>NZ_JALPVJ010000002.1 GCF_023544445.1 Actinoplanes sp. M2I2 | reverse complement strand
GACCAGTTCCGGCAGGACCCCGCCGTCACCCGTCAACGCAAGACCTTCCGCGTCGACCCGGCCCATCAAGTCATCGAGCAGACCGGCCGAGATCATGTCGTTCACCGTCTGCCGGGCCGGCGACACCCAGTCCGCCGACACCTGGACTCCTCGTGGATCATCAGTCATGGTCACCTGTGTACTCCTCGACATAGAAGTCGATCAGTTACACAAACCATCTGACACGCCCGGCCGGTCGGGACGCCCGGACGGCTCGCAGCCCGGGCTCGGACGCCCGTAGGCCCGCAGGCGCGCACGCACCGCACGTGCCCGAGCTCGGACGCTCGAAGGCCCGCAATCCCCCCAAGTTGTAAGTTTCAGGCCCCAGGCTCGGCGCCTGCACGGCCCGCAGGCCCGCACGGTCCGCACGCCCCTCGGACGTTTGCAGCCCGTAGGCCAGCAGTTCCCGCAGGCCCCCGGGCTCGCACGCCCCGCAGTTTGGCGGGCTCCGACACACCGACGCCCGCAGACGCCTCCACAGGCCCGGAAGTACACAGGCCCGGAAGTCCACAGGCCCGGAAGTCCACAGGCCCGCAGGCCCGCGGACTCGGACGCACGCAGGCACGCAGGTCCGGCTCATTGATCAGGTGCCGGTGGGCCTACGTTGCCATTCAAGCGTGGCCTCGGCATCGGGATCTTCGGGGAAGGGGCTGTTCTGACGGACTGGCCGGCTCATAGAACCGTGAGCCGGCCAGTTCGGTGAAGGGCTGATTGGGCCGTGCGTGAGTCGACTGCGCCGCGGATCAGCTGGGTGAAACGTGGATCGGGTGGCTGGACCATGGGTTGGCTGCTGGGCTGTGGGTGATTTGGCTGTGGTTTCGGCGCTGCGGGGGGTGGCGGGGGTGGGTGGATCGGGGTCGGTGGGTCAGCCACCAGCTACAAGCCAGCCGTCGGCTCCCCCGGAACCAGCGGCCACTAGCACCAAGCCAGCGATCGCCCCCCGGAACTGGGGATCGGTTCTCCTTGAACGGGCGAGCGGCGCCCTGGAGCTGGCGGTCGGCTACAACGGGGAGCTGGAGCCGAAGGGACTTCGGGCTGTGGTGACGGGTCGCTAGCGGCGGGGGCGGAAGTAGTGCCGGGCCGCCCAGTCGGCCAAGTCCACGCCCAGGGTTCGGGCGGCTGTGTCGGCCGTTCGGAAGTGGATGCCCAGCCAGATCCGGGCGTCGACCACGTCGGCGCGGAAGGTCGCGCCGCCGCGGTAGTGCCGGACCTCGCCGGGTACAGCGGTGGAGGTCAGCTTCAGGTCCAGGCGGGGGCCGACGACGTGCTCCAGGGACCGGGACGTCGCCGCCACGACCGAGTTGTAGCCGCTGACGTGGTCGGGGTAGTTCGGCGCGGCGATCATCGGGGTCCAGGACGGGTCGGCGGTGGTGTCGGGGTTGCCGTCGGCGCCGGCCAGGTGGATCGCCGTGAGCGGGCGCCAGAACGCGGTGTCCAGTTTGGAACGCCAGGTCAGGATGGCCACGTCGGCGGTGGTCATCGCGGTCGCGGCGAACATCCGGGCGGCGTCGACGATGTCCAGGTTCCGCGCCGCGGCCTGGTCGCGCAGGGCGGTGTTGAGCTGGACCACCGCGTTGCCGGAGAAGAACCGGGCGGTGGCGGTCTGCGCTGCGGTGCGGCTGGTCGAGGTGGCCGAGCCCATCGCCTTCACTTCGAGGAAGTCGCGGGTGTAGCGGCGTGAGGTGAGCGACGGCGGGGCCGGCGGGGTGAACTGGGCGGGGCTGCGGGCCAGCAACGGGGTCACCCGGCCCAGCCACGGCACGGCCATGGGCAGGTTGGCCGGTGGCGTCGGGCGCCAGACGCCCGGTGCGGGGGTCGGGGTGAACTGCACGGGGGCGTTGCGGCCGTCGTTCGCGCGCTGGGCGATGAGGTCGCCGGCGACCCGTTCGCCGTAGGTGATCCCGGCCTGTTTCGCGGCGCCGTCGGGGACCCCGGCCAGGGAGGCGGCCAGCGCGTCGTCGAGCGCCGACTGCGCGTACGGCGAGTAGGTCTCCAGGATCTTGTGGCCGGCCGCCGCGGCGGCGGCCGTGGCCGACGCGCCCCGGGGGGCCTGGCCGTGCCGGCGGTAGGGCTCGTAGCGCGGGTGCAGGCCGACGACCGCGTCGTAGATGGCGGCGTGCACGAAGCCCAGGTACAGGAAGTTCTCCGGCACCACCTTGGTGGTGTCGCCGCCCAGGGTCGTGACGGCGACCGCGTTCCAGTCGGCGACGACCGAGGCGGTCTCGGCGCGGGCGGGCGCTGCTTCGGCTGTTCCGGCGAGCACCGGGACGAGTACGGCGGCGGTGGCCGCGGCGCCGAACCGGCGCCTGACGGTGCCCATGATGGAACTCCCTCCGGTCGGGGCGGCGCCCGGAAATCGTCGCGCCGGTGACCGGCGCGACGCCGGAGGACACCGCACCGATGCGGGGCGCGGCCGGGGCCGTCGCGCCGGTGGACGGCACAGCATCCGCGAGGACGCCGTTCTCGCAGCCGACCATCCTCCGCGGCCGGGTACGGCGCGTCGGCCGTACGGTGGGAGTTTCTGGCGGATCTACGACTCGTCGGCGACCGTGGTGATGTCGTCGAGCCCGGCGATGGTGAGCACCGGCGCGAGCAGGTTGTTGGAGCGCAGGCGCAGGCGGTCGACGTGCGGGAAGAGGACGGCCAGACCGGCGCTGTCGATGTATTCGACCCCGGTCAGGTCGACCACGAACGGGATGCCGTCGGACTGGTCGTCGGCTGTGGTCAACGCCGTCGCGAAGTCGGCCGCGTTGCTCATGTCTATCTCGCCGGTGGCGGTGAGCACGACGGCGCCGTCCGGGCGGCGGCCCGTGGTGCAGGTCAGCGGTGTGCTCATCGGGGAATCCTCGCTTGCAGGCCGACGATGGTCCCGGCGGCGCCGGTCGTCACGGTCACTTCACTCATCAGCGCCCGCATCAGGGCGAAGCCGCGGCCGCGGTGCGGGTTGTCGGCCGGCTGCGGAGTCTTCCAGAGGCCGCTGTCGGTGATGGTGAGGTGCAGGTCGTGGGCGGTCACCGCCGCGCGCAGGCGGATCAGGCCGCCGGGCAGCTGGCGATGGCCGTGCTCGATCGCGTTGGCGCACGCCTCCCCGGCCGCGACCAGGACGTTCTGCGCCGTGGTGGGATCGACGCCGCAACGGGCCAGCCAGGTCCGCAGCGTCGAGCGCAGCGGGGCCAGCCGGGTCGCCTCGGCCGGGAAGTCGAGCTCGAGCGGGCCGGGGTGGCGGTAGAGCAGCATGGCCACGTCGTCGTCGTAGCCGGCGGACGGCGCCATGCTGTCCATGACATCGGTGGCGAGCTGCTCGAGCTCGGAGGAGCGGCCCTGCTGGACGGCGGCCGCGACCCGCTCGATGCCGGCGGTCAGCGGCTGGCGGCGGCGCTCGACCAGGCCGTCGGTGTAGAGCAGCAGGGTGGCCCGGACCGGCACGGTGTAGTGGGCCTCGGGACGCTCGGCCGCCGAGCGCACCCCGAGCGGGCGCGACCGGCCCTGGTCGAGCAGGTCGGTGGAGCCGTCGGCGTGGGTGACCACGGCCGGCGGGTGCCCGGCGCTGGCGTACGTCAGATCGCCCGTGGCCGGGTCGAGCACGCCGCAGAACACGGTGGCGCACATGGCCCCGGGCAGCTGGGCGGCGAAGCGGTCGAGCGCGGTCAAGGTCTGCGCCGGGTCGGTGTTCTGCAGGAGCAGGGCCCGGCAGGCGCTGCGCAGCTGGCCCATGACGGTGGCCGCCTGCAGCCCGTGGCCGACACAGTCGCCGACCACGATGCCGATGCGGCCGTCGGCCAGCGTGACGGTGTCGTACCAGTCGCCGCCGACCTTGAGCGGGCGGGTGGCCGGGGCGTAGCGGACGGCGAAGCCGAGGGGCAGCTGGGCCGGGCCGAGGATCGCCCGCTGCAGGGCCAGGGCCGTCTCGCGTTGCTGGTCGAACTGGTGGATGCGGTGCAGGCCCTGGCCGAGGTGGCCGGCCAGCAGGGCCAGCAGGGTCTGGTCCTGCTCGGTGAACGGCCTGTTCTCGCGCAGCTCGAGCCGCAGGACCATCGTGCCGTCGGGGTGCTCGAGCGCGATGCCGGCGCCACCGGGCTGCTCGGCGACCGGGGTGAGCAGCGGCTTGTCGCGCAGGGAGAGCAGGGCCGAGCGGCGTTCGGAGGTCAGGCCGTCCCAGCGCGCCGGCTCGCCGGTGGTGATCAGCGAGGGTGTGGCAGCGCCGTTGAAGATGGCCGCGTACACCCGCTCGGCCTGCCACAGGCCGCCCAGCTCGGGCAGCACGCCGTGCAGGGCGCCGGGCAGACTTTCGGCCTGCGACAGCCGTACGCTCAGGGCGGCCAGGGCGCTCTCGCGCTGCACGGCGTAGTGCTCGGCGGTGACGTCGCGGAACGTGCCGACGATGACGTGCCGGCCGGTGTCGGGGTCGGCGACCTGGTTGAACGCGGCCGCCACCCACAACCGGTGCCCGTCGCGGTGCTGCACCGGGATCGTGTACGTGCCGCGGGTGTGCCCGACCAGCTGCCGGAACGCCTCCTCGACGAGCCGGTGGCCTTCGGGGTCGGCGTCGCGGCCGGGCCACCACGGGTGCACCGGCGGGTACGGGAGACCGTCGGCGCTGAACCCGAGGATGTCGGTGAAGGTGGAGTTGATCTCGATGACCGCGCCGTCCTCGTCGCAGACGAAGAACGCCTCCTGCAGCGAGTCGATCAGCGCCGTGCGCCAGCGGGCGTGGTGGTTGCGCAGCCGGGCCAGCTCGACGTTGGCGCGCACGCGGGCCAGCAGCTCGGCCGACGAGAACGGCTTGACCAGGTAGTCGTCGGCGCCGGCCTCGAGGCCCTCGATGGAGGCCTCCTGGCCCGCGCGCGCCGACAGCAGCAGCACGGGCGTGCCGGCCGTACGCGGGTCGGCTCGCAGGGCCGCCACCAGCTCGAGTCCGTCGAGCCGGGGCATCATGACGTCGCTGACGATCAGGTCGGGGTTGCGCAGGCGGGCCGCCTCGAGCGCGGCCCGCCCGTCCACGACCGTCTGCACGTCGTGACCGGCCGAGCGCAGCAGCCGGGCCAGGTAGTCGCGCATGTCGGCGTTGTCGTCCGCGACCAGCACGGTGGCCGGCGACTTGGCCGGTGGCGGGATGTCGGGCGCGGCCTCGGCTGCGCCCGGCAGCCAGCGCATCGCCTCCTGCACGTACGGGTCGGCGCCCGAGGTGACCGAGGGCCCGGTGCCCGCCGACACGGCGCCCGGCGGCAGATGGCCGGTGCCGAGCGGCAGCCGGACCGTGAAGGTGGTGCCCCGGCCCAGGGCGCTGTCCGCGGTGACGGTGCCGCCGTGCAGCTCCACCAGTTCCTTGACCAGCGCCAGCCCGATGCCGCTGCCCTCGTTGGAGCGCGAGCGGGCGTTCTCGATGCGGTGGAACCGCTCGAACAGGCGCGGCATCTCGTCCTCGGGCACGCCGACCCCGGTGTCGGCCACCGTCACCGTGGCCGCGCCGCCCTCCTCGCGGACGGTCACGCGCACGCCGCCGGTGAAGGTGAACTTGAGGGCGTTGCTGAGCAGGTTGAGAACGATCTTCTCCCACATGCCGCGGTCGAGGTGGACCGGCCGGGCCAGCGGCGGGGTGTCGACCTCGAAGGTCAGCCCGGCCCGCTCGACCGCCGATCGGAACACACTGGCCAGCTCGGCGGTGGCGTTGGCCAGGTCGACCGGCTCGAACCGGGCCTGCATGCGGCCGGCCTCGAGCCGGGAGAAGTCGAGCAGCGCGTTGACCAGCTTGCCCAGCCGCAGGCTGTTGCGGTGGATCACCTCGAGCTCGGCCCGCACGTCGTCGCCGGGCAGGTCGGTGCGGGTCAGCAGCTCCTCGAGCGGCCCCATGATGAGCGTCAGCGGGGTGCGGAACTCGTGGCTGATGTTGGAGAAGAACGCCGTCTTGGCCCGGTCGAGCTCGGCGAGCTCCTCGGCCCGGCGCTGCTGGGCCTGGTAGCTGCGGGCGCTGGCGATGCCGGCGGCCACGTGCCCGGCGGTCAGCTCGACGAACCCGCGGTAGCCCTCGTCGAGGACCCGGTAGCGGTTGAGGCCGGCGACCATGAACCCGTACGGGATGCCGCCCTGCTGCAGCAGCGGCACCAGCAGGGCCTCGGCCGGCGGCTCGGGCCAGTCGCCGGTGGGCAGCTCGCCCTCGAGCGGCACGAGCACCGACTCGCCGCCGGCCACGATGTCGGTGGGCCAGGTGCCCGGCCGCGCAGCCGGGTGATCGGCCGCGATGCCGGTGGACTCGGCCAGGCGTACGCCGTCGGGGTCGAACAGGTAGGTGAGGGTGAAGGGCAGGTCGCGCAGGTTGCGGCCCAGCTGGGCGCCGGTGAAGGCGAGCGTCTGCTGCTCGGTGCGCACCACGCTCGGGTCGGATCCGAGGTCGCGCAGCGTGGCCATCCGCCGCTCGCCGATGACCCGGTCGGTCTCCTCACTGACCACGCAGAGCATGCCGACGAGCGCGCCGTCGTCGTCGCGCAGCGGGCTGTAGGAGAAGGTGTGGTAAGTCTCCTCGGTGTAGCCCGACCGCTCCAGGAAGAGCAGCAGTCCCACGTCCCACGTCGCCTGGCCGGTGGACAGCACCGTCTCGATGCGCGGGCCGATGTCGCCCCAGATCTCGGCCCACACCTCGCTGGCCGGGCGGCCGAGCGCCGACGGATATTTGCGGCCGAGCGTGTCGCGGCGATAGGCGGCGTTGCAGAAGAACGTCAGCTCCGGGCCCCAGGCCATCCACATCGGGAAGCGGGAGGAGAGCAGGATGCTGACCGCCGTCTGGAGGCTCTGCGGCCACTGCGCGGGCGGGCCCAGCGGGGTCTTGTGCCAGTCGACCCGCATGAGGTCACGACCGACGTCCCCGCCGACGGCGAACACCTGGGCACCGGCCGGTCCGTCCTCAGTCATCGCGCGAGCTTCTCCCGTTCCTCACCTCCGGCGCGGCGATGCTCGTACGATACTCAACCCGCCGCGCCCGACCGTCCACCGGGCGGGTGGCCCTATACCCACGTCGAGCCACAAGTACCGTCCCCGCCCGCGGCTGATCATGTCAGTTGAACGGGGGGCGGCTCACGCCGAAGTGCTCGTGGATGCGGGCGGCGCCGTGCTCGGTGCTCAGAACGACGACGGCGATCGTGCCCAGGACGGTGGCCGCGCCGAGCAGGCCCCAGAACTGCTGGTGGGTCCAGTCGAGGTAGGCGAAGATGCCGCAGAAACCGACGGCCAGCGCGCCCACGCCGGCGGTCATCTGGAGCCGGCGCAGCAGATCGTGGAGCAGGCGGTGGGCTTCCCGGGCCTCGCCGAAGTGGGACGGCGGCGACCACTTCTTGGTGATCCACAGGCCGACGGCCACCCCGGACCAGAACATGGCCAGCCACAGGTTCCAGGCGCGGGCGTCGCCGAGGAAGAACGCGGGCGGGATCTCCAGGCCGGCGATGGCGAACGGCAGGAAGCAGTCCAGGAAGGACGGCGCCCAGCGCAGCAGCACGCTGAGGGTCAGATACCAGTAGAAGACGCAGACGAAGATCAGCACCAGGGTGATGCTCTGCACGGCGACGAGCAGGTTGGGGTTTTCGAACGTGTTCTCGGCCAGCAGCGCCAGGGCGACGCCCTGGATGATGCTGACGATGGTGATGAAGCCGTTGGGCGACACCTCGAGGGATCGGCGGATGAGGACGTCGCGGGTCAGCGCCTGGATGGCCTGGCCCCGGGCGACCGGCGCGGCGGGCTCGCCGGGGATCTCGTACGAATGGCGGGGCGATGACGGTGCGTAGCCCGGGCGGGCGGCGCGGCGCCGTCGTCGCGTTCTGGTGAGGTCGGTTGTCTCCGTTGCCACGACCCACATCCTGCTCACCCGGTCAACACCCTTTCCCCCGTACGGAAGAAAGGGTTGACAATGGCGCAGGACGCCAGTTCGACCAGCTCAGAAATGGTTGCGGTGATCAACCGATGATGATCTCGAAAATGGCTGCCCTGACCAGTCAAGCGCTCCGGGAATCGGAATAAAGAGCCCCGTAAAGCACCTCCCAAAACGCTTTCCGTCGCTCGCCAGTCACGTCGCGTCTGCTCACCCATAGCAATCGCCGCACGTCCAACGCATGGTGGGCAGGCCTCGACGTCTACAACTCCGAGTGCAAAAGGACAAACTGTCGGCACCGCCGCGCGAGGGCAGCGGGAGCGCTCCCGGCATCGTTGACAGTCGATGTGAGACGGGCCTAGCATCCGGCGGAGGAAAGCGCTTTCCCCAGTGCAAACGTGCCACTGCAAGTTGCAGTGGCACCGCCTCTAGCCACCGGAGGAACCCCCATGTCATCGCTCACCCTCAGCGGCAAACGCTGGCGGAGACCGGCGTTAGCGAGCGGGCTCGCCGCGGCGGCCGCTCTCCTGGTGACCGCCGTCGGCGCGAACCACTCGGCCTACGCCGCGACCGTGTTCAGCGCGGACTTCGAGAGCGGCAGCAGCGGCTGGTCGAAGTCGGGCGGCACCTGGACGGTCGTCGCGGACGGCAGCCAGAGTCTGCGCCAGACGAACGCGGGCAGCGAGAACGCGCGGCAGTTCGCCGGCGCGACGAGCTGGACCGACTACACCGTCACGGCCCGGGTCAAGCCGCTCGCGTTCGGCTCCGGCGGCTTCGCCGGTCTGCTCGCCCGGTCGAAGAGCTCGACCACGTTCTATCGCCTCGCCCTGTCGTCCGGACAGGCCCAGCTGCAGGCCGTGAACAGCGGCAACGTCACCGTGCTGGGCACCGCGTCGCGGCCGGTCGCCACCGGTACGTGGTACACCCTGAGCCTGTCGGTCAGCGGCTCGACGATCACCGGGGCCGTCGACGGCGCCACGGTCGGCTCGGGCTCGAGCTCGGTCGCCGCCTCGGGTCGCATCGGGCTCCAGACCGCGTACGCCTCGGCCGGTTTCGACGACGTCGCGGTGAACACCGGCGGCGGCGGGAGCACGCCGACCCCCACCAACCCGACCAGCCCGCCCACCAGCCCGCCGGCCAGTCCGACGACGCCACCGACCAGTCCCGGCGGCAACGCGCCGGCCTGGCCGACCCCGGCCGGCTCGATCAGCCTGCCCAACGGCACGATCGCGGTGTCCGGCACCTACGACGGCGGCATGAAGCGGATCTGCTGCATCGGCGACGGCGGCCAGAGCGAGAGCCAGGACCCGGTCTTCGACCTGGCTCCCGGGGCCACCCTCAAGAACGTCATCATCGGCGCGCCGGCCGGCGACGGCGTGCACTGCGCCGGCAACTGCCGGCTCGAGAACGTCTGGTGGGAGGACGTGGGCGAGGACGCCGCCACCTTCCTCGGTGGCACCGACTACTACGTGGTCGGCGGCGGCGCCCGCTCCGGCACGGACAAGGTCTTCCAGCACAACGGTCCGGGAACCGTGCACATCAGCCGTTTCTACGTCCAGAACTCCGGCAAGCTGTACCGGGCGTGCGGCAACTGCTCGTCCAGCCACCAGCGCCACGTGGTCATCGACTCGATCTGGGCCACGTCGACCAAGGTGCTGGCCGGCATCAACACCAACTGGGGGGACACCGCCCGGTTCAGCAACATCACCATCCTGAACGACAGCTCGCGCAAGACGGTGATCTGCGACAAGTACAAGGGCGTCCCGAAGGGCAGCGAGCCCTCCCACATCGGCAGCGGCGCCGACGGGGTCAACTGCCTCTACCAGGAGTCCGACATCACCTGGCGGTGACCTCCGCCGTCTCGTCGTTCGCGGGCAGCGAGTCCATGAACGAGCTCACCGAGAACACGGCCCGGCCGGCTCCGGCCGGGCCGTACCCGGGCGGGCTCGACAGGCCGTTGGCGTCCATGACCGCGCGGTACGTCTCCAGGAGCCGCACGTGGTATTCCAGCGGGGCGCCCTCGGGGTTGGACTTGCCCAGCGGGGTCGTCGGCTCGGGGCACCAGGTGGTGAACCGCGGCGTGATGCCGCGCGACATGAAGTACTGCAGGCCCTCGGCGGTCGAGTCGATCGCCTCGTTCACGGTGGTGAAGCCGTGCGGCGCCGCCATCTCGACACCGGCCACGAAGTTGGGGATCACATTGCGCGGCCCGAACACCTCGGCCGAGTCGAGGATGCGGCGGTGCCACTCCTCGCGGCCCACGTAGCGCTCCTTGCCGGGGCAGTAGAGCTCGAACAGCTTCTTGTCCCACACCTCGTAGTTGGGGTGGTAGATCTGGATGCCGTAGTCCTTGAAGCGCTGGACGTCGGCCCGGGGCAGCGCCTGGGCGACCACCTTGCCGATCCACCGCCCGGGGAAGCGCTCCTCGATGGCCTGGGCGTACTGGCCGTAGAAGTCGGCCTCGGCCTTGCCCTGCACCTGCGAGGTGATGCTGCCGCCGGTGAGCGTGTAGGCCTGCGACGTCCGGGCGGTGTCGTGCTTGTCGATGATCGCGAGCGCCTCGAGGATCTCGTCGATCGGCTTGACCCCGGTGTAGGGCCGCCCGGCCGCCTTGTGCTGGCGCCAGTTGTGGTTGATGTCGCAGTACTGGCACTCCTCCTTGGCCCCGAAGTACTGGCAGACCCGGAAGGCGGTCAGGTAGATCAGGTAGCCCCACTGGATCGTCGGGGCCACCTCCATCACCCGCTTGCCGTTGGCCAGCGTGTGCCGGTAGTAGTCGGGCATCGGCGGCAGCCCGACGTCGGCGATCGGCTTGCCGTCGAGGTAGAGGTGCATGACGCCGTCGTCGTCGGTCTTGACGCGGTAGGGCGAGGTCGGGTTGACGCGGACCGACACCACCGTCCGGCGGAAGTCGTAGGGGCCGCCGGTGAGCACGATCTCCTCCGGCGGGCGGCGCAGCGCGGCCGTGCCCAGCTCGGGGAGGGTGCGGTGGTCGAACGAGAAGATGAAGTAGGACTTCGGCTTGACGTCGCCGTGCTCGTTGTCGGTCAGCGCCGAGTCGTCGAACGCCAGCCCGCCGCGCAGCAGGTCCTCCTTGACCACGGCCTCTCGCGGAACGTGCGGAAAGCGTGCCATCAAGTCTTCGACTACGTCGGTGCGTGACCGCATGGGCCCCTCCTGATCAACAGCCTGCCGCTTCATCCTCCCCCACACTGCAACCTGGGTCACAGCGGCGGCAAACGGATGCGCCGTGCGTCACGTCACTCGCCACCCGCGCCCCTTACATCCGGGTGGCCGGCAGATGCCGGGGCGAGCCCTACAGTACGGAGGTGAGCAGCGAAGACGAGCGGTACATCGTCATCGACGGCCGGCGGTGGCGCGCGACCGACCCCGCCATCCCCGAGGAGGTGGCCGCCGAGTTGCGCAAGGCGCTCATGGCCGCGCGGCGCGACGTGGGCACGCTGAAGCGCTCGGGTCAGGACCCGGCTCCGGCCCGCGCCCGGGTGCAGCTGGCCAAGGTGGCTCTGGGCGAGCGCGGCACCCCGTGGTGGGAGCAGTCCCCCGACGAGCGGCGGGCCCGCTGGGAGGAGGGTCTGCGGGCGCTGGAGCCAGAACGATGAAAGCCACCCCGATCGCGATGACCCCGGCCGCCACCAGGGCGGCTGATGGCCGGGCCATACCCGTGGGCGGGCCGGCCGGCCGGAGCCGTCAGAATTCAGGGGGTGAAGTCCGCATCGCCTCCGCCGTGCGGGCCGGGATGAAGATCGTCGAGTGTGGGGTCGGAAGTGGCTGAGATGGAAGCGACAAGGTCGCTGCGGTGGTACAGCGTGATCGCCGTGGTGGTCTTCGGCATCGTGCCGACGGTGATGCTGACGCTGCTGGTGACCGGCGGTCACACGCCCGGCCCGGTCGGCCTGCTGCTGATCGGCGGCGTCCCGCTGGTGATCGCGGCCGGGGTCTTCGCCCTGCGGGGCATCCGCGGCACCGACCCCGAGACCGCCAGCCGCCACCTGCACCTGAGCCTGGCCCTGGTGGCCGGGGCCGACCTGCTCATGCTGGGCGGCAACGCCCTCATCCGGATGGGCGCCTGATCGGAGCACCCTCTGCGGTGTCTCTGGTCTCGCGGCGGTGAACTCCCGCACATCGTGGGTAGCCCCGGGTGGTCCAGTCCCAGCGGAAGGTGCACGTCATGAATCTGGCATTCCTGCGTCCCCTGTTCGACCGCCCCGGCTCGTGGGTCTCGGTCTATCTCGACGCGACCCGCTCCTCGGAGAACGCCGACCACGAGGTCGACCTGCGTCTGCGGGCCATGCGGGAGCGGCTCACCGAGGAGGGCGCCGATCCCGCGGCCGTCGGCGCGGTGGAGGACACCGTCCGGCAGCATCCCTACCAGCCCGGCCCGTACGGCCTCGCCGTCTTCGCCCAGGGCGCCGACGTGGCGCTGGTCGAGACGCTGAACGCTCCCCCGTCCGTCGAGGGGGCGTTCGTCGAGCCGCTGCCCCACGTCATGCCGCTGCTGGCCCAGCGCGGCGAGGAGGTCCCGTACGTCCGGGTGCTCGCCGACCGCACCGGCGGTGACCTCGACGCGCTCAGCGTCGGCGGCGTCCCGCGGCACGAGAAGGTGGCCGCCAGCGAGTCGTTCCCGCTGCGCAAGGTGAAGGTCGGCGGCTGGTCGACGCTGCGCTACCTGCACGCGGTCGAGGAGACCTGGAAGCGCAACGCCGGCGACGTGGCGGCGGCCGCGGCCGACCTCGCGGAGTCCGTCGGCGCCGAGGTCATCGTCGTCGGCGGGGACGTCCACGCTGTCAACGGCATCGTCAACCAGCTGCCCAAGCGGTGGCAGGAACGCGTCGTGCGCACGGAGGCCGGCTCCCGCGCCGCCGGGGCCGACGAGACGGCCCTGGACGACGTGACGATCCAGGCGATCGCCGAGGTGGCCGCCGGCCAGACCGATCAGATCCTCGACCGGTTCCGGGCTCAGCGGGGCGACGGCACCGCGAGCACCGGCCTGACCGACGTGGTGGCCCGGCTCCAGCGCGGGCAGGTCGACGCCGTCCTGCTGATCGACGACCAGTCCTCGACCGACACGCTGTGGATCGACCCGGACGACCCGACGATGATCTCGGTCGACGACCACGTGCTGCGCGAGGCCGGCATCCAGCCGGTCAAGGTGCGGGCCGACGCCGCGCTCGTCCGGGCCATCGCCGGCACCGACGCGCACCTGTTCCTGGTCGCGCCGGAGGAAGTGCAGCTCGAGCACGGCATCGGCGCCGTGCTGCGCTACGCGGACGGCAGCAGCGCCGCGCAGTGAGGTCGAGGAATTCCGGCTAGCCGGTAGTGCGGTTGGGTGCTCGCCGTGACGACAGGAACGCGGCTGATCGTCATTGTCAAGGGCATGGAAACTCTCCCGTACGAACCCCGGCACGCGGGGGCCGGGCCGGCCGGCCGGCTGGTCGCCGGCCGCTACCGGCTCGGCCCCCTGCTGGGCCGGGGCGGGATGGGATCGGTGTGGCTGGCCGAGGACGAACTGCTCGGCCGGCCGGTCGCGGTCAAGCAGGTCGCGGAGACGGGCCGGACGGCGCGGGCCCGGGCGCTGGACGAGGCCCGGGCCGCGGCGAGCGTCACGCACCCCGGCACGGTACGCATCCTCGATCTGGTGCGTGACGGCGACGAACCGTGGATCGTCATGGAGGCGCTGAGCGGGCGGGCCCTGGCCGACGTCCTGCGGACCGACGGGCCGTTGCCGGTCGAGGAGGTCCGCCGCATCGGGTTGCGCCTGCTCGACGCGCTGGAGGCCGTGCACCGGGCCGGCATCGTGCACCGCGACGTCAAGCCGGGCAACGTCCAGCTCTGCGCGGACGGCCGGGTGGTGCTCATCGACTTCGGCATCGCCTTCTCCCCCGGGTACGACTCGGGGTCGCCGGCCGAAGGCTTCGAGGGCAGTCCGGCCTACGTCTCGCCGGAGCAGATGCACGGGGCGCCCCCCGAGCCCGCGAGCGACCTGTTCACCCTGGGAGCGACCCTGTATGCGGCGGTCGAGGGCCGGTCGCCGTTCGAGCGGGGCGACCTGTTCGCCACGATGCTGGCCGTGACCGAGGCCACCCCGGCGCCGTTCCACCGCGCCGGGGTGCTGCGCCCGGTCATCGAAGGCCTGCTCGCCGCCGATCCGGACCGCCGGTGGACCCTCGGCCAGGCCCGGGAGGCCCTGGTCACACCGGATGTGTTTGCAGTCAAGGTACCGATGGCGCGGACGCGTTCCCGGCGCATGATCGACGCATGACGACGTACGGGAGCCGGCGCTGGACGGCCTCGGCCGCGGTGACCCCGCCGCCGCCGCGCCGGCGATCGCGGCGGTGGGTGTGGTGGCTCGGCGCCGCCCTGCTGGTGGTCGTGGCCGGCGTCGGCGTCCTGGTCGTCCGGCCGTCGCCGGTCGTCCCCGCGGGCACCTACGTGGCCGGGGTGGCGCTCGGCGGCCGGGACGGCCAAGGGCTGCGCGGCGCGATCGACGGTCCGGTACGCCTGCGGGTCGAGCAGCCGGTCGCGATCCTGGCCGGCTCGGAACGCTTCACCGTGCGCCCGGCCGAACTCGGCATCCGGCTCGACGTGGCCGCCACCGAGCGCGCCGTCGGCACGAGCCGGTTCCGGCTGCCCGGCGAGGGCCGCCGTGACGTGGCGCCCGTCCTCACCGTGGACGAGACCCGGGCGCAGGACGGCCTCGACGAGTCGCTGCGGCAGCTCAACCGGCCGGCCCGCAACGCGTCCGTCCGCCTGGCCGCGCCGCCGGCTCTGCTCGACGGCAAGGGCGACCTGGCGTACACGGCCTCGGATCGGGGGGTCACCCTCGACGCCGGCGAGCCCGGCCGGGGCGTGCCGGCCACCGACGCCGTACGGCTGCTGACCGAGACCGTCCGCTCCGGCGGCAGCATGCTGAGCCTGCCGGTCCGGACCCTGCCGCCCGGCAACGACACCCCGAAACTGGCCGGTGTCGACCAGCTGATCGGCACGTTCACGACCTACCACCCGTGCTGCGCCCCACGGGTCACCAACATCCACCGCATCGCCGAGCTGATCGACGGCACCGTGGTTCCGGCCGGCGGCACCTTCTCGCTGAACGACGCGGCGGGCGAACGCACCCGGGGCCGCGGCTTCGTGCCCGCGCCGGCCATCGTGGACGGCGAGCTCGAGGACCAGCTGGGCGGGGGCGTCTCGCAGTTCTCGACCACGCTGTTCAACGCCGCGTGGTTCGCCGGCCTGGACATCGAGCGGCACCAGCCGCACTCGCTCTACATCAGCCGCTACCCGCCGGGCCGCGAGGCGACGCTCGACTGGCGCGCGATCGACCAGGTGATCCGCAACGACACCTCGGCGCCGTTCGTCATCCGGACGCGTACGACCGGCACGTCGGTCACGGTCGGCATCTACGGCCACACCGGCGACCGCGAAGTCTCCTCGGTGACCGGCGCCCGCCAGCCGCGCGACAACGGCGGTTTCCGCATCACGGTGAAGCGCACGATCAACCAGGACGGCGCCGTGCGGGGCACCAACACCCTGAACTGGACGTATCAGGGCCTGGACTGACTCCGAGGCGGTGGCGGCTCAGACGATCGGCCGGCCCAGGGAGCGGCTCCGCCCGCGGAACTCGGCCAGCACCACGTCGTCGGCCACCCGGGTGACCGTGACGTCGTAGAGGCCGGAGCGCCCGCGGCGGGCCCGCTCGACCGCACGGGCCCGCACCAGGTCGCCCGCACGGCCGGACTCCAGGAACGTGATGTCGAAGCCGGCCGCCACCGTCACCTCGCCGTACGTGTTGCAGGCGACGGCGAACGCGCTGTCGGCCAGCGACGCCAGCAGGCCACCGTGGCACAGGCCGTAGCCGTTCACCATGTCGTCCCGGACCCGCATGGTGAGCACCGCCCGCCCGGGTGCGACCTCGTCGAGCTCGATGCCGAGCCCGGCGCTGGCCGCATCCCGGCCGAGCATGATCCCGGCACTGCGGCGCGCCACTTCGTCTGCGTCTGACACGCCCCCCAACGTACGACCCTCAGGACGCCGTCCGGCCGGCCATGCCGTGCGGGTCGAGCACGTACTTCTTCGCCGCGCCCTGATCGAAGTCCTGATAACCCTGCGGGGCCTGGTCGAGCGGGATCGCCACGGCGTTGACGTTCTTCGCGATCTGGACCCGGTCGTGCAGGATCGCCATCATCAGGCTGCGGTTGTACTTCATGACCGGGCACTGGCCGGTCACGAACGAGTGCGACTTGGCCCAGCCCAGGCCGAGCCGCAGCGACAGGGAACCGACCTTGGCCGCCTCGTCCACGCCGCCCGGGTCGCCGGTGACGTAGAGCCCGGGGATGCCGATCGCGCCGCCGGCCCGGGTGAGGGTCATCAGCGAGTTGAGCACGGTCGCCGGCTGCTCGACGCCGGCATCCGCGCCGTGGCCGCGCGCTTCGAAGCCCACCGCGTCGACGGCCGAGTCGACCAGCGGCTCCCCGATGGCCGACGCGTCCCGGCCGAGGATGCGCGAGACCTGCTCGACCGGGTCGCCCTGGGCCACGTTCACCGTCTCGCAGCCGAAGCTGCGGGCCTGGGCCAGCCGCTCCTCGTTGAGGTCGCCGACGATCACGACCGCGGCGCCGAGCAGCCAGGCCGACGTGGCCGCGGCCAGCCCGACCGGTCCGGCGCCGGCGATGTAGACCGTCGAGCCGCTGGTCACCCCGGCCGACACACAGCCGTGGTAGCCGGTCGGGAAGATGTCGGCCAGCATGGCCAGGTCGAGCGCCTTCTCGAGGGCCTGGTCCCGGTCGGGGAACTTCAGCAGGTTCCAGTCGGCGTACGGCACGAGCACGTACTCGGCCTGACCGCCGACCCAGCCACCCATGTCGACGTAGCCGTACGCCGAGCCCGGCCGGTCGGGATTCACGTTCAGGCAGATGCCGGTCTTGCCCTCCTTGCAGTTGCGGCAGCGGCCGCAGGCGATGTTGAAGGGCACCGAGCACACGTCGCCGACCTTGATGAACTCGACGCCCGGACCGACGTCGACGACCTCGCCGGTGATCTCATGGCCGAGCACGAGCCCCTCGGGGGCGGTGGTGCGCCCGCGGACCATGTGCTGGTCGCTGCCGCAGATGTTGGTGGCGACCGTCTTGAGGATGGCGCCGTGCGGCACCTTGCGGCCGATGTTGAGTTTGTTGACGCCCGGGCCGTCCTTCAACTCGTACGTCGGGTAGTCGATGTCGTGGACCTCGACTTTGCCGGGGCCCTCATAGACCACCGCGCGATTGGCTGGCATCGTTGCCTCCCATCGTCGGGACGGCAGCTGGAGATCGCCCGCCGCCCTGAGCGCCATGCTTCACGGACGGCAGCGGAAACAGAACCCCGAGTAGTGGCGAAGGCCGCCGATAGCGACATCCGCACCAACCGCGACCCGGCTCGGCTTTCTGGAACAGCCTTAGGGCGTCGGCAGCTTGATCTTGCCCGCGACGGCGCCGAACAGGTCGCTGATCTGCTGGCCGAAGACGGTGGCCCCGACGATGATGACGACGGCGACGAGCGAGACGAGCAGCCCGTACTCGACCGCGGTGGCTCCCTCGTCGTCGCGGGCCAGACGGGCCTGGACATAGGCGGCGATGTACTGCATCTTCGATCCCCCGATCTCATGGCCGGCCCATCTCCCCACCGGCTCTGTGGCTCCTCATCGGCAGGCCCGGCCCGGCGTTGAGCGGCCGGAGGTGCGGGTGGGTTGCCGGCCCGGGGCAGGGCGAGAGCGGTCACATGTCCGATGCCCCGGCCGGCCTCACGGGCCACACTGTCGGGGTGTCCGACGTCAACGCCATCGCCCAGTCGGTGCTCGGCTTCGCCCTGCGCCCCGTCCAGCAGGAGACGGCGGCCGCGGCCGCCGCGGGCCGGGACACCCTGGCCGTCCTGCCCACCGGCAGCGGCAAGAGCGCGATCTACCAGGTCGCCGGGCTCGCCCGGGGCGGCCTGACGGTCGTCGTGTCGCCGCTGGTCGCCCTGCAACGCGACCAGGTGCGCTCGCTCACCGGCCGGCACGTCGCGGCCCGCGTGGTCAATTCCGGCCTGCGGCACGCCGAACGCGCCGAGACGCTGCAGGCGATCCACGACGGGTCGGCCGACTTCGTGCTGCTCGGGCCGGAACAGCTGGCCAACGAGGAGACGATCGGCGCCATTTCGGGCAGCCGGCGGCCGGTGACGCTCATCGCCGTCGACGAGGCCCACCTGATCAGCCAGTGGGGTCACGACTTCCGCCCCGACTACCTGCGCCTGGCCGACCTGGCCGGCACGCTCGGCCGCCCGCCGCTGCTGGCCCTGACCGCGACCGCCGCGCCGCCGGTGCAGGCCGACATCACCCGGCGGCTGCGGATGACCGACCCCAAGGTGATCGTCGCCGGGTTCGACCGCCCCAACCTGAGCCTGGCGGTGCGCCGGACCCGCCCGGACCTGCCCGAGGCCCAGGCGATCGAGGACCGCACGGTCGAGGTCATGCTCGGCCAGGAGACGCCGGCCCTGGTGTACGCCCTGACCCACGCGCACTGCGAGGAGCTGGCCGAGCGGTTGCGGCGGGACGCGTACAAGGTCGAGGCCTATCACGCCGGGGTGCCGTCGGCCGAGCGCGGGCGCATCCAGGACGCGTTCTTCGCCGGCGAGCTCGACATCGTCGTCGCCACCAGCGCGTTCGGCATGGGGATCGACAAGCCCGACATCCGTACGGTGGTGCACGCGGGCGTCCCCGGCAGCCTGGACGAGTACTACCAGGAGGTGGGCCGCGCGGGCCGCGACGGCCGGCCGGGCGCCGCGGTGCTGGTGCACGACAGCCGGGCCATGCGCATCCCCCGCCTGCTGGCCGCGCGGGCCCGGGTGCCCGCGGCCACGGTGACGGCGGTCGTCGACCAGCTCGAGACCGCCCACGGCCGGGTCGCGCTGACCGACGTGGCCGAGGCCGCCGGGGTCAGCCACGCGGCAGCCCAGCGCGTGGCCGCGGAACTCGTCGACCAGCACTTCCTGACCGCCGCCGCCCACGACGAGGTGGTCGTGACCACTCCCGTGCCGTCGTCCGCGCGCGACGCCGTGCTGGCCTCGGGCGACCGGCGGCAGACCATCCTGGCCAGCCAGATCGACACGGCCCGGCACTACGCCGAGACCCTTCAGTGCCGCCGGGCCGAGCTGCTGGCCTACTTCGGCGAGCACTTCCCCGCGCCGTGCGGCAACTGCGACAACGACACGACCGCGCCGCCGCCGCCCGCCGGCTGGACCCCGGCGGGCGGCGACGGCACCCGGGTGACCCACAAGTACTGGGGATCCGGGCTGCTGCTGGCTCGCGACGAGCACGAACTGTCGGTGCTCTTCGATTCGGTCGGCTACCGCCACCTGACGCCGGCGGTGCTCACCAACGGCCTGCTGACCATCGGCTGAGGGTCAGGCGGCGTCCGCCCGGGACAGCGGCGAGACGGCGCTGGGCAGGGACGGGCCGCGGGCCGGGATCGCGTCGGCCCGGGCCGGGTCGACCCGCCACAGCGACCCGTCGGCTGCGCCCTGGGCGGTGGCCAGCATCGACGCGAACGCCGTACGGATCTGGAGCTCGGTCTGGTTCTCCGGCAGGTCGGACAGCTCGACGAGCAGCGAGGCACTGCCCAGGATCCCGTACGCGTTGCGGGCGATGCCCTCGTAGTCGCCGCCCGGATAACGCGAGACGTTGGCGCCCGCGATCGTCATGGCGTCGAAGTTGCGCACGGCCACCCGGCGCGACGCCGTGACCGCTGCGGCCCCGGTCAGCGGGCTGGTCGGCCAGAGCATCGACGCGGTCGTCTCGCGGCCGTCGGGCTGCAGGTAGCGACCCTGCATGTGGTAATCGATCACGACCCGCGGGTGGGTGGCGTGCCAGTGCCGCAGCACCGCGCGCGACTCCGGCACCGGATTGTCCTCGATCGGCGTCAACGGGTTGTGGAAGCGGTTGATGTCGTAGCCGACGCCCGGCTCGGTGTAGTCCCCCGACGCGCTGGGGTCGTGGTTGTAGCGTTGGTTGCGCACCGCGCCGTCCGGGTTGGCCTGCACCACGATGTCGACCGTGACCCGGCTGCGCAGCCACCGGTGCCACGCCGTGTCGGGCACGCCGAGCGCCCACAGCGTCCGCACGGCGGCCGGAGTGCCGAGCGGCTCGTCGCCGTGCTGCTGAGTCACGTAGAGCAGCCGGGTCCGGCCGTGCCCCACCGTGGCGAGCCGCAGCGCCCGCCCTTCGTTGCTGCGCCCGATGACTCCGAGCCGCACGCGGCCGTCACTGGCCTTGGCCACGCGGGCCAGGGCCGTGGCCACGTCGGCGGGGCTGGGCCGGGCCGGGATCAGCCCCGAGGGCGCCACCGCGGCCGCGGCCCCGGCGGGCGCGGCTTGCGCGGCCCCGGTTGGGGCGGCTTGCGCGGCCTCAATGGGCGCGGCTTGCGCGGCACCGGGAACGGCGATCAGGGCGGCAGCGACCAGAACGACGAGCTTGCCTCTCACCGGACGACTCCTTAGATCGAGCAAAATCGATGTCGGCTCAGTCTAGGAGCTGGTGGTGATATCGGCAGCGCGTCGTGTTCGGTCATGCGTACGTGGCGGCCTGGGCGGCCAACGCCGGTGGCCAGCCGGCCGCCCACGCCTTGATCTCCGGCTCCCAGGGTCCGACGGCCTCGACGAAGGAGACCGCGACCAGGTTCCAGGTGTCGCGATCGGGCGACGTCAGGGCCGCCTCCAGCACGGCGAGGCACCGGCCGAGCACCTCGGCGTCACCCGCCTGCCAGGCCGCAAGGACGAACGGCGCCAGATCACACGCGAAGAAGACATGCGGCAGAACCTCGCCGTTGTCCCGCACGTGCTCGTCGAGCGCCGCCCGCAACTCCGGCACGGCCTCCACCACGGTCCCGACCACCCCGCCGTACGAAAGATCGAGCGTCACCACGACAGCGTGCCGTCCACGAACCCGCCGCACAACGCAAATTCCGACGCCGCCGGCGCCCATCCCGAGCCCCCTCCCTCCCGGGGCAAGGGGCAAGGGGCAAGGGGCAAGGGGCAAGGGGCAAGGGGCAAGGGGCAAGGGGCAAAAATACGCTTCGGCGGCGCGCTGGGTGGCTGGTTGTCCACAGGCACTCATGTGCCGTTCTTGGTGGCGGTCGCCGCAGCGCGGAGCGCGGCGGTGGTGGTGGCGGTGCGGAGCGCGGCGGTGGCGGTGGTGGTGGTGGTGGTGGTGGTGGTGGTGCTGCGGAGCGCTTCGGTGGTGGTGGTGCGGAGCGCGGCGGCTGTGGCGCGGGCGTCATAGTCCGGGCCGACGCCCGGCACGATCAGCGTGTCGCCCTCGATGTGGCGGGTGCGCAGCGGCAGGATCTCCTGGTAGGCGGGTGACGCGTACCAGCCCCGCGCTGCCTCCACGTCGGGGAACTCGAGGATCACCACCGTGCCCGGCCACTCCCCCTCGAGCACCTCGACCTGGGCGCCGTGGACGAGAAACTTCCCACCGTACGGGTCCATCGTGTCCTGGATCCGCTCGATGTACACAAAGACGTCGTCGTGGGCGGTGGGGGTGCGCAGATGCGCGAGCGCGTAGGCAGTCATACCCCTGATCGTGCGGGCGGCCCGGACTCCGGTCGATTACCTCGCGGGTAAGGGCGGCGCATACCGGCGACACAAAGCACCCGGCGAAACAAGCACCCGAAAACACAGAAGCACCCGGCGATCCGCATCGCCGGGTGCTTCCGTGGAGATCCGTCGGCTATTCGCCGGGCTTCTTGAACTCCTCGTACTCCGCGCCCTTCATGTAGTCGGCCAGGGTGCGGTAGACGACCGGGTTGACGATGCCGTGGGGCATGCGGTCGGTGTGGTTGGCCCAGTCCGGGTTGACCATGTAGCCGGCCACGACCAGGCTGCGCGAGCCGACCACCAGCGACGCCGTCTTGTCGCCGTCGGTGGTGCCGGTCTTGCCGAACACCGGGTGGTCGATCGTGCGGTGCGCGTTGGCCTCGGTGGCGCCGGCGCAGTTGCCGAGCTGGGCCTGGTCGCCGACCGGGCAGCGGGCCGCGTCGAGCGCCTTGCGGGCCACGTCGGCGCTGGTGACCCGCTTGCAGGACGGCTGGCCGGTCTTGAGCTTGGCGCCGGCGGCCGTCCGGATCTGCTTGATCGGGGTGGGGGCGCAGAACATGCCGTCACCGGCCAGGGTGGCGTACGCGTTGGCGATCTCCAACGGCGTGGAGGCGGTCACGCCCAGGGTGAACGCACCGAAGTTGTGCGCGGCCTGGGGGGTGGCGATGAGGTCGCGCTCGGCCGAGGAGCGGAACTGCATGCCGAAGCGCTTGGCCACGTCGACGACCTTCTCGGCGCCGACCTTCTCCTGCAGCGGCACGAAGTAGGTGTTGACCGACTTGCCGAAGCCGGTCCACATGTTGAACGTGCCCTTCTCGTTGGGCGAGGCGTTGCTCGGGCAGTAGAGCGTCGTGCCCGGGCAGGCCGCCGGCGAGTCGGCCGCGACCGGGTAGCTCGACCTGTAGGTCGAGCCGGAGGTGATCGGGAAGTCCAGCTCGTAGCCGTTCTCGAGCGCGGCCACCATCGTGAACATCTTGAACACCGAGCCGGCCTGGTAGCCGTTGATGTCGCCGCTGCCGGTGATGATCGGGTTCGTCGTGTTCGGGTACGTCGCCCGCGCGCCGGCCCGGCGCGCCTGCGGGTTCGAGCTCTTCGGGTTCGTACCGTCGTCGAGCTTGAACTTGCGGTTGGCCGCCAGCGTCTTGACGTGACCGGTGCCCGGCTCGACCCCGGCGAGCAGGACGGCGTTCTTGTCGTTGTCGTCGATCTTGCGGGTGATCTCTTTGCGCGCGGCCTTCTGCGCCTTGATGTCCAGCGAGGTGACGATGGTATAGCCACCGGTCTTGAGCTGACGCTCCCGCTCGTACGCGTTGGCGCCGAAGTCCTTCTGCTCCAGCCACCAGCGGTAGAGGTAGTCGCAGAAGAAGCCCCAGTTGTTGACGGCCACCGAGGTGCAGCCGTTGCCCGGCCGGTTGGCCGTGCGGGCCAGCTTCGTCTTCTTGGCGTTCTCGCCCTCGACCTTGGTGATCTGCCCGAGGGAGACCATGTTGTCGATGATGTAGTTGCGCCGGTCGAGCGCCTGCGGGTGGCCGGTCTTGGTGGTCGGGTCGAACGCCGAGGGCGCCTTCACCATGCCGGCCAGCAGCGCCGCCTCGGCGATCGTCAGGTTCTTGGGCGACTTCTTGAAGTAGACCTGGCTGCCGGCGTAGATGCCGTACGCGCCGTTGCCGTACGGCGCGAGGTTGAGATAGCGCCGCAGGATCTCCTTCTTGTTCAGGTCCTTCTCGACCTGCAGCGCGTACTTCATCTCGGCGATCTTGCGTTCCGGGCTGTCCTTGGTCGCGTCGACCGCCTCCTGCGGCGTCTTGGCCCCGTAGGCCTGAGCCATCCGCACGTACTGCATAGTCAGCGTCGACGCGCCCTGCTGGGAGCCGCCCTGGCTGTTGTTGACCAACGCCCGGGCGATGCCCCTCAGGTCGACGCCGTCGTGCTCGTAGAACTTGTGGTCCTCGGCCGCGACGATCGCGTTCTGCATGTTGGGCGAGATCTGGCTGAGCGGCACGTCGCTGCGGAACTCGTCGTAGAGGACGGCGATCTGCGTCTTGCCGTCGCTCGCCAGGATGCGTGTCACCTGCGGGGCGGTCTGCTGCACCAGGGTGCTCGGCATCGCCGCGAAGGTCTCGGCGCCGGCCTTGGCCACGAGGCCGCCCAGCGCGGCCGCCGGGAACGCGGCGGCGGACACCACCACAGCCGTCAACAGGCCGCACATCAGCAACAACCCGGCCTTGCCGACGATCGATCGACCCTTCATCCGGTCACCCACAGTCACGGATCCCCAGACCCCATTCCTCGACGGAAAACTCGGCGCACGGCAACTCGCCGGGCACAGCGACTCGGCACAGTACGCCACTCGTGCACGGACCGTCCGAAAGCGTACGTGATCTTGCTGGTAGCCAGCTCCGGCCGCAGATCACCGACCGGTTGCCGATACCCGCGACCTGCACCCGCACACCAGTCTCAACGGCCCATGTTGCCAATCTCTCAACCACCGCTGGCAATTCCCTGCGAAGCGGGACGCGTCCTTCGTCACAACCGCAAAGTCACCACGACCCGTGACCGGCCGCGCGCCATGCCCAGGGCTGCGGCAGACTCATCGGGTATGCGCCACTACTCCGTACAACTGCGGGCCGCCAACGGCGCGGAGGCGACCGTCGCGGTCCACGGGCACTACGGAAGGCCGCTTCTCGTGTTCCCGACCGAGAAGGGGAACGCGTGGGAATGGTCGGACAACGGCATGGTCGCTGCCATCGAGCCGCTCCTCGAAGCGGGCCGCGTCAAACTGTACTGCGTCGACTCGTTCGACGAGGGGACCTGGTCGGCGCATCACCTGCCGCTGGAGGAACGGGCCCGGCAGCACGCCGGCTACGAGACCTGGATCCTCGACGCCGTCGTGCCGCACATCCGGGCCGACAGCGGGGACGACGTGGAGATCGCGACGATCGGCTGCTCGCTCGGGGCGTACCACGCCCTGAATCTCGCCTTCCGGCACGCCGACCTGTTCCCGGCGGCCTTGTGTTTCTCGGGCAACTACGACCCGGGCACCTGGAACGCGTGGGGCGAGCGCGGGGACGCCGTCTATTTCAACAACCCGATGGACTACGTGGCCAACCTGCACGGCGACCACCTGGGATGGCTGCGGGAGCGGTTGACGATCCTGCTGGTCTGCGGGCAGGGACAGTGGGAGGACACCACCGGGGCGCTGGCGTCGACCCCGGGGATGGCCGCGCTGCTGGCTGAGAAGGGCCTCCGGCACGAGTACGACCTGTGGGGCCCGGACATTCCGCACGACTGGCCGTCGTGGCGCGACCAGGTGACCACGTATCTGCCCCGCTACTGCTGACGGCCGTCTCTGCCCGTGGTGCCAGCCGAAGCCTGCGACGACCGGGAGCGGGGCCTAGGTTGAGGTCATGCGATACACACGTCTGGGTAGCTCGGGTCTCAAGGTCAGCCGGATCGCGCTGGGGTGCATGAGCTTCGGCCAGCCCGACCGCGGCACCAATCAGTGGTCGCTCGCCGACGACGCCGCCGAGCCGCTGTTCCGCCAGGCTGTCGAGCTGGGCATCACCTTCTGGGACACGGCCAACGGCTACAGCGCCGGCAGCTCGGAGGAGATCGTCGGGCGGGCCCTGCGCAAGTACACCGACCGCGACTCGGTCGTGCTGGCCACCAAGGTGTTCTTCCCGATGCACGACGGCCCGGGCGGGTCGGGCCTGTCCCGCAAGGCGATCCTGGAGAACATCGACGCGTCGCTGGCCCGCCTCGGCACCGACTACGTCGACCTCTACCAGATCCACCGGTTCGACCCCGAGACGCCGGTCGAGGAGACGATGGAGGCCCTGCACGACATCGTCCGGGCCGGCAAGGTCCGCTACCTGGGCGCCTCGTCCATGTGGGCCTGGCAATTCGCCAAACTGCAGCACGCCGCCGACCTGGGCGGCTGGACCAGGTTCGTGTCGATGCAGAACCAGTACAGCCTCCTGCAGCGCGAGGAGGAGCGGGAGATGTTCGGGCTGCTGGCCGATCAGGGCGTCGGGTCGATCCCGTGGAGCCCGCTGGCCAAGGGCCGGCTGGCCCGCCCGTGGGACGAGCGGAGCACTCAACGGGCCAAGACCGACCCGCTGCACGCGCGATACGAGAGTGAGCAGAACCGGCCGATCGTCGACGCGGTTCGCCGGGTCGCCGAGGCCCGCGGGGTGCCGATGGCGCAGGTGGCGCTGGCCTGGGTGCTGCACAACCCGGTGGTCGACGCGCCGATCGTCGGTCCCACCAAGGTCAACCACCTGGCCGACGCGGCCGCGGCGCTCGAGCTCGAGCTGACCGACGACGAGGTCGCCGCCCTCGAGGAGCACTACACGCCCCGCCTGCCCTCCGGATACTGAGCGCGACGCTCGTCCCCCGACGAGCGGACGACAAGTGCACCCGATCCGTCAGTGTCAACTTCCTGCCTGCCCTGACGGCCCCAGTTACCTAACGTGACGGCAACTGGATACCGGCCGTGTCGGCCGCCGGCGGAACGCAGCCCGTACGAGGCGCCCGCCACGCGACCGTGCCGGTCTGTTCGCACTTCGTCACAGGGGGAAGCAACCATGCCGCGTCTCGGACACGGACGACCGATCACAGAGAACGACCTCGTCACCGCGGAACAGGGCCTCGCCGAAGTCGCCGCCCGCAGTACCGGGGCCTTCGCGCTGGTCCGGCAGGTCGAGGGCCACAGCTTCGACTTCCTGTTCCCCGGCCTGCAGGACGACGAGGCGAACCTGCTCCCGCAGACCGCCACGACGCCGGCCCAGCTCAAGGACCTCGGCAACGCCATGGTCGACCGGGACGTGGACGGCGAGGACAGCGACATCCCGGCGGCGTACACCTACTTCGGCCAGTTCGTCGACCACGACATCACGCTGGAGATCCAGCAGGGCTTCGGCTCGGCGACGATGGCCCAGCTGCTCGACCCGGCGATGACGCCGCTCAATGTGGAAGCCATCCGCAACGCGCTGCTCAACCAGCGCACCCCGATGCTCGACCTGGACAGCGTCTACGGCCTCCCGGCCCCGCGCGACCCGGCCGACGGCAACAAGATGCTGGTCGGCAAGGTCTCCCCCACCGGTGGCACGACCCGGCCGGTCAAGCGCCCGGACAGTAAGGCCGGCGACGACTTCCACGACCTGCCCCGCGAGGGCGCGAGCCCGGGCAACATCGAGCACGACCGGGCGGCCGTCATCGGCGACCCCCGCAACGACGAGAACACCATCATCGGTCAGCTGCACGTCGCGTTCCTGCGGGCGCACAACGCCCTGGTCGACCAGGGACTGTCGTTCGACGAGGCCCGCCGGGTGCTGCGCCAGCACTACCAGCACGTCGTGGTGCACGACTTCCTCAAGCGGGTCGCCGACCCGGCCATCGTGGACGACATCGTGGCCAACGGCAACAAGTGGTTCGACCCGCTGTCCGAGCCGTCGTTCATGCCGCTGGAGTTCTCGGTGGCCGGTTACCGGTTCGGCCACTCGATGGTGCGCTTCGCCTACAACTTCAACGAGAACTTCAACCTCAACGACGGCATCCCCGCGACACTGGACCTGCTCTTCACGTTCACCGCGCTGAGCGACGGTCTGGGCGGCTTCCCCACCCTGCCCGAGAACTGGATCGTCGAGTGGGAGAACATCATCGGTGACGACCCGGGCGTGGGGCTGGCGCGCCGGCTCGACCCCAGCCTGGCCGCGTTCAAGAACGACAGGTTCCAGGCCCTGTTCGCCCTCCAGGACGTGACCGGCCAGCCGGAGCAGCCCGATCTGGCCGCCCGCCTGGCCGTGCGCAACCTGCTGCGCGGCTACCGGCTTCGCCTGCCGACCGGCCAGGCCGTCGCCGAGCACATCGGCGTCCAGGTGCTGACCAAGGACGAGGTCATCGCGGCCGGTGGCGAGGAGCAGCGGATCGCGCTCGAGGCCGGCGGGTTCCAGTTCCGTACGCCGCTCTGGTACTACGTGCTGGCCGAGGCCAAGGTGCTCGGCCAGGGCAACCGCCTGGGCCCGGTCGGCAGCACGCTCATCGCCGAGGTGCTGATCGGGCTGGTCCGCCGCAGCGCCGACTCGATCCTGACCCAGCCCGGCTGGGCGCCGTCGCTGCCCTCGGCCGAGCCCGGCACGTTCGAGCTGGCCGACCTGCTGCGCCTGGCCAAGGTGCTGCCCGGCGCCGTGCAGCCCGTGACCTACACCGTCCGCTCCGGCGACACCCTGTTCGGCATCGCCGAGGCCCAGCTCGGCGCCGGCAACCGGTGGCCGCAGATCTACGCGCTCAACCAGGCGCTGATCCGCGACCCCGGCCGCATCTTCGCCGGCCAGGTCTTCGTCCTGCCGCCGGCGACGCCGGTCGGCGACATCCCGCGGCTGTACACCGTTCAGCGCGGCGACACGCTCAGCGGCATCGCCCAGGCCGAACTGGGCGACGCCGGCCGGTGGCCGGAGATCTTCGCTCTCAACCGGGCCGTCCTGACCAACCCCGACCGCGTCATCCCCGGCCAGGTGCTGATCCTGCCGGCAAGCTGACCCTCCACATCCGACCGACGGGTCCGGCCGCGACGGCCGGGCCCGTCAGCTTTTGCCCGGCCGTACAAAAGTTCTGGGTTAAATATCGAAAGGTCTGGACGTCCTGGCAGAAGTACCCCAGGATGTTCACAACGTTGTATCGACCTGGTAACCGTGGAGCGCCGATGAAGCGTGTGTTAGTGGCCGGGCTACTCATAGGAACATTCGCGGCGGCGCCCGCCTCCGCGGCCGAACCGCCGGAGCAGGAACCGGGGGTGACCCTGCGGACCTACGACATCGGCCAGTCGATGAACCGGGTCTGCGAGCTCAAACCCGGCCAGACTCCCAATGTGGACAAGCTGATGCCCACGGTGGACTGGTCCACCACCGAGCAGTTCGGGCTGAACGACAACTTCGTCACGCACGCGCTCGCGAACCTGACCGTGCCCACCGACGGCACGTACGGCTTCCGCCTGGTCAGCGACGACGGTTCCAAGCTGTACATCGACGACGACCTCGTTATCGACCACGACGGCTTGCACGACGTCGAACCGCCCGGCGACGGCACCGTCGCCCTGACCGCGGGCCTGCACCCGCTGCGCATCGAACACTTCGACAAGGAGTTCGGCCAGCGCCTCACCCTGTCCTGGCGTCCCCCGGGCGCCGGCGAGTTCTCGGTGGTGCCGACCAGCGCGCTCAGCACCGACGCGGGCGTCGTCCGGGTGACCGCGCCCGGCACCAAGGAATGCGTGGCCGGCACCGACACCCCCGGCGACGGCCTGCCGCTGACCGCGGTCAACCCCGGCTACAACCTCACCAACCTGCGCCCGCCCGGCTTCGAGCCGCAGGTCACCGGCATCGCCTGGCGGCCCGACGGCAAGATGGTGCTGAGCACCTGGGGCGGCTCCGACACGGTGACCGGCGAGGTCTACCTGGTCGACGGCGTCACCAAGGCGAGCGGTCCCGGCGGTGTCACGTACAAGAAGATCGCCGGCAACCTCAAGGAGCCGATGGGCATCGCCGTCGTCGACGGCCTGGTGTACGTCTCCCAGAAGCACGAGCTGACCGAACTGCGCGACACCGACCGCGACGACGTGCTCGACACCCGGCGCACCGTCGCCACGTGGCCGTTCGGCGGCAACTTCCACGAGTTCGCGTTCGGCCTGCTCTACAAGGGCGGCAACTTCTACGTCAACCTGTCGGTGTCGATCAACCTGGGCGGCGCCACCACCGACCCGCAGCCGGTCGGCAACCGCGGCACCCACATCGTGGTCAACCGCAAGACCGGCAAGGTGACCACGGTCGCGGGCGGCCTGCGCACCCCGAACGGCATGGGCTGGGGGGCGGACGGCGACCTCTACATCACCGACAACCAGGGTGGCTGGCTCCCGTCCTCCAAACTGCTCAAGGTCGAGAAGGACGCGTTCTACAACCACTACACCAACCCCGACGGCCCGTACGACAACCAGCCGGTGACCCGCCCGGTGCTGTGGCTGCCACAGAACCAGATCGCCAACTCCCCCAGCACGCCGGTGCTGCTCAAATCCGGACCGTTCAAGGGCCAGTTCGTCATCGGCGACGTGACCTACGGCGGTCTGCAGAGGGCGGCGCTCGAAACCGTGCACGGCCAGGAGCAGGGCGCGGTGTTCCGGCACACGCAGGGCCTCGAGGCGGGCGTCAACCGGGTGTCGCTCGGACCCGACGGCTCGCTGTACGTCGGCGGCCTCGGCGCGGACGGCAACTGGGGCCAGGAGGGCAAGCTGCGCTTCGGGCTGCAGAAGCTCACCCCGAACGGCAAGAACGTGTTCGACATGAAGACCATGAAGGCCACGGCGACCGGCTTCAAAATCGAGTACACCAAGCCGCTCTCCGACGAGACCGTCGCCAAACTGCCTTCGGCGTACGCGGTGGAGCAGTGGCGTTACGTGCCGACCCCGCAGTACGGTGGTCCGGAGGTCGACCGCGAGACCCTGGGTGTGACCGCGGCCAAGGTCTCCGGCGACCGTAAGACGGTGACCCTCACCGTGGCCGGGCTCCGCCGCGACCGGGTGGTGCACCTGCGCTCCCCGCGCCCGTTCGGCGCCCGCGACGGCGAGACATTGTGGAGCACCGAAGCCTGGTACACCATGAACGAGCTGCCGGGTCCGCGCACCCAGCAGGTCTTCTACGAGGCCGAGGAGGGCAACCGCGAAGGCGGGGCCGCCCTGGCGACCGACCACCGCGGCTACTCGGGCATCGGTTTCGTGGCCGGGCTGGGCTCGCTGAACACGTCGACCACCTCCCACGTCACGGTCGACAAGGCCGGCGACTACGAGGTCGGCCTGCGCTATTCGAACGGGCCCAACCCGTTCAGCGGCACCAAGACGGCGAGCGTCTACGTCAACGGCAAGAAGATCAAGCAAGTGTCGTTCCCGTCGACAGTGACGTGGGAAGAATGGGCGACGGTCACCGAGACGCTCAAACTCAAGAAGGGCGTGAACGCTGTCCAGGTCCGGGTCGACACGACCGACAGCGGTCACCTCAACCTCGACCTGATCAGCGTCCGCAAGCCGGCCGCCCGCATCACCCTCTTCGACGGCAACGGCCTCGATAACTGGCTGCACACCGACGGGCGGCGCGCCCAGTGGCCGGCCGTAACGGGCGGGGCGACCGAGGTCTGCTGCGGTGACCTGCGCACGAAGGAAGCGTTCGGCGACTACAAGCTGCACGTGGAGTTCAAGGTCCCGCTGCTCCCGCCGGAGGTGACCGGGCAGAACCGCGGAAACAGCGGCGTCTACCAGCAGGAGCGTTACGAGATCCAGATCCTGGACTCGTACGGCGACACGACGCTGGACAACAACGAGGCCGGAGCGATCTACACGATCAAGGCGCCGGACGCGAACATGTCGACTGCGCCGGAGACGTGGCAGAAGTACGACATCACGTTCACGGCGGCGCGCTATGACGAGGCCGGTGCCAAGACGTCCAACGCTCGGGTGACGCTGGTCTGGAACGGGCGCACGGTTCAGAACAACGTGGAGATCCCGGGCGGGACCGGGGGGAACATCCCGGAGGGTCCGTCCACCGGGGCCATCCGGCTGCAGGATCACGGGAACAAGGTCCAGTACCGCAACATCTGGATCGAGCCGGTCAAGTAGGTGGTTTGTTCCGGCCCCGGTTGCTTCTGGCTTCGGGGTTGGTTTTTTTTGGGGGGGTTGGTTTTGTTTGGGGTTGACGGTTGGGGCCGAGGGTGACCAAGCTCGGACGGTACGGCATCTATGTCTGAGCTTGGTCACCCTCGGCCCCGACCTTGGGGGGTGGCCTCTGACGGCGTTGTGGTGGGTCGCGGGCTGCTGGTTGCCTGGTGGGGGTGGCGGTCACCTGGCGGGCGGGTGGTCTGGCTGCCGCGTTGTGGTTGCTGGACTGCGCGTCGGTTTGGGCGGGCGGGCCTGGGTGGGGGGTCATGGGAGCAGGACCGTGCCGGTTGCGGTCAGCACGTTGCGCTTGGGCGAGGGTCACCCCTGGGGCTGCTGGCGTTTCTTTCGGAAAGCGGCGGCTCCTGACGGCAGCGTCCTGCCCGTCAGCTGAACAGGGTTCGGAAGTCGATGCTGAATATTTCCAGCAGGCCGCCCACGAAGAGGAACCCGCCGATCGTGACGGTCCATACTCGTATCACCGTGGCGTGAGTTCTGCTGCCGGAACGCTCGACTTCTCTGGGGACGAAGCGGCGGTTCATGTCGACGGCGATGGCACCCATCAGCGCGACGACTGCGGCGATGGCCATGTTCACTCCACTCCCTCGATCTGCGCCGGACAGCGCACTTGGGCTTGTCGTCCGCGGTGGGCGGCCAGGTCTCGGCGTGCTCGACCGCCGAAGGACGTGCGTCGAGTGGGTGGCGTGCATGGCCATCTTCGCCATAGGCATCCCGTTGGCCAGGCGCCGCGGACGCATGTAGGTGCCTTGCACAGTCCTTTTGCGGCTGTGGGTTGGGTGGTCTCCCCCGGGGCGGCAGCGAGGTTCATAGCTTGCGGTTTCTTGCGGTTCTGTCCTGCGGGCGCCGGCGTGCAAGCGGGCGCATGTCGGCCGGGCGGGGCCGCCAGTGGTGTTCCGGGCGCGGGGTCAGGGACGACTACGCTTCCGCGCATGGCGGCAGACGATGGCCGGTCGGCGGCGGTGCCTGGTGGCGACAGCGCCCAGATGCCGTTGGACCTGGGGTGCGGCAACGGTGGCAAGCTGGCGGAGCTCGTCGGCGAGGGCGCCGTCGGCTCGGCCGGGGTGGACATCGCGGGAACTTCATCTCGGACCCACCGGCCGGGATCTGTCACGCCCGGAGTTGATTCCGCAACTGCGTGGCCGCAGGTTCGATCGAGTCCTCTTCCTACAGTCGTCCGGCTACGCGGAGGACCCGGTACACACCTTGCGGGCCGCGCGGGCGATGGTGAAGGAAGACGGGCGCTGACCAAACGGCCCTTCACCATGTCCGACCTTCTCAACACGTTCAGTGCGGCCGGGCTGTGGATCGAGACCGCTGTCGAGCCCCGGCTCACCGAGGAGGCCGCGCGTCGCTACCCGCACAAGCAAGAGTGGATGAACAAGTACCTGGGCATCCTGATCTTCAAGCTACGGCCCCTCTCGCCCAGTGAACCCGCGGGCGAGGGGTGGGACCTGAAGTAGCCGGAGCACTGGGCCGCCGGCATCCGGATCTTCCGATGAGAGTACGTCGATCTTGCTAGCGGGTGAGGGGATCTGGTCGCGCCGCGCGCGGAAATAGTGCGGCGAGCAGGCGTAACAGGCGGACGCGCCGATTCCAGAGTTGTGGTCTTTCGGTGAAGGTTCCGGTTCGGTCGGCGGCCTTGTCGAGGCTGTCCTCGATCAGCGCGTCGTGGAGGTGACGAAACACCAAGGGGTACGTCAGCGTGGCCGGCCATCGGGTTTCCATGACCATCGAATGACGGAACAGGCAGCCCTCGTCCTTTAAGGGAACGGCTTCGTATTCATGGAATCCGTCGAATCCTGCCGGGGCCGTGAAACGAAAGCGGATGCGTGCGCCCGGCTCGTACTCCTCTATCCAGTATCGGATCGGTCCATGACCTCCACGTGCGCCGACGCCGAGTGGCCGGTCGAACCGCATCGCCGGCCAGCGATCGGAGGGCCAGAGCGCATCGGCGGGACCGGCCAGGGAATCAATGAGTGAACCCGCTGTCGCGGCGGACTGGCGCAGCCGACGCTCGTGCACGTTTCGAACCATGACAGCCCCCAACTAGAGAAGACTCGCTAGTTCATGTAGTCAGTAGTCTCTTCTTCATGCCGCAACCGGTCAAGTACTCCGCCGATGCCATGCTCGACGCGGTCCGGGCGCTGGTACTCGACGGTGGGCCTTCCGCCGCCTCGGTCCGCGGCGTCTGCCTCGCCACCGGCGCTCCCAGCGGATCGGTCTACCACCGCTTCCCGAGCCGCGACGACCTGCTCGCCGCTGCCTGGTTACGCGCTCAGGACCGCTTTCTGCGCGCCTATCTCAACGCGCTGGCCGTCAGCGACGCCCCCCACGCCATCGAAGCGGCAGTCACCGTGCTGACCTGGAGCCGGGACAACCCCGATGACGCCGCCCTGCTCCTGCGTATCGCCCTGCGTGACCTGCTCAACGGTGAACTCACGCCGGCGCTCAAAGAGCGGGCCGAAGCGAACCAGCGAGGGGTCCGCGAGGCTCTGGGCGCCCTCTCCGCCAATGTCGGTCACTCACTGCGCGACGTGGCCCTTGCGGTCGTCGACCTGCCGTACAGCGTCACACGCCGAGCACTGCAGAACGGTCACCTGCCTGACGAGGACGACATCGCGGCCGTACGCCGGGCCGCTGCTCTGCTGCTCGCGCACTGAAAAGGCCAACGCTGAAACACACCACCATTCACATGCCGGTATGCACGTCGGCGCCTCAAGGCGAGCGCGCCCTCATCTGCCGCAGTCCGCGCGCAGGTAGCGCGAATCACGTCACTTGCCGCAGGCGATACTCCAGCCCCGGCCGGCCACTCAGTCATGGTCGTAGTCGCTTTCCGGCCGCAGCGCTTGGACGAAGCAGACGAAATCCGGCGCCAGTACGGTGATCCGGTAGTCAGCCTCCTGATCCACGTGGACAACGCGCGGGTCGCCCTCGGGGCCGCAGTCCCGGTAGTCGAACGCGATCATGTCGTGGCCGGCGGAAGGACAGTCAGCGAAGTACACGCCGATCTCTGGGTAGGCCCACTCCTCGATAAGGAACCGGCTGCCCGAGGGCCCAGCCAGAGAACATTCCTTCTCCCGACCGATCCCCATGATCGCGGTGAGGGCGACGTGGTCTTCGGCCCAGGTCGTTCTGCTCGGGGCTGGACAGCAGGTGTTACGGGGCATTCCGCCGTTGCGCATCCGCATCAATGCCACATACGAGGCCGGCAGCCGAAATCCGAGCTCTGCCTCAACCGACGCGACCAGCTCCTCAGTGGGATACCCGCCACCATAGGTCTCCTCGGCATACGCCGAGTCTTCCCAGAACCCGTCCAAGTCCAGATCTGGGAAAACCTGTCTGAGATGCTCGTCAGCCATACTCTTGCCCTTCGTCAACCGCACCACGGGCGCCGGAGAAGCCCCGAGCGCCAGCTGAAGCACGGCGGGGGCACCCCGCCAACCAGTCAGTCATAATCCAGTACTCGCCGCTCAACAGACCCGGCGCCGCGGGTGTCCGCTCACGTTGCGCCATGGTGGAGAGCGAAGCCAGTTGCCCGTTAACCGGCTGGCCCGGAACGTCCTCATCTGCCGCCGACCGCGTCCCGCTGCCGGCGCTGAGCCGTCAACCGGCGTGACGAGCGTCGGACAGCTCGACGTACGCTCATGCCGAGTTGGGTGCACACCGAGATCGCGGCTGGAGCATTCATCCGGCGTGCCTCCAGGGTTGCGGACTGACTGGTCACTGCGCGGAAGTTGCACCCGATGAATCAAGCGCTTCGTATCCGGCCGAATATTTTGCAAAATGCGGATGCGAGATCCAGTACTCGTCTCCGTGAATAGCCCGCATCGCCCAGTGCCATGCCTCGTCATGAAAGATAAGCCCTCGAAGGGGTACGTCGCCTGCCTCGAAGGGATACCGCTCCCCCTGATGGATCTGTGCGACAGCCAGGAACTCGGGAGGCAGGATGACCTCCAGTTCGTCCTGCGCCTGTCGCACCGCCGCGGCCGACGCCGGCTGCGGGTCGTCGATGGCGCCGTCCACCCAGGTCACCATGGTTTCGCTCCTCGTGGTCTCGTCCTTCAGCGGTGCGGGACCTCGAGATTCTCCCCGACGCAGGTCGCCTTGCGCCGGCGTGGACGGTGTCTCAAGGGGTGAAGACGGCGATGGCCGACTCGTGCAGGCTGCCCAGCCAGATGCGGCCGTCGTGCTCGCGGACGCCGGTGACCATGTGGAAGTGGAGACTGTCGGCGGTGAGGTCGTGGACCAGGCGGCCGGTGTCGTCGTACGCCTGAACGCGGACCGTGCGCTTCGGGGCCGGTTGCAGCGCCTCGGGGATTTTGGTGATCTGACGGCGGATCCATACGGGGCTGCGCTGGATGCGTTCCACCACCGGGTCCGTCGGGCTGGCGATCGACGCCCAGATCAGTCCGTCGCTGCCGCGGGCGATGTTGTCGGGGTAGCCCGGAAGGTTCTCGACCAGGTAGTCGTTGCGGCCGGTCAGCCAGTGGCGGGCGATGGCGCGTGTTGCCGTCTCGGCTACCGCGACGAAGGACTCGTCGCCGGCCAGAGCTACGCCGTTGGCGAAGGCCAGTCTGTCGCGCAGGACGGTGACGGCGCCGTCAGGGGTGCGGCGGAGCAGGCGGCCGGTGCGGGTCACCTCGACCATCTCCGCCTTCCACTCGTCGATCGGGTGGACGGCGGAGGAATCCGAGAAGTAGATCGTGCCGTCGGCGGCCACTGCGGCGTTGTTGCAGAAGCGCATGCCACTGGCCAGGCTCTCGATCGTGCCGGTGGACGGCTCCACGGCCAGGAGGCCGCGGCGGGCGTCGCAGACCACGAGACGGCCGTCGGGCAGGAGTTCGATGCCCAGTGGCCGGCCGTCCGTGTTGGCGACGGCGTCCGCGCGGCCGTCGGGAGCGATCCGATGGATCACGCCGTCCTCGGTGCCCGTGAAGACGACACCACCGGGAGCCACGACGACGTCCTCGGCACCATGGCCCGGCACCGCGATTACCTCGAAATTCATGGCGCTGACTATTCGCCTGTGGGCGGGCCGCATCAAGTGTCCGCAGGAGGTCTTCGCCTCGGCGGCGCGGTGGTGGCCGCTGTCGCGTCATTCATCCCAACGGACCCGCACTACGCGGACCCCCGCTGACGCCGGCGCCCGGAGAAGTACAGATACCCGGCCACCATGGCCAGGCCCAGCCCCACGGCGCCGATCCCGATGAGTACGCCCACCGGCAGACCACCTGACGACTCCCCGGCCGCGACCGGTGGCCGCGCCGCATCCCCCACCGTGAACCCGTACGAACCCTGGATCGTGTGCCCGTCGGTCGACACCACCCGGTAGGCCACCGTGTAGGCCCCCTCCCCCAGAGCTCCCTCGATCCGGACCGTGCCGGCCGCTCCGGAGACCGCGGGCGCCGACGCCGGGACCCGCTGCCGGCCGGCGTCGCTCACCACGATGGTCGTGAACTCTGGGTTGAGCTGCTCGTTGAAGGTCAGGGTGACCGCCGCCGGCGCTGTGCTCAGCGCGGCGTCCGGCGCCGGGACCGCCGAGGCCAGCTGGGCGTGCGCCCAAGCGGGGACGCCAGGCAGCGCCACCACCAGGAAGGCGGCCGCGGCCACCAGCAGTCGCTGTATCCAACGTGGACCGCCCAGCCACCGGTTGCGGCGGGACGTCGCCTCGGGCCTCATCCCAGGACCTGCTCGCCGATCCAGCCGCCCTCGGCGCACCCCGGGGGGACGGCGAACACCGCCGATCCGATCGGGGTGATCCACTCGTTGAGCAGGTCCTTGTCGGCCAGGCGCTGCTGGACGGGGACGAACTGGCGGGCGATGTCCTTCTGGAAGGACGCGAAGATCAGGCCGGCGTCCGGGTGGCCGGCCGCGTTCGGTACGCCGTCGTAGTTGTACGGGCGGCGCAGCAGCTTCAAGGCCGGGTCGGTGACCCGGGCGCGCGTCACGTGGGAGAAGTCCGGCATGGCGGGCAGCCCGGAGTCGTCCAGTTTGGTGAAGTCGGGTTCGTCGTGTTCCTGGGTGCCGCTCAGCGGGGCGCCGGTGTCCAGGCGGCGGCCGACTGCGTTCTCTTTGTCGGCGACCGACAGCATGTCCCACTTCTCGATCTCGGCGCGCATCCGGCGGACGACGATGGTTGTCGACCCGTCCTCGTTCCACACGGCGGGGTCGATCTCGGCGCCGCGCGGGTTGGCCGTGCCGTCGAGCTGGCCCATGACGTTGCGCTGGGTGTGGTCCGGCGCGTGGATGCCGGGGCTGCGCCGGAAGCCCTGCTGCACCCAGCGGACCGCGGCGAACGGCCGGGTGTCCTTGATGAGCATGCGCTGGGTGTGAGCGACGGTGAGCGGGTCGTCGGCGCAGACCTGCAGCAGCAGGTCCCCGCCGGACCAGCGTTGTTCGAGCCGGTCGATGCGGAACGCGGGCAGGTCGGCCACGGGTGGCCGGAGGCCGGCCGCGCGGTAGAGACCCGGGCCGAATCCGAAGGTGACGGTCAGCCGGGCCGGGAGCGGGGCCAGGGTGGCGTCCGTGTCGCCCAGCGCGGGCTCGCCCCGGGTCAGGCGGGCCGCGTCATCGGTGAGCAGGCGCATCATCCGGGCCAGCCCGCGCCGGTCGGCGGTGGCGGGCAGGGTGAAGGCCACGAACGCGGCGTGGGCCGGTGGGTCCTCGGCGACGCCGGCCTGGCGGGCGCCGTGGAAGGCGACGATGGCGGTGCCGAGGGCCGGCTGGCCGCCGGGCGCCGCCGCGACTCGCGCGGGGCTGTCCCCGTGCGCGGCGGCGACCACGCCGGCTCCGGCCGCCGCACCGAGGCCGGCCGCCGCGGCCCCGGTCAGCAGATGACGGCGTGAGGTCACGGAGCGGTGCTCCCCATGGGGGCCATCGAGTGGCCCGGGTCGTAGCTCTCCTCGGCGCCGGCGAACGGCTTGGCGATCGCGGTGAACGGCACGGTGCTGCCGTCACCGAGCTTGAGCGTGAAGGACACCTCGTCGCCGGGTTCGATGGCCTGGGCCGGCTTCATGAGCATCAGGTGGTCGCCGCCCGGGGAGAGCTCGTGGCTGCCCCGGGACTTGATGACGAAGCCGCCCTGCTTGGGCTGCATGACCATCTTGCCGTCCTTCATGGCCATCTCGTGCAGCTCGAGCGGGGAGGCCGGCGACTCGGCGGTGGTGATGGTGATGTCGGCGCCGGTGTCGTTCACCAGCGTGCCGAACGCGGCGGTCATGGCGCCGGCCGCACCGGCCTTGACCCACGGGTCCTTGACGGTCAGGGTCGCGGCGGCCGCGGTCGCCGAGGGCGCCGGGGCGGGGGTGGCCGCGTCGCTGCTGCCGCCGCCGCAACCGGCGAGGCCGAAGGTGGCTACGGCAAGCGCGGCAGCCGCGCGCAGAACGTTGGTTCGCATGCAGCATTGGTCTGTTCGGTCGCGGCGAAAGTTCCCGCCGAATCAAGAAATTTCATGACTTGTGCGCGTCGCGGGCATCGGCAGCCGCGTCGGCCAGGAAGGCGTTGTAGCGGGCCAGTTCGTCGTCCTCGCCGGCGGCGGCCGCACGGTCGGCGGCGCGGTCGAGTCGGGCCTGTTCGCGCTCGTCGGTGCGGATCCACTGCCGCACCAGCAGCAGCAGGATCGCGGCGGCCGGCAGCTCGCCGAAGGCCCAGGCCAGGCTCGCGCCCAGATGCTGGTCGTCGAGCAGCGAGGACGCCCACGGCGGGTGCACGGCGGTGTACCAGTCGGCCGCGATGACCGTCGTGGACTGCAGCAGCACGAAGCCGAAGAACGCGTGCGCCACCATGGCCAGGAAATGTACGACGACGAGCATGGCCGGGTGGATCCGCCGGCGGCCCGGGTCGGTCCCGATCAGCACCCAGAAGAGCAGATATCCGGCCAGCACGAAGTGCGTCAGCATGGCCAGGTGCCCGAGGTGGTAGCGCATCAGCGTGCCCAGCAGCCCACCCAGGTAGAGCCCGTAGAGGCTGGTGACGTAGATGGCCAGCGCGACCAGCGGATGGCTGAGCACGCGGGCCGTCCGGCTGTGCAGCGCGAGCAGCAGCCACTCGCGGGCTCCCCGGACCTGCGGGTCGGCCGGGCGGCGCAGGGCGCGCAGGGCCAGGGTGACCGGCGCGCCGCCGACGAGCAGGATGGGCACGACCATCGAGAGCACCATGTGCTGCACCATGTGGACGCTGAACAGGACGTACGCGTACTTCGCCACGCCCAGGCCGGTGATCGCGCCGAGCAGCAGCTGGCCGCCGACCCACGAGGCGGTGCGGCTCGCCGGCCACGGGTGCCCGGCCCGGCGCATCCGGCGGACGCCCGCGAGGTAGACGAAGATGCCGGCGGCGACCACGGTGAGCAGGAACATGTCGGGGAGCGGGTCGCCGAGCAGCCGGGCGGCGGTGGGCGGGCCGGGCTGGTCGAAGCCGAGCAGTTCCACCAGCGGGTCGGGTTCCACCGCGGTCTCGGGCACCGGGGTGGGGCTGCGGGTCAGCGCCACGGCCAGGCCGACCGCCGCGCCGAGCACGACCAGTTCCCCGGCGGCCAGCCGGACGAAGGCCCACGGCCGGCCGTCCCGGAGCGCGGGCAGCGTGCGGGCCCGGTGCGCGGCGCCGATCGCGCCCACGGCGAGCAGCGCGACCGCTTTGAGCAGCACCAGGGCCCCGTACCGGGAGGTCCAGAGCGCGGGCAGGTCACCCAGCCGGACCGCCGCGTTGACGAGGCCGCTGATCGCCGTGGCCACGAAGCAGCCCAGGGCGAGCCGGCTGTAGCGGGCCGCGGTCTCGGCGAAACGGCGATGGCGGCGGACCAGAAGGAGCCCGGCCAGGCCGCCCACCCAGAGCGAGGCCGCGACGATGTGCAGGGTGAGGCTGCTGACCGCGATCTGGTGGTTGCCGGCGCCCGACGAGTGGCCGGTGAAGGCCGGGGGCAAACCGGCGATGACGGCGAGGCCGGCCGTCACGGCCGCGGCGCCACGCGACAGGCCGGCCCGCGAGCCGATCGCGACGGCGAGGGCGAGGGCGGCCTGCAGCATCAGGGCCTGGCCCTGCGACACCGAGAAGCCGAAGCTCAGCACGGACGCCCGGCCGAGCCGGTCCACCGGTACGCCCAGGACGTCGGACACGGTGAACACCACGAGCGCGAGCGAGGTGGCCGCCCACAGCAGGGCCGGCCAGGTGGAGCGGCGCAGCAGCACCCAGCCGTGCGGGGCCACGCTGCGCCCGTCACCGGGCAGCAGGAAGGCCGCGGTCACGGTGAGCCCGACAGTGAGGACGCCGAGCACGGTGGCCAGCATCGTGAGGGACGGCAGGGTCCACTCGGTGAGGGCTCCGGGGCTGGGGATGCCGGGCAGCACCGTGTCGTCCACCGCCCCGCCGAACCGCAGCGCCGCGATCAACGTGACGGCGGCTGCCGCGCCCGCTCCCACCAGAGTTTTCCGCACGGTTCATCAGTCGCCGCGGGGTCCGCCGAAGTTCCCGCGAACCCTGAGATCACGGCCGCGTCCGGCCCGCGCATCGACGGTCGCCGAAGTCCGGCTGGTGGGTGGAAACAGAGCGTCCCGGTTTTAAGGCTCTCTTATGAAACGTCGCGTTACGGTCCTGCCGTCAGCAGATCGACGAGACGAACGAGGTCATCATGGCGCCAGTCGTGGTCGCGGGACGGCGCCCGCACGAGGCCGGGGCGGTCGCCCGGCTCGCCGGGCAGAAGCTGGAGTACGTCCAGCTGGGACCGGCCCTGGTGTGGGGTTTCTCCGGTGGCAGCCGGGTCGTGACGGAGACCGTCGCGCACCTCGCCGGGCCGGGCGGGCCGGCCCGGATCGATCCGGGCGAGCGGCCCTCCGACGCCATCGGCACCCTGCTCGGGGACGTGGTGCAGACGGCTCAGGTGCGCGACAGCGGCGAGCTGGTCATCTGCTTCGCCGGCGGCGCCGAGCTGGTGGTGGGGGCCGACGCCGACGCCGAGTCGTGGGCCGTCGCGGGGGCGGACGGGTGCCTGATCGTGTGCCTGCCCGGCGGCGAGGTGGCCGCCTGGACCCACGTGCCGACCAAGGTGATCCTCCACTGACGAGCCGGAACGACCGCGCCCGGCCGACCCCGAAGGGCCGGCCGGGCGCGAGGGAACAGGATCAGACCAGGTCGAAGCGGTCGAGCTCCATGACCTTGGTCCAGGCGGCCACGAAGTCGGCCACGAACTTGTCGCGGGCGTCGTCGCTCGCGTAGACCTCGGCCAGGGCCCGCAGCTGCGAGTTCGAGCCGACGATGAGGTCGGCCGCGGTGGCGGTCCACTTCACCTCGTCGGTGGCCAGGTCGCGGATCTCGTACACGTGCTCCTCGTTCTTCGACGCCGCCCACCGGGTGCCCGGGGAGAGCAGGTTGACGAAGAAGTCGTTGGTGAGCACGCCCGGCTTGTCGGTGAGCACGCCGTGCTGCGAGCCGCCGGCGTTGTTGCCGAGAGCCCGCAGACCGCCGAGCAGCACGGTCATCTCGGGGGCGGTCAGGTTGAGCATGTAGGCGCGGTCGACCAGCAGGACCTCGGGCTGGGTCTTCTCGCCCGGCCGCAGGTAGTTGCGGAAGCCGTCGGCGCGGGGCTCGAGGACGCGGAACGCCTCCACGTCGGTCTGCTCCTGCGTGGCGTCGGTGCGGCCCGGCCGGAACGGCACGGTCACCTCGGCGCCGGCGTCCTTCGCGGCCTTCTCGACGGCGGCCGAGCCGGCCAGCACGATGAGGTCGGCCAGCGAGATCTGCGCCCCGCCGGCCGCGTTGAACTCCTGCTGGATGCCCTTGAGCGCGTCGATCACGGGGACGACGGGCTGGTTGACCTCCCAGCTGCGCTGCGGCTCGAGCGCGATGCGGGCGCCGTTGGCGCCGCCGCGCTTGTCGGTCGAGCGGAAGGTCGCGGCCGAGGCCCACGCGGTCTGGATCAGCTGGGCGACGGTGAGGCCCGAGCCGAGCACCTTGGCCTTGAGCGCGGCGATGTCGGCCTCGCCCACGAGCTCGCCCTCGACGGCGGGGACCGGGTCCTGCCAGAGCTGCGGCTCGGCCACCCACGGGCCGAGGAAGCGGCTGACCGGACCCATGTCGCGGTGCAGCAGCTTATACCAGGCCTTGGCGTAGGCGAGCGCGAACTCGTCGGGGTTCGCCAGGAAGCGGCGCGAGATCTTCTCGTACGCCGGGTCGACGCGCAGGGCCAGGTCGGTCGTCAGCATCGTCGGCTTGTGCTTCTTGGCCGGGTCGAACGCGTCCGGGATGATCTCGTCGGTGGTCTTGGCGACGTACTGCTTGGCGCCGGCCGGGCTGGTGGTGAGCTCCCAGTCGTACGCGAAGAGGATCTCGAAGAAGCGGTTGCTCCACTGCGTCGGCTTGTCGGTCCAGGTGACCTCGAGCCCACTGGTGATCGTGTCCTTGCCCTTGCCGGTGCCGTGGGTGTTCAGCCAGCCCAGGCCCTGCGCCTCGATGGGCGCGCCCTCGGGCTCGGGGCCGATGTGGTTGTCGGCCGGCGCGGCGCCGTGGGTCTTGCCGAAGGTGTGGCCGCCGGCGATGAGCGCGACGGTCTCCTCGTCGTTCATGGCCATGCGGCGGAACGTCTCACGGATGAAGTGCGCCGCGGCGAGCGGGTTGGCGTTGCCGCGCGGGCCCTCGGGGTTGACGTAGATGAGGCCCATCTCGGTCGCGCCGACGTCCTCGGCCATCGAGTCGTCGGAGACGTAGCGCTCGTCGCCGAGCCAGGTGTCCTCGGGACCCCAGAAGATCTCCTCGGGCTCCCAGGTGTCGACCCGGCCGAAGCCGAAGCCGAAGGTCTTGAAGCCCATCGACTCCATGGCCACGTTGCCGGCCAGCACCAGCAGGTCGGCCCAGGAGATCTGCTGGCCGTACTTCTGCTTCACCGGCCACAGCAGGCGGCGCGCCTTGTCGAGGTTGGCGTTGTCGGGCCAGCTGTTGAGCGGGGCGAACCGCTGACCGCCGTCACCGGCGCCACCCCGGCCGTCCTGGATGCGGTACGTGCCGGCGGCGTGCCAGCTCATCCGGATCATCAGACCGCCGTAGTGGCCGAAGTCGGCCGGCCACCAGTCCTGCGAGGTGGTCAGCACGTCGGTGATGTCCCGCTTGAGGGCCTCGACGTCGAGCTTGGCGAACTCCTTGGCGTACTCGAAGGAGGGGCCGAGCGGGTTGGCCTTGGACGAGTGGGCGTGCAGCACCGACAGGTCGAGCTGGTTGGGCCACCAGTCCCGGATGCTGTGCGGGCGGCCGCCGGTCTTGGGCTTGGGCGAGTCGATCGCCGGGTTCTCGCTCTCGCTGCCGTGCGAGGTCACGGAGTCGTGCGCGACCGGACAGCCGGCCGCCGCCTTCTCGTCCACGCCCTGCGCGCTGGCGGAGACGTTGTCCTGGGTGTCGCTCATCTGGTTCCTTCCGAACTGGCGGATCTCTCGGACGTTTTCGCGGCCGCGCAGCGGGGGCAGACGCCCCAGTAGACGACCTCCGCCTCGTCGATCACGAACCCGTGGTCGTCGGAGGCGGTGAGACAGGGGGTGTGACCGGCGGCGCACTCGACGTCGGCGATCGTGCCGCACGAGCGGCACACGACGTGGTGATGGTTGTCAGCCACCCGGGACTCGTAGCGGGCGGTGGCCCCGGCGGGCTGGATGCGGCGCACCAGCCCGGCCTCGGTGAGCGCCCGCAGCACATCGTAGATCGCCTGGTGGGACACCTTGGGGTGATCGGCCCGGACGAGCGCGATCACGGCGTCGGTGTCGACGTGCGGGTGGTCGCGCAGCGCGCCCAGGACCGCCAGTCGCGGCCTGGTCACACGCAGCGAGGCAGCCCGGAGCTGGGCCTCGAACTGCCGCTGTGCTTCGAAGGCCGCCGTCACCCGGATGACCTTACCCCTAGATTGGAACAAATCAAGTTTACCGGCGAGGGTTCACAAGAACGATCGCGCCGGGCCGGACCATCGGGGGCCGCCGGGTGGAGAATGCGGTATGACTGATTTCGACCCGCGCGCGCTGCTCGCCGGCAGCCGGCTCGGCGTGCTGGCGACCATCAAGGCGAACGGCCTGCCGCAGCTGTCCCCGGTGACCCCGTTCTACGACCGCGCGGCCGAACGCGTCTATGTGTCGGTCACCGACGGCCGGGCCAAGACGGCCAACGCGCGCCGCGACCCGCGCGCCGCCCTGGAGGTCACCAGCCCCGACGGCCGGGCCTGGGCGACGGCCGAGGGATCGGTCGAGCTGATCGGCCCGGGCGCCGACCCGGACGGTCCCGAGGTGGACGCGCTGGTCGACTACTACCGCCGGGCCGCCGGTGAGCACCCGGACTGGGCCGAGTACCGCTCGGTGATGGTCTCCGACCGCCGGGTCCTGCTCGTCCTGCGGGTCGAGCACGTCTACGGCCAGAGCCTGAACGGTTCCTGACCCGTCCCCGGCGCCGCCGCAGCCGAGGCTTCGTCCACCCTGGACAGATGTCTCGCGATGGCGCTGACCGCTTCCCGGCCCGCGCGGTTGGCGCCGACCGTGGACTGCGAGGGGCCGAACCCGACGAGATGGACGCGCGGCTCGTCGGCGACCTGGGTGCCGATCACCCGGATGCCGCCCGCCTCGTTACGCAGTCCCAGCGGGTCGAGGTGGGCCAGCGCGGCCTTGAAGCCGGTGGCCCAGACGATCGCGTCGACGGTGGTGAGGGTGCCGTCGGCCTCGCGCACGCCGAGCGGCTCGATCGCGGTGAACATCGGGCGGCGCTCGAGAACGCCGCGCCGCTTCGCCTCCAGCGCGTACGACGTCCAGGCCAGGCCGGTGTAGGAGACCACGCTGCCGGTCGGACGGCCCGCCTCGACGTCGGCCATGACCTTGGCGATGGTCTCGCGCCCGGCCACCTCGGGTTCGAACCCGTCGGTGCGGAAGTACGGCTCGCGGCGGGTGTACCAGAACGTCTTCGCGACCCGGGAGATCTCCTCCAGCAGTTGCAGGGCGGAGATGCCGCCACCGACGACCGCGACGCGCAGCCCGGCGAACTGCCCGGCCGACACGTAGTCGGACGTGTGCAGCTGAAGACCTCGGAACGTCTCCTGACCCGGATAGTGCGGCCGGACGGGGTTGGTCCACGTGCCGGTGGCGTTGATCACGGCCCGGGTCGTCCAGCGCCCGCGGTCGGTCTCGACGACGAGATCGGGGCCGGCCCGGCGGACCGCGGTGACCCGCACGGGGCGCAGGATCGGCGGGGCGAACGCGCGCTCGAACTCGGCGAAGTAGCGGGGCACCGCCGTGCGGCTGGGCTCGGCCTCGTCGAGCGGCGGCTTGGCCAGGCCGGGCAGGTCGAAGATGCCGTTCACGGTGGCCATCCGCAGCGACTCCCAGCGGTGCTGCCAGGCGCCGCCCGGGGCGGGCGCGGCGTCCAGCACGACGAAGTCGAGACCGCGCCGCTGCAGGTGGTACGCGGCGGACAGCCCGGACTGGCCGCCGCCGATCACCACCACCGTCGCCGATCCGTCGGTCATGGTGTCGCGCTCCTCGCTGTCCGAAAGCCCTGCCCGAAAGCCCCGCGCCGGGAAAACCACCCGAGGAGGAGCGCGTATTCCCGGCGCGGCCGCCGACCGTCAGCGGGCGCCGAGGTTGGCCACCAGCAGCCGGCCGGTCGCCTCGAGGTGGGCGCGCATGGCCGCCTCGGCGGCGGGGGCGTCGCGGGCCAGGACGGCGGCGACGACCGGCTCGTGTTCGGCGTGGATCTCGCTCAGCGTGCGGCCGCTGGCCGTGGTGGGCGGGCCGAGCAGGGCGGTGGTGGAGCGCAGCTGGGCGACGATGGCCGCCGCGCGGGTGTTGCCGGCCGCCTGCAGCAACAGGTCGTGCAGGCTGCGGTCGGCCGGCCAGAAAGCGGCCTCGTCGTCCCGGGCGGCCGCCGCGGCCATCGCGTCGAGCGCCGCCTGGATGGCGGCATGCTGGGACTCCGTGCCGGCGGCGGCCTTGCGGGCGGCGGGCGGCTCCAGCGCGAGGCGGATCTCGACGATCTCCTCGACGTCGTGGGCGCGGGGCGGCAGGACGCGGAAGCCGCGGTTGCGGCGGATCTCGACCAGGCCGGCCTCGGCCAGCCGGAGCAGGCCCTCGCGGACCGGACTGCGGGAGATGCCGAGCAGGTCGGCCAGCTGATACACCGAGTACGTGATGTCGGGGGCCAGTTCCCCGGCGGCGATGCCCTCGCGCACGGCCAGGGCGACGGCGTCGGCGAGGGTGGGAGCCTCCAGCGGCAGGGTCAGCGACGGCACGAGTAACATGTTACCCATGAGCGACGTGGTGGCGGCACTGGAAAAGGCCGGTCTCGAGGTGCGGGCCGACGCGGGCACGCGGGGGATGTACTCCTCCGACGCCTCGCTGTACCGCATCCCCCCGCTGGCCGTGGTGCGGCCCCGGCACGTCGACGAGGTGGCGGCCGCGCTGGCCGTGGCCCGCGAGACCGGCACGCCGTTCACGTCGCGCGGCGCGGGCACGTCGGTGGCCGGCAACGCGGTCGGCCGGGGCATCGTGCTCGACTTCTCCCGCCACCTCAACCGGGTGCTCGAGATCGACCCGGCGGCGCGGACGGCGGTGGTCGAGCCGGGCACGGTCCACGCCGTGCTGCAGAAGGCGGCGACCCCGCACGGCGTCCGGTTCGGGCCCGACCCGTCGACCTGGCCGCGCTGCACGATCGGCGGCATGATCGGCAACAACGCCTGCGGCTCGCGGTCGCTGGCCTACGGGCGCACCTCCGACAACGTCGCCGGGCTGGAGCTGCTGACCGCGGCCGGCGACCGGCTCGACACGACCGCGCCGCACGGGCCGGTCGTCGACGAGTTGCGCACGGTGGTCGGCCGGCACCTGGCCACGGCCCGCACCGAGTTCGACCGGTTCGGCCGTCAGGTGTCCGGCTACGCCGCGCAGCATCTGCTTCCCGAGCGGTTCGACCTGACCCGGGCGATGGTCGGCTCCGAGGGCACCCTCGCGGTCATCACCCGGGCCACCGTCAAGCTGGTGGTCGACTCCCCGGTGCGGGTCGTCGTGGTGCTCGGCTTCCGCGACATCGTGGCCGCGGGCGAGGCCTCCCCGGCCGTGGTCGCGCACGGCCCGACCTCCTGCGAGGGTCTCGACTCACGGCTGCTCGACGTGCTGCGCGCCCGCCGGGGCCCGGCCGCCGTCCCCCCGCTGCCGCGCGGCGGGGCCTGGCTCTTCGTCGAGCTGGCCGGTGACGAGCCCGGCGAGGTCGAGGCACGGGCGCGCAAGCTGGCGGCCGACGGGATCGCCGACGACGCGCTGGTCGTCACCGACCCCGCGACCCAGGCGCGGCTGTGGCGCATCCGCGAGGACGGCGCCGGGCTGGCCGGGCGGGCCCCGTCGGACCGGCCGGCCTGGCCCGGGTGGGAGGACGCGGCCGTCCCGCCCGAGCGGCTCGGCGCCTACCTCGCGCGGTTCGACGAGCTCGTCGCGGCGTACGGGATGACCGCGGCGCCCTTCGGGCACTTCGGTGACGGCTGCATGCACGTACGCCTGGACTTCCCGCTCGACGAGCCCGGCGGCACCAAGGTGCTGCGGGACTTCCTGATCGGCGCCGCGAAACTGGTCGGCGAGTTCGGCGGGTCGCTGTCGGGCGAGCACGGCGACGGCCGGGCCCGCTCGGAGCTGCTGCCGCACATGTACTCCCCCGACGCGATCGCGCTGTTCGCCGGCATCAAGAACGCCTTCGACCCGGGCAACCTGCTCAACCCGGGCGTGCTGGTCGACCCCGACCCGGTCGACGCCGACGTGCGGCCGGCCGGCCGGTTCCCGGTCAAGGGGCTCGCGCTGGCCTACCCGCACGACGGCGGCGACCTGGCTCAGGCCGTGCACCGCTGCACCGGCGTCGGCAAGTGCCGGGCCGACAACTCGGCCGCGCACGGCGTGATGTGCCCGTCGTATCTGGCCACCCGCGAGGAGAAGGACTCGACCCGGGGCCGGGCGCGGGTGCTGCAGGAGGTCGTCCGGGGGGAACTGCCCTTCTCGCATCCGTCGGTGCACGAGTCGCTCGACCTGTGCCTGTCCTGCAAGGGCTGCGCGTCGGACTGCCCGACGGGCATCGACATGGCCACGTACAAGTCCGAGGTGCTGCACCAGACCTACCGCGGGCGGCTGCGGCCCCGGTCGCACTACACGCTCGGGAAGCTGCCGTTCTGGGCCCGCCTGGCCGGGTGGACGCCGCGTCTGGCCAACCTCGGCACCCGGCTGCCCGGCGTCCGGAGCCTGGCGCTGTGGCTGGCCGGCGTCGACAAACGACGGTCGGTGCCGGCCTTCGCGCGGCGCCCGTTCCGCCGGACGTTCCGGGCGGTCCCTGGGCCCAAGCCGGTGGTGCTGTTCGCCGATTCGTTCTCCGACGCGTTCTCCCCCGAGGTCGCGGAGGCCACCGTCCGGGTGCTGCGCGCGGCCGGCTACGAGCCGAGGCTGCCGTCCGGGTCGGTGTGCTGCGGCCTGACCTGGATCACGACGGGTCAGCTCGACTCGGCCAAGAAGATCCTCGCCCGTACGGTCGAAGCCCTCGCGGCCGACGCCCGGGCCGGCATCCCGATCGTGGGCATCGAGCCGTCCTGCACGGCGGTGCTGCGCTCGGACGTGCACGAGCTGCTGCCCGGCTCAGCCGACGCCGCCGTGGTGGCCCGTTCGGTGCGCACCCTGGCCGAGCTGCTGGCCGAGACCCCGGGCTGGACGGCGCCCGACCTGTCCGGGGTCGAGGTGGTCGCCCAGCCGCACTGCCACCACCACGCCGTCCTGGGCTGGAAGGCCGACGCCGACCTGCTGGCGTCGACCGGGGCCACCGTGCGGCGGCTGGCCGGTTGCTGCGGTCTGGCCGGCAACTTCGGCGTCGAGATCGGCCACTACGAGGTGTCCGTGGCCGTGGCCGAGCAGAATCTGCTGCCCGCCCTGGACGCCGCCCCGGACGCGGTCGTCCTGGCCGACGGATTCTCCTGCCGCACCCAGGTGGCCGATCTGCGCGACCGCCCCGCCGTGCACCTGGCCCAGTTGCTGGATCGCTCCTGACCTCGCTCAGGCCCGCCGGAGCGGGATCGGGTTGTCGTCCGGCACGACCCGCCAGGCCCGGTCGGCCAGCGGCGCCAGCAGCTCGGCGCAGCGCCGGGTCGCGGCCCCGCCCAGACTCCGCCACGGGCCCGCGGCGAGATCGTCGGTCAGCGCCTCGACCCGGGCATGGGCCTCGCGGCCCGCGGTCGTGGCGGCCCCGTCCGCCGTCCAGCCGCGGTCCCGGAGCCGCTCGTCCGCGGCCCGCCACTGCTGGTCGGACCAGCCGCGGGCGGGCTGGGTGACCTCGCGCAACCGGCCCCCGTCGAGAGCGACCCGCCAGGCCAGCGACTCACACCCGTCGACACCGGCGGTGAGCAGGGCGGCGACGTGCCCGTCGCCGCGGTGTTCGCGCAGCACGGTGGCCGCCTGCCACAGCCGGGCCACCGGATCGCGGGGCCAGGGGACGTCGGCGTGGGCGGCGGCCAGCACCCGTCCGGGCAGGTCGGCCGCCCGGGCCGCGTCGGTGAGGAGCCCGGCCGCCTCGGCGATCGGGGCCGGTGGCAGCCCGGCGAACAAAGAGGTCAGCGCGGCGTGCGCCCCGGCGGTGCGGGCGGCCAGGGCGGCCGACGGGCTGATCCTCGACCAGACGTCTGGCAACGCCCGCGCCACCATGGCCGGCGCGAACCCGAAGAAGGCGGCGGTCACCGGCCCCGGCCCGACCGGCCCGAGAGCCGCAGCCCGCCCGGCGAAGTAGCACCGCCAGAACCCGGTCAGCCCCGCTTCCGCGAAACCGGCGGTCATCTGGGGAGCGAAATAGGCGACGGCGTGCAACGGCTCGAACAGGCTCCACAGGTGACGCGCGACAGACGGTTCGGTCATGGTCCCATCCCAGAGCCCGGCCGGCCGCCGGGCAAGGACCGCTTCGCCGCCGGTGGCCCCGGCCGTGCCGGTCGCCGCTCGTCAGGCGGCGACCATCGGGTCAGTAGCGGCGCTTGCCCTGCAGCTTGGTGAACAGATCGCGCAGCCGGCGCTGGTTCTCCGGCTTGGCCAGCTGCCGGCGGCCCTGGTCGACCAGGCGCCGGCCCTGCGGGCCCTGCAGGAAAGCGCGGACACGTTGGGCAAGTGTTGCCATGTGGTTCCTCCTCGAATTACGTGGCTTCTTTTGTACCCGCTCGGCCCGCACCGGAACCCCCGGATATCGCCACGGTCGCCGGTCGGCCCGCGGATGGCACTTGCGCTCGACGGTGTAAGCGGGAGACTGGTCACTTCGGCTGCGGCGCGCTTTCGTGGCGCGGCCGTAACCGTCACCGCGGGTCGCTCGTTGAGGGAACGACCCCTCGGAACTCTTCAGGACGACAGTGATGGGTGTGATCTCCGCGGCGGCCGGCCTGCTGGCGGGCTGCTCCGTCCTGGCTGCCGTGCTGATGGCGCGGGCCGCCTTCCACGGAAGGACGGCCGGTCCGCGGCTGCGTGCTCTGACCCTGGCCGGCGGCGCCGGGCTGACCGCGCTGGCCGGCACGGCGAGCGGCGTGGCCGTGCTGGCCTGGCCGGACACGCGGGTCGACGGCGTTCCCCTGGCGGCCGAGATTCCGCTGGTCTGCGTCTTCCTCGTCGCGCTGCTGTATCTGCCGGCGCTGCTCCGGCCCCAGCAGCGTCGCGAGGCGCTGGCCCGGCTGCGGGTCGGGCTGGACACCCTCGGGGTCTGGGCGAGCCTGATGTACACGGGGTGGCTGCTGCTGTTCACCGTGGGCGAGCGCCGGGGTGGCTCGATCACCGCGCTGATCTTCGGTGGCGGCGCGGTGGCGATCGCCGCCGTCACCGGCGTGCACGCCCTGCGGCACCGGGCCGCGTTGCAATGGTGCGGCACGGCCGCGGCGCTGTCCCTGACCGGGCTGACGGCGCTGGTCATCGCCATGGATCACCCCGGCCAGGCCAACGCGGCGATCGCCGGGCTGGCCGCGGCGGCCGCGATCAACGTGGCCGCGGCCGGGCTGTGGTACGGCTCGGTGCGGATCTCCCCCGACACGCGCCCGCTGCCGCCACCGGGCAGCGAGTCGACCGGGAGCTTCCCGCTGCTCGGCGTGCTGATCCTGTCGTCGGCCCTGGCCACCGTCTACCACCTGATCAACGGGGGCCGGCTCGACGCCATCTCGATCATGTTGGGCGCCGTCGCGGTCACGGCCGTGACGGTCCGCGAGTGGGTGTCGGCGACCGTGCTGCGCCGTCAGGCCGGGCACCTCACCGATCAGGGCAACCGGCTGCGCGACCTGATGTTCGGCTCGGCCGAGGTGGCCATGATCCTCGACGCCAACCTGGCCGTGCGCTGGCAGTCGCCGGCCGCGGCCCGCCAGTTCGGACTGTCCGACCAGGAGGTCCTCGGTCGTACGGTGTCGGTGCTGGTGGATCCCGATCAGGTCGAGATGGTGCACGCCCACCTCAACGAGCGGATGGAGCACGGCCGGCCGAGCACCCTCGCGGTGCGCCTGCGCGACGGTTTCGGCCGCTGGCGGGCGACCGAGTGGACCACGAACGGCGCCGACCCGGCCGAGCCCGGGCGCACGCTGGTCGTCCACATCCGCGACGTCACCAACACGCACGACCTCGAGCAGACCCTGCGCCGGACCACCCACCTCGACCCGCAGACCGGCCTGACCAACGAGGCCGGGATGCTGCGGGCGGCCGAGCTGATCCCCGACGCGGCCGCCATGATCGTGGTGGAGCTGGGCGGGCTCACCGCGGTCGGCGACGTCCACGGGCGCGACCTGGCCGAGGTGGTGCTGGTCGAGGCCGCGCGCCGGTTGCGGACCCGGGTGGCCGACGCCGACATCCCGGCCCGGGTGGGCGAGACCCGCTTCGCCGTGCTGACCCACTGCGGCGCGGTCCGGGCCCAGCTGCTCGCCGGCCAGCTGGTCAACGCGCTGTCCGCGCCGTACACGACCGCGGGCACGGTCTCGCACCTGTCGGCCTGGGCCGGTCTGGCCGACCTGGCCGGCGAGACCGGCGCCGACGAGGTCCTGCGCCGGGCCTCGCTCGCGCTGCGATCCGTGCGCTCGGGGCCGCCGGGTGCCGTGGAGTGGTACGAGGCCGAGCTGGAGGCGCGGCTGCTGCGCCGCTCGACCCTCGAACAGGACCTGCCCGACGCGGTGGCCCGCGGCGGGATCGACCTGAGCTACCAGCCGATCTTCGAGCTGCCGGGCGGGCGCCCGGCCGGTGTCGAGGCGGTTCCGGCCTGGCGTCACCCCACGCTGGGCGTCGTGGCCGCGGACGAACTGCTGGCGCTGGCCGAGGACCTGGGGCTGCTCGCCCCGATCGGGCACGTGGTGCTGCGCCGGTCCTCCCGCCTGCTCGCCGGTTGGCGGCGCCGGCACGGCGACCTGTGGCTGGCGGTCGGCGTCCGGCCGCGCGAGCTGGTCGATCCGGCCTTCCAGGCGAGCCTGCACACCGCCCTCGAGGAGCACGACCTGCCGCCCGCGGCCCTGGTCCTCGAGATCGCCGAGCACCACCTTTCCGACGTACGGGACGAGGCCCACCAACCGCCGGTCGAGGACATCTCGGCCGCCCTGGGCCGGCTGCGGGCGCTGGGCGTCCGGACAGCCGTCGACAACTTCGGCGCCGGCCCCACGACACTGAGCCGCCTGCGGATCCTCCCGATCGACCTGCTGAAAATTGACCGCGAGGTGTTCGACCCGGCTCTGTCCTTCCGCCGGCCCGGCGCGGTGATGGACGTGGCGGTGACGCTGGGCCGCCGGCTGGGACTCGAGGTGATCGCCCAGGGCCTCGAGGACGCCGCCGACCTGGACGCCGCCCGCACCGCCGGCTGCCACCTCGGCCAGGGCGATCTGCTGGGCCGCCCGATGCCCGCCGAGCGCCTGGAAGCCCTGCTCGAACAACTCCACGACGCCGATCGCCGGGACAGGCACTAGCCTGGCGGACCATGACCATCACGCCGGGGCCGGGCCTCAGCCGGCTCAACACGATCTATCGGCAGGGTGTGCTCGGGCGGCGGCCCGCCGTGCCGGCCGACTTCGCCGAGCTCGAGCGGCGGGCCCGGCGGGCCAGCAGCGCCCGGGCCTGGGCGTACGTGGCCGGCGGCGCCGGTGAGGGCCGGACGATGCGGCGCAACCGGGCCGCCTTCGACCGCTGGGCGATCGTGCCCCGGATGGCGTCGGGGACCCTCGAGCGGGATCTCTCCGTCACCCTGCTCGGCGAGCGGCACGCCACCCCGATGCTGCTCGCCCCGGTCGGCGCGGCCGCGTTGATGGGCGACGACAGCGACCTGCACATCGCGCGGGCGGCCGCCGCCACCGGCACGGCGTACGTGCTGTCCAACCAGGGCTGCAACCCGATGGAGGACTGCGCGGCGGCGATGGGCGACGCGTCGCGCTGGTTCCAGCTCTACTGGAGCAAGGACGAGGCGCTGGTCGACAGCCTCATCGCGCGGGCCGAGGCGGCGGGGGCGGGTGCCCTGGTGGTCACGCTCGACACCACCGTGCTGGGCTGGCGGCCGCAGGACCTCAACCTGGGCTCGCTGCCGTTCAGCCGGGGTCAGGGCATCGCCCAGTACACGTCGGATCCGCGGTTCCGGCAGATCGTCGCCGAGCGGACCGCCCGGCCGGTGACGCGCGGGAAGACCCCCGTCACGGCGGGCGCGGTGCGGACCCTGCTGGCGATGACCCGCAACCATCCCGGCCGCTTCTGGGCCAACCTGCGCTCCCCCGAGCCGCGCGCGTCGGTCGAGACGTTCCTCGACATCTATTCCAACCCCGGCCTGAGCTGGGATCATCTGGCCACCCTGCGGGATCGTACGAAGCTCCCGGTCGTCCTGAAGGGGATCCTGCACCCGGACGACGCCCGCCGCGCCTTCGATCTCGGCGCGGACGCGGTCGTCGTCTCCAACCACGGCGGACGCCAGGTCGACAACGCGATCGCCTCGCTGGACGCGCTCGTGACCATCCGCCGGGAGCTCGGCCCGGGGCCCGCCCTGCTGCTCGACAGCGGCATCCGGTCGGGCGCGGACGTCTTCACCGCCCTGGCCCTCGGCGCGAACGCCGTCCTGCTGGGCCGGCCCTACCTGTACGGGTTCGCCCTGGCCGGGCAGGGTGGGATCGAGGACGTCATCCGCAACGTCGTCGCGGAGCTCGACCTGACCATGGCCCTGACCGGCGCCCCGGACATCCCCTCGATCACCCGCCGGCTTCTCGCCGCCCAGCCGTAGCACCCTTTCCTCCAAGTGATCTCCTTGCTAGGTTGCTGCCAAAGTTTGGCAACAGTGCGATCGAGGCTGGAGGTGCCACGGTGACGACCGTCCTCCCGGAGGGCCGCCACGACGGGGTGCGGGAGCCCGATGCGCTCGGGATCGGCGCGCAGCGGCGGCGCACGGTGTTCTGGCTGGTGACGCTCGGGGCGGCGCTGGTGGTCACCGGGGTGATCGCGGTCGGCACCGGGGCGGTCGCGATCGGCCCGGTCACCGTGGCCCGCGTCATCGCCCACCAGGCGTTCGGCCTGGGCGAGGTGTCCTGGCCGGCGCCGGCCGAGGCGATCGTCTGGCAGGTGCGGCTCCCCCGCGTGCTGCTCGCCATGCTGGTCGGCGCGGGCCTCGCGGTCTGCGGCGTCGCGTTGCAGGCGATGGTGCGCAACGTCCTGGCCGACCCCTATCTGCTCGGCATCAACTCCGGCGCCTCCAGCGGCGCCGCCGCGGCCATCCTGTTCGGGGCGGGTGCCGGCTTCGGCCGGTACGCCCTGCCGGCCAGCGCCTTTCTCGGCGCGCTGGCCGCGTCGCTGCTGGTCTTCCTGGTCGCGCGGAGCGGCGGCCGGGTCACCTCGGTGCGGCTGCTGCTGGCCGGCGTGGCCGTGGGTTACGCCCTGTACGCCGCCACCAGCTTCCTCATCTTCGCCTCGGGCTCGGCCGAGGGCGCCCGCTCGGTCATGTTCTGGTTGCTCGGCTCGCTCGGGCCGGCCCGCTGGGACGCTCTGCTCGCCGTGGCGGCGATCGTGATCGGCGGCACGATCGCCGGTCTGACCGTGACCGGCCGCCGGCTGGACGCGCTCGCCGTGGGCGACGAGACCGCGCACACGCTCGGCCTCTCGCCCGACCGGTTCCGCCTCCGGCTGCTGGTCATGGTCTCGCTCTGCGTGGGTGTGCTGGTGTCGGCGGCCGGCAGCATCGGCTTCGTCGGCCTGGTCGTGCCCCACCTGGCGCGCCGGCTGGTCGGGGCGCCGCACGTGCGGGTGGTGCCGGTGGCCGCCCTGCTGGGCGCGATCCTGCTGGTCGCGGCCGATGTGCTGGCCCGCGTGGCGCTGGCCCCGCAGGAGATCCCCATCGGCATCATCACCGCGCTGCTGGGCGCCCCGTTCCTGTTGATCCTGATCCGCCGTCTGCAGGGAGGCCGGCCCTGAGAAAAATCGCCATCCTGTCCGCCGCGCTGCTGCCGGCCGCCGGCTGCGGGAGCGACGCCGCTCCCCCGGCCGTCGACGGCCTCGAGCGCATCGTCTCGCGGTTCCCGGCGTGATCCAGGCATCCGGGGTGTCGTGGCGGTACGGCGCCGAGCCCGTGATCGACGGCGTCAGCGTGACCGCCCTGCCGGGCCGGGTGCTCGGGCTGATCGGGCCGAACGGCTCCGGCAAGACCACCCTGCTCCGGCTGCTGTACGGCGCCCTGCGCAGCCCGTCCGGCCGGATCACCGTGGACGGCCGGCCGCTGCCCTCGCTGACGCCCCGGGAGACCGCGCTCCGCCTGGCCGTGGTCGTGCAGGAGACCGGCGGGGAGACGGCGCTGACCGTCGCCGAGATGGTGCTGCTCGGGCGCGGCCCGCATCTCGGCACCTTCCAGCGCACCGGCCGGGCCGACCACGAGATAGCGGCCCGCAGCCTCGCCCGGGTCGGCGCCACCCACCTCGGCCCGCGGCCGTTCGGCGACCTGTCGGGCGGCGAACGGCAACGTGTGCTGATCGCCCGCGCCCTGGCTCAGCAGGCCACCCACCTGCTGCTCGACGAGCCGACCAACCATCTCGACATCCGCTACCAGCACGAGGTGCTCGGCCTGGTCCGGGGACTGGGCACCTGTTCGGTGGTGGTGCTGCACGACCTGAACCTGGCCGCGCGCTACTGCGACGACCTGGTGCTGCTCGGCGAGGGCGGGGTGGTGGCGGCCGGGTCGGTCGGCGAGGTGCTCGACCCGGCGATCCTCGAGCCCGTCTACGGCATCGGCGTCAAGCGTGTGGAGCACGACGGATATCTCCATCTGTTGTTCCACCCGCGGGGCGGGTGACCCGGGCCGGCCCCGGCGCCGCCGCCGACCCGCCGAGGGCGCCCCGGCTTGGTGGATCATCGCCCCGGAACGCCCTCCACGACGGAACGGCGGGTCACGGCCAAGCAACACTCGTTCCTACGGCCATCCTGCCGCAGTTGCCAATAACTGGCAATAGTGCCGGAACCGGTCAGACCATTGCGCTCCCGGCGGCCATGCACGCCCGCCGGGAAGACCGACTCGTGGGGCCCGGAGCACGACGCGCCGGCCTGAGCGAGAATGAGGGCGCACGGACGATGCCCAACTGAGGAAGGACTTGTCTTGGCCGGTGGACTCGTAGCCCTGCTGGATGACGTGGCGGTGCTGGCTCGCGCCGCCGCCGCGTCGGTCGACGACATCGGTGTGGCCGCGGCGAAGGCCGGGGCCAAGGCCGCCGGCGTGGTCATCGACGACGCCGCGGTCACGCCCCAGTACGTGCGGAACCTGGCGGCCGAACGGGAGATCCCGATCATCAAGCGCATCGCGCTGGGGTCGCTCCGCAACAAGTTCCTGATCATCCTGCCGGCGATCCTGCTGCTCAGCCAGTTCGTGCCCTGGCTGCTCACGCCGATCCTCATGCTCGGCGGCGCCTACCTCTGCTACGAGGGCGCCGAGAAGGTCTGGGCCCGGATAGCCCACCACGACGCGCACGGCGCGCAGGACAAGGCGCCGGACGAGAAGACCCTGATCTCCGGCGCCGTCCGCACCGACCTGATCCTGTCGGCCGAGATCATGGTCATCACCCTCAACGAGGTGATCGACGAGCCGTTCTGGTCGCGCCTGGCCATCCTGGCCGTGGTCGCCCTGGTCATGACCGTCGCGGTGTACGGCGCGGTCGGCCTGATCGTGAAGATGGACGACGCCGGCCTGCGACTGTCGCAGAAGTCGAGCGGCCCGGTCGCCGGCTTCGGCCGCGGACTGGTCAAGGCGATGCCCAAGGTCCTGACGGCGCTGACCGTGGTCGGCACCGCGGCGATGCTGTGGGTCGGCGGGCACATCCTGCTGGTCGGCACCGACGAGCTGGGCTGGCACTTCCTCTACGAGCAGGTGCACCACCTGGAGGAGGCGGCGCACGACGCCACCGGTCCGCTCGGCGGCCTGATCGGCTGGCTGGTCAACACCATCCTCAGCGCCATCCTGGGCCTGATCGTCGGCGCCCTGGTCGTCCTGGTCATCACCTTCACCCTGCACCGCCGCAAGGGTGGCTCCCACGACGAGGCCGGCTCCCACGGCGCGACCGACGCCCACCCCACGCCGGACACCCACCCCACGCCGGACATTCAGCCCCGGGCCGACGTCGAGCCCGCGCCGGATGCCAAGGCTGTGCCGGATGCCGAGGCTGAGCCCGGCGCTGAGCCCGCCGCGGATGCCCGGCCGGCGACCGATGCCCAGCCGGCGACCGATGCCCGGCCGGGGAGCGATGCCCGGCCGGGGAGCGGAGCCACGGCCGCGGTCAGGGAAACCGCTGCCGGACCGGCCCCCAGCACCGGACCCGACCGCGGGGCGAACTCCGAGACACACTGACGAGCCCGGGACCGTCGAGTCGGGTGACTCGACGGTCCCCGCAGGGTGAGGTTCGGCGGAACGGCTGTTTGATCGCTTGGTCGCGGGGTAACGCAGCCGCGTCCGACGGTTCTCCCGATCAACCGAGGTTGCGAATGTCTTTGGAATACCGGATCGAGCGCGACGGCGACCGCGTCACCGTCATCCCCGAGGGCGACATCAGCCTCGAGACGGTCGACGTGCTGCGCGGGGTTCTGCGCAGCGTCGTGGACGGTCAGAACGCGTCCTTCATCGACGTGGACATGCAGGCCGTGACCTTTCTGGACTCCAGCGGCATCGGGGTGCTCGTGGCGGCCAAGCGGATGGCGGCCAACCGGGGCGCCACGCTGATGCTGCGGGAGCCGACGGCCATGGTCCGGATGGTGCTGGAGATCGCCCACCTCGACGGGCTGCTCGTTCAGGACGCCAGCGCGTGAATGGCCGGCCGATCACCGGGTAACCGGGGTGGGCACGACATCCACGGACAGGAGGCATCATGACCGACCAGAACATCGAGCGCGGAGCTGCCGAAGAGGGCGCCGACTCGCCGCTCACCCCGACCGAGGTCGACGCCTCGCGCAAGGCGCCCAGCGAGAGCGGGAGCGCCGAGCAGCCCCTCGACGAGCACGACAAGGCCGAGTCGGCCAGCGGCACGGACGTCTGAGGCATTCCAGGAGCGGCCGCTCACCAGTCGTGCAGGGAGCCGTCGAGGCGGCGCGCGACCGGGAGGTATTTCGGCTCGTACGGGAACCGGGCGGCCGCCTCGTCGTCGTAGTCGATGCCGAGCCCCGGCTCCTCCGACGGGAACAGCATGCCGCTCTCCAGCCGGGGCGTGCCGCGGAAGACCTCGTACGTCTCCGGGGTGTGACCCATGTGCTCCTGGATGCCGAAGTTGGGCACCGAGATGTCGACAGCCACGGCGGCGGCGGTCGTCACCGGCGACAGGTCGGTGGCCCCGTGCGATCCGGTGCGCACCTGATACAGCGCGGCCAGGTCGAAGATGCGGCGCAGGTGCGTGATGCCCCCCGCGTGCACGACGGTGGTGCGGACGTAGTCGATCAGCTGCTCGGTGATGAGGTGCTGGACGTCCCAGATCGAGCTGAGCACCTCACCGGTGGCGATCGGCGTCGTCGTGTGCCGGCGGATGATCCGGAAGGCCTCCTGGTTCTCGGCCGGGGTCGGGTCCTCCATCCAGAACAGGCGCAGCTCCTCGACGCTGCGGCCGAACCGGGCGGCCTCGATCGGGGTGAGCCGGTGATGCACGTCGTGCAGCAGGTGGAGACCGAAGCCGAACCTCTCCCGCACCCGGGCCAGGTAGCCCGGGGCGAAGTCGAGGTAGGCCTCGGTGCTCCACGCCTGCTCGTCGGGCAGCGCGGTGGCGGCCGGCTCGTAGAAGGCACCCTTGCGAACGCCGTAGCTGCCGCTCAGCCCGGGCACGGCGGCCTGCGCCCGAATGGCCGTGAAACCCTTCTCCCGGTACGCCGCCACGTCGTCCAGCAGTTCCTCGGCATCGCGGCCGCTGGCGTGGCAGTAGACCAGCACGCCGTCCCGGGAGCGCCCGCCGAGCAGCTGGTAGACCGGCAGCCCGGCGACCCGGCCCTTGATGTCCCACAGCGCGACGTCCACCGCGGCGATCGCCGTCATGGTGACCGGCCCGCGCCGCCAGTAGGCCCCCCGGTAGAGGTACTGCCAGGTGTCCTCGATGCGGGCCGGGTCCCGCCCGATCAGCAGCGGCGCGAGATGCTCCCGGAGGTACGCCGCGACGGCGAGCTCCCGCCCGTTGAGGGTGGCGTCCCCCAGCCCGGTGACCCCGTCCGACGTGGTGATCCGCAACGTCACGAAATTGCGTCCCGGTGACGTCACCAGCACCTCGACGCGGTCGATCGTGGCCATCGGATCACTCCCCCGTCGCCCGGCGCGTGTCTGCTGTCAGTAGTTAACCGTCACACCGGCCGCCTTGCACGCCGCGGTGACCTCCTTGCCGGACTTCACGAAGGCCGGGTTGTCGGCCGCGGTCGCCGGGTCGGCCGCGGTCGACGCCTCGGTGGCCAGGGCGGCGAACTCCTTGATGGACGTGCCGACCTGGCTGTAGCTGGCCGCGGCCGCCCTGGTGAGCTGACCGGCCAGTCCGGCCAGGACGGCGTGCAGTAGTCAGAGCCGGACACCGACAACAACCCCGGTCGGTACGGGGCAGACCGCGCGCTTTCCGGCCCGTACACTCTCGACCTCGTGAGAACTCGAGCCGGCACGCGGCGTCGCGCCGTCCCCGCCACCCTCGCCGTCGCCGCGCTCGCCCTGGGGGCCTGCCAGGGCAACGAAGCGGCCGGGCCACCCGCCCCGGCGAGCGCGGCTGCTCCGCCCGCGGCCCCGCAGGCGGCCGAGAAGGCCAGGGTCGGCACGGCCGCCGACGGCTGCGCGCTGCCCGTGTCGTTCGGCATCGCGGAGTCCTGGAAGCCCAAGGCCGTACGGGTGGAGGCGGACGACGTGCTGGCCGAGCTGACCCGCCGCGGGCCGCTGACGATGGCCTGCGAGATCGACGCCAAGCCGGCCGGCTCGATCGGCTTCCTGCGCGTGTGGACGGGGCCGGCGGGCGAGCCACGCCCGGCCCTGACCGCCTTCATCGGCGACCGGGCACAGGACGCGGTCTTCACCGAGCTGCCGATCGGGGGCCGGCCCGGGCTGGAGGTCGTCTATCGGCAGAAGAGCCAGCTCGACGACGCCCTGGAGCCGGAACGGGCCTTCCTCGTGCCGACCGGGCAGGGCATCGCCGTCGTCTCGCTGGACAGCTTCGACAGCGACGAGCACGACGACATGCTGCCCGCCTACGAACTGGGCAAGGCCGGCCTGACCGTCACCGGCTGAGCGCCGGACAAGTCCGCGATCCGGCGCTCAGAGGTGCCGCCGGCGGAGGTCAGGGCGCGACGTCCACCAGGACCTTGCCGACTGTCCCGGCCTCGACCGCGCGGTGGGCGTCGGCGGTGTCGGCCAGCGGGAAGCGGACCAGCGGCAGGCCGTGCTCCTCGCCGACGGGCATCGCGCCGTCCCCGACGGCGGCGGCGACGTCGGCCGCGGCGGCCTGGAGCGCCTGCGTGCCGACGGTGTAGAGAAGCACGAACTGGAGGCGCGAGTTGAGCGTCATGTTCTGCCGCACGTCGAGCTCGACCGGCCGGCCGCCGTCGTTGGCGTAGGTCGCGATCGTGCCCCGGGTGCGCAGGACGGCCAGGTCGAGCGCGAGATTGGCGCCCAGCGCCACCTCGGCGACGAGGTCGACACCGTCCGGGGCCAGCTCGCGGATCGCCGCCGCCGGGTCGCCCGTGCGGTAGTTGACGACGTGGTGGGCGCCGGCGGCGGTGGCCAGCCGGGCCTTCTCCGGGCCGCTGACCGTGCTGATCACGGTGGCGCCGGCCCACCGGGCCAGCTGGATCACCGCGTGGCCGACCGCCCCGGCCCCGCCCGCGGCCAGCACCACCCGGCCGTCGAGAGCGCCGGGGGCGAGCCGGCGGGGCCCGTCCTCGTCGATGGTGAGCGCCCGGTGGGCGGTGAGCGCCGGGACGCCCAGCGAGGCGCCGACGTCGAAGCTCACCGCGTCGGGCAGCGGGACGGCCTGACCGGCGGGCACGACGGCGAACTCGGCGGCGGTGCCGGTGGGCCGGCCCTGGGTGGCCAGGAACAACCACACGCGTTGCCCGACCCGGCCGGGGTCGACCGACTCCCCCACCGCGTCGATCACCCCGGCGCCGTCGACGTGGGGAGTGACCTCGGGGAACTGCTTGGGGTTGGTGACGCCGGAGCGGGTCTTCCAGTCGGTCGGGTTGACGCCGGAGACGGTCACGCGGACGCGGACCTCGCCGGGGCCGGGCACGGGCACGTCCCGGTCGACGAGCCGCAGAGCCTCGGGGCCGCCGTTGTCGCGGTAGATGATGGCCTTCATGCGCCGATTGTCGTCCGCGTCGAGGAAGGCCGCCACGGCGTCGGCGAAAGGCGTGGGGGTTCTCATACGCGAGCGCCGTGCCCGCCCGGCAGCGTGCCGGTCAACGGGTTGGTGAGCGTGGTGAGTGAATGCATCGCTGTATGGCGATCTATCGATTGATGTCCTTACCGTGAGGGCATGCCGACTGCCCTGTACCGAACTTCCGTCGCTGTCCTCGCGGTCGTGCTGCTGGCGGCGGCCGGGCCGGCACCGGCCCGGGCGGCCCTGCCGACGCTCGCGGTCGGGGCGACGACGTCCGCCGCCGACACCGTCGGCAGCGGCAACACCTGCGCCGGCTTCCTCGACGAGCGGACCCACCTGGGCGAGCTGGGCATCCGGCGCGTGTTCGCGTCGGCCGGCCAGCTGCCGCCGGCCGATGCGGTCAGCTGCCACACCACTGACGGCGCCACGCTGTGGTATTCCTTCAAGACGTCCTGCACGCCGGTCGCCGTGGCCGCCGGCGGATGCGACCTCGAGATCCAGAACATCGCCGCGGCGATGCCGGCCGGCAGCTATCTGACCTTCAACCACGAGCCCGAGAACGACATGACCGGCGTCCGGTTCGTCGCCGCGTTCCAGCGGGTCTACGTGGTCGCCAAGGCGGTCAACCCGGCCGTCACCGTGGTGCCCATCTACATGTCCTACCAGTGGCGGTCCGGTTCGACCCGGGTCACCGCCAACGGCACCGGCGGCGACAACGAGATCCGCGACTGGATCGTGCCGGCCGCCTATGCCGACGCCTACGGCCTCGACCTCTACTGGCAGGCCAGCACCCGCGGCAGCGAGCCGGACGACCCGGTGAGCGTCGGCAACGACCCGCGGATGATCCGGTGGTACAACGCCTTCGCCGGTCTCGGCCGGTCCCTCACGCTGCCCGAGTGGGGCATCGATGACGACCAGGGCACCCGGGCGTCCCGCGGGCCGGCCATCCGAGCCTCCCGGACGTGGCTGACCACGCACGGCTTCCGCATCATCAGCTACTGGCAGCTCGACAACTGGTATCTCGGCACCTCGACGGTCCCCGCGGGCGGCTACGCCGACCCCGACGGCGTCGCCGCCTATCAGGAACTCGTCGCCGCGGCCACCCCCTGACGACGCTCCGATCGGGCTCGCCCCGTTGTCGCGGCGCGGCCCCTGCCCCGAGACAGGCGCCACGGTCGCCCCTGCAGTGGGCCGGAGCAGATCGCTGGGACCGGGCCCGGATCGTCGCGGGGCACGCGGTACGCCGCCGAGGCCCGCCTGACGCCGGCCCGGCGCCTCTCAGCTCAGCGCGGCCAGGATGCAGTCCTCGTCCACGTCGGACGTGTCGCCGCTGACGCCGACGGCGCCCACCACCACGCCATCGTCGTCGCGCAGGAGGATGCCACCGGCCGCCGGAGCCAGCCGGCCGTCGGCGACGGCGGCGAGCGACGTGAAGAAGGCGGGATAGCTGTCGGCGCGCTCGCCTATCTCGCGGGACGACAGGCCCATGCCCAGAGCCCCGTACGCCTTGGCCCGGGCGATCTCGAAGCGCAGGATGCCGGCGCCGTCCTCACGTTTGACAACCACCGGGTGACCGCCGGCGTCGAGCACGACCACGGCCAGCGGCGCCGCGTCGATGGAGCGGGCGTGGCGCAGAACGCCGTCGGCCAGCGCGTCGGCCCGGGCCAGGGTGAGCGGGGTCATCGCGTCTCCTCAATGACTGCCATCGTTTCCCTCGAGAACCGTCATCGTTTCTCCCCGAGAATTTCTAGCAGAACCGCAGCGTCGGCGTGGCCCCTCGCGTCCCGGCGGCCTGTTCGACCATGAGCGGTTCGCGTTCGTCGGAGATGGTCGCGCCCTGACGCCGGGCGCCCTGACGCCGGGTAACCATTGACGCGAGCCTCGGATGGTGCTGATAATGCTAGCACTATGAGGTGGATAGTTGATCACTCGTCGCGCGAGCTGCTGCAGCACCAGATCGCCGCGTGCGTCCGTCAGGGAGTGGCCTCGGGCGAGCTCGCCGTGGGCGAGCAGCTTCCGCCCGCGGCCGAGCTGGCCGAGGCCCTGTCGGTCGACCGCAACACGGTGCTGGCCGCCTACCGGCAGCTCCGCGACGAGAGCCTGCTGGAGTTCCGCCGCGGCCGCGGGGCGCGGGTGGCCTCCGCCGTGCCGGAGCCGGCGCCGGTGACCGAGGCGGCCCACACGCTGGTGGCCGTCGCCCGGCGGCACGGCCTGGGCCGGCACGACCTGATCCGCCTCATCGAGAGACTCACCTGACGAGGAGGCATCCCGTGACGGCGTCCGCACTGCCCGGCCCCGGCCGATACTCGATCTACACCGGACGGGCCACCAACTGGCCCGTGATGGTACTGACCGCCGCCCTGGTGGTGCCGCTTCTGACCCTGGGAAACCCGGGAGCGGGTAGCCGGCGCGACCTGGTGCCGCTCCTGGTGGCGGTGCTCGCCGTCCTGCTCGAGGCGTTGACCGCCGGCAGCGTGCGGACCACCGCCGGCCCGAACGGCGTCTCCGTCCGGTTCGGGGTGCTGGGGTGGCCGCGCTGCGCCTACCGGCTTGAGCGGATCGAACGGGCCGAGGTCGTCGAGCTGCCGTGGTGGCGCGTGGCCTACGGCTTCTGGTGGACGCCGTCGCGCACCAACTGCACCGTCCGCTCCGGGCCGGCCCTGCGCCTGACCCTGCGTACGGGCCGGGTCGTGACCATCACCGTGCCGGACGCCCCCGCCGCCGCGGTGATCATCGCCCTGGGCGCCTGAGTCCCGCCGCGCGCCGGCACGCCTCAGCCGGCATCGTCGCTGTCGTACACGTCGAAGTCGAGCGACACGCCCACCTCGGCCAGGCGGGAAAGCAGATCCGGCTCGAACCCGAACGTGGCGCCCAGCGGCTTGGCGACGACGAAGTACGACCAGAACAACGTCGCGCCCTCGGCCTCCAACCGGCGCAGGGCCGGGATCCGCGCCTCGACAACCGGGAGGAGCGCCCGCAGGTGGTCGGCCGGCACGTCGCTCTGCGCCGCCGGACTGGTCAGCGACCAGGTCGTCCATTCCCGCAGCCGGTCCGGGTGCCGGCGCGACACCGGCTCGCCGCGCTCGGAGACGTCGGTGGGCCGCAGGCCGAGCCGCCGGCTGATCTCGTCACCGCCCAGCGCCCCGCTCCGGACCACGAACGCGAGCCGGCTCCGTCCCGTCATCCCGGCATCCTGACAGAGGGCGGCCCGGTCAGAGGTACCGGACGCCGGTCAGCTCCTCGGCCGCCGCCCAGAGCCGCCGGCCCACCGCCGGGTCGGCCGCCTCCCGGCTCAGCCGGGCTTCGACCACCCGGCCCCGCGTCTCCCCGAGCCCGGACGGGCCGAAGAACTGCCCCCCGCGCACAGCCGGGTCGGTCGCGGCTCGCAGCTGCGGCAGAGCGCCCTGCTCGACCGGCTGGGTGGCCAGCAGGCCGACCGACGAGATCAGCCGGCCGAGCCGGCCGCGGTGCTCCCAGGCCCGCGGCGTCAGATTGGTGCGAGTGAGCCCGGGGTGGGCCAGCGCGCTGACGATCGGTGAGCCGGCGGCGCGCAGGCGGCGGTCCAGCTCGAGACCGAAGATCGTGGTGGCGAGCTTGGAGCGGCTGTAGGCGGTGGACGCCCGGTAGTTCCGCTCGTACATGAGGTCGTCGAAGTCGAGGTGCGCGCTCTTGTGCGTGATCGAGCTGAGGTTGACCACGCGCGGGTTCCTGGCCGCGCCCAGCCGGTCGAGCAGCAGCCCGGTCAGCGCGAAGTGGCCGAGCAGGTTCGTGCCCAGGTGCAGCTCGAACCCGTCGGCCGAGGTGTGGCGCGGGCCCAGCAGCACCAGGCCGGCGTTGTTGACCAGCAGGTCGACGACCGGGTGGTCGGCCGCCAGGCGCGCGGCGAAGGCGCGTACGGACTGGAGCGAGGCCAGGTCGAGCTCGCGCACCTCGACGTCGTCGCCCATCCCCCGGGCGGCCTCCCGGCCGGCGGCCACGTTGCGGACGGCCAGCACGACATGGGCGCCGTGCCGGGCCAGCTCGGTCGCGGTGACCCGGCCCAGTCCCGAGTTGGCGCCGGTCACGACGGCGACCCGGCCGTGCTGGGCGGGAATGAGGTCGGCGGTCCATCCGGTCATCTGCTGCTCCTGGGTCGGTCGGTGTCAACGGAGCCGACGTTAGGAGCGAAACGGCACGGTTCGATCGTTCCCGCTTCCCTAGGTCTGCGAGACCTACCCGGCCGGTGCGGCCAGGCGGCACACTTGCGGCATGACCCATCCGTACGCCCGGGAGCTCGGCGACTTCCTGCGGGCCCGGCGCGGCCGGCTGCACCCGCGCGACGTGGGCCTCGAGCCGGGCGGCCGGCGCAAGGTGGCCGGGCTGCGGCGCGAGGAACTGGCCTTGCTGGCCGGACTGAGCACGGATTACTACCAGCGGATGGAGCAGGGCCGCGAGGTGCGCCCGTCCGACGACGTCCTCGACGCGCTGGCCGGCGCGCTGATCCTCGACGACGACGAGCGCCGGCACCTGTTCACGCTGGCCCACGCGGCTCGCCGCCCGATGCCCGGACGCACGGACCGATCCCCCGATACGGTGCCGGAGAACACCCGGCGGCTGCTGCGGGCACTGGACACCCCGGCGATCGTGCTCGGCCGCCACCTCGACCTGCTGGCCGCCAACCCGATGGCCGAGGCGCTGCTGGGCGACCCGACCGGCATCCCGCCGGACCGGCTCAACATGCTCCTGCTGATGTTCGACGACGCCCGCACCGCCGAGCGAACCTGCCCGGACTGGGAACGGCAGGCCCTCGACTACATCGGCATGATGCGGACCGCCGTCGCGGCCGACCCGGCCCACCCCCGGGCCACCGCCGTCGTCGGCGAGTTGAGCATCCGCAGCGCCGAGTTCCGGCAGTTGTGGGCCCGGCACGACGTCCGCGCCTCGGTCAGCGGCACCAAGACCTTCCAGGCCCCCGAGGTCGGCGGCATCGACCTGTCCTGGGACACGTACCCGCTGCCCGGCAGCCCCGGCCCGGTCATGGTGGTCTACACGGCCGAGCCCGGCACCGCCGACGCGGACCGGCTGCAACTGCTGGCAGCCCTGCACGCGACCCGGGCCACCAGGCGCTAGGAGCCGCCGGACCGCGTGCGGGCGTAGCTGTCCACCGTGAGCGCGACGAGCGTCAGCACCACGGCGTTGAGGCAGTGCCACAACCAGTGGGTGCCGACCGGGACGGTGGCGCAGAACGGCCCGTCGACGGTCCGCAGCGTGAGCGACACGGCGAAGATCACGGCGGCGGCGGCCAGCCGGCGATCGCGCAGGACGACCGCGAAGCCGGCCAGAGTCAGCAGCGCGGGCAGATAGCCACCCAGCGCGCCCCGCAGCAGCACGGTGACGACCACGGCGAAGGCCACGAAGGCCGGGACGGCCAGCCAGGCCCGGGTGGCTCGCACGCCGAGCCCGAAGCGGGTCAGCAGCACCGTCGCGGTCAGCACGAAGACCAGGATCGACAGGGTGTCCAGCGCGGCGGTCACCGGCGTCGCGAAGGTGTGGAAGGCGAGGCTGCACAGGCCCACCAGGCCCAACAGGAACGGCAGGAGCGAGCGCGGGCGCCGGACGATCAGATAGACCGCGGCGAGCAGGAAGGCCGCGTTGCTGAGGGCGTTCAGGGGCTCGCCGAGCAGGCCGGGGCCGAGCCGCTCGCAATATCCGTCCACGAGCGGGACCGTAGCGAAGCCGGGATGCAGCGACGTGAACGCCGGGGAAAGGCGTGGTGGTCGGTCCCGTCCGCGGTTAGGCTTCGCCGGTGCTCCGGGCCGTGATCATCGATGTCGACGACACCCTCTGCCTGACCGAGGCGGCCTCGTACGACTTGGAGAACGAGGTGCTGGCCCGGCTGGGCCGCCCGCCGATGTCGCGCGCGGTGCACCTGGCCACCTGGGGTGACACGTTGCTCGAGGCCATGCCGCGGCGGTCGCCCGGGGTGGACCTGGACCGGTTCGCCGAGCTGTTCCCGGTGGCCCACCAGGAGTATCTGGCCGCCGGCCGGCTGGACGTGATCCCGGAGGAGAACCTGCGGGCGCTCGACGAGCTGGTCCTGGCCGGCCGGACCGTCCTGCTGCTGACCTCCCGGGCCGAGGCGGAGGTCCGGCACATGCTGGCCGCCGACCACGTGCTCGCCGGCCGGGTCAGCGGCGCCTATCACCAGGGCAACACCCGGTTCCGCAAACCGGACCCGCGCGCGTTCGACGAGCTGCTGGCCGAGACCGGCTTCGCGCCCGGCGACTGCGTCTACGTGGGCGACTCGCCGGGTGACGCGGTGGCCGCCGGAGGTGCGGGGCTGAGCTTCATCGCCTGCCTGCAGAGCGGGGTGCGCAGCCTGGACGACTTCGACCCACGTCACGTCGACGCGTGCATCGACGTCTTCCCCGACGTGGTCGCCGCGGTGAACCGCCTCGACCCGCACGGGTGACCGCCGACCGACCACCATTCCCCCGGCGGCCCACCGCCGTAGCGTCCTCCCATGATCAACCCGGGAACGGCCCCGATCGAGGACGCGCGGCCCGACCTGGCCGAGGCCAACCTGGACGCCTTCCTCACGGCGGTCCGGCGGCGCGCGGCGGAACTGGACGAGACCCCGATCCGGCACCGCGTCGCCCACCTCGCCGGCGACCCGGTCCGCGACCCGCGGGCCGACCGGGACGGCCGGTTCGGCTGGGACCTGCCGATGTCCGACGGCCGGGCGGTCCGCCTGCTGCTGCCCGGCGCCGAGCTCACCCGGCTGCGCGACGACATCACCGCGGAATCGCCCTGCCTCTATGTCAACGGCACGGCGTGGTGGTGGTCCGGCGCGGTCGACGCGGTGGCCGGCGAGGGACTCCGGCTCCGCCCGGACCCCGACCGGCCCGGCTGACCACAGACGTCGCGGCGCTGCTGGCCGCGTCTCCTTGCTGGGTCCCGACCACACCCACCCGCGCCGCGCTCGGCCTCTGCAGCGTCGCGACCCGCATCGCCGTACGCAAGGATGGGATCATGACTCGGGTTCATGTCGTCTACGCGCACCCGGGCGGGCGCAGCTTCACGCACAAGGTGCTGGGCACGTTCCTGGACGCGCTCGGCGCCTCCGGCCATACGGCCACGGTCTCGGACCTGTACGCGATGGGATTTCGCAGTGTCCTCACGCTGGAGGAGTACGAACGCGAGTCCAGCTACGCAGCCGATACACCCGTCCCCGCCGACGTGGCCGCCGAGCATGACCGGCTCGACGCCGCCGAGGTCTGGGCCTTCATCTATCCGGTCTGGTGGGCGGATTGCCCCGCCGTCCTCAAGGGCTGGTTCGACCGGGTATGGACGGTCGGGTTCGCCTACAAGCCCACGGTGCGTCGCGCCCGGAAGGCACTGGTGCTGTGTACGGCCGGATACAGCGTCGAGGAGCTCGAGGCCTCGGGCGTCCATGCGGCGATGAGGACCACGATGCTCACCGATCGCATCGGCGACCGGGCGGGCTCCAGCGACTTCGTGGTGTTCGGCTCCCGTGTGACTGGCGACGGCGACGCGGCCGAACGGTGGGCCGCTACGAAGGCGCGGCACCTGAGCGAGGTCGCCGCGATTGCCCGGTCGATCTGAAGCCTCGTGTTGTCACCTGGGCTGAGGAGAACTGTGCCGGAGAACGGCCAGATACTCGTGGTGCTCGCGCAGCAGGGGGTGCCATCCCGGCTGTCGTGCCAGGGAGATGGTCTGTTCTCCGACACTGATCGCCGTGAGGTGCAGACCGGTACCGGCGATCAGGAGCTCAAGGTCCGCGGGCGTGTAGCACCGGAGACTCTGGCTGATCTTGTCGTCCGGCCTACCGGCCTCCCACCACGTGTCGATGGCCGTACAGGTCACCGGGTCGAAGACGGTCTGCTCGAACAGCTCGTGCTCGTACCCGTGCTCGGGATCCGCCACCTTGTGTTCGGTATCGCCGTCCCACCGGGCCCAGACGAAGGGGTTGAAGACGTCGATCAAGGCGACCCCACCGGGTCGAAGCCAGTCCGTGACGACCCGGCCGAGCAACCTGCGCTGGTCCGCGTCCGAGCCGACGCCGAAGCCGTTCCAGTAGCAGACGACGTCGAACTGTCCCTCCAGGCGGACCGCATAGAAGTCGTCCTTCACCACGGTCAAATCCCCGGAGCCGACGTCCTTGACGAATGCGGCGGCGTAGTCGACCCGATCGCTGATCTCGACCGCGGTCACCGAGTGACCGGCCCGCGCCGCCACCGCGGCCGTGGTTCCGTAGCCGGACCCCAGCTCGAGCACCCGCCGGGGTCCGACGCCGGCGTGCTCATGGAGAAGGGCCAGCCGCCGATGATCGCGTTCGCCGATGCGCGCTTCGGCCCGGCCCCACCACGCGCCGGTCCGCGAGTAGAACCCCTCGACCCAATCCATCCCGAGACCCTAATAGGACAGCCGGTCAGCTTGCAGCCGAATTGACGGCACACCGGATGGACTCGCCGCCCGAGTTCGCGGGTTCCGGCACAATGTGATCATGCGATCGTCTCCGCCTTGGTGGACGTTGCTGTCCTCCGGGGCAGCCCCTGCTGTGCTGATCGGCGGATGGACTCTGGCCGCTCAGCGGCAGCCGGGAGGTTACGACAGCACGGTGGCCACGATCAGCTCCCTGGCGGCGCAGGATGCCACTGATCGTTGGCTGATGACCGTGGCGCTGCTGGGCGTCGGCGTCTGCCACGGCGTCACCGCGCTGGGTCTGGCCCAGGCAGCTCCGGCCGGTCGGGCCGTGCTCGGCCTCGGTGGCGTGGCGACGATGCTGGTGGCGGCGTTTCCTCTGCCGGCCGCGGGGCCCGCGCCGGCCCACGCGGTCGCCGCCGGGGTGGCGTTCGTGGCTCTCGCGGTGTGGCCGGCGCTCGCCTGGCACCGGGCCGGTCGCGGCCCGGCGGCGCTGCGCCCGGTCGTGTCCGTCGCCGCAGCGCTGATCCTGCTCGGCTTGGTCGCCTGGTTCGGTGTCACTCTGAGCACCGGTGGTCGGGTGGGACTGGCGGAACGCGTGGCCGCCGGCGCCCAGGCGTGCTGGCCCCTGGTCGCGGTGCTGTCCAGCCGGTGGCACTCCCATCGTCGGGGCACCACCTCGAGCCCGGAGGACGAGCAACCCTGAATTCCGCAGGGCTGCGCCTCGCCTGCAGACCTCGGCACGCCCGTGACAATGGTGGCGGCGAGTCCGTCGGAGACGCAACGGAAGCCGCTGCGGCTCACCCGTCCCCGGGTGACCCGGTGCCGTGCGCGCAGTCATTCTCGTGTCCCGGCTGGGGCGGACCAGCGACGAACGTAGGAGACTGTCGACCAGGACTCGTTTTTCACCTCGCGGAGGCTGTCCCGCTCGGGATCCCTGAGGTAGCCGGCGCGCTCTGCCACCGTACGGGAGCCGTCGGCAGCTCAGCGGTGAACTGCAGGATCAGCGGATCTCCGGTAACCGTTGCGGCATACCACGTCGCGTCGTCGGTGCTCCATCGTCGAAGAGCGACGACGCCATCGCTGATCTCGTGGCCGTTCACCACTGCAGCACAGCATGCGACCGGTACGCGAGGCCAGCCGACTTCCCCTCATGTTCGAACGCAGATTATTCAGGCGCATAGATATCCGTGATTCCTAAAATGCCAAGAACAATCATCGCCGTGCCGACCAGGATTGCTATGACACGCGCATAGGCCGCCGTGAACCGAGGCTCACGCGTCCCTGGTCGCACTTCGCGGCCGAAGATGGAACGACTTGACTGGATGCTCGAGGCTACGAAGCGGCGATTGAAGATGATCGGGAGAACACCTGCGAGGACGAGGCACCCGTACATGAAGCGTTCCACTGAACCGATCTCCCTTCGCCGGTGGACGCGTATGTTCCCGAGCCGCCCTGGACTCCTGAGGTGCCACCGTTGATCGTGCCGAAACCGAGGCCGCATTCCCCTTCCCCGGACCGACCTTGTTCAACCTGCCCGAGGCGCCAACGAAACACATAGGCGCCGTTCCGAGCGCACGGCAGGGCGGCGGAACAGGTGGAGCAGGGCGGACGTCGGGTGCGCCTGGTCGATACCGTGCGTACGTCACGTCGGCTGGGGAGGCGTAGGTGCGGGTACGGGTATGGGTGGTTGCGGTGCTGACAGCTGGTTCGCTCGCGGGGTGTGCCGGCGTGGAACCGGAACCTGCGGCAGCGCCGACGAGCGCGGCGCCGGCCGAGTCACATCCGTCATCCGCCTTCCTGGAACCAGGGTGGCACATCTCCGAGGATACGTTGCAGGCATACCAGGAGGCGCTCGCGAAGATCGATGAACGCCTCCCGACGGACGAGAACGTCGCGCACCACGCCTTGGAGATATGCCACGCCATTCGACAGGGCGAGACCGATGCCCAGCTGGTGAACTACGCGGCCACGCAGTTCAAGGTGGAGGCTGCGGCCGCCGCGAAAATCGTCGAGGCGACGAGGAGCACGGTCTGCCCGCAGTAGCCGTATCAGCTATGACTTCGGGCGGCTGATAGCGGACGTGGGCGCGGACGTCTACGGTGGCCGGCATGACCGTTGATTTGTTCGCGGGGGTGCCGGTCCGGGACTACGCCACCGCGGCCGCCTGGTACGAGGTGCTCCTCGGCGGTCCGCCGTCGTTCCGGCCCAACGACGTCGAGGCGGTGTGGGAGCTGGCCGAGCACCGGTACCTCTACATCGAAGAGAAGCCGGAGCACGCGGGCCATGCGTTGCAGACCGTCTTCGTCAGCGACTTCGACACGCGTATCGCCGAGATCGCCGGGCGGGGCCTGGAACCGGCCGAACGCGAGACGTACTCCAACGGCGTCCGCAAGGCCATCTTCCACGACCCGGACGGCAACGAGATCGGCTTCGGCGGCGCTCCGCTCGAACCGGAAAGTGTCGGAGACGAGCAGTAGCCTCCCTGCACAGCGGCGACGGGCCGGGCTTCGTCCGCTGGAGTCCGCCCGGCGGTGGGGACACCATGCTGGGCTTCGTCGATTTCGCGATCTTCCCGCACGTCGACTACCCGGGCATGCCCGACAACTCCATGGCCGCCGCCGAGCAGTGGGCCGCCACGATGCCGTTGAAGGCGTACGCCACCGACGCCGAGACAGCCCTCAAGGTGACCGGCGGAGAGGTCGACGTCATCTCCCAGGGGCATTGGAGGTTGTTCACCCCCTGAGGAGGTCACTCCTTCGGCGCGCGTCGCGGGGGCGGGTGGGCCGTTCGGTCTTATGACCGTCAGGAGTGAGCGATGATCGGGCCCCACCCGCCGAACCTGAACCATCCGCACGATGGCGCCGGGCGGCGCGGCCGGCGCGGCGACGACCGTCCGGCGCCGCGCGGCAGCACCGTCTGGTGGACCGTGCGGGCTGTGGTCGTCGTCGCCGCGATGGTGCTCGGTTGCGTCGGATGGGCGGGCGTCATGGAGGCCACTTCCGCGCACTGTTACGGGGTCAGTAAGCGGATGTGCCTGTCCCTGGTGGTCGACCACCTGACCGGCAGCACACCGCCGCTGAGCCCGTCAGCCGACTGAGCGGAAGACGGCACGAGCCTGGCGTCGACTACGGCGCCAGGGCATGGGCCAACCGTCAAGCGGCGCTGTTCGTTCCTCCGGACGGCTCTTGTCGGGGCAGCGGGTCGGCAGACTCGAGCGTTCAGCTCGCGACCTGACGGAGGAAGGCGGCCACGTCGCTGGTCACGGCGTCGGCGTTGAGCTCGTTGAACAGTTCGTGCCGGGCCTCGGGATACGTGCGCTCGACGTAGTGGGGGCCGCGCAGGTGCTCGATGCCGGCGCGGGAGCCGTCGATCGGGACCAGCGGGTCGGCCTCGCCGTGGATCCACATCAGGGGCAGGTCGCCGAGGGACGGGCCGTTGGCCACGGCGGCGAGGCCGCGCTCGATCGCCTCCAGCGTCGCCCGCTTGAACGGGCCGTGCCACACCAGCGGGTCGGCCGCGTACCGTTCCCCCACCGACGGGTCGCGCGACAGCGTGGTGATGTCGAGCGGCACGTCGGGGATCTCGTCGAGCGCCAGCAGCTGGGCCGCGCTCGGCCAACGGCCGACCAGCGGGCTCGACAGCACCAGGGCGGCCAGCGTCGGCCCGTACCGCTGGGCGTAGCGGGCGGCGATCAGCCCGCCCATCGAGTGGCCGAGCAGCGCGACCGGCAGCGCCGGGTGCTCGCGCCGGGCGGTCTCGTCGAGGGTGCGCAGGTCGGTGACGACGTCTTCGAAGTCGGTGACGTGCACGCGTTCGCCCTCGCTGCGGCCGTGGCCGGCATGGTCGACGGCGTGGACCACCGCGCCGTCGGCGACCAGCGCGTCGGCCAGGCGCTCGTACCGGCCGACGTGCTCGCCGTAGCCGTGGGCGAGGACGACGACGCGCGCCGGTTCGCCCGGGCCCGTCCAGGTCCGCGCGGCCAGTCGTCCCCGCACCCCGTCGTACGTCCACTCCCGCGATTCAGCCATGAGGTCATCATGCCGCCGCCGCGCCCCCGGGGCGACCGGGACGGCCGGCGGGCCCGGGGTCATCGCGGGCTCCACCAGTTGGCCCGGCCCAGGGCGGCGACCAGCGCGGGCGCGAGCACGCCGCGCACGATCGTCGCGTCGATGACGATGCCCAGCGCGAGCGCGGTGGCCAGCATCTTCACCTCGATGGTGGGCACCTGCGCGAGCGAGACGAAGGCCAGGAACAGGATCAGGGCGGCCGAGGTGACCAGCCGTCCGGTACGGGCGACACCGCGCACGGTCGCCTCGTCGGTGTCGCTTCCGTTGTCGTACTCCTCGCGGATGCGCGACAGCAGGAACACCTCGTAGTCCATGGACAGGCCGAACAGGAACGCGAACACCGCGATCGGCACCCAGGTGGTGATCGTCCCGGCGCCCTGCTCGCCGAAGAGCAGCTCGGTGCCGTGCCCGTACTGCCAGATCCAGACCGTGATCCCGTACGCCGCCCCGAGCGACAGCACGTTCAGGAGCAGCGCCTTGATCGGCAGGACGACCGAGCGCAGCGCCCGGACCAGCAACAGCACGGTGACCACGGCGATCAGCCCGATCACCCACCACGCGTTGCCGTAGACCGCGTCGATGAAGTCGGCGTCCCCGGCGGGCAGACCGCCGACCCGGGCGCCCAGGGCCTCGGCCGCGGCGCGGACCCGGGCGGCGGTGGCCGCACCCTGCTCGGTGGAGGCGTCCGCGGTGGTCCACACGCCGATCAGGGACTCGCCGTCGCCGCCCGGCCAGGTGACCGCGGCGGCCACGCCGGGCAGTCCGGCCACGGCGTCGCGGGCCGCGGCCGGGTCGGCGGTGAGGATCTCCACCGGGGTGGTCAGGCCGGCGCCGATGCCCGAGGCGCCGAGCCGGGTGACCGCCGCGCCGGCGTCGCCGCCGGTGGAGGCCAGGGCCGCGTCGGTCGGCTGGCCCAGCCGGATGGTCAGGGCCGGGGCGGCCAGGGCCAGCAGCACCACCGTCGCCGCGACGGCCGAGGCCCAGCGGTGCCGGACGACGAAAGCGCCGATCCGCCGCCACAGCCTGCTCTCCGGGTCGGTGCGGCGCCGGTGCGGCCAGTCGAGGCGCGGACCGGCGGTGAGCAGCAGGGCCGGCAGCAGGGTGAGCGCGGCGAGCACGCTGACCACGGGGATGAGCAGGCCGGTGAAGCCGACGCTGCGCAGGAACGGCACGGGCAGGGCGATCAGCGCGGCCAGGCTGACCGCGACGGTCACGCCGGAGAAGAACACCGAGCGGCCGGCGGTCGCCATCGACCGGTGCACGGCCTCCTCGGCGCCCGCGCCCCGGCCCAACTCCTCGCGCCAGCGGGTGACGATCAGCAGCGCGTAGTCGATCGCCACGCCCAGCCCGATCAGCGCGAGCAGGAACTGCACGATGAACGAGATGTCGGTCAGCCCGGTCAGGCCCCAGACGATGAGGAACGTGGTCAGGATCGAGCCGGCCGCGATCAGCAACGGCATCAGCGCCAGCGCCGAGCCGAAGACGACCAGGAGCACGATCAGCGCCCCGGCCCCACCGAAGATCGTCTCGACCAGCACATCGGCGCCCTGCTCACCGCCACCCTCGGCGGCCAGGGCGTCCTTGCCGGTCACGGTGACCCCCTCGTACCCACCGGCGAGTTGCTCCAGGACGGGCAGAGCGGCGGCGTACGGCTCGGGACCGGGTGTGACGCGGGGATAGACCACCACGACGCCCAGGCGGCCGTCGGCCGAGCGGAGCACCCCCTCGTCGGCGTAGGACAGCACCCGCGAACCCGGCAACGCCTGCTCGACCGCCCCGGCCAGGCGACCGGCCCGCTCTGGGGCGGGCCGGTCGTCGACCAGCAGGACCGGCGCCACGTCGCCGCCCGAGCCGAACCGCTCGGTGATGAGCCGGTTGGTCTCGTATCCGCGCTGGCCGGGCAGCGAGAAGTCGTAGGACAGCGCGGCTGTCGCCTTCGGCGCGGCGAACCCGCCGGCCAGGGCCAGTGCCAGCCAGGCCAGCAGGACCCACCAGCGGTGCCGGGCGACGAAGCGCGACGTTGCGTTCACCCGGGCACGGTATCCCGCCCGGCGCCGGTGAGGCCGCAACCGACCAGCGATCGGCCGGCCCCACCGGGCGAAACGCGAATTGGCGGAACGCGAACCAGCGGCTACCGCCGGATCACGGTGAACCCGCCGGGCAGCACGAGCGCTCGCACGGTCGCACCGGACCCGGAGGTGGAAACGCGGGAGCGAAGTACGCCCGAAGCGTCGTACGTCTCGACGACGGCCACCCCGGCGCCGGGGATCGGGACGCCGACCGTCTCCGGGCGCCGGGCGGCGCTGCGGAGCAGGGCCGTCGTGTGGCCGCGTCCCCCGATGACGTAGCGCGAGACCAACGGCTCGAGCAGGACCGCGTCGACCACGGCCTCTCCCCCGGTCGCCGTGGCGAGCAGGTCGGTGGCGCCGGCCGGCAGCTCGCCGTCCAGCGTGACCGGCAGCAGCGCCCCGGGCGCGGGCGAAGCACCCTGCGCGCCGATCCGGCCGTGCCGCACACTGCCCAGCCCCCGGCCCGCAGAGGTCCAGCGGGTGACCGCGGCGCTGCCGGGCCGCAGGTCGGCCACCGGCAGCACCAGCCGGGGCTGAGTGGCCGCGGGCAGGGTGAACCGGGCGGTGGCGCCGGCCGGCAGCCGGGCGTAGCGGCCCTCGCTGAACTGCGACTCGCCGGTCCAGGCCGACGGCGGGGTCACGACGGTCGCGCCACCGGCCAGGACGGCCGACTCGGCCTCCACCGTGGTCGATCCCACCCGGTCGACGATGCTGCCCTGACGGGCCAGGGCGGCCACGTCCGGGTGGGCGTCCAGGACCAGCATGCTGAGCAGGCCGTGGATGGTCGACTCGGCGCCGGCGTTGCGGTTGACCGTGCCGTCGGGGGCGATGCCGTCCACCGTGCGGCCCGTCGCCGGGTCGTAGGCCGGTGCGCCGGCCGCGTTGGCGCCGAAATACCAGGCGGCCACGATCCCGGCCAGCGTGCGGAAACCGGTGCGCCCGGTCGCGCCGGCCACGGCTAGCAGCGACTGGATGCGCGAGTCCACCCCGTACGCGATCTGGTTGCGGTCGATCGCGGCGGGCAGGCGGCCGTTGTCGGGGCCGCCCGAGGTGAGCAGCCACGGGGTGAAGACCGCCGAGTCGGTCACCGCCGGGCGGACGAGCCGGTCGTCGCCCAGGACCTGACCGGCCCGGGCCAGCGCGGCCGGCATCTGCGAGGCCCAGGCGTGCCAGTCCGACCGGGACAGCCCCCACGGGAGCACCGCGCCGAACGGCCATTCCCGGGTCGAGCCCTCGGACAGCGCCGCGATGCCCTCGCCGAACTGCCGCAGCGCGCGCCGGGCGGCCGGGCCCCCGCCCGACGAGACGTAGGCGGCCAGCCCCAGCACGGCCTCGGCGGTGGCGTCGGCGCCGTCGACGATCAGCCACGCGGGCGTCCGCCGGCCGTCGACGGTCAGCCAGGAGCCGTACCGGGACAGCACCTGGCGGTCGAGCGCGCCGATCGCGAGGTCGAGCCGCCGCTTCAGGAAGGCCGCGAAGCCCGGGTCGGCCTTCTTGAACACGGCGTACCCCTCGCCCAGCGCCCACACCGCGCGGGCCAGCCAGTACGACGGCCCGCTGTCCGACGGGTCGGGCAGCTCGACCGGCTCGGGGCTCGCGTTGAACGTCCCGTCCGGCTGCATCCACAACACGACATTGCCGGATGTGGTCGTCTGGAAATACGTCAGCCCGCGCAGCAGCTCGTACGCGGCCGTGCGGCTCCGGGACGAGCCGGTCTGCTTCCAGTGCCGCAGATATACGATCGCGGCCCGCGCGATGTCGTCCGAGTTAAAGGCGCCCTGCCCGTACGTGCCGGTGGCCGGGTCGTACGGTCCGCCCCCGATCCGCCGGTAGGTGCCGTCGGCGCCAGGCTCGGCATAGGTCCAGAGCACGCCGAGGGCGGTGGCCGGCCGGTAGGTGGTGTGGCCGACCTGCGCGGGCGGGGTGACGCTGTCGCGCAGGAAATCGAGGTGGGCGGTGTTGGTGAGCCGCGAACCGGCGGCCCGGCTAGGTGTGGAGGTCAGCAGCGGTGCTGTCAGGGCTAGTCCGCTGCTCACCAGGACGGATCGGCGCTTCATCGCGCGCTCCTTGGGGGACTCGGTCGAGACGAGCGACGCCGATCTTGCTGTCCGCCATGCCGTAGAAGACATAGTGGACGCCGTCGACCTGCTCGATGGCGGTGGGGAAGACAACGTTGGGCACGGTTCCCGACTGCTCGTCGGCCGTCTCGGGAACGAAGATCGGCTCGGCGGTCCGGTCCAGCACGTGGCTCGGGTCGGCCGGGTCGAGCAGCATGGCCCCGGCGGCGTAGGTGACCCGCTGGTTCGCCGGGTCGAAGCCGGGCGGGATGTACCCGGTGACCCCGTGGTGGATCAGCAGCCAGCCCTCGGGCACCCGCAGCGGCGGGGGCCCGGCCCCGATCTTCAGTTCCTCGTACGGGAACTCGGGCAGCGCGACACAGCGGTGCTTGCGCGGGCGGACCAGGGCGGTGAGGTCGGCCGCGGCCTCGTCGGCCGGCACGTACGAGATCCAGATGCCGGCCCGCTCGTCGGAGATGCCGGCCGGCAGGTGCACGCCCTCGCCGGGCCGGAACCAGCCCAGGTCCCACATCGGGCGGTGGATCATCGCGTAGCTCGGGCGGCCGTCCGGGTCGGGCACCGGCTCGGGGAAGAAGACCGCGTCCTTGTTGGGGAACAGGTTGAGGTCGGTGTCCAGGTCGGGCTGATAGGCGAACTGCACCGGGCCGAGCCGCTGCCACGACTCCAGGTCGTCGGAGACGGCCAGGGCCAGCCGGGGCCCGAGCGGACCGTACGCCACGTAGGTCATCAGGTGCTTGCCGAGGCTCGGCACCCACGTGGTGCGCGGGTCCTCCACGCCAGCGTTGTTGAGCCCGCGTTCCCAGCCTTCGTCCGGGGACAGCACGATGCCGCGGCGCCGCACCCCGACGGGCACGCCGTCCTTGAGCTCCACCTCGGCCAGTCCGACGCGCGAGACGTTGCCGGTGGCCACCAGGCGCGGCAGCAGGAACAGCCGGCCGTCGGGCGTACGGCCGCTGGCCGGGTTGAGAACGCCCTCGGCCTCGAGGGGGTCGCCGGTGTCGGGCGCCATGACGACGCCCAACCGGGTCAGGGTGTAGGGAACCATGTCAGCCTTTCACGCCGGAACCGAGGTCGGAGGAGGTGAACTGCCGTTGGAAGGCGATGAACAACGCGACCGCGGGAGCGGCCAGCACACAGGCGCCGGCCAGGATCGCGCCGAACGGGTTGGCCGCCCGCGAGGACACGTTGCTGATGTAGTTGGCCAGCGAGACGGCCAGCGGTTGCATGTCCGCGTCCTTGGTCACCAGGAACGGCCAGAGGAACTCGTTCCACGGGCCGATGAAGGTCAGCAGGACCGCGGTCAGCAGGGCCGGGCGCACCAGCGGCAGCGCGACCGACCAGAGGATCCGCAGCTCGCCCGCGCCGTCGAGCCGGGCCGCGGCGAACAGGTCGTCCGGCAGTTGCAGGAAGAACTGCCGGAAGACGAAGACCGCGGCGGTGTTGATGGCGAACGGCAGGATCATGCCGAGGTAGTTGTCGGCCAGGCCGTAGCCGCGCACGATCAGCACGTACAGCGGGATCAGCAGCAGCTGGAACGGGATCACCTGGACCAGCAGCACGAGCGCGAAGAGCACGCCCCGCCCGCGGAACTGCAGCCGGGCCAGCGCGTAACCGGCCAGCGTGCCGAACACGACCGTCCCGAGCAGCACCCCGCCGGTGAAGATGCCCGAGTTGACCAGCGAGCCGAGCAGGTCGACCCGCGAGTTGATGTCCCGGTAGTTGTCGAGCGTCAGCCCGGAGGTCGGGAACGCTCCGCCCACCGAGGTGTCCGGCGCGGACTGCAGCGAGCCGACCAGCATGTAGTAGAAGGGGAACAGGAAGATCAGCGCGCCGAGGAAGAGCAGCACGTAGCGCACGACGTTGGGCCAGCGCCTCATGTCAGTCCCGTCCTTCGATGAAGCGGCGATTGAGGTACGCGAGGATCAGCACGCCGATCACCAGGATCACGCCGAGCGCGGCGGCGAAGTCGGGCTCACCCTGCTGGATGCCGCGCTGATACATGATCAGCACCGGGGACGCCGAGGCCCCGTTCGGCCCGCCCCCGCCGGTCAGCAGGTAGGGCTCGGTGAACAGGTTGGCCCCGGTGATCAGGGCCAGGATCACCACGAGCGCGGTGGCCGGGCGGACGGCCGGCACGGTGACCGACCAGAACTTGTTCCACCCGTTGGCGCCGTCGACCGAGGCCGACTCGTAGAGCTCCTTGGGCACGTTCTGCAGCGCCGCCAGGTAGAGCAGGATGAAGAAGCCGAGCTGCTTCCAGGTCACGAAGAACGCGATGACGGGCATCGCCAGGCCCTCGTTGACCAGCCACGACGGGTCGGGCGCAAGCGGGCCGAGGACGCTGTTGACCAGGCCGCCCGAGTTGAACAGGAACAGCCACACGCCGACCACGGCGACGCTCGCGGTCACGTACGGGACGTAGAACGCGACCCGCAGGAACGTGCGGGCGTGGACCACCCGGTTGAGCGCGACCGCCAGCACCAGCGCGAGCGCGGTCGTGAGCGGCACGTTGATGACCAGGAAGATCACGATGTTCTTGAACGCCTGCCGGACCGCCGGGTCGGTCAGGGCGGCCCGGTAGTTGTCGAGCCCGACGAACGGGTGGTCGACGATGGCGCCGGGCGCGGCGAAGAAGTAGTCGTGGAAGCTCATCCACACCGAGAACCCGAACGGGTAGGCGAAGATGACAGCGAGGTAGACGGCGTACGGGGCGGCCAGGATCATGCCCACCGGGTGGCGGCCGAGAACGGCCGCCACTCGGTTCCGTTGCGCGCCGCCCGCGGGGGCGGCCGTCATCACGACCCGCTGGCGAGCTGGTCTACCTTGGTCGCGGCGCCCGAGAAGGCGTCGGCCACCGGCTGCTTACCGAAGATCACCGACTGCGAGTACGCGTCGCGGAAGGTCTGCCAGACAGCCACCGAGTTGGGCACGTTGGGCACCTCGACGGTGCGCGCGGCCTGGTCGGCGAACTGCTTGTAGGCGGCGTTCCCGGCGAAGTAGTCCGGGTAAGCGGTCTGCAGGTCCTTGCGCAGCGGCATCTGGCCGGTCGCGTCGAGCAGCTTGCCGTCCTGCTCCTGGCTGGTGGCGAACTTCATGACCTCCCAGGCCGTGGCCCGGTTCTGGCAGGCGCTGTACATCGCCACGTTCTTGGCGTCGCTGAACGTCCTGATCTGCTCGGCCGGCTTGCCGGTGGAGGTCGGCACCGGCACGGCGCCCCACTTCACCTTGTCGCCGTAGACCTTGATCGCCCACGGGCCGACGATCGCCATGGCCGCCTTCTTGTCGGCGAACGAGTCGCCGTTGTACATCTCCTTGGGCGCGAGGCCCTCGTCGTACAGGGTCTTCCAGAAGCCGGCGACGGCCTGGCCCTGCGGGGTGTTGAACTGCGCCTTGTTGTCCTTGACCAGCTGGGTGCCGTCGGTCTCGGCGGCGAACAGCGGGTAGAAGTCGAACCAGGACTGGAAGAACTCGCTGCTCGGTGCCGGATAGATGGCGGCCTGCGCGGCCTTGGACGACTTGATCTTGCGGGCCGCCGTCAGGAACTCGTCGTACGTGGACAGCGCCGGCTTCTCGGGGTCGAGCCCGGCCTTGGCGAAGATGTCCTTGTTGTAGAAGATCATCACCGGGTTGGACTTCCACGGCAGCTGGTAGAACTTGCCGTCCGGCGACTTGTACTGCTCGGCCGTGTCCCCCGTGCGGTCGGTGATGTACTGGTCGCCGCCCTCGAACGAGTCGAGCGCGACCAGGCCGCCCTGCTTCTGGAACTGCGGGATCGCGGCGGGCGCGGTGTTCCAGATGAGGCAGGGCGCGTTGCCGGCCGTGATGGCCGCGCCGATGACCTCCTCCGAGCTCTTGCCGGCCGGGATCTCCTGGGCCGTGATCTTCTGGTCGGCGTGCCGGCCGTTCCAGGACTCGACCATGGCCTTGCCCCAGGCCAGCTCCTCCTGGTTGTTGGAGAGCCAGATGGTGATCGGGCCGGTGGCCGCGTTGGCCTGGCCGGCGTCGCCGCCGCCGCTGCCGTCACAGCCGGCGGCTAGCGCTAGAGAGAGGGTGAGAAGGGCGGCCGGGAGGGCGCGTTTCATGGTCACTCCGTTCGGACTTCGGGGGGCGGGGGCGCGGTGGACGCCCGGATCACCAGCTGGGCGGCGGGAACGGGAACGTCGTCGACCGTCCCGCCGTCGATGAGCTCGAGCAGGGCTTCCGCGGCTTTCCGGCCCCACAGGTACGGGTCGGTGCGGACGCTCGTGAGCGCGGGACTGACATAGCCCGCGAGATCGGTGTTGTCGAAGCCGGTGACCGACAGCCGCGCGGGCACGGCCCGGCCGAGCTCGACGGCGACGGACAGCCCGGCGATGGCCATCAGGTCGTTGGAGTAGACGATCGCGGTGGGCCCGGCGGCCAGGATCTCGCGGGTCGCCGCCGCACCGCCGGCCGCCGAGAAGTCGGCCTCCACGACCGGGCCGGGTGGCAGGCCGGCCTCGTCCAGGGCGTCGTCGAAGGCCCGGCGGCGGCGTGAACCGTGCAGGAAGTGCGCGGGGCCGGCGACATGCGCGATGTGGCGGTGCCCGAGCCCGGCCAGGTGGCTCACGGCGGCGGCGATGCCCGGCCGGTCGTCGACCAGCACGGCCGGGAAGGGGCTGGGCCCGTCGGGCCGGGCGATGGTCACCGCGGGCATCCCCAGCTCGGCCAGCAGGGCGATCCGCGGGTCGGCGACCCGCAGGTCGAGCACGAACACCCCGTCGACCCGGCCGGCGTCGGCCAGCCGCCGGTAGCCCGCCTCCTCCTCGGCCTCGGGCACGACCTGCAGCACGAGCGCCTGCCCGCGGTCGGAGAGCGTGCGCTCGACGCCGGCGATGAAGGCCGGGAAGAACGGGTCGGCGCCGAGCAGCTCGGGCTCGCGGGCCAGCACCAGGCCGACGGCGAACGCCCGGGAGACCGACAGGGCGCGGGCCTTGGTGCTGGGCGTCCAGCCGAGGTCGCGGGCGGCGGCGAGGATGCGCTCGCGGGTGTCCTCGGAGACCCCCGGCCGGCCGTTCAGCGCGAACGAGACAGTGCCTTTGGAAACACCGGCGGCGGCCGCGACATCCCGGATCGTCGGCCTGTCTGGCCTGGTCATCGCGCCTCCCTTGGTTTACTAAACCGGTTTGATCGAAACATAGACCGGTTTCGGTGATCGCACAATCGGAGGACGACGACGACGTGAACGGCCGGTCCGACATATCCGAACAGATGATGATCAGCGAGCCGGGCCCGCCCGGTCCGCCGGGCGCGCGCCGGGCCCCGGGGATGGGTTACGTTGCCAGGATGGCGAAGATCAGCAGGCTGGCCGGGCTCGCCGCGGACGTCGCGCTCGGGCTGCCGGTGCGGGCCGTCCCGTACGAGATCCGCAAGGACGTCCCCGTGCCGATGACCGACGACGTCACGCTCCTGGCCGACCACTACCGCCCGGTGGGTCAGCAGACGCCCCTGCCGGTGGTTCTCATCCGGGTGCCGTACGGGCGGGCCGGCGCGTTCGGCCAGGCCTTCGCGGCCCCGCTGGCCCGCCGCGGCTTCGCGGTGTTCATGCAGGCCACCCGCGGGACGTTCGGGTCGGGCGGTCAGTTCCGTCCGTTCACGACCGAGCGCGACGACGGTCTGGCCACGATCGCGTGGCTGCGCCGGCAACCGTGGTGCGACGGCCGGATCGCCATGGTCGGCGCGAGCTACTTCGGGCACACGCAGTGGGCCGTCGCGCCCTACGCGGACCCGCCCCTGGTCTGCGTCTCCCCCCACATCACCTCGGCCAACGTCACCAACCGCCTGTTCTACGAGCACGGCGTGCCGTCGATCCACACCGCGCTGAGCTGGTCGGCCCAGATCGGCCGGCAGGAGCGCCCGGGGCTGCTCGCCGGGCTGCCCGACCCGCGGGTCAAGGCCCGGGTCCGCCGGGGGCTGGGCCGGTTGCCCCTGCAGGCGGTCGACGTCCAGGTGGCCGACGCCCCGGTGCCGTTCTGGCGGGACTTCGTCGCGCACGCCGAGCCGGCCGACGACTTCTGGTCGCAGGCCGACCACGACGGCGCCGACCTCACCCGGATGCCCCCGGCCAACATGGTCACCGGCTGGTGGGATCTGTTCCTGGCCGGCAATCTGAGCGATTACACCGCCCTGCGGGCCGCCGGGGTGCCCGCACGGCTGGTCGTCGGGCCGTGGCTGCACGGCGAGCTCGGCGAGCTGCGGACCGTCGTGCAGTCCGACGTCGCCTGGCTCGAGCACCACCTGCGCGGCGGGCCCGCGCCCGAGGGCGCGCCGGTGCGCGTCCACCTGCAACAGGCGGGCACGTGGCTCGAGTTCGAGAACTGGCCACCCCCGGCCGCCCGGGAGACGGTCGTCCACCTGAGCGGCGGTGGCCGGCTCGGGGCGGAGCCCGGTGGCGACCCGAGCCGCTTCACATACGACCCGGCCCGCCCGACGCCGACCGTCGGCGGCCCGCTGCTGCAGCCGCCGGGCAAGCAGGCCGACAACCGGCTCGTCGAGGAGCGCGACGACGTGCTCGTCTTCACCGGCCCGGCGCTGGAGTCCGACCTCGACGTCGTCGGCCCGGTCGGCGCGACGATCCACGTGCGCACCGACATCCCGTACGCCGATGTGTTCGTGCGGCTCTGCGACGTCGACGAGAAGGGTGTCTCCCGCAACGTCGTGGACGGCATCCGCCGGCTCGACCCCCGCACCCTGAACGCGCCCGACGTCGAGGCCGGCGCCGACGGCGTGCTCGCCGTGCACGTCGAGTTGTTCCCCACCGCCTACCGGTTCCGCGCCGGTCACCGGCTGCGGGTGCAGGTCAGCGGCGGAGCCTTTCCCCGCTACGCCCGCAACATGGGCACGGCGGAGCCGTTCGGCGTCGCCACCGCCGGCCGCCCGTGCCGCTTCGAGGTCTTCCACGACGCCGACCGCCCGTCGTCGATCACCTTGACGACGCTGGACGGCTGACGCGGGGCCGGTCCCCGTTCGGGGGAACCGGCCGGGGCGGGCCCGATGCGAGACTGATCGTCATGGGGTACGTGCTCGACACCGCCGAGCTGCCCGTGCAGGACCGGGTCGAGGCCGTGCGCACGGCGATGCTGCACGCCTCGGCGCCCTGCCACGTGCTGCACGAGGATCCGGACGGCGACGTCCACGCGCGGCTCGAGGTGTGGGAACTCGGCAACGCCACCATCTTCACGCACCGTTCGTCGGGCATCCGGCTGCTGCGCACGGCCAAGCAGGCCCGGCAGGACGGCATGCCGGTGGTCGCGCTGGCCGTCCAGCGCCGCGGCTCCGGGCGGATCGACCAGGGCGGGCGGCAGCGGGTCGTGCCACCCGGGGAGCTGCTCGTCGTCGACCTCTCCGCCCCGTACGACTACTCGTGGTCGGGTGACGGCGGCGCCGCGGCGCTGCAGATCCCGTACGACCAGCTCGGTCTGCCGCTGGACGCCGTGCGCCGGGCCGCCGCCGAGGTCGGCGCCAGCCCGCTCTACCGTCTGGTCGCGACCCACATCGCCGAGATCGGCCGGGACCCGGCCGGGATCACCGGGGACGCCGCCTCGGCCACCGTGGGCGCGGCCGGCATCGATCTGGCCCGGGCCCTGCTGGTCTCGGCCGGCCACTCCGGACGGCACACCCGGACGGTCCTCGCCGAGACGCTGCTGACCCGCGTCCGGGCCTTCACCCGGCTGCGCCTGGCCGATCCGGACCTCACGCCGGCGACGATCGCGGCGGCCCACGGCATCTCCCTGCGGCAGCTCTACAAGCTGTGCGCCGGCGCGGACCTCAGCCTCGAGCAGTGGATCATCGACGAGCGCCTGCACCGCGTCCGGCACGAGCTGACCCGGCCGGACCGGCGGCACCTGCCGATCGCCACGATCGCGCGGCGCTGGGGATTCCGCGACCCCACCCACTTCACCCGCCGCTTCAAGGCCCGGTACGGGACGACGCCCTCGCAGTGGCGCCGCCGTGCGGAGTAGGCCGACAACGCTGCAGCGAGAGCCGAGGGCGCGGCCGAGTTGATCGTTACCGTCGGCTCATGCTGGTACTCGACACCGGGTCGCTGCCCGCCGCCGAACGCGCCGAGGCGTTCCAGGCCACGGTCAGCGCGAACTGCTCGTCGAGCATGGCGTCGTTCGAGGATCCGGCGTCCATCGACGCCCGGATGTCGGTCTCCGACTTCGGCGTGTCCAAGGTGTTCACCATCGACGCCTCCGGGACCACCCTGCGCCGCACGCCGCGCATGTCGCGGGCCGAGACCGAGAGGTCCATCGTCCTCGCGCTGCCGATGCGGACCGACAACCACATGGTGTGGGAGCGGGAGGAGCGCCTGTTCGGGCCGCGCGACCTGATCCTGGTCGATTTGTCCCGGCCGTACGTCTACGGGTGGAAGGGCAGCGGCGCCTCCTACGCCCTGCACGTCGACGTGGACCATCTCGGCCTGCCCCGCGACCTGATCCACGCGGCCGCCCGGGGACTGCGCGGCAGCCCGCTCTACGACCTCGTCCGCGATCACGTCGCCCGGGTGACGGCCCAGGCCGACGAGCTGGCCGCCGGGGCCGGGGCCCTCGAGCTCGGCGTCGCGTCGGCCGAGCTGATGCGGGCGCTGATCGTGTCGGCCGCGGACGACGGCCGGCGGATGCGCGAGGCGATGCAGTCCTCGTTGCCGGTCCGCGTGCAGGCTTACGTCCGTGCCCACCTGCGCGACCCGGATCTGACCCCGGCCCGGATAGCGGCGGCCCACGCCATCTCGGTCCGCGCCCTCTACAAGCTGTACGAGTCGCTGGGCCAGAGCCTCGAGCAGTCCATCATCGAGCAGCGGCTGCTCGGCGCCCGCGCCGAGCTGCTCTCGCCCCGCCGCCGCCCGGTCCCGATCGCGGCCGTGGCCCGCGCCTGGGGCTTCTCCAATCCAAGCTTCTTCTCCAGCCGTTTCCGCGAGGCCTTCGGCGTCACCCCGCGCCGGCTCACCGGCCGCCCCTGAAGCTGCGCACAGGCGTCAGACCTGTGCGCGCTGAGACAACATCATCTGCCGCCGCGATGCGAGATTTCTGGGAGCGCACCCAAGGAGGCTTTCGTGGCGATGCACGGCCGTGACCGGGAACTGTCGATGGTGGAGAAGCTGCTCGGCGAGGCCCGCGCCGGGCGCGGCGGCGCCCTGGTCGTGCGCGGCCACGCCGGGATCGGCAAGACGATGGTGCTGGTCGCGGCCCGGGACAGCGCGGCCGCCTCAGGCATGGTGGTGCTGCAGACCAACGGCGCCGAGGCCGAGACCGCGCTGCCGTTCGCCGGGCTGCATCAGCTGCTGGCCCCGCTGCTCGGCAACCTGGACGTGCTGACGCCCCGGTTGCGGCGCACGCTGCTCGGCGCGTTCGGGCAGGACGACCTGCGCCCGGATCTGTTCACGGTCGGGCTCGCCGTGCTCGAGCTGCTGGGCGACCGCGCGGCCCGCACCCCGCTGCTCATCGTGGCCGAGGACGCGCACTGGCTCGACCCCGAGACCCTCGACGTGCTGGTCTTCGTGGCCCGCCGGCTGACCGTCGAGCCCATCGCGGCGGTGCTGGCGGTGCGGGCCCAGCACACCGACGTGCTCGCCCGTACAGGCCTGGACGGGTTGTCCCTGGGCGAGCTGGACGACGAGGCCGCCCGGCGGGTCCTGGACGACCACGCGCCCGGGCTGCCGGCCCGGCTGCGCGCCCGCATCCTCCGCGAGGCGGCCGGAAATCCCCTCGCGCTGGTCGAACTGCCCCGGCTGCTGGCCTCCGAGAGCGCGCCCGAGCTGCTGCCCCTCAACGAGCGGCTGGAGTCGGCGTTCACCGACCGCTTCGAACAGATGCCGCCCGGCACCCGCGCGGTCCTGGCCGTCCTCGCGGCCGACACCGGTTGCCCGCTGCCGGCGCTGCTGGCGATCGCCGGGGTGCTGACCGGCGCCGGCGTCCCGGCCGAGGCGATCCAGCCGGCCATCGACGCCGGGCTGCTGCAGGTGCAGGCCCAGCGGCTGCGGTTCCGCCACCCCCTCGTCCGGTCCGCGGTGTACCGGTCGGTCAGCGACATCGCCCGGCTGACCATCCACGCGGTGCTGGCCGACGCCCTCGCGCACGACCCCGACCGGCGGGCCTGGCACCGCAGCGCCGCGACGCTCGGGGCCGACGACGACGTCAGCGCCGACCTCGAGGCCGCGGCCGGCCGGGCGCTGGAACGCGGGGCGCTCGGCGTCGCCGTCACCGGCCTCGACCGCGCGTCCGAGCTCACCACCGACGCCGCCCGGCGCTCGTCGCTGCTGCTGCGCGCGGCCGACCTGGCATCGCAGGCGCACGACCGGAAGGCCGCCGTGCGGCTGATCGCGCGGGTCGACCCGCGGCAGGGGGACGTGCTCGACCGCGGGCGGCTGGCCGTCGTCCGCGACCTCGTCGAGCCGGGCGACGTCCGGGACGTCGCGCGCATCGACGAGCTGTGCGGCCACGCGCTGGACGCCCAGGCGGCCGGCGACACCGGCCTGGCCGCGATGCTGTGCTGGCGGGCCGCCTCGCGGTGCTGGTGGGCCGGTCTGCCGGCCGAGGTGGGGGCGCGGATCACGACCGTGACCGACAAGCTCGGTTTGGCCGTGGACGACCCGCGCGCGCTGGCGATCGCGGCCTACGCCCAGCCGGACGCGTTCGGCCCGGACGTGCTGCGCCGGCTGCCCGCGGTGGCTCCCGGTCCCGGCGATGTGGACGGGCTGCACTACCTCGGTGGGGCGGCGCTGATCCTGGGCGACTTCGTGCAGGCCTCCGCGATCATGACGACCGTGGCCGCCGGCTATCGCGCCCAGGGACGGGCCGCGCTTCTCGCCCGTACGCTGTCGTCCGCCGGTTTCATCCGGCTGTGGCTGGGCCGGTGGCCGGCCGTCCGCGCCGACACCGAGGAGGCCGAGGCGCTCGCCGAGGAGACCGGTGAGCAGTTCTGGGTGGTGGCCGCCCGGGCCAGCCGGGCGCTGCACGAGGCCATGGCCGGGAACAGCGCCGAGGCCACGCGGCTGGCCGACGCCGTGCTGGCCGGCCCGCTGGTGACCGGCGTGCGGTTCGCCGCCGAGGCTGCCCAGCACGCGCGGGGCGTCGCCGCCAACGCCGAGGGACGCCACGAGGAGGCGCTCGCGATCCTCCTGCGCGTCTTCGACCCGGCCGACTCCACGCACCACCTCGACATGTCGGGCTGGGCCCTGCCCGATCTGGCCGACGCGGCCGTCCGCTCGGGCCGCCGGCCGGACGTCCGCGCCATCATCGGGCAGGCCGCGGAACGCGCGGCGCGGTTGCCGTCGCCGATGCTGCACCGGTCGCTCGCGTACGCGAAAGCCGTGCTCGCCTCCGACGACGAGGCCGGACCGGCCTTCGAGGCGGCCTTCGCGCTCGACCACACCGACTGGCCGGTCCACCGGGCCCGGCTGTCCCTCGCCTACGGGACCTGGCTGCGCCGCCGCAAGCGGATCCTCGAGTCGCGGCCGCCCCTGCGCGCCGCCCGGGACGGTTTCGACGAGCTCGGCGCGCACGTGTGGGGGCGGCTGGCCCGCGAGGAGCTGCGCGCGTCGGGCGAGGAGAGCACCGGCCGCGCGGTGCGCTCGGGGGAACGGCTGACGGCCCAGGAGCTGCAGACGGCGATGCTCGCGGCGGCCGGGCTGAGCAACCGCGAGATCGGCCAGCGGCTGTTCCTGTCGCACCGGACGGTCAGCTCCCACCTCTACCGCATCTATCCCAAGCTCGGGATCAGCGGCCGTTCCCAGCTGCGGGCGGCTCTGGCGCCTGTCCCGGAGCAGCCGCCGGGCCGCGGTGCGGCCCAGGGCCGCCCGCCGGGACAGGGGCCGGCGTGGCCGGACAGCGTCGACTGACGCCGTCAACTTACGGATTCCCACGCCACCGCCAAGCGGCAGGTTGATCGGCACACCACTCGTCACGAAGGAGCCCCGATGTCATTCACCCGTCGAACCCTGCTGGCCGGGTCGGCCGCGGCCGCCACCCTGGCCGGTCTGCCGGCCGGCGCGGCCCAGGCCGGCGCGGCCCAGGCCGGCGCGGCCCAGGCCGGCGCGGCCCAGGCCGGCGCGCCGCACCGCAAGAAGCCGACGATCGTCCTGGTCCACGGCGCGTTCGCCGACGCCTCGGGCTGGGCCGGCGTCGCCCGCATCCTGCAGCGCGACGGCTACCCGGTGCTCGCGCCGGCCAACCCGCTGCGCAGCGTCGCCGGCGACGCGGCCTACCTGAGCAGCATCCTGGCCACCCTCACCGGACCGGTCGTGCTCGTCGCCCACTCGTACGGCGGGGTGGTCATCACCAACGCCGCCACCGGCAACCCGAACGTCAAGGCGCTGGTCTACGTGGCGGCCTTCGCGCCCGATCAGGGCGAGACCGTGCAGGGGCTGCAGCTCAAGTACCCGGGCACCAAGCTCGGCGAGGACGCGCTGGACTTCCGCCCGTACCCGGGCAGCATCGACGGCTATGTGAAGACGGACCGGTTCCGGGAAATCTTCGCGGCCGACCTGCCCAAGGCCACCACCGACTTCATGGCGGCGTCGCAGCGGCCCGGCGACGTGCACACCCTGGGTGAGCCGTCCGGCGCGCCCGCCTGGAAGACCATCCCGTCGGCCTACCTGGTCGCCCGGGACGACAACCTCATCCCGGCGGCCGCCCAGCGCTTCATGGCCCGCCGGGCCCGGTCGCGCACCACCGAGGTCGACGCCTCGCACGTCGCGATGATCTCCCAGCCCCGGGTCACGGCGGCTGTCATCACCTCCGTTTCCGGCAAGGAGCCCGCATGAGCACGATCGTCCTGGTCCACGGCCTCTGGGTCACCCCGCGGTCCTGGGAGCACTGGGTCACGTACTACGAAGGCCAGGGGCACACCGTGATCACCCCGGCCTATCCGGGCTTCGAGGCCGAGGTCGAGGCGTTGCGCGCCGACCCGGCGCCGATCGCGGCCGTCACCGTGCCCGAGACCGTCGCCCACCTGGAGAAGGTCATCGCCGCGCAGCCGGAGAAGCCGATCATCATGGGGCACTCGTTCGGCGGCACGCTCACGCAGCTGCTGCTCGACCGCGGGCACGGCGCCGCCGGGGTGGTCATCGACTCGGCGCCGCCCGAAGGCATCCGGGTCAACCCGCCGTCGCAGATCAAGTCGCTGTTCCCGATCCTCAACAACCCGGCCAAGCGTCACCAGGCCGCCGGGTTCACGCCGGAGCAGTGGCACTACGCGTTCACCAACACGCTGTCCGAGCAGGATTCGCGGGCGGCCTACGACCGGTACGCCATCCCGGCGCCGGGCAGCTGGGTCTGGGCCTACGGCCTGCTGGCCAACTTCACGCCGGGCAAGCAGGAGACCTGGGTCGACTTCCACAACGAGGACCGCGCGCCGCTGCTGTTCCTGGCCGGCGGGGCCGACCACATCATGCCGCCCTCGGTGAACAAGTCGAACGCCCAGCACTACAAGGCGGCGACCACCGTCACCGAGTACCACGAGTTCCCCGGCCGTTCGCACTGGACGTGCGCGGAGCCGGGCTGGGAGCAGGTCGCCGACAAGGCCCTGGAGTGGGCCCTCACCCACGCCCGCTAAACGGGGCTCGTCCCGGTCCCGGCCGGGATCGTGTCGTCCTCGGCCGGGGCCGGGATCGTCCCGGCGTCGGCCGGGGCGGGGATCGTCTCGTCGTGGGGCGGGATCGTCTCGTCGTGGGGCGGGATCGTCTCGTCGTCGGGCGGGGCCGGGATCGTGAACCAGATCGACGCGCCCTGCTCGACGTCGAGGTCGAGCCAGATGCGGCCGCCGTGGTACTCAACGATCTTCTTGACGATCGCCAGGCCGATGCCGGTTCCCTCGTACGCGTCGCGCGGGTGCAGCCGCTGGAAGATGACGAAGACCTTGTCGGCGAACTCGCGCTCGATGCCGATGCCGTTGTCCCGGACGTTGATCTTCCAGTGGTCCGTCTCGCGTTCCGCGGTCACCCGCACCACCGGCGGCACCTCGGGGCGGCGGAACTTCAGCGAGTTGCCGATCAGGTTGACGAACAGGGTGGTGAGCAGCGGCTCCTCGCCCTCCACGACCGGCAGGCCGTCCCAGGTGATCGTCGCCTCCTGGCCGGCGCGGACCTCGAGCTGCGACTTGACCTCGGACAGCACCTCGTCGAGCTCCACGGGCTTGAAGCCGGACGTGAGCCGCCCGATCCGGGAGAACGCGAGCAGGTCGTTGATCAGCCGCTGCATGCGTTCGGCGCCGTCCACCGCGAAGCCGATGTACTGATCGGCCCGCTCGTCCAGCTGGCTCCCGTACCGCCGCTTGAGCAGCTGGCAGAAGCTCGCGACCTTGCGCAACGGCTCCTGCAGGTCGTGCGAGGCGACATAGGCGAACTGCTCGAGGTCACGGTTCGAGCGGGTCAGCTCCTCGGCCTGGGCCTCCAGCCGCTCGTTGGCCGACTGCACCTCGGCCCGGGCCTCGCGCACCAGCGCCAGCTCCCGCACGATCTGCCGGCGCATGCCGTCCACGTCGGTGGCCAGGCTCTGCAGCTCGGGCGAGCCGGCGCTGGCGATCGGCCGCTCGTAGTCGCCGCCGGCCACCTGCCGCACCTGCGCCGCGAGCTCGGTGACGGGCCGCGCGACCAGCCGGTTGAGCAGCAGCAGCAGCACCCCGCCGACCAGGATGACGATGACCGCGGCGGTGATCTCGAGGGCGACCAGGGTCGAGCCGGTCCGGCGGGCGGCCACGGCTGCCTCGTTGCGCAGGTCGAGGATGTCGGCCTGCAGCTGGTCGACCGCGGTGCGCAGGGCGTCGAACTGGGCCGTGCCGATGGTCGCGGCGCCGCCCCTGCTGATGACCGGCTCGGCGACCGACCCGCGCCACTGGGCCGACCGCTCCCGCACCACCGCGATCGACGTCGTGATGGCCGCCGAGCCGCCGGCGGCGTTGAGTCCCTCGATCCGGGCGATCAGGTCACGCTCGGCCGTGAGCCCCTGCTCGTACGGCTGCAGGTTCTCGGGCGACCGGCTGAGCGCATATCCGCGTACGCCGGTCTCCTGATCGAGGTAGGCCGAGTAGAGCTCCTGACCGGCGACCCGCATGGGCCCGGTCTTCTCGAGGATGACGTCGAGGTGGTCGTTGCTGTCCACCGCGGTCACGGCGGCCAGCGCGCCGATCCCGGCGAGCAGGATCCCGGCGACGACGAACAGCGCCGCGACACGTCGGCGCAGCGTCCAGGACCTCAGCCGTACGCGGCTCATCGGTTCTCCTCGGGGCAGGGGGCACCGAAGTATGCCCCACCGCGCCGGCGGCCTCGTCGTCAGACGGCAGGTTCCGGCCGCCCGCGGGTCGGAGGCTCAGGGTGCCGGGTCCTCCCTTGTCAGGGCCGTGCGGTAACGCGCGCGGATCAGCGCGATGACCGTGTCCGCGGTACGGCCGAGATAGGTGCGGCCGTCGGGCAGCCGGGCCTCCGGGCTGATGTAGCTGCGGGGGCCGACATGGGTGGCCGGGTCGAGCCGGTGGACGGTGACCTTGCCGGCGTCACGCGCCCGGTTCCAAGCGCTCCGGCGGGCCCGGCGCCACCGTGGGGGGAAGATCCGGGTGCTGACCCGCTCGATCCAGTCCTCGGAACTGGTGATCAGGTCGAGATGCTGGGCGTGGGTGATGTCGTTGGCGCCGTTGTGGAAACCGCCGATGGTGATCAGCAGCAGCGGGCACCGCAACTCGGTCCACAGGCCGTCGACCGCGCCCAGGGCGAGCTGGGCGCCGCCGCTGTAGCTCAGCAGCACCACCGGCACGCCGCTGCCCGGTCGATAGCCGCTCTGCCGCAGGTGGGCGGCGATCTGGGAGCCGACGGCCCGGTTGTAGTGCGGGCGGTAGCGCCGGTCGGCGGCGATGAAGATCTGCATGACGTTGTGCAGGAACAGCGCCAGTCCGGCCCGTCGGCGCAGCCAGGCCCAGATCCGCCGGTCGGCCAGCGGGTCGGCCAGCGGCGAGTACGGCAGCACCTGGCCCAGCACCCGCAGTTCCGGCGCGGCGTCGATCAGGGCCTGCACCAGCCGGCCGCCGTCGCGGGTGTCCCGGAAACGGCGCTTGCCGATGCCGTCCAGATAGACCAGATAGGCGTCCGGTGGGCGGTCCGGTTCCGCGCCCCGGGCGTACGGCATCCCGGCCGGCAGCGTGCTGCCGGGGGTCCGCCAGCCGGCGGTGAAGGCGAGCAGCTCGTGCCGGGCGAGAAGGCCCTCGACCAGCAGGACCGAACCGAAGGCGGCCAGGAGCAACAGTCCGAATCCGGTCATGTCAGCGCCTCCCGGACCCGGGTCGCGTGCAGCCGGATGACCAGGCGGCGGACAGCCTCGACCGCGCCGGCCAGCCCGATCCCGGCCACCGCCACGCAGCCGGCCGCGAACCACGAGCCGGTCCCGGCCGACGTGGCCACCGCCCCGGTCAGGCCGGCGCCCACCCCGATCAGCAGCACGCCGTGCAGTGCGGGCCCGAGCAGGGGGAAGGCGAGGACAGCGGCCAGCAGCAGCGGGGCGGCCAGTTCGGCCGTCCAGACCGGCGCGCCCTCATCGCCGGACGGCCCCGGCCGCACCAGCCCGGCCAGGGCCCACGCCGACAACGGCCAGAGCGCGAACACCGCGCCGTCGATCAGGGTGCCGGTCGTGAGCAACCCGATCGTCGCGCGGCGGGACGCGCCGGACCGTCCCGCCACCACGGGCAGGACCCGCCCGGCGGCCTCCGACAACCCCGCGAACAGCAGCAGGACGATCACGGCGGCGGACACCGGTCACTCCCGCGGGGCGGTGTCGGCCGGGACCGGCCGCCCGGCCGGCTCGAGGCCCAGGTGGCGCTCGAGGTCGTCGGCGGCGCGCCGATAGCCGCCGGCCTCGTGCTGGGCGGTTCGCACGGCCCCCGCGGCGTCCCGGAATCCCGGCTCGTCGAGCAGCCGCCGGGCCAGGGCGCGGACGGTGTCCTCGCGGACGTCCGCGGTGCGCAGCGAGAGGCCGGCGCCCAGCCCGACGACGCGCGAGGCGACCAGCGGCTGATCGGCGCCCTGGGGCACGACGAGCATCGGCACCCCGGCGTTCAGAGCCTCGTTCGTCCCGTTCATGCCGCCGTGGGTGACGAACAGCGCCGCCCGGGCCAGCACCTCCAGCTGCGGCACGGACCGGCGGGCGAGCACACCGGCGGGCAGCGGGCCGAGCTGGGCCGGATCGGTGTGCCCGGTCGCGATGACGACCGTGCCGCCCAGCGGGGCCAGCGCGGCGGCGAAGGTCCGCAGCAACCGGGGGTCGGCGTCGAACACAGTGCCCAGGGACGCGTACAGGATCGGGCCGGTCAGCTCGCCGACCGGGAAGGACGGGTCGGCCGGGCGGGCGCCGATGCTCGGGCCGACGAACCGGTAGGACCGGTCGAAGCCGCCGGCGTCGATCTGGAACGCCCGGGAGGTGTAGACCAGGTTGAGCGGTTCGCGAAGGTTGCCGAGGTCGGTGAGGGGCAGCCCGTGGGTGCGGTATCGGCGCTGCAGCTCCCAGCGCGCCCGCAGATAGCCGATCGCGGCGCCGGGACGTCGCAGGGCCTCGGCCAGCAGCTCGCGCGAGACCCGGGTGGGGCTGGGCGCCCGCCGGTTGAACGCGAAGGTCGTGAACGACGACACCGCCGGCACGCCGAGCTCCCGCGCGGCGATGAGACCCCACGGGCAGGCGGAGTCGTGGACGATCAGATCCGGACGCGCCCGTCGCAGGTCGGCCAGCACGGCCGGGAGGATCGCCACGGCGGTACGGGCGAGCCCGCTCAGCAGGGTGAGCGGGGTCGGCGGGTCGGGCAGCGGCTGGTCACCACCCGGGTACAGCCGCACCGTGGCGCCGGCCGCGCCGACCTTCGCCGCGAAGGCCGGCGAGGTGTGGTACGAGACGGCGTGTCCACGACGGACCAGCTCGGCGACGATCGGCAGCGTCGGGTTGACCCGCCCGTGCATGGCGATGTTGAGGAACGCGATCGTGCTCATCGTTCGACCTCCGATAGTTGCTCTTCAGCCCGGTAGAGTCCGGGCCCGTCGATGTCCAGCTCGTCGAGGAAGCGCCCCGCGGCCGCGGCCGTGCTGCTGATCAGCCGCCGGGTCTGGCCCAGATCCCAGGGGGCGGGCCAGGTCTCGATGCCGGTCGGCAGCACGACGGTCGGGATGTGCCGGGAGACCTCGCGCAGATCGCGCTCGATCTGGTGACGGAACATCAGCGTCCCGGCGCGGGCCGCGATGGCGCCGGCCCGCCGGCGCGGCACGGCCGCCGGCAGCGGGCCGCTTTCCGGTCCGATCGACAGCGCCAGCACGCTGGCCGCGCCTGCCTGCCAGGCCGCCAGCACCGGGACGTAGGCAACCACCCCGCCGTCGACCAGTGTCCGGCCGTCCCGGACGACCGGCGGCAGCACGCCCGGGATGGCCGCGCTGGCCAGCAGCGCGGACACGAGATCACCCCGGTCGAGCGGCGCGACCGCGCCGTCGGCGAGGTCCATGGCGACCGCGGTGAACGGGATCGGCAGCTGCTCGATCAGCGGTGGGAGCGCCGCCCCGGCGATCAGCCGGCGCAGGCCACGGTCGGCGAAGACGCTGGCCCGCGACGAGAGATACCCGAACGGGAACACGTCGCGGCGACGCAGCCCCGTCCACACCCGCTCGAGCCACGGCGCCGCGTCGTCGGGGTGGGCGGCCGCGATCGCGCCGGTGAGGGCGCCCACCGAGGTCCCGACGATCAGGTCGGGGATGAATCCGCGCCGCTCCAGCGCGTAGCCGGCGCCGACGTGGGCCGCGCCCAGCACGCCCCCGCCACCCACCGCCACGGCCACCGGCCGGGGAAGACTGATCGGGCTCATACCAGCGGGACCGGACGCCGGCCCGATCTGTGACGCGGCTCAGGTGCCGGCCGGCGGGCGGAGCTGCTTGCGGGAGGTGATGCCCAGCTTGGCGAAGACCTTGCGCAGGTGCCACTCGACGGTGTGCTGGCTCAGGAAGAGCTGGGCGCCGATCTCGGCGTTGGTCAGCCCGCTGCCGGCGAGCCCGGCGATGTGGGCCTCCTGCACGGTCAGGGTGTCGCTGGAACGCCCGGCCGGTCCGGCGACCACCTCGCCGGCCGCCGCGAGCTCCCGGCGGGCCCGGTCGGCGAACGCGCCGGCGCCGGCCGCGATGAGCATGTCGTGGGCTGTCCGCAGATGGCCGCGGGCATCCCGGCGCCGGCCTTCGCGGCGCAGCCACTCGCCGTACAGGAGGTGGGCCCGGGCCAGCTCCGACCGGAACCGGCACCGGCCCAGATGCTCGATCGCCTGCCGATAGCAGGTCTCCGCCGCCGTTCCGGTCTCGAGCTGTGCGTTGCTGCGGGCCAGCACGCCGAGCGCCCACTCCGTCCCGGCGGCGCGGGCCGCCCCGGCGAGCCGGTCCAGCGCGCCGGCCGCGAGGTCGCGGCGGTCGCTGCGCAGCGCCGCCTCGATCAGCTCGGCCAGTGACCAGTAGATGACGGCCGACTCGATGGCGTGCTCGGTGGCGACGCCGGCCGCGAGCGAGGCGTCCTGGTAACGGCCGAGCCCGTTGAACAACAACGCTTTGGCATAGTGGATGACCAGGACGGCGCTGTCCTCGCCGCGCGCCACCGCGTCGCTCAGGCTGCCCTCGATCAGCGGACCGGCGACAGCCTCGTCGCCGTGCCAGGCCGCCAGCATCAGGGCCCCGTAGGGCGCCAGCGCCACCCCGGTGGCCTGTCCGACCGCCTGGATCTCGGCGACCACGGCGGCGGCGGCCGCACGGTCGCCCGAGAACAGATGCATGCTGACGAGCGAGTTGAGGGTCAGCGGCAGCACGCTGAGGTCGCCCAGCGAGCGAGCCAGGCGTACGTGCCGCAGGTTGAGGACCGACCAGCTCTCGTCGTCCCACATGTCGGCCGCGGTGATCACGGCCAGCCACAGCCAGGGCTGGCCGGCCGCCTCGTCCGAGTCGTCGGCGCGGAAGGCCCGCAAAGCCGCACCGGTCAGGGGCACCGCGGCCTGATATCCGTCGGTGAACAGCACGGCCAGGCTGTCCAGCAGCAGGTCACCGGGCCGGGGCCGCACCGGGGCGGGGGCCGCCCGCACCGCCCGGGCCACGTCGGCCGCGCCGACACCGTCGGCCAGCCCGCCCGCCAGCAGAGCCGCTCCCAGCGCGTCCCGGTAGGTGTCGCGGGCGAGACCGGCGTCCAGCGGCTCGAGCCGGTGGGCGGCCTCCAGGAGCAGGCGTGGGGCGGTCATGTCGTGCCCGGCGGCGAAGGCGATCTGGGCGCGCATCAGATTCACCCGGGCCTGGTGCAGCTCGTCGTCCAGGTCCTCGGCCGTGAGCAGGAGCTTGGAGGCGACCTCGAAGGCACCGCAGCGCAGTTCCGCCTCGGCCGCGGCCAGCGCCCGGGTCGCCCGGGCCACCGGGTCACCGGTGAGGTCGCTCGCGCGGCGCAGGAACTCGGCGGCGGCGGCGATCCCGCCGCGGCGCTGGGCTCGTACCGCCGAGCGGACCAGCTCGGCGGCGATCTCCTCGTCGGCGTCCTCGGCCGCGTGCGCCCGGTGCCAGACCCGCCGGTCCGGATCGGTCCGCTGGTCGGTCGCCTCGGCCAGGACCCGGTGGGCCTCGCGCTGGTCGGCCGGGGTGGCGGTCCGGTAGACCGCCGTCCGCACCAGCGGGTGCCGGAAACGTACCCGCGAACCGAGCTCGATCAGCCCGGCTGCCTCGGCCGGCGCCGCCGCGCTCAGCGGAACCTCGAGCAGCCGGATCGCCCGGCGCAGCAGCGCCGTGTCCCCGAGCGGTTCGGCCGCGGCCGTGAGCAGCAGTTTCCGCGTCGCTGGGGGAAGCGTCAGCAGGCGTTGAGCGAAGCTTCTCTCGATCTTGCCGGCCAGGGGCTGGGCATCCGGGCGCCCGAACCCGCCGGCCAGCTCGGCCGCCGTCAGACCGCGGGGCAGCTCGAGCAGGGCCAGCGGGTTCCCCCGGGTCTCGGCCACGATCCGGTCCCGCACCTGCTCATCGAGCCGCCCCGGAACGGCCGAGTCGAGCAGGGCGCGAGCGTCGTCGCTGCTCAGGCCGCCGACCGTCAGTTCGGGCAGTCCCCGCCAGGGCCGCCCGGCAGCCGGTTCGCGGATCGCGAACACCACGCCGACGCGCTCGGCGAGCAACCGCCGAGCGACGAAGGTCAGCGTCTGGATCGACGTCTCGTCCAGCCATTGCGCGTCGTCGATCAGGCACAGCAGCGGCCTGTCCTCCGACACCGCGGCCAGCAGGCTGAGCACGGCCACCCCGAGCAGCAACCGATCGGGCGGGGCGCCGGCGCTGTGGCCGAACACGACGCCCAGCGCCTCGCGTTGTGGAGCGGGCAGACGGCCCCGGACGTCGAGCATGGGCCCGCACAACTGATGCAGGCCCGCGAACGGCAGCTCCACCTCGGACTCGACACCCGCCGCCCGGGCCACCCGGCAGCCGCCCGAGCGGGCGACGACGTGGTGCAGCAGGGCCGACTTGCCGATGCCGGCCTCGCCGCGGATCAGCAGGGCCCGCCCACGACCGGAACGCACGTCGGCGACGAGCCGATCGAGGAGATCGCACTCCGCGCGGCGGCCACGGAACTCAGGTACCGCGGCGCCGCTGGTCATGACTCAGCCCTCCCCCGGTCCGAGGCTAGAGCCGTTCACCGGAACGCGATAGGGCGAGCACTCGCCGCACTCACCCCCCGCGCGGCCCATTTCCGGATAGGCCCGGCAAAGGGGTCAAGCTTGTGACCAGAAGCTCCTCCAGTTCACCGAGTTCGCCGGTCTGCGCGGCGGCCCGGAAGGTGCGGACCAGGCGCCGGTGCGTGGCCACGTCGATCGGCCGGTCCGGTCCGCCGGCCAGGTTGCGATGCGCGCGGCACCCCAGCTGCCGCGCCTGCCCGACATTCAGGTGCAGCACCTCCGAGATCCGCCGGTAGGGGTAGCCGAACGCGGTGCGGAGCAGATACGTCGCCCGTTCGGCCGGCGTCAGCCTCCGCAGCATCAGCCCGATCGCCGCGTCGACCGCCTCGTGCCACTCGGCCGAGGTCGCCGGGCCGGGGCACTGATCGACCGTCTCGGGCAACCACGAGCCGGCCGGTCGTTCGTGCCGCACCCGGGCCGAGAGGGCGACGTTGATGGCCAGCCGGCGCACGGTCACGGCCAGGAAAGCCGCCGGATCGACGACACCCGAGCGGTCGCTGCGCTCCCATCGCAGCCACGCCTCCTGCACGACGTCCTCGGCCTCACCCGTGTCCTTCAGCACGCCCAGCGCCACCGCGTACAACCGCGGCCGCGCGGCGACGAACTCCCCCAGATCGGTGGTCACGGTCCCGCCTCCGTTCCCTCGGCGCATCCGGTGATGCACTGCCATCACCGTCGCGCGGGGGACCGGTGCGCCGGACCACGGGAAGACCGTGGTCCGCCCGTGGTCCTCCCGGTGCCGGCCCCCGCCGCGGGCCACGGGTCCGAGCCACGAGGGCGACCGCTCAGCCCGCGCGCCGCCGCGGGAGGCCTGACGAGGGGTGTACCAGCAGTGTGTTCCACCGGGCCCGGGGGCGTCGTACCGTCGAGGTCGTGGACAACCGAGCCGAGGTGCGCGACTTCCTCACCACCCGCCGCGCGAAGATCACGCCGGAGCGGGCCGGCCTGCCGAGCACCGGGCAGCGCCGGGTGCCGGGGTTGCGCCGCAGCGAGGTCGCCTCGCTGGCCGGGATGAGCGTCGAGTATTACGCCAAGCTCGAGCGGGGCACGCTGGCCGGGGTCTCGGCCGGGGTGCTCGACGCCATCGCCCGCGCGCTGCAGCTCGACGAGGCCGAGCGGGCCCACCTGCTCCGGCTGGCCGAGGTGGCCAACGGCAGCAGCGCGCTGCTGCGACCCAGCCGGCGGCCCCGGCCGTGGACCGTGCGGCCCAGCCTGCAGTGGTCGCTGGATGCGATTCACACCCCGGCCATCGTGGTCAACAACCGGCACGACCTGGTCGCCGCCAACCACCTCGGGCGGGCCATGCACAGCGAGCTCTACGCCGACCCCACGGTCGTGCCGAACTTCGGACGGTTCACGTTCCTGGACAGCGCCGCCCGCCGGTTCTACCCCGACTGGAACCGGTTCGCCGACATGTTCGTGGCCAACCTGCGCACCGCGGCGGGCAAGGACCCGCATGACAAGGGCATCCACGACCTGGTCGGCGAGCTGTCCACCCGCAGCGACGAGTTCCGCCGCCGCTGGGGCGCCCACAACGTCCGCACCCACGGCTCCGGCACCAAGCAGTTCCACCACCACGTGGTCGGCGAGCTGACCCTGGCCTACGAGAGCCTGGACCTGCGGGCCGAGGCCGACCTCACGCTGACGATCTATGCGGCCGAGCCCGGGTCGCCGACCGCGCAGGCGCTCGCCCTCCTCGCCTCGTGGGCGGCCACGACCACGCCGGTCACGGCCGGGGCCACCACGCGTCCCGCCTGATCGCCTCGACGGTGGTCAGTCACAACCCGGCGCGAGCTCCTTCCCGTTGACGTTCATCGCCTTGTGCGGCTCCCGACTCCGGCGGCAGCGGCGCGACGTCCGAAAGGACAGTCGTTTCGCCGACCTTCGGGGCATCGTCACCGAGCGCATTGGACGATCCCCCCGGGAAGCGGACATTCTCGGCCGTGACGCCCGCCGGGACGCACCGCTGTCAACGGTCGACGGCGGTGAGTGGTCGACGGCTCGGCCGATCGCGCCCGGTGAGGAGACATGTCGTGAGAACGACCCCGCGGATCTCGGCGGCAGGGGCCTTCGGGCAGTTCCGGCGCGATCCTCTCGCCCTGTTCGGGCGGATCGCCGAGCAGCCCGACGGCATCGCGCTGAGTTCGGTGGCCGGACGGCGCATGGTGTTCATCACCCATCCCGACCAGGTGGCCCGGGTGCTGCGGGACAATCACCGTCAGTACAGCAAGGACGCGCCCGTCTATCGCGCCGCCCGCCCGTTCCTCGGGGACGGGCTGACCGTCGCCGCCGGTGGGGACGACTGGCTGAGACGCCGGCGGCTCGTGCAGCCGGCCTTTCACCGCGACACCCTCGGCGCCGCCGCGGCCATCACCGAGGACTGCGTCGCCGACCTGGTGACGGCCTGGAGCGGGCCGGCCGGCCGGGGCGAGGTCGTGGACGTGGCGCCGGCGATGACCGACCTGACCATGCGGATCGCCTGCCGGCACCTCTTCGGGATGGACCTGACCGAGGGTGCCGCCGAGGTCGCCGCCGACCTGCGGCTCGTGTGCGACTTCGTGGTGCGGTTCCTGGCCCGGCCGTTTCCGCCACCGGCCGTGCCGACGCGCCGCAACCGCGAGTTCCGGGCCGCGATGGGACGCATCCGGGCCTTCATCGGCGAGCTCGTCGCGCATCCGGCGACCGACCTGGTCGCGGCGCTGCACGCCGAGGCCCGGGACGGCGGTTCCACGCCCGAGCAGGTGGGTGACGAGTTGCTCGGCCTCTTCTTCGCCGGCCACGAGACCCTCGCCCACACGCTGACGTGGTGCTGGTCACTGCTGGTCCGGCATCCGGAGGCGGCCGCACGCCTGCACGAGGAGGTGGCGCGGGCGCCGGCCGGGCCGGGCGACCTGCCCTGGACCAGGGCGGTGGTGGACGAGGCGATGCGGCTGTACCCGGTCGTCTGGATCATGATGCGGCGCGCCGTCGGGGACGACGAGATCGACGGCCATGCGGTGCGCGCCGGCGACCTGATCGCCTGGAGCCCGTACGTCGGCAACCGTCATCCCCGGGTGTGGCGCCGGCCCACCGAGTTCCGGCCGGAGCGCTGGCTGTCCGCCGAGGACCATGGGCCGGACTGGGCCCGGCACTCGGTGGCGCCGTTCGGCCTGGGCCCGCGGGCCTGCCTCGGCTCGGGCGCCGCGGTGATGCAGGCCTGCCTGACTCTGGCCACGCTGGCCCGGGCGTACCACCTGGAAGCCGTCGGAGACCGGGCGCCGAGACCCGAGCCGTCCCTCACCCTGCACGCGGCCGGTGGGCTCCCGGTCCGGCTGCGGAGCCGATGAGCCGATATCTGACCGGGGGCTTCCGTACTCTGCGCGGCGAGCACACCGAGACGGCCCTCACGGTCGACGGCCACCTGCCCGGTGAACTGGACGGTCTGTTCACCCAGATCGGTCCCGCGCCGGCCGGTCCGCCGCGGATGGCCCGGGACGGCCACTACCCGTGGTTCATGCAGGACGGGCTGCTGTGCGGGGTCCGCCTGCGCGGCGGGCGGGCGATGTGGTTCCGCAACCGCTGGATCCGGTCACGCCGGGCCGCCCGGTCCCTCGGCGTGAGCCCGGCGACCGGTCCCCGGCATTTCCCCTACGACTCGGTGAACACCAACGTCATCGCCCACCACGGTCTGCTGCTGGCCCTGGTCGAGTCGGGCTGCCTGCCGGTCGAGCTCAGCGCGACGCTGGAGTCGCGGCGCTACACCGATCTGGGCGGGCAGCTCCCGCGGGGCTTCGCCGCGCATCCGAAGATCGACGTGTCCACCGGTGAGCTGCACCTGCTGGCCTACTCCCCCTTGCGGACCTGGGCCGAGTACATCGTCCTCACGGCGACCGGTCAGGTGTCCCGGATGGACCGGGTCGATCTGGACGGGCGGCCGCTGCTGCACGACATCGCCCTCACGCCCGGCCACGTGGTCTTCTTCGACACCCCCGTACGGTTCCATCTCGGCGCGGGGATGGCCGGCGGCTTCCCGTACCGCTGGCGCGACTCCCACCAGGCCCGCATCGGTGTGCTCCCGCGCGGCGGCGGCCCGGCCCGATGGGTGGCCGTCGACCCGTGTTTCCTCTACCACCTGGTCGGCGCCGAGGAGACGACCGGCGGCGGACTGATCGTGCGCGGCCTCCGGTACGAGCGGCTGTTCGACCGGCGGGGCGGGGACCCGCTGGCCGGCCCGGCGACGTTGTGGGAGTGGCGGGTCGAGCCCGGACGCGACTTCGCCCCGGCCCGGCAGCTCGACGACCAGCCGCAGGAACTGCCGCGGGCCGACCCGCGCCGGCAGGGGCTGCCGAGCCGCTACTACTACGCGGTCACCAACGATCCCGGCAACGACAAGTACGGGCTGCTCAAGTACGACCTCCACAGGAACTCCGCGGAGCACCGGCGCCTGGACACCGACCAGGTCCCGGGCGAGACGGTGTTCGTGCCGGCCGCCGGTTCGACCGCCGAGGACCACGGGTGGCTGGTGCATTTCCGGTACGACGCCACGCGCGACGCCAGCGATCTGGTCGTCCGGGACGCCCGTGACCTGGACGGCCGGCCGGTCGCCGTCGTCCGCCTCCCGGTCCGGGTGCCGGTCGGGGCCCACAGCAGCTGGATCACCGCCGCCGAGCTGCCCGGCCCGGAGATCTCATGAGCGGGTTCCGTACATTTCTGACTTTCGTCCGAGGCGTCCAGCGCCGCCGGCTGACGTTCGCGCGCGACGGCTATCTGCGGGGTGACCTCAACGCGCGCCTGCACCTGGCGGCCGGCCGCGACGACCCGTACCCGCTCTACGACCGCATCCGGGCGGCCGGGCCCCTCGTGCTCACCCGGTCCGGCGACTGGGTCACCGCCGACCACCGGGTCTGTTCCACCGTGCTCCGGGACCGCGCGTTCGGCGTACGGCCGAGCAAGCTCACCGTGGACGATGCCCTCGCCGACCAGTTCGAGGTGTCGTTCCTGGGCCTGGACCCGCCCGACCACACGCGGCTGCGTCGTCTCGTCCAGCCGGCCCTGGGCCCGGCACAGGTGGCCGGGTACGCGCCGCTGATCGCGCGCACCGCCGACCGGCTGCTCGACCAGGCCGGGCCGGCCGACCCGATCGACCTCATGGCCACCATCGCCCAGCCGCTGCCGATGGCCGTGATGATGGAGATGTTCGGCATCCCGGCCGACCGCCGGGCCGCGTTCGGCCGCAGCGCCGCCGTGGTCGGCAGCGCGATCGACGGCATCCACTCGCTGACGCACGCGGCCCGGTTGCGCGACGCCTCCCTGGAGCTGGAGCGGCTGTTCACCGACCTGTTCGCGCTGCGCCGGCGCGAACCCGGCGACGATCTGGTCAGCCGCCTGGTCACGCAGTCCCCCGACCGCATCGCGCCGGCCGAACTGCTGCCGCTGTGCAATCTGCTGCTGGTCGCCGGGTTCGAGACCACGGTCAACCTGATCGGCAACGCGGTGCTGGCCCTGATGTCCCACCCCGCCTGCTGGGCGGCGCTCTGCGCCCACCCGGACCGGGTGGAGGCCATGATCGACGAGACCCTGCGGTACGACCCCCCGGTGCAGCGGGCCGGGCGGCTCGCGCTGGCGGACACCGAAGTGGCCGGCCGGCGGATCAAAGCGGGCCAGTACGTCTTCCTGCTGCTCGGCGGGGCCAACCGCGACCCGGCGGTCTACCCGGACGCGGCGCGCTTCGATCCCGGACGGTCGTCGACGACACCGCACCTCGCGTTCGCGAGCGGCATCCACTACTGCGTCGGACAGCCGCTGGCCCGCCTGGAAGCCACCACCGTGCTGCGCCGGCTGGCCGAACGGCTGCCCGGTCTGCGTCTCGCCCGGCCGGTGCGGCGCCGCAGCTCCGGAATGGTCCGCGGACCTCGCGAGCTCTGGGTCCGCCGCGGCTGAGTGCCGGTTCACCGCCGGCCACGGAGGTCACCGCAGAGTGTCGATGTCGATGACGAAGCGGTATCGCACGTCGGACCTCAGGACCCGCTCGTACGCCTCGTCGACCTCGTCGGCGCCGATCACCTCGACCTCGGGGGCGATGCCGCGCTCGGCGCAGAAATCCAGCATCTCCTGGGTCTCGGCGATGCCGCCGATGCTGGAGCCGGCGAACGAGCGCCGGTTGCCGAAGAGCGCGAACACCGGCACCGGCAGCGGCTCCGGCGGGGCGCCGACGCTCACCAGCGTGCCGTCCAGACGCAGCAGGCGCAGGTAGGCCGCGATGTCGATCGGCGCGCTGACCGTGTTGACGATCAGATCGAACGAGTTCCGCAGTGCCTCGAAGGTCGCCGTGTCCCCGGTCGCGTGATAGCTCTGAGCGCCGAACGCCAGGCCGTCGTCCTTCTTGCCCAGCGTCTGCGACAGCACCGTCACCTCGGCCCCCATCGCCACGGCGATCTTCACCGCCAGGTGGCCGAGGCCGCCCAGACCGACCACGGCGACCTTGCGGCCGGGCCCGGCCTTCCAGTGCGCCAGCGGCGAGTACGTGGTGATGCCGGCACACAGCAGCGGCGCCGCCGCCTCGTACGGGATGGACTCGGGCACCCGCAGCACGAAGTCCTCGTCGACCACGATGTGGGTCGAGTAGCCGCCCTGTGTGACGGTCCCGTCGCGGTCGATGCTCCCGTAGGTCCCGGTGTTGCCGTTCTCGCAGTACTGCTCCTGCCCGGCGCGGCAGTTGGCGCACTCCCGGCACGAGTTGACCATGCAACCGACACCGACCCGGTCGCCCACGGCATGCCGCGAGACCTCGGGGCCGACCTCGGCGACCAGCCCGACGATCTCGTGCCCGACGGTGAGCGGGTAGGCGACGTCGCCCCACTCCCCGCGCACGGTGTGGATGTCGGAGTGGCAGATGCCGGCGTAGCGGATCTCGATCAGGATGTCGCGCGGCCCGAGGTCGCGCCGCTCGACGGTGGTGCGGACGAGCGGGCCGGTGGCCGAGGTCGCAGCGACGGCGTTGACGGTAAGAATGGCGTCCTCCAGCTCAGGAGAGAAACGGGCGGTCGGATTGTCCGAGGACGAGCGTGGCATCCCTACGGCAGGGGCTCGGCAAAAACGCGGAACTCACCCCGGCCGGTGTGCATGTCCCACAGGCGGCCGGCCAGGACGTCCGGGTCGTGGGTCGGGTGGCCGGGCGTGATGGCGCCGGGCACGATGAGCTGACCGACGTGGATGCCGTCGGAAGCCAGCGTGTCGTGCAGCATCGCGGCATAGGCGCCCTCGCCGGCGAACGCGATGGACGTCCCGGCGACCCTGGGGTTGGGCCGGGCGCCGCTGCCCCCGTTGACGAAGAGAACCGAACCGCGGCCGAGCTCCCGCATTCCCGGCAGGACCCGGCGCACGGCGGTCACCGGGCCCAGGATCGAGAACTCGACGGCGGCCAGCAGGTCGTCGGTGGTGGTCTCGAGCAGCGGCCGCAGGAAGTCCTGGTGCGGCAGCGGGCTGTACTGCAGGACCTCGACCGGGCCGAGATCCTCAGCCGCCCGGTCGAGCGCGGCCGTCAGGGCCCCGGTGTCGCGCACGTCCGCCGCGTACCCGCGCGCGGTGTGCCCCTGGGCGGTCAGGTCCGCGGCGAGTCCGTCCAGCTTCTGCTGGTCGCGCGCGACCAGGGCGATGCCGAAGCCCTCCGCGCCGAACCGGCGCGCGACGGCGGCGCCGAGCCCCGGCCCGGCTCCGATGATGGCGATCGTGGTCATGGGTCCAGCACACCCGTTTCTCTCGGCGCGAGGAAGTCATCGTCGTGAGGTGTACCCCCGGTACACCCCTGCGGTAGTTGCTTGGACTGCTCATACTCCCCTCACCTGCCGGCTGGGTCCGTTGCGGGGCAGGTTCCGCCAGGACCCGCGTGGCGCCGAACGTGGCAGATCCGGATGTCAGCCGCCGCGATATGGCGTCGCAGCTTCAACCATGGGACGGAATCAGGACGACAGCGTGGCGGATCAACTGAGGCAGGCGACGCCGGCCCCTCGTCTCCGCATGCCCTATCGTTGATCACCAGGCCTGCCCAACGCGCGGGATGCCGGGTAACCGCGCGTCACTGAACCCAAGGATGGCCGCACCGTTCGAGCCGGGCCAGGCTCCCGCGCGATGTCGACGGTCGCCGGCGCGCCGGTTCGGGGCTCAGGAGCCTCGAACCGGGCGACCGGCTTGCCGGTGGCGCGGGTGACCGGCACACCGGATGACCGCCCTGCCTCGGCGGGTGTGTGACGTCAGTTTCGCTGCCGGGCCATCCACTGCCAGACGTGGGTGCCGTTGATGCTCGGGTCGTTGCGGGCGACGTAGATCCAGGACCAGTGCCCGGGGAACCGGTGGCCGTTCCAGGTCACGTTGTCGTAGAGGGACAGCAGCGACCCGGGGATCAGGTCGTTCGCGTGGATCGTGTTGGGCTCGGGCGGGACGGTGTCGTCGTCGCGCGAGGTCACCAGCCACGTCGGGGTGTCGATGGCCCGCAGTTCGGCGTCGGTGATCTGGCGAGCGCCGCCGGGCTGCAGCGACTCGACCACGGCGCAGATCGGCACCGAGGACGCGAACAGGTCGGGGTACTCCACCGTCATCTTGAGGCTCATGTAGCCGCCGTTGCTGCATCCGACGACCGAGATCCGGTCCCGGTCGATCGGGTGCCGCCGGGCGACGTCGCGGATGATCCGCTCGATCTGCGAGGCGAAACGGTCGCCGTCCTCGAGCCAGAAGGACTGGCTCTGCGGCGCCACCACGTACGCGCCGTCGAAGATCCGCTGGGCTTCGGGGGTGGCGAAACCGAGGGCGCCGCGGTTGGCCCGCAGCGTGGTCTCGTTGTCGTAGTAGTTGTCCGGCAGGGAGGCGCCCTCGCCCCCGCCGTGCAGCCAGACGACCAGGGGACGCCGGCCCCGGCCGGAGTGGCGGCGGGACGGCGAGTACAGCCGGTACTTCATCCCGGAGGCGGAGACGTGGTAGCCGAACGCGTCGACCTCGGGGTTCGACAGCCGGCCCTGGGTGAATCCGGTGATGGTGACCGGGCGGCCCCGGACGACCAGCGGGCTGGTCTGGGTGATCGTGTAGACCAGGTTGAGGCGGACATTGCGGCCCCGGCTCGCGATGTAGCCGAGCGTGCCGCCGCCGGTCACGCCCTCGGCGTACGCGAGCTCGAGCACGATGTTGCCGTCGCGGTCGAGCCGGGCCGCGGTGACCGCGCGGTCGAGGTCGTACTCGCTGAAGATCTGGTCGCCGGCCGCGATGGGGATCGGGCTGGTCGCCTTGGCGTGCACGGTGAAGGTGCCGGGGGTCAGGCTCGCGGGGTCGATCCGGCCGAGCCGCCCGGTGTCCAGCGTGAGCGAGACGACCTGCTCCCCGCCGTCGAGGGTCACGGCGTCGAGGGTGAAGCGCACCCGGGTGGCGGAGTGACCGCCGGCCAGAGCGGCCGCGCCCGGCAGGCTGAGTCCGACGGCGGCTCCCGCGCCGGCGGCCAGGACGGAGCGACGGCTGATCGGCGTGGCCATGTGGCCTCCCTGTTTCGTACCCGTTACCGATGACACAGTGATGTCGGTCTATCACAGGCGGATCACCGAGCGGAAGGGCCGGGCACCGGGCGCGGTCAGGCCGGGCGGACGATCGGGAACAGGATGGTGTCCCGGATGCTCAGGCCGGTCAGGTTCATGACCAGGCGGTCGATGCCCATCCCCATCCCCCCGGTGGGCGGCATGCCGTACTCCAGAGCGGTCAGGAAATCCTCGTCGACCTGCATCGCCTCGGGGTCGCCGGCCGCCGCCAGCAGGGACTGGGCGACCAGCCGCTCGCGCTGGTCGATCGGGTCGATGAGCTCGGAGTACGCGGTGCCCTGCTCGGACCCGAAGATGACCAGATCCCACTTCTCGGCCAGCCGCGGGTCGGCGCGGTGCTGCCGGGTCAGCGGGGCGTTGTCCTTCGGGAAGTCGGTGTAGAAGACCGGCGTCGTGGTCGAGCCCTCGCACAGCTCGCCGTAGATCTCCTCCAGCGCGAGACCCCAGCCGGCGCCGTCGGGCAGCACCAGGCCGATCCGGCCGGCGTGGACCAGCAGCGTGCTCAGCGGGGTGTCGGCCGTGATCTCCTCGCCCAGCTTCTCGGACACGGCCATGGTCAGGGGCTTGACCGGCCAGTCACCCGAGAGGTCGTACTCGGTGATCCGGCCGTCGGCGCCGGCCCGGCGGGCGACCGGCGCGCCGTGGATCGCGACCGCGGCCTCCTGGATGATCTCCTGGGTGAGCACGCGCATGGTGTTGTAGTCGCCGTACGTCTCGTACACCTCGAGCGACGTGAACTCCGGGTTGTGCTTGAAATCGGCCCCCTCGTTGCGGAACTGGCGGCCCACCTCGAACACCTTCTCCAGACCGCCGACCAGCAGCCGCTTGAGGTGCAGCTCGGTCGCGATCCGCAGGTACATGTCCAGGTCGTAGGCGTTGATGTGGGTCTCGAAGGGCCGGGCGTTGGCGCCGCCGTGCACCTGTTGCAGGACCGGCGTCTCCACCTCGGCGAAGCCGCGCTGGTGCAGCGAGTCGCGCACGCTGCGGACGACCGCCGAGCGCTTGTACGCGATGTCGCGGGCGTCCGGGCGGACGATCAGGTCGACGTAGCGGAACCGGATGCGCGCCTCGGCGTCGGTGAGCCCACGGTGCTTGTCGGGCAGCGGGCGCAGCGATTTGCTGGTGAGGCGCAGGTCGGAGGCCGCGACCGTCAGCTCGCCCTTGTGCGTGGTCATCACCTCGCCGGTGACGCCGATGTGGTCGCCGAGGTCGATGTCGTCGCGCCAGAGCTCGTACGTCCCGGCCGGCACGTCGTCACCGGTGATCATGATCTGCAGGTCGCCGCTGCCGTCGCGCAGCGTGGCGAAGCCGAGCCCGCCCAGGTCGCGCTTCAGCAGCACCCGGCCGACCACCGACACCTCCTTGCCGGAACGGGTGTCGGGCGGCAGCTCGCCGGCCTCGGCGCGCACCTGCGCGAGCGTATGGGTGCGCGGGTGCCCGGCCGGGTACGGGTCGATCCCGCGCTCCCGCAGGCGGCGCACCTTGTCCCGGCGTACCCGGACCTGCTCGGGCAGTCTCATCGACGACAACGCCCGGGCCAGCGCGTCCGCCGGCGCCGGGATCAGCGCGCGCACCGCGGCGGCGTAGTCCTCCCCGGCCCGGTCGAGACCCCCGGCGTCGCCACGACGGCGCAACCGGCTGAGCCGGGGCGCCGTGAGGAAGCCCTCGGCGCTGCCGGCCGCCGTCCCCACCCGGGGCAGGTCGGAGGTGTACTCGAAACAGAGGAACCGGGGCTCCCAGTCGGGCAGGTACTTGGCGTTGGCGCGGTAGAGCGACTCGAGCTGCCAGGTGCGGCTGGCCAGCACCAGCGACTGGCGCCACAACCGGGCGATCGGACCGGCGCCGATCTGCGCGCCCCGCTCGAACGCCTCCCGGAACATGGCGAAGTTGAGCGAGACCGGCCCGGCCCGGCCGGCCAGCGCGGCGACCATGAACTCGACCAGCCCGTTGTCGGCGGCCGGGTCGCGGCGCATCAGATCGAGCGAGAGCCCGGTCGGCCCCCACGGCACGAAGCTCAGGAAACCCCGCAGCCGTCCCTGGCCGTCGCGGGCCTGGACCATCACGCAGTCGTCGTCGAGCGGGTCGCCGAGCCGTCCGAGCGCCATCGAGAAGCCGCGCTCGTCACCGCCGTCGCCCCGCCACCGGGCCGCGTCCGCGCTCATCGTCGCGAAGTCGCCGGCCGTCAGGTCGCCGTGCCGGCAGACCAGCGTCGTGTAGCCCCGCCGCTGCAGCCGCGCCACCGACTGCCGGACGGCCTTCATGCCCGGCTTGTTCAGCGAGAAGGCCCGCAGGTCGAGGATGGCCTCGTCGCCGATCTCGTACGCACTCAGACCCGCGTCGGCGTAGGCGGTGGCACCCTCCCGGCCGGCGCCCATGACCGCCAGCGACCACCCACCCGAGCGCGCGAGCCGCCGCCAGGCGTCGATCGCGGCCGGCCAGCGCGCCGGGTCGCCGAGCGGGTTGCCGCTGGCCAGCGAGACCGAGCCGACCACCCGGTACGACACACCGGCGGTCGCCGTGGCCGGGTCGCCGGTGTCCCAGACGACCGCCTTGTCGCGCCGGGTCGCGAAGTAGCCGAGCGAGTCGTGGTCGCCGGAGTCGCGCAGCAGCGTGCGCACCCGGGCCTCGTCCGCGGCGTCGAGGGGGTGGCTGGTGCGCGGCGGCCGGAACAGCACGTGCGCCGAGGTCAGCACCACCGTCGCCCCGACCAGCCCGGTCACCGCGTGGGCCCACCAGGGCGAGGTGACCAGCGGGCCCGCCGACGGCCGGCCGAGGTCGCCCAGCATCGAGTCGAAGACGTGCAGCGCCGCCGCCGGGAGACCCGGTGACGTGCCGAAGGCCCGGACGAGCACGGTGCCGATCGCCAGCACGGCCACTCCCCCACCCAGGAAGCACGCGACGGCGGCGACCACGCTGCCCGCGACCTGGCGCGACGAGAACTGGTCGCGGGCCCGGATCGCCAGCACCGTCACGCCACCCATCAGCACCAGCCCGCCGACCTGGGTCACCCGTACGCCGGAGAACAGCGAGACCACCCGCCCGACCTCGGGCAGCACGAGCCACCAGACCAGCAGCAGCCACCACGCCGCCCGCAGCCGCCGGCGCAACGCCACACCGAGCACGAGCAGCAGCGCGGCGTACGTGAAGCCCGGCACGACCGGGATGGTGAGCGCCGAGACGACGTCCATCGGCTCGGCGAAGTAGCGCCGCCAGGACGGCACGACGGTCACCAGGATGCCCAGCCCGGCGAAGGCGAACATCGCCAGCGCGAACCGGTCGGGCCAGCGGTCGTCGTGCGGGCGGGAGGCCTGCTCGGTCATGCGCGCGCTCCTTCGAGAGCAGAGGCTTCGGGCTCGATCTCACCGTGGCGGGCCAGGCTGACGGCGCCGGACACGGCGATCAGGAAGCCCGCGGCGGCCACCCAGCCCCAGCCGGGCCGGGGGCGGTCGCCCAGCAGGAACAGGCCGACCGCGGCCGGCGCGACGGTCTCGAGCACGACCAGCGGCGCGGTCGCCAGGGTCACCGAGCCCCGCTGCATCGCGGTGGAGTAGGCCAGCAGAGCGACCGCGCCCCCGAGGAGCAGCCCGTACGCGGCCGGGTCGGTCAGCACCCCACCGACCGTCAGGGGGGCCGGCAGCACGCGGGTCGCGACGGCCACGACGCCGTAGCCCAGCCCGGCGACCGCGCCCAGGGCGGCCGCGCCGGGCGCACCGGGCAGCCGGGCCAGCGGAAAGGCCAGGACGACGAGGAGGACGGCCGCCGCGAGGACTCCCCAGGTGATCGGGCCGGCCACCTCGACCGGTCGGTCCTCGGCCGCCGACAGGCCGACCAGCACCAGACCGGCGATGACGACGGCGATGCCGATCCGGTCGCCGCGCCGCAGCCGCATCTTGAGCACCAGGGCGCCGAGCACGGCGGTGACCGCGAGAAAGCTCGCCACGACGGACTGCACCACGAACAGCGGCAGCGTGCGCAGGGCGACGAGCGAGAGCAGGAAGGCCAGGCCGTCGACGGCCAGGCCGAGCAGGTAGCGCCAGGACCGGGCCAGCCGCACCAGCAGCCGCGGATCGAGACCGTCGGCGGCGGCTGTCCCGCGGACGGCGAGCGCCTGCAGCACCGACGCGATGCCGTAGCAGAGAGCGGACCCGAGCGCGCCGACGAGCCCGAGCCCCATGCGGCCGACCCTAGTCCGGGGGCCCGCCCGGCGACAGGGTGTCGTAACTCGCAGTCAGACCCCGGTACGCCTCGATCATCAGCAGCGCCGCCAGCGGCAACTCGATCACGACGGCGGACGCCAGAGCCCACCACAGGCCGGCCCGACCGGTGGTGATCAGATCGAACCCGGCGTCGCAGACCAGCAGCACGCCGAGGGCGAAGCCGACCAGGACGGCCAGTCGTCGCCGCAGGATGGTGAGGACCGCGGTCGCCGTGAACATCGCCAGCAGCACGAGGTCGAAAACCACCCACGCGAGCCGCCAGTTGTGCGCCACGAACTCGTCGGGCAGGGTCGCCGCGAGGTAGGTGATCCACGGCACCAGCAGCACCGCGGCGACGACCAGGACCGTCAGGTGCAGCTCGTCCCGTCCGAAGCGGCGCGGCCCGGCCGGCGCCGGTGAGGACGACGCGGCCGCGAGCCGGCGCATCAGGTCGCGGCGCTGCCCGTCGGGCATCGCGGCGATGTCGTCGTCGCTGATCACCCTCTGATCGTCCCACCGGGCCACGGCTCGGCCTGCTGGGCCAGCAAACCGGCCTGGGTACGGTTCTCGCAGCCGAGCTTGACCAGCAGCCGGGACACATATCCCTTCACCGTCGCCTCGGAGAGGTTGAGGCGACGGGCGATGCGCAGGTTGGAGTCTCCGTCGGCCAGGCCCGCCAGGACCTCGGCCTCACGCTCGGTCAACCGGCCGATGCGCTCGCGTACCCGCTGGTGGTCGCCCGCCACCCCGACCAGGCGCTGCGCGGCCACCGGCGACAGGACCGTGCCGCCGCGGGCCGCGGCCCGCACCAGGTCGACGAGAGTCTCCGGCGCGGTCGACTTCACCAGGAACCCGGCCGCCCCGGCCCGCAGCGCCCGCAGCACGTACTCGTCGTGGTCGAACGTCGTCAGCACGACCAGGCGCGGTGGATCGGGTAAGCCGGCGATCCGCTCGATCGCGGTCAGCCCGTCCACGCCGGGCATGCGCAGATCCATCAGCACCAGATCGGGCCGCAGCCGGACCACCGCCTCGACCGCCTCGGCCCCGTCGTAGGCCTCGCCGACCACCTCGATGTCGCCGGCCGTGCCGAGGATCGTGCGCAGGTGGGCACAGACCAGGCGCTCGTCGTCGACCAGCAGCACCCGGATCACGGACGGCCCGTCGGCACGTACGCCGGAAGGCGCGCGCTCACCCGGAAACCACCGCCGGAGGCCGGCCCGGCTTCCAGCGACCCACCCACCATCTCGACACGGTGGCGGAGACCGGTCAGCCCGCTACCGCCGACCGGCAGATCACGGGTTGCGCCGGTCGACCGCCCGTTCACCACTTCCACACTGATCCCCTCGTCGGCGAACGTCACCGTGACCGAGGTCGCGGCACCCGGCGCGTGCTTGTGGACATTCGTCAGCGCCTCCTGCACTATCCGGACGACCGTCCGCCGTACCACCGGGGAGGGGCGGCTCTGGTCGCCCGTCGCCACGAACCGTACCGGCAACCCGACCGACCGGGAGTCCTCGACCAGCCGGGAGACGTCTCCGTCGAGGTCGCCGGGCTGGTCGCTCACGCGAGCCGGGTCCCCGCCGTCGCGCAGCACCCCGACGAGGTCGCGCAGTTCGGTGAGCGCCTGCACGCCGGCGATCCGCAGCTCCTCGGCCGACTTGCGGGTCGGGTCGTCGGGCGCGGTCAGCCGCAGCGCGCCGGCCTGCAGCACCATCAGGTTGAGCCGGTGGGTGACCACGTCGTGCATCTCGCCGGCCAGCCGCACCCGCTCGTCGGCGCGCGCCTGCCCGACCGCTCGCAGGGTCGCCTCGGCCGCCAGCCTCACTCGGGCCCGGGCGTAGAGGCCCAGCAGCGACGAGCAGAGGATCACCAGGGGCGCGGAGAAGGGATCGGCGATCTCCCAGGCACGGGCCCCGATCAAGAAGGTGACCGCCAGCAGGCCGACCGCGGCCCACGGACGCCACCGGGCGCGGTCCCCGGTGAAGGCCACCAGCGCGTACGGGGCGAAGACCGTCGCCCACACCGGCACGAACACATTGAGCAACGACAGGACACCGGCCGTCAGGTAGGGCCACCGGCGCCGGACCAGGAGCGCGCCGGCCCCCGCGACCTGCGCGGCGACGGAGAGCCCGGTCGAACGATGAGCGGCCAGGTCCACAGCGATCCCCGCACCCGCCGCCGTCAGGCCGAGCGCGGCGTCGATCGCTGTGTCGAGGAGCCGGCGACGGCGCATGCCCTGGAGCATACGAAAGTAGGTGGCGGACGCGACCCACGGCGCTATCGAGGGGATCGTCGCCTGCGGAAGGCTCGATCCATGGCACGCCGCATCCACGAACTGGACGCCCTGCGCGGTCTCGCGCTGGCCGGCATCACCGAGTTCAACATCGTCCAGATGACCGGCTTCTCCCGCCCCGGCGGGCCGGCGTCCGAGCACCCGGGGGCGTACGTCTGGGAGGCGCTCTTCGTCCAGCGGCCGTTCCCGATCTTCTCCTTCCTGTTCGGCATCAGCTTCGCCCTGTTCCTGCGCACGGCGGGTGATCGCACCGACCGGCCGCGGCTGGTCCTGCTGCGCCGGCTGCTGTGGCTGGGCGTCTTCGCCGCCCTGCACACCCTTCTGCAGCCCGGCGAGGTTCTGAAGTTCTACGCCGCGTTCGGCATCGTCGTGCTGCTGCCCGCCTCGTATCTCTCCCGGCGGTGGGTGCTCGGGCTGGGCATAGTGCTGACCCTCGCCGCCGGTCTCACCTTCAACGGTCTGTTCATCATTCCGGGACTGTTCCTGCTGGGTCTGGCGGCCGCTCGGTACGACCTCCCGGACACGCTCGACCGGCGCACCCGCCAGCTCGGCATCGCGTTCGCCGTGGCCGTCGCGCTCGCCGCGGTGATGCTGTGGCTGCAGTGGCGCGCGGGGGTCGGCCCGACCGCGAACTACCGCATCCTCCCGGCCGGTACCGTCTGCGCCTTCCTCTTCACCGTGGCGTTCCTGCTTCTCCTGCGGACGCCCTTGCGCCGGCCGCTCGGCGCGGTGCTCGGCCCGATGGGGCGGATGGCTCTCACCAACTACATCCTGGCGTCGGTGCTGATCCTGCTGGCCGATCGCGTCCTCGACCTCGGCGGCGCGTCCGGCTTCACCCCGATCGTCGGGACCGGAGTCGCGATCGCGGCGGTCCAGGCCGCGCTCAGCATCGTCTGGCTCCGCCGCTTCCGCTACGGCCCGCTCGAATGGGCCTGGCGCTGCCTGACCTGGTGGCAGCTGGTCCCGCTGCGCGCCGCCGACCGGCCGGCGCACGTTTAGGGGCGGGGCTTTCGTGCCGATCAGTCAGGTGTGCGCAGGAGACGGGGCTGGACCGGCCTCATGGTGGCCGCCGTGCTGGTCACCGGCGGCGCGGTCACCGCGGCGGCGTACGACGTGGTCGAGCGGGGTGAGGACCGCTACGCCGGCCAGGTGATGGACCGCTACGCCGCCGATCTGTCGGCCGCGGTCAGCGACCGCACCAGCCGCTACAGCGAGACCGTGGGCGATCTGGCCGCCGCCGTGGGCGCCCAGTCCGACCTGCGCGCCGCGGACTTCGCCCGGATGACCGCCACGCTCGACACCGCCCGGCTGCCCGGGGCGGCCGGCGTCTCCTTCGTCGTGCCGGCCACCGCCGAGCAGGTCGCCGGTCTGCAGCGCTACTGGCGCGACCACGGCGCGTCCGGGCTGACCCTGCAACCGGCGAAGGGCGCGGTGACGCACGACTTCGTGGTCTTCGAGCACACGTTCGACAGCGTCAATGACGTCGCCGGCATCGATCTGACCCAGCGCCCGCAGGTCACCGAGGCCCTGCGGACGGCCCGGGCGAGCGGCCGGCCCGCGATCAGCCCGGCCTTCCGGCTCATCCGCGACCGGGGGCTCGACCCGGGGGCCCGGCAGACGTCCGTCGCCTTCGCCGCGCCGGTCTTCGCCGGGCTCGGCTCGGCCGCGCCCGACCGGTTCCAGGGCTGGATCGTGCTGCCCGTCCGCGGGCAGGACTTCCTGGCCCAGACCCTGCTCGACCGTGGGCAGGGCGCCGTCCAGGCCGGGCTGATCGACGCCGGCACCGTCCTCGCCTCGGTCTCACCGGGCCGCCGAGTGCCCGGTGAGGGGCTGATGCGGCAACGCGGCCTCAGCGTCGGTCAGCGCCACTGGGAGCTCTCGCTGTGGCCCACGACCCGGCTGCTGAACGCCACCGACCGCGGCATGAGCCGGTTCAGCCTGGCCGCGGGCGTGGCGCTGACCCTGCTGCTGTGCCTCATGACGGCCGTGCTCAACGGCAGCCGCAACCGGGCCCTGCACCAGGTCGACCAGGCCACCACCGCGCTGCGCCACGACATCGCCCGGCGCGAGGACGTCGAGGCCCGCCTGCGCGAGCGCGAACACGAGCTGCGCCACCTCGCGTTCCACGACCCGCTGACCGGGCTGGCCAACCGGATGCTGTTCCACGACCGGCTGACCCACGCCGTGGCCACGCACGCCCGCACCGGCCGGCCGCTCGCCGTGCTGTTCCTCGACCTCGACGGCTTCAAGCTGGTCAACGACCGGCTCGGTCACCAGGCCGGCGACACCGTCCTGCGGACCGTGGCCGAGCGGCTGCGGCTCAGCGTGCGCACCGCCGACACCGTGGCCCGGTTCGGCGGCGACGAGTTCGCGGTCATCCTCGAGGACGTCACCAGCGCCGCCGACGCCCAGGCCGTCGCCGAGCGCATCATCACCGGCGTCCAGGCGCCGATCGACGTCACCGGCACGCCGGCGCACGTCTCCACCAGCATCGGGATAGCCGTCAGCCGGGCCGGGCTCACCGCCGACGACCTGATCCGGCAGGCCGACACCGCCATGTACGCGGCCAAGACCGCGGGCAAGAACCGCTACGTGGCCTCCTGATTGCCGGCCCGCCCGGCCGGGTACTTCGACGGCTGTGAAACTCTGGAACATCCCCGTCTGGGCCTGGGTCGCCGGCGTGGCGATCGGCTGCGTGATCGGCCTGCTCCTGTTCGACGGTGTCATCGTCGCCCTCATCTTCGGCGTCTCGATCGGGACAGTCTTCGCGATCGCGTTCAGCACCGGCTCCGGCAGCCGCGCGAAGGACAAGCCCCCCGCCGACGAGTGACCCGCGCCAGGACAGTTGACAAGATCCGGCCCATGGACTGCAATATATTGCATGTCGAAGCCGGTACGCCGCCCAGCACGCGGGGCACCGGTCCGGGCCGCGACGGCGATCGACTGAACGATGGAGCTCTTCGGACGCGAGACCGAGCTCGACCGCATAGCGAGTTTCCTGGAGTCGGCCCGCGACGGTGGTGACGTCCGGCTGGTCCGCGGCGAGCCCGGCGTCGGGAAGTCGGCGCTGATCGTCGCCATGGCCGACCTGGCGGACCGGGCCGGCATGCTGGTGCTGCGCGCCTCGGGTTCGGAGTTCGAGGCCGACGTCAGCTATTCGGTGCTCAACCAGTTGCTGCTGCCGCTGCACGCCGAGATGATGCGGCTGCCGCCCGGCCTGCGCGACGCGCTGATCGTTGCGCTCGGCTTCGGCCCCGGCCCGCCGGCCGCGCCGCTGCTCGTCTGCAACGCCGCGCTGGCGCTGGTGACAACCGTCGCCCGGACCGCGCCGGTGTTGCTCGTGGTCGACGACGTGCAGTGGATCGACCGGCCGAGCGCCGTGGTGCTGAGCTTCGTGGCCCGCCGGGTCGCGGGCTCCCCGGTCGGGGTGGTGGCGACGTCCCGTACGGGCACCGACAGTTTCCTCGATCCGCGGGGCCTCACCGAGGTGGTCATCCGGCCGCTCAGCCGGGAGGCGTCGGGCCGCCTGGTCGACACCCGCTCCCCCGGCCTGCCGCCGCCCGTGCGCCGGCGGCTGCTCGACCTCGCCCAGGGCAACCCGCTGGCGCTGACCGAGCTGCCCGCCACACTCGTGGGCACCGAGGAACCGGGGCCGGGCCAGGCCGGCGTGGTGCCGCTGAGCGATCGGTTGCAGGCGCTGTTCGCCCAGCGGACAGCCGATCTGCCACCGGCCACGCGCCGGGTGCTGCTGATCGCCACGTTCGAGGGCACCGGCGACATCCGCGTGCTGCGCGCGATGGCCCGCCTCGAGGATCTCGCCCCGGCCGAGCGGGCCCGGCTGGTGCGGGTGGACGACGCGACGGCGATCCTGTCCTTCCGTCATCCGCTGATCCGGTCGGCTCTGGTCGCGATGTCCACCCACGAGGAACGCCGCGACGCCCACCTGGCCATCGCGGCGGCGCTGACCGGCGATCCCGAGCGGCGGGCCTGGCATCTGGCCGCCGCGGTGAGCGGGCCCGACGAGGCGGTCGCGGCCCATCTCGACGACGCCGCGCACCGGATGCTGCTCCGCGGTGACGTGCTGGGCGCGGTGACCTCGCTGGTGCGGGCGGCCGACCTGAGCGCCACCACGGAGGCCCGGGTCCGGCGGCTGGCCGAGGCGGCGTACATCGGCGCGGAGTCCGGCGATGCCGGGACCGACCCGACGACCCTGCTGGCCGACGCGCGGGCCGCGCCCCTGGACCCGTCGGGATCGCTGCACGTGGCCAACGCGGCCGCCTTCCTCATGCTCAACGGCGACGGTGACGTGCACACCGCCCACCGGCTCCTGGCCGGCGCGATCGAGACCGGCCGGCACGGCTGGCGGGCCGACGACCCGGCCCTCGTCGAGGCGCTGCACACCCTGATCCTGCTGTCCTGGTATGCGGGCACCCCGGCGCACTGGGCCGTGTTCCACCGGGCGATGGAGCGGCTCACCCCGGCGCCGCCCGACATCCTGTCGGTGCTGAGCAAGACCTTCCCCGACCCGGTACGCACGGGCGCCTCCGCCCGGGCCGAGAGCGACGTCCTGCTGGCCGGGATGGCCCACGAGGACGACCCGAGCCGCGTCGTCCGGGCCGGCACCGCGTCGGTCTATCTGGACCGGCTGGCCGACCTCCGGGAGCCCTCGTGGCGGGTGGTCCACCAGGGCCGCGACGGCGGGTCGCCGCGCCGGCACCTGGGCGCGCTGATGCACCTCTGCCTCGACGACTACCTGACCGGCCGATGGGACGAGGCCGAGGAGCTCGCGCGGGAGGGACAGCGGGTCTGCGACACCGCCGGCGTGCAGTTCTTCGCGTGGTACTTCCGCTACAACCGGGCGGTCATCGCGGCCGGACGCGGCCGGGCCGACGAGGCGGGCGCCCTGGCCGACGAGATCACTCACTGGGCCCTGCCCCGCGGGGTGGCCGGCGCGGCCGCCTTCGCCCACCATCCCCGCGCGCTCGCCGCCGCGGCCGCGGGCGACTTCGAGGCCGCCTACCAGCACGCCACCGCGATGAGCCCGGCCGGGGTGCTGGCCCCGTACCTGCCGCACAGCACCTGGGTGATGCTCGACCTGGTCGAGGCGGCGCTGCGCACCGGGCGGACGGCCGAGGCCCGGGCCCACGCCGAGGCCATGCGCTCGGCCGGGGTGGCCCGGCTGTCCCCGCGGATGGCCCTGCTGCAGGCCGGCGTGGACGCTCTCGCGTTCGGCGACGACCGGGCGAGCGCGCGGCTGGAAGCCACGCTGCGGGAGCCGTCCGCGCGCCCCTGGCTGTTCGAGGCGTCCCGGATCCGGCTCGCCTTCGCCGAGAAGCTGCGCCGCCACAAGGCGCTCGCCGACGCCCGGCGGCATCTGCTGGACGCGCGTACGGGCTTCGCCTCGATGGGGGCCGAGCCGTGGCTGGCCCGCACCGTCCAGGAGCTGCGGGCCGCCGGGCACCGGCCGGCGGGCGCCGCGGAGCAGGCCGGCGCGTCCGCCCCGGCCGCCCTGACCGCCCAGGAGTACGAGATCGCCGAGCTGGCCGCGGGCGGGCTGAGCAACAAGCAGATCGCCGAGCGCCTCTATCTGTCGCCCCGGACCGTCGGCGCCCACCTGTACCGGATCTTTCCCAAGCTGGGGATCTCGTCGCGGGCGAGCCTGCGCGACGCGCTGACCGGTGGCAGCCGTACTCCCTGATCGCCCCGGGCGTCAGCGCGGCTCCAGGAAGCGGTGCACCGAGCGGATCACCGACGACCCCTCCCCCACCGCGGCCGCCACCCGCTTCATCGAACCCTGGCGGACGTCGCCGGCCGCGAACACCCCGTCCAGCGAGGTCTCGTAGGGCAGGCGGGGCCGGGTGGTCCGCACCTCGACGTCGGTGAGCACGAAACCGTCGTCGTCGCGGCGCACCGCGGCCGGCAGCCAGTCGGTGGCCGGGCGGGCGCCGATGAAACAGAACAGCGCACGGGCGTCGACCTCGCGCGTCTCGTCCGTCCGGCTGTCCCGCAGCTCGACCACGTCGAGGTGCTCGCGGCCGCGGACGGCGCCGATGACGGTGCGGGCGGCGACGTCGATGCGGTCGTGGCCCTCGACGCGGTCGATCAGGTATTGCGACATCGACTCGGCGAGCGAGTCCCGCCGGATGACGATGGTGACCCGGCTGCAGCGGCGGGCCAGATAGACGGCCGCCTGCCCGGCCGAGTTGCCGCCGCCGAGCACGACCGCCTCGGCGCCCGCACACAGCTCGGCCTCGAGCTCCGTCGCGGCGTAGTAGATGCCCGCTCCCTCGAGCCGGTCCCACCCGTCGAGCGGCAGGCGGCGGTACTCCGCGCCGGCGGCGACCACGATCGTCCGGGCGCGGGCCCGCCCGCCGTCGGTGAGCGTCACCGCGAAGCCGTCGTCCGACTCCTCGATCGCGGCCACCCGGCACGGGCTGACCAGCCGGGCGCCGAACCGCTGGGCCTGGAACGTCGCCCGGGTGGTCAGCTCGGCCCCGGAGATGCCGCCCGGGAAGCCGAGGTAGTTCTCGATCCGCGAGCTGGTCCCGGCCTGCCCGCCCGGCGCGGTCGCGTCGAAGACCACCACGCGCAGCCCCTCGGAGGCGCCGTAGACCGCGGTGGCCAGCCCGGCCGGGCCGGCGCCGACCACGGCCACGTCGTAGGGCAGGTCGTCGTCCGGGGCCAGGGTCAGTCCCAGGGCCTCGGCCAGCCTTCCCGGCGTGGCCCGCCGCAGCACGCGGTCCGGGGTGACCGCCACGGGCAGGTCGTCGCGCGTCGCGATGGGGTCGGCGGCCGCCTCGAAGTCGACGAACCGGTACGGCACCGAATTGCGGTTGAGGAACGTGCGCAGGGCCAGCGTCCCCTCCGACACCGGCAGGCCGACGATCTCGATGGTGCCGTGGTCGGCGCTGTCCGCCAGCCGGAGCTTGCGCCGGGCGATCATGCCGTTGACCAGCAGGTCGGCCAGCTCCGTCTCCCGTTCCAGCAGGGTCCGCAGCCGCTCGCCCGGTATCGTGATCACCCGGCCCGCGACCGTCGCCCGCGCCGTCACGTACGGCCGCTGCCCGGTCAGCAGGTTGAGCTCGCCGACGAACGTCCCCGGCCCGAACCGCGCGAACTCGACGTCGTGCCCCTGCGCCTCGTCCCGGACCTCGATCTCCCCCGTCAGCACCACGACCAGCGGGTTGTGCTCGTCGGCGGGCGAATAGACGACCTCTCCGGCGGTCACTTCCCGCTGCTGACCGTACGTGCCAAGGACCGCCAGCTGTTCGTCGGTGAGGACCGGGTACGCGTTCACGCGTCCAGCATGCCGCGATCAAGCAGCAACCGCGCTCCGAACCCGGCCGTGACGCGGAATGAAAAGGTTTTCAGACCGGAATCCGCTCCTAGCGCAGAGATCATGGTCGATGTCTTGACAGCGGTTTGCAACGGATTTCAGACTGGCCCGCGTGGCAGTGACCATCAGAGAGGTCGCCCGCGTGGCCGGTGTCTCGGCGGCCACGGTGACCCGAGCGCTGTCCACGCCGGACGTCGTCCGGCCGGCCACCCGCGACCGGGTCCGCGAGGTCGCCGCCAGCCTCGGCTACCACCCCAACCGCGCCGCCCGCGGGCTGATCACCGGGCGCACCGGCAACCTCGGCCTGCTCGTGCCCGACCTGGCCAACCCGTTCTTCCCGAGCATCGTCAAGGGCGTGCAGGGCCGCGCGCACGAGGCCGACCACGCGGTCTTCCTGGCCGACACCGACGAGGACCCGGCGGCCGAGGCCGGCCTGGTGCGCAAGCTGGCCAAGCAGGTCGACGGCATCGTGCTGTGCTCCCCCCGGATGGCCGAGCCGGAGCTGCGGGCGCTGGCCGCCGAGGTCCCGACGGTGCTGGTCTACCGCCGCGTCCCCGGCCTGCCGTCGGTGACCGCCGAGTTCCTCGACGGCATGCGCCAGGCGGTGAGCCACCTGATCGCCCTCGGGCACCGGCGGATCGCCTACGTCGCCGGGCCGCGCACCTCGTGGGCCAACCGGGAACGGGTCCGGTCGCTGCGCGCGGTCACCCGGCGGACCGGGGTCGAGCTGGTCGAGATGGGCACCGTCGCCCCGCAGTTCCACGGCGGCGTGTCGGTGGCCGACCGGGTGCTGGCCGCCGCCGTCACCGCGGTGATCGCCTACAACGACCTGGTCGCGCTCGGCCTGCTGCACCGGCTGGCCGCCCGCGGCGTCGCGGTGCCGGACGACCTGAGCGTGCTCGGCTTCGACGACATCCCGCTGGCCGAGATGGTCCATCCCGCGCTCACCACCGTCGCCCTGCCCAAGGAGGAGGCCGGCCAGGCCGGCGTGGACCTCCTGCTGCACCTGCTGGACAGCCGGAAGGCCGTCCGGCGTGATCTGCCGACCCAACTGATGGTGCGGGGTTCCACCGGCCCCGCCCGCTGACGAAGGGCACCGCCATGGCTCGTACGAGAATCGCGCTCGCAGCCGCCGCCACCCTGCTGATCGGCGCCTGCGGGGCGCCCGACAGTCCGGACAGCGGCGGCGGCGCCACCGCCGGGCCGGTGCCCGACAAGCCGGACCGCGCCGTCACGCTCAACGTCCTCGACGTGGCCGGGAACCTCCAGCTGACCCAGCCGATGATCGACGACTTCGCGGCCCGCAACAAGGACCAGATCGAGAAGGTCACCTATTCCAAGGCCACCGCGCCCGAGCTGGTCGGCAAGGTGAAGGCCCAGCAGGGCGCCGGCCGGGTCGACATCGACCTCGTGCTGACCGGCGTCGACGGCCTGGCCGCGGGGATCGACCAGGGACTGTGGACGGCGCTGCTGCCCGCTTCGGCATCGCGGCTGCCGGGCATGAACGACTACCTGCCCGGGGCGGCAGCCATGCAGAAGCTGGCCGGCGACCACGGCGTCACGGTCACCTACTACCCGTCCGGGCCGCTGATCGAATACCTGCCCGCCACGGTGGCCGACCCGCCGAAGACGGCCGAGGCGCTTCTGGCGTACGCGAAAGCCAACCCGGGAACCGTGCAGTACGCCCGCCCCTCCAACTCCGGGCCCGGCCGCACGTTCCTCATGGGCCTGCCCTACCTGCTCGGCGACAGCGACCCCAAGGACCCGGTGAACGGGTGGTCGAAGACCTGGGCCTATCTGGCCGAGCTCGACAAGTACGTGACCCTCTACCCGTCCAGCACGTCGGAGACCATGAAGAACCTGGCCAACGGCTCGGCGAAGATCATCGCCACCACGACGGGCTGGGACATCAATCCGCGGGTGCTCGGCACCGTGCCCAAGGAGGCCCGGGTCGGCACGCTCGAGGGCTTCCACTGGGTCACCGACGCGCACTACGCGGTCATCCCGCGCGGTGTGCCAGTGGCCAAGCAGGCCGCCGTCCTCAACCTGCTCCGGGACATGCTCACGCCGCAGCAGCAGGCCAAGGCGTACGACCAGGGCTACTTCTATCCCGGACCGGCGGTCAAGGACGTGACCTTGAGCATGGCGCCGGCCGAAAGTCAGCAGGCGCTCGCCGAGTACGGCCGGCCCGAATACGACCAGCTGATCGCCGGCAACCCGGTCGAGGTGCCGCTGGACGCCAAGGCGCTGGTGACCGCGTTCGACCGGTGGGACAGGGAGATCGGCGGCGCGAAGGTGAAGAAGTGACCGGCTTCGACGAGCTGCGCCTCGACGGCGTCCGGCGGCGCTTCGGTGACCGGGACGCCCTCGCCGGGCTGAGCCTGACCATCCGCCGGGGTGAGTTCCTGGCGCTGCTCGGCCCGTCCGGGTGCGGCAAGTCCACCGCGCTGAACTGCCTGGCCGGGCTGCTGCCGCTGTCGGAGGGCAGCATCTGGCAGGACGGCGCACGGCTCGACACGCTGCCCCCGGAGCGGCGCGGGTTCGGCATGGTGTTCCAGAACTACGCGCTCTTCCCGCATCTCTCGGTGCGCCGCAACATCGCCTTCGGCCTGCAGATGCGCCGGCTGCCCCGCGACGAGGTGCGCCGCCGCACCGAGGAGGCGATCCGGCTCGTCCGGCTCGAGGAGCACGCCGCGAAGCTGCCCGGCCAGCTCTCCGGCGGCCAGCAGCAGCGCGTGGCCATCGCCCGCGCGGTGGTGCTGGAGCCGTCCCTCGTGCTGATGGACGAGCCGTTGTCCAACCTGGACGCGAAACTGCGGCTCGAGATGCGTACGGAGATCCGGCGGCTGCACCAGACCCTCGGCCTCACCACGGTGTACGTGACCCACGACCAGGAGGAGGCTCTGTCCCTCGCGGACCGGCTGGTGGTGCTGCGCGACGGCCGGGTCGAGCAGATCGGCACGCCGCAGGACCTGCACGAGCGCCCGGCCAACCGGCACGTGGCCGACTTCATGGGCTACCGCAACCTGCTGCCCATGAAGGTGAAGGCCGTCCACGGCGCCGTCGTGGCCGTGGAGGGGGTGGGCCTGACGCTGGAGGGCACCGCGGTGGGCCCGCTCGCCCCCGGCGACGACGTGGTGGTGGGCATCCGGCCCGAGGATCTGCACGTCGGCGAGCAGGGCACCCCCGTCACGGTCGAGGTCGTGGAGTATCAGGGGCGTGAGCTGGCCGTCGAGGCCCGCACGTCCGGCGGGGCGGCCGTGCACCTGCGGGCGGCCGCCCGTCCCACCCCGGGCGACCAGGTCACGGTGACCGCGGCGCCCGCACGGGTGCTGATCTTCCCGGCGGCCGCCCCGTGACCCGCGTCGCGCTGCGGCACCGGCTGGCCGAGCGGGGCGTCGACCGGCACCTGTGGCTGCTCCTGCCCGGCCTGGCCTGCGTGCTGGCGCTGTTCGTCTACCCCTTCGCGTACGGGATCGGGCTGTCCTTCCAACCGGCCGAGGGCGGGGTCTTCGGCGCCTACCGCGCGTTCTTCGCCGACGCCTACCAGCGGGACACCATCACCACCACGCTCGGGCTGTCGCTGCCGGCGGCGATCCTCAACGTGGCCGCGTCGGTGCCGATCGCCTACCGGATGCGCGGCCGGTTCCGCGGCAAGCGCCTGCTCACCACGGTCCTGGTCGTGCCGATCACGCTGGGCACCGTGCTGACCGCCGAGGGACTGCTCAACTATCTGGGCCCGGCCGGCTGGTTCAACCGGGCGTTGCTGTCGATCGGGCTGATCGACGAGCCGGTGCGGCTGACCAACAACTACTGGGGTGTGTTCTTCTCACTGGTCATCACCGGGTTCCCGTTCGCGTTCCTGCTCATCCTGTCCTACCTCTCGGGCATCGACCCCACGCTCGAACGCGCCGCCGCCACCCTGGGCGCGGGCGGGTGGCAGCGCTTCCGGCGGATCACCCTGCCGCTGCTGGCGCCCGGGCTGGCCACCACGTTCTGCCTGACGTTCGTGCTCGCCTTCAGCGTGTTCCCCTCGGCGGTGCTGGTCGGCGACCCGGCCGGCTCCACCCGGGTCATCTCCATCGCCGCCTACCACGCGGCCTACGAGGTCTACGACTATTCGCTGGGCAGCGCCATCGCCGTGGTGATGGGCGTGGTCGAACTGGCCGTGGTCGCCGTCGTGCTCGGCCTGCGCTCGCTGCTCTACACCGGTTCGACGGGAGGAAAGGGATGAGCCGCGCCCGGATCGTGGCGTCACCGGCCGCCTGGCTGATCTGGGGCGCGGTGGCGTTCTTCCTGATCAGCCTGGCCGGCGTGATCACCTCGGTGGTCGTCAACTCGTTCGGCCTGCGGTGGTTCGACACGTGGCTGCCGCAGGGCTGGACGACCCGCTGGTACTCCACCGCGTGGACCGAGTTCGGCCTGTTCGACGTGCTGGTGGTGACCCTGGAGGTCGCGGTCCTGGTCGTCGCCGTCTCGGTCCTGGTCGGCGTCCCCGCGTCGTACGTCCTGGCCCGGCGCTCCTTCCCCGGCCGCCGCCTGGTCTACCTGCTGTTCCTGCTCCCGATCCTGATGCCGCCGATCACGTACGGCATCCCGCTGGCCACGGTCCTCTACAAGTACGGCTTCGCCGGTCACCTGGCCGGCGTGGTGCTGGCCAACCTCGTCCCGTCCATCCCGTTCGTGATCCTCACGATGACCCCGTTCATCGAACAGATCGACCCCACGGTCGAGAGAGCGGCCCGCATGTGCGGCGCCCGCACCCACCAGATCTTCGCCAGGATCCTGGCGCCGTTGCTGATCCCCGGCATCCTGGCCGCCTCGATCCTGGTGCTGGTCCGCACGGTCGGCATGTTCGAGCTGACCTTCCTCACCGCCGGCCCGGACTCGCAGACGCTGGTGGTGGCGCTCTACTACTCCATGTCGGCAGCCGGCATCCGGGCCCAGCAGTCGGTCGACGCGATGGCCGTCCTCTACACCACGTCCATGCTGGTCCTGCTGGTCATCGCACTGCGCTTCGTCAACCCGACCCAACTCGTGGCCCGGGTCAAGGAGGAGCCCGACTGACCGCTGTGCTCCACGGCACACGACGCCAGCTGATCTCGCCCTTGCCTCTCACGTCAGTGTCAGCTTTTAGGGTCGCTCTTGTTCATCCGAACCAACGATGGAGATCAGCGATGAGTGCAAGGTTCTCCCGACGCCGGCTTCTCGGTGCCGGTCTCGGAGTCGGCGCGGGAATGGCGATCGGGACCCTGAAGGGCTCCCCGGCCGACGCCACCGGCCCAGCCGGGGGCTCCGGCTCCACTGTGGCGATCACCGGGACCACAGTGATCGACCCGGCCGGGGACAAGCCGCTGCGCGACGTCACGGTCGTGGTGCGCGGCGACCGGATCGCCGCCGTCGGCACCGCACGCGAGGTGCACGTGCCGGCCGATGCCGAGGTGGTCGACGGGCGCGGCAAGTTCGTCATCCCGGGTCTGACCGACTCCCATGTCCACGGCAGCGGCCAGGAACAGATCGACCTGCCGTTGTTCCTGGCCAACGGCGTCACGACGGTACGCGACATGAACGGCCAAGCGTTCCTCTACCAATGGCGGGACCGGATCGCCGCCGGCACGCTACGCGGTCCTCGCTACACCGTCGCCAGCAGCATCCTCGACGGCAGCCCGGCCCTGCTCGCGGGGGCGGGCGCACCGTACGTCGAAGTCGCGAATGCTCAGCAGGCCCGGGCGGCCGTGCGCGCGGCCGTCGCCGGCGGAGCCGACTTCATCAAGGTCTACGTCCGGCTCAGCCCGGAGGCCTACTACGCGATCGCCGATGAGTCGCGCAGGCTCGGCGTCGCCTTCGTCGGCCACACCCCGGACGCGATCCCCCTGGCCGAGGCGAGCGCGGCCGGTCAGCGCAGCTTCGAGCACCTCTTCACGGGCTGGTTCGACACCTCGAGTGCGGAGACCGAGATCCGCCGCCGGCTCGCGACCATCCGCAGCGGCGACTTCAACAGCTACTTCAACCGGACCCACCCGCTGGAGGTCCTGGCCGCCCGGACGTTCGACCCGGCGCGGGCCCGGAAAGTGTTCCGCGGTCTGGCGGCCGACGGCTCGCACCAGGTGCCCACGCTGGTCCAGCACCGCGTCTTCGACCTGCCCGAGTCGACCACGTCGGACAGCGACCGGCTGCGCTACCTGCCGGCGGCCACCCGGACCAGCTGGCAGGACCAGCTCGAGCAGGTCTATCTGGCCGGGCGTACGGCCAAGGACGCGGCCGAGCACCGGGAACTGTTCCGTGCCCGTCTGCACTGGCTGGGCGCCGCCCATCGAGCCGGGGTGCCGATCCTCGCCGGCACCGACACCGGAACGCCCTACATCTACCCCGGTTTCAGCCTGCACGACGAGCTGCGGAACCTGGTCGCGGCCGGCTTCACCCGGATGCAGGCCCTCCGGGCGGCGACCAGAACACCGGCCCGGTTCCTCGGTCTGCGCGACGCCGGCACCGTCCGGCGCAACGCGATCGCCGACCTGGTCGTCCTCGACGCCGATCCGCTCGCCGACATCCGCAACACCCAGCGGGTACACGCGGTGGTCGTGCGGGGCGAGCTGATCAGCGCGGAACGCCGGGAGGACATGCTCAGCGACGTCGAGGCCGCGGCGGCGAGCGGGACCCTCGCGGCGCGGGTGGCCGGTTGCGCCTGCACACCGGTCCTTCAGGCCGCCTGATCCCGATCCCGCGCCTCGTCGCCCACCGGCGGCCGGGCGCGGGACCAGGACGGACCCCTGTCCGGAGCGCGCCGGGCCGGCAGCTGATCGTCGGCAAGGCCGAGGGCGGCACACCCAGTGCCGCCACCCCGGACAGCTACTGAGCGCCTACGGCACTACCGTCACACTCCTGAAGCGCCCGCGTCCGTCAGCGTCGGCCGCAAGCCGCGATAACGGTTGAGGCGACGCCGGTTGACCACGTCCCGCGCCGTCAGGCCGGTCCAGAGCAGAACGAGGGCGGACTGCTGCAGGACCCGGTCGGGCGTGTGCGGGCCGACGATGAGCAGGTAGACCGAGACGGCCAGCATCGTCCCGTAGAAGTAGATCGACCAGCGGAACGCGTTCTCGGACCGCAGCGTGCGGCGGGCCAGGCGGTCGACTTCCGGGTCGTCGGTCTCGCCGACGCGGATGGCTCGGGCCACGGCCCGGCGGGTCTCCGCGCTCACGCCGCGCACCGGCGACAGCCCGACCGCACCGCGACGCACCTGCACGACGACCAGAACGACGCCGCACAGAACAAGCGCGATGCCGGCCAGCACCAGGAACGTACTCAAGTGACCACCCCTCGTCGACCCGCGCCATTACCCGCTCGGCCGCGATCCCATGCGGTCGGGCCCTCACCCGGACGGGCCCACGCGGAAACACTGCCAAGCGCCGTGCGGAGATCGGCCGGCACGCCGGGTTCCGCTCGGATCGGCTGCTCGCCGAGTCGGCCGCGGTCGAGCCGGTCGGTCGCGGCGGTCACCGCTTCCTCGTCGCCATCTCCGCGGTCATCATGGTCGTGATGGTGACGGCGATCGTCGCCGGGGTGTGGCTGATCGTCGTCGGAGGTCCGTTCTGGCCGATCGTCTCCGGTCTGTTCCTGCTGGCTTTCGCGGCCCTGCTCCGCCCGCGCTTCGACCGCCTGAAGCCGTTGCTCAAGAACAGTTACCGGGTCGAGCCGGCCGACGCGCCGACCCTGCACGCGATCATCGGCCGCATCGCCGAACGGCTGGACACGCCGCGGCCGGACGTCGTGCTGATCACCTTCGGGTGGAGCGCGGGCGTCGTGACCGTCGGGCCCCGGCCGCGGCGGGTCCTGTTCCTCGGGGTGCGGCTGCTGCTCGCCCTGCGGCCGCAGGAGGTGGTGGCGCTGCTCGGTCACGAACTCGGTCACCTCCGGTACGCCGACACGCGTCGCGTCCTGCTCACCGCGCCGGCCCGGAACACGTTCGGCCGCCTGTCCGAGCTGATCCGGCCGCCGAGCGTGTCGCCCTGGGAGCTCGGGCCGAGCATCCAGCTCGCCGGCCTGCTGATCTGGCAGCTGACCGGCGGCGTGCTCTCCTGGCTGCTGTTCGCCACGCACCTGGCGATCAATGCGGTGTCCGCCCGCGATCAGCGCACCGTCGAGCTGCGAGCCGACGACCTGGCCGCCCGGGCCGCCGGGACCGCCGCCGTGCTCCGCCTGCTCGACGTGACCGCCGCGATCCCGAGCCCGGCCGGATACGTGCAGCGCCACGTGCCGAAGGGTGAGGCCGCGACGCGGTGGCGCCGCATGCTGCAGTCGGTGCAGGAACGGGAATCGGCGGGGGCGGCGGCTCGGCGGCAGCTCTCCATCCGTACGGAAGCCTCGTTCTTCGCCTCACACCCCGCGCCCGGGCGGCGCCATCAGTGGCTGACCACCCGCCCGGCTCACGGCGCGGCGGTGAGCGTCGGCGAGGCGGAGGCCGCCATCCTGGAGCAGGAGCTCAAGCCGTACGCCGAGGCGCTGCACCGCACGATGCTGAAAGAGATCGTCCACGACTGAGAAGGGCCCCGCCCGTGACTCGCGCGATCGACATCCCCGGTTATCTCCGGCGGCTCGGCATCGACCCTGCCGCACACGGATCACCAAGCGTCGAGAATCTGCGCGCGCTGCATCGGGCCCACGCCGAACGCGTCCCTTACGAGTGTCTGGAAATCTGGCTCGGGCGGCCCACCACCGTCGACCCGCTGGAGTCGGCGGACCGGATCCTGCGGGGCCGGGGCGGCTACTGCTATCACCTCAACGGGGCCTTCTCGGCGCTGCTGCGGGCGCTGGGATACCGGGTCGGCCGCCACGTCGGCGGGGTGCAGCCGACAGCCGGGCGGCCCGCCGGGGCGACCGGGAACCATCTGGTGCTGACCGTGTCGGAGCTGCCCGCGCCCGGCGCGCCGCACGGCCGGTGGCTGGTCGACCTGGGGATGGGCGACGGCCTGCATGAGCCCCTACCGCTGGTCGAGGGCGAGTATCGGCAGGGGCCGTTCCGGTACGCCCTGCGTCCCTCGACCGCCGAGCCGGGTGGATGGCGGTTCGACCACGACCCGCGCGGCGGCTTCCTCGGCCTGGACTTCCGGGGCGAGGCCACGGGGATGCCGGCGTTCGCCGACCAGCACCGGCATCTGTCCACCTCGCCCGAGTCCGGTTTCGTGCGAACCGCCACGGTGCAGCGTCGCGACGCCACAGGCGCCGATGTCCTGCGCGGGCTGACGTTGACGCGGGTGGGCGAGACGACCAGCAGCACCGTGCTCGACGACCGGCAGGACTACTTCAACGCGCTCGACGACCTTTTCGGGCTGCCCCTCGACGACGTGACGCCCCCCGAACGCGCCGATCTGTGGCGGCGCCTGGTGATCGCCCACGAGCAGTGGATCAACGTGAACAGAGGATCAACCTGACCCGGCGGCGACCAGCTCGCGTCCCTGGTCGTGACGGCCGCGCTCGGCCCGGGACTGCGCCTGTCCGAGCGGGCGGCCCGGAGCGCCGCCTGAGCCGTTTCTGTCGGGGGTGCGCGATAGCGTCCGCCGCATGGTTGACACCCCCGCGACCCGGCAGGCAGCGATCGCGTACGTCGACAGTCTCGAGCATCGTGACTGGCCCCGGCTGACCAGCCTGCTGACCGACGACGTGATCTACGAGATGCCGCAGACGCGCGAGCGGATCCGCGGCCGGTCCGCGTTCGTGCGGTTCAACGAGGAGTATCCGGGCGATTGGCACCTGCGCGTGCGCCGGGTGGTCGCCGACGGCCAGCTCGCCGCGTTGTGGCTGGACGTCCGGGTCGGTGACGACGGACTGGAGGCGTGCGTCTGGCTCGAGGTGGACGAGCACGGCCTGATCGGCCGGATCACTGATCACTGGCCCGAGCCCTACGATCCGCCGCCGGGACGAAAGCACCTGGTCGAACGCTGGTGACCCGGCTGTTCCGGCGAGGCGCCGCCCGGTCGCGGGCGACTGGCCGAGCGCTGGTGAGCCGGCTACTCCGGCGTTGCGCCGCCCGGACGTGGGCACCCGATCGAGCGCCGGTGAGCCGGTTACTCCGGGGCCGCGGCCGGCCGGGCCTCGTGGGCCTTGATCACCCGGGCGGTGGGATCGGCGCCTTCTGCCGTACGGAGCCGGTCGGTCAGCAGGAAACCGGGCAACGCGAACCGGGCCGCGTGCTCGCGCTCCGACAGGACGAAGGTTCCGCCGCGCCGGTCCGGCGGCCAGCCCTGGCCGAGGGCGTAGGTGATGATCGCGCGCACCTCGGCCGTGGTGGGATAGCTGCCGTCGGTCGCGCACGCCCCGGACGGCGCCGGCCAGGCGGTCGACAGCAGATCGGCCTGCAGCGCCCGGCCGGTCTTCCCGGCGCCCCAGGCCCGCAGCCGGACGCACCGGTGACAGTCGCCGCTGCCGCGCACATGGCCGATCTCCGCCCGCCAGGTATAGGTGCGCCCGTCGAGGCGGATCCGCCGCAATCGTGTCCGCACGTCGATCACCCTGGGCCGGATCCTGCCCGATCGGCCGGTCTCGCGCCACGGCATTCGCCGCCGGCCCGGGGCGAGCCGCCGGCCCGGGGCGAGCCGCCGGCCCGGGGCGAGCCGCCGGCCCGGGGCGAGCCGCCGGCCCGGGGCGAGCCGCCGGCCCGGGGCGAGCAACCGTCAGGCCGCGCCGGCCACCGCCTGGTCCTGGCCGGTGCGCTGGTTGGCCCGGTCGAGCCGGCGCATCACCGGGGTGGCGGCCACCCCGTGCAGCACCACCGACACCAGCACGACGAACCCGATCGTGGCCCAGGCCAGGTCGGCGCCGGGGAAGGCGGCCTGGGTCAGCGCGTACGACAGGTAGTAGAAGGAGCCGATCCCGCGGATGCCGAAGGACGCGATCACCCAGTGCTCCGACCGGCGCCCCGGCGCGCCGCGCAGCGACAGGAAGCCCGCCAGCGGTCGCAGGACGAAGATCAGCGCCAGCCCGGCCAGCGCGGCCGGCCAGGTTAGTGGTTCCAGCAGACCGCCGACGACGGCGCCACCGAACAGCAGCAGCAACAGCACGGTCAGCAGCCGCTCGGTCTGCTCGGCGAAATCGTGCAGGACCTGGTGATAGTCGTGCGAACGTTCCGCGGCCCGGATGGCCCGCGCGGCCACGAACACCGCCAGGAACCCGTAGCCCTGCGCGACCTCGACCACTCCGTAGGCCAGGAACGTCGCGGCCAGGGCCAGGAAACCCTCGGAGTGCCGGGCCAGCCGCAACGCCTCGGTCTTGGCCCGGAAGAACAGCTTGCCCAGCAGCTTGCCGACCACCAGGCCGCCGACGATGCCGACCACGACCTTGTAGAGCAGATCCTGCCAGGCCCACTCGCCGACCCAGCCCAGGCCGGCCGCGCCGGCCATCGCGATCGCCGCGTACACGAACGGGAACGCCAGCCCGTCGTTGAGCCCGGCCTCCGAGGTCAGCGCGAACCGCACCTCGTCCTCGGAGTCCTCCTCGTCGGTCGGCTCGCCCACCTGGACGTCCGAGGCCAGCACCGGGTCGGTCGGGGCGAGCGCCGCCCCCAGCAGCAGCGCGGTGGCCGGCACCAGGCCGATCCACCACCAGCCGAGCAGCGCCATCGCGGCGATGGTCAGCGGCATGGCGATGGCCAGCAACCGCCAGGTCGACGCCCAGCCCTTGCGGCTGAACGGACGGTCGATCTTGAGCCCGGCGCCCATCAGCGCGACGATCACGCCGATCTCGGTCAGGTGCTCGGTCACCTTCGGGTGGGCCAGCGGGTCGGCGTCGGGCAGGTCGATCGGCAGCCCGAAGACCAGCATGCCGAGCCCGACGAAGATGATCGGCATCGACAGGGGCCGGTGTTCCAGCAATCGCGGCAGGATGCCGGCCAGAAGCACGCCGACGCCGACCACGCCGAAGATCACATCAGAGATTTGCACCCGTGCAATCTGCCCCTGGCGGCCCTGAACCATGCCGGTCGGGTCCAGATCGTTTGTCCGCCGCCCGGAAGCTGCGCGCCCGTAACCCGTCCCGAAACCGCCGGGAACCGCACGGGCGGCGCCTCAGGCGGCGGGCAGGCGGACCTCGAAGCGGCAGCCCCGGCCCCGGTTGAGCACCTGCACCCGGCCGCCGTGGGCCTCCACCAGCCCCCGGACGATGGCCAGCCCCAGCCCGCCGCCGGCGCCCGTCTCGGGGGTGCGCGACCGCTCGCCGCGGAACGCGACGTCGAACACCCGGTGCAGGTCGTCGTCGGGGATGCCGCCACAGGTGTCCGAGACGGCCAGCCACACGTCGGCCCCCTCGCGGCCGGCGTCGACCTGCACCGTGCCGTCCTCCGGGGTGTATCGCACCGCGTTGACCAGCAGGTTGCTCACCACCCGGGCCAGTTCGCGCTCCCCGGCGCGCACCGGCGGCCAGCCCGACTCGGGAGCCGTCAGCGTGATCCGGCGGCTCGCGGCGAGCGGCGCGACACCGGCCAGCGCGTCGGACACCACCTCGTGCAGGGGGACGACCGTCAGGGCCAGGCGCAGCGCGCCGGCGTTGATGCGGGACAGCTCGAACAGGTCGTCGACCAGCTGGGTCATCCGGTCGGCACCGACGCGGATCCGCCGGTGGTACTCCCCCACGGTGGCCGGGTCGCCGACGACGCCGTCCTCCAGGGCCTCGGCCATCGCCCGCAGGCCGGCCAGCGGCGTCCGCAGGTCGTGCGACACCCAGGCGACCAGCTCACGCCGGCCCGACTCGAGCCGGCGCTCCCGCTCGCGCGCCTCCTGGGCCCACACCGCCGAGGCGGCCAGGCGCCGGCCGAAGATCACTCCCACGGTCAGGCTGACCAGCGCCGACGCGCTCACGGTGACCAGGACGACCCGCAGGTCGTGAGCGGACAGGAACATGGCCCGGGCGACGGCGGCGACCCCCGCGGCGACGGCCGCCACGGTGATCGCGAGCAGCACGACGACGTGGATCAGGATCGAGCGGTGGCGCAGCAGGCGCAGGGCGACGGCGCCGGCCGCCCCGACCACACCCCCCGCGACCAGGGCGTAGAGCCCGATGAGGAGCATGTCGCTCATCCGGCCGTGACCTCCGGCTCGTAGCGGTAGCCGATGCCCCACACGGTGAGGATGCGCCGCGGCGCCGCCGGATCGTGCTCGATCTTCTCGCGCAGCCGGCGGACGTGCACGGTGACCGTCGAGTGGTCGCCGATCTGCCAGCCCCACACCCTCTTGAGCAGGTCGGCCCGCGACCAGGCCCGGCCCGGGTTGCGCAGCAGGAACTCGAGCAGGTCGAACTCGCGCACGGTCAGCGGCACCGGCTCGCCGCCCAGCCGGGCGACCCGGCGCCCGGTGTCGGCCAGGAGCTCCCCGTCGGCCAGCATCGCGGGCGCCGCCGGATCGGGGGCGGACCCGGTGGCCCGGCGCAGCACCGACCGGATGCGCAGCACCAGCTCCCGGGGGGAGAACGGCTTGGTGACGTAGTCGTCGGCGCCCACCTCGAGGCCGAGCACCCGGTCGGCCTCCTCGCCCAGCGCGGTGAGCATGACGACCGGCAGGTCGGGCTGGTCGGCCCGCAGCCGCCGGCACACCTCCAGGCCGTCCAGGCCGGGCATCATGAGATCGAGGACGACCAGGTCGGGCCGCTCGGCGGCGACCGCGGCGAGGGCGGCCGACCCGTCGGCGGCCAGCCGCACCCGGCAGCCGGACTGTTCCAGATAGCGGCGCACCACGTCGCTGACCATGGGGTCGTCGTCGACGACCAGCACCTGATGCTCCATCCCGACCACGCTACCGATCATCGCGGCCGGCGGTTCTTTCGGTTCGCTTACGACTGCGCAGGCCGCGGAAGGCGACCACCAGGATCGTCCCGGCGGCCAGGGCCGCGAGCGTCAGGACCAGGTCGCGCCCGTACGCCAGCGGCAGCACCGACGGGTTGTCCGCGGGCCGCACCGCCACCACCAGCGGCACGGCCACCACCAGCAGGGAGGCGGCCATGAGGGCGGCGGCGCGCACCACCGGCCGGTGCCGCCGGGCGACGAACCGGCCGAGCAGCGCGCCGGCCGCCAGGACGACCGGCATCCAGACGGCGTCGTGGGCGACCAGCACGGCGGCGAGGAACAGCACGACGCCGAACGGCTTCACGCCCGGATCGGTCAGGGCGCCGGCCACGGCGTACGCCATCAGGAGCGCACCGGAACCGACCAGCGCGGCCCGCAGCCGGGTCATGCTTCCTCCCGTACGGTGATCCGGGCGACCCACTTGGTCTGCAGCACTCCCGGCCGGTTGGGCGCGATGAGCCGGGCCGGATAGCCGTGGTCGGGGTGCAGCGGCTCGCCGTGCAGGCGCAGGGCCAGCAGCGTCGACGGGTCCCGGGTGTGCGGCGCGGCCACGGTGGAGGTTCGGTAGCGCCCGCCGCGCTCGAGCGACTCGACCAGCACCGTGGCCCGGTGCGGGTCGCCGCCGGCCAGCCGCACCAGGTCGGCCAGCCGCACGCCGCTCCAACTGCCGTCCGCGCTCCAGCCCTCGACGCAGGTGATCGGCAGGTCGGCGGTGTGCTGCGGCATCGCGTTCAGCGCGGCCAGGTCGAGCTCGACCGGCCCGGCCGGGCCGATCACCGTGAGCCGGTACGCGTCCCCGTCCGTCGCGGCCACGCCGGCGGCCACGGCGGTCTTGTTCACCGGCAGGCCTTGCGGGCCGGTGGTGGGCCGCCGGGGCGCGAACACGGCCAGACCGCTCAGCGGCCGCACGGTCTGCCCGATCGTGGTCAGCGTGATCAGCCCGGCCGCCGCACCCACCCCGGCCAGCAGCCGCCGGCGGTCGGCCCGCACCGGCCGGAGCTCGGGAACGCCACGGCGCAGCGCGTCCCGGACCACCGGCAGCTGCACGCCGACGTGCACCAGCAGGGCGCCGACGGTGAGCCAGGCGACCCAGTAGTGGCCGCTGGTGAAGAAGAACGGCATCGGGGCGTACCAGTGGGCGACGTTGAGGACGCCGCTGACCAGCTGGAAGAGGGACGCGGCGACGAGCACCGCGATCCCCGCGCGCTCGGCCGCGTGGGCGATCGAGCGCACCGGCGGCCAGGTGAACAGCCTCGGAAACACCGACCAGAGCTTGGCGCCGAGCAGCGGCACAGAGGCGAGCCCGGTGGCGACGTGCAGGCCCTGGGTGACGCGGTAGAGGCCGACCGGCCGGGCCGGCCACCAGAACCAGCCGGGCGGGTGCTGGATCAGATGGCTGAGCAGGCCGGTGCCGAAGCAGATCCCGAAGGCGACGGCCAGCGCCAGACCCAGCTGGCTGGTCAGCCGGGCCGACCGCGACCCGGACGGGAAGGAACCGGGCCGCAGCGGTCCCCGCCGCAGGCGTTCCGGTGGCGCGGGCAGCGGAGCCGACAACCACCGGACCAGCCGGCGCGGGGCCGTCACCGGGGCGTCAGGGTGGCGAACCATCGTCCGGCCTCCGTTCGGACGTCGAGGACCAGCATCGCCGCGCGGGCCGCCGGCGCCTCGACGTCGTCGATGGACAGGGCCGCCCACGGCAGCACGGCCCCGGGACCGGCGGTGGTCTGCACGGTGGCCCGGCCCGACCAGCTCGGGCTGCCGGGCGGCGCCAGCTCGACGTGCAGCCGGCCGCCGGGTGCCAGCAGCTGACGGCAGCGGCGGATCAGGCGCGCCGGGTCGCCGCCGATGCCGATGTTGCCGTCGGCCAGCAGCACGTCGCGCCACCGGCCGGCACCGGGCACCGCACCGAAGACGTCCCGGCGCACCGCCGCGGCGCCGCGCCGGCGGGTCAGGCGTACGGCGACCGGGCTCAGGTCGATGCCGAGGGCGGTGTGACCGGCCGCGGCCAGCGCGCCCACCAGCCGGCCCGGGCCACAGCCGACGTCGAGCACCGGCCCGGCGCACCGGTCGAGCAGCATCGCGTCGCCGGGCAGCTCGTCGCGGCACCAGGCGGCCGGGTCGAACTCGTGCAGCCGCCCGAGCGGGTTGCGCACCGCGAACGTCGCGCGCCGGCCGGTGGCCGCCCGCAGCAGCACCTCGTCGAACACCGCGGCGCTCACCGGCCCACCCCGGTGGTGACCGGGACGTTGCCGGCGACCGCGCGAGCGAAGCGGCTGCCGGGCGCACAGCACGCGGCGACCGCGTGGGCGTCCCCGGCGGTGTCGACGTCGCGCAACGAGGGCAGCTGTTCGACCGTCAAGCCGTACGCGCGCAGAGCCGCCAGCGTCAGCGCCCCGGTGACCGAGGTGGAGGTCGGGATGTCCCGGAGCAGCTCGGCCGGCCCGGGCTCGCGCAGTCCGAGCGCCCACCACCCGCCGTCGTCGGCCAGGCCGAGCACGGCGTCCGGGCCGGCCGGCGCGACGAGCAGTCCCAGCGCGGCATCGAGCTGGGCCGCGGTCAGCTGCGGGGTGTCCATGCCGACGAGCACGGTGGCGGCGCCCGCGACCGCCGTGTCCGCGAAGGCGCCGGCCAACCGGTCCCCCAGCGCACCGTCGCGCTGCCGGAGGATCCGCCAGCCGGGCGGCGCCGGGTATCGGCCGTCCAGGACCAGCGAGCGCCGCACCGCCGGCATCGACGACACCGCGTCCATCGTGTCGTCCAGCGCCGCGGCCGCGACGGTGGCCGCCTGCCGCGGTGTGCACGGCGGGCACAGGCGGGTCTTGACCCGTCCCGGCACCGGCGCCTTGGCCAGCACCACGATCTGTCCCCGGTCGCTCATCGGCTCAGCACCGAGCTCATGTCGCGGATCGCCCGCAGGGTTCCCCGCACCGAACCCGACACCTTGGACCGGGTCCCGGCCGCCCGCGGGTGGTAGTCGACGTCCAGCTCGGTCACCCGCCAGCCGGCCCGGCCGGCCGCGATCAGCAGCTCGAGCGGGTAGCCGAAGCGCCGGTCGGTCAGGTTCAGCCCCAGCAGCGCGTCGCGCCGCACCGCCCGCATCGGCCCGATGTCGTGCACCGGCAGACCGGCCCGCCGCCGCAGGCGCCACGCGAGCAGCGCGTTACCGGCCCGGGCGTGCAGCGGCCAGGCGCCGCGGGTGGGCCGCCGCCGCGACGTGGCCAGGTCGGTCGTGCCCGCGCGCACCGGATCGGCGAGCCGCGGCAGCTGCTCCGGGTCGAACGAGCCGTCGGCGTCCATCACGCAGACCACCCCGTCGTCGGGGCGGGAGAACTCCACGCCGGCGTGGACGGCGGCGCCATAGCCCGGTTCGGCCACGGTCACCACGACGGCGCCGTACTCGCGGGCGACCCGGGCCGAGCCGTCGGTCGAGCCGTTGTCCACCACGATCGCCCGGTAGCCGGGCGGCATCCGGGTCAGCAGGCCGGGAAGGGCGGGCGCCTCGTTCCGGCAGGGCAGTACCACGTCGGTCATGCAGCGGACGTTAGAGATGATCACGCCGGGAAGGTCTTACGCGCCGGTGACGAAGTCTTACCGAACGATGACGTGACCGCGTGGTTCTTACGATCCGCTGACGGACGGCCCCGATCCGCGCCCCGGGGGCGGGCGCGGCCCTACCGTCGGCGCCGTGACCCACGTACTCGTGACCGGCGGCGCCGGTTTCATCGGAACCCATGTCGTCCGGAGCCTGCGCGATGCCGGCCACGATGTGACCATTGTGGACGTCGGGCATCCGGCCGCCCACCGCGCGCCGTTGCCGGCGACCGTCGCCGGGGTTCCGGTCGATCGGGTGGACCTGCGCGACCCGACCGCCGTCACCGCGGCGCTGTCCGGCGTCGAGGTGGTCGTGCACCAGGCGGCCATGGTCGGGCTCGGCGTCGACCTCGACGACCTGCCCGAGTACGTGGGCTGCAACGACCTCGGCACCGCCGTGCTGCTGTCGCGGATGGCCCGGGCCGGCGTGTCCCGGCTGGTGCTGGCCAGCTCCATGGTGGTCTACGGCGAGGGCCGGTACGCCTGCTCCCGGCACGGCGCCGTGCGTCCGGGACCGCGGTCGGCCGACGACCTGGCCGGCGGCCGCTTCGAGGCCACCTGCCCGGTCTGCGCGGCCCCGCTGGCCTCCGACCTCGTCACCGAGGACGCGGCCCTCGACCCGCGCAGCGTCTACGCGGCGACCAAGGTCGCGCAGGAACACCTCACCGCCGCGTGGGCCCGGCAGACCGGCGGGTCGGTCACCGCGCTGCGCTACCACAACGTGTACGGCCCGGGGATGCCGCGCGACACCCCGTACAGCGGGGTGGCCGCGATCTTCCGGTCGGCGCTGGCCGCCGGGCGCTCCCCGCGGGTCTTCGAGGACGGCCGGCAGCGCCGCGACTTCGTGCACGTGAGCGACGTCGCCGCCGCCAACCTGGCCGCCGTGGCGGCCACCGGCCGGGGCCCGGGATGGCGGGCCTACAACGTCGCCTCGGGGCGCCCGGCGACGATCGGCGAGATGGCGGCCGAGCTGGCCGCGGCCACCGGCGGGCCGCCGCCGACGGTGACCGGCGAGTTCCGGCTGGGCGACGTCCGGCACGTGGTCGCCTCGCCCGCCCGGGCCGAGGCGGAACTCGGGTTCCGCGCGGCCGTCGGGCTGGCCGAGGGGGTGGCCGGTTTCGCGACCGCGCCGCTGCGCGGATGACGGTCCCGGTTCGCCGGCGGACGGCACGCCCCGACCTGGTGACGGCGGCGGTCGCGCTCGGGCTGTTCGCCGTGGCCGCGGCCGTCGGCGGGGTGCTCTACCTGCTCGGCCATCCGGTGCAGGCCAGCGCGGCCCCGCTGTTCGCGCACTGGCGGCCACACCTCGGGCCGGGCACCCCGGCGGCGGTGCTGGTCGGTGGGCTGGTCTGGTGGCGCGGCCCCGGCCTGGCGGCCCGGCTGTCGTGGGGCCGGTTGTCGGCCGCCGCCTACGCCGCCGCGGTGGCCTGGACGCTGTCGCTGGCCCTGGTCGACGGGTGGTCGCGGGGTGTGGCCGGCCGGCTGTCCACCGGGCCCGAATATCTGAGCGAGGTCGGCGCGATCACCGACATCAGCAGGACACTGCACGAGTTCACCTCGCGGATCCTGGCCGGCAGCCCCGAATCCTGGACCACACACGTGGCCGGGCACCCGCCCGGCGCGCTGCTGGTCTTCGTCGGGCTCGACCGGCTGGGCCTGGCCGGTGGCGGGTGGGCCGGGCTGGTCTGCGTGGCGGCCGGCGCCCTCACCGCCGTCGCCGTGCCTCAGACCCTCCGTCTGCTCGGCGCCGACGAGGCCGCCCGGGTCGCCGTGCCGTTCGCGGTGCTGTTCCCCGGCGCGGTGTGGGTGGGAGTCTCGGCCGACGGGCTTTTCGCGGGTGTCGTGGCGAGCGGCGTGGCCCTGCTCGCGCACGCTCTCACCCGGGGCGCGCGGACGAGCGCGGTCGCCGGTGGGCTCCTGCTCGGCTTCGGCTGCTACCTCTCGTACGGTCTGGTCCTCATGGCCTTCGTCGTCGCCGGAGTGGTCGCCGTCGCGGGCTTCTCGTGGCGGGTCGCCGCCTGGGCCACGGCCGCCGTGGCCGCGGTGGTGCTCGCCTTCACCGCGTCCGGGTTCTGGTGGGTCGAGGGCTACCACCTGCTCACCCAGCGGTACTACCAGGGCATCGCGTCGAGCCGCCCGTACGCGTACTGGGTCTGGGCCAACCTGGCCATCCTGGTCGTCTCGGCCGGACCCGCCGCGGCCGTGATGCTGCGCCGCGCGATCGCCGCGGCGGGCCGGGTCCGCCGGCCCGCCTGGGTGCTGCCGCTCAGCGCCCTGGCGGCGATCGTGGCCGCCGACCTCTCCGGCTACAGCAAGGCCGAGGTCGAACGGATCTGGCTGCCGTTCGCCTGCTGGCTGATCGCCGGGGCCGCCCTGCTGCCGGCCGACCGGCGCCGGTTCTGGCTCGCCGTCCAGGCGCTGGTGGCGCTGGCCGTCAACCACCTGCTGCTGACCACGTGGTGATGCCCGGGGTCGCTACACCTCCCACCACCTCAGATTCGCGGGCGCCTGGGAGACCGGCTCGATGGTCTCCCAGATCTCGGCGATCAGCCCGCCCTCGAGCCGGCAGATGTCGACGACCGCGACCTGCGGACCGGCATCGCCCAGCCGGCGCGCCGAATGCACCATGACGTACTGATCGTCGGCCACCAGATGCCGGACCTCGACACGCATGGCGGCCAGCGGTCCCTGCGCCGCGCGGACATCGGCCAGCCAGGCGGCCTTGGTCCGGCCGGCCGGACCCGGCCGGTGGTGGACGAAGTCCTCGCTCAGGAACGACCCGAGCGTGTCGGTGTCGCCGGTCTCCACCAATCCGGACAGGGCCCGTTGGACGATGCGCTTGTTTGCCTCAGTCATGGCGGCAGTGTTTCCCCGGCCGAGGCCATTGTCGATGAACTGGCATGTCATGGCGTTCCGCCGGCGGATGCGTACGCTTCGGGTCGTGCAGACAGTGGGCGAGCTCCTGCGGCAGTGGCGGCAGAAGCGCGGGATCAGCCAACTGGACCTCGCCATCGCCGCCGACGTCTCGCCCCGTCACGTCAGCCTTGTCGAGACCGGCCGGTCACGGCCCAGCCCCGAGATGATCCTGCGTCTCGCCCACCAGCTCCAGGTGCCGCTGCGCGACCGCAACCGCCTGCTGCTGGCCGGTGGTTTCGCACCCCGATATCCCGAGCGTCCACTGAACGACGACGCGTTGTCGGCGGCGCGTTCGGCCGTCCAGCGGGTGCTGGACGCGCACGAGCCCTACCCGGCGCTGGTCTTCGACCGGCGGTGGAACATCCTGCTCACCAACCGCGCCGTCGACCCGTTCTTCGCCCAGGTGGCGCCCGACCTGCTGCGGCCACCGGTCAACCTGGTGCGACTGGGCCTCGACCCGCGCGGGCTGGCGGCGCTGGTGGTCAACCTGGCCGACGTACGGGCGATGTTCCGCACCCGGATCACCCGCCAGCTGGCCGCCGCCCCGGATCCGGAACTGACCGCACTGTACGAGGAACTGCTGGCGCCCGAAGCCGACGCCGAACCGAGCCGCTCGGTCGCCTCCGACGTGGTCCTGCCGATGGTCGTCCGCGTGGCCGGTCGGGAACTGCGCCTGTTCTCCACCATCACCACGTTCGGTACCCCGATGGACATCACGCTGGACGAGGTGGCCATCGAGTCGTACTACCCGGCCGACGAGGAGACCGCGGCCTACTTCCGGAAAGGGTCCTGATGTGAAAGCGCCACCACACCATCAGGAGTGGCTGGACGCGTGGCCTCAGCGCGTCCGCATCGGACCGGTCGACGAGGGCGGTTACAGCGAGCGGCTGGCCCAGGCCCTCGCCACCGACAATGCCGGCGGAGCAGCCGTTCGCGACGCCATCGTCGGGGGGCTTCGCGCCACCGTGCGAAGCCGCGTCGCAGCCCTGCCCCTCACCTACGTCGCGACCCTCCGCAAAGGCCCCGATCTTGTTCTGGCGTTCGGGACAGCGGCGGACCCGGCCGCCTGGCTCGGTGTCGTGGTCGAGCACAAGCGGCTGGGCAACTCGCACGCCCGTCCGCGGGCCTACTACCAGAAGTGGTGGCCCGCCGGCGACTCCCGCAGCGACGCGGCCACCTATGACTTCACGCGGCGGCGAGAGACGTTCACGTCCCGGGGGCAGGAAGGCATGTGGCAACTGGACGCCGCCCGCTGCTATCCCAGCGACTGGATCCCGGGCGACATCTCGGAGCTCACATTGTGCGGCTGGCTGTTCCTGGACGCCAAGTCACGCCCGGTCGACGAGGCCTACAACCACGGCGCCAGCCTTGACCCCGACGAGGGCGCCGGGCCGCCCCAGACCGCGGCGGACTGGGACGCTCTCGGGTACGACTCGTTGAGCCCGACGCTGATCGCCGCACACGCCGCCTTGGTCGCTGCCGGGGACGACGCCGGCGCCGCAACCCTCGTGCCCTTGCTTTCGGCGATGTACTCGTTCCGGGCCCGGTGAGAAGCCGGACGGCACCGGCCTAGCGGAGCGGAACCGGCTGGCCCTGCTGGACTTCCAGGACGGCCCGCCCGTTCAGCGGCTCGGCCAGCGTGACCGTGGCCGTGCGCGGGAAGCCGACCGTCAAGCACCCGAAGGCCGCACCCGGCGGCACCTCCGGGGTGGGGCCGCTGTAACGGCGTACCTGAACGAGCACCGCCACGGCGGTGTCGGACTCGACCGCCTCGGCGACGTAGTCCTCACCGCACGGCTGGTCGGCGCCCTCCCGCGATCCGGTGAGCGCCACGGTGAGCCGCTTGCCGTCGACCCGGGCCGACTCGGCCACGGCGCCGTCGGGAACGTCGTCGGGACTGCCCGCGGGCGGGTCCACCCGCACCGGCGGGCCACTGTCGAGGGCCATCCGCAGAACGCGCGCCTTCGTGTCCTCGAGCGAGAACTCCCACGCCGGCACGGTCGCCATCCCCCGCGTGGTCGACACCCGCATCGTCGTCAGCCGTGCCCCCGTCACCGGGTGCCGCACACACTCCGGGCAGTCGTCGTCCACGGCCAGCAGGCGCAACGCCTCCCGCGCAGGCAGGAGTGGAAGCGACAGCCGCCGACCGCCGGACCACACCGCCTCACCCCGCCGGCGTGGTGTCGCGGGCAGCTCGCCGGCCGCCTCGAGCCGTCCCGCGCCGATCGCGGTCTTGAGATGCTCGTTCAGCGGCTCCAGCGCCCCGGAGACCGTGGTTTCCTGGCCCCACACCACGACCAGCTCCCTGTTCCCCACGGCCCTCTGGTAGTTCGCCAGCACCACCCCGGCCCGCTCCCGCAACCGTTGCCGTACGTCCGCCTGCGGTGTCTCCCCCGGCCCCACCGGCCCGGGCGCCGGCGCACCCGCACACCCGGCCAGCATCGCCACCGCCGCCACCCACCACAGTCGTCGTCCCACATCTCCCCCTCGCGCCGCCGCCCTCTGACGCCGCCACGATCCTTCCGGTTCCCGGCCCGACGCACCATCGCGCCTCCACGCCGGTCCCGGCGCTCAGGGACAGTCCCGTCGAAGCCGAGGTCGTAAGGTGCCGTCCATGGGTGTCGCTTACGGACACACGTCCGTCGGCCTGCCCCCACGTGATCGGCGAAGCGGAAGGAAACCCGGCATGAGCAGCCCTCGCGAAACGTTCCTCCGGCTGGTGAACGGCGTCTGCGACGGACCGTACGACGAGCTGGCCGACCTGTACGCCGAACAGACTCACGTCACGCATCCCTTCCACCCGCTCGCCCCACCGCCGTTGCTCAGCCGAAGCGAGCTGAACGAACACTTCACCGCGCCGCCGCCGGTCGCCCGGACGCTGAACCGTAAGCCGGTCGACGTGACGGTTCATGAAACGACCGACCCGGAGGTGATCGTCGCCGAGTTCGCCTATCAGGGAAGGGTCGAGGAGACAGGTGAGACGTTCAGGGTGCCCTGCGTCTTCGTGATGCGTATCCGCGACGGACTCATCATCGAGTCGCGGGACTACATCGACCACGTCGCCAGCGCGCGGGCCTGGGGTCAGCTCGACAGCCTGCTGAACGCCCTTCGACCGCAACCAGCCGATCAAGCTCCGAGGGAGCCCGGCTGATACCAGAGGTACGGGCGCTTCTCGATGTCGAGGCGCAGTGCCACCTGACGGAGACTCAGCCTCTCGAGAGCGCGGCGGGAACCAAGCTCGGCAGGCAGACATCGGAAGAGGTACGTCTCCAGCGGCCACGCCGTCGTCAGCCACGCGTCGACCGCTTCCGCCACCGCGTCGGTCAGCCCGGTGTCCTGCTGATCCTGACGAAGCCAGAAAGTGACCATGGCGCAGTTCACCGGGAATCTGGCCAGCGTCTTCCCATCGGCGCCGGCACGCTGGAGGAAGGCCCGGAGCGGGTTCAGATACAGACAGCCCAACGATGCGTCACGGTCGGGCGTCAACAGAGTGAAAGTGAACGCCCGGCGTGCCTCGTGGTCGGCCTGATGCCGGGCCACCTGCTCGCGGTCGTCCTCCAGCGTGAATCCGGCGACCGGCCACCGGCCGTCGCTGTGCACCCGGATCACATCCGGGCTCGCCATGTAGGCCGCGTAGTCCAGGGGTGCCGTGTCCACAGTCAGCGGTGTCGCCACGAACGTTTCATCAAGGAGCTCGGCGGGGATCGTCGCGTTCGGATCGAGCATCGATGCCTCCGGCCGGCTGCCATGTCATCAGAAACCACGCGGAGCGGTGTCGGTGGTGAGCGAGGCCGTCAGGCGCAGTTTCTCGGCGTTGTCGCCGATTTCGTCAGCGTAGTGGAGCACCAGCAGCAGACCGTCGACCGGCGAAGGCCGTCGGTGGTGACGCCATTCCCGGGCCTCACGATGGCCCGTGATCTGAGAGTCGGCTCAGCCGCGCCCGCACGTCGGTCGCGGTCCGGACGTCGATCGCGTCGAAGATGCGTAACGCCTCCTGCCAGGCACGTCGGGCGGCGGCCGGGTCGCCCGCGGCGACGTGGGTCTCGCCCAGCCGGATCAGCAGTTGCCCCTGGAGGTTGCGCTCGCCGTTCTCGTCGCACAGGGCGACCCCCTGCCGGTAGAGCTCGACGGCGATGGCGTGGTGGCCCAGATGCTGTTCGGCGTAGCCGAGGCTCTCCAAGGCGTGCGCTTCGCCGTGCCGATCGCCCGCCGCCCGGAACCGGCGCAGACCCTCGCGGCAGAACTCGATCGCGGCCCGGTGGTCGCCCAGCAAGGCGTGATACCACCCGACCGCGTTCGTCATGCTGGCCACTCGCCGGCCACCCAGCCGCCGACTGATCTCCAGGCCCCGTTCGACGTGCCGCAGCGCCTCGGCGTACCGGCCCTCGCGCTCCTCCATCCAGGCAAGATTGCCGTGGGTGCTCACCACCGAGGCCCGGTCGCCGGTCCGCTCGAACAGCGCCAGGGCCAGCCCGAGGTGCCGGCGGGCGACGTCGTACCGCCGGAGCCGGGTCGAGGCGTTGGCCAGGTCGCGATGGCACCAGGCCTCGGCGGAGCGGTCACCGAGCCGACGCGCCGCGGCCAGACCTCGCCGCTGGGTGCGGGCCCAGTCGTGCCAGTGACCGCTGCGGTTGAGGAACGTCGTCAGGGCCCAGGCCAGCTTCCAGGCGTGCTGATGTTCCCCCGCGCCGAAGGCCCGGTCGACGGCCTCGATCAGGACAGACCGTTCCGCGCGCATCCAGCTCGTGGCCGCGGCGGCGTCGGTGAAGCTCTCGGCGACCACGCCCGGGGCCGGCTCGTCCAAGGTGATCGCGTCGCGGGTGGGGTAGATGAGGCGTTCGGCGGCGTTGGCACTGTGCAGGTAGTAGTCCAACAACCTTCGCTCGGCGGCCCGGGCGTCGTCATCGTCGCCGGTGAGCTCGGCCGCGTAGGCCCGCAGCAGATCGTGGCTGGTGCAGTGCACACCGTCGGCGGTGAGCAGGGAGGCGTCGGCGAGCTCGGACAGCAGCCGCTCGGTCGCGGCCCGGCCGGCACCGATCAATGCGGCGACCGCACCGGTCGTCATCCGGTCGCCGATGCGCAGGTGGAGCAGCCGGAACACGCGCGCCGCCGGCGGGCTGAGCCGGCGGTAGGACACGGAGAGAACCGTCCGCAGGTCGCTGGCCCGGTCGGCGACCTCGGCGAACGCGTCGAGCGGGCGACCGTCCCGTTCCAGTTGGGCCGCGAGGTCGGCCAAGGCCGAGCCGGAGGAGCTGACCGCCGCGCGGGCAGCCGCGACGGCCAGGGCCAGCGGCAGACCGCTGCACCGACGGACGATCGCGGCGGCGGCGGCGGGCGCGGCGGCCAGCTGCGGCCTGCCGACGCGCACGGCGAGCATCTCGTGAGCGTCGTCGGCCGACATCAGCTCGACCGTCAGGTGCTCGGCGCTGCCGGTCACGGCCAGCCCGGTCAGCGGGGCACGGCTGGTGACGAGCACCAGGGAGCCGGCCGTGCCCGGCAGCAGCGGCCGGACCTGGTCGGCGTCGCGCGCGTCGTCCAGCACGATCAGCATCCGCCGCCCGGCCAGCAGGCTACGGAAGAGACCAGCCTGGGCCTGCACGCCGGTGGGCACCTTCTCGGGCGGCACCCGCAGCGCCTCGAGAAAGCCACGCAGCGCCGCCCCGGGCGTCAGGACCTGGCCCGACGGCGCGTAGCCCCGTAGTCCGACATGGAGTTGCCCGTCGGGAAAGCGCGCGGCCGCGAGGTGACCCCAGTGCACCGCCAAGGCCGACTTGCCGACACCGGCCGGACCGGTGATGACGACACAGGATGGTCCGGGACGGCCGCCCGCCCCGAAAGCGTCGAGAGCGCGCAGGTGATGGCGCCGGTCGACGAACGGGATGTCGGCCGGGAGCTGCGCCGGGACAAGCTCTCCCAGGTCAGGGCCCGGCTCCTCCTTGAGCAGCTCCTCGAGCGTGCCGGCCAGCTCGGCGCCGGGCTCGATGCCCAGGTCGGACACCAGCCGGGCCCGGACGCGGCGGTAGGCCTCGAGCGCGGCCGCCCGGTGTCCGGTGGCAGCCAGCGCGCGCATGTGCAGTGCGGCCAGCCGTTCCCGATACGGGTGGTCACGGGTCAGGACCGGCAGGTCGCGGGCGGCCGGCTCGACCCGGCCGGCGGCCAGCTCCCAGCCCAGGCAGGTCTCCCACGCCTGCAGCCGGGACTCCTCGAGCGCCTCGGCCGCGGCTCGCAGCGGACCGGTGTCGACACCGGACAGAGGCGGGCCGTGCCACAGTCCCAAAGCGGCCCGCAACACGTCGGCCGCCTCGGCGACGTCGTCGAGCTTCCGCGCCCGCTCGGCCTCGACACTGAAGAGCGCCAGATCGTATGGGACAGGGCCCGGCCGCAGCCGATAGCCGGGCGCTTGGCGCTCGATCAGGGCGGCGCCCAGCCCGGCCCGACGCAGCTGGGTCCGCAGAGTGGACACGCGGTTCTGCACCTGGATGCGGGCCCCGGCCGGCGGGTCGTCACCCCACACGGCGTCGACCAGCTGATCGACGCTCACGACGCGGTCCGCGTCGAGCAGAAGACAGGCCAGCAGATTGCGAGCGCGGGGACCCCCGAGCGCGATCGGACCGTCACCGTTCCGCACCTCGACCGGGCCCAGGATCCAGAAGCCGTGGCCTCGGTGGCCCCCGCCCCCGATCACGCTCGCGACTGTATCGGGTTCGCTCCAGACGTCGCAGCCCGCAGCCGTCCGCCGGGCCTGTGAAAAACCTGTGTCGATGTCTGCGACCTTGCTTTCCGGGGCCCGCGTCCCGTGGGTCGCCGACCGAGGGAGGAAGTCCATGAGTTCGCATCTGGCCCTGCGCCACCTACGGGCGAGGACCTGGTTCGTCGCTCTCGCCGCCTTGATCACCCTCATCCCCCTCGCCTGGGCGTCGCCCGCCTCGGCAGCGGTGTGTCACACACCGGGATGTGGCGGCACGGTCCGGGTGCAGAGCAGCGCGGGCAACAGCATCGCGATCACCAACTGCTGGAGCAGCGGCTCCTATTCGTACGGTGACAGCCACTCGTGCATGACGAACGGCTGGAACAACAACGCCTGGAACGCCGGTAAGTACCTGGCGCCCGGGCAGACCTCGCGCAGCTACAACCACTACTACGACGTGGACGGCTTCCGGGTGTTCCGCGGCTGCACGGTCAACGGCATGTGGGAAGGCGGCAGCGCCTTCACGTTCTACCGCAGCCCGTCGCAGTCGAGCATGTGGGTCCGCATCGTCGGCACCAACACGGCGGTCATCACGGCCGTCCGCTGCTGACCGTCTGTGCGGTGGACGGCACGGCCGATCAATGATTTGACAAAAGCCATTTATTCGGGGGAAAAATGTCTTTGACCAAGAAATCAATCAGCGTGGCCGTGGCCACTCTCCTCACCACATCATTGTCTCTTGTGGTGGCCGCGTCGCCCGCAGCCGCAACCACGACCGCCTGCCGTAGTCCCAAGTACGTCACCAGTTCTTGGAATGTGGACATCTGCGTCACCAACAGCGGATTGGACAGCACGGGAACCTATGAGACCGTAGCTGGATACGCAACGGTCACCAAACGCCCTAGCAGCTGTAAGACGTTCCGTATCGTTCTCGTCGACTCGAACAACGAGGCGCAATTCGCAACCGGTCCCCGATGGTGCAGCGAGACCAACCCCCCGCGCGTTGTGGTGTGGGACGGCGCATTCGGCGAGGGCACCGTGAAGGCCCGTTTCGTCGCCTACAGCAACGACGCCGCCACCGACGCCATGCTGACTCGTGACTCGCCGTACATCAACGCTCTCGACTGAGCGCAACGCCACGGGCCCGGATCGCTCGACACAGAGCGGTCCGGGCTCGAGTCAGCTCCGCCGGCCAGCGGTTCTCTCCGCGTCACGGGACAGGGCATCGGGGCGTGGTCGCCTTCACGACGCGGCGAGCGAGGCCAGCAGGCGCAGTTTTTCGGCGTTGTCGCCGGTCTCGTCAGCGTAGTAGAGCACCAGCAGCAGCCCGTCGACCGGCAGCTTGTCGCGGTGCAGGGTGAGCTCGCCGACCACCGGGTGCCGGACGGTGGTCGTGCCGCCCTGCAGCCGGCGCACGTCGTGGCGGGCCCACAGGGAGCGGAACCGGGCGCTGGCCAGCGACAGCTCACCGACCAGCTCGACGACCCGGGCGTCGTCGGGCGCGTCGCCGATGGTCTGGCGGAAGGCCGCGACGAAGGCGGCCGTCGAGCGTTCCCAGTCGACGTGGAACTCGCGTTCCTCGGGGTCGAGCAGCATCGAGCGCAGCCGGTTCTGGCCCGGGCGCAGCCGGGGCGACAGGGCCGTGGCCAGGGCGTTGGCCGCCAGGACGTCGAAGGCCCGGCCCTCGACGAAGGCCGGCACCCCCACCGCGGCCAGCAGGTGACGCAGCCGCTCGGGCACGTGTTCGGGCCGGCGGCGGGGGCGGGCGCGAGGCCGGGGCGCGGTGAGCTCGAGCAGGTAGCGGCTTTCGACGTCGTCCAGGTGCAGGACCCGGGCCAGCGCCTCGAGCACCTGCGGCGACGGGTTCTGGTCGCGGCCGCGTTCGAGCCGCAGGTAGTAGTCGGCGCTGATCCCGGCGAGCAGCGCCACCTCCTCGCGGCGCAGCCCCTTGACCTTGCGGCGGCTGCCGGGCTGGAGGCCGGCCTGCTCGGGCGTGACCAGCTCGCGCCGAGCGCGCAGATAGTCGCCCAGCCGGTTGGTGCCCTCGTCGCCGCTCATGAGGCCGAGGTTAGTACCGGCGTGGGCTCGGACAGGGGGTCCTGCCACTACCCGGATTCGCAAAGCACTTCCTGAGCCGTGACGATGCTGCGACCTTGGGTTTCATGGACATCACGAACCGCACGGTCTTCATCGCCGGAGCCACCTCCGGCATCGGCCTGGGCCTGGCCCGTCGCTTCGCCGCCGCCGGCGGCACCGTCGTCGTCGGCGGGCGCCGGGCCGCCTCCCTCGACGGGCTGAGCGTCGTCGAGCTCGACGTCACCGACGCCGGCTCGGTGCGGCGCGCCCGCGACCGCGTCCTGGAGAGCCACCCCGGCCTGGACGTCGTCATCACCATGTCCGGGGTGCAGCTGACCGAGGACCTGCGCGACCCCGGGCACTTCGCCACCGCCGAGACGACCGTCGAGACCAACCTGCTGGGCACCATCCGGGTCCTCGACGCGTTCACCCCGCACCTGCTCGCCCGGGGCGCCGGCACCTTCGTCACGGTCAGCTCGGGCATCGGCTTCCTGCCGTTCCCGCTGATGGCCACGTACGCCGCCACGAAGGCGGGCGTGCACGCGTACACCGAGGCGTTGCGAGCCCAGCTCGCCGGCACCGGCGTGGAGGTCACCGAGCTGGTGCCGCCGGCGGTGGCGACCACCCCGGAGCACAAGCGGCTGAACCCCCGCGCACAGGACCTCGACGACTACCTCGACGAGGTGCTGGGTCTGCTCGGCCAGAACCCCACCCCGGACGAGATCCTGGTACGCGGTGTGCTGCAACACCGCTGGGCCGAGCGCGACGGCACGTACGCCGATCTGGTGGCGCAACGCTCGCAGGCGCTCACGACCCTGCCGGGCCGCTGAGCGTCAGTTGCCGGTCAGCCGGATCACCTGCACCGCGCCGCCCAGGGTGAGCGGGCCGGCCGCGTGCGGGACGAGCAGGGTGTCGCCCCGGCGGATCGGCAGGTTGTCGGTCTCGCCGGTCAGCGTGCCCTCGCCGGCCACCGCGACCAGGACGCTGAAGCCGCGGGCCACGCTGTCACCCCCGTACAGCCGCTCGGCCCGGAAGAAGCCGTCGGCGGACTCGGGCAGCAGGCGGTGGGCGGCGCCGCGCAGGGTGTCGATCCGGGCCGGTGACCACGCGCTGCGGTCCACGCATCGCAGCGCCAGGTCGTAGCCCAGGCCGAGGTGGCCGTCGGACAGGCCGAAGTCCTCGTACTCGAGCAGGACCGAGAAGTCGGTGGGCTCCTGGACCTCGACCAGCAGGATGCCGTCGCCGATCGCGTGCGGCACACCGGCCGGGCAGAGGATCGCGTCGCCGGCCGCCACGGGAACGCGGTTGGTCGCGGCGAGCATGTCGCCGGTCTTCTGGTCAGCCACCCAGCCGGCCAGCTCTTCGGGCTCGACGTCGCGGGCGAAACCCAGATGCACGTACGCGTCGGGGCGTGCCGACACGATCACCCAGGCCTCGGTCTTTCCGTACGGGGACGCGAGGTGGGCGTCGGCGAACGTCCGGTCGGGGTGCACGTGCAGGGGCAGCCGCTGACCGGCGTCGAGCAGCTTCACCAGCACGCCGGTGTCGGCCCGGTCCGGCCCCAGCCAGTGGCGCGGCTCGGCGGCGATCGCCTCGGCCAGCACCCGGCCGTCGGGCAGCGTGGACAGCCCGGACGGGGCCAGGCCGAACCGCGTGGTCACCGAGCCGACCCAGTCCTCGGGGCGGTCGGGCAGCGCCGGCAGGGTGCGGAACTCGGCGATCCGGCCCGCCCCGCGATAGAACGTCTCGGGCTGATTCGCGGGGAGCGGGACGACGGCCATCGATGGTCCTCCGGTGACGAAACGGCGAGCGCGGTCAGGAAGCCGCCCCGGAAGTGTCCCCCAACCGCACCGGCCAAGCCCGATAAGGGCCTGTTACGGACCGGTTGCTGTATGCGGTCTCCCGGCGGTACGCGGGCTAGCCTCCCGGCATGACCCGGCGTGGCGACCTGCCGCCGGCCGGTCCGCGCCGTTCGCGCGACCCGGCCGGGGCGGTGCTGCGCGCCGTTCTCGACCACGGCCCGATCGCCCGCAGCACGGTGGCCCGGGCGACCCGGCTGTCCGCGGCCTCGGTCAGCGGTGTCGTCACCTCGCTGCTCGACCGGGGCCTGGTCCGGGAGGTGCCCGAGGCGGCCGGACCCCCGGGCCTGGGCCGGCCGCACGTGCCGCTGGACCTCGAGCCCGACCGGGTCGCGGTGCTCGGCGCGCACATCGCGGTCCAGCACACCACGGTGGCCCTGCTCGACCTGCGCGGCCGGATCCTGGCCCGGCACCGCGACCCGCACGACGGCCGCGACCCGGCGACGGTCCTCGCGGCGCTCACCGCACGCATCGCCGGGCTGGGCCGCACGCGCCGGCGGATCCTGGGGCTCGGCGTGGCCACCGGCGGCTGGGTCGACAGCGTCACCGGCACCGTCGTCGACCACCCCCTGCTGGGCTGGCGCGACGTACCGGTGGGCGACCTGCTCGGCCGGGCCGGCGGTTTGCCCGTACGGGTCGACAGCACCGCACGGGCGCTGCTGCGGGCCGAGCAGCTCGTCGGCGCCGCGGCCGGACGGGCCCGGGAGAGCGCGGTGCTGCTGTTCGTGGGCAACGTCGTCGAGGTCGCCTTCGCGGCCGGCGGCGGGATCCACCACGGCCCCCGGTCGGCCGCGGGCGCCGTCGCGCATCTGCCGGTCGAGGGGCACCCGGAGGTGTGCCCCTGCGGGCGTACGGGATGCCTGCAGGCCGCCGTGTCGGAGCACGCCCTGGTGCGCCGGGCGCTCGCCGACGGCCTGATCGACCGGCCCGAGCTGAGCGCCCTGGTCGACGCCGCGAGCAGCGGCCGGCCCGCGTCCGTGGCCCTGTTCACCGAGCGCGCCCGGCTCGTCGGGCGGGCCGCCGCCCTGCTGCTCGATCTCTTCGATCCCGAGGTGCTCGTCGTCGCCGAGGCCGGCGTCAACCGGCTGCCCGGCTGCCTGACGACGCTACGCGCCGAGGTCGCGCAGTGGTCGTCCGGGCGCGCCGACGTGGCGGCGACGGTCCGCGCGAGCAGCTTCGGCGGCGACGTGCTCGCCGTGGCCGGTGGCGCTGTCGCCCTCGATCACGTCTTCGCCGCGCCCCTGGGGACGACTTAATTCAGCACGACGCATAGTTGCCTTCTAATCCTAGCGGCATAGTATGAATTAAGACCGGCGGCGAAGAAGCCACCGGCCACCCCCACCAGCGCAGAGGCCCGGCTCGCACCGGGTCCGGCGCTGCCTGCCCGCAGCAGAAACCGCGGAGGAACCATCGATGAGAAAACCTCCCCTGCGCCTCGCCGGCGCCCTGGCCGTCGCCCTGTTCGGCCTGTCGGCCTGCGGCGGTGACGCCGGCGCCCGGCTGGAGCTGACGGCCGCCCTGCCCGACCGGGTCGCCGGCGGCACCGAGATCCGCATCGGCGACCCGGCGATCCAGGCCGTCGTGCGGGCGTCCGGCCTGGACAAGGAGTTGGCCGACGCCGGTGTCGAGGTCCGCTGGGCCAACATCAGCGGCGGCCCGCAGAGCATCCAGGCTTTCCGGGCCGACAAGCTCGACTGCAGCGCGGTGGCCGACATCCCCTCGCTCTTCGCCGCCTGGACCGGCACCTCCACCAAAATCGTCTTCCAGTCGGTCGTCGTCGACCCGGTCAACCACCCGATCTACCAACTGGGAGTGGCCCCGGGGGTGACCGTCGCCTCCCTGGCCGACCTGCGCGGCAAGAAGATCGCCTACAGCGCGGGGCAGGCCCAGGGCGCGCTCGTGCTCCGGGTGCTGCAGAAGGCCGGCCTGACCCGGGACGACGTGACCCTGGTCGAACTGACCAGCACGGGTGACTCGTACGTGACCGCCCTGGGCAGCAAGGCCGTGGACGTGGCGCCGATCGGGGCGGCCAACGTCAAGATCTACAAGGCGAAGTACCCCGGTGGCGGGGCCATCCTCACCGGCATCCGCGACGACGCGTCGACGCTCTACTGCCTCACCAGCTCGGTGCAGGACGCGGAGAAGGCAGCCGCGCTCAAGGTCTATGTCGGCGTGCGCGCCAAGGCGCTGCTCTGGCAGAATGCCAACCCCGACGGGTACGCCAAGGCCTACCTGCAGGAGACTCAGGGCCTCAGCGAGGCCGACGCCAAGGACGTGGTCGCCACCGAGGGCGCCAAGGGCATCCCGGCGACCTGGGACAACGCCCTGACCCGGCTGCAGCAGACGGCCGACCTGCTCGCCGAGCAGCAGAACCGCGACAAGCTCGACGTGACCACCCTGGTCGACCGGCGCTTCGAGCCGGTCGAGGCCGAGGCGGCCGGCGCCGACGTGGTCACCGGTGACGCCGCATGACCATCCTCGAGACCCGTCCGCGAGTCGCCCGGCCCGACGTCCGCGTCGTGCGGCGCCGGCTCGGACCGGGACACCGGATCCCGTACGCGTTCTGGATCGGCCCGATCCTGCTGCTGGCCGTGTGGTCGGCGGGCTCGGCGACCGGGCTGATCAGCCCGGCCATCCTCACCGCGCCGTGGGACGTCGTGGTGGCCTTCGGTGAGCAGTGGACCGACCACGACCTGCTCGGCAACATCCTCTCGTCGCTGCACCGGGCGGCGCTGGGCCTGGGCTTCGGGATCGCCGCCGGCGGCGTGCTGGCCGTCGTGTCGGGGCTGTCACGGCTCGGGGAGTCGCTGATCGACGGCCCGATCCAGATCAAGCGGTCGGTGCCCACGCTGGCGCTGATCCCGCTGTTCATCGCCTGGTTCGGCATCGGCCAGGAGATGAAGATCGTGACCATCGCGCTGATCAGCCTGGTCCCCATCTACATCCACACCCACAACGGGCTGCGCGGCATCGACGGCCGCTACGCCGAACTGGCCGAGACGATCGGCATCGGGCGCGGCGAGTTCGTACGGCACATCGTGCTGCCCGGAGCGCTGCCCGGCTTCTTGCTCGGCATGCGGTTCGCAGTCACCTCTTCGCTGCTCGGGCTGGTGGTCGTCGAGCAGTACAACGCGACCGCCGGCATCGGCCACATGATCACGCTCGCCGAGCAGTACGGCCAGACCGACGTCATCGTGGTCGGCCTCGTCATCTACGGAGTCTTCGGCTACTGCGCGGACAGCGCCGTACGCCTGGTCGGAAGGAAGGTGCTGGCATGGCGACGGACCCTGGAGGACTGATCACGCGGCCGGCCGTGCGCGTCCGCGACCTGCACCGCCGGTTCAGCGCGAACGGCGGGGTGCTCAACGGCCTCGACCTGGACATCGCGCCGGGCGAGTTCGTGGCGCTGATCGGGCGCTCCGGCACCGGCAAGAGCACGCTGCTGCGGGCCCTGGCCGGGCTGGACCGCGACATCGCGGGGCACGGCGAGATCGAGGTTCCCGAGGCCGTCTCGGTGGTCTTCCAGGACTCCCGGCTGCTGCCCTGGAAACGGATCCTCGACAACGTCGTCCTGGGGCTGCGCGAGCCGGACGCGGCCCAACGCGGCCGGACGGCGCTGGACGAGGTGGGTCTGGCCGGCCGCGAACGGTCCTGGCCGTTCCAGCTCTCCGGCGGTGAGCAACAGCGGGCCTCGCTCGCCCGCTCGCTCGTCCGGGAACCGCAGTTGCTCCTGGCCGACGAGCCGTTCGGAGCCCTGGACGCGCTGACCCGGATCCGGATGCACAAGCTGCTGCGCAAGCTGTGCGAGGCCCACCAGCCGGCCGTCCTGCTGGTCACCCATGACGTCGACGAGGCGATCGCGCTGGCCGACCGGGTGATCGTGCTCGACGCCGGGGTGGTGCGGGCCGACGTCCCGGTCGACCCGGCCGGCCGGTCCCGGACCGAGCTGCGCACGTTTCTGCTCGAGGAGCTCGGCGTCGAGAAGGAGAACCGATGAGCCGTCAGCTGCACTTCAACCTGTTCCTGCACGACACCGGCCACCACGAGGCGTCCTGGCGGCTGCCCACCTCGGACCCGCACTCCAACCTGTCGCTGGCCGCCCACCAGCACCTCGCCCGCGTCGCCGAGGAGGCCCGGTTCGATTCGGTGTTCCTGGCCGACAGCCCGGTGCTCTGGAGCGACCCGGGGCGGCGGCCGGCCGGCAAGCTGGAGCCGACGCTGCTGCTGGCCGCGCTGGCCACGAGCACGAGCCGGATCGGGCTCATCGCGACCGCGTCCACGTCGTACAACGAGCCCTTCAACCTGGCCCGCCGCTTCGCCTCGCTCGATCACCTCTCGGGCGGCCGGGCCGGCTGGAACATCGTGACCACCGCGGGCGACGCGGCGGCCCGCAACTTCGGCCTCCAGCACCAGCCCCTGCACCGTACGCGGTACGAGCGCGCCGACGAGTTCCTCGAGGTGTCCACGAAACTGTGGGACAGCTGGGCCGACGACGCGATCGTGGCCGACAGGGACGCCGGGGTGCACGCGCTGTCCGAGCGGGTGCACGCCATCGAGCACCACGGCGAGCACTTCCGGGTCGACGGCCCGCTCAACGTGCCGCGCTCCCCGCAGGCGTACCCGTTGCTCGTGCAGGCCGGATCGTCCGAGGACGGCAAGGACTTCGCGGCGAAGTGGGCCGAGGCCGTCTTCACCGCACAGCCGACGCTCGCCGAGAGCCAGGCCTTCTACGCCGACCTCAACCGCCGGGCGGCCGCGGCCGGGCGCGACCCCGGCCACGTCGTCGTCCTGCCCGGCATCGTGCCGGTCATCGGGGACACCGAGTCGCAGGCGCGCGAGCTCGAGGCCGAGCTCGACCGGCTCATCGCGCCGCAGTACGCGGTGGCCACGCTCGCGCACACCCTGCGGGTCCCGGCCGACCGGCTGCGACTGGACGAGCCGCTGCCCGACGACCTGCCCGGCGAGGACGAGATCGAGGGAGCCAAGAGCCGCCGCACCCTCATCGTCGACTGGGCCCGCCGCGACAACCTGACCGTCCGCCAGCTGATCGGCAGACTCGGCGGCGGTCGCGGCCACCGCACCTTCACCGGCACCCCGGTGCAGGTCGCCGACACGATCCAGCACTACTTCGAGAACGGCGCGGCCGACGGCTTCAACATCATGCCGGCGGTGCTGCCCTCGGGCATCGAGGCGTTCACCGGTCAGGTCGTGCCCATCCTGCAGGAACGCGGCCTCTTCCGTACGGAGTACACGGGCACGACCCTGCGCGAGCACTACGGCCTCCCCCGCCCGGCCAACCGCTTCGCCCTGCAGGGAGCGCTCCGATGAGCCCGACCCACCTCTGGTACATCCCCAACACGGTCGAGCCGGGCCACCGCGGCGACGACGCCGTCGCCGGCTACGGCACCCTCGAGCACAGCGTCGACCTGGCCCGCACGGCCGAGCGGCACGGCTGGGAGGGCGCGCTCATCGGCACCGGGTGGGGCCGCCCCGACACGTTCACCGTCGCCACCGCGATCGCCGCCCGGACCACCACCTTCCGGTCCCTGGCGGCGATCCGGCCGGGCTACTGGCAGCCGGCCCACTTCGCCTCGTCGGCGGCCACGCTCGACCACCTCAGCGGTGGCCGGCTGCTCGTCAACATCGTCAGCGGGAAGGACAACCTGGCTGCGTACGGCGACACCGAGGGCGAGCAGGCCCAGCGGTACGCCCGTACGAAGGAGTTCATGCGGATCGTCCGCCGGCTCTGGACCGAGGACGACGTCACCCACCACGGCGCGCACTTCGGCGTGACCGGCTCGACCCTGCCGCTGCGCCCGGCCCGGCCGCCGCGCCTGTACTTCGGCGGGGCCTCCGGGGCCGCGGAACGGGTCGCGGCCACCGAAGCCGACGTGCAGCTGTTCTGGGGCGAGCCGCTCGACGGCATCGCCGAACGGGTCGACCGGCTGCGCCGCCTCAGCGCCGACCTCGACCGTGATCTGGCGCCGCTGGAGTTCGGCCTGCGCGTCACCACGCTGATCCGGGACACCCGCGAGGAGGCCTGGCGCGACGCGGAGGCCCGGGTCGCCGACCTGGCGCGGCGATCGCTGAACCCGAACGAGCAGCTGCGCGGGCCCGCCGTCGGTCAGCAGCGGCTGCTCGACCTGGGCGCGCGCGGCGACGTGCTGGACAGCTGCCTCTACACCGCTCCCGGGCGGTACGGCGGCGGGGGCGCCGGGACGACGTGGCTGGTCGGATCGGCCGGCGACGTGGCTGCGGCGCTCCGGGCGTACGCCTCGCTGGGGATCAGCCATTTCGTGCTCTCGGACACCCCGTACAAGCACGAGACGGCGCGGGTCGGGGACGCGCTTCTCTCCACCGCCGCCGTCGCGGGCTGAGCACCGGGGTGGTGCTCAGCCCGTACGGTCCCGCGGGCCTCAGTTCACGAAGTCCTGGGTCACCCAGACCCGGCCGTCGCTGCCGCGGGTGACGGCCAGGCCGATCCGCTTGAAGCCCGGGTTGAGCAGGTTCCGGCGGTGGCCGTCGTTCGGCGGCACCTCGGCCAGCATCAGGTCGGTCAGCCCGTTGGCGGCGGCGACGATCGACGCCGTGTTGGCGGCGGCGTTGCCCTGCCCGATGTTCTCGCCGGCCGAGTTCCACGAGACGCCCGCCGCGGTGAACCGGTCACCCAGCCCCGCCTCGCCCGGGCACTGGTGCGACAGGCCACAGCCGCCCACCATGAGGGCGTTGTGGGCGGCCGCCGCCTTCGACAGGTTCGCGTTCAGGACGTACGGGGTGAGCCCGTTCGCGGTCCGCGCGGCGTTGATGTGGGCCAGCACCTGGTCGATGACGGTGTCGGCGGGCGGGGTCGTCACCGGGGCGCTCGTGGGCGGCGTCGCCGGCGGAACCGTGGTCGGCGCGGCCGTGGTGGGCGCCGCCGTGGTCGGCACGGCGGTCGTCGGCACGGCAGTCGTCGGCACAGCTGTCGTGGGCGCCGGGGCGGTCGTCGTCGGCGCGGCGGTGCTCGGCGCCGGCGCGGGCTTCGTGGCCGTCCGCGTGGTCGTGGGGCGGGGCCGGGGCCGCTGCGGCCGGCGCTCCCGGGCGGCGTCGCTCACCCGGGTCGCCGCCCCCAGCCGCGGGGCCGCGTCGGCGCGGGCGGTGGCGGACGGGCGGTGCCCGCCGGTCTGCGCCGAGGCGATGCCGGCAGCTCCGGCGCCCAGCACTCCCAGCACACAGGTGGCCAGCACGAGGGAACGGGTCCGGCGGGGCCGGCGGTGACGCGTACGCACAGAGATCCTCAATCGGTCGCCGAATGTCGGACCGACTCTGCGGCCCGGCGCCGCCGGACGCACGTCCGTTGAAGAAAACTTAAAGATCGATGCCCTTCCGTACCGCCGTCCGTCTTTCGGGAGATGATCCCAACCTCGCACCTCGACGCGTCCGCGCCGCTACGCTGACGGGGTGCACCTGATCGTCGAGGTGGGTAGCCGGCTTGATCCGGACGTCAGCTGGCCGGAAGGCGCTGCCCTCACCATGTTTGCCGGCGAGCCGGTGCAGCTGATGATTTTCCTCAGCCGCCCGCACGAGCTGGAAGTCCAGGCCGTCACGGCGGCGCCCACCCGATTCGCCTGGGTCGACAGCGAACACGCCGGCATCCTGGCGTACCGCCTCGGGCCGATCCTGTCGTGGTCGGAGGCGCCGTACAACCCGCACCTGTTCGGTCCCGAGGACGGCCTGCCCGGCGTCGACGCCGACGGCATCGTCCAGATCGTGCTGGTCGACCGTGACACCAACATCGTCAAGGCCCTGCACCGGGTCCAGTGGCCGGCCGACTTCGCCGCCGCCGTCCGCGCCTCGGTCACCCGGATGCGCGAGACGCCGTTCAGCCGCCCGGCCTACGAGCATGCCCTGGCCGCCCTGCACCGGCGTTGCCCCACGCCCGACGACCTGGTCATCGACCGGGCCGACGCCCTGTGCACGGCCACCCCGGTGCCCCGCGAAGACCATTGACACCCTGATCTGCGCTTTGCGTCGTTGTTCGGACAGGTTCCGGTCGTTCTCCTGACCGCGGCCTGCCCGCGCCGGCCGCACACTGCGTCGAAGGCCCGACGAGCCCTCGTCCTCTGCTTCCCGGACGCCGGTCGTGGCGGGGCCCGAGACGAGGGCGGCGGGGACGATGACGCGGAACGTGAACCAGGGCCGGGCGGGCTGGACCGAACTGCGCGTGCACGGGGTGTCCGGCACCCCGCCCGAGCAGATGTTGCAGCACTCGCAGGTGGAGACGGTCGCGGGCGACACCGACGCGGCGTTCTTCCGGCGGCGCTTCGAGTCGCCGGCCGCGTCGGCCGACACCGACCGGGCCCGCGTGGAGGCGTACTCCTGGGGGGCCATGACCGCCGGCGCCGGACAGCGGGCGCTCTGGCTCCTGCTCACGCCGTTCATGCTGGTCAACGTCGCTTACTTCACGTTGCCGGCGCCACCCTCCGAGGACGGGCTGCGACCGGCGCCGCCCCGGCGGACGAAGCCCGAACCGGGGTCGTCCGAGGCGACCGGGCCGACCCGAGCACAAGGACCCACCGCGGCGACCGGGGCGCAAGGGCCCACCGCGGCGACCGGCGAGACTGCCAAGCCGCTATCGCCGGTCGAGCGGCGGGCCGCCGTCACGCGGACGCTGGCCGAGGCCGTCATGCGTCTGTTCGCCCTGACCATCACGGTGACGTTCGTGCTGGTCGCCGTCCAGGTCGCGATGGACCTGATCGGCTGGCAGTGCGTGCGGCCGGACGGGCGGGACTGCACCGCGGACGCCACCTGGCTGCATTTCCTGACCTGGTCGTGGCTCGACGAGCCGGGACGGCGGCTGGCGGTCACCGCGCTCCTGCCGCTCGCCGCGGTCGCGCTGCTGGGCTGGCTCGGCCGGACCACCTGGCTACGCCTCGAACGTACCGGGATGCCGGAAGCCGATCCGGGAGTCGACCGGCAGACGCCGCTGGAGAACCGGCAGATGTGGAACGGTGAAGACCCGGTCCGCCGGCTCCGCGCCGTACATCTGACCGCCGCTCTGGCTGTTGTCGGGGTCTTCCTGTCGGCGCCGTTGAGCACCCCCGCCGCGACCGTCGTCCTCGTGCTCCTCGTGACCCTGCTCGGCCTGACAGTCGTCCTGGTGTGCCGGCCCCGCACCGTCGAGCGGCCGCCGCCGGCCGGCCCGCTACGGCCGCCGATCCGGCTCGACGCGTACGCCGTCCTGGAATGGGTCGCCGGCGCCCTGGTCGCCGCCGCGATCACCTTGGCCTTCCTCACCGGGGAGAACCGGCTCCGCCCGGGCCAGTCCCTGCCGGCGCTCCTGCCGATGATCCCGTGGCTGGTCACCGTGCAGCTGGCCCTGCTGCTGCTTCTGGCCGTGCTGCTCGTCCGGCTCAACCGGGCGGCCGGCGCTCGCCCGCAGGTGTGGCACGGCCTGACCGCCGCCGGCCTGATGACGCTCGCGTTCGTGCTGATCGGCGGTTTCGCGGCGGGCATCGGCATTCGGGTGGCCGACCTGCTCGGCACGCCGGCCGTCGAACCGGTCAGCCCGATCGCCTTCATCGTGCCCGACGGCTACTTCCTGGCCGCCGCGGCGACCCCGGTGCTGGCCGCCGTCCTCATCATCCTGGCTGTCATCGGCTGGCGCGTGCTCGACCGCGCGGCCGTGAAGGTCGCCCCGGAACTGGACGCCTACTACCCCGAACTCGCCGCAGAAGGAACCAGGCACCACCAGCGCCGCGACCGGATCGCCCGGATCTGGGCCCGGGCCGAGGTCGGCGACGTCGGGCAACGCCTGATCGGATGGTTCCTAGTGATCACCGCGGCCGCCCTCGTCACCGGACTGGTGCTGTCCTGGGTCAACGGGACGTGGCTGCTGGACCACGCCCGCTGGCTGGTCAACGTGGGCACGTTCCTGATCGGCGGTTTCGTGCTGGCGTTGCTGTTCGTCGGCCGGCAGGCGTACCGGAACCCCCGCTTCCGCCGTACGGTCGGCGTGCTCTGGGACATCGGCACGTTCTGGCCCCGGGCCGCCCATCCGCTGGCCCCGCCCTGCTACACCGAACGCGCCGTCCCCGACCTGATCACCCGCATCCGCCACCTCGGCGAGAAGGGCCGGGTCCTGCTGTCCTGCCATTCGCAGGGCGCCGTGATCGGCACGGCAGTGCTCATGCAACTGCGGTACGAGGAAAGCGCCTCGGTGGCGCTGCTGACCTACGGCAGCCCGGTGCACCGCCTGTACGGCCGCTTCTTCCCGGAGTACTTCGGCCCCACCGCCCTGCACCGAGCCGGCTCCTCCCTGCTCGGAACCACCGACGCCCCCCGCGAGACCTGGCCGTGGCGCAACCTCTACCGGCGCAGCGACCCCATCGGCGGCGAGATCTTCCAGCGCCACCCGGCCCAGGCGCTCGCCCCCGACGCGCCCCCCTCCGAGGTACGAGCCGGCGACACCAACGACGTCGACCGCGAACTGATCGACCCCGGCTTCACCCGCGTACCCGGCGACACCTGCGACCCGGCGTCGTGCGGCCACTCCAACTACTACGCGGACCCCGCCTTCGACGCCGCCGCCGAAAAGGTGAGGGACCTGCGAGGCGACGCCCCCGGCGACTCGAACCCGATCCCCGTCCAGCGCCCTTCCCGCCGCATCTCAAAGCGGGTCTGGCCCATACACAAAGGCGACGCGCTGACCTCAGCCGCCCGGCCGAAGCTCCGCTGACCCACCACCCAGCCGCGACGCGCTGACCTCAACCGCTCGGCCGAAGTTCCGCTGACCCACCACCCAGCCGCGACGTGCTGACCGCAACCGGCACGGTCCTGCTCCCGCAACCCACCACCCAGGCCCGCCCGCCCCAGCCGACGCGCCGTCCGGCGACCACAGCGCGGCAGCCAGACCACCTCGCCGCCAGGTGACCGCCGCCCCAGCCACGCACCCACCGCCCGGTGACCGATCCCCTCGCCGCCACGGGCCCCCCCGCATGGTGGGGGCCGCGGGTGACCAAGCTCAGACATAGATGCTTTACCGTCCGAGCTTGGTCACCCTCGGCCCCAACCGTCAACCGCAAGAAAGCCGCCGAGATCGCCGCCGATCACGCGGCCTCCGCGGTCACCCACACGGGTGGCCCGGACCTTCCGCCAATTCGTTGTCGACCACTCGGCGGCCTTCGCATGACGAGAAAGGATCCTGGGTGAGGCGGCCCGGTCTACAGCCATGGTCAACGCTGCAACCCCTGCCCAGCCAGGGCCACTGGCGGTCCACCGCGCCGACTTGCCAGGGCCCAAGAGGCGACGGATGACGCTCTGTCCGTACGGATCCGGGCGGCGCGAGGCGTTCATGCCGCCCGGAGGCTTGCTCCTCAGCCGCAAGTCGGTCTCCGTCCGGCCTGTTCAGCACTGTGCACTCAGCCGGCTGAGGTCATTTGGAGCCGGTCACTGCCTATGAGGGCCGGCCGTTGACCTGGTGGTACGAGGGGATCGAGGCCAGGGCTGCGAACGTGGCATCGGTCAGGGCGTCGAGATCGTCGCGTCCGTTGTCATTGACCCAGCTGTCGAAAGCAACCATCAGGCAGCCCAGCGCCGCCATGACGCGTGTGCGCAGGGCCAGCGGTGACACGGCGCCGTCGCCGGAACGTTCGGCCAGGCGGTCGGCCAGTGCGGGCCGCCAGCTCGCTTGCTTCTCATGGAGTCGCCCCCACAGCGCCGGCGTGGTCCACACCAGCCGCAGCAGCGTCAAACCATCGTCCGGCTCCCGGGTGAGCAGCGCAACGGCCGGGTCGACAGCCCGCCGCAGCGCCGTCCATTCATCTTCCGCGGCGGGGCGGGATGCCAGGGCCGCGGACATAGCGTCGCCCAGCGGGTCGAAAGCGAACAGGACGACATCCTCCTTGGTCCCGAAGTACCGCAGGAAGGTACTCCGAGAGACGCCGGCCGCGGTCGCCAAGTCGTCGAAGGTGACGTTGTCGAACCCCGCCTCGAAGAACCGGGGCAGAGCGATACTCGCCAGTTCGCCCCGTACCGCGGCGCGCCCGATGGCGCGAGTACTCAGACCTGTCATGCACCCAGGATACGGAGACGAAGCCCACTTGCAGGTATGAAGCTCAGAATCTAGCCTGACACTCAGTTTCACACATGCGAAGGAGCGTCACCATGACGTACGAACTACCCGGCCTCCACGTCGCCGTTGCTGATGGCGTCGCCACGGTGACCCTCGACAACCCGCCGCTGAACCTGTCCGACGGCACGTTGCTGCCGTCGCTGCGCCGCTTCGTCGCTCAGGTGCGCGACGATGCCGATGTGCGGGTGATCGTGTTCGACAGCGCCGACCCGGACTTCTTCATCACCCACGGCGACATGCGCTTCGTCACCGACCCGGATGTGCTGGCCGCCGCGGGCGCCGCCACCATGGCGGCCAACCCCGGCGCCGAGTTCCCGCCGCAGCTGAACCTCATGCAGGTGGTGCACGAGGAGGTGCGCTCACTTCCCCAGATCACGATCGGCAAGCTGACCGGTCTGGCCCGGGGTGGCGGCAACGAGTTCCTGATGGCCCTCGACATGCGCTTCGCCGCGATCGGCAAAGCGGGTCAGGCACAGCCCGAGGTGCTGCTGGGCATCATGGCCGGTGGTGGCGGCACCCAGTACATGACCTCGCTGATCGGACGCGCCCGAGCCCTGGAACTGCTTCTCGGCGCGCAGCTCGTCGACGCCGAGCTCGCCGAACGGTATGGATTGGTCAACCGCGCTCTGCCGACGGACGAGATCGGCGGCTTCGTCGACTCCCTGGCCCGACGTATCGGCGCGCTGCGCCCGGAGATCATCGCCGCGGTCAAAACCTCCGTCAACGCCGCGGCCACCCCGATCACCCGCGACGGGCTCGCCGTCGAGAACGCGATGCTCACCCCGCTCTTCAGCGCGGACGCCGCCGCGCTCGCACACAAGCTGCTCGCCGCCGGCATGCAGACCCGCGACGGCGAACGCAACCTCGAAGCCCTCCTCGCCCAATTCTGACCCGGCCGGGGTCGCGGCCCACCGCCGCGGCCCGATTCGCGTGATTTGCGCCCCCCGTCCTTGGCCGGGCCCAAGATCGTCGGCTATTCTGCGCGACGAGGGGAGTACCTCACAAAGAGCGTTGCGGTCATCACGGGCATCCCGGTATGCCTCCGTGCGTTCGCCCGTCCTGCGGCGGGTGAGGGAGACCTCGGACGATGGCGCACATCTCCGAGGAGGTTCCCCGATGGCGCATAGTCTCACCCTGGCCGCTCCGCTCGAATCGGTCGCTTCACCCCAGCTCTGGGTGATCAGCATCGTGGTTCTCGTCGGGCTTCTGGTGGCCGATTTCGTGGTCACCCGCAAGCCCCACGACGTGCCGATGCGCGAGGCGGTCGGCTGGTCGGTCTTCTACATGATGCTGCCGGCCGTGTTCGGGCTGGTGCTCTGGTGGGCGTACGGGAGCCGGCCGGCAATCGAGTTCTACACCGGTTTCGTGGTGGAGAAGTCCCTGTCGGTCGACAACCTGTTCGTCTTCATGCTGCTGCTCGGCGCCTTCGCGGTGCCGTCCGCGCTGGCCCAGCGGGTGCTGCTCTACGGCATCGCGGGCGCCCTGGTGCTCCGCGGCGTCTTCATCGCCGCGGGCGCGGCCGTGCTGCAGGCCGGCACGTGGGCGTTCCTGCTCTTCGGCGGCATCCTGCTGGTCACCGCGGTGAAGGTGCTGCGGGACGCGAGGCGCGGCGACAACCACACGGTCGACATCGATCAGATGCGCAGCGTCCGGCTCCTGCGCCGGTTCTTTCCGGTGACCAAGGAGTATCACGGCAGCAAGATGGTCATCCGCCAGGCCGGCCGGCGCGTGCTGACGCCGCTGGCCGTCGTGGTGGTCGCGGTGTTCATGACCGACATCGTGTTCGCCGTCGACTCGGTCCCGGCCGTGTACGGGGTGACCGAGGACCCGTACCTGGTGTTCGCGACCAACGCCTTCGCTCTGATGGGTCTGCGGGCGCTGTACTTCGTGCTGCGCAACGTCCTCGACAAGCTGCGCCACCTCGACTACGGCCTCGCCATCATCCTGGCCTTCATCGGGGTGAAGCTGGTGCTGCACTGGGCCCACGGCGTGTGGCCGTCGCTGCCCGAGGTGCCGACGCTGGCCTCGCTGGGCGTCATCGCCGCCACCCTGATCACCGTGACGATCACCAGCATGCTGGCCAACCGCCGCGACGCCGCCGCCGCGGCAGCCGAACGCGGCGCCGCACCGGCCGACCCGGTTACGGCCGGACGGGCCCCGACCGACCGATAGCCGGCGTCAGGGCCGCCACCACGGCCGGCGGCGGCGAACCCGCAGCAGGTCGCACACATCACGGACGCCGTCGACCGACCAGGCCCGGTCGACGGCGGCGGCCCGGGCCGAAGCGGACGGCACCCGGCCGTCGAGGATGGCGACGCCGCTCTGCACCCGCAGGTCGAGGTCGCCGCCGTCGACGGCCGGATCGTGCAACAGCGCCAGGGCGAGCCGGACGGCGACCGCCCGGTCGGTCTCGGCCCAGTGGTCGGTGATCGCCCGCCGCACCCGGGCCGCATCGGGCTGCTCCGGGGTGTCCGGGAACCAGGGCGACTCCCCCGGCATGTGGAACCAGAAGTACACGGTGGCCTCCAGGAGGGGTCCGGCCCTCCAGCCTCCGATCTGCACTTCGCAACCGCCCGGCGGTCACATGACGGTTCCATGACGGTCCCGGTCGTCAGCAGACGCACGCCTAATAGACGAACGGCCAGCCCGCCGCGTCGTAGCCGAGGAGGTTGATGCCGAGCCGGGAGGCGCCGTTGTCGGCGTAGTAGTGGTAGACGAGGACGTCGGCGTCGGTGTCGGCCAGGACGGCCTGGTGGCCCGGGCCGTGGATGCTGCCGTGGCCGGCCAGCACCTGGGTGCCGCCGCCGGCGGTCATGGCGACGCCGTTGCGGTCGGTGAACGGGCCGTTCGGGCTGGTCGAGCGGCCGACCATGATCCGGTACGTGCTGGCCGCGCCCTGGCAGCAGCGGTCGAACGACACCCACTGGTAGTAGTAGGCGCCGTGCTTGAACAGGAACGGCGCCTCGATCGCGCCGCCGTTGCGGCCGGCGATGCTCCGGACGGTGGCGCCGGAGCGCTTGCCCGTCGACGGGTCGAGGGCCACCTGCTTGATGCCGGACCAGAACGACCCGAAGCTCAGCCACCACCGGCCCGCGTCGTCGACGAGCAGGTTCGGGTCGATCGCGTTGAAGGTGTCCGACGTCCGTGACTCGATCACCAGACCCTGGTTCGCCCAGCTGCCGGACGCGCCGGTCGGGCTGGTGGCCAGGAAGATCGCCGAGCGGTTGGAGCCGAACGTCGAGGCCGAGTAGTACAGGTAGTAGCGGCCGTTGCGGTACGAGATGTCGGGCGCCCACAGGTTGCGGCTTCCGCCCGTGTACGCCGTGGTCCACGGGGCACCGCCGGGGAACACCGAGCCCGCGGCCCGGAACGCCGTGCGGTCGGCCGAGGTCGTCAGCGGGAGGTTGTCACCGGTCTGCGCGACGAGGTAGCCGCCCGACGGGGTCTTGACCATCGCCGGGTCGTGCGTGCCGGTCGCGCCCGTGACGACGCCGGGGCCGGGGTACGAGGGCGGCGGCACGGTCGGCGTGGCGAGCGCGACGGGCGACGTTGTCGTCGCTCCCTGAGCCTGGATCGTGGTGGCGCCGACCGCGATCAGGACGGTCACCGCCGCGCCGGCCAGAAAAGTGCTGGACATGGTGCTCCTTGGGGCCAGAGGTCTGCTGTCAGCCGGCTCCCCCACGCGTCGCCGCCATAGTTATATGTCGATGTTAACGTTCACGGCATCGCTGTCAACCGCTGCCGATCCGGCCCACGACCGCTAACGTCATCGGAATGTCGGTATCGATCACGCGTGAGGACTGGGGCTCGACGGCGGACGGCCCCGTCGACCGCTATGTGCTGGACAGCGGAAACGGGCGCGCCGCGATCCTCACCCACGGCGGCGTCCTGCAGAGCCTCGAAGTCCCCGACCGGAGCGGCGCCCGGGCCAACGTCGTGCTCGGCTTCGACCGGCTCCAGGGCTATCTCGACAACCCGGATCCCTACTTCGGAGCCGTGATCGGCCGCTACGCCAACCGGATCGCGCGCGGCAGCTTCCCGCTCGACGGCGCGACGTACCAGGCGCCGATCAACAACGGCCCCAACAGCATGCACGGCGGCAAGACCGGCTTCGACAAGCGACTGTGGTCGGCCACGCCGGTCGACGGGGCCCTCGAGCTGCGGCTGGTCAGCCCGGACGGCGATCAGGGCTACCCCGGCACGCTGAGCGTCACCGTGCGGTACACCTTCACGCCGGACAACGAGCTGCGGATCGACTACGAGGCCACCACCGACGCGCCGACCGTGGTCAACCTGACCAACCACAGCTACTTCAACCTGGCCGGCGAGGGCAGCGGCGACATCTACGGCCACCTCGTCCGCATCGACGCCACCCATTTCACCCCGGTCGACGTCGATCTGATCCCCACCGGCGACCTGAGCCCGGTGGCCGGCACGCCGATGGATTTCCGCGAGCCGGTCGCCGTGGGCGAGCGCATCCGCACCGGCGATCCCCAGCTGGGCTTCACGGGCGGCTACGACCACAACTGGATCCTCGACCGGGCCGGTGACGGACTCGCGCCGGCCGCTCAGGTGACCGAGCCGATCGGCGGGCGGACGCTGAGCGTGTCCACAACCGAGCCCGGGCTGCAGTTCTACTCGGGCAACTTCCTCGACGGCACGGTCACCGGCACCAGCGGGCGGCTGTATCGGCAGGGCGACGGGCTGGCGCTGGAGACCCAGCACTTCCCCGACTCCCCCAACCACGCCGCCTTCCCGTCGACCGTGCTGCGCCCCGGCGAGACGTACCGGTCCACCACGGTGTTCCGGTTCGGTGTCACGGACGAGGCTTGAGCAGCGTGATGCGGGACGCGCCCAGCTCGGTGACGTAGAGGTAGCCGGACGCGACATCCTGGGTGACGTCCAGCGGTTGGCTGAACCCGGTGAATCCGGCGATCCCGGTGGTCCGGTTGGAGAGCGTGCCGGACGGGGCGACGTCGAACGTCTCGATGTCCTGCCCGGCCGAGTATCGAACCACCAGCAGCTTGCCGTCGAGGACGCCGCCACGGAACTCGATCGCTCCGTTGGCCGAGGCGTGCAGGCCGGCGTCGTACGTCCCGGCCAGGTCGAAGTTCGGGTCCGGCGCGGTGCCGGCCGGGTAGGCGGGCACCTGGAAGGGATCGGCTCCGGCGGTCGGGTTGCCCCCGGCCAGCACCCATTCGCAGCGCACCGGGTTGGGATGGCCGTAGTACCGGCCGGCCCGCACGTCGAAGACGTAGTCGGTCTCCGCGGTGGGCACGTTGGTCAGGGCCGGCACCGCGGGCCCGGTGTAGCCGCGACGGGCGCAGGCCGGCGGCAGGGTCGCCGGGGTGGCCGGCGTGTTCCCGCCCGCCGCCGAGCCGTTGGTCGGCGCATAGAGATGACCGTTGCGGTGCCAGACCAGATCGAAGGCATTCCGTACGCCGGTGGCGTACAAGGTCAACGGCGCCCCGGCCGCGTACGGGTCGTAGGCGCCGCCCTCCTCGGTGCGCACGTCGAGCGGCCCGGTGGCCGGCAGCCGGGCCGGGTCGAGGCGCAGGACGGCCGCGCTGAGCAGCCGTTCCGGCCGGTTGCCCCAGGTCGAGTCGGCCGCGCCCATCGCGTTGTTGGCGCCCTGCGACACATAGACCGCGCCGTCCGGGCCGAAGGCCAGCGAGTTGGTCTCGTGGTCCTTCACCGACCGGGGCAGATTCACCACCACCGGGGTGTAGGTGCCGAGGTCGGCGCCGCTGAGCCGGCCGATCCGCCCGGACCAGTCGGGCACGTTGAGCGGGCCGACGTACTGGTAGTTGTCGGTCACCCAGAGCACCGGCGCGGTGGCCGTCGACGCCGGGTCGAACGCCATGCCGATGACGGTCCGGGCCGGCGCGCCGGGCAGCCCCCGGGCGGCGGCGTCGTCCCGTACGGTGGTGATGATCGTCGGGGCGCCGAGGGTGCCACCCGGGTTGATCGGGAAGCGGAAGACGCGCCCGTCGAGCGTGCCGGCGTAGAGGCGGCCGTCCGGGCCCTTCACGACCGTGGTGAACGAGGCCCCGGTGGCCACGCCGACGGTCTTGTCGAAGGCGATCGGACCCCCGGTGGTGGTGCCGCTGCCGGTCGTGAAGACGATCGAGTACGGCGCGAACGGCTTGCCGGTCACGTCGGTGACGGCGCTGGTGACGCTGAACCGGTACGTCGTCAGCGGGGCGAGCGGCGCGCTGGGCGAGAGGTTCACGACGTCGCCGCCGCCGCTGGTGATCGTGGTGGACGCGACCGGGGCGCCGTCGCCGAGCCGGGTCAGCGTCACCGACGAGCCGGTCAGCGAGGCGGCCTTCACCCCGCCGTTGGGCAGCACCAGATCCTCGACCACGCTGGTCGTCACCGGCACTCCGGTCGCGCCGTTGGCCGGGGTGCTCGTGCGGACGGCGGGAATCGTGGCGCCGCCGGGGACCTCGGCGATGTCGGCGTACGCGAACTTGGTGTTGACTCCCCCGGCCGGGCTGATCGTCAGCTTGCCGTCGGTGACCCGCACCGTCCGGGTGGCGGTCGCGAACCTGGTCGTGGCCGTCGCGGTGAAGGCGGCTATCGCGTTCTGGTCCTCGATGGCCACCCAGTGCGTGCTGTTGACAGCGGTCCCGGCGTCGCCGACCGCGACCGTCACCGTGTAGAGGCCGGACGGGACGGCGGCCTCCCAGGCGCCCGGGGTGGTCACGCCGGCCGACCCGGCCGGGAGCTGGGCGTGGACGAAGGTGGCGAGCCGGGCGTCGGGCTGCCCGGCGGCCGGGTTGCGGTTGCGTCCGTTGCCGGTGAGGTCGACCGGCGTCCGCTCGCCCAGGTCGACCCAGCCGTAACCGCGCGCGGCGGTGAAGGCGCCGCCCGAGTCCCGCATGTAGCCCGCGGCCGGGGCGGTCGCCGCGTCGGAGAAGTCAACCTTGAGGGGCGCGACGTCGGCGGTGACCCGGCTCAGGTCGACGTAGTTCAGCTTCGTGTTGGCGCCGCCGGCCGCGTCCACGGTGAGCCGGCCGTCGGTCACCGCCACGGTCACGGTCGCCGGCCGGTACTCGGCCGCGGCGGTGGACACGAATCCGTCGACGGCCACGACACCCTCGACGCGCACGGTGTGCCGGCTGTCGTACGAGGGCTGATCACCGGCGGACACCGTGACCTGATAGGTGCCGTCGGCCACCGCGTACTCCCAGGCGCCCTCGGTGAGCACCCCGCTGGTGCCGCCGACGTCGCCGTACTGCATGTGGATGACGGTGTCGAGCCGATCGTCGACGCCGGACCGGGTGCGGTCCCGGGTGTTGCGGGTCAGATCGAGCGGCTCACCGGTGCCGCGCCGGACCCAGCCGGACCCGCGCGTGGTGTCGAAGGCCGCACCGGTGTCGGCCCGGTACCCGGCGGGGACGGCGGACGCGGCGGGCTGGAAGTTCACCCGGGCGACCGGCGTGACGGCGGCGGCGGCCGGCGTGGCCGGAGCCACCGAACCGGCGAGGACGAGAGCGGCGACAACTGTCCAGCAACGACGGCCCATGAACGACAACGTCGCACATCGACGGACGGCCCGGAGAGTCGGAAATCCGCTGCCCAGCACGTTTCCGGGCCCGCGGGAATAGCGACAGCTCCCGCCTTAGCGCCTTTTCAGCGGCGGGGTCGGTGCAAAGAGCCGCGCCGCCCCGGGCACGTGTCCCGGGGCGGCGCCTGCGCTCAGGACGTCAGCGTCCCGCGCAACAGGCTGCGTCCCGAATGGGTCGCGTCGCCGTCGTGCGGCTCGTCGCTGACGTCGACCAGGCGGTAGCGGTTGAGGTCGGTGCCGGGCGGCACCGGCAACAGCACGTCCGGCTGGTCGGCCAGGTTGCCGAGGGCGACCATCTTGCTGAGGTCGTCCGGATCGATCAGCCACACCTCGTGGAAGCCGGTGGTCAGCGGCAGGTTGCGGACGTCGATCTGCATCCGGCCGCCGGAGAGCACCCGGACGCTGCCGCTCGCGTCGGCCGGCACCGTGGCCAGCGGGGTGAGCGTCGCGCGGGCCTCGACCTGCTCCACCGGGGCCCGGCCGGCGATCCGGTCGACCGCGACCGTGCCGGCCACCGCGACCACCGCCGCGGCCGCCGCCGCCAGCAGCGGGGTCAGCCAGCGGGGCCTCGGCCGCCGGGGCCGGGCCCGGTGCCCGGCGAGCTCGGTGACTCCGGCGGGCGCCGCGGCCCGCGCCACGTCGGGCGCGATCTCGGCCTCGATGGCCTGCCAGACGTGCTCCGGCGGCGTGGGCAGGCCCCGCAGGTCCTGTCCCTCGGCGCCCAGGTCGGCGACATCGCGCAGCGTCGCGAGGTCGCCGCGGCAGCCGGGGCAGTCGTCCAGGTGATCCGACTCGCTCGGCCCGGGCTCCTCAGAGAGCGCGAGTACGACCAGCCGATCGGGATCCAAATGTTGCACCGTCCACCTCCCAACGACGTCGCAGGTTGGCCATACCCCGGCGGATATGGCTTTTCACCGTGCCGAGCGGCAATCCGGTCACGGCGGCTATCTGGGGATGCGTGAGGTCGTCGAAGAACGCCAGCTCGAGGGTGCGCCGTTGCTCCTCGGGCAGCCGGTCCATCTCGTCGGCCACGACCAGCCGGTCGACGACCCGTTCCGGGGTCTCCCGCTCGTCGGGCGGCGCAAGCTGGGCTCGTACCGTCTCGGCCACCCGCTCGTCGCGCGCCGCCGTGCGCATCCGGTCGACGGCCTTACGCCGCGCTATCCCGAGCAGCCAGCCCAGCATCGTGCCCCGTTGCGGGTCATAGCTGTCCCGGCCGGTCCACGCGGCCACGAACGTCACCTGCGTGACGTCCTCGGCATCGGCCCGATTGCCCAGCAAGCGCTGAGCCAGGTAGAGAACGGCGGCGCCGTGCCGGTCATAGACCATGCGTAACGCCTTGTCGTCGCCGTCGCGCAAGCGTTCGGCGAGCTCGTCGTCGGAATTCATCGACCTCCCTCCCGCACACCTGTCCACCCGTTCCTTCGCTCGCCGGCGCCCCCGTGGATGCACCGGATTCTTTTCCGCCGGACCCGCATCCATCCGCCGCCGTGCCGGCGAAGGACAGGCGTAACGATCCATGACGCAGTCCTGTGAGGGAGTCCCGATGAGCATCATCCCCGTCCGGCGCGCGGCCACGGTAGGCGCGGTCGCCCTGATCGCGCTGGGCACCGCCGGCGCGTTCGCGTCCGGTCCCGCCTACGCCAAGGCGAACGCCAGCGTGACGGTCGTGCACGGCATTCCCGGTCAGCCGGTGGACGTCTACGTCAACGGCGAGAAGACCGTGCCCGGGTTCCAGCCCGGCAAGGTCGCCGGCCCGCTCAGCCTGCCGGCCGGGCAGTACGACATCGCGCTGACCAAGCCCGGTGACGCCATCGGCAGCGCCCTGCTGACCGTCAACGACGCCGAGGTGCCGGCCGACGCCAACATCAGCCTGGTCGCGCACCTGGACGCGGGAGGCAAGCCGGCCCTGACGCCGTTCGTCAACGACACCGCCAAGCTCGCGGCGGGCAAGACGCGGCTCATCGTGCGGCACGCCGCGGCGGCGCCCGCCGTCGACATCCGGGCCGGGGGCGAGCCCGTCTTCGAGGGTGTGACCAACGGCAAGGAGGGCAAGGCCGACCTCGACGCGGGCACCGTCTCGGCCGACGTCGTGCTGGCCGGCACCGACACCCGGGTGCTCGGCCCGGCCGATCTCGACCTGGCCGAGGGCGCCGCGACCATCGTGTACGCGGTCGGCTCGGCCGAGGACGAGACGCTCGACCTGGTCACGCAGAGCATCACCGGTCTGCACTCGGCGCCGGGCGGCGTGCCGTCGGGCAACGGCGGCCAGGCCGACCGTGGCCTGTCGCTGCCCTGGTACGGCGTGGGCGCGGCCGGCATCCTGCTGGCCCTGGCCGGTCTGACCCGCCTCGCCGTCGGACGCCGCCGGTGAGTCGCGGACCGGGGCGGGCCGTGCTGATGGTGGCGCTGGGCGTCAGCCTGGTCGCCGTCAGCGGAGTGGTCGCGTGCCAGTCCCAGCCGGCGGCGGACTTCGCCACGCCGGTGGCTGTCGCGCCGTCCTCGGCGCCCGCCCCGGTCCGGGTACCGGTCTCGGACGGTTCGCCGCCCACGACCGGCGCCGACGCCCCCGTCCGGCTGAGCATCCCGGCCCTGCGCCTGGACGCGAAGGTCGCGGCGGTCGGAATCGACGAGCGGACCGGTGACTTCGCCGTTCCCCCGAGCGTCGACCGGGTGGGCTGGTACCGGTTCGGTCCGGGCTTCTCGGCGCCGGCCGGGTCCATCGTCGTCGCCGGGCACGTGGACAGCGCGGCCGAGGGCAAGGGCGCGTTCTTCCGGCTCGGCTCGCTCGAGGCGGGCGACGTCGTGACGCTGACCGGGCCGGGCGGCAAGGACCGGGCGTTCGAGGTGACCGCGCGCGAGCGGTACCGCAAGACGGCGATCCCGCTGGAGAAGTACTTCGCCCGCGACGGCGAGGTACGGCTGACGCTCATCACGTGCGGCGGCCCGTTCGACGCCGCGACCAAGCACTATCGCGACAACGTGGTGGTCACCGCCGTCCCCCGGGCGTAGCCGGACGCGCACTACGGTGACAGTCATGAAGATCGTGGTGCTGGACGACTATCAGCGGGTGGCCCGCAAGTACGGGACGTTCGACACCCTGCCCGACACCCGGGTCGAGGTGCTGCACGAGCACGTCGCCGGCCAGGAGCTCATCGACGCCCTGGCCGGCGCCGAGGTCGTGGTGGCGATGCGCGAGCGGACCGCGTTCCCGGCCGAGCTGTTCGAACGGCTGCCGGCGCTGCGCCTGCTGGTCACCACCGGCATGTCCAACGCGGCCATCGACCTGACGGCGGCCGCGGCGCACGGCGTCACGGTCAGCGGAACGGTCATGTACGGCGCCACGAAGAGCTCGAACGCCGCGGAGCTCGCCTGGGCCCTCATCCTGGCCTGCCGGCGGCACGTCGTGGCCGAGGACCGGGCCCTGCGCGACGGCCGCTGGCAGACCACCATGGGCGCCGACCTGGCCGGCAGCACCCTGGGCGTGCTCGGGCTCGGCCGGCTGGGCACCCAGGTGGCGCGGATCGGCCAGGCCTTCGACATGCGGGTGATCGCCTGGAGCGAGCACCTCACCGCGGAGCGGGCCGCCGAGGCCGGCGCGACCCTGGTGTCCCGCGACGAGCTGTTCGCGGCCGCCGACGTGCTGACCATCCATCTCAAGCTCAGCGAGCGGACGACCGGTCTGATCGGCGCGGCCGAGCTCGCCGCCATGAAACCGTCCGCGGTCCTGATCAACACGTCCCGCGGCCCGATCGTCGACGAGGCCGCGCTGGTCGCCGCCCTGACCGCCGGCACGATCGCGGGCGCCGGCCTGGACGTCTACGACGTCGAGCCGCTCCCCCTCGGCAACCCGTTGCGCGGCGCGCCCCACACCGTGCTGCTGCCCCACCTGGGTTACGTCACCGAGAACAGCTACCGCGGCATGTACGAGCAGGCCGTCGAGGACATCACCGCCTGGCGGGCCGGCGAGCCGGTGCGGGTGCTCACGCCGTGAGTTCGCCAGGCCGCTGACCCTGGCTCGCCCGGCTCCCCCGAACGTACCGCCCACGACGACGAAAGTTCGAAGTTCTCCGATCGCCGCCACCTCGTCGCCGCACCCCCGTTATCCGGTGCACGGGTGTTCCGGCGGAAGGGGAGCAAGGGTGGACGACGAAGACCACGATCCATATCCCGTGCTGGCCTCCGTGCCGATCGCCGCGCCCGGGCCACGGGTCCGCCGCTGGTTCGCGCCGGTCGTTGCCGACGTGCCGGCGCCGCGGCCGGGGTCGTGCCTGGTCGCGCAGTCCGGCGGCGGCTACCGCAAGATCGAGTACGGGCTCCGGCGCGGCGACCCCGGTTTGCGGGACGCCATCGCGCTGCACGTCGTGTCGATCGCGCCGCGCATGGTCAGCGCGGCCACGTCGCTGCCGTCGTGCGAGCCGGGACTGGAGGTACGGATCGGCGCCCGGTTCCGGTGCCGGGTCGACGACCCGGTCCAGCTTCTCGCCGAGGGCGTCACCGACCTGGAACCGCTGCTCATCCACTACCTGCTGGCATATCCGCAGATCCGGATGACGTCGCTGGTGATGCCGCTGCGCCGGCCGGCCGAATGGTCCGCGTTCAAGCGCCGGATGATCGCGATGTTCACGGCCTACGCGGAGTTGCAACCTCTGATGATCTCCGGGATGGACGCCGCCCTGGTCGACGTCGAGGTCGGGGCCGCGACGACGGATGCAGTGCCGGCCGCGCCGGCTCCCGCCGGTGGCGAGAGTGAGAACTACTGGTGGCCCGAGCCGTGACCGAACAAGAACGCGGCGGGAAGGTCGCACTGCTGCTGCGCCGGGCGACCGGCGTGGACGAGGACATCCTCGACGGGATCGCCACCGAGCGCACGCGCTACACCGCGATGGGCGGCGTCGTGATCGGTACGGCGCTGATCGCCATGTTCTCCATGTCGGTCGCGCTCGCGTTCGTGTTCGACGGATTTCCTCCGTACGCGACGGTCTTCGTCCTGCTGTGGGGCGCCTTCGTCTTCAGCGTCGACCGGTGGCTGATGGCCTCGGCGGCCGGCGTACGGGCCGGTGAACGGATTGTCCGGTTGCTGCCCCGCCTGGTGCTGGCCGCCGCGGTCGGTGTGGTCGTCGCCGAACCGCTGGTCCTGGTCGCGTTCGACGCGACGGTGGTCGAACGCGCCGCCGAGGATCGCAAGAACGTCCTGCTGACGCTGGAAAGCGACCTGCTGGCCTGCAATCCGGTGCCGGGCACCGCGGCGACCCCGGCCGGACCGCGATGCGAAGGCCGGAGGCTGGCCGTGGCCGAGGCGTCGGCCGAGGGCAAGCAGGGCGAGATCGCCGGGTTGACAGCGCAGATCGCCTCGGTGAGGGCCACCGTGCAGCGCGACAGCAAAGCACTGGCCGATCTCGAGGCGGAGGCGGCCAAGGAGTGCAACGGCACCGACGGTCCGGGCCTGTCCGGCCGGTTCGGCGTCGGGCCGAGCTGCCGGCGACTGCGGGACACAGCCGAGCAGTACCGTACCGACCACCGCATCAAGGAGAACATCGACGAGCTGGCCGCTCTGGAGAGCCGGATCGGCGCGCTGACCGGCACGATCGGCAAGGACGCGGACACCTTTGTCGCCGCCCGCAAGACGATGATCGCGCGTGAAGTGGCCGAGGCCCGGGACCGTCAGCGTGACCTCGGCCTGCTCGAGCGGATGCGCACCCTCGGTCTCATCACTGCCGACAACGGGTACGCCCGGGCCGGCGAATGGGCTCTGCGCATCTTCCTCATCCTGATCGACTCCCTGCCGGTGCTGGTCAAGATGCTCGGCGGCGTCACCACGTACGACCAGATCGTCGCCGACCGGCTGAGCCGTCAGAAACGGAGCCAGTTCGAGGTGAACCAGGCGCTCGCCGAGCGCGACTCGTACGGTGCCAAGCTGTTGCACGAGAGCTACCTCATGCAGTTCCGCGCGGGCCGTGAGCGGGTCCGATGGGAAGCCATGCGCGAACGCCGGGCGATGGACACCGCGATGCACGACGAGGTCGAGCGCCGCACCCTGCAGATCATCGGGGAGGCGCCCACGCTGAGCATGCAGATCACCGCGCCGCCGGAGACCGTCGCCGAGCCACCGCCGGTGCCGCACCAGGCGCCTGCGGCCGAGGCCGAGCAGACCTGGCAGGACAGGCCCAGCACCGTCACCTGGGGCGACCGGTGAGGCTCGACGACGCCGCGGACACCCGGCGCACGGTCCTGCGCAAGTATCCGATCTATCTGCTGCTGGACGTCTCGGAGTCGATGCGGCGTCCCGACCGGCACGGCCGGAGCTCGCTCGACGCCTTCGGGCCGATGATCAATGAGTTGGTCCTCGGCCTGCAGGGCGCCGCCTGGGCCAAGCCGACCGTCTGGATCAAGGTGCTGGCGTTCAGCGAGCGGGTGCAGGTGCTGCGGGAGATGACACCGCTGAGCCTGGTGAAATCCTTCCCCGATCTGGAGCCGGGACACGACACCGACTACGCGGAGGCGCTGCGCTACCTCGCCGACACGCATCCCGAAGACTTCCAGCGCATCAACCTGAGCGCGAACCGCCTCGGCCACCAGGCTCAGATCCGGCCGCCGCTGGTCTTCATCATCACCGACGGCGCGCCCTACGTGGACGGCCGGAACCAGCCGCAGTCGTCCTGGCAACGCCAGCGGGAGCGGCTGGTCGACGGCCCGATGCAGGCCTGGATCGCCGCGATCAGCGTGCGGCCCGAGCATCAGGGCACCCTGTGGGAACTCGCCACCGGCGCCGCACACGGCGATCGCCGCAACGCCTTCCTGGCCAAGCCGGGAACGTCGGCCGCGGGCCTGGCGACCAGCATCCACCAGTGCATCACGGCGAGCATCAAGCGATCGGTACGCGCGGGTGATCGGCTCATGACCACACCGGACGGCATGGAGAGGGCGGCCCGCGATGCACCCCGCTGAGTTCAACCGTCTGCTCGCGTTGTTCATGCTGACCATGCTGTCGCTGCTGATAGCCGTCCTGATGGTGGCCGCGTTGATGTCGCGGAAACCCCGGCGGCCGCGTCAGCGCTGGTGGCAGCGGTGGCGCCCGCGGTTGACCTTCCGCCGCCCGGCCGAGCCGGCCGCGGCAGCCGTCACCGTCGCGCCCGGCCTCGCCGCGCCACCGACGACGATGCCGGTGGTGCAGCCGCCGCCCTTCCGACCGGCGTCCCCCGCACCGGCGCCACGGGTCCCGCCCGCCGCACGGGGAAAGGAACCGCCGCTGCCGCCGACAACGATCGTCGACTGCCGGTCGCATGCGGCCCTGTTCCACGGCTGGTGTGCGCCGCCGGGGTCGGACCACCGGATGCACGTCCGGGGGGCCGCCTGGCGCGGCGGAATGCACTGTGCGGACGGCAGCGACGGTCAGGACGCGGTCGGCGCCGCCTGGGACCCGGCGACCGGCGCGCTGTTCGTCGCCGTCGCCGACGGCCTCGGCTCGCTGCCCGCCTCGGGACCGCTGGCCCGCGAGGCTGTCCGGGCCTCGCTCAAGCTCTGTCTCAATCGGCCCGGAAGCCGGTCGTTCGCGCAACTGGGTCCGCAGTTGTTCACAGCGGTGGCCGACGGGCTGCTCCGTCACTTCGGCCCCGCGGTGTCCGTGGACGCCGGCACCACGCTGGTCGTCGCCGAGCTCGTCCCGGCCGGCGCCGGAGTCCGGCTCACCGTGCACGGCGTCGGCGATTCCGAGGGCTGGGTCCTGCACGACGGCCGATGGTCGGCCGTCCACGTCGAGCGGGGCGCGGCCGGGGACGGCCCGGTCAGTTCGGCCACCCGTGATCTGCCGACCGACCCCTCCCCCCGCACCGGGCAGCGCGACCTGGCCCGCGGCGACATGCTGCTGCTGGCGACCGACGGCTTCGCCGAGCCGATCGGCCGCCCCGGAGGGTGGACGGAGCGGATGGCCGCCGAGTTGCGCGCTGCGCCGGCGCCGCTGGAGTTCCTCCGGGTGGTCGCCCAGGACGAGGACGACGAGTCGGACGATCGGGGCGTCGTCGCCGTGTGGGTGGGCTGACCGTGGCGCCGGATGTCCGCCTCGACGAGCTGACCCCGGCCACCACGGCCGAGCCGCTCGATCTGGAAGAGGGTGGCACGGCGAAGGTCAGCCAGGTGACGTACGCCGGACGGCCGTACCTCTTCAAGCGGTACCACGACGAGCTGCGGGACGCGGTACGCCCGCAGCCGCTGCGGAAGATGCTCGACTGGCGTCGCGAACGCTCCGCCGACGAGCGGGCCTGGCTGCACAACGGGGCGGCCTGGGTGCGTCACCTGGTGTGGGAGGGCGACCGCCTGACCGGACTGCTGGTGCCGCAGGCGCCTCCCGACTTCATCGCCGGGCGGCAACCGCGCACGTTGGACACTCTGGCGCATGACCGGCCGACGCCGGTGAAGCTGAACGCGTTCGGCCATCTGATCGCCGCGGTGGCGTGGTTCCACCGGCGCGGGGTGGTGATCAACGACCTGCACGCCTACAACGTCCTGGTGCGGGCGACCGGCGCCGGCGTCTACCTGGTCGACTGCGACTCGATGACCGGCGAGCACTGGGAGCCCGTGCTGCCGGCCAACCTTGCTCCCGACCAGATGCGCGACGTGATCCCCGATGTCGACCGGCCGCGACCCGAGGTGGACTACGCCCGGCTGGCTCAGATCATCGTCACCACGACGCTCGACCTGGACGTCGCCGAGATCGCTACCCTCGACGAGGACGCCACCTTCGGTTCCCTGTGCCGTGAACTGACCGAGCCCGTGGCCCTGTTCCTCTGTGCGGCCCGCACCTGCGAGAGTGGCCCGGGAGCGGTCGAGGAGTGGGCCCGGCTGGGTGACCTGTGGCGGCAGCCGGCCCGCGCCTGGGTCCGCATGCCGGACCGTCGGCCGGCCTGCGAAGGCTGGAACCCCGTCGGGGGTCCGCTGCTGCCACGCACCGGGTTGCCCCGCCTCCCCCTGCCCGAGCCACCGCGCCTCGGCGGCCCGGACGTCGTGGCCGCGTCGCCGGTCCGGCGCTTCCCCGCCGCGGAGATCCGCTCCCGGTCGTGGACGCCGCCGGCCGGCTCCGCGCGGACGCGACAACTGGTGGCGGCGATCGGAGTGGCCGCGCTCTGTCTGATCACCCTGCTGGTCAGCGTGGTCGTCTGAGATGAGCGAACTGATCGTCGAGGCCGGCGAGTCCCGTCTCCGGCTGCGCGACGGACAGGTGGGGTACATCCAGACGGTCGCCGGCGGACTGGCCCTGAGCGGTGATCCACGGGGACCGGGCCGGGCCGGCTTCATCGTCCGGTTGATCGGTGGCTGGTATCTCTACACCGACGACCCGGCCACGACCGGCCTGGAGATCGACGGCGCCCGGGTCTGCGTCCAGGCGACGCCGCTGACCGGCCGCCACGTGCGGATGGCGAGCTCACCGCGGTCGCACCGCGCCCGCGACGACCGGATGACGCTGGCCCAGGCATTGCGCGAGAGCTGTCCGACCTACGGCGACCTCGAGCAGATGCTGGCCGCCCGATGCAGTGTCGAGCTGCGCGATCTGGGCGGCCCGCGGGCGATGGACAAGGTGGCCGCCCGAGTGGTCGCGTACGCCGAGCAGTTCTGCTGGTTGCCCGAGCTGGCGCAGGCGGTCGGATGGAACCGGCCGGAGGTCCCGGACGACGAAAGACCAGATCCCGCGCCGGTGCTCGACGAGAGCATCGTCGACCTCGCGGCCGGCTTCCAGGATCCCGACGACTTCGGGCGCAAGCTGCAAGAGAACAGCCGGCGGATCTGCCGGATCGAGGTGGACGCACCCCGGCGCAAGGTGCACGGCACCGGATTCCTGGTCGGCCCCGACCTGGTGCTGACCAACTATCACGTGCTGGCCGACGTGCTGACCGGGCAGTCGCCGCCCTCCGCCGTACGCTTCCGGTTCGGCTACCGGGTCGTCGGCGACCACGTGGATCGGGGACGCGAGGCCGGCCTGGCCCGCCGCTGGAACGTCGCGAGCAGCCCGCCCGACCGCCAGCAACACCGGAGGACGGGAGGCGAGCGGCTCGACTACGCCCTCGTGCGCCTGAACGCGCCGGTCGGCCGGGACCGGGACGACTCGGCGTCCGGCGGCGTCCGGGGCTGGCTACGGCTCTCACCCGGCACCGGTATCCGGCCCGCCCGGTCACAGCTGCTGATCCTGCAGCACCCGAACGGTGGTCCGCTCAAGATGGCGATGGCGCCCGACGGGCTGGTGGACGTGCGCGGCAACCGCCTGATCCACCGCGTCAACACGCTGGGCGGCTCCTCCGGCGCCCCCTGCCTCGATTTCGATTTCACCCTGCTCGGGCTGCACCGCTCGGGCTGCGACGACCGCCGCAACGAGGCGGTCCCGATCGAGGTGATCGCCCGCCACCTCCGCGCCCAGGGCCATGACCGACTGCTGAACACCTGACCCGGGAGACACCCCATGTCGTTCATCTGTGTTGACCGCATCCCCGGCCTGCTCGACCTCCCCGACCCCGGGACCGAGTTCGGCGAGGAGGCGTGCGGCGACGCCGCGTACTACTGGCCGACGGGCACGGCGCTCACCGTCCGGTTCCTGGACGGCCCCCCGGACCTGCGAGCCCGTGTGATGGCGGCCGCCGGGGCGTGGACCGAGCACGCCAACCTGAGTCTCACGGTGGTCGACACCGGCCCGGCGGACCTGCGGATCACCTTCCGCGGCGCCGGCAACTGGTCGGCGCTGGGCACGACCAGCCGCAACCCCCGGTCGTACCCCGCCGACCACCCCACCATGTGCCTCGCGGAGGCCGGCACAGCCGGACCGTCGCGGCTGGCCCGGATCGCCCGCCACGAGTTCGGCCACGCGATCGGCCTGGTGCACGAACACTCGTCGCCGGCCGCCGGCATCGCCTGGAACCGGCCGGTGGTGCTGAACACGCTGGCCGGTCCGCCCAACTTCTGGTCGATGGCCGACGTCGCCGTCAACGTCTTCGACCGCTACCACACCACGCGGACCCAGTACACGGCCTTCGATCCCCACTCGATCATGCTTTACGCTTTCCCTCCTGAGTGGACGCTGGACGGACGGACCTTCCCCGAGAATGTCGAACTTTCCGCCACCGATCGGGCTTTCGCCGCGCAGATCTATCCGTAGGTCCGTCCGGAACACGACGTCCGGAGGCTGTGCGGGGAACCGATGAGGCGGTGGGGGGGTCGAACGAGCATGGGACTGGGTCGCCGGACACTGATCGTCGCCGCCATGGGCGCTGTTCTCCCGGTGGGGGCCTGCGCGGCGCGGGAACACCGTGGGCCGGGCCGGGCGGGGTGGCGGGAGGTGCCCGGCGGGCCGCTCGGGCCGCGCGAGCAGACCCTGGCCCTGTGGACCGGCCGGGAGGTGCTGCTGGTCGGGGGGAGCGACGCGCCGCCGTGCCCGCCCAACGCCGACTGCCCGGACGACCCGACGCCGCTCGCCGACGGGGCCGCCCTCGAACCGGTCACCGGGCGCTGGCGGACGATCGCCGCCTCTCCGGTGCCGCTGAAGGGTGGACAGGGAGTGGTCCTCGGCTCGAAGGCGTACGTCCTGCCGCATCGGGCCGAGCGGGAGCTGCTCGTCCACGACGTCGAACGGGACAGCTGGTCCCGGCTCCGGGCGCCGTTCGACCCGCAGGCCGGCTACCAGCTCGTGGCGGCCGGGGAACGGCTGGTGGCCTACCGGGGCAGCGACGAGGACGGCGCGGCCCCGGACTTCCTTCTCGACCCGGCGACGGCACGCTGGTCCGCGCTGCCGGACGACCCGCTGGGCGCAGCCTTTGACCGGGCGATGGCCTGGACCGGGCGGGAATTGCTGCTCTTCGACCATGAGCTGATCCCGAACCCCGGCGTGGACGGGCCCCCGCTCGTCCGGGCCGCCACTCTGGACGTGGACAAAGGCTCGTGGCGGCGGCTGCCCGAACTCCCCATGCTGTCGACCGGGCCGTGGATCGTGGCCGGCGATTCGCTGGTCAACCCCGCGCTCGGCGGCGCCGACGGTGGGCGGGTGGGCAACTGGGGGCGGACCTATCCGTACGGGGGCCGGGTCGAGATCGCCACCGGCGCCTGGTCGCCGCTGCCGGATCCGCCGGCCGGCGAGGCCCTCGGCTCGGGCGCCCGGGCCGGCGGCACCGCCCTCTATCCGAGCCTGGCCGAATGGGTGCTCGACACCGGCAGCGGTACGTGGCAACGGGTTCCGCCGCCACCCGGCGACGACCTCAGCGGTTACGCCGTGGTCGCCGCCGGTGCGGACCTGGTGATCTTCGGTGGCGCGAGCCCGTCCGGAACGCTGGTCGGCGTCACCCGGGTCTGGACGCCTTAGATCAGCGCTCGGACTCGAGCTCGGCGGGCTTGCCGTTCGTGGCCGGAGTCGCGTTCGCGCCCAGCTTGCCGAGCAGAGCGGTCAGGTCGATGCCGGTCAGGTCGGTGCCCAGTTGCAGGCCCTGGGCGACGTTGTTGGCCACCGACTTGGTCAGCGACGACGCGCCGTCGGTCGAGATGACGGTCATCTTGTCGATCGAGCCCATCGGCGCGGCGGCCGCCTCGACGACCTGGGGCAGCACCCGGACCAGCAGGTCGAGCACGGCCGCCTCGCCGTACGCGGCGAACGCCTCGGCCTTGCGGGCCATCGCCTCGGCCTCCGCCCCACCCTTGGCCAGGATGGCCGCCGCCTCGGCGGTGCCCTCCCGCTCGATCGCCTCGGCGATCGCGGTGCGCCGGCGCTGCTCGGCCTCACCCTCCTTGGCGCCCTCGATGGCGTTGGCCTCGGCCAGCGCGGCCCGGCGGGCCCGCTCACCCTCACCGGTCAGGCGGGCCTGCTCGGCCGACGCCTGCGCGGCCGCGATGACGGCCTGGCGCTGCGCGTCCGCACCCAGCACGGCGGCGGCGCGGGCGGCCTCGGCCTCCTGCTCGACCTTGTAACGCTGGGCGTCGGCCGGCTTGCGCACCTCGGTGTCGAGCTGACGCTGCTTGAGCTCGGCGTTGCGCTCGGCCACCTTCTGCTGCTCGGCCAGGATGATCTGCTCGCGCTCGGCCTGAGCCAGCGGGCCCGCCGCGGCCGATTTCGCCTTGGCCGCGTCGATCTCGGCCTGGATGCCGGCCTGCTTGAGCGACAGGTTGCGCTGCGCCTCGGCGATCGCCTCCTCGGCCAGCAGGCGCTCCTGCTCGGCCTGCTGCCGGGCGCGGGCCTCGGCGATGGCCGCGTCCTTGAGCACGCGGGCCGCCTCGGGACGACCCAGATCCTGCAGGTACGACCCCTCGGCCACGATGTCCTGCAGCTGGAACGCGTCGAGCACCAGACCCTGGTTGGTCATCGAGTGCTCGGCCTCCTCGGCCACCGCGCTGGCGAACGCGGCCCGGTCGCGGATGATCTCCTCGATGGTGAGCCGGCCGACGATCGACCGCAGCGCGCCGGCCAGCACCTCGCGGGTGAACTCCTCTATCTCGGCCTGCTGGTGCAGGAAGCGCTGGGCGGCGGCGCGGATGGCGCCCTCGTTCCCCCCGACCTTGACGATGGCCACGCCGTGCAGCTCGGCCCGGATGCCCTGTTTGGACACCGCGCCGCGGATGCTGACATCGATGCGGCGGCTGGACAGGTCGAGCGACTGCAGTTTCTGGACGACCGGCAGGACGAACACCGAGGCGCCCATGACGACCTTCTGCCCGGACATGTCGGTGCTGCTGGTGCCGTCGGCCGACTGCGTCGTGCGGCCCTTGCGGCCGGTGATGATGAAAGCCTCGTTGGGCCCCGCCACCTTGATGCGGGAGAGCACGAACAGGATGAGCAGGATGACAAGGAGTACGGCACCGCCGACGGCGATGAGCAGAGGTGACATCTACGCTCCAGGGTGGAGGGTCTCATCGACCCGAAGGGTTTCCTCGACGACGACACTGGTGTCGGACGGCGCCTCGATGACGAAGACGTGGGCGCCGGCCGGGATGGGGTGGTGGGCGCGGGCGTACAGCTTGACCGGCTGCCCGCCGAGCCGGATGCGGACCTCGCCGTAACCTGTCCCGGCCGGCACGGCGGTGACGACCACCCCGAGCGAGCCGACCAGATCCTGGCGGCGGGGAGTGGCGTCGGTGTGCATGGTGCGGGCCGCCCACGACAGGCGCAGGGCCAGCCAGGCGGTCGGGGCCGCGGCGACCAGGCCGATGGCCGCCGACGCGGCGATCGGCCCCGGCGTGCCGGCGTTCAGCACCTCGGCCGCGATCGCCCCGGCGAAGCCGAACGCGCCCAGGAAACCGGCGACCACCTCGAGCGACACCGGCCCCTCACCGAAGTGCAGGACGCTGAGCAGCTCGCCGCCGAGCAGGGCCAGCGCGAGAGCCACCACACCGGCCCCGCCGAGCACCAGGAAAACCAAGGTCGCCGTCGCCATCGGCCCGCCCTCCCCCGCCCGAACGCCGAGGTCAGGGTAGTTCATCGACGCCAGCGCGGACCGGCCGGATGCGCCGCTGCGGCGGCCGGACTTTCTGGCTGGCGCGCGGACAACAGGCCTTCGGAGTCGCGGCAGGCCGGCCCGAGCGGCAGCAGGACGATCCGGTACTCCCGCTACGCCGCGGCCAGGGCGATCGCGGCGATATCATCGGCCGCATGCCCGAGCTGATCAGACCGACGACCCGGCTGCACGCCGGCTGGCTGGAGTGCCGGGACGACTTCGGCCGCGGCGTTCATCAGGACGGCGCCGGGTTGCGGCCCGCCGACGAGGTCGACTCCGGGCCCGGCTTCGCGGCCTGGGTCGACAAGCTGACCGGCGAGGAGGACCCGGCGGTGGTCCCCGCGGAGGGCTGGGTGCACTGCACCTATCGGTGGGTGGTCGAGGACGACCGGGTGCTCGGGTCGATCGCGCTACGGCACGAGCTGAACGCGCTGCTGCTGGACGCCGGTGGGCACATCGGCTACAGCGTCCGGCCGTCGGCCCGCCGGCGCGGGCTGGCCTCGTGGGCGCTCGGCGAGATGCTGAGCGAGGCGCGCCGGCTCGGGCTGGACCGGGTGCTGGTCACCTGCAAGGTGGGCAACGTGGCGTCGGCGCGCACGATCGAGCGCCGGGGCGGGGTGCTGGAGGACGTCCGCGACACCGAGCTGGGCACGATGAAGCGTTACTGGATCGCCCTTTCCCAGGGCCGCGACGGGTCAGACCGGCTCGGCGTAGACGACGACGTTGTGGCTGTAGACGCCGTTGTGGAACGTTCCGCCGCACGTGACCAGAGCTAGACGCGGCGCGGTGCCGGGCGCGAAGAGATCGGCGGGCAGTCGCTGCTTGGCGTAGCTGCGTCGCGCCACCGCCCGGTACGCGACGACGCGGTCGCCGGCCCGGACCTCGATCGTCGCCCCCAGCGGCAGCGTCTCCAGCCGGAACAGGGCGCCGGGGCCGTCCTCGGCGGTGTCCACGTGACCGGCGATCACGACCGTCCCGCGCGGCGAGCCGGGCGTCGCCGACCCGATCCACCAGCCCAGCCGGGAGGGGTCGTCGGGCACGGCGAGCGAGCGGTCGGGCCGCACCCCGACGGCCTGGACCGGGGCGTCGACCTTGAGCTTGCCGATCGTCACGCCGGCCGGGGCGGCCCATGCCGGAGCAGCCGGCACCGACGCCGCCGGGCTGCGCCGGGCGGCGGGCGCCGAGGACACCGGCGCCGGCGCGGGCGCGGCGCTGACGGCGGCCGCGGCGGGCACCGCGCCGGCGTCGTCGACCTGCCGTCCCGAGTGGACGGCCAGGGCCACGCCGGCGACCGACGCCGACAGGCCGGCGGCGAGAGCCGCCCAGCCCGCCGCGCGCCGGCCGCCGGCTACGGCGTGGGTCACGCCTGGACCGGGCGGCGCCGCCGGAGCAGCACCGCCGCGGCCACCATCAGCAGGACGCCCAGGGAGAGCAGCGCCACGACCGGAGTCGTGAAGGTGCGGTCCGCGGCCTGGCCGCCGGTCCCCGTGCCGATGCTGGCGGGCACGCCGAGCTCCCGCGCGGCGTTGTCGAGCAGCTCGTGGTGCGAAGCGATGACCGGGGCGGCATCCCGCGCGTTCTTCTTGGCCGCGGCGTCGTTGCCCCGGGCGATCTCCCTCTGGCCGTTGGCCATGGCCGCCATGTGGGCGTCCATCTGCGTCGACACGAACAGCGCGTCGAAGTCGTCGCCGGACGTGGCCTGGTAGCGCGCGGCCAGCGCCTGCTGCTTCTCGTTGGGGGCCGAGGGCAGGTCGACGTCGAGCTGGGAAGCCGTCTGCCGCACGGCGGCGTCCAGCTTGGTGTGGTCGGCGACGAACCGGGCGCCGAGGTCCTTGACCTCCTCGCTCGCGCCCTTCTGCTGAGCCAGCTTGCCACCGGCGATCTCGGCCAGGTTCGACTGGTGCGCCGCCCGCAGGTAGGCGGCGTCCTGGTCGGAGGGTGCCGCCTGGGCCGCGGTCGCGGGAACCAGGAACATCCCGGCCAGGCCGAGGGCCAGCGCGACTCGTTTGATCATCATTCGTCCGTTCCTCTCGTTGGGAGCGAGAGGCGGATACCCGGCGATCCGGGGAGCATGCGCCGACCGACGCAAAAATCGACGCAACTTCTGAGACGTGCTCTCACCAGCGTAAACGCTCGTCTCGGCGGGGTACGGACAGGCGAACGGCCCCGTCGCTGAGCGACGGGGCCGATCGTGAGGACTGGCCGACCAAGGATGCGAGGCTCCTTGACCCCCGTGGCCAGTGTCGCTCGTCGTTGAGCAGGCTCGGCACCGAGTCTCGGCGTCGCGACCCCGGCGCGGGCGAAGTCTGGACGAATTTGGACGGTGATCGATACAGGCCCTAGCCTCGGTCGTCCGAGCCGTCGATACCTGGAGTGAGCGATGCCGTCGCAGGAACCGGTACCGACCGCGGACACGTTCGCCACGCTGCCCGACCCGGACGGGGCGACCACGCTCGACGACCTGGTCGAGCGGCTGCGGCTGCTCAAGGTGTGGGCGGGCGACCCCTCGTACGAGATGATCAAGGACCGGGTGAACGCGGTCTGGACCGCGGCGGGACGACCGGAGAGCGAACTGACCCGCCGGTCGACCGTGGCGAGCATCTTCACGCCCGGCCGGCGACGCCTCAATCCCGATCTCGTCATCGCGGTGGTCGAGGCCCTGCACTCCGACGTGGGGTACGTGACCCAATGGCGCCAGGCCCTGCGGGTGATCGACGGGGAGACCGAGGCGGTGGCCCAGGTCCGCGTCCAGGACACCCTGCCGGGGGACCTCGACGGGTTCACCGGGCGGTCCGTCGAGCTCGACCGGCTGCGCCGGGCCCTGCGCGACGGCGGCGCGGTCGTGATCTCGGCGATCGAGGGGATGGCCGGCGTGGGCAAGACCCAGCTTGCCGTCCACGCCGGGCATCAGCTGATCCGCGACGGCGCGGTCGATCGGGTGCTGTTCGTCAACCTGCGGGGCTTCCACCCGGACAGCTCGCAGCCGCCGGCCGATCCGCACGCCGTGCTCGACGGGTTCCTCCGCCTGCTCGGCGTGCCCGGCCAGGAGATCCCGCACGACCCGCCGGCCCGGGTCGCCGCCTACCGCGAGCGGCTCACCGGCAGCCGGACGCTGGTGGTGCTCGACAACGCGTCCACCGCCGACCAGGTGCGCCCGCTGCTGCCGGGCGTCGCGGGCTGCCGCACGCTGGTCACCAGCCGGCGCAGCCTGGCCGAGCTCGAGCCGGCCACCCGGCTCACCGTCGACGCGTTCACCCCGGCCGAGGCGCTGGCCTTCCTCGCCGGCACGCTGCCGGGGGTTCCCGTCGGCACGGATCCGGAGGCACCGGCCCGGATCACCCGGCGAGCCGGTCACCTGCCGCTGGCGTTGAGCCTGATCGCCGGTCACATCCTCGGTACGCCGGGGTGGACGCTGACCGACCACGCCGACCGGCTCGACGAACGCCACCGCGACCGGCGCCTCGACAGCGGCGTCGAGCTGGCCCTGGACCTGTCGTACCAGGGTCTCCCGCACGACCAGCAGCGGCTCTTCCGGCTGGCCGCCCTGCACCCCGGTCAGGACTTCGACGTGTACGCGGCGGCGGCGCTCGCGGGCATCGAACTGCCGGCCGCACGGGCGGGCCTGGACAGCCTCGGCCGCGATCACCTGCTGCAGCCGGCCGGCCCGGGCCGGCACACGTTCCACGACCTCGTCCGCGCCTACGCCGGCACGCGTGCGCGCGACCAGGATGCTCCCCCGGTGCGCCGCGAGGCGATGACCCGGCTCTTCGACCACTACCTGGCCGGCGCCGCGGCCGCCATGAACACGCTGCACCCGGCCGAGGCCCACCGCCGGCCGGACATCACGCCGACCCGCACGCCGGCTCCCGATCTGTCCGCTCCGGACAAGGCTTCGGCCTGGCTCGACCTCGAACGTCCCACGCTGGTCGCCGTGGCCGCGCACACGGCCGCGCACGGCTGGCCCGGGCACACCACCCGGCTCGCCCGCACCCTCTACCGCTACCTGCAGGGCACCGACAACACCGACGCGCTCACCGTGCACGGCCACGCCCTCGACGCGAGCCGGGACAGCGACGACCTGGCCGGGCAGGGGCACGCCCTGACCGGCATCGCCATCGTGCACCTGCGGATGGGACAGACCGAGCACGGCGCCGACCTGCTGCGCTCCGCCCTCGAGGTGTTCCGGCAGGTCGGCGATCCGGTCGGCCAGGCCGTCGCCCGGCACAACCTGGGCATGCTGGCCGACCGGTCGGGCGACTACGGGACCGCCATCGAGCACTGGCAGGAGGCCCTGGCCCTGTTCCGCCGGACCGCCGACCAGGTGGGGGAAGCGCTGACGCTCAACGTCCTGGGCATGGCCATGGACCGGGCCGGGCGCATCCCCGAGGCGATCGGCTACTGCGAGGACGCCCTGACGCTGGCCCGGCAGAGCGGCGACCGGCACGGCGCCGCCTTCGTGCTCAACACGCTGGGCGCCGTGGAGCTCACCTCGGGGCGGTACGAGGCGGCGGGCGAGCACCTGCGCGAAGGGCTCGACCTGTTCCGCCAGGTGCGCAGCCGGGCCGGCGAAGCCACCGTGCTGGACAGTCTCGGCATGCTGCACACCCGGCTCGACCAGCCCGGCCAGGCCCTCGATCACCACCGGCAGGCGCTGGTCATCGTCCGGGAGCTGGGCGACCAGGACGGGGAGACCCACGTGCTCAACGGCCTCGGCGCGGCCGCGCTCGCGGCCGGACAACCCGGTGCCGCCCTGGTCCACCACACCGCCGCCCTCACGCTGGCCGACAAGCTCGGCGTACGCGCCCCGCAGGCGCAGGCCCACGCGGGGCTCGCCGAGGCTCACCGGACGCTGGGCTCCCCCGGCGAGGCCCGCGGGCACTACGAGCGGGCTCTGGCCACGTACGCCGAGTTCGACCCGGTGGAAGCCGACCGGATCCGGGCCCGGATCGCCGAGCTCGACTGACAGCATTCCCTCGGCGCGCACGGCCCGGCTGGTCGTCATTGTGCTGGGAGCGCTCCCATGTAACGATGACAGTCAATACCGGAGGTGCCCATGAAACTGCGCGCCGCGTTGGCCGCCCTCGTCCTCGGTCTGGTCTGGCTGGTTGCCCCGCCCAGCGCGGCCGCGGCACCCGCCTACAGCTACGGGGAGGCGCTGCAGAAGTCGTTGTTCTTCTACGAGGCGCAGGTCGCGGGCAAGAAGCCGGCGTGGAACCGGGTGTCCTGGCGGGGCGACTCGGCGATGCGCGACGGCTCCGACGTCGGGCTCGACCTGACCGGCGGCTGGTTCGACGCCGGCGACCACGTCAAGTTCGGGCTGCCGATGGCGTTCACCACCACGATGCTGGCCTGGGGCGCGGTCGAGAACAGGGATGCCTACGCGAGCTCCGGCCAGCTGACCCACCTGCTGAACAACCTCCGGGTGCCCAACGACTACTTCATCAAGGCCCACCCGTCGGCCAATGTGCTCTATGGACAGGTGGGCAAGGGCGACGACGACCACAAGTGGTGGGGTCCGGCCGAGGTGATGCCGATGGCCCGTCCGGCGTACAAGATCGACGCAAGCTGTGGCGGCACCGAGCTGGCGGCCGAGACGGCGGCCGCGATGGCCGCCAGCTCCCTGGTCTTCCGGCCCACCGACGCCGCGTACGCGGACACCCTGCTCACCCACGCGAAGCAGCTCTACACGTTCGCCGACACCGTCCGGAAGAGCTATCACGAGTGCATCACCGACGTGACCTCGTTCTACCGCTCGTGGAGCGGCTACGCCGACGAGCTCGTGTGGGGCGCGATCTGGCTGCACCGGGCCACCGGCGACGCGACGTACCTGGCCAAGGCCGAAGCCGGCTACGACGCGCAGGGCAACGAGAACCAGACGAGCACCAAGATGTACAAGTGGACGATCTCCTGGGACAACAAGCAGTACGGCAACTACGTGCTGCTCGCCCGGCTGACCGGCAAGCAGAAGTACGCGGACGACGCCAACCGCTGGCTGGACTGGTTCACCGTGGGCGTCAACGGGGAGAAGGTCCGCACCTCCCCCGGCGGCATGGTCGTCGTGGACACGTGGGGAGCGTTGCGCTACGCCGCCAACACCGCGTTCGTCGCGCTGGTGCACAGCGACTCGCTGAGCGACGCGGCCCGGAAACAGCGCTATCACGACTTCGCGGTCAAGCAGATCGACTACGCGCTGGGGGCCAACCCGCGCAACGCCAGCTACGTCATCGGGTTCGGCGCCGGCTCGCCCCGGAACCCCCACCACCGTACGGCGCACGGCTCCTGGTGGGACAGCCAGCAGGTGCCGGAACAGACGCGGCACGTCCTGTACGGAGCCCTGGTCGGCGGACCGTCGGCGCCGGACGACAAATACACCGACAGCCGCGGCGACTACGTGATGAACGAGGTGGCGACCGACTACAACGCCGGGTTCACCTCGGCGCTGGCCCGGCTCTACGGCGAGTACGGCGGCGCGCCCGCCGCGGGCTTCCCCGTCGCCGAGAGGCCGGACCTTCCCGAGCTGTCGGTCGAGACCACGATCACGCAGAACGAGACCCGGTCGACCGGGATCAAGGCGGTCGTCTACAACAAGTCGGCGTTCCCGGCCCGCGCCCTGACCGCCGGCAAGTTCCGCTACTACTTCACCCGCGACGGCGACGCGGCGCTGACGGTGTCGTCGCCGTACACCCAGGGCTGCCCCGGGCCGACCGGCGCCAAGCAGTACGCGGGCGACGTCTGGTACGTCGAGGTCGACTGCACGGGCCACACCATCGCGCCGGCCGGCCAGTCGGCCCACCGCATGGAGGTGCAGCTCAAGATCGGCGTCGTCGAGGGCGGAACGTGGGATCCCACCGACGACCCGTCCTACCAGGCGGCGGCCGGCGCCAACCCGGGCGTGACCCTGTACGACGGCGCGACCCGGGTGTGGGGCTCGGAGCCCGGCCCGGCCGGCCCGACCCCGACGCCGCCCCTGCCGTCCGACTCGCCGTCGCCGTCCCCCACCCCGACGCCGACCCCGACCCCCACCCCACCGGCGGGTTGCCGGGTGGCCTACTCGACGACCGACTGGAGCAACGGCTTCACCGCGACGGTCACGCTCACCAACGGCCCGGCCGCGGTCGGCGCGTGGGCTCTCACCTTCCCGTACGCGGCCGGGCAGCGCGTCGCCCAGGCCTGGTCGGCGACGGTGACCCAGTCGGGCACCCAGGTCACCGCGGCGAACACGACCTGGAACGGCAGCCTGGCCCCGGGCGCGACGGTGAGCTTCGGCTTCAACGGCACACACACCGGCAGCAACCCCCGGCCGGCGTCGTTCGCCCTCAACGGCACGGCGTGCACGTCGGCCTGAGGCACGCCTGCGAAGTAGCCGCCGGCCACGCCGCGGCCCTGCTCCGCCTCTCGAACACGCCGCTGTTCGAAGTCGGGGCCGGGCGTGGCTGCACCCGTCCAACCCGGCCGTCGGCCGCTGTCCGAAGTCGTGGCCGGGTCACGGGGTGGCTCCACCCGTCCAACCCGACCGTTTGTTGCTGCCCGGGCTGGGCCACGGCGTAGCTGCACCCGCCCTACCCTTCGGCCGCTGTTCGAAGTGGGGCCGGGGCATGGCGTGGCTGCACCCGTCCAACCCGGTGCTCAGCTGCCGCCAAAGTCGGAGTCAGGGCGTGGCTCCCGGCCACAAGGCGACTTGGGCTGGACTTGCCGGCCTACCGTGCCAGCCGGCCGCGACACGGTAGGCCGGTCACGGCCGGCTACGGCGGACCGGACAGACGCAACCGGCTTGACCGAGTGGGTTCTTATGCAGCTTGCCACTGCTTTTTGCGGCCTGACACTGTGCGCCTCGGGCGGACGTCTACGGGTTGAAATTGTCGAGGCCCAGCTTCGATCTCCACGATGGTGGGCCTGCGGCGGGCCGCGTCCAGTAACGCGCCCTGTCGCGGAGCACGGCGAACAAGACTTCACAGCGACGGCAAGCCCGGCAAATCAGAGCGGCTTCTGAAGTTTTGCCGGGACGCGACTGCCGTCGTGGCAAGCGCGGCTGACAGGGCGAGCGCGGCTGACAGGGCGAGCGCGGCTGACAGGGTGAGCGCGGCTGACAGGGTGAGCGCGGCTGACAGGGTTGGCCACGGCGGCAGACTCTGGCGCAGCGCCCGAGCAGTCCCCGGTCGGGTCGACCAGATACGCGACGGCCAAGTAGGGACGAGCCAGGCAGGCGGGCCGGGTCCTCGCCGGGCTGTCCGACGGGCGGCGGCGCTTCGGTCAATTTCCGGGCCTGCTTGGTTGTCTGGTCTTCACGGGACAACCAAGCAGTCGGGAGTTGAGCATGCGAACCAGAACCATCATCGGTCTCGCGGTCGCGGGTGGCGCCGCCGCTGTTGCGGTCGGCTTCGGCGGGACCGCCCTGGCCGCCGGGTCGGAAACGGGAACGCACCCGGCCGTCCAGGTCACCGTCGACAACGGCCGCGCCGTCACGCCGGGCAGTGACACCGGGGCGGGCTCGGCGACGCAGTGGGACTGCCCGGAGAAGGACGGCTCGGCGGGACCGGGCGGCGCGTCACCGGGTGCCCAGTCGCCGGACACCCAGCCGCCGGCCGCCTCGCTCTGATCAACAGCATCACGTGAGTGCAACTACGCACGCGGTCGCCTTGGTCTGATCCGCAGGATCAGTCGGGCGTGACCACGCACGCAGGTCGCCCGGGTGGGGTGAGCGTTCCGGACGCGTAGCGGCCGGCTCGCCCCGCCCGGGCCCTCGGCGTGAGCAGCGATCTGCACCACCCACCCCGCTACGACCTCGGTGTTGATCTGCCCTGGTTGAAGCCCTGCTGGACGTAGCTCCTGACGACCTCGGGGCCGATCTGGCTGCCTGAAGTCTCGCAGCACCTTGGCTCGGCGGCTTCAGGAGAGATCCGCCTGGTTCAGGCCTGCTTCACGTGGGTCTTGACGACCTCGGCCAGCTCGGGGGTCCACTCCATCGGCTGGTGGACGGCCTTCGTGTGCAGCTCGACGTGCTGCAGCAGCTCGTCCTCCTGCGGCGTCGTGAACTCGGCCGGGCAGTCGTTGTTGAAGTCCGCGCAACGGATGGTCACTGTCATGCTCTACCGGTACCCGATGCCCGGCCGATAAACGTTCCGGCCCGCCATTGATCTTGTCCGCGACGGGGCTGACCTGGGAGACGCCGCGTGGTCATCCGCTTGGCGCCCGCCGCGGCGCGGTGTGCGGCAGCTCTGCCGAGGGGACGGAGTAGCGGCGATTCTTCCGCCACCCGAGCCGGCTCGGCGGAGACGTCTCCCCTGAGGTCGAGTCGATGGGTTGGTCGGCGACAGTAGCGCTGGTTTCGGCCCCGACCCATTGGCATGGTTGCACCGAGTCATCCGCGGTCTTGACCGGCGAACCGCACCGCGAAGCACGAGTGGAGTCGCGGCCGGCCGCTGTGACGTCCTCGACGGCTACGACCACGCCGGCCGGATAGACGGGACGGTCGGCGTGATCTTGCTGGCGAGGACGGCGATCAGGACTTGTTCGGGTCGACGAGCCCGGCCACGGCTGCTTCCTCCCGGACCCTCGAGCTCCCGGACCCTCGAGCTTTCGTCGGTGGCTGGGCGCAGACAGTGCGCCTGATCCGATCGCGGCGGCTCAAGGGCTCTTGCCGACCCCGCCACCGGCTGGGACGACCGCGGTTCTGGACGACGGACGACCGGCAGTCTTCCTGGACTCCGTGACCGAACGGCCGACGGAGCCGCCCCTATCGGCAGCCGGAGTATCCGCACCGTCGATGCTTCCCCCACCGAGAACACCTTCGCAGGCATGATCCACCTTGGGCGATGGCGATCGGGCCGCCCTGCGCCGGAAAGATCATCATGCTCGACTGCCTTTGCCTGCCGGCGGTCCACTCGGGACAAACACGCACCAGCAGTGGCAGGATCATGACGAACGCTGCCGGTTCCACCCGATCGGGGGACGTTTCGGGAACGTGATCCGCGGTACTCGTGGACCTGCGCAAGCGCCATGGGGAGTGGACGTGCGCAAGCGCCATGGGGAGAGGTGTGATGCTGCTATGGAGTACGTCGCCGCCGGCAGTCCGGGTGAGGTGGTGGCTGCCCTGGCCGACGGGGACACCGCGGTTCTCGCGGGTGGACAGAGCCTGGTCCTGGATGTCACCACCGGGGACGCGCGTCCGCGGCGGGTGGTCGACATCAACCGGGTGACGGAGTTCGACCTGCTGGCTCAGAACGACGGCATGCTGCGGGTGGCCCCTCTCGTACGGCATCGGACCTTCGAGTCGGAGGCCGTCCCCGGGGCGCTCGGCGACATGCTGCGCACGATCGTCGGATACATCGGGCACCCGCCGATCCGGGCCCGGGGCACGATGATCGGCAGTCTCGCGTACGCGCATCCGGCGGCCGAGTGGCCGGTCGTGGCCACGATCCTCGGCGCCGAGCTCGACCTCGTCGGTGCGGCCGGGCGCCGGACCGTGGCCGCCGAGCAGTTCTTCACCGCCCCGTACCGGACCGTCCGGCGCCCCGAGGAGCTGCTGGCCGAGGTTCGCCTGCCTGTCCTGCCGCCGGGCACCGGCGCCGGGTTCGCCGAGCACCGCCCGCCCCTGGCCAAGTACGCCGAGGTGGCCGCCATGGCCGCGGTGACCGTGACCGACGGGGTGATCAGCGCGGCCGCGGTCGGTCTGGTGAACGCCGGCCCCTGCCCGATCCGGGCCCGCGCGGCCGAGAAGGCCCTGCTCGGAGCCACCTTCTGCGATGCCGCGATCACCGCCGCGGCCGACGCGGCGGCTCAGGTCGACGCCCACGTCACGGGGCAGCGCCGGCAGGCCGTCAAGGTGCTGACCCGCCGAGCCCTGACCCGGGCCCGGGAAAAGGTGTGACCGTGCCCCGCGTGGAAATGGTCGTCAACGGCACCCGCCGCGACTTCGACTCCCACCTGCCCGAGACCCTGGCCGACGCCCTGCGCCGAAGCCCCGGCCTCGCCGTCGATCTCGGGTGCGCGGACGGCACCTGCGGCGCGTGCACGGTCTTGCTCGACGGCGAAGCCACCCGCTCGTGCCTGGTCTTCGCCGTTCAGTGCGCCGGCGCCGACGTACGGGTGGGTTAGAGCGCCTCGAGCAGGTCGCGGGACGCGGGTTCGGTCAGGAAGGACAGGACCTCGGCGTGGAACTGCTCCGGGGCCAGGCTGTGCACCCGGTGACCGACCGGGATGGTGGCGAGGCGGGCGTCCGGGAGGGCGGCGGTCACGTCGGCCAGGCGCCGCGGCGGGATGCAGCTCGACGGGCCGCCGGAGAGGACCAGCGTGGGCTGCCGCACGTCGGCCAGCCGGGCCCACCAGGCCGGGTCGGGACGCAGCAGCTGGAGCACGATCGCTCCGATGACGCCCCACTGCTGGTCGCGACGGGCGGTGAGCAGACCGCCGGCCGTCACGGCCAGGCGGAGCAGGCCGTTGTGCAGGGGCGGGATCAGCCGGGGCGGCGCCGCCAGGTCCTCCAGCACCAGGCGGGCGACGGCGTCCGGGGCGTGCTGGGCGGCGGCCAGGGCGGCGTAGGCGCCGACCGAGTGCCCGACCAGGACGGCGTCGCGCAGCTCGAGCGTCCCGAGGAGACCGAGGACGTCGTCACGGAGGGCGTCCAGCGAGTAGTTCCCCGTCCGGGCGCTGGTGGCGTGCCCCCGCAGGTCGACGGCGATCACCCGGTGGCCGGTGGCGGCCAGTCGAGGCGCGAAACGGTCCCAGGTGCTCGCGCTGCTGCCGGTGCCGTGCAGCAGCAGCGCGGGGACGCCGGCCGGGTCGCCGGACTCCCGGTAGCCGAGGCGGATGCCGTTCACCACGACGGTGCCGACCGTCGACCACGGGAAAACCATCCCTGTTGTTTACCAGATGTTCGATCGGCGACGGATCGAAAGCCATGCCACCGTAAGGGCGAGACCGGTGATGTTCGCCTCCGTCGGTGCGGCTCCGGATGCCGCCGTCGGGCCGGGCGTCGAACGCGCCTCGCACAGCGCGCCTGCCTCCCGGCGGTCCCGCCTTCGTCCGAAAGGTGCGACCGCGGCATCCGGAGCTGATAGAAGAATCGCTGATCGCCGGACATTCCGGTCGACGTCAAACGTCCCGATCTTGAACGCCGAAGGACCGTCGACGCCGATACCGCCGTTCCAAAAGGTCCGACGATTCGGACGGAATCCGGCCGTTGCCCGGCGCGCCTCCAACCGATCTGCTATCCGCCGGGGCACGTCTGGTGGATCACGTGGGTGCGAGTCGGGCCGGGGCGACGATGCCGCGACACGCTCACGGAACGCGATGGACGGCCAGCACGCCGGCCAGGCCGGTCACTTCCTCGGTCAGCGCGGGCAGATAGGCCGGGTTGGCCAGCTCGACATCGAAGTAGTACGGCAGCGCGGCCACGGCGTCCCCGGGAATCGGGCCGCCGTCGCAATAGGTCTCGCGGAACCCGGCCGAACCCGGTTGCCAGATCAGCTCGCCCAGGCTGCCCGACCGGCTGCGGAAGATCGCCGCGTCGATCAGGGCCCGCTCCTGCTCGGTGGCGCTGTTGTCGACGAAGATCTTGACGTGCCTGCTCGTACGGGTCTCGGCCGCGGGCGCCTCGGCCGGCAGCCCGGCCGGGCGGCATTCGGGGCCGCTGACGCCGGGCTGCCGCAGCACGCTGGGCACCGCGAAGGCGAGCACGGCCAGCAGCACGACCGCGGCCGCCGTCTTCGGCCGGCGCCGGAGGTGACGGCCCAGAAGCCCGAACGTGGCCCGGACGGGCCCCACCTGGGCCAGCGCGAACAGCACGATCCCGCCGGCGATCCACGCGGACAGCAACGCCGGTCCGCGGCCCAGGTGATAGAAGCCGCCCCACCACGGGCTGTCCCCTGGCAGCTCCTCCCCCGGCGTCATCAGGCTCGGCAGCAGGAAGACGACCGCGACGACGGCCGCGCCGGCCACGATCGGGCGTGCTCGCGGGCCGGCCCGGCGGCTGACCCACCAGGTGAGCAGCAGGGCCACCAGGCCCCCGGCGGCGGCGCCGGCCCAGCTGAGCCCCGTGATCCACGGGGGCGGCGAGCGCCACAGGTCGAAGGCGGCCGCGCCGGGTGAGTCGTACGACGGCCGCCCCGTCCAGTAGTGGTCGGAGAAGCTCAGGATCAGCCCCGACTTGGTCGCCCAGAACGTCGCCTTGTACTCCGCGCCCCCGTCGACCAGCGGCTCGGCAGCGGGGGTCGCGAAGTCGTGGATCCGCCAGCCGTCGGCGGCCAGCCTGTCCCGCACGCCGGCGGTGTAGGTCGTGACGTCCCGGGTTGCCTCGGTGTGCTTGACCCAGTATCCGACCGACCCGTACTTGACGCCCTCGCCGTCGCCGAAGGGCTCGATCGTCTCGGCCTCGCCGCCGCCGAAGACCCTCAGGCCCGGGAACGCGGTGGCGGTCAGGCTCTCCCTCTCGGCCGCGGACGGCAGGGGCGGCGCGTACTCCAGACCCACCCGGCCGGCGGCGAAGGCCCCGACGTACGCGGCGGCGAGCGCGACGAACACGGCGAGGATCAGGCCGCGAACCTTGACCACCGGACACCTCCATCGGGGTACATCGCGCGACAGCGTACGAATCCTGCGCCAGTGCCGTCACGCCGAGGATCCGAAGACGCGGTCAACCGGCCTGCAGCGAGTCGAAGAAGGCGGACTTCCGCCGCTCGTACTCCGCCGGATCGTCGCGGTGCCGGAGCTTGAGCTCGTTGTAGGCGGCGACCAGGGCGGGGTCCGCGGCGAGGCGCTGCCAGGTGCGGGTGAAGCGTACGTCGTGCTCGGAACCGGCCGGGGTGACCGCGACACCGGTGGGCCGGGTGGCCTCGACCGCGAACGTGGCCAGGGTCGGCTGCCAGATCTCCGGATGGACCACCTGATAGACCCCGCGCAAGGTGTCGACGACCCACGGGAAGTCCTCGGCCGGCACCCGCAGGTGCAGGTCGACGTCGCCCTTGGTGAGCGCCTCGGGCCGGGAGCTGCCACCGACCAGGACGAGCTCGTGCGGGCCGGGCAGCAGGGCGGCCAGCCGTGCCCGCTCGGCCTCGAGGATCGCCCGCGCGACGTCGAGGAAGTCGGCGCCCGGCCGAAGCTCGGGGGCCACGTCAGGGGCCGGGAAGCGTCGGGGCGGGGTCGGCGCCGTCGATCCAGCCGCGCCGGGCGGCCAGCACGCCGGCCTGGAAACGGCTGCGCGCGTCCAGGCGTTCCATCAGCTCGGCCGACTTGCGTTTGATGGTCCGCGGGGAGACGCCCATCTTGCGGGCGGCCATCTCGTCGGTGCAGCCGGCGGCCAGCAGCCGGGTCAGTTCGCGCAGCTGCGGATCGAGGCCGGCGCCGTCGCGTTCCGGGGTGCGGCCCATCGGTGTCGCCGTGGCCCAGACCTGGGCGAAGAGCCCGTAGACGGCGGTGACGATGCCCAGGGCGTGCACCTCCTGCGCGCCCTTTGTGCTGTCGGCCGGGTCGATCGGCAGCATGGCGATGCGGCGGTCGAAGACGACCAGCAACATCGGCAGCGTCGGCGCCGTCCGGATCTCGGCGCCCAGGCCCGACATCCAGGTGGCGTAGTCCTGCAAAGCGGGGTTGTTCCGGTGGCTGTCCTGGTAGATCGCGCGGATGGCCACGCCGCGCTCCAGCAGGCGCCGGTTCTGCGGCTGGCTGGCCAGCTTGGCGTCGGGCGTCTGGGCGACATTCGGGTTGATCGACACGCACTCGACCGTGGTCGACGCGGCGAGCTCCTCGAGCCGGCCGCGGACCGCGTCGACGCCGGTCCACTTCGTGACCTGCTCGCGGTCGCGGGTCTGCTCGTGGGCGGCGGCCAGCGACATCACGGCGGTGCGGGTCGCTTCGAGCTGCCGCTGCTTCTCGGCCACCTCGGCCTCGGCCCGGGCGATCAGTGAGGCCAGGCCGACGGTGGGTCCGACCGTCCGCAGCCCGGTGCCGTCACCGCCGCCCTGGGCGACCAGCGAGAGGTCGACGAGCTCGTCGAGGGCGGCCCGCATCGCCACATCGGGCAGGGACAGCTGGGCGGCGAGCCGGGGCACGTCCAGGTGGGGCGAGGCCAGCATGGCCAGGTAGACCGCCTCCGCGTCGGCCGACAGACCGATGTCACGCAACACGAGTTGCCCTCCCCCGAACGCAGGCGTCGCGGGCTCGATTATCCGGATCTCCGGCTCCCGAGGGCAAGACCGTGACCGATGCGTGTCCCGAAGGTGCCAGGCACTTTGGTGCCCTGGGGAAACCGTTGAACACGCCCGGCCCGGGCCGCATTGTTGTCCCCAGCACCACGAAAGCCGAAACAACAACGGGGGAAAAGCAATGACTGACAAAACAATGAACGCGGTAAACCTTTTCGCCGGCGGGGCCGAATGGGGATGAGCGAGCCCGCCACGGCGTGGATGCGGCTCTGCGCCTATCGGGTCGCCGGACCTGATCGTGGCCATAAGCAGGCAGAACTCGCCGACGGCCTGTGGCGCCAGTCCACCGAGGAGGACAGGGTGCAGCACATCCGGGTCCGGCCCGCCCCTTCCCCGTACGACGAAACGGCCGAGTGCCGGCTGGACATAGGAATTCTCTTGATGGCCGACAGCGACGAAAAAGCGTCCGCGGTCGGCGCCCGGATCTGCACCGGGGCACTGGCGGCCGATCCCGACACCGCCGACTGGACTTTCCGACCACTTCTCCTGAGGGGTACCCCATGATGAAGACCTTTGCCAGGACCGGCCGCAAGCTGGCGGTCACCGCACTCGCCACGCTGACCGCGGTCGGCCTGGTGCAGACTCCCGCCCTGGCCGCCGCCACCCCGCAGGGGATCGTCGACGTGGCGGCCGGGCAACTCGGCGGCAAGAGTTGCAACCCGGGATACTTCGGCAGCTGCGGCAAACAGTGGTGTGCGGAGTTCGCCCGGTGGGTCTGGGACCGCGCCGGCGTGGCCGACACCGGGGGCCTGGACGCCTGGGCCCAGTCCTTCAAGTCGTACGGGACGAGCCGGGGGCTCTACCATTCCCGCTCCAGCGGTTACACGCCGCAGCCCGGCGACGCGGTCGTCTTCGACTGGGAACGCAGCTCCGGCGACGACCACCCGATCGACCACGTCGCCATCGTGACCAGCACCGGTGGCGGCCGGGTCTACACCATCGGCGGGAACCAGGGCGGCGGCGGCCACCTCAACAGCAAGGTCACCCGGTCCAGCTATCAGCGTTCCGATGTGGACATCGACGGCTACGTCACGGCCGCCGGGGTGAGCGGCGGGGGCGTCGTCGACGAGCCCAACCTCGGTTACAGCGTCACCGGTGACTCGTTCGCGGACCTGATCGCCACCAAGGCCGACGGCACGATGCTGATGTACTCCAACAACATCATCCGCGACGAGGGTGTGCCCTACAGCGTCTCCCGTCAGGTCGGCCGCGGCTGGGGCAGCGACTTCAACCAGGTCGTCATGGCCGACGCGACCGGTGACGGCTACACCGATCTGGTCGCCCGCAAGACCGACGGCACCCTCTGGCTCTACGCCAACAACATCGAGCGGGACAACGGCGACCCGTACAGCGTGGGCCGGCAGATCGGCCACGGCTGGAACGGCTTCGACAAGCTGGTCGGCGCCGACGTCACCGGGGACGGCTTCACCGATCTGGTCGCCCGCAAGCCCGACGGCACGCTGTGGCTGTACCCGAACAACATCGTCCGCGACAACGGCATGCCGTACAGCGGTGGTTCGAAGCAGATCGGCTTCAGCGGCTGGAACGCCTTCGACACGCTGATCGGCGCCGACGTCACCGGGGACGGCTTCGTCGACCTGGTGGGCCGCAAGGCCGACGGCACCCTGACGCTCTACCCGAACAACATCGTCCGGGACAACGGCCTGCCGTACAGCGGCGGCTCGCGGGAGATCGGCAGCGGCTGGAACGAGTTCACCGCGGTCGTCGGCGCCGACGTGACCGGCGACGGCTTCACCGACATGGTGGTCCGCAAGACCGACGGCACGCTGTGGCTGTACCCGAACAACATCGGCCGCGACAACGGGGTCCCCTACTCCAGCGCGACGGCCGAGCAGATCGGCTTCGGCGGCTGGAACGCCTTCGACCGGCTCCTCTGACCTGACGACGAACGGTTGCCGGGAACCTCGATCGAGGTTCCCGGCAACCGCCGTTCGTCAGTCGGCGCCGAGGTCGCTGTGCTTGTCGAAACCGATGTAGAGCCGGGCCGCCGCGTTGGAGCCGAGCGCGTTGAGCGTCTCGAGCTCCCGCAGGCGCAGCAGGGCGGGGTGCTCCGCGTAGGCCTCGGCCGCCGCGGCCAGCCGGCGCAGCGCGTCCACCTCGGCATCGGCCCGGATGCGCTTGGCCTCGGCGTCGGCCTCGGCCGCCACCCGCTTGGCGCTGGCCTGGGAGCCGGCCTCCAGGGTCTCGCGCTCGGCCCGGGTGCGGGCCTCGACCATCTGGGCCTCGGCCATGCGCTGGGCGGTGAGCACCCGGTTCATGATCTCCTGCAGGTTGCCCGGGAAGACCAGGTCCTTCACGTCGGCCCGGATGATCCGGACGCCGTAACCGGCCGAGACGCCCTCCACGTCCCGCAGGATGTCCTCGCTGAGCTGGTTGCGGTTGGTCAGGATGGCCTCGAGCGTCATCGACGCGAGCGAGCGGCGGGCGGCCAGCTGGACATCGCTGTAGATCCGGTCGTGGTAGTCGGCGACCTCCTCGACCGCCGCCTTCGGGTCCACGACCCGGAAGTGCGTGACGATGTTGACCCGGACCGCGACCTTGTCGGCCGTCAGGATCTCCTGGCCCTTGATGTTGAGCTCGCGCTCGCGGACGTCGATCGGCACGATCGTGACACTCTCCACCCGCCGTCCCAGGAGACGCCGCTGGGGCAGCTCGTAGCGACCGGGCTCGAGCACCTCGTCGAAACGGCCGTCGCGATAACGCAGGCCGCGGAATCCGCTGTGGACGATCACCTCGTGGGTGCTGGACATGATTTCACCTCTGCACCGGAGCTTTCGGCCCCGGAAGAACGATTAGGGTGGCCCCGTAGCGGATCCCATGAGAAGGATCGGTCGCCGGGAGAGCAGCGGATCAGCGTGGTTTGATCGCCAACGCATCCGCTGCGTGAGCGCCTACTTCTGAAGCCGCCGGGGCCTTGATCAGAGTGACAGAGCCCGGCCGGGAGCCACAACGCATTAACCGGCGGGTGACAGTGGGAGGGACAGCCGGAAGCAGGCGCCCGCCCCGACGGCCGTCTCCAGTTCGACGTCGCCGCCGTGCGCCCGGGCGAGTGAGCGGGCGATGGAGAGCCCGAGCCCGGCGTTCGCGCCGCCGGCCCGGGTACGCGATCGATCCGTACGGTAGAAGCGGTCGAAGACCAGCCCGGCCTGATCAGCCGTCATCCCCGGGCCGCTGTCGGCCACCTCCAGCACGGCGCGGCCGTCCAGGGTGCCGACGCCGATGCGCACGCCCGTGCCGGCCGGCGTGTGCGCGACCGCGTTGCCGACGAGGTTGGCGACCACCTGCCGCAGCCGGGCCTCGTCCGCGTCGACCGGGGCCGGGCCGGGCGGGCCGTCGCCACCCGGGCCGGTCAGCTCCACCGTCCGGGACGGGTCGAGGGCGCGCAGGTCGTGCCGGGCGTCGGTGGCCAGCGTTCGCAGGTCCATCGGGGCCCGGTCGAGCTGCCCCTCGGGCGCGTCGTCGAGCTGCGCGAGCAGCAACAGGTCCTCGGTGAGGGCGGTCAGCCGGGTCGCTTCGCGCTCGATCCGGCGCATCGCCTCGTCGACGTCGGCCGGTGCGGCCAGGGCGCCCATCCGGTGCAGGTCGGTCGAGCCCTTGATGACGAACAGCGGGGTCCGCAGCTCGTGGCTCACGTCCGAGACGAACGTCCGCATCCGCGACTCCGAGGCGGCCCGGTCGGCGAAGGCCCGCTCGAGCTGGCCCAGCATGGTGTTGAGCGAGCCGGCCAGGTGCCCGATCTCGGTCGTCGGCGCCGCGATGCCGGGCACCCGCCGGGTCAGGTCACCGGCGGCGACCGCGGCCACCGTGTGCTCGACGCGGCGCAGCGGCCGCAGGCCCCGGCCGAGCGCGAGCCAGCCCAGCGCGGTCAGCACGACCAGCAGCACGGCCCCGCCGGCCAGGCTGGTCGTGCGCAGCTGGGCCACGGTGGCGTCGGCCTCGGCCATCGGCACGGCGGCGATGACCGTCCCGTTCCACACCGTGGTCGGCCGGGCGATCGCCCGCCAGCGATCCGTGCCGTCGGCCCCGGGCAGAAACACCCCGGACCCGTCGGTGGGAATGGTCCGCAGCTCGGCGACCGTCGGCAGGCTCGCCCGGTCGAGCCGCGTGGAGAGCACGCCTTCGGCCACGGTGCCGTTCGCGTCCAGATACACCACGTACGGCGCGCCGACCAGATCGAGGGCGGAGTCGAGCACCTCGGAGCCGGCGGCCGGGGTCACCGGGCGCGGCCCGGCCCCCGTCATCCGGGCGATCAGCGACGTCAGCGACGTGAGCTGCGTGTCGAGCCGGTCCTGCTGATAGTGCTCGAGCCGGTCGGAGACGACGGTGCCGATCAGCCCCAGCCCGGCCAGCAGCAGCGCCGTGGTGATCAGCAGCAGCCGGACCCGCAGGCTCATCGCCGGGGCTCGCGCATCACGTAGCCCACACCGTGCACGGTCTGGATCAGCTTGGGCTCCTCGACGTCGACCTTGCGCCGCAGGTACGAGATGTAGGTGTCCACGATGCTGGCGTCGCCTCCGAAGTCGTAGTGCCACACCTGCTCGAGGATCTGCGCCTTGGTCACCACCCGGCCGGCGTTCTCCATCAGGCAGCGCAGCAGCCGGAACTCGGTCGGCGACACGCGCACCGGCCGGCCGTGCCGGGTCACCTGATGGCCCTCGGCGTCGAGCGCCAGGCCGCCCACGGTCAGCAGACCGGCGGGCGAACCGGAGGTGCGCCGCAGGATCGCGTTGATCCGCGCGATCAGCTCCTCGAGGTCGAACGGCTTGGTCACGTAGTCGTCAGCGCCCAGCGACAAGCCGGTCACCTTGTCGGCCTGCCGGTCGCGCGCGGTCAGGAAGAGCACCGGCACCGTACGGCGCTGCTCCCGCAGCCGCCGGACCACCTCGAAGCCGTCCATGTCGGGCAGCATGACGTCGAGCAGGACCAGATCGGGCGGCTCCTCGGTGGCCGCGGCGATGGCCTGGGCGGCCGTCGCGGCCGAGGCCACCCGGAAACCGGCGAACCGCAGGGTCGCGGACAGCAGTTCCCGTACGGTGGCCTCGTCATCGACCACGAGCAGGCGTTCATCCCGGGACGTCATCGCCGAGCCGGACTTCTCCATGCCCGCCAGCCTACGAAGGCGTCGACGAGAAGGCTGCCCATCAGGCCGGACACCGCCCCGGCGCCGAGCCCGGTCAGCAGCGCGAGCCACGGGTCGGCCGCCAGCCGCAGGTCGAGCAGCGGCACCGAGAGGATGAAGGCCTGCGCGCCCAGCCCGACCGACACTCGCGACAGCACCGCCAGGACGGCCAGCACGACGCCGGCCGCCGGGGCCAGCCACAGCGCGAGGCCGACCGCCCGGCGCAGCGGGCCCCCGACCCGGAAGCGGCCGGTGCCGGCGGCCACGGCGAGGCCGCTGACGAGCACGACGGCAACGGTCAGCAGCACCGACGGGCCACCGGTGGGCAGCGCCCGTCCGCCGTCCACCGCGCAGGACACGACACCCTCGACATGCATCGTCCAGGGCGATCCGACCAGCAGAGGCAGCGCGAGCACGACGCCGCCCGCCGCCGCCGGCCCGCCGACCGCCCACGCCGCCCCCGCACCGGCGATGGCCGACCCGGCCACCGGCCACCGCAACGCCCGCAGTCCGGCCCCGACCGCCGGGAACCGGACGATCGTCCAGCACACCGTGACCACCCCGAGGACGAGAGCGGCCGCACCGGCGACGGCCGGCAGCACCGCGACCGCGAACCCGCCCTGGAGCGCGTCCGACGACCCGCCCGGCAGTCCCCCACCGGACGGGCAGCCGCGCGCCTCGACGGCCGCCGAGGCCCCGCCGGCCGGAAGCGTGAACGATCCACGCGCGGCCCACGCGAGCACGCCGAGGCCACCGGGGAGGACGACCACCGCCGCGGCGCCGCGGGCGAGCAGGCCGTCACGACCTCCGCGCAGCATCAGCACGCCCAGCACCACCGCGCCCACCAGCGTGACGCCGAGCGGCATCACGTCGAGCCGGCCGTGCACCGAGACGGGCTTGCCGGGCAGCGTCGCGGCCAGTTGAGCCGGGGCGCCCGCCGCCATCGCGACGACCGCCGCGGTCAGCCGGTCGACCCGGCCCACCGCTGCGGCCCCGAGCAGCAGGAGCCCGGCCGCCCCGGCGCCGGCCATCGCCAGCACCGCGGCGGCCGCCGCGCCCGCACCCTCGTACGCGTGCCGCACAGCCGCCGCCGGACGGCGCGCGACCTCCGGTCCCGGCGTCATCAAAGGTTCCGGCGTCATCAGACGTCGCGGCGTCATCAGACGTCGCGGCGCCGGAAGACGACGAACGCGGCCACCAGCACGCCGGCCACGCCCAGGCACATGCCGCCCAGATTGACCCACGGGTGCGGGTAGTCCGGGTTGGGCACGGTGGCCAGCGCAGCCGACCCGCCGATGGTCGGCCAGAAGTCCAACAGGCCGGCGAGAAACGACGGGAAGAGGCCGGCCAGGGCGGGCACCAGCAGGATGATGCCGACCAGGGTGGCCAGCGCGCCCGCGGTGGCCCGCATGAGGACACCGAGACCGACGGCCAGCAAGGCGATGGCGGCCAGATAGAGGCCCCCGGCGACCACGGCCGACAGCACTCCCGGATCGCCCAGGCTGGCGCTGGGCACGCCCTGCCGGGCCATCAGCGGCTGTCCGATGAGGAACGACGCGAACATCAGGACCTCGCCGGCCACCACGGCGATGGCGGTGGCCATCAGCACCTTGGCCGCGAGCACCCGGCCCCGGCGCGGCATGGCGGTCAGCGTCGTCCCCATCAGACCGGTCGCGTACTCGGACGTGACCACCAGGATGCCGAGCACCCCGACGATGAGCTGGGCGACGATGTACGCGGTGAGGCTGCGGCCGGTCGGGTCCCACGCCAGCCGGTCCGCCTCGGTCGCGGTGTCCCACGAGTCGCCGGCGGCGTTCGAGGCCAGCGCGGTGATGCCCAGCGCCACCACGAACAGGCACGTCAGCGTGTACCAGGTCGATCGCAGACTCCGCAGTTTGATCCACTCGGCTCGCAGCGCGTGCGTCATGCCGCCACCCCCTGGTATTCGACGCTGTCCCGGGTCAGTTCCATGAACGCGTCCTCGAGCGTCACCCGCTGCGGGGTGAGCTCGACCAGCGCGACGCCGTGGTAGGCGGCCAGCTTGCCGATGTCGGCCGCACCCATCCCGGACACCACCAGCGACGACTCGAGGCCGTCGCGGACGGTGGCCCCCGCGGCGACCAGCCGCTGCGCGAAGGCCCCCGGATCGGTCACCCGGACGAGGACGGTTCCTTCGCTCGTACGGGTCAGCTCGCTCACGGCCGTGTCGGCGATGAGCCGGCCGCGGCCGATGACGATCAGGTGGTCGGCCGTCTGCGCCATCTCGCCCATCAGGTGGCTGGACACCAGCACCGCCCGGCCCTCGGCGGCGAGCGACCGCATGAGGTCCCGGACCCACCGGATGCCCTCCGGGTCGAGCCCGTTCACCGGTTCGTCGAAGATCAGAATCCGCGGATCGCCCAGCAGTGTCGCCGCGATCCCGAGCCGCTGCCGCATGCCCAGCGAGAAACCACCGGCCCGCTTCCGGGCGACCCCTTCGAGCCCGGTACGGGCCAGCACCTCGCCGACCCGCCGCCGGGGCAGCCCGTTGCTCACGGCCAGCGCGAGCAGATGGTCGTACGCCGTCCGCCCACCGTGCACCGCCCCGGCGTCCAGCAACGCGCCGACCTCGACCAGCGGCACCGGCAGGTCGGCGTAGCGCCGACCTGCCACGGTGACCGACCCCTGGTCCGGCCGCGCCAGCCCGATGATCATCCGCATGGTGGTGGACTTGCCGGCCCCGTTGGGCCCCAGGAAGCCGGTCACCTGCCCGGCCTCGACGGTGAACGACAGGTCGTCCACCACGGTCTCGGGTCCGTACCGCTTGGTCAGTCCCCGTACGTCAATCATGCTCATGCCGCAGATCGTGGCCGCCCTGCCTGGCCACCTTCGCAGAGCTTCTGGGAGAACTCTGAGAACTTCCCCCGCCCAGGACTTCACGGGCGTGACGCCGGCGGAGTCATCCGGCAAGGATGATGCCGGGCTCGCGGCCAGGTGCCGGGCGCGGCCTTTCACGAAGTGGTCGCCCTGGTCGGGAACGATCACGTCTGGGTCGCGGCCCGGCAGCAGAGTCGCTGCGCGCAGCAGACCGCAGCGCCGGTCGCCCCGGAACGCGACACCGCGACGTTGATCGCCCAGTTGAAGGAGCTCGGACACCTCCGCGACGTCGGTGTGCTGAGCGCGGCAGAGTTCGACGTGCAGAAGGCCCACGTTCTGCACCGCTGACGCCCACCCGGCCGCCTCCGCAGAGCTTTCCGAGAGAACTCCCAGAACGTCGGTCGCTCAGCAGCTTTATCCTCTTGGTTCAATGACGACAAGGTCTTCCACACCACGCGCCGCGATGTCGCCGTCGCTGAGCACCCGGCGTCTGAAGCTGAACGCCTTCACCGCCGACGACGCCGTCGAGCTGCACGCCCTCTTCGCCGATCCGGAGACGCACACCATCGGATCCGGACCCTTCACCGCGTTCGAGCAGACCGAGCGCTGGATCGCCGCTCGCGTGACAGCGCAACACGACCATGGCCTGTGCTGGTATGCGCTGCGCTGCTCGGAGACGGGGTTGCTGGTCGGCAACTGCGGGATGCTCAAAGGCCGGACCAGCTTCGAGGAGCCCGAGATCGGCTATCTGATCCGGGCTTCGCACCGGAGCCGCGGGTACGCCACCGAAGCCGCCACGGCGGTGCTGGAGCAATGCCAGGCTGCGGGTATACGTCGCGTGTGGGCCAGCATCCGCCCGCACAACACCGCATCACGCCACATCGCCACTCGACTGGGCATGCACGTAGACCACACGGACAACGACGGACTGCTCTTCTACGTCATCGACTTGCACCCCACTGACCTGGCCGATCAACAGGTCCGGAGAGCCTCTCAGATCGTCGGACTCAAGGTCACGGTGCGGGATCCGGGTGTGAAGTCGCCGAAGGACTGTTGCCAGGACTCACCGGGCCAGTAGTACGTCACGTGGCCGTCGACGGGCCGGTAGCGGGCTGTGTAAAGCGTTCTCGACCCCTCCTCGTCGACGGATCGGTAGAGCGGTGGCTTCAGCATCGCCGCCACGTCGTCCACACCCGCGGCGCGAATCGCGCGCAGCCGCTCCTGCGTCCGCAGGGCACGCTCCTGCTCGTCAGTCACCGGCAGGTGCTGGTGGTTGGCAGCGCAGGCATCCGGCGCAGGCGTCGGTGACATGTCCGGCCCCACGAACACCGTCACCGCCTTGGTGGGATCGACAAGGGTGAGGTTCTGGGGGACGGCGACGGGAAGAGACCGCAGCCTGCCGACCGCCTCGTCGACGGTGTCGCACGTCTCCAGCAGGTAGCGCACCAGGAGGAGAATGGAAAAGCCGCGTCCGTAGGCGGAACGTCCGCCCCAGGTGAGCGAGACCGCGAGACCGGCGTCGTTCATCCCGTCCAGCAAGCCCCACAGCATGTCCTGCATCCCGATCACGGGGCGCAGGAAATGGGAGGAGACGATGGTCCCCTCGCACAGATCGGGCCGTAGGTCATAGTTGCGCAGCAGAGTGCCGTTCCGGCCGATCTGGGTGCAGGACTGGGTGAACGGCCGCAGTGCCGCGTGGGTGAGGAAGGCTTCCGCCTCGGGCCGGTCGAGTTGGCCGGTCAGGCGGTCCAGAACCGGGACCAGTTCCGGCAGGTGCGCTCGGAACAGCGCCCCAACACGGTCCGCGCCCTGCGGAGTCCGGCCCTCCTCGGTCAGCAGGCCCTCCATCTCCGGCCACAGGGTCCGGGCGTAGGCGGCCCACCGCCCGTCACCGCCGTCGCCGACCTCGATCGACCGGAAAGTCTTGTGCTCTTGCCGCACGGCTGCCCCTCCCCCAGTGAGAATCGGTCCACTGAGGGCAACCTAGCCACTTGCCGGGTGCACGACCAGGTGGCCGCCATCGGCGACGGCCAGGCGCTTCTGCTTCCGGTTTCTGTGTCGGTGAGCTCCGGACCGGCCCTCGATGGTGGGCCGGCCGGGTTCGTTGAGCGACAAGTTGGTCGACGGCAGGGCATGATGCCACGATGTCCATCGTCGAAGTTGAGGGTCTGCGCAAGACCTACGGTGCCGTAACCGCGGTCGACGACGTCAGCTTCACCGTGGCGGAGGGCGAGGTCTTCGGCATTCTGGGCCCGAATGGCGCCGGGAAGACCACCGCGGTGGAGTGCGTGGAGGGTCTGCGGGTCCCGGACGCCGGCAGGATCCGGGTGGCCGGGTTCGACCCGATCCGCGAGCACGACGAGCTGACAAAGATCCTCGGGGTGCAGCTGCAGGCCAGCGAGCTGCAGGCCAAGCTGACGGTGCGGGAGGCGCTGGAGATGTACAGCGCTTTCTATGCCGACCCCGCCGACTGGCGACCGCTTGTGGAACGCCTGGGCCTCGAGGCGCAGCTGGGGCAGCGGTTCGGCAAGCTGTCCGGTGGGCAGAAGCAGCGGCTGTTCATCGCGGTCAGCCTGCTCGGCAATCCCAGGGTTGCTGTGTTCGACGAGCTGACCGCCGCGCTGGATCCTCGTGCGCGCCGCGAGACCTGGCAGCTGGTCCGCGACATCAACGCCTCGGGTGTCACGATCCTCCTGGTCACGCACTTCATGGAGGAGGCCCAGTACCTGTGCGACCGGGTCGCGGTCTTCGACCGGGGCAGGGTCGTGGCGCTCGACACCCCTGACGCGCTGATCAAGAATTCGGACAGCTCGGTCGTGATCTCGTTCCGGCCGTCGACGCCGCTGCCGGACGCCGGGTTGCAGTCTCTGCCTGGCGCGGTGTCGGTCACGCGAGACGGAGCGAAGGTGGTCATCAAGGGCAATGACGACACGGTCCAGGCCGTGACGTCGATGATTGTCCGCGAGCGCATTACGGCGCGGCAGTTGCGCATCGTGGACGCCACCCTGGACGACGCGTTCCTGAGCATCACCGCCGGGGCCGGGTCCGACCACTCCGCCACCGTGCAGGGGGACTTCTGACATGTCCGCGTCGACCGCAGTGTTGAAGGCCGAGACCAAGCTGTTCGCCCGGGAGCCCGGCTCGCTGTTCTGGGTGCTCGCCTTCCCCTCGCTGCTGCTGCTCGGGTTCGGTCTCATCCCGAAGTACCGGCAGATCGATCCGGGTCTGGGCGGTAACCGGATCATCGATTTCTACGTGCCGAGCGTTGTGCTCGTCGCCCTGATAACGGCGAGCCTGCTGTCCATGCCGGGCGCCCTGACCACGTACCGGGAGCGCGGCATCCTGCGTCGGATGCGCACCACTCCGGCCCGGCCGTCGCATCTGCTGGTCGCGCAGATGGTCCTGCACGCGGCGGCTGCGGTGCTCGGCGCCGTGCTCGCCATCGCCCTCGGCCGCCTTGTCTGGGGTGTCGCGTTGCCGGAGCAGATGCTCGCGTACGGGGTGAGTCTGCTGCTCGCGACGCTGGCGGGACTGGCAATGGGTGCGGTGATCACGGCTCTCGCCCGGACCGCGAAGGCCGCCCAGGCGATCGGGCTGGCGGTATTCTTTCCCTCGATGTTTGCGGCCGGCATCTACGTGCCGACCCAGGTGCTGCCGGATACCGTGCGGCAGGTCATCGAGCTGATTCCCTTCGGCGCGGCCGCGCAGGCCCTGAACCAGGCCGCGAACGGCAGTTGGCCGACGTGGACCCATCTGACCGTGCTCGCGCTGTGGACCGTCGGCCTCATGGCCATCGCCGCCCGTTGGTTCCGCTGGGAGTGATCCGCCAGGGTGCCTCGGATGCCCCCGCGCCGCGGAGCGACCGACGGCCCGGTGAAGTGCCAGGTGAGCCGCCGCACGGCCCGGGCGGCAGGCGTGGCCGCAGCCGCGCAAGCCGATGCCGCCGCGGGCGTCGACCGCCTCACCTTCGGCGGCAACATCATCGCCCGCCTCGTCTTCGGATCTTCCGGCGGATTGCGGAGCGATCAGCCGGGCTGATCACTGCTCCCGGCGGCGAAGGGCTCGATCACGGCGAGGACGGTGCCGACCGGAGCCGTCGTTCCGGCCGGGATGCTGATCTCGCGCAGGTCGCCGGAAGCGCCGGCGGGAATCTCGATGTCGGCCTTGCCGACGGAGACTGTCACGAGCGGCTCGCCGGCCTGGACTCGATCTCCGCGCTGTTTGAGCCAGCGCGTCACGGTCCCCTCGCTGATGTCGTCGCCGAACGCCGGCATGGGCACGCTGTGCGCCGTGATGAGGACAGCTGAGTCAGCGGGCGCCGGCCGAGCCAGAACCGGTTCCGATGGTTCAGCATCTCGCCGGCCGTAGCGCTTCCACAGGAGGATGGCCCCGGCCACGGCAAGAAGCACCGCCGCGGCACCCTTCCACTGCCGTTCGAATACCGGCCGCTGATCGCCGAGCGCTGCTTCGCCGGCGAGTTTCAACCAGATGAGTACGGCGATCACGACACCGGCGCGTGACAACCGGTGCGAGCTTCCGCGAGAACGAAACGCCGCTACCATGTGCTTCCTCAGCTTTCGCGGACGGCCAGGGCGATCATCAGGGACGTGACCCATTCCGGGTCGCGCAGGCGGTCGCCGTACAGCTCTCGCAGCCGGGTCATGCGGTAGCGGACGGTCTGCGGGTGGATGAACAGCTCGGCGGCCACGTCCTCGCGCCGGCCCTGGTGGCGCAGCCAGCTGCGCAGCGTCTCGGCCAGCTTGGCCGCCGACTCCTCGGGGGCGCCGGACAGCGGCTCGAGCACCCGGGCCCGCAGGTCGGCCAGTGCCTGCGGGTCGGCCGTCAGCACCAGGGCGGTCAGGTGGTCCTCGGTGTCGACGACGCCCTTGGCGGGGGCGCCGGGCGTCCGCAACGTGCGCACGGCCCGCTCGTACGAGGCCTTGACCCGCAGCCACGGCCGGGCCGGGCCGACCACCGCGTTCTGACCGCGCAGCACGCCCAGGATCGCCGCCCGCGCGCTGCCCTCGGCGTCGGGGACCAGCAGCACCGAGAAGTCCTGGGCGCCGGGGCCGGCCTCGCTCAGCTGCAGCGTGCGCCGGTCGAGCAGGTCGATCACCGTACGGGCGGCGTGCTCGGGCACCAGGACGGCGGTCAGCGTCCGCGGCGGGGACCAGTCGGCGCGCCGCGCGGCCACGTCGACCGTGTGCTCGGGCTCGCCGGCCAGCAGCGCCTGGGCCAGCTGCTCCAGGTGGCGGATCCGGGCCCGGCCGGAGGAGGCCAGCTCGTCGGCGTGCCCGGCCACGCTGGCCGCGGAGAGCTCGTCGATGTAGGCGAAGACCAGCTCGGCGAAATGGGCGACGGTCGCGGCGGGCTGCCCGGTGCTGAGGCTGATCGCGGCCAGCTCGTGCCAGGAGACGCGGGCGCCGACCCGGTACGCCGCCAGCAGCGCGTCCAGGCTGCGGCCGTTGCGGGCCTCGCCGCGGCCGAGCGCGTACGCCGCCTCGAGCGCCGGGGCCAGCGGGGATCGCGGGTCGGGGCTGTACGCTCGCGACACCAGCTCGAGGAACGTGCCGAGCGCGGCCCGGACGGCGCGCTCGATCTTCGACCCCAGCGCCCCGGCGAAGGCATCGGCGTAGGCAGGCACTTCGGCCGTGATCGCGTCGATGGTCTGCAACGCGACGTGCGGCAGCCGGTCCCGCAAGGGGGCGACCACCTCGGGGGCGAGGCGAAACGTTCTGACATCTGGCAAGGGCTCAGTCACGTCGCTTTCTCCTGTTTATCCTCCGAGACTTGTCCCCCGCGAACAAAACCCAAGGTTAGATTCACTTCGTGTGGTCAGGAATCTACCCCGGCGACGAGTGACGCTTGTTACGTGGCTGTTATACACAAAGTGCGGGCCGGAGCCTGGCGCGTCGTCGAGCTGATCACCACGCCGGTGGTGCCGGCGGACTACCTCGACGTGATCGCTCCGCTGCGCAACGCCCAGGTGCTCCGGGCCAAGATCGACGCGGTCCGTCCGGAGACCGAGAACAGCGTCTCCCTCCTGCTGCGGCCCGGTCGTGGCTGGGTGCGGCACGAGCCCGGGCAGTACGTCCGCGTCGGCGTGGACGTCGACGGTGTCCGCCTGTGGCGCTCCTACTCGATCACCAGCGCACCCGAGCGCCGCGACGGCCGGTTCACCATCACGGTCAACGCCGTCCCCGACGGCGTGGTCAGCACGCACCTCGTCCGTAACGCCCGCCGCGGCATGATCGTGCACCTCGACGCGCCCACCGGCGAGTTCCTGCTCTGCGAGCCGCGCCCGGCCAAGGCGGTCTTCATCACCGCGGGCAGCGGCATCACCCCGGTCATGGGCATGCTCCGCAGCCGGCTGCACGAGCTGACCGACGTCGTCGTCGTGCACTCGGCCGGCACCCGGGAGGCCGTCGTCTTCGGCGCCGAGCTGCGCGCCCTGGCCGCCGACGGCCGGATCCGGCTGATCGAGCGGCACACCCGTACCGACGGGCGGCTCAAGCCGGCCGACCTGGACGAGCTGGTACCCGACCTGTTCGAGCGGCGCGCGTGGGCCTGCGGACCCAACGAGATGCTCGACGACCTCGAGACGCACTGGGCCGACGGCGACGCCGGCCACCTGCTGAGCACCGAGCGCTTCCGACCGACCCTGATCAGCAGCGGGGGCGGCGGCACGGTCACGTTCACGCAATCCGGCACTGTCGTCGAGACCGACGGCTCCGAGCCGCTGCTCGACTCCGGCGAGGCGGCCGGCGTCCTCATGCCGTCCGGCTGCCGGATGGGCATCTGCTTCAGCTGCGTCCTGCCGCTGCGCGAGGGCGCCGTGCGCGACCTGCGCGACGGGCAGCTCACCGTCGCCGAGCCGGGCGACAGCATCCCCATCCAGACCTGTGTCTCCGCCGCCGCCGGCCCCTGCAAGATCGACCTTTAAGAGGAACCCCGTATGACCACCATTCAGCGCAAGGACTCCAACCCGATCGCCCACCTGACTCCCGAGCAGATCGAGCAGATCGGCGTCGAGCTCGATGCCATCCGCGACGAGGTCATGGGCAGCCGGGGAGAGAAGGACGCCGCCTACATCCGGCGGGTGATCGCGTGGCAGCGCGGGCTCGAGCTCGGCAGCCGCGGGGTGCTGCTGTTCTCGCTCTTCCCGCCGGCGTGGCTGGTCGGCACGGCCGGTCTGACGGTGGCCAAGATCCTCGAGAACATGGAGATCGGCCACAACATCATGCACGGCCAGTGGGACTGGATGCGTGACCCCAAGATCCACTCGACCAAGTGGGAGTGGGACCACGCCTCCCCGGCCGAGCAGTGGAAGCACTCGCACAACGAGTTGCACCACACGTACACGAACGTGATCGGCCGCGACAACGACCTCGGCTACGGCATCATGCGCGTCGACGAGGACCAGAAGTGGCACCCCATGCACCTGGGCCAGCCGCTCTACAACTTCGTCAACGCCTGCCTCTTCGAGTACGGGATCGCCGCGTACGACCTGGAGCTGGGCAAGAACCTGGCCACCAAGGAACGCCGCCGGGACCCGAAGTTCCGCGCCGGCCTCCGCAAGGTCCGCAACAAGATCGGCAAGCAGGTGCTCAAGGACTACGTCGTCCACCCGGCCCTGTCCGGCCCGTCGTTCCTGCACACGATCGCGGCCAATGCCACGGCCAACGTGATCCGCAACCTGTGGAGCCACTCGGTCATCATGTGCGGCCACTTCCCGAACGGTGTCGAGACGTTCGAGAAGACGTCCATCGAGGGCGAGACGCGCGGCGAGTGGTACCTGCGCCAGATGCTCGGCTCGGCCAACATCAGCGGCAGCCGGGCCATGCACCTGATGACCGGCAACCTGTCGCACCAGATCGAGCACCACCTGTTCCCGGACATGCCGAGCAACCGCTACAAGGAGATCGCCCCCAAGATCCAGGACCTCTTCCAGCGGTACGGGCTCTCGTACACCAGCGGCCCGCTGCCCAAGCAGGTCGCGTCGGCCTGGTACAAGGTCATCCGGCTGTCGCTGCCCAACCGGGGCGCGGCCGCCGTCCGCCGCCCGGTCGAGAAGAAGGCCCCCGCTGTCTCGACGCGCTGGCGCCGCGCCCAGCCCGTGACCGCGACGCCGGCGACCGAGCTGGCCGGCACCGCGACACCCTGATCCCGGGAACGCTCCGACGCCGGCGCCGGAGAGCTCAGGCGTCGGCGCAGCGCCGGCGTCTGAGAACTCAGGCGTCGGCCCAGCGCTGGTCGGCGAGCCGCGGCGAGCCCACCCCGGCCGCCCGGAGCGCCGACCAGGCCCGGCTCACCTCGGCCGGCACGTCCACGTGGGCGATGAAGCCGCGACCCGACGGCCCGTAACCCTCCGGGCCGTCGGTCAGCCGCGGGATCTCGCCCATCAGCAGCGAGAGGTACCGGTCGGGAGGCCACATGCCGGCGGGCGGCGACAGGTAGCCGAGCTCGCCGTCGACCAGCTCCAGGTGCGTCCGGTGCGCGGCGAAGTTGACGACCTCGACCTCGGGCGCCAGCAACCGGAACCCGGCATCCATCCGGCGCTGCATCGAGCCGTCCTGGATGATCAGAACCCGCTCGTGCGGGAAGCCCGCGGCGGCCAGCACGGCCAGGGAGTTGCGCACGTTGCTGCCGCAGTTGGTGGACTCGTGCTCCAGCCGGTCGACGCTCAGGTCGTACCGCTGGAGCAGGTAACGCTCGAAGAGCGCGGCCTCGCTCAGCTCACCGGCGTCGTCCCAGCCCAGGCTGCGCCGCGCGGCCTCCCGCAGCACATCGCTGGAGTGTCCCTGCCCGCCGACGATCATCGACCGCCGCGCCCGTCCGCTCGCGACGACCCGGGCGAAGACGTCCCCTCCGGCGAGAATGCTGCCGCCGAAGAGGATGGCGACGTCCACTTCCCGCGTCAGCGCGTCGGCGTCCCGCAGCGCGCAGAAGTCGACAAGCGTGTTGATGTGTTCCACGACCCCGCTCTCGATCACCCCGAGAGCTTAGTGCGACCTGACTTTCGTCAGGGGTGGGTGTGGAGGATCGGCAGATCCGTTCGCGGGCGATTGTTCCTAGCGTCTCCGGCATGAAACGTCCGCTCGTCGCCTGCGTGACCACCCTGTTGACCCTGGCCCTCGTCGCCGCCCCGGTCGGCCCGGCCCGAGCTGTGTCGACGAACGACATCGACGCCTACCTGACCGAAGCCATGGCCGCGACGGGTCTGCCGGGGATGTCCGCGGTCGTGACCCACCGGGGGGAAGTGCTCCACACGGCCGGGCTCGGGCACGACTCGACGGGAGCGCCGATCACGCCGGACACCCCGATGCGGGTCGCCTCGGTCAGCAAGTCGTTCACCGCCATGGCCGTCATGACGCTGGTCGACGCCGGCCGGATCGCCCTGGACGAGCCGGTTTCCCGGCAGCTTCCCGAGTTCGCGCCGGCCGACGCGCGGGCGGACCGCATCACGGTGCGGCACCTGCTCAACCAGACCTCCGGCCTGTCCGACCGGACCGTCGACATCGGCGCGGCGGAGTCGGCGCCGACCCTGGCCGGCTATGTGGCCTCCCTGCGCACCGGCCGGCTGGCCGCGGAACCGGGCACGCGGTGGTTCTACTGCAACGCGAACTACGAGGTGGCCGCCCGGCTGGTCGAAGTGGCCGGCGGGATGGGCTTCGGCGACTACCTGCGGCAGCGTGTCCTCGGGCCGCTCGGCATGACCGGCAGCGCCGCCGGCGACCGGGAGGTCCGGCCCGCCCGGGGGTACAACTCGCTGTTCGGGGCCTGGGTGCCGCGGCGGGAACGGCATATGGCCGCCGGTGGCGCCGGCGGAGCCGGTGGGGTGGTGAGCACCGCGGCCGACCTGGGCCGGTGGCTGATCAGCCAGACCGGCCACGGCCCGCAGCTCGTCACCTCGCGCAGCCTCACGACCATGCACAGCCCCTCGGCGGTCGGCGACTACGGCATGGGCTGGGGGCCGGACACCGTGAGCGGCGCCGAACTGCTGGTCCACTCGGGCAACCTGTTCACCTACAACGCCGTGGAAGCGATCGATCCGGCGAGCGGATACGGGTTCGCCGTCCTGACCAACGGCGCGGGCCTCTACGACGAGACGTACGAGATCCTGACCGGCCTGGTCGCGCTGACCCGGGGGCAGACCCCGGCGGCGCCGGGGAGCCGGCGGCAGCTGATCGAAATCGCGTTGGCCGTGGTCGCGCTGGTCGCGGTGGGCCTGGGGGTGCTCGGTGTGCTGCGGTCGCGCCGCTGGGCGGGTCGGCGGGCCGGGCGGCCGGCGTGGCGGATCGGATTGCGCCTGGCGCCGGTGCTGCTGCCGGTGGCGCTGTTCGCGGTGTACCCGCAGCTGATCTCGTTCCTCACGAACGGCCGGACGGTCACGTGGGCCCAGCTGACCTACTTCGCCGCGCCGCTCACGGTCGCCTTCGCCGCGGTGGCCGTGGCCGCCCTGGCCACCGCGGGAATGCGGCTGATCAGGCTGCGGTCGAACATCGTGGCCCCGGCCGGAACGCCGTGAGGGCCGACGGCCGTCGAGCATGGACATCCGCCCCGCGCGGAAGGGGCTTGCCGGCCCTTCCTACCGTGTCAGCGTGACGGGGGATCTGTTCGACGCGACATCGATGTACGACGAGGACTACCTGCACTTCTTCGCCGGCGGGAGCGGCGGCGGGGACGGTGGCGGCGCGCCGACGCACGGGCCGGTGGTGGGCACGGCCTACCCCGGGGTGGACGCCGCGGCCGACCTGGTGTGGCGGCTGCTCGGGCTGGAGCCGGGGATGGCGGTGCTCGATCTGGCCTGCGGGCACGGGGCTCTGGCCACCACCCTGGCGGCCCGCGGGTGTGCGGTCACCGGGCTCGATTCGTCGGCGGTCTTCCTCGACCGGGCCCGCGCCGACGCGGCGGCGGCCGGGGTGGCCGTCGACTACGTGGCCGGGGACATGCGCGAGCTGCCCGCGTGGACGGGACGGTTCGATCGGGTAATCAACTGGACGACGGCGTTCGGGTACTTCGACGACGACGTCAACCGGGGTGTGCTGGCCGGGATCGGGCGCGTGCTGCGGCCGGGCGGGCGGATGGCCATGGATCTCGACAACCAGGTCAAGTTCCTCAGCGGGTACACGCCGTCGCGCGTCACCGCGGCTCGCGACAACGGCGACATGCTCGTCGACCGGCACCGCCTCGACCCGCTGACCGGGCGCTTCGAGGTCGAACGGACGGTGGTCCGCGACGGGCGGGCCCGGCGGCTCACCTTCCTCAAGCGGCTGTTCGGCTTCCCGGAGCTGCGTGACTGGTGCGCCGCGGCGGGCTTCACCGCCGTTTCCGCGTACGGCGAGGACGGGCGACCGCTGAGCGCGGTTCATCACCGCATGGTTGTCGTCGCGCAGCGCTGACGTGGCGAGGCGGAGCTCGGGGAAGCCGTTCCGCGGCATTGAGACATAGGAATTCAACTATGCGATAGATCACAGCGGGCTTCCGACGCGTTCCGGGACACCGTGATCTCTCCGCCCGTGATACCTACTCATTCACGGCTCTGGATCGGAGCCGGCGAATGTGAACGGGGAGATCCATGAACCTTCCGCGGGCCCGACGACGGGCAGCGACGATCCTGGCGGCCATGGTCGCCGTCACGGCGACAGCCGGTGCCGCGCACGCGGTCAACGGCCCGGCGGTCACCGACCCCGCCCTCGCCTTCTCGGTGCAGCTCAAGCTGGGCGACTCGGTCAAGGGGTGCTCCGGCGTCCTGGTCAACCGCTGGTGGGTCGCCACCGCGAAGTCCTGCTTCGGCGCGACGGTGACCGCGGGCGCTCCCCCACTGGCCACCACGGCCACCATCGGGCGCCTCGACCTGAACAGCAGCGGCGGGCACGTGCGTACGGTCGACAAGATCGTGCCGCACCCCGAGCGCGACGTCGTGCTGGCCCGCCTGGCCGAACCCGCCCTGGGCGCCACCGCCGTGAAGATCGGCACCACCCCGCCCGCCACGGGCGACGCGCTGGTCGCCGCCGGTTACGGCCGCACCGCCGACAGGTGGGTGCCCGACGCGTTGCACGCCGGCGACTTCACGGTCACCGCGGTCGGCGCGGCCACCCTCGACCTCACCGCCGTGGGCGACGCCACCATCTGCAAGGGCGACGCCGGCGGCCCGGTGCTGCGGCGCACCTCGGCCGGCTACGAGCTGGTCGGCCTGCACCACACCTCGTACCAGGGCGGCTGCCTGAGCGTGACCGAGACCCGCCGCGACGCGGTCGAGACCCGCGTCGACGACCTGGCCGCCTGGTTCACGGCGAACACCCCGATTCCGAACTCGCTTCAGGTGTCGGTAACCGACACCCGCATCGGCGTGCTGCGCGGCGACTACGGCACCCAGTTCAAGGAGGGCGGCCTCAGCGCGAAGTGGAACCCGCTGCTGGCCGACGCCAAGGACATCGTGGTCGCGGCCGACCGCATCGGTGTGCTCACCCAGGACGGCGCCGCCTGGGTCAAGGAGGGCCCGACCACCGCGACCTTCGTGCGCGTGCAGGTCAACGTCAAGCAGCTCGCCCTCAGCGGCAACCGCATCGGCGTGGTGACCAACGACGGCGTCGCCTCGGTCAAGGAAGGTGGCCTGTCCGCCAACTGGATCCCCGAACACACCGGCGTGCAGCAGGTCGCCGTCACCGACACCCGCGTCGGGGTGCTCACCACCGCCGGCGTGGCGAAGGTCAAGGAGGGCGGGCTCAGCGCCCAGTGGATCCCCGAGCAGAGCGGGGTCAAGCAGATCGCCCTCTCCGGCAACCGGATCGGCGTGGTGCTGACCAACGGCGCCGCGGACGTCAAGGAGGGCGGGCTCAGCGCCGGCTGGTCGCCCCAGGCCACCGCGGGCGTCGCGTCGCTGGTCCTCAACGACGACCGGGTCGGCCTGCTCACCACGGCCAAGGTGGCGCAGGTCCGCGAGGGCAAGCTGGACAGTCCTCTCATCAACGAGCAGTGGAACGTGCGGCACCTGTCGGTCAGCGGCAGCCGCGTCGGTGTGGTGCTGGTCGACGGCTCGGCCGAGGTCAAGCAGGGCGGCCTGAGCGCGCCGTGGACCCCGGTCTGGTGAAGCAACGGGCGCCTCGGGTGTGAAGCACGGGTAGGCGGGGCCGCGCCGCGGCCCCGCCCTCGGCCTCACGCTGAGGCGTCGAGGACCACTTCGTACTGAAAGACCTTGCCGTCGGAGTCGGTCCGGCGGAAACCGGCGTGCTCGAGGGTCCGTTGTGAGGCGATGTTGCCGGCGGTCGTGTCGGCGAACACCCGGGACACACCGTGCTCGGCCGCCAGGCGCAGCAGGGCGATGAGCGCCTCGGCCGCGTAGCCGTGACCACGGGCCGACGGGACCAGGCCGTAACCGACCTCGACACCGCCATCGGCCGGCTGCCCCTTGAAGCCGATGCCGCCGATCGCCTTCCCGTCGGCGGCCCGGGTGATCCGGTAGTGCCCGAAGGGTCGCTGGTCGCCGTGCACCGCCGTGGTCGTGAGGAACGCCGAGACGCCGAGGATGTCGCCGTCGAAGGGGAAGTCCTCGGCCCACTCGTCCCCGGCGGCGGCCCGCCGCCCGGCGATGCGTTCGCCCTCGGCCGGGTCGATCGGGTGCAGGCACAGCCGTGGCGTTCGCAGGTCGGTCACGGGCACCAGCGAAGCAGCCCCCGAAACTCCGTGCAACCTGTTTCGCCGAGCCCGGAGTCCGAAATACTTCGGCCGGGGGGAACCGATCGGCGTGCTCGATCCGATGATGGGGTGTGACCGAGAAGGCCGAGGAGGCTCCCACCGACGGCGCGCTGCTGGCCGCCGCGGCCGAGCAGGACCGTGGCGCCTTCGCGGAGCTGTACGAGCGGTACGCCCCGTGGCTCGTGGCCAAGCTGCGTTATCGCAGCCAGGACCAGGCGCTGATCGATGACGTGGTACAGGAGACGTTCCTGTCGGTGTGGCGGGGCAAGGCCCGTTACAGCGAGCGCGCGGACGGCGACGTCGCCGGCTGGCTGTGGCGGGTCGCGTCGCGTCGGCTGGTCGACGCGATCCGCGGGGAGTCGTCGCTGCACCGGCTGCGGACCAAGCTGAGCCGGGCGCTGACCGGTGACGAGTCGTCCGCCGAGGACCAGGTTCTGCTGGACGTCGGGCACGGCCGGCTGGGCCATGCCCTCGAACAGCTGTCGCCCGAGTTACGCGCGGTCATGCAGGCCACCGTCCTCGACGGACTGAGCGTCCGGGAGGCCGCGACCGTGCTCGGCATACCGGCCGGAACGGTGAAGACGCGAGCGATGCGGGCCCGCAAACAGTTGCGCCGGGACCTGGCCTGGCCGTGACCACAACGCTGAGACGGGAGGTCGGATGAGCACCGAATGGCACGCCACGCAGGACGAGATTCTCCGGTACGTACGGCAGGAGCTGCCGTTTCCGCAGGTGTGGTCCGTGGACGCCCATCTGGGATCGTGCGCCCGGTGCCGGGCCGTGCTGGCCGGCGCGACGGATGCGGCGCCGGCCCGGCGGGGGTGGGAGCGGCTGGAGGACGAGCTCCACGCCCCGCAGCCGGGCCGGGTCGAGCGGGCGCTGGGCCGGGCCGGGATGAGCGAGCACACGGCTCGGCTGCTCATGGCCACCCGTACGCTGTCCCGGCCCTGGCTCCTGAGCGCGGCGGTCATGCTGTTGCTGACCGTGCTGGTCGCGCAGGCGTCCGAGTCGTCGTCCATGCCGCTGCTGTTCCTGGCCGTCGCGCCGCTGCTTCCCCTGCTCGGCGTAGCGTTCTCCTTCGGCCCGGGCGTCGATCCGACGTACGAGCTCACGCTGGTCGCCCCGATCAGCACCTTCCGGCTGCTCCTGCTGCGGACGGCGGCCGTCACGGCGACGACGACCGCCCTCAGCCTGGTGGCCACTGTCGCGGTGCCGGGCGCGGGTCTGGTGGCGATCGGCTGGTTGCTGCCGTCCCTGGCCCTGATCACGCTCAGCCTCGTGCTCATGTCGCGCCTGGACTCGGTCGTGGCGGCGGCCGTGCCGGCCCTGCTGTGGGTCGGCGTGCTGGTCTTCTCGGCCGCGCTGCCCGGAGACGCCCCGGTGCCGTTCACGACCATCGGCCAGATCGTCACCGCGGCCGCCGCGGTGGCCGCCGGCCTGTCGCTCTCCCTGATTCGCGGGCGGTTCGAGTCTCACCGCCCCTCGTCGTTCACACCCCACGTCACGACCCGGAGGCTCTCATGACCGAACCGACTGTCGTCGCCACACATCTGACGCTGAACTACCGGAAGACCCCGGCTCTCGCCGATGTGTCGTTCGCCGTGGGCCGGGGCATCGTCGGGCTGCTCGGACCGAACGGCGCCGGCAAGAGCACCCTGCTCCGGATCATCGCCACGGCGACCTCCTCGTACGGTGGAGACCTGCGCATGCTGGGCCGTGACCCGCGCAACGCGCAGGACCGGCTGGAGATTCGCCGCCGCCTCGGCTATCTGCCGCAGGAGCCCGGCTTCCACCCGCGGTTCACCGCGTTCGAGTTCATCGACTACGTGGCCATCCTCAAGGAGATGACCGACCGGGTCCGGCGGCACGCCGAGGTACGCCGGGTCCTCACCGCGGTCGGGCTGGCCGACCAGCAGGGCAAGCGGATCAAGGCGCTGTCCGGCGGCATGCGCCAGCGGGTCGCTCTGGCGGCGTCGTTGCTGGGCGATCCGGAGATCCTGATCCTGGACGAGCCCACCGTCGGTCTCGATCCGGAGCAGCGACTGCGCTTCCGGGAGCTGATCGCCGACCTGGGCGAGAACCGCACGGTGGTGCTGTCCACCCACCAGACCGAGGACGTCGCGATGCTCTGCCAGAGCGTTGTGGTGCTGCACCAGGGCCAGATCCACTTCGAGGGATCGTCGCCGCAGCTCGCGGCGCTGGCCGACGGCCGGGTGTGGAGCGACTCGGTCAAGGATCCGCGGGCGGTGGCCGCGTGGCGCAGCGCCGACGGGTCCTACCGCAACCTGGGCATGCCACCGGACGGCGCGCCGACGCTTCCGCCCACCATCGAGGACGGCTACCTGATGCTCGTGCAACCCACGGCCGGCGCGGCGGTGGCGGCATGACCACGGTGCTCGGCGAACGGGCTCCGGCGTCCCCGCCGAACGCCCGGCCCTCCGGACCGGTGACCGCGATCCTGGCCCTGGCCAAGGTGGAGGGGGGCCGGCTGCTGCGGCACCCGGCCGTCCTGGTGGCTTTCGCGCTCTCCGTGAGCTGGGCGGTGTACGGCCTTCGCGGGACCGGTCATCCGGTCCTTCAGCACACGGTCCGCGACACCCAGCTGGGCATGCTCGCCGTCGCCGCCGGCGCGATCCTGGCCGCTCATCTGGCCGCTTCCCGGCCCTACCGGGACGGTACCGACGAGTTGTTCGACGTGCTGCTCATGCCGGCCTGGCAGCGCACCGTGGCGTTGCTGGCCGCCACCGTGCCGCTCGCCCTGGTCAGCGCCGTCCTGGTGGCGGCCCACGTCGCCGTCTACGCCGGCCGGTCGGCGGCGGTGGGAGTGATCGACGTCGGCGACGTCCTCACCGGGCCGGTGGTCGTGCTGTTCGGCGCGGTCGCCGGTGTCCTGCTGGGCCGTTGCACCCGCGCGGTCGTGGCCGGCCCGCTCCTGCTGGTCGGTCTGGCCGCGCTGACCCTGTACGCGTCGTTCTCGAACTCGCCGCTGCGGTGGCTGGCCCCGGTGGTGCTGCGGGACGAGCAGTACCCGCTGCCGGGTGACCTGATCGGCCGCCCGGCCGGGTGGCACCTGCTCTATCTGATCCTGCTGACGGCCGCCCTGGCGGCCGGGGCCCTGGCCGTACGCCGAACCGGGCGCGACGGGGTGCGGCCCGCGCTGGTCGCCGGGGTGGCCATGGTCGGCGCCCTGGCCCTGCTCATCCCCCAGGCCGCCGCACCCGGCGAGCGGGTCGAGCAGCGACGGCAGGAGGCCATGGAGCGCCCGGCCGCGTCGCAGGAGTGCCGGTCGCTCGACGCCGTCACGTACTGCGCCTTCCCCGACTTCACCGGCCTCGTCCCGGGCTGGGCCGAGCTGCTCGAGGCCGTCCGGGAGCCGGTGCCCGGTCCCGCGCGCTCGCAGATCACGGCGGTACGGCAACGCGTCAACACGAATGCGACGGACCTCGGGGGTCTGATCGGCTCGGCCGGGGCCGATCCGGTGCCGGCCGAGTCCTGGAAGGCCGACGACACCCGCGCCGGGACTCCCGACACCGTGCCGGTCGGCACCGGCTGGGGCGACGGTCAGGCCGAGCTCGACTTCGCGGCGGCGGTGGCCTACCGGATCGTGACCGGCGGCCAGGTGACCGCGGCGCCGCCGGAACCGCTGTGCGGCGGCCGGGCCGTCGTCATCCTCTGGCTCGCGGCCCAGGCCACCGCGCAGACCAGGGACGGGTTCGACTACCGGCTGGCCCACAGCACCGGCGGCCTCCTGTCCACTCCCGTCCCCGGTTTCGACGCGCAGATGTTCGTCGAGTACCGCGAGACGTCCGTCGTCCGGGAGTTGCTGGCCCAGCCGGTCGCGGCGACCCGGCAGCGGGTCACCCAGGCGTGGACGCAGCTGATCGACCCGGGCACCACCACCGAGCAGGCCGCGCGGACGCTCGGCGTGCCGGCCGGACGGGCCGACGAGCAGGGGCAGTGCCGATGAGGGCGCGGATTCCCTGGCGAGCGATGCCGGGCCCGACCGCCCGCGCGTTGCCGTGGGGTCCGCTGACGGCCTGCCTCGTGGCCGGTCTGCTGATCATGATGGTCCCGGCCGCGGCGACCGCCGGGCTGGGTGTCGACAACATCGTGAACCTGGCCCGGATCGTGATGCTCGCGGGTGCCCTCGGGGTGGCCTTCCTGCTGGACGATCCGGCCGCGTCCACCACCGCTGTGCTGCCGGTCCCGCGCCTCGCCCGCATCGCGGTGCGCGGGCTCCTGGCCGTGCCGGTGCTGGCCGGGTGGTGGGCGCTGACGCTGGCCGCGGCCCACCTGGCCGTCGCCGCGGAGGTCCGGCCGGCCGTACCCGCTCTCACGCTGACGGTCGAGGCGGCCGCTCTGGTCTGTGTGGCGTTCGCGCTGGCCGGCATCCGCCGGGGCGGGGCCGCCGGCACGGTCGGCGGCATCGTGGCCGCACCCCTGACACTCGTGCTGGTCCTGCTGCTGCAGTTCCTTCCGGACGGCTGGTCGCTCTTCGTCGGCGCCGGCGACCCGCGCTGGCGGGAAGCCCACGTGATCTGGAGTGTGCTGGCCGGGTCGGCCCTGCTGGCCAGTGGTCTCCTGGCCCACGAGCCCACCTCCCGCCGGGCCACGACGAGGCCGGCACCACAACCGGTGGGCGCCGGCGTTCGCCGGTAGACCCGACGAAGACGAGCCAGGTCCCCGGCGGCTGCCGGGGACCTGGCTCGTGAGGACTGCCGGTCAGCAGGACTGCAGACCGTCGAAACGGCCCGGGTAGTTCCAGCTGTAGTTGCGGGCCCCGCCGGACGCGATCGTGTAGCACGAGAAATCGGTCGCGTTGGCCAGAACTACCTTGACCCGCTGGCTCGAGCCGCAGCCGTTGCGGACGGTCAGGTAATCCCTCGTGCCGCTGTCGTTGAGGCTGGTGGTGACGCAGCTCGGGACGGCGGCCTGTGCGGACGTGGCCGTGGCGATCCCTACTCCGGCGGTCACCATCACGGAGGCGCCCAGGACGGCGGCGACACGCTTGATCGTCATGTTGTTTCCCTTCGGCAAATGAATGTGCTTGTAGTCTCCCGACCGCCGGACCAGGCGTCATTGGTCGTCTGCGCCATCGTCTACGAATTGAGCGACGTAAATATTTTCAGGACCATGAAAAAAACAGGCCCCGGATCCCGTGGGGTTCGGGATCCGGGGCCTGGCTCGTCTTCCTCGGGCGGGCGACTGTCAGCAGGCGTCCAAGCGGTCGAATCGGCCCGGATAGCCCCAATAGAGGATGACCGTGGTGCGGGCCGGAATGGTGCGGCAGGCGAGGTCGGTCGCGTAGTCGAGGACGACCTTGACCCGTTGTGGAGTGCTGCAGTTGTTGATGATCCGCAGGTAGTCCACGGTGCCGGAGGCGTCCAGGGTGGTGGTGACGCAGCTCGGCGGCGGGGCGGCCAGCGCCGGCGCGGCGGTGGCGACCCCCAGACCGGCGGTCACCATCGCGGTCGCCCCGACTGCGGCGGCGATACGGCGAGTTCTCATTTGACTCTCCCTCCGTCAATGACTGATAAACGGAGTATTCACCGCCGCGGCCGGGGCGTCATCAGCCTTTAGCGCCACCGTATTGGAGATTCGCGACCGTGCCGGGAACAAACCCTGTCCCCGGTTCACCGCCGGCACCCATCCGTTCGCGGTATTGCTGGGGACTCATGTGGTACGCCGACCGGAAAACCTTGCTGAAATAGGCGGCGTCGCGAAATCCCCACCGCGCCGCAGTGGCATAGATCGGTCGGTTCCGCAGCGCCGGATCGGCCAGGTCGCGGCCGCAGCGCTCGAGCCGCTGGACGCGGATCCAGGCCGCGACACTCACGCCCTGAGTCCGGAACAACCGGTGCAGCGACCGGACGGACATGCTGTGGGCCGAGGCGATCGTGTCCGGCGACAGGTCCGGATCGGTCAGATGCCGCTGCACGAAGCCCTGGACGCGGAGGAAGACCGCGGCGGCCTCGTCCGAGCCGGCCGCGTCGACGGTCGACTCGATCGCGTTGGAGACGACCGCATTGATCAGATCCAGAAGCATCCTCTCGAGCCGCGCACTGTCGAGCGGAGTGAGACTCGACCCCTCCTCCACCATCCGCTGGGCCGTTTGCACCAGTACCGAGCCGAGCCCCCGGTCGCCCGCGATGCGGCGCACCATGAGCCGCTGGACCAATTCCGGCGGAGTGGTCAGCTTGCGGCGCGGGAATCGGACCACGAGATAGGCACACCCGCGCCCGGACCGGTGACCGACGCTGTCGAGATACCGGAAGTCGCCGACCCGGAACGGCGCGGCGCCGTCACACAGGGCCAGGTCTCCCTGACCGACAAGCGTCGAGCGGTCACCCTGACGAAGGAGCAGACGGCCGTCGACGGCACAGGTCAGCAGATAGCCAGGATTGTCCGGGCGCCCGCCGGCCGCCGGCCGCTCGTCCTCGCAGAGACCTCCGCTTCCCCGCAGAACTGTCACCGACCCGAGCGTCGCCCATCGCGTCGGCCTGAACTCCTCGGCGGCGTGCGGCCACCCCGTCACCCCATGGGCTCCCTGGATGAAATCCCTTTCGTAACGTCCGAGATTCTTGTCGGCCTGGCCGTCCATGCTCCCCCGTTGTGCGGGCACAGCAGCGTCGGCGCACACCTCGCCTGAGGTCGGTCCCCCGTGCGGAACGTGGCCGGAGCCCGGTCGTGCCCACGTCGTCGTCGAACGACACCCGCTGGTCACATCGATCGAAATCATCCACATGAGCCGATGGGTGCCGCTCCTGCAGTCTATGCGGACGCTCGCCGCCATTCTGTCCTGCATCATCGCCCGGGGACCGGGGCCCGCCCCGTCGCCGGCGCCGGTCCCGAGCTCATCGGGTCAGCAGGAGGCCAGACCGTCGAAGCGCCCCGGGTAGTTCCAGCTGTACGTGCGGTACCCCCCGGACGGGATGGTGTAGCAGGCGAAGTCGGTCAGGTTGGCCAGGAGCACCTTGACCCGCTGGCTGCTGCCGCAACGGTTGTTGACGGTCAGACGATCGGTGTAGCCGCTGTCGTTCAGCGTTGTGGTGACGCAGGTCGGCACCGCGGCCTGCGCGGCCGTGCCGGTGGCGATGCCGAGGCCCGCGGTCACCATCACACTGGCGCCCACGACTGCTGCTACGCGTCGAGTGTTCACAAGCTATCCCTCCGTAGTGGACACCTAGCAGTCTCGGCGCGACATAGGTGAACGTCGTTGGAGGTTCGCGCCAGCGCGTGCGAATACAGCGCCATCTCGGTGGGAGCGCGACCAGCAGCGGAAGACAGCGCCAACACGTTTGGTAATCAGAGAGCCGCAGAACCGCGGTCGCCGATCGCTCATGCAGACATTACTGAAAGTCACAATCCACGGCCGCGCCGGATCGTCGACCACCTGCATCAAAAGCCCGCATTGTGCCGACTTTCGACGTCTTACTCCCTGAGTGAGATGTCTGAGTTAGTCCATTTGGTCATAGTGTCACGGGCGATCCGGTCAGCAGCCTTGTATCACGCTCCGTAGCTTCGTATTGTCCTAATACGTCCGGCACCGCGGTTCCCGCCTGACGGTGGACATCACGCAAGGTGACAAGGTGGAGGTGGCTGATGTTCGGAGCACACGGCGGGTTGATCCTCGTCGCCGGCTACGCGCTTCTGCTGTCCTGGCCGCTGTCGACGGTCGCGCTGGTGACCATCGCCGTCCGCTACGTGGCGTCGCGCCGGCACGAGCTGGTCGCCAAGGCGCTGGCCAACGGCGACGGCACCCCCGAGCACTTCTGGATCATCGTGCCGGCGCTCAACGAGGAGGTCGTGGTCGGCAACACCGTCCGGGCCGCGCTCGCGCTGAGCGGACCGGGCCACACGCTGGCCCGGGTCCTGGTCGTCGACGACGGCTCGGACGACGGCACCCCGGACGTGCTGGCCGCGATCGACCACCCCCGGCTGCACGTGATGCGCCGGGAGCTGCCCGAGGCGCGCCAGGGCAAGGGCGAGGCGCTCAACGCGGCGTACCGCTACATCGCCGAGCAGACCGCGCTGGCCGGCGTCAGCCCGGACAAGGTCGTCCTGGGCATCATCGACGGCGACGGCCAGGGCAGCCACAACATCCTGCTCGAGGTGTCGCGGATGCTGCGCGACACGGCGATCGGGGCGGTGCAGGTGCAGGTCCGCATCCGCAACCGCGACAAGCTGCTCGGCGCGGTGCAGGACCTGGAGTTCGCCACCATCGTCAACGCCTGCCAGAGCCTGCGCGACCGGCTCGACACCGTCGGTCTCGGCGGCAACGGCCAGTTCACCCGGCTCTCGGCCCTGCTCGTCCTCGGCGACGCGCCGTGGTCGGCCTGCCTGGTCGAGGACCTCGAGCTGGGCCTGCGCATGCACCTGTCCGGCGTCGGCATCCGCTACACCGCCCGGGCCTCGGTGACCCAGCAGGCCGTGGTCGACGTCCGCCGGCTGACCCGGCAGCGCACCCGCTGGGCCCAGGGCAACCTGCAGTGCGCCCGCTACCTGCGGTCGCTGGTCACCTCGAAGCGGATCGGCCGCACGTCGCTCGCCGAGGTGCTGCACTACCTGTTCTCGCCGTGGATCAACGCGCTGGTCACGGTCTTCCTGGCCGGCCTGGTGGCGGTGTCCACGATCGGCCTGATCGCCGGGCACCCGATCTCGGTCTTCTCGAGCTGGTCGGAGCTGGCCGACAGCGCCGCCGTCTGGCTCGGCGTCACCTGGTTCCCCGGCTTCGTCTGGGCGCTGGTGCACCGCTACCGGCTCCGCGACGAGACGCTCCCCCGGCTCCTGCTCGCCGCCCTCGCGTACCCGGCGTTCCTGCTCCTCGGGCTGGTCGCCACCTACCGGGCCATCGGCCGCCAGGCCACCGGCCGGCAGGCCTGGGCCAAGACCGAACGCCTGGCCGAAGCACCGCTCCCCACGTCCGCTCTCGCGCTCGCCGCCTAGCCCCACCTCCCCCAGGAGATCCCGATGTCGCTCCCCGAAGTCCACCTGATCGGCGGCACCCGCCCCGAAGCGGTCAAGCTCGCCCCCGTCGTCACCGCCATGCGGGAGCAGGGCCTGATGGAGCCGGTGCTGCTGGCCAGCGGTCAGCACCCGCAGATGGTCGCCCAGGCGCTGGCCGCCTTCGACCTCACCCCGGACGTGACGCTGACCGTCGAGCGCACCACCGGCAGCCAGGCCGAGCTGCTCACCGAGCTGGTCCGCAAGCTCGACGCGCTGTGGGAGGTCCGCCCGCCGGCCGCGGTGATCGTGCAGGGCGACACGACGACGAGCCTGGCCGGCGCGCTGGCCGCGTTCTGGCGCCGGATCCCCGTCGTGCACCTCGAGGCCGGGCTGCGCTCGGGCGACCTCGACTCGCCGTTCCCCGAGGAGGCCAACCGCAAGCTGGTCGCCCAGGTCGCCTCGCTGCACCTGGCGCCGACGCCGCTGGCGGCGATGAACCTGCTCGACGAGAACGTCGCCGCCACCGACGTGGTCGTGACCGGCAACACCGTGGTCGACGCGACGCTGGCCGTGGCCGGGCGCAAGCTCCCGTACGAGAACCCCAGGGTCGCGGCGGCCCGGGCCGGCAGCGGCAACCGCCTCGTGCTGGTCACCGCCCACCGCCGCGAGTCGTGGGGCCACCCGCTCGACCGCATCCTGACCGCGGTGCGCGAGCTGGTCGCGAAGTACCCGGACATCGACGTGATCCTGCCGAGCCACCCCAACCCCGCCGTCCGGGCGCAGGTCGAAGCCGGCCTGGCCGGGCTCGACCGGGTCACGGTGACCGACCCCCTGCCGTACGCGGACCTGTCCCGTCTGCTCTCCGAGGCTTACCTCGTGCTCACCGACTCCGGGGGCATCCAGGAGGAGGCGCCGTCGTTCGGTGTGCCGGCGCTGGTGCTGCGCGACGTCACCGAGCGGGTCGAGTCGCTGAACGCCGGCTGCGCCAAGCTCGTCGGCTCGGACACTGCCCTGATCGTCGGCGAGGCGTCCGCGCTGCTCGACGACCGCGCCCGCCGCGACGCGATGACGGTCAACGGCAACCCGTACGGCGACGGTCTCGCCGCCCGGCGCACGGCCGAGGCCACCGCCGCCCTGCTCGGCCTCACCACCTCTCCCGAAGCCCTGGTTGGAGCGTCCCGCTGATGCGTATCCCGAAGCCTCTGCTCTCTGTCGGTGTCGCCGCCGTCGTCCTGGGCGCCTTCGCCCTGAGCTCGGTCGACGCCGAGGCCGCGGTCACGCCGGCCGCCGTCGTGACCACGCTGCCCGCCGCCAAGTCCGGCAAGGCCGCTCCCGGCGGCGGCACCGCCAAGACCCTGGTCCTGTACGACACCACGGGCGACTACGGCTGGATGGGCGAGGTCTACGCGACCCAGACCGCCAACCTGAGCTCGCACTTCGGCTCGTGGACGGCCGCGCCGGTCGGCGGGTACAGGGCCGGCGACCTGAACGCCTACTCCGCGGTGATCTACATCGGCTCCACCTACGACGAGCCCGTCCCGGCCGCCTTCCTCACCGACGTGGCGGCCACCAGCAAGCCCGTCACCTGGCTCTACGACAACATCTGGCAGCTCACCTCGGCCGGCACGTTCGCGGCCGACCACGGCTTCACCAGCGGCGGCTTCGACTTCGCGGACGTCGCCGAGGTCGACTACAAGAAGCAGAAGCTCACCCGCAACACCGTCAACAAGTCCGGGATCATGAACCTGTCGATCACCGACGCGTCCAAGGTGACGACCCTGGCCACGGCCGTCCGGCCGGACGGCACGACGTTCCCGTGGGCGGTCCGCTCGGGCAACTTCACCTACGTCGGCGAGATCCCCTTCGCGTACGTCACCCACGACGACCGCTACCTGGCGTTCGCCGACCTGCTGTTCGACTCGCTCGGCGCCACGTCGGTGGAGCGGCACCGCGGCCTGGTCCGCATCGAGGACGTCGGCCCCGACTCCGACCCGGCCGAGCTGAAGGCCGTGGCCGACTACCTGTCCTCGGAGAAGGTGCCCTTCACGGTGGCCGTGTACCCCCGGTACCGCGACCCGAAGGGCGTCAACAACGGCGGCAAGGCCCAGGACTACACGCTGCTGAACAAGCCGAAGGTGGTGGCCGCTCTGAAGTACATGCAGAGCAAGGGCGGCACGCTGCTGATGCACGGCTACACCCACCAGTACGGCAACGTCGCGAACCCGTACGACGGCGTCAGCGCCAACGACTTCGAGTTCTACGCCGCTCACGTGGACGCCAAGGACAGCGTCATCTACGACGGCCCGGTGGCCGGCGACTCGGCCGCCTGGGCGACCAGCCGCATGGTCGCCTCCGGCCTGGTCTTCGCGGCGGCCGGCCTCGGCACCCCGACGATCTTCGAGTTCCCGCACTACGCCGCGAGCGCCGTCGACTACCAGGCGGTCAACACCGTCTTCGGCAAGCGCTACGACCGCGGCCTGTACTTCCCCGGCGTGCTCACCGGGGCCAAGCCGGACTACAGCCGCCAGTTCGGCCAGTTCTTCCCGTACGCCGTCCGCGACGTCTACGGCTCGGTCGTCGTACCGGAGAACATCGGCAACGTCGAGCCCGACGCGTTCAACAACCACCCGGCCCGGCTGCCGGCCGACCTCATCGGCGCGGCCGAGCACAACCTGGTCGTCCGGGACGGCGTGGCGAGCTTCTTCTACCACCCGTATCTGGGCACCGAATACCTCAAGCAGGTCGTCACCGGCGTCAAGGCCGAGGGCTACACGTTCGTCAGCGCGAACTCGATGATCGCCAACTGAGGATCCCACCGAGAGTGCCGCCGGTCACCACCGGCGGCACTTCGCCGTTCCGGCCACGAGGGTCGTGTAACAGAAAGAGGGTGCTGTGCGCTGTACCCGTATGACGACACTGCACGTGCGAGGTGAGGTCGACCTGACGAACCGGGAAGCTTTCGAGATGACGATCGAGCGCATGGTCGACACCCGCGACGACCTCTCCATCGACCTCAGCAAGCTGACCTTCATCGACGGCGCCGGCCTGCGCACCCTGGCCCGGGCGGCCTACCGCCTGGACCGGCAGGGCCGGCTGTTGCGGCTGGACAAGCCGTCGCCCCACCTGCGCCGGCTCTTCGCCCTGGTCGGGCTGGAACGCTTCGCCGGATAGACACCTGCCGTCGCGGCTGATCACGGCTGCGGAGAGCTGGTCGGCTCCTCAGCGTTGTCGCGCTCCATGGCGTCGTGAAGCCGTCGCATGCGTCGCTCGTGCTCGTCGATCTGCTGCTCGACGGCGGCGAAGACCTCTTCGAGGGAGAGCTCCGAGCGGACGTGGAGCAGGACCGCGTACGCCAGCTCCTCCACGTCCTCGGGGTTGAGCGCAAGGTCCCACCGACGTACGAACGGCAGGAGTGCGGTGACGCCGCGGAGCACTTCGTCGGCCGTGGGTTCGCTCATGAGGTTCCTTCCCGGCGCTCGCGCCTCAGCCCTGACCGGCACAGCAGGTCGCGGTCAGCGCCGCCACCCGGGGCCGCGGGCCAGTCGGACCGGCCCGATCGCGGTCGTCACGTCGACATCGGCGCCACCCTGGCGGACGGCGATGGTGCCGTCCCGCGCCAGCTCGGCGGCCACGTCTCGGGCCGTGTCCATCAGGTCACGCCAGGATGCGCCGCCGGCGACGCGGGCCGCGTCGCTCGGGCAGATGGTGGACTCGGGGCGGCGGTGCCGCAACAGAGCCAGCATCGCCGCGGCCAGCCGCTCCCGCCGCCCGTCAGCCGTCGGTTCCCCCCACGGCCCGCCTCGTTGCCCGAGCGCCACCTCGGCATCCCGGGCCCTCGCACCGGCCGCCTCAGGGTCCTCCGAGGCGAGCTGCCGAGCCGCCGTCAGCTCGCTCACCAGCTCCCGCCGCAGCGGCTCCGGGACCGCGGGGTCGGCCGGCTGCCGCCCGTCCGCGCTCTCGGTGTTCTCCTCGCCCGCTTCCATCAAGCCATTGTCCCCGGCACGGCCATGGCGTTCGGTCAGCGGGGCATCCGGGCGATCACGTCGTCCCAGATGCCCTCGGGCAGGTCGTGGCCCACGCCGGGGTAGAGCACGAACTCCGCGCCGGGGATCTGGGCGGCCAGATCACGACCGCCGCTCGGCTTGATCAGTTGATCGTCGGCGCCCGAGACGACCAGGGTCGGGGCGGTGATGCCGGAGAGCGGCGGCAGCTTCACCGCCCGGCCGGCGGCGAGGTGCCGCTGCGTCGTGCGCGGGTCGCGGGGCGAGCGGTTGTGGCTGAGCGTCGCCGCCTCGCGGACCCACTCGTCGGGAAACGGGTATCCGGGCGACGACTGGGCGCGGTAGATGGCGATCAGGTTGTCGATCTCCTGTTCCGGCGTGGTCGCCTTCGGCAGCTTGCGGAACTCGCGGAAGATGCCGAACTTGAGGTAGCGCAGGAGGCGCAGCGGTGGCGCGGTGGCCGGAAAGCTCATGCAGAACGTGAGGCCGCGGACCCGCTCGGGGTGCAGCAGCGCCAGAGCCTGGGCGATGGCCGACGCACCCCCGAGGACATGGGCGTCGGCCCAGCCCAGCGCGTCCATCACCGCGAGCCCGTCATCGACCATGTCGGTCATCGTGTAGAGCGGGCGGGTGCCGCCGAGCAGCGCGCGCCACGGGCTGCCCTCGTCGGTCGCCGGGTAGTGCGTGGACAGGCCGGTGTCCCGGTTGTCGTAGCGGGCCACCTGGAAACCGGCCTCGACGAGGCGCTCGCAGAACGCGTCGGGCCACCAGACCATCTGATAGTCGATCCCCAGGACGAGCAGCAGCGGCTCACCGCTCGTACCGAAGGTCTCGTAGGCGATTTTCGCGTCCCCGTTGACGGCGTGCTCGATACCCATGCCGGCCTCCCCGTTTTTTCATGCGATCGCATGGTATCCACCGGGCAGCGGTGTTGGCAATGCGTTCGCATGAGATAGATTCGGGGCGTGCCCAAGCAGGTCGACCACGAGCAGCGCCGCCGGCTCCTGTCCGAGGCGGTCTTCGCCGTCATCGGCACGCAGGGGTTCGAGGCGGTGAGCCTGCGCGACGTCGCCGTCCAGGCCGGCGTCTCGATGGGCACCGTGCAGCACTACTTCCCGACCAAACAGCAGATGCTGTCGTTCGCGCTTTCGCACATGCGCGAACGCGTGATGGCCCGCCTGCAGACGACACTGGTTACCCTGCGCGAGCCCACCCGCCGCGACCTGATCCGGGCGGCGACCGCGACCATGCTCCCGGTCGACCCGGCCGGCCGCGAGGAGGCGTGCGTCAACATCGCGTTCTTCTCGGCCGCGACCGTCACCCCGGCGTACGCCGAGCAGCTGCGCGACGGCTACGGGCGCATCCTGACGGTGTCGACCGCCACCTTCCGCGAGGCGTCCCGCCTGGGCGAACTACGCGACGGCATCGATCCCGACGTGGAGGCGCCGGCGCTGTACTTCCTCACCCAGGGCCTGATCGGGCCGATCCTCGTCGGCCTCTACCGCCCGGACGAGGCCCTGGCCCTGGTCGACGCCCAGCTCGACCGGGTGTTCCGCCCGGCCTGAGTTGCCTTGCATCAGGCCAGGTCGAGCAGCCATTCGGCGTTGAGGGCCACGTCGTCCCAGCGGTCGCGGGTGGCGCAGTAGCCGATCGAGCCCAGGCCGATGTGGAGCCGATACGCGCGCAACGCCGCCGGATCCGGGTTCCAGCGGCGCCCGATCGCCGCCTCGAGGTCGACCGAGGACCACTGTGGATACCAGCCCCAGCAGTAGAGCAGCCAGGCGGCGTCGTAGAGCGGATCACCGAAGCAGGCGCTCCCCCAATCGAGGACGCCGGAGATGCGATCGCCCTGGACCAGGACGTTGCGGGCGAGCAGGTCGTCGTGGACCATGCGGCGCTCGTCCGGCAGGCCCGGCGCGAGCCGGCGCAGCGTGGCCAGGCCCCGTTCGAACGGCTCGAGCCCGACGTCGGACGCGGCCAGGGCGGCCCGCCAGCCCGGCACCCGGGGCGTCTCGTGTTCGGCGGCGAGCAGGTATTCCGGCCACGAGCGGTAGGGCGCCGTCCGCGACGGGTCCCAGATGCCGTAGCCGTGCCCGCCGACCTCGATCCGGCTGATGGCGTCCATGACATCGAACAGGTCGGGCAGGACAGCGGCGACGCCGTTCGCGTCGAGGTCGTCGAGCGCCGTGCCGGTCAAGCGCTCCGACAACGCGTACGCCCATCCGGCCGTCTCGCCGCGAGCGGTGATCGCCGGCACCGGCAGCACGCCACCCGCGACCGCGCCGACCGCCTCGTCCTTGGCGAAGTCACCGCCGTACCGGCTGACGCGCAGCACCATGTCGCGCCCGTCGACGGTCAGCGCGTACGCCGTCGACCAGGCCCCGGCGGCCAGCGGCTCCGAAGTGGCCGACTCACCCAGCACCGTCCGGACGACGTGGCCGGCCACCTGATCGGGATGATCCATCGGGCCACGGTAGCCACCGGCGGTCGAATGCGCCGCTGAATACTTCGCGGCGACCCGGCGCCGAGCCCCAGGGCGAGTCAGTCGTCGGTGAGGTCGAGCCGCATCACGACGCGGCGGGTGGTCGGGTGGGCGACCTCCCGGAACCCGGCTGCGAGGAACGTGCCGCGGGATCCCACGTTCATCTCGCCCCAGGACACGTTCTGCCCGTCCCGGGGCACCATCGGGTAGCCCTCGACGGCCTTGGCGCCGTGAGCGCGCGCGTACTCGGCGGCGGCCCGCGCCAGCGGCCGGGTGAGTCCCTGCCGCCGATGACCGGGACGGATGGCGAAGCAGACGACCGCCCACACGTCCGGGTCGTCGGGGTCCTCGTCGCGGCCGGCCCACGGCACCGACGAGCCCCGCAACCGCCGGTATCCGGCCCGCGGCTCGACCGCGACCCAGCCGACCGGCTCGCCGTCCCGATAGGCCACCAGGCCGCTGGTGCCCTCGGCCTCCGGGTGACCGCAGTCGGTCTCCTCCCGCAGCCGGTGCGCGCGCTCCTCAACCGCCATCGCGAACCAGTCCCGGTCGCCCAGCTTGATCCGCTGGCACTGGCACGTCGCCGCTCCCCCGCGCCCGAACACCGTCTGCAGATCGTCCCAGCTCGCCTCGTTCGCGGGAACCACCGAAACAGAGTCATAGTCATCGTTCACGATCAGGCAGCCTAGGCCCCGTTCCGGACGTTCCCCGTCCGGAAAAGCTAGCGCACGTCTGGTGGAACACGTGGGAGCGAGGCCTGGTCACCAGACGTGCCCTAGCCTTCGTCCATGGGCTCCCGGCCGCGCCTCGAAGCCGTCGTCTTCGATCTGCTCTACACGCTCGTCCATCCCGGTACGTATCCCGGCGGAACAGGCCGGGCCGGGTGGCTGGCCGGCATTCTCGGCGTGGACGCGGCAGCGCTGGCTGCTCGCTGGGCCGCGTTCGAACCGATTCTGGAGTCCGGCCGGGCCGACGGGCCCGACCCGGAACTCGCGTGGGTGACGACCGCAGCCGCCGAGCTGGGGTCCACGGTCACCGCCGCGGACCGGGCTCGCATCGAGGCCGGCTGGGACCTGACCCGGCGCGAGGCCCTGCTCCACCCGCCCGAGCCGGCGATCGCCACGCTCGTGGCGCTGCGTGCGCGCGGCCTCAAGCTCGGCATCCTGAGCAACACGCACGCCTTGGAGCTACGGGCCTGGAAGCAGTCGCCGCTCGCTCCGCTCGTCGACGTCGTCGCCTTGTCGCATGAGATCGGTTACTGCAAACCTGACCGGGCGGCCTACGCGTACGTGCTGGATCGTCTTGCGGTGGCGGCCGGCTCGGCCGCGTACGTGGGAGACGGCGGCAGCGACGAGTTGCCGGGCGCCCGGGCGGCCGGGTTCGGCCTGGTCGTCCTGGCCGAGCAGACAGCGGCCGAGGCCGCCCCGGCCGATCTTCCCCGCCTTCGCGCCCAGGCCGACGTGTCGGTGCCTTCCCTCCTCGACGTCATCTGTCTGGCGTAGTCGACGAGGGCCCTCCTCGCCCGGGGGACCCGGCCGCGGCGCCGTCGGACAGGTCGTTCACCAGGCCACGACGCCGTCGCGGCTGAGGAAGACACCGGTGGGGCCGTCGTCGTCGAGCGTGGCGAGGTGCACGATCGCGTCGCTGCCCTCGGTCACCGTCTGGGTGCCCTGGCCGCCGTTCAGGTCGGTCGCGGTGTATCCGGGGTCGGCCGCGTTGACGAGGATCCCCGGCAGGGCGCGGGAGTACTTGAGCGTGAGCATCGTCAGCGCGGTCTTGGAGATGGCGTAGACGGGCGGCACGATCTGCCAGTCGAACATGTCGTACTCGAGGGTGGCCGCGAAGGAGCCCACGCGGGAGGACACGTTGACGATCCGGGGGTGCCGGGAGGCGCGCAGCAGCGGGACGAACGCGTTGGTGACGCGCAGTGCGCCCAGCAGGTTGGCGTCGAGCTCGGCGGCAACGTCGTCGGCGGTGGTCTGCTCCAGCGGTGCGATCACGCTGTTGACCGCGGCGTTGTTGACGAGGACGTCCAGCCGCCCGTGCTCGGCGCGCACCCGCGCGGCCGCGTCGTCGACGCTGGTCTGATCGGTGATGTCCAGGTGCAGCCAGCCGACGCCCAGCTCGGCGGCGGCCGCCCGGCCCCGGCCGGGATCGCGGGCGCCGATGAGCACCGTGTGCCCGGCCTCCTGGAGCCGCCGGGCGGTCTCGCGTCCGATGCCCTTGTTGCCGCCGGTGATGAGGGTGATCGTTTCCATGTCGCCAGCCTGCGTCCGGGGGGTGGGCGGGCGGAAGGCGACGGGTGTCGGTGGGACTGCGAGTACCACCCACGGCGTCGGGCCGTCCGGCGCCCGCGGCCCGATACGATGACCGGGTGGTGGACCGCAGGACCAGGCCGGTACGAGCGCCGGGCCTGGGCACGCTGTTGCGCGAGTTCCGGGACAGCTGCGACTTCGCGCTCACCGGCCCGGCAGTCACCGCCCGGCGGGCTCCGGGCCTGCGCCGGGAAGAGCTGGCCATGCTGGCCGGCGTCTCCGTGGACTACCTCGTCCAGCTCGAGCAGGGGCGCGCCGCCCGGCCCTCGGCGCCCGTGGTCGCCGCGCTGTCGCGGGCATTGCGTCTCGACGCGGACGATTCCGCCCTGCTGCACCGGGCCGCCGGTCTCGCCCCGGCGACCGGGTCCGTGACCCGGGTGGTCCCTGACAGCGTCGAACGGATGGTCACCCGGCTGCGGGAGTGGCCGGTCGCGGTGTACTCGGCCGACTGGTGGCTGCTGCGCTGGAATGACGCCTGGACGGCGTTGCTGGGCGATTCGACGGCGCTGACGGGGCGGGCGCGCAACGTCGTCTGGTTCGAGATGACACAGCCCAGCTCGCGCGTGTGGATCGACCCCGGCGAGGACGACACCTACCGCGACGCCATCGTGGGCGATCTGCGGGTGGCCTACCTCGAGCACCCCGACGACGCCGAGCTGGCCGATCTCGTCACCGCCCTGCACGAGACCAGCCCCGAGTTCGCCGAACGCTGGACGGCGGCCCGTCCCGCCCGCTACCGGGGGATGCGCAAGCACGTCGACCACCCGGATGTCGGCTTGATCGTCCTGGACGGCGACGTCCTCCAGGTCCCCGGCTGTGACATGCGGATCGTCGTCTACTCCCCCGCGCCGGGCACGCCGGACGCCGGCCGCCTCGCCCGGCTGACGACGGCGGCCCGGCCGGCGAGTGACCGGAAGAACTGACGACGACACGGGCGGCCCGGGCGGTTCGAGGGTAGATAAGAATGCAATGATGCCCGAACTCAGTCCTCGCCGGCGTGCGCTCGTGCTGGCCATCTGCTGCCTGAGCCTGCTGATCGTCGGCTTGGACAACACCATCGTCAACATCGCGCTGCCGTCGCTGCGTACCGACCTGGACACGTCGGTGTCGGGGCTGCAGTGGGTCATCGACGCGTACACGCTGGTGCTGGCCAGCCTGCTGATCCTGGCCGGCAGCACGGCCGACCGGGTGGGCCGCCGCCGCACGTTCCAGACCGGGCTGGTGCTTTTCACCGTCGGGTCGCTGTTGTGCAGCGTGGCGCCGGGGCTGGGCTGGCTGATCGTCTTCCGGATGATCCAGGCGGTCGGCGGGTCGATGCTCAACCCGGTGGCCATGTCGATCATCACGAACACGTTCACCGAGCCGCGCGAGCGGGCCCGGGCCATCGGCGTGTGGGGCGGCGTGGTCGGCCTCAGCATGGCGCTCGGGCCGGTGCTGGGCGGGGTCCTGGTCGAGACGCTGGGCTGGCGGTCCATCTTCTGGATCAACGTCCCGGTGGGGGTGGCGGCGGTCGTGCTGACCGCCCTGTACGTCCCCGAGTCGCGCGCGCCGCGGCCGCGCCGCATCGACCCCGTCGGTCAGGTGCTCGTTCTCCTGGTGCTGGCCTCGGTGACGTACGGGATCATCGAGGGCCCGGGCACGGGCTGGGGGTCGGCCGAGATCGTCGGGTGTTTCGTGCTCGGCGCGGCCGCGCTGGCCTTCCTGCTGCGGTACGAGGCCCGGCGCGACGAGCCGCTTCTGGACCTGCGTTTCTTCCGCAGCATCCCGTTCAGCGGAGCCACGGTCATCGCCGTGTCGGCGTTCGGGGCGCTGGCCGGGTTCCTGTTCCTCAACACCCTCTATCTGCAGGACGCCCGGGGACTGTCAGCCCTGCACGCCGGCCTCTACACGCTGCCCATGGCCGCCATGACCGCGGTGTTCGCGCCGTTGTCGGGCCGGCTGGTCGCCGCACGCGGGGCCCGGCTGCCGTTGATCCTGGCCGGGAGCGCGATGACGCTGGCGATGCTGCCGCTCACCCGCCTCACCGCGACCACCCCGGACGCGCTGCTGATCGGCTGCTATCTGCTCTTCGGCATCGGGTTCGGGCTGGTCAACGCCCCGATCACGAACACCGCGGTCGCCGGCATGCCGCGGGCCCAGGCCGGCGTCGCGGCGGCCATCGCGTCGACCTCGCGGCAGGTGGGAGGCTCGCTCGGCGTCGCGGTGATCGGGGCGGCGGTCGTGTCCGGCGTGTCCGGCCCGTCGGCGGCCGGCTTCGCCGCGGCCAGCCACGCCGGCTGGTGGATCGTCGTCGGGTGCGGCCTGTCCGTGCTCACCCTCGGCGTGGTCACCACGGGACGCCGGGCCCGGGCCACGGCCGAGCGCACGGCGGCCGACCTGATCGACGAGGCCGACGCGGTCCCGGCCCGGGCCTGACGATCCGGACGCCGGTCCGGCCGGGGCCACGATCAGCCGTCAAGCCGTACGGGAAATCGACCGTCGGCGTGGGACTTCAGCGTCGCCCATGACGGCCGGCGGAACCGGAGCCGTCCGGGTGCATCCATGACCGGCGTCCCGGACGAAGGACGGGGTGGTGGGGGCAGTGGAGCCGTCACCCGTACCGGAAGGACGCACAACATGAGGATCACCCGACTCGGCCAGCGGGCCGCCGCCGTGGCGACCGCCGCCCTGGTCACCTCCGCCCTCGGCGCGGCCCCGGCCAGTGCCCACGGCAAGACCAAGCCGCTGGGCACCAAGTCGCTCGCCGCCGTGCTCACGGCCGACAAGAGCGGCTTCGACCGTAACGGCCATGACTACGACGTCCTGACCGCGGCCGTGCTGGCCGTGCTCAAGGCCAAGCCGTCCAGCAAGGTCGGCGTGCTGACCGACGGCAAGACGGCGCTCACCGCCTTCGTCCCGAACGACCGCGCCTTCCAGGTGCTGGTCGCCGACATCCAGCACACCAAGCGCCTGCCCAGCGAGAAGAAGGCCTTCACGGCCGTGGCCGGGCTCGGCATCAACACCGTCGAGTCGATCCTGCTCTACCACGTCGTGCCCGGCGCCACGATCAACCGCAAGGCGGCGCTGAAGTCCGACGGAGCCAAGCTCAAGACCGCGGCCGGCTCCTCGGTCAAGGTCGACGTCTACGGCCACTGGCACAAGCGCGTCAAGCTGATCGACGCCGACCGCAGCGACCGCGACCCGCGGATCGTCCGGTTCGACATCAACAAGGGCAACCGTCAGATCGCGCACGGCATCGACCGGGTCCTGCGCCCGATCAACCTCCCCTGACCGGCACCGGGCGGGCGCGAGCGCCTGATTCGGGGTGAGGGTCGAGCCGCGGTGCGGTCCAGGTGTCGTCTGGGTGTGCGCCGGGATCGCCCGGATACCGGTGTTGTATCTGGGTGATCCCGGCGTGCGGCCAGGCGGCGGCTGGGCCACGCCGCGGCCCGGCTCACACCCCGAATCAGGCGCTCGCCTTCACGCGTCCGCCCGGCCTCGCCGTGCTCCGCCAGCGCTGGCGGACCGGCGCAGGATGCTGTCGACCCGGCCCAGCAGCTCGGCGCTGGTGAACGGCTTCTCGACCATGACGACACCGTCGGGCAGGGTCCCATTGTCGGTCAGCACCGGTTCGGCGTATCCGGACATGTACAGCACGGGCACGCCGGGCCGGAGAGCCGAGAACCGCGCGGCCACCTCGTTCCCGACCATCTTCGGCATGATCACGTCGGTCAGCAGCAGGTCGATCCGGCCGGGATGGGTCTGGGCGAGCTGGAGGGCCTGGGCCCCGCCGTCGGCAGCCAGCACCTGATAGCCGGCCCGGGTGAGGATCCGGGACGTGCTGTGGCGCAGGGCGGCCTCGTCCTCGACCATGAGGATCGTCTCGTTGGCCGCCGCCCGCGGTGCCGGCTGGGCCTCCGCCCGCCGGTCGCCCCCGGAGGCGACGGGCTGATCGGTGGCCGGCAGCAGCATCGTGACGGTGGTGCCGATGCCGACCTCGGAGTACAGATGCACGTCACCCCCGGCGGCGGTGGCGATGCCGTAGACGGTGGCCAGCCCCAGCCCGGTCCCCGCGCCCCGGGGCTTGGTGGTGTAGAAGGGTTCGAAGGCGCGTTCGATCACGTCGGGCGGCATGCCGGCGCCGGTGTCGCTGACCCGTAGTCGTACGTACCGGCCCGGACGCAAGTGGTAGTTGGCGACGTCGTCGGGGCCGAGGTCGGCGTGGCTGGTGTCGATCGACAGGGTGCCGCCGCCGGGCATCGCGTCCCGCGCGTTGACCGCCAGGTTGACCAGGATCTGCTCGAGCTGCCCGGGGTCCGCGTGCACGGTCGGCAACTCGCGGTCCAGGTGGGTGATCAGGTGGATGTGCTCGCCGAGCGTCCGGCGCAGCATCTGCTCGACGTCGCCGATCACGTGGTTGAGATCGAGCACCTGGGCCTGGGTGACGTCGCGGCGGCCGAAGGCCAGCAGTTGCTTGGTCAGCCCGGTGGCCCGCTCGGCGGCGTGGCCGATCTGGCGCAGGTCGTCGCGGGCGGCGGCGGTGTCGGCGACCGAGGGCTGGTCGCCGTCCAGGGTGTCGAGCACCAGCTCGGTGTAGTTGCGGATGATGGCCAGGATGTTGTTGAAGTCGTGCGCGACACCGCCGGCCAGCTGACCCAGGCTCTCCAGCCGGCGGGTGTGCTGCAGCCGCCGTTCCGACGCGTCCCGTTCGGCCTGGGCGATCAGCCGCTCGCGTTCGGCCTGGGCGATCACGCGGTCGGTGACGTCGCGGATGGCGGCCGACACGATCAGGCCCTGGTCGGTCTCCAGCGCCGAGAGGCTGATCTCGGCGGGGAACTCGGAGCCGTCCTTGCGGACCGCGGCGAGCGAGTTGCCGCCGCCCAGTTGCCGGGTCCGGGGGTCGGCGAAATAGTGGGCGCGCTGCCGGGGATGGGCGGCGCGGAACCGCTCGGGGACCAGGATGTCGACGTTGCGCCCGATCAGCTCGTCGCGCCGATATCCGAAGACTCGCTCCGTCTGGGCGTTGATCAGGGTGATGGTGCCGTCCCGGGTCACGCCGACCATGGCGTCCGGCGCCGCTTCCAGCAGCCGGTGGAACATGAGCTCGGCCCGCCGGCGTTCGCTGATGTCGCGGGAGATGCCGGCGACCCCGGTGACCTGCCCGGCCGGGTCGGTGATCGGTGACAGGGTCAGCTCGACGGTGACGGTCCGGCCGTCCTTGTGGCGCCGCCGGACGTGGTCCTGTTCGACGCGCTCACCGGCGGCGACCCGCCGGACCAGCTCCTGCTCCGCCTGCTCCTGTCCGGGCAGGAAGATCACGGCGACGTCGCGGCCCAGGACCTCGGCCGCCGCATATCCGTACAGGGCCTCGGCGCCGGCGTTCCAGCTGGTGACCACCCCGTCCAGGGTCCGGCCGACGATGGCGTCGGGCGAGGAGTCCACGATCACGGCCAGCCGTTCCCGCTCGGTCAGCAGCGTCGCGCGGCGGGCCAGGGCGGCCGCCTGGTCGGCCAGCTCGGTCAGCAACGCGATGTCGTCGTCGGCGAAGAGGGTGCGGTAGCGGTTGAGCATGACCAGCGCGCCCCGGCCGTCCGGCGTGGCGATCGGGGTCGCGGTGACATACCGCGTGTTGCTGGCCCGGGCCAGCTCAACGGCGACGGCCGGCGGGTCCGTCCACCCGGCCAGCGCGTCGAACGTGCCGGGATCGGCGAGGAGGCGGTCGACGTCCTGGTCGGTGACCTCGTGCGGGAGGAGCGGACGGTCGGTCTGGGCGAGGACCTGAAGGTGGCCGGGTGTGGCGGGCAGGAACACCGCGGTCAGGTCGGCCCCCAGCACCTGACCGGCGCCGTAGCAGTAGCGCCGCCACGTCTCGGCCGCCGGCGCGTCCGGCGGCAGCGTCAGCAACTGCTGGCTCGTGGCGTACGCGGTCCGCATCGACCAGGCCCGCCGGAGCCGGCGCGGCGGCACGAAGGCCAGCAGGTAGAGCAGTCCCGCGATCAGGGCCAGAACCCGGGAGTGCACCGCCGTCGACCGGCCGACGGCGGAGACGAGCAACGCCACGCCGAACAGGGCGGTGGCGGAGGCGGCCAGCCCGAGCCGGACCCGGGCGGCGCCGCCGCGGCGGCGGGCCTGGGCGGCGAGCAGCCAGGCGGCCAGGGCTTCCAGGCAGAAGAAGACCCCGGCAGCCGGCCAGACCGTCGGACGGGGCAGCACCGCCGTCGACGACAGCACCACCGGCAGCGCGCTGATCGCCCACGCGCCGGTCGCCGCGGGCAGCACCCAGGCCCGGACCGGCCGCAACCGGGCGACCAGCCGGAGCGTGAACACGGGTTTGGCCAGCAGCAGGGCCACGAACACACCCATCACGACGCCCGGCGGGGACCCGCCGAACACGCGGATCACGCCGAGGACGAACAGCATCGCCACGCACGCGAACATCCACATCACGTCGCGCAGCAACGGGTCGGCCCGCCGCAGATAGCGGTATCCCATCCACGCGAAGATCACCACGTACGCCGACGTGACCACAGCAAGCGTCATCGAAGCCCCCGCCCGTCGGCTGACGTGTCAATGGGACCGGGGGGCGGTCCGTTCCATCCTAGGGAAGACACGGTCGGGCAGCCCGGAAAACCCGCTTTCCGGGCTGCCCCGTGCCGCTCAGCCGAGCCGGGCGAAGACCCGGGCCGCCACCGCGTCACCCGTGGACAACCCGGCGTCGGCATCCCACTGGTAGTGCACGCCCAGATAGACGCGGCTCCGGGCGTTCTCGACGGCCGCGGCGGAGAACGAGGTGTAAGTGCGGTACTGCTGCTCGTTGGGGTCGACGCTGTCGACCCGGAAGGTGACATTGTCGGTACCGAAGTAGCGCTTCATGACTCCGGCCCAGGCCCCGGCGAAGGTGGCGTGCCCCGAGGTGTAGGCCGGGAACGGCGGGGAGAACCGGACGCCGTTCCGGTTCACCGACAGCGGCTGCCAGCCCGGGTCGGCCACGGTGGCCGGGTTGCCGTCCGAGCCGGCCAGCCTGATCGCCGACTCCGGCCGCCACAGGTCGATGGGCGTCCGGAACTTGGCGTCCCAGGCGGCGATGGCGGCGTCGGCCATCGCCAGGCTGACCATCGTGTAGAGCCGGGCCGCCTGGTAGGACTCCAGGTTGTTGTCGAGGGCGAGGATCGACGTGTGGCGCAGCAACTGCCCCGGCGGCTTGTAGGTGCCGGCCACGTCGTTGGCCCAGAAGAAGGCGATCCGCGTCTGCTCGGCGGTGCGCGTGGTGGAGTCGACCGCGCCGAGCGACTTCACCTCGTCGACCTGGGCCGCGTACTCCGGACTGGCCAGCAGGGCGGGCAGCGAGCTGAACCCGCCGGGCGGCGGCGGCCGCAGCGGGGACACCGAGGTCAGCACGAACGGCGTGACCCCTCCCCAGTTGGGCGTCGCGGCCGGGCCGGAGCCGGTCTGGCGCCACTGCCCGGGCTCGGTGCCGTCGGCGTACGGAGTGTCGTCGTCCGAGCCGTCACCGTCCCGGGCGGCCAGGATCCGCCGGGCCGCAGCGACCCCCACCGACGTGCTGAAGCCCTCCGGCCCGGGGTTCCCGATCGGCTTGTACTTGGCCGCCTCGTTGTAGAAGGCGGTGAAGTCCACAGTCGGGAAGATCCGGGGCAGGACGACGCGGGCTGCGGCGTCGATGTTGGACACGACGTCGTAGGTGTAGTTCGGCTCTCTCGGAATCCGGCCGAGGTACGGCGTGAAGTTGCCCTGCAACGAGACGACCGTGTCGTAGATGGCGGCGTTCAGGATGGCCGCTTTGCGGGTGAGCGGCCCCGGAGCGAGATCGGTGCGGCTGAAGGCGAGCCGCAGAGCCTCGTTCCACAGGATGACGTGATCGGTGCCGGCCGGTACGGCCGAGGCCGCCCGCGGGGCCGCCGCCACCGCGGCGGCGCCTCCGGTGGCGGTGGCGAGGCCGAGCGCCAGAGAACCGCGCAGCATGGATCGTCTTTTCACCAGGATCCCCCGATTACTGGTTGGACAGTGCCTTGATTCTTCGCAGACATCTCGATCGGCGTCAATGAGCAGGCACCGCCCGACCGCGGCCGCTGGACCGTTCCGGCGGGGAGTGGTGGCCGTGTGACCGGTTCCGCACCGACGGTGAGCGATCTAGGTTGCTGGATATTCACCGACAACGCTGGAAAGGATGGACACATCGTGGTGTCTCGATCTTTACGAAGACGTCTGGGCGGCGCGGCCGCCGCGGCGGTTCTGCTCGGCGGTTTCGTCGCGGCCGGTCCCGCGCAGGCCTCCGGCAACGGCGGGGCCAAGGATCCGGCCAAGGCCGTCACGCTCGCCGGGGTGCTGCGGCACCTGGTCGCCTTCCAGGCGATCGCGTCCCTGAACGGTGACACGCGGGCCTCCGGGACGCCGGGCTACAAGCGCAGCGCCGACTACGTCGCCACCCTGATGCGCGCGGCCGGCTACAAGGTGACCCGTCAGCCGTTCACGTTCAATTTCTGTACGGAGAACGGGTCGTCCTTCGCGCAGACGGCGCCCACCCCGGCCACGTACGTCGACCAGGAGGACTACGACGTGCTCGACTGCTCGGGCAGCGGCACGGCGACCGGCCTCGTGGTCCCCGTCGACCTGCAGCTGAGCACGCCGAACACCAGCACGTCGGGGTGCGAGGCGACCGACTTCACCGGGGTGGCCGGCAACATCGCCCTCGTACAGCGGGGCAGCTGCCCGTTCGGGCAGAAGGCGGCCAACGCCGCGGCGGCCGGGGCAACCGGCGTCATCGTCATGAACCAGGGCGATACGACCGGGCCGGACCGTCAGGACCTCTTCGCCGGCACGCTGGGCGAGCCGGTCGGCATTCCCGCGATCGGGGTCTCGTACCCGCAGGGCGTCGCGTTCGCGGGCACCGCGGGCCTGACGGTGACGATCACGACCGACACCGTTTCCGAGGTGCGCCAGACCGAGAACGTCATCGCCGAGTCGCGCCACGGCAACCCGGACGAGGTCGTCATGTCCGGCGCCCACCTGGACTCCGTGCCCGAGGGACCGGGCATCAACGACAACGGCACCGGCAGCGCCGGCATCCTCGAGGTCGCGCTGCAGATGCGGCACCAGAAGACCAAGAACAAGCTCAGGTTCGCCTGGTGGGGCGCCGAGGAGGCCAACCTGGTCGGCTCGACGTTCTACGTGAACAACCTGAGCGAGGCCGACGCGGCCAAGATCGCCCTCTACCTGAACTTCGACATGATCGGCTCCCCCAACTACACCTTCGGCGTGTACGACGGTGACGACTCGGACGCGACCGGCGCGGGGCCCGGACCGGCCGGTTCGGCGCAGATCGAGGCGGTCTTCCAGCGGTTCTTCGCCCAGCGCGGGCAGGCCACCGCGCCGTCGGACTTCACCGGCCGGTCCGACTACGGGCCGTTCATCGCGACCGGCATCCCGGCCGGCGGGCTGTTCACCGGCGCCGAGGTCGTCAAGACCGCGGAGGATGTGGCCAAGTGGGGCGGGGTCGCGGGCCAGCAGTACGACCCGTGCTACCACCAGGCGTGCGACAGCCTGATGCCTGAGCGCGACGGCGCCGACGCGGCCGTGTACGCCCAGCTCCGGCGGGCCTACAAGCTCGTCGGCAACGTCAACACGTTCGCGCTGGACACCAACGCGGACGCGGTCGCGACGGCCGTCGCCACCTTCGCCCGGGACACGTCGTCGATTCCGCCGCGTCCCGCCCCGGTGGCTGCGGCCACCCGGTCGGCGGCAGGATCGGCACAGAACACCCACGGCGACTGGTTCAGCTAGCGGTCCGCGGTTGTGCCCGGCTCCGCCGGGGCCGGGCACAACGGTCTCCACACCTTGACGAGATGAGCGAGAATAGGCGGATGATCGCGAGGCGCATCGCCACGGTGGTGGCCACCCTGCTCGCCGCCGGGCTGGGCGCCTGCGGCAGCCCGGCCGTCGCCGAGCGGCGGTCGACCGAGCCGGCCGCCGTCGTCCCGGCCGCCGGCACGCGCGTCGCCCAGCGGGACGTCCAGGCCGCTGCCCGGGCCGAGACCACCGTACGGAATGTGCCTTCCGCGTTCCGTCTGCCGCCCGGCAGCCACCTGACCACCCTGACCGACGCCGAGTCGGGCGCGTCGTTCACGCTGGCCGCGCCCGGGCCTGAGGCGGTGCTGTCGTTCTATCGCCGAGAGCTGTCCCGCGGCGCGTTCACGATCGTCGCCGACCGCGTCGAGCCGGGCGCCACCAGCCTCTCCTTCCGTGACGCGGACGGCTGGGCCGGCACCATCTACGCCACCACGCACCGCGTCGCGGTCGCCGTGAAACGCTCCTGACGCACTCCTCCCCGACCGCCCCGGTCCTCACGGCCGGGTTGCGCACCCATCGAGCTGAATCGATGATGGTGCGGTCGGATGCCGGAGGAGGCACGTGATGGCTCAAGCACCGGACGGACCCGCGGCCGCCGATCTCGAGCAGTTCGGCTACCGGCAGGAGCTCAGCCGTTCGCTGAGCTTCACCGACCTGCTGATCTACGGGCTCATCTTCATGGTGCCGATCGCCCCGTTCGGGATCTTCGGCAGCGTCTACAGCGGCTCCGGCGGCATGGTCGCGCTCGCGTACGTGATCGGCATGGTCGCCATGATGTTCACCGCGCTGTCGTACGCGCAGATGGTGCGGGCCTTCCCGATGGCGGGGTCGGTCTACAGCTACGCCGGGCGCGGCATCGCCCCGCCGGTCGGGTTCCTGGCCGGCTGGGTGATCCTGCTCGACTACGTCCTCGTCCCGGGCCTGCTCTATCTGGTGGCCAGTGTGGCCATGCACTCGCTGGTGCCGGCCGTGCCGGTCTGGCTGTGGCTGGTCGCCTTCGTCCTGCTCAACACGGCGGTCAACTACCTCGGCATCCGGATGACCGCGCGGGTCAACCGGATCATGCTGGTCGCCGAGGCCGTCATTCTGGCGATTTTCCTGGTCGTCGGCGTCGTGGCGCTGGCCGGCGGCAAGGGCGAGGGCTTCTCGTGGAGCCCGCTGTACAACGCGGACACCTTCTCCTGGTCGGTGGTCTTCGGCGCGGTGTCCATCGCCGTGCTGTCGTTCCTCGGCTTCGACGGCATCTCGATGCTGGCCGAGGAGAGCCGCGAGGAGGCCCGCCAGATCGGGCGGGCCATGGTCGGCGCGCTGCTGCTGGCCGGCTCGCTGTTCGTGGTCCAGACCTGGGTGGCCGCGCTGCTGGTGCCGGACGCGCCCGGGCTGCTGGCCGAGGGCGACCCGGAGGGCACGGCGTTCTACGACGCGGCCCGGGCGGCCGGCGGTGGATGGCTGGCCAGTCTGACCGCGCTGGCCACGGCCATCGCCTGGGGCTTCGCCAATTCGCTGGTCGCCCAGGCGGCCACCAGCCGGCTGCTCTACGCGATGGCCCGCGACCGGCAGATGCCGCGGTTCCTGAGCCGCGTCAACGAGCGGCACCGGGTGCCGGCCAACGCGACCCTGCTGGTCGCGGCCGTCTCGCTGGTGCTGGGGCTGTACATGGCGAGCCGGGACGACGGCATCTCGCTGCTCTCGACCCTGGTCAACTTCGGCGCGATGACCGCTTTCCTGGCGTTGCACGTCGCCGTGGTGGTCCACTACGTCGTACGGGGACGCAGCCGGGACTGGTGGCGGCACCTCGTCGTACCGGTGATCGGCTTTGCGATCCTGTTGTATGTGGTCATCAACGCGGACATCGCCGCGCAGACGCTCGGCTTCGCCTGGCTCGGCGTCGGCGTGATCGTGCTCGTCGCCTTCTATGTCACGGGACGGCGCCCGTCGCTCGCGGGCCTGTCGGAGCAGGAGAACTCATGACCGAGGTCGTCAGCTACCGCCCCTCGCCGGAGGAGCTGTCCTACACCTTCGGCGGGCGGGAGCCGGTACGCCGGGTCGAGCCGGGCACGATCCTCGAACTCTACACCGAGGACTGCTTCGGCGGCCGCGTCCGCGACGTCGGCGACCTGCCCTCGGTGGTGTGCGAGTTCCCCTATCTCAACCCGGTCACCGGGCCCGTGCACGTCGAGGGGGCCGAGCCCGGCGACACCCTGGCGGTGCACTTCGTCGAGATCGTGCCGGCCCGCGACTGGGCCGTCTCGTCGACGTTCCCGCACTTCGGCGCGCTGACCGGCACCCACACCACGGCCATGTTGCACGCACCCCTCGACGAGCTGGTGTGGCGGTACGACGTGGACGTCGCCGCCGGAGTCGTGCGCTACCACGCCCGGCGCTCCGACTTCAGCGTCGAGCTCCCCCTCGATCCCATGCACGGTACGGCGGGAGTCGCCCCGGCCGCCTTCGAGAGCCGCATGACCATCGTGCCGGACGCGCACGGCGGCAACCTGGACACGCCGGAGCTGCGGGCGGGCGTGACGGCGTACTTCGGCGTGAACGTGCCGGGCGCGCTGTTCGCGCTGGGCGACGGGCACTGCCGCCAGGGCGACGGCGAGGTCTGCGGTACGGGCGTCGAGGCGGCCATGAACACGGTGGTCATCCTCGACGTGATCAAGGGAGTCCCGACGCCGACGCCGCGCTTCGAGACCGACACCGCCCTGATGTCGGCCGGCTCGGCCCGCCCGCTCGAGGACGCGTACCGGATGAGCCAGCACGACCTGGTCACCTGGGCCGCCGGCCTCACCGGGCTCGACCTGCTCGACGCGTACCAGCTGATCAGCCAGGCCGGCGAGGCCCCCGTCGGCAACGTCTGCGACCCGAACTACACGATGCTGGCCAAGGTGGCCAAGAGGTTCCTCAACGGCGCCGACGCCTACGAGGGCCGCCACGGCCGGCTCCGCGCCGCGGCCCAGGACTACCTGTCCACCAGGTGATCGGCCGGCGGTCCCTGTTGAACGACGGCGTCCAGGCCCGCGAGCCCCGCTTCGGCGCACTCGTCGTCGTGCTGAGGCGGTCCACCACTGACCGCGACGGCACCGAGGACCGCCCCTGCCCGCCGAATCAGCATCGAGCCGGCACCGATGAGTATCGGTCTCCTCGAGCTGCGTTCGATCTGGCCGAAGAAGGCCGGCCACCCCTCCTGCATCCGGCGCAGTTCTGCCCCCTCACGACGGAACAGAGCCACGCCGGCCGCTTTGTGCTCGGCGATCTCGGTCGACAACGGCGGCGCGCCGTCCATCCGGCCGAGTGCCTGCAAGTGGCCGCCCTCGTCTACGACCGCGACGGAGACCTGTGCACCAAGCTCCTTCGCCCGGCGATGGGCTCGGCCGATCAACGCTTGCGCTTCCTCATGGGTGACGGGCACAGATCTCCTTAAGGTGGTCAGCTGTCCATGTATGGACAACCGTAGGCCCAAGCTCCTCTGAGGGCAATGCGGAGACGCTGGGAGAATGCGAACCATGGACAGCGCCCCACGGACAAAACCCGCCGGCCCACGCCGCCCGAACGCCCGCGGGCAGGGTGACCAACTGCAAGCAGAGATCGTCTCTGCGGCCGTTCGCATGCTGGACGAGTCGGGCGCCGACGAGACGCTGTCGTTGCGCGCGGTCGCGCGCGCCCTGTCCATCTCGCCGACCTCGATCTATCTCTATTTTCCGGATCGCGAAGCCCTCGTGCTGGCTGTCATGCAACGCTGCCACGACGACATGCTCGCGGCCGTTCACCAGGCAGAGGCAAAGCACGACGGTGAGGCCACCCGGCTGCTCGCACGCATGCTCGCGCAGGCGACGTGGGCTCAGCACCATCCCGGCCTTTTCAAGGTGATGCACGAAAGCAAGGTGAACCGGCACCCCGGCATGCCGTTCAAAGAGGCGATGCTGCGCCGGACTGCCGACGCCGTTCAAGCCGCCATGGACGCTGGGGCCGCACCGGCCGGCGATGCGGTCGCGGTCGCCCTCGACCTTCGTGCCGCCATCACCGGCATGCTGTCACTACGTATCAATGAGCCTGATCTACCGTGGCCGTCCCTGATCGAGCAGACCAGCCGGCTTCTCAACAAGATCGTCGGGTTCGTGCCGCCCGTCGCTGTGTGACCACGCAGTAGGAACAGGGATGGCAACGCGCAACGGCGGTCGTTCGTGAGGGCTCACCCAGGGTACGCGGAACTGCGATGACATCGGCGGATGACCGTCGCGGTACGGTGCGGTGGTGGGTGATCGCGTCAAGAGCAGGCAGCACCCCCCGAAGAAGAGCGGTCACCGGTTCCACGGAGACCCGGATCGTTTCCCCTTACTGGCCGAGTTCATCGGCGAGCGCTTCGGCAACTCGGTCGAGTACGTCGCCGACGTGGCCGGCGGTCAGGGGATGCTGGCGCGGGAGCTGCGCAAGCGTTTCAACTACCAGGTCGAGGTCGTCGATCCGCGGGGATGGACGCTGAAGGGTGTCGAGTCACGCGCCGTCCCCTACCTGGCCGAGGACGCCACCTACTACGATCTCGTCGTCGGACTTCACCCCGACCAGGCGTTGCGCGAGGTCGTGCACTCAGCGCTGGGCCGGGCAACCGTCCTCGTCCCCTGCTGCAACTTCTGGCGGGACGAACGACTGGGGCGGGATGCCCTGGCCGAGTCGATCGCGGAGTGGTTCCAGCAGCACCACGTTCGCTTCGAGAGAGTCGAGTTCCCTTTCCGAGGGCCGCAGAATCTCGGCTTCGTGACAGCACCCCCAAATGCCGTTTGAGCAGTCCCGCACCTCACACGGTCGGGACCGTGCCGCCGTCGATGACGTACTCGGCGCCCACGATGGCCGAGGCGCGGTCCGACACCAGGAACCCGACCAGGTCGGCGATCTCATCGGGCTGGGCGAACCGCCCCAGGGGAACCCCGCCGAGGGAGTCGTGGATCGTCTGCTTGGCGGCCTCGCGGGTGAGCCCGTTGCCCTCGGCGATCCGGTCCACGAACCGCTCGTAGGCCTCGGTCTCGATGCCGCCGGGGCTGATCGCGTTGACCCGCACGCCGCGCGGTGCGAGCTCGTTGGCCAGGCCCTTGCTGTACGTGCGCAGCGCCGCCTTCGCCGCCGCGTACGCCAGCGACGCGTCGTACTGCGGTAGTTCCCGCTGGATCGAGGTGAAGTGCAGCACCACACCCGACCCGGCCCCGGCCATCGCCGCCAGGAGGGCCCGGTCGAGCCGCACCGCACCCAGGAAGTTCAGGTTCAGTTCGGTCAGCCACTGCTCTTCGGTGATGACCGCGAACCCACCGGACGGCGTCGAGGCGCCCCCGACGACGTGTACGAGGATGTCGAGCGCGCCGACAGCCTGGGCGATGCGGTCGGCCACGAGCTGGGCGCCCTCGACGGTCGACGTGTCTGCCTCGATGAACCGGTCGGGGCGGTCGTACCCGGCGGGCATCGTCCGGGCCGTGGTCCACACGTCGGCGCCCATCTCCCGCAGGCGGGTGACGACGGCCTTGCCCGAACCCTTCGACCCGCCCGTGACGAGCGCGTGGCGGCCGTCGAGGCGGTCACGTTCCTTGCTGGACATTCTTCCTCTTCCTTCTGACGGTTCGGTGGTGTACTCGAACTCGGCGCCGGCGTCGCGCAGGAACGCGTGCACCTCATCGCGGCGCCGGTGGGTGTCATGTCGTCACCGTGCGGCCTCGCGGGGCCGGAGGGTCAAGCGCTGGACCCTCCCCCTGGGGGAGCCTGCACCCTGAGGAGGTGCTGACGATCGGGGAGTTCTCGCGTTTGACCCACCTGAGCGTGCGGACCCTGCGCCGCTACCACGAGGGGGAGCTGCTCGAGCCGGCCGTCGTGGACGGGACGACCGGCTACCGCTACTACTCCGTCGAGCAGATTCCGACTGCGCAGGTCATCAACCGGCTCCGCGAGCTCGACGTCCCCTTGAGCGACGTGCAGCAGATCCTGCGGACGCCGGACCCCGGCGTCCGGTCGACGCTGGTCGCGGGTCACCTGCGGCGCTTGGAGGCCGAGCTGGATCGCACCCGGGCCGCGGTCACCGCGCTGCGCCGCCTCCTGCAGCCCGATCCTGCGCCGATCGAGGTCGAGCTGCGCGCCGAGCCCGCCCGCGAGGTCGCGGCGGTCGAGGCCGTGATCGGCCACGCCGACGTCGAGGCGTGGTTCGCCGGCGCGATGGCCGAGCTGGAAGCGGCCGTGGGCGCAGGGGTGACCGGCCCGCCGGGAGGTACCTACGAGAACGCCCTGTTCGAGGAGGGCCGCGGTCGGGTGCTGGTCTACCTGCCGACCTCAGCTCCGCCCCGCACCGGACGGGTGCACGCTGTGACTCTGCCCGCCGCGGAACTGGCGGTGACCACCCACTCCGGCGAGCACGAGGGCGCGGACGTCACCTACGGCAAGCTCGGTGCGTGGGTCGTGGACAACGCGATGTCGGTGGCTGGGCCCGTGCGGGAGGTCTACCGCGTGGGGCCCCGGGATGTGAGCGACCCGGGCGCCTGGCGCACCGAGATCGGGTGGCCGGTGTTCCGCGTGGCATGAAGTCTTGCGGGCGGTGGACCGCTCTCCTGGCCGACGTCGTGCTCGAGGTCGGCTGGTTGCCGGCGGCGGGGTCTCGCGGTGCTGCTGGTCTCCGCTGGGCCGTGCGGGAGCTGGTTCGGGGAGTCGACGAGCGCGTCGGAAGGGCTGGGCGCAGTGTCAGGAGTTCTTATCGGGTGGTGGCAGCGGCCTCGATGGCACACTTTCCGCATGGACGCACCGGAGTCGCAGGAGGCACTTCGCTGGCTCGCTGAGCGGGGCGTCATACCTGTGGAGACCGGCCGGTGGCGACAAGGCGACGTGGAGCAGACCACCAGCGAGCTGGCTCACGAGTGGGCGGCCGAGGCCCTGACCGACGACCGGCTGACCCCGGAAGAAAGGCTCCGAATCGGCTTCGGCCTTCTTGATTTACTGGACGAATATTGGGTCACCCGCGAGCTGGGCTGGTTCGTCGCCGAACACGATGATCCGGCACTGGTCGAAGCATTCTGGGCGGCGTGCCGGCAGCGGTTGGAGGCCGTCGACCCGTGTGAGCCGTTGTCGTACTCATTGTGGGTGGATTGGTTCGAAGACCGAGGTACGGCGGAATCTGCCTTCTCAGCGGTATTGGGCCACGACATTCGCGCGCTGAGGGCGGGCTCGGACCTGAGCGCTCTGACCGCCGGCCGGATACACCGTCGAAGCGTCCGCATCTTGGAGTGCTCGGGTCCGGTTCCCTGGGCCTCCAAGAGCGACGTCTACGAAGTCGTCGCGGCTGTGCCCGAGTTGTGGCCTGCCTTGTTCAAGGGGCTGCTGTCCAGCTACCACGACCTTTATGGCGATCTCGAACCGACGGCAGCTCTCGCGTTGCTGGATCGCCTGCAGCTGCCGCCCGATACCGAGCATCTGGCGACGCTGCGCGCGGTTCTGCAGACCGGCGCGCGTAACCACTATCACGACCCCGCCGTGTGGAAGGCTCTGTCCAACTCGTAGACATCGCCCGGCGCACTACTTCCCGTCCTTTCCCACCGGAAGGGGAAGGAACGCCGCCACGAGGAGCAGGGCTCCACCAACAATTCGGAGCGCCATTTCCGCTCCGCCGCGGTTCTCCGGGTGAATCAAAGGGAACAGGACGACAATACTGAGACAAACGAAACAGATAGTGGTGTAAATCCTGATTCTCGCCGTGGGATCGGCCCCGTTCCCACCGGTCACCATTCAGTAAGACCTTCCCAGCAGCATTGTGGAGACGACGGTAAAAGCGACGCCCAAGCACACTGACCTTGAGGACAGCCCTTCACCCGATCCCCTTTCCTCGTCGAGAGGACTGATCGATCAAGGGCTGCCCTCATGGTCAGCCGAGGATTCACGGCCGCCGGTTGAGACCCGGTTCAGGCGCCGATCGAGGGCAGCAGCCTCTCCAGGCCCGTCCAGATGCGGGTCGAGTTGTGGGAGTGCCAGGCCGCGCCGGACCAGTAGGTGTGGTTGCGGCCCTGCAGGGCGTTGAGCCGGCGGTAGAAGCCGCCCGCGATGTCGCGCGGGCCGACGTGCAGCTCGAACGGGGTGTGACTCTTGTAGACGGCGAAGCCCTCGAAGCGGACGGGATAGGTGCCGGACCGGGCGACCCGCTCGATGCCCGCCCTGATCTCGCGGCGCACGACCGCGTCGGGCAGCGGGGACGGGCTGCCGTACTTGACGTTGTAGAGCCCCGGCACGGCGGTCGGCGCCACCGAATAGATGCCCGGCAGCGGCGGCAGCTGGTAGGGCGTCCCGGCCGCCACGTTGTCGAGGCCGACGCCGGCCGGCAGCCCGGAGAGCCGCACGACCGAGGTGTAGTAGGCGCCGCTCACGAACGTGCCGAACACCGACCGCTCGGTGCTGTCGAGGTCGACGGCGCCCAGGGTGCGGACCAGCGGCGGGATCGTCACCAGCAGCTTCTTCGCCTCGATGACCTGGGGGCCGCCGGGGCCGGTGACCCAGACCCGTACGCCGGAGCGGGAGCGCTCGATCCGCAGCGCGCGCGTGCTCAGCAGCACGTCCTCGCCCAGCTTGGCGGTCGCGCGCTCGTAGATCAGGCTGTTGTCGCGGGCCGCCGTGGTCAGGAAGCTGCCGTTCAGGATGTTGCGGGTCACGCCGAGGCCGAACGTGTTGATCGCGTAGAGCGCGGGCAGGCCGAGCACGTCGCCGATCCCCTGGCCGTAGTTGAAGACCAGCGGGGCGACCGAGCCGAAGTCGTGCTTGGCCACGAAGTCGGCGAACGGGGCGACCAGCTCGGCCGGCACCGGGTCGGGCAGGTCGAAGAAGGTGTCGATCGGCCCGAAGCGGCTGATCTCCTGGAAGTACGCGGGCAGCGCGACCGGTGGCGCCGGGGTGTAGTCGACCGGGCGGCCGGTACGGAAGTCCACGTACGCCGTCGTGCCGCCGCCACCCCCGCCGTCGGCGATCCGAGCCAGGCCGACATCGAACCGGCCGAAGTAGTCGCGGACCACCGGCTCGTCCTCGAACACGACGACGCCGATGTCGATGGTGCTGCCGGTGGCCGGATCGTGGTAGGTCTCGGTGTGCCCGCCCAGCCGGTCGAGCGCCTCGACCACGACCACGCTCCGGCCGAGGTCGCCGAGGCGGACAGCCGCGTACGTCCCGGCCGAGCCGCCGCCAAGGACGCACACATCACGCCGGATCACCCGGGGCTTGCTCGCACCGGACAGCAGTGGAGCGGCCGCCGCGGCACCCATTACCGAAAGCATCTGCTTACGTGTCAGGCCCATGACCGGCACCATATGCGATTTGATCAATTGATGGGGGGCCTGCGCAGGACTACGGCCCGATGATCCGCAGAGCTAGGACCATCGGGCCGTGATCGGTATCGGTCGGTCAGCGGCCGCGGCGCTCCGTGGCGTCCGCGCCGTCGAACTCGATCTGCTCCTTGCGGACCTCGCCGCTGACGGTCTCCTCGTCGGTGACGGTCTCCTTGTCGAGCCGCACCCGCTCGACCGGCACAGCCTCGGTCTCGACGACCGGCCGCTCGGCGTGCAGGGTGACCTCGTGCTCCTCCTCGGAGATCTCCGGCCCGTCCAGCGCCTGACCGACGTTGGCGTCGGTGATGGGCTCGCGCCGCAGGGTCGCCTCCTCGCGGGTGACGGGCACGCTGACCTGCTGCTGCTCGGTGACGACGTACTTGCGGAGCCGGGCCTTGCCGGCCTGCTCGGTGCGGGTGCCGGCGACGAGCCGCTCCTCCGACCGGGTCATCGCGTCGTCGGTGTTCGGTCCGGACGTGTCGCCCCGGTCGTCGTCGCGGAAGGTGCCGCGGCCGGACGTGTCGCCCCGGTCCCCGTCACGGACGGTGCCGCCAGAGGTGCGGCTGACGTCGATGCCGTCGGCGGTGTCGCGGATCGTCTGACGGCCGGAGCTGTCGCCGGACGTCACCTTGCCGCCGGTGGAGGACAGGCCGTAGTAGGTGTAGAGCTCGTCCTCCTGGGCCGGGCTCAGGTCGCCGTCCACGTCGATCCGCGGCGCGTCCTTGACCTGCGCCTTGCTGTACTGCACCTCGACGCGGTCACCGTTGAGGGCGGCGTCCTGCAGCGGTACGAACGACTCCTTCGTACCGAACAGACCGGTCTTGACCGAGACCCACTCCGGGTCGCCGCTCTCATTGTCCAGATAGACCTGACCGACGGATCCGATCTTGTCGCCACCGGTGGTGTAGACGTCGGTGCCGAAGACCCGCTGAATGTCGTTCTGGGAAATCATGGTGATCCTTTCGTGGGGAGTCCGCCCGGCGCGATGCCGGGCCGAGGAGATGAGGTGAATGGGCGCGTCCGGAATGGATCAGTGGCCGAGGCCGGCCTTGTCGACCTTGCGATGGAAACGCATTCCGGCCAGGCCACCGAGAATGGCGCCGATCAGAGCGGCAACCACAGCGATGACGAGCGCGATGATCGCGCCGGTGGTCACGTCGCCGCCGCCGACCGGGAGCCGGGGAAACCCGCCGACCCGGTCCAGGACGTCGAACTTGTCACCGGCCACGGCGACGGCCCCGGCGACCAGGGCCGCGATGACGATGGCCCACACCCACACGGCAATGCCCTGCTTGACGCCGTCGAAACGAGCCATCCGGCCCGCGACGTAACCGCCGCAGTAATAGGCGACGAGCAGCACGACGAGCAGGAGGATGCCGCCGAGCACAGTCATCGTGCCGGCCTCGGAACCGGCCCGCTCGCGCACCTCGGTGAGGCCGGTGCCGGTCGAGACGCCGACCGCGGCGCCGCCGGCCACCAGCAGGGAGGTCAGGATCACCGCGGTGCCGGTCGCGGTGAGCCAGCCGAAGAAGGCCGACCCCCATTTGATGCCGCCGTAGCGGCTCTTCTCCCGCGCGACCACGGATTGGCGATCGGGGGTCCCGACGGCGCGGGAGCCCGCACCGTCGTGATCATTCTGACGGTTCTCAGTGGTCGGTGTGTCGTTTCCGGGACGCCAGACGTGGGCGCCTGTGGAGGACGACGATTCGGGAGGCGACGTCATGGATACTCCGATAAAGATCGGGCCACCGGCCGCCACCGGAACACTTTTCCGGCGGCCACGCGACGCGGCTACGACCTCACTGGTGCCCGACCGTTTACGTGGTAAACACGAGCCCGGTAAATATCCCTGGGCACCCCGATCGGCTTACCGGAGATCGACCGCCCGGGGCGGCGGCAGCAGCAACGTCACCCGGTCGAGCAGCGCCTCGAGGGCCTCCTCGAAATCCTGCGCCGCGCCATCGCGGGCCAGGTGGGGCTCCATCCGGCGAAGGATGGGGTAGGCGCTCAGATCACCGGTCGGGACCGCGTCGAGCCCGGCCTCGACGCCGCGCGCCGACACTTCGAGGAGCAGATGCCCCAGCAGGAAGCTGCTGAACGCCCGGTATGCCGCGGCGGCGGCCTCGTCGCTGAATCCGGCCGACGTCATGACCGTGAGCATCGACTCGATCCAGCGGAGGCTGCGCAGCGGCGGCCGGATCCACGGCGCGGCCGGTGGGCGGGTCGCCACCAGCGGGAAGACCTCCGGATGGGCCAGGGCGATGCGGCGCAGCCCGTGAGCCAGGCGCCGCAGATAGTCGGCCCAGCCGGCGCGGGCCTCCAGGTGCACGTCCGGGTCGCCGAAAAGCTCGTCGACGACGGTCTCCACCACCCCGTCGAGGAGCGCCTCCCGGCCGGGCACGTATCGGTACAGGGCCATGCCCTCGACGTCGAGATAGGCGCCGAGGCGGCGCATCGTCAGCTCGCGCAGCCCGTTCTCGTCGATGAACCGCACCGCCGCGCCGAGGATGCGCGGCTGGTCGAGCCCCGTGCGACCCGGACCGGGCCCGGCGACCGGGGTGACGGCTGTCGTGCCGCCGGCGCCCGGGGTGTCGTGGTCCTTCATCGCCGCTCCGGTCCCGCCGTCGGTCCACCGTGGATACTCACGATTCTGGCACGGTCGACCGTCGAGCCGCGAAGACAGGTGCGTCACAGAAGAGGCTGCCGCCCGACGAGGCCGCCGACCTCGGTGCGGGACGAGACGCCGAGCTTGCGCAGGATGTTGGAGACGTGGACGGCGGCGGTCTTCGGCGAGATGTAGAGCCGCCGGGCCAGTTCCGTGTTGGTCAGGCCGTCGCTGATCAGGACGGCCACCTCCCGTTCGCGAGGAGTGAGCGAGGCCGGTCCGCTGACCGCCTCCCCCGCACCGGCCGCGGTCAGACCGAGCTGGTCGCTGACCTGGCCGAGCTGGGTCACCCGCCACCCACGCCAGCGGGCCAGCAGCGTCGCCGCCGCCTCGACGTGGGTGGCCGCCTCCGTACGGTTGTCGGCCGAAAGCAGGCAGCGGGCGGCGCCGACGCGTACGGTGCCCCGGGTCGCCGGGCCCAGCACGTGGGCCTCGACGATGGACGCGTAACCGGCCAGGGCCTCGGCCGGGTGACCGCGCGCCTCCGCGAGCTGGGCCTCGACGAGCGTCCGATAGGCGTGCCAGACGTCGCCGTCGAGCAGCACGGCGGCCAGCCGCTCGAGCCGGGGCCCGGGCAGGCCGAGCTCCAGCGCGGCCGAGATCAGGTCGTGGGCCTGTTCGCCGCTGCGCCACGGCTCGCCGGCCAGGGCGGGCAGGAGCGCGTCCAGCGCCTCCTCGGCGCGGGGCAGATCGCGACGGCGGCAGGCCAGATGGAACGAGAGGCCGGGAATCGCGGTCGGCAGGTTGTCGGGCAGCACGGCCAGGTCGGCGATGATCTGCTCGACCCGGTCGAGCTCGCCGGCCTCCAGACAGAGCCCGGCCAGGAACACCCCGTGGTAGTCGGCCCAGCGGCCCCGGCGCCGATAGCCGCGGTCCTGCTCGCGGCCCTGCTCGAGCGCGCCGATGGCGGCGTCGAGGTCGCCGGCCCGCAGCAGGAGCCGGGCCCGGCCCTGGAAGTAGGTGGCCACCGCCAGCGACTCGAAGCCGGCTCGCTCGGCGTCGATCCGCATCCGCTCGAGGGTCTCGGCGTGCTCGGCCGGCGAGGTGGGCGGCTCGTCGAGCACCAGGATGTTGAGGGCGCGGGCGGCGAGCACCCACTCCCCCGCCTTCTCGGCCTCGTCGACCAGGCCGGACAGGATCGCCCGGCCCTCCGCGGCGGTCTGCCGGCGCTCGGTGAGCACCGAGCCCTTCTCCATCAGCGCGGCCAGGCGCACGGCGGGCAGGTCGAACTCGGCGGCCGCCGCGAGCGCGCGCTCGGACCACACCAGCGCGGCGTCGTAGTCGTCCTGCAGGTTGGCCGACTGGGCGATGGCCGTCATCGCGCGGGCCTGACCGTCGCCCGGCGGGAGCTGGGCGACCAGGGTCTCGATGTCGTGCGTCAGGGCCCGCATGCTCGCGAACTCGCGCGACTCCCAGGCCAGCCGGACCAGCAGGTAGAGCGACTCGGCGCGGTCGGTCGGGGCGACGGCGAGCTCCCGCCAGTGCCGGGCGTACCGCAGCGCGTCGTCCAGCAGGCCAGCCAGCCACGCCGCCCGGGCCGCCGCCCCCAGCAGCTCGACGTCGTCGGAGACCTCGTCGAGACCCATCTCGGCCAGCTGCAGGGCCTGGTAGGCCGAGCCGATGGAGAGATACAGCGCCGCCCCGCCGCGGGCCGCGGCGACCAGATCGTCGTAGCGGCCGGCGCCCCGGGCGTGATGGGCCACCATGGCCGGGTCGGACGCGCCGCCGCCGAGCAGCACGTCCAGCGCCGCCTCGTGCAGCCGCCGGCGCTGGCGGCCGAGCATCTGACCGGCGATCGCCTCGCGGACCAGCGCGTGCCGGAAGGCGAACTCGTCCTCCCCCGACTCGACCAGCACCCCCCGGGTGACCAGGTCGCGCAGCACGGCGATGAGCTCGTCCTCGCCTGCGCCGGCCACACCGGCCAGCAGATCGAACGGGATGCGGTGGCCGAGCACGGAGGCCGCCTCGACGATCCGGTGGCTGACCGGGTCGAGGTCGTCGACCTGGCGGCGCAGGACGTCGGCCAGGCTCCACGGCAGCGGCTGGTCGACCAGCGCCTCGAGATCGTGGCCGGGCAGCGCGCGCAGCAGCTCCTCGAGGAAGAACGGGTTGCCGCCGGTGCGGTGGTGCAGGGCCGTCGCGGCCCGCAGCGGCGCCGGGGTGCCGGTCACCGAGGCCAGGAACGCGGCGGTCTGCGACGGGGTGAAGCGGTCCAGGCGGACGTGGGTGACGGCGTGCCGGCGCTCCAGCCGGGCCAGCAGGGCGGCCGCCGGCTGCCGGTGGGTCACCTCGTCCGGCCGGTATGTGCCGATGAGCAGCCGCGGGCCACGCTGGTCGGCGATCCGCTCGAACAGCGCCGCGCTCTCCGAGTCGGCCCAGTGCAGGTCCTCGAAGACGAGGATCGCGGGCGCGTCGCCGATCAGTCCGGCCAGCACGGCCAGACCCGAGTGCAGGCGCTCGACCGGGCTGCGACTCGCGTCGGCCAGGGCCGCCAGCTGTTCCTCGTCGACCCCGGGCCGGCCGTCGACGGCGTCCAGGAGCACCTCGTACGGCCGGGACAGCGAGCCGGGCTCGGCCTGGCCGACCAGGACCACGGTCTCGGCCGGCACGGTGGCCAGCAGCTCGCGCACCAGCCGGGTCTTGCCGATGCCGGGCTCCCCCGCGATGATCGCGACCGCCGGTTCCCGCGCCGAAGCGAGCCGCGCCAACCGGCGCAGCTCGCTCTCGCGGCCGATCATCACCGGGCCGGCACCGCCACGGATCGTTCGCACGACGCCAGGTTACCGGTGGGCTCCTTCGCTTTGAGCGCTCGGCGGGCCCGGCGGGCCACCCGGGCGCCGGCGAGCAGGTGGGCCCGCTCCGACTCGGCCACCAGCTCGCGGTGCCGGTCGTTGGCCAGGCTCAGCATCAGGTCGGGGTGCATCAACATGACTTGCTCCTTCGTCAGCCGGTGATAGATCCATCCTCGGCCGGTCAGGCAGCTGCCACATCGGAAGCACTGACCTATCTTCGCAGGTCAGGACGGTTTAGACGGTACGTGCGGGCGGTCTAGGTATACCTAGGACACCACGGCCGTCCAGGCTGCGGTGGCCGGCCTGAGCGCTCAGCGCCAGAGGAAGTCGGCCATCACCTCGGTGGTGGCGATGTCCCGGTTGGTCGGCCCGGCCAGCCGGGGCCCGGGGTGCGGCCCCGGGATGGTGTGGCCGCCGCCGCGCAGGGTGTAGAGCCGGACCGGCGCGTGCCCGTCCTCGCGGTAGTCGGTGCGGCTGACCGAGGCGGACACCTCGGCCGTCGTGGGCGGCGCGGTGATGCCGTTGCGCTCCGCGAAATAGGCGGCGGTGCCGGGGGCGGAGAGCATGTCGCCGCCGACCTGGAAGACGAAGCGGGCCCAGGCCGCCATCTCGCCACCCTCGTACGGAACGATCCGGTCGCTCGTGCCGTGCAGGAGCAGCACCGGCCGGGGCACGACCGGGCGCCCGGGCACGAGGAGGTTCGAGGGCGCGGGTTGCTGGGCCGCGATGATCGTCGCCCCGGCCACGAGATCGGGGCGCTCGTGCAGCAGCCGGACCACCAGGCCACCGCCGTTGGAGTAGCCGGCCGCATAGACCGGACGCCCGCCCGCGTGCCGCCCGGCCACCGCCTCGGCGAAGGCCACGTCGTCGACGCCCGCCCGGCGGGCCGGGAAGCGGCTGGCCGTGCGCGCGTCGTTCCAGTTGCCCCGGTAGCCGTCGAGGTAGGCGACCGCCGTGCCGGGGATCGCATCGAACGCGCCGCCGGTGACGGCCCGGAACTTGGCCCCGTTCTGCTTGGAGCCGTGGAAGACCAGCAGCAGGCGGTCGTGCCCGCCGTCGGGCTCGATCAGGGTGTAGGTGCGGGTCCGCCCCGCCGCGTCGATCTCCATGCCGAATCCTCCCCGGATAACGTATCCACTTCAGCCTAGCAGCAGGCGGATGGGTTATCCGGTTATGCTGGTCACCGTGACCCGCAGAGACGCCGCCCGCAACTGGCAGCACATCGTCGACACCGGCCGCGCTTTTCTGGCGGCGGACCGTCCGCTGCGGCTCAACGAGGTCGCCCGGGAGGCGTCGATCGGCGTCGCCACGGTCTACCGCCACTTCCCCACCCCCGAGGCGCTGCTCGAGACGCTGGCCCGGCCGAGCCTGGAGGACCTGACCGTACGGGCCGAGGCCGCTCTCCACGACGATGACGCCTGGGCCGCGTTCACCGGTTTCCTGACCGCCGGCATCGACGCCCAACTGGCCGACGCGGCCGTTCAGCCGGTCTTCGCCGCCGCCACGCACGAGCTCCCGGAGACCGGCGAGCTGGTGACCCGCCTGGACGCCCTGGCCGCCGGACTGCTCGACCGGGTACGGACGGCGGGCCTGATCCGTCCGGGCCTCGAGCAGGCCGACGTGGTGCGCCTGATGTGTGGCGTGGTCTTCGCGGCCACGGTGCACGCCACACCGGCCGAACGCCCGGCCCTCACCCGCCGCTACCTGGACGTCATGCTCGACGGACTGCGCAAGTCCTAAAGGTGTTAGGCTTAATCCTAACAACCTTAGGAGGGGCCATGACCCGGGTGGGACTGACCGCCGAACGCCTGACCCTGGCCGGCGCCGAGCTGGCCGACGAGCTGGGCTTCGAGCACGTGACGCCCTCGGCCGTCGCGCGGCGCTTCGGGGTCCAGGTGGCCAGCCTCTACTCGCACGTCCGCAACGCCGACGACCTGCGCACCCGGGTCGCCCTGCTGGCCCTGGAAGAGATGGCCGACCGGGGCGCCGCCGCCCTGGCCGGCCGGGCGGGCCGGGACGCGCTGGTCGCGCTGGGCACCACCTACCGCGACTACGCCCGGGAGCATCCGGGCCGCTACACCGCCGCGCAGATGCGGTTCGATCACGAGACGGCCCTGGCCGGCGCCGGGCCCCGGCACGCGGCCATGATGCGGGCCATCCTGCGCGGCTACCAGCTGACCGAGCCCGACCAGACCCATGCGGTACGGCTGATCGGCAGCGTCTTCCACGGCTACATCACCCAGGAGCTCGGCGGCAGCTTCGACCACAGCCGACCCGGCCCGCAGCAGTCCTGGGAGCGCATCCTCGACGCGCTCGACGCCCTGCTGCGCCACTGGCCCCACGAAGGACAAAAATGATCACCACGCCCATCACCGCCGACCTGATCCGCGGCGCCGTCGAGCTCGAGCCGACCGCCCACGGGCTGCTGCCGCACCGCCTGCCGGCGTGGGCCCGCGCCCAGTGCCCCGACCCGCAGCTGCTGACGGTCGAGGCCCAGCCGTCCGGCGTACGGGTGGTGTTCCGCACCCGGGCCTCGGTCGTCGAACTCGTCACCGTGCCGACCAAGCTCGTCTACCGCGGCGCCCCGCCCCGGCCGCAGGGCGTCTACGACCTGTACGCCGACGGTGTCCTGGCCGGTCAGCAGAGCGTGACCGGCGGCACCACCGTCACCATCGACCTCGCCACCGGAGCGACCGAGGCCCGCCCCGGAGAGCCCGGCCGCGCGCGCTTCGCCGGGCTCTCGGGCGACCTCAAGACCGTCGAGATCTGGTTGCCCCACAACGAGAAGACCGAACTGGTCGAGCTGCGGACGGACGAGCCGGTCGAGCCCGCGCCGGCCCCCGGCAGGCCGCTGTGGCTGCACCACGGCAGCTCCATCAGCCACGGCTCGGACGCGGCGAGCCCGAGCACGACCTGGCCCGCCGTCGCGGCGGCGCGCGGCCGGGTCGAGCTGACCAACCTCGGCCTGGGCGGCAGCGCCCTGCTCGACCCGTTCACCGCGCGGACCATGCGGGACCTCCCGGCCGACCTGATCAGCGTCAAGATCGGCATCAACGTGGTCAACGCCGACCTGATGCGGCTGCGCGCCTTCGGCCCGGCCGTGCACGGCTTCCTCGACACCCTGCGCGAGGGCCACCCGGAGACGCCGCTGCTGGTCGTCTCGCCGATCCTCTGCCCGATCCACGAGGACACCCCCGGCCCCGGCGCCTTCGACCTGGCCGCCCTGCGCGAGGGCCGGGTCAGCTTCGTCGCCACCGGCGATCCGGCCGAGCGGGCCGCGGGCAAGCTGACGCTCACCGTCATCCGCGACGAGCTGGCCCGCATAGTCGCCCAGCGCGCGAAGACCGACCCGCACCTGTCCTATCTCGACGGACGAGAGTTGTACGGTGAGGCCGACTTCGCGACGCTGCCGCTGCCGGATCAGCTGCATCCGGACGCCGCCACGCACCGGATGATGGGCGAACGCTTCGCCGAGCGGGTGTTCGGTCAGCTCGGGAGCGTGACCAGCTGAGGAGCCCGGCGCTGGGTCGTGGTGCCGTCGCCCAGCTGCGCGTTGTCGTTGTTGCCCCAGCACCACAGGCCGCCGTCCGTACGGAGACCGCAGTTGTGGTAGCCGGCCGCGGTGTCGGCCGTCCACGTGGTCGCCGTGCCGATCCGGGTCGGGGTCCAGCGGTGGGTGGTGGTGCCGTCGGCCAGCTGACCGGAGGCGTTGTTGCCCCAGCACCACAGGCTGCCGTCGGTCCGGGTCGCGCAGGCCGTGTCGAAGCTCGCGCTGACGCCCGTCCACGAGCTGACACTGCCGACCTGGACCGGCGCGGCCTGGTAAATGCCGCTGACGCCCAGTTGCCCGTAGCCGTTCTCGCCCCAGCACCACAGGGTGCCGTCGGTGCGGGTGGCACAGGTGAACAGATAGCCGGCCGTCACGTCGGACCAGGTTGTCGCGGCGCCGACCTGGGTCGGGGTGGTCTTGTAGCCGAGGGCGCCGGTGCCGAGCTGACCGGTCGAGCTGTCGCCCCAGCACCACAGGGTGCCGTCGGTGCGCGAGGCGCAGGTGTGCGCGAAGCCGGCCGTGACGCTCGCCCAGGTGGTCGCCGTGCCGACCTGGATCGGGCTGGTCGCGGTGTAGACGGCGGCGCCGTCGCCCAGCTGCCCGAAGCGGTTGAAGCCCCAGCACCACAGGGTTCCCTCGGTACGGACGGCGCACGTGTGGCTGTCCCCGGCGCTCACACTGGCCCACGTGGTCGCGCTGCCGACCTGCACCGGGGCGGTGCGCCGGGCGGTGCTGCCGTCGCCGAGCTGGCCGCGGGTGTTGCTGCCCCAGCACCACAGCGTTCCGTCCGTACGGACGCCGCAGTTGTAGCTCGTGCCGCCGTCGACCCGGGCCCAGGACGTGGCCTCGCCGACGCGGACCGGGGCGGTGCGGCTGGTCGTGGTGCCGTCGCCGAGCTGGCCGCTCGCGTTGCCACCCCAGCACCACAGGGCGCCTCCGGTACGGACGGCACAGGTGTGCGAGTAACCGGTGGCCACGGCGGCGGGGGCCGGAGCGGCGGACGCGGGCGCGGCGAGGGCGCCGACGGCGGCTATCACCGCGCCGATCATGATCAGTACGGCTCGGAACTGCTTCATGTGCTGACTCCTCCTAGGACGAACATCCATGCCTGACACTTCAGCCGCGACCGCACTGCTCACCGCCACCGCCGTCCATCTCGGCTTCCAGGCGACCGTGACCGCGCTCGTCTATCCGGCGCTGGCCCGCGTGCCCGCGGAGCAGTGGACGGCCGCCCACCGCGCCCATTCCCGGGCCATCACGCCGGTGGTCGCCGTCGTCTACGGATCCCTGCTGGTGGCCTGCGGGTGGGCGCTGTGGTCGGATCCGAGCGTCTGGACGTGGGTGGCGGTGGCCGCGACCGCCGTGGCGATGGCGGTGACGGCGTTCGCGGCCGCTCCCGCGCACGGCCGGCTCGGGCACGGCCACGACGCCGACCGCATCCGCCGGCTGCTGCGAGCCGACCGCGTACGCGCGCTCGCGGCGGCGGTCGCGCTGGTCGCCGCGCTCATCCGGTAGCGCACCTTCATTCCGTAGCGCACCTTCATTCCGTGGCGCGCCCTCACTCCGTAGCGCGCCTTCATTCCGTAGCGCGCCTTCATTCCGTGGCGCACCTTCATTCCGTGGCGCACCTTCATTCCGTGGCGCGCCTTCATTCCGTGGCGCACGCGGAGCCGTTGAGGCTGAACGACCCGGGCCGGGGGTTGGCGCCGGGGTGCGAGCCGTTGAAGCCGAAGCTGACCGTCGCGCCCGGCGCCAGCGAGGAGCTCCAGGCCTCGCCGGTGGCGGTGACCACCGAGCCGCTCTGGCTGACCCGCGCCGACCACGCCTGGGTGACCGCCTGACCACCGCCGAACGTCCAGGTCAGGGCCCAGGACGGGATCGCCGCCGGGCCGGTGTTGGTCAGCGCGACCGTGCCGGTGAAGCCCGAACCCCAGTCGCTGGTGGTGTACCGCACCCGGCACGACGCGGCCGACGGAGTCGGAGTCGGCGTGGGCGACGGGGTCGGAGTCGGCGTGGGCGCCGGGGTCGGCGTCGGCGTGGGCGCCGGGGTCGGCGTGGGCGCCGGCGGGTCGGCATAGGTCAGCCCGAAGCCGTACGGGAAGAGGGGTGTCTTGCCGTCGCCGTCGTTGATCGGTTGCTGCGCGGCCGACTGCATCCAGGTCACCGGCAGCTTCCCGGTCGGCGCGTGGTCGCCGAACAGCACGTCGGCCACCCCGGCGCCCTCACTGCCGGGCAGCCAGGCCGCGATCAGGGCGTTCCAGCCGTCGATCTCCGTGGCGATGTCGAGCGGCCGGCCGGACACCAGCACCACGATGACGGGCACGCCGGTCGCCCGCAGCCGGGACAGCGTGGCCCGGTCCGTCGCGTCCAGGGCGAGCGAGCCGGTCCGGTCGCCCTGCCCTTCGGCGTACGGTGTCTCGCCGACCACGGCGATCGCCGCGCGGTAGGTGTTGTCGATGCCGGTGCCGTCGCGGTTGTAGGTCACGGTGGCGCCGCTGCCGACGGCGGCGCGGATCCCGGTCAGGACCGACGTGCCGGGCACCGTGTTGCCGCTCGCGCCCTGCCAGCTCAGCGTCCACCCGCCGCTCTGGTTGCCGATGTCGTCGGCGCTCTTGCCGGCCACGAAAATCTTGCCGCCGCTCTTGGCCAGCGGCAGGATCCCCTTCTTGAGCAGCACCTGCGACTGGCGGACGGCCTGCCGGGCGAGCGCGCGATGCTCGGCGCCGCCGATGGTCGAAGCCGAGCCGCGGTCCGCGTACGGCTGCTCGAACAGGCCCAGCTCGAACTTCTTGGTCAGGATGCGGCGGTTGGCGTCGTCGACCCGGGCCATCGGGATCTGCCCGGCCTGCACGGCGGCGCGCAGGTAGCCCACGAACGTCTTCCAGTCGGCCGGCACCATCACCATGTCGAGCCCGGCGTTGACGGCGGTGACCACCTCGGCCTGGGTGAAGCCGCGCTGCCCGTCCAACTGGTCGACGGCGGCCCAGTCCGAGACCACGAAACCGGTGAAGCCCAGCTCGCCCTTGAGCAGATCGGTGATCAGGTAGCGGTGGCCGTGCAGCTTGGCCCCGTTGAAGCTGCTGTACGAGACCATCACCGAGCCGACGCCGCGCTCGATCGCCGCGGCGAACGGCGGCAGGTGCACGGCCCGCAGCTCGGCCTCGCTGATCGCGGTGTCGCCCTGGTCGACGCCGCCGGTGGTGCCGCCGTCCCCCACGTAGTGCTTCGCCGTCGCCAGCACCCCGTTGTCCTGCAGACCGTCCACGATGGTGGTCATGGCCGTCGCAAGCTCCGGCTTCTCCCCGTACGACTCGTAGGTGCGCCCCCACCGGTCATTGCGCGCCACGCACAGGCAGGGCGCGAACGTCCAGTCCAGCCCGGCCCCGGCGACCTCCTCGGCGGTGGCCCGGCCGATCCGCTCGATCAGCGCGGGATCGCGGGTGGCGCCCAGGCCGATGTTGTGCGGGAAGATCGTCGAGCCCGGCACGTTGTTGTTGCCGTGCACGGCGTCGACGCCGTAGAGGATCGGGATCCGCAGCGGAGTCGCGAGCGCGCCGCGCTGGTAGGTGTCGTACATGTCGGCCCACCCGGCCGGGGTGTTGGGCGACGGCGCCGAGCCGCCACCCGAGAGCACCGAGCCCACCCGGTACCCGGTGACGTCGGCGGCCGTGGTGGTCCCCCGCTCGGACTGCGTCATCTGGCCGACCTTGTCGTCGAGGCTCATCCGCCCGAGCAGGTCGGAGACGCGCGTGGCGATCGGCAGCGACGGGTCCTGATAGGGCAGCACAGCCGCGGCCGTCGCGGGCCCGACGGGCACCGTGACAGCTCCGAGGAGCACGGCCGCAGCCAGGCACCGAGACGTTTTCGACAAGCGCACAGCCGGACCCCCACGCCGTTCAGACATTGACCGTCATCGTCACATGGGAGCGCTCCCATTACAACACCGTGTCCACCGTGTGAACGTCGCCGCCGGGAGCTCTCCGAGCCGCGGATGCGGGGGTCACCGCTAGGGTTCTCGTGATCACATCTTTCCGGGGGGAGCTTGCTGATGTTTCGTATCCCCGGACGGCTCCGCGGTCGCCTGCGTCGCGAACTGCTCGAGGGCGGCCCGCCGACCGCCGCCTTCCTGCGGCCGGTCGGCCCCGAGATGCCGTCCGACGCCGAGGTCGTCCAGGTCGTCGACCTGTGCATGGGCGTCGGCGAGGTGCTGCTGTCCAGCGGCGAACCGGCCGGCGACACGGCCGAGACGATGACCCGGCTCGCCGCGGCGTGCGGGCTGCCCACCGTGGACGTCGACATCACCTTCAACTCGATCGCCATGTGCTGCCATCGCGGGATGGTGGCCGCGCCGGTCAACTCGATGCGGATCGTGAACTACCGCACGACCGACCTCACCCGGCTGGCGTCGGTCACCGACCTCGTCGAGCAGGTGACGAGCGGGCGGATGACGACGGAGGCGGCCACGACCGCGCTCACCCGGGCCACGGCGGCCCGGCACCCGTACCCCCGCTGGGTCGCCACCGTCGGCTGGGGCGGCCTGGCCGCCGCGGTCGCCCTGCTGCTCGGCGGCTCGGTGCTCATCGGCCTGACCGCGTTCGTCGTCACCGCCCTCATCGACCGCATCGGCCGCCTGCTCAACCGGTCGGGCGTCCCGTCGTTCTTCCTGCAGGTCACCGGCGGCCTGGTGGCCACCGTGGCCACGGTGGCGGTGTTCGCGACCGGCGTCCTGCCGCCGGGCACCCAACCGTCGCTGGTCATCGCCGGGTGCGTCACGGCCCTGCTCTCCGGCCTGTCGGTGATGAGCGCGACGCGCGACGCGATCTCGGGCTACTACGTCACCGCGGCCGGCCGCTCCGCCGAGATCGCGCTGCTGTCGGCCGGGCTGCTCGCCGGTGTCATCCTCGGCCTCAAACTCGGCCTGCGCTTCGGCGTCACCCTCGACCCGGCCGAACCGGTCGGCGCCGACGTCGCCCAGTTCGGGCTCTCGACGTTCGCCGCGGCCACCGCGGCGGGAATGTTCGCGCTGGCGTCCTACGCGCCGCTGCGCTCGCTGCCCGCGGCCGCGCTGACCGGTGGCATGGCCTGGGCCGTCTGCGGCTCGCTCACGCTCTTCGCCGGTTCGGGCGCGGTGACGGCCACCGGCGTCGCTGCGGTCGCCGTCGGCCTGGCGACCGGCCTGACCCGTCGCTGGGGGCGGGTGCACTCCCAGGTCATCGTGCTGTCGGGGATCATTCCGCTGCTGCCGGGGCTCACCGCGTACCGCGGCTTCTATCAGCTGGCCACCCAGCAGGTGGTCGACGGTCTGGTCACCATCACGCTGGCGCTGGCCATCGGGCTCGCCCTGGCCGCCGGCGTGGCCCTGGGCGATTTCGTCGCCCGGCCCGGTGCCCGGGCCCGCAGCCGCGCCCGGGCCCGCCGGACCTGACCCGGCCCCCCCTCAGCCCGTCCGCCGGGCCTGAGGCCCTTCAGCTCGCCCGCTGGTCGGGGGTCACGCCGTAGACCAGGCGCAGGATCGCGTCGGTCAGGGTGTCGAGCAGCTCGTCGTCGGGATAGGCGTCCGGGTCGGCGTAGGCGTCGGCGAACGTCACGCTGCGCAGGTTGACCGCCATCCGGGCCAGCAATTGAGGCTGACCCATGACGGCGAGCCCGGCCCGCACGTCGCGTTCGATGCGCCGGCTGAACGCCGAGCAGCCCGCGGCGACCAGCCGGTCGCGGATCTGCTGCACGTCGGGGCCGGGGTCCGGGTTGATGAACGCCTCGCGCAGCCAGCGACCGTCGGCCTTCCACCGGCTCAGCGCCCGGCCCAGCCCCAGCCGCAGCGCGACCCGGTCGAGCCCGTCGGAGGCCAGCCACTCGGCCATCTCCAGATCGTTCTCGCCGATCACCTGGTCGACCAGCGCGGCCAGCAGCGCCTGCTTGGACTCGAAGTAGAAGTAGAAGCCCGAGCGCGCGATGCCGGCCGCGCCGGCCAGCTCGTCGATGGTGACCTGACTGATCGGCTTCTCCCGGAAGACGACCCGGGCGGCGTCGAGCAGGGCGCGCTCGCGCTGATCGCCCTTGGTGGGTCGGCGACGGCTCCCGATGGCTGGCACGCGCCGATCGTACAACCTCGTCGTCGAGGGCAACCGTCGTCACATCTCTTATTTTCGACACGGTGTTGAGAAACGTCGGCTGCGCGTCTAGGTTCGGCTCATGCCGTCCCCCTCGCCGTCCCGGCTCGCGCTGCCGGTCGCGTGCTACGTCGTCCTGCTCGTGTCCGCCCTGCAGACCCTGGTCGTGCCGGTCATCGCCGACATCCGGGCCGACCTCGACGTCTCGGCCACCTCGGCCAGCTGGGTGGTGACCGCCAACCTGCTCGCCGCCGCGGTGCTCACCCCCGTCCTCGGCCGGCTCGGCGACCTGCACGGGCGCCGCCCGGTGATGCTCGGCATCCTGATCGTCGTGCTGGCCGGGTCGGTGCTCGCGGCCACCACCACCGACCTGTCCCTGCTGCTCGTCGCCCGGGTCGCCCAGGCGGCCAGCTTCGGCCTGTTCCCGCTGGCCATCGGCGTGCTGCGCGAGGAGCTGCCACCGGCCCGCCTGACCGGCGCGATGGCGCTGGTCAGCGGCATGCTGGCGGTCGGGGCCGGAGCCGGCCTGACGGTCACCGGCCTGCTAATGCGCGACGGTGGCGACTACCACCAGCTGTTCTGGCTGGCCACCGCGCTCAGCGTGGTCGGCGTCGCCGGCGTGGTCGCCCTCCCTCGCCGGCCGGCCGCGGCCACCGGCCGGCTCGACCTGATCGGCGCCGGCCTGCTCGGGCTCGGCCTGGTGCTGCTCCTGCTGCCGCTCGAGGAGGGCAACGGCTGGGGCTGGGGCTCGGCGCGGGTGATCGGCCTGCTCGTGGCCGCGGCCGTGGTCCTGACCGTGTTCGTCGTGGTCGAGCGGCGGATCACCCAGCCGCTGGTCAGCACCCGCATGCTGACCCACCGCCCGATCGTGGTCGCGAACGTCGCCGGCTCGTTCCTCGGCTTCGCGATGTTCGCCGTCTTCCTCGCGGTCTCCGCCCTGGTGCAGACCCCGCCCGCGGTGGCCGGGTACGGCTTCGGCTCCACCGTGCTGGCGGCGAGCCTGGTCTATCTGCTCCCCGGCAACGCGAGCGGGATCGTCACGGCGCCGCTCGGCGGTCGCCTGGTGTCCCGCCTCGGCGCCCAGGCCACGCTGACCATCGCCGCTCTGATCTCGGGCGCCGGCTTCGCGATGCTCACGTTCCTGCACGGCGCCACGTGGCAGGTGATCGTCGGCGCCCTGGCCGTCAACACCGGAGTCACCATCGGGTACGCGGCCCTGCCGGCCCTGCTGATCGACAACGTGCCGCCGGCGGAGACCGGCATCGCCAACAGCGTGAACTCGATCGCCCGCACGGTCGGCATGTCCCTGGGCACCGCGTTCGTGGTCACGATGGTGACCCGCAACCTGGTGCCGGGCGCGCCGTTCCCGCACGAGGCCCAGTTCGTGGTCATCTTCGCCACCGGCACGGCACTCGCCCTGGCCGCGGCGGCCCTGGTCGCCTTCGCCCTGCCCCGCCACCGCCCGGAGGCCGTGTCCACCTGGGAGGTCGAGGAGGAGGCTGTCCTGGGCGCGGCCGGGCTGGCCGTGGACAAGTCCCGATAGGGCGGCGAATGCGCGCGCCTACCGGCTAGTCATCCTCCACGGCGCACTTCTTCTGCTTCCACGCATCGGGTGCCGGTGGGCTCACTCCCGCCGGCAGCCGGGTGGCGGCATCGACCTTCGCGCAGGCGAGCTGAGCGGTGGTCAGGCCCTTCGTCCGGGGACCGGTGAGATCCGCGCCGGTGAGGTCCGCACCGGTGAGGACGGCTTCGCTGAAATCCACGTTCCGCAGGTTCGCGCCCGGCAGAATCGCCCCTCGCAGCTTCGTCCCGTACAGGTAGGCATCCTCCAGGTTGGCCCCACGGAGTTCGGCGCCGTCCAGGTAGGAGTATCGGAAAGACGCCTCACGCAGGTCCGCGCGGGGCAGCACCGCGTCGGAGAAATCCCCGATCGACAGGTCCGCTCCCCGGAAGCTGGCGTCCGGAACGGTGAGGCGGTCCAGCCCCAGCATGGTGTTGGTGAAGTCCAGGGCGAGGTGCGCGTCCGGATCCGGCCGCCGTCCCAGCACGGTCACAGCGGAACGGACGTCCTGAGTGGCGTCACCGATGCCCCCACCCTTCTTGTAAGGCGCATGCGAGCGGACGAACGCGCACAGCACCTCGATCACCACGTTCTCGTCGGCCCGGAACTCGTTCATCAGCGCTTCGAGCGCATAGATCCCACCCAGCCGTACGCCCAGCTTGTCCTCGCCCTCCTGGCCGAGCTGATCCACGGCCTGCACGAACCGGTCGGCCCGCTGCCCCTTGAGCGCCAGGTCCTGCTGCTCCTGGGCGGTCCTCTGCTGCAGCTTCAGCTGGTCCCGGTTGAAGTCGTTGGTGAGGACCAGACCGATCCCGACGAGCAGGACGGAGAGAATGCCGGCGATGGCGGTGCCGCTCTGCCAGCGGTCGAATCGTGAATCCATGGAGTCGAGACGGCGGGTCCGGGAGGTGCGCGACAGCCTCAGCTGCTTACGGATCCTTTCCATTCATCCCATTGAATACAACGCTCGCCACGTCCGGTAGCCGGCCAGTCGCACCGCCCGGGAGTCCCGTTCAGAACGCGCCCTCGTCGTCCGCGAGCGACGCGAACTCGGTCAGCAGCGGGTCGCGCCGCTCGCTCATCCAGGCCAGCGCGACCCGGTTGTCGGGGATGTCGGCGATCCGGCACCAGACGACGTCGGGCCGGGTGTAGTAGGTGGCCGTCGACAGCGGCAGCACCACGATGCCCCGCCCAGCCGCGACGTTCTCGAGCTTCTCCTCCACGGCGGCCGCCGGCACCGGTTCGGCCGGCCCGCTGGCCACGTCCCGCCATTCCGGTACGGCATCCGGGTCCTGCAGCAGCCGCTCGGCCGCCAGGTCGGCGATCAGGACCGACTCCTTGCCGGCCATCCGGTGCCCGGCCGGGAGCACCACGACCCGCGGTTCGGTGGTCAGCGGCCGCACGGCCAGCCCGCGCCGATCGACCGGCAGGCGCACGAAACTCACGTCGGCCCGGCCGTCGCGCAGCACCTCGGCCTGGTCGTTCCAGCTCGTGCGGACCACGGCGACGTCCAGCTCCGGGTGGCGCTGACGCAGCCGCCGCACGGCGGCGGTGACGATCAAGCCGGGCATGAAGGCGACCACGAACCGGTCGGCTCCACGCCCCGCCTCGGCCACCCGGCGCCGCAACGCCTCGGCCGCGGCCAGCAGGGGCTCGGCCTCGGTGAGCAACCGGCGGCCGGCCTCGGTGAGCTCGGTCGACCGCTTGTCCCGCCGGAACAGCTGAGCCTTCAGCTCGGACTCCAGCGCCCGGATCTGGCGGGACAGCACCGGCTGGGCGATGTGCAGCTCGGCCGCCGCCCGCCCGAAGTGCAGATGCCGGGCGGCCGCCACGAAGTAGCGCACTTTGCGCAGGTCCACGTCGATGCCCCCAGGGTATTACAGAGAGCGGAACAGGTCTTGGACGCGACCGCCGCCGGCGGCGCAGCGTAGAGGCATGAACATGACGAAACAACGGGTGGTCGTCCTCGGCGGCACGTCGGGCATCGGGTACGCCACCGCGGAGGCGGCCGTCGAGCGCGGCGCCGAGGTGGTCGTCGTCTCCCGCGACGAGCAACGCGTCCGCGACGCCGCCGGGCGTCTCGGCGCCACCGGCCTGGCCGCCGACCTCGGGGCCCCGCCGGCCGGGCTCTTCGACGAGATCGGCCCGTTCGACCACCTCGTCTACACCGCCGGGGAGCAGCTCTCGCTCACCCCGGTCGCGACCATGGACGTCGAGCGGGCCCGGGCGTTCTTCGAACTGCGCTACTTCGGCGCGCTGGCCGCGGTGCGAGCCGCGCTGCCGCAGCTGCGGGCCGGCGGTTCGATCACCCTGACCACGGGCACCGCGTCGGACCGTCCGACGCCGGGCTGGGCGGTCGCGTCGAGCATCTGCGGGGCGATCGAGTCGCTGACCCGGGCGCTCGCCGTCGAGCTGGCGCCGATCCGCGTCAACGCTGTGCAGCCCGGTGTCACCCGGTCACCGATGTGGGGCACCGGCGAGGACGTCGAGCAGCTGTACGCGGAGACCGCCGCCGCGGTGCCGCTGGGCCGGGTCGGCACGGTGGCCGACGTCGCCGACGCGTACCTGTATCTGCTGAGCCAGCCCTTCACGACCGGCACGGTGCTCACGGTCGACGGGGGCGCACTACTCGCCTGAGGTCGACGACCGGCGCCGGCAGCTGCCCCGGCGCCGGCATCCCCTCGTACCGGCCGAAGGCGGCGACCACCGTGTCCAGGTAGTCCCGGCGGATGCGGGCGGTACCGGCCGCGATGCCCCGCCGGGCCCGCTCGGCGCTGTGCGGGCGGGCGACGTACGTCCAGGCCCGCCCGAACCCGTCGACGTCCACGACGATCCGCCGGTAGTTGCCCTCGCGCGCGTCGAGGGCGGGCAGCCCCTCGTCGGGCAGCTCGATGAGGACCCCCTCGACCGTGGCCGGCCCGGCGTCGCGGTCGCCCGGCTCGATCGTCAGGAACAGCACCTGGATCGGCGGCCGGGTGCCGTCGGCCTGCTCGTACACCACCGGGCCGTCCGCGGTGTTGTCGGTGCACACGTTCCAGCTGCGCGACCACCCGGTCAGGCGCGCGCGGCCGCGGTCGCGGCCCAGGGCGGCGATGGTGGACGGTGCGACCAGAGACCCGTACGCGAAGACAGCAGCCACCAGGGCAGCCTTGCGCCGGCCCGCCCGGATGGCAATACTTAGCCTCGTGGCAAAGTATTCACCCGAGGTGGACGACGTGTTCCTCGCCCTGGCCGACCCGACCCGGCGCGGCGTCGTCCGGCAGCTCGGCCGGGGCCCGGCCAGCGTGGGCGATCTGGCCGGGGCCTTCCCGATGACCCTGCCGTCGTTCCTCAAGCACGTGCGCGCGCTCGAGTCGGCCGGACTGATCCACACCACCAAGGCGGGCCGGGTGCGCACCTGCGTGCTCAACCGTGAGCGCCTCGCCGTCGTGCAGGACTGGCTCGCCGAGCAGCACAGCATCTGGCAGCAACGCACCGACCGTCTCGAACAATTCGTCACCGATGAGGAGCACCCGTCGTGAATCCCGACCTCGACCTGACCCTGCAACGCGTCATCCGGGCCCCGCGCGCGGCCGTGTGGCGGGCCTGGACCGACCCCTCCCGGTTCGCCCGGTGGTTCATCCCGCAGCCGGCCGTGTGCCGCGTCGACCGCCTGGAGGTCCGGCCCGGCGGCGCGCTCGTGACCAGCCTGAGCGAGGACGGGCAGGCGTTCCTGCCGCACCTGGACGCGACCTTCCTGGTCGTCGACGACCAGGAACGGATCGTGTTCACCAACGCGCTCGACAGCGACTGGCGGCCGGTCCACCCCGAGCCGGTCGCGATGACCGCCGAGATCACCCTGGGCGAGCACCCCGACGGCACCGACTACCGGATCGTCGTCCGGCACGGGGATCCGGCCGCCCGGGCCCGCCACGAGAAGCTCGGCTTCCTCGACGGCTGGGGCACGGTCACCGCGCAGCTGGCCGGTGCCGTGGAGGCTCAGACCGTCCGCTGACCAATCAGCGCCACGGTCCGGTGATCACACAGGTGACCCCCGGGTACTGGACGTTGATGAACAGGTGCCGGCCGTCGGCGGTGAACGACGCGCCGGCCAGCTCGCTCGCCCCGGTCGGCCCGGGCTCCGGGAAGTCCTCGGGACTCCAGTAGTGCAGATCGAGCGGCTCGATCACCTGGGCCAGGTTCACCACGCCCCCGTACGGGGTGAGCACGCGCAGCCAGTTGTCGCCGCCGTCCTCGTCCTCGCCGTCGCCGTCCTCGGCCAGCAGCAGGGTCCCGTCGGGGGCGACCCCCACGGTGTCCGGCTGGTTGAGCGTCCTCGGGTTGGGCGACTCGAACAGCAGCCGCAGCGTGCCGGTGTCGTGGCCGGTCGGCACGTACCGCCAGACCTGGCCGTTCTCGCCGTCGCCGGCCTCGCTGGCGACGAACGTGACGCCGCCGTCGGTCCAGGCCGACCCCTCGAGGCCCAGGAAGCGGCACCCGCCGCGGGCCCGGCCCTGCGAGTACACCGAGCCCGGGTTGTCCTCGGCGTCCGACGGGTCGGGCTCGTCGATGTCGACCCAGTGGGTCGGCAGCACCTGGCCGACGCGCTGGCCGGTCGCCGTGTCGTACTCCTTCTCACCGGTGACCGCGAGCATCTGCAACCGGCCGCCGGCGACGAGCCGCCCGGGGCGGTGCGGCACGAACCGGTAGAAGCCGTCGCCGGGCTCGCCGTTGTCCTCGGTCTGATAGACGATCCCGGTGCGCGGGTCGACCGGCGCCGTCTCGTGCGTGAACCGGCCCATCGCCTTCAGCGGCACCGGCTCGACCGGCCCCCGCGCGCCCGACGGCACCTCGAAGACGTAGCCGTGCGGCTTCTCGTACCCGGCCTTGACGCCGTCGGTGGTCTCCTCACAGGACAGCCACGAACCCCACGGAGTCGCCGCGCCGCTGCAGTTGGACAGCGTGCCGTTGAGCGCGAGGAAGCTCTCCAGCAGCCGCCCGCCGGACAGGTCATACAGCGACGAGGTGGCGCCGGCCGGGGCGGCACGGTCGTAGGCCCTCCGGGGCCCGAGCGCCCGCTGCCCGACGCCGGGGATGTCCAGGTCGAGCTCGTGGTTGCGGATCAGCCGGACCCGGCCCCGCCCGGCCGCGAACACCGCCTGGCCGTCGTGGCAGCCGGGAGTGGGCAGGCCGTCGCTCATCCGGCCGCCGGCCGCGCCGAAGGTGCGGTACGAGAACCCCGCCGGCAGCGCCAGCTCCTTGCCCGCCGGTGCGAGCGGCCCCCACCCGTCCACCGGCCGGCGCCCACCCGCCTCGGCCGCGTCGCCGCCCATCCCGGCCGGCACCACCAGCCCGCCGACCAGCCCCAGACCCGTGGCCGCCAGCACGTCGCGCCTCTTCATCGTCATGGCGTCACGGTGAACCCCGCTCATGAACGCAGAGCCACCACCGCATGATCAATCACTACCCGATCGGGCAGGCGGCGGGACCGCGGGCCGCAGACCGAGCCACTGCTCGGCGCCCCAGGCCTGGAACCGCTCCACCTCGGTGAACCCCAGCTTGGCGGCGAGGCCCATCGAGCCGGTGTTGGCGCTCTGAGTGGTCAGCACCACGGGCTCACCCGGCAGGACGGCAGCCAACCAGCCGAGGGCGGCCGCGCACGCCTCGGTGGCATACCCGGCTCCCCACGCCCGGGGCAGGAGCAGATAGCCGAGATCGACCTTCCCCACGGCGACCGGGCGATGCCTTTCCGGTCGCCGCAGCAGGACCTGGCCGATCATCGCGCCGTCGAGCTCCACGACGAAGCTGCCGGGCCAGTCCTCGGGCACCTCGGGCACCTCGCGCTCGAGGTCGGCTCGCGGGCGAGCGCCGCCGAGGTAGGTGTGCACCTCCGGTGAGGCGAGCAGGTCGATGAAGGGTGCGCGGTCCCGGGCCTGCGACGCACGGAGAACGAGGCGCTCGGTCCTGATCGGCTCGGGCGGCCACGCCACCGGCCCCAGATCTGACATGCGCGGAGGCTAACAGCCCTCCGCGGGGCCCGGCGGTCCTCCTGATCCCGGGCGCGGTCAGGACGACCGGTCGGTGGCCGCCTCGGCCAGGGCGTGCAGGACGGATCGGCCCGGCTCGTCCAGGTCGGCTCGGTCGAGCGCGGCCAGCGACTGCTCCAGCAGCTCGCCGATCATCACCTCGACCCGGGTCAGCGCGCCGGTGTCGACGATGATCTCGCGCAGGGCGCCGACCCCCGCGCTGTCGAGCGCGCGATCTCCGAGGAGCGAGGTCAAGATCCCCTCCTGTACGGCGGTGGCCTGCTCGAAGGCGAGCGCGACCAGCACCGTGCGCTTGCCCTCGCGCAAGTCGTCCCCGGCCGGCTTACCGGTCCGGCCGGAGTCGCCGAACACCCCGAGGACGTCGTCGCGCAGCTGGAAGGCCTCGCCCAGCGACAACCCGAAGGCCGAGTAGGACGCGAGCAGGTCGTCGTCCGCGCCGGCGAGCCGCCCGCCGAGCAGCAACGGGTGCTCCACCGTGTATTTGGCGCTCTTGTAGTGCATGACCCGGCGGGCCCGGTCGAGAGCCCCCGGCTGCCGGCGGCCGGCGCTCGCCTGGTCCAGCAGGTCCAGATACTGCCCACCCATGAGCTGGGTGCGCATGCGGTTGAAGATCGCGCGGCCCCGGCCGAGGGCGACCGGTGGCAGTCCGCTGCCCGCGTACAGCTCGTCGCTCCAGAGCAGGCACAGATCACCGGCGAGCACGGCCGCCGAGATCCCGAAGTGGTCGGCGTCGCCGGCCCAGCGGCTGCCCCGGTGCAGCGTCCCGAAGCGCCGGTGCATCGCCGGGGCGCCCCGGCGCAGGTCCGAGCCGTCCATGACGTCGTCGTGGATGAGCGCGGCGGCCTGGAGGAACTCGAGCGCCGCGGCCACGGTCACGGCGGCCGGCTCGTCGGCCGCACCGGCCGCCCGCCGGCCCCAGTAGCAGAACGCCGCCCGGAGCCGCTTGCCGCCGCTCATGAGGTCGGCCACGTAGCCCACGAGCGGAGCACAGTCGTCGTCGACGTCGGCCAGCACCCGCGCCTGCTCGGACAGGAAGGCCCCGATCGCCCCGTCGACCCGGCCGCGGAGGCCCTCGGCCTCCAGCGGTGACCTTCCCCGGGCCCGCGGGCGGTCGACCGGCAGCAGCGAGCCACCGGCCGTCAGATCACGCGATCGTGGTTGCATGGAGGGTGCGGCGCCTTCCGGCCACTGTCTCGGTCGTCATGAATCTTGTTATACAAGTAGCTAGATGTTCTTGCTACCCGAAAGCCGTATGATTTCCCCGTGAGCAGGCAGCAGCAGGGACGCAGTGAGGTGGCTCTGGCGATCCGGGAGATGCTGCAGGCCAACGGCGAGGCGACGCACAGCCTCGCCGACCGGCTCGGCGTCGGCATCACGGACGCCCTGGCCCTGGACCATCTGATGACCAGCTCGACCGGGCTCGGACCGACCGAGCTGGGGCACCGCCTCGGCATCCGGTCCGCCTCGGCGACCGCGCTGGTCGACCGGCTGCACGCCGCCGGCCACGCCCGGCGGGTGCCGCACCCCTCGGATCGGCGCCGGCAGACCGTGGTCGCGACCGAGCAGGCGTACGAGGAGGTGCTCGGCGCCCTGACGCCGCTGTTGGACCGGATCGAGGAGGCGGCCGGCCGGCTCACCCCCGAGCAGGCAACCGCCACCGTCACGTTCCTGCGGGAGGTCGCGGCGGCGATGCGCGACTACGCCGCCGAGCACGACCTCCCGGGCTGAGTCGGCTGCCACAAGAGTTGAGTCGGCTGCCACAAGAGTTGAGTCGGCTGCCATAACAGGAAAGTAGGGCAGGACGGCCCGCCGACCGCGGGGGAACAGCGTCCTCTGTCCGAAGGTGCAAGGTCCCGTGGTTCTTCCGGGCCTCGCCGCCGACCTGCGGGCGATACGCGGGCGACTTGCTCCTACCGTCGGAATGCGACAGCCGGGCGGCCACAGCGGCCGCGTGGTTGATCGTCATTCGATCGCTTCGTTCCGCGAAGCTCGGCGGTTCCCGCCCGGTACCGGCTCAGAGGTGGCCGCCGTCGCCGTAGTGGGCCGGAAGCCCGGCGGCGGCTGCGGACTCCTGGAGCAGGCGGACCGCGTCGGGTTCGGGGACCGGGCGGGAGAAGAAGTAGCCCTGGGCCCGCTCGCAGCCCAGCTCGCGCAGCAACGCCAGCTGGTCGGCCGTCTCGACGCCCTCGGCGATGGTGCTCAGGTGCAGCCCGGCGGCCAGGTCGATGATCGCCTTGACCACGGTGCGCACGGCCGGGTCGACCGGGCCGGGCGCGGGCATGAAGGAACGGTCGATCTTGATGTTGTCGATCGGGAGGTCGCGCAGGTAGGCCAGCGACGAGTAGCCGGTGCCGAAGTCGTCCACCGCCACCCGGACGCCGTGCGAGCGCAACATGCTGAGGTGGCTGATCGCCTGCTCGGTGACCGTCCCGGAGTCGACCAGCACGCCCTCGGTGATCTCGAGGATCAGGGCCTCCGGGGGCAGGGTCGACGTGCGCAACGCGTCCAGCACCATCATGCCGAAATCCGGTTCGCGCAACTGCCGGGGGGACACGTTGACCGAGACCACCGTCCCGTACCGGCGATGCCAGCCGGCCACCACCCGGCAGGACTCGCGCAGCACCCAGGCCCCGATCGGCACGATCAGCCCGCTGTCCTCGGCCACGCCGATGAAGCGGTCCGGCGGCACCATCCGCTCCCCCGCCGGCTGCCATCGGATCAGCGCCTCCACCCCGGTGACGCGCTCGTCGGCGATCCGGACCAGAGGCTGGAAGTGAACCAGGAACTCGTCGCGGGTGAGCGCCGCCCGCAGCCGCTCGACCGTCCGTGACGCCGCCAGCCGCTTCTCGCGCAGCTGCTCGTCGAAGAGCACGAACTGGTTGCGCCCGGCCTCCTTGGCCGCGTGCAGCGCGACGTAGGCGTCCCGCACCACGTCGGCCGCCGGCAGGGCCTCGTCGAGCTCGCGCAGGCCGATGCTGACCGTCGCGAACAGCTCGTGGTCGTGCACGGCCAACGGGCGCCGCATCGCCGTGAGCACCCGCTCGGTGGTGGACCAGGCGTCGGTGAGCGTGGCCCCCTCGAGCAGCACGGCGAACTCGTCACTGTGCATCCGGGCCACCAGGCTGCGACCGAGCAGGGTCCCCAGCCGCGCGGAGACCTCCCTGAGCAGGTCGTCGCCGACGGTGTGCCCGAACCGGTCGTTGACGTCCTTGAACTCGTCGAGGTCGAGCAGCAGCAGGGCGCCCGGGTGACCCGACCCCAGGGCCACGGCGAGCCGGTCGTGCAGCACGGACCGCCGGGGCAGGCCGGTCAGGCCGTCGTGCTGGGAGCGGAAGACCAGCTCGCGCTGCAGCTCGGCCTCGCTCTCGAGGGCCTTCTCGAGGTCGGCGGCGCGCTGGGCGGCGATCCGGTTGAGCTGGCGCATGCGCTGGACGACCAGGGCCGACGTGATGGCGACGGCGATCATCGGCACGACGACGTCGAGGCTGCCCAGGGTGCCGGTGAGGCCCTCGTGGAGCAGGAAGACGCCGGTGAGCACCGGTGTGGCCACCACGGTGCCGACGTAGAGCCGGGTCGCGCCGTGTCCACTCAGAGCCGCCTGGTTGACCGGCAGGTCGACGGTGCGCTTCATCGACGGGTGCAGGGCGGCCACCGCGAGCAGTCCGTTGCAGACCACCCAGCCGACGGTGCTCACCCGGGTCGGGAAGCCGGCGCTGCTGCCGACGGTCAGATAGGCGGTGTCGGCCACCAGGCGGGCCACGCAGGACGCGGCGACCAGCCAGTAGGACACCGACCGGGAGTCGCTGAGCAGCAGCAGGCGTACGCCGAAGCCGAACAGGACCAGGTCGAGGAACGGTTCCACCAGCAGGTAGGCCTGGGTGTGGATGCCCCCGGTGTCGATCAGGGCCGGATCGACGAAGACCATCCACCAGATCACGGCCGCGCCGCACGCGATGATGGCGCTCTCGGTCAGGCCCAGCGTCGCCGCGCCGGGCCGCCGATGGTTGGGCAGCAGGGCGACACCGGCGCAGAGGATCGGGTACGTGATCCCGTAGACGATGTTGATGGCGACCGGGCTGCCGGACATCGAGGTCGGCAGGGCCACCGTGACGATGACATTGCCGGCCAGGGCCAGCCCGACCGCGATGAAGATCAGCCACCAGGCCCGCGGGAACGGTGGCCGGTGCAGCCGCACCCCGGCCGTGATCGCGGCCAGGACGAGGGCCGCGCTGCCCAGCATGAGCGTGGCCAGCCCGCCGAGCGTGGACACCGCGAAGGCGAACGGCACCAGGAGGGCGGCGGCGGCCACCACCACCCACAGGAAGACCGCCGCCCGGTTGGCGGATGGCCGCGCCAACTCGTGCCCCACACTTCTACGGTTACACGATCGAACCCGCCGCGTGTCCGGAACCGGCGTGGATCTGCGGGGTCAGCGCTGGAAACGCTCCCGGCGGACGGTGGGCCGGCGGCCGCGGATGGTGCTGCGCGACAGCGCCTGGATGACCCGCTCGGCGGCCGGGTCGGGCACCTCGACCAGCGAGAAACGGTCGGTGATCTGGATGGCGCCGATCTCCTTGGCGGGCAGCCCGGACTCCCCCACGATGGCGCCGACGAGATCCTGCGGGCGCAGGCCGGCCCGCCGCCCGATGCCGACGAACAACCGGGCCACCCCGGCGTCGGACGAGCGCGGGCGCCGGTCACCCCGCGGCTCGCGCGGCTCCCGTTCGGCGCGCGCCGGCGCCGGGGACGGGATCTCCTGCTCGTCCACGTCGCCGCCGGCCGCCTCGTGCAGCAACTTGACCGCGGCCAGGGCGATGTTCTCCAGGTCGACCTCGTCGGTCAGCGAGTCGATCACCACCCGGAAGCGTTGCAGGTCGTCGTCGCCGAGGGCCGCCTGCAGCGAGGCCCGGGTCAGCTCGAGCCGCCGGGCCCGCAGGTCGGTCACCGTGGGCAGCCGCTCGAGCGGGATGCGCCGGCCGGTCAGCCGCTCGATCGCCTTGAGCATGCGCTGCTCACGCGGCTCGACCAGGGTGATCGCCACCCCCTCGCGCCCGGCCCGGCCGACCCGGCCGATCCGGTGCACGTACGCCTCCGGCGCGGCCGGCACGTTGAAGTTGATCACGTGGGTGAGCTGCTCGACGTCGAGCCCGCGGGCGGCGACGTCGGTGGCCACGAGCAGCTCGGTGCTGCCGCCGCGGAGCCGGCCCATGACCCGGTCGCGCTGGTCCTGGCTCATCCCGCCATGCAGCGCCTCGGCCCGGTAGCCGCGCCCGTTCAAAGCCTCGGTGACCTGGTCGACCTCTTCGCGGGTGCGGCAGAACACGATCGCCGCGGTGGGCGCCTCGACGTCCAGGATCCGGCCTAGCGCGGCCGCCTTGTGCGCGCGGGCCACGACGTACGCGCTCTGGCGGACCAGCGGCATCTCGCCCGGAGAGGCGACCTCGCGGCCCATCTGGATGCGCACGGGCTCGCGCAGGTGGCGGCGGGCGATGGCGTCGATCCGGGGCGGCATCGTCGCGGAGAACAGCACGGTCTGCCGCTCGGCCGGGGTCTCGGCCAGGATCGCCTCGATGTCGTCGGCGAAGCCCATGTCGAGCATCTCGTCGGCCTCGTCGAGCACCACCGTCCGCACCTCGCCCAGGTGCAGGGTGCCCCGGCTGATGTGGTCGAGGACGCGCCCGGGGGTGCCGACCACGACCTGCACGCCCCGTTGCAACGCCTGCAACTGGCGCCCGATCGGCTGTCCGCCGTAGACCGGGAGCACCCGCACGCCCAGATCGCGCCCGTAGCGGTGAACCGCCTGGGACACCTGCTCGGCCAGCTCGCGGGTCGGCACGAGGGCCAGCGCCTGCGGCCCGCCGTCCCGGTCGCTGGTCAGCGACTGCAGGATGGGCAGCGCGAAGGCCGCCGTCTTGCCCGTGCCGGTCGCCGCCTGGCCGACCAGGTCATGGCCGGCCAGCAGCGGCGGGATCGACTCGCGTTGGATGGGGGTGGGCTCTTCATAGCCGAGGCTGACCAGCGCGTGCAGCAGCTCAGGTCGAAGCCCCAGTCCCGCGAAGCCTGCCTCGGACTCGACCAGGTCTTCGTCCATGGCCATGAGGATACGAGGCTCGTGTCGGGCGGTCTCGCCCGGCCTCAGCCGACGCGCGTGCCGAAGGCGGCCAGCGCCACCGGCTGCCACTCGCGCCACGTCCGCAGCCGCTCCTCGTAGATGGCCTCGATCTCGGCGAACACGTCGCCCAGGATGAGCCGGCGCGGCGGTTCGACCGCGTCGACCAGCGCGAGGATCGCCGGCACCGTCGCGGCCGGATCGCCGATCCGGAAGGCGGGCGCCGTGGTCTCGTGGGCCGACTCGTAGTCGGGCAGCACGGCGCTGGTCCGCAGACCGCGCGAGACGAAGTCGGTCGCGTACGGTCCGGGCTCGACCGCCGTGAGATGGACGCCGAAGCCCTCGACCTCCTGCGCGAGAGCCTCGGTGAGGCCCTCGACCGCCCACTTCGAGGCGTGGTAGGCGCCGAAGGCCGGATAGCCGCGGACGCCGCCCTCGCTGGTCACCTGGAGTACGTGCCCGGCGCCCTGACGGCGCAGGACCGGCAGGACGGCCTGGGTCACCCAGACCGCACCGAAGAAATTCGTCTCCATCTGCTCCCGGAGCTCGCGCTCGGTCAGCTCCTCGACCATGCCGGCGTGGCCGTAGCCGGCGTTGTTCACGACGATGTCGATGCGCCCGAAGCGCTGCACCGCCCGGTCGACGGCCGCGAAGACGCCCTCCCGGTCGGTGACGTCCAGCTCCAGCGGCAGGACAGTCTGCGGGAAGCGCTCGACCAGGTCGTCCAGCGTCTTGGTCGAGCGCGCGGTGGCGACGACCCGGTCGCCGCGCTCCAGCGCGGCCTCGGCCCAGAGCCGGCCGAAGCCGCTCGACGTACCGGTGATGAACCAGATTTTGCTCATGCGTCGAGTCTGCGCCGGCCCGAGGCATGCCACCAGCGAATGATCGTCAGATCCGGTATTCCACCCTGGCATACTGGCGCCATGAGCCTGGACGTCTCGCCGCACCTGCTGCGGGCGCTGCGGACGGTCATCGAGACCGGTTCGCTCACCGCGGCGTCCGAACGCCTCGGCTTCACCCAGTCGGCGCTGTCCAAGCAGATCGCCTCGCTGGAGGCGGCGGCCGGCCGGCAGCTGGTGCGCCGCGGTCCCCGCGGGGTCGAGCCCACCGAGGCCGGCAACCGCCTGGCCGTACGGGCGGCGGCCGTCCTCGACCAGCTCGAAGCCGCGCAGCGCGAGCTCGCCGAGGAGGCGGCACCGCTCGACGGCCGGGTCGCGCTCGGCGGCTTCCCGACCACGGCCATGCGACTCGTGCCCCGCACGATCGCCCGCGTCCGGGCCGAGCATCCGTCCGTCGCCGTCGACTTCCTCGAGTCCTCGACGCCCGTGCAGATCCGGCGGCTGCGGGCCGGGCGCCTCGACCTCGCGCTGTTGTCGTCCGGGGCCGGCCTGCCCGGCTGGGAGCTGACCGGCATCGAGGTCGAGCCGGTGCCGTCCGGTTCACTTCTGCTCGCGGTCGGCCGGCAGCATCGGCTGGCCGGCGCCGAGCGGGTCGACGTCGCCGACCTGGCCGACGAGGACTGGATAGCCGGCCGCGGCGCGCGGGGCGAGCCGCAGTTCGGCGCCTGGCCGACCCTGCCGCACCCGCGGGTGACGGCCGAGCTCGCCGACTGGTCGACCCGGCTCGGCTTCGTCGCCGCCGGGCTCGGGGTCACGACCATCCCCAGCCTGGCCCTGGGCGCGCTGCCCGACGGGGTCGTATGTGTCGAGGTGGACGATCCGGAGTGGACCGGACGCCGGCTGCTGCTGGCGCGGGTTGGCGTTCTCACCGGGCCGGCCCGGGTCGTACGCGCGGCCTTGCTGAGCGAGGCCCGGCGGCTCGGTTGACCCGGCTCAGCCGGCGGCGGTCTCCTTGATCGCGACGCCGCAGAACTGGTTGACGTCGACGTCTCCGGTCTCGCCGTCCGGACGCCAGCGGTTGCAGGGCACGACGCCGGGCTCCAGCAGGCGCAATCCGGTGAAGAACCGGCCGATCTGCTCGGCGCTGCGATACTTGATCTTCGGGGTGCCGCGTTCGTTCCAGAAGTCGACGATCCGGCCGGCCTCGGCGGTGTTGATGTCGTCGCAGCCGTGCGCGATCACCAGACAGCTCCCGGCCGGCACCGCGTCGACGAGCGTGCGGACGGCGTTCAGCGCCGCCTCGTCGTCCCGCAGGAAGTGCAGGATGCCGAGCAATGTGACCGCGACCGGCCGGGTGAAGTCGAGAATGCCGGCGGCCGCGCGCAGGATGGAGCCGGGGTCCGCGAGGTCGGCCTGGACATACTCGGTCCGGCCCTCGGGAGCCCCGTCCAGCAGCGCGCGGGCGTGCACGAGCACGAGCGGGTCGTTGTCGACGTAGACGACCTTGCTCTCCGGGGCGACGGCCTGCGCCACCTCGTGGGTGTTGGCCGCGGTGGGCAGGCCGGCGCCGATGTCGAGGATCTGCCGGATGCCGAGGTCGCCGACCAGATGCCGGACGGAACGCCGCAGGAACTTCCGGTCCTCCCGGGCCAGCGTGACGATCGACGGCAAGATCCCGGCGATCACGTCACCGGCTTCCCGGTCCGCCGCGAAATTGTCCGTGCCGCCGAGCCAGTAGTTCCACAGCCTCGCCGAGTGCGGCGTGCCCGTGTCCAACTCCGACGTCGACTCCATCACGATGTCCCCCGCGGTCGCTCAAGTGATTTGCGTCGATGCTATCGGCATCGGCCGGTTGATTCGGGCGTGCCGCGAACCTAGATTCCAGGTATGCCTGGGCAGGGTTTCCGGCTCGACGCGGCGATCGCCGACGTGTACGGCGATCTGCGGCTGGCGCCCGTGCTGCGCCGGCTGCTGCGGCACAGCGGACGGCTCACCGGCTCGGCCGCGGGCAGCATCTCCCTGGTCGACGCCGCCCACGGGCACTATGTGAAAGCTGCCGAGGTCGGTGCGCGCTGCCGACTGGGACAGCGGTTCCCGCTCGACGAGGGCGCCACCGGCCGGGCGTTCGGCCGGCGCCGCCCGGTGGTCATCCCCGACTACGGGCGGCTGCGCGCCGGGCACCTGGCCGGCACCGACCCGGCCAGCCGGGGCGCGGCCGTCGCCGTGCCGGTCTGGTGGCGCGGCGAGGTGATCGCCGTGAACGTCGTCTTCGCCCCGACCGCCGACGACCTCACCCCGGGCGCGGTGGACGACCTGGAGGCGCTGACCCAGACCGCGGCGGCCGCGATCGTCCTGTCCGGACGGGGCGACCCGTCGCTCGGGGCGTTGATCGCCCGGCGGGTCCCGGCCCCGGAGGAAGGCGCCCTCCGTCCCGGGCCGCCCTTCTCCCCGCGCGAGGCCGAGGTGCTGGCGCTGCTGCGCGAGGGGCTCACCGACCGGGAGATCGCCGCGCGCCTGGTGGTGTCGCCCAAGACGGTCGAGAAGCACGTCGCCGCGGTGCTGCGCAAGACCGGCACGACGCGGCGGACGGCGGCCGTCGTGGTGGCGCTGGACAACGGGTGGATTCCCCCATATCGGTGATCGGCTCCACCGGCTTGACTGAGCTTCGTGCCCATCGTCGCCCTGAAGGACATCCTCGATCGCGCGCTGGCCGACCGGTACGGGGTCGCCGCCATCAACATCATCAACGACCTCACCATCGAGGCCGTCGTCGCGGCCGCCGCCGAGGAACGGGCGCCGGTGATCCTGCAGACCTCGGTCAAGACCGTGCGGCAGTACGGCCGGGCCCGGCTGCACGGCATCGTCGAGGCGCTGGTCCGCGAGGCCGACGTGCCGGTCACCCTGCATCTCGACCACTGCCCCGACCGTACGGTGATCAGCGACTGCCTGGCCGGCGGCTGGAACTCGGTGCTGTTCGACGCGCACGAGCTCGACCTCGCCGAGAACCTGAGGCAGACCACCGACGTGGTGGCCGAGGCGCGCCGGACCGGCGCCCACGTGGAGGGTGAGATCGAGGGCATCCAGGGCGTCGAGGACGATCTCGGCTCCGACGAGGCGCCCCGGGTGCACAGCCTGGAGGTGGCTGTCGACTTCATCGAACGGACCGGCGTCGACTGTTTCGCGCCGGCCATCGGCAACGCGCACGGCCGGTACAAGCAGGCGCCGGTGCTGGACGCCCGGCGGATCAGCGATCTGGTCGCCGCCACCGGCATCCCGATGGCCCTGCACGGCGGCACCGGCTTGTCCGACGAACAGTTCACCGACCTGATCGCCCGGGGCTGCGCCAAGGTCAACATCTCGACCGCGCTGAAGGAGACGTTCATGAAGTCCGGACTGGACTTCCTGCGCGCGACGACCGAGCGGGACAAGTGGGACCCGCCGTCGCTGTTCCGGCATCAACGGACCGCGGTGCTCGAGATGGCCCGGCGGCACATCCGGCTGTTCGGTGGATCGGGGCGGGCCTGGTGACCGCGCTGGTCTTCGACTGCGACGGCGTGCTGGCCGACACCGAACGGTACGGCCACCTGCCCGCGTTCAACGCCACCTTCGAGAAGTTCGGCCTGCCGGTGCGGTGGACCGAGGACGAGTACGCGGCCAAGCTGAGGATCGGCGGGGGCAAGGAGCGGATGGCCGCCCTGTTCGACGACCCGGCCTTCGCCGCGGCGGCGGGCCCCGGCGACCGTACAGAAAAGCTCCTGACCTGGCACAAGGCCAAGACCGCGGCGTTCCGGGAGCTCGTCGCGGCGGGGAAGATCCCGACCCGGCCGGGTGTCTCCCGGATCATCCGGGACGCGCTGGCCGCCGGCTGGACCGTCGCGGTCGCGTCGACCTCGGCCGAGGAGTCCGTCCGCGCCGTGCTCGCGAACGCGGCCGGCGACGCGGCCGCCGCCATTCCGGTCTTCGCCGGCGACGTCGTGCCGGCCAAGAAGCCCGACCCGGCGATCTACCGGCTGACCGTGGCCGAGCTGGGGCTCGACCCGGCCGGCACGCTCGTCGTCGAGGACTCGCGCAACGGGCTGCTGGCGGCCACCCGGGCCGGCCTGACGTGCCTGGTGACGGTGAACGGCTACACCCGCGACGAGGACTTCACCGAGGCCGCCCTGGTGGTGTCCGAGCTGGGCGACGAGGACCGCCCGCCGATCGAGGTGCTGGCCAACCGGGGCCGGGCCCGTCCCGGGGCGTATCTCACGCTCGACGACCTGCGCGCCTGTCTGGGAGGGCCGGCATGAGCCTGCGGCACACCGAGTTCGTCGTCCGGACCATCGCCGAGACGGCCATCGAGAACGAGAAGTACTTCGGCGACCTGGACTCCGTGGTCGGCGACGGCGACTTCGGATACTCGCTGGCCCGCGGCTTCGAGAAGCTCCTCGAGGGCTGGGACGACCTGGACCGTACGGAACCGGGCGCGTTCCTCAAGAGAAGCGGCATGGTGATCGCCTCCCGCATCGGCGGCACGTCGGGTCCGCTCTGGGGCACGGCGTTCCTGCGGGCCGGCGCCGCCGCCGGTCACACGACCGAGCTGGACGGCGAACACGTGGTCGCCATGCTGCGGGCCGCGATCGAGGGCATCAAGGCGCGGGGGCAGTCCGACGTCGGCGACAAGACGCTGCTCGACGCGTTGGTGCCGCTGACCGATCAGTTGTCGGCCTCGCTGGACGACGGCGCCGAGGGGGCCTTGCGGGCGGCGGCGACGGCGGCCCGGGAAGCGGCCGACGCGACGGCTGGGCTGGTCGCCCGGCGCGGCCGGGCGGCCTACACCGGCGAGCGCAGCCGCGGCTCGGTCGACGCCGGCGCCACCGCGGTCGCGGTGATCGCCGAACGGATCAGCGAAACGTGGCCGAGACAAGGAGCGACATCGTGAAGAAGTTCGTCAACGACCCCAAGAACTACGTGTCGGAGATGCTGGAGGGCGTCGCCCTGGCCAATCCCGGGAAGCTGCGCTACATACCGGCGTACAACCTCATCATGCGGTCGGACGCGCCGGACGAGAACAAGGTGTCGATCGTGCAGGGTTCCGGCTCGGGGCACGAGCCGGCCCACGTCATGGTCGTGGGCCGCGGTCTGCTGGACGCGGCCTGCCCGGGCGACGTGTTCGCCGCCCCGCCGATGGACTACGTCTACGAGACGGCCAAGCTGCTGGCCTCGCCCAAGGGAGTGCTGCTGCTGGTGAACAACTACACCGGCGACCGGATGGCGTTCGACATGGGCAAGGAGATGGCCGAGGCCGACGGCGTCCGGGCCGAGATCCTGACGATCAACGACGACGTGGCCGTGCAGGACTCCACGTACACCGTCGGCCGGCGCGGCGTGGCCGGCAACTTCTTCGTCATCAAGGCCGTGGGCGCCGCCTCCGAGCAGGGGGCCGACCTCGACGAGGTGATCCGGATCGGGAAGAAGGTCAACGACGTCACCCGGACCATGGGGGTGGCGCTGACCGCCTGCACTCCCCCGGCGAAAGGCTCCCCGCTGTTCGAGCTGGGCGCCGACGAGATGGAGTTCGGCGTCGGCATCCACGGCGAACCCGGACGCGAGCGCCGCAAGCTCACCAACGCCGACGCGATCGTCGACGACCTGCTCGAGGCCGTGGTCGGCGACCTCCCGTACGCCTCCGGCGACCGCGTCGCCCTGATGATCAACGGCCTGGGCGGCACCCCGGTCAGCGAGCTCTACATCCTCTTCCGCCACGCCCACCGCCGCCTGGCCGACCGCGGCATCACCGTCGGCCGCAGCTACGTCAACGAGTACTGCACGTCGCTCGACATGGCCGGCGCGTCGCTGACCCTGGTGCGCCTGGACGACGAGATCGAGGGCCTGCTCGCGGCGCCCGCCGAGGCCGCCGTCCGGATCTTCTGAGCGGCGCGGCCGACGGCCCGGCCGCGGCCGGGCGATAGGGTCGCGTCCATGTCTGTGCCGCAGGAACCGGGCCCGCCGCCCGAGCCGGCCGGGGCCGGTGACGTCGACGAGCTGGTCGAGCGGCTGCGGCAGCTGAAGATCTGGGCGGGCGACCCGTCGTACGAGAAGATCAAGAGCCGGGTGAACGACGCCTGGACCGCCGAGGGCCGGCCCGCCGCCGAGCTGACGATCAGGTCGACCGTGGCCAACTGCTTCCAGCCCGGCCGGCGGCGGCTGAACACCGAGCTGATCCTGGCCGTGGTGCGGGCGCTGGACCCCGACTCCGGGTACGTGTCCCGGTGGCGCCAGGCCCTGCGGGTGGTCGCCGGTGGCACCAAGGCGGTCTCGCAGGCGCGGGTGCTCGACCAGTTGCCGCCCGATCTGGCCGGCTTCGTCGGCCGCGACGATCAGCTCGACCGGCTCGGCGACGTGCTCGGGCCGGCCGCGAGAGCCGGCGAGGCCGTCGTGATCTCGGCGATCGAGGGCATGGCCGGCGTCGGCAAGACCCGGCTGGCCGTCCACGCCGGACACCGGCTGCTCCGGGACAACGCCTTCGACCGGGTGCTGTTCGTCGATCTGCGCGGCTTCCACCCCGACCCGGCCCAGCCCCCGGCCGACCCGGCCGCCGTCCTCGACGGCTTCCTGCGGCTGCTCGGCGTGCCCGGCCATCAGGTCCCGCACGGGGTGACGGCCCGCGCCACGGCCTATCGCGAGCGGCTGGCCGGCGTCCGCGCGCTGGTGGTCCTCGACAACGCGGCCACCGCCGGGCAGGTCGGCCCGCTGCTGGCGAGCGTGCCCGGCTGCCTCACGCTGATCACCAGCCGGCGCAGCCTCACCGACCTGCCCTCGGCCGGCCGGCTGGCGGTCGACGTGTTCACCCCGGGCGAGGCGGTCGCCTTCCTGACCGGCGCTCTGCCCGGCGTGGCGGTCGGCGCCGATCCGGGCGCGGCCGGCCGGATAGCCCGCCGCTGCGGCCACCTGCCGCTGGCCCTGAGCCTGATCGCCGGGCACATCCGGGCCACCCCGGGCTGGACGCTCACCGACCACGCCGACCGGCTCGACGAACGCCACCACGAACGCCGGCTGGACACCGGCGTCGAGCTCGCCCTCACACTGTCCTACCGGCACCTGCCGGCCGACCGGCAGCTTCTCCTGCGCCGCGCCGCCGCGCACCCCGGGCAGGACTTCGACGCGTACGCCGCGGCCGCCCTGACCGGCGCCGACCTGCCCGCCGCGACGGCGGCCCTGGAGCACCTCGGCCGGGACCACCTGCTGCAGCCCACGGCGCCGGGCCGGTACACCTTCCACGACCTGGTCCGCGCGTACGCGAGCGCCCGGGCCGACGACCAGGACCCGCCGGCCGCCCGCCGGGAGGCCCTCACCCGGCTCTTCGACCACTACCTGGCCACCGCCGCGGCCGCCATCAACGCCCTGCACCCGTCGGAGGCCCACCTGCACCCCGCGATCGGCCCGGCCGGCACCCCGGCCCCCGACCTGACCGGCCCCGGCGCCGCCGTGGCCTGGCTCGACGCCGAACGGCACACCCTGGTGGCCATGGCCGAGCACACCGCGACCGAGGGCTGGCCCGGCCACACGACCCGGCTCTCCGGCGTCCTGTTCCGCTATCTCATCGGCGGCGGGCACCACAGCGAGGCGCTGACCGTCTACACGAACGCGCACCGCGCCGCCCTCGGCCGCGCCGACCTGGCGGGCCAGGGCACCGCGCTGACCAATCTGGGCATCTCCTACCTCTACGCCGAACAGTACGAGCTTGCGGCCGACCACCTCCGGCGCGCGCTGGACGTGTGGCGCCGGATCGGCGACTCCGCCCGCAACCAGGGCCGCGTGCTGTTCAGCCTCGCGGCCATCGACGAGCGGGCGGGCCGGTACGCCGAGGCGGTCGACCATCTGCGACAGTCCCTGGCCCATTACCGGGAGGCCGGCGACGAGACCAACGTGACCACCACTCTGGGCAGCCTCGCGACCGCGCTGGACCGCCTGGGCCACTCCGCGGAAGCGCTCGACGTCGGCCTGCAGGCGCTGACCCAGGCCCGCAAGGTCGGCCACGAGCACGGCGAGGGCTACGCGCTCGACGTGCTGGCCAACATCGAGATGCGGGCCGGGAAATACGAGCCGGCCGGCGACCACCTGCGGCAGTGCCTGAGGCTGCGCCGCCGGTTGCGCAGCCGCATAGGCGAGGGCAGCGCCCTGGACAGCCTCGGCATGCTGCACACCCACCGGGGCGAGTTCGACGAGGCCACCGGCTACTTCGACCGCGCCCTGGCCCTCTTCCGCGAGATCGGCAGCCGGGAAGGCGAGGCCTTCTCGCTCAACGGCCTCGGCGAGGTGGCGTACCGGGCCGGGCGCCCGGCCGAGGCCCTGACCCACCACGCGGGCGCCCGCACCGTCGCCGGCGAGATCGAGAACCGCTACCAGCAGGCCCGCGCGGCCACCGGCCTGGGTCACGCCTACCACGCCCTGGGCCACGACCTGCTGGCCCGGGAGCACTACCGCGAGGCCCTGACGCTCTACACCGAACTGGGCGTCCCGGAGGCCGAGCAGGTCCGCACCCACCTCGCCGCCGTCACCGACCGGGATCCGGCCCGCTCGGGCTGACCGTGCCCCTCAGCGTTCGCGGACGCGCTCGGCGATCGCGTGGCCGAACTCGGCCGTGGTGCCCTTGCCGCCCAGGTCGGGGGTCAGGGGCGCCTCGGCCGGGCCGTGGGCCAGGACGTCCTCGATCGCGCCGAGCAGGTGGGCGGCCGCGTCGGGATGACCCAGGTGGTCGAGCATCATCGAGCCGCACCAGATCTGGCCGACCGGGTTGGCGATGCCCTGGCCGGCGATGTCGGGGGCGGAGCCGTGCACGGGCTCGAACAGGCTGGGGTGGTCGCGCTCGGGGTTGATGTTGGCGCTGGGGGCGATGCCGAGCGTGCCGGTGCAGGCCGGGCCGAGGTCGGAGAGGATGTCGCCGAACAGGTTGCTGGCCACCACCACGTCGAACCGGTCGGGGTGCAGCACGAACAAGGCGACCAGCGCATCGATGTGGAACTTGTCCACCCGTACGCCGGGGAACTGGTCCTTCATCGCGGCGACGCGCTCGTCCCAGTAGGGCATCGTGATCGAGATGCCGTTGCTCTTGGTCGCCGAGGTGAGGTGCCCGGCCGGGCGGCGGCTCGCCTGCTCGAAGGCGTAGCGGAGCACCCGGTCGACGCCGATCCGGGTCATGACCGTCTCCTGCAGCACCGTCTCGCGCTCGGTGCCCTCGAAGATCCGGCCGCCGATGCTGGAGTATTCGCCCTCGGTGTTCTCGCGGACGACCACGAAGTCGATGTCGCCGGGCTCGCGGCCGGCCAGCGGGCCGCGGACGCCGGGCATGAGCCGGCACGGGCGCAGGTTGATGTACTGGTCGAAGGTGCGGCGGAACTGCAGCAGGCTGCCCCAGAGCGAGACGTGGTCGGGGACGACCTCGGGCCAGCCGACCGCGCCGAAGAAGATCGCGTCGTACGGGCGCAGCGTCTGCTCCCAGTCGGGCGGCAGCATGGCGCCGTGCCGCTGCCAGTAGTCGGCGCTGGCGAAGTCGAAATCGTCGAAGGTGAAGTCGATGCCGAACCGGCCGGCGGTCGCCTCCAAGGCCTCGAGCCCGGCCGGTACGACTTCCCGGCCGATGCCGTCGCCCGGGATGACGGCGATGCGATGGGTGGTCACGGTGCCTCCCTCAGTGCGGCGAGCCCGCCCTGGGCATCGGAGAGAGCGATCTGCTCGGCGGCTGCCGAGTCGCCCGCGCGCAGGGCGCGGACCAGGGCGCGATGGCTGGTGTATCTCTCCAAGCCGAACGTATCGTCCTCGGCCACCCGGCGCAGCACGAGCTCGCGGCGGCGCGGGCGGCTGAACACGCGACTCTGCTCGAGCATGCGGATGAGCACCGGGTTGTGCGCACAGGCGTTCACGGTGTCGTTGAACTCCTGCATCGTGTCGAGCAGCTCGGCCAGGTGCCGCTCGGTCGGCTGCTCCCGCCGGCGCCGGTCCTTGACGAGGATCAGCAGGTCGTCGGCCCGGTCGAGGACGGCGTCGAGCGCGTCCAGCTGATCGGCGGTGGCGTGCCGCGCGGCGAACCGGGCGACGAGACCGCGCAGGCCGACCTCGACCTCGGCCAGGTCGTCGATCGCGGCGTCACGGATCGCGGCGACCAGCACCGTACGGGGTCCGATCCGCTCGATCAGCCCGTCCAGCTCCAGACGCCGCAGCGCCTCGCGGACCGGGGTGGGGCTGATCGCCAGCCGCTCGGCCATGCCGCGCTCGGTCACCTTGTCGCCCGGGGCCAGCTCCCCGGTGGCGATGGCCGTGCGGACCTGCCGGTACGCCTGGTCGGCCAGCGTCTCGGCCGCGTTCATGACCGCCCTGCTCCCGCGAAAGACATGACGGCACTCTAGCCCATGCCATGGCTAACTTCGTTTGCAACTGTTGACGCTTTTGCTACAGCAAATTAACGTGACGGCGGACGCAGGGAGGCGACATGGCCGAGATGACGACCCGCGACGGCGCGGCATCACCGTCCCACCGCAGGATCACGCTCTACATCGCTCTCACCCTGTTCGCCCAGGAGTCGACCTGGAACTTCTACGACAACCAGGTGCCTGTCCTGCTGCGGGAGCACGTCGCCAGCGCGGCCCTGGTCGGCGCGCTGATGGGCATGGACAACCTGCTGGGCATCTTCATCCAGCCCTGGATCGGCAACCGCTCCGACAACACCCGTACGCGGTGGGGACGCCGCGTGCCGTACCTGGCCGTGGGCATGCCGCTGGCCGCGGTGCTGTTCGTCTTCCTGCCCTGGACCACGTCGGCCACGATGCTGATCGCCGTAATGGTCGGCTACGCGCTGGTCGCCAACACGATGCGACCCCTGGCCGAGTCGCTGGTGCCCGACTTCATCCCGCCCGCCCGGCGCAGCCGGGCCAACGCCATCGTCAAGATCGCGGCGGCGCTGACCATCATCGTCGCGTCGCTGATCAGCCTCCTCGTCGTCGACGATCACCCGAGGGCGGCGTTCGCCATCCCGTCGGCGATCCTGCTGATCGTCACCGCCGTGGTGATCACCAAGGTGCGCGACAACCGATCGGCGGCCTACCGCGAGGCGGTGGCCGAGGACGCGGCCGGTCCCGGCGAGACACGGGTGGCGTTCCGGCAGGTGATCACCGAGCTCGTCACCGACCACGACCGGCGGCGCCTGCTCCTGCTGCTCACCGTCCTGCTCTTCGGCGGGGCCTGGTTCGCGTCCCGGTCGCTGATCACCCCGTACGGGATGGAGGCGCTCGGCCTCACCCGGGGCGAGGCGGGCGGGCTGACCCTGCCCAGCGGCATCGCCTACGTGATCGCCGCCTACCCGGTGGCGCTGCTGGCCGAGCGCTTCGGCCGGTTGAAGACCATGGGCGTCGGGATGGCCGTCTTCGCCGCGGCGATGGCGGCCGGCGCGGCGGTGCAGACCGCCACGGCGACGGTCGTCGTGTTCTGCGTCGCGGCCGTCGGCGCCGCCGCGTTCCTGATCAACGCCGCCGTCGTGCTGTGGAACCTCGCGCCGTCGAGCCGCGTGCTCGGCACCTACACCGGGCTGTACGCGGTCACCTGGTATCTCGGTGGCTTCGGCGGCCCGGCCCTGGTCGGCGGGCTGGTCGACCTGACCGGCTGGGACGGGATGCTGCTCGACATCGCGGTGCTGGCCGTCCTGGCCATCCTCGTCGTCGTCCGTCTGGGCCGGCTCCAGAGCCGCGCCGGCACCCCGATCCTGAAGTGATTGCGGCCGTTCGTGACAGTGACCCCGAGCCCGAAGTGAAGAGGCCCATGCCGACCATTCTGATCACCACCGACTACCTGAGCCCGGGTGACGCGGTGGACACCTACCTCACCGGCCTGGGCTTCACCACCCGGCACGATCCGTTGCGGGGCAAGCGCTCGGCCACGGATCTCGTCGCCGCGCTGGACGGGGCCGAGGGGGCGCTGATCGCGAACGAGCCGATGACGGCGGCGGTGTTCACGCAGGCGCCGGCGCTGCGGGCTGTCGTGCGTACGGGCGTGGGTTTCGACTCCGTCGACGTGGCCGCCGCCGACGAGCGGGGCATCAGTGTGAGCAATCTGCCGGGCATCAACGCCAACGCGGTCGCCGAGTACACGATCGGCCTCCTCCTCGTCCAGGCCCGGAACCTCGCCAGGATGGCCGCCGGCGTCGAAGCGGGCGGCTGGCCCCGGCGCGACGGCTTCGAGCTGCGCGGCCGGACGCTGGGCCTCATCGGCCGCGGCGCGGTGGCTCAGCGGGTGCGGCCGCTGGCCGAGGCCTTCGGTATGACAGTCCTCCAGGGCACCCTCGACGAGGTGCTCCGGGAGTCCGACTTCGTGTCGATCCACACGGCCCTGACCGAGAAGACCCGCCACCTGATCGACGCCGCGGCGCTGGCCCGGATGAAGCCGACGGCCCACCTGATCAACACCGCCCGCGGGCCGATCGTCGACGAGCGAGCCCTCGCCGAGGCCGTCCGAACCGGACAGATCGCCGGGGCCGCCCTCGACGTGGTGGAGGTCGAGCCGCTGCCCGCCGACAGCGTGCTGCGCGGGATCGAGGGCATCACCGTCTATTCGCACATGGCCGGGCAGACCGCCGAGGCGCGCCGGGACGCCGGGCTGCGGGGCGCGGAGGAACTGGTCGCCGCCCTGGCCGGAAGGCCGAACCATCCCGTGGGAGCGGGCTCCTCGGCGTCGCCCCACCTCGGGGAGGACTCGTGAACGCCGACGTCATCGTCGTCGGGGCCGGGCTGGCCGGGCTCGTCGCCACCGCCGAACTCGCCGCCGCGGGCCGCTCGGTCGTCCTGGTCGAGCAGGAACCCGAGCAGAGCCTGGGCGGCCAGGCGTTCTGGTCGTTCGGCGGGCTGTTCCTGGTCGACTCGCCCGAACAGCGGCGGATGGGCATCCGCGACTCGGCCGGCCTGGCCTGGCAGGACTGGCTGGGCAACGCCGGCTTCGACCGGCCCGAGGACGCGTGGCCCCGGCGCTGGGCCGAGGCCTACGTCGGGTGGGCGGCCGGCGGGAAGCGGGCGTGGCTGCGCGAGCACGGCATCAAGCTGTTCCCCATCGTGGGCTGGGCCGAGCGCGCCAACAACTCGGTGCCGCGCTTCCACCTCACCTGGGGCACCGGGCCGGGCGTGCTGGCGCCGTTCATCGCCGCCGCCCTGGCCAGTGACCGCGTCACGATCCTGCACCGCCACCGGGTCGACACGCTGACCACCACCGGCGGGGTGGTCACCGGAGTGGCCGGTCGGGTGCTCGAACCCAGCGACGTCGCCCGTGGACAGGCCAGCTCCCGGCACGAGACCGGCGACTTCGCGCTCACGGCCCAGGCCGTCCTGGTGACCTCCGGCGGGCTCGGGGGCGACCACGATCTCGTACGCCGGAACTGGCCGGCTCGTCTCGGCACGCCGCCCGGGCACCTGATCAGCGGCGTGCCGGCCCATGTGGACGGCCGGATGCTCGGCATCGCCACCGAGGCCGGCGGCGCGATCATCAACCCGGACCGCATGTGGCACTACGTCGAGGGCATCCAGAACTGGGACCCGATCTGGGCCCGGCACGGCATCCGCATCCTGCCCGGGCCGTCGTCGCTGTGGCTCGACGCCCGGGGACGCCGGCTGCCCGCGCCGCTCTATCCCGGGTTCGACACCCTGGGCACGCTCGCCCACCTGCGGACCACCGGGTACGACCACAGCTGGTTCGTGCTCACCCAGCGCATCATCGAGAAGGAGTTCGCGCTCTCCGGCTCGGAGCAGAATCCCGACCTGACCGGCCGCAGCGTGCGCCAGGTGCTCGGCCGGGTCCGGGCCGGTGCTCCCGCGCCCGTGGAGGCGTTCAAGCGCAACGGCGCCGACTTCGTCGTCGCGGACGACCTGGACGAGCTGGTGCGGGGCATGAACGCGCTGACCGCCGAGCCGCTGCTCGATGCGGCGGAGATCCGGCGCACCGTCGAGGCCCGCGACCTTGAGCTGGACAACGGTTTCGGCAAGGACCAACAGATCGCGGCGGTCCGCAACGCCCGCAACTACCGCGGTGACCGCCTGATGCGGACCGTCCCGCCGCACCGGCTGCTCGACCGGTCGGCCGGGCCGTTGATCGCCGTCCGCCTGCACGTGCTGACCCGCAAGTCGCTCGGCGGCCTGCACACCGACCTCGACGGGCGCGTGCTCTCCCCCGTGGGCCGGCCCGTTCCCGGGCTGTACGCCGCCGGGGAGGCCGCCGGATTCGGCGGCGGCGGCATGCACGGCTACCGCGCCCTCGAAGGCACCTTCCTGGGCGGCTGCCTGTTCTCCGGCCGGCAGGCCGGTCGCGCCCTCGGCGAGCTGACGAAATGAGGACCATGACCGACGTACGCATTCTCGCCCCCACCGGCATGCTGGGAGCCGGCTTCCCGCCCGAGACCCTGACCCGCGGCCTCGAACTCGGCGCCGACGTCATCGCCGTGGACGGCGGCTCGACCGACTCCGGGCCCTACTACCTGGGCTCGGGCACGGCCAAGACGGCGGCCGCGGCCGTCGCCCGGGACCTGCGCCTGCTGCTGCGCGCGGCCGCCTCGGCCGGCATCCCACTGATCATCGGCTCGTGCGGCACGAGCGGCACCGACTCGGGGGTCGACTGGGTCGCCGGCATCGCCCGCGAGATCCTCGCGTCCGAGGGCCTGGACCTGCGGATCGCCACCATCTACAGCGAGCAGCAGGCCGCCTCCCTGGGCGGCGACCTCGACCGGATCCACCCGCTGCCGCCCGCCGGCGAGCTGGACACGGCCACGCTGGCGAGCTGCACGCACATCGTCGGCATGATGGGACACGAGCCGATCGTCGCGGCTCTGGAAGGCGGCGCCGACGTGGTGCTGGCCGGGCGGGCCACCGACACGGCCCTCGCGGCGGCCTATCCCCTGATGAAGGGTCTGCCGGCCGGTCCGGTGTGGCACGCGGCCAAGATCGTCGAGTGCGGCGGGCAGTGCACCACCGACCCGCGTGCCGGTGGCGTGCTGGCGACGGTCGACGCGACCGGGTTCACCATCGAGCCGCTCGACCCGGGCAACGCGTGCACCCCCACCTCGGTCGCGGCCCACATGCTCTACGAGACGGTGAACCCGTTCTCGATGCGCGAGCCGGCCGGCACGATCGTGGTGTCCGACGCGACCTACCAGGCGCTGGACGACCGGCGCGTACGGGTCGAGGGGTCCCGCTTCGAGCCGGCCGAGCAGCACACCATCAAGCTCGAGGGCGCCCGGATCACCGGGTACGAGACGATGTCGTTCACCGCGATCCGTGACCCGCACATCCTCGGCCAGATCGACACCTGGGCCGCGCTGCTGCGCAAGATGATCGGCGAGTGGGTCACCCGCACGCTCGGCCTGGCCGACGGCGACTACGCGATCGACCTGCGCCTCTACGGCTACGACGCGATCCTCGACGAGATCGAGCCCGACCGGCGGCCACCCAAGGAGGTCGGCGTGATGCTGCTGGTCCGGGCGGCCGAGCAGGCGACCGCGACGGCGGTGGCCAAGGTCGTCAACCCGCTGATGCTGCACCTTCCCACGCCGGACATGAGCTATCTGCCCAGCCTGGCCTTCGCCACCTCGCCGGCCGAGACCGAGCGCGGCGCGGTCTACGAGTTCGTGCTCAACCACGTCGTCGACGTGGACTCCCCGACCAGCCTGTTCCGCGTCCACCTCCCGGAGGCCGGCGATGCCTGAGACCCGTACGATCGCCGACCTCGCGCTGGAGGTCCGGTCCAAGAACGCCGGTCCGTTCTGGGTGACGATGGAACTGTTCATGCGGGACGCCGCGGGATACGCGCTCGTCGCCGATCCCGGATTTCTCAACGGGCCGGTAGTCGCCCGGCTCTACGGGGTCGACGCCGGCGCCGTCCAGATCTTCCGCCTGCCCGCGCTGAACGTCGTCAAGATCTCGTTCCCGCGCCCGGTCTCCCAGGGCAGCCTGCGGGACCGGGACATCCACGCCGGCCAGCACCACGTGCCGCTGGCCCAGCTGGCCGTGCTCACCGGCTCCGGAGGCCGTTGACGATCAGTTCCAGGAGGTGGTGGGCCCGCTCGGCCGCGTCGTCGCGCGACAGGAACCGGAGGAGAATGATCACGTCCTCGGAACCGACGTCGGGCCGGATCGACTTCTCGCGCCGGCCGGCCTCGAGCAGGAGGTCGACGGCCTTGCCGATCGTCGCGGTGTGCCCGGCGGCGAGCTCGTGGCCGGGTCCGGGATCGAGCGCGGCCAGAACCCCACGCTTGACCCGGGCGTAGTCGGCGACGTTGTCGAGCCAGAGACGGAAGGCCGTGGCCGCGTCGTGCTCCTCGAGCAGCCGGGGGGCCGAGGCGACGAGCTGGTCGACGTCGGCGCGGTAGACCTCGGCCAGCAGCGCCTCGCGGGTCGGGAAGTTGCGGTAGAGGGTGCCCTGCCCGACGCCGGCCGCCTTGGCCACCGCGTTCATCGGCAGCTCGGCGGTCGTGCTCAGCAGGTCACGGGCGACCTGCACGATGCGCGCCCGGTTGCTGACCGCGTCCGCCCTCGCCATGTGACCGACTCCTCTTGTAAGTGGACACGTGTCCGGTTACCGTGAACAGCGATAACCGGACACGTGTCAACTTACTCGATCGGGAGTACGGATGCCTACCCACCCAGACCTCATCACCGGCAAGACCGTCGTCGTCACCGGCGCCAGCAGCGGCATCGGCCAGGAGACGGCCACCATGCTCGCCGGGCGCGGGGCGTCGGTGGTGCTCGCCGCGCGCCGCGGCGAGCGCATCGACGCCCTGGCCGCGTCCCTCCGCGAGGCGGGCGGCCGGGCGATCGCCGTACCGACCGACGTCACCGTCCTCGACGACGTGCACCGCCTAGTCCGGAGCGCGGTCGACGAGTTCGGCCGGCTCGACGTGCTCGTCAACAACGCCGGCGTGGCCCGGCTCGGCCGCCTCGACCAGGCCGACGTGGACGACTGGTCGGCGATGATCGACGTCAACGTCCGTGGCGTATTGCACGGCATCGCCGCGGCCCTGCCGATCTTCCGCCGCCAGGGACGGGGCCACGTGGTGACCACGGTGTCGACCGCCGGCCTCAGGACGACCCCGACGATGGCGGTCTACGCGGCCACGAAGAACGCGGCCCGCACGATCATGGAGGGCCTACGCGCCGAATCGACCGACGGCGTCCTGCGGACCACCGAGATCTCCCCCGGTTTCGTCCGGACCGAGCTGGCCGACGGCATGGAGGCGTCCGCCCGCGACCGGATCCGGACCGGGATGCGCGAGTTCGGGCTCGACCCGGTGGCCGTGGCCCGTGCCGTGTGCTTCGCCGTCGAACAGCCCGACGACGTCGAGATCGGCTCGCTCACCATCCGCCCTACGGTGCAGGACTGACACTCAACGCCTGCAGCGCCCGCAGGAAGGCGCGGCGGTCGGCGTCCGGCAGCGGATCGAGCAGGCTCGACTCGACGGCCCGGATCGCCGCCCGCACGTCGCCGTGCAGCCGGCGGCCGGCCGAGGTCAGGCGTAACAGGTGCACGCGCCGGTCGGCCGGATCGGGCTGCCGCTCGATGAGCTCACGCTGCTGCAACTGGTCGAGGACGGCGATGAGGCGGGTCTTGTCGGCGCCGATCGACCGGGCCAGGGCCGACTGGGTGCGCATCGGCTCGGCCCGCAGCGCGGTCAGAACCGCATAACCCCACAGGGAGATGTCGTGCGCCGCCAGGATCGGCTGCTCCTCGGCGAGCACCCGCCGGCCGAGCCACATCAGCATCGCGCCCAGGTCAGGGCGATCGTCCGCTGCTCCGGCCACAGCCACAAATTACACCGCTTGACAGACGGTAAGCACGCGCGGATGGTAAGCACATGCTTATTGATGTGCCGGACGTCCGGATGGCGGATGCGGTCGCGGTTCTCGCCACCGTCGCGCTCGTCGAGGAGGTCGACGCCGCGGACCTCGACCGGCCGACCCCCTGCGCCGGGTGGCATCTGCGCGACCTGCTCGCCCATATGACCGCACAGCACCACGGGTTCGCCGCGGCCGCGGCCGGTCGCGGCTCCGACCCAGAAGTGTGGCGGACCCCGGCCCTCACCGAGGACCCTGTGCGGGCCTACACCGCCGCGGCCCGGGAAGTCCTGGCCGCCTTCGCGCCCGACGACGTGCTCGACCGGGAGTTCACGCTGCCCGGCGGCGGCGCCGTCCACACCGTGCCGGGCCGGCTGGCCGTCGGCTTCCATCTCGTCGACTACGTGGCGCACGGCTGGGATGTCGCCCGCGCCCGAGGCGTGGCGTGGGAGCTGCCGGCGATCGTGCTGGGCGCCGCGTTGCCGATCGCCGAGGCGGTGCCCGACGACGCGACCCGGTCGGCGCCCGGTGCGCCGTTCGCGCCCCGGCGGCCGGCCACCGGGGACGACCCGCTCGACCGGATCGTCGCGCTTCTCGGCCGTAGGCCGGACTGGCGATCACCCGGCTGAACAGATCACCCGAGCTCAGGCCGCGGGCGGCCCGGAAACGGTGAGCAGCCGGCTGAACGCCGCCGACAACAGGGCGCCGGAGTGTCCCACCGCCGAGAACGACCGCTCGGCGCCATCCGCGAGCTGGAGCGACACGGTCACCTGGCCGGCCTCGGCGGTGCTCCGGGCGTCGCTCACCGACGACGTGGCGATCATCTCGCCGGGGTGGCGCCGGTCGCGCCGGTCCACCAGGAACCACCAGACCGCGCCGCCGGCGGCGGCCAGCACGGCCACTCCCACGGCCACCCAGAGAGCCAGGTCCAAGCCGGTGATGCCGCGGTCCCCGGCGTTGACCGCGACCGCGGCCAGCCCGAAGCCGAGCAGCAGACCCCCGGCGCAGGCCCGGACCGCACGCTGCCGGGCCTCGGACACCGGGCGCACCTCGACCCGGTCGTCGTCGAAGCGCAGCTTGACGGAGCGCCCGGCCTCGGTCGTCACGTGGGGAACCATCACCAGGCCCACGGTAGACCGCGGCACCGGCGCCTTCTCCACCGCGATCGGGGCGACCCGCCGGAATTCGATGTAACCGGAACCCGCCGTGCGGTGTGTTCTCTAGTGTGCGGAGCGCCGACGAGAAGACGGGGACCATGACAGGCAACGACAGTGCCGAGTTCGACGCCTTCTACACAGCCACCGTCCGGCGCGTCGTGCTCTACCTCTACGCTGCCGGCGGCGACCGGGCCGAGGCCCAGGACCTCGCCCAGGAGGCGTTCGCCCGGGCCTGGCAGCACTGGCCCCGGGTCGCCCGGTACGACGATCCCGAGGCCTGGGTCCGTACGGTCGCCTGGCGCCTGATGGCCAACCGGTGGCGCGGCCTGCGGCGCCGGGTCGCCGCCCTCACCCGGCTGGGACCACCGCCCGAGGCGGCCGTCGGCCCCTCCCCCGACCGCGTGGCTGTCATCGAGGCGCTGCAACGGCTGCCGAAACCGCAGCGGCAGGTCGTCGCGCTGCATTACCTGCTCGACATGTCGGTCAACGACATCGCCGCGACGACCGGCGCGCCGGCCGGGACGGTCAAGGCACAGCTCTCGCGGGCCCGGGCCACGCTCGCCGGCCTGCTGAACGACAACGACCAGGAGGTCACCGATGCCCCTTCCCCTTTCTGACCGCCTCCGGCAGCTCGAGGCCGACGTTCAGGACCTGCGCGTCCTGCCGGCCGCGGCCGTCCGCGCCCGGGGCCGGCGCCGGAAGGTCACCACCACGGTCGGAGCGGTCGCCGCGGTGGCGACCGCGGCCGGAGTCACGGCCACCCTCGCCTGGCCGCAGCCCGATCCGGCGTCGCGGCCGGGCCCGGCCGCGAACAGTCCCACCGTGGCCTGTGTGCTGACCCTGCCGAACGGCCCGGGCGAGGTGCGCCTCCGCCTGTTCGACGGCGGCGCCCCGGGCGGCCTCACCGACGCGACGGCCGCCCAGCTGCGCGCGCGCAGCTTCACCGTGCTGACCCTGGCCGCCGGTCCGACCGAACCGCCGATCACCGGCCCGGCCACGGTGCGTTTCGGTCCCGCCGCGGTCGGCGCCGCGTCCCTGATCCGGGCCCACCTGCACGGCGACGCGGACCTGGTGTTCGAACCCGGGCGACCGGACGCCACCGTCGACGTGACGCTGGGTGCGAGCTTCGGCCGGCTGGCCACCACCACCGAGGTCAACCAGGCCCTCGTCGCCGCGGGCCGACCCTCGCCGCCGCCGGAGTGCTCGGCCACGCCGGGCCGCTGACCGCCGGATTGCTCGGCCACGCCGGGCCGCTGACCGCCGGAGTGCTCGGCCACGCCGCGCCGCTGACCGCCGGTCGTGAGAAAGGCTCGGCTCGAGTTGCGACGGTGACGAACCCCACTGAGACTGATCAAGCCCGCGCTTCGTCACGAGCGGGCCACCAGCCGCAACCGGGGGTCGAGATGAGCCAGGACAAACCGGGGCGCAGGTGTCGGCCCGCGGGAACGACGACCGGCTCACCGGCTCGATCATCGTGGTCGCGCTCGTCTCGGCCATCTCCGGTCTGCTGTACGGCTATGACACCGGCATCATCTCCGGCGCGCTGCTCCAGATCGGCGAGGACTTCGGCATCGGGCACGTCTGGGAACAGGTGATCGCGGCCTCGATCCTCGTGGGCGCCGTGATCGGCGCGCTGACCTGCAGCCGGCTGTCCGAGCGGCGGGGCCGGCACGGCACCCTGCTGCTGATCGGCGTCGTCTTCGTCGTCGGGTCGATCGCCGCCTCGCTGTCGCCCGACCCGATCACCCTGTCGCTCAGCCGCCTCGTGCTCGGCTTCGCCGTCGGCGGGGCGACGCAGACCGCACCGGTCTACGTCGCCGAGCTGGCCCCGACCGCCTACCGCGGGCGGCTGGTGCTCTTCTTCCAGATCGCGATCGGGGTCGGCATCGTCATCGCCACCATCGTGGGCGCGACCGAGGTCATCGACTGGCGGGTCGCGATCGGCATGGCCGCCCTGCCCGCCGCGATCATGTTCGCCCTGATGCTGCGGCTCCCGGAGAGCCCGCGGTGGCTCGCCCGCGAGGGACACACCGACCGGGCCCGGGAGGCGCTGGCCAAGGTGCGGCACCCCGGCAGCGACCTCTCCGCGGAGATGAGCGAGATCGACGACAACGTCCGGGCCGAGAAGAAGGCCAGCACCCGCGGCTGGGCCGGGCTCCGGGCGGCCTGGGTGCGCCCGGCGCTGGTCGTCGGCTGCGGCCTGGCGATCTTCACCCAGCTGTCCGGCATCGAGATGATCGTCTATTACACGCCGACGATCCTCACCGACAACGGCTTCTCGGACTCGACCGCGCTGCGCGTCTCGGTCGCCCTGGGCTTGACCTACCTGATCGCGCAGCTCATCGGCCTGGCCATCATCGACCGGGTCGGCCGGCGCCGGCTCACCCTGATCACGCTGCCCTTCGCCGCGCTCTCCCTGATCGTGCTGGGCTCGTTCTTCGTCACCGGCAACGACGGCAAGTCGATGATCCCGTGGATCGTCGGCACGCTGATCGCCTTCATGGCCTTCACCGCGGGCGGCATCCAGCTCATGGGCTGGCTCACCGGCTCCGAGATCTACCCGCTGGCCACCCGCGCGGCCGGGGCCGCGGCCCAGTCGGCCTCCCTGTGGGGTACGAACGTGCTCATCACCCTGACCCTGCTCAGCACGATGAAGGCGATCGGCACCGGCCAAACCTTCTGGATGTACGCGGCGTTCAACATCATCGCGTTCGTGTTCCTCTACCGGAAGATGCCGGAGCTCACCGGCCGCAGCCTCGAACAGATCGAGGACAACCTGTCGGAGGGCAAGTTCAAGCCGTCCGACTTCGCGACCCCGAATCGGTAACGACAAGGTCTCGACGGCCCTGCTCCGCGGCGCGGTGGGGTGAATGAATCCGGGAGACGGTTAGCCGATCAGCCGGGTGGGGCAGGCAAGGGGCAGAGCCGCGGCACCTCCCCGGGCCGCGGCCGCCCGAGACCGAGGAGCGCCATGAGCATCGAGAAGACCGGCAGCCGCACGGACGAGCTGCACACCCGCGCCGACCTTCCCGGCACCGACCTCGCCGGCACCGGGACACCGGGTGACGAGCGGTCGCCCGAGAAGCCCAGGCCCCGCTTCCGCCAGGCGATCACCACGGGCGCGGCCCGGGTACGCGAGGCCGCCCCGGCCCGGGCGCGCCAGGCCGGCGGGGCTGTCCGGCAGCGCAAGGCACCCACGGCCGGCATCCTGGCCCTGGCCGGCGGCGTCATCGCCGCGCTGGTCCTGCGCCGGCGCGCGGCCCAGGCCAAGGCGGCCCCGGCCCGCCGCTGGGTGCCGGCCCGCTTCCAGCGCTGACCCGTGCTGTCCCCATGGGCGTTGCCGCGCCCATGGGGACACACACTTCCCGCGGCACACAATTCCCGCGGCACACACTCCCCCGGCACCTGCACACGGCACGCACCTGCACACGGCACGCACCTGCACACGGCATGCACCTCCGCACGGCACGCACCTCGGGATGCCGCTGGGCGCGATCCGGGAGGTGTGCGCGCCTCCGCACGGCACGCACCCCCACGCGGTAGCCGGCTTCGCACGGCAGGCGTCTACCTTGCGGCGGGCGTCTCCGCCGCGGCGGCGGCGAGCCCTGCGAGCAGGTCGCGCATCCGCTGCAGGATCTGATCGGAGTCGAGGTCGTAGCGCCCGGCGAGAGCGGTGGGATCGTCGTAGCCGATGCGGGTCCGGCCGTCCTGCGACCACACCAGGAGCCGCAGCGGCAGCGCGATGCCGACCCGCGGATCCTGCTGCATCAGCGGCGTACCGGTCGCCGGGCTTCCGAAGATCAGAACGACCTCGTCCGCGAGGTCCAGCCCGGCCTCGCGGGCACCCGCCGCATGATCGATCGTCGCGAACAGCGTGATCCCGCGCTCGGCCAGGAGCGAGGTGACGCGGCGGACAACCGTGGCGACGTCCTGGCGAGCTTCAGTGGCGATGAGCGGTGAAGTCATGGTCCGAGATTCTCCCCCCGACAGCGCTTGTCTCGTAGTGGGTCGCGTCGAAGGGCGGTCCACGTGGCACGTAGGTGAGTGCCGGAATCCTGGGTATACCGGTGTTTATCGGGATTCCGGCGTGCGGCCGGGCGGCGGCTGGGCCACGCCGCGGTCCTGGTCCCCCTACGAAGCAGGCACGCTGGGCCGCCCCGCGAACGGCGTTCCGGCGACGGCGACGGCGACGGCGACGGCGACGGCGACGGCGACGAAGTGTGATGGCGACGGGGACGGCGACGAAGTGTGATGGCGACGGGGAAGTGTCACGGCGCGGTCGCGGTGTCCGGGCGGCGTGAGCGTGCCAGGCGCACCAGGACGACGGCCGCGACCAGCCACCAGCCACCGGCGGTCAGCAGTCCGAGCCGGGTGCTGTCGGCGCCGTCGAACAGCTGGCTCGCGAAGCCACCGCCGACCGCGTTGTTCGTGGCGTGCAGCAGCATGGCGATGAACACGCTGTCGCGGGCCGAGTGGAACACGGCCGCGATCACCACGCCGGCGGCCACGATCGTCAGGACGTCGGTCCACAGGATCTGCCCGGCCAGGAACAGCGGCCCGTGCCAGATGACCCACAGGACCCCGAGGATCAGCGGTCCCGCGGCCGCACCGAACCGCTGCTCCAACCGGCCGAGGGCGAAGCCGCGAAAGCCGGGCTCCTCCCAGGCTCCGCCCAGACCGGGCACCAGCAGGATCGCCAGCATCGACACGGGAATCCCGGTCCACAGCGCCCAGTCGGCAGCCTGCGGGCGGGCGGCGCCCAGAGCGAGGTCGGCGATGATCGCGACGCCGCTGATGAGGAGGGGAAGGCCGATCGCGGCGGCGTAGGAGCGCGCCGGGACCCGCCAGCGGACCATCGAGCGCAGCAACCCGGTCACCGCCGGCCGGCCCCCGGTCGCCGCGAGCACGACCACGGCGGCCAGGAAGGGGCCGAAGCCCGCGATGGGCATCGGTGACCAGCCGGCCAGGTAGAGCAGACCGGGCCACCACGAGAGGATCGCGGCCAGCACGAAGAAGCTGGTCAGGGGCGACCGGCCGATGGCCCCGCGCAAACCTGAGCGGAGGCGGTCGTCGGGCGGGGTGGCCGGGGTGTTCGTCAGCGAGGGCACGGCTTTTCTCCTGCGGTCGGTGGGTGCGGCTCACGCCGTGCTTCCACGCTGTCGTGTCGCCGACGGCGGGGCGTCGGCCCCGGGTCTCGAACGCGCCGCGCCGGCCGGTACCTGCGACCGACCCACACCCCACCACAGGCCCGGTACTCCGGACCCGGTACTCCGGACCCGGTACTGCAGACCGATGTGCGGACGACCGGCCCGGCTTAGGGTTGACCGGCAGGCCGACGTCATCGGACGTGGCCCGACCGGACGGGATGCGATGACCCCACCCGTACGAGCATCGTCACCACCTCACCGCGCGGGCTGGGATCTGCTGGTGGCTGCCGTCACCGTGACCGTGGCCCTGGGGGTGCACCTCGCGGGTCTCGACGGCGTCCCGGAGAATCGCGTCCCCGACGCCTTCTCGGTGCTGCTGACCGTCGCGGCCACCGCACCGCTGGCCGTGCGCAACCGGTATCCGCTGGCTGTCCTCACCGCCTGCCTCGCCGGTGCGCTGGGGCTGGTGGCCCTCCGGTATGCCGCGGGCGCGGCCCCGGTGGGGACCATCGTCGCCTTCTACACGGTTGCTGCGGTGGGCTCCCGCCGTACGGGCCGTCACGGGGTCGTTGTGCTCCTCGTGGGTCTGGTCCTTTTGGCAGTGTTGCGCCCGATCGACCTCAGCGCCGAAGGCGCCGTGGTGAACTGCGCCCTGCTCGTCGGCGGCTGGGTCCTCGGCACCGGCACCCGCGAGCGCCGCGCGCTTCACGAGGCCCAGGTGCTGGAGGCCGAGCGGCGCGTCGAGCTGGAGCGCGAGCGCGCCTCCCGGGCAGCGGTCGAGGAGCGGCTGCGGCTCACCCGCGAACTGCACGACGTCCTCGGGCATGCGATGAGCGTGATGGTGGTGCAGGCCGGGGTGGCCGAGCATCTGCTGGACGCGCAACCGTCGCAGGCGCGAGAGGCGATCGCCCGGGTCGGTCGCACGGGCCGGTCGTCACTGCAGGAGATGCGTCAGCTGCTGCGCACGACCCGCGACACCGCCGATGCCTCCGGTCTGTCGCCACAACCCGGACTGGCGGACCTGCCGGCGCTGGTCGCGCGGGTGGAGACGGCCGGGTTGCCGGTCGAGTTGCGCTCGGCCGGCGACCCGGGCGACGCCTCGCCGGGGATCGAGCTGGCTGTCTACCGCCTCGTCCAGGAGGCCTTGACCAACACGCTCAAACACGCCGGGCCGGCCCGGGCACGGGTCCATCTGAGTCACCCGGCCGGTGCCGTCGAGATCGAGGTGGTGGACGATGGCCGCGGCCGGAGCCCTGACGAGGTCCGTGGCGCCGAGGGCCACGGGCTGATCGGGATGCGGGAGCGGGTCGCCGTGTACGCGGGCCAGCTGATCACCGGCAACGCCCCGGACGGCGGCTTCCGGGTGTGGGCCCGGTTCCCGCTGCCCGGCGGCACACCCGGCCGGAACGCGGCGGGCACCTCATGATTCGGGTCGTGGTGGCCGACGACCAGGCCCTGGTGCGCAGCGGCTTCTCGCTGATCCTCTCCTCCGACCCGCTGATCGAGGTCGTGGCCGAGGCCGGCACCGGGGTCGAGGCGCTGGCCGCGGTCCGCGAGACCCGTCCCGACGTGGTGCTGATGGACATCCGGATGCCCGAGATGGACGGCATCGAGGCGACCCGGCATCTGACCGGCGGAGCGGCCCCCGGCACGACCCGGGTGCTGGTCCTGACCACCTTCGACGCCGACGAGTACGTCTTCCAGGCGCTGCAGGCGGGCGCCAGCGGCTTCCTGCTCAAGGACACGCTGCCGGCCGAGCTGATCACCGCGGTCCGTACGGTGGCCCGGGGCGACGCGTTGCTGTCGCCGGCGATCACCCGCCGGCTGATCGAGAGCTACCTGCAAGCCGGGACGCCGCCGGAGCCGGCCCGGCCGCCCGTCCCGGCGACGGCGCTGCCTCCGCTCACACCGCGCGAGCACGACGTCCTCGCCGCAGTGGCGCGCGGCCAGTCGAATCACGAGATCGCCGAGGACCTCTACCTCAGCTACTCGACGGTGAAAACCCACGTCAGCCACCTCTTCGCCAAGCTCGGCGTACGAGATCGGGCCCAGCTGGTGATCCGCGCGTACCAGGCGGGCGTCGTGACCGGCCCCGGCTGAGGTCCCGTGGCGACACCCCGGGTCCTCGCCGATCAGCCCCGCAGCTCGAAGAGTTCGTTCGCCGTGTCGTAGTACCGCGTCGTCCGGCCGAGGTGCGTCATGCCGAGCCGCCGGCACACGGCCTGGGAGGCGTGGTTGTCCGGGTGCGTGACCGCGAAGACCCACGCCAGACCCCGGCTGAACGCGTCGTCCAGGACCGCTGCCGCCGCTTCGGTGGCGTAGCCGCGCCCCCACGCGTCCGGGTGCAGATGCCAGCCGATCTCGACCTCGGCCGGGCCGTCGACCGGGGCTCCGGACGACCGGGGAATCGGCTTGAGCAGGACGTTTCCCACCAGTCCGCCGTCCGGCGCCGTGGTGATGGCCCAGATTCCGTGGATCGGATGGTCGATGGCCCGCCGGCGGGCGATCGAGGCGAGAGCATCCACCCGGTTGCTCATGGTCGTGGGCCGCGCGCCCAGGAATCGTACGACCTCCCAGCGCGACTCCAGATCGAGGAGGAAGTCGGCGTCCTCGTCGCGCCACGGTCGCAGCCGGAGACGGTTGCTCGCGATGGTGCGCATGCCGCCGATCTTGTCAGCCCCGATCGATCTCCGGTGAGGTAAGCGTGCGGCGGTCGTCTGGCGTAATAGCGGTGTGGAACATCGACGGGCGGACTTCGCCGCCTTCTACGAGAGCGCCAGGGACGACTGCCTGCGGGCGGTGACGGCGTCCTTGGGCAGCCGGCAGGCGGCCGAGGAGGTCGTGGCGGAGGCCTTCGCCCGGGCATGGGCGCGCTGGCCCCGGGTGGCCGACCATCCCTCGCCCCGCGCGTGGGTCGTCCGCACCGCTCTCAACATGCACATCTCCTGGTGGCGACGGTGGCGCGGAGAAGTGCTGACACCCGACCGGTACGACCAGCCGGATCAGGACGACCCGGACGCGGCGACGCTCGATCCCCGGATGATGGCGGCCCTCCGGTCGCTGCCGTTGCGTCAGCGGCAGGTCGTCGCGTTGCGCATCTTCCTCGACCTCGACAGCAAGACCACCGCCCGCACGCTGGGGATCGCCGCCGGAACGGTCACCGCCCACCTGGCCCGAGCGACCAGCGCCCTGCGGGCACACCTGACGTCCGTCACCGAAGAGGAGTGAATGCCGTGTCCGACGACGATGACCTGTACGCCGTGGTCCGCACAGAATTCGAGCCGGTGCGGCTGCGAGCAGACCTGGACGACATCACCGCCCGGGGCCGGACGTTGCGCCGGCGACGCAACGCGGGGGTGGCGGCGAGCCTGGCCGTGGTGGCCGCCGTCGCCAGCGTTGCGGTGACCGTGTCCACCGGCGCGAAGACCGACCGGCCCGCGCCGATGAACCTGGCCGCCTGGTCGGTCGAGCCGTCGCCGGACGGATCCGTCGTGCTGACCATCCGGCAGTTGACCGACGCCGGCCGGTTGAATGCCGCGCTGAGGGCCGTCGGCGTGCCCGCCCTCGTGGAGTTCGAGCGGGTCCCCGCGGACGCGAAGCTGGTCGGATGCGCCGAGAACGACCAGCCGGCGTTGCCGGAGCTGAACAGCGTCATGCCGATCGGGGCCGCCCAATACCGCGGAGGCGAGCACGTCTTCCCCATCCGGCGCGACCGGATGCCGGCCGGCACTACCCTGCATTTCGTGCTCTTCGAGGAGCGGTCGGACCGAGGCGTCCCGACAATCAGTGTCCGAACCGGCCTGGTGAAGGGAACTCCGCTGCCCTGCGAGCCGTTGTGGAGAAGCGGAAAGTAGCAGGGCCCGGCACGGTTTTCCGGGTCGGTGAGCGACCCCGACCGGAGCCGCCGGCCTCAGAGGGTGATCACCGTCTTCCCGATCGTCCGCCGGCTCTCGGCCAGTTCGTGGGCTGCCCTCATCGTGCCGGCGTTCAGGCCGTCGAGCACCGTCGTGGCGATGGGGCGCAGCCGGCCCGCGACGACGTCCGAGGCCAGCTCGGTGAGGACTTTGCCCTGGGCGGCGAGGTCGCCACCGGCCAGGAACCGGCTGAAGACGGTCTCGGTGTGCAGCGAGGCGGACTTGGCGATGAGCGGTCCGAGATCGACGGGGCCGCTCAGGTCGACGGCGGCCAGGTGACCGAAGGGACGCAGCGTCTCAGCGATCCAGCCGACGTTGCCGGCGGTCCCCGACGTGGACACCACCAGGTCGATCCGGTCGACACCGGCCGCACGCAGCTGACCGGGCACGTCTCCGGTGTGGTCGACGACCACATCCGCCCCCATCCTCGTGGACCACTCGCGTGATTCGGGACGCGAGGCCGTGCTCACCACCAGGGCCGAGGTCCGGCTCTTCAGCAGCTGGGTCGCCAGCGTCCCCACGCTGCCGGCGCCGCCGACGATCAGCACCCGGTCGATCCCCGCGGTCAGGCCCTCCTGATCGCGGAACAACGCCTCCCAGGCCGTGAGACCGCCGATGGGCAGGGACGCGGCGTCGGCGAAGGACAACTCGTCGGGAATCCTGGCCACCACACGATGGTCGACCGCGAGCCGCTCCGCCCACGCCCCGTCCCGGGCCATGTCTCCCGTGCCCATGACGCGATCGCCGACGGCGAAGCCCGTGGCTTCCGGTCCTACGGCCTGCACGACTCCGGCGAACTCCCATCCCAGGATGACCCGTCCGCCCGGCTCGGCGGTACGCATCTGCCGGATCATCGCTTCACCGGGGTTGATCCCCACGGCGCGGATCCCGACGAGCAGATCCGCATCGCGCAGTCGTGGTTCCGCGGTGTCGACGAGTTCGACGGCGAACGCGTCGAGCGAGTGGGCCTTCTCGTACGCGAGGGCTTTCACGTGCTGCTCCTGCCGTGCTGGGCCATGACCTTCTCCGTTCAGTCCTGTTCGAGAGCAGTAATGATGATGACTCCCATCATTACTGTCAAGCTTTGATGTCGGCTATCATCAGAGCGAGCGAAACGCCGGCTCCGCCGCGGTGCCGTGTCGTCGAGGAGGTGTCCGAGGTGCCACGCATCACCCAGGAGCAGAAGAAGCTCAACCGCGAAAAGATCGTCCGGGCCGCGAGCGAGGGCTTCAAGCTGCACGGCATCGACGGAATCGGCCTCGAGGACCTGATGAAGGCCGCCGGGATGACGCACGGCGGTTTCTACAACCACTTCTCCTCGAAGGAAGACCTCGCCCTGGAGGTCTACCGCCAGGGCTTCGCCGACTCACTCGGCGCGCTGGCGGCCATCCGCAAGGCCCATCCCCGCTCCGCCCGGGCCGCTGTGAACGACATGGTCGACGCCTACGTAACGGCCACCCACCGCGATCACCCGGAGAGCGGCTGCCCGTCGGCCGCCCTGGCCGCCGACGCCGGACGGCACGGCCCCCCGGCACAGGCCGAGTATCGGCAGGGGCTGGACGGATACCTCAGCGCCATCACCGAGATGGTGCTCGACCGCGCACGCCAAGCCGGCACCGAACCGACCGCGGCCGAAGCCCGCGAACAGGCAGTGGCGCTGTTCACCCAGATGGTCGGCGCGCTGGTGATCTCCCGCGCGGTGGCCGAGGCCGACCCCACACTGTCCGACGAGGTCCTGACAGCCAACCGCCGACAGCTCAAGCAGAAGTAGCGCTGAGCCGAACCGGGCGCACGACGCGCCCGGTCAGCCCTCTCGACACCGTGTGCGGAAGTCGTCCAGCTACCCCCGAACCCGCTGATCGGTGTGCACGAAGCAATCCCGTAGGCCCGACGTCAGATCGACCCCGTGCAGCAGGCCGAGTGCCCACCAGACAACCTCGTCGTCGCCTGCCCCGGCCTGGGGTTCACGTGCCACTGGGCTGCTCACTCATCAGCCGCGGCTCGCGTTCGCGCGCCGGACAGGACGGCAAGGAACCGCTGCTCTACTGCTTCACGCGTAGGGCCACCGGTCCGCTGGTCACGAACTCACTGTGCCCGAAGCCCCCACACCGGCGCACTCATTCAGCAACTCGGCCGGCGGGGTCTGCGGGTCGTAGACCAGTCGAGGATGCGCGGGTACTCAGATATCAATGGCAATGAGGGATCCGGTCGGCGTTGTCGTGAGAGCGGGTCCGCGCCCAGGCAGAGTCCCGGCACAGGCCAGGACGGCAGACCGGGCCGGGACCGAACATGGCACGCGTCGTACCCGTCGCCGCAGCAAATTCGCGTTAATGTGCATTAACATGAAAGCATCGCGTGGTTACACCCAGTCGGCTCGTGCCGAGTCCGCAGCCGCCACCCGGCAGCGCATCCTTGAGGCGACGGTGGCGGCGTTCGGTCAGCTACCGGAGGTGACCCTCGCCGGCGTCGCGGCCCTCGCCGGCGTCAGCGTGCAGACGGTGCTGCGCCACTTCGGCAACCGTGACGCGTTGATTGCGCAGGCGGCATCGATGCTCGCCGACGAGCGGGCGGCACCGGCCGGCGATCCCGCGCACGCCATCCAGGTGCTCTACAACCAGTACGAAAGTCGCGGCGATGCCAACATCCGGCTGCTCGGCAAGGAGGACACCACCCCGCACGTCAAGCACCTGATGGACCGCGGCCGAGCCATGCACCGCGACTGGGTCGAGCAGGTGTTCGCGCCCAACATCAGCGGTCTGGCCCCGGTCGCCCGCGAGGCGCTGATCGACCTGCTGATCGTCGCCACCGACGTCTACACCTGGAAGGTGCTGCGCCGCGACCGGCGGCTCAGCCGGCGCTCGGCGGAGTCCCGCGTGCAACAACTCGTCGAGAGGATCCTGCAGTGAGCAACGTCCTGGTCGTCACGTGGGACGCCGGCGGCACCGTCGCCCCGGCCGTGGGGATAGCCGCCGAACTCCAGTCCCGCGGTCACCGCGTGCGGGTACTCGGCCACGCCCCGATGCGTCGGACGGTGGAGTCCGAGGGTCTTGCCTTTCACGAGTACCAGCAGGCCCGCGACTGGCAACCACGTGCCCGGCTGAGTACCCGCCGGGCCGAATTGGCCTATCTCGGCGCATGCGTCGACCGAGGCACCGGCCGGGACGTCGCAGCCCTGCTGCGTGAGCACCCATGCGACGTGGCTGTTGTCGACTGCATGCTGCTGGGCGCGCTGGCGGCGGTCCGGCGGGCCGGTGTACGACACGTGTCGCTGGTACATACCCTCTACGGGTACTTACGGCAGGAATTTGGCACCGGAGCGCTCAACGCGATCGCAACGGTGAAAGGCATGCGGCCACGTCGCCTCTGGGACGGTGCCGACCGGACGCTGGTCACCACCATGGCGTCACTGGAGCCCACGTCCCCATTGCCGGCCAACGCGCGAGTCGTCGGCCCGATCGTGCCAACCGCCGCCCCGGCCAGGTCTGCGGGAAAGCTGTTGGTGAGCCTGAGTTCGCTGTACTACCCCGGCCAAGCCGACACCCTGCAGGCCATCGTGGACGCGGTCGCGGACCTGCCGCTGCCGGTCGTGCTCACCACGGGCAACGCCGTGCGGCCCGAGGAGCTTCGACGGCCCTCCACCATGGAGGTGCTCGGATACGTGCCGCATGCCAAGATCATGCCGGACGTGTCACTGGTCGTCGGCCACGGCGGTCACGGTACGACGATGCAGGCCCTCGCGCACGACCTGCCGATGGTGATCGTGCCGATGTTCGACCGCAGCGATCAGCTCCTGGTCGGCTCCCTCGTCCAGCGCGCCGGCGCCGGCGAGGTCGTGTCACGGCGGGCAGATCCGGCAACCATCCGTGCCGCCGTCGACCGCATGCTCGCCCCCGGCCCGCACCGGGCCGCCGCCGCCCGCCTCGGCGCGGAGATCCGGTCCTCACCCGGCGCTCCCAACGCCGCCGACGAGATCGAGGCCCTGCTGTGACACTGAACGCTACGGCGGCTACTCGTCGAACCACGCTCAACAGGCAGGTCGTGCATCAACGTGCGCTCCTTCACCCCGATATTCCGCACCCGAAATGTGGATAACGAAGTTCAAGCCGCCGATTGCCCCTCCGATCGAGAATGTCCTGCGCTACTCCCGCTGGTCATGCATTCGATCACCGCTCCCCATGTGGCCGGTCAAGGTCGCATGCGCTGTCATGCCGCCGAGCGGGCGCGCCGGGCCGGGCCGGCACGAACTGACCACCCGCGCCCTCAGCCCCGACTGCGCTAGCTGACCACCGTTGCGATCGGGTAGCCGATCGCGACTACTTCCGTGCGGACCGCGGCGAGGCTCGACTCCCGGTTCAGCGCGCGGACCACGTCGTCGGTGAGCGGCCGCAGCGCCGCGACATGCCCCACCGCGTCCCGGTCGATTTCGGCTTCGTAGTAGTCACCGGCGAAGTCAACGTACTCGTCGGCGATGTCGTCGCACAGGATGCTGAGCCGGTCAGCGCCGTCCGGGTTGATGTCGTGGCGTCCGCGGGGCGGCGGGAACGTGATGCCGACGCCGGCGTGCCAGCGCTCGTCGGTGGTCCGCCGCCACAGCACCGCTGTCGCGACCAGGTCGTCGCCGTCGCAGAACGCCGGCTCGGTGACATGTCCGGCGAACTCCGGCGGCAACCCGTCGAGCAGCCCCGGCCAGAGCGCCATTTTGTCACTGGCGGCATAGGGCGACATCGCGGACTCGTGGTCGAACAGCCGGATGAACGCGCCCGCCTCGCTGAAGACGATGGTGTACTCGTCGCCGCTGCCGTTGCTCATCAGCGCTGCTTGGTCGTCCCCCCAGGCGGTGTAGCTGTAGTACTCGTACCCGGTGCCCTGGATCAACTCCAGAACGGCCAGGGCCCGGCACCGGTCGCGCAGCACCGGAATCGAGGGCAGTCGGCCGACGATGTCGTAGACGTTCACCCGATGACCTTACGAGCCACGCCCCGAGCCGGCCGGCAGCACCCGCCGCCGGACGCCCCGCGCAAGCCCGGCCACCAACAACCGCATCGTTCCCGCCGTGGCAGGGGCAGCCACGGTAGGCGACGGGCGGCCTGCGACGGCTCCCGGTGGCTGCGATCTCGGCCAGCATCCGTTCACGCTGGGCGGCTTCATTCCTCCTGCGGCGTCGTGAAGGTGAAGGCCAGGTCGGCTCGCGCGGTCCGGTACTGCGCCCAGGGCCGCACGGCGGGGCCGCAGCTCGCTGAGCCGAGCCCGGTCACGCCGGCGGCCAGGTGCACCCAGAGAACGTCCCCGGGCACCAGCTCGTCGGCGTGGCGGGCCTGTTCCAGCCGGGTGGTCGACCAGGGTCGCACGGCCACCTCGAACGGATCGTCGCCGTCGATCCGCAGGGCGGCGCCGGACGTGGACAGCGTCACCCGGCTCACCTCGGAACGGTTGCCGTTCTCCTGCGGTACGACGTACGGGGTCTGGGCCTCGAGCACGGTCAGGCTGTGCCGGCCGGGCCAGGCGGCGGCGCGCGAGTCGGGGTAGCTCTCCCCCGGCCCGAGGCCGAGCCACTCGAACCGTACGGCGCCCGGGTCGGGGGCACGCAGGGCTAGCGCGATCCCGAGCCGGGGCAGTGGCAGGCGCCACTCGCCGAGGCGCTCGATGCCGACCTCGAGCCGGGTCGCCTCGCCGTGGGCCGACCAGCTGTATTCGACCTCGAACCCGCTGTCCAGGCCGGCCGGCAGGTAGCGGGCCCGGCGTCGCCAGGCCACCCCGTTGTCGTCCTCCTCGACGATCCTCTCGACGAGGCGGTCGAGCCCGGCCGCGCGCCACTGCTTCTCCATCGACACCTTGCCGTCCCAGCCCGGGAAGCGGTCGTTCTCGGTGGGCGCGCGCCAGGCGTCGAGCGTGAGCGAGCTGATCGGGAACGGGCCGAGCTGCCGGGGGCGGACGGGACGGCCGGTGGTGCGGGCCGGGGGCGGCGCCGGGCGTCCGGGGCGCCGCTGGGCGCGGGACAGCACGCGGCCGTCCAGGGTGGCCGTGACGGTCGTGGCGGGCGCGGGCAGCCGGACCGTGGAGAGCGGGCCGGCCACCGGCACGTCGACGACCCCGCCGGGCGAGGTGAAGACCACGTCCTCGGTGGTGGTGAAGCTCCATCTGTTCTCCACGACCAGCTCGTCGCCTTCGAACCGCAGCCGTACCGGGGTGATGATCGCGGCGAGCTCGGTCAGCCCGGGCGACGGCGTGCGGTCGGGGAACACCAGACCGTCGATGACGAACGAGCCGTCGTGGACGGTCTCGCCGAAGTCGCCGCCGTAGCGGTAGCCGCCGTCGCGCAGCAGGCCGTGGTCGGCCCACTCCCAGATGAAACCGCCGGCCAGCCGGGGGTACGCGTCGATGACGGCCTCGTAGTCGGCCAGGCCGCCGGGGCCGTTGCCCATCGCGTGCCCGTACTCGCACATGATCATCGGCAGGCCGCGGCGGCGGCGGTCGCGGTCCGGGTCGGCCAGCGCCGGCTCGGCGCCCCGGCCGATGGCCTCGAGCTGGTCGTAGCCGGGGTACATGCGGCTGTAGACGTCGACGCTCTCGCACTCCTCGTCGGCCTCGTAGTGGATCGGCCGGGTCGGGTCGCGCCGGGCGGCCCAGGCGGCATTCGCGGCCAGGTTGGCGCCCCAGCCGGCCTCGTTGCCGAGCGACCACAGCACGACGCTGGGCGCGTTCTTGTCCCGCTCGACCATGCGCCGCATCCGGTCCAGGTAGACGTCGGCCCAGGCCGGGTCGCCGGACGGGTTGCCCCGCCAGCCGACCTGCGAGAAGCCGTGCGTCTCGAGGTCGCACTCCTCGATCACATAGAGGCCGTGGCGGTCGCACAGCTCGAGGAGGTACGGGTCGGGCGGGTAATGGCTCGTCCGGACGGCGTTGATGTTGTGCTGCTTCATGAGCGCGACGTCGTGCTCCATCCGCGCGCGCGAGACCGCCCGGCCCGTGCGGGCGTCGATGTCGTGCCGGTTGACGCCGCGGAACACCAGCGGCGCGTCGTTCAGCAGCAGCCGGTCACCCTCCACCCGTACGGTCCGGAAGCCCACGTCCAGGCTGACGGTCTCGGTGTCGGTGCTGACCAGCAGCCGGTACAGATGCGGTTGCTCGGCCGACCAGGGCCGCACGTCGTCCAGGCTCGCGCCGTCGAGCTCCCACCGCACCGGCACGGGCGCCGTGACCCGCAGCGTGCCGTCCCCGCCGGCGACCACCCACAGGTCGTCGATGCCGCCGTCCGGGCGGTGCAGCAGGGCGACCGACCGGAAGATGCCGGACAGCCACCACTGGTCCTGGTCCTCGACGTAGCTGGCGAAGCTCCACTGGTGCACCCGGACCGCCAGCACGTCGTCCCCGCCGCTCAGGTGCTCGGTGACGTCGAACTCGACGGTCAGCCGGCTGCCCGACGACCGCCCCACCGGCACCCCGTTCAGCCACACCTGGAACCACGAGTCGACGCCGTCGAAGCGCAGCAGCACCCGCCCGCCGGACCAGTCGGGCGGCCGGCGGACGATCCGCCGGTACTCGCCGGTCGGGTTGGCCGACGGGACGTACGGAGGGTCGATCGGGAAGGGGTAGCGGACGTTGGTGTACGCCGGTTCGCCGTAGCCGTGCAGCTGCCAGTGCCCGGGGACCGGCAGCTGATCCCAGGACGTCCCCGGATCGGCCGGGTCCCGGCCGGTCTCCGCCGTGGGCGACCAGGCGAAGCGCCACAGGCCGTCGAGCGGGAGGACGCCCGCGGTGGTCCGCAACCGGGCCCGGGGCGCGAGCGCGCCGACGGGCGGTTCGATGATCTCGTAGTGCGCCGTCACAGCCGCTCCTCCCGGGTGTACCGCCCGGCGGGCAGCAACCTGAGCATGCCGGAGCAGCGGCGCCCGGGCATCCCGGCGACCCCAGAGGCCTCAGACGGCCTGCATGCGGCTGCTGAGCCCGCGCAGCTCGCCCCCGCCGGCCTGACGCCGCGAGCGTTCGAGCAGCGTCCGCACCGTCTCGGCGACGCCGGCCGAGCGGTGCACGTGCTGCGGCGCGATGCGCTCGGCGTTGAGCAGCAGGCGGATCGCCTCCCGGTCCCGGTCGCGCAGCGCCGCGAGGGCCCGGGCCGTGTCGGCGTAGTAGTAGACCTGACGGATGCCGACCGGCAGCGCCGCGGGCGTGGTCCGCCGGGCGATCTCCACCGCCCGGCCGGGGTCACCCTGCCCGACCTCGATGCTGATCCGCCACAGGTCGACGTTCGTCGGACCGAAGAACAGGCCTTTCGTGCTGGTCTCGCCGGTGCGCCGGGCCAGCACGGCCGCCTCGTCCGACCACGCGCGGCTCTCGTCCAGGCGCCGGCCGCACTGACTGGCCAGCGCACACACCAGCTGGAGGCAACCGAGCACCTCGGCCGCGCCCGGCTTGGCCAGATGCCGCTGCAACTCGTCGGCCGCTCGTTCGGCCAGCGTGAGACCCCGCTGGTAGGAGCCGGCCACGGTGGCCGCGCTGGCCCGGGTGTACGCCGCGTACCCCTGCAGGACGGGATCGCCGCAGCTGTCGGCGGCCTCCCGGCATCGCTCCCCGGCCAGCCAGGCATCGGCGAGCAGGCCGAGGTTGCGGAGCACGGACGAGGCGGTGGACGTGGCCCCGCACAGCAGGCGCAACGCCCGGCCCGCATCAGGCCCGGCCGTCTCGACGTGCAGATCGCGCAGCAGGCCGGGCAGCAACCTGGTCACGGCGGCGTAGTCGCACGCGTGCAGCAGCGACTCGGCGAGGTCGGCGGTGCGTTCCAGGTCGTCGAGCGGCGGCGCGACCCCCTCGGCGGGCTCACTGAGGTCGATGTCGATCAGAGCCCGGCGTACGGCGTCCGCGCCGGCCACCGCGGCCAGAACCTCCCGGTCGGCCGCGGGCACGGGCGCGTTGGCCAGGTCGCCCGGCGAGCACTCGAGCGCCTCGGCGATGCCCGCGAGCGTGAACCGGTTGTCCGCCGCCTGAAGCCCCCGTTCGATCCGGCTCCAGGTGGCGTGCGAGATCCCGGCCCGGCTCGCCGCGAACCGGATGCTCCAGCCCCGCGTGAGGCGGCGCGCCCGGATCCGGCCGCCGATCGCGGGGTCCGCGCTGGGTCGTGGCGTCATGGGCCGACCGTAGCCCGGGCCGCCGACCGTGCGGTACATGGTTGTACCACCGGTCCGCCGATGAGTACCGGCACTCACGCGGACGGGTCGGTCCGGGCCGCACCATGGGCGCCATGGACATCGACATCGCAGCCGCACCCAAAGTCACCGCCGCGTTCTACATCCAGGCCGCCGCCTCGTTCGTCGTCGCTCTGCTCGCGCTCGCCGTCGGGATCTTCTATCTGCCCGTGGGCGGCTGGATCCGCGCGTTCCTGGGGCTCGGGCTGGCCTATGTCGTCACGTCGGCCTTCACCCTCGCGAAGACCATCCGGGACGCTCAGGAGGTCGGCACGGTGGTGCGCCGGGTCGATCAGGCCCGCATCGACAACTTCATCAGCCAGCACGACCCGTTCAAAACGACGGCGACCAACTGAGAATCTTTCTCTCCCACTTCAAGGTATAGCGAAGTGCCCGTCTTGCCGCAAGACCCCCGGTTCGGCGCACAATCTCCCCGGTCGTCGCCGTCTACGGGGAAGAGGAATCGTGCCGCACCACGTCCTGGATCTGACGGACATCACACCGACACAGGTCGCGCTCGCCGGTGGCAAGGCGATCCACCTGGGCGAGCTGACGCGGATCGACGGCGTCCGGGTGCCTCCCGGATTCTGCGTGACCACGGACGCCTTCCATCGCGCCGTCACGGACACGCCGGCGATCGGTGACCTGCTCGATCGGCTGTCCCGGCTGCGGCCCGGGGACGGCGAGGCGATCCGCACGCTCGGCGCGGAGCTCCGCCGGACGCTCGAATCCGTCGTCGTCCCGGACGAGCTGGCCGCGGCCGTCACCGGCCGGCTCGATCAGGCCGCGTACGCCGTCCGGTCCAGCGCCACGGCCGAGGACCTGCCGGGCGCCTCCTTCGCCGGTCAGCACGACACCTACCTCAACGTGCCCGGACCGGCGGTCCTCGAGCACCTGGGCCGGTGCTGGGCCTCGCTGTTCACCGAGCGGGCGATCAGCTACCGCCTGCACAGCGGGGTCGACCACCGGCAGGTCCGGATGGCCGTCGTCGTCCAGCGGATGGTCTTCCCCCGCGCGGCCGGCATCCTGTTCACAGCCGACCCGGTCACCTCGAACCGCACGGTCGCCACCGTGGACGCCGGCTTCGGTCTCGGTGAGGCGCTGGTCTCCGGCCTGGTCGACCCGGACGTCTACCGGGTGCGCGACGGCGGCATCGTGGCCCGGACGATCGGGGTCAAGCGCATCGCCCTGGAGCCGGCGCCCGGTGGCGGCACGGAGGAACGGGCGATCGAGCCGGAACGGCGGGAGCAGCCGGCGCTGACCGACGACGAGGTGCTGCGGCTGGTGCGGCTGGGCCGGCGGATCGAGGCGCACTTCGGCCGCCCCCAGGACATCGAGTGGTGCCTGGCCGGCGACGAGTTCACGATCGTCCAGAGCCGGCCGATCACCACCGTGTTCCCGGTGCCCGAGACCGGTGACGACCAGACCCACGTGTACGTGTCGGTCGGGCATCAGCAGATGATGACCGACCCGATGAAGTCCCTCGGGCTCTCGTTCTGGCAGCTGACCACCCCACGGCCGATGGCCGAGGCCGGCGGCCGGTTGTTCGTCGACGTCACCGGGCAACTGGCCGCCCCGGCCAGCCGGGACACCCTGATCGAGGCCCTGGGCCGGTCGGATCCGCTGCTCGGGGACGCGTTGCGGACCGTCGTCGAGCGGGTGGACCTGCCGCCCGCGCCCGCTGACGCCCCGGCCTGGGTGCCACCGGGCGGTGGCGCCGCTTCCCTCGAGGCCGATCCGGCCCTGGTCACCGAGCTGATCCAGGGCTATCAGGACGCGCTGGCGGAGGCGAAGCGGGGCATCCACGGGCTGTCCGGGGCGGCGCTGCTCGACTTCATCCGGGCCGACCTCCAGGAACTCAAGCGGGTGCAGTTCCACCCCCGGAGCATGCCGGTGATCGTGTCGGGGATGGAGGCCGCCCAGTGGCTGAACGACCACCTGTGGGAGTGGCTGGGCGAGCGGAACGCGGCTGACACGCTGGCCCGGTCCGTCCCGGACAACATCACCTCGCAGATGGGGCTGGCCCTGCTGGACGTCGCGGACGTGATCCGCCCGCGCCCGGCCGTGGTGCGGTTCCTGGAGCAGGTGACCGACGACGACTTCCTGTCCGGGCTTCCCGCCGTCGAGGGCGGGCGGGAGGCCCGGGACGCCATTGTGGCCTTTCTCGATCAGTACGGCATGCGGTGCGCCGGCGAGATCGACATCACCCGGCCGCGGTGGAGCGAGCGGCCCGGCACGCTGCTGCCGCTGATCCTCGGCAACGTCCGGAACTTCGAGCCCGGCGCCCACCGGCGGCTGTTCGAGGAGGGCCGGCGGCAGGCCGAGGCGAAGGAGAGGGACCTGCTGGCCCGTCTGAAGCCGGAGGACGCGGCCGAGACCCGGCGGGCGATCGACCGCCTCCGCACGTTCAGCGGGTACCGGGAGTACCCGAAGTACCACATGATCTGCCGCTACTTCGTCTACAAGCAGGCTCTGCTGGCGGAAGCCGATCGGCTGGTCGCGGCCGGCGTGCTGGCCGACCGGGAGGACCTCTTCCACCTGCGGTTCGACGAGCTCGCGGACCCCGCTCGGGCCACGGCGCTGATCGCCGGGCGCAAGGAGGCGTACGAGTCGTATCGGGCTCTGACCCCGCCCCGGGTGCTCACCTCGGACGGCGAGGTCATCACCGGCGCCTACCACCGCGACGGCCTGCCGTCCGGGGCGCTGGTGGGGCTGGCCGTGTCGGCCGGAACCGTCGAGGGACGGGCCCGGGTCGTGCGCACGCTGGCCGAGGCCGAGCTCGAGCCGGGCGACATCCTGGTCACCGCCTACACCGATCCGAGCTGGACGCCCGCGTTCGTCACCGTCGCCGGGCTGGTGACCGAGGTGGGCGGGCTGATGACCCACGGGGCGGTGATCGCCCGCGAGTACGGTCTGCCCGCGGTCGTGGGCGTGGAGCGGGCGACCGGACTGATCCGGGACGGTCAGCGGATCCGCGTGCACGGCACCGAGGGGTACGTCGAGATACTCGGTCCCTGAGGGCAACGCGAGGGTTTTCCCCATTACGCAGATAGACCGTCATATATAGCGTCACTTGTGTTTCCACGGCGCGGGCCATCCCGCCGCGCCGGAGGCCGAGCCCGCCCCCAACCCCCGTGGGCGGGAAAGGAGTACACACATGGCGCGAACCCCTCTGGTCATCGCATTGGCCGCCGGCACTGTCGCGGCCTCGGCGCTGGTCGCGGTGACCGGTCCGGCGGCCGCGAAGCCGCCCACCCCGTCGGTGGACGCGGTCGCGGCCGCCGACGCCGCGGTCGAGGCACGGCCGTCCGTTCTGCGGGCCAGTACGCATGACACCTTCCACCGGCGCCAGGTCTACAAGTCGCACGGCCTGACGTACGCGTCCTACGACCGCACCTACAAGGGCCTCCCGGTCAAGGGCGGCGACTTCGTGGTGGTCACCGACAACGCCGGAAAGACCCGGTACACGTCGGTCGCGCAGAGCAGCGCCCTCGGGGAGCTGTCGACCGTGGCCACGATCCCGGAGAGCGCCGCCATCGCGACCGCGAAAAGCCGCCTGAAGACCGTGACCGGCGTCGAGGCGACCCGGCTGGTGGTCGTCGCGGCTGAGGGCGCCGCGGCCAGGCTGGCCTACGAGACCACGGTCAACGGCACCGGCGCCAAGGGCGTCAGCCGCCTCACCGTCGATGTGGACGCCACCAGCGGCGCGGTGCTGGCCACCGAGGAGCACGTCACCGAGGCCACCGGCACGGGCACCGGCTGGATCAACGGCACCGTCTCGCTGAACACCACGCAGTCCGGCTCGACGTACTCGCTCAAGGACCCGTCGACCACGAACCTGAGCTGTCAGGACGCGTCCACCCGGGCGACGTTCAGCGGCCCCGACAACGTGTGGGGCAACGGCAACGGCACCAGCAAGGAGACCGGCTGCGTCGACGCGCTCTACGTGGCCCAGAAGCAGAAGGCGATGCTGTCGGCGTGGCTCGGCCGCAACGGCCAGAACGGCTCGGGCGGCGCCTGGCCGATCCGGGTCGGGCTGAACCAGCAGAACGCGTACTACGACGGCACTCAGATCCAGATCGGCAAGAACACCGCCGGCCGGTGGATCTCGTCGCTCGACGTGGTCGGCCACGAGCTGGGCCACGGGATCGACGACCGGACCCCCGGCGGCATCTCGAAGGGCGGCACCCAGGAGTTCGTCGCCGACACCATCGGCGCGGCCACCGAGGCGTACGCCGCGAACGCCAACGACCCGTTCGACTACCAGGTCGGCGAGGAGGTCAACCTGGTCGGCAGCGGCCCCATCCGGTACATGTACAACCCGTCGCTCGCCGGTGACGCCAACTGCTACTCGAGCAGCACGCCCGGCTCCGAGGTGCACTCGGCCGCCGGGCCCGGCAACCACTGGTTCTACCTGCTGGCCCAGGGCAGCGGCGGCAACGGCCAGCCGGCCAGCTCGACCTGCAACGGCACCACGGTGACCGGCGTCGGCATCCAGAACGCGATGAAGATCATGTACAACGCGATGCTGCTCAAGACGTCCAGCTCGTCCTACGCGAAGTACCGGGTGTGGACGCTGCAGGCCGCCAAGAACGTGACCCCGGGCAGCTGCACCCAGTTCAACGCGGTCAAGGCCGCCTGGAACGCGGTCAGCCTGCCGGCCCAGTCCGGCGAGCCCACCTGCTGATCCACCCGCACGCTGATCCACGTGCACGACCGGCCCCGGCCCGGCGAGTCCCCCGACGCGCCGGGCCCGGGCTCGTTCAGCCGGCGGTTCCGGTGACGAGCAGGTGGCAGCTCGCGGCGGCCAGGTCCCGTTCCGAGCTGTAGAGCCGGGCCAGCCGCAGGGCGGCATCGAAGATCGCGTCCGCGGCGGGACCGTGCACGGCCGCCTCGGCCGCTGACCAGGCGGGTCCCTCGACGCCGTGCAGAACCACGCCGCCCAGGCCGGCCTCGGCGCACTCGGCCAGCAGCTCGGGCACCCGGTGGAAGTACGCGTGGGTGAAGCCGCCGCCGACGATGTTCTCGCCCTCGGTGATCAGCCGGCGCGATTCGGCCAGCATCCGGTCGTCGAACCGGGCCGTGGCGGCGAAGTCGATCGGCCCCGCGAACCGGGAGATCGCGGCGACGGCCACCGGACCGCCGGGGCGGGTCACCCGGATCGCCTCCCGGATGGCGCGCACCCGGTCGGCCCGGTCCTGCAGGTGATAGACCGGTCCCAGCAGCAGGGTCGCGTCCCAGGCCGCGTCCGGCTCAGGCAACCCGCGGGCGTCACCGACGACCGCCTCGACCGTGGGCGTGCCGGCCCGCGCCTGAGCGACGTGCGCCGGCACCAGGTCGATCAGCCGCACCTGGTGGCCGTCGGTCACCAGCTCACGGGCGTAGGCGCCGGGGCCGCCGCCCACGTCGAGCACCCGGGCCGGCGTGGCCGGGAGCAGATCGCGGATCAGCTCCAGGGTGCGGATCCGCTCCAGCCGGGCCTGCGGCCGCCGGTCCAGCCGCTCCGCTTCGGAATACCGGTCCTCGTAGAAGTTCACGATCTCGGTCGTCGGCTCACTCATCCCGGCATCCTCCGGCGCTTCGGCCGGGTCGGCCAGCGGATTTCGGACTTGGGCACGCCTCCCACCCGCGCGATCCACCAGACGTGCCCTAGCTAGGTACAGCAGGCTGTACCCGTGATCGGGGTGCTGACCGGATCGATCGCGGCCGCTGCCGGAAATAGCGTTCTAGGCATGACGACGACGAAGAACCACCGCAAGCTGACGATCGGGCTCACCACTGCCGCCATCCTCGCCGCGGGTGTGGGAGTCGCCAACGCCGACGTCAGCGAGACCCTCACCGGCGGGACGAGCGCCCTCGCGGCGGCGCAGCCGTCCGGCTGGGACGGCATCACCCGGGAGCGCGTCCGGATCGACTTCGGGAAGGGCTGGGTCACCGACGCCGAGCTCACCTATCCGAGCGGCGCCCGGGGCCGCCTGCCGGTGGTCGTCTTCCTGCACGGCAGCGGGCACAACGACATGAACCAGACGCTCCCCGAGGGCAAGGGCGCGACGTTCGTCCCGCTGGCCCAGGCGGCGAGCCGCGAAGGCTTCGCCACGCTGCGCTTCAACAAGCGCGGGGTGACCGGCATCGGGCCGGTGGAGAGCACCGACCCGGCCCAGCTGAACCCCGAGAACCCGTACCGCCAGATCCAGCTGGACGCCGCCTCGGTGGTGCGGTTCGCCGGGCAGTCGTCCCGGGTCGACCCGTCGAAGATCTTCCTGCTGGGTCACAGCGAGGGCACCAACGTGGCCGCCAACCTGGCCGCGGACCCGAAGCGGTTCGGCATCCCCAAGCCGGCCGGCGTGGTCCAGATGGGCGTGGTCGGCCTGCCGATCAGGGAGCTGCTGACCCTGCAGATCTTCGGCCGGTTGCTGCTGCAGATGCACGACGAGTTCGACGTCGACGGGGACGGCCGGCTGACCGCCGCCGAAGCGACCAACGGCCTGGTCGGCCAGCCGAAGGAGGTCGCCGATCAGTTCCGGTCGGTCCTGCTCGACGGCCGCAAGGTCAAGGCCGCGACGGACAGGAACCGGGACGGCCGGATCGCGATCGACGCCGAGGCCGGGCCCGTGCTGCGCGAGGTCACCCACATCGACGACTACCCGAACCTGCCCGACCTGGACCAGCCGACGATCGACTACGCGACCGACTTCGCCCGCTTCCCGACCGTGTCCCAGGCGTTGCCCAAGTTCGGCGGCCCGACGCTGATGCTCAACGGCGAGAACGACATCCAGACCCCGGCCCGCGCCGCCCTCGTGGCCGACGCCGCCGTGGCCGCGGCCGGCAACAAGGACCACAAGATCGTCATCTACCCGGGCATGGCGCACACCATGAACATCACCCCGAAGTTCCGGCCCGAGTTCGGCGACCCCGACAAGCAGGTCGTCACCGAGATCCAGGGCTGGCTCAAGGCTCACCGCTGACCCCGGCACCACGAAGCGGCCGCCGATCCGGCGGCCGCTTCGCTCGTCACTGCGCTGTACAGGCGTCGCCGCCCGGGCCGGCGTCGCCGCCCGGGCCGGCGTCGCTGCTCGGGTTACAGCGGCAGCCAGAGGGCGGCGACGTTCGGCGGCTCCCAGGTCACCAGCGACGTGTGGGCGATCCGGCATTCGTAGCGCGCCCCCTGGTAGGTGACGACCTGCCCGCGGGCGTAGGCCACGCCCGGCGCCCACGTCGTCGTCCCGGGAGCCGGAGTGGTCGGCCTGGTCGTGGGCGGTGTGGTGGCGGGCGGCGTGGTCGCCGGCGGCCGCGGGGTCGTGGCGGTCGGCTGCGGGGTGATGACCGTGCAGTCCCCGGCCGTGGTCACCGTGTCGGTGTGGGCCGTGCCGGCCGACCGGTACGACGCCACCGCCGCGCCCGCCTGCGCCGGGGTGAGGGTCTGGTTCTTGGCGTGGAAGACGTAGTCGACCGACTGCTGCCAGACCGCGGTCGACCCGGCGGCACGACCGGCCAGGTCGATGAACCACTGGTTGAAGTCGATCGACATGTTCTGGCGGGGGTAGACCTTGCCCGAGTGGTCGCCGACCAGCGCGCCGTCGATGTAGTACCGGATGTGGCCGTCGCCCACGGTGGCCATCACGTCGTGCCAGCCGGCGATGCTGCGGACCTGCTGACTGTGCTGGTTGTCGGCGTACCAGGGATCGGGGACGTAGGTGTACCAGCTGGTCTGGTAGTTGATCGGCCCGGCCTCACCCCACCCGCCGTTCGGCAGGTACTCCGAGAAGTCGAGCTCGGAGTAGCTGGGATCGCGCGGGGCGGCGAGCGGCGAGATCGTGTAGAACGTCTGGTTGACGTGGTCGCCGTCCGGGCCGCTGACCGGCGTGTCGGCGAACTTGATGCGGGCCAGGTAGGTGCCGGCCAGGAAGCGCCGCTGGCTCAGCGAGAACTCGGCGTGCGAGGTGCCGGCCGCGGTGCCGTCGGTCCGCGCGGTCAGCTGGGCCACCCGCTGACCGTCCACGGTGGGGAAGGCGACGTTGTCGGCGCGCCAGCCGGCGCCGGGCACGCCCGGTCCGCCGGTCGCCGTCCGGATGCTCCAGCCGCGCTGGCTCAGCGCGGGGTCCGTACGGGAGGAGTAGCTGAAGTCGTCGAAGAGGGAGCCGCAGGCGGTGGCCGCGTTGCTCGGGGCGGCCGCGGCGATGCCGAAGGCGGCGGTCGCGGCGGTGACACCGGCGACGGTGGTGCCGAGGACGAGGGTGCGTTTCCGGCCCATGGGGGGAGGGCCTCCTTGTCGGGGGTCGAAGATGTTTACCACTGGTAAAGAAACTCCCGTCAACGATCCACGTCAATGGCCTTGCCCGGATGACACGCGTGGCGCGAGTGACTTTGCCCGGTAGCACCCGGCACACTGCACACGATGAGGCGAGGTGAGGTACGCGAGCGCCTGCGCGAACTGGTCGGCACGGTGACCCCCGGCGACGCCCTCCCGTCCGAGCGCGACCTGAGCGTCCGGCTCGGCACGTCCCGCCCGACGGTGCGGGTCGCCCTCGACGAACTGACCCGCGAGGGGCTTCTCGTACGCCGCCACGGCCGCGGGACCTTCCGCGCCCTCCGCAAGATCTCGCAGGAGGTGCCGTCCACCGCCGAGCTGCCCCCGGCCGAGGGCGAGTGGCTGAGCGAACTGCTCGAGTACGACGTGACGCCGGCCGCCGGCGAGCTCGGCCGCCTGCTGCAGGTCTCCCCCGGCCACGAGGTGATCCGGGCGCTGCGGCTGCGCGTCGTCGACGGGGCGCCCATGGCCCTCGAGGAGATCCACGTCCCGCGGGCCGTCGCTCCCCGGCTGGCCGCGGCCGACTTCACGGGCGGCAGCCTCTACCGGCGGCTGCGGGACCACCACGGAGTCGTCCCGGCCGAGGCGGTGCAGACGACCGAGCCCACGCTGACCACCCCCGCGCAGTCCCGGCTGCTGGCGGTGCCGGCGCACTCCCCGGCCCTGCTCTTCGAGCGCGTCACCCGCGACGGGGAGGGCCGGGTCATCGAGCACGCCCGATCGGTCTACCGGGGCGATCGCTACCGCATCACTCAGCATCTCCGCTTCGGCCCCGGCTCGGGCTGATCACCGATCAGTCCGAGATCCGCCGACCGGGACGGGCGGCGGCTACTCGGGCCACACCTCGGCGGACTTGGCCTCGCTGCGGCGGCCGTCGCGGTAGATCGCGACGATGGAGGCGGTGTACTGCTTGGCCGGGTCGAGGCCCGGGAAGTCCTTGGACGTGGTCCACCCGTCCTCCACCACGACGGTGGGGCCGTCCGGCCCGATCGTCACCTCGTAACCTTGGATGACGTCGGGGTCGGTGCCCGGCCAGCCCCAGTAGACCAGCACGTCGGCGCCCGACCAGAACGCGTACATGTAGGGGATCGGGGCCGCGGGCGGCGCCTCCGCGACCGTCCAGGTGAAGGTGACCGACGAGGCCGAACCGTCCCAGTCGGTGGCCGTGGCGGTGACCTCGAACGTGCCTTCCTTCGAGGGCGAGCCGGTGATGGCGCCGTAGTCGGTGAGGGACAGCCCGTCCGGCAGGCCGGTGACCGACCAGGTGACGTAGTCGGCATCCGTGGCCCGCAGGCGCAGCTCCACGCGGTCGCTGACCCGGTGCCGCTGCGGTCCCGGGTCCTCGATGACGGGCGGGGCCTGGACGTCCCACGTGAAGACGGTCGAATCCCGGAGTCCGCCCGGGTCGGTCACGTCGACGACCGAGACCCACTTCCTGTCCTCGGCCGGCGTTCCGGTGATGAGGCCGTCCTCGCTGATGGTCAGGCCCTCGGGCAGGCCCTCGGCGGTGAAGCGCAGGCGCTCGCCCTCGGTGTCGGTGGCCTCGACCTGCAGGCGCACCGCCTCCGCGACCCGGCTGATCTGGTCGTCGAGCTCCACGATGACCGGGAACCGCGGGACCGGAGGCTTCGACTCGACCTGCACGGCGGTCCAGGCGGCGGCCACGGCCGCGTACTCGGCGCCGGTCTTGCCGTACAGGTCCGCGGCGCTGCTCAGGGTCGCGTCGCGGGCCTCCGCGAAGTCGGTCGTGGACACCATGTAGCGGGTGAGCGCGTGGTACCAGATCGCCCCGGCCTTCTCGCGCCCGATGCCGGTCACCGGCGCCGCGTCGCCGCACGGGGTGGCCTCGCCCCAGGCCGACTTCGCGCTGCCCTCGGCCAGCATGTAGAAGAACTTGTTGGGCACGCCGGAGAGGTAGTGCACGTCGTCCGAGCGGCCGTCCCAGCACCCGACGGAATCGCCGTCGCGCGCCGGGTCGTCCATGTAGCGCAGCGGCAGGCCGTCGCCACCGAAGTCGGCCAGCTCCCCGACCAGGTAGTCGGGCTCATCGGCCGGGTTGGCCGCGGCGAACTCGACCAGGGTGCCGAAGATGTCGCTCGTCGACTCGTTGAGCGCACCCGACTGGCCCCAGTACTCGAGGTCGGCGGTCGCGCCGGTGACGCCGTGCGACCACTCGTGGGCGACGATGTCCTGCGAGGTCAGCGCCCGGCTCCAGGAGTCGCCGGCGCCGAACCGCATGCAGAAGCACGCGTCGCTCCAGCTGGCGTTCCCGTCGGCCGAGCGGTCGTGCACGACGGCGAGCGCGCCCCGGCCGTCGTCGGCGATGCCGTTGCGCCCGTGCGCGCGCTCGAAGTAGTCCCAGGTCTGCTGCGCACCGTGCTGAACGTCGACGGCGAGCGTGGCCGGATCGGCGAGGGTGCCGTCCCCCCAGGCGTTGTCCGCGTCGGTGAAGGCGGTCGTCTGCTCGCGCGAGGGACGGACGAGGTCGGAGCCGTTGCGCGTCTCGGAGCCGCCCCGGTCCGGGTCGACGAGCTCGTAGCTGCCGTCGTCACGCCGGGTGGTGTTGAGGGTGACCTCGCCGGCGAGCTCACCATGGCCGGCGCCCTCGTGCCCGGCCGTCCGGACCGTGTCCACGGTCCGCCGCGGGGCGCCGGTCCGGGCGTCCACGATGTGCTCGACGCCGTTCACCAGCACCCGCCAGGCCAGCACCGGACGGCCGGCCGCGGCGTCGACGACCAGGGTGGCGGCCGGCTTCCCGGCGCCCCGGAACTTGGCGGCCGCCTTGCCGGCGGAGACCGCGGGCTTCGTCGGCACGTCGATGACCTTGTCCTGGGCGACCGTGGTGGCCCGGAGACCGCCGTCGGCCTTCGCGTGCACGACGAAGTCGCCACCGAGCACGGGCAGGCCGCGATAGGTCCGGTCGAGGCGGACGTGCCGGGTGCCGTCAGCGTCCACCAGCACGTCACGCACCGAGTACTTCTCGTCCGGGCCACCCAGCGCCAGGGCGCGGTCGCGCTGCACAGCCGCTTTCGCGTCGGCCGCGACCCGCTGCGGGTCCGGCTTCGCGGTCGGCCGGGGCGACGGCGCCGGCGCGGCCCCGGCCGGCCCGGCGGTCGTCGTCACCACGGCACCGGCGGCGACCACCGCGATGATGCTCGCCACGCCCGCGAGCGCGCCTCGTCCAGCCACTTCGTGTCCCCGTCCCCGTTGTCGATCGACGGGCAACATAGCGGATTTCTTCGATGTGCGTGGTCCCCGCGGGCGGAGCTGTGGAAGGGGTCACCCGGGCGAAATAGGTGGCGCGACCGCCGGCTGCCGTGCGACGGTGGTCGGCGTCTTGTCAGGCGACCACGAGGAGTGACCAATGCGAGCAGCTTCCACGCTCCGGACCCCTGTACGTCCTACCGTGGAGACCTGCTTTGTCATTGTTGAACCTCGGAATCGTCGCCCATGTTGACGCCGGCAAGACCAGCCTGACCGAGCGCCTCCTGTACGAGGCCGGGGCAGTGACCCGGCCCGGCAGCGTCGACGCCGGGACGACCCGCACCGACTCGATGGAGCTCGAACGCCGGCGGGGCATCACCATCCGGGCCGCCGTCACGTCGATCCGCCTCGGCGACCTGACCGTGAACCTGCTGGACACCCCGGGCCACCCCGACTTCATCGCCGAGGTCGAGCGGTCGCTGGCCGTGCTCGACGCCGCCGTGCTGGTGGTGTCGAGCGTGGAGGGCGTCCAGCCGCAGACCGTGGCCATCTGGCGGGCGCTGCGCCGCATCGGCGTGCCGACGCTGTTCTTCCTCAACAAGGTGGACCGCCGCGGCGCGGACGTGGACCGGGTGGTCACCCAGCTGCGGGAGCGGCTCGGGGTGCGCCCGGTGGTGCTCACCCGGGTCACCGGTCCGGGCACCCGCGACGCCCGGGTGCGACCCGTCGCCCTCGACGCCGAGCCCGTGGTGGAAGCCGTGGCCGAGGTGGACGACGCGGTGGCGGCGCGCTGGCTGACCGGCGAACCGCCGCGGATCCGTGACCTCCGGCGGGCGATCCGGCGAGCGGTGCGCCGCGTCGAGCTGACCCCGGTGGCCTGCGGTTCGGCGATCACCGGGGCCGGCGTGCCCCAGTTGCGTCATCTGCTGGCCGACCTGCTGCCCCGCTGCGACGAGCGGGACGGCCCGCCCGCGGGCACGGTCTTCGCCGTCGACCGCGACGACCGGGGACGGCGGGCCTGGCTGCGTCTGTGGTCCGGGCGGCTCCGCGTACGGGACCGGGTGCAGCTCGCCGAGGGTCGGCCGCGGACGATCACCGAGATCGCGGTCAGCGAGCCCGACGGCGTGCTGGTGCGCCCGTCGGCCTCGGCCGGCCAGATCGTGGCCATCCGGGGCGTGCCGGCGCGGATCGGCCAGCACGTCGGGGACCCGCCGCGGCGCGACCTCTACCGGTTCCCGCCGGCGACCAGGCAGGCGCTGGTCGAGCCGGTGGAGCCGGGTCAGCGCCTGGCCCTGTTCGCCGGCCTGGCCCAGCTGGCCGACGAGGACCCGCTGGTCGACCTGCGGCTCGACGAGCAGCAGGGCGAGGCGGTGATCCGGCTGCACGGCGAGGTGCAGAAGGAGGTGATCGCCGCCCTCCTCGAGGACCGGTACGGCGTACCGGTGCGCTTCTCGGGCACGCTCACCGCGTGCATCGAACGGGTGGTCGGCGCCGGGGCGGCCGAGGAGCGGATCAAGGAGCGCGGTAACCCGTACCTTGCCGGGATCGGGCTGCGCGTCGAGGCCGCCCCGGTCGGGCACGGCGTCGAGTTCCGTCCCGGCGTCGAGCCCGGCCGGCTGCCACCGGCGTTCGTCGCCGCCACCGAGGAGGGCGTGCGGGCGGCCCTGCGGCACGGGCGGCACGGCTGGCCGGTCACCGACTGCCTGGTCACCATGACGTCGTCGCAGTACTGGCCGCGGCAGAGCCGGCCGCACCAGAAGTTCGACAAGTCGGTCTCGAGCGTGGCCGCGGACTTCCGCAACCTCGCCCCGGTCGTGGTCACCGCGGCGCTGCGCCGCGCCGGCACCCGGGTGTGCCAGCCGGTCGAACGGTTCGACGTCAACCTTCCGCGGGAGACGCTCGACGCGGTGACGGCCCTGCTCGGCCGGGCCGGGGCGGTCGTCCGCGACACCACCGCGACCGGCGGGTACCTCGAGGTGAGCGGCACGCTCCCGTCGTCCCGGGTGCCGCAGGTCGTCGACGCCCTGCCCGACCTCACCGGCGGCGAAGCCGTCCTGAGCACCCACTTCGACCACTACGCGCCGGTCACCGGCGAATCGCCGGCGATGCGGCGGCGCGGTCCCGACCCGGGCGACCGGGAGGAGTGGTTCCGGGCCGTGCCCCGGTAGTCGTCATGGCGACAGATCCGCTGTCGCCTTGCCGGATGCGGCGAGGATGTCGGCATGACCGCCCACATCCGGCAGTCCGCGGTGGCCGAGCGGTCGGGCGACGGCCCGCTGGACCACCTGCGGACGATGGTCCAGGCGCTTCCGGTGCCCACCGCGCCGCTGACCTTTCCCAGCCGGGAGGCGGCGCTCGGGCTGGCCCTGATGGACCAGTCCTTCCGGCTCGACCACCTGCCGCGGCTCTCCGAGCATCTGACGCTGGTGGACCGCGGGCACATGAGCCGCACGCTGAGCGTGGACGTCGACCTCGACCTCATCTCCGGACGCCTGCGCGACACTCTGCTGGTGCCGGGCGAGGCGGCCCCGGGAGGCCGGGCGTCGCTGTGGGTGCCGGTGTCCCGGTACAGCCGCCGGGACCTGGCGCCCGTGGTCATCCGGGACTCGAACGGCGAGGTCGTGCCCCGGCTGTCGCACCGCGACGCCAACCGGGTCACCGCGGCCGCCTTCGTCAAGCTGCTGTTCATGCTGATCAACGCCCACGACGACGTCTCGGCCCCGGCCAGCCCGATCCACCGGCTGCGGCACACCCACCAGCGGTCGCGCTGGCTGATCGAGGCGGCGATCACCGAGCTGATCATGACCGGGGCGCCGGCCGGGCAGCGGCTGCGCACGCCTCTCGACTACGCCGCGCGGATCGACGGCGCCCACCCCGTACGCGAGCTGGCCCAGACCGCCCTCGACGAGCTCTTCCCGGTGGCCGGCGGCGATCAGCTGCTGATCCCCTTCGCGCGGCTGCTGCAGCTGGCCATCCGGCAGTACATCCTGGTCGCCCAGCTCGGCCTGGACCGGCCCCGCCGGTTCCTGACCTGGGAGGCGCCGCTGCTGCCGGCCCAGCACCGACCGGCGCCGCTGCGGACGCTGACCCAGAACATGCTGCCGGTGAACCGCGAGTTCGTCGTGGAGTACGAGACCGAGATCCCGCGGTCGGTCAAGGCGTACCACCTGACCCTCGAGGTCCGGCAGGAGATCAGCGTCCGGCGGTTCCTGATGTCCAGCGACATCGACGACGAGTTCGTCGAGGCGCTGGCCCAGGATCTGGAGTCGGTGGCCCGGCGGGTGGATCGCCTGGGCAGCCACCACAAGCTGCTCGAGCTCGAGATGCAGGGCATCGCCTCGCGGCTGGCCGAGCTCGGCCGCCGCCGCCTGGTCGACCTGGCGAGCTACGAGGCTTATCTGGCCCGCCTGCCGATCCCGGTCGGCGCCGGCTCGACGTCCCCGGCCCGCCGGCTGACCGCGGACGAGGTGCTCGCGGCCCTGTCCGCGGGTGACTGCTCGCTCGGGGTGCTGGCCGCGTTCTGCGCCCACTACGCGGCCGACGGCCTGCAGCACCTCGCCCGCAGCGCGCTCGCCGGGCCGGCCCTGCTCAACATCGCCGCCGGGTTGCGCGCGGTGCAGGTCGGCCGGGACGTCACCACCGACAACGACCCGCGCGAGCACGGCGCCCACGCGCACTGGCGGCGCCCGTCGGTCGAGCTGAGCCCGCAGTCGACCGAGCCGGTCCGCGTCTTCGCCTTCATGGCCCTGGCCGACGAGGCGCCGGCCCTGATCGAGAGCATCACCCGGATGGTGGCCGGGCTGGCCCTGGTCGTGCTGGGCATCGGCACCCTGCTGTCCGGCGGGATCGCCTGGCTGTACTCGTCGCGGGTGTCCGAGAACTTCGCGCCCGATCAGGCCGACGCCGTCGTCGCGGTCCTCCTGCTCGTGCCCGGCCTGCTGCTGGCCCGGCTCGACCTGCCCAGCACCAAGTCGGTGCTGGGCCAGCTGCACAAGTTCCAGCGGATGCTGGCCGCCGCCTCGGTCGTGGTGACCACCGCGCTGGCCATCGTGGTCGGCACGGTCCACTCGGACCGGGAGATGACCAGGCTGTTCCAGCTGGCGCTGGCCGCCCTGATCGTCATCCTGGTCTGCTGCCTGTGCGAGTTCGCCGCCCGGCGGACGCATCGCAGCAGCGCGGTGCCCCGGTCGACCAAGGTGCCGCGCTGGCTCCGCGACGTGCGCGGGACCACCCGGCGTACGGTCGAACCGGACGACCTCTTCGACGCCCGCGGTGAAGGAGGCATGCGGTGACGTCACCCGGCGATGCGACTCCGGCCAATTCGACCAAGTCGTCGGAGCTGGCCCGGATAGCGGCGGAGGCGGCCGGCACCCACTACTCCTCGGTGGAGTTCACGCTGACCCACGGATCGTCGAACGGCCACAGCATGCCGCTGCCGTCCGATCCCGACAAGGAGGATCCGACCGGCTGGCCGACCGACTTCTGCCACTTCTCGGCGGCCGGGCTGTCGGTGTCGACCTCCACCTGGCCGTCGGCGATGTCGGCGTTCAGCGGGCGGGTGCAGATCGACCGGGTGGACGACGCCGGTCAGCAGGACACGTATTCGTACTCCGGGCATGCCGTGCCCAACCCCGGCTTCCTCAACCAGTCGACCCGCAAGGTCGAGGTGTTCATCACGCTGGGCACCACGCACTGGTCCCCCACCTACCGCGAGACGCTCATGCAGGCGCTGGTCATCGAGAAGCTGACCGGGCTGGCGGCCGAGCGCGACGCGCCGGTGCTGCACCTGCACACCCCGGTCGCCCCGGTCCCGCAGACCTACAAGGCCGAGCGCGGCGACGGGTCCAACGAGCGGCTGCGCGACGCGGTCGGGCCCTGCCTGCGTTTCTCGGTCGGGGTGGACCCCTCGCGATCCGGCACCCGGCTGGATTTCGAGACCGAGCTGGCCGCGCTGGCCGAGGAGTACGGCTTCGGGCTCAAGCTCAGCGACCAGCGGCTCAACCGGGTCCGCGGGGAGTGGTTCACGATCCGCGGCTTCGACCGGGAGCGCTACCGCCAGGCCCGCGCCCGGCTGTTCCCCGACGCTCCGGTCCTGACACCCAAGCGGGCGGTCGTCGCGAGCGTCGTCGGCCCTTCCCGGACCGGTACGACAGCGACGGCGGTGGCGGCGCTGCGAGCCCGGGGCATCGGCGTGCTGGCCGCGTCCATCTCCAGCATGCGCAAGACGACGTTCATCAACCTGGTGCTGCCGGTCGCCGCCGACGTCGGAGAGACCCCGCCGCAGTGGTCGGGCGGCTGGCTCGACGCGCTGCCCAGGCTGAGCTCCTGCGCAGGCCCGCTGCCCTCCGTCGCCGACCGGCCCGACGAGAGCCTGATCGCCGACTGGAAGGTGGCGGTGAGCCCGGCGATGCGCTGCTCCTACCCGCCGTCGGGCCGGCAGACCGGCGCCACCTTCACCGGCCGGGTCCCCTACCCGCTCTGGCTGTGGTGGCAGGTCCCGCACCGTACGGTCGACACGCCCGCGCTGCTGGCCGAGGCCCAGGCCGCGCTGGCGCCGCACACCCGGCGGTGCGAGGTCGCGTACGCCCAGTCGCGGCTGTGCCGGGGCGACGTCGTCCGCGGCCGGGCCAAGCTGATCGTGATGCTGTCGCAGGAGCACCGTGACCACGCAGCCGTCCAGAGGGTGCTGACCGACGCCACCGAGGCGGCCCAGGCGCGCATCCGCGACCGGCTGCCCGCCCTGGGCCGGGTCGACCCCAGCCGGGTGCGGCTCCGGTTGTCGCCCCGGGAGCGCTGGCTGACGTACGCCGACATCTCCGCCTGACCCGCGGCCGCGCGGTCCGGCGATCGGCGCGCCGCCGGGAGTGGTGTCCGCCCAGGCCGAGGCGTACCGTCCGGATAGCTCGCCGAGGGGAAGGACACGTTGACCGCGATCTTTGGGACGGCGCCGGGATCACTCGCCGACTTCGAGATGATCTCGCAGCTCGGCCGCGGCGCCGAGACGGTCGTCTACCGTGTCCGTCGCCACGGCGACGAGTACACGCTCAAGGTGCTGTCCTCATCGGAGCGTGACACCCTGACCGCGGTACGCCGCGAGGCCGCCCTGCTCGGCAGCGTCGGTCACCCGCTGCTGCCGCGTGTCTTCGAGGTCGGCGAGTCGGTGGCCGGGCCCTACCTGGTTCTCGAGTACGTCGAAGGCGTCCCGCTGTCCCAGGTGCTGCGCGGGGGGCCGCTGGACGAGGGCACCGCCGTACGGCTGGCCGTCGACCTCCTCGGGCCGCTCGCCGCCGCGCACCGAGCGGGCCTGGTGCACCGCGACATCAAGCCGGACAACGTGATCATCGAACCGTCCGGCGCCGGCCGCCTGATCGACTTCGGCATGGCCGCGCGGGGCGGGGCGCACGACGGCGGGGTGGTGGGAACGCTCTCGTACAGCGCCCCGGAGCAGACCGGCATGCTCAAGCGGCCGGTCGACGGCCGCTCCGACCTGTACGCCCTCGGTGTGCTCCTGTACGAGAGCCTCACCGGCGAGCTCCCGTACCAGGCGCGTGACGCCGGCGAGCTGATCCGGTCGCACGCCATCGCGCCCATCCCCGACGTCCGCGCCCATCGCCCCGGCCTCTCCCCCACCCTGGCGGCGGTCGTCGCCACGCTGATGGCCAAGGACCCCGACGACCGCTATCAGAGCGGCGACAGCCTGCTCAGCGATCTGCACCGGCTGGCCGGCGACCCGGCCGCGACGTTCCCGGTGGCGGCCGACCGCGGAAGCCGGCCGGCCGGCCCTGCCCTTCTCGTCGGCCGCGACGAGGAAGTGATCACCCTGGCCAACCGCTGGCTGCGGGCCCGGTCCGGGACGGGCGGGGCGGTCATCGTGGAGGGGCCGGCCGGCGCGGGCAAGACCCGCCTGGTCCGCGAGCTGACCAACGCGGTCGCGATCGACGGTGACCTGGTCCTGTACGGCAAGTGCGTGCCCGACGACCCGGTGCCGTTGGCGCCGCTGCGGTCCGCCGTGGAGCGGCATCTGCGCGCGGTCGAGCGGCTGCCGGCGGCCGAGCGCGCGCACGCCGTGGAACGGCTGCGCCGGGCCGCCGGGCGTGGCGGCCCCCTGCTGCGCACCCTGTCCCCCCTGTTGGCCGACCTGGTGCAGATGCCGGCGATCGACGAGCAGAACCGGCATGAGCAGTTCGTCCACGCCGTGGCCGCCTTCCTGATCGGGCTGGCCGACGAGTTCCAGGGCGCCGTGCTGCACATCGACGACGTGCAGTGGCTGGACGGCCCGACCCGGCGGGTGCTGCAGCAGCTGACGAGCCGGCTGACCACCACTCCCCTGCTGGTGATCGCGACCGGCCGCGACGACGCCGGCGACGCGCCCGCGCTCGACCGGTTCGGCGCCGACCTCGACACCGCCCTCGACACCCGGGTCCCGCTCGGGCCGCTCGACCCGGGCGCGGTGGCCCGCCTGGTCGACGAGCACCTGGGCGCTGTCCGGCTGCCCGCCGAGCAGGTCCGGGAGCTGGCCGCCCGGGCCGGGGGCAACCCGTTCACGATCGGCGAGTACGTCCGGGCGGTGCTCGACGCCGGCCTGATCTCCCCGTCCTGGGGCGAGTGGCGCCTGGACCAGGCCGGGCTCGACCGCATCGACGTGACCGGCGACGCCGCCGACCTGGTGCTGCAGCGCATCGACGGCCTCGGCGAGGAGAGCCGCCACCTGCTGATCGCCGGGGCGGCGGCCGGGCGGTGGTTCCCGGCCGACCTGGTCGCGGCGGTCTGCGGCAGCGAGCCGCGCCGGGCCCGCGGCCTGCTCGCCGAGGCCGAGTCCCGGCGGCTGGTGACCGCCTCCGGGCCCGACGGCTACCGCTTCCTGCACGACCGCATCCGCGAGGCCCTGCTCGACGGCCTCGACGAGCCCACCCGGCGCCGGCTGCACCAGCGCCTGGCCGAGGTGCTCGACGGCGCGGCCCTGCACGATCCCCGCTTCGTCTACGCCACCGCCCGGCACTACGCGCGGGGCGAGCCCGGCCGCAAACCCGAGCGGGTCTACCTCAGCAGTTTCGCGGCCGGCCGGCTGGCGCTGGCCGAGCACGCGCCGGCCGAGGCCCGCCAGTTCCTCGAGGTCGCCGCGCGGGCGGCCGAGGCCGCCGGCCTGACCCCGCAGCCGGGCTTCTTCGTCGCGCTGGGCGCGGGCTGCGCCCGCACCGGGCGTTTCGCCGAGGCCCTGCGCCACCTCGACCAGGCGCTGAGCGGCGAGCCCGACAAGGTGCGCCGGGCCGAGATCCGGGCCCAGGTGGCCCTGGTGCACAACAGCGCGTGGAACCCCGACCGGGCGTTCGACGCGGTCCGCCGCGGCCTGGCCGAGCTCGGTTCGCCGCTGCCCCGCGGACGGCTGGCGCTCGCCCTGACCACGCTCGGCTCGGTGCTGCTGGGGCTCGTCGTCGGCAGCACCCGGCTGGGGTTCGGCACGGCCGACGGACGGCGCCGGGAACAGTTCCGGCTGCAGGCGGTCCTCTACGACATCGGCACCTTCTCGCTCTCGATGCGGATGCGCCGGATCATGCGCGCGTTGATGAGCCTGCGAGCGCTGTACCCGATCAACCGGCTCGGCCCCGGACGCGAGTACGCCCAGCACATGGCCGGTCTCGGGGTGATCGCCGATGTGGCCGGCCGGCCACGGTTCGCCGATCGGCTCTACGACCGGGCGGCCACGGTGGCGGCCGACGTGGGTGACCCGGAACTGGTCGGCTACGTCGGGTGGAAGCGCGGGGTCGGCAACCATCTGGGCGGCCGCGACGAGGACGGGCAGATCTGGGGCCGGGCGCTGATCGAGCACGAGCGGTGGCTGGCGCTGGGCGACTACCTGACCGGCGTGGGCGGCGTCTCCATGCAGTTCTACAAGCGGGGCCGCACAGCCGACGCCGAGGCCTGGCTGCGGCGGGGCAGCGCCCGGCTCGGTCCGGGCGCCGAGGCCGAGGGCGCGGCGATCCGGGCGGTGGCCGCGATCCTGGCCGCGCAGCGCGACCGGCCCGGGGAGGCGAGCCGGCACATCGACGTGCTGCGCCGCTTCGTCCGCGACTACCCCGACAACCCGCTGCAAATGATCAACCTGTACGGCGCCCGGATGGTCGCCCTGTACGAGACCGACCAGCTCGGCGAGCCGTTCGACCAGCTCACCGCCGAGTTCGCCGCGCTCGGCATGAAGCCCGGCTCCATGGTGCCCGAGCAGCGGGTCTACTACGTCTTCGAGGCGCTGGGCCGGCTCGCCCGGTGGCGCCGCTCCGGAGCGCCGGCGTCATCGGCTTCCCTTCGCGAGGCGGCGCGCGGGGCGGTCGGCCGGCTGGGTGAGAAGGCGACCGACAAGGCGCTGCGCGGATTCCACCGGGTGGCCCGCGCGGAGCTCGAACTGCTCGACGGCCGGCCGCTCGAGGCCGTGCGCCTGCTGGCCGGCGTCGAGGTCGAGCTGCTGCCGCTGGACGCGCCGCTCATCGCGTACGAGGCCGCCCGCGTACGGGCCCGGGCGCTCACGGCGCTGGACCAGCCCGCCTCGGCCGCGTTGCAGGCGACGACCGCCCTCACGATCGCGGCCGACCAGCGCTGGCCCCACCGGGTGCGCTGGGTCGAGGACGAGTTCCTCGTCAAGCGGCCGGACCCGGTCGCCCCCACCCCGGTGGCCCCCGACACCAGCTCGCTCTTCCGCCGCCGCCTCGAAGCGTTGCAGCAGGTCAGCCTGGCCTCGGCGACCGTGCTCGAGCCGGGCCGGCTCGCCCGCGTCGCCCTCGACGAGACGCTGCGGATCCTGGGCGCCGAACGCGCCTTCCTCTTCCTGCTCAACCACGACCTGCTCGTGCCGCTGGTCGGCCGGGACGGCGACGGCAACGACGTCCGCGAGCTCACCGGCTACAGCGCCACCCTGGTCGAGCGGGTACGGCACACCGGCGAACCGATCGTGGTCACCGGCAGCGAGGAGGGCGCGGCGCTCGGCTCGCACAGCATGCGGGCGCACGGCCTGCGCAGCATCCTGATCGCCCCGCTGCAGTTCGACGGTCACCTGCGCGGCGTCGTCTACCTGGACAGCCGCGTCGCCAAGGGCGTGTTCACGGCCGACGACGTCGCCATCCTCAAGGCCATCACCAACCACATCGCGGTGTCGCTGGAGACGGCCCGGGCGGCCCAGCTCGAGGTCGCCGTGCAGGCCGCCCGCCGGCAACGCGACGTGGCCGAGACCCTGCGCGCGGCGATGGCCGACCAGAGCTCGACGCTGGATCCCGACGAGGTCATGCGGCGCCTGCTGAGCAGCCTGACGAGCAGCCTGCGGGCCGACGCCGCCGTGCTGCTGACCGCGTCGCCCGACGGCCGGATGCTGGTCTCGGCCGCCCACGGCGCCGCCGCCCCGATCGGGCACAGCGTCCCGGCCGTACCCGCCGAGCTGCTCGACCTGACCGGCCCCCGCACCGGACCGGCCGCACCCGCCTTCGACGACCTGCTCGGCGCGCCGCAGAGCTGGTGGGCGATCCCGGTCAGCCGGCACGACGAGCAGTTCGGCGTCCTGCTGGTCGGTTGCGGCCGCGAGGACGGCATCACCGAGGCGCAGGCGGAGGTCGCCGCGGCCATCGCCGGCCAGGGCATGACCGCGTACGAGAACGCCCGGTTGTTCAGCCAGGTGCGCCGGATGGCCACGGTGGACGGGCTCACCGGCCTGACCAACCGCAACCACTTCTTCGCCCAGGCGGAGGCCCAGCTGCTCGTCAGCCGCCGGCGCCACGAGCCGGTGACCGCCATCATGATCGACATCGACCACTTCAAGAACATCAACGACACGTACGGGCATCCCGTCGGCGACGAGGTGATCCGGGCGGTCGCCGACCGGCTGCGCGGCGCCGTCCGCGACGGTGACCTGCTCGGCCGTTACGGTGGCGAGGAGTTCGCCGTCCTGACCCCGCAGGCGGCGACCACCGCGACCGGCCTGGCGGCCCGGCTGCACCGGGTCGTGTCCGGCGAACCGGTGCCGACGGCCGCGGGCCCGCTGCCGGTCACCATCAGCGTCGGCGTGGCCGGCTCGGGCGGCGACGACCCGGACCTGCGACAGCTGCTCACCCACGCCGACCGGGCCCTGTACGAGGCGAAGCAGACCGGCCGTGACCGGGTGGTCGCGTACGCCGATTAGCGCGCGGGCCGCCGCAACCGGTCGCGGGTCGTGTACGTCGTACAGTGGGTTGATGGCCAGAAAAAGCGACGTGACCCGGCCCCGGTTGAGCCGTGAGGCGATCGTCGCCGGCGCCGTCGCCTTGGCCGACGCGGAAGGGCTCGACGCGGTCACGATCCGGCGCCTCGCGCAGGAGCACGGCGTCACCCCGATGGCCATGTACTGGCACTTCAGCGACAAGGACAGCCTGCTCGACGGTCTGGCCGAGCATCTGATCGAGGCGGTGAAGCTGCCGGCGCCGACCGACGCGCCCTGGGACGCCCAGCTGCGCGAAGTGCTGGCCGCGTTCCTGGTGGCGGTCCGGCCGCATCCCGCGCTGGCCAACCTGACGTTGCGGCGCATTCTCGCCGCCGAGCCCGGCCTCGAGATCGCCGAACGGGTGCTGGAGCTGCTCCAGCGGGCCGGTTTCACGCCGGCCCGCGGGGCGGAGGTCGGCACCTTTCTGGTCTGCTCGATCATCACGCTCGTGGCCGCCGACCCGTCGCCGGCGCCGCCGCGTCCCGAGGTCGACGAGGATCAGGCGCGCCGCGACAAGCTGGCGAGGCTGGCGTCCTTGCCACCCGAGCGTTACCCCCGGGTCATCGCCGCCGGTCCGGCCCTGGTCGCCTGCCGCGACGGGGACGACTATTTCGACCTGAACATCGACCTGCTGGTCGAAGGCGTGCGCGGCGTCCGGCGTCGCTGACGCGCGTTCTTCGTCACACCACCTGATCACCCCTTCGCTTGACGCCCCGGCAGGCGTTCCATATACGGTGTACATGTACGCCGCACAGGGCAGCGTGGTGATGAGGTGGACCGGTGCAACGCAACCCGTGGTCGACGCTGGCAGTGCTGGCGTTCGCCCAGTTCATGGTGGTGCTCGACGTGACGATCGTGAACGTCGCGCTCCCCGACATCCAGGGCGATCTGAGCTTCTCCGCGTCCGGCCTGCAGTGGGTGATCAGCGCGTACACGCTGCTGTTCGGCGGCTTCCTCCTGCTCGGTGGTCGTGCCGCCGATCTGCTCGGGCGGCGCCGGCTGTTCATCGCCGGCCTGGCCCTGTTCGCCGTCACGTCGCTGATCGCCGGGCTCGCGCAGAACCCGGAGCAGCTCGTCGTGATGCGCGCGCTGCAGGGCCTCGGCGCAGCGCTGATGTCGCCGGCTGCCTTCGCGATCCTCACCGTGACGTACCACGGCCGGGATCGCAACATCGCGATGGGCGTCTGGGGCGGCCTGGCCGGGCTGGGCGGCACGCTGGGCGTCATCGCCGGCGGCCTGCTCGTCGACTCGCTGAGCTGGCGATGGGTGTTCCTGGTCAACGTGCCCATCGCGGTGGCGCTGGCGGCGATGATCCCGTTGTTCGTCCGCGAGTCCCGGGTGGCGATCAGCGGCCCGCGTACCTTCGACCTCGCCGGCGCCCTGCTCAGCACGGCCGGCCTGCTGGCCATCGTGCTGGGGGTCATCCGCGCCGAGCCGCTGGGCTGGTCGTCGCCGGAGGTGCTGGCCCTGCTGATCGGCGGCCTGGTGCTGCTGGCCGCGTTCGTCCGGGTGGAGGCCCGGTCGGCGGCGCCGCTGGTGCCGCTCAGCCTGTTCCGGTCGCGCGGCCTGTCCACCTCGATCCTGGCGCTCGCCCTGAACGGCGCCGCGTTCCTGGCGATGTTCTTCCTCACCGCGATCTTCTTGCAGCAGGTCCGCGGCCTGACCGCGCTGGAGACCGGCCTGCAGTTCCTGCCGATGGGCATCGCGGCGATCGCCAGCGCGGTGGTGGCCTCGCAACTGGTCACCCGATACGGCACCAAGCCGGTCCAGGTGGGCGGTGCGGTGCTCAGCGTGGCCGGGCTGCTCCTGCTGTCTCAGGCCGACGCCACGGGCTCGTACGCCTTGACGATCCTGCCCGGCCTGGTGCTCTTCGGGGTGGGCATCATCGCGGTCGGCACCCCGGCCTCGATCGCCGCCGTCGCGGAAGTCTCGCACGATCAGGCCGGCGCGGCGTCGGGCGTGGTGAACGCGGGCTATCAGGTCGGCGGCGCGCTGGGCCTGGCCGTGATCACCACGCTGGCGACCACCCACGTCGAGGGCCTTCTCGCCGGAGGCGCCGGTCAGCAGGAAGCCCTGGTGGGCGGATTCGAACGCGGCCTGCTGATCGCGGCGGTCTTCGCGGCGGCCAACATCGTGACCGCGCTGGGTGCGCCCCGGCTGCGCCCGACCAGTGAGCAGATGGCCGAAGCGGCGGTCGCCGCCTGACGTCCCGGCCGACTGCCGCCGCAGCCGGGTAGACATGGGCGGGGCCGCGCTGAACACGGCCCCGCCTCTGTGGCCGGGCTCAGCAGCCGTTGCGGGTGGCGCTCACGGCCACGTCGTCGTACCAGAGGGTGTCGGCTCCTTCGCCGTAGCTCTCCCAGCCCAGGCGCAGGTCGGTCAGGGCCGGGCGCCAGGCGCGGTTGAGCCACTGGCTGTCGATGTCGTGGGTGGGGACGCCGTCCTCGAGCAGACCGGGCACCGAGGCGCCGTTCAGCCAGGTCTCGATCGTTCCGTCCCGGCCGTCGACCTTGTATTCGACGCAGTTCCAGGTGTTCACCGGGAGCGGGGCGGACAGGGCGACCCCGGCCGGGCTCTGTTCGGGCAGCGTGGCGTCGTCGGAGGCGCGGTTGAACTGCAGGGCGCCGTTCTGGCCGCCGAAGCGCAGGTCACGTTGGCCGTCGGCGGAGTCGCGCATGGCCACGGCGGTGACGTGCGCGGTGGCCAGGGCGGTGGTGTGCCGGACGTAGAAGCGGACGTACCAGGCCGTACTCGTGGCGCCGAGAATCTGGCTGTTGCGGACGAAGACGTGGTTGCAGTAGCCGGCCGCGCCGTTGATGCGGAGCGACACCGAGCCGCTGTGGGCGACCGTGCGGTCGATGGCGGCGGTGCCGGCGCCGGAGCAGTCGGGGTAGGTGACGGCCCAGTTGCCCGCCGGAGCGCTGCCCGACTGATTCTCGAAGCCGTCGCAGAGCGCGGCCGGCCCGCATCCCTGCGGTGGGTCGGTGGGGGTCGGCGTGGGCGTCGGAGGACTCGTGGACGGGGTGGGAGTGGGGGTGGGCGCGTCGCCACTGCACGAGACGCCGTTGAAGGTGAAGGCGGCGGGCGCCGCATTGGTGCCGGAGTAGGTGCCCTGGAAGCCGAAGCGGGTGGACGCCCCACTGGCCAGGGCGCCGTTCCAGCCGAGGCTCGCGGCGGTCACGACGCTCCCCGACTGGGTGACGGCGGCGTTCCAGCCGCTGGTGACCCGCTGGTCGCCGGCGAACGTCCAGGACAGCGTCCACGACGTGACCGCCGCGCCGCCGTTGGTAACCTGGACGTCGGCGGTGAACCCGGTGGCCCATTGATTGGCGGTCCAGCCGACCGTGCAGGCCGGCGCGGCCGACGCGCCCGGCACCCCCACCACCGCCGATCCCGCCGCCACCACCACCGCCGTCGCCATGACAGCGAAGAGCCGACCTCGCACGACAACCACCTCCAGTCTTGGGAGCGCTCCCATATATCGATGACTGTAGTTGGATGGGCCGTCGGTGGAAAGGGAGACGGCTACCAGCGCGACAGCGGCGCCGCCTCGTAGGTGTCGCTCAGCAGGCGCGCCACCCGCTCGACCAGCTCGGCCGCGTCGAACGGCTTGGCCAGGTAGTCGCTCGCACCCATCGCCCGCCCGTGACTCTCGTCCAGGTCGCGCGATCGTGCGCTCAGGATGAGCACGGGAAGGCTGGACGTCCGGGCCAGGCTCCGGATCTGCTGGCACACCGTCAGACCGTCGAGGCCCGGCATGTCGATGTCGAGCACGATGAGGTCGGGATGTTCGAGACTCGCCGCCGTCAACGCCGCGTTTCCGTTGGTGACGGTGACCGTCTTGTAGCCGGCCGCCGCGAGCCTGAGGGCTACGAGGTCGCGGACGTCGTCGTCGTCCTCGGCGATCAGCACGGTTGCGCTCATGGGTTGCTCCTGGAGGAAGGGTTGCCCACAGGATCGGACGGGGTCACCGGCGGTTGAGGTTCCGCGACGACCGATCGGGTGCGGTCCCGGTGCGGCCCGGTGGGCTACGAGACGCGCGCCGGCCGGGCCCGCCGTTGTTTCTCGGCGTACAGGGCGGCGTCGGCGGCGTCCAGCGCACCGGGAACGCCCTCGTCGGGGCCGGCCGCCGCCCAGCCGAGGGAGGCGGCGACCTCGGCGGCGGCCAGTTCGGCGTTGATGCGGTTCACGACGGTCTCGGCGTCGGGCCGGGTGCAGTGGGTGAGGACGAGGCCGAACTCGTCGCCGCCGATGCGGGCGATGAAGTCGGTGTCGCGGATGGCGCGGCGGGCCGCGGTGGCCGCGGCCATGATGTGGGCGTCACCGGACACACGTCCCCGGGTCTCGTTGATCTCCTTCAGGCCGTCCAGATCGAGGACGGCCACGACGGTGGGGTCGGCGAGTCGTTCGAACCGGGCCTGGGCACGGTCGAGAATGCGCCGCCAGGCCCGCCTGTCCGGAAGGCCGGTGAGGGTGTCCAGGTCGGCGCCGAGATGTTCGCGCAGCAGCGCGTTGGTGGCCAGATCCTGCACCCGGTCGGTGGCCAGGGCGGCGGTGAGCAGGCGGCCCAGCAGCGCCAGCAGAGGTTCGGCCCGGGCCAGGCGCGAGTCCCCGGTACGGACCTGCGGGTCGAGGCCGCAGATCGCGCCGAACAGGGAGCCGTCGGGTTCGGTGATGACCGCGCCGGCGTACGTCCCGATGTCGATCAGTTGGTTGACGCCGGCCTTCGCGTACGCGGGGACCGCCTGAGCGTCGAGCGCCACGGTGGGGGCGTTCCCGGCGGCCATGTGGACGCAGAAGCTGTCCTCCCACGGGTGGCTCTCGCCCCGGCGCAGGCCGTAGCCGTTGTCGGAGTCGAGGTAGAGGTAGGTCTGCCGGCCGTTCTGGACCCGGGTGACGGCCCAGAACGCCAGCGGCATCTGCTCGTGCAGGTAGTCGAGCACCAGATGGGCGGCGTGCTCGAAGCCGGCCGCGGGGAACAGGCCGAAGTCGTCCGGGTCGGAGTGGACGACGGCCGGCGGGCCGGCCGGCCGGGCGCTCGGGGCGGGAGCCTCCTCGGGCGGCGGGGCGCTGCCGGCGTCGGCGGGCAGGGTGAAACTGAACCGGGAGCCGTGGCCGTCGGGGCCGGCCGCGGCGCCGATGCTGCCACCGTGGCGTTCGACGATGCGTTTGCAGATGCCCAGGCCCAGCCCGGTGCCGCTGTAACCGGCCGAGCGGTGGGCCCGGTGGAAGCTCTCGAAGATGCTGTTCTGCTGCCCGTCGGGGATGCCGATGCCGTTGTCGTCGATCGTCACGGTGACCTGGTGATCGGTGCGGTCGGTGCGGATGCGCAGCCGCGGGGTGACACCCGCGCCGGTGTACTTGATGGCATTGCTGATCAGGTTCTCCAGCAGCTGCCGGACGAGGACCGGGTCGGCGTAGACGCTGAGCAGCTCGCCGATGTCGAAGGCGGGCACCGGGGTGCCCGCGCTCTGCGCCTGGTCGATACGCGCGATCGCGATGTCGTTGACCAGTTCGCTGAGGTCGACCAGGGTCGGGCTGAGGGCGGCGTCGCGGGCGGTGGTGTAGGCCAGCAGGTCGTCGATCATGCCCCGCATGCGCCGGCCGGCCCGGCTGATCCTGATCAGCCCGTCGCGCGTCTCGGCGTCGTCCCGCGGGCCCGGCTCGTCGAGCGCGTCGGTGAGCCAGGCGGTCCAGCCCTCGACCGTGGTCAGCGGGTTGAGCAGGTCATGGGCGACGACGCCGGCGAAGGCGGCCAGCTCGTCGCGGTGCCGGCGTTCGGCCGTGACGTCGTGGAACACGGTGACGGCGCAGCGAGCCCCGTTCAGCGTGCCCGGCAGGACAGCGGAACTGGCGCTCAGCAGGCGGCCCTGGGGCACCCCGGGATTGCGGACCAGCATGTCGAGGCCGCGCACCTCCGTGCCCGCGAGAGCCCGGCGGTACGGCATCTCCTCGGGCCCCATCGGCGTTCCGTCCGGGTGGAGGAGCCCGTAGTAGTCGGGCTTGCCGATCTGGTCGGAACCGCTGACGACACCCCCGAGGAGCCCGCGTACGGCCGGATTGCGCAGCAGCAGCCGGCCCTGCTCGTCGACGACCGTGAGCCCCTCGGCCATCGAGTTGACGATGGCCGTCGTCAGGTTGGCCTGGTCGGCCGCGGCGGCACGTTCGGTGCGCAGCTGCGTGACCAGGGCGGCACGTTCGTCCCGGCCGAGGGCCAGGGCCAGGCCGACCGCGGCGATCGTGCCGACGAACGCCTGGGCCACCAGCGCCCGGGCGGTGTACGAGCCGATGAAGGCGAACGTGCCGGTGCCGTGCAGCGTGAACAACACCGCCACCGTGCCGAACGCGAGGTCGTGGGCCACCACGAAGGCGGTGTGCAGGCGCGAACCGGCCCAGACCGTCATGCCGATCAGGGTGAACGCCAGGGGAAGCCCGTGGTTGATGCCGAAGACGGCGCAGTAGGCCGCGGCGGACAGCACGACGACGGTGGCGTACTCGAGCTTGCGCCGCACCGGGGTCCGCGCCCAGCGGGTCACGACCGAATCCCGCCAGGTGCCCGGACCAGTTTGCCAGGCGTAGCCCCAGATCAGCCAGATCGAGCTGATCAGCAGGATGCTGACGGTGTTGCGGGTCATCCAGACCGCCGTGGCCGGCCAGGAGTACGTGCCGTTGACCACCCAGACACCGGTGGGGCCGAGCAGCGCGCCGCCGCCGGTGGCCACCACCGCAGCCGCCGTCAGGCGCCACATCTCGTACGTGCGGGTCAGCTGATCCTGACCGGTCGCAGCCCACAGGTTGGCCAGCCACCGGCGCACCAGAAAGGCGAACAGCCCGGCCTGCACCAGGTTGGCCAGCACGAACCACAGCGACAGGACGAGGGACGCGCCGGTGGCCGTGTTCACCGAGACCGTGATCAGGGACAGAGCGGCGGCGTCGAGGGACCGCCACCGGGAGCGGTACTGGGTCAGGAACCACACCGCCGACACGCCGGCCGCGGGCCAGACCAGGCTCAGGTTGGTCTCGTCGAGCACCGTCAGCCGCCCGGCGTAGGTGGCGGCCAGAAAGACGGCCGAGAAGCACAGGGTGCGCATCACTGACGAGCGCAGGCTCATCGGTCCCCCGTCCGGCGACGACCACGGCAGTGCGACCGCGGTGTCGCCGCGCCGGGCCCGGTTGCAACGGGCCGCCGAAAGCGCACACCACAGCGGTCTCACCAGCCTGTTCGGCCACGGCGGCGATCTGCTGAGCGGCACGGCCGCGCTGTCGGTGGCGGAGGGCCGGGACGCTAGGTTGCTCGGATGAGTCTTCTTGAGGACGTGGGCGAACGGGACGGCTGGCGGTGCTGGGTGTGCGACGAGCCGGTCGACGCCGGCATGTCGGTCAACGACCCGCGCGGTCCCAGCGTCGACAGTCGCACCGCCGACCGGAAGGCGAAGATCGCCGAGCGGCTGGCCCACCGGGCCTGCAACACCCGCAAGGGCGCCGTCAAGGTCGTCATCGCCTGGCCGGACCGTCTGCACGTCATCGAGCCGGCCCCGCTGATCACCGTGGCCGAGCGTCTCGACCGCAAGGGTGGCCGCGAGCTGGTCGCCCGGTGCCCGAGCCGGCGCGACGCCCAGGAGGCGGCCGACTGGCTGACCGACCGGTTCTCCCGGCTGGCGCCCGGGCTGCCGGTGACCGCGAGCGTCGACGCCGGCGGCGGCCAGTTCCTCGTCACCCTGGCCGCGGGCCGGCGCTGACCGGCCGCGTCAGTTCCGGCGCAGCGCCGTCGTCATCCTCGAACGGAACTCGGCGAGCGTGAGGACGGCGGCGCTGCGATCCTCGACCGGGAAGATCGCGATGTCGGCGTCGTCCTCCTCGAGCTGGGGCAGCCACTCGTTCAGGAACTCGTCCACCGGGACCCGGATGGCGTGCTCCCCGTCGACCTCGCCCTCGTTCTCGAGCCGGGCCGGGGTCGCGTGGGGCCAGATCGGCAACAGGGTCCGGCGCTCCGCGTCCTCGGTGAACAGGGTCTCGTCCTCGTCGCCCCAGACCCACAGAGCGCCCCGGTCGGCCAGGATCTCGAACGTCCGGGCCGCCCGGGCCGCGTCGTCGAGCCCGCGAAGCCGCTCGGCCTGGGCGGGCGAGATGTCATCCGGTGCCACGGGACCTCCGACTCATCCGATCGTCTGCGTTCCGCGGCGATGCTACCGGTGGTCATCGGCGCAGCGACGTGGCGGTGGTCCCGTCGCGGTGGTGGGCGAAGCACAGCACCCGGCGAGAGTCCGGCCAGTCGAACTCGTCCGGCGGGGCCGGGAAGAGCACCTGCCGGGCGGGATCGGCCGGGCGGCCGGAGTAGGCCGGGAAGCGCTTCTCACAGCCGGCGTCGGCCTTCTGCCGCATCGGCTCGGCGCCCGGCCACGGACCGCCGGGCAGGTCGTAGACGGCGAACACCTCCGTGTCGTGCGGGGTGGAACACGGCACCACATCGACCCGGGCACCCGACTGCTCGTCCACGTCGGCGATGCAGTCGCCGGCCCGCAGGTCGTCGAGCCGGAGGGAGCGCTCGCCCCGCACCACACCGGCGGCGTCCCGGTCGGGGCCGTCGGCGACCTCGCGCACCACGGCCACCGTGACGAACGCGGCGAACGCGGTCAGGACCAGACCGGAGATGATCAGACCGGCGATCGCGTAGACCTTGCCGCGCCGATCGCCGTTGCGGATCGACCGGCGCAACCCGATGATGCCGAACACGACGCTGAGCAGACCGACGCAGCCGAACAGCGACAGGGCCAGCGACGCGATCGAGAAGCCGTTGGTCTTGCCGTTCCACGGCGGCCGAGCCGACTGTGGTGGCACGGGGAACGGCGGCGGCGCGACCGGAAGCTGGTGATTCACGGACGGCAACCTACCGGCACGGCTCAGAGCAGCAGCGCGGCGACGTCCGGTTGTTCGACGAGCAGGCCGCCGGTGCGGGCCAGGGTCGAGGAGGGATCGGTCAGGCGGCGGTGACCGCCGTCCGGGTGGTCCGGCGGGACGCCAGCAGCGCGGCCAGGTCGGCGCCCGGCATCGGCCGGGCGAAGTAGTAGCCCTGGCCGAAGCCGCAGCCCATGTCGATCAGGCAGCGCGCCTGCCCGGCGCTCTCGATGCCCTCGGCCACCACGTGCAGCCGGTACGCCTGGGCCAGCCGCACCAGGGCCTCGGCCACGGCGTACGCGTCCGGGTCGGTGTCGATGCCGGTGACGAACGACCGGTCGATCTTCAGAACGGACACCGGCAGCGCGCGCAGGTAGCTCAGCGCCGCGTAGCCGGTGCCGAAGTCGTCCACCGAGATGCCGATGCCCATCTCGCGCAGCGCGGTCAGGCGGGCCACGGTCTGCTCGTCGGGCTGCAGGATCACGCTCTCGGTCAGCTCCAGCACCAGGCGGTCGGCCGGGAACCCGGTCTCGGCCAGGATGCCGCGGATCGTGTCGACCAGCCCGGCCTGCATGACCTGCCGCGGGGAGAGGTTGACGCTCAGCCGCACGCCCTCGGCGCCGGGGTTCCCGGCCCGCCAGCCGGCGGCCTGCCGGCACGCGTCGCGCAACACCCACTCCCCGATCGGGATGACCGCGCCGGTCTCCTCGGCCAGATCGATGAAGGCGCCGGGCATCAGCAGGCCGCGGGTCGGGTGGTTCCAGCGTACGAGGGCCTCGACCGCCATCGGACCGCCGTCGGCCAGGTCGACGACCGGCTGGAAGTGCACCACCAGCTCGTCCTTCTCCACCGCGCGCCGCAGTTCGGCGTCGCGGGCGTTGGTGTCCAGCTCGGGCGTGTAGACGCGGTAGCGGCCGCGGCCGGTTCGCTTCACCGCGTACATGGCCGCGTCGGCGTGGGCGATCAGCTGCTCGATGTCGGTGGTGGTCTCGTCCCGGAAGGCGACGCCGATGCTCGCCTCGACCCCGAGCACCAGATCGCCGAAGATCACCGGGGTACGCAGCGCGTCGACCAGCCGCTGGGCGATGCTCTCGGCGGCCTCCCGGCTGGGCAGGGCCGGCAGCACGACGGCGAACTCGTCGCCGCCCAGCCGGCCCGCGGTGTCGCCGGAGCGGATGACGGCCCGCAGCGCCGTCGCCACGGCCTTGAGCACGGCGTCCCCGGCCTCGTGCCCGTACGCGTCGTTGATCGGCTTGAAGCGGTCGAGGTCGATCAGCAGGACGGCGCCGTGCCGGTCGTCGCGCAGCGGCTGCCGGGTCAGCTCGGCCAGGCGCTCGCCGATGAGGGCCCGGTTGGACAGGCCGGTGAGCGGGTCGGTGACGGCCAGGCGGCGGTTCTCGCGCTGGGCGAACATCTGCCGGGCGATGACCAGGGCGGTGAGCACGATCGCCCCGAAGACCATGCCCCCCAGCGGGTACACCGCCTGCTGGCGGGCGACGAAGGCGAGCAGGCCGCAGGCGAGCACGACCGCCCCGTACGGCAGCCAGCCCAGCCGGCCGCGGCCCTGACGCTCGCCCTGGGTCAGGCTGTCCTGGCGCAGCCGGCGATGGACGGCCAGGAGCATGAGGAAGGCGCTCGCCGCCCACAGCACGAAGGGCCAGTCGCCCGGCCGGAAGGCGACCCCGAACTGCACGTACGCGATGGTGTACGTGCTGTCGGCCACCACCTTGAGCGCCACCGCGCCGCTCAGCAGGCCCACCGCGGCGCCGGCCTGCGGGCGCTGGAGCAGAAGCGTGATGAGCGCGAAGACCAGCAGCAGGTCCAGAACCGGCACCGCGGTCGAGAACACGATGAGCATCGGGTCGGCGCCCGGCGTCTGCATGAGCGGGCCGATCTCCAGGTACCACAGCGCCATGCACGCGCCGGCCACGACGATCAGCGAGTCGATCAGGAGCTTGAGGTGCTCCACGCCGCTGCGGCGGGCGACCGGCAGCATCAGCACGCCCGCGAAGACGAACGGGATCGCCGCCGTGTACAGGTAGTCGGAGACGCTCGGATAGGGCGGCAGACCGGGCAGGAAGTGCTGGGTCAGGGCGACCGCGTGGGCCACGACCTGGCAGACGAACGACACCTCGAGCAGCATCCAGGCCCGGCGCTCCCGGCGGTCCAGGCCGTCCTTGAGGATCATCCGCAGACCCAGCGCCGCGGTCAGCAGGGTGACCGGGAGGTAGGCCAGGTCGTTGATCATCCCGGCCTGGAGCTGGGTGCCCCAGCCGGTGACGAACTGGATCAGGATGACCCCGAGCAGAGCGCCCGATCCCCACACGCTCGCCGTCAGCAGCCGGGCGGGGCGCGCTCGCAGTTGTGCCATGGCCATCCGATCGGCTGCCGCCGGGCCGAACTGCGCGGCTGCCGGTTGCGAGCCGGGAGCAAACGCCGCGTTCGGCCGGTCGGCGGACGGGGAGGCCGGACCGGGCAGTGCGACAATCCGATCAGCCGCGTCGCCGCGGTGACCGGCCGGTAGAGTGCTTTTGGCGAAACACTTCACGACCGGGCGAAACGAGGCGGGCACGTGGCGGGGGGCGACCGGGTCACCATCTACGAGGTGGCCGAGCGTGCCCGGGTCAGCATCTCGACGGTCTCCAATGTCCTGAACAAACCCGATCGGGTCAGCGCCGCGACCCGCAAACGGGTGCTGGCCGCCGCCGACGAGCTCGGCTTCGTTCCCAAGGTGCAGGCGGTCAGCCTGGCCCGGCGCGGCACCGGCCGGATCGGGGTGATGGCGCCCTTCACGTCGTACGGGTCGTATCTGCGCCGCCTGTCCGGCCTGCTCACCGCCGCGGCCGAGCTCGAGCTGGACGTCGTCGTCTTCGATCACGAGTCGGCCGCCCTGGCGTCGTCCCCGGTGCTGGCCAGCATGCCGATCCACGGTCGCCTGGACGGGCTGATCGTGATGGGCCTGCCGATCGAGGACGCGATCGCGGAGCGGCTCCAGGAGCGCAGCCTGCCCACGGTGGCGGTCGACGCCGACAGCTCACGGTTCAGCCGGGTCGTGATCGACGACCACGCCGGCGGCCGGCTGGCCGCCGAGCACCTGCGCGACCGCGGTCATCGCCGCGTGGGTTACCTGCTCGAGCGTCAGGTCTCCGACTACGAGTCCCAGGCGATCAAGCGGTTGTCCGGCTTCGAGCAGGTCATCGTGGCCGCCGGAGGCGAGGTCGTCGTGGCGACCAGCGACAACTCGGTCGCCGCGGCCCGGCGGGCGGCGGCGGCCCTGCTCGATGCGAACGACCGGCCCAGCGCCGTGATGGCACACCACGACGCGCTGGCCGTCGGCGTGCTCCTGGCCGCCCGGGACAGGGGGATGCGGGTGCCGCAGGACGTGGCCGTCATGGGCTTCGACGACGGCGAGGCAGCCACGGCGGCCGACCTGACGACCGTACGGCAGCCCTTCGAGGAGTCCGGGAATGCCGCGCTCAGCGTGCTTCTGGGCCATATCGACGGCTCCGATCTGCGGTCCACGACCGTGCTCGACGTCCGGCTGGCCGAGCGTTCCACCACCTGACACCGATCGCCGTCATCAGGCGTGTGAGCTGCTGGGGCGCACAATAAAAGTGCTTTAATGGAAACACTTGACACGCTCATCGCGATGAGGTTTCGTGCTTGTAACGCGAAGCGGGAGGCGACCATGGAGCTGGACGAGGCGGTGCGGACGTTCCTGTCCACCAAGCCGGACTCCGGCGATCCGGACGCGCCGATCGCCGAGCGGCGCGCGATCATCCAGGCCGGCGTCGACGCCCTGTTCGCGAAGTTCGGACAGCGGGTCGATGCGGCCCCCCGCGAAGAGGACATCCGGATCCCGGTCGGCGGCGGCCGGATCCGCCTGCGGGTGTACCGCCCGGGCGACGGGACCGGCCGGCCGATCCACGTGTTCCTGCACGGCGGGGGCTTCTGGCTGGGCTCCGTCGACGAGGAGGTCAACCAGGCGACCTGTCGCAGCCGCTGCGCCGGCGCCGGGTGCGTGGTCGTCGCGGTGGACTACCGGCTGGCCCCCGAACATCCTTTCCCGGCCCCGCTCGAGGACTGCTACGCGGGGCTGCGGTGGGCCGTCGACCATGCGGCCGACCTCGGTGGTGATCCGGCCAACGTGTCGATCGGCGGGGTGTCCGCGGGGGCGACCCTGGCCGCGGCGGTCGCACTGCTGGCCCGGGAGCGCCGCGGGCCGGATCTCCGGCTCCAACTGCTCGAGGTGCCGCCGCTCGACCTGAGCCTCGACGGCATGCGAGCCTCCGGGGTGGGCGACGGCTTCGGCATCACGATCGACGAGATGGCGCTGTGCCGCGACCTCTACCTCGCCGCGCCCGGTGACGCCCGCGACCCGCTCGTGTCACCGCTGCATGCGGACAGCCTGGCCGGGCTGCCGGCCGCCGCCATCATGACGGCGGAGTTCGACCCGCTGCGCCACGACGGCGAGCGGTACGCGGACCGGCTCCGGGCAGCCGGCGTACCCGTCTCGTACCACTGCTACGCCGGGGCCGTCCACGGCTCACCGGCCCTCACCGGCACCTGGCCCACCGCCCGCGTCTGGCAGGACGACCTCCTGCGGCGCCTGCGCGAGGCGCACTTCCCGTCCCGCATCTGAACAGGCCCCTCCCCCAGCCGACGGTGATCCGCACCGCCGGACAGTTTCGCGATCCTGGAGACCCGACATGGCTCACGGACCCACCCGCCGACCACGAATCGTCGCCCTCACCCTGGCCGCCCTGGTGGCCACCGCCGCCTGCAGCGCCCCCGGTGGCGACGCCGGCAACGACGGCGCCGACGCGAGCGCGGCCCCGGTCACCGACGCCACCTGCGGCACCGCGCCGGTCACCCTGAAGGGCTACTTCGAGACCGGGTTCCCCTTGCCCAAGAACCTCTCCGACGAGTTCACCAAGCAGTTTCCCAACGTCACGTGGGACATCCGTGAGGACCAGTTCGCCGTGATCACCCAGAACGCCCCCCGGGTGCTGTCCGACGACCCGCCGGACCTCATGCGGCTCCCCCAGGTGTCCGAGCTGGTCAAGGACGGCCTGCTGAAGAACCTGGACGGCTACGCCTCGGCCTTCGGCTGGGACAAGTGGCCGGCCTCGCAACTCGAGCAGATGCGGGTGTCGGGCACGGGCGAGCGCGGCGACGGTCCGCTCTACGCGATGGGCCTCAACTTCAGCATGACCGGCATCTTCTACAACAAGAAGCTCGCCGCCCAGGTCGGCATGACGCAGCCGCCGGCCACCCTGGCCGAGCTGGACACGGTTCTGCAGAAGGCCAAGGACGCCGGCCTGGTCCCGATCAACCAGTTCAACGGCGGCGCCACCGGCGGGCTCGCCTTCCCGTTGCAGAACCTCATGGCGGCGTACGGCGACCCGGCTGCCATCAACCAGTGGATCTATCAGAAGTCGGGCGCCACCATCGACACCCCGGCCAACCTGCGGGCCGCCGAGCACCTGCAGAAGTGGCTCAAGGCCGGCTACTTCGCCCCGGACATCAACTCGCAGGACTACGCGGCGATGATGAGCCGCTTCATCGGGGGCAAGAACCTGTTCATCTTCGACGGCGACTGGGAGTCGGGCAACCTCGACAAGCAGATGGCCGGCAACGTCGGGTTCTTCCTGATGCCCCCGGCGCAGGCCGGCGGCAAGCGGGCGGCCATGTCGGCCCCGCTGACCTACGGCATCAGCACGAAGGCCAAGAACGCCGACTGCGCCGCGTTCTTCCTCAACTGGGTCGCCACCAACCAGCAGGCCCGCGACATCGCGGTCAAGGTCGGCGGCTCGCACCCGATGGGTCCGGCCGACGCCTACATGCCCGCCGTGGCCGGCAACACCGTCACCGCGAGCACGCTGGCCGCCGGCGCGACCATCGGGACGGACAACGGCGCGATGGACTTCATCGCCAACGCCACCGGCGCCATCTACGCCAAGGGCTGGACGCCGCAACTGCAGAAGATGGCGGCCGGACAGCAGACCCCGGACGGCTTGCTGAAGTCCGTCCAGAAGGATTACCAGAGCCAGGTCAAGGACTGATGCCGGCACCACGGACGGGGCGGCGCGCGGCACGTGCGCGCCGCCCCGGGGCGGCCTGGCTCGGCTGGCTGTTCGCGTTGCCGGCCGTCCTCATGTACGCGACGTTCGTGCTGCGCCCGTTGCTGCTCACCGTGCAGTACTCGCTGTACGACTGGAACGGCATCGGAGCCTCGACCTGGGTCGGCCTCGACAACTACCGCCGGCTGCTGACCGATCCCGAGCTGTCCGCCACGATCCTGCACGCGTTCGAGCTGATCCTGTTCTTCAGCCTGATCCCGGTGCTGCTCGGCCTCTTCGTCGCGGCCACCATCCGGGGCATCGCGGAGAGCCGCCTGGCCACGGTGGCCCGTACGGTGCTGTTCCTGCCGCAGATCATCCCGCTGGTCGCGGCCGGGATCATGTGGAGCTGGCTGCTGTCCTCGACCGGCCTGGCCAACGAGCTGCTCTCGGCGGTCGGGCTGGACAGCCTGACCCGGGCCTGGCTCGGCGACTTCGGCACGGCTCTGCCGGCGGTGGGCATCATCGGCGCCTGGGTCCTGGTCGGTTTGTGCACGCTGCTGCTCCTGGCCGGGATGAGCAAGATCGATCCGGCACTGTACGAGGCGGCGCGACTCGACGGCGCCGGGCCCGTCCGCGAGTTCCGCTCGATCACCCTGCCCAGCCTCCGTCAGGAGATCGGCGTCTGCGTCACGGTCACCGTGATCGCCGCGCTGGCCAGCTTCGACATCGTCTACATCGCCACCCAGGGCGGCCCCGGCAACGCCACCATGGTCCCCGGGCTGGAGATCTACTACCTCGCCTTCTCCGAACGCGAGGTCGGCATGGCGTCGGCCCTGGCCGTGGCGCTGGTCGTCCTGGTGCTCGTCTGCGTCCTCCCGATCCAGCGCCTCACCCGGGAGAGCCGATGATCGTCAAACGCCGCGAGGCCCTGATCGGGCGGCTCCTGCTCGTCCTGCTGATGGCGGTCACCGTGATCCCCTTCATCAGCCTCTTCGTCACCGCCCTGCATCCCGCGGGCACGTACCCCTCCGGTCTCTCCTGGCCGGAGAACCCGCAGTGGGGCAACTTCGCGGACGCGTTCCGGGTCGCGAACATGGAGAAGCTGCTGTGGTCCAGCTTCCTCATCGTGCTCGGCGTCGTCCCGGTCTCCCTGCTGTTCGGCACCATGGCGGGTTTCGCCTTCGGTCACCTGCGGATCCCCGGGCACCGGGCCGGCTTCGTGATCTTCCTGCTCGGCCTGACCCTGCCCTTCGAAGGCATCATCACGCCGCTGTACTACCAGATCCGCGACCTGGGCCTGCTCAACACCCGCTGGGCCATCATCCTGCCGTTGATCGGCCTGTTCATGCCGTTCTCGGTGGTGTGGATGAGGGCCCACTTCGTCACCATGCCCGACGACCTGTCGGAGGCCGCGCGGATCGACGGGGCGAACACCTGGCAGCTGTTTCGGCGCGTCCACGTGCCACTGGCCATGCCCGCCCTGTCGTCGCTGGCGATCCTGCTCTTCCTCTGGACCTGGAACCAGTTCCTGCTGGCCATCGTGCTCGTCGACGACCCGGCCAAGCGGACCATGGCCGGGGCGCTGGGCGCGTTCCAGGGGCAGTGGGGAACGGACATCCCGCTGCTGTGCGCCGGGGCGCTGCTCATCCTCGTGCCGACACTGGCCATCTTCCTCGCCTTCCAGCGCCGCTTCGTGGCGGCGCTGCTGCAGGGTTCGATCAAGGGCTGACACATGAACCACGCTGCCGCGGATCCTCGTCCGGTGGCCGGCCCGACCGGGGCCGCCGGCCACCTCGACGACGAGCGCCGCCACTTCCTGCGCTACACCCGTACGACGGCCTGGCCGATGCTGCAGCGCCACCCGGTGAGCGACCGGCTGCACGCCGAACTGCTGGCCCAGATGCTGGTCAGCACGGCGGAGGAGATCGGTACGCTGCTCCGCTCGCTCGAGGGCGAGGCCCGCTCGACGGCCGTCCGGCTGCTGGCCGACGACGCCTACCGGACCGCGGTCACCACCCTGCCGTTCCAGCCGGACGAGCGGATCGTCGGCGTCGGGGACTCGATCACCGCGGACCGCCTCGGCTGGTTCGACCTGCTCACGGCCTCCGTCGGCCTGACCGCCGCCGCCGCCGGGCCGGCGCTGGTCAACCTCGGGCTCAGCGGCAACACCACCGCGGACGTCCTCGAGCGGTTCGATCTGCTCGAAGCGGCCCGGCCGAGCCGGGTGCTGCTGATGCTCGGCACCAACGACGCCCGGGCCCACGGTCGCACCGGCGGCCACCGGATGACGACGCCGCCCGAGACCCGGCGGAACGTGCGGGCGCTGGTCGACCTGGTCACGCGCGAGCTGAACGCCTCCGTCACGGTCATCACGCCGCCGGCGGTCGATCAGCGGCGCATCGACGGTTTCTTCCGGGACGCCGCCGTGCACTGGCAGGCCGCCGCGGTGGCCGAGGTCGCCGAGGCGGTCCGCGAGGCCGCGCCCGGAGCCGTCGACCTGCACACCGCCACGGCGCACACGAGCGACGACCTCCTGGAGGCGGACGGTGTCCACCCGAACCGGGCCGGGCAGCGGTTCATCCTGACCCGGATCCTGCGCCACCTCCACACCGCGAGGTGACGGCGGTCGCTACCGGGCCGGGCACGGCGGCGCCACGAAGCCCCGGTGCGTCCCGCGGGTGAAGCGGCAGCCGAAGGCCGGGCCGGCCACCGCCCGGCGGTCGAGGACGGCGTCGCCGGCCGGGCGGTGGCCGGTGCGCAGCCAGGTCGTCAGGTCGTCGAAGCCCTCGGCCAGCTCGGCGGTGGTGAAGTCGCAGTGGCCGACGCCGCGAATCGCCCGCGACACGAACAGGCCGGCCCGGCCGTTGCGGGCGGCCCGGGCCGCGTACGCCTGCTCCATCGAGAACGGCACGAACAGGTCCCCGATGTCGTGCAGCGACAGGACCGGGACCGGCGGCCGGCCGTCGACGCGGGGCACGCCGGACAGCCCCGGGTCGGCGGTCGCGGTGCGGCGCACGCGCAGCACGTCCCGGTTGAGGCGCCACTCCTCGACCGTCGGCCACTTCCGGTCGGTGCTGCGGTAGAACGTCTGCCGGTTCCCCGCGACGTTGCCGGGGGCGATGCGGGCGGTGCCGCCCTGCAGGCCCGGGTAGAGGCCGAACAGGAACGGCAGGTCGGCCAGCGGCGGCAGGGAGGGCGCGGAGTTCCAGTACGTGAAGGCGCTGTCGAAGCCGGGGCGGTCCCCGCCGCTGCGCCGTTCGACGACCGCGGACCAGGTGCGACCGGCCGGCGTCGACCCGGACGGCAGACCGAGCGCCGGCGCGATCCGGCCGACCTGCTCACGCCAGCGCTGCTGGTAGCCGGCGTCCGGCTCGAGGGGGAACTCGATGTCCACACCGGTGAGCGCGGCCGCCGTGACGTTCGCGTCGAGGAAGTAGTCGTACAGCGCGGTGTCGCCGAGCACCCCGCAGTACGGCATCGCGGCGGCGAAGGACCGCGGGTGCTCCTCGATCGCCACCGCGGTGACGTGCCCGCCCATCGACGCCCCCGACATGATCACCGACCGGGCGCGCACCCCGGCGACCCGGCGGAACACGTCGATCAGGGCGACCGAGTCCCGGACGCCCTGACCGACGTCGTAGCCGTTGGTGGCGTAGCTGGACGCCGCCCACGCGTACCCGCGGGCCACGTAGTGCGCCCGCAGGGTCGGATCGTCGACGTAGACCGTCGTGCCGGTGCCGCGATAGCCGTGGGCGTAGACGACGAGACTGCCGTTCCACGCGTCCGGCACCTCGATCCGGTACGCCGCGCCGGCGGTGATGCCGGTGTGGACCCGCGCGCCCGGCAGGGCGATGAACGGCGTGCCGTCGAGATTGCAGTCCGGATCGGCGACCAAGTATCCGGGCTGAGTGGTGCTCGGCGCCGGTGCGGCACAGACCGGCGCGGGCGCCGCCACAGCGGGCGCCGGTGGCCCGGCGAAGGGGATGAGCAGACTCAGGGCGACCGCGGCGCGACTCCACAGCATGGCGTTACCTCCGGGTAACATCCCACGCCAGACATCGACACCTGTCAAGAAGTCAGCCGTTGTTGACCTGATCGCGCCAGGCGATCCAGGCCCGGAGTTCGCTGAGGTCGTAGTCGGGACCGTCGGCGCTCACGGTGAACAGCGAGACGCCCAGGTCGCGCATGACCGGACCGCTCTCGGCCGGGACCCCGCCGGAGGCGGCGGAGATCTCGATCTCGGCCGGGTCGCGTCCGACGTCGGCACAGTGCTGCTTCAGGATGCCGATCTTGCGCTCGACCGTCGCGGCGTCGCCGAAGCTGTGCCAGATGTCGGCGTGCCGGGCGACCAGGCGCAGCGTCTTCTTCTCGCCGCCGCCGCCGATCAGCACCGGGATCTTGCGGGTCGGCGGCGGGTTCAGCTTGGCGAAGCGGGACTCGATGCGCGGCAGCGCCTCGGCCAGGGCGTCGAGGCGGCCGCCGGCCGTGCCGAACTCGTAGCCGTACTCCTGGTAGTCGCGCTCGAACCAGCCGGAACCGATGCCGAGGATGAGCCGGCCGTCGCTGATGTGGTCGACCGTGCGCGCCATGTCGGCCAGCAGCTCGGGGTTGCGATAGCTGTTGCAGCTGACCAGGGCGCCGATCTCCACCCGGGTGGTCTGCTCGGCCCAGGCGGCCAGCATCGTCCAGCACTCGAAGTGCAGGCCGTCGGGCTCGCCGTGCAGCGGGTAGAAGTGGTCCCAGTTGAACAGGATGTCGACGCCGAGCTCTTCGGCCTCGGCGGCGACGCGGCGGATCGTCCGGTAGTCGGCGTGCTGGGGCTGGAGCTGAAAACCGATCCGCACAGGCCTCGAAGTCATGAGCTCAGCCTAGTCAGAACCCTCCGCACCCTGCTTGGTAACGACGGGCGGGATTCGCTCGATCGACCAGTTCGAGACCAGGTGACGGAGGCCGTACTCGCGGACGGTCCGGTCGCCCAGCAGGCTCGGGTCGAATCGGGACCCGCCCTTCCAGGCGCCGATCCGGGGCCGGTGGCCGGTGAGCGCCTCGATGCGGGTGATCGGCCCGATCACCTCGCGCTGCACGGTCACCGGCGTGACCTCGGCGACGGTCGCGTGGCCGGCGGTGTGGAAGCCGATCTCGTGGACGGCGGCGATCTGGCGCCACTCGTCGTCGGTCACGTTGGCCAGGTGCGGGTCGTAGTGCTCGAACAGCGGGAAGAAGTACGCCTTCAGCCCCAGGTTGGCGCATTCCTCGGCCCCGAACAGGGCGGCCTCGCGCATGCCGTCGTAGAAGGCCACGAACACCCGGGGCCCGTCCGGCGCCGGCTCGTCCGGGTCGTACCGCGGGCCGAGATCGGCCACCCGGCGCAGGCTCTCGAGCACCGACGCGCGGTTCTCGGCGGCGATCTCGTGGAAGTTCAGCGCCACGATCGGCGACCGGGCCAGCGCGGCGCTGTGACCGCTGGTCCAACGACTCAACGGACCGGCTCCTCTCCGAGGGTGGACTGCAGGCGGTACGCGTCGACGGAGAACAGGCGCAGCTCGTCCAGATCGACGCCCAGGCCGGCCGCGACCCGGGTCACGACCTCGGGCGGACCGGCGTCGGGATTCGCCTCCCCGGCGGCCAGGGTGTCGCTGCTGAACAGCATCATCGGGATCGCCGTCCCCTCCACCGACTGGCCGAGGATCAGGCGTCTGAGCGTGGTCGAGTTGGTCTCCGGATTGGGTTCGCTCGGCACGGACGGGTCTCCAGCCGTGAGTAGGGTGATCGGGTGTCTCTCACCGATGTGATCAGCCACTACCGTACGGTCCTGGCCCGCTTCGGTCAGATCGTCGACTTCGACATCTCCGGGCTCGACCGGCTCGGGATCCCGGTGACCAGCTGCTCGCTGGCCTCGGAGGGCCGGTTCCGCCATCACGGCAACGGTTACGGCGCGACCGGTGAGGCGGCCGAGGTCAGCGGGCTCGGCGAGCTGGCCGAGGGCGTGGTGGCCGCGGCCGGGCTGACCGAGCGGCACGCCGCCGGCCGCACCGGGTCGTACGCCGGCCTGGTGGCCGCCGAGGGTCGCGACCGGGTCGCCGACCCGCGCACGCTCGGGTTGCCCGCGGGCTCCCCGTACGACGACGCCCGGCCCCTGGTCTGGCTGCCGGTGACCCGCCTGGGGACGGGCGAGACCGTGTGGCTGCCCGAGGACTTCGTGGCCAGCGAGCCCGCCGAGGCCCGCGGCCCGGAGAGACTGATCACGCCGATCACCAACGGGCTCGGCGCCGGGCTCGACGACGATCGCGCGATCACCCACGGCCTGCTCGAGCTGCTGCAGCGGCACACCAACGGGTTGCGTTTCCGGGCGCTCGACCGGCGGTCCCCGGTGATCGCGCCGGAGACCCTGCCGGAGCCGGTCCGGGCGCTGGTGGACAGGCTGGCCGCGCACGGTCTGCGGCCGGTGCTCAAGCACGCGGCGACGGCCTTCGGCGTGACCTCGACGTACGCGATGGGGGTCGACCCCGCTCCGGGCGCCGGCATCCGGGTGACCGCCGGTGGCGAGGCGGCCCACCCGTCGGCCGAGGTCAGCCTGACCAAGGCACTGCTCGAGTACGCCAACTCGCGGTCGCGCAAGGCCTTCTGCTTCGGTGACCGGGCGGCCGCGCGGTCGATCGCCCCGGCGGCGTACTGGCAGAACCTGGGCGAGCCCGGGCGGGGCGAGCCCCGGGCGCACGCGGCGATGACGGCCTGGGCCGACCTGGGGCACGAGGATCTGCGGACCCTCACCGCTCCCGACGAAGCCCATAGCGTGACCTACGCCGACATCTCTGGCACGGCGGTCCCCGAGGGGGCGGCGCTCCGGGAGCACCTGCTGGCCACGCTGGCCGGCGGTGAGATCGGCCACGACGTGCTGGTGGCCCGCACAGCGGTCGACGGGGTCGTCGCGGCCAAGGTCGTCGTGACCGGCCTCGAGGTGGAGACGCTCTCGTACGGGCGGATCGGCGAGCTCGGGGTCCGCGACGCCCTAGCCGGCGACCTGGACCTGGTCCGGGTGCAGTCGCGCCCCTCGAGCACGCATCCGGCCCGGATCGCGCTGACCCCCGAGGCCGAGGAGCGGCTGGGCGGACCGGCCTGGTACTCGTACGCCGTGGCCGACCGGATCGTCGGCCCGCTCTACCCGCTCTACCGCGAACCGCCGCGCCATTCGGTGGCGGTTCCCGGCTGAATCGACGCACGCCACGAGTTGCGTCGTTTACTGCGTCGTTCCATGGTTATGGACAAGGACCGCGGCGCTACGCCGCGTCCGGGACAGCGGAGGTGGCAGCATGTCAGAGCTCAGACGGCGAACATTGCTCAAGGCGGTCGGCGCGGCGGGCGCGGCCGGATGGCTCGCGGCCTGCTCGTCCGGCGGCGACGACGACGCGAAGGGTGGCGCGGCCACCAGCGGCCCGCTGACCGGCAGCGCGCGGTTCACCACCTGGGCGAGCGACCAGGAGGCGGCGGCGTTCAAGAAGCTCGCGGCCGACTTCCAGGCCGCCCGCGGCGCCGAGATCAAGATCGAGATCCTGCCGTACGACCAGATCCGTACGGTCGTCGACCGGCAGTTGCAGGCGAATCAGGCACCCGACCTGTTCCGCGTCTCCTACACCGATGTCGGCAGCTATGCCCAGAACGGTGTGCTCGCCGACCTCAGCGACTACCTCGACGACTCGTTCGGCGACGTGTTCCTGCCGGCGCTGTGGTCGGCCGTGCAGTCCGACGGCAAGCCCTTCGGCGTCCCGCACCACACCGACACCTCCGCCCTGGTCTACAACAAGGCCCACTTCGCCAAGGCCGGGATCACCTCGGTGCCGGCCTCGCTGGATCAGGCGTGGACGTGGGAGCAGTTCACCGACGTGCTGCGCAAGCTCAAGGCGGCCAACCCGGGCGTCGCGCCGTTCGCCTTCAACTACCAGCTCTACGGCGCGTACCGCTGGTTCAACACCGTGTACCAGGCCGGCGGCGCCCTGCTCGACGACTCCCTGACCAAGCCGGCTCTGGACTCGGCGCAGACCCGCCGGGCCCTCGAGTTCACCCGCAGCCTGTACACCGAGGGGCTGCACGAGCGCAGCATCCTGGTCAAACGCCCGACCTACCCGGACAACATCTTCCCGACCCAGAAGATCTCCATGATCCAGGCCGGCGACTTCCTGATCCCGTCGATCGACGCCGCGGTCAAGGACAAGTTCGAGTGGGGCGTCACCTACCTGATGCGGGACGCCGGCGCGGCCACCGATCTGGGCGGCAACGCGGTCGTCGTGACCGACCAGGCCAAGAACCCGGACGTGGCCGCCGAGTTCGCCAAGTTCCTGGTGACCAAGGAGAACATGCAGACGTTCTGCGAGCAGACGACGGTGCTGCCGGTCCGCAAGGATCTGGCCGACGCCAAGCTGGCGTACGCCTCCCGGCCCGACCTGATGCCGGTCTTCCAGCAGCAGGCCACCACCATGCCCGAGGGCCTGGTCAAGGCGTCGACCTCGCCGGCCTTCGCGGGCATCAACCAGACCCTGGTCGACACCATGGACCAGTACCTGTCGAACCCCTCGGCCAACACCGACGATGTGGTGCGGCAGCTCACGGCCGGCGTCCAGAAGGCCCTGCAGGCCTGATGGCGGTCTCCACGGCGCGCCGCGCCGGGCGCCGGGCGGAGGCCTGGGCCGGCGTCGTGCTCACCAGCCCGGCGCTGCTGGTGTTCACCGTCTTCATGTTCGTCCCGATCGCCCTGACGTTCTGGTACAGCCTGCACCGGTACAGCGGTTTCGGCCGGATGCGCTGGCTGGGCCTGGACAACTACCGCACGATCGCCGACGATCCGACGTTCTGGATCGCGTTGCGCAACACCGTCGCCTTCACCGTCGTCTCCGTGCCGCTGAGCATCGCCCTCGGCCTGGGCGCGGCCATGCTGCTCAACCGGTGGATGCCGGCCCGGGGGCTGTTCCGCGCGCTGGTCTATCTGCCCGTGGTCATCTCCGGCGTGGCCGCCGGCGTCATCTTCCTGCGGCTGTTCGACCCGGTCACCGGCATCCTCAACCAGCTGCTGACGCAGATCGGTCTGCCCGCGGTGAACTGGCAGGGCGACGGGGTGGCCGCCATGGCGTCGGTCATCGCGGTGACCACCTGGCAGGGCATCGGCTTCGGCATGGTCGTCTATCTGGCCGGGCTGCAGTCGATACCGCGGGAGATCTACGAGGCCGCCGCCGTGGACGGGGCCGCCGGCTGGCGCCGGTTCCGCCGCATCACCTGGCCGCTGCTCGCGCCGACGACGTTCTTCCTCGTCGTCTACTCGATCATCACCAGCTTCCAGGTCTTCGACGTGGTCTACGTCCTGACCCGGGGCGGTCCGGGCACGTCGACGACCTTCCTGGTCCAGTACGCCTACGACCAGGGCTTCAACCAGCGGCGCCAGGGCTACGCCGCGGCCATCGGGGTGATCCTGTACGTCATCGTCCTGGCCCTCACCGTCGTCCAGTGGCGGCTGCAACGACGAAGGGACGAGGCATGACCACCGTCACCACCCCGCCGGCCCGGGTGGCCGACCAGGAGCAGGCCGAGCAGCGGCCGCCGTCCCGCAGTCGCCGCCTGCGGGTGGTCGTGGCCGTCGTGGGCGTCCTGATCCTGATGTTCCCGATCTACTGGATGCTGCGCGTGTCGGTGGCCGGCACCGACGAGCTCAGTTCGCTGCCGGTCTCGTTGTGGCCGAGCGACTGGCGCCTCGGCAACTACGTCGAGCCGTGGGCGCAGTACCCGTTCCTGCGCTGGCTGGGCAACTCGGTCGTCATCGCCGTGGTGTCCGTCGTGGCGACCGTCTTCATCAACCTGTGTGCCGGGTACGCCTTCGCCAAGCTGCGCTTCCCCGGCCGCGACCTGCTGTTCCTGCTCATCATCAGCACGCTCATGGTGCCCATCCAGGTCATCATGGTGCCGCAGTTCCAGCTGGTCATCGACCTCAACCTGGTCAACAGCCTGGGCGGGGTCATCCTGCCGCGCCTGGCCGAGGCGTTCGGTCTGTTCATGGCCCGCCAGTTCTTCCTGTCGATCCCCGACGAACTGCTCGAGGCGGCCCGGTGCGACGGCGCGGGACACCTGCGGACCTTCCGGTCGGTCGTACTGCCGTTGTCCGGCCCGCTCGTCGCGGTGCTGGTCATCTTCACGTTCATGTGGCGATGGAACGAATTCGTGTGGCCGCTGATCGTGCTGACCGACAGCGACTCGTACACCTTGCCGGTGGGCCTGCAGTTCCTGATCCAGCAGTTCAGCAACGACTTCGGGCCGCTGCTGGCCATGTCCTTCCTCTCGATCCTGCCGATGCTGGCGGTCTTCGCGATCTTCCAGCGCTACTTCGTCGAAGGGATCGCCCGCACCGGCATCCGCTGACCGCCGTTTCTCGTCAGGGCGCGGTTCCCTCCTCAGGGGACTGCGTCCGGGCGACGAGCGCGGTCGCGACGTCGCGCAGCTTGCGGTTCGAGTCCTGCGAGATCTTGGTGAGGAACGCGAACGCGTCGTCGGCGCCGCACCGGCGCTCGGCCATGACGATGCCCTTGGCCTGCTCGATGACGGCCCGGTTCTCCATGGCGTCACGCATCTGCCGGGCCAGCCTGACCGTCCGGTCGTACAGATGGGCGTTGGCCAGGAACACGGTGGCGTGGCCGGCGAAGGTCTGGGCGGCCTGGACCGCGTCGTCGTCGAACGCGCCGGATGGGCGGCCATAGATGTTGAGCGCGCCGCTGACGTCGCCGAGGATCGGCATCGGGACGGACAGGACACTGCCGGCGCCCGCCCTCGCCGCGTGCAGCGGCCACCGGTTCCACCGCGTGTCCTCGGCGGTGTCCGGGACCAGGACGGTCGACCGCTCGGCGGCGGCCTGCAGACACGGCCCGAGCTGCCCCTGGTATTGCAACTCGTCGAGACGCAACGCGGTCTCGTCGGTGTACGCCGCCGTGTACGGCCGGCGCCCGGTCATGACGGTCACCGACACGTAGTCGGCGCTGGGCAGACCCTCGTGGGCGAAGTCGCTGACGCGGCGAAAGACCGCCGGCAGCTCCGTCTCGTCGAATTTGATCAGCCCCAGCCGAGCCAGCAGACGGTCGGACACGGTGGGATGGTGCGACGGCATCGTCAATCTCCTGCAGCGGACCGCCACCGGTACGGCGGCCTGAGTGGACCGGATCGTGGCCCACCGGGCCGTGAACCCTTCGGGACCTGCGCCGCTGCTTGACGCCGACTGCCACCGGCCCGGAGACCGGCGGCAGATCCCGATGCTACCGGAGGGTTTCCGGCGGTTGTTCCCCGACACAACCGGTCGCGGCAGCGACGAAGCAACAGGTCTGCGGCTCCGGCCCGGCCGGGCACAAATGCGGACGGCGAATACCCAGGGTCACGCGTTCAAACCCCCGAGCCGGAGGACATTCACCCGCATCCCGGACGGTACTGAAGAAGCCGATGGGCACCTGACCTGTCTTCGTCCAATGGCGACCGGCCGTCGTCGCGCGACTCCGTCCCGACCACGTCATCACGGTGGTGTTCGGGTACCATGGGAACCTGTGGCGGGCGTCTTATGACGCCGGCGAGCCTGCGTGGATGACAGCGTGGACCCGAACCGCTGTACTGAGGGTTCTGCAGCAATCCGCGCATGGTCCGGCCGCCTCCCCGGCGCCGGCGGTGTGCCCTATGGCGAAGGACGACGTCGTGGCCGCCGGCAACCTGATGGACCCGGGTGACGCGTTCGCGCGACTGGGCCGGATCAAGCTCAGCGAGACAGATCTCCACGGTGTGCTCGACACGATCGCCGATCTGGCCAAGAACACCATTCCGGGCGCGAAAGAAGTCTCCGTGACCCTGATTCGCGGCGAGAACGCTTATACGGCCGCGTTCACCGGCGACCTGGCGCTCAAGCTCGACGAGTCACAGTACCGGGCAGGTCACGGACCCTGTCTCGACGCGGCCGCCGCAGCCGCGACGCTGTCGTTGCCGCGGATCGATCAGGAGAGCCGCTGGCCCGGCTGGACGCCCCAGGCGCTGGGCAGTGGGGTGCAGAGTTCCCTGTCGGTCGGGTTGCCGGTGCAGGAGGCCGTCACCGGCGCGATGAACATCTATGCCACCGAGCCGGAGGCGTTCGACGACGACGCGGTGGAACTGGCCGAGACCTTCGCCGGTTACGCCGCGGTCGTCCTGGCCAACGCCCACCTGTACGACGCCACCGCCACCCTGGCCGAGCAGATGCGCGCGGCGATGGCCAGCCGCGCCGTGATCGAGCAGGCCAAGGGCATCATCATGGCCGAGCGGCGCTGCACGGCCGACGAGGCTTTCCAAATCCTCACCCGCATGTCGCAGAACGCCAACCACAAGCTCCGCGACGTCGCCGTGATCCTGGTGGAGAAGGCAGAGAAGCGCCGGCCGTGATGCCCGACCGATAGTCCTCATCGCTGGCCGACGGGCCCGCCGAGGGATAGCCTGATCGACGAACCTTCAGCAGTGAGGGGCGGCTGAGTCCGCACAAGCTGGAGGACGCATGTCTACTGAACCGGTCAATTCGGCGGAAACCGCCAAGACCGTCACCCACCCCGATCGATTGTTGACCATCACTGTCGACTCCGACGACAACCGCGACGTCCAGTCGATGACCGCGGCGGGGGAAATCGACTCCCTCAACGCCACGCACCTTCGCGAAGCGGTGAACGACGTCGTACGCGGTCGTCGCCCCAGCCGGGTCGAGCTCGACCTGCACGGCGTGAGTTTCCTGGACTCCACCGGCATCCGGGTCCTGCTGGAGTGCCACGAGGACGCTCGCCTCATGAATTGCGGGTTCACGCTGGTCGACGCCCACCCCGTGGCCTACCGGGTGCTCCAGATCTCCGGACTGACCGATCACTTCGGGCTCTCCTCGGAGCAGACCTACGCGAACCGGTGACCGGCCCGCGGGCAGCGGCACCCCAGCGGCGGCCGGGCGCCCGACGGCCGGCTGCTTGACCGCGGGCACTCGCCGGACCCGGAGCGCCTTCGCCGATCTCGATCTGCGATTCGGAGCCGAGAACCCGGACGGCGCCGGCCTTCGATCCGCCGCCACCCGGCTGGGCGACACCGGCGTCCTGCGGCTGCACTACTCCGGCCGGACCCAGTTGCGGACGACGCCCAGCGGAGACGTCTACATCAGTCACCTGACCGCCGGTGAGATCACGCTGGCCAGCGGCAAGGACGAATATCGGGCCGGAGCCGGTGAGGTGCTGCTGGTTCTGCCGGATGACAGCCAGGACGTGGACTGGCAGGTGATGGGAGCATTCGCCGTACGGCTGCCCCGGGCGCTGCTCGAGGAGGCCGCCCAAGCCCGGACCGGCCTCGACGGCGGCGACCTCCGCTTCACCGGCTCCCGGCCGCTCTCCCCCGAGCTGGGCCGGCACTGGACCCAGACCATCAACTACCTCGGCGCCGGCGTGCTGGCCGACCCGGCGCTGGCCGCCAACCCGCTGATCGCCGGCAACGCCCAGCACCTCCTGGCCGCGACTGCTCTGGCCGTGTTCCCCACCAGCCTGCCGGGGGCTCCGCGGTCCGCCGGCACGGCGACCTCGCAGGTGGTACGCCGCGCGATGGCCTACATCGACGACAACGCCGACCGGGCGGTCACGATCACCGAGATGGCTGCGGCGGCCGGTGTTCAGCCCCGGGCGTTGCAACTGGCGTTCCGCCGCCACCGCGACACCACGCCGACCCGGTACGCCCGCACCGTCCGCCTCGAGCGGGCCCACCGCGACCTGCGGGCCGCCGATCCGACCACCGGGATCACCATCGCCACGATCGCGACCCGATGGGGCTTCACCCATCTCGGCCGGTTCAGCACCGATTACCGGGCCGCGTACGGGGTCAGCCCCAGCCACACGCTGCGCACCTGAATCCCGGAGGCGATCAGTCGAGCTTCGGCTGCTCGTAGAGCCGGCTCGCCGACAGATCGGGCACCACGCTGCCGTCCGCGAGCCGCAGGGTCAGGGTGGTGGTGTTGCTGCTCGACTCGTCGAGGCCTTCGGGATACCAGGCGCCGAAGTAGCCGTCCCGGACGGTCGCCCGGACGATGCGGGACGAGGCGCCGTCCGCGGTCCGCAGGGTGATGTCCACGCCGGTCACCTGGGAGCCGACGTGCCCGGCCATGAGCCGGACGTAGCCTTCGTCGGTGTGCAGCTGGCCCCAGCCGTACAACTCGGCACCCCGGGCGCCGAGCCGCTCGGTGCTGGTCAGCACGGCGAGGATGCTCGTCTCGCGCACAGCCCCGTCGTGGTCCCGGAAGCACGTCCGGCTCCCGGCGGGCGACACCGCGTTCACGTAGGCGTAGTCGCCGCGCTTCTCGCCGATCACCACCCGGGCGGTCGCCACTTCCTGTGCCGGTAGGCACCGGGCGACGATGTCGCGCCCCTCGACGGCGGAGATCGGGCCGGGCTCGGCCGTCCACGACGCGTACGCGGGACCGGTGCCGACCAGGGTCAGCGCGAAGGCGCCGACGGCGGCGAGCGTCGCGGCCACGCCGGCGATCGCCAGGCGGGGCCGGCGGCGGCGCGCGGGCGCCGGGACGCGGGTGGGTCGCCGGTCGGTGGCGACGATCCGCTCGAGCAGTTCGCGCGCGGGTTCCTGCCCTACTCGGGGCGGCACGGGGGTCGCGGCGGATCGGATCGCCCGGGCGAGGTCGTCGTCGGGGGTCATACGGAGCCTCCATGGGGCGAGCGGCCGGCGGGTGCGGGGCTGGTGGTGGGCTCGGGTCCGGGCTGTCGGCGCAGGTGCTCGCGCAGGCGGCGGCGGGCGCGCAGCAGCCGCAGACTGAACGCCGGTCGCGCGATGCCGAGGACGGCGGCGGCCTGCGGCCCGGTGAGGTCCTCGATCGCGGTCAGCGTCAGGATTTCCTGGTCGGCCGGGGACAGGTGCAGCCAGGCCCGGGCCAGGTCGACCCGGGTGGCCACCGCATCGTCCTCGGCGCCGCTCGCGGCATCCGGTTCCCGCAGGATGCGCAGCGCCAGGCTCTGCTGGCGCTGATCGCTGCGCTGCCGGTTGCGCAGGATGTTGCGGGCGACGGTGAACAACCAGGCGCGGGCGTCGTCCAGCGATGCCGGCACCTCGTCCCAGCGGCGCCACGCGGTCAGGAACGTCTCGGCGACGACGTCGTCGGCCACGGCCAGGTGCGTGCGCCGCTCGACGAAGAGCAGCAGGTCGTCGTACGCCGCTTCGAACAGCGCCCGGAAAGCGGAGTCGTCGTCCGCGGTCTCTCGATTCATACGTCCCTCTTGTTCGGCGCCAGCCCGGCCCGTTTCCGGCGCCGCCGGCCCAGCACACCATCGCGGATCAAGGGAGCGAGCGGCCGTTCGACGAAGCGATGAACGAGCCAGGCGGCGACCAGCAGCATGAGGACGGCTCCGCCGATCAGGATCGGCGCGGGCAGTCCGGTGTTCTCGTGGGCGGTGCGGATCAGGCTGTATCCGATCCGCGGGTGCAGGAGATAGAAGGGATAGGTGAGCGCGCCCGCGGTGGCCAGCCGGCGCAGGCGGACCCGATCGGTCCAGCCGAGCGCGATGACCAGCACGGCCACGTACGCCAGGGTGAGCAGGACCGGCGCCGGCCAGACGGCCACCTCGAAGCCGGGGTGCAGGTCCAGGGCCCGCACGTGGACGCGCTGCAGGCTGACCAGCCACGCGGCCAGCAACAGTACCCACAGCCACCGGTCGGCCCGGTTGCGGCGGAGCAGGAACATGGTCATCCCGGCGACGAAGTACGGCGCGAAGTCCGACATCACGACCTCGTCCAGCGCGGCGCCCGGGAACGCGGGCAGCACCACGGCCGCGGCCAGCCAGCCGGCGCCGAACAGCTTCGCGCGCCGGTCGGTCAGCCCGGCCGCCAGCAGGCACGCCGCGATCAGATAGAACCGGAACTCCGTCCAGAGGGTCCAGTACACGGTGTCGACCAGCGGCGTGTTGAGCGGCTCGGCCAGCATGGTCAGGTTGACCAGCACGTCCCCCGCGCCGGGCTGCTGCGTGAACGGCAGCCCGCCGCTGATCGGGAGCACCGCGGTCACCACGGTCGTGATCACGACGGCCGCCCAGAAGGCGGGGTAGAGCCGGGCGGCCCGGGAGGCGGCGAACTCGCGAACGGTCCGCCCCCAGCCGCTCATCAGGATCACGAACCCGCTGATCAGGAAGAAGGTCTCGACACCGAGGAAGCCATAGATCAGCACCGGCGCCGCGTCGGGCAGGAAGTAGGCGGGCGGGTGCACCCCGTCCAGCCGCCACGAGTCGCCGAAGTGGTATCCGGCCACGGCCAGGGCGCAGATCAACCGCAACCCGTCCAGCACGTAGAGCCGGGGCGCCCGCTGGACATCGCGGACAGGCGGCGTGGGAGCGCGGTCGAGCGTGGCGGTCGCCATGAAGTGCTCCTGTCCCGGACGGCTGACTGCGTCCGGACAGACATGTGCGGCACGGCCTCACCTGCTACAGGTGATCACCATCACGCCGCGCCCGGGCGTTCGGCCGGCCGGGCTGCCCGGCCGCCGCCGTTTGCGTGAGCGTCCCGCACAGGGCGTGGAGCAGCGCCTCGTTCAACCAGGCTTCGGAGTCGTCCAGCGACCACCCGAGATCGTCGGTGCGGATGAAATAGGCGGCGTTGCACAGGTGGATCCACAACAGGTCGGCCGCGCGGGCCTCGTCCACGTCGGGCCGGAGCGCGCCCAGGGCCGCCAGTCGCCGGCCGGCCAGACGGAACCCGCCTCGCATGCTCTGGTGGGCGATCTCCTGGGCTTCCCGGACGGAGGGCTCCTGGGGTGCGGCCGCGGCGACCTGGCGCATGAGGCCCGACCAGTGTTCGAACAGCACCCGCGTGGCGTGCACGAGGTAGCTGATCAACTCGCGGGGGTCCGGGATGGTGGCGAGGTCGTCCAGCACGACCGGGATGGCATCGTCCCGGGTGCCCTCCTCGATGAGCGTGCGGAGCAGACCACTCTTGCCCCGGCCGACCGCGTGCACGGTGGCCGTGGCGACCCGCGCCTCCCGGGCGATGTCCTCGACCTTCGTGCCGAAGTAGCCGCGCTCGACGAACAGCGTCCGGGCCGCGTCGAGGATGGCCTGTCGGGTCGCCTGGGCGTACTCGGCCCGTCGGCTTGTCATCTCGCTCACCTCCGGATCGTAGACGATCCACTCATCAGACCGCAGTCTGACGACTAGGCTACAGTCTGATCAATGCGCATCCTCTTCTCCTCGGTTCCCGCCTACGGTCATCTGCTCGCCCTGCTGCCGCTGGCCCGCGCGGCCGTCCGGGCCGGACACGAGGTGGCCCTGCTGACCCACCCCTCGATGGGGGCCGCCGCGCCCTCGCTCACCCTGCTGGCCGCCGGGCCGAGTCAGGCCGAGACCCTGGACGGCACCGCGGCCGAGGTCCTGGATCCGATCGAGTTCTTCGTGGAGCGCCGCATTCGCCCGGGGGCCGCCGACGCCGTCACGGCGGCCCGCCGCTTCGGACCCGACCTGGTCGTCGCCGACCACGTCGACTACCTCGGTCAGTACGCCGCCGCCGTGCTCGGTGTCCCCTGGGCCGCCCACGGTTCGACGCTGCCTCTGGTGGAACCGCTGGCCGCGGTGTTCGCCGAGCGGGCGGGCGCGAGCTTCCGCGAGCTCGGCGTCGAGCCGGCCCGGCCCGTCGCGTACCTGGACCCCTGGCCCGACAGCCTGCTGCGGTCCACCGACAGCTACCCGGCCGATCGGATCCCCGTACGCCCGGAGCCGCACACCGGTGACGGCCCGGCCTGGCTGCCACCCCGGTTCGACGCCGACCGGCCGCTCGTCCTGGTCAGCCTGGGCACCGTCGTCGACGATCCGGCGCTGCTCCGGACGGTCGTCGCGCAGATCGCCGCGTACGACGTGAACGTGCTGGTGGCGCCGCAGGCCGCCGGCGACCTGGACAGCGATCGGGTGCGGACGGCGGGCTTCGTGCCCATGCGCGACCTGCTCGCCGTCAGCGATCTGGTCGTCTCGGCCGGCGGAGCCGGAACGGTCCTGTCCACGCTGGGCGCGGGCCTGCCCTCGGTGCTGCTGCCGCTCGGCCTGGACAAGCCGGTCAACGCCGAGCGGGCGGCCGCGACCGGTGCGGCGTATGTCGTCTCCGGCCCCGACCAGATCGGCCCGGCCGTCGACAAGCTGCTGCGGGACGACGCCGCGCGCGCCGCGGCGCAGACCGTGGCGGCCGGGATCGCCGCGATGCCGTCGCCGGCCGACGCGCTGGAATCGTTGCTGCGCCGGGCCTTCGTCCCGGCCGCCGCGGCGGTCCTGGAGAGTGTGGCCGACCTCGTCGCGGGCACGACCGACGACCAGGCCGCGCTGGCCACGCCGTGCGACGGGATGGACGTCGGGGCCCTGCAGCGGCACCTGCTCGGCTGGCTCGCCATGTTCGGCGCGGCCTTCGCCGACCCGACCGGCCCGCAGCGGCCCGACCCGGCCGCGTATCCCGCCGGGCAGACGCCACGGGAGGCGGCCGCCGAGGTCCGCCGGATCGCTCGCACGGTCGCGACCGCCCTCACCGACGCACAAGAGGACCAGGACATCTCCTTGCCGGCGTTGGGCGGCACGTACCCGCTGCAGGCGGCCGTCGGCCTGCTTCTGGCCGAGGCCCTCGGGCACGGCTGGGATCTCGCCGTCGCCACCGGACGGCAGTGGCGGCCCGACCCGATGGCCGCCGAGCAGGCGCTGGCCGTGGCCCGAACGGTGGTGCAGCCGGCCTATCGGGGCGAGGGGATGCCGTTCGGCGCGGAAGTCGCGATCGACAGCGCGGCCCCGGCGCTCGACCGGCTGGTCGCCTTCCTGGGCCGCGATCCCGGCTCGGGCCGGCGGTAACGAGCTCGCACCGGCCACGGGCGAGTGGTCGGGTCAGAGGTTGCCGGTCAGCACACCCGGGCGTGGTGTCGGGAGCTCCTGCTCGGCGATCGTGAGGACCGCGCGCAGCGCCGCCGACGGGTTGTCGGTCCGCCACGCGAGCGCGGCCGGCAGCAGGACCGTACGGTCGGCCAGCGGGAGGTAGACCAGGCCGCCCTGGCAGATGTGCTCGACCGATTTGAGGGTCAAAGTCACGCCGACCCCGGCCGACACCAGAGCCAGGACGGTGTTCGAATCGGGAGCCTCCTGCACGACCTGGGGCGTGAAGCCGGCCTCCTCGCAGGTGCGGGTCATCGCGTCCCGCAGGGTCGACCCGGCGTTGGCCGGGAGGCCGACGAACGGCTCGTAGGCCAGGTCGCTCAGGTCGACCTCGTCCTTGCCGGCCAGCGGATGGTCGATCGGGAGCGCGCAGACCAGCTGGTCGTTCGCGATGACGCGGGCCCGCAGACCGGGCCGGTCGACCGGCATCCGGACGAAGCCCAGATCGACCGTGCCGTCGGCGACGCTCTCGAGCACCACGTTGGCGTACTTCTGCACCGTCATCACGAGCTCGAGCCCGGGGTGCGTGGCGCGGACCGCCCGGGCCAGCCGGGGCAGCGCCGCGTGGCTCGCCGCGCCGGCGAAACCGATGGTGACCCGCCCGTACTCGCCGGTGGCGGCGGTCGTCGCGGCGCGCTTGGCCACGTCGACGTCCTCGAGCACCCGGCGGGCCGGCTCCAGGAACGTCTCCCCCGCGCTGGTCAGCCGCACGCTGCGGGTGCTGCGCTCGAACAGCTGGACGCCGAGTTCCTTCTCCAGCTGCCGGATCAGCTGACTCAGGGGTGGCTGGGCCATCTGCAGGCGGCGGGCGGCCCGGCCGAAATGCAACTCCTCGGCGACAGCCACGAAGGCAGCCAGGTAACGCAATTCCATGATGATCCCCACTGACGTCGCCGGCGAGCGCCAAGCGTATCCCCGGGGTCCGAGATGCCCGCCGGCGCGCCGATTCCCCGGGCTCCACGCCGGGAAGCCGGTCGATCGGCACGGTCGTACGCTGTGATCATGCGCATCGAACCGTTCCGGGTGCGGGCGAGCCCGGCGGAGCTGGCGGACCTCCGCGCGCGGCTGCGCGCGACCCGCTGGCCGGACACCCCCGAGGACGCCGGTTGGTCGCTCGGCGCCGACCTGTCCTATCTGCGGGAGCTCGTCGGCTACTGGGCCGAGCACTTCGACTGGCCGGCGTACGAGGCCGAGCTCGCCCGGCTGCCCCGCTTCCGCACGGATCTCCGGGGTCTGGGCATCGCGTTCCTGCACGCCCCGGCGGTCACACCGGCCGCCCCCGCGCTTCCCCTGATCCTGTGTCACGGCTGGCCCGACTCGTCCTGGCGCTACGAGAAGGTGCTGCCGCTGCTCACCGACCCCGGGGCGCACGGCGCCGACCCGGCCGACGCCTTCGACGTGATCGTGCCGGACATGCCGGGATACGGGCACTCCGACCGCCCCACCGCGGCGCAGCCCGACTCCGTCGCGATCGCCGGCCTGTGGGCCGAGTTGATGACCGCGCTGAGCTACCCACGGTTCGGGGTGGCCGGCGGCGACATCGGCAGCTCGGTGAGCCGGTTCCTCGCCCTCGACCACGCCGAGCGGGTCGTCGCCGTCCACCGCATGGAGGCGAGCCTCCCCACTTTCACCCCCGACGACCCCGCGCCCGAGGAGCAGGACTGGCTCGACGCCGCGGCCGCCTGGAAGACAGCCGAGGGCGCGTACGCCGATCTGCACCGCACCAAGCCGCAGACGGCCGCCGTCGGCCTGACCGACTCACCGGCCGGGCTGGCCGCGTGGATCGTCGAGAAACTGCGGGCGTGGAGCGACTGCGCCGGTGACGTCGAGCGGAGCTTCACCCGGGACGAGATCTGCGGGCTGCTCACCCGCTACTGGCTGACCGGCACCATCGGCTCGTCGATGCGCCTGTACGCCGCCAACGCCGGCATTCCGGCCGGGCAGCACAAGCGCAGGGTGGAAGTGCCGTCCGGCTTCGCGCGGTTCCCCGGTGACACCCTGAAGCCGCCGCGGGCCTGGCTCGAGCGCACCGCGAACGTCGTCCGCGTCACCGACCCGCCGCGCGGCGGCCACTTCGCCCCCTTCGAAGAGCCCGAGCTGTACGCCCAGGAGCTCCGCGAGTTCTTCCGGCCCTACCGCCCGGCACCCTGAGTCCACACTGGATGACGGCTACGAGCTGTCGCGGACGTCACGCCGCTCTCCCAGGTCCTCGTCGCCGCCCGTCAGACCGGGGCGGGCCCGCCGCAGAGCCTCGATGTATTTCGGGATCTCCGTGGCCGCCCGTTCGAGCTGCCCGGGAGCCACCTGATCGGCGAACAGGACCTCGACCACCGACGGCGTGTCCTCCTCCGGCCATCCGCCGGCCGGCGGAACAGGATCCTGCCGCCAGGCCCGCAGGATCCGTAGCCGGGACTCGATCTCGACCAGGGTGCGCTCCAGTCCCGCTATCGCCTCGTCGGCCCGGGCCGCGTCGACGACCAATCGGCCCTCGTCGGCCAGACGCAGGAACAGCTCCCCGCGGAAGGTCATGTGTGCTCCTCGCCCCGGGGTCGTGTGCGCGCCCGGGCTTCGCCGACGGTCGGGGTCGAGTCCACCGGAGCGGACCGGGCCGGGGTAATCCCTGACCGGCCGGACTGCCCCCGCGACGGGTGATCTCTGCCCGGGCGGTCAGGCGCGACGGCTCGTGGCCGGAGACCACGGGACACGCCGGCCTCGGGTGGGCACCGGCCCGGAGCCGGGGTGTGGCGCACCCACGGGACAGTCCACCCTGGTTGGGGCCCCGCCTCGAGCCGACGATGGAGATCCACCACGGTTGCGCCGGTCACGACCGGCGATCGCGGTTCTTCACCGACCCTTCCCGGAGGCCTGACCATGCCCACGCTGTTCACCGGCGGCGCCGTCGTCACCATGGATCCCGAGCTGGGTGACCTGCCCCGCGGTGACGTCCTGATCTCGGGCGCCACCATCACCGCGGTCGGCCCGGACCTCCGGGACCACCCGGACGCCGCGGACGCCACCGTCGTCGACACGACCGGCCGGATCGTCGCCCCCGGCTTCGTCGACACCCACCGCCACGCCTGGCAGGCCCAGATGCGCCGGACCATCCCGGACGTCGGCGACCTGGGCGCCTACGTGTCGTCGACGCTCGGGCGGATCGCGCCGGCCTACACCGCGCACGACATGTACGTGGGCACGCGGCTGGCCGCCCTCACCGCTCTGGACGTCGGCATCACCACGATGCTCGACTTCTCGCACAATTCCCGCACCGCCGCACACTCCGACTCGGCGATCCGCGGTCTCGCCGAAACCGGCATCCGGGGGGTGCACGCCTCGATGGGGCCACACTTCGGAACCTGGGACCGCCAGTGGCCGGCCGACCTCGCCCGCCTGCGATCCGCCCTGCCCGGACTGGTCACGTTGCGTCTGGCCACCCTGGCCACCGCCGAGCTGGCCGGACCCGCACTGGCGTACGGACCGGACCTGGCGGCGGTGGCCCGCGACCTCGACATCGACGTCAGCGTCGACGCGGTCTTCGGCGAGGCCTCGTCGGCGGCGATCCTGGGATGGGAGCAGCGGGGTCTGCTCGGTCCCGGGCTGTCGCTGATCCACGCCACCGGGCTGACCCCGGACGCCTGGCGGGCGATCGGGGCCACCGGTACGGCGATCTCGCTGGCTCCGAGCTCCGACACCCAGATCGGACTCGAGACCGCGATCCCGGCGATCGACGAGGTCCTCGGCGCGGGGGTGCGCCCCGGGCTCAGCATCGACGTCGAGGTGGCGCTGGCCAGCGACATGTTCACCCAGATGCGGGTGCTGCTGGCGGTTCAGCGGATGCGCGCGGTCGGGTCGCCCACCTCCCGGATCACGACCCGCGACGTGCTCGGCTTCGCCACGCTGGACGGCGCCCGGTCGATCGGGCTGGGCTCGGTGACCGGCTCGCTGACGCCCGGCAAACAAGCCGACCTGCTGGTCGTCGAGGCGGAAGCGGTGAACACCATGCCGCTCAACGATCCGATCGGGACGCTCGTCCTGGGAGCCGACCCCCGCAACATCTCCACCGTGCTGGTCGCCGGCCGGACCCTGAAGTCGGACGGACACCTGAACGGCGTGGACCTCGACGAGCTGCGCCGCGAAGTGACGGCCTCGCGCGACGCGGTGCTGCGGGCCGCCGGCTCGTGACCGGCAGCCGGCGCCGCCGGCGGTCGTGCATCGCCGGCGTACGGCCGCTGTCGTGTCTCGGCCGCCCGGATGCTCAGGCGTTCGTGGTGGCGCGGAGGCGGCGCAGCCAGCCCTCAGCGGTGTGGCGGGGCACCTCGTAGTGCTTGGCGATGACGGAGGCGCTGTTGAGCCGCCGCGCGACCGCGGTGAAGTCGTCGGGCATGCGCCGGTAGACGCGCTCCTTCTGGCCGTCCTCCGGGGCGACGACAGCCTTGTCCCGCTTCGAGGACGCAGCGGTCTCCTTGCGGGCCGGGGCCGCGGCGGTCTCCTTGCGGGCCGGGGCCGCGGCGGTCTCCTTGCGGGCGGCGGTCTTCCGCGCGCGGGTCGTCGCCGGAGCCGCGGCCGTGTCGTCCTTCGGCGCCGGAGTCACCGTCGGCTCGACCGGCTGAGCCGGGACCGCGGCAGCCTGCTTGCGCGCCGCGGTCTTCCGCGAACGGGTCGCCGCCGGAGCCGCGGCCGTGTCGTCCTTCGGCGCCGGAGTCACCGTCGGCTCGACCGGCTGAGCCGGGACCGCAGCAGTCTGCTTGCGCGCCGCGGTCTTCCGCGAACGGGTCGCTGCCGGAGTCACGGCCGTGTCGTCCTTGGGCGCCGGGGTCTCGACCGGCTTGGCCGCGGACGCGGCGTCGTCGGAACGGTTGCGGCGGCGGGATTTCGGCGTCGCGGTCGTCGAAGGCTCGACAGCGGCGGGCTCCTGCGCGGCGCGCCGGCTCCGGCCGCGGGCGGCGGCGGGACGGCCGGCCTGCGTCTCGGCGACGGAGGTGGTGACGGACGCGGTGGCGGCCGGGGCCGAGTCGGTGGCCGTGACGGCGCTCTCGGCGTCGACGGTCGCGGGCTCAGCGGTTGTCGTGGGTGCGGCCGCCGGCGTTTCGGTGCGGGCCGGGACGACGGTGGTGGGACCCGCGGTCAGCTCGAGCTGCGGCGCGACGGCCTGCATCAGAAGGTTGACGTCGACGGCCGGAAGCTGGGTGCCGGTCAGTCCTGCGGACGCGTGCAGGTGCACGTCGGTGATGCGGACCGCGTCGGCACTCATGTCCACGATGATCGTGGTGGTGTTGCCGCTGTCGTCGGTCGGCGCGACGGTGATGGTGTAAGACGTCATCGAGATCCTCGATCTGTAGGGGGAATCGCCACACTCGCTTGTGGATGGTGTCGAGCATTGCCGGGGATGCCGACCGGCTATCCGGTCGTCACTGACGGCTATCTCGCGGCATGACGATATCCGCTGGCTGTGATCTCGGCGAATGCGGTGTCGGAATCACCATCCGCCACCGCGATTCCGGCTTCGCGTTCACGGCGTCGCACGATCATGAGTTGATGCTCGCCGAAGTACGTACCGGCGAGGGAAACGGTCATCCGCACACTGACGCGGTGATCGGCATACCGGGTCCGCCATCAGTGGTTACCGGAGTGACGATCCCCGGCCGTGAACGCCTTCGATCAATGGTTCCGGGCAGCGTCCAACAGCTCGCGGACGACGTGCCGGGCAGCGTCCGGGCGGCTGTATCGGCGGGCGTTCGCACCGAGCTGCCGACGGCGGCGTCGGCGCGCATCGCTTGCGGAATCGCGTCCTCGGCGGCGAGCATGCGCGCCGCGTCGTTCTCGGCGAGGTGCCAGGCGGTGTGGCGCTGCTCGTCGCCGCCGGTCGGAATGAGCGGCACGAGAATGCAGGCCTTGCCGAGCGCGGTCAGTTCGGCGCCGGCGCCGGCTCGAGCCACCATGACGTCGTCGACGGCATAGACGTCCGGCAGTCCGGCATTGAGGTATTCCACCGGGTGGTAGCGGGCCCGCAATTCCGGCGGCAGACCCGCGGCGGCCTCGGTGACCGCCGGCCGGTTCCTGGGGCCGCACTGGTGAATCACCTGGGCGTAAGGCAGAACGTCGCTGAGAACGGCGGCGATCGGATTGTTGACCTGCCGGGCGCCGAGCGCGCCACCGGAGCGGCGGAACTTTCCGGTGGTGATGGCCCGGAACGGGATCCCGTTCTCCTCGGCGATCCATGCCTACAGCCCGGTAGGGACGCCCACCCACAGAGCCGGGGTTCGGTGCCGTCGTTTGCCCGTGACGGTCCAGAAGTTGGTTGTGGCGGTCTCGGCGCTGCGCGCCACCCACGTAGGCGAGACTTGTCCATGCACACAGCCGAGCCCGGGCCGTCGCAGCCCACGTAGGGAACGCCGGACAGCTCCAGCAGGCCCTGCATCGCGCCGTCTTCGCCCAGCCGGCCGTGCAGGACGGACAGGATCACGTCGAGACTGATCGTCTCGTACCGTCCCTGCTCGGCGACCAGGAGCCCGTGCGCTTCCCGGTCCGGCGACAGAACGGCCGGACGGCAGTCGCCGTTCTCCCCATCCGCGCCCGGGCTGTCGCAGAGTTTCCAGGCCCCGGATTTCGTGATGCCGATGAAGAACGGCTCGTACTTCTCGGTGTCGAGGTTCCTGACGGGGCTCGCTCAGAGCCATCCGGCCCGGCGGAGCACCCGGTAGAGCACGGTCGCGCTGACCAGCAGGAGCAGCACGATGGTGGGATAGCCGTAACGCCATGTCAGCTCGGGCATGTGCGAGAAGTTCATGCCGTAGATGCCGGCCACCGCGGTCGGCAGCGCGGCGATGGCGGCCCAGGAGGCGATCTTGCGCATGTCGTTGTTCTGGTCGACGGTCAACTGGGCGAGACGGGCCTGCAGCAGAGCGTTGAGCACGTCGTCGAACGCCAGAACCTGTTCCACGGCGGCGTTGTGGTGGTCGGCGACGTCACCGAAATAGCGGCGGATCTCCTTGGGCAGATCGGCGAACTGCTTGCCGCCCAGCGCGGCCAGCGGGCGCTGCAGAGGCAGCACGGCCCCGCGGAACTTCATCAGCTGACGCTTGAGCTGGTAGATCTGCTCGATCGTGACCGGCGTCCCGGACGCGAACACAGCGGCCTCGGTCTGGTCGACGTCGGTCTGCACGGCGGTCGCGATGTCGACGTAGGCGTCGACGAGGCGGTCCAGGATCGCGTGCACCACCGACCAGGGGCCCTGAGCCAGCGTCGCCGGGTGGGAGCTCAGGTCGGCCCGCAGCGAGCTGAGCTCCATGACCGTGCCCTGCCGCACGGTGATGACGAAGTGCGGGCCGACGAACAGGCGGACGAAGCCGGTGCTGACGATCTCGCTGGTGGCGGTGACCCGCTCGTGCTCCACGTAGCGGGCGGCCCGGACGACGAGGAACACCACATCCTCGTACCGCTCGAGCTTCACCCGTTGCTCGCGGTGCAGAACGTCCTCGAGGGCGAGCGGGTGCAGACCGAACACCTCGGCGACCCGGCTGAGCGCGGCCTCGGTGGGCTCGTGCAACCCCAGCCAGACGAAGGCGCCGTCCTCGTTCCGGGCCTTCTCGTAGAGCTGGGCCAGATCGGCGGCCGGGCCCGGGCTTTCGACGGCGACCCCGTCGACGAACAGATCGCAGCCCACGATGGCGGTGTGGTCGGCGCGTCCCCGGCCCGCCGGCCGGGCCGGTTGCCAATCGCCTCGGACGTCCAAGACTCTCACCCCCGGTCGGAGCGTACTTGGCCACGACCGGGCGGCGGTCCCGGGCACGTCGGTGGGGCGTCAGCCGACCACCAGAACGAGCTTGGCTCGTACCCGGTTCTCGTCGACGGCCCGGTGCGCCGCGGCGACCTCGGCGAGCAGAAAGGTCCGTACGGCGGGGAGCGCGAAGCGCCCGGACTCGATCAGCGGGCCGATCTCGGTGAGAGCGTGGAGCGCCCGACCGGAATCACCCCGGCTGAACCGCACACCGTGCTTCTGCGCGCCCGGGAAATCCGCGACCGTCAGGACCCGCTCCGGGCCACCGGCGAGCGCGACGAGCTCCGGCAGGACGCCGCTGCCGGCGACGTCGAGCGCGAGATCCACGCCGCCGGGAGCGAGAGCCCGCACCCGCTCGACGAGACCGTCGCCGTACGGGATCGGCGCGTAGTGCGCCAGCACCGCACGTTCGGCCTGGGCCGCCCCGTCGGCGCAGAAGCCGAACACCCGATCGCCGACGGCCACGCCGGTGACTCCCTCACCCAGCTCGTCGACGACACCGGCCGCCTCGTAGCCCATGGTCTGCGGAAGCTCCTGGTCCATCAGACCCTGTCGTTTCTTCCCGTCACTCACACTGACACCGGCCGCGCGTACCGCGATCCGGACCTCGCCGGGGCCCGGATGCGGATCCGGAAGCTCCACGATCTCGAGGACCTCCGGGCCGCCGAAACGACTGAACCGAACTGCCTTCATCACGTTCCCCGCTCCGCCGGCGCGGCCCTGTCCAGCTGATCGTTGGAGCGTACTCGCAATGTGGTGTGCGCTCTAAGATTGTGGCCGGATAGACTGCGGTGATGGGGGAGATGGGGCTTCGCGACCTCAAGCGGGCGCGCACCCGCCGGCTCATCGCGGACACCGCGTCCCGGCTCTTCGCCGAGCGTGGCTACGAGCAGGTGACGGTCCGCGAGATCGCCCGGGCGGCCGAGGTGGCCGAACAGACCCTCTACAACTACTTTCCTACCAAGGAACAGCTCGTCACCGATCGTGAACAACAGATCCAGCAGCAGTTGGACGAGCTCATCCGCACCCGGCCGGCCGGCACGAGCCCGGCCGCCGCCATCCGGGACCTCGTCCTGCAGACCGTGTCGGCGAGCCGCGACCTGCCGCCGGAGAACGGCCTCGGCACGCTGGGCTCGCTCGCGGCGGTCAGCCCGGCGGTCCACCGGCTCGCCCTGGAGATGATCGACCGCCTGGCCACCACGCTCGCCGCGGCCATCGGCGGGACGACCCCGATCGCGCCCGAGGTCGCCCGCCTGCACGGGATAGCGCTGGCCGGCGTGTTCCACATCATCCTCGGCGAGTCCGGCCGCAGCCTCCGCGCGGGCCGCACCCCGGCCGAGACCGCCGACGCGCTCCTCCCCCGGATCGACGACGTCCTCGGCGAACTGGATCGCTGGCTGCGCTGAGGTCCGGCCCGGCGGGTCAGGACTGTGGCGAGCGGGCCCGCCGGTGGGCCTCGCTGTTCTCGCGATAGAACAGATAGCCGCCGTGGTGCAGCACATCGCCGTCGAACCGGCCGTCCGCTGTGAAGCCGCTGTCGTCCCAGTAATCGATGTGGTCGCCGCGTACTTCGTAACGGCCGGTGTAGGCGCTTCGCCGCTCCCCGCGGGCCTCGTCGTAGCGGCCGTCGGCCCGGAGCTCCTGCCGGATGTGGCCGTCCGCGGTCACCCACATCCCGACGTGCTGATGCGCTTCGGAAGGTGCGGACGACTGAGCCACCGGCCCGGCCACCTCGGGCGACGCCGACCGGCAGGCGGTCACCGTACCGGCGGAGAGAATCAGGGCGATGCCGGCCAGTGAGCGGCCCACGGACCTGCGCACCCCCGTCACTTCCCGTCCGGTTGCAGGACGTCGCGGTAGCAACGCCCGCCGGCCCATCGGGTTGCCACTGGTCAGGTCCATCGCTCCCCCTCAGGTCAGGTGGTGCCCTGTGGTCGAGCGTGACCGGCGATCCACGGGCCAACCAGGGTGTGGCACAACCTGGATGGCGGCCGGGGGCGCGCCTATCGTGGGCTCATGGACAGCGCCAATCAGCTGGGCGAATTCCTCCGGGCCCGGCGCGAGATGACCAGTCCGACGGCGATCGGGTTGCCGTCCGCGGGCCGGCGCCGGACCCCGGGCCTGCGGCGGGAGGAGCTGGCCGGGTCGGCCGGGGTGAGCACCGACTACTACGCCCGGCTCGAGCAGGGACGGGAACAGCGCCCGTCGGCTCAGGTGGTGGCCGCTCTCGCCCGTACCCTCGGGTTGAACGCGGAAGAGACGGCCCACCTGCATCACCTGGCGCAGACGGTCCCTCAACCGGCCCGGCGGGCGACCGCGACGGTCCGGCCGAGCCTGCTGCGTCTGATGGACGGCTGGCTGGACACCCCCGCGGTCATCATCGACCGGCGGCTGGACCTGCTCGCGGGCAACCGGCTCGGGCGCGCCCTGTTCGCCCCGATGCTGGACAAGGGCGAGATCAACCTCGTCCGCTTCGCGTTTCTGGACCCGGCCGCGCGCGAGTTCTACCCCGACTGGGAGCGCGTCGCGCGCAACACGCTCGGCACGCTGCGGGCCGGCAGCGGAGACCTGGTCGACGACTCACGGCTCACCGAGCTGGTCGGCGAGCTCTCCTTGAAAAGCCCGGACTTCCGCCGGCTGTGGGCCCGCCACGACGTACGAGGCAAGACCCACGAGGCCAAGCAGTTCCGCCACCATCAGGTCGGCGAGCTGACCCTCACCTACGACTCCCTCACCGTCGACGGCGCGACCGACCAGCAGCTTGTCGTCTACCAGGCCGAGCCGGGCAGCGTGTCCCGGCAGGCCCTCGCCCTGCTCGGCACGGTGGCCGCCGACCTGCCCGCCGCACCGGTGACCGCGGCCCGCTGAGGCCGGGCGGCAGCACAGACCGACGGCGTCACTTCCCGCGCGCCTTGCGGGTGCTCTTGGCGTTGGCCTTCTGGATCGCGTCGACCAGCTGATCCTTGGTCATCCGGCTGCGCCCGCTGATCTCGAGCTTCTTCGCCTGGTCCATCAGGTGCTGCTTGCTGGCGTTGGCGTCGACCCCACCGGCTGTCTTCGCCTTGGTCTTCCGGCCGCCGGCGGCCTTGGCGTCGCTCGGGCCCTTCTTCTCCTTGGGCTCCCAGTGGTCGCCGCTCTTCTCGAACGAGTGCTTCAGAGAGGCGAACGCCGTGCGGTGGGCCCGCTCCCCTTCGCCGTACTCCTCGACCGCGTGGTCGTGTGTCTTGGCGTACGTCTCCTGCGCCTTCTTGGGTGAGCGCTTGAGCGTGCTGGGCATGTCGTCCTCGGCCGGCATGGTGACCTCCTCGAAGTGTGTCCGACCGGCGATGCGTGCCCGTCCGGAGGCCGATCAAACAACACCGTGACGGCGCCGGGGTCAGGAGCGCGAGAAATCCTCCGATCTTTCGCGTACGAGGGAGGCAGCCGGGTAGGCAGCCGTCGCGAACCGTCCTGACGCGACATCCACCGAGGACGCCGCCAGGTCGCTGAAGGAGGACAAGCATGAAGGCAGTGGTGTGGCACGCGGTCGGTGACATCCAGCTCGAGGACGTGCCGGAACCGAAGATCCAGGCCCCGACCGACGCGATCGTGAAGATCACCACCAGTGCCATGTGCGGCACCGACCTGCACCTCATCCGCGGCACCATGCCGGGCATGAAGGACGGCACCATCATCGGCCACGAAGCCGTGGGTGAAGTCGTCGAGGCCGGCACCGGTGTGCGGAACTTCTCGACCGGCGACCGGGTCGTCATCCCGTCCACCATCTCCTGTGGTTACTGCTCCTACTGCCGGGCCGGCTACCAGGCGCAGTGCGACAACGCGAATCCCGGCGGCAAGCTGGCCGGCACGGCTTTCTTCGGTGGTCCGGAAGCCGCCGGCGCGTTCGACGGGCTGCAGGCCGAGTACGCCCGGGTGCCCTACGCCAGCACCAGCCTCGTGCCCATCCCGCCCGGGGTCTCCGACGCCCAGGCCATCATGGTCTCCGACATCTTCCCGACCGCGTGGTTCGGCGCCAAGCTCGCCGAGATCCGCACCGGCGACACCGTGGCGGTGTTCGGAGCCGGACCGGTGGGTCAGCTCGCCATCCTGTCGGCCTATCTGCAGGGGGCGGGCCGGGTCATCGCCGTCGACCACAACACCGACCGGCTCGCCCTGGCCCAGGCCCAGCACGCCGAGATCGTCGACTTCGACACCGAGGAACCCGTCGCCGCGATCCAGGACCTCACCGGCGGCATCGGCGTCGACCGGGTCATCGACGCGGTCGGCGTGGACGCCGAGCGACCCGCCACCGGCGTGCCGGCCGAGCAGGCTCAGCAGTTCGACACCGAACAGCAGCAGGCCGCACCCGAAGGCAACACCACCGGCGGCGGGCAGTGGGTGCCCGGCGACGCCCCCAGCCAGGTCTCGCAGTGGGCGGCCCAGGCCGTCGCCAAGGCCGGCAGCATCGGGATCATCGGCGTCTACCCGCAGACGATCAGCAGCTACCCGATCGGCGTGGTGATGAACAAGAACCTCACTGTCAAGGCCGGCAACTGCAACCACCGGCACTACATGCCCGGGCTGCTCCGGCTGATCGCCGAGGGCGGCGTCGACCCGGCCCTGCTGCTCACCGAGAACGAGCCGATGACCGACGTGATGGCCGCGTACCGCGAATTCGACCGCCGTGAACCCGGCTGGATCAAGGTCGCGCTCAACCCCGCGGCCTGAGGCCGCTCGATCAGATCGGAGGCAACCGTGGGACTTCTGGACGACCAGAGCCGGTGGCGCGGCAAGATCTTCACCGGCCGATGGACCTCGACCGGCGCCACGATGGAGGCGACGGAACCGGCCACCGGCGACGTGCTGGCCGAGGTCGGTACGGCGGACGCCGACACGCTCGGCCGCTGCGCGGGCCAGGCCGCCGAGGCGGGCCGGCGGTGGGCCGCCACCTCGTTCACCGAACGCGAAGCCGTGCTACGCCGTGCGGCCGAGCTCTTCGAGCAGCACCGCGACGAGATCACCACCTGGCTCGGGCGCGAGGCCGGCAAGGCCCGGACGGCCGCCGCCCTGGATTTCGACCTGGCCCTGACCGAGCTGCGGGCGGCCACCGCGCTCCCGGCCCAGCCGTGGGGAACCCTGCTGCCGACCACCCAGCCCGGCCGGATCAGCACCGCGCGGCGGATCCCGTACGGCGTGGTGGCGGTCATCGCCCCGTGGAACTTCCCTCTGATCCTGGCGATGCGCTCAGTGGCGCCGGCGCTGGCGACCGGGAACGCCGTCGTTCTCAAGCCCGCGAGTGAGGCGGTGGTCTGCTGCGGGGTGGTGATCGCCCGGCTGTTCGAGGAGGCCGGCCTGCCCCCAGGGGTCCTGCACATGCTGCCCGGCAAGGGCAGTGAGCTCGGCAACGCCGTCGCCGAGGACCCGAACATCGACCTGATCTCGTTCACCGGCTCCACCCCGGTCGGCCGGAACCTCTCCGAGGCGGCCGGGAAGCACTTCAAGAAGATGGTCTCCGAGCTCGGCGGCAACAACGCCTTCGTCGTCCTGGCCGATGCCGAGGTCGAGGCGGCCGCGGCCGCCGGGGCGTACGGCAGCTTCGCCCATCAGGGACAGGTCTGCATGGCCACCGGGCGGCACCTGGTCGCCGAGCCGATCGCGCCGCTGTACGAGAACGTCCTCGCCAAGATCGCCGACGGGCTGACCGTGGGCGACCCGCGCGGCGACGTCGATCTCGGCCCGATCATCAACCAGTCGCAGCTCGACCACATCACCGACATCGTGCGGCGGAGTGTCGACGCCGGCGCCCGGATCGTCACCGGCGGCACCGCCGACGGCCTGTTCCTGCGGCCGACCGTGCTCGCCGACGTCACTCCCGACATGCCGGCCTTCGCGGAGGAGATCTTCGGGCCGGTCGCCGTGATCACCACCTTCCGCGACGACGACGAAGCGGTCCGGCTGGCCAACGGCACACCGTACGGCCTGGTCGCCGGAGTCCACTCGGGCTCGGCGGCACACGCGCAGGCCATCGGCGACCGGCTGCGAGCCGGGATGATCCACATCAACGACCAGACCGTCAACGACGAGACGCCGGCGCCGTTCGGCGGCATGGGCGAATCCGGCGGCAGCAGCCGCTTCGGGTCGCTCACCAACCTCGACGAGTTCACCGTCTGGCAGTGGGTCACCGTCCGCGACACCCAGAGCCACCCCAGCCTGTAGGAGATACCCGGCATGCGCATCGGCATCATCGGCGCCGGCAAGATCGGCTCCACCCTGGCCCACCTGTTCGTCGACGCCGGCCACGACGTCGCCGTCGCCAATTCGCGCGGTCCCGACACCCTGCGCGACCTCGAGAGCGACCTGGGCGAGCACGGTCACGCGGCCACCGTCGAGGAGGCGGCCCGCTACGGCGAGATCGTGGTGGTCACCATTCCGTTCGGGCACTACCGCGACGTGCCCGCCGACGACCTGGCCGGCAAGACGGTGATCGACACCGCGAACTACTACCCCGAACTGGACGGTCACCTCGCGGAGCTCGACGAGGGCCGGACCACCTCGAGCGAGCTGATGCAGCAGCACCTGGGGGACGCGCACGTCGTCAAGGCGTTCAACGCCATGCGCTTCGACCACCTGCGCGAGTTCGGTCGCGAGGGCGGCGCCAACCACCGCTACGGCATTCCGGTCGCGGGTGACGACCCGGCCGCCAAGAGGCAGGTCTTCGACCTCGTCGAGCAGATCGGCTACGAGCCGGTCGACGCCGGGCGGCTGGCCGACGGGCGCAAGTTCCAGCCTCGCACCGCCGTCTACACCGCCGATCTGTGGGCCGGGGACCTGCGCGAACGGATCGGCATCGACGCCGCTTGATCAGACCCACCCGAGGGAGACGAGCCATGACGACCCCGACGATGCCGATGCTCGAGACGTACCCGAAGGCCATCAATCTCGACCGGGCCCGGCTGGCCGCGGCCATCGACGCGCTGAACGCCTGCGCCGAGGCGTGCACCGCCTGCGCCGACGCCTGCCTCAGCGAGGACTCGGTGGCCGACCTGACCAAGTGCATCCGGACCAACCTGGACTGCGCCGACATCTGCGCCACCACGGCGCGGGTGCTGTCGCGGCACACGGGCTATGACGCCAACGTCAGCCGCAGCCTCCTGGAAGCGTGCGTCACGGTGTGCAAGGCGTGTGGGGACGAGTGTGCCCGGCACCTGGGGATGCACGAGCACTGCCGCATCTGCGCCGAGGCCTGCCGGTCGTGCGAGCAGGCCTGCCGGGAGCTGCTCACCGCGATGAGCTGAGCGCCCTCACCGGGCGATGTCACTGGGGGATGTCGAGGACGACCTTGATGTCGTGCGGGCCCGCTTCGAGCGCCTCGGCGAAGCGGTCCAGCGGCAACCGCCGGGTGATCAGCCGGGACAGCCAGTCGTGGTCCGCCTCGGCCAGCGCGGCGGCCGCGGCGGCGTAGTGGCTCAGGTTCGCGTTGACCGAGCCCACGACGACGTCGTTCTCCAGCACCATGTCGCGGTTGGCCGCGCCGAGATCCACGGAGATCCGGCGGCCGGCCGCGGAGACCCCGGTGAGGCAGACGATCCCGTACGAGGCCGTGCCCGCCATCGCCTCGAAGACCAGGCTGGACACCCCGGTCGCCTCGACGATCACGTCGGGCTCGATCCGCGCCGTCACCTCGCGCATTCCGGACGAGTGGTATCGAGCGCCCAGCGCCTCGACAGCCTCCGGCTTCGGGCCCTCGGTGGCCAGATCGAGCACGTGCACCTCGAGGCCACGCTGCGCCCCGAGCAACGCGGCCAGCAGCCCGATCGGGCCGGCCCCGGTGACCAGCACCCGCTTCGGCTCGAACCAGGACCGGGCGCCCACCTTCTCGATCTGCTCCCAGGCCTTGGCGACCACGCTCATCGGCTCCATCAGCATGCCGACGTCGGCCAGCCGCGGGTCGAGCTTGACCGCGTACCCGGTCTCGACCGTCCACAGCTCGCTGCCGTAGCCGTCGATCTCCTTGATGCCGCGTTCGGTGTACCGGCCGTTGCGGCACATGTCGAACTCGCCGTGCGCGCACGCCCCGCAGGGCTCCGGGTCCGGGCGGCGCACCACCCCGACGACCAGGTCACCCGGCGCGAAGCTGCTGTCCGCCGGGGCTGTGCGCACACGGCCGAGCGACTCGTGACCCAGCACGAGCCGGTCCCGGCCGGGCGGCGCCCACCCGTACTCGCCGGCCGCGATCTCCCGGTCGGTGCCGCAGACCCCCAGGGCCAGCCCCTCCACCAGCATCTCGCCCGGACCGGCGACGGGGTCGGGCACGTCTTCGATCCGGGCCGTTCCGGGCTTGAGCGGTTCCACAGTCAGCGCACGCACCAGAGGCTCCTCACCGGGGCGTCGGCGCCCACCTGCACCGGCCAGTACCCGTGCGCCCGAAGCGGAAACAGCGCGCCGGCCGGACGGGGCCCTCGTGATTAGCGGCCACCGGAGCGGGTAGCGGCTGAGGCAGGCAGCCGAGAGGGAGGCAACGATGCCGATCGCCACGACCAACCCGGTTACGGGAGAAGTGCTCAAGACGTTCGAACCGCTGACCGACGAGCAGATCGACCAGGCGATCGGCCGATCGGCCGAGGGCTTCCGCGCGCTGCGGGACACTTCCCGCTGTGGCAGGCGATGCGCTTCGCCGCGCCGGCGCTGATGGCGGGCAACACCGGCCTGCTCAAGCACGCCTCCAACGTCCCGCAGACCGCGCTCTATCTGGGCGAGCTGTTCACCCGGGCCGGCTTCCCGGCCGGGGCGTTCCAGACACTGCTGGTCGGCTCGGACGCGGTCGAGACGATCCTCAGCGACCCCCGGGTACGCGCCGCGACGCTGACCGGAAGCGAGAATGCGGGCCGCTCGATCGCCGCGATCGCGGGCCGCGAACTGAAGAAGACCGTGCTGGAGCTGGGCGGGAGCGACCCGTTCGTGGTGCTGCCGACCGCCGACCTCGACCGCGCGGCCCAGGTGGCGGCCACCTCCCGCTGCCAGAACAACGGCCAGTCCTGCATCGCGGCGAAGCGCTTCATCGTGCACACCGACGTCTACGACCAGTTCGTCGACACGTTCGTCGCGCACATGTCGGCCCTGACGGTGGGCGACCCCATGATGGACACCACCGATGTCGGCCCGCTCGCCACCCGTCAGGGCCGCGAGGACGTCCAGGCGCAGGTCGCCGACGCGGCCGGCCGGGGCGCCACCGTCCGGTGCGGCGGGGAGGCGCCGGCCGGTGACGGCTGGTGGTATCCGCCGACCGTGATCACCGACCTCTCCCCCGGCATGCGGATGTTCACCGAGGAAGTGTTCGGGCCGGTCGCCGCGGTGTACCGCGCCGGGTCCCTCGATGAGGCCATCGATCTGGCCAACGCGACCTCGTACGGGCTGGGGGCGAACGCCTGGACCGCCGATGAGCAGGAACAACAGAGACTGGTCGACGAACTCGAGGCCGGCGCGGTCTTCGTCAACGGCATGGTCACCTCCTATCCGCAGTTGCCCTTCGGCGGCGTCAAGAACTCCGGCTACGGACGTGAGCTGTCGTCCGCCGGGATCCGTGAGTTCTGTAACCTCAAGGCCGTCTGGGTCGGCGACAGCGGCGAGGCCGACGTCGACTCGGCCACCGAGTGAGCCGGCGGACCTCCCGGGATCGCCGCTCGCCGGCCGATCGGAGGGCTGCGTGACAAGCGAACACCTGAGCCGGTGCGTCGAACTGGCGGCGGAGGCCCTGGCGGCCGGCGACCATCCCTTCGGGTCGGTGCTGGCCGGACCGGACGGCGCGGTGCTGGCCGAGGACCGCAACCGCGAGGTCACCGACGCCGACCCGACCGCGCATCCGGAGCTGGCGCTGGCCCGGTGGGCTGCCGCGAACCTGCCGGCCGACGTCCGCGCCGCGTGCACGGTCTACACCTCCGGGGAGCACTGCCCGATGTGCGCGGCCGCGCACGGCTGGGTCGGTCTGGGGCCGATCGTGTACGCCGGGTCGGCCGTCCAGCTGGCGGCCTGGCGCTCCGGATGGGGACAGCCGGCGTCGCCGGTGGCGGTGCTGCCGATCACGGCCGTGGTTCCCGGGCTGAGCGTCACCGGTCCGGTCGCGCCGTTCGACGAGCAGATGCGAGTGCTGCACGAGCAGGCGGCCCGCCGGGCGCCGGACTTTACGTGATCCGTACGGGCGGCTGACGTTCACCGATCCCGGCGCCTCTAGCGTCCGGGTCATGACTTCGCTCCGGCGTGCCACCGCAGTGCTTTCCGCCCTGACCGTCGTCGTCGGATCGTCCGCGTGCGATCCCAGCCCGTCCGGCCCCCGCTCCACCGGCTCCGGACCCGACCGGCCGAACGTGGTGTTCGTGCTGACCGACGACCTGTCGATGAACCTCGTGCCGTTCATGCCGCACGTCCAGGCACTGGCCAGGAAGGGCACCTCGTTCACCAACTACACAGTGACCGATTCGCTGTGCTGCCCGTCGCGGTCCTCCATCTTCACCGGCCGATACCCGCACAACACCGGGATCTTCACCAACGGCGGCAAGGACGGCGGGTTCACCACGTTCAAGGAACGCGGCGAGGAGAAGTCGACCTTCGCCACCTCGCTGCAGCAGGCCGGCTACCGGACGGCGATGATGGGCAAGTATCTCAACGAGTATCTGCCCAAGGACAAGTACGTGCCGCCCGGCTGGACCGAGTGGGACGTGGCCGGCAACGCCTACGGCCAGTACAACTACGACCTGCTGGAGAACGACCGGATCGAGCATTACGGCAAGGCGCCGGAGGACTACCTGACCACAGTCGTCGGCGGCAAGGCCTCGGCGTTCATCACAGACGCGGTGGCCGCCGAGAGCCCCTTCCTGATCGAGGTGGCCACGTTCACGCCGCACGGCCCGTTCACGCCGGCGCCGGTCGACAAGGACAAGTTCCCCGGGCTGACCGCACCCCGGGGGCCGGCCTTCGACAAGCTGCCCACCAACCCGCCGGCCTATCTGGCCGGACGCCAGCCGCTGACTGCGCAGGAGCAGAAGACGATCGACATGAACTTCCGCAAGCGGGCCCAGGCCGTGCAGTCGGTGGACCGGATGATCGGCTCGATCCAGGACACGCTCGAGAAGACCGGCGCCGCCGACGACACGGTCATCGTGTTCAGCTCGGACAACGGGTTCCACATGGGCGAATACCGGATGACTCCGGGTAAGCAGACGGCGTTCGACACCGACGTCAACGTGCCGCTCATCGTGGCCGGCCCCGGCGTCGGCGCCGGAAAGACGGTCACCGCGCCGGTCGAGAACGTCGATCTGCGGCCGACCTTCGAGGACCAGGCCGGCACGACGACGCCGTCCGAGGTGGACGGCCGCAGCCTGACGCCGCTGTTGCGCACCGGCTCCGGGGCGGGGTGGCGGACGACGTCGCTGATCGAGCACCACGGCCCCAACACCGATCGGAACGACCCCGATCGGCCGGGGAAGAACGGCGGCAATCCGGCGACCTACGAGGCGATCCGGACCGAGACGTACACCTACGTCGAATACGCGGACGGGACGAAGGAGTACTACAACCGGGCGGCCGACCCGGACATGCTGGACAGCGTCGCCGGAACGTTGTCGCCGGACACCCGTACGAAGCTGGCGTCGGTGGTGCGGGCCCTGAGTTCGTGCCAGGGCCAGGCCCAGTGCCGGACGGCGGCCGGCGGCCACTGACCACCTGCCCCCTTCCCGGTGGCCGAGCGCGGTGGCCGGGGCCGGGCTGTCGTCACTCGGCCTGCGAGAGGGCGAACGCGGTGAGGAAGCCGGCCACCGTGATCAGCCCGATGAGCAGGTGGGCGTTCTCGAACGCCTCCGGGATCATCGTGTCGGCGACCATGGCCAGGATCGCCCCGCCGGCCAGGGCCGTGATGCCGGCCAGGACGGCGGCCGGCACACCACCCAGCAGGGCGTATCCGGCCCAGGAGGCGATGCCGCTGAGCACGGCGATGCCGGTCCACAGGCCGAACACGTAAGCTTTGGACCGGCCCGCGTGGCGCATGCCGGCCGCGCTGGCCAGGCCCTCGGGCACGTTGCTGAGGAAGACGGCCGCCACGGTGACCACGCTGACCGTGCCGCCGCCGAGCAGGCTCGTGCCGATCACGATCGACTCGGGGACGCCGTCGAGCAGGGCGCCCAGCGCCAGCGCCAGCCCGGATCCCTGCTGCTCGCTCTCCGAGGGTTGCTGGTCGCCGGAGCGCTTGCGATGCCGGGCGCCGCGCCGGGCGAGCAGGACGTTGCAGCCGGTGTAGAGGGCGGCCCCGGCGACCGCGCCCAGGGCCGTCGGCCAGAGCCCGGCCTGGGCGTCGGCCTCGGCGAACAACTCGAAGGCGACCGCCGACAACAGCACCCCGGCGCCGAAGGCCATCACCGACGCGATCGCCTTGCCGGGGATCCGCGCGAGGTAGCCGAGCGCGGCCCCGACGAGCAACGCCGACCCGGCCAGCAGTCCCCAGCCACCCGCCTGCAGCCATCCCGCCATGGCGACGCGGTTGCCCCGGGCGCCGGACTCCAAACGGCCCGACGCTCCATCATCGACGGTGACGAGGGACGCGCGACCACCCCAGCAATTGATGGAAATAAATGGCTGACGCCTTCTCGGCCGACCCCGGAGGGCGCACAATCGCCTGACCGGCGGTGGGCCGGGTCAGCATTCTGGTGGGCGGGGGAAAGCCATGTCGGTTCGCCGGAGCGGCAGGGCGTTCGGTGCGGCCGGGACTGTCGCCGCGATGGCGGTCGCGATGCTGGTGCCGGCCGAGCCGGGTTCGGCCGCCGCCGCCGTGGTGTGCAACCGATACTGCGATGGGCGCGACGCCGGCCTGGCCGAGGGCGACCGCACGCCGGTCCGGAGCACGCTGTACGGGCGTACCTTCACGTTGCACGTCGACGACGCCGGCTCGATGGGCTGGGCCTCGGTCGCGGGCGGCCGGGCCGATGACGAGGTGTGGCTGGACAGGTCGTTCGACGGCGGGCGCACCTGGGCGGGCAGCCCGCTCGGCCGGACCGCCGTGCCGGCCGGCGCGAGCGACACCCGTACACCGATGGCCAACGTCGACGACTGGGCGAGCCGGGGCGTCGGCGCGCTGCGGGCGTGCGGCAAGGCCGGCGACCGGCCCGAGATCGCGTGCACGGCGTGGGCCCGCAGCACCTGGAACGCGGCGAGCCGGAGCACCGCGGCCGCCACCGCGCTGATGATGCGTTACGACCAGGGCACCGGACTGTTCGAGGGCGGCTGGTGGACCAGCGCCAACGCGCTCACCGCGCTGATCGACAATATCCGGGTCTCGAAGATGGCCAGCTACCAGTACGCGATCGCGAACACGTACGACAAGCAGATCGCCGGCCGGCAGGGGCAGTTCCGCAACGAATACCTGGACGACACCGGATGGTGGGGACTGGCCTGGGTCGCCGCCTACGACCTCACCGGCGACGCCCGCTATCTCGCCACCGCCCGGGCCGACGCCGAGCACATGCACGCCTACTGGGACAGCCGGTGCGGCGGCGGCATCTGGTGGAGGACCGACCGGCAGACCAAGGTGGCCATCGCCAACAGCCTCTACATCCAGCTGAACGCCGAGCTGGCCCGGCGCATCCCGGGGGACACCGTCCACCGCGACCGGGCCCGCGCCGGCTGGGCCTGGTTCGAGGGCACCGGCATGATCAGCGCAAGCGGCCTGGTGATCGACCGGATCGACCTGAACACCTGCCGCGGCGCCAGCGGACCGCTCACCTACAACTCCGGAGTCCTGATCAACGCGCTCGTCCAGCTGAACAGGGTCACCGGCGACACCGGGGCGCTCACCACGGCGCGGCGGATCGGTGACGCGTCGAGCACGCACTCCGCCCTGAACAGCGGCGGCATCCTGCGCGAGCCGGGCGAGGGCGAGAGCTGCCAGGGTGACCAGCCGTCGTGGAAGGGCGCCTACGCCCGCGGGCTGGGCGTGCTCAACAGCGTGGCCGGCGGGGCGTACGGCACGTACCTGAGACGCCAGGCCGACTCCGCGTACGCCGCCAACCGCAACAGCCTCGACGAGTACGGCATCCACTGGGCCGGGCCGTTCGTCGGCAGCGCCCACGCCTGTCAGCACGCCGCCCTGGACCTCCTGAACACCGTCGCCTGAGGCCGCGCCCGCGTGCTGGGAAACCGGTTTCCTGGCCTTGCGCCGGCCGGGCAGGATCGGGGCATGAAGCTGCATGAGCGGATCGACGGGCGGCTCCGGGACTTCATCGAGGCCCAGCCGATGTTCTTCGTGGCCACCGCGCCGAGCGGGCCGGACGGGCACGTGAACGTCTCGCCCAAGGGCATGGGCGGCACGTTCGCCGTCCTGGGCGAGCATCGGGTGGCCTACCTCGACTATCACGGCAGTGGGGCCGAGACGACGGCCCACCTGAGTGAGAACGGGCGGATCACCCTGATGTTCTGCGCCTTCCAGGGCCCGCCGAACATCGTCCGGTTGCACGGCCGGGGCCGGGCGGTGCCGGTCGACGCGCCCGAGCACGCCGAGCTGCGGCGCCTGTTCCCCACCCCGCCGGACACCCACGGCGTACGGTCGGTGATCGACGTCGCGGTCGAGCGGGTCAGCGACTCGTGCGGCTACGCGGTGCCGCTCATGTCCTACGAAGGAGATCGTGACCTGCTGATCCGGGCCCACGAGCGACGCAGCGACGCCGACCTGACGGAATACCGGCGGGTCAAGAACGGCGTCAGCATCGACGGCCGGCCGATCTTCGCCGACGCCGCGCCGGAGGGCTGACCTTCCACCCGTACGGGTGACAGGCGGCCCCACGGCCAGGCTCGTTACCGGTTCGTCGCGATCGCTCGGCTCCCACCAGCGGCGATCGGCCGGCGACCGATAGGATGGCCGGACCGTCCGAGACGAGACACATCGCACAGACCGGGGATGTCGCCATGAAGAAGTCCATCATCGCCTGGTCTGTCGCCATCGGTTTCTCGGCCATCACGGCGGCGGCCTCCGGTGGAGTGGCCTCGGCCGACGACCACGTGATCCCGGTGACGGCCCCGGCCGCAGCGCAGGCCCCGGCCCCCGTGAAGGCCCCGGCCGCTACCGCGATCGGCGCCCAGGACGCTCGGCTGAAGTACGAGCAGGCCGGGTCGGTCGTGACCATCACCCGGAACGCCGCGCCGGTGGCCACGGTCACGCTCACCTCGGCCGACTACTCCGCCCGGTCGGCCAAGGTCGTCCTGTCCGTCGCGGCCGCCCGCCCGTTCACCGTGGACCCCAGGATGTTCACCCTGTACGACGCCCAGGGCTGGGAGAACGACCCCGTGCAGGCCAAGCCCGTCCGGTTCGAGACCGGCAAGGGCACGCTCACCCTGACCTTCACCGGGACGCCCGCGCGCCCCGAGGCCCTGGGCTGGGTGCCCCTCGACGGCGAGGCCGCCGTCGCCGTCTGGGAACGCGCCTGACCGCAGCACAGAGCTCCTGACCCCGGTCCGCCGGGATCAGCCGGGCCGATCTCTCACCGGCCGGGTCGGCCGGCCTCGCCCAGGTGGTCCTGGGCCCAGCGCGTCAGCTCGGCCAGGGCCGGGCGGATGGCCGCGCCGCGCTCGGTCAGCTGGTAACGCACCCGGATGGGCCGGTCGTCGATCACCGTACGGGTGGCCAGACCGAGGTCGACCAGCTCGACGAGACGCTCGTTGAGGATCCGGTCGTTGATGCCGGGGATGCCGCGCTTGAGGTCGCTGAAATAGACCGGGCCCTGCATGAGCGTGCTCCACACCACCCCGGTCCAGCGCTTGCCGAGCAACGTCATGACCTGCGACAAGGGTTCGCTCAACGTCTCACACACGCCGTCGCCGGATTCCGGGCCGGGCTCGGCGAACAGTGACGGGGAAGCGCTTGACACGACGATCAACCCCACTTACTTTTTCTAAGTAGCAGACAGATTGTTTGCTACTGACGTTCGCTCACCATGATGCCACACCGGGCCGCCTCCGCCGCGCCACCCGGTGATGTCGTCGTGGGCGGACCACCCCGGAAGGCATCAACCATGAGCACCGACAGCCTTGCAGCCCGCATCCAGCGAATCGAGGACCGCAACGCCATCATCGACCTCGTCATCGCCTACGCCGTGGCCATCGACCAGGCCGATTGGCCGGCCTTCGCCTCGACCATGACCGACCCGGTCCACATCGACTTCTCCGAGGCCGGTCTGCCGGCGGCCGACTTCCCGCGCGACCAGTTCGTCGGGTTCGCGTCGGGCGCGCTGGAGACCTGGACCGCGCGACAGCACATCAGCCCGAACCATCGGGTGGTCTTCGACGAGACCGACCCGGACAAGGCGACCTGCTACTCGTACATGTACGCCCAGCACTACAAGAAAGACGCCCCGGGCGGCGACTTCTATCTGATGCGCGGCTCGTACGACCACCAGCTGGCGCGCACCGCGGACGGCTGGAAGATCACCAGCCTCACGCAGCACATCAGCTGGCTCGAGGGCAATCCGAACGCGTCGGTCCCGGCGTGAAGCAGTCCGGCGGCCCGGGGGAACCCGGGCCGCCGGCTCCTCAGGACTTGCCGCCCCTCGGCGTGTCCTCCTTGCTGCGCTCCTTGTGCGTGTGGTGATCGATCTGCTTGGAGGCCCCGGTCGACACCCCCGCCTCACTGGCGCTCTGTCCGTGCCGCTTGGCGTCGCGCACCGCGGCCCGGGCCTCGTCCTGGTTCACGTTCTTCGACATGGCGTCCTTCCTCGGCCGACCGGCGGCCCAGCGCCACCGGAGCATCTGCGCGTACCCACGGAAGCGCTCCTCATCCACCCGAAGGGAGACCGCGCGGGTCAGCGGTTGTTGAGATGGCGGGCCCGGTCGAGCGGGCCCCAGGCGTCGCCGTTCTGCTCCCGGACGAGCGCCTCGGCCATGACCGCGTCGGCGACCCACGCGACCGGCCGCCGGCACCGCACCAGCGGCTCGTTGTCCGGGCCGCGACCGCAGCTCTCCCCCACCAGCACCCAGGGACGGGCGCCGTTCTCGTACAGGTGGCGGTAGTCGTACAGACGACGGGCGGCCCAGAGCCGGCGCGACCGGTCACCCCACCAGCCCTCGACCGCCAGCGGGTTGGCCGACAAGCCGGGCAGCCGGATCCCGGTCAGCGTGTCCCGGCTCGAACCGCCGGGGTCCTGGGCCAGATCCACCGCCGGCCCCAGCGACCAGCGCAGGAACAGCTCGCCGTCGGCGGGCCGTTCGTCCACCAGACGGGTCAGCTCGGACAGGTCGGTGATCGTGGGAGGCGTGTCGGGCTGATCGGACATGACTGGGCGTGTTCCCACCGTCCGGGCTCTCATTCGCGGACCCGATGACCGGCACCGAAGGGGACGAAGCCCCGTCGGGACATGACGTGCCGGCCGCGGGGTACGCGGCCCGGCACGGGACCAAGGGGAATCGCGATCGGTGGCCGATCGGAAAGGACGACCGATGATGGACCACTCTCGGGCACCTGTGCTGGAGGCCTTGCAGGAGTTCCGGCGCCGCGGCGACGTCGTCTACGGCCCGCCCGGGCACAAACAGGGCCGCGGCGCCGACCCCCGGGTGGTCGACGTCGTCGGCGCGGGGGTGTTCGCCTCGGACGTGCTGTCGCTCAACGGCCTCGACGACCGGCGCCAGTCCCAGGGCGTGCTGGAGCAGGCACAGGAGCTGATGGCTGACGCGGTCAACGCGGATACGACGTTCTTCTCGACCTGTGGGAGCTCCCTTTCGGTCAAGACCGCGATGATCTCGGTGGCTGGGCCGGGCGAGAAGCTGCTGGTCTCGCGCAACGCCCACAAGTCGGTCGTCGCCGGACTGATCATCAGTGGTATCCGGCCGGTCTGGGTCCATCCGCACTTCGATCCGGACTGGCAGCTGGCACACCCGCCCGAGCCCGTTGACGTCGAGCAGGCCCTGCGCGCGAACCCGGACGCCAAGGGGATGCTGTTGATCAGTCCGACCGACTGGGGTTCCTGCGCCGACATCGCCGGCGTCGCCGAGGTCTGTCACCGCTACGACGTACCGCTGATCGTCGACGAGGCGTGGGGCGCGCATCTGCCCTTCCACTCCGGCCTGCCGGCCTGGGGCATGAACGCCGGGGCCGACCTGGTCGTCACCAGCGTGCACAAGATGGGTGGCGCGATCGAGCAGTCGTCGGTGTTCCACCTGCGCGGTGATCGGGTCGACCCGGCGGTGCTCAAGGACCGGGAGGACCTGCTCGGCACCACCAGCTCGTCGTCGCTGATCTACGCCACCCTGGACGGGTGGCGCCGGCACATGGTCGAGCGGGGTGAAGAGCTGCTGGGCGCGGCGCTGGCCCGGGCGGGACGGATCCGTACCGCCCTCGCCGAGGTGCCGGGCCTCAGGCTCATGGACGCGGACGTCATCGGCCCCGGCGGCGCCGCCGAGCTCGACCCGCTGCACCTGACCGTCGACGTGCGCGGCCTGGGCATCAGCGGTTATCAGGCCGCCGAGTGGCTGCGGGCCACGTGTCAGGTCGACATCGGCTCGGCCGACAGCTGTCACCTCGGCGCACAGCTCACCCACGCCGACGACGACGCCACCGAGAAGCGGCTGGTCGACGCCCTTCGCCGCCTGGTCGACGAGCACGACAGCATCGAACGGCCACCGCCCGTGGAGCTGCCCGAGCCGCGCGCGCTGGAGCTGGAGACCGCGATGCTGCCTCGTGACGCGTTCTTCGGCCGTACCGAGCAGGTGCCCGCCGAGCAGGCCGCCGGACGCATCGCCGCGGAGATGGCCAGCCCGTACCCGCCCGGCGTCCCGGTGTTCACGCCGGGCGAGGTCATCACCGCGGACACGATCGACTATCTGACCTCGGGAGTGCGGGCGGGGATGCTCGTGCCCGACGTCGCCGATCCGTCCCTGAAGACGATCCGCGTGGTCGCCACCTGAGACGGCTCGGGACGAGGAGGCAGTTAGCCCCGATTGCGAGGTTTTCGGGGTGGGTGCCGGGGTAAGCGTCGCCGTTTTGCCGGGACCGGCCCGCTGTCCCGCACGCAGAAGGAGACGCCCGATGACATCCGCGATTCTCGGCGCCGGCACCCCGATCGGCGCCGGCCCGGGCGCCCTGACGATCGGGGTCGAGGAGGAGTTCCTGCTGCTCGACCCCGACACCGGCGCCAACCGGCCCGTCGCCGGCGAGGTCGTGGCCGCGCTCCCGGACGGGATGCGGGCGCAGGGCCGGCTGGAGGTCCGGCGCAGCATGGTCGAGATGGTCACCGGAGTCTGCACCGAGCTTCCCGACCTGCGGAGTCAGCTGGTCAGCCTGCGCCGGGCCGCCGCCGGGGCCGCGGACGACCTCGGCGTACGGCTGGTCGCGCTCGGAGCCACCCCGGTCGGCGAAAGCGATCCCTCGGTGCCGGATCAGCCCCGGTACCGGGCCATCGCCGACCGGTTCGGGCCCGTCGCCGGCGACCCCGCCGTGTGCGGCCTGCATGTCCACGTCGGTATCCCCGACCGCGAGCTCGCCGTGCAGGTCAGCAACCACCTGCAGGTGTGGCTGCCGGTCATCCGGGCGCTCACCGGCAACTCACCGCTGTTCAACGGGGCCGACACGGGTCACGCCAGCTGGCGGTCGGTGCAACTGTTGCGCTGGCCCGGAGTCGCACCCACCCCGTGGTTCGACTCCGCCGCCGACTACGACCGCACGGTCGCCGATCTCGTCGTCTCCGGCGTGCTGCTCGATCCGGCGATGGTCTATTGGTACGCCCGGCTGTCACCCACCTATCCCACCGTCGAGATCCGGGTCAACGACGTCTGCACCGACGTCGACGACACCGTCCTGGCCGCCGCGCTGGTCCGCGCGGCCGTGGCCACCGCGCTCACCGACATCGCGGCCGGCCGCCCGGCCGCCCGGGTCCGCGACTGCGTGCTCGCCGGCGCCCACTGGCGCGCCGCCCGCGACGGTCTCACCCACACCCTGATCGACCTGCGCCTCGGCCAGGCCCGGCCCGCCTGGGACCTGGTCAACGAGTTCTTCGCCACGGTCAGCCCGGCCCTGCTGCACACCGGCGACCTCGACCTGGTCGTGAACGGGCTCGCCCGGCTCCGCGAACGCGGCGACGGCGCCACCCGGCAACGCGAGACCTACCGCCGCACCGGGCACCTGCGGGCCGTACTGGACGATGTGGCCGCCCGGACCACGCAGGGCTGATCGTCCGGGCCGGCTCACGACGCGTTGAGCTCGGCCCTCCCGGCGACCGCCCGCAGGTGGCCGGCCAAAGCCTCCCGCAGATCGCTGATCCCGGCGCCGGTCAGAGCCGAGACCTGCAACGCGTCCGGGTACGACCGCCGCAGCGCGGCCACCGTCTCGGGCGACGCCACATCGATCTTGTTCAGGACCAGCACCTCGGGCACCTGCTCCGCGCCGATCTCCCGCAGCACGCCGCGGACGGTGGTGATCTGGTCGAGCGCATCGGCCGCCGACGCGTCGACGACATGCAGCGCCAGGTCGGCCCGGGTGACCTCGTCCAGGGTCGCCCGGAACGCCTCGATGAGCTGGTGCGGCAGGTTGCGGACGAAGCCCACCGTGTCGGTGAGCGTGAAGGTCAGCCCGTCGACGGTCACCTTCCGGACGGTCGGGTCGAGCGTGGCGAACAGGACGTCCTCGGTCAGCACGCCGGCCCCGGAGAGCCGGTTCAGCAAGGCCGACTTGCCGGCGTTGGTGTAGCCGGTGATCGCCACCGAGGGAACCTGGTTGCGGGTACGACGACGCTGGGTGCGTTCGCGCCGCCGGCCCAGCTCGGCGGCCCGCTCGCGCAGCCCGGCCGCCCGCCGGCGCAACCGGCGGCGCTGAACCTCCAGGCGCATCTCACCGGGACCACGGACGCCCATGCCGGCCCCGCCGACCACCCGGCCACCACCGACCCGGGACATGGTGCGCCCGGCGCCCTGCAACCGCGGCAACTGGTACGCGATCTGGGCCAGCTCCACCTGCAGCCGACCCTCGCTGGTCCGGGCGTGCTCGGCGAAGATGTCGAGGATCAGCGCCGTACGGTCGACCACCGGCACCCCGACCTCGTCGCGCAGGTTCCGCGCCTGTCCCGGGCTGAGCTCGCCGTCGGCGATCACCACGTCGGCGTCGCACCGCTCGACCGTGGCGGCCAGTTCCCCGACCTTGCCCGAGCCGACGTAGGTGGCCGGGTCGGGCCGGTCACGGCCCTGCACCAGGGTGCCGGCCACGGTCAGTCCGTCCGTGTCGGCCAGCCGCTCCAGCTCCCGCAGCGAGGTCGGCGTACCGGGGGCGCCGTCGTCGGTGCGGTCGTCCTGGACGACGGCGAGCAACACCGCGCGCGGCGGTGCGTCCCGGGTGTGCCGGTCTTCCGATCCCAGCAGCCACGAGCCGGCCATGACGTCCTCCGTTCGTCGTCGTGTGCGCGCCCGCCTACCCCCGCCGGACGGGCCTATGCCGGATCGTTGCGGCTGTCATCGCCGGCCGCCGCGTGGAAGTGCTGATCGGGGCCGGCTGGGGTCACGTCCTTGCCGCCTTCGCCGGTGAGGTCGGCCGGACGGCCTGCGGTGCTCGTCGCGGTCAGGGCGGCGGCGAAGAGCACCAGCTGATTGATCGCGTTGAGGAACACCAGCAGCCCGGCCGACCCGGCGACCAGCTGGTAGGTGGGGTTGGCCTCGGTCGCGTGCACGTACCAGCGGCCGAGGGTCTTGAGCAGCTCCAGGCCGACACCGACCAGCAACGCCGGCGCCACGACCCGGCGCGCCGGCATCCGCAACCGGGGCAGGCCGGTCAGCATGCCGGCGGCCAGCACCGCGTTCACCCCGATGCCGAGCAGGAGCCCGACGGCCGACAGCAGCCACCGCGACGGGGTGGCGCCGGGGTGCGCGGCGTCGACGACCCGGTTGGCGATCTCGGTCGTGGCGTAGGCCACGGCCAGCGAGGCGGCCAGCACGGCCCCGAGCCCGGCCAGCACGAGCAGGTCGACCAGCACGCGCACGACGAGGCGGCCGGGGTATTCCGGCACCTCCCAGATCTTGCGGATCGAGGAGCGCACCGCGTCGATCCAGAACCACCCGGCGATCGGCAGGCCGAGGAAGGCGACGATGCCCGCGGTGTTCCGGGCGGTGCGCAGCGTCTGCACGTCGACGTTGGGCACGTTGTCCGCCGTGTAGCGCTGCACCGAACCCAGCACCGCCGGATTGTCCAGGACGGGGCCGAAGACGGCGAAGGCCAGCAGACCGACCGAGAAGGTGGCGAAGAACGCGTAGTACGTCACGGCGGCGGCGAGCCGGCCACCGTCGGCCTGGTCGTACCGCAGAGCCGCCCGGACAAGGTGGTCGAGCCAGCCGACCCGCTGCCGGAGCCGCCGCCAGGCGTCCGCCCACGACCGTACGAAACCCCGACCCGTCACGCCGGCGGAGTTACCCACCTCCGGGGCTCGCTACGCAGCCGACCGGTCATCGACGGCGATCGGGACGGGGTGGCTTCATCCCACGCCGACGGTCTGCCGTCCGGGCTCCACGACCGCGACGACGCGCTCCTCCCCGCGGGGATACGGCCGGCCGGTGTACTTGACCGCGATCCGGTCGATGATCGGCCACGCGGCGTCCCCTTCGAGCCACTCGACGACCCGGCCGCGGACGACGATCGGCTCGTACGGGTTGTCCTCGGCCACCAGAGAGAGCGCCACTCGCGGGTCCTGCCGCAGGTTGCGCGCCTTGCGCGATTGCGGACCGGTGAGGAAGACGATGTGCTCGTCCTGCGTGCCGATCCAGAGCGGGACGGTGTGCGGTGAACCGTCCGGACGGACGGTGGCGAGGTGGGCCAGCGCGGTGCTGTCGAGCACGCGGCGTACGTCGGGACGGATCATCGGTGGCTCCTCGAACGTCGGTCGGGTCCGGTGTCGCGCTTCTCGCCGGAACCGTAACAGCGTGAGTTCCCTGAGGGAACCCTGATTGGGTAGTCTTCCCCCATGCAACGCACTCAGTTCGGCGACATGGCGTGCTCGATCGCGCGCACGCTCGACGTCTTCGGCGAGCCGTGGACTCCCCTGGTCCTGCGCGACGTCTGGGCCGGGCTCACCCGGTTCGACCAGATCCAGGCCGACCTGGGCATCTCCCGCAAAGTCCTGACCGAGCGCCTGAACCACCTGGTCGGCCAGGGAGTGCTGGAGCGCCGGCCCTACGACCGGCGGCCGCGCTACGAGTACGTGCTGACCGGCAAGGGGACCGAACTCGCCGAGGTGCTGATGGTGATGGCCGCCTGGGGCGACAAGTGGCTGGCCGGCGAGGCGGGGCCGCCCGTCCTGCACCGCCACCACGCCTGCGGCCACGTCAGCCGGGCCGAGCTGCGGTGCGCCCACTGCGGCGAGGCGATGGGCCCCGGCGACATCGACCTGCTGACCGGCCCGGGAGCCGCGGCCTGACCTCGGAGAGCGCGGGGCGGGGGCGAAAGGATTGGATCTTCGGCGGGCGGGAAGATGAGGGCATGAACGCTTCTCGCCGAGCCGGCGCCACCAGCCGCCATGCCCACCGCCTGGTGCGCGTCGACCGATCGCTGCCGCCCACGGTCGACCAGCCCGTGCGGACGGTGGTGATCGGCGGTGGCATCGCCGGGATGTCGGCGGCGCTGCTGCTGGCCGAGCGGGGCGTCAAGGTGACCCTGCTGGAACGTGACGAGCGGCTGGGCGGCCGGCTCTCGGCCTGGCCCAAGAAACTGGCCGACGGGTCGACCCAGATGGTCGACCACGGCTTCCACGCCTTCTTCCGGCAGTACTACAACTGGCGCAACATCCTGCGCCGGGTCGACCCGTCGCTGGCCTTCCTGCGCCCCGCCCCGCACTATCCGGTGGTGTCGCGGGAGTGGCCGGACGAGGACTTCGGCGGTCTGCCCGGCGTCCCGCCGTGGAGCCTGCTCGCGCTGATGGCCCGCTCCCCCAGCCTGCGGACGCGCGAGATGCGCGACGTCGACGGGCCGACGTCGCTGGCCCTGCTGCGGTATTCGCGGGCCGAGACGTACCGGGAGTTCGACTCGATGCCGGCGGCGGAGTTCCTCGACCGGCTGGCCATGCCGGACAGGGCCCGGACGGTGATGTTCGACGTGTTCGCCCACTCGTTCTTCAACCGCGCGACCGAGATGTCGGCGGCTGAAATGATCATGCAGTTCCACTTCTACTTCCTGCGCAACCGCGAGGGCCTGGACTTCGACATACCCGATGACGACTACCAGTCGGCGATCTGGGCGCCGCTGAGCGAGCGTCTGCGGGCGCTCGGCGGCCAGATCCGGACCAGCGCCGGGGTCGACCACATCGAACCGGGCTGGACCGTCGCCCTCACCGGGGGCGAGCAGGTCCCGGCCGAGCACGTCGTCCTCGCGACCGACCCGGCGTCCGCGCGCGCCATCGTCGCCGCCTCCCCGAGCCTGCCGGCCCGGCTGAGGACGGAGATGGACACGGTCGGGACCACCGCGCCGTACGCGGTGAGCCGGGTCTGGACCGACCGGGACGTCGCCGCGGAACGCGCGGTCTTCAGCGGGGTGGCCCGGGAGCCGCTGCTCGACTCGGTGAGCCTGTTCCACCGCATCGAGCGCGGCTCGGCGCAATGGGCCCGGCGCACCGGCGGCGCCGTGGTGGAACTGCACGCGTACGCCGCCGACTCGGACATCGAGGCCGGACCGGCCGCCCGCGACATGTGGTCGGCGATCGCCGGGATCTGGCCCGAGATCCCCACGTTGCGGGCCGTCGACAGCGACAGCCGGATCGGCCGCGACGCCCCGGCGTTCCACGTGGGCAGCGACGCCACCCGCCCGCGCGTGGTCACCGAGGCCGACGGGTTGTTCCTGGCCGGCGACTGGGTCCGCATGCCGTTCCCGTGCGCGCTGATGGAACGCTCGGCCGCCTCGGGCGCCATGGCCGTCAACGCCATCCTGGGCCGGTACGGCGTACGCCCGGTCCAGGTGTATTCGATCCCGCCGCGCGGCCTGCTGGCCGGTCGCCGCCGGTGACACCGGGCCGGCCCGGCAACCGGACGCCTGAGCCGGCCTACTCCACGCCGGAGACCACGCGACCGTAGCCCTCCATCGCCAGGTAGCCGTTGAGGTGGGCGTGCCGGCTGCCCACCGCGACGTCCCGCCAGAAACGCTGCAGCGGGTTGCTCGTGCCGAAGCCGCTCGAGCCGTGCAGGTCGAGCAGGCGTTCCATTGCGGAGCGGCAGTCCCGGGCCGCCTCGGCCAGGTCGAGGTGGAGCCGGCTGTTGTCGGCGGCGGTGAGCTCGGCCCCCGAGTCGGCCTCCGCGGCCACCGCCAGCATCGTGCGTTCGGCCCGCCGGGCCAGCATGGTGGCCTCGGCCAGCCAGTGCCGGGCGCCGGGCGACTCGTTCATCCGGTTGTACGCGGTCATGAACGGCTTGCGGTCCGACGCGAACATCGTGTGGACGACATCCAGCGCCCCGAACGTCGCTCCGACCATCGGGGCCAGCACGCTCAGCCCGAAGAGCTGCATGATCGCACCGGGCGGGAACTGGAACGCGCCCACATTTCCGGCCGGAACCAGGACGTCCTCGGCCACCACGGTGTGACTGCCGGTGCCCCGCATGCCGGCCACCGACCACGTCTGCTCGATCCGCAGGCTGCCCGTGGGGATCTGCACCAGGGAGAAGTCGCCGTCCACCATCGCGGCGAGGCCGGCCCACTCCGCGTCCTCGCAACCCGACACGGTGGCCCAGCGACCGGACACGCGAACTCCGTCGCCCTCCCGCACGCCGGTGCCTCCCGGCTTGCCCGACCCGCAGAAGAGGGCGTCCGGATCGCCGAAGAACTCGGCCCGGGCAGTCTCGTCGAAGTCGACGACAACGGCGGAGAGAACCTTCGCGGTCAGACAGGTGCCCGCTATCCAGGACGTCGACGGACAGGCCCGGCCCATGTCGGTGAGCAGCCGCGAGACCTCCGTGGCACTCGCTCCGGCGCCCCCGTACTCCCGGGGCGTGCCGAGAGCGAACGCGCCCGCCTCACGCGCGGCTCGCAAGCTTTCGGTCGTGGGCCGGCTCTGGTGTTCGGTTCGGTCCGCGTTCGCGGTCAGGGTCTCGATCACGGCCCAACCGAAGCACGACCCCGGACCGGCGCCCATGTCCGGACGACCCGAGCACATACGCGTGCGTGCTAGCTTCGCCCCGGTGGACATGATCTCGGCGATGATCGACAGCCTTCGGGTCGGCCGGGCCAACGGACGCCGGGTCACCGAGACGGGGCCGCGCGGCCTGCGTTTCCCGGCGATGAGCCGGATGGGCTTTCACGTGCTGCTGACCGGTGACGGCTGGCTCCTCACCCACGACGCCGAGCCGGTCGCGCTGCGACCCGGTGATGTGGTGTTCACCGCCGCGGGCGCCGAGCACGGCATCTCCCGCTCCCCCGGCCGGCTCGCCGATCTGCCCGAGGTGGTGATGGCCGACCTGCCGCCCTCGCCCGTACCGGTCGACTTCGAGTTCCTCTGCGCCACCTATCCGATCGACCGCGGCGTGCCGGCCGCCCTGCGGCAGCTGCCCGACGTCGTGGCGTTCACGCCGGACTACCAGCGTCATCCTCAGCTGCCGGGGGTGGTGGAGATGCTGCGCCGGGACTACACCGATCCGGGCGCCGGCTCGGCGGCCCAGCAGGCCGGGCTGATCGACGTGGTGCTGGTCACCATCATGCGGCACCTGCAGGAGAGATACGACGCGTCCGACCGGCCGGTGACCACCGATCCGGGCGTCGCCGAGGCGTTGCGGGCGATGCACGACCGGCCGGACAGGTCGTGGACCGTGGAACAGCTGGGCGGTCTGGCCGGGATGTCCCGGACGACGTTCACCCGCCGGTTCACCGCGGCGACGGGCACGCCTCCGATGGCTTACCTGACCGACTGGCGGCTGCGGTCCGGCGCCCGCCTGCTGCGGCAGCCCGACACCACGGTGGCCTCCGTCGCGCGGCGGGTCGGGTACGCGAACGCCTTCGCTTTCGCGGCCGCTTTCCGCCGCCGGTTCGGCGTCCCGCCCGGCCGTTACCGCGCGGCGAACTCCCCGGCGCCGGCCGGTGGTGCGACGTCGATCACCCGGGCCGGAGGCCGGTGACCCCGTGGCAGACTTGATCGCATGCCGGACGTGGAGCTACGGCACCTGCGCTATTTCCTGGCCGTCGCCGACGAGCGTGGCTTCGGCGCGGCCGCGCAACGGCTGACCGTCACCCAGTCCGCGCTGTCGCGGGCCGTCGCCGGCCTGGGACGCGCCGTCGGGGTCACGCTGCTCGACCGCACACCACGCGGCGTCGCGCCGACCGCGGCGGGCAAGGTGCTGGCCGATCAGGCACGGGACATCCTCCGGCACGTCGAGACCGCTGTCGCCGAGACGCGGCGGGCCGAGCTCGACGAGCCGCCGCTGGCGATCAGTTGCCGCGGCTGCGATCTGGTGACCCTGCATCAGCTGATCCGGGCCCACCAGGCTCAGCACCCCGGCGACCACGCCGAAGCCGTCGAGACGGACTGGTTCCGCCAGCTGGACGATCTGCGCGCCGGGCGTACGCAGATCGCCCTGCTCAGTGGTGAGCTCGAGCACGACGGTCTCGAGTCCGAAGTGCTCGGCGCCTACGAACGTGTGGCGCTGGTGTCCCGCTCGCATCCGCTCGCCGCGCGGCAGGTCGTCGACCGGGCCGAGCTCCTGCCGTACCCGGTCGTGACCTGGGCCGGCAACAGCCCGACCGAACGGGCGTACTGGCTGGGCGCCGAAGGCGTCAGCGACCAGGTCGTCGCCGGGCCGGAGGTCAACGACGGGCAGAAACTGTTAGGTCAGGTCCGCCTGGGCACGGCGACAGCGTTCCTGCCCCGGCCGTACGTGGAACACAACGGGATCCCGTCGGATGTCGCCGTGCTCAGCGTCCGAGGGCTGGCTCCGGCCAGGGTGCGGCTCGTCTGGCGGGCGGACGAGACCTCGCTCGCGGTGGCCCGTTTCGTTGGCAGTGCGGCCACCACGCAGGCCGCCGCTCAGCTGTCCGCGGTGTCTCAGGACGAGACGTCGACCGGCCGCAGCAGTTCCACGACCCGCGGCACGGCGTAGGCGTCCTCGCTGATCTTCAGGTATTTCTGGAAGTAATCCTTGGCCAGGATCTCGTCGCGATACTCCACGAGGTCGCGCCAGCCCTCGGAGAGGATGAAGACGTTGGGGTCGCGGGTCAGCTCGCCGACCTCGAGATAGCTGCACCCGGCCTCGGCCCGGGCGTGCGGGAGGACGTCCCGCAGGGCGGCGACGAACTCGTCCCGGCGTTCCGGCCGGATCGTCAGCGTGTTGTTCATGTACAGCGGAATGCCGCGTTCCTGAATCGTCCAGAGTTCACTGGGGTCGGTAATCATGGATCAACCGTGCCGCCGGCAGAATCGCGCGACGAGTCGATTCGGTCATGGCCGCCATGCAGCGAACTCATGGGCCGGGCCCGGTCCCCGATGAGACGCCGGGCTGCCGGCCTCACGACTCCGCGGCCTGCTCGGCCAGCCAGCGCCACTCCGCCCAGGTGGCGAGCCGCTCGCGGTACAACTTCTCGGCGACCGGGTACGGATACGGGCCGACGAACAGGCGCAGCGGCGGGTTCCCGGCGTCCACCAGCTGGAGGATGACCGTGGCGGTGAGGGCGGGATCGGTCGGCGCGCGGACGGCGGCACCGGCCCGGCGCGCTTCGCGGACCGGCTCGTACGCCGCGATCGGCTCGGTGTGCCGCGCGGAGTCGCCGGACCAGTCGGTGCCGTAGGGGCCCGGCTCCACGATCGTCACCCGGGGCCCGAGCGGGGCGAGTTCCGCGGCCAGCGCCTCGCTCAACCCTTCCAGCGCCCACTTCGAGGCGTTGTACAACCCGAGCGTGGGGAAGGCGCCGATACCGCCGATGCTCGACACCTGGAGGAGGTGCCCGCTGCCCTGCCGGCGCAGGATCGGCAGGACGGCCTGGGTCACCCACAACGCGCCGAAGAAGTTCGTCTCCAGCTGCGCGCGGGCCTGCGCCTCGGTGGTCTCCTCGACCATGCCGAAAAGCCCGTACCCGGCGTTGTTGATCACGACGTCGAGCCGGCCGAACGTCTGCTCGGCCCGGGCCACCGCCGCGAACACGGCCGGGCGGTCGGTCACGTCGAGGACGAGCGGGAGAACCCGGTTCCCGTACGCCTCGGTCAGGTCTTCGAAGGTGTCGGGACGGCGCGCCGTCACGGCGACCCGGTCGCCCCGCTCGAGAGCGGCCTGAGCCCAGACGCGGCCGAAGCCGCGCGACGCACCGGTGATAAACCATGTCTTCATGACCCGACCGTCTCGCGCCGCGGGCCCGGCAACCAGCACCCTGCCAGGGCTACGCTGGCGCGGTGGGCGACAACCTGCTCGGTGACTTCCTCAAGGCCCGCCGGGCCCGGGTCCGGGCGGACGAGGCCGGGGTGACCTCGTACGGGCGACGCCGCGTGCCCGGTCTGCGCCGTGACGAGCTGGCCGGGCTGGCCGGGGTCAGCGTCCACTACCTGACCCGGCTCGAGCAGGGCATCGACCGGAACCCGTCCGGCCAGGTGGTGGCCGCGCTAGCCGCCGCGCTCCGGCTCGACCGGGACGAGACGGCTCACCTGCGCTCGCTGGCCTTCCCGGCCCCGTCCGGTGGCGGGCCGGGCGACGTCGGCGAGGATGTGCGGCAGCTCCTTGATTCGTGGAGCCATCCGGCGTACGTCCGGGACCGTCGTTTCGACGTGCTGGCGGCCAACAAGGCGGGCCAGATGTTGTCCGCCCTCTACCGGCCGGGCCAGAACCTGGTGCGCGGCATCTTCCGGACCGCCGAGGCCCGGACGCTCTTCCCGGACTGGGCCGACGTCGCCGGGCAGACCGCGTCCGCGCTGCGCGCCGAGGCCGACCAGCGCGACCCGGCGACCCGGGCGCTGATCGAGTCGATGCGGGCCGACAGCGGCTTCCGCGCCCTCTGGGACGACAACGACGTCCACCGGATGAGCAACGAGATCAAACACTTCGATCACCCGTCCGCCGGCCCGCTGTCGCTCCGCCGGCAGGCGCTGACCATCGCCGGCGCCGACGGCCTCGTGATCATCACCTATCAGGCCGAGCCCGGGTCCCCGTCCGCGCTCGCCCTCAGCCGTCTGGTGTGACGGACCGGACCGGACGGTGCCCTCCGGTCGGCTCCCGGGAAACCCGGGCATCACCGCCGGCTTGCAGGAGGTCGTCGTCGCCTACGCGAACGGTCCGGTGGTGCCGACCGGCGGCGCTGGCCGCCCGTCGTCACCGGCGCTGCTCATCGGATGCTCATCGGCGCTCGGCACAGTGGTCGTCATGAGCACAACGATCGACAATTTCCGGTACGAGTGGATCGAGGTCGCCGACGGCGTGCACCTCAACGTGGCCGTCGGCGGCACGGGCAGCCCCGTCGTCCTGCTGCACGGCTTCCCGGAGACCCACCTGATGTGGCGCCACGTCGCTGCCGCCCTGGCCGAGAACCACACCGTGATCTGCCCGGACCTGCGCGGCTACGGCGCCAGCTCCAAGCCGCCGGCGAGCGACGCGGCCACGTACGCGAAACGCACCATGGCCGACGACATCGTCGCGCTGGCCGCCCAGCTCGGCTTCGAACGCTTCGCCCTGGTGGGTCACGACCGGGGCGCGCTCGTGGCGTTCCGCGCCGGCCTCGACCACCCGGACGTGATCACCCACCTGGCCTGCCTGGACGTCGTTCCCACGCTGGACACCTGGAAGGTGCTCAACGGCGTCTCGGCCGCGGTCGCCTTCCACCTGTACCTGATGGCCCAGCCGCCGAACCTGCCCGAGACGATGATCAGCAACAGCGCGGACGCGTTCTTCGGCTACTTCCTGGACGCCTGGGGAACCGGCCCGGCCTCGATCCCGGCCGACGTGCGCGCGGAGTACCTGCGGGCCAGTGCCGCCGCCGTCCCCTCGATCGTGGCCGACTACCGCGCCTCGGCCGGTATCGACATCGACCATGACCAGGCCGACCTCGACGCCGGACGCCGGCTCACCATGCCGGTGACGGTCATCCAGCAGGACTGGGGCGCCCAGCTCGGCTACGACGCCTCGGCCGTCTGGCGTGCCTGGGCCCCCGACCTGGACCATCACCTGGTCACGGCCGGTCACTTCATGGCCGAGTCGGCGCCGAAGGAGATCACCGGCTTGCTGCGGGAGCTCCTCGCGCGCTGAGCCGCTCCGGTCGAGCCGGCCGTCCCCGTCCCGGGCCGTCGCTACCATCCACATATGGCCGACGATCTGCTCGCGGGATACCTCCGGGCCCGCCGGGCCCGGCTCCGCCCCGGCGACGTCGGACTGCCCGGGGGAGCCGGCCGGCGGCGGGTGACCGGGCTCCGGCGCGAGGAGGTCGCCCTGCTGGCCGGCATCAGCGCCGACTACTACCTGCGCCTGGAGCAGGGACGCGGCGGAACACCGTCGCACCAGGTCCTGCAGGCCCTGGCCCGGGCGCTGCGGCTGGACGACGCGGCCACCGCGTACCTGACCAGCCTGGCCGCCCCCGCGGCGAGCGAGGACACGGCGACGCCGGCGACCGGCGAACACGTGCCGCCCAGCGTCGAGAACCTGGTCCGGCTGCTGCCCCTGCCGGCCTTCGTGACCGGCCGGAACTTCGACGTCCTCACGGCCAACCGGGGCGCTTCGCTCATCTCGCCCGAGCTCAGCACCGGGAAGAACCGGCTGCGCTCGTTCTTCCTGGTCGGCTCCGAGAAGGACCTCTACCGTGACTGGCCGGCGACCGCCGCACGGTTCGTCGCGGTCGTGCGGGACACGGTCGGCCGGGGCGCGGCCCGCCCCGACTTCCTGGAGCTGGTCGCCGAGCTGTCGGAGCGCAGCGCGGTCTTCCGTCAGTTGTGGGACCGGCACGACGTCGTCACCCGGGACACCGAGCTGGCCCTGCTGCGGCATCCCGTCGCCGGGCCGCTGCGGTTGCACCTGGAACGGCTGACCATCGCCGGGATGCCCGAACAGGCCCTGGTGATCTATCACCCCACGGCCGGCTCGGACGACGCCCGGCGCCTCGCCGACCTCCTCGGCCCCGCGGGATCGTGACCTAGGTTCCGGCCGGTTCCGAGGCCGGGAAGGGCCGGGCGATCTCGCGGAAGCGGCGGTACCGGCTGACGACCGGACTGTCGTACGCGTCCCAGAACGCCTGGCTGAGCCGGCCGACCACCATGATGTCGAGCAGTTCGGTGGCCGCCGCCCAGTCCGCCTGGCCCTCCGCGGTGACGTGCAGGTGACGGTAGATGGCGTCCTCGTCGGCGTACCGTTCGTGCTGGAGAACGGTGCCGTCGGCCTGCATGTAGATGTGGTACTCGAGGACGTACGGCTCCTCCGCCTCGGTGACGCCGACCACCTTATCGAGGTATTGCTCGAAACGGTCCTGCTCGCCGTCCTTGATGCGGTACCGGAAAATGAGATCAACCTGCTGTGTCATTGCTGCACACCCTTCTGACGTGCTTGTTTCTCACGACGCTACGGCGGGACGACCTCACGATCATGGGGCAGACTGGTCGCATGATTGCCCGATCCGATCCCGCCGACGCGCTCGACGATCTGTGCGCCCTGGTCGAACGGCACGCGACCGGCTTCGGGACTCCGACCGGTGTGGCCCGGCAGGCGCTGGTGAGCGTGGACGACAACGCGGCGGCCCTGGACGTGCGCTACGTGCCGATGGTGTGTTTCGTCGCGCGCGGCGCCAAGAGCCTTCTGGCCGGTGACAAGGCCCTGAGCGTGCACCGGGGCGAGGTGTTCGTCGGTCTGGTCGACGCGCCGGTCTCGGCGGTGTTCGACGCCCCGTACCGGGCGGCCACGCTGGTGCTCGACGAGCAGATCGTGGCCGACCTGGTGCTGGAAGCGAGCGGTGGCCACCGACCGGCTCTGCCCGACCGCGGCGCGTTCACGACCGCGGTGATGGACCGGCGCCTCGTGGACGCCGTCTCGCGGTGGGTGGAGCTCAACGACGAGCCCGATCAGGCCGGCGTGCTGGCGCGACGGGCGGAGGAGGAGATCCTCTACCGGGTGCTCACCGGCCCGCTGGGCGGGTCGCTGGCGGCGGCGATGAGTTCCGGCAAGGTCGCCGCGGTACGCCGGGCGGCCGCCCACCTCGCCGGGAACCTGGCCGGGCCGGTCTCGCTGGCCGAGCTGGCCGCCGTCGCGCACTGCAGTCCGGTCACCCTGGGCAAGCACTTCCGGCGGGTCACCGGCACGAGCCCGATGCGCTTCCACAAACAGCTGAAGTTGCAGCGCGCCCGGCAACTGCTCGCCACCGGCAGCCACACGGCGGCTTCGGCCGCCGCCGCCGTCGGCTATGTGAGCGCCTCGCAGTTCAACCGGGACTACCACCGGCGGTACGGCGCTCCCCCGCTGCAGCACGCACGCATGCTCACGACCGCGGGCTGAAGATCGCCTTCAGGGTCCTGACCGTCCGCAGCAGTTGCCACCGTTCGATCGATCCGAGGGGACGCCATGAGGACGTGGTCCGACGACGAGCTGCGCGCGGCGGTCGAGCGGGAGATGCCCGGGGTCCGGGCCGACCTCGAACGCCTGATCCGGATCCCGGGAATTGCCTTCGACGGCTTCGACCACTCGCACGTCGAGCGGTCCGCCGCGGCCGTCGCCGGGCTGATGCGCGGCTGCGGGCTACAGACCACGGTCGTACGCTCCGGCGGTCAACCGGCCGTCCTCGGGCAGCGGGCGGCGCCGCCCGGCGCGCCCACCGTCCTGCTTTACGCGCACCACGACGTCCAGCCGGCCGGTGATCCGACGCTGTGGGACGGTGACCCGTTCGAGCCGGTCGAACGCGACGGGCGGCTCTACGGGCGGGGCGCGGCCGACGACAAGGCCGGCGTGCTCGCCCATGTCGCCGCGCTGCGGGCCCTGGGCGACGACGTCCCGGTCGGCATCGTCTGCTTCGTCGAGGGCGAGGAGGAGTACGGCTCGGCTTCCCTCGACCGGCTCCTGACCGAGCACGCCGACCGGCTGCGGGCCGACGTGATCGTCGTCGCCGACTCCGACAACTGGGACATCGGGCGACCCGCCCTGACGACGTCGCTACTCGGTCTGGTCAGCTGTTTCGTCGAGGTCCGCACGGTACGCGACGCCGCGCCCAGCCGCCTGCTCGGCCGCCCGGCGCCGGACGCGCTGACCGTGCTGGCCCGCCTGCTGAGCACCCTGCACGACGCCGGCGGCGAGGTCGCCGTGGACGGGCTCGCCGGCCGCGAGGACACCACGGTCGACTATCCGGAGGGCCCTGGGGAGCGCGCCTCGAGGTGACGCTGGAAAGCGCCGGCGCGCCATGCGTCCTGGACACGACGGGACCGGCGTACGACGCGGCCCGCGCCGCCTGCACCGCGGCCTGGGACGGCGTCGCCCCGGTCGAGGTCGGCATCGGCGGCTCGATACCGTGCGTCGCCACCTTCCAGCGGCGGTATCCCGAGGCGGCGATCCTGGTCACCGGCATCGAGGATCCGCACTGCGCCGCGCACGGACCGAACGAGAGCCTGCACCTCGGCGAGTTCACCCGAACCTGCCTCGCCGAGGCGCTGCTCCTGCGCAACCTGGCCGCGCGGTAGGCGTCACGCCTCGGCGGCGGCCGCGATCATCGGGGTGAACGCTCGGCCGAGCCCCGCCCGAGGGCGGCCCAGATCTCGGTGACGGTGTGGAAGACGACGCCGTCCGGCAGCCGATCCAGGTCGTCGAGCACGTCGTCCGGCGCCCCGAGGGTCTCGGCGCCCTGACGCAGGGCTTCGCGATCCCCGGGCATGCTGGACAGCCCGATGTACCGCCCGAACCGGCTGAGATCGTTGCGCTCGTCGACGTCCGGCACCCGGGTCACCTCGGGCTGATCCTCCCCGGCCGGCTCGGGTGTCTTCCAGTCCTCGACCCGGCTGCCGGCGATGCCCTGAACGTTGCCGCGCACCTCCTGCTTCATCTCTTCGTCGAGACGCGTGCCGTGTTTGCTGCTACCTCTCTCCATGCCCGCCGACTCCCCCCGCCGGGCCGGAATAAACCGGCCATGCCGGACAGCCTGGCCAGGAGGGGCGCCGGCGTGTAGCCGGGGAACCGCCGGGTACGCCGCGGCATGAACGAAACCCTGAAGGGCCTCGTGGCCGGCGCGGCCGGCGCGACCGCGCTCAACGCGGTCACCTACCTGGACATGGCGGTGCGGGCACGCCCGGCCAGCACGGCGGGCGAGGACAGCGTCGCCAAGCTCGCCGAACTGGCTCACGTGCCTCTGGGTGACGAGGATTCCGCCGGCAACCGCAAGAGCGGCCTGGGCCCGCTGCTGGGCTACGCGACCTCGACCGCCGCGGCCGTCGCCTACACCGTGGCGGGCGGGCACCGGCTCCCCACCGCGACCTCGACCGCCGCGCTGACCGTGCTGGGCATGCTGGCCTCGAGCGGGCCCATGACGGCCCTGCACGTCACCGACCCGCGCACCTGGAAGGCGGCGGACTGGGTCAGCGACCTGATCCCCCATCTGGCGTACGGCTGGGTCACCGCGGTCACCCTGCGGGCCCTGCGCTGATCGCCGGTTCAATCCTGGTCGACGGGCGCCGGTTCAATCCTGGTCGACGGGTCGTACCCGCAGCTTGGCCGCTATCCGGGCCAGCGCCCGCTGGTCGGTGACGCTGAGATGGTCGAGCACGACCTGCCGCACCGCGCGCACATGGGTCGGCGCGGCCGCGACGACCACGTCGTAGCCGGCGTCGGTGAGAGCGGCGAGAGTGCACCGGCCGTCGTCGGGGTCGGGTGAGCGCACCACCCAGCCGCGCTGCTCGAAGCGCCGGACGACGTTGGACAACCGGGAGAGCGAGCCGTTGGTCAGATAGGCCAGCTCGGTCATCCGCAGCCGGCGGCCGGGAGCGTCCGAGATGTGGCTGAGCGTCAGATACTCGTAGAGCGTGATGCCGGCCGCGTGCTGCAGCGGAGACTCCAGCCGCCCGGGCACGAGCAGGATCATCGAGATCAGCCCGGTCCAGGCTTCCTTTTCCGCGGGAGTCAGCCAGAGCGCCTCGCCAGGGTCGTCCACACCGTGGCCGGGGCTCTCGGTGGTCGTCATGACAATCACCATACTCGTCCCTCATTACTTCACGCGTGACGTATCCCGGTGTACGTTTCACTTCACACATGAAGCTTTGAGAGAGGGGATCGGGATGACCGAGCCGACGTTCCACGCCACTCCGGGGTACGGCGACACGCAACTGGCCAACCTGCACTACAACCAGGCGGTGCGGGTCGGCAACCGCGTCGAGACGTCCGGACAGGGTGGCTGGCACGACGACTTCACGTTCCCCGGCACCCTCGACGAGGAGATCACGCAGGCCTTCGACAATCTCGGGCGGACCCTGGCCCAGGCCGGCGCCACCTGGGGTGACGTCATCTCGGTGGACTCGTATCACGTTCTCGGCGCGGACGGCTTCGAAGCGCACAACCGCGTCATGGTGGAGCAGTTCCGCAAGCGCATGGGTGACCGCGCGCCGATCTGGACCGAGCTCGGCGTCGCGGCGCTCGGTCACCCGGCCATGCGGGTGGAGATCCGGGTCACCGCCATCGTCGACGCCGCCTGACCGCCGACGATCGTCAGGCTCCAGTGCCGCTCGCGCCGTCACGGCGACCAGTTTCCAACGCAGACGCATGAATCTCCTCTGAGGAACGTCGATTCACAGAGGTAGATGCGAGCCGCGATCCGTTTGTGGCCTCCGTAGCCGGGAAGACCGGCCTTCCGAGACGCGCGCGGCTCGCGGCGGCTCCTCAGCCTCGTACTGTTGATGCGTGGTTGGCGATCCGGCCGGGCTCTACGTTTCTGGCCATGACCGACCTCACTCCGATCGTCCTGGTTCACGGGTTGTGGCACGGAAGCTGGTGCTGGAGCCCGGTGACCGGGTCTCTGGCCGCTCGTGGCGTACCCTCTCTCGCTGTCGATCTCGAAGGGCACGGCCTGAACGGGCGTTCCCTCGCGGCCCGCTGGGCCCGGCCGTTCGACCCGGCGGCCTTCGCGACCGAGCCGTCGCCGTCGGCCGCTGTGACCGCCTCATCGGCCGCGGCCTTGCTGGTCGAGCAGATCCGCCAGGCCGGCGGTGGGCGGCCGTGTGTGGTCGTCGCGCACAGCATGGGCGGGATCGTCGCCACCGCGGCGGCCGAACTGGCCCCCGAACTCTTCGCCGAGCTCATCTATGTGACGGCCTATGTCCCGGTGGCCGGCCTGTCCACCGCGGAGTACTTCTCCACGCCGGAGGCGGCCGAGGGGCAGGTGGGCGGACTTCTGGCCGCCGACCCGGCTGCCGTCGGCGCCCTGCGTATCGACGTCGGCGACCGATCCCGGCACGCTGCGATGCGCGAAGTCTTCTATCACGACGTCGACGAGCAGGTCGCCGACGCGGCCATCGGCCTGCTGAGCCCCGACGCCCCGGCCGGCATCGCCGGCGAGACGCTCACCGTCACCGCTGAGCGGTACGGATCGGTGCCGCACACCTACGTGCTGTGCAGCGAGGATCGCGTCGTGCCGCGCGCGCTGCAGACCCGGTTCGTCCGCGAGATCGACGCGGTGTCGGCCCGGCCCACCACGGTGGTCGCCTTCGCCACCTCGCACTCGCCGTTGTTGTCGGCGCCGGACGCGCTGGCCGACGTGATCGGTGCGGCCTACCGTTCCCGCCGGCCGGAGCGTGCCTCCGCCTGAAAGATCGGTGGGACCCTCAGCGCCCGGCCGGGGTAAGGCCCAGCGAGGTCACGAGCCGCGCCAGCCGCTCCGCGGCCGGGGTGCCCGGCACCGGGTGCAGCAACAGCATCCGCTGCCGGGAGAGCGGGCTCAGCGTCACCGTGCAGTCCAGGTCGAGCCGCCCGACCTGCTCGTGCACGACGCGCTTGGTGGCGCAGTGCAGGACCGAGACCTGATGCTCGTCCCACAGCTCGGCGAACCGGCGGCTGACCGAGCGAAGCTCCGCCACCAGCGCGGCGGCCCGGGGTTCGGCGTCCCGGCGACCGGCGACGGCGCGCAGGTCGGCCACGTACGCCCGGCTGGTCTGGTCGTGCTGGTCCTCCGGATCGAGGGTGAGCCGCCACTCCGGCGAGGTGAACCACAGCCAGACGACGTTGCCCGCCCAGCCCGGCCGGGTCAGGAACTCGCCGAACAGGGCGACGTTCAGAGCGTTCTGCGCCACGACCGTGCCGAGCTCGTCGGCGATGAAGCCCGGCGCGGTGTACGCGGCCGCGTTGAGGACCGCGAAAAGCGAGGGATCGACGTACCCCGCGGGCTCGGGCGCCACCGGCGCGGTCTGCCCGGTCAGCCGGTACAGGTGGTCGCGCTCGTCGGTGCTGAGCCGCAACGCCTGGGCCAGACTGCTCAGCATGGTCGCCGACGGTTGCGGACCCCGGCCCTGCTCGAGGCGCTCGTAGTAGACCGCCGACATGTTGGCCAGCTCGGCGACCTCGTCCCGGCGCAGCCCCGGCGTCCGGCGCCGCCCACCCGGCGGCAACCCGACCTCGGCCGGCGCGATCGACTCCCGGCGGCGCCGGAGGAAGTCACCGAGTTCGTGCCGCCACGTGGCGTGAGTCGCGCTGGTCACCCGCGAACGTTACAACACCGGCGCGACAACTCGAGCTTGCGAGTTTCGAGGCAGACGGTTCCGGATCTGAGGCATTCGGGCACCGGCAGTAAGTCCGCTGATTCCTGCGATTCGGTCGTAGGACAGCGACACCCACGGGGAGAACCATGGAACTGCAGGGAAGCTCGGCGTGGCCAAGGCGGCACAGTGGAGCCTGTCTCACCGGGGTGACCGTCTGCCTCAATCGGGCTGCTCCTGCTCGGCCTGGGTGTGGGCGCGGATGTACTGCGTCGGGGTCTGGCCGTAGAGCTTGCGGCAGACCCGGATCAGGTGGCTGCTGTCGGAGAAACCCCATCGGGCGGCCACCTCGATGACGCTGGGTCGTGGCACTGTCCCGATCAGTTCGGCCAGCGCGCTTTCGATCCGCCTCCGCCGTACGTACGTCATCAGGGTCTCCCCCTCGGCGCGGAACGCCCGTTGCAACGTTCGCTCGGAGACGCTCAGTCTCCTGGCCACCCAGACGGACGACAGGTGCGGATCGGTGAGTGCGCTCTCTGCCACTTGTCGTGCCTCACCGGCCAGGCTGATCGCCGTCGACGCCTCGAACCCGGCCGCGTCCTCGGCCAGAACGCCCTTGACCAGCTCGACGGCGGCGTCCGAGGCGGCCAGCAGGGCGGCCGGCGGCAGGTCGATGAGGACCGCCGAAACGGTCTCCAGGTGGGCGACGAGCAGGCGATGCGCCGCCCGCGTCGTGCAGTCGGTCCGGGCTCCGGGCGGGTTCGGCGCCCGGTCGTCGGACAGGACGAATCGATCCGCCGGGCCCGTCGGAGCCGGACCGCGGCCGTCGTTGCGACGGAAGGAACGCCACCCTCGGACCTGGCACAGACGCTCCACCTCCGAGAGAAAACCGTTCACTTCCTGATCGCGTGCTCCGGGCTCTTTCGGCGGCATGGCCGGCTCCTCGCGTTGCTGAACGGAACTGATCCAGTCTCGCGAAACAGAGACTTCCGAACGACCGTCCATCGACGGATCCTGTCCGCCTGCTCGTGATACGAAAGTGCCATCGGCCCGGGCCGGGACGCCCCGGTCAGGCCAGCAGACCCAGACGGTGGGCCAGCAGCGCCGCCTGCACCCGGTTCTCGCATTCCAGCTTGAGCAGCACCCGGCTCACGTGCGTCTTCACCGTGCTCTCGGAGATGCTCAGGCGCTGGCTGATCACCGTGTTGGACAACCCCTGGGCGAGCAGCCGGAGCACGTCGAGCTCGCGCCCGCTGAGCTGGTCGAGCCGGGCCTGGACGCCCTCGCCGGGCGGCTCCGGGCGCAACTGTTCCAGCCGCCGCACGGTCTGCCGGGTGACCGGTGGGGACAGGAACATCTGACCCGCCGCGGCCGCGCGGATGGCCGGTTCCAGTTCCTCGGCGGCCGAGCTCTTCAGGACGAATCCGGCTGCCCCGCCGGCCAGCGCCTCGTCGATGTAGTCCTCCTCACCGAATGTGGTGAGCATGACGACCGGCACCGTGGTGGCCCGGCGGATCTCCCGCAGCGCGGCCAGCCCGCTCAGCACCGGCATCTTGATGTCCAGCAGCACGACGCTCGGGCGGTGGCGGATGGCCAGATCGCGGGCCTGCACACCGTCGGCCGCCTCGGCCACGACCTCGACACCGGGCAGGGCGGCCAGGATGAGGCGGATGCCGCCGCGGGTCAGATCGTCGTCGTCGGCGATCAGGATCCGCAGCGGTTCACTGTCCGGCATCGTCGATCGGCTCCTTCGAGACCAGCGCCCCGTCGCGGAAGCAGAAACGGTACCCGCTCGACGACCGATCGCTGGACAGGCCCAGCTCACCGTTGTAGGTGACACAGCCCGGAGCAGGATCGACAGTCACCTGCGCCCAGTCGGGGTCGGGCAGCTTCTCCCGTACGGCGGCCTCGCTGTCACCGACGCGCACGCTGTCATAGGTTTCCTGGTCGACGCTGATGTGCAGCCAGAACGTCATGGCTCCCCCGGCACACAGCACCCCTACGGCCACCACTCCGGCCACGATCCCGCCGATCCAGGCCCGCCGGCGACGGTCCGCGCGGCGCAGAGCCTCCCCGACATCGTCCACCACGGCCGGGGCGGCCACCGCCGGCCACGGTTCGCGCGTCGGTGGGGCCGAGGCAGTCAGCGGCAGGGTGGCGGCGATCCGGAAGCCGCCGTCCGGCTCCGGCCCGTGGTAAAGCACCCCACCGGCCAGGCGGACCCGTTCGGCCAGCCCGTACAACCCCTGACCACCGGTGGGCCCGTCGTGCGGACGACCCGGACCGTTGACGACCTCGGCGATCACCGTGCCGTCCTCGTACCGCAGGGCGAGCCGGATGCGGCCACCGCGCGCGTGCTTGAGCGCGTTGGTGACGCCTTCCTGCAGCGTGCGGTAGGCCGCGTGCTCGACCATCACGGGCAGCTCGACCGGTTCACCCTCGCGGGCCAGCTCGATGTCGGCCCCGGCCGAGCGGGCGTCGGCGACCAGGTCGTCGGTGTGCGCCAGGCCGGCCCGCTGCGGGTCGACCGGTGACTCGTCGCGCAGGACGTCGAGGATCAGCCGCAACTCGTCGATGGCCGACCGGGACGTGGTGTGCAACAGCCCGAGCGTCTCGCCGTCCGGCTTGCCCCCGGCTTCCAGCGCCCCGGCGTACAGGGTCAGGAGGGTCAGCCGGTGCCCGAGCGAGTCGTGCATCTCCCGGGCGATCCGGTGCGCCTCGCGGACCCGGGCCTGCTCGGCGATGACCCGCTGCTGACCGGCCAGGTGCACGGTCCGTTCGTGCAGCAGGACGAGGATCTCCTGACGCTGGGCCGACATCCGGGCGACGACGGCCGGCAGGATCGCGAAGACCACGAAGATCCCGGCCTGGAACGCGAGCCCGGTGATGCCTCCGGAGTTGTGCAGCCAGGAGCCGGTCACGTACAGGACCGCGGTGGCGGCGAGGACCGCGCTGAGCCGGCCCGGGCGCAACCGGTAGCCGGCCGACCAGCTCAGCACGACCAGGGCCAGTCCGTCCGGCCGGCCGGTGGCCAGCAGGACGGCGGCGAAGACGAGCAGCGCGGCGGCCGGGTACTTCCGCCGCGCTGCGACCAGCGCCAGGTCGAGGCCGGCGAGCGCGGCGACGGCAGCGGGCGGCAGACCGACCAGCAGACCGATGGCGGCGATGCTGCCGGCGACGAGCAGTGCCAGCGTCACCTCGTAGGCCTTGCGCGTCGTCGAACTCAACTCTCTCAGCCCTCGGCCATGATCTTCTTTTTCTCGGTGAGCTCGCCGCCGGTGAAGCAGAAACGGTACATCGGTCCGCCCTCGGCCTCGCTGAGCGAGCTCACCGGGTGGTAACTGCAGGCCGCGTCGGCCGGCCGGCCCTCCCGCGTGGTGTCTGTGCCGTAGAGATCCTTTTCCTCGACGTCGAGCGGCTTGGGCAGCGCGCGACGGACCTCATCCTCGGGCTGACCGATCCGCTGGGCCTCGAACTGCTCGGGGGTCACAGCGGAGCCGAGGTAGTCCTTCCCGGCGTCGACGGTCTGGTAGATGATCGCACCTCCGCCGCCGCACACCAACAGGGCAGCGATGCCGGTGACTGCAAGCACAGCCTTCTTGCTCATGACCAGTTCCTCCTCGCGTTGCTGAACCCAACACGTCCAGACTCGCGAAAACGAAGCCCCCGAACGACCGCCCATCGACGGATCTTCACAGCCCGCCACCGGTACGAAAGTGCCATCCCGGCCCTACTGCGCGAACGCCTCGCGCTCGCACGCCTTCCACTGGGGGGAACCCGCGTCACCGTTCGGGCCGATCGCGGTGAGGCCGAACTCGCCGGTCGTCGGGTCCGGATCAGTCAGCTTGTAACCCTCCCGCTTGGCACACTGGTAGAACTCACGCTGGTTGTCCTTGAACGCCGACAGGTCTGTGCGCTTGATGTTGTCCTGCAATGACTCGGGCATCTTGGACAGGCAGGCCTTGATGGCCGGATCGGTCTCGTCGGCGCCCTTGAAGAAGATCTGCCAGGTGCTCTCGTCCTTGAACCGGGAGCCGTCCTCCTTCCGCAGGCAGGCAACCCACGGTTGAGCCATCGCCTTGATGTCCTCGTCGGTGGCGTCGATCGGCACGATCGGACGCTCGCTCCTGGGTTTGGCGGGGGCCACGCTGGTCGGAGCGGCCGCGCTCTGCAGCGACGCCACCGCCGGAGCATCCGCCTCCTTCTCGGCGCCGGAACAACCGGCCAGCACGAACAGCAGACTCAAGGCCACAACACTTCCTCCGGTACGAAACATGCGGGGCACCATCACAGACGAATGTGAGGAGATGGTTAGCGGCCACCGCGGCCCCGCAATATGAGGAACCTGTTAGGTTTCGCGCCGGTACGGCGATCGGCTCCTATAGTCGTCGCCGTGGGCGCATATCTGCTGGTCGCCGAGGACGACTGGGGCCAGGCCGAGGTACTGCGCCGTTATCTGGTCGCCGAGGGTCACGAGACGGTGGTGGTGCACGACGGCCGCGCCGCGCTGGCCGAGGTCCGCCGGCGCGCCCCGGATCTGCTCGTGCTGGACGTGATGATGCCCGGTCTCGACGGCCTGAGCCTGTGCCGGATCCTGCGGCGGGAGTCCGACGTCCCGATCCTCATGCTCACCGCCCGATCGAGCGAGGACGACCTGCTGACCGGGCTGGACCTGGGGGCCGACGACTACCTCACCAAGCCGTACAGTCCCCGGGAGCTGCTGGCGCGCACCCGGGCGCTGCTGCGGCGCAGCCGGGGAGGCACCGGGTCGCTGACCGTCGGCCGGCTCACCGTCGACCCGGCCCGCCACGAGGTGACGGCCGACGGGAAGCCGGTGGACTGCACCCCCGGCGAGTTCGCCATCCTCGCGGCGATGGCGGCCCAGCCCGACCGGGTCTTCACCCGCGCCCAGCTGTTGCAGCACACCAACGGGGTGGAACGCGACTCGATCGAGCGCAGCATCGACGTGCACGTCCTCAACCTGCGGCGCAAGATCGAGCCGAACCCGCGCCGGCCGTCCCGGCTGGTCACCGTGTACGGCCTCGGCTACAAACTCACCGCCGCGACGGGCTGATGGACGGCGTCCCGCTGCACCGGAGCCTCATCTTCCGGCTGCTGATCGCCTCGCTGACCATCGCGGTGGTCGCGGTCGTGGCGACCTCGTGGATCGCCTCGCAGTCCACCTCCCGCAGCATCCAGCAGCAGCTCGGCCAGTCGTTGAGCGACGACAAGAGCGTCTACGACGAACTGCTCGGCTACGCCGCGACCCACCGCGACTGGTCCGGGGTGGGGCCGCTGGTCACCTCGCTGGCGACCAAGCTCAACCGCCGGATCACCCTGCTGACCGAGAGCCGGCAGATCATCGCCGACTCCCAGCCCGGGGCGGCGCTGCGGACCGCCCGGCCGGCCGCCACTGTCGATCCCCTCGCCGTCGACCTTTCGATCACCGGGGGCGCCGACCGCATCGATCCCCGCGTCGTCGGCCCGTACCGTCTGCCGGCGGCCGAACAGAAGAAGCTGCGCGACGGGCTGAACGAGTCTCTCGAATGCCTTCGCCGGACCGGATTCGAGCCGCAGGTCGTCATCGGGCCGCACAACCGCAACCGGCTGGTCGTCACCAGCGTCGGCAAGTCCACCTCTGTTTGCGGTCTCGTGCCGGCCCCCACCCCGTCCGAGGTCCGGCCGCTGACGGCGCTGCGCAAGCTGATCGCCTCGTGCGCCAAGGAGAAGGACGTCAACGAAGTGGTCCTTCAGCCGGACCTCAGGGTCGAAGTCCTGGAAATCAACTCGTACACGGGCCTGCCCGACCCGAAACGCAGCGCCCGGGCGGCGGCCTGCCTGGACAAGGCCCGCCGGGCACAACTCGAACCGTACGTCCCGCCGGCCGCCCTGCTGTTCGTCACCGACCCCGCCGATTCCACCGCACCGGACGTCCTGCCGTTCACCCGGGCGAACCTGATCCGGACCGGGGCTGCCACTGCCGTCGTGCTCATCCTCGCGGTCCTGGTCACCATCGTGGTCGGGCTCCGTCTCGTCCGGCCGCTGCGGGTTCTGACCGAGGCCGCCCGGCGGCCCTCCGGCAACCTTCGCGTCGCCATCACCGGCCGGGATGAGATCGGCTACCTGGCGACGGCCCTGAACGAGCTGTCCGAGCGGCGGGAGCAGGCCGAGTCGCAACGGCAGGCGATGGTCAGCGACGTGGCGCACGAGCTGCGCAACCCGCTGACCAACATCCGCAGCTGGCTGGAGGCTGTCCAGGACGGTCTGGCCACCGTGGACAGCCGGCTGCTGACCCTGTTGCACGACGAGACCATCCAGCTGCAGCACATCGTCGACGACCTGCGCGACCTCGCCGCGGCCGACGCCGGGACCCTCCGGATGCATCCGGAGCCGGTCTACGTCAACGACTCGGTCACGCAGGTCCTCGACGCCCACCGGCCGCACGCCGCGGCGGCCCAGGTGCGGCTCCGCGCCGAGCCGGCCGGCGATCCCGTCATCGGCGCGGATCCCCTGCGGCTGCGTCAGATGATCGGCAACCTGCTGTCCAACGCCATCCGGTACAGCCCGCCCGGCAGCTCGGTCACCGTCCGGACCGGGGTCACCGGCGACCGGCTCACCATCGCCGTCGCGGACACCGGCGTCGGCATCGCCCCGGATGATCTGGACCGGGTCTTCGACCGCTTCTGGCGGGCCGACAGCTCGCGTACCCGCGCCACCGGCGGCAGCGGCCTCGGTCTGCCCATCGCCCGCCAGATCGCCGAGGCCCACGGCGGCGACATCAGCGTCATCAGCACTCCCGGCGAGGGCACCACCTTCACCGTCACGCTGCCTACCGGACCACAGGTTTGAGGGGTGCGGCAGGCCCGCATCGCCTCGGCGACCTCGTTGTAGAGGCGGCGAGATCCGCCGTTCCGCCGGACCGGCCCCAGGAGTCGGTGGCGATGTTGAGACACGCGAGCGTCCCGGCCAGCTTGGCCCTGGGCCTGCAGCCGCCGCTTACCGGGATCGCGGACATCGCCGAGGTGCTGCTCGACGGGCTCGGTGAGGTCGAGGGGTGCGATGTCGACGCCCAACATGGCGGTCTACGGCGCGGCCAAGGCCTTCGTCCTCTCCTTCACCGAGGCGCTCTGGCAGGAGTCACTCGGCACCGGCGCCGCGTCGTCCTGATGCTGGGCGCCATGACGAAATCCAATCCGAGCGCGAAGGCGAACGCCAGGGCGAAGGCGAAGGCGAACTGACCGGACGGGTCTTAACAGGTTCCTGATCTCGACCCCTCATCATCGCCGCATGAAAAGCCGACGCCTTATCGTCTATGCCGCGGCGGTCCTGACGGTGGCCGGCGCGGCCGGTGCCGGGGCCTGGGCGTGGGGCCGTGACTCCGGCGGCGCCCCGGCCGCGCCGACGACGGCGACCGCAACCGCCGAGGTCGTTCGGCAGGACCTGTCGACCGGTGTGTCGCTGACCGGCAAGCTGGGTTACGGCACCGCCCGCCCGGTGAAGGGCAGCCGTCCGGGCATCGTCACCTGGCTCCCGTCCCCCGGCGCGACCGTGCGCCGGGGGGCCGCGCTCTACCGCGTCGACGACGAGCCGGTGCCGGTCTTCTACGGCAGCATCCCGCTCTTCCGGACGCTGGACCAGCCCAACACCGTCGGACGGGACGTCCGCGTGGTGGCCGACAACCTCAAGGCGATGGGCTACTCGGTGGGCCGCCGCTACCAGCCCGGCGACCGGGTCCGGCAGGTGTCGCCCGCGGCTGAGGAGGGCGCGCCGACTCCCGCGCCCACCGGCGATCAGGAAGCGGGCGCCACGCGGGCCCCGACCACGCCGGCCCCGACCGCGCCGGCCACGCGGACCACCTGGGTCGAGGTTCGCCGGGGCGACGACGTGCTCACTCCGGCGCTCGTCCGGGCGATCAAGCGGTGGCAGAAGGACGCCGGGCTGCCGGCCTCGGGGTCTCTCGGCATCGGCGAGGTCGCGGTGCTCGCGGGCGCGGTGCGGGTGGAGAGCACGGCCGTACAGGTGGGAGACAGCGCCGAGGCCGCGCTGCTGGCGGTCACCCCGACGACCAAGGTGATCACCGTCGAGGCCGAGCCGGCCGAGGCCGACGGTCTGCGGCGCGGGGACAAGGTCGAGGTCCGGCTGCCGGACGGGCAGACCGGGCCGGGGAAGGTCAGCGTGGTCTCGACCGCCGTGACCACCGACCCGAACGTTCCACCGAAACTCACCGTGACCGTCACCCTGGACGATGCCGCCAAGGCAGCCCGGCTGGACGCCGCGCCGGTCGAGGTGGTGTTCGCCGGCGACACCCGCAAGGACGTGCTGGCCGTACCGGTCGGGGCGCTGATCGCGCTGGCCGAGGGCGGTTATGCCGTCCAGATCGCCGGCGGCGGCCTGCTGGCGGTCGAGACCGGCCTGTTCGCCGGCGGGCTGGTCGAGGTCAGCGGCGAGGGCCTGGCCGAGGGCACCAGCGTGGTGACCACCTCATGACGATCGTCGGCGCCGTGCCGGTGCTGGCCGTACGGGACGTCAGCATGGTCTATCCGGGCGGCGTCACCGCCCTCGACCACGTCTCGCTGACCGTGCGCGAAGGCGACCTGCTGGGCATCGTCGGCCCGTCCGGATCTGGCAAGTCCACACTGCTCAACGTCATGGGCACCCTCGACCGCCCGACGTCGGGCACCGTGCTGGTCGGCGGGGACGACGTCGCCGCCCTCTCCGACCGGCAGCTGTCCGAGATGCGGGGCCGGCGGCTCGGCTTCGTGTTCCAGCAGTTCCACCTCAGCAACGCGCTGACCGCGGCCGAGAACGTCGCCACGGGCCTGCTCTACGCCGGTGTGCCGCGGCGGCAGCGACGGCCGATGGCGTTGGAGGCCCTGGCCCGGGTCGGTCTGGCCCACCGGGTCGACCACCGTCCCCAGCAGCTCTCGGGCGGTGAACGGCAACGCGTGGCGATCGCCCGCGCGGTCGTCAACGGCCCGGCGCTGGTGCTGGCCGACGAGCCCACCGGCGCGCTCGACACCCGTACCGGTCAGGCCGTTCTCGACCTTCTGCGCCGGTTGAACGCGGAGGGCGCCTCGATCGCGATCATCACCCACGACCGGGACATCGCCGCCGCCCTGCCGCGCCGGGTCGAGATCCGGGACGGGCGACTGGTGGCCGACCGATGAGACTCAAGCCGCTGGACCTGCTCGAACTGGGCCTGCTCGGCGTCCGCACCCGGCGCCTGCGGGCCGCCCTGTCGGCCCTGGGCATCGCGATCGGCATCGCCACGATGGTGGTGGTGACCGGCATCCCGGCGTCCAGCGGGGCCGCCCTGGAACGCGAGCTCGCGGCCCTCGGCGCCGACATGCTGCAGATCGTGCCCACCCAGCAGGACCCGCCGGCCGTCTTCCCGGCCGCGTCGGTGGGCATGGTCCGGCGGATCGGCCCGGTGACCGCGGTGAGCGCGGTGGCCGGCACCAGCGCCGTGGTGCGCCGCTCGGACCGGGTCGACGCGGCCGACGGCTCCGGCCTGACCGTACGGGCGACCCAGCCTGATCTGCTCGACGTGCTCAACGGCCGGGTCCGCCTCGGACACTGGCTCACCCCGGCCGAACAACACTTCCCGGCGGTGGTGCTGGGCTCGGTGGCCGCGACGCGGTTGGGCTTCGACGCCCCGGGCCAGCAGGTGATCATCGGCAAGCAGTGGTTCACGGTGGTCGGCATCCTGGACCCGATCCCGCTGTCCCCCGACATCGACCGGTCCGTGCTGATCGGCTGGGAAACGGCGCGGACGGTCCTGGGTTTCGCCGGCAACCCCACGATCATTTACGTACGGGTTCGCGAGTCCGCGGTGGAGGCGGTCCGCGAGGTGCTGCCGGCGACCGTCCACCCGGAACAGCCGAGCCAGGTCAGCGTCACCCGGCCCTCGGACGCCCTGGCCGCCAAGCGTGCCACCGAGTCGACCTTCTCCGTCCTCATGCTCGGCCTGGCCGCCGTGGCGCTGCTGGTCGGCGGGGTCGGCGTGGCCAACACCATGGTGATCTCGGTGCTCGAACGCCGTTCCGAGATAGGCCTGCGCCGGGCCCTGGGCAGCAGCCGCGGTCAGATCCGGGCCCAGTTCCTCACCGAGGCGATCGTCCTGTCGGCCCTGGGCGGGGCCGCCGGCACCGCGTTCGGGCTGGTCCTCACGGCCGCCTACGCCGCCCGTCAAGGGTGGCCGCTGGTCGTGCCGCTGCCGGCGTTGCTGGCCGGGCTGGCCGGATCGGTGGTCGTGGGCATCGTGGCCGGCGTCTATCCGTCGATTCACGCCTCCCGGCTGACGCCCACCGAGGCACTCGCATCGTGATCGGTACCGATACGGCGACGCGGCCGGCAGTAATCTGTCGGCCGGTACGGGACATCGGAGGTCGAGGTGCACGGTCGTGATGCGGCGTTGTTGCCCACGCTGCGGAGAAGAAGGTGGACACGACCGGCCGCGGTGACTCTGGCGGTGCTCACCGTGCTCGAGGTGGCGACCTTCATCGAGGTCGTCCGGACGATCGGCGCGGTCTGGGCGGTCCTGCTGCTGGTCTTGTGCAGCACGGCCGGGGCCTGGCTGCTACGCCGGGCGATCGCCCGCAACAGGGACCGGTTGCGCGCCCGGGCCGATCAGGATCAGCCTCTGGGCGCGGCGTTCAGTGACACCGTGGTGGGGCTGTTCGGCGCGGCGCTGCTGGCGCTGCCCGGCTTCTTCACCGCCGTGCTCGGCCTGGTGCTGCTGCTCCCGCCCAGCCGCCTGTTCATCCGGCGTCTGGTGGAACGCTCGGCCGAGCAGCAGGACGGGGAGCCGGCCGTCGACGACCTGTTCGGCCCGCGCCGCGTCCGGGTGCGCACCGGCAAGGCCGCCGACGTTCACTCGCCGCGCCGCGAGCTGGGCGATGCGGTCGAGGGCGAGGTCGTCAGCTCTTCGGGTACCGCTTGAGCCGGTCGGCGAACGCCTCGCGCAGGCACTCGTCCCGGTCGTCGATGGCGGCGGTCTCCTGACCCATGCTGGGGTAGGCGATGACAGCCGGGGTCTTCGACGTGTCCAGCCGCGCCTTGTGGCCCTTGCTCTTCAGACAGGTCACCGCGTCGCGCAGACGATCCGCGTACTCCGGGTTGGTCCGCGCCTCCCGATCGATCCAGAACTCCGGCTCCTTGATCGCGCAGGTCTTGTAGGCGGCCTGGTAACGCGGCTCCTTCCGCGCGGTCTTCGACTCTCCTATGGCCGTGTCGAGCGGCACGCCGTTGTCCCGGAGGCAATAGACCCAGGCCGTTTCCAGCCGGCCGATGGCATCCACGTTGTCGTCCACCGGGATGACCGGCCGCTCGGCCGCCGGCGTCGGCGCCGAACTGGGCGGTGCGGCCGCCGTCGACTGCAGGGTCGCCACGTCGGGCGCCCGGGTTGCCGGTTCCGGGGTGCTGCCGCAGGCTCCGAGCGCCAGGGTGCCGCAGATCGCCAGCACCGTACCGGTGTGAAGTGTCATTCGCATGCGGACACTATCGAGGGCGAATGTTTGTTCTGTTTTAGGACGACCGAGATCGACTCCATCACCCGGTGTAGACGGCACGACCGGTGAGCAGCGCGAGGATGTCGTGCTCCCGGGAGCCGGGCGACCAGGCCGGTCAGCGCGGCGTCGTGCGGGTGGCGCCCGACCTCGGTGCGGAGCACGGCCACGGCGTAGTCTGCGAAGCCGGGCCAGTCGGGCCAGAACCGCCGCGCCTCGGCTTCGCGCAGGAACGTGAAACGTGCGGAGTTGGGTGGCTCGGCCTGGTCGTCGAAGAGCGGGGAGTACAGAACACGGCCCAGCGGGTTCGCCGCGAGGATGTCCAGCCGGTTGTTGAAGACGTAGGCGGGCAGGTCGGTGAGGCCTTCGAGAAGGCGGTGGATCCCCGGGCGCACGGTGTCGTGCGAGGTCGGGGCCGGCTCCGCGCGGCGCCCGGGTTCCGTCGTCCGCACCAGCTGACGCAGGTGGGAGCGCTCGGCGTCGTCGAGACGCACGGCGGTGGCCACGGCGTCGAGGATGCCGGGCGAGACGCGTCCTATGTCACCGGGGTCGTCCTGCCGGTCGACGGCGGGATGAGCGCCTGAGCCACACCGACGCTGTCCGGCTGGGCTCAGATGATGCCCGTGCGGAGGGCGAACGCCACCGCATGAGCCCGGTTGCGCAGGTTGAGGCGCTTGGTCAAGCCGGCGACGACGCTCTTGACCGTCCGTTCCGAATAGGACAGCTTCCGGGCGATCTCGGCCGTGTCGAACCCGTCCGCCATCAGACGCAGCACGTCGATCTCGCGCGGGGTCAGGCCGGACGCGCTCAGCCCGTGCGGCCCGAGGACCTCCCGGTGCAGCCGGTCGACGTGCTTGACCAGGTCACCGATCAGGTTGGTGGGCATCATCCCACCGCCCTCGGCGGCGGCCTTGACGCTGTAGGCCAGCAGATCGGCGGTCACCGCCCGGCTGGGCAGGATGGCCACCACCCGGCACTCCACCGCGATGAGCATCCCGGCCTGGTCGATCTCGTCGACGACCAGGACGACCGGCACACCGAACGTGGTGGCCAGCTGACGCAGCCGGGCGGCGACGTCGACCCCGAGACGCTCGGCGCTCAGCACGATGACCTGCGCCTGTTCGAGACGCTTGCCGGACACGACCACGAAATCGGGCCGGCCCCGCAGGTAGCCGATCAGCCCGTCCTCGATCAGCGGCATGTGGCCGTGGACGACGACGTGAAGCGGTTCCACAGGCAACCCCTCCCAGTTTGCTCGGCCAGTGGCGGCAACGGAGCGGCTCGCCCCGCCGTCCGACGGAGTCACGCGGTCGTCGCTCGAGCCTTCATTGATGTGAAGGGGCGGGAACGGCTCGCCTCGCGGCGTTTGCCGGCACAGATATCCAGCAGTACCTCGAAAGGCTAGGGAGGCGTCGGAGGCAGGGCCTTGGACGCGAGCGCCGCATCACCGGGCAATTGGTGACGCTCTCGTCCAATTTGCCAGCTCATGGGCCATTTCAAACGGCACGGCGGCGGACGGCCGCGCAATTCCGGACCCGCTCGCCGCAATAACGGGCTCGGATGATTTCCCGGCGCGGGCAGATTTGATGCCGACGGCGGCACGATCTCGCCGATCAACCGACTTTCCCATCGCAGCTCCGCACCATCCCAGCCCCGCACCATCGCAGCCCCGCACCATCGCAGCCCCGCAAAGGAGAAGAAGTGTCTGACAACCCCCGGATCGCACTCGTCACCGGAGGTTCCGGTGGCATCGGTCGCGAGGTGGCGACCCGGCTCGCCGCGGACGGCATGAGCGTGGTCGTGCACTACGCCGGCAACCCGGTTCCGGCCCAGGAAACGGCCAAGAACATCATCGACGGCGGCGGCACCGCCGTGACCGTCCAGGCCGACATCGCCGAGCCGCAGCCGGTACAGGATCTGTTCGACGCGGTGGAACAGCAGTTCGGCGGCATCGACGTCGTGGTCAACACCGCCGGCATCATGCTGCTCAGCCCGCTGACCGAGCTGAGCATCGACGACTTCGACAAGATGCAGCGGATCAACGTGCGCGGCACCTTCCTCGTGAGCCAGCAGGCCGCCCGGCGGCTGCGCCCCGGCGGCGCGCTGATCAACTTCGCGACGACCGTCCGCAAGCTCGCCCTGCCGACCTACTCCGCGTACGCGGCCAGCAAGGCCGCGGTCGAGGCGCTGACCCCGATCCTGGCCAAGGAGCTGCGCGGCCGCGACGTGACGGTCAACGCGGTCGCTCCCGGGCCGACCGCCACGTCGTTCTTCCTCGAGGGCAAGCCCCAGCAGGTCATCGACCAGATGTCGAAGGCCGCGCCGCTGGAGCGGCTGGGCGAGCCGGGCGATGCCGTCGAAGTCGTCTCGTTCCTCGCCGGCCCGGCCCGCTGGGTCAACGGCCAGACCATCTTCGCCAACGGAGGCGTCATCTGATGAGCAGGACCATCATCGTCACGGGCGCGTCGAGCGGATTCGGCGCCATGATCACCCGGTCGCTGGCCGACGCGGGCAACGTCGTCTACGCCGGCATGCGTCACACGACCGACCGGAACGCCGAGGCCGTCGCCGACCTCGCCGGATACGCGAAAGAGCACGGCGTCCAGGCCCAGGCGATCGAGCTGGACGTCGCCGACCAGACGTCGGTCGACGCCGCTGTCGCTCAGATCGTCGGCGAGCGCGGCAGCATCGACGTCGTGGTGCACAACGCCGGGCACATGACCCTCGGCCCGGTCGAGGCGTTCACTGTCGAGCAGATCGCCAGCATCTACGACACCAATGTGCTGTCGACCCAGCGGGTCAACCGCGCTGTCCTGCCCCACATGCGCCGCCGGCGGGACGGCCTGCTCGTGTGGATCGGCTCGACCAGCGCCCGCGGCGGCACTCCCCCGTGGCTCGGCCCGTACTTCGCCGCCAAGGCGGCCGAGGACTCGCTCGCGGTGAGCATCGCGGCCGAGGTCTCCCGGTTCGGCATCGACTCGACGATCGTCGTGCCGGGCTCGTTCACCACCGGCACCAACCACTACGCCCACGCCGGGCACCCGGACGACGAAGTGGTCGCCAAGGAGTACGAGAACCTGTACGCGGGGGCCATGGACGACCTGCTGGCCAAGCAGGCCCAGCTGTCGCCGGCCGACGCCGACCCCGACGAGGTGGCCCGCCAGGTCGTCGCGCTGGTCGACCAGCCCAAGGGACAGCGGCCGTTCCGCGTGTTCATCGACCCGGCCCAGGACGGCGCCGAGGAGGTCTTCCGGGTCGGCGACCGCGTCCGCCGGGAGTTCTACCGCGAGGTCGGCTACGAGGACCTTCTCCGTCCGGCGACCTGATCGGCTTTTCCCGACGATCCCCGCAGCGAGTCCCGCAGGCTCCGCGCGACGCGACCCATCAGCGTCTCGGCAGCCGTCTGGGCCGCTGCGGGGATCTGCGATTCGGTCAGCGCCACCACGACGAAGGTCTGGCCGTCGGCGTGCTCGACCACGCCGGCCTCGTGGCGCAGGTTGAGCAGCGTGCCGGTCTTGGACGACCAGAGCGACGCGTCCGAGCTGAAGTCGGGCGCCAGCCGATGACGGACCACGGTGGCCGCCATCAACTCGCGGACGCGCGCGGCGGCCTCCGGGGTGATGGTGGAGGGCCGCCAGAGACCGGTGAGCAGATCGGCGTACGACCGGGCGGTGCCGGTGTTGGCCCGGCTCACGTCGAGCTGGGCGACGGCGTGCCCGCGCCCCGCCGTGCCCGCGCCGATGGCCAGCGAGTGCGCGAGGTGCAGGTCGGCCGGCCCGAAGCGCTCCGTGGGCGTGTCCATCAGATCGCGCAACCGGTGGCGTACGGCGATGTCCTCGAATCCCAGCCGGCGCAGCTCGGCCTCGATCGCGGCCGGCGGGGTGAGGTCGAAGAGCGCGTCCCCGGCGACGTTGTCGCTGATCGACACGGCCAGGTACAGCAGGTCGTCGATGGCCACCACGGCCGGGTGCCGGAACCGGCTCAGTCCGGTCGGGCCCGGGGTCCGGGTGCGCCCCGGCGCCACCTCGAGGCGGGTCGCGGGGTCGAGCTCGCCCCGGGCGACGCGCTCCAGCGTCCCGACGGCCAGGGGGATCTTGACCAGCGAGGCGACCGGGAACTCGACGTCGGCGTCCAGGTCGATCTCGTCACCGGTGTCCACGTCCCGCACCAGGAAGGACGCGCGCAGGCCGGCCTGGCGCAGGGCGTCTCGGGCCTCCCGGACGACGGCGGTCACGCTCATGGCTGGTCTCTCCCGTCACCGGTGGCGCCGACACAGGCGGCTATGGCGGCCGACAGGGTCGTCCGCAGCGTCCGGCCGTCGTCCTTGGAGGCCGACGCGACGGCATAGCCCCGGGCGAACGGCTCTTCCCCGATCGGCTGCCAGGACAGTCCGAACGCGGCGGCCTCACCCGGTGAGCACAAGACTAGATCACCGCCCTCGAGGGCCCGGGCGACCGCGCCGGGCACGGTGCGTGCGGTGGCGATCTGCGGGCGTTGCAGGCCGACCGCGTTGCCCAGGCGGACGAGCCGGTCCAGCACGTGCGGGACGTCGTCCTCGGGCTGCACCCAGACCCGGCGGGCCCGCTCGCCCAGCCGGTCCGTGCGCAGCTCCTCCAGGTAGATGGCGCGGCTCTCGCCGGGCCCACCGCCGGCCAGGCCGACCGGCACCCGCCAGGTGCCGTCGCCGGGCGGCACGGCCGTGAGGGCGGCGTGGACCTCGCGCGCCCGGACCAGGTCGGCGCGGGCGCCGGGTCCGGCCGGTACGACATCGAAGTACAGGCCGTGACGCCGGCCGGCGGCGATCAGGTGGGCCAGGGCCGGTGACGTGCTGGAGACCGGTACGGCGAGATCGAAGACGCGGCGGCGGGCCCGGTCGGCATCGTCGTTCATCGCGTCGGCCAGCTCGACCAGTCGCTGGGCCGCGGGGAGCATCTCCCGGCCGAACGCGGTCAGCGCCACCGTCCGTGACGAGCGCTCGAGCACCGGAGCGCCGAAGTGCTCCTCCAGGGCGGCGATGCGACGACTGGCCACCGGCTGGGGGATGCCCGCGGCGGCCGCGCCCTGGGTGAAGCTGCCGTGCCGGCTGACCGCGATGAACGCCACACAACTCCCGATGAGGTCCACCGGCCCAACCTATGCCGGATCTGCATCAATGGCCAACAAACTGTCTTGGACAGCATCGATCCTGCGTGTCAGCCTCGAAGCAACCCTGTCTCCCACGGAAGTGATCAATGATCAGCACCTTGAGCAAGGCCGCCGCCGTGACGACCCTCGTCTTCCTGGGCGCCTGCAGCACACCCGAGCCCGACGTCGTGGCGACGCCCTCCGCGGGCGTGACGGCCTCGTCCGGGGCCGCGACGGCCCCGGTGAACACGGGCAGCCGAGACTTCGCCGCGCTGGAGAAGGAGTTCGGTTCCCGGCTCGGCGTGTACGCGCTCGACGTGGTGTCCGGGCAGCGCGTCGAACACCGGGCGGACGAGCGGTTCGCGTACTGCTCCACCTTCAAGGCCCTCGCCGCCGGGGCCCTGCTGTCCCGGGACGCTCCGCTGGACAAGGTCGTCACGGTCGACCGGGCCGACCTCGTGCCGCACTCCCCCGTCACCGAGAAACACGTCGGCCGGGGCATCAGCCTGCGCGACGCGACCGAGGCCGCCGTGCGCACCAGCGACAACACCGCCGCCAACATCATGCTCGACGAGCTGGGTGGTCCGGCCGGCCTGGAGAAGTCGCTCCGGGAGCTCGGCGACGACGTGACCGAGTCGGCCCGCACCGAGCCGGCCCTCAACGAGGCGGTGCCCGGCGACGAACGCGACACCAGCACCCCGCGGGCCCTGGCCGGCAATCTCCAGGAGTACGTCCTGGGCGACGCCCTGCCGGCCGGCGACCGCGCCCAACTCGTCGAGTGGCTCAGCGGTAACGCGACGGGCGACAAACTGATCCGGGCGGGCGTCCCCCGCGGCTGGAAGGTCATCGACAAGAGCGGCGGCGGCGAGTACGGCACCCGCAACGACATCGGCGTGCTGTGGCCCGAACCGGATCGGCCCATCGTCCTCGCGGTGCTGTCCAGCCGCCCGAGCGCGGACGCCGAGTACGACGACGCCCTGGTGGCCCGGGCCGCGAAGGTGGCAGCGGAGGCGCTGCGGTGAGGCGCGTGGCCGTTCTGCTGCTCTACGGCCTGCTGGGCGGCGTTCTCATCGCGACCGCGTCGTTCCCGGCCGCCGCGATGTCGGGACTGGTGGCGAAGGCGGGCTCACAGGGCTTCGCCGGGTTGCCCAGCGAGCTCGAGCAGCAGCCCGCTCCCCAGATCAGCCGCATCTTCGCCGCGGACGGCCGGACGCAGATCGCGGTGATGTACGACGAGTTCCGCAGCGACGTGCCCCTGTCGCAGATCCCGGCGACCATGCGGAACGCGATCGTGGCGGCCGAGGACCACCAGTTCTACGAACACAACGGGGTGGACCTCAAGGGCGTCGCCCGCGCCTTCGTCAACAACCACAACGGTGGAGCCCGGCAGGGCGCGTCCACCCTGACGATGCAGTACGTCCGCATGGCGCTGGCGTACACCGCCCGGACACCGGGCGACGCGGTCGCCGCCACCGAGGACACCCCCGGACGCAAGCTGGCCGAGATGAAATACGCGATGCAGCTCGAGAAGGAACTGAGCAAAGAACAGATCCTCGAGCGCTACCTCAACATGGCCCCGTTCGGGAACGGCGCGTACGGCGTCTACGCCGCCTGTCAGGTGTACTTCAAGAAGCGGCCGAAGGACCTGACCGTCGCCGAGGCGGCGCTGCTGGCCGGCATGGTCAAGGCGCCGACCGCGTTCGACCCGACCACCGACGGCGGCCATCCACAGGCGACGGCCCGGCGCGACTACATCGTCGACAACATGCGCGACTTGGGATTCGTCACCGCGCAGCAGGCCACCGCGGCCAAGAAGACCGAAGTGAGCCGGGCTGTCACCCGGGCCGGCAGTGGCTGCCGGAGCTTCTTCTGCGACTACTTCTACCGCTGGTGGCTGTCCCAGCAGGCGTTCGGGGCCAACGCGTACGAGCGGGAACGGCGACTCAAGTCGGGCGGCTACCGGGTGGTGACGTCACTGGACGTGCGGACGCAGGCGTCGGCGCGAACGGAGATCACCAAGGTCACCAAGGACACCAACCGCAACGCGCTGATGCTGGCGGCGGTGCAGCCGGGCACCGGGCGGGTGCAGGCGCTCGCGGCGAACCGCAAGTACAGCCCGGACACGAGCCGGAACAAGCGCCATTCCGATCCGGAGCTGGCGGCGCGGGGCCAGAAGGGGACGTACCCCAGCACCGTGAACCCGATCATCACCGGAGGCGGCGACATCTCCGGGTACCAGGCCGGGTCGGTCTTCAAGATGTTCACCATGGTGGCCGCGCTGGAGAACGGTTACGACCTCGACCACAAGATCACCTCCGGCAGCACGTACCGGTCGAAGTATGTGATCGACCCTGGTTCCCCGACCGCTTGTCCGGGCACGCATTTCTACTGCCCGCACAACGCGTCGCCGAGCCTGAAGGGCACCTACGACATGTGGACAGGCTTCGGCCAGTCCGTCAACACGTACTTCGTGCCCCTGCAGGAGCAGGTCGGAGCGGCGAAGGTCATCGACGCGGCCCGGCGGTTCGGCGTACGGTTCCGGGCCGGGTCGGACGCCGCCATCGCCGGCGATCCGGCCGGCGCGAATCAGTGGGGCGCCTTCACCCTCGGAGTGTCGTCATCGACGCCGCTGGACATCGCCAGCGCGTACGCGACGCTCGCCGCCGACGGCCTGTACTGCACGCCCACACCTGTCCGGAGCATCACCTCCGCCGGCGGGGCCGAGCTCGCCGTCGGCCGGCCGGACTGCACGCGCGCGACGTCGGCGGGCGTGGCCCGGAAGGCCCTGGACGCGGCTCGTTGCCCGGTCGGCGACCGGGCCCGGCTGGGCACGTGCCGGGGAGCAACCGCGCCCCAGGTCCGTTCCGTGGTGGGGCACCCGGTGTTCGGCAAGACCGGGACGACCGACGGCGACAACACCGCGTCCATGGTCGTCGGCACGCGCGACGTGGTGGTGGCCGGCTATCTCGCCAACCCCGACTGGAGCGCCCACCGCGATCCCATGCGGCACGACATCGTCAACCCGGCCGTCTACCGCACCGTGGCCGATTACATGCACGACCGACCACGCCGGGAGTTCCCGTAGGAGCCGGACCTCGCGGAGCCATGCGCCCGAGGCATACCTGCGTGCCGAACTGTCGTGGCTGATCAGGCGGTGGGCTGCAAGGCTTCGAACATGTCCGGTCCGGGCTGAGAGCCCCTGTCCAGACCGCGTGACGCAGCCCGAACTCGACGCGAGGTCATCAATTCACCTCGCTCTTATCTGAGGACATCGACAATGACCACGCCTGCTCAGCCGCACTTCACTCGCCGGCGCACGCTGGCCGCCTTCACCGGTGTCCTGGCCACCGCGGCTCTCGCCGCGTGCGGCGGATCCTCCGACCCAGCGCCGGCCGCAGCAGCCACGGCCACGCCGTCCGGCGCACCATCACCCAGCGGAAGCGGGAACACGATGACTACCGAGAAGAACCTGTCGGCCGACGACCCCGCGCTGGACGCCCGGTCCCGGCAGCTCATCCGGATCGGCGAGGACGGCATCGCCCGCGAGAATCCGGCCCTGCTCGCCGCGTTCTTCGCCCCGGACTTCCGCTTCCACGGGCCGGACGGCGGGACGCTGAGCCGGGAAGAGCTCTGGGACTACTTCGCGGCCTGCCGGCGGGCGTTCGACGACTTCCAGGTCACCCGTCAGGCCATCTTCTCCGACGGCGGCGCCTTCGTCGGGGCCCGCACCACCTTCACCGGCATCTTCGCCCGCCGCTTCGACGCCTCCCCGATCGGCCCGCTCGAGCCCACCGGCGGCCGGATGATGTACCGGATCAACAACGTCTTCCGCTACAACGACCAGGGAACCCTGGCCGAGGAATGGGCCCAGTACGACAGCCGGCTCTTCCTGGAGACCCTGGGCGTCCGCCTGGTCCCGGCCGGGCCCCGGCCGTCCTGACCCGCCGCCCTCAGTCGTGGGCGCGCCACGACCGGCGCCCGGTCGCCTTCTCGAAGGCCGGCCGGACGTCGACCGTGTCGTAGATGAGGCTCAGTCGCACGATGCGGCCGTCCTCGTCCAGTTCCGCGACGTCGACCACCTCGAAGGGAGCCGGCGTCCCGTCCGGGAGCCGCCAGTCGAAATGAAACCAGAAACTGACGACCGCGGCCCCGTTCCGGTCGGCTCCGCGCATCACCGACCGCAGCGTCAACACAGCACTGCCGGTGTCCGCGAACAATCGCGGATAGAAGAGCTCGGCAGGCAAGGGACCGTACAACGGCGACTGGACGACGTTGTCGGGGGCGAACAGGCCGACGGCCAGCCCGACATCGCCGGTTTCGAGGGCGCGCAGGTACGTGTCGACCAGCTCAGCGGAATCCACGAATCCATGGATAGCACGCCGCGTCCGGAGGGCGACCCCCCGTCGTGGCGCGCCTTTTCCAGGTTTCGTGGCGCTTCCGTTCTATATGAGGCCTGGCGGGCTCTCTATCGTCGGGAAATGCCCTCGACCGGCCACGACACAGCACCGATCATCCCCGCGATACCGGGGAGAGCCCGGTATGCCGCCGGGTCCTCAGCGCCGGGACGTGGTCGGCCAACAGCAGGGCTCACCGAACGAACTGCGCCGCAATCCGCGTCGCCGCGGGATTTACCGTACGAAGTTCGCTTGCAGAGGTTCCATCATGACTGCGTAGTAGCGTCTGGCCACTGCCGGGCGACCGGAGACGGATCGCCGCCCGGTCGCGGAGGCCGGCCGGCGGGATCACGCAGGACGTGGACGGTACCGAGATCTCGAGGACAGATATGACAGCCAGGCTGCGGTTCGCCGCTTTCGGTCCGCTGCGCATGTGGCGTGACGCCGAGGAAGTCCCGGTCGGCTCGCCGCAGCAACAGGCCCTCCTGGCCGCGCTGGTGCTGGTCGAGGGCCGGCCGGTGACCGTCGGCGAGCTGATCCGGGTGGTGTGGCACGAGAACCCGCCGCGCGCCGCGCTCGGCACCATCAGGACGTACCTTTCCCGGCTGCGCCGCCTGCTGGACGGCACGGGAGCGGAGATTTCGGCCCTCGCCGACAGCTACCGGCTGTCCGGCGGACAGCTGAGCGCCGATGTCTGGGAGTTGGATGCCGCAGTCACTCACGCCCAGCAACTGCTGCGGGCAGCCGATCCGGCCGGTGCGGCCCGGGCCCTTGACGCCGTTCTCGCCGGCAGCACCGGCATCCCGCTCGCCGGCGTGCCCGGTTACTGGGCCGAGACGCAGCGCACCCGCCTCGCCGACCGGCGGGACATGGCCGCCGAGCTGCGCCTGACCGCCCGTCTGGAGAGCGCCGAACCCACGGCGGAGGATCTCGCCGATCTCGCCCGTCTGGTCGACACCCACCCGCTGCGCGAGGCGCCGCGTGCTCTGCTGATGCTGGCGCTCTACCGGCGTGGCCGGCAGGCCGAGGCGCTGGAGGTCTTCCGGCAGGGACACCAGTTGCTCCGGGACGAGCTCGCCGTCGAGCCCGGACCGGCTCTGCAGGCGACGCATCGGCGCATCCTGCGAGGCGATCCCAGTCTCATCGTGGTCGCGCCCGCCCCCGCCCCGCCCTCGACACCCGCGCCGGCGGTTTTCCTGCCCGCCGGGCTGACCCACTTCGTCGGTCGCGAGACCGAGCTCGGCCTGCTTCGTTCCGCCCTGTCCGGTCCGGGCCGGGTCGCCGTCATCACCGGCCTGAGCGGCTCCGGGCGGACGTCGCTGGCGCTGCGGGCCGCCCACGAGCTGGCCGGTTCGTTCCCGGACGGTCAGTTGTACACCGACCTTCGTGACGCCGGCGGCATCGGCGGTGTCCTGCAGGAGTGGTTGCGCATGCTGGGCGCCGGCCCGGACATCCCGGCGACCGACGGTGGCCGGGTGGCCATGTTCAGCAGCCTCATGGCCGGACGCCGTCTGCTGCTTGTCGTCGACAACGCGACCGACACCACGCAGGTGAGTCTGTTGCGCCGGGCCGCTCCGCGCGCCACTCTGCTCATCACGTCGGCCCGCCGCCTCACCTCGGTGCCCGAGGCGAACTGGATCCGGCTCGGGGGCTTCCGCCTCGACGACAGCCTCGGCCTGATCACCGCGGTCGCCGGCCGGGCCCGCGTGCTCGGCGAGCCGGCCGCCGCTGCCCGCCTGGCCGAGCTGTGTGGCGGACACCCCCTCGGCGTCCTGGTCGCCGCCCACCGCGTCCACGGACGTCCACGCTGGAGTATCGCGGCGATCGCGGATCAACTGGCCGAGCAGCTGTCCGACCCGTACGCCGCCTCCCACGACGACTGCGCGATCGTCTCGGCGGCGCTCTCCCGTTCCTACCAGATGCTGGCGCCTCTCCCGGCGCAGGTGCTGCGGGCCATCGGCGCGGTCCGACCGGAGCGGATCTCCGCCGCCGAGGTCGCCGAGCTGGTCGGCCTGCCGCTGCACCAGGCCTACTCGGCCCTCGACGCGCTCGACGACGTCTCCCTGATCGTCGACACCGAGGACGAGAACCACTATCGGCTGCCCAGCCATTTGGTCGGCTTCCTCGCCTTGCGGGCCGCCCACAGCATCGACGGCGACGACGCCGTCATGGCGATGCGGGCCCGCTGGGACGCCCTGACGGCCGCCCGTGACCGGACCCTGACGCCCCTACGGACAGACGCGCCCTGCTCGACCTGATGAGCGGGTCGCTCGACCGAGGTGTTCACACGCTCAGCGTGTGGTTGACCCGGAACAGGTCGAGCGGGTCGTACTGCCGCTTGGCGTCCAGCAACCGCTTGTAGGTGTCCGGCGAGTAAGCGGTCGCCACCCGGTCGGGGGCCGCGTCGGAGTCCTTCTGGAAATTGACCAGAGTGCCGCCGTGGTCCCAGGGCTTCATCGCCTGCAGGATCGCCTCGAGCGGCGCACCGAGCAGATCGCCCTCACCGGGGCCGCCGGCTGTCGCGACGAGCAGGCAAAACGGCGCGTCCCGGTGGCTGATCGCGCTGGACACGGCCGGCTCGTGGGCGAGCGCGCCGCCCAGCTGGCGGACCTCCACCATCAGCACCGGCGTGTCCACCCCGGCGCCGGCCGCCTCCACCAACGCCTCGGCCGCCTGCGCCGGGAAGGAGGAGAGGAGCGCGGTCCGCTCGTACGCGGGAATAGGGTCGACCGGGTCGTTGTGCACCGAGGCGAAGGCGGTGAACGGCATCTCAGCACAGGCGTCGACGAGAATCTCGCCGATCGACCTCAGACCGGCCACCAGGTCGGCGCCCTCCGCGGCCGCACCGAGGAAAGCGACGCGGACGTGCGCGGTGACCCGGCCCCGCAGCGGCTCGGGCACGAAAGGCAGCGGCGGCAGTCGCAGGAAGGCGAACGACACGGTCAGCCGTTCGTCGTCCAGCGCGACCAGCCGGCGGAACTCGGCGAGCACCGCCGGCGCCGCTTCGGCGGAGAAGTAGATTCCGCCGCCGTAGAAGCGCGTGACCGGCATCAGATCGAACGTCATGGACGTGACGACGCCGAAGTTCGACTTGCCGCCGCGGACGGCCCAGAACAGCCCGGGCTCCTCATCCGGAGCCGCCGTGCGCAGCACGCCGTCCGGAGTCACGATCTCCACAGAGCTGACGTGGTCGGACGCGTACCCGTACGAGCGGCCGAGCAGAGGACTGACACCGCCGCCGATCGTGTAGCCGACGACACCGACGTTCGGCGACGAACCGACCAGCGGCGCCAATCCCTCTCGCGCGGCCGCCTCGACGACGTCCTGCCATTCGGTGGCCGCGCCCACGGTCGCCGTCCGGAGCTGTCCGTCGATCACACAGCCGGTCAGCCGGCGTACGTTGATCAGGACGGCGCCGTCGGCCGCGCTCATCGGTCCGTGCCCGGTCGCGACCACGGCCACCGGCAGGCCCTGAGCGGCGGCGAAACGCACCGCGGCCCGCACGTCGGCGGCCGAGGTGGCGCCCACGGATACGGCCGGCGTCTGCAGGAACCCGAGATTCCACGTGAAGGTCTCCGCCGCGTACCCCTCGTCGCCGGGGGTCACCACGGGGCCGTCCACCTGTGCCACCAGGCCGGCCAGGACAACGGAATCGATGTCGTCGGTCATGCCGGCCAGCACACCAGGAAAGGATCCACGTTTCATCGACATCTGCATGACGCGCGGCCGGTTCACCGGACGGTGAGCCAGCGGCCGGTGGTCATGGAGGGAACGTCAATCGGTTGTTGATCGCAAGTCTGTGTGCTGTGACCATGCAGGAGAACTATGGCGCGTCCCCGGTGGTCGTCGCGGCACGACGGCTCGTGGAGCGAATGCTGGCCGACCAGGCGCTGGCACCGGACCTTCTGGTGCGCGAGCTGCACGTCTCGCGGCGGACTTTGAATCGGGCCTTCGCCGGTGAGGGTGAGTCTTTGATGGCGTACGTGCGTCGCCGGCGGCTGGAGAACGCCCTGGCCGACCTGACCGGATCGGAGTCCCGGCTCAGTGTGACGGAGGCGGCGGCCCGGTGGCGGTTCGCCGACAGCAGTCACCTGGTCCGGGCCTGCCGCAAGCGATACGGCCAGACCCCGACGCAGTACGTCAGAACCCGTTCCAGGAACGTGTCGTGACTCGCCCCCTGACCTCAGCTGTCCCGGCGCACGGACCGGGCACGCCGCTGATGTCCAGCGTCGGTCTGGGCTGGCGGGTGGCTCGCGTGGAGCTGTACAAGGACCCCCCACAGCTTCCGGACTTCGTCGCCCCGGCCTCCCCCGACCTGTCGCTCGTCATGGTGACGTGCGGCCGATACACGATCGAGAGCCGGCAGGAACGGACCTGGCGACGAGCGGAGTACGGTCCTGGCTCGGTGGGGGTGAACGCCCCGGGCCGCGGGAGTGTGTTCCGCTGGCGGTCGACCGATCAGCTGAAGCTCGAGTCGCTGCATCTGCGGTTCCAGGCCGCGGCGGTGCACCAGGCCCTGGACAGTTTCGGCCTCGCTCACCGGGACGCCGAAAGACTGGATGCCCTGTCCCTTGAGGACGTCTATGTGTCGACGTCGCTGTCGGCTCTTCGCCGAGCCCTCGAAGCGGGTGCGGCCGGTCTCTACGCCGACATGATCGCGGAGTCGCTACTGACCCATCTCGTCTACACGACCCTGGCCGACTCGGCCAAGCGGGAGCGGATCGAGGCGGACGCGAACCTGCTGGGTTGCAAGGAACTCGAGATCGTCTTCGACTACATGCGGGACCGGCTCGGTCACGAGGTCCGGCTGGACGAACTGGCCGCGCTGGTCAACATCAGCAAGTTCCACTTCCTGCGGACCTTCCGCAAGGCGACCGGGCTCACTCCGCACCGCTATCTCACCCGGCTCCGGCTCCAGCATGCGGCCGGTCTGCTGCGCAACAGCCGGCTGAGTGTGCAGCAGGTGGCGATGACGTGCGGCTACACCAGCGCCAGCCGTTTCGCGGCCGCGTTCCGCCAGGAGTACGGCGTGGCCCCGGCCAGCTATCGGCGGTAGTCCCCAACTCGGCGTGCGCCGGGCTCTCAGGCCCCAGCCGGGGACAACGCCTTGCGGTAGACGCGGACGTCGCAGTCGACAGCCAGCAGTGGCGCCAGGTGCGGGTGGAACCGGTCGAGCCCGGTCGTGGTGACCAGCCGGTAGCCGCGGCGTTCGTACCAGTCCATCAGGAAATCCTTGTACGGGTGCCGCCCGTTGCGCGGTGTCAGAATCTCGAGTTGCATGGTCGTCAGGTTCTCTCCGGCCGCCCAGGCCTCGGCGTGGTCGACCAGGGCGGTGCCGACACCGGCGCCCTTCCGTCGTGACCGGGACGCGAGCATGCCGAGGCCGGCCTGGCCGGGCCCGAGGCGGTGCAGACGCAGGGCGCCGACCACGGTGCCATGTGAACGGGCGACGACCAGCTCGCCGGCCTCGGCCAGCGCCCGCACCTCGGCCGGCGTGGTGCGGCCCACACCGTCCTTCCACAAGCCTTTCTCGCCGTCCCGGTACGCCTGGTTGACGAGCTCCGTCACCTCGGTGACCAGCACGGTCTCCGCCGTGGCGAAGCCGATGTCGAACGTCATGTCCACTCCCTGCCCGAGACCTACGGCTCAGTCGTGCCGGCGATCCGGCGGCCCGTACTTTCCCAGCTCGTCCCGGAGAGCCCGGACGACAACACTGGCGGCCGTCGACCGGGCTTGGGGCGTGACGATGAGGGTCGCCCGCCGTTGCACGAGGTCCGGGTCGGCGACAGGCAGCCATTTCACCCCGGCCGGAACGATGTCGGCGGCCAGCCCGGGTACGACCGTGACGCCTATCCCGGCCGCGACCATCCCGAGACGCGAAGGCCAGCCCTGAGCCCGGCCGGTGATCCGCGGATTCTCCAGCGAGGGCCAGGGCCCGAACTGTGGCTCACCCTCGGCGCCCACGCCGACGATCCACGCCTCGTCGATCAGGTCGGCCACCTCGATCTCGTCGCGGGCGGCGAGGGGATGGTCGAGGCCGACGGCCACCCCCAGCCCGCGCCGGATGGGGACGGCCTCGACGCGAAGCCCGTCCAGGTCGTAGTCGGGCAGACCGGTGCCCGAACCCATGACCGCGACGTCGACCCCGCCCGCCCGCAACCGCAACAGTTGCGCCGGGCTGCTCGCTTCCCACACCGCCACGGTCAGTGCCGGGTGTTGCTCCCGCAGGCGGCCGATGGCGCGGGGGACGACACTCGCGGCGGCTGTCGGGTAGGCGCTGACGGTGAGATGACCGGCCAGCTGATCGCGCAGACCGGCCATCTCCCGTTCGGCCGCTTCGAGCTGGGCGAGCACCCGCCGCGCGTGCCGCAGCAGCGCTTCGCCGGCGGCGGTGGGACGCACGCCCCGGGCCTGCCGTTCGAACATCGGGCTGCCGACGGCCGCCTCGACGGCGCTGATCTGGCGGGAGATCGCGGACTGGGTGTAGCCCAGCGCCTGGGCCGCGCCGGTGAACGAGCCCGACCGGGCCACCTCCACCACCACGCGCAATCCCAGCAGCGTCAGGTCCGCCATGGTGCCCGACGATAGACGAATCTCATCACCGATCGTTCGCCTTCGGGTATTCGGCGTCGGCGGCGTACGCCGTGTCGCGCCGGCTCTCCAGGTCGGCGAGCCGCTTCCGCAGGCCGGCGGTGACCGCCTCGTACGCATCGGAATTGATCAGCAGCCGCAAAGGCGGCTCGTCCGAGGTCGCGGCGGCGAGCACCGCGTGGGCGGTGCCGGACTGCGTGGCCACCATCTCCTCGATCGGCACCGGCGGCTGATCGGCCGGCCCGCCCCGGTAGGGCGCGCTCGGCGGGACCCGCTCGGCCGCGGCGTAGAACGAGGTCGGCACCAGACCGGGCTCGACCAGCATCGTTCTGATGCCGAACGGGGCGATCTCGGTGGCCATCGACTCGAAATAGCCCTCGACGCCCCACTTGGTCGCGTGATAGATCGCGAAGCCGGGAAACGTGATGTGACCGCCCTGGCTGGACAGCTGCACGAAGACGCCGCCGCCCTGCTCGCGCAGGTGCGGCACGACCCGCCGCGCGAACTGGATGGATCCGGTCAGGTTGGTCGCGATCATGTTCTCGACCTGCTGGTCCGTGATGTCCTCGGCGGCGCCGAACACGCCCAGCCCGGCGTTCGACACCACCACGTCGATCCGCTCATGGGCGGCGAACACGCGAGCCACGACGTCCTCGAGCTGCGCCAGATCGGTCACGTCCAGGGACGCCCGCCACAGCCGATCGCCGTACTCGGCGGCCAGGTCGTCCAGCTGTTCCGGGCGGCGCAGGGTGGCGGCAACCCGGTCGCCCTGGGCCAGGGCCTGCTCCACCATCTCCCGGCCGAGGCCGCGAGACGCTCCGGTGATGAACCAGGTAGTCATGAAATTCGTCCTTTCACTGTTGTGTTTCAGCCGCCCGTCGCGGCGTTCACGATGCGTACGGCCGCGTCGGACGACTGGCGAAGTGCCTGGTAGATGTCCTCGGAGCCACCGACGCGAAGTTCCAGCTCGTCGCGTTCGAGGCCGGCGAGGAGTTCAGCGACGGCCTCACCGAGCGGCATCTTCTGATCCGATCGCACGCCGGCCGAGAACGGCGAGTCGACCAGGGGGGCCATGAACTCGAAGACCCTGATGGGTGAGCCGTTGCGCTCGAGCTGCAGACGGACCGCCTGGGTCAGCGAATGCAGCGCGGCCTTGGTGGCGCTGTAAGTCGGATTGGTGATGTCGGGGGCGAAGGCCGCGCCGGAGGTTGTGACGATCAACGCGGGATCGTGCTGCCCCCCGATGATCGGTACGAGGCCGTCGATCAGTTGCACGGCGGACAGATAGTTCGTCCGCACCTCCTGCTCGGCGAAGGCGTACGCATCGTCCTCGCCGAACAACCGGTAGGTGTGGGTCACACCGGCGTTGAGCAGCACCGTGTCCAAGCTGGGGTGTTCGGTGGCGACGAAGTCGAGCAGCCGCCGCACGTCGCCGGTGTCGGAGAGGTCGCAGGGGAACGCCACCGCGTCGGGCAGCTGTGCCGCCTCGGCGCGCAGACGATCCTCGCGACGCGCGACCATGATGACGCGGCAACCATGGCTGCTGAAACGCTTGGCCGCCTCCAGCCCCATACCGGTCCCGGCGCCGGTGACCAGAATGTGTCGTCCGGACAGGTTCATCGGGGGTCACCGCCCTCGTGCTCAGCGGGGACGGGGGCCAGGGTCACCGTATTGATCGGCTCCGCGAGCAACGGGGCAACGCGGTCCACCGCACCGTTACTGACGACCAACTGCTCATGACGGCGAGCGTCGGCCTCGGTGGCCCATCTCTCGACCACGTACAGAGTTCGCGCGGTGGACAACTCGATCAGGAGCTCGTAGGCAACGTGCCCCGGCTCGTCGGTCACCGACGCCGCCGTCTTCCGCAGTTCATCGACGAGCGTGTGGAAGGCCGCCGCGTCGACAGCCTCGAACCGGCTGACGAGACAGATCGGCCATCGAGCGTTCGCGTCGCTCATTACTGTCCTCCTTTGTAGTTCACTTGATGGCTGGGCTCCCGCTGCGGGAGCGATCAAGCGATGGAACCGGCATACCGCCGCCGGCCGGTGCGGGTGGTCAGCCCGGCCTGCTCATCTGGTGAGCACCCGCAGCAGGAAGGCCGGGCGCGCCAGGGTCTTCGGGTGGGCGAGCAGCGACGAGACCCGGCTCACGTCGCGGTTCACCCGCTCGTCCTTCCGGGCGGCCGCCACGACGCGGTCGCTGAACCACTTCGTCATCCGATAGCCGCGCGGGTACGGACCGGTGACATGGGGCAGCGCCACATCGATCTGCGCGGCGCTCTGCCAGGCGGCGTCGACGACCAGATTCACGTCCGCGAAATACGACCGGGCCGGGCGGTCGAGATCCGGGTCCTCCCGCAGATACAACGACAGACATGAGGCGTGCAGCATGGCGGCGCTCATGCCCTGGCCGTACGTGGGATTGAACGACGCGACCGCGTCGCCGGCGACAAGCAGCCGGGCGGGAAGGCGCTCGAGCAGATGGAAGTCCCGGCGCCGGCTGTCGGCCTGGTGATAGGTGGCCACTTCGCCGATCTGATCCGGATCGGCGGCGACCGCCCGGAACTCCGGTGGCAGTTCGCCCATCCGCCGGAGGAACTGGGCCGGGTCGCGGCCGGGCTTGTCCTCGCCGTACCCGGCGACCAGGACACTCCAGCGGTCGTGCTCGATCGGGGTGAAGAAGCCGATCCGCGCCGAGCGTCCCGGTCCCGGCGTGACGACCGACGTCGCGATCCAGACGTCCGCGTCGGCCGGGCGCCGGACCCGGGCGGTGGCGTAGGTCAGCTTGATGCCGACGCGCCGCATCGGGGCGCGGGGAAAGCCGTGCGCCTCGACCCACGCGCCGAGGTGGCTCGATCGGCCGGTGCAATCCACGACGAGGTCGGCGTACGCCTCGAGGGCGGCGCCGCCGCCGGCGGGCTGGAAGCGGACGCCCGTCACGGTGTCGCCGAACATGGTCAGACCGTCGACCCGGCCGTGCCGGACCCGCACGTTGGGCCGGGCGAGCACCCGGTTGCGGATCAGCGCCTCCAGGAAGGCCCGGCTGGCGAACGTGCCCTCCGTGCCCGGTGCCGCCGGCAGGTGCGGGTTCAGCTGACCGTTGAGATACAGACGCACCGCGCGGGGCGGCGTGTCGACCGCGCCGGCGGCCCAGGCCTGTTCGGCGAAACCGGGGAACCACCGCTCCAACTGCATCTGCCCGGCCGGCAGCATGGCGTGCAGTTGCCCGCCCTGGGGCACCCCGGGACGGCTGCCGACCGCGTCCGGGTCGGCCGCCATCCGCTCGTCGGACACGTCGAGCGCGGCGAGGTCGTCCCGCTCGATGATCAGCACCTCCTCCGCGTGCTCGCTGAGCACGCGAGCGGCCATCAGCCCGGCGATGCTGCCGCCGAGAACCACGGCCCGTCCCAGCACCTTTCGCTGCCCGCTCGGAACGGTTGCCGTGGAGATCTCGGCAAACCGACCAGCCGGGGATTTCGTACGCTTACCAGACCTCAAAGGAACTCCCGGGCGGCGGTCGGACGGCATCTCCTGACGATAAGAAACGGGCTGGTCAGCTCCTTGAACGACAGCGCCAGGAATTTTGATCGACAGCGCCAGAAAGGGCGGTGCCGTCAGGCGAGAGACCGCAGGACCGCCTCGAGGTCGCGCTCGCCCTCGCGGGTCTGCTCCCCGGTCGCCGTCGAATACCGCATCACCGACCTGGGGCTCACGCTGAGAGGGCCGATGCAGGACATTCTGCAGTGGATCGTCCGGCACCTCCCGGACGTCGACGCGCACCGCCGGTCGTTCGACGGCGAACGAGCGTCCGACGGATAGGCCCGGCTCCGGCAGCGCGAGGCCGGCCCCGACGGCCGATGGGATCCGAGCGCCACCGTCATGGCGCTGTCGTCCAAGGCCGCACCGCCGGGGAGGGTCTACGGTTTTTCGACACCGCCCGGCCAAGGCCCGCCGCCTGACCTGACCCGAGGCGACGGCTCGAAGCCCTGGGCGATCCGCGCTACCGGAGGATCGCAATGAATGCGCAGCAGGAGCCCCGTCGAAGCGCCCCGGCGAGCGGCCGATCGGTCGGCGGCGAATTCGACGTCATCGTGTGCGGGGCGGGGTCGGCCGGATCCACGGTCGCCGGCCTGCTGGCAACCTATCCCTCCCTGCGGGTGCTGCTGCTGGAGGCCGGACCGGACGACGCGGACGAACGCGTCTCCGACCCCGATCGCTGGCCGGAGAACCTCGGCAGCGAACGCGACTGGGGATACCTCACCGAACCGAGCCGGCAGGTCGCCGATCGGCGACTGTTCTATTCCATGGGCAAGGGGCTGGGCGGTGGGTCGAGCATCAACGTCGGCGTCTGGTCCCGCGGGCACCGGACCGACTGGGACGACCTCGCCCGGATCAGCGCCGACGAGCGCTGGAACTACCGCTCCATCCTGGAGACCTATCGCCGGCTGGAGACCTGGCGCGGCAGCCCCGACCCCGACCGGCGGGGAATGAGGGGTCCGATCCACGTCCAGCCGGCCCAGCCGACGCATCCGTTCTTCTCCGCGATGCTCGCCGGGGCCGAGGCTGCCGGTCTCCGGCGCTTCGACAGCCCGAACGGTGAGCTGGCCGAGCAGGGCGCCGGCTGCGCCGTCCGGGACGAGATCGTCGAGGACGGTCAACGCCGGTCGCCGTACCAGACCCTGGTGGTCCCGCGTCTGCACCAGCCGAACCTGACGGTCCTGACCGGGACCCTGATCACGAGGGTTCTCTTCGAAGGCAGCACCGCCGTCGGCGTCGAAGTCGTGTCCGGGGGCCGCGTCGTCCGATACCGCGCCACCCGGGAGGTCGTCCTGAGCCTGGGAGCCGTGCAAACTCCCAAGATCCTGATGCAGTCCGGGCTGGGACCGGCCGCCCATCTCGAGGACAGGGGCATCACGGTCCGGGGCGACCTGCCCGGGGTCGGCGCCAATCTCGACGACCATCTCCTGTTCGGCTGCGTGTGGGGCGCGGGCGAGAGCGAGCTTCCCCCGCCGCCCCGGGCCCAGGCAGTGTGTTTTTGGGGCTCCGACGGCCGGCCGGAGTCGCCGCAGTTCGTGATGTACTCGGGCGCCTCGGCCTTCATGAGTCCCGAGGCGGAGACACGGTACGGACGACCTGATCCCGCTTTCACGTTCCTGCTCGGCATGCGCCTGCGGTCGCGGGGCTCGGTGCGACTGGGTGCCGACTCCTCGAGTCCTCCGGTCATCGAGACCGGCTTCTTCGAGGACCCCGACGACGTACGGGACGCGGTCGCCGCGTACCGCTTCGCCGCGGAGATCGGCCAGTCCCAGCCCATGGGTCCCTATCGCGGCAGTCGCGCCATCCCCGGACCGGTGTCCGACGCCGAGGTCGCGACCTACCTACGGCACGCGGCGAGCACCTTCTGGCACCAGTGCGGGACGGCCCGGATCGGCACGGACGAGCGCGCCGTGGTCGACTCCGAACTGCGGGTCCGCGGCTTCGACAACCTGCGTGTCGCCGACGCCTCGGTGCTCCCCCGGGTGACCTCCGGGAACACCATGGCCCCCTGCGTCGCGATCGGCGCCCGCGCGGCCGAACTGATCAAGTAGGCGGGACAGCTCGCTGTCGGACGCCGGTCACCTCCGCCCGGCGTCCGACCGGCCGGAGGCCATCGGGCCGCTCAGCGGCGAGCGGTGACGTTCCGCGCGTCGTCCGGGAGCCGGTCCCACCCGCCGACCACCGGCAGCACCACCGTCGTGCGGTTCCACCACGGGTCGTACGACGAAGGCCGGTCACCTCCTCGGGCCGGCACCCACAGGGTCCAGCCCCGGAGCAGGGTGATCAGCCGGATCGCCACCGCGGCCCCCACCAGCGCGAGCACCACCGCCGGCTCACCGAGATGGTCCCGCAGCAACCAGGCCAGCACCGCTGTCACCAGAGCGGGCACGGCGGCCAGGTCGCCGTGGAACAGGTCGGGCGGCCGACCGACCACCAGGTCACACAGAACGCCGCCACCGACCGCGGTGAGCGCTCCGCACAGCATCATCCCGCCCAGCCCGAAACCGTGTTCCGCGGCCCGCATCGCGCCGAACAACGCGAAGGCCCCCAGGCCGATCGCATCGAGCACGAGAAGCCCGCGCTCCATCAGGACGGAAAGGCGCAACGACAGGATCGCCGTGATCACTGCCAGGACGACGACCAGCACGTACCAATAGTCGACCAGGTAGATCGGGGTCCCCCGCAGGATGATCTCCCGGACGGTGCCGCCGCCCATCGCCACCAGACCGGCGCAGACGAAGACGAAGACGCCGAAGATGTTCATCCGGGCCTGCAGCGCCCGCGAAGCGCCGTAGGTGGCGAAGGCGAAGACCCCCACCAGGTCCAGCATCAGAGAAAGCACAGCTCAGCCTCACGAAGCGAACGTCACGGCCGACGGACGGACCCGCGCTCTCCAGCATGCAGGTTCCTCCGCCTTCAGCCGTATTTATGACGTTCAGTACGGTACTGGCCTTCGCGCCTCTCTCCTTGGACACGAGCGACAAACAACCCGTCAGCTGTCTACTCAGGATTCGAGCGGTTGAGGATGTGGATGCCCGCGGCGAACCGCAGCAGGTCGGCGTCGGTGATGACGAGACCGTTCCCGACACTCACCTCCAGCGTCGCGTTCCAGTCGGTGACGTCGATCGCCAGGGCCACCCGGCCGTCGCGGCGGGTGAGTGCCGCGTCGTACCCGTTGACCTTCCGGTTGATCCCGGTCAGCTGGCGCCGGGTGCGCAGCACCGTGCTGAACGCCTCGGTGCCCGGCGCCGCGCCGTTCGGCCGGAAGACCATCCGCGACTGGGTGACCGTGTCGATCACCAGCCCGGTGGGGGCGAGGTCGAGCCGGAAGGGCGGCGGCACCGCGATCGACGCCGGTGTCAATGACTCGGCCAGCGCCACGACCTGTTCCGGCGTGTACGTGTCGTCGGTGGCCAGTTGAAGCCAGCGCTTCGCCGATTCCCGCCAGTACAGCGTGAGCTGTCGCGCCGGTTGCACGTCGACCGTGCGCAGGGTGCCGGCATGCCCGCGCACCGGCGTCGGCTGCTCGGTCGCGGAGGTGGCGAACTGCGGCTTCCGGCCGGACACGGTGAGCACGATATCGGCGTGCCGGCGGAGGTCGGTCGCCTCGTAGTACGCCGTCAGGCGTCCGCCGACCAGCGAGACGACGGCCGGCCTCCGTCCCTCGACGATGGGCAACGCGTACGGGAAGGTGGGCGCGACCCACCCGTCGCCGAGCTTGACCGGGCTGCCCGACGTCACGCTCCGCGGCGGGGACGAGGACGGGCCACGGCTCGGTGACGTGCTCGGCGAGGTGACGGAGGGCTGCGGGGGCGGGGCGGACGGCTGCGGGACCTCGGCCGGTGGGGACTCGGCCGGCGCGGTGATCCCCGGCGGTACGACCGGGTCAGGACGGGTGGACCGGAGAGTGACGAACGGCACGCTGACAGCCACCACGACCGCGGCGGCGGCCACCCACGTGACCACCCGCCGCCGGTGATGCCGGCGGGACCGCCGGTGCACGGTGTCCAGCAGCCCGACATCCGAGGGAGCGCGGCCGGCGGCGTCGCGCATCGTTCCGGCCAGAAGCCGGTCCAGCTCATCCATCGTCGCCCACCCTCCTCTCCGCCAACGTGGTGCGCATCCGGGCCAGCGCCCGGGAAGCATGTGCCCGCACGGTCGATTCCGCACAGCCCAGTGTCCTGGCGATCTCGTCGTCCGGAAGGTCTTCATAGAACCGCAGCACCAGTACCGCTCGCTGGGCGCGCGGCAGCCCGGCCAGCAGCTGCCACATCTGGTCCCGGGCGAGCACCTGCTGCTGCGGTTCGTCGATGCCCGCCGGCTCGGGCACCTGGGCCAGGACGGCCTCCCGGGATGCCCGCCGCCGGCGCCAGGACAGGAACTGCCGCACGATCGAGGTCCGCACGTAGGCCTCGGGATTGTCCATCGCGGTGATCCTGTCCCAGCGCCGGTGCATCCGGGCCAGAACCTCCTGGACGATGTCCTCGGCGAGGTGCGCGTCGCTGGAGAGCACGTACGCGAACTTCAGCAGTGCCTGCCCGCGGCTGCGCACGAACTCGTCGAAGTCGTCATCGGTGGTCATGGTGGCCTGGTCGCCTCGCGAGATCTCCGGGGCGTAGCGAGAGGACAGCTCAGCAAGCCTTCCGGACGTAGGCTTTCGAACCCGGGGCGGTGACGTTGACGTCCCGCTGCACGATCGACAGTTTGCTGCCGAAGGCGTTGCACGCCTTGGTGAACCCGGCCGAAGTGTACTCGATGACGATCACCTTGTTGCCGTACGTGCGCGTGTACTCGCCGCACTCGTCCCACTGACCGCACTCCTCGGCGACCGCGAAGTCGAAGCCGACACCGCGGGACTGCGTGGTGGTCAGCTCGGCGGTGTTCTTCTGCCCCACGGCGAGACCCTTGCCGTGCGCGGCGGTGGTCAGAGACGTGGCGTACGCGACCGACTGGGCCTCGGACAGCAGACCCTTCGAACGGCCGAAGGAGTCCAGGTTGTCCAGCTCGACGGCCTGGTAGCCCTTGCTCGCGCACGCGCCCAGCCAGCCGCTCACCACGCCGGTCAGCGCGGCCCGCTTGGCCGCCGTCGAGTAGTCGAGCATCACCTCGTCCCAGTCCTCGTCGATGACCAGCTGTCCCCGGGCGTCGCGCAGCAACAGCTCCGGGTGGTTGGCCTGCCACCACGAGTCCGCCCCGGGCTGCACCTGGTGGGCGTTGACGTAACAGATGTTGTACATGCCGGCGCCCGTGGCCGGGCTCACGGTGTAGTCGCGGGTCACCACGGTGACGCCCGAGGGCGGCGGGTAAGGCGCCCCGATCTGATAATCGAAGTTCGCGTTGGCCGGGGGCGCCGCCCACGCGACGGTGGTCGCCTTGGGAGACGTCGACGGAGTGGGCGAGGTGGTCGCGCGCGGCGAGGTCGTCGCGCGGGTCGAGGTCGGCCGGGTCGAGGCGGTGGAGCGCGGGGAGGTGCTCGCGCGCGGGGTGGTCACCGTCGTGACCGGCGGTGCGCTCGGGGCGCGGCTGGCGGAGGCGATCGGCTTGGCCGGCCGGCTCCCCCACCAGTGATCACGGGTGCCCGCGCTCGCGGTGCCGACTCCGACGCCGAGCGCGACGACGGCGGCGGCCGTCACCGCCACGACCTTGATACGGCTGCGGCTGGATGCCATGGGGTGCGACTCCTCGGGAGTTCAAGGGAGACCAGGGGATGACTCCGATTGATCAACGCGGTGGACCCCATCGGCTGCTGCCGCCGATCCGGCAATTCTTTGTGTTGCCGGCTGCTCACCCGGTGACACGACCGGCGCTCCGCCGAAGAGACCGATATCGTTGCCCCACGTATAGTGTTCGCTTATGCGAACCGTGCGGACCGTGGAGCGTGCCCTCGCTCTGCTCCGGACCATCGCCGTCAGCCCCGATCCGATGACGTTCGGCGAGCTGCACCGGGTGTCCCAGCTGCCCAAGGCGAGCGCGCACAACCTGCTGGCCACCCTCGAGGAGTGCGGCTACGTCGTGCGCGACCAGAACGGCCGCTACCGGGTCGGGCTGACCGCGTTCGAGGTGGGGTCGGCCTATCCGGTCCGCACCGGGCTGCTGCGCCTGGCCGAGCCGATCCTGCGCGACCTGGTCCGGCGGCACAACGAGACGTGCCACCTGGCCATCCTCGACCACGGTGACGTGCTCTATCTGGAGCGGCTCGAGTCGTCCCAGCCGGTCCGCCTGACCACGGCGTCCGGCGTCCGGGTCACCGCGTACGCCACCGGCATCGGCAAGGCCCTGCTGTCCCTGCTGTCCGACCAGGAGGTCCGGGCGATGTACCCGGGCCGGTTGCGCACGCTGACCCCGGCCACGGTGAGCAGCATGCCGGCGCTGTTGCGCGATCTGGGCGAGACCCGGCGCCGCGGCTACTCAATCGACAACGAGGAGTCCACGGCCGGGGTGCGCTGCGCCGGGGCGGCGATCGACGCGCCGGGCTGGCCGGCCGCCGGGATCAGCCTGTCCGTGCCGTTGCAGCGGATGCCCGACGAGCGGCTGGCCGAGCTGGGCGCCGACGTCCAGGCGGCCGCTGCCGCCCTGGGCGAACGGCTGCGCGAGGTCAAGACCTCGATGTGAACGGCGTGGCCGCGGGGCCACCGACCGGCAGGTCGACGGCGAACAGCCGTCCGGCGTCCGGGTGCCGGGCCGAGTCGGCCGGCGTGTAGCCCTCCTGGGACGTGGTGATGAACAGCGTCCGCCCGCCGAAGGCACAGCTGGAGACCTGCGGCGCGGGCACCTCGACGGTGGCCAGCTTCTCGCCCGTGGGCGCGTACCGGCAGACCTGGTGGCCACCCCACAACGCCACCCACAGGCAGTCCTCGTCGTCGGCGCACATGCCGTCGGGCGCGCCGTCGGCCGGGTCGATCGCGAACGCGGGCCGCCGATCGACCGGCTCGCCGTCCCGGCCGACGGTGAACACGTCCACCCGCCCGGTCGGGGTGTCGATGTAATACATCAGGTCCCCCGCGGCCGACCAGGCCAGACCGTTGGAGATGGTGACGTCGCGCAGGATCGCGTGCACCTGGCCGTCGTACCGATAGAGCGATCCGGCGCCGGCCCGCTTGGACCAGGCCATGCTGCCCGCGTAGAAGCGCCCGCGCGGGTCGCACTTGCCGTCGTTCATCCGGTTCGTGTCGCGGACCGCGGCCTCGGGCTCGGCCACCACCTCGGTGCGGCCGTCCGCCGACAGCCGGAGGAACCCGGCGCCGGCGGCCAGCATCCAGCCGTCCGCACCCGAGATGGGCACCACCGCCCCGACCGGCCGGCCCACCTGGTACGTCCGGACGGGCCGCAGCTCGCCGCCGGTGTACCGGGCCCGGTGGACCAGGCCGGCGAACTGGTCCACCCACAGCAGCTCCTCGCGCCGCCCGTCCCAGGCCGGACCCTCGGCGTGCTCGGCCCGGACCTCGGTGACCGCCCGTGCGGTGTAGGTGACCGTCACGGCCGGACCAGCGCCTTGGTGACCCGGCGATCGGCCACGGCGGCGAAGGCCCGCTCCCAGTCGGCCAGGTCGAACACGGTGGTGAGCCGCTCGGCCGGCAGCGCGCCTCGGCGCATCAGGCTGAGCACGCCCCGCCAGTCCTCGTACGCGGAACTGAAGCTGAACTTCACGTCGACCGAGCGGAACAGCGCGTCCCGCCACGGCACGGCGAACGTCTCGTCACCGACGCCGACCGTCACCAGCCGTCCGGCGCGCCGCAGCGCCCCGATCCCGGCCGTCACCGCCGCGCTCGAGCCGGTCGTGTCGACCACGACGTCGACCTCGCCGACGAGGTCGGTGGCACACTCCACGCCCAGCTCCGCGGCCGTCCGCATCCGCGCCGAACCGGGGTCGCGCCCGATCAGGACGGTACGGTCGGCGCCCCGGGCGGCGGCCTGGAGCGCGGCCAGGATGCCGATGGGTCCCGGCCCGAGAACGGCCACCCGGTCACCCGGCACGATGCCCACCCGGTTGAGGGCCCGGGCGGCGACCGCGGCCGGCTCGCACACCGCGGCCCGCTCGTCCGGCACCTCGTCGGGCACCCGGTGCAGCAGCGCGGCCGGCACCGCGACGAACGGGGCGAACGCGCCGTCGATCCCCCACCCGGGCGCCCGCTTGGACGCGCACAGCCGGACCAGACCGCGCCGGCACTGCTCGCACCGGCCGCAGAACAGCGCGTGCGGCTCGCAGACCACCCGGTCACCGGCCGACCAGCCGGTCACCTCCGGCCCCACCGAGGCGACCACACCGACGAACTCGTGACCCAACACCACAGGCGGATAGTACGGATGCCGGTCGGCCTCGATGTGCAGATCGGTGCCGCAGATGCCGCCGTAGCGCACGGCGAGCACGACCCACCCGGGCTTGGCCTGCGGCTCGGGCACGTCGGCCAGTTCGAGGTGCCCGGGCCCGGCCGCGGTCTTCACCAGCGCCTTCATGCCGCCACCTCGATCAGCACCTTGATCTCGGACCCGGCCCGCAGCAGATCCAGGGCGGTGTCCGCGGCGGCCAGCGGCACCGTCCGGGTGAGCAGGGGCCGCGGGTCGACCGCGCCGCTGTCCAGCAGCCGGATCGCGGTCTCCAGGTCGTCCCGCCGGTAGACCCGCGTGCCGATCATCTCTATCTCGGCGAAGGTCACCCGTTGCAGGTCGACCGGGGCCGGCCGGGAGTACACGCCGACCAGGACGATCCGGCCGCCCGGGTCGATCCAGCCGGTCGTCGCGGCGGCCACCGCCGGCGCCGCGGCGGTGTCGAACAGCACCTGGCCGACCCCCTCGCCGGCCTCGCGCGCGGCGGTCAGCGTCGCGCCGTCGACCACGGTGAAGCCCAGCTCCCGGGCCCGTTCGCGGCGCATCTCGGCCGGCTCGACCACGAGCACCTCGGTCGCGCCGGCCAGCCGGGCGCACGTGGCCACGGCCAGCCCGATCGGACCGGCCCCGACGACGACGGCGACCTCACCGAGGCGCAACCGGCTGCGGCGCACCGCGTGCACGGCCACGGCGAGCGGTTCCACGAAGGCCCCGAACCGCAGGTCCATCGTCGCCGGCAACGGCAGGAGCAGCTCGGCCGGGACCGACACCTGCTCGGCCACCGCGCCGGGCTCGTCGATGCCGATCATCCGCAGCCGCTCGCAGACGTGCCGGGCGCCGCTCCGGCAGGCCGGGCAACGACCGCACCACAGCAGCGGCTCGACCGTCACCGGGGTACCGGCGGCCAGTCCCCCGGCCGGCTCGGCCAGCCGCCCGGCGAACTCGTGCCCGAGGATCAGCGACGGCTTGGCCCGCGGGTGATCGCCGTCGCGGATGTGCAGGTCGGTGCCGCAGATCCCGGCGAACGCGACGTCGATGAGCGCGCGGCCGGGCACCCGGTCGGGGGCCGGGACGTCCATGACGGCCACGTCGGCGCCCCGCCAGACCAGAGCCTTCATCGGCCGGCCGCCGCGCGCACGTCGTTCACCGGGTGGCGGGGCGGCCCGCCGTCGAGCACCCGCGCCACTTCTCGGGCGGCGTCGTCCTTCAACATGCGAAAGGCCTCCTCGGAATACCAGGCGCTGTGCGGGGTGACCACGACCCGCTCGTGGCCGACCAGGCCGGTCAGCGGTGGGGGTTCCTCGGCCAGCACGTCCAGCCCGGCCCCGGCGAGCCGGCCGTCGTCGAGCGCGGCGAGCAGCGCGTCCTGGTCGACCAGCGAGCCCCGGGCGGTGTTGACCAGGTAGGCGCCGGGACGCATGGCGGCGATCTCGGCCGGGCCGAGCAGCACGCCGCCGGCGCCGGCGGGCACGTGCACCGAGATGAGGTCGGCCGCGGCCAGCAGGTCGGGCAGGGCCACCGCCCGGGCCCCCGGCGTCAGCCCGGCCGCCGGCAACGGCCGGACGTCGGACACCAGCACGCGGGCGCCCAGCCCGGTGGCCATCCGGGCGTACGTCGCGCCGATCCGGCCGTACCCGATCACGCCCAGGGTCAGCTCGCTGATCCGGCGCAGCGGCCGGGCCGCCCGGTAGTCCCACTCCCCGGCCCGGACCCGCCGGGCCAGCCGGTCGACCCCGCGCAGCAGCGTCAGGCTCAAGGTCAGGGCGTGCGCGGCGACCTCCTCGACGCCGTAGTCGGGCACGTTGGCCACCCAGATCCCGCGCGCGGCGGCGGCCTCGGTGTCGATGTTGTCGTAGCCGACCCCGTAGCGAACCACCACGCGGCAGCGCGGCAGCCCGGCCAGCACGCGGTCGGTGACCGGCGCGTACTGGCAGATCACCGCGTCGGCGCCGGCCGCGACGGCCAGCACGTCGTCCTCGGTGCGGCAGTCGGCGACGGTCAGATCGAACCGCGGGGTGAGCAGGGCGCGCTCACGGTCCACGTCGCCGTGGTCGCAGTCGGTGATGACGACGTTCATCGGACCGTCACCGCGCCGGTCGACGCCGGCCCGACCATCGCAGCGTACTTGGCGAACACGCCGGGTTCCGGGACGCGCCCGCAGACCACGTGTTCTCGTGCGGCCAGATCCACGTCCAGCACCTCCAGGGTTCTCTCGTCGACATCGATACGGATGGTGTCGCCGTCGCGGAGCGCGGCCAGCGGCCCACCGGCGGCGGCTTCGGGACAGGCGTGCCCGATCATCAGGCCGCGGGTGGCCCCACTGAACCGCCCGTCGGTCACCAGAGCCACGTCGTACCCGTGGCCGGCGCCGACGATGGCCGCGGTGACCTGCAACATCTCCGGCATGCCGGGCGCGCCGCGCGGGCCCTCGCCGCGGATCACCACGACGTCGCCGGAGATGATCCGGCCGCCGGTCACGGCCGCGTAGGCGGCCGCCTCGTCGTCGAACACCCGGGCCGGTCCGGTGTGCCGGCGCGGCGTCGTCGCCGTCACCTTGACCACCGCGCCGTCCGGGGCGAGGTTGCCCCGCAGCACGACCAGGCCGCCCTCCCCCTGCACCGGGTCGGCCGCCGGGCGGACGATGTCGCGGTTGGCGGCCGGCGGGGCGACGGGCCCCACCGCCGCGTCCAGGTCCACGCCCTCCACCGTCGGCACGGTCCCGTCGAGCAGGCCGTCGTCGAGCATCCGGCGCAGCAGCAGCGGGATGCCCCCGGCCGCGTACAGGTCGGTGGCCAGATAGCGGCCGCCCGGCTTGAGGTCGGCCAGCAGGGGCGTACGCCGGCTGATCGCGTCGATGTCGTCCAGGTCGAGCGGCACCCCGGCCTCCCCGGCCAGCGCCAGCAGGTGCAGGACGGCGTTGGTGGAGCCGCCGGAGCCGGCCGCCACCGCCACCGCGTTCTCGAACGACGCGCGGGTGAGCAGCTTCCCGACGGTGGTGCCGTCCTCGAGCAGCCGCATGATCGTGGCGCCGGCGCGGACCGCGGCCGGTGTCTTGGTCTCGTCGGCCGCCGGGATCGAGTTGAAGCCGGACGGGGACAGGCCCATCGCGTCCAGCACGGTGGCCATCGTGTTGGCCGTGAACTGGCCGCCGCAGGCGCCGATGCCCGGGCAGGCCGCGCCTTCCAGGTCGCGCAGGTCGTCGTCGGTCAGCTCGCCGGTGGCGACCGCGCCCAGCGCCTCGTAGACGTCGGCCGAGGTGACCTGACGGCCGCGCCAGTGCCCGGGGGCCATCGCGCCGCCGTGCAGGATCAGCGCCGGACGGTCGAGCCGGGCCATGGCCAGCATGGCCGCCGGCGTCGTCTTGTCACAGGCGACCAGGCAGACGTACGCGTCGAAGCTGTGCGCCCGGCCCATCAGCTCGATCGAGTCGGCGATCACCTCCCGGCTGACCAGGGAGGCCCGCATGCCCGGGGTGCCCATGGTGATGCTGTCCGAGACGGCGATGGTGTTGAACTCCATCGGGGTCCCGCCGGCCGCCCGGATGCCGTCGGCCACCGCCACAGCCAGCTCCCGCAGCCCGGCGTTGCAGGGCATGGTGCCGGTCCAGGTGTTGGCGATGCCGATGATGGGACGGCGCAGATCGTCGTCGGTCAGGCCCATCGCCCGGTAGTTGGCCCGCGCGGGAGCACGGTCGCGGCCCCCGAGGACCGATCGGCTCGGTAGTTCGGTCATGCGGCCTCCTCCAGCCGGATCTCGCGGCCGCCCTCGGCCAGCGATCGGGCCGCGGCCAGCACCACGTCGAGGTCAGCCTGGGCGTCGGCCACGCCGACCACCGGTGCGCGCCCGTCCCGGATCACCGCGGCGAAGTCGGCCACCATCACGGCGTGGCTGTCGTAGTAGTTCTCCCCGGCAGTCAGCGTCTCCGGTGGGGCGTCCGGCGTGGTCAGCACAGCCCGGCCGTCCGCGGTGTCATAGGCGATGCCGATGTCGATGCGCCCGCTCGTGCCGTACGCGGTGGCCTCGGTCTCGACGACGGTCGCGGGCGTCTGCCAGGTGTAGAGGGACTGGCCGACGATCCCGGAGGCGAACCGCAGGGTGAGCCCGACGGTGTCGCCGGCCGACCGGCCGGGCGCCGCCGACACCGCGACGACGTCCCCGGCCAGCCGCCGCAGCAGGCTCGTGTGGTGGGTGCCCTGGTCGAGCAGGATGCCGGCCGCCGACCCGGCGCCGGTGCGCCAGCCGTCCCGGACCCAGACTCCCCCGATCCGGTACGCCCGGGTGGAGCGCACCGCGACCAGGTCGCCGATCCGGCCGGCGGCGATGGCCTCGGCGGCGGCCCGCACCGTCCGCAGGTGCGGGTAGTTCTCGGCCACCGCGACCACCCGGCCGCTGCGCCGGGCCGCCTCGGCCAGGGCCCGCGCGTCGTCCGCCGTGGTGGCCAGCGGCTTCTCCACCAGCACGTGCAACCCGGCGGCGAGCGCCTCGAGCACCGCCGCGGCGTGCAGGTCGTGCGGTAACCGCAGATCGGCCGCGTCCGGCTCGACGGCGGCCACGGCCTCGGCGAGGGAGGCGAAGCCGGGGACCCCGAGCAGCGACCCGACCGCGGCCGCCCGATCGGCGCGCACATCGACCGTGGCGACCACCTCGGCCGGCGCGTCCGGGGCGGCGTAGACGAGTTTCGCGGCCATCTCCCCCATCGCACCGCAACCGACGAGGACTGTCCGCGGTCTTCCGGAGCCGGGCATTGACATCGATGAAGCCATGGGTCGATAGTCACGTAACCGAACGGAAATGTAAACAGCGTTCGTATATACGAATCCATGAGGGGGCACCATGCGGGAAAGACTCCGCCGGACAGCCATCGCCCTGACGGTGGCGCTGGCCGTCGTCACCGCGGCCGGCTGCAGCAAGAGCGGCGACGACACCGGCGCGGCGGCGGACACCGCACCGCCGGCCGACCTGCCGGGCTCGATCACCTTCAACGACGACAACCTCGGCAAGATCACCGCCGAGATCAAGAAGCAGATGGCCGGCAAGAGCGTCGCCGACGTGAACGTCGCGATGGTCATCAACAACCCGTCGGCCTTCTGGCGCGAAGGCGAGGCCGGGCTGAACAACGCGGCCAAGGAGCTCGGCGTCAAGGCCGAGTTCCAGGCGCCCCAGGGCGGCGACCTGACGCGGCAGCTGTCCATCCTGGACACGTTGCGGGCCCAGAAGGTGTCCGGCTACACGCTGTCCGCGGTCGACCCGGCGGCGGTCAAGGGACCGGTCGACGCCGCCCTGGGCGCCGGGATCGACGTGGTCGCCATCGACTCGCCGCTGCCCGGCACCCGCGAGCCGGTGCTCTATCTGGGCACCCCGAACTTCGATGCCGGCGTGCAGGCCGGCGAGGCGATGAAGAAGCTCCTCAACGGCAAGGGTGAGGTGGCGATCCTGGCCGGCTCGCTCACCGCGGCCAACGCCACTCAGCGCATCGCCGGCTTCACCAAGGCGATCGAGGGCACCGACATCAAGATCGTGCAGACCCTCACCGACGACGCCGACCCGGCCAAGGCGCTGTCCAACGCGCAGACCGCGCTGCAGGCCAACCCCAACCTGGGCGGCATCTACGCGGTCTGGTCCTACGTCGGACCGGCTGTCGGCCAGGCCGTCCAGGCGGCCGGCAAGGCCGGCAAGGTGCAGGTGGTGGCCGACGACGCCGAGCCCAAGACCGTGCAGTTCGTCAAGGACGGCGTGATCCAGGCGATGATCCTGCAGCGCCCCTACCAGCAGGGTTATCTCGGCGTCTATCTGCTCACGGCGATGAAGGTGCTCGGCCCCGAGGCGACCGCCAAGATCGTCGAGCCGTACCTCACCGACGCCAGTGGGGTGCGCACCCTCAGCTCGGGCATCGGCCTGGTGACCCGGTCCAACCTCGAGCAGTTCCAGAGCGGCCTGGCCGAGCTGGGCGTGCCGGCGCAGTGACGACCGACGCGACCACCGTACGACTGACGGGCCTGCGCAAGTCGTACGGCACCACGACCGTGCTGGACGTGCCGCGCCTCGATCTGCACGGCGGCCAGATCGTCGCGCTGGTCGGCGAGAACGGCGCCGGCAAGTCGACCCTGACCGGGATCCTGTCCGGCATCGTCCGCCCGGACGAGGGCACCGTCGAGATCGGCGGGGTCGCGTTGCGCACCGGCGATCCGGGGCACGCCCAGCAGCTCGGGGCGGCCCACGTATCGCAGGAGTTCCCGCTGGTCGGCCAGTTGTCGGTGGCCGAGAACCTGCTTCTCGGCCACCCGCCGACCGGCACCCGCAGGGTGCTGGTGGACCGGGCCGCCCAGCGCCGCCAGGCCCGGGCCCTGCTCGACCGGATCGGCGCCACGATCGGCACCGACCGGCTGGTCGAGACGCTGACCGTGCCGCAGCAGCAGCTCATCGAGGTAGCCAAGGCGCTCGGCCGGAACCCCCGCGTCCTGGTGCTCGACGAGCCCACCTCGGCGCTCGGCCCGGTCGAGTCGGCCGCGGTGCTCGCGGCGGCCCGGGAGCTGGCCGACGCCGGCGCGGTGGTGGTGTTCATCGGCCACCGCCTCGACGAGGTCCGGGAGGTCGCCCAGCGGGTGCTGGTGCTGCGCAACGGCCGGCTGGTCGCCGACCTGACCCCCGGCGAGGCCACCGAGCAGCGACTGGTCCGGGCCATGGTCGGCGCGGAGCTGAGCGACCTGGTCGGCGAGCCCCGCACGGCCGCGCAGGACCGGAACGCCTTCACCGCCAGTGCCCTGACCGCGCCCGGCATCGGACCGATCGACCTGACCCTGCGGGCCGGTGAGATCCTCGGCGTCGCCGGGCTCATGGGTTCCGGCCGCAGCCGGCTGCTGCACACGGTGATGGGCGCGATCCCCCGCACCGGCGGGGTGATGACGCTCGACGACCGGCCGTACGACCCGGGCAGCCCGGCCGACGCGGCCGCGGCCGGTGTCGGGCTGGTGCCCGAGGACCGCAAGCATCAGGCGTTGCTGCTGGACGACCCGGTCCGGCGGAACGTCTCGCTGGCCGTGCTCCCGGCCCTCTCGGTCTCCCGGTTCTTCCTTTCGCCCCGGCGGGAACGCGCCTTCGCGGCCGAGGCGGCCCAGGCGGCCACCGTCAAGTGCACGTCCATCGAGCAGCCGGTCCGCGGGCTGTCCGGCGGCAACCAGCAGAAGTCCGTCTTCGGCCGGTGGTTCGCCGCCCGGCCCCGGCTGCTGCTGCTCGACGAACCGACCCGCGGCGTGGACGTGGGCGCCAAGGCCGGCATCTACCGGCTCATCGAGCAGGCCGCGGCCGACGGCATGGCGGTCCTGGTCGCCTCCTCCGAACTGGAGGAGCTGATGCAGCTGACCCACCGCATCGCCGTCATGTCGCACGGGCGACTCGTGCGCACCTTCGACCGCGACCAGTTCAGCAAGGAGGCAGTAATGACCGCCGCCACCATCGGGGCCGCACGATGACCGCCGCGCCCACGGAGACGCCGGCCGTCACGCCGCCCGAGCCCGCCCAGGAGCCGGCCGGCCGGCGGCTGGTCACCCGGCTGGCCGCCACCCCGGAGATCGGGGTGATCGCCACGGTGATCGTCCTGTTCCTCGCGTTCTCGGCGGCCAGCGACAACTTCGCCGGGGTGTCCAACCTGCAGACCATGGGCTTCGACCTGGCCCAGTACGGGATTCTCGCGCTGGGGGTCAGCTTCGTGATCCTGACCGGGGGCATCGACCTGTCACTGGGGTCGGTGGTGGCCCTGACCGCGGTGCTGTCGGCGTGGCTGAACGCGAGCGCGGGCCTCCCCACGCTGCCCTCGATCGGGCTGACGCTGCTGCTGGCGGCCGCGATCGGCGTCGTCCACGGCCTGTTCGTCACCCGGCTCGGCGTCCCGCCCTTCGTCACCACGCTGATCACGCTGGTGGCCGCCCGCGGGGCCGCGCTGGCCATCACCAAGGGCTTCCCGATCGACGGCGTCAGCGAGTCGTTCACCGACCTCAACGCGTACCGCCTGCTGCTCGTCCCGGTCCCCACGGTGATCTTCATCGTCTGTTGCGTGGTGGCCTGGGTCTTCCTGGAGCGCACCTACGCCGGCCGTCAGCTCTACGCCGTGGGCGGCAACCGCGAGGCCGCCCGGCTGGCCGGCATCCGCACCGAACGGCGGATCATGCTGGCCTACGTCGTCAGCGCGCTCTGCGCCGGCCTGGTCGGCGTGCTGATCACCAGCCGGCTGTCGGTCGGCCAGCCCGGTGTCGGGCAGGGCTGGGAGCTCACGGCGATCGCCGCGGCGGTGATCGGCGGGATCAGCCTGTCCGGGGGCGCGGGCCGGGTCGTCGGGGTCGCCTTCGGCGCGATCCTGCTCGTCGTCATCAACACCGGCCTGGTCATCCTGCACGTCTCGCCGTACTACCAGCAGATCGTGCTCGGCCTGGTGCTCGCCGTGGCCGTCACGACCGACCGCATCCGGTCCCGCCGGCTGGCCGGTGCGCGCAAGGCAAGCACATGAAACGGCCGGTGTCCGCCCTCGCCGCCCTCACCATCGGCATGTCGGGATTCTCGCCGGCCCAACCGGCGGCCGCCGGTTCACCATCGGCGGCCGCCGCCGAGGCGGGTGACTCCACCACCGTCTTTTACAAGATCGTCAGCCGGGCCGGTGGCGGTCTGCTGTCCGCGCTCGGCGGGGGCACCGCGGACGGGACGGCCGGCATCGTCCACCGCGACGTCGGCGCGTCCGACCAGCTGTGGACGATCGAACGGTCGGACCTCGGGTACGTCAAGCTGATCAACAAGCGCAGCGGCCGCGCCCTGTCGACCGTGAACGGCGCCACCGCCGACGGCACTCCCGCGCACCTGTGGAGATACCTGAGCACCGCACCCGACCAGGACTGGACCGTCACGGCGAGCGGGGCCGGTCACGTCCGCATCAGCAATCGCAAGCGGCCGTCCGCCGTCCTGTCCGTGGCCGGGTCGGGGGCCGACAACAGTCGCGTCCAGGTGCGGGCCGCGGCCGGCGCCGCCGGCCAGGACTGGCAGATCGTGCCCGTCCAGACCTTCGACCCAGACAAGCTCTACACGATCGTCAACCACAACAGCCGGACGGCGTTGTCGGTCCTGCGCGGGGCGACCGGCAACAACGCCGTCGCCGACCTGTACGAGCAGATCAACCAGCCCGACCAATTCTGGCGGATCGTCGACAACGGCGACGGCTGGTACCACGTCGTCAACCACAAGTCGGGCCGGCTGTTGTCGCTGCTCGGCGGGCAAACGACCAACGGCACCCGCGCGATGATCTACGACGACGTGGACGCCACCGATCAGGGCTGGGCCATCCGGGCCGGCGCCGACGGCCTCTACCGGCTGTCCAACCAGCGGCGCCCGTCGGGTGTCCTGTCGGTCGTGGGCGCGGCCACCGCCCGCGAGTCGCCGGCGCAGATCTGGGACGACATCGGCGCCCGCGACCAGACCTGGGAGATCGCCCCGGTCGGCAACACCATCGCGGTCAACGCCCTGAACGCCGAGGCCGCCCCGATCAGCCGCCGGATGACCGGCTCCGGCCTGGAGAACGTCAACCACGAGATCTACGGCGGCCTGTACAGCCAGCTGATCTACGGCGAGGTGTTCGGCGAGCCGGCCGTGGAGCCGGGGGTCAGCGGGCAGTGGCGGCGGACCGCCTCCGGCACCGCCACCGGGTCGCTGTCGCTGACCACCGACCGGCCGTTCCGCGGTGCGCAGAGCCAGCGGATCACCTACACCGCGGGCTCCGGGCGGTTCGGGGTGGACAACCGCGGGCTCAACCGCTGGGGCATCAACCTGATCGCCGGCCGGCCGTACGAAGGGTACGTCTACCTGCGGACCCCGGGGCCGGCCGTCACGGTGACCGTGTCGGGTGAGGGCGGCAGCTCCACCGTGACGGCCCGCGGCGACTGGGCCAAGTACCCGTTCACCTTCACCCCGGCCACGAGCAACCCCACCGGCGCCGTCTCCATCACGCTGAACTCCCCCGGCACAGCGGATCTCGGCTATGTCTTCGTCCAGCCCGGCTCCTGGGGCCGGTTCCGCGATCTGCCGGTCCGCAAGGACATCGCCGACGCGCTGGCCGACCAGCGCGTGAGCGTGCTGCGGTTCGGCGGCCTGGCCGTCAACGTGCCCGGGTACCGGTGGAAGAACATGATCGGGCCGCGGGAGAACCGGCCGATCCTGAACGGTTTCTGGAGCACGAAGGTCGACACCCACGGCTGGGGCATCATCGAGTTCCTCAACCTGTGTGAGGCGATGGGGATCTCGGGCATCCCGACGCTCAACATCGACGAGACACCGGCCGACCTGGCCGACTTCGTCGACTATCTCAAGGCCCCCGTCGATACGTACTGGGGCGCCCAGCGGGCGGCCGACGGGCACCCGGCGCCCTACCGGGTCGACCACCTCGAGCTGGGCAACGAGCAACGGGTGGACGACGCGTTCGCGGCCAAGTTCGTCGCCGGGGCCCGGGCGATCTGGGCCAAGGACCCGACCCTGACGCTGACCGTCGGCGACTTCAGCTACGAGGACGTGATCGCCGACCCCGAGCGTGTCACCGGCGCCCACTCGGGGCTGACCAGCCTGTCGGCGTATCGGTCGATCCTCGACGCCACCGCGGCCGCGGGCGGACGGCTGGCCATCGACCTGCACGTGTGGACCAGCGACCCGTACGCCGTGCCGCACCTGGTCGACGCGGTGGACAGCTTCGACACCTGGGTCCACCGCTACCGCCCGGACGTCGACTACCGGATCAACATCCTCGAGCTCAACGCCGACCAGCACGACGTCAGCCGGGCGCTGGCCAACGCCGTGGCGATCGGGGCGTTCGAGAGCCTGGGCAACCGGGTCAGCGTGGTGACCTCGGCCAACGCGCTGCAGCCGGACGGCCAGAACGACGACGGCTGGGACCAGGGCCTGGTCTTCTTCGACACCCGCCGGAGCTGGCTGCAGCCTCCCGGTCACGTCACCCGGATGATCGCCGAGAGCTATCTGCCCACCGCGGTCGCCGCGACGACCAGCAATCCGGCGCTCCACGTCACCGCCAAGACCGACGGCACGACGTTGCAGCTGCAAGTGGTCAACTCGGGCCCGGCCGCGCAGACGCCGGCGATCAGCCTCAACGGCTTCCGGCCGACCGCGCCGACCATGCGCGTCACCCAGCTCCAGGGCGCCCGCGGCGACCGCAACGACGCGGCGAACGTCACCCGCGTCGTCCCCGTCTCCTCCACCCCCGGCACCACGCTCGACTGGACCTTCCCGGCCAACTCCTTCACCGTCCTGCGTCTCCAGTGATCGGAGCCCCCATGCAAGCTGTGTCCGCCGTCGTCGCCCTCCTGGTCGGCTTCGTGCCGGCCCCGAAGGCCGCCCCCGTCTTCACCGATTCCTTCGGCAACATCCCCGGCTGGAACCGCCACGGCGTCGTGGTGGCCAAGTCGCTGCCGTGGGAGAGCACCCTGATGCAGGATCCGACTCTCGTGTACGCGACGGGAGGCGGCCCGAAGTTCAAGATGTGGTACGGCTCCCTGACCAACATCGGCTACGCCACCAGCGATGACGGCGAGCACTGGACGAAGAAGACCGATCCGGTGGTCAGCCAGACGTTGCCGACCGAGGGCGGCGCCCTCAACCAGCCGAGCGTGGTCTACCGCAACGGCACCTGGCACATGACGTACTTCGGGGTCGGCACCGACGGCGTCGGCCGGGTGCACTACGCCGAGGCCACCGACCCGGCCGGGCCGTGGCGCAAGTTCGGCGTGGTGCTGGACATCACCGAAGCCTGGGAAGACAACTGGATCTACAACTCGTCACTGCTGTACGACGCCCAGGAACGCGTCTGGAAGATGTGGTACACCGCCGGGAAGATCGCGTCGGCCGGCGGCGAGCCCGAGTTCATCTGCTACGCCACCGCCACCAACCCGCGCGGGCCGTGGACCAAGTCGCCGGCCAACCCGCTCATCCGGCCGATGAACGACGGCGGCTGGGCCAGCCTCGGCATCGGCGGGCCCAACGTGCGCAAGATGGCCGACGGCACGTACCAGATGGTCGTGGTCGGATGGCAGGACGACTACCCGTCCCGAGGGGGCCGGCTGACCTCCCCCGACGGCATCCGCTGGAACCTCGACCGGTCGACGATGACGCTCGACCTCGGCGTGGCCGGCGGGGTCGAGGACTCGATGATCTATCGGCAGTTCCCGGTCAACGTCAACGGCGCGGACTGGGTCTGGTACAACACCAAGAACCACCGGCCCGGCTGGAACGAGACCATCAACCTGGCCAAGTGGAGCCCCAGCGTGCCGATCATCGACCCGTCGAAGTGGGCCATGGCGCAGGGCCCCGACATCCCCAACGGGGCGTCGTTCGAGGTCCGCAACGGCAAGGCCCAGTCGCTCGGCAACGCGCCGGCCGGGCACCTGCAGACGTTGCAGGGCAACCGGTTGGTCAAGGCCCGCGACTACTCGGTCGCGGCCGAGGTCACCCCGATGGAGACCACCCCGGCCGAGCGCGACAACGTGCTGCTGGCCCGGTACACCGACCGGAGGAACTACTACTACGCCGGCATCGCCTCGTGGGGCAACAAATACGCGATCGGCAAGCTGGTCGACGGGGCCAACACCAAGCTGACCGGCGTGGGCTCGGACACCGAGACCAGCGCCGGGACCACGTACCGGCTGCGCCTGGAAGTGAAGGGCACGACCGTCTCGCTGTACGACAACGGCCGGCTGGTGGCGTCGGCGACCGACAGCTCCCTGCAGCCCGCGGCCAGTTACGTCGGCCTGCAGACCACGGCCTCGACCGGGCACGCCGCCTTCGACAACGTCTCGGTCACCACGCCGTGAGACGGCGCCGGGCGCACCCCCGGGACAGCGAGGGTGCGTCCGGCGGGTCCGGCTCAGCGCAGCACGTCCCCGTCGGCCCGGTCGAGCAGCCCGAGCTCGTCGAGCAGGGGCAGCCCCTCCCAGTCGCCGGACGACGCGACCGCGAACGCCCCCAGCCGCGAACCCCAGCGCAGCCGTTGCTCGAACGACTCACCGCGCAGCAGGGCGGCGAGATATCCGGCGGCGAACGCGTCACCCGCGCCGACCGGATCCAGCACCTCGATCGGGATCGCCGGCACTCGCGACACGGTGCCGTCGGCCAGCCCCAGGGCTCCCTGGGCGCCCAGCTTGACCACCACCTGGCCGGCGCCGAGCGAGGCGAAGGCGTGCAGGGTCTCCTCCGGGGTGGCCGCGAGCCCGAGGTCGGCGACCATGCGGGCCTCGTCGTCGCCGGCGAAGACCACATCGGCGTACGAGGTCAGATCGCGCAGCACCTCCCGGGCCTCCTCCGGCGGCCACAGCGCGGCCCGGTAGTTGTAGTCGAGCGAGACCAGGACCCCGTGCGCCTTGGCCAGGTCCATCCCGAGTCGCACGGCCTCCCGGCAGGAGTCGCTCAGCGCCGCCGTGATGCCGGTGACATGCAGGACCCGCGCCCCGACGACGAGGCTCTCCGGGACGTCGGCCGGGGCGAGCCGCGACCCCGCGCTGCCGGTGCGGTAATACCGGACCCGGCTCACCTTGGTGGTGCGGCGCTCCTTGACCATCAGCCCGGTGGCGGCTTCCGGGTCCACCCGCACGAATTCCACGTCGACGCCCTCCCCGCGCAGGCGCATGAGGACCGCGCGGCCGAGCTCGTCGTCGCCGACCCGGCCGAGGTAGGCGGCCGGAACCCCGAGGCGCCGGAGACCGATCGCCACGGTCGCCTCGGCGCCGGCCACCCCCAGCCGCAGGGTGGATTCATGGCGCAGCGGGCCCACCCCGGTGCCGGACATCACCGCCATGGTCTCGCCCATCGTCACAACATCCGTCATCGGCGCCGCCCCACCCGCATCACCTTCACTGAACACATGCGTCGATGGTGGCCGGTGCACCCCATAATGTAAACAGCATTCGCATATACGAATCGAGGCACCGCGTGTATCGCTGGGAAACGGTGGCTGCGCTGACCGCCCAACACATCATCGGCATCGTCCGCGGCACCGAGGTGACCGCCGCCCGGCAGACCGCCCAGGCGTTCCTGGACGCCGGGCTGCACACGTTGGAGGTCACGCTCACGACGCCGGGAGCGCTGGACATCATCGGGGACCTGGCCTCCACGGCGCCCGCCCACACAGTGATCGGCGCCGGCACCGTCCTGGACGCCGCGGCCGCCGGGGCCGCCGTCCGAGCCGGGGCCCGCTTCCTCGTGACGCCGAACGTGCGGTCCGACGTCATCCGGGCCGGGCACCGCCACGGCGTGCCGGTGATCCCCGGCGCCGGCACGGTCACCGAGGTGATGGAGGCGCTCGAGCTGGGCGCCGACGCCGTGAAGATCTTCCCGGCGGCGTCGCTGGGCCCGGACTGGGTGCGGGCGGTTCTGGCCGCCGTCCCGTACGCGCCGCTGGTGCCCACCGGTGGGGTCAGCCCCAGCTCCGCGCCGGAGTGGATCGAGGCCGGGGCGGTCGCGTGCGGAGTCGGCGCGGCACTGACCGAGGGAGGGCCCGAACAGGCGGCCGCCCGGGTCGCTGCCATGCTCCGCGCGGTCGGCAGATCAGATCATCCGATCGGTCATCGCGCTTCGATCCCGCCGGACGTTCGATGATTGCGTAGGATCACCGACCGTGGACGACATTGACGCGGCGATCGTCGCCAACCTGCAGACCCAGGCCCGCCAGACCAACCGGGAGCTGGCCCGGGCGGTCGGCATCGCCCCCTCGACCTGCCTGGAACGGGTCCGGTCGCTGCGCGATCGCGGCGTCATCACCGGATTCCACGCGGAGGTCGATCTCGCCGCCCTCAACCGCGGCGTCCAGGCGCTGCTGCACGTGCAGGTCCGGCCGTTGAGCCGCACCGTCATCGAGGGCTTCAAGGCGTACGCCATGGCCCTGCCCGAGGTGCTGTCGGTGTTCGTCGTGGCCGGCGGCGACGACTTCCTCGTCCACGTCGGAGTGCCCGATGTGGACAGTCTGCACGCCTTCCTCATGGACAAGTTCAGCGGACGCCGGGAGATCGCCGGCTTCCGGAGCTCCGTCATCTATCAGCACACCCGTAAAGCGGTCATCGAGCCCCTGGACCCGTGACCCTCTCGTCCTTGCGGCCCGGCCGGGACCGGACAGTGAGGTACGCGCCGACTCCCAGCACCGCCGGAACGACCAGGAGAACGCCGCAGAACGCCAGGATCAGCGCGGTGAACACCAGGCCGGCCGCCGCGCCATACCAGACGGCGGAGCGTTTCGGCAGCAGCCGCAGGGCGGCCGCCATCCCGGCGAAGGAGACGGCCGCGAGACAGGCCGAGGTGACCCGCAGGAGGGTGTCCAGCTCGACGGTGAACACGACCGTGACCACGACGACGATCGCGCACAGGGCCAGCTGGACGGTGAGGCTGCGCCGCGGCACGTCACCCGCGGCGCCGCCCTTGGCCAGCGCGCGCGGCAGTCCGCCGTCCCGCCCCAGCGCCGCCCCCAGCCGGGCCGCGCCGGCGAGGTAGGTGTTCACGGCGATGAAGCTGAGGAACACGGCCGCGACGGCGGTGGCAGCCCGCCCGGCCGGGCCGAACGCGGTCTCCAGCAACAGGCTCAGCGGCACCGCCGTGGTCCCGGCGGCGGGGCCGAGAACGCCGATGGTGGTGACGGCGAGCGCCAGGTAGAGCACCGTGACGAGCGCCAGCGTCAGCCCGGTGGCCCGCGGCAGGTGGCGGCGCGGATCGCGGAACTCGGCCGAGAGGTGGCTGGCCGCCTCCCAGCCCGAGAAGGCGAAGAAGAGCACGGTCGCGGCTGTTCCGACCGCCGCCCAGCCGTGCGGGGCGAACGGGGTGAAGTTGGCCGGACGGCTCGCCGGGGCCGCGGCGATGACCGTGACCAGCAGGAGAACGGCCAGCACCGAGACCATCACCACCTGGACCCGGCCGGTCAGGCGCAGCCCCACGTAGTTGGCGCCGAAGGCGGCCGCGAGGATCGCCACCCCGATCGCCAGGGCGGCGCCCCGGCCGGCGCCGAGCGCCGCCGCGACGTACTCGCCGCCCACCAGCACACCGGCCAGCACCCCGACCGGCACCAGGAAATAGAACCACCAGCCGACCGGGACGGCGAACCGCGGACCGAAGGCCCGGGTCACGAAGGTGGCGACCCCGCCGCCGTCGGGATGCCGGGCGCCCAGGGCCGCGAACGTGGCCGCCACCGGCACGCTGAACACCAGCAGCACGACCCAGGCCACGATCGACGCCGGACCGGCGGCCTTGGCGGCCATCGCCGGCAGCACCATCACCCCGGGCCCGAGGACAGCGCCGACGAAGAGCGCGGTGCCCGCGACGATCCCCAGCCGGTGCCGTTCGGTCACCGGCTCCGGCGTCTGCGGCGGTGCCAGATTCGTCGTCACAGCAGCGGGAACCGCTTCGTCAGCGCGGTGACCCGGTTGCGCGGACCGAACACGGCCACCCCGGCGTAGTCGATGTCCTCGGCCGGCGTCTCGGCCAGCGTCGCCAGGTAGTCCTCGTAGACGCGGGCCTGCCGGGCGACCTCGTTGAAGCCGACGACGAGCAGGTCCGGCCGCTCGGTGGACTTGCGGTGCAACTCGCGCAACTGCTCCCGGCCGGCCGTCACGACCGGCACGGGATGGGTGTTCAGGCCCAGGTGCACTCCGCCCGAGGCGTCCTTGCCGTCGGCGCCGAGGGACTCGGTGAGCCGGGCGCCGACAGCGAGCCCGAGGACGGTGGCGGCGTTGACCGCGGGACCGATGGCGAGGGTTTCGTCGACCACGACGACGAGCTTGGTCGCCGGCCGTTCGACTTCTGATTGGGTAGACACGGGAGCAAAAGCTAACCGCACGGCCGACTTCACCGATCACTTTCTGAACGTCATACGGAAAATTCGTCATTACGCCGGTCGTGGCCGAATCACGTTCGGCGTCCGGCCCGGCCCGGCGACCGGAGGGGCGGGCTCGGTTCAGCCGACAGCCAGGCGTTCGATCTCCTCGATCGGGTCGTGCTGGGCATAGACCTTGGCCAGCCGGGTGACGTTCTCGCGGATGTCCGGACTTCCCAGCACCTCGGTGACGGCCCGGGCGACGGCCTCCGGAGCCGGGTTCCCGGTCCGCAGGTCGACGCCCAGCTGGTGGTGAGCGACGCGGGTCGCGTTGGCCGGCTGGTCCTCGGTGTCGCCACCGACGATCACCGGTACGCCGGCCGCGAGAGCCTGCTGAATGCCGACGATGCCGCCGTCGGTGATCAGGACAGCCGTCCTGGGCAGCAGCGCCTCGAACGGGAGGTGGCTCGCCACCCGGGCGTTGGCCGGCAGCGGGATCGACAGCGATTCCGGGTCCGCGCCACCCAGCGCGGCCACGACCGTGACGTCCCGGTCGGCGAGGCCGAGGAGCGTGGGCTCGACCAGCTGCGAGGTGACCACCACCACCACCGGGCGCGAGCCGTCCAGGTCGGCCCACCAGGCGGGCGCATCCCAGCTTCTCGCCGGCAGCGGGGGCAGGGCGCCGACCAGATGGATGGTGCCGGGCAGATCACCGCGGTGGAATTCGAAGCCGGGCACGGTCAGCGCCGCCACGGCGTCCGGTGCGGTGTACAGGACGTCCGGCCACGCGACCGTGACCGGCTCGGCGGCGCCCAGGTCCAGCAGGAGTTCGCGTAGCCGCTCCCGCGTCGGCGTCGACACCTCGGCGAAGACGGCATTGGCCGCCCGGTTGGCCACCTTCACCGCGTTCTCGTCGCCGGCCAGCGGCACGGGACCGTAGAACGTCGCGTCCTCGCTGGTGATGGCCAGCCCGATCACGCTCACCCCGACCCAGCCCCGCGGTTGGCGCCCGGGCACCCCGTATCTGATCGGCAGAAGACCGAGGAACAGGACGCTGCTGATCAGGTACTGGTCGGGATCCTCTTCGAGCAGCGCCTGCAGGGCTCGATGTTCGTCCGGCATCGGATCGACGAGGGCGCGGATCCAGCCGTGGTTCAGTTCCTCGGCGTCCGGCGGGAGACCGTCCCCGCGTACGGCACTGATCTCCCGGACGTCGTAGTCGGCGTCCCCGCCCAGCGGCGCGAACGCGAGACCGGCGTCTTCCGTCTCGGCCCGGAACGACGGGCCGGACAGCACGGTGATGCGGTGTCCGCGATCGGCCAGCGCCCGGGCCACCTGCAGCAACGGTCCGACCTCGCCGGGGATCGGCGGTGCGGCCACGATGATCTTCGCCACGGGACTCCTGATCTGATCACGGGAAATCAGATGGGACCGTAGCTCGGGGTGGATCGGTGGTTATCCTGGCGAATCGGGTATCGGGTCTCGAATCTGCACTCAACGTCCGCAATCTCGGCGCCTTCGCGGGCAAGTTCGGCGCCGGCGCCTGGACAGCATCGCCCGAGTCCGGCCGAAGCCCGTCGCGGCATGACTGATCGTCATGGCTGAGCGCAGGCCGGCGCCGACGGACCCGGGTTATCTTCGTCGACATGGCCGTGATCTTGCCCGCCCCGGTTCAAGCCTTCTTCGACGCGACGAACGCCGGTGACACCGACGCGTTCCTCGCGGCCTTCGCCGACGACGCGGTCGTCGACGACTGGGGCCGCACGTTCCAGGGCCACGAGGCGATCAAGGGGTGGAGCGACGGCGAGAACATCGGCGTGCACGCCACCTTCGATGTCACCGAGGTGGTGGAGAAGGACGGCTCGTACGTCGTGACCGCGGTGGTCGGCGGCGGCGGTTTCAACGGACCGAGCCACTTCACGTTCCAGGTCGCCGACGGACACGTGACCCGCATGACCATCACCGCCTGACGCCCGCGCAAGGCCTTCAGCGACGGGCGAAATCCGCTGAAGGCCTTTGCCGTGGTCAGAACGCGATGTCGCCCGCGCGGTTGACGAGCCGCCCGGAACGGCTTCCCGGGCCCTCGGTGGCCAGGGCGACGACCGCGTCGGTGCCCTCGGTCACGGTCTGCGGGCCGGAGTGGCCGTTGAACTCCGTGGCGGTGTAGCCGGGGTCGGCCGCGTTGATGCGGATCTCCGGGTAGGCCTTGGCGTACTGGGTCGTCATCATGGTCAGCGCCGCCTTCGACGCCGTGTAAGCGGGCATGATCACGTGCGACTCGGCCCGATCGGGGTCATGTGTCGCCGCGAGCGAACCCATCTCGCTGGTCACGTTGACGATGACCGGGTCGTCCGAACGCTGCAGCAACGGCAGGAAGGCGATAGTCGTCCGCACCACGCCGACCACGTTGACGTCGAGGACCGCCTGGATGCCGGCGACGTCCGGGGGGCCGTAGGGGCCGGCGATGCCGGCGTTGTTGATCAGCACGTCGACCCGGCCCTCGTGCTGCTCGACGTCGGCGGCGGCCGCCGCGACCGACTCGTCGTCGGTGACGTCGATCTGAACGAAGCGGACGCCCAGCTTCTCCGCCGCGACGGTTCCCCGCTCGACGTCCCGAGCGCCCAGCACGACGGTGTGGCCGAGGTCGATCAGGCGGCGGGCGGTCTCGAAGCCGAGGCTCTTGTTGGCCCCGGTGATGAAGGTGATTGTCATGGGCCCATCGTGCGGCCGTCCGGGGCGGCCAACCAGGGAAGAGCTCTACCACCCTCGGCGCCCGGCGGCGAGCAACAATAGGGGGCATGACCTCCGAACTCGGCGCCACCCTGCGCGCCTGGCGTGACCGCCTCTCCCCGGCCGAGGTCGCGTTGCCCACCGGCTACGCGCGCCGGGCGGCCGGTCTGCGCCGGGAGGAGCTGGCCGAACTGGCCGGCATCTCGGTCGACTATCTCGTCCGCCTCGAGCAGGGCCGCTTCACCACCCCGTCCGCGCAGGTGGTCGCCGCGCTGGCCCGGGCCCTGCGGCTCACCGAGGCCGAGCGGGACCACCTGTACCGGCTGGCCGGCATCGCCCCGCCGGCGCACATCTCCGGCCACATCCCGCCCGGTCTGCAGCGGGTGATCGGGCGGCTCGGCGACACCGCCGGGGTCGCCGTCTTCGCGGCGGACTGGCAGCTGCTCCGGTGGAACCGCGGCTGGGCGGCGCTGCTCGGCGACCCGTCCCGGGTGCCGCCCGAGCTGCGCAACTTCGCCCGCGACAGCTTCCCGGTCGACGAGACCGGCCCGCGTCTGTCCCAGTGGCCGGTGACGTCGCTCTCCCGGGAAGCGACCGAGGCGGCCATCGTCTCGGACCTGCGCCGGGCCACCGGCCGTTTCCCGGACGACCGCCGCCTGAGCACCCTGATCCGTGACCTCACCGCGCACAACCGCCGCTTCGCCGACCTGTGGTCGGCCGGCACGGTCGGCGCCCACCGTGAGGACAGCAAGATCGTTCATCACCCCACCGTCGGGCCCGTGGCCGTCGACTGCGACGTCCTGACCGACGGCGACAACGAGTTGAAGGTCGTCCTGCTCACCGCGGCCGCCAACAGCGAGGACGAGACCAACCTCCGACTGGCCCTGCTCTCCGGTTCCTTCGACAACACCACCGATCAGGTCGGCGCCGAAGGCCCCGGAAGCAAAGGCAGGACGTCGTGACGGGGGGCCGGCAGAGGTTGTCCATCGAGCTTCCCGCCAAGTAACCGGAGGCCGGCCCGATCGGGATCGCCCGCCTGTCGCAGATGTCCCGAGCCGGCGTCACCGACGTTCAAGGGGCGGCCGGGTCGGCGCTGTAGTCGGCGATCATCCCGACCAGGGCGATCCGGGCGCCGGTGGTGATCCCGCCCAGGCCGTGGTTCAGGATCTCGCCGCCCGCGCCCTCCACGTCGGCGTCGATACCGTCGGGGGTGGCTTCGTCGAGCCGGTCGCGCCAGTGCGGGTCGTGCCGGTCGGCAGCGGCGGCGAAGCCCAGTTCCTCGACGACGTAACGGCACTTGTCCGGGCCGCCCACGATGCCGGCTGCCCCGACGACAAGTCCTCCCTCGATCACCTCAGGCGTGCCACAGGTAGTTGGTGCGGACATAGAGGCGGCGCAGTCCGGCGCGGAGCAGGTTGTTCAGCGACGGGTTGGACTCGCCGTCCGCGGGCTGACCGGCCTCGGTGACGACCCAGCGGCAGCCGAGTTCGCGCGCGCGAGCGACCCGGCCGGCCACGAGCATCGTCTGCCCGCCACGGTTGCGGTGGCTCGGCAGGATCGATCCGGTGTTCAGCGAAGCGATGTCGCCGTGGACGTAGAGGTTTCCGCCGCCGACGATCGTGTCTCCGTCCCACACAGCGTACGGATGGAACCGCGGGTGATCGACGACCGCCGCGAGCAGACCGAGCAACGGCCCGTGGGGGAAGCCGAAGCCGTCCAGAACCGTGGCCGCCCAGCGCTCCGCATCGTCCTTGGTCACCGGCGCGACACGCAGATCGCTCGATCCGGCCGGGACGACGGTTTCGATCGGGGCCGCGAGTTTGACGATGCCGCCGCCGGCCTCGAGCCCGCGCGTGCGGCAGATCTCGTCCCAGTCGGCCGGCAACGCCTCGGGCGCGATCTGCAGGGTGGCGACCTTGTTGTCCCGGGCCCGATACACATCGAGAACCCGGTCGACGAGCTCACCGGTGACCGGCTCGACGAACCCGAAACCCAGGGCCTTGCTCCAGTAACCGGTGGGGTCGTGCGGTGCGGACAGCACGACCCCGCCACCGGACCGGAGGACCGTGATCCCGAGCGCCTCCCGGTCCTCGGCGGGCGCCCCCGATTCGTACTGGTACATGAACTCGGCCTCGACGGCCTCTGCCTGGGCGGTGGTTATGGGTTGCACAGAGCCATCATCCTCGGCCGGGCCGCCAACTCCGTCGCGCCGGCTGTGGACCTCGTCACCCGAACTGCTCAGGACAGCAATGCAGGGCGGATTCCCCGCATCAATCGACCGTGGGCGTGGTCACCATCATTGTGCGTTGTCCATGTCGAGGAGCAACGTGGCGATACGCCACTCGCCTTCGACGTGGCGGAGGATCCATTCGTAGGCGCCGGTGGTGATGACGCTCGGGCCTCCTCCCGCGTTCGAGGTCAGCATCAGGTAGCCCCGCGCCACCGCGGTGGCCGCGTCACTGCGGCGGACGACCACATCGGTCAGGTTGTGCCGGCGTTGATCGGTCTGGGTCTCGGTCGCCCGGCGCACGAATTCGAGGATCGCCGGGCGACCCGCGACCGGGCCGATTCCCGCCCCGCCGGCGATGGTGAACGTCCAGGTGGCGTCCTCGGTCAGGGACCTCTCCAGACCCACCAGGTCGTGCTGGTCCAGGGCGAAGGCGTAACGAGCCAGCGTGTCCTGCACGGCGAATCGCTGAGCCGGGTCCAGATTCTCGTCGCTCATCGGCGTCTCCAGGTGGTTGTCGTCAGGTCGTACGCGGCCGCGCGGGAGGCCGGGGTCAGGAAGCATCGACCGTGAGGACGATCTTGCCGCGGAGGTGGCCCTCGGCGGCTCGTTCATGAGCCTTGCGCGCCTCGGCGAGCGGGAAGGTGCTGTCGATGGCGACCCGGACCCGTCCCGCACCGAGCAGGTCGGCCAGCTCGGCGAGTTGCCGGCCGCTCGAGCGGACCTGAATGGTGGAGACGGTCACGTCCCGCTTGGTGACTTCCCCGGGATCGAGCTCGGCCGGGAAGACCGGCAACAGCGTGCCGCCAGGCTTCAGAGTACGGAGAAGCCGGTTGCTGCCAGGGCCGCCGACAGTGTCGATGACGACGTCGACGTCGTGGGCGACGTCCTCGGGGCGGGTCGTCGTGTAGTCGATGATCTGGTCGGCGCCGAGCTTCCGGAGAAACGGCTCGTGGGCGCCCGAGGCCACCGCGATGACGCGCGCCCCGCGCCACTTCGCCAGCTGGACCGCAAAGTGGCCGACTCCGCCCGCGGCTCCGTTCACGAGCACCGTCTTTCCGGCGGCGAGGGCGACCGGGAGGTGCGGCTCCTCCTGGAACGGCGACGGATGGTCGTGTCCGACCTCGAGGAGGAACTGCCAGGCGGTGAGCGCGGCCATGGGCGCTCCCGCGGCGTGCACATGGTCGAGCCCGGCCGGCTTGCGAGCGAGGTCCGAGGCGGGCGCGGCGATGTACTCGGCGTAGGCGCCGCCGTGGAAGCTGGGGAACCGCACCATGCCGAACACCTCGTCGCCGACCGCGAACTGGTCCACATCGGCCGCCACGGCTTCGACGACGCCGGACACATCGGTCCCGGGAATCATGGGGAACGCGAACGACGGCGTCGTCTCCCCGGGCATGGTCGTCATGCCGCCCCGCACGTACCAGTCGGGCGGGTTGACGCCCACCGCGTGCACGCGGATCAGCACCTCACCCGGCTTGGGCTCGGGCACCGGGGCGTCCTCGTAGCGCAGCACCTCCGGACCACCGTGCTCGTGCAGCCGGATCGCCTTCATCGTGTTCGTCGGCATGACTTCTCCTCACCTGGTCGATGACGTACGCTAAGCGGGTCGATGCTCCAAATATACGGGTCACTGCTCCGGTTAGCAAGGGCTCCGGTAGCAAGAGCTCCGGAAAGACAAGAGGGGGTGCCATGCGAGCTGACGCCCGCAAGAACTACGACCAGCTGGTCGCCGTCGCCCGCGACGTCGTGACCCAGGAGGGCGCCGACGCCTCGCTGCGCGACATCGCCCGCCGCGCCGGGGTCGGGCTGGGCACGATGTACCGCCACTTCCCCACCCGGGAGACCCTGCTCGAGGCCCTGCTCCGGACGAGCTTCGACGAGCTCACCGACAAGGCGGCCGAGCTGCGGTCGGCCGACTCGGCCAGTGCCGCCCTCGTGTCGTGGCTGGGCGACTTCGTCGCGTGCGCCCACAACTACCGGGGCGTCATCGACTTGATGGTGGCGGCCATCGAAGATCCCGGCTCCGCGCTGCACACCTCGTGCGTCACCATGAAGGCCGCCGGCGCCGAGCTGCTCGCCCGCGCGCAGGCCGAGGGCACGGCCCGCACGGACATCGACGCCACCGACCTGTACGCCCTGGGCGGCGCGCTCGCCTGGGTCGGCGACCAGCCCGCGCTCGCCCCGCGCGTCGATCACCTCTTCGCCATCATCACCGGCGCGATCCTGACCACCCGGCAGTCCCCGGCCGACCTGACGGCCTGACTCCCCACAACCGAGGCTAGGCAGCGCGCGAACGACCACGATTGAACGGGACGGCCAGATGCGGCAAAGACAGGATGTCCACCGTGGCGAAACCGCGCCGAACCGACGGCGTCCTGAGTGGATGACAACGCGAATCTCGGCGGCGAAAAGCGAAGCGGACTCATGTGTTACGCGTCCGAGGGCCCTCCGACCAGCGGCGGAGCAATTCGCGGCGCTATTCGAGCAATCTGAAGGAGCAGGGCGACCGGGGATGAACTTACGTTCACCCGGTGAACTCGATCAAAGTATCCTTTCGCCTCAACAGGAAGACCGTTGACCTGGTAGTGGACTCGCGAGAGTCGCTGCTCGACGTACTCCGGGAACGGCTGGACACGACCGGGGCCAAGAAGGGTTGCGACCAGGGCCAGTGCGGCGCCTGCACCGTCCACATCGACGGTCGCCGGGTCGTTTCCTGTCTCACCCCCGCTGTCCAGGTCGCCGGTCGCGAAGTGACGACGATCGAGGGTGTCGCCGGCCCCGACGGTGAGCTGCATCCTCTGCAACAGGCCTTCATCGACAACGACGCCCTGCAGTGCGGGTACTGCACGCCCGGTCAGATCATGTCCGGGCTGGCCTGCATCAAAGAGGGCCACACGACCGACGACGCGGAGATCCGCGAGTACATGAGCGGCAACCTCTGCCGCTGCGGTTGCTACGTGGGCGTCGTCGCGGCCGTCCGTGAGACCGCCCGAAAGGAAGCCGGCCGATGAAACCGTTCGCATACACCCGGGCCGAATCGGTCGCCGGGGCCATCACGGCGCTGGGGTCCCCGGGAGCGCAGCTCCTGGCCGGCGGCACGACGATGTACGACCTGATGAAACTGCGCATCGAGACGCCCGAGACGCTGGTCGACATCCAGGGCCTCAAGGCCCTCAACTATGTCGACCACAGCCGTCCGGACATGCTCGTCCTCGGGGCCGGCGCGCGGATGTCCGACGTGGCGGACAACGCCTTCGTCAAGAAGAACTTCCCCGCGATCAGCGAGTCGCTGTGGCGGGCCGCGTCGCAGCAGCTGCGCAACATGGCGACGCTCGGCGGCAATCTGTTGCAGCGCACGCGATGCAGCTACTTCCGGGGCGGCGAGCCCTTCCCCTGCAACAAGCGTGAACCCGGCAGCGGGTGCGCCGCGCTCGAAGGCCTCGACCGCGGACACGCGTTGTTCGGGGGCAGCACCTCGTGCATCGCGACCTACCCCGGCGACCTGGCCATCTCGCTGCTGGCCTTCGACGCCGTGATCGAGGTGGCCGGACCCAAGGGCCGGCGCACGGTGCCGCTCGCGCAGCTGCACGTGGAGCCGGGCGACACACCGCAGATCGAGCACGTGCTGAGCGACGACGAGATCATCGTCGAGATCCGGGTCCCGCGCACGCCGTCCGGACGGGGTTCCACCTACCTGAAGATCCGCGACCGGGAGTCGTACGCCTTCGCGCTCGTGTCGGCCGCGACCGGTCTCACGCTGGCGCGCGACGGCAGCGTCGAGGACTGCCGGATCGCCCTCGGCGGCGTCGGCACCCGGCCGATCCGGGCCACGGCGGCCGAGCGTTCCCTGATCGGGAAGAAGGTCACCGCGGCGACCGCACGGGCCGCCGGTGAGATCGCGTTCGCCGGCGCCAAGCCCGGTCACCACAACGCTTTCCGCATCGAGCTCGGCATCCGCGCCGTCGCCGACGCGCTGCAGACCGCTAAGACGAGGGCATCATGAACGTATCCCGAAGGAAATTCCTGGCCGGCACCGCGGCGGTCACCACCGCGGCGACCGCCGCGGTGGTCGCCACCCCGCACGACGGCGACGCCGCATCGGGCCCACCGCCGTCCCGCCGCGTCGACGCCCGCGAAAAGGTCACCGGTGACCTCCGGTACGCCTCGGACCGGCTGCTGCCGGGCACCGCGCACGCCGTGTACGCGGTCGCCACCATCGGCAAGGGACGCCTGCTCGAGGTGAACACGAAGGCGGCCGAGGCCGCTCCGGGTGTTCGCCTGGTGCTGACCCGGGTGGACGTCAAGCCGCCGGGCTTCCTGCAGGGCGGCGGGCACGCTTTCCAGAGCCTGCAGCCGCTGACCTCGGACCGCATCGCCTATCGCGGTCAGCACATCGCCCTGGTCGTCGCCGACAGCCTGCACGCGGCGACCGAGGCGGCGGCGCTGATCACGGCCCGCTACGAGGCCGAGCCGATCGCTGTCGAGATCGACGCGCCCGGGGCCCAGAAGGTGCGGCAGTCCGATGTGCTGCCCACCGCTCACGACGTCGTCGCCGGCAACGCCCCGTCGGCCTTCGCGGCGGCCCCGGTCAAGATCGACCACGAGTACGAGTCGCCGCAGTCGCACCCGGTGCCGATGGAGCTCATCGCCAGTGTCGTGCAGTGGGACGGCGATGACCTGACCATCTACGAGGGCACCCAGAACGCCTCCGCCGTGCAGAACGGCCTCGCCCTCCAGCTGGGTATCTCGCCCGAGCGGATCGAGGTTCTCTCGCCGTCGGTGGGCGGCGCGTTCGGTCAGAAGAACTCGCTGCAGACCCACCTGGCCCCGGTGGCCGTGGCGGCCCGCAGGCTGGGCCGGCCGATCAAGGTGGTTGTCCCGCGTACGCAGACCTTCCACAACGCCAGCTTTCGGCCGGCCTCGCATCACCGCATCCGCCTGGGCGCCGACCGGTCCGGGCGCATGCTGGCCGCCATGCACGATGTCGACCAGCAGACGTCGCGGCACGACTACTTCCCCGCCGTGTACACCGAGCTGACGTCCCGGCTCTACGGCATCACCAACTACGGATCCCAGCAGAACCTCGTCCGGACCGACGTCCAGACGCCAGGCTTCATGCGGGCGCCGTACGAGTCCCCGGGTACCTTCGCCTTCGAGTCGGCCGTGGACGAGCTGTCCTACGCGCTGGGCAAGGACCCGGTGGCCCTGCGACTGGCCAACGACACCGCGGTGGACCCGATCAGCGGTCACCCGTTCTCGTCGCGCTATCTCGCCGACACCCTGCGCCGGGGCTCGCGCAAGTTCGGCTGGTCCGAGCGCAGCGCGGCGCCGGGCTCGATGCGGGGCCGGGACGGCTCGCTCATCGGGTGGGGTGTGGCCGCCGGGGCGTACAAGGCAGCGACCGCACCCGCGACCGCCCGCCTGCGCCTGATCCCCGCCGGCCGCACCTATCACGCCACCATCTGGGTCGACGGGCACGAGATGGGCCAGGGCATCCGCAGCGCGGTCGCCCGGCTCGTCGCCGAGGATCTCCAGTTGCGGCTCGAGCACATCGAGGTCGGGGTCGGCGACACCCGGGGCGTACCGCCGCAGCACCTCACCGCCGGGTCCTGGGGCACCGCGACCGCGCTGCCCGCGGTGTACGCGGCGCTCAAGGAGCTCCGCAAGAAGCTGGGTCTGGGAGCGAAGGGACCGGTCCCGTCGGGCCGGGGCGAGACCATCGTCCTGGCTCGGTCGCGGGCGCCGGGCCAGCCCGAGGCCATCCACGACCGGGCCGCCCAGGGCCTGCCGGCCGGCGCCGGCCCGGAGTACCCGGAGTTCACCGCCTTCAGCTTCGTCTCGCACTTCGTCGAGGTGCGGGTCGAACCGACGACCCGCCGGATCCGCGTGCCGCGCGTCGTCAGCACGGTCGACTGCGGCAAGGTGGCCAGTCCGCGCACCGCCGAAAGCCAGGTCCGCGGCGGTGTCATCTGGGGCATCGGCGCCGCTCTGCGCGAACGCAGCGAGGTCGACGAGCGTTTCGGCGGCTTCGCCAACCCCACGCTGGAGGAGTACGTGGTGCCGGTCAACGCCGACATCGGGCGCATCGACGTCGGCCTCATCGACAAGCCGGACTTCAACCTCAACCCGGTCGGCGTCAAGGGCCTCGGCGAGGTCGTCATGGTGGGCGTAGCGGCCGCGGTCGCCAACGCCGTGTTCCACGCCACCGGCCGCCGGGTCCGCCACCTGCCGATCAGGCTGGAAGACGTGCTCTGACGTCCGAAGCCGAAAGACGACGAGCCGCGGGGAGCCCCAACCCGCGGCTCGTTCTTTCTCCCCATGACCCGGCGACCCCACCGGTCTCAATCTCCCCAACGACTCCGGCAACCGGGTGAGCCTTCTACGCTTGGTCGTGGGCTTCATCGAGCTCGGACCGCCCGGGAACTGCTCGCGGATCGGGCCGCACACAGCCTCGACACATCCCCCTCCACGGCGCGATCGCGGCAGACGAACAGAGGCCGGGGCCTCTCCCCATCGCCCCGGATCGCGGGAGGTTTCCGGACCAGCATCGCGAGCTGGGCCGGCGCACCGACCCGGATCCGTTCTTCGCGTCATGGACGCCGTGGACCTTCAGTTGTTCTGACGGCCGCCGCGAGGTACGGCCTCCGAGATGTAGCTGAGCCGGAGCGCTGCCTCCAGTCGGTCTGCGTCCACCTCAGGGTGCGCCAGCCGAGGTTCGAGCCGGTCCGAACTTTGCCGATTCTGTCGAGCGATTGACTCGGTGGTCGCAACAGGGTGTCTCCTCGAAGGACGTCGGAGGAGACAGGGTCCCGCCGTTTCAGTCTCGTTCTCGGGCTGACGGCCGGTTGATCGACACACCCCGTACCCGACCGCGGCTGGGCAAAGGAGACGCGCATGCAATCACGTCCTCGACTTCCGAACAGCTCCCGACTCCGCAGTACCGTGCTGGCCACGGTCGTCCTGCTCCTGATCACCGGGTGCACGTCCGCGTCCCCTCCACCAGCCTCCGAAGCCGGTGCGGACCTCAGCGCCTACCTCGGGCAGAAGCTGGACTGGACCAAGTGCAAGGACACCGCAAGGAACGCGGCCGACGCCAAGCTGTTCGCGAACCCGGCGCTCGAGTGCGCCTCGGTCGAGGTTCCGCTCGACTACGACGAGCCGCGAGGCGAGAAGGCGCAGATCGCGCTCACGCGCCTCCCCGCCCCGGGCGAGGCCGAGGGCTCGGTGCTGGTCAACCCGGGCGGGCCCGGCGGGTCCGGCACCAGCTTCATCGCGACTCTGCTGGCACTGTGGCAGGCCGGCGCCGTCGGCAAGCGCTTGGACATCGTCGGCTTCGATCCTCGCGGGGTCGGGTCGTCGACCCCGGCTCTCGACTGCTACACCGACAAGGAGTACGACACCGGCGACGCGGTGCGATTCGGCACGGTGTACGAGGTCACGAGCGCCGACGAGGCCGCGAAGCTTGCCAAGCGCTGCGCGGACGGCTCCGGCGGCGTCGCGAACCTGGTGAACGCCGGGTCGGCGACCGTCGTGCGCGACATGGACATCATGCGAGAGGTGCTCGGTGACGACAAGCTGACGTATCTCGGTTACAGCTATGGCTCCGAACTCGGCGCCATGTACGCCGCGGCCCATCCCGACAAGGTCCGCGCGATCGTGCTCGACGGGGCCGTCTCGCCCGACCTGACGGCGAGCGAGTTCCGGCTCTCCCAGTTCGCCGGTCTGCAGGCACGGTTCGACGACCTCGCCGCACTCTGCGCGGCCTCGCCCGACTGCGTTCTCGGTCCCGGCCCCGCGTCCGCGAACGATCGCCTGCACAAGATCGTCCAGCCGTTGGCCGGGAAACCAGCGCCCACCAGCGCCGGCCGGGACGTGAGCGTCTGGGACGTCTATCTCGCCGTCAGCGGCGGACTGTACGCCGAGGCGAACTGGCCGACGATCATCTCCGCCCTGACCGCGCTCGAGGCCGGCGACGCCGACAAGATGCTCGCCCTGCGCGACACCTTCTACGGCCGCACCGCGGACGGCGCCTACAGCCTGGACGCTGACACGAACATCACTGTCCGGTGCATGGACAAGCCCCGTCTGACGCCGGCGGAGACCACTGCGCTCGCGCGCAAGGTGGGCGAGGTCGCGCCGATGTTCGATCTCGACGTCTTCACGGAGGGAAGCCTCCACAGTGAATGTGAGGCGTGGCCCGCGCCGCCTTCCCGCGGAGAGCCCTGGCTCGCCGAGGTCGAAGGCCTTCCCAAGACACTCGTCGTGTCGGTCACCGGCGATCCCGTGACGCCGCACGAGGGCGGCATCGTGATGGCGAAGGCTCTCGACGCAAGCCTGCTCACCGTCGAAGGCAAGCAGCACGGCGCCTACCTCCTCGGCGGCAGCAAGTGCGTCGACGACGTGGTGAGTGAGTATCTCCTCGACCTCAAGACGCCGCCCGCCGACACCCGGTGCAGCCTGTGACCCGCTCGACTCCCGCGAAGCTGAAAAGTTCTCCGGCATCTCAGCGGTAGCGGGGTGGAGCCGCCCGGGACAGCCACCGGGCGGCTCGTTCCTTTTTTCTCCCGCTAACGTCGGCCGCGGATCGGCCGAACAGCGGATCATGGGGCGGCGTACTTCGTGGTGGGCGGCATGGCTCGTCGGCGGAGTTGCCGCGACCGGACTGTATTTCGCCTTCCCGGTCGGTTCGGTGGGGTTGTTCCTGACCTACTCGGCGATCGCGTTCTCGTCCGTGGTGGCCACGCTCATCGGTGTCCGCCGGCATCGTCCCGCGCACCCGTCCGTGTGGTGGGTGCTGGCTCTCAGCCACGCGATCGCCGCCGTCGGCAACACCGTCTACGGCTGGTATCTGCTCCACGACGCCGTCGTCTTCCCCTCCCCCGCGGACGCGCTCTTCTTCCTCTCGTACGTTCCGCTCGCCGGCGCCGTGCTCGCGATGGCCCGGATCCGTACGGGCGGCCGCGACCGCGGCGCCCTGCTCGACTCAGCGATCATCGCCACCGGATTCGGGCTGCTGCTCTGGACGTTTCTCATCCGGCCGGCCGCGACCGCCACGACCGGCGACACGCTGGCCCGGCTGACCAACGCCGCCTATCCGGTCGTCGACCTGCTGGTGCTCGCGTTGCTGGCCAGGCTGACGATCAGCGCGGGGGCTCGTACCGTCAGCTTCCGGATGCTCTGCGCCGCGATGGCGCTGGGCCTGTTCTCCGACCTCTCGTTCGCGATCGCTTCGATGGTCGGCGCGACCGAGGTCGGTTATTTCACGGCCGGCTGGTTACTCAGCTACGTCCTGTACGGGGCGGCCGCGTTGCACCCGTCAGTGGGCTCGCTGACCGAGCCGGCCCAGGTCCGTTCCGCACCGCTGACCCGCCGCCGGCTGGTCCTGCTCACCGCGGTGTCGCTCCTGGCCCCGGCCGTTCTCGCGGTGCAAGGGCTGACCGGACCCGACCACATCGACTGGGCCGGTGTCACGATCGGCTCGGTAGTGTTGTTCCTCCTGGTGCTGAGTCGCATGTCGGGGCTGGTCGACCAGGTGCGGCAGCAGTCCGAGCGGCTCACCCTGCTCGCGCACAGCGACGGGCTCACCGGTGTACCGAACCGGCGAGCCTGGGATCTGCGGCTCGAAGCCATCCTCACCGAGCGCCAGGACCGGGCCGTCCACGTGGCGCTGCTCGACCTCGACCACTTCAAGAGGTTCAACGACACGTACGGGCATCAGGCCGGTGACCGGCTGCTCAAGGAGGCCGCGGCGGCCTGGACGTCCCGCCTGCGCGCGGGCGACCTGCTGGCCCGGTACGGCGGTGAGGAGTTCGGCCTGCTGGTCGTCGGGGCCGGCGACGAGCAGACGCTCGCCCTGGTGAACCGGCTCCGCGAGGCCACCCCGGGCGATCAGACGTTTTCCGCCGGGGTGGCCTGCCGCCGGCCGGGCGAGCAGCCGGCGTCGCTGGTCGCCCGGGCGGACGCGGCTCTGTACGAGGCCAAGCGCACCGGCCGCGACCGGGCGGTGCTGGCCGGCGACCCGCCACCCGATCGCCGGATGCCGGAGCCGGCCGACCACTGAACCGCCCGGCGAGCCACCGGGCCGGCTCGCCGCCCGTCGGGGTGCGCGCCGGCCCGGCGTCCGGTCAGGACCGGCGACCGGCCAGCGAGATCACGTTGAGCAGCAGCCCGGCGATCGCCACACCGGTGACCAGCCCGACCCCGGGGCGGAAGCCGCTGAAGTCGCCCGCCGCGAGGCCCGAGGCGACCAGGGCCGACACGACCGCGAGGATCAGCGCGGTGCCGATCTGCCCGCTGGACTGCACCAGACCGGAGGCGAGGCCCTGCTCGTCGTCGTGGACCCCGTCGGTCGCCTGGGCCATGATGGCGCTGAAGCCGAACCCGAAACCGCCACCGAGCAGCAGCATCGTGGGCAGGATGGTGGCCGGGTAGCGGGGGTCGCTGCCCGCGGTGACGAGGATCCACACGTAGCCGAGGCTCAACGAGACCATCGCCACGGTGATCAGGCGGGCGGTGCCGTAGCGGTCGATCAGCCGGCCGACCAGCGGGGAGCCGAACGCGACGACCAGACCGGCGGGCAGCAGGGCGAGCGCCATCTTCAGCGGCGACCAGTGCAGGACGTCCTGCAGGTAGAGGGTCATCATGAACTGGAAGCTGACGTACGACCCGAGCAGGGCGACCATGCTGAGGTTGGCCCGGACGATCGAGCCGACGCGCAGGATGCCCAGCCGGACGAGCGGGTGCCGTACCCGGTTCTCGATGAGCACGAAGGCGGTCAGCAGCGCCGCGGCGAGCACGAACTGCGCGATGCTCAGCGGCGCCAGCCAGCCGCGGGCGGGTGCGGTCACCACGGCGTACACCGTCAGCAGGGTCCCGGCCGTGAGCGTCACGGCGCCGCCCAGGTCGTGGCCGCCACCGGCGGCGGGCTTGTCCCGGGCGATCAGGAACAGGCCGCCGATCAGCGCGGCGAGGGCCAGCGGCACCGGGACCAGGAAGTTCCAGCGCCAGCCGAGGCTGGTGAGCACCCCACCGAGGATCAGCCCGGACGAGTAACCGCTGGCGCCGAACACCGTGAAGATGGACAGCGCCCGGTTGCGGGCCGGCCCCTCGGGGAACGTCGTGGTCAGGATCGACAGCGCGGTCGGGGCGGTGAACGCCGCGGCCAGGCCCTTGATGAAGCGGGTGGCGATCAGCAGGCCGCCGTCGTCGACCAGGCCGCCGACCAGCGACGCGACGGTGAAGACGCCGAGGGCGATGAGGAAGACCCGGCGGCGGCCGAGCAGGTCGGCGGTGCGGCCGCCGAGCAGCAGGAGGCCGCCGTAGCCGAGCACGTAGCCGTTGACCACCCATTGCAGCGAGGTGGTGGACAGGCCCAGCTCGGAGCCGATGGACGGCAGGGCCACACCGACCATGGAGACGTCGAGGCCGTCCAGGAAGAGGACGGCGCAGAGGACCGCGAGAACTCCCCAGAGCCGGCCGTTCCAGGTCTGGACGGCCGGCGTCGGTGAGGCGGCGGGGAGGGTTTCGGAGATGGTCACGGCCGGAACAGTAGATGCACGCGCATTCAATGCACAAGCATCAAGTTCGTTCGCAACTAATGCACGTGCATCCAATCAGTTTTCCGGCTAGGATGCCCGGCATGGAGACCGACCTCGCGCTGACAGATCAGTGGCGCGCGTTGTTGTCCAGCTACAACGTGATCGCCGCCCATCTCGAGCGCGCTCTCCAGGACGGACACGAGCTGACGCTCAGTGACTACGAGACTCTCGACCGTCTGACGAGCCGCGAGTGTGACAAGCGGCGCATGCAGGATCTGGCCTCGGAGATGTATCTGAGCCAGAGCGCCCTCTCCCGTACGGTCGCGCGCCTCGAAAGGGCCGGCCTGGTGCAGCGCACGCTCTGCCAGGACGACCGGCGCGGAGTTTTCGTCCAGCTCACCAGCCCCGGGCGACGCCGGCACGACGAGGCCAGGATGACCCACCTGGCCGTCCTGGCCGAGCACCTGCCCGCCCATGACGACACCGGCAGCGACTGAAGGTCCGGCGAACTCATCGCCCGGGAAATCCGCCGCTGTGGATCAGGAGCTCAGGCCGGTCCGGCCGGGGCAGCTGCGAACAGCTCGGAGCGTTCGCGGGTGCGGTAGCCACCCAGCCGTACCCACCTGGCCTCGGGCAGCGCGTCCAGGCGTCCGGCCGCCGTGACCAGCAGGGCCGCCTCCGGAACCACCCCGCGCACCATGCTCACCAGCGCGGTGTCGTCGGCATTGTCGACGACCAGCAGCAACCGGCGGCCCTCGGCCAGGGCGCCGAACGCCGCGACCCGGCCGGCGAGCGTCGCCGGAACGTCCGGGCCGGCGCCGAGCAGCCGCAACCACTCCCGCAGCACCCGGTCGAGCCCACCGGCCCCACCGGCGTCGCCGTACAGCTGACCGTCGGGGAACGCGGTGATCAGGCTCTGCGCCGTACGCACCGCCAGATACGTACGACCGGAGCCGACCGACCCGGTGATCCCGCCGACCTTCGAGCCGCTCGAGCACAACAGAGCGGACATCAGCACGCCCAGCTCCGCCTCCCGGCCGCTGAAGTCGAGCGGATCGGCCGGCAGCGAACTGACCGGCGCCGGACAGGACGGCACGGCGACGCTCAAACCGGGGTCGGCCCGCAGGATGCGTCGGTGCATCTCCTGCAGCGCCGGGCCGGGCTCCACACCGAGTTCGTCCCGCAGCAGGCGGCGGCCCTGCCGGAAGACCTCCAAGGCCTCGGCCTGCCGGCCACAGCGATACAACGCGAGCATGGACAGGACCCGGGGCGTCTCCCGGAACGGGTGGGCCTCGACGAAACGACCGAGCTCCGCGAGATCGTCGGCGGTGGGATCGGCGCCGTCCAGCCGCGCCGTGAGCCTCATCTCGCTGGCGATGGTGCGCTGGTCGACGAGGCGGATGCGCTGCGCCTGAGCCCATCGGCCGGGCACGCCGGCCAGCGGCGCAGCCGGGAGAGGTACGTCCGGACGGTGCTCAGCGCGGCCCGGGGCGGGTCGTCGTGCCAGAGCACCCGGATCAGCTCCTCCACCGGCAGCTGACGTCCCTGGACCAGCATCAGCGCGGCCAGCAGGGCCTGCTGCTGGGGCGAGCCGGCCGGGACCTCCCGGGAGTCACGCCACAGGCGCACCGGACCGTAAGCGCTGAACCGCAGTTCGACTGTCATGGATTCCCCCCGGAATCTGGACGTGACCGCGACGGCGGCGTCAGGACGGAAACCGCGACGACAGTTTTCTCATTGTGCGCTCGACGACCGCCGTCGGCGCGGTGCTGGGAGAGCCCGCGTCGTACGGCGGCTCCGGCGCGTACTCGATGATGAGCTGCACGGTCTGCGCCTCCTCGTCGCCGGCGATCTTGCCGGCCAGGGTCAGGGCCATGTCGATGCCGGCCGAGACACCCGCGGCGGTCGCGTAGTGGCCGTCGATGACCACCCGTTCCTTGACCGGCTTGGAGCCGAGCTCGGCGAGCTGTTCGAGCGCGTGCCAGTGCGTCGTCGCCCGGCGCCCGGTGAGCAGGCCGGCGCCGGCCAGGATCAGGGAACCGGTGCACGCCGCCGTCGTCCAGGCGGCCGTCCGGTCGACCGCCCGCAGCCATTCGTGCAGCTTTCCGTCGGCCATCTGCCCGGTCTGGCCGGGGCCCCCACCGATGAGGACCACGTCCGGCTCGGGCACGTCGTCGAGGGTCGCGTCGACGTTGATGGACAGGCTCTTGAGGTCGTTGAGAACCAGGCTCGGCTTCTCGGCGACGAAGACGACCTCGGTGTCCGGCAGGCGGCCCAGCACTTCGTAGGGCCCGATGACGTCCATGGACGTGAATCCGGGGTAGAGAACGATGGCGACCTGCATGGCGGTGCTCCTTCAGGTGTCACAGTGGTGGGACCGGCGCCCGGACGAGCTCACCGTCGCCCTCGTACGGGGCGGCCCGGGAAGGCGTGCTGCTGCAACCGGCCGTCACTGACGACCGGTTCGCCATTGACGATCACGTGGGCGAAGCCCGTCGAGGGACGGACGGAATGCTGGTACGTCGCGGTGTCGGTGACCCGCTCGGCGTCGAACACCACGACGTCGGCGTCGCAACCGGGCTGGATCCGGCCCTTACGCCGCATCGCCGGGGCCACGCCGGCCACGATGCGCGCCGGTTCCAGACTGCACTTGGCGATCGTCTCGGCCAGCGACAGGAGACCGGTCTCCCGCACCGCCATCCGCAGCGTGCGGCCATAGGTGCCGGCGCCGCGGGGATGGGTCCGGACGAACGCCGGAGGTGGCCACTGGAGAGGGTCGTACTCCCGGCCGTCCTCGACGACGAAGGGCACGGCGTCGGAGGCGATGACCGCCTGGGGAAAGGCGAACATCTGGGCGAGGCGAGCCACCGGCCGGTCGTCGGCGAACATGGTGATGAAGGCCAGGCCCGACGGGTCGGTAGCGCGCAGTTCGAGCAACCGGTCGACGGAGGCGACTGTCTCTCCGGTACGGGCGTAGACGACATCCTGCGGCGTTCCCGTCGCGCCCAGGATGTGCAGCCGGTCGGGACGGAAGTAGTCGGACCCGATCGAGCTCATCCCCGATCCGTACGGGTAGACCTCGCTGGTCACCCGGGCCCCCTCGGCCCGAACGGCTTCGACCAGCGACTGCACCCTGTCCAGATGCCGCGTCGACGTGGAATTGACGTGGCAGTAGTGCATGTGGACGCCGGTCTCGGCGGCCACCCGGGTCAGTTCGCCGGCGCCGTCGACGACCACCCCCGGGTCCTGCTCGACCAGCGGCCGGGCGTGCGTGAAGACCGGCACCCCGGCCTCCGCGGCCAGCCTCGCCACCTCGACGAACTCGGCCGGGTCGATCTCCGGCGCATACCCGAGCAGGACGCCGATCCCCAGGGCCCCGTCGGCCAGCTCACCCCGCAGCATGTCGAGCAGCACGGCGGTCCGGGCCGGCGAGGCGGCGGCTCGCCAGCCCGGCGAGCCGAGACCGTCGAGCGGGCCGTTCGTGCCTCCGAAGAGCGGCACGCCGCCGATCACGTGCATCCGCAGGGCCGACCAGGAGGCCGAGTAGCCGTAGTTGATGGGTCGTCCCTCCTCGGCCGCCCGGGTGTACGCGACCGACACCGGAGCGACGCCCGCCTCCAGCTCGAGAGCGGTGGTCACGCCGTCGAGCGCCTGCAGGCGGCACTCGCCGACGGCTTGCCCGTGGCTGTGCAGATCGATGAACCCGGGCGCGACCACGAGCCCGCGGGCGTCGATCCGCCGTCGTCCGGTCAGCCGCGACTGCGAGACGGCGGCGATCCGATCCGCGACGATGCCGACGTCACGGACGCCGTCGAGCCCGGTCTCGGGGTCGATCACCCGGCCCCCGGCGATGACGAGGTCGTACGTGACGGGGTCGACGAGGTCGCTCGCGCGGTCGGCGCTGGGGTGCCCGGCCATGACAGAAGGTCTCCTGACGACTGATGCCGACTCGCGTCCGCCGGACGCCATCTGACCGGGGTGGTCAGCTCCCGACGGCCACCCGGCCGACCAGGTCGTTGACGCTGCCGGTGAGCTCGCTGAAGGCCCGGTCGGCCGACGCGACCCGCGGCGCGAAGTCGATCCAGCCGTGCACGAGGCCGGGGTCGAGCTGCACCACCACCGGAACACCGTCGGCCCGCAGCCGCCGGGCGTAGTCCTCGTTCGAGGACCGCAACAGATCGTGACCGGCGACGACCACCACGGCGGGCGGCAGACCGGCCAGCGAGGTGGCCCGCCCCGGCAGGGCGTACGGCGAAGCGAGCGCCGCTGGCGTGCCGGCGTACTCCCGGAAATAGAACCGGAGGTCGTCGAGGCTGACCCGGGACGTGTCGCGGAAGGCCAGCATGCTGGGGGCCTCCAGGTCGTCGTCGATCCCGGGATACACCAGCACCTGACCGTCGATGCGGGGGCCGTCCTCGTCGCGGGCCCGCAACGCGACACAGGCGGCCAGGGTTCCGCCGGCGCTGTCCCCGGCGACCAGCAACGGCAGGTCCGGCCGGAGCGCAGCGGCCCACACGGTGGCGTCGTAGGCGTCGTCGAACGGGGCCGGGAAGGGGTGCTCGGGCAGCATCCGGTAGTCCACCGACACCACGACGGCTCCGGTGTCCCGGCTGAGCCGCCGCGTGACCAGGTCGTGGGTGTCGATGTCGCCGCTGTTCCACGCGCCGCCGTGCAGATAGACCAGCACCGAGGTCGGGGTCTCGGGGCTGTAGAGGCGCACGGGTATGTCTCCCCCGCCACCGGGCACCACAGCGTCCCGGACGTCGTACACCGCAACGGGTTCGGCATCGCGGACGAAGAGCGCGATCGCGTCGCGCATCCCCTGCCGGAGCTGATCGGCGGTCAGCTCCGCGGCGGGTACGGGGACGGCGCCCGGCGACACGAGCTCGTCGAGCAGCTCGACGACGTCGGGATCGATCGGAGTCTCGTTCATGCTTTTCCTCAGGGGTCGGAAGGGAGAGTTCCCGTGCGCTGCCAGGTATCGGCCGGCCTGGGCGTTCCTGCGTGTCCCGGCGGCCCGGCACCCGTCGTCCCCGGTCATCTCTTGCGATAGATCCGGGAGCGGCGCAGATGGTCGACCGCCACCGCGCAGACCAGGATCGCGCCGATCACGATGCTGTTGTACTGCGGCGGGATGCTGGTGAGGACCAGGGCGTTGTCGATGAGCGACAGCAGGACGGCGCCGACCGCGATGCCTTGGATGGTGCCCATGCCGCCCATCAGGCTGACCCCGCCGATGAGCACCGCGGTGATGGCGTTCAACGTCGTCGACGTACCGCCGGCGGTGACCTGCCCGGCGCCGACCCGGGCGGAGTAGATGATGCCGGCCAGGGCGGCCGTGGCCGCGGCGATCACGTACAGCGCCACGTCGAGCCGGACCACCCGCAGCCCGTTTCCCACCGCCGCCTGGCGGTTGCCGCCGAGAGCGCGGACATTGACCCCGAACCGGGTGCGCTCGAGCAGGAACCAGAACAGCAGGCCGACGGCGATGGCGATGAGCACGTCGTTGGACACACCGGCCACGTTGCCCTGGCCGATGCGCTGGAAGCTCTCCGGGAGCGGCAGGATGTCGGCGCCGCCGGTCACCAGGTTGTCGATGCCCGTGAGCATGTAGAACGTGCCCAGGGTGGCGATGATCGGGGGCACGTGCAGATAGGTGACCACCACGAAGTTGACCACCCCGATCACACAGCAGACCGCCAGCCCGGCCAGGATGGCCAGCGGCCAGGCGGCTCCTTCGACGAGCAGCTTGCAGGTCGACAGGGCGCCCAGGGTGAACACGGCGCCGGCCGAGAAGTCCATGCCGCCGCCGATGATGAGCAACCCGGCGCCGCAGGCCATCACGAAGTAGATGACGCTGCTGCGAAAGATCTCGGTCACGTTGTCCGGCGACAGGAACAGGCTCGAGCGGGACGCGGCGAAGGCCCCGATCACCAGCATGACGAGGATCAGCGTCGTCTCCTGCCGGACCAGGATCTTCGTCAGCACACTGTCCCGCTTGCTCTCCGGGCCCCGGCCCGGGTCCGGAACGGTCTTCGATGCCGCGGTCATGGTCATGACGCCACCTCGTGGTCGGGGGTCGGATCGGCCGGAACGGCGCCGGTGATCATGCCGACGACCTGCTCCCGGCCGGTGTCGGTGACCGCCCGGGTGCCGACGGTCCGGCCGAGCCGCAGGACCGTCACGCGGTCGGCGTGCGAGAAGACGAAGTCCAAGTCGTGGCTGACGATGATGACGGCTTTCCCGGACGCGCGGAGCCGGTCGATGATGTCGCCGACCTGGGCGGTCTCCTGCACCCCAAGAGCGGCGGTCGGCTCGTCGAGAAGCATGATCGGTCGGTCCGTCCGGACGGCGCGGGCGACCGCGACGACCTGTCGCTGGCCGCCGGACAGCAGTCCGACCGGAGTGCGGACGTTGCCCACCCGTACCTTGAGGTCCCGCAGCACCTCGGCGGCCTCGCGCTCCATCCGGCGGCGGTCGAGCACGATGCCGAACTTGCGCGGCAGGTTGCCGAGCGCCATGTTGTGCGCGATGTCGAGGCATTCGACCAGCGCGAGGTCCTGGTAGACGACGGCGATGCCGTGCTTGCGGGCTGTGGCGGCCGAGTTGACGTGCGCCAGTTCCTCGCCGTTGACCAGCACTTCGCCGTCGTCGGGCCGGTGGATACCAGCGATGATCTTGATCGTGGTGGATTTGCCGGCGCCGTTGTCTCCGACGATCGCGTGCACCTCACCGGCGTACGCGTCGAGGTTGACATTGCTCAGAGCCGATACCGAGCCGAAGTACTTGCTGACTCCCCGGAGCCGCAGAGCGGGCGCCATCAGACCCACCCCTCGTCGAGGTATTTCTGCATCCTGTCCTGGCCGACGACCTCGATGCCGACCGGGATGGGTGGCGTCGCCCGGCCCTCCTGCTTGGCGACGACGCGGTCGACCATGTCCTTGCCGAGGAGGCACACGTTCTGCATCAGCATCAGATTCCCGCTGCCCGACTTCAGGGCTTCGGTGCCGCCGTTGTCGTGACCGACGGCGAGCAGGAAAGCCTTGCCCTGCAACCCCCGGGCCTTGATGGCGGAGACCGCGCCCGGGGTCGTCGTGCCCATGTGCGTGAGGATCTGGGTGATGTCCGGGTGTGCGGTGAGAAGCCCGGTCACCTGCGGCAGCGCCTTCGCCGCGTCGTCCCCGGTGTACACCTCGCCCGCGATGGAGACGTTGCCGGTCTTGGCGACCGCGGCCTTGACGCCGTCCAGCCACGACTTGCCGAGTCCGGTGCCGGCCGCCGCGACGAGCCCGATGACGTGCTCACCGGGCAGCGCGGACACCGCCTCCACCAGTTGTGAGCCGATCACCCCGAAGTCCGGGGCCGCGTTGATGTCGGCGCCGCTGTCGGCGCCGCCCGGACCGTAGAACGTGCCGGTCACCACGCCCGAGGCCTGAGCCTGCTTGAGGACCTGGTTGAAGCCCTCACCGGCCGGGAAGGTGATGACCGCGTCCTTCTTGGTGGCCGTGGCCTGCTGCACCTGCTGGATCATGGCGCCCGCGTTGAGTCCCTGCCCGGTCGGACCGCTCATCGTGAAGTCGGCGCCGTTCTTCTCGGCCTCCTCCTTCATGCAGTCACCGATGAGCCGCCAGGTCGGATAGCTGGGCAACGGGTTGACGAACTGGATCGTCATGGCCGACGCGTCCCCGGACGCTCCCGCAGCGCCGGGCGTCGCTTCGTCGCTGACACAGCCGGCCACGCCGCCGAGGAGCACCGCGGACACCGCCAGAGCCGCGGGGAGGCGAACGCGGCCGGGCCGGGCGGCATTGATATTTATCATCCGGTGATTCCTCCTGGAGGTGAGGTGCGGCCCGCTCCGGAAACGCTCTGACCAGGGCGCTTAGCTGGAAGTAGTATCTCGTGTACTGATCTCGGAGGTGCTGGCCGATCGGCCGAAAAGCACCGGTGCTGTTTGGGTGGTTGACACAACGTCGCGGTGACAGCCGCCGATCGAGCCCGGTCCGCCCGCGCGGCAGCCGGCTTGCCGGGTCAGCTCTCGAGACGGAACTGCAGCATCAGTTCGAACCGCTTCTCGGAGTCGTTCAGATCGATCCCGGTGAGGTCGGCGATGCGCTTGAGCCGGTATCGCAGCGTGTTCTTGTGGACGAGCATCTGCTCCGACGTGGCGGCGATGTCGCCGAAGTTGTCGAGCCAGCAGCGAAGCGTCGGCACCAGGGTCGCCTCGTGCGACACGTCGTAGTCCCGCAGCACCTCCACCGGGCCGCGATGGCCGAGCGCGTCGCCGGCGATGAGATCGGAGAGACGCAGCAGGAGCGTCCGGGCGTACACGTCCTCGCGCGTAGCCACCCGGAGCTGGGTCGTCCCGCTGCTTTTCGCGGAACGGAGGACGCGAAGCACGAGGTCCGCGTCATCACGGGACCGGTGCAGGTTGGCCAGGTGGTCGACCGGGGCGCCGATCCCGATGACCAGGCGCTGCCAGTCGCGGCCGAGCCGCTGCACGAAGCCGGTGGCGAGCCGCCGGATTGCCGACAGGTCGACGGTCTCGCCGGCGAACGTGGGCACGACACCGTAGACGGTGTCCCCGAGCAGAGCGCAGACGGTGTCCGGCAACTCCGCGCGTACCAGCATCATCAGGGAACTGGCGATGGTGTCCAGACCGGCCGAGGTCCAGGCCGGCGACGGCTCGGCCCCGTCGTAGGGCAGGCCCGCGGCGACGACGTAGCCGCCGGTCACCGTCCGCGGGGAGCGCAGCCTCCGGGCCGCCTGAGCCGCCGGTGGCCCGCCCTCGAGCAGGGTCGCGACCGTCGCCAGACGAGCGCGGTGCACAGCGTCGGCGCCGACCCGGGAACGCAACATCGCGATGGCCGCGGTGTTGGCCGCCGCGACCATCGCCTCCTCGTGCACCGCTGACAGCGGCTCGTCGGTGATGACCCAGATGGAGCCGAGGAGCTCGTCACCGGCCGACACCCGGAACGCGACCCGCGGCTGCAGGTCGGGCACGAACTGTTCGACGAACAGCGGCCGGGCGGACGTGTAGACCTTGCGCATGATGCCGAGCTTCTCGAGCGGTGTCTGATAGGTCATCGGCACCTGCTGACCGAGCACGCTGGCTTTGCGGGGCTCGTCCGCGCGCTCCTGGTCCTTCGAGAAGGCGAGGATCCGCGAGTGGAGATCCTCGATCGTCACGGGCGCGTCGAGCAATGCCGACAGGCTGTTGGCCACCTTGAACAGGTCGAGCTCGGCGTCGGCCGTGCCGACCGCCGTCCAGCTGTCGTCCTCGCCGCTCAGGCGTGGTTGGAGCAGCGCCGCCAGATGCAACCACGACGCTCCCCCGACGAGGCTCAGCACGCAGATCGACGCGGCGGCGGCCCGGGCCTGGACCGCGTCGTCCACCTCGGCCGGGGCGCGGACGACCAGAGCGGTGGCGCCCGCGTCGCTGAGCCGGTCGAGCAGCCCGGCGACACCGGCGGACCCCTGAACGCCGACCCCGAGGACCAGCGCCCGGCTGGGGATCGGCGCGTCGTCGACCGGGTCGATGATGGTGACGTGCTCGAAGAGCTGACCGGGGCCGGCCGGGCCGGCCTCGTGCTGCAGCAGCGTGCTGCCCAGCCGCTCGAGCACGGCGTCGACGGAGTCTTCTTTGGACATCGGCCACCCCCGGGGCCGGTGTCGCACCGTGAGCGGAAAGGCTGCGGCGTGAGCACCCGGCGTCGTACGTCGTTGGGATGCTACGGCAGCAAAGTGTTAGCCGTTGGTCCCAAAGAAGTCACGACTGTTTCGGACGTCCGGCCAACTCTTCGCCCGGCGGACGGCGCTTAATCTTCTCCCACGGCCGGCCGGACGCATCGGTCACGCAGCCGGCGGACGGCGCCCGAGAGCGCCCGGCCACAGAGACGATCAGCAACCCGGACACGACCCTTCGGGGCCGGACCGTTTCACGCGCGAAGGATCCCAACTGTGACGAGCAAGCAGGTCATCGTCGTCGGAGCGGGCATGGCCGGGTTGTCCACCGCCTGGTTCCTGCAGCGGGCCGGAGCGGAGGTGACCGTCCTGGACCGCCGGGACGTCGCCGCCGGGTCCTCGTGGGGCAACGCGGGCTGGCTCTCCCCGGCCCTGACCCTCCCCCTGCCCGAACCGGCGATCCTCGCCCCGGGTCTGCGGGCCCTGCTGAGCGCCGGCTCGCCGGTCTACATCCCGCCGACCCTCGACCCACGGCTGCTGCGGTTCCTGGCCGGCTTCGTCCGCCACTGCACGCCACGGCAGTGGAACCGGGCGATGGCCGTCTTCGCCCAGGCCAACAAGCTGGCCCTCGACGCGTACGACCGGATGGGCGGCGCCACCGGCCGGGTCGAGGCCGAGGTACGGCCGGCCGACCCCCTGCTCGCGGTGTTCCGGTCGGCCACGGACCGGGCGGCCCTGGTGGAGGAGTTCGACCGGGTCGGCCGGGTCACCGAACCGCCCGAGTACCGGCTGGTCGACCGGGACGAGATCCAGGAACTCGAGCCGATCCTGTCGTCGTCGGCGCGATTCGGTGTCCGCCTCAGCGGCCAGAGATTCCTCAATCCGGGCGAGTTCGTGCACGCGCTGGCCGACTCGGTCAAGAACGGCGGCGGACAAATCCTCACCGGCCTCGACGTACGCGGGGTGACCGGCGGACGGCGTGCCGGTGTGCGCCTGGCCGACGGGTCGAGCCTGGCCGCCGACGCCGTGGTCGTGGCCGCCGGCGGATGGCTGTCCCGGCTGGTGCGGCCGCACGGTGTCCGCACCCCGGTCCAGGCCGGCCGCGGCTACAGCTTCACCGTCCGGCCCGGCGTCGCCGTACGGAACCCGATCTACCTGCCGGCGCAGCGGGTCGCCTGCACTCCCCTCGGCGGGCCGGCCGAGGGGGTACGCGTCGCCGGCATGATGGAGTTCCGGCGGCCGGACGCCGCGCTGGACCCGCGCCGGGTCCGGGCCATCGTCACCGCGGCCACGCCGCTGGTCGACGGGGTGGACTGGGAGGCGCGCACCGACGAGTGGGTCGGATCGCGGCCCTGCACCCCCGACGGGCTTCCGCTCGTCGGCCGCACCTCGTCGTCCCGCGTGTTCGTCGCCGGCGGGCACGGTATGTGGGGGATGGCCCTCGGACCGCTGACCGGGCGGCTGCTGGCCGACCAGATCATGGGCGAACGCGTCCATCCCCTGATGGACGCGTTCGACCCGTTGCGCTGACCGCCGGGCCCGGCCCGGCCGCCGGCTCAGTCTTCCCGGCCGCCGGCTCAGTCCTCCCGGCCGCAGGGGAACCGGGTGACGCCGGCCGCCATCCGGATGCCGCCGAGCAGGTGGGCCAGCAGCAGCCGGTCGGAGAAGTACTCGGCCTTGTGCCCCATCGCGGTGTAGAAGGCACGGCCGCCGTCGTACGGCTGGCACCACGAGACCGGGTGATGCACGCCCATACCGGGCGAGCCGCCGGGCACGCTGTAGCCGCGCGGGTCGTAGGTCCGCTCGTCCACTTCGGCCAGGACCCGTACGGTGTGCCGGGGGTTGGTGCGGAAGTTGTACCACTCCTCCTCGCGCACCCAGCGGCGTGGCAGCGGCCGGGTCGCCGCGGTGTCCCGGGTGAGGACCTTCACCGTGGCCTCCTGGAACTGAGGGTTCACCGCTCCCGGGTGATCACGGAAGTACGCCCCGACCAGACCGCCGTACCAGGCCCAGTCGTACTCGGTGTCGGAGGCGGCGTGGATGCCCGCATAGCCACCGCCGGCCCGGATGTACCGCTCGAAAGCACCCTGCTGCGCGTCGTTCAGCACATCGCCGGTGGTGCTCAGCCAGACCACGACGTCGTACCGGGCCAGATTCGCGTCGGTGAACGCCGCCGCGTCCTCGGTCGCGTCGACCTTGAAGTGGTTGCGCGCGCCGAGTTGCCGGATCGCGGCCACGCCGGCCGGGATCGAGTCGTGCCGGAAGGCCGCGGTCGCGGAGAAGACCAGGGCACTGAAACGGGGATGCCCGGACGACGCCGAGCCACTCGAAGCGACCGCGGCCGGGCCGGCCGAGCCGACCAGGCCCGCCGCCACCATCACCGCCACCATCAATCTGACCACGAGTTTCATGACCCTCCTCAGCGTTGGGGACGCGTACCGGGCACTCGATCGAAGCCTATGACTTCCCGAGAGGCCGGGGAAGGGGGTCGCCGCGCCGGGCGCTCAGCCGTTCGCGCGGATCGGGCGGCTCACCAGAGCGGGCAGGTCGGTCATCGCCGTGAAGATGTGGGTGGCGCCGGCGTCCAGCAGCGCCTTCGGCGGGTGGTGAGCCGGGCTGTCCGGTGGGCAGAATCCGAAGACGGTCGCGCCGGCGGCCACCCCCGCGGTCACGCCGGGGACCGTGTCCTCGATGACGGCGGCCCGGGCCGGGTCGATGCCCAGGAACGCGGCCGCGGCCAGATAGACGTCGGGCGCCGGCTTGCTGCGGGGCTGATCCATGCCGCTGAACATCTTGCCCGCGAAGACCTCGTCGAGCCCGACCTTGCGCAGTTGCAACCGCACCTTGCCGAGATCGGCGCCGCTGGCACAGGCGATCATCCCGCCCATCGCAGAATTGATCTCGCGGACCGCGGCCACGGCTCCCGGGACAGGCTCCAGGGAGGCGGCCAGGGCCTCGTTGCGGCGGCGGCGGAAATCGCTCAGCCAGTCGTCGGTCACCACGAACCCCGTGTGGGCGGTGACGACGGCGGTCTCGTCGCTCAGCGCCCGGCCGACGAACAGGCGGAAACAGTCCTCGGCGCTGATCAGCCAGCCCAGCTCGTGCAGCATCGACCGGAGCACGCCGTTCGTGATGCTTTCCGAGTCCACCAGGACCCCGTCGCAATCGAACAGGACAGCGTCGAACGAACCGGGGTCAGACATGACCGCGACCCTACAGCGAGGTCCGTACGTCCTGGTCACGCGCCCGGGCCAAGACAGCAGCGCCGGCCGTGCAACCCCGGCCACGGTTGTTCACGACAGTAAGGATGACGGCGACCGACGAGAGGAGCGGGATGCGGCCCGAGCTGAAACGGGAGTACGTGGACTACGTACAAGGACGGTTGCCGCGGTTGCATCGCGCGGCGTATCTGCTGTGCGGTGACGCGCACCGGGCGGACGACATCGTCCAGGCGGCCCTGACCGCGCTCTACGTGAACTGGAAGAAGGCCGCCGCGGCGGACAACATCGACGGGTACGTGCACCGCATTCTCGTGCGCCGCTACCTCGACGACCGCCGGCTGCCGTGGTCACGGGTACGGCTGGGACACGATCCGTCGGACGGCACCTCCATGCCGGCGTCCGACGACCGGGTCGAGAACCGCGACGCGGTGATGGCGGCGCTGCGGTCGCTGCCGAAGGGACAACGGGCCGTACTGGTACTGCGCTACCTCAGTGACCTGTCGGTCGAGGACACGGCGCAGGCCCTCGGCTGCTCGACGGGCAATGTCAAGAGTCAGAGCGCACGAGGACTGGCGGCCCTTCGTGAACGCCTCTCCGGTGCGGAAGCGAGGGATTGGGCATGACGGCGGAAGAGCAGGATCTGCTGGACCGGCTGGGCGAGGTGGACGTACCGGTCTCCCGGCTCACCGTGGCGTCGGTGACGGCGACCGCCACTCGGCGGGCCGCACGGCGGCGCGCCGCGCAGGCCGGCTGTGCGGCCGCGCTGGTGGTGGGCGCCCTCGTGGCGGTGCCGGCGTTGTGGCCCGGCCGGGGAGCACCGGCGGTGCTGCCGGGCGCGTCCGGCCTGCCGGAGCGGTGCGCGGCGGGCCGCCTGCCGGCGCCCGCCGGCAAGACGAACGTCTGGGCGGCGGCGGTGGATCCGACCGGCCGGCACATCGCCGGCTATGTCATCAACGGCGAATGGGGTACGGACCCGGTCAGCGGGAAACGCAGTGGCATCCCGGCCTCCGAGCCGGTGGTCTGGACCGACGGGCAGCCGAAGGCGCTGCCCAAGCCGGTCAAGGCCGTCCAGCCGACCGGGATCAACGCCGACGGCGTGATGGTCGCCGTCGCCGGCCAGGGAAAGATCTTCGACTCGGTGTTCCGCTACGTCGACGGTGTTCCGGCGAAGGCGGTCCTTCCGGCCGGCTCCTGGGAAGTGCACCCGTACGCGCGGATCAACGCGAAGGGTGACGTCCTCATCTCCGCCGTTCCGGCCGGTGCGCGGGACACCAAGGGCGTCGTCTTCCTCTGGAAGGCCGGCTCGGCCACGGCGACCCGGCTGCCCCTGCCCACCGGGGCCAACGCCAAAGTCCTCACCGACGACGGCGCCATCCTGTACGACGTGCTCTCGGCCGACGGCCAGACGTTCACCTCGTACGTCCGGGACGAGAGCGGCAAGGGCCGGGCCCTGCCGGGGCCGGCCGGTCAGAGCGGCTCGGTCAACACCGGGCGGGGCAACTGGGCGGCCGGCAACGCCTGGCCGTCCGGGACGGCGATCACCTGGAACCTGCGGACCGGAGAGGTGACCGATACCGGCCTGCACGCGCCGGCTCACGGCATCAACGGCAGCGGCTGGATCCTGATCGACGACACGCTGGTGCGCGACGGCCGGACCGTCAAGCTGGCGGTGGTCGAGGAGGGCACGGCCCGGTCGGCGCCCCGCGACGTGGCGGACAACGGAACTGTGGTCGGTGTGCTCGCGGGCAGTACCGACAGCAAGCCCGACCTGGCGAGTTCCGGCCCGCTCATCTGGCGGTGCGGCACGATCTGACCGTACGGCTCGCGGCGCCGCCCCGTCAGCCGGGTCGGCGCCGCACAGCCCGGGCCGCTACCCGGTCAGGAACTCAGCGTCCTACGAGGTGAATCGCGATCCGGCGCGGGTCGGGGGCGCGAGCTGGACGGTCCACGTGCGGGCCGTGCCGACGACCGCCATGGCCCGGCAGAGCAGATCGCAGCCCAGCTGCGGGCTGCCCTCGGCGAAACCGCGGTTGACGAGGGTGACCGCCCTCTCGTGGTCGCCCGAGGCGAGAGCCTCGTCGAGTGCGGTGACCAGGACCGCGGCGAGCGCGGCGTGGAAGCTGTGGGCACCTTTTTCCCGGAGGGTCCGGGCAGGTTCGCGCACCGTCTGGGCGGGGGCCGTGGGCGGGGTGGACATCAAGGTCACGCCGTTCTCCTGGGGTGTTCGGTGGTGCTCGGTCAGGACCCGTCCGGACCAGCGCCCACCCACCGGCACCGTGCCGCTACGGCCGCGTGGCAGCGGCGCGCCGGGCTGATGCGCTGAGGGCGGGCGGGAAGCGGTGGCCGGCGACCCGTACGGGATCGCTGACGAGCGCCACTGAGCCGTCGAGGTGGAGGCCGAGTTGGAAAGGTCGTCCGAGGGGGGACGCGGGTACGCCAACGATGCCGACAGAGCTGTCGATGCTGACGGAACTGCCAAAGCTGACGGAACTGCCGATGCTGACGGAACTGCCGGGGAACGCTGTTGACGAACTGAACCGCGTCCCACTGTACGCCCAAAACGCTCGGCGGCGCTGTGGCCGGTTCTGTGCTACGGTTCTCGGGTTGCAGTTTTGATTTCCGTAAGACGTTTTCGGCGCCTGATGGGTTATCTGAAACCCGTCCAGGCGCTTTTCGTTTTTTTCGTGTCGGTTCCGGCGCGGGTGATCAACGCGGCGGCGTGCGGGTCCGCACACAGCGGTCTCGAACAGCCTGCGAAGGAGCAGACATGACTACAGGCACCGTGAAGTGGTTCAACGGCGACAAGGGTTTCGGCTTCATCACCCAGGACGACGGCGGCCCGGACGTCTTCGCGCATTTCTCGGCGATCTCGGCGAGCGGCTTCCGTAACCTCGAGGAGAACCAGCGGGTGGAGTTCGACATCACCCAGGGCCCGAAGGGCCCCCAGGCCTCGGACATCCGCGTCATCTGATCCATCTTCGCCACGGCGGTCCGACTGGTTCAGCGGGCCGCCGTTCGGCGTACCATCCATTCATCCATGAGGTTCGTTCATCGATCCGGTGCTTCGCGGCCCGCGTCCTCTTTGCGACGTGCCTCGCCAGGAAGGCCCCGATTGACCGTGACAGCCATGTCACCGCACAACCGCGACACCAGCCCGGCGGCGATTCCCGGTGGGTTCAGCCCCGAACAGCCCTCGGCCGCCGGCGCGCCGCCCACCCGGTCCCCCGAGTGGGACGACGACACGTTGTTCGTCGCCCCACCGACCACGGACGAGAAGCAGTCCGCGTCGCACGTCTCCGACAGTGGCGAGGTCGCGATGGACAAGTTGCGCCATCCGTTCGACGTCACGGCGCCCCACCCGGAGAAGTAAGGCCGGGCTTGCGGCCGGACCTCGGGTGTCGATCACGCCGTGGCCGTCACCGGCGATCCGGACGCCACCAGCCGTGCGGTTACCGGGCGGCAGCGCAGGCGGAGCACGACGGCAGGGCGCCGCGGCGCTCGAACCGCCAGAAGTGCTGCGCCACCGTGGCGCCGTCGGTCACATAGACGTTGAAGGTGCCGCCGATGTTCGGGTTGTTGTGCGACGCGCTCAGGGACGGCTGGCTTCCGGACAGCCCCTGCACGAGCCGCCGGCCCGTGGTGGTCGCGGCGTCCCCGAGGTCCCACCGGTGGCTGCTCGAGGAACTGATCTCCGCCGTGTAGGCCTTTGTCCCGTTCTGGCTGAGCTCCCAGGTCCGGCCGCCGAAGGCCTGGTAGTTGACCAGGTACACGTCGTCCAGGCCGGTCGACGTGGCGCGTTGCAGGTTCCACCACTGCGCCGGCGTGCTGGACTTGCACACGGCGAGGTAGACCGCGTGCGTATTGGAGCCGATGTCGGTTCCGTTGGTGCTCAGGCAGTAGGTGTAGTCGTTGAAGCCGTCGTAGTAGTCGTTGACGATCATGTACCAGCCACTCGCCGGGTACACCGCCTGGGCCGGAGTGGCCGTCCCCAGAGTCGCCAGCGTGGCCACGGCGGCCAGGATCGCGGCGAGCGCGGCCCGCATTCGTCCGATGCGCATAGTCATCGTGATCTCCCCGTAGTAGGTCACGTACGTTGCTGCATCCACTCTCATCGATGGAGAATCCCTCGTGCAGCCCCGTTGGCCGACCGTCAGGTGAACAGCTGAGGACGTCCGGGAAACCCTAGCGGCGATCGGCGTCGGTGGGCCGGGTGAAGACGACGACCCGCAGATCGCCGGGCATCAGGGTGAGCACGTCCTTGTCGAGGTGGGCCAGTCCGCCCCGGCCGTCGCTGACACCTAAACGGTCGGCGGTGTCGGCCGGCTCCGACGGGTCGTCCCACAGCCGGGCGAACTCACCGCCGCGCGCGTAGAGGTCGCCGATCAGCGCGTGCAGCTCCGGGTCGCCGCGATAGCGGTGAGCCGCGGCGCGCAGCCCGGCGACCATCGACGCCCGGACGCCGGCGGCATGCTCCGGGGTGCGGAACACGTCGGTCGGGGCTTCGGTGAACATCCGCCAGGCCATGTTGCGTTCACGCCCCTGCGCCGAACCGGCCGGGCAGTCGTACTCGCGCCAGCGGCGGTTGCCGTCCAGCACCGTCCAGGTCGCGTCGCACACGCAGGCCGGCACGTCGGTCAGCCGATCGAGCATGCGCCGGGCCGCCGGGGTCACCTCGCGCGGCACCAGCCCGGCACGGTGGGCCGGCGCGGCGAAACCGGCCAGCGTACGCAGGTGCTCGTGCTGCTTCCCGCTGAGGCGCAGCGCCGTGGCGAGCGCGTCGACCACGCCCGGCGACGGCCGCCGCCGGCCCTGCTCGATGCGTTTCAGGTGTTCCTCGGAGACACCGGCCAGCTCGACCCGCCGCAGGCCGGGCGCACGACGCCGGCGAGGCAGTGACGGCGCGATGCCTGCGGCCTCGGGTGTGACCCTCTCGCGGAGGGCCCTCAGCGTCGTACCGAAGTCGTCTTCCTGCTGCACCTGACAATCATGCCAGCGGGGTCAGCCGGGCCAGGGCCGTGATGATCCGCTCCTCGATGTCCGGCGGCGTCGGCAGCCGGTGCGTGACGGCGCGCTGGTGCGCGAGACCGTGCAGACCGAGCCAGACCGCGACGGCGTCCCCGGGCGGATCGACACTGGCAGAGACCCCGGCGGCGACGCAGTCGGCCAGCAAGTCGGCCAACAGCCGCAGGCTTTCGTCGCCGATGGTGGTCAGGTCTTCGACGGTGATCGAGCTCTCCCCGGGCGTGGGCATCCACAGGCCACCGAACATGGTGCGGTATCGCTGCGGGCGGGACTGGGCGAAGGCCAGATAGGCCTGGCAGAGGGCCACCAGGCGGGCGCGCGGCGTGTCCTCGGCGCCGGCGATCGCGGCTCGCAACGCCTGGTTGAGCTCGCCGAAGGCGCCACGCACCACGGCCAGCATGATGGCCGGCTGGTCCGGGAAGTGGCGGTAGATCGACGGCGCCGCGATGCCGGCTTTCCGGGCGATCGACCGCAGCGTCAGGGCGCGTTCGTCGCCGGTCTCGTCCAGCAGCTCCACGGCGGCCTCGACGATCTCGTCGCGCAGACGCCCGCCCTCGCCCCGGCGGTTGCGGGCGCGGCCGGCTGTCACGTCTGCGGTCGTCATGCCGGAACCTTACACCTGCAAGCTCCTGCATGTTAGCTATCAGCTGTTAGGTCCCCGGTACCCGCCGTTCGCGCGACGGGCACCGGGGGGCGCGGAGCTCAGCTCTGCTTGGCGGCCCAGAAGACGTAGACCGCGCCGTACGGCACGGCCTTGGTCGCCCCGTCCTCGCACGCCCCGGCCGGCGCCACGCCGCCCGAGGTCTGCAGCCGGCTGATGTACGCGACGTTGCCGAGCAGGCCCCGGCCGCTGTGGGTGTCGACCGTGAGCAGGAGCTCGGCGATCGTCCCGGCCCGCGGGCTCTCGGCCGTCTTCTTCGCGGTGATGAGCGAGCCGTCGCGCTTGGACTGCCAGCTCGGGCCCCCGAAGTGGTGGATCCGTCCACCGGTGCCGACCAGCTGGGCCTCCGGCACCGAGGCGCCGGTGAAGACGCCACCCGTACAGGTGTAGGTCTGCGTGCCCTTGGCGACGACGTAGGCGCCGACCGGGCGGGACCCGGCCGGGGGCCTGATCGCCGCCGGGATCCGCGGCACGCCCACCCGGCGGGCGTCGGGGCCGACCGCCGCCGGGGCCGCGACCTCGGCCGGCGCCGCGACCGTGGCGGGCGCCTCGACCTCGGCAGCAGAGGCCTGATAGGTGACCGCGCCGAGCGCACCCACCACTCCGGCCATGCCGATGGCGGCGAACACCCGGTTGCGGGAACGTGAGGCCTTACGCATTGATGCCCTCCAGATGTCGCGCGCGTCCGCCCGCGATCACACCCTTGACGGCTCCCAGGGCCGCGGTGTTCACCCCATCCGCCCGACTTAAGCGAAACTTGAGGTTCGTCGTCACGGTCGAGGGCGCGGGCCGGGGCGGCGCGCTGGTCCTGACGGGCAAGGCCGGCATCGGCAATTTACGTTGCTGGCGCACGCGGCCGACGCGGACGCGGCCACGGCCTTCCAGGTCGTGCGCGCCTCGGGCCCCCGACACGCCTCAGGGCCCTTCGGCGTCGTGGACGTGACGGGCGACCTGGACCCGGTTGGTGACCTCGAGCTTGGCGAAGACGTTGCCGACGTGAGTCTTCACCGTGGCGACGCCCATGTGCAGCGCCTGGCTGATCTCGGTGTTGGTGAAGCCCTGGCTGACGGCGACGGCGACCTCGTGTTCGCGTTGCGTCAGGCGGGCGAGCAACGCTCGGGCGGCACGCCGGCGTGAGTCGCCGGACGGGCGGGTGACGGCGGTGATGAGTTTGGTGGTGATCCGCGGCGACAGCATCGGCTCGCCGAGGGCGGCGCGGCGGACGGCGGTCACGAGGTCGGCCGGCGCGGTGTCCTTGAGCAGGAATCCGGCTGCGCCGCAGCGCAGCGCCGCGACGACGAGCTCGTCGGTGTCGAACGTGGTGAGGATCAGGATGCGGGCCGGGGAGCCGCGTTCCTGCAACCGACGGGTGGCGGTCAGCCCGTCGGTGCGCGGCATCCGGATGTCCATGAGCACGACGTCGGGCACTTCCGCCATCACCACATCGACGGCTTGCTGCCCGTCGTCCGCCTCGGCGACGACGGTGATGCCGGAGGCGCCGCCGAGGATCATCCGCAGGCCGGCCCGCACCAGCGGATCGTCGTCGACGACGACCACGCGCAGCGGGCTCAGGCCGGCCACGGCAGCCTTGCTCGCACGACGAAGGTGCCGTCCGGCTGGGGCCCGGCATGCAGGGAGCCGCCGGCCAGCTCGGCCCGCTCGGCCAGCCCGACCAGGCCGACCCCGGGACCCGGGGAGCGTATCGGCTGCGCCGGCGCCGCGACCGGATTGCTGATCTGCACCTCCAGGTGCCCGTCGGGGTCCCCGCCGGTCGAGGAACCGGCGCGCGCCAGCCGGACCGTCACGAGTTCACCGGGTGCATGCCGGCGAGTGTTGGTCAGGGCCTCCTGCACGATCCGGAACGCGGTGCGGGACACCAACTGCGGCACCGTCTGCGTCGCCACCGTGCTGTCCAGCCGGACCTGCGAACCGGCTTCCCGGGTGTCGGCGAGCAGAGCCGGCAACTCGGCCAGGGTCGGCTGGGGCTGTTCCACAGCATCGTCGGCTTCGTCTCCGCCGCTGGTGCGCAGCACGCCGAGAACGTCGCGGAGTTCGGCGAGGGCGAGCTGAGCGTTGGCCTGGATGATGCCGGCGGTGCCGGCCGTCTCGCCGGGAGTGAGGTCGTCGCGATAGGTCAGGGCGCCGGCGTGCAACGCGACCAGGGAGATCCGGTGGGCCAGGACGTCATGCATCTCGCGAGCTATCCGGGTCCGCTCGGCCTCCCGGGCCGCGCCGGCGGCCAGCACCCGCTCGCGTTCGGCGGTCAGTGCCCGCTCGTGCAGCGCGGCGATCAGCTCCCGGCGAGTGCCGAGATACGTGCCCGTGGCCAGGCACGCCGCGACGAACAGGAGAATCAGGGCGATCCCACCGAGGGAGAAACCGGGGAACAGAACCTCGGCGGCGGTCGCGCTGACCACGGCGACGACGGCCACGGCGACCGCCCAGTCCCGCCGGCGGCGCGTCGCCATGGCACCGACCGCGAACGCCGCCGCGCCCACACTGGACGCCGAGAACGGCACGAGCGCCGCCGTCACGCACGCCACTGTCAAAGGATGCCGGGACCGCAGCGGCAGCAGGACCAGCGACGCCACGCCGACCAGGACGTCGAGGATCAGCAAGACGCCGGCCAGGTCCTCGGCGGCCGGGGTCATCGGTCCGGAAAGGCGATCGGCGGCAGCGGCGACCCAGCCCGCTGCCCCGGCGACGACCGCGATCGCGTACTGCCCGGCCCTGGCCCAGGTGGGCGGCGGAGGGAGCATACGGTCAGCGTAGTGACGCCCCGGGAACGGCGACTCCACCCCAGGGTGGAGTCGCCGGAGACCGCGGGTGGAGGCAGCGGTCGTCCCCATGGCGAAGTGTCGGTGGACATGACCGACACATCGACGACCGGCCCGCGGACTCTCGCCCGGCTGGCCGGACTGCTCTACCTGATCCTGGCCGTCCTCGGCGGATGGGCGCAGCTCGAGGCCCGCGGCAGCCTGCTCGTGGCCGGCGACGCCGCGCGGACCGCGGCGAACATCGTCGAGCACGAGACCCTTTTCCGGCTCGGACTCGTCGCCGACATCCTGATGGCAACCGTCTTCGTCCTGCTCGGACTGGTGCTGCACCGGCTCCTGCACCACGTCCACGAACGAGCGGCGACGGCGCTGCTGGTGTTCGTGTCCGTCGGCGCCGGCTCGATCCTGATCAACCTCACCTTCCACGTCGGCGCCCTGCTCACCGCGACCCGGCCCGGCTACTCCGCCGAGCAGGTGCTTCTGCTGTTGGACCTGCACCAGCAGGGCTACGTGCTCGGCGGCGTCTTCTTCGGCCTGTGGCTGTTGCCGATGGGGTATCTCGCCTGGCGATCGGAGCTGCTGCCGTCCTGGCTCGGGGTGCTCGTCATGGTGGCGGCCGTGGCCTGGGTCGCCGACCCGTTGCTCGCGTTCGGCCTCCCGGACGCGCCGGCCCTGATCCGCACGCTGGTGGAGGTCCCGACGTCGGTGGGCGAGTTCGGCCTCATGCTGTACCTGCTGATCCTCGGCGTCCGGCCGCAACGCGGGACCCGACAGTCTCAGCGCTCGCCCAGCGCCACGCCGGACCGCAACCCGGTCACCACGGCCTGACACCCCCGCCCGGGACACGCGGCCCCGGGCGGAGTTCGAGTTCAGGGAGTGGCGGTGTATTCCTGGGCCGGCACGGCACGGCCGGGCCGACCGGCCGGGCCGGCTCGTCGCCGTCGGACTCCTTGATGCCGTACCGGTCGTAGAAGCGGCGCAGCGGGCGCGGCGCCCACCAGCTCGCGTCGCCGAGCAGCCGCATGGTGGCCGGCACGAGCAGGAGCCGGACGACGGTCGCGTCGATGGCGATGGCGATCACCATCGCGACGCCGAGCATCTTGATGAACGTGATGCCCGAGAGCGAGAAGGCGCCGATCACGACCAGCAACAGCAGCGCCGCGCTGGTGATGATGCCGCCGGTGCGCTGCAGCCCGGTCGCCACCGCGGTGGTGTTGTCGCCGGTCAGGTCGTACTGCTCGCGGATGCGGGACATGAGGAAGACCTCGTAGTCCATGGACAGCCCGAAGACGATGGCCAGCGCCAGGATCGGCTGGGTGGCCTCGATCGTGCCGGTCGAGGTGAAGCCCAGGATCCCGGACAGGTTCCCGTCCTGGAAGATCCAGACCAGCGCGCCGAACGACGCGCCCAGCGACAGCATGTTCATGACGACGGCCTTGATCGGCATGATGACCGAGCCGAAAGCCAGGAACAGCAGCACGAATGTCATGGCGACGACGAGCAGGGCCATCCAGGGCAGGAGCGATCCCAGGCTGGATAGCAGATCGGCCAGCACGGCGGTGGCGCCGCCGACGAGGACCGAACCGCCGTCCGGGGCCGGCAGATCCCGGACGCCGGCCAGCACGTCCCGCGCGCCGGAGGACAGCGGATCCCCGTCGTAGCCGACGGCGACGCGGGCGGTCGAGCCGGCCGAGCCCACCACGGCGGCGTCGGCCACCCCGGGGACGGCGGACACCCGGTCGACGTACGCGTCGAGGGCCGCGGCACCGGCGGGCGAGGCCACGTCGCCGGGAAGGGTGACCACGGCCTCGATCGGCGGTGTCGGCGAAGCCGGGAAGCCGGCGCGGATCGCCTCGGCGACCACCCGGCTGCCGGCGCCCTCGGGCAGGGCGCGCTCGTCGATGCCACCGAACTGGATCTGCGTGAACGGCAGCGCCAGGGCCACCAGGGCGCCGACCACGACAACCGTGTAGACGACGGGACGCCGCATGACGCTGTGCGCTACGCGCGCCCACACACCCGAGCCGGCCGCAGCGGTCACCGCGGTCGCGGAACGCCGGCCGGTCAGCCGCCGCAGCAACGGGCGTACCGAGAGCGCGTCGACCTTGGCGCCCAGCATCGCCAGCAACGCCGGCAGCAGCGTGAGGGCGGCGAGCATCGCGATGAGGACCGCGCTCATGCCGCCGAAACCCATCGACCGCAGGAACACCTGCGGGAAGATCAGCAGACCGGCCAGCGACAGCGCCACGGTCACCCCGGACACGGCGACCGTCCGGCCGGCCGTGGCCATCGTGCGGGCGACCGCCTCCTCGACCGAGGGCTGCCGGCCGATCTCCTCGCGGAACCGGCTCACCATGAAAAGCCCGTAGTCGATGGCCAGGCCCAGGCCGAGGATCGTGACGACGTTGACCGCGAAGACCGACACGTCGGTGAACTGGGCGAAGCCACGCAACGCGGTGAACGCGCCGAGGATCGCCACGCCGCCGATGGCCAGGGGCAGTCCGGCGGCGGCCAGGCTGCCAAAGATGAGCAGCAGCAACACCGCCAGGACGGGCAGGGAGATGAGCTCGGCCCGGGCGATGTCGGCGGTGACCTGCTCGTTGATGTCCCGGTTGACGGTCTCACCGCCGCCGATCCGCGCCTGGAGACCCGGGGCGGCGAGCCGGTCCTCGATCCGTTCCAGATTCGCGGTGCGCTGGGCCACGTCACCGGCCAGGGTCAGGACCGCGTACGTGGACCGCCGATCGGCGCTGACCAGGGCCGGCGCGTCGGTCTCGAAGAACGTCACCGACCGGCTCACCGCGTCGGCCGGCAGGCCCGCCACGACGGTGGACACGGCCCGCTCGTACGCGGGGTCGTCGACCGTCATGGTGGGACTCGACCAGAGCACCACGACATCGGCGTCGTCCCGGCCGAGCTGCTGCTCCGCGACGACGGCGGCCCGTGAGCTCTCGCTGCCGGGGTCGTCGAACCCGCCGTCGGACATCGCGCCGAACACGCCGGTGCCCCAGATGCCGGCGAACACCATGAAGGCGACAAAGACCGCCACAACCCAGCGGCGGCGGCGGTACATCGCCCGGCCCAGACTCTCGAACATGATTTCTCCCCGGTAGAGCTACAGGTGTTAGCTTCGATTCGTTAGCTAACGGGCGTTACTCTGAGGGTGAGATCCTTCATTTGTCAAGTAAGAGCGCCCGGCTCCCCCTCCACGCCGAGCGACGGGAGGGGGAGCCGGGTGAGTCGTCCTTTGGTCGCCGCGGCGGCAGGCAGCGGTGTCCGATCAGCCCTCGACGCCGGGCATGGGGTTCGGCAGCACGGAGGCTTCGACCTCCTCCATGTAGAAGCGCGACTGGATGATCTCGTCACCGCGCACCTTGATGATGATCACGCCACGCATGTCCGCCGTGCCGGGCCGCACGTAGTGGAACTCACCCCAGAACTCGTCGCCGGACACGACGGAGTTGGTCACCGAGATCCGGATCTCCGGGAACTGGGTGAGGATGAACTCCCAGTTGCGGCGCACCTGTTCGGGGGTGTCGAACGAACGCGCCGGGTGGGCGGGCCAGAGGCTGCTGAAGTCCTCGGCGAAGGTTGCCGTGAGCGCGTCCAGGTCGTGGGCGTTGATGGCGTCGATGAGTCGTCGGACGACAGGGAATTCCATTCCGGCAACGCTAACGGCGACCGCGGCGGCCGGCCGGGGCCAACTTGTACCCCCCCATGCGCGATCGCGGACGGCCGGGGGTCAGCGGCTCGTTGCCGCGTGCCGTTCCGGGCTGAACAAAGCCACCCGGCCGCGGCCGTCCTCCTTCGCGCAGTACAGCGCCGCGTCGGCGTTGCGGATCAGGGCTTCCGCCTCCTGCGCCGACTCGTCCAGGGTGGCGATGCCGATGGAGACCCCGATGGTCACCGTACGGCCGTCCACCTCGTACGGCTCGGAAAGGTACTGCTGGATGCGGTCGGCCACGGCGAGCACGTCGTCGCCCTCGCGCAATTTGCGGCACAGCACCAGGAACTCGTCACCGCCGAAACGGCTGACGTAGTCGTCGGGCCGGGTCGCGTCGATCAGCCGGAGCGCGACCTGCTTGAGCAGAGCGTCGCCGGCCGCATGCCCGTACGTGTCGTTCACCGGCTTGAATCCGTCGAGATCCAGGAAGAGGGCGGCGACGGCACCCTCGCCGCCGGCTTGCCGTTTGCGGCGCCAGTCGGCGATGGCGGCCTCGGCGCGTTCCAGGAACAGCGCGCGGTTGGGCAGCCCGGTCAGGGTGTCGTGCAGGCGTTCCCGGGCCAGCCGGGCCGAGCCGCCCAGGGCCAGCAGGCCCATCGTGAGGATGACGATCATGGCCGCGGCGAACGCGGCGAACAGTTGCCAGGCGACGCGCCCGGTCTGCTGCACCGGGGCCAGCAGTTCCGATCGCGACGTGGTCAGGACAACGCGCCAGGTGGTGCCGGCGGCCTGGTGACTGGCGAAGTACCGGTCGCCGACGGCGCCGTTGGCCCGGGCGTCCAGTGCCGTTCTCAGCGCCGCGTCCGCGAGGGGCGAGCCCGCCGCCGACGCGTCGCGGGCGGCGACGACCCCGTCGGCCTGGTCGAGGAGATACCAGGCGCTGGTCGCGCCGAGAGCGCCGGTCGCGAGCGTGCTGATGTCGCCGGAACCGACCGGCATCACCAGCATGCGCGGACCGTCCGGCGCCTCGAAAGGCTGGAACGCCGGCACGTCCTTGGCGTTGTCGGCGATGAGCAGGTCCCCGAAAGACAGCTTTCCGGTACGCCGGGCGTCGACAAACCCGGCGCTGGAGGCCAACGACCGGACGAGGGGCTCGTACGACACCGGGTCGGCGACCAGCACGGCGCCGTCCCCGCTCAGGACCGCGTACCAGGGGGTGTCGAGGATCTTCCGGCCGTTCTGGCGGCCCAGCTGTGCCGGCGTCCCGGCGAAGAGACCCTGACCGGCTTCCCGGAGCTGGCGATCGCTGACGGCCAGCGTGCCGGAGATGACCCCGGCCGCGGACTCCGAGCGGGCTTGGAACTCGTGCAGGACCTCAGCCCGCGCCCCCGACGTGGTGTCGGCCAGGTAGAACCCCGCGCCGCCCACCATCAGCAGGCTCAGCAGCACCGCCAGCCCCACACTCCACCGGCGTACCGCCACGCCCGTGCCGATGACCCTCATGACCGTTCCATCGGCAGCGACGGGCGGCTCCTGACCGGTATCCCGCCCGGACAGCTATCCCGGACGGGCCGGGCCGCCGGGGGTGACCAGGCCGGTCTCGTAGCCGAAGACCACCGCCTGGACCCGGTCGCGCAGACCGAGCTTCTGCAGGATCCGGCTGACGTGGGTCTTGGTGGTGGGCTCGGAGATGAACAGCGAGGCGGCGATCTCGTTGTTCGAGAGGCCGAGCGCCATCAGCCGGAGCACCTCGCGCTCCCGCTCGGTCAGCGCGTTGAGCGCCGTGGCGCCGGCCGACCGGCGGGGCCGGGCCTCGACGAAACTCTCGATGAGCCGGCGGGTGATGCTGGGCGCCAGCAACGCCTCGCCACCGGCCACCACCCGGACGGCCCGGATCAGGTCGTCGGGCTCGCTGTCCTTGAGCAGGAAGCCGCTCGCGCCCGCCTGCAGCGCCGCGTTGATGTAGTCGTCGAGATCGAACGTCGTCAGCATGAGCACCCGCGGGGTGTGGCTCCCGGCCCGGTCGGGCCCGAGCAGCGCCCGGGTCGCGGCCAGCCCGTCCATCACCGGCATCCGGACGTCCATGAGGACCACGTCGGGTCGCAGACCACGGCTGCGGTCCACGCCGAGCTGCCCGTTCTCGGCCTCGCCGACGACCTCGATGTCGGGTTGCGCCTGCAGGATCGCGCGGATGCCCACCCGGATCATCGTCTGGTCGTCCACGATCAGCGTGCGGATCACCGCGGACCCCCGATCGGCAGGCGGGCCGTCACCCGGTAGCCGCCCTCGTCGCGCGGCCCGGCCTCCAGCGATCCGCCGGCCAGCCGGACCCGTTCGCGCATGCCGGCGAGCCCGTGGCCGGTCAGCCCGGGAGCCTCCATGAGCTCGACCGGCCGGGTCGCCCGGTCGTTCACGACGGACAGCACGAGATCACCGCCTTCCCGATCGAGAGCGATCACCGTACGGGCTCCGGGCGCGTGCCGGATGACGTTGCTCAGCGACTCCTGGACGATCCGGTAGGCCGCCAGCGCGACCGCCTCCGGGAGCACGGCTGCCCGTGCGGCGCCGGCCTCCCGCAGTTCCACCGGCACCCCCGCGCCCTCGGCCGACGCGATCAGCTCGGTCAGCCGGCTCAGATCGGGCACCGGGGTCAGACCGGCGCCCGTGTCCTCGGCCCGCAGCACGGACAGCAACTGCCGCATCTCGCGCATCGCCGACCGGGCTCCGGCGGCTATCCGCACGAACTCGGCCTCGGCCTCCGGGCTCAGGTTCTCGATCCGGTACGAGGCCGACGTGGCCTGCATGTGGATCACCGACATGCCGTGCGCGACGACGTCGTGCAGTTCCCGGGCTATCCGGGTGCGCTCCTCGGCGATCGTCCGCTGGCCCTGCTCCACCTCGACGTCGCGGCGCGCGTCGGCGAGCTCCTGCCGGACCTGGCGCCAGCGGCGCGTCATCAGCACGGCGCCGAGGACGACGGCCGACAGCACCGGATAGAGAACCATGATGAGCAGCCCGTCCGCGACGGACCGTCCCCGCGGATCGAGCAGCACCAGGGCGGGGACGAGCAGCGCGCTCGCCCACCAGGTGATCAGCGCCGTCCGCGGGCTCCGGCGGGCGGCGACCAGCCCGACCTGGGCGAGCAGGGTGAGGAGCCCGGGCACGGTGAGCGGCCACGTCGAGCCCGCGCCGGGCGGGACGGCCACCGACACCACGGCGACGGCCAGGAACTGCAGGGCGACCGCCTCGCGGGGCCGGACGAGCACCAGGACCAGCGCGGCGCTCTGCGCGATGCCGGCGAGAACCGCGATCACCGGGTGCACCCCGAAGTACACGGCGCCCAGGGTCGCGTTGAGAGGCAGCGCGATCAGCCCGAGCACGCCGGCGACCAGCCACCACACCAGCCACGACATCGCCGGCCGTCGGGACCGGCTGGTGGTCCTCGGCCGAGCGCGGGTCGCGAGCGCGGTGCGCACCGCCCGGGCCAGCGCTTCCCGGGGCGGGAACCCGGCGCGCGGGCCGGTTCCCTGGTCCGGCTCCGGGGAGGTTGTCACGGGCCAACCCTATCGAGGTGATCTCCGGGCGTCGTCCGACCGGCGATGGACACCACCCCCTACCCCGGGATGACGCGTGACGGCACCGCGGGACGATGCCCCGGCCGGTGCCCCGCGCCCACGCTTCACCGCATGGATCTGATGAGTCTGGTCGACCCGGTGATGACCTCGCCGCTGCTCTACCCGCTTCTGGCGGTTCTCAGCAGCGCGGACGGCGTCGTGCCGATCATCCCGTCCGAGGCGGTGGTCCTGGCGGCCGGGGTGTTCGCCGGCACCGGCCCCGGCCTGCCCCTGGTCGTCCTGGCCACCGCGGCCGGGGTGTTCGCCGGCGACCACCTCGCCTACTACCTGAGCCGCACCGCCCTGGGTCCGCGGCTGCTCGGCCGCTCCCCGCGCGTGGAACGCGCCGTCGCCACGGCGGGCCGCCGGCTTCAGGGCCGGGCCGGCCTGCTGATCGTGACATCGCGTTTCCTGCCCGGCGGCCGGGTCACGATGAACGTCGCCGCCGGCACGACCCGGCTGCCCCTGTCCCGGTTCAGCCCGGCCTCGGCCATCGCCGCCCTGGCCTGGGCCACGTACGTCGCGGGACTGGGGGTGCTGGGCGGCGCCGCCTTCGTGGCCAATCCGCTGCTCGGCATCGCCGTCGGCCTCGGGGTGTCCTTCCTGGTGGCGGGCCTCGTCGAGCTGATCAGCCGCCGACGCGGCCACCGTGCCGCCCAGCCGACCGCCGCCCAGCCGACCGCCGCCCGGCCGACCGCCGCCCGGCCGACCACCGCCTGGAAGCGCCGGCTGGGGGCGCTGGCCTCCGCGACGACGGCCGCTCTGGTGCTGGCCGCGCCGGGCGCAGCAGCGTCGACGGCCCGCGAGAACGGCCCCACGCCCCAGAGACGGCCGGCCACGGGCACGGTGGAGGTCTCGGAGTCAGACCCCGAACGAGGCCGCCCCGGCCTGCACACCTCGTCGGCGCTTCAAGCCACTCCCCTCGTCGGCCCGGCCCTGGGGAAGGCCTCGGAAGAAGCCGATGTTCACTGAAGCATGGTCAACGACGAGATCAACGGCGCCGAGGCGATCCTTCGGACGCTGAGCGACAACGGGGTACGGACGGTGTTCGGCAACCCCGGCACGTCGGAGATGCACTTTGTGGCGGCGCTGGACGACCACCCGGAGATACGCGGCGTGCTGTGCCTGTTCGAGGGCGTCGCCACGGGCGCGGCCGATGGGTACGCCCGGATGACCGGCCGGCCGGCGGCGACCCTCCTGCACCTCGGCCCGGGGCTCGGCAACGGCCTGGCCAATCTGCACAACGCGCGGCGGGCCGGCTCGGCCGTGCTGAACATCGTCGGTGACCACGCGATCGACCACAAACCGTTGGACGCCCTGCTCGAGTCCGACATCGACGCGGTCGCCGCCTCGGTCTCGGCGTGGGTGCACCGGCCGGCTCGGCCGTCCACGGTGGGCCGGGACGTCGCCGCCGCGATCGCCGCCACCCTCGACGGCCCGGACGAGGAGCACGCGACCGGCACGTCCGGGCGGATCGCGACGCTGATCGTGCCGGCCGACGTGTCCTGGTCCCCCGGCGGCGCCGCCGCGCCCGCCCGGCCGCCCCGCGCCGTACCGGACCGACCGGCGGCCGTCGACACAGTGACGAAGCTGCTGGCCGGCGACGAACCGGTCGCCCTGCTGCTGGACGGCGACGCGCTCACCGACGACGGGTTGCGCGCCGCCGACCGCATCGCCCAGGTCACCGGGGCACGGTTGTTCTGCCCGACCTGGCCGGCCCGGTTGCGGCGGGGCGCCGGCATGCCCGGGGTGACGCCGCTGGCTTACCGCAGCGAGGACGTCCGCACCCAGTTCGCCGGGGTGCGGCACGTCGTCCTGGCCGGCGCCCGCACGCCCGTCGCGTCCTTCGCCTACCCGGGACGGGACGGCATCCTGATCCCGGCCGAGGTCACGGCCCACGTGCTCGCGCCGGAACTCGTACCGGTGGCGGACGCGCTGCGCGAGATCGCCGACGACCTCGCACCCGGGACGGTTGCGCGGGGATCCGCAGCCGGCGTCCCGGTTGTGCCGGAGGGCGACCTCGACGCGGCGAACTGGGCGCCCGCCATCGCGAGTCTGCTGCCGGAGAACGCCATCGTCTGTGACGAATCGATCACCGCGGGCATGGCGACGGTGCCGGCCGCGTTCGCCGGCGCGCCCGCGCACGACGTGCTCGGGCTGACCGGCCTCGCCGTCGGTCAGGGTCTGCCGCTGGCCGCGGGAGCCGCGCTCGCCTGCCCGCGACGGCCGGTGATCTGCCTGGAGGCGGACGGCAGCGCCATATACACCATCTCGGCCCTGTGGACCTACGCCCGGGAGAACCTGGACATCACCGTCGTCGTCCTCAACAACCGCTCGTACGCGATCCTCCGCTCGGAGCTCGACCGGGTCGGCGCGAACCAGGATGCCGGCGCGGCCCGGCGCATGCTCGACCTGACCCGGCCCGACCTCGATTTCGTCGCGCTCAGCACCGGCCTGGGAGTCCCGGCCAGCCGGGCCCGCACAGTCCGCGAACTACGGGAACAGTTCGCCGCCGCCGTCGCCGACCCGGGTCCTCACCTGATCGAGGCGGTCATCGTCTGACCCGGGCCGGCCCGGATCGGCGTCTCAGCCGCCGGGGGTGAGGTGGATGCCGAGGTCGGTGCGGCCGGGCAGGAGATCCGCGCGCAGGGCCCGGGTCTCGCGGTAGTCGCCGTCGCGCAGGCGCCGGAACGGTTGAGCCGGCTCGGCGTCGACGGTGCGCACCCTCTCGCGCAGACGCCGCACCTCGCGCTCCACGCCGGCCGCGTCCAAGGCGTCGGCGTCATGGACCACATGCAGGTCCAGCGTCTCGATACCCACGTACCAGAAGACGCCGTGGGTGAGCGGGAACAGCAGGGACTCCAGGTCGCCGCTCACGCCGCGCGGGCCGATCGAGTTGGCGTCCTCCCCCGCGGTCACGACGACGAGCGCCCGCCGCCCGACCAGGCCACCGTCGCCGTACCGCCGCGGCAGTCCGAGCTCGGGGTCGAGATCGCCGTAGGCGAAGCCACTCGTGAGGACCCGGTCGATCCACCCCTTCAGGATGGCCGGCGGCCCGTACCACCACAGGGGGAACTGCACGACGAGCAGCTCGGCGGCGGCCAGCTTGGCCTGTTCCTCGCGCACGTCGTCGGGCGCCTGTCCCCGGGCGTACGCCTCACCGGCCAGCTCGGCGACGTTGCCGGGCTTGTCGGCCAGGTCGCCGAGATCGCGCTCGCTCAGGACGGGGTCGAAGCCCTGAGCGTGCAGGTCGGAGGTGGCAACGTCGTAGCGTGCCGACAGCGCCTCGGTTCCCTCCCGGAAGAGCCGGTCGTTCAGGGACCCGCGGCGGGGGTGGGCGTAGACCCACAGGGCGCTGCCCGCTTTCGGGGGATGGCTGATCGTCATGATGCCTCCGGTGTCGTGTCGGGCCCGTCGTCGGTGGCGACGGCGATGATGACGCGGGCCAGCGCGCCCCGGGCCCGTCCGGCGCTGATCCGTCCGGCCAGCGCGCTGCGGGCCAGCGCGTCGCCGGCGCCGACGATCGCGTGCATCCCGGCCATGTCGAGCGGGCCGGCGAAGGGTTCCAGGGCCGCCCGGCACATGACGAGGTAGGCGTCCTCGGCCTCCTGGCGGACCCGGCTCAGGGTGGCCGAGCCCTCGAGCGCGGCGACGACGTCGGCCAGCTCCCGCCCCTCCGCGAGGCAGCAGTCGATGTACGCCCCGGCGACCAGATCGGCCACCGCCGGCAGGTCGGGCTCCGCGTCGTCGAGCGCGATCCCGAGCATCTCCCGCTGACGGGCCTCGAACTCGCGGTACAACTCGGCGAGGACCCCGGCCCGGTCGCCGAAGTGGTCGTACACCAAGGGTTTGGTGACTCCGGCGCGCTCGGCCAGCCGGCCCAGGGTGAGCTCGTCGGTGCCCGCGTCCCGGATGAGCTCGCGAGCCACGTGCAGGAGCTGGGCGTGACGCTCCTGTTTCGACAGTCGCCGGCGCGGGGCCGCGCCGGAGAGGTCCCTCACGTTGACTCCTCGTGATTACCATGAGTAAGTTACGACCAGTAACTTACCACAAGTAACCTACTGCTGAGGGGCCGAGATGCGTACTACGAGGTCAGCACCCGTACTTTTCGCCGGCGGATCAGGATTGGTAGGACAGGCCGCCGTCGGCTGGTTCCGCGAGCGGCATCCCGACGTCCCGGCGGTCGTCGGTGGCCGCGATCCCCGGCGAGCGCAGGAAGCAGCCCGCGCGACCGGTGCCGCGGGAGCGGTCACCATCGATCTCGACCGCGCCGGACTCGGCCTCGACGGCGACTTCTCCGCGGTGATCGCCACCGCCCCCGACCACGCCCTCCACGGATTGCGCTTCGCCCAGGACCGGGGCATCCCGTACGTGAGCGTCAGCACCTGGCTGGCCGAGGCCGGCGCCGAACTGGCTCTGTTCGCCCACCGCCCGACGGTTCCCGTGGTGCTCGCCGCCCATTGGTGGACCGGCGCCGCGATGTTCCTCGCCCTGCACGGCGCGCAGAGGTTCGACACGCTGCACACCATCCGGATCGGGGCCCTCTTCGACGACCAGGACTCCAGCGGTCCGGCCGCGATCGAGGACATGCGGCGGAGCGAGGGCTCGGCCACCGCCTTCGCGTTCGAGAACGGCCGGCGCGGGTGGCTGACCGGCGACGCCGCCCGGGGCCGGCTGCGGACGATCGACGGCCGGGTGCTCGACGCCGACGCCTACGGCCCCTTGGACATCGTCAGCCTGTACGCGGCCACCGGCGCCGCCGACATCCGCTTCGACCTGGCCGTCGGCGCCTCCTCGAGCCGCCGGCGCGGCGGGCCGGTCACCGCCGAAGCCGTCGTCGAACTCGAGGGCGAGGCCGAGGGCGAGCGCCGGACGTGGCGCTCCACCCTCGAGTTCCCCGGCGGCCAGGCCTCGCTCACCGGCCTGGGTCTCGCGCTCACCCTGCCCGCCGTCCTCGGCCTGGACGGGCACACCCCCGTACCGCCGGGAATCCACCTGCCCGAACTGCTGATCGACCCCGACCTGTTCCTCAGTCGGCTCACCGAGGCCGGCGCGAAAATCGACGAGACCCCGGTCCAAGCTCGCCTCTAGGGCGCGTTCGGCGTCGGCCGGCCCGTGTGTCAGGCGGCCGAGTGGTCGACGGCCACGTCGAGGACCCAGGTGATGCCGTACGGGTCGGTGAGCATGCCGTACAGCGGCGCCCAGCCGGCCGGGGCGAGGTCGACCACGACGCTCGAGGTCGCGGCCAGCTTCTTCCAGTAACCGCTGATCTCGTCGGCGTCCCGGCCGCGCACCGAGACGAAGAACGGGGCGTCGCCCTGGCTCCACGGGCGCGACGACGGGACGTCGTACGCCATGATCGCGAAGCCGTCGGGCGAGGTGACCTGGCCCCACATGATCTGGTCGGCCTCGTCCGGGTTCTGCGCGCTGTGCGCGTCGGCGTAGGTCACCGCGGTGAGGTCGCCGCCGAAGACGGAGCGGTAGAACTCGAGCGCCTCCCGCGCGTTGCCCCGGAGGTTGACGTGCGTGACGGTGGTGATGGCCATGTGCTGTCTCCCGCGTTCGATGCCGGCTGTCTGCCGGGTACGAGAGAACGATCGCAGCGGTAGAGGACAGGGAGTGGCCGCTACCTCGGGCAGGATGATTCCCATGCCCAAGACGTCGGCCCGGCTCCTGTCCCTGCTGTCGCTGCTGCAGGCCCGCCGCGACTGGCCCGGCCGTCTGCTGGCCGAGCGACTGGAGATCAGCCCCCGCACGGTGCGCCGGGACGTCGACCGGCTGCGCGAGCTCGGCTACCCGATCCGCACGTTCAAGGGGCCCGACGGCGGCTACCGGCTCGACGCCGGTGCGCAGCTGCCCCCGCTGCTGTTCGACGACGACCAGGCCGTGGCCCTCACGGTCGCCCTGCAGCTCGCCGCCGTCTCCGGCGCGGCCGTCCAGGAGGGGGCGGCGCGGGCGCTGACCACCATCCGCCAGGTCCTGCCGAGCCGGCTGCGGCACCGCGTCGACGCCCTGCGCGTCACCGCCGTCACGGCGCCGGCCACGCGGCCGGACCAGCCGGTAGATGTCGCGGTGCTGACCGCCGTCGGCGCCGCGGCGCACGCCCGCGAGATCCTGCGCTTCGACTACGCGTCCCCCGGGGAGCCGGCGGACCGGCCGCCTCGCCGGGTCGAGCCGCACCACCTGGTCACCTGGAACGCCCGCTGGTATCTGGTCGCCTGGGATCTCGACCGGGACGACTGGCGGACCTACCGGGTCGACCGGATCAGCCCGCGTACGCCGAACGGACCCGGCTTCGCCGAGCGCGACCTGCCCGCGCCGGATCTGGCCACGTTCGTGGCGGCCCGGTTCCGCGGCAACGAGGCCTCCTCGGCCTGGCCGTGCGTCGGCGAGGTCCTCCTGCGGCTTCCCGCCCGGGTCGTGGCCACCTACACCACGGACGGTCTGGTCGAGGAGCTCGGCGCCGATCGCTGCCGGCTCGTCCAGGGCTCGTGGTCGTGGACGAGCCTGGCCGCCTCGCTCGGCCGGTTCGGCGCCGATCTCGAGGTCGTCGGGCCCCCGGAGCTGAAGGCCGCGTGCGCCGAGCTCGGCCGGCGATATCTGCGGGCCGCCGCCTGATCAGGCCGACAACCGCGCACGTCAGCTAGGGTGGCGCGATGCCGAGCTCACGCCTTCGCCGTACGCTCGCGGTCGGGCTGGCCGCCGTGGCGATCCCGCTGGGCGGCGCGCTGGCCGTCACCACCTTCTCCCCCACCGAGACCGTGGCCGTCAGCACACCCGTGACACCGGGGAGCACGCCGGCGACCACGTCACCCGCGCCGCCCACGGTCAGTCCCCGGCTGGGCCCGGCCGAGTCCGTCACCTCGCCCCCGCCGAAGCCGTCGGCCACCCCCGACAACGGCATCCACGTCGACTGCGAGAAGGGCGACGACGGCAACAAGGGAACGCTCGCCCGGCCCCTGCGCAGCATCCGGGCCGCCACCTCACGCGCCCTCGACCCCGGCGCGGTGATCGAGCTGGCCCGGGGGTGCACCTGGCAGACCACGGTCCAGCTCCGCGGCGACGGCACCCGGGACAAACCCATCAGGCTCACCGCGTACGGCGCGGGCGCGCAACCGGTCGTCGACGGCGGATCGGCCGGCGCTGAAAGCGTGGTGCTGCTGTCCGGGGCGTACCAGATCGTCGAAAACATCCGGGTCACCGACGCCGAGACCAACGGCGTCGAGATCCGGGGCGCGAACAGCAGCGTCCGGTCGAGCACCGTCGACCACACCGGGGTCGGCGTGCTGCTCAAGGCCCGCGGCGCCTCGGCCGAGCGGGTGACCGTCCGCGATCTGCACATGGTCCGGGACACTCCCGGCGGCGACGACGACTACGGCGCGATCGGCTTCTCGGTCGAGGCGAGCGACGTCGAGGTCAGCCACAGCAGCTGCACCAACTGCCGGGACACGAGCCACGACTACGGGTACGACGGCGGCTTCGTCGAAGTGTGGAACTACGCCGACAACCTCGACGTGCACGACAACACCGGGTCGAACACCCAGGGCATCCTCGAGATCGGCGGCGACCGCCCCGACTCGTCGGCCCGCGGCATCAAGCTGCGGGACAACACGTTCCGCGACACGCACGGCGGCCTGGTGCTGCACACCGACGGCAATTTCGCCATCGGCAGCGCGCGGATCGCTATCACCGGCAACACCATCACCAGCGCCGGCGCGCAGGACCCCCCGATCCTCGACGGCGACCTGAGCAACGTGACCTTCGAGGGCAACACGGTCAGCACGGCGAGCTTCGTGAGCCATTCGGCGCCGTCACGCCACCGCTGCAACAGCATCACCCTGCGCGGCGACGCCGAGGTCGGATACCAGCGCGACAGCACCGAGACGCTGAACGGCCGAGCCACCTGTTCCTGAGCCCGTCACCGCGTCCCGCTCCCTGGGGTCAGCGGAGCTGGGACGGGCGCAGGTTGGTCGTGCCCTGGGCGGTGTGGACGACGACGGTGAACGCGTCGCCGCCCTCGCCGCCCTCGGGGCCGGGCCACCAGGCGCCCCACCAGCCGCCCCTGACGCTGGCGTGCACGGTCGCGCCGTCGTCCAGGCGCAGGTCCACCGCGGTGATGCCGGGACCGGCCAGGCCCACGATGTTCGACCACATGTCGTCGTCGCCGGTGCTGCTGCGCGTCTCCAGGGTGAGCGTGCCGGACGGCGGCGGCACCACGTCCTTCTCGTCGATCAGGGTCATCGAGGCGAACCGGTCGTCCCCGACGCTGAGGCACTCGACGACCATGCCGCCGGTCTTGCGCATGATGAGCATCGTCATGTCGCCGCGCTGCTCGGCCAGAATCACGTCCGACGGCTTCACCGTGGCCGAGCTGCCACCGACGTCGCCGGCGCCGCACATCTCGGCCTGCGGCAACACCTGCTCGCCCGTACGGGCCGTGGGGGTGGCAGTCCACGAGGCGATGGCCGACCCGGGCGCCAGCACCGGAACGGCGACGAAGGCGATGAGACTGGCCACGGCTGCGGAGGCGCCGGCCACGGTCCAGCGCCGGCGCGCCGGAGAGGTGTGCCGTCCGGCCATGCCGCGTTCGACGGCCGCCTCGGAACGGGCCCACTGCAGGGCCGTCGGCTCGAGGCCACGGGCGGGGTCGAGCACGGCGAGGCGGTCGAGGTCATCTCGGTTCTCGATCACTGTTGCTCCTGAAGGGCGTCGATTCGGGAGGAGGAGGGGGTGGGCTCCAGAGCGTCCTGCAGCCGCCGTCGCGCCCGGCTCAGACGCATGGCGAAGGCCGAGCGGCGGCAGCCCAGCACACCGGCCGCCTGCTCCGAGGTCAGACCGTCGAACGCCACCAGGGCGAGAACCTCACGGTCGGCGGCGCTGAGACCTTGCCAGGCCCGCTGCAGGTCGAGCCGCGTGGCGGCGCCGGCCGAGTCGTCGTACGCCTCGGCCGGCTCGACCGCCGTCAACCGGACGTCGAGAGCCCGGCGCCGCAGCCAGCCGCGGGTCTGATTCGCCATGGTCCGGCGGGCCACCCCGAACAGCCAGGGGCGGGCGTCCTCGGGCACTTCGGCGAAGCGCCGCGAGGCGGTGAGGTACACCGTCGAAACGATGTCCTCGGCCTCGTCGGGCGGCACCCGGCGGGAGACGAAGCGGAGAAGGTCGGGGAACGTGCTCCGGTGCAGAGCACGGAACCGATCCTCGGCTGTTGCTTGCTGGTCCATGACCCCTACCTGTCCGCGTACGGGTTGACTGCCACACCCGGGGCGGGTCCACGCCGCCTTCACCATCGAGAAGGTGTCATCCCAGCTGTCGTGGGGCTCGGAGATGGCCGAGTTTTCCCGCGAGCGGGTCAGGCAGACGGCGCGATCGCTGATCAGGTGTGCCGGGGAACAGGCGCGGAGGTCGGCGAAGCCGCGAGCCCGGACACCGCCCTTCACGTCCTGTCCGGTGGCCAGCCGATTGATCACACCTTTGGTGGTCCGGGTGTCCGGCGGGTGACGAGCCACCTGCACCACTAGATCCCGTGCTCCATGACGACCAGCGGCAACCGCTTGCCCCTGGTGTCGAGCGGCCGATGCACCACTCCCCGCAATTCCACTGCCGAGGTCACACCGGGCAGGCGCGCGGCGGCGTCACCGAAGTCGTACTCCTGAGCCGTCACCGCGAACGGCGCTGACGCGGATCCGGCAGTGCGCCGGAGCCGGCCGCTTCCGCGTGCCCCCGCGCTCCGGTAGCCAGGACCGCGACGGCGGTCAGCACCAACACCATCACCGCGAGGGAGAACCGCCTCGCGATCGGAAAGCTGCTTGTCATGACCGGCACCTGTCCGGCCGGCCACCACTTGTCACACGCCGAACCGAATCTTTCTGAGGCCGAACGGCTTCGACCTCAGAAAGATTCGGGGGATCCGGTCGGGGTCGGGTGACCCGGACCGGATGCCCCGGCTGAGTGGCGGAGCCTCAGCGCGGCCGGGCCGGCTACTGCACGGTGACGTGGTCGGCGTAGGCGGTGCCGGTGGACGCGGCCTTGGAGTACAGCAGCACGGTGACCTGGGTGGTGCCGGCCGGTGCGACGGCGGCCACCCGCAGCCACTGCCACGTGTTGACGGGGCCGGCGAAGTCGGTGGCCGTGCTGGTGATCAGGGCGCCCGAGGCGTTGTAGAAACGCAGGTAGACCGACGGCGTCCCGGACGCGACGAAGACCCGGGCCAGGCCGCTGTAGCGGACGCCGGCGGCGGCCGGCAGCCGAACGCTCTCCAGGCCGGTGGCCGTCGTGGTGCTGGTGTCCACCAGCTTGGCCGCGGTGGTGCCGGTCCAGGCACGGTCGGTCGAGGCGGTGTTGCCGCCGGCGCCCCACTGCGTCCAGCCGGCGAGCCCGTTCTCGAAGCCGTGGTCGGGCACCGCGACGTCAGCCGTCCGGGCCACTCCGACCTGGTCGAAGTACGCGGTGCCGAGGCCGGGCTGGGTGTAGTAGAGCAGCGCGGTCACCCTGGTCGTTCCGGCCGGGGCGGTCAGGGTGGTGGCCATCGGGGACCATTCGCGGGCGGTCCCGGCGAAGCTGGTGGCGGCGCTGGACACGACGTCACCGGCGGCGTCGAGGAAGCGCACGTACAGCGACGGCTGGCCGGCGGTCACGTAGACGCGGGCCGAGGCCGTGTAGGACACCCCGGCGACGGCGGGCTGGCCGGCGCTCTCCAGGCCGTTGGCGGCGGTGGCGCTGCTGTCCGTGAGACGGGCTGACGTCACACCTTCGTACGCCTGGTCGCCCGAAGCGGTGTTTCCGCCCGTTCCGTACTGGGTCCAGCCGGACAGGCCGCTCTCGAAGCCGCCGTTGGTCAGCGGGATGCCGGCCGCCCGGGTCAGTTCCGTCTGGTCGAAGTACGACGTGCCGGTCCGGGCCTGAGCCGAGTAGAGCAGCAGGCTGACCTGCTCGGTGCCGGCCGGGGCGGTCCCGGTGAGCTGCAGCCTCGTCCACTGGCCGGTGGTGCCCGAGTACGGCGTGGAGACGGCCCCGATCTGGTCGCCGGCCCCGTCGAGGAAGCGGATGTAGAGGTCGGGGATCCCGCTCGCGACGTTGACCCAGGCCGAGGCGGTGTAACGGATGCCCGGCGCGGCCGGCATGCGGGCGCTCTCGACACCGTCGGCGGTGGTCGTGCTGCTGTCCACGATCTTCACCGAGGTGGTCCCGGCGTAGGCGCGCTCGGTCGAGGCGACATTGCCGCCCCCGCCGTACTGCGCCCACCCGGACAGCCCGCTCTCGAAGCCGGTGTTGGGCGGGCTGACCACACCCGGGTACGGGTCGGTGGTGTTCCGCGTGATCCAGTCGGCCAGGGTGTCCAGCCGGGTGCCGGTGCCGCCCTGGCGGGTCTCGCTCTCGCCCAGGCAGCCACCCTGCCAGGAGGCGGCGTTGAGGGCGACCACCTGGGGCGTGGCCCCGGCCCGGAACAGCGGACCGCCCGCGTCACCCTTGCAGGTCGCGGCCGGGGAGCCGGCGGCCGGGGCGATGGCGATCGCGGCGTCGTCGACCGTGTCCGCGGCGAAGTCGGCCGTGCTGAGCCGCATCGGCACCCAGGTGGTGGCCGTCCGGCCGTAGCCGGCACTGCGCAGGGTCTCGCCGGTCGCAGGCGGCGCGGTGGCAATCGCTACCGGCGCGATGTCGGTCACCGCCGTGTCGAGACGGGCCAGCACGACCGCACCCGCGGGGTGACGGACCAGGCTGGTGACCGTGCGCACCCGGCCGGTGGCCCCCGCGGTCAGCGCGCTGCGCCCGATGGTGACGGTGGTGGGCTGATCGGGCCGGACCCCGGTGCCGGCGCCGAAGCAGCCGGCCGTGGTGATCACCCAGGACGGCGCGACCAGCGCTCCGGAACAGGCGTACCGGTCACCCACGGCGACCTGGGCCACGAACGGATAGGCGCCGGTCGCGGCTTCGGTGCCGCCGGCGATGCCGTACGCCGGAGCGGCGATCAGGCCGGTGGACGCGGCGGTCATCGCGATCAGGCCGGCCAGCCGTCTTCTCAGTCGGGTTGGTCTACGCACAACGTTCTCCCCCATGTGTCGGCACGGCCGCTCGGGCGGCCGCGCGCGGCATCCATCGATGACGGACCACGCCCGGGAAGATTAGATGTTCATCAATGCCCCGGGTCACAACAACCGGGTGAACGGTGGGCGAACGGTCCATGATCACCGCGGCTACACCCCTGGATTCATCCCATCATCCCATGATTGGATGTCGGGGTGTCCACGACTGCGCTCGCCCCCGCCCGGTTGCGCCGCGGCATCCTGCTCGCCGTTGCCCTGACCGCCCTCAACCTGCGCACCGCGGTGACCGGATTCAGCGTCCTGACCGGGGAGGCCGCCGACGACCTGCACTTCGGGCCGGTCGTGGCGGGAGCCATCGGCACGATCGTGACGGCCTGCTTCGCGGTGGCCGCGTTCGCCGCCCCGCCGCCGGCCCGCCGGTTCGGCCTGGAACGGACGGCCGCGCTGGCCGTGACCGCCACGACGGCCGGCATTCTGCTGCGGGCCGTCGCCTGGTCGCCGACCGTCATGATCGTGGCCACGGTGATCGCGTTCGCCGGCGTCGGCGCGTCCAACGTCATCCTGATCCCGATCGTGAAGCAGCACTTCCCCGAGCGGCTGCACGCGGTCAGCACCATGTACATGGTGCTGCTCCAGGTCGGTCAGCTGGCCGCGCCGTTGCTCGCGCTGCCGCTGGCCCACGCCTACGGCTGGCGGACCGCGGCGGGCGCCTGGGCCGCGGTGACCGCCGCGGCGGCGGTGCTCTGGTTCGTCGCGGTGCCCCGGTCGGGCGCCCGCACCGCGCCGGCCCCGGCGCCGCCGCGCGTCTCCTGGCGTACCCCGCTGGTCCTGGGTCTGATCGGCCTGATGGCGATGACCACGCTGCACGTCTACACGCTGGTGACCTGGTTCCCGGCCATGCTCGAGGACGCCGGGCTGAGCTCGACGCAAAGCGCCCTGCTGCTGTCCTGGTTCGCCGGGCTCGGGCTGATCGCCGCCTTCGTGGTGCCACCGCTGACCACGCGGCTGCGCAACGCCTATCCGATCGTCGTGGTGTGCGTGGCGCTCATGGGGATCGGCTATGCCGGCATGCTCACCGCGCCGGCGGCCGGCGCCCTGGTCTGGGCGACCGCGTTCGGCCTCGGCGTGAGCACCTTCCCGTTGTGCCTGACCCTGATCGGCGCCCGGGCGGCCAATCCGCAGAGCGCCTCCCGGCTGTCCGGTCTGGTCCAGGGCGTCGGTTACGGCATCGGCTGCGTGGGCCCGCTCGCGCTCGGTGCGGTCAACCAGCTCACCGATGGCTGGAACGTGCCGTACGTGTTGCTGGCGGTCACCCTGCTGATCACTCTCGGCGCGGGCTGGGCCGCGTGCCGGCCGGTTCCCGCGACCGCCGGTTAGGCTGCACCCGTGCCTGGCCCGAACCTTGACCGCGCCGCCCTCGGCACCCGCGTGACCGACCTCTTCCGGTCGCAGGTCACCGAGGGCGCCTGGCCGCTGGGCAGCAAGATCCCGACCGAGCCCGAGCTGGTCGAGTGGAGCGGCGCCGGGCGCAACACGGTACGCGAGGCGATCGGCTCGCTGGTCCAGGCCGGCATCCTGCGGCGCGAGCAGGGCCGCGGGACCTTCGTGGTGTCGACGTCGGACCTGCGCTCGTCGGTGTCCCGCCGGGTCGCGGCCACCTCCCGCCGCGACAGCCTCGAGCTGCGGCTGGCGCTCGACGCCGCGTCGGCCCGGATAGCCGCGGTCCGCCGCACCGAGGCCGACGCGGAACGCCTGGCCACCCTCCTGGACGCGCGACGCGACGCCTGGACCGGCGGTGACGCGCACGAGCGGGTGCGCGCCGATTCGGCCCTGCACCGGGCCGTGGTCGGCGCCACCCACAACGCGTTGCTGCAGGAGGTCTACGAAGGACTGCTCGGCGTGTTCGAAGAGGTGCAGCTGCACGACGTGACCGGCGAGACCGACGACCTGGCGCAGCTGCACGCCGACCTGGTCGAGGCGATCGTCGACGGCGACCCCGACCGGGCCGCGGCCACCATGTCGACGCTGCTCCAGCCGATCATCAACCGGGCCGCACCGGCCTGAGAGGTGGTACCCCTACCCAGTTTTGATGCGGCGTAGTTCGAGCACGCCTTCGCGTTGGATGAAGACACTCCGATAGTCCATGACGTCCTCTCCCGCCGCCGCAGCCAGAACTACGTAGTCCCCCTCTTCGACGTCGAGCTCGACCACGTCGCTGGTGAGCCAGTCCTGCCGCACCCGGACTGCGTGGTGACCGACAGAAACCTCGAATTCCACCTCTCGGCCTCGCCTGACCTTGGCCACCGTGACACCGTCGAGCTCTCCTTTCATCGACCTCAAGAGTCCGCCGAGGTCGAGCTCTCCGGACAGCAATGGTCGGCATCGTCATCACCCTCCTTCTAGGTCCAGAGACCAGCCGCGTCTCCGGCGGAGCGACCGGTGACGCACCCGGGCGGATCCGGCGTTGCTGATGATCACGCGATTGCCAACGGTGACGACGTCCCTTACGTTGATCTTCGACGTCCACTTCGGATGGACCTGATGACGTCACACCCTCAAGAGGAGATGGACTTGTCTGTCGTTCATGTACCGTCGCGCCGGAAGAACGTCCTGGTGAGCGCCGGGTTGTCCGTGGTGCTCACGCTCGCCGGCATCCTCGGCTTCGCCGCACCCGCAGCCGCGGACATCACAGTGACCAAGTACACAGGGATCTGCGAAATCGACGGCTGGCCGGTCAGGGTCAGCATGTGGGTCAAGGTGAACACGAACAACATTGGCGTCAGGTACTCGATCGACCGGCTTACCTGGACGACTAACGATTCGGGCCGCGTCTTCACCCCGTCCCGCCTGGCGGTGGGATGGAAGTCCGCCGATGGCACGACACCGTTGGTGCGGGCCTGGGGCGGCAGCGCCGCCACTCTCCACGACGTGGCCGCCACGGGTGACACCGGACCCAACTGGCAACAGGACTACGCTCCTCAGCTCTTGTTCCAAGGCTTCTTCGCGACGATCTATCTCAACGGCAACGGAAAGCAGTGCCCCACACCCACGATGGGCTGACCGCGTAGGTACTCAGCAGGCTGCGTCCTGACGCTGGCGTCCGCTGCCCTGGTACCGGGCGCCAGCGCGAGGTCCTGCAGTCGCTCGACGCAGTCCTCGTAGTACTGCAGCGGTTGCGGTCGAGGGAAGTTCGGGTGCGACGTCCAGTCCGGCACTGAATGCGAGACATCGTAGAAGCCCTCGGCCAGCCACCGCGGTAGATCATCCCCTACCAGGGTCTCAGACTGCCTGCTCCACGCTGCACCACCAACTCGTACGCCCACCGACCGCGCTCCTCGCCATGGGCGCGCCGTCGCGGGGGCAGCGGGCGCCCGCGAGCCGGAACCCGTTCAGGCCGAGCGTGTGTACCCCGCCGTCGGCGAGGGCCGAGCGCACCGCACGCCGGGTGGCCCGCAGCAGGCGATCGACGTCGTCGCCGGTGAGCCGGTCCACGCGGCGCCCCGGGTTGATCCGGGCCGACCACAGGATCTGATCGGCCAGCAGGTTCCCGATGCCGGCGACCGCCTCCTGGTCGAGCAGCCGCGCCTTGACCGGGGCCGTTCCGGATGCGAGCGCCGCCCGGAACTCGGCCGGCGTCATCGTGGCCGCGTCCGGGCCCAGCGACGCGACCGGCGGATCCAGGCGGACGCGGCCCAGCCGGCGCGGGTCGACCAGCATCAGGCGGCCGCCGTCGGCGAAGGTCAGGGCGAACCGGCACCACCGGTAGTCCCCGGGCCGCCGCCGGCCCTCCCAGTAGTCGCCGCCGTCGGCCTCCGTGCCGTCCGGGCCGGCGATCACGATCTTGCCCGACATGCCCAGGTGGATACCCAGCTCGGGACCGTCCCAGGTGGTGTCGCACCACATGCTCTTGCCGCGGCGGTGCGCCGCCCCGAGAGCCCGCCCGACCAGCGCGTCCCGGATCTGGCCGGGCCGGTGCGGCCGGCAGACGTACGTGTCGGAGTCGTCCACGCCGGCGATCTCGCGGCCCAGGCCGGCTCGTTCGATCACCGCGCGCGCCGACTCGACTTCCGGCAGCTCCGGCATGGTTCCTCCCCGATCGTTCCCGGTACATCCACCACAGTCGCAGGTTGATCACCAGGCCGCCGGGCCGATGCCTCACGACTCTCGATGTATCGTCTCGCCCGTGACTGATCCACTCCGTCCCGGGGACCCGGCCGAGCTGGGCGGCTACCGGCTGCTCGGGCGACTCGGCCAGGGCGGCATGGGCGCCGTCTATCTCGGGCGCGGCGCCGACGGCCGGTTGGTCGCGGTCAAGATGATCCGGCCCGAGTACGCGCACGACACCGAGTTCCGGGCCCGGTTTCGCAGCGAGGTCAACCGGGCCAGGCAGGTGCCGCCGTTCTGCACGGCCGAGGTGCTCGACGCCGACCCCGACCATCCCACGCCCTACCTGGTGGTCGAGTACGTGGACGGGCCGAGCCTGGCCGACGTGATCGCCGAGCACGGCCCGCTCGGCGGGGGCAGCCTGCACAGCGTGGCGGTCGGGGTGGCGACGGCGCTGGCCGCGATCCACGGCGCCTCGGTGATCCACCGGGATCTGAAACCGAGCAACGTGCTGCTCGCGCCGGGCACACCCAAGGTCATCGACTTCGGCATCGCCCGGGCGTTCGAGGCGACCAGCCAGCACACGCGGACCGATCAGATGGTCGGCACGGTCGCCTACATGGCGCCGGAGCGCTTCGACACCGAGCACTACGGCGAGGTCGGCCCGGCCGCCGACGTGTTCGCCTGGGGCGCGGTCATCACGTACGCCGGCACCGGCCGCACCCCCTTCCGGGCCGACTCCCCCACGGCGACCGCGGCCCGGATCCTGACCCAGCCCCCGGACCTGTCCGGGTTGCCGGATCCGCTGCAGAGCGTGGTCGCCCGCACGCTGGCCAAGGACCCGGCGGAGCGGCCCACCGCGCACGAGCTGCTCGCCCTGCTGCTCGACCTGGACGCCGGCCGGCCCACCGAGCTGATCCGCCCGGACCTGCTCCGGGCGGCCACGGCGGCGCAGCGGGCCCCGGTGGCCCACCGGGGCGCCCGGGCGGGCCGCGTGCGCCGGGCCGGCGTGGCCGTGCTGGCGCTGGGCGTCGCCGGTCTGCTCACCGCGCAGGCCCTGCCCCGCCTGGGCGCGGCCTCGAACGCTCAGACCGGGGCCGCCCCGAGCGCGGGCCGGGCCGGGCCACCGGCCTCGCCGATGGTCTCGTGGCAGCGCGCCCCCGGCGGCCTGGCGATCATCGACCGCCTGGACCGGCCCGGCCAGTGGCAGGACACCCGCAACGACGCCGAGGGCCGGTGCGTCTTCGAGGACGAGCGGCTCGAGGCCCGGACCGGGATGGCGTCGGTGTATCGCTGTCACGGACCGCGGGACTCCTTCGCGAAGGATCAGGCGATCAGCGTCGGGGCGGCGATCCTGACCCCGGGCGCGTGCGCGGCGATCTGGTTCCGGGCGACCGGTCCGAGCGCCTACCTGGTCTCGTTCTGCGAGAAGGAGGTCCGCCTGGGCGTGGACACCGCGGAGGGCGTCACGGACGAGGTGCGGGCGGCCGTCGACACCGGGCTCGGTCTCGCCCGCCGGATCGACGTGGTCGTCCGGGGCGAGCGGGCGACCGTCACGGTCGACGGGTCCGAGCTGCTCACCGCCCGGCTCGGCCGGCCGTCCCTGGCCGCGGGGCAGGTGACGTTCGGCGTCCTCGACGACATCATCAGTGGCGACGCGCGAGCCGCGTTCGCCCGTGCGGAGGTCGTGAAACTGTGAAGCGCCGCTTCCTCGCCGCCGTGGTGCCGGCTCTGACGCTGGCGGCCGGCGGATGCGCCACCGGCGGGCCGGACACCTCGGCCGCCACTGCACCTTCACCGCCAACGAGCGCGACGGCCCGGTCGGCGGCGGGCAACGCTCCGAGCCGGACCGCGTCGGCCCAGGCGGCTCCGAGGCCCCGTTTCGCCGATCTGACCCAGGGCAGCACGACGTCGGTGGTGAGGCTCCACGGCTACGACCCGCGGAACGCGTCCGCCGTCGCCGAGCCGATGATCTTCATGACCGGCGACGCGTACTGCCGGACCTTCAAGATCAAGCGCACGGACGGCCGATGCACCCACCTGGCCTACGTGACCGAGGAGAGCCACACCAGGGTCACCGTCCCGATCGCCCCGACGGTGAAGTACTACACGTGGGAGGACCCCCAGGGCGACGTGTGCATCGACGCGCCCGAGAAGGGCGGCACCTGTCCCATGACGGCCGAGCAGTTCGCCGAGTGGTACGAGCTCAACAAGAAGGCGATGGTCGCGGTGGCCACCCAGGACGGCGCCATCACCCGCATGGCCATCGTCTACACCCCCTGACCCCGGGTCCGAGGTAGGGCAGGCTATACCTCCGGACGGCAGGCAGCGGTATCGATCGAAGCACTCCCGTACGGCAGGCTCAGGAGCGTCGAAATTGCACCGCTTCGCAGGGAGTAACGATGCCCGAGACCCGTACGATCACCCGGACGACCACCCGCCGCCGAGTCCTGACCTCTCTGGTCGCGATCGGAGCTCTCACCGCCGGCGGCGCCGTCGCGACACCGCCGGCCCAGGCCACGCGTCCCGCCGACGCCGTTCAGCAGAGCCTGAACAACCTGGTGAAGGTCGACAAGTTCCCCGGGGCGACGGCCTCGATCCGGCAGGCCGACGGCCGGGTCCGCAACTACTCCGCCGGGGTCGGCAACCTCGAGACCGGGACGAAGATGCCGGTCGACGGGCGGGTCCGGATCGCCAGCAACACCAAGATGTTCACCGCCACGGTGGTGCTCCAGCTCGTCGGCGAGGGCAAGGTCAAGCTCGACGAGCCGATCGAGACCTACCTGCCGGGCCTGGTGCGCGGAGCCGGCGGCATCGACGGCCGGCAGATCACCGTACGGCAGCTGCTGCAGCAGACCAGCGGGCTCCAGGACTACGACGACGAGGTGTTCGCCGACTTCCTCAACTCGCTGCACACCTACTACGAGCCGCACGACCTGCTCCGGGTGGCCTTCGCCCGCGCGCCGGAGTCGCGGCCGGGCGAGAAATTCGTCTACGCCAACACCAACTACATCCTGGCCGGCCTGCTCGTGCAGAAGGTCACCGGCCGCCCGGTCGGCGAGCAGATCACCAAGCGCATCATCGCGCCGCTGGGGCTGCGGCACACCTACTGGCCGGCCGAGGGCGAGACGACGATCCGGGGCACCCACCCGCGCGGCTACTTCCCGGCGACCGACACCGCGCCTCCCGTCGACATAACCGAGTCCGAGCCGTCCGGCGGGTGGGCCGCGGGCGCGCTCGTCGGCACCCCGAGCGACATCAACCGTTTCCTGACCGGCCTGCTCGGTGGCAAGCTGCTCAAGCCGACCCAGCTGGCCGAGATGAAGAAGACGGTCGACGCGCCCGGCTTCGACACGGTCGGCGGCTCCCGCTACGGCCTCGGCATCGCCACCTTCAAGCTCAGCTGTGGCGGCTTCGCCTGGACGCACGGCGGCATCGCCCCCGGCTACGTCACCTACGTCGGCGTGACGTCGTCCGGCAAGGCGGCGTCGATCGCGGTCAACTCGATGGTCGCCCAGATCTCGGCGGCCGAGCACCTGGATCAGGCGCTGGACACCGCGCTCTGCCGCTGACCGGGCGGAGCTCCCGTGGTCACCCCTTGACCGCCCCGGTCAGCCCGCCGACGATGCGACGTTCGAACAGGCTGAAGAAGACCAGCGCCGGGATCATCGACAGCGACGTGAACGCGAGCACCTTCGCCGTGTCGACCGAGTACTGGGAGGCGAAGGCCTGCACTCCCAGCGGCAGGGTGAAGGTGTCCTGGTTGTTGAGGATGAACAACGGCAGCAGGTAACTGTTCCAGCTGCCGATGAACGCGAGGATCCCGGTGGTGATCAGTCCCGGCACCGAGAGCGGCAGCACCATCCGCCAGAAGAAGCCGAGCCGGCTGCAGCGGTCGATGGCCGCGGCCTCCTCGATCTCTTTGGGGATGGCCCGCAGGAACGGGACCAGGATGATGACCGTCGTGGGCAGCCCGAAGGCGATCTGCGGGAGGATCACCCCGGGCAGGGTGTTCACCAGGCCCAGGTTCTTGATCAGGATGTACAGCGGCGTGATGGCCACGGTGGCCGGGAACATCAGGCCGGCGGCGAACAACGCGTACATAGCTCCGCGGCCGCGGAACCGGTAGCGGGCCAGGACGTAGCTCGCCATGACCCCCAGACCGACGACCCCGATGGTCGTGACGAGGGCGACGATCGTCGAGTTGCCGACCTGGCGCCAGAACGTGCCGCTGGCCAGGACGTCGGTGTAGTTGCCGAACTCCCACGGGTCGGGCAGCCCGGCCGGGTCGGTGGTGATCTGCGAGTTGGTCCGGAACCCGCCGATGATGATGTAGAGCACGGGTCCGAGCATCAGGCCGACCAGCAGCAGGGCGGCGACGTAGACGGTCGGGTTGCTCCAGCCGCTGTCTCTCGGCCGGCGCCCGGCCGGAGCCGTTCTGGCCATGTCCTACCGTCCTTCGGTGAGCGCGCCCTCGGTGTCCCGGCGCAGAACGAAGCGCTGATACAGCAGCGCGATGAACAGGGAGATGACGAACAGCACCACCGCGACCGCGTTGCCGTAGCCGTAGTTGCCCGCGTTGCGGCCCTCGGTGACCATGTACGTCGCCATCGTCGAGGTGCCGGCGGTCGACGCGACGTACTGGCCCCAGATGATGTAGACGAGGTCGAACAACTGCAGCGCGCCGATGATCGACAGGAACGCCCAGATCCGGATCGTGGGCGCGAGCAACGGCAGGGTGATCCGCCGCTGGGTCTGCCAGTAGGAGGCGCCGTCCACGGCGGCCGCCTCGGACAGCTCCTCGGGGATGTTCTGCATGCCGGCCAGGAACAGGATCACCGCGAACCCGATGTACTTCCAGGTCAGGATCAGCATCAGGGTCCAGATGGCCAGCTTCGGGTTGGCCAGCCAGTCCTCGGCCACCCAGCCCAGACCGATCGACCGCAGGACGTCGTTGACGGCGCCGTTGGTTTGGAGAATGAGGCTCCACGCCGTCCCGACGATGACCTCGGAGATCACGTACGGGACGAAGATGAGCACCCGGATGACCGACTGCCCGCGCATTCTCTTGTTGAGCAGCAAAGCGAGGCCGAGCGCGATCGGGCCCTGCAGGACGAGCGACAGCACGACGATCACGCCGTTGTGCCACAACGCCTCGAGGAACGCGCTGTCCTGCAGGATGGTGACGTAGTTGTCGAGGCCGACGAAATTGGTCGGTACCCCGAAGCCCTTCCACCGGTAGAAGCCGTAGTACGCGGCCATCAGGACCGGGAAGATCACGAAGCCGAGGAACATGAGGATCGCCGGGCCGGACAGCGCCGCGATCTCCAGCCGCTGAGCCCAACCGATTCCGCGCCGGCGGGGACGCAACGGGGGCGACGCGGACACGCCACTCCCGTTGCGCACCCGGGTGCCGGGCGCTTCCTCAGTGACCGCGGAGCTGGTGCCACCGAAGTTGCCGCTCATCGTCTGGCTACCTTCAGCCCTTCTTGGCTGCGTCGTTCACGGCCTTGACGATCCCGGCGACGTCGCCCTTGCCGGCGAGCAGGTTGACCACACCGACGTTCAGCGCGTTGCCCACGTTCTGGCCGTACACGGTGTCGAGCCACTGGGAGACGTACGGGGCCTTGTTGTAGGCGTCGAGAACGGCCTTGAGGTAGTCCTCGGTGACGGCTCCCTGCGCCTGCTTGCTGACCGGCAGCGAGTTGAACGCCTTGTAGTAGGCCTCCTGCACGTCCTTGGTCAACAGGTAGTTGAGGAAGTCGGCGCACTCCTTGGGCGCGTCGGCCGCGCACGAGTAGCCGTCCGCGCCGCCCATGATCGCGGCGGCGTCGCCCTGCCCGCCCGGCACCGCCGGGAACGGGAAGAAGCCGAGGTCGGGCAGCGGCTTGGTGTCCTTGGTCAGCGAGGCGATCACGCCCGGGTCCCAGGCGCCCATGAGCTCCATGCTCGCCTTGCGGTTGGCCAGTAGGCCGGCCGAGCTTCCGGCGCCCTGCTGGGCCGAGGTGGTCAGGAAGCCGTCGTTGAACGGCTTGGTGTCGGCGAAGGTCTTGAGGTCCTGCCCGGCCTTGGTCCAGCACGGGTCGGTGAAGGTCTTGTCCTTGGCCGCGGCGTCGAGGGCGGCCGGGCTGCAGGACCGCAGCGCGAAGAAGTAGTACCAGTGGGCGGCCGGCCACGCGTCCTTGGCGCCGAGCGCGATCGGCGTCCCGTTGGCCTTGAGCTTGGCCGCCGCGCTGGTGAGCTCGTCGATGGTCGTCGGCGTCGCCGTGACACTGGCCTTCTCGAACGAGTCCTTGCTGTACCAGAAACCGCCGGGAAGGATCGAGACCGGTACGGCGTACGACTTGCCGTCGACCTGCGCGGTCTGCAGCGCGGCGTCGCCCACCGCCTGCTTGGTCTCGGCGGTGATGTCGGCGGTGATGTCCTTGAGCTGGCCGGCCTCGACCATCGCGGCCATCTTGCCGCCGCCTCGCTGCAGGAAGATGTCGGGCGCCGAGCCCGAGTTCAGGGCGGTCTGCAGCTTGCCGTCCATATCCTCGTTCTGGATCGACTGAATCTTGATCTTGACGGTCGGGTTGGCCGTCTGGAAGTCGGCGACCGCCTTCTCCCAGAACGCCTTGCCGGGACCGGTCGTGGCGTTCTGCCACAGCTCCATCGAGACGTTGCCGCCCGAGCTGTCACCGCTGCCGCCGTCGTCATCGCCGCTGCAGGCGGCCACGCTCATCGTGCTCAACGCCATCACGGCAGCCACTGCGAAGGTTTTTTTCAAGGCCATGAAGTGCACTCCTCGGACTGAAAGTTTCGGAGTGTTTCCGGAATATGACGCTCAAGCTAGGAAGAGATGCATGTGCATGTCAAGATTTCTCTTCGAACGAGGCAGTGACTGGAGGTAACAGTTTCATACCGGCCCGTGCGACAGTGTCCGGAATCCCGGGCCACGAACGGGACGAATCTCGACGACGATCATCCGCCCGACGCGACGGTTCGAGGCGCGCGTGAGACCGAAACTCACGGCAACAGCCGGAAGTTGCGTTGGCCGTAGACGACAGGAGAGCCGCCGTGACCACCGTCCAACCAGGTCATCGCCGGGGCGAAGTCCTCATCACCGCGCTCGACGCCGACGGACAGCCGCTGGCCGGCCGGCCCGTCACGGTGGAACAGCGCGCCCACGCCTTCGGGTTCGGCTGCATCGGTTTCGACTTCATCGCGGTGGCCGACGAGGAGACCGGCCCGCCGCCCAGCGCGTCCGGCGGCGCCTCCCCCACCGGCGCCGCACAGCTCGCCGAGCTGTTCTTCGACGTCTTCAACACCGCGACGCTGCCGTTCTACTGGGGACCCTTCGAGCCCCGCCGCGGCCGGCCCGACACCGGGCGGCTGCACCGGGCGGCGACGTGGTTCGCCGACCGCGGCTGCCGGGTGAAGGGGCACCCGCTGGTCTGGCACACCCTCGCCCCCGACTGGCTGCGCGACCTCCCGACGGAGGAGGTCGAGGCGGCGGTCCGGGCCCGGATCCGGCGTGAGGTAACCGATTTCGCCGATGTCATCGATGCCTGGGACGCGATCAACGAGGCCGTCATCATGCCGGTCTTCAGCAACGAGCAGCAGCGCAACGCGATCACCCGGCTGGCCGCCGAACGGGGCCGGGTCGCGACCGTCCGGCTCGCGTTCTCCGAGGCCCGCGCGACCGACCCGTCGGCGACCCTGGTGCTCAACGACTTCGACATGTCCGCGGCCTACGAGTCCCTCATCGAGAGCGTCCTCGAGGCCGGCGTCCAGGTCGACGCGCTCGGCCTGCAGAGCCATATGCACCAGGGCTATTGGGGCGAGGAGAAGACGCTGGCGACCCTCGAGCGGTTCGCCCGCTTCGGGCTCCCGCTGCACTTGACGGAAACCACCCTGGTGTCCGGCCGCCTCATGCCGCCGGAGATCGAGGATCTCAACGACTATCAGCCCGCGACGTGGCCCTCCACCCCGGCCGGCGAGCAACGACAGGCCGACGAGATCGCACGGCACTACCGGACGCTGCTCTCGCACCCCGCGGTCCAGGCGGTCACCTACTGGGGACTGACCGACGACGGCGCGTGGCTCGGCGCCCCCTCCGGCCTGGTCCGCGCCGACGGCACGCCCAAACCCGCGTACGACGCGCTCCGGGATCTGGTGAAGCGGGAGTGGTGGCTTCCGCCGACCACGATGCGGACGGACGACGCCGGACGGGTCATGGTGAGCGGGTTCCTCGGCGACTACCAGCTGCACAGCGGCGGCCAGACGAAGTCCTTCGCCATCACCGCATCCGGCCCGGCCCGGGCGACTCTGCAGCTCGGCGCATAGCGGACGGAGACTTTTCGCATTCCGCGACAGGTTCATCTGACTTTGCGAAAGCCGAGGCATTGCCCGGCGTCCCGGCTCGGCGACAGGCTGAACCCGGCCCACCGAAAAGCCTTCCTGCGGCGCGGATGTCGTACGCCGTCAGGCTGCGCACCGTCAGGAGGGACATGGACATGGACGTGCCCAGCACCCGGCGCACCGGGTTGAGCCGCCGTGGCGTCCTGCGCGGGCTCGCCGCCGCGGTCGGCGCCGGCGCCCTGGCCGGGTGTTCCAGCGACGTGCTGAGTGGTCTGACCACCTCGCGGGAGACGGCCGGCTCGCTGGACTACTGGAATCTGTTCGGCGGCGGCGACGGCACCCGGATGCAGCAGATGCTCGACACCTATCGGCGCGACCACCCCGAGGTCGCGCTGAGCGCCACCACCCTCGCCTGGGGCAACCCCTACTACACCAAGCTGTCGCTGGCGACGGTCGGCGACAAGCCCCCGGACGTGGCGATCGCGCATCTCACCCGCATGAAGAACATGGTCGAGGCCGGCCTGCTGCAGGAGCTCGACCCGGCCGCGCTGGCCCGGCACGGCCTCGGGACCGACCAGTTCACCCCGCGGACGTGGGAGGCCGGGCTCGTCGACGGCCGCGCCTACAGCATCCCGCTGGACACCCACCCGTTCGTCATGTTCTACAACACCGACGTCTGCGAAAAAGCGGGCCTGCTCGGCGACGACGGCAACCTGACCCCGCTGGACAGCCCGGAGGCCTTCACCGACGCGATGCGCCGGGCCAAGCAGGTCACCGGGGCGTACGGCGGGGTGGTGGCCTCGATCAGCGAGACCTCGACCCCCTGGCGGATGTTCCAGTCGCTCTACTCCCAGCTCGGCGGGCAGGTGATCGCCGACCAGGGCCGCGAGGTCGTCCTCGACGACGCCAAGGCGACCGAGGTGCTCACGTTCCTGCGCAGCCTGACCGCCGACGGCCTGTTCCCCGCGACGGCCGACTACCAGGGCTCGATCGCGCAGTTCGCCGAGGGACAGGCCGGGTTCTACTTCCAGGGTGAGTGGGAGATCTCGACGTTCCAGACGGCCAAGATGCCGTTCTCCATGACCCTCTTCCCGCACCTCTACCGCGAGGGCCCGTACGCCGTGCAGGCCGACTCGCACACGTTCGTGCTGCCGCGGCACCCGGACGACAGCCCGGAACGCCTCGACCGGGCGCTCGAGTTCGTGGCCTCGATGCTGAACCAGAGCAAGACCTGGGCCGAAGGCGGCCATGTGCCGAGCTACCGGCCGTTCCTCGAGACCCCCGAGTTCCGTGACCTGAAGCCGCAGTCCAACTACGCCGCCGCGGCCGAGGCGGCCGCCTACGACGCCGAGGGCTGGTACTCCGGCTCCGGGTCGAGCTTCGAGATCGTCACCGGGTCGAGCATCGGCGCGGTCATCACCGGTCAGTCCACCCCGGCCGCGGCCCTGGCCCGGATGCGATCGGCGCTGAGTGATCTGGCTCGTACGCCGTCACCGATCTGAACACGCCATCACCGATCTGAGTCGAGGAGGCCGCCGGTGTCCACCGAGACCGTCACCCCACCCGCCCGGCCGGCGCCGCCGCCGAGCACCCCCACACCCCCGGCGCCCGGGCAGGGGCGCCCGGCGGCCGCCTTCCTGCTGCCGTTCGCCATCCTCTACCTCGCCTTCATCGCCGGGCCGGCCGTCTACGGCCTGATCATGAGCTTCTTCGACGCCAGCCTGGTGCGGCCCGGGCTGGGCAGCTTCGCCGGTTTCGGCAACTACGCCGAGGCCCTGCAGGACCCGGACTTCTGGTCGTCGCTGTGGCACACCTTGTGGTTCACGATCCTGACCACGCCGCCGCTGATCGTGCTGGCCTTCGTCTTCGCGCTGCTGGCCGACCGGGTGGGGCGTGGCCGGTGGTTCTTCCGGCTGGCCTTCTTCGCCCCGTTCATCCTGCCGTCGGCCGTGATCGCGCTGATCTGGATCTTCATGTACACCCCCGAGCTCGGCCTGATCGAGGCCGGGCTGAACACGGTCGGCCTCAGCTCGCCGGCCTGGCTGGGCGACCCGGCCTGGGCCATGCCGTCGCTGGCGATCACCACGATCTGGTGGACGCTCGGCTTCAACTTCATCCTCTATCTGGCCGGTCTGCAGGAGATCCCCCGGGAGCTGTACGAGGCGTCGGCGATCGACGGCGCCGGCCCCTGGCAGCAGATCCGGCGCATCACCATCCCGATGCTCGGCCGCACCACGACGCTGGTGGCCGTTCTGCAGGTGATCGCGTCGCTCAAGGTCTTCGACCAGATGTACCTGATCACCAACGGCGGTCCCGACTTCGCCACCCGCTCGGTCCTGCAATACGTCTACGACCAGGGCTTCACCAACTTCCGGCTCGGTTACGCCGCGGCCATCTCGATGCTGTTCTTCCTCGTCGTGCTCGCGGTCTCGGCTGTGTGGTTCTCGATCGTCCGACGCCAGGAGAAGGAGGTCTGACCATGGCCAGCTCGATTCTCGCCCCGCCGGACGCGGACACCGCCCGGACCGACCGCGGCGTCACCCAGGCCAAGATCGACCAGAGGCACCGGCTGTTCAACCGGATCTGCTTCGGCGTGCTGATCGCCTTCGCCCTGCTGTGGCTGGTGCCGCTGGCCTGGGCCGTGGACACCGCGCTCAAGCCGAACGCCGAGACGACCCGGGCCAGCTGGCTGATCGACGACCCGACCTTCGCCGCGTTCGGGCGGGTGCTGTCGGACATGCCGATCCTCAACTGGTTCGGCGCCAGCCTGATCACCTCCACGCTGACCGCGGTGGGCACCGTCATCACGGCCAGCCTGGCCGCCTTCGCCCTGTCCCGCATGCGGTTCCGCTACCGCAACGTCGTCTTCTGGGCCATCCTGGCCGGCATCATGATCCCCGGACAGGTGCTGATCGTGCCCCAGTTCCGCGAGATGGACGCGCTGGGGCTGCTCAACACGTACTGGGCGGTGAGCCTGCCGCAGATCCCGACCGCCGTGGCGATCTTCATCTTCAAGCAGTTCTTCGACGGGTTGCCCCGCGATCTCGAGGAGGCCGCGCGCATCGACGGGGCCGGCTGGTTCCGCATCTACCGCCGGGTGGTGATGCCGCTGGCCCGGCCGGCCGTGGCCGCGGTGGCCATCTTCACGTTCGTCACCTCGTGGAACGAGTTGCTGTGGCCGCTGCTCGTGCTGACCAACCCCGACCTGATGACCATGCCAGTCGGGCTGGCCACCGTGCAGGGAGCCTTCGGCATCCGGTACGCCGACACCATGGCCTCGGCCGTGCTGGGCGCCATCCCGCTCGTCGCCGTGTTCCTGTTGTTCCAGCGTCACATCGTCGAAGGCATCGCCGGCACCGGACTGAAAGGCTGAACTCCGTGCATTCCGCATCACTGATCGTCGACCCCGCGTTCCGCATCGGCGCCGTGGATCCACGGCTGTACGGCTCCTTCGTGGAACACCTCGGCCGCTGCGTCTACACCGGCATCTACGAGCCGGGACACCCGACGGCCGACGCGGACGGCTTCCGGCAGGACGTGGTCGAGCTGGTCCGCGGCATCGACGTGCCGATCGTGCGGTATCCGGGTGGCAACTTCGTCTCCGCGTACAACTGGGAGGACGGCATCGGCCCGGCCGCCGACCGGCCGACCCGCATCGACCTGGCCTGGCGCTCGATCGAGGCCAACCAGGTCGGGGTGGACGAGTTCCAGCGGTGGGCCGGCCAGGTCGGCGCCGAGACCATGATGGCGGTCAACCTGGGCACCCGGGGCATCGACGAGGCGCGGGCCTTCGTGGAGTACTGCAACCACCCGTCGGGCACGGCCTGGTCAGACCGGCGGCGGGCCAACGGGGCGACCGACCCGTACGGGATCAAGGTGTGGTGTCTGGGCAATGAGATGGACGGGCCGTGGCAGATCGGCCACAAGACCGCCTTCGACTACGGCCGGCTCGCCGCCGAGGCCGGCAAGGCCATGCGGCTGGTCGACCCCGGCATCGAACTGGTGATCTCGGGCAGTTCGGGCAGCAAGATGCCGACCTTCGGCACCTGGGAACGGATCGCGCTCACCGAGGCGTACGACACGGTCGACCACATCTCCATGCACAGCTACTACCAGCAGCACGGCGACGACCGGGACAGCTTCCTGGCCTCGGCGGTCGACACCGACCAGTTCATCGAGGCGGTCGTGGCCACGGCCGACCACGTCCGGGCGGTCGGCCGGCACAGCAAACGGCTGACCATCGCGTACGACGAGTGGAACGTCTGGTATCAGAGCCGGTTCGCCGGCGAGGAGAACCTGCCGATCAGCGAGGCGCCGGCGCTCATCGAGGACGTCTACTCGGTCACCGACGCGGTCGTCGTCGGCAACCTGCTGATCAGCCTGTTGCGGCACGCCGACCGGGTGAAAATCGGCTGCCAGGCCCAGCTGGTCAACGTGATCGCGCCGATCATGACGGCCAAGGGCGGTCCGGCCTGGCGGCAGACCATCTATCACCCGTACGCCCTGACGTCGCGCTACGGCCGGGGCACCGTGCTGCGGCTCGAGACGCAGTCGCCCTCGCACGAGACGGCGGCGCACGGCGAGGTGCCGCTGCTGGACGCGGTGGCTGTGCTGCAGGACGACGACCAGGGGCTGGCGCTGTTCGCGGTCAACCGTGACCAGCACGAGCAGATGGCCGTCGACGTGGACGTGCGCTCGCTCCCCCACCTCACCACCGGCGAACACCTCGCCCTGGCCGACGACGACCCGGAGGCGGTCAACGACCGGGACAACCCGGACCGCGTGACCCCGCGCCGGCTCGCCGACCCCAAGCTCGACGGCGGCCGCCTGCAGGTGGTGCTGCCGCCGCTGTCCTGGAACCTGATCCGCCTGACGAGTTAGCCGGCCGGCCGCGGCGGCTGAGCCGGGCATGGCTGCCCAGGCGGCTCAGCCGGCCGCGCCTGTTCCCCCGGCCGCGCCTGTTCCCCCGGCCGCGCCTGTTCCGCCGGCCGCGTCAGGTCCACCGGCTGCGTCAGGTCCACCGGCTCCGTCTGTTCCACCGGCCGCGCCTGTTCCGCCGGCCGCGCCTGTTCCGCCGGCCGCGCCTGTTCCGCCGGCCGCGTCAGTGCCGGCTCAGCTGGCCAGGCCGGTCTCGGCCGTGATCCAGCCTTGGCGGCGGCTCAGCCGGCGGGCGGCGTCGACGAGGACGCCGACGGGGGCCGGGGCGTCGCGGGCCGGCCACAGCAACGACCACGGGTAGCGCGGGGTGGGCTGCGCCAGCGGACGCCAGCGCAGGCCGGCCACCGGCATCACCGATTCCGGCGTCACCATCACGCACCGGCCGTCGGCCACGAGGTCGGCGCCCGCGTGCAGCCCCTGCACGCTGCCGCGGAAGCGGTCGGGAAAGAAGCCCGAGGAACGGCACAGCTCGGTCAGGAAACGCCGGAACTCGGGCGCCTGCGTCTCGTCGGGCAGCAGCAGGCACTCGGCGGCGAGCTGGGCCACCGGCACGGCGGCGAGGCGGCCGAGCCGGTGTCCCTCCGGCACGAGGACACCCAGGGCGTCGAGCCGGAACACCTCGGTGGTGATCTCCGGCGGCACGTCCGAGGCCCGGCCGACGCCGATGTCCAGGCGGCCGTCGATCAGGGCCCGGCGCTGTTCCGGCAACCCGGCGTGGATGACGTGCACCTCCACGTCGGGGTGGTGGGCCACGACGTCCTGCAGCACCGGGCGCACGGCGGCGTAGCCCTCGTCGAGCACGCCGATCCGCAGGACCGGGCCGGTGTCGGCGGCGCCCTGGGCGGCGGCCGCCGCGCGTTCGACGTGGGCCAGGATCTGCCGGGCCTCGGCCAGGAACCGGACGCCGGCCGGGGTGAGCTCGACGCGGCGGGTGTTGCGCGAGACCAGCGGCACGCCCAGCGTGCGCTCGAGACGCTGCACCTGCTGGCTCAGCGCCGACTGCACGATGTGCTCACGGGCGGCGGCCCGCCCGAAGTGCAGCTCCTCGGCCAGCGTCACGAAATAGCGCAGCTGCCGCAGCTCGACCCGGGAGAGGCCGGTCAGGTCCAGGGACTGCGGCGTCACGACATCCACCCCTCATGTGAGCGCTAACATGACGTTTCGTGGATGTTACCGCCCTGCCCAGTGAAGTCAAGGAGTCGTCGTCGGCACCGCCTTGGCCGGAGACCGCTGGTGAACGTTCACGAAGATCATCGCGACAGGAAACCCGAGCGGCGCACCCTTCACCGTCGGCCGTCCCGAAAAGTGTTACGGCGTAGGCGCGTTTTTGGCCGCTGCTAGCGCAGGACAACGCGTCTTGAAGGCAGCGAAATACTCTGGCAACATTCCCGGCATCCCCCGTTCGCCGCCTCCACTCAATCGTTTTCGTCTATGTTAACGATCACAGCGTCGAGCCGTCCCCACCCCCGGGAGTTGTCCGATATGTCTTCCTCGCCCCTGAGCCGTCGTCGTCTGCTGCAGGCCGGCAGCGCCGCGGTCCTGGTCACCGCGACCGGCGCCACCGTCCTCGACCAGCGCCCGGCCGCCGCCGCCATCGTGCCACCGGTCCGCCCGGACGCCGGCGCGGCGGCGTTCTCGTTCGACTTCGGCCAGGTGCGGCTGACCGCCGGCCGGTTCCTGGACAACCAGACGCGGACTCTGAACTATCTGCGCTTCGTCGACGTCGACCGCCTGCTCCTCGTCTTCCGGGCCAATCACCGGCTCTCGACCAACGGCGCCGCCGCCAACGGCGGCTGGGACGCCCCCACGTTCCCGTTCCGCTCCCACATGCAGGGCCACTTCCTCACCGCGTGGGCCCAGGCCTACGCCGTGCTGGGCGACACGACCTGCCGGGCCAAGGCCGACCAGATGGTCGCCGAGCTGGCCAAGTGCCAGGCCAACAACGCGGCCGCCGGGTTCGCCGCGGGCTACCTGTCGGGATTCCCGGAGTCGGACTTCACCGCGCTCGAGGCCCGCACCCTGTCGAACGGCAACGTGCCGTACTACTGCATCCACAAGACCCTGGCCGGCCTGCTCGACGTGTGGCGCTACACCGGCAACACCCAGGCCCGCACCGTGCTGCTGGCGCTGGCCGGCTGGGTCGACACCCGTACGGCCCGGCTGAGCACGAGCCAGATGCAGGCCCTGCTGGGGACCGAGTTCGGCGGCATGAACGAGGTGCTCGCCGACATCTACCAGCAGACCGGCGACACCCGATGGCTGACCGTGGCGCAACGGTTCGACCACGCCGCCGTGTTCGGGCCGCTGGCCGCCAACTCCGACCAGCTCAACGGGTCGCACGCCAACACGCAGGTGCCCAAGTGGATCGGCGCCGCCCGGGAGTACAAGGCGACCGGCACCACCCGGTATCGCGACATCGCCACCAACGCCTGGGCCATCACCACCCGGGCCCACACGTACGCGATCGGCGGCAACAGCCAGGCCGAGCACTTCCGCGCCCCGAACGCCATCGCCGGCTACCTGAGCAACGACACGTGCGAGCACTGCAACTCGTACAACATGCTGAAGTTGACCCGGGAACTGTGGCTGCTCGATCCGAACAACGCGGGCTACTTCGACTTCTACGAACGCGCTTTGCTCAACCATCTGATCGGCGCGCAGAACCCGGCCGACAGCCACGGCGGCGTCACCTACTTCACCCCGTTGCGGCCCGGCGGGCGCCGCGGGGTCGGCCCGGCCTGGGGCGGCGGGACCTACTCGACCGACTACAACTCGTTCTGGTGCTGCCAGGGCACCGGCATCGAGACGAACACCAAGCTGATGGACTCGATCTACTTCTTCGCGGGCACGACGCTGACCGTGAACCTGTTCGTGCCGTCGACGCTCAACTGGTCGCAGCGCGGCATCACCGTCACGCAGTCCACCACCTACCCGGTCAGCGACACCACCACCCTGACCCTGTCCGGGGCCATGAGCGGTTCCTGGAGCATCCGGGTACGCATCCCCGCGTGGACGCAGAACCCGGTGATCAGCGTCAACGGCGCGGTCCAGAACGTCACGGCGACGCCGGGCAGCTACGCGACCGTCACCCGCACCTGGGCTCCCGGCGACACGCTGACGGTGAAACTGCCGATGCGGGTGGTCATGCTGGCGGCCAACGACAACGCGAACGTGCAGGCCATCACCTACGGGCCGGCCGTGCTGTGCGGCAACTACGGCAACAGCAGCCTGGCCGGGCTCCCATCGCTGACCGTCTCGTCGATCACCCGGACCAGCTCGTCGAACCTGGCCTTCACCGCCACCGCCAACGGCACAACCGTGAACATCGGGCCGTTCCACGACGCGCACGGCTTCAACTACACCGTCTACTGGGCCACCGGCGGCAGCGGCACCGGCGGCACGGTGAAGCTGGTCAACGTCGGCACCGGACTCGTCCTGGGCATCAAGGACATGGCCACCGGCGACGGAGGTCTGGCCGTGGTCTGGGGCGACACCGGAACAGCCGACCACAACTGGGTACGCGTCACCGACGGCGCCGCGGTCCGGTTCCGCAATGCCAACAGCGGCAAGGTGCTCGGCGTGGAGAACATGTCGACGGCCGACAACGCCCGGGTCCTGCAGTGGTCCGACACCGGCACCGCCGACCACCGGTGGACGCTGGTCGACAACGGCAACGGCACCTACCGGATCCGGAACGTCAACAGCGGCAAGGTCCTGGCCGTCCTCAACGGTTCCAGCACGTGGGGCACCCAGGTGGTCCAGGAGCCCGACAACGGCAGCGCCGACAACAACTGGCGCCTCCAGTGAGGTGACCGCCCGGCCGGCCTCCGGCGCCTGACCGCACACCCCGGGCGGCACGAGTCACCCGATGCGCCGGCCCGGGGTGCGGCAAGCCGGAGCTCGCTTCGTCGAGACCAGGACGAGGCAACCCGTCGATCGCGGACGCGGCCGGCACAGGCGGACCCCGCCGGGCAGAACCGCCACGAATCGGAAAGGCCGGGCCGTGGCGGAGACCGGCGGGGTTGGCGCTGCGGGAGCACACGCCCGGCACCGCCCACAGGACCGACTCGCGTAAGACCGGCAGAGCCGGTGGCCGACCGGACCGGACGCGAGTGTTGGCAGCAGACGAGCTAGCTGCTGAGTGCGTCCGCTCTTCGAACGGAGAGCATCACTACGCCGGTGGGCGTGCGGAGACCAGGTAATGCCGGACGCCGCCGGTCCAGGGCGGGAACCCGGCGGCGAGCACCGAGGCGACGCCGGCGCCGGCGCCGGCGATCACGAGGCCGGCGTCGAGGGCGCCACGGGCGGCGTCGGCCATGGCGTGAGGCTCGGGGCCGGCGTCCAGGAGTGTCTGGATGAACGACTTGGCGTCGCCGACGTGAGCACTACGCCCGCAGTCGGTGCAGGTGTGCGGTCAGGTCGTCGGGGCAGGCAGCGAGCCCGTCGTAGTGCCGCCGGTTGAGCATGGTGGCGGTGCGACCGGGATCGTCCAGGGTGATCGTGACTACGCCGTGTGAACCGACGCGGGCTCACATCGGCTGGGACTTGATGTGGGCGCGCACGGACCGCGGCCGTCCGCCGAAGCGGCGGCCTGGCGCCGGCCGCGACCGAACCTCAGGCGTCGGGCTCGCCGTCGCCCGGGGTCTCGGGGTCGGTGGTGACCGGCGGATCGGTCTCCGGGGGTGCGGTCGTCTCCGGGTCCGTCGGCTCGACGGTCGGCTCGACCGGGGGTGCGGTCTCGTCCGGGGTGGGCGTCGGCGTCGGCTCTGCCGGGGGTGAGGACGTCGCCGGCGGGCTGCTCGGGACGGCCGGCGGGGTCGTCGGCCTCCGCGTGGGCGGCGTGGTCGTGGGCGTGCCGGCCGGGCTCGTGCGCGCCTTGGCCTTTTTCCGGACGGACACGGTCGTCGTCTCGTTGGTCTGCTGCACTCGTACGGTGGTCGGCGAGGACGACGGGGCCGGACTGCTGGGACGCGGCGGGGTGGTCGTCGGCTGGACGCCCTCCACAGCCGCCTCGGCCTCGCGGCCGCCCGGCGTGACCGTGCCGTTGGCCAGTTGCAGGCCGACGATGCTGGCGAGCACCGCGGCGACCGCGAGCGACCCCATCACCGTGGCCCGCCGACGGGACCGGCGCGGCGAGGCCGGCCGGGTCGGCGACACCGCGTGCGGCGCCGGGCTCACGCCTGACGCGACCGCCGGCGCGGGGCTCACGCCTGGCGCGACCGCCGACGTCGGCGCGACCGGCCGGGCGGGGCGGGACCGGGCGGACCGGGCCGGCCGGGTGAGCGGCGCCGGGCCGGTGGGCCCGGTGAGCGGCGCCGGGCCGGCGACGCGCCGGAGGGTTTCGGCCACGGCGGCCGCCGACGGGCGGGCCTCGGGGTCCTCGGCCGTGCAGGCCTCATAGAGATGGACGATCTCGCGGGGAAGGCCGGAGACGCGGGGCAGGCGGGGCGCCGGGCGACCGTGACGGGTGCCCAGGATCTCGCCCAGGCCCGTGCCCGGCCAGGCCCGCGAACCGGTGAGGCATTCGAACAGCAGCAGGCCGAGCGCGTAGACGTCGGCGGCCGGGAAGCTCGGCTCGCCGCGGAGCTGCTCGGGCGCCAGGTGGGCCGGGCTGCCCCAGAGCCCGCCGTCCGTGTCGGCCCGGTGCTGCCCGGCGACGGCGGCGATCCCGAAGTCGAGGACCTTCACGCCGTCCGGGGTGAGCATGATGTTGCGCGGGTTGACGTCGCGGTGGACCAGGTCCTGCGCGTGCGCGGCGGCCAGCGCGGACGCGGTCTCGGCGCCGATCCCGGCAGCCTGACGCCACCGGAGGGCGCCGGTGCGGGCGAGCCGGTCGGCCAGGGTCTCCCCGCCGACGAACTCCATGACCAGGTAGGGAGTGCGGTCCCGGCCGTCGACGACCTCGCCGTAGTCGTAGACCTGGGCGATGTTCGGATGGTTGAGCCCGGCTGCCGTCCGGGCCTCGAGCAGGACGCCGGTCGCCGAGACGTCGAACATCTTGATCGCGACCGGTCGTTTCAGGGTGCTGTCGAAGCCGTAATGCACCACCGCACTGCCGCCTTGGCCGAGGACCTCCCCCACCCGATAGCGCCCCGCGAGCCTTTGCACTGCGACCTCCCCCGTTGCCATCCGCGCCGATGAAGCCGGCGCCACAGCGACCATCCACAGTGGTGGGCCGCCGTTCTGGCGAGTGCAGCATACCCGGACCGGCCGACGAAAAACCGTGTCGGTCGCCTCTCTCCGGACCACCGCCTACGGGCCATCACGCCTGGTAGCGACGGCGTTTCGCAGTGATCATCAACCCGGAGCAACCGTCGGCGCATTGGCTCACCCAGAGGTGACCATGCTTGACGCCATACGTTTCCCGGCCGGCAATCCGCGCTTCACCCGACGGCGCACCTCGAGCCCGAAAGTCACGATCGATGCCCAACGGAATAGCAAGCTGCGCGGCCCCATGCTGATTTGCGGAAAAAGGGCGGAGGCAGCGGTGGCCCTCTTCCTGGTACGCGGTATCCCCGAGAAAGGCGACGCGATGCCGAAGACCTTCGCCCTGGCCTGCGCCGCGTTACTGCTGGCCGGCTGCGCAACCTCGGAGCCACCCGGTTCCGCCGTCGGCGACGATCTGCCCCCGTACATGCTCGGAGACGACACGGTCCAGGTCTCCGAGGTCAACAGCACGTCAGCCGCCTTTTCCGAGGTCGAGGACCTTCTCGCCATCGCCGGAACGGTGATCGTCGGAACGGTGATCGCCACCGATGACGTGGCCGTGGAAGCACCTGTCGATCGCAACGCCGAGGGCGTCGCCGAAGGCGAAGGGCCGGACATCTACGGGCGCATCACGTTTCGAGTACGGGAGGTCATCAAGGGTGACGCCGGCCTGACCCGAGTTCAGATCTATTACGAGAGCGGCAAACGCGACGGCGAGGACAAGACGAAGAGAATCGCATACACGTATGAGGGGCTGCGCTTTCTCCAGCGTTCCGACGCGACATTGAAGGCGCCGACGGAGGTTGACGGCCAGCAATTCCTGGTTCTGGCCCAGTCGAACCGGAAAACGGCGGTTGGCGGCTTCCAGCTCATCGGCTCGATGGGCCTCGCGCAGGTCGCCGCGGACGGCACTCTGTCCTGGCCGGGACCTCCCGGCTCCTCTCCGGTGACGAGAAACGGCAGCCCCGTCCCCTTGAAACTCGCCGACATCCGGGCCGCCGGGTAGCTCCCACCGAGGGAAGGAGCAGCCACCGCCGGTTTCACAAGCCGGCGGTGACTGCTCGTTGAACACTCATCGTGACCGCGAGGTCCACGCCCTCACGCAGCGGTGCAGGCGGAACCGTTGAGTGTGTACGCCGTCGGCGATCCGCTGTCGCCGGTGTGGGTGGCCTGGTAGCCGAAGCTGACCGAGGCGCCCGGCGCCAGCGCCGCGTTGTAGCCCGCGTCGGTCGCGGCGACCTGACCGGACCGGGGTGAGTAGGTCGCGTTCCACCCGCCGGTGATGGCCTGGCCGGCCCGCAGGCTGAAGGCCACAGTCCACCCGTTGACGGCCGAGCTGCCCGTGTTGGTGACGGTGAGGTTGACGGTCAGGCCGTTGTTCCAGGCGTTCACGGTACTGGCGACGCGGCACCCGGCCGGCCCCGGCGACGGCCCGGGCGAGGACGGCCCCGGCGAAGAAGGCCCCGGGGTAGGGCTGGACGGCGGCACCGTGCTGCCGAACTGGGTGAAGAACTGCCACACCTCACTGCCGATCCAGGACGTCGACGCGTTGCGGTCCACCGGCAGCGGCACGTGGTCACCGTCGAACGCCGCCCACTGCACGGGATAGCCGGCCCGGCAGCCCGAGTACGCGGTGGTGATGTGCCCGCCGCTGCCCTGCGCCGGTTCGGGCGGGTTCTGTGCCGTGCAGCCGTTGGCCCGGACGAAGCTGTCCCGGATCGACCGCCCCATCGAGATGTTCAGGACACTGTCCCGGATGCCGTGGATGCCGAAGTAGGCGACCGGCTGGGACGCCGAGGAGCACCCGCTCAGGTTGGCCCCGGCGATCGGCGCGACCGCCCGGAAGACGGTCGGCCGGGCGCAGGCCAGGGCGTAGCTCATGGCGCCGCCGTAGCTGAAGCCGAGGGCGAACCGCTGGGACGGGTCGACGCACAGGTCGTTCTCGACCACCCGCAGGATGTCGTCGACCAGCGTGACGTCCCGGCCGCCGGTGTTGGCCCAGCCGGCGTCGAGTCCCTGGGGGGCCACGAAGATCGCGCTGTCGGCGGATCTCTGCCGCAGACCGTAGAAGTCGTTGCCGACGACGTCGTTCGCGCTGCCGTTGAGCCAGTGCAGGCCGACCACGAGCCGATAGGCCCGGCTGCTGGAGTAGGTGCCGGGCAGCCGGAGTTGATAGGTGCGAGCCTGGCCGCCGCTCTGAATCGTGTAGGTGCCGTCGCGCAGGGTCGGGGCCTTCCCGCACCCGGCCGTGGCGGCCAGGGCACTGTTCTGACCGGCCGAGGCCGTCCCGCCGGTCAGCACCGCCGTCCCGGCGATCACCAGCGACGCCACGACGGCGATCGCCGGGCCGAGAATCCCGCGTCTGCGTGCTCTTCGATCTGCCATCGGAAGGCTCCTCATCGCCCCGTCGGTGGGTCGGGATGGTGCCGGGCGGTCCGTGCGTCGAGCCGACCGCGCAGACAGGCGCTCGATCACCCTGGTGCATTCACAGCCGCCAATGCCGAAGGGCTCCGGCCGTGTTGGCGAGGATCGTACGGGAGCGCTCCCAAAATTCTCAAGAAGGACATTGACACCGCCTGCGCCGGCCGGCTCTGAAAGGGCAGCTCAAGACCCGTGACGCCTCGCCGTAACAGGTTTTCAGCGACAACCTTTGGCGAATGAAGAAAACACCCAGACACCCTCGAAGCGCTTCGATCGATCTCGTAAGTTTCGGAGATGCCCACCGTGACTAGGTTTTGCCAATGTCAATCGGCGATCTCAGCGGCTCACGATCATGCCGTCTCAGGCGGTCCAGGCTGCGGTTACGGACACCCGAGAGCCGCGATGATCGAGCTCGGTATTTCCGTAAGGTTTCCGTAAGTTGTTGACAGGCCGACGCCCGGCGGGCCACCATCTCGCAATGACGGGCCTCGATGGCCGTCCACCCCCGCCCCGACGGATGACACCGCTTCACGGTGACGCTCGTCTTTGTCATCGGCATCCCTCCGATGTGGTTTGCCGGGGCCGTGGGGCTGTTCCCCGTCAGCCCCTTCATGAGGAGGACCCACTCACATGACCGCAGATCTCGACCACCCGAAACGCCACCGACGTGGCCGCATCCGCCTGCTCGCCGGGGCCGCCTGCGCTCTGGCGATGACAGTCTCCGGGCTGGCGGTGGCCGGCGTCGCCCACGCCGAGGCCGACCGGACCCTCACCTCGAACCTCACCGGCACCCACAACGGGTACTACTTCTCGTTCTGGAAGGACAGCGGTGACGCCAGCATGACGCTGCGCGCCGACGGCCGGTACTCCAGCAACTGGGGCCGCAGCACCAACAACTGGGTCGGCGGCAAGGGCTGGGCCACCGGCAACCGGCGCACGATCAGCTATTCGGGCAGCTACAACCCGAACGGCAACAGCTACCTCGCCCTGTACGGGTGGACCCGCAGCCCGCTGATCGAGTACTACGTCGTGGAGAACTTCGGGACCTACAACCCGAGCAGCGGCGCGACCCGGATGGGCTCGGTGACCACCGACGGCAGCACCTACGACATCTACCGCAGCCAGCGGGTCAACCAGCCGTCGATCGACGGCAACGCCACGTTCTACCAGTTCTGGAGCGTACGCCAGCAGAAGCGCAGCTCCGGCACGATCACCACGGCCAACCACTTCGACGCCTGGGCCCGCGCCGGGCTGAACCTCGGCACCAACCACAGCTACCAGATCATGGCCACCGAGGGCTACCAGAGCAGCGGCAGCTCCGACATCACCGTCCGCGAGGGCACCGGCGGGGGCACCAACCCGACCACCCCGCCGCCGGGGAACGGCAGCAACTGCAACGCCACGCTGTCGGCCGGCGAGCAGTTCGGCGACCGCTACAACCTCAACGTCGCGGTCAGCAACGCCAGCAACTGGACGGTCTCGCTCAATCTCAACGGTGGCCAGAGCGTGCAGAACAGCTGGAACGCCGCCGTCACCGGCTCGACCGGGACCGTCACGGCCCGGCCGAACGGCAACGGCAACAGCTTCGGCGTGACGATCATGGCCAACGGCAACTGGACCTGGCCGACCGTCACCTGCCGGACCAGCTGACCCTCGTGGCGCGGCGGGCCCGTCCCGCCGCGCCACCCTCGGCGGAAGGTTGTTCATGACGATCGCCCGGCCCGGCCTCGCCCCTCTCGGCGACAGCGGCACCGGCAACGCGATGATCCGGAACCCGGTGCTGCCCGGCTTCCACCCGGATCCCTCGATCCTGCGGGTCGGCTCCGACTACTACATCGCCACGTCGACCTTCGAGTGGTACCCCGGTGTGCGGGTGCACCACTCGACCGATCTGGTGCATTGGCAGCCGCTCGGCGGCGTGCTGACCGAGCGGCGGCTGCTCGACCTCACCGGAACAGCCGACTCGTGCGGTGTCTGGGCGCCCAATCTCACGTACGCCGACGGCCTGTTCCACCTGCTGTACACCGACGTGGCGACCTTCGCGGGCGGCTACTGGGATCCGCAGAACTACCTGGTCACCGCGCCGAGCCTGGCCGGTCCGTGGTCCGGCCCGGTGGTCCTGCACGGCCGCGGCTTCGACGCGTCGCTGTTCCACGACGAGGACGGCGCCACCTGGATGCTGTCCATGAGCGCCGATTGGCGACCCGGCCGCGATCGCTTCGCCGGCATCGAGATCCAGCGGTACGACCGTCGCGCCGGCCACCTGACCGGCCCGGCCCACCGGATCTTCGAAGGCACCGGCGCCGGCCTGACCGAGGCGCCCAACGTCTACCGCAAGGACGGCTGGTACTACCTGGTCACCGCCGAGGGCGGCACCAGCTGGACGCATCAGGTCACCGTCGCCCGGTCCCGGCACCTGCTCGGGCCGTACGAGGTGGATCCGGCCGGGCCGCTGCTGACCTCGGCCGGGCACCCGGAGCTGACCCTGCAGAAGGCCGGTCACGGAAGCCTCGTCCGGACGCCGGCCGGCGAGTGGTATCTGGCCCACCTGGTCGCCCGCCCGTACTCGCCGTCCGGCCGCTGTGTCCTCGGCCGCGAGGCTGCCCTGCAGCCGGTGGACTGGCCGGAGGGCGGATGGCCCCGCATCCCCGGCGGTGTGCCGGCCGAGCAGGTCCGGGCCCCCGCCGGCGTCGCCGCGACGATCCGGCCGCCGTCCACCGAGCAGCTCGAGGACGACCACTTCGACGCGCCGGTGCTCGGGGCCAACTGGTCGACCCTGCGCCGCCCGGCCACCCCGGACTGGATCGATCTGTCCGCCCGCCGCTCGCATCTGCGGATCCGGGGCGGCCAGTCGCCGATGGCCCGGCACCGCCCCAGCCTGGTCGCCCGCCGGGTGACGGCACCGCGATGCACCTTCGACGCGATCTGCGATTTCGCGCCGGCCGGCTTCCGCCAACTGGCCGGAATCACCGCGTACTACAACTCCCGCAACTGGTACTACCTGCACGTGACCGCCAACGACGACGGCACACCGGTGCTCGACGTGCTGTATTGCGACAGCGGGCGGGTGACCGCGGCGCCGGGTCTGCGCACGACCCTGGCGGCCGGGCCACGGGTGGGACTGCGTCTCCGCCTCGACGGCCCGGCCCTGACCTTCGCCTACACGACCGGGCCGGACGACGCCCGGCCCGTCTGGCACGACCTCGGCCACCGGTTCGACGCGACCACCCTGTCCGACGAGTACGCCGCGACGATGGTCCCCGGCGAACCCGAGGCCTGGGGTTTCACCGGCGCCTTCGTCGGCCTCTGGGTCCAGGATCTGGGGGCCGAGGGCGGCTACGCCGACTTCGACCGGGCCTTCTTCCGTACGGACTGACGGCGCGCGATCAGGCGCTCCCACGGAAGCGCCCGGGATCGGTCGACCAGCGTGAACGCCGTACACACGCGCTGCTTCAACGGCGGCTGACCGGTCAGGCCGAGCCGGTCCGGGGATCGCCCGGGACGGCCTCTTCCCGCGCCGGGAGGCCGCCGCGGGCGGTGGGGTCAGCCGGCTGGTGCGCGGCCCACAGAGCCAGCAGGCGCAGGTTGTCGTGGGAGGCGCTGCCCGGGGCGGTGGTGTAGACGAACAGCGTCTGGTCCTCGTCGCCCGGCAGGGCCAGCGCCTCGTACTGGAGGGTGATCGGCCCGACGGCGGGGTGGGTCATGTGTTTGGTGCCGTGCGTGCGCTCGTGCACCCGGTGCGCGTTCCACCACGTACGGAACTCGGGGCTCTTGATCGTCAGTTCGCCGACCAGCTCGGTGAGCAGCGGGTCGTCGAGGTGACGGCCGGCGTAGAGGCGCAGGGTCCCGACCACCTCGGCCGCCACGGTCGGCCAGTTGAGGAACGCCGCGCGGGCAGACGGGTCCAGAAAGACCCACCGGGTGTAGTTGCGGTGCCGCGCGGGCAGCCGGGTCCAATCGGTGAGCAGCGCCTTGGCCAGCGTGTTGGACGCGAGGACGTCGGTGCGGCGGCCGACGATGAACGCGGGGTGGTCGACCATCGAGGCGATCATCTGCTGCATCGCCGGCCGGACCCGCTGGACCGGCACCTGCCCGGAGCGGCGCCGGACCGGCCGGGCCAGATCGGCCAGATGGGCCCGGGCGGCCACGTCGAGCTGGAAGACCCGGGCCAGGGCGTCCAGGACCGCTTCGGACGGGCTGGCATGCCGGCCCTGCTCGAGGCGGGTGTAGTAGTCGACGCTCACGCCGGCCAGCTGCGACACCTCCTCGCGGCGCAACCCGGTCACCCGCCGGCCGCTCTCACCGGCCCAGCCGTCCAGGCCGACCGCCTCGGGCGCCGTGCCGGCCCGGCACTTGCGCAAGAAGTCGCCCAGTTCTGTGCGTCCCGCCATGACTCCATGATTGCCGCCCGGACGGTCCGGCGCCCAGCCGTTGGGTGGGCATGGCATTCCCAGGCAGCGCTGGGCCGGGCAGACCGTGTGACCGGGCCCGGCGCCGAAGCAGCATTCAAGGCGTGCCCCGGACCTCGGGGAACTCAGCCGCTCGTCAAGGAGACACCCATGCCGTACCCCACCGACGCATCCGCGACCTGGTTCGTCACCGGCGCCTCACGCGGCCTCGGCCTCGAACTGGTCAAGCAGCTGCTGCAGCGCGGTGACAACGTGGCCGCGACCACCCGGTCGGCCGAGAGGCTGACCACGGCCCTGGCCGGCGCCGACGTCTCCCGCCTGCTGATCCTGCCGGTGGACCTCGCCGACGAGAAGGCCGTGACCGCCGCCGTGCGGGAGACCACCGACCGGTTCGGCGCCCTCGACGTCGTCGTCAACAACGCCGGGTACGGCATGCTGGCCGCGGTCGAGGAGGTCAGCGACGCCGAGGCGCGAGAGCTGTTCGACGTCCAGGTCTTCGGGACGTGGAACGTGCTGCGGGCCGTCCTGCCCGGCCTGCGCGCCCGCCGCAGCGGCCACATCGTCAACGTCTCGTCCATCCTGGGGCTGACGACCTTCCCCGGGTGGGGCGCCTACTGCGCGGCCAAGTACGCCCTGGAGGGTCTGACCGGTTCCCTCGCCGCGGAGATGGCCGGCTTCGGGATCCGGGTCACCCTGGTCGAGCCCGGCTACATGCGGACCGACTTCCTGCGTACGTCGAGCCTGCGCCTGCCGGAGCGGACCACCGACGGGTACGGTGCCATCCGCGAGATGACCGACGCCCACCTGGCCATGCCCGGATCCCAGCTCGGCGACCCGGCCAAGGCGGCCACCGCGATCATCACCGTGGCCGAGGGCAGCGCCGCGCCGCTGCACCAGATCCTCGGCTCCGACTCCTACGGGCTGGCCAAGGCTCAGCTGGACGCCCTCACCGCCGACCTCGAAGCCGCCCGGCCGCTCGCCACCAGCACCGACATCCCCGCCGACGCCTGAGCGGCCACCAGGCTTACCGAATCCGGAGCAGAGGATTGTCGATCTCGCAGGCCAGCACCGCGGCGGCGGCGTGGTCGCCGGGACCGTCGCTGTGCCGCAGGGCCCGGACGGTCATCTCGCGCATGCCGGTGCGCGAGGCCAGCCGGCCCAGCGCGTCGGCCCAGACCCGTACGTCGGGGTGCCCGTGCCGGCGGCCGAGCTCGCACTGGGCGTCCAGGATGTGCGCGTCGAGCCAGACGTACGGATCGGCCAGCCGGTTGGACCGCGTGCGGGCGTCGGCGAGCAGGTCGAACGCCCGCCCGGGGTCCCCGGCCGCCTCGGCCACGAGAGCGAGCGACCGGGCGGCCATTCCCTCCCAGCACGGGTCGCCGATCTGGCAGGCCCGGGCGAAGGCCTGCCGCAGGATGCGCGCCGCGGCGGCGGGGTCGGCCGAAGCCAGGTGGACCTCGCCCCGCAGGGCCTGCGGCCAGGGCAGGAAGGCCAGCCAGTGGTCGCGCTCGGCGATCCGGATGGCGTCGTCGAGCCGCGCGGCGGCCGGCTGGAGCTCACCGGTGAGCAGATGGGCCCGGCCGAGCATGGACGACGCGTACGCCTCGGTGCGCGCGTCGCCGGCCTCGCGGGCCAGCCGGATCGCCCGGTCCAGGTGCGTCGTCGCCCGGGGGTAGGCGGCGCGGTCGCTCGCCACGGAGCCGAGATAAGTGGTCACGCGGGCGGTGATCGCGGGCGAGCCGCCGGCCAGGTCGAGGGCGTCGCCGAGCCACCGATCGGCGCGGTCGTAACGGGCCCGCAGGAAGTCGACGTACCCGATCTCGGCCCGGGCCCGCGCCGCGGCCGCCCGGTCCCCGGCGGCCCGGGCGATCCGGTCGGCCTCGTGCAGGGTGGCCAGGCCCTCCTCGTCCATCCCGCGCAGCGAATGGATCAGCGCCTCGGCCAGCCGGAGCCGGGCCGCGAGCCGCCACCGGGCCGACGTCGCGCGGTCGGCCAGCCGGACCGCGGTCCGCAGCGACCGTACGCCGGTCTCGACCGAACCCGCGGCCACCGCGGCCGCGCCCGACTCGACGATCGCCTCGAGGGAGGCGTCGTCGGCGACGGTGTCCCGTTGCCGGCGGGGCTCGCGCAACGCCGCCTCGACCGCGATGCCCGGCGCGACACCGAGCTCCTTCTCGAACAGCTCGGTGACCGCCGCGTACTGCTCGCGGGCGGCCCGGTTGTCGCCGGCCAGCCGGTACAGCCGGATGACCAGGGCCTGATGGTTCTCGTCGAGCGGGTTCATCGCCGCCGCCCGCACCGCGAGCCCGCGGGCGGTCACGAGGTCGCCCGCGGCCAGCCGGCCCAGCGCGGCCTCGTGCAGGATCGCCTCGGCGGCCGCGGCGATCCGCCGGCGTTCGGAGAGCAGCCACGACTCGAACGCGGGCGCGCCCCGGACGGCGAGGCCGTCGAGCAGCTCCGCGCCGAGGCCGGGCAGGTCGACGGCCGTGGCCCACGAGCCGTGGCGGAGCACGTCGACGTCGACGACCGCGCCGGGCGGCAGCCGCAGCCGAACCGGGTCTCCGTCCACGTCCACGCCCAGGCAGCGGCGGATCTCGGCCAGGCCCCACCGCAGGGCCCGCAGCGGGTCGTCGGCCTCCGCGTAGAGGAGTCCGGCCAGCCCGCCGCGGGTCGGCGGCCGCTCGCTGAGCACGAGACAGGCCAGCAGGGCCCAGCTCTTGCGACTGCGGACCTGGTACGCCACCCCGTCGGACCGGTCGACGCGGGGAGAGCCGAGCAGGTGCACCGTCAGACCCATCGCCGGCCCTCCCCCCGCTGTGCTGGTCAGCCCTGGGCGCTGATCGGATAGATCTCGTCGGCGACGAGGCCGTGGGCCCGGCGGTGCACGGTGTTGGCCGCCTCCGCGTCGGGCGCCTCGACCAGGCAGAAGACCTTTCCGGCCTCCTCGTCCACCCAGTACTTCAGATAGTTGACCCCATGCGGGCCCTGGGTGGCCAGATCGGCCTCGTGCGCGGCGGCGACGTCGCTCGCCGTCACGCCACCCTCGACATGGTGGATGTCCATGAAAACGGGCATGGTCTGCTCCTGACTGCACAGTCCCGAGCTTGTTCCCGGGTTCTGGCGCCATCCGACCGGACGCCCGTTTGACACACCGTTTGACACCACAAAGAGCCGCCCGGGGATTGTCCCCGGGCGGCTCTCGCCGGTCTTCCAGCTTCGCCGATCAGGCCGCCGCAACCAGTCCGGCCGACACCGGCTCCAGGGCCGTGCCCAGGATCTCCCGTACGTCGGAGACGATGTGCACGGTCAGGGCGGCCAGCACGTCGGCCGGGACCTCGTCGAGGTCGGGCTCGTTGCGCTGCGGCAGATAGACCTCGGTCAGGCCGGACCGCTGGGCGGCGAGCAGCTTCTGCTTCACCCCGCCGATCGGCAGGACCCGGCCGGTCAGCGAGACCTCGCCGGTCATGCCGACCTCGGCGCGCACGTTGCGGCCGAGCAGCAGCGAGACCAGCGCGGTCGTCATCGTCACGCCGGCCGACGGCCCGTCCTTGGGCACCGCGCCCGCGGGCACGTGCAGGTGGATCGGGTGGTCGAGCTGCTCGGGCGAGATGCCGAGCTCCTCGGCGTGGGCCCGCACGTAGGACAGCGCGATCTGGGCCGACTCCTTCATCACGTCACCGAGCTGACCGGTGACCGACAGCCCACCCTTGTCGCCCGGCAGCAGCGACGCCTCGATGTAGAGCACGTCACCGCCCATCCCGGTCACGGCCAGACCGGTGGCCACGCCGGGAACCGCGGTGCGCTCGGACGACTCCGGCAGGAACCGCGGCCGCCCGATGAGGTCCTTGAGGTCGGCCGGACCGACGGTGACCGGCAGCTCGCGCAGGGCGGCCTTGCGGAACGCCTTGGCCAGCAACCGTTCCAGGGACCGGACGCCGGCCTCCCGGGTGTAGTTGGCGGCGATCTCGCGCAGCGCGTCCTCGGTGACGGTCACCTCGCCGGCCGACAGGGCGGCCCGCTCCAGCTGCCGGGGCACCAAGAAGTCGCGGGCGATGGCGACCTTGTCGCTCTCGGTGTAGCCGTCGATCGAGATGAGCTCCATCCGGTCGAACAGCGCCTGCGGGATCGTGTCGAGCACGTTGGCGGTCGCGATGAACACCACGTCGGACAGGTCCAGATCGAGGTCCAGGTAGTGATCGCGGAACGTGTGGTTCTGCGCCGGGTCCAGCACCTCGAGCAGCGCGGCCGCGGGGTCGCCGCGGTAGTCGCTGCCGACCTTGTCGACCTCGTCGAGCAGGACGACCGGGTTCATCGAGCCGGACTCGCGGATAGCGCGCACGATCCGTCCGGGCAGGGCCCCGACATACGTACGGCGGTGGCCGCGGATCTCCGCCTCGTCGCGCACGCCACCGAGGGCGACCCGGACGAACTTGCGGCCGAGCGTGCGCGCGACCGACTCCCCCAGCGACGTCTTGCCGACTCCGGGCGGCCCGGCCAGCAGGATCACCGCGCCCGAGCCACGGCCGCCGACGAGCTCGAGGCCCCGCGACTCGCGGCGGGCGCGCACGCCGAGGTACTCGACGATGCGTTCCTTGACCTCGTCGAGCCCGTGGTGGTCGGCGTCGAGCACCGCCCGGGCCGCGGCCAGGTCGGTGTTGTCGGTGGTGCGGACGTTCCACGGCAGGTCGAGAACGGTGTCGAGCCAGGTGCGGATCCACCCCGCCTCGGGGTTCTGGTCGCCGGCCCGCTCGAGCTTGCCCACCTCGAGCAGCGCCGCCTCACGAACCGCGTCGGGCAGGCCGGCCGCCTCGACCCGGGCGCGGTAGTCGTCGTTGCCGTCGGCCTCGCCCTCGCCGAGCTCCTTGCGGATGGCCTTGAGCTGCTCGCGCAGCAGGTACTCGCGGTTGCGCTTCTCGACCGATTCGCGGACGTCGCCCTCGATCTTGTCGCTGACCTCGGACTCGGCCAGGAAGTCGCCGGTCCACTCGATCAGCAGCCGGAGGCGGGCTTCCACATCGGCCGTCTCGAGCAGCTCGCGCTTGCGGTCGTTGGACAGATAGGGGGCCCAGCCGGCGGTGTCGGCCAGGTCACCGGGATCGTCGATCGCGCTGACCGAGTCGATGACCTGCCACGCCTCGCGGCGCTCCAACACCGAGACCACCAACTGCTTGTACTCGGCGGCGAGCTCACGGGCCCGGTCGGTCGGCACGCCGGCCTCGACCGGTTCGACCTCGACCCACAGCGCGGCGCCGGGGCCGGTCACGCCGCCGCCGATGCGGGCCCGGACACCCGTACGCAGAACGGCCGCCGGGGTCCCGCCGCGGGACTTGCCGACCTGCTTGACCCCGGCCACGACGCCGTGGGACGCGTAGCGGTCCTCGAGCCGCGGGGCGATGAGCAGCTCGGAGCCGGCCGAGGTGCGGGCCGCGTCGACGGCCGCCTGGGCCGCCTCGTCCAGCTCGACCGGAACGACCATGCCGGGCAGCAGGACGATGTCGTCGAGGAACAACACGGGGAGACGCTTGCTGGTCATCCAGCACCTCCGAATAGGTTGAGTATGTGCCGCTCAACCTCCCGGGTGCCGATCCTCTTCCGGCGTTCACTCCTGGCGGAACCGAAGCCCCGTCCCCGCTTGGCGAACGCGGCCCGACGGCCATCGGTGCCCGCGTACTCCTGGTCAGACGGGATCGGTGAACGAGACCGGCTTGCCGGCGGCCCGGGCGTAGGCGATCTCCCTGCTCGTGGACTCGCCGACATACCCACCGGGGTTGACGACCAGCACCCGGTCAGCCAGGTCGATCTTGCTCAGGTGAAGCGCGTCCAGCGCCGCCTTCTGCTCGCCGGTGACCGGCTCCTCCGCCTCACCCGGCGCGACGACGATGACCCCGGCGAAGGTCAGGTCACGGTTCGCCGTACGCATCTCGTCCCTGAAGCGCACAGAGCCACAGATGCAGACGATCTCCGGTCGGTCGGTCACGGCTCAGCCCTCCGGTCGTTCACGAAACCGTCAGTGTGCACGTCGACATCTCAAACAGACGCCCGGTCATGACCAAGACAACGCGCTCATCCGAGTACCCGGTTCGGACCTCTGTCCGTCACAGCTTCGCCACTGCCGCCTCGACCTTCTTGGCCAGTGACGGTTTGACATTGCCGCTGACCCGCACAAGCCCGGTTCCGTCGCCGGTGCGGTAGTGCCACTCGGTGCCCAGGATCGGGCTTTCCGCCTGCAGGCTCTTGATGTAATCGCTACGCCGCTGCGCCAGGTCGGCGTTGTCGAAGACCTCGACGACCAAGCCCCGATCAACCGAGTACTTCTCACCTCCCTTGTCGCCACCGGGCAGGTCAGCCGAAGCACGTGAGGCATAGCCGTTCGGCCGGCCCAGGAGGTTGTTCGGGTCGTTGTCCTCCGTCTGAGCCGCACCACGGGCGAGCCCCAGCTCCGCCGCCTGCAGCTTCTTGAGAATCACGGCGGCAGTCAGCGGCTCCTTCTCGACAGCAGGCGCCGCTGCGGGCTCGGCCGCCTGTTGCTGCGTCACCGGCGCCGACACCGATGGCGCAACGGTCGAACCGCCACCACAACCACCCATCGAGGCAAGCAGGGTTGCAGCAACGACAAGAACAACGGGTTTACGCATTCGCGCAGGTTAGCGGCCGTTATCGACGCCGATCACCCGAGCATTGGTCGGCCGGTCAGACGATGGCGGCAAAACATAGAGCCGAGGAGAGAGAGTGACCGCACGAGCGATAGGAAGCCAAGCGTGATGTCCGTTTCCCGCCAGCTCTGTGGCGCGATCCCAGCTAGCTTGATGCGGATGAGCTGGACGGCGTACGCGACCTATCTGAGCTTTGCCATCGTGGTCGTTCTGATACCGGGTCCGGACTTCGCCGTCGTGGTGGGCAACACCGTGTCGGGCGGGAGGACTCGCGGGAGGTGGTGTGCCGCCGGGGTGGCTTCGTCGAACGCCGTGCAGGGCACTGCGGCGGTGGTGGGGCTCGGGGCGCTCGTGGTCGCGGCCCAGCCGGTGTTTCAAGCGATCAAATGGCTGGGTGCGGCCTATCTGGGCTACCTCGGCGTGCGGTTGTTGTGGTCGGCCCTGCGCGGGCGGTACGAATCGTCCGGCCCGGTCGTCGACCAGCACGCCGCCCGGCGTGGGTGGCGGCAGGGTTTCGTCTCGAACATCACCAACCCGAAGGTTCTGGTGTTCTACGTGGCGGTTCTGCCGCAGTTCATGACCCCGGGCGCGGGCGGGCCGACGCTGCTGGTGTTCGCTCTCAGCCACGCCTTGCTGTCTTTGGCCTACCTGCTCACGCTGACAGCCGTGATCGACCGCGCCCGGGGGCTGCTCACGCGCCGGCCGGTGCGCCGATGCCTGGACGCGGTGACGGGTGTCGCGATGCTCGGGTTCGGTGCCCGGCTGGCCTTCGCATCACGATGACGGTGCACCGGCCCGGCTCATCGCGGACGGGGCTCGGCCCAGGGTTCACCTCGGCCAGCGGGCCCGGCCCGGGCGCTTGAAGACGAAGACGGCGCCGGCGGTGAGAACGACGCCGATGACGCCCCAGAGCAGATCGCGGCGCAGCACGGCCGAGATGATCATGAGGATGCCCATGACCACCGCCAGCCCGGCGAGGAGTTCCAGGCCGTAGCCGAAGATCGACCTAGCTTTGATGTCCACCATGGACGCGTCCGTACCCGGCGCCATGGAAGGGCAAACCGGTGGAGCGCCTCAAGGCCTGGCGGTGGCGTGGGCGTCGGCGAACGCCCACACGACCTCGATCAGCTCGTCGGGGCTTTCGATCTGCGGCAGGTGGCCGGTCCCGGGCAGCAGGCTGAACGTCGCGCCGGGGATGGCGGCGGCGAACGCCCGGCCGTAGTCGGGATCGGCGATCCGGTCGGCTTCGCCCCAGACGACGAGGGCCGGCGTCCGCACCTCACCGAGCCGGCCGGCCAGCGCGGGGTCGGTCATCGCGCGACCGGCGTACACCTCGAGGACCGCGCGGTTGCCGGCCATCGCCTCCCGGGCCGGCGGGGGCAGCGTGGACGGGTCGATCCCGTACGTCGCGGGGTCGTGATAACTGCGCTGGGCCAGTTCGGCCGGGGTGAGCGCGAAGAAGTCGGCGACCGGGTGGCCGGGAACCTCGATGCCCACGGCGTCGACCAGGACGTAACTGCTGACCCGGGGCGAATGCAGCAGGGCCATCTCGGCGGCGACCCAGCCCCCGATCGAGTTGCCGACCACGGTCACGTCCTGAAGGTCCAGGGCTTCGAGCAGGGCGGCGTACGTGGCGGCGAGCCCGGCGATCGACCCGAGCGAGGCCGGACGAGGGGTGGCGTTGAAGCCCGGGTGAACAGGGGTGAACACGTGCGCGTGCGCGTGCTCGGCGGCGGCGAACCGGTCGGCCCACGGCTCGACGGTCCGGGGTCCGCCACCGCCATGGAGCAGCAGCACAGGATGACCCTGCCCCCGCTCGGTGACGGTGAGGTCGAAGGCGCCGAGGCCGGGGACGGTGATCGAGTGGATGGTCATGGGGCTCCTTGGACGGCGGCAGGCCCGTGGCGGCCCGGCACTATATAAGGAACCTTAGATCAGGTTCCTTATATACGCAACCTTGCCCTAGACTCGAACCGTGAGCACCTCGTTGCAGCAGGTCGGGCTGGCCGTCAAGCGCCTCCAGTGGCGGCACCACCGCGAGATGAACCGCCGGCTGGGCCCGCTCGGCCTGTCGCTGGTGCAGTGGGACACCCTGCGCCACCTGCACGACGACCCCGGCGCCTCGCTGCACCGGCTGGCCGAGCTCACCTTTCAGACCGACCAGTCCATGGGCGAGCTGGCCCGGCGGATGGTCGACCGCGGGCTCATCGAGCGCCTCGAAGGGCCGGGGCGCAGGGTCCGGCACCGGATCTCCCCCACCGGCGACGAGCTGCGGCGGGCCGGCGGCGAGGTGGCCGACGGCGTCCTGGCCGAGTCTCTCGGGCAGCTCAGCGCGGCCGAGCGGGAGACCCTCCATGAGTTGCTGCTCAAGGCCTCGCGCCAGTGACCGACGGCGGAACCCTCGTCGACGGTCAGCCCTTGACGATGTGGTCGTAGCGCATCGGCCGGTAGCCATCGCTGCGGGCGGATCGCACGTTCACCCTGTGGCGCCGCATGTCCGAAGCGGCGTCGCGAAGCTCGTAGACCCAGAAATCCGCCTTCGTCCCCTCGTCGACCCAGGCATCGAAGAGACAGACGTGCAAGCCCTCATTGAGCAGCGCGTCACCGGGCAGCAGATCGTTCCAGTCGATCTCGTGTGAGTAGCCGCCCAGAGTACGAGTCGTGGCGCTGGTCGTCAGCTTCCACGTCATGGAGACGAATCCCGAGGAGTCCTGACGATACTGGCGGCCCCGATTGATGTCCCAGGCGAAGGCGCCGACGTCGTACGGCACGTGGCGGTCGAGCCAGTTCTCGGCCCGGTTGATGACGATGCTCCGCTTGACGTCGCCGCCGTAGGCGGGCGCGGCGGCGGCCGGCACCTGGAGTACCGCCACCGACGCGGTCACGCCCACGACGACCGCAACGACAAGATTCCTGAAAATGGCTCGCATGGACGAGACTATTCCTAAGTAGACAGCTCACCGCAACCACGCTCCAGGCCTCGAGCTCCTGCATGTCGAGGACGAAGCGGTAGCGCACGTCGTTGCGCTTCAGGCGGGCCAGCGCCTCGTCGACGTCGTGAGCGGCCAGGACCTCGACGTCGGTCCCAGCGCGCCGAGCGAGCACAGCGTGCCATCCCTTCAGGTGAGGTTCGTACGGGATCGGGGCAGGGCCACGGCGGCGAGGAACGCGATGGTCGCGGAGACCGCCCCGGCGAGGTAGAGCGTGGTGTAGCCGTCGCCGGCCGGCGCGGTGGCTCCGGCCAGGAGGCCGAACCCGGCGCTGCCCAGCGCGCTCCCCAGGTTGCGGGCCAGGGCGTTCACGCCGCTCGCGGCGGCCGCCTGAGGTGCGGGGGTGGCGGCGAGGATGAGCGCGGGCATGGCCGAGTAGGCGACCGCCACGCCGCCCGAGACGATGACGGTGCTCAGCACGAGCTGCCACAGCCCTTCGCGCGGGAAGAGCTGCGGGGCGAACCCGAGCACGACGGCCAGGGCGGCGACACGCAGGGCGGCCCGGCCCCCGTGGCGCGAGACGAGGCGAGCCCCCAGCGGCGCCGAGACGGCCATCGCCACCCCGCCCGGCAGCATCAGCAGCCCCGCCTCGATGACCGGGCGACCGAATCCGCCGGCTTCGTCGGCCGGTAACTGCAGCAGGGTCATCGCGGCCAGGAAGCTGATGAAGAAGCCGGCGCCCAGGGCCAGACCGGCCACGTTGGTGAGGAGGACCGGGGGCAGCATCGCCAGCCGCAGATCCACGATGGGATGCCGCCTCCGCAGCTCGAACACGCTGAAGGACAGGAGAACCAGAACGGCCGCGGTGAAGAGACCGATCGTCGCCGGCGATCCCCACCCCCACCGCGCGGCCTGACTGATCGGTATCAGCAACGTCGTGAGGCCGGCCGTGAGGAGCAAGGCGCCGAACCAGTCGACGTCGTGCGCACCCCCGGCCGGCCGCGCGTCCGGCGGCACGAGCAGAGCGGTTGCGACCAGGACCGCCGCCCCGACGACGGCGGAGGTCCAGAACACACCGGCCAGTCCCCAGCCGGCGGCCAGGACGCCCGCAAGGGGCAGCCCGGCCGCCCCGCCCACTCCCAGCATGGCGCTGACGAGGGCGATGCCGGAGGGACGACGGGACGGCGGGACGATACCGGCGATGACTCCTATGCCCAGCGGGATCGACGCCGTCGAGAGCCCCTGAATCGCCCGGCCGGCCAGCAGCACGCCGAAGTCGGTGGTGACGGCACAGACCACCGAACCGACTACGAACGCGGCGATGGCGACGAGGAGCAACCTCCTGCGGCCGAGCTGATCACCCAGGCGGCCCAGGAGAGGGTTCGCCACCGCGCCGACGATGACGGTGACCGTGATCAGCCAGCCGGCGGTCGCGGCCGGGACGTTCAACTCGCGGGGCAGTGCGGGCAGCACCGGGACCACGAGAGCCTGCGTGAGAGACGTGATGAACGCGGCGCCGGCGATGACGACCACGGCGAACCGGAAACGTCCGGCCGGCCGCGAGTCCGGGGCCGGGCGGAGGGCAGGGGCCCGCCGGCGTACGAAGGAAGTCATGGGAGAGCCGCCTCGCACAGTCGCGTCAGAGGTTGACGACCACGGTCTTGGTCTCGGTGAAGGCGTCGATGACGTCGGTGCCGTGGTCGCGACCGATCCCGGACTGCTTGACGCCGCCGAACGGCAGGATGCCGGCGCTCATCTGCCCGGTCGTGTTGATGAAGACGCTGCCGGATTCGAGGCGGGCCGCGACGGTGTGGGCCCGCGAGAGGTCCCGGGTCCAGACGTAGGCCGCGAGACCGTAGACGCTGTCGTTGCTCATCCGTACGACCTCGTCGACGTCCGAGAACGGCAGGAGCACCGCCACCGGACCGAAGATCTCCTCCTGCGCGACCCGCATGTCGTTGGTGACGTTCTCGATCAGGGTCGGAGCGACGAACAGCCCGTCGTCCCCGTCGTTGGTCCCTCCGGTGGTGATGACAGCGCCGGCCTCACGGGCGATCGTGAAATAGGAGAGGACCTTGTTGTAGTGGTCGCGTGATGCCATCGGCCCCATGACGGTGTCCGGGTGAAACGGGTCGCCGGGCACGTAGGTGGCCATTTCGTCGGCCAGCAGGGCCGAGAACTCCTTGCGTACCGACTCCTCGACGAAGATGCGGGTGCCGGCGACGCAGCTCTGGCCCGATCCGGCCAGGAAGTCGGCGGCGGCGGCCCGGGCCGCGGCGGGCAGGTCCGCGTCGGCGAACACGATCGTCGGTGACTTGCCGCCCAGCTCGAGCGTGACCCGCTTGAGGTTGCCGGCCGACGCCTCCAGCAGGTGCTTGCCGACGGCCGTCGACCCGGTGAACGTCACCTTGTTGACGTCGAGGTGCTGGATGAGGGCTTCGCCGGTGATCCCGCCGGTTCCCGTGACGACGTTCACGACGCCGCGCGGCAGGCCGGTCTCGGCTAGCAGTTCGGCGAAACGCAGGGTGCTCAAGGACGTCTGCTGAGCCGGCTTGACCACGACGGTGTTCCCGGTGGCCAGGGCGGGGGCCACCTTCCAGGTCATCTGCAGGAAGGGCCCGTTCCAGGGCGTGATGGCGGCGACCACGCCCAGCGGCTGCTTGAGGACATAGTTCAACTGCCCCGGGGACGACGGCGCCGTCTGGCCGTAGATCTTGGTGGGCCAGCCCGCGTAGTGGCGGAACACCTCGACCGAGTGGTCGACCATCCACCGGGTCAGCGCGAGCGGGCCACCCATCTCCAGCGTGTCGAGCGTGGCCAGCTCGTCGGCGTGAGCCTCGATGACGTCGGCGATCTCCAGAAGCAGAGACCCCCGGCGGTACGGCGAGAGAGCGGACCACTCGTCACTTCGGAAGGCGCGGCGGGCCGCTCGCACGGCGAGGTCGACGTCGTCCGCGTCGGCGGCGGCGATCGAGGTGATCACCTGCTCGGTCATGGGGTCGAGCGTCTCGAGCGTCCGGCCCGAGGCGGCCGGACGCCAGACCCCGTCGATGAACAGCTCCTTGGGCGCGCCTTGCACGAAGGGCGGCCGGGGCCGCGTCACCGGGTCGGCAGTGCGGGGGGCATTCATGGCGTCTCCTCTGAAACAAACTAGTTGGTTTACGTAAGCACCACCGTAACCCGATCCGGCCGCCCTTGCAACCAACCAGTTTGTTTTCATGGATCCGTGTGAACAGGAGGGAAGCTCGAACACCCGGGCTGGTCCGGCTGGCCGCCCCACGCCGAAACAGGCCGACCCGCCTGGACGTGCCCCCGGACGCCTCGGGCTCAGATCCAGTTCTGTTTTCGGAACAGGACGTACAGCCCGATACCGACCAGCAGCATAAGGGCGATGGCGAACGGGTAGCCCAGGTCCCAGTCCAGCTCCGGCATGATGCGGAAGTTCATGCCGTAGATGGTGCCGATGGACGTCGGAGCGAACAGGATCGCCGCCCACGCGGAGATCTTCTTGACGACCTCGTTCTGATCGTTCGACATCTCGGTGAGAGCGTTGGACATCTCGGCCAGGCTCTTCGTCTCCAGCGTGAGATTGACACTGAGGATGTTCTGCAGCAATTGCCGGAAGGCGTCCGCCTGCTCGACGAGGTGGGCGGATCGGTCGTGCACGTCCCTCAGATGGCGCCGCTCCTCCTGATCGAACAACGACTCGTCCATGAGACGCGCGATCATGAGCGGCAGCGGCTTGGTCGCGCGATGGAGGGCGATGACCGCCCGGGAGAGCCGGTACACCCGCCGGGGAGCACCGGCGCTGCCGTTGAAGACCTCGTCCTCGATCTCATCGATGTCGGTTTCGACTCCTTCGACGACCGGCACGTAGTCGTCCATGACCTGATCCAGGACGGCACGCAGGACCGCCACCGGGCCCCGCCGCAAGCGTTCCGGCCTGGATTCGAGGGCTTGGCGCACCGCCGTCATGTCGGGCGTGACGCCGTGGCGGACAGTCACGACGAAGCCGGAGCTCAGGAAGACGTGCACCTCGCCGAACTCGACCGTCTCGGACTCGTCGACGTAGCGGGCCGTACGGAGCACGCAGAACAGGGTGGCGCCATAGCTTTCCAGCCGGGGCCGCTGGTGCAGATGAAGAGTGTGCTCGACCGCGGCCCGATGAAGGCCGAACTGGTCGGCCACCGTGGTGAACTCCTGCTCGGTCGGCCGGTCGAGCGCGACCCAGGTCCAGGCCACGCCGGCCTGGCCGGTCTCACCAGGGCCGGCCGGGTCGGCTTGCCCGGCCGTACGCCGCCCGTCCCGGTAGACCACACGATCGACGATCATCGGGACACGACCTGACTCTTCTCGACGGCGGCCGAACCTATCACGGCGCGCGGAGATGATCGCCCGGCGGCTGAGCTCACCTCGACGCTCACGGCGGCCGGACGCGCGGCCGGCGTTTGAGTTGGTCCCGGGACGGTATTGGTTCGGTGTCGACAAACCGGCGCGGCAACGGGAATCGGTGGTCCGCCGGGCCGGGTTCACGCAGATCGTTAGGTTGAAGCCATGGAATACCGCACACTCGGGCGCAGCGGATGCGCCGTCTCCTCGCTCTGTCTGGGCACGATGACCTTCGGCGACGAATCCGACGAGAAGGTGTCGCACGCTCAGCTCGACCGGTTCGTCGAGGTGGGTGGCACGTTCATCGACACTGCGGACGTGTACTCGGCCGGTGAGTCGGAGCGGATCATCGGCCGCTGGCTGGCGTCGCGGCCGGCCGACGTCACCGAGGCGGTCGTGCTCGCGACCAAGGGCCGGTTCCCGATGGCGGACGATCCGAACGGCGCGGGCCTGTCCGCACGGCACCTCACCCGCGCGCTGGACGCCTCGCTGAGCCGGCTCGGCGTCGACGCGGTGGACCTCTACCAGGCCCACGCCTGGGACGCGTTCACCCCGCTCGAGGAGACCCTGCGCACCTTCGACGGGTTCGTCCGGGCCGGCAAGATCCGCTACTACGGGTTCTCCAACTTCACCGGCTGGCAGCTCACCAAGGCGGTGGCGCTGGCCCGCTCGCTCGGCCTGACCGGGCCGGTCAGCCTGCAGCCGCAATACAACCTTCTGGTACGCGAGATCGAGTACGAGATCGTCCCGGCCTCGGTCGACGCCGGGCTCGGCCTGCTCCCGTGGAGCCCGCTCGGCGGCGGCTGGCTGACCGGGAAGTACCGGCGCGACCAGCGGCCCACCGGCGCGACCCGGCTCGGCGACAACCCGGAGCGCGGCATGGAGGCGTACGACCGGCGCAACAGCGCGCGTACGTGGGATGTGGTCGAGGCCGTGCAGCGCATCGCCGAGGCCCGCGGGGTGTCGATGGCCGAGGTGGCGCTGGCCTGGGTGACCGACCGGCCCGGCGTGACGTCGACCATCCTGGGCGCCCGCACCCTTGAGCAGCTGGAGGCCAACCTCGGGGCGGCCGGGCTGCACCTGACCGACGAGGAGACCGGCGCCCTCGACGAGGCGAGCGACCCGCGGCCGAACGACTACCCGTACGGCCCGCTCGGCATCAAGCAGCGCAGCCGCACCATCTGATCCCAGCCGGCGCCCCGGTCCCTCACGCGGAGGGACCGGGGCGCTTTGCTGTCGGTGTTAGGTTCAGCGATCGCAGTCAACTCCATTGAGGAGCGAGCACGATGAACCCGAGCATCGCAGCCGTGGCCGAGCGGCCGCACCGGACCCGGCGGCGGGTGGTGACTGCCGTGACGACGCTGATCGTCACCGCCGCCGGATGGGCGGCGCCGGCTCAAGCCGCCACCACGACCGTCGGCACGAGGGACGAGCTCCTGACCGCCCTCGCCGCCGCGCAGGCCGGTGACACCGTGTTCGTCGACGGCTCGGCGGAGATCGACCTGACCGGCTTGCGGCGCATCCCGATCCCGGCCGGGGTCACCCTGGCCGGCGACCGCGGCCACGACGGCTCGCCGGGAGCCCTGCTCTACAACACCGAGCTGGGCACCGTGAAGGAGACGTGGGCGCAGTTCACCACCACCGGCAGCGGCACCCGGGTCACCGGGCTGCGGCTGAGAGGTCCCGACCGGGAGATCCGCGAGGGCGCCTATCAATACACCAACACCGACGGGATCAAGGCGATCGACGCCTCCGATCCGCTGATCGACAACAACGAGCTCTCCGGCTGGTCCCACGCCGCCGTGTCGCTGGCCGACACCGCCGAGGGCCGGGTGCGGGGCAACCACATCCACCACAACCGGCGGACCGGTCTGGGCTACGGCGTCGTGCTCGAGGGTGACACCAGCTCGGTGATCGAGGACAACCTGTTCGAGCACAACCGCCACACGATCGCCGGGTCCGGTCTGCGGACCCAGCGGTACGACGCGAGGTTCAACGTCGTGGCGAGCAACCCGACCGGGCACAGCTTCGACATGCACGGCGAGAACGAGGCACTGGGCAACAATCAGCCGTACGCAGGGGATGTCCTCCACATCGACGACAACAGCTTCGGTGAACCGGCGCAGAAGGCTGTGGTGATCCGCGGCCGGCCCGCCACGGTGGCCACGGTGACCGGGAACTGCTTCGCCCGCGCCACCCAGGCGCTCTCGGTGGAGCAGAAGCGGACCTACGCGGACGCGCCGCTGGGCAATCTGGTCATCGCGTCGAACACCTACAGCACCACCCCGGCGGCCTGTGCCCGGGACGACCGTCGCGTCCGGTGGCAGTTGTCGGCCGGCGGCGCCTCGTCGTGGACGGCGCTCGCGCCGTACACGTTCGACGCCTCCGAGGTCGGCTTCGGCGATTTCGACGGCGACGGCAGGACCGACGTCTTCCGGGCCGGCGGGCACCGCTGGTTCTACTCCCCCGGTGGCGCCGGGCCTCTCGTGCGCGGCGCCCGGGCCGACGAGCAGTTGGCGCAGCTACGGTTCGGCGATTTCGACGGCGACGGCACCACCGACGTCTTCAAGACCGACGGCGCCCAGTGGTTCTTCGCCTCCGCGTCCACCGCCGGCTGGCGGCCGCTGGCCCGGTCCACGACACCTCTGACAGCCCTGGGCTTCGGCGACTTCGACGGTGACGGCCGGACCGATGCCTTCCGGACCGACGGCACCCGCTGGTTCTTCTCTCCCGGCGCCGCCGGCAACTGGAAGCCGCTGGCCACGTCGACGGCACCGCTGAGCTCGCTCCGCTTCGGCGACTTCGACGGCGACGGCCGGACCGACGTCTTCACCACGTCCAACGGCCAGTGGCGGTACTCCTCCGGCGGCGCGACCACCTACGTGAACCTGGCGTACGCCTCGGAGCCGCTGACCGCCCTGCGCTTCGGCGACTTCGACGGCGACGGCCGGACCGACGTCTTCTCGTCGGCCAACGGCCAGTGGCGGTACTCCTCCGGCGGGCAGGCGGCCTGGCAGCCTCTGGCCGCCTCCGGGTGTCCGCTGTCGAGCCTCCACGTGGCCGACGACTTCACCGGCGACGGCCGCGCCGACGTCTTCGGCGGCCGGTGCGGCGGCTGACCGTGCCCCGGCCCGGTGGGCGGGCCGGGTCAGTTCTCCGGCAGGGCGTCGCCCGGCCGGACCACACCGCATCGGTACGCGATGACCACGAGCTGGGCCCGGTCGCGGACGCCCAGCTTGGTCATCGCCCGGTTGACGTGGGTCTTCGCGGTCAGCGGCGACATGTGCAGCCGGACCGCGATCTCGGTGTTGCTCAAGCCGTGGGCGACCAGGATGAGAACTTCCCGTTCCCGCTCGGTGAGGTCGTCCAGCGCGGGCGCCGGCGGGGTCTCCGGCCGCAGGTGGTCGAGGAACCGGCCGACCAGCGCCCGGGTGGCCCGCGGGGACAGCAGGGCCTCGCCCCCGGCGACCACCCGGATGGCGTGCAGCAGATCCTCCGGCGGCACGCTCTTGCCGAGGAACCCGCTCGCGCCGGCCTGCAGCGCCAGGACCACGTTGTCGTCGTTCTCGAACGTCGTCAGCACGAGCACGCGGACGCCGGCGAGGTCGTCGTCCGCGCCGATCCGCCGGGTCGCCTCCAGGCCGTCCATGTGTGGCATCCGGATGTCCATCAGGATCACATCGGCCCGGGTCGTGCGGGCCAGGCTCAGCGCCTCACGGCCGTCGGCGGCCTCGGCGACCACCTCGAAGCCCGGCTCCGAGTCGATGATCAGGCGGAACCCGGCCCGGATCAGCGCCTGGTCGTCGGCGAGCAGCACCCGGATGGTCACGCCGGCCGGCCCAGGTCGGGTGCCGGGCCGGCGCCGGGCGCGTCGGTGCCGGTCGGTTCGTCGGCGCACCGGAGCAGCCGCACCACGGACTGGATCTCGGTGCGCACGCTCTCCGAGGTCTCCCGCAGGTTGGTCAGCGACGGCGTCACCAGCCCGGGACTCAGCGCCGCGCGGGCCTGCTCGCCGACCAGGGCCAGATGCCCGGTCATGATGTCGTGCAGCGCGCGGGCCGGCTCGGGCGTCCGGGGAACGAGCGCCGGCGCCGGCGCGCCGGTGGGCAGCACCGCCCGTACCCGGAAATCGCCTCCGACCGGGCCGGCGCTGAGCGTGCCGCCCGCGGCGGTGGCGCGCTCGCGCATGCCGAGCAGCCCGTACCCCGAACCGGGTGTGGGCGCGGCCGCGGGCGCCAGGTTGACCACTTCGATGTCGACCGCCTCGGGGGTGTGCCGCACGGTGAGCCGGGCCGCGCCGTCGCCGTGCTTGTACGCGTTCGTCAGCGCCTCCTGCGCGATCCGGTAGGCCGCCAGCTCGGCCACCACCGGCAGCTCACCGGCCTCGCCGACCTCCCGGAACTCCACGGCGAAGCCGGCCGCGGCCAGCCCGGCCAGCAGCTCGGGCAGCCGGCCCAGGCCGGGCGCCGGCTCGGTGTCGGCCGGCTCGTCCGCGCTGCGCAGCACGCCGACCACGGACTGGATCTCGGCCAGCACGCTCCTCGACGCCTCCCGGATGTGGGCCAGCGCGGGCGCCACCTGGTCGGGCCGGCGGTCGAGGATGTGCGTGGCCGCGCCGGCCTGCACGTTGATCACCGCGATATGATGGGCCACCACGTCGTGCAGCTCCCGGGCGATGCGCAGCCGCTCCTCGGTGACCCGGCGGCGGGCCTCCTCCTCGCGGCTCTGCTCGGCGCGGCGGGCCCGTTCCTCCACTTCCCGGACGTAGGCCCGGTGCGACCGGGCCGCGTCCCCCACGGCCGCGGCCAGGAAGACCCACGCGAACACCCCGAGCACGTCGGCCCGCAGCCAGGCGTCGCGGTTGAGGACCACCACGGTCAGATAGACGACCGACGACGCGGCCAGGGCGCAGGTCCAGCCGTGGCGCCGGTCGGTGTGCGCGGCGATCGAGTAGGTGATGACGCCCAGCGCCACGATCAGGCCGGGGTTACGGACCTCCTGCACCACGGCGGCGGCGGTGGCCGCGGTGGCGATCGCGAGCGCGACCATCGGCCGGCGGCGGCGGCCCAGAACGGCCACGAACGCCACCAGCGCGATCAGCACGTCCCAGCCGGTCGGCCGGTGGGTCGACTCGGGCAGCGCCGCCTTGAACACCGCGGCCGCCAGCACCAGGGCAAGCAGGAAGTCCAGGAGCAGGGGACGCTCGGCGACCACCCGCCAGCGCCCGATCAGGTGCCCCTCCGTCGTGTCCATCACCGCCGACCCTACGCGCGGCGCGGGCCGATGGCGTCCTCTGGTTGTGGTAGCGGCCGCGGCGCCGGATACCGCGATTGTCGTACGCGGCCGCCTCTGCCTGGACGACGACTTCCGGCCCGGGTTTCGCGACGGTGGAGCAGTCCTTCACACCGGCTGCTCGGGAGACCTGATGGCAACCTTTCTGTACCGGCTGGGCCGGCTCAGCTTCCACCGGCGCAAGCTGGTCCTCGCGATCTGGCTCGCCGTCCTGGGGATGCTCGGCGTGGGCGCCGCCACCCTGTCCGGGCCGACCTCCGACGATTTCACCATTCCCGGTACCGAGGCGCAACAGGCCCAGGACCTGCTGGGCGCGCGCTTCGGCGAGTCGGGCGCGGGCGGCGCCGAGGCCCGGGTCGTGTTCGCCGCCCCGCCCGGCGAGAAGCTCACCGACCCGCAGAACCGGGCCGTGGTCGGCCGTACCGTCGCCGCTCTGCGCAGCGGGCCGCAGGTGGCCGAGGTGAGCGATCCGCTGCAGGGCACGGTCAACCCGGAGAGCACGATCGCGTACGCCCGGGTCGCCTTCCGGGTGCCGGCCGCCGAGGTGACCGACGTCGACCGGGAAGCGCTGCTGGCCGCCGCGGAGACCGGCCGGGACGCCGGGCTCACCGTGGAGGCGGGCGGCGACGCGCTGCAGAGCGAGCCCGAGCAGGGTCTCAGCGAGGTGATCGGCTTCGGCGTGGCCGCGGTCGTGCTGACCATCACCTTCGGCTCGCTCGTCGCCGCCGGGCTGCCGCTGCTCACCGCGTTCCTGGCGGTGGCGGCCACGATGGCCGGCATCCAGCTGGCGTCCGGCTTCTTCGACCTCAGCAGCAGCACGTCGACCCTGGCCCTGATGCTCGGCATCGCGGTCAGCATCGACTACGCGCTGTTCATCGTCTCCCGGTATCGGCACGAACTGGCCCTGGGCCGGACCGGCGCGGAGGCGGCCGGGCGCGCGGTCGGGACGGCCGGGTCCGCGGTCACGTTCGCCGGGCTCACCGTGCTGGTGGCGCTGACCGCGCTGGCGGTGGTCAACATCCCGGTGCTGACCGAGATGGGCCTGGCGGCGGCGGGCGCGGTCGCGGTGGCCGTGCTCATCGCGCTCACCCTGCTGCCCGCGCTGGTCGGCTTCGCGGGCCGGCGGATCACCGGTCGCGGCGGGCACACCCGGGACCCGGAGGCCGACGGTGACCGGCCGGCCCTGAGCCTGCGGTGGGTCCGGGCGATCACCCGGCGGCCGGTGCTGACCATGCTCACCGCGGTCGCCGCGCTCGGGCTCATCGCCGTACCGGCCCTGGATCTCAGGCTCGGCCTGCCGGGCGACAACATGGCCGCGCCGGACACCACCCAGCGCCAGGCCTACGACCTGGTGACGGCCGGGTTCGGCGCCGGCTACAACGGGCCGCTGCTGGTCGTCGTGGACGCCGCCGGCAGCTCGGACCCGAAGGCGGCGGCCACCGCGGCGGCCGACACGATCACGGCCCTGCCCGGCGTGGTGTCGGTCAGCCCGCCGACGTTCAACCCGGCCGGCGACACCGCGATGCTGCAGGTCGTCCCGGCCGGCGCGCCGGACAGCACCGAGACCACCGATCTCGTGCACGCGATCCGGGACGCCGACGCGGGCCTGCGGACGAGCACCGGCGCGGATCTGTCGGTCACGGGCACGACAGCGGTCACCATCGACATCGCCGCCAAGATGGGCGACGCGCTGCTGCCGTACCTGGGGGTCATCGTCCTCCTGGCCTTCCTGCTGCTCACCGTGCTGTTCCGGTCGGTCCTGGTGCCGCTCAAGGCGATCCTCGGGTTCCTGCTGTCGGTGGTGGCCACGTTCGGCGCGGTGGTGGCGGTCTTCCAGTGGGGCTGGCTGGCTGACGTGTTCGGCGTCGACCAGACGGGCCCGATCGTCAGCCTGCTGCCGGTCATCCTCATCGGCATCGTGTTCGGCCTGGCCATGGACTACGAGGTGTTCCTGGTCAGCCGGATGCGCGAGGAGTTCGTGCACGGCGCGCCGCCGATCCGGGCGGTGATCGTCGGCTACGCGCACAGCGCCCGGGTGGTCACCGCCGCCGCGATCATCATGATCAGCGTGTTCGCCGGGTTCGTCCTGACCCCGGACCCGCTGATCAAGTCGATCGGGTTCGCCCTGGCCGCGGCCATCCTGCTCGACGCGTTCCTGGTCCGGATGACGATCGTGCCGGCGGTGATGGCGCTGCTCGGCCGGCGCGCGTGGGCCCTCCCCCGGTGGCTGGACCGGATGCTGCCGAACGTCGACGTGGAGGGCGAACGGCTGCGCGACGCCGTACCGGACGAACCACCGGCCGTCCCCGAACCGGTCGGCGCCGGTCGCTGAGCGGGGGCCGGCGACCCCCTACAGACATCCGCCGCTGCCTATACTCCGGCGGTAGTCACATCGATCACGGGGGATCGTCGGATGAGAATTGTGCGTGCGTTGGCGCTGGGCACGACGGTCGTCGTCGTGTCCGCGCTGGCCGCCGGCTCGGCTCAGGCTGTCGGCGGCGAAGGGGTGCCGGACGGCACCTACCCTTTCGCGGCGAAGGTGGCGGTCGGCGCCCAGCCGGACGCCCAGGCGTGCAGCGGCGCCCTGGTCGCTCCACAGTGGGTGATCACCGCCCGGAGCTGCTTCGGCCCGGCGCCGGTCCAGCTCGGCGCGCCCGCCCGCGACACCACGGTCACCGTGGGCCGCACCGACCTGGCCGGCTCGGGCGGCCACGTGGCGCCGGTCGTCTGGCTGGTGCCGCACCCCGACCGTGACGTCGTGCTGGCCCGGCTGGCCACCCCGGCGACCGGTGTGACGCCGGTCCGCGCGGCCACGACCGCGCCTGTCGCCGGCGAGACACTGCAGGCCGCGGGCTACGGCCGGACCCGTACCCAGTGGGTGCCCAACCGTTTGCACGCGGCCGACTTCATCGTCGGCGACATCACGGCCGGCACCGTGGGGGTCAGTCCGGCCGCGGACGGCGTGCTCTGCAAGGGCGACGCCGGCGGGCCGGCGCTGCGTCAGACGTCCACCGGCCCGGAGCTCGTGGGCCTGCACCTCTCCTCCGCGTCCGGTGGCTGCCTCGGCGAGACGGGCACCGACGCGACCGCGGTGGAGACCCGGGTCGACGGGCTGGCCGACTGGATCCGGCAGACCACCGTCGCGGACGTGCAGATCTACGGCGCGTTGCCGGACGGCCGGCTGACCTTCTCGGTCATCGACGCGGCGAGCGGTGACCGGCTGACCACGGTCACCTCCACCGCCGCGCTGGGCTTCACACCGCGGGCGATCGCCGCGCTCAACCAGAACACGCTCCTGGTCACGTCCGACCAGAGCGCGCTCTACCGGGTCGACATCACCGGCAACAACCCGGCGCTGACCTTCGCCGCGCCGGTGCAGGTGGCCGCGAGCGGCTGGTCGCACCGGTTGCTCAGCTTCGACGGCGACGGCACCCTGTTCGGCCTCGCCGGTGAATTGATGCGCCGGTACACCATCACGTCGGCCAAGCCGGGCGCAGCCCAGATCATCAACAACAGCGTGGTCATCGAAAAGGGGCTGGGGGCGGTCCAGAACCTGACCGCCACGGGCCCCGACTTCGTGATCGGCTCGACGAACGCGGGCGCCCTGCGGGCCTACCGCATCCCGCGGCTGGACGCGTGGTCGTCGGAGACGCTGACCACGAGTTCCGTGTGGGCCGGGATCAACACCGTGGTCTCGCCCGGCCGCGGGCTCTACTACGGGCGGACAGCCACCGGTGGCCTGCTGCGGTTCTCCGACCCGACGCCGAACGACCTGAACGGCGCCGGCCTGGTGTCCTACCCGAACGACCCGGTCGACACCGCCGGCTGGAACACCGCGATCCTCGCCGCCGTGCCCTTCACCGCGAACCCGCAGAGCCCGGTGGACACGTCGATCTTCGGTCTCACCGGCGACCGGCGGCTGACCTACACCGCGATCGACTCGGTGACCGGCGACCGTAACGGGCCGACCGTCGTCTCCGCGCAGACGTTGCCGTTCACCCCGCGCACCCTGGCGGTGCTGAACTACAACACCCTGCTGGTCAACGACACCTCCGGCATCCTGTACCGGGTGGACATCGTCGCCACCAAGCCGGCGCTCCTGTTCGGCACGCCGGTGAACCTCGACAGCGGCTGGTCCCACCGCCTGCTGACCTTCGACGGCAACGACACCCTGTACGGCATCGCCGGCGCCACCATGCGGCGCTACCGGATCACCAAGACCAAGCCGGCCGTCCGGACCGACATCGCCGACAACGTCGTGGTCGGTGACGGATTCACCCAGAACACCATGGCCGCGCCCCTGCTGGGACACGTGCTGGGCACCACCACCGACGGCCGGCTGCTCAGCTACCCGATCAGCCGTGAGGGCCAGTGGTCCACCCCCCACACGCTGGCCGGCTCCGGCTGGAACTACGCATCGCTGGTCTCGCCCGGCAACGGCGACTACTTCGTCAAGACGAGCACGGGCGCGCTCCTGCGGTTCAAGGACACCGACCCGGCGAACAAGTCGGGCACCGACATCACAGCGTTCCCGAACGACCCGGTGGACAGCGCCGGCTGGACCCAGATCGCCCTGTCGGCCCAGCCCTACATCTCCTGATCACGACCGCGGGGCGTCTCCGGGCGCCCCGCGGTTTCTTTCACACGCGAGTTGTCATCACGCGAAGTTCCAGTCGGCCGGCAGCTCGCTGTCACACAGCGCACAGAGGAAGTCTCCGTCACGCACGACATTGCGCTCCCCGCACGAGGGACAGCGGCGGAAGACCACTTTCTCGGTGAAGTCCCCCGGGTGCGCGATCCCGAGACGGTCGAGCGACCGGCCGACCGCCGGCCAGCAATCGGGGTCGGGGCAGTAGCCGGTCGACTGGTTCGTCACCCCGGCCACCCGCCAGCCGGACCCGTCGCGCGCGAACGTCATCTCCCCGGCGGCGAGCACCTGCCGTCCGCCCGCGACAGCGACGTGCTCAGTACGCCGAGGCGCCAGCCTGAGCCGACCCTCTACCGTGACGACAAAGGTGAACGGCTCGGTGTCACGGCGACCGGTGAGCCGGCTCGCGAGGTCGCCGGGCTCGGCGGTGAAAGCCTGAACCGCGACGGCCTGGTCGCGGATCTGCGCTGGACCCACGTACCGGTAACGCTGAGCACCGACCACCACGTCACGATATCGACAGCTGCGCAGTTCATCGACACCTTTTCGCCGCCCGCCACAGCGGCCGGATTAGGCTCGGCGCATGTCGATCGACAGGTATCGCCTGCTGACCAACCTGCTCGACGCGTTCGACCGGTTCCACGACGGGATGATCGAGGTGACCGACGTGGCGGCTCTGCTGTTCGCGACCAGCCGTGCGCTCGCCACCTGGCCGTACGTCGACGAACTGGTGGCCGTCGAGAAGCAGGTACGACACCTCGCGGAGTCCGGCGGACCGGCCGACCACAGCAGCCAGGTGTCAGACCTGTTGCAGCCACTACGGGAGCGCATCGCCGGTGAGCTGGCAGCCCTTGACCGCAAACCACGCCATGATTCCGACGCTGCGCGGGAGCAGTGAGAAGCACCCTCGACGCGCTCATGAAGGGGACTCAGGAAGCGGCGGTTTCCACGGCTCGGTGATGGCGAAGCTGCGATCGAGCGCGGTCACCAGGGCACCGGTTCGTTGACCGAGGCCCCTGGACTGCCCCCAACGCGCGACCGCGTCCAGGAAACCGGTCAGCTGTCGTTGAACGCCGAGAAGGTGGCTCGGCAACGCGGCGAGCGGGAGGCCGACGTCGTGTTCGGCACAACCTCCACACCGGTGCCGGGATCGGTCACCAGGAGGCCGCCGTTGACGATGAGCACCTCCTCGGCGGCCAGGGCATCCATCACCTGCTCCGGACCGGCCGACGCCGGAGTCTCGATCCGCGACGCCAGCACGGCCACGAACAAGCCGACCTGCTCGCTCGTGCAGCCGGCGTTCAAGATCAGCCAGGACCACGCGTCCGCCGGGGCCACCGGCCACGGCACGGGCGAGTCGTCCAGCGGCTCGACTTCGACCACCGCCTGAAAACTGATCACAACAGCATTGAACAACAGACACGAGAGCCGGCACGGTCCGTCGACCAGCCGGCATGCTGCATCCGGCGCGCCGAGGGGCAGTGTCAGGAAGGCCCGGTTCGGCGGCTGGCTCGGGCTCCGCTGATCGGCTAGGTTCGGTAGCCATGACCACCGGGATGGCGTCGCGCCGCGCACGGATCGGTGACCCGGTGCCTTCCTGAGCGCCGTACGGGCCGGTGCCGGTCCGCCTCCCCCTGAAGCATCCCGCGTTTGCGCGCGGGCGCCTCCTCCGTCGTGTGTTGACCAAGGTCGAGACCTCAACGACGACAGGAGAAGTCATGCTCACCGAGACTGTCTACATACCCACCGCGGACGGCCGGGCCGACGCGTTCGCCGCTTTCCCGGACACCGACGGGCAACGCCCGGCCGTGCTGATGTACCCGGACGGCTTCGGCATCCGGCCCGCTCTGCGGCAGATGGCCTGCGACCTGGCCGGGCACGGGTACTACGTGCTCGTTCCCAACATGTTCTACCGGCACGGCCCGGCACCGGTGGTCGAGCTTCCCGAGCACATCGGAGACGAGGCCCGGGCCGCGATCCTCAACGACCTCCTGCCCATGATCACCGCACACACCGCCGATCGCGCCCGGAGCGACGCGGGCGCTTACCTCGGGTTCCTCGCCGGCCGACCCGAAGTCTGTCCCGGACCCGTCGCGGTGACCGGCTACTGCATCGGTGGTCTCCAGGCGGTACGCACCGCCGCGGCCCAACCCGGGCGGGTGGCTGCTGTCGCCGCTTTCCACGCCCCGGTGGGCGCCGACGGCCCGGACATCCTTTCCCGGATCACTGCTGAGATGCACTTCGGTCACGCCCAGAGCGACCTCACCCCGGCGGCCCTCGGGAAGCTCAACGACACCCTGAGCGCCGCCGGAGCCGGCTACACGTCCGAGATCTATCCCGGCACCGTGCACGGCTTCACCATGTCCGACACCGACGCCTTCGACCCGGCCGCGCTGCAGCGCCACTGGGATCGCCTGCTGCCCCTGCTCGGCCGCACCCTGGCCAACGCCTGACCGTCCGCGTCGACGTGGGGCCGGCCGCCGGGGCGTCGGGCTGACTGTCGAAACAGCGACGCGGCTCTGATCAGGGTGCCGTGGCATAGGCGACGATGCGCTGCAGCGTCTCGAAGCTGTCCAACGCGCGCCTGCCCTCCTCCCGCAGAGAGGCCAGAGCCGGGTCGCGGCCGTCATCGACGGTCGCTACGGCTTCCTCGTAGGCGCCTCGCTCGGCGGCTCGCCACCGCAGCCTCTGCTCCACGACGACGTGGTGAAAACCGGCGCTCTCGAGCTCCCGGCGCAGGTCTAGGTTTCGCAACCGGCTGACGACCCGCGGGTCTCCCGGTGAGGTGGGCTGCCAGGTGGTCAGGGCCAATCGTCCCCCACCGGCGAGGACGCGGCGGAACTCGCTGAGGGCAGCGGCCGGGGGATCGGCGAACTGCACCGAATCCGTGCACATGATCGCGTCGGCTACCCCCGTCGGCAGGTCGAGGTCGGTCAGAACGCCGACCCTGAACTCGGCCCGGCCGGGCCCGAGACGCCGCGCGGCGATCCGCCGGGCGTCCCGGAGCGCGACCGCCGAGAAGTCGACACCGATCAGCCTGGTGCCGCTGCGTTTCGCGATCTCGATGCCGTAGCCACCCCGGCCGCAGGCGACATCGACGAGCAACCCATCCGTGGGCATCCGCAGCGCCTGCGCGATCTCGTCCAGGGCCTCCCAGGGCACGACACCGGCCGACCCGAGATCCGCGGGCAAGTCGAGGTGGCGCCTGAGGATCGCGTCCTTCGCCGGCGAGGCCTCCATCTCCGCGTACCAACGGTCGAAGTACGCGCTGTCGCGTGCCGGCTGTCGTGGTCCTGACTGTTCTGCTCGCACCGCCACATGCTCGCGCAGAAAGGACGGCACCGACAGGGCTGCGGCAGGGCAGCGGCAACCCAGCGGGCATCCGGTCGGGCGAGGCATCGGGCACGATGGGCCCATGGCGGTGCTCCTCGGCGGTCCAGGGCCTCCGGGCGCGGTGGTGCGCGAGCGGGATGGACGACGCCCAGGCCGCCGACACGGTGCTGGACGAGGAACCGACCATCGACCGCTATCTGCTGCAGCTGTGACCGGCCGGTCCCGCGCCGGACGTCGTCGTCCGGCAGACCAGTGACGTCGCCGCCCAATGGCACAGCGAAGCGGCGGAGACTCCGCGTCGGCCACCGGACGAGGACGACGAGGACCCGGCGTTCTCGGCGCCGGACTATGCCTTTCTCAGCCCGGAGGAGTACGAGACGCTCGCCGGAGACCTCGACCGGGGCGCCCTATCGGACTGATCACCGGTCTGCCAGCTTTCTGTCCGGAACCGGCAATCCCCGGCCGAGAGGTTGTCCAGTGATCGGTGGTGCTCGATGCTATGAGTCCACTGTGAACATCTGGATCAAGCCCACGGGGGACTTCATGGCGCATCGTGTCCGTTTTCGGAGCCTGCTCGGCGCGGCGGTCGTCACCGCGCTCGGCCTGACCATTCTGGCGCCGCCCGCGGCGTCGGCGCGGCCGGCGTCGCCCAACGCCGTCCTCGCCTGGAACGTCCACGCCCAGACGGCCATCTTCGAGGTGGCCCGGCAGTCGCCCACGGCCGGCGCCCGCAGCTTCGCGATGGTGCAGGGCGCCGTGTACGACGCGGCCAACGCGATCGCCGGTGTCCCGTACGAGCCGTACCTCGTCGCTCCCCCGGCCCGCCGCGGTGACTCGACTCCGGCGGCGGTGGCCGCGGCGGCCTACCGCGTGCTGCTGTCGCTCTTCCCAGCTCAGGCCGAGGCGTTGCGGGTCCGGTACGACGAGACGCTCGCCGGGGTTCCCGACGGCGCCGCCGAGCAGCGCGGTGTCGGCGTGGGCGAGGTCACGGCCGCGGCGATGATCGCCGAGCGGCAGAACGACGGCGCGTTCGCGGCCGCGACCTGGCCGGTGGGCACCGCTCCGGGCCAGTATCGCCTGACCCCGCCCGGTTTCGTGCAGGCCGGCGCCTGGTTCGCCGCCCTGAAGCCGTTCGCGATCGACCCGGCCGACCACCGCGTGTCCGGGCCGCCCGCCCTGACCAGCGCCGCCTACGCGCGCCAGCTGAACGAGGTCAAGGCGATCGGCTCGGCCACCAGCACGCTGCGCACCCAGGACCAGACCGAGGCGGCGACCTGGTGGGACGACTACCGCCAGGTGGAGTGGTCGATCAAGCGAGACCTGGCGGCCGACCACCGGCTGAGCTCGCTCGAGACGGCGCGCCTGCTGGCGATGGCCGACGTGGCCACGGCCGACGCGATGATCTCGTGCTACGCGCAGAAGCGGCAGTGGAGCTTCTGGCGGCCGGTGGACGCGATCCCGCTGGCCGGCACCGACGGCAACCCGGCGACCGTGGCCGACCCGGCCTGGGCTCCGCTGCGGGTCACCGCGCCGTCGCCCGAGTGGCCGTCCGGGCACGCCTGCTACACGTCGGCGATCATGACGGCGCTGCGGAAGTTCTTCGGCCGCGACAACCTGTCGTTCAGCGCCTACAGCGCCGACTCGGGCACCACCCGGCACTTCGACAGTCTCTCCTCGGCCCGCAACGAGCTGATGGAGGCCCGCATCTGGGCCGGTGTCCACTACCGCGGGGCCGTCGTCCAGGGTGACCGGCTCGGCGCCGCGGTGACCCGGGACGTCCTCGCCCACGAGTTCGGCCGCCGCCGCTGAGGCGGTCGATTGCTCACGCCGACGGGAGGCCGGCGAAGGTGTCGGACACCCAGTCGGCGATGAAGGTGCTCACGTACGGCAGGTGGTCGAGGCCGATGTGCTCGGTCGCTCCTTCCTCGGGCGTGAAGACCCGTAGTTCGCGCTTCGGGCTATTGACCGCCTGTTCGTAGGAGCGGTGGGCGTACTCGAGGGGGATCTGCCGGTCGCCGGCGCCGTGGGCGACGAGGAACGGCACGGTGATCTTGTCGACGACGCCGTCGAGGTGGACCGCGTCGGCGAACTCGATGAACTCGCGTACGTCGGTGTGGCCCCAGACCCACAGGACGTGCTCCCAGTAGTGCGGGACGGGACGTTCGCCCTCGCGATCCCGCCGGCGGCGCTGGACGGCGCCCCAGTTGTGGTTGGCGCCCCAGGCCACGCAGAGCGCGAACCGCTTCTCGAAGGCGGCCGCGCGGGGCGCGTAGTAGCCGCCCAGCGACCATCCCACGATGCCGATCCGGGTCGCGTCGACATCGGCGCGTGTCTCCAGCCAGTCGACCGCCGCCCCGGCCCACACCTCGGCGTCGACGCGGGCGGTCAGGCCGCGCAGCCGCAGCGCCTCGCCGGTGCCGGGCTGGTCGAGCATCAGGCAGGAGATGCCGCGGGCGGCCAGCTCGTGCCAGTGGTTCGACGAGTACATGTGCTCCTTGGTGGAGTCGAGCCCGTTGACCAGCACGACCACCGGGGCCGGGCCGGTCGCGGTGGCGGGGGCGGCGCTGAAGTACGCCGGCAGCGACGTCCCCTCGTACGAGATCTCCACGCGGCTGACCCGCGGGCTGTGCGTCGCGAACGCCCTCTGCGCCAGTTCGAGGAGCCGCTGGTAGGAGGGGATGCGGTCCGGGTCGGAGTGGGCCAGCATGCGTTCGGCCTGGGCCAGATAGTTGGTGGCCCGGAAGTACAACTGGCCGGCCGTGCGGGTGTGCCCGGCCTTCTCGGCTTCCTCGGCCTGACCGACGAGCTGATCGGTCAGCGCCGTCCAGGCCCGCAGGAAGTCCCGCGTGCCCGCGTCCTCCCCCGCGTTCGCCGCCTCCTTGATCGGCCGGCAGGCCCGGTCGACCTCGTCGATCAGCCCCCCGGAGTTGAGCGTGGCGACGACGCTCAGGTTCCAGGTGTACGGCCCGCTCGGGAAGTACTCGAACATGGTGGTCCTCTCAGTGTTGCGGCAAGCGCCGGCGAAGACGGGGGCGGGGGCGGGCCGGTCGCACCGGGGGCAGCTCGAGGCCGGGCACCACCCGGTTGCGGATGGTCCCGATGCCCTCGACGGTCATCTCGACGACGTCGCCGGGCTGCAGCGGGGGCGGGTCGACGGCGCCGCGCCGGCCCCAGAGCTCGGCCAGGCAGCCGCCGTTGCCGCACGTGCCCGAGCCGAGGACGTCGCCGGCGCGGACCCGGGTGCCGCGGGACGCGTACGCGATCAGCTCCTCGAACGGCCAGCCCATGTTGGACAGCAGGTCGTGGCCGATCCCGATGCCGTTGACGGCCACCCGCAGGTCCAGGGCGAGGAAGCCGTCGGCGTCCCGGAACGGCTCCAGCTCGTCGGCCGTGACCAGCCACGGGCCGAGCGTGGTGGCCGAGTCCTTGCCCTTGGCCGGGCCCAGGTTGACCTTCATCTCGCGCCGTTGCAGGTCCCGGGCCGACCAGTCGTTGAGGATCGTGTAGCCGAAGACGTGCTCGCGGGCCTGCGCCGGGCTGAGCGAGGCGCCGTCCCGGCCGATCACCACGGCCACCTCGAGCTCGAAGTCGAGCAGCCGGCTGCCCGGGGGCACCGGCACGTCGTCGTGGGCCCCGACCAGCGCGTACGGGTTGGTGAAGTAGAAGGTCGGCGCCTCGTACCACTCCGGGGCCACGCCGGCTCCGTCGCCGACCGAGGCGACGACGCCCTCCACGTGCTCCTCGAAGGCGACGAAATCGCGGACGGTCGGCGGTTCGAGCGGAGGCAGCAGGCGCACCGACGACAGCGGCACCGCCTCACCGGGCAGGGCGGCCGCGCCGGCGTCGAGCGCGGCCGGCAATCCGGCGCGGACGAGGCCGAGCACGGTCGTGCCGTCGGGCAGCGGGTGCAGGCCGGCGTCGCCGACGACACCGGCGCGCACCGCCCCGCCCGGCCCGGCGTACGAGGCGAACCGCATCAGACCGGCGGAGCCTGGAACAGGCCCTTGTCAGGGTCGTTGAACGACCGCTGGGCGACGAACTCGTTCATGGCGTTCGCGGTCCCCCACTGGTCGCTGACCCCGGGGTCGCTGAAGTCGTAGAGGTGCGGGTGCCAGGTGTCCTCGTCGATCTCCTCGAGCTCGGTGGTGTATTCCATGGTGTTGCCGTTGGGGTCGAGGAAGTAGCTGAAGGTGTTGTTGCCGGCCAGGTGCCGGCCGGGGCCCCAGATCTTCTCCACCCCGGCCCGCAGCACCCGGCCGGTGCCGCGCATGTACTCGTCCAGGCCGCGCAGCTCGAAGCTCGCGTGGTGCAGGGACGGGTGCGGTCCGCGGGCGATGGCCATGCTGTGGTGCCAGGCGTTGACCCGCATGAACCACATCATCTCGCCCATCCGCGGGTGCATGAGCGTGTCCGACAGGGCGAAGGCGAGGTGCTTCTCGTAGAAGGCGCGGGTGCCCTCGGGGTCGGCCGAATTGACGACGACGTGCGACAGGCGCACCGGGACGGACTCGCCCGCCTCGATGCCGCGGTGCCGGCGCACGGCCACGTCGGCGGAGATCTCCACCGTACGGCCCTCGTTGTCGAAAAAGCGGAAGCCGTACCCGCCGCCCGGGGTCTGCAGGGTGCCCGGCTCGGTCACCAGCTCGACCCCGTCGGCGGCCACCCGGGCGGCCAGGGTGTCGACGTCGGCCGGGGTCGCGGCGCCGAAGGCGATCAGGTCGATGCGCTTGTCGGCGGACTCGCGCAGCCGGACGACGTACTGCTCGGGGCTGCCCTCGGCGGCCAGGAAGGTCAAGCCGGAGTCGGTGTGCTCGGGCTTGAGCCCCCAAGTGTGGGTGTAGAAGTCGAGCTGCTTGGCGTAGTCGGGCACGGCCAGATCAACGTGCCGCAGATGGGTGATGAGTCGCTGGGTCATGGAAGTCTCCTGGGAGTCAGGCGGGCCGGCTGACGAGGGCGGCGATGCTCCGCATGAGCCCGGGCACGTCGCCCCGCTCGTGGTCGAGCAGCCACCGGCCGAGCTGGTTGGAGGCGTCGACCACGGTGCGGGCCCGGTCGACGCGGCGGGCGTGGAAGGCGTCCCACAGGTCCTGGTCGAGGGTGTCCCGGTCGATCAGCAACTCGCTCAGCACCGCGGCGTCCTCGAGCGCCTGGGCGCCGCCCTGGGCCAGGGTGGGCGGGCAGGAGTGGGCGGCGTCGCCGATCAGCACGACCCGGCCGCGGTTCCACGGCGCGGGCAGCAGGTGGGTCTCGAACCAGGTGTAGTTGACCTGGCCGGGGTCGTCGAGGCGCTCGCGGATCTCGTCCCACGGCCCGTGGTAGGCCCCGGCCAGGCCCCGCATGGTGGCCAGCCGCTGGTCCGGGGTCAGGGTGGAGCGGTCCTGGGCGGCCTCCACGACGTACGCGTAGAGGGTGCTCTCGCCGGTCGGGCAGTAGCCGGCGATGAAGCTGGGGCCGCCGTAGTACAGATCGGTGCGGGTCACGCTCGCGGGCCGCGGGCCGAACGCCCGCCAGATGCCCATGCCGGTCGACCGGGTCTCCAGCTCGATGCCGAGCATGCGGCGCGTCCACGACCGGATGCCGTCGGCCCCGACCACCAGGTCGTAACGGCCGGCCGAGCCGTCGGCGAAGGACACGTCGACCCCGTCCGCGTCGGCCGACAGCGTCGTGCTGGTGGTGCCGAAGCGGACCTTGACGCCGGCCTCGACCGCCCGGTCGACGAGGATGCGGGCCAGCTCGGGCCGGGGCATGCCGAGCGCGGCGGGCAGGTCGGGGCCGCCGGTCCGGGCGTCCGGGATCTCGGCCACGACCGTCCCGTGCGGGTCGGGGGCGCGGATGCCGGTGACGTCGAAGGCGTACCCGTGCTCGCGCACCCGGTCCCAGACGCCCAGGGTGCGCAGCTCCCGCAAGGCGTTGCCCTGCAACGTGATGCCGGAACCGAGGACGGCGAGGTCGGGCTTGATCTCGACCAGCTCGACGGCGACGCCCCGGGCGGCGAGCCGGATGGCGGTCGCGGTCCCGGCCAGGCCGCTGCCGACCACGAGGACGGTGTTCACGGCGGGCATGTGAGGGGTCCCTTCGTCACTTGACGGCTATGGGGTTGACCGGCGCGCCCACTGCCCCGGTCACGGGCAGCGGGGCGGCGGTGAGCCAGAAGTCGTACCGGCCGTCGGCGGCGCAGTCGGCGGCCAGGGCGTCCAGGTCCCACATCTCGCCGATGAACAGCCCGATGTGCGGGATGGCCACCTGGTGCAGGGGCTGGAAGGCGTCGTCGAACTCGTTCGGCCGCACCTCGAAGCCCCAGGTGTCGGTGGCGATCGCGGCGATCTCGGTGTCGTGCAGCCAATCCGCGGTGGTGAACGACAGGCCCGGCGCGGGGCCGCCCGCGTAGTCGCCCCAGCCTTCCCGGCGGGCCCGGGCCAGCCGGCCGGTGCGGACCAGCAGCAGGTCGCCCCGGCCGACGCGGGCCGACCCGCCCTGGGCGGCGATGGTGGCGGCCAGGTGCTCGGCCGTGATCGAGAAGCCGTCGGGCAGCTCGCCGCCGGGGCCGAGCGCGCGGCCCACGTCGAGCAGCACGCCGCGACCGGCGACGGGGGCGGCCGCGTGCTCGATGCCGGTGACCAGGTCGCCCTCGCTGGTCACCACGTCGCCGGCCCGGCGGCCGTTCCAGGCGGTGCCGTGGTCGAAGATGTGCCCCAGGCCGTCCCACTGGGTCGAGGCCTGCAACGGCATGAAGATGACGTCGTCGGCGCCGCCCAGCCCGTGCGGGAAGCCCTGCCCGCGTTCGGCGTCCAGTCCGGTGTCGAGCATCGTGTGCACCGGGTTGGTGCGTCGCCGCCAGCCCTTCTGCGGCCCGTCGGCGTCGAACGACTGGGCCAGCGAGAAGCTGACGCCGCGCCGGACGAGCCCGGCGCCCTCGACCCGTTTGGCCTCGTCGAGGAAGTTGAGCGTGCCCAGGACGTCGTCGTCGCCCCAGCGGCCCCAGTTGGAGCAGCGCTTCGCCGCGGCGGCGACGGCGCCGGCCGGATCGGCCCGGTCCAGTTCTCGCATGGCCACCACGGTCCGCCAACCATGACGGTCCCGGGAAGACGAGATTTCTGATGTGGGTCATCAACGGCGTGGATACGCTGGCCCGGTGAACCTGGCCGCGCTCGACCTGAACCTGCTCGTCGCGCTGGACGCGCTCCTGACGCAGCGCAGCGTCACCCGCGCGGCCACCCAGATGGGCCTCAGCCAGCCCGCCCTGTCGGCGTCCCTGGCCCGGCTGCGCCGGCACTTCGACGACGAACTGCTGACCCGGGTGGGCAACGATTATCGGCTGACGCCGCTGGCCGTGCAGCTCCGCGACCGTACGCAGGTGGCGCTGTCCAGTGTGGAGCGCGTGTTCACCGCCCAGCAGGACTTCGACGCGGCCTCCTCCACCCGCGAGTTCTCCATGCTGGTCAGCGACTACATGGTCACCCTGATCGGGGACACCGTCGCCCGGCTGCTCGCGCAGGAGGCGCCGCACAGCCGGCTGCGCTTCATCCCGAACACCCCGGAGCGGGTCGACCGGGCCGCCCAGACCCTGCTGAGCACCGACCTTCTGGTGCTGCCGCACGGCTTCGTCACCGACCTGTCGCATCTCGACCTCTACCGCGACGAATGGGTGTGTGTGGTGTCGGCCGACAACAGCGCGGTCGGCCCGCAGCTGTCGCTGACCGACCTCGAGACGATGCCCTGGGTGCTGTCGTACCACGGCCCCACCGCCTCCACCCCGGCCGGACGCCAGATGCGGATGCTCGGCGTCGAACCGCACGTGCAGGTCGTCACCGAGAACTTCCTGACCGTGCCCGGCCTGGTCGCCGGCAGCGAGCGCATCGCCCTGCTGCAGCGGCGGCTGGTCGAGCTGCTGCCGCTCAACAGCGGGATCCGGGCCCTGCCGCCGCCGTTCGACGCCGCGCCGCTGATCGAGGCGATGTGGTGGCATCCCACCTATGACGACGACCCCGGCCACCGCTATCTGCGCGACCTGATCGTGCGGGCCACGGCCATCAGTCTGGTGGATATCGCTGGTCAGAACTAGTGATTTCCGTTGTCCGGAGCCCGGGCCGACACTCGGCGCAGTGACGCCGATCACCGACCTCCGGAGATGCCCGTGTCGAAGTTCCCAGCCCCCGACCGCCCAGCCCCCGATCGCTCAGCCGAGGACCGCCCGGCCGGACCGCTCCAGGCCTCCATCCTGCTGCTGGCCAGCTGTCTGTCGGTGCTCGGCTCCGTGCTGCTGGCCCCGGTGCTCCCGCGCATCGAGGACGCCTTCGCCGGCACGCCCGGCGTCGGCACCCTGACCCCCGTGGTGCTGACCGCGCCCGCGCTGATGATCGGACTGACCGCGGTGGTGGCCGGCCGCGTGGTCGACCGGCTGGGCCGCAAGCGGCTGCTGGTCGGCGCGCTGATCGCGTACGCATTCGTCGGCACCGCGCCGCTCTGGCTGGACTCGCTGCCGATGATCGTGGCCAGCCGGGTGCTGGTCGGCCTGACCGAGGCCGCGATCATGACGTGCTGCACCACCCTGCTGGCCGACTACTTCCACGGCCGCGATCGCGACCGCTACTTCGGCTTGCAGGTCGTCTGCACCACGATCGCCGCCACCGTCTTCTTCGGGCTGGGCGGCGCGCTGGGCGCGCAGAGCTGGCGGGCGCCCTTCTGGCTGTACGCGGTGAGCCTCCCGCTGGCGCTGCTGGCGGCCCGCTATCTGTGGCAGCCGGCCGCGCGGCCCCGCACCGCGACCGCCCTGCCCCCGCTGCCGTGGTCGCGCCTGGCCGCGCCGATCACCGTCACCCTGATCGGCGGCCTCGTCTTCTACGTGCTGATCGTCGAACTGTCGTTCAAGCTCGACGACATCGGCGTCACCTCGACCGCCACCATCGGCCTGGTCAGCGCGATCGCGTCGCTGGGCACGGCCGCCGGCGCCTTCCTGTTCTCCCGGCTGGTGCGCCTGGGCGCCACGACGACGGCCGCGCTGGCCTTCGCCGTCTCGGGCGCCGGTCTGCTCGGCCTGAGTCTCGCCCCCTCGGTGCCGACGGTGGTCCTCGTCGCCGTGGTCACCGGCTTCGGCAACGGCCTGCTGCTGCCCTCGCTGCTGACCTGGGCCCTCGGGCCGCTCACGTTCGAGCAGCGCGGGCGGGGCACCGGGGTGTGGACGTCGGCGCTGTTCCTGGGTCAGTTCCTCTGCCCGCTGATCGTGCTGGGTCTCAGCGGCGCGCTGTCCGGCCTGGACGCGGCCCTGCTCGTCCTCGGTGTCGTCGGGCTCGTGGCCGGTCTGGTCGTCCGCGTCCTCCGCGCCGGGCCGAGCCCCCGGACCGACGTCCGGGCCGCGGGCTGACCGCCCCACGGTCTGCTCAGCCTCGGACCGACGTCCGGACCGCGGAATGACCGCCCCCACGGTCTGCTCAGCCTCGGACCGACGTCCGGACCGCGGAATGACCGGCCCGCGGTCTGCTCAACCCGGACCGACGTCCGAAGCGCGGAATGACCGCCACGGTCCGGTCACCCCCGGCCCAGGCCGACGGCTGCGGCCGAGACCGCCCAGAGGCGCTCGGCGTTCTCCGGGTCCAGGGAGTACGGCGCGACGCTACGCACGAGTTCCTCGACGTCGGCGGGTCGCCGGTCGGTGGGCTGGGCCTCCTGGTTGTCGTTGAAGTAGCGCCCGCCGATGCCCTCCAGCTGCGGCGAGACGGCCAGCAGGACCGACGTGGAGGCGCCCTGTGCGGTGGTCTTCTGCAGATCGGCCGGGGTGGCCAGCTTGCCGCCCACGTGGCGCTGCAACGGAGTGGCGATGGCGCCGGGGTTGGCCGCGTTCACCGTGATGCCGTCGTCGCGCCAGCGCGCGGTGGCGGCCACGGCAAACAGGTTCACCGCGGTTTTCGACTGCGCGTAGGCGAGCGTGGCGTCGTACGGGCGGAACTTGAAGTTGATGTCGTCGAAGACGACCGGCGAGAACAGGTGAGCGGACGAGCTGAGGCTGACCACCCGGGCCCCGCCCGCGGCCGCGAGTGCCGGACGCAGTCGCGTGGTGAGGGCGAAGTGACCGAGGTGGTTGGTCGCGAACTGGAACTCCCAGCCCCGGGGGTCGGGGGTGAGCGACGGCAGCGCCATCACCCCCGCGTTGTTGATCAGCAGGTCCAACGGGCCCTCCCAGCCGGCGGCGAACGCGGTGATCGACGCGTGGTCGGTCAGCTCCAGCGGCCGCACCTCGACGCCCCGGCCGATCTCGTCGGCCACCTTGCGGCCGCGCTCGACGTCGCGCACCGCCAGCGTCACCGACGCGCCGCGCCGGGCCAGCGTGCGGGCCGTCTCGACGCCGATGCCGGAGGCCCCGCCGGTGACGACGGCCCGCCGGCCGGTCAGGTCGATGCCCTCGGAGACCTCGTCGGCCGTCGACGTGGCCCCGTACGGCGTGGTGATGCGCATGGTCTTCTCCTGACGCAGTGCTGCGGATCCGGCTCCGTCGTGGATCGCCGAGCCGCACGACGGCCGCCGGGATCGCCTGCTGAGCCGCAGGTCAACCGTGAGGCTCGCAGGAGGAGCGGCCGGACACCATCGGGTCGGCCGGAATCCCGGTCCGGCCGGCCCGATCGCGTCGCGTTCGCCGCCGGACCGGTGCCGGCTGTTTCGTGGTGGGAACCGCGTCGCGTTCGTCGCCGGACCGGTGCCGGCTGTTTCGTGGTGGGAACCGGGCACCGGCGTGGCCCAGCCGTCGCCTGCCCGCACCGCAACTCGACCCCCAGCACGAAACAGGCGCTGACCTCGAGACGCGCCGATGCGCCGTCACGACCGAAACCCGGTGGCGCGGAGCCAGGAGTCCTCGGCCGCGTAGTCGAACCAGTCGGCCGCCGAGCCGGAGCCGACGCCGGGCGGCGTCCAGGCGGGGTCGTGAGCGGCCCGGTCGAGCATCGACCGGACCGCCTCGGTGACCGTGGTGGCGTAGTCGCCCACCGGCCGGTATCCCAGGGACTCCGCGGCACTGGTGTCCAGGACGATCGGCGGGCGGCGATCCCACGGGTGCCGCCCCAGGCGCGGCGGGGCGTCCTCGTCGAGCAGCACCTCGCGCCGGCGGTGACCGGTCAGCGCGGCGATCGTGCGGGAGATCGTCAAGCCGTCGGGGGCGTCGGGGTCCGCGATGTTGAGGATGCGGCGCCCCGGCTGCTCCGCCACGGTCTCGGCGAGCGCGGCGACATTGGCCGCCGCCGACGGATGATCCGCGCCCCGGCCGTGACCGGCCAGCAGCAGGACCTCCCGGCGGTCCAGGGCCCGCTTCACGAAGTACGACTCCCGGGGCGGGGTGGCGCCTTCACCGTGCACCTTGGACGGACGCAGCACCGTCACCGGCCACCCGCTGTCGAGGAGCGTCTGCTCGGCCGCGACCTTGTTGGGGCCGTACCCGTGGGGTGAGTCGAAGGGCAGGTCGCCCGGCTTCAGGGTCGGTTGCTGCTCGGTCGCCCGCCAGGCCCGCGGCATCGTCGCGTTCGACCGGCCGGAACCGCACGCCGGCGGCTCCCAGATCGGCGGGCATCCGGGCCGGGTCCCGGCCGGTGACCGTGACCTGCCAACCGGCCGGGACGAGCCGGCGCGCCACGGCCCGGCCGATCAACCCCGTACCGCCGACGATCACCGCGGACCGCATCATCGACCTCCCTGTCTCCCCTGCCGTCGTCCTTCGCCGGGGTGCGTTGCCGGGATCATCGGGGGTCGAGGCGGCTGCGCAGGCGTACGGCGATGGCGGTTTCGGTGCGGTCGATGAGTCGCGCCGCGCTGGTCCGGGTGGTCTCGGCGGCCCGGGCGTCCCCGGCGGCGTGCTGCGCCTCGGCCAGGGCGACGAGGGCCTTGGCCTCGTACACCAGGCTGCCGATGGCCCGGAACCTCCCGGCCGCCTCGCGCAGGAGCTCCGCGGCCCGCGCGTGATCGTGCCGGACGGTCGCCACTTCGGCCCGGGCGGTCAGCGCGTGCCCCTCGGCGAGCGCGTCGCCGGCTGTCCCGGCGCGTTCCAGGGCGGCGTCCAGCAGCGCGCCGGCGGTCTCGGCGCGTTCCAGGGCGGCGTCGAGCAGCGCGCCGGCGGTCCCGGTGGCCTCGTCCACGAGCTCGGCCCGGGCCTGTTCGACCAGGATGTGGGCCTCGCCCGAGGTGTCGCCGGCCGCCCGGGCGACCGCGAAAGCCTCCCGCAGGACGTCGAGGGCGGCCGCGCGGTCGCCGGCCTGCAGATGTGCCTGGCCCGTCCGGTACAGCACCTGGGCCAGCACCCGCGGCTTGCGGGCGGCCCGGGCCGGACCGATCGCCTCGGCCAGCAGCGCCTGCGCGGTGGCCGTCTCACCGTGCAGCAGGTGGATCGCGGCCACGATCTGCTGGATATACGCGACCTCGCCGTCGTGCCGCAGTGCCCGGGTCGTCTCCAGGGACCGGGTGAACAGCCGCACCGCCGTGGTGGTCCGGCCGTGCAGGTAGGCGGCGAAGGCCTGGGCCCGGACGGCCACGGCGACGCCCGGCTGATCGTCCAGCTCCCGGAAGAGGGTCTCGGCCCGGGTGAGGTCGCGCAGCGCGCCGTCGTAGTCGTGCACGGCGGCCACGTCGGCGCGCAGGGTGAACAGCATCGCGGCCTCGCCTCGCCGGTCGCCGGTCCGCCGGGCCGCGTCAAGGGCGGCGGTCAGCACGGCCTGGGTGTCGTCGTGGTAGGCGCGCAGGCTCAGGAACGGCTGGACGGCCAGGGCCAGGCCGTGGCCGAGCTCGGACAGCGCGGCCGCCGAGGCCTGGCGCACCGCGGCCACGATGCCCGGGCGTTCGCGTTCCAGCCAGGCCATCGGGTCGGCGGTCACGGCGTCGAGCAGCACCGGCGGCGGCGACCAGCTCGGTGTCCGCTCCCAGCCGGACAGCATCTCGGCCGCCATCTCGGGCCCGGTGGCGGCCCGGGTCAGTGCGAGCACCGCGTCGAGCATGCGGACGAGCGCGGCCCGGGCGATGCCGGGCGGCTCGTCGGCGGCCAGGCGCCCGCGGGCGAAACCGCGTACCAGGTCATGGAAACGGTATTGGGTGAGCAGGCCGTGACCGGGCAGGATCGGCTGGACGAGTTGCGTGTCGACCAGCTCGTCGAGCGACTCCTGAGCCGCGTCGGACGAGGTGCCGAGCAGAGCCGCGGCGGTCCAGCCGGAGAAGGCGTGCGCGTCCGGGATGGCCAGCAGGCGGAACAGTCGCCGGGCCGGTTCGCTGAGCGCGTCGTGGTTGAGGCTGATGCTGGCCCGGATGGCCATCCCGCCGTGCACGAGCTCGTCCAGCCGGCGCTCCTCGTCGACCAGCCGCACGGCCATCTGCTGGACCGTCCAGTGCGGCCGCAGGGCGAGCCGGGCCCCGGCGATGCGCAACGCCAGGGGCAGATAGCCACACTGTTCGGCCAGGGTGCGGGCGACGGCGGTCTCCTGGCCGACCCGGTCGGCGCCGACCACCCGGCCCAGCAGTTCCAGCGACTGCTCGGGGGAGAACCGTCCGAGCTCCACGGTGGCCGCGGCCAGCCCGGCCAGCCGGCGCCGGCTGGTGATCAGGACCCCGCAGGACGTGCTGCCCGGCAGCAGCGGCAGGACGTCCTGCTCACTGCCGACGTCGTCGAGCACGATCAGGGCCCGCCGGTCGGCCAGCAGACTGCGGAACAGCCCGGCCCGTTCGTCGGCGCCGCTCGGGACGTCGCCGCCGTGAACTCCGAGCAGGCGCAGGAAGCGCTCGAGGATCGCGCCCGCGTCGACCGGGTGCGGGCCCCCGGCGTGCAGGCCGGCGAAGAGCTGACCGTCGGGGAACCGGTCGGCCAGCTCGTGGGCGGCCTGCACGGCGAGCGTCGTCTTGCCCATGCCGGCCCGGCCGGCGATCGCCACGATGGGTACGGCGAGCCGGCCTCCGTCGCGGTCCGCGCCCAGAGCGGCCCGGATCGTGGCCAGGTCGGCGTCGCGGCCGGTGAAGTCGGCGACGGTGGCCGGCAGGGTTCTAGGCACCGGCGCCGGCACCGGCGCCGGCGGCCGGGGTTTCGGCACAGCGGCGCTCGGCGCCGGGCGGCGCAGCACGTCCAGATAGGCGGCGGTCAGCACCGGTGAGGGGTCGGCCCCGAGCTCGTCGGCCAGCGTCTGTCGCGCGTCGGCGTACGCGGCCAGCGCCTCGGCCGGACGTCCGGCCCGGGCCAGCGCGGTGACGAGCTGGGCCCGCAGCCGCTCGCGCAGCGCGTGCCCGGCCACCAGCTCGAGCAGCTCGGGCACGAGCGCTCCGGCGTCACCGCGCCGCAGGTCGGCCTCGATGCGGTCCTCCAGGGCGGTGACCCGAAGCTCCTCCAGCCGGACGACGAGCGGCCCGGCGAACGACGCCGCGCCCACGTCGGCCAGCGCGGGCCCGCGCCACAGGGTCAACGCCTCTCGCAGCACCGCGGCGGCCCGGTTGTCGTCACCGGCGTCCAGCGCGCCGCGCCCGGCCCGGGCCAGCCGCTCGAACCGGTGCACGTCGACGTCGTCCGGGGCGCCGCCGAAGCGGTAGCCGACCGGGTCGGGCGCCACCGCGTCACCGACCAGCCCGCGGAGCCGGGTCACCTGCGACCGCAGGGCGTTGACGGCGCCGTCCGGAGGCCGTTCCCCGTACACGCCGTCGATGAGCCGCTCGACGGTGACGGCCTGGCCGGCGTTGGCCAGCAGCAGGGCGAACAGCGCCCGCAACCGGGGGCCTCCGATCGGCACCACCCGGCCGTCGGCGGACCGGGCCAGGGTCGGGCCGAGGATGCCGAACCGTACCGGAGCGCTGACTGTCACTGCTGCATTGTCGCCACCGACCGCGGCCCGTGCCCACCCCGTGCCCGGTTCGTGCTCGACCGGTGCCGGGGCCGCCGCAGGGTGGGGCCACGACCCGCCGCCGGACGTCCCGGCCCGGCGAACCCGATCATCAGGGAGACGCCCATGCGACCCTCGGCCCGCCGGCTCGCCACGTTCGTCCCGATCACCGTCGCCGGTGTTCTGCTGTACCTGCTGGTCCCGCTGGCCGCGACCGGGAAGGTCACCGGCCCCGTGGTCCTGGGCCGGCCGGTCGTGTGGCTCAGCCTGCAACTGCTCAGCTGGGCCACCCTGGCCGCCACGCTCGCCGTCGTCCTGCTGGAACGCCGGCGGCACTCGGCCGACCAGATCCGCCTGGCCGACGAGGCCGAGCGGGTCGATCGGAGCATCCGGGACTGCGCCGTCACGTTCGACCGCTACCGCGCCATCCTGGAGGCCGGGAAGAACCACGACCGCAGTGACCGGTGAGGATCAGAGGAATTCGCTGCGATAGGTCGCGGCCAGGTCGGCGGCGCGGCGGCGCTGGTCGGCGCGTTCCTCGTCGGACAGCTGGGGCGGCGGCGCGTCCCAACCGGCCACGGTGGTGCCGATCCGCTGGAAGTACTCGTCCTGGCCGGCGGGGGTGCACATGCACAGCATGCGGGCCGGTGCGCCGGAGACGTTGCGGAAGAAGTGCGGGGCGTTGGCCGGGATGTTGACCGTGGACCCGGCCGGCACGACGTGCTTCTCACCGCGGAAGGTGAACTCGATCTCGCCTTCGAGGATGGTGAACATCTCTTCGAAGTCGTGCCGGTGCGGCGGCGGGCCACCCCCGTCGGGCACCCGCATGTCGATGAGGCAGTAGCGGCCGTCGGTCTGCTCACCGGTGATCAACATCGCGTACGTGTTGCCGACCAGGGACACGAAGGTCGTCGCCGGGTCATCGGGGTCGGCCACGGTCAGCGACCGGGCCGGGTCGTCGTCGGGAATCATCGCGGGCCTTTCTTCGACGTGGTGGGAGGTTGTCTCAGGCCGCGACGGTCACGGTGATCTTGCCGCTCGGCAGATCGCCGGTGGCCGCCCGGGCGTGCAGGGCCGGCAGGTCGGCCAGCTTGACCCGCTCGGCGATGTCGATGCGCAGCCGGCCGGCGTCGACCTGGCCGACCAGCTGAGCCAGTTGACCGGTGTCGCTGCGGACGTACAGGTCGATGCCCTTGACGCCGCGCTTCTCGTCGGCGGGCGCGGGCATCCACACCGTGGTGTTGACCAGGGTGCCGCCGTCGCGGATCAGCGCGACAAGAGCGCCGAGCCGGGCCGGGTCGATCGGGGCGAGGTTGAGGACGACGTCGACCGGCTCGGTGACGGCGGTCGTGACCTCGGTGGTGGTGTGGTCGATGACCTCGTCGGCGCCCAGTTCCCGGACGCGGCGGGCGCTGCCCGGGCCGGCCGTGGCGATGACGTGGGCGCCGGCGTTCGCGGCCAGCTGGACGGCGTAGCCGCCGACCGCTCCCCCGGCTCCGTTGATCAGGATGCGCTGCCCGGCGGTGAGCTCGGCGTGCTCGAACAGCGCCTGCCAGGCGGTCAGGCCGACCGCCGGCAGCGCGGCGGCGTCGGCGAGCGGAACAGTCGTGGGCGCGGCGGTCAGGACGTCGGCGGGGGCGATCACGTACTCGGCCGCCGCGCCGGGCCCGGCCATGGGCAGGAAGCCGATCACCTGGTCACCGATCGCGACGCTGTCGACGTCCGCGCCGAGCGCGTCGACCGTGCCGGCCACGTCGAAGCCCGGGGTGTGCGGCAGCCCGACCGGGATCGGTCCCTGCATCCGGCCGCCGCGGATGTTCGCGTCGACGCCGTTCAAGCTGGTCGCGGCCACCCGCAGCCGCACCTGTCCGGCGCCGGGAACGGGCTGGTCAGCATCCTCGTAGCGCAGAACCTCGGGACCGCCGAACTCGTGGAAGCGCACTGCCTTCATCACAAACCTCACTTCTCAATTTGCTTCGAGTTCGAAGCTCTTTCCGACCATACCCGTGCTCCGAATTCGAAGCAAGAGTTGGACGTGTGACCCGGCGGACACGTGGCGCCCGTCCGCTCGACCACCCTGCGCCGGACCGCTGCCCGCGCGCCAGCGTGTGCGGTGCTCAGAGATGTCCACCGGTGCTCATGATCCGCTCCGTCATCGCCGCGGAGGGGCCGATCAGGTCATCCGGCGCAGCAGTTCCTCGATGAGCAGCTGCCTGGCCGAGGCGAGCCGGCGGCGGTAGGTGCCGTAGGGCAGACCCAGCCGGCGGGCGGCCGCCTGGTGGGTGCGCGTGGCCGTGACGTACGTGGCGGTGAGCGTCTCGTGCGCCTTCACCCCGGCCGGGTCGACCGGCAGCGCGTCGAGCGCGGCCAGGAGGGCGCCGCGCAGTTCGGCCATGGGGTCGGCCGCACCCGGGGGCACCAGACGCGAGCGCAGCAGCACATTGGTCGCGAACTCGCGGGGAGCGTGCCACGTGCGCAGGGCCTCGACCACGGCCGCTTCGAACGCGGGACGGGGCAGGGCGTCGGTCGAGACGGCGCCGGGCCACCCGGCCGCGGGCACGATCCCCGTGCGGGCCCGGTCCCGCACCCACTGCTCCACCGGCTGCCGCCGCCAGTCCCGGCCGAAGACGTGCTGCTCACGCCGGCCGGCTTCGGCCGTCACGACCTCCCGCAACCCGGCGCTGCCGAGGTAGGCCCGGACCCGCTCGGCGTTCTCCACGACCACGAAACTCATCGCGCGTCCGCGAGCGGTCAGGTCGGCGGCGACCGCCCGCCGGCCGATGAGATCCAGGAACGGCGAGGGCTGCCCGCCGCGACCCGGCTGCACGGCGAAGCGCCGGACACTCAGATGCTCGCCCGGCGCCAGAGGAGCGACCGTCTCGACGAAATCCCACAGGGCGGCGATGACCGGGTCGGCCGCCCGGTCCTCGGCGAGTGGCGCCTCGAGCCGCAGGAACGCCACGAACGCGGCCGGCGCCGGGGAGTCCGCGTAGCGGTAGACCCGGAAGTCCCCGGGCCGGCGGCGTACCCAGTGCTCGACCGCGGCCGCCGTGTCCGGGCCCTCCGACTCCCGCGCCAGGCCCAGCACGGCGGGCACGTCGGCGGGCCACAAGGGGGTGTCCTCGACGTGCGGGTGCGGCCGCCAGTCGTACTGGTCGTCCGGGCCGCAGTCGTCGCGGAAGAGGAACTGCCACTCGGCGACCCGCATCAGCGCGTCGTCCTCCGGAGCGCGTCGCGCCGCGTCCAGGCCGGCGACCGAGACCTGGACGCGCACGTCCTCGTAGCGCTCGGGATCGCGCCAGCGCAGGTCGGCCGCCAGCGTGGACCGGACCGCATCGTGCGGATACAGCCCCTCGGGGCCGGCCTCGACGTAGGGCAGCCGGCGCAGCCACGGGAACACCAGGGCGGCGTCCTGTTCGCCCAGCACCGCGCGCAGCAGCGACTCGCGGGTGACGTACGCCTGGGCGAGGACCTCGAGGGCCCGCCGGTGGACCGGGCCGGGCAGGTCACCCACCAGCCGCTCGACCAGGGTGGTCAGCACCTCGCCGGTCGGCTCCCACGGCGCCCCCGCGGCAACCACCGAGGCGGCGAGCGAGAGCGCGAGCGGGCTCCCGCCGGCGAAGGCCACCAGGGCGTCGCGGCGGTCGGCCGGCACCCCGCGGGCGGCGAGCAACGTGCCCGCCCGGGCCGCGTCGAGCGGCCGCACCGTCAGGTCGGCGAACAGGGGCGCCCAGCCGGGATCCAGCGACCATTCGACGTCCGGGGCGGCCCGCCCGGCCAGCACGACGCGCGCTCCCTCAGCGAGCCGGGGCAGAAAGGTGTCCCGCAGCCAGGCCTCGAGCGGCCGGCACTGCTCGAAGGTGTCGAGGAGCAGGACGCCGGGCTCGACGCACACCAGAGCCGCGGCCTCCTCGACACGGCGCGGATCCTCGTCGAGGTACCGGCCGTCGAGGCGCACGACACGACGACCGGCCAGCTCGGCCTGCCGACCGGCGTAGCGCAGCAACCAGGATTTGCCGATGCCACCGGGGCCGTGAAGGTAGGCGACCACCGGGGCGCCCGCCGCACCCGACACCATCCGGTCCAGAACAGCGCGCTCTGCCTCCCGGCCCACCAGCGCGTCGGCTCGCGCCTCGGCCAGCCGGCCCTCCAGTCCCCTGGTACCCACGCCTCGCCCCTCTCGTCCCGATCATCGTCCCCCGCCGCCGGGAACCGGGAACCGCAGGCCGCCCTGCCGCTGCGACCGTGACGTGGGCCACCGCATGTTGCCTCTCACGTCAGCGTGAGCTTTTACCGTCGTGGTGTCAGCACACGAGGAGGACACACATGAGCCGCGCTTTCGGATACCACGCCTTCGGCGGTCCGGAGACCCACACGTACTTCGATCGGCCCGATCCTCGACCGCAGGAGGGGGAAGTGCTGGTCAGGCTGCGGGCGGCCGGGGTGGCCCGCCTCGACAGCGTGCTCCGGTCGGGAGCGATGTCGGCGATGAACGGTCACCTTCCGTTCCCCCACGTGATGGGCATGGAGGCCGCCGGCGACGTGCTCGCGGTCGGCCCCGGGGTCACCGATCTCGAGGTGGGTGACGCGGTGTTCGGCTTCGCGTTCAGCGGCAGCGGCTCCTACGCCGAGACCACGGTTCTGCCGACGGCCAACACGGCCCGCAAACCCGAGCAGCTTCCGTACGAGTGGGCGGCGGCGATTCCCGTGTCGGGCACCACGGCCCTGGACGTCATCGACGGGCTCGGCCTGCCGGCCGGCGCGACGGTCCTCGTCAACGGTGTCGGCGGAAGCACTGGCCTGGTCACCGCCCAGCTCGCGCAGTCCCGCGGCTTCAAGGTGATCGGCACGGGCAGCGACGGCAAGCGGGCGGTCGCCGAGTCGCTCGGCGTCACCTTCGTCAGCTACACCGCCGGCGATGTGGCCGGCCAGGTCCGCTCGTGGGCCCCGGACGGCGTGGACGGCGTGGTCGACCTGGTCGGCGGCGACTCGATGCGCTCGGTCGCCGGGCTGGTCAAGGACCCGCGTCACCTGATCTCGGCGGTCGACGCGGCGGTGGCCGACCTGGGCGGTCAGTTCGTGGCCCGCCGCCTCGACCGCACCGGCCTGGAGACGGTCGCCGCGCTGATGGCGGCGGGAACGCTCGATCCGCACATCACCCGCGCGTACCCCCTCGACCAGGCCGCCGACGCCGTGGCCGCGGTCGACAGCGGCCACACCACCGGCAAGCTGGTCATCACCTTCCCGGCCTGAGCACCGGGCGCATCGCCCGACCGGCCGGCCGGTCAGGCGGTGCGGTACCGGGAAGCCAGCTCGGGGCTCTGCCCGTTGAACGCGGCCACCTCCGCGGTGAACACCGCGTTCAACAGGCTCGCGTCTTCGACGCCCGGCGCCACCACGACCTCGCCGAGCTCCAGCCCGCGCAGGCTGGCCGTCACGACGTCGTCGGCGCTCATCCGCCGGACCGCGCTGAGATCCATGCCTTGGCGCTCGTGGAACTCGGTGGCCACCACACCGGGGCACAGCACCTGCACCTGGACCCCGGTGCCCTCCAGCTCGGCGGCCAGCGTCTGGGACATGGCCACCGCGAACGCCAGACCACCGGCGTAGACGGCGCGCCGGGGCATCACCGAACTGGGCGCCGGGCCGCTGAACGCGATCATGCCGGCCACGGTGATGATCGCGCCCTCGCCGCGGGCCTGCATGCCGCCGACGACGGCCCGGGTCAGCATCGTCGGCGCCACGACCTTGACGTGGGCCAGCTCGCGGGCCTTGTCCGCCGGCAGCTCGGCCAGCGGCATGTAGTGCGCGACACCGGCGTTGTTGATCAGCAGGGTGATGTCCTCGGTCGCGCACACCTGGGCGACCGCGTCGATCCCCTCGTCGGTGGACAGGTCGGCGGCGATACCCCGCACGGACACCTCGGGATGAGCGGCGGCGAACTCCTTCAGCCGCTCCTCCCGGCGTCCGACGATGATCAGGTCATAGCCCTGTCCGGCCAGCCGTTCCGCGAACGCCCGGCCGATGCCCGACGTGGCCCCGGTGACCAGTGCCAGCTTGCTCATGATCGTTCTTCTCTCTGCTTCGGATCCAACGATGAGAAACCGCCTGCGGACTCAGTTGTCCGCGGCGGGCGGCCGGCGGCGGTCAGCGGCAGGCTGTCCACCAGAGCCGGCAGTCCGCGGGCGCCCTCGTGGGCGCGCGCCACCACCGCGCCGGCGTCCAGGCCGGCCTCGTCCATGGCCGACGCGAACAGATCGACGTCCAGGTCCTCCACGGCGGCCAGATGCCGGACGGTGGCCGGGTTGACCATCTCGCCCAGCAACGTCAGCGCCCGGCTGCTGCCGCTGCCCGCCCGCAGCGCCTCGACCAGACGGTCGGGGTCGGTGCCGCCGGCCGAGGCCAGCCGCACCACCTCGCCGATCGCCGCCTGGTTGAGGCTGAGCAGGACGTTGTTGAACAGTTTGGCCGTCTGCCCGGAGCCGACCGGCCCCATCGGCACGATGTGGCCGGCGAACGAGGCGAAAACCGCCCGGCAACGCTCGACCGCCTCATCGGCCCCACCGGCCAGGACGGTCAGCGAGCGCGCCTCGGCCGCGGGCCGGCCGCCGCTGACCGGCGCGTCGACGTACCCGACACCCGCCGCGGCGCAGACCTCGGCCAGGTGCCGGCTGCCGGCCGGGGTGCCCGTCCCATGGTTGACGACGATGGTTCCCGGCCGTGCGCCGGCGAGCAGGCCGCCGGACCCGGCGATGCCGTCGCCGAGCAGGCTCAGCAGGTCGTCGTCGGTGCTGACGCAGACCGCGATGATGTCGCAGGCGGCGGCCAGCGCGGCCGGGGTGGGATGCACGGTGGCTCGCGCAGGGCCATCCGGGCCGTTGCCCGAGGCGCTGCTGAGGCGCTCGAGCGACGCCGGGCGACGGGCCCAGACGTGCAGGGCGAAGCCGGCCCGGGCGATGGCCAGCGCCATCGGCAGTCCCTGGTCGCCCAGCCCGATGAACCCCACGACGGGGTCCCGGCCCGGGAGTCCCCCGGCCCCGGGCGGGGACGAGGGGGATGCGTCGACCGTCATGGGTCCTCCTGTCGTGACCGTCGCCGGCCGCCGATCAGGCCGGACGGCCGTACCGGACAACAGTCGCGCGCCCAGGCCCGGCCCGGCAGGGCCGAGTTTTTCCTGGTACTGCGATTCCCAGGCTCCGGCCCCTCAGTAGCCGAGGTCGCGCCGCCGCAGCCCCGAGTAACCGCCCGCGAGTCCCACGATCGCGACCAGGCCGAGGACGATGATCGGGGTGACGGTGAACGCTTCGGTCGGCACCGCCGGCGTGTGGGCGAACGGTGACGCCCGCTGAGCCCAGCCCGGCAGACCGAACGAGTCCGCGAACAGCTGGACGACCGCGCAGTAGCCCACCGCCGCCCAGGCCAGCGCGGCCGCCACCCGGGGCAGCCAGCCGACCGCGAGCACGGCCACGCCGACGATGAGCCAGACCGCGGGCAGGTAGGTCAGCGCCACACCGATCACGCGGGGCACCTGGCCGGGGTCGGAGACGGTCACCGCGTACGCCGCTCCCTCGCCGAGCCCGATCGCGAGCAGCACCACGGCGGTGCCGGCCAGGGCGACGCTGAGGTGCCCGGCCAGCCAGGTGAGGCGGCTGGTCCGGGTGGCCAGGACGGACTCGGCCCGGCCGGAGAGCTCCTCGGCCCGCACCCGCAGCACGCTCGTGACCCCGTAGGCGGAGGCGATCAGCGCCGACAGGCTGACGGTCAGCGACAGGTACGCGTCGACGATGCCGGCCGCGCCGCCGGGCAGGAACTCGGCGATCTCCGGGTTGTCGGCGACGTACTGCTCGATGCTGTTGCCGATCGAACCGTAGGCCGCCCCGAGCAGGGCGAGCCCGGCGACCCAGCCGATCAGCGCGCTGCGTTGCAGGCGCCAGGCCAGCCCGTACGCGTTGCCGAGGGCCCGGGAAGCGGCGGGCCGCCCGGGGCGGGCGGCGACCAGACCGGCGCCGAAGTCACGACGTTCCAGCAGCACGACCGCGGTCGCCACCAGGAGCGCGGTCGCGGCCAGCGGCAGCAGCAACGGCCACCACCGGTCGTCGACGTACGGGTAGGTGCGCTGTCCCCACCCGATCGGCGACAGCCAGGACAGCGTCCCGTCGCCGGCGTCACCGGCGGCGCGCAGGGCGTACGCCGCACCGAGGGCGAACCCCACGCTGCCGTACACCGCCCGGGTGCTCTCGAAGAACTGCGCGGCCACCGCGGTGAGCGCCGCGAAGGTCAGCCCGGTCGCGGCGACCGCGGCCCCGAGCAGCACCGACCCACCGGCCGGGAGCCCGGTGCCGATGGCCACGGCGGCGACCAGCGCCCCGGCGGCGACGTCGGCCACCGCGGCCGAAGCGATCGCCGCGGCCAGCGGCGCCCGCCGGCCCACCCGCGCGGAGCGGATCAGCTCGGCCCGCCCGGCCTCCTCGTCGGCGCGGGTCTGCCGGCCGACCAGGAACATGTTCATCAGTCCGACGACGATGGCCAGGAAGCCGAAGATCTCGAACACGACCTCCCCGCCGATCGTCTCGAGCAGCCGGGTGGGCCCGCTCAGGGCCACCACCGCCGTGTTGCCGCCGATCGTCTCGCGCAGCCGGGCCAGGTCGTCGGCCGTGTCGTACAGGCTCTGGCTCTGCGTGGACTGGACCAGCATGAGCAGGGTCACACCCAGCAGCCACCAGGGCAGGCTCCGGCGTTCCCGGCGCAGCATGAAGCGCAGCAGGCCGATCGTGCCGGTCATGACGCGACCCGGGCATCGTCGGCCGCGTCGCCGTAGTGCCGCAGGAACATCTCCTCCAGCGTCGGCGGGGTGCTGGTCAGGCTGCGGACGCCGAGCGGAGCCAACCGGCGGATCACGGCGTCGAGCTCGGCGGTCTCCACGTCGAACCGGGCGATGCGGCCGTCCAGCACGGTGTCGTACACGCCGGGCAACGCGTCGATCCCGGTCAGCGGGTCCGTCGTCTCCACCGTGATCGACGTACGGGTGAGATGGCGCAGCTCCCGCAGGGTGCCGGACTCGACCGTACGGCCGAGCCGCACGATGCTGACCCGGTCGCACAGCGCCTCGACCTCGCCCAGGATGTGGCTGGACAGCAGCACGGTGCGCCCCTCCCGTCGTACGTCTTGGATGCACTGCTGGAAGACGGACTCCATGAGCGGGTCGAGGCCGGAGGTGGGCTCGTCGAGCAGCAGCAGCTCGGCATCCGAGGCCAGGGCGGCGATCAGCGCGACCTTCTGCCGGTTGCCCTTCGAGTAGGTGCGAGCCTTCTTGCGCGGATCGAGGTCGAACCGCTCCACCAGCTCGTCGCGGCGGCGCCGGTCGGTCCCTCCCCGCATCCGGCCGAGCAGGTCGATGACCTCGCCGCCGGTGATACCCGGCCACAGCGTGACGTCACCGGGCACGTACGCCATCCGGCCGTGCAGGGCGACCGCGTCGTGCCACGGGTCGCCACCCAGCAGGCGGACGGCGCCGGCGTCGGCCCGCAGCAGCCCGAGCAGGACGCGGATGGTGGTGGTCTTGCCGCTGCCGTTCGGGCCGAGGAAGCCGTGCACCTCACCGGTGGCCACGGTCAGGTCGAGCCCGTCGAGCGCTTTGGCGCGGCCGTACGACTTGCTGAGGGCGGAGATGGAGATGGCGGTGCCGTCGGACGTGGTCATCGGAACTCCTCGACAGAGCCGGCGCCCGGGAACAGGGGCGCGCGAGGGGAAGCGATGCGGCACGGCGGATCGGGGCCGTTCATGAAGCCTCCATGGCGAAAGAATCGCCGACCAGGCTTCCCGGCACTCCGAGGGTGAGCGTACGCCTGTCCGTCCACTTGCGGCAGACCCTCCGGGCGACACGCTTCGGCCCGGCACGGCAGTGCGCGTCAACAGGGCGTCAACATCGGCGGACCCGGCGTATCGGACGCGTCAACAGCCCTGGAGACGGGACGGACGGCGCGCTCTCATGGAGGGCGAGGCCGGCTCGAGTCCGGCGACGGCAAGTGAGGGAGCCACGGTGCGTACAGGGCCGGACAAGAACTCGATGCTCGGGTTCGGGACAGCGGGGGGATGCGTCGCTGTCGTGGTGGCGGCGCTGGGGGCGGCGGCGCTCACCGGGCCGCAGGAGCTGGCGACGCGCCTGCTGATCCTGGCCGTGACCGCGGGCGTTCTGGCCCGGTTCCTGGCCGACTGGCGGGCCGGCGCCGCGGTGACCGTCTTCGCCGCGCTGACCTTCGTCGGATTTCTCGCCCACCAGCAGGGCGATCTTGTCAGCGACGTCTCGCCGTGGCCGTACACCGTGCTCATCGGCTTCGCGGCGGTGCTCGGGCGGGGCCAGCGGTGGATGCACGAGCCGCCCCGGGCGGCCGGTCTGCCACGCCGGTGACGGTGGTGCGATCCTCGGCACGCTGCGATGAGGCCGCCCTTCCAGTAGGGTAAACCGCGGTGTGCCGGGAAGCCTGGTCGGCGATTCTTTTGCCGACCCCGGAAGAAGCCGATGCAGCCCAAGAACTCCAACAGTCTGTTCAGTCGCGGCACCTGGCCCGAGGCCAGCCGCATCGCCGACATTCTGCGCACCGAGACCACCGGTGGCGTGCTCCTGCTGGTGGCCGCGGTGGCCGCCCTCGCCTGGGCCAACTCCCCCTGGTCGGACGTCTACCGCGACCTCGCCGCCGTCCGGATCGGCCCGAGCGCCTGGCACCTCGACCTGTCCCTGTCCACCTGGGCGGCCGACGGGTTGCTGGCCATCTTCTTCTTCGTCGCCGGTCTCGAGCTCAAACGGGAGTTCGTCGCCGGTGACCTGCGCGAACCGCGCCGCGCCGCCCTTCCGGTGGCCGCCGCCGTCGGGGGCATGGCGCTGCCCGCCCTGCTGTACGCCGCCGTCAACCTGACCTCGGCCGACGGCGCGCCCGAGGGGTGGGCGATCCCCACCGCCACCGACATCGCGTTCGCCCTGGCCGTGCTCGGCGTGATCAGCACCAGCCTGCCGTCCGCGATGCGCACGTTCCTGCTCACCCTGGCGGTCGTCGACGACCTGCTCGCGATCACCATCATCGCGGTCTTCTACACCAGCTCGCTGCACCTGGTGCCGCTGGCGCTGGCCCTCATCCCGCTGGCCCTGTTCGGGTTTCTCGTGCAGCGGCGGGTCCGCTCCTGGTGGATCCTGCTGCCGCTCGCGCTGCTGACCTGGGGGCTGGTGCACGAGTCGGGCATCCACGCCACCGTGGCCGGCGTCCTGCTGGCCTTCACCGTCCCGGTGATCCGGCGCAAGGAGGGGCCCGGACCGGGCCTGGCCGAGCACTTCGAGCACCGGTGGCGCCCGTTGTCCGCCGGCGTGGCTGTGCCGGTCTTCGCGTTCTTCGCCGCCGGGGTGTCGGTGGCCGGCTCGGGCGGGTTCGGCGCGAGCCTGCGCGACCCGGTGGCCGTGGGCGTCGTCGTCGGGCTGGTGGCCGGCAAGGCGATCGGGATCACCGCGGCGACCTGGCTGGTGCAACGCTTCACCCGGGCCCAGCTGGCCGAGGGGCTGAGCTGGTGGGACGTGGTCGGGCTGGCCATGCTCGGCGGTGTCGGCTTCACCGTCTCGCTGCTCATCGGGGAGCTGGCCTTCGGCCCCGGCAGCCCCCGCGACGAGCACGCCAAGCTCGGGATCCTGCTCGGCTCGTTGATCGCCGCCGTGCTGGCCGCGGTCATCCTGCGCATCCGGGACCGCCACTACCGCCGGATCCTCGCCGAGGAGAGCGCCGACGACGACGCCGACGGCATCCCGGACGTCTACCAGGCCGACCGGCCGGGCCCGGCCTGACGCACCGGACGAGAGGTTTCTCGACGATGAGTGTCACCGCCCGGGTACGCCGCATGGCCGGGGGCGGTCAGCGCCCCCGTACGGACCGGACCCTGCGCCTCGATCACCGCATCCGTACCGTCCTGGCCACCGAGACCCGCGGCGCCGCGGCACTGCTGGTCGCGACCGTGCTGGCGCTGATCTGGGCCAACCTGCCGGGCGCGGGCTACGAGACGGTCTGGGACACGGAGTTCACGGTCGGGTTCGGCGGCTCGGCGATCACCGAGGATCTGCGGCACTGGGTCAACGACGGGCTGATGGTGTTCTTCTTCCTGCTCGCCGGCATGGAGATCCGCCGGGAGCTCACCCTGGGCGACCTGCGGGACCGTCGCGCGGCGATCGTGCCCATCGTGGCGGCGGCCGGTGGCATGGTGGTGCCCGCGGTCATCTTCGCGACGGTCACCATGGGAAGCACCGCCCAGTCGGCCTGGGGCATGGCCATGGCCACCGACATCGCGTTCGCGCTCGGTGTGCTCGCGCTGGTCGGCCCGCGCTGCCCGGCCAACGTCCGGGTCTTCCTGCTGACCCTGGCCGTGGTCGACGACATCGGGGCGATCCTGGTCATCGCCGTGGTCTACACCGAGGCCGTGCACCTGATCCCGTTGCTCGTCGCGGCCGCGCTGATCGGGGTGGCGCTGGTCATGCGCATGCTCGGCGTCTGGCGGGCCACGCCCTACCTGGTCGTCGGGGTCGCGCTGTGGGTCGCCACCTACGAGTCGGGGCTGCACCCGACCATCGTGGGGGTCGTGTTCGGGCTGCTCACCCCGGCGTTCGTACCGCGCCGCGCCGACCTCGACCGGCTCGACCGGTTGCTCGGGCGGCTGCGGCGCGAACCCGGTCCGGAAGCCGCCCGGCTGCTGTCGATCGGCGCGCAGGGCGCGGTGTCGGCCAACGACCGCCTGCAGTACCTGCTGCGCCCGTGGACCAGCTTCCTCGTCGTGCCGCTGTTCGCCCTGGCCAACGCGGGCGTGGCCCTCAGCCCCGAGCTGCTGTCCCGGGCGGTGACCTCGCCGGTGACCCTCGGGGTGTTCGCCGGCCTGGTCGCCGGTAAGACGCTGGGCATCTGGGGCGCCTCGGCGATCGTGGTCCGTACCCGACTGGGCCGGTTGCCGAACGGCGTGGGCCTGCCTCAGGTGCTGTCCGTGGGCGCGGTGGCCGGTATCGGCTTCACCGTGTCGCTGTTCGTCGCCGAACTCGCCATCGCCGACGAGACCGTCCGCGACGAGGCGAAGATCGGCATCCTGGCCGCCGCCGTGGTCGCGACCGGGCTCGGCTGGGTGCTGTTCCATCTGCCCGGTGGGCAGTCCGCTCCCGGCGAGCCGTCCGCTCTGACGCCCGCGGTCGAAGAGTCGGGCGAGCACAGCCGGGGCCCGGCGGACGCGCCGGTCGTGCTGGTGCAGTTCGGCGACTACGAGTGCCCGTACTGCCGCGACGCCGCCCCGGCGGTGGCCGCGCTCGTCGCCCGGCATCCCGACCGGCTCCGCTATGTGTGGCGGCACCTGCCGCTCGACGAGTTCCACCCGGACGCGCGCCGGGCCGCGCAGGCCGCCGAGGCCGCTGCCGTCCAGGGCGCCTTCTGGCCGATGCACGAGCGGCTGCTGGCCGCCGACGAACTCGACGACGAGTCCCTGACCGAGGCGGCCCGGTCGGCCGGTCTGGATGTGCCGCGCTTCCTGTCCGACCTCGAGTCGGCGGCGGTGGACGTCCAGGTCGAGGCCGACGTGCGCAGCGCCCAGGACAGCGGGGCGGACGGCACCCCGACGTTCTTCCTCGACGGCGTACGGGTGGACGGCTCCCTCGACGAGGTGGTCGCGGCGGTGGAGCAGGCCCTCGAGGTGGCACCAGCCTGACGCGAGCCCGACCGCTACCGCGCGAGCCCGGCCGGACCATCACCCGATCAGGCTCCAGATGAAGGCGCGCCCACCGGTTTCCTCGCTCACCCGAATGGACACTCGCACCCGTCGCAGCGCCACCGAAAAGGTCCGATGAATAGGCGCAGGAATCGAAGGAAAAGAATGAATGGACTGATCCTGTCGGGTGACCGTAACTGATTGATGCGCGACTTTCCCCTTGTCGATCGCCCGGGGCGGACGGAGTGTGAATTCCCGACGAAGGGGCCGGTGAACGACCATGGGACGAATGCGGGAGACGATTGCCGCCGCCGCGGCCACAGGCCTTTTCCTGGGCGGATGCGGGGGCGCGGACCCGCTCTCGCCGCGGGGCGAGACGCTTCCGGCCCCTTCCCCGGTCCCGGCGGCCTCGGGCGGCGCGCCCACCTCCACCGCTACCAGCAATTCGGCGAAGTCGGTGGATTCCGGCGGCTCCGGCCCGCAGGTGCCGGGCGCACCCCGGCCGGGCACAGATGATGACAACAACGCGAAGAACGGCAAAAACGACCACGACAATGGCGACAACGACGCCAGTGGCGAAGACCAGCAGAGCGGCGGCCAGGGCGACGGCAACGGCGGCGCGCGCGGGAAACCCGATCCACCGCGCGGAAAGCACGCACCCGGCGCCCCGATTCGCATCCCCGCGAAGGTCACGGATCAGGGCGCGCCTCTCGACGGGATCCTCGGCGTGATCAGAGCCGGCATCCGGGAACAGTGCGGCGGCAAGCTCTGCCTGACCGTGAAGGTCCGCTACACCCAGGACGGGTTGGCCCGTTGCGACTTCTGGGAGACCATCCCGCCGCAGCGCTCCACCGTGCCCCGCGGGTCGACCGTCATCGTGGTGGCCGGCCGAGATCCGTGCGGGACACCGCCGGCCACCGCCACGACTCCGGACGCACCGTCGCCGACCCCGGACGACGATCCGCCGGCGTCCGGCGGCGACGACAGCCAGCCGTGACCGCCGCCGAACCGGCCCCGGCTGAGCCGGCCCCAGCGCCGGCCCCTTCCGGCCCGGCTGTCGTGGAGATCCCCCCGGCGCGCGGCCTGCCGCAGGTCAACCGGGCCTTCGGCGTGGTGCTCACCTCGACCACCGTGGTGACCGCGATCCTGTTCTACTTCGGCTGGTCCCGGGCCTACTACTTCTACGACTACTTCGGGGTGGACACGTCACTGCTCGGGCTGACCACCACCGACTACCTTCAGCTCAGCGTCGACGGCCTGTTCGTCCCCCTGGCCATCGCCGCCTGCGCCGTCCTGGCCGTGTTGTGGATCGGCGTCCGGCTCCCGACCGGCCGGCTGCGGGCGTCACGTTTCCTCACCTACGCGGTGCCGGCCGCCGGCGTCCTGCTCCTGGCCAACGGCCTCTCCGCCATCGTGTGGCAGACCCCGTTCAACCGGCGCCTGGCCGTGGCCCCGCTCTGCCTGGCCGCCGGCGCCGTGCTGCTGGTCCTCGCCGTCCGCCGCACCCGCACCGACGCGTCCGACGGGATCGCCGCCCTCGACTGGGCGGTCGTCTTCGTCCTGGTCGGCCTGGCCCTGTTCTGGGCCGCGAACGACTACTCGGCGGCGGTGGGCCGGTCGCGGGCCGAGCAGCTGGTCGGCCAGCTCCCCACCTTCCCCGACGCGACGCTCTACAGCGCCGCGAGCCTGAGCTTCGCCGATCCCCGCGTCCGCGAGACCACCTGTGAAGATCCCAAAGCCACGTACGGCTTTCGCTACGACAACCTCAAGCTCGTCCTGCAGTCCGGGGGCCAGTACCTGCTGCTGCCCACCGGCTGGTCCCCACGCGACGGCACCGCGATCCTGCTCCCCCGCACCGACTCCACCCGGTTCGACTTCACCCGGGCCGATGCGACCGTCGAACCACCGCCGACGTGCTGACCCACCCACCGCCGGGTCGCGGTATGCGAGGTCAGACAGTGGCTCGCCGTCGCCCGGCACCTCGCTCTTCGAGCTCGGCCACCCGGTTGCGGAGACGGTCCAGCTCGGCCGGCTCGGCGGCGTTCAGGCCGGGCATCCCGGTGGCTGCGGGCAGCGACTCCGGCTGAAGGTCCAGGCCCAGCTCGTACGTGGCGACGGGCCGGCCGCCACGCCGGCGCTTGGCGTGGTACATGGCGAGGTCGGCCTCGTGCAGCAGTCGCTGGGCTTCGGCCGGCGTACCGGCCTCGGTGACGCTGAGGCCGATGCTGACCCCGATCGTGACCGGCTCCCCGGCCACCGGGAACGGGGTGTCGCAGGCCGCCGCGATGGTGTCGGCGATCCGCCGGGCGGTCCCGGTGTCACCCACTTCGGGCAGGATCAGCACGAATTCGTCCCCGCCGAGCCGCCCGGCGGTGTCACCGGGCCGCACGGCGGCCCGCAGCACGCCGGCGAAGGCGACCAGCAGCTCGTCACCGGCCTGATGGCCGAGACGATCGTTGACCGGCTTGAAGCCGTCCAGGTCGATCAGCAGCACCGCCGTGGGGTGACCGGCGCCGTTGCTGCGCTCCACCGCGCGGCGCAGCCGGTCGTAGACGGCGACGCGGCTGCTCAGACCGGTCAGCGCGTCCCGGACGATGAGGTGGTGGTTCTCGCGCAGGGCCAGGATCTGACGGCCGGCCACCGCGCCGGACATCACCAGGGCACCCGCGACCAGACCGGCCCACGGGTTCGGACCGTGCCTCACGGCCGCGGCCACCAGCACGCCGAAGCCGATCGCCAGAGCGATGTACGGCAGCAGCGTGGGACGCCGGTGACCCGCCGCGGGCGTCGTGACCGCGCCGCGCCCGACGCCACGGTGCTGCATCACGGCGGCCGCGATGATCAGCAGAAGAGCGTTGTGGAAGAGCAGGTCGATGCCGGGAAGGTTGACGGCGACGCTGGAGCGGGCGAGCACATACCCGAGGGCGGTCGTGGCCGCGACCAGCCCGGCGTTCCCGAGCAGCAGGAAGGTCAGCGGGTGACGCACGGTCGCCACGCCACCGCGCATCATCACCGCGCTGACCGCGAAGACCACCACCAGGCCGAGCACCGGCTGGATGATCGTGATCATGCGGGACGAACCGAGATTCGCGTCCAGGGCCGGAGCCAGCACCAGATACCACAACACGACGAAGCCACCGCCGCACACCGTGGTCAGATCGAGGGCGAACCGCATCCGCTGCGGCCGGGTCATCGGCCGGGCCGGGAAGGACAGCAGGCAGGCGAACGGTGGTGGAACAGGTTGTCGACGACCCGGACAGCCTCGCCGGTCTCGCCGCAGACGCGGGCAATGCCCGCGCGCCGTGGTTCGGCGAGTTCCTGACGGAGGCGCACATCGCGGTCAGCGGGGTCTGGCCGCCCGAGTGCTACCCGGACGAGCCGGAGAAGCTGACCGGTGAGCATCGGGATCTCGCCGACCGGTCCGTCGTCCAGCAGTGGTTCCCCCGTCTGGCCGCTTTCCGGCGGGACGACCCCGACGTCGGCGAGCCCGAGCTGCGCTGATCTGCCGGTGCGACCACACCGGGCGGCCGCCGTGGCGGTTTCACCAGCCCATCGTGCCCGGGGCGCCCTTGAACGGGCCGGTGATGTCGTCGGTGATCCAGCCGCCGTAGAAGTCGCCCTCCTGGGGCCGGACCAGCTCCCCGGCGACCCGGCACTCGTCGACCCGGCTCGGGTAGAAGGCCACGGCCCCGGCCAGCTGCGTGTAGCCGGAGGTGGGGCGCTCGTAGGACCAGCCGGCCCGGGACACCCGGGTGTCACCGCGCACGAGGTCCCAGTACGTCGCCTGGCCCTTGAACTCGCAGTACGAGCCGCCCGTGGCCGGCTCGAGCGCGCCGGCCGCGATGTCGTCGCGCGGCACGTAGTAGACCGGCGGGTGGGAGGTCTCCAGCACCCGCCAGCAGCGATCGCTGTCGACGATCACCTCTCCCGCGTGGACCACCGTCACCCGGGCCGAGGTGCGCTCCAACCGCGGCGGACGCGGGTAATCCCAGACCGATTCCATCCTGCCAGCCTCGCACCCCGCGCTCATCAGTGGTCAACCCGGTCCGGCGCCCGGCAGGGGCAGGACGACCCGCACGGTCGTGCCCACGCCGGCGGTGGTGGTCAGCCTCAGGGTGCCGTCGAGGGCGTCGACCCGGTCGGACAGGCCGGTCAGGCCCGAGCCGCGGCGGGGATCGGCGCCGCCGGCGCCGTCGTCGCTGATCTCCACCTCCAGGCGGCCGGCGCCGGCGCTGACGGTGAGCCGCGCCCGGGTCGCGTTCGCGTGCTTGACCACGTTGGTCAGGGCCTCGGCGATGACGAAGTACGCGGTCACCTCGACCTCGCCCGGCAACCGCTCGAGGGGCTGGGTGGTCAGGTCGACGTCCACGGGGATCGTGACCGCGGTGAGCAGCGACTCGATCCCGGCGCGCAGGCCGCCCCGGGCCAGCGCCATCGGGAGGATCCCGTGCACGATGTCGCGCAGTTCCACCGTCGCCCGCTCGGCGTTCTCGAGGGCCTCGCGCATGAGACCGACGGTGTCCTCGCCCCGGGCGGCCGCGTCGAGGGCGAGTTTCAGGGACAGCACTGTCTGGACCAGCCGCTGCTGGGCGCCGTCGTGCACGTCGCGCTGCAGCCGCTGCCGTACCTCGTCGGCCGTTGCCACCACTCTGGCCCGGGAGGTCCGCAGCTTCTCCTTGTTCTCGGCGTTCGCGATGGCGGCGGCGGCGAGTTTGGCGAATTCGGTGAGGCGGTCCTCGGCGTCGGGCGGCGGCGGGTCCCCCGGCGTGGTCGTCGACAGCCCGCCCCACAGCTGCCCTTCGACGAAGATGGGCACGGCCACCAGGGCTCCGACGTCGAAGTCGCGGGTCAGGCGGGCCGAGTCGGTACCGGCCAGGGTCGGTAACCGGCACGACCCCCCGGTCCACCTCACCCGGCCGTCGGCCTGGCTGCGGTACCCGACCGGTATCGAACTGCGGGACGTGGCGACGACCGTGTAGTGGGCGCCGTCGTGCCGGAAGAGGTTCGCGGCCGACTCGCCGAGGATGTTCGAGGCTTCCGTCGCGACCGCGTCGAAGACCTCGCCGAGAGCCGACCCGGCGGCCACGAGCTCGGCCACCCGCCGCAGGGCGGCCTGCCGGGCGGCGAAACGCTGCAGTTCGGCATGCGCCTCGACGTTGGCCAGGGCCGAGGCGACGAGCTCGGCGAACTTGCCCAGGCGGGTCTCGGTGCCGGCCGGCAGCCGCCGGCCCTCGTTCAGGGTGCCCAGGGCTCCCCACAGCCGGCCGTTGACGATGATCGGCACCGAGACGCTCGACCCGACGCCGAAGTCCCGGCTCGAGTACGTCCGGTCGGCGACCAGGTCGTAGCGGTCCAGCCGGGCCGGCCGCAACGTGCGCATCATCTCGTCGAGGGTGCCGGCGTCACCGGCGGGCACGGTGACCCTGGTGCCGACCGGCGCCGGGCCGTTGCGGTGAGCGAGCACCATGAAGGTCCGGTCGCCTTCGTACCGGACCAGCGTGGTGGGTTCGTCGTGGATGAGACCGGCCGCCCCGGTGGCGACCGCCTCGAAGATCTCGGTCTCGCCGGCCCGGCGGGCGACCAGCGCCGCCACCCGGAGCAACGCCGCCTGCTCGGCGGCCAGGTCGTGCAGGCTCTCCCGGGCGGCCGCGCTCACCACCGCGGCCGCGACGATCGCCGCGAACAGCGCCAGCCGCTCCTCGGTGCCGGCCGGCAGCGGATCACCCCGTGAGCTCAGGCTCAGGGTGCCCCAGAGGCTGCCGTCCACCGTTACGGGGACGGCCACGACGGCCCGTACGCCGAGGCCCGCCGCCATCGTGGCGGCGATGACCGAGTAGTCGTCGATGCGCTCGGGCCGGCCCGACCGCCACAGCCGGGTGGCGATGCCGTCGCCGGTCAGGTGCAGCCGCGCGCCGACGGCGACGTGCCCACCGGTCTGGGCGACGACGACGGAGTCGGTTCCGCCGCCCTCGTATCTCGTCAGCGCGACGAGCCCGCCGTCCAGCAGCGCCGAGACCTCGGTGGTGACGGCCTCGAACACGGCCCGGGGCGGTTCGCCGGCGGCGGCGATCGCGGTCACCCGGCGCAGAGCCGCCTGACCCTCCAGGAGACGGCGCGTTCCCCCGGCGACGCGGGCCTCGGCCAGCGCCAGGAGCGCCATCCGTACGTATCTCGGGGCCCTCACGAGGGCGGCCCCCACGACGCGGCCGGGCCGCGGCGCGACCGGCCCGGGCTCATCGCCGGTGATCGCCGGCGCGCAGATAGGTCAGGACGGCCTGGACGCGGCGGTGCTCGCTGTCCGTCGGGGTGATGCGCAGCTTGCGGAAGATGGCCGTCACATGTTTCTCGACCGAGGCGTGACTGATCAGCAGGCTCTCGGCCACCCCCGAGTTGGACAAGCCCTCGGCCATCGCCCCGAGCACCTCCAGCTCGCGGGGCGTCAGCAGCCGCAGCGGTCCCTCCTTGGTGCGGCGGCCGAGCATCCGGCCGACCACTTCGGGGTCCAGGGCGCTGCCGCCGGCCGCCACCCGCGTGACCGCGTCGACGAACGCCGTGACGTCTCCGACCCGTTCCTTGAGCAGGTAGCCGACCCCTTCGGGCCGGTCGCCGACCAGGTCCATCACGTACGCGGGCTCGCAGAACTGGGAGAGGATGAGCACCCCGATCCCGGGTGAGCGGCGGCGCAGCTCCATCGCCGCCCGCAGGCCGTCGTCCTGACGCCGGGGCGGCATCTGCACGTCGGCGATGACGACGTCCGGGCGATAGGCGAGCGTGCGTTGCAGCAGGTCGTCGGCGTCACCGGACAGGGCGACGACGTCGAGCCCGGCGCCGGTCAGGATGCGGGCGACGCCTTCGCGGAGCAGCACGTCGTCCTCGCCGATGGCCACCCGCAGCGGGCGGGCGGTGTCATTGTCCGTCATCGGACCGCTCCTCGATGAGTCGTTGCAGAGCGGGGCTCAACAGCTCGTCCTTCGGAAAGAAGCCGATCGCCCCGGCCCGGGCGGCGGCCGCCCGGTTGGACGGGTCGGCGTCGGAGGAGAACAGGACGACGCGGATCGCCGCCCGCCCGGACACGAGCTGCCGGGTGAGCGAGAACCCGTCGCCGTCGGGCAGCCCGATGTCGACCAGCGCGAGGCCGGGCGGCTCGGCCCGCGCGTGGGCGAGGGCCTCGGCCACCGACCCGGCCTCGCTGATCACCGCGTGGCCCCAGCTCCGCAGGATCCGCACGACGAGCCCCCGGACGGACGCGTCGTCGTCGACGACAAGGATCGGGCCTGGCATCCGGTCATCCTCTCAGCGCGCCACCGTGATGGCGGTAGGGCTGACCGGAAATCATTCCCGGCCGTCGATCCGGCGGCCCGGCTCAACCGGTGGGCGACGTCCGCTGTCGCGCCCGGTCGTCCAGGCGCAGGGCCAGGACGGCGACCGCGAGCACCAGGGCGGCGCACACCAACCAGACCGTCATGTAGCCGGCTTCGGTCGTCACCGGCCGGGCGGCGCCGGCGGGCCGGGTCACCATCGCCGCCATGACCGCCGCGAAGGCGGCGCCCGAGACCGCGCCGCCGACCGTCCGCGCGGTGTTGAGCAGGCCCGAGCTGATCCCGACGGCGTCGGCCGGGGCGTGCGTCACCACGTAGCCCGACAGCACGGCCAGTACCAGGCCGTTGCCCACCCCGACCAGCACCTGCCAGGCCACGAACACGCCCACCGTGTCATGGGCCAGGGCCGTCAGGACGTAGCCGGCGGCGCTCAGGATCGCCCCGAGGATCAGCGTGGGCCGGGTGCCGGACCGCTCGGCGAGCCGGGGAGCCAACCAGGTGCCGACGAACGCGGCCAGGCCGAACACCACCAGCACGAGCCCGAGCTGCCCGGCGCTCAGCCCCAGGCCGACCCCGGTGCTCGCCGGCAGGCCCAGGAACAGCGCGCCGGCCGCCTGGCTGCCGAACAGCTCGGCGCCGGCGAAGAACCCGGCCAGCACCGGTGGGCCCAGCTTGCCCCGCAGGACCAGCGACACGTCGACGAACGGCTGCGCCACCCGTAGTTCGAGCACGACCCAGACGGCCAGCACGACCAGACCGCCGGCGATCCCCCCGGTCGCCCGCCAGCTCGTCCAGCCCCAGGCGCCGCCGTTGCCGACCGCGACCAGCAGCAGCACCAGGCCGAGGCTCAGCAGCCCGGCCCCGGCCCAGTCGACGCGACCGGGCGTGCGCAGCGTCGTCTCGGGGACGAGCATCGCCGCGACCGGCACCATGACGATCATCAGCACGGCCGGCACCCACAGCGTCGTGGACAAGCTCAGGTGCTGGCGCGTCTGCCCGGCGAGCAGCAGTCCGACGCTGCCGCCGAGGGCCAGCGAGCCGACCAGCAGCCCGACCGCCCGGCCGGCCCACGGCCCGGCCCGCTCCCGGACGATCGCGAACTCCAGCGACAGGAACGCCAGCAGCGGCCCCTGCAGCGCCCGTCCGAGCAGCAGGACGCCGAAGCTGGGAGCCACGGCGACCAGCACCGAGCCGACCGCCACCGAAGCGGCGGCCACGGTCAGCAGTCGCCGGTGTCCGAACAGGTCACCGAGTTTGGACAGCAGCGGCACACACACGGCCGACGACAACAGGAAGACCGCGTTGACCCAGTTCAGGTTGGCCGCGGTCGTGTCGTACCGCTGCAGGATGCTCGGCAGCAGCGGCGAGAGCCAGCCCTGGGTGAGCCCGGAGGCGAACTCGATCACCAGCAGGAAGCCGACGATCGACGCCGTGCCGGGCCGGGGCTTTGCCAGGCCCGGGGCGAGCCCCGGCGCGCTGTGATGGAACGGCATTGGTCGTCACCTTCCCGCGGCGGTACGTCAGAGGCATCGTGCGGCACATCACCGGCGACCACGTTCGGGTTGACCGGAAACAACGGGGGGCCGGCCCGGTGTCCCGGCTCGTCAACCCGCCCGGACGGCCGGCGCCGGGTGGCCGGCCGCCGCGACCGGCAGATAGGTGCCCCGGGCCAGACGCCGGACGGTGGGGACGGTCAGCGCCGCGATGCCCAGCGTGAGCACGGCGAGCAGCACCGCCGTCCAGCCACCGGCCCCCGGCACGCGCCCGGCGCCCAGCCAGTTGACGGCCAAAGTGAAGGCGGCGGCGTAGGAGAACGAGAACGCCCACCACCCGGGGCCGAACGGGACACGCCGGTAGACCGGGATCAGGCGGATCTGCACCAGGACCATGAGGATCGCGTAACCGGCGAGCCCGGCGGCGACCGCGTCGATCCGGCCACCGTCGAGCAGGAACCAGGCGTTGCCCGCGACCACCGGGGGCGCGACCTCGATGGCTATGGTCGGGCGCAACGGCACCGGCAACGCGGGCGCGGTGACCAGCCGGGCCAGGATGATCGCGCCGAGCAGGAGCCAGCAGATCACCCCGTAACCGAACATGGTCATCGCCAGGGTGCGGTGGCCCAGGGCCGCGCTGCCGCCGGCGCCGATCAGCCCACCGCCGACCGTGGGCAGGAAGTACCCGGGATGCCAGTGCGCGAGCTGAAAATCCGCGATGATCCACTCCCCGGCCAGCCAGGCGCCGATCGCCACGGTCAGCGCCAGGGCGATGCCGAAGACGATCTCCCCGGTACGGCGGGCGTGGCCGGCCAGGGCGACGCCGAGGAACATCGGCACGATCGCGATGACCGCGGTGAACGGGGCGAAAACCGCATCCTTGAGCTCGGTGCGCAGCCGTCCACCGTGGACGACGTCGCGGCCGTACCAGATCAGCGACGCCACCCAGACGACCGCCGTGACGATCCACAGCGTGGAGGCCGGCCACTGCGGCGTGCCCGAGACGGCGTGGGCCGTGGTCCAGCACTGGGCCAGCCCGCAGAACCCGAGGGGAACGGCGAACACGTTCGGGGTGACCCGGCGGCTGCCGGCGCCGTTCGACGTCATGGCGTCCTCCTCGGACTCGCGATCGTAGGGCGGGCTCAGCGGATGAAGGACAGCAGTTCGGAGTTGAACTTGTCCCTCTCGTCGACGTAGACGGCGTGCCCGGCCGTGGCGAAGGTGACCAGCCGGGCGCCGCGGATGCCCGCGGCCACGGCCTGGCCGTGGTCCAGCGGCAGGATCTTGTCGTTGATCGCGTGGAACACCCGGGTCGGCACCTTGATGCGGGCCAGGTCGGCCGTCAGGTCGTCGTCGCGCAACGCGATCAGGCCGGCCCGGCTGGCCGGCAACGAGGCCTGGTCCAGGCATTGCCGTTCGAAGAACTGCAGGAACGGATCGGTGGCCACGTCGGTGTGGGTGGCGAAGAAGTTCTTCGTCAGGTCGCGGACCGGCACCGTACGGTCGGCGGCGTAGCCGGAGATCAGGGCCTGGAGGCCCGCGGCCAGGCCGGCCGACTGCGGGCCGTAGACGAAGCGTGGCGCCGCCGGTTCGGCGACCACCAGCTTGCCGATGCGGTTGCCGAAGCGGGAGGCGTGGCGCAGCGCGACCGCGCCGCCCATGGAGTGGCCGACGAGCGTGACGTCCCGCAGGGACAACGCCTCCAGAACCGTCTGGATGTCACGGGCCCAGACGTCGTAGCCGTACGGGCCGTACGGGGCGTCGGACAGCCCGAAGCCGCGCTGGTCCAGGGCGATGGCCCGGTAGCCCTGATCGGCCAGGAAGAGCAGGTTGTACTCCAGGGCCGTGGAGGCCAGCGGCCAGCCGGGCACGAAGACCACCGTGCCGCGCCGGCCGCCGTTCAGGTCGGCGATGTTGACCTCCACCCCCGGCGCCACCGGGATGCGGGTGCCGCCGGAGCCGGAGCCGGAGCGAGGCGCGGCGGCCGCCGGCGCCGCCCCGGCCCCGGCGACGGCCGCCGCGCCCAGCGCGGCCCCCGTCCCGGCGGCCAGCACCGTCCGGCGCGAGGTCCCGCGCCGCCCGGTCGTGTCGTTCTCGTCGTTCGCCTGCTGGTTCATGTGATCTGCTGCCCTTCGTCGTCGGGTACGTCGGTCGTGGATCAGGCGCCCGCGAGCTCGGGGCTGCGCGCGGCCTCGAGGATGAGCCGCGCGGTCTCGGCCGGATGCGAGATGCCGACCACGTGCGAGGCGCCCGCGATCTCGACCGTGCTGCGGGCCTCGGCCCGGGCGGCCATGATCCGGTGGGCGCCGGCCGGGATGTTGTGGTCGAGCTCGCCGAACAGGAACCAGCTCGGCACCGAACGCCACAGCGGGTCGGCGCCCGACGGTTCGTTCAGGGCGCTGTCGGTGACCGGGCGCTGCGTGACCGCCATCAGCCGGGCCTGCTCGGCGGGCAGGTCGGCGGCGAACTGGTGGTGGTACTTCTCCCCGGCGATGTAGGTGTCGGCGCCGCCCGCGGTCAGCGGCACGGGTACGAGGGTCTCGGCCAGCGTCGATCCCGGCGCCAGGGACGAGGCGGCGGCGCAGCTCTCACCGGCCTCGAGGGCGAAGCCGGCGATGTAGACGGCCGCGGTCACCTGGCCCGGGGCTGCGGTGACGTTGGTGAGGACCGCGCCGCCGTAGGAGTGCCCGGCCAGCACCACCGGCCCCGGCACCGAGCGCAGCAGGTCGCTGAGCAGCGCCGCGTCGGTGGCCACCCCTCGCAGCGGGGTGGCGAAGGCGATCACCCGGTGCCCCGCGGTCGTCAGCGGTTCCAGCACCCCGTTCCAGCTGGACGACTCGGCGTACGCACCGTGGACGAGGATCACCGTCGGCTTCATCTGTTGTCCCTCCATCACTGCCGCCACCACGACGGACCAGCCGAGACTCGCAAGCAGTGGGGGCGGGAGCGATCGGGCCGGCCCGACTTCTCTTCCGGTCAGCACCCCCCTGTTCTCGGGTCGACCGGCCTGTCCGGCGCCCGCGGCCTTTGCCAGGTTGGGAGCACACCGAGAACCGAGGAGCGCACATGGCCACCATCACCGTCGGCACGGAGAACACGACCTCGATCGACCTCTACTACGAGGACCACGGAAGCGGGCCGGCCGTGGTCCTGATCAGCGGCTGGCCGTTCGACAGCCGCTCCTGGGAGCCGCAGGTCCAGACGCTGCTGGAGGCCGGCCACCGGGTCATCACGTACGACCGGCGGGGTTTCGGGCGGTCCAGCCGGCCGGCCGGCGGCTACGATTTCGACACGCTGGCCGCGGATCTCGACAAGCTGCTGACCACTCTCGACCTGCGGGAGGTCACCCTGGTCGGGCTGTCGCTGGGCACCGGAGAGGTCGCCCGCTACATCGGTGTCAACGGGACCGAACGGCTCAAGGCCTGCGTGTTCATCGAGAGCCTGGCTCCCTCGTTCGCCAAGTCGGCGGACAATCCGAACGGTGTCGACCAGGCCGGCGTCGACGGCGTCCAGCAGGCCATCCGGCACGACCGGCCGGCCTGGCTGACCGGGCTCATCGGCGACATGCTGAACCTCGACGAGTTGCTCGGCAAGCGCGTCAGCGAGGAGGCCGTCCGGAACCTGTGGAACGCCGGCGCCGACGCCTCCCCGGTGGCGACCTGGGCCTGCCCGGTGACCTGGCTCGACGACTTCCGCACCGACCTCGAGCGGATCGACGTCCCGGCGCTGGTGCTGCACGGCACGGCCGACCGGATCCTGTCGATCGAGGGTCAGGGACGCCGCATGCACGCGGCCCTGCCCGCCGCCCACTACGTCGAGATCGAGGGCGGGCCGCACCTCATGGTTCTCAGCCACGCCGACGAGGTCAACGCCGAACTGCTGGCCTTCCTCGCGAAATAGCCATCCCGAAGGCAACAGCCATCCCGAAAGAACAGGAGCGTCATGTTCGACGGCTTCGCGCAGCACGGCCTGCGCACCGCCCGGGGGCAGATCTACGCCCGGGTCGGCGGGCAGGGTCCGCCGCTGCTGCTTCTCCACGGCTATCCGCAGACCCACGTCATGTGGCACTCGGTGGCCGACCGGCTGGCCGACCGGTTCACCGTCGTCGTGGCCGACCTGCCCGGGTACGGGGCGTCCTTCCGCCCGGTGCCCGGGCCCGGCCACGTGCCCCACTCGAAGCGGGTCCTGGCCGAGGACCTCGTCCAGGCGATGGGTCTGCTCGGTCACGACCGGTTCGCGGTGGCCGGGCACGACCGGGGCGGCCGGGTCGCGTACCGGATGGCTCTGGACCACCCCGACCGGGTCGACGCCGTCGCGGTCATCGACGTGGTGCCCACCGGCGACGTGTGGGCCCGCGCCGACGCCCAGCTCGCCCTCGGCTACTGGCACTGGGCTTTCCTGGCTCAGCCCTCGCCGTTGCCCGAGCGGCTCATCGCCGGCGACCCGGACGCCTTCTTCGACTTCCACGTCCGGGCCCTCGGCCTGGGCCGGGCGAAGGACCGGTACCCGGCCGAGCTGATGGCCGGTTACCGGGCCCTGCTCGACGACGTGAGCACCGTCCGGGCCATCTGCGAGGACTACCGGGCCGGGGCGACGGTGGACCGCCTCCACGACGACGCCGACCGGGGCGTACGGAAGATCAGTTGCCCGCTGCTGGCGCTGTGGAGCGCCGGCGGGGCCCTGCCGCGCTTCTACGGCGACGTGCTCGACGTGTGGCGGCCGTGGGCCGAGGACGTCACCGGCCAGGCCATGCCGACCAGCCACTTCGTCGTCGAGGACGAGCCCGGGGCGACCGCGGGCGCGCTGTCCGCGTTCCTCGGGCGCCGCCCGACGGCGTTCCCGATTTCTTGACCTCAGGAGGTTGTTCATGTCCGCCGACGCTGTCGACAACGCACGGGCCGACGAGCTCGCCGCCACCCTCAAGCGCACGGAGACCCTGCGCCGGAGCTCGTCCATCCCCGGCCGCGAGATCGTCCAGGTACGCACGGAGATCCCGGCCGGCGTGCAGTCCGGATGGCACATCCACCCCGGCGAGGAGGTCGGTTACATCGTCGCCGGGACGGTCCGGATGGAGATCCGCGACCAGGAGACGCTGACCCTGCACCCCGGTGACGGCTTCCTGATCCCGCCCCGGACCCCGCACAACGCCACCGATCTGGGCCCCGACACCGGCCTGATGCTCTCGACGTACATCGTCGAGATCGGACAGTCGCTGGCCACGTTCACGCACTGAGCCGCCGGCCGGCACCGGCGATGCGCCCGAGGGGTCGACCCCTCGGGCGCATCGCCGTGCTGCTCAGACCTGGTTGGCGCCGCCGTCGACGAACAGCTCGATGCCGTTGACGAAGCTGCTCTGGTCGCCGGCCAGGAACAGCGCGGCCGAGGCGATCTCGTCGGGGTGGCCCATCCGGCCCAGCGGCACCCCACCGGCGAGCGCGCTCCTGAGCTGGTCGGCCCCGTCGGCGTCCGGGGCCAGACCGGTGATGCCGGGCGTGTCGGTCGGGCCCGGCGTGAGGGTGTTCACCCTTATCCGGCGACCCTTGAGCTCGTTGGCCCACGTGCGGGCGAAGGCGCGCACCGCGGCCTTGGAGGCGCCGTACACCCCGAAGGCCTCGTTGCCCGTGCTGGCGCTGGTCGAGCCGGTCAGAATGATCGAAGCGCCGTCGTTGAGCAGCGGCAGCGCCTTCTGCACGGTGAACAGCAGCCCCTTGACGTTGGTGCCGAAGATCTCGTCGAAGTGCTGCTCGTCGACCTGCTCGAGACGCCGGAACGAACCGCCGCCCGCGTTGGCGAACAGCACGTCGATGCGCCGGCCCTGCTGGGCGACCGCCGCGAAGAGCCGGTCGAGGTCGGCCAGATCCGAGACGTCGCCCCGGATGCCGGTGCTGTCCGCGCCGATCTCGGCGATCGCCGCGTCGAGCGCGTCCTTGCGCCGGCCGGTGATGAACACGTGCGCCCCCTCGGCCGCGAACCGGCTGGCCGCCGCCAGTCCGATGCCGCTGGTCGCCCCGGTGACCACCGCGGTCCTGCCGTCGAGCTGTTTCATGCCGCACCCACTCCCGATGAGGTCGCCGGCCCGGCTTGCCCGCTGCCGCCGACGGATGACGACGCGGGCGAGGTGCCGCGTCTGTCACCCGACGCTATGGAGCGCCGGCGCCGGCTCCCACCGGGTCGTCCCGACGTCTCCGAGGAACTCCGGCGGGCGATATCCGGCCGGCCGGATGGACATCCTCAGGGCTCGTCGCGCCGGCGGGCCGGACGGCGGCGGATCTCGGCGGCCCGCTCGGTGACCGCGTCGATCTGGGCGGCCAGTTCCGGATGGCGGGGAAGGTGCGGCTGGGCCTCGGCGAGCAGGCCGGGAAGGGCCGCGGCGTCCGCGTCGCCGAGGGCGTCGTGCAGCCGGCCGAGGGTCTCGGTGGCCGCCCCGCCCAGGTCGGTCAGGGCGGTGACCTGGCCGGCCAGCCGCCTCAGGTCGGCGGTGTGGTCGTTGGCCCACCGGGTGACGGCCCGGTGCGCCGCACGGCGGTCACGTTCGGCCTGGACCCGGGCGTCACGGGTGGCGTCCGGGCGATCCGGGTCGGCGGAGGTGCTGCGCAGATAGCGACGCTCGGCGGCCTGGCGGCTGGCCACCCCGAGCGCGGGGGCCAGGCTCTGCCAGGAGACGCCGGCGGCCCGGGCGGCCGCGATCAGCACCGGTTCGACGGCGGCCAGCTCGGATTGGGCCCAGCGCAGCAGGACCAGGGAGTCCAGCAGGTGCGCCGGGCTGATCGGGGGGTCGTCGGTGGCCGCCTGCTCGATGGATGCGGCGGTGGCGACCAGGGCCGCGGTGACCGCGGCCAGATCACGCCGGTCCGCTCCGGTGTCCGATGTCATTTTGTCATCGTACAGACGACGTCTCGCTTGTCATCGTCTCGATGACGTGGTACAAAAGCTGTATCGCGCATTGACGACACAGTCGAGATTGCGGGAGGTGGATCCATGTTGATGCGCAGCGAACCCTTCACCGAGGTCAACCGGCTCGCCCAGCAGCTGTTCGGGGCCACGCAGGCCGGCACCTGGACCCGTCCGACGACGATGCCCGTCGACGCCGTCCGCAACGGCGACGAGCTCGTGATCGCGTTCGACCTTCCCGGTGTGAACGCCGACGGCATCGACATCGACGTGGAACGCAACGTTCTCACCGTGCGGGCCGAACGCCGCCCCATCGAGCTCGGCGACCAGGCTGTCACCCAGCTGTCCGAGCGGCCGCTCGGCGTGTTCTCGCGGCAGCTGTTCCTCGGCGAAGCCCTCGACACCGAGCACATCGACGCCGCGTACGAGAACGGGGTCCTGGTGGTGCGGATCCCGATCGCCGAGAAGGCCAAGCCGCGCAAGGTCGCAGTGGCGGCCGGCCGGACCGGCGAGCAGAAGGTGATCACCGGCTGACCCGGTGGCCCGGACGACGAAGGCGGGTGGTGAGAGATGCTCGACAATCTCGTGGCGCGGGCCCGGACAGCGTTGTCGCCGGAGTGGGACCACGGATTCGACGAGGCGTTCACGGAGCTCGTCAGCAGCGACCCCGACCTGGTTCAGGCGGAGTTCGACGACCTGATCGCCGCGTCGTGGCCGGACCCGGCCGGCTCCGCGCCGCCACCCGGCCCGCCGGCCCCGCGCACATCCTGTCCGGATCCGCCGCCGGACCCTGCGGCGGCGGACCCGGCAGCCGCACCACCGGACGAGGCGACCGGCACCGACCATCGGGGCCCACCGCCCTGACCGTCCGACAGGCTCGCCGGCTGGTTCAGCCGGCGAGCCTCGCCGCGGCGCCGCCCACGTTCAGCCGGCGAGCCTCGCCGCGGTGCCGCCCGCGGCCGGCGAGACGGCCGGGTCGATGAGCGCCGGGATGGCCGAGAAGACCTCATACGGGTCGTACCGGCGCTTGAGCTCGAGCAGACGGCCGAGGTTGGCGCCGAACGACTCGCGGGCCCGCGGGTCGTCGTCCGGGCCGAGCAGGTTGGGATAGCCGCCGGGCAGCGCCACCGGATCGAGCGCCTCGGCGATCGAGTCGGCCCACTCCCGATGCCGCTCAGGCCTGTCGTCCGGCGGCCACGCGGCGATGATCTCGACCGGGTGGTGCGGCGCGCGATGGGCGAACGCCGTCGCGGCCGGGTCGCGCCGGGCCGCCGCACCGTGGAAGTGGTTGACCACCAGGGCCGAGAAGGGCGAGGTCACCCGGTACGCGCCGTCGGTCAGCGCCGCGGCCGCGCCCGGTGACACGTCGGCCAGCCAGCGGCTGCGCAGCAGGTAGTGGTTGCCCGGCACGGTGCTCGCGTCGAACATCTGCAGCGCCGCCGCGTACGGCATGGGCCCGATCCGGTCGAGGACCGGGTGTCCCAGCGACCGCATCGGGGCGATCGCGCGCTCCCCCGCGGCCGGGTCGTCGCCGCACCAAAACGGGCAGAGGAAAGCCATCGGACCGTCCGGCCCGGGCAGGAAGCCGGTCAGGACGGTCAGCTCGTCCGGCGCGGTCGCCACGATCCCGGCGTAACCGTCCAGCACGGCCCGCCCCTCGGCCGCCGGGAACAGGAGGATGCCGGCCAGCACCGTACGAACCTCGTGCAGGCGCAGCCGCAGGGCGGTCACCACACCGAAGTTGCCCCCACCGCCGCGCAGCGCCCACCACAGGTCGGCGTCGTCGTCCGGCCCGGCCACCACCGTACGACCGTCGGCCAGCACCACGTCAGCGCCGAGCAGATTGTCCGCGGCCAGCCCGTAGCGGCCGATCAGCGGCCCGTACCCGCCGCCGGTGGTCAGCCCGGCCAGGCCGACACCGCCGACCACCCCGGTCACCGCGACCAGCCCGTGCGGCGCCGCGGCGGCCACCACCTCGGCGCTCAGAGCGCCGCCCTGGGCGACGGCCGTGCGACCGTCCACGTCGAGGGTGACCTGGCGCAGACCGGTCAGGTCGACCACCAGCCCACCGTCGCGCACGGCCCGCCCGGCCCAGTCATGACCGCCGGCCCGCACCGACAGCGGCAGGCCTTCCCCGTGCGCGATCCGGACGACGGCGCTCACCTCGGCGGCGTCCCCGCACCGGGCGATCAGGGCCGGCCGCCGGTCCACGTCGGCGTTCCACACCCGGCGGGCGGCCGGAAAACCGTCGCCCTCGGGCGTGAGCAGCCGCTCCCCCAGCATCGCGCGCAACGCCCGTACGGCGTCGGTGACCGTCATGGCCGGAGACGTTAGCCGTCAGTCACCCGTCGTGCCGTCACGAACACGACAGGCGACCGACGGTGAGCCGCTCAGGCGGCGGGGCGCAGGAGGACCTTCGTCCAGCCGGCGTCCCGGTTGTCGAAGTGCTGATAGCCGTCGGCCGCGTCGGTCAGCGGCAGCTCGTGCGAGACCAGGAACGACGGCTGGGCCCGCCCGGCGATGATGAGGTCCCGCAGGTGGCGGTTGTAGCGCATCACCGGGCACTGGCCGGTCCCCATGTGCTGGCCCTTGCTGAAGAACGTGCCGTAGTCGAAGGCGACCCGGCCCTGCTTGGCCTGTTCGGTCGCCGCCCCCGGGTCCTGGGGCAGGTAGACCCCGACGACACCGATGCCGCCGGTCGAGCGGACGACCTTGACCAGGTTGTCCAGGACCAGCTCCGGGTGCTCCTGCCCGGACGGGTCATGCGCCTGGTACCCGACGGCCTCGACGCCGCAGTCGGCGCCCCGCCCACCGGTGGCGTCCAGGATCTGCTCGACCGGGTCACCCGCGGAGAAGTCGACCGGCGTCGCGCCGATCTTGCCGGCCAGATCCAGCCGGTCCGTCTCCTTGTCGACCACGAACACCTGCGACGCGCCACGGATCATCGCGCTGTGCGCCGCCATCAGACCCACCGGTCCCGCGCCGAAGACCGCCACCCGGTCGCCCGGCTGCAGGCCGGCCAGTTCGGTGCCGTGCCAGCCGGTCGGGAAGATGTCCGACAGCATCGTGAAGTCGTTCTCGTGCTCGGTGCCCGGCGGCAACTCGAGCAGATTGACATCGGCGTACGGCACCCGCAGGAACTCGGCCTGACCCCCGTCGTACGGGCCCATGTTGGCGTAGCCGTAGGCGGCGCCGTCCATCCCCTCGGTCGGGTTGGTCCGCAGGCAGAAGCTCGTCCACCCGGTCAGGCAGTTGCGGCACGTTCCGCACGCGATGTTGAACGGCACGGAGACCCGGTCGCCGACCTTGATCCGGTCGACGGCGTCACCGACCGCCTCGACGATGCCCATGTTCTCGTGGCCCAGGATCTTGCCCTGCTCGACCGACGTCCGACCTTCGTACATGTGCAGGTCCGACCCGCAGATGTTGGTCGTGGTGATCCGCACGATGGCATCGTTGGGCGACTGGATCGACGGATCCGGCACGTCCTTGACGGTGACCTCGCGCGGACCCTGATACACGACGGCTTTCATGAATGTCCTCCCCGATCGCTGATCACCGCGTCTACCCCCGCCCCGGACGTCCTAACGGCGGTGGGCACGGGCAGTCCCGATCTGATAGGCGTTGAGGATGTCCAATGCTCTGGTGGTCCGCGGTGGCTGGGAAGGTCACCGCCCGGTCGAAGCCACCGACCTCTTCCTGCCGTTCCTCGTCGGCAACGGCTTCGAGGTCCACGTTTCCGATTCGACAGCCATCTATGCCGATGACCGCGTCATGGCCGGGACCGATCTGATCGTGCAGTGTGTGACCATGTCGTCGATCGAGGCGCAGGAGCTGGCCGGGCTGCGGGCCGCGGTGGCGGCCGGCACCGGGTTCACCGGCTGGCACGGCGGCATCGCCGACTCGTTCCGCGCCTCGTCGGACTATCTGCAGCTGGTCGGCGGCCAGTTCGCCACCCACCCCGGCAAGGACCCGGCCGAACGCCCGGGCGACGAGACCGACAACTTCCTGACCCACACCGTCGACCTCACCCCGCTCGGCCGGGAGCACCCGATCACGGCCGGTCTCGACGACTTCGAACTGACCACTGAGCAGTACTGGGTGCTGCACGACGACCTCAACGACGTCCTGGCCACCACCACCCACCCGGTCCGGCCCTGGCATCCGTGGCACCGGCCGATCACCTCGCCGGCCATCTGGACCAGGCAGTGGGGCCAGGGCCGGATCGTCGTCACCACCCCCGGCCACAGCGTCGACGTGCTCCAGGACGCCAACGTACGGACCGTCATCGAAAGGGGCATGCTGTGGGCGAGCCGCACCGCATCGGCATCGTAGGCACCGGGTGGATCTCCGGCGCCTACCTGGGGACCCTGCGGGACCACCCGTCCGTGACGATCGCGGCGGTCGCCGACCTCGACGCCTCGCGGGCCGCGTCGGTCGCCGCCGGCATCGAGGGCTGCCGCGCCCTGCCGGTCGACCAGCTCCTCCGGGACGACTCCATCGGGACGGTCCTCAACCTCACGGTCCCCGCCGCCCATGCCTCGGTCGCCCTGGGCGCCATCGACAACAACAAGCAGGTGTACGGCGAAAAGCCGCTCGCCGCCGACCTGCCCGCGGCCCGATCCGTGGTGGAACGGGCGGCGGCGCTCGACGTCGCGGTCGGCTGCGCCCCCGACACCGTCCTGGGAACCGGCGTGCAGACGGCCCGCGCCACCATCGACGCCGGTCTGATCGGCCGCCCGCTGTCCGCCCTGGCGGTGATGGCGACCCCCGGCCATGAGCGCTGGCATCACCACCCCGACTTCTACTACGCACCCGGGGGTGGCCCGCTGCTCGACATGGGCCCCTACTACCTGACCGCCCTGGTGCACCTGCTCGGCCCGATCGTCGCCGTCACCGGCGCCTCCTCGCGTCGCCGCAGCACCCGGGTGATCGGCTCGGGCCCCCGTGCCGGGGAGGTGATCCCGGTGTCGGTGGACACCCACGTGACCGGCGTCCTGCACCACGCGGACGGCGCCCTCTCCACGATCACCACCAGCTTCGACGCGGTCCGCACCACGGCCGCACCGATCGAGGTGCACGGCGAGACCGGCACCCTGGCCGTCCCCGACCCCAACCTGTTCGCCGGTGACGTCCGCCTCTTCGAGCTGGGCGCCACCGAATGGCGCACCGTGGAGCCGTCCGCCGGATACGCGGACGCGGCCCGGGGCATCGGCCTGCTCGACATGCTGACCACCCCGGCGCCCCGGGCCGGTGGCACCCTGGCCCTGCACGTCCTCGACGCCATGACATCTCTGCTCCGCTCGGCCGACGAGGGCCGCCGCATCGAGCTCACCACCACCACCGAGCGGCCCGACCCGGTCCCCCTGGTGCCGGCCGCGACCTGGCGTTCCCAGCGCCCCGGGTCCCGGTAGGCCCACCGGACCGCGAACGGATCAGCACGCCACCGCCGTCAGGACGACGTGGTCCGCACGCACCTCACCGACCATGGCGAACCCGCACCGGTCGACGTCGCGGCAGAAGGGAAGGTCCCTCGACAGGTCCACGCGCTCGGACGCGGTGGCTCGCGATCCATCTCGCCGTGGCGCCGACGCTGCGCCCGGACACCGCCAGCAGCGCCGCCGGATCGGGACACCGGGCGAGCCCCCGGGTCCCGTTCGACGTCGCCAGGATCAGACGACGGCCGTCGAGCCGCGCCGCCGACATCTCGGCCGGCGAGTTCCCGAAGTCGAAGTCCGCGGGCTTGAGTCCCCTGCTCTCCCCGACCAGAAGGCGATCGGGAGACCGGCGCCGGAGGTCCCGCCCGGCCTCGACCGACGAGCGCAGGCTATCCCCGTCACGCCGCGCTCGAAGGCGACCGCGGCTGTCGTGAAGGCCCGGATGACATCGATGACGACGACCACCCGGTGGGGCGGGAGGTCGGCGTCCATACCCACGATCGACACAGCAACTGATCGTTCCTCGACGCCGTCCCCCTGGCCATCGGTTTTCCACCGCTCGATGCCCGCAACACACCGCCTAGGGCATCCTAGGATCCTGGTCTGATATCTGACGGTCGGGCCGGCCTTGTTCGGCGCGTCACATCGGCTCGACCGCGGGCGCGGCCGGCCGATGGCCGGGACATGAGCGCACGAGGCATCCGCTGGTTCCTGGTCCTGGCCGTGGTGGCCGTCGTGGCGTCCATGGCCACCTACGGATCCGACGGGGGAAACGTCCTGTACGTCGGGACGTACCTGATCCTGGCCGGGCTCGGCTGGCGCGCGGCCCGGCGCGCCGGCGCCGGGTCGCGGCTGCCCTGGGTGCTGATCGCGGTCGCGATCACCCTCTGGCTGGCCGGCGACGCCCTCGAGGTCGCGCAGTACTACTTGGGTACGGTCCCTTCGGTGGGGCTGGCGGACGCGTTCTGGCTGGGCGGTTACCCGCTGGTCGCCGTGGCCCTGACCCTGATGGCCCGCCGCCGGGCGCCGGGTCGTCTGCGCGCCGCCGTCCTCGACAGCCTGACCCTGACGCTGGCCGCCGCAGCGGCGAGCTGGCAGTTCCTCATCGAGCCGGTGCTGCAGGCGGGCTACGGCCTCGCCGACTCGGTGGTGCCCGCCCTGTATCCGGTGGCCGACGTGGTGCTGCTGGCCGGCGTGCTCTTCATCGCGTTGTCGCCGGGTGTGCGGACTGCGCCGACCCGGTTGCTGCTGGCTGCCATCGGCGTCTACCTCGGCATGGACATGGCCTACAACCTTCTCCCGTACGTGCTCGACGGGTCGCTCGTCGATCGCCTGGGCCCGCTGGTCATGCTGGGCAACGCGCTGATGGTGGCGGCCGGCCTGCACCCGGACCGGGGCGAGCTGACCCGGGCCGCACACCGGACCGGCGTGCTGCACCCGGCCCGGGTCCTGTTCCTGGGCCTCGCGCTGATGACCACTCCCCTGCTGACCATGCTGCAGTCGGGCTTCGGCCGCGGTGAGATCGTGCTGATCGCCGCCACCGTCGGGTGCGCCGCCTTCGTGCTCGCCCGGTTCACCGTGGCCGTGCGCGAGCAGGAACGCAGTCAGGCCCAGCTGGCGTTCCAGGCCCGGCACGACCCGCTCACCGGGCTGCCCAACCGCACCGAGCTGACCGACCGCCTGGGCCGCCTGCTGCCCGCCGCGGACGCTCCCGTCAGCCTGCTCTACCTCGACCTGGACGGCTTCAAGCAGATCAATGACGAGCACGGGCACGAAGCCGGCGACGCCGTCCTGCGGGTGGTGGCCCGGCGGCTGTCGGCCGCCGTCCGCGAGACCGACCTGGTCACCCGGCTCGGCGGCGACGAGTTCGTGCTGCTCTGCCCGGCCGCGCCGACGGCCGATGCGGTCGGCCTGGCCGACCGCATCGTGCACGACCTGGCCCAGCCCATCTCGTGGCAGGGTTTGACCCTGCGGGTCGGCGCCAGCATCGGCATCACCTCCGGCGCCCACGACGGCGGGACCGCCCCGGCCGATGTGCTGCGCTGCGCCGACCTCGCCATGTACCAGGCCAAGCGTGCGGGCCGCGGACGCTGGGTCCTCGCCGACGCGACCGCCCCGGCTGCGACCTCATAGCCGGCGCCGCGCCGGTCAGCACCGCAGCCGTTGTGTGCCGAGAGCGAGATCGTCGATCCACAGGTCGAACTCGTTCGGCGTGGGGCCGGCCTGGTAGAGCTGCCAGCCGACCTTGACGGTGTCCACGGCGGGCAGGACGAAGGGAACGTCGTTGCCGCCGTGGTCCGTGGTGGATGCGGTCAGCTCCGGGTTCGCCACACCGTCGATCCAGACGGCGACGCGGTTGCCGGCCCGGTCGAGCTTCCACTCGAAGCACTGCCAGGCGTCCTCGACGACCGGGGCCGATTCCCGCCAGGTGGTCCAGTCCCCGGTGGGTCCGCCGTCGGCGCCCACGCCCCAGAAGACGCCGGGGACGGTCGGGGCGTACTGGCCGCCGACCGGGCGGACGACCTCCGAGCTGCCGCTGCCGGTCGCCTCGACCAGCGTGAAGTGAGCCCAGTCGGGGGCGGTGGGGAAGGCGTCGACGCGCAGGCGCATCCGGCCGAAGAGACGGTCCCCCGGTACGGCGAGGTCGTCGACGCGCAGGAAGGCCCGCCCGTTGCCGACCGTGTGGACATGCAGCACCTTGTCGCCGCGATGAGCCCGCTCAACCGTGAGCGTGCCGCCGCGCGTGTCGACGCCCCAGGCGAGCGTGCTGGGGCCGCCGGTCGGCAGCTGTTGGAAGTCCTCGCAGAAGAGCAGGGCGCGGTGGCAGGTGCCGTGGTGCCCGGCGCCCGCCGCGGCGGCCGGGACGCTGCCCGCCGTGGCGCCGAGGGTCAAGGCCGCGGTGAGCGCGGCGAGAAGATGACGCATGGTTCCTCCTGACAGATGGTCGGAATCAGCGGCGGCTGTCGGCCAGCACGCGATCGCCCGTTGCCACGGCCGGTACGCCACGGCGGCGGGTGATGACCGCGTCAGCCGACCAGGGACCGGCCCCGAGCACCGCGATGGCCAGGAACGCCCAGGCGTAGAGGGCCGGGGTGACCCCGCCGTTCTCGATCGGCAGGAGGCCCTGCGGCTGATGGACCACGAAGTACGCGTACGCCATCGACCCGGAGGCCAGGAGGGCCGCGGGCCGGGTGGCCAGACCGACGAGGACAAGGGCGCCGCACACCAGCTGGATCAGTCCGGCGTACCAGTGGGGCCAGGTGCCCGGCTCGATGGCCTGGCCGGTGCCGCGGCTGCCGCCCAGCACGCCGAAGACCGACGCGAGCCCGTGACACAGGAAGAGCAGACCGACCACGATGCGGAACAACGACCACGCCGGCGCGGTGAGACGGTGAGAGGACATGGGTTCTCCTAGCGGAAACCGAGGGGGACCGAGGGACCGGGGATGCCCGGAGGCTAAACAGGCCGGCCATGCTTACGCAACGACGTTCATCAATGCCTAGGTGACCGACTGGGAGCGCTCCCAAACAATGGGAAAGGTCCGCCGGGTTAGCGGCCGACCCGGGGCACATTGATCACGGCCGCTCGGTTGCTGGCGCCGAACCGCTGGGTTACCGTTCGGGAGCGCTCCCAAACCGGACGTCCCCTTCGGAAGGAAGCACCTTGTCCCCCACTGTTTCCCGGCGCTCCCGGCGGCTGACCCTCCTCGCCGCCTCGATCGCCTGCGCCACGGCCGGCGTCACGATCGCCGGCGCCGCCTCGGCCGGCACGCTCAGCGGCACTCTCTATCGCGACCCGGACACCGCCGTCGCGCGCTGGGTGGCGGCCAACCCCAACGACTCCCGTACGTCGCTGATCAGTTCCCGGATCGCGAGCCAGCCGGCCACGCGCTGGTTGTCGAACTTCAACCTCGGCACCGTCCAGTCCGAGGTTTCGGCCTACGTCGGCGCCGCGGCCGCCGCCGGGCGGGTTCCGGCCCTGACCCTGTACGGCATCCCGAACCGCGACTGCGGCGGCGCCAGCGCGGGCGGCGCCCCCGACCTGGCCCAGTACCAGACCTGGGTCAACGGGATCGCCCGGGGCCTGGCCGGCCGCACCACGCTGATCCTGCTCGAGCCCGACTCGATCGCGCTGCAGACCTGCCTCAGCGCCGGCGAGATCACCGCCCGCGACCAGGCCCTGGCCACCGCGACCCGGACGCTCAAGGCGGCCGGCGCCAAGGTCTATCTGGACGGCGGGCACTCGGCCTGGAACAGCGGGGCCGAGCAGGCCCGGCGGCTGGCCAACGCGGGCGTGGCCGACGGCGACGGGTTCTACACCAACGCCTCGAACTTCCAGTCCACCGCGAACGAGGCCGCGTTCGGCCGCTCGGTGCTGAGCGCACTGTCCGGCCGCGGCATCACCGGCAAGCGACAGGTCATCGACACCAGCCGCAACGGCGGCGCGGCCGGCGACTGGTGCGGCGACGACAACACCGACCGGCGGATCGGGCGCTACCCCACGCTCGACACCGGGGACGCGAACATCGACGCCTACCTCTGGATCAAGCCGCCCGGCGAGGCGGACGGCTGCGCGTACGCGGCCGGCTCGTTCCAGCCCGCCCTGGCCGCGAGCCTGGCGACCGGCGCGGCCGCCCCGCCGAACACCCCGTCCAACCCCACCCCGCCGACGTCCGCACCGACCACACCGCCGACGACGCCTCCGACCGGCCAGCCGGCCGGCGCGTGCGGCGCGACGTACGTGACGTCCAGTACCTGGCAGGGCGGCTTCCAGGGCCAGATCACGGTCAAGGCGGGCGGCGGCGCGGTGAACGGCTGGTCCGTGTCCTGGACGCTGGGCTCCGGCCAGTCGGTGAGCCAGGTCTGGGGCGGCACCCTGTCGGTCAGCGGATCGACGGTCACGGTCCGCAACGCCGGCTGGAACGGGTCGCTGCAACCCGGCGCGACGGCCGAGTTCGGCTTCATCGCCTCCGGCGCGGCCGGCACCCCCGGTCTGACCTGTACGGCCTGACAGTCCGGTGACGGCGGCCCGGTGGCGGGAACACCACCGGGCCGCCGGTCACTTCGCGGTCCGGGCGTCGGCCCGGGTGTCGGCCCGGGGCAGGCGGACGGCGACACGCAGGCCGCCGCCGTCCAATGAGGTCGCGGTGATCGTGCCCCCGTGGGCCCGCACGATCGAGCGGGCGATCGCCAGGCCCAGCCCGCTGCCACCGCTGTGGTCGATCCGCCCGGTGGCGAGCCGGGTGAAGGGCTCGAACAACCGGGCCACCTGCTCGGGTGGGATCACCGGACCGGTGTTCTCCACCGTCAGCGCGGCGTCGGCCGCCCCGACGGTGACGGCGACAGTGCCGCCCGGCTGGTTGTACTTGATCGCGTTGTGCACGAGGTTGCGGACCAGTCTTTCCAGCAGCACCGCGTCACCCTCGACCTCGTACGGGCTCGCATCGGCGCTGAGCTTCACGTCGGCGTCGGCGGCGGTCCGGGCGTGAGAGTCGACGACGCCGGCGGTGATGTCGTCGAGCGGCTGCACGGCCGTCGAGCGAAGGCCCTGATCGGCCTGGCTGAGCACCAGCAGACCCTCGATCAGCCGCTCGTTGCGGGCGTTCGTCTCCAGCAGCTGACTCGCCAGCAGGGTCGACTGGTCGGGCGTCAGCGGTTCGGCCATGCCGACCTCGATCAGCGTCCGCTGCAGGGCCAGCGGGGTGCGCAGCTCGTGGGAGGCGTTGGCCGCGAAGCTGCGCTGCCCCTCGTAGCCGGCCGCGATGCCGTTCATCATCGTGTCCAGCGCCCGGCCGAGCTGTTTGATCTCGTCCCGGCCGCGGCGCGGGCGGATCCGGTGGCCGAGGTTCTGCGGACCGATCTGAGCGATGGCCGGCAGGAGCCGGCGCACCGGGGCCAGCACCCACCACACCAGCAGGCCCACGAGTGGCACGGAGGCCGCCAGCACGATGCCGAACTGGGCGAAGTCGCCGATCGGGATCTTCCGGGTGACCCGGCACACCATGCTGTCGACCTCGAAGCACGGGGTGTAGGTCGGCGGCACCCAGGGAATCTCCCAATAGACGAAATGGGCGACGAAAACGAAGGTCACCGTGCCGAACAGGGCCACGGCCAGACGGGCGCGCAGCCCCATCAGGCCGGCCCGACGCGGTAGCCGGCCCGCGGCACCGTCAGTACCACCTGCGGTTCGCCGAGCTTGCGGCGCAGTGTCGAGACGGTCACCCGCACGACGTTGGTGAACGGGTCGACATGCTCGTCCCAGACCTGCTCCAGGAGGTCCTCGGTGGTGACCGCCTGCCCCTGCGCGCGCATCAACGTGTGCAGGACGCCGAACTCCTTGTGGGTCAGGGCCAGCGGGCGGCCGTCCCGGCTCGCGGTCCGCGTCGCCACGTCCAGCACGATCCCCTCGCGCTCGAGGACCGGGGGCAGGGCCGGAGCCGTACGCCGGGCCAGCGCCTGCACCCGGGCGACGAGCTCGGCGAAGGCGAACGGCTTGGTCAGGTAGTCGTCGGCCCCGAGCCCGAGCCCCTCGACCCGGTCGTAGATGCCGACGGCCGCCGTGAGCATCAGCACCCGCGTCTCGAGCCGGCGGTCGGTGATCCAGCGACACACGTCGTCGCCCGTCTCCCCCGGCATGTCGCGGTCGAGCACCGCGACGTCGTACCGGTTGACCTGGATCTTCTCGATCGCCTCGCCGCCGTCGTAGGCGATGTCGACCGCAATGGCCGCACGCCGCAGACCCACCGCGATCGTGTCGGCCAGCAGCCGTTCGTCGTCCGCCACCAGTACTCGCACCCGAGCAATGCTGCCATGATCGGGATAAGGCGACGATAAGGTCATGGCTTCCAGAGCCAGACATCGCGGACCGTTTCCGGCGGGCCGTACACCTGCGAGACCAGCGATCGCAGCGGCAGGTTGAAGGCCTCCGCGCGCATCACGACGGCCTCCCCGTGCCACCGGGCCAGGTCGGCCCGGACGGCGGCCCGGTGGCTCTCCGGCAGAGCGGGAGCGGTGCGTGTGCGATACGTCTCGATGACGAGCTGCGTCGTCCGGCTGACGGTCGCCGGGCCCATCCGGCCCACGCCGTCCGGGCCGGGGCCGAGGAAGTAGCCCTCGGGCACGGCGAACTCGTGCCGGGCCTGCGCGCTCCAGCCCAGCGTGTCGCGCCCGAGCCAGTTGCTCGGCAGCGGCACCGGGACCAGGGTGCCGCCGGGGCGGACGTACTCACGCCAGGCGCCGCTCGTGACGAACTCGGGCGCCGGCCGTTCCGGCATCGCCGGCACGGGGGTCGGGATCAACGGGACGAGGGCGGCCGCCACCAGGAAGCGAGTGGGGCGCAGCCGGTCCCAGGCCACCGCGACCAGCAGGACGGCGGCGCCGATGACCACGTACGTCAGACGGCTCGGCATCAACAGGTCGAACAGCGGCAGGCCCTCGGGCAGCAGCCCCAGAGGACCCCGGTGCGCGGTCTCCTCACCGCCGAAGCGCAGCACCGGGCCGAGCGAGAGCACCGCGAACACCGCCGCCACCAGGGTCGCCACCCGCGCCGGCACCGAGCTCCGCCACAGCGCGACGGCGAGCACGAGCAGCACCACCGTCAGGGGCCAGCCGAACCAGCTGTTCTGCTCGGTCACGCCCTGCGCGGCCTCGCCGAGAGGACTGCCGGCGAGCGTGTCGCGGGAGAACGTCAGGTACGTGACCGGATCCTCGCCCCAGTGCGTGAACAAGGGCAGACCGGCGAACGACTGCGGCCCGTGGAACTGGAACGCGATCGGGTACGCGCAGAGCGCCCCGGCCACGACCGCGGTCACGCCGAGCCCCCGCAGGAAGGCCGGCGCCCGCCGCCGCGCCCCGGCCGGCCGGAACACCGCGATCAGGATCGTGGCCAGGCCGCACGCGAGCGCCGTGGCCAGCAGCAGCTCCTCGTTGATGAACAGCTGCCACGTCACCAGCAGACCCAGCACCACGCCGTCACGCAGCCACCGTCTACCCGCGCCCAGTCCGAACACCGCCGCGACGATCAGCGGCAGCAGGAAGTTCGACACGAAGTTGGGCTGACCGTTGGCGTGATGCACCACCCCGGGCGCGAACCCGGCGAGCGCCCCGCCCGCGAACGCCGCCGCCCGCGACCGCACGACGAAGCGCTGCAGCACCCAGTACGTCGTCGCGGCGGTGCCCGCACACGCGAGGATCATCCAGATCACGTAGGTGGCGCGGGGCCCGAGCAGCATCGTCAGCGGCGCCAACGGAACGGTCACGCCGAGCACCGAGGTGTTGGCCATCATGTTCACGCCGAGCGGGTAGTTCTGAGCCGTGGAGAACAGCGGGTTGCCGCCGTGCGCCACGACGTGCGCCCCGTGCGCCAGCAGCCACTCGAACCAGGTGTGGTCGATCGGCAGGTGCGCCGAGACCCGCTCCCCCGGCCGGCCGGCGAACCGTCCCATCACGACCACCCCGAGCAGGACGTACGCCGAGACGGCGGCGAGGTGCGGCAGGCGCGGCCGGGCGGGCGGCGCCGGGCGTACCGCCGGTGGTGCGTTCTCCGCAGCGATGGTCATGATCGGCGACCGTAGGGACGGGGAGCTAAGCCCCGGATAAGACAGCGTGGCTCGGATCAGCCGGGCAGCAGGCTGCGCTCCCCGCCGTGGACGCCGACCACCGTCCCGTTCACATAGCTGCTGCGCTCCCCGACCAGGAACAGCACGACATCGGCGATCTCCTCCGGGTCACCGATCCGGCCGCGCGCGGTCACCTGGTCCATGGCGTCGCCGACCGCGGCCAGCAACGGCGCCGTGCCCGGGGTGCGGACCGGACCGGACGAGACGCCGTTGACCCGGATCCCGGCGCCACCGAACTCCGTGGCCCAGTAGCGGGTCAGGGTCTCCAGCGCCGCCTTCGATGCGCCGTAGGCCGCGCCGACCGGTGCGACCGAGGTCGCGGCGGTCGAGCTGATGTTGACGATCACGCCGTGGCCGCGTTCGATCATGCCCGGGACCAGGGCCCCGACCAGCTGGAAGGGCGCGCGGGTGTTGATCGCGAGGTGCCGGTCGAAGCTGTCCGCGCTGGTCTGAGCAGTCGCGGTGAACTCGTACACCCCGGCGTTGTTGACCAGGATGTCCACGTCGCCGGCCTCGGCCGCGAGCCGCTCGACGTCCGCGGCGGCCGAGAGGTCGGCCGCGACGAACCGCGCCCGTCCGCCTCGCTCGGCGATCGCCGCCACCAGGTCCGCGCCTCGGGCGGCGTCGCGGCCGTGCACCAGCACCTCGGCTCCGGCCTCCGCCAGCCGCATCGCGACGGCCCGGCCGATTCCCGCGGTGGCGCCGGTCACCAAGGCCGTCTTACCTGCGAGTTCCGACATGAGAAGCCCCTTTCTGGGTTGTTGAACCCATTCGTATCGCAGATTTATGGGTTTTGCAACCCACTCTGCGGAATGCGCCTTTCTGCAGGTTTGCCTCTGTCGGCTAGAGTGCGGTCTGATCAACATCTGGAGGTCTGATGCACTACGTCTTCATCCCTGGTGCCTGGCACGGCGGATGGTCCTGGCATCCGGTCGGACACCGGGTCCGCGCGTCCGGCCACGGGGCCACGGCGCTCACCATGCCGGGCCTGAGCCTGGGCGACGACCCGGCCGGCCTGCGGCTGAGCGACGCCGTCGACCACATCGTCACCGAGGTCGAGCGCCGCGATCTGCGCGACGTCGTCCTGGTCGGGCACAGCTGGGGCGGCATCCCGATCACCGGCGCCGCCCACCGCCTGGGCGACCGGCTGGCCGGCCTCGCGTACTTCAGCGCTTTCATCCCGCTCCGCGGCCAGTCGATGGCAGCGGCCATGGGGCCGATGGAGGGCTTCGTCACCGACACCATCGCCGCCTCGCCGGACGGCACCATCGGGCTCGACTTCCCCACGTTCCAACAGGGTCTGATGCCCGGCGAACCCGAGGCGCTGCAGCGCGTCGTCTTCGACCAGCTGATGCCGCAGCCCGGCGGTTACATGCTGGACGCGCTCGACGTGGAGGGGGTGGAGACGCTCGGCCGGCCGATCACCTACGTCCTGGCCGAGGACGACATCTCCCTGGCCGCCCCCGGAGAGGAGCTCGCGGCCCGCGTGGGTGTGCGACCGGTCCTGGTGGGCGGTGGCCACGAGGCCCTGCTGACCAACCCCGACGAGGTGGCCAAGGCCATTCTCTCGGCCTGAGCCGGACAGCGCCTCGGCCCTTCGGGGCGCGCAAGGCGGTCATCAACCGCCAGGCCCAGACGCCGCTGATCCCCGGCCGGCCCGTCATGGGCTCCTAAGCAGCTTCGACGCCCTGCGGGCGTGGGCCGACGCGGCCATCGAGCATCAGGAACACGACAGCGGCCGCGGCGACTGCACGCTGACCTCGCTGGCCGGCGAGCTGAGCCCCACCGACGAGCAGGCCCGCGAAGACCTGTGCGACGCCTTCCTGCGGTGGCAGGGCTTGCTCCACTACGGTCTGCGGGCCATGCGCGAGACGATCAGGGTCGGCCGGCGGGAAGGAGGTCGGCCAGGAGTGCCTCGATCCGGGTCCTGATCTCGTCGCGGATCGGGCGGACGGCCTCGACACCCCGGCCGGCCGGGTCGTCGAGCTTCCAGTCCTCGTACCGCTTGCCGGGGAAGACCGGGCAGGCGTCGCCGCAGCCCATCGTGATGATGACGTCGGAGTCCTGCGCGACCTCGTACTGAAGGATCTTGGGCTGCTGGTCGGTGATGTCGATGCCGACCTCGCGCATGGCCTCGACCGCGGAGGGGTTGACGGTGTCGGCCGGGGCGGAGCCGGCCGAGCGGACTTCGACGGCGTCACCGGCGAGGTGCCGCAGCCAGCCGGCCGCCATCTGGGAACGGCCGGCGTTGTGGACGCACACGAACAGGACGCTGGGCTTGCCGGTCATGATGTCGATCCTCCGGTACGGGTGGTGGTCAGCGGGTTCGGGCGGGCCGGGCGACGACGACATCGTCGGCGGCTCGACCGGCCGTGGGGTACAGGGCGAGCAGCAGGCCGGTCCCGACGACCAGGCCCCCGAGCTGGGCGAGGACGAAGCCGGGCACGGACGCGGGCTGAATGCCGGCGAAGGTGTCGGTGAAGGCCCGGCCGACGGTGACCGCCGGGTTGGCGAAACTGGTGCTGCTGGTGAACCAGTACGCGGCCCCGATGTAGGCGCCGACCGCGGCGGGAGCCGCCGAGGCGCGTCCGGAGCGGGCCAGCGCGAAGATCAGCAGGAGCAGTCCGGCGGTGGCGACGACCTCGCCGAGCCACAGGTGCCCGGCCGACCGTTCGCGGGTCGAGAACGTCACCGCGGGAAGGTCGAACATCAGGTTGGCCAGCACCGACCCGGTGATCGCCCCGGCGGTCTGCGCGGCGGCGTACCCGGCGAGCTCGGCGCCGGTCAGGCCGGTGCCGGCGCGACGGCCGAGGAACCAGTCGGCGGCCGACACGACCGGGTTGAAGTGGGCGCCGGAGACCGGCCCGAAGGTCAGGATCAGCGTGCCGAGCGCGAACGCGGTGGCCACCGCGTTCTCCAGCAGCTGCAGGCCGACGTCGCCGGGCGAGAGGGTGACGGCCATGATGCCGGAGCCGACCACGGCGGTGACCAGCAGGGCCGTACCGAGAAACTCGGCGAGCAGGCGGCGCCAGGCGGCGATGGGGTGCATGACACGGAACTCCGGTCTCGGCGGGTCGAGGTGCTGGGCCAGGTGGGTGCGGGCGGCTTCGCCGGGTCCGTCACTCCGCGGCGGACCCGATGTCGAGCAGGGCGGAGAGCTGCCGCATCAAATCTGGCCGGGCCCGGTAGTAGACCCAGCTGGCCCGGCGCTCGGCGGTCACCAGGCCGGACTCCTTGAGCACCCTGAGGTGGTGCGAGATGGTGGGCCCGGAGATCGCGAACGCCGGCGTGAGGTCGCAGACGCAGATCTCGCCACCCTCGGCGGAGGCGATCATCGACATCAGCTGCAGGCGGATCGGGTCGCCGAGAGCCTTGAACGCCTGCGCCAGCGGAACGGCCGCCTCGGCCGGGACGCGGCTGTGGGCCAGGGGCGGGCAGCACGGCGCCACGTCGGCATCGGTGACGGCGGGCGCTGATTTCGACATGCTTCGAGGTTGACAGATATCGAATCCGCGTGCAACTGTCGGTTTCGACGATCGTCAAGTTCGACGGTTTTCGAATCCGTTTCGCCTTGGAGGAGGACGGTCATGAGCGACCAGCATGTCGCCGGTAGTGCCCGGCTGGACACCCTGCCCGTGGCCGTCATCGGCGCCGGGCCCGTCGGTCTCGCCGCCGCCGCGCACCTCGCCCAGCGGGGCATCGCCTTCGTCGTCCTCGAAGCCGGCGACAGCCCCGCCGCGGCCGTGCGCCAGTGGGGTCACGTGCGGCTGTTCTCGCCGTGGCGCTACAACATCGACGCGGCCGCGGCCGGGCTGTTGACCGAGGCCGGCTGGGTCCGCCCCGACAACGACAAGCTGCCCACCGGCGCCCAGCTCGCCGCCGACTACCTGCAGCCGCTGGCCGACCTGCCCGCCCTCAAGCCGCACGTGCGCTACGGCGCCCGGGTCATCGCGGTCACCCGCCTCGGCCTCGACCGCCTGCGCACCACCGGCCGTGACCGGGCCCCGTATCTGATCCGGCTCGCCACCGGCGAGGACGTGCTCGCCCGCGCCGTCATCGACGCCTCCGGCACGTGGGGAAAGCCCAACGTGCTCGGCGCCTCCGGCATCCCGGCGCACGGCGAGACCGAAGCCGCCGCGTACGTCGAGACCGCCCTGCCGGACGTGCTGGGCCGCGACCGGGACCGCTTCGCCGGCCGCCGCGTCCTCGTGGTCGGGGCCGGGCACTCCGCCGCCAGCACGCTGCTCGACCTGGCCGAGAACGCCCTCGGCACCACCGTCACGTGGGCCATTCGCGCGGCCACCCCCGCCCGCACCTACGGCGGCGAGTCCGCCGACGCGCTCCCGGCCCGTGGCGCGCTCGGCACCCGCCTGCGCGAGCACGTCGAAAGCGGCGCCATCACGCTGCTGACCGGTTTCAGTGTCCAGTCCGTCACCGCCGGCCCGGACGGGGTCGAGGTGTCCGACGGCACCCGCACGGTGACCGCAGACCGGGTCGTCGGAGCCACCGGCTTCCGGCCCGACCACGGCATCGTCAGCGAGCTGCGCCTCGACCTCGACCCGATCATGGGTTCCACCCGCGCCCTGGCGCCACTGATCGACCCGAACGAGCACTCCTGCGGCACCGTCCCGCCGCACGGCGCCGACCAGCTCACCCACCCCGAGCCCGGCTACTACGCCATCGGCGTCAAGTCCTACGGCCGCGCCCCGACCTTCCTGCTCGCCACCGGCTACGAGCAGGCCCGCTCGGTGGTCGCGGCCCTCGACGGCGACTGGGCCGCGGCCCGCGACGTCCAGCTCGACCTGCCCGAGACCGGCGTCTGCAACAGCAGCCAGGATCTCGACAGCGACACCATCGACGCCGGCGGCGGCTGCTGCGGCGCCCCCGCTGCCGTGCCCGAGCCGGCCGGGCGCGGCCTGGCCACCGGCGTCTCCGGCGGGCTGCTCCGCACGCCCCTCACGGTCATCACGGCGCCGCCCACCCCCGCCGAGCAGTCCGGCGGCTGCTGCGGCTGACCGCGCACCCTCGGCGCGCGACGGTTGCCTCAGATCAGGAATCGGCCAAGTCGTTCCGCCTGCGAAGCCACAACCGCCGCGCCGTGGCGGTCAGTTCTGGCCGGCCGGGTCGCGGCGGGTGCGGTGGCGGGCCCGGAGCAGTTCGACGGCCACCGGGAGGACCGAGACGACAACGACGCCGATCAGGATCAGTTCGATGTTCGCGCGGACGAAGGCCACCTGCCCGAGGAAGTATCCGAGCGTGGTGACACCGCAGGCCCACAGCGTCCCGCCGATCACGTTGTAGGTCACGAACCTTCCGTACGGCATGTGGCTCGCACCGGCCACGATCGGGGTGAAGGTTCGGACGACCGGCACGAACCGGGCCAGGACGATCGAGCGGGCGCCGTACCTCTGGAAGAAGTCCCGGGCGCGCGCGAGGTTCTCCTTCTTGAACAGCCTCGAGTCGGGCCGCCGGAACAGCGCCGGGCCGAACCGGCGGCCGAACAGGTAGCCGGTCTGGTCGCCCAGCACGGCGGCCGCCGACACCAGCAGGCACATCAGCCACAACGGCTGGTGCAGATAGGTGCCTCCGGCGACCAGCAGGCCCGTGGTGAACAGCAGCGAGTCACCGGGCAGGAAGAAGCCGATCAGCAGTCCGGATTCGGCGAAGACGACGGCGAGGATGCCGATCAGGCCGAACGTCGAGATCAGGTGTTGCGGGTCGAGGACCGACGGCACGTCGCCACGCCTCTCCGGAGGAGGACCAAAACCCCATCATCACCTCGCCTAGGGCCGGTAAACCCCCGTGGGGCCGCCGGGGTGGTGTCCACCGCCACATCGAGCCCGTCGCCCGGGTATCGACCAGGGTCTCCGACGGGCGTGAGTGGCCTCGAATCTCGCCAGGCTTGGGGACGTCGCGGACGCCCGAATCGAGAGGCGGCGGTGGAAAAGCCGCCGGGGGCCGCGCGCCGAATCCGACCCAAGGGGAGTGCGAGCCATGACCACGCTCGAACAACAGACCGGCCAGGCGATCCGACCGTTCACGGTGCGGTTCCGCGAAAAGGCGCTCGACGAGTTGCGCCACCGCCTGGCCACCACACGCTGGCCGACCCGGGAGCTCGTCGGCGACCGTACGCAAGGGGTGCAGCTGGCCACCATGCGGGCGCTCGGCCGCTACTGGGAGAAGGAGTACGACCTGCGGCGGGTGCAGTCCCGGCTGAACGCGCTGCCCCAGTTCACCACCGAGATCGACGGCGTCGGCCTCCACTTCGTGCACGTCAGGTCCCGGCACCCGGACGCCCTGCCGCTGATCATGACGCACGGCTGGCCCGGCTCCGTCATCGAGATGCTCGACTCGATCGGCCCGCTCACCGACCCGACCGCCCACGGCGGCACCCCCGCCGACGCCTTCCACCTCGTCCTGCCCTCCCTGCCCGGATACAGCTTCTCCGCCGAACCGGCCGAGATCGGCTGGGACCTCGTCCGCACCGCCCGGGCCTGGGCCGAACTCATGAACCGCCTCGGCTACCACCGCTACGTCGCCCAGGGCGGCGACGTCGGCGCCGGCGTCACCGACGCCCTGGGCCGGCTCGGCCCCGAGGGCCTGGCCGGCATCCACACCAACCTGCTCGTCACCGCGCTCAACGACCCGGCCGCACTACCGAACACCACCGAGGAGGAACGCGCGGCGCTGGAGGCCATCAAAGTCTTCCAGACCAGCGGCAACGGCTACTTCGTCGAGATGGCCACCCGGCCGGAGACCATCGGGTACGCGCTGCTGGACTCTCCGTCCGCGCTGGCCGCCTGGATGATCGACCACGACACCGACTCCTACCACAAGATCGCCCGCGCCTTCGTCGACGGACAGCCCTCGGGCAACCTCACCCGGGACCACCTCCTCGACAACATCACCGCCTACTGGCTGACCGGCACCGGCGCCTCCACGGCCCGGTCGTACTGGGAGGCGTACGGACCGGACGCTCCCGCCGCGGGCCGCCCACCGCTGCCGGCGCCCCGCGTCCCGGTCGGCTTCAGCACCTTCCCCGGCGAGATCTGGCGGACGCCCCGCAGCTGGGCCGAGGTCTCGTATCCCACGCTCAACTACTTCGGGGTGGCCGAACGCGGCGGCCACTTCGCCGCCTGGGAGGAACCGGAACTGTTCGCGGCGCAACTGCGGGCCGCCTTCCGCCCGCTGCGATGACCGGCTGTCCGCTCCCGTCCGGCCGGACGAATCCCAGAGAAGGTGGCAATTGATGACCTCGTCCACGTCCCAGCCCACTCGACGGCAACTCCTGCAGGGCAGCCTGGCCGCCGGAGTCACCGTCGCCGCGGGCGCCGTGCTGGGCCCGGCCCCGGCCGGTGCGGCACCGGCCGCCGGCCCGACCGCGATCCGCCCGTTCCGGGTTGCCGTCCAGCCGGGCCGGCTGACCGAGATGCGCAGCCGCGTCGCCGCGACCCGCTGGCCGACCCGCGAGCTGGTGAACGACCGCTCGCAGGGCGTGCAACTGGCGACCGCCCAGGCTCTCGCCCGGTTCTGGGCGACCCGCTACGACTGGCGCCGGCTCGAGGCGAAGCTCAACGCCCTGCCACAGTTCACGACCGAGATCGACGGCGTCGACGTCCACTTCATCCACGTACGCTCGCGGCACAGCAACGCTCTGCCGCTCATCATGACCCACGGCTGGCCCGGCTCGATCGTCGAACTGCTCGAGACGATCGGTCCCCTGACGAACCCGACCGCGCACGGCGGCGCCGCGGCGGACGCCTTTCACCTCGTCCTGCCGTCGATCCCCGGCTACGGCTTCTCCGGCAAGCCCGACGAGCTCGGCTGGGACACCACCCGGACGGCACGGGCCTGGGCCGAATTGATGCGCCGCCTCGGTTACCGGGACTACGTCGCCCAGGGCGGGGACGTCGGCGCGGCCGTCACCGACAGCCTGGGCCGCGTCGCCCCGGCGGGCCTGCTCGGCATCCATCTGAACCTGCTCGTCCCGGCGCTGAACGGCACCACCGGCCTGCCGAAGAACACCAGCCAGGAGAAGGCCGCGCAGGCCGCGCTCCAGGTCTTCTCCGCGAGCGGCCGGGGTTATCTGGTCGAGCAGTCGACGCGGCCGCAGACGATCGGCTACGCGCTGCTGGACTCCCCGGTCGCCCTGGCCGCCTGGATGCTCGACCACGACACCGACAGCTACCTCAAGATCTCCCGGGCGTTCCGCGGCGGCCCACCGTCGGGCAACCTCACCCGCGAGCACATCCTGGACAACATCTCGCTCTACTGGCTGACCGGCACCGGCGAGTCGGCCGCCCGGGCGTACTGGGAGAGAACGCAGAGCGCCGGCCAGAGCCATCCGCCGGTGGGCGTCCCGGTCGCCTTCAGCGCCTTCCCCGGTGAGATCTTCCAGGCGCCCCGCAGCTGGGCCGAGATCAGCTATCCCACCCTCAGCTATTACGGCACAGCGCCGCGGGGTGGGCACTTCGCGGCCTGGGAGGAGCCCGGACTGTTCACCCGCGAGCTCCGTGCCGCCTTCCGATCGACCCGCTGAGCCGGGCCCCGGGCGCTCCGCCGTTAGCTGGTGAAGCGCCCGGGACTGCTACGACACGTTCTCTCTCCGATGACGAAGTCAGGAGCAGTCATGTCCGTCGCAGTTGTGACCGGGGCCTCCCGGGGGATCGGCGCCGCCACGGTCGCCGCCTACCGGCCGGGACCCACGAGGCGCTGGCCGGTCTGCACCCGGTGGGCCGGATGGGCGAGATCAGCGACGTCACCGACGCGATCGTCTATCTCGAGAACGCGCCGTTCGTCACCGGCGAGATCCTGCATGTCGACGGTGGACAGAGCGCCGGCGGACAGTGAGGGGCAAAAGATGAACGACCACCTCGACCGGGCCGTGCTCCGTGGCGTCCTCGACGCCTGGCGGGAGGCCGTCGACCGGCATCTCCCCGACCAGGTCGCCGACCTCTTCGCCGAGGACGCCGTCTTCCAGGGGTTGCACCCCTACAGCGTGGGACGGGCCGGCGTGAAGGAGTACTACGCCGGACAACCGATGGGCATGACCGTCGCCTACGACCTCCTGCGGGCTCGCCGGCTGGCCGACGATGTGGTGCTGGCCTGGGTGGCCGTCGAGTTCACCTTCGCGGCGGGCACCCGGGCGCCGCTGCCGCTCGCCCTCACCGTCATCGCGCGCCGGGACCGCGGGACGTGGCGGATCGCCCACTATCACGTGTCGCCGCGGATCGACTGATCCGGACCGGTTCCGTCGGGCCCCCCGTCGAAGCTCCGGAGCCGCCGGACGAACCAGGCGGGGTCGGCCAGGTGGGGGTAATGCGTGGTGACCGGCGCGGTCTCGACCACCGCGCCGGGGATCCGGTCGCTCAGCCACGTCGCATAGTCGTCCTCCACGGGCAGGCCGTGCAACGACAGGTACGGGGTGGGGCGGGCCGGCGTCAGGTCCGCCACGAACGCGGCCAGCTCCTCGGGTCCCCGATCGATCAGGGGCGCCCACACCCCGAGCAGGACGTCGTGATCGACCTTCCGGCGCCGGCTGAGGTCCTCGGCGACAGCGGGGTCCAGCTCGCCGTACATCTGGGCGAAGACGGACGTCAGGAACTCGCGGTGACCCGGACCACGGACGGTCTCGGCCACGTGGCCGGGCAGAGGTGTGGCGGGGAGCGTCTGATCGACGTTGACCACGCCCCGCACCGGGAACCGCGCGGCGTAGGCGGTGGCCACGATCCCGCCGTAGGAGTGACCCACGATCAGCGGCGTCTCCTCGACTCCTAGGCTGTCCAGGACAGCGCGGACGTCGCCGGCCATCGTCAGCGGGTCGTACGGCGCCGCGTGCGGCGACGCGCCGTGCCCGCGCAGATCGACGCGCACGGTGCGGAAGTGCTCGGCCAGCGGCACCCGGTCCCAGAAGTGGCGGTCCTCGGTCAGGCCGTGAACGGCGACGAGGAGCGGCCCGGAGCCGTCGAGGTCGTAGGCGAGCGGAACGGTCGAGATCATTCGCGGAACCGTAGCAGTGTCCGCGCCGACCGGTCCGGCCGTGACGGTCCCGGCCGGGTCACCCGTGTCCGGGCCCGTAGGTCACCCGGGGTGGCCGGCCGCCCGGAGGGCCGAGGCTGGGCCTGTCGAGCCCCGAACCCCGGCCTGCCGACAGCTGCCCGAGGAGCTGCGGTGACCGCGGGAGCGGCGCGAGGCGTACCCACCGGCATCCTGATGGAAGGGCTTTCCCATGGCAACTCTGGGCAACAGCGGCATCGACGTGTTCCCGCTCAACCTGGGCGGTAACACGTTCGGCTGGACCAGCGACGAGTCCACCTCGCACCGGGTGCTGGACGCGTACGTCGACGCCGGCGGCAACTTCGTCGACACGGCCGAGATCTACTCGGCCTGGGCTCCGGGCAACCCCGGCGGCGTGTCCGAGACGATCATCGGCAAGTGGCTCGCGGCCGGAGGCGGCCGGGAGCGGATCGTCCTGGCCACCAAGGTCACCGGGAAGCACGGAGGGCTGTCCGCCGCCACGGTCGCGGCCGCCGCCGAGGGTTCCCTGAGCCGGCTCGGCACCGACTACATCGACCTCTACTACGCCCACTACGACGACCCGGACACGCCGCTGGAGGAGACCGCGGGCGCCTTCGACGCGCTGGTGCGAGCGGGCAAGGTCCGGGCGATCGGGGTGTCCAACTACAGCGCCGACCGTATCCGCGCGTGGTTCGAGGTGGCCCGGCGTCACGGCTTCGCCGTTCCCGTCGCCGTTTCCCCGCACTACAACCTGGTCAGCCGGACAGCGTACGAGCAGGAGATGGCTCCGCTCGCCGCGGCCGAGAACCTCGCCGTCCTGCCCTATTACGGCCTGGCCGGCGGGTTCCTCACGGGCAAGTACCGGGCCACGGGCGATCAGGCGGCCGGGCCCCGCGCGAGCGCCGCGCGGGAGTACCTGACACCCGACGGCCTGGCCGTGGTCGCGGTGCTGTCCGACATCGCCGGCACCCACCGTGTCGCCCCGGCCACCGTCGCGCTGGCCTGGCTGCGCACGCGGCCGGACGTCGCCGCCCCGGTGGCCAGCGCCCGCGCCGTCGACCAGCTCCCGGCCCTGATCGCCTCGGCGACGCTCGACCTGACGCCCGACGAGCGGAAGGCCCTCGACGACGTCTCGGCCCGCGTGACCGGGTGACCGCGGGCCAGGGCGGGCCTGCCCTCAGCCGGCTGCGGCGACCTCGTGGGCGCCGGTGGCGCCGGGCCCGCCCGCCCGGGCGAAAGGATCCGACGGCCGGCGATCGGCGCCGAGCGCATCCCGCAGCGCCGTCCGGTTCGAGATCTGGAGTTTGTCGTAGACCCGGCGCAGATGGGCGCTCACGGTCCGGTGGGACAGATAGAGCCGCATGCCGATCTGCTTGTCGGTGAGCCCGGACGCGGCCAGGTCCGCGATGGCCCGTTCCTGAGGGGTGAGCGCCTCGGCGTGGGTTTCCGCCGCCCCGATCCGGACAGTCCCGGTGGCCCGCAGCTGCCGGTCCGCCCGGGCCTGCCAGGGCTGCGCGCGCAACTCGAGAAAGGTGGCCCGGGCCTCGCCCGAATGCCCCCGCGCGGCCCGGACCGATCCGCTCCGGCGAAGTCGCTCGGCATAGGCGAGCTGTACCCGGGCCCGGTCGTACCGCAGGTCCTTGATGCCGGGGACCGACAACGACCGCTGGAAATGATCGGTCTCGTGCGGGTGCGCCAGAGCCGTGGCGCAGGCGGTCAGCAGGTTCATCCGCGGCGACAGGACCGCGGGGTCGGCGGTTCGTAACAGGGTCACGTAGGCGCGGGCGGCTTCCCGGCGGCCGGTGCGCAGGGCGCAGTCCACGAAGTCCACCGAGGCGGCCATAGCGAGCGGAAGATGGTCGGCGAAGGTGGCCGGCACGGCGAGCTCGGACAGACATCGGAAGGCCTGCTCGAAGTCGTCTTGGGCCTGCGCCATCAGGCTCTGGACGTAGAGGGCGTAGAGCCGGACGGTGGCCGATCCCCGGCGGCTGGCCCAGTCGGCCAGCCGGTCCGCGAGATCCCCGGCCTGCTCGTCCTGGCCCCGCAGGGCGGCGATGACGCCGCTGACCACCCAGAGGGGCCACCGCAGTTCCTGATAGCCGTGCCGGTCGCACATCTCGAGGCCCGCGCCGGCCAGTTGCAGCGCTTCGTCCCAATCGCCGGTGAGCAGATCGTCGAGGCACAGAGCGACCACGGCCTGGATCGCGGTCTCGGTGACCCCGGAGGTGCTGCCGCGCCGGATCAGCGCGTCGTTCATCAAGTCCCGGCCCGGCCCGTCACTCAGCGCCGGTCGCCGCCCCCGTTCCGGGCTGCCGGTCGCGAGCAGCCGCCCGTCGCGGGCAGCGAAGGTCAGTATCGTGGGCGGCTCTTCCCGCAGCGTCTCCGCTTTCATGCCAGCTCCTCCGTCTCCCGATCCCGCCGACGCTGGTGGACCGTTGAGACCACTGTGGTTCACAGCGCGGGCGGGCGACCCCGGGGAACTCACGGGTGACGCCCCCGTGTGCCCTACCGGGCGATGGGGTCGGCCGCCGGCTCGATCAGGTCGTGGATGAGGGTGTGCCGGGTGCCGGCGTCGGCGATCACCTCGGTGGCGAAGACGAGGGCGCCCAGAGCGGCCAGGAAGGCGGCGACCTGGAGGAGTTGCCGGCTGACGACCAGAGCCGGATCACCGAGACCGATCGACAGCAGTACGCCGTCCGGGCGGCCCGACCACTCGGCCACGAGGCCGGCGTCGACCGAGATGACCCCCACGACGACGAAGGTCAGGAAGAGCGCTGCCCCGAACGCCACGACTTCGGCCGCGACCCGGACCACCGCGCGCCCGGCCGCCGCCGACGGACCGAGCGTGTGCCGCAGTCCCAGCACGACAACCAGCAGCGCCGCGACGAAGGTGGCGACCTCCAGCACCACCAGGCGGAAGGTGGCCAGCCGGCCGATGTAACGCCACGTCTCCGAGGTGATGAACAGGATCAGCAACAACCCGAGCATGAGACGCAGTTCGCGCACGGTGACGAGAACAACGTCGGCGCCGCGGGAGGCGAGCTGGGAGCGCACCGTGCCGGGGCTGTGCGGCCGAGAGCGGCGTTTGGTCGAGACGATGGTGTCACCTTGTGCCTGTTGTGGATGCCGGGTGGCGTTCCGGCATCGCCGCTGTCGCTCTGGCCCTCACCCTGACACCGCGATCGGCCGGCGTCCAAGACCGGATAGCTCTCACAGCGAGTGCGAATTTGTCATGACAGTCCCCTACCGTCTACGCCGACCCCCGGGAACGATGAACCCGTCCGGCACCGGGGTGGCGGCACGAGGCCCTCCCCGGGAGTTACCCGGGGTCGCACGCCCGCTTCAGGGCCGAGGGTGGACGACGAGACCGGCGAACGCCGGCCGATGGTGACGAGCTGAGGAGCTGGCATGACGGCGACAACGGGAGACCCGCGTGGCTCGGCCGGCAGTGACTTCGCCGAGCTGAACCGGCGGATCAACGCCGCCGGGCTGCTCCGGCGGAAGCCGGGCCACTACGCCGTACGGCTGGTCGTCGTCTCGCTTCTGCTGGCCGGCGGCTGGGCCGCGTTCTTCGTGATCGGGTCCTCCTGGTGGACGCTGGCCGTGGCGGTCTTCCTCGCCGTGGTCTTCGCCCAGGTGGCGCTCGTCGCGCACGATGTGGCGCACCGGCAGGTGTTCCGCACCAGGCAGGCCAGCGAACGCGCCGGGCTGATCGCGGCCAACCTGGCCATCGGCATGAGCTACGGCTGGTGGGCGGAGAAGCACACGCGCCACCACAACAACCCGAACCACGACGACCTCGACCCGGACGTCGCCCACGAGGTCCTGGTCTGGTCGCCGGCGGTCGCCGCGGGCCGTAGCGGTCTCCGGGCGTTCGTCACCCGCAATCAGGCCTACTTCTTCTTCCCGCTGCTCACCATGCTCGGGATCAGCCTGCACAAGTCGAGCATCGACGCCCTGCGCCACGGCGACGTGAAACACCGGGCGACGGAGTCCGTCCTGCTCGGCGTGCACATCGCCGGGTATCTGGCGGCCCTGTTCCTGGTGCTGACGCCCGGGCAGGCGCTGGCCTTCCTCGTGGTGCACCAGGCGCTGTTCGGGGTGTACCTGGGCCTGACCTTCGCGCCCAACCACAAGGGCATGCCGCACCCCACCGGCAACGAGGACTACCTGCGCAAGCAGGTTCTCACCTCCCGCAACGTCCGCGGCGGGCGGTTCACCGACCTCGCGCTGGGCGGGCTGAACTACCAGATCGAGCACCACCTGTTCCCGGCCATGCCGACGCCCAACCTGGCCGTCGCCCAGCCGATCGTGCGGGCGTACTGCGCGGAGATCGGCGTGTCCTACGAGGTGACCGGGCTGGTCGAGTCGTACCGGCAGGCGCTGCGCCACCTGCACGAGGTCGGCGCACCCTTGCGCGAGTCCCGCCTGGTGCTCCCCTGATCGGCGCCGCGTGCCCTTGGGCGTCCCGGGCACGGCCGGCGCGCGCGTCCCACCCCGGCCGGCTCAGCCGGCGAAGGGCCGGACCGGGAGGCCCTTGACGCCGACGTCGGCCCGGAACAGGGCGCCGGCCAACGGGTCCTCGCCGGTGTCGACGTCCTCCTGCGAGGTGGTGATGAACAGCTGATCGAGCTGCTCGCCGCCGAAGGTGCAGGCGGTCACCTTGCTCGCCGGTACGGCGATCCTCTCCTCGAGCACGCCGTCGGGGCTGTACCGGTAGACGGCGCCGCCGTTGGCGACCGCGGTCCACAGCCCGCCGCCGGCGTCGACGGTCAGGCCGTCCGGGTGGCCGTCGTCGGGCAGCGCCGCGAAGGTGCGCCGGTTCGTCAGCCCGGACGCGGTGTCGTAGTCGAACACGGCGATCGCGCCGGTGGCCGTGTCGTTGTAGTAGGCCCGCGACCCGTCCGGGCTCCACTCCAGCCCGTTGGACACCGTGACCCCTTCGAGAACGACTCGCACGGAACCGTCCGGATCGAGGCGGTAAAGGCGAGCCGCGCCGGGCGTCTGGTCGTACGCCATGGATCCACAGTAGAAGCGGCCGTCCGGGTCGCAGCCGCCCTCGTTCATCCGGACGCCGGTGTCGCTCCACAGCTCGGGCAGTGCCGTCACGGCGCCGTCGGCGTCCTCCAGGGCGAAGCCACGCTCCACGCCGATCACCGCCCCACCGGCCCGGCGGGGCCGGATCACGGCGGCCACCGACCCGACGTGGCGGCGCTCGAACGACCCGTCGGCGGCCAGCGACACCACGTCACCGGCCAGCATGTCGACGAACCTCAGGCCGCCCCAGCCGGAATACCAGACCGGGCCCTCGGCGTGGTAGAACACCGGCTCGGTCACCTGCTCGACATCCATGGAAGACCTCCCGGGGCCATCGTGCCACGAGAGACCGGCGCTCGCCCGGCGGCTCCGGGTGGAGCCGGCAGCGGCGCCGGCGGCGCGCGGTCCCTCGTACGGGCTCAGTACCGGAAGTTGGAGACCAGTGCGGTGAGGTCCGCCGACATCCGTGACAACTCGGTTGTCGCCTGCCGGGTCTCGGTGACGCCTTCGCTGGTGAGCCGGGCCGCCTCGGCGACCCCGGAGATGTTCTCGGCGATCTCACTCGTGCCGGCCGCGGCCTCGTTGACGCTGCGGCTCATCTCGGCCGTGGTCGCGGTCTGCTCCTCCACCGCCGAGGCGATGGTGGTCTGGAAGTCGCTGATCCGGGCGATCACCCGGGTGATCTCCTCGATCGCCGTCACCGCCCCGCCGGTGTCGGACTGGATGGCCTCGACCCGCCGGGAGATGTCCTCGGTGGCCCGGGCCGTCTCCTGCGCGAGATCCTTCACCTCGGAGGCCACCACGGCGAATCCCTTGCCGAGTTCGCCGGCCCGGGCGGCCTCGATCGTCGCGTTCAGGGCCAGCAGGTTCGTCTGCTCGGCGATCGCGGTGATGGTCTTGATGACGTTGCCGATCTCGATGGAGGACTCCCCCAGCTTGTTCATCGTGGCCGCGGTGGCCGCGGTGACGTCGACCGCCTCGGCCGCCACCCGGGCCGCCTCACTGGCGTTCTGGGAAATCTCCCGGATCGCCGCGCCCATCTCCTCGCTGCCGGCCGAGACGCTGTCCACGCTGCGGGAGATCTCCTCGGTGGCCGCCGACACGGTCTCCGCCTGGGCGGAGGCGGCCTGCGCCGAGGCCGCGATCTGCTCGGAGGTGCTGGACATCTGCTCCGACGCGGACGCCAGCGACGCGGCGGACTGGTCGATCGTCGACACCGTCTGCCGCAGCTTCACCATCGCCGTGTCCAGCGACCGGCCCATCAGACCCGGCTCGTCGCGGGAGGTCAGACCCGTCGTGCGGGTCAGGTCACCGTCGGCCAGACCGTCACAGACCCCCTTGACCTTGGTCAGGGAATGCACGATGCTGCGCGCCACCAGCAGCCCGAGGCCCAGCGCGAGCAGACAACCGAGCACCAGCAGCGAGATCGACAGCAGCCGGCCGGACTCGTATCCCGACTGAGCCGCCTGCGCCGAGCTCTTCGCGTCGTCCGACTCCGCCTTCGTCAGCGTGACCAGGTCTTCCCCGACGCCACCCATCAACGGGCTGACCTGGGTGTCGCGAGCGGTCTGCCACGCTCGCAGGTTGTTGTTCTGGCTGGCCGGCACGAGCGTGTCCTGCACGATCTTGCTGTAGGACTGCCAGTCCGCCCGCAGCTCCGCGATGACCGTCGGGTCACCCGTGGGGTCACTGCCCTCGTACGCCGCGATCGCCGCCTCGACGGCCTGCATATCAGCCGCGATCATCCGCTCGTACTTCACCATGGTGGGCCGGTCCTGCGAGATCGCGTGGTTGGCCACGTCGAGCCGGGCCGTCGCCATCGTCGACCTGATCTCACCGACCGCCTGGACGCTGGTGAGGTTGCTGGTGTAGATCGACTGCGCCGCGGCGCTCGCGGCGCTCAGCGCCCGCAACGCCACGATCCCGACCAACACGGCGACCGCCACCGCCAGGCTGATCGCCGTGACGATCTTGAGATTGACGCTCCAGTCACCGAAGGACCGCCGCCCCGCCGTCGGCGCGGCGTTCGCTGTCGTCGTCTTCATCTGTACCCCCGTGTCGTACGAAGGTCCCGGACAGGATTTTCCGCCCGGCACCCATCACGGCGGCCCCCGCCATCCGCAAGGATCCCATCGGACCGATTGCGGAAGTGCTGAGCCGTAAGCGAGGTAACCGCCCCGCCGGAGCGGTCACGCGCCTCCCGGGCCGGTCGGTGCCCACCGCGGACGCGAAGGTCTGAGGTTTAGTCGGGTGGGAAAAGGTTAGCCAAGCGCCCCACCCCCATGGCGAAGAACAAGACGGGAGTTCGACATGTCTGACCAAGAGAACAGCGCCGGAGCGAAGCAGGGCGCCCTGGCCGGCAGCGACGCTCATCCGGAACGAGCCCAGGGCCGGCCCACCGTGACCCCCGAAGCGACCGCGCGTCCCACCCACGGCGGCGCCGCCGGGGACCAGCCGGCCCGCTCCCTGCCGGACGAGCCGCTCAAGCCGCAGGACTGACCCGAGGGCGAGACAAGCCGAAGAAAGGCATGACCAGGCCCGTAACCATCGATGACAACCACATTTAGGGTGAAAACGTACCGTTCGGCCTCGCTCGGGCGTTGAGGAGTGCATGGCTAAGTTTTCGAAGCTCTTCCGTACGGCGGCGATGGTCGGCCTGACCCTCTCCGCGATCACCCTGCCGGTCGCCGGGGGCACCGCCTCCGCCGCTCCGGCCGCACCGCCCGCTCCGGTCGTGACCGTCAAGGCGCCGATGCTCAGCCCCGCGGCCAAGATGACGATGATGCGCAACCGCGGCACCGTCTGCGTCAACGCCCACGTGCAGAACATCGGCTGGCAGGGCTGGCGCTGCTCCACCAACCGCCGCGCCGCCGTCGCCGGCACCGTCGGCCAGTCCCTGCGTCTCGAGGCGCTGGCCGTCTCGACCCGCCGCGCCGGCGGCGTGTGCGCCCAGGCCCACGTGCAGAACATCGGCTGGCAGCGGGCCCAGTGCACCGGCCGCACCGGCACCCTGGCCGTCGGCACCCAGGGCCGCGCCCTGCGCCTCGAGGCGCTGCGGATGACCGCCCGCCCCGGCGTCTGCGCCCAGGCCCACGTGGCCAACGTCGGCTGGCAGAAGTCCCAGTGCGCCGGCCGTAACGGCCACCTCCAGGTCGGCACCGTCGGCCGCTCCCTGAGCGTCGAGGCTGTCCGCGTCCTCGCCTGACCCTGTCCCTCTCCTACCCGGTGACGCCTGCGGAGGCGATCAGTCTCCGCAGGCGTTGCCTTTTCCGGGCGGCCTGCGCACGCCGCAAGCAGCCCGACTCCGAAGGGGCCACAGCGGAACCGGACGACGGTGACGGCACGTCCCAGGGGAATGACGAGACGTTTCGCGGCGCCGGCCCTGCTGCTGATGCTGGCCATCGCTGTCGGCGGCTGCGCTTCCGCCGACACTCCGCCTCCGGGCCGGAACACGAGCCCGACCGGCACCCCGCCGCCCGGCCCGGACACGAGCCCGCCCGTCGCCGACGAGGTCCTTCCGCTCGACTTCTCCCGTACGGGAGGTCTGGCCGGTGTCGACGAGCAGGTGCGCGTCGGCACGGACGGAACGGTGACGACCTCGGAGCGGAGCCCGTTCCGTCTCGACGCCGACCGGCTCGCCGCGCTGAGGCAGGCACTGTCCGAGCCCGCCCTGAGGAGCCCGGCCTCCCGGTCCGCGACCGGCGCGGTCTGTTCCGACGGATACCTCTACCGCGTCCGCACCCCGTCCTGGGCCCGGACGGCCGACGACTGTGCGCCGCGTCAACCGGCGTTCGACCGGGTCGTGGCGCTTCTCCTGCCTCTGGTGCGCAGTGACCCCGCCGAGACACCTTCATCCCGCTGAACCGCCGGCTGTGAGGGCTCCGAGCCGGCTGTTGTCCTCCGGCGGTTCAGTCTCGCCGGGCGGCGACAAAGGCCAGACCGACGACCACTGTGTCCTCGAGCAAGGCGGCGGCCACCGGGGGCCACGACCTCTGATCGGCCCACGTACGCCACCGGGCTCCGACCAGGCTGCCCGCGACGGCGCCGGCCACGGCGGGCAGCAGGGCCCTCGCCGGTTGCGCCCCACCGCGCACGGCGGCGAGGCCCGCGGCGGTCGCGGCCGCAGCCGTCCGCCCGGCCAGCGAGGGTGGGGACAATCTGCTCGGCACCCGCGGGAGCTTGTCCGCGATCAGCTCGCCGATCGCTCCGGCCACCAGCAACGAACGCGCCTTGCGACTGGTGAGACCGGTCCACGGGGCCACGGCGTCACCGGGCGCCGTGGTCAGGGCCACCGCGGTCAGACCGGTGAGACTGCGGCCGCCGGAGACGACACCGAGGACGAAGGACCGGAGAACCGGGCTGATCACGCGCATGGGGCACGGCTACCCGACCGTCCCGATGTCAAACCGGCGCCGTCGCCTCCCCCCGGGCGGCGGAGGCCGCTCGGCGTAAGGGGATCGTAAGCAGCGTGGTCCTGGCGCGAACGGCCCGGCCCCGGTTGGCTGGGGGTCGTGATCCGCAGAGTGCTCTCCAAGCCCATCACCTGGGTCGTCCTGGCGCTGCTGGGCGTCGGCGGCGCCGGGGGCCTGTACTGGTTCCAGCCCTGGCGGCTGGTCACCGACACGACCGTGACGGATACGTTGTCCGTCGAGACGTCCGTGGCCCCTCGCCCATCGGTGTCCTCTTCGAAACCAGCCGCGCCGCCCGCGCCGGCCGCAGTGGTGCTGGCGCGGGGTTCCTTCGTCACGCACGAGCACGACACCGCCGGGACCGCCCGGGTGGTTCGCAACGCGGACGGCAGCCACCAGCTCGAACTGGTCGGGCTGTCCACCTCGGACGGACCCGATCTGCGGGTGTGGCTGTCCGACCAACCGGTGAGCCGCGACGGCTGGCACGTGTTCGACGACGGCCGGTACGCGGAGCTGGGACGGCTCAAGGGCAACCACGGCAATCAGGTGTACCGTCTCCGCTCCGGCATCGACCCGAGCGACTTCAGCAGCGTCAGCATCTGGTGCAAACGCTTCTCCGTGTCGTTCGGCGCGGCCGCCCTGACCTGACCCGGAGCGTCAGCTGTCCGCGGCCAGCGCGTACGAGCCTTTGCCGCCCCGTTTGACCGCGTACATGGCGTGATCGGCCTCGCGCAGCAGGGCGTCGCCGTCCCCGGTCAGATCGGTTGCTGTCGCGATGCCGATGCTGGCGCCGACCCGTGCCGAACCACCGCCGTCGACCGGCACCGGGACCTCCACCTCGCGAACGATCCGGGCGGCCACCTCGCGGAGGTCGTCGTCCGGCTCGGGCCGCAGCAGGATCGCGAACTCGTCGCCGCCGAGCCGGGCCACCGTGTCGGTCGCCCGGACGCAGGTCTGCAGGCGCCGGGCGACCTCCCGCAGCAGGGTGTCGCCCGCCGCGTGCCCCCACCGGTCGTTGACCTGTTTGAAGTCGTCGAGGTCGATCAGCATGGCGGCCACCGGGCCGGGTGTGGTGAGCGCCGCGTCCAGCCGTTCGGCGTACAGCGTGCGGTTGGCCAGGCCGGTCAGACCGTCGTGGAAGGCGTGGTGGCGCAGCCGGGCAGCCAGGGCGTCCCGCTCGGCGAGCGAGGCCCGCAGTCCCTCCTGTGTCACGTGCAGCTCCCGTACCTTGGTGTCGAGCTCACCGAGCAGGCGGGCGTTGTCGCGGAAGGCGGCCAGCTGGCGCAGCACGACCAGCAGCGTGCTCACCGCCGCGCCGCCCAGGGCGATCGTCACGGTCGCCGGCCGGTCCCGCACCACCGCGACGGTCAGCAGCAGATAGGTGACCGCGATCGCCCCGTACGGGAGAAGGCTGTAAGGCTTGGCCCGCCGGGGCTCGAGAGCCGCCGGGCGACCGGCGAGCTGGAGCTGGTTGACCCGCAGGGCGATCGCCAGCAGGGCGTGGGCAGCCACCGTACACGCCAGGTACCAGTGCAGCCGGTTGCCGGCCAGACCGTCGCGGCTCATCGCGTCGGCGCCCGACTTGAGCACCGCACCGCCCGCGGCGATCAGGCCGCAGGCCCGGGTGAACGGCGCGGTGCCGGACAGGACGAGCTTCGCCACCACGAACACGCACAGCATCAGGATCACCGGGCCGGCCAGCACCGGGGCGGCCATGTCGAGCAGGGCCGCGGGCCGGTCCGGCACCACCAGGTACCAGCCGACCACGGCCGCGGCGACCATCACGGTCGCCGTGTCCATCCAGAACCGGGCGCGTTCGCGGCGCGAGCCGAAACCCAGCGGCACCGTGAGCAGCGTCAGCATCAGCAGCGCGCTGCCGGCCGACAGGGTGACCGTCTGGACCGCGCCACCGGTGGCCGCCGGGCCGGCGGCGGGATCGCGGGCGGCGATGACGACCTGCGCGAGGTCACCGGCGAGGTAGATCGCGCCGGCCACCGCGACGACGCGCCAGAACCGGCGGGCCGGCGCCCGCAGGCCGGGCAGGCCGGCGGTGGAACGGGCGACCCAGGCCAGCCCGACGTGAATGGCCGCCACCGCGATCCAGGCGATCACCACCCCGGCCCGCGAGCCCACGACGCCGGTCGCCAGCAGGACGACGACCGCACCGGATCCAGCCAGCAGCGTGGCCAGCAGGCGGTCGGAGACGGCTCGCCGCCCCTGGCCATCCTGCTCCGATACAGCGTTCACCTGGGCCATAATCGGTCGCGCGGCACCACGCTCAAGCACTCGGCGCCGACTGGGGTCTTCGGCACACCCCGGCCCGGCCGGGCTCAAGATGACCGCCGGCGTTCCGATAAGAGCGTTGAGCGGCCGCCGATGAGGACGAAGGACAGCGACCATGGAATCCGCCATCATGACGCCGGCCGGCAGCACGCCCGCGCGAGCCGGCAGCCCGGCCGATCCGCAGATCGACCGGCTGCTGGCGCTGGCCCGCACCCACCTGGGCATGGAGGTCGCCTGGCTCTCGTCGTTCAGCGCCGACCAGCAGGTGATCACCTCCGCGTCCGGCAACACCGCGGCCATGAACGTGGTCGTCGGGGAAGGCACCGAGCTGGCCGGTTCGTTCTGCGCCCGGGTGCTCGTCGGCACCCTGCCGACTGTCATCACCGACGCGCGACGGCACCCGATCACCCGCGACCTGGCCGTGACCCGCGAGCTGAACATCGGCTCCTACGTCGGCGTGCCCTGGCGCGACGCCGACGGCACCGTCGCGGGCATGCTGTGCTGCCTGAGCCGGTCCGCGGAGCCGGACCTCGACGACAGTGCCGTGCGCTACCTGAGCCTGCTCACCGACCTGATCACCGACCACCTCGGCAGCCCCGCGGCCCGGGCCCGTAAGCAGGCCCACCACACCGAGGCGGTCATCCGCGACGTCCTGCGGACCAGCGCCGTCCGCACGGTCGTGCAGCCCGTGGTGCGCCTGGCCGACGGCGTCACCGTGGCCGTCGAGGCCCTCTCGCGGTTCGACCCCGACCTGTTCGCCACCCCGGACCGGGCCTTCGCGGCCGCGAACGAGTGCGGCCTCGGCGTCGAGCTGGAGCTGTTCGCCGCCGAGCGCGCCCTGCAGTTCCGGGACCACATCCCGGACGGCATCTGGCTCGGGCTCAACCTCTCGGCCGAGGCCGCCGGCGACCCCCGTGCCCACGACCTGCTCATGCGGTACGCCGGCCGGGAGATCGGCGTCGAGATCACCGAGCACACCCCGATCGCCGACTACGACGGGCTCAACAACCGGCTGCGACCGCTGCGGGACGCGGGCTTCCAGATCGTCGTCGACGACGCCGGGGCCGGCTTCGCCAGCCTGAGCCACATCCTGCAGCTGCGGCCCGACACCATCAAGCTCGACATCGCCCTGGTACGCGGCATCCACCACGATCCCGTGCGCCGCGCCCTGGCCCGGTCGCTGGTGGCCTTCGCCCGCGAGATCGGCGCCGCGCTGCTCGCCGAGGGCGTGGAGACCACCGCCGAACGCGACACGCTGCTGGAGCTCGGCGTCACCTTCGGCCAGGGCTATCTGTGGGGCCGGCCCCAGACCCTGCCCGCCTGACTCCGCGGCCCGGCCACGGCCGAGCCCGGTGACAACAGGGCCCGACCGATCGCCGGGCCCTGCTCGTCGCGCCGGCTCAGCCGAGGTACTTCTCCCAGGGGCCGGTGATGGCCAGGGTCAGGCCGGGGTCCTGCATGTTGACGAAGAGCACCTTGCCGTCGTCGGTGAAGGTGGGCCCGCAGAACTCCGAGTCGTTGAGCTGGTTGCGGGCGATGGCGTACGTCGGGCCGCCCGGGAACGAGCTCAGCACGTGCGAGGCGCCGGCGCCGTCCTCGGCCAGCACCAGGCTTCCCCACGGGGTGACGGTCACGTTGTCCGGGCCGTCGAAGGTCAGGTCGGTGTACTTCGCCGGCGCGCCCTCCTCGGCCGTGCTCTGGTGGGGGAAATAGGTGACCAGCTGGATGGTCTGGGCCCGGAAGTCGTAGAACCAGACCATGCCGTCGTGCGGGGCCGCGTCGGCCGGCAGGTCGCCGTCCTCCCAGGCGTACGAGTTGACGACGTACACGCCGTCGTCGGTGGCCCAGACGCCCTCGAACTTGCGCCCGCGGGTGACCTGGCCGTCGGCGAACTGCTCCCGCACCGGCTTGGCGCGCGCGTCGCGCTCCGGCACGTCGATCCACCGTACGGGGAAGGGCCGGCCCAGCTGGGCGGAGGTCAGGTAGGCCACGTCCGGCAGCACCGAGCCGTCGTCCATGATGATCTGCATCGCGGCCAGGACGCCCGCGTCCGAGGCCAGCCGGGTGAGCACCCGCGGGCCCACCTTGACGCCGCGCGGCGCGGTCCAGCGGTAGAACAGCCCGTTGGGCCCGTCGGCGTCCTCGGACAGATAGATGTGAGTGCGGTCCCGGTCGATGGCCAGCGCCTCGTGGGCGTACCGGCCGAGGCACTTGATCGGCCGCGGGTCAGTGGTGCCGTCGGCCCAGACCTCGAAGACATAGCCGTGGTCCTTCTGGAAGACACCCTTGCGGTCGCCCTCGGTCCACGGGTCGCCGGCCCGGTCCTCGGTCTCCTCACAGGTCAGCCACGTCCCCCACGGGGTCGGGCCGCCGGCGCAGTTGGAGACGGTGCCCGAGATGGCCACGAACTCGCCGTGGTTGCGGCCGGCCCGGTCGGTCGTGATCACCGTGCAGCCGCCGGCGTCGATCGCGCCCGGGTCGTAGACGGTGCCCCGGACGTGCGGCACGCCGAACTCGGCGCCCGGGTCGATCTCGTGGTTCTGGATCAGGGTGTATCGGCCACGGCCGGCGTCGAAGGCCGCCATGCCGTCGTGGTCGGCCGGGGTCACGCCCTGGCCGCGGTCGAGCCGGGTGACCCCGGTCCGGGTGACCACGGCGTAGCTGAAGCCCTCGGGCAGGGCCAGGATGCCGTCGGGGTCGTCGACGAGCGGCGGGAACGGCACGTGCCCGTTCCGCGCGGGACCGGCCGGGCGGCCCGGGTGCGCCTGGGCCAGGGACGGGACGGCGCCGGCGACGGCGAGGCCGACACCGGCGGCGGCGCCACCGGCCAGAAAGGTACGACGTGAGGCAGGCACGTGAGTCAGCTCCTCTTCCACGAGTGGGACACGGGGAGCCAACTCCGGCCGGCCGACGCCGGCGCACCGTCCGCATGAGGGCCCGGCGACATCGACATGAAGATTCAGGTCTTCGCACCTATCGATCCGGTGACGTGGCTGTGACGAGCAGGACCGTCACCGTGAGCGGCGCCGCCGGTGGGCCGGGCAGTCCGATGTCGGCCAGGGCGGCGCCGCTGATCGCGACGGTGGGCGTCTCGTACACCGGCCACGCCGCCGGGTCGATGCGCCGGACCCGGTAGCGGGCCGTCCGGGACAGGCCGGGGATCCGCCAGCGTGGTGGTTCGTGAGCCAGCTCGTCGAGCTGGACGTAGGCCACGATGGCGGCCGACCGGTCGGGGGCGAGGACCCCGTGCACCCAGACGTCCTCGACGGTGCTGTCCAGCCGGACCGTCCGGCCGGTGTGCAGCAGGCGCCGGTGGGTCCGGTAGAGCTCGATCCACCGGGCCAGCGTGGCCAGGTCGTCGCCGGTCGCGGTGGTCAGGTCCCATTCGATGCCGAAGTGGCCGAACAGGGCTGTGGCGGCCCGGAAGTCCAGCGGGAGAACGCGGCGGGTCTGGTGCGACTCCGGGCCGCTGACGTGCGCGCCGAGGTATTCGGGCGGGACCAGCTGGGCGGTCCACCGCTGGATGGCCTGGCGGGCCAGCGCGTCGTTCTGATCGGAGGTCCAGACCCGTTCGGCCCGCTGCAGCACCTCCAGGTCGATGCGGCCGCCGCCCGAGGCGCAGCTCTCCCACTCGACGTGCGGGAACCGGGTTCGCAGTTCGTCCAGCAGCCGGTAGAACGCGGTCGTCTGGGCGTGGATGCCGGGCCGTCCGTCCACGACGGCCGAGCCCGCGTCGACGGCGTCGCGGTTGTGATCCCATTTGACGTAGTCGATCGCGTGGTCGGTCAGGATCGCGGTCATCTGCTCGAGGACGTGGGCGTACGCCGCCGGCTGGGCCAGGTCGAGGATCTGCTGGTGGCGTTCCTCCGGTGGGTTGCGGCCCGCGGTGGCCAGGATCCAGCCGGGGTGGGCCCGGTAGAGGTCGGAGTCGGGGTTGACCATCTCGGGTTCGAACCACAGCCCGAACTGCAGGCCGAGCCGGTGGACGTGGTCGATGATCGGCGCGAGGCCGTCGGGCCACACGTCGGGCGAGACGGTCCAGTCGCCGAGCCCGGCGCGGTCGTCGCGGCGGCCGCCGAACCAGCCGTCGTCCAGGACGAACCGTTCCACGCCGATGCCGGCGGCCCGGTCGGCCAGTTCGCGCAGCACCGGGAGGCGATGGTCGAAGTAGACGGCCTCCCAGACGTTCAGGGTCACCGGGCGTTCGGTCCGCGGGTGCGCGGGCGTCGAGCGCAGGAAGCCGTGGAACCGGGCAGCGAGCCCGTCGAGCCCGTCGTCGGCCGCCCCGACGTACACCCAGGGGGTCGAGTAGCTCGCGCCCGGAGCCAGGATCACCTCGCCCGGCAGCAGCAGCTCTCCCCCGCCGAGGGCCGTGACGGCCGGGCTGTTCTTGGCCGGCGCCACGCGTTCGAGCCGGTGCCGGTGATTGCCGCTCCAGGCGACGTGGACGCCCCAGACGTGGCCGTGCCCGAAGCCGAATCCCGGTGTGCCGGCGGTGAGCACGGTCGCCGCGTCGAAGCCGGTCTTGCCCCGCACGTTCTCCCGCAGCCACAGCCCGTCGGTGACCGGCCGGCGCTGGGGCGTGCGTTCGCGGGTCCACCGGCCGGTGAAGTCGAGCGACTCGACGGCGTGGTCGGGCACCGGGACGACGGCGTCGAGCGCCTCGAGGTGGTAATCGGTCGAGCCGGTGTTGGTCAGGGTGTGCCGCAGGCGCAGCAGGCCACCGGGCATCGCCTGCACGTCGGTGGCCACAGCCAGCCCGGCGTCCTTGTCGGTGCCCTCGATCGTCGCGCCGCCGGCGTCGGCGCGCAGCGAAGCCGGCCCGAAACGCGTGGACCAGGCGCCCGGTTCGGCGGCGCCCCGGTGGCCGGACAGGCCCGCACGCCCGTACCAGACGTGCGAGCCCTCGGGCAGCATCGGCAGCCCGGCCGGACCCAGCGCGGCCAGGTCGCCGGCGGTGACCGCCGGATCGACCACACCGCACCAGGCGACGGTGGGCAACCGGTCGGGCTGCTCGATCAGGACCAGGCCGGTGTCGCCGGGCCGGCCGATCAGATGCGCGGTCATGCGGTGTCTCCTCGCTGGTGTCCGGGCTTCACTTCACCGCCCCGCGCGTGACACCGGAGATGACCCAGCGCTGGGCGAAGACGTACACGATGAGCAGCGGCGCCATCGCCATCAGATAGCTGGCGAAGGCGGCCGGATAGTTGGTCTGGAACTGGCTCTGGAACACGTACTGGACCAGCGGCAGCGTCGCCGACCCGGGATCGGACAGGATGACCAGCGGCAGCAGGAAGTCGTTCCAGGCCCATAGACAGGTCAGGATGCCCACGGTCGCGTTCATCGGCGCGAGCAGTGGGAAGATGACCCGCCAGAACACCGCCCAGGTGGAGGCGCCGTCGATGGCCGCCGCCTCCTCGAGCGCCCGCGGGATGCTGTTGATGTAGGCGGTGAAGATGAAGATGTTGAACGCCAGGCCGTACACCACGTACAGCAGGATCAGCCCGAGCCGGTTGTCCAGGTGCAGGATCGCCGTCTCCTTGGCGACCGGCAGCATGATGATCGGGAACGGTACGAACAGCGCCGAGACGAAGTAGTAGTACAGCCCCTTGAACAGGCGCCGGTTCATGTTGCGGGCGATGGCGTAGGCGACCATCGAGTTGGTCAGCAGGGTCAGCACGACCGCGCCGACGGTGATGAGGGCGCTGTTGAGGGCGGTGGTGGGAAAGTCGGTGAGCCGCCACGCGTCGGCGAAGTTGGCCCACCGGATGTCGGTGGGCAGCCCGAAGCCGGTGCCGCCGAGCTGGTCGGTGGTCTTCAGGGCGGTGACCACGGCGAAGTAGAGCGGGATGGCGATGGTCAGCGCCAGGACCATGAGCAGCGCGGTGAGCCACCAGTTGACGCCCGGGCCGCCCCGGTCGCGGCGCCGGCGCCGCCAGGTGCGCACGGTCGTGGGGGTGTCGGTACGCCCGACGAGGGTCCCGGTCTCGCTGGCTGAGGTGGACATCAGACCTCGACCTCCCGGCGCCGCAGCACCCGCAGCTGAACGATGGAGAAACCGACGATGACGATGAAGAAGACGACCGAGTTGGCGCTCTGGTAGCCGTACTCGCCGCCCTGGAACCCACCCTTGTAGATGAGCAGGGCCACCGATTCGGTGTCGGTGCCCGGACCACCGCCGGTGAGCGCGACGATGTGGTCGAAAATCTGCAGGAAGCCCTTGAGCGACAGCACCATGTTGATGGTGAAGAAGCCGGCGATCATGGGGAACGTGATGCTGCGGAACCGCCGCCACGGGGACGCGCCGTCGAGGTCGGCTGCCTCGTACATCTCGGTCGGCACGGTCTGCAGCCCGGCGATGTAGATGATGATGTTGAAGGCGGCGGACTGCCACACCGCCAGGATCACGATGGCGATCCAGGCGGTGCTCGCCTTGGTCAGCAGCGACGTCGCCAGCGAGTCGATGCCGATCTTGGTGGCCAGCGCGGGCAGCGAGTTGGAGAACAGGTAGTTGAAGATGTACCCGATGACCAGGATGGCCAGCACGTTCGGGATGAAGTAGATCGCGCGCAGCCCGTTCTTGAACTTGATCCGGCTGTTCAGCCCGACCGCGATGGCCAGCGACACGATGTTGACCAGGATGGTCGCCACCGCGGCGATGAGGAACGTGAACCAGTACGCGTGCAGCACCCGCGGATCGGTGAACAGGGCGATGTAGTTGCGCAGCCCGACGAAACTCGACGGCCCGTAGCCCGGTGAGTCGGTGAAGCTGTAGTAGACGCCCTGCAGGACCGGGATGGTGTGGAAGACGAAGAACAGCAGGAACGCGGGCAGCACCATGAGGTAGAAGGCGCCGGCCAGGCGTACGCCCGGTTTGCGGTGCGACTGTTCGCGGCCGTCCCGCGTACCGGAAGAAGTACCGGCTTGTTCGTCACGGCTCGGTGTCTGGATGCTCATGACGCGATCACCGCTCCCAGTCCCCAGGTCCGTCGTTGGGCGACCTTGTCCCAGTCGTCGTCGAGCTTGCGCAGGAACGTGTTCTCGTCCCCGGTGATCAGGAACTCCTGCAGCAGCGGGCCGAGCGGGATGGCCTGGATGAACTGATGATCGGTGAAGCCGACGATGCGGCCCGACTCGATGTAGCTCTGCACGCCGGTCAGGGCCGGATCGTTGTTGGTCAGGCCTTTCAGCGTCGGGATGGCCACCTGGGCGGCGCAGTAGTCCTGCATCACCTTCTTGTCCATCAGGAACTGGATGAACTTGCTCGACTCGGCCGGGTGCGCGCCGTCGCGCGAAGCGGTGAGGACCACGTCGACCCCGGAGACCAGGGTGGTCTTGGCCGGGTCGTCCGTGGCCGGCAACGCCATGCTGCCGATCGTGAAGTCCGGCTTGCCGTCACGGATCTGCGGTACGGCGTAGCTGCCCAGCAACAGCATCGCCGACTCGCCGCGGGCGAAGGCGGCCGTGCCGTCCTCGTAGCCCTTGGACAGCGGGTCGGGCTGGGTGTACCGGTACAGCTGGGCCAGCTGCTCCGCCGTGCTGCGCCAGCCTTCCGCGAAGGTCGTCGTGCCCTCGAAGCGCTGCTGGAAGAAGTCCGGCGGCTGCAGCTGGGCGGAGAGCGGGGCGAGCGGGGACTGGGCGGTCCAGGCGTCGGCCAGCGTGCCGTAGAACGGGGTGACCCCGGCTGCCTTGAACGTGTCGGCCGCCGCGATGAGCTCCTCGAAGGTGGTCGGGACGGCCACCCCCTGCTCGGCGAACAGCTCCTTGTTGTAGAGCAGCCCGCTCGCGTTGGCGGCGAACGGGACGCCGTTGACCTCGCCGCGGGAGCCCGCGCCGAGGTTGCCGATCACCGACAGGTACGCCGGGGTGACGTCGGCCAGCACCGGGTCGTCACGGAAGTCGCGGAAGATCCGGGCGCTGGCGAACTCGCCGAACGTGCCGTTGGCGTTCAACGTCATCACGTCCGGCACGTCGTTCTTGACCAGCCGGGTGCGCAGCGCCGTCTCCGGGTCGGCCGGATTGTCGACGACCACCCGGATGTCGGGGTTGGCCTGCTCGAACTGGGCCGCGAGCTCCTGGAAATACTGCTGGGCCTCGGCCTTGAACTGGAAGAACGTGATGGTGGTGCGGTCGTCGGAGGAACATGCGGCGAGGACGGCGCCGGCCAGCAGGACGAGGGCGAGCATCGAGCGGGCCGGGCCCGCGGGGGACGAACGTGAGTGTGGGCGGGGCGCCGGCCTCGGTTGGCTGGAGACCGTCGGTGGACGTGGCTGCACGGCAACACCCCCAACATCGATTAATTTCAATCAGAATGAAACTAACCACATCACCGTCCACAGGCAAGAGTCGATCCGTAACCTGGGCACGTGGCTCCCAGCAGCATCGCACCGCCGGCCGACGCGCGCCTGTCCACCGGCGCCCTGGCGGTGACCCGGCACCTGCTCGCTCACGGCCCGGCGACCCGGGGTGACCTGGGCGATCTGCTCCGGGTCTCGTCGGCGTCGATGTCCCGGCTGGCTCGCGCTCTGGTCGAGGAGGGCCTGGTCGCGGAGAACGCCGAGCCGCTTCCCGGAGTGGGCCGGCCCCGGCAGATCCTGTCCGTGGTGCCCGGCGCCCGGCACGTCGCCGGCTGCAAGATCACCGGCAGCACGGCGTACGGCGTGGTGTGCGACATGCTCGGCGACGTCAAGGCGATCACGAAGGCCGCTTTGCCCGCGCGGTCGGCCGACGGCTCCGTGCCGGCGGCGGCCACGGTGCGGGTGATCAGCCAGGTGGTGGCCCGCCTGGGCCGCCGGGTCCCGTCCCTCGACGGCGTCGGCGTCTCGGTGGGCGGCGTGATCCACGATCGCTCCGTCGTACGGGAAGGCACCTTTCTGGGCTGGCGCGACGTCGACCTCGCCACTCCCCTGCGCGACCGCACGGGCCTGCCGGTTGTGGTCACCAACGACGTGACGGCGCTGGCCCGCGAACAGCTGTGGTTCGGCGCCGGCCGGACGCATGCGACCTTCGGAGTCGTCACCGTGGGCGCCGGCCTCGGGTTCGGCGTCGTCCGCGAGGGTCACGTCGTCGACCAGCTCATCGACAACGGGCACCTGCTCGCCCACGCGCCGCTGGACAGCCACGGCCCGCGATGCGGCCTCGGCCATGCCGGCTGTGTGGCGGCGTACCTCAACCGCGACGACCTGGAACGGCACGCCTCCGCTCTTGCCGGGCGGCCGGTCACCCTGGCCGGACTCGTCGAACGCGCCACCGGCGACGCCGCCGCGGCCCGGCTGCTGGACGACGCTGCGCGCGCGCTCGGGCATCTGGCCGCCACCTTCGCCGGCGCCCTGCAGACCACCCGCATCGTGCTGGCCGGTGAGGACGTCGCCACGATCGCCGCCTCGCCGGTGCTGGCCGAGACGGTTGCCGAGCGGCTCCGGCCCGGGCCTCAGGAAACCCAGCGGTGCAAGCTCGACATCACGGTGGCCCCGTCCACGTTCCAGGACTGGGCCCGGGGGGCGGCCGTCACCGGCATCCAACATGTCCTCGGTGCGGTCTGACCCGCCTTTCGCCGCCGCTCCTGACTACGGTGACACGATGGCGCGACTCGTCCACCTGAACGGCCCGCCGGGCATCGGCAAGTCCACCCTGTCGGCGCTGCACATCGACCGGCATCCCGGCACGCTCAACCTCGACATCGACACCCTGCACCGACTGGTCGGCGGATGGCAGAACGAGCAGACCGACAACTGGCCGGCCGTGTGGTCCCTGGCCCGGGCGATGGCGGCGGCCCACCTGGACGGCGGGCACGACGTCGTCCTACCGCAGTACTCCGCCACCCTCGACCAGATCCGGGGCTTCGAGGAGCTCGCGCGCCGGCACGGGGCCGGCTTCCGCGAGATCGTCCTGCTCGACGACCGCCAGCCGGCGATCGACCGGTTCCACCACCGGGCCGCGACGACCGAGGACCCGTGGGTCCGCCACCACCACGAGCTCGTCGAGCGGGGCGGCGGACCCGTGGTGCTGGGCCGCATGTACGACGAGCTGATGGCGGTCGTCCAGCTGCTCCCGAGCGCGACAGTGGTGCCGAGCGTCCCGGGCGAACCCCAGAAGACCTACGAGCTCCTCGAGGAGGCCCTGAGCCGCTGATCCACCCGCGGCGGCCCTCGATCCCGGGACGGGCGGCCACGGGGCAGGACCCGTGCGAGAGCCCCGACATACGGTCATGTGTCGGATGCCCACGCCTTTCCCGGCGGGCAGCATCGTGTCGTACTCGCGATCCGCGACCGACAGCTGAAAGGCAGTTCCATGACCGAGCCTGTCCGACCCGTTCTCGAGCCGGCGGCGCAAGCCTTCGCCGACGCCAACGCCAAGCCGCCCTTCCTGTACCAGCTCACCCCCGAGGAAGGTCGTAAGGTCGCCATCACGGTGCAGACCGATCCGCCGTTCCCGGTTCAGAACGCCGACGTGTCCGACCTGGAGATCGACGGCGGCCCGACCGGCAAGATCCGGGTGCGCATCGTGCGTCCGGCCGGCGCGACCGGGCTGCTGCCGGTGATCCTCTACGTGCACGGGCTGGGCTGGGTCTTCGGTGGCCCCGAGACCCACGACCGGCTGGTTCGTGAGCTCGCCGACGGCACGAACGCGGCCGTGGTCTTCCCGGACTACGACCTGGCGCCGGAGGCCAAGTACCCGACCCAGATCGAGCAGGTGTACGCCGTCGCCGACTGGATCACCATGAACGGCCCCGAGCAGGGCCTGGACACCACCCGCATCGCCGTCGCGGGCGACTCGGTCGGCGGCAACATGGCCACGGTCACCACGATCCTGGCCAAGCAGCGCGGCGGCGTGGAGTTCAAAGGACAGCTGCTGTACTACCCGGTGACCGACGCCGCTTTCGACACCGGCTCCTACACCCAGTTCGCCGAGGGCTACTTCCTCGCCCGCGAAGGCATGAAGTGGTTCTGGGACCAGTACACCACCGACCCGGACCAGCGGAACGAGATCACCGCGTCCCCGCTGCGGGCGACGACCGAGGATCTCACCGGGCTGCCCGAGGCGCTGATCATCGTCGGTGAGGCCGACGTCCTGCGCGACGAAGGCGAGGCCTACGCGGCCAAGCTGCGGACCGCGGGCGTGCCCATCACCACGGTTCGCTACGCCGGCATCACTCACGACTTCGTCGGCCTCAACCCGCTGCGCCGTACCTTCGCGGCCGAGGCGGCGATCACCCAGGGGATCGGCTTCCTCCGCCGGGTGCTCGGCACCGACCTGTAGGGCCTCTCGCCGGCCCGATCCCGACCGGGGCGGGCCGCACCCGCACCGCCGTCGGCCCCGGACCATGCGGGCCGACGGCGGCGACCGACCCCAAGGACGAGCGCATGACCATCGACACCGCTGAGCATGGGGTGGGCAGTAAGCCCGCGCGACGACGCGCTGGACCCGTCCGTCGCCTCGTCGCCGTTCTGCTCTGGATCGTGGCGACCCTGGCCGGCCTCGTCGCCGGCCTCTGGCTGTTCGTCCTGACCGCCGGGGTGTCCGCCGTCCCGGTTGTCTTCGCCGCGGCCGCGGTGGCGGGGTGTTTCCTGGCCGTGGCGGCGCTGGGCCGGCTGGCCGGGCTGGTGGCGGGCTCCGGCCGGCGTTCGCTGCGAACGAGCGCCGTCATCACCGCCGTCCTCGCCGTCGTCGGCGGCTCGGTGCTGTTCTGGCCGCTGACCCGCGACGAATCCCACCCGGAGGCCGCCGCCGGGGTGCGGTACTGGGATCTGGACACCGGCTCACGCCTGGCCTACTTGAGCTACCCGGCCACGACGAAACGCACCACCGGTACGCCCATCGTCTTTCTGCACGGCGGTCCGGGCGGGCCGCTGCGCCCCTTCGAGTACGACTTCTTCCCGCAGTTCACCCGCGACGGGTACGACGTGTATCTGTTCGAACAAGCCGGCGTCGGAGCCTCGCGGGCGCTTCCCCACGCCGCCGATTACACCGCCGCCCGCGCGGTGGCCGACCTGGAGGCTGTCCGGCGGAAGACCGGCGCGGAGCGGATGGTGCTGATCGGCCAGTCCTGGGGCGGTTCCCTGGCCGCCCTCTACACCGCCGCCTACCCGCAGCACGTGGCGAAGGTCGTCTTCAGCGAGCCCGGCACGCTTCCCGGGCCGCCCGACGCGGCCGAGGCCGCCGCGACCGGTACGGCGGCCCCGGGCTCAGCCCCCGGCGCCGCTCCCTCGTTGCTCGCACCCCGCTTCCTCATGGCCGCAGTCCTGGCGCAGACGGCTCCCGCGGCCGCCGAACGGTTCGCGCCCCGGGCCGAGGTCGACCATTACCTGGACCAGAACATTCCCGGCTTCATCCGGCAGTCCTTCTGCGCCCGCGACGGGAACCGCATCCCCGAAGTGGACCTCGAAGGCTTCGACTTCTATGCCAACACGGTCACCAGCAGCACGATCGGCGACCTGCCCGATCCGCGACCGGCCCTGCGCCGTTCCTCCACCCCCGCGCTCGTCCTGCGCGGAGAGTGCAGTTACATCCCGTGGCCCGACACCTACGCCTACACGCGCGTGCTCCGTGGCTCGTCCCTCGTCTACATCAAGGACGCGGGTCACGTGCTGTGGGCCAGCCGCCCCACGGAGACCGCGGCGGCGATCCGGGCGTTCCTGCTCGACCGGCCGCAACCCGTGGCGCCCTATCGGGGCGACAAGGACCCCGCTGCCCGCTGACCGGATGGGAGCGACCGTGCGCCGCTGAGAGCCGGTCAGCGGCGCAGGACATCGCTCAGCTGGGCCCGGCCGGAGACGCCGAGCTTGGGGAACGCCCGGTAGAGGTGGGCGGCGACCGTGCGCGGGGACAGATAGACCTGGTCGGCGATCTCCTTGTTGGTCAGACCGGACGCGGCCAGCTGGGCGACCGCGAGCTCCTGCGGAGTGAGGATCGCCGTGACATCCGGGCCGGGCTCGTCCCGGCCCGCGACCGGCGCCGGGGCGGCCACCCCCGCGGCCCGCAACTCGGCGGACGCCCGGTCAGCCAGCGCCTTCGCACCGCAGTCATCGAAGATCCGGTGGGCCTGCTCGAGGTGCTCCCGCGCCTGCACGATGCGGCGCCGGCGGCGCAGCCACGCACCGAAGGCCAGCTCGCAGCGGGCGATCTCCAGGGCCTCACCGGCGGAGCGCGCCTCCCGCAGCGCCAGCTCGTACAGCTCCCCGGCGCCGTCCTCCGGCGCCAGCACCGCCTGGGCGCGGTGGACGACAGCCCAGATGTACGGCGCGTCGAAGGCCCGCGCCTGCCGTTCCGCGTCGGCGACCACCTCGCGTACGGCCGCCTCGTGCCCACTGCGGAGGCCCACCTCGGCCAGATCGGCGACCACCCAGATCGCCGTCGTCGGATGCACCGACACCTGCCGCAGCTCCAGCCAGGCGTCGCCGTAGCGCCCCTCGGCCATCGCCACCAGCCCGGCCGCCCAGCCGGCCCGGCAGCTGATGATCGCGTGCGGCTGGTGATCCCGCAGGTCGCCGCTGTCCCGGATCCGGGCCGTGGCCTGCTCGAAGTCACCCCGGAACGCGTGCACCAGGGCCGACATCGAGGCCCCGGAGGCCGAGGAACGCCGCGAGTTGCTCAGCACGCCCAGCTCCATGACCCGCTCGCTGTCGGCGAGCGCGCCGGCCAGATCCCCGGCCAGCAGTCGCAGCATCGAGCGTCCGTGCAGGGCGGGCGCCTCGTCGGCGATTGTGCCGCTGGAGTGGTGGTAGCGGCGATACTCCTCCCAGCTCGCCCGGGCGGTCGCGTAGTCGTGCACGGCCTCCGCGACCCGGGCGAGGATGTGGAGCCACTGGTTGGTTCCGGGCGCCCGTTCCCGCCCGTCGATCATCGCCTCGTCGAGGACCCGGGTGTAAAGGCTGGGCAGCATCGGCCTGACCCGGGGAGCCTGCGCGACCGGATCGACCATCGTGAGCACCGCCTGCTGCGCCCAGCCGTCGTGCGAGGCCGACAGCTTCGCCGCCGCTGCCCGCAACCGCGTGGCGACCGCCGCCTCGACGCCCATCCCCCACGCCCGGCCCGCCGCAGCGGCCAGGGACAGGGTGCGCAAAGCCACCGTCTCGGCCGGGGTGGAGGCCTCGAGGCGTTCGACGATCGCGATCAGTTCGTCCAGACTCCGCATCGGGTGGCCGGCCGTCAGCCCGAGCCGGGTCTCGGTGATGATCACGAGCGTCACGTCGGCCGGCCGCCGGACAACCGGGATGAGGTCGCCCAGGATCGCCGAGGCCTCCTTGATCTGCCCGGCCCGCCGTACCAGTTCGGCCGCCAGGGCCAGGCGGTGAATCCGGTCGCCGGGGTCGGGTGAGAGCTCGGCGGCCCGGCGCAGAGCGGCCACGGCGTCGGGGAGCGCGCCGCGCCCCTGCGCGATCCGGGCCACCGCCTCCAGCTCGGCGGCGACCGGTTCGTCCCGCTCCAGCAGAGCGGAGGCGCGGTGCCAGACGGCGCGGACGGCGTCGTTCTCCACGCTCGCCAGCCGGCGATGAGCCGCAGCCCGCTCGACGGTCGAGGCCGCGCCGTAGACGGCCGAGCGAACCAGCGGGTGCATGAATTCCAACCGGTTGCCCCGGACCGTGACCAGCCGGTTGTGCTCCAGCGGGAGCACGTCGGAGGGCGTGATCCCCTCCTCGGCCCCGGCCGCCAGCAGATCGGGCAGGTGAGTGCTTTCGTCCCCGGCCGCGGCCAGCAGCAACAAGGCTCGGCTGGGGCCCGGCAGCACCGCCAGGTCTCCGACGAACGCCTGTTCCAGGCGCCGCGACGTCGGCAGCCGCAGCGGTGGGGCGGACTCCTCGGTCGTCGCCCCGAGTGCCGCCGCGTACTCGTGCAGAGCGAGCGGATTGCCGGCCGCCTCGAGCAGGACACGCCGGCGTGAGCGCCCGGTCAGCCGCGGCGCGACCTCGTCGAGCAGCCGCTCGGACTCGTCGTCGGCCAGCGTCCCCAGCGACAATCGCCGAGCGTCCGGCCCCCCGAAGCTGTCGTCCGGCCCCTCGCCGGGACGCACGGTCGCCACCATCAGCACGGCAGCGTTGCTCAACCGCCGCGCCACGAAATCCAGGGCCGCGGCGCTGGACGGATCCAGCCAGTGCAGATCCTCGACCACCGCGAGGACCGGGCGGCGCGCCGCGACCTCCTCCACCAGCCCCAGCGCGGCCACGTTGATCAGCAGCGGATCGGCCGGACTGTCGGCGACCGCTCCGAACGCCGTCAGCAACGCCTCCTGCTGACGGGACGGCAGGACACCGGCCAGGTCCAGGACCGGATGCAGCAACTCGTGGAGAGCCGCGAACCCCGAACGCTGCCGATCGACGCCGGTGCACCTCAGAACCTCGCAGCCGCCCTCCTGCGCCGCCGTCTCCAGCGCCGCCACCAGGGTGGTCTTACCGATACCAGCCGTTCCCTCGATGACCACGAACCGGCCCCCCGGGCCGATGGCGCCGAGCGAGCGGAGCAGGAAGGCGAGCTCGTCCGAGCGTCCGATCATGCTCTGTTTCTTACCAGGATCTTGCCGATCCGACCGAACCCCACCCGGACCGGGCGCCCGACGGCGATCAGGGGGTCAAGTGACGGATACCCGCCCCAGCCGGCTCGCGCACACTGGGAGACGACGGAAGGAGCGGTCTCGTGGCGGTCGGGCGGTCGGAAGTGGCCCTGCATGGTTCGCAGGCCGGCGCGGGGAGCACCGGCGACGTGACGCTCGAGACATCTCCGGAGGAAACCACTCTGCTGGGCCGGGACGAGGCGCTGGCCGTCCTGGACTCCCTGGTGGCCGGGCTGTCGGGCAGCGGCACCGCCGTGGCCATCACCGGTGCGGCCGGTACGGGCAAGACGGCGCTCCTCGACCACGTCGCCGACCGGGCCGGATCGCGCGGCTACCTGATCCTGCGGGCCGCGGGGCTGCCGTGCGACCGGGCCGGAGCCGGCGCCGGGCTGCACGAACTGGTGCATCCTGTGCTGGACGAGGCCGACGACCTGCCCGGCCCGCAACGGTCGGCCCTGCTGGGACGCTTCCTGCTCTCCCACGACCCCGCTCCCGAGCGGCTGGCCCTCGGCCTGGCCGTCCTGAGCCTGCTGGAGAGACTGGGACGGCGGGGACCGCTGCTCGTCCTGATCGACGACCTCCAGTGGCTGGATCAGGTGACCGTCGAGGTGCTGACCTTCGTGGCCCGGCGCTTGCGGGCGGCGCCGATCCTCATGGTCGGCGCCCTGCGGAACGGCGGGCCGGGGACGGACCAGAGCGTGCGATGGCCGTTCCGGCGTATCGACCTGGGCCCGTTGCCCGACGACGTCGCCCAGCGACTCGTGACGTCCGTCGCACCGGCGCTCTCCGCGGCGGCCCGGCGGCGAGTCCTCAGTGCCGCCGAGGGCAACCCGCTGGCCCTGCGGGAGTTCGCCACGGCGCTGAGCGCCGAGCCGGCCCACCAGGAACAGCCGGCCGGCCGTCCCCTCCCGGTCACGCACCGGATGTCCGCGAGCCTGCTGGCCGGAACCGACGATCTCCCCGAGCCGACCCGCCGGTTCCTGGTGCTGGTCGCGGCGGCCGGGCAGCACCTGTTACCGGAACTCGTACCGGCGGCCCGCCGGATCGGGCTGCGTCCGGAAGACCTCGATCCGGCCGAACAGGCGGGACTCCTGCTCGTCACCGGCGACCGGGTCCAGTTCCGGCAGGAGCTGATGCGGTCGGCCGTCTACAGCGCCGCCACCTGGTCCGAGCGGGCCGAGGCGCACGAGGCTCTCGCGGCCACGACGACGGACCTCGTCCGAGCCACCTGGCATCGCACGGCCCTGGCCCACGACGAGGACGAGGACGCCGCGGCGGATCTCGAGGGAGCCGCCGATCGGCGGACGCGGCGCGGCCGGCTGCCGGAAGCGGTGGAGCTGCTGCGGCGTGCGGCGGCTCTGTCCGCCGGCGGCGCCGAGCGGTCGCGGCGGCTGGCGATCGCCGCCGAACTCGCCCGCCAGGCGGGGCACGGCGCCGAGGCGCACGAGCTGATCCACGAGGCGATGGCGTTGTCGCCCGGCCCTCAGGTGATCGGGCGGTTGCTCGTCACCCGCGCCGCCCTCTCGCTGACCGAGGGTCTGGACGGGCGGTCGGCCGCCGAGGCTGTCGACGCCGTGGCCCGGGAGGCGTCGTCGCATGCCGATGACGGCCGGTGGGACCACGAGACCTGGGCCGCTGCCATGATCGCCGCCGGGTCCCTCGCCTGGTACCACGACCTCCCGGCACCGACGAGAGCCGCGTTGATCAAGGCCATGGACGATGCGGTGACGGCGATCGCCGGCGCCGGGACGGCCGGCTCCGAGCGTAGGGCCGGGCTCACCGAACTGGCTGCGGCCGAACCGACGACGGCGACGCTGCTGACCATCGCCCGGTCCTGGAACGATCCGCTCGGTGACGCCGCGACGGTCCGTCGCCGGCTGCCACCGTTGATCGCGGCCCTGCGGGACCGGCTCCTGACCGGCGCGCCGCCGCCGCGCGACACCAGCCACCTGCTGATCGCGGCCGCCCGCACCGCCGAGTCGCTGCACGACGTCGACCTGTCCGTCCAGAGCTGGAACCTGGCCGCCGACGCCCTCACCGTGACCCGGGGAGCAGCCGGCGACCACGTCCGCCAGCTCACCGAGCGGGGACTGACCCGGATCCTGTCGGGACGGCCCGCCGACGCCGGGGCCGACGCGGCCTGGGCCGGCGAGCTCAGCGCGGAGCTGGGGTTGCCGCTGCTGGGTGATCTGGCCGCGGCCACCCGAGCCCTCGCGCTGGCCTGGACGGCTGCCGGCCCGGCGGCCGCGGGTGAGATCCGCCGCACCCGTTCGTTCCCGCCGCGGACGCACTCCGCCCTGGTCACGGCCATGGCCGGGTGGGCGAACGGGCTGGCGGCGTTGCGGGAGAAGCGGTTCGGTGAGGCCGGGAACGAGCTCACCTCGCTCGGCCCGCACCGGACCATCGCCTGGAACGCGGTCGGCGACCTGGCCGAGGCGGCCGCGGGCAGCGGTGACCCGGAACTGATCACGCTCGCCCGCCGGCAGGTCGACGTGGTCCGGCAGGCCGCCGACGTCCTGGACTCCGACCATCTGCGCGCCGTCGCCCTGCGGGGCGCCGCGGTCCTCGACGACACCGGGGCCGAGCGACATTTCCAGGAGTCCGCGGCGGCCGGCCGCCGGGGCGGCGTACCGCTGGAGCTCGCCCGGACCCTGCTGGCCTATGGCGCCTGGCTGCGCCGGACCGGGCAGATCGTGGCGGCTCGCGAGCACCTGGGCGAGGCCCGGTTCCTCTTCGGCAACGCGGGGGCCGCGCCCTGGGCCGAGCTGGCCACCGCCGAACTCCGGGCCGCCGGCGTCACCGCGAGCGGCAGTGGAGTCCCGAGATCCGGTGCCGACGTGTTGTCGCCGCAGGAGTTGCGGGTCGCCCTGCTGGCCGCCGAAGGGTTGACCAACCGGGAGATCGGAGCGCGCATCGACGCCTCGCATCGCACCGTCGCGAACTACCTGTACGACATCTATCCGAAGCTGGGAATCACCAGTCGCCTTCAGTTGCGGGCCGCCGTCGGTGACGTCGCCTGACCGGTCGGTGCTCCCCCGCCGGATCAGACGCCGGAGGGGAAGGTCTCGGGCTCGCGCGCGTCCGTGACCGGCAGGTGCAGCGGCCGTACGGCCTGCGACTCCGCGATCCAGCAGAAGGCGTCGTAGCGGTCACCCAGCACGGTCGGCACGTAGTTGCCGTGCCTCTCCCGGTCCGGGTGGTAGACCACGCCGATCGCGCGGTGGTCCAGCTCTTCGGTCAGCACGCCCGGCCGGTCGCCGGACGGGAAGACGAAGAGCGCCTGATCGGGCGCGGTCGCCCGCAGCACCTCCTCCAGGGAGTGCCGGCGCGCCGGCGGCACCCGCATGACCTCCATCGGCGCGCCCCAGGCGTCCCCGGCGATGACGGTCCCCCGGTACGTGCCCAAGCCGACCAGCACGACCTGATCGGCGCCGTACCGCTCGCGGGCCAGTTGACCGATGTTCACGTGGCCCGCGTCGGCCATGTCGGTGGCCCGGGCGTCACCGACGTGGGTGTTGTGCGCCCAGACGATCGCCTTCGCGCCGGCCCCGTAGTGCCCCAGCAGCCGGTCCAGCGTCTCGTCCATGTGCCGGTCCCGGACGTTCCACGACTCGCGCCCGCCACGCGCCATCGCCCGGTAGTACCGCTCCGCGCCGGCGACCACCTCGGCGTTCTGCCACGCCTCGAAGCGGCTCGGCTCCTCGGCCGCCCGGCGCCGGAGGTCGACCAGCAGGCGGATCACCTCGTCCTCGCAGTGGGTGGGGACCAGGCGGGTGGCCCAGGCGTACTCCTGGGGGTCTTCGCCGTACGGTTCGAAACAGCGATAAGCGGCCAGCGCCGCCGGCACCTGCTCGGGGTCGTGCTCCCGCAGAAAGGTCAGGATCTCGCGCAGCGACTCCCACAGCGAATAGACGTCCAGGCCGTGGAATCCGGCCCGGGCGCCCGCCTCCCGGGTGCTGTTGTGGTCGCGCAGCCACCGGGTGAAGTCGACGATCTCCTCGTTGGCCCACATCCACGTCGGCCACCGGTCGAACGCCAGCAGCGCCTCCCGGGGATCGACCGGCGCGTCCGGCCGGCACCGGACGCTGCGATCCACCCGTTCGCAGTCCGGCCAGTCCCCCTCGACAGCGACGAACGAGAAACCCTTCTCCTCGATCAGGCGCCGGCTGATCGCCGCCCGCCAGGTGTAGAACTCGTGCGTGCCGTGGCTGGCCTCGCCCAGCATCACGACCCGGGCGTCACCGACCCGGTCGAGCAGCACGTCGAGATCACCGGGGTCCGTGAGCGGCGCGGCCAGAGCGGCCACCTCGTCGCCGTACCGTGCCATCGGCCTGCCCTCCTTCGCTCGCCGGGCCGTGACGCATACCCCAGCGCTCCCGCGGTATGCCAGGGCGGTGGCGCCGCGTTCGTCGCCGGCTCGCGAAGCGTCGTTTCCGATCTGACGGGTACGCCATAGTCATGACGTCACAACCGCAGGAACCGGCCACCGACGACAACGCCGCGACCGACGAGGCCGACGCGCCGACACTGCCGGCCGGCGACGACGTCCGGGTCGGCCCCGACCGGTCCGACGAGCCCGAGGCCGGGGCGACCGAACCCCCTGACTGAGCCCCGGCAGCGACCCCGTCGCATGAACAGTCACACCCCGGGTACGCGCCCGGCATGACGACGGATGAGGGAAACCGGAACGGCGAGCTGCCCATCGACCCGCAGGCCAAGCCGGAAGAGGGCGCCCCGCTCACCCAGGTCGAGACCGACCGCCGGCCGGCCGGCATGCCGGACAGCGACATCGTCACCGAGCCGGACGGCTCGGGCACAGCCGGCGGCGCCTCGGGAAGCAGCGGTGGCGGCTCCAGCATGCCGGGCCATCCGGACGCCGCCCGCTGATCGCGTCGGGCCCGAACGACGACGGCGCCGCCTGGGCCTGCTCGAACCTCACGCCGCGCCGCCGTTGACGAACAGCACCTGGCCGTTGATCCACCGCGACGGGCCGGCCAGGTCGGCCACCACCTGGGCGATGTCCTCGGGCCGGCCCAGCCGCTCCATCGGGTTGGCCTTGGCCGCCGTCGCCACCTGCTCGTCGGTCTTGCCGTCCAGGAACAGCGGCGTCTCCACCGGGCCGGGCGCGACCGTGTTGACGGTGATGTCGCGCCCGCGCAGCTCGCGGGCCAGGATCAGCGTCATCGCCTCGACCCCGCCCTTCGCGGCCGCGTAGGCCGCGTAGGCCGGGTACTGCAACCGGGTCACGGTCGACGAGAAGTTGACGATCGCGCCGCCGGAACGGACCTGCCGCGCCGCCAGCTGGCTGACGACGAACGTCCCGCGCAGGTTCGTCCGGATGATGCGGTCGAACGTCGCCAGATCCATCTGGGCGACGGGGCCCAGCGGCATCGAGCCCGCCGCGTTGACCACCACGTCGACGCCGCCGAAAGCCTCGGTGGCGGTGGCGAACACCGCGGCCATCGCCTCCTCGTCGGCCACGTCCCCACCGGCGGCGACCGCGCGCCCGCCGGCCTCGGCGATCAGGGCCAGCGTCTCGTCGGCCCGGTCCCGGTTGCCGCCGAAGTGCACGACGACCGCCATCCCGTCGCGGGCCAGCCGCACCGCCGCCGCCCGCCCGATGCCACCGGACGCCCCGGTCACGATGGCCACCCGCTCCTGCTTCGCCATGACGACACTCCCTTATCTGAACAAGCCGTATATGAACAAGCTGTCCATATGAAGATAGCACCCGAGCGGCATCGCGACACCGGTGAACAAGGCAAGAGACGGGCTTCACAGCACCGCCGACGACCACCCAGGTGCCGTGATCGGTCAGCGCTGCCGCGTGGGCCGGACGACGACCTCGTTGACGTCGACGCCGTCCGGTTCCCCGATCGCGTACGAGACGGCGCGCGCGATGGCGTCGCCCGGGATGGAGTTCGCCCGGTAGACCCGCATCTCCCCCCGGGCCACCGGGTCGCTGATCGACTCGGCCAGCTCGGACTCGACGACCCCGGGCGAGATGGTGGTCACCCGGATCGACGGATCGACCTCCTGGCGCAGGCCCTCGGTGATCGCCCAGGCCGCGTACTTGGTGCCGCAGTAGACCGCGGCCGTCGGGGACACCTCGTGGGCCCCGATCGACGCGACCGTGACGAAGTGGCCCGAGCCCTGCCGCTGGAAGTGCGGCAGCGCGGCCGCGATGCCGTGCAGCAGGCCGCGCACGTTGACATCGATCATGCGGTCCCACTCGTCGACGAGCAGGGCGTCGAGCCGGGACAGCGGCATCACCCCGGCGTTGTTGATGAGCACATCGACGCGGCCGTGATTCCGGACGGCGGCGTCGACGAACCGGGTCACGTCCGCGCGGTCGGTGACGTCGAGCCGGTCGACGTGCACGTCGCCGCCGGCGTCACGGATGGCCTCGAGCCGGTCGGTACGCCGCGCGCCGAGGACGAGGGTGTGGCCCTGGTCCGCGAGAAGCCGCGCCGTGGCCGCCCCGATGCCGCTGCTCGCGCCGGTGATGAGAATGGTCTTGGCGTCAGTCATGCCTCAACCCTCACCGGACGGACGGTCGCCATCCAGGGCGAAGTGCACCCAGGCTGAGCGCCGCCCCCGGATCAGGGCTGCCCGGCGAACGCTCGGTGGTTGTCGGCCAGCCAGGCCCGGAAAGGACGGGCGGGTGTGCCGGTCAGCACCTCCACGTCGTTGCTCGGGGCCAGCCCTCCGGCGCCCGCGAAGACCTCGAGGAACGAGGTGCGCATGAAGTCCGGCATGTCGTCCAGGAAGCCCACCCCGGTATCGGTCTCGCCGAGCTCCTCGACGACGTACGAGCGGCCCAGCGCCGCGTTGATCTCGGCGACCTGCTCCCGCAGGGATCCGCTCTCGGGACCGGTGATCGAGTACGCCCCGGGCACCGGATGCGCAGCGGTCAGGAGGGCGACCGCCGCCGCTGCGATGTCCGCCGGATCCACGAACGGCGTCCGCATGTCCGGAGACGGCAGGCGTACGACGTCGTCCCGGGCGGCGGCCACCCACGGCACGATGTTGTAGTCGAACCCGGCCGCCCGGAGAAAGGCCGACCGGACCCCGGCCTTGGTCAACGTCTCACCACGGACGAACGCGACCATCTCTACCACCTGGCCGGGCACCACGCGCCCCCGGCCGGCGGCGCCGGGGAACACGTCAGCCCGAGCCTGCTCCGCCTGCTGGACGCCCTCACCACCATGCCGGCCCAGGTCGGCACCGACCTCGGGGTCACCCTGGCCCAGAACCGCCTGGCCGTCGCCCTGATCGGTGACCAGGTCTCGGCGTTCAGCGGTCCCGCGCGAAGCTTCATCCACCGCTTCTTCACCGACCCCGCCACCCGCGGTCAGTACCCGGTCGAGGACCAGGCCGACCAGGCCCGCATCCTGGTCGCCGATCTGCGGGCCGCCATCGCCCGGCGCCCGGAGGACCCGGAAGCCACCACGATGGTCCGCACCCTGCGAGCGGCCAGCGGGCACTTCGCCGAGCTGTGGGACCGTCACGACGTCGCGGTGCGCCGCGCGGACCGCAAACGCATCGTCCACCCTCTGGTCGGCGTCATCGACCTGGACTGCGAGGTCCTGGCCACCCAGCACCAGGACCAGCGCCTGGTCATCCTGAGCCCCCGGGCCGGCACGGAGGCGGCGGGTCAGCTCGAGCTCCTCCGCGTGATCGGCCACCAGGACCTGACCGCGGAGGAGCGGACCGCCACCCCGCCGCCTCGCTGAGCAGACCTGCCCGGCTCGACAGTGCGCCGCGACGCACTCGGACCCGCACGCCCGCGGCCGGCCGGACGCGTACCGGGAAAGTTCTTTACTGATTGACCTTCAGGTCGCCGGCGCCCGGCCGATGGAGACGCTCAGCATCGAGAGACAGCGGGGTGGCCATGGGCCGGTTGAGAAAAGTCAGCGCCTTCACGGCGGCGGTAGCGTTGGGCGCCGGAGCGCTGGGTGGTGGAGCAGCTCCCGCCGCCGCGGCGGAACCGGCGACACACTGGGCCAGTTGGCTGGGGTCGGCCGGCATAGTGCAGGGAACGACGCTCAAACAGATTCGTACGGTCATCGGGGCCGACACCGGCGCGGCTGCCACGCTGACCGGCAAGGGCGTGGGCGTCGCCCTGATCGACACCGGGGTGGCGCCGGTCAGCGGTCTCCCGGCTGCGCAGATCGTCAACGGCCCCGACCTGTCCATGGAGTCCCAGGCGCCCGACCTGCGCTACCTCGACACCTTCGGGCACGGCACCCACATGGCCGGCATCATCGTCGGCAACGACACCGCGACCGGCACCAAGGGGCTGGCGCCGGGCGTCAAGCTCACCTCGGTCAAGGTCGGCACGGCCAACGGGACCGTGGACGTCACCCAGGTCATCGCGGCCGTGGACTGGGTCGTCAAGCACCGCAACGACGACGCCGCCAACCCGATCCGGGTGATCAACCTGTCCTACGGCTCCGGCGGCACGCCCAACACCTGGAACGACCCCCTGGGTTTCGCCGTCGAGAAGGCGTGGCAGGCCGGCATCGTGGTGGTCGCCGCGGCCGGCAACGACGGCAACAGCGCCGGTTCGCTGGCCAACCCGGCGTCGGACGACTACATCCTGACGGTGGGCGCCACCGACACCAAGGGCACCGTGAGCACCAGCGACGACCAGCTGACGTCGTTCACCAACCTGGGCAACGGCGGCAAGCAGATCAACGTGCTCGCCCCCGGCGCCTCCGTCCTGTCGCTGCGCGACCCCGGCTCCTACATCGACGCCACCTACCCGGGCGCGCGCTCGGGCGACACGCTGTTCCGCGGCAGCGGCACCTCGCAGGCCGCCGCGGTCACCTCGGCCGCCGCGGCCCTGCTCGTGCAGGCGCGCCCGTCGGCCACTCCCGATCAGATCAAGAACTGGCTGGTCAAGGGCTCGGTCCGGGTACCCAACGGCATCGCCGCCATTCTCGGCCTGCAGGAGATCAGCGTGAACGGGGCCCTCGCGCGCTCCACCCTCACGACCACGACCACGGCCCAGTCCTGGATGAAGTCCAACGGCAGCGGCACGCTCGACAACTCCCGCGGCGACAGCCGGGTCATGATGGACAACACGCCGCTCGCGGGTCAGCGCAGCGTCTGGGGCAACCTGCCGACCACCACCTGGGCGGCCCGCAGCGCCGCCGGCACCGCCTGGACCGGCGGTGTGTGGATGGGCAACCGGCTGGCCGGCGACGACTGGACCGGCGCGTCCTGGGCGTCGCGGACCTGGGCCCCGGCCGTCTGGTCGGACAGCACGCCGTGGAGCGCCAAGGCCGCGTGGAGCGACCCGTCCTGGGCCGGCCGGCGGTGGACCGGCCGGTCGTGGACGGCCGGGTCGTGGTCGGGCCGCTCCTGGTCGAGCGACGACTGGTCGTCGGCTTCCTGGAGCTGAGGCGGGCTGCCCGGGCCGGGATGCTCATCCCGGCCCGGCTGCTGCCGATGGGGAGAAAGCGGGCGACGACAAGGAGATCTGCCGATGAAGGCAGTGCGGCGGCTATCCGCGGCCGGCCGCACCGGCGTACTCACGGCTGCCCTCACGCTTCTCACCCTGGGCCTGGTGGCGTACCTGTTGTGGCAGGAACCGCTGTCGTACGGGGCGAGCCCGGCGCTGCTGGTCGTCGTCGCGGTGTTGTTCGCTGTCACCGAGCGCTTCACCGTCACCTTCCCGGTGCGGCGCGGGTCGCACACGATCAGCCTGAGCGAGATCCCGCTGGTGCTCGGCCTGGTCACCATGGCTCCGGCGGCGCTGGTGCTGGTGCGGGTGATCGGTGGGGTGGCCGGCCTGACGCTGCTGAGCCGTCAGGGCGGCACCAAGCTGGCCTTCAACACCGCCCTGTACGGCACCCAGGCGGCCGCGGCGGCCCTGCTGTTCCACGTGCTCGTCGGCCCGGCCGACCCGCTGGGGCCGCGCGGCTGGCTCAGCTGTTTCGTGGCGACCCTGGTGGCCGACCTGATCTCGGTCGTCCTGATCAGCGCGGTGATCGCCCTGCACGACGACACCGAGGAGTGGCGGCGGCTGCTGACCGCCGATCTGCGCGACATCCTGCAGCTGCCCCTGGTGGTCGTCACCACGACACTCGGCCTGATCACCGCGATCGTGGTCCGCGACCAGGTCGCCGCCGCGGTGCTGCTGGGCATCCTGGCCTTCGCCGTCTACCTGGTCTTCCACCAGTACGCCCGGCAGACCCAGGGACACGCCCAGGTCGAGGCGCTCTATCGCTTCACCCGGGCGGTCAGCGGCTCGAACGACGCCACCGCGGTGGCCCACGAGGTGCTGAGCCAGGTCCGCGATCTGGTGCGCGCCGAGACGGCGGAGCTGATCCTGCCCGGCGACCCGGACAGCACGCGCATGGCGCTGACCGATCAGCGGACGTTCCAGGTGCACACCGACGCGCCGGACGACGACGCCTGGTGGTCCGCGGCCGGTCGCGGTGAGCCGCTCATGGTGTCCGGTCCACGCGACGCGATGGCGGCGCCGGTGACGCTGGGCGGCACCGTCGCCGTGCTGGCCGTCACGCAGAGCCTGCCCGACATCGAGACGTTCGACCGCGACCACCTGCGGCTGCTGGAGGCGCTCGCCGCGCACGCCGGCGTCGCGCTGACCAACGCCCGGCTCGTGCAGCAGCTGAGCCACAGCGCCCAGCACGACGCCCTGACCGGCCTGCCCAACCGCCGCAAGCTGCTGGCCGACCTCGGCGAGGCGGTCGGCGACGGGCGGGACCCCGCCGTGCGGGTGGGGGTGATCCTGCTCGACCTGGACCGGTTCAAGGACATCAACGACGCCCTCGGGCACACGATCGGCGACGAGGTCCTGCGCCAGGTCGGTCACCGGCTCCAGGCCCGGCTGGGCGACCGGGCGAGCGTGGCCCGGCTCGGCGGCGACGAGTTCGGCCTGATCGCCCGGGCCGCCTCGGAGGCCGACGTGCTGGCCCTCGCGGCCGAGCTGCACGAGACGCTCGGGGAGCCCACAGCGGTGTCGGGTCTCACCCTGACCACTCAGGCCAGCATCGGCGTGTGCCTGTCCCCCCGGCACGGCAGCGACCCGGACCGGCTGCTGCAGCGGGCCGACGTCGCGATGTACGTCGCCAAGCAGGCTCGTACCGGCGTGCACGTGTATCAAGCCGAGGACGATCAGGACACGCCACGCCGGCTGGGGCTGCTGACCGATCTGCGCAGCGCCGTCGAGCAGGGCGCGGTCCGGGTCGCCTTCCAGCCCAAGGTCGACCCGGCGACCGGCCGGGTGATCGGCGCCGAGGCGCTCGCGCGATGGTCGCGCGCCGACGGTCCCGTCCGCCCCGACGAGTTCATCCCGCTGGCCGAACGCTCCGGCCTCATCGCGCCCCTCACCGAGCACATCCTCGACACCGCCCTGGCCGCGTGCGCGTCCTGGCGCCGGGCCGGGCATCAGCTGTCGGTCGCGGTCAACCTGCCACCCCAGATGCTCACCGGCCGCACCGTGGTCCAGGACGTGGTGGAGCGGGCCCTGAGCAACCACGACGTGCCCGCTCACGCGCTCACCCTGGAGATCACCGAGACCGGGCTCATCGCCGACCCGGCCAACGCCGTACGCGTCCTGCAGGCACTGCGGAACCTAGGCGTCACACTGTCGGTGGACGACTTCGGGACCGGCCAGTCGTCGCTGAGCCGGCTCACCGAGCTGCCCGTGCAGGAACTCAAGATCGACAAGAGCTTCGTCGAGGACATCACCCACCACCGCGACCGGCAGGCGGTCATCGCGGCCGCCCAGCAGCTCGGCCACGCGCTCGGCCTGCACGTCGTGGCCGAGGGGGTCGAGACCCGGGCCGAGTTCGACCACGTACGCGACCTCGGCTGCGACTCGGTGCAGGGCTACTACGTGTCGCGGCCCCTGTTCGCGGCCGACTTCCTGGCCTGGCTGGCCGCCCACCCCGGGAGCGACGCGACCGCGCTGACCCTCAGCGGCACCCACCCGCCCACCTGAGGTCCGTAGCCGGCACCGATCGGGCGACGGATAGTTCTCGTACGGCTGGGAATCAACGCGGCATGCCTGACGTCCGCACCCGGCGCCCGAAGGGCCGGCCGTGAGCGAGGGACCACGACTGCCGCGGCGGCCGCCGGAGAGTCCCACCGCCCTGCCCCGGGGCGCGTGGTGGGCGACGCTCAAGCGCACCGTCAAGGAGTTCGACGACGACGGTCTGGCCGACTGGGCCGCGGCGCTGACCTACTACGGCGTGCTGTCCGTGTTCCCGGGACTGATCCTGCTCGCGTCGGTGCTCGGCCTGCTCGGCCAGTCCGCCATCGGACCGCTGGTCGACAGCCTCGGGGCGGTGGCGCCCGGCCCGGTCGAGGAGATCCTCACCAGCAGCCTGACCAACCTGGGCGAGAACCAGCAGACCGCCGGCTCGCTGGCGATCATCGGCCTGGCCGGCTCGCTGTGGTCGGCTTCCGGGTACGTCGGCGCGTTCATGCGGGCCTCGAACGCGATCTACGACGTACCCGAGGGCCGCCCGATCTGGAAGACGTTGCCGATCCGCCTGGCCGTCACCGTCGTGGTCGGCGCGATGCTCGCGGCCGGCGCCCTGATCGTCGTTTTCACCGGTGAGCTGGCGGAGTGGCTCGGCCGTCTCATCGGCGCGGGCCCCACCGCCGTCACCGTGTGGTCGATCGTCAAATGGCCGGTGCTGCTGGTGTTGATCAGTGTCGTGTTCGGCCTGCTCTACTGGGCCGCGCCCAACGCACGCCAGGCCGGGCTGCGCTGGATCAGTCCGGGCGGCGTCGTGGCCGTGCTGCTCTGGGTGGCCGCCTCGGTCGGGTTCGCCGTCTACGCCGCCCACTTCGGGTCCTACAACAAGACGTACGGCACCCTGGGTGGGGTCGCCATCTTCCTGGTGTGGCTGTGGATCTCGAACATCGCGATCCTGCTGGGGGCCGAGCTCGACGCCGAACTGCACCGCAGCCGGGCCATCGCCGCCGGGCTCCCGCCCGGGCAGGAGCCGTACGTGCCCTTGCGCGACACCGAGGCCCTGTGAGCCACTCCGGTCATGCCGGAGCCGGGCCCTCAAGCGGAGCGGCCGCGGCGGACGGCCAGCACGGCGATGTCGTCGGTCGGCTGGTCGCTGCCGATCCGCGCCATGACCGTGGCGCAGACCTCGTCGGGCGGCCCGGCGTGCACGGCGCCGACCAGCGCGGCGATGCCTTCGTCGATGACGCGGCCCCGGCGCTCGACGAGGCCGTCGGTGTAGCACAGCATCAGGGCCTCGGCGGGCAGGTCGACCGGCGTCGTCCGCCTGGCCCGGGTGCTGCCGGTGCCCAGCGGGACATCGATCGGCATGTCGATCAGCTCGGCCGGCCGCCCCGGCGCCGTCAGCACCGGGCGCAGGTGACCGGCCGACGACAGCCGCACGGTCCGCTGGTCGGGGGCGATGGTGGCGTACAACGCGGTGGTCAGGTTGCCGGCCTCGAAGTGGCGGATCTTGCGGTCGAGCAGCGTCAGCACCTCGGCCGGGTCATCGGTGACCAGCGTGTACGCGCGCAGGGCGCTGCGGATGCGGCCCATCACCACCGCCGAGGCCAGGCCGTGCCCGGAGACGTCGCCGATCACCAGCCCGAGCCGGCCGGACGGCAGCGTGAACACGTCGTACCAGTCCCCACCGATGCCGAACTCGTGGCCGGGAACGTACCTTGAGGCCAGCTCCAGACCGTCGACGGCCGGCAACCGGGCCGGGAGCAGGCTGCGCTGCAGCGCCAGGGCCGCGGTCTGCTCGAGCTTGCGGGAACGGATCTGCCCGGCCACGCCGGCCCGGTCGGCGGCCAGCTGCAGCAGGCGTACGTCGTCGTCGCTGAACTGCCGGGGCCGGCAGCTGCCGATGTGCAGAACGCCCACGACCTCCCCGGCGGCAAAGATCGGCACCCCGAGCAGGGAACGGACGCCCTGCTCGATCAGGACGGGACTCACCACGTCGGCGGCGGTCACCTCGGACAGCACGACCGGCTCACGGACCTGCGCGACGTGCCCCGAGAACCCCTCGCCCAGCGGCACCCGGATGCCGCGCCGGATCTCCTGCTCCAGCCCCTTGGCCGCGGTCGGGATCAGCTGCCGGGCGTGCGGGTCCACCAGCATGATCGCCGCGGTGTCGGCGTCGAGCAGCTCGCGGACCCGCTCGAGCAGCTCGTCGAGCAGGTCGACGACGTCGAGCCGGGACAACGCCGCGTCGGTGACCGCCTCGAGACGGCGCAACCGCTCGTCGTCGCGCATTCCGCCGCCGAAAGTCACGCTCACAGCGTACTGAGGCGGTTACCGGCCCATATCGGGAGGCATCGCCGTCACGCCGCGCCGCGGTGCATGATCTCGTGCGGGAAATGCAGCCGGACCGAGGTGCGTCCCGGCTCGCGGCCGATGATCACCACGTCGGCGAGCTGACGGGCCAGCCACAACCCGCGGCCATCGGGCGCCGCGTCGGCGCGTCCGGGCCGCCGATAGCCGGCCGTGACCGGAAGGGGACGGCCCGCGCTGTCGTCGCACTGGACGACGAGGGTGTCCTGGTCGTGCCAGGCGCGGACGCGGACCGGAGCGGCGCCGTGCCGCAGGCCGTTCGCGGCGACCTCGACCACCGCGACGACGACGTCGTCGATCGGTTCGTCGGCGAAATCCCGGTCGGCCGCCCAGGTGTGCACCACCGAGCGCAGCCGGCGAAGGTCGGCCACGCCGGCCAGGATCACCTCCTCGTCGACCTCGGCCGGCGCCGGCGGCCAGGGATCCCTCCGGCCGGCGAGGTAACGCTCCGCATCCTGGTAGGAGCCGGACCGGACGGGCCCGGTCGCGGTGAGCAGGTGCGGGTGCGTGGCGCGGGCCCCCTCGAGAACGGCGGGTGAATGGTGCTGCTCGCCCCAGACGCAGGTCACGGCGCAGCCGTACGGGGCGTAGGTCTCGTTGCACATCGCCTCGTAGGACAGATATGCGGAGGCGCGCAGGCCGGGGTCGGCGCCACCGGTCAGATCAGGCTCGGCGATCACGTGGACGCGGCGGCCGGCCTCGGCCTGGCCGGCCAGATAGCGGCGGAACGACTCGTAGGCGAACCCGAGCCGCTGGTAGAACCCTCGTGGGTCGCTCCAGCGGACGTTGCCGTCGAGCTCGCCGACCTGCCCCTGCAGGGCCGCACGGGTGTCGTGACCGACCACCAGCAGGACCTCGTCGTACCGGCCGGCCGAACGGCGCAGCTCCGGAACGAGCACCGCCGGCAGGTCGGCCGCCGAGCCGACGATCGCGGTGTGCGCGAGATCCGAGCCGTGTTCCCGCACCGATGGCATGGTCATGGTGCGGTCGACGCGAGCACTGCGGACCTCTCGGCGGTGATGGTGGTTGTCATGTCGCGGATCCTCACACTGTTGCTCAGCAGGTCCGATGGCTGAGCACACGAGTAGAACGGTATGAGGTTTCCTTACCCGGCCGGCGTCGCCCTACACCGCCACCCCTCACGCGGTCCAGGACGGGTCGCGGCCGATGAAGCCCAGCAGCCGGGTCTGCGCGTCGGCGCCGGCCGGCACGGGTACGCGCGGACCGTACTGGCCGGAGGCGCGCATCAGCTCCTCCATCGGCTCCATCCCGGTCACCAGCAGCGCCGCGTAGCCGGCGTCGAGCCGGTCGTCCTGGCCGGTGGCGCGGGCCAGGTCCCAGGTGTGCATGAAGACGTCGGTGGTGTAGAAGCGGTCGACTGCCTGGTCCAGCGGCAGCTCGCCGATGTGCGGGTTGGTGAACGCCCGTCCCGGCGTCGCCGGATCGTCCAGCACCGCCTGCACCGCGTCGGCCTGGGTCTGCCAGGCGGCGACCGGGTCCTCGGCCACGCCCGGCCCGCGGGGCAGCTCGAGGCCGGCCCCACCGGCGAGGAACCCGGGGAACCACTCCACGAGGTGGCCCACCACGTCGCGGGCCGTCCAGCCGGGCACCGGCGCGGCGGCGTCCCAGGCCCGGGCGGCGCGGACCCGGTCGGTGAACGTGCCCGCCACGACCCGGTGCCGTTCGGCGGCGGTCAGCTCAGCCAGCATCATCGCTCAGCATCCTCTCCAGTTTGTGGTGACCGTCCCGCAGGCCGATCTCCATCCCGCTGCGCAACCAGCCGTCGCGGGTCTCGAAACTCTCCACCAGCGACTGCGTACGAAGCCTGGTCCGGCCGTCGCCGAGATCGTCGAACCAGGACGTGTTGAGCGCCACCCCGTCCGGGTCACCCTCGTACGTGAAGGTCTGCACCAGACGGTCCGGCCGGATCTCGTGGAAACAGCCGTGGAAAGCGTATTCCTCGGCGCCCCGGACGGAGACGTAACGGAAGCTTCCCCCGCTCCGCGCGTCCCAGTGGTCGATCCGGGTCAGCATGCTGTCGGGGCCGATCCACCGGGCGAACAGATCGGGATCGGTGTGCGCCCGCAGCAACCGCGCCGGGGAGGCCCGGAACTCGCGGACGACCCGGATGATCGGCAGCTTCGGGTCCGCCTCGATGTGGGTCATGATCCGGTCTCCTCGTCCTCCATCGCGCCCAGCACCCGATCGAGACGCTGGTAGCGCTCCTCGGCCCGGCGACGGTACTGCTCGATCCACTCGTCCATCAGGTCGAGCGAGCCGACCTCGAGGCGCACCGGCCGGGGCTGAGGTCCCGGTGGGCGGTTGACCACGCCCGCCTCCTCCAGCACCCGCAGGTGCTTGTAGACGGCCTGCAGGCTCATCGCGTACGGCTCGGCGAGCTCGGCGACGGTGGCGTCGGCCACCGACAGGCGAGCCACCATGTCGCGCCGGGTGGGGTCGGCCAGCGCCGCGAACGTCCGCGACAGGGTGTCGGCCGGCATCCTGATCCGCCTTTCAACTGACTGGTTGAAAGCCAAGCTAGTCGCCGGACTCGACGCGGTCAAGGGTTGTGGTTCCTCATACTACGTTTGACGTTATATCTCGTCACACTTATCATCGTCGCCATGCAAGAAGCCACCTTCCTCATCCTCACGGCGCTCGCGGCTCAACCGCGGCACGGTTACGGGATCATCCAGTCGGTCGAGGCGCTCTCCGACGGCGACGTGAAACTGCGGCCGGGCACCCTGTACGGCGCGCTCGACCGGCTCGCCGGGCAGGGCCTGATCGCGGTCGACCACGAGGAGGCCGTCGACGGGCGACTGCGTCGCTACTACCGGCTCACCGACACCGGCACCGACCTCCTCGCCCAGGAGGCCGAGCGATGGCGCCGGCGGACAGCGGCGGCCGAGGCCCAGCTGGGACGCCGCCCCGGGCTCACGGGCGGTGCCGCGTGACCATGCGGCACCGTCTCCTGCTGGCCTCGTACCCGGCCCACCTCCGCCGCCGCCACGGCGGCGAACTGATCTCGACCCTGGCCGAGATGACCGACGGCCGCCCGACCCGCGCCGATCGCCTGCGGCTGGTCGCCGACGGGCTGCGCGAGCGGTTCCGGCTGCCGGCCGGACGGCCGTGGGGCGCGCTCGCGCTGGTGACGGCCACGCTGGCGACCCTGATCGGCGGGGCGGTCGGCCTGGCCGCCGGCTCGCTGGCCGGCGCGCGGACCTATCCGTCGATGCCCGCGGTGGCTCCCCTGGCCACGCAGATCCTCGGTCCCGAGGTTCAGCCGGAGCGGCTCCGGCGCGAGGGCTCCGAGCTGTCGTTCACGGCCCCCTTGAGCCCGGCGGCCGGCGGCGCCCCGGCCGAGCAGCGGGTACGGGAGATCCACGAGCGGCTGGCCACGGCCGGCTGGGACGTCACCGCGGTCGAGCGCTATCGCAGCTCCGACCAGTGGAGCTTCTCGGCCCGGTCGGGCGGCCTGCGGGTCTCGGTCGTGGGCAACGCCGGGCCCACCGGCTCCGTCGAGGTCCTCGGTCATCCGGTACGCCCCGCGACGTACCTGCCGCTGGTCCTGCTCGGCCTGCTGGCGGGACTGGTGGCCGGCTGGCTGGCGGGCGCCGCGACGGCCCATCGGCTGGCGGCCTCCCCCCATCGGGTGCCGGCCGCGGTGCTGGCCGCGGTGGGCCTGGCCGTTCTCGTTGCGCCGACCGCTCGCCTGTACCAGGGCCTGGTTCTCTTCCTCCGCGAGAACGACGACGTCGGTGCCCCGGTGCACCAGGCGCTCGCCTGGATGCCGTGGCCGTTCCGCGACGCGACCGTGTTCCCGGACAGCATCATGCCGGGCCTGCGGACGCTTCTGATCGGATTGTCGATCGCCGCGGTTGCCGCGATGGTCGCCTACCATCCTCCCGGCGACAGTCCCGAGCCGGTGAGGGGAGCGCCTCACCGGTCCCCTACCCCGGGCGGCGAGGAGTAAAAGCGACCCGCCCGCGGGCTCGCCGACGGCGTACTCTGTGGTTCGCATCCCGGCTCTGGAGGTGCGATGGCCGGATACGGTCGGCGAACAGCCCGGATCATGACCGCCGCGGCGGCAGTCATGGTCGCGGTCGCTTGCGGCTCGACAGACGATGCGAGCCCGCCGCCCTCCTCCCCCACGGCCCTGCCGGCGAGTGGCACCGGCACGGTGGAGTTCGGTGGACGGCCGGTCACCGTGCACGTCCCGGCCTCGTCCGATCCGGCCCGGCCCGCGCCGCTGGTCATCGCGCTGCACGGCTTCGGGTCCAACCCGGACGAGCTGGAGTCCTACCTGAGGCTCACCCCCGAATCCGAACGGCGGGGATTCGTCTACGCCTACCCGGAAGGAGCAACCGACGACCGGGGCGACCGTTTCTGGAACGCCACCGACGCGTGTTGCGTCTTCACCAGCGCGGTGCCCGACGACTCCCGTCACCTCAGCGAGCTCATCTCCACGATCCAGGACACGTATCGGATCGACCCGGCCCGCGTCTATCTGATCGGCCACTCGAACGGCGGCTTCATGGCGCACCGAATGGCCTGCGACCACGCCGAGCAGATCACCGCGATCGTCTCCCTGAATGCCGCGACCTGGAACGACGCGACCCGATGCCGCCCGTCCGAACCGGTGGGCGTGCTGGCCGTGCACAGCACCGCCGACGAGACCGTCGCGTTCGGCGGCGGGGTTAACGGCAGCGCCACCTACCCGTCGGCGGCCACCACCGTCGCCCGCTGGCGCGACCACAACGGGTGCGCCGGCGCCGGCAGCGAGGCTTCCGCTCGCGATCTGGTCGCCACCCTGCCGGGTGACGAGACGTCGGTCCGCGCCTACACGCAGGGCTGCGCCGGCGGGTCGAGCGTGCAGTCGTGGACGATCAACGGCGGCACCCACGTGCCCCAGCTCGGACCGGATTTCGCCCCGGCCGTGACGGAGTTCCTGCTCTCCCAGGTCGATCCGGCCCGGTAGCCGGCGCACCGCCTTCGGCTGTCACAGCGTGACCGCGGTGACCACCAGACCACCGGCCACGGCGAACCTTCCCGTCAGCCGGGTCAGCGACGGGCCGCCGTCGGTGCGGGTGCCGTCGACGAGCAGGCGCGCCCCGAAGGCGCCGGCCGCGGGATCGATGCTCAGCCGGGCCTCGTCGAAGCCGAGCCAGCGGCCGGTGAGCGGATACCACGCCTTGTAGACGGACTCCTTGGCGCTGAACAGCAGGCGATCCCAGTGGATCAGCGGGTCCGTCGCCGTCAGGGCGGCCAGCATCTCAGGCTCACCGGGCACCGTCACGGCATCGTGTACACCGTCAGGCAGCGGGCCGTGCGGTTCGGCGTCGATGCCGATACCGGTCAGCAGCGTCCGGGGAGCGACAGCCGCGGCGCGATAGCCGCGGCAGTGCGTGATGCTGCCGACCACCCCGGGCGGCCACAGCGGCTCCCGCCGGGCGCCGGACCGGATCGGAGCCGGTGGGTGGCCGAGGACGGCCAGGGCCTCGCGGGCACACCGCCGCGCCGTGACGAATTCCCGGCGGCGACCCTCGACCGCGGTCGCGACGAGGTCCTCCTCGCCCGGGAAGGGGGCCTCGCCGGGAAGGTCGTCGAACGCCTCGACGCTCACCACACCCGGCGGGAGCAAGGTGCCGATCACGGGAACACCCTCTTCGGCAGCTGCGGCGCGTCGGCCCGGCTCCGCCACTCCCGGGGGTAGCCGAGCGACACCTCCTCGAAGCGCACGCCGTCGTAGTGGGTCGTCCGCGGTATGTGCAGGTGGCCGTAGACCGCCACGACAGCGCCGAACCGGGTGTGCCAGTCCGCCGTCCGGTTCGTACCGCACCATTGGGCGAACTCGGGATACCACAGCACGTCCGTGGGCTGCCGGACCAGCGGCCAGTGACTGACCAGCACCGTACGGGTGCCGGGCGCGAGCGCGGAGAGCCGCCGCTCACTCTCGTCGATGCGGGCCGCGGACCAGGACTCCCGATCGGGGTACGGATCCGGGTGCAGCAGCATCTCGTCGGTGCACACGACCCCGGTCGAGTACGCGTACTCCAGGGACTCCTTCTTCCCGGTCGTCCCGGGCGCCAGCCACGAGTAGTCGTACAGCTGGAAGAGCGGCGCTACGGTGACCGGCCCGCCCGCACCGGCCCAGACGGCGAACTCGTCCTCCGGGGTCAGGACGCCGTTGTCCCGGCACATCCGCACGAGGGCGTCGTAACGCTCGGCCCCGCGCAGCCGCACCGGGTCGTCGGGGAGCGTCCACAGTTCATGGTTGCCGGGCGCCCAGATGACCGTGGCGTAGCGCTCGCGCAGCAGCCGCAACGTCTTCTCGATGTCGCCGAAGGTGTCACCGACGTCGCCGGCCACGATCAACCAGTCGTCCTCCGACTCCGGCGTCAGGGCGTCGACGACCCGGCGGTTCTCCGCGTAGGACACGTGCAGGTCGCTGACCGCGAACAGGTTTCCCTCGGACACGTCGTCGACTCTATTCACGTCGTGACCCGCGAGCACCGGCGGCTCCACCGTCCGACCGAATGGCCATCGAAAGCAACCTCTCACCAGCGCATTCTTGAGCCCGTCCGGCATTTCCTGTGCGCCCGCACCATTGCACCACCTGGCCGACAGATCTTCAAGATCCATGAACATCATAAATGCGTGAACCATCGTTCACATCGACGCCTTTTTTCGTTCAGGTCCGCGCGCATCACCATCGGTTGACATGAATTGATCCACCCGCATAAATTTGAATCTCTTGCCGATCACGTCCTCGACCATTGTCGCCACGTCGATGCCGGACAGAACCGTCAACTGCCACCACGACAGGATCACGGTGAACAACGCAGGAAATCCGCAATTCCGGCCGGGCTTTTCCGACTCCGCCATCGGCACCGGGCCGCTTTCCCGGCAACAGGAACAGGTCTGGTTCCGGCACAAGTTCGCACCGGACAGCGTCGCCCACAACGCGCAGACGACGATCCGGGTCGTGGGCGCCTTCGATCTCGACCGGTTCGACCGGGTCATCACGGAAATCGACCGGCGGCACGAGACATTGCGTACGACCTATGCGGAGATCGACGGTGAACCGGCGCAGACCGTCCACCCGCCGCGACCGGTCCGGGCGAGACGGATCGACCTCGGCGAGGTGCGCGACGGACAGCAGGAACTGCTCGACCAGGTCCTCACCCGGGAGATGCACACTCCCTTCGCGGTGGCGGTTCCGCCGCTGATCCGCTGGACCGCGGTGCGGCTGGCCGAGGACGAGCACGAGATCGTCCTGGTGGAGCACCACCTGCTGCACGACGAGCGGACCACCGCGCTGCTGATCCGTGAGGTGGAGACCCTGTACAACGCGTCGGCCGAGGGAGTGGAGCCGCCCCGGGCCGAGCCGGCCGTCCGCTACCGGGACTTCGCGCGGTGGCAACGCTCCGCGCTGGAAACCGCGCCGATGCGGTCGCAACTGGCCTACTGGAAGGACCGGCTCGGCGACGCCCCGCCTCGCCTCGATCTGCCGGCGGACCGGCCCAGGCCCACGACGCAGACCTTTCGCGGCGAGACACTGCGGGTCGACCTGCCGCCCGACCTGGTGGCCGCGCTGAGCTCCTTCTGCCGCGACCGGAAGCTGACGATGTTCGGCACCATGCTGGCGGCCTTCTCGGCGTTTCTCCACCGTTACACCGGTCAGCGGGACCTCTGTGTCGGTTCGTCCTTCGCCGGCCGGCGGCCCGGCACAGCAGACGCGATCGGGATGTACGCCAACACGGTGCTGCTGCGGTGCGATGTCGATCCCACGCAGGACTTCGCGAGCCTCGCCGGACAGGCGCACAACGTCGTACGGGAGGCGGCGGAGAACGAGCTGCTGCCGTTCCCGGAACTGGTCCGGGTGCTCAATCCCACCCGGGAACCGGGCCGCAACCCGTTGACCGACATCTTGTTCAGCGCCGACGAATCCGCTCGTCCGAGCCTCGATCTGGCCGGAGCGACCGGGACGGTTCTCGAGCGCGGCAACAGCTCGGCGCGGACCGACCTGAACGTCGTCGTCCTCCCTCGGACGGAAAGCCGAAGCGGTGTCGCCGCACTGCCGGACGGCCGGATCACCATGCTGTGGGAGTACGCCGCCGATCTGTTCGACGACGGGACTGTCCGGCGGATGGCGGACAGCTACCTGCGGCTGCTGGCCGACGCGGTCGCCCGGCCGGCGGCGCGGCTGTTCGAGCTGGCCCTGCTCAGCCCGTGGGACCGCGCCCTGGTGCTGGACGAGGTCAATGCCGACCGCCATCCCCCGGCCGACGCCCCGCCGGTGCACGAGGCGGTCCGGGCCCAGGCGCACCGGACACCGGACGCTCCGGCCATCCGCGACGGCGCCCGCGAGATCGGGTACGCCGAGCTGGTGCGCCGGGCCGACGCGCTGGCCGACGTCCTTCGCCGGAACGGTGTCGCACCCCGGACGGTGGTGGGTGTGTGCCTGCCGCGCGGCGCCGACCTGGTGATCACCGAGCTCGCCGTGCTGTGCGCCGGGGCCGCCTACCTCCCGCTGGATCCCGACAATCCGCCGGCTCGCCTGGCCGGCCAGTACACCGCCGCCGGGGCCGTCCTGATCGTGACCAACGGCGCGGTCGCGAACCGGCTCCCCCGTGACATCGCCCACCTGCTGCTCGACCGGCTCCCGGACCGGGCCGACGTGGGTGCCGCCGGTCCGCCGGATCCGGTGCAGCACAACGATCTGGCGTACCTCATCGCGACGTCCGGCTCGACGGGCCAGCCCAAGATCGTGACGGTCGAACATCGGTCGCTGTCCAACGTGGTGACGTGGCGGCGACGACGCTGCGACCTCGGGCCGGCTGACCGGGTCGCCCAGATCGCCTCGCCCGGTTTCGATCCGTCCGTGACCGACATCTGGCCCACCCTGGTCGCCGGCGCCACCCTGTGCGTGCCCGACCAGGACACCAAGCTCGATCCGGAGCGCCTGGGGTCGTGGCTGGCCGACGAGGGCATCACCGTCACCGAACTGCCGACCGCCCTGGCCGAGCGGGTGCTGACGCTGAACTGGCCGGCCGGAGCGGCCCTGCGGATCCTGATCATCGGAGGGGACCGGCTCCGGATCCGGCCGAGCGCCGGACTGCCGTTCCGGGTGCTCAACGAGTACGGCCCGACCGAGACCACGGCGACCGCGACGGCCGGGGAGATCGAACCGGCCGGCCCGCCGGCCGGGCCACCCGACATCGGCCGCCCCATCACCGGCGTCAGCGCGTACATCCTGGACGGGTGGCGGCAGCCGGTGCCGCCCGGGGTGACCGGTGAGCTCTGGATCGGTGGCGTCGGGGTCGCCCGCGGCTACCACGGCGCACCCGGGCTCACCGCGCAACGTTTCGTCCCCGACCCCTTCTCCGGCGTCCCCGGCGGACGGATGTATCGCACCGGCGACCTCGCCCGGCACCTGCCGGACGGACGGATCGACTTCATCGGCCGGCGGGACCGCCAGATCAAGTTGCGGGGCTACCGCATCGAACCGGCCGAGATCGTCGAGGCGCTGCGCGCGCACCCCGCCGTCACCGACGCGGTGGTGCTGGCGGTGACCGACGAGCGCGGGGACAAACGTCTCGTCGCCTATGTCGAGGCGGAGAACCGACCGGCCCTGCGGCAGGAGGTGCGTGAGCACCTCGTCGTGCGCCTGCCGCGATACATGATGCCGACCGACTTCGTCGTGCTGGACTCGTTGCCGATCAACCGGAACGGCAAGGTGGACGAGCGTGCCCTGCCGGCCCCCGGACCGGCCGAACCCGACCCCGGTTTCCGGGCGCCCGGCACCGGTACGCAACGACTGCTGGCCGATATCTGGTGCCGGGTGCTGCGGCTGGAACGGGTGGGTCTCGACGACAACTTCTTCGACCTCGGCGGACACTCGCTGCTGCTGGCCGCGGTGCAACGCGAGCTGGCCGGCCGGGGCCACGCCCTGTCGATCGTGATGTTCTTCGAGTACACGACGATCCACGACCTGGCCAAGTTCCTGGACGATCGGCACGTGGTCGTGGGCCAGGACGACGAGTCCGGCGCGGCGGCGCGACGAGGCGCCGGACGGGCCCGCCTGGACCGGCGCCGGGCCGCCCTGCGCACAGCCGAGCCGACGACCACCGGCGACTCCGGCACCAGCTGAGCGGGGAATCGGGGCGGCGACGGCACGGCCGGCCGAGGGCCCGGGGCAGTTGCGTCGGCGCTCAGCTGCGTTCCAGCCGCCTGATGAAACGCACGCCCTTCCTCAGGTAGGCGCGCGGATTACTGTCGACGAAGCGAGCCCAATCCGGACGCGGCTCGCCGCGCATCATGGCGTAGCGGGCAAGCGCGTAGCCGTACATCGGCTCGGTGAGCAGGCCAAGGCGGCTTGCCGACCACTGGCCGCGACGGCTGTCCTGATCCGTGGTGTGGGAGAACTCGAACGCTGCGTTCGCCGTGATGACCCCGAAACCGAGGAACACCGTCAACAGCTCGGATACGGGCTGCAATTCTCTGTTGACGAGCCTGCCCTTCCCGGTGAGGAGCCGGTCGTACGCCAACTCGCGCGCGATCGTGGCCAGCAGCAGCAGCGGGTGCCGGCCGAGCGTCGGGTCGAGCGAGATACGTGCGTTCCTGCCGATCCTGCGGTAGCTGCTAGGAGCGTCCGACCGGGTATACGTGTCGGCGGACGTCGCTGCGGGCGACATGCTGCTCGTGCCGGCGACCCTGGTCCATCGCCTCGCCGTCCCGGCCTCCCTCGAGATGGCCTCGGGGAACTTGACGAAGATGCGCGAGTCGTCGACGCCCATGAATCCGCAAACGGCGACGACCGCCCGACGCATGTCTTGCTCGGTGCCGGTATAGGCGCCCGGGAAGAACTCCGCGGTGGGCAAGATGACAGGCGAGCCGAGCCAGCTGGTGCCGAACCGCTCGAGGAACCGGGCCATGCGGCCGTCGATCCACTCCTGCTCATCGGCAGCAACCGGGCATTTAGCCGTGAACAACACCGTCTCCGCGCCTCCCCCGCCGGAGACTAGTGATGGCGAAGAGCGGCGTGATCATGCGAGCATCCGGCTTTCCCGGCCATTCGGATGACGCCTGCGCTGAAGTGACGCTCGCGCCGACGAGGACGTGATCCCGACGGCATCCGCATCCGCCCCTGGGCGACGGTCTGCTGGTGACTCACGGGTACGCAAAGACGCCGCGTCACAAGGCGTCCACCACCCTCCACTGACGACTGGGCCCTGACGAAAGGGAGAGGCTTCCCGACGAAGCGGTCGTCCGAGCCGGCACGGTCCGGCTGGACCACGGCGACCCGGCGGCCGCGCCGGCCGTCATCGACGAGGTCACCGAGCTGTGGACTTTCCGGTTTCCACGGCCGGCTCCTCGGCACTGTGGTGGACGACCTCGCGAAGCCGGTGGATCTTCGACAGCCACGGCGGGATGAAGGAGAGGGCGTTCAGCGCGGCGGCCAGCCAGAACACGCCGCGCAGGCCGATCGCATCGACCAGGAGCCCGCCGCCGGCCGCCCCCAGCGGGATGACGCCCCAGGTGGCGAACCGGAAGACCGAGTTCATCCGCCCGAGCAGGTGCGGTGGCGTCACGGCCTGGCAGAGGCTGACCTGCAGGACGTTGAACGTGAAGGCGCCGAGGTAGGCGATGAACATGCCCAGCGCGAACGTCACCGGCCCGGTGGAGATCGGCAGGATGGCCGAGCCGGCGGTGAACAGCACGATCGAGACCAGGAAGGCGGTCCCGGTCCCGAAACGGCGTGCGAAGGGTTCCGCGAGGAGCGATCCGACCACACCGCCGCCGTTGCCGACGGCCAACGCGACACCGATAACCACCGGGCTCAGGAGCAGGACCTCGGCGGCGTAGACCACCTGCAGCGCGAGGATGATCGCGGAGGCCAGCTCGGCCAGCGTGGCGCACCACAACAGCGGCCGCATCAGGGGATGACCGAAGACGAACCGGAGGCCCTCGCGGATGTCCTGGCGGAGACTGGCCGGCTCGGCCGGCCGGGTCACCGGTGGCGGCTTGCGGATGCGCAGCACGTAGTAGGCCGACGACAGATAGGTCACCGCGTCGGCGAGCACCGCGAGCGGGGCGGTGAGCACCTGCACCATCAGACCGCCGACGGCCGGGCTGCCGACCTGCGCCACCGACCGGGACAGTTCGAGCTTCCCGTTGGCGTCGACCAGGCGGTCGTCGGCGACCAGCGCGGGCAGGATCGACAACTGCGCGACGTCGTAGAACAGCGTGCCCAGGCCGATGAGGAACGTCACGACGTACAGCAAGGGCATGCTCAGAACGCCGAGGCCCAGCGCGATCGGTACGGCGAGCAGAGCCACCGCCCGCATCACGTCGGCCCCGACCATCACGGCGCGCAACGGCAACCGGTCCACCCAGACGCCGGCCGGGAGACCGATCAGCAGAATCGGCAGGTATTCGACCGCCCAGAGCAGGCCGACCTCGAACGGCGACGCGTCGAGGAGGAACAGCGCCACCAGGGGAAGGGCCAGAAGGGTGATGCCGGTGCCGAACAGGCTGGTCGTCTGGGACAGCCAGAGGTTGCGGTAGTCCGCGGCGCCCCACAGGCTCCGGCGCAGGCCCGATCGCCACCCGGTCATTCCACGTCTCCGTCCACATCACGCCGGTCAACAACGGGAAAGATTGCCGACTCCAGGCTTCACGCACGTCACGGGATATCAGGTCACCGTCAATGGTGAAACGAATGGCGGTCGAATGGTCGGCGAGCCATTAGTAGATCCAGCCGTGCCACCTTTGTCAAGCAGCAACGGCAATGGGCGGCGACCCGCACAGTATTAACGCGATTCACCGCATGTCGATCGAAATTCCCCTGATCTTCACCTGATCATCCGTTGTGGACGTCCGAGTGTCCGATCGTGTTGCCACCAAACCTGTCCCGCAACGGTCACGAACGCCCGACCGAGGGGCGTTTTTCCTTCTCACGCGCGATCAACCGTCAGCATGCGGCGTCGACGTTGACAGATGTAAACGGCTGAGGTATTCGATAGCATTGCCAGCTGTCGATCGAATTTGCCGGATCTTCACCTGCTTATTCCCTGTTTCGACAGGGGTCTCTGACTACGCTCCCATGGACGCTGCCCTCCCAGTTCCCCAGGCGATTGCCCGTTCGACGTCACTGCCGTCGGGCCGGCGTCCCGATCGATTCCGACCGGAGAACGAGGTATATGAGCACCGAAGACGTCGCCGACAGCGGTTTTGTCGCCGTCACGGCCATGGCGGGCCGGTTCCCCGGGGCCGAGGACATCGAGGCCTTCTGGGACAACCTCTGTGCCGGCCGGGAATCGGTCTCCGTGCTGTCCGACCAGCTCCCGGCGGCCACCGACGGATACGTGCCGTCCTACGGCCGGTTGACGGACCCGGAATTCTTCGACGCCGACTACTTCGACTACACCTCCGAGGACGCTCTGGTCACCGATCCTCAGCACCGGCTGTTGCTGGAGTGCGCCCACGAGGCTCTCGAACGCGCCGGGCACGGCGGTGCGGAACGCCTGCCGACCGGGGTGTTCGTCGGGGGGTCGATCACCGACCACGGCGCACTGGTCCGGGCCTGGGGCCGCGCCCGGGGTGTCCCGGTGTCGGACTCCCGCGTTCAGCAGGGCAACGACGTCGACTTCCTGGCCACCCGGATCGCGTACAAGCTGGGCCTGACCGGACCGGCCCTGGCGGTGCAGTCGGCCTGTTCCTCGTCGTTGGTGGCGGTGCACGTCGCCATCGGCTCGCTGCTCGCCGGTGACTGCGCCATGGCCGTGGCCGGTGGCGCCTCGGTGCTGGCCGCGATCCCGGAGCTGGTGCACGATCCGGAGGACATCTTCGCCGACGACGGGCGGACCCGTCCGTTCGACGCGCACGGCCGCGGCACCGTGCGGGCCGGCGCGGTGGGCCTGGTGGTCCTCCGGCCGCTCGCCGAGGCGCTGGAGGACGGCGATCCCGTGCACGCGGTCATCCGGGGCACCGCGGTGAACAACGACGGCCGGCGCAAGATGGGCTTCCACGTCCCGAGCGTGGCCGGGCCGGCCGGCGCCGCGCGCACCGCCCACCTGGTGGCCGGGGTCGACGCCGGCGACATCGGCTACGTCGAGGCGCACGGCACCGGCACCGCGCTCGGCGACCCGGTCGAGGTGGCCGGCCTGACCAAGGCGTTCCGCCAGAGCACCGACCGGACGGGCTACTGCCGGATCGGCTCGGTCAAGGCCAACATCGGCCACGCCGACGCGGCGGCCGGCATCGTCGGACTGATCAAGACGGTGCTCTGCGTGGAGCGCGGCGTGCTCCCCGCCAGCCTGAACTTCAGCGCGCCGAACCCGGCGATCGACTTCGCGTCCTCGCCCTTCGTCGTCAACGACCGGACGATCCCGTGGGAATCCGGAGGGCGGACCCGGATCGGCGCCACGAACGTGATCGCCTTCGGCGGCACCAACGCCCACGCGGTGGTGGCCGAGCCGCCGGCCGGACTGCCGACGACGTCCGCCCGACCGGACCAGCTGCTGGTGCTCTCGGCCCGGACCGGGCCGGCCCTGCACACCATGGCCCTGTCGCTGGCCGACCACCTCGAACGCCATCCGGACGCCGACCTGGCCGACGTCGCCTGGACGTTGCAGACGGGCCGGGCCGGGCACTCCCGGCGTCACTTCGTGGTCGCCTCGAACGCCCTCGAGGCGGTCGCCGCCCTGCGCGGCAGCCGACCGGGCGACGGCGGCGAGGGTCGCCCCGGCCGGGGACGCACCGTGTTCCTGTTCGCGGAGCCCGGCGGCGACCCCGCGGGCTCGGTCGCGGCGCTTGCGGCACTCCATGGCGCCGAGGAGGTCTTCCGCGCCCAGCTGGACGCGATCGCCGAGGCCGCGCGACCACAGCTCGGCCACGACCTGCGCCGGGAGCTGCTCGAGACCCCGGCACCGGGCGCGTCGACGGGTCCGGCCGCGCACCTTGCTGTGCAGTACGCGACGGCGAGGCTGCTGATGTCCTGGGGGGTGCTTCCCGACGCCGTGGCCGGGCACGGGCTCGGCGCCCGCTGCGCGATGGCCCTGGCCGCCGAGCTGAGCCCGGCCGAAACAGCCCTTCTGCTCGTCACGGGGACCGCCGGCGCGCCGGTGCCGGGCGGTCCGATGCTGTGCGACGTCGCAGCGGCCCTGGACAGCCCGCCGGGGCAGCTCGTCGTGCGGATCGGACGGCAACCGGGGGCCGCGGCCGCCGGCGATTTCGAGCCGGTGCCGGTCGACGTCCTGGACGGATCCACCCGGTCACCGGCCGGTCTGCGCGCCGCGCTCACCGCGGCCGGCCGGCTCTGGGCCGCCGGGGCGACTGTCGACTTCGCCGCCCTGCACACGGGCGAGCGCCGGCGCCGCCTGCACCTGCCGACCTACCCGTTCGAGCGCCGTCCCTACCTCGTGCCCCACCCCACCCCCCACCTGACGCAAGGAGAGCGACTTCAGTGAACGACATCGAGCGAGCCATCGGATCCATGCTGGTCACGGATCTGTTCGTGGAGATCCCGGAGGACCGGATGAACCCCGAGGACCGGCTCCGGGACCACTTCGGGCTGGACTCCCTGGGCTTCGTCGAGCTGCGGGTCCAGTGCGAAAACACGTTCGGGATCACCATCTCGGACGCCGAGTTCACGCCCGAGAACTTCACCAGCATCCGCAGCGTGGCCGCCCTCGTCGGCACCCTGCAGGGCCGTCCCAAGGTCAGTGCGGATTGACGTCCACGACTCCGACCACCACCACCCGAGAGGACACCTCCATGTCACCTGCCGGCGTGCTCCGCTCGGCCGGGTCGTGGTTCGACCGCGACGTCCAGTTCGACCATTACGGGGGAGAGCCGCTGCCCTTCGGGTGCACCGGGGCGACCGGGCTCGTCCAGCACTTCGTCGAGCTGAGCGGTCAGGACCAGGGACGTACCTTCGACGTGCTCGACGCCAGCGGCGGGTACGGGTCCGCCTGCCTGGGCGCCGGCTCGGAGGTCATCGCCTCGGCCATGGCCACCGCGGTCCGGCAAGCGGGCTACGTGACCGACGAGATCGCCTCGTCGGAACGTTCGCTGCTCCTGGAACGGCTGTTCGGCGCGGGCGGACTGTTCGCCGACCGGTTCCCGGCGGCCGACTACCGGGTCAGCGGACGCAACTCGGGCTCCGAGGGCATGGAGCTCGCGCTGCGTCTCGTCCTCGAGTCGCGCTTCGACCGGCGGCGCCTGCGCGCCGTCGCCGGGGCCGAGCGCCGGGACATCGTGCTCGGGTTCCAGGGGGCGTGGCACGGCTGGTCGGGCGGGCTGCTTCCGCTGCTCAACCGCCGGCACTATCGCGTCGGCCTCCCGACGGTCGACCCCGAGCAGTTCGGCTTCCGCACCGAGCACCTCCCGTTCGGCGACGTCGAAGCGGCGGAGCAGTGGTTCAGCCGCAACGGCGACCGGCTGCTGGCGGTGGTGGTGGAACCCGTCCAGGGCGACGCGGGAATCCTCGTACCGGAACCGGGCTACCTGCGCCGGCTGGCCGCGCTCACCGAGCACAGCGGCGGCCTGCTGGTGGCCGACGAGGTCCTCACGTTCGCCAAGACCGGCCGGTTCTTCGCGATGTCGGACGACGAAGGTCCCGTTCCCACCGACATCACCGTGATCGGCAAGAGCCTCGGCATGGGCGCCCTGTCGACCTCGATGGTCATCGCCCGCCGCGAGCTCGGGGTCCGCCCGACCGGCACGGTGGCGACGTCCGACCTGCGCCCGCTCACCTGTGCGGTGATCCGCGCCGGTCTCGACCACGTCGTGGCCGAGGGCCTGGTCGAACGCTCGGCCGAGCTGGGGGCCGGGCTGGGCCGGCTGCTGCGCGACCGGGTGGTGGCCGAGTTCCCCGACCTGTACCGGGAGGCGCGCGGGGTGGGCCTGCTGTACGGGGTCGAGCTGACCGAGGCGGCCGCGAACCGGGTCGGCGACCTGCGGACCGCCATGATCCGCAGCGGCGTCTACGTGGAGTTCATGTCCGGCGCCGGGCGGCGCTCGCACAACCTGCGCTACGTCCACCCGACGATGCGGGTCGCCCCGCCGCTGGTGGCCACCGCGGACGACGTCGAGGCGATCGTCGCCCGGCTGGTCGCGGGCTCGCGAGCTCTGCGCGAGGCGGCGCCGTGACGGTCGTCCCGGCCGCCGCCCAGCGGGCGCGTCTGCTGCCGGTCCGCCGCAGCGTCGAGCACGCCGACACCGACGCGTCCGGCGTCGTGCACTTCGCCCGGTACCCGGCCCTGCAGGAGACCGCCCTGCTGGCCAACCTCGAACGGCTCGGCGTCGGGCTCGGCGTGCTCGCGAGCGCGGGCTTCGACCTGGTCGTCACCGAGGCGACGACCCGGTACCTCGCGCCGGCCCGCTACCCCGACGAGCTGAACCTGGAACCCGTCGTCGGGCGCTTGAGCGTGGCCCGGGCCCGGATCGACACGACCGTACGGCGGACCACCGACGGCGCCGAACTCGCCACCGGATCCCTGGTCGTGGCCCTGACCGACCGTGCCACCGGCGCACCGTGCGCGCTGCTTCCCGTCCTGCACGCCGTCCTCGAGGAGAGCCGCTCCGATGTCCACCGCTGAATCCGCCGTCGCGACCGAGCAGGACCCGTCCTCCGGGCCGAGCCGGACGATGGGCTTCACCGAGATCAAGACCTGGCTGCGTCACCGGCACCCGATGCTCTACCTGGACCGCGTGCTCGACTACGAGCCCGGTGTCCGGCTGGTCAGCCGGCTCTCGGTGTCGGCCCAGATGGACGCGATCGCGGGACACTTCCCGGAGCGCGCGATCTTCCCGGCCAGCCACCTGAGTCAGGCGTTCGCGCAGTCCGGGATCATCCTGTTCCAGCTGAGCACCACGCGTCTCGCCGAGGACGAGCTGACGCTGGTCGGCGCCATGAACTCACGGTTCTTCCGGATCGTCGCCCCCGGCGACACGGTGACCTTCACCGTGTCGGTCGACCGCCTGCTGGGTCCCACGTTCTTCTTCTCGGGCCGGGCCGTGGTGGGTTCGACGACCGTCGCCGCCTTCCGCGCCAACCTGGTCCGGCGCAAGGCCGCGGACATGGAGCCCCAGTGGTGGTGAGCGAGCCGGGCGGGCACCGGGGCGCGCTGGTCACCGGGATGGGCTGGGACACAGCGCTGGGCTCGGACCTCGACGAGGTCTGGCTGGCGCTGCTGTCGGGGACGAGCGGGGTGGTGACCGTGCCCAGCCCGCACCCCGTGCGCAACGAGCGGGCGGCGGTCGTGGCCGGCCTGCCGATGGACCTCGATCCCGGGCGGCGCCAGTACGAGCTGGGCGCGCGAACCCTGCGGGCCGCGGTGACCGACGCCGGGCTGGAGGTCACCGACCCGAGGCTGAGGCTGATCGCCGGCACGAGCTACGGGCCGCATCTGGATGTCGTACCCGAAGGGCTGGACCGGTGGGGCGACGCCCTCGCCGAAGGGGTGGGCCTGGCCCGGCGCCCGATCACGGTGAGCACCGCCTGCTCGGCCGGCTCGGACGCGATCCTTCTCGGCGCCGCCCTGATCGCCGAGGGGGCGGAGGAAATCTGCGTCGTCGGCGGCGTGGACGTGCTGACCCAGGCCAAGCGGCTGGGGCACTCGGCGCTGGGCACCATGTCCCCCACGGCGCTGCGGGCCTTCGACGAGAGCCACGACGGCACCGTTCTCGGTGAGGGCGCGGGGTTCCTGGTGCTCGAGCGGGACAGCTCGGCCCGGGCGCGCGGGGCGCGCGTCCGGGGCCGGCTCTCCGGCGCCGGCTCGGCGAACGACGCGGCCGGTCCGACCGCCCCGGACCTCAGCGGCGACACCGTCGTCCAGGCGGTACGCGCCGCGCTGACCGCGGCCGGCCGCGGCGCCGGCGAGGTCGGCGTCGTCAACGCGCACGCCACCGGCACCCCGGTCAACGACGCCGTCGAGTGCCGGGCCTTCACGAGCCTGTTCGCCGGTCCGTCGGGCCCGGTGGTGTTCGCGACCAAGGGCGCGTTCGGCCACACCCTGGGCGCCACCGGGGCGCTGGAGGCGGTGGCCGTCCTGCTGGCCCTGCGGGATCAGCAGGTGCCGCCGGTGTGCGGGCTGAAGAACGTGATGCCGGGGTTCCCGCTGCCCCTGCCCGGCGGTGGCCTGGCGCTGCCGTTCACCGGCGAGGTCGGGGTCAGCGTCACCCTCGGGTTCGGCGGGTTCACCACCTGCCTGGTCCTGGAGACAGCCGCGTGACCGGCCACCGGATGCCGGAGCTGAGCGGCGACGGCCTGGTCCGGTTGGCCGAGGCCGCGCTGACCCGGCCGTCCACGACGCCGCCGTCCCGGCGAATCCCCTCCCTGTACGCGGACCCGACCTCCTGGAGCGTCCTGGCGGCCGTCGACGAGGCGTGGGCCCGGTGCCCGGCCGGGGTGCGGGCCGCCCCCGAGGCCACGGGGATGGTCCTGGTCAGCGCCCACGGCACCACGGCGACCATGACGGCGATCGCCCGCGCGGTGCCGGGCGGGCGGCTGTCCCCGTTGCGCTTCGCCGGTGCGAGCGCCGGTGGCCCGGTCAGTCTCGTGTGCCTGGTGCACGGCTTCCGCGGGCCGACGCTCGTGATCACCGCCGAGCCGGACGAGGGCCACCCGGCCGCCCTCACGGTGGCCCGGCACTGGCTGCGGACGGGCGCCGCCGGTCACGTGGTGGCCGGTCTGCACCAGCACGACCCGCACGGGCACCAGGTCCGCTGCGTCGTGCTCGGGGCTCAGCCGTGACGGCCGGCCTGCGACGCTCGGCGGTGCTGACCTTCCTGGACTCGGCGGTGGACGCCGGCCCCGGTCCCGGCGGCACCGCGCCGGCCCGGGCCGGCGCGGCCGCCGTCATCGACGACGTCGCCGGTCTCGGCCTGCCACCCGGCTCCCCCGTGCTGATCGCCGTGCCGAACGGGACGACTACCCTGGCCGTCTTCTTCGGAGCGTTGCTGGCCGGGGCGGTTCCGATACTGCTGCCGCCCGCGGCCGGAGCGGCCCGGATCACCGAGATCGGCCGGCGGCTGGGCGGGGCGGCGCTGATCGCGCCCCGGATCGACGCGGCCCGGTACGGCGCGGCGACGGTGCGCCCGATCGGCGGCCGCTGCGAGGCGGCGCTGCTGGACGACCCGGCGCGCCGGCGATATCAGCCGGGCGAGGTCGTGCTGATGACCTCGGGCACCTCCGGGATCGCCAGCGGCTGCCTGCACGGCCTCGACGCGCTGCTGCGCAACGCCGGCCGGCACGCCACCGCCATCGGCCAGCGCCCCGACGACACGGTTCTGGTGTCCCTGCCCCTGTACTACTCCTACGGTCTGGTCGCCCAGGCGCTGGCCGCGTTCGTCCGGGGCTCGCGGCTGGTCGTCTCCGGCCCGCCGTTCACCCCCCGGTCGTTCCTGGACACGATCCGCCGCCATGACGCCACGGTGTCCTCGCTGACGCCCAGCGCGGCGGCTCTGCTGGCCGCCGACCCACCGGCCGGGACAGCCGCGCTGCGGGTGCTCACCGTCGGCGGCGACGCGCTGGAGCCGGCCCACGTCCGTTCGCTGCTGGCGGGTGATCCCCAGCGGGAGCTGTACCTCACCTACGGCCTCACCGAGGCCGGCCCGCGGGTGACGACGCTGGCCGCGCACCGGGAGCCGGAGCATCGGTGGGGCTCGGTCGGGGTCGCGCTGCCGGGGGTACGGACGTACCTGCGCGACTCCCCGGACGACGGACCGGGCGGGGAACTGGTCGTCGAGTCCGACACGGTGCTGCGCCGGCGACTCCCCGGAGGCGCCCCGACCGTCGCGGGCGCCGTCGCCACCGGCGACCGGTTCGACCTCGACGCCGACGGCTACCACTATTTCCGCGGGCGCTCCGGCGACTCGGTCGTCGTGGGCGGGGAGAAGGTCTGGCTGCCCTCGGTGCGCCGGCTGGCCACCCAGCTGCCCGGGGTCCGGCACGCCAGCACCACCGTCTTCCGGGACGAACGCGACGAGCTGCGCTACAGCCTGGACGTCGCCGTGGACGAACCCGGGCCGCGGCTGGCGGCCGAGATCGAGCGGGCGCTCAACCGCGTCCTGCTGCGCGCCGAGCGACCGCACCGGATCACCCTGTGCCGGGCGACGACCGAGGAGTGGCGTAAATGAATCCCTATCCCGACCCCGTGACCACGACCGTCCCGGCGCTGCGGGCCGTGGCCGAGCGCGTACGGCGGTCGCCGGACGCCGAGGCGGTCCGCTCCGCGCGCGAGGCGGTCGACTACCGCACCCTGTGGGAGCGGTCCGCGCGGGTCGCGGCCCGGCTGGCCCAACTCGGGGCCACCCCCGGTACGGCCGTCGGCGTCCACCTGGAACGGTCGGTGGATCTGGTGGTGACGCTGGTGGGGCTGCTGCGCTCCGGCTGTGTCGCGGTGCCGCTGGACGTCGGCTACCCGGCCGAGCGGCTGCGGTTCATGTGCGCCGACGCCGGGGTACGCCTGGTCGTCGGCCATCACGATCCGCTCGACCGGCTGGGCGGCTTCACCACCGTCGTGACCGACCGGGCCCTCGTCTACGCCACGGCGGGGCCGGCACGGTCCCTACCGGACTCCGTCCCGGCGTTCGAGGCCCCCGAGGTGGCCGGCGAGGACGTCGCGTACGTCGTCTACACCTCCGGCTCCACCGGCCGCCCGAAAGGCGTGCGCTACGCCCACCACAACCTGGCCAACCTCGTGGCTTGGCAGGCCGGCGCCGGCGTGTGCGGCGTGGGCGACCGGACCCTGCAGTTCGCCCCGGCCTCGTTCGACGTCACGTACCAGGAGATCCTGCCCACGCTGGGCGAGGGCGGCACGGTGGTCTGCTGCGACGAGGACGAGCGGCTGGACCCGCAGCTGCTCTGGGACCTCATCGAACGGGAGCGGGTCAACCGGCTGTTCGTGCCGTTCGTGATGATCCAGTCGCTGGCCCTGTTCGCCGACGACACGACCCCGGCGACCCACCCGCTGCGCGAGATCCTCACCTCCGGGGAACAGATGCAGTGCACGGCGGCGATCCGGGCGATGTTCACCCGGCTGCCGGACTGCCGCCTGGTGAACCAGTGGGGCACGACCGAGACCCACGTAGCCACCTGGTACCAGCTGCCCGCGGACGTGTCCGGCTGGGTCGACCTGCCCTCGATCGGCACGCCGATCACCGGCACCGGCGTACGGGTGTGTGACCCGGACGGCCGGCCGGTGCCGGACGGCGAGGTGGGCGAGCTGTGGATCACCGGTGCCGCCGTCGGACCGGGCTACCTCGGCCTGCCCGAGCGCACCGCGCGCAGCTACCGCACCGATCCGCTGGACCCGGACGTGCCCGCGTACCTCAGCGGCGACCTCGGCCGGGTCGGGCCGGACGGCCGCCTGGAGTTCCTCGGCCGGCGGGACACGCAGGTCAAGGTGCGCGGTTTCCGGATCGAGCTCGGGGAGATCGAGAGCGTGCTGTGCTCCGACCCCTCCGTCGCCCAGGCGGTGGTGGTGGTCAGCGGCTCCGCGGCCGAGGAACGTCACCTCCGCGCTTTCCTGGTGCCGAAGGCGGCGCCGGCGGACGCCCCGGCCTGGACCGCCGGTCTCCTGGCCGGCCTGCGCGAGCGGTTGCCCGCGTACATGGTGCCGGTCGGGGCCGAGGTCGTCGCCTCGTTGCCACGGACCCCCAGCGGGAAGGTCGACCGGCTGTCCCTGGCCACTCGAGACACGGCGCCGGCCACGAGCGGAGGAGCAGCGTGATGGACCGGGTCACCGCCGAGCCGGAGATCCCGGCGCTGGACCGGACGGCCGGGCCGTTGCCGATGTCGGGCGCCCAGCGGGCGCTGTATCTGGTCGAGCTGCTGCACCCGGGCACCCCGATGTACAACATCACGGTGGCGGTGCGGCTGGCCGGGCCGCTCGACGTTCCGCGGCTGCGGGGGGCCGTCGCGCACGTCGTCGCCCGGCACGAGGCGCTCCGGACGACTTTTGTGCCCAGTGCCGACCCGCCGTTCGAGCCGGTTCAGCGGGTCGGCGACCTCGGCGTGGACCTGCCCGTCGCCGAGCTCGACAGCGACGGGGACGCCGCGGCGCTCCAGCGGGCCCAGACCTGGGCGGACGAACCGTTCGACCTGGCGCGCGGGCCGCTGCTGCGCACCCGGCTGCTGAAGACCGCTCCCGGGCGGCACCTGTTCGTCGTCACCATGCACCAGCTCGTCTCGGACGGCCCGTCGCTGCAGGTCTTCTTCGACGACCTGGCGCGGGCCTATGCCGGTGAGCCCGGCGCGCGCCCGCTGGATGTGCAGTTCGCCGACTACGCCGCCTGGCAACGGGCCCGCCCGGTCGACGCCGAGCAGCTCGGCTGGTGGCGCGAGCGCCTCGACGGCGTCCCGACGGTGCTGCGGCTGCCGGCCGACAAGCCGCGCCCGGCGGTCGCCGGCCCGCACGGCGGCACCCACCGCCGGACCCTGCCGGCCGAGGTGATGACGCCGGCGCTGACGCTCGCGCGGCAGCTGCGCGTCACGCCTTTCGTGCTCATGCTGACCGCGTACGCGACCTTCCTGTCCCGCCTCGCCGGGGTCCGTCAGGTCCTGGTCGGCGTGCCGGTCAGCGCCCGCGACCGCGTCGAGCTGGAAAGCCTGATCGGGTTCTTCGCCACCACCCTGCCGGTGCTGGTCGAGGCGCCCGCCGACCGGAGCTTCGCCGACCTGTGCCGGTCGGTGCAGGACGAGCTGCTGGATGTGCTGAGCCACAGCGACGTGACGATGGAGCAGCTCGCGCAGGAGCTCGCGCCCGAGCGTGACCCCGGGCACGCCCCGCTGGTCCAGACCTTCTTCTCGTTCGAGCCGGAGCCGGTCGTGAGCCCGCGCCTGGCCGGCCTCGAGGCCACGGCGGTCGACCTGCCGCCGGCCGGGGCGAAGGTCGACCTCGACATGCAGATCTTCCGCGCGGCCGCGAGTGGCGACGACTTCGACCTGACTCTCACCTACCGCACCGATCTGTTCGAGGCGGACACGGTCGCGCGGATGGCCGACGACTTCCAGCGGCTGCTCGTCGCGGCCGTCGCGGAACCGAAGGCCGCGATCGGCTCGTTGCCCGCTCCGGCCGTACCCCGCACGAGGTCCGTGGCGGCGCCGCCGCAGCTACGCCTCGACCTGCCGGCGTCGTCCCACGCCGGGCTGGAACAGCAGCTCGCCGGGATCTGGCGGGAGGTGCTGGACCGGGCCGACATCGGGCTCGACGACAACTTCTTCGACCTCGGCGGCACGTCCTTCGCCCTGGTCACCGTGCACACCCTGATCGGCGCCCGCACCGGAGCCCGCACCTCGCTGGTGTCGTTGCTGGAGTTCCCGACGATCGCCGCGCTCGCGCGGCACCTGAGCGGCGAGCCCCGGACCGAGCCAGCGGCGCCCGAGCCGGCCGGGCCCGCGCGTGCGGCCCGGCTGCGCGAACGCCGGAACCGTTTGCAGCAACGACGACCGGGAGCAGACCGATGAGCCTCGAACAGCGATCCGACGACCTCCGAGCCACGACCACCGCCGCCGTCACCGCGGTCTGGTGCGAGCTCTTCGGGGTGGCACGGGTCGAGCCCGGCGACGACTTCTTCGCCCTGGGCGGGCATTCGATGGTCGCGGTCCGCATGGCGTCGCGGTTGCGGGCCGAGCTGGGGCTGCGGGTGCCGGTCCGTACGATCCTGGAGAACCCGACGGTGGACGGCCTGGCCCAGCGGCTGGCCGAGGCCATCGAGGCGACCACTGCCCCGGGTGCGCCCGGCGCCTCCACCGCTTGACGGATCGAGCGCAGCTTGCCGTTCCATCTCCGTCGCGGCAAGGGATCGGGAGTCAAGCCGGGTCGAGCGGGACAACGAGGTCTTCATCGGCGATGAGGATTTCGCCGTCAAAGGCCGATCGGGCCGCGGCCACGGAGACGGCCCGATCGTTACCCGGCCAGAAGTGGGTGAGCATCAGTCTGCGTGTGCCGGCCCGGGTGGCCCAGTGCCCTGCTTCCTCGGCGGTGAGCAGGTTGCGGTGGGGCTCTCGCAGTTCGCCTTTCCGGTCGGTGGCTTCCATGATGTACAGGTCGCTGTCTCGGCCGAGTTCAGCCAGCAGCGGGTCGGGGCCGGTGTCACCGGTGTACGCCAGCACGACCTGGTCATTCCGCAGACGGACACCGGCATTGGCCACATGGTGCGGAAGCAGGACGCCGCCGAGCTCGAACGGACCGACTGGATACGCTCCGGGCAACTCATGGACGTCGAAGACGGTACGCAGGTCGGCCTCGGGTTCCAGCCCGCTGAGACGACTCAACACGCCTGGTGTGCAGTACAACGGCAGTCTGGAACCGTCTCCTGCACCGTAGAGGCGCATCCGGAACAACCCGTGAAGGTCGATGCAGTGGTCGGGGTGTTCATGAGTGATGACAACGGCGTCCACGGCGCCGTCGGGACAGTGATTCAGCAACCGCGGCAGGGTGGCGTAGCCGAGGTCGAGCACGAGGCGAAAGCCGTCCCATTCCACCAAGAAACCGCTGCAGGCCCTACCCGGCTCCGGGTAGGCGCCGCAGCTTCCGAGCACCGTGACTTGTCGCATCGACACAGCATGCCGCCTCTGCCGCGATGACGGTGATCGCGTGATCGCTCATCGGCATATCCACGAACCCGAGTCGCTGTGGGTGGTAGGCCCGGGTCAGTCCATGGCGTCGAGTTCGGTCCGGAGGCTGTCCGCTTGGTGCCTCAGCTCGCTCGCCCGCCGTTTGTTCGCCTTGTTCCGGCCCGGCCCAGCGGCCAATCGCCGGGCCTGCGCGAGCAGCGCGTCGGCCAGGCCTCCGAGTCCGGCTGCCCGATGCGTGCCGAGCGCTTGCCGAGCGACCCCGACGGCCTCCTCCCCGAGGGCCAAGGCTTCGGCCGCCCGGCCTGCCCGATCCAGCCGCTCGGTCTGCTCCTGCACCAGGTACGCGTACCGCGGCAGCACGCCGGCCCGGTTGGCTTCGGCGGCCTCGCGGATCAGGCGTACGGACTCGTCACCGGTCTCCAGCGCAGCAGCCGGCCGGCCGGCCGCGCCCTGCTTGTCCGCCAGGATCGACAGCGACAGCGCCAGACCCGGCAGGTGCACGGCTCGGTTGTCGGCGACCAACTCCCGACGCAGATCGACCGCTTCTTCCACGAGCGCTGTGGCGTTCTCGGTGTCGGAAACAGCCGCCAGGTCGCTGACCGCCTCAGCGAGCCTGGGCAGGTAGCTGCTCCGCTCTTCGGCGGCCAGTTCCCGGTAGATGGCCACAGCCTCCGCGACCATTTCCACCGATTGTTCGGCCTGGCCGAGGGCAGCAAGCCGGCCGCCATGCGACCGTAACGCCGAGGCGAGCTGCGCTCGGTGCCCGGACTGGGCCGCCACCAGGATGCGGCTGATCGCGACCGCCTCCGCGGTCATCGCCGACGCCTCGTCATGGCGCCGGATCCGGGACAGGACGATCGAACAGTTGCTCAACGCCATGGCCAGCTTCTGCAGCCGGACCAAGCGGTCCACGCCCGGAATCTCGCGATGGAAGGCGACCGCCCGGGTGGCGGTCTTCGCCGCCTCCGTCCAGCGGCCGATCGCGTAGAGCCGATTGGCGTGGTTGAGCAGAATCCGCCCGGACACGGCGTGAACCGCCAGGGACGGCTGCTCCGCGGCGAGCGTCTGCCACATGCGCAAGGCCCGCTCGCTGATCTGGTACGCCTCTTCAGGTTGCCCGGTCTCGGCAAGTGACGCCGACAGAGTCGCCAGGCTGTCGGCCAGCCCGGTGTCGGATCGCAGGCGGGGCAGCTCGATCAGCTCCCGGCTGCGGGCCAGGGCCTCCTGCGCTCGGCCCGATTCGAGCAGCCTGTCGGCCGCGATAATCAACGCCCTGGCCAGCAACGGGACGTCGTGGGCAGTGCGTGCCAGGCTCAGTGCCTCCTCGGCGAGCTCGAGCGCGGCCCTGTGCCGCCCGATCCCGGCCAGATACCACGACTGGTCGGCCGTGGCTCGAGCGAGCAGGGGCAACGCTTGCCCCGGGGCCCGCCGGGCGACGTCGCGCACCATCCGAAGCCCGCGTTCGCCAGTCTCGGCCGCCTCGTCCCGGCGGCCCGCGATGGACAGCCGGGTCGCCTCGTCGATCAGCCGTCCAGCTTGCCGCAACTGTTTGTCCGAGAACGCCTGCCGCCATCGTCCGACCATCGGGCGATCCTAAGTTCTCCAAGGGCCGAACACACCAGACCTACATACCACCGAAGACGAATCCATGATCCGCAGGACCGTCCACCCATGGCTCGACCCCATCTGCTCAGCCCGGATACGACAGTCGAAGCCCTGGTCCTCCTGATCGGAGCCCTTCCGGCAGGTCGGCAACCGCCGCACCCGACACGCTGATGGCCACGGTTACGGACTCGGCCTGGCGATTGTGCGCGCGGTAGCCGAAGCGCACGGCGCGACCATCACCGTCGGCCCCGGCCCGCCGGGGGCATCGACATCGACGTCACGTTCCCCGACCGGGACAGTCGACTCGATGATCGGACTCCCCCGCTCGCCGACGCTCCGGGCCGCCGGGTGCGTGCCACCAGGCTCGCGGGGTAGAGAGCACTTGTGTTCGAAGATTTCGCAGACGAGCAGGTCGATGTGGGTGAGGTGGCCTTACGGGTCAGACACGCCGGCGAGGGGCCGCCCGTTCTCCTGATCCATGGCCATCCCCGGACCGGCTCCACCTGGCACGCCGTCGCCCCGCGACTGCTGGCGCGGGGTTTCGCTGTCGTGTGCCCGGACATGCGCGGCTATGGCCGGTCCGACAAGGCCGTCGTGCGGAGCGATCACTCACAACAGTCCAAGCGCGCGGTGGCCCTCGACCTGGTCCGGCTGATGCAGAGACTGGGTCATGCGACGTTCGCCGTGGTCGGGCATGACCGCGGCTGTTACGTGGCCCTGCGACTGGCGTTGGATCACCCCGCCGTGGTGAGCAGGCTGGTGGTGATGGACGGAGTGCCGATCAGCGAGGCCTTGGCAAGGTGCGACGCCAAGTTCGCCCGGGATTGGTATCACTGGTTCTTCTACGCTCAACCGGACAAGCCCGAGCAGGCGATCCTCGCTGACCCGGAGGCCTGGTACGGCGGTCATCCGGACACCATGGGCGCGGAGAACTACCAGGAGTACCGCGAAGCCATTCGGGATCCGGCGACGGTCGGAGCGATGCTGGAGGACTACCGGGCGGGTCTCACCATGGACGTCGAGCACGAGCAAGCCGACCGACGTGCCGGGCGGACCATCTCGTGCCCGACGCTGTTCGCGTGGTCGACCGAAGACGACATGGAAGACCTTTACGGCGACCCGTTGAGCATCTGGCGAGGGTGGACGAACGATCTTCGCGGCACGCCGATCCCATCCGGGCACCACCTGGCTGAGGAGAACCCGGCAGCTCTCAGCGCTGCGCTGATCGACTTCTTGACGCCACCGGCTTCCCCTGAGGGCGCCTCGCCTTCACGTTCGTGATGACACGGGAGCCGGCTCGTCGCGGCCCAGCGAGCGCAGCCCGATCAGGTCGTCGGGCGTGGCGTCGGGGCTGTCGTCGACCAGGTGGGGCAGCCGCGACCGGACCGCGGCCACGGCCAGCAGCGTGACGGCCACCGCGAGCAGCACGTACAGCAGGGCGATCTCCCGCCCGGGACCGGCGCCGACCAGCCCGGCGGCGGCCGGCAGCGACCCGGGCAGTACCGCTGCGTACACCGCGACCAGCCCGAAGCCGACCGGCAGAGCCGACCACGCGACCATCGTGCCGAGCGCGAGCACCGGGCCCAGGTACCGCTGCGGCACCTTGACCTCGACGATGGCGGCGTGGATGCCGTTCAGCACGGTCATCGCCAGCGCGAGACCGAACACCCCGGCGCCGATCGCCACCAGCCCGGTTTGCAGGCCCGTCACCAGGGCCGAGGCGGCCACCCCGAGCGTGCACAGCAGCACCGCGCGCATCCGGTGCCGCGCCGGTCCGCCCCACACCGTCATGACGGCTCCACCCAGCGCGCCCGCCAGGCCCGAGCCGAGCAGGACCCAGCCGAGGCCGGCCGGTGTGCCGGTCGCGAGCACCAGCGGCGCGATCAGTAGGAACAGCGGGGACGCGACGAGGTTGAGCACCGCGAAGAAGATCAGCATGCGGCGCAGCCGGGTGTCCCCCCACGAGTAGCGGAACCCGGCCTTGATGTCGGCCGTCATGGTCCCCGCTCCCGGCCACGCCCGGGTCTGCGGGAAGCGGACCAGGACCGTGATGGTGATCGCGACCGCAGAGGCCAGCACAGCGACGACCAGGGCGCCCGCCAGGCCCACGGCGGCGGTCAGCCCGGCCGCCGCGGCCGGCACGATCAGCCGGCCCGCCTGCCGGGCCACGTCCACGACGCCGGTGACGTGGCCGAGGTACCGCTTGGGGGCGAGGTGCGGCAGGGCGGCGTGGAAGGCGAGCCACTGGAAGGCGACCGCCACCGACAGCAACGCCAGCAGCGGGTAGACGAACCCGATCCGGAGGTTGCCGGTCCAGACCAGGAGACCTGTCAGCAGCTGCAACGCGCCCGCGCCGGCCTGGCCGGCGATCAGGACGGTACGGCGGTCGACGCGGTCCACCACCGTTCCGGCCCGCGGCGCGACCAGCAACGCGGGCGCCAGTGCGGCCACGCCCGACGCGGCGAACTGCACGAGCGAGCCGGTGGACTCGTAGATCCAGAACAGGACGGCCAGCGCGGTCAGCGCCGAACCGAGGATCGAACCGAGCTGTCCCGCTCCCGCCGCCAGGAATCGGCCCACCGCGGGCCGGGGTTCGCCGGCCACGTCGGGCGGGTCCGCCTGCGAGACGTCGACCAGGCGCCACCCGTCGCCACCGGCCGTCCCGCCGGCTCGGACGGCCGGATGGGTGGTCGTGACGATCTCGGCCAGTTCGGCCGCGCGGTACTGCTGGAAGTAGTGCCCGGCCTCGTCGAGCACCACCATGGCGGTGGTGTCGCTGAGGAAGTGCCACTCGCGGAAGCGTTCCGGGTAGTGGTCGGAGGCCGGGTCGTGCTCCCCGGCCACGCTGATGACCGGCGCCCGCAGGCGCGTCACCGAGGTGCCGAAGAGCCGGGTGAAGTAGTCCTCGGCCGCCTCGGTGTCGCTGCGGGTGTCGCGGACGATCTGCCGGGCCCGGCCGGGGTCGATGTCGCTCAGGTCGAGCCCGAGGCCGGTCAGCCCGTTCGCGTACGCGCGGTCGCTGCGCAGGGCGTCGGGGTTGGCCAGCCGGCCCAGAGCGGCGACCAGGCCCTGGCGGGGCCGGGCGAACGGGAAGATGGCGCCGATGTAGACGGCTTCCGGGACGCGCCCGGCCGCCTCCAGCTGCCGGGCGATCTCCACGATGAGCGCCGAGCCGACACCGCAGTGCCCGTACAGCGCGATCGGCCCGGCGACCTTCTCCTGGATCTCGCGGACGCATTCCGCGGCGACGTCCTCGATCGGCGTGCGCTGCTCGTCGACGCCCACGTCGCGGCCGGGGATGGCGACCGACCACAGCGCGTGCGTGGCCGGCAGCGCGTCGGCCAGTGCCTTGTAGGCCATCGCGCTGCCGCCGCCGTACGGGACGGCGACGTAGCTGAGCACGGGCCCGGCCGTCGCGTGCGGCGTCAACCGGTGCAGCAGCGCACTCTCGGTGCTCGTACCGGCGTCGAGCCGGGCCGCGAGCCGGTGGATCGTCGGATGGGTGAACAGGTCCATCACGGCGATCTCTCCGACGTCCGGCAGCGCGCGCCGGAGCCGCTCCACCACCTTGATCGCGAGCAGCGAGTGGCCGCCCAGGTCGAAGAAGTTGTCGTCGATCCCCACGTCGTCGCGGCCGAGAACGTCCGCCCACACCCCGTGGATCGCCCGCTCCACGTCGGTGCCGGGCGACGTCGGCGCGCTCCCCCGCCCGGCGGGCGCCTCGGGCGCGGGCAACCGTCCGCGGTCCACCTTGCCGTTCGCGGTCAGCGGCAGCCTCGGCAGGACGACAAAAGAGCTGGGCACCATGTACGCCGGTAGCCCCTCGGCCAGGTGTGACCGCAGCCGCGTCGGGTCGGGGGCGGCTCCGGGCTCGGCTACGACGTAGGCCACGAGCTGGGCTCCGCTGCCGGACCCGTACGTGGTCACCAGGCACTCGGCCACCTCGGGGTGACGGCTCAGGTGGGCCTCGATCTCCCCCAGCTCGATCCGGTAGCCGCGGATCTTGACCTGGGCGTCGGCCCGGCCGAGAAACTCGATCACGCCGTCGGACCGGTACCGGCCGAGGTCACCGGTGCGGTAGAGGCGTTCGCCGGTACGCGGGTGGGTGACGAACGCCGCCGCGGTGCGCTCCGGGTCCTTCCAGTAGCCGGTGGCCACTCCGGCGCCACCGATGTAGAGGTCGCCGGGCACCCCGACCGGGACGTCGCACCGGCCGCGGTCGAGGATGTGGAACTGCTGGTTGGTCAGCGGCCGGCCGTACGGGATCGAGGTCCACGACGGGTCGACCGGCCCGATCGGATGGAAGATCGACCAGATCGAACCCTCGGTCGCCCCGCCGAGGCTGATCACCTCGACGTCCGGGGCGAGGGCACGGATGCGGTCGGGCAGCGTCGGCGGGATCCAGTCGCCCGACATCATCACCAGCCGCAACGAGCTGAGGTCGGTTCCCTCCTGCTCGGCGTGCTCGACCAGCAGCTCCATCAGCGCCGGCACCGAGTTCCACACGGTGACCCGCTGATCGGCGACGATCCGGGCCCACGCGGCCGGGTCCTTGTCCTCGGCCGGCCGGCCCAGGACCAGCGTGGCGCCGGCGGCCAGCGTGCCGTAGACGTCGTAGACCGACAGGTCGAAACTCAGCGCGGACAAGGCGAACACGCGGTCGCCGGGTCCCACCCGGAACCGCCGGGTGATGTCGCGGACGGTGTTGAGCGCGGCCCGGTGCTCGATCATGACGCCCTTCGGCGTGCCGGTCGAGCCGGACGTGAAGATCACGTACGCGAGGTCGCCGGGCTCGGCCGGGCCGGCCGGCGGCGTGCCGCCCGACTGCTCGGTGACCGGCAGTACGACCAGTCCCTCCGGCCAGGTCAGCCGGGAGCTCAGCGCCGGCTGGGTCAGCGCCACGGTGCAGCCGCCGCGGGCGATGAGCTCGTGACGGCGGCGCTCGGGCAGGTCGGAGTCGACGGGCAGATAGGCGGCGCCGGCCTTGTTGATGGCCAGCACCGCGACAACCTGCTCCCATCCCCGTTCCATCACGACGGCCACCAGGTCACCCTTGGCGACCCCGGCGGCGACCAGCTGCGCGGCCAGGTGATCGGCCCGCCGGTCGACCTCGCCGTGGGAGAGCTGACCGCCGGGGTGGATCAGCGCCGGGCGGTCCGGGGTCCGGTGCGCCTGCTCCTCGACCGGCGTGTGCAGGCACTGGTCGGCGCCGAGGTCGGCGCCGGTGTCGTTCCACTGTGTACGGGCAAGGCGCTCGTCGGCCGTCAGCAGTTCGTAGCTCGAGATGGGGGCGTCCGGGTCGGCGGCGATCCCCTCGAGCAGGACGCGGAAGTGCTCGCCCAGGCTCGCGACGGACTCGGCGGTGAACAGCTCGGTCTTGTAGGTGATCAGGAACTCGCCGTCGCCGGCGGTGTGGAGCTCGAGGTCGAACCGGGTCACGACGTACGGCAGGTCGACGTCGCCGGCGACGGTCAGCGACGGGTGGCTGGGCCGGGCATCGTCATAGCTCTGCAGCGACAACACGACCTGGAACAGCGGCGACCGTGACACCTCACGCGGCACGTTGAGTTCGGTGACCAGGCGCTCGAACGGCACCTCCTGATGGGCGTACGCGTATGCGGCCGTGGTCCGGACCCGCTGGAGCAGCTCGACGAACGTCGGGTCCCCCGACGAGTCGACCCGCATCGTCAGCATGTTGACGAAGCAGCCGATGAGCCCGTCCAGCTCGGGCACCGGCCGACCGGCCGTGGGCGAGCCGATCGTCACGTCGTCCTGCTGCGCCCGCCGGCCCAGCAGCATCGCGAACGCCGCCAGCAGGACCATGTACGGCGTGGCCCGGTGCCGGCGCCCGAGCCGGAACACTGCGTCGAGCACGTCCGGCGCGACCGAGAAGTGGTGCGCGGCGCCGGTGTGGGTCGGCACCGGGGGCCGGGGCCGGTCGGTCGGCAGTTCGAGCGGCACGACGCCGGCGAGCTGCGTCCGCCAGTAGGCCACGTCGCGGTCGGTGTCGGGCCGGGCGCGCTGCCACGCGGCGAAGTCGCGATAGCGCACCGGCAGGTCCGGCAGCGGCTCGCCGGCCAGGCCGGTCAGCACCTCGTCGAGAAGGAGCTCGGTGGACCAGCCGTCGGCCGCGATGTGGTGCACCGCCAGGGCGAGCACGTGCTCGTCCGGGCTGATCGTGATCAACTTGGCCCGGGCCACGGGGCCGGCGGCGAGGTCGAACGGTTCGGCCAGGAAGGCGTCGACGAGCGCGGCCAGGGCGTCGCCGGACCCGGCCTGCGCGGTGCTGAGCGGGATCGCGCCGTCTTCGTCGATGAGCGCGACGGGCCGGCCGTCGACGGTGGCCGGGAAGCGGGTCCGCAACGGTTCGTGCCGCGCGGCGACCCGGTTCAGGGCTTCCGCGAGTGCGGCCGGATCGACCGTGCCGCGCAGCCGCCACGCCTCCGGGATCGTGTACGCCGTCGTGCCGGGCGCGTACGCCTCCATGAACCACAGGCGTTCCTGGGCGAACGACATCACCGGTTCGCCGTCGGGCGCGACGGGGATCGTCGCCGGGGTCGCCGGCAGCTCGGTCTGATCGTTCACGGGGCTTCCTCCGAGGTCGGCACGTCGGGACCACTCACCAGCGCGGCCAGCTCGCGGATCGTCGAGTGGTCGAAGAGGTCCATGATGGTCAGTGGTGGGATGTCCGGTCCCAGTGCGGAACCGAGCCGGGTGATGACGCGGGTCGCCTGCAACGAGTGCCCGCCGATCTCGAAGAAGTCGTCGTCGACGCCCACGCGGGGCACGCGGAGCACCTCGCACCACACCTCGGCGATGGTCTTCTCGGTCGCGGTACGCGGGTCCGTGTCCGACGCGCCGGCCCCGTCCGGCGACGCGGGTGTCCCCGGCGTGGGCTCGTCCACCGCGAAGCGCTCCCGCTGGAACGGGTACGCCGGCAGCGGCACCCGCCGGGGCGACCGGCCGCTGTGCAGCGCGGCCCAGCGCACGGGGAGCCCGGCCTGCCACAGCGCGCCGGTGCTCCGGAGAGACTCGGCATGCCCGGCGGCGTCCGGCAGGCTCCGCAGGGTGGTGCGGCCGGATCCGTACCCGGGATGCTGCCGGGCCAGGCGACCCAGCGAGTCCCCCGGGCCGACCTCCAGCAAGATGCCGGCGGAGCTGTCGAGCAGGGTCCGCAAGGCGTCGGAGAACCGGACGGGCTGCCGCAGACGCCTCACCCAGAAGGCCGGGTCGCCCGCCTCCTGCGCCGTGACCGGCGCACCGGTCCGGTCGCAGACCCAGGGAACTCGCGGCGGGCTCAACCGCACGGCCGCCACCGCCTCGGCGTACTCCTCGAGCATCTCGCCGGTGAACAAGGGTGCGTCGGCCCGAGGTGAACGACTCAGGATCCGGGCCCGCGTGAGCACCAGGGACAGCGCGCCGGCCCCGGTCAGCACGCCGGCCGAGACCGCGGCGGCGTACCCGCCGGAGCCGTACCCGAGAACGGCGTGCGGACCGACTCCCCGGGACTCCCACAGCTCGGCCAGGGCGCGCTGAACGGCGAACAGCGCGGGCTCGGCCACGGCCGGCGTGGCCAGCCGGGCCTGCGCCTCGGCCTCATGGCCGGCTTCCGGACAGAGCACCGTTCGCAGGTCGAGGCCGAGATCCGCGGCGGCCCGATCGGCGCAGTCGTCGAGGACCGCACGGAAGACCGGCTCCTGCCGGTAAAGCTCCCGGGTCACTCCCACCGGCAGGCCGTCCGGGCCCGGAAAGAGGAACGCGACCTGCGGGGTGTCCGTCGCCGGGGTCACGGCCGCCTGCGGTCGTCCGGCCAGCTCGGTCAGAGCCCGAACCGCCTCGTCGCGGTCGCGGCACACCACGAAGGCCCGGTGGGCGAACTCCGCACGGCCGGACTGCAGCGTCCACGCCACATCAGCCAGGGCGACCGGGTCCCGTCGCAGCCGGGCGCTCAACCGCGCCGCCGACTCGGCCAGGGCGCGGGCCGTCCGCGCCGACAGCGGCAGCAGGTGGTGGCGGTCGTCGCCGGAGGACAGATGCCCGACCGGCGCCTCCTCCACCACGAGGTGAGCGTTGGTCCCGCCGATCCCGGTGGAGTTGATCCCGGCGCGGCGGGGCTGCTCACTGCGGGGCCACGGCGTCGCGTCGCTCGTCACCCGGAACGGGGTGGCCGGCAGATCGAGGTGCGGATTCGGACTCCGGAAGTGCGCCGTGCCCGGAAGAACGCCGTGGCGCAGCGACAGCACCACCTTGATCAGGCCGAGGACGCCGGCCGCGGCGTCGGCGTGGCCGATGTTCGACTTGACCGACCCGAGCAGGCACCGCTGCGGCGTTCCCGGCCCGAACGCCTCGGAAAGCGCGCGGACCTCGATGGTGTCGCCGATCGCGGTGCCGGTGCCGTGCGCCTCGACGTAGGCGACGGTGTCCGGCTCCACGCCCGCGAGCAGGTACGCCGAACGGGCCGCGGCCACCTGCCCGGACACGCTGGGTGCGGTGAAGCTCACCTTGCCCGAGCCGTCGTTGCTGAGCCCCGATCCCAGGATCACGGCGTCGATGTGATCGGAGTCGGCAAGCGCGTCGGAAAGCCGCTTGAGCACGACGACTCCCGCCCCGTCCGCGCCGACCATGCCGTCGGCGTCCGCGTCGAAGGGCCGGCAATGGCCGTCCGGCGAAAGGAGGTCGTCGGCCTCCTCGGCGCCGGCCGCGCCCCGCAGGGTGACTCCCCCGGCCAGAGCGAGGTCGGTCTCGCCGCCGAGCAGAGCCTGACAGGCCAGATGGACCGCGACGAGCGAAGTGGAACAGCCGGTGTGCACGGTGACGGCCGGGCCCCGGAGGTTCAGCTGGTATGCCACCCGGCCGGTCAGGAAGTCACGGCTGGCGGCCAGCCGCAACTGCTCCTCCGACTTGCCCGGGAACCGGTGGCGTTGCGCCCGCAGCACGGCGAAGTGGTCGGTCTCGCCGCTCCCGGCGTAGACGCCGATGGCGCCGGAGTAGGTGCCGGGGTCGTAGCCGGCCTGCTCCAGGGCTTCCCAGGCGCATTCGAGGAACACCCTGTTCTGCGGATCGAGCACCTGCGCGTCGGACGGCGCGATCCCGAAGAACGCGGCGTCGAACCGGTCGCTGCCGGCGATCAGGCCGTACCGGCGTCCGGTGCCGGAACGAGTGGTCAGGTCACGACCGGCGACGAGCGCGGCCCAGAACTCGTCGAGGTCCGCGACACCGGGTATCCGGGCGGCCAGTCCGATGACGGCCACGGCGTTCTGCAGGTCCTCGTCAGCTTCGGCGGTAACGGCCATGTCTCCTTCACAGTCGTCCGCGCCCCGGTGGAGGCGCTGTCGTTCGGTGGATTCGACAGCGAAAGCCTCACGGCGGCCGGTGAACGCGGCGTTGATCCGCTGTGGACACGGCCGGTATAGATAGGGAGCGATGGTCTCCGGCGCCGGCCCGGCCTCCGGTGCGCACGACACGAGCGAGTGGGATCATGCGGTCATGGATTCGGGGGTCCTCGTTCTGGTCACGGGCGTGGTCCTGGACTGCGTCGGAATCGTCCAATTCTGGCGAATCGGTAAGCGGCGGCGGACGAGCGTCGCGTCGGTCGGCACAGTGGTGGGCCACGACGAGAGCCACGACGACGGCACGCTCTATGCCCCGGTGATCGCGTTCGTCGACGAGGACGGCGCCGCGCGGCGGTTCACACCGGCCCTGCGCTCCAGCCGGCGGATGCACCAGGTCGGGCAGGAGGTCCCGGTGACGTACCCGCCGGGGCGCCCGGACGCCCCGCGGCTGAGCTCGCTCACCCACAACGCGTTGCTGGCCGGTCTGCCGCTGGCTTTCGGCGCGGTGTTCACCGTCTTCGGCCTGTTCGGATTGCTGCAAGGGTGACCGCCCCGGCCGCCCGCGACGAGGAGACGGACGTCTCGGTACGGTCCCGGGCGCGCGAGCGCTACCAGGACTAGCGTCGGGTGGGTAGCTACACGTAGTGACGCGCGAAGGAGTCAGGGTGAGCACACCACAAGCCGGTGCAGCGGGCACCATCGACGTCGGCGGCGACTTGACCGTCAACCGTCTCGGCTACGGCGCCATGCGGATCACCGGGGACGGCATCTGGGGCGACCCGAAGAGCCGCGACGAGGCCAAGGCCGTTCTGCGCCGGGCGGTCGAGCTGGGCGTCAACTTCATCGACACGGCCGACTCGTACGGACCTGACGTCAGCGAGACGCTGATCGCCGAGGCCCTGTACCCGTACGCCGATGACCTGGTGATCGCGACCAAGGGCGGTCTGGTGCGCCCCGGCCCGGGCAACTGGCAGCCCGACGGGCGCCCGGAACACCTGAGGGAGGCGCTCGAGGGCAGCCTGCGCCGGCTGCGGCTCGAGCAGATCCCGCTCTACCAGTTTCACCGGCCCGACCCCCGGGTGCCGCTGGAGGACTCGATCGGCGCGCTGGTCGAGCTCAAGGACCAGGGCAAGATCCGGCACATCGGGGTCTCCAACTTCTCCGAGGAGCAGCTGCGCGCGGCTCAGCGGTTGACCCCGATCGTCTCGCTGCAGAACCGCTACAACGTCGACGACCGCAAGTCCGAGTCGCTGGTCGACCTGTGCGAGCAGGAGCAGCTGGTCTTCCTGCCGTGGGCGCCGATCCAGAACCTGGACAGCAACTCCGCCGTCCAGCAGGCCGCCGCGAAGTACGGCGCCACGCCGCACCAGATCGTGCTGGCCTGGCTGCTGGCCCGCTCGCCGAACATCCTGCCGATCCCCGGCACCGGTTCGATCGGCCACCTGGACGAGAACGTGGCAGCGGCCGAGGTGCACCTGACCCCGTCCGAGGTCGCGGCGATCAGCGGTCTGCGGAGCTGAGAGCGACGCCCCTCGCCCCGTCGCACCCGGCGGCCGCGAGGGGCACGCCGCACCGGCCGGCGACATTTATCAGAAGGCACTGAATGGCCTCTTATTTGTCAGTGAATTGGCACTTTTATTAGCGTGCGGACGCGCTTTCAAGGTAGCTTTCCGAGCGTGTCGAATTCTTCTGTCAATGTCGATGTGCCGCCGTCGGGAACAGGCTGCGTCGAATGCCTCGCCACCCGGAGCTGGTGGCTCCACCTGCGCCGATGCGCCGAGTGCGGCCACGTCGGGTGTTGCGACAACTCGCCGTCCCAGCACGCGACCGCTCATCACCGGGCCACCGGGCATCGGGTGATCCAGTCGTTCGAACCGGGCGAGGACTGGTTCTTCGACTACCGCGACGGGCAATTCGGGTCGGGCCCCGCCCTGGCGCCGCCGTCCAGCCACCCGGCCGATCAACCCGTGCCGGGACCGGCCGGCGCAGTGCCGGTCGACTGGGAGTCGCGGCTGCACGACTGACGCCGGCCGACGCCACCATCCGGGAGGCACGCCCATGCTTGGCGACCACCCCCGCCCGCCCGGGATACCGGCTGCTGCGCGGGCAGGTCCGGGTGTCCGGCGGCGCCGTGCGCTTCGGCGGGCACGACCCGCTCCGGGTGCGGGCCCGGCCCGGGGGCGCCCGGCGCCCACCGGTCCGGCTTCCGTCGCCGAAAGCCGGACCGGTGGCTCCGCTGGTGGATCAGCTCGGCGGGGAGCTCGGCGCGTACAGCCGCCACACCTGGGCCGGCGCCGGCGACGAGAAGTTGTAGCTCGAGGTGTAGACGCGGTAGAGGTTGCCGGCGTACGGATCGGCCGCCGAGGTGCTCAGCTGATAGCCGCTGGAATCGTTCTCGAGGCGGAAACGGTTGGTGCCGGACTCGAATTTGATGTCCCACTGGTGACTGGAGATCGGGTTGTTGGCAGCCGTGTAGGCGCCGTAGGTGCCGCTCGCGCCGCCGGAGGGAGTGCTCGTGTTCCCGCTCAGCTCCCATTCGAAGCCGTCCCAGGTCTGGCGGTTCGTGATGGTCGTGGTGCGCCCGTAGACGGACGCCCAGTCGGCGTAGATGTACCACCACTGGCCGATCGTGGCCGCGTTGCAGACCGCCAGGTAGACCTTGTGCGTTCCCGCGCCGCTGGGCGAAGTGTCCCCGTTCGCGCTCAAGCAGTGCCGTTTCCCGTCGCCCACGTCCCCGTCGTAGTAGTCGTTCATCAGCATGTACCAGCCGTCGGCCGCGGCGAAGGCCGGCGATCCGCCGATCAGCGCGACCGTCGTGGCGACGAGGGTGAGCAGGCCGGCGAGGGCGGCCGAGGCGAGGCGCCGCCCGGCTGGGAAGGACTTCTTCATGGATCTCCTGTCCGGAATGGATCGTCGGGACCAGGACCGATCATCGATGAACGTCATCGGCGGCACCGTCCCGCACGGCGACGCCGGGGTGAACACGAGATGTACTTCGGCCGCGCGCGAATGGCCGGGGTCCGGGGGCTTGACCGGCCCGCGTCGTCGCCACCGGCGAACCCTGTGGGACGCGGACGTGATTAACCGGTTAAGACCGGCGACAGTCCGGGTACCCATGGATGCATGTCGATTGATAACGAGGATTTGAGGAACTGCCCGGCCCGGATCACGCTCGACGCCGCCCAGCTGGCCTTCTTCAACGAGCTGCCGGCGGACGCGCCCAGCGTGCAGTCCGAGCTCGGCTGCGAGCTCGAACTGGGACATCCCGGTTCGCACGCGGCGCTCGGCCATCACGTCGACACCACGACGTGGTGGATCCAGTGGACCCTCAGCGCGTCCGAGATCAACCCCTACACCTGGTGCCCGGCGAAGACCCCGACCCAGGCGGAAAGCCGCGGCGAGGAGGACTGCGCGCTCTTCGACGGGCACCCCGGCAACCACGTCTCCCTGCGGCTCCACCGGCGCGACGAGGCCGCCTGAAACGGTTCAGCGGCGGCACGGCACAGCGGCTCGCGGGCGCTCCACGCCCGGCGAGTAAGGTTGGAGGGCTGGGCACGACATGCTGTCGGGCCGGCCGGCGCTATCGAGCGGCGGGATGCGCGTTCGACGCGTCGAGACTGTGGATGTCGAGGAGTGGTTCGTGAGTCAGGTGCTGGCGTCGGGTACAGGGGTCGCCGTCGAGGCGAAGCGCAGGCGGACCTTCGCGGTGATCTCGCATCCGGATGCCGGCAAGTCGACGATGACCGAGGCGCTGGCTCTGCACGCGCGGGTGATCGGGCAGGCCGGCGCGGTGCACGGCAAGGGTGACCGCCGGGGCGTGGTCTCCGACTGGATGTCGATGGAGCAGCAGCGAGGCATCTCGGTGACCTCGGCCGCGCTGCAGTTCTCCTACCGCGACACCGTGATCAACCTGCTCGACACCCCGGGCCACGCCGACTTCTCCGAGGACACCTACCGGGTGCTCACGGCGGTGGACAGCGCGGTCATGCTGCTGGACGCGGCCAAGGGGCTGGAACCGCAGACGCTCAAGCTGTTCGAGGTCTGCCGGCAGCGCAGCATCCCGGTGATGACGTTCATCAACAAGTGGGACCGGCCCGGCCACGACGCGCTGGCCCTGATGGACGAGATCGAACAGCGGATCGGGCTGCAGCCCACCCCGCTGACCTGGCCGGTCGGGGTCGCCGGGCACTTCCAGGGCGTGATCGACCGTCGCACCGGCGTGTTCACCCGGATGCAACGCTCCCCCGGCGGCGCCGATCTGGCCATCGAGGAGGAGATGAGCGCGGAGGAGGCGGCTCAGCGGTACGGCGCGGACTGGACCGCCGCCACCGAGGAGCTCGAACTGCTGGCGATGACCGGCGCCGACCACGACCAGGCCTCGTTCCTGGCCGCCACGAGCACGCCGGTGCTGTTCGGCGCGGCGGTCGCCAACCTGGGCGTACGGCAGCTGCTGAATCTGCTGGTGGAGCTGGCCCCACCGCCGGCGGCGCGTCCCACCGTGGCCGGCTCTGATCAGCCGGTCGACGGCCCGTTCTCCGGGTTCGTGTTCAAGATCCAGGCGAACATGAACAAGGCCCACCGCGACCAGGTGGCGTTCATGCGGGTCTGTTCCGGCCGTTTCGAACGCGGCATGATCGTCACCCACGGGACCACCGGGCGACCGTTCACGACCAAGTACGCCCAGCAGATCTTCGGCAAGGACCGCGACACGATCGACGAGGCGTACCCCGGCGACGTGGTCGGGCTGGTCAACGCCACCGCGCTCGGCATCGGCGACACCCTGCACGCCGGGACCCCGGTGCAGTACCCGCCGCTGCCGTCGTTCCCGCCGGAGCACTTCGCGGTCGTCCGCACCTCCGACACCTCGGCCTTCAAGCGCTTCCGTCGTGGCATCGAGCAGCTCGACGGCGAGGGCGTGGTCCAGGTGCTGCGCTCCGAGCAGCGGGGCGACCAGGCCCCGGTGCTGGCCGCCGTGGGCCCGATGCAGTTCGAGGTGGCCACCTACCGCCTCGAGGCCGAGTTCGGCGTGCAGGTGCAACTCGACCATCTCCCGTACGAGGTGGCGGCCCGCACCGACGCCGCCGGCCGCGACATCCTGCGCTCCGAGGTCAACGTCGAGGTCATGACCCGCGTACGCGATGACGCCCTCCTGGCCGTGTTCCCCCACCGGTGGCGGATGCGGACGATCGCCGGCCGGCACCCGGACCTCCGACTCGACGCCTGATCCCACCAGGGAAAGCGCCGCCGCCCGTCCCGCAAAGCCGAATGATCACCCTATTCACATTCGCTTTTGCGCGCGGCCGACCGCATTTTCCGTCCCCTCTCGGCGCTTTCGGCGATCACCGATCCGATAGATCCGCACGACCGCGCCGACCCTCCTCGGCCCGGGATCCGGATCGTCCGCAGACGGTGGCCAGCAGGACCATAACCTGGGCCCGGGCCTTCTGTCACCGCCGGTTCACCCCATTAGATGACACGGCCCAGCATCGAGTCCGAGCGATTCATCAGATTGATGCCGGGCGACATTCCCGCCTTGGTGGCGCACCGTCCGGCCATTAAAGTAAGGGCCTTCACACGGACATTGCCGCATCACCAAGAACAAGGATGCTCATGCCCGACACTCCTTATCTGATCGCCGTCCTGGCGGTGCTGGCCGCGGTCGTCTTCGCCGTCTGGGCTTTCCGGCGGTCGAGCGGACCGGCTGCCCCGGCCGTCGAGGACCGGTCCCCCCTCGCCGAGACGCGGTCGGACCTGGCCGCGGCCCGTTTCGAGGTCGACCGGCTCACCGAGCGGCTCCGGCAGGCGCAGGCCCAGGCGCTGGAGGCCGCCTGCGGGCCGGCGGGATCCGCCGGCGGACGGCACGTCGAGGTCTTCGTCAACCTGTCCCGGCGGCTGCAGTCGCTGGTGCACCGGGAGATCAAGCTGCTCGACGCGCTGGAGAACGAGGTCGAGGACCCCGACCTGCTGAAGGGCCTCTTCCAGGTCGACCACCTGGCGACCCGCATCCGGCGGCACGCGGAGAACCTGGCCGTGCTCGGCGGGTCGGTGTCGCGCCGGCAGTGGAGCCGCCCGGTCGCGCTGACCGAGGTGCTGCGTTCCGCGATCGCCGAGGTGGAGCACTACTCGCGGGTGAAGCTGGTGCCGCCGATCGACGGCACGCTGCCCGGGCACGCCGTGGCCAGCGTCATCCACCTGATCGCCGAGCTGATCGAGAACGCGACGATGTTCGCGCCGCCGCACACCCAGGTGCTGCTCCGCGCCCAGCAGGTCACCTCCGGGATGGCGATCGAGGTCGAGGACCGGGGGCTCGGCATGCAGCGGGCCGACCTCGACCGGGTCAACCAGCTGCTGGTCAACCCCGAGGACACCAACCTCGACGACCTGCTCCGGGACGGGCGGATCGGGCTCTACGTGGTCTCGATGATCGCCCGGCAGCACGGGATCGTGGTGCAGCTGCAGACCAACATCTACGGCGGCACGCAAGCCGTGATCATCGTGCCGCAGCTGCTGATCGGCTCGTCGCCCGAGTCCGAGCCGGAGGCGCAGCGGCCCCGGAGCCTGCCCGCGGCGCAGGAGCAGCCCACGATCCAGGAGGAGCGGCCGCCGCTGCAGAAGCGTGTTCCGGGGCGGGAGCGGCTCCCGGTGCGGGAACGGCCGCTGAACCCGGCCGAGGACGCCGGCGTGACCATCCAGCAGTCGCTCTGGCCGGCCACCGTGCCGGCTCGCCCCCGACCGGCTCCCTATCCCGCGGCGACCGTTTCCCCGGCCCATGCCCGGCGGACTCCGGCCGGGCCGGGACCGGCCGGATCCGGTCAGGCCGCCGTGCCCCGGCAGGTGTCCACCGCGACCGCCTCCGAGCAGCCGACCCAGCCCACGCCGTCGCGGCCGCCGCTGCCCCGCCGCCGCAGCCAGACCCACATGGCCCCGCAGCTGCAGCTCGGCCCGCCGCGGCCGGCCACGGAGCCCGCCGGTGACCATCAGCCGGGCCTGATGGCGTCGTTCATGAACGGCGTCTCCCAGGGCGAGGCCGACCCGCCCGGTCCCCGAAGTCATGGCTGATCCCCGCCCCGTCCTCAAGGAAGGCCCGGCTCTCATGTCGCGCACCGATTCCGCCCGTACGTCGCAGGACCTGGTCTGGTTGTTGTCCGGCCTGGTCGACCGCGTCCCGGACACCAGGAGCGCCCTGCTCCTGTCGTCCGACGGGCTGCGCAAGGCCGCCCACGGTCTCGACGACGACGGCGCCGACCACCTGGCCGCGGTCGCCTCGGGTCTGTTCTCGCTGGCCCGCAGCGCCGGCGCCCGGTTCGGCGGCAGCGACGGGGTCCGGCAGGTGGTGGCCGAGCTGGACGATGCGTTGCTGTTCGTCTCGGCGGCCGGCTCCGGGGCCGTGCTCGCCGTCATCGCGGGGAAGGCGGCCGACCCGGGCGTGCTCGGCTACGAGATGGCCCAGATGGTCAAGAGCGTCCGGCCGTACCTGTCGACGCCGGCCCGGCAGGAGCCTGACTTCCCGGGCGTGCGCGGACGGTGACTGTGCTGGGGACCGACGAGGAGCACTGGTTCGACGACGCCGCGGGACGGCTCATCCGGCCCTACACGGTGAGCGACGGCCGGACCGAACCGACCACCCGGATGGAGCTGCTGTCGATGGTGATCGCGACCGGCCACCGCCCGCACGGTCAGCTCGGCCCCGACCACGCCCAGGTGCTCGGGCTCTGCGGCAGCGTCACCACGGTCGCCGAGGTCGCGGCGCGGCTGAGACTGCCCGCGGTGGTGACCAAGATCCTGCTCTCCGATCTCGTGGACTGGGGCGCCGTGGACGCCCGCTCCCCCGACCCGATGGCTGATTCGACCAACCTGGCGGTACTGGAGACCATCCTCAATGCTCTCGAACGACGGCTCTGACGGCTTCCCGTCCGCGCTCAAGCTCCTGATCGCGGGCGGCTTCGGCGTGGGCAAGACGACGTTCGTCGGTGCGGTCAGCGAGATCGAGCCGCTGCACACCGAGGAACTGCTCACCACCGCGAGCGTGGGCACGGACAAGCTGACCGGCGTCGAACGCAAGTCGACGACCACGGTCGCGATGGACTTCGGCCGGATCACGATCAGCCAGGACCACGTGCTCTACCTGTTCGGCACCCCCGGGCAGGAGCGCTTCTGGTTCATGTGGGACGAGTTGTCCAGCGGCGCGATGGGCGCGGTCGTGCTGGCCGACACCCGCCGGCTGGAGGACTGCTTCCCGGCCGTCGATTTCTTCGAGTCGCGCGGCATCGGGTTCCTGGTCGCGGTCAACGAGTTCGACAGCACCTACCGGTACGAGTCGGACGACGTACGCAGCGCTCTGGATCTGAAGCCGGACATCCCGATCATGCTCTGCGACGCGCGGAACCAGCGCTCCGCGACCGGCGTGCTCGTCAATCTGATGCACCACCTCATCACCTCGCAAGCCTGTCGATGACCGAACGGAGCCCCGGCATGATCTACGACCTGTCCGGACACCATCCCCTCACCCCGGCCGACCCGGAGGTGCCGGCCCGCCTGAGCCGGCTGCGGGAGCTCGGCCTGGGCGAGGGCCCGGATGCGCAGCTGGACGAGTTCGCGCGCCGGGTCGGCGACATCACCAGGGCGCCGCTGGCGATGGTGAACTTCATCCAGGAGGACCGCCAGTATCTGGGCGGCCTGTACACCGGCTCGTCCATCCCGACGGCTCTCCAGGTCGGTCTGGGCGGCCGGACGTTCTCGCGCGAGCACGGGTACTGCCCGCACGTCGTCGTCCGGCGCAAGGCTCTGGTGCTCGACGACGTCTGCGACTATCCCCGGTTCGCCGGCAACCCGGTGGTCGACGAGATCGGCATCCGCTCCTACCTGGGTGCGCCGCTGATCGATCGGACCGGCGTCGCGCTCGGCACCGTCTGCGTGGTCGACATCGAGCCGCGCCCCTGGGGCCGGCCGGGGCTGGAAACGATCAAGGCGCTCGCCACCGAACTGGTCGCCCAGATCCAGGCCCGCGAAGGAAAGTAGCGAAACTTCACTGAGGGCGACGAGGCGACCCCATTGAGCAACGGGGGGTCCGGCTGTAGAGTTCGGTCGGAAATAGACCGACTCACATTGAAGGGTTCAGATCGGCCGGATCACGCCTCGCGCATCTCGACCACCACCTGGACGGTAGGGCCGCCCAGGACTCGCGGCGACCTGCCGCCACACCGGACAGCCGCCCACGCGCGGCCATGACCGCCCGTCGGAGCAGCGACAGCATTCCTGCCCGACCGATTGCGGCATCCCCGGGGCCACGGTCCCTCCGGTTCAGTTCCATGGATTCACAGGACGAGTGCGCGCGCCTGAAACCAAGAAGGAATGCACCGCCGGCCATTCCCCGGCCGCGGCATTCTGGTAAGAATCCCCCCGAGGAGCGCACGATGGACACGGAATTCCTCAGTCAGGACGCCGTTCTCCCAGCAGCTGCGAGTGACTGGCCGGAACCGTCATCGACGACGGGGATGCTTCATTTCCTGCGCGAATACGCTCAGAACTTCCTGAACTCCCGATTGATGGACGAGCGCCGCGCCCTGCCTCCGGCGATGATCGCGGATTTCGCCGAGGTCGGCCTGCTCGGTCTGCAGGTCCCCCGGCACTACGGGGGGCAGGACCTCTCCCACACCGACATGAACCGGGTGTTCACCCAGCTCGGAGCGATCGATGCCAACCTCGCCGTGTTCTGCGCGGTGCACAACACCCTCGGGATAGCCCCGATCCTGTTGTCCGCGACCGACGAGGTCAAGGCCTGCGTGCTGCCTCGCCTGGCCAAGGGACAGGCGCTGACGACCAGCGCGATCAGCGAGCCGGGCATCGGCTCCCACGTCCGGGGCATGACCACCGGCGCGATGAGGAACTCCGACGGCTCTTACACGATCAACGGCACCAAGAAATGGATCTCCCTGGGCGGCGACGCGCGCTATGTGAACGTCTTCGCCGGTCTCCGGGATGAACACGGCCGGTCCCTGGGCATCACCGGCTTCCTGGTCGACAGCCGCACACCCGGTTTCGCCATCGGTCCGGAGATGCTGACGCTGGGCCTGCGCGCGGTGCCCCAGTACGACCTCAGCTTCACCGACCTGCGGGTGCCCCCGTCGGCGCTGCTGGGCGTCGAGGGAGACGGTCTGGCCACGGCCAAAGCGGCTTTCATGGGCGGCCGGGTGGTGCTCGCCGCGATGACGCTGGGAGCGGCCATGCGGTCGCTGGAGCTGGCCCAGAGATTCGCCAAGGGCCGGGAGGTGGCCACCGGCTCCCTGGCCGAGAACGGCCGCGTACGGGAGATGCTCGCCGAGGCCGGTGCCGCGGTCCAGGCGGTGGAGGCGCTGATCGCCCGGATCGCGAGGTGGCGGGACGCGGGCCGGGAGGTGCCCGACGCCTGGTATTTCTGCGCCAAGATCCTGGGTTGTGAGCTGGGCTGGAGCGCCATCGACACGGCCCTGCAGGTGCTGGGCGCCCGGGGCTTCCTCGACACCAACACCGTCGGCCAGCACTTCCGCGACTACCGGTTGTTCCGGATCTTCGAGGGCTCCACCGAGGCGATCATGGTGTATCTCGGCACCACGCTGGTCCGGGCTCCCGACGAGTTCACCCGGCTCGTCGACCAGGCGAATCCGGCCGCGCACGTGCTCAAGCTCATCGACCAGGTCGCCGACATCGCCGCCGATCGCCCGGTCGACGCCGCCGCCCGGCACATCCACGCGGCCGTCGTCGGCGAGCTGGTGTGCTGGACGCTGCTCACCATGGTGACGAGCGACGCCGCCCATCGGTCGGCGATGCACGGCTACACCGCCTCGTGGGCCGAGCACCAGCTGCAGCAGAGACTTCGCAACGCGCAGCTGGGTTTCCACCGGGATCTGCCCACCCGCGCCGAGTTCGCGGACCACGTGGCCGGCTACGCCGAGGTCATCGGGGATGTCGGCCAGCGGCGCTGGCCCGGCGAGGAGTGGCGGGCCGATCCGCTGCTGGCGTGACGCGATCGGGGAGCCCACGCCCCGGCGAACTGCCGCCTCCTGTTCCGCCGGCCTGTCGACAAACATGCGGGCGTAATCAGCCGCGTCCTGTTTAGCGCATAAACCTCGCCGGGCCGGCCACACGGTCCCGATCGGATGATCGGGGCGCAGCCACGCCCTGGTGAGCGAAAAAATGCGTACGGACGTGATTGAGCAATGCCCGGGTGGGGACTCTTGAGTCTGCGGCAGGCCCTGTCGCAAGCGCACGCCTTTCCGGCACCACTCCGAGCCCTCGGGTTCGGTCCCGAGCACGAGGGCCGCCGGACGACAGCATCGGGGAAGGGCAGCGGACAAGGGCCGAGCACCGCATGACCGGACGAAACGACGCCGCACCGGGGAGGCAGGCGATGAGGCTCGTGGTGAAGAAGATCAAGCATGGACAGCTCCAGTTCGCCGTCATCGCGCGCGGCCAGATCGTCGCCGCGCGGGAGACTCCGACCCGGCAGAGCTCGGCGACCGAGATCATCGCTTCGATCCGGGACAACAGGCAGCAACACGAGAGGACAAACCCATGAAGGTGATCAGATTCGCGGCCGGCCTCGCCGTCGGATACGTGCTCGGCAGTCGCGCGGGCCGGGAGAAGTACGAGCAGATCGTCGCCGCGGCCCGTAAAGCCCAGTCCCACCCCGCCGTGACGCAGGCGCAGGAGAAGGCCAAGACGCTCCTGAGCGCCGATTCCGGCTCGTCGGATTCGGCCACGGACGGGCAGCCCGCCGGAACGCCGAAGTCGTCCCTCGAAGCGGCGCCGACCACGTCGCCGGACGTGACCACCGAACCGGCGCCGGAAAGCTTCGAGGTGACGGTTCCGACCGGTAACGCGGTCCCGCGGCCACCGCGCCGGTCGACCAAGAGCACTCCTCCGGCGGCGGCGCCGACCGTGATCGTGGACCCGCTGGCCTGACGCTCGGGCGCACGCGTGCAGTGAGGGCCAAGCGACGTGTCGCTTGGCCCTCACTTCGTCTCGACCGATGTTCTCCTCAGCCGAGGGTGGTCGGTGGCCGGCCGGGCAGGTCGACCTCGATCCGTTCCTTGAGCACGTCGCCGGTCGCGATGTGCTGCTCGGTCTGCACCAGCTTGGCCAGGCGGACACGTTCCACCGGCACGATCTCGGTCGTGATGACCGGCCGTTCCTCGTGCAGGACGACCTCGAAGATCACACCACCGTCGGGGCCGCCGAACTCCTCGAGGGTGCCGAAGACATCGGGATCCTCCACCGGCGTCCGAAGGTGGTCGCCGATCGGCTCGCGCTCCAGGCGGAGCTCCTCACGACGGATCTGCACGGTGATCTGCACGTCCTCGGTGACCACGTACTTCCGCAGTCGCGCCCGGCCGGTCTCGAAGACCTCGGTGCCGGCGACCAGGCGTTGCTCGGAACGGGTCATCGCATCGTCGCTGCCGGGCACCGCCGGCGGCTCCGTCGGGTTCATGTCGCCTCCGCCTTCGTCGAGTTCGGTTCTCGTGCCGTGAAGCTGGGCCGGCGGGCGGTCAGCGCCGGCCGTCGGGGCCGTCGAACTCGATCTGCTCCTTGCGCACCTCGCCGCTGACCGTCTCCTCGTCCCGCACGGTTTCCTTGTCGAGCCGCACCCGCTCGACCGGCACGGTCTCCGTCTCGACGACGGGCCGCTCGGCGCGCAGGGTCACCTCGTGCTCGGACTCGGTGATCTCTGCGCCGGCGTACGCGTCACCGCGGTTGGCGTCGGTGATCGGTTCCCGCTCCAGCCGCACCTCTTCCCGCGAAACCGGCACGCGGACCTGCTGCTGCTCGGTGACGACGTACTTGCGCAGCCGCGCCTTGCCGGTCTCCTCGGTACGGGTGTCGGCGACCAGACGTTCCTCCGACCGCGTCATGGCGTCGTCGCCCGTCGTCGACCGGGTGCGGTGCTGCTCCTCGTCCTGCCGGGCGTGGCCGCCGGTCGTGCCGGTGCCGTAGTCCGCACGGCCCGACCCGGTGTTCGTGGAACCCACCTTGTAGTAGCTGTAGAGCTCGTTCTCCTCGGTGTGGCTCAGGTTGCCGTCCGGGTCGATCCGCGGAGCGTCCTTGACGGTCGCCTTGTCGTAGGCGACCGTGATCCGGTCGTCCGAGACACGAGCCTCCTGCAGCGGGACGAAGGTCTCCTTGGTGCCGAACAGCCCGGTGCGGACGGCCACCCACTCGGGGTCGCCGGTGTCGGTGTCGAGGTAGATCTGGCCGACGGAGCCGATCTTGTCACCGTCGGTGCCGTACACGTCGGCGCCATCGAGGCGGGCGAGATCGTTCTGCGTGATCACAGTGCATCCTTCCGGGGGGTTTACAACGTCCACAAAAGAGGGCGGAGAGCGTCGTGGAATCGAGTCGGAAAATCGCTCGATCCGGGTGACGCCCTGCCCTGACTCTTGAAACGTGCCCCGGCGTTTACGCGATAAACAGCATCGCCGGAATTTCCCCCTGACCCGGTCGGGTCACTTGCCCTCGGTGAGCCGGGGCGGGCGCCGGCGACGGGGCAACAGCAGCGCGACCCGGTCGAGAAGCGCCTCGAGGGCTTCCTCGAAGTCCTCGGCCGCGACGTCGACCGACAGGTGCGGCTCCAGGCGCTGCAGGATCGGATAGCTGGAGAGATCCTCGAGCGGCGTGACGTCGGGTTCCTCCACCGGCCCGGTCTCGACGCCGCGCGCGGAGACCTCGAGCAGCAGGTATCCCAGCAGGAAGCTGCTGAACGCCCGGTAGACGGCGGCGGCGTTCTCGTCCGAGAAGCCGGCCTCGATCATGACCTCGAGCAGGGACTCGATCCAGCGCAGGCTGCGCAACGGGGGCCGGACCCAGGGCGCCGCGGGCGGGCGGGTCGCCACCAGGGGAAAGACCTCGGGGTGGGCCAGCGCGATCCGGCGCAGCCCGTGAGCCAGGCGTTGCAGGTAGTCCACCCACCCGGCATGGGCCTGCAGGTGCACGTCGGGGTCGGAGAACAACTCGTCCACGACCGATTCCACGACGCCGTCGAGCAGGGCTTCCCGGCCGGGTACGTGCCGGTAGAGCGCCATACCCTCCACACCGAGGTACGCGCCGAGCCGTTGCATGGTGAGCATCCGCAGGCCGTGCTCGTCGATGAAGCGGACGGCGGCCTCGATGATGCGACGCTGGTCGAGAGCGCTCCGGCCGGTGCTCGCGGTGAACGGCACGGCCGCGGACGCCCCGCGGCCCCTGGGTGTGTCCCGCTCGGTCACGGTGCGCCTTTCCGCTACGTCGGTGACGGCTTACCGGCCAAGTCTTTCAGAGATCACGTCGCGGACATCGAGGGACGTTCCCACTTCCCCGGTCCGGGTCGCCCGCCGGCATCGCTGGTGGAGCCGTCGAGCCGGCTCGGGACCGGATGACCCACCAGGGCCCCGGCAAAGTCGTGATCATGTCCGACTTGGGTCGATCAGGGTAGAAGCGCCTCGGTTGGCGGCAGCAAGACGGGCATGACCGGTTCAGAAGATCATCAAGGTTCCTACGCCATGCTGATC
>NZ_JALPVJ010000021.1 GCF_023544445.1 Actinoplanes sp. M2I2 | reverse complement strand
GGCTGCGCGTCCGCCTGCCTGGCTGCGCGTCCGCCTGCCTGGCTGCGCGTCCGCCTGCCTGGCTGCGCGTCCGCCTGCCTGGCTGCGCGTCCGCCTGCCTGGCTGCGCGTCCGCCTGCCTGGCTGCGCGTCCGCCTGCCTGGCTGCGCGCCCGCCTGCCTGGCTGCGCGCCCGCCTGCCATCGCGCCCGCCTTGCCTGCGCATCCGCCAGCCCACCCAGCCCACTGCCGGCCTGCCCGGTCAGCCGTCCGCCGGGCTTGGCGGCGTCGGCCCATCTGAATCGGCGTGGCTGCGTCTGTGAAGTGGCCGGCTGGCTTCCTGGACGGGCTCGGCTGTCGTCTTGAGGGCTGCGGCGGGCGTTTTCAGAAGAGGGCCGAGGGGTCGATTTCCAGGCGTACCGGGAGGGTCGTCTTTTTGGCGCTGCGCACCGCGGCCGCCTGGTGGAGGGCGTGGGCCAGGGCCGCGGCCTGGGAGCGGGGGACTCGCAGGAGCATGCGTTCCTGGTCGTCGTCGGCGGGGACCGGGCCCAGCAGTTCGGTGTCGTCGGGTAGGCGGGCGACGTGGAGGAAGTCGGCCACCGCCTCGGCGCGGCCGGTCACGCTGGCCATGCGGGAGGCGGGTGGGAAGGCGAGCTCTCGGCGTTCGGTCAGCTCGCGCAGGGCGAACCACGCCGGGTCCCAGCGGATCAGGGCCTGGACGGGGGCCAGTGAGCCGTCGGCGACCACGACGACCTTCCCGCCCCGGCGGGACGGCCGGGCCAGCGCGGCCGCGTTGAGCCAGCGGCGCATCGTCTCCTCGGCCGCGCGCAGGTCGGAACGGGTCAGCAGCGCCCACGTGTCTAGTAGCAGGACCGCGCCGTAGCCTTCGGCCGCCACCGGCTCGGCGCCGGGGGTGGCGACGACCACGGCTGCATCGCCGGGGACCGTGTCGAGGATCTCGTCCTTGCCCGAGGTGCGGATCGGGAAGCCGGGGAAGGCCCGGCCCAGCTCCTCGGCCGTGCGGCGGGCGCCGGTGATCGAGGCGCGCAGCCGCCGGCCGCCGCAGGCTGGACACGCATACGCGGCGGCGGCCCGGCCGCACCAGTGGCAGGCGGGGACGTCCCGGGCGCCGTGCAGGCCGAGCGGGCCGGCGCACTGCGGGCAGCGCGCCGGCGTGCGGCACTCGGCGCAGGCGATCGACGGCAGGTAGCCGCGCCGGGGGACCTGCACGAGGACGGGGGCGCCCGACTGCAGGGCCTGGCGGGCGGCCTGCCAGGCCAGGCTGGGCAGGCGTGCGGTGGCGGCGCCGGGGTCGCGGGCCAGCTGCGGGTCGTCGCCGGTGGGTGCGATCGCCGGGGCGCGCTCGCGGAGCACGTCCCGGGCGGCGCCGATCTCGCGGGCCCAGCCGGTCTCGAGCAGCAACTGCCCCTCGCCGGTGCGGGCGAAGCCGGCCACCAGGGCGGCGCAGCCGGCCATCTGGGAGCGGGTCAGCAGCACCTCGCGGGCGTGCGGATAGGGCGCGCGGGGCTCGGCGTGCAGATCGTCGCCGTCGTCCCAGATCACGACCAGGCCCACTTTGGCGACCGGCGCCCACATGGCGGCCCGGGTGCCCACCACCACCGGCACCTGGTGGCGGCTGGCGGCCAGGAAGCGGCGGTAGCGCTCGGCCGGACCGAGGGCGGCGTTGAGCGCGACGTGACGTCCCGGCCCGAGCACCGCGGCGAGCGCCCGGTCGACCCGGTCGAGGTCGCGGGCGTCGGCCACCACGATGACCACGCCGCGCCCGCCACGGACGGTGGCCTCGGCGGCCTCGGCGATCCGCCTCGCCCAGTCTTCGCCGGGAAGCGCGCCCCACACGGCCCGCGCGTTGCGCCCGTCGGTCAGCGCCCGGAGAAAAGCCGGCCCGGCGACATACTGACTCCACCCGCCGGGATCGGCCGGCTGCGTGCCGCCGGCGACCAGGGCGTGCTGGTCCACGGCCGTCGACGAGGCCGTCGTGCCTTCAGCGCCCGAGACGCCGTCGGCGGAGGCAGCGAGGTCAGGCGCGCCCTCTACCAAAGCACCCTCTACCAAAGCACTCTCTAGTGAAGGACCGTCTACCGAAGCGTCGTCAACCGGGCTGTCGTCAACCGAAAAGTCGCCAACCGGGGCGTCGCCTGCTGAAGCGTCATCGGCCGGAGCCTCGCTCAGGGGAGCGTCATCGGCCTGGGCCTCGCTCGGGGGAGCGTCAGCGGCCTGGGCCTCGCTCGGGGGAGCGTCAGCGGCCTGGGCCTCGCTCGGGGGAGCGTCGGCGGCGGGGTCGCTCGGGGTGGGCGCGGGGGACTGGGCCTCGACCCGGGCGTGGCGGGGCGGGACGGCCAGGCGGAGGACGTCGCTGAGGTTGCCGGCGTAGCGGTCGGCCACGGCCCGGGCCAGCTGCGCGATCTCGGGGTCGAGGATCTGCTCGGGCGACACCACCCGGTCGAGATAGGCCAGCTTTCCGCCGTGCGGCGAGGACTCGGCCCGTTCGAGCAGGAAGCCGCTCACCAGCTGACCGGCGAAGCGAACCTTGACCCGGACGCCGGGCTGGGCGATCTCGTCGTCATCCGCCGGCACCAGGTAGTCGAACGGGCGATCCAGGTGGGGCAGGGGCACGTCGACGGACACCCGAGCCACGGGCAGCCGCTCGGCCGGCACCCGCTCGCGTCGTACATCCTTGGTCGCCATCGCAGAACATTCTGCCCGGCACCCCCGACAATTCCGGGGGCCGTCCCCGGTCCGTCCTTCCCGGTGACGCGCGGCACCCCCACGCCGCCCGAAAGCGTCAGAAGCACTCCGTAGACTAGTCGGGTGCCGAGCCGAGATGTCAGGAGTCTGCCCGCGTGACCGCCCAGTCCATCCGTCTGTTCGGTGATCCGGTCCTCCGGACGCCGGCCGATCTCGTCGTCGACTTCGACAAGGAACTCCGCACCCTGGTCAAGGATCTGACCGACAGCATGCTGGAGGAGGGCGGCGCCGGGCTGGCCGCCCCGCAGATCGGCGTCGGCCTGCGCGTGTTCGCGTTCGACGTGGACGACGTGGTCGGTCACATCGTCAACCCGGTGCTGTCCTTCCCGGACGACGAGGAGCAGGACGGACCCGAGGGCTGCCTGTCGATCCCGGGCATCTACGTCGACACCAAACGCCGTCAGAACGTCGTGGCCGCCGGCTACAACGAGCACGGCGACCCGATCCGGATCGTCGGCACCGGGCTGATGGCCCGTTGTGTCCAGCACGAGACCGACCACCTCGACGGCGTGTTGTTCCTCGACCGGCTCGACGCCGCCGCCCGTAAGGACGCGATGAAGCAGATCCGCTCCGCCGACTGGTACGACGCGGCCAAGCCGCCCACGGTCAAGGAGAGCCCGCACGGCCGCGGCCTCTTCGGGCTGGGGCGGTGAGCGGGTTGCGCCTGGTCTTCGCGGGCACCCCGGCCGTCGCCGTGCCCAGCCTCGACGCGATCGCCGCCTCGGGGCACGAGCTGCTGGCCGTGGTCACCCGCCCCGACGCCCCGGCCGGGCGCGGACGCCGCCTGGTGCGGTCGCCCGCCGCCGCGTGGGCCGACGAGCGCGGCATCGAGGTGCTGACCCCCGAGCGGCCGCGCGAGCCGGAGTTCCAGGAGCGGCTGCGGGCGCTGGCGCCCGACTGTGTGCCCGTGGTGGCGTACGGCGCTCTCGTGCCGCCGAGCGCGCTCGAGATCCCCAAGCACGGCTGGGTCAACCTGCACTTCTCCCTGTTGCCCGCATGGCGGGGCGCCGCCCCGGTGCAGCACGCGGTGCTGCACGGCGACGAGGTGACCGGTGCCAGCGTCTTCGAGCTGGAGGCCGGCCTCGACACCGGCCCGGTCTACGGCACCCTGACCGAGGACATCCGGCCCACCGACACGTCCGGCGACCTGCTCGAACGGCTCGCCACCGAGGGCGCCGGGCTGCTTGTCGCGGTGCTCGACGCGATCGAGGCCGGCACCGCCCGGGCCCACCCGCAGCCGGCCGACGGCATCACCCTGGCGCCGAAACTGACGGTCGACGACGCGCGCGTCCGTTGGGACGACCCGGCCTTCGCGGTCGACCGGCGCATCCGGGCCTGCACCCCGGCGCCGGGGGCCTGGACGACGCTGCGCGACGACCGGCTCAAGCTCGGTCCCGTGCGCCCGGTGGCCAACGGTCCCGACCTGGCGCCCGGTGACCTGCTCGTCGAGCGGTCCCAGGTGCTCGTCGGCACGGCCACCACGCCGGTCGTGCTCGGCGAGGTCCGGGCCGCGGGCAAGAAACCGATGGCAGCGACCGACTGGGCTCGTGGCCTGCGCATCCAGCCGGGGGAGAAGCTTCAGTGACCGACCACAAGGCAGATCGGCCGCACGGTTCCGGGCGGCCGCGACGGCCCGGCGGGCCGGGTTACGAGCGCGACGGGCGTACGGGCCGGGGCCCCCGCGCCGGGCGGCCGCCGTCGGACCCGGCGCGTCAGGCCGCCTACGAGGCCGTCGCGGCCGTGCACCGCGACGACGCGTACGCCAACCTGGTGTTGTCCGAGATCCTGCGGGACATGGGGCTGGCCGGCCGGGACGCCGCGTTCGCGACCGAGCTCACCTACGGCACGCTGCGCACGATGGGCACGCTCGACCTGATCGTGGCCGACGCGGCGGGGCGCGACGTGGCCCGCATCGACCCGCCGGCCCGCGACGCGCTGCGGCTGGGCACCTACCAGCTGCTGCACACCCGGGTGCCCGCGTTCGCCGCGGTCAGCCAGACCGTCGACCTGGTGCGGTCGGTCGCTCCGGGCGCGGCCGGCTTCGCCAACGCGGTGCTGCGCACGATCGCCGAGACGCCGCTGGACAAGTGGCTCGAGAGGCTCGCCCCGGCCTACGACGAGAACCCGGTGGGCAACCTGGCCGTGCACCACAACCACCCGGAGTGGGTGATCCGGGCGTTCGCCGAGTCGCTCGGCGGTGACCTGGCCGAGACGACGCGGCTGCTGATCGAGGACAACCAGCCGCCGGTGGTGCACCTGTGCGCCCGGCCGGGCCGGGCCGACGCGGTCGAGCTGGCCGATGAGGTCGGCGGGGTGCCGGGCGCGTTCTCGCCGTACGCGGTCTATCTGAACGGGGGCTCCCCGCGCGAGCTGTCGGCGATCCACGAGGGTCGCGCGCACGTGCAGGACGAGGGCTCCCAGCTGGTCGCTTCGGCGCTGCTGGCCGCGCCGATGGAGGGGCAGGACACCCGCTGGCTCGACCTCTGCGCCGGCCCGGGCGGCAAGACGGGCCTGCTCGGGGCCATCGCCACCGCGCGCGGCGCCGAGGTGACCGCCGTCGAGGTCGCCGAGCATCGCGCGCGCCTGGTCGAGCAGGCCACCGCGGGCATGCCGGTGAAGGTGCTGGCGGTGGACGGCCGGTCCGTCGGCCGCGATCCCGGCCTGCCCGAGGCGGGCTTCGACCGGGTGCTGGTCGACGCGCCGTGCACCGGCCTGGGCTCGCTGCGGCGCCGGCCCGAGTCGCGCTGGCGCCGTCAGCCGGCCGACCTGCCGCCGCTGACCAAGTTGCAGCGCGAGTTGCTGGTCGCGGCGTTGCGGGCGGTCCGGCCGGGTGGCGTGGTGGCCTATGTGACGTGCTCGCCGCACATGGTGGAGACCCAGGTGACGGTGACCGAGGGCTCGCGCCGCAGCGGGGTGGAGGTCGACTTCGTCGACGCCCGTCCTCTGCTGCCCGCGGGCATGCCGGGTATCGGCGCGGGTCCGACGGTGCAGCTCTGGCCGCACCGGCACGGCACCGACGCGATGTTCCTGGCGGTGCTGCGCCGCACCAGCTGAGGGGGCACGCCTCAGCGGTAGACGTAGTGGATCTTCAGTTTGCGGGTGCCGGCCTTCTTGTAGGAGCCGGTCATCGGCTCGCCGTTGAGCCACAGGAAGCAGCGGATCGCGTGGTCGCCCAGCTGCCACGAGGCGTCGTCGGGCGGGAAGCCGAGCCAGCCCACCCGGTGGCGCACGCTGCTGTCGGCCGGGAGCCCGGCGAACGTGGCGATGACCTTGTGGCAGCCCTTCTCGAGCTCGGCCGGGGTCAGGCCGGCCGCCGACGCGCGCTTGCTGACGAAGATGCCGGCGAACTCCGCGGTGTGCCTGGTGGCGCAGGCCACCGGGCGCATCTCGGTGACCCGTTCGCCCGCGATCTTGGGGTTGGCGCAGGACATCCGCACCTTGCCGGTGCCCTTGAGCGAGCCCTTCAAGGAGCTGGTACGCCGGACGAGCTCACCGTCGACCGGGGACGCCTCGGCCAGGTCGCAGCGATACCAGCGGGCGCCGCCCCGCCAGGCCTCCGGGCTGGGCAGCACGGGCTGCAGGACCAGCCAGCCGGTGCGCCAGTCGCCACCCAGGAACGGCGTGACGCGCTCGGAGCACTCGCGGAAAGCCCGGCCCGCGCGGGCCGCGGCCGGCAGGTCGGGCAGGTCGGCGATCACCGCGGTCTCGGCCAGGTGCGGGCCACCGCAGGCGACAGGCGCGTACTCCTCCAGCGTGCCCCGCTCGACGAGGTTGGGGTGACACTGCGCCGCGGCCGGGCGGAACTGCCGCGCCGCGGGCGGCCCGGACCAGCCGTTCGTGAGGTCGCCGTCGACGCCGCCGGGCAGGTCGGAACAGCCGCTCAGGGCCAGCACGAGGGCGCCGGCCAGGGCGGCCGCCCATCGTCGCATGTCGTTCCCCCGCCCCTGTCCGGCCAAGGCGGGTCACTCTATCGGCTGATGCCCGCCCGGGAGGATCCCGGACCACTCGGACCGGTTATCCACAGGCGGGAAGAGAGCGGGCCGCCGAGGTCTTAGACTTCAGGCCGTGGAGCCATCGCCGATCATCGCCCCCAGCATCCTGGCCGCCGATTTCGCCCGTCTCGCCGACGCGGTGCATGCGATCGAGGGCGCCGCCGACTGGGTGCACGTCGATGTCATGGACAACCACTTCGTCCCCAATCTGACCATCGGCCTGCCGGTGGTGCAGAGTCTGCGCAAGGCGACGAGTCTCCCGTTCGACGTGCACCTGATGATCACCGATCCCGAGCGCTGGGCGCCGGGCTACGCCGAGGCCGGCGCCTACAACGTCACGTTCCACGCCGAGGCCACCGACGACCCGGTGGCGCTGGCCAAGACGTTGCGGGCCGCCGGGGCCAAGGCCGGGCTGGCCATCGACCGGGACACGCCGGTCGAGCCCTACCTCGACCTGCTGCCCCATGTGGACACTGTGCTGATCATGACCATCAAGGCGGGTTTCGGCGGGCAGAAATTCCTGCCCGAGATGCTCGGCAAGGTGCGCGAGGTGCGCCGCCGCATCCATTCTGACAATCTCGAGGTACGTCTCGAGGTCGACGGCGGCATCGCGGCCGACACGATCGAGCAGGCCGCCGAGGCCGGGGCCGACGCGTTCGTGGCGGGCACGGCGGTCTACGGAGCGCAGGACCCGGCCGAGGCCATCGGCAAGCTGCGCGCCCTCGTGGGAGGAGTCGGATGAGCACAGGGATCGCTGATCCCCAGCACGACGAGCTCGGTCCCGAGCCCGAGGACCGGCCCGACCTGATCCTGGTGGTCGACGACGACCAGGACATCGCCAGCTTCGTGGAGTTCAACCTCAAGGTGCACGGCTTCGACGTGATCCGGGCCCGCGACGGGCAGGACGCGCTCGAGCTGATGGAGGACCAGCGGCCCGACCTCGCGGTGGTCGACTGGATGATGCCGCGCATGGACGGGGTCGAGCTGACCCGGCGACTGCGGGCCGAGCCGCTCACGTCGGCCCTGCCGGTGATCATGCTGACGGCCAAGAGCATGACCGTCGACAAGGTGGTGGGCCTGACCGCCGGCGTCGACGACTACCTGGTCAAGCCGTTCGACACGGCCGAGCTGATCGCGCGCGTGTCCTCGACGCTGCGGCGCAACAAGGAGTTCCGCGAGACCTCGCCGCTGACCGGCCTGCCCGGCAACGCGCGGGTGCGGCGCGAGATCTCCGACCGGATGAAGGCCGGCGGTGAGTACGCCGTGGGTTACATCGACATCGACCGGTTCAAGAGCGTCAACGACGTGTACGGCTTCGACCGCGGCGACGAATTCATCACGGCGCTGGCCCGCAGCCTGCACCGCGCGGTCAGCACGGTGGGCCCGCCCTCGATCTTCCTGGGCCACATCGGCGGCGACGACTTCGTCTTCATCTGCACGCCCGATCAGGTGCTGCCGCTGACCAAGCGCATGGTCACCGACTTCGAGCAGTCGGCCGACCAGCTCTACGACGCGCACGACGCCGAGCGGGGCTACATCGAGGTGCCCGATCGCCGCGGCAACAAGAACCGCGCCGCCCTGGTGACCCTCTCCATCGGCGTGGCGCAGGCGACCGTCGAGGGCCGCCGCTTCGCCGACCCGCGCGTGGTCATCGGGGTGGCCTCGGAGATGAAAAAGGTCGCCAAATCGCAGCCAGGGTCGTATGTGGCGATCGACCGCCGACGGGCCGACGGGGCCGAAGCCTGAGGTCAGCCCGGCGTGGGCAGTTGTGCGTTCAAGTTAAGCAGCTGTGACATGGCTCGCCCGGGTGGTGGCAAAAACCGTCCGGCGTGCAAAACTCGGGGGTGACCCACCACGCGCTGGCGGGACTCGGTGAAATTCCGAACCGGCGGTGATCCGATCGCTTTCTGATCGGTAAGCCCGCGACCCGGACGTCGTCGACCGATGACGGACGGTGGACCTGGTGAGACTCCAGGGCCGACGGTTGACCAGGCTTTCCAGGCCCGGTCAGACAGTCCGGATGGGAGACAGCGCGTCGGCATCGGAACGAGGGCTGCCCAGCCCCCGGCCGGGGTACGCGCAGCGTACCCTCGTGCCCGATTCCCGGCGTTTCTGACTCTTCCTTCCCGCGCGTGACAGCACCGCGCGAGAGGACGAGACCGATGGTGACCGAGGACGAGGCGATGCGCCGCGCGATCGCGCTGGCCACCCGCGGACTCGGCACGACCAGCCCCAACCCGGTGGTCGGCTGCCTCCTGCTCGACCCCGACGGCGAGGTGGTCGGCGAGGGCTTCCACGCGTACGCCGGCGGCCCGCACGCCGAGATCGTGGCGCTGGCCCAGGCCGGTGAGCGCGCCCGCGGTGGCACCGCCGTCGTCACCCTCGAACCCTGCAACCACACGGGACGCACCGGTCCCTGCAGCCAGGCCCTGATCAACGCGGGCGTGCGGCGCGTCGTGATCGCGGTCGACGACCCCACCCCGGTCGCGGCCGGCGGCGCGGTCACCCTGCGCGCGTCCGGGGTGCAGGTCGAGACCGGCATGCGCCGCCGGGAGGCGACCGAGGGCAACGTGGCCTGGCTGACCGCCGTGCGCCGCGGCCGGCCGTATCTGACCTGGAAGTTCGCGGCCACGCTGGACGGGCGCTCGGCCGCGGCCGACGGCACCAGCCAGTGGATCACCTCGTCGCCGGCGCGCTCCGACGTGCACGTGCTGCGCGGCACGGTCGACGCGATCGTCGCCGGCGTGGGCACGGTCATCGCCGACGACCCGCAGCTCACCGTCCGCGACCTGCGTGACGGCAGCCTGGCCATCAAACAGCCGCTCCGCGTCGTCGTCGATTCCGAGGGACGAACGCCCGAGAAGGCCCGCGTCCGCGACGCCGCCGCACCGACCTGGATCGCCACCACCCACGAGATCGGCGCCGGCCCGGACGGCCGCGTCGACCTGACCGCGCTGCTCGGCGCCCTGTTCGGCCGGGGCGTGCGGTCGGTGCTGCTCGAGGGCGGCCCCACCCTGGCCGGCGCCTTCCTGGCCGGTGGCCTGGTCGACCAGGTGATCGGCTACGTGGCGCCCAAGCTGCTCGGCGCGGGCCGGCCCGCGCTCGTCGACGCCGGCATCGGCACCATCGCCGACGCCATCGAGCTGGATCTCAAGGACATCACGCAGATCGGCCCCGACCTGCGCTTCACCGCCGCGATCCGGACGAAGCCGGCCGACCACCCGGGCGCCGACCACCGGGGCGCCGACCGCCCCGGCGCCGACCGCTCCGATTCTGACCGCTCCGATTCTGACCGACCCGCCCGCCACCGTTGAGACCCGCCCGCCACCGTTGAGACCCGCCCGCCACCGTTGAGACCCGCCCGCACCGTCAAGAGGAGCTTCTTATGTTCACCGGCATCGTCGAGGAACTCGGTGAAGTCGTGCGCCTGACCGACTCGGGCGGCGACTCCGCGGTCCTGGCGGTCCGCGGGCCGCTGGTCACGTCGGACGCCCGGCACGGCGACTCGATCTCGGTCAACGGCGTCTGTCTCACCGTGATCGACAACGTCGACGGCGTCTTCACGGCCGACGTGATGGGCGAGACGCTGCGCCGCTCGTCGCTCGGGGCTCTGCAGGCGGGCGGTCAGGTCAACCTCGAGCGGGCCGCCGCGCTGGGCAGCCGCCTCGGCGGTCACCTCGTGCAGGGGCATGTCGACGGCGTCGCCACGCTCGTCTCCCGCGAGCCGGCCGCCGACTGGGAGGTCGTGCGGTTCTCGCTGCCCGCCGAGCTGGCCCGGTACGTGGTCGAGAAGGGCTCGATCACTGTCGACGGGGTGTCGCTGACCGTGATGGCCGTCGACGACGAGACGTTCAGCGTCGGGATGATCCCGACCACGTCGAAGCTGACCGTGCTGGGCAGCAAGGACGTCGGCGACCCGGTGAACCTCGAGGTCGACGTGATCGCCAAGTACGTCGAGAAGATGATCGGAGACCGCAATGTCTGACCTGGGATCGTTTGCGAACGTCGAGCGGGCCATCGCGGACATCGCGGCCGGCCGCGCGGTGATCGTCGTCGACAACGAGGACCGCGAGAACGAGGGCGACCTGATTTTCGCGGCCGAGAAGGCCACGCCCGAACTGGTCGCCTTCATGGTGCGCTACACCTCGGGCTACATCTGCGTGCCGATCACCGAGGACGAGGCCGACCGTCTCGACCTCCCGCCCATGTTCCACACCAACCAGGACGCGCGGGGCACGGCGTACGCGGTGACGGTCGACGCCCGCGAAGGGGTCACGACCGGCATCTCGGCGGCCGACCGGGCCCGTACCATCCGGTTGCTGTCCTCGCCCGAGACCCAGCCGGCCGACCTCTCCCGGCCGGGCCACGTGGTGCCGCTGCGGGCCAAGCCCGGTGGTGTGCTGCGCCGCCCGGGCCACACCGAGGCCTCGATCGACCTGGCCGTGCTGGCCGGGCTGCGTCCCGCCGGCGTGCTGTGCGAGATGGTGAACGACGACGGGACGATGCAGCGCCGCCCCGACCTCGAGAAGTTCGCGGCCGAGCACGATCTCGCCCTGATCAGCATCGCCGACCTCATCGCGTACCGCCGGCACCACGAGACCCAGGTCGAGCGGGTGGTCGAGACCCGGCTGCCGACCGAGCACGGCGTGTTCACCGCGGTCGGCTACCGGGCGCTGACCGACGCCGGCGAGCACGTCGCGCTGGTCTACGGCGACCTCGCCGACGGCGACGACGTGCTGGTCCGCGTCCACTCGGAATGCCTGACCGGTGACGTCTTCGGCTCGCATCGCTGCGACTGCGGCCCGCAGCTCGACGCCGCCCTGCAGCGGGTGGCCGAGGCGGGCCGGGGCGTGGTGCTCTACATGCGCGGGCACGAGGGCCGGGGGATCGGCCTGCTGCACAAGCTGCAGGCATACCAGCTGCAGGACCGCGGCTTCGACACCGTGGACGCGAACCTCGAGCTGGGACTGCCGGCCGACGCCCGCGACTACGGCACCGGCGCCCAGATCCTGTACGACCTGGGCGTGCGCTCGATGCGGCTGTTGACCAACAACCCGGCCAAGCGGGCCGGCCTCGAGGGCTACGGGCTGACGATCACCGGGCGCGAGGCGCTGCCGGTGCGACTGCACCCCGAGAACGTGCACTACCTGCGGACCAAGCGGGACCGCATGGGGCACCTGTTCGAGGCGTTGGGCTGATTTCCCGGCTGCTTCCGACGACGATGAACGGCAAAGAGGGGGAGACATGGCCGGTTTCGGTGATCCGCATCTGGAGATCGTCGACGCGGCCGGGCTGCGGCTCGGCATCGTCGGCGCGCGCTGGCACTCCGACTTGATCGACCACATGATCGAGCGGGCCCGGGCGGCGGCGGAGGAGTGCGGCGTCACGGACGTCGTGGTCACGCGGGTGGCCGGCTCGGTCGAGCTGCCGGTCGTGGCGCAGGCGCTGGCCCGCACGTGTGACGCGGTGGTGGCGCTGGGCGTGGTGATCAAGGGTGAGACCGACCACTACAAGTACGTCAACGACTCGGTCACCGCCGGGCTGACCCGGGTCGCGCTCGACGAGCGGACCCCGGTCGGCCACGGCGTGCTGACCGTGCAGAGCCTCGGGCAGGCCCGTGACCGGGCCGGCCTGGAGGACTCGGTCGAGGACAAGGGCTGGCAGTCCACGGTGGCGGTGCTCGACGCTGCGCTGGTGCTCCGCGACCTGGCCAAGCCCTGACAGAAGGCCCGAGCCCTGACGGAACGTGGTCAGTTCTGCAAGCGGGTGTTCTGGTTGATCGGGGCGGCTCCGGTCACCAGCATGGTGAGCCGTGCCCGGCCGCGCTCGAACGGCGCCCCTCCGACGGTGGCGGTCACCCGGGTGATGTGCAGCACGCCGCCGTTGCGGCAGGTGAGCTCGTCGATCGCGGTTCCGCTCGCGATCAGGCCGTCGTCGCGGGTCTGGGTGACCGAGACGGTGGCCGTGCCGGTGATGTCGGCCGGGCAGGTGACGCTGTAGTTGACGTCGACGGCCGCGCCCCGCGCGGCCAGCGTCGTTCCCAGCAGGCCGATCTCGGCGCCGGCGTCCGCCCGGGCCGGCGCCGGGCTCAGGGCGGTGAGCAGAACGGTGGACAGGGCGAGGGCAGTCAAGCTTCGCAGTCGCATCAGCTGATCCGAATCGTCTCGTCGAACGCGATGACGTCGCAGTCGGCGGCGTCGCAGACCGTGCGCACGGTGGTGGCCGTGGCCGGGCCGACCACGAAGTCCGCGCCGATCGGGTTGCGCTCCACCCGCAGCTCGATCGGCTGAGCGACGCCGGTGCAGTCCGCCTTCTTCTGGCGGGTGCCCTGGGCGATGCGGTCGTCGTTGGCCGCGGTGACGGTGACCAGAACCTTGATGGTGGCGCCGGCCGGGCAGGTGGCGCTCAGCGTGACCACGACCCGCTCGCCTTGAGCGGCGCGGTCGGCGGTGACGACTCTCGTGCCGGATGGTCCGGTGGCGGCCTGCGCGCCGGCGGCGAGCAGGGCCGATCCGGTGATCAAGGCGGTCAGGACGGCGAGAAAGGCGATGAAACGACGCATGTCGGTCCTCTCAGCGAAGCAAGAGGGCCGCCTCCCCGTATAGACGGTTCACCCCCGTGCCCGCCGTTGCACGGTGTCATGCGCGAGCAACACCACGTGCCCCCGGGCCGGTCAGAGGCGACCGGCCTCGATGATGCGGGCCAGGAACTGGCGGGTGCGGGGCTCGACCGGGTCGCCCAGCACCTGCGCGGGCGGGCCCTGTTCGAGCACGCGACCCTGGTCGAGAAACGCCACCCGGTCGGCCACCTGGCGGGCGAAGCCCATCTCGTGGGTGGCCAGCACCATGGTCATGCCCTCGCCCTTGAGGTCCCGGATCATCGTGAGCACTTCACCCACGAGCTCGGGGTCGAGCGCCGAGGTCACCTCGTCGAGCAGCAGCAGGCGCGGGCTGTTGACCAGGGCCCGCACGATCGCCACGCGCTGCTGCTGGCCGCCCGAGAGCTTGTCGGGATAGCTTCCCGCCTTGTCGGCCAGGCCCACCCGGTCGAGCCATTCCATCGCCTGCTCCCGGGCGGCCGTGGCGGCGCGTTTGTGCACCCGTACCGGCGCGAGCGTGATGTTGTCGAGCACGGTCATGTGCGGAAACAGGTTGTACGACTGGAAGACCAGGCCGATCTTCTGGCGTACGGAATCCGGGTCCACCCGAGGGTCGGTGATGTCCTCGCCGTCGAGGCGGATGACGCCGTCGTCGATCTCGGCGAGCAGGTTCACACAGCGCAGCAGCGTCGACTTGCCCGAGCCGGAGGCGCCGATCAGGGCCACCACCTCGTGCTCGCCGACGTCGAGGCTGAGCCCGTCGAGCACCACGGCGGAGCCGAAGGTCTTCCGGACGTCCGTGCAGGAGAGCACCATCACTCACCACCGGCCTGGCGCCGGGCGGCGCGCAGCGTCACCCAGTCGGTGATGCCGATCAGCGGCAGCGCGAGCAGCACGAAGAGCACACCCGCGACCACGTACGGGGTGAAGTTGGCCGTCTGGGCCACGCCGATCTGCGCCGCCCTGATCGCGTCGATCGGACCGGCCAGGGAGATCAGGCCCACGTCCTTCTGCAGGGCCACGGTGTCGTTGAGCAGCGGGGGCGCCACCCGCCGGACGGCCTGGGGCAGCACCACGAACCGCATGGACTGCCGGTAGCTGAGCCCGAGCGAGCGCGCCGCCGCGACCTGGCTCGGGTGCACCGACTCGATGCCGGCCCGGAACACCTCGGCCAGGTACGCCCCGTACGTGATCACGATGGCCGCGCCGCCGAGCACGGTGACGCTCGGCGTGCCCTGCAACCGCAGCCCGGGGATGCCGAACGCCATCAGGTAGATCACGATGATCAGCGGCAGCCCGCGGAACGAGTACGTGTAGAGGGTCGCCAGCGCCCGTACCGGGAAGAACACCGGACCGCGCAACGTGCGCAGCACGGCGATGAGCAGCCCCAGCGCCAGCGCGGCGAGCGCGCAGAACACCAGCATCCGTACGTTGAGCCAGAGCCCCTGGAGGATCTCGGGCAGCCAGTCCACGGCGATGCGCGGGTCGAAGAACGACTGGCGCACCCGGTCCCACCCGGGCGCGCCGGTGACCAGCACGCCCAGCAGCGTGCCGACGACGGCGGTGGAGAAGGCGGCGAGCAGCACCGACCGGACCGCCGACCGGCGACGGAAGGCGATCCGGTCCTGCTGAACGGCGCTGACGGTGTGGAGCGGCGTGGTCACTGGAGTTCGGGAGCCCCGCCCGAGTCGGCCAGCCAGGTCTTCTCCAGGACGGCCAGGGTGCCGTCCTGCCGCAGCTGGTCGACCGCCGTGCTGACGCAGCCGGTCAGCGCGGAGCCCTTGTCGAGCACCAGCCCGAACTGCTCGGGCACGCCCACCTGGGGCAGCTGACCGACGATCACGCCGTCCTTGAGCTCGGCCGCGGTCATGTAGAACGCGGTCGGCAGGTCCACCACGATGCCGTCCACGGTGCCGTTGACCAGGGCGGCCTTGGCGTCGTCGTTGTTGTTGAACACCGACGGCTGGGAGCTCGGCTTGATCAGGTCGGTGACCGCCTGGTAGCTCGTCGTGCCGACCTGGGCGCCCAGCTTGGCGCTCTGGAGATCGGCCAGCGACTTGGCGCCGGCGATCTTCGAGCCCTTCGTGGTGATCACGGTCTGCCGGACGAGGTAGTAGGGCGACGAGAAGTCCACGGCGTTGCGGCGTACAGGGGTGATCGAGAACTGGTTGATGTCGAAGTCGAAGGCCTTCGGACCCGGCGCGATGGCGTTGGTGAACGTCACAGAGGTCCAGATCACGTTGTCCTGCGAATAGCCCAGTCGCTGGGCCACCTGGTAGGCGACGGCCGACTCGAAGCCCTTGCCGTTCTTCGGGTCGTTGTCGGAGAACCACGGCTCGTACGCCGGGTTGTCGGTGCCGATCGTCAGCTTGCCGGCGGTCTTGGTCGACAGGGCGCCGGCCGGGCAGACGTCGCCGGAAGCGCTGGCTGACGTGGTGGGGGCGGCGTTCTCCTCGACGGGCGAGCAGCCCGCGAGGGCGGCCAGCGCGAGCACGGCGCCGCTGGCGGTGAGGAGGGTGAATCGGCTGAGCATGACCGGGAGCCTAGAACACGTCTCACCTGCTGGGGCCGTTCGTCGCCATCCCGTGACGACTTGGCAAAATGGCCCACCGTGAAGACGTTCGAAGAGTTGTTCGCCGAGCTTCAGGCCAAGGCGGCGGAGGGAACCCCCGGTTCGTCCACCGTCGCGGCTTTGGAGCGCGGAGTCCACTTCATCGGGAAGAAGGTCGTCGAAGAGGCGGCCGAGTCCTGGATGGCCGCCGAGCACGAGGGCCCCGAGCGGGCCGCCGAGGAGATCTCGCAGTTGCTCTACCAGGCTCAGGTTCTGATGATCGCCACCGGCCTCGACCTCAAGGACGTCTATCGACATCTGTGACGTGCGTGCCTGAGCCTGGACCGTTCGAGTAAAGGAGCACGTCCGAGATGCTGCGCATCGCCGTCCCCAACAAGGGGACTCTGTCCCAGCCCGCGTCGCAGATGCTGCGCGACGCCGGCTACCGCCAGCGCACCGACCCCAAGGACCTGATCTGCCGCGACGAGGAGAACAACGTCGAGTTCTTCTACCTGCGGCCGCGCGACATCGCCACGTACGTCGGCTCGGGGGATCTCGACCTGGGCATCACCGGTCGTGACCTGCTGGTCGACTCCGGAGTCCCGGCCACCGAGGTGCTCGACCTCAACTTCGGCGGCGCCACCTTCCGCTGGGCCGCCCCGACCGGCTCGCTGACCTCGGCCGACGAGATCGGCGGCAAGCGCATCGCCACCGCGTACCCCGGGGTGGTCGAGCGCTATCTGGCCGAGCACGAGCTCAAGGCCGACGTGGTGCGGCTCGACGGCGCGGTCGAGAACGCCGTCCGGCTGGGCGTCGCCGACCTGATCGCCGACGTGGTCGAGACCGGCGCCACGCTGCGCCAGGCCGGTCTGGTCACGCTCGGCGAGCCGCTGCTGCGGTCGTCGGCGATCCTGATCGGGCGGGCCGAGGGCGAGCACGCGGGCGCCGCCCAGCTGGTCCGCCGCCTGCAGGGTGTCCTGGTGGCCCGGGGCTACGTGATGCTGGCCTACGACGTCCGGGCCGACCTGCTCGACGAGGCCACCGCGCTGACACCGGGCATCGAGTCGCCCACGGTGTCGCCGCTGCACCGCGAGGGCTGGGTGGCCGTGCAGGCGATGGTGCCCCGCTCCGGGGTGCACCGGGTGATGGACGAGCTCTATGAGCTGGGCGCCCGCGCCATCCTGGTCACCGACATCGCCAACTGCCGGCTGTAGGGGGTGATCGCGGACGTGAGTAGCCTGAGGACCGTGGACGAGACGACGGTGACCTACCGGCCCAAGAAGATCCGCTGGGTGGCCGTGCCGGTCGCGGTCGCGGTGGCGGTGCTCTTCACCGTGCTGAGCTTCGGGCTGAAGGGGTCGGCCGGCTTCGACAACTCCGGCTCGTTCCAGCGCGGCGACCAGGCCGCCATGATCGGGCTCGGCATCCTCATCGCGCTCGGCGTCCTGGCCTTCCTGCGGCCGCGGGTGATCGCCGACGCCGAGCACATCCGGGTGCGCAACGTCGTCGGCGGCTACGACCTGCCCTGGTCGGTGGTGCGCAAGGTGCGCTTCGACCGGAACTCGCCGTGGGCCCAGCTCGAGCTGCTCGACGACGAGCAGATCTCGGTTCACGCGCTGCAGGCGGCCGACAAGGACTATGCCGTCGAGGGCGTCCGTACGCTGCGCAAGCTGCACGCGGCGGCCGTCGACGCCTGAGGATCCACACCTGCTAGACTCGACGCCGTCGACCACGTCCGCGTTTTCTGCGGACGCGAAAGAGGAGCCCGCTGGTTCCCACCCGCCGCCTTTTCACCGAGGGCCGGGTCCGGTCACCTGGACGTCGGATGGAATATCCGACGTCCGGGGAGCGTCCTCATGGACGCCGATGACCGGTCGAGCGGGCCCCGGCATGCGCTGATGCTGAAAAGCGACAGAGCACGCGGGGCCTTCTGCTTTCCCGGCGCCCGGTTGTCCCCGGGCGCGGGGCCGACCGACATTGGCAGACGTAAACCGTTCTGAGGAGGCCCCATCAGCGTCGAACCACGCGTTAACGAACAGATCCGGGCTCGTGAGGTCCGTTTGGTCGGCCCCGAGGGTGAGCAGGTGGGCATCGTCCCGCTCGAGCGCGCCTTGCAGCTGGCTGCGGACGTCGATCTGGATCTGGTCGAGGTTGCTCCGATGGCGCGGCCGCCGGTGTGCAAGCTCATGGACTTCGGCAAGTTCAAGTACGAGAGCGCACTGAAGGCACGCGAAGCGCGGCGCAATCAGCAGCAGACCGTCATCAAGGAAATGAAGCTCCGGCCGAAGATCGACCCGCACGACTACGAGACCAAGAAGGGTCACGTGGTGCGGTTCCTCAAGGCGGGCGACAAGGTCAAGGTGACGATCATGTTCCGCGGTCGCGAGCAGAGCCGCCCCGAGCTGGGTTTCCGGCTCCTGCGCCGGCTCAGCGAGGAGATCGCGGAGCTCGGTTTCGTGGAAGCCAGTCCGAAGCAGGACGGCCGAAACATGATCATGGTGCTGGCCCCGCACCGGGCCACCAAGGCAGCTGCTGCTGCGACGGTCGCGGCCAACGCGCGTCCGCCGAGGGAGCCGCGCGAGGGCGATGGCGTCGAGGCGCCGCCGGTCGAAGTCACCGACACCACCGCACAGTAAGCACGCTTTTCCGGGCCGCCGTGCGGCCCGGAAAGATCAGAAAGAGGCTCCACGTGCCTAAGTTCAAGCCCCACACCGGCACCGGCAAGCGGGTGAAGGTCACCGGTAAGGGCAAGATCGTCCGCGAGCAGGCCGGCAAGCGCCACCTCCTCGAGGGCAAGTCCTCGCACGTCACCCGGCGCATGACCGGCACCGTGGTCATCGCCGAGGCCGACCTCAAGCGAGTCAAGAAGCTGCTCGGCCGCTGACGCGCGCCACACCCGTTCCCCTGTTAGGAGTACCGAAATGGCACGCGTCAAGCGGGCAGTGAACGCCCAGAAGAAGCGTCGCACGTTGCTGGAGACCGCCAGCGGATATCGCGGTCAGCGCTCCCGCCTGTACCGCAAGGCCAAGGAGCAGGTGCTGCACTCGATGCAGTACGCGTACCGCGACCGCCGTGACCGCAAGGGCGACTTCCGCCAGCTGTGGATCACGCGCATCAACGCGGGCGCCCGGGCCAACGGCCTGACCTACAACCGCCTCATCCAGGGCCTTCGCCTGGCTGAGATCGAGGTCGACCGCAAGATCCTGGCCGACCTCGCGGTGAACGACGCCGTGGCTTTCGCCGCCATCGTCGAGGTGGCCAAGGCTGCTGTCGCGGCCGAGGGCACCGGCGGCGCGGCCGCGCAGGCCGCGTAAGTAAGTTCTTCGACAGGCGTCTCCCGTCACGGGAGGCGCCTGTCGGCCTTTTCCGCCTCTTGCAGGCCCGAACCCCAGACTGGAACGGTCGATGACGTTCAGCGCTCGTACTCCCCGGGTCGCCGCCGCACGGAAACTGCAGCGGCGCCGGGACCGCGACCAGGCCGGGCGATTCCTGGCCGAGGGGCCGCAGGCGGTGCGGGAGGCGCTGGCCGCCGGGGTGGTGGTCGAGCTGTTCACGACCGGGGACGCGGTCGAGCGGTACGCCGACCTGGTCGCCCACGCCGACGTGGTGTCCCCGGTGACCGACGACGGCATGGCCGCGCTGGCCGAGACGGTGCAGCCGCAGGGGCTGGTGGCGGTCTGCGAGCAGGTTGATGTGCCGCTCAAGGAGGCGCTGGCCAAGCAGCCGCGGCTGGTCGCGGTCGTCGCCGAGGTCCGCGATCCCGGCAACGCGGGCACGATCCTGCGCACGGCGGACGCGGCCGGGGCGGGCGCGGTCGTCTTCGCGGGCGATGCCGTGGACCCGTACAACGGCAAATGCGTCCGCGCGTCGGCCGGGTCGTTGTTTCATGTAGATGTGGTCCGTTCCCCGCTCGACGTCGTGAAATCACTGCGTGCCGCCGGTCTGCAGGTGCTCGCCACCAGTGGCTACGGCGCCGACGACCTCGACTCGCTGGCCGACGACGGGGTGCTCGACGCCCCGACCGCCTGGCTGTTCGGCTCCGAGGCGCACGGTCTGCCCACCGCGCTGCTCGAGGCGGCCGACCGTCAGGTGCGCGTGCCCATCTACGGCGGGGCGGAGAGCCTGAACCTGGCCGCGGCCGCCGCCGTCTGCCTGTACGCGTCGGCCCGGGCCCAGCGCTGATGCGAGCCGTCCTGTACGACGCCGTCGGCGCGCCCCCGCGGATCGCCGACGTGCCCGAGCCGACCTGCCCGGCCGGCGGCGCCCTGATCGACGTGCGCGCGACCGGCCTGTGCCGCTCCGATTGGCACGCCTGGCGCGGGCACGATCCCGTCCCGCTGCCGCACATCCCCGGGCACGAGTTCGCCGGGGTGGTCGCGGCCGTGGGCGCCGGCGTCGAGGGCTTCGCGGTGGGCGACCGGGTGACCGCCCCGTTCGTCAACGGTTGCGGGTTCTGTGCGTTCTGCGCCGAGGGCCGGGCCCAGATCTGCCCCAACCAGACCCAGCCCGGCTTCACCCATCCGGGGTCGTTCGCCGAACGGGTCGTGGTGCGGGCGGCCGACACCAACCTGGTACGCCTGCCCGACAGCGTCGGCTTCGTGCCGGCCGCCGCCCTGGGGTGCCGTTTCGCGACCGCGTTCCGGGCGCTGACCGGGCACGGGCCGATCCGGGACGACGCCGTCGTGGCGGTGTACGGCTGTGGTGGCGTGGGGCTCTCGGCGGTCATGATCGCGACGGCGCTGAGGTTGCGGGTGCTCGCGGTCGACCCGTCCCCGGCGGCCGCCTCGCTGGCCGCCTCGCTCGGCGCGGTGATCGTCCACGAGATCGACCAGGAGGCCGACATCGCGATCGACGCGTACGGGTCGGCCGCCACCGCCGAGGCGTCGGTGCGCAGCCTGCGCCGCGGCGGCCGGCACGTCCAGGTCGGTCTGATGCTCGGCCCGGACGCCCGCGCGCCGCTGCCGTGGGATCTCGTCGTGGCCCGCGAGTTGCAGGTCGTCGGCTCGCACGGGATGGCCGCGGCGGACTACCCGCCGATGCTCGACCTGGTCGCGCGGGGCCGGCTCGACCCGGCCCGGCTGGTCGGCTCGGAGATCCCGCTGGAGGCGGCCGGCGTGGCGCTGACCGCCATGGACTCGCCGATCCCGGCCCACGCCGGAATAACCGTGGCGGTGCGCGGCGGGTGACGCGATATGCTGAGCGGGTGCCCACCCTGATGACGCTGTTTAGCCGGCCCGCTGGTCGCGGGCTGCGGGTCTGCACACCCTGATGCGGGTCTGACACACCCCGATTTCCCTGACCGGCGGGCTGCGGCCCAGTCGCGCGTCCGTAGACTGCCGTCCGGCGCTGTCCGAGGCACAGCCGGTGTGTGAGGGAGACCATGTCCTACCGCAACGACCCGTACGATCCGAAGCAGGCCGCCCTGCTCGACCCGGCCGCACTGGAGGCCGCCGTCGACGACGCGCGCAAGGCCTTCGACGCCGCGTCCGACCTGGACGAGCTGGCCACGCTGAAGTCCGCGCACCTCGGCGACCGGGCCCCGATCTCGCTGGCCCGCCGCGAGATCGGCTCGCTGCCGCCGGCCGCCAAGTCCGACGCCGGCAAGCGGGTCAACCTCGCCCGGCAGTCCGTGCAGGGGGCGTACGACTCGCGCCTGGCCGAGCTCGAGATCGAGCGCGCGGCCAAGGTGCTGGTCACCGAGCGCGTCGACGTCACCCTGCCGTGGGACCGCCGCCCGCGCGGCGCCCGCCACCCGCTGACCACGCTGATGGAGCACATGGGCGACCTGTTCGCCGGCATGGGCTACGACCTCGTCGAGGGCCCCGAGCTCGAGCTGGAGTGGGCCAACTTCGACGCGCTCAACATCGGGCCCGACAACGCCGTCCGCGGGTCCATGGACACCTTCTACGTCGACCTGCCCGGCCTGGTGATGCGCACGCACACCTCGCCCGGCCAGGTGCGCACCATGCTCACCCGGCAGCCACCGATCTATGTGGTCAGTCCGGGCCGGGCCTACCGCTCGGACGAGCTCGACGCCACCCACAGCCCCGTCTTCCACCAGCTCGAGGGCCTGGTCGTCGACGAGGGCATCACGATGGCCCACCTGCGCGGCACGCTCGACCACTTCGCCAAGGCGATGTTCGGTCCCGACGCGCGCACCCGCTGGCGGCCGCACTACTTCCCGTTCACCGAGCCGTCGGCCGAGTTCGACGTGTGGTTCGCCCAGCACCGCGACGGCCCGCGCTGGGTCGAGTGGGGCGGCTGCGGCATGGTGAACCCGCGGGTGCTGGTGGCCTGCGGCATCGACCCCGAGCGTTACTCGGGCTTCGCGTTCGGCATGGGCGTCGAGCGCACCCTGATGTTCCGCAACGGCGTCAGCGACATGCGCGACATGGTCGAGGGCGACGTGCGGTTCACCGCGAACTTCGGAATGGAGGTCTGAGGCTCAGCATGAAGACGTCACTGTCGTGGCTGCGGGAGTTCGTCGAGCTGCCCCCCGGTCTCACCGCGCAGGAACTCGACAACGCCCTGACCAACCTGGGCATGGAGGTCGAGTCGATCGTCGACCAGGCCGCCACCGTCCAGGGTGACCTCGTCGTGGGCCGGGTGCTCACGATCGAGGAACTGACCGGTTTCAAGAAGCCGATCCGCTTCACCACGGTCGACGTGGGCCGGGGCGAGCCGCAGGAGATCGTCTGCGGTGCCCGCAACTTCAGCGAGGGCGACCTGGTCGCGGTCATCCTGCCCGGCGGCGAGCTGCCGGGCGGCTTCCGGATCGGCGCGCGCAAGACGTACGGCCGCAACTCCCACGGCATGATCTGCTCGGCCGCCGAGCTGGGGCTGGGCGGCGACCACTCCGGCATCATCGTGCTGCCGCCGGGCGTGGCCGAGCCGGGCGCCGACGCGCGTCCGGTCGTGGGCCTGTCCGATGTGCTGGTCGAGGTCGAGATCACCCCCGACCGCGGTTACGAGCTGAGCCTGCGCGGTCTGGCCCGGGAGCTCTCGTACGCCTTCGCGGCGTCCTACACCGACCCGGCGTCCCTGGTCACCGCGCCCGAGCCGACGGCCGAGGCGCCGTACCCGGTGACGGTCGACGACACGGCCGGCTGCGACCGGTTCTCGGCCCGGGTGGTGCGCGGCATCGACCCGGCCGCGCCCTCGCCCGAGTGGATGCAGAAGCGCCTGATCGCGGCCGGCATCCGGGCCATCTCGCTGCCGGTCGACATCACCAACTACCTGATGCTCGAGCTCGGCCAGCCGATGCACGTCTTCGACCTGGGCCGGCTCAGCGGCGGCCTGGTCGTGCGCCGGGCCCGGCCGGGGGAGAAGCTGACCACGCTCGACGGCGTGGCCCGGGTGCTCGACGCCGAGGACATGGTCATCTGCGACGACACCGGCCCGATCTCGCTCGCCGCGGTGATGGGCGGCGAGACCAGCGAGTGGCAGCCCGACACCGTCGACGTGCTGCTCGAGGCGGCCCACTGGGACCCGGTGATGGTCGGCCGCACCGCCCGCCGGCACAAGCTGTTCAGCGAGGCGGCCAAGCGCTGGGAGCGCGGCGTCGACCCGCGGCTGACCCTGGTCGCCCTCGAGCGGGCCGTCCAGATCCTGACCGAGCACGCGGGCGGCACCGTCGACGAGCGGGTGCTCGACCTCGACCACGTGACCGCCCCGGCGACGATCGCGCTCGACCCGGGCCTGCCCGCGCGCAGCATCGGCCTGCCCTACGACGCCGAGCGGGTCGCCGCCCTGCTGTCCCAGGTGGGCTGCGCGGTCACCGGTGCCGCGCCGCTCGAGGTCACCCCGCCGTCCTGGCGGCCCGACCTGCTCGCCCCGATCGACCTGGTCGAAGAGGTGGCCCGGCTGGGCGGCTACAACGACATCCCGAGCCTGCTGCCGCCCGCGCGGGGCGGCAACGGCATCACCCCCCAGCAGCGGCGGCGCCGCTCGGTGGGACGGGCGCTGGCCGAGAACGGCTACGTCGAGGTGCTGTCCTACCCGTTCGTGGCGCCCGCGGCGGCCGACCAGCTCGGCTACCCGGCCGACGACCCCCGGCGCAGCGCCGTGCGGCTCACCAACCCGCTCTCCGAGCAGGAGCCGCTGCTGCGCACGTCGCTGCTGCCCACGTTGCTCGGCACGCTGAAGCGCAACCTGGGCCGCGGCCGGCGCGATCTGGCGCTGTTCGAGACCGGCACGGTGTTCCTGCCGCGCCTGGCCCAGACCGCCCCGCCGGTCATGGGCGTCGACCGCCGCCCGTCCGAGGCGGAGTGGATCGCGGCCAACTCGATCGTGCCGGCGCAGCCGTGGCACCTCGCGGTCGCGCTCACCGGCGACGCCGAGCCGGCCGGCTGGTGGGGTCCGGGCCGCGCGGCGTCCTGGGCCGACGCGGTCGAGGCGGTGCGGATCGCGCTGTCGGCGGCCGGTGTCTCGGCCGGCCGGGTCACCGTGGGCGCCGCCGAGCTCGCGCCGTGGCACCCGGGCCGGTGCGCGGCGATCTCGGTGGACGGCACGGTCGTCGGCCACGCCGGCGAGCTGCACCCGGCCGTCGTGTCGGCCTACGAGCTGCCCAAGCGCACCAGCGTGGCCGAGCTCGACCTGGACGCGCTGCCGTTGCCCCCGGTCACCCAGGCCCGGCGGATCTCGTCGTTCCCGCCGGCGCTGATCGACGTGGCGCTGGTGCTCGACCGGGCCACCCCGGCCGCGTCGGTCGAGGCCGCGCTGGCCGACGGGGCGGGCGAGCTGCTCGAGTCGGTGTCGCTGTTCGACCTGTACGAGTCGGACCAGCTCGGCCCGGACAAGAAGTCGCTTGCCTACAAGCTGACGTTCCGCGCGCCCGACCGCACCCTCACGACCGAGGAGACGCTGGCCGCGCGGGACGCCGCCGTCGCCGCGGTGTCCGCCCGTTTCGGCGCCACCCTGCGGGGCGCCTGACCGATCGGTTCCAGCGCCGGGTCGTCATGACCCGGCGCTGCGGACCGCGTGGGCTAACGCTCGATCTCGACCGGAGTGCCGGAACGGGGCCGGCCGAAGACGTCGGCGGCCCGGCCGCCGCGCAGGAGCAGCTCGTAGAACGGCTCGTCCCAGCCCGAACTGCCCGGCGCGAACGACATGGCGCCGGCCGGGACGGTGAAGACGCCGTCGCTGACCACCGCCTCGGCGGTGCGGTCGCCGACGCGTACGCGAACGGTCGTGCCCGGCTCGGCCGGGGGCTCGTGCCAGGACGTCTTGAGGTTGCCGTAGCCGTCGGTGTAGACGACCGCGTCGGGCGGCGGAGCCGGCAGCGGGAGCTCCTCGCCCAGCAGGTCGTCGCCGCGGGCGAGGGCGGCCACGGCGGCCGGGAAGACGTCACGCGAACGGAACTGGGAGCCGGCGTCGGCGACCTTGACCGCGCGCACCGTCCGCCCGAGGAACGACAGGCTCACCCCGGAGGCCACCCCGACCACCAGGACACCGGAGTCGAGCCGGACCGCGGCCAGGCGCTCGCCCGCGTTGTCGGGTCGCGGGTCGTCCTCGTCGGCGCGCGGCGCGACGTTGGCGAAGACGACCCGGTCGGCCGGCCCGTCGGTCAGCGCGAGCTGCGCGACGCAGAACCCCGCGCTCACCGTGTCGAACGCCGGCACCGGCACCGTGCTGACCGCGGCCCCGGGCACGAGCTGGGCGAAACGCTGCGTTACCTCGGCGAAGGCGAGATCCCCGGCGCCGTAGTCGGCGACCACCGTGATGAGCATGTCCGCAGATTAACCACTGAACGGCGCGGTAATCGTTAATCGATGGTGTGGCCGCCGTTGACGGTGATGCGTTCGCCGGTGACGAAGCGGGACGCGTCGGAGGCCACGAAGGCCACCACGTCGGCGACGTCCTGCGGCGTGCCCATCCGGCGCAGCGGCACGTCGGCCACGTAGCCGGCGGTGTCCTGCTCGGTGACCTCGCCGTGCCGCTCGACCGGGATCCACCCCGGAGCGACCACGTTGACCGTCACGTTGTCGGCGCCGAGCTCCCGCGCCCACGTGCGGGCCAGGATGAGTTGCGCGCCCTTGGCCGCGCTGTAGGCCGACATGCCCGGCAGCGCCCGTTCCACCATGTCCGAGCCGATGTGGATGAACCGTCCGCCCCCGAGGCGCCGCATCTGGGGGAGGGCGGCCCGCAGCAGCAGGGTCGGGCTCTTCACGAAGAACGTGAGCTGGTCGAGGTGGTCCTGCCAGGTGGTCTCCTCGGCCCGGGCGGTCGGCTGCGGGCCGGTCGCGTTGGCCACCACGACCTGGACGGGACCCAGCTCCCGCTCCACCTCGGCCGCCAGCCGGTCGACGTCGTCCTCGTCGGTCACGTCGGCCCGGAAGGCCACAGCCGTCCCGCCGGCCGCCCGGATGTCGGCGACCACCTTGGCCGCGCCGTCGGCGTCGGACCGGTAGTTGACCGCCACCGGCCACCCGTCGGCCGCCAGCCGCCGGCAGAGGTGCGCGCCGAGGCCCCGCGAGGCCCCCGTGACCAGGGCACTGCCCGAGATCGTCATGAGCTGACCGTACTGTCCGCGGTCCGGGTGCTCGCGCGCACCCGGACCTGCCACTCGTGCCGGGCCGGGGCCGCGGAGGGCAGGCCGAGGGCCGCCCGGGCGCAGTGGGCCCCCTGATCGCGCAGCGACTGGGCCAGCGTGGTCAGCCCGGCCGGCGCGGCCGCGTCGCTGTCGTCCCACCCCGTGACGGCCAGGTCGGCCGGGATCCGCAGGCCGGCGCCGGCCGCCGCGCGCAGGGCGCCGAGGGCCAGTTCGTCACCCATCGCGGCGATGGCGTCCGGCGGCTCGTCGCCCCGGAGCAGCTCGGCGGCGAAGGTCTCGGCCTCGGTGACGAGGTTGACCGGGCAGACCGCCAGGCGCAGCTCCGAGGCCGGCCGGCCGGTCGCTGTCCAGGCGTCGAGCAGGCCCTCCCAGCGGTGGCGGGTCACCGGGAACCGCACCTCGCCGACCTGGTCGCCGGTCAGCAGCAGGCGGGCCCGGTCGCGGTCGAGCGGGAAACCGAGCACCACCGGGCGCCGGGCTCCGGCGAAGGCCACCGCGCCGATCGCGGCGGCCGCGGCACGGTCGTCGATGCCGATCACCGGCATGCCGCGCCGGTGCGGGCCGGCGTGGACCACCGCGGGCAGCCCGGTGTCGGCCACGGCGTCCAGCACCGGGTCGTCGTCGCTGGTGGTCCAGACGACGAAGCCGTCCACCGCGGCCTGGGCCACCCGCCGCGCGTCCGAGGCCTCGCCGGTGATCGGTACCAGGGTGAGCCCGACGCCCTCGGCCGCGCACACGTCGGAGACCCCGGCCAGGAACCGCGCGGCCTGCGGATCGTCGAAGGCGTAGCTCAGCCGTTCGCCCAGCACGACGCCGAGCGACCCGGCCCGTCCCCGGCGCAGCGAGCGGGCGGCCGGGTGCGGGCCGGGGTAGCCGAGCCGCTCGGCCGCCGCCCGCACCTTGGCCGCGCTCTCGGCCGAGACCCGCTCGGGCTGCGAGTACGCGTACGACACCGTCATCGGGGAGACGCCGGCCGCCCGGGCGACGTCGCCCATCGTCGGTCGCCGCTTCGTGTTGCGAGAGGGACGGGTCATGTCGCAGACTGTATCTGTGTATCGATACACAGAGCAGGAGACGACCTTCGTCCGGGACGCGCCCACGGTGCTCGCGTACGCCGCGATCGGGTGCTTCACCTTCTGGCTGTACGCCTTCGGGCCCGCCCTGAGCCTGCTGCGCGAGGAGCTCGACTTCTCGTACACGCTGCTCGGGATCTATTCGGTGGTGTGGGCGGTGGGAGCGGCCCTGACCGGCGCCGGCTTCTCCTGGGTGGCCGCCCGCCTGTCGAGGAGCACGCTGCTGTGGGGCTCGGCGGCCGCCACGATCGGTGGGGCGGCGCTCTTCACGCTGGGCCGGGGCGTGCCGGTGACGCTGGTCGGGGCCGGGGTGTTCGGCCTGGCCGGGACGACGCTGCTGACCGTGATCCAGGCGATCCTGTCGGACCGGCACGGCAGCCGGCGCGACCGGGCGCTGACCGAGGCCAACATCGCCGCGGGTGCGTCGGCCGTGTTCGCCCCGCTCGTGCTCGGGCTGCTCGCGGCCGGCGTGATCGGCTGGCGGGCCACGTTCGCCCTGCCGGCCGTCGTCCTCGTGCTGCTTTTCCTGCGCTACCGGCGCCAGCCGCTGCCGGCGCCGGCCGGGCACCGCGCCACGCGCCGGGGCGGACGGCTGCCACTCGCCTGCTGGCTGTTCGCGGTGCTCACGGCGGTCAGTTCGGCGATCGAGTTCTGCCTGGTCTACTTCGGCCCCCAGGTGCTGCTGGCCACCGGCCTGTCCGCGGCGGCGGCCAGCACCGCGCTGAGCAGCAACTTCCTCGGCATCCTGATCGGCCGGCTGCTCGGCGCGCGGATCACCCGCCGTCCCGGCCGCGCGGTCGCGCTGCTCTACGCCTCGCTGGCGCTCACCGGCGGCAGCTTCGTGCTGTTCTGGCTGACCGACCGGCCCGCCCTGGCCATCGCCGGGCTGTTCCTGTGCGGGGTGGGGATCGCGAACCTCTATCCGCTGGCCCTGGCGCTCACCCTGGAGGCCGCCGACGGGCGCGAGGACCAGGCCAACGCCCGCTCGCAGTTGGTCCTCGGCCTGGTCGCCGCCGTCTCGCCGTACCTGCTGGGCAGCCTGGCCGACCGGCACGGGCTGACCACCGCCTTCGCCCTCGAACCGGTGCTGATCGTGCTCTGTCTCGGGCTGCTCTGGACCGGGCTGCGCACCCGGAGCGGCGCGGCTCACGCCCCCGCGGCCCGGCCTTCGTGACAGGCTGAGGGCGTGACGTCGCGACCTCTGCGGAAGCTGGGCTTCCTGACCATCGGGCTCTTCGACCGGGACGACCCGCGAGCCGGGCACGAGTCGACGCTGGAGATCATCAAGCTGGGCGAGGACCTCGGGTTCGACAGCGCCTGGCTGCGGCACCGGCACCTCCAGTACGGCATCTCGTCCCCGGTCGCCGTGCTGGCCGCGGCCTCGCAACGCACGTCCAGGATCGAGCTCGGCACGGCCGTGACGCCGCTCGGCTGGGAGAACCCGTTGCGTCTGGCCGAGGACCTGGCGACCGTCGACGTGCTGTCGGGCGGGCGGCTCAACCCGGGCCTGAGCGTCGGGCCGCCGATGAACTTCGACACCGTCAAGGACGCGCTCTACCCCGACACGGCCGAGGCCGAGGACTTCAGCTACCGCCGGGTCGAACGGTTGCTCGGGTTCGTCCGCGGCGACCGGGCCAGCGACTTCAGCGGCAAGAAGGGCGTCGTCGAGGAGTTCTCCGACCGCGTCGAGCCGCACTCACCCGGGCTGATCAAGCGCATGTGGTACGGCGGCGCGAGCCTGCGGTCGGCGCATTGGGCCGGCGAGCACGGCCTGAACTTCCTGACCAGCAGCGTCGTCTTCGCCGGGGACGCCGAGGACCCGACCGACTTCGCGGCGATCCAGCTGTCCCAGATCCGCGCCTTCCGCGACAACCACCCGGACGGCGAGGGGGCCCGGGTCTCCCAGGGCCTGGTCGTGATCCCCACCGATTCGGCGACGCAGGAGCAGAGAGCCAAATACGAGGCGTACGTCGAGAAGCGCATGCCCCGCACCCGGGAGCCGCAGGGCCCGAGCCGCATGCTCTTCTCCCGCGACTACGTCGGCAGCTCGCTCGAGATCGCCGACCAGCTGCTCGCCCACGCCGCCTTCCGCGAGATCGACGAGGTGGCGTTCGCGCTGCCGTTCAGCTTCGACCACCCCGACTACGTCCAGATCCTCACCGACATCGCCACCCACCTCGCCCCGGCCCTCGGCCGCAACTGACCGGACGCGGCCCGCTCAGCAGGGGTGCTAGCACCACCGGAAATCCGCCTGTCTGCCGCAGCGACCCGGGACCGCCGCGACAATAGCGTCGAGTCATGACGACGATGACGACGATCTCGGCCGCGGTGACGCTGCACGGGGTCAGCCGGGTGTTCGGGCGGGGGCCGGCAGCGGTACGGGCGGTCGACGACGTGACGCTCGAATTCCCGCGCGGCGGCTGGACCGCGGTGATGGGCCCGTCCGGCTCGGGCAAGTCCACGCTGCTGCACTGCGCGGCCGGTCTCGAACGGGTCGACACCGGGCGGGTGCTGCTCGGCGACACCGACCTCACCGCGGCCGGGGACGCCCAGCTGACCACGCTGCGCCGCACCCGCATCGGCTTCGTCTTCCAGAGCTTCAACCTGATCGGCGCGCTGAACGCCGAGCAGAACGTGGCCCTCCCGCTGCGGCTGGCCGGCCGGCGCCCGTCCCGCTCAGAGGTCCGCGCGACCCTCGACGCCGTCGGCCTGGCCGACCGGGCCCGGCACAAGCCCCGCGAGCTGTCCGGCGGTCAGCAGCAGCGGGTCGCGATCGCGCGGGCCATGGTGACCCGGCCCGAGGTGCTCTTCGCCGACGAGCCCACCGGCGCGCTCGACTCGACCGCCGCCCGCACGGTGCTCGACCTGATGCGGTCCATGGCCGACGCCGGGCAGAGCATCGTGATGGTCACGCACGACCCCGGTGCGGCGGCCCGCGCCGACGCCGTGGTCTTCCTGCGCGACGGCCGCGTGGTCGATCGGCTGGCCGGCGCCGACGCCCGCGGGGTGGCCGACCGGCTCGCCGCCTGGGAGCGCTGACATGCTCGGGATGAGCCGGGCCGGCCTGGCCGAACGCTGGACATTGTTCGTCGGCGCGCTGCTCTCGGTCGCCCTCGGGGTGGCCCTGGTGCAGTCGTCGTTGCTGCTGCTGATCTCGGCGGCCACGCTCGACTCGTCGGCCTCGCAGAACGGGGACGCCGCGGTCGCGATGCTGGGCGTCGTCCTCGGCGGGGCGGTGTTCCTGGCCGCCTTCGTGATCAGCTCGACGTTCGCCTTCACCGTCGACCAGCGCCGCCGCGACCTGGCCCTGCTGCGGCTGGTCGGGGGCAGCCGCCGCCAGGTGCGCCGGTTGCTGCTGGGCGAGGCCGTGCTGCTCGGTCTGGCCGGTGCCGCGCTCGGCGTGCCGGCGGGTCTTCCGGTGATGGCGGTGCAGGCCTGGCTGATGCGCCGGTTCGACTTCGTGCCCGCCGGCTTCGCCGGCGAGTGGCGCATGTGGATCCTCGGGGTCTCGCTCGGCGGCGGCGTGCTGCTCGCGGTGGCCGGCGTGCTCGTCGCCGCCCGCCGTGCGGCCCGGGTGCGGCCGTTGGACGCGCTGCGCGAGAGTGGCGCCGCGGCCCGGGTCATGACGGCCGGCCGGTGGATCGCCGGGCTGTTCTTCCTGGCCGGCGCGCTGGCCCTGATCATCGTGGCGCCGCACGGCGGTCCGGGCGGCGGCCAGGCGATGGCCATGAACGTGGCCATGCCGGCCGCGGTGGCCATCGTCGCGTTCGCCCCGCTTCTGGTCCCGGCGATCGCCCGGCTGATGCCGTTCGGCGGGGGCGTGCTCGGCTCGCTGGCCCGCGCGAACGTCCGCGACGCCCGGCGCCGGTCGGCCTCGGTGGCCGCGCCGCTGATCGTGCTGATCGCGCTGGTGGTCGGCAACACGGGCGCCGGGGCGTCGTTCACGGCCGGCGGCATCGACGAGACGGCCCGCTCGACCCACGCCGACTTCGTCGTGGAAGGCGCCGTGCCGGCCGCCGCGGTGCCCGGCGTGGCCGTGGTGTCGACCGAGATCTCCGTGCCGGCCGAGGTCACGGTCGGCTCGGGCGAAGACCAGGAGACGGAAGCGGTCACGGCCCTGGTGATCGACCCTCGGGCGTACGCGGCCGTGCACGGAACCCCCGTCGAGCTGTCGGGTCGTGCGGTCGTCCGGGGGCCCGGGGGAGACGTGCCCTCGCAGGGCTCGGTGCACCTCCGCCTGCCCGGGGCCGACCTGGGCGAGCTGCCGGTGGTCGCCGCCGTGCCCGAGACGATGAGCGGCGGCGCGGGCCTGCTGCTGCCACCCGGTCTGGTGCTCGAGCCCCAGGTCGCCGCCGCGCCGGTCCGCTCGTTCGTGGCGCTCGCGCCCGGGGCCGACCCGTCCGCCGTCCGCGCCGGGCTGGCCCGCTTCGGCGAGGTCGCCACCGTCGGCGACTGGCTGCGGGCCGACGCCGAGCTGCGGAACTCGACCAACGACCGGGTCATGCTGATCGTGCTCGGGCTCGGTGGCCTCTACGCGCTGATCGGCGTCGTCAACTCCATCGTCATCGGCGCGGCGACCCGGCGGCGCGAGTTCGCCGAGGCCCGGGTCACCGGCCTGACCCGCGGCCAGGTCGTCCGGGTGGCGCTGCTCGAGGCGTACGCCGTGACCGGCGCGGCCCTGCTGCTGGGTGTCGTGGCCGCTGCCGCGGCCCTGCTCGCGGCGCTCACCACCACCGCGGCCGTGACCGGCGTGGCCACCCTCGACCTGCCCTGGCCCCTGTTCGGCGCCGTGGCCGCCCTGACCCTGACCGTCACCGGCGCGACCAGCCTGATCACCTCCTGGTCGGCCACCCGCCCCCCACCCGTGACCCTCCTGGCCGCTCACGAGTGACTTCGCTGTCGTCGGGCGCGAATCAGAAACGCGTGTCGGAGAGGACGGCGGCGACGTCCACGCCGTCGTCACCGAGCTTCGGTGGCAACGGGACCGGCCCACCACCGGTCGGGGCCACAGCCCGGCCCGCGGCGACCAGTTCGGCCAGGACGGAACGGTCGCCGCCCATCGGGATGAGCCGAGCGATCGGGCGCCCCCGATCAGTTATCTCGACGGGGTCGCCCGCCCGCACCCGAGCCAGGACCCGGCTCGTGTGCCGGCTCAGCTCCCGAACGCTGACCCGCTCCATGGGAGCAACCGTAGGTGCCCAGCGTCCGCGGGGCGGGGGATTTACGGCAGGCGGACGACGTCGGCGATGACGGCGCCGTCGTCGGTGAGGCGGACGGCGGCCGGGCTGTCGTAGACGATGAGGAGGCGGCCGTCGCCGTAGCGGCTGATGCCCTCGGCGTGGTCGTCGCCCTCGCCGAACGTCAGCTCGAGCTCGCGGCTGAGCAGGTCGCCGCGCACGATCGTCGGCTGCTCGGTCCGGCGGGCGCCGTGCCAGCGGTACACCCGCACCGGGCCGTCCAGGTCCATCGTCGGGCCGGCCAGGATCAGCAGGTCGTCGCCGTCGGGGCACAGGTCGCGGACGCCGAGCCCGTCCAGCCGGAGCACGTGCTTGCGGTAGGTGAAGCCGTCGGCGAACTCGTGCAGCCGCAGCCGGTCGGGCTGGTCGGGGTCGACGTAGGGCCGCAGCTCCAGCACGAACGCCCACCCGCGCAGCACCGGCCCGCGCAGGCCCACGTAGATCCGGTCGTCGCTGACCGCGATGCCCTCGATGTCGAGCCCGTTGTCCTTGCCCGGAATGGCCAGGAACGGCGCCAGGTGCTCGTCGCGGCGCAGCAGGTGACGCAGGTCGTCCCGGCCGCCCAGCGCCGCCGCGTGGTGCTTCTCGCCGTCGACCTCCAGCTCCCGTACGGGGGTGGGCAGGCCGTCCACGTCGGCGATCGGCAGGCGTACGAGAATCTGGCGGTTCTCCTGCCCCTCGATGCGCGCCAGCCGCTTGAGCGCCTTGGCTCCCTCGTGCCGCTCCTTGATCTGTTTGCGGCGCAGGCTGTGCGAGCCGATCGCCCAGAGGAACCGCCCCGACCGGGCCAGCCCTTCGACGTCGGCCTCCTCCTCGATGTCGGTGCCGGGCAGGGTGATGAAGTCGCCCAGGCGGTACGTCGTCTCGCCGGCGAACTCGGTCGGCCGGGCCGGGTCGTCGGCGGCCAGGCGCTCCACGGTCGCGGTCTCGTCGCCGGCGATCCACAGCACGGGCCCGTCGAGGCGTACGGCGGAGAGGTTGGTGTGTGTCGCCGCGGCGCGCGACCGATTCCCGAAGCGCAACCGGACCGTGTGGTCCAAGGCCGTGTGTTCCAAGGCCGTGTGTTCCAAGGTCATGGTCCTCATGGTCGCACCGGGGGACCACCCGGCGTGTCCGCTCTGGGGATGAGGAAATCAGCTGGACGGCTCGGGTGCGGCGGCCGGACTGCGGTGCCCGTCGGCGTCGACCGCGCGTACGCCGAAGAAGACGTTGTCCTTGGAGAGGTCGATCGTCACCTCGGTCACCTTGCCCACGGCCCGCGAGTGCTGCCAGTCCGAGGCGGTCGTCTCGCGCCACACCACCTCGTATCCGGCCAGGTCGGGCTCGGTGCCGAGCTGCCAGCGCAGCGTCGTGGCGTTGGTGAGCTGGGTGGTGTCGATGACGACACCGCGCGGGGTGCCGGGGGCCTGGGCCAGCGACCAGAGCGCGGCCGCGTTCACCCGGGCCACCCGGGCGATGTACGCGAAGTCGCAGAACTCGACCAGGTCGCCGTACTGGACGCCGTTCTCGACGCGGACGTCCTGGTGCTCGTGGGCGAAGTTCTCCCGCGGCTCGGTGAAGCGGGCCGCCGGGTAGCCGCGCAGCAGGAACGAGATGTGGTCGCTGCCACGCAGGTAGCGGTCGCGCCGCCAGATGACGCGCACGTCCATGCCGGTCTGCGCGTTGCTGGCCACGTCGTCCACGAACCGGCCGAGCTGCCGGGACGGCCCGTCGTTCTCGCCGCCGACACTCTTGCGGACGGTGGCCTGGGCGGCCGTCTCCGACGTCGGCACGCCCTCGACGAAGAGCCGCACCGACCGCGGGTTGGCCGGCGTGCCGTCGTGGGCCTTGCCCGTGCCGACGATGTCGTTGCTGAACATGGCCTGGATGTCGGCGCCGCTGTCCTTGAACACCTGGGCCATGTGGTCGGAGCCGTACAGTCCCTGCTCCTCGGCGGCCACCGCGGCGAAGACGATGGTCGCCTCGGGCCGGCGGGTCGCGAGCACGCGCGCCAGCTCGAGGACGACGGCCACGCCGGACGCGTCGTCGTCGGCGCCCGGCGAGTCCTTGACCGCGTCCATGACGTCGGTGACCCGGGAGTCGTAGTGCCCGGTCACGACGTAGACGCGGTCGGGCGTGACGCTGCCGGTGAGCGTGGCGATCACGTTGGTGATCGTGGTCGGGGCCGGGATGCGCGGCGAGACCGGCTGCACGAAGGACTGCAGCTCGACCGCCAGACGACCGCCGGACGTGGCGGCGTACCGCTGCAGCTCGGCGAAGATCCAGTCCCGCGCGGCGCCGATGCCGCGCACCGGGTCGTCCTGGCTGGACAGGGTGTGCCGGGTCCCGAAGGAGACCAGCTTGCGGACGGTCGCCTCGATCCGCTCGGGGTCGATCTCCCGCAGGATCGCCTTCAGGTCCCCCTTGGGTACGGCGCCCGCCCTCGCCTCACCCGCGATCAGCGGCGCGGCCGCGGCCGCCGCGGAAACCGTCAGAAACGCACGTCTCGTCGACTTGGCCATGCCGTCCACTCTGACCCCGGAACCCAAAGATGTCCATGCTCATCGATGTCTTGGCATGCTGGCCTACGTTCGGGGTCATGATGGTGCGGACCAGGTGGAGTGTTCCCCAGAGCCCGTCGCAGATGTGGCCGGCGTTGTGCGACTCGCGCGTCGAGCTGACGCCGCGGTGCCCGGTCTTCTATCTCGGGACGCCGCGCCCGCAGGAGTGCCGGCTGCCGGCCGGGCCGGGCGAGGTCGGCGCCACCCGGCAGTGCGTCTCCGAGCAGGGCGTGATCCGGCAGCGCATCGACGTGTGGGAGCCGCCGGCCCGCTTGGCGTTCCACATGGAGGAGACCGACCTCTGCTTCGACCGGTTCGTCGACCGGCTCGGCGACACCTTCGAGCTGGTACCCGAGGGCGCCGGCACCCGCGTCACCCGGACGACCACGGTGTCGGTGCGCAACCGTTTCGCCGCCGTCCTGTATCCCGCGCTCTGGGTGGGCCTGAAGTCGGTGCACCGCTTCGTCTTCCGGAACTGGCAGCGGCAGGCGCCGTCTTCCTGAAACCGGCAGCGTCGGGCGGCGTGTGGGTCGGCAGACCAGCACGGCATGCCGTCGGCGCCGTGGGCGGGCGGAGTCGCAGTCGCGGGGTGTTCGGCCGGCCGCACACGGGTCAGCGCATGCCGAACAGGAAACGGGTCACGGCGGTCCGGCGGACCAGTAGGTCGTGGACGGCGAACATGATCGCGAAGGACAGCACGACGATGGCCAGGAACTTCACGGCCATCGGCGCGCTCCACTGCACGGCGAAATAGGCCACGGTCACGACGATCGGCTGGTGGAGGATGTAGAGCGGCAGAGCCGCGGCGGCGAGATAGGCAAGCACCGGCCGGCGTTTCCGCGGCGGCGGCTCGCCGATGACCGGCCCGGGCTCGCGCGGCGCGCGGTCGCTTGCGGCGGGCTCGCGGATGGTGCGGTCACTTGTTGCGGGCTCGGGCTCGCGTGGTCGGTGCTCGCTAGCGACCGGTTCGGGCTCGCGTGGTCTGCCGTCGCTGGTGGCCGCTCCGGGTTCGGGTGAATCGCGGTCGCTGGTGGCCGGTCCGGTCGGGCGCGGGCCTCGGTCGAGCAGGCCCAGGATCGCCACCAGCCAGCACCAGCCGGCCGCGGCGAAGACGATCCGGGCGGCCACGGCGTGGGCGGTGAGGTCGGTGAACGGTTCGCCGTCGGCCGTGCCCAGCAGGAGGCCGGACGCGCCGAAGAGCACGAAACCGATGATCGCCGCCGGCTTGGCGTCGCGGCGCATGGCCGTACGGAAGTGGTCGTCGCCGGCCAGCACGAAGCCGTAGAGGAAGAACAGCAGGTAGGCCCAGCGGCTCCAGCCGGCGAACGCCTCCTCCATGCCCAGCAGCGCGCCGATCACCACCAGCGGGATCGCCGGGAGGATCAGGAACACGCCGCGCCGGGACACGAAGCTCAGCCGCGCCGCCGGCAGCCATCGGGCCACCAGGGCCAGCATCAGCGAGAAGGCCAGCAGCAACACCACGAACCACAGGTGCCCGGTCTCGAAGTCCTCGCCCCGGACCAGGAACGGAAAGTTGGACAGGCTCAGATGTACGTCGAAGAAGCGCAGCAGGAAGCGCGGGTAGGACTCGTCGTAGCCGGGATCGGCCGACCGCAACCGCAGCCACTGCGGCACGGGCACGATGGTCAGCGTCGCGAACACCAGCGGAACCCCCAGCCGCAGCAGGCGTTCGCGCACGAAGCCACCGGTACCGCGACGGCCCAGCGAGTGCCACGAGCCCAGCCCGGCGATCAGGAACAGCGCCGGCATCGCCCACACCACGCCCAGCCCGGCCACCCAGGTGATCGCCTCGGTCGTCTGCGCGTTCTTGACGTAGAAGTCGTCGCGCTCGTCGAAGACGAGCCCACTGTGGAAGAACACCAGCCCGAGCACGACCACGAGCCGGATCGCGTCGAGCTCGGGACGTCGCGCGCCGCCTGTCATGTCGCCACGCTATGGCCCGGGCCGGGCCGGCGGAAGCCGCGCGGTCTGTCCGATCGAGGCAGGCAATGACGGGCGGGTCAGGAGGCGGCGAGAGCTTCCTGGACGGTGGTCTCGGGGCGGCCGAGGAAGACCGGGTCGCGGCCGGTGACGACGTCGGCGACGGCCTTGACCACGGCGCCGCGTTCGCGGATCACCGAGTTGCGCCACGGCTCCCGGTACATCTTGACCGTGTCGTCGCCGACGCCGGTGGCTTCGACGCCCAGGCTGCGGCAGAGCGCGACCGCGCGGTCGAGGTGGTAGGTCTGGGTGACGACGATCGCTTCGCGGACGCCGAAGACGCGGCCGGCCCGCGCGCACGAGTCGTACGTGTCGAAGCCGGCGTAGTCGATCGCGATCCGGGACGCCGGGACGCCGTGCGCGACCAGGTAGACCTCCATCGAGCCGGGCTCGTCGTACTCCCAGCGGCCGTGGTCGCCCGAGACCAGGATGGCCCGGACCTTGCCCGCGTCGAGCAGGCGCTTGGCGATGTCGAGGCGGGCGGCCAGGAACGGCGACGGCGCCCCGTCGGCGTACACCTCGGCGCCGAGCACGAGGGCGACCGGCGCGGCGGGCACGTCGGCCTCGCCGTAGACGTGGCCGTGGGCGGCGGCCCGGGTCCACACCTCGCCGCCGGCCGACGTCAGCCCGCCCAGAGCGATGGCGGCGACCGCCGTGAACAGGGTGAGACGCAGCAACCGGCGAGGCGTGATGATCGGCACCCGGCCGACGATGCCAGCCGGTGTCAACGCCATGATGGGCTGGTGCCCAGCGTTGCCGACCTCGCCGCCGCCACCGATGACGATCCGTTCCTGCTGTGGGTGGCCGACCGCCCGGGCGTACGGATCTGGCTCGAGCCCGCCGCGGCCGTGGTCGCCGCCCCCGGCCTGTCCCGGCGCGACCGCCTGGCCCTGCACGGCGAGCCCGCCGCGCTGGCCGCCCTGCTGCGGCGGGTGCTGCCCGAGGTCGGCGCGGAGTTCCGCCCGTTCGGGGACGAGGCGACGGTCGTCGAGACGGCCGAGCGGGTGCCCGGGATGTCGGTGGCCGGGCGGTTCGCCTGGATGGACACGGCCGAGGCGCCCGCGACGCCCGGCGCCGGCGAGTGGTTGCCCGGCGACGCCTGGCCCGAGGTCACGGCCCTGCTCGACGCCCACTTTCCCGGCTCCTACGCGCGTCCCGGCCTGCCCGGCGTCACCCGGTGGGCCGGGCAGCGCGACGGGAACGGCGAGCTGGTCGCGGTGGCCGCCGACGCCTGGTCGAGCCGGCGGGTCGGCCTGCTGGCCGGCGTCGCCACCCGCGCCGACCAGCGGGGCCGGGGGCGGGCGGCGACGCTCTGCGCCTTCGTCACCGGCGAGCTGCTGCCCGGCCGGGACCGGGTGGCGCTGCTCGCCGACCACTGGAATGTCGCGGCCGTGGCCACGTACCGGAAACTCGGTTTTGGTCTGCGGCCCTTAGCGGCCGCTCACCCGGTCACTCGCTGACGATCCGGAACGGCGCCCGCAGCAGGTCACGCTCGCGGGAGCTGGGCCCGACCAGCAGCTCGAAGTCGCCCGGCTCGACGACGCGCCGGCCATCGGCGGTGACCAGCGAGCAGGCCGACGCGGGCAGTTCCAGCTCGACCGTCACGGTCTCGCCCGGCGGCACCGAAACCTGCTTGTACGCCTTCAGCTCGCGCCCGGCCCAGGTGACCGAGGTGACCAGGTCGCTGATGTACGCCTGCACGGTCTCCAGAGCCGGCCGCTCGCCGCTGTTGGTGAGCGTGACGGTCGCGCGCACGATGCCGTCCGACGGCACCGACGGCGTGCTGACGGCCAGGTCCCCGTACGTCAGGGTGGTGTAGGTCAGTCCCTCGCCGAACACGAAGAGCGGGTCCTGCGTGAGGTCGGCGTAGCGGCTGCCGTGCTGGCCGCGGATGGTGTTGTAGTAGACCGGCTGCTGGCCGACGTGGCGGGCCACCGACAGCGGCAGCCGCCCGCTCGGCTCGATGTGACCGAGGATCAGCTCGGCGATCGCCCGGCCGCCCCGCATGCCCGGGTTGAACGCCTGGATGATCGCGGCCGCGCCCAGGGCCGACGGGGGCAGGACCGAGGGCTTCGAGTTGATCAGCACGACGATCATCGGGGTCTTGGTCGCGGCGACCGCGTCGAGCAGCGCGATCTGACCGCCCTGCAGCTCGAGCGTGGCGGTCGACTTGTGCTCGCCGGTCAGGTTGACCGTGTCGCCCACCACGACCACCGCATAGTCGGCGCGGACGGCCTTGTCGCGGGCCATGTCGATCAGGTGGTGGTCGATCGGGGCCCCCACCGAGATCGGCGGCCGGGGCTGGCCGTCCGGGTAGGTGGCGCCCTCGGGGTCGGGCACCAGCCGTTCGATCTCGGCGCCGCGGGCGTGCTCGATCACCCAGGTGGACGGGGCGACCGCGCGGAAACCGTCGAGCACCGTCTCGGTGAGCTCGCGCGGGTGGCCGTCGGGCATCCAGTCGACCTGGCCGGAGTCGCCGGCCCAGTCGCCGAGCTGGGCCGAGACGCTGTCGCTGTTGGGGCCGACGACCGCGATCCGGCGGAACTTGCCGGTCGGCTCGACGGGCAGCACGCCGTCGTTCTTGAGCAGCACCAGCGAGCGGCGGGCCACCTCGAGGTTCAGCTCGGCGTGCTCGGCGGCGCCGATCACCTCGCGCTGCCGCTCCTCGGAGGGCGCGCGCGGGTTCTCGAACAGGCCCAGCTCGAACTTGAGCCGCAGGATGCGCCGGACGGCCGCGTCGATCTCCTCCTCGGCCAGCAGGCCGCGCTCGACGGCCTCCTGGGCGCCCTCGAAGAAGCCCGGGGTGACCATGACCAGGTCGTTGCCGGCCTTGACGGCGACCGCGGCGGCCTCGGCGTAGTCGGCGCAGACCTTCTGCTCCCAGACCATGCGGCCGACGTTGTCCCAGTCGGTGACCAGGGTGCCGGCGAAGCCCCACTCCTCTTTCAGCACGTCGTTGAGCAGCCACTTGTTGGCGGTGATGGGCACGCCGTCCATGGACTGGTAGCCGAGCATGAAGACCCGGCAGCCCTCCTTGGCCACCCGCTCGAACGGCGGCAGGAACCAGGAGCGCAGCTTGCGCGGGCTGATGTCGGCCTCGCTGGCGTCGCGGCCGCCCTGGGTCTCGGAGTAGCCCGCGAAGTGCTTGGCCGTGGCCAGGATCGCGGTCGGGTCGTCGAGGCCGCCGCCCTGGTAGCCGCGGATCATCGCGGAGCCGAGCTCGCCGATGAGGAACGGGTCCTCGCCGAACGTCTCGTCGACCCGGCCCCAGCGCAGGTCGCGCGTGATGCACAGGACGGGGGAGAAGGTCCAGTGGATGCCGGTGGCGGCCACCTCGACGGCGGTGACCCGGGCGACCCGTTCGATCAGGCCGGGGTCCCAGGTCGCCGCCATGCCGAGCTGGGTCGGGAAGATGGTCGCGCCGGGCCAGAACGAGTGGCCGTGGATGCAGTCCTCGGCGGTGAGCAGGGGAATCTGCAGCCGGGTCTTGGCGACCAGGTCGATCGCCTCGAGCATCCGGGCCGGGGAGGTGTGCAGGATCGATCCCGCCAGCATCTCGCTGACGATCTCCTTCACGTCGCCCCGGGCGTCCAGCTGCATCATCTGGCCCACCTTCTCGGGCAGGGTCATCCGCCCCAGCAGGTCGTCGACACGCTGGTCGACGGGCAGGGATGCATCCCGGTATGGGACGTCAGCAGGCACGCGCGCCTCCGGTCGTCAAGACCGCGGTGGCACGGTCATCGAAACACGAACGACCCGAAGTCTTCCAGTCCGGAACCGGTTACGGGACCCCGGCCTGGTTCCGGAACTGTTCACTTAGTTGTCCGGATCACTTTCATCGATGCTCGGCACCTCGATGCCGGCCGCCTCGAGCGCGTCCAGACGGGCCTCGGAGGCCGCCTTCTCGCGCTCGACCAGGTTGGCGTACTCGACCAGCACGGAGGGGTCGGTGGTGTCCTCGAGCCGGTCGAAGAACCGTTGGGTGGTGCGGACAGCCTCGGCGTACGCCTCGGCGGTCTCGCGCAGAGCGATGATCGTCTTGTCAGCCATGCGCCAGTCTTACCACCACCGGGTCCTCGCCGCTCAGGCCTCGTGGCCGGCGTCTCGCCCGGCCTGGGCGGCGTCGCGCAGGCGCCGCAGGTCCCAGACGGTGATGCGGCCGTACCGGGTGCTCACGAGGTGTGCGTCACGAAGCTCCCGCAGCGCCTTGTGGATCGAGCCCTCGGCGGCGCCGCACAGGGCCGCCAGCTCGGGCTGGGTCAGGCGGACGCCGAGCTCGAGAGCGCCGTGGCCGAGCGGGTGGCCGTGCTGCTCGGTCAGCTCGGCCAGGATCCGGGCCACCCGGACGCGGATCGGATAGACGGTGAAGTCGGCCTGCCGCCGGTTGGACCGGCGCAGCCGGGTGGCCACCATGGCCGCCAGGGCGAGCGCGGCGTCCGGGTGCCGGGTCAGGAACGGCGTGAACTTGCGGCCCGGGATGAGCACGACGCTGCCGGGCGCGGCCATCGTGATCGTGGCCGAGCGGGGCGAGCCGTCCAGGGCGGCCATCTCGCCGACCAGGTCGCCGGCCGACCGGATCGAGATCAGCGAGCGACCGGCCGACACCTTGGCCAGGCCGCGCCGGATGACCGCCACGTGCGACTCGTCGCTGCCCTCGCGCATGAGGACGCCGCCCGCGGGCATGGATTGTTCCGGCCCCAGCCGCAGCAGGGCCCGGACGGTCGGCTCGGTGAGCGCGGCCAGCAGTGAACCGCGCGGCCACGTCTCGATCGTGCTCATCCTCCGAGGACACCGCAGGCCGGGTGTCCGCGCCAGCGCGGACGTCACGGTGTGACCAGCGACTCGGGAGTGAACTGTGTTGCCCCGACTACGTAAACGTTGATACGGTCTCCTGCATAGTCATGCGGAGGTTGGTATGGGAATCCGAGTCGCGGTCGCGGGAGCAAGTGGATATGCGGGAGGCGAGTTGCTGCGCCTGCTCGCCGGTCACCCCGAGTTCGACCTCGTCGCCGCCACGGCGCACTCGCAGGCCGGCGCGCACGTCACCGCCGTACACCCGCAGCTGGCCGGTCTCGACCTGACGCTCAGCGCGACCGACGCGGCGAGTCTCAGCGACGCCGACCTGGTGTTTCTCGCTCTGCCGCACGGGCAGTCGGCGGCGGTCGCGGCCCAGTTGCCCGAGTCGGTCAAAATCGTCGATCTGGGGGCCGACTTCCGGCTCGAGAACGCGGCCGTCTGGGAGCGCTACTACGGCGGCGCGCACGCCGGCACGTGGACCTACGGGCTGCCCGAGTTGCCCGGCCGGCGCGAGCTGATCGCCCGGGCAAGCCGGGTGGCCAACACGGGTTGTTATGCGGCCACCATCACCCTCGCGCTGGCGCCGCTGATCGCCTCCGGCCTGGCCGACCCGGCCGACGTGGTCGTGGTCGCCTCGTCGGGCACCTCGGGCGCCGGCCGCAGCGCGAAGGTGAACCTGCTGGCCAGCGAGGTCATGGGCGATCTCTCGCCGTACAAGGTGGGCGCCCACCAGCACGTCCCCGAGATCAAGCAGGCGACCGGCGCGACGTCGCTCTCGATGACCCCGGTGCTAGCACCCATGCCCCGCGGCCTCCTGGCCACCGTCACAGCGCGTTTCGCCCGCGAGGGCAATCCGCGCGACGTGCTCGCCGAGGCCTATGCCCACGAGCCCTTCGTGCACGTGCTGCCCGAGGGCACGTGGCCGCGCACGGCCGCGACCGCCGGATCCAACTCCTGCCACCTGCAGGCCACCGTCGATGTCGACTCGGGCCGCATCGTGGTGGTCAGCGCTCTCGACAACCTCGGCAAGGGCGCCGCCGGCCAGGCCGTGCAGTGCGCCAACCTCATGTCCGGTCTGCCCGAGACGATGGGCCTGTCCGTGTTCGGAGTCGCACCGTGACCGTCACCACCCCCAAGGGTTTCCGGGCCTCCGGCGTCGCCGCGGGCCTCAAGGCCTCCGGCAGTCCTGACGTCGCCCTGGTCGTCAACGACGGCCCCGACTTCACCGCCGCCGGCGTCTTCACCGGTAACCGCGTCAAGGCGGCGCCCGTGCTGTGGAGCCAGCAGGTGCTCAAGGGCGGCGTGGTCCGCGCCGTCGTGCTCAACTCGGGCGGCGCCAACGCCTGCACCGGCACGCAGGGTTTCCGCGACACGCACGCCACCGCCGAGCACACCGCGACCGTGCTCCGCGGCGGCCCGAAGCCGCAGCTGATCGGCGCCGGCGACGTGGCCGTCTGCTCGACCGGGCTGATCGGCGAGCTGCTCCCGATGGGCAAGCTGCTGCCCGGTGTGGCGGCCGCCGCCAAGGCTCTGCGGGGCGACGGCGGCGGCGCGGCGGCCGAGGCGATCATGACCACCGACACCGTGGCCAAGAACGCGGTCGTCCAGCGGGACGGCTGGTCGATCGGCGGCATCGCCAAGGGCGCCGGCATGCTGGCCCCGGGGCTGGCCACGATGCTGGTGGTCATCACGACCGACGCGAGCGCCGGCAACGAGGTGCTCGACGCGGCGCTGCGCGAGGCGACCCGGGTGACCTTCGACCGGATCGACGCCGACGGCTGCATGTCCACCAACGACACGGTGCTGTTGCTGGCCAGCGGCGCCTCCGACGTGCAGCCCACGCCCGGGGAGCTGGCCGCCGCGGTCACCGAGGTCTGCCACGACCTGGCGCAGCAGCTGATCGCCGACGCCGAGGGCGCGACCAAGCACATCGCCATCGAGGTGAAGGGCGCGGCGAGCGAGGCCGACGCGGTCGAGGTGGGCCGCACGGTCGCCCGCAACAACCTGGTCAAGACGGCGCTGTTCGGCAACGACCCCAACTGGGGACGCATCCTGGCCGCGGTCGGCACGACGTCGGCGCGCTTCGAGCCCGACCGGGTCGACGTGGCGATCAACGGCGTGTGGATCTGCAAGGGCGGGTCGGCCGCCGAGGACCGCTCCAAGGTCGACCTGAGCGGCCGGAACGTGACGATCACGGTGAACCTGCGCGAGGGCGAGATGGACGCGACGATCTGGACGACCGATCTGTCGCACGCCTACGTCCACGAGAACTCGGCCTACTCCTCATGAGCAGCCCCGTCGAGAAGGCCGAGGTCCTGATCGAGGCGCTGCCCTGGCTGGAGCGCTTCCACGGGTCGACCATCGTGGTCAAGTACGGCGGCAACGCCATGATCAAGCCGGAGCTCCAGCAGGCGTTCGCGGCCGACATGGCCTTCTTGCGCTACGCCGGGATCCGTCCGGTGGTCGTGCACGGCGGCGGCCCGCAGATCAGCCGCATGCTCGACCGCTTCGGCATCGAGAGCGAGTTCCGCGGCGGGCTGCGGGTCACCACGCCCGAGGCGATGGACGTCGTGCGCATGGTCCTCACCGGCCAGGTCGGCCGGGAGCTGGTCGGGCTGATCAACCGCCACGGCCCGCTCGCCGTCGGGCTCTCCGGCGAGGACGCCCACCTGTTCACCGCCGTACGCCGGGGGGCTCTGGTCGACGGCGAAATGGTGGACATCGGGCTCGTGGGGGACGTCGACCGCGTCGACACGTCGGCCGTCGACGACCTCATCGCCGCGGGCCGCATCCCGGTGATCGCCAGTGTCGCGCCCGACGCCGACGGCGTTGTGCACAACGTGAACGCCGACACCGCCGCGGCCGCGCTGGCCGAGGCGCTCGGCGCCCACAAGCTCGTCGTGCTCACCGACGTCCCCGGCCTGTACACCGACTGGCCCGACACGTCGTCGCTGGTCACCCAGATCGACGCCGACGCGCTGGCCAAGCTGCTGCCGCGGCTCGAGTCGGGGATGGCGCCCAAGATGGAGGCGTGCCTGCGCGCGGTGCGCGGCGGCGTGCCCGCGGCCCACGTCATCGACGGCCGGGTCGCCCACTCGACGCTGCTCGAAGTCTTCACCCCGGAAGGAATCGGAACGATGGTGGTCCCGTCATGAGCTCGCTGATCGAGCGGTGGTCGCACGCGGGCATGAACAACTACGGCACACCGCAGGCCGCCCTGGTCCGCGGTGAGGGCGCGGTGCTCACCGACGAGGACGGCAAGCAGTACGTCGACTTCCTCGGCGGCATCGCGGTCAACGCGCTCGGCCACGCCCACCCCGCCGTGGTCGCCGCCGTCACCCAGCAGGTCCAGCAGCTGGGTCACGTGTCCAACTTCTACGTCGCCGAGCCGCCGGTCGCGCTGGCCGAACTGCTGCTCGCGCTGGCCGGCCGGGCCGGCCGCGTGGTCTTCACCAACTCGGGCGCCGAGGCCAACGAGGCCGCCTTCAAGCTCTCCCGGCTGACCGGGCGCAGCCACGTCGTCTCCACCCACGGCGCCTTCCACGGCCGGACCATGGGGGCGCTGGCCCTGACCGGCCAGCCGGCCAAGGCCGACCCGTTCCGGCCCCTGCCCGGCTCGGTGGAGTTCGTCGACTTCGGCGATCTCGATGCCCTCGCCGCCGCGGTGACCGACCGGACCGCGATGGTCATCCTCGAGCCGATCCAGGGCGAGAACGGCGTCGTCGTGCCGCCGGCGGGCTACCTGGCCGGGGCCCGCGAGATCTGTACGGCGGCGGGTGCCCTGCTGGTGCTCGACGAGGTGCAGACCGGCATCGGCCGCACCGGGCACTGGTTCCACCACCAGAGCGAGGGTGTCGAGCCCGACATCATCACGCTGGCCAAGGGCCTCGGCGGCGGGCTGCCGATCGGCGCCTGCGTGGCCTTCGGGCCGGCCGCTGAGCTGTTCACCCCCGGATCGCACGGCACGACCTTCGGCGGCAACCCGATCGCCTGTGCCGCCGGGCTGGCGGTGATCCGCACGATCGCCGGCGAGGGCCTGCTCGACCACGTCAAGCGCGTCGGCGAGCAGCTGCGCCGCGGCATCGAAGGGCTCGATCACCCGCTGGTCACCAACGTCCGGGGCGCCGGCCTGCTGCTCGGGGTGGTGCTCAACGCGCCCGAGGCGGCCCGGATCGCCGCCGCTCTCAAGGAGGCCGGCTTCCTCGTGAACGCCCCCCAGCCCGACGTCCTGCGGCTCGCCCCGCCGCTGATCGTGAGCTCCGAGCAGGCCGACGCGCTCATCGCCGCCCTGGACGGTGTGCGGTGACCCGGCACTTCCTGCGCGACGACGACCTCTCGCCCGACGAGCAGAGCGCGGTGCTCGAGCTGGCGGCCGAGATGAAGGCCGACCGTTTCGCCTACCAGCCGCTCCGCGGGCCGCGCGCGGTGGCCGTGTTCTTCGACAAGGTCAGCCTGCGCACCCGGCTGTCGTTCGAGGCGGGCATCGCCGAGCTGGGCGGCCAGCCGATGATCGTGGACACGCACGCCACCCACTTCGGCCGGGGCGAGTCGCTCAGCGACGCCGGCCGGGTGGTGTCCCGCTACGTGGCCGCCATGGTCTTCCGGACGACGGGGGACGAGCGTCTCACCGAGCTGGCCTCCGGGGTCAGCGTGCCGGTGATCAACGCGCTCACCGACGGCTTCCACCCGTGCCAGCTGCTGGCCGACCTGCTCACCATCCGGGAGCGGCTGGGCTCGACCCGGGGCCGCAAGCTCGCCTACGTCGGCGACGCGGCCAACAACATGGCGCACTCCTACCTGCTGGCCGGGGTGACCGCCGGCATGCACGTACGGGTGGCCGGCCCGTCCGGGTTCGACCCGGCGCCGGTCGTGGTGTCGCGCGCCGCCGAGATCGCCGCCTGGACGGGGGGCTCGGTCGAGGTGCTGCGCGACCCGTTCGAGGCCGCCGACGGCGTCGACGTGCTGGCCACCGACACGTGGACGTCGATGGGTCAGGAGGAGGACGGGCGCGACCGGCGTACCCCGTTCTGGCCCTATCAGGTCAACGAGAAGCTGCTGGGGGCCGCGTCGCGGGACGCGATCGTGCTGCACTGCCTGCCGGCCCACCGTGGCGAGGAGATCACCGACGAGGTCATGGACGGCGCCCAGAGCGCGGTCTTCGACCAGGCCGAGAACCGCCTGCACGCCCAGAAGGCGCTGCTCGCCTGGCTGCTCACGGCCGGCGACAACCCGGACCGCCAGGACCGGCCCGACGTGACGCGGGCCGGCGTCGACCGGATCGACCGGGACCGGGTGGACGGACGATGACCGGGCCGGTGACCAGGGCCGGTCGGCACGCCCGGATCGTTGAACTGATCCGTGACAAGTCGATCCGCTCGCAGACCGAACTGGCCGATCTGCTGGCCGGCGAGGGTGTGCAGGTCACCCAGGCCACGCTGTCGCGCGACCTCGAGGAACTGGGCGCCGTCAAGGTGAGCGGCTCCTACCTGATCCCCGAGGACGGCAAGCGCCCGCTGCGCGAGACCACCGAGCAGGGCCCGGCCCGGCTGCTGCGGCTGCTGCGCGAGCTGCTCACCGGCGTCGACTCGAGCGGCAACATCGCCGTCCTGCGCACCCCGCCGGGCGCCGCGCACTTCCTGGCCAGCGCGCTCGACCGGGCCGGCCTGACCGACGTCGTCGGCACCATCGCCGGCGACGACACGATCCTCGTCGTGGCCCGCGACGCGACCGGTGGCAAGGCCCTCGCGGCGAAGCTCGCCGAATGGGCCGGCCACAACACCGAGAAACCCACCGCGGAATACCGACATTTCTGAGAGGAGCACCCCGTGACCGAGCGGGTCGTTCTTGCCTATTCCGGAGGCCTCGACACCTCCGTCGCCATCCCGTACCTGGCCGACCAGATCGGCGGCGAGGTCATCGCGGTCGCGCTCGACGTCGGCCAGGGCGGCGAGGACATGGAGCTCATCCGGCAGCGGGCGCTCGACTGCGGGGCCGCCGAGAGTGTCGTGGTCGACGCCCGCGAGGAGTTCGCCGCCGACTTCTGCCTGCCCGCGCTGCGCGCCAACGCGCTCTACATGGACCGCTACCCGCTGGTCTCGGCGCTCAGCCGCCCGCTGATCGTGCGCCACCTGGTCGAGGCGGCCAAGCGCTACGGCGGCACGGTGGTCTCGCACGGCTGCACCGGCAAGGGCAATGACCAGGTGCGATTCGAGGTCGGCATCGGCGCGCTGGCGCCCGGCCTCAAGGTGATCGCGCCGGCCCGTGACTTCGCGTGGACCCGCGACAAGGCGATCGCGCTGGCCGAGGAGAAGGGCCTGCCGATCGACGTCTCGCACAAGTCGCCGTACTCGATCGACCAGAACCTGTGGGGCCGCGCCGTCGAGACCGGGTTCCTCGAGGACATCTGGAACGCGCCGATCGAGGACATCTACTCGTACACGCAGGACCCGGCGGTCGCCCGCGACCCCGACGAGGTCGTCATCACGTTCGACCGGGGCAACCCGGTGGCCATCGACGGCGAGACCGTGACGCCGTTCCAGGCCATCACCGAGCTCAACCGGCGGGCCGGCGCGCAGGGCGTCGGGCGCCTCGACATGGTCGAGGACCGCCTGGTCGGCATCAAGAGCCGCGAGGTGTACGAGGCCCCGGGCGCGATCGCCCTGATCGCGGCCCACCAGGAGCTCGAGAACGTCACCGTCGAGCGCGACCTGGCCCGGTTCAAGCGGTCGGTCGACCAGCGCTGGGGCGAGCTGATCTACGACGGCCTCTGGTTCTCGCCGCTCAAGCAGGCGCTCGACGCGTTCATCGACGACAGCCAGAAGCACGTCTCGGGCGAGGTGCGCCTCACGCTGCACGGCGGCCGGGCCACGGTCACCGGCCGGCGCTCGGAGGCCAGCCTGTACGACTTCGGCATGGCCACCTACGACACCGGTGACACGTTCGACCAGTCGCTGGCCAAGGGCTTCGTCCAGCTCTGGGGGCTGCCGTCCCGCATGGCGTCGGCCCGTGATGCGCGGCTGACAGACTGAGGCCCGCATCGCCGAGCAACGCGAAAGGACGTAATGACTGAGAAGACCTCGCTGTGGGGTGGCCGGTTCGCCGGTGGCCCCGCCGACGCCCTGGCCCGCCTGTCGGTGAGCGTCCAGTTCGACTGGCGTCTGGCCCCGTACGACATCGCCGGCTCGCGGGCGCACGCCCGGGTGCTCGCGGCGGCCGGGCTGCTCGACCCGGACGAGCTGGGTCAGATGCTGGCCGCGCTCGACGACCTCGAGGCGGCCTGCGCGTCCGGCGAGTTCCGGCCGACCATAGACGACGAGGACGTGCACACCGCGCTCGAGCGGGGCCTGCTGGAACGGCTCGGCACGCTCGGCGGCAAGCTGCGCGCCGGCCGGTCCCGCAACGACCAGGTCGCCACCGACCTGCGGCTCTACCTGCGCGACCACGCCCGTGGGGTGGCCGTCGCGCTGGTCGAGCTGGCCGACGCGCTGACCGAGCAGGCCGCCCGCAACGTGGACACCCCCGCGCCCGGCATGACCCACCTGCAGCACGCGCAGCCGGTGTCGTTCGGGCACTGGCTGCTCGCCCACGTGCAGCCGCTGCTGCGCGACCTCGACCGGATGCGGGACTGGGACGTGCGTACGGCCGTCTCGCCGCTGGGCAGCGGCGCGCTGGCCGGGTCGTCCCTGCCGCTCGACCCGGCTGCCGTCGCCAAGGAGCTGGGCTTCACCTCGCCCGCGCCGAACTCGATGGACGCCGTGGCCGACCGCGACTTCGTGGCCGAGTTCCTCTTCATCACCGCGCTGATCGGCGTGCACCTGTCCCGCCTGGGCGAGGAGGTGGTGCTCTGGACGACGACCGAGTTCGGCTGGGTCGAGCTGGACGACGCGTTCGCCACCGGGTCGTCGATCATGCCGCAGAAGAAGAACGCCGACATCGCCGAGCTCGCCCGGGGCAAGAGCGGGCGGCTGATCGGCGGCCTGGTCACGGTGCTGACCATGCTCAAGGGCCTGCCGCTGACCTACGACCGCGACATGCAGGAGGACAAGGAGCCGGTCTTCGACGCGATCGAGACGCTCGAGCTGCTGCTGCCCGCGCTGGCCGGCATGATCTCGACCATGACCGTACGGGTCGACCGGCTCGCGGCCACCGCGCCGGTGGGCTTCTCGCTGGCCACCGAGGTCGCCGACTGGCTGGTCCGCAAGAACGTCCCGTTCCGCGAGGCGCACGAGATCACCGGCAAGCTGGTGGCGTTGTGCTCGGTGCGCGAGTGCGAGCTCGAAGACCTGACCGACGACGATCTGAAGACGGTGAGCGAGCACCTCGACCCGTCGGTGCGCCAGGTCCTGTCGGTCGAGTCGGCCCTGGCCGGCCGCACCACCCCCGGGTCCACCGGACCCGGCCCGGTGGCCGAGCAACTCGCCCAGGTGCAGCACCGCCTCGACACCTGGCGCCAGTGGGCGGTCGAAAAGGTCGTCCCGCGCTGATCCGTTGTGTAGTCCCCGGCGCAGTGGGTAGGCCGAGCTCGTGATCGGACTACCCCGTGCCGGGGATGTGCGCGTCCTGCTGCTGGACGCCGACGGCAACCTGTTCCCCTCCGAGGAGCCCGCGTTCGTCGCCTCGGCCGAGGTGACCAACCGCTTCCTGGCCTCGCTCGGCATCGACCGGGCCTACACCGCCGAGGAGCTGCGGCTCACGACGACCGGCAAGAACTTCCGCACCACCGCGGCCGACCTGGCCGCCGCGCACGGCGTCGAGCTCGACGGGCCGGCGCTGACCGCGGCGATGCTCGAGGACTGGGTCGCCGAGGAGCGCAAGATCGTCACCGAGTACCTGGGCCGGGTGCTGCGGCCCGACCCCGCCGTCCTCGGGCCGCTGCGCCGGCTGGCCGCGCGGTACCGGCTGGCCGCGGTCAGCTCGAGCGCGCTGGCCCGGCTCGACGAGTGTTTCCGGGCCACCGGGCTGGACGAGCTGCTCCCCGCGAACGTGCGGTTCAGCGCCGAGGACTCGCTGCCCCGGCCCACCAGCAAGCCCGACCCGGCGGTGTACCGCTACGCCCTGGAGCAGCTGGGCGTGCCGGCCGGGGAGGCCGTCGCGGTGGAGGACTCTCTGCCGGGGGCGCAGTCGGCCGTCGCCGCCGGCATCCCGACCGTCGGCAACCTCGTCTTCGTGCCGCCGGCCGAGCGCGAGATCCGCCGCGATGCGCTGGTGGAGGCCGGCGTGGCACTCGTGATCGCGTCGTGGGAGGAACTGACGGCGGCGCTGCCGGGCTGACCGGCCGACGGGTCACCGCCGGCGGAGGTCCAGGTCCCCGGAGGTGAGCAGTTCCTGGGCCACCTCGGCGACCTTGCGCCGCTGGTCGCGGGCCTGACGGCGCAGCGCGTCGAAGGCGGTCACGGCGTCCAGGGCGTGCCGGGCCATCAGGAAGCCGACGGCGCGCTCGATGACGATCCGGTAGTCCAGGGCGTACTGCAGCTGATCGGCCAGCTCGCCGGCCTGGTGCGCGGCCAGGGCGGTGCTCAGTGTCGACTCGATCACCTCGCCGTACCGGGACAGCGCCGCCCGTTCCGACTCGTGCCACTGGTGCGGCTTGTCCAGGTAGACGTCCAGGGTGCCGACGGGCACGCCGCCGAGCCGGAGCGGGGAGCCGAGGACGGAGACGACACCGTGCTCGGTCAGCGCCGGCGTGACGGCCGGCCACCGGGTCTCCGTACGCAGATCGTCGGAAGCCACGATGTCGTTGGACACGAAAGCCTCGACGCAGGGGCCGGTGCCGGCCTCGCTCTGCGCTGTTTCCAGGATGCGACTCGGGCCGTCGCTCGCGGCGATGTAGCGTAGATTGTTCATCTCGTCGGCGATCATCAAGCCGCTGCCGCTGACCTGGAACAGGGCGACGCAGGCGCGCACCGCCTCGTGCACGGCGCTGCTGATGTCCTGGTGGCTGGCGGAGCGGAGACGCCGCAGGCTGCGGGTCAGTGATTCCTGGTTGATGGAGGCCATCAGCAATCCCCTACTTGTTCTCGGGTGGCGGGGGGGTCCGTACGGCGCTGTCGAGCCCGGATCCCAGCCTGAGCAGGACACCCATGAGGCCGGCGTACGCCTCCACGGCCGTGACTTCCTCGGGAGTCCAGTCATGCGGCCGGGAGCGTAGGGCGTTGAGCGTGCCGACGACGTTTCCGGCGACGCGCACCGGCACCGACAGGACGGCTCGCGCCGAGGGAACGCGCGGCGTGCGGTCATCGGTGTGTTCGGCTGCGGCCTGGATCGATTGCCAGAGGGCGGCGTAGTCCGGCGCCTCGGCGAGGTCGGTGACCCGCACGACGGTGTCGTTGCGCATGCAGTCGATCGCCGGCCCCTGGCCCAGTTGCTGCTGGCACCGCTCGAGGGCGGCCCCGGCGGCGTCCGAGACGCCGGCCACGCGCACGCTGTTGTGCTCGTCGAGCAGGATCAGCCCGACACCGTCGATGCTGAGAACGTCCTGGGCGGCCTCGATCACCCGGTTGAGATGGTCGACCAGCGACGGGCTTTCGGTGCCGACCGGCAGATCGACGGTTCTGAGCAGGCTCTGCAGCCTCGAAGCCAGGGCTTCCTGGTCGACCGGCACGCGGCTCCCCCTTCCGCTCGGGCGTTTCAGGCGGCGCGGATGCCCTCATTCGCGTGGTTGAAACGGCAACTGTCCCGCGAGCGTGGTTAGACTGGTCGGGAACTGACCGATCCGCCCTGTGTCCGCGGAGTTGTCGTCACGGAGGTGACGCATGCCCATGGACCACATTGGCCGAACGATGCCGGGACGCACCGCCGAGGTCTTCGAGGATCTCGATGTGGTAGCCGAGCAGTACGCCCGCGACCGTGCCGGACTTCCACCGGCCCAGACCCAGCGCTTACGCGAGGAAACGATCCGCCGGATGCTGCCCTTCGCGGGGCGCCTGGCCGGCCGCTACCGCCACGGCCGCGAGCCCTCCGACGACCTCGAGCAGGTCGCGCGGCTCGGACTGATCAAGGCGATCGACCGCTACGACCCTGAGCGGGGCTCCTTCACTGCGTACGCGGTGACCACGATCGTCGGCGAGCTCAAGCGGTACTTCCGCGATCACAGCTGGGGCCTGCAGGTGCCCCGCCGGCTGCAGGACCTGTCCCGGGTCGTCGGGCAGGCCGACGAGGCCCTGACCACCGAGCTCAACCGGCCGCCCTCCGACCGCGAGGTGGCGGTCCGATGCGGGATCACCGAGCAGGAGGTCGCCGAGGCGCGCCGGTCACGGGCGGGCTATCGGCCGGTCTCGCTGAGCCTGCCGGTGGGTGACTCCGGTGGGGAGCTGAGCGACCTGCTGGGCGGGGCCGACGGCGCCCTGGAACTGGTGCCCGAGCAGCTCACCCTGCGCCGATTGCTCGATCAGCTGCCGACCCGGGAACGTCGCATTCTATTGGAACGTTTTTACGGCAACCGCACCCAGCTGGAGATCGCCAACGACCTGGGCATTTCCCAGATGCATGTGTCCCGTCTGCTCAACCGCACGCTCGAGTGGCTGCGGACCGCCATGCTGACCGAGGACACACCGGCCTGGCACGGGGAGAGCACCGACACCGCCGAGACCAATCCCGTCGTCGCCGTGCGGCGGCAGCCGACCGGCCTGCGTGTCGTGGTGGCCGGCGAGGTCGACCGCGACAATGCCGGGCTCCTGCGCGAGGCGCTGCTCCGCCTGGTCCGCCGCGCACCGGCCGGCTCGCGGCTGGAGATCGACCTGGCCGCGGTGCCGTTGCTGGCCGCGGCCGGCGTGGCGGCGCTGCTGGCGGTGCACGAGGCCGCCCGGATCCGCCGGATCGAAGTCACCGCCGTGGGCGTGCAACCGTTCGTCCGGCGCATCGCCGCCATCACCGGCCTGGGGGCGCTGCTCCGGGCCGAGGAGGCGCCGCCCGCCCGGCGGCCCGGGCTGAACTGACCGGGAGCGGCGCCGGAATCCGTTGTTTCCGGCGCCGTTCCGTGGGCAAGCGAGTCCACCGCACCACGGGCCGTCCTCCGGTCCGATCGCGGCGCAGTCCGACCGGACTGCCTTCCATCTGCCCCGCGCCGACGGCGAACCCGTAACTGCGACCCGGTCACCACCGGGCGGCGCCGCCGTGCGCGAAAGTCGAAGGGTCTCGCCGTGACCACTCCTGTTGCGCTCACCGACCGTACGCTGGCGTCGCTCCGCGACCGGCTCGATGTGCCCACCTACCGGCGGGCCGCGCTCATTCCCTCCGTGGTCCATCTGGGGGTCGGCGGATTCCACCGTGCCCACCAGGCGGTCTATCTGGACGACCTGGCCCGGCAGGGCGACTGCGACTGGGGCGAGGTCGGCGTCGGCCTGCGCTCGACCACCATGCGGGACGCCCTGAGCCCGCAGGATCACCTGTTCACCGTGGTGGAACGGGACGGCGCCGGCGACACCGCGCGCGTGGTCGGGTCCATGGTTGATTACCTGTTCGCCCCGGACGATCCCGAGGCGGTGCTCCGCATCCTGGCCGATCGGCGGGTCCGGCTGGTCACGCTGACGATCACCGGCGACGGCTATCGCCGGGCCCCGGACTCGCCGCCCGCGGCCCGTCCGGTCGAGGACCCGCCGCCCGCGGCCCGTTTTCTGGTCGAGGCCCTTGACCGCCGCCGCCGGGCCGGGCTGCCCGGTTTCACCGTGCTGTCGTGCGACAACCTCGCCGACAACGGCGCGGCCGCGCGGGACATGGTCCTGGACCTCGCGACCGTCCGCGACCGGCGCCTGGCCGCCTGGATCGACGCGCACGTCACGTTTCCCGCCTCGATGGTCGACCGGATCACGCCGGCCACCGACGACGCCGCCCGCGACCTGGTGGCCACGCGATTCGGCGTCCACGACCGGTCACCGGTGATCACCGAGCCGTTCCGGCAGTGGGTGATCGAGGACGACTTCCCGTACGGACGACCGCCCCTGGAGCGTGCCGGCGTCCAGTTCGTGGCCGACGTGACGCCGTACAAGTTGATGAAGACCCGTCTGCTCAACGCCGGGCACAGTGCCCTGGGCTATCTCGGCTGCCTGACCGGCGACTATCGCACCACCAGCGAGGCGATGGCCAACCCGGTCGTCGCCGACTACCTGGCCGTGCTGCTGGGCGAGGAGATCGCGCCGCTGCTGCCCGCGGTGCCCGGCATCGATCTGAACGCATACCAGCAAAGCCTGCTGCGCCGTTTCGCCAACCCGGCGATCAGCGACCAGCTCGCCCGGCTGTGCGGGCGCGGGTCCACCAAGATGCCCGCCTACCTGCTGCCCAGCCTGGCCGAGGCCCGCCGGCAGGGCCGGCCCGCGACCCTGCTCGCCCTGGCCGTGGCCGCCTGGTTCTGCTACCTGCGCGGGTACGACCTCAACGGCTCGCCGATCGAGGTGCGCGACCGCCTGGCCGGTGAACTGCGCGAGCTGGCCCGGACCGGAGGCAACGACCCGCGCCCGCTGCTGGCCGAGCGCGATCTGTTCGGCTCACTGAGCGAGGATGCCGGCCTGGTCACGGCGATCGAGTGCGCCCTGCACGACCTGGAGATGTACGGGCCGGCCGCCACCGTCTGCGACTACCTGGCCGAAAAGCTGCCGGCCGAACCCGCCGTTTGACGAAAGTCGTGCGGGGAAGGCGTCGCCATGACAACCTTCTCCCTGCAGTCCACCCTGGACTCCGCACGGGTCCGGGTCGTCGCGCCCGCCGCCCCGGCGCGCGCGCCGCGCCGGACCCTGCTCGGCTATCTCCTCATGCCCCGCCCGAAGGACCTGTTCAAGGCGTCGCTGATGCCGCTGACGTTCGGTCTGGCCGCGCTGGCCGCGGGCGGGGTGAGCCCGACGACGGTGCTCCGGGCGGTCGTCGTCCTGGCGGCGCTGGAACTGCTGATCTACCCGGCCCGCTACCAGTGGAACGACATCCGCGGTTTCGCCGCCGACCAGCGGCACCCGGCCGAGGCCGATCGCGGGCGCCTGCCCGGCCCCCTCGACCGGGCCCGCCCGCACATCGCCGCCAGCACGGCCGTCGCGGCGCTGCGACTGCTGGTGGCCGCGGCCCTGCCGCTGCTGCTGCCGGGCCTGCACCTGGGCCCGTTCATCGTGGGGATGGTGCTCGGCGTCGTCGGGGTCGCCATCGCGTACGAGGGACTGCGCTCGGCCGCCACCGGTCGCTCGGGCCAGGTGCCGGCGCCGGTGCGGCCGGTGATCGTCGCGCTCTGGTTCGTCGTAGGAGCCGGCTACGTGGTCCGGGGGCTGACCGGCTTGGCGCTGGTGGTGGATCTCCCCCGCACTCCGGCGCTCGCGGTGGCGGCCGGGGTGACGCTCTGGGCGTACGGGATGGCCTTCGTGACAAGCCGCTGGGCGATCGAGTCGACGGCGTTCGCCCGCCTCCGTGACGGCCGCCTGAGCTGGGCCTGCGAGGCCGGTCACGCGCGAGAACACCTGCTGGCCCTGGTGCGCTGGGTGCCCGACCGCGTGGACCCGCGGCACCTGGGTCACCGCCCGGCTGACGGCCTGGCTGACCGCCCGGCTGACGGCCTGACTCACGGCCTGGCTGACGGCCCGGTCACCGGCTGGGCCGCCCTGCGGGGCCGCACGGCGCTCACCGCCCCGTGGAACCTGGCCGCTGTCATCGCCGGTGCGGGCGCCGCGCTCACCGGGCGACTGCTTGTCGGCCCGGCCTCCACACAGGAGGGAGTGTTCGTCGCGCTGGTCGGCGGTCTGGGTGCGCTGGTCGTCCTTGTGGCGCCCCGCTTCCGACCCGGCGTGGTGGTGGCCGGTGCTGTCGTCCTGGTCGGCCTCCTCGGGCTCCAGACCGACGCGGCGGTAGTTGGGGCCCTGCCGTGGCTGGTGATCGCCGGTGCCTATCTGAGGTGCGTCGGCGGGTCGCTGAACACGATGGGCGCCCTCGGCGACCGGCTCCGCTCCCGCGTCGCCGCCGCCCTGGTACCCCTCGCGCGGGCAGCTCTGGGGCACGAGACATGGGCCACCCTGACCGGAAACGGGCCCGCACGTGGCTGACCCCAGCAACGACCGCCAGTCGTCAGGCGCTTTGGTGTATGACGCCGCTGTGGATGGCGTTCCCGTGAATGACGCCGCTGTGAATGGCGTTCCCGTGAATGACGCCGCTGTGAATGGCGTTCCTGTGGATAGCGCTACTGCGAATGGCGTTCCTGTGGATAGCGCTGCTGTGAATGACCTTCCTGTGCACAGCGCTGCTGTGGATGAAGCAGTCGCCGACGGCGTTCGTGTGGATGGCGCTGCTGTGGAAGACGCTGCCGCCGACGGCGTTCCTGTGGAGGGCATTCCTGTGGACGGCGCTTCCCGTGATGGCGCTTCTTCGGATGGTGCGCCGGTGACAGAACCTGCCCCTGACGCCCTGCGTGGGCATAGGGCCGTCTTTGGTGGCGCCCCCGTGACCAGTGCTTGCGTTGACGTTGGTGCTACGGAAGGCGTTGCCGCCGACGATGGCGTTCGTCTTGATGTTGCTGCTGTCGATCACGTTGATGTTGACGGCTCTCGTGTTGACGGTGCTCGTGTTGACCGCGCTTATGTTGACGACGCTCATGTTGACGGTGCTCGTGTTGACAGCGCTCGCGTGGATGGTGCTCGCGGGGATGGTGGTCGCGGGGATGGCGGTTCTGTGGCCGGCGCGTCTGCGGTTGGCGATCGGAACGTCGGCTCTCGCATTGGCGGGTCTCCGATTGCCGTCCTCGACCTCGATGAGCTGTTGAGCATCGCGCGGCGGGCCGCTCAGGCCGGTGCCCGCGTCGCCCTCGACTGGGGTCTGCGGGCGAGCAGTCTGCGGATCGAGGAGAAGGCCGGGCCGGCCGACCTGGTGAGCCAGGCCGACCGGGACACCGAGCGGGCGATCTGCGACGTGCTGCGGCGGCTGCGCCCGGACGACGGGGTGCTGGGGGAGGAGCACGGCTCTGTCACCGGCCGGTCGGGCGTGCGGTGGCTGGTCGACCCGATCGACGGGACGACCAGCTATCTCTACGGCCGGTCGGACTGGTCGGTCAGCGTGGCCGCCTACGCGTCCGACGGCAGCCGGTTGCTGGCCGGTGTCGTGGTCGAGCCGATGCTGCACCGGATCACCGAAGCCCGGGCCGGCGGCGGCACGCACGACGGGGGCACGCGAGCCGGGTTGCTCGCGCAGGGCGAGCTGTCGCGAGCCCTGATCGAGGTCAACCTGGGCCGTCCCGATCAGCGCCCGAGGGCGGGTGACATGGTCGCCGCGCTCACGCCACGGGTCCGGGATCTGCGCCGCAGCGGAAGCGCGGCGGCCGCCCTGGCCCAGGTGGCCACGGGACGTGCCGATGCCGCCTGGCTGCCGGGCCTGCAGCCCTGGGACTTCGCGGCCGGCGTCCTGCTGGTGCAGGAGGCCGGGGGAGTCGTCGGTGACCTCAGTGGACGTTCGCCCGACGGAACCTGGCCGGGCAGCGGCGACGTCCTTGCCACCTGTGAAGAGCTCTTCGAGCCGCTGCGCGCCCTGCTCGCAACTGCTTACTCCGTCACTGGTTGAGCCATCCCCGCGCGTGCTGCTCGGTCCGCAGCATGACGTCTTCGCGAGACGCGCGTTCGCGTTATCGGCCACTACTGACGACTCGTGCAGCTCCGTGCCGTGATTCCGGCAAGCCGAGCGACTCGTGCAGCGCCGCGACGGGATTCCGGGCAAGCCAAGCGACTCCTGCGCCACAGCGCCGGGTTTACTGCAAACCAGGCGACTTCTGCAGCGCCACGCTGGGATTGCGGTGAGCCGAGCGGTTCCTGCGGCACAGCGCGGGGATTCCCGTGGGCCGGGCGACTTCTGCAGCGCCACGCTGCGATTGCGGTGAGCCGAGCGGTTCCTGCGGCACAGCGCGGGGATTCCCGTGGGCCGGGCGACTTCTGCAGCGCCACGCTGCGACTGCGGTGAGCCGAGCGGATCCTGCGGCACCGCGCCGGATTCCCGTGGGCCGGGCGACTTCCGCAGCCCCGCCCACGGGACTCCAGCAAGCTGAACACCTCCCGCGCCACAGCGCCGGGATTCCGGCAAGCTGAAGACCTCCCGCGCCACAGCGCCGGGATTCCGGCAAGCTGAACACCTCCCGCGCCACAGCGCCGGGGATTCCGGCAAGCCATGACCGTGACCCGGCGCTCAGCCCCACAACACCCCCCCGGGCTGAGGAGGACCTATCGGGTTCGCGGATGACTACTTGAGGCCGGACGATGACACCGACTGGGTGAAGTAGCGCTGGAAGAACAGCAGGATCAGCAACGGCACGAGGGCGGTGAGCACAGCCCCGGCGAAGATCGCCCCGAAGTCGACGCCCTGCTGGCCCGCGAACTGGGCGATGGCCACCGGCGCGACCGTCATCTCGGGATCGGGCGCGATCAGCAAGGGCCACAGGTAGGCCTGCCACTGGAAGACGAACAGGATCAGCCCGGCGCCGATCAGCGCCGGCCGGGACAGGGGCAGGTAGATCCGCCAGAAGACGCCCCACCAGCCCAGGCCCTCGACGCGGGCGGCCTCGGCCAGGTCGATCGGCACGCCTAGGAAGAAGCCGCGCAGCAGGAAGACCGCGAGGCCGTTCCCTACCCCGGGCAGGACCAGGGCCAGGTACGTGTTCTCCAGGTGCGCGTCGCGGAAGATGGACATCAGCGGGATGGCGATCGCGTCGAACGGGATGAGGAACGAGATCACCATGACCGCGAAGATGACGCCGCGGCCCGGGAACTTCAGGACGGCCAGGGCGAACGCCGCGGTCGCGCAGATGGCCAGCCCGATCACGAGCGTGGCCACCGTGACGATGGTCGAGTTGAGCAGCGCGCGGCCGAACTCGGCGTCGAACAGCCGGCCGAAGTTGCCGACGGTGAGCCCGCGGGGCAGCAGGGTCCAGAGGCTCACCGGCGACAGCGTCGAGAACGTCTCCCGTTGTGGCCGCAGCGCGCTCACCGCGGCCCACCACAGCGGCAGGACGAACAGCACCGCGATCACCGTGCCCAGCACGATCAGGCCGATCCGGGGACGCTGCCTGCGGCTGCGGGGCCGGGCCGGCTCGGGCTCGGGCCGGGCGCCGGTGGGTGGCCGCTGCTGGGTCTGGGTGGACACTCAGTCACTTCCTCTCGACAGCAACCGGAACTGCACGAGCACGATGGCCAGCGCGATCAACGCGACCACGACGGTGCCGGCCGCCGCCGCGCCCGCGTCCGCCCGCACGTAGGCGCGTTCGAACACATCGTTCATGATCAGGTTGGTCCGGCCGTTCGGGCCGCCGCCGGTGAGGATCTGCACGGGCGCGAAGACCAGCAGGTTCGAGATGGTGTCGGCCACCAGCACGAAGGCGAGCTGCCGGCGCAGCTGCGGGAGCGTCACCCCGCGGAAGCGGGCCCACCGGCCGGCGCCGTCCAGCGCGGCCGCCTCGTACAGGGTGGGATCGATCTCCTTGAGGCCGGCGATCAGGAACATCATCCAGTAGCCCACCCCGATCCACGAGACGACCACGATGATCGAGGCGAGCGCCTGGTCCGGCGAGGTGAGGAATCCCTGCGGCGCGATGCCCAGCCGGGTCAGGAAGCCGTTGAGCGGCCCGTCCGGGCGGAACGCCACGGCCCAGATCACGGCCGACACGCTCTGCGGGATGGCCACGGGCAGGAACACCAGGGTCCGCATCAGCCCGGCGCCGCGGATCCGCTCGTTGAAGAGGACGGCCAGCGCGAGCGCCACCGCGATCTGCAGCGGGTTCACGATGATCCCGAACAGCAGGGTGATCTTCAGCGAGTTGAGGAAGGCCGGGTCCCGCAGGAGCGCGCTGTACTGGTCGAACCCGACCCAGTGGGTCGGCTCCACGCCGAGGGCCGTGCTGCGCAGGCTGTCCCACACCGCCCGGACGGTGGGCCACAGCCGCAGCAGCACGGCGGCCAGGACGGCCGGCAGCAGGAACGTCAAGGCGACGCCGAGGTCGCCGAACCGCCGGCTGTGCTGCCGCCGGCGGCTGGGTGCCGTGGTGGTCACCGCGGCCTACTTGTTGCGGTACTTGGCGAGGTCGCGGTCGAGCTCCTGACCGGCCTGGGTCAGCCGGGTCGTCGCGTCGGTGCCGTTGCGGATGTCGGCGAACGCCTTGTTCATCACCGACTCGAAGTCGACGAAGCCGGTGGTGATCGGCCGGGACACCGCGGTGGTGGCCACCGAGTACTCGATGATGTCGGCGATCTGCTGGTAGCGCTCGCCCTTGGCGCCCAGGTTCTTGAGGTACGTCTGGAAGGCTTCCTTCTGGACCGGGATGTTGTTGCTGGTCGTGGCGGTGGCGCCGGCCGGGTCGATGGTCATGTAGCTGAGGAACTTGCGGGCCGCGTCCTTGCTGTCGGAGAACGGGCTGATCCCGGTCGACCACGAGTCGGTCGAGGTGGCCGGCTTGCCCTGGGCGAACTTGGGGAACGGCGCGACGCCGTAGTCGGCGCCCTCCTTGTCGAACGCGGCGGCGTTCCACGGTCCACCGGCGAAGAAGGCGGTGCCGCCGGTGGCGAACAGGCCGGGCGTCTGCTCGGGGTTGATGCCGCGCGGGGCCACCCCGCTCTGGAAGATGTCGTGATACCACGTGAAGGCCCGGGTCCAGCCCGCGTTGGTGACGTCCGGCTGGAGCAGGCCGTCGCCGGTGAGGCCGGGGCCGCCGCCGAGCGACTCGGCCAGCGGCTGCAGCTGGTAGTACCGGTCCACCTGGTCGAAGATCAGCCCGTACTTGGCCCCGGCCTCCTGGGCCTTCTTGCCGTCGGCGGTCACCTGCTCCCAGGTGACCGAGGTCTTCGGGTCGGCGGCCGGCGCGGTGACGCGGGCCTTGGTGAGCAGGTCCTTGTTGTAGTAGAGCAACTGGGTCGAGGTCCACCGGGGCATGGCGTACTGCTTGCCGTCGAAGGTCGTGATCTTCAGGGCGTTGGGGTCGATCTGGCCCTCGGCCTGGCCGCGCAGGTCGTCCAGGGGCTCGAGGAAGCCGCGGGAGGCGAAGGCGGCCAGCCGGGGCTCGTCGACGTCGTACAGGTCGATGTCGCTGTCCTTGGCGCCCAGCCGGGACTGGACCGTCGAGTTGAGGTCGTCGAACGGGACGACCTGCTGCTTGATCTTGATCGTCGGGTTGGCCTTCTCGAAGGCGGCGATCACCTTGTCGAACGTGCCCGGGTCCTGCGCGTTGACGAACGTCAGCGTGGTGGTCCCGCCCGACTCGCCGCCTGAGTTCCCGTCGTCGCCGCAGCCGGCCGCCGCGAGGACGAGTGTCGCCGCGCCGGTGAGGGCGAGCGCCCTGGTCCAGAACATGGTGGTTCCCTTCCACGCCGTCCGGCGTGTGGGTGAGAGGGGCGTGCGGGTGAGAGGGGTGTGCGCGGGTCAGAGCGAATAGATGTGGTTGAGGAAGAACTCGATGAAGGCGACACTGTCCACTTCGGTGGCGACCATGCAGTTGGCCTGCGGTGGGTCGCGTGACGCGAGCAGATCGGCGACGGTGACGCCACGGGTCAGGTCGCTGGTCACCTCGACCTCGACCCGGGCCGGGCGCCAGGTCACCAGGTTCGGCCGGCTGACGACAGCCACGGCGAGCGCGTCGTGCATCGGTGCGGTGCAGAAGTCCCGGCCGGGGTAGGCCTCGCGCAGGTAGTCGATCCAGGCGTGCGCGCACTCGCCGGCGTACGAGGCGAAGGGGCGGCCGGTGGCCATCAGCCGATCGGCGTCGGCCCGGTTCAGCTCCACCTGGAGAGTCACGTCGAGCCCGATGAACCGCAGCGGCGCGCCGCTGTTGAGCACGATGGCGGCGGCCTCGGGGTCGACCCAGATGTTGAACTCGCCCGGCATGGCCAGCACGCTCGTGGTGCGCAGGAACGCGCCGCCCATGATGACGATCTCCTTGACCGCCGTCGCCAGGGCCGGTTCCAGCGCCAGGGCGACCGCCACGTTGGTCAGCGGGCCGATCGCCACGATCGAGATCTCACCGGGATTGGCCAGGACGTGGTCGATGATCGCGGTGGCCGCGCGGCCCGGGGTCGGCTTACGCCCCGAGAGGTGCTCGCGGACGTCGGCCACGCGGTCGCGGGCGGGGTGGGCGTGCAGCGGGCGCACCAGCGGCGTACGGGCGCCGCACACCACCGGGATGTCCGGCTTGCCCAGGCGGTCGAGCAGGTGCAACGCGAGCACGGTGGACGTGTCGACGTCGATGTTGCCGTTGACCGTCGTGACCAGTTCCAGCGACTGGTCCTTCAGGTCCACGGCCAGGGCCATGGCGAAGCCGTCGTCGATGTCCGACCCGGGCGCGCCCATGGCGACGTCCGTGTCCAGGATGATCCGGCGGACTGACATCCTGCGGCTTTCCCCGGCGATCGCCGGGGAAACAACCGATCTTCAGAGGCGTTCCCGACCGGCGCGGCCCACCGCCGCCCGGAAGGCCGGCACGATCGGCAGCGCCGCCCAGAGCAGCGTGTCGCCGTTGTCCGGCAGTATGCCCCAATGATCGGCCAGGCTGTGCACGACGAACAACGCCAGCCGGTCGGGCGGCGGTCGTCGCGTCTGGGCGGCGCCGCGCACCCAGAGATAGAGCGAGTCGCCGTCCAGCATGGTGGTCATCGTCATCAGCGACGAGGTGTGCTCGGTGGCGTAGCTGATCAGCTCGCTGGCCAGCAGCGTGGCGTCGCCCAGCAGGTGGGGCACGCTCCAGGCCAGACACGCCTGGGTGATCAGGTCGCGGCACTGCCGGGCGCCACCGGTGAGCGGCAGGACCTGCTCGGTGAACGAGGGCGATCGCAGCGGTCCCACGGCGAGCGCGTCGACCGTCCGGGCGTACCGGCGGCTGAGCCGGCCCCGGCTGCCGGAACGGCCGGCGAGGGCGGCTTCCGGCATCGCGGCGCCGAGCATCATGACCGAGCCGGAGGCCATGCCGTTGCGCTCGGCGGCCAGGGCCGATCCGGCCAGGAAGGCCTGGTCGGCCGGGCCCAGATCGGTCAGATCGACGAGACGCCAGTCGAGCTCCAGGGCGGCGTGCCGGTCGAACACCGCCTGCAGGAGGGTCATCGAGGTCGCGTCCGGCCGGCCCAGGACGGCCACGTTCGTGCACCTCTCTCCGGAGTCGACATTCCAGGTCAGCGGGCAGATGGTCCGGCCTCCTCACCGGCTGGCGGCACGGGCTCAAGGTGCCGCGATCGATCGGGGAGCCGCCGCGTACCCCATGTTTCCGGGATTCATGCCCGGCGGCTCCCGATGGCCGTGAACGGGCAGCTCAGCCGACCACCCGGGTCTTGATGGTGTCGCCGGGCAGGCCGCCCATGTCGGTCTCGAACGGCGGCACCGGGGTGGTGCCCAGGACAGAGCCGTTCTTTCCGTACGCCGTGACGCGCGCCTCGGCGAAGGGCGGCACGGCGGTGACGCCACCGCCGGTCGCGTCGAGCGTGACCGGTACGGGCGCCGCCCCGCCGACCTGCAGAGTCAGCTTCCGCGTGCCGGCCGGCGCGGTGACGATCACCTGGTCGGTCCGATCCTCCGCGCCGTCGGCTCGCATCCGCCACGCGATCGGCCGCTGGGCCGCGCCCTTCGCGGGCAGCAGCAACCGCAGGTCCTGCCGGTACGAGTCGGCCCCGCCGTGCAGCGCGTAGGCCAGCACGCCGCCTCCCTCGGGCTGGAGGGTGATCAGCGCCGCCGGTTGCCCGCTGACCGTCCCGGTCCAGCGCACGGTGACCGCCGTACCCGCCGCGACCAGCCGGGCGTCCCGGATCGACTGGTTCACCCAGCTGCGCAGGGCGGCCCGGTCGAAGTCGCGGTCGCCGAGCGCCTTCTCGACGGTCGCCTCGCTGACGTCCTGCGGGTTGGAGTCGGACGAACTGCCCCATCCGCCGCCGGCGCCGCCCTGGTAGAGGGTGTCCGGACCGGACGTGACGGTGACCGTGACCTCGGGCGGGATCGGCGACGGAGGCAGCGTCAGCTCGGCCAGCCCGGTGCCGGCCGGCTGCGCCTGCGCCGGGTTGTGCTCGACGCGGCCCTCGGGCGTGTAGCGGAATCCCTGACTCACCGCCACCGACGATCCGGTCGGTGCGACCACGACCAGCCGGCCCGGACCGTCCGACCGGGCCAGCAGGGAGGTGACGACCGGCTCGCCGCCGTCGACGCGACCGCTCTCGACCATCTCGGCCGGGGCGGCGCCGGCCTCTCCCTCGTACCAGACCAGCGCGCGGTCCTCCAGGAAGCCGTAGCGCAACGGCACGAGCGCGAGCGCGAGACGGCTCCGGCCGACGTCGGCCGCGTACACGAACTTGATTTTCCGGCGATCGGTGATCCGCCAGGTCTCGCCGGGGTCCTGAATGTCCTTGATCTCCCGCCGCAGTCCTTCGAGGAAGGTTTTGTCCCCGGCCAGCGACCCGCGGATCGGGTCGTCCCCGAGGACGGCGCCGAAGCCGGCCACCTGGACGGCGGGCGCCCAGCCGGGCAGCGGCACGACACCGGCCTGGACACCGCCGGCCGCGGCCAGGAGGGCGGCGACCGCGGCGAGTCCCGCGCGCCGGTTGCGCTTGTGGGTGCGCTCGCGCCGCTCGAAGCCGGTCCACGGGTCCTCGGCCACGTCGAGCAGTTCGGCCTCGGCCGCGAGCGCGTTCTTCAGCATCGCTTCGGTCCCGGTCATGCTTGCGTCCTTTCCGGTACGGGGTGGAGATGCGCACGGAGCCGGTCGAGCCCGCGCGAGGCCTGGCTCTTGACCGTGCCGACCGAGCAGCCCAGCAGGTCGGCCACCTCGGCCTCGCCCAGGTCGGCGAAGTAGCGCAGCACCAGCACCGCCCGCATCCGCGGCGGCAGCTCGCGCAGCGCGGCGACCACCTGCTGCCGCTGGTCGACCGGGCCGTACGGGTCGGCCACGGGGGAGTCGGTGACCAGCAGCGGCACCTCGCGGACGCGGTGGCGGCGGCGCCACGACGTCGCGGTGTTGACCATCGCCTTGCGCACGTAGGCCACCGGCGCCTCCATCTGCGCGACGCGGCCCCACTTGCGATGGGTCTTCTCCAGAGCGGCCTGGACCAGATCCTCGGCGTGCCCGCGGTCGCCGGTCAGCAGATAGGCGACCCGCACCAGCGGCCCCCAGTGCTGCTCGACGAAGGCGCGGAAGCCGTCGTCCGCCGGTGAATGTGATGACATGCTGCGCTCAACGCCTTTCCGTACCGCAAAGGTTGAGTCGGTGTCCTCTGGAGACGGTGAAACGGGCGATTAGCGACGGTTCGGTGGTCGTGCCGAGGCCGCCGCTCAGGAGAACCGGTGTAGTTGGGTCATTTGATCGGCTAGTGCGGTGTCCGTTCTGTGACGCAGACGTTACGGTGAGGAGGCACCGGGGCGGGTTGGTCCGGTGGCTCAAAGCCGTCATGACCAGGCCGGTCGGAAATTCTTCGCGCTCGCGACCCATCCACCGGTCTCGGTGCGCCGAATAGACACGCAGGAGTACACAGGTAAGAGCTTTCCGGGGTGCCTGCCGGATCCATGATCCGGGCACGGGTGCTGGCGTCCATCGGTGAGGTGATGTGGTGATCCGAGTCGCGGTGGCCAGGGACGAGGGATATTTCGGCGTCCCGGTCCGTGCTCTGCTCGAGTCCAACCCTGACATGCATTTCATCGGCACCCTGCCCTTCGGCCTCGACCTGCCCCAGGTCGCCGCCGAGATGTGGCCCGGTGTGATCGTCATCGACACGGAGTACATGGTGAGCCAGGTGCTGCCGGTCGCCAGCGCCGTCCGCTCGGCCAATCCGTCGTGCGCGATGCTGCTGCTCTGCGACCCCAGCAAGCGGGGCATGCTGCCGCCGCGGCACCGGTCCGGTCTGCTCAGCTTCCTGCCCAAGGACACGTCGGCGGCGCTGCTGGCCGATTCGGTCCGCCGGCTCGCGGGCGGCGAACGGGTGGTGTCGGCCCGGCTGCAGACGGCCTCGCTGCTCGCCGACAAAGGGCTGAGCACGCGCGAGCTCGAGGTGCTGGGGCTGGCGGCCGAGGGCGAGCCGGTCAAGGAGATCGCCAAGCGGCTGTTCCTCTCCGGCGGCACGGTGCGCAACTACCTCTCGGCGGTCATCTCCAAGACCGGCGCGCGCAACCGGCTCGACGCCATCCGCATCGCGCGCAAGGACGGCTGGCTGCGCTGACGCACGTACTGTTGGTCCGGTGCCCATCGGTCGTCTCGAGGTTCCCGCCCTGCCGGTCATGATCCCGCTGGGGATCGCATTGATGATCGTCGCGGCGCTCGTGCTGCGTCGCCGCGGTGAGCTGACCCGGTCCCGGTTCGTCGCGGTGTCGCTGGCCGGCTGGTACGCGGTGGCTGTGCTGGGCGCGACCATGCTGCCGCTGCGGCTGTTCTGGGGCCCGGGGGCCGGTGAGCCCGAGCTCTACCGCATCCTGCTGATCCCGTTCGTGACGATGCGGCCCGACGACTTCGTGCTGAACGTCGCCATGACGCTGCCCCTGGCCGCCGCGCTGCGGGTCGTCTTCGGCCTGCGGGACCGCGGCCGGGTCGTGCTGACCGGTTTCCTGCTCAGCCTCGGCATCGAGACGACGCAGCTGCTGATCCTGGTCTTCCTGCACGGCAACCGCTGGGCCGACACGAACGACCTGATCGCCAACACGCTCGGCGCCTGGCTGGGCTGGCTCGCCCTGCGGCGGTTGCTGACGGTCCCGGCCGTCCGCGAGCTCCTGGAACGTCGTCAGGCCGAGCCGGCCGCCCGTTCGTAGAGCTCACCGACCTCGGCGGCGACCCGCTCGGCGTCGTACCGGTCGCCGGCCGACCGGGCCGCCAGCCGGCCACCGGAGCGCTCGGCCACGCAGAGCACCTCGGCCCGCAGCCCGCGGGGCAGCGACTCGGGGTCGTGGGCGGTGAGCCGCCGCGTGCCGTCGACCCGCGTGCCGTCCAGCGGCGGGCAGGCGGCGTAGAGGGCGGGCAGCCCGGCCGCGATCGCCTCGAGCACGGCCAGCCCGAAGGTCTCGCGGCCGGGTGACGCGAAGACGTCCATGGCGCAGAGCATCTCGCGGGCGTGCCGCACCGGACCGGTGAACCGCACCCGGTCGGCGACACCCTCGATGGCCGCCAGCCGTTCCAGGGCGTGCCGTGACGAGCCGTCTCCGACCAGCACCAGGACCGCGCCGGGCACCTCGCCGACCGCGCGGATCAGCACGTCGAACCGCTGGCGCGGTTCCAGCCGGCCGAGGCCGCCGATCACCGGGGTGCCGGGTGGGATGCGCAGCCGGGCCCGCGCGGCCGCACGCAGCCCGGCATCGAAGCGGAACTCCTGAGGGTCGATGCCCTTCGGGATCACGACCACGCGCTCGGGCGGCACCCCCCACCGGCGCAGGCGCTCGGCGACTGCCGGGGACACCGCGACGGTGACCTGGCCGAGGCGCTCGGCGGCCCGGTAGATCGCCCGGGCGCCCGCCTCGACGTGATACTCGGTGGCCACCACCCGCGCGATGCCGGCCAGCCAGGCGGCCGGCCGGCCCTGCACGCCGGCCCGGAACAGGTGGCAGTGCACCACGTCGAAGCCGCCCCGGCGGGCCAGCCGGCGCAGCCCGAGGATCGTGCCGAGGTCGAGATCGCGCGAGCTGACGAGCTCGTGCACCGCCGTGCCGTCGGCCCGCAGCGCGTCCAGGACGGGCCCGGGCGGGGACAGCGTGACGACTTCGCTCTGCTGCGGCAGGTGGCGGATCAGAAGCCGCAGCTGGTGTTCGGCGCCGTCGCCGGCCCGGGCGCTGATGACGTGCAGCACCCGCGCCATTCTGCCCACTTTCACCGTGTCATTGTCGGTAATCTGATTGTGCGCTCTGAAAGGGACGTTCGCAGACTTCAACCATCGCCGGACAGTCGCAGATGTCATGAAGAAGCTGAGCAGGTCTCATATCGCCGCCGGAGGGATTGACCAGCTCAGAGCCGATGTCATGCCTAACGTGAAAAATCCTCACACGTCGCATGACAATTGCCACTGTATTCGACTCAGGGCTCCTGGCACGCTCGATCCGCAGGCGGCGAAAGCGCTTCGGATCATATTCCTCTCTTCCTGAGACGCCTTTTCCTTGCCTGGTGAAGGACATTTCTGCCGGTGATCCCGGGCGTTGCGCACAAGGAGGAAAAGCATGCTGCTGAGGAATGCGGCGCCCCCCGGGAGAACCGACGACCCGGGGAGCCGATGGCCGGGCGCCCGGTGGACGGGAACGGTTCTCTTCGGCCGCGCGGCCCGGGCCGGCGTCGACGCGCTCGCCCTCGCCGCCGCCCTGGCCATCGCCACGGTGCTGCGCCACGACGGCGACATCGCCGCCGCAGACCTCACCGGGCTGCTGATCCTCTCGGCCATCGGCGCGGTCGTCCACACCGCGGCCGGGTTGCGCCTCGGGCTCTACACCGGACGGTGGGCGTACGGCTGCTTCGAAGAGATCCTGGCGCTGGCCAAGACGGCGGCGATCACCACACCGGTGCTCTTCGTGCTCGACACCCTGCTCGGCCGGCTGGTGCCGCGGTCGGCCATCATCGCGTCCGGCCTCATCGCCCTGGTCCTCGCGGCCGGGGTGCGCTATGCCGTACGGCTGGCGCGCGACCAGCGGCTGCGGCCCTCACCCGCGCAGGGCGGACGCGTGGTCGTGATGGGCGCCGGCGAGGGTGCGACCCAGGTCGTCCGGGCCATGCTGCGCGACCCCGGCAGCCCGTACGTGCCGGTCGCCCTGCTCGACGACGACCCGGCCAAGCGGACCCTGCAGATCATGGGCGTGCCCGTCGCCGGCACCCGGCACGCGCTGGCCCAGGTGGTCGACCGCTACGAGGCCGACGTCGTGCTCATCGCCATCCCCAGCGCCGGCGCCGAGCTGGTGCGGGAGCTGACCGAGCTCGCCGGGCCGGCCGGCGTCGAGGTCAAGGTCGTCCCGCCGGTCGTCGAGCTGTTCGGCCGCACGGTCAGCGTCGGCGACATCCGCCCGGTCACCCACGCCGACCTGCTCGGCCGCCGGGAGATCGGCATCGACCTGGCGGCGATCGCCGGTTACCTGGCCGGCCGCCGGGTGCTGGTCACCGGGGCCGGCGGCTCGATCGGCTCGGAGCTGTGCCGGCAGGTCATGCGCTTCTCGCCGGCCGCCCTGGTGATGCTCGACCGCGACGAGTCGGGTCTGCACGCCGTCCAGCTCTCGATGGACGGCCGCGGCCTGCTCGACGACCGCAACCTGGTCGTCGCCGACATCCGCGACCAGCAGCGCCTCGACGAGGTCTTCGCCGAGCATCGCCCGCAGGTGGTGTTCCACGCGGCCGCGCTCAAGCACCTGCCACTGCTCGAGATGCACCCGTCCGAGGCACTCAAGACCAACATCATCGGCACCTACCAGATCCTGCAGACCGCGCTGCGGCACGGCGTCGAGCGGCTGGTCAACATCTCGACAGACAAGGCCGCCGATCCCGGCAGCGTGCTCGGCTACTCCAAGCGGATCACCGAGCGGCTCACCGCCGCGGCCGACCAGGCCGGCGACGGCACCTTCTGCAGCGTCCGGTTCGGCAACGTGCTCGGCAGCCGCGGCTCGGTCCTCACCGCGTTCGCCGCACAGGTCGAGGCGGGCGGACCGATCACCGTGACCCATCCCGAGGTCTCGCGCTACTTCATGACCGTCCAGGAGGCGGTCCGGCTGGTCGTGCAGGCCGGCGCGCTGGACAGTGCGGGCGAGGTGCTGGTGCTCGACATGGGCGAGCCGGTACGCATCGCCGACGTGGCCCGCCGCCTCGCCGACGCCGCCGAGCGGCCCATTCCCATCGTCTACACCGGACTGCGGCCGGGCGAGAAGATGCACGAGAGCCTGTTCGGGGCCGACGAGCCCGACAGCCGCCCGAGCCACCCGTTGATCTCGCAGGTGCCGGTGCCGCCCCTGGACGGGGCCGTGCTCTCGCTGCTCGACCCGGCCTCCCCGCGGGCCGATCTCATCGCCGTCCTGCACTGGCTGGCCCTGAGCCCCGCCCTGTCGGTCGCCCGGGCGCCCGCCGTCCTGAAGCAGCGCCGCCCTCACCTCCGAGCCAGCTAGGGAGCCCTCATGCGGGTCGTCATCGTCGGTCAGGGATACGTGGGGCTGCCGCTGGCCGTCCGCGCCGCCCAGGTCGGCCACAGCGTCGTCGGCTTCGACGTCGACGGCGATCGGATCAAACGGCTCGCCGCCGGTGAGTCCTACGTGGACGACGTGTCCTCGGCCGAACTGCGCGAGCTGCTCGACGCCGGCACGTTCCAGCCCTCGGCCGACCCGCGCTCGTGTGCGGGCTTCGACATCGCGGTCATCGCCGTGCCCACCCCGCTGCGCGAGGGCGCCCCCGACCTGAAGTACATCGAGGAGTCGGCCCGCACGCTGGCCCGCTATCTGCGGCCGGGCGCGACCGTGGCGCTCGAGTCGACCACCTATCCGGGCACGACGACCGACCTGGTGGCCCCGCTGCTCGAGGACGGCTCCGGGCTCATCGCCGGCGCCGACTTCCACCTGGGCTACAGCCCCGAGCGCATCGACCCCGGCAACCGCGAGTTCTCGCTGGCGACCACGCCCAAGGTGGTCTCCGGCATCAACGCGGTCTCGCTGAAGCACATCGACGCGTTCTACAGCTCGGTCGTCGACCGGACAGTGCCGGTCTCCGACTGCAAGGTGGCCGAGCTGGCCAAGCTGCTGGAGAACACGTTCCGGCACGTCAACATCGCGCTCGTCAACGAGCTGGCGGTCTTCGCGCACGACCTGGGCATCGACGTCTGGGAGGCGATCGACGCCGCATCCTCCAAGCCGTTCGGCTACCTGCGCTTCGTGCCCGGCCCCGGCGTCGGGGGCCACTGCCTGCCGATCGACCCGTCGTACCTGTCCTGGCGGGTGCAGCGCACGCTCGGGCAGAGCTTCCGGTTCGTCGAGCTGGCCAACGACATCAACAACCACATGCCCGACTACGTCATCCGGCGGCTCGTGTCCGCGCTCAACGAGCGCCGCAAACCGGTCAACGGCTCGACGGTGCTGCTGCTCGGCCTGGCCTACAAGAAGAACAGCGGCGACGCACGCGAGTCGCCGGCCCGGCGGGTGGCGTCGCTGCTGCTCGACATGGGCGCCGAGGTACGCGCGGCCGACCCCCACGTGGTCGAGGACGCGCAGATCGACCGGCGGGTGACCCGGGTGTCGCTGACCGCCGAGGAACTCGCCGCGGCCGACGCCGTCGTGCTGCTGGCCGACCACGACGCCTTCGACCTCGACCTGGTCGCCGCGAACGCCCCGTACGTGCTGGACACCCGTCACCGCCTGACCGGACCCACCGTGGAGTCGCTGTGATGCTCGTACGCCCGCTCTGGGATCTCGCCAACCGCCTGATCGCCGCCGTCGCCCTCCTCCTGCTGTCCCCGGTCCTGGTCGCGGTCGCGCTGTGGATCCGGATCGCCGACGGTCCCGGCATCCTGTTCGTGCAGGAGCGGGCCGGGCTGCGCGGACGGCCGTTCCGGATGTTGAAGTTCCGCTCGATGGTGCACGGCTCGGTGGCCCAAAGCGCCGCGCTCGGCATCGACGACCCGTTCGGCCTGGTCGAGAACGACCCGCGGATCACCGCGTGCGGCCGCTTCCTGCGGCGCACCTCGCTCGACGAGCTGCCCCAGCTGCTCAACGTGCTGACCGGCCGGATGTTGCTCGTCGGCCCCCGGCCCGACGTGCTGCCCCAGGTGGCCCACTACTCGCCGATCGACGCCCGCCGGCTCGAGGTGAAGCCCGGCATCACCGGCTGGGCGCAGGTCAACGGGCGCGACGACATCGACTGGCCGCAGCGTTTCATCCTCGACCGGTGGTACGTCGACAACTGGTCACCCACGCTCGACCTGCGCATCCTCTGGCGTACCGTCGCCGACCTGCGCCGCGGCGAGCCACCCGTCCACGTCGACACCCTCAACATCGACCGCGCCCGCGAGGACGCCGTCCACCTCGACCTTCCCGCGCAACGCGAAGGCGTCGTCCCGGCGCAGCGTGAGGGCGAGCCGGCGCGGAACACGAGCCGTGCCGCCTGAGGTCGGCGAGATCGGCTCCGAGTTCCACTGGGACCCGGCCGTTCTGCTCAGCAAGGAGGCCACGCCGCCGCTGCTTCCCGCCGGGCATCAGCTCTACGCGACCGGTTGCGGGGCGATGAGCGCGCTGCTGCGCCGGCTGGCCCGGCCCGGTCGCCTGCACGTCCCGTCGTTCTTCTGCATGGGGGTGGCCGAGGCGCTCAGCCAGGACATGCCCCTGGCCTGGTACCAGCACCTGCCCGGCGACGGCCCTCGCTGGGAGACGGTGCACGCCGGCCCCGGCGACGTCGTGCTGGCCCAGAACCTGTTCGGCCGCGAGGACGGCGCCGGCTGGCGCGGCTGGATCGACGCGCACCCGGACGTGACCGTCCTCGAGGACCATTCCCACGACCCTTTCAGCCCGTGGGCCCGGAGCAGCACGGCCCCGTACGCCGTGGCGTCGCTCCGCAAGACCCTGCCGGTGCCCGACGGCGCCGTGCTCTGGTCGCCGCGCGGCCTCGACGTGCCCGCCCCGGCCGGGCCGGGCAACGAGGGCAGCGACCTCAAGCTGACCGCCATGCTGCTCAAGGCCGCCTGGCTCGACGGCCGGCCGGTCGCCAAGGACACGTTCCGGACCCTGCAACAGCGGGGCGAACAGGCCCTGCTGGGCAGCGACGCCCCGCCCGGCGCCTTCACCTCGGCCGTGCTGCCGCTGCTCGACATCGCCGGCCTGCGCGCGGCCGCCACCGGCAACGTCCGAGCCCTGGAGTCGCTGCTGCCCGGGGTTTCCGCCGGCGCCCGCGGACCCGCCGGCGCGGCGCCGTTCCGGGTTCAGCTGTTCTGCGCCGACCAGGTGTCCCGCGACGAGCTGCTGGCCCACCTGGCCCGCCACGGCATCTTCGCCCCGGTGCACTGGCGGCAGGACCGGCACGGCTTCTCCAGCGGCGACGACGAGGCGGCCGACCGGGCCGAACGCATCCTGACCCTGCCGGTCGACCACCGCTGCGGACCGGCCGAGATCAGCCGGATGGCGGGCGTCCTGTCGGCCTTCGGAGCCCGTGTGTGAGGATCGGGGCGACCACGTGGAGGGAGCTCACGATGTCCGACCTGGACGGGTATGCCACGTCGCTGTTGCGGGGCCGGCTGGTGCGTCTGCGCGCGCTGCGCGACGACGACCTGCCGCAGCTGGTGCAGTGGTGGAACGACCCCGAAACCATGGTGCTGCAGCAGCACCGGGTGCTGCCCGGGCCCGAGGCCGCTCTCACCGAGATGTTCCGTGCCTGGAGCGCCAACAAGGACGACAGCGGCGCCGGCTTCAGCATCGAGACCCACGACGGCGAGCTGGTCGGGCACGTCACGATGTGGGGCATCAAGCCGCGGACCCGGATTGCCACGCTGGCCATCATCATCGGCCTCCCGCACGCCGGCCGCGGCTACGGCACCGACACGCTCGACGTGGCCCTGCGGTACGCCTTCGACGAGCTCGCCGTCAACAAGGTCGAGCTGCAGGTGTGGGCCTTCAACAGCCGGGCCGTGCACGTCTACGAGAAGGTCGGCTTCGTCGAGGAGGGCCGCCGCCGCGCCGCCGCGTACCACCGGTCGGCTTTCCACGACGAGGTCCTCATGGGGATGCTGCGCGACGAGTTCGAGCGCCGCCCCGCCACGACCTGACGCCGGACGTTCCGCCAGCAGGCCGAAGCCGGACAGGAGACCGCGCAGGTGTGCGGCGTCGTGGTGGCGGCGGTCGAGTCCCGCCATGCGCCGCACTGTAACGCCCGCCGGCTCGGGGGTGGAGCCGGCGAGCGCTACCGGGATCAGCGGTAGGGCGGGAAACGGCCGGTCAGTGATTCCGGGGTGGGGGTGCCCGCGAGCTTCTCGAAAGCCCGCGCGTCGGCGATGACCCGCCACGTGTGGAACGGCTGGCGGCCGGCGGCGAACTGGGACTTGTAGCGGAACAGCGAATCAGCTGCGCCCCCGACGCCGCCGCCGAGGTGGTAGACCGTGTTGCCCTGCTCGCGGCCCCAGGTGCGCACCGCGTGGTAGAGCAGCTTGTCGGCGTGGTGGATCGGGGCGTCGGCGGTGGACTGCAGGTGGGTGTGCATCATCCCGCCGTACGCGAAGAAGAGGTTGCCCCCGAGAACCCGGCCGTCCAGGACGGCGACCGCGAGGTGGGCGTGGTCGCGCAGGGCGGTGCGCAACTCGGCGAAGTAGTCGGCGCCGAAGAAGTAGAAATCGGTCGCCCCCACCCGGCGCATGGTCGCGTGGTAGGTCTCGACCCAGGCGTCGAGCAGCGCCCAGTCGTCGAAGACGATCTCGACGCCCGCGCGGGTGGCCTTGTTGATCTGGTTGCGGTGGCTCCGGTGGGTCTGCGACCAGATCTCGTCCGCGCTCAGCGTGAGGTCGATCGACACCGTCTCGCCGTGGGTCACCAGCGTCCCGGCCGATTGCAGCGCGGTCGGGAAGTGCGGGAGCAGCGGGTGCAGGCGGGCGAAGACGGTGACCACGCCCTGGGTGCACAGCATCTCGGTCATCGCGCCGGCCGCGCGCGACCAGAAGGCGGCGTCGTCGCTGCCCACCGGGCCCGGATAACCGTACGGGGAGGTCGCGTCCTGCAGGTCGGTGTCGGGAACCGGCCTCAGCAGCAGGGGGACCAGCAGGACGCGTCCCGCCTCGGCGTATCGGAAAGCCACCGGCGTGCCACCGGTCAGGCCGGCGTCGAGCCGTACGTACTCGGGGGCGTGGTAGATGTCGTGCCGGACCCGGCCGAGTGCCTCCTTCCAAACCGGGTCCTCGGGTGACAGCAGTGCAGCATCGGCCATGGTCAACCTCCCGTGGGTAGGGGCGCCGCCCGGGCGGACGGCGCCGAGGCCACGCCGGGGCGGCGGCGTGCCCTGGTCCGTCGTCGTGCGCTCAGGGCCCACCGAAGCATGGCCCGGGGGACCGCCTGCTGGGTAGCCCGGTGGAGCAGATAACGCCATAGTGGATATTCGCCCCGGCGGTCGGACAGCGCGTAGGAGAACCGGATCGACGGCAACGCGGCGTGGTCGGGCATCCGCTCGAACCATTCGCTGCTGGCCAGGGCGGCCCGTTGCAGCGGGGCCAGGGCGGCGCGGCGGCGATGCTCGTACCGTTCCAGGGCCGGGGCCAGCGGTCCGTCCTCGGCCACGGCGTCGGCCAGCGCCATCGCGTCCTGTATCGCCAGCTTGGTGCCCGAGCCGATGGCGAAGTGGGTGGTGTGCGCGGCGTCGCCCATCAGCACCACGTTGCCGTTGTCCCAGCGCTGGTTGGTGACCCGGCGGAAGTTCATCCACCCGGTGCCGCCGGAGTCCGCCCGGTGGTCGACCAGTCGCTGCCCGTCCAGGTGGGCGGCGAAGATCGTTTCGAGGCGGGCGCAACCGGCCGCGGCGTCCAGCCGGTCGAGCTCGAGCGCAGCCCAGGTCGCAGGGGTGCACTCGACGATGAACGTGCTCGTGGTCGAGTCGAACGGGTAGGCGTGGAACCAGATCCAGCCGGCGTGGGTGTGCTCGAAGCCGAACGTGAAGGTGCGGAAGACGTGCGAGGTGCCCAGCCAGATGTACTTGTTGCCGCCCAGGGCGACCTCGGTGCCGAAGTGCGACGCGTCGAGCGAGCGCAGGCTGCTGCCGGCGCCGTCGGCCGCGACGACCAGGTCGGCGTCCGAGAAGTCGGTGACCGGCGACGACCACCGGACGTCGACGCCGAGCGAGAGCGCCCGCGCCTCCAGGATCGACAGCAGCCGGTGCCGGCCCAGGCTGAAGCCGTACCCCGGCAGGTGGGTGACCTCCTTGCCGGTGGCCCGCACCTCGTACTCGTCCCACTGGCGGGCCGCGTCCCAGATCTGCCGCGCGCTGACCGGGTCGTAGGCGAACAGATCGTCGAGCAGGTCGTCCCAGAAGACGACGCCCCAGCCGTACGTGACCCCGCGCGGGTTGCGTTCGATCACGGTGACCTCGTTGGCCGGGTCGGCCAGCTTGGCCAGCACGGCGAAGTACAGGCCGGCGGGGCCGCCGCCGACACAGGTGATCCGCATGGCGGTGCTCCTAACGGTAGGGCGGGAAGGTGCCGGACTCGTCGGTGTCCCGGCCGGCGGCGGAGACCAGATCGTCGTACGCCATCCGGTCGGTCACGACGCGCCAGGTGTGGAACGGGTGCCGCCGCGGCGAGAACCCGGCCTTGTACGAGAACAGCGAGTCCTCCTGGCCGCCCTTGCCCCCGCCGAGGTGGAAGACGGTGTCGCCGCGCGCCTTGCACCAGCGCCGGACCTCGTCGTAGAGCAGCTCGTCGGCGTACCTCTTGGGCGCCCGCCGGGTCGACGAGACGTAGCCGGTGGCGATGCCGTCGTGCTCGAAGAACGTGTTGCCGCCGACCACCTCGCCGTCCTCGAGCGCGACGGCCAGGTGCATCCGGTCACCCATCGTGTCGTGCAGGGCGGCCAGGTGCTCGCGGGTGAAGAAGTAGTAGCCGGTGGCCCCGACCCGGCGCATGTTGTCGTGGTAGACCTCGACCCAGTCGCCGAGCCGGTCCCAGTCGTCGAAGACCACCTCGGTGCCGGCCCGGCGGGCGCGGTTGATGTGGTTGCGGTGGTCGCTGCGGGTCTGCTTCCACATCTCGTCGAGGCTGACCGTGAGGTCCATCGAGACGGTCTCGCCGTGGTGCACCATCGTGCCGAAGCGGCTGAGCAGCGGCAGCGGCGCGGGCAGCAGCGGGTGCATGCGGACGAAGGCGGTCACGACGCCCGCGTCCCGCAGTGTCTCGAGCATCGCCACGCAGGCCCGCTCCCAGAAGTCGCTGTCGCCGGGCATCGCGTCGCTGACCGGGCCCGGATATCCGTACGGGGACAGGCCGTCGCGCAGGCCGGTGCCCGGGATGTCGCGCAGGATCAGCGGCAGCAGCAGGTGCCGGTCGCCGTCGGAATACCAGAACGCGGCTGCCGTGCCGGAGGAGAGCGCCGCGTCGAGCGTGACGTAACCGGGCAGGTGGTAGGTGTCGTGCCGGGTACGGTGCAGGGCCTCCTTCCATTCCCGGGCCGCCGGTCCCACGAGCGCTGCGGTCATGCTGTTTCTCCTAACGGGAGCCCAGGATCCGGGCGTTGAGCGCCATGTTGGCGGCGAACTGGTCGTTGACGACCTGGTGGCCCTCCAGCCGTTGCTGGACGCCCGGGTCGGAGCGGCCGAGCTTGACGAACCCGTCGGAGAACCACCCGTTGTCGGAGCCGCTGCCGTCCACATAGGCCCGGTAGGTGGTGCCGCCCGGCCAGATGACGCGGGTCAGCAGGCGGGAGAACGCCGCCAGGTCGGCCGGCGTCCAGGTGGTGCCCCGGTCGCGGGCCTCGACGACGTACGCCAGGACGCCGTTGGCGTGGCTGACGTCCTGGCCCGGCCGCTCGGCCGAACCCCACACGTCGCTCCAGAAGTAGGCGGTGGGCTCGGCCTCGTTGCGGCGCAGCTGCTGGCGCAACCCGCCGCTGTGCCCGGGCACGTGCTGGTCGACGTCGGTGACGACCGTCCGGCAGCGTTGCTTGCGACCCGGGTCGGCGGTGAGCCGCCCGAGCTGGAGCGCGATGAGCGCCCAGTGTGACGCCATGTGGGTGCGCTCCCGATAGATCGTGTCCTCGGGCCCGCGCGCGTGCCACTTGTCGAAGACGTTCCTCTCGGCGAAGGCGAGCAGGCGGTCGTAGCGGGCGCGGTAGCGGGCATCGCCGTACACGGAAGCGTTCTCCCGCATGGCCACGAGCAGCGCCGTGCCGTACCGCCAGAAGTAGCTCTCGTAGAGCGGAACTTCGTCGCCGTCCTCGTTGGCCGACGTCCACCCCAGGTAGCCGCCGCGCTTCGAGGTGGCCGAAGCGGTCACGTTCTCGACGAACTGCAACGCCCGGTCGAGATAACGCCGTTCGCCGGTGGCCCGGAACATCGCCACGCAGGCGTCCACCGTGTAGGAGAGCTCGTAGTGGTCCCAGCTGTCACCCGAGCGGCTCAGCGGCAGCCCCACCTCGGCCTGGTAGTCCCAGCCGCGCAGGAACACGCCGGCCCAGTGGCTGACCGGCTTGAGCTCGGCCGCCTTGACCGAGGCCTCGGGCGCGGCCGGCAGGGGCATCAACGCGGTGGGCGTCTCCTCTTCTCCAGGCGTGCAGGCGGCGAGCGAGCCGAGCGCGGCCAGCAGCAACGCCCGGCGGCTGATGGGGGCGGTCATGCCGGTACCTCCTCGGGAACACGGGCGGGGACCGCCGCCGCGGCCGCGGCCAGCGCCGCGAACAGCCAGGCGAGCCGGGAGTCGTAGTAGTCGCCGGAGAACAGGCTGCTCAGCCCGACGAAGACCGCGGCCGCGACGGCCAGGCCGGTCAGCTGCGGGCGGAGGCCGCCCCCGCGCACGGTCGTGGTCCACAGCAGCACCGCGGCGGTCAGCAGGCCGATGCCGATCAGACCGCCCTCGGCGGCCACCCCGAGCACGTAGTTGTGCGGGTACTCGACGAACTGGTTGATGCCGATGTACCCGTAGAAGCCGTCCAGCCCGGCGCCGGCGATCGGGTGCTCGAGCGCGAGCCGCCACGCCGCCGCCCAGATGTCGGTGCGGTCGGAGAGATAGCGCTCCTGCACGGTCTGTTCGACGAATCGTTCCTGGAACAGGCTGGTGAACGCGGGCGGCGCGAACGCGGCGATCGTGGCCACCGCGACGGCCACGAAAGCGAACGCGCCGGCGATCGCCCCCGGGTGCAGCCGGCGCCGGATCTTGAAAAGCGCCACCGCGCCCACGGCCGCGCCGGCCAGCAGCCCGGCGCGCGAGCCGGACAGCACGGCGGCCAGACCGAACAGCGGGGTGGCGAGCAGCGGCAGCAGGCGGCGGTGGAACAGGGCCAGCGCCACCGCGCTGATGATGCCCAGGATCTCGATGCGGACGAACACGTTGGGGCCGCCGCCGAAGGCCGAGTACCGGCCCTGCTCACCGGGCCCGTTGATGAACAGCGCGGCCAGCGCGAAGACGATCGCGGCCAGGTAGAACAGCAGGAACGCCGTGCGGACGACCGTTTCCGGGTCGCCCACCGCGTACAGGTAGAAGATGAGGACCAGGGCGCCCATCAGCACCAGGTCGAGCGTCTGCGGTCCGACCCGGGAGGCGGCCGGCGCCCACAGGCCCGAGGCGATCTGGAAGAGGAAGAACAGCAGGGTGGCGACCAGCCAGCCCTCCCGCCGGTCCTGCGTCACCAGCGGGCGGGGGCGCCGGGAGATGTCGACGAGCAGCACGGCCAGCGCGACGAGCAGGCCCGCCACCCGCAGGTCGACCCAGGCCAGATCGGTGTAGCCGGCCCGGTCGAGGGTGAACCGCCCGCCGATGGCCACCAGGATCAGGATCAGCCCGGGGGCCAGGAAGACCCGGGGGGCCGGCAGCCAGCTCATCGCCGGTCACCGGTGAGCCGATGGGCGACGAGCGCGAACAGCAGGCAGGAGCCGTAGCCGATCAGCGATCCGTAGGCCGCGCCGAGGATGCCGAACGGCGGGATAAGCGAGAGGTACGCGACGAAGCTGACGACGAAGCCGGTGATCTCGGCCGCCGACACCAGGCTGCCGCGGCCCTTGGCGATGAGCAGGCCGAGGGTCACGCGGGAGATCGCGTAGAGACCGGCCGCGGCGACCAGCGGCACGATCACCGCGCGGGCCGCCGCGTAGTCCTCACCGAAGACCGGGACGATGAGCAGGTAGAGCCCGCCGGCGGCGATCGGCGCGACCACGAGGCAGTAGAGGGCGACGGCCAGCAGGATCGGGCGAGCGGCCAGGCCACCGTCCTGGTGGGCCTTGCGCCACCGGCCCAGACGCGAGTCGGCGTACGCCCGGATCGGCCAGGCCAGCAGCTCGGTCATCGTGGCCACGGCGGCGTAGAGCCCGAGCGCGGAGGTCGAGGCCAGCGCCGGCAGCGCGAGGCGGTCCGAGCGCAGCATGGCCATGTTCGAGATGGCCGCGGGGAAGAGCGCCAGCCCCTCCTTGCGGACGAGGCGGTTGCGGTCGGGCAGTCCGGGGCCGTCCGGGGCGGGCCCGCGCAGCCACCGGACGATGTAGAGGGCGGTGGGCACCAGGCCGGCGACGAGGTAGGCGATGATCCACAGCGCCGGCGTCGTCGTGCCGGCCAGGTAGAGCACGACCAGCAGGCCGAGCAGCAGCAGCGCCTCGACGACCCGGGAGACCAGGAAGTCGCCGACCCGGCCAGCCGCGATCGCGATCGCCCGGGTGGCCAGCCCGGCCGCCTCGACCAGGGTGTAGAGGACGATCAGCCCGACCACCAGCAGGCCCGGGTTGAACCGCTCGGGCGCGACGATCTCGAACCCGACGGCCAGCACGACCCCGGCCGTGCACGGGATGATCAACAGCTTCGCGTACGCCCGGACGGCCGCGCCGGGGGCGATCTCGTGATAGCCGGCCACGAAGCTGCGCTCGGTGCCCAGCAACAGGAACTGGGTGGCCAGATAGACGACCTGGAGCATCAGCGCGACCTCGCCGCGGTGCGCGGGCGCCAGGGCCCGGACCATGAGGATGTTCGCGACGAAGGCCACCCCGCCGGTCAGCAGCTGTGAGGCGAAGAGCTGGACGAACGGCTCGCGCAGCCGGTCGCGGACCCAGACGGTCGCGCCGGGCCGCGGTGGTGGGGCGACCTCCACCGCGGGACGCTCCGTCCGGAGCTCACTCATCCGTGCCCTCCACGACGCCGCTGCCGTTGATCGGGATCTTCTGGGTCGTGATGCCGTCGACCGGCACGAAGGCGATCTTCTGCGTGGTGGCGGCCTCGTCCGAGTCCACCGGCGGCCGCTGCCGGACGACCGAACGGGTGGTCCGGGTGACGGTCGCCTTGCCGCCGACCGGGTTGGCCGGCGATGCGGGCTCGGAGCTCCCGCCGAGCAGCGTGGTGACCAGACCGTCGGTGTCGAGCGGCGCCGGGACGGGTCGCGCGGGCGCCGCCTCGGTCGGCAGCCGGCGCGGCAGGGCGTTGAGGACGGCCCCGACGAGCCGGGCGCCGATCCGCTCGAGCAGGTCGGTCGAGCGCTGCACGTCCACCGTGCGGGTGCGGTTGGCCCGCACCACCAGCAGCGTGCCGTCGGTGACCTTGCCCAGCACGGCCGCGTCGGCCACGCCGTGCAGCGGCGGGGCGTCGACCAGCACGACGTCGAAGCGGGTGGTCAGCTCGCGGACGGTCGCCGCGAGCCGGGGGGAGGCCAGGACCTCACCCGGGTCGGGCCGCCGGTCGCCCGGCGGCAGCACGGTGAGGCGTCCGCCGAGCGGGTCGCGGAGCACGTCACCGATCTCGGCCCGCCCGGCCAGCACGTCGGTCAGGCCCGGCCCGCCGTCCATCGCGAGGTAGCGGCCCACGCCGGGCGAGCGCAGGTTCGCGTCGACCAGAAGCACCCGCGCGCCGGTCTCGGCCATGGCGATCGCCAGGCCGCAGGCGACCGCGGTGGTGCCCTCCTTGGGGTTGGCCGCGGTCAGCATCAGCGCCGTGCCCCGGGCGTTCCCGCTGCGCAGGGCCGACACCTCGGGCAGCAGGCTGCGCAGCCGCCGGAATCCCTCGGCGATGGCCGAGTCGGCCTGCCCCGACCGGGCCCAGCGCCCGGTCAGCGAGATGACGCCGACCGTGCCGATGCCCAGCCGGCGCAGGTCGTCCTCCTCGGCGACGGTCTTGCGGGTCGCCTCGCGCACCGCGACCGCGACGCCACCCAGCAGGAGTCCGAGCACGGCCGAGAAACCCACGTCGCGCACCAGGGTGCCCGGCTCCTGGGTGGTCACCGACTCCTGCGCGACGGTGATCTGCGGCGGCGGCCCGTCGTCGGCCGCGACCGGCGGGTCGAGCTTCTTGGCCAGCGCCACCAGGGCCGAGGTGGCGCTGGTGACCATCGTGCGGCTGCGCTCGGCCGAGGGGTCGGTGGCCGTGACGACCAGCAGGTCGGTGCCCGCCTGGACCTCGGCCGACAGGCTCTGGCGGACCTGGTCGGCCGAGGCGGGCGCGCCCAGCTTGGTGGCCACGCTCTGCGCCACCCGAGGTCCGGTCAGCAGGGTGATGTACGAGTTGAGGCGGCTCGCCTTGGCGTCCGGGTCCCCCGATCCGGTGGTCACGAACAGGATCATCGACGACCGGTACGCCGGTTCCCGGGTGAGCGACAACCCGGCCGCCACCCCCATGGCCAGCAGGATCGGCACGACGATCCAGACCCAGCGGCGGCGGCACGCCCGCACGTACTCGCGCAGTTCCACGCTCTCAACTCCCGGCTTCAGTGGCGGTCGGCGGCCCGGTCCAGGACCTGGGCGAAACGGTCGAAGAGCAGGTCGCGGGAGAACTGCTCGACGGCCAGCCGGTGGGCGGCGGCGCGAGCCTGGGCCAGCCAGGACTCGTCGCGGCAGTACTTGACGAACTGCTGGCCGGCGTCGTCGGCGTCGACCGGGTCGAGCACCAGCCCGGCGCCGGTCCGGTCGAGCAGATCGGCCTGCCAGCCGCCGTAGTTGACGGCGATCGGGCGGCCGGCGGCGAGCGCGTCGAAGAACTTGTTGGCCGAGTTGTCCCACAGCGCGCGCAGCGGCCGGACGAAGCTGGTCGACATCGTCGCCGCGCCGAGGATCACCGGCAGCTCGGCCTTCGGCACCTTCTCCCACATGCGGACGGTGTCGTCCAGCAGCCCGAGCTCGGCCGCGAGCCGCTTGGTCGGCTCCCACTCCTTGCCGTGCCCGACGATGAGCACGCGGATCTCGGGGTCGAGCTCGCGCATCCGCTTCGCCGCGCGGACCAGATAGTCGACGCCGTTCACGGCGCCCAGCGCTCCGGTGTAGACGATCAGCGGCCGGTCGCCCAGCCACTCGTGCCGGCTCCGGAAGGCGGCCACCTCCGCGGGCGTGACCTCGAACAGGGCCAGGTCGGCGGCGTTGGGGATGACCGTGGTCGGGGTCGACGGGCGCCGGGCGACGACGCCCGCGGCCATGCCGGGGGAGAGGGCGATCACCTCGTCCGCGTGGCGGTAGGCGAAGTTCGCCAGCATCCCGGCCGCGCCGCGCAGCAGCGGGTTGCGCAGCGCGCCCATCTCGATCGGCACCTCGGGCCACAGGTCGCGCACCTCGAAGACGAACGGCGCCCGGCGCAGCTTCGACGCCAGGACACCCGGCACGGCGACGGTCAGCGGCGTGCTGGTGGCGAAGACGAGGTCGGCCTTCACGGACGCGGCCTTGGCCGTGGCCACGACCATGAACTGGGCGAAGGCCCGGATGCGGCGCGCGTACGACATGGAGTTGTTGTAGGGCACCGAATACCAGTGCACCCGGACGCCGTCGTCCTCGGTCAGCCGCCAGCCCGGCCGGTCGTGCTCGCCGGTGATGTCGGTGGTGATGACGTCGACCGTGTGACCGCGGGCGACCAGCCGGCGGGCCTGCTCGTACGAGCGGATGCCGCCGGCCATGCCCGGGTTGCAGTAGTACTGGTGGATGTAGACGATGTGCATGGCCCGGCTACCTGCTTTCCTCGGCGGCCACCGCGCGCACGGCGGCCACGACGCGGTCCCGGTCGTGCTCGGTGAGCGCGGAACCGCTGGGCAGGCACAGGCCGCGGTGGAACAGGTCGGTGCTGACCTCGCCGCCGCGCATCACGCAGTCGCGGAAGACCGGCTGCAGGTGCATCGGCTTCCAGGTCGGCCGGGCCTCGATGTCCTGGGCGGCCAGCCGTTCGAGGATCCGGTCGCGGCTCGCGCCGAACCGCTCGGCGTCGATGAGCAGGCAGGTGAGCCACCCGTTGGCCACGCCGTAGGAGGCCGCCGGCATGAAGCTGACACCGGGCAGATCGCCCAGCGCCTCCCGGTAGTGCCGGCCCGTCTCCTGGCGCGCGGCGATCATCGAGCCGAGCCGCTGGAGCTGGCCCCGCCCGACCGCGGCGAGCAGGTTGCTGAGCCGGTAGTTGTAGCCGACCGAGCGGTGCTCGTAGTGCGGGAAGGGCTCGCGGGCCTGGGTGGCGAGATGACGGGTCCGGGTGGCCACCCGCTCGTCGTCGGTGACGAGCATGCCGCCCCCGCCGGTCGTCATGATCTTGTTGCCGTTGAACGAGAGGACACCGGCCAGGCCGAACGACCCGGCCGGGCGGCCCCGATAGGTCGCGCCGAGCGCCTCGGCCGCGTCCTCGATCAGCGCGACGCCGTACCGGTCGCACGCGTCCACCAGCGGCTCGTAGTCGGCGCACTGGCCGTACATGTCCACGGCGATCACCGCCCGCGGCGGCCGGCCCTTGGCGCACCGCCTCTTCAGCTCCTCGGCGACCAGGGCCGGGTCGACGTTCCAGCTCTCGGTGGTGCTGTCGAGGAAGACCGGGCGGGCGCCCAGATACATCACCGCGTTGGCCGTGGCGGCGAAGGTGAACGACGGGACCAGGACGGTGTCGCCCCGCCGGACGCCGGCCGCGACCAGGGCCAGGTGCAGAGCCGCCGTACCGCTGCTCAGCGCGACCGCGTACCGGACTCCCACGATCTCGGCGACCTGCTGCTCGAACGCGTCGAGGTCGGGGCCCACCGGGGCGACCCAGTTGGAGTCGAACGCCTCCAGCAGCAGTTTGCGTTCGAGCTCGCCGACGTCCGGTGGGGACAGCCAGATGCGGGTCTCAGTCATGGACTCGGGTCCTCACTGCCCAGAGCGGCCAGGCCGGGTGCAGGCCCTGCCGGTTGATGGCCAGCGGGCTGTCGCCGGGGTGCATCGCCGGGCGCAGGGTGCTCGCGAAGCTGCGGTATCCCGCGCTCCGCGCGATCTCGAGGTCGCGCTCGCCGTAATCCACGGCCGGGTGCCCGTACGGCGCGGCGAAGTCCCGCACCTCGCGGCCGAGCTCATCCTCGATCTCCCGCTTGGAGTCGATCAGCTCGCGCGCCGCGTCGCCGTCGTCCTGGTCGGCCAGCCGCCGGTGGGTCACGGTGTGCGAGCCGACGTCGAAGCCGGCCGCGGCGATCGCCCGGCAGTCGTCCCAGGTGAGGTTGCCGGGGCGGCCGACGAGGCCGGTGGTGAGGAAGAACATCGCCGGGACGCCGAGCTCGCGCAGCAGCGGCACGACGACGTCCCGCCAGCTCGCGTGCCCGTCGTCGAACGAGAGGCAGAAGACCGGGCCGTGCAGGGGCCGCTCGCCGGCCAGGACGGCCAGCGCGTCGTCCCACGAGACCAGCGACCCGTGCCGGCGGAAGGTCAGCAGGTGACGGCGCAGGTCGCCGGCGTACTCGGGGAGCACGTCGTGGTAGAAGGGGAAATACAGTCCCGCAGTCCGCGGCAGCCGCCGGAACGCTCCCGCCGGCGCCAGGACGCGGCCCTGCACCCGAGGCCGGGCGCGGAGTTTGCTGCGCAGCTCGAGCTCGTTCAGGCGCTTCCTGATCAGAGTCGGGGACGGCATGGGCAACCCTCCGGTTCGCGGTCGGTGGAACGACCCTCGCAAATGCCGGCCGGTTGGCGTCAGTAGCAATTGTCATAGGGTATGTGAAACTTCTTCACGTCAATTTTTCGGCCCTTGCGGAATGCGTCGGCGGCGGCGCATCATCGCCTTTTCGGGGGCCCGGCCCCGCGGAGGGGGACGCATGCTGCGACTGCACCGGGTGACACCGGCGCCCGAGGTCTGGGCCGAGCGCGCCGGCTACGACGACCGGCTGATCTTCCACACCGAGCCGTGGTCGCGCTTCGTCGCCGAGGCGCAGCGGGCCGAGCCGGTGCTGGCCCGAGTCACCGACGGCACGACCACCGTCGGGCACTTCACCGGTCTGGTCACCAAGCGCTTCGGCCTGCGCATTCTCGGCAGCCCGATGGCCGGCTGGACCACCTCGTACGGGGGCTTCACCCTGGATCCGGCGGTGCCCCGGCGAGCCGCGCTGGAGGCCCTCCTGCCGTTCGCCTTCGACGACCTGGGCTGCGCCCATCTGGAGATCCGCGACCGCTTTCTGACCGCGGGCGATCTCGGCGGTCTGGGCCTGCGCTGGTCCGACGCGCCGACCGCGGTGATCGATCTGAGTCCCGGCGAGGACGCGTTGTTCGGCGCGATGGCGAGCGCGTGCCGGCGCAATATCCGCAAGGCCACCAAGAGCGGCGTGACCATCGAGGAGGTTGTCGCCGATCCGACATTCGCCGCCGATTTCTACGAGCAGTTACGCGACGTTTTCGCCAAGCAGAATCTGGTCCCCACCTATTCGATCGAGCGGGTCCGTTCGCTCATTCGCCACGTTGGACCGTCCGGCCAGTTGTTGCTGCTGCGGGCCCGCGACCCGGAGGGCCGGTGCATCGCCACGGCGATCCTGCCCTGGTATCACCGCACCATGTATTTCTGGGGCGGAGCCAGCTATCGGGAGCACCAGCACCTGCGTCCGAACGAGGCCCTGATCTGGCACGCGATGCGCTGGGCCAAGGCGCGCGGCGTCACCGAGTTCGACTTCGTGGGCGGTAACGCCTACAAAGCGAAATACGGCACGACCGAGGTTCCCGTCCCGTGGGCCCGCCGTTCCCGTTCGCCCCTGGTGGCCAATCTGCGAGACGCCGCCCAGCAGGGCTTCGCCCTCAAGCAGCGCGCCGTCGCCCGCCTCACCGGCGCCCGGGGCTGAGCCCGGGACTTCGATGCATCGCCGGGAATATCGCTGACCGGCTGACAGCGATCCGGTGTCCTCGTACGTTCGGTGAGTGCGCGAACGGCGCCGCTGAGCGATCGGAGTCAGTTCTCACCGGTGCGGCACTTCCAGCGGTACGGGACGTTCCGCCTCGACACTTCGGGTCACCCCTTCGCCGGTCCATCGGGGCCATCTCGTGGCGGAGCCGTGCCCTGATGAGGCGGCAGCCCCGCCGGCGCACACCCCTTCACGCCCGGACGACCGTGGGCGACAGAACCAGCACTGAGGAGCAACTCGTGTTCGGAAAGAAGCTCGTCGGGCAGATGATCAGCCGTAGCTCGGAGAACACCGAGGACCGGCGCCGCTTCCTGCAGAGCGCCGGCGCGCTCGGGCTCGGCATCGTCGGGGCCGGCGCCCTCGGCTCGGCTGCGGCCCAGGCCGACGTTCTCGGCTCGGCGGCGGCGCAGGCCGACGACGACGCCGGGCCCAGCGACGGCGCCGTCCTGAACTTCGCGCTCAACCTCGAATATCTCGAGGCCGAGTTCTACCAGTACGCCGTGCACGGCCGCGGCCTGGCCGACAGCATGACCACCGGAACCGGCCTTCGGGGCGGAGTCGTCGGCGGCAAGAAGGTGCCGTTCAAGACTCCCCGCATCCGGCAGTACGCGGCCGAGATCGCCGGCGACGAGCTGGCCCACGTCAAGTTCCTGCGCGGCGCGCTCGGCTCCGCGGCGGTCTCCCGGCCGGCCATCAACATTCGCGAGAGCTTCACGTACGCGGCGCGGGCGGCCAAGCTGATCGGGGCCAAGGACGTCTTCGACCCGTACGCCAACGAGAACAACTTCCTGCTCGCGGCGTTCCTGTTCGAGGACGTCGGCGTGACGGCCTACAAGGGCGCGGCACCGCTGATCACCAACAAGACCTACCTCGAGGCGGCCGCGGGCATCCTCTCGGTCGAGGCCTACCACGCCGCGACCATCCGCTCCTCGCTCTTCGAGAAGGACCTGGGCGCTCACGTCGCCAAGCTCTCCGGCGCCCGCAACATGCTCGACGGCTACGGCGACGAGGACCAGGGCATCGTCCGCGACCGCAGCGCCAACATCAACCCGACCGACAAGAACGGCATCGCGTTCAGCCGTTCCTACGACCGGGTCCTCAACATCGTCTACCTCAACCCCAACAAGGTCACCAAGGGCGGCTTCTACCCCAAGGGCGTCAACGGCCCCCTCAACACCAGCTCCTGACGAAACCAGTTTCTGAAGAAACAACTCCTGACGAACACAGTGGACGACGGGTCCGCCACGACGGCGGACCCGGGCGCCAGGGCACATGCGAGAAGGAGACACCCCGGATGGCCCAGACGCCGCCGATCACCTACGCCCTACCCCCGCTCGGCCGCCCCGGCATGGGACCGGCCCGGATCCGCGCGGCCACGGCTCTCGGCCCGGCGTTCGTCGCGGCCATCGCCTACGTCGACCCGGGCAACTTCGCCACCAACTTCGCCGGCGGGGCCAGCACCGGCTACCGGCTGATCTGGGTCGTGGTGCTGGCCAACCTGGTGGCGATGCCCATCCAGTTCATGTCGGCCAAGCTGGGCGTGGCCACCGGCCGCAGCCTGCCGCAGGTCTTCCGGGACACGTTCCCCGGCCCGCGATCCTGGGTGATGTGGGGTCAGGCCGAAGTCGTCGCCATGGCCACCGACCTGGCCGAGTTCGTCGGGGCCGCGATCGGGCTCTACCTGTTGTTCGGCATGCCGATGCCGCTGGCCGCCGCGGTCACCGCGGTGCTCGCCTTCGCGCTGCTCGTGCTGCAACGCCGCGGCTACCGCCCGTTCGAGCTGGCCATCGGCTCGCTGTTGTTCCTGATCTGCGCCGGCTTCCTCTACCTGGGGCTGCGCGTCCCGCCCTCGGCCTCCGGCAGCCTCGGCGGCCTGGTGCCCTCGATCGGCGGCGACCAGACGCTGCTGTTCGCGGTCGGCATCATCGGCGCCACCGTCATGCCCCACGCGATCTACCTGCATTCCGGCCTGATGTGCGGCCGCGCCGCCGGCAGCACGCCCGACGAGAAGCGCCGGCTGCTTCGCCTCGAGCGCGCCGACATCGCCATCGCCATGAGCCTGGCCGGCCTGGTCAACCTGAGCATGCTGGCCATCGCGGCCAAGCTGTTCCACACCGGCGACGGCGCCGCGGTCACCCTCGACGAGGTCCACGTGGGCCTGGACCGGATGGTCGGCGGCGGCGCCGCCCTGGCCTTCGCGGCGGCCCTGCTGGCCTCCGGGATCGCCTCCTCCAGCGTCGGCACCGCGGCCGGCCAGATGATCATGGACGGCTTCCTGCGCGCCCGGGTGCCCCTCACCCTGCGCCGCCTGATCACCATGGCCCCCGCGGTGGCCCTGCTCTGCTCCGGCGTGGACCCCACCCAGGCGCTGGTGCTGAGCCAGGTGGTCCTCTCCTTCGGCATCCCCTTCGCGCTGGTGGCCCTGCTGATCCTGACCAGTCGCCGCAGCCTGATGGGCGAACACGTCAACAGTCGCTTCACCATCGTCTGCATGTCCGCCGTGGTGGCCGTCCTGAGCGGACTGAACCTGCTGCTCCTGGGCCAGCAGTTCCTCTGACACCACAGCAGGGATCTGTTCTGAGCTGCCGGAGCGGTGCGATCTCCTTTCACCGGCGCCGGGTCGTCCCCGCCGACCGCGGCCAGACTTCGACGCCGGGCAGGGGCTGTGGAGGTGGCAGAACCCGCTGGGCAGGTCAGAGGGGCGCCGGTGGCGGGCCCAGCGGGTGGGCGCCTTCGGGGCGGAGCCCGTCGAAGATCAGGGCGAGGTAGCGGCGCCACAGGTCGGGCGGCGGATCTTTGACGAAGCTGACTACGTGATTCGGGGCGCACATCAGGAGGACGACGTCGGTCGTCGTGACGTCGGGCCGGATGGCGCCTGCTTCCCGCGCTCGGTCGACCAGAGCGCCGATGGTCGCGTAGAGCTGTTCGCGCAGGGCGACCACCTCGGCGCTCGCGTCGTCCGCGGTGAGGAGAAACGACACGTCCTGCTGTTCGCGCTGGGCGGCCGCCGCGGTGAGGAACTCGTACAGCGCCGCGCCGGGATCCGCAGTCGTGAGGAGCCGTCGGCCGGTGGCGTCGAGGACGCTGATGTGCATGTGAACGATCGCCGCGATCAGTTCGTCCTTGGACGCGAAGTGGCGGAACACCGTGCCCTTGCCCACGCCGGCGCGGCGGGCGATGTCGGCGACCGAAGCTCCCGGCCCGCGTTCGGCGAACTCCTTCTCCGCGGCCTCCAGCAGGATCGCCCGGTTGCGAACGGCATCGGCGCGCAGGGTCCGGGGAGGTGAGGTCACGTCGTCGAGTCTAGCAAGTTGACCGCGCGGTCCGTTTATGCCTAAGGTCAAAGTGACCGCTCGGTCCGTTTGATCGGAGAACCATCATGAAGGCACTCGCGGCTACCGCCTACGGCCCACCCGAGAACTTGTCACTCATCGAGCTGGACGTGCCGCGCCCCGGCCCGGGGCAGATGCTGGTACGGATTGCCGCATCGTCGCTCAACCCCACCGACCTGCGCGTGGCCGCCGGCGACTACCGGGCGATCGTCGAGCTCACCTTCCCGTACGTGCTGGGCAACGACTTCGCCGGGACCGTGACCGAGGTCGGCGCGGGCGTGACGGCGTACGAGGTCGGGGACGAGGTGTTCGGGCAAGCCCTGCCGCGGCAGCTGAGCTGGGTGGTCGCCGACCACCTCCGGCCGTCGCTGAGCACCGGCGCGCTGGCCGAGTACGCGGTCGTCGAGGCCGACACGCCACTGCTGGCCCACCGTCCCGCCGCCGTGCCGGCCGAGCAGGCCGCCGCGCTGGGCATCACGGGCCTGACCGCGCTGAGCATCATGGCCGCCGCCCGGGTCACGGCCGGGGAATCCGTGCTGGTCGTGGGGGCCACCGGCGGGGTAGGCACCCAGGTCGTCCCCCTGCTGGCCGCCGCCGGCGCCATGATCACCGCGACCGCGGGCAACGCCGCCGCCGGTGACGCGCTGCGCGAGCTGGGAGCCGACCGGATCATCAGCCATGACCAGGCCGATTACCCGTCCGGCGTCGACGTGCTCCTCGACCTGACGCTGCCGGTCGACCGGCTGGCCACCGCCGCCCGCAGCCTGCGCGCCGGCGGCCGTCTGATCACCATCATCTTCCCCGGCCCCACCCCCGAGCAGGTCGGCCGCGACGACGTGGACGTCCAGTTCCTGCTGGACCCGGACGGCGTCGCCGGCGGCATGCGCGACGTCGCCGAGGCCGCGGAGAAAGGTCTGCTGAGGGCCACCATCGCTCACCGCTTCCCCTTCGACCAGGGAGTTCAGGCCGCCACGGCGTACGCCCAGAGGGGCAAGGTCGGCAAGATCGTCGTCACGATGTGAGAGAGGCAGCACCGCTTCCCAGCGGCCACATCTCGTCGTTCCCGCACTCCCGGCCGACCAAAACCCACCGCCCAGCGCAACGTGCTGACCGGAACCCATCGCCCAGCGCAACGTGCTGACCGCAACCCATCGCCCAGCGCAACGTGCTGACCGGAACCAATCGCCCAGCGCAACGTGCTGACCGCAACCGGCACGGTCCTGCTCCCGCAACCCACCACCCAGGCCCGCCCGCCAGACCAATACGCCGTCCATCAACCACAGCGCGGCAGCCGGCCCACCAAGCCGTCAGGTGACCACCGGCCCGACGACTCACCCAGCCCCCAGCGACCACGACGAACCCGCCACAGTCAGCCGCGCAAGGGTGGGGCCGGGGGTGCCCGAGCACGTCCATAGAGAAGGTTTAAGGACGAGCTTGGGCACCCCCGGCCCCACCCGTCCACCGCAAGCAAGCGAGCAAGCAGGCCGGCCCACAAGCCCTGAAAGAACTTGCAAACAGAGTCAAGCAGCAGGAGCAGGAACCGCCCGATCCTGCCGAGCCGGCGCCTTGGCAGTCGAATCACGCACCACCAACTCCGGCCGGAACAGATATTCCGAGTGCGGCGCCCCATGCCCGTTGATCTCGTCCATCAACGACCGGACAGCCGCCACCGCCATGGCCGTGACCGGCTGCCGCAGGGTGGTCAACGGCGGATCCGTGAACGCGATCAACGGCGAGTCGTCGAACCCGATGACCGAGACGTCCCCCGGCACCGACAACCCCCGCCGCCGCGCAGCCCGGATCGCCCCCAGCGCCATGAGGTCCGACCCGCACACCAGCCCCGTCGCCCCCATCGCCAGCAGACGATCGGCCGCCACTTCGCCGCCCTCCACCCCGAACAACGTCAGCGAGACGTAGTCGTCCAGCGCCGACTCCGCGATGCCCAGCTCCCGCTTGATCGCCTGCCGGTAACCGGCCAGTTTGCGCTGCGTACCGATGAACCTGTTCGGCCCCGAGATCATGCCGATGCGCCGGTGCCCCAGCGCCACGAGGTGGGTGACCGCCAGGTCGCCGGCCAGCCGTTCGTCGCAGGACACGAACGGCGCCTCGATGCCCTCGGCGTACCCGTTCATCAGGACGATCGGCAGCGGCCGGTCGAGGAGCCGCTGGTAGCGGGCATGGTCGGCGGTCGTGTCGGCGGACAGCCCCGATACGAACACGATGCCGGACACCTGGCGGTCGAGCAGCATCTCCACGTACTCGTCCTCGGTCACCCCGCCCGGCGACTGGGTGCACAGCACCGGCGTGTATCCCTGTTGCGCGAGCGTGGACTCGATGACCTGGGCGAAGGCCGGGAAGATCGGGTTCTCGAGCTCGGGCACGACCAGCCCGACCAGGCCGGCGCTGCGCTTGCGCAACCGCTCGGGCCGTTCGTAGCCCAGCACGTCGAGCGCCGTGAGCACCGCCTGGCGGGTCTCCTGGGAGACGCCGGGGCGGTCGTTGATGACACGCGAGACCGTCGCCTCACTGACCTGGGCCTGACGGGCGATGTCGGCCATCCGTGCACGCATGACGCCAACTCTAGTGGTGCCGTGTTGCCGGCGAGTTCCTGCAAGCTCTTCCATTGATTGCAAAGACTTGCTAACGTCCCGGCAACGCCAACGACATCGGCCGATCTCCCGGGATCCCGCCGCACGCTGCGCCTATCGGCGTCCAGCTATGAAATCGCGAACTCACCACACCAGCAAGCTCACCCCTCGAGCCTTGCATTTGCTGAAAGAAGACGACAGGAGATGCACATGCGCATCGGCGCCACCCTTGCCGCCACCCTGACCTGTGCCCTCGCCCTCGCCGGTTGCGGCAGCGGGAACGACGACGACAGCCCCGGCACCGACCCCAGCGCTCGTCCCCCCGCAGCCGGTGAGCTGGTGATCTGGGCCGACGACAAGCGTTCGGCCGCGCTCAAGCCGTTCGCCGAGAAGTTCGGCAGCGAGAACGGCGTCACCGTCAAGGTCCAGGCCATCAGCAAGGACCAGCAGACCACCTTCGTCACCGCATCGCAGCAGGGCAGCGGTCCCGACGTCATGGTCGGCGCGCACGACTGGATCGGCAACCTCGTGCAGAACGGCGCGGTCGACCCCGTGCAGTTGTCCGCCGAGCAGTCGGCCGGTCTCAACCCCAACGCGCTCAAGGCGGTCACCTTCAACGGCCAGACGTACGGGGTGCCGTACGCGATGGAGAATCTCGCCCTCATCCGCAACACCGACCTGGCCCCGCAGGCCCCCGCGACCATCGAGGCCCTGGTCGACGACGCGAAGAAGCGGAAGATCCCCGAGAGCCTGTGCCTGCAGGTCGGGCAGAACGGCGACGCCTACCACCTCTACCCGCTCTATTCGAGCGCCGGCGGCTACCTGTTCGGCACCACCGCGAACGGCGACTACGACCCCAAGGACCTCGGCGTCGGCAAGCCGGAGTCGATCGCGGCGTTCCGGAAGATCGCCCAGCTCGGCGAGAAGGGCTCCGGCGCGCTGAAGCGTTCGATCACCCCGGAGAACTCGATTGCCACCTTCACCGCGAAGAAGTGTGCCTACCTGGTCAGCGGCCCGTGGGCGGTCGCCGATGTCAAGAAGGCCGGCATCAAGTACGACATCAGCCCGGTTCCCGGATTCCAGGGTGGACAACCGGCCCGCCCGTTCCTCGGCGTCCAGACGTTCTATGTGGCGTCCAAGGGCAAGAACAAGGCGCTGGCCCAGGAGTTCGTCACCAACTACGTGACCACGCCGGAACTGGCCGTCGCGCTCTACGCCGCCGAGCCGCGGCCGCCGGCCCTGACCGCCGCGTTCGACCAGGTGAAGGGCCAGGACGCCGACCTCGAGAAGTTCGTCGCCGCGGGCCAGGACGGGCAGCCGCTGCCGGCCGTGCCCGAGATGGCGGCGATCTGGGACCCGTTCGGCAAGGCCGAGGCCGCGGTCGTCGGTGGCGCCGACCCGGCCAGGACGATCGCCGCTGCCGGCAAGACGATCTCGGCCGCGATCAAGTAGATGACGGCGACCAAGCTCGGCGGGCCGGTCGCGCCGGTCCGCCCGGCCCCCGCCGGCGATCCGGGCGGTGGGCTTGCGGGCCGGACGGTCAAGATCGTGCTGCTCGGCCTCACCGTGGCCATCGCGGTCTGGGCCGCCTTTCCCCTCATCGAGAACGAGATGTGGACCGGCCTGGCGATCCTGCTGGCCACCACGGCCGGGCTGCTCTACCTCTATCTGACGCCCCGGCACATCCCGTTGAAGTACCTGGCGCCGGGAACCGTCCTGCTGCTGCTGTTCCAGGTCTTCCCGGTGCTCTACACCGCGAGCACGGCCTTCACCAATTTCGGCGACGGCCACCGGGGCAGCAAGCAGGAGGCCGTCGTGGCCATCCAGACCGCCTCGGTCACCCAGGTGCCCGGGTCCCGGCAGTACGCGCTGACGGTCGCGACCACCGGCGACCCGGCCTCCGGCCCGCTGGTCTTCCTCGTCACCGACCCGGTCACCCGTCAGGTCTCGGCCGGCGACGCGGACGGACTCGCGGCCGTGCCGCCCGGGGACGTCACCGTGGGCAGCACCGGCCGGGTCACCGCGGCCGACGGCTACACGGTGCTCACCGCCGGTCAGGCCAGTCTGCGCAGCGCCGAGATCACCGCGCTGGCCGTGCCCACGGCCGCCGGCGCGATCCGCTCGTCCGGGCTCTCCCGGGCGTACGAGGGACGGGCCGGCCGGGCCTATGACGAGGGCTGCGACTGCATCCGGGACACGGCGACCGGCCGGACGTGGACGGCCGACGAGAACGTGGGCGCCTTCGTGGGCGCGGACGGTGACCGGCTGGCCCAGGGCTGGAAGGTCGGCGTGGGGTTCGGCAACTTCACCCGGGTGCTGACCGACTCGGCGATCGCGGGGCCCTTCTTTCGTACGCTGGTCTGGAACGTCGCCTTCGCCGTCGCCTCGACCGGCGGCACCTTCGTGCTGGGTCTGCTGCTCGCGATGGCGCTGCACTCGCCCCGCGTCCGGGGCCGCCTCACCTATCGGGTCCTGCTCGTGCTGCCGTACGCGATGCCGTCGTTCGCGATGCTGCTGGTCTGGCGGGACATGTTCAACACCGACTTCGGGCTGATCAACGGTCTGTTCGGCTCCGATGTGGACTGGTTCGGCGGCAGCGCGTCGGCCCGGCTCGCGGTGATCCTGGTGCAGCTGTGGCTCGGCTACCCGTACATGTTCCTGGTCGCCACGGGCGCGTTGCAGGCCATCCCGCGCGAGCTCTCGGAGGCTTCGCGCATCGACGGCGCGAGCGCCTGGGGCGGGTTCCGGCGGATCACCCTGCCGCTGTTGATGGTCGCGCTCACCCCGCTGCTGATCTCGTCGTTCGCGTTCAACTTCAACAACTTCAACGCGATCTACCTGACCACCGAGGGCGCGCCGTTCCCGGCCGACAACCCGGCCAACGGCGCCACCGACCTGCTCATCACCTACACCTACCGGATCGCGTTCGGCGGGGGCGGCGCGCAGTACGGCTACGCGGCCGCCATCTCCATCTTCATCTTCCTGATCGTGGCCGTGGTGTCCGCGGTCAGCTTTCGCCGCACGCGGCACCTCGAGGAGGTTCACTCATGACGCGCTGGATTCAGCAGGTCGGGTGGCGGCATCTGGTCGGTGTGCTGGTGCTGGCGTTCGCGCTGGTGCCGATCGTCTTCGTCGTGTCCGCGGCGTTCAACCCGCTCGGCACCCTGTCGTCCAGCGAGCTCGTGCCCACCGGCGCCTCGTTCGGCAACTTCACCCGGCTGTTCTCCGACACCGCGTTCGGCCGGTGGTTCCTCAACTCGGCGATCATCGCGTCGGTGTCGTCCATCGCCTCGGTCTTCATCTCGGCCCTGGCCGCCTACGCGTTCAGCCGCCGGCGTTTCCGCGGCCGCCGGGTGGGTCTGCTGTCGGTCCTGCTGATCCAGATGTTCCCGCAGTTCCTGGCGATCGTGGCGATCTTCCTGATCTTCTCGGCGGTCACCGACCTGTGGCCGGCGATCGGGTTCAACACGTCGTGGGGTCTCATCCTGCTGTATCTCGGCGGGGCGCTCGGCGTGAACACCTGGCTGATGAAGGGCTTCTTCGACACGCTGCCGCGGGAGCTGGACGAGTCGGCCACTGTGGACGGCGCCACGCACGCCCAGGTCTTCTTCCGCATCCTGCTGCCGCTGGTCGCGCCGATCCTGGCGGTCACCGCGCTGCTCGCGTTCATCGGCACGATCAACGAGTTCCTCATCGCCAACGTGTTCCTGACCGACGCCGGGTCCAAGACGTTGCCGGTCGGGTTGTACGGGTTGGTGGCGGGGGAGCGGAACGCCAACTTCGGCATGTTCTGCGCGGGCACGTTGCTCACCGCGATCCCCACGGTGCTGGTCTTCCAGCTGTTGCAGCGATACATCACCGACGGGCTCACGGCCGGGGCGGTGAAGGGATGATCCGGCGACCGCACCACGACGGCAGCGAGCTCTACGTCAGCGACCCGGCGCCGGAGCTGGGCGACACGGTCGGCGTCTTCGTCCGGGTGCCTCGCGGCACCGGGGTGTCGCGCGTGCACATGCGCTGGGTGCGCGACGGCGAGCCGGTCTTCACCTCGGCCGTCGTCGACCGGCGGTCGCCCGGCGGGGACACCTGGTGGCGGGCCGAGCTGCCGGCGCACAACCCGGTCACCCGCTACCGGTTCCTGCTCGGCACGACCTCCGGGGTGCGCTGGCTGACCGCGTTCGGGCTGACCGCCTACGACGTGCCCGACAGCACAGACTTCCGGCTGGTGGCCTACCCGCCCGCCCCGGCCTGGGCCCGCGACGCCGTCGTCTACCAGATCTTCCCCGACCGGTACGCCCGATCGCCCGCGGCCGATCTGCGCGAGACCCCGGAGTGGGCGGTCCGCGCGTCGTCGTGGGACGAGCCGGTCGTGCCCGGCCCCGACGCGACCCGGGTCGTCTACGGCGGCGACCTGGACGGCGTCGCCCGGCGGCTGGATCACGTGACCGCGCTCGGCGCCGACACCGTGTATCTGACCCCGTTCTTCCCGGCCCGATCCAACCACCGGTACGACGCGGCCGGTTTCGACCGGGTCGACCCGTTGCTCGGCGGCGACCGCGCCCTGGAACGCCTGTCGTCGGCGGCCCGGGAACGGGGGATCCGGCTGATCGGCGATCTGACCACCAACCACACCGGCGACGCCCACCCGTGGTTCGCCTCCCGGCCCGACTTCTACTACGCCAAGCCGGACGGCGGCCACGTCTCCTGGCTCGACGTGCCGTCGCTGCCCAAGCTGAACTGGTCGAGCCCGGAGCTGCGGCGCGAGTTCCGCGGGATCGCCCGGCGGTGGCTGGCCGAGCCCTACGGTCTGTCCGGCTGGCGGATCGACGTGGCCAACATGACCGCCCGCTTCGGCGCCGACGACTGGAACCACGAGGTCGCCGCCCTGCTGTGCCGAGCGGTCGGAGAGACCCGCCCGGACGGGCTGCTGATCGCCGAGCACGGCCACGACGCGACCGGCGACCTGGACCGGGGCGGCTGGCACGGCACGATGAACTACGCCGGCTTCACCCGCCCGGTGTGGTGCTGGCTGCGGGCCGACACCGTGCCGTTCGACGGCTTCCTCGGCCGGCCCGAGGACCTGCCTCGGCTCGGGGCGGACGCCCTGGTGGCGACCATGTCGGCGTTCGCGGCACAGATGTCCTGGCGGTCCTGGTCGGCCTCCTGGCAGTTGCTCGGCTCGCACGACACGGCCCGCATCCGCACCGTCGTCGGCGACGCGGCGCGTCAGCAGGTCGCCGCCGGGTTGCTGTTCACGCTGCCGGGCACGCCGATGGTCTTCGCCGGCGACGAGCTCGGCCTGACCGGCGGCGGCAACGAGTCGGCCCGCGCCCCGATGCCGTGGAACCGCCCGGAGACCTGGGACACCGCGACGCTGTCCTCCTACCGGGCGCTGATCGCGCTTCGGAGGAGTTCGCCGGCGCTCACCCGGGGCGGACTGCGCTGGGTCCACGCCGACGGCGACAGCCTGGTGTTCCTGCGGGAGTGCGCCGACCAGAGCGTGCTCGTGCTGGCCCGCCGGGCGGCCGGCGAACCGCTGAGGCTGACCGGTCTGCCCCCCGACACGACCCTCGAGAGCCTTTACGGCGGCGCGCCGCCGCTGCACATTGAATCCGATGGTTCCACCGTCATCGATGAATCCGGGCCGGCCGTGCTGGTCTGGGCCCTCCCCTAGAAAGGGACATTGTGGTCTCTGGAAGCCGGCGGCTCCTGGCCGCCGCCGTAGCACTGACTCTTCCGTTCCTGATATCCGTTCCCGCCCGCGCCGAGGCGGCCGCTCCCGCTGCTCCGGCCGCCCCCAGCGACGCGGTTCTGGCCCAGTGGGGCACCGACGAGCCGGCCGGCAACGAGCAGTTCTATTTCGTGCTGCCCGACCGGTTCGCCAACGGCAACCGCGCCAACGACAAGGGCGGGCTGAGCGGCGACCGGCTCGCCACCGGCCTCGACCCGGCCGACAAGGGCTTCTATCACGGCGGCGACCTGGCCGGCGTGATCGACAAGCTGGACTACATCGAGGGTCTCGGCACCACCGCGATCTGGCTGGCCCCGGTCTTCAAGAACCGGCCCGTGCAGGGCAGCGGCGCCGACATCTCGGCCGGCTACCACGGCTACTGGATCACCGACTTCACCCAGGTCGACCCGCACTTCGGCACCAACGACGAGCTGAAGAAGCTGGTCCGGCTGGCCCACCAGCGCGGCCTCAAGGTCTACCTGGACATCATCGCCAACCACACGGCCGACGTGATCCGGTACGCCGAGGAGAAATACGATTACATCGACAAGGCGACCTCCCCGTACGAGGACTCCGAGGGCCGCCCGTTCGAGGACCGCAACTACGCCGACGGGGAGAACGGCTTCCCCCGCGTGTCGACGGCCTCGTTCCCGTACACGCCGGTCTTCCCGTCCCCGGCCGACCGGACGGTCAAGAAGCCGGCCTGGCTGAACGACCCGACGATGTACCACAACCGGGGCGACTCCACCTTCGCCGGTGAGAACAGCGAGTACGGCGACTTCTTCGGCCTCGACGACCTGTGGACCGAGCGGCCCGAGGTCGTGCGCGGCCTCACCGACATCTACGCGTACTGGATCGGCGCCGCCGGGATCGACGGCTACCGTCTCGACACCGTCAAGCACGTCAACCTCGACTTCTGGCCGCAGTTCAGCGCGGGCATCGACAAGGCCGCGTCCCGCGCCGGCAAGCCCGGCTTCTTCATGTTCGGCGAGGTCTACAGCGCCGACCAGGAGGTCCAGTCCACCTACGTGCGCCAGGGCGGCCTGCCGGCCACGCTGGACTTCTCGTTCCAGGAGGCGGCGAAGGGCTTCGTGAACGGCGGCTCGGCCAAGGCGCTGGGCGACCTGTACGCCAAGGACGACCTCTACACCGCCCGGGACACCGGGGCCGGCCGGCTGCCGACGTTCCTGGGCAACCACGACATGGGCCGGATCGGCTCGTTCATCGCGGCGGCCGGCGGCGACGAGGCCGCCCAGCTGCGACGTGGTCAACTGGCCCACGAGCTGATGTTCCTCACCCGGGGCCAGCCGGTCGTCTATTCCGGCGACGAGCAGGGCTTCACCGGGCCGGGCGGCGACAAGGATGCCCGCCAGGATCTGTTCGCCTCGAAGACGGCCGACTACCTCGACGACGATCTGATCGGCACCGACCGCACGCACGCGGTCGACAACTACAACACCGCGCACCCGCTCTACCGCACGATCGCCGAGCTGGGCGCCCTCCGTAAGGGACACCCGGCCCTGCGCGGCGGTGTGCAGGTCACCCGGCACGCGGCCGACGGTCCCGGGGTCTTCGCGGCGTCCCGGTTCGACCGGGCCCAGCGGGTCGAGTACGTGGTGGCCACCAACAGCGCCACCACCGCGCAGACCGTCACCCTCGACACCTGGTCGCCGTCGGTGACCTTCCGCGGCATCTACGGCGGCTCCACCACCGCTGCGGCCGGCGGGGACGGCAAGCTCACCATCACCGTGCCGCCGCTGTCCGCCGTCGCGCTCAAGGCCGGCAAGGCGTTGCCGGCCCCGGCGGCGCGGCCGACGATCACGCTGACGTCCCCGGCCGCCGGCAGCCTCGTGCCGGCCCGCACCCATCTGGTCGCCGGAACCACGGGCGACCCGCTCGCCACCGTCACCTTCGCGGCCCAGGTCGGCGACGGCCCGTGGCAGCTGGTCGGGTCGGGGTCCTCCTCGGCCTACCACGACCTGACCGGCCTGGCCGGTGGCACGACCGTGCGGTACAAGGCGGTCGTGCGGGACAGCCGGGGCCGGCTGGCCTCGACGACCACGACCGTCCGGGTGGGCACCCCGGTCACGACGACCAGCCCGGACTACGCCGTGGTGCACTACCAGCGGCCGGCCGGCGGGTACGACGACTACGGGCTCTACGTGTTCGGCGACGTCGACCCGTCGATGACCACGACGTTCCCGGCCGGGCAGCCGTTCGCCGGCGAGGACGCGTACGGCCGGTTCGCGTACGTGAAGCTGGCCCCGAACGCCCGGAACGTGGGCTTCCTCGTCGTCGGCAAGGACGGGGTCAAGGACGTCGGCGCCGATCGTTTCTTCGACCCCTCCAAGAACGGCGAGATCTGGCTCAGACAGGGCGACACCACGATCACGACGACGCCGCCCGCGGTGTCGCAGGATCCGACCAGGGCGGTCATCCACTACCGGCGGGCCGACGGCGACTACTCCGGCTGGGGCCTGCACGTCTGGGACGGCGCCGCCACCCCGACCGACTGGGCCGCGCCGCTGCGGCCCGTCCGGACCGACTCCTTCGGCGCCGTCTTCGAGGTGCCGCTGGCCGCCGGGGCGACCGCCCTGAACTACATCATCCACAACGGAGACACCAAGGATCTGCCGGACGACCAGCGCCTCACGTTCGCCGAGGGCGGCCGCGAGATCTGGCTGCTCGGCGGGACCTCGCCGCGCCTGGCGCCGGTGGTCCGGCGGGCCGGCTCGGGGGGCGTGACCGACCTGACCAAGTCGTCGGCCGTCTGGATCGACCGCAGCACGGTCGCCTGGCGACCCGGGGGCGACACCGACGGCAAGGTGTACGACCTGGTGTACGCCCCGGGTGGCATCGGCGTCGCGGACGGTGAGCTGACCGGCTCGTACCGGACCGTGCCACTGACGGCCCGGCGCGACGGGCTGACCGAACCGCAGCGCACCCGCTTCCCGCACCTGTGGCAGGACGACGCGTTCCGGCTTCCGCGCGGCGTCGAGGCCAAGCAGATCCTGCGCGGCCAGGTCGTGGTGACCGAGCGGGACGCCGAGGGCCGGCTCCTGGCCGCGACGGGAGTGCAGACGGCGGGGGTGCTCGACGACCTCTACGCCGCGGATGCGGCCGGCGCCCGGCTGGGACCGGTCGGCACGGCGCTGTCGGTGTGGGCGCCCACGGCTCAGAAGGTCGATCTGCAACTGTTCGACACGCCCGGATCGGATCCGCGGACCGTGGCGATGGCTCGCGACGACCGCACCGGCGTCTGGTCGGTCCGGGGCCCGGCGTCATGGAAGGGCAAGGACTACCAGTACCGGGTCACGGCGTGGCAGCCGGCGGTCGGCCGCGTCGTCACGGCCGCGGTCACCGACCCGTACGCCCTGGGCCTCTCGACCGACTCGAAGCGCAGCCGGCTCGTCGACCTGGCCGATCCGGCGCTCGCGCCGGGAGGCTGGTCCGCGCTGCGCAAACCGCCCGCCGTGCCCGCGGCGAAGATCCAGGTCTCCGAGCTGTCGGTGCGGGACTTCTCGATCGCCGACCCGACCGTCCCGGCCGCCCAGCGCGGCACCTACCTGGCGTTCACGGGCCAGGGCGCCGGGATGAAGCACCTCGAGGCGCTGGCCGACGCCGGGACCACGCACCTGCACCTGTTGCCGGTGTTCGACTTCGCGACCATTCCCGAGAAGCGCGCCGACCAGAAGCAGCCGCCGTGCGACCTGGCCGCGCTGCCGCCGGACAGCGAGGAACAGCAGAAGTGCATCGCCCAGGTGGCCGCGACCGACGGCTACAACTGGGGCTACGACCCGCTGCACTACACGGTGCCCGAGGGTGGCTACGCGGTCGACCCGGATCAGCGCACCAGGGAGTTCCGGCAGATGGTGGCCGGGGTGAACAAGGCCGGGCTGCGCGTGGTGATGGACGTCGTCTACAACCACACGTCGGCCGCCGGCGCCGACCCCCACTCGGTGCTCGACCAGATCGTGCCCGGCTACTACCAGCGGCTGCTCGCCGACGGGACGGTCGCGAACTCGACCTGCTGCGCCAACACGGCCACCGAGAACGCGATGATGGGCAAGCTGGTCGTCGACTCGATCGTCACCTGGGCCAGGGCCTACAAGGTGGACGGTTTCCGCTTCGACCTGATGGGTCACCACCCCAAGGCCAACATCCTGGCCGTACGGGCGGCGCTCGACCGCCTCACGCCCGCGCGCGACGGGGTCGACGGCCGGAGCATCAACCTGTACGGGGAGGGGTGGGACTTCGGTGAGGTGGCCGGGGACGCCCGGTTCGAACAGGCCACCCAGGCGAACATGGCCGGCACCGGGATCGCCACCTTCAACGACCGGCTGCGCGACGCCGTGCGCGGTGGCGGGCCGTTCGACGAGAACCCCCGGGTGCAGGGCTTCGGCACCGGGCTGCTGAGCGCGCCCAACGGCGACCCGGTCAACGGCACGGCCGCCGAGCAGAAGGCCCGGCTGCTGCACTACCAGGATCTGATCAAGGTCGGGCTCAGCGGCAACCTCAGGTCGTACCGCTTCGTGAACTCGGCCGGCGCGACCGTCACGGGCGATCAGGTGGACTACAACGGCTCGCCGGCCGGCTACACAGCCGCGCCGGGCGAGGCCATCACCTACGTCGACGCCCACGACAACGAGATCCTGTACGACGCGATGGCCTTCAAACTGCCGCCGGGCACCTCGGCGGTGGACCGGGCCCGCGCCCAGTCGGTCGCCCTGGCCACCACGGCCCTGGGGCAGGGCGCCGGCTTCGTCGCGACCGGCAGCGAGCGGCTGCGGTCCAAGTCGCTGGATCGCAACTCGTTCAACTCCGGTGACTGGTTCAACGAGATCGTCTGGGACTGCGCGAAGGGCAACGGCTTCGGTCGCGGCTTGCCGCCGGCCGCCGACAACGAGGACAAGTGGGCCTACGCCCGGCCGTTGCTGGCCGATCCGGCCCTGGTGCCCTCGTGCGACGCGGTGGCCCTGGCCGACGCCCGCTACCGGGAACTGCTGAAGATCCGCGGTTCGTCGCCGGTCTTCGGCCTGCCGACCGCCGCCGAGGTGCAGAAGAGACTGTCGTTCCCGCTCTCCGGAGCGGCCGAGACCCCGGGGGTCGTCACGATGACTCTGGACGGACGGGGGATCGACCGCACCTGGAGATCGGTGACGGTGGTCCTCAACGGCACCTCGGCGGCCACCACCCAGACCGTCCCGGCGCTGGCCGGCAAGGCGGTCACGCTGCACCCCGTGCAGCGCGGCTCCGCCGACCCGGTGGTGCGCTCGGCCTCGTACGAGAAGGGAACCGGCGCCTTCTCGGTGCCGGCCCGCACCGCGGCGGTGTTCGTCGAGCGTCAGTGAACCGGCACGGCCGCGGATCGGGCGATCAGGTCCGCGGCCGGCTCCGGCACGCCCAGGCGATAACCCTGGGCGTACCGGCAGTTCATGGCGGCCAGCAGGTCGAGCTGCTCGTCGGTTTCGACGCCCTCGGCCACCACCTTGAGGCCGAGGGTGTGCCCGAGCTGCAGCACCGCGCTGACCAGTTCCTGCTGCCGCTGGTTGCCGGCCAGCCCGGTGATGAACGACCGGTCGACCTTGAGCACGTCGACCGGGATGTCGCGCAGGTAGCCCAGCGACGAGTACCCGGTGCCGAAGTCGTCGATCGCGATCCGCACGCCCAGCTCGCGTAGCTCCTCCAGCCGCCCCGCGGTCACCGCGAGGTCGCGCATGAGCACCGTCTCGGTGAGCTCGAGCACCAGACAGGCCGGTGGCAAACCGGTGCTGGCCAGCGCGTACGCCACCCGGTCGGTCAGGTCGGGCACCTCGAGGTTGGCCGCGGACAGGTTGACGCTCACCCACTCGGGCGCCGTCGCGGGGGACGTCTCCTGCCACTGCCGCACCACCCGGCAGGCCTCGTTGAGCATCCACCGGTCGATCTCGGTGATCAGGCCGGTCTCCTCGGCCAGCGGGATGAAGGCCCCGGGCTGCTGCAGGCCGCGCTCCGGGTCGGCCCAGCGCACCAGCGCCTCGACGCCGAGGGTCCGCCGGGTCGCCACCTCGACCACCGGCTGCAGGTTTATCCGGAGCTGGCCCTGGTGCACCGCGTCGCGCAGCCGTGACTCGCTGTCCAGCCGGTCCAGCAGCTGCTCGTGCATCCGCGTCTCGAAGACCTGGTAGCAGGCCTTGCCGCGGCCCTTGGCGGCGTACATGGCGACGTCGGCGTTGCGCAGCACCTCGTCGGCATCGGTGTAGTGATGCGCGCCGGGCACCACGCCGACGCTGACACTGACGACTGCTTCGCGGCCGTGCAGCAGGAACGGCTCGGCCAGCGTGTCGACACAGCTCTGGGCCAGCTGCTCGGCCTGGGCCGCGCCGGCGTTCTCGAGCAGGACGGCGAACTCGTCGCCGCCCAGCCGGGCGACCGTGTCGACCGGGCGCAGGGCCGCGGTCAGCCGCTCGGCCGCGGTGCGCAACAGCAGGTCGCCGGCGTTGTGGCCCAGGCTGTCGTTGACCTTCTTGAACCCGTCCAGGTCGAGGTAGAGCAGCGCCGCCTCCTCGCCGGTCGCGTGCGAGCGGGTCATGGCATGCTCGAGCCGGTCGAGCAGCAGCTTGCGGTTGGGCAGACCGGTCAGCGCGTCGTGCAGGGCCTGGTGGCGCAGGTCGTACTCGAGGGCGCGCTGGCGGCTGACGTCGCGCAGCACCACCACCGCGCCGATCCGGCGGTCCTCCTTGGCGATCGGGCTGACCGTGTACGCCACCCGGACCGAGCTGCCGTCCGGCCGCTGCAGGGTCACCTCGGCCCGCTCGTGGGCGTCCGGCAGCAGCGTGCTCGCCTCCAGTTCGAGCAGCCCGGCCACGCCGAGCCCGGTGATCCGGCCGGCCGCGTCGTTGGCGAACGTGATCCGCCCCCGCGCGTCGACCCCGCAGATGCCCTCCCCGGCGTTGGCCAGGATGCGGTCGGTGTACTCCTTGGCCAGGATCTCGCGGGCCGAGCGGTCGAGCCGGACCGCCATGTCGTTGAAGGCGTCACCGAGCCGGGAGATCTCGTCGCGCCGGCCCGGCGCCACCCGCTGGGAGTAGTCGCCGTCGCGGATGTTCTCGACCGCCCGGGTCAGCGCCCGGATCCGCCGGGTGATCGACTCGGCCGTCACCACGCCGAGCACCAGCACGAACAGGATGCAGACCACGCCGGCGACGATGATGATGATCTCGGCGTGCCCGGTGGCCTCCTTCATCTGCTCGTACAGCGGGGTGTATTCGAGGATCACCGCGCCCAGCGTGACGGCGCTGCCGTCGACCACCGGCACGACGACCTGCCGGATGCCGTCCGGATAGTCGGCGCTGGTCTCGACGAAGACCCGCGGGCGCCCGTCGGCGATGGTGCGGCCGACCTCGTTGCCGGTGTCGTGGTCGAACACCGTGCCGACGTTGGCCGGGATGGCGTCGGCCAGGATCCGCTGCTGCGCGTCAACCACCACGACGTCGCGCTCCTGCAGCTCGTGCAGCCGCTTCAGGTACGAGGCGAGCGCGATCGGCTGGTCGATCAGCGCCGGCGGCGTCTCGCCCGGGGTGTCCACGGCCAGGCCGAAGGCGACGTCCTTGGCGATGCCACGAGCCACCTGCTCGGCTTCGGTGATCGCCGCCTTGCTCGTGGTCTCGGCGTCGGCGTGCAGCACCACCCCGCCGGTCACCGCGACCATGGCTGCCACCGTCAGGAAGCCGCCCAGCAGCGTCTGCCGTACGTTCACCCTCTCCTGATCGGCGCGCGGAGCGACGGCGTGAGGGTCTCGGTGCCGCAGGGTCTCGGTGGCGCAGGGTCTCGGTGCCACAGCGCGGTTCTGCCCGCCGCCACCGGGGTAAACGCCCCGGCATGGAAGAGCTGCAGTGGCTGGCCGTCATCCGGCACGGCCAGAGCACCGGGAACGTCACCGCCCAGGACGCCGAGACGGCCGGGGTCGAGGAGATCGACATCCCCGAGCGGGATGCCGACGTGCCGCTGTCCGACCTCGGCCGGGAGCAGGCCGAGGCGGTCGGCGCCTTTCTGGCCGACGCCTCTCCCGAGATCGTCGTCGTGTCGCCCTACCTGCGCACCCGGCAGACCGCCGAGCTCGCGCTGGCCGGGCTGGACGTCCCGATGGTCGTCGACGAGCGCCTTCGCGACCGTGAGCTGGGAGTGCTCGACCTGCTGACGGCCTACGGGGTGCAGCAGCGGCTGCCCGGCGAGGCGGCCCGCCGGGCCCGGCACGGCAAGTTCTACTACCGCCCGCCGGGCGGCGAGTCCTGGGCCGACGTGCTGCTGAGGTTGCGCGCGCTGCTGCGGGAGCTGCGCGAGGACCACCCGGGCGGCCGGGTGGTGCTGGTCGGGCACGAGGCGGTCGTGCTGCTGGTGCGCTACCTCGCCGAGGGCCTGAGCGAGGCCGAGCTGATGGAGGTCGCCCACCGGACGTCCGTGGCCAACTGCTCGATCAGTACGTGGCGGAACGAGGACGGGCGCTTGCGGCCCGAGCTGTTCAACTCCGTGGACCACCTGCACGCCGAGGGTGCCCGGCCGACCAAGCAGGAGGACGTCGATGACAAGCCGGCCTGAAGAACGGGTTCTCACCCTGCGGGTGCTGCGCGACTGGCCGCTGCCCGACCCCGAGGGCAGCAAGGAGGCCCGCGGCACCGTTCTAGTCGTGGGCGGTTCGCGGTTCACCCCGGGCGCGGTGCTGCTGGCCGGCGAGGCCGCGCTGCGGGCCGGCGCCGGCCGGTTGCAGCTGGCCGTGGCCGAGGAGACGGCGGTGCAGCTGAGCATCGCGGTGCCGGAGGCCAAGGTGGTCGGTCTGGGTCAGGCCGACCAGCTGCGGTCGCTCGCCGAGGGCGCCGACGTGATCGCGCTCGGGCCCGGCCTCGACGACATCGGCCACACGACCGAGCTGATGCGCGACGTGCTCGGGGCGGCCGGCCCGGACACCGGGGTGGTGCTCGACGCGTACGCCCTGGGCGCGCTCAGCAAGGACGCGGGCCTGTTGCGGCAGCGGCGGGCCGTGCTGACCCCCAACGTGGTCGAGGCGCAGCACCTGCTCGGCCGTGACCCGGGCGACGACCTGGCCGCCGCCGCGGCCGAGCTCGCCGAGCGCTACGGCGCGGTGGTCTCGCTCTACGGCCACATCGCCACGCCCGACGGCCGCGCCTGGGTCGAGGAGAGCGGCGACGCCGGCCTGGGCACGTCCGGCAGCGGCGACGCCCGCGCCGGGATCGTCGCCGGGCTGCTGGCCCGCGGGGCCGACCCGGCCCAGGCGGCCTGCTGGGGCGCCTACGTGCACGCGGTGAGCGGCCAGCGGCTGACCGCGTGGCACGGCCGCACCGGCTTCCTCGCCCGCGAACTGGTCGACGAGGTCGCCCGCACGATTGCGACGGTCTGAGCGGGGTACGCCTTGAGGCATCCCCCGACACGGAAAGGAACGATCCGCATGACCACCGCACGCGAGATCATGACCCCGGATGCCACCTGTGTGGGCGAGAAGGAGACCCTGGCCGACGCCGCCCGCAAGATGTCCGACCTGGGCGTCGGCTCCCTGCCCATCTGCGGCGAGGACAACCGGCTCAAGGGCATGCTGACCGACCGCGACATCGTGGTGAAGGCTCTCGCCCAGGGCCGCGACCCGTCCTCGGTGACCGCCGGCGAGCTGGCCCAGGGCAAGCCCGTGACGATCGGCGCCGACGACGACACGACCGAGATCCTGCGCACCATGTCCGAGCACAAGGTCCGCCGCCTCCCGGTGATCGACGGCCACCAGCTGGTCGGCATCGTCGCGGTCGCCGACGTGGCCCGCGCCCTGCCCGACCGTCCGGTCGGTGACCTGATCGACGCGATCAGCGAGTGACCGCTACCGATGGGTGAAGGGCAGCCGAACATCCGGCGCAGCCCCTGACCGAGGCAGTCGTGCCCCTGATACACCGAGGGGCATGACTGCCTTGTCCAGTGGGATCGACCGCCGGTCGCTCCTGCTTCTCGCGGGCGCGGGTGTGGCCGGAGCCGCCGTCTCCAGCCCGGCCGCGGCCGCCACCACCGTCTTCCAGCACGGCGTCGCCTCCGGTGACCCGACCCCCGGCGGCATCCTGCTGTGGACCCGGGTGACCGTCGAGTCACCCGGCCCGGCCGCCACCGTCCAGTGGCAGATCGCCGCCGACGCGTCGTTCTCCGCGGTGATCCGCTCCGGCGCCGTGCTCACCGGTCCCGAACGCGACTACACCGTGAAGGCCGACGTCGACGGTCTCGCGGCCGGAACGACGTACTGGTACCGCTTCGGTCTCGGGGGCACGTGGTCGCCGACCGGGCGCACGATGACCGCCCCCGCCGCCTCCGACGCCATCACCCGCCTCCGGATGGGCGTCGTGAGCTGCGCCAACTGGGAGGCGGGCTATTTCGCGGCCTACCGCCACCTGGCCGCGCGGGGCGACCTCAACCTGGTCGTGCACCTCGGCGACTACCTCTACGAGTACGGCTCGGGCGAGTTCGACGCCGGCGGCACGGTCGTGCGGGCCACCAAGCCGGCCGGCGAGACGCTCACGCTGGCCGACTACCGCACCCGGCACGCGCAGTACAAGACCGACCCCGACCTGCAGGCGCTGCACGCCTCGGTGCCATGGATCATCACCTGGGACGACCACGAGGTCGCCAACGACATGTGGAGCGGGGGAGCGGAGAACCACACCCCCGGGGCCGAGGGTGACTTCGCCGCCCGGGTGGCCGCGGCCCGTCAGGCGTACGCCGAGTGGATGCCCGTGCGGCTCGCCGAGGACGGTCACATCTACCGCCGGCTGCGCTACGGCACGCTGCTCGAACTGTCCATGCTCGACCTGCGCACGTACCGGTCCGTGCAGACGAGCGGGGCCGGGGCCGACGACGAGGACCGCACGATCACCGGCGCCGCCCAGATGAGCTGGCTGCTGGACGGCCTGACCACGTCGACGGCCGCGTGGAAGCTGGTCGGCAACCCGGTGATGATCTCGCGCCTGGACGTCGGGGCCCTGCCGGCCTGGCTGCTGGGCCCGCTGGGCGAGCTGATCGGCGTCCCGAGCAATGGCCTGGTCCTCAACGCCGACCAGTGGGACGGCTACAACGCCGACCGCGAACGGCTGGTCGACACGCTGCGCGCCCACCGGACCCGGGACGTCGTGTTCCTGACGGGCGACATCCACACCAGCTGGGCCAGCGAACTGACCACCCGCGACACCGGCCCGGCCACTCCCGCCGCGGCCGAGTTCGTCGTGCCCTCGGTGACCAGCGACAACATCAACGACTTCCTCGGCACCAGCCCGGGCGGCCCGCTGAGCGTGCTGGCCGCCTCGCTCATCCGGGCCACCAACCCGCACGTCAAGTGGGTGGAGACCGACGGCCACGGCTTCGGCGTGCTCGAGGTGACCACCACCCGCTGCCGGATGGACTGGTATCACCTGGCCGACCGCACGAAACGCGACACCTCGGCCCGGTGGGTGCAGGGCTGGTCCGTGGGCCGGGGTTCCTCCAAGATCCGCAAGGAGTCCGCCCCGTCAGGAAACGCCTGACCACTCCGGTGCTGCCGGCCGCCGCCGTGGTGGCGCCGGCCGCCCCCGCGGCTGCGTCCCGACCTCGGCCTCCTGCCCTCGGGCGTCCGTGCGATGTCCTACTGGATCGAAGCGTTGACCTCCGGCTGAACACGGCGCCGTCTCCCCCTGGGGCGGCGCCGTTCGCTGCGTCACACTTGGTCGTGGAGATCGCGGGAGCAGACCAGGAGGCGTAGTGTACGAAACAGTTTCGTTTCGCAGAGCGTTGATGACGGGGGACCACCATGGCTGAGCAGGCGCGATCCGCCTCGCCGGCCGCGCGCTCCCGCCGGCTCGACGGCGACCGTGAGCAGGCGATCCTGCGCGCGGCCTACGAGTTGCTCGGCGAGACGGGATACCAGGGACTCCGGGTGGACGCGGTGGCCGCCCGGGCGCAGGCGAGCAAGGCGACCCTCTATCGGCACTGGCCCACCAAGGCCGAGCTGGTCACCGACGCCGTCCGCGCGTGCAAGGCCGTCGACAAGCCCCTGCCGGACACCGGCACGCTCCGCGGCGACCTGCTCGCCTGGTTCTGCGACATAGCCACCATGATCAGCAGCGAGGAGGGGCCGCTTCTCGCCGGCCTGTTCATGGCCCTGCACACCGACGAGGAGCTCGCGACGCAGCTGCGTCAGATGCGCGAGTCCAAGATCCCGCTCGCGGAGACCATCTGCGCGCGGGCCGAGGCTCGAGGCGAGCTCCGCCCCGGTTACGACGTCCGGCTGATCGACGAGATCGTCCCGGCCCTGGTCTTCATGCGGCGGTTCGCCCTGGGCGAGCCGCTCGACGAGGCCTTCCTCGACCACCTCGTGGACGACATCGTCCTGCCGTTGCTCATCCGCTCGTAACTCCCGTACCGCGCACCAGCACCCCCGTCACTGACGTGGGTGGATCTCCGCATGCCTCCAAGGGGGACTCTCCATGTCCATCTCCACCGACGCCTCCACGCCGCCGGATATATCGCTTAAACCGCGAAACCGCTGGCTGGCTCTGGCCGTCATCGCGGTCTCCCAGCTGCTCATCGTGCTCGACGCCACGATCGTCAACATCGCCCTGCCGACCGCGCAGACCGCGCTGGACATCAGCGACGCCAACCGGCAGTGGATGATCACGGCCTACACCCTCGCGTTCGGCGGCCTGCTGCTGCTCGGCGGCCGGATCGCCGACTTCACCGGCCGCAAGCGGGCGTTCATCATCGGCCTGCTCGGCTTCGCGGTCGCCTCCGGGCTCGGTGGCCTCGCCACCAACGCGGAGACGCTCTTCGCGGCCCGTGCCCTGCAGGGCGCCTTCGGTGCGCTCATGGCGCCCGCCGCGCTGTCGCTGCTCACGGTCACCTTCACCGAGCCCAAGGAACGGGCGAGGGCCTTCGGGGTGTACGGGGCCATCGCCGGTGGTGGCGGTGCGGTCGGCCTGCTCCTGGGTGGCGTCCTGACCGAGTACGCCTCCTGGCGCTGGACGCTGCTGGTCAGCGCCCCCATCGCGATCGCCGCCGCGCTGGCCGCCGTCCGCTTCGTGGGCGAGAGCCGCGCCGAGGGCAACACGCGCTACGACCTGCCCGGCGCCTTCACCTCCACGGTCGGTCTGGTCGCCCTGGTCTACGGCTTCACCAAGGCCAGCGACGACGGCTGGAGCTCCCCGGTCACGATCGCCTGGCTGATCGCCGCCGTCCTCCTGCTGGTGTCGTTCGTCGTGATCGAGCTCCGCAGCAAGCACCCGCTGCTGCCCATGCGGGTCCTCCTCGACCGCAACCGCGGCGGCGCCTTCCTGGCCTCGCTGCTGATCGGCGCCGGCCTGTTCGGCATGTTCCTGTTCCTGACCTTCTACATGCAGCTGACCCTGGGCTACTCGGCCCTGATGAGCGGCGTGGCCTTCCTGCCGTTCACCTTCGGCATCATCGCCGGCGCCGGGGTGTCGGCCCAGCTGCAGACCCGCCTCGGCCCGCGTGTCCTGATGTTCGGCGGCCTGGTGCTGGGGGCCGTCGGCCTGGCCATGCTCACCCGGATCGGCGTGGACACCGGCTTCTGGAGCCACGTCTTCCCGGCCGAGCTGGTCCTGAGCCTCGGCCTGGGCATCACGTTCGGCCCGATGTCCAACACCGCCCTGTACGGCGTGGCCGACCACGACGCCGGCGTGGCCAGCGCCCTGATCAACACCACTCAGCAGATCGGCGGCTCGCTGGGCACCGCCCTGCTGAACACCATCTTCACCTCGGCCGTGGCCGCCTACATCGTCGACCACCGGGCCGAAGTGACCAACCCCGACCAGCTGCCGGCCCTGCAGGCGATGGCGACCGTGCACAGCTACACGGTGGCCTTCTGGGTGAGCGCGGGCCTGATCGCCCTCGCCGCCGTGATCGCGGTCGTCCTGGTCCGGGCCGATCGCGACGAGGTCGCCGCCAACCCGGGAGTCCCGGCTGCGGTCTGACAACCCGCGCACGTCACGATCGCGGCGGTCCGGTTCCTACCGGGCCGCCGCGGCCGTGTCCGGGGTCTCGCGGGGCAGCCGGACGGTGACCGTCGTGCCGGTGGAGTCGTGCGAGGCCAGGGTGATGCTGCCGTGGTGGCGCTCCACGACGACCCGGCACAGCGCCAGGCCCAGGCCCGCGCCGGGAATCCCGGTGTGGCGGGCGTTCCCGCCGCGGTAGAGGCGGCGGAACAGCCGTGGCTGCTCCGCCGAACCCACCCCGTACCCGTTGTCGGCGACGGTCAGGACGGCGGCCTCGCCGTGCTCGTCGGAGAGCGTCACCGACACCGTCGAGTCGGGCCGGCTGAACTTGATCGCATTGCTGAGCAGGGCGTCGGCGACCTGGCGCAGGCGTTCCGGGTCGCCGGGGACGGTCAGCCGGTCGGGCAGCGTGGCCCGCACGGTGATCTCGCGGGCGGCCGCCCCGGGGGAGACGGCGCCGATCGCGGCGGTCACCACCTCGGTCAGGTCGACCGGCTGGACGCTCAGCCGGGCGTGCCCGGACTCCAGGGCGGCCAGGTCGAGCAGCTTCTCGACCAGGTCGCGCAGGCGTGAGTTGTTGCGCTGCACCACCTCGAGCAGCTCGCGCACCTCGCCGAGGGTGACGTCGTCGTTCGACTCGGCGATCAGATCCACGTACGCGCCGATCGAGGTCAGCGGCGTCCGCAGCTCGTGGCCGACCAGCGCGATGTACTCGTCGGTGGCCGCGGCCAGGTGCAGGGCCAGCACCTCGCTGCGGCGCTGTTCCAGGAAGGCGCCGATCAGGCTGGTCAGTCCGGTCATCAGCACACCGAGGGCGGGGTCGGGCTCCTGCCTCTCGTACGAGAAGAAGGTCAGCACGCCGACCACCCGGTCACCGCTGCGGACGGGGACGGCGCCGGCCGCCCGGAAGTCGCTGCCGTCGACGATGCCCGGCAGCACCGGCGAGTCGGCCGCGTCCAGGTCGGGCACCCAGATGACGTCGGCCCGCTGCCAGCACGACCCCGCCAGCCCGTCGCCGCGGGCCATGCTCACCGGCACCGGCAGCGGGCGTTCCTGCGGGGCGGTGTAGACGCCGGCCGGGCGCAGCAGGTCGGTCACCTCGTCGACCAGCCACAACCGCAGGTACGGCCAGCCGAGCGTGACGCCGATGGCCGAGAGGATCCGGTCGGTCGCGTCGGCGGCGTGCGGGTGGTCGGCGATGACCTTCAGCACCTCGTTCTCGCAGTGCTGGTACTGCCGGTTGCGGTGCTGCCCGGTCACGTCGTGGATGGCGGCCACGGCCCCGGTCACCTCGCCGGCCTCGTCGCGGACCGGCCGGGCGTTGACGGCGAACCACCGCGGCCGCCCGGCGTCGTCGTGCGCGAGCAGTTCGGCCTGCTCCACCTGCTCGCCGGCCAGCGCCCGGGACAGCGCCAGCTCGTGCGTGCGCAGAGGGGTTCCGTCGGCGTGCAGCAGGGCGAACTTGCGGGTGACGTCGGCGATCGGCACGTCGTCGACCCCGGAGCCGAGGAACTCCTGCATCTTCCGGTTGGCCAGCACGATGCGCCCCGAGGCGTCGCACGCGGCGACCCCGGCATCGAGCGAGTCCAGCAGCGCGTCGAACAGAGCCGCGTTCCCGGTCGAATCGGTCAGCGGGCTGATCGGCTCGCAGGCCGGGGGTGGCTGAGCGGTGCCCAGATATCCGCGCAGCGACTCGGTCAGCTCGGGCACCCCGAACGGCTTGCCGATCACCGCGAGCGCGCCGGTCGCGCCCAGCCGCGGGTCACCCGGCAGCAGGTACGCGGTGATCAGCACCACCGGCGTGCCGGCGATCTCGGGGTCGTGCCGGATGGCGTGGCACAGCTCGAGCCCGTTGAGGTGCGGCATGTCGACGTCGGCGACGACCAGCGCGGGTCGGTGCTCGGCGATCGCCCTGAGCGCCGACCGCCCGTCCCCGGTCACCACCACCTCGTGCCCGAGCCGGCGGATGACCTCAGCGATCACCCGCTGATGGTCAAGATTGTCCTCGGCCACGACCACACACGCCACGGCTGCCAGGCTAGGACGGTCGTGTTGCCGCCCGCGCCGGTTCAGCCGATCATTCGCCGCCTAGGGGTGACATCAGACTCTTCCGACCAGCCTCGTCGTGCGTGGGGCGGGTGACAGGAGTAGACGAACAGGGTGCCGGAGAACAATGTCGGACTGCGGTCCGAGCGCGGGCCCGTCCTCATCGCGGTGATGCTGTCGACCTCGCTGATCGCGATCGACGCGACCATCATCGCCACCGCCGTCCCCTCGATCGTCAAGGACATCGGCGGTTTCACGGAGTTCCCGTGGCTGTTCTCGGTCTATCTGCTCGCCCAGGCCGTCTCGGTGCCGATCTACGGCAAGCTGAACGACCTGTTCGGCCGCAAACCGGTCATCCTCTGGGGCATCGGGCTGTTCCTGCTCGGCTCGGTGCTGTGCGGCGTCGCCTGGAGCATGCTCTCGCTGATCATCTTCCGGGTCGTGCAGGGGCTCGGCGCCGGGGCGATCGCGCCGACCACCATCACGATCATCGGCGACCTCTACAACGTGCGCGAGCGGGCCAAGGTCCAGGGGTACGTGGCCAGCGTCTGGGGCGTCTCGTCGGTGATCGGGCCGACGCTGGGCGGCGTGTTCAGCGAGTGGGCCGACTGGCGCTGGATCTTCCTGGTCAACATCCCGCTCTGCCTGCTGGCCGGCGGCATGATCTTCACCAAGTTCCACGAGCGGGCTCAGCGTCACCGGCCGGCCATCGACTATCGCGGGGCAGCGCTGCTGACCGCCGGTCTCACCCTGGTCATCCTGGGCGTGCTCGAGGGCGGTCAGGCCTGGGCGTGGGCCTCGCCGATCAGCCTGCTCGTCCTCGGGGGCGGGCTGGCCCTGCTCGTGGTCTTCGGATTCGTCGAGCGCAACGCCCCCGACCCCGTGCTGCCGCTGTGGGTGTTCCAGCGGCGGCTGCTCGTGACCAGCGGTGCGCTCGCCATCGGGGTCGGCGCGATCCTGCTCGGCCTGAGCTCGTACGTGCCGCTCTATGTCCAAGACGTGCTCGGGTACGGCCCGCTGGTCGCCGGCTTCGCGCTGGCCGCGCTCACCCTGGGCTGGCCGATCTCGGCGAGCCAGGCCGGCAAGATCTATTTGCGGGTCGGCTTCCGGGTGTGCGCGCTGATCGGCACCACGCTGGTGGTCATCGGCTGTGCGCTGCTGCTCCTGCTCGGCCGCGATTCGTCGGTCTGGGCAGTGGGCGGCTTCTGCCTGTTCATCGGCCTCGGCATGGGCCTGACGGCCGCGCCGACGCTGATCGCCGCGCAGTCCAGCGTCGGCTGGTCGGAGCGTGGCGTCGTCACGGCGAACAACATCTTCCTGCGGTCGCTCGGCAGCGCGCTGGGCGTGGCGGTCTTCGGCGCGATCGCCAACGCCATCATCGGCGGCGACGAGGTCGACCCGGCCCGGCTGACCACGGCCGTGCACCGCATCTTCATCGGCATGGTGCTGGTCGCGGTGGTGATGGTGGCGCTGGCCGCCCTGCTGCCCCGATCGGCCGACAACGCCATGGCCGAGCCGGAGTCGCCCGCCCCGACCGAAAAGCCCAAGGCTGCTCCGGCTGAGTCGAACTGACCTTTCCCGGCTGCGGACCGGGGCTGACGGCCGGTCCGCGCCAGGCGGCAAGCGGTCCTGGCGGCATTCCGCGTCTCTGACGCGCGGCTCGCTGTTCCGCGTCGATGATGCCGTTGTGTGGACGCGGGCAGCCTCGGCTCCCGCTGTCCCGCGCGGCATCACGCTGCTGTATCGGCCCGTGCAGCGGCGGCTCTCGGACAATGGTCGTGTCGACACTTTGGTGTAGTGCGTTGCCATAGTGTGTGAGACACAGTATGGTGTTGGACATGACAACGGACGCGACACTATCCAGCCACCTGCAGGAGCTGCGGCGCGGCACGGTGGTCGTCGCCAGCCTGACCGTGCTGCGCACGCCGGGCTACGGCTACTCCCTGCTCGAGACGTTGAGCGAGGCCGGCTTCGAGGTCGAGGCCAACACGCTCTACCCCCTGCTGCGCCGCCTCGAGGCGCAGGGCCTGCTGACCAGCGCGTGGAACACCGACGAGGCCCGGCCGCGCAAGTTCTACACCACCACCGAGCAGGGCAACGCGGTCGCCGACGCCCTGCGCATCGAGTGGAGCCGCCTCGACGGGGCCATGAGCGACCTGTCCACCGACACCGTCACGACCCCCCGGAGCGAGAAATGACCGCCAGCCTGGTCGACCGTTACGTCTTCACCGCCCTGCGCCGCGTGCCCGAGCAGCAGCGCGCCGACATCGACCGTGAGTTGCGCGCCTCCATCGACGACGCGGTCGACGCCCGGGTCGAGGCCGGCGAGTCCCGCGAGGCCGCCATCGAGCGCGCGCTGACCGAGCTGGGTGACCCCGACCGCCTGGCCGACAGCTACGCGGGCAGACAGAACTTCCTGATCGGCCCCGAGCTGTACGGGGTGTGGCGCCGCTCGCTGAAGCTGCTGTTCACCATGGTCCTGCCCGTCGTCGTGATCGTCGTCGCCGTCATCCGGCTGTTCGCCGACGACGTCACGGTGGGCAGCGTCATCGGCGCGGCGATCAGCACCCTGCTCACCGTCGGCGTCCACCTGGCCTTCTGGACCACGCTGGCCTTCTGGATCGTCGAGCGCACCGGGGCCGGCAAGGACGACCTGAACGTCCCGTGGACCCTGGCCCGCCTGCCCCGGTACGAGACCGGGGTGCGCTCCCGCGTCGAGCTGATCGCCAACCTGCTCTGGCCCGTGCTGCTGATCGCCGCGCTGGTGCTGCAGCAGTTCACGTTCACCGACGAGCCCGTGCTCGACCCGGCGAACTGGTCCTTCTGGTGGCCGGCGCTGATCGTCCTGATCGCCCTCAAGGGTGTCTGGGCCGTCTGGGTCTATCGCCTCGGCCGGTGGACCCGCCCGGTCGCGGTCGTGAACGCCCTGCTGGCCGTGGCCACAGCCGCCCTCCTGGTCTCCCTGCTGGCCACCGACACGTTCTTCAACCCGGAGTTCGGGGGCTTCGCCGACGCCGGCGCCGACGTGCGGGGCTGGGTCTCGACGGCCGTCATCGTCGCGGTGGTCCTGAGCGCGCTGTGGGACATCTTCGACATCACCCGCAAGGTCGAGCAGGCCCGCAAGGGTGTGCCGGCCGAGGTCCCCGGCTCGGGCCGGAGCTACACCCTGATCTGACGAGCATCGCCAGCGGCGCCCTCCGGTTCTCCGGGGGGCGCCTTCGCGTGTCCGAGGGCCGGTTCCGGCTGTGCGGGACGTATGCCCATCGTGTGCCGGACCGCGTGATCGGTGAATGCCGAATCGCAATGGCCGGGCGCGAAGCTTTTACCAGAGAGCCGATCGAAGCACCGAACGGTTCCGGGGAAAACGAGGAGTAACCATGTACGACGGTGACATCGACCTGCTCGAGGAGATCGAGGAGCAGGACTTCGAAGGTGTGGCCTACGGCGCCTGCACCACCAACACCTTCTCCCTTTCCAACGCCCTGGGCAACAAGGGCGGATGGTGCACCCTGACCGTCGAGTGCCAGCCCAACTGCAGCTGAGCTGCTTCCTTTCCGATCCATCAAGGAGAACTGAGTTGAAGAACGAGATTGTCGAGCAGGACCTGCTCGCCCGCCACGACGAGGCCGAGCTGATCGAGCTCGGCGAGGCCGACACCTACGGCGGTACGGCGTGGGTCTGCGCCACGGTGACGCTGGCCACCGCGGCCATCTGCCCGACGACCAAGTGCACGAAGGAATGCTGATCGCCGTAGCGATCGGATAGTGCGACGGAAGCGGGATGGGAGTCGAACCCTCGGATTCCCATCCCGCTTCGCCGTGCCCATTTATCGAAGCCGTACCTGTTTGTAGAGCCGTGCCTGTTTATAAAAGCGTGCCTGTTTATTGACGCGACCGGAACGGAAGTGGCAGTGAAGTGACGTCCGCAGCGAAATACTATCCCGAGTTCGACAGCACCGAGATCGCCGAGACGATCACCCCGCTGGCCGCATTCGACGACGAGGTCGCCGAGGTGCTGCGGGCGAGCCGCCCGGCCCACGTCCGCGATTGGATCGCGGCGCCGGAGCAGTACCCGTTCCAGCGCGTCGTCCGCAGCCTCGCGGCGGCCGTCGCCGACCCGGACCCCGTCGCAGGGGCCGCCGCGCGCCCGGCCGACCCGCAGGCGATCCTCGGCGAGCTGCTGGGCCGCGCCGAGGCCCGGATCCGCGACCTGACCACCCGGGCGCTGGTGGCCGCCGTCAACCACGCGCGCAAGCACGGCCGGCTCGCCGGGACCACCCCGCAGGACCGGTACCGGGACTTCGTCGAGCGGTCGGTGGCCACGTCCTTCGAGGCGGTCTCCGGGCTGTCCTTCCCGGTGCTGCCCGACCTGGTCCGCATCGTCGTGCGCAACGAGCGGGCCGCGTTCGCCGAGCTGACCGCCCGCCTGGCCGCCGACCGCGCGGCGATCGCGGAGGCGTTCGGCATCCACCCGGACGACCGGCTCGCCTCCCTGGGACGGGCCGAGGGCGACACCCACCACCACGGGCGCAGCGTCGGGGTGCTGGTCTTCGAGTCCGGCGCCCGCCTGGTCTACAAGCCGCGCGACGTGTCCTGCGAGGCCGCGTACGTGACCATCGCCCGTGAGCTGAACAGCCGGATCCGCACCGACCTGGCGACCGCCGCGGTGCTCGAGCGGCCCGGCTACGGATACGTCGAGTTCGTGCCCACCCAGGACGTGGCCGGCCGGTCCGAGGCCTTCATGCGGGCCAGCGGTGAGCTGGCGGCCGTGTTCTACCTGCTCAACGCGCGGGACATGCACTTCGAGAACATCCTGCCGACCCGGCGCGGACCGGTGCCGATCGACCTCGAGACGATCCTGCACCCGGAACGGGTACATGTCGGACCGACGCCCGAGGCGCCCGGCAACGCGTACACCACCATCAGCCAGTCGGTTTACGGCATCGGCATCCTGCCGCTCGTGCTGGCCGGCAAGAACCCCGGCTCGGGCCACGTCGACCTGGGCTTTCTCGGCGACAGCGGCCAGGGCGACTCACCGTTCAAGGCGATGCAGTTCGACCAGCCGTTCACCGACGAGGTGCGGCTGGTCTTCCGGGCGGCCGCGGCGGCCGAGCGCACCACGGTGGTGCGGGCGCTGACCGAGGACGAGACGCTGACGTTGGGCCGGTGCATGGCCGACGGCTTCACGCGGGTGTTCCGGGCCGTGATGGACGATCCGGACGCCTGGTCGGCGCTGCTGCGCAAGGCCGTCGCCGGGATCCAGGTGCGGTACGTGCACAACCCCACCGCCCTGTACGTCCAGACGTTGCGGATGACCGCCGGCCCGAGATCGCTGGAGGGCCCCGAGCCGTACGTGGCGCTGCTCAAGCGGATCGCGATCGCCAGCAAGACCTCCGACCGCTCGATCGTGCGCTCGGAGTTGCGGCAGCTCGCCGAGCGCGACATCCCGTACTTCACCGTCGCGGGCACCGGCACGGACCTGCTCGACGGCGACGGGAACCCGACCGGCGCCCACTTCGCCGCCAGCCCGCTCGATCTCGCGCTGGCCAAGGCGGCCCGGCTGAGCGAGTTCGAGCTCGGCGAGCAACTGCGGCTGATCCATTCGGCGTTCGCCTCCCGCTTCCCGGACAACCACCTGACCCCGGCGTCCGCCCCCGCGGCCCCGGCCGGCCGGTCCGGCGGCCGCACCCGGGACGGCATGCTGGAGCTGGTCACCGAACTCGCCGACCGGCTCGTGGCGACCTCGCTGCCCGACAAGTTCGCGCATCTGCCCCGCACCTGGATCGGCCCGCTCGCCTCGGCCGAGGCCAGCCGCCCCTGGCCGCCCGGCGTGCTCGGCTACGAGCTCTACACCGGTCGCACCGGGCCCGCGCTCGCGCTCGCGGCCGCCGGACGGCTGCTCGGCGAGCAGAGCTACCGCGACCTGTCGGCGCAGATCTTCTCGACGACCGCCGACATCCTGTCCGGCCGGCGGTACGAGGCCCGCAGCGTCGCGCAGGCCGGCTACGGCGGCTACACCGGCCTGGCCGGAATCCTCTTCGCGCTGTCGGCGGCCGGCCGGCTGCTCGACGAGCCGGGCTGGCGCCGGGCCGCCCAGGACACCCTGCCGCTGCTGGCCGGGCTGATCCGGGACTCGGCCGTCCGGCCGCCGTCCGATGTGATCGGTGGCCTGTCCGGAGTGCTGTCCGCCGTGGGCGCGGTGGGTGGCCCGCACGCCGGCGCGCTCACCGCCGAGCTGACCACGCTGCTGGTGGACGGCCTGGCCGACGAGGACGCGAACCGGTCGCTGTTCGCCCAGTCCGGTTTCGCCCACGGGGTCAGCGGGGTGCTGCACGCGCTGAGCCGGGTGTACCCGGCGCTCCCGGACGCCGACCGACCGGCCGTCGCCACCGCGATGAGCGCGCTGGCCGACCGGCTCGGCACGTTCTACGACGCGCGGGAGAGCAACTGGTTCTCCAACGTGGCCACGCCCGGCACCTTCTCCACCGGCTGGTGCCACGGCGCGGCCGGCATCGCCCTGGCCCTCGACGCGTACGCCCGGGCCACCGGCGACGGGGAGGCGGCCCGCCGGCGCGAGCTGGCGGTGGCCAACACCCTGCGGGAGGGCTTCGGCCGCAACCTGACCTGGTGCCACGGCGACCTGGGCAACCACGACGTGGTGAGCGCGCTGGCCGGACCGGACGACCCGGCGCTGGCCGCCGTCGAGGACCGGTGGTTGCGCCCGGAGGTGCTGCTCCGCAAGATCGACGACCCGCGCAGCCGGTACGCCCACACCAACAGCCTGCTGGTCGGCTCGGCCGGCATCGTGCTGCACCTGACCAACCGGCTCGACCCGGACGCCCGCACCTCCGTGGTCGACCTGGGCGCGGAGGGACGCTGACATGCGCCGACGAGTTCCCACGGTCACCCAGGTGACCCAGACCGAGTGCGGCCTCTGCTCCTGCGTCGCGCTGCTGCGGTACTTCGGCTACGCCGAGGAGATCGCCACCGCCCGTACGGAGATGGACGCCGGCCGCGACGGCCTGTCCGCGCAGCAGCTGGCCCAGTTCCTCTCGGCCCGCGGCCTGACCGTCAAGCCGTACCGGGTCAGGAACGTCGACGTGCTGGCCAAGTTCACCGAGCCGGTGATCCTCTACTGGGAGGACTACCATTTCCTGGTCCTGGAGAAATTCGACGGGCGTACCGCCGTGGTGATGGACCCCGCGGTCGGCCGGCGCCGGATCTCCGCGGCCGAGCTGGCCGCCGGGTTCAGCAACATCGTCATCGCGGCTGAGCCCGGGCCGGAGTTCCGCCCGATGCGGGCGCGGCCGTTCGCCGAATGGCGCAAGGTGCCGCTGCTCGCCGAGGGCGCGCGGTCCAAGATGGGGCTGGTGGCGCTGCTCTCGCTCACCGGCTACGGCGCCGTGCTGGGCATTCCGCTGCTCACCCAGTGGGCGGTGGACCGTTCCTCGCGGTTCGCCGGCCTGGACGACCTGGGGGTGGTGGTCGCGCTGGTGCTCGCCGTGGCGACCGGTTACCTGGTGCTCCACATCATCCGCGTCGCGGTGCTGTCCTCGCTGGTCACGCTGCTCGGCCGGCACCTGATGACGCAGACCTTCACCCGGTTGCTGGCGTTGCCGTACAGGTTCTTCACCACCCGCCAGCCGGGCGAGCTGCTCTTCCGGCTCAACAGCGTGAACACGATCCGGGACCTGCTGTCCTCCCGGGTCGCCCAGGGCGCCCTGGACGTGGGCACACTGCTGGGCGTCACCACCTATCTGTTCATCACCGAATGGCGGCTGGGCGCGATCTCGTTCGGGCTCCTGCTGCTCAACGGGCTCTATCTGGCCCGGACCCGGGTCCGGGTGCTGGAAGCGGTGGACGCCGAGATCGCCAACCTTTCCAAGAGCCAGTCGACGCAGCTCGACGCGATCGTGTCGATTCCCACCATCAAGATGGGCGGGTACGCGGACCGGTTCGTCGAGAGCTGGAGCCGGACGTACCACGACTCGCTGGAGGCGATGAAGACCCGGATGCGGCTGCAGCAGGGCCGCATCGCCGGGGTCACCTCGGCCACCCAGATGTTCGGGCCGCTGCTGATCCTGCTCTCGGGGCTGTACCTGGTGACCCACGGGCAGATCTCGCTCGGCGCGGCAGTCGGCGTGCAAGCCGTCTCGGCCACCTACTTCGCGCTGGCCACCTCGGTGTTCAGCACCTACACCGAGTTCAGCGAGGCCTCGCGTTACGTGGCCCGGCTGGGCGACATCACCGCCGCGCCACCGGAGGGACGGGGTGGCACCCGGACCGAGGTGCCGTCGACCGCCATCTCCCTGCGCGACGTCAGCTTCCGCTTCACCAGCCACAGCGACCTGGTCGTCCGCAACGTCTCGCTGGACATCCCGGCCGGGGCGAAGGTGGCGCTGGTGGGCCCGTCCGGCTCGGGCAAGAGCACGCTGGGCCGCATCATCTGCGGTCTGTACGAGCCCACCGCCGGCTCGGTGCGCTTCGGCGGGGCCGACCTGGCCGAGTACGACCGCGACGCGCTGCGCCGGCTGATCGGCTACATCCCCCAGGAGGTGCACCTGCACAACCGCACCATCCTGGAGAACCTGACGATGGGCCGCGACATCTCGATCGACCAGGTCCGTGAGTACTGCGACAGCGTCGGCATCCTGGACTTCCTGGACGACCTGCCGATGGGGCTCAAGACCCTCGTCTCCGAGATGGGCGCCAACTTCTCCGGCGGTCAGCGGCAGCGCCTGGCCATCGTGCGGGCCCTGCTGCAACAGCCCCGAATCCTGGTCATGGACGAGGCCACCGCGTCGCTGGACAACCTCAACGAGCGCCGGGTCACCCGGATCATCGAGGAGCTCGGCGCGACCCAGGTGGTCATCGCCCACCGGCTCGCCACCGTCCGGTCGGCCGACCACATCTACGTGCTCGCCGGCGGCCGGGTGGTCGAGCACGGCACCCACGAGGAACTGCTCGACCGCGGTGACACGTACGCCGAGCTCTACTCCGAGAAGACCGAGGAGCACGCATGAACCCGTCCGTGTCCATCGAGGCCTTCCTCCCGTTCTACCGGCACGTCGTCCCGCGCGAAGCCGTCACCGGCCGGCTGCGGGCCGCGGTCACCGGGGTCGCCGCCCCCGAGCACGTCGAGGCGGTGCTCGACCAGGTGTGGTCGGACGTCGCCGGCCGTGTCGAGCAGCAGTCCTTCCGCGTCCTGATCGGCGAGTTTCACCGCTTCCGGCCGACTGTCGAGGCCCCGGCCCTGCGCCGGTTCAGCGACTGGCTGGCCGGGCCGGCCGGGGCCGCCGGGCTGCTCGAGCGGTACCCGGTGCTGCGGGAGCGCCTCGAGACCTCCGTACGACAGTCGCTCGAGCCCTACGCCGAGGTCTTCGCGGCCCTCGCCGCCGACCGGGCCGCCCTGCACGAGGCCGGCCTCACCCCGGACCCGTCCGCGCCGGTGATGGCCCTGTTCGGCACCGGGGGCGACCTGCACAACGACAACCGCAAGGTGGTCGGCCTGCGGCTGGCCGACGGGACGCGCCTGCTGTACAAACCGCGCGACCTGCTCTCGGACGCCTTTCTGCGCGACCTGTACGCGGCGGTCGACCCGTACCTGCGCTTCTCGCTGCGCGACTGCCTGCCGCGGTCGGTGGCCGGCGCCGGGTACGGCTGGCAGGAGTACGTCGAACCCCGCCCGATGACCGGGGCGGACCAGCCGGCCCGCTACTTCTACCGGTTCGGGGCGATCTGCGCGGTGCTCGGCTCGATCGGCGCGTCCGACCTGCACGACGAGAACCTCATCGCCGGTGGCGAGCACCCCACGGTGATCGACACCGAGACGGTGGTCCGCCCGGACGCCGGGGTGGACGACGACACGCTGCCGCACCGGCTGATCAACCACCTCAAGCTGTCCATCGCCTCCACCCTGCTGGTGCCCATGCTCGATCCGGGCTCGGCCAACGACCTCAACATGTCGGGCGTCGGCGTCGACGGGGTGCAGGTCTCGCGGATGAAACGACCGGTGGTCCGCGACGGTGACAACGACGACATCGCGGTGCACTGGGAGCCGGTCACCTACCGCCACCGGGACAACCTGCCCCGGCTGGGGGACGGCGCGCTCGCGGCGACCGCCCACTTCGCCGACATCCGGGCCGGTTACCTGGACGCGCTGGCCGCGATCCGCGACGACGCGGCGGGCAAGGTGCTCGACGCGTACCCGCAGATGCCGGTGCGCTGCCTGATCCGCTCGACCCGGGTGTACGCCCGCTACATCGACGCGGCCACCCACCCCGACTATCTGCGCGACCACGACGACGCGGAGCGGCTGCTCGGGCTGCTGCGGCAGTATCCGCCGTACCTGTCCGAGCAGGCCGCGGCCTGGGTCGGCGAGCAGGAGCGCGACAGCCTGCGGGCCGGCAACGTCCCGCTGTTCGTGGCCCGGGCCGGCCACGCCGAGCTGGCCACGACGCGGTCCAGGGTGGACGGGGTCCACCGGTGGACGGCGCTCGACTTCGCCCGGCGCGGTCTGGCCCAGAGCGCGGCCCGGCCCGACGACTACCACCACTTCCTGCTCGAGGAGTCGTTCGGCGAGCTGGCCGGCCCGGGGGAGTTGTGCGCGTCGAGCGTGTTCGCCCCGGTGCTGGCGGACGCGCGCCCGCGCGGGTGGTGGCCCGAGATCGCCCGCGTCATCGAGCGCCTGGGGATCTCGTACGACGGCCCGGACGGCCCCGAACTGGGCTGGGTGGCCGGCGTCGGCCCGGACCGGGGCGCGTCGACGCTGACGCCGGGCCACTGCGTGTCCTTCCACGACGCCGGCGGCATCGTCACGTTCCTCGGCCACGCGGCCGCGCTCGACCCCGGCCTGGCCGCCGCCCACCGGGCCGCCGACCGAGGACTGGACGCCCTGCTCGCCGACTACGCCGACCCGTTGCTGCAGGCGCCCGAGAGCGTGCTGACCGGTGCGGCGTCGATGCGGCTGGTCCGCCCGGATCGGGTGGATCAGCAGTGGCAGCAGCGGACCGCGGCCGCGTTCGCCGCCCGGGCCGCGGCCGGCGCCCTGGAGACCGACCTCGGCAACGGGCCGGCCGGCCTGCTCATGCTGAGCCTGGGCACCGGGCTCGACGCCGGGGTCGACGCCGACCTGCTGGCCGAGCTGACCCGTGCGCATCTCCCGGTCCCGCGGGACAAGCCCTGGTACGACGTGGCGCACGGCGAACTGGGCCTGCGCTGGGCCCTGGCCCGGCTGGGCCGCGCCCGCGGGGACGACGCGGCGGCCGACGCCTCGGCCGACTGGCTGATCGAGCGGCTCGGCTGCCCCGATCAGCCGCCGGTCACCGGCTGGTGCAACGGGTCGGCCGGCCTGCTGCTGAGCGCGGCCGAGATCCTGGCCACGGCCGGGCGGCCGCTGCATCGGCTGGCTCCGCTGGTCGAGGCGGCCACCCGGCTGCCCCGGCACACCCCGGTCGATTTGTCGGTGTGCCACGGCACCAGCGGGGTAGTCCAGGCGCTACTGGCCACCGGCCGGATCCTGGGCGCCGACGAGGCGTACGCGGGTCTGGCCGCCGACTATCAGCAGCGGGTCGTCGCGGCGGCGCGGCGGCAGGGGTTCGCCACCGGCGCCTCGGGCCGCACCGCGCTGCTCGGCTACCTGCTCGGCTGGTCCGGTGTCGGTGACACCGACCTGTTGATCGAGCACGCGGCCCGCGGTGAGCTGGCCGGCCGGGTCATCCCGGTCGCGCTCGGCGCGCCGCAGCCCCTCTGACGGTCCCGGAGGACCCTCCGAGGACCGGCCCGGATCACCATCGAAGAAAGGAAGAACCCATGGCACGCGGTTCCAGCAAAGGCGGAGCGAGCTTCCCGATCGTGATCGGCGTGATCGTCGCCGCGGTGGCGATCACCCAGGAGAACTACATCGGGGCGGCCTTCGCGATGATCGCCGGCATCCTCCTGTCGCTGTACATGTTCCGGCGGGCCCGCTAGTGCGGCTCTCGCTGCTGCTGCCCTTCGCGCCCACCCGGCCCGAGCAGGCGGCCGTCTTCGGCAAGCTCGTGCAGTCGGGGGCGGCCGCCCGGCTCTGGCAGGGCCAGGGCACGACGCTCGACGCCCACCACCTCATCGCCTGGCTGGCCGGTCGGGGCATCGCCGTCCCGAGCGGCTTCGGGGTCTCGCTGATGCCGCTGCGCTCACCCCACCAGGCCGCCCTGGAAGCCCGGTCGACCGCGTTGTCGACCGGGCTTCCGGTCGTGGCCGGCTTCGGCCCGGGCTCGGTCGAGCTGCAGCGGGGCGTCCTCGGTGGTCCCTACCCGAGCCCGCTCGGCGCGGCCCGCGGCTACCTCGGCGAGGTCCGCGGGCTGCTCGCCGGGTCCCCGTCGGACGTCGAGCTCGGCCTGGGCGTGCTGCGCCCGGGCATGGCCGGGCTGGCTGGGGAGATCGCCGACGTGGCGATCACCTGGCTGGCCTCGGCCGGCTATCTCGCGGGCGCCCTCGTCCCGGCGATCCGGGCGGCCCGCCGCTCGGTGCCCGGGGCGGCCCGGGTGGTGGCGATCGTGCCGGTTGCCGTGGCCGGGCCGGGCCGGGACGCGGCGGCGCTGGCCGAGGCCTCGTGCGGGGCCCACGTCCGGGCGCCGCACTACCGCGACATGCTGGGCCGGGCCGGGGTGCGGCTGACCGGTGACGCCGCGGCCGACGCGCGGGCGGTCATCGAGGCCGGCGTGGTCGTCCACGGCCGCCCGGACGAGGTGCGCGAGCAGCTGGACGCGTACCGGCTGGCCGGGGTGGACGAGGTCGTGCTAAACCTGAGCGGCACGGCGGCGCTGCACGGTCCCAAGGCCGCCGCCAAGGACCTGCTCACCCTGCTGCGCGGCTGACGCGCGGGAACGACGGAAGGGCTCCGCACGCGGTGAGCGTGCGGAGCCCTTCGGCGTTCCGGCAGTACGGTCAGGCGTCGCGCCGCCGCACCGCGAGGTAGCCGCCGACAACCGCGGCGAGGGTCCAGGCGATCAGCACGGCCAGACCCGTCCACGCGTTGAGCACGGTGCTGCCCTGCGGCTCGCGGTAGAGGATCTGCGCCCCGGCCACGTCGGGCAGGAACTGCGCCACCTTCCCGACCTTGGGGATGCTGGTGAGGATGGTCGACACCATGAAGAACAGCGGGAACAGGATGCCGATGGTCAGCGCCGAGCTGCGCAGGACCGCGGCCAGGCCCATGGCGAAGACGCAGAGCAGCGTCGTGTAGATGATCGCGCCGACGATCGCCCGCAGCGCGCCCGGGTCGCCCAGCGAGGCCTTGTGCTCACCGAGCATCACCTGGGTGGCGGCGAAACTGGCCAGCACCACGACCGTCGAGGCGGCCAGCGCGACCAGCCCGCCGGCCAGCAGCTTGGAGCCGTAGAAGACGCCCCGGCGCGGCACGGCGGCCAGCGAGCTGCGGATCGTGCCGGAGGAGTACTCGCTGCTGACGATCAGAACGCCGAAGATCACCAGGGCGATCAGGCCCAGCCGGAGCCCGCCGAAGCCGGTGCCGATCGGGTCGAACGCCGCCCGGTCGGCCGCGTCCATCTTGTCGTACGTGCTGTCCAGGAAGTAGGCCGAGGCCACCGCCAGGAAGACGCTGATCAGCAGGAACATTGCCAGATTCCAGATCGACGAGCGCAGCGTACGGATCTTGCCCCACTCGAACGACACGGCCGCACCGAAGTCCGCCATCGTCACACCTCCTGCTTCGCGCGGTAGTCCACCGCGTCGGCCGTCAATTGCATGAACGCCTCCTCCAGGGAGGCCACCCGGGGGCTGATCTCGTACACCGTGATCCGGTGCTCGGCGGCCAGTGCGCCGATCACCTCCGGGGTGGTGCCGAGCGCCTCCAGGGCTCCGCCGTCGCCCGGCTCGACCACGATGTTTCCGGCGGCGAGCACGTCGCGCAGCTTCTCCGGCTCGGGCGTGCGGATCAGCACGTACGAGCGGGAGTTGCGGTTGACGAACTCCTCGACCGAGCTGTCGGCCAGCAGCCGGCCCTGCCCGATCACGATGAGGTGGTCGGCGGTCAGCGCCATCTCACTCATCAGGTGGCTGGAGACGAAGACCGTGCGGCCCTCGGCGGCCAGCCCCTTCATCAGCGCCCGGATCCACAGGATGCCCTCGGGGTCCAGGCCGTTGACCGGCTCGTCCAGCAGCAGCACCCGCGGGTCGCCCAGCAGGGCCGCGGCCACCCCGACGCGCTGGCCCATGCCCAGCGACAGGCCCTTGGCCCGCTTGCCGGCGACCGCGGTCAGGCCGACCAGTTCCAGCACCTCGTCGACGCGCCGGGCCGGGATCCGGTTGCTGCGGGCCAGTCCGGCCAGGTGGGCGCGCACCGTGCGCCCGGGGTGCAGCGACTTGGCGTCGAGCAGCGCGCCGACCTGGCACAGCGGCTGGTCGAGCTGCTCGTAGCGCCGGCCGTCGATCAGCACCTCGCCGGAGGTCGGCCGGTCGAGCCCGACGATGGCCCGCATCGTGGTCGACTTCCCGGCGCCGTTGGGGCCGAGGAAGCCGGTGACGCGACCCGGGTGGACGCTGAAGGTCAGGCCGTCGACGGCCGTGGTGCCGCCGTACTTCTTGGTGAGCTGTCGTACTTCGACCGATGGGCTCATCGTTCCTCTTCACTGTCTCGGGGGATCTCGGTCATCTAGGACGCCCGGGAGAGGGCGGATTCCGGTTCGGTGTGGGGCATGCCGGTCGCGACGAGCCGGACCGCCTCGGCCGGGTCCCATCGCAGGGCGGCCATCCGCATCGCGTCGACGTTGGGCGGCAGGTCCAGGCCGAGGTCGTCGGCGAACAGGTCCTGGCAGCGCCTGATCGCCTCGAGCGCCCCGGCCGCGTCGCCCTCCACGCAGTGCACGGCGGCGAGCAGCTCCCACAGCCGTTGCCGGTACGGCGCCTCGGCCAGCGCGGTCTCTATCCGGTAGGCCAGCATCTCGGTGCGGTTGGCCAGCAGGCACGCGGAGAACAGGCTCTCGTAGGCCAGGAAGCGGGCGCTGTTGAGCCCGGCCGCGTGGGCGGCGAACCAGCGGGTGTCGGGCAGGTCGCCCCCGAACGGCCCGCGCCACAGCGCCAGCGCCTCCTCCAGGACGGTGGCGGCCTGCTCGGCGTCGCCCTGCAGCAACCGGCTGCGGCCGTGCCGCACCATCCGGGTGAAGCAGGTCAGGTCGCATTCGTCGGCCGAGAGGGACAGCCGATAGCTGACCTGGCCGCCGCGGTAGGTGGTGATCCGGCGGCCCAGTCCGGGCGTGGCGTCGTCGAGGTCGCGGCGCAGGCCGGTGAGATGGCTGCGGATGTTGGCGGTGGCCGACAGCGGCGGGTTGTCCCACAGCAGCGCGGCCAGTTCGCCGATGCCGATGGACTGCCCGCCGCGCAGCAGAAAGGCCGTGAGCAGGGCGCGCCGGACCGGCGGGCCGGAACGGATCACGCCGTGGATTTCGAGTGGACCCAGGATTCGGAAGATCATTCCCCCGTGCCGTCCTTCGTCGGTCGCGCTCGCCGGGCCGGTGGTCGGGCGGAAACGCGAGATGCGGTTCGCTGGCGGCGGCCGGGTCAGGCCGCGATGGGTGTGGCGCCGGCTGAGCCGGTGGCGCCCTTGATGCCGTCCATGAGCACGAGGACGGCCTGCGCGGACGGCAGCATCACCGCGCCGGCGTGGGTGAGGGTCACGCCGGCGCAGGTCCGCGCGAACAACCGGGTGTTGAGCGCCTGTTCCAGGCACTTGATCTGATAGCTGATGGCCGGCTGCGAGTAGCCCAGCGAGCGTGCCGCCAGATCCATCCGCCCGTGCCGGGCCACCGCTACGAAGGCTTGCAGTTCCCGCTCGTTCATGACTCTCCGTTGTTGCCATGTCACTTACGTTACTGTAGTCATCAAAGTAATTCGCGTTTCCAACGTCGTCAATGGCTTTCGGCCTGCGGATTTCCGTCCAGCCCCAGGAATCAGCGTACCGTAGCCCTAATTACTACAGTGATATAGGGAATGACTAGGCAGCGATGCCGGAGCGTTCGTACAGGTCGCGGTACAGGCCGGCCCGCCGGCAGAGCTCGTCGTGGGTGCCGGTCTGCACCACCGTGCCGCCGTCCATCACCACCACCAGATCGGCGTCGGCCACCGAGGTCAGCCGGTGGGCGATCACCACCCGGGTGGCCGGCAGGCTGTCGAAGAACGCCGTCACCGTCGCCTCGGACAGGTTGTCCAGCGAGCTGGTCGCCTCGTCCAGCACCACGATCGAGGCCCGTTTGAACGCGGCCCGGGCCAGCGCGATCCGCTGTCGCTGGCCGCCCGAGAAGTTCTGCCCCAGCGAGGCCACCGGCGTGTCGTAGCCCAGCGGCAGCGCGAGGATCTCGTCGTGCAGGCCGACCCGGCGGGCCGCCTCGTGCACCCGCTGCTCGTCGGGCTCGCCGGCGCCCCAGGCGATGTTGTCGCGCACCGTGCCGTACTCCAGCACCACGTTCTGCGGCACGTAGGCGACCGCCTGATAGAACCGCTCCCGGTCGTAGCGGCCCAGCTCCGTCCCGCCGATCACGATCCGGCCCGCGTCCGGGCGGTGCAGGCCGACCAGCAGCCGCGCCAGCGTGGACTTGCCACAGCCGGACGGGCCGACCACGGCCACCTTCGCGCCCGCGGGCACGTGCAGGCTGGCCCGGTCGAGCACCTTGCGGCCGAACGAGCCGTAGGCGAACGACACGCCCTCGACCGTGATCGCGCCGTCGGGCCGGTCGGGCACCTCGCCGCGCAGCACGTCGTCGGCCGGGCGGAGCAGGATGTCGGAGATCCGGACCAGCAGCGAGCCGGCCTGGGCCAGCCGGGTCACCGAGCCGACCAGCAGGTTGACCTGACCCAGCAGGAGGCCGGCCAGCGCCTGCACCGACACGATCATCGGCACGGTCGCCGGCCCGCCCGACACCGCCTGCTGCAGGACCACCACCGGGCCGACGAACATCACGCCCGCGGTGAGCGCGTTGAACAGCCCCTGCACGGTCTGCAGCCGGGCGAACCGGTGCTGGACGGTGTCGCTGCGCCGCGTCCACTGGGCCAGGTAGGCCGCTTCCATCCCGTTCGTCTTGATCAGCTCCAGCCCGGAGATCGCCGAGAGCTGGGTCGCCTGCAGGTCGGCCTGGGCGCGGGTCTGGGCGTACGCGAGCCGCCGCACCGCACCCCCGGCCGCCACCGTGCCCACCGCCAGCACAGCGATCAGCCCCGCGGCGGCCAGCGCGGCCCCGGCCGAGAGGGCGGCCAGCCAGGTCAGCAGGACCACCCCGACGACCGCGCCGACCAGCGCCGTGATGACGTCGTTGCACAACAGCGTGCGCAACTGCTGCACCGATTCCAGGGTGAACATCAGATCGCCCGGGCCCCGGTTCTCGGCGAAGCCGTACGGCAGCCGCAGCAGGCGGTCGAAGACGGCCGAGGCCAGCGAGCGCCCGACCGCCACCGAGGCGACGATCCCGGCCACGGTCCGGACGAACAGGAGCAGCCCGAAGGCCAGACCGACGCCGGACAGCAGCAACCCCGCCGACAGGTTCGCCGGCTCGCCGCCGAAGACCGGCTCCAGCAACGCCGTGATGCCCAGCGGCACCGCCGAGGTCAGCAGCGACAGCAGCAGCACCAGGGTGAGCAGCAGCCGTCGCTCCCAGGCGAAGCGGGCCAGCAGCCGGACACCGGAGGGCTCCCTCGTCCGCACCCGGCGCGGGGCCGGGTCGGCCGTGACCGCCAGACCCGAGAAGCTCTCGGCGAACTCCGCGTGACTCAGGCGCCGACGACCGCCTCCCGGGTCCAGGATGGTCACCTCGGCCCGGTCGAACCGCTCGGCCACCACGAAGTGCGAGCGCTGCCAATGGCAGATCGCCGGTCGGCCGAGCTTGGCCAGCCCGGCCGGGGACGTGCGCCAGACCCGCGGCCGTACGCCGTTCTCCCGCAGGATCCGCGCCAGGTCGGCCACCGTCAGCCCGTCCCGGCCGACCCGGTAACGCAACCGCAGGTCGTGCATCGGCACCCCGGCGCCCGCCTCGTCCAGCAGCATGGCGCAGCAGCACAGGCCGCACTCGGTCGGACCGAGCTGCTCGACCACCCGCTGCCGGGTCATCGGCCCTCCCGGCGGAAGGTCAGCGGCGAGGCCACGTCCACCTCGCCGGCGCTCAGCACCAGACCGAGGCCCACCCCGGCCAGACCGACGTACAGCGCGTCGTTGAGCACCGTCTTGCCGGCCCGGGCACGCAGCATCCGGGGGAGGATCTGCCCGGCCAGCTGGGCCCGGCGGTCGGCCACCCGCCCGGCGGTCCGGCCGGAGGGATCCCAGCGCGCGGCCTGCCCGAGGATCAGCAGGTTGCCGACGTCGCCGTGGCACAGCGACGGGTTGAGCCCGAAGCCGTCGACCCGGACGGTCTCGGTCAGCTCCACGAGCCCGTCGCCGGGCAGTCCGGCGGCCAGCCGCTCGGTCAGCCCGAGCAGCACGCCCGGGCTGCCGTGGCACCAGCCGCGAGCGGCCCGCTCCGGGGTGCGGTCGCTGACCGGCCAATGCCCTAGCGCCCGGTCATGAAGCGCATCGTGCGCCCGCAGCAGGTCGGTGAGTCCGGCCGGCGTGCGGCCGGTGGCCGCGGACCAGCGCGACAGAGCCGCGATCCGGCCGCTGGTGCCGTGCGCGAACCCGGTGTAGACGGGCTTGCCGGCGGGCGGGTGCACGGCCGCGAGGGCGTGCCGGGCCACCGCGTCGGTCACCGCCGGCCGCCCGGCGGTCAGCGCCGCGGCGAGCAGACCGGCCGAGCCCAGCAGAAAGTCGCCGTCGGTGATCAGATCGAGGTCTTCGGGCAGCCGGTCCCAGAGCGCGCCGCCCAGCTCGGCCAGCTCGGCCGAGCCGGTCAGCCGCCCCACCTCGAGGGCCGTGAAGGCCAGTCCCGCGTAGCCGCCGGCCATGCCACCGCCGGCCCGGCTCCGGCGCCGGGCCGGGTCGTCGAGCAGGTCCCGCACGCGCGGCAGCAGCGCGTCGCGAGCCAGGTCGCGGTGCCCGGCCTCGTCGAGCAGCACGCCGGCGGCCGCCAGGAACAGCGCGAGGCCGCCGGCCCCGGCGTACAGGTCGTCGCCCAGGCCGTCGACCCGCCACGGGTGCTCCAGGGTGGTGTCGCGGATGGTGGCGCCGATCCAGGCCGGCCGGTCACCGCGGGTGCCGGGGACGACCGAAGCGCTCAGCTCGCCGGCGATGGCGGCCACCACCTCGCGCGTCCGATCGGTTCCGTTTCCCGGCGGCGCTGTGCGGCTGCGCCAGACGTACGCCGGGGCGTCGCACTCCGGCCCGGTCAGGTCGACGTACGCGGCCCGGATCACCCGCAGGTTGCGCTCGCGGCCCTCCGGTGACATGGCGTCCAGACCGGCGACGGTCTGCTCCAGCGGAGTGCGCCGCAGCACGTCGGCGATCGGCCGGCCGCGGTGGTGCACCCAGGTCGAGCCGGTCCGCAGCGTGAACAGCGGGATGTCGCCCTGGAGCAGGTCGTCCACCTCGGCCCGCAGCACCGGCGCGGTGAAATGCCGCAGCCGGCCCAGGCCGACCCGGTGCAGCAGGATCCGCCGGACCTCGGTGGACTGCTGGAAGGTGGGATGGGCCGAGGTCCGCAACAGCTTGTAGTACTGGCTGGTCGCCTCGAGCACGGCTCGCGTCGGCAGGTCGTCGAAGAGCTCGAGCAGCCACCCCCGGACGCGGTCGCGGTGGGCGACGACCCAGTCGTAGAGCTCGGCGAAGCCGCGGCTCAGCTCGCGCAGCTCCACGCCGCGGGGCACGACCGACGGCCGGACGGCCGCGGCCTGCACCGGCCCGGTGGCCATCGCGATGCGGGGCGCGCCGGTGTCCAGACCGGCCAGCGTCGGCACGGCGGTGACCGCCGGCTGACCGGGCTGGTAGCCCAGGAAGCCGATGTCGAGCGACACGCTCGGGGTGGCCGGGTCGGTGATCCGGGTCGGCAGGAAACCGGTCGAGTACACCGTGTCGGCCAGCGCCTCGATCTCGGCCGAGCGCGGTCCGTTCCCGGCGCGGTGGTTGACGCTGAACAGCGACTCGGCGTCCACCACGACCGGCAGGCCCCGGTGGTTCAGAACGTTCTCGTAGTGCATGTCGCCGGCGCGCAGCAGGTGCAGGACGCCGAGCAGCCGGCCGGCCGCCCGGAAGTAGGCGGGCCCCGGACGGCCGGGTTCCTGGTCGGCGTACTCCTGCCAGCCGCACCCGTCGCCCACCCAGACGGCCAGGGCCGGCAGCTCGAAGCCGGTCGCCGCGGCGATGCGGGCGACCAGTTCCCCGTACGCCCGCTCGGCCGCCATCGGGCGGGGCTTGTGAACCACGGTCCGGCCCGAGTCGAAGGTCAGGGTGCACACCGCCCGCCCGCCGGCGTGGGTGTCGCCCAGCCCGTAGCCGATGCCGGTGATCTCGGGCCGCTCCGAGCCGGTGGCCGAAGCGGGCAGCCGGCCCTCGGCGACGGCCTGCGTGGTGGCCGCGACCATCCGCCGGGCGTGCTCGACAGTGTTGGCGCCCAGGACGGTGAGCCGGCGCCGCAGCTCGGGGAAGACGGCGAACACGGTGGCCCGGAACTCCGGGTGCCCGGAGATCGCGCAGAACCGCCGGAGCCGGTCGTCGGGCCGCGCGTCCTCCCGGGTGGTTTCCGCCCGGCTCAGCAGGTCGAACACCACCACCAGCGTGCGCAGCGAGGCGTCCTGAGCTCGCTCGGTGAGCCAGGCGACCAGGTCGTCGGCCAGGGAGCCGGCCCGGCGGGCGGTCACCGGCGAGCCGGCGAACACCTCCTCGGCGGCGGCCCGGTACGTCCGGCTGAACGCGCGGGCGAACTCGTCGAACCGGGCCGGCTCGCCGGGGTCGGCCGGGCCGGGCAGCGCGCCCAGGGCGAGCAGGTCGGCGGTGCGGTCGGCCGGCGGTTCGGCCCGCTCGACCAGCGGGCCGGAGATGTGGGTGAGGAAGTCCCGCAGGTCGGCCGGCTCGGCGATCTCGGGGAACAGGGGACGGACATCGTCGAGGTGCATGGCTGCGGTCGCCTCCAGAAACGGATCGCGGGGCCCGTGTCGGCACGGGCCCCGCGATCAGCCGATCGGTCAGTGATTGGCCTGGATCAGTCGTTGACGCCGCAGAGGCGCTTGGGCACCGAGCACTCCCAGGAGATGGTGCAGATGAAGCCGATGGTGCTGGTGCCCGGCACGGTGAACAGGCCACCGGCCTCCTGGGCCGCGTCCAGGTCGATCTGCTGGTCGGACAGCTCGCGGGCGATGTCGCCGGCGGCGGAGAACTTGTCGTCGTCGATCATTTCGGGGTCCTCTCGTGAGGCCGGGCGGCTCGTCCGTCCGGCGACTTCACGACATCAGCGGAGGCCGGTGCTCCTCAACGGCGTATCGAATTCTCCGATGTGGTGCGCCGTGCTCCGCCGACGTGGAGCGCTCAAGCCCTCCGATGTGGTGCTCATGCGCCCTCCGATGTGGAGGCGCAGGGCGCGCGATCCTAGACCGGCACGGCCTTTCGGGGTGCCCCGTCGCCGGTCATCTCGAAGATTTGAAATCGAGGTTCCCGGCGGGGTGCCGGCGCCGATAGACATGGGGCATGACGAACAATGCAGCCTGCATCACCAAGCGCCTCGTTCTCGCCGTCGCTGCCGTCCTCGGCACCACGGGCCTGGCCCTGGGCCTGAGCGCCCCGGCATCGGCCGCCCCGGCATCGGCCGCTCCGAGCGCGTCGGTCGTCGTCGTGGCCGACGCCACGGCGGCCTCACCCTCCTGGCCCTGGTAAATCTATCCGGCCCCGAGGCCAGCCGGCCCGGTCCGACCCGGACCTCGGCCCGGTGACCTGACCCGACCCGATTCGCGACAGCCCCGGCCGTTCCCGGCCGGGGCTGTCGCGTGTCCGTGCTGTCGCGTGTCCGTGCTCCGCGAATCTCAGCTCCGCGTTTCTCGGCTCAGTTCGTTGAGTTCGCGCCAGAGCTGCGAGGCGCGGCGGTAAGCGGAGATGCTCTCGGCCAGCTCGGCGGCGCCGCGCAGCTCCGCCGCCGCCTCGTCGCGCCGCCCGGCCCGGGCCAGCGCGGTGGCCAGCGCGTGCCGGAACCGGACGCCGTCGAGGCCGGTCACCGCATCGCGGTCGACCGCGGCAGCCAGGTCGATGGCGCGCTGCGGATCCCCCGCCGCGACCGCGTAGCGCACCTCGAGGCCGGCCAGCCGGGCGGCGCTGGTCCCGCCCTCCGCCGCCACCGACGCGCGCACGCCCAGCAGGTAGGGCTCGATCTCGGCCGGGGACGCCCCGATGTCGAGCAGCGTCGACACCGCCGAGGCGGAGAACCGCGACCAGTCGCGCAGGGAGGTGCTCGGGTTGGCCAGCATCTGCCGGGCCCCGTTGAGCAGGCGCAGCGCGGAGTCGGTCTCGCCCACCCCGACCAGCGCCATGCTCGCCGCCCACTGCGCCCGTCCGGTGATCGCCGGGTTGCCCAGCCGCTCGGCCATCGCCAGCATGGTCTTCACCAGCCGGACGATCTCGGGGCCGCCGCCGCCGTCGCTGAGCACGGAGATGTGCACGGCCAGCAACTTGATGTGCTCGCTGCCGTTGCGGAACGCGGTCCGCTCGATCTCGCGCTGGGCCCGCTCGATGTGGTTGTGCGCCTCGTCGAGCCGGCCGACGTCGCGGGCGGCCGCGCTGAGCGACACCAGCACCCGTACGTGGGCCTCGGGCACGCCCGCCGCCTCGGCCACCGGAAGCAGCCGGCTGAGCAGATCGTGCCGGCCCGGCCGGTCGGCGCGCAGCTCGAGGATGCGATCGAGGGCCAGCCCGTGGCTGAGCACGGCGGTCGGGGCATCGGCGGCCACCGCCGCGTCGTACATCGCGCGCACCTGCTGCTCGGCCTGCTCGAGGTCGCCCTGGTCGATGGCGCTGGCCGCGAGCAGCTCGCGGACCAGGGCGTCGCGCGAGGGCGGCGGCGGGCCGTCCGGCGACCCGTCGAGCGAACCGAGGTCGATGTCACCGGCCAGGGTGCGCAGCGGCACGTCCAGCATCTTGGCCAGGTGGGCGATGACGTCGAGGGTGGGCACGCGGGCGCCCGACTCGAGCAGGGAGATGTAGGACTGGTTGACCGCGCCGGATGCCAGGTCACGCTGGGACAGCCGGAGCTCGGTGCGAAGCTTACGGAGCCTGGCCCCGAACTCGGGTTGGGAGATCTGCGCGGTCAAGTCCCATCCTTCCGTGACCCCCGGTAGCTCGTTGATCAGTTAGATTACGGCAGTAATGCAGGCGCGCGCACGGCCGGTTTCAAGAATTTGCGGGCTGGACGGGCCGACTGCGAGCATCTCTACATTACTGTAGTAATCGCGGGTCTTTCAATGTGATGACGCGCGCAGATCGGCCGAGGTCAGGTGGCATCCGTCCGCGTCCCGGCCGGCACCCGATCGGGGCGCACGTCCGGAACACGTCCGGGAAGGTGCCACGTGGAGAAGGCGGACTTCAAGGAGATCGGCGCCTATCGCGCGCCGAAGGGCCGGTTCGAGATCGTGGACGTGCCTGAACTGCGCTATCTGATGATCGACGGGCACGGCGATCCCAACACCGGGGCCGACTTCGCCGCAGCCACCGAGGCCCTCTATCCGCTGGCCTACAAACTGAAGTTCGCCAGCAAGCGAGACCTGGGTCTCGACTACGTCGTCATGCCGCTGGAAGGCCTCTGGTGGGCCGACGACCCGGCCGCGTTCACCACGGCCCGCGACAAGTCCCGGTGGGACTGGACCCTGCTGATCATGACGCCCGACTGGATCGACTCGGCGATGCTGGCCGAGGCGGTCGAGCAGGTCGCCGCCGCGAACGCGCCCCGGCGGCTGCCCGAGGTCCGGCTGGAGTCCCTCGCCGAGGGGCGCTGCGTGCAGACGCTGCACGTCGGCTCCTACGACGACGAGGCCGGCCCGCTGGCCCGCCTGCACGACGAGTTCCTTCCGGCTCACGGGCTGGCGATGACCGGCCGGCACCACGAGATCTACCTCAGCGACGCCCGGAAGGTGCCGCCGGAGAAGCGCCGCACGATCCTGCGGCAACCGGTCACCCCGGCCTGACCGGCAGCCCCGGCCTGACCGGCCGACTCAGACCGCCCGGAGGGCGGCGTGCCGCGGGCGCTCGCCCAGGTGGCCGGCGGCCAGGTGGCCGGCGGCCGCGGCGGTTGCCTCGTCGGCCGGCAGGAGAACGATGACTTGCTGCGCGTCCGCGGCCGGCAGCTCGAGGATCTCCCGGTCCCACCGCAACGGACCGGCCTGGGGATGCGTCATCCGCAGCGGCCGCCGGGCCGGCGGAAGGTGCTGGTGCAGCCGCTGGGTGAACTCGGCGCCGGCCACAGCCGCGAAGTCGGCGGTGAACCACTCGAAGCTCTCGGTCGAGGGCCCCAGCCAGAGGTTGAAGACCTGCTCGTCGGCGATCTGGTCCCAGTCCACGAACGTCGCCCGGGCCCCCGGATGGGTGAAGACGTACCGGGTCAGGTTGGGCTCCTCGGCCTCGAGCAGCCCGGTGCCCTCCATCACCGCGGCGAACCCGGAGGTATGCGCGAGCACATCACCGAGCCGGTTGCCGACGAAGGCCACCCCCGGCTCCAGCAGGTCGAGCATGCGGCGGACGGCCGGGCGGACCGTGCGGTCGGGCGGCGCCGGCCGGGTGCGCCCCGCGCACGCGCCACCACTGATCTTGGCGAGATAGCCCAGGTGGTTGCGCTCGGCCGCATCGAGGTGGAGCGCGTCGGCCAGGGCGTTGACGATCGAGGGCGACGGGTTGCGGTCGCTGCCCTGCTCGATCCGGGTGAGGTACTCGACGCTGATCCCGGCCCGCCCGGCCAGCTCCGACCGTCGCAGTCCGGGAGCGCGGCGTCGCCGGTCGGCCGGCAGACCGACCTGCTCGGGCCGGATGCTGTCGCGCTTGGCCCGGACGAAGCTCCCCAGCGGTGTGGCCATGAGGCGAGCGTACGGCTCGGAACCGGCGACCGGCGGCGCCCAGGGTGGCCCTGTCGGGGGCAGCCTGCGCCCGGTCTGGCCGATGAGCCGGCAACGGCCGAGGGTCTACGGCATGAGCGACAACAGCAGACTCGCAGTCATCGTCGGCAGTGTCCGCGAGGGCCGGTTCGGCCCGGTCGTCGCCGCCTGGCTGGCCGATCAGGTCCGGGCCCACGGCGGTTTCGACCTCGACGTCGTCGACCCGGCCGAGGTGGACCTGCCGCTGGCCCTGCCGGCCGCCCCGCCGAAGTTCGCCGGTGACGACTACCCCCGTCCGGCCGGGCTGCGGGACATCACCCGGAAGCTGGCCCGGGCCGACGCTTTCGTCATCGTCACGCCGGAGTACAACCACAGCTATCCGGCGTCGCTGAAGGCCCTCATCGACTGGCACTTCACCCAGTGGACGGCCAAACCGGTGGCCTTCGTCAGCTACGGCGGCGCGGCCGGCGGCCGGCACGCGGTCCTCCATCTGGAGAACGTGCTCACCGAGCTGCATGCTGTGACCATCCGCGACGGACTGGCCTTCCCCAACTACTTCGCCGCCTGGCAGGACGGCGCCCCGCTGGACGCCGATGCGACCGGCTACGCCAAGACCCTGCTGGAACAACTCGCCTGGTGGGCGCGAGCCCTGCGGACCGCCCGCGCCGCCGAGCCGTACCCCGGCGGTTCGTGATGTCCTTCGCGGGTGGAACCCGGCCGGCGCTGCGGTCATAGGGAGGGTGTGAGCGACACGGCGGACGACGGTGAGCTTTGGCGGCGGGCCCGGGCGGGGGAGCCCGAGTGCTTCGGGGTGCTGTTCGACCGGCACGCCGAGGCGGTCCGGGCCTTCTGCGCGCGCCGGTCGGGCTCGGCCGACGCCGCCGACGATCTGGTCTCCATCGTGTTCCTGGAGGCCTGGCGCCGGCGCGACGACGTGGAGCTGATCGACGGCAACGCCCTGCCCTGGCTGTACGGAATCGCCCGCCGCGCCCTGCAGAACCGGTGGCGCACCGCGCTGCGGCACCGCCGGGCGCTCGACCGGCTGCCACCCGCGCCGGCCGCCCCCGACCACGCCGACGCGGTCGCCGACCGGCTCGACGACGAGCGGGAGCTCGCGCGCATCGCCACCGCCCTCGGACGGCTCCGGCCGTCCGACCGCGACGTCCTGGTGCTCTGCGTCTGGCAGGGCCTGAGCTACGCCGAGGCCGCGGTGGCGCTGGGCGTACCCGTCGGCACGGTCCGATCCCGGCTGTCCCGGGCCCGTTCCCGGCTCGAGGCGACGGCCGGCGCCCTGTCCGCACAGCGACTGGAGACGCCATGACCGAGCTGCGCAGCCGGCTTGATCCGCAACGCCACGCCGACCTCCGGCGCGTCCTGGTGGCGCAGGCCCGGCCGGGTCCACCGGCCCGGCGCAAGACGCTGATCGCGGTGACCGCGGCGGTCGTCGCCACCGGTGCCGCCGTGCTGGTCGTCCGCCCCGACCCCGCGCCCCGCGACGCCCCGTGGACCGCCGTCCCGCAGGCCGCGCCCCCGCTGACCGCGCCCGGGGACGACATCGACCGGTGGGCGTCGAAGTGCAGCGACCTCGGGGTCGCCGGCGTGGGCGTCCAGGGTGTCCCGGCCCGCCCCGAGGCCGCCGCGAAACGGGAGGTGCTGGTCGACCGGCGCGGCGGTTTCACGTACTGCGTGGACGTCTCGCTCGGCAGCGGCACGCCCACCGACCCGCTGATCGCGCTGTCCGGCGTCAAACCAGACTCGGGCGACGGTCTCAACTCCATGTGGACGACCGTCCACGATAAGCCGTTCGCCAAGCCGCGGGACGGCGCGGTGCTCGTGCTCGGCGGCTCACTGGAGCCCCCGCCACCGGGTGGTCCCGAGCTTCAGGCCTTGCAGCTGTACGGCTTGAGCGGCCCGGCCGTGACCGGCGTCGACCTGGTGCTGGCGAACGGACTGCGGATCACCGCCAGCCTGCGCGACGGCGTGTGGGGCGTGTGGTGGCCCAGCGACCGCGGCAGCCCGGCCGGTTGTGAGCTGCGGGTGCGTACCGCCTCGGGCGTGAAGACCGTCGACCCGTACGAGAATCGGCTTGTCATCGGTTGACCATCGCGCGTCAATGTGGCGGTGGAATCACCCGACACGGTTCTCGCCGACCTTCGCGATGCCTGGCGCTCCGCCCTCACCGGGGTACTCGCCGGCCTGTACGTGCATGGGTCCCTGGTGGCCGGGGACTTCGCGCCGGAGCGCAGCGATCTCGACGTGCTGGCCGTGCTGACCGCCGATCCTGACCACCGGCTGCTTCCGGTGCTCGCCGGGCTGCACGCCGGGCTCGACGACCGGCACCCGGGATGGGCCGGGCGGATCGAGGTGGAGTACATCTCGATCGACGCGACCGGTGCGGCGGCCGCCGAATTCGCCCCCGGTCAGCGGCTGCTCGCCCGGATCAGTCCCGGCGAACCGTTGCATCTGCTGCCGGTCACCCGGCACCGGATCGTCACCTGGTCGACCGTCCGAGACAGCGGCCGCTGCCTGCTGGGGCCGCCGGCCGCTGAGCTCCTGCCGCCCTTCGACGCCGAGCTCGTGCGGTCCGCTCTGGTCGACCACGTTCGCGACTGGCCGACCTGGGTCGAGCAAATGACGACGCCGGGGGCGCAGTCCTACTCGGTGCTGACCATGTGCCGGGCCGTGCAGCACCTGCGATACGGCAGCCAGTTGTCCAAGCGCCGGGCCGCCGACCGGACCGTCCGGGGCCGGCCCGAGTGGTCCGGGCTCATCGGGTGGGCCCGCGACTGGTGGTACGGGGGCGGCGACGACACCGACCCGGGCCGGGGCGACGAGGTGCGCAGCTTCGTGGCCGCGACCAGCGCCGACCTGCTGCGGTCCGAGGCCGGCCGGACCGCGCGAGTGGACCGTGGTCGCTAGCCTGCCCGGCGTGGATGTCGCCCGTACGTTCCTGACCGAGATCGACGCCCGGCAGCCCGGCGCCCTCACCGGGCTGTTCCTGCACGGTTCGCTCTGCTGGGGGGAGTTCTTCGCCGGCAGCGACGTGGATTTCGTCGGCGTGTGGGCCGAGCCGCCCGGCCACGCCGCCCTGGCCGAGGCCCACGAGGAGACCACGGCCCGGCATCCCGAGGTCGTGTTCGACGGCTTCCACTGCTCGCCCGATGACCTGGCCGGCCCGGCGTCGGCCGTCGGCCCGCGACCCGTGTATTTCCGGAGCCGGTTCGATCCCGCGGGCACGATCGACATCAACCCGGTCACCTGGCACGAGCTCGCCGAACGGGCCGTCGTGATCCGCGGCGAGCTGCCACCCGTCCACACCGACAAGGCCGAGCTGCGCGCTTTCACCCGGAACAACCTCGACACGTACTGGCGGTCGATCCTCCACCAGGTCGAGCAGGGCGATCTCACCGAGCTCGGCGCGGACGAGCCGGCCGTGCTCTGGGTGGTGCTGGGCGTCGCCCGCCTGCACCACCTGCTGGCCAGGGACGAGCTGACCTCCAAGAGCGGCGCCGGTCGCTACGTCGTCGCCGAGCTGGACCCGCGCTGGCGCCGGCTCGGCCTCGACGCCCTGCGCATCCGCGAGCGCCCGGACGAGCCGGCCGGCTACGACGACCCGACCGAGCGCGGCCGGGAGACGTCCGACTTCCTGCGCTGGGCCATCGAGGACGGCCTGCGGCGCTGACGCCCTTCGTCAGCCGGCGACGTGCGCCTTCGGCAGGGTCATGATCTCGGCGCCGTCGTCGGTGATGGCGATGGTGTGCTCGCTGTGCGCCGTCCGGCCGCCGGTCACGCTGCGCAGCGTCCAGCCGTCGGCGTCGGTGCGGAGCTCGGCGGTGTCGGCCATGATCCACGGCTCCAGCGCCAGCAGCAGCCCGGGGCGCAGCTTGTAGCCGCGGCCGGGTCGTCCGGTGTTCGAGACGTGCGGGTCCTGGTGCATCGTCGAGCCGATGCCGTGACCGCCGAACTCGGTGCTGACCGAGTAACCGGCCGCGGTGAGGACCGAGCCGATGGCGTACGAGAGGTCGCCGATGCGGGCGCCCGGCCGGGCCGCCGCGATGCCGGCCTTCAACGCGCGTTCGGTCGCGTCGATCAGCGCGACGCTCTCGGCGGGGCGCGAGTCGCCGACGACGAAGCTGATGGCCGAGTCGGCGGCGATGCCGCCCTTCAGCACGGCCAGGTCGAGGGACAGCAGGTCGCCGTCGGCCAGCGTGTAGTCGTGCGGCAGGCCGTGGAGCACCGCGTCGTTGACCGAGGTGCAGATGTAGTGCCCGAACGGCCCGCGACCGAAGGACGGCGCGTAATCGACGTAGCAGGACTGCGCCCCGGCCCCGATGATCATTTCCTGGGCCCACCGGTCGATCTCCAGCAGGTTGGTGCCGACCGTGCTGCGACTCTTCAGGGTCTGCAGAATCTCGGCGACCAGGGCGCCCGTCACCCTCGCCCGGGGCAGGTCGGAGGGTTCGAGAATCTCGATCATGAGGCGCCTTCCTCGCGCTAACAATAACTATCCCGGCCATATTATCCCGGTACTAGAATCGGGTCATGGTCAGGTTGCCGCTCACACCCGCGGAGGTCGAGCGCGGACAGCGCCTCGGCGCCCTGTTGCGTCGCGCCCGCGGGGAACGCTCCATGCTCGTGACCGCCCTCGACGCCCGCGTCTCCCCGGAGACCCTCCGCAAGATCGAGTCGGGCCGGGTGGCGACCCCGGCCTTCCCCACCATCGCGGCGATCGCCGACGTCCTCGGCCTCTCCCTCGACGAGGTGTGGGCCGAGATCAACCAGCCCGACCTCGGCGTCGAGCCGGCCGGCTCCGGACATCTCGCCCGAGAGCGGCTCGCTTCCTAGCATTCCCCGGAGGCGGACACCCACACCCCGGAGCCTGGCCTCGCAGCCCGGCCGCCGGCCTCACAGCCCGGCCGCCGGCCTCACACCCCGGCCGCGGGCGGCCGTCAGGCCAGCGGCCGGCCCGCGGACTGCGTCTCGGTGGGCTGCGGGGCCGCGTGGTGGGTCAGCACGGCGCCGGTCATGAACGTGCCGCCCACGGCCAGCGCGCCCAGGACCCCCAGCGAGATCTGCTGCTCCAGGTCACCCTGGTGGGAGTAGTCCGACTCGGTCACGACCGTGGTGCGGTCGTCGTCGATCAGCACGTACTGACCGTTGCGAAGCTCGCGGTCGCCGTCCAGGCCGGCGAAGGCCACCACCACGGCCAGCCAGAAGGCGAAGAACAGCACCCCGGCCAGCATGCCGGCCCAGTGCGGCACGTGCGGCGGCACCCACGACGTCAGGCTCCACCGGCTGCGCGGCCGCGTGGTCCGGTAGTACCAGCGGTTGCCCAGCACCCCGACGATCGTCCCGGGCACGGTCAGCGCCGCGGCCACCCCGACCGCCCACGCGGTCGGCACCAGGCTCACCCCGGCCATCAGGCCGGCGACGAGCACGCCCGACCAGAGCAGGCCGGCCGAGCACAGGGCGCTGCAAACGATCAACCATCGCTGCGGAATCATCAGTCCGGACGCTAGCGGCCCGGCCGCCCGGCCGGGGCTGTTTCAGCCAGAGCGCACCACCTCGTATCGCAGCCAGAGCGTGCCGTCGGCCTCGGTGTGCGAGGACAGCAGCCGCAGCCGGGTCGGGAGCTCGCCGTCGGCCGGCGCCGGACCGTCGAACAGACCGGGCGTCCCCAGGCCCCCGATCGCCGCCGGCAGCACGATCAGCTGGATCTCGTCGACCAGCCCGGCCCGCAGCAGCGCGCCGTTGAGCCCGCCCCCGCCCGTCGACACCACGCAGGAGACGCCGAGCAGCGACCGCATCCGCCCCAGTGCCGCCCCCAGGTCGACCCGCTGCGTGCCGGCCACCAGATAGCTGATCCTTTCCCGGCGCAGATGAGCCAGATAGGCGGCCGGGGTCGACCGCGAGGCCAGCACGAGCAGGTGCTGACCGCCGGCCTCCTTCATCGTCCACCGCACCCGGCCCCGGCCGTCGACGACCGCGAACCACCGCGTCGCGTCCACGGCCACGAAGTCCTCGTACACCTCGTCGGCCGAGGCCGGCGGCAGACCGGTGAGCGGTCCGGTGGAGGGCGGCACCATCGACCCGCTGCCCTCCAGCCGCACGGTGGGGGAGTGCAGCCGCTCCAGCAGCGCGTCGCGCGCCTCCTCGACGGCCTGGGCGCTGGGCGGCCGCAGCGTCTCCCACACCTTGCCGTCCTCGGTGGTCATCAGCGGACGGTCACGATGCAGGGCGACCCGCCCGTCGACGGACGTCGTCACCGACACGACCACGCGAGGCTTCTCCATGCCTCCTTGGTAGCAGCGCCCTACGACACTTTCGGGGCCCGGGACCGGGGGGTGTGCCGCCGATAGGCGCTGACCGTCGGATCCCCCTCGATCCAGAACCGCCAGGCCACATCGTGCGCCGCCGTGACCCCCACCCGGGGCCCGGCCGCCACCGCGACCTTCGGGCCCGAGCCGGGGGACACCGTCAGCGGGCCGGTGCCGTCGACGACGGACGTGCCGTTGGCGCCCCGGTCGAGCGCCAGCACCTGCATGAGCTTCGCCGGCCCGGCGGCCAGGTCCGTGTCCCCGCGCGACGCCGGCCGCCGCTCCCGGGCGTACGGCAGGCCCTCGACGACCTCGCCGGCGCGCAGCAGCACCGCCGCGGCGCGCCCCTCCTCGCCGCAGACGATGTTGGCGCAGAAGTGCATGCCGTAGATCTGATAGACGTACAGAAAGCCGGCCGGACCGAACATGACCGCGTTCCGGCCCGTCCGGCCGCGATGCGCGTGCGACGCGGGGTCCTCGCCGAGCCCGCTGTACGCCTCGACCTCGGTCAGCCGCACCGTGACGTCGTTGGCGGTGAGGTGCCACCCCAGCAGGCGCCGGGCGGCCTCGTCGACCTCGCTCGCCGGCAGATCCAGCCAGTTCTCGTTCACCGGACCAGCCAAGCACACCGGCCGCCCGAGCCGTCCCGAGCCCGTGACCCCGTGACCCCGTGGCGGCCGTCGGTAGGTTTTGATCTTTAGATCTCGGTGTGCCCAACCTTAAGGACTGATTAGCCGCGCAGAGCAGGCCCGGTAGGCGGCGCATAGTGGGGCCGCGCCGTCCCCCCTTATCCCCGAGGTGAGCTCTCCCGTGTCGATGTCCGCTGCCGCCCGTTTCCGCTACACGATGGTGGCCGGCGCCACCGCCGTGGTGATCGGGGCCGGATTCACCGTCGCCGGGCTCACCAAGGACGCCGAGGCGGAGACGACGACCTCCGCCGTGAACACCGGGGCCGACCAGCCCCTCACCGAGGACCCCGGCGTCACCGAGTCGGCTCCGCCCACGCTGGCGCCGTCCCCCTCCTCGTCCCCGTCGGCCACGCCCAGCTCGGCCGCCCCGACGACGACCCCGCCGAGCTCGAAGGCGCCGAGCGCGAAGCCGACGACGAAGAAGTCGACACCCAAGCCGACGGCCACCCGGACCAGGACGAAGAAGCCGTCGACGACCGCCCCGCAGACCAGCGGCTCGGTCGCCGAGCAGGTGCTCGCGCGCATCAACGCCGCCCGCAAGGCCGAAGGCCTGGGCACCCTGAGCCTGGACACCCAGCTGTCGAAGGCGGCCGCCGTCCACACCCAGCTCATGATCGACGGCTGCGGCCTCTCGCATCAGTGCCCGGGCGAGAGCGGCCTGGGCGACCGGTTTAGCGCCCAGGGCGTGAAGTGGTCGGGTGCCGGCGAGAACATCGGCTACGGATCGAGCGGCGCCAGCGACGCGGCCAAGGTCAAGGCGGCCAACGGCCTCACCGACAGCATGCTGGCCGAGGTCCCGCCGAACGACGGCCACCGCAAGAACCTGCTCAACCCCGGCTTCAAGCGGATCGGCCTGAGCATCGTGCGCGACAGCAAGGGCGTCACCTGGATGACCCAGGACTTCGTCAGCTGAGCCGTCGCGCCGGCCGGGGCAGCCAGGCGTCGATGTCCGGTGTCGTACCGGCAGCCTAGAGTGCTCCCGTGGTCAAGATTCTCAAGTCCTTCCTGCGCCGGGTGGCGGAGCGCATCGCCCCCTCCCGCGGTCCCTCACCGGCCCCGGCGCCCGCGCCCCGTCCCCGGCAGAGCCCGCCGCCGGGCCGGCCTCAGCCACGGCATGTGCCGACCCACGAGCGCGGCCGCCACATCGAGTATTCGCCCGATCTCGACGGCGACGCCGACCCGGGCGAGATCGTGTGGACCTGGGTGCCCTACGAGGACGACCCGGCCCAGGGCAAGGACCGGCCGGTCCTGGTGGTCGGGCGCTCCGGGCGTACGGTCCTGGGGCTCATGCTGTCGTCGAAGGACCGGCGTGACGGCGAGCACAACTGGCTCGCGCTCGGCGCCGGCCCGTGGGACAAGGACGACCGCCCCAGCTGGCTCCGCCTCGACCGGGTGATCGAGGTCGACCACGACGGCATCCGGCGTGAGGGCGCCATCCTCGACCGCTCCCGCTTCGACGAGGTCGCCGCTCGGCTACGCCAGGAGTACGGCTGGCGCTGAGGGCCGCGCTTCGCTGGACAGCCGCCCGCGCTGACCGGATAGCGTTGACGGCATGGATAAGGACGTAATGGTCGGATTCGGCGGCAAGCAAGCCTGGCTCGCCGTCCGTCACGGGGCCCAGGGGAGCCCGGAGTCCGTGATCGCCGCCCTCGGCCTGCGCGACCTCGGCACGGTGCCGTGGCGCGACGGCATCGACCTGGCCCACCTCACGGACGACCGGGTGGCGGTCACCCCGCCGCTGACCGGCGCCCGCGACGAGCTGTGGGTGCTGGCCACCGGCCGGTGGCTCCTGCGGCCCGACACCTCGGTCGACGTCGTCGCGCTGTCCGAGGTGCTCGGCACCGAGGTGCAGTTCTTCGCCACCCACCGGGTCACCGAGCTGCACCGCTGGCAGCGGGCCGCCGCCGGTGAGTTGATCCGTACTTTCGGGTATGTGGGACAGACCGGCGAAGTCACGTCCTGGCACGGCGAGCCCGACCCGGCCGAACGCGACGCCGGCCTGCCCGGCGTCCTCGACGAGGAGACCACCGTCCTGGTGGGCGAGAAGGATGTGCTCGCCGTGGCCCACGCCTGGAGCATCGACCCCACCACGCTGACCGGGCGCGCCGCGCCGGGACCGCTGCGCATCGGCGCGGCCGACGGAGAGAGCTGACATGCGCAAGTTCGTCATCATGGGAGTGCAGGGCAGCGGCAAGGGCACCCAGAGCGAGCTGCTCTGCGCCGACCTCGACTTGGTGCACATCTCCGTCGGCGACATCTTCCGGTGGAACGTGCAGAACCACACCAAGCTGGGCGCCCAGGTACGCCGCACGATGACCGCCGGCGAGCTGGTCGGCGACGACCTGGTCGAGTCGGTGGTCCGCGAGCGCCTCGACCGGCACGACTGGAACTTCGGCTTCGTCATCGACGGGTTCCCGCGCAACGGCCGGCAGGCCGAGTTCTTCATGGAGAGCTACGACATCGACGCCGTGATCCACCTCGAGCTGTCCGACGACGAGGTACGCCGCCGGGTGCTCAGCCGACGGCTCTGTCCCAACTGCGGCATGGACTACAACCTCATCGCCGACCGGCCCGAGGTCGAGGGCCGCTGCGACATCTGCGGCCACGAGCTGATCACCCGGGCCGACGACACCCCCGAGGCGCTTGACGCCCGGCTGCGCGACTACTACGAGAAGACTCGCCCGGTGCTCGACATCTTCGGTCGCAAAGAGGTCGTCCACAACATCGACGCCCGTCCGTCGGCCGACGAGGTGCAGCAGTCCATCCGTGACACGCTCGGCCTGCCGCCCTACAAACCGGCCGGCTAGCGGCTAGAAGGACAGACCGCGTTTGGTCAGCTCGGCCTCCACGGCGTCGCAGACCGCCTCGACCACGGCGAAACGGGCGTAGTGCTTGTCGTTGGCCGGGATGACGTGCCACTGCGCCCACGTCGGGTCGGTGCGCTCGAGCATCTCCTCGATCGCGGCCTCGTACGCCGGTCGCTTCTCGCGGTTGCGCCAGTCCTCATCGGTGAGCTTCCACTGCCGCAGCGGGTCGCCCGACCGGTCCTCGAACCGGCGCAGCTGCTCCTCCGGGGAGACGTGCATCCAGAACTTGACCATGATCATGCCCTCGTGGACGAGCGTCCGTTCGAACTCCACGATCTCGTTGTAGGCCCGCGACCACTGCTCCTTGGTCGCGAAACCCTCGACCCGCTCGACCAGGACCCGCCCGTACCAGGAACGGTCGAACACCGCCATCCCGCCCCAGCCGGGCAACTTGGGCCAGAAGCGCCACAGGAAGTGGTGGCGCTTCTCGTCGTACGTCGGCGCGGCGAACTGGGAGACCCGGACGAACCGCGGGTCGAGCGGGGCGACCAGCCGCTTGATCGCGCCGCCCTTGCCGGAGGCGTCCCAGCCCTCGAAGACGCAGCACAGCGGCGGGCCGATCGTCTTCTCACCGATCTGGCCCCCGAGGATCAGCCGCAACCGCAACAGGCGTTGCTGGGCCTCCTCGAGCCGGGCCATGGCCTTCTTCTTCGAGATGTCGATCGGCGGTTCACCGCTACCCAGGCGACTCATCCGTACAGCATGGTCCCGTCGCCCTCGTTCCGCAGCTCCGGGTGCGCGGCGCCGGGGGTGGCGGCGGGTATGGCGCCCAAACCCGGTGTCGTCCCAGCCGGGGGGTGCGGGACAATCGGCGGGTGACTCTCGTAGACGACCTGACATGGCGTGGACTGATCCAGGACTCGACCGACCCGGCCGCGCTGGCCGCAGCGCTCACCGGCGACCCGATCACGTTCTATGTGGGCTTCGACCCCACCGCCGCGTCGCTGCACGTCGGTCATCTCATGCAGGTCATCACCGCCGGCCGGCTCCAGCGCGCCGGGCACCGCCCCCTGCTGCTCGTCGGCGGCGCCACCGGCCAGATCGGCGACCCGCGCGAGTCCAGCGAGCGCAGCCTCAACGCGCCCGAGGTCGTCCAGGGCTGGGTGGAACGCATCCGGGCCCAGCTGGCCCCGTTCGTCACCTACGACGGCGACAACGCGGCCACCCTGGTCAACAACCTCGACTGGACCGGCCCGACCTCGGTCATCGAGTTCCTGCGCGACGTCGGCAAGCACTTCCCGGTCAACAAGATGCTGGCCCGCGACGTGGTACGCAACCGCCTCGAGAGCGGCATCAGCTTCACCGAGTTCAGCTACCAGTTGCTCCAGGCCAACGACTTCTACCAGCTGCACGAGCGGCACGGCTGCGCGCTGCAGTTCGGGGGCTCCGACCAGTGGGGCAACATCACCGCCGGCGTCGACTTCGTGCGTCGCCGGGGGGCCGGCCCCGTGCACGCCTTCACCACCCCGCTGGTGCTCAAGGCCGACGGCACCAAGTTCGGCAAGAGCGAGGGCGGCGCGGTCTGGCTCGACCCCGAGATGACCTCGCCGTACGCGTTCTACCAGTTCTGGATCAACGCGGACGACCGCGACGTCAACAACTACCTGCGGTTCTTCAGCTTCAAGAGCCGCGAGGAGCTCGAAGAACTGGAGAAGGCGACCGCCGACCGCCCCCAGGCCCGGCTGGCCCAGCGCGCCCTGGCCGAGGAGATCACCGCCCTGGTGCACGGCGAGAGCGAGGCCCAGCAGGCCATCATGGCCAGCCAGGCCCTCTTCGGCCGGGGCTCGCTCGACGAGCTCTCGCCCGAGACGCTGCGCGCGGCCCTGGGCGAGGCCGGGCTTCTCTCCGTACGGGGGGAGATGCCCAACTACAGCACCCTGCTCAAGGAGTCGGGTCTGGTGGCGAGCGCCAACGAGGCAAGGCGCACCATCACCGAGGGGGGCGCCTACGTGAACAACGTCCGCATCACCGACGGCGAAGCCGCGCCCACCCCCGACACCCTCCTGCACGGCCGGTTCCTGGTCCTCCGCCGCGGAAAGCGGACCTTCGCCGGCGTGGACTACGCCCAGTAGCCCCTCGGGTGGCGCAGTCGCGACCTGAGGCTTCCGACCCCTCGGCCTCCTGTGACCTGGTTCGCAGGGGGCCGATTTGGCGTCCATGGCCCGGCCCTGTAATGTTTACCGAGCCGCCAGGGAGACGGGCGAGCGAGCGGGACCCGGCAGGGGCCCGGCGCGGCCGTCCTGGAGGAACCCCAAGTGAAATACTTCAGCAATAGCTGGTGTAGATTTCTGCGGGCTCGAGTTGATCCGGATCGCATTTCTCGGAGATTTCCGGGGTTTGACGAAGCGGTAAAGCGAGAGTAAAGTAAAACGAGTGCCCCGGAGCGGTTAGCCGGGTGTGGTTGTTCTTTGAGAACTCAACAGGGTGCTTGATAAGCCAGTGCCAATTAGTTTGAACCCCGGCCGGCTTGTCACTTTCTTCTCCTTCGGGAGGGTTGGTGCAGGTTAGGTGGGAGATTCCTTTGGCAACATTATTTTGTTGCCGGGACGCTTTTCCAAAGATTTTGTTGGAGAGTTTGATCCTGGCTCAGGACGAACGCTGGCGGCGTGCTTAACACATGCA
>NZ_JALPVJ010000020.1 GCF_023544445.1 Actinoplanes sp. M2I2 | reverse complement strand
GCCGCCATCGGAGCCATACGCACCGCAGGAATCACCAACATCGCAGCCGCCAACCGCCACTACGCCCGTGACAGCAACCGCCCGCTGGCCCTACTCGGCATCATCTAACGACTTTGCCGGGGCCCTGGATGACCCACGGTCCGGCGCCGAGCCGCACAGAGCCGTCAATCCGTATCACCCACGACGACGCGGCCCGTCGACCATGAACGTCAATAATTCACTTCCGGCCCTCACCGCCCGTCTTGCCGATCGGAGTTTATGACATAAACTGTGCCGTCGGTCGACGTCGCGCATCACCCGGCGATGAGCTTCGCGAACACCGTGCCGCCGATTCCGGCACGCCTACGTCAGAGCGGTGTGATGTGAACAACTTCGAGCGGGACACGCGGTCACCACTCGCCGTCGAGGTGACCTCACGAGGTGACGGGACCCTGGGAGTCACCGTCGCCGGGGAGGTCGACATGGCCACCGCACCCCTTCTGCAGGGAACCGTCATAGACGCCATCGACCGGCACGCTCCCGCGCACGTGGTGCTCGACGCGGCCGGCATGCACTTTCTCGACGCGGCCGGCGTCACCGCGCTCATCACCATCTACCGGCACGCGGCTGCCCAGGACGCGGCTGTCCGCCTGATCAACGTACGGCCGCTGGTCGGCACCGTGCTGCACCTGGTCGATCTCGCCGATTTCCTGCGGGCCGAGCCGCGTGCGGCCGGCGCGATCCCGGAGCCGGGCCACCACTGATCAGGGGCGCGGGCCGGGGCCGGCCGTGGTGGCGACGTAGACGGTGTTGGTCGAGGTGCCACCGGTCAGCGGATTGGCGAAGGGCACCACGTGGGCGGCCACCGTCGCGAAGGACTGCCGCAGGACGGCCAGGAACGTGTCCTCGGGGGCGTCGTCGGACCACAGGCCGAAGGCGCCGCCGGGACGCAGTCGCCGGCCGAGCCGGGCCAGGCCGGCCGGGGTGTAGAGGTCGGCGTGGGCCGGGGCCAGCACGTTGACCGGGGAATGGTCGATGTCGACCAGGATCGCGTCGAAGCGGCGGCCGGGATCGGCCGGGTCGAAGCCGGCGCCGTCCCGCAACAGCGCGAAGAAATCACCCTCGAGCAGCGTGGTGCGGGGGTCGGCGGTGAGGCTGCGGGCCCCGGGGAGCAGATCCTGACGATGCCAGTCGATCACCGGGCCCAGCGCCTCGACCACGGTCATCGACCGGACCCGGTCGTCGGCCAGAGCCGCGCGGGCGGTGTAGCCGAGACCGAGACCGCCGACGACGACGTCCAGCGGGGCGCCGGGCAGGGTGGCCAGGGTGAGCCGGGCCAGTTCCTCCTCGGCCACCGTGAACAGGCTCGACATCAGGTACTCGTCGCCGAGCTTGACCTCGTACACCTCGGTCTCGGTGGTCGGGTCGAGCCGCCGCCGCAGGCTGATCTCCCCGATACCGGTGGGGGCCCAGGCCAGTTCGGCGAATCGTGGGTGCATCGGGTGTCCTCTCGGCGCGACGGGATCGCGCCGGCGGGAAGGGCCGGATGTTCTCGGACGCGACGAGTCCGACCATAGTCGCGCCGTCCGGTACCTCGACGGCGACGCGGCCGGTCCCTAGTATTTCCGCAGGGATCGGCCCACGTCTCGTGCGGCCGCCGGAAGGGGACCGTGAACATGGCTCAGCCGTCCGAGACCCAGCCGTCCGAGACCCAGCCGTCCGAGACCCAGCCGTCCGAGACCCAGCCGTTCGAAACCCAGCGAGACCTGCGCACCGATCGGCCGCACCCGGCCCGGGTCTACGACTACCTGCTCGGCGGCAAGGACAACTTCGCGGCTGACCGGGCCGCGGCCGAGAAGGGCCTGCAGGCCAACCCGGACAGCCGGATCCCCCCGCAACAGAACCGGCTGTTCCTGCGCCGGGCCGTCCGCTTCCTGGCCGAGCAGGGCATCGACCAGTTCCTCGACATCGGCACCGGCATACCGAGCGCGCCGAACGTGCACCACGTGGCCCAGAGCATCAACCCCCGCTCCCGGATCGTCTATGTGGACAACGACCCGATCGTGCTCGCACACGCCCGCGCGCTGCTGACCAGCCACCCGGACGGCCGTACCGACTATCTGGACGCCGACCTGCGCGACATCGACGCGATCCTCGACTCGGTGGCGTCGACCGACGCGCTCGACCTCGATCGCCCGGTGGGACTGCTGCTCATCGCGGTGCTGCATTTCGTCGGCGACGAGCACGACCCGTGGACGATCGTCGAGCGGCTCCTGGCCGCGCTGCCGGCGGGCAGCTATCTCGCGCTGTCCCACCTGACCGGCGACTTCCGCCCGGAGGCGTGGGAGCAGGTGGCCGAGGTCTACCGGCGCCAGGGCGTCACCATGAAGGTCCGGCCCCGGCCGCAGATCGAGCGGTTCTTCACCGGGCTCGACCTGGTCGACCCGGGCCTGCAGATCCTGCCCGCCTGGCGGCCCGACCTGGGCGACCCCACCGGTCAGCCGGCACCCTCGGACGACCAGGTTTCCGTCTACGGCGGGGTGGCCCGCAAGCCCTGACCCGTCAGCTCACGGTTTGCGGCCGACACCGCCGTACTGGTCGATCTCGCGCACCTCGGTGTCGGGCCGCCACCGGGTGACCGACACCAGACCCGGGTCGACGAGCTCGAGACCGTCGAAGAGCTGGGCCAGGCGGGCCGGGCTGCGCAGGTGGTACGGCAGGGCGGCCGACTCGTTCCAGATCCGGGCCGCGTCCACCACCTCGGGAGTGATGTCGGTGCCGTCGCACAGGACGAGATGACTGCCGGCCGGGACCGCGTCCATCGCCCGGCCCACCATGGTCTGCGCGACGGCGTCGTCCTCGACGTGACCGAGGACCCCCATGAACAGCACCGCCACCGGCTGCGAGAAGTCGAGCGTCCGGCCCGCCTCGCGCAGCACCAGCTCCATGTCGTGCATGTCGGCGTCGACGTAGCTCGTGGCGCCCTCGGGTCGGCTGGTGAGCAGCGCGCGGGCGTGCGTGAGGACCAGCGGGTCGTTGTCGACATAGACGATGCGGCTGTCGGGCGCCACGGACTGGGCCACCTGGTGGGTGTTGTCGGCCGTGGGCAAGCCGGTGCCGATGTCGAGGAACTGGCGGACGCCGGCCGCACCGGCCAGGTGGCGCACGGCGCGCCCATGGAAGTCGCGGCTGAGGCGGGCGTGCTCGGCCAGCTCGGGCTGGGCGGCGAGGATCTGGTCGGCGACCGCCCGGTCCACGGCGAAGTTGTCCTTGCCGCCGAGCAGGTAGTTCCAGATCCGCGCGGTCTGCGGGACGGAAGTGTCCACGTCCGGATACCGCTGTTCGTCGTTCGACACGCGCGTCCTCCCGGAAACCGATGAGGTCGTCAGCATAGGCCTTCCACTATGGACGCGCGGTCCCGAAGTGGGTTGCCCGGCCGAACAATGCGGCCAGCGCGGAATCCGACGCGGCCAGGGCGGCCCGGTCGAACGTGCTGCCCGCGGCGACCAGCTCGGCCGCCCCGGTGCGGTCGAGCAGCTCGGCCAGCCGGCTCTCGACCTGAGCGGGCGTGCCGGTGATCGCCGCCGCGACGGTCTGCTCCAGGTACTGCTGCTGGCGCGGGGTCCGGGCGGCGGCGCGGACCGCCTCCACCGGTTCCAGCGGCGGGAACACGCCGGCCGTACGGCTGCGGGCCATCGCCCAGGCCTCGGGCAGCAGCAGGTCGGCGGCCTCGGCGGCGGTGTCGGCGACCAGCACGTCGAGGCTGATCCCGACCCACGGCCCGGGCTGCCGCGGCGACGGCCGGAAGGCGCGCCGGTATTCGGCCAGCGCCGACAGCCCGGGTGCCGGGTCGCCGCCGACCCCGAGCAGCGGACCGCCCACGACGACCGGCAGCCCGAGCTCGGCCGCGACCCGCAGGCCGCTCCCGGTGGCCAGCGCGTACAGCGGGACCGCGCCCCGCGGCTGCGGGTGCACGCTGATCTCGGCCGTGCCGGTGAGGAAACCCAGCAACTCGGTCAGATCCGCGGTGAAGTCGGGCTCGGTCTGCCGCAACGCCCGGCGTACGGGGGCGGTGAAACCGGGCGAGCGCCCCACGCCCAGATCGACCCGGCCGGCCGCGAAAGCGGTCAGCGTGGCGAACTGCTCGGCGACGACGAGCGGCTGGTGGTGGGGCAGCATCACCCCGGCCGAGCCGATCCGGATGGTCGTCGTCGCGCCGGCGACGGCCGCGAGGAGCACCGCCGGGGCCGCGCCCGCGATCCCCGGAACCCCGTGGTGCTCGGCGACCCAGAACCGGTCGTAGCCCAGCCGTTCGGCGTTCGCCGCGCGGGTCACCGTGCTCCGGAGCGCCTCCCAGTCGGCCTCGCCGACGCGGGTACGGGAACGGTCGAGCAGAGACAATCGCGGTTCGGAGTCGATCACGAAGATTTCAGCATCGCCGGACCGGGCCTTGTTCCCCGGCCATGATCCGGGCCGGTACCCTTCGCCGGATCCCCGACCGGAAGGTGCCCCTTCGCCGTGCGCGCGTTGTTCGTGATCGTTCTCGCCGTGGTGGCCGGTTTCGCCGTCAGTCCGTTGCTCCGAGCCGACGCGGCCTGCCCACCCACCTCGGCGGCCGCATCGGCCCCGGGCGACTGGAGTGCCGAGCAACTGGCCCACGCGCGTCTCATCGTCACCATCGGCGCCCGGCGCCGGGTGCCGGTCGAGGGCCAGGTGATCGCGATCGCCACCGCCCTGCAGGAGTCCCGGCTGCGCAACCTGCGGAGCGGCGACCGGGACTCGATCGGCCTGTTCCAGCAGCGCCCGAGCCAGGGCTGGGGATCGCCCGAGCAGCTGTCCGACCCGGCGTACCAGACCGGCAAGTTCTACGACAAGCTGCTCACCGTCGACGGCTGGCAGCAGATGCGGATGACCGAGGCGGCCCAGGCCGTCCAGGTGTCGGCCTACCCGAGGGCGTACGCGAAGCACGTCCCCGCCGCCACCCGCCTCGTCGACACCCTGAGCCCGCCGGCCTCCTGCACGGCCGACGTCTGAGGCGCGATCAGGCCGCACCACTTGACGACAGGTTCCCACACCAGTAAACAAGCTTCATCATTCATCGTTGGATGTCGATGGAGGAACTCGTGGGAACTGTCGCCGCGGCCCTGGCCGCCCTGCTCGCCGTCCCGGCCCTCGCGGCGCCGCCCGCCTACTCGACCGCGGCGCCGCCCGCCTACTCGACCGCGGCGCCGCCCGCCCACTCGACCGCGGCGCCGCCCGCCTACTCGACCGCGGAGGCGGGCAATCCCTTCGTCGACGGCCGGTACGCCGACCCCGACGTGGCGATCTACAACGACCGGTACTGGGTCTTCCCGACCTCCTCGCGCAGCTACGCCGAGCAGACGTACCTGGACGCCTTCTCCTCGGCCGACCTCGTCAGCTGGACCAAGCACCCGAACGTGCTGACCACCGCGAACGTCTCCTGGGCGAAGGAGGCGGTCTGGGCGCCCGCGCCGATCCAGCGCAACGGCCGGTACTACCTGTACTTCGCGGCGAACGACATCCAGAGCGCCGCCGAGCTCGGTGGCATCGGCGTCGCGGTCGCGGACCGGCCCGAGGGTCCCTACGTGGACGCCATCGGCCGGCCGCTCATCGATCGTTTCTTCAACGGGGCACAGCCGATCGACCAGGACGTGTTCATCGACGACGACGGGCAGGCCTACATCTACTACGGCGGCCACGGGCACGCCAACGTCGCCCGGCTGAACAGCGACATGACGAGCCTCGGCACGTTCCCCGACGGCACCGTCCACAAGGAGATCACCCCGGCCGGCTACGTCGAGGGCCCGCAGATGCTCAAGCGCAACGGCACGTACTACCTGATGTGGTCCGAGGGCGGCTGGACCGGTCCCGATTACTCCGTCGCCTACGCCATGTCGGACTCCCCCATCGGGCCGTTCCGGCGTCTCGACAAGATCCTCGCGCAGGACGCCGCGGTGGCTCGGGGCGCGGGCCACAACGCGGTCCTGAACATCCCGGGCTCCGACACCTGGTACACGTTCTATCACCGCCGGCCGCTGGGCGAGACCGACGGCAACGCCCGGTTCCTGGCGTACGACCGGATGCAGTTCAACGCCGACGGCACCATCCAGCGGATCAAGATGCTGGTCAAGGACAACTTCGACGACAACAACGGGGTCGGCTGGAAGACGTACGGCGGGTCCTGGACAGCCACCGGCGGGCAGTACCGGGCCCAGCACTCCTACGGCGGCAAATCCCTGCTGACCGACAACCACACGAACGCGGTGTACGACGCCGACGTCACGGTCACCTCCACCGGGGGCGACGCCGGCCTGGTCTTCCGGGCCACCTCCCCCGCCGTCGGCACCGACAGCTACCGCGGCTACTACGCGGGCATCTCCCCGGCGGGCCAGGTCGTGCTGGGCAAGGCCGACAACAACTGGACCCGGCTGGGCGCCGCCTCCCTGTCCATCACCCCGGGGACGCGGTATCACCTGCGCGTCGAGGCGGTCGGCAGCTCCCTCAAGGTCTTCGTCGATGACCTGGCAAACCCGAGGATCACGGTCACGGACGGTACGTACGCCGCGGGCGCTTCGGGGGTGCGCGTCTACAACGCCGCAGCCGACTTCGACAACGTCGCGATCACCAACCGCTGAGACCCTCCGGAATTTGCCGTTTCCGCAAAGGTTGTTGGCCATCGTGCGAGGTGCGATGCACTGTCGGTCTCGACGCGGGGCATCCGGCACCGCGGCAGGAGGGGGCCGGCGTGACAACGCAGCAGGTAAGCGAGAAGTACGACGTGGTGATCGTGGGCGGCGGACCGGCCGGGCTGAGCGGGGCGGTGGCCCTGGCCCGCTCGCGGCGCAGCGTCCTGGTCATCGACGCCGGCGAGCCCCGCAACGCCACGGCGGGCCACGCCCACAACTACCTCGGGCGCGAGGGCGTGGCGCCGGCGCAGCTGCTGGCCGACGGACGCGCGGAGGCCATCGGCTACGGCGCCCACGTGCTCGACGGACGCGTCACCGCCCTGCGCCCGGCCCGGCCCCGGCAGCCGGGCACCGACTCGTCGCCGGAGGACGGGTTCCTCGTCGACGTGCAGGACGGCCCCACCGTCGCCGCGCGGCGGCTGCTGGTGACCACCGGCCTGTCCGACGAGCTGCCCTCGGTGCCCGGCCTGGCCGGGCGCTGGGGGCGCGACGTCCTGCACTGCCCGTACTGCCACGGCTGGGAGGTGCGCGACCAGGCGATCGGGGTCCTGGCCGGCGCGGCCGGCGGGCTGCACCAGGCGCAGATGTTCCGGCAGCTCAGCGACACGGTGACCCTGTTCACCCACACCGGCCCGAAGCCGGGCCCGGAGCAGGCCGAGCAACTGGCCGCCCGCGGCATCACCGTGGCCGAGGGGGAAGTGGTCGAGCTCGTCATCGACGACGACGACCGGTTGAGCGGAGTCCGGCTGAGTTCCGGCGAGACGGTTCCGCTGCAGGCGCTGGTCGTCGCCCCGTTCTTCGCGGCCAACGCCGCTCTGCTCAGCGACCTGGGGCTGCCGGTGGCCGAGATGCGGATGGGTGACGTCGTCGTCGCCACCCACGTGCCGGCCGACCCGAACGGCGCGACCGAGGTGCCCGGGGTCTGGGTCGCCGGCAACGTCGCCAACCCGATGGCCCAGGTCATCTCCTCGGCCGCCGCCGGTCTGATGGCCGGCGCGGTGATCAACGGCGACCTGATCGCCGAGGAGACCCGGACCGCCGTCGCGGCCCACCGGGCCACGCTCGGCGAACCCGTCCGAGGCTAGGGCTGGTTCGCCGACGGCGCCGGGGAGAGGAGACGTCGACGAAGATCGCTTGACCTTCATGGTTAACGGCTTTAACCTACAGCAAGCGCCGTTAACCAATTCTGTGGAGGTCGTCATGACCGAGTCGTTGAGCATCGCCGGCAACAACCTCGCCTATGAAGTGTCCGGGCGGGGCCCCCTCGTCGTCCTGGCGCACGGCATCGGCGACAGTCGGCACTCCTACCGTTTCCTCGCTCCGGCCCTGGCCGACGCCGGGTACCGGGTCGCCAACGTGGACCTCCGCGGCTGCGGCGACTCCGGCCTGGGCTGGGACGGCTACAGCCGCACCGACATCGCGGGCGACCTCGTCGCCGTCGTGCGCCACCTCGGCGGCCCCGCCGTGATCATCGGCCACTCGATCAGCGGCGGCGCGGCGACCATCGCGGCAGCCACCGCGCCCGACCTGATCAACGGCGTCATCGAGCTGGCGCCGTTCACCCGCGTACAGCCCTTCGACCTCGGCGGGCTGATGCGGGTGAAACGCTTCCGGACCGGTTACAGCCAGATGGCGCAGGTCATGGTCCTAGGAAGTCTGGCGAGCTGGAAGAAGTACCTCGACGTGGCGTATCCGGTCAAGCCGGCCGACTGGGACGCCGAACTGACGCGGATCGAAGCGAAGCTGAGTGAGCCCGGCCGGATGAAGGTCCTGCAGGCCATGTGCAAGACCAGCCCGAGCGACGCCGGCGCGCAGCTGGCCAAGGTCACCTGCCCGGTCCTGGTCGTCGAGGGCAGCCTCGACCCCGACTGGGCCGACCCCCGCGCCGAGGGTGACAAGATCATCGCTGACCTGCCCGCCGGTCTCGGTGAGCTCGCCGTCATCGAGGGCGCCGGCCATTACCTGCACGCCCAGACACCGGATCAGGTCCTCGCGCTGGCCCGGCCCTTCCTCGACAAGACGCTGGCCAATGCCTAGGGCCCGGCTCACCCCGCTGTCAGTCACCGAGGCCGGCGCCGCCCTGATCGACGAGATCGGCTTCGAGAACCTCAGCATGGGCCTGCTCGCCGAACGGCTCGGAGTCAAGACCCCCGCGCTCTACAAACACATCACCAGCCAGGCCGACCTGGTCCACCGCATCGCGGTCCGGGCCATGGCCCAGTTCGCTGACGCCATTCGCGACGCCATCCAGGGCCGGGCCGGCAGCGACGCCCTCGCCGCCGGCGCCCAGGCGATGCGGACCTACGTGCTCGAACACCCCGGCCAGTACGCGGCCGCCGATGCTGCTTCGTCCCGCCCGACCGGACCCGACGACCCGATCATCCCCGCCGTCGAACGGGTCGTCGCCTCCTGGGCGGCCATGCTGCGCGGCTACCACCTGGACTCCGGTCAGGAGATCCACGCTCTGCGGATGCTCCGCAGCGCCCTGCACGGGTTCTCGACCCAGGAAGCAGCTGGCGGGTTCCAGATCGACGCCTCCGTCGACGACAGCTTCACCTGGATGATCAGCTTTCTCGACCGCGGCCTGCAGAACATCACCGCCCAAACCTCCAGCAGCAGCAGCCTCGCGCGCTGACGGATCGTCGACGAAAAGCCCAGGCACCCCTTCGAGTCTGACCGACCAATCATTCTGGACCGGAACAGGACACATCGTGAACAGGACCCGCTTCCTCGCGGCTGCCGCCTTCCTGCTGGGCCCGGTGATCTACCTCGTCGCCGAAGCGATCGCCGCCGCGGCCTGGAAATCGCCTGACTACAGCTACGCCGACAACTGGATCAGCGACCTCGGATCCGCAACCGCCGGCGTCTTCCAAGGCCGACAGCTCGACTCACCCCTGCACGTGGTCATGAACACCGGATTCATCGTTCAGGGCATCCTCTTCGGGATCGCCACCGTCCTGCTGTCACGGACGCTCAACGGGCGGCCCCGAACCTTCACCGCCGTAACGGGCATCGTGACCATGATCGGCTACATCCTGGTCGGCACCTTCCACGGCTCCCTGCAAGCACAACAGAACGGCACGCTCCCCCTGCACTTCACCGGAGCAACGCTGGCCATCCTCGGCGGCAACGTGCTCGCCCTCGTCCTGGGCCTCCACTGGCGAAAAACCTCCCCGACACGACTGATCGGCCTCGTCAGCATCGTCCTCGGAACATTCGGCCTGATCTCCGTAACCGCCCTCTTCCTCACCTTCAACGCCGGCCTGCCCTCCGGCGCCATCGAACGCGGCTCGGTCTACACCATCGTCATCTGGCAACTCGCGGTCGCCGCCGCGCTGCTCCGCAGCCGGGCCGGCGCTCCTCGCGTTGCCACGACCAGCGCAACCACGAACACCGCACCCACAAGCAACTGACTCGCCGGCTTCGCGACCCCGACCGAGCCTCGAGGGCTCGGCCGGGACCGGCGCGGCAGGCCGGGGCGGAGCCAGAGGGGATAGGTCGGATACGTCCGGCTGCGCGGACGACGCCGCTGCCGGTGTGTGCGGGCACCGTCAGTTCGTGATCCACACCGCCGGTGAAGGCGTTGGTACGCTGCTCAGACTCGAGGGGCGTGCCAGGGGGCCGGTTTGCGCGACGACGACGAGGTGGAACTGTTCGGCCGCGCTCACGAGCATAGTCTGCTGCTGGAGATGCTGGAACGCGCCCGGTTGTCGAGCGGCTCGACCCTGGTGCTGCGCGGGGACGCCGGGATCGGCAAGTCGGCGCTCCTGCGCCTGGCCGGGGAGCAAGCCCGGGAACGGGGAATGTCCGTCCTCGCCGTGACCGCGGTCCCGACCGAGACGCGCCTGCCCTACACCGGCGTCGATCAGCTTCTGGGAAGCCTGCTGTCGAGCGGGCCGGCCGCGTGGCGAAGCCGGTGGGAGGCTGCTCTCGGCCGGGCGGGCGAACCCGACAGTCCGGCCGAGAGCTATCAATTGGCCCGGGCGGCCCTCACCGGCGTCACCACGTCCGCCGGTCCGGGACGGGTGCTGATCGTCGACGACGCGCAGTGGCTCGATCAGGAGAGCTGGGACATCCTCGCGTTCGTCGGTCGCCGCCTGGCCGATGACAAGGTCTGCCTGCTCCTGGGCATGCGGGACGGCGAGGAGTCCGCATCACGGCTGTCCGGCGCCGGCCTGCCCGAGCACCGGCTCGAGCCGCTGTCCGCCGAAGCAGCCCTCGCTCTGCTCCGGACGGTCGCGCCGGAATTGACGCCGGCCCTGACGCAACGCGTGCTCCGTGAGGCCGCCGGCAACCCCCTCGGCCTGTTCGAGCTCGGCTTCGCGGCCGGTCAGATGGGGGCCGGCGATCTCACGGTCCAGGACCTGCCGCTCACCGAACGTCTGGAACGCACGTACGCGCTCACCATCTCACGCCTGCCGATGGTGACCCGGTCCCTGATCCTGATCGCCGCCCTCGACGACGCGGTCGACCTGGGCGAGGTGCTCACCGTCGCGCACGGCCTCCATGGGCAGAACGTGACCGCGGAGGACCTCGCGCCGGCCGTCACCGCCGGGCTGCTCGTCGCCGACAAGGAGATGGTGCGATTCCGGCACCCGCTGATCCGGTGGTCCGTCGCCCGGTCGGCCTCGGCCCCGGTCCGGCTGGCCACGCACGCCGCCATCGCCGCGGTCCTGGACGGCCAGGAGGCCCGGCAGGTCTGGCATCTGGCCGCCGCGACCGTCGACACCGATGCCGGCGTGGCCGATCGCCTGGCCCGCCTGGCCGAGCGGGCCGACCAGGCCGGTTCGTCCGGCTCGGCCCAGCGGGCCTGGGAACGCTCGGCGCAGCTGTCACCGGACGGGCCGACGCGCGCGCGACGGCTCCTGCGGGCCGCGCACGCCGGGCTCAACTTCAGTCAGTTCGCCAAGGTGCGGAACACGCTCGAGAGCATCGACGAAGATCAGCTCGAGCCGGTCGAGCGGACCGAACTGGAGTGGCTGCGGCAGAATTCCATCGGCTTCCACTGGCCCTACGACCAGGCGCTCGCCCTGCTGACCGGTCTCGCGGTCGAGCTGCAGGCCCAGGGCCGCACGGAGCTCGCCCTGCACGGACTGGCCACGGTGAGCGCCGTCTGCTGGTGGGCCGATCTCGGCCGGCCCGTGCGGGAGCAGATCGTGCGGGTCGTCGAGGAGATGGGTCTGCCCGAATCGGACCCCCGCTTCATCAGCGTGATCGCCATGGTCTCCCCGATCGAGCACGGGCGGGTGTCGCTCGACCGCATCCGCCGGATGCTGCTGGCCCCCTCGCCGGACGTCGTCGCGGCGCAATACCTAGGCACGGCGGCCAGTGCCATCGGCGACCTGCGCTCGTCGCTCGCCTTCCTGAGGACCGGGATCGCGTCGATCCGGCGGCAGGGTCTGCTGGCCTTGCTGCCCCAGCTGCTGGGCTCCCAGGCCCTCGTCGCGGCCCTGCTCGGCGATGTGCACCTCACCCTGACCTCGGCCGAGGAGGTCCACCGGACGGCGCTCGAGACCAACCAGCCGACCTGGCAGATCGAGGGCCGGCTGCTGGTGGCGTTCGCCCAGGCGCTCAGCGGCGACGACAGCAGCGCCCTGGCGACGGCGGACGAGATCGAACGGCAGATGCTCGCCTTCGGCGCCCGCCTCATGGTGTGCCAGGTCGCGCTGGTCCGCGGGGTGGCCCACCTCGCCGCCGGGCGTCCCGCGGCGGCGCTCGACGAGCTCAGCACCCTGTTCGATCCGGCCGACCTGCACTATCACGAGTTCGCCCGGTTGTGGGCCGTGCCGCATCTGGCCGAGGCGGCCGCCCTCTCCGGAGGGTACGACCGGCTCCGCGCCGTCACCGCCGAGTGCGAGCCGATCGCGGCCAAGGCGGGCTGGCCCGTCCTGGAGGCGAGTCTCGCCTACGCCTCGGCGCTGCTGGCCCCGGACGACGAAGCCGACGCGGCCTTCGTCGCCGCGCTCCCCCGGATCTCCGCGGACTTCCCGTTCGAACGGGCCCGGCTGCAGCTGGCCTACGGCGCCTGGCTGCGCCGCCATCATCGGGTGACGGACTCCCGCGGGCAGCTCCGCGCGGCCCAGCAGGTCTTCCAGGCCCTGGGCACCGAGCCGTGGGCCGAACGGGCCCGCAAAGAGCTCCGGGCCTCGGGTGAGCACCCCCGCCGGACCCCGTCCGCGGCCCGGACGCTGACCCCGCAGGAGCTGCAGATCGCCCAGCTCGCGGCGTCCGGCCTGACCAACCCGGAGATCGCCGAGCAGCTGTTCCTGGCCGCGAGCACGGTCAGCACCCATCTGCACCGCGTCTACGCCAAGCTCGGAGTGACCGGCCGCAAACAACTCGCCCCCGTGCTGTCCGGCAGCTGACGGTGTTCGAATACACCACCTGATGTACGCGACACCGAAGACCGGGGTGCCACTGTAAGGACAGGTCCCGGCCGCGCCGCCAGTCGTCTTGTCCCTCCGGGTCCGGCGGAGCGTCAGCGCTCCGCCCGCCGACACGATCCGGAGAGGCTCATGACCAGCGCCCCGTCCGCGAGCAGACCTCCGACCGTCGTCCTCGTCCACGGCGCCTTCGCCGGCGCCGGCAGCTGGGCGCCGGTCCTCCGGCGGCTCCTCGCGGCCGGTGTACCGGTGCGGGCTGTCGTCAACCCGTTGCGCGGTCTCGCGGCCGACGCGGCCTACGTGGCCGCCGCCATCAGCCAGATCTCCGGTCCGGTGCTCGCCGTCGGCCACTGCTACGGCGGGGCCATCATCACCAACGCCGTCCCGTTCACCACGAACGTCGTCGGACTGGTCTATGTGGCCGCCTTCGCGCCGGACGAGGGCGAGTCGCTGACCGAGATCGTGGCGAGGTCGAACGACAGCCTCCTCACGACCGCGGTGCAACCCAGCCGGTATCCGAGCGGCCGGGACACCACGGCGACCGAGCTCATCATCGACCCGGCCCGCTTTCACGCCGTGTTCACCGCCGACCTGTCCCGGTCGGAGTCGGATGTCTACGCGGTGTCGCAGCGGCCCATAGCCGCGGCGGCGTTCGAGGAGAGCAGCGGACCGGCCGCGTGGCGGAGCCTGCCTGTCTGGGCCGTGGTCGGCACCGCCGACCACGTCGCCGGCAGCGACGTCGTCCGGCAGATGGCCCGGCGCGCCGGCGCCGCGATCACCGAGATCGACGGCTCCCACCTCGTGATGATCTCCCAGCCGGACGCGGTCACGGCCGTCGTCCTCCAAGCCCTCGAGGCCGTCACCAGCAGCCGGAGTTCCCCATGACTGACGATCACCACGAGCTGCGGCGCTCGCTGGCCGAGCAGGCGGCGTTGCGGCGGGTGGCGACGCTGATCGCTCACGGCGCCGCCCGTACGGACATCATCGAGGCGCTGCTGACCGAGGTCGGCCGGCTGATCCCGGTGACCGACGCGGCCCTGCTCCGATCGCCCGGCGAGGGGACGGTCACCGTGATCGGCCGATGGAACGAGCTGACCGGCCACCACCATGCCGAGCTCCGGCTCCCGTCCGGTTCCGGCGCACTCTCCCGGTCGATCCGGGAAACCAAGCGTCCGATCCGGATCAACGATGACGCGAACGCGTCCGGCCCGCCGGCCGATCTGGTCCGGGGCTGGGGCTGGGGACCGTCGGCCGGCGCCCCGGTGATCGTCGGCGCCCGGGTGTGGGGACTGGTCGTCGTCGGAACGACCGGCGGCGCGACACTTCCGCCCGATACCGAGGAACGCCTGACCGCGTTCACCGAGTTGCTGGCCGGTGCGATCGCCCACGCCCGGAGCCGCGAGGAGATCGACAGCATCGCCGCCGGGCTCGTCGCCGAGCAGGCCGCGCTGCGGCAGGTCGCCGAGCTGGTGGCCCACGACGCCCCGCCCGGCGACGTGCTGGAGTCGGTCGTCACCGAGGCGGCGAGTCTGGTCGGCGTCGCCTTCACGACGCTTCTGCGTTTCGACCCCGACGGGGCGACCGAGGTCGTCGCGGTCCACGACCCGCCGGCCGGCGTGGCGGTGGGCATGCGGGCGCCGGCCACGGGCGACGGCTCCACCCAGCGCGTCTGGCGGACCGGGCGGCCGGCCCGCACGGACCAGCTGAACGAGCTGTCGGGGGCGTGGGGACGGCTGGCCTCCAGCAATGGATTCCTGTCGAGCGCGGCCGCGCCGGTCGTGGCCGAGGACCGGTTGTGGGGAACCCTGGTCGCGGCCGGACGGCGGACCCTGCCGGCCCAGATCGAGGAGAAGCTCGCGCGCTTCGCGGAGCTGGCCGGCACCGCGATCGCCAGCTCCCAGGCGCGGGCCGACGCTCAGGCGCTGGCCGACGAACAATCGGCTCTGCTGCGCGTCGCGGAACAGGTCGCCCGGGGCGACGCCTCCGACGCGGTGTTCGCGGCCGTCGCCGCCGAGGCACGGCAGCTTCTGGACGGTCAGCCGGTCACCCTCGTCCGGTACGAGGAGGACGAGTCCCTGATCGTGGTCAGCCGGAGCGGTGGGCCGGCGCCACCCGGGACACGCATCCCCTACGAGCCCGGATCGCTGCCCGACCGGGTCCGGCGATCGGCGGTCGCGGTACGCGTGGACGACTACCGGACGGAGCCCAACGCCGCCCGGGCCCGCGAGTACGGTCTCGCGGCCGCGGTCGCCGCGCCCATCGAGGTGGAGAGCCGCGTCTGGGGAACGCTGACCGCGACGTCGGCCGACGGACCGGTGACCCGCGGCACCGAGGAGCGCCTCCAGCGGTTCGCCAATCTGGTCGCCACCGCGGTGAGCAACACGACGAGCCGCGCTCAGCTCATCGCCTCCCGGGCGCGAGTGCTGTCCACGGCCGACGAGACCCGCCGCCGGCTCCAGCGCGATGTCCACGACGGCGCCCAGCAACGTCTCGTCCACACCGTCATCACCCTCAAACTGGCCCGGCATTCCCTGGCTCACGGCGACCTGCCGACCACCTCCGACCACCTCGAGGAGGCGCTCAAGCACGCCCACCGGGCCACCGACGAACTACGGGAGATCATCAGCGGGATCCTCCCGGCCGCGTTGACCCGCAACGGCCTGCGCGGCGGCGTGGAGTCGCTGCTGGCCGACCAGTCGCTGCCCGTCGATGCCGTCGTCGACGTGCCGCGGATGGCCGTGGAGGTCGAGACCACCGCGTACTTCGTCATCGCCGAGGCGCTCACCAACGTCGTCAAGCACGCCCGGGCCGGTCGTGTCTGGGTCCGCGCCGGGCTGCGGGCCGACGCGTTGCGGATCGAGGTGGGGGACGACGGTGTGGGCGGCGCTCGCGCGGGCGCCGGCTCCGGGCTGACCGGCCTGTTCGACCGGGTCGAAGCGCGCGGCGGTCAGCTCCGGATCAGCAGCCCGCCGGGAAACGGCACGACGATCGAGGCGACGCTCCCCATCGGCCCTACACTGCACCTTCAGTACAGCAGCGGGGGCGGCGATGAGCACTGAGGACCGGATCCAGCTGGCCCGGGACGCCTATCGGCGAGCGGTCTACTCGGGAGACGCCGGCGCGCTCCCGGACGCCGAGAGAGCCCTCGACGCGGTCGAGGCCGATACAGCGCTGGCCCGGGGCAAGCTCCTGCACGCGCGGTTTCAGCACGCACCCGACGATGCCGTGACCGCGGAAGATCCCGCCGAGCTGCCCCTGTTCGAACGCGCCCTCGCGTTGTACCGGGCGCTGGGCGACACCCGCGGGGAGGCCGAGGCCCTGTTCTGGATCGGCTGTCTGCACCAGTTCATCCGGCGTGACAACGAGAGTGCAGTACCCCATCTGGACCGGGCCCACCGGCTGGCCGCCGAGGCCGGCGACAGGGGGACGCAGGCCGAGGCGTTGCGGCACCTGGGCATCGCCGCCCACGCCGCCGGCCGGCTCGACGAGGCTCGCGAGCAGCTGGAAGAGTCGTCCCGCCTGCGCCGGGAGATCGGTAATCTGCCGGGCGTCGCCTCCAACATGGTCGGGCTGGCCTACATCGCGGCCGCCCAGGGCCGCCGTACGGACGCGCTGGCGACGCTCGACGAGGCGCGGGCCATCGCCCGCGCCCATGGAGCCCACGCCATCGCCCGGAACATCGAGCAGGCGCGAACGGCGATCTGAGCACGCCGCCGCGGCGTCTCTTGCGGCCGGCGCCCGCACCTGGACGGTCGCCCGACCGGGTGAGCACTGCGCCCGGCACACGGACAAAGGCGACGTTCCTCCGTACGGTGATGATCTTGCCCCGCCCCGAGGAGTCACCGTGAGACGTCGTCACCTGGCGGTCGCCGTGGTCGCCGCGCTCAGCGCGATCGCCGGCCCGGTCCCCGTTGCCGGCCGGGCCGCCGCGACGACTCCCGACGCCTGGGGACAGGCCGCGGCCCACGCGACCGGCGACCGCTACAACCCGGGCGAGTCCCGGCTGACCCCGGCCGCCGCGGCCAAGCTCAGGCCGGGCTGGAACGTCCCGCTGACCACCGCGAAGTGCGCCGCCCCGGCCGCGTCCCTGGTCGGCGCGGGACGGCTGGTCACCGCCGCGTCGTACCGGATCAGTGGTCATGACGCGAGCACCGGCGCGCTGGTCTGGCGGACCCCGGCCACCAGCCGGAAGACCAGCATCACCCTGGCCGCCATCGTGGGCCCCCGGCTGGTGGTCCAGTCCCGGGACTGCCGCTCCGGCAAGACGTCCCTGGCCGCCCACGACGTCCGGACCGGCAAGATCCTCTACACCCGGCAGATCCCCGAGACCCTGTACGGCGTGCTCGTCGACAAGGGCATCGTCGTCGGGAGTGTCTGGGACGCGACCGTCAGCCGGTACGGGATCCGGGCGTACCGCGTCGCCGACGGCACACGGGTCTGGGCCCGGCAGGGGTCGTCGATCGCCGGCGAGACCATCGCCGCCGGCGGACGGATCCTGGTGGTCGGCGACGACCGGACCACTGCGGTCGACGTCACCACGGGCACGGCGGTGTGGCCGGCCGGCGCGGGCTGCTTCACCCCGATCGGCGCATCTCCCGACGGCGCGAGGTTCTACCTGCGATGCGGGCCGGACGAGCGTATCCGCACCGTCAGCGCGGCCACCGGAGCCGTCCTGCGGACCTTCCCGGGCCACGGCGGCACCTTCGGGTTCGCCACCGACGGCGAGCGCGTCTACCTGCACACCTACTCGAACGAGCTGATCGCCGTCGATGCCACCGACGGCCGCCGGCTCTGGACGGCCGCCTTCACCGGGAACGCCCCCGTCACGCTCTCGGTCGGCGGCGGCGTGTTGTACGGCTGGCGAGGCCACGGCCACCCGCTGGCGGCGCTCGACGCGCGTACCGGAAGCTCGATCGCCCTCCCCGCGAGCACCTCGGACCTCCGGGACGCGCCGATGGTGGCGAACGGCCGGCTGTACGGCACCACCCGGTCAGCGGTGACCACGTACGCCCCTGGTCCGGCCTGCTTGGCGACATCAGATGTTGGATGTATCGGAATGCCGGCGCTCGGGGCTGTCTGGAGCTCTGCCTCTCTCTAGCCCCATCCTCCGAAGCCACCGCCCTAGGCCATCAAGGGAACTGGTAGCTACACGTCGACCCGGACATGCAGGTCCGCGTCGTGCCAGAGCTCAGGCCAGAATGACGGTGAGATCCACCTGGAGATCTGTCGAGCAGCGCCTGCGGGACCTGTGGACCTCGTCGCAGACAGGCCCGGTCCCGAAAGCGCCCCGGTGGCGCTCACGGCAACCAGTACAGCCCCACCTCGGGGCCAAGCAGGTGCTCGTGCGGACCGTGTCCGGTCAACGAGGGCGCGAAGCACGTATGACCTGCGGCCTCGAGACGGGGGACGACGCGGTCCCAGACCTGCCCGGCGTGCCAGGCGTCGTGGACGAGAACGAACGTGGACATGGCGGATCTCCTCAGGGGCTGCGGGTGGGGTGGCCGACCACGGGGGGCCGACGCGCCGGCGGCGCTGCGCGGCGGCGTCAGCGCCCGGGGGTCAGGAGGTGTAGTAGCCGGCGGCGAGGTCCTCGAGCAGGGTGGGGCCGGTCGGCTTCCACCCGACGAGCTGCCGGGTCGCGTCGTTGGACGCGGGCTGGTCACCACCGAGCAGGGCGCCGAAGACGCCCAGCTGCTCCGGGTCGACGGCCGCGGCGCTCAGACCGGTCTGCTCGGCGATGACGTCGGCGACGTCGCGCATCGCCACGCCCTCCTCACCGACCGCGTGCAGGACGGAGCCGGCGGGTGCCTCCTCCAGGGCGAGGCGGAAGAGCCGACCGGCGTCGTTGATGTGGACGGCGGGCCAGCGGTTGGCGCCGTCGCCCACGTAGGCGGCCGTGCCGAGCTGGCGGTCCAGACCGACGAGCACCGCGATCAGCCCGTTGCGGTCGCCTTCGCCGTGCACGGAGCGCGGCATGCGCACCAGGCCCGAGCGGATGCCTCGCTCCGACAGCGCCAGGACCGCGGCCGCAGTCCGGGCCCGCGCACCGGCGGGACCCGCGGGGTCGAGCACGTCCTCCTCGGTGGCGACGTGGCCGAAGAGGATGGGAGTGCCGGAGGCCGCGATGAACGCCTTGCCCGTGCCCAGCAGGGCATCGCCGACCTTCGCGATGAGCTCGACCTCGTTGTCGACCGTCTCCTCGAACTCGGCGAAGTCGAGCGTGAAGGCCAGGTGCGCGACGGCGTCGGCCTCCCTCGCCTGGGCGACGATGAGGTCGTGGTCGGTCATGTCGCCGCGGACCGCGGTGCCGCCCAGCGCCCGGACCTTCTCGGCGGAGGCCTCGGACCGGGCGAGGCCGACGACCTCGTGCCCAGCGGCGACAAGCTCCTTCGTGAGGGCAGTGCCGATCCAGCCGGAGGCTCCAGTGATGAAGACGCGCACGGTGGTTCTCCGTTCAGGGGGTGAGCGTTCCGCACGGTCGTCCGTGGGTCCGCCTCGATGATGTGACTCGGTAACATCACCGTACACCCTGATGTGACCGAGTTGCATCATCTATGGTGGTGGTCATGGCGCGATGGGAACCCGACGCACGCGGCCGACTGCTGCGCACCGCCGTCGACCTCTTCTTCGAGCAGGGCTACGACGCCACCACGACCGCCCAGATCGCTGAACGTGCCGGTCTGACCAAGACGACGCTCTTCCGGCTCTTCCCCGACAAGCGCGAGATCCTGTTCCAGGGCCAGGGCACGCTCATCGACCTCGCCGTCGAAGCGGTCGCTCGAGCCGTGCCCGGCTCCCCGGCGATCGACGTCGTCGCCGCCGCAATCTCGGCGATGACGGACGCGCACGTCGCGGACCACAGCAGCAGCCAACGACTCGCCGGGCTCATCGCCGCCAGCCCGGAGCTCAGGGAGCGCGCTGCGTTCAAGCGGTCATCCATCGCCGGTGCCCTGCAAACCGCCCTTCTCGAACGGCTGGGCAGCGCTCGTCGCGCCGGCCTGCTGGCCGACGTCGGGGTGCGGGCCTACTACGACGGATTCGACAGGTGGATCGCCGCGGACGGCGATCGGTCCCTCACCGCGGTCGTGCTCGACGAACTGGCGGAGTGCGAAGCGGATCTGCGAGAGCTCGTACTGGGGACCAGAACACATCCGGTTCCCCAGCGCGCCTGACGTCGGCCAGCCGTCATCCTGGCGGGGACGCACGCCCTCGGCCGCGCCACCGTCGGTCAGGTGGGCGTACTCGGGTCGAAGAGGCCGGGCTACGGTGGGCCGGAGTCAGCACCCGCAATGATCAAGAGGGATCCAGACTTCGGTGCATCGCCCGCACGGCGCTCACCCGGAGGAAATCGAGCTTCTCCGCATCGGTTCCTCGATGCGACGTCGAGTAGATGACGACTTTGATGTCGGAGGCCGGGACGACGACGACGTCGCAGTCGAGCACGATGTCACCCACCAGCGGGTTGTGCACGGTCTTCACGATGCTCTGATGAGCGGCTGCCCGTCCCTCGTCCCACAGTGCGGCGAACCGAGGGCTGCGCGTTCGCAGGTCGGCGACGAACGCCCGGAACCGGGGATCGTCGCGGTAGTCGGCGGCGGAACGCCGCAGGTCGTAGACCAGTGCGCGCTCGAACGCGTCCGGGCCGCCATGGGCGGTCGCGACCCCGCTGATGCTGTCGTCAACGAACGCCTGGACGAGGAGGTTCTGGTTCGGGTCGGCCGCAACGGAAGGGGCCTGGAACAGTGCCTGCCACAGCGGCGTCGAGGCGAGCTGGGTCCAGTCGGCGGCGAACACTGCCAGCGGCAGGTCCGACATGCGGGTGAGCATCCGTTGCACTCCGGCCGGGATGTGATGCGAGACGGTTCCCGACGCTGGTGGAGTCAAGCCGGCGGCGCGGTGGAGCAGCGCCGTCTCGGTGCGGCTCAGCTGCAGGGCCCGGGCCAGCGCGGCAACTATCTGCTGGGAAGGGGTGCGGGCGCGTCCTTGCTCGAGCCGGGTTATGTAGTCGACGCTCACGCCGGCCAGCTGCGCGAGCTCCTCCCGCCGTAGCCCAGCCGTGCGACGCCGGCCGAAGGACTCCAGCCCGACATCGGCGGGCGTGAGGTGCTCGCGCCGACTGCGCAGCATCTCACCGAGAGAGAGCGGTGCGGAGGTCATTGCTCTCATTTTGCCCGTAGCGCACGAGTTCTGCCTGGTACGGGCCATCCCAGGCTGGGCCCGGATGGGTAGCACGGTCTTTACCTGGCTACGGATGCCGGCTGGCCCCAGGCTCGAAGCAGCACCGGGAAAGGAACCTCACCAATGACCGCAACGCCCAACGGCTACGTGACCGTGATCTGGCAGACCCGGGCGAATACCTCGACGCGCACCTCGGCGCCCCTCGCATGCAAGAACTCGTGCCGCAGATGCTCGAACTGATCGACGGTCCCATCGAGGACGGCATAACCCTGCTGCGCCCGTTCCGCCCCGCCCAATAGCGCCCCGGACCGCGCCACCATCGAAAGGAACCCATTCATATGACCACCACGCTCATCACCGGCGGCAACCGAAGCCTCGGCTACGAAATCGCACGCCGTCTCATCGAAGCCGGCCAGACCGTCTGGATCGGCGCCCGAGACGCCGAGCGGGGTCGGGCCGCCGCCGACCGGCTCGGCGCCCGATTCGTGCAGCTCGACGTGACCGACGACTCGTCGGTCGTCGCGGCCGCCGAGACGATCCGGGCCGAGGCCGGACACCTGGACATTCTGATAAACAACGCTGGAGTCCTCGGGGACGTCACGTCCCCTGAGGACATGACCGTCGAGCACATGCGGCCCGTCTACGAAACCAATGTCTTCGGCACCGTACGGGTCATCCGTGCGTTCCTGCCGCTGCTGCGGGCCGCCGGAGCACCGTCGGTCATCAACGTCACCAGCGGCGTCGGATCCTTCACGCTGATCCATGACCCGAACCGGGTCGAGTCCCAATACCCGCTGGCGGCCTACGGGTCGTCCAAGGTCGCGGTCACCATGCTCACCATGCAGTACGCCAAGACCATCCCGGACATCCGGTTCAACGCGGTCGACCCCGGACAATCAGCAACGGACTTCACCGGCGGAGTCGGCCACAGCGTGCAGGACGGAACGGACGCGGCCGTGCGGATCGCCACCCTCGGCGACAAGACGCCGACCGGTACGGCGACCGATCGAGACGGTGCCCTTCCCTGGTAGGCAGGACACCATCTCGAACAGGAGCTTCCGCTCGAACCTCAGATGTGTCACGTAGGAATGTCGCAGCGAATGTGGATCTCAACGAAATGAGCATCGACGATGTCCCCTGACCTGATCATCCACCCGTCCTCCGGGTACGAGCTCACCCGGGCGACGTGGCTGGCCGCCGAGAAGCCGCTGTTCAGCTCCTTCGACAACGTCCGGGTGCAGATCCTCGACCAGGTCCGCGAGGGTGACAAGGTGGCGACCCGCTGGGCCCTCACCGGCACCCAGAAGGCCGAGTTCTTCGGTGTCCCGTCGGCCGGCCGGACGGCCACGATGACCGGCACCACCTTCGACGTCGTCCGCGACGGGCGCATCGTCGAGCACTGGGCCGAGGTCGGAATCTCGCACTTCCTGCAGCAGCTGGCCGCCTGAGCGCCGGTCCCTCACGTACAGCTCGACTCCGGAGAGGGTCGAACGCAGCCGCCGGGACAGCCTCACCGCCACGGCCGCCTACCCGCCCGAACTCTTCCTGACGCGGCCGGTTGGAGCCGGCGAGGAAGCGATTTTCTTACGGCGCTCCCGGAGATGGTGGATCGGTATCGAGACCGCGGCGGCGAGGAAGACGAGCTGCATCAGGGTGCGCGGCACCAGAGCATCGCCCGTGGCGGTGGTCAGGCCCTGCTGTGCCGCGTAGACGTTCGCCGGGAACATGGCCACCAGCAGCAGGGCCAGGCCGGTGGCGGCCCACGGCGCCGTGCGGCGCAGCAGCAGCCCGGCGGCGCCGAGCAGCTCGAGCACACCGGTGATCGTGACGAGCAGGCCCGGGGACGGCAGGTCGGGCGGGACCATGCTGATCAGCTCGGCGCGCATGCCGACGAAATGGGCCACTCCCGTCACCAGGAACATGGCCGCCAACCCGCCGCGCACGGCGACCGGCCAGGGTTTCAGCCGTCGGACGCCGGCCTTTCCGGCCACGAGAATCGCCACGGTGGCCATGACGAGCACGATCAACGGTTCCATGAGTGTCTCCCCCATCGACATGGTGACGGCGATCTCCGAGAGACCTGCCGCCGACCAGCAATAACAACGTTATTGCTCGATAACAACGTTATAGCGGCGGCGTGAGACAGGTCAACGGGTTACTCGTGCGGTTGCGCCCCCGGCGAGGTCGCCCGCTCGTTCCTGATCTCGGCACCGCCGCGCTGACCAGCGAAGGCAGGGCAGCCGAGGCCGTGTCCACAATGCCCGGGTGCGCCGTGGTCGAGAAACCAGGCGCTCGAACCACCCACCTGCGGCCGAACACAGCGGGACGGTCCGCAATGGCCGGCGACGATATCGTCACTCCTCGTGGAACGAGCTCTTTCGATCTTGCTGTTCGTCCCCGTCGTCGTCGTGACGGTGCTGGCGTTCGCCGCGGTCATCCGGCGGCTGCTCGGCGTCCGGGTCGGCCTGGTCCGGGCCCTGCTGGCCGCCGTGCTGGCCATGCTCGTTACGGCGCCGATCCTGTCGGCGTTCGCGCCGCCCGATCCGGCCACGGTCGGCGGCGGCGAGGCCTTCCTGCTGGGTACGGCGTCGCTCGTCGTCGCCGCGCTGCTGGCCATGGCGGCGCTGGTCGTTCTCGAGGTGCTCCTGCCGACCGGTTCGCTGCCCGGCCCGGTCGAGGCCTGGCGGAGCATCCGGCGCCGGACCGAACGCGCCCGGCGCTACTCGACGATCGTCCGGATAGCGCTGCGGCACGGCCTCGGCCGGTTCCTGCGCGGCCGCCCGCAACCGGGCCCGACGTCGGCGGCGGCGCGGCGGCGGCTGGCCCGGTCGCTGCGGGCCACCCTCGACGAGGGCGGCGTGACCTTCGTCAAGATCGGTCAGCTGCTGTCCACCCGGCGCGACCTGCTGCCGGCCGAGTTCATCGACGAGCTGACCGCGTTGCAGGACAAGGCCGCCCCGGTGCCGTGGCCCGAGATCGACGCGCTGCTGACCGCCGAGCTGGGCCGGCCGGTCGACCAGGTCTTCGGCGAGATCGACCGGGAACCGCTGGCCGCCGCCTCGGTGGCCCAGGTGCACACGGCCCGGCTGCTCGACGGCACCGACGTCGTCGTCAAGGTGCAGCGGCCGGGGATCGCCCGGATCGTCGAGCGCGACCTGGACATCCTGCTCCGGCTGGGCGACATGCTCGAGGAGCGGACCGCCTGGGGCCGGGCCTTCGGCGTCCGCGGCCTGGCCACCGGGTTCGCCGCGGCCCTGCGCGAGGAACTCGACTTCACCGTCGAGCGCGACAACCTGCTGGCCATGGCCGCGGCCCTGGCCTCGTCGCCGGACCGGGGAGTACGGGTGCCGGCCCCGTACCCGGAGCTCAGCTCGGAACGGGTCCTGGTGATGGACCGTCTGCCCGGCACGCCGCTCGGCGCGGCCGCACCGGTCCTCGCCCGCCTCGACGGAGGGCGCCGGGCCGAGATCGCCTCCGGCCTGCTCGACAGCATGCTCGACCAGATCCTGGTCCACGGTCTCTTCCACGTCGACCTGCACCCGGGCAACCTGCTGCTGACCGGCGACGGGTCGCTGGGCCTGCTCGACCTGGGCTCGGTCGGCCGGATCGACGCGGTCACCCGGACCCTGATCGGACGGCTGCTGCTGGCGGTCAGCCGCGGCGACTCGGTGGCGGTGACCGACTCGCTGCTGCAGCTGCTCGACCGGCCCGAGGAGGTGGACGAACGGGAGCTGCAGCGCGTGGTCGGCGCGCTCCTCGTGCGGTACGCGGCACCGGGCAGCACGGTCGGCGTCGCGGCGGTCAGCGCGCTGCTGAAGACCTTCACCGCGCACGGTCTCGGGGTGCCGTCCTCGGTCGCGGCCGTGTTCCGGGCCGTCACCACGCTCGAGGGCACGCTCTCGCTGGTCCACTCCGATTTCGACCTGGTCGGCCAGGCCCGCGCGTCGGCCGGCCGCCGGATCACCGAAACGCTCACGCCGGCCAATCTGCGCGACGCTCTCGAGCAGGAGCTCAGCACCATCCTGCCGATGCTGCGCGGCCTCCCCCGCCGGATCGACCGGATCGGCGACGCGGTCGAGCACGGCCGGCTGCGGTTCAACGTCCGGCTGTTCGCCGACGACCAGGACCGGCGGCTGGTGACCGGCCTGCTCCACCAGGTGCTGCTCACGGTGATCGGGGCGACCGCGGGACTGATGGCCACGTTCCTGCTCGGCACCGGCGGCGGCCCGCGGGTCAGCGCCGGCGTCGCCCTGTTCCCGCTCCTGGGCTACGGCCTGCTGGTCGTTTCGGCCGTCCTCATCCTGCGCGTGCTCGTCACGGTCTTCCGCCCCGACTGACCGCCGGGCTTGACCCTGACGGTGGGTCAACCCTCCATGCTGACGCGCATGAGCCCAGCGACATCCGAACAAGTCAGCGAGCCGGCGATCACCGTACTCGGCCTCGAGAAATCCTTCGGGCCGGTGAAGGTGCTGCGCGGGGTGGACCTCGTCGTGGCCCGGGGCAGCATCGTGGCCCTGCTCGGCTCGAACGGGGCGGGGAAGACGACGGTGATCAGCATTCTGTCCACGCTGCTCAGACTCGACGCCGGCACGGCCCGGGTCAACGGCTTCGACGTGGCGACCCGGGCCGCCGACGTCCGCGAGTCGGTCAGCCTCACCGGTCAGTTCGCGGCCGTCGACGAGATCCTCACCGGACGCGAGAACCTGGTCCTGGTTGCCCGGCTGCGCCACCTCAGCAACGTCGGCACGATCGCGGACGACCTGCTGCGGCGGTTCGCGCTGACCGAGGCGGGCCGCCGCCGGGTCGGCACGTACTCCGGGGGCATGCGCCGCCGGCTCGACATCGCGATGAGCCTGATCGGGAACCCACCGGTCATCTTCCTCGACGAGCCGACCAGCGGGCTCGACCCGGAGGCGCGCCTCGAGGTGTGGCGGGCCGTCCGGGAACTCGTCGCCGGCGGCACGACCGTGCTGCTCACCACCCAGCACCTCGACGAGGCGGACCAGCTGGCCGACCGGGTCGCCATCCTGCACGAGGGCCGGATCGTCGTCAGCGGCACCCCGGAGGAGCTCAAGCAGCTCCTCCCGCCGGCCAAGGTCGAGTACGTCGAGAAGAAGCCCACGCTCGAGGACGTCTTCCTGACCCTGGTCGGACCGGCCGCGAACGGAGAACGGCGATGAACCGGCTTGCCGGCGACACAGCCGTCCTGCTGGGCCGTTCGCTGCGCCACGTCGTCCGCAGTCCCGACACCGTCATCACCACGGTGCTCACGCCGATCGCCATGCTGCTGTTGTTCGTCTACGTCCTCGGCGGCGCCATCCGGACCGGGGCCGGCTCGTACGTGAACTACCTGCTGCCCGGCATCCTGATCATCACCATCGCCTCCAGTATCTCGTACACCGCGTACCGGTTGTTCTCCGATCTGCAGGGCGGCATCTTCGACCGGTTCCGATCCATGCCGATCGCCCGCGCCGCCGTCCTGTGGGCGCACGTCCTGACCTCGCTGGTGGCCAACCTGATCTCGCTCGTGGTGGTCCTGCTGGTCGCCCTGATGATCGGCTTCCGGTCGGGAGCGGGCGGGTCGGCGTGGCTGGCCGCCGCCGGCATCCTGGTCCTGTTCACCCTGGCGCTGACCTGGCTCGCGGTGATCCCGGGGCTGACGGCGAGCTCCGTGGACGGCGCGAGCGCGTTCGCCTATCCGCTGATCTTCCTGCCGTTCGTCAGCTCGGCGTTCGTGCCCACCGCGTCGATGCCGGGGCCGGTGCGCGCCTTCGCCGAGAACCAGCCGGTGACCTCCATCGTGAACACGCTCCGGGCGCTGTTCGCCGGGCAGCCGGTCGGCCCGGACATCTGGACCGCCCTCGCCTGGTGCGCCGGCTTGCTGGTCGTGGCCATCGCTCTCGCCGCCGTCATCTATCGCCGCCGCATCAACTGAGCCAGGATCGGGCCATGCTCACCATCGGGCAACTCGCCGCGTACGCCGGTGTCACGGTGCGGGCGGTCCGGCACTACCACCAGATCGGGCTGTTGCCCGAGCCGGAGCGGGACGCCTCGGGCTACCGCCGGTACGGTGCGCCGGCCGTGGTCTCGCTGATCAAGATTCGTACCCTGGCCGACGCGGGCGTCCCGCTGGCCCGGATCGGCCCGATGCTCGAGGCCGGCCCCGACGCCCTCGCCGAGACCGTGCAGCGGATCGACACCCACCTGCTCGGCGAGATCTACCGGCTGCAGGACAGCCGCCGGCAGATCGCGCAGCTCACCGCCGGGGACAGTCTCGTGCTCCCCCCGGACGTGGTCGCCTATCTCGACCGGCTCCGCGAGATCGGGACGTCCGAGCGGATGATCGCGGGTGAGCGGGACGGGTGGATCCTGATGGTCGCCCGCTGGCCCGGCGAGGTCGTCGAGTGGCTGCCGGACAAGGTGGCGCAGCTCGACGACCCGCAGGTCGTCCGGCTCTATCAGGTGCTGTCGCGGCTGATGGACACCGCCCGGGCCGACGACCCGCTCCTGGCCGAGGCCGTCGACATCATGGTCGGGCTGGCGGAGCAGGCGGAGGCGGCCGGCGAGCTCGGCTACGACGAGGGGGCGAGCGACGACACGTTCTTCGCCCTGCTCGACGATCTCGCCGACGCCGCCGACAACCGGGCCGAGCGGATGCGCGAGATGTTGCGCGAGCGGGGCTGGGACGGCTGGACCCGGATGCAGCGGCTGTGAGCCGCCGCCCACGGGTCAGGGCTGGAAGCCGTAGCCCATGCCGGGTTCGGTCATCAGGTGCCGGGGGTGGCGACCGAGCGGGCGGCGAGGTCGATGCGGTGCCGGCCGATGGTCGCCACGGGCGGCGGCTCGCCGGCCGGCTGGGCGCGGCGGGTGACGGCCCGGATGCGGGCCAGGAGTTCGTCCACGCCGAACGGCTTGGTGACGTAGTCGTCGGCGCCGGCGTCGAGGGCGCCGACCTTGTCGCGGCTGTCGGCCCGGCCGGAGAGCACGATGATGGGGATGGCCGTCCAGCCGCGCAGGCCGCGGATGACGTCGGCGCCCTCCAGGTCGGGCAGGCCGAGGTCGAGGACGACCAGATCCGGGTGGTGGTGGGCGGCGGAGCGCAGAGCCGAGAGGCCGTCGGGCGCGGTGTCGACGTCGTAGTCGCGGGCGGCCAGGTTGATGCGCAGCGCCCGGACGATCTGCGGTTCGTCGTCGACGACGAGGACGCGGGTCATGTCCCGCTCACGGCGGGCAGGGCCAGGATCATGGTGAGGCCTCCTCCAGGGGTGTCCTCGGGGGTCAGGGTGCCGCCCATCGCCTCGGTGAGTCCCCGCGACAGGGCCAGCCCGAGGCCGACGCCGGTGTGGTTGTCCCGGTCGCCGAGCCGCTGGAACGGGAGGAACACGTCGTTCCAGCGGTCCTCGGGGATGCCGGGGCCATGGTCGATGACGCGCAGCTCGACGGTGTTCCCGAGCACGCTCGCGGTGATCACCGGATGGTGCTCGGGCGGGCTGTAGCGCAGGGCGTTGGCGGCCAGGTTGACGACGATCCGCTCGAGCAGCCCGGGGTCGGCGTGCACCAGCGGGATGTCGTCGGGGATGTGGACGGTGACGTCCCGGCCGCCGGGTCCGAGGTCGTCGAGGGCGCGGGGGACGATGTCCTCGACGCCCACGCTGATGCGGGTGACGCCGAGCGCGCCGGCCTGCAGCCGGCTCATGTCGAGCAGGTTGGCGACCAGCCGGTCGAGGCGGTCCAGGGACTCGTCGGCGGTGGCCAGCAGTTCGCCGCGGTCGTGGTCGTCGAAGTGGATCTCGTCGCTGCGCAGGCTGGCGACGGCGGCCTTGGCCGAGGCGAGCGGCGTACGCAGGTCGTGGCTGACCGCGGCGAGCAACGCGGTGCGCATCCGGTCGGTCTCGGCGAGGGGCTTGGCCGCGGCGGCCTCGGCGCTGAGACGTTCCTGGCGCAGGGCGACCGCGGCCTGCGCGGCGAACGCCTCGACGATGCGCCGGGCCGACGCCTCCAGCGGACGGCCGCGGAGCAGCATCTTCAGGTGGTCGTCGACCTTGACCTCGGCGTCGGCCTCACCGGCGACCGTGCACGCCCGGTCGCCGACGGTGGCGACGACGACGCCGTCCTCGAGCAGGGTCACCGACTGCAGGGCGAAGGTCTCCCGCAGACGGTCGAGCAGCGCGATGAGCGGGCGCTCGCCGCGCAGGACCCCGCCCGCGACGGTGGCCAGGGTCTGTGCGTCCGCCCCGGCCTGTGCGGCCTGCCGGGTCTTGCGGGCCGCGGTGTCCACCACCCAGCTCACCGCGAGCGCCACCACGACGAAGATCGCCAGGGCGAGCAGATTGTCGCCCTCGGCGATGGTGAACCGGCCGATCGGCGGGGTGAAGAAGTAGTTGAGCAGCAGCGATCCGGCCACGGCGGCGAGCAGGGCCGGCCACAGTCCGCCGAGCAGCGACACGCCGACCACGGCGGCCAGGAACAGCAGGATGTCGTTGGTCAGCGACAGCGACGGGCCCACGTGCAGCACCGCGGTCAGGGCGGGCAGGCCGGCCACGGTGGCCGCGAAGCCGGCGATCCGGCGGCGGCGGGACAGCGCGGCCGGCAGGCGCTGGGCCCGGCGCCCCTGCGCGGCGCGCTCGTGGGTGACCAGGTGGACGTCGATGGAGCCGGACATCGAGGTGGTGGTGACGCCGACCCCGGCCGAGAACAGCTGGGCCAGTTTGCCCCGGCTGCTGACGCCCAGCACGATCTGGGTGGCGTTGACGGCCCGGGCGAAGTCGAGCAGGGCTCTCGGCACGTCGGCCCCGACGACCTGGTGATAGGTGCCGCCCAGGCTTTCCACCAGGACGCGCTGGCGGGAGAGGGTGGCCGGGTCGGCGCCGGCCAGGCCGTCGTTGCGGGTGACGTGGACGGCCATCAGGTCGGCGCCCTTGTCGCGGGCGGCGATCCGGGCGGCGCGGCGGATCAGGGTGTCGCCCTCGCGGCCACCGGTCAGGGCCACGACCACCCGTTCCCGGGTCTCCCAGGTGGCGTTGATGCCGTGGTCGGCGCGGTACTTGTCGAGCTGGTCCTCGACCTGGTCGGCCAGCCAGAGCAGGGCCAGCTCGCGCAGCGCGGTCAGGTTGCCGGCGCGGAAGTAGTTGCCCAGGGCGGCGTCGATCTTCTCCGGCCGGTAGATGTTGCCGTGGGCCATCCGCCGGCGCAGCGCCTCCGGGGTCATGTCGACCAGTTCGACCTGCTCGGCGGCGCGGACGACGGCGTCCGGCACGGTCTCGCGCTGTTCCACGCCGGTGATCCGGGCCACGACGTCGTTGAGCGACTCCAGGTGCTGCACGTTGACGGTGGTCAGCACGTCGATGCCGGCGTCGAGCAACTCCTGGACGTCCTGCCACCGCTTGGCGTTGCGCGAGCCGGGCACGTTGGTGTGCGCGAACTCGTCCACGACGGCGATCTCGGGCTTGCGGGCCAGGACGGCGTCGAGGTCCATCTCGGTGAACTCGGCGCCGCGGTACCCGACCGTGCGCCGCGGCAGGATGTCCAGGTCGCCCAGCATGGCCTGGGTGTGTTTGCGGCCGTGGGTCTCGACGAAGGCGACGGCCACGTCGGTGCCGCGCTCGGCGCGGCGGTGCGCCTCCTCGAGCATCGTGTAGGTCTTGCCGACGCCGGGAGCGGCGCCGAGATAGATGCGTAGTTCTCCGCGAGCCATGGTCGGCGCCGCTCCTCCCGTCCGTCTCTACTTGCCGTCGAGGGCGAGGTTGAGCTCCAGGACGTTGACGCCGGGCTCGCCCAGGAAGCCCAGAGCCCGGCCGTCGGTGTGCTCCTCGACCAGCGACTCGACCTCGGCGCGGGACAGACCACGCTCGCGCGCGATCCGGGCCACCTGGAGCTCCGCGTACGCGGGGCTGATGTGCGGGTCGAGGCCGCTGGCGCTGGCGGTGACGGCGTCGGCGGGCACGACCGGGTGGGCCGGGGCGTCACCGCGGATCGCGGTGATGACGCCGCCCATCGCCCGGTAGTCCTCGCCGTTGCGGGCCGACTCCACGGCCACGCCCTCATAGGTGGCGACGAACGGCGTGCCGGTCTGGTTGACCGACACCACGCGGGTGACCGGGCCGGTGAAGCCGTCGCGGTGGAAGACGGCCAGGACGGCGCCGACCCCGTCGGCGGTGCAGTAGGGCCGGCTGCCGTCGACGCCCTCGAGCTCGCCGACGGCCAGGCTGCGCGCGCAGACCTCGGTGAGCAGGCTCGCCGAGGCGGCCTCGGGGTCGTCGGAGAGGGTGTCCACGACGCTTTCCGGGCCGAGGTTGCTGGCCGAGGTGGACGTCGGGTCGTAACCGTCACCCGCGGCCGACGGCCGGCTCTGGAAGTAGCGCGGCACGGGGTTGCCGTCCGCGTCGGTGAACGCCTGACCGATCAGCCGGCTGCCGACGGTGGTGTCGGCCACGGTGACCAGCGAGCCGCCGGTGCGGTTGTCGAGGCCCGGCAGCCGGCCGACCGCGACCATGAGCAGCGGGTAGGCGATGCCGAGCAGAACGGTGAAGACCAGCAGGGCGCGCAGCGCGGCGAGGTGCTGGGCGAGCCAGGTGGGAAGACGCATGGTGATCAGATCCCGGGGATGAACTGGATGAGCAGGTCGATGATCTTGATGCCGATGAACGGGGCGATGACGCCGCCCAGTCCGTAGACGAGCAGGTTGCGGCGCAGCAGCGCGCTCGCGCTGGACGGGGTGTACCGCACGCCGCGCAGCGCCAGCGGGATCAGCGCGATGATGACCAGCGCGTTGAAGATGACCGCGGACAGGATCGCCGAGCCCGGCGAGTGCAGCCGCATCACGTTCAGCGTGTCGAGGCCCGGGTACACGCCGGCGAACATGGCCGGGATGATGGCGAAGTACTTGGCGATGTCGTTGGTGATCGAGAAGGTGGTCAGCGCGCCCCGCGTGATCAGCAACTGCTTGCCGATCTCGACGATCTCGATGAGTTTGGTCGGGTCGGAGTCGAGGTCGACCATGTTGCCGGCCTCCTTGGCGGCCGACGTGCCGGTGTTCATTGCCACGCCGACGTCCGCCTGGGCCAGGGCCGGCGCGTCGTTGGTGCCGTCGCCGGTCATGGCGACCAGCCGCCCGCCCTCCTGCTCCTTCTTGATGTACGCGAGCTTGTCCTCCGGGGTGGCCTCGGCCAGGAAGTCGTCGACGCCGGCCTCGTCGGCGATCGCCTTCGCGGTCCGCGGGTTGTCGCCGGTGATCATGACGGTACGGATGCCCATCGTGCGCATCTCGTCGAACCGCTCCCGCATGCCCGACTTGACGACGTCCTTGAGGTGGATGACCCCGAGGGCCTGCGCCGGCTGCCCGGCGACGCGCTCGGCGACCACCAGGGGCGTGCCGCCGGTGCCGCTGACCATGTCGACGATCTCGCCGACCTGCTCGGTCGGGTGCCCGCCGTTCTCACGGACCCACTTCATCACGGCCGCGGCGGCGCCCTTGCGCACCTCGCGAGCGGGCTGATCGCCGTCGCCGGCCAGGTCGACGCCGCTCATCCGGGTCTGGGCGGTGAAGGGTACGAACGTCGCGTGGGTCATCAGGCCGGGCTCCCGCTCGCGCAGACCGAACTCGGTCTTGGCCAGCACGACCACCGACCGTCCCTCGGGCGTCTCGTCGGCCAGGCTGGACAGCTGCGCGGCGTCGGCCAGGGTCGCGGCGGTGACCCCGTCGACGGCGACGAACTCGGCCGCCTGCCGGTTGCCCAGGGTGATCGTGCCGGTCTTGTCGAGCAGCAACGTGTTGACGTCGCCGGCCGCCTCGACCGCCCGGCCCGACATGGCCAGCACGTTGCGCTGCACCAGCCGGTCCATGCCGGCGATGCCGATCGCCGACAGCAGCGCCCCGATGGTCGTCGGGATGAGACACACGATCAAGGACACCATGACGATGCCGGTGACCCCGTCGCCGTTGATGGCGGCGGTGTCCGGCGCGGCCGCCTGGAACGCCTTGGAGAAGATGGCCAGCGGCTGCAGGGTGACCACCGACAGCAGGAAGATGATGGTGAGCGCGGCGAGCAGGATGTTGAGCGCGATCTCGTTCGGCGTCTTCTGCCGGTTGGCCCCCTCGACCAGCGCGATCATCCGGTCGACGAAGCTCTCCCCCGGCTTCTGCGTGATCCGCACGACGATCCGGTCGGAGAGCACCTTGGTGCCGCCGGTGACCGCGGACCGGTCGCCGCCGGACTCCCGGATCACCGGCGCCGACTCACCGGTGATCGCCGACTCGTCGACGCTGGCGATGCCCTCGACGACGTCGCCGTCCCCGGGGATGATCTCGCCGGCCTCGACCACGACGGTGTCGCCCTGCTTGAGCTCGGGCGCCGGCACCTGCTCCTCGCGGCCGTCCGGGCCGAGCCGGCGGGCGACGGTGTCCTTCTTGGTCTGACGCAACGCGGCCGCCTGAGCCTTGCCGCGCCCCTCGGCCACGGCCTCGGCCAGGTTGGCGAAGACGACGGTCAGCCACAGCCAGACGGTGATGGACCAGGCCAGCACGCTCGGGTCGGTGATCGCCAGGATGGTGGTGAACAGCGCGCCGGCCTCGACGATGAGCATGACCGGGTTGTGCCACAGCGTGCGCGGGTCGAGCTTGGCCAGCGCGGCCGGCAGCGACCGCACCAGCTGGGCCGGGTCGAGCAGGCCGCCACCGAGCCGGCGGCCGGCGCCCGCGGCCGGCTTCTGACCGGTGGGAGGTTTCTCGAGAGTGGGGGTGGTGGTCATGAGAGGCCCTCCGCGATGGGTCCGAGAGCGAGAGCGGGCAGGAAGGTCAGCGCGACCAGCACGACGGTGACGCCGACGACCATCCCGACGAACAGGGGCTGGTGGGTGGGCAGGGTGCCCTCGGACTCGGGGGTGGCCTTCTGCCGGGCCAGCGAGCCGGCCAGCGCCAGGACCAGCACGATCGGCAGGAATCGGCCGAGCAGCATCGCCAGCCCCAGCGCGGTGTCCCACCAGGGCGTGTTCACCGTGATGCCACCGAACGCCGAGCCGTTGTTGTTGCCGGCGCTGGTGAAGGCGTACAGGACCTCCGACAGGCCGTGCGGCCCGACGTTCAGGGCCGTGGAGTTGTTGCCGGTGGCGAACGCCGCGGCCGTGCCGGCCAGCACGATCGTCGGGGTGACCAGGAAGTACAGGGAGGCGAGTTTCATCTCCCGGGCGCCGATCTTCTTGCCCAGGTACTCCGGCGTGCGCCCGACCATGAGCCCGGCGACGAAGACCGTGATGATCGCCAGGATGAGCAGCCCGTAGAGGCCGGCGCCGACGCCACCGGGGGCGACCTCGCCGAGCATCATGTTGATCATCGGCATCATGCCGCCGAAGGACGTGTACGAGTCGTGGAACGAGTTGACCGCGCCGGTCGAGGTCAGCGTCGTGACCGCGGCGTAGGCGGCGGAGTTGGGCACGCCGAAGCGGGTCTCCTTGCCTTCCATCGCGGCGCCGACCGCTTGCGGCACGGTTCCCGCGCCGTGCACCTCGAAGCCGATGGTGAGCGCGATGCTGGCGATGGCCAGCACAGCCATCACGGCGGCGATCGCGTAGCCCTGACGGTTCTGCCCGACCATCCGCCCGAACACGCGCGGCAGGCTGAACGGGATCAGCAGGATGAGGAACAGCTGAAGCCAGTTCGTCCAGCTGGTGGGGTTCTCGAACGGGTGCGCCGAGTTGACGTTGTAGAAACCGCCGCCGTTGGTGCCCAGCTCCTTGATGGCCTCCTGGGAGGCGACCGGGCCGCCGGTGACGTGCTGGGTGGCGCCGGTCAGGGTGGTGACGTCGGTGCCCCCGGACAGGTTCTGCACCATGCCCGCGACCATGAAGACGATCGTCGCCAGCACACAGATCGGCAGCAGGATCCGCAGGACGATCCGGGTCAGGTCGACCCAGAAGTTGCCCAGCGTCGCGCCGCCGCGGGCGGCGAACCCGCGGACCAGCGCGACCGCCACCGCGATGCCGACCGAGGCGGAGACGAAGTTCTGCACCGCCAGGCCGGCCATCTGCACCAGGTGGCCCATGGTCGACTCGCCCGAGTAGGCCTGCCAGTTCGTGTTGGTCACGAAGCTGACCGCGGTGTTCCAGGCGACGTGGGTGGTGACCGGGTCGAAGCCCAGCGACAACCACAGTTTGTCCTGCACACGCAGGAACAGGTAGAGGAACAGGATCGAGACCGCCGAGAACGCGAGCACGCTGCGGGCGTACACGCCCCAGGTCTGCTCGGCCGCCGGGTTCACCCCGACGAGCCGGTAGACGCCGCGCTCCGCGACGTTGCTGCGGGTACCGGTCACGACCCGGTACATGTAGTCACCGAACGGGCGGTACACCGCGACGAGCGCGACGAGCAGGGTGATGACGAACAGCCAGCCGGCCATCAGAACTTCTCCGGGAACAGCAGGGCGGCGACCATGAAGGCGCCGAGCAGGACGGCCACGATCAGGCCGATCAGGTTGACGGCGCTCACCAGCGTTCGACCGCCCGGATCAGCACGGCCAGCGCTGCGAACAGCGCCACCGTGATCACGACGAACAACAGATCAGCCACGAGAGGACTCCTAGACGAGGGGTACTTGACCTTCGACCGAAGTGAAGCGCGGAACCGGCGGCCCGACGCCGGTGTTGACGCGATGACTACGAGCCCCCCGGCTTTTTTGACGCGTTCTTGACGCCGCCGGCTGGGCGGCCCGCCGGGGACGGACTTGTCGACGGAGCTTTGACACGGGCCGGGGTGGGTAGCCTCGACGGGTGACTGTGACCCCGCTGTCCGCCGTCGTCCTGGACAATCGTTTCGCCCGTGAGCTGCCGGAGATGGCGATCGCCCGGCCGGCCGAGCCCGCACCGGACCCTCGGCTGCTCGTGCTCGACGAGGCGCTGGCCGCCGAGCTGGGCCTGGACGCCGCCTGGCTGCGCAGCCCCGAAGGCCTGGGACTGCTGGTCGGCACCACTGTCCCGGCCGGCGCCACCCCGGTGGCCCAGGCCTACTCCGGTCATCAGTTCGGCGGGTTCAGCCCGCGGCTCGGTGACGGGCGCGCGCTGCTGCTCGGCGAGCTGGTCGACGCCGACGGCCACGTCCGCGACCTGCACCTCAAGGGCTCCGGGCGCACGCCCTTCGCCCGGGGCGGCGACGGGCTGGCCGCGGTCGGCCCGATGCTGCGCGAGTACATCGTCAGCAACGCGATGCACGCCCTCGGCATCCCCACCACACGGTCGCTGGCTGTGGTGGCGACCGGACGCACGGTGTACCGCGAGACCGCCCTGCCCGGAGCGGTGCTGGCCCGGGTCGCCGCGAGCCATCTTCGCGTCGGCAGCTTCCAGTACGCCCGGGTCACGGGCGACGCCGACCTGCTGCGCCGCCTGGCCGACCACGCGATCGCCCGGCACCACCCGCAGGCCGCGCCGGCCGACCAGCCGTACCTGGCCCTGCTCGAGGCGGTGATCGCCGCCCAGGCGTCGCTGATCGCCCGGTGGATGCTCGTCGGTTTCGTGCACGGGGTGATGAACACCGACAACATGACGATCTCGGGCGAGACCATCGACTACGGGCCGTGCGCGTTCCTGGAGGCCTTCGACCCGGCGACGGTCTACAGCTCGATCGACCACGGCGGACGCTATGCCTACGGCAACCAGCCGGTGGTGGCCGAGTGGAACCTGGCCCGGCTGGCCGAGGCCATGCTGCCCCTGCTGCACGACGACGAGGACGAGGCCGTCGCGCTCGCCTCGCGGGCTCTGGGCGGGTTCCGCCCGCAATACCAGGCGGCCTGGTCGGCCGGCATGCGAGCCAAGCTCGGCCTGCCCGACGGCGCCGACCAGGCGGTCGTCGCGCCGCTGGTCGACGAGTTGCTCGCCCTGCTGCAAGCCGGCCACGTCGACCACACCTCGTTCTTCCGTACGCTCGCCGACGCCGGGCGCGGCGACCCGGGGCCCGTGCGCCGCCTGTTCGCCGACCCCGCGGCGATCGACGAGTGGGTGGCGCGCTGGCGGCCCCTGGAGCCCGACGCCGACGCGATGGACCGGGTCAACCCGCTCTACATCCCGCGCAACCACCTCGTCGAGGAGGCCCTGTCGGCCGCCACCGACGGCGACCTCGCCCCGCTCGAAGAGCTGCTGCGGGCCGTGACCGAGCCGTACGAGGAGCGGCCCGGCCTCGAGCGGTACGCCGCCGCGGCGCCACCCGACTTCGGCGCCTACCGGACCTTCTGCGGCACCTGAGCCGCCGGTTCCCGCGCGTTGTCACCACCCCGGGGCGGTCCCCCGCAGGCGGCACGACGAGGATGTACCCAGCGGCGCGGAGATCCGCCCGCTCACCCGCGGCCGGGGCGACGCCCGCCACGATCGGCGCCACCATCCAGCGGCTACGCTGTGTCATCGGCTGTGTCATCAGCTGTGGAGGGAACGAGTTACAGATGATCACCGTGCAGGAGTTCGCCCGTCGGCTCAGCACCCTCGGGGCCGAGACGTACACCGACAGCGACGTCGTCGATCTGGCCACGGACGCCGACGTACGCCTGAATTCCGACCTCGGGGTCGATGCCGGTCTGGCCCAGCGCCTGCTGGATCACCTCGCGCCCGCGTCGCCGGTCACCGGGCCGGAGATCGTGGCCACGGAGTGGCCACCGCCGACCTCCAGCCACCCGGCGGCGCCGCCCGTGGTGTTCTCCAGCCCCGGCGCCGTCGACAACAACGAGGACCCGCCGGGCCGGCCGCGCAGCGCCGGGCGGGGGCGCCCCGGTCGCCGGCCCGACTCCCGGCGGTCCGGGCGGTAGAACGGAAGCGGCTGCGGCGCCCGCCCTGCTATCGTCCGCGCGACTGCTTGTGAAGTGCAACCGCTCGGGAGGCTGACGGTGCCGGACACCACCTGCCACATGTCGATCTCGCTGGACGGTTTCGCCGCCGGGCCGGATCAGAGCCGGGACGAGCCGCTCGGCCTGCGGGGCCGCGAGGTGCACGGCTGGCACATCGGCGACCCGCGAGCCACCGAGGCCGACAAGGTCGCGGCCGGGTGGCTCATGCGCCCGCGCGGGGCGTATGTGATGGGCCGCAACATGTTCGGCCCGATCCGCGGGGAGTGGGACGAGGACTGGACCGGGTGGTGGGGTCCCGAGCCGCCGTACCACGCGCCGGTGTTCGTGCTGACCCATCACGCCCACGACCCGATCCCGATGGAGGGCGGCACGACCTTCCACTTCGTCACCGGCGGCTTCGACGCGGCCTACGCCGCGGCTCGCCAGGCCGCCGGGGACCAGGGCGTGGACATCGCCGGTGGGGCCTCGACCGTCCGGCAGGCGCTGGTCGCCGACGTGATCGACGAGCTCACCCTCGACATCGCACCGGTGCTGCTCGGCTCGGGTGAGCGCCTCTTCGACGGGGTCGCGTCCTTCGGCTTCGAACCGGTCGAGGTGCTGCACTCCCCGCTGGCCACCCACATCCGCTACCGCCGCGCCGGCTGACGCCGGCCGCCGGCGGTGGGCTCAGATGGTGGCGCCGGTCAGCCGGGCGCACAGCGCGAGCAGCGCGTCCTGCCGGGCCGGGTCCTTCTCGGCCGGGCCCGGTCGCCAGGCGCGCTCGGTGTCGTAGGAGTCCGGCGGCACGGCGTCCGCGGTCGCCAGCCGGGCCAGGCGCTCGCCCGCGTGGGCCGGACCCAGCGGCGCGCTGTCGCCGTTGCGCAGGGTCATCTGGGTCGCCACCCAGCCCGGGTCGTAGGCCAGACTGTCCACCCCCGGCCGGCGGCGGCCCACACCCAGGGCCAGCAGGATCAGATGCAACTTCGTGTTCTGGTACGCCTGCCAGCCGTTGAACGGCTGCCGGTCGTAATTCGGGTCGTCGACGTCCAGCACCCCGGTGCCGGCCAGCGCCGACGACACGAAGACCAGCCGCCGGGCATCGGGCAGCAGGGCCGTCACCAGGTACGCCGAGAGGGTGTTGACCTGGAACATGAGCTCGTTGCCGTCGACCGTGAGCTGCCGCTCCGTGTCGTGTTTGAGGCCGAGGCCGGCGTTGAGCACGACCGTGTCGTACGGGCCGAACTTCTGGGCCTCCGCCGCCATCTCCCGGGTCTCCGAAAGGGAGGCGAGGTCGGCGATCACCACGCCCGCCGCTCGGGGCGCCGCCGCGAGCGCGTCGGCGGCCCGCTGCTCGTTACGCGCGTGCAGCACCACCTCGTGGCCCTGCTCCCCCAGAGCGACCGCCGCGGCCAGCCCGATGCCCGTGGACGAGCCGGTGATCAGTACCTTGGCCATGGACCTGCCTCTCTCGAAATCCGGTCACACCCTAGCGCCTGTCTCGTGGTGGGCGGCCGAGCCCTCAGCGATCGGCGTCACTGCTCGCGATCACGACGACTGCGCGGAACCGTCCAGGGCCGCGAGCTGCTTGTCCAGGTGGGTGGCGTAGTCCTCGATGCCCGCGGCGACGTCGGTGGTGTCGCGGAAGACGTCGTACAGCCCGTAGTTCTCGAGAAGGGTGTAGCCGACGAATTTGTAGTTGGTGCTGACACTCAGCAACAGGTCGTCCACGCTCTTGCCCTCGAACAGCACGCTGTCGCCGTTGCTGAAGGTGCTCGCGGGCGCGGTCCAGGTGGCCGCGGTGAAAAAGCCCCGGCCGTGCATGTGGCCGCCCGTACCGTACTGACGGGCCGGGTCCGAGCGGGTGCGCCCGTCGTTGTCGAGCAGCTTCTTGCTGTGCAGGCCGGCGTTGAACACCTCGTCGACGTAACGCTTGTAGATCCACGGGGGCCCGAACCAGTTGATCGGGGTCTGCAGGATCACCAGCTTGGCCTCGAGGTGCCGCCGGACCTCGAGCTCCGGGTCGTAGGAGTCCTCGATCTTGGTGACGGTGACCTCGTGCCCGCGGTCGGCGAGATGGGAGACGGCCTTCTCGGCCATCGCTTTGTTGAGGGTGCCTTCCGACCAGTTGGGGTAGGTCAGATGCGCGTTCAGGAGATGGACTTTCATGGGGCTCGTGCCCTCCGTACCGAGGAAGATGCTCGCTGGCCCACCCCACTGTTCGCGCGCGCCGCGGTGTCAGGGAGTCCCGGGCTACAGGGTCACTGCCGGTACCCCTCTCCCGGGCCGGCGCCGCCGTACATTCGAGAGCATGGACAGCAAGAACGAGATCCGCGAGTTCCTGGTCTCGCGCCGCGGACGCCTCACGCCGCAGCAGGCCGGCCTGCCCGATTTCGGCGGCCGCCGCCGGGTGGCCGGGCTGCGCCGCGAGGAGGTCGCGCTGCTCGCCGGGATCAGCGTGGAGTACTACGTTCGTCTCGAGCGCGGCAACGCGACCGGGGTCTCCGAGGCGATCCTCGAGGGCATCGGCCGGGCCCTGCGGCTGGACGACGCGGAACTCGCCCACCTCTTCGACCTGGTCCGGGTGGCCAACGACGGGGCCCGCCCCCGCCGCCGGCGGGGTCCGGACCGCTCCGAGACGGTCCGGCCCATCGTGCGGCAGCTCCTCGACGGCATGCGCGACGTGCCGGCCTTCGTCCAGAACGGCCGCCTCGACATCGTCGCCACCAACCGTCTCGCGGCGGCCGTGCTGTCACCGGTGTACGAGCAGCCGCAACGACCGGCGAACTTCGCGCGGTTCGTGTTCCTCGACCCCCGGGCGGAGACGTTCTACCGGAACTGGGCGGAGGTCGCCGCGCAGATCGTCGCGCTGTTGCGCGCCGAGGCCGGACGAGCCCCGTACGACCGTCTCCTGACCGGCCTCGTCGGTGAGCTCTCCACCCGCAGCGAGGACTTCCGGCAGCTCTGGGCCGCCCACGACGTCCGCGACCATCGCGCCGACATCCGGAGCGTGCGCCACCCCGTCGTCGGCGATCTCGAGCTCGGCTGCGAGGGCATGGAGCTCACCAACGACCGCGGCCTCATCCTGGTCGCCTACGCGGCCGCCGACCAGCCTTCCGAGGACGGCTTGCGCCTGCTCGCGAGCTGGTCGGCCGCGGGCGCCGCGACCCCGCAGGTCAATCCTGCTCGGTGACGGCCTGGTCGGGGGTGGTGGCGTCGTCGTCGGTGCCCTCGTTGTTCTCCTGCTCGTCCTCGGAGCCCGCGGCCAGCGCGGGATCGTTGCGCACGAGGTCGGCAGCCTGGTCGTGGGAAAGGGCGTCATGGTCGGTCATGCCTGGTAGCTACCCCGCCCATAGCGATCGGAACCCGGGCCGCCGGCGCCACTCCTGATCAAGCCACCGGAACCCCGGGCGCCGGGAGGGTGGTGGACGCGCCGGGCCGCCACCAGTTCCAGCGGCCCAGCAGCGACATCGTGGCCGGGAGGAGCAGGCCCCGCACCACCGTGACGTCGAGCAGGACGGCCACGGCCATCCCGACGCCGATCTCCTTCACCGCGACCAGCTCGCCGAGGACGAAGCCGAGGAAGACCACGCCGATCGCCAGGGCGGCCGTGGTGACCACCGGGCCGGTGGCGGTGATCCCGGCCAGCACCGCACGGTCGCCGGCGGCGCGGTCGGTGACCGTACGGCGGTCCCACTCCTCCTTGATCCGGGCCAGCAGGAAGACCTCGTAGTCCATCGAGAGGCCGAAGGCGAAGACAAACAGCAGCAGCGGGGTGGTCAGGTCGAGCGCGCCCCACGGTTCGAAGCCCAGCACACTCGCGCCCCAGCCCCACTGGAAGATCGCGACCAGCACCCCCAGGGTGGCGGCCAGCGTCAGCAGGTTCAGGGCGATGGCCTTGACCGGTACGACGACGGACCGCGTGAGGGCGAACAGCAGCGCCCCGGTGGCCACGACGATGATGAGCAGGGCGAGAGGCAGGCGATCGGCCACCGAGCGTTTCGCGTCGAGGAGTTCCGCCGCGGGCCCGGCCACCAGCACGGGGGCGGGCGCGTCGAGGGCCCGCAGGCTCGCCACCAGACGCTGGGCCTGCTCACCGTCGGCGGCCCCGCTCGGCACCACGTCGGCGACGCTCACCCCGGGCGGCAGGTCGGTGCGGGCGTACAGGTCGGACACTCCCGGCAGGCGTCGTACGGTGTCGAACAGCTCCTGGACGACGGGGCCGGCCGGGTCGGCCTCGACCACGATGGTCACCGGCTGTTTCGGGGGGTCGGCGAACTCGTTCTGCACCACCTCGTACGTCTGCCGGGCCTCGCTGGACCGGGGCAGCGCGCGGACGTCGGAGTTGGCGAACTCCACGAAGAACAGCGGAGCGCTCAGCACCAGCAGTCCGGCGGTCGCCGTCAGCGCCACCAGGCCCGGCCGGCGTTGAGCGAACGCGGCCAGACGGGCCAGGACGCCCGGGCCTCGCTCCCGGGCCGGGCCCCGCCCCGGCCGGCGCCACCCGCCGGTCGCCGGGATGCGGCGGTGGGCGATCGCGATCAACGCCGGGACCAGGGTCAGGCCGGTCGCCGTGGTCAGGGCGACGACCAGCGCGCCGCCCATCGCCATCGCGGACAGCAGCGGGTCCCCGAAGGCGAACAGGCCCACCAGGGCGGCGGTGACCGCCGAGCCGGACACCAGCACCGCGCGACCGGCGGTGGCCACCGTCCGGGACAGGAGCTCGGCCAGCGGCGCGCGCGGGTCGGCGGTCCGCTCCTCCCGGAACCGGGCGATCATCAGAAGGCTGTAGTCGACCGCCAGCCCGATGCCGAGCAGGGTGACCACGTTGACCGCGTAGTCGCTGACCGGCAGGAAGCGGGCCAGCCCGGTCAGCGCCAGCAGCGTGGCGGTGACCGCGCCCAGGGCGGCCGCCAGCGGCAGCAGCCCGGCCACCAGACCGCCCAGCACCAGGATCAGCAGGATTCCCACACAGACCAGGGCGACGGACTCACCGACGGCCGCGTCCCGGACGGCCTGGTCGCCGAACTCCCGCTCGGCGATCAGCTCCCCGCCGATCAGGATCTCGGGGGCGTCGATGCGCCGCAGGGCCGCGCCGACCCGGTCGGCGACCCGCAGCGCCTCGTCGTCGCTCAGGCCCGGCTTGAGCTCGACCGTGACCAGCGAGCTGCGGTTGTCCCGGGAGATCGTCCGCGACCCCGTGGTGTAGGAGTCCTCGACCTCGGCCACCCCGGGCAGGTCGCGGATCTCGAAGGCGATCCGGGTGACGCTGGTGACCAGGTCGGTGGCTCCGACATCGCGTCCGGAGATGACGGCGACCAGTCGCTCGCCCTCGGGCGACAGCGCGTCCAGACGGTCCTGCGCGACGGTGGCCGGCGCTCCGGCGGGCAGGGTGTCGATCACCTGCGTACGGTCGTAGACGCTGCCACCGAACACGGCGCCGGCCAACGCGACCAGCACCCACCCGGCAACGACGATGAGACGCCGGACGTAAACCGTACGACCTAGCGCAGCGAGCATGACGGCCTCCCGACCGGCGCCGGAGAGACAGCCGCGGCACATGCAATCACCGCGGGCGACGTCACGCAACTCCCGGCCGGTGCCCGCTCACCCCGGTATCAGGCCGGCCGGATAACGGCCCAGAGCGCCGTCGAGCCGCCGCCCTCGTCGCTGGGCGGCGACGCAGTGCTCATCGAGGAGGTCGGCCATGGCAACCACCGTCCGGGTGCCGTGGCCATCGGCAACCGCCGACTCCCCCAGCGCCGGCGACACGGCGATGCCCTGATCGGCCCGCAGGGCCAGCACGTCGTCACGCCAGCCGGGCCAGAGCAGACCCTCGTAGAAGCGCGGGAGATCGCCGGACACGCACCAGGCCAGCCACTCGCTGTGCGACATCCGCATCCTCGTCCAGCTCACCGTGGCCGGGTCGAAATAGATCACCTCACCCGGTACGCCCGGCCGGCCCGCCCCCGGCCGCAGACCGTTGAGCAGGTACACGCCCCCGAGCACGTCGTGGGCCACGATGAGCCCCTGCGTCGGCGTCCAGGTGCGATCGAGGGGAACCGGGAAGCCGTTGACCTGCCCGATGCTGGGCAGGGCCAGAGCCGGGCACGGCGAACCACCGAAGATGCGGAGCCAGCCGTCGTACAGCAGGATCCCTCCGCTGTTCAGTGCGATGGCGCCCAGCGGCGATCGGGCCCCGACCTGAAGCTGGAGCAGGCTGGCCAGCGACGTCTCGTGGTCGGCGGGAAGGATCCGCGGCGCGGCGAAACTCCGCGACAGGGCGTCGGCCAGAGCCGGCCAGGTTCCGTCGTCCTCGACGAGCTCCAGATCATGCACCGGCGTACTCGTCCGGCGCAGCCCCGCGATCGCGGTCGCCTCGACCTCCGACGTGCGCCCGACAGCCGAAATCGCGTGTCCCATACCCGACCTGACGGCGCCCGGTACGGCAAAGTTCACTGTCCGTCGCGTGCTCGTACGGCTCAGCCGGAGATGACGCTGACCGCGATACCGATGGTCACGGTGTTGTAGATGAACGACAGGATCGAGTGCGAGAGGATCTGCCGGCGAATACCGGAGCCCTGCGTCTCCACGTCGGACACCGAGAAGGTGGTGCCCAGCGTGAACGAGAAGTAACTGAATTCGACGAACGTCGGCTCCTCCGCGCCGCGCCGCACGCTCTTGTGATCGAGCGAATTTCCGGGAACAATTCCCGGAAGGACATGAGCGCCGCCACAAAAGCATGTTCCATCGCCGGGGAATCGAATCCACATCGGCGTCACTAGCGATTAAGTAGGATTACACACCTACCCCTTTACGCTTTTTCCGAAGCTGCCGGAAATTGCTACGGGGATGAGTTCGATGACCACCGCGACCAGCGTGATAGACCGCCACACCGCCGCATCCGAGCGGACCGCCTTCGGCGAGAAGTCCCGGGCCTGCCGGGCCGAGAAGCAGATGCGGGAGATCCACCACAACAACGGCGGGGCGCTGCTGCACTTCCTGCGCAGCCTGGTCTCCTCGAGCGCCGCACACACCGCCGAGGATCTCGTCCAGGAAACCATGCTCCGCGCCTGGCGCAACCTCGACGCCGTACCCCTGGAACCGGAGTCCCAGCGGCGCTGGCTGTTCACCGTCGCCCGCCGCCTGGCCATCGACGCCTACCGCAAACGACAGTCGCGGCCCACCGAGGTCAGCCTCATCGACACCGAACCCGCCGCCCACGACGGCCAGGCCGCCGAGACGGTCATCGCCAAGCTCACCCTGCGACACGCCGTCGGCGAACTCAGCCCCGCCCACCGCTCGGTCCTGCAGGAGCTCTACGTCGAAGGCCACACCCTCGACGAGACCGCCACCCGCCTCGGCGTCCCCGTCGGCACCGTCAAGTCCCGGGCCCACTACGCCATGCGGCAACTGCGCAACGCCCTGCTGGGCAGCTGAGAACCGCCACACCCAGCCAAGGCGCGATCGGCCTACCCGGGCGTCTCGTCGTTCCCCTCGAGGTCGAACACCTCGGTCAGGCTCAGCCAGTTGTCCCGGGCCGCGGCCGACGCGCCCTCCCCATCGCCCGCCTCGCACAAGGTGATGATCCGGTCGTGCAACGCCACCGACGCACGACCGTTGAGCGACGAGAAACGCAGCCGCTCCAACCGCCGCAACACCGGCGTGTACTGCTCGATCACCGCACGCAACACAGGATTGGCCGACGCCCGCACCGCGACACCATGAAAATCGTCGTCCGAGGCGATCGCCGCATCGACGTCATCAGCCCGCAGAGCCGCCGCGAAACGGGCGTTGGCCTCCCGCATGGCGTCCAGCTCGACCACCGACAAGTGCGGCACAGCCTCCCGCACAGCCAGCTCGTGCATCGCGGCCGTCACGGTCTGGGCCGATCGCGCGACGCGGGCGTCCAGCGGGCTGACGATCGTGTAGCGGCCGGGTTTGGTCTGCACCAGCCCGGACTCCTCCAGGCGGGTCAGCGCCTCCCGGACGGGAGTGCGGCTCACGCCCAGCCACTGCGCCAGCTCGGCGTCGTTGAGCCTCTCCCCCGGCGCCAGGGTGCCGTCGACGATGGCATCCCGGATCGACCGGTAGGCGTTCTCCCGCAGGAGAGATCGGGAGATGACTCCTACACGCTCGGGGATCGGCATGCAACATATTACACACCGCATCGCGACCAGACGTCAAACGAGACAAGCCGCACCCGCCCGCGACCGGTGCGGCGAGCTCGACGTCTCACGGCCGGGTCAGCAGGTCCTTGTGGTTGGCGCGGAAGATCTCCTTGGCGAAGTGCCGGAACACGACCCGGCGGACCACGGCCGGCAGGTGCCGGGCGCGGTCCCGCCGGTGATTCTGGTCGAGCACGAAGCGCAGGCGATCGGCCCGGCGCAGGCGGTAGGCCGCCAGTGAGGCCGGAACATCGGCCCGGTGGCGCGCGCCGGCCAGCTTGTCGGCCAGCACGATCGCGTCCTCGACGGCCATCGCACTGCCCTGGGACATGCTCGGGGAGCAGGCATGCCCCGCGTCACCGATCAGGGCGACGTGCGGATGCGCGCCCTCGAAGGCATCCACTTCGAAGAACGGGGCGAAGTGCGCGTCGTCGGCGTACGCAAGCAGGTCGGACGCCGGCGACCCGAAGCCGGCGAACATCGCCCGCCAGTCCCCGGCCGGTCGCCGGGGATCGGCGCTGTCCATGGCGGCGGAGCAGTACGCCAGCCCGCGCCCGACCGGCACGGACAGGAAGGTCCGGCCCTTGTCGCCCAGCATCACCGTCCAGGTGTCCGCGGCCAGAGATGCCGAGGGGGCCAGGAACCGCCAGCACACCTGGCCCAGGAACCGCGGCTGGGCTTCCGGGAACGCCTGGTTCCGGACCGCCGAGTGCAGGCCGTCGGCCCCGATCACCACGTCGTAGCGGGTCGACGTGCCGTCGCCGAACGTCACTGTGCCGTCCTGGGTCACCTCCCGGACGCCGGTCGCGAACCTGACCTGCGACTCCCCGACGGCGTCCAGCAGCAGGCTGTGCAGATCCGTGCGGCGCATCGCGACACAGTGGCCGGCCTCACCCCAGATCGTGCTGACCGGGAACTCGGCCAGCAGACGGCCACGCTCATCCTTGAGCTGCTGCCGGAGAACCGGCTGGGAACGCTCGGCGAGCCGGCCGGACAGACCCAGGTCACGCAGCGCCCGCACCGCGTTGCCGGGCAGATAGAGGCCGGCCCCGGTGATTCTGGGGGCCGGATCCCGCTCGACCAGGTCGGCGTCGATGCCGCGCAGGCTCAGGGCCCGCTTGGCAGCCAGTCCGGCGATCCCGGCGCCGGCGATGAGAACTCTCAGTGCTGTCATCAGTCTCTCCCCTGCCGTGGCGTCCGCCCGGCTCAGGGAGATCGACGGACGCCCGGCCGGCGGGTTCGAGAGACCGGCGATGTTGTGGCGCAGCCCGCACCGCTGCACCGTCAACGTTTCGTCGGCGGACTGTGGGCGCCCGGATGGTGATCTGGGGTCATGACCGAAACCATGAACGACGTTCTGCCCGAGGCGAGCCTGCTCGACCGCGCGGCCATCGCCGACACCCTGCACCGCTACGCCGCGGGACTCGACCTCGGCGACGACGAACTCCTGGCCTCCTCGCTCACCGAGGACGCCGTGGTCGACCTCGGTCCGGCCATGCGCCGCATCGGCTACGACTTCCCGCCGCTGAGCCCGCGGGAGACGGCCGTCACCGTCCTGATCGGCGCGGTCGGCCCGCTGGACAGCAGCCACTCGATCACCAACATCCGGATCGCGCTCGACGGCGATGACGCCACCGTGTACGCGTACGCCCAGGCGCAGCACTACAAGCCGGGCGTGGGTTCGGATCCGGCGGTGACCCGGCACGCGCTGATGATGAACCGCTACACCGCCGAGATGGTGCGTGACGGTCGGCAATGGCGCATCCGGCACCTCGACATCAGCAACGCCTGGTTCGAAGGGGATGCCACCATGCTGCTCGGCGAGTGACGTGGCGCATTGTTCTTAAGCTGGTTGCCCCCCATGAGTTTGTCGCGCCTTGTCCTGCTCGGATCCACCGTGGCCGCCGCCACCGTCGCCGCGGGCGGGGTGTCGCTCACGGCCTTCGCCGGGACCGGGACGACCGCTGCCGCCGCCGAGTTCAGTGAGCCGGGTGACGTCGTCGGCAAGGTGACCGTCGGCTGTCAGGGATGGTTCACCGCGGCCGGCGACGGCGGGCCGCTGAAGGGTTGGTGGCACTACGGTCAGGGCAACGCGGCCGAGCCGGTCGTCGGCATCTGGGGGTTCGGCTTCAACGACGCCAACCACCCGTGGACCGTGGCCGCCTGCCTCGACGTGATCACCTGGTTCCAGGCTCAGGGCGTCTATGTCATGTTCGCGATCGTCGACGCGGGCGGCGGCCTCGTGGCCCTCCGGTCCACCCGCACCGGCAAGTACGTCTGCGCGGAACAGGCCGGGGCGGCGCCGCTGACCGCCGACCACGACACGGTCGGCGGCTGGGACGTCCTCAGCGCCGGTCAGTCCCGTACGGTCACCGGCCGCCGGGAGGGGGCGAGCATCAACGCGACACTGGCGATGGTGACGACGGCGAACAACCCGACCAGCGCCTGCAGAGCCGCGGGCACGTCGACGAAGAAGGCCGGCAGCGCGGTGACCACGGAGATGATCCGGGCGCCGGCCGCGACCCGGACAGCGCCGCGGCGGCCGGTGCGCCAGGCCATCACCACGGCGATCACCGTGATCACACCGAGCACCGCGTCGATCAGCAGGATGGCGTACGGCGGGCCGTCCTGGCCGTCCGGGGTCGGCTGGAACGGTGCGCTGACATCGAGCAGTCCGAGCAGGAAGGCGATGATCAGTCCGGCCTTGTTGAGCCTGGTGAGCTGCATGGGTGACACTCCCGAGTCGGACGAGCACCGCTGATCGGCGCCGGTGGGTCGAGTCTGCGGGCGGGTCGCCTCCCGCCGAATCGGTCCACCGACCTGCCGGGCCGGGACTCCTCCCGGCCCCACCCGGGAAGATAGTCCTGGGCCGGCGCCGGGTGCAGCCCTCATCATGGACGCATGACGCCGCCGGACGGTCCGATCACCGTGGTCCTCGTGGACGACCACCCGGTGGTCCGCGGCGGCCTGCGGGCGCTGATCGAGTCGTTCGAGGGCTTCGCGGTGGTGGGCGAGGCCGCCGACGGCGAGCAGGCCGTCCGCGAGGTGCTCCTGCACCGGCCGGATGCGGTGATCATGGATGTGATGATGCCGCGGGTGGACGGTGTGGAGGCCACCCGGCGCATCGTCCGGGCCTGCCCCACGGCGGCCGTCCTGGTGCTGTCCATGGCCGAGGACGACGACGTGGTGTTCAGCGCCATGCAGGCCGGCGCCCGCGGTTACCTGCTCAAGGGGGCCGCGCAGGAGGAGATCGACCGGGCCCTGAAGGCGGTCGTGGCCGGTGAGGCGATCTTCGGTCCCGGCGTGGCGGCCCGGGTCCTGGGCGTGTTCTCCCGCGGGACGGCCGACCGCACGGAGCCGTTCCCCGAGCTCACCCCGCGCGAGCGCGACGTGCTCGAACTGGTGGCGCAGGGCCGGCGGAACGCGGCCGTCGGGCAATCGCTCGGGCTCGCCCCCAAGACCGTGGCCAACCATCTGTCGTCGATCTTCGCCAAGCTGCAGGTCACCGATCGTTCGGCGGCCATCGTCCGGGCCCGCGACGGCGGCCTGGGCCGGGGCCGCCCGGCATGACCCGGGTGGTGTGGACCGGGTGGCTTCCGCTCGGTGCCGGTCTGGCCCTGCTCGCCGGCGCGGTCCTGGTCCTGTTCACGGTCCGGCGCCGGGTCTGGCCGGCCCACGCCGTCCCGGTACGGCAGCTGAGCCTGCTGCTGGCCGCCGGGCTGGCCGGTCTGCTGTCCGTCCTGCTGCGACTCACGACGGGCCCCGGCGCCGGGCCGGACCGGTTGTGGGCGCTGAGCCTCGTCGTGCTTCTCCCGCTGGCGCTCGTGCTCTACCCCGATGACCGGCCGCCCGCCGGGCTCGGCTGGACAGCGGTGGCCGTGGTGGGCCTGTCCGGTGGCCTGGCGCTCGTCTACCCGGAGATGTTCGCCCGGAGCGGGCTGAGCGAGCTGGTGGCGTACCTGCTGCTGCTGGCCGCGCAGTGGTGGCGCTACGAGCACACCGGCAGCCGCGAACGGCGGGCCCTGCAATGGCTGGCGCTCGGCACGGTTCCGGGGCCGCTGCTCGCCGTCATCGCGAGCTTCGCCATCCCGTACGAGCCCCTGGCCGTTCTCTGTCTCGTCGTCTGGATCGTTGCGCTCGGGTGCCTCGGCATCGGCCTGGCCGCGCCGGACGTGCGCGATGTCCGCTCCATCATGCTCAACGTCAGCGTCCACTCGATCACCGTGCTTCTCGTGGTCAGCGTTTTCGCGGCTGTGCTGGCGCTGACCGAGACGGTCGCCGGGAGACCGGTCACGCTGGCGCCGGGCACGCTCGGGCTCGTCGCGGCCGCGTGCGCCCTGGGATATGCGCCCTTCGCCCGGCTCTTCCGGCAGGTCATCGAGCTCCTGCTGTTCGGCGCCCGCAGCGATCCGATGCGGGCCGCGTCCCGCATCGGGGAACGGCTCGGCGACGACCCGGTGCCCGCCCTGCGCTCTCTGCGCGAGTCGCTGGCTCTGCCGTACGCGGCCCTGCTCGACGAGTGCGGCCGGCCGGTCGCGGTCAGCGGGCGCCCGCCGGAGTCGGTCGTGCGGTGTGACCTGGTCGCCGGGGACGACACGCTGGGTGCACTCGAGATCGGGCTGCGACCGGATCAGGCGCTGCGACCCGGCGACCACCAGGTCGTGGCCGTCCTGGCGCCGGCTCTCACCCAGCTCATGCAGGCGCGCCGGCTGCGCACCGAGCTGCAGGCGTCCCGCGCCGTCGTGGTCTCGGCGATCGAGGAGGAGCGCCGGCGGCTGCGCCGCGACCTGCACGACGGCATCGGCCCCCGGCTGACCGGGGTGGCCTACGCCGCCGACGCCGCCCGCAACCTCGTGCACCGGGATCCCGCGCGCGCCGCCGAGCTGCTCTCGGGCGTACGGGCCGAGGCCGGGGAGGCGATCGTCGAGGTGCGCCGGTTGGTCGAGGGCCTGCGGCCACCCAGCCTCGACCAGGTCGGGCTGGAACGGACCATCCGTCAGCAGGCCCAGCATCTGCTCGACTCGGACGGCCACCCGATGACCGTCGACGTGCGGGTCACGGCGCCGCTGCCCGGGTTGCCGGCCGCGGTGGAAGTGACGGCGTACCGCATCGTCGTCGAAGCGTTGACCAACGCCGCCCGGCACTCCCGCGGCCGGCAGGCGACGGTCACCCTGGGACTGCAGGAGTCGGCCCTCGCCGTCGAGGTCCGGGACGACGGGCCGGGCAACGGGCCGGGCACCGGGCCGTGGATCCCCGGGTGCGGGCTGACGTCGATGCGCGAGCGGGCGGAGATGCTCGGCGGCACCCTCACCGCCGACCCCGGCGACGCCGGCGGAGTGGTCAGTGCCCGGCTGCCGCTGACCGCCTGACCCCCGGCCCGAGAGCGGATGGAGCCACCGCGCCGCGGCTACACTCGCCAGGTGAGCTCCCCCGACCGTGGCGTCGCGATCCATTCCGCCAGCGGGTGGGACGAGATGTTCAAAGACCTGCACGGCGCGAGCCGGATCCGGACGGACGCCCCGGACAACCGGTTTACGGGCCGGCTGAGCTGGCACCGCTCCACCGGTTACAGCCTGGCGCACTGCTCGGACGGCGCCCAGCAGGTCGATCGGCAGCGCGGTCACATCCGCCGGGACCCCCGGGGCGCCTTCGAGCTCGTCGTCCCGCTCAGCGGGAGCGCGTGGGTACAGCAGGGATCCGCAGCCAGTGAGATCCAGCCCGGCCAGATGGCCCTGTGCGACGTCGACCAGCCGTACGCCTTCGCGCACCGGGCCGACTTCACGTCGATCGCGTTCATCATGCCGGAGGACGGCCTCGTCGGCGGGACCGGCTGGTCGCGCGAGCCCCGCGTCTTCGACGGCACGACCGGGCTCGGCCGCCTCATCCGGCAGGCCGTGACCACGGTGCAGGAGGAGAAGGACCACTTCTCCGATGCGATGTTCGCCGCCACGGGCGAGCGGCTGGTCGATCTGATCCGGCTGGCGTCCGAGGGCGAGACGTCGGCGGCGCCGCCCGAGCGCCGGGCCCTGGTCGAGGCCGACATCCGGCGGTACGTCCGGCGTCACGCGGGTGACCGGGATCTCGGGGTGGCGACCATCGCCCGCGAGCTGGGCTGGTCGGCCCGCTACGTGCAGCAGGTGTTGCAGGCGTCCGGCACGACACCCCGTGACCTCATCCGCGAGGAGCGGCTGCGTCTGGCCCGGGTCCGGCTGAGCAGCGTCGACTGGGCGCCGTACTCGATCGGGCAGATCGCCGGCTCGTGCGGTTTCGGCAGCCACGCCGCGTTCAGCACCGCCTTCCGCCAGGAGTTCACGATCACCCCCCGGGAAGCGCGCCAGGGCGTGCCCGGCAGCTGAGCCCGGCGTCCCGGCCACCGCGACGGGAAGTCCCGGTGGCCGAGCGCGAGCGCATCAGGCGTTCCAGCCGCCGTCGACGGTGATGTCGACTCCGGTGACGTAGGAGGCCTCCGGGCCGGCCAGGAAGGCCACGGCCGCCGCCACCTCGGCGGGCTTGGCGTACCGGTGGAGCGGGGCGAGACCGAGCAGCCGCCGGCCGAGATCGCTGTCCTCGGGAATGCCCATGTCCGTCTCGGCGAAGGCGGACACGACCGTGTTGACGGTGATCCTCCGCGGGGCGAGCTCGTGCGCCCACGACCGGCCGTAGATGCTCAGCGCCGCCTTGGTGGCGGCGTAGTCGCCGAAGCCGGCCATGAACGCCCGCTGCGCCGCGATGGTGCCCATGCTGATGACGCGGCCACCGTCGGGCATGTGGGCCACCGCCTCCGTGGTGGTCGCCACCACTCCGTGCACATTCACCGCCCAGAGCCGGTCGTTCTGTTCCGGCGTCAATGAGCCCATCGGACCGCCCAGGAAGATCCCGGCGCTGTTGACCAGAATGTCGATGCGGCCGAATTGCCCGACCACCTGCGCGACCAGATTCTTCACGTCGTTCCGGTTCCCCTGGTCGGCGCGGACAGCCATCGCGGAAACGCCGAGACCCTCCAATTCCCGGACGACTTCTTTCGCCCTGTCGGCGGACTTCTCGTACGCGATGGCGACGTCCGCTCCGGCCTCGGCCAGGCGCCGGGCCGACGCCGCCCCGAGCCCGCGGCTCCCCCCGGTGACCAGCGCGACCTTGCCCTGCAGATTCTCCACAGCCATGAAGTGCTCCTCCCACAATTGCCGGCTTGACGTCGCCAACAATGCCGCCGCGGCCCGGCCCGGCCTTTCGGGTGGACGCACAAGGTTTGTCCGTAGGCGCACCCGGGTGAGTGCGCCCTGGAGCAACAACTCTGCGCCGGCGCGAAAGCCGGACGGCCGGTGGCGAACGAGCATGGACACCACGGGGTGACCCGTTGCGGACAACAGTGATGCGGACGAAAGAACAGGGTGCAGCGATGACACGATCCGATACGGCGCCATCCGGTTTCCTCGCGCGATGGGGCACCGAGCAGACCGGAACAGCCCGGATGAGCGTCCGGAACAGCGAGCAGCTGCGCCGGCTGGTCGAGAGCGTGGAGCTCGATGCTTCTTTCGCCGGCGCGCTGTGCGAGGTCGACCTGCTGGCCGAGCGGCCGACCTCCGGGCTCCCGCTGATGGTGCAGTTCCTGGTCGGCCATCCCACCGTCTCCTACGTCATCGTTCACGACGACGGAGTCGCTCACATCGCACGCCTGAAGGACGACGACGCGGTCGAGGTGACGCTGCGCTACGAGCGTACGAGTGGGGTCCGGACGTTCGGCCCGGAGACGTCGACCGTGCCGGCCGCTCTGGTCGTCGAGATCGTGCAGGCCCTCTGTCGCACCGGGAAGGGCCCCGACTATGTGCGCTGGGAGGAGCTGCCGATGGATTGACCGGCGGGTCGTACCCTCAGATCTGCGGGTGACCGAACAGGCCGGGCAGCCCTCCGCTGTGCAGGAACACCACCCGATCGCCGTGCGTGAAGGTGCCTTCCAGCAGCGCCGCCATCGCCCGGCCGGTGTAGGTCGGGTCCAGGAAGACCCCTTCGTCGCGGGCCGTCGTCGTCAGCGCCGCCCGCACCGCCTCGGTGAGGGTGCTGTAGCCCGCGCCGACCTGCGAACCGTCGATACGCAACGCGGCCGGGTCGGCGTCGTCGCCGAGCAGCCCGGCGACAGTCGCACGAGGGTCGGGCACGGCGCCGCAGTCCACCCCGATCACCCGCGCCGGTCCCAGCTCACGGACCAGCCCGGCCATCGTCCCGCCGGACCCGAGGGCCACCACCACGTCGACGTCGCCGACGCCCGGCACCTGGGCACGGAGCTCCCGGCCGCACTCGACATAACCCTGGATCGAAACGGGTGAGGAGCCGCCGAAGGGGATGACGTAGGCCGAGCGCTTCTCCGCCTCGGCGGCCACCACGGCCTCGAGCGGGCTGTCGCCGGCCCAGACGATCTCCGCACCGGCCAGCTCGTCGAGCACCAGGTTCCCCCGCCGCTCAGGCACCGGCCGGCCTCCCAGCACCAGCACACACGCGAGCCCGAGCCGGGCCGCCGCGGCGGCGGTCAGCCGGGCGTGGTTGCTCTGCGGAGCCCCCGAGGTGACCACCGTGGCCGCTCCCGAAGCGAGGGCCTGGGCACAGGTGTATCGCAGCTTGCGGATCTTGTTGCCGCCACCGCCGAGCCCGAGCAGGTCGTCGCGCTTGAACCACAGCTGGGCCAGCCCCAGGCGGGCGGCGAGCCGGGGGGCCTCCTCCAGCGGGGTGGGCCAGGTGCCGAGGTCCACCGGATCGATCATGGGCGGGCGAGTCATGCGGTCCCCTGGTGAGAAGCGGTGGGCCTGGTCTGGATCACCGTAGACGGCGTCGTTCCCGAAGGCGCCATCGCTCTCGTCAGCAGGGTGTGCAGGCGGCGCTGTTCGGCGGGGGTGAGCCCGGCCAGGGGTGTACGGGTGGTGGCCGCGTCCACCAGCCGGTCGCGGGCCTCGCGACCCTGATCGGTCAGCTCGAGCACCTTGGTGCGCCGATCGCCGGGGGCCGCGGTGCGTTTCGCGTACGACAGCTGTTGCAACCGGTCGGCCAGGAACGTCACGGTCGACGGGTCGCAGCGCAGCCGGACGGCCATCTGCCGCATCGACGGGGCGGGGGCGGCCGGATCGAGCTGCCACAGCGCGTCGGCCAGCGCGTGAGTCAGTTTGAGCTCGGTCAGCACGTCCGCGATGGCGGCGTTGGTCGCGCCGTCCATGGCGTGCACCAGCCGCAGCAGCTGATAGGTCAACGACTCGCCGTCCATCCGCTCACCATACTTGGACACTCCAAAACTTGACGACTCCAACCTTCTGCTCCCACACTGTCGATACTTGGACACTCCAAGCAAGTGAACGGAGGCGGCAGACTGTGCGACACCTCAGGATGCGCGACCGGGTGCGCAGGCGGGTACTGACGACTGCGCTGAAGCGGTTCGACAATGGCGAGAACATCCGCCGGGCCGCCACCCTCGATCCGCACCAGGCCACGGCCGGCCAGGGAAATGGGCCGTATCACGTGCCCGGCTCCCCGATGCGGCGGGACATCCGGGAAGGCCGCCCCGGAGCCCCCCTCCTGCTCCGCCTCCGCGTCGTCGAAGCCGGCACGCTGTCCGCGCTGACCGGGGCAACCGTCGAGGTCTGGCACTGCGACGCCGACGGCATCTACTCCGGCTACCAGCGCTACGGCGCCGACAAGTTCCCGGCTCTGGTGTCCTTGAGCCTGCGGCGCTTCCGGCCCACCGACGCCGCGATGTTTCTGCGCGGACAGCAGGTCACCGACCCGGCCGGGTTCGTCGAGTTCCAGACCATCGTGCCGGGCTGGTACACCCCGCGCACCATCCACATCCACGTCCGGGTCAGCCTGGGCGCGACGTCCCTGCTCGGTACGGAACTGTATTTCCCCGACGACTTCACCGCGCGGATCCAGTCGGCGCCGCCGTATGCCGGACGCGGCCGGAGCCCGTTCGTGAATGCCCACGACATCGAGATCCGCCTGGCCAAGGGATCCCCCGGCAGCTGGCCGGTCATCCGGCCGGCCACGGAAGGCCACCGGGCCGACGTCACCCTCCAAGTCCGGCGCCGAGATGGGGTACAGCCATGAGCAGGAGAACCGCGGTCATCACCGGTGCGGCCGGGGGCCTGGGCCAGGCCATCGCTCGACGGCTCCTGGCCGACGGATTCGACATCGTTGCGGTGACGCGCAACGCGCGCAGCGCCGCGGCCACCAGGGAAACCCTCGTGGCCGGGGCGCACGGCCATGCGGTGCACGCCCTGCATGCCGACCTCGTCGATCGCGACGCCGTCCGGGCCCTCGCCGCACAGTTGCGCGACACCGTCGGGCAGGTCGACGTGCTCGTCAACAACGCCGGCGCCGCCTTCGCCGGCTACGGCGAGACCACCGACGGGATGGAGCTGACCCACGCCCTCAACCACCTGACGCCGTTCCACCTCACCCACCTGGCGCTGGACAACGGTCTTCTCGCGCCGGACGCGCGGATCATCAACATATCGAGTGGTCTCATGGCCCGGGGACGGCTCGACCGCGGCGAACCGGACGTCACCGGCATCTCCTGGCGGCATCGTTACTCGCAGATCACCGTGTACGGCACGGCCAAGCTCGCCAACCTGCTGGCCACCACAGCTCTGGCCGACCGGCTTCCCGGGGGCATGAGCGCCTACAGCGCCGATCCGGGCGTCATCAGAACGGGGTTCCACACCAAGGCCGGCGGCCTGGTCAAGCTGGCCTCCTCGCTCGGCGCCATCATGGCCCAGCCGCCCGCCAAGGCGGCCCACACCCCGGCCCTTCTCGCCATGGCCGGGACGTCACCCACGCCGAACGGTGGCTACTTCGCCAAGGGCGCGGCCACAACACCGCCGAAGACCGCCCTCGATGCCGACCTGGCCACTCTCGTCTACGAACGAACGGCCCGCGCGCTCGGCCTAGCCGCCCGCCCGGCGACCGCTCCGCGCCGGTAACCCCGGAACGCCCGGCGTCCACTCCGCGCGCCGCCGACCGAGGCCGGTGACCCGCGGAGCGGACGTCGGGCGGTGCCGTCAGCGGCCGTACGCCTCCAGCAGGCGCAGCCAGACCTCGCTGACCGTGGGGAAGGAGGGCACGGCGTGCCACAGCCGGTCCAGCGGGACTTCGCCGACGACCGCGATCGTCGCCGCGTGGAGCAGCTCCCCCACGTCCGGGCCGACCAGCGTGAAGCCGACGACGACCCGCCGATCCTCGTCGACCACCATCCGCGCCTGGCCCTGGAAGCCCTCGGCGTGCAGCACGGACCCCGACACCGCGCCCAGGTCGTGGTCGACCACCCGCGTCCGCAACCCGGCCGCCTGCGCCGCGGCCGCGGTCAGGCCCACCGACGCGACCTCCGGGTCGGTGAACACCACCTGCGGCACGGCGGACCCGTCGGCCGTCGCCGCGTGCCGGCCCCACCGGCCGTCCTCCACCTTTTCGCCCTTGGCCCGGGCCACGATCACGTCGCCCACCGCGCGCGCCTGGTACTTGCCCTGATGCGTCAGCAGCGCCCGCCGGTTCACGTCGCCCGCGGCGTACAGCCAGTCGTGCCCGCCGTCGACGACGCGCAACGTCTCGTCGACCGTCAGCCAGCCGCCCACCGGCAGACCGATGCTGTCCAGGCCGATGTCCCGGGTGTTCGGCGTACGGCCGATCGCGACCAGGACCTCGTCGGCCTCGACCTGCTCGCCGTCGGCCAGCGCGATCCGCACGGTCCCGGTGTCGTCGCGCCGCACCGAGGTGGTCCGGGCGTCCAGGCGTACCGAGACACCGGCTTTCCGCAACGACTCGGCGACCAGCTCCCCGGCGAACGGCTCGGCCTCAGCCAGCAGGCCGCGCCGGGCCAGCACCGTCACCTCGGACCCCAGAGCGGAATACGCGGTCGCCATCTCGGTCGCCACCACACCGCCGCCGATGATCGCCAGCCGGCCCGGGACCGACGGGGCCGCCGCCGCCTCACGGCTCGTCCACGGCGACGCCTCGCGCAGACCCGCGATGTCCGGGAGCAACGCGCTGCTGCCGGTGGCCACGACCACGGCGTGCCGGGCCGTCACCGTCACGGTCGCCCCGTCGTCACCGGTCACCTCGACGACCCGGTCGGCGGCGATCCGCCCCTGACCCCGGTGCAGGGCGATCCCGGCCGACTCGAGCCAGGACACCTGCCCGTCGTCCTTCCACTGCGACGCGAAGGAATCCCGCCGCGCCAGCACCGCCGCCACGTCCAGCCCGCCGGTCACCGCCTCCCGGGCGCCGGGCACCTGACGAGCCGCCCGCAACGCCGACGCGCTGCGCAGCAACGCCTTGGTCGGCATGCACGCCCAGTACGAGCACTCCCCGCCGACCAGTTCCCGCTCGACGACCGCGACCGTCAGGCCGCCCCGCACGACCCGGTCGGCCACGTTCTCTCCCACCGGACCGGCGCCGATCACCACAACGTCGTATGTCAGGTCGCTCATGTCAGTTGCCCTTCGCGCTACGGCCGAGACGGAACGCCGCGATGAGGAAGAAGATGGCGCCGGGGATGGCGTAGCCGGCCGCGTTGGTCAGCGCCGGGTTGTCCGCGCCGGCGGCGGCGATGAACGAACCACCGGCGAGCACGGAGATGCCACCACTGATGATCATCGGCCATTGGCCGCCCATCGTGCGGCGGGTGACGCCGACGATCAGCTGGACCAGACCGGCGACGATCGCCCAGGCGCCCCACACCCGCAGCATCGCCGGGATGCCCGACGCGGCCGCGGCCCCCAGCCCGATGGCCGCGAGCAGGCTGACGGCGATGTTCACGTACAGCAGGGTGGGCGACCCGGCGGACCGCGACGAGCGCAGGTCGTAGATCGCCGCCCCCACGTCGAACAGCGGATACAGCACGAACAGGACCACCGTGAGCGGGCCGATCTCCTTCGCGGTGGCGATCGTCACCAGCGCCCACACGATGGCGAACGCCGCTCGGACGAAGTACAACCGCCGCAGCGCGGACGCGGTCTGGGAGATGCCGGGCGAGACAGCAACAGTGGTCACGGTGAACCCTTCAGGAATTTGGTAGATGGAACGTTCTGTTGCTAGCCAGCATGGCGACCGGCCCTCGCTCTTGTCAATACCGAACGTTCTATCCGCTAGGGCGTGACCATGGAAAGCGACGACGCGAGCCGCTGGCCGCCGATGGTTCTCGGACACCGTGAGGGACCTTCTGACCCGCATCCGGGCCACCCGGGCCGACCCCGCCACCCAGCACTTCGTGATGATGCGCGACGGCGCCATGGCCGCCGGCTGCCTGTTCGACCCGGCCCTGGTCCGCGAGACCTTCCCGCACGGAGTCGACGATCTGCTGCGCGCCCACGCCGACCCGGGCCCCACCCACGCCTGGCCTTGACCCCAGACTTGGTATACGTGACGACGGGCTCAGGGCCGGCTGGTGGCATGGAGGGCGCCCAGCAGAATGAGCGCGTCGGCACTCCGGCTCCCGCTGTCGGCCTGATAGATCACCAGGATCTGACCCGGCGCTCCGCGTACGTCGAAGGACTGGGAGACGAGCGCGAGCGGCCCGACATCCGGGTGGAGGAGCTCGGTGGCCTCCTGGGTCTTGCCGTAGACGGCGTGCGACGACCACAACGCGGCAAAGGCGTCGCTCTCCTCACTCAGCGAACGCACCAGCTCCCGCAGCCGGGGATACTCCGGGTCGAGGCCGTGAGCATGGCGGAGCCCGGCCACGACCGACTCGGCGAAGCGCTCCCAGCGAACGAAGAACCGCCGGGCCGCCAAGTCCAGGAACGTCATCCGGGCCAGGTTGTCCACCGCCCCGAAGGGAGAGAACAACGCCTCGGCCAGAGCGTTGAGCCCGACGAAATCCTTGGCCGGGTTGAGGACGAACGCCGGGGCGCCCGCATGCTCCAGTCGGGCGTAATAGTCGCTGTTCATGCCGGCCAGCACGGCGACCTCCTCGCGCCGCAACCCGGTCACCCGCCGCCGGTCGTACGAGGGCAGGCCGACGTCACCGGGACGCAGCCGGGAACGGTGCGCCCGGAGGAACTCGCCCAGGTCGTTGCCGGTCATCACGTCAGGCTAGGCCGGGCCCGGCCTGGCCCGGATGCCTGGGTACGCCATGCCCAGGAAACAGGCGTCCTGGTGACGGCCGACCCTCGGCTCGCACGCTTGGCCCATGACAGACACCGCCCGAATCTTCCTGATCACCGGAGTCAGCAGCGGCCTCGGCCGTGCGGTCGCCGTCGCCGCCCTGGAGGCCGGCCACACGGTCATCGGCACTGTCCGCAAGGACGCCGACGCCAGTTCCTTCACCGCCCTGCACCCGGAGCGCGCCCACGCGCGCCTCCTCGACGTCACCGACGACGACGCCGTCTTCGCGATGGTGTACGAAGTCGAGAGGACCGTCGGCCCCATCGACACTCTGATCGCCAACGCCGGGTACGGCCTGGAAGGCACCTTTGAGGAGACCCCGCTGTCCGCCCTGCGCGCCCAGTTCGAGGTCAACGTCTTCGGCGCGGCCGCCGCCATCCAAGCCGTCCTGCCCTTCCTGCGCGAACGGCGCTGCGGCCACGTCCTGGCCGTCACCTCCATGGGCGGCCTCGCCGGCTTCCCGGGCGTCTCCGCCTACTGCGGCAGCAAGTACGCGCTGGAAGGCATCCTCGAGTCCCTGGCCCAGGAGGTCAGCGCTTTCGGGATCCACGTCACCGCGGTGGCGCCCGGGTCGTTCCGCACCGACTGGGCCGGCCGCTCGATGACCCGCGCCCCTCGCTCGATCGCCGACTACGACGCCTTGTTCGATCCCATCCGGGAGGCCCGCCGGAACGCCAGCGGCCGGCAACCCGGCGACCCCGCCCGCGCGGCGGCTGCCATCCTGCGCGTCATCGACCTGCCGGAACCACCGCGCCACCTCGTCCTGGGCTCCGACGCCCTGCGCGTCATCCGGGCCGGTCGCGACGCCGTCGACCACGACATCGCCGCCTGGGAAGCCCTCTCCCGCTCGACCGATTCCCGCTGAGGACCGGCCGCCGGCGGCATCCGCGTCCGGCGGCACGCAGCGTTACAGACCGAACGTTCTATTCGCTAGAATGGGCCGCATGACGCGCGGCGACCTCGAAGTCCGGCCCTCCGAAGCCCGGCCCTCCGAAGCCCGGCCCTCCGAAGCCCGGACCCGGCTCCTCAACACGGCAATCAAGATCTTCTACGCCGAGGGCATCCACTCCGTCGGCGTCGACCGGATCATTGCCGAGGCCAAGGTGACCCGGGCGACCTTCTACCGGCACTTCCCCGGCAAGGAGGACCTGATCGTGGCCTATCTGCGGGAGGTCCACCAGATGGATCGCAGCCGGGTCGAGGCGGCCATCACCGCCGACGCCTCGCCGGTCGAACCGCTGCTGGCCATCGCCGGCTCCATCGCCGAGAACATCCAGTCGCCCGGCTTCCGCGGATGCGCCTTCCTGAACGCCGCGGCCGAGTACCCCGAGACCGGCCACCCCGTCCACCGGGAGATCATCGCCCACCGGCAGTGGTTCCTGGACACGCTCACCACGCTGATGGCGCAGGTCCACGAGGGAACGGCCGGCCCCGCCGCGCGCCACTTCGTCATGCTGCGCGACGGCGCCATGGCCGCCGGGTGCCTCTTCGACCCCGCGCTGGTGTCCGACACCTTCCTCAGCGGCATCGAGGGACTCCTCCGGGTCAACACCGAGCGGCAGTCCGCGGAGTCCGCGCGACGCTAGATCTCCACCCGACCCGCCTCCCAGGCCGGGGGCCTTGCCCGCACCCTCTATATTGAGATCATCTTTATATGGAGGTACGAGCCCTATGCGTGAGCCCACGTTCTGGATCCTCACCGCCCTGGCCCCGGAGTCCCGCCACGGTTACGCGTTGATCCAGGAGGCCGAGAGGCTGTCCGGTGGCCGGGTCCGGCTGCAGGCCGGCACGCTCTATGCCGCGCTCGACCGGCTGGTCGACGAGGGCCTGGTCCAGCCCGACCGGGAGGAGATCGTCCGCGGGCGGGCCCGGCGCTACTACCGCCTCACCGACGACGGCGCGGCCGCCCTGGACGCCGAGGCCGCCCGGCTGCAGGCCAGTGTGGACGCGGCGAACGGCCAGCTCTCCGCCCGGCGGCGCTTCGGGCTCGGGCCGGCCACCGCGGGCCTGGTGATTTCCTGATGGCCGACCAGGCCCCGGGCCCGGATGGCCTCGAGCGGCAGCTCCGCCGGTTGCTCCTGGCCTATCCGCCCGGCCCGAGACGCGACGAGTTGCTCGACACGATCCTCGAGGGCGAGGAGGAGGGCACCCGGCGGCGGCCGGCGGCCCGGCAGGCGCTGAACCTGATGCGGCACGGCATGCGGGCCCGGCTCGGTCATCCGCGCAGCCGGGCCGTCGTGGTGATCGCCACCCTGGTGACCGTGCTGGCGGGAGTGTTCGGCGCCGCGGCCGCCGCCTCGCCGGGCTGGGCGCTGGCGCCGTCGCTGCCCCAGGGCGTCACGTCGGACGAGCTGAAACGTGAGGTGTTCCCCGGCCTGACCGTGTGGGGCGGCGGCGACGCGGCCCGCTGGGTGAGGACCGGCGACGGCGAAGGCTGGCAGTACGGGTTCGCCGACCACTGGGTGCGGCACACCGCCGAGACCCGGGATGTGGTGGCTTACGCGACACAGGTGCGCGACCGGTTGGCGGCGAACGGCTGGACGATCCGTGGCGGGGTGGAGTTCACCGGCCCCGAACCGGACGACGTTCCGCCGGCTTCGCGGTCCGCGACCTTCTGGGCGACCCGGGACGGCTTGACCCTCCACTTCGACGACACCGTCGTCGACAAGAAAGCCTCCTGGGACTCCGAGGGCAGTGTCACGTTCGCCCTTTCCCGATCGGCCCCGGCGGTGTTGTGGCTCATCGCCCTGGCCGGCGGCCTGGTCGCCGCCCTTCTGGGTTGGCTGATGACGGGATGGGTGGCCCGCAGGGTCGAGGGGCGCCGCCTGCTGCGAGCGATCACCGTCCTGTCGGCCACGATCGGCCTGACGTTGCTGCTGCCGCTGGCCGCTTTCGTCGCGCTCTATGCGACCGGCGGCGACGACACCCCGGGGCCGGCCGATGAGCTCTTCTTCCTGGGATTGAGAGGAATCCTGCACGGCCTGTGGCAGCCCGCCCTGGTCTTCGCGTGCGTGATGCTGCTGCTCGCGGCGACGCCTCGCCGGAGCGAGCGGTCCCAGCCGGCCCGCATCGCGGCGTTCGGCCTGGCCGCGGCGGCCCTGGTCGCGGCCGGGTTCGCCGACCGGGCGCCGCGCCTGGCCGACAGCGCTTCGGCCGCCGGCCGGGCCTGCGTGCTGGCCACCCCCGCCTGGAAAGCACCGAGCACCGACCGGCTCGCCTATGGGGCTCGGGTCTTCATCCGTCCGGAGACGACGGCGGAGCGACGCAACCTCATCGAGGCGGCGATCTTCCGCGTACCCGGCGCCTGGGGGTCGAGCTTCGCCTACGACCCGGCGTCCCTGGCGTATCGGGAGGCCTACTGCGACGGCGCGCCGCTCCCGGCCGGGGCCGGCCCGGAGCTCCCGTACTTCTGGGACGTGGACTTGAGCAGTCCCGGAGTGCTTCCCGGCCTCGCCGCCGAGGTCGGCGCCCTGCCCGGCGTTCTCGCAGTCGAGCCGGCCACGACCAAGAGGTAGAACGTTCGGTCTTGACGCGGGTTCGGCCGGCGCCTACCGTTGCTCGTGACAGAACGATCGTTCCACCGGCGAGGCCGCACGGCTCCTCGCTCGGTCAACCGCAAGGAGACGGCCATGCCCACCAAGATCACGCTGATCATCGACAACCCCGCGGACCCCGAGGCGTTCGAGGGGGTCTACGAGGACGTGAAGCGGGCCGCCGAAAAGTTCCCGAACCTGCAGCGGCTCGAGTCGGCCCGGGTGTGGCCCAAGGAGGACGGCACGCCGACCCCCGCGTACCGGACCCTCGACCTCTACTTCGCCAGCTACGAGGACGCCTCCGCGGCCGTAGCCACCCCGGCCGCCGGCGATCTCTTCGGCGGGCTGGTGGGCACCCAGGTGCCGTTCAAGGGCCTGTTCTCCGACATCGAGGCCTGACGGCTCGGCCGACCGACGAGAGGCCTCCGCCCGGGCGCCCCAGGACGGAGGCCTCTCGAACGCCCGGCCACCCGCGGCCGCTTCGAGCACGTCCTGTCGAGGCGGCCCGGCCCGGCCGCAGAGCGATCTAATCCCTGTCGAGCAGTGCCACCAGCGGAATCCGGCGGGTCGTCCGCGTCTGGTATTCGGCGAAGTTGGGCATCGCCGCCGTCACCCGGGCCCACGTCTGCTCGTAGTCGTCGCCGGTGATCTCCACGGCCCGGACAGCGCGGGTCTCGGTGCCCACCTCGATCGTCGTGTCGGGATGGGCTTTGAGGTTGTGGAACCAGTTCGGGTTCTGCGGCGCGCCGGCTCGTGAGGCCACGATCACCAGCCGGTCACCGTCCTCGAGACGGGCGAGCGGGGAGACCCGCTCGACCCCGGTCCGGGCGCCGGTGTGATGCAGCAGCAGGAGCGCGTCGCCGAACTGGCCGACGCCCTTGCCGCCCTTCGCCCGGAACTCGTCGATCACTTTCGCGTTCCAGTCGTTGTAGTCGGTCATGCCGCTGAGGCTACCGATGACCTTTCCCAGCCGCGGGGTGGCGCGTCGCCGGCCGCCGCGATCGACCACATCCGGGTCCGGACCCGCCGCGCGGCCTGAAGATCGGATCAGCCCGATCGGTCGAGAACCGGTTCGTGGCGGGTCTCGTACTCGGCGAAGTGCTCCTTGAGCAGGCGGTGAGTGAAGGTGTAGGTCCCGAACCGTTCCTCGACCAGCCCGTACCGGGTCGCCTCGAACAAGAATTGCATCGGGTCGCACGGCAGGCCGGCCGCACGCTGCAGCCACCGTCCCCAGAAGACCGTCAGGATCTGGTTGAACGCCGTCAGTACGCCGTTGGCGAGGCAGACGGTCACGGCCACGATGAGCGCCACCGTCGGCACCCACCACACGCCGGGGTACAGGCTGCCGAGAGGAGCCTCGCTCCATCCGGACTCCAGCCGCAGGAAGATCCGCGACATGCCGGCTGCGGGATGGTCCGGCATGACCGCCACGGCCCTGGCGCGATCGAAGAGGAAACCCGATGCGGCGATGGTGGCGGCGGCGAGCCCCGAAAGGCCGGCGGACAGCAGCATCGTGCGCGGCGGTGGCCGCATCATCTGACGCAGGACCGGCTTGAGGCCGGTCTCGACCGGGGATGGCAGGACGGCGGAAGCGGGACCATCGTGGAGTCCGGCGTACACGAAGGTGAAGGGGACGGCCAGAAGCAGCATGCCCATCACGGACAACAGCACCGGCTCCCAGTCGATGGAGAACGGGCTCCGCCACACCGCCGCCACTGAGATCAGCCCACAGACCATGGCCAGCGCGATCACCACGAGGAGCTTTCGGACCCACCGCCACAACAGCGCCGGGAAATGGCGGGCGGCATGCTGAACGGACCAGGTTTGTTCGGTGTCGTCGTCCCCATCGATGAAGCCGTAGGGCATCCGGAAACTCACGTACAGATCGATGGCGAGCACGGACGCCGCGATCAGCCCGCCGATGGCAGCGGCCCCGGCCGGCTTCAGCAGAGTCGCCAAGGCGCCTGCGACCACGCCGCCCACGACTGCCGCGTCGCCCACAGCGATCAGTGCCTGTACCCCGATCTCCGGCGACTTCTGTCGGCCGTACCACCGTGGCGGGGGATGGCTGGTGAAGCGCTGCCGTTCCCCGGTCAGCAGTTCGACGGCGATCCAGGAGAGCCCCTCGCGCAGACGGGTCGCCGCCGCCGCCGGCCGGCCCATGAACGTGCTGCTGTCCTTGGCGAGCGTCAGATGGTCGACGTATCGGTCCAGGATCCGCTGCCGCCAGCTGCCGCCGTGGACCGTGTCCTCGACCGGCGATTCCCGGTAGACAGCGGCCGCGGCGTTGAGGATGAAGAGGTTGGTCAGGGCCTCGAGCAGATCAGCGTTTCCCTGCGCGCTGCTGCGAAGCGCGGTGAGCCGGTTCGCCGCGAGCACCCCGAGCACAGAGGCCTTCGACAGCGCCGAGAGTTCGACGTGCCGCCACTGCTGCGTGGCCGGCAGCCGTTCGTACTCGGTGGTCCGGCAGGTGATCGCGATCGTGATCGGGCCGACGCGTTCCTGGAGTCGCTCGATCTCCTCCAGTCGCGACTGTCGCAGCTGGGCGCTGTCCAGCTCATCGAGTCCGTCCAGCAGCAGCACCACTCGAGACGCCTCGATCATGCCGGCGGCGATGTCTTTCGACATGCCGCCGGCGGAGATGTCCTTCGAGAGGCCGACCAGGTCGTCCAGGGCCCGGATGAGCCAGTCCTCGACGGTCATGTCGGCTTCCCAGTCCCTGAACCGGGCATAGACCGGCAGTCTCGTGGCCGGGGCGTCGGGTCCGGCGCTTCGAGCCGCCTCCGCCGTGCGGTACGCCAGGCGCTGCAACAGGTGACTCTTCCCGGTGCCGGTCTCCCCGGTGATCAGGAGACTGCCGCTGAGCGTGGTCAGGAACACCTTGTGCAGGGCTGAAGTCGTCGTCGTATAGCCGGGTTGTCGTGTCTCGAGCCGGCCGCGGGGCAGGGATTCGTGGACGACGACCTCCACGTCGACCGGTTGGGACAGATGGGTGACCTGGTGCCGCACGAGTTCCCGGATGCCGTCCGACAGCGGCTCGGCCCACCGGCCCGCCGACGGATCGGCGTATTCGGACGACGACGACCGTGACGACACGATCAGCCCGACGATCGAGACCACCAGGCCCGAGATCCCGATGAACAGCCCGAGGATGCTGGCCCACTGATCGGACTTCTCCCGGCCCTCGCGGATGAGGAACAGCAGAAACGCTCCGAGCGCGCTGGAGAAGACGGCACTGCCGAGAAGGAGATAGGACCATCCTGTACGCGAGATTCCCGTGCGCTGCCGACGCGGTGGCATCCGCGCACCCTACTGGCCCGGACCAGGCACATCCGTCACGCCGGGCGCGACCGTCGCCCGATGTCACCCGCGCGGTGTGCCGCCACGGCCCGGCTTCGGCTGACGACCGTGGTCAGACGAGGGGCCGGCCGGTCAGTTCGGGGTGGGCGGCCACGAACCGGGGCAGCTTCTCCTCGCGTACCGCCCGGAACAGGTCGAAGGCGGCCGGCTCGAGGACCTCACCGAGATAGTTGCCGGCGGCGTCGTGCCGGCCGTGGCCGGGGGTGCGCAGCATGGTGACCCGGTCGGGGTTGATGCCGCGCAGGGCGAAGACCAGGTCGAGCGGCTCGGCCGGCCCGGTGGTCACGGTCATCGCGTTCCCGGCCGCGCGCAGCAGGGCGTCCAGCCGTACCGGGTTGGCCGCCAGATTCTGCCGTTTCACCTCGGCCGCGATCGACGTGATGAACTGCTGCTGGTGCTGCTGACGGCCGTAGTCGCTGCCCTTGACCTTCTTGCGCTGGCGCAGATAGTCGATGGCCTCCTCGCCGCTCATCCGGCGGCAGCCGGCCCGGAACAACCGCTTGGTGTGGATCGAACGCACGTCGGCGTCGACGCAGACCTTCATGCCGCCGAGCGCCTTCACCACGTCGGAGAAGCCGTAGAAGTCGATGAGGATCGCGGCGTCGAGGCCCGGCAGCCCGGTGAGCTTCTGGACGGTCGCGGCCAGCAGGCGGCCTCCCTGGGCCCGATTCTGGTCCAGCCCCGCGCCGTACGCGAAGGAGCTGTTGAGCCGGTCGCGGCCGCCCTGGAAACCGGCGGCGGGCAGCGCCGGGATGTCGACGATGGTGTCGCGGGGCAACGAGAACAGGTACGCCCGGTCCTTGGTCTTCGGCACGTGCAGGATCATCACGGTGTCCGAGCGGATCATGCCGGTCTGCCCCTTGCGCCAGTCCACGCCGATCAGCAGCACGTTGAGGGCGCGGTCGAGGCTCCAGCCCTGCGGCGCGAGGTGATAGGACGCGGTCACGCCGAGCAGGTCGTCGCGCGCCACGGCGCCGGCGTAGCGGCCGGTGACCATCGTGCCGCCGGCCCAGACGCCCGCGCTGATCAGCATCAGCGCCAGGCCGGCCCGGAAGCTGTACCGAGCCCACCGGGGGTCGCGATAGAGCCCGAGCCGGATCTGCCGGACGAGCCGCTGGGTGCGCGCCGCCTTCGGGTCGGATGTCGCCGCGGACGCGTCGAGCGCGGCCGCCCGGCCGGTGCGGCTGGACACGTGCCAGCGCAGCCCGCCACCGGCCAGCGCGGTGACCGCGGACTGGATGGTGACCAGATAGATGAGCTGGCGGTAGCCGATCTGCAGCAGCGGCAGCGACCACAGCGGCCCGCCGGGTTCCTTGTCGAGGCGGAACGCGTACGCGGCGACGGCGAACTGGGCGAGGTGCAGGCCCAGCCAGAGCACCGCGGCCAGACCGGACGGCTGGAACAGCAGGGAATAGAGCAAGTAGACGTCGACGATGGGGCCGAGCAGCGGCTGCAGGATCTGGAAGGCCGCCACATAACCGAGCCCCCGGCGGCCGAAGCGGCCGGCCGGGCCGCGTTCGGTCAGGGCCTTCCGGTGCTTCCACATCGCCTGCATGGTCCCGTAACACCAGCGGTAGCGCTGTCGCCAGAGGGCCTGCCAGGTGCCCGGCGCCTCGGTCCAGGCGCAGGCCAGGTCGTCGTAGACGACCCGCCAGCCGGCCCGCACGATCGCCATCGTCAGGTCGGTGTCCTCGGCCAGGGTGTCGCTGCGGACCCCGCCGGCCGCCTCGAGCGCGGCGCGACGGAACCCGCCGAGCGCGCCCGGCACGGTCGTCATGCAGTCGGCCATCTCGAACACGCGCCGGTCGAGATTGAAGGCCACCACGTATTCCAGGTGCTGCCAGCGACCGATCACGCCACGCCGGTTGGCCACCTTGGCGTTGCCGGCCACCGCACCCACCGCCGGGTCGGCGAACGAGCGGACCAGCATGTCGATCGTGTCCGGCTCGACGATCGTGTCGCCGTCGATCATCACCAGCAGGTCGTGCCGGGCCTCGGCGATCCCGGTGCGCAGCGCGGCCGCCTTGCCGGCGTTGGGCCGGCGCAACACTCGGACGCCGGGCTCGCCGAGGGCCTCGACCAGGTCGGCCGTGCCGTCGGTGGAGCCGTCGTCGACCACCAGGATCTCCAGGTCGGCCCGGTGGTTGGCCAGCAGCGACCGGACCGTCGCGACGATGTTGGCCGCCTCGTTGAACGCGGGCACGATGACCGAGACCGGCGCCTCGTACGGCCCGAGCGGGTTCTTCCGCCGCCGCCGGGCGTGCCACCACGCACAGCTCACCTGGATGAGCATCCGGGTGCCGGCCAGCGCGGTGGCGAAGACCATCAACCAGAACAGTCCCGTACGGGTCCAGCCCGCCCCGCGCTGCGCGACCGCGAACCCGCCACCCTGGGCCTTGGCCCGCCACGGGGCCGCGGTCGCGGGCGGCGTGCCGGGCAGCGCGGCGGAGATGGTCACGGCGCGGTGCCCCTGCGCGGCCAGCCTCGGCAGGACGACGTCGAGCGCCTCGACGGTGTTCGAGCGGTCCCCACCGCCGTCGTGCATCAGCACGACGGCGCCCGCGGAGCCGCCCGGCACGGCCAGCCCGGCGATGGTCTTCACGCTGGGCCGGCGCCAGTCGGTGGTGTCGCGGTCGGCCAGCACCGTCGTGTACCCGTCCCGGCCCGCCGCGGTGATCAGGGCGAGCGCCGCCCGGTCGACCTTGGCCGGGGAGGCCAGATAGGGCGGCCGGAACAGCCGGACGTCCTGGCCGGTGGCGTGCGCGACGGCGTTGCGGGTCAGTTCGAACTCGAGGCGCCGGCGCGGCTCCGACATGGTCGTGAGGTCGCGGTGGGTGAACGAGTGCAGGCCGAGCTGGTGGCCCTCGGCGACGATCCGGCGTACCAGCTCCGGATGTTCGTTGACCTGCGCGCCGACCACGAAGAAGGTGGCGGTCGCCCCGTGCCGGCGCAGCGCGTCGAGGATGCGCGGCGTCCAGACCGGGTCGGGCCCGTCGTCGAAGGTCAGCGCGACCGTGCGCGACGGCAGCCGCTCGGCCACCACCCGGCCGTCCGCCACATGGATGACCGGACCGGAGACGGCCGATCCGCGTTCCACGATCTCGGTCTGGCCCGGCGGGACGGTGCCTCCACCGGTCTCCTGCGCGAAATCGTCGAGGAACAGCGTGGCGACCAGGGCGGCGACGGCCAGCACGAAGATCGCCCAGTGCGCCCGCGGGCGCCCGGCGTCGCGGTGCCGGGGCACGGGGTCAGCCGCTCCCCGACATCGCCAGGACGACGCCGGCGACGATGAGCACGAGCCAACCGGCCAGCGCCACCCCCACCGTGACGCCGACGGCGGTGACGGCCCGCCGGCGCCGGCCGTGCCAGTCCACGAATACCGGTTTCTGCGGCAGCCGCAGACGCCGGGTGTCCTTCAGGTCGTTCATGATCCCCCATGGTCGCGGCGATCATAACCATCCGTATCAGCCGATGGCCGAGCCGCCCGCCGGGGCGGTGACCTGCTCCTGCTGGACAACCGGGCTCCGGGACGCGTTGACTGCGTCCATGGCGAAGATCGACCTCCGCGTCCGCATCCTCGGTCGCGTCCTGCGCCGCAACTCGATCGTCGGGCAGAGCACCGAGCAGATCCTGCGCAACCAGCGGGCCAAGGTCAGCCACAACCCGGTGACCGACCTGCTGCTCGGCGCCGTCGCCCCGGGCGTGACCCTCACCGACTCGTACGCCGCGGGTGAGGCCGGCCGGCTCCGCATCCGCAGCTACCGGCCCGCCGCGCCGGGTCGAGGCCCACTGCCCCTGATCGTGAACTTCCACGGCGGCGGCTGGGTCGTCGGCTCCCTCGACACGGCCGACTGGCTGTGCAGCAACGTCGCCGCCGCGGCCGGCGCGGTCGTGGTGTCGGTCGACTACCGGCTCGCCCCGACCCACCGCTTCCCGGCCGCCGCCGAGGACTGCTACGCCGCCCTGGTCGACCTGGCCGCCCGGGCCGGGGAGTTCGGCGCCGACCCGGCCCGGCTCGCCGTCATGGGTGACAGCGCCGGCGGCAACCTGGCCGCGGTCACCACCCTGATGGCCCGGGACCGCTCGGGCCCGGCCATCGCGTTCCAGGCCCTGATCTATCCGGCCACGGACCTCACCGGCTCCAGCCCCTCGGTCGACGAGAACGCCGACGCCCCGATCCTGACCAAGGGCGACGTCATCGCCTACCGCGACCACTACCTGGGCGGCGCCGACCCCGAGCAGCCGTACGCATCACCGCTGTTCGCCGCGGACCACCGGGGCCTGCCCCGCGCCCTGATCCAGGTGGCCGAGCACGACCCGATCCGGGACGACGGTCTGCGCTACGCCCGGGCCCTGGAGACGGCCGGCGTGCCCGTGCGCACCACCACGTACGCCGGCATGCCGCACGGGTTTCTGGCCTTTCCGAAGCTCTGCCGCAGCGCGCCCCAGGCGCTGGCCGAACTCGGCGCGGAGCTGCGGTCGGCCCTGGCTCCCGCACCGGACTGACGAGCCGGATCGGGGCCGGCGAGGACAGGACGTGCCATCACCGGAAGCGACGCGGGCAGGGCGGCGAACGACCGGCGTACCGTCATGAAGATCTCCATAGTCGACGAAATCCGTGATTCCGGACGCCGCGCCCGGTGAGGCGCGAGGCGCCGCGCGGGCCGACCACCGTGGACGCTCCTGGGGACGCGGGCGGTTTTCGTCGCGGTCTAGGATGGCGAAATCGCATCGACGGACAACGGAGACGGTGATGGGCAGCGACCAGGGCAGAGATCAGCGCAGCGGACCAGATCTCGACCCCACCCGACCGCATCCGGCGCGACGGTACAACTACTGGCTCGGCGGTAAGGACAACTTCCAGGCCGACCGGGACGCCGGGGACGCCATCGCCGGCGTGTTCCCGCACATCCGCACCGCCGCCCGGGAGAACCGCGCGTTCATGCAGCGGGCGGTGCGCCACCTCGCCGGCGAGGCCGGCATCCGGCAGTTCCTCGACATCGGCACCGGGCTGCCCACCGCGGACAACGTGCACGACGTGGCCCAGGGCATCGCGCCCGAGTCGCGGATCGTCTACGTCGACAACGACCCGCTCGTGCTCAGCCACGCCCGGGCGTTGCTGACCAGTTCGGACGAGGGCGCCACGGCCTACATCGACGCCGACGTGCGCGACCCGGAAAAGATCCTCGCCGACCCGGCGGTGCGCAGCACCCTGGACTGGACCCGGCCCATCGCGCTGCAGCTGGTGGCGATCATGCACTTCGTCGAGGACCACGAGGATCCCTACGGCATCGTGAACAGGCTGGTCGCCGCCCTGCCGGCCGGCAGCTACCTGATGCTGTCGCACGCGACGTTCGACCCGCTCGACCCCGAGACGATCGCCGCCATGAACGCGATCAACGAGAACATCAAGCCCCGCTTCTCCCCGCGAACGCTCGCCGAGGTCACCACGTTCTTCGACGACCTGGAGCTGCTGGAGCCGGGCATCGTCTCGGTGTCCGACTGGCGCCCCGGGCCCGGCCCCCGGCCGACCGCCGCCGAGGCCACCGGCTACGGCGCCGTCGCCCGGATCCCGTAGGGGCGACACCCACGCGCGGTCGTCATGACCGGGAGAGGTCCACGGCGATCGGGGCGAGATCGGTGGTGATCCGGGCCCGACCGGCGTGCTTGCCGGCGGCTTCCGCGAGAGTCCGGGCCGGCAGCAGGAGGCCGAACTCCTCGTCGCCGTACCGGGCCAGCAGGCCACCGTCGCGGAGGTTCGCGCGCCAGGCCGTCGCCGCGGCGGCGAGCAGCTCGTCGCCGGCCTGGTGGCCGTGGAGGTCGTTGTAGGCCTTGCTCGCGAGCCACGCGGCGAGGCCGGCGATGAACGTGTACCAGGTCGAGGATTGTTGCGGCCGATACCGGCGGACGGCGTGGACCACGACGGCGACGGACACCGTACCGATCAGGCCGTAGACGACGGCCTGCCCGACCGCACCCGGAGGCAGCACAGCCCGTAGCCGGCGGTCGCGGCTGCTCCCACGGTCAGGCAGGCTCCCCAGTGCGGCATCCGACGGGACCTGCCGATCGGCACGTTCTCCCATCGGCACCTGGGGCCCGCTCTTGAGCGATCGCGGCCGACCGGCTCGGCCTGGCGCCAGGTGAGCGCGCTAGACGCGCGATGCGGCGGTGTGTTCGACCTCGCGGGCGAGGGCTCGCAGGGTGGCGGCGAAGCCGAGCCGGCCGGCGATCGACAACAGCGGACCGGCGAACCGGGTGAGCCGGCGCGGGGAGACGGTGACGTCCTCGAACCAGACCACGCGGCTGCGCGAGCCCGGCAACGGCGTCACCGAGAACCAGGCCCGCCCGTGCACGACCCGGCCCGTCTTCATCACTTCACACCTGCCGGCCCGATCGCCCGGGGAGTCACCTTCCGGGGCCGTCCAGGAGGTCACGGTCATCGGATCGTCGAAGGCCAACCGGCCCAGACCCGTACGGCCGACGAACCGGGCGCCGACGCCGTCGGGACGCTCGGTCAGGGTCCGCACCTCGGTCAGGGGCGCCCACCGGCCGTGCCGCGGCCAGTCCACCAGCGCCGCCCACACCTCGGTAGCGGCCGCGCCGACCTCCTGGACGACAGTGAACTGAGCCATGACCAACTCCCCGGACGGCGGCGGGCGGAAGTGCCCTCCACCGGCAACGATAGATCGCTCGCGGCGGGTCGCCGGGGATCAGACCGGAACCGGCGCCCGGTGGCCGGCCTCGACGCGCTGGCCGTAGTAGGTGCCGCCGAGGACCAGCGCGATCCCGGCGACGGCCACCGCGGTCAGGTGTTCGCCGGCGATGCCGACCCCGATCAGCACCGCCCACACCGGTTCGGTGCCCAGCAGCAGGCTCGCGCGGGCCGCCGACGTCCGGCGGATCGCCCACAGCTGCACCAGGAACGCGAACACGCTGCAGCCGAGCGCCAGATACAGCACGCCGAGCCACTGCCCCGGCCCGAAGGCCCGCACCGCCGAGGGCAGGGCGGGCGCCGCGGCCAGCGCGAACAGGACCGCGCCGACCACCATCTGCAGCCAGGTGAGCGTCACCGTGTCGTACCGCCGGCCGTCGGTCAGGCGGCCGGACAGCGTGACGTGGACCGTGCGGACGACGGCCGCGGCGAGCATCAGCGCGTCGCCCGCGGTCGGTGCGCGCAGGCCCGGGCCGGCGACGAGCAGGACCACCCCGGCGACCGCCACCGCCGCGGCGCCGAAGAACCGGGGCGGCAGCCACCGCCGGCGCACGGCCCCCTCGAGCACGGGCGTGAGCAGGATCGTCAGGCTGATCAGGACCCCGGCGTTGGTCGCGCTGGTCAGCGACACCCCGTACGTCTCCAGCACCAGCACCGTCGCCTGGGTGAGGCCGAGCAGCGCCCCGACCCGGAGCTCGGGCCGGCCGGGCCGTCGCACGATCATCGCCGGCGCCAGCGCGATCGCCGAGATCACGAAGCGCAGCGCCAGCACGGCCAGCACCCCACCGGCCAGGACGAGGGTCTGGGCGGCCAGATAGCTGCTCCCCCACACCATCGCCACGGCCAGCAACAACAGATCGCTGCGACGTATCGACATGGTCGCAGCCTGGAGCCGGACTATCGTGAAGACAAGGTGCCAACCCCTCAACCAATGGTGTAGTGAAGCCTTATGGATCTGCACCACCTGCGCCTGCTCAGGGAACTCGGCGACCGGGGCAGCGTCGCCGCCGTCGCCCGGGCGATGCACATCACGCCGTCGGCGGTCTCCCAGCAGCTGCGGTCGCTGCAACGGTCGGCTCGGGTGCCGCTGACCGAGCGCCGCGGCCGCCGTCTCGTGCTGACCGAGGCGGGCCGGGCCCTCGCCGTCGCGGCGATCGAGGTCTCCACCGCGCTCGACCGGGCCGGCCGGGCTGTGCAGGCCTACCTCGACGACCCGGCCGCACCCGTCACGGTGGCCGCCTTCCACAGCGCCGGGCTGACCTGGTTCGGCCCGTTGCTCAGCCGGGCCGGACTGCCGCCGGTGCGGTGCTCGGACGAGGACGTGGCCCAGGCCGGCTTCCCGGCGCTGGCCGCCGACTACGACCTGGTGCTGGCGCACCGGCTGGCGCACAGCCCGCCCTGGCCGGCCGACCGGCTCACGGTCGTGCCGCTGCTCCACGAGCCGCTGTACGTCGCGATGCCCGCGGGCCACCGGCTGGCCTCGAAGTCCTCGCTGACCGCGGCCGACGTCAGCACCGAGCCCTGGGTCTGCGTGCGCGAGGGGTTCCCGCTGGAGGGTGTGCTGACGGCGATCGCGGCGGCCGCCGGCCGGCCGCTGGACATCGTCCACCGGGTCAACGAGTTCACCGTCGTGGCCGCGATCGTGGCGGCCGGCGGCGGGCTCGCGCTCCTGCCCGGCCACACCGGCCGGCCCGGTCCCGGCGTCGTGCTGCGGCCGCTGGCCGACCTGCCGGCCGAGCGGCACATCGACGTTCTCGCCCGCCCCGAGAGCCTGCACCGGGTCGCGGTGCGCACGGTCCTGGACGCGCTGCGCGAGCTGGCGGCCGAGCCTCCTCCCTGACCGGCGGTGCGGGTCAGGCCACGACCAGGCTCAGGGCGCCGACCGACTTGGACTTCTTGGCTTCGTACATGGCCTGGTCGGCCCGGTTGATCAGGTCGTCGGTGGTGTCGGCCGGGCGGCGCCGGGCCACGCCGACGCTGACGCCGATGAGCACCTGCTCGCCGGCCGCGGTGAACGGGCGCCGGGTCAGGCCGGCGATGCGGTCGGCGACCACGCCGACCGCGTCCGGGCCCCGGCAGATCAGGACGAACTCGTCGCCCCCGAAACGGCTGACCAGATCGCTGTCGCGGACGCAGGTGCTCAGACGGTCGGCCACCGCGATCAGCAGTTCGTCACCGGCGGCGTGGCCCAGGCGGTCGTTCACGGGCTTGAAGCCGTCGAGGTCGCAGAACAGCACGGCCAGGTCGGCCCCTTCCTCGAGCGACGTGGCCAGGTGGTCCAGGCAGGCGCCCCGGTTGGCCAGGCCGGTCAGCCCGTCCCGGGTGGCCAGCCGGTGCAGGGCCCGTTCGGCGGCCCGGCGCTGGGCGGCGAGCCGGGCGACGCGCACCATGACCAGCGGCACCAGCGCGGCCGAGGACAGCGCGATGAGGATGCCGTCCGTGGGCAGGCCCAGCACGGCGCGGCCGCCGCCGACCAGCGGGGTGAGCGCCAGCATCACCCCGAGGAAGGTCAGCCGGGCGCCGCTCAGGTCGTCTTTCGGCGCGCGGCCGGGCGAGGTCACCAGGGCCACCGACGGGTGAACCGCGGCGCCGCCGAGAACGGCGTACGCGGCCAGAAAGACCAGGTTGGTCCAGTCGGGACGGACGCCGTGGGCGTCGACCGTCAGCGCGGCGGCCACCGTGCCCGCGAGAGTCAGCGCCACACCGGCCGTGAAGAGCCGGACCGACGCCGTACGCCCGGCCGGGGAGACCAGGGAGACCCGCAGCATCGCGCCGAGCGTGCCGGTGATCATGAGGATGGTGACGAAGAGGGAGACCTGCCGGCCCACGGGGACGTCCTGCCGGGTGAGCGCGGGCAGGAGGACAGCGTCCCAGAGCACCCCGCCGAGCGCCACGGCGGTGATCACCGAGTCGATGACACCGCCGACGTCGCCGCGGCCCTGGAGCCGCACCACAGCGATCGACGCGCCCAGAACGAGGACACCGCCGGCCGCGTAGAACAGGTCGGCGATGCCGCCGTCCCCGGTGATCCGGCCGCCGACGGTGGTCACCAGGATCCAGGCGATGTTGCCGAGGTCGTAGAACGTCAGCGAGGCCAGCATCAGCCACCACGGCACCCGGGCCCCGGCCGGTGCGCGGCGCAGACCCAGCACCACGGCCGGGACGGCGGCCCCCAGGGTCACCGCCAGGAACGGCCATTGCCGCAATTCGTAGGGCCACGCCAGGTACGTCGCGACCAGGATCCCGGTGAACGCGGCGTAGCAGCGCAGCAACATGGGCCTCGCATCGGCCGCCCCGGGCCATCCCTGAGGGCTTCGCCCGCCCGTTCTCTCCCCGGGCCGGCGATCCGGTTCGCTTCGGCCGAGCCGATGCGACCTCCAGGGGCCTTGCGGGGGATACTCCCGGATTCGTGCCACCTCGCCCACCTTTAACCGGGCCTTATGGCCATCTGATCAACGTGTCTCTCGTGAACTTCACGAAAGGGAGCCACGTGAGCGTCGATCTCCTGCCGGGACTGTCGGTAGTCGTGCCCGTCTTCAACGAGGAGGATGTGCTGCCGCTGTTCGCCGAGCGGCTGCGTCCCGTCCTCGACGGTCTGGGTGAGTCGTACGAGGTGCTGACCGTCGACGACGGCAGCCGGGACGCCACGGCGGCCGTGCTGGAACGGATGCGCCGCGACTGGCCGCAGCTGCGGGTCGTGCGGCTGCGGCGCAACGCCGGGCACCAGAACGCGCTCACCGCCGGCCTGCAGCGTGCCCGGGGCCGGTACGTGGTCAGCATCGACGTCGACCTCCAGGACCCGCCCGAGGTCATCGCCGACATGCTGGTCCTGGCCGAGACCGAGCAGCTCGACGTCGTGCACGGCGTGCGGACCGATCGCAGCACCGACAGCCCGTTCAAGCGCTGGACGGCCGGCCTGTACTACCGGCTGATCCGGCGGGTGGTCGGCGCCTCGGTGCCGGACAACGCCGGGGACTTCCGCCTGCTGAGCCGGACCGCGGTGGACGCGCTGACCGAGCTGCCGGAGCACCTGCCGGTCTACCGGCTGCTCGTCCCCTGGCTGGGCCTGCCGAGCGGCGAGGTGCCGTACGCCCGTGAGAGGCGCGCCGCCGGCCGCTCCAAGTACCCGCTGGCCAAGATGATCCGGCTGGCCCTGGACAGCATCACCGGGTTCTCGGCCGCGCCGCTGCGGGTCGCGACCTGGCTGGGCTCGGCCGGCATCGTCCTGTGCCTCGTGCTGGGCGTGGCGGTCTCGGCGGCGTACCTATGGGGCACCGTCGTGCCCGGATGGACGTCGATGTTCGTGGCGCTCGTGTTCCTCGGCGCGCTGCAACTGCTGTGCCTGGGACTGCTCGGCGAGTACGTGGCCCGCATCTTCACCTCGCTCCAGGGCCGCCCGGCCTACGTGGTGACCTTCGACTCCGCGGTGACCGCCCGCCGCCCGGCCGGGGCCTCGTCATGACGGCACCCGCCGTGATCGCGCCCGCCCGGACCGCCGAGCCCGATCCCGGCCGCATCGCCGGGCCGGTCTTCGTGGCGCCGGTCCGTCGTCCGTGGCGCTCGGCGTTGCTGGTGGCCCTCGCGGTGTGGTCGTCCTCGCTGGTCGTCCATGTGCTGGTGGGCGCGCTCGCCTGGCTGGCCGACCGGGGAGACGCTTCCGCACCCGGTCTGTCGTCGATCGCCCTGGGCTGGAACGGGTGGGACGCCGCCCACTACGTGACGATCGCCGAGGCCGGGTATCACGTCGGCCCGGGCTACCCGGCGTTCTTCCCGCTGTACCCGATGCTGATCCACGCCGCCGACCCGGTGCTCCCGGGCGGCGGGCTGGTCGCCGCGCTGGTGATCGCCAACGCGGCGGCGTACGGCGTCCTGGCCGTGCTGTACCGGCTGGCCGACCACGAGTTCGGGCCGCGGGTGGCCCGCCGGGCGGCCTGGTACCTGGCCGCCTTCCCGATGGCCTTCTTCCTGTTCATCGGCTACAACGAGTCGCTGTTCCTGCTGCTGGCGATCGGCGCTCTGTACGCCGGGCGCCGCGGGCACTGGTGGCTGGCCGGGACGCTGGGCGCGCTGTCGTCGGCCACCCGGCTGTTCGGGCTCCTGCTGATCGTGCCGCTGGCCGTCGAGTACCTGCGCCAGGTCGGCTGGCGGCCGAGCCGGATCCGCCCGGACGTGCTCGGGCCGGCCCTGGTGCCGCTGGGCGTCGCCGGATACAGCCTCTACTGCCTGGTCGAGCTGGGCAGCCCGATCCAGTTCAGCATCGCCCAGGACCAGTGGGGACGGCGGTACACGTTTCCCGGCGAGGCCTGGCTGATCTCGGTCCGGCAGATCGCCGGGCACGGGCCGCTCGACAAGCCCACCATCGGCGCGATCCTGGACGCCGGCACGATCCTGATCGCGGTGGTGTTGCTCGTTCTGTGCGTGAAGGGCCCGTTCAAGTTCCGGCGCGATCAGGTCTACCTCGTGGTGCAGGCCGGGATCACCCTGCTCATGCTGATGTCGACCGAGGTCGGTGGCCGGTCGATGCAGTCGGCCGCGCGCTACGCGATGGAGGCGGTGGCGGTCTTCCTGGTGCTGGCCCGGATGGGCGCCAGCGAGACGGTCGACCGCGCGGTGCTGATGGTCGGCGTCGCCCTGCAGTCGGTCTTCCTGGTGATCTTCATGGCCGGCACGTTCCTCGTCGCCTGACCGACGGCCGCGGGGGTCATGACTCGGCCGCGGCCCGGTCGAGCGCTTCGACGAAGGCCTCGGCCGACTGCGCTCCGGAGATCCCATCGCTGGCGGCCCACGACACCCACTTGTCAAAGAAGGGGGTTCGACCGGCGCCGGGGCCGGTCGCGGAAGCCCCGGCTGACCAGCGCCTCGCCCAGCGCCTTGAGGCTGTAGAAGGTGCGGGAGCGCACAGTGCCCTCCGGCACCTCATGGAGGTCGGCGACCTCGCTCACCGAGAGATCGAGGTAGTAGATCTCGAGCAACGTCCGCCGCCGCCGTTCGGGCAGGGCGGCCAGGGCGTCACGGACCAGGGCGGCGTCCTGCAGACGTTCGATCACGTCGTCCGCGACGGCGCGCTCGTCCAGGTCCTCATCGGACAGTTCGAGGGGCCGTGCCTGGTTCGCGCGGGTCTGATCGATGACCAGGCGCCGGGCGACGGTGAAGACCCACGCTCGGCTCCACCGGCCGTCGGCGTCCCGGGCCTGCGGGTTGAGCCAGGCCCGCAGCAGGACCTCCTGCACGAGATCCTCCGCCCGATGCCGGTCGCCGCCGGTCAGCCGGGTCAGGTAGCTCAGCAGGACCGGACCGTGCTCCCGCTGGAGGTGCTGCAGCGCCTCGGCCGGGTCGGCGGGGCCGACCGGCTCGACAACCGTCGCGGCGCTCGCCGGGGGTGGTACGAGCGCCGCGACGGCGGCATCGGGGCGAGCCAGGATCGCGCCTGGGGCAACGAGGGAGGGCAAGAGAACTCCATGCATCGATTCGCGGCATCGGCGAGACTGGGATGCAGGAAGCGTAGGAACGCGCCGGGAAAGTCCGGTTGGATCACAGCGCCAGATCGGTGGCGGGAATGTGCAACGACAGCAGACCCTGATGCCCTCGGCCGGGGCGAGGGGCCGAGCCCGCCGCCCGGCCCACCGGTCCCGGTCAGCGCAGGCGGATCGACTTCGTGTCGAAGTCGGCCAGGTTGGCGACGCCTTCGTCGCCGAACTGCCGCCGCTGACCCTTGCAGCCCTTCTTGTCCCAGACGAAGAACCGGCCGTCGGCGCTGATCGACTTCACCGAGAGCGCGACGTCCTGACATTCGCCACCCTTGACGCCCTGGGTGGCCGCGGTGTCGCTGAAGTCGGGCTGGGAGAACAGGAACGCCGACTTGGCCGGCGCGACGTCGTCCGCCTGCTGCCCGTTGCCCTGGTTGCCCTGCTCGGCCGGCTGCTCGCCGCCGGCCAGCTTCTCGCCCGTCGGGGAGACCGCGAACCAGGTGCCGCCCACGCCCTGGCCCTTGGTCTGACCCGCCTTGGCGTCCTGGGCGAAGCGATAGACCGGCCAACCGCCCACTGTGGCCTGAATCCGGCCGTCGTCGCGCCGGATGAACGTCACAGCCGACTTCTTGAGGCCGGCCAGGAACGCCCGGCCGTCCTCGTCGACCGTGACCGGCGGCCAGGTCTTCGCGCAGTCGTCATTGCAGGTGCTGCGGGACGGGTCGGCCGAATCCTTGTCGAAGCGGTAAAGCGTCAGACCGGCGCCGTTCGTGACACCGCGCCCCAGGTCGCCGACCTTGCCGGCGGTGAGCTGGACCCAGCGCTCGGACACCGTGATCTGGTCGCCGACCGGCGCGCCGCCGTTCATCAGCGCCCAGTCACCGGTGCCGGCAGCCGCTTCGTTGGTCTTCGCGGTGCCGGTCACCAGCTCGAAAGAGTTGCTCGCGCCCGAAGCCGGGGCGGAAGCCGGAGCCGACGGAGCCGGCGCAGCGGCCGGAGCATCGCTCGCCGGCTCGGTGTCACCACAGGCGGCGAGCAGGGCCACCGCCATCACCAGGGCGGCCGACGGCCGCCAAAACATCCTTCTCATGATCTCCCGATCCGTCAGACGTTCACGATTCGGTCGCGGAAACGAAGAATCCGGCGCTTCGTTCACGGCGGGACGCGGAAAGTGGTTTCCCTCACCGGGATCCGGTTCGTCGGCCACACCGAGAACGCGACCGGCGGATGAGCCGTAGTCCCCGGTGTGGCGGTGGGATCACCGTCTTTTCCCGTACGAGAGGACAGCTCATGCCTGGCCAGATGATCCTGGACCCGGAAGAGGTCAAGGCCTTCGCCCAGTACCTCCTGCAGCAGCGGGAGAACCTGCAGAGCGCCCTGCAGGAGGCGGACACCCGGATGGCCGAGACGGTCGAGGCCTCCTACAACACCCCCGGCTCGGAGTCGAAGTTCAAGCCGTTCTGGGAGGAGTACATCACCGGCACCAAGCAGGCGATCGACGGTATCGAGGGCGTCAGCCAGTTCCTCGACCAGACCCTGCAGAAGTTCGTCGAGACCGACGACGCGACCGCCGGAGCCATCGGCTGATCTCGCTCGTTCCGCGTGGCCGGGCCGTTCGTGGGGGGACCACGTGCGGCCCGGCCACGAGTCGTACGCCGGCAGTGAGAGGAGAACGGCATGGCCAGGATTCGCATCCCCGGTGACGAGCTCACCGAAGTCATCACGGTCCTCGCCCGGATCCGGGACCGCCTCGAGCGGGTGGCCAACCTGGAGTCCGTCGGCACCGAGGACGACGTCGGCGATCGGGCGCTGGTCGGCGGTGTCCGCTCGTTCGACGGCGCCTGGCGGGACGGTCACGAACGCGTGCGGGAGAACACCGACACCTTCCGCGAGATGGTCGAAGGCATCCTGGAGAACTTCCGCAAGGCGGACGAGGAAACCGTCGCGGCCCTCGAGCCCGAGTGAATGAGGTCGAGCAACAGATGAAGCAACGCACAGCGGGGGCTTACCGTTTCACGATTTCCTATCCGACCTCGTGGTGGAGTGTGGACCTGCATCCCCGGGTCCGCGACGCGGAGGTTCGCCGGCGGCTCCTGGCCGGGATGACCGACGGCGACCGGGTGGAGCACGCCGATCTCATCCGCGACACCGTCCGCTCGGCCAAGAAGTGGGCCGCCGCCTGCTACGAACAGGGCGCCCTGCAGTTCTACGGTTTCTTCGATGTCGTCGAGCAGGTGCCGCTGACGGCCATCACCATGGTTCTGCGTCACGACGTTCCCGACGATGTCGAGCTGGACCTGTCCGACTTGATGATCGCCTTCGCTCTCCGCAACGCCGGACTGCCTCTGGGCAAGGGAACCGCGGCCAACCGCACCGAGATCGTGGATCTGGCGAAGGCCGGCCCGGCCGGCCGGAGCACCTCCATCGAGGAGATCGAGCTCGAGGACCTGCCACCCGGACGGATCTCGGTGATGAACACTCTCGTTCCGCTGCCGGGCACCAGGGAGCTCCTCATCATCACCAGCCTGACCCCCAACGTGCAGTACACCGACCAGTTCCTCCCGTTGTTCGAGCGGATCGCCGACAGCCTGGTGCTGGAGAAGGTGACCGTCGATGCCTAGGCCGGACGCCGCCGACTGGGCGGTCCTCGACCTCTCCGACGACCCGACACCCGGGGACGCGGACATCCTCGAGCGGCTGGCGACCGAGTACACCGCCGTCGCCGACGACGCGGAGGACGCGGCGTCGCTCATCAGCCGGCTCCAGTCGGCCGACCTGGGCGAGGGCAAGGCCCTCGACAAGCTGCGCGACAGCCTCGACGAGCTGCCCGGCCAGATCGGCCAGCTGCGCGACTCGTACCGGGGCGCGGCCGACGCGATCGCGCAGTACGCGCCCCGCCTGCGGACCCATCAGGACACGGCCGACCGGGCCCGCCAAATGGCCGAGGACGCGCAGAGCCGGCTGGCCGCCGCGAGCGCCGAACTCGGGGGCCTCGAGAGTTCACTCGCCGCCGCCCAGGCCGCCGCGGCGGAGGCCGATGCCGGGGCCGACGAGCAAGCGAGGGCGTCCACGCGCGACTCGGTCGATCAGCTGTCCGGCGCCCGGGCCGGCGCTCAGGCCCGCAACGACGAGGCCGCCACCGAGCTCAGCGTGGCCCAGCGACTCGCGGCGGACGCGCAGGACATGCGCGAAGCCGACGCGCGGACGGCCGTCGGCTCCCTGGGCGAGGCGGAGGACAACGCCGTCAAGCAGAAGAGCTTCTTCGAGCGGATCGCCGACGCCCTCGGCATGGTGCTGGGCGTCATCGGGCTGGTGCTCGGCGTCGCCGGCATGATCCTCACCGGGCCGATCGGGCTGATCGCCACCGTCGTGAGTCTCGCCGTCGGCATCGCCAGTCTGGCCGTGACCGCCGCCAAGATATCCATCGTCGGGCTCGGCAAGTTCGGCATCGCCGAGCTCATCCTGGGCAGCCTCGGGGTGGTCATCGGCCTGGGCGGGCTGGGGCTCGCCATCGCCGGCAGCGTCAAGGCGCTGGGCGGCATCTCGACGCAGGTCATCAACAACTTCAACCGGACCGTTCCGAAGGTCATCGACAACGTCCCGCTCGTGCCGGTCAAGCCCCCGGCGCCGGTCAAGCCGCCGGCGTCGCCGGGCACCCGGGCGCCTGACCCGACACCGCCGGCGCCACCCGCGGCACCTGCGGCGCCGAAGCCCACCACCACGACGACACCCGACCCCGCGGCCGGTCCCGGGCCGGCGCCCGCCACACCCGCTCCCCCAGCACCCCGCCCCACCACCACGCCAGACCCCGCCGCACCGGCTCCGGCCCCAGCCCCGGCCACACCCGCTCCCCCAGCACCCCGCCCCACCACCACGCCAGACCCAGCCACGCCGGCCCCGGCCCAGGCCCCACCCGCGCCCCCGGCACCCCGTCCCACCACGACACCAGACCCAGCCGCACCGGGCCCGGCGGGCCCGGGACCCGCAAACCCCGCAACACCCAGCCCCGCAACGCCCGGCCCGGCGAGTCCGGCAGCACCCGGACCGGTCCAGGGCCCGGCCAACCAGACCCTCCTGCAAGCGGCCGGCAACACCACCCTGATCAACCCCCTGACCACCCTGACGACGGCTCCGGTCGAATTCTTCGGCGGTCTGTTCGGCGTCGGCAGCGGCCTGGTCGGCATCGGCTTCGGCATCGACGGCTTCGTCGAGGCGGCCCAGGAGAACAAGGAGGCTCCGGCCCAGGGCTGAGCCCGGGCCGGCCGGACAACACAAAGGGGCTCCCCACCTCGGTGGGGAGCCCCTTCGTCGTGCGAGCCCTTCCTACAGGCCGGTCTCCGGGATCTGGACCGTGAACAACCGTCCGCTGCCGTCGCTGAGGAAGGCCCGGCCCGCCTTGTCCCCGCCGAGCCGGCTGCGCGCCACCTTGCCGCCGATCAGCTCGCCGTCGCCGGGTGCCTGCGGGCTGATCAGCAGGCCCTGGCGGTTGCGCCGCAGCTCCGGGATCCAGCCGGAGAAGCCGGACAGCAGCCGGTCGGTCTGGCCGGCCGCGATCAGCCCGCGCCGCCTCTCGGCCCCGGTGCGCGCCACCTCGGTGAACAGCGCGTCGGAGGCCGACTTGGCCAGGTTGTCGGCGTCGTCGACGACGATCACGACCGGCTCCTCGGTGGCCCGCAGGATCTCCGACAGCTGGTCCTTGGGTACGTCGTCACCGGCGAACACCTCCAGCACCCCGGCCCGGCCGGCCAGGTCGCGCAGCGGTGACCGGCGGGGCGCGGCCACGACCAGACGGATGTCACCGTCCAGCAGGGACAGGGCCATGGTGAGCAGCGCGGTGCTGCGTCCCGACCGCGGCGGCCCACCGATCACGAAGGTCGGGTTGACCCCCAGGTCGGGTCCCATCGCGACCAGCTCGTCCCCGCCGACGCCGGCGAGGGCCCACATCGGGCCGGGTCGCGGCGACGGGACGAACTTGGCCGCCTCCGACAGCGTGAGCCGGTCGGGGAGCTGGTCGACCCGGAACGGCCGGGTCCCGGCGGGCAGGTCGGCGTCGCGGGCCACGCACTCCGCCGCGATCGCCTCCAGCGCCGCCGCCTGCGCCTGGCCGCTCGCTTCGCCGGGGAGCAGGGCGATCTGCGCCTCCGCCTTGTCGTCGGCGCGGATGACCCGCCCGGGCGCGATGTCGTCGGGCACCGACCGCTGCGGGACGCCGATCATCATGTACTCGGATTTGTCGTTCAGCCGCAGCACCAGCTTGTCCTCGGTGGTGGCCGACAACCGGCTGGAGAACAGCGACCGGTCCCCGGCGATGACGAGGTGCACGCCGACGCTCGCGCCCTCGCGCAGCAGCGTCAGCACACCGGTGAGCAGCGCGCCTCCGTCGTACTCGGTCAGCGTCTTGTCGAAGACCTCCCAGCGGTCGAAGAGCACCACGATGTGCGGCGGACGCTGCTCCGGCGGCCGCGCCCGGCGTAGTTCGGGCAGGTCGGCCGCTCCGCCCGCGGCCAGCAGCTGCTGGCGCCGGGCGACCTCGCCGACGAGCCGGGCGACCAGCCGGGCCATCCGGTCGGGCTGCGTGCGCTGGACCACCGCGCCGGTGTGCGGGAGGCTTTCCAGGGCCAGCAGCGCGCCGTTCCCGCAGTCGATGCCGTAGAGGTGCACGTCGCTGCTGCGGTAGGTGCGGGCGATGGCGCCGGCGATGGTGCGCAGGGTCTGCGACCGGCCCGACCGTGGCGAGCCGATGACGTGCAGGTGCCCGAAGGTGGTCGGGTCCAGAGCCAGCGGCCGGCGGGCCTGCTCGGCGGGCAGGTCGACCAAGCCGTATCCCACGGGCGGAAGGTCGTAGCCGGACGACATCGGCGACGGCAGGTCGGCCAGGCCCACGTTCTCCGAGAGGGCCGGCAGCCACGGGCTGTGCTGCTCGGGGATGCCGAGATCGGCGGTGGCGGCCCGGATCGCCTCGACCAGGTCGGCCAGGTCGGTGACGATCTCCGTGGCCGCCGCGGGGGGCGCCGCCGGGCGGGGGCGCGGGGGCACCGGCTCACCGAGGGTCTGCCAGAACACGGGCCGGATCCACGGCTCGTCGGCGATCGCCGGGCCGGCGCCCGGCCGGCGGCCACCGACCCGGGCGGCCTGGAAGGGGATGAGCGTGTTCTGCCCCAGCCGCACGTACGCGCGGCCGGGGGCGCTCTTGGCGATCGACGCCGCCTCGGGCGAGTTGATCACGTCGGTGCTCTCGCTCTTGTCCGTCATCCGCAGGGCGATGCGCAGGTTGGTGTTGGCCCGGATCTCGGGTGAGACCACGCCGCCCGGGCGCTGGGTGGCCAGGATCAGGTGGATCCCCAGCGACCGGCCGCGCTGGGCGATGTTGACCAGGCCCTTGACGAAGTCGGGCAGTTCGCGGGCGAGCGAGGCGAACTCGTCGATCACGATCAGCAGGCGCGGCAACGCTGCCAGGCCGGGCCGGCGGGCCATGAGGTCGAGATAGTCCTCGATGTCCTTGGCGCCGGCCGCGGCCAGGATGTGCTCACGGCGTCGCAGTTCGGCGCCGAGCGAGACCAGCGCCCGTTCCACGAGGTGAGTGTCCAGGTCGGTGACCATGCCGACCGTGTGCGGCAGCGCCACGCATTCCTTGAAGGCCGAGCCACCCTTGTAGTCGACCAGGACGAAGGTCATGGCGTCCGGCCGGTTGCCGGCGGCCAGCGAGGCCACGAGGGTCTGCAGCAGCTCGGACTTGCCGGCGCCGGTGGTGCCGGCGACCAGGCCGTGCGGGCCGTCGCGACGGATGTCCAGCAAGAACGCGCCGTCCAGCGAGACGCCCATGACGGCCGACGTGGTCCGCCCGCCGGCCCGCCAGCGGGCGGAGACGGCCTCCGGGGTGGGTCCGTCCATCGAGATCACGTCGAGCAGCCGTACGGAACCGGGTAGGACCGAGTCCTCGGTGTCGCCGCTTCCCGGGTCGCGCAACGCGCCCAGCTCCCGGCCGATGGCCCGGCTCCAGTCCGGCGTGACCGCGTCGACCCGTACGCCGGTGAGGGTCTTCTCTCCGGACCGGCCCACCTTGACCCGGCCGTCGCGCTGCTCGGCCACGACGGCCAGGCACTCCTCGGGCAGCAGCCGCTCCTCGGCGTCCAGGCAGATCGCGTGCACCCCGACGGCCGGCCCCTCCCGCAGGATCTGCACCACGCCGGGCAGCGACCGCAGCCGCCGGGCGCCGTCGAAGACGACCAGGACCGTCTCGCGGTATCTCTGAGCCCCGGCCGCGACGCGGGCCTGGATCAGGGCGGTCAGCTCGGCGACGCGGGTGGCCACCGTGCCGGTGTCGGTGCCGATGGTCACCGTGGTGTCCTGACCCGGCTCCGGGCGTACGTGGGGCAGGAAGCGCACCCACGACCAGGCCGCCTCGCCGCTCGCCCCGGTCAGCACATAGAGCTTGAGCTCACGCGGGCTGTGCAGCACCGCCGCCTGCGCGATCACCGACCGGGTCACCGCGGCGGCGGCCGGCCCGGTGCCGGCGATGCCGAGCACGCGCATCCGGATCAGGTCGACCGTGACCGGCACGTCGTAGGCGTCCTCGGTGATCCGGCGCTTGTGCACATCGACGGTCGGGTCCTCGAGCAGCACGGCGGAGGGCTGGTCGGCCACGCCCACCCGGAAGGTGAGGAAGTCGGCGTCGGTGCGGCGGCGCTCCCACAGGCGCCGGCGCGGACCGACCGCGGTCAGCAGCAGCTCGGCCGGGTCGGGGAAGGCGTCCCGGCGCATCCGCCGCTCGTCCACGACGGCCTCGTGCGCCTCCTCGGTGATCCGTGTCCTGGTCTCCTCGTACCGCTTGACCCGCTCCTTGTGGCTCACCTTCCCGCTGCGCTTGGTGCTCAGGTAGTTGCCGAGGATCACCAGCGGGGAGAGCAGACCGAACAGCAGCGCGGAGAGGCGGTTGAAGATGAACACGGCGGCCACCGCGAACACCAGCGGTGCGATCGCCGCGATGTAGGGCAGCGGGCGTTTGTCCGGCTCACCGGGCGGCGAGGGCAGCTTGAACTCGGTCGGCGGCGTCGGGGGGATCAGCCGGGGCGGCCGGTTGTAGTCCAGCCCGGCGCCGTCCTCCGACGGTTGCAGGGCAGCGTCCGGTGGCTCCGGCCGCGCCGTCTCGAGCAGCGCGCCGCCGATCTCGAGCGAGGCGCCGATCCGCCACTCGGTCGACTCGGTCAGCTCGGCCCGGTCCAGGCGCACCGGTGACGGCGGGCCGGGCGGCGGCGTGAGCAGGCACCGCCCGCCGGGCTCCACGCGCAGGCGCAGCGCCCGGCCGCCCGGCGGAAACCGTCCGATCAGGACACCGCCGGGCGCGGCGCTCACGTGGTAGTCGCCGATGTCGAGCCGCCGCACGGCACCCGCGCCGACGCCGGACACCGTACGGATCTCGATCACCCCGCGCGGCTCGGTGCTCGGCGCGGTGGTGCCGGGGGCGGTCCCGACCAGGACGGCGTCGCACAGCGGGGAGTCGTACAGAGTCGAGTCGGGCGGTACCAGTCCTCCGCCCACATAGAGGGCGGGCACGGCCAGGGCACCGGCGATCGCCCCGGCTCGGGTGTCCGGGTCGGCCTCCAGGTGGAGATCCCGGGTTTCGCCGTCGTCGTCGACGACGGTGAGGAACAGTCGCACGGTGCACATCTCCAGATTCGGGAACTCGCGGCCGTCTACCTCTACGGCCGGTGCCCGGATTTCGTTCTCCGGACCGAGAACGCGACGACCGCCGGGTCCGTAGGAACGTACGAGGACGCGCGCCGGGCCCGTCCGTCCGGCCGCGAGGAGTTCTGAATGTCCGCACCCGTCGTCATCGCCGTGGTGCTCGCCGTGTTGCTGCTGATCGCCTCGGTCCTGCTGGTCCTCGAGCTGCTCCGGAAACCGGCCGACCGGTCGCGGGTGGCCGCGCCGCCGGTGGTGACCGGCCCGGCGGCGACCGACGAGGTCGATCGCGCGCTGCGGGTCCTGGTCACCGCCTGCGATCGCGCGGGACGAGACTTCCCCGACGTGTACGCCGTCGAGGTCGCCGCGGACCGGGTCGTGTTGCGCCTGACCACGTTCGAGCCCGAGGCGCCGGAACCCTGGGTCAGCCGGGGGGACGGCACCGAGTGGACGCTCGGGCGGGCCGGCCGGCAGACCGGAGCGCAGGTGGCCGCCGAGTCACACCCGTACCCCCTGGTCGTTTCCCTGGGTCTGCGCGAGGACCGCCGGGTCCTGGTCAATCTGGCCCGCGCGGCCGGACCGGTCTCGCTGACCGGGCAACCGGAGTCGGTCGGGCCCGTCGTCCGGCAGATGCTGACCGAGTTGCTCACCGGCCCGGTCGGCCGGGACGCCGAGGTCGTCCTGACCGGCCGCACCGCGACCGAGCTGGCCGGCCAGCTCGCCGGCGCCCGTCCGGGCCGGCTGCGGACCGCGCCGACGCTGGCCGAGGCCCGGCACAGCGGCCTGGAGCAACCCGCCGGCCGAGCCGCCGCCACCTCGGTGTTCCAGCAGCTGGACGACGGCCGCGCCGCGGCGGAACCGGACCAGCCCCGGCGCCTCGTCGTCATCGACGCGGAACAGTTCCGGGCCGAGTCGGCCGGACGGCCCGCGACCGGCGGGGCCGTGCTCGTGCTCGGCGAGGTCGATCACGCGGCGTGGCGGTTCGAGGTACGCCCGGACGGCAGCGTCGACACCGGCGCGCTTGGCCTGACCGTCCACACCGTCCGGCTGGGCTGACCACCACCACCGGGCTGACCCCCAACGTTCGACAGGAGAGTACGCAGTGAACCGCAAGCAGGTGTTGATCGCCGTGGTGAGCGTGCTCGGCGTGGCTTTGGCGACGGTGCTGACCGGCATCGTCACCGGCTTTCTGCCCACCGCCCGCGCCGAGGACCCGCCCCGGGCGGCGCCGGCCGCCGCAGCCGCCGCGGCCCAGGCCGCCGGCCCGGAACAGGCCCGGTACGTCGGCCGCAGCCAGGACGGCGCCTTCACCGTCGCTGTCCACGTCTGGCAGAACAGCGCCATCGCGCACGTGACCGACGGGGTGAGTCGGGAGGCCTGGGTGAAGGGCACCGCGGGCGGCGACCGGCTGTTGCTCGCAGGGGCCGGTGGCGAGGTGCTGGAGGCCCGGCTGACCGACGGCACAGCGGCCGGCTCGGCCGAGTTCAACGGTGGGAAGGTCGCCTTCTCGCTCCCGCAGGTCTCCGCCCCGGCCGGGGTCTACCGGGCCACCGGTGGGAACGACGGCCGCCCGGTCCGGGTCGATGTCATCGTGCTCCCGGACCGGCGGGCGAGCGGGATCGAATGGGTCGACGGCCGGCCGAGCACCGTGCAGGCGGCCGACCTGACCGGTCAGACCGTCCGGGTCGGCGACGACGAGCTGCGGCTGGAGGCGATCCGGCCGGGCGACGTCTGAGCCACCGCGCGCGGTGCTTTTCCCTCGGTCGCGAGCACCGCGCGCAGCTCGTGCAACGCCTTGCTGCTGCGCGACTTCACCGTACCGGCCGGGATGCTCAGCTGGGCTGCCGTCTCTTCGACGCTCAGGTCGAGCAGGTAACGGTGCACCAGGACATTGCGGTGATCCGGCTTGAGAGTCAGCAGGGCGTCGCGCACGACATGCCGGTCGAGGGTGCCTTCGGTGCCGTCCGGCGCCGGCCTGGTCAGCAGCTCCTCGTCGTTGTCCGGGGCGGCCGGACGGGCCAGCCGGGACCGGTAGCTGTCGATGGCCAGCCGGCGGACGACGGTGAACAGCCACGGCCGCAGCTCCTCCGGCGTGGAGTGCAACCGGTCCGCGTTCCGCCACACACGCAGCAACGTCTCCTGCACGATGTCCTCGGCCGCGTGCGGATCGCCCGGCGTGAGCGTCCGGGCGAAGCGCAACAGCGCCGGGCCGTGCATGCGGAACACCTCACCGGCGAAGGCGTGCCCGCTCATCGGGCCTCTCCCCGGCGCCGGCCACGGGGCCCGGAACCGTTCCGCCACCCGCCGTGACCGTGACAGCGCCTTTCAGTGGGAATTCGGCGCGCGGATTCCCGTGCGCACGAACAGCGGCGCCCCGCTGATTCCATGGTGGCCACAGATACTGCTCCCTACCGTCGAGGACGGTCGAAAACTACTGGCCTGGAGCGCTGTGGCTGTTGTATGACAGCGACAGTTGTCCGGCGCCGATGGCGCGCGCGTCCAATAACAGGGGAAAGCAATGCCGAATACACAGGAAGCGACGGATTAATTGGATTCCACGGCCACGCGATGATGCGTATGTCACGCCGGATTCCCAAACTGAAGAAGCGTTAAGCGGCGACGCTGCCGGTGCGTGACCGCTCGGGCTTTCGTTCCCCAGTCTTGGTTCGAGAGCGAACTACGACGCCCGGCCGACCGTCTCGGTTGTCGCGGAGTAGCCATTCACACCTGAGCCGCCGGACGGTTGAGTCGAGCGGCGGCGCGGACGGGACCCGCTATTCGCACCGGCGTCGGCGGACGTATCCATCGGCGAGCCCTTTGCTGACGACGCGACCGGAAACCGGGTCACGACGCCCGCCGGCGGCGTCACCCGCGGGCGGCGATAGCGTCGGCGAGGGCCTGGGCCAGCCATTTCTCGTATTCCTCGGGCGACCAGCCTCGATCACCCACGAGCAGTTCGTAGACCTCGGGCGCGATCAAGGTCCAGACGATGTCGCGGGCCCGGTCCGGATCGATGCCGGTTCGCAGGCCGCCGGTGGCCGCGAGGTGGCGTACGACGGCGCCGGCGCCGATCATGCGCTCCTGGTTGGTGGTCTCGCGGAACCGCGCCAGGTCGGGGTCTCCCCCACGCGCGCCGGCCAGCAACTTGGCCAGCAGCGGGCCGGTCCGTTCGGCGATCCGGCGCGCGGCGTGGGCGTACCGGGCGAGTTTGTCCTCGGGGCCGGTAGCGGCGAACACCGCCTGGATCTCGGGCCGGTCGATCATCGCGACGGGCTCGTCGTCGCCGGCCAGCGTGACGTCGTACACGGCTTTGATCAGGGCGGTCTTGGTGCCGAACGTCTTGTAGAGCGTCTCGGCGGAAACTCCGGCGCGCCCGGCCACGTCGCGCATGGTGACCGCCGCCGGACCTCGCTCGACCAGCAACTCCCGGGCCGCGTCGAGCATGCGACGGCGGTTCAGGTGCGCCTGCTCGGCCCGGCGGCTGTTGTCGTATGCGCGACGCGTCATTGAATACCGTTCACTAGTATCGAATACTTCTCCACTGTATCCGATTGTTCAGTGGAGGCATCATGCACACCATCGACACCGACTCCTGCATCCGCTCCATGACGGTCATGGCCTCGGGCGACCTCGCCGAGCTGGCTCGATGCGTACACCCGCAGGCGACCAACCGGGAGGCCAAGGACGAGCCGCCGGCCTGCCGGGGACGAGGCCCGGCCGCGTTCGAAGCCACCGCCCACTGGCTGCGCGCCGCGTTCGCGGATCTCAGGTTCGACATCCACGACGCGGTCGCCGACGGCGAGTTGGTCGTCGTGCACTGCACGATGTCGGGACGCCAGGTCGGGCCGTTCGTGTCCTACGACGAGCGCGGCCAGGTCGCCCAGGCGTTCCCGCCGACCGGGCGCCCGTTCGCCATCACGCAGACGCATTGGTTCCGGATGAAGGACGGCCTGGTCGTGGAGCACTGGGCCAATCGCGACGATCTCGGCCTGGCCGCCCAGCTCGGCTGGGTCCCGCCCACCCCGGCGTTCCTGTGGCGGATGGCCCGGGCCCGGCGCCAGGCCCGCCGCGAGGCGACGAAGCCGCCGGTGTCGTAGCGCGCGCCACGGCCTCGACGCCTCGACCGTCCGCCACGAAGCCACCGTGACCATCGCGGTCGTCAGCCAGTGGCTTCGAGCGTCAGGAAACGCTGCCCAGAGCGCTCGGACGCGCCGTGACGAGGGCGCCGAGCGCCAGGGCCGCCCAGACCGCGGTGGCGACGACGGCCGCGACCGTCACGCTCCACGCCTCGATCAGGACGGCGGCGCCCATGATGCCGAGCGCGGGCGCCACTGTGAGCAGGGCGTTCTGCGTGCCCAGGACGCGACCGCGCAGGCCGTCGGGGATCCGTTCGAGGGACAGGACGCCGATCAGGCCGCCGACCAGGCCGCTGCCCAAGCCGACGAGCACGCCGCCGATCAGGATCACCGGGGTCGAGTGCAGGGTGGCGATGACGGCGAAGCCGGCGCCCGTGCCGATCAGGCCGGTGTGCAGCCAGGCCGCCCGGTGACTGCCGCGCTTGGCGAAGACGGTGTAGATGGCGCTGCCGATCAGCAGTCCGACCGCGATGGCGCTGAGCACCAGGCCGAGCAGCGACGCCTGGCCCGTAGCGGTGAAGTGCACCGGCAGGATCAGGCCCTGGAAGGCGGCCAGCACCAGCCCGGCGACCAGGCTGATCGTGGTCAGCAGGAGCAGGATCGGGCTGCCGAGCAGCGTCGACCAGCCCTCGCGGAGCTGCCGGGCCACGACCCGGGGACGGGCCGGGCCGGCGGGGGCGGCCACCGCCCCGACACGACGCGGGATCAGCAGGGTGACCAGGGCCGCGGCGAACGACGTGCCGGCGGTCACCCACAGCACACCGGCGCCTTCGAGGACGCCGATCAGCACGCCGGCGATGGCCGGGCCGATCACGATGACCGCTGCGCTGATCGTCTCGCGCAGGCCGATCAGGCGCTCCGCGGACAGGCCGCTCTCCCGCACGACCGCGGGCAGCAGCGCCTCCCGCGCGGTCAGGCCGGGGATGTCGCCCAGCGAGCCGATCACACCGAACAGCACGAACAGCCCGACGTTCAGATCGGTGAACAGGTCCAGCAACGGCAGCGCGGCGACCGAGGCGGCCGAGATCAGGTCGGTCGCCACCGACGAGGAGCGGCGGTTGACCCGGTCGATCACGACGCCCATCAGCAGGCCGGCGAGCAGCGCGGGCACGGCGGTCGCGGCGGCCACCGCGCCCGCGCCGAGCGTGCTGCCGGTGGTCTGCAGCACGACCAGCGGCAGGGCGATCGCGGCGATCGAATTGCCGAGCAGGGAGAGCACGTACGAGCCGAGATAGGCCACGGGGACGAATCGCATGACTCGAGGAAAAACTATGACGTTACGAGAAGGTCAAGGAGCGGCGCGGCGGAGGACGTCGAGCTGAGCGGAGGTGAACGCCTCGGCGCTGTACTGGTCGAGGAGGTCCGCCACCGTACGGTCGAAGAGCTCCGGCACGTCGGGCAGCAGGTCACGCAGCTCTCGGGCGATCCGCTCCCGCTCGGCCTCCGGGGTGGCGTCGGTGACCGCGACGAGATCCCGGCTGAGCTGCGCGAGGCGGTGCGCGCCGGCCGGCGTCCAGGCCTTCGCCACATGCTCGTGCAGCCGCGTCCGAGTTGCCTCGTCCGCCGTGGCGATCAGCAGCGTGAGGTCGGCCTCGATCCGCCGCAGGTCACCGGCGCCCAGCGCGGCGCGGGCCTCCTCGGCCGCCTCGCCGTACGGGTCCGTCCCGCCGAAGCCGGCCGACGCCTCGGGCAGCACGGACGCGCGGGCGGCCACCACGACGTCGAGCTGCCGGGTCAGCTCCCCGATCTGCCGCCGGATGGCGTGCTCCAGGCCGGCCAGCTCCGCCGCTACGCCGCCGTCGACCGGGTCGAGCAGAGGCGGGATCCGGTCGAGCGGCAGGCCGAGCGCGACCAGGTGGCGTATGCGGAGGAGCTTGGTGAGATCGAGGACGGTGTACTCGCGGTAGCCGTTCGAGCGGCGCTCCGGCTCGGGCAGCAGACCGATCTGGTGGTAATGCCGCACGGTCCGCGACGTCACGCGGGCGAGGGCGGCGAGCCGGCCGATGCGCATGACCGACCCTAACGGACGCCGAGGTCGTCAGCTTCCCGGCTGCGTTGCGCGCGACCCTCCCCGATCAGCCGAGGCGCCGGCACTCTCCCGCACGTCCGGGGCAGGCGCGAGGCGAACACCCCCGTCGACACCGTCGGCCACGCCCCGTGACGTGCGACGGCGGCGGAAGCCCCCGAGGAAGACGAGGAGGGCGACGACGTTCGCCGCGGCCCCGGCGAAGGGGATGAGCACCGCGCTTCCGATGTCGAGCATCACGGCGCCCAGCACGGGGCCCAGAGCGATGCCACCGAACATGGCTGTCGTGTACCAGCTCAGCGCGATGGGCGCGGTGGGCGGGTCGATCGAGGACAGGCGATGCTGGATCGGAAGGGAGGCGCCGAACGATGCGACTCCCCAGACGGCGAAGATCACCGCTGTGACGAAGAACGACTGCGCACCCAGCACCATGCCGGACAGGACCACCGCTGTCCCGGCGAGGAAGGCGACCCCGATCGTACGGCTGCCGAATCGATCCGTGAGGCGTCCCGACACCAGCGTGCCCAGCACGCCGGTGACGCCGAAGACGAACAGCAGGACGGCCAGCAGCGTTCCCGACCCGTCGGTCACATCCTCGGTGACAGCCGACGAGAAGGTGTAGAGCACGTTGAAGCCGATGAACACGAAGACCGTCGCCAGCAGGGTCAGCATCACCCGTACGTCCTTGAGCGGGGTCAGGCGTTCCGCGAACCTCGTCGGCGGGCTGATCGGGATGCCCCGCAGGAAGATCGCCTGAGCGAGGGAGAGCACCAGCGCGAGTCCGGCCACCAGCAACATCGGGAGCCGCCATCCGCCCACGTCTCCCAGCACCGTCCCGAGCGGCGCTCCGACTGCCGTGGCCGCGGTGAAGCCCAGGGCGACGAAGGCGATGGCTCGGCCCCGGTTCTCCGGCGGGGCAATGGCAGCGGCGGCCGCCGTGGCCGCCGGGACGATGGCTCCGCCGCCGATTCCCGCGATGATCCGGCCCGCGATGAAGAGCCCGATGTTCGGCGCGACCCCCGAGAGCACGGTGCCGACGCCGATGAACAGGAGGCCGAGAGACATGAGAGTCGTCCGGGACATCCGGGCGGCCGAGATGGAGATCACCGGCGCGGCGACCGCGGCGACGAGGGAGAGATAGGTGATCGAGTAGGACACGTCGCTTTCCCCGACACCCAGATCCTGGGCGATCTCGGGTAGCAGGCCGGCGATCACAAAGGCTTGGGTGCCGACGAGGAACAGGCCGGTGGTGAGGAGGGTGAGCCGTGGATAGAGCTTCGGCCGGGCTGAACGGGGCTGTTCGGACATGCCCTCACCCTCAGCCGCAAGGACGGGGCACGACCCCGGGTAAATCCCGGGAGGTCCCCCGTGTCATCTCCCCGGTGCGGCGGGGCGAGCGGGCCGCAGCTACCCGGCCGATCGGGGAAGCGCATCCCGAAGGGCCCGCCGGGAGGTGATGCCGAGTTTGGCGAAGATCTTCGACATGTGCCATTCCGCGGTGCGGGGACTGATGAACAGACGGGTTCCGATCTCGGGGTTCGTGTAACCGTCGCGTGCCAGCGTGGCCACCTGCAGTTCCTGCAAGGTGAGATTTTGCGCCGGATTGCTCGCCGGTCCGCGCGCGACGCCGTCCGCGGCCTCCAGCTCACGGGCCGCTCGTTCGGCGAAGCCTTCGACGCCCATCGCCGTGAACAGGGCGTGGGCGGTCTGCAGGTGCTCGCGGGCCGACCGCCGCCGGTCCTCGCGGCGCAACCACTCCCCGTAGAGCAGGTGGGCGCGCGCGAGATCGACTTTCATCCGGGTACGCCCGAGCCGGTCGATCGCCTCCGCGAACAGCGTCTCGGCCTCCGTACCCGAGCTGAGCAGCGCCCGGGACCGGGCTTCCACGCCCAGGGCCCAGTCGGTGCCGCTGGCCCGCGTGATCTCGCTGAGCCGCCGCAGGGCCTCGACGGCGGCGGGACGAGATCCGCCACGTACCCCCGCCTCGACCGCTTCCGGCAGAGCCCAGTTGACCGCCGCGAGGTCCGCCGGATGGTCGCCGGTGACGCGCAGCGCCGCGTCCAGCGCTTCCGCATGACGTCCGGTGCCGTTGCCCAGCACGGCACTCGTCACCGGTACCACGGCGAGACCGTTTCCCTGTCCTCGGAACCGTTCGCCGGCGGCCGCCGTGTCGATCAGACGACGAGCATGGACGTAGCGCCCTTGGAGCGCGGCATAGTGACACTCGGGATAGGGACTGAACTCTGTCCGCATCGCGTCGGTAGCGGCTCCGGCCTCGGCGAGCAGGGACTCGGCCTCGGCGAGCTCACCGGTCACGACGTGCAGGTAGATCCGCACCATGAGCGCGATCGGCAGCATACTGAGCACCCCCGATTCACGGACGAAGCGAAGCTCGCGTTCGGCCAGCTCGTGCCAGCTCTCGTCGTCCCAGAGGTCGATCGCGGCCCAGACGGCCAGATCGATCCAGCGGAGATCCTGCTCCAGGTCCGGCTGGATGTCGCGGTGGGCCCGGAGCGCTTGCTTGAGGATCGGGGCCGCGGCCACATAACCGTCGATCAGGTACGTCGCCAGGCCTTCCAGCAGGAGCCCCAGCCCGGGCGGACGATCCGCTGCCCGGACGGCGTCGAGGGCGGCCATCGCCACTTCGCGTTGTACGTCGTCCGCCCCGAGCCGCCCGGTGAAAAGACCGGCGAAAAGGGCGGCCGACAACGTCTCCAGATGGGTCTTGCGGGCCGGCGGAGAGTCCAGCCGTTCGAGGGTTCTCGCGGCTTTCAACAGCAACTGGGGGGCGTCCCGGGCACGGCCCCAGGCGAACGCGATCTGGCCCCGGAGCACCTCCGCGCGCGCGTGGTCGAGCTCGCTCAACGGGCCCAGCTCGGCCGCGCGGAGCAGACTCAGCGCCTCCTCGGGGGCACCCGCCAGATTCTTTGCCCGCGCCGCCGCCAACGCCCGCTGAGCCCGGCGTGCCGGATCAGGCGTCAACGCGCTGGCCTGGTCCAGGAACGCGGCGGCCGCGGCCAGACCACCTCGCGCCTGGGCACGGTCCGCAGATCTCTCCAAGTCGGCGGCGACGTCCTCTTCGGGAGCCGTCGCGGCCTGCGCCCGGTGCCAGGCGCGCCGGTCGGGGTCGTCGGAGGCGTCAGTCACCTCCGCCAGAGTCCGATGCACTGTTCGCCGCTCGTCCGCGCCGGCCTCGCGATAGACGACCGACCGCAGAAGCGGATGAGCGAATCGCACCCGCGCGCCGATCTCCACCAGGCCGTCGGCGACAGCGGGCGCCGCGGCATCCACACCGATCCCCAGCCGGGCTGCGGCACGCCACAACAGAGGCACCTGCCCGACCGGCTCGGCCGAGGCCAGCAGAAGCAGCAGCCGGGTGTCCGCGGGCAACTGCCCCAGCCGCCGCTGATAACTCTGCTCGATCCGGCCGACCACCGCACCCGCCCCCGGCGTACGGAACCCGCCCGCCAGCTCGGCCTGGCTGAGCCCTCGGGGGAGCTCCAGCAGCGCCAGCGGCATCCCCCGGCTCTCGGCAACGATCTGATCCCGTACCTGCTGGTCGATCCGTCCCGGGATCGCGGCCGTCAGCAACGCCAGCGCGTCCTTGTCGTCCAGACCATCGACCTGCAGCGCCGGCAGCCCCTCCAGCTCCACCTGGCTCGTCTCGTCCCGAATGCCGAACACCAACGCGACCGGCTCGGCCTGCAACCGCCGGGCCACGAAGGCCAGCGTCCCGACGGATGCCCGGTCCAACCACTGAGCATCGTCGACCACACACAGCAACGGCCGGGTCTCGGCCGCGGCAGCCATCAGGCTCAGCACCGCCAGACCGACCAGGAAACGATCCGGCGCGACACCCGGCGCCAGACCGAGGGCGACCTGCAAGGCATCCCGCTGCGGACCCGGCAACTGACCCACCAGCGACACCATCGGAGCACAGATCATCTGCAGACCGGCATAAGCCAGCTCCCGCTCGGGCTCAGCCCCCGAGGCGCGCGTCACGACACAGCCTGAAGCGCTCTCTTCCAGGTAGGCCAGCAGACGGGTCTTGCCCACACCGATCGGGCCTCGGACGACCAGGGTCGCCCCCTGACCCGTCCGCACCGTGTCCAGCACGGACTCAAGCACTCGACACTCACGATCGCGACCCAGAAGCTGAACTGCGTCGCCCCCGCCACCCCCGGCAACCTGCATGATTCACTACATCCCACGGGAGGGTCTTCCGGCAAGACGTCGTTACCGACGTACAGGCAGCCCACAGCTGTCTACTAGGCCGGCAGAACGAGGCCCGGCCGATGCTCGTGTCTACTCCCGGGCCGGACAGACCATGAGCCGCGGCGGCGCCGGTATCTGGGCCGCCGGGGAGCAGTCGAACTGCTCGTCGATCAGCGCCCGCACGTCGGGGGCCGACTTGGGCAGATTGAACCAGTTGGTCTGCACGATCAGATATCGGGCGTCGCGGTTCTCGGTCAGGCAGCGCAGGTTGTCGGCGTAGCTGGGCCGGGTCCGGATCCGCGGCAGCACGGCCCCGCGCTGCAACCACAGCGGCGACGGATACCGGCAACTCGTCGGGTTGCCCACGGCGTGGTTGACGGTGCCGTACGTGAGGTACAGCACCGGAGTGTCCGGGCCGAGCCGCCGGCCCAGCTCGACCTGGGCGGCGTCGGGCGACCGGCCGTTGCGGGCGTTGTAGTTGTAGGTGCTGAAGGCGTACGGGGCACCCTGCAGCACGGGCGGCACCAGGGTGAAGCAGATCGCGACCACGCCGACGGGCCACGGCAGAGACAGCTTCACCCGGCCGGCGAGGAACCACGCGGCACAGGCCAGGGCGAGACCGGCGAGCTCGTACGCCCAGATCACCGGCCGGTCGTGCGCCAGCCGCCAGGGGATGGGCTGACGCACCAGCACGAGGCTGACGACGGTGACGACGACCGCGGAGGCCACGAGCGGCACCCGGAACCCCGGGCAGAGGGCGAAGGCCGCGCCGCACACCCCCGCGGCGAGCACGACGCTGGACGCGAAGTGGTACATGTAGAACTCGCCCTGCCCGTACGCGGGAGCCAGCGTCATGGCGAAACCGGCCACCGCGACCGCGAGGCCCACCCATTGCCGGCGGCCGGTCTCGCGCCGGACCAGAGCCACCGCGGCGGCCGGCGCCAGCACCAGGATCGGGCTGAGCACCGCCGCGTCGCCGATCGCGACGCGCAGCCGGTGCAGGTCCTCGCGGTAGATGCCCTGCGGTTTGCTGTGCACGAGGTTGGCCAGATCCTGCAGCCAGATCCATTCCCAGGGCTGGAACTGCCGGACCAGCACATACCAGACAGCGACCCAGATCACCGTGGACAGCGCCGCCCAGGCGGCGCGGCGCCGGTCGAGAACCGCGATGACGAGCAGGGCCACCAGGGCGACGGGGAACGTGGAAGCCTTGACCGCCACGACGAGCATCGCGGCCGCACCGGCGAGCAGCGCGCCCAGCCACAGCCGCCGGGGTGCGCACGCGGCGCCGACCGCCAGCGCGGCGGCGACCGCGGCGACCCAGTCGGGCGAGAGGAAGTGCCAGGGCGGCGCGACGATCAGGGCCAGGCCGGTCGCGCCCGCAGCCCCGGCCGCCAACGGCAGTCCGGCCACGCGCCGGACACCCACGAACAGCAGCGCGACCACGGCGACGACCACGACGTACGTCTCGAGCCGCATCACCAGGTGGGTCGCGTCCGACGAGGATTCCCCGACGAACGGAAGGCGGCCCTTGTCGAGCCCGGCCATCAGCAGTTTGTAGGCGAGTGGCCGCGAGACGAAGATGTCCCAGAAGTTGACCCCGCCCTGGCCCGACGTCTCGAGGCCGCCGAGAGCGTATCGCACGTCGCCGTTCAGATTCGACAGACTGGCCACCACGATCGCCGCCAGCGCGGCGAGCGCGGCCGTCACCGCACCGACCGTCCGCGCCGTTCCCCCGTGCACCCTGTTCATCCAACGCTTTCGGTCGTGTTGTCACGCCGTGCACCAGTTGCGTCGCAGACCCGGAGAACCGGTCATGAAGCATGGATCGGGCGAGAATCTCCTTCAGGTTTGTCGACCGCTTCAGACTAGGGCCGAAGCGGGCCGGCGACTACCCGTCTGTGAACTCGACGGCCGACGGCCCGGGCTCACAGCAACGCGCGGACCGCCGTCGCCCGCCATGTCGGGCAGCCGGGCGGAGCGCCCGGTCGGCCGGGTTGGCCACATTGTGGTCGACCTGTCCGCCCCTGCGCTGCCGCGCCCATCGATGCTGACCAACCGATGGAGCCGCCGCAAGGATTCCGCAAGCGAGGTGTGCGAGCTTGGCGTGAGTGGTCCGAAGACGGTACGGCGGGCCGCCGAGGCAGCTCCGCTGTTGTCTCGACATCCATGACATGGGGAGAGTTATGCGACTCGCAAGAAAGCTGGCGTCATTGGCTATCGCCACATTGGCGATCACCGCCGGATCGCTGGTGGCGACCACCGTTCCGGCCAGTGCTGCGGGTACATGCCGCACCGTGTACAGCACTGCGGCTTGGAGAGTTCAGCCCTGCGTCTACGGGTACTACTACTCCGCTGCGCACGGCTACGCCTTGACGGGAGCTAACGCGAAGGTCGAACGCAAGCCTGCCGGCTGTGCGACCTACCGCGTCTACTTGGTGGACGCGAACAATGTCCAACGATTCAGCACAAGCGCCCGGCCGTGCGTGGTCGGACTGTCCAAGCCCGTGGAAGTCTGGAACGGCGAGTTCGGCGGCGGTAACGTCATGGCGCGTTTCATCGCCTACAACAGCAGTGGCGCCACGATTCTGACCCTCGATACGCCGTATATCCACACGACATACTAAGAGAACTATCGATGTATGTGAGCGGTCGAGTACTTGGTCAAGAAAGCTGACGAAATCGTGCGGAAGAGCTGACCGGGTCAGTGGCGGACGCCCAGACGGTCCACCAGCGTCTGGGCGTCCGGGTGGCCGAGCTCGTCGAGGATGTCGTAGGCCTCGGTCCAGGCGGCGTGGGCGGCGCCCGGGTCGCCGGCATCGCGGTGACTGTCGCCGAGGTGGATCCAGGACTCCGACTCGGCGTACCGGTCGCCGAGCTCGCGGAACAGGGCGATCGCCTGTCCGAAGCACTCGGCCGCCTCCGCCGACCGGCCGAGCTGATGATGGACGAACCCGATGCTGTCCCAGGTGTCGGCCTGCCCCGCCCGTTCGTTCATCTCCTGCTGCAGGCCCAGCGCCTCCCGGCACGACTCGAGCGCCTCGGCGTGCTCGCCGAGCTGCGCCCGGTACCAGCCGATCTGGTTGAGCACATTGGCCAGCCCGGCGCGGTGGCCGGTGTGCTCGTGGTGCGACCGGGCCCGGCCCGCGTGGGCGAGCGCCCTGCGGTACTCGTGCCGCCGGCCCCACAACCCGGCCAGCAGATATTCCACCGCGCCCTGGCCGCGGCGGTTGCCGTCGGCGACGTAGAGCTCGAGCGCCCGGGTGAAATGGGCGTCGGCCTCGGCATACCGGCCGAGCTGCAGGCTGACATGGGCGACACCGCAGTGCGACCCGGCGAGGGCGACCGGGTCGTCCGTTCCCTCGGCCGCGGTGAGCGCGGCCCGCCAGACCGCCGACCGTTCCAGCCACTGCCCGCGCCGGTGCAGGCAGTGGTCGAGCAGCCAGGCCAGCTGGTAGGCGTACCGGCCGTGACCGGCCACGGCGGTGTGCACGACCGCGACCAGGACGGCGCTCTCGGCGTCGAGCCAGGCGGTGGCCTCGGCGGCGCCGCTGATCGGCTCGGGTCGCACGTGCGCGGCGGGCGGGCCCAGCGGCACGTCGAGAGCGGGCCGCAGCGGCTGCAGGAGCCGGTCGACCCGCTGCGCGGTGTACGCGTAGTGGTCGAGCATCCGCACGGTGACGGCGTCGCGCTCGGCGGGGGCGTCGCTGTCGCGGTGCAGGCGGGCGGCGTAGGCGCGCAGCAGATCGTGGAAGGCGTACCGGCCGGGGTGGGGTTCGGCCAGCATGCCGGCCCGCACCAGCTCGGCGAGCACCCGCCGGGCGGCGATCACCTCGAGCGCCCCGAGACCGGCCGCCGCCTCGGCCGAGAGGTCCGGGCCGGGATGGCGGCTGAGCTGCCGGAAGAGCCGCTGGGCCGAGGCGCTGATCGCGACGTACGACGTGGCGAAGACACCGCGGAGGCGGCCGGACGGGTCGCCGAGCTCGAAGGTCTCCAGCGGATCGCCGGGGCGCCGCAGCTCGGCGGCCAGGCTGCGCAGCGGGAAGCCGGTCCGCGCGGCCCGGGCGGCGGTGATCGCCAGCGCGAGCGGGAGCCGGGCGCACGACTCGATGATGCGGTCGACGGCGTGCACCTCGGCGTCGACGCGGGCCGCCCCGATGCGGCGCCGCAGCAACTCGCGGGCCTCGCCGTCGGGCAGCAGGCCCAGGTCGACCGGCTCGGCGGCGTGGCTGATGACCAGGTCGGTGAGCTGGTCACGGCTGGTGACGACGACCATCGTGCCGGGCGCGGCGGGCAGCAGGGGACGAACCTGCCCGGCGTCGCGGGCGTTGTCGAGCACCACCAGCAGTCGCCGGCCGGCCGTGACACCGCGCAGCAGCGCCGACTGGGCGTCCAGTCCGGCGGGCCGGTCGCCGGCGCGGACGCCGAGCGTCTCGAGCAGGCCGGCCAGCGCCTCGGCGGCCGCCACGGGGCCCGACTCGTCGTAGCCGCGCAGGTTGACGTACAGCTGGCCGTCCGGGAAGTGCCGGACGGCCGTGTGGGCCCAGTGCACGGCCAGGGTCGTCTTGCCGACGCCCGGGGTTCCGGAGACCACCGCGATCGTCGCCGACGCGCCGGCGGCGGCCCCGGCGAGCACGGCATCGAGGCGGGCGAGCGCTGCGGTGCGCCCGGCGAAACCGGCCACGTCGGTGGGCAGCTGGGCCGGGGCCGCGGACGCCGGCGAGAGGACCGCGACGGGCCGCTGTCCCGCACCGCGCAGGATCGCCCGGTGCAGGTCCTGCAGCTCACGGCTCGGGTCCACGCCGAGCTCCCCGGCCAGCCGCTGACGGATGTCGTCGTAGTGGTGGAGCGCGTCGGCCGGCCGGTGGGCCGCGGCCAGGGCCCGCATCCGGATCGCGGCCAGCGGCTCGACCAGCGGATGCTCGCCGGCCAGCCGCTCCGCCGTCGCGAGGGCCGCTTCCGGCCGGTCGAGACGCAGCTCGGCCTGCGCGAGGGCGACCACGGCGCTGATCAGGTGCCGGTCCATCTCGCTGCGGACCTGTTCGACCCACTCGCCGCCGAGGCCGCCGAGCGGGGTGCCGCGCCACAGGGCGACGGCCCGCCGCAGCAGCGCCACCCGCTGGTCGTCGTGACCGGCGGCGCGGGCCCGCTCGGCCAGATCGCGGAAGACGTGCAGGTCGACCCGGCCGGCGTCGAGGGTCAGCCGGTAGGAACCCGACTCGAAGACGATCGTCCCGGCGCCGGCGCCGGTGAGCACCCGCCGCAGCCGGGTGATGTGGGCGTGCAGGGACTGGCGCGCTCCGGCCGGGGGCTCGTGACCCCAGACCCGGTCGATCAGGGTGGGCAACGACACCGGCCGCCCGGCGTCGACCCCGAGCCCGGCCAGCACCGCGCGCTGCCGGGGCTGGCCGGCGTCGAAACGCGTCTGCCCGGCCCGCACCTCGACCGCGCCCAGCAGTCGCAGTTCGGTCACCGAGGCCCTCCCGTTCTACCCCCGCGCGCGGCCATCCATCGAAGCACAAGGATTTCACAAGCGTCCCGGCCAGCGACCGGGCCCACGGTGGCTGTGCCCTTCCCACCGCCAGAAAGGCCCGTCCTGCCCATGAAGACCCTTCCGCGTCAGCTCGCCGCCGCGCTCACCACCGGCGTCGTCACACTCACCGCCATCACCCTGACCGGCGTGCCCGCTCAGGCCGCCTTCGACTCCGAGCGGGGTGGCCCGATCACCCGGGCCGAAGTGATCGAACGAGCCAGGTACTGGGTGATCAACCAGCCCGGCGGGTACGAGGACGCACCGGCGCCCGGCCCCGGCGGCGACACCAGGCGCTACCGCCTGGACTGCTCGGGCTACGTCAACATGGTGTGGCACACCAGCTGGGACCCGCAGTACAACACCGCCGCCCTGCCCAACCACACCACCGCCATCGCGAAGGCCGATCTGAAGCCGGGCGACATCCTGAACTACCCGGCCGCGCACACCGTCATCTTCGAGTCGTGGGCCAACAAGGCGCACACCCGCATCAACTACTACTCGTTCGGTTCCACGCCGGTGAAGAGGAGGGCCAACGTGTCCCTCTACTCCGGACTGATCGACAGCCACGCCGCCGGCAACTACGACGCCCTGCGCTATCCCAAGATCGTCGACGCGCCCGCGGAGCCGGTCAAGCCGCAGCTGGCCGACGTCACCGGGGACGGCTACACCGACCTGCTCACGATCTCGGCCGGCGGCGTCCTGAGCCTGTACGCCAACAACATCGAGCGCGACGGCACGCCGTACGGCACCGCGAAGCCGGCCGGGCAGGGCTGGAACACCCTTGCGAAGGTCATCCCGGCCGACGTCACCGGGGACGGCTACCGCGACCTGATCGGGGTCACGGCGAGCGGGCAGATGACGCTCTACGCCAACAACATCGAACGGGACAACGGCACGCCGTACGGGTCGTCGGTGCCGATCGGTCAGGGCTGGAACGCGTACGAGCAGATCATCCCGGCCGATGTGACCGGTGACGGCTACACCGACCTGATCGGCAAGAAGTCCGACGGCACCCTGCACCTCTACGGCAACAACCTCGCGCGCGACGGCAAGGCGTACGACAAGTCGGTGCCGATCGGTCAGGGCTGGAACGCGTACGAGCGGATCATCCCGGCCGACGTCACCGGCGACGGCTACACCGACCTGGTCGCGGTCACGGCCGGCGGCGTGATGACCCTCTTCGCCAACAACATCGAGCGCGACGGCAAACCGTACGACAAGTCGACCTCTCTCGGCCAGGGCTGGAACACCACGGAGAAGATCATCCCGGCCGACGTCACCGGCGACGGCTACACCGACCTGATCGGCCAGAAGTCCGACGGCACCCTGCACCTCTACGGCAACAACCTGGCCCGCGACGGCAAGGCGTACGACAAGTCGGTCCCGATCGGCCAGGGCTGGAACGGCTACACCGAGATTCTCTGATCCGGCCCGGACCGGTCGGCGACAGACAGCCGAGGCCGCCCGACCGGGGGCGGCCCGGCATCTGACGACGCGAACCGCCGGATCAGGCCTGGATGACGCGGACCCCCGCCTGCTCGATCAGGGTCACTTCCTCGGGCGGGGCGCCGGCGTCGGTCACGACGACCTGGATCGCCTCGACGGCGCAGATCCGGGCGAAGGCGTGCCGGCCCAGCTTGGACCCGTCGGCGACGACGATCACCTGGGCGGCCTGCTCGGCCAGGAGCCGGTTGATGTCGGCCTCGCCCTCGTGATGACAGGTGGCCCCGTGCCCGGCGTCGAGCCCGCTGACGCCGAGCACCGCGGTGTCGATGGTGATGCGCCGGAAGATGTCGGTGGCCAGCGGCCCGATCAGCTCGAAGGACTGGGTGCGGGCCACCCCGCCGGTGGAGACGACCTTGACGTGCGGGCGGACCACCAGCTCGTTGGCGATGTTGAGCGCGTTGGTCACCACGGTGAAGCCCGGGCCGCCCGACGGGCCGTCCAGGTCGGCCTGGGTGGCCAGCGCCCGGGCCACCTCGGTCGTGGTCGTGCCGCCGTTGAGCCCGACGGTGGCGCCCGGCTCGATCAGGGCCGCCGCGGCGGCGGCGATGCGCTGCTTCTCGCCCGCGTTGCGCGCGACCTTGTATCGCAGCGGCAGTTCGTAGGCGACGGTGTGGGCGACGACGCCCCCTCGGGTGCGGGTGACCATCTGCTGCTGGGCGAGCTCGTCGAAGTCGCGCCGGATCGTCGCGGCGGACACGTCCAGCTCCTGCGCGGCGTCCTCGATGCTCAGCCGTTTCCGGTCGGACACCAGCTCCAGCAGGGTGCTCCAGCGCTCGTGCTTGCTCACGCGGCCAGCATCTCAGCTCTCGCGTCAGATGCAAATCAGTGATCTAATCTGCAACATCAGGGTCTTTTTCTTGCGACAAGTTGCAGGAGGCATCATGGCCGGGTCCCACACCGAACGCGAGATCGCCAGTCAGCCGGACTGCTGGCGTCGTGTGACCTCCGACGCCGGCGCGGCCGGGCTGCCGCAACCCGGGGAACGGGTCGCGGTGGCCGGTTGCGGCACGTCGTGGTTCATGGCCCAGGCGTACGCGTCCCTGCGCGAGACGACCGGCCAGGGCCCGACCGACGCGTACGCGGCCTCGGAGTTCCCGGCCACCCGCGACCACGACCGGGTGCTCGTGCTGAGCCGCTCCGGCACCACGACCGAAGTCCTCGACCTGCTGGCCCGGCTGCGCGGCCGGACGCCGACCACCGTCGTCACGGCCGACGGGACCAGCCCCGTCACGCGGGCCGCCGACAGCGTGATCGTGCTCGGGTACGCCGATGAGGCCTCCGTCGTCCAGACCCGGTTCGCCACCACCCAGCTCATCCTGCTCCGCGCCGCCCTGGGCCTGGACACCGCGGCCGCCGTGGCCGACGCGGAGCGGGCGCTGACCGAGCCGCTCGGCGACGAGGTGGTGGCGGCCGAGCAGGTCACCTTCCTGGGCAGCGGCTGGACGTACGGGCTGGCCCAGGAGGCGGCGCTGAAGATGCGCGAGGCGGCCGGCGCGTGGACCGAGGCGTACCCGGCGATGGAGTACCGGCACGGGCCGATCAGCATCGCCGCGCCCGGCCGGGTGGTGTGGATGTTCGGCCCGGCCCCGGCCGGCCTGGCCGAGCAGGTCCGCGCGACCGGGGCCACGTTCGTCACCAGCGACCTCGACCCGCTGGCCGATCTGATCCGGGCACAACGGCTCGCGGTGGCCGTGGCGCTCCGGCGCGGACTGGATCCGGACCAGCCACGTCACCTGACCCGCTCGGTCATCCTGCCGGACTGACCGTGATCGTCACCGTCACGCTCAACGCGGCGCTCGACATCACGTACGGGGTGACCCGTCTCGACCTGGGCGACACCAACCGGGTCGGTCAGGTGCACGAGCACCCGGGCGGCAAGGGCCTCAACGTGGCCCGCGTGCTGCACGCGCTGGGCGAACCGGTCCTGGGGTGCGGGCTGCTCGGCGGCCGCACCGGTGACATCGTCCGGAGTCGGTTGCGGCGCACCGGGATCAACGTCGCCTTCACTCCCATCGGTGGCGAGTCGCGGCGGACGGTGACCCTGGCCGAGGGCGGCCGCACGACCCTGCTCAACGAGCCGGGGCCCCAGATCACCGCGGCCGAGTGGCGAAGGTTCCGCAGCGACTTCGAGGACCTGCTGGACCGTACGGGGGCGAGCGTCGCCGTGCTGTCCGGGAGCCTGCCGCCCGGCGTGCCGCCCGACGCGTACCGGATCCTGGCCGACGCCTGCCACAGCGGCGGAACCCGGGTCATCCTGGACGCCGACGGCGAAGCTCTCGGTCACGGGCTGGCCGGGCGGCCCGACATCGTCAAACCCAACGCCGGTGAGCTGGCCCGGCTCGGGCGCACGGCGGCCGAGGTCCGCGCGGCCGGTCCGGGCGCCGTCGTGCTGTCCCGCGGCGCGGACGACCTGCTGGCGCTGACCCCCGACGGCGACTGGACCGCCACCCCACCGCGGATCAGCGGCAACCCGACCGGCGCCGGCGACGCCCTGGTGGCCGCCCTGGCCCGCGGGCTGGCGCACGGCTGGAGCTGGCCGGCCCGGCTGCGGCACGGCGTCGCGCTGTCCGCCGCGGCGGTGCGGTCCGAGGTCGCCGGCGCGTTCGAGCCCGACACGTACCGCTCGCTGCTCCCCCACATCCGGCTGCGACCCCTGTGAAGGACTGTCATGCCCCTGGTGCGCATCGCTGACATCGTCACGCCCGCGGCCGCCGATCGCCGTCCGGTCGGCGCCTTCAACGTCGTGCAGCTCGAACACGCCGAGGCCATCGTCGCCGGCGCGGAACAGGCCGGGGCCCCGGTCGTCCTGCAGATCAGCGAGAACTGCGCCCGCTACCACGGCGCGCTGGCCCCGATCGGCGCGGCCGCCCTGGCCGTGGCGCGGGCGGCCGCCGTGCCGGTCGCCGTCCACCTCGACCACGCCACCACGGCCGAGCTGGTCCGCGAGGCGGTCGAGCTGGGTTTCGGCTCGGTCATGTACGACGCGTCCGCCCTCGGCCACGACGACAACGTGGCCGCCACCCGTCAGGTCGCCGGCTGGTGCCACGACCGCGGCGTCTGGGTGGAGGCCGAGCTGGGCGAGATCGGCGGCAAGGACGGCGTGCACGCGCCGGGCGCCCGCACCCGCCCCGACGAGGCAGCCGCCTATGTGGAGTCCACCGCCGTGGACGCGCTGGCCGTGGCGGTCGGCAGCTCCCACGCCATGCTGACCCGCGACGCCGTCCTCGACCTGGAGCTCATCGCCGACCTGCACGCCGTGGTCCCGGTTCCGCTGGTGCTGCACGGTTCGTCGGGTGTCCCCGATGCCACGCTCACCGCGGCGGCCCGGCGGGGCATGACCAAAATCAACCTGGCGACACACCTGAACCGGGTCTTCACCGAGGCAGTGCGCGACCATCTGACCCGCGAGCGACACACAGCCGACCCGCGAAAGTACGGGGCGACCGGCCGGACGGCGCTGGGCCGCGAGGTGACCCGGCTGCTGACCGACGTGCTGGTCTGAGCTTGCCGTTCAACCTCGAACGCGGGTAGGAGCGTAGGCGAGCCCGGCTCCCGTCCGCATCGTCGGTCGCGCGATGCCGGCCCAGGATTAGGGCGTTGTCCGCAGGCTGAGCGGATGGAGGTTACGGTCGCGCGGACCGTACGTGCTTCCGTGAGCGCCTTCGGTGAACCGTCGCGATCATGATGGCGAGTGCCACGACTCCGGGGACGCAATGAACAGCAAGGACACCGGCCAGACTCGGACCGCCCCAGTCCTTGGCGTAGCTGGCTGGGTCAGACGGATCGATGACGAACGGTTCGACCGCTGCTCGTACGACGAAGTAGAGGCCGATGACGAAGCCGATGATCCACAGAGCCTTCTTCACGCCCAGAGTTCCCCATCTATGTCGCCGATTGATGCACCGACCGTACGGGTTTGCTGCAACTTCCAGGCAGGGCGGGCCGAGGCGCGCAGGATCGGTTCGACCTCACGAGATGAGCGGTCAAGGGCGCGGTGCCGTCTCCTCAGGGGTGACCGGCGCACGGCCGCCGGCCTTGCGCAACAGTGTCACCGGATCCCAGCCGAGCGTGCTGACAGCCGATTGCCAGTCGGTACCGAAGAGCAGCCCCTGCAGATGGTGCGCGGCCGGTGCCGTCAGCCATGGCTGCATTCCCAGGGCGTCGGCGACGTCGAGACCGTGGACGGCCAGCTCGACCACGCGGGTGGTGAGGAAGTCCGTCAGCAGCATGGCGTCGCCGTGCCGGGTCTGCACGATCCGGCCGGCGCGTTCGGAGCGGCAGACGGTGTTCACAGTCGTCGCCGTCTCCGCCAGGTACTGCACGACCGTGGCGCCGTCGAGCCCGGCCGCGCGGCCGCGTGCCGTTTCGACCCGGCGCCGTCACAACCGCGAGACTGCCGCCCGGAGGAAGTCGTCGCGCCGTTGCGCCGCCTGCGGGTTGTAGGAGCCGGTGGGTGTGTTGAGCGCGGCCACCGCGTCCCAGTAGGCGACGGCGCCGGCCCTCGTGCCGGTGGCCCGCTCCCAGCCGTCGAGCACGTGGGCCGGGGCGTCCGGGCTGTAGATCATTGCGACCTGCTTGCGCAGCTCGCCGAGGTCCACGCCGGGATCGCCGACGCCGGCGGTTTTCCAGTCGATCAGCGCGTGCACCCGGTCGCCGCCGGCCATCGTGTTGCCGGGCCACACATCGCCGTGGACCAGGACGGCCGGACCGGTGGGCGGCGTGATCGCCTGGACCCGCTCGTCGGCACGGCGGAGCAGATCGGTGGTCGGCATCGCCCCGATCCGGCGCTCCCGGGCGAAGTCGTCCACCGCGATGGGCCGCGCCCGCATCGGCAGCCCCGGTCGCGGTCCCAGGCCGACCGCGTGCACCCGGGCGATCGCGGCCCCGGCGCTGCGCAGAAAGGCGGCCGACGGCGCGGCGGGCCAGCTGCTCGATCCGGGGACGACCGACTCCAGGCCGGCCGGCACCCCTGATCCGGTCGCCCAGTCGCGCCGCCAGCCACGCCGGCAGCGACCTCTCATCTTTCCCGCACCGCACGACTCTGCACCGGCCCCGGGTACCGGTCAACCGAGCTTTGCCGGGGCGGGTGCTGCATCCCGGTGGCGGTCAGGTCCCGCTGTCCCGCCAGGCCGTGTGCAGCTCGGCGAACCGGCCCCGATTGTTGATGAGCTCGCCGGGCGGGCCGTCTTCGACGATGCGCCCACCGGCCATCATCAGGACCCGGTCCGCGATGGACACCGTGGACAGACGGTGTGCGACGACCAGGGCGGTTCGTCCCCGCAGCACGGTCCTCATCGCCTGCCGGACCAGTCTCTCGCCGGGGAGGTCCAGGGAAGGGGTGGCCTCATCGAGAATCACCACGGCCGGGTCGGCCGGCAGGACGCGGGCCAGCGCCACCAACTGCCGCTGTCCGGCGGAGATCCGGTGCCCACCGGCCTGGATCCGGGTGTCGTACCCGTCGGGCAGCCGGCTGATGAACTCGTGCGCACCGACGGTTCGAGCCGCCTGCTCGACCTCCGCGCGGCCGGCGCCGGGCCGGCCCAGCGCGATGTTCTCGGCGATGGTGCCGGAGAACAGGAAGGCCTCCTGCGTGACCATCACCACGGCGCGCCGCAGATCGGCCGTGGCGAGGTGGCGCAGGTCGACGCCGTCGAGGAGAACCCGGCCGTGGGTGGGGTCGTGGAAGCGGGCCAGCAGCTTGGCGAGGGTGGTCTTGCCCGCGCCGGTGGCGCCGACGACGGCTACGGTCTGTCCGGAGACCAGGGTCAGGTCGAATCGTGGCAGGACTTCGACGCCGGTGGGGTACGCGAAGGCGACCTGCTCGAAGACGACGGTCCGGCCCGGATGCCGGGCGGTGCCGGCCGGCAGCGGCCGGGGCCGGTCTGGTTCACCGACGGTGGACCGCTGGGCCAGCAGAGCCGCGATCTTCTCCAGGGACGCGAGGGCCGACTGGTAGGCGTCCAGGACGCCGCCCAGTTTCAGGGGGTCGTCGTACAGGCGGCGCAGGTAGAGCACGACGGCGGCGAACACGCCCAGCTCCAGGCCGTCGGCGGCGACCCGGAAGGCGCCCCACGTGACCAGTACGGCGATGCCGAGGTTGGCCACCAGCCGCGACGAGGTCACATACCGCGCCATCACCAGCTCGGCGTCACCGTTGACGCGGGCGTGCCGCTGGTCGAGCCGGACGAAGGACCGGTCGTTGGACGTCTCCAGCCGGAACGACTGCACGGCACGGATGCCGGCGAACGTCTCCGCGTACTTCGCCGTGACGGCGGCCGTCGCGCTCGACCGCTCGCTGTAGACCCGGTACGCCCGGCGCCGGAACGCGCGGACGGTCAGGTACAGGGGCCCGCCGACCGCGATGGCCGCCAACCCCAGCGGCCAGTCCAGGTAGAGCAGGATGGCGGAGATGTACACGGTGGTCAGGAACGCTCCGACGATGTCCTGCAGGCCGTTGGCGAGCAGGTTGCGCAACGCCTGAACGTCGCTGGTGGCTCGGGAGGTCAACCGGCCCGAGGTGTACCGCTCGTGGAAGTCGACGCTCAGAGCCTGCGCATGGGTGAAGATCCGGACGGTCAGATCGGCGATCACGTCTTGGCCGACCCGGGCCGAGGCGCGGACGAAGGAGTACTGCAGCCCTCCTGAGGCCACCGCGAACAGCAGGTACCCGAGGCAGACCGCCAGGAGCGGGCCACGGTCGTGCACCCGAAGGGCTGGAACCGCCCGATCGATCGCGAAGGCGACCAGCAGGGGGCCGCTTTGCGAGATCGCACGCTGGAGGAACAACAGCAGACCGGTCGCCACCACCCGGCGGCGGTGCGGCCGCACGAGAGAGGCCAGCAGAGCACGTGACGCGTTCCCGCGTACGGGTGGCAGCTCCGTCACGAGGCCGGTGCTCCCTCGCCGGCCCCGCCCCGCCGCGGCGGGGGCTCGATCCCCGACATGAGCCGGGCGTATTCGGAGTCGGTGCTGAGCAGCTGCTGGTGAGTGCCCACAGCGACGACACGTCCGTCGCGGAGCAGGGCGACCCGGTCGGCCAGACGGGCCGTCGACGGCCGGTGGGCCACGATCAGCGCCGTCGTGGTGGCGAGCACGTGGCGCAACGCGTTCTCCACCGCGGCCTCGGTGTGGATGTCCAGCGCCGAGAGGGGATCGTCGAGAACCAGCAGACGCGGGCGGCCGGCGACAGCCCGGGCCAGGGCGAGCCGCTGGCGTTCCCCACCGGAGAGGGTCGAACCCCGCTCGCCGAGCTGCGTTCGCGCCCCCGAGGGCAGCCGGCCGACGAAACCGTCGGCCTGCGCGATTCGCAAGGCTCGGGCCCCGTCCGCCTCGGTGGCGGCCTCCCCACCCATCAGGATGTTCTCCAGGACCGACCCGGAGAAGAGCGTGGGGTCCTCGAAGGCGACGGCAACCATGGATCGCAGCCGCGACCGCGTCAGGCCGGCGATGTCCTGGCCGTCGAGCGTGATGCGTCCTCCCGTCGGCTCGTACAACCGGGGCACCAGGCCGGCGAGGGTGGTCTTGCCGCTGCCCGTGGCGCCGACCAGGGCCATCGTCTCGCCGGCTTCGATCCTCAGATCGACGCCCCGCAGCACCTCCGGATCGCCCGGCGACGTACCCGGATAGCGAAAGCGCACGTTCTCGAAAGCGAGCGCCGCCGGACCCGATGGTGGCCCGGGATCGGCGGCGGGTGGGCGCTCCTGGGTCGGCCGGGGCTCGTCCATGATCTCGTGGTAGCGGTCGGCCGCGGTCGCCGCGTGGTTGCTCATCGCCAGCAGCGCTCCGGTCGATTCCACCACCGGGAGCAGGACCAGCGCGGTCGTCAGGAAGGCCAGCAACGTCCCGGCGGACAGCGTCCCGTCGGCAACCTGCACCACACCCGACGCCAGCGTCGCCCCGACCGCGAGCTCCGGAAGCAGGACGAACATCCCGGACAGGATCGCGACCAGACGTGCCTTCCTCAGCTCGACGCCGCGGGTTTCGGACACCAGTTTCCGGAAGGCACTGATCTGACTGTCGTGCCGGCCGAAGCCCTTGATCACCCGGATGCCCAGAATCGACTCGCCGATCAGCGTCGTCAGGTCCCCGCTCAGGTCCTGTGCGCGGCGCGAGGCCGGCGCATGCCGTGTCTGGAACCACGAGGACAGCAGGATCAGCGGCACGACCGGCGCCAGCAGTAGCAGCCCCAGCATCCATTGCTGCGCCAGCAGGACGGCGCACGCGGCTACGAACGTCACGGCGTTGACCGCCAGGAACGGGAGCGGAAACGACAGCCAGCCCCGCACCAGGCCGAGATCCGCGATGCCCCGGGAGAGGAGCTGGCCCGACGACCAGCGATCGTGGAAGGCGATCGGCAGCCGCTGAAGTCGCCGGTACAGCGCTTCCCGCATCGACGCCTCGACCTGGGCGAGCGGCCGCGCGGTCAGCCGGCGGCGGAGACCGAAGATCCCCGCCTCGACGGCGCCCAGCAACGCCAGGACCGCTCCACCGAGCCAGATACCGGACGGATCACCGTCGGTGAGGGGACCATCCACCAGCCACTTCAGGACCAGCGGCATGACCAGTGCCGCACACGAGGCGAGGATGGCCAGGACGCCGGCCAGGACCAGCCGGACCCGGACCGGCCGCACGTGCGGCCACAACCGCAGGAGCGACCGTGCAGCAGAACGTCGGCCGGCCACGCCGCAGACCGTACGTCGACGGGCTGAGCGACGGCCACCGACTTTCGCTCAGCTGATCGAACCCGGAAAACCCCGCCAGGCGGTCACCGGCTCAGGAGCCGGTCGGCGTTGGTCGCGTACACCTGGGTCAGGACCTCCGGCGGCAGACCGATCGCGGAGATGTCCCAGCGGCCCTGCGGCGGCACGGGCGAGCCGGGGGCGTAGGCGAAGCACTCGTCCTCGGTCTCCAGGAAGCGCCAGTAGACCTCGTACGCCTCCCGCGTGGCCGGGAAGGCGTCCGAGCCGAACAGCACCCGGTCCGGGTGGTCGAGGATCAGCCGGCGGGTGGCCCGCGGGCGGCGACCCAGCTCGGCCAGCCGCCCGCCCAGGTCGATGTGGAAGTTGGGATACCGCCGGAGCATGCCGTCGACCCACCCGAGGTCCTCGGCCGCGCAGCCGACGTGCGCGCCGATGAACGTGGTGCCCGGCGCGCCGGCCACGACGCCTTCCAGGGCCCGCATCAGCCGGTCGAACGAGGGGTGGCCGGGCGCGCCGAACCACCAGTCCGGGTGCTGCGCCAGCTCCTCGAGACGCTCGTTGCGCACGTCCAGCGGCGCGAAGAACGCCAGCGGGTCGGCCGTGTGGATGAGCACCGGCAGCCCGAGCTCGCCGGCCGCGGCGAAGACGTCGGCCAGCCGGGGGTCGTCGGGCAGGACCCGCACGCCGTCGGCGTCGGTGACGCCCAGGCCGAGGTCCTTCCACACCTTGACACCGCGGGCGCCGGCGTCCCGGGCCCGCCCGAGCTGGGCGATCAGCGCGCCGGTCGGGTCGGGGCGGTGCAGCGCCGTCCAGTCGAGGTGGCAGAACGTCACGAAGCGGCCGGGGTACGCCCGGTCGTAGCGGGCGAGGTTGGCGTCCAGCTCGGCGTCCCAGCGTCCGTCGAGGTTGACCACGGTGGCCACACCGACCGCGTCCAGGAGATCCAGGAGCGCGGGCACGTCGGGGATGAGCCAGTCGCCGTCGCCGAGCCACCGGCCCAGATGGTTGTGGACGTCGACAGCCGGCACCGACGCGCGGGCGACGTGGGTCTGCGGGCGCCGGACCGACGGGACGGGTGTGTAGGCGCGCAGCGGCAGGTCGTCGAGGTTCATGCGCGGGCCTCGGCGAGGGTGGGCTGTGCCGCCGTGCCGCCGGCCGCGCGCGTGGACAGTGCCCCGCAGGCGGCCGCGAGCCGCAGGCTGCCGGCCAGATCGAGACCGCCGAGACGTCCGGCCAGGAAGCCCGCGTTGAAGCTGTCCCCCGCGCCGACCGTGTCGACCGGGGTGACGGGGTGGGCGGCCACGGTGACCGGGCCGTCGCCGGTCCACGCGAGGGCGCCGGCGGCTCCGCGTTTCACCACGACCAGCCCGGCCGACGCGGCCAGCTTCTCCGCGGCCGCGCCGACGTCGTCCGTGCCGGTCAGGGCGAGGGCCTCGGCCTCGTTGGGCAGGAAGACGTCGGTCCGGGCGATCGCGGCGGTCACCGGGGAGTCCCAGGCGCCGGACGGGTCGTCGTTGGTGTCCAGCGACGTGGTGGCTCCGGCCGCCCGCAGCCCGGCGAACCAGGCCGGCAGGGCGGCGGCGAGGCGGGGTTGCAGGAAGTACGAGCTGACGTGCACGTGCCGGGCCGCCGCGACCAGGCCGGGGTCGAGATCGTCCGGGCGGTGGAACGGCAGGCAGCCGGGTGCGGTCAGCATGGCCCGGTCGCCGCCGCTCGCGAGCACCACGGTCAGCGCGGTCGGCCGGTCGGGGTCGATGACGCAGCCCGTGACGTCGACACCGCGTTCGCGCAGCGCGTCGAGGCAGAAGCGGCCGGCCGGGTCGTCGCCGACCCGGCCCGCGAAGGCGGTGCGCAGGCCGAGCCGGGCGGCGCCGCACGCGGTGATCGCCGCCGAGCCGCCGAGGGTGAGGGCCCCGGCGTCGACGAGCCGTTCCCGGTGTCCCCAGGGCGGATCGGCCGGGGCGCCGGAGACCACGACGTCGGGGTTGGCGTCACCGACGACCAGCAGATCCCAGGTGGCGCTCATCCGCGCAGCGCCTCGGGCAGCAGGTCGCCGTGCGCGGCGGTGAGCGCGTCGCACAGCTCGTGGATGGCGTCGACGGTCAGGGTGGCGGCCGTGTTCGGGTCGACCAGGGCGGCGTGGCGGACCGACCGGGGGTCTCCGGTCACGGCGGCCGCGACGGTCAGCTCGCCGACGCTGACGTACGGGCGGTTGACCGCGGCCAGCTGCGGTGGCAGGGCGCCCATCGGCTGCGGCCGGACCCCGGCGCCGTCGACGTCCGCGGGGACCTCGACCGCGAACCCCTCGGGCAGGTTGTCGATCAGCCCGGCGTTGGCCACGTTCACCACGATGCGCCGTGGGGTGCCGGTCACCAGGCTGTGGATGACCTGCGGGGCGTACTCGGTGCTGTCGTCGTCCACCTCGTCGGTGCCGCCCTGGGCCAGGATCCGCAGGTACTCCCCCACCGGGATGCGCAGTCGTTCGATCTCCCGGTCGGAATGCAGATACCAGGGCACGTACTCGGCGGAGTGCTCGCTGGTCTCGGTCGGGTAGAAGCCGAGCCGGCGGTACATGTCGACCCGGACGCGGCGGCGCAATTGCCCGTCGGCGGCGATCGCGGCGTCCAGGGCCGGATGGAGGTCTCCCCGTGGAGCTGCCAGCGCAGGATCCACGCCTGGTGGTTGACGCCCGCGCTGTCGAACTCGACCTCCTCGAACGGCACCTTGACGAGATCGCAGAGCCCGCGCACCGTCCAGTACACCGAGTGGCACAGGCCGAGGACCTTCAGCGCCGGCGCCACCTGGGACAGGTAGGTGACGTTCATGGCCATCGGGTTGGTGTAGTTGAGCAACCAGGCGTCCGGGCACAGCTCGGCCATGTCGGCGGCGATGCCGGCCAGCACCGGGAACGTGCGCAGGCCGCGGAAGATGCCGCCGACGCCGATGGTGTCGCCGATGGTCTGGCGCAGCCCGAACCGGGCCGGGACGTCGAAGTCGGTGCGGGTGGCCGGATAGCCGCCGACCGCGATGGCGTTGATGACGAAGTCGGCGCCGTCCAGGGCGGCGCGGCGGTCGAGCGTGGCCACGATGGCCGGCCGGGCGCCGCGGGCGTCGGCGATCCGCTCGGCGTGGGCCCGGGCGGTGGCCAGGCGGTCGGGGTCGATGTCGTGCAGGACGAGGCGGGCGCCGGTCAGTTCGGGAAAGCCGAGGATGTCGGTGAGCAGCTGGCGGGTGAACACGACGCTGCCCGCGCCGAGGAACACGATGGTCGTCATGGCCGTCTTCCGGTCGGGTCCGCCCGGCCCCTCGCGGGGCCGGGCGGGATCAGCTAATGGCGGCGGGTCACGGTGCCGAGGGTGAGCCAGCCGGTACGGGTGTCCTGGCTGGTGTTGGCGAAGCGCAACGGCAGGCCGCCGCGCATCGGGTTGGGCACCCGCAGCACGATGTCGTACTTGCCCTCGCGCAGGCCGCCGGTGTCGATCCGGGCCGAGAGCCGCGCGGGGTCCTGGCCGGGCTGGATGCCGGCGACCGTCCACGGTGTCTTCCAGCGCCGCACGACGCGGCCGGTGCGGTCGAGGGCGGCCAGTTCGGCCGGCCAGTCGTAGTAGAAGGGCGCGGTGCCCCGGTTGGCGATGCGGACCGAGACCCGGTCGCGGCCGACGGCGGCCTGGGTCACGGTCAGCTCGTAACCCAGCGACCGGGCCGCGGTGAGCGCGCGGTCGTACTCCGCTCCCGTGTAGCCGGCACCGGCGAACGCGGCCTGGTTGATCAGCCAGGAGGCGTGGGTCCCGGCCACCGACTGGTCGTAGTCCTCGTACTGGGGACAGCTGACCGGCTGGTCGAACAGGCAGGTCTGGATCTCCGGGCGCAGTTCGCCGCCGACCGGCTCGCGCTGCCATTTGCCGGTGACGCCCTCGTCGATGAGGCGCCGCACGAAGTGCCAGGACTGGTTGGGCAGGGTCTCGAAGGCGAACGAGTCGTCGTGGTAGCCGATGTTCAGGTCCCTGTTCTGCGGGCTGGGATAGCGGGCCAGCAGCCGGGTGGTGTCGAACGCGGCGTCGTAGCGGTTGAGGATGCGAGTGAGGTTCTCGGTGCTCGGCATCCAGTTCTCGGGCTGGGTGGTGCCGTCGTAGGGCCAGGTGTGCCACTCGCCCCAGAAACCGATCAGGCCGAGCGTGAGGAAGCCGATCCGGGGGTCGCCGTCGTAGCGGCGGCCGAGCGCGGTGATGAAGTTCTCGAGGGCGCTGATCAGGCGAGGGTCGTTCCAGTCGGGGGCGACGCTGACGCCGTTGTTGCCGAAGTCCGGGTACGGGCGGGTGACCAGCCCCTGGTCGAGCAGGTACTGCGGGATGCCGGTGGGCCGGCCCGGATAGTCCAGGTAGACGCGGAACGCGCTCTGGTGCCCGCGGGCCGCGATCGCGTCGAGCTGCTGGTCGACGGCGTCCCAGCGGAACTGCTGGGGGCCGGTCATGATGTCGCTCAGCGGCAGATAGAACCACTCCATGCTGTGCGGGAAGGTCTGGTAGTCGCCGGCGAACGGCAGGAAACCCTTGAGCGGGTTGTCGGCCGGCGCGGCGGTGTAGGACAACGACTTCCAGGACGGGCCGGGACCGGCCACGGCGGGACTGCCCATGGCCAGGACCAGGGCGAGGGCGAGGACGAGCGCTCTGCGCATGGTGGGATTCCTCAGCTGACGGTGACGCGGTCGAGGTCGGGGGCCCAGCCGCCGGGATTGGCCACCGTGATCGTGGTCGTGCCGGCGGGCAGGGTGAGGGTGACGGCGGTGGTGCCGACGGTGTCCCAGCTGCCGGTGGCCGGGAAGGTGACGCTCTGCCCGTTGACGGTGGCGGTGCGGGTCTCGGCGGTCAGGTAGTGGAAGGTGACGGTCCGGGGGCCGCCGCCGGTGACGCCGGTGAAGGTGAGGGTGGCGCCGTTGCCGAGCCAGCCGACCTTCTGACCGCCGGAGCAGGCGGCGCAGGCGGACACGGCGGCGCCTCCGGTGCGGGTGCCGGCTTCGGCCTCGTAACCGGCCGGGCCGCCGCCGGTGCCGGTGCCGACGGTGACCGGGCCCAGGCCGAGCCAGCCGTCGGCCTGCTGGGTGGCGTTGGCGAACCGCAGCTTCTTGGCGCCGGCGCTGACGGCTTCGAGCGGGTTCTTGACCCGCAGCACCCACTGGTACGAGCCGTTGGCCAGCCCGGACAGGTCGGCGGTGTGCTGGAAGTACTGGCGGTAGCCGAAGTCGCGGTAGTCGGCGCCGGCGTTCCAGTCCGGGAAGGTCCGGATCGTCAGCGGCTGCACCTTGCGCAGGTCCCATGAGGTGTCCCAGGTACGCACGACGCTGCCACTGCTGTTCTTCAGGCCCAGCGTGACCGTCCACGGGTAGGAGAACGGGGCCACGCCGGTGTTGGCGATCCGGACGCCGACGTTGGTGGCGCCGCTCGCGGTGTCGCGGTAGTAGGCGTTGTCGACGCTGAGGTTGTAGCCCATGGAGCGGACCGCGGCGCCGACGTTGGCGTCACCCGCCGCGTACCCGCCGCTCTGCTCGTTGATCAGCCAGGTCGCGTGGGACAGCTCGATGCAGGCCTTGAGGTTGTCGACCGCCCCGGAGCCGTCGGGCCAGCTCTGGAAGGCGCTCGACTGGATCTCCGGGCGCAGTTCGCCCCCGATCGAGCTGGTGATCCACTTGTTCTCGGTGCCGGTGGCCAGGTTGCGTTGCAGGTGGGCGTAGGACGCGCCGCCCATCGACTGGGGCAGGGTGACGCCCTGCAACGGCGAGCCTTCGCGGAAGCAGAACGAGTCGTCGTGGTAGCCGATGTCGCGGCTGTTCGCGGCGCCGCCGGCCGCGTCCGGGTACCGGATCTCGACCTTGGTCCGGTTGAACGCCGTGTCGAAGGCGGCCACGAGCTGGGCGCCGTTGGCGTCGCTGGGCATGTAGTTCGGCCGGCCGTCGGCGGTGTCGGTGTCGTACGGCCAGGTGTGCCACTCACCCCAGAGCCCGACCAGGCCCAGGTGGATGAACCCGAGCCGGGGATCGCCGTCGTAGCGGGCGCCGAAGGCGGCGATGAAGTTCTTCATCGCGGTGAGCAGGAACGGGCTGTCGTAGTCGGGGTGGGTGACGTTCCAGTACGTGTCGGCGCGGGTCGCGACGTTGCCGTTGAAGCAGGGCGGGATGGCGTTGGCCGGGTGGCTGCCGGTGCCTCCGGGATAGGTCAGGTAGATGCGGATCGCGGCCTGGTTCCCGTACGTGGCCGTCTCGGCCAGCATGCTGTCCACGATCGACCAGTTGTAGCTGCCGCAGCTCGAGGCGTTGGTCATGATCTCCGACAGACCGAAGTAGCCCCAGGTCAGCGCGTGCGGGTAGCCGACGTTCTGGTTGCCGCCGGGTGAGTAGAACTTCGCGAAGCCCTTGAGCGGGTTGTCGATCGGGCCGGGGGCGGCGGCCAGCGGATGGGCGGTCAGAGCGGGGTCGGGGGCCGGGGACGCCGCCGGCCGGGGCGGGGGTCCGGCCGGAGCGGCCTGAGCCACGGTCATCGGGGTGAGGGCGAGGAGGACGCCGAGGACGACGGCGCCGAGGGATCTTCTCATTGTCGGTCTCCGAGGGGAGTTTGTTGCCCGGGGATTACGAAGAGGTATTGACAAAATATCGAAGGTCTACATCATTATTCGACATCGGGTCAGCTGGCAAGAGCCAACTCGGAGACGAATCAGAGGCGAGGATGAGCTCGACGAAAAGGCGCGACGACCGTCGCGCGGCGTGGTGGTTCCTGGCGCCGGTGCTGGCCGGGTTCACCGTGTTCTACGGCTACCCGGCCATCCGCGGCGCCTGGTACTCGGTCACCGACTACTCCATGCTCAACACACCCACGTTCGTGGGCGCGGCCAACTACGACAAGCTGGTGCACGACAGCCAGTTCTGGCGGTCGTTGCTGGTCACGCTCTGGTACGTGGTCCTCAACATCGGGTCGCAGACCGTGCTGGCCCTGATCGTGGCCGCGCTCATGCACCGGCTGACCCGCTCGGTCGTGCTGCGGGCCACGCTGCTGCTGCCCTGGCTGGTCCCGAACGTCACGGTCGGTCTGCTGTGGATGTGGCTGCTCGACACCAACTTGGGGTTCGTCAACCACCTGCTGACGTCGATCGGGGTGGGCCCGGTCGGCTTCCTCACCGACGCGGCGCTGGCCATGCCGTCCATCGCCGCCATCAACACCTGGGCCTACACCGGCTACACGGCGCTGCTGCTCTACGCCGGGATGCTGCAGATCCCGCAGTACCTGTACGAGGGCGCCTCGATCGACGGGGCCGGCGAATGGCGGATGTTCCGCGCCATCACCCTGCCGCTGCTGCGACCCGTTCTGGCCCTGGTCCTGGTGGTCTCGCTGATCGGCTCGTTCCAGATCTTCGACACCATCGCCGTCACCACCCAGGGCGACCCGGCCGGAGCCACCCGGGTCCTCTACTACTTCATCTACCAGCAGGCCTTCTCGTACTTCCAGATGGGCTACGCGTCGGCCGCCGCGGTCTTCCTGGCGCTCATCCTCGGCGTGCTCACCGCGATCCAGATGCGCCTGCTGCGGGCGTCCCGCTCGGACCTGGCCTGAGGACGGAACCCATGCGCAAATTCTTCGGCTGGGCGGTCATGGCCGTGATCGTCGTGGCCACCCTCTTCCCGTTCTGGTGGATGATCCGGACGGCCCTCACCCCGGCCGGCGACCTGCTCAGCGACAACGCCGGGCTGCTGCCCCGCGACCCCACCCTGGTCAACTTCGCCCGGGTGCTCGGCCTGACCAGCGAGGCCGAGGCCCGGGCGGCCGGCGGCTCCGGCGCCCACATCGACTTCGCCCGCTACATCCTCAACTCGGTCATCTACTGCACGCTGATCGCGGCGTTCCAGACCCTGTTCTGCGCCATGGCCGGGTACGCCTTCGCCCGGCTGCGGTTCCCCGGACGCGACCTGATCTTCGCGATCCTGATCAGCGCCCTGATGGTCCCGCCGATCTTCACGCTGCTGCCCAACTTCGTGCTGGTCAAGGATCTCGGCCTGATCAACACGATGGCCGGCATGGTCGCACCGAGCATCCTGATGACCCCGTTCGCGGTGTTCTTCCTGCGCCAGTTCTTCCTGTCGCTGCCGCGCGACGTCGAGGAGGCCGCCATCCTCGACGGCAACGGCCCCTGGGGCATCTTCTGGCGGATCTCGCTGCCGATGAGCCGGGGCCCGCTGCTCACCATCGGCATCACCACCACCGTCTGGGCCTGGAAGGACTTCCTGTGGCCGCTGCTGGTCGGCCGGGGCGAGGAGAACCGCCTGGTCACCGTCGCCCTCGGCGTGTTCCTCCAGCAGTCACCCAACACCCAGCCGGACTGGACCGGCCTGATGGCCGCGTCGACGTTGTCGGTCATCCCGGTCGCGCTCCTGCTGGTCTTCGTGGGCAAGCGCCTCGTCCAGTCCCTGAACTTCACCGGCAGCAAATAACCCCTCCCGAAGAAATGAGAGTCAGATGACCCGCAGAACACGAGCCGCGGCCGCCCTGCTGTCGCTCGCCGTCCTCACCGGACTGACCGCCTGCTCGTCCGGCGACGGCGACAAGAGCGGCGGCGACGCCGTCACCCTCGACTACTGGCTCTGGGACGACAACCAGAAGGCGTCCTACCAGGCCTGCGCCGACGCGTTCACCGCGGCCAACCCGAGCATCAAGGTGCAGATCACCCAGTCCGCGTGGGACCAGTACTGGCAGAACCTCACCACCCAGCTCGCCTCGGGCGACGCGCCGGACGTCTGGACCAACCAGGGCTCGTACTACCCGCAGTTCGTCACCTCCGGCCAGATCCTCGACATCCAGCCGTACGTCAGTGCCGACAAGGTCGACCTCGCCCAGTACCAGGCCGGGCTGGCCGACCTGTTCACCAAGGACGGCAAGCGCTACGGCCTGCCCAAGGACTGGGACACGATGGCCCTGGTCTACAACGTCGACCACCTCACCAAGCAGGGCGTCAAGGCCGCCGACCTGGCCGACCTGAGCTGGAACCCGGCCGACGGCGGCACCTTCGAGAACCTCATCGCCAAGGCCACCGTGGACGCCAACGGCAAGAACGGGCTCGACCCGGCCTTCGACAAGAGCAAGGTCAAGGTGTACGGGTACCTGCCCGAGTGGGCCGACGGCTCGCAGGGCCAGAACGGCTGGGGCAACCTGGCCGCCAGCAACGGCTTCACCTACCTCGACAAGAACCCGTGGGGCACGCAGTACAAGTACGACGACCCGGCCCTCGCGGCCACCATCGACTGGTACAAGTCGCTGATCGCCAAGGGCTACAGCCCCGCGCTCGACAAGAACTCCACGCTCAGCCGCGACACCCTGATGGGCGCGGGCAAGGGCGCGATCAGCTACGCCGGATCCTGGACGATCAACACGTACCTCGGCGCCGACGCCAAGGCGAAGTTCGCGTTCGCCCCGGTCCCGGCCGGCCCGCAGGGCCGCAAGACGGCGATCAACGGCCTGTCCGACGCGATCTGGGCCGGCACGGAGCACAAGGACGAGGCCTGGAAGTGGGTCAAGTTCCTGGGCTCGGCCGACTGCCAGAACATCGTCGGCGGCAACGGCGTCGTCTTCCCCGCCATCAAGCAGGCCGGCGAGAAGGCTCTGGCCGCGCACAAGGCCAAGAACCGTGACGTGCAGGTCTTCGTCGACGAGGCCCAGGCGCCGAACGGCACCTTCTTCCTGCCCATCACCGAGCACGGCAACGAGGTCAGCCAGACCGTGCAGGACGCCATCCAGTCGGCGGTGCTCGGCCAGAGCGACTCGGCCACCGCCCTCAAGAAGGCCAACGACCAGGTCAACGCCCTCTTCAAGTAAGCCCTCCCACCGCACCTCACCAAGGAGAACCATGGCATCGCTCATCGAGCTCGGCGGCCGCGTCCTCGCCATCGAGCACGAGGGATCCGGCCGCCCCGAGGCAGCCGACGGAGGCCTGATCCTGCCGCCGGGGCGCGTCGCGCTGCTGCACGGACTGGGCGATGCCCTGTTCTACCGGCACGGGCAGAACTCGTGGAGCCCGTGCGGATGGCGCCGGCTGTCCGGCCCGCCGCTGCGCATCGCCGATCCGCGGCGGCGGGTCACCGCCGACGACGACCTCTGGGACGACCCGGCCCGGCACCACTCCTCCGCGGTGGCCGCGCTCGACGCCGGCGACGGCAACGTCCTGCTGCTGGGCGCGCTCGGCCTCGGTTCGCCGCGCCTGCAGGCCGACCGGGACACCCTGGCCGGCTGGTACGAGCACGGCGCCGCGCCCTGGTTCGCCGCCTACGGCCCCGAGGGCGAGGTGTTCGCGGCCTACACCCGGCAGCTGGCGCAGCGCTTCGGCAGCCGGGACCGTCGCGCCGGCAACGTCTGGTGCTCCTGGTACGCGTACTACGAAGGCATCACCGAACAGCAGCTCGGCGAGGATCTGAAGGACCTGACCGGTCTGCCGTTCGAGGTCGCGCAGATCGACGACGGCTGGGAACAGATGGTCGGCGACTGGCAGCCCAACGACAAGTTCCCGTCCGGCATGGCCGCCCTGGCCGACCGGATCCGGGACGCCGGCCTGGTCCCCGGGTTGTGGCTGGCCCCGTTCATCGCCCTGCCCGGCTCGCGGTTCGCCCGGGAGCACCCCGACCTGCTGTTACGCGACGCGAACGGCGCTCCCGTCATCGCCGGGCACAACTGGGGAACCGGCTACCACGCCCTCGACCTGTCCCGCCCGGCCGCCCTCGAGCACGTCCGCGAGCTCGTCCACCGGGTCGTCCACGAATGGGGGTTCACCTACCTCAAGCTCGACTTCATCAACGCGGGCGCCGTCCCGGGCATCCGGGCCGGCGACGCCGAACGCGAGCAGACCTACCGCGAGGCCCTGACGCAGATCCGCCAGGTCGCCGGCGACGACGTCTACCTGCTCGGCAGCGGCGCCATCCTGCTGCCCTCGCTCGGGTTGCTCGACGGCCTGCGCAGCGGCCCCGACGTCGCACCGATGTGGCAGAACTACGCCAGCGACGACCCGTCCGACGCGATGGCCCGCAACGCCGTGGTCAACGCCCTGCACCGGCTCTGGCACCAGCCGCTGACCGAGGTCGACCCGGACGTCGTCTACTTCCGCAGCCGGCTCAACCTGCTCACCGACCAGCAGCTCGGCTGGCTGCGCGACCTGGCCGACATCTGCCGGTTCCGCGCCGTGTCCGACCCGCCGAGCTGGCTCACCCCGACCGAGCTCGACGCCCTGACCACGTACCTGACGGCCCGGCCGACCATCCGGCAGCTCGACCGGTACCGGTTCAGCATCGACGGCCGGGAAGCCGACTTCACCCCGGCGATCTCGCCGGCCGCCCAGGCCTACCCGATCTCCTGAGCGGGCCGGCCTCCGCGTACCGGATTTCGTGAGCGGGCCGGCCTCCGCGTACCGGATTTCGTGAGCGGGCCGGTCCCTCCCGGGGACCGGCTTGCCATCGCCCCAGTAATTTGTAAAGCTCAAAGCATATTAGGCGGCCCGGGCCGCGTAGCAGAGGGAACAAACGTGACCGAGGTGACGACGACCGGGGCGGACCTGCCGCGTCTGCGCGAGCTCAACAGCCTGAGCATCGTGCGTGCTCTGCGCGACCATCCGCCGTCCACCGTCACCGAGTTGTCCCAGCGCACCGGCCTGTCCCGGCCCGCCGTGGACGTGATCGCGCAGGGACTGGTCACCGACGGCTGGGCCAGCGTCCTCGAGCCCGGCGCCAGCAGCGCTGTCGGCCGCCCGGCCCGCCGCTACCAGTTCCGCGCCGGCGCCGGCCACGTGCTCGGCGTCGACGTGGGCGTGCACAAGATATTGGCCCTGCTGGCCGACCTCGACGGCAACATCGTGCACAGCGTCCGCCACGCCGTCGACGCCGAGGCCGGCCCGGCCGCCCGCCTGGCCGAGCTCGACGAGGTCGTCACCGCATGCCTGGAGCAGGCCGGCAAGACACCCTCCGACATCTGGGCGGTCACCGTCGCCGTCACCGGCGCGGTCGACCCGGCCGGACGGACCAGCTTCTTCACCCCGCTGCCGGGCTGGAAGAGCGTCGACCTCACCGCACATCTGGCCACCCACTTCTCCTGCCCGATCGTCATCGAGAACGACTGCAAGCTGGCCGCCCTCGGCGAGCAGTGGAAGGGCGCGGCCACCGACGCCGACGACATCGTCTATCTGCTGGCCGGCCTGCGCACCGGCGCCGGCCTGATCATCGACGGCGTGCTGCGCCGCGGCTTCGGCGGCGCGGCCGGCGAGATCGGCGCCCTCAAACAGGTCCGCTGGCTCAACGCCCCCGAACACCTGCAGAACTGTCCCGGCGTGCCCAGCACCATAGGCCCGGACGACGCCGCCGCCTGGGTCTTCAACGCCGCCCGCGAAGGCCACAAGGCCGCCCGGACGGCGGTCAACCGCTACGTCAAGGACCTCGCGGTCGGCGCGGCCGCGCTGGTGCTCACGCTCGACCCTCAGGTCGTCGTGTTCGGCGGCGGCTTCTCCCGCTCGGCCGACCTCGTCCTCGACCCGCTGCGCCGGGAACTGCAGCGGCTCTGCCTGCGCACCCCCGAGGTCCGGGCCTCGACGCTGGGCGCGGACTCGGTGGCCTTGGGCGCCCTGAAGCTGTCGCTCAACGAGGTGGACCAGCGCCTGTTCGGAGGCGGGCTCTCAGCGCCGGTCGCACCCCGCCGCTGACCTGGCTCAGCTGTCGGAGCACTTCTTGACCTTTGCGGTGATCACCGAGCCGGCGGCGACCTTGGAGCCCGCCGTCAGCTTGTCGCTCAACCGCCCGGCTGAGGATTCCGCGTCGCTGGCGGCATTCATGGCCGCGATCGATCCGGTCCTACGGATGGCGGAGGAAAGCGATGGGTTCGTCTGGCGATACGCCGACGGGCCCGGCCGCACCGTCACTGTCAGGCCTGACGGAGCCGACACGATGGTGGTGAACCTGTCGGTCTGGACGTCTTATGAGGCGTTGCATGCTTTCACCTACCGCAGCACCCATGGAGCCTTCATCCGGCAACGAGGAAACTGGTTCGTCCCGACTCCGCAACCATCGACAGCCCTGTGGTGGGTCACTGCGGGAACACGCCCGACTTCGGACGGGGCCCTCCGGCGTTTGACGGCTCTGCGCCGTGACGGCCCATCACCCCGAGCCTTCAGCGTCCGACGACGCTACCAGCCGGACGGCACACCGCTGCGACCATCGCGCCGCTTATCGCGCCGTCTTTCGTCCGAAGCCGGCGCAGGCGACCAGGTGCGGACCGGTCGTGAGACCTCAGGCGACGCCACGCGCGCGGACAGCGGCAGAAGAGTACGTTCGCCTCAGCCGCCGGAGCACTCTGATCTGCGCACCCGAGGCCTGATCTGCGCACCCGAGGCCGAAGCCGTCCGCTCAGCTTCTACTCAGTCGCCATGGTGACGATGAGCGATATGAGGCAGACAATTCCAGCGCCCCGGTGGACAGTGTGGACGGCATGGCTGGTTCCGATTCTGGTAGTGCCTTCAGCGGTGTGGCGTGCTGCTACGGCGTTCGACTATGGCACCAGTCCCGGCGAGGGGGCCTGGTACCCGCTACTTTTGTCGGCGTTGTCCCTTGGGTTGGCGACGCTCACCCTCGGGCTGGTTCACCGCTGGGGCGAACGGTTCCCGGCCTGGGTGCCGGCGGTCGGAGGCAGGTCTTTGCCGGTGCGGGCGGTGTACCGAGCGGCGGCCATCGGCGCCCTTCTGCTTATCGCACTGAGCGCATACTTCCTTCTCAACCAAGCCTTCGGATTCGTCAAGAGCGGGCCGGTGTGGATCGGCGAGAATGCACCACAGCGCCCAGTCCCCGGTTCGGACGTGATGGCACTGTACGCACCGCTGCTGTTGTGGGGTCCGCTCCTGCTGGCCATCGCGACGAACTATCGGCGTCGAGTCGTTAACGACGGGTAGCCGCCGTTGGGACAGGCCACCCGTTTCACTGGTCATTTCGACCACGGAACCGCACTCTACAATCGGTGGTCGCGGCACACAGCCAGGCCACACGTCTGCTCGGTTCCACCCCGAAGGACTCCCTCACCTTCGTGTTCGTGACGATCGACAACCGGTGCCGCGAGGTCGACGACGAAGGCCTGATCGACAACGACGAAGGCAAGCTCGACAAGAACTACCGGTAGAAACCCGCGAGAGGGATCGAGCCGCTCACTCCGGCATCATCAGCGCCGCGACCCACGCTGCCGGGGCATCACGCCCGGCGCTGCCAGTACAGCCTTTCCGCCCGGTCCGGGTCGTCGACGATCCGGCACCGGGCGTCGATCCACATCGTGGAGCGGTCTGTCGGCGTGTAGGCGGGCCAGCGCGGCACGCGGGACGCGCCAGGGCGGCCGGTGTGGGCGAAGCCGGCCCACAGCGCGCTCATGTTCCGGGCGGTCGCCCGCTGCCCCGGCAACGCGTCGTCGCCGAGGGTGGCGAACTTGAGCGGGATGTCGGACGCGTGCGGCGAGCCGAGGGGGAAGTCGGTGCCCGGCACCACCGTCGGGTCGGGGTAGGCCAGCTGGTACATGTACACCGGAGCCGCGTGCTGGGCCGCCTTGGCCTCGGCTATTTTGATCGCGTCGCGCCAGATGGGCGAGGTCGTGATGGCGAAGTAGAGGTGGGCCGGGGTCGCGCCGGGACGCGAGGCGCGGAAGGTGCCGATGATCCGTTCGAGTTCGGCGCCCGGGTAGGTGCCGCTCAGCCGGCTGCGCAGGCCGGCCGCGTCGATGCGGAAGACGTCGGGCGGCCCGAAGAGGCTGAAGAACACCGTCTCGTCCCGGCAGGTGCCGACCATCAGCGGCTTGCCGGCCGAGAACGGCGCGGCGCCGTCGGCGAACGGGTGCCGCGGAATGACCTGGCCGTCGACGAAGGCGCCGAAGCCCGGCAGCACGGGGTCGGGCTCGCCCCAGGGCGCGACGCCGTTCGCGGCCTCGGACTGCTGGACCTCGAGCAGCCGGGCGGCCGGGATGTCGTACAGCTGGGGAATGTCCTTTCTGGTCAGACCTAGGAGCTCGAGGGTGCGCCCGGCGCGGGCAGTGGCGCCGTCGCGGGTCGGGAAGCGCAGGGGTGCGGCGCTCTCGATGGAAGCCTTGTGGAACAGTCGCGCGGCTTTCGGCATGGTGTAGACGGCGGCGGTCTTGGCGCCGCCGCCGCTCTCGCCCCAGACCATGATGTTGTCCGGGTCGCCGCCGAAGTTCTCGATGTTCTCGCCGGTCCAGCGCAGGGCGGCGAGGATGTCGAGCATCCCCTGGTTGGCGGCGTGGTCGCCGGGCGCGAGGTCGCCCAGGAACAGGTAGCCCAGCAGGCCGAGCCGGTGGTTGGACTCCACGACCACCACGTCGTGGCGCTGCGCCAGGTGGGTGCCGTCCTGCCCGGTGGCCGAGCCGGAGCCGATCATGTAGCCGCCGCCGTGGTTGTAGAACATCACCGGCCGTCGCTTGCGGTCGGCGGCGGGGGTCCAGATGTTGAGGTAGAGGCAGTCCTCCGACGGCGCCGGCATCCGGCCGTTGCCGGTCGGGCCCATCTCCGCGCCCACCGCCTGGAAGGCCGGGTGCGGAAAGTCCACGGTGTCGCGCACGCCGGACCACCGCGCGGGCGGTTTCGGCGCCCGGAACCGCAGGCGGCCCAGCGGCGGCGTCGCGTACGGCACGCCGAGGAACTTGACGATGCCGTCCTCGCGCCGTCCGCGCACCCGGCCGTACCGGGTCGCGGCCTCGTCGCGCCCGTGGCCGCCGTGGGCCTGGGCCGGCGCCGGGAGGCTCATCCCGGCGGCCACGGCAAGGGACCCGCCGAGCAGCGTCCTGCGGTTCATCCCCGAGTTGTCCATGGGTCTCCTTGGAAAGGTGCGGGGTGGGGGGGGGGGGGGGCGCGCCCCCCCCCCCCCCCCCCGGGGGGGGGGGGGGGGGGGTTGGGGGGGGGGGGGGGGGGGGGGCCCCCCCCCCCCCCCCCCCCCCCCGACCGGTCACGGCTTGCTGGGTGCGCTGAAGGTGTGCGATCCGGAGGGCACGGTGAAGACGGCGTAGGCCCCGTCGATGCGCTGGAACGTGGCCCGGCCGGACGGGTGGACGTCCCGCCGGCTGTTCGCCGGGACCCACACCTCGGCCGTCGTGGTGGCCGGGACGGTGACCGACAGGGTGAACCGGCCGTCCTTGCGGGTCCAGCTGCTGCCCGCGGTACCCTGCCGGGTCTCGTAGGTGGCGGCCGCCCGGGTCAGGTCGCCCACCGGCTTGGGCTTGAAGACCAGTCCCTCGGCGGTCACGCCGAGGCCGGCGAGGCCGGCGTGGAACCACTCCTCGATCTGGGCGAGGATCATGTGGTTCTTGGAGTCGCCGCGGTTCCAGCGCTCACCGATGGTGGTCATGCCGCCGGGGTTGGCCGGGGTGGAGGCCAGGAAGTACCCGTAGCTGGGCTGGTCGTTCTGCTGGAGCGTCTCCCAGAGGACGTCGTCGCGGTCGCCGTTCATCAGGGCCCGGACGATCGGGCCCATCCCGATGGTGCCACCGCTCAGATGCGGGCCGGTTCCGTTCGGGTGGTACGCGTACACCAGCTCGACCAGCGCGTTCAGGACCTTGCCACGCTCGTCCTCGGGGGCCAGGCCGGCGTCGAGGGCGAGCGCCTGCGCGGTCTGGGTGGCCCCGTCCGTGCCGGCGTTGCCGGTCGCCGTGTAGCGGCCCAGCGCCTCGTTGTAGAAGGCCGCGTTGAACGCCGTCCTGATGTCGGCGGCCAGCGACGCGTACTTCGCCGCGTCGGCGGTGTGGCCGGTGACGGTGGCCGCGCGGGCCATGGCCTGAGCCGTCAGGTAGTAACCCCAGGTGCCGGTGATGCGGCCGGAGGTGGGCTCGTCACCGACCCAGTCACCGAGCGCCGCGTCCACGATGAACCCCTGGGCCTTCTGCCGCTGGATGTAGTCGACGAAGCGCACCATCCGGTCGTAGTAGGCGTTCATCAGTGCCGTGTCGCCGTACAGGTCGTCGAGGATGGCCGGGACCAGGACGATGGCATTACCCCAGTTGATCTCGTCGCCGAAGCGGCCCGAGTAGCCCCAGTCGTACACCGGGGTCTTGAGGGCGACGTTGCCGGCCATCGGCGTGTCGGCCAGGGACTGTCCCTCGACCAGGTGCCGCATGGTCGTGCGCAGGTAGGCGTTCAGCTCGAAGTTCCGCTGGATCGCGCCCATCGGCATCGTGTAGTCCGCCGGGTACGACAGCTTCTCCCGGCCGGGACAGTCGGTGAAGACACTCATGATGTTGCTCGCGAACGAGTAGCGCGACATCGTGTGGACCCGGTTCACCCGGGCGTTCGACGACGTGAAGGTCCCGGCGACCGGGGTGCCGGCCTGCAGGCGTACGCCGGTGATCAGGTCCTTGGCCGGCGCGAAGCCGGACGGCAGGCCGGTGACCTGGACCCACTGCATGCCGAAGTAGTTGAAGTCGGGGTGCCACTTCTCGCCGCCGCGGACGCCGGCGGTGGTGTAGGTGTTGAACAGGTCCACGCCCCGCGACCCGCCGCCGCCCATCAGCGACGCCTGGTTGACCGTGCCGTCCGGGTTGAGCGACTCGGCGGGCGCCATCTTGACCGTGGTGCCGGCCGGCAGCCGCGAAGCGTCCAGCCGGGGCCAGCCGACGATGTTCTGGCCGAAGTCGAACACCCACGTGCCCGCGACCGGGTTGGTGACCGAGACCGGCCGGAACTCCTCCTGCACGGTGACCGGCTCGGCGGCGCGGGCGACCAGGTTCGTGGCCAGGTTGGGCGGCGGGGCGATGCCGGCGCTGATCCAGCCGGTCGGCGTGCCGTCCCGGCGGGTCGCCGACGGGCCGAGGTCGGCGCCGGGGAGGTTCCAGCCGGGCTGCTCACGGCGGGCGTCGTAGTCGGAGCCGGAGTACCAGGCGTCGGTGACCAGCGGCCCGAGCGCCGCCCGCCACGACCGGTCGGTGACGATCGTGTCCTTGCTGCCGTCGCGATAGGTGATCTCGAGCCGGCCGATGAACCTCGGCGTGACGGCGGCGCCGGCGCTGGCATCGCTGGCGGCGATGTTGTTACCCGAGCCGGTCACCTTGGCGCCGGCCTCGTGCGCGCCGGTCAGCGCCGGGCTGAACGCGATGGTCCCGGCGGAGAGGGCGGTGATGACCCGTGACTCGAGGCGGTCCCCTCCCCCACCGGTGTCGACGTTGACCGTGCCGCCGACGTGGTAGCCGGCGGTGTCGCCGACCGTGATGCTCGTATCCCCGGCGGACGCGGCCGCGGTCAGCGTCCCGTTGCCCTTGAGCTGGCTCTGCCACCACGAGTACGGCGAGGTGCGCCCGACCGCCGGGTTGGTGACACTGCGGCGGACGTAGGCCGGGCCGTTGCCGAGCTCGACGCCGAGGGTGTTGGCGCCCGAGCGCACCGCCCGGGTCAGGTCGTAGGTCCGGTACTCGCTGGACAGCTGATAGTTCGCGTTGCCCGGCGCCAGCACCTCGTCGGTGATCTCGCGGCCGTTGAGGGTCGCGTGGTGCAGGCCCACCCCGGAGAGGTGGAGCCGCGCGTCGGCGACCTTCTTCCGGGTGGCGAACGGACGGGCGAACAAAGGCATCGGCTGGTTCTCGGCCCGGTCGGGATAGTCGATCCAGCGGGCGTCGCCCCAGTCGCCGGGGTTCAGCAGGCCCATCGACCACGTCGACGGCTTCGACCAGTCGGACGCGTTGCGGTTGGCATCCCAGACGCGGACCCGCCACGCGACGGTGTCCCGGCTGGAGAGCTGCCGCCCGAACGTGGCCTGCTGCCGGCCGCCGTCGACGCGACCGCTGCGCCACAACAGACGGCCGGCCTTCAGCTCGCCCTCGGTGGCGGCGGCTTGGATCTCGTACGCGGTCTGGCGGTCACCGGGACAGACACGTACGCCGGGACGGCAGCGGATCTGGTCCAGCTGCCAGGCGAGCGTGGGGCGGGGGTTGTCGAGGCCGAGCGGGGAGTCGTAGCGGCCGTCGACACTGAGCTTGACGACCCGGACGTCGCCGGAGGAGGGCGGGCCGGCGACGGCCGGGGCGGCCACGCCGAGCGTCATCAGCAGGGCGGTGGCGAGGATTGCCGGTCTTCTGATCGGGGCCATCAGATTTCCTTGTCTGTCGGTGGACGGGACAGTGGGGTCAGGGGCATCGGGTCAGGGGGTGCCGAGAGCGTCGAGCCGGCCGGTCCGGGCGACGCGGGCGAACGCGTGGGCGCTCGGCTTGGGCAGCCGGGCGAAGTCGTCGTCGTGGTCGACGGCGATCAGGCCGAAGCGGGGCCGGTAGCCCTCGCTCCACTCGAAGTTGTCGAAGGCCGACCAGTGCAGATATCCCCGCACGTCGACCCCCTCGGATCGGGCCTGGGCCAGGGCAGCGAGGTGAACGCGGAGGTACTCGACCCGCTCGGTATCGTCGCCGGTCGCGATGCCGTTCTCCGTGACGTAGAGCGGCAGGCCGGTGCGGGCCGCGTGGTGCAGCATCAGGCGCAGGCCGTCGGGATGGACCGCCCAGCCCATCTGGGTCAGCTGCGTACCGGGCGGCGGAGCGGCGAAATACGTCGGTGAGGCCGGGTCGACCCACTGCTTGCGGTAGTACTGCAGGCCGAGCCAGTCGCCGGCGTCCGGGCCGGTGAGGTTGTCGAGGTAGCGGTCGACGATCTCGTACTGCATCAGCTCGTACAGGCCGCGGCAGGCGTCGTCGTCGCGGGCCGGAGCGAGCAGGGGCACCTGCACAGCCAGACCCGTACGGCTGTCCGCTTCCGCCCGCACAGCCCGCACGCAACCGAAGTGGGCGTCGAGCAACGCCTCGCCGGCCCGCCGCCACAGCACCGGGTTGGTGTACCCGGGCGGGTGGTAGCCCTCGAGATAGCCGTGCAGGGCGATCATCTGAGGTTCGTTGATGGTGCACACGTACGGCATGAGATCGCCCAGGCCGGCGGCGACGCGGCCGGCGTAACGGGCGAAGGTGTCCGCGGCGTCCGGGGCCAGCCAGCCGCCGCGGGCGGCGAACCAGCGCGGCAGCGTGAAGTGGTGCAGGGTGACGAAGGCGGTCATCCCCGCGTCGCGCAGCGCGGTCAGCACCCGGCGGTAGTGGCCCAGGGCCGCGCGGCTGAACTCGCCCGGCGCCGGCTCGATGCGCGACCACTCCACCGACAGCCGGTGCGCGTTGTGGCCGAGCGAGGACAACAGGGCGAAGTCCTCGACGTAGCGGTGGTAGTGATCGATGCCGTCGCCGGAGGACTCCCGCGCCGCGGTGGACGGGTTGTGCTCGAAGTCCCACCAGTCGTTGTTGGTGTTGCCGCCTTCGACCTGGTGGGCGGCGGTGGCACTGCCCCACAGGAAGTCGCCGGGGAAGTCGTTCACGAGGGGTCCTCTCGACACCAGCCGTGCGGCCTCCGCGCTGGGGGGCGCGGAGGCCGGGCGGTGGTTAGGCGCCCTTCTTGTATTCGGCGTCCATCTGCTGGAGGACGTCGGCCGGCGTGGCCTGGTTGCTGAAGACCTCCTGCAGGCCGCTGAGCATGGTCTGCTGCACCTTCGCGTTGGGCCACAGCTGGTCCATGAACGGCACGGTGCGGTTGTCCTTGACGAAGGTGGTGAGCTCGGCGAGGCCGGGGTCCACAGTGGTGCCGGCGCTCGACAGCGTCGGAAGGCTGCCCTGCTTCTCGTTGAACAGCTTCATGCCCTCGGGCGACATGATGAAGGTGATGAACTTGAGCGCGAGGTCTTTGTTCTTGGCCTTGGCGTTCACGCCGTAGCCGGCGCCCGCGGCGGCGGGCATGAGGAACGTGGCCGGGTCGTCGGTCGCGGGCAGCGCCGTCATCGTGAACTTCCCGTTCGGGTTCTTGCCCTTGAGTAGGCCGATGATCCAGTTGCCCTGGACGATGCCGAGGGTCTTGCCGGTGGCGGCGAGCGTCTGGCTGGCCTCGTAGCTGGTGCCCAGCGGGTTCTTCTGGAAGCATCCGGCCTTCTGCATGTCCTGGTACTTGCCCATGGCCGCGGTCCACTGCGAGTCGGAGAACGTGGCCTGGCCGCTCTGCAGCTTGGCGTCGAACTCCTTGTCGGCGCCGAACACCGTGGTGGCGGCCAGCGCGTACAGCACCAGCTGGGTCACCCAGTTGTCCTGGATGCCGAGGGCGAACGCCGGGGTGCCCTTGGCCGCCGCGTCACCGCAGAACGTGAGCAGCTCCGTCCAGGTCTTGGGAGCGGTCAGACCGGACTTCTTCAGGGCGTCGTCGTTGTAGACCGCGCCGATGCCGTTGAGCCCGAACAGCGCGTTGTACGTCTTGCCCTCGTACTGCGCGACCTGCTTGAACGAGTCCGGCAGCTGAGCCGCCCACGGCTGGTCCGACAGATCCAGCAGGTAACCGGGCTTGGACAGCACGTACGTGGCGCCCGGGTTGCCGTTGCCCGGCCACACCGTCATCACGTCCGGCGCGGTGCCCGAGGACAGCTGCGTCCGGATCTGGGCCTGGTACTGGTCGGCGCCGCTGGTCGTGAAGGTGACCTTCACTCCGGGGTTCGCGGCCTCGAACGCCTTGATGACCTCTTCGATGGAACCCTGGTCGACCGAGGCGAGGGTGAGCGTGGTGCCGCCGCCACCGTCCGATCCGGAGTTGGCGTTGGTGCCACTGCTGCAGGCCGCGGCCAGGGTGACCGCCGTCAGGGCGGAGACGAGGGCCGCATATCTACGTGTCTTCATGATCGCTCCTGCGTTGGAGATCGATAACTGGTGGCGGTGAACGTGTACCGGCCGGAGATCAGCCGGACGGTGGCCCCGCCGGCGGACGGCGTGGCCGTGACGGGAGCGTCGTCGTGACGGACGCTTCCCGGGTCGGAGGTGGGAATCTCGAGGACGGCGGTGCAGCCGGGCGGCACCGCGACCACGACGGTGAGCTGGTCGCCGTCGAGGTCCCAGCCGCAGGAGACCAGGCCGCGGGCGGTCTCCTGCTCGGCACGGGCCCAGGTGAGCGTCCCGCCGGGGGTGGGCCGCAGCAGCAACTCCCGGTAGCCGATCGAACCCGGCGCCTGATCGATGCCTGCGACCCGGCCGTACAGCCAGTCGCCGACGCTGCCCAGGCTGTAGTGGTTGAAGGAGTTCATCGCGGCGGACTGGAAGCCGCCGTGCTCGGTCCAGCCGTCCCAGCGCTCCCAGATCGTGGTGGCGCCGTGCCGGATGGAGTAGTTCCAGGACGGGAACTCGTCCTGGTGCAGCAGGGCGTAGGCCAGGTCGGCCCGGCCGTGGTCGGTCAGCACCGGGCACAGCAGGGACACCCCGACGAAGCCGGTGGTGAGCCGGTTGCCGCGCCGCTCGAGGTCGGCGGCCAGGTGCCCCACGGCTGCACCGACGAGGTCGGCCGGCATCAGGTCAAAGCCCAGAGCCAGCAGGTACGCGGTCTGGGTTCCGCCTTCGACGCTGCCGTCGTCCTTGACGTACGCCTCGACGAAGGCATCGCGGATCCGCGTCTTCAGCGCGCGGTAGTGCGCAGCGCGATCACCGAGACCGAGCACGTCCGCGGCGTCGGCGACGATCTGCGTGCTGTGGGCGAAGTAGGCGGTGGACAACAGATCCCGCGGGGTCTCGGCGTCGACCTGCAGCCAGTCGCCGTACGAATTGCCGGTGCGGTGCCGCCAGAGCAGGTCGGGGTTGTGCCGGTGGATGTGCTCGACCCAGGCCGCCATCGCGTCGAAGCTGCGCTCGAGCGTCCGCCGGTCGCCGTACGTGCGCCAGAGCAGCCACGGGATGATGACACCAGCATCGCCCCAGGCCGGGGCCCCCTCGCGGTCGAGGACCAGGATCGGCGCGACATCCCGGAAGGCGCCGTCAGCGTCCTGGCCGTCCACCACGTCGCGCATCCAGCGAGCGAAGAAGGCCGACACGTCGGCGTTGCGGGTGGCCGTGGGCCCGAACACCTGAGCGTCGGCCAGCCAGCCCAGCCGCTCGTCGCGCTGCGGGCAGTCGGTGGGCACGCCCAGGAAGTTGCCGCGCTGGCCCCACACGATGTTGGCGTACAGCTGGTCGACCGTGGCGTCGGAACACTCGAAGCGTCCCGTGAAGGGGGTGTCGTTGTGCACGACGCGGGCCACGACATCGTCCTCGGTGAGCTCGCCGGGATGTCCGGTCACCTCGGCGTAGCGGAAGCCGTGGAAGGTGAACTGGGGCTCGAACGTCTCGGTCGGGCTCCCCGCGGCGACGTACGTGTCGGTGGCCTGTGCCCGGCGCAGGTTGGCCAGGTAGAGGTGGCCGTCGTCGTCGAGGACCTCGGCGTGCCGCAGCACGACCCGGTGGCCGGCCGCCGCGCCGCGAACGGTCAGGGCGACCCGGCCGACGAGGTTCTGCCCGAAGTCGACGAGCCAGCGGCCGGGGTCGCGTTGCCACACCCTGGTCGCGCGGACGTCCTCGGTGATGCGGATCGGGTGGTCGGGCTCGGCGACCAGGGGGCCGGGCTCGGTGTCGAGGACGGTGGCCGGCCGGAACGAGGCGCCGCCCTCGGCGGTGTCCCAACCGGGCAGCTCGCGGCGGCCGTCGACGAACTGACCCATCAGCAGGTCGGCCGCGCGGATCGCGCCGTCGCGCTCGGCCCAGCCGTCGCCGGTGGCGATGACCTGCCGGGACCCGTCGGCGAAGTCGAGCACCAGCTGGGCCAGGTAGGCCGGTGCGAGGCCGTAGTGCCGGGCGGGGCGGCTCGGGTCGAAGCCGACGTGTCCGCTCCACCAGCCGTCGGCCACGACTGCGGCGACGACATTGGCGCCGGCCCGCACCTGATCGGTGACGTCGTAGGTCTGGTATTGCAGCCGCCGGTGGTACTCGGTCCAGCCCGGGGCCAGCTCGAGGTCGCCGACCCGCTCGCCGTTGAGCCGCGGCTCGTAGACGCCGCGGGCCGTGGCGTACAGCCGTGCCCGCACGGGCCGCCGGGTCAGCTCGAACGCCCGGCGCAGGTACAGCGGCGCCGCGGCCGGCTCGGGGAACGATCGCTCCTCGTCGGTGGGCGGATCGACCATCGGCAGGGCCACCGGGTCGCGGCCGATCCACTGCGCGGTCCAGTCGCCGGCGTGCAGCAGGCCGGTCTCGAACCAGCTATGGGCGGTTGACGCGGCGCCGGTCTCGTCCCACACCTGGACGCGCCAGTGATAGTGGGTGGCCGACTGCAGGGCTGGGCCGTCCCATGCGATCAGCAGCGTCTCGTCGCTCTCCCGGCGGCCGCTGTCCCACAGCAGCCGGCCGGGATCGTCCAGGTCCGCCCGGCTTGCGGCGGCGGTGATCCGGTACGCGGTCTGGGCCGCGCCGCGGCGGTCGGCCCGCAGTTTCCAGGACAGGCGGGGACGGAGCTCACCCAGACCGAGCGGTTCGCTGAGTTGTTCGGTCGTCAGGCCGTACGGTGTCATCCTTTGAGCCCTCCGGCGAAGCCGTTGATGATGGAGCGCTGCAGCGCCAGATAGACCGCCAGGACCGGGATGATGCTGATCAGCAGGGCGGCGAAGATGAGATTCCAGTCGGAGACGAACTGCCCGACGAAGCCGGCCACGGCCACCGGCACGGTCTGCTGGTCGCTGCCGCTCAGGTAGAGCAGCGGGGTGAAGAAGTCGTTCCAGACCGCGACGGCGTTGAGCACCAGCGCGGTGACGGTGATGGGCTTCAGCATGGGCAGCACGACGTAGCGGAAGGTGGCCAGCTGGCTCGCTCCGTCGATCGACGCGGCGTCCTCGAAGTCGCGGGGCAGCGCCCGCAGGAATCCCACGTACAGGAAGGTCGTGAACGGCACCTGTAGACCGGCGTAGAACAGCACCAGCGACCACACCGAACCGAGCAGCCCCAGATCGCGGACCGTCTGATAGAGCGGCAGCGAGGCGAGCTGGAACGGCAGGATCAAGCCGAGCATGATGAGCAGGAACGTGCCCCGCGACCAGCGGGCAGTCGAGCGGGCCAGCGGATAGGCCGCGAGCGCGGAGACCGCCAGCACGATGAAGACGCTGACGACGGTCACCAGCACGCTGTTGATCAGGGCGCCGCCGAGCCCGGCCTCGCGCCACGCCCCGGTGAAGTTGCCAAGGGTCGGTGACGTGGTCGGCCTGATCGGCGACGAGGTGTCGGAGGGTTGCCGGACGGCCAGGTTGACCAGCACGTAGACCGGGAAGGCGAAGACGATGCCGACCGCGATCATGAGCATCTCGAGCGCGAGGGTGCGCTTGGTGTACCGGTTCACGAGGCCGCCTTCTCGTTGCGACTCAGCACGCTGTATTGGCCGGCGGACACGATCGCCACGATGATCGTCAGCACGACGGCCAGGGCGATGCTGTAGCCGAACTCGCCGAGGGTGAAGGCGTCCTTGTAGATGAGGGTGGAGATGGTGTCGGTCGCGTGGCCGGGGCCGCCGCCGGTCAGCGCGTACACCTGGTCGAAGAGCTTGATGCCGCCGATGATCGAGAGCATCAGGTTGATGGTGATGGCCGGGGCGAGCAGCGGCCGGACGATCGACCAGAACCGCCGCAGCGCGCCGGTGCCGTCGATGGCCGCGGCCTCGTAGATCTCGCGCGGGATCGACTGCAGACCGGCCAGGAAGATGACCATCGAGTAACCGGCGAACTGCCAGACCACGACCAGCACGATCATCCACAACGCCAGGTCCGGGTCGCCCAGCCAGTCCTGGCGCCACGAGTCCAGGCCGACCGCGCCCAGGAGGCTGTTCACGGCCCCGTCCGGGCCCAGCAGGTTGCGCCACAGATAAGCCGTCACGATCGGCGTGATGACTGCCGGCGCGAACAACAGCACGCGCAGGAAGTTCCGCGTCTTGATCAGCGAGTTGACGCCGAGCGCCAGGAGCAGGCCGATGCCGTTCTGGATCACCGTGATGGCGACCGCGATGAGCAGCGTGTGCCAGACGGCCTGCAGCGCGTCGCCGTCGTCGAGCATGTCGGTGAAATTGCGCAGGCCGATGACGGCGAAGTCCGGGTCGAGCCCGTCCCAGTCGGTGAAGGCGTAGTACACACCGCGCGCGCTCGGCACCAGCACGACGAAGGTGAACAGCAGCAACGCCGGCAGGATGAACCACCACGGCGGAGTGATCCGCCGCCGGCGCGTACGAGGTGCGGAGGCAGTACGGCCGGGCGGCCGGACCTGGAGATCAGCTGTCACAGGAGCCCACTTACTTTGAATCGTTTCATCGATCTCGCGGGGATCGGGGCCTGCACGAAGACGGGGAGTGGTGGAGCCCGGCGCCCAAGGCATCCGGACCGGCGTGGGTAACGTTCTCCAAATGTTTCGCCGACACTACGAGCCGGTACCAGGCTCGTCAAGAGGCTCGAGAATCTCGCCGGCTTCGATGTGCGCCGAAGGTTGACCACCTCGGGCGCCGAGGCGCAAGATCTCCCTGAGAAGACCCATGTCCGCAGGTGGGTAACGTTTTCCGTGCAAGGAGCCTGAGTGCCGCGACAGTCGCACCCCGATCGACGCGTGACCATCGTCGACGTGGCCCGGCATGCCGGCGTGTCCACCACAGCGGTGTCCAAGGTGCTCCGCAACGCCTACGGCGCCAGCCCGCAGATGCAGACCAGGGTTCGTACGGCCATCGAGGAACTGGGCTATCGGCCGTCAGCCGCCGCCCGGGGCATGCGCGGTCAGACGTACACCATCGGCGTGTTGCTGCCCGAGATCCGCAACCCGTTCTTCGCCGACGTCCTCGACGGCGTGACCGACCGTCTGAACGGCAGCGACTACCAGCTCCTGATGGCGCAGTGCTGCAACGACGAGGCCGGCGAGGCCCGGCTGACCGATGCCATGATCGACCGCAGCATGGACGGCCTCATCCTGATCGCGCCGATCTCGTCGCGCCGGCGCCTGCAGACCGTCGCCCGCACGGTGCCGACGGTCGTGGTCGGCCGCCACGGCAACTCCCCCGACTACGACACCGTCACGGACGACGACTTCGCCGGCGCCGGCCTGGTCGTCGCCCATCTGGCCGAGCTCGGGCACCGTCACATCGCGCACATCGAGCACTTGGAGAGAGATCCGGTACGACTGGTGGAGATGCCCAACGCTCAACGCGCCGACGGCTATCGCCACGCCATGAACGCCCACGGCCTGGCCGACGGCATCGACGTGGTGTCGACGACCTACACCCAGGAGGGCGGCTACCTCGGCGCCCGGCAGTTGCTGGCCCGCGACGTACGACCCACGGCCATCTTCGCCGGCGCCGACATCGTGGCCATGGGCGTACTCGACGCCCTGACCGAAGCCGGTCTCTCGGCCCCGCGGGACATCTCCCTGGCCGGGTACGACAACACCACCTTCGCCGCCTTCGGACCCATCTCGCTGACGACCGTCGACCAGGCCGGCCGCCAGATGGGTGTCAACGCCGCCCGGCTGTTGCTCGACCGCATCGCCGACCGCGCCCGGCCCACCGCCCAGGTGAAACTCTCCCCCGCCCTCGTCGCCCGGCGCACGACCGCAGCCCCGGCCGGGCGCTGACCGCTCATCCACCTTGGAGCCCCCGGCATGCCCATCACGACCAAGGACAGGACCATCGACGGCCCGTACGGCACCGTTGCCGTACGCGTCTACACGCCGGACACCAGCGCCCGCGCCGGCCTCGTCTGGGCCCACGGCGGCGCCTTCTACGGCGGGGACCTCGACATGCCGGAAAGCGACTGGGTCGCCCGCCGGCTCGCCGAGCGCGGTATCGCGGTCGTCGCCGTGGATTATGCGCTCGCTCCCGTCCCAGCCTGGAGCGGAGAAGCGCCGATCGACCGCGGCCGACGCAGCCACTACCCGGTCGCTTCCGAGGAGGTCACCGCGGCGTTCCTCTGGGCGACGACCTCGGACGTCCAAGCCCCGGCCTGGGCCATCGGCGGCGCCAGCGCCGGCGCGGCGCTCACCGCGGGAGTGACCCTGCGGCTCCGGGACAGTGGCCGGCCACTCCCGTACGCCGTCGTGCTGGTCTACCCCGTCGTCCACGCCGAGCTGCCACCGATGACCGCCGAGCTCGCCGCCAAGGTCGGGACCCTGCCGGACGCGGATGCGATCGGCGCCGAGGCGGTCAGCCGGATGAACCTCCACTATGTGCGGGATCCCGCTGCCCTCGCCGAGCCGTACGCCTTTCCGGGCGGGCACGACCTGCAGGGCCTGCCGCCCACGTTCATCCTCAACTCCGACATCGACTCCCTGCGGGCCTCCGGACAGCAGTACGGCGCCGAACTCGCCACCGCCGGAGTCGACATCGTCATGGTTCGCGAGGTCGGCGTGCGGCACGGGCACCTCAATGAGCCGGACAACCCGGGAGCGAGCCGCAGCATCGACCGGATCGCGGATTGGCTGTTGTCGACGACCCCGATCGGTGCTGCCCCTGAGCGGCGACCCGGATCGCTGCAGTCGGCTCCGCCGGAGGACTGAGGGCACCGCGGTCCGCTGCCGTCAGCCGGCCGGGACGTCGACGGTCGCGGTGACGGCGCCGTCCAGGCCGGCGATCCGGCCGGCGGCGTCACCGTCGAGGCGACCGATGATCACGATGCCGGAATGGTACGACTGATCGCCGTAGTAGAGGACGAAATCGCTGCCGGGCGCGTAGTACCCGACATCGCCGACCTCGGGGGCGGCGCCGTCCGGCTGACCGGCCGTGGACAGCGGCGCCGGCAGCGGGCCGGTCTTCTCCACCGATCCGTGATCGGTCAGGTCGATGGTCAGCGGCAGCTGGTCGACGAGGTCGTGGCCGGCGGCGCTGTCGAAGATCGTGGCCGTGAAGCGCTGATCGCCGATGACGATGCGAATTTTCATCTGCTCCCCTGGTATCGCGGTCGGTGCATCGCCGGACGACACGGGTGAACCCACCCGGGTTTCACCGGATCGACCGTTGCCACCACACCCGGCAACGGTCAGCCCGACGACCGTCAGCAACGCAGCGCCGACGGCCGCGCGTGAGACTGACATGGCCTCTCCCTCTGTCGCGGTGGCCGAGGCCACGGGGCTTACGGGAATCGTCCACCTGGTCGTCGGACATCTGGAAGACGCCCAGGCCGAGCCGGGGCATGTCGACACCGTTGTTGAGACGGACGTATTCCATGACGATTCCTGTCCTCAGGGGTGTTTCAGCACGGTCAGAACGGGCTGAGGCCGTTCAGACTGCGGGGGAAGCCGGCGTTCCGGCGCGCTCGTCGTCATCGGCCACGGGCCCGTGGTACTGCCCGTCGGACACGTGCTCCATCCAGCTGACGTTCTGCTCGTCACGCACGCCGGTCAGGGCCAGGTGGGTCATGGCGCTGTCCGGCGCCGCGCCGTGCCAGTGCTTGATTCCCGGCGGGCACCACACGACATCGCCGGCCCGGATCTGCCGCACCGGTCCGCCCCATTGCTGGGTGCGGCCGACGCCCTCGGTCACGACCAACCGCTGCCCCGCGGGATGCGTGTGCCAGGCCGACCGCGCCCCGGGCTGGAACGTCACGTAAGCCCCCGAGTACGGAGCCGTCGCATCGGCGGGGAACAGTGTGTCGACGCGTACGTCGCCGGTGAAGGTCTCCGGCGGCCCCGCCGTGGACGTCTGATCCTGGCTACGGGTAATCATCTGCTTCTTCCTCCGGTCGTTCTTGTCCGCGGTGGCCGTGGGAGCGCCGGCCAAGTCAGGTGCGGCAGCGTGTTCTTCTTGTGCCCCCATGGCCACTTCACGTCGACAGGTTTCTGGTGAAGAACTCGTCGAGCCGGTCGAAGGGGATGAGCTCCTTGCGGTCGTACAGGTCGACATGGTCGGCCCCGGGGACGATCACCAGGTCGACGGTGTCGGGGGCCTTGGCCCGGACGTCCTCGGAGTAGTAGCGGGAGTGCGCGGCGGCGCCGGCGACGAGCAGGGTCTTGCGGGGTGCCGCGCGTAGGCGCCGTTCTCGGCGTCGATCCAGCGCTGCCGGCTGAGGTGGTCCACGACCTTCCGGCGTTGCTCACGGGTGTAGTAGTCCTGGTGGCCGCGGGACATGCTGCGCGACATGTCGTACATCGAGGCCGTGGCGACCGCCTTGATCCGGCTGTCGGCGGCCGCCGCGGTGAGCGCCATCCCGCTCAGACCGCAGATGGCTCGCGCGCCGATCCGCTCGCGGTCGATGAACGTGAACCTGACCTTTCGCGGGGTAGGGAGGATTCAGAGGCCGACGGTCTGGCCGCCGTCGACGACGAGGGCGTGGCCGACGGCGAACGCGCCGAGGTCGGAGCACAACCACAGCACCGCGGAGGCGATCTCCTCGGGCCGGCCCATCCGGCCGACGGGTTCCTGGGCGATCACCCGTTGCCGGCCCTCTTCGGTGCCGCCGGAGAAGCGGTCCATCATCGGGGTCTCGATGATGCCGGGGCAGACCGCGTTGATCCGCACCCCCGCCGCCGCGTAGTCCAGGGCAGCGGCTTTGGTCAGCCCGATGACCGCGTGCTTGGAGGCGGCGTAGGCGCTCTGCCCGGCGATGCCGATCACGCCCGCGCCGGAGGAGGTGTTGACGATCGCGCCCCCGCCGGTGGCGAGCAGGGCCGGAATCTGGTGCTTCATGCCGTAGAAGACGCCCCGCAGGTTGATGTCGATGATGCGGTCCCACTGGTCGTCGCTGATCTCGTGCAGCGGGGCGACCGGTTGTTCGATGCCGGCGTTGTTGAACGCGAAGTCCAGCCGCCCGAACTGGCGGACCGTGGCGGCCACCGCGGCTGCGACGTCGTCGCTCCGGGTCACGTCGCACAGCAACGGCAGCGCCTGACCGCCTTGGTCCTCGATGAGGCGGGCCGTCTCGTGCACGTCCTTCTCGGCGTTGCCGGACACCGCGACGGCGGCGCCCTGCGCGGCGAAGGCCAGCGCCGTGGCACGGCCGATGCCGCTGCCCGCGCCGGTGATGAAAGCTACCCGGCCGGTGAAATCGCCGGTCATGGTTGTCCTCTCCGTTGTCGAAGCGGCAGCCCGGCTACGGGCGCAGCAGGGTCTTGACGGCGCGGCGCTCGTCCATCGCCTGATAGCCCTCGGCCGCCCGGTCGAGGGGCAGGTCGAGGTCGAAGACCCGGCCCGGGTCGATGGTGCGGTCCCCGATCAGCTCCATCAGGTCGGGCAGGAACCGGCGCACCGGGGCCGGGCCGCCGTGCAGGTGCACCAGCGCGCCGAACAACCCCAGGCCGGGCAGGGCCACATCGTGGGTGACGCCAACGAAGCCGACGTGCCCGCCGTGACGGGCCGAGTTGATGGCCTGCATCATCGACTCCTGGGTACCGACGGCCTCCACGACCGAGTGAGCGCCGAGGCCCCCGGTCATCTCCCTGATCCGTTCGATGCCCTCCTCGCCGCGTTCGGTGACGATGTCGGTGGCGCCGAACTCGCGGGCCAGCTTCTGCCGCGACTCGTGCCGGCTCATCGCGATGACCCGCTCGGCGCCGAGTTGCCGGGCGGCGAGCACAGCGAGCAGGCCGACAGCGCCGTCACCGACGACCGCGACCGTCTTGCCCGGGCCGGCCTCGGCGGCGACCGCGGCGAACCAGCCGGTGCCCAGCACGTCCGAGGCGGCCAGATAGCCGGGGATCAGATCGGCCGGCGGCACCTCGGGCGTGGCGACCAGCGTGCCGTCGGCGAGGGGGATCCTCGCGTACTGGGCCTGGGTGCCGATGGTGCCCATCAGGACCCGGTGCACACAGCCGGACTGGTAGCCGGCCCGGCAGATCTCACACGTGTTGTCGGAGGCCCAGAACGAGCCGACGACGAACTGCCCGGGCTTGAGGGTGGTGACCTCGCTGCCGACCTCCTCGACGACGCCGACGTATTCGTGACCCATCGGCGTCGCGGCTTCGAGCTTCTCGATGCCCCGGTACGGCCACAGGTCGGATCCGCACACGCAGGCCGCCGACACCTTGATGATCGCGTCGGTGGGCTGCTCGATCCGCGGGTCGGGGCGGTCCTCGACGCGGACGTCCCCCGGGGCGTGCATGACAACACCACGCATGACGTTTCTCCTCACTGGTCGTTCTCGCAGTTCCAGAGAACCGCACCGGCCGAGGATGGAGAAGTTTCTGGTGATGGGTGTACCGACAGGGCACCCATCACCAGCCCGTCAGCTCGCGATCGCGTCCAGCCAGGAGTTGTAGCGCAGGCGCAGCGCCCGCTCCGTGCTGCCCACCACGGCGCTGATGGTGAGCACGGCGGCGAACCAGCCCGGCACGTCGACGGGCGACTCGAAGACACCGAAACGCTCGGCCAGCGGCGGGAATCGGGAGACCGCCTCGGCGGTCTGCGCGAGGGCGAAAACGAACGGGACGCCGACCAGGACGACGGCGATCGCGCCGATCCATCGGCTGAGCGCCGGGCGCTCGCGATCGAGGCGTGCGCGGCGGCCCTCGGCGGAGCGCGGGTCCGGTACGAGCTGCTGTTCGGCTCCGTTGTCGGTGACGAAGTGACACCGCCGGACGCCGAAGGCCGACGTCGCCACCTCGATCGCACCGCCCTCGACCGGGAAGACGGCGGGGAGCCGGACCCGGGCCTGGAACCGGCCGTCGCGGTAGAGGTGGGCCTCGGTGTCGCCGTTGTCGTTGCTCCTCAGGTGGTTCACGTCGATGGCATAAGCCGCCGGCCGGCCGGCGCGGCTGTCCGCCGGAAGGGAGAACAGTGACCGGGACAGCGTCTGCCACCAGCGAAAACGCTTCAGGGCACGCCCGTCACCGGGCTTGATGCGCTGGACGGCCCGACGCCGTCGCCAATCGTCGAACATCAGCGGCCCCGTCCTGCGCGTTCCGGAGGGGACATCTCCCGGCGAGCCGCCCGCTCGCGAAGCCCGACGAAGGTGAGCACGCAGACGTTCACGGCGGCGAGAACGATCAGCGCGGGACCGCCGCCCGCCCCTTCGCCACGCTCGACGACGAGAGAGCCACCTCCGGCGAGGAGCACATTGACGGTCGTCGTGACCACGTTGTTGGCGACGTGGAAGGCGATCGCGGCTTCGAGACCGCGGGTGATCCAGCCCATCAGGGCCGTACAAGCCGAGAGGAACACGTAGTAGCCGAGGAGCCAGGGATCGCTCGCCCCGTGCACGACGGCGAACAGGAGGCTCGAGACCACGAGCCCGGCGATGAAGGCCGGCCGCACCGCCCGGAACCACGACGCGGCGGCCGGGAGAACCGCGCCCCGGAACATGATCTCCTCACCGGCCGACTGCACCGGAGTGGAGAGGACCACCACGGCCAGCAACGCCACGGTCGTGCCGCTGACCCCGAAGCCGACCCAGCCCGCGGCGTCGGGCGCGACGGCCGCCACGACCGCGGTGCCGGCCCCGACGAGCACCACCGAGCCCGCGAAGAAGACCGCCAGGCGCCGGAGGTCGAAGCGTCGCGGCGAGCTGAAGACCGTGCGCCACGGCACCTTCGCGAACCGCGAGACGAGCACCACGGCCAGCAACGCCGTCAGGCCGGTGCTGAGATTGGCCGCGAGCAGCTTGAGCGGGGTGAGCGTCGACTCGAGCGGGTCGCCGCCCTCGGCCAGACCAGCCAGCAGGTAGAGCCCCAGCTGCAGCAGGAGCAACGTCACCGGCAGCGCGGCGATGACGATCAGCGACTTCCACCAGGCCATCCGGAGGTGCGTACCGAAGGGACGCGTGTCGTCGAGCGAGAGGGAGGCCGGCCGGGGGTCGGGCGCGGCTCCCGGCGCGACCACGCCGGCAGGAGGACGAGGGTTCATGGGGCCAGTCGAAACCATGTGGTCACGACACGGTCAAGCCCCGGCTGAACCACGGGTCCGCACAACCGTCGGCACAGGTGTGTCGTCCGAAGCGGCAACGCCCAGGGTCGATTCCGCGGCCGACCGGCCGTGTCACATCAGGACCGACAAGAGGAGGAACCTCATGACCGTAGTGCCCATCCGCACCGTCGGCGACGAGGTGCTGCGTCAGCCGGCCGAGCCCGTCGGCACGTTCGATCGGGAGCTCGGCAAGCTCGTCCGCGACCTCAGCCAGACTCTGGCCCGGTCGCGGGGCGCCGGCCTGGCCGCTCCGCAGATCGGCGTGAGCCTGCGTGTCTTCGCCGTCAACCCGGACCTTCCGGGTAACAGTCACCGTCTCGACCACCTGGTCAATCCCGTCCTGGAGTTCCCCGACGAAGAGGAACAGGACGGTCCGGAGGGCTGCCTGTCCATTCCCGGCATCTACCTCGACACCAAGCGCCGCATGAACGTCGAGGCCAAGGGTTACACCAAGACCGGTGACCCGGTGCAGGTCGTCGGCACCGGTCTGCTGGCCCGTTGCCTCCAGCACGAGACCGACCACCTCGACGGGGTCCTCTTCATCGACCACCAGGACGAGGTACGCCGGGAGCGACTGCTGTCCACGCTGCGGGAGGCCGCCTGGTTCGACGCCCCGGTCAAGATCAGCCCGCACTGACGCGGCCCGCCCGCGCTCCTCGAACCCTCAGCGGCAGGCGGGCGGCGGAAAGCGCCCCAGGGCGCCGTCGAGCCGTCGCCCGTGCCGCTGGGCGGCGTCGAACTGGAGGGCGAGAACCTCGGCCATGGAGGCGACGGTCCGGGTCACGTCGCCTCCCGCGGCCGCGGTCTCCCCGGTCCAGAGGGACGGCGAGACGACGATGCCCTGGTCGGCCCGGAGCGCCATCACGTCGTCGCGCCATCTCGGCCAGAGCAGACCGTCGTAGAAGTGCGGGAGATCGCCGGAGACACACCAGGCCAGCCACTCGCTGTGGGACATCCTCATCCGCGTCCAGTTCAGCGTCGAGGGGTCGAAGTAGATCACTTCCCCCGGCACGCCGGGCCGGCCGGCGCCCGGCCGCAGACCGTTGAGGAGGAAGATGCCGCCCAGCACGTCATGCGCGACGATCAGCCCCTCCGTCGGCGTCCACATCCGGTCCATGGGCACCGGGAAGTTGTTGATCTGCCCGATGCTGGGAAGACCCTCCTCCGGGCACGGCGAACCGCCGAAGATGCGGAGCCAGCCGTCGTACAGCAGGATGCCCCCGCTGTTCAGGGCTATGGCACCCAGCGGCGAGGTGGCGGTGACCTGGAGTTGACGCAGGCTGGCCAGCGCCTTCTCATGGTCGGCGGGCAGAATCCGCGGCGCGGCGAAACTCCGCGAGAGAACATCCGTCAACGCCAGCCACGATGCTTGATCGTCCTCGACGACGTCCGGATTGATTCCGCCATCCGCAGGCGCGTGTCCCATATCCGACACGACGGAGCGCGGACCAGCAAGTTCAGCGTGTGCCGTAGGCCCGTACGGCCCTGGGCGCCTCGAGGCGGGTGAGACGCTCCTCGATCTCGGCCACCAGGGGAAGATGCCGGTGGCTGAGCAGCTCGAGGGCCTGTCGCCAGGCTGCGCGAGCCTGGGCCGGGTCGCCCAGGGCCAGTGCGGTGTCGCCCTGGTGGGTCAGCGCTTCGGTCTGGTTCATCCGCCACCCCATCTGCCGGTAGATCTCGTTCGCCTGTTTCCAGGCGGTCAGCGCGGCCGACAGGTCCCCGTCGGCCTCGAGGCTCAGCGCCAGCGCCTCGTGGGACAGCCCGAGCCCTTCCGGGTCTCCCAGCGCTTCGGCGATCGACAACGCACGGTGGGCCAGCGTCATGCCGGTGTCCGGCCGGCCGAGGTGAACCTGCGCGTCGGCCAGGCAGTACAGGACGATGACCTGGGCCGGCCGATCGTCCAGGGACTCGAACAGGCGCAGAGCGTGCTCGTAATTGTCGACGGCGTCGAGATGATCGGCCTGCGCGGCCCGCAGCTGGCCGAGGTTGCGATACACCAGCGCCTGCTCCTCCGGGTTGCCCAGCCTGGTGAACAGGTCGAGCGAGAGACGCAGCAGCCGTGCCGCGGAGTCGGGATCGCCCAGGGAGAGTTCGGCGCCGGCCAGACTCCGGGACATGTGGGCGCGGCCGAGGTCGTCCCCGGCGACGGTGGCCGCCTGCAGACAGGCCCGGGCGATCGCCGCCCAGTCGTGCCACCAGCCTTCGCGATGGCTGAAACGCTGCAGGGTCAGGGCCAACCGCCAGGCCGACCCGGGATGGCCGTCCTCGAGCCGGCGCTGGACCAGGGCCTTGAGGACGTGCCGCTCCTGGTTGAACCAGTCGACGGCCTCCGCCGCGTCGCCCAGGTGGGCGATGACGGTGTCCCCCGGCGCCTCGGGCCGGTTCAGCACGACGGTGGGGCCCAGAAGGAGGTCCGCGTTGTAGGCGCTCAGCCGGTAGTGGTGCACGAGCCGGTCGAACGCGTCCGCCCGGGCCTGGTCGTCGTCGTGCAGACCGACCAGTTCCTGCGCGTACGCGCGGATCAGATCATGTGTGGTGTACCGGCCCACCGTGTGCTCGGCCACCAAACCCGTCCGTACGAGCTCACCGACCAGCACCCGGGCCTCACCCAACGGCACACCAGCCAGGCTCGCCATCGCCGCGACAGCGATATCCGGGCCCGGATGCAACGACAACAACCGGAACAACCTGGCCGCCCGGGCACCGAGCATCCGGTACGACCACGAGAAGATCGCCCGGATGTCGTTGCCCATGTCGTCATGGGAAAACCCGTCCAGGCTGCCCTGCGCGTCACGGAGTTCCCCGGCGATGTCGGCCAGCCGGTGATCCGGATGCGTCAACGCCCGGGCCGCGACCACCGCCAGCGCCAACGGCAACCGCCCGCACCGCGCCACGATCTCGGCCACCGCCGCCGGGTCCGCCCCCGTACGAGCCGGCCCGATCCGCGACACCAGGAAGTCCCGGGCGTCCTCGGCCGACAACACATCCAGCGTCATCAGATGCGCGCCGTGCGCGGTCGCCAGCCCGGTCAACCGTTTACGACTGGTCACCAGCACCAGGCACCCCGGCGCCCCCGGCAACAACGGACGGACCTGCTCCACGCTGTGCGCGTTGTCCAGCACCACCAGAACCCGCCGACCGGCCAGCACACTGCGATACAGACCCGACCGGGCGTGATGACTCGCCGGGATGTCGGCATCCGGCACTCCCAGCGCGTTCAGGAAACCCTGCAGCGCCTCCGCCGGATGCAGCACGGACTGTTCGGGGTCGAAACCCTGCAGATCGACGTACAGCTGCCCGTCCGGATAGGCATCGGCCAGCTGATGAGCCAGATGAATGGCCAGACTGGTCTTGCCGATACCCGGAATCCCGTCGATGGCCAGCACCGGCATCGACACCTGCGTCAGCACGTGACCGTTGACCAGACCCAACGTCCGGCGCTGCGCCTCGTCACGACCCGTGAAATACGGCAGATCAGCCGGCAATTGCGCCGGGAGCACGGTGGAGACAGCCGAGGCTCGGCTGATGGTCATCCCGCCCGGCGTCCGCGAGGCTGACGGCTCAGCCGCGTTCTGCCCCAGGACGAGGTGATACGCCTCGCGGAGCTCCTCACCCGGATCCACACCCAGTTCCTCGGCCAACCGGCGGCGAATGTCGTGATAGAGGGTGATCGCCTCGGCCTGCTGCCCGTCGGCCGACAAGGTCAGCAAGAGCTGAGCCTGCAGAGCCTCGTCCAGCGGACGGTGTTCGGCCATCCGCCGCAGCACGGGAAGAATCGATCGGGACCGCTCCAGGCGCAACGCCAGGGCGGCCGCCTCCCGGGCCAGGTCGGCACACTCGTGGTCGACAACGCTGAAGGTCAGGTTGTCGTTGGCGCCGAGTTCGGCCACGCCGCCGCACGGTCCGCGCCACAGGGCAAGAGCCTGCTCGAAGGCCGACATCGCCTCCGGCAACCGCCCGGCCGAGGCGTCCGCCCTGGCCTGTTCGGCCAGCTCCCGCAACCGCAGCAGGTCGAGGTTGTCCGCGTCGACCCGCATCCGATAGCCGGCCGCATCACCGAGCAACCACCGCCCGGCCGACCGGGCCGCCAGGCCCGGCTCGAACAACCGCCGCAACGCACCCACATAACGGTGCACGACGTTCACCGCACTCTGCGGCGGCCGCTGATCCCACAACACCTCGACGATGTCCGCGAGACCGACCGGCTGCCCCGCGTTGGCCAGCAACAAGGCCAGGATCAGACGCTGCTGCCGGGCACCGAGGTCCACTTCCGTTCCCTGCCGCCGGACGTGCACCGGTCCGAGCACGCCGAAACACCACGATGTCTCGTCGCCGTTGGTCGAAGGCACGGAACTATCCCCCCTACGTGCACTAGGAACTGTGTTGACTGCGAGCTCGTCAACACTCCTTGCTTACGTGCGGCACTGTCTCTGCTCCTGAACGGTGTTTGCTGAATGACGGTAGGTAACTCCTGAACGTTCCTTAAAGATCGTTTTGGGGTGCCTTTCGCTACGACGGGTGCGAACGGCCACAGTTCAACGGTCGTCGGTCATTCGCGGCTGCGTGCTCGGAGGCGACCCGGCAGGACGCGGAAGCTCAAACCAGGAGCCTGCCGGGCGCGCCCTGCGGTGGTCAGCGGGTGGTGGCTCGGGCCGCCTCGACGATCAGGTCGGCGACCGCGTCGGGTTCGGACACCGTGACCGCGTGCGAAGCGTCGATCTCGACCGTGCGGGACTTGGCCCGCTTGGCCATGAACCGCATCGAGTCCGCCGGAATCGCCAGATCCTGCCGGGTGATCAGGAACCACGACCGGATCGACTTCCACGCCGTCCTGGTCGCCTTCTCGTCCAGCGCCGCACTCGTGATCGGCCGCTGTGTCGCCGCCATGAGCGCCGCCTCCCGCCGCGGCACATCCGCGGCGAACACCCGCCGGAACTGATCCTGCTTGATGTACAGATCCGTCCCCGCCCCCGCGCCGGGCACCGTCACCGGCACCTCGTTCAGGGCCTCGCCCAACTGCCCGCCCGGGAACTTCGCCGCCAGCGCGGACGTGCTCTCCCCCTTGTCGGGGGCGAAGCTGGCGATGTACACCAGCGCCTTGACGTCCTTGTCCCCATCGGCGGCCTCACTCATCACCGACCCGCCATAGGAATGCCCAGCCAGCACGATCGGCCCCTTCACCCCGGCCAGCACACTGCGCAGGTACTGGGCATCCGAGTGCAGCCCCCGCAGCGGGTTCGCCGCGGCCACCACCGGATAGCCGTCACCGAGCAGCTCGGTGACCACACCGTTCCAGCTCGACGAATCCGCGAACGCACCGTGCACCAGCACCACCGTCGGCTTGGCCGAGGGCCGCGACTGCGCCGTCGCACCGGCCGACCCGGCCACCAGCGCGGCCACCGCCACACCCGCGGTCATCACCGTCCGCACAGCGACCCGACGACCGGGCACACGCGACAATTGAACCTTCATGAGAACTTGTCCTTTCGAGAACTGAGTGGATCCGTCAATCACTTCGCGGCGCCGGGCCCGGCAGGTCGACCATCGGGCCAGGGTCGATTCAGACGGCCGCGGCGGCCCGGAGGATGAACTCGGCCACCACCTGCGGCTGCGAAACGGCCAGAGCGTGCGACGCGCCGGGCACCTCGACCGCTTCGCGGGCGTTGGCCCGTCCGGCCATGAACCGGAACGTCTCCAGCGGGATCGCCCGGTCCTGCTCGGGCGAGATGAACCACGACGGGATCGTCTTCCACGCCGGCTCACCCGACGCCTCGTTGAGCGCCACCGAGTTGAACGGCCGCTGCGTAGCCGCATCCAGCGCGGCCTGTCCGGCCGGCACGTCAGCACAGAAATGCTCGTGGTAGTGCTCGGCGGCGACATAGACGTCGGCGGTGCCATCGCTCAGCGGCACCTCGTACAGGTGCTCCCCCAGCGTCGCCCCCGGGAACATCCCGAGCAGATCAGGAGTGGTCTCACCCTTGTCCGGGGCCAGCGCGGCCACATAAACCAGCGCCTTGACGTTGTCGTTGCCGACCGCGGCATTCGACGCGACAGCCCCACCATAGGAATGGCCCACCAGGACCACCGGTCCCTCGATGGTGGCCAGCAGATCAGACACCGAAGCGGCATCGCCCGACAGACTCCGCAACGGATTGCCGGCGGCGACAGTGCGATGACCGGCAGCCTGCAACCGGCTGATCACACCATTCCAGCTCGCCGACTCCGCAAAGGCGCCATGCACCAGAACAACCGTGGGCTTCATGAAGAACTCCTCCGAGACGAACGAGACGAACGACGCGCCCTGAACAGCGGGCCGTTGTGAGAACCACCCTCCGCTCGCGGCCCGTCCCCCGAATCAGTCATTCGCCTGCCCGCCCCCGTACCGGTGCGACGATCCGCATTGCCGGGATCGCGCCTTTTGCAGGGCAATGGCGGGCTGACGCCCATCTCCGCCGATGTGATGGCGCCCACGCGAACAGCCGACCTCCGCACGGCTCGGTTAAGTCATGCGACAGATGCCGGCGTCGACCACCATCGGAGCGCGGTGAACAGTCCGCTCCGCCCTGCGTACAAGAAGACGACGTCTGTGCAACCTGGATGGAGAACTCATGATGGTCCGTTCCCACCGCCGGCCGGTGCTCCCCCTGCCCGATAGCGACGAAGGCGGCGCCGCGCCGGCAGGTGAGCGATGAAGGAGCTGACCGCGTTCTACGGCATCCTGGCCGGGATCAACTTCACTCTGCTCGGCCTGTGGTGGGTGACCGTGCAGGAACGACCGCATCTGCGCAGCACCGGCGCGGGCAGCGGGCGGGCGGCGTACATCATCTCTCTTCAGTTCCTCGTGCCCGGCGCGGCGGCGCTGGTGAGTCAGGTGGCCCCGGAGGCGACGGCGGTCTGGCGGACCGCCTTCGTGATCGCCGGCGTCGCCGGGGCGGTGGGGATCCTGTCGTCCGCCCCGGGGATCGCGAGGTCGGGCGGCCGGACGGCGGCCCGGTTGCTGGTCCGGGTCGCCACCCCGGTGTACGGGCTCATCGTCGTGGTGGCTGTGCTCCCTCAGCTCGGACGCGCGCCGGGCGCCGGGCTCACCGGACCCCAGTGGGAGGGCATCCTGTTCTGCCTGCTCGTGCTCGTGGGCGCGCAGACGGCGTGGACCGCGGCCATGGCGCCCTCGGAGTAACCGCGACACCCTTGACGACGCCCGCGGAGGTCCGGACGCTGCCGCGTCCGGACCGCACGCCGCACCCGGCGCACCGGCCCGGGACGATGGTCAGGAGTACGTGAACAGCCGGTACTCGGCGACCGGCCGCAGACCGAGACGCTCGTACACCGGCCGGCCCATCGCAGTGGCCTGCAACGAAGCCAGGGGAAGACCGCGACGGCGCCCCTCGGCGACAGCGGCCGCGGTGAGGGCCGCGCCGATGCCACGGCGACGATACGACTCCTGCGTCGCCACCACGTAGATCCCGGCCACGCCGTCGTTGTCGAGCAGAGCCGACGTCGCGACGACGCGCCCGTCCACGCGCCCGGCGAAGCGGATCAGGTGCTGCGGAGCCTCCCGATGCCCCGCCTCCATGAGCACCGCCGCACTCCGCTGATCCGGCTCCACACCCAGGGGGGTTGCGTAAGCGTCCACCCAGGCCTCCAGCGAGCCGGACGCCGGGACCTGTTCGATCGTCAAGCCGGGCGGGACGTCGACGTCGGTCACCTCGTCGATGGGCGCCGCCATCACCGGCAACCTTCCGACCTCGACCGCACCGGCGCCGAGCAGATCGCCGGCCAGACCGGGATAGCTGTCCGGACCGACCCACCAGATCCAGGGCAGCGCGCCGAAGCTCTCGGACGGGGCGAGCGCTTCGGGAAACCGTCCGGCGGTGACCCGCAGAATGCCGTTCAACTGCCCGTGCCGTACGCCGCTGCGGTACAGGGACACCTTGCCGTCAGCCCGATTGTCGCTGTCGTAGCCGAGCCAGTAACGCCTGCAGTTCCGAAGTTGTGACGCCATACTCGGCGCCAGGTCGAGAGAAGTCATACCCGCTACGACGGCCGGGGCGGCTGTTGTCTCAACCGGCGGCCCGGCTTCCTGAATTCGTTGAACCAGCCGGGCCGGAGTACGTCGTGTCGCAGTGTGCGCCGTTGTCGGCGGCCGACCGATACCCGTCCCGCGGAGGACCCATGCCGAGGAAATTCCTGACCACGCTGTACGTCCTGGTCTCCGGGGCGCTGATTCTCGGAGGCGCAGCGATCGTCAACACCGGCGCAAGTTCGGCCTCGCCGCGTGCCGGCGCCGGTCCGGTCTGGCGAGACTGCCCTGAGCACCCGGCCGACCCGCGGGTGCGATGCGCGTCGCTCACCCTTCCCGTCGACTGGGCCCGGCCGGACGGCCCCACCTTCGAGCTCGCCCTGGCCAAACGGTCGGCCGCGAACCCCGCCGACCGGATCGGCACCCTGATGTTCCACCCGGGCGGGCCAGGCCGGTCCGGTGTGGACGCTGTGTTCGACGAACGCTACTTCAACCCCGAGGTGCTTCGCCGCTTCGACGTCGTCGGTTTCGACCCGCGGGGTGTCGGCCGCAGCAATCCCGTCCTCTGCTCGGCCGACCTGCTGGCGCGACGGCCGCACCCGGTGCCGGCGACCAGGGCCGCCTACGACAGCCTCGTGTCGTACAACCGGGCGCTGTATGAGGACTGCCGGAAGCACACCGGGCCGCTGGCCGGACATCTCGACTCGGTGAGCGTCGCCCACGACGTGGACGCCGTCCGGGCCGCGCTGGGGGAAGAGACGATCAGCTTCTACGGTGTCTCCTACGGCACGCTGACGGGCCAGGCCTACGCCGAGAACTACCCGCACCGGGTTCGCGCGATGGTGCTCGACAGCCCGATGGACCACAGCCAGTCCGCGCGGTCGTTCTTCGTCACCCACGCCGCAGCCGCCGAGGACCTGTTCCAGCAGTTCGCGTCCTGGTGCGGCCGGACGACGACGTGCGCTCTGCACGGCCGTGATGTGCCGGCGCTGTTCGCCTCGCTGAGCGACCGGGCGGACCGGGGCGACCTCGGCAGCTACACCCGCTACGGCCTCACCACGGAGTTCCAGTTCACGTCCTGGCTTCCCGCCGCCTGGCCCGGACTCGCCGAACGGCTCGCCGCCCTCGACAGCGGGCCGGCGCCGGCGCCCGGGCGAGCAGCCACCACGGCCGAGGTCCGGCCCCTCCCCGACCTGGCGTTCTGTCAGGATTGGAACCTCGGCATCCGGGGTTTCGCGGACTTCTCCCGCCTGATCGAGCGCGCCGAAGGGGTCGCTCCTCACCTGCGGGTCGGCGCGGCCGGTGCGGAGTCGTTCAGCTTCTGTGTCGGCCATCCCGGGAAGGTCGGCAACCCGCAGCATCGCCTGGACGCCGCCCTGCGCCGTCCCGCCCTGGTCGTCGCCGCCCAGCACGACCCGGCCACCCCGCGGCACTGGGCGGCCACCGTGACCGAGCAGATCGGCCACGCGCGGCTGTTCACCTACCAGGGGTGGGGCCACGGGGTCTACCGCCAGCACCTGCCGTGCCCCAACGGGGTGGTCGACCGCTACCTGATCGAGGGGCGGCTTCCGGCGCGGGGCGCGACCTGCGCCGCGGTGGACCCGCGCCCCTGATCCGGGCGCTGACGGAACCGGCGTCGCGGCCGGCTGCCGGGTGGGAAGCACCGGCAGCCGGCCGAGCCGCGGCTCCTACGGTTCGATCACGAGCCGGGTGATCCGGTCGCCGTCGAGGGTGAACCGGTAGTGCAGATCGACCGATCCGCCCGGGAAGGTGCCTTCCAGATGCTGAATCACGTCCCACCCCGTCCCGCCGTCCCGGGAGGCGCCGGCGAACGCGGTGGTGAACGTGTACTCGCCGGCCGACTTGGTCAGCCAGCCCCGGATCTGGTCGTGGCCGTGGTAGGTCTGCCCCTCGTCGGTCACCACGGCGTCGACGGCGAACGACCCGAGCGCCGTCGTCGTGTCGTGCTTCTCGTGCGCGGGCAGATACGTGGTGATGGCGGCCGGCAGCTCGTCCCAGGAGAGGTCGGCTCGGCTTGATGTGGTGTCCATACCTCAACGGTGCGGTCTCCCCCAGGGAGAGGGTCAAGGCGACCGAGACGATGGGCGGGCGTGGCCGAACCTGAGCGCCCTCCCCGCCGGCGAGCAGGCCGGCGGACCTGACCGCCTCAGTTCTTGTCGGTCAGCAGCCGCGCCAGCTCAGCCGGATGCTCCAGGTGCGGCAGATGGCTGCCGGGCAGCACCGTGATGACGGTCGTCGGCAGCGTCGCCGTCATCCAGTCGACATAGGGGGCCGGCGGTTGCGCGGCGGTGACCCAGCGATAGCCGATGCCCCGTTCGCCGATCCCGCGCAGTTCCGCCTCGCGGTCGGCCCGGATCTGCTGGTCGGTGCCGCGCAGGATCTCGGCCCAGTAGCCCAGCAGGAGGTCGGGCCGGGGATCGGTGGCGGTCTCGGCGATCTGCCGCGCCTCACCCTGCAGCGCATCGATGCCCATGCCGGCCAGCATGCGGTCCCACACCGCCCGCCAGCCCGGACCGCGAAGCTCCGGCTCGGCCGCACGGACGATGCCGCCGAAGGGGCCGGGCAGCAGGATCTGGTCCAGGTTGACGACCTCGTGGGCCGGGTAGCGGGCGGCGTAGACAGTGGCGATCACCGCGCCCACGGAGTGGCCCACCACAGTGGGCGGCTCGGGCAGGGCAGCCGCCGTGATCTGGCTGTGCAGGACCTCGACGATCTCTTCCAGACCGTACGAGGCCCGCACCGGGGCGTCGCCGTGGCCCGGCAGGTCCAGCGCGAGGACCGTACGGTCGGGGTCCACGACCGCCAGCTCCCGGCGCAGCGGCTCCCAGTGCCGCCGGTCGAAGGTGAGTCCATGAAGAAGAACGAGGGGAGACGACATACCCCACAGGCGTAACCGGGCCTGGAACAAGTCGTTCGTGGCCTCGATCACACCTGCCAGCGCGCCGGTCCGCCGTCGGCCGGCTCGTACCGGAACGAGCTGCCGGTGCGCACCGAGGCGCGCAGGTGGGCCGCGGCGACGGGGGTGAGCGACTCGAGCCGGGTGAGCACCGCCCGGATGGCCCGCGTCGCGTTGACCCGCGCGCGTTCCGCCTCGGCGTTGTGCCGGCGGTCCCGGCCGCCGAGCCCGGCGGCCCGCCGCAGCTCACTCACCAGCGCCTGCCGCTCGGTGGCGAGCTTCGTGGCCCGCCCGACGTCCCCGGCGCGGTCGGCGGCATCCAGCTGCCCGGCCAGGTCCGCGAGCCGTTTGCGGTACGCGGCGCGGGCCGTGGCGTCGAGCAGGGGGTCCGGCGGGGAGGTCACCAGCCCGGCGCCGCCCGCCACGAGATCCAGGGCGGCGATCTCCCGGCCGGGATGGGCCAGCAGGGTGCGCAGATGCCGCAGCCCTCGCACATCGCGCAGTCGGGCCTGCTCGGGGCCCGCGTCGATCAGCCAGTCGTCGCCGTCGCGCCGGAGTCGCCACACCTCGGCGCCCCGGCCGCCGTCCGGACCGGGCCGTCCCCCGGCCGCCGGAAGGCCGAGCTCCTCGGCGATCGCCGTGGCCCGGCCCTGGTCGCCCCGGGCCGCGAGGGTGGCCGCCAGCCACGGCAGAGCACCGAGCCGCTCCTCCTGGGCCACCGCCCGATCGAAATGGGCGCCGGCCACGTCGGTGCGGCCCAGCCGGGAGGCGAGCCGGCCGAGATAGTCGTCGACCGGACCGGTGATCGTGTTCGCCCCGCCCCAGACGACCAGCCGGCCGGCGTAGGGCAGCAGAGCGTCGTAGAGAGCCTGAGCGGCCGCCGGAGACGCACCGAGCGACGCCACCAGGGCCAGATCGGCCACGGCGCCGATCCAGCGCGGACCGGCCCCGGCCAGCACCGCCGGCAACAGCCGGTTCACCTCGAGCAACGCCGGCGCGACCTGACCCGACTCGGCCAGGGCCCGGGCCGCGGTCACCTCGAAAAAGTGTCCGGGCAGCCGCCGGGCGAGCGCCCGCAACGGCTCGACCTGAGGTGCCGCGTCACCGCGCAGCAGGGCCAGCCGGCCGAGGAGCGACGCGGTCAGCCGTTCGGTGTCGGCCAGCCCGACCCGTCGCCCGAACTCGGCCACCTCGGCGGCCAGCGTCTCGGCGAGTTCCAGGCGGCCCCGGACCAGCGCCAGGACGGCCTGCCGGGACAGGGTGACGACCGCCGCTTGCGGATCGCCGTCGCGCTCCCCCGCCCGTGCGTAGGCCACAAGGGCGGCTTCCGCCGCGTCCAGGTCGCCGAGCTCGGCCAGCGCGACGAACCGCCAGAACAGCCCGCGCCGCTCGAGTCCCGCGGCCCCGGCCCGGCGGGCCAGGTCGACGATCTGGGACGCGGTGGACAGCCGTTCATCGGCCGCCGCCGGATCCCACAACGCGTGCAGGCGCCCGTCGAGCACCTCGGCCACAGTGCCGGGGTCCTCGGTGGTCCGGGCCAGGCGGACCGCCTCGTCGACCAGTTCCCGCCGCCTGCTCGCGGCCGACGGGTCGCCCAGCAGCTCACCGGCCAGCCGCACCAGGACGCGGGCGCGGGTGGCCGGCGGGAGCGGCCGGGACGCGACCTCCTCCAGCAGCCGGATCAGGGCCATGTCGAGGGTGAGGAACTCGCCCCGGGAGGGCGAGGCGAGGGCGAGTTCCACCACGGCGTCCGCGCCGGAGCCGGGCGGCACGGCGGCCGCGAGATCGAGAGCCGGACCGGGCCAGCCGGCGGTGAGCAACCACACCGCGTGCACGGTTTCGGCCGGCCGTCCGGGCAGCAGGGCCGCCAGTTCCGTCTCGGTCAGCGGGGTGAGATAAAGGTGGCGGCCGGATTCCCGGGCCTGAGTCGCCGTGATCAGCACGGCCGCGCCACCGAGGACCAGCCGATCGACATCCACCGTCCCGGCGGTTGGCGGTTCTTCCACGATCACCAGCCGGGGGCCCGTCGCGTCCGCCGCGGTGCCCCGGGCCACCGGCAGCCCGCGTTCCCGGGCCAGCTCCGCCGCGACGCCGGCCAGCACCGTCTTACCGGATCCGGCCGGACCCACGACAGTCAGGCAGGCGCCCGCGTCGACGACCGCCTGGTCCAGCCACCGTTGCAGGACGGCCAGCTCTCGACGGCGTCCGATCATGCGTCGAGCGTAGGCGGCACCGCCGAGCCCACCCCGGTTCGCCCGGCCGGGAGGACGGGTCGCGGCGGTCAGGCCGGGGTCACCCGGAACACCGGCCAGCCGATCTCGGTACGCCATCGCCCGGCTTCCGCGCCGTCCCGGGGACCGACCAGGTACGTCTCGTTGACCGGACCGTCGATGCCGAGCGCGTGCGAGACCACCCACGCGCCCAGGCGCCCGTAGGTGATGTCGATGTCGTCGTGCGGGCCGGCGTGAACGGTCACGGCGAGATCGGCCGCCGGCAGGTGGAGGACCTCGATCCGGCCGGCGGCGCCCGGCCGGAGCACCGGCCGGAAGACGGTCATGGCGCCGACGCCTTCGGTGAACAGCTCGTTGGTGTAGAGCCCGCCGGGCGCTCCGGTCCGCTCGGCGGCGGGGAAGGCGGCGTCCAGCTCGTCCATCGCTGTGTCGAACCAGCTGAGCGCGTCCTCGGCCCGGACGACCGGCGCGCTGATGGCCGCGACCGACCGGGCGGGCACCGACCGCAGCTCGACCTCGAGCTCGGCCGCGTCCGGGCGCAGCAGCTGACGCAGCGACACGACCGCGGCCCGGGTGCGGTCCAGCTCGGCCTCCAGCCGGTGCAGGTGACCGGTGATGAAGGCGGCCCGCTTCTCCGGGTCATCGGTGGCGAGGATCGACCTGACCTCGGCCAGGGGCATGTCGAGCTGCCGCAGCCGGTGGATGACCTGCGCCGTCCCGATCTGGCCGGGCTCGTAGTACCGGTAGTTCGTGAACGGGTCCACCGTCGCCGGCTCCAGCAGCCCGGCCTCGTGATAGCGGCGCAGGGTCCGCACGCTCAGATGGCTGAGCGTGGCGAACTCGCCGATGGTCAAGCCGTCTCGCATCGTGTCAGTGTCCGTCCTCCGGCCTCCCGTCGCGGGGAGGCCGGCATCACGCCCGATCGCCCGGCCCGGAGTACGGGCGGCGGCCGGCGGCGGTCAGGAGTGCGCGGATCGGATCAGGTCGGCCGCCTTCTCACCGATCATGATCGTTGCGGGGTTGGTGTTGACGCTGACGATGCGGGGCATGACCGACGCGTCGGCCACGCGGAGCCCGTCTACGCCGTGCACTCGCAGGTCGGGGCCGACCACCGCGTCGGCCTCACTGCCCATCGCGCAGGTGCCGACCGGGTGGTAGTAGGTGCCGGTGCCCCAGCGCAGGTATTCGCGGAGCCCGGCGTACTGCCGGACGTTCGCGCCGGGCAGGACCTCGCGGCCGCGCCAGCCGTCGAACGGCGCGGCGGCGGCGATCGGCCGCGCCATCTCCAGGCCGTGGATCAGGCGCTTGGCGTCGCTCTCCTCCGCGAGGTAGTTCGGGTCGATCAGCGGCGGGACCGTCGGATCGGCCGAGGCCAGGCGTACCGTTCCCCGGGAGTCGGGCACTGCCGCGACGCCGAAGGTGAAGCTGTTCGGCGGGGCCTGCAGCGCAGGCCGGTGGAACGGCACGTGGATGAACATCAGTTGCAGGTCCGGGCCCGGCAGGCCGGGATCGCTGCGCCACAGCATCGACGTCTCGGCGTGGTTGGTCAGGGCCGCCGGGATCGGCCGGTCCGCCTCGAAGACCAGGCTGGCCAGCGGATGGTCGTGCAGGTTCCGGCCGACTCCCGGCAGGTGCTGCGCCACCGGGATGTCCAGACAGCCGAGATCCGTGGCGTCACCGATCCCCGAATACATCAGCAGCCGGGGCGAGTCGACCGCGCCGGCGCTGACCACGACCTCGTAGTCCGCGTACGCGGAGACGAGCTCGCCGTCGCGCGCGAAGGTCACGCCGACGCAGCGTCCCCGCTGGATGATCAGCTGGTGCGCGCGGGCGCCGGTCAGCACCGTGAGGTTCGGCCGCCGGCCGGCCACCGGGTGCAGATAGGCGGCCGCGGTGCTCTGCCGGAGTCCTCCGGTGATGGACAGGTCGTGCCAGCCCACGCCCTCGGGGCTCGCGCCGTTGAAGTCGTCGGTCCGCGGATATCCGGCCGCGACGGCCGCGTCCACGAAGACCTGGGACACCGGGTTGGGGTCGGCCGCGATCGCCGGCCGCATCGGGCCGTTGTCGCCGCGGAAGGCCGGATCACCGCCCACGACCGTCTCCATCCGCCGGAAGTACGGCAGGACGGAGGCGTAGTCCCAGCCGTCGGCGCCCTGCTTGGCCCAGCCGTCGAAGTCGGCCGGGTGGCCGCGGAGGTAGACCATGGCGTTGATGCTGCTGGAGCCGCCGAGGGTGTGCCCGCGGGGCCAGGCGTGCTCGGCGTTTCCGGTGCCGGTCTGCGGGACGGTGACATAGGAGTAGTCGACGGCGCTGCCCCACAGAGCGGGCCACGCCGGCGGGGCCGCGATCTCCGGGAGGGTGTCGGCCGGGCCGGATTCGAGCAACAGCACCCGTACGCGCGGGTCCTCGGACAGTCGGGCGGCGACGACGGCGCCGGCCGACCCCGCACCGACCACGATGAAGTCATAGCTATCTGGCATGCGACCCACGGTGTCCCGGCCCGGCCGCACCCGGTTGACCTTTTCCGCCTGGGGCTTTGACCAGCGGCGACTGAACTTCCGCCGGTCGGGCACGTCGAGTCTGACGTGACTTCTTCAGCTGTTGAGGCGTGGCGGCAGTCCGGGGTCCGGACCGGCGCCGGCCGCGTCGCCGATCCCGCGGACGGGCCGATCGGCACGGTGTCCGGCGCGACCCTCGGCCCGCTGATCGCCTTCCGGGTCAGCGGAAAGCCACAGACCCTGCGCCGTACGCCACCGGCCGCGCGAGGGCAGCGAGCCGCTCGCCTCAAGCTCTGCCTGCAGCTCGACGGGGCCGCGACCGTCAGCCAGAACGGTCACCAGGTGCGCATCGCGCCCGGCCTGATGGCGCTCTACGACGCCGGCCGCCCCTACGAGCTGCGGCTGGAGGGACGATGGTCGTGCATCGTGCTGGCCTTCCCGCGCGAGGCGCTGTCGTTGCCGGACAACGTCGTTCGCCAGGCGATGCGGCATCCGCACCCGTTCGGTACGGGTCCGGGCGCCGTCCTGGCCGACTTCACCGCCGCCGCCCTGAAACAGCGGACGTCGATCGGCACCTCCGCCGGACGCCTGGGCGAGGCCGCCTGTCACCTCATCGCCGGCGCGCTCGACCGGAGCGAACCGGCCGGCGACGAAGCGGTGGCGGACCTCCAGCGTCTTCAAGTTCTCCGGTACGCCCGTGAGCACCTGTCGGAGCCCGGCCTGACCCACGACGGGATCGCCGCCGTCCACCTGATGGCCCCCCGCAGCCTGCACCGGCTGTTCGAGCACGAACCGCACACGGTCACCGAGTACATCCGGCTGCGGCGTCTGGAGTCGGCGTACCGGGACCTGACCGACCCGCTCCTCGGCCACCTCAGCATCGCCCGGATCGCCGCGCGCTGGTGTTTCACCAGCCAGGCCTACTTCACCCGGACCTTCCAGGGCCACTACGGCGTCACGCCGTCAGCCGTTCGTCGCGCCGCCGGAATATCTTGACAATCTTTCGTTTACATTGTGCAATATATTGCATGTCAGGTGACCACGGGGAGCTCACCCGATGCCACAGCCCGAGCCGGCTCCAAAGCCCTTGCCAGAGCCGATACCGATGACGGGCCCGCTGTTCGGACGCGAGGCGGAGCTGGCCAGTATCGGCCGTTTCCTGGGCGTGGTGCGGCAGAGCGGTGACGTCCGGATGGTCCGCGGCGAGCCCGGCATCGGCAAGTCGGCGTTGCTGACGGCCGCGGCCGGGCTGGCCGACGCCGACGGGATGCGGGTGCTGCGCGCGGCCGGTTCGCAGTTCGAGGCCGACGTCAGCTATTCGCTGCTGAATCAGCTGTTCCTGCCCCTGTACCCCGAGATCGAGCGGCTGCCGCTGGCCCTGCGCGACGCCCTGACCGTCGCCCTCGGCTTCGGGGAAGGTCCCGTCCCGGGCGCGCTGCTGGTCGGCAACGCCGCCCTGTTGCTGCTGACCACCATCGCCCACCAGGCGCCCGTCCTGCTGATCGTCGACGACGTGCAGTGGGCCGACCGGCCCAGCGCCGTGGTGCTCGGCTTCGTCGCCCGGCGGGTGAAAGGGTCACCGGTGGGCGTCATCGCCGCCTCGCGCACCGGGACGGAAAGCTTCCTCGACCGCCGGGGTCTGACCGAGGCGGCGGTTCAGCCGCTGACCCCGGACGCCGCCGCCCGGCTGGTGCAGGCGCGCTTTCCCGACATGGCGCCCCGCGCCCGGCAACGCGTGCTCGACCTCGCCCAGGGCAATCCCCTGGCCCTGGTCGAGCTGCCGGCCACGCTCGCCGGCAGCCCCAGGCCCCGGGCCGGGCAGTCGGGCGTGGTGCCCCTGAGCGACCATCTCCAGACGGTGTTCGCCAACCGGATCGCCGGCCTGCCCGACGCCACCCGGCTGCTGCTTCTGCTGGCCACCTTCGAGGGCAGCGGCGACGTACGCGTCCTGCGCGGCCTGACCGGCCTCGCCGACCTGGCCCCGGCCGAGCGGGCCGAACTGGTGCGCGTGGACGACGTCACCGGGCTCGTCACCTTCCGCCACCCGCTCATCCAGTCGGCGATCGTCGCGGTGTCCACCCACGAGGAACGGCGCAACGCCCACCTCCTCATCGCCGCCGCGCTGCCCACCGACCCCGAACGCCGCGCCTGGCACCTGGCCGCCGCCACGGCCGGCCCCGACGAGTCGGTGGCGGAGCAACTCGAGGACGCCTCCCACCGGGTGCTGCGACGAGGAGACGCCATCGCCGCCATCGCCGCCCTGGTCCGCGCGGCCGAGCTGAGCGCCACCGCGGAGAACCGCACCCGGCGGCTGGCCGAGGCGGCGTACATCGGCGCGGAGGCCGGAGGCACCGCCGATGCGACCACCCTGCTGGCCGACGCCCGGGTGACCAGCCTGAACCCGGCCGGCTCGCTGCACGCGGCCAACGCGGCTGCGCTGCTCATGATCAATGGCGACGGCCACGTGCACACGGCCCACCGCCTGCTCGCCGGGGCGATCGAGATCGGCGACCACGACTGGCGGGCCGACGACCCGGCACTCGACGAAGCGCTGCACACCCTGCTCATGCTCTCCTGGTACGCCGGCGACGCCGAACACTGGGCCGTGTTCCACCGGGCCCTGGCCCGGCTCACACCGGCGCCGACCGACATCCTCTCGGTGCTGAGCAGAACCTTCGCCGACCCGGTCCGCACCGGCGCGGCCGCCCGGCCCGAGCTGGACGCGCTGCTCTCCACCCTGGCCGAGGAGGAGGACCTGACCCGGGTCATGCGGATCGGCACCGCTTCGACCTACGCGGACCGGCTCGGCGACAACCGCGAGCATTCCTGGCGCCTGGTCCGTCAGGGACGCGACGGAGGCGCGCCGCGCCGGCAACTCTCCGCGCTCATGCATCTCTGCCTCGACGACTACCTCACCGGTCGCTGGGACGAGGCCGAAGAGCTGGCCCAGGAAGGCCTGAAGGTCTGCACCGTCAGCGGACTTCCGTTCCTGTCGTGGTATTTCCTCTACGACAAAGCCATCATCGCGGCGGGCCGGGGCCGGACCGACGAAGCCGTCAAGCTGGCCGACGAGATCACCCACTGGGCTTTGCCGCGGGGTGTCGCCGGCGCGGCGGCCATAGCCCACCATCCCCGCACGCTCGCCGCCGCGGCGGACGGCGACTTCGAAGCCGCCTACCAGCACGCCACGGCCATCAGTCCGGCCGGTGTCCTCGCGCCGTACGTGCCGATCTGCACCTGGGTGATGTTCGACCTGGTCGAAGCCGCGCTGCGCACCGGGCGCACAGCCGAGGCCCGCGCGCACGCGGCGGCCATGCGAACGGCTCGGGTCGCCACGTTGTCCTCCCGCATGAAGCTCATCCAGCACGGGGTCGACGCGCTGGTGCTCGACAGCGAGGACGCCGAGACCCGGCTCGAAGAGTCGTTGCGGGATCCCGCCGCCGAACGGTGGCTCTTCGAGTCCTCCCGGATCCCAGGGCCCCGGCAAAGTCGTTAGATGATGCCGAGTAGGGCCAGCGGGCGGTTGCTGTCACGGGCGTAGTGGCGGTTGGCGGCTGCGATGTTGGTGATTCCTGCGGTGCGTATGGCTCCGATGGCGGC
>NZ_JALPVJ010000019.1 GCF_023544445.1 Actinoplanes sp. M2I2 | reverse complement strand
CAGCCCCCGCAGAATCGGCGACGTCGTCGCCGCAGCGCTACACCTCACCCATTTCGAATACCGGTACCTCAACGAACCTTGCTGAGATCACGTCACTGGCAGTTGACTATGGCGAGGCTTGCGCCACCGGTGCAGCAGTCACTGCTGTTGAGGCGCCGTTGCCGGTGCAATCATCGAAGCCGGAGCTTGCAACTTACCCGCGGCTGCGATTGGGTCGTCACCGGTGCCGCTGGAGGTTGCATTGGCGGATTGGGCACGAAGTGGCTCACTGAAGAGGCTAAAAGGACTAGAGGCTTAGGGGGATGGCTGATGGCCGCGACTTCTCTCCTGATCGTGGCCACAGTGATCGATCGGGCGCGTAAGCGGCGATAAGCGTATAGTGCGGGAGGGACAGGCGGTTCCCCTCTCCCGCACTGCGCCGTAGAAGTGAAGGCATAGGTGCTACACCTGAGTAGGGCACCCCTGCGGCCGGCGGGCATGGCATCCCACGGTACCGGCGTGGCAGGAGCTGTTTACGCCTGCGTCAGCGCAGCGGTCGCACTGGCAATCGATAAAGCGAAGGGCTGGCGGATCCGAATGAGTGACAGAGTGTCTCTTCTGCTTATCGTGTTGATTGCTGCCGCCGGTACGGCATTCGGGCTACTCGTTATGGATATGTCTTGGCCGCTGGCTCTACTTATGGGTGCGACACCGGGCGTGGTCATCGGCTCTGGAATCCTGTTGAAGAATCGCCCATCGGAGGATCCCTCCTCGCGCTAGCTGATCCCACTACCGGCGGCGGTGGTAAGCATTCGTCAGAAACAGCCACTGCGTCCGCCCACCCGCCAGGTGGCCTGGAACGGATTGCCGGCCGAAGTGCTGAAGGCGTGTTTGAGGAGTGGAGCCGGGCTGCGGCGTGGCCCTACTTCTCCAGGACGCCTTCAGCTCAGCTGGGCGACCCAGATCGCGGGCAGGACCATCAGGAGCGTTAGGACGACGTACGCCGCGCCCAGTCCGAACCGGCGGCCGTGCGTGGCGATCACCGCCGCCAGGAAGGGGAGCGTCACGGTGAGCAACGCGGCGATCGCGATGACTTCGGTCTCCCGCTGGCGCCCGGTCACCCCGTACAGGATCAGGATCGGGACGACGACCGCCCACCCGGCCGTCAGGGCGGTGACGACGCGGCGGGTGCGCAGGCGGCGGGCGATCTCCGCGGGGTCTTTCTGACAGGCGTACGCCATGCGCTCGGCGAAGCCCTGGGCGGCGCGCGCGAGGCGCACATCCTCGGTGGTCACAGGCCAGATCGTACGGGTGATCTTGCGTATTCGTCTCGTCCGCCACGGGCGATTTGACCGAATCGTCACTCAGACTTCGCTTGGTCCCGGCACACCGTTCGGGTGTGCCGGGGGCAAGCGCCGACCCGGAAGCGCTAGCTCTTGACCGAGCCCGCCATCAGCCCGCCGATGAACCAGCGGCCGAGCAGCACGTAGACGAGCAGGGTCGGCAGGGACGTGATGAGGGCGCCGGCCATCGACGCCGCGTAGTCGGGTGACTGGGCCCCGGCCAGAGCGTTCAGCGCGATGGTGATCGGTCCGTTGCGGGTGTTCGACAGGAAGATGGCGAACAGGTAGTCGTTCCAGGCCGAGGTGAACTGCCAGATGACCGTCACCACGAAGCCCGGCATCGAGATCGGCAGGATGATCCGGGCGAACGTCCGCAGCAGGCCCGCGCCGTCCACCCGGGCCGCCTCGATCAGCTCCTCGGGAACGGTCGTGGCGTAGTAGTTGCGGAAGATCAGCGTGCAGATCGGGATGCCGTAGACGCAGTGCACGAAGACCAGGGTGGTGATGCCCGGCGGGATCCCCAGCGTCGTGATGATCTCGCGCAGCGGAATCATGACGGCCTGGTACGGGATGAACATGCCGAACAGGATCAGCGTGAACACGAGGTCGGCGCCGGGGAAGCGCCAGCGCGACAGCACGAACCCGTTGGCCGCGCCGATCAGCGACGAGATGATCGCGACCGGGACGGCCAGCTCGAAGGTGCGGATGAACGAGGGGCGCAGGACGTTCCACGCCTTCTCCCACGATGCCAGCGTCCACGTCTCGGGCAGGTTCCACTGGCTGGTCACGCCGATGTCCGAGCCCGACTTGAAGCTGGTCACGATCAGCACGTACAGCGGCATCAGCACGATGATCAGGAAGATCAGCGCCAGCAGGTACTTGACGATCGATCCCGGCCCACCGCGGGGGCGCGGCTTCGACTTCGGCTCGAGCGTCTCGACCGGCGGCGGCGCAGCAACAGACGTCGTCGTCATGAGGTCTTCTCCTGGCGGTTCGTGTAGATCAGGTACGGCACGATGACGACGGCGACGAGCAGCAGCAGGATGATGGAGATGGCTGCGGCCTTGGCGTAGTCGCTGGTCAGCAGCGTCTGCCAGACGTAGATCGCGGGTACCTCGGTCAGCCACTGCGGACCCGAGACGCTCATGATCAGGTCGAACATCTTCATCGACATGTGGCCCAGGATGATCAGCGCCGACAGGGCGACCGGGGTCAGCTGCGGGAAGATCACGTTGCGGTACAGGCGGTACGTCGAGGCGCCGTCCATGGCCGCGGCCTCGCGCAACTCGGCCGGGATGCCCCGGAACCCGGCGAGGAACAGCGCCATCACATAGCCGGCCAGCTGCCAGATCGCCGGGATGGCCATCGACGCCATGCCCCAGGTCGGGTTGGTCCACCAGGTGCTCTGCGCGAAATCCAGACCCAGGCCCCCGAGTACGGCGTTCAGGCCGCCCGCGTTCTCGCCCTGGTTCGGGTTCATCAGCCAGCGCCACACCACACCCGACGCGACGAACGAGACCGCCATCGGGAACAGGTAGACCGTACGGAAGAAGCCCTCGGCCCGGATGCCGCGCTCGAGGATGAAGGCCCACAGCAGGCCGAAGAACATGGCCCCGACCAGAAACACCACCGTGAACAGCAGGAGGTTCTTGAGCGAGTGGGTGAACCGGTCGTTGATGTCGTCGGTGAACAGTCTCGTGTAGTTCTCCAGGCCGACGAAGCCCTTCGACCCCAGGGCGTTGTGCTCGTCCGAGACGGACACCTTGGTCGTCCAGGCGATCAGGCCGTAGACGAAGACGGCGAGCAGGATCAGCGAGGGGGAGAGCAGCAGCAGTCCCGGTCCCCAGTGCCGGAGTCGGCGCATCAGGGCTCCTTCGTCAACGCGAAGAGGGGACGGCCCGCGCCGTCCCCTCTCCTTCAGCGGCTTACTTCTTGACGAACTGCGACGCGGCGGTGGCCAGGGCCTTCTGCAGCCCGGCGGCGTCCTGCTTGGTGGAGAACGCGCCGAGGGCCGAGTTGGCCGCGCCCTGCCAGCCCTGCGAGCAGGCCGAGCCGTGGGCGCACGACGGCACCGGCTTCGCCGACTTCCAGTCGGCCATGGCGGCCTGCTGGTACTTCGGGTAGTCGGCCGGCGCGGCGTCCGTACGGGCCGGGATCGAGCCCTTGGTGGTGTTGAACGCCTTCTGCCCGGCGGCCGAGCCCACCGTCTTCAGCCAGCATTTGGTGCCCTCGGGGTTGTTGGCCCCCTTGGGCAGCACGAACGAGTCGGCCAGCCACTGGAACGTCTCGCCGTTGCCCGGGAACGTGAAGTAGCCGTAGTCCTTGAAGCCCTTGGCGTCGAGGTCGGCCGCCTCCCAGTCGCCCATCAGCTGGTAGGCCGCCTTGCCGTCCATCACGAGTTTCTCGGCGTCGGTCCAGTCCAGGGCGTCGCGGTCGCTGTTGGTGTAGGTCAGCAGCTGCGTGAAGTCGGCGATGGACTTCGTGACCGCGGCGTCGTTCCAGTCGGTCGCACCCGTCCACAGGCCGGTGAACTTGTCGGCGCCCAGGTTGGTGATCAGCACCGACTCGAACAGCATCAGCTGCGTCCAGTCCTTGCCGATCGCCAGCGGGGCCTTGATGCCCTTGGCCTTGACCTTGTCGAGGTCGGCCAGGAAGGCGGCCAGATCGGCCGGGTCCTTGGTGATGCCGGCGTCGGCCAGGACCTTCTTGTTGCTCCAGACCACGTTGGCGCGGTGGATGTTCGCCGGGACGGAGTAGATCTTGCCCTCGACGGTCAGATTGTCGATCAGGCCCTGCGGGAACGCCTGCTTGAGGCCCCACGTGTCGTAGTCGGCGCTGATGTCCTCGACCTGGCCGGCGTTGATGTAGTCGAGCAGCTCGGCGCCGGCGTGCGCCTGGAACGTGTCGGGCGGGGTGCCCTGCTGCAGGCGGGACGCGAGCACGGACTTCGCGTTGGCGCCGGCGCCCCCGGCGACCGCGCCGTTCTCGAACGTCTGCCCGGCGCAGTCGGTGCCGAATTGCTTGACCAGGCCGTCGAGGCCGGCCTTCTCGCCGCCGTCGGCCCACCAGGTGAAGACTTCTACCTTTGTCGAGCCGGACCCGCCGCCATTGTCGTCACTGGACCCGCAGGCCCCGGCGGTCAGGAGCGCGGCGACACCGACAGCCGCCACGGCAGCCCGTCGAGTGAAGCGCATAGCTGTCTCCCATCGAAATATTGACATCGTTGTCAAGCGATGGGGAGTACCGTGCCGTCTGATCGCACAAGTGTCAACGCCTGTTTCCGTGTCGTTACGTGCGGCTTCTGTCGCTCTGTGAGCGAAAACCCCTGAGCTGCGCGTACGTCCGAGAGCAGCGCCGCCTCGGCGAATGTCGAGACTGGAGGGTCGAACCTACTCGTCCGGCCATTTCGGGCATCTGCGGGGTGGATCCGGGCGCCGGTCGTGTGCGTTCGTGGTGCGTTGTGAGCAGCGCGTCCGGAGGCGCTACCGAGGGAGGCGCTACAGAGGGAGGTGCTACCGAGGGAGGTGCTACCGAGGAAGGTGCTACCGCGGGGGGCGCTCGCCCGAGCCGCGGGTGATGACGGAGGTGGAGATGACGATGGTCCGGGCCGGGCCGGAATGGCCGCTGATGCGCTCGTGGGCCAGCCGCGCGGCCTCGCGGCCGAGGGCGGTCATGTCGTGGGCGACCACGGTCGTGCCGAGCACGTCGGCCAGGTCGAAGTCGTCGAAGCCGACCAGCGCGGGCCGGTCGGCCAGCCCGCGCATGGCCCGCAACGCGCCCGTGGTGAGCCGGTTGTTGGTCGTGAAGATCGCGGTCGGCGCCGGGTCGAGGGCCAGCAGGTCCCGCACGGTGCGCTCGGCATGCCGTACGTCGTGGACATCGGTCCGGAGATAAGGCTCCCAGGCGTCGTTGCCCGCGGCCCGCATCGCCCCCACGAAGCCGTCGATCCGGCCACGCTGCGGTGCCATCCGCACCAGGTCGCCCACCAGCGCGATCCGCCGGTGCCCGGCGGCCAGCAGGTGATCGCCGGCCGAGCGGGCCCCGCCCACGTTGTCGATGAGGACGGCGTCGGCGGCCAGGCCGTCCGGGGGCCGGTCGAGGAAGACGAACGGGACCCCGCGGTTGCCTTCGATGGCCAGATATTCATGGTCGTCGGCGCTGGGGACGACGAGCAGGGCGCGGACGCGCCGTTCGAGGAACGCGTCGACGAGGCTGCGTTCCAGCATGGCGTCCTCGTCGTTGTTCGCGGTGATCAGCAGCAGGCCGTGCTGCCGCAGCTCGCGCTCGATGCCGCTGGCCACGGCCGAGTAGAACGGGTTGGTCAGATCGCCGCTGACCAGCCCGACCAGCGCCGAGGTGGCGCCGCGCCGCAGCTCGCGGGCGATGCCGTTGAGCCGGTAGCCCAGCAGGTCGGCCGCGTCGCGCACCCGGCGACCGGTCGAGGCAGCCACATTGGGTTCCTGGTTGAGCGCGCGGGAGGCCGTCTTGAGGCTGACGCCGGCCAGCTCGGCCACCTGAGTCAACGTCGGCCGGCGAACGGTCACATCGTCGGCGGGCATAACGCTCCGAGCACTCTCAGTGGCGGGACAGCCAAGTATGACACCGGCCCCCGCCCGTCCCACCCGGCACAGTCGCGTGAATATCCACCGATCTCACGTGGGGGCGGACGGGCGCGGCACAGCGCCCTAGGGTCGAGGGGTTGATCGTGAGGGGGAGGCCATGCCGACTGTCGGGCTGGTGAGTGCCGGGTTCATGGGGTCGGGGCTGGGCGCCGCGCTGCGGGCCGGGGGCGTCCGGGTGGTCACCACCCTGGAGGGTCGCTCGGCGCGAACCGCCCGCCTGGCCGCGGGGGCCGGCCTCGACGTGCTGCCCACCCTCGGCGAGGTGGTGGCGGCGGCCGACATCGTGCTCTCGGTGACCCCGCCCGGCGCCGCCGTCGAGACCGCGCGGGCGATCGGGACCGCCGCGAACCGGGCCGGCCGGGACGGGTTGATCGTCGCGGATCTCAACGCGGTGTCGCCCGCGACGGTCGCCCGGGTGGCCGGCGCGCTGGCCGGGGCGCGGGTGGTGGACGGGTCGATCTCGGGACCTCCACCCAGCGTGCGGCCCGGAGCCCGGCTCTATCTCAGCGGGCCGGCCGCGGCCGCCGTCGCCGAGCTGCCGTGGAACGGGAACGTCGAGCCGGTCGTGCTCGGCGATGAGCTCGGCGCTGCCAGCGCGCTCAAGATGTGTACCGGCAGCGTCTACAAGGGTCTGACCGCGCTGGTCACCCAGGCCCTGCGCACGGCCGGCGCTCACGGGGTGCTCGAGGCCGTCCTGGCCGACCTCGACCGCAACGGCCTGGCCGACACGGCGGGGGTCGCGCGCTCGGCCACGAAGGCTCACCGCTTCGTCGACGAGATGCGGGAGGTCGCGGCGACTCAGCGGGCCGCCGGTCTGACGCCGGAGCTGTTCGACGCGGTCGCCGACGTCTACGCCGACGTCGCGCGTACGGAACTGGCCCGAGCCGACCCCGAGAACGACCGTGACCTCACCCCGGCCGAGATCGTCGCTGCTCTGGACTCGGGGGCGAGCCGCCCACCGGCTTGAAAGGCCCGGCCGGCCGAGGCGTGTCGCGTATGATCTTGAGGGCCGGTGACCGATCTGGGGCAAGCGGGGTTCTCGGGTGGCTGCACACCATTTCGGCGGACTGTTCGCCCGGCCCGGCGGCCTCGGCGGGGAGCTGCCCGAGCAGGCGCCCCAGCCCGGCTACTTCGCGGATCTGCAGCTCGACCTGCTCGTCGACGCCGTGGTGGCCGAGCACGAGGGGCCCGATCTCAGGCCGGCCTTCCATGCTCGTCTCGACGACCCGGCGGCCATCGAGCGACGGCAGGCCGTTTTCACCGATCTGGCCGACGACCGGCTCCGCTCGGCGGTACGGGCGTTCCGCGACGGCCTCGGCCGGTGCGCCGGGCAGTTCCGGGCGGCCTCGCGGATCCGTCACGAGCAGCGATCCCAGCGGTGGCGGCTGAACGCCGTCGCGACGTACGTGGAGGTCATCGACGCCGTCACGGTCGCTCTCGAAGATGCGGCACCCGCCTCGGCCGGGATGCGGGAGTGGCTGGCGTGGCTGCGGGAGTACCGGGCGGACCCGGACTTCGCGGCGATGGCGGCCGAGGCGAGGACCCTGATCGCCGAGCTCGGCGACCTCCGCTACACCCTGTCGATCTCCGGCGACGAGATCACCGCCGGTCCGCCGGCCGGGCAGGACGATCTGAACGCCGCCACCGTCGCGACGTTCGAGCGGTTCGCGAGCGGCGAGGTCGCCGGACACGACTTCGACCTGCGCCCCGGGGCCGAGATGGACCACCTGCACCAAGCGGTCCTCGACTTGCTCGTACGGCTGTTCCCCGAGGTGTTCGAGCGGGCCGCGCGTTTCGTGGGCCGCCATCCCACGGTCCGGCATCCGGTCATCGACGGCGTGGAGCGCGAGCTCCGGTTCGCCCTGGCCTGGCTCGACTTCATCGCCCCGGTGCGAGCCGCCGGGCTGCCGTTCTGCTTTCCCGAGGTCGGGCCCGGGCGCCGGCTCGAGGTCGTGGAGACGTTCGATGTGCTGCTGGCCCGCACGCTCGTCGCGACCGGCGAACGCCCGGTGACCAACGACGTCGCGCTCGGCCGCGACGAGCTGGTGCTGGTGGTCACCGGGCCCAACCAGGGCGGCAAGACGACGTTCGCCCGGACGATCGGGCAGCTCTACCACCTGGCCGCGCTGGGCCTGCCCGTGCCGGGTGGCTTCGTGGCGCTGCACCCGCCGGACGCGATCCTGACCCACTTCGAACGGGGCGACCGCCCGGACGAGCTCAGCAGCCGGCTCGAGGACGAGGTCACGCGCGTGGCCGAGCTGCTGACCGAGGCCGGCGACCGTTCCCTGGTGATCCTGAACGAGATGTTCAGCTCCACCACGTTCGTCGACGCCCGGACGATGAGCAGCGACGTGCTGCGGGCCGTGCTGGACGCGGGCTCGGCCGGCGTGTGCGTCACCTTCATCGACGAGCTGTCCCGGCTGGATCCTCGGGTGGTGTCCCTGGTCGCCGGCATCGACGAGCAGGACGCGACCAGGCGGACCTTCCGGGTCGCGCGGGGCCGCGCCGACGGCGAGGCCCACGCCCGGGCTCTCGCCGCGAAGTACGGCCTCACGCAGGAGCAGTTGCGCGCCCGGATCGAGGCGCACGCGTGAGGCCGGGTCTGCTGTTCGCCGATCCCCGGGAGGGTTCGGGTGCGGCCGCGGCGGGGACCGAGCGCCCGGCCGGGGCTGAGCGCGTCGCCGAGGACCTGGGGCTCTCCGTCGTGATCGAGGCGATGGCCGATGGCGACGCTGTGCTGGCGGAGGCGGCGCGCACCGTGCTGTTGTCCGTGCCACCGCATCCCGCACAGGTCGCTCACCGGCAGGGCGTCCTGGCCGACTGCCTGCGCGAGCCGCAGCTGGGCCGGGAGTTGTACGAGCTCGCGGGGCGCGCCCTCGACGCCGAAAGCCGTGCGGCCCGGGCGGTCTTCTTCGACACGCCGGAGACCCTGCTGAACCGGTCGATCGTCACGCTGACGTCCTTCGTGCCGCTCCTGCGGGAGCTGCGCGCGGTGGCCGAGCGCTATCGGCAGCGGGTCACGTCGGCCGGCCTCCGCCAGTTCTTCGCCACGGTCGAGGGCCGGCTGGACGAGGCCTATCTCAACTCGGTCACCGAGCTTCTCGGCCACCTCAAGCTGGGCGGCAACCTGGTCGTGTCGGCCCGGCTCGGCACCGGCAACCAGAGCGCGGCCTTCGTGATTCAGCGGCCGCAGCGTCAGGCCCGCGGCCTGTTCCGTCGCAGTCCGGGAGCTAAGCAGCCGAGCGCGACCTACAAGGTGGCCTACGGCGACGAGGCCGGCCACCGGGCGCTGAGCTCACTGCGGGACCAGGCGCTGGCCGGCCTGGCCGACGCGGCCGTGCGATCCGCCCAGCACGTGTCCTCGTTCTTCTCCGCTCTGCGCTTCGAATCAGCCTTCTACGTCGGTTGCCTCCACCTGCACCGGGCGCTGACCGACCGCGGCGCCCCGGTCGTCCTGCCGGTGGTCCACGATCCGGGATCCCGCCACTTCACGGCCCGCGGACTGTACGACCCGGGACTGCAGTTGCGCCTCGATCAGCCGGCCGTGGCCAACGACGTCGACGCCGGCGGCACGTCGCTGATCATGGTCACCGGGGCCAACCGCGGCGGCAAGTCCACGTTCCTGCGCAGCGTCGGCCTGGCCGAGCTGATGGCCGCGGCCGGCATGTTCGTGGCCGCGACCGCGTTCACGACGTCGGCCCGCTCCGGCGTCCACACCCACTTCACCCAGGACGAGGACGCCACCCTCACCAGCGGCAAACTCGACGAGGAGCTCCGGCGCATGTCGCGGCTCGCCGACGTGATGGGCCCGCACAGCCTGCTGCTGTGCAACGAGTCGTTCCAGTCCACGAACGAGCGCGAAGGCTCCGACATCGCCCGCCACATCGTCGACGCCCTGACCGCGGCCGGGGCCACCGTCGTCTTCGTCACCCACCTCCACGAGCTGGCCCAGCACTGCTACGACGAGCGCGATCGTTACCCGGCACTGTTTCTGCGGGCCGAGCCCGAGGCCGGCGGCCACCGGTCCTACCGGCTGCACGAGGCCCCACCCGAGGCGACAAGCCACGGCGCCGACCTGTGGCACCGCGCCCACCACCCCTGACCACCCCACCCGCCCGCAGCGCCCCGTCACGGTGTCTTACCCGCGGGGGCCGCGGGATCTCGTGAGGGCCGGTCGAGCGGCGGCCTACAGACCCTGGGCGCTCCACACCTTTCGTGGCACGACCATGCGCCACGCGTCGAGGACCAGGTCGGTCATCCGGTCGGCGCTCAACTCGGACATCGACGCCTCGACCCAGTTGAAGCGCAGATCGGACTCGCGCGGCAGATGGAAGGTGGCGGGGTCGGAGGCGATCAGCGCGTCGCGCTCCTCCCGGGGATAGGCGAAGCCCAGGACGGTCTCGTCGCGGGAGAAGGCCACGTAGACGATCGCGCCGACGCGGAACTTCACCCGGTCGGCTATCAGGTGCTCGGAGCTGCGTGGCAGGTCGCGCACGACCTGCCGGACCTCATCGACGGTGACCATGCGACGACGCTACGACGGGGGTACGACATTGTCGTCGGTGCGGCGGCGGGGCTTGGGAACGGACAGATGGGTCGTCGTCTGCTCGGGCAGCGGTGTGCTGTTGGGGACCTTCGCGCGGAAGACGCGGTCGGGTGGGAGGCGGTAGGTCGCCGCCCGCACCAGCTCGTCGGGCACGGTGTGCTTGCCACCCGGCGAGTCCTCGCCGGGCGGGCCGGCTGACGTGCCGCCGGCGGAAGTGCTGCGGCCCGACGCGCTACTGGTCGACGTGCTGCCGGCCGCAGTGCCGCCGGACGACGTGCTGCCAGCCGACGTGCTGCCAGCCGACGTGCTGCCAGCCGACGTGCTGCCAGCCGACGTGCTGCCAGCCGACGTGCTGCCAGCTGACGTGCTGCCAGCCGCAGCGCTGCCGGACGACGTGCTGCTAGCCGACTCGCTGCCGGCCGTGGTGCTGCCGGCCGCAGTGCTGCCGGCCGGGGAACCGCGACGGCCCAGCCTCGGACCCGAGCCGTCAGCCGGGCGCGGGTCCCGCAGCGGCTGGAAGTGCAGACCGCCCACGGCCGTGGGCTCGGGCAGCGTATGCGGAGGCGGCGGCGTGGGAGCCGGGAACCCGACGGGGTTGCCGGGCGCCACCGCCGCGGGCGGGTCCTGGGCGCGGCGGCTGTGCGGCACGGCCGGACCCGGAACCCCTTGATGGCGCACGGCCCGGCCCGGGTCGTTCGGCGAATCGGCCTCCGACGGCGGACCGACCGGACCGGCCGAGCCGACCGGACTGACCGGACCCACCGGGACAGTGGGGCTCTCCGGGGCAGTGCGGTTCGCCGGGGCGACGGGGCTCACCGGAGCAACGGTGCTCACCGAGGCCGCGCCTCGGGCCGGCCGAGCACCGCGCCGGGGTGAGGCGATCCGGGCGGCCAGGCTGAACACCCGGCTGGAGGCGGTCTCGTAGCCGTCCCGGTAGGCCTCCTCCCGGTCCTGCCGCAGCTGATAGCGCTGGTGCAGGCGCCCGGCCGCGTATCCGCACGAGGCGACGAACAGAGCGACGAGAACAGAGATCAGCACAAGGTCGCCGGGCGCGGTCATGCTCCCAATTCTTTCGAAGTGGATAGATCAGGAGCTATAACCCTTTCGACGGACCCCGAACGACTGATCGAATCTCAGGCCCCGCCGACGATCTCGCCCGCGGCCACCGCCTCCTGCAGGCCGCGCGTGGCCAGGCGGTCGGCCCGCTCGTTCTCGGGGTGGCCGGCGTGGCCCTTCACCCAGTGCCACTGCACGTCGTGGCGGCGGACGGCCGCGTCGAGGCGCTGCCACAGATCGACGTTCTTGACCGGCTGCTTCGCCGAGGTCTGCCACCCGTTGGCCGCCCAGCGTGGCAGCCACTTCGTGATGCCGTCGCGCACGTAGATGCTGTCGGTGTAGAGCTTGACCGTCAGCGGCGCCCGGTTGAGGGTCTCCAGCGCCCGGATCGGGGCCATCAGCTCCATCCGGTTGTTCGTCGTCGACTCCGCGGTGCCACCGAAGAGATCCTTTTCCTTGACGCCGTACCGCAGCACCGCACCCCAGCCGCCCGGGCCCGGATTGGGTGCGCAGGCCCCGTCGGTGTAGATCTCCACCACGCCCATGTGAGCACCCTAACGGGGCCGCCCCGCCCACCACCGTGCGGGAAAGCACGGCACGTAAAGTGGGTGACCGTGACAGACGCGGTCGAGGTACGGGATCTGGTCGTGCGCTACGGCGACACGACAGCCGTCGGCGGTGTGTCACTGACCGTCCCCCGTGGGCGGGTGCTTTCCCTGCTCGGCCACAACGGCGCCGGCAAGACCAGCCTGTTGCAGGTGTGCGAGGGATTCCGCCGGGCCGACGGCGGCACGGTCGCCGTCCTCGGCCTCGACCCGATGGGCGATCACGACGCGTTGATGCCCCGCCTCGGCATCATGCTGCAGTCGGGCGGTGTCTATCCGTGGGCGACGGCCGGCGAGATCCTGCGGTTGTTCGCCAGCTTCGCCGCCACCCCGCTCGACGTCGACATGCTGCTCGACCGTCTCGGCCTGCGGAAATTCGAGCGTACGAGGTGGCGCCGGCTCTCCGGTGGCGAGCAGCAGCGGCTGTCGCTGGCCGTGGCGCTGGTCGGCCGCCCCGAGTTGGTCTTCCTGGACGAGCCGACGGCCGGCATGGACACCGAGGCCCGCCACACGACCTGGCGGCTGATCGAGGAGCTGCGGGCCGACGGGGTGACCGTGCTGCTGACCACCCACCTGCTCGACGAGGCCGAGCGTCTCGCCGACGACGTGGTCATCATGAGCTCGGGCGTCGTGGCCGCGACCGGCACGCCCGCCGAGCTCACCGCGGCCGCCGGCATCGACCTGCTCGAGGTGCGGGCCGACCCGCATCTGGTGCCCGACGGCCGGCTGGCCGAGCTCCAGGTCACCGAGCCGACCCCGGGGGAGTACGCGATCACCGGCAACCTGGACGCGGCGGCCATCGCGGCGGTGCTGGGCTGGTTCGCCGGCGCGGGCGCGCAGGTCACCGCCGTCAACACCCGCCGGCGCACGCTGGAGGACGTCTATCTGGCTCTGACCAGCGGGGAGAAGGTCTACCGATGAGCGGCGTCTTCGCTCCCGCCCCCGGCCGCGCGCCCCGGCGTACGGTCGTCGCCAGTCAGATCCGGATGGAGCTGACCCTGACCGCCCGCCGCGGCGAGGCCGTCGTGCTCGCCATGGGCGTGCCGCTGCTGGTCCTGCTGGGCGCCGGGCTGACCGAGGCCACCAACGTGCCCGGCGACGACCGGCTGGCCTTCGTGGTGCCCGGCGTGCTGGCGCTGACCGTCATGTCCACGGCGTTCACCGGGCAGGCCATCACCACCGGCTACGAGCGCAGTTACGGCGTGCTCAAGAGGCTCGGCGCCTCCCCGCTGACCCGGTCCGGGCTGCTCTTCGCCAAGACGGCGGCCGTGCTCGGCCTGATCGTCGTGCAGCTGATCACGCTGGCCGCGGTCGGGCTGGCCGTGGGCTGGCGGCCGCACGCCGGCGCGATCCTGCCCGCGCTCGGCGTCACCGTGCTGGCCACCGCGGCGTACTCGGGGCTGGCTCTGCTGATGGCCAGCCGGTTGCGGCCCGAGGCCACCACGGGCGCGGCCACTTTGATCTACGTGCTGATGCTCGCGGCCGGCGGCATCATGTTCGCCGCCCCCGACCTGGGCACCTTCGGCTGGTTCGTGCTGCCGCTGGCCGCTCACGCCGAGGCGTTGCGGGCCACCCTGTCGTACGGCGCGAGTGTGCCGACCGCGATCTGGCTCAGCCTCGGCGCCTGGGCGGTCGTCTTCGTGACCGCGGCCGCGCGCACCTTCCGCTGGGAGTGATCCGGCCGCTGGGAGTGATCCGGCCGCTGGGATTGATCCGGCGGGCCGGCGCTGTCCACCGATCGGTGGACAGCCGCTGACCACCGCCCGGTCGTCCCGCCGGCCCCGGTGCGACCAGCACGATCGAGGGCATGACAGCCATTGAGGTGCGGGGCCTGCGCAAGGCCTACCGCGGCCACGACGTGGTCCGCGGCATCGATCTCGACGTGGCCCGCGGTGAGGTGTTCGCGCTGCTCGGGCCGAACGGCGCCGGCAAGACCACGACGACCGAGATCCTGGAGGGACACCGCCGCCGCGACGGTGGCGAGGTGCGGGTGCTGGGGGCCGACCCGGGCACGGCCGGGCCGGGCTGGCGGGCCCGCATCGGCATCGTGCTGCAGGACGCCGACGACGCCGCCGACCTGACCGTCGGCGAGCTGGTCGGGCACGTGGCCGGCTTCTATCCCCGCCCGCGGCCGTCCGCCGAAGTGATCGGCCTGGTCGGCCTGACCGCCAAGAAGGACAGCCGGATCCGTACGCTCTCCGGCGGTCAGCGCCGCCGGCTGGACGTCGCCCTGGGCATCGTCGGGCGTCCCGAGCTGCTGTTCCTCGACGAGCCGACCACGGGTTTCGACCCCGAGGCGCGCCGGCAGTTCTGGGACCTGATCCGGGCGCTGGCCGTCGAGGGCACCACCATCCTGCTGACCACGCATTACCTGGAGGAGGCGGAGGCGCTCGCCGACCGGCTGGCCGTGCTGGCCGGCGGGGAGATCGTCGCGCGGGGCACCCCGGCCGGGCTCGGCGGCCGGGCGTCGGCCGGGGCCAAGGTCAGCTGGCGGGCGGACGGCGTGCTGCGCACCGAGCAGGTGCCCGACCCGGCCCCGCTGATCCGCGAGCTGGTCGCGGCCGAGGCCGACCTGAGCACGCTGACGATCACCCGCCCCACCCTCGAGGACACCTACCTGACCCTGATCGGAGCGCACCGATGAGCACCCTCGCCCTGGGCGTGAGCCGCGGCCACGTGGAGCTGCTCCAGTTCCTCCGCGACCGCACGGCCGTCGTCTTCACGTTCGCCTTCCCCGGCATGCTGCTGCTGCTCTTCGGCACGATCTTCCAGGACACGTACGACCAGCCGGGCGTCAGCGCCAGCCACGTCTTCTCGGCCAGCATGATCGCGTACGGGATCCTCACCACCGCCTTCGTGACGATGGGCGCGGGGCTGGCGCTCGACCGCGAGGACGGCACCCTCAAACGCCTGCACGGCACGCCGATCAGCGCCACCTCGTACGTCCTGGGGAAGTGGTTCCTGGTCCTGGCCTTGAGCGTGGCCCAGGCGGCGGTGCTGATCGCGGTCGGCGCCCTGGTCTTCGGCATGTCGCTGCCGGACGCCTCGCACTGGCTGACCTTCGCGTGGATCTTCCTGTTGTCGGTGACCGCCTGTTCGCTGCTGGGCATGGCGGTCAGCGGGGTCGTCCGGCACGCCCGCACGGCCGGCGCCATCCTCAACGTGCCGGTGGTGGCGCTGCAGTTCATCTCCGGCGTGTTCATCTATCCAGTCATCCAGCTGCCGTCCTGGCTGATCACGGTGGCCTCGATCTTCCCGGTCAAGTGGATGGCGCAGGGCTTCCGGGCGGTCTTCCTGCCCGACGGGATGCGCGTCAACGAGCCGGCCGGGCAGTGGGAGCTCGGACGCGTGGCCTTGGTGCTCGGCGCCTGGTGTGTGATCGGATTGGTGCTGTGTCTGGTGACGTTCCGATGGACGCGGCCCGACCGGTAGGGGTGGACGCCGAACCGATGCGCGCCCTCTGGTGGGACGCCTACCTGGTGGTGATCGCGGCCGGTGTGGCGGCCGCGGTCCTCGCGTCGGACGGCCCCACCCTCCGGGCCCGGCTGATCTCGGCCGGGGCGATCGCGGCGCTGGTCGTGCTGCATCTCGCGGCCGGCCGGCGGATCGTCCGCCAGGACCGGGAGCACCTCGGCCTGCTGGCCGCCCACCTCGCGCTGTTCGCCGTGGCGGTGGTCGCGGTGCCGAACGCGAACTGGCTGCTCTTCGGCGTCACCCCGCTGATCTTCCAGCTGGCCGCGCTGCGGACGGCGGCCGTCGCGGTGGTGGCGGCGAACGCCGTGCTGCCGGTCTCGGACGCGATCCTGCGCCCGGCCGCCGTCGGTCTGGACATCGTCATCGCGCTGATCTCGACCGCCGCCGGCCTCTGGCTCGGCTTCTGGATCGTCCGGGTCATGCGGCAGAGCCAGGAGCGGCGCCGGCTCATCGACGAGCTCGAGGAGAGCCGCGCCGAGGTCGCCCGGCTCTCCCGCGACGCCGGCGCGATGGCCGAACGGGCGCGGCTGGCCGGCGAGATCCACGACACGCTGGCCCAGGGCTTCACCAGCATCATCACGCTGCTGCAGGCGGCCGACCCGGACCTGCGCGACGAGCGGCTGGCGCTCGCGGTGCGCACGGCCCGGGAAAACCTGGCCGAGGCCCGCAGCCTGGTCGCGGCGCTGGCGCCGGCCGAGCTGACGTCGGGGTCGCTGCCCTCTGCCGTACGCCGTCAGGTCGCCCGCTGCGAGGAGGAGTCGGGTGTGCCGGCCGCCCTGCGGGTCACCGGCGACGAGCGGCCCCTGCCCACCGCGGTCGAGGTGGTGCTGCTGCGGGCGGCCCAGGAGGCGCTGGCCAACGTGCGCCGGCACGCCCAGGCCCACGAGGTGGCCGTGCTGCTGGCCTACACGCCCTCGTCGGTCCGGCTGGTCGTCCGCGACGACGGGCGCGGTTTCGTCCCCGGGCAGGCCGACGGATACGGTCTGGCCGGCATGCGGTCGCGGGCGGAGCAGGTGCGCGGCGCGGTGACCGTGCGCAGCGATCCCGAGACCGGCACGACCGTCGAGGTGGAGGTGCCCGCGTGATCACGATCCTGCTGGTCGACGACCACCCGGTGGTGCGGCACGGCCTGCGCGGCATGCTCGACGCCGAGCCGGACCTGACCGTGGTGGGCGAGGCGTCCTCGGGCGACGAGGGGGTCGCGCTGGCCGTCGAGCTGCGACCCGACGTGGTGCTGATGGATCTGCGCATGCCCGGCGGCGACGGCGTGTCCGCGACCGGGCGTCTCGCGGCGGTGGCGCCCGGCGTCCGGGTGCTGGTCCTGACGACGTACGAGTCGGACCGCGACATCCTCCGGGCGATCGAGGCGGGCGCCGGCGGCTACCTGCTCAAGGACGCGTCGCCGCGCGAGCTGGCCGACGCGGTGCGGGCCACCGCCCGGGGCGAGACGGTGCTCGCGCCCAGCGTGGCCTCGACCCTGATGCGGCAGATGCGCAGGCCCGCACCGCCGGCCCTGTCGGCTCGCGAGGCCGAGGTGCTGCGCCTGGTCGCCCGCGGTCTGACCAATGCGGACATCGGCAAGGCGCTGTTCATCTCCGAGGCGACCGTGAAGACCCACCTGCTGCGCGCCTTCGCCAAGCTCGACGTGGCCGACCGGACCGCCGCCGTCACCACGGCCATGGAGCACGGTCTGCTCTGAGCGCCTGGGGTTCCGAGGCGTCTCAGTGGTGGCCGATCAGGGTGCGCACCAGCTCGGTCCGCGACGAGACGCCCAGCTTGGGGAAGATGTGGTAGAGGTGCGAGCTGATCGTGCGGGGCGACAGGAACAGCCGCTCGCCGATGTCGCGGTTGGTGAGGCCGTCGGCGGCCAGCATCGCGATCTGCAGCTCCTGCGGCGTCAGCTTGTCCCGGGCGTCCTCGCGCGTCGGGCTGCTCTCGCCGGCGGCGCGCAGCTCGGCCCGGGCCCGCTCGGCCCACGGGCGGACCCCGAGCGCCGACAGGGCCGCCGTTGCCGCCCGCAGGTGCACCCGCGACTCGCCCACCCGCCGCCGGCGGCGCAGCCAGGAACCGTACGCGTGTTGCAGCCTGGCCCTCTCGAAGGGCCAGTCGGCGTCGATCACACCCTCGAGGTCGGCCGGTTCGAGCAGCGCCCGCACGTAGGCCCGGCCCACCCGCAAAGCCGGCAGATCGACGTCCGGCAACCCGTCGACGATCGCCCGCAGGTCGTCCTCGCGGCCGCAGCCCAGAGCCGCGTCGGCCAGGTGGCTGACCGCCCACAGCCGGATCGCCGGGTGGTAGGGCACGTCGTCCGGGTCGAAGACGCGAGCCAGGTGTTCGAAGGCGGCGCCGGGTCGGCCCAGGGCGAGGGCGTCGACGCCGCGGACGATCTGCACCAGCGACAGCAGGGGATGGACACCGGCCGGCAGGAGAGCCCCTTCGGCGGCGTCGGCCAGGCTCTGCGCCAGGGCGCTGTCTCCCCGCAGGGCGGCGGCGTGGGCGCGGGCGATCGAGGCGGTCAAGGCCCAGCGAGGCTGGCCGGTCTCCTCGGTCAGCGCCGCCGCCTCGATCGCCGCCTGCTCGGCCAGCCGCACGTCGCCCAGCTGGGCGGCCACCGTCGCCTCGGTGACCAGGGTGCGGGCGAGCTGACCGAGCCGGCCCTCGGCGCGCAACGAGTCGGACGCGGCCCGGCTGAGGATCAGCGAACGGCGCCAGGAGCCGAGACCCGAGGCCGCGGTGGCCAGCAGGTCGAGCTCCTCGGTGGTGCCGTCGAGCTGGCGGGAGCGCCGTTCGAGCGCCGCTATCACTTCCGGCCCCCGCTCGAGCGGGGCGGCCAGGGCCAGAACGGCGATGCGGTACGGATCGTCGGCCGCCAGCTCGAAGCGCTCGACCGCGTCGATCATGGCCATCCGGGTGCTCCGGTCGGCGTTGGACCAATAGAAGCGCATCGCGTTGCTCGCCAGCTCGGTCAGTGCCAGCTCGGCGTCGCCGTCCGTGCGGACCCGTTCCACGGCCTCGACGAACGAGGCGAGACGGTCGGCGCCCGACCAGCCGCTGCCCAGCATCGCCTCGCGGAACCAGCTGAGCCGGGCCTGCACCGAGCGCGACAGCACGCGCCCGGACAGCGTGGCCATCAGCCGCCGCAGGGTCTCGTGGTCGCCCATCTCGTAGGCCGTCATGATCGCCCACATCATCCGGTGGGCCTGCCGGTCGGGGTCGGGCGTCAGCTGCGCGGCCCGCTCCAGGCCGCTGATCGCCGCGGCCGGCGTGCCCCGCCGGCGGGCCCGGCCGGCCGCCTCGGCCAGCTTGGCCGCGAGCTCCTCGTCGGGCCGGGTCGTGGCGGCGGCGAGATGCCAGACCCGCCGCTCGTTGCCCGGCAGATCCGGGATGGCCGAGGCCAGGGCGGCGTGGAGGTCGCGGCGGCGGCCGGCCGGAGCGGACTGGCGCAGCGCCGACCGTACGAGCGGGTGCCGGAACCGCAGCGTGCCGTCGTCGAGCTGGATCAGCCCGGCGGAGACGGCCGGGGTGAGGTCGTCGAGAGTGGTCGCCGCCAGCCCGGCCGCGGCGGCCACCGTCTCGTCCACATCGGAGTGCTCGTTGAACGCGGCGACCTGCAGCAGCAGCTGGGTCGCCTCGGGCAGAGCGGCGACCGACAGGGCGAACGAGCGCTCGAGCCGGGCCGGCAGGGGCAGGTCGTCGGGCAGGCGGCCCGGGTGATCGCCCAGCGCGGCCAGCTCGACCAGGCCGAGCGGGTTGCCGGCGGCCTGGCCGAGGATCCGGTCGCGCAGACCGGGACGCAGCGCCGGCGCCCGCCGGTCGAGCAGGGTGGCCGCCTCGGCGGCGGCGAGCGGCTCCACGACCAGTTCGGGCAGTCCGGCGCCGCCGAGACGCCGGGTGGTCTCGGCGCCGGTGCGCATGGTGACCAGCACCAGCACCGGATCACCGGTCAGTCGCCGGGCCACGAACGTCAGCGCGTCCCAGCTGGCGTCGTCCAGCCACTGCGCGTCGTCGGCCAGCACCACCAGCGGACGGCTCTCGGCCGCCTCGGCCAGCACGGTCAGGAGCGCGAAGGCCACCCGTACGGGGGTCAGGTCGCCGTCGAGCGCCGCGCGCACCACGTCGCGGGCCCCGTCGGCCGAACCGGTCGACGGAATAGTGCTGACCAGGCGGTCCAGCCCCGCGTAGGGAAGGTCGAACTCGGCCTGCACCCCGGTGACGGTGACCGTGCGCAGCCCTCGGAGGCGGGCCTCCGCACCGGCCCAGCCCAGCAGCGTGGATTTGCCCACCCCGGCGTCACCGCGCAGCACGAGCGAGCCGCCCTCACCGGGCGTGCGATCGAGCAGCGCGCGCAGCCGCCCGATCTCCTGCGCACGCCCGATGACCTGGTCACTCAATTGGTCGCCCCCCAGCCGAACCTAGCTGCCGGGGCCGCTCGGAGGTATGCGGGCCGCCCGGAAATGTTCACCGGAGCCGCCGGGGGTGCCCATGGCGCGGAGCGAGGCGTTTCCCGAGCCGGATGCCGCCTCCGTTTGGTTGCCGTCCTTAAGCTCAGCCGATGCGCACTCTCCGGCTGATCCTCGCGGTGGCGGTGAGCGCTGTCGCGGTCCTCGCGACGGTCCGCCTGGTCGCCCCGGCCGACGGCGACCCCGGCGTACGGCGGCAGCTGGCCCACCTCCGGTCCTCGCTCGAGTCCGGGGCCGCCGAGGACGCGCAGAAGCTCTTCCCCGAGGGCTACTTCTTCTCGTACGTCCTGTACGGCCTGGCCGCCGTCGACGTGGGCCGCCTCGACGACGCGCGGTGGGCGCTGACCCGCCTCGAATCGGACGCCGGCCGCGCGCCGTTCACCGGCGACATGCCCCTGCGGTACGGCGTCTTCTACCGCGGCTGGGTCAACTGGCTGCGCGGCGGCATCCTCCTGCACCAGCCGGAGGCGGCCCGCGACGCCACCCAGCTGCGCGCCTTCGAGAACGACTCGGCCGAGATCGCCGCCGCCTTCGACGCCGCACCCACCCCGTTCCTGCCGTCCTATCCCGGCCAGGCGTGGCCGGTCGACTCCACGGTGGCGATCGCCTCCCTGCGCCTGCACGACAAACTGCTGACCCCCGCGTACGACATCACAGCGATCCGCTGGCTGGCGAACGCCGAGGCCAGACTCGACCCGGCCACCCAGCTGCTGCCCCACACCGCCGACGCCGACACCGGCGAACCCACGTCGGGCGCGCAGGGCACGTCGCAGAGCATCATCAACCGCTTCCTGCCGGAGATCGACCCGGAATTCGCCCGACAGCAGTACAGCCGCTTCCGGAACTCCTTCCTCGCGGCGCCGCTGGGCCTTGGTCCGACGGTCCGCGAGCACCCGGTCGGGGTGGACGGTCCCGCGAACGTCGACTCGGGGCCGCTGGTGCTGGGCGTGAGCCTGTCGGCGACCGCCGTGACGATCGGCGCCGCCAAGGCCAACGGGGACGAGACGCTGGCGGATGGGCTGGCGCGGTTCGGGGAGGTGGCCGGGGTGCCGATCTATACGCCGGGGGAGAAGCGGTACGCGTTCGGCGCGGCTCCGATCGGGGACGCCTTCCTGGCCTGGTCCAAGTCCGCCCGGCCGTGGGTGGGGGTGGCTTCGGCGCCGCCGCCGCGGGTGCTGTCCCGGTGGTGGCAGGTTCCGCTGCTCACGCTGTTCTTGGCCGTGGGACTGGCGCCGTGGCTGGTCGGGGCGGGGCTTCGCCGCCGTCGCGAGCATCTGGCGTAGGGCTGCGATCGCTCGGCGCAACGCGACAACCTCGAAGGCCGCACGAACTGCTGCCGGGCAACTCGTCGCGGGCCAGGCCGTCGGCTTGGCGGCTCGCTCTGCCTCTCGCGACTTGTGGATAACGCGACGTCCGGCCGTCTGTGGATAGCCGTGCCGGCCCGCCTGAACGCCGTAAGGTCAGGCCCTGCCCCGGTGGGTGGGGGTTTGGGCGGACCGACCCCTACATGATCGGAAGCGCCACACGCCAGGCCTTCGTGTGCTTGTCGCTTGCCTGCCGCCTCGGTCCGGGCGTGGCCCCGCGTCGCATGACGTCGGTCGCCGCCTTCCATGCGGTGGACGTTGCTTCGCGCCCGCCGTGGTCAGGGCCGGCTGGTGTGCTGCTGGCGGCGAGCCAGCGCGGTGCCTGATGCAGGGCCGGGGTACCGCTCGCACGGGCGGCGTTGAGCGGTTAGGCCGATTTAAGCCGAAAAAAGCGTTCCGCCGCTAACGCGGTGATAGGCCGGTTAGATTACGGAAGGCGATAAGCCGGATCTTTCTCGGCTTCCGCTGCTCAGACCGGTCCAAGCCGGTTCTTGGAGCCCGCCCACCGGTGCGGTACCCGAACAGGCAAACCCGCCGTAAGGCGGGGACGCAAAGCCAGGGGCCTCCCCCGACGGAGGCAGCCCAGCCGCCGAAGGAGAAGGAAAGACATGCGCTATCCAGAAGCCCATGCGGCCAAGAGCGGCTCGGTTCCGTTCATGCTGCGTGGCCCCAAGTCGGTGCGAACAGCACTGGCAACCGTCACGGCCGGAGTGGTCGGCCTGGTGCCGGTTATCGCGGTGGCCTCACCAGCGTTCGCAGCCCCGGTCGCCGCCGTGTACACGATTACGGCAGCACAGGCGGTCGAAGGCAACGCGGTTGTTTTCACCATCACCCGTCCCGCTCCGGCGGCTGGCAGCAGTCTTCTTGAAGAGACGCTGACCTACACGCCGACCACCGAGGCGGGCCAAACGGCTACAGCCACTACTGACTACACCGCTACGCCGGGCACCGTAACCTTCCCGGAGTACTCCACCACCACGGCTCCCCAGTCACGGACCATCTCGATTCCGACGGTGCAGGACACCATCGACGAGCCTGACCAGGAGACGTTTACGGTCACCTTGACCAACCCCACCCCGGCGGCCCAGGCCGGTACCTTCAGCGCCGGCGGCGCTGTTGCCGTGGGCACGATCCTTGACGATGACAATCCGACGTACACCCTGAGCGCGAGCCCTAACCCGGTCAGCGAAAACCTGGTGGACGCCAACCGACACGCCACGATCACGGCGCTGCTGTCCAAGCAGTCGCCGTACACCGTGACGATTCCGGTCGCCACGGCCAACGGAACGGCCACGTCGGGCCAGGACTACGACGCGATCAACACCTCGATCTCGATCCCGCCGAACACGTCGAGCGGGTCCACGCAAGTCGAAATCACCAATGACAACATCGACGAAGCTGACATCCAGAGCTTCACCGTCAACGGTTCCGCCGGAGCCAACGTCGCTGGGACCGCCTCCACGACGGTCAACATCGCCGACAACGACGCGGCTCCCGTGGTGAGCATCGCGAGCGCCGGCCGGGTCACCGAAGGTTCCCCGTCCCTGTTCAACGTCACCATGTCCGGGCGCTCGGAGCAGGTCGTCACCGCCCGCTGGGACACGTCGGATCTCGCCACCGCGACGGACCCGACGCATGGCATCGCGAAGGCCGGCCTGGACTACACGGCCGTCACGAACGGCTCCGTGAGCATTCCTGCTCTGGCCACGGCGCCGACCAGCCCTATCTCGGTGGCCACGCTGCCGGACAGCCTTGACGAGGTCAGCCCGGAGGACTTCAAAGTCACGCTTTCGGGCGTCGCCAACGGCACGCTCGGTGCCACCTCGTCGGCCGAGGGCGGCATTGACGACAGCGGTTCCGCGCTTGGTCCGCAGGTCACTCTGACGCCGACCACGGTGACAGAGGGCGGCCCGAACGCCACCAAGGCACGCACGTTCACCGTCAAGCTGTCGAAGTCGTCGGGTCGCGAGCAGAGGGTCGGTTACGCAGTCGCGGCCGGTACGGGCGCCGGGACGATCGGCGTCGCGACTGCTGGTGACGACTTCACGGCCACGACCGGGACGCTTACTTTCGCGCCGGGTGACACGGAGAAGACTTTCACTGTCGACATCATCGGCGACGATGTGGACGAGGACGACGGCGAGAACATCGCCGTCACGCTGACCGACGCCAGTGTCAGCGGCACGCAGCTGTCGGCGGGCCTGAATTTGGGCGTCAACCAGGTGACCATCACCGACGACGACGACAAGCCCAGCATCAGCCTCGCTCAGGCTTCGATGACGATGCCGGAAGGCAACGGCTACAGCGCCGCGCTTTTCCAGGTCAACCTGTCGAACCCGAGCAAGAACCAGATCAGCTGGAAGGTCAACTACGCAACTCCGGCCGGCACCGCCGAGGCGGCCCTGGCTGGACTGGGTAGCGACGACTTCGACCCGCTGACGACGCTCAACACGACTCAGAACATCGCCCCCGGAGCGACCTCGGGCTATGTGCTGCTGCTCGTGAAGGGTGACACCGTATTTGAAACCGACGAGACGGTGCGACTGGAGATCACCCGTGACGCTGGCGAGACGGACGCCACCGGCGGACCGCTCACCGGAGTCCTCACGCTGAAGAACGACGATGCCGCCCCGATCCTGGTCGTCGACTCGAGGAACGCGGTGGAGGGCGATGTCGTTGCTCTGACCGGCGTCACTTCGGGTGCGGCGCAGGACGCGACGCTCCTCAACGTCACGGCGACGGGCAAGGCTAACCACGGCACGATCGCGGCTGCCACGGGCGACTTCTCGCCGACGAGCTTCCCCGTCAACGTGCCGGCCGGCACCCCGAGCGGCACGACGGTGCCGATCGGCAATCTGACCATCACCGACGACAACTACGCCGAGCCGGCTGAGGCTGTCGAGATCTCGGGTGTCGGCTTTGGCGGCACCGGTTCGGTTCGCGATGGTTGGGTCACGATCGCGGCTAGCGACGGTGGTACCACGCCGGGTGAGCCGGGTGAGGAGCCGGGAGAGGCTCCGACGCCGACGATCAACGCCCCGATGGCCGTCAACGGCACGGGCCCCGTCTCGATCACCGGTAAGGTCGCGGCCAACGCCTCGGTCGAGCTGTGGGGCGCCCCGGTTTCCGGTGGCGACCTGAAGTGGATCGCGACCACCAAGGCCGCCGCGAACGGTAACTACTCGTTCTCGCGGTCGATCGTGCAGGGCACGCGGTTCGTCACGCAGTCGCAGGAGGTCAACTCGGCCGAGGCGACTGTCTGGGTGAACCAGTGGGCCAGCCTCACGGCCAGCTCGCCCTCGAAGGGTCGCGTCTCGGTGACGGTCAAGACCATCCCGAACGCCGCCGGCCGCAAGGTCGTCGTTCAGCGCTGGACCGGCCCGAACACCTGGACCAACCTCCTGGTGAGCAAGGCCAACGTGAACGGCGCCTACGCCGCCACCGCGGCTGTCCCGTCCGGCACCGTGGCGCTCCGCGCCTGGGTCGACGGTGACGAGGACCGTGGCATCAACGGTGGCTGGTCGGCGATCGTCCGCCCGGTCATCAAGTAACCAGCAGCAGTAAGTAAGGCGGGGGCGGCCAGATGGCCGCCCCCGCTTTCGTCCTGGAAAGAGATCAATCGACCTCGACCACGGCCTGGGCGAACTGCGCCGAGTACAGCTTGGCGTAAGCCCCGCCCGCCGCGATCAGCTCGTCATGCGTGCCCTGTTCGACGATGTGGCCGTCCTCCATCACCAGGATCAGGTCGGCGTCGCGGATGGTGGACAGGCGGTGGGCGATCACGAAGGACGTGCGGCCCTCGCGCAGCGTGGCCATCGCCTTCTGGATCAGCACCTCGGTCCGGGTGTCGACCGAGCTGGTCGCCTCGTCGAGGATCAGGATGCTGGGCTCGGCCAGGAAGGCCCGGGCGATCGTGATCAGCTGCTTCTGGCCGGCGCTGACGTTCGAGCCCTCCTCGTCGATCACCGTGTCGTAGCCGTCGGGCAGCATGCGGACGAAGGGGTCGACGTACGCCGCCTCGGCCGCCTTCTTCACCGCTTCCAGGTCGAAGCTGTCGGCGCCGTACGCGATGTTCTCCGCGATCGTCCCGCCGAACAGCCAGGTGTCCTGCAGGACCATGCCGATCTCCTCGCGTAGTTGCTCGCGGGGCATGGTGGCGATGTCGCGGCCGTCGAGCAGGATGCGGCCGGCGTCGACGTCGTAGAAGCGCATCAGCAGGTTCACCAGCGTGGTCTTGCCGGCGCCGGTCGGGCCGACGATCGCCACGGTCTGGCCGGGGCGGGCCGAGAGCGACAGGTGCTCGATGAGCGGCTTGTCCGGCACGTACCGGAACGAGACGTCCTCGAAGGTGATCTGGCCGCGGACGGTCCCGAGGTCGGCCACCGCCGGCGAAGGGGACTGTTCCGGCGCGTCCAGCAGGGCGAACACCCGCTCGGCGGAGGCGACGCCGGACTGGATCAGGTTGGCCATCGAGGCGACCTGGGTGAGCGGCTGGCTGAACTGCCTCGAGTACTGGATGAACGCCTGCACCTCGCCGAGCGTCAGCGACCCGGAGGCCACCCGCAGGCCGCCCACGACGGCGACCAGCACGTAGTTGAGGTTGCTGATGAACATCATGGCCGGCTGGATGAGGCCGCTGATGAACTGCGCCCGGAACGACGACGCGTACAGCTTGGTGTTGTGCTCCTCGAAGGTCTTGACCGCCTCGTCCTGCCGGCCGAACACCTTGACCAGCGAGTGGCCGGTGAACATCTCCTCGATGTGGCCGTTGAGCCGGCCGGTGGTGGCCCACTGGGCGACGAAGTTGGGTTGCGAGCGCTTGCCCACGACCATCGTCACGCCGAACGAGACCGGCACCGTGACCAGCGCGATCAGCGCGAGCAGGGGCGAGATCCAGAACATCGCGAAGAGCACCCCGACGATCGTCAGCAGCGAGGTGATCAGCTGGGAGAACGTCTGCTGCAGGGTCTGCGAGATGTTGTCGGTGTCGTTGGTGGCCCGGCTCAGCACCTCGCCCCGGGGCTGCTGGTCGAAATACGACAGCGGCAGCCGGGACAGCTTGGACTCGACCTGCTGCCGCAGGCGGAAGACGGCCGTCTGCACCACGGTGGCCGTGATCCGGCCCTGCAGGACGCCGAACAGCCAGGCGAAGAGGTAGATCAGCGCGATCCAGGCCAGCACGTGGGCCAGGCGGTTGAAATCGATGCCCTGCCCGGGCGTGAAGTCGACCGCGTTGAGCAGGTTGGCCCGGGTGTCGTCGCCTTGCGCGCGCAGGGCGGCCACGGCTTCGGCCTTGGTGACGTCGCCGTCGACGGTGCGGCCGATGTAGCCGGCGAAGATGATGTTGGTGGCGTGACCGAGCAGGTAGGGGCCGAGCACCGACAGCGCGACGCTGACCGCGCCGGCGAGCACGACGAAACCGACCAGGACGCGTTGCGGCCGGAGCAGCCCGAGCAGGCGCTTGGTCGAGCCCTTGAAGTCCTGCAGCTTCTCGGTGGGGGCGGGACCGGCCATCATCCGTACGGCCGGGGGGCCGCCCATGGGGCGTTGCGGGGCGGTCATGCTGCGGCCTCCTGAGCCGAGAGCTGCGACAGGACGATTTCCCGGTACGTCGCATTGGTGTCCATGAGGTCGGCGTGGGTGCCCGTCCCGACCACCCGCCCGTCGTCGAGCACGACGATCCGGTCGGCGTCGCGGATGGTGCTCACCCGCTGCGCGACGATCACCACGGTGGCGTCGGCGATGTGCTCGGTGAGGGCCGAGCGCAGCGCCGCGTCGGTGGCGTAGTCGAGCGCCGAGAACGAGTCGTCGAACAGGTAGATCTCGGGCCGGTGCACGAGCACCCGGGCGATCGCCAGGCGCTGCCGCTGGCCGCCCGACACGTTCGTCCCGCCCTGCGCGATCGGTGCGTCCAGGCCGCCCTCCATCCGTTCGACGAAGCCGCGGGCCTGGGCGATCTCCAGGGCCTCCCACAGCTGCTCGTCGGTGGCGTCCGGGTTGCCGTACCGCAGATTGGAGGCGACCGTGCCCGAGAACAGGTAGGGGCGCTGTGGGACCAGGCCGATCAGCCGCGACAGCAGGGCCGGGTCGAGGTCGCGCACGTCGACGCCGTCCACCAGGACCGTGCCCGCGGTCGCGTCGAAGAGCCGCGGCACCAGGTTGAGCAGCGTGGTCTTGCCACTGCCGGTGCTGCCGATGACCGCGGTGATCTGGCCCGGGCGGGCCGTCAGCTCGATGCCGCTGAGCACGGGGGCCTCGGCGCCGGGGTAGCGGAACCCGACGTCGTGCAGGTCGAGGAGGCCGTGTTCGGTGACCGCGGTGACCGGGTCGGCGGCCGGCGCGACGCTGGACTCGGTGCTCAGCACCTCCTTGATCCGCTCGGCGCAGACCTCGGCCCGCGGGATCATCACGAACATGAAGGTCGCCATCATGATCGCCATGAGGATCTGCATGAGATAGCTGAGGAACGCGGTGAGCGCGCCGACCTGCATGGCGCCGGAGTCGATGCGGTGGCCGCCGAACCACAGCACGGCGACGCTGGACAGGTTGACGATCAGCATGACCGTCGGGAACATCAGCGCCATCAGCTTGCCGACCTTGAGCGACACGTCGGTCAGCTCGGTGTTGGCGCCCTCGTAGCGGGTCTGCTCGCGCTCGTCGCGGACGAACGCGCGGATCACCCGGATGCCGCTGATCTGCTCGCGCATCACCTGGTTGACCCGGTCGATGCGCTTCTGCATCGAGCGGAACAGGGGCCGCATCCGCACGATGATCGCGGCCACCGTGGCGACCAGGATCGGGACGATGACCAGCAGGAGCGACGACAGCGGGACGTCGAGCCGCAGGGCCAGCACGATGCCGCCGACGCACATGATCGGCGCCGAGACCATCAGGGTGAAGGTCATCAGCACCAGCATCTGCACCTGCTGGACGTCGTTGGTGGTCCGCGTGATCAGCGACGGCGCGCCGAACTGGCCCACCTCGCGGGCCGAGAACGTCTGCACCCGCTCGAAGATCGCGCCCCGGACGTCCCGGCCGACCGCCATCGCCGTACGGGCGCCGAAGTAGACCGCGACGACCTGGGCGGCGATGCTGGCCAGCGTGATGACCAGCATCCACCCGCCGATCCGCATGACGTAGCCGGTGTCGCCCCGGACCACGCCCCGGTCGATGATGTCGGCGAACAGCGTGGGCAGATAGAGCGTCGCCAGGGTCTGGATGAACTGGAAGAACACGACGAGCGTGATGTCCCGCCGGTAGGGCCGTAGATAGGTGCGGAGCAGTTGGATGAGCACTACTGGGTCCCCCGTCGGAGCAGTCCGTCGAGCAGCAGGGAGACCGTCTCCTCGCCGCTGAAGTTGTCCGGGTCGCCGAACGGCCCGTATGTGTTGGCGCCGCAGAACAGGAGCAGCAACGTGGCCACCGCCGCCGGTGGGCGGCGGAGCTCGTCCACGCCGGTCGCCGCGATGACGTCGGTCAGCGCGGCGTGCAGGGCCTCCCGGTTCGAGATGGCCTGGGCGGACGCGTCCCCGGAGAGGATCAGCTTCCGCGCCGCGCTCAGGAGCTGGGCGTTCTCGGCGAACCGCGCGTGCACGAGCTCGGTCGCCTTGATCAGTCGCTCCCGCAGCGGCGCGGCCCGGTCGATCGCGGCCAGCGCGGCCAGCGTCGGCTGCGGGTCCAGCGCCTTGATGACCGAGCACACGACCAGCGACGTCTTCGTCTCGAAGACGCCGAAGATCGTGCCCTCGGCGACGCCGGCGGCCTGGGCGATCTGCCGGGTGCTGACGTCGAGCCCGTGCTCGTGCAGCAGCGGGATGGTCGCGTCGATGAGGGCGGCGCGCCGTTCCTCGGGTGCGAGCGCGCGGACGCGTCGTCGCTTGTTCTCCACGACGACAGCTTAATGAGCGAGCGCTCACTCATCCACTGACATTTGTCACGGCCGGGCCGACGGTTTCACTCAGGTTGCCGGCGGGGGAGCCGATCGGTGCGCCCGTGCAGCAGATGATGATGGACGACCACACGGCCGAGTACTGGGCGCGTCAAGTGCGTATCGGTGCCGCCATGGCCGCCGTGGTCACGGCGATCGGGGGCATCCGGGTCGCCACGGCCTGGGCTCAGGCCGATCGCTGGTGGCTGGTCCCGGTGGTGATCGCCGTGCTGTGCCAGGCGGCGATCTTCTGGCTGCCCTGGGCCCGCATCGTGCGCAGCGAGCGCAACCGGCATCTGCTGACGGCCTGGTGGTTCGGCGAGATGCCGGTGATGGTGCTGTTCGGCTGGGTCGACCCGGAAGGCTGGATGCTCTACGTCCCGGCCGTCGTGCTGTTGCTGATCACCGCGGCCGCGCTCTTCTCGCCCCGGTTCGTCATCGGGCTCGGCGTGATGTCGGTCGGCGGCTACGCGTTGCTGCTCCCGATGCGGGCCGGCACCCACCTGGGCACCACCTTCGTGCTGACCGCGATGATGGGCTGTGTCGTCGGCCTGACCGCGATCTACGCCAAGAGCCGCCGCTCCCTCGACAACCGCCGGCGCGCCGCCGAGCAGCGGGCCGAGACGATGCTCGCGGCCTCGGCCGACGCCGTGCTTGCCATCGGGCCGGACAGGCTCATCCGGTACGCCACCTCGTCCGTCAGCCAGATGCTTGGCCTCGAACCCCAGGCCCTGGTCGGCAAGCGCCTGAGCACCCTCCTGCCCACCGACCGGGTGGAGCCGGCCCAGCAGTTCTTCGCCGACCTGATGGCCCAGCCGATCGGGCAGAGCCTGCGCGTCGAGTCCCGGCTCGCCGGCCCCGACGGCGAGTGGGTGTACGTCGACGTTCTGGCCACCAACTGGATCAGCGACCCCGACATCGAGGCCGTCGTGATCAGCCTGCGCGACATCGGCACCCGGCGCGCGCTCGAGGAGAAGCTGCAGCTCCAGGCGTACACAGACTCGCTGACCGGCATGCCCAACCGGGCGCTGTTCCGGCTGCGGCTGGCCGAGGCGGTCACCGGCCCCGACCGGCCGGTCACCGTGCTGCTGCTCGACCTCGACGACTTCAAGCTGGTCAACGACAACCTCGGGCACAGCGCGGGCGACGAGCTGCTGACCACCATCGCCGGTCGTCTGCGCCGGCACGTCCGCCCGTCCGACGTGCTGGCCCGGCTCGGCGGCGACGAGTTCGCCATCCTCATGCGCGACCTCGAGCCGGGTGACGCCGCGGCGCTGGCCGAGCGGCTGGTCCGCACGATCCGCGAGCCCATCCGGCTGGGCAGCCGCGACATCACCTGCTCGCTGAGCATCGGCATCGCGACCTCGACGGCCGACGACCGATCCGGCGACCAGCTTCTGGGCAACGCCGACCTGGCCATGTACGCGGCCAAGCGGGCCGGCCGCAACGGGTACGCCGTCTTCGACCCGACGATGACGATCTCGGTGCTCGAGGAGGCCCAGCTGCGGATCGATCTGGAGCACGGGCTCGAGCACCAGGAGTTCGCCGTCCTCTACCAGCCCGTCGTCGACATGCAGACGCAGCGCGTGACGTCGGTCGAGGCGCTGGTGCGCTGGAACCACCCGCGCGACGGACTGCTCGGCCCGTACCACTTCATCGCCGCGGCCGAGGCCAACGGCCTGATCGTGCCGCTCGGCGGGTGGGTCCTGCGGGAGGCCTGCGCCCAGCTCGCCCGCTGGCGCGCCGAGTCGCCGGCCGCCGCCGGGCTCAAGGTCAACGTCAACCTGTCGGCCCGCCAGTTCCAGTACGCCGGGCTGGTCGACGACGTCGCCGCGGCGCTGGACGACGCCGGCCTCGACCCCGCCTCGCTCACCCTCGAGATCACCGAGTCGATGCTGATGGAGGACATCGCCACGGCCAAGCAGACCCTGCACGCGCTGCGCGAGCTCGGCGTACGCCTGGCGATCGACGACTTCGGCACCGGCTACTCGTCGCTGAGCTACCTCAAGCAGCTGCCCGTCGACGTGATCAAGATCGACAAGACGTTCGTCGACGACGTGGACACCGACGCCGACGACGTGGCGCTGGTCGACGCCGTGGCCGGGCTCGGTCAGGCGCTCAAGATGCAGACGGTGGCCGAGGGCATCGAGACCGATGCGCAGTGGGCCACGCTGCGCCGCCTCGGGATCGACCACGGGCAGGGATACCTGTTCGGCAAGCCCGCCGACCCCGAGCAGATCCGCGCCATGCTGAACGGGGTGAGCACGATCTCGGCTTGAACCGCGAGCTGCCGCCCGGCGTGTACCTGGTGGAAGTGCAACTCTGCGGTTAGGAAAATCAGTGTCGGTCAACAAGCACGTGCGCCGGGCCGCCGGCGGGGTGGTCACCCTCCTCGCCGCCCTCCTCGTCTTCCTCGCGCTGGTGCTCCCCGACCAGATCACCCGGCTGCCACCGGGCAATTTCTGGCTCACCGCCCTGATCCGCGTGCCCATCGAGGCGCTGCTGGCCGCCGCCCTGCTGCTGGCGCTGCCGGCCCGGGCCCGCCGCATCACGGCCACCGTGCTGGGCGCGGCCCTGGGCGTGCTGACCGTGCTGAAGGTCATCGACATCGGCTTCTACGCCGTGCTGGCCCGCCAGTTCGACCCGGTGCTCGACTGGACGCTGTTCAAGGACGGCTTCAACTTCCTGCGCGACTCGATCGGCCGGGGCGGGGCGCTGCTGGCCGCGGCCGGCGCCGTGCTGCTCGCCGTGCTCACGCTGGTCGCGATCACCTTCTCGGTACGACGGCTCAGCCGGCTCATCGGCGCCCACCCGTGGCCCGTACGCGGGACGGTCGTCACCGCCTCGGCGGCCTGGATCACCCTGGCCGTCCTGGGCTTCCAGCTCGTCGGCGGCATCCCGGTGGCCAGCCAGAGCGCTGCCGACCTGGCCCGCGACACGGTGCTGGCGGTGCCGCAGGACATCCAGGACCGCAAGAACTTCGCCCGCGAGGTGCGCGACGACGCGTTCGAGAACCTGCCGCAGGACCAGCTGCTGAGCGCGCTGCGGGGCAAGGACGTGATCATCGGCTTCGTCGAGAGCTACGGCCGCGACGCCGTCGAGAACCCCGAGTTCAACCGCCCGGTGCTCGACCAGTTGCGCGCCGGGCAGGGCGAGCTCGCAGCCAAGGGCTTCGCCGCGCGCACCGGCTATCTCACCTCGCCCACCTTCGGCGGCGGCAGCTGGCTCGCGCACTCGACGTTGCTGTCCGGTCTGTGGATCGACAACCAGAACCGCTACCGCAGCCTCGTCGCCACCGACCGGCTCACCCTCACCTCGGCGTTCAAGCAGGCCGGCTTCCGCACCGTGGGGTTCGAGCCCGGCGTCACCTACGCCTGGCCCGAGGGCGACTTCTACGGCTACCAGCAGGTCTACGACTCGCACACGCTGGGCTACCACGGTCCGAACCTGAGCTGGTCGACGATGCCGGACCAGTTCGTGATGAAGCAGGTCCACGAGTACGAGTTCGGCAAGCCCAAGCGCGGTCCGCTGCTGGCCGAGGTGACCCTGACCTCGAGCCACACGCCGTGGACGCCGGTGCCCGCGATGCTGCCCTGGGACAAGATCGGCGACGGCCGGGTCTACGGCCCGATGGTCGCCGGGGGCGAGAGCGCTCAGGCCCTCTTCGCCGACGGTGACAAGGTCAAGCAGGCGTACGCCGGGTCGATCGCCTACTCGCTGGACACCCTCATCTCGTACGTCGAGCACTTCGGCGACGACAACCTGGTGCTCGTGCTGCTGGGCGACCACCAGCCGGCCTCGGTCGTGGTGGGCTCGAACGCCAGCAAGGACGTGCCGATCTCGATCATCGCCAAGGATCCCAAGGTGCTCGGCCGCATCAAGCCCTGGGGCTGGACCGACGGCCTGATCCCGGCCCCCGGCGCCCCGCTCTGGCCGATGAACGAGTTCCGCGACAAGTTCCTCACCGCGTACAGCCCGCAAGGGGAACCTCACTGAACGCGGAGTAATCCTGTCATTGACGGTGATCTACCCGCGCGTCACCCCGTTCCGGGACGAACTTCCGTCAAGATACGTCTCGGCGGTCGCGAGGGGGCGGCCGACGAGCACGAACGGGGAGTTTCGTGGAGGAGCGTCAGCGACCGTCCCGGGCGGACAGTCTGCGGCTGACCCGCATGCCCGAGGTGCGGCCGCAGCATCGGCCGGCGACACCGTCCCCGGAGCCGCCACCGTCGGCGCCACCGCCCGGACGGAAGTCCCGTCGAGGCTGGTGGCTCGCCGCCGGGCTGGTCGTCGTGGTGGCCCTCGGGGCTGGGCTGGCCGTCGCCTATCGAGCCACGACGGACGCCACGATCCCGGCCCGCGGCATCCCGCCGGTCGACATCCCGACCGAGGCCGCCGCCGCCGGCTCCGTGGCCGCCTCCCGCCCGGTCGTGCCGCCGTCGCCGGTGGCGGTGCCGGCCGACAGTGTGCCGTTGGCGTCACCAGGCGTAGTCACCAAGGGGGCGTCGCCCGAGGTCTCCGGTCAGGCCAGGTTCCGGGCCAACCTCGCACTGACCGCCACGGTCACTGCCAGCAGCGTGGAGAGGTCGGGCTGGGCGGCCCGGTACGCGGCTGACGGCGACCCGGCGTCGCGGTGGTCGAGCGGCTTCGCCGAGCCGCAGTGGCTCCGGGCCGACCTGGGCGCCCGGCGTGCCGTCAACGAGGTGACGCTGGTGTGGGAGCACGCGTACGCGATCGGCTACCGGGTCGAGACGTCGCTCGACGGCCGGAAATGGCGGACGATCTGGTCGACCACGGCCGGCGAGGGCGGCACGGTACGGGTGAAGGCCGACGGGGTGGTCGCCCGGTATGTGCGCATGTATGGCACCAAGCGGTCGAACCAGTACGGCTTCTCCCTGTTCGAAATGGAGATCCGCTGACTGTCAGGCGCTCCCCGCGGGTCTCACCCGCGAGGAGCGCCCTGACGAACTAGTCGACCGTCGGGGGCAGGTTGCGAGCCGCCTTCAGCGCCGCGGCGGCGCCGGAGTACGGGTTGTAGCTGTAGGCGCGGTCGAGCGAGCCCGGCACCTTGAAGTACGAGGCGGCCAGCTTCGCCGGGTCGGTGGCGATCTCGCCGCGCGCGGGCACGTCGTTGCCGTCGTCCCAGCCCCACGGCGCGTTGGCCGAGTTCGTGCCGCACGAGTACGTCCCGGTGCCGCAGCCGCCGGTGGTGTCGCCGGCGAAGGTGCCCAGGTTGGCGAACAGGTTGGTGTTGTTGCGCTGCGCCCACAGGCCGCCGCCCGCGAACACGTCGATCAGCTGGTACCGCACGTCCCGGTCGTCGGCGCCGCTGGGCGACTCCGAGACGGTGGCCGAGGGGTAGTAGACGATCCCGTCACCGTCGATGTCGTACTGCGGCCACGCCTTGAGCCCGTGCCCGCCCCGCTCCTGCGCGGTGACCGGGTGCTGGAACGAGTCGTGCGGCGACGACTTGAGCTGCAGGGTGCCGTCGATCGTCTCGCTGCCGTTGGCCCAGTCGCTGCCGGCCGCGGCGTACGAGAAGAAGTCGCTGTGCGCCACCGTGACCGCGGCCTTGAGCTTGCCGTACGTCGAGCCGTCCTTCTCGACGATCTCGAGCACGCCCTCGCCGTCGTTCTCGTGCTCGGTCTCGAAGAACGGGTGGTCGATCCAGTCGCGGGGGTGGAAGAAGAAGTACGAGAGGTAGTAGTGGGTGCCGGTCTCGAGCACCGAGTAGTACGCCGCCGCGGCAGTGTTCTTCCCGGTGTTGTCCCAGTTGTCACGCCCGTTCAGATTGCCGTCGAAGTCGTAGCGGGTAATGAAGTCGCTCTTGCCGCTCAGCGCGTGGCTGCCGGTGGAGTCCACGTCCTGGTAGTGAACCGGCGCCCAGCGCAGGGCCAGCTCGGCCCGGCTCGGCGCGGCCTGCCCCGGCGCGGCCAGCCCGGCCGCCGCCAGCACCCCGGCTGCCCCGGCCGCGATCAATCGACCAATTCTCATGCGTTCCTCCTGAAATCGATGATCGTCAATCTAAGGGCGGTGAGTGGACGCCAGGCGAAGTCGAAATTTCCGCTGTACGGCGGCTGGTGCTCCGGGAGCCTCCGCCGACCCCGTTGCCGAGAGTGGGGGCGGCGCTAGGCTGTCCCCGTGTTCAAGGTCGATCTGGGCAGGGGCGCTGAGCTCCGGCCGCTGGAGCCGTGGCAGGCCGAGGAGTTCCTCGCTCACATGGACAGGGCGCGAGCCTTCGTCGACCCGTGGATAGCGTGGGCGAGCCGTAGCACCACGCTGCAGACGGCGCGGAAGACCCTTCAGCGGTACGCGGATCTGCAGGCCCGCGGCGAGGGCCGGATCCTCGGCATCTGGCTCGACGGCGTCCTGGTCGGCGGTGTGATGGCGTTCAACTTCGACGCGTACGCCGACGCGTGCGAGATCGGCTGCTGGCTCGAGCCGGCCGGCACCGGCCGCGGGCTGATCACCCAGGCGTCGGCCCGGCTGATCGACTGGCTGGTCACCGAGCGGGCGGTCCACCGCGTCGAGTGGCACTGCCGCCCCGACAATGTGGCCAGCTCTGGTGTGGCCCGGCGGCTCGGCATGACCCACGAGGGCACCCTGCGAGCCAACTTCCCGTGGCAGGGCGTGCGCCACGACAGCCAGGTCTGGGCCGTCCTCGCCCCGGAGTGGTCCGCCCGCAAAGACTCCCAGTCGCCCGGCGGCGCGAAGTCGCAGTCGTCCGGCCATGAGGGCTCGCAGTTGTCCGGCGGCGCGGAGTCGCAGTCGTCGGGCCGTGAGGGCTCGCAGTTGTCGGGCGGCGCGGAGTCGCAGTCGCCGGGCCCAGAGGGATCGCAGTTGTCGGGCCTGGAGGAGTCGTCCGGGCCGAGGGCATAGGTCGTGCTGCCCGAGCCCACCCTGACCCACCGCACCGAGGACGGCGGGGACACGCCGGTGCTCTGCTGGCGGCTGCCCGAGCCGGTACTGGCCATTTCGTCGGCCGTTCTCGGTGGCGGCATCGGGCCGTGCGGCTGGATCGTCAACGCGACCGTGCCGATGTCCTACGACCGCGACGACCCGGCCGACCACCTGACCGCCATCGCCGGCGACCTCGGCCTGAGCGGCCCGGGGGTGGGCCTGCTGACCGGGGTGAACGTCGCCGACGTGGTGAGCACCGACGACGACGGCGTGCGGCTCTGGGCCACCGTCGGGCTCGGCGTGCCGGTCCGGGCCGCCGCCCCGCCGGTGGAGCCGGGCCCGCGCGTCGGCACGGTCAACGTCGTGGCCTGGGTGCCGGCCCGGCTCAGCGCGGGCGCGCTGGTCAACGCGGTGGCCACGGTGACCGAGGCGAAGGCGCAGGCCATCCGCGACCTGGGCTGGGACGCGACCGGGACGCCGACCGACGCGGTGTGTGTGCTCTGCCCGGCCGACGGGCCGGTCGCGGCGTACGCCGGGCCCCGCTCGACCTGGGGCGCGCGGCTGGCCCGGGCGGCCTACGCGGCGGTGCGCTTCAGTGGTACGTGAGCTCGCCGGCCTCGATGGCGGCGCTCACCGTGTTCTCCGGCGGGGCCAGCGGGCACAGCCAGGCGTCGTCGTAGGCGCACGACGGGTTGTAGAGGTAGTTGAAATCGAGCCGGACCCGCGTACGGGAAAGCATCTGCAAGCCCCGGCCGTGGGTGCCCTTGACCGTGTCGGTGAGGTAGCGCCCGCCGCCGTAGGCGCCCTTGCCGCAGGTCGCGTCGCGCACCGGCAGGAAGAGCCCGCCCCCGTAGGCGGCGATCCACCACAGCGAGAGCTCGCCGAACGGGGTCTCGAGGACGCCGACCCGGTTGTAGTGCACGACCCCGTCGGCCCCACCCGTGTCGATGTCGATCTGACCGGACGCCGGGCGCACGTCGGCCTCGACGATCACGTCGTCGTTGCGGGGCAGGTAGCGCAGGCCCGCGAAGGATCCACGCTCGTCCTCGGCGATCGCCGACTGCGGATGCGTGCCGAACAGTTTGTCGCGCTCGGCGCGGAACTCCTCGAGGCTCGTGTCGGCCAGGTACATGCGCGCGACGGCGGCGCGGTAGTCGGTCAGCTCGAGTGCCTGCATGCTTGTCAGGCTAGGCGGTGACGAGGCCGAGCACGCGGTGATGATTTTCTCAGCCGCCCGGACCGAAAAGCGGCCCGGATCGGTCAGCGGGCCGGGATCGGTCAGCGGGCCAGGATCGACCAGCCGTGCGGCGGGACGGTCGCCGGCGATCGGTCACCGGTCGCGTCGTCCGTCTCGATCACCCGTAGCCCGGCGGTGTCGATCGGGAAGGTGTACGGCTCGTCGCCGATGTTGAGCAGGGTGACCAGCCGGTCGGCGCCGTCCGTCGAGACCAGCGCGGCCGCGGTGTTGGTCAGGTGCTCGGCCGTCGTGCGCCCGCGCACCAGCCAGGCGTGCCGGCGGCGCAGGCCGATCAGACGCTCGTGCAGGCGGAAGACCGGCCACCCGTACGGCGCCAGGTCGTCCCGCCGCTCGGGGAAGGCCGGCCGGATCGCGTCGTCGCCCCCGGCCCGGTCCTCCTTGACGCCGCGGAAGCCCTGCTCGTCGCCGTAGTAGATGCTCGGCACGCCACCGACGGTGAACAGCACGGCCAGCGCGTGACCGAGGTGCCGCTCGTCGGTGAGCTTGCTGGCGATCCGGGTGACGTCGTGGTTGCCGACGAACGTCAGCGGCAGCCCGGCCTCGAGCACCTCGTTGCCGCGCTTGAGCGCCCACGCCAGCTCGTACAGGTTGCCGTCGTTGAGGCTGCTCCAGATCGCCTTCCACAACTCGTACTGGGTGATCGAGTCGAGGCCGCTGTCACGCAGGTAGCCCACGTAGTCGCCCTGGATGACCTCGCCGGTGAACCAGGCCTCGGGCCGGGCGGGCCGGACCCTGTCCAGGGCCGCGCGCCAGAACGCCGGCGGCACCGCGTAGGCCGCGTCGAGCCGCCAGCCCGAGGCGCCCCGGCCGAGCCAGTGATCCATCACCCGGACGACGTGGTCGAGCACCTCGGGCTCGTCGTGGTTCAGCTCGACCAGCGAGCCGTGGCCCTCGAAGACCGCCGGCTCGCCGGACGCGGTGTGCTTGAACCAGTGCCCGGGCGCCGAAAAGCCGCGGCCGACATGGTTGAAGACGCCGTCGAGCATGATCCGCACGCCGCGCTCCCGGCAGGCGGCCACGAGCGCGTCGAAGTCGGCGTCGTCCCCGAGGCGGGGGTCGAGCCGGAAGTGGTCGACGGTGTCGTACCCGTGGGTCTCGGACGCGAAGATCGGCCCGAGCTGCAGGCCGTTGGCCCCCAGTTCGACGGCGTAGTCCAGCCAGCCGGTCAGCCGCTTGAACCCGCCGCCGAACCCCAGCGGATAGACGTGCCACCAGATCACATGGTCGACCCACTCACGCATCCGACCACTATCCCCCTCCGGGGGCCTCCTTATGCCCTGCGGTGCTCGTCAGAGGCGCTGCGCGTCGTCGGAGCGGGTGACGCCGCGGGTGTCGAAGAAGCGCTTGGCCGTGGCAGCGAGCCGGTCGGCGTCGTAGTCGCGGTGGTTCTGCACCAGGATGACCAGGTCGGCCGAGGCCACCGCGCCTTCCAGGTCGTCGGCCCGCACGACGTCGATGTCGGGGTGCCACTCCTCGACGTACGGGTCGTGGTAGCTGACCTTGGCCCCGAGACCGTTGAGGTCACGGGCCAGCGGGACGGCCGGCGACTCGCGCTCGTCCGCGATGTTCGCCTTGTAGGTCACCCCGAGCAGCAGGACGTTAGCGCCGCTGGTCGCCAGCCCGGCGTCGTTCAGGATGTTCTGGGCCCGCCGCGCCACGTAGGCCGGCATGGTCGCGTTGATCTCCTCGGCCAGCTCGACGAACCGGAACGGGTAGCCGAGCCGCTGGCGCACGTTGTGGCTCAGGTAGTTGGGGTCGATCGGGATGCAGTGACCGCCCACGCCCGGACCCGGGTAGAACGCCTGGAACCCGAACGGCTTGCTGGACGCCGCCCGGATGACGTCCCACAGGTCGATGTCGAGACGGTGGCAGAACTTGGCCATCTCGTTGACCAGGGCGATGTTGACGTGCCGGTACGTGTTCTCGAGCAACTTGGCCGTCTCGGCCTCGCGGGTGCCCTTGGTGCGGACGACGGTGTCGACGAAACGGCCGTACATGGCCGCCGCGACCTCGGTGCAGGCCGGCGTGTGCCCGCCGACGACCTTCGGCGTGTTGCCGGGGCCGAAGTCCTTGTTGCCGGGGTCGATGCGCTCGGGCGAGAAGGCCAGGTGGAAGTCCTTGCCCGCGAGCAGGCCACCGGTCTCCAGGATCGGGCGCACCAGCTCGTCGGTGGTGCCCGGGTAGGTCGTCGACTCGAGCACGACCAGCATCCCCGGGTGCAGGTGGCGGGCCACGGCCTCGGTGGCCGACTGGACGGCGCCGAGGTCGGGGCCGCCCTCCTTGAGCAGCGGCGTCGGAACGCAGATGACGGCCGCGTCGGCCGTGGCGATCACGCTCGCGTCGGTCGTGGCCGTGAAGCCCCGCCGCGTCATGTCGGCGATGTCGTCGTCCGACAGGTCATCCACATGGGACCGACCGGCGTTGAGGGATTCGACCATCGCCTTGTTCACGTCGAAACCCACGACGGACATGCCCGCCAGGGTCGCTTCCCGAGCGAGGGGAAGCCCGACGTATCCGAGCCCGATGATGACAATGTCGACCGCCACGGTCGCTCCTTTGTTGCTGATGGACTGAACTGAGGGGAACTGCTTACTTACTGAGACAGGTCATGTTTACTTACTGAGACAGGTCATGTGCGGGACGAGCGACTTCTTGAAGGCCTTCAGGCTCTCGGGCGTCTCGTCGAACCGCCAGTCCGCACTGGAGTGCGGCGGAGGCGCCTGGGTCCAGATCAGCCCGATGACGTTCGGGTTGGCCTGCAACCACGGAGCCAGGCTGGTGATCCACTTGGACTTGTTGACCCCGTTGGACCCGGTCTCGGACAGCACGACCGGTTTCTTGTACCGGGCGAGAAGCTTCATGGTCGGGTCGAACGTCTGACCGGCCCTCGACTCGAAGCCGAAGGACGAGCTGCCGACGCCGTAACCGGTGAAGCCCACCAGATCGACCCACTTCGAACCCGGCCAGAACTGGGACAGGCCGCGGACCGTAGCGCCACGGGTGATGTTCGGGGACCAGAGCCACAGGGCGTTGGTGGCGCCCGCGTTCCGGAACAACGTCACGACATGCTGCCAGGCCTTGATGTACTCGGCCGGGGTGTTGCCGTTGACGCCGGCGGCCCAGGGCGACCAGTTGCCGTTCATCTCGGGCGCGTACCGGATGACCACGAGGTCGCCGTACTCGGCGACGGTCTCGGCCACGGCCCGCAGCTTGGCGTCCTGCTTTCCGGCCGCGACCGAGGCCAGCGACCAGGTCTTCTGCTTGACCTTCGTACTCAGGTCCTTCGGCTGCACGGTGAGGAACGGGATGCCCGCCGCCTCGGTCAGCCGGGACAGCTCGAGCGGGGAGCCGATCGACGCGTAGACGCCCCGCCACTTCGGCCGGCACCCGGTCTCGTCCGCGATCTCGTCGGACTCGGCCGCGGCCGGCTTGTCCGACGTGACCCCGAAGACCGGCTTGTCCTCCTTGAGCATGGCCACCGTGGCATGGATGGCACTAGCGGGAGGAGCGGTATCGCTCGATACGCTCGCGCTCTGCCGGCCCTGGAAAGAAGACTCGGGTTTCGTCGCGCATCCAGCCAGTAGCAGCAGCGGCAGCACTAGCAAGCACCGTTTCATGGTCACCTCCGATCGAGACCTCGACCGTCTGCCGGGTGCCCCACTTGAACCGCATGCAGGAGGCGATCGCCCAGAGCCGCCACACTCGCAGCACCGACCACTGCCAGAGCGTCGTGACCGGACCGAGCAGGAGGTACCAGCCCAGCTGGGCCGCGCGGGACTGATCGGACCGACGGACGGTAAAGATGCGCAGCAGCTGAAGGTAGCCGAAAACGATCAGTCCCGCGAGTGCCGTGAGGAGCAGCTTGCCGTCCGCGACCAGCGCATCGGTGTCCCCGCCGCGGGCCCAGGCGATGGCGTCGGCCACCGGCTTCACCACGAACAGCGACCCTACGATGATGGTCGAACCGACGGTCTGGATCCACTTCACCAGGTGGAGCCAGTAGGCGATCCGGTGCATCGGGAGGTACTTGAACCGCCAGAAGGAGCGGATGAAGGATCCCCGCAGCCAGCGCAGGAACTGCCGGCGGTGGTTGCTCATCTTCTCCGGCATGACGCAGAACGCGAAGGCGTTCGACTGCTGCACGGTCTTGCCCCGGATGAGCGCCTGCAGCGTGAGGTAGGAGTCGTCGGAGAACTCGACGCGGCGCCCGAAGAACTCCTCGTTCGCGTAGCCGTGCCGGCAGTCGTCGAGCACCGCGGCGCGGTAGAGCGAGATCCCGCCCGAGTTGACGAGCACCGAGCCCAGCGCCGACGTGGCCGACCGGTCGGTCAGCTGCGACGCCGTGCAGATCAGGTCGACCCCACGGGCGATCGGGCCGTTCAGGTTGTAGGTGAAGAACACCCCGGCGACCGACATGACCTTCGGGTCAGCCAGGGGCATCAGCAGGTTCTCGAGCGCGTCGGGGGAGAGCACCGAGTCCGAGTCGATCGTGAGGTAGGCGTCGGCCCAGCCGGCGAAGCGCAGCGAGGCCGCGACGTGGGTCGCGCGCTTGCCCCGGTTGAGGTCGCGGACCCACACGAGCGGGATGTTGGCCTCGTTGGCCGCCTCGATCGCCCACAGCTCGGTGGGCAGATAGTCCACTTTGTTGGAACCGTCGTCCCGGACGAAGATGGCGTCCAGCTGCCGGGTCTGGGCGAGCAGGCCCCGGATGGTCGCGATGACCGCGTCGACGTCCTCGTTGTAGAGCGGGACGACCGCCACCACTTTGAGTTTCGCCAGCTGAGCGGCCTGTTTCGGGGTGACCCGCTTGGGCCGGTCGAAAGTCGCCAGCAGAAGTTGCAGAAAGAAGACGACAAAGGCGAACGCGTAGACCACTTCGTACGACGAGACGTCGGTGTCGAAGTTCTCGAACCGGGTCACGTGGTGATAGAGCCAGAACGAGGCGGCACCCACCATGAGGACCACCGCGGGAAGTGCCCGTCCCGGGGTCCATCGTGCCGTCTTGGCAGCCTTCGTCACGGCTTCATCCCGCGCCGCCAGAACAGGCGGATCGACAGCGCGAAGGTGATCACGATGCCGGCCGCGACGAGCAGAATTTGGAACAAACCTAGGTGGGCGCCCACGTAAACCCAGCTTTCTTCAAGGGGTGAACTGCTCGTGGCAGCGGGAGACAGGTTACACACAGGTACGCCGCCATGGTGCCCGCCCGAATTCTGTCCGCGGAGACCACTGATCGGTCGCTTGATTTGTCCGATATGTACGCTGCATCAAGCACGCACGCTGCCTCAAAAGCCATCAATCGGATCTTGTTCGCGATAAAAAACACGTTGGCCGGGGCTGACGAATCCGGCGCGGGGTGGTCCAATCTCTGCTGTGCATGCCCCGTGCCCTCGAGAGCCTTCGACGCCGTGACCGACGATTACGGTCGGCGTGACCCCTCGCGCGGGTACGGCTCGTCCGAGGGTCAGTGGGCCCCGCCCGACACCGCGCGGCACGGCGACGTTCCGCCGCAGCGAACCGGCACTCAGTACGGCGGACGTCCCTACGCCCCGTCCTCCGGCGCCCCGCCGGCTCCACCCGCGCGTCAGCCCTGGCCGGCGCCGACCGGCCCCGCTGCGCCCGGTCAGCGTCCGGCCCCGGTCAGCCCCGGTGGGCCCGGCCGGCGTCCGGCCCCGGTCAGTCCCGGCGTGGTCGGTCAGCGTCCGGCCCCGGTCAGCCCGGCTGTGCCTGGTCAGCGTCCGGCCCCGGTCAGTCCCGGTGTGCCCGGCCGGCGGCCGGCGCCGCAAGGCGACGGAGGGCAGCCTTATCGCGCGGGCGGCACCTACGGTCGTCCCGGTGAGTACGGCGGCGCGCCCCAAGAGGAACCCGCACCCCTCCCGGCCTTCGAGCCCGAGCCCGAACGCCGTTCCCGCAAGCCGCTGGTCTTCGTGCTCCTGCTCGTGCTGGCCGCCGCGGGCGGTGGCGGCTGGTATTACCTGCGCGGCTCCGACAAGCCGCCGACCGCGCAGGAGCTCCGGGTCGCGGACCGCGGCGCCGACCCCTCGCCGCTGACCGTCCGCGAGGTCTTCCCGTCCGCCACGGTTCCCGGCGCCGACGGGGCCTACAAGGTTCTCAAGACGCAGGAAACGGCCAAGTGCGACGCGGCGGCCAGTGGCGCCATCGCTCAGGAGCTGGCCACGGCCGGTTGCACGCAGGTGGTCCGGGCCACCATGACCTCGCCCGACGGCGCCCTGGTCATCACGGCCGGCCTCTTCAACCTCGAGAGCCGGGCGAAGACGGAGAAGGCGGCGGCTGCCATCAAGGAGGCCGTCGACAAGGGCACGGGCCGATTCGGCGGTCTGCTCGCGGGCGGGCCGTCCGACATCGTCAGCCGGGCCGCCGCCAACCTGGCCTGGGAGGTGCGGGGCCACTACCTCGTGTATTCCCTGGTGGCGGAGGCGGACGGCAGCGCGATCACCGAGGACGACGCTCGCGCCCAGGTCGTCCGGGCCGACCTCGTCGAGACGTACCTCGGCGGCGGGGTCGTCGGTAAGCGGGAGAACGGCGGCGCGGCGCCGGCGGGTCCCGTCACCCAGCCGTCCTGACCAGCAGCTGAGTGAGGCATCTCGCAGGGCCTTCATCTGTCGAAACGCACGTGAAATACTCTCGCGGTGCAACCCAGCAGGACGCAACTGATCGCCGTACTGGCCAACGAACTGTGGTGCGCCACGCTCGCGCCCAACATGCCCTATTTGAGCGCCGAACTCCGGGAACGGATGAAACGCCCCCGGGTCGGTGATCTCGTCGTGGAATTCTCGGCGGGACAGCGCGGCGACCAGGACGGCGTCGGATGGCTCCGGGACATCGAGTTCGCCGACGGCCGGGGCGGTGACAGCGTCAACATCGACGGGCGGCGCGTGGTCAGCGCCTGGATGATCGAGCCTCTGGACAAGCCCGGTCAGAAGCTGCGGTGGGGAAACGCGACCTTCTTCGCTGTTCCGCTGCAGAACGCGCGAGCCTGGCTGTCCGAGTAGCGGTCCGTCCGACCAGCCACCGTCCGACCAGCCACCGTCCGACCGGCCACTGTCCGACCAGCTACTGCCCGACCAGCCACCGTCGACCAGAGGAATTCTTTCGTGCCGATCATCGCACCGCGGGCGGTTCCGAGGTGGGCCCCGGCCTCCTGGACGCAGAACTTCCAGACCGGCCATGGCTGGAGCACCACCGGCGGCAACGTCGGCACGTCGAACCTCAACGACACCACCGAGTTCGTCCGCGGGACGCAGTCGGTTTCGATCACCACCGCCGGGCGCGCCACCGCGAACGCGGCCTCGGTCGACCAAGCCAACGTCCAGCGGCTCGGCGGGGCGCCGCTCAACCTGACCGGCAAGGCGATCCGCCTGCTGTTCAAGGTCTCCGACGTCACCAAGCTGCGGTGGATCAGCTTCTACGTCGGCACGTCGGGCCTGGCCAACAACTTCCGCTGGCGGGCCCACACCAACACGACGACGCAGAACTGGGTGCAGTCCGGCGAATGGGTCATGGTGACTCTGCAGTGGGGCGACGTCCAGGCCGCGGCCGGCAGCTTCTCGCTGACTCCGGACCGTGTTCCCTCCACCCGGACCGGCTTCACCGATCTGCGCTTCCAGGTGATCGACGCCGGCACCGGCCCGTGCACCGTCCGGCTGCAGTCGGTCGAGATCGTCGACGACACCAAGACGTCCTACGCGAACGGCCTGGTCTCGATCACGTTCGACGACTCGTGGTCGGATGTCTTCGACAACGGCCGCCCGGCGATGGACACCTACGGCTTCCGCGGCACCACCTACACGATCGCCGACCAGATCGGCACGGCCCAGAAATACAACCTGGCCCAGCTCAAGGCGGCGCAGAATCTGTCCGGCTGGGAGGTCGCCGGCCACGCCTACAAGGGCGCCGTCCACGAGGCCCGCTACGACGGCTCGACCGCGGCCGTGGTCGACGCCGACGCCGCCGCGCTCCGGGGCTGGCTGGTCGAGAACGGCTTCCACGGCGACTCGTTCGCCTACCCCGGCGGGCGGTTCGGGAAGACGACGGACGGGGTCAGTGTCGAGTCGCTGGTGGCGCGCTACTTCTCCACCGGGCGGTCGATCATCGCCGAGGACACGCGTGAGGCCGTGCCGCCGCCGATGCCGACCCGGCTGCGGTCCCTCACCGGGATCAGCTCGGCGAGCGCCGGCCTGGCCAACCCGGCCAACCTGACCGGACCGGGTGGACTGCTCGACCGCGCCCAGCTTTCCGGGGGCTGGCTCATCCTGTGCTTCCACCGGATCGTCGCCGGCACCCCGGCCTCGAGCGCCGACTGCAACCGCGACGACTTCGCCGCGATCATGCGGGCGATCTCCAGCCGCGGCATGACCGTGCTCCCGGTCGGCGACGTCATTCGCTGAGCCAAGCCCGCGAAGTGATGCGCTGAGCCAAGCCCGCGAAGTGATGCGCTGAGCTGAGCTTGCGACGCGATGCGCTGAGCCAAGCCTGCGACGTGATGCGCTGAGTTGAGCTTGCGACGTGATGCGCTGAGTAGAGCCTGCGACGTGATGCGCTGAGTTGAGCCTGCGACGTGATGCGCTGAGTTGAGCTTGCGACGTGATGCGCTGAGCCGAGCCCGCGACGCGATGCGCTGAGCCCGCGACGTGTGGCTCAGCCCGTCAGGGCGGTCAGGTGGTCGACCATGCGTGCCCGCTGGCTCTCGTCGGGTAGCGGGCCGCGCAGAGCGGCCATGTTCTCGGTCACGTGGGCGGGGCTGCTCGAGGACGGCACGACCACGGTGACGGCCGGGTGCGCCAAAACGTACTTGAGGAAGAACTGGGCCCAGGTCGTGGCGCCGAAGCCGGCTGCCCACCGTGGCACCGGCTGGCCGGCGACCAGCGCGTGCAGACGTCCCTGTTCCATCGGCATGGTGGCGATGACCGGGATGCCGCGCTCGGCCGCGAGGGGCAGCAGGTGCGCCTCGGCGTCCCGGGTGAGAAGCGAGTAACGGACCCGCACGACGTCGATCGCGGCGTTGCGCATCAGGATCTCGATGGCCGGGAAGTAGCGGGGCTCATGATGGCTGACGCCGACGTGGTTCACCCGTCCCGCGTCCTTCCACCGCTTCAACGCCGGCACCATCTCGTCGACACCGGCCAGCTCGCCCACGTGCACCGCGTCGATCCGGCGGCCCGGCCGGGGCTGTGCGGCGACCGCGCCGACCGTCCGGGTCAGGAACAGGTCGCCGGTGTCGCGCCGGGAAGCGAACGCGACCTCGGATCGGTCGTCCAGCCGGGAGGTGTCGACCACGCGACCGCCGGCCTGCGCGAACACCCGTACGACCTGAAGGCTCGCGCCGGGCACCAGGCCGAGCCCGATCGCGGGAAGCCGCTCGCCGGACCGCAGCGACCGCGTCACCGGGGCCGAGGAGGCGTGCGCAGCCCGGTCGCCGGCTCCGGCCCCGAGCACCGCCCCGGCCGCGGCCGCACCGATCAGCACCTGCCGTCTGGTCGGCCGGCCGAACACATCATTCGTCAATGCCACGTCGTCACTCCCGAGGTGCTGCAACGAGACCGGGTCGAGGGTCGTCGACGATCTCGCCGCGTACGTTACTGAACCGCGCGGTAGGCGCGCACCTCGGTGGCCTTCACCGTGGCCCAGACCTCGCGGCCCGGTTCCAGGCCGAGATGCACGGCCGCGGCCGGGGTGACGTCGGCCGCGACGGGGAGGGGCCCGGTCAGCTCGATGCGCAGGGCGTCGCCGTGGCGGGAGACCGCGGTGACCGTGGCCGGCCAGGTGTTGCGGGGGCTGCCGTCGGGGCGGCTCGCGTAGAGCGCGACCGCCGAGGGCGGGAAGGCGACGAAGACCTCACCGTGCTCCTCGGCCGCGGTGACCAGCGCGAAGCCGTCGGGCAGGGCGACCGTCGAACCCTCGGCCCGGCCCCGGTAGAGGTTGAGGCCGACCAGGCGGGCCACGTAGTCGGTGCGGGGCTGGGCGGTGATCGTGGCGGCGTCGCCGGTCTGCACGACCCGGCCCTCTTCGATGATCACCAGACGGTCGGCCAGCATCAGCGCGTCCAGCGGGTCGTGGGTGACCAGCACCGTCGCCCCTCCGAAGGCGGCGAGGTGGCCGCGCAGGTGGGCGCGGGTGTCGAGGCGGGTGCGGGCGTCCAGCGCGGCCAGCGGCTCGTCGAGCAGCAGCATCCGGGGCTCGGTCGCGAGCGCGCGGGCCAGCGCCACCCGCTGGGCCTGGCCGCCGGAGAGCTGCCGGGGCTTCTTGCGGACGTGCTCGGCCAGCCCCACCCGGGTGAGCCACTCCTGCGCGGTGCGGCGGGCGTCGGCCTTGGGCACGTGGCGGCACCGCGGGCCGAAGGCGACGTTGTCGAGCGCGCTGAGGTGCGGGAAGAGCAGGTAGTCCTGGAACACGACACCGATGCGGCGCTGCTCGGGCGGGAGCTGGTCCAGGCGTACGCCGTCGAGGGTGATGTGGCCGCCGTCGAGCCGCAGCAGACCGGCCAGCGCGCGCAGCGTCGTGGTCTTGCCCGCGCCGTTCGGGCCGAGGAGCGCGACGACCTCGCCCGGCTCGGCGGTCAGGTCGACCTCGAGCGAGAAACCTTCCCGGCGTACGTCCAACCGCGCGACCAGGCTCACGGCGCCACCCACTTGTCGCGCAGGGCGGCCAGGATCGCCACCGACACGGCCAGCAGCACGAGGCTGAGCACGATGGCCGCGTCCACGTCCTGCTCCAAGGCCAGATAGACAGCCAGGGGCATGGTCTGCGTACGCCCCGGGAAGTTGCCCGCGAAGGTGATCGTCGCCCCGAACTCGCCGAGCGCGCGGGCCCAGCAGAGCACCGCGCCGGCCGCCACCCCGGGCGCGATCAGCGGCAGCGTGACCCGCCGGAACGCCGTCCAGCGGGTGGCGCCCAGCGTGGCCGCCGCCTCCTCGAAGCGGGCGTCCGCGCCGCGCAGGGCGCCCTCCACGGCGATCACCAGGAACGGCATCGCCACGAACGCCTCGGCCACCACCACGCCGGCCGTGGTGAACGGCAGGCTCACCCCGAACGTCTGGTCGAGCCACTCGCCGAGCAGCCCGCGCCGGCCGAAGACCAGCAGCAGCGCCACCCCGCCGACGACCGGCGGCAGCACCAGCGGCACGGTCACCAGTGCCCGCACCAGCCGCCGGCCCGGGAACTCCTGGCGGGCCAGCACCCAGGCCAGCGGCACGCCCAGGATCAGGCACACCACCGTGGCCAGGCTCGCCGTCACCAGCGACAGCCGCAGCGCGGCGAGGATGCCCGGCTCGGTGAGGCGTTCCGGCAGCGTCGACCACGGCGCCCGGATCAGCAGCCCGGCCAGGGGCAGGACGAGGAACGCCAGGCCGAGCGCCGCCGGGACGGCCAGGGCGAGCGGGATCCTCGACGCGCCCGGTCGCCGGGCGCTCAGGGCTTCTGGAACCCTGCGTCGGTGAGCACCTTGAGCTCGGGCTCACTGCGGACGAAGGCGACGAAGGCGGCGGCCGCGGCCGGGTTGGGCGCGTCCTTCAGCGTCACGATCGGGTAGTCGTTGATCGCGCCGGCCGACTCGGGGAACTCGACGCCGTCCACATCGGCCGATGCCGCCTTCGCGTCCGTGCGATAGACCAGGGCGGCATCGACCTCGCCCAGCTTAACCTTGGACAGGGCCGACTTGACGTCCGTCTCCAGCGTCACCGGCGTGACCCGGACACCGGCGGCCGCGAACGCCTTGGTCGCCGTCGAGCCGCACGGCACCTGCTCGGCGCAGAGCGCCACCTTGAGGTCGGGCTTCGTCAGGTCGGACAGGGTCCGGATGCCCTCGGGGTTGCCTTTGGCGGTGGCGATGACCAGCTGGTTGCGCACGAAGACGACGGGCTCGCCGTTCGCGTCACCCGCGTCGACGACGGTCTTCATGGTGGCCGGGCTGGCCGCCGCGAACACGTCGGCCGGGGCCCCCGAGGTGATCTGCTGGGCCAGGCCGGAGCTTCCGCCGTACGCCATGGTGACCTGGAGGTTGGGGTTCTGGGCCTGGAAGTCCTGCTTGATCCGGTCGAACGACTCGGTCAGCGACGCCGCGGCGAGCACGACAAGTTCTCCGGTCGCGCCGGACCCGGCGCTGCCGGAGGCGCCGCCCCCGGCCGGCGCCTCGTTACCGCTGTCGCCCGAGCCGCCGCCGCAGGCCGCGGTCGTGAACACGGCGATCAGGGCCACTGCGGTCAGAACGCGTCTCATCTGTCGTCTCCTCGTTCCACGACCACGGTGGTCGATTTGATGACGGCGACCGCCGTCGAACCCACCTCGAGCCCCATCTCGTCGACCGCCTCGCGGCTCATCAGCGACACCACCCGGAACGGGCCGGCCTGGATGTCGACCTGGGCCATCACCGAGTCGCGGGTGATCGCCGTGACGATGCCCCGCAGCCGGTTGCGGGCCGACGAGCGGCCTGTGCCCGGGTCGGGCTCGTCGGCGCTCGACCGCGCGAAAGCGGCCAGATCGACGCCGGCGATGTGCCGGTGCCCGTGGTCGTCGCGGTCGGCCGGCAACCGCCCGGCGTCGACCCAGCGCCGGACCGTGTCGACGCTGACGCCGAGCAGTTCGGCGGCCTCGCCGATGCGGTAGGTCGTCACCGGGTCACCATAGGCCCGCACTTGCGAGGCTGAGAAGCGGTTTGAACTCGCAGATACGAAACCGTTGCCGAGGTCACACCCGCGACGGCATGCTGGTGGGCGTGTCCCAGCGCCTCACCGAGGTCACCTCGTTCCTGGCCGAGATCCTCACCCCTCGCGCGCCGCTCACCGTCATCGTCGACGGCGGTGACCACGGCGCCGCCGCCCGGTTCGCCTCCTGTCTGGCGGCGGCGTTCCCGCCGTCGGCCCGCGCCTGGAAGGTCGACGCGGTGCTCGGGCTGACCGGTCCGTCCGGCGGCGTGCTCGACTCGGCGATGAACGTGCTCGAACCGGCCACCGACCGGGTGATCGTCTATCTGCGCTCGGGCGCCCGCGGCCCCGCGGGCGAGGGGGAGCGGCGGGCCCAGGTGGTGATCGACAACAACGATCCTCAGTGGCCGGTGATCCGCGAGCTGCACCCGCGCCTGGCCGGCCCCGAACGCTGGCATCTGGCCGAGAGTCAGGCCTTCTTCGCCCCGCGGGCAGCCGGCTGGGACGAGAAATTCGGCGACGACCTTCCCGCGTACGCCCGGGCCGTCGCCGCGGCCGGCCCGGCGCCCGGCGAGGTGGCCCTCGACGTCGGCTGCGGCACCGGCCGGGCCCTGCCCGCCCTGGTCGCCGCGGTCGGCCCGACCGGCCAGGTGATCGGCATCGACTGCACCCACGACATGCTGGCCCAGGCCCGCGCTCGCGGCCGCGACCGCGGGGCCGCCCTGGTGCGGGCCGACGCCTCGCACCTGCCGCTGGCCGACGCGACGGCCGACGTCGTCTTCGCCGCCGGCCTGGTCCACCACCTGCCCGATCCCGCGGCCGGCCTGACCGAGCTGGGCCGCGTCACCCGGCCCGGCGGCCGTCTGGTGTTGTTCCACCCGACCGGCCGCGCGGCGCTGGCCGCCCGGCACGGCCGCGAGCTGAGGCCGGACGAGCCCCTGAACGAGGACAACCTTCGGCCGTTGCTCACCGGCGCGGGGTGGGCCCTCTCGTCCTATGAGGACGACGACAACCGCTTTCTCGCCATCGCCGTCCGGACCGGCTCCACCGGTTAGGATCGACCGCCGCAGGCAGTGAACGACTGGGGTGAGGCCGTCTTCACAGCCTGAAAGGAAGCTCAGAAATGCGCATTCTGGTGCTCGGCGGCACGCGGTTCGTCGGCCGTGCCGTTGTCGAGGCCGCGCTCGCCGCCGGCCATGACGTCACTCTCTTCAACCGGGGCCGGACGGCGCCTGGGCTCTACCCGGAGGCGGAAACCGTCGTCGGGGACCGCACCGTCGACCTCTCACCGCTGGCCGGGCGGCGGTTCGACACGGTCGTCGACTGCGCCGGCTATCAGCCCGAGGTGGTCGGCCGGTCGGTCGACGCGCTGCGGGACAGCGTCGGGCGTTACGTCTTCGTCTCCTCGGTCTCCGTGTACGCCGATCAGAGCGTTCCGGCGGATGAGGGCTCGGCCGTTCTCGACGACGACTCGTACGGCGGTCGCAAGGCGCGCTGTGAAAGCGTCGTCCAGGAAGGCCTCGGGGAACGGGCCCTGATCGCGCGGCCGGGCCTCATCGTGGGGCCGCACGACCCGACGGAGCGCTTCCCGCACTGGCCCCGCCGGCTGGCCCGCGGCGGACGCGTCCTGGCCCCGGGCGCGCCGGACGACCCGGCGCAGCTCATCGACGTACGGGATCTGGGCGCCTGGCTTCTGAGCGAGAACACCGGCGTCTTCAACGTGGTCGGCCGGCCGCTGCCGATGCGCGAGCTCCTCGACGCGTGCCGGACCACCGCCCCGGCCGAACTGGTCTGGGTGCCGGGCGCGAAGCTGATCGCGGCCGGCGTGGACCCGTGGATGGGTGTGCCGCTCTGGATCGGCGATCCACAGTGGGCCGCGGCCAACCTCGTCGACGGCGAACGGGCCCGGGCCCACGGCCTGACCACCCGGCCGGTCCACGAGACGGCGGCCGACGTGCTGGCCTGGGACGTCGCGCGCGGCGGGCCCGCCGACGACCCGTTCCCGCCCGAGGCCGAGGCCGAGCTGTTCAGCCGAGAGGCAGGTTGAGCATCTCCAGGCCGGTGACCGGGCGGAAGCCGGCCGCGGCATAGAGGGCGAGCGCCGGGGCGTTGCCGGTCTCGGTCTGCAACGACACCCGGCGCGCGCCGGCCGCCCGGGCCGCCTCGACGACGTGGGTGAGCAGGGCCCGCGCCACACCGCGCCGCCGGGCTCGCGCCGGGACGTACAGATCGCGGACCAGCCAGGCCTCGCCCAGCGTCAGCGAGGCCGGCAGCACGGCGGTGGTGACGAAGCCGAGGTCCGCCGCGGCCGCCACCCTGAGCCGGCCGGCCGTGACCTGGCCGGTCAGCCACGCGAGAGTCGCCTCGACGTCCGGGGGCTCGCCGTAGTGGGTCCGGTATTCGTCGAAGAGCGCGGCGACCGCGGCGAAGCCCGGATCGGCCGGGGTCGTCCACGCGACCTGACCGGTCACAGCGACGCCAACTCGGCCTCGAGCAGAGCGGTCACGTTCCGCTGGCGTTCGCTGTCCGCCGCGATGCCCCGGCTCGGCCCCTCGGCCAGCATCAGCACGTAGAGGTGAACCCGGTAGAGCGCCAGCCGGATCTCCTCGTCCGCCGTGAAGGGCCCGGCGCCGTAACCGATCGCGAACGGGTGGGCGGCGTCGATGCGACGGAACAGCGCGGGCGACACGAAGTCGAGCAGCGGATCGCCGTAGAGGTAGCGCTCGCCGTCGACCAGCCCGCTGAGCGACCCGTCCGGCGCCACCAGCACGTTGCCGTCCCACAGGTCGAAGTGGAGCAGCGCCGGCCGGGTCACCGTGGCCAGCACCGCGCGGTGCCGTTCGACCAGACCGTCGAGCGGTGGCAGCGGCACCTCCCACGCCGCCGCGTCGGCCCGCAGGGAGGCGATCATCGCGGCGAAGGCGCCCGGCCAGTCCGCCGCCGACGGCCGGTCCCCGGTGTAGCCGAACCGCGGCCCGCTGATGGTGTGCACCCGGGCCACCGCCGCGCCCAGGTGCCGCCGCGCGAGGGGCGAGTCGCCCTCGGTCAACGGCCGCCCAGGTAGGAGCGACGAGATGATCCAGCTCTCGCCGTGAGCCAGCACCACCGGCACGGGCGCCTTCCCGCGTACGAGGGTGAAGTACTCCGCCTCGGCCGGGATCAGCCCCCGCTCGTACTCCAGAAGGCGAGCCGACGGCGGTGGCCCCACCTTGACCACGACGTCACGCCCATCGCTGAGCGAAGCCCGCCAGACGGCGGCGAACCCGCCCCCGGTCAACTCGGTCGCCTCCGACACGAGGGCCCCGAGGCCGTCCCGGACGATCCCGGCGATGCCATCGACGCCGATCCGAGGCTGGGTGGGACTACGCATCCCGCGAGGCTAGCGAAGACACCGAGCGCCTGTCCGCCCCCGCCCGGCCCTTCTCGCACTAGCGCCGATCGGTTTGCTGTGGAAACCTATTGGCATGACCACCGACTCGGCCTCCGCCGCCGGCGATCCCCGCCGACTGCTGTCCGACATCCGCGCCCTCGCCCATCGCGTTCGTCTCGACCAGCGAATGACCTGGGCCGCGCTGCTCGTGCTGGCCGCGGCGACGCTGGTGGGCATCCCGTTCGACTGGTTCGGCATGAAGGTGACCTGTTATCCCGACGGCGGCTGCCAATACGCGAGACAGGGCTTGCTGTATTACTGGCCGGTGGCGATGCTCCTGACCTACGCGGCCATCGCCTTCTGCTATGTGCGGGCGGCCCGGGCGCGAGGTGTCGGAACCCGGGTGTTGCCGTATGCGATCACCGGCGCGGCCACGACGGTCGTGTTCCCGGCCGCCTGGTTCGGCCTGCGGCTCTATCTGTCCAGCCATCCGGTGCCGGAGGGGCCGCTGCCCTACTGGTGGTTCCTGCTCGACCGGCTGGTCATGCCGTGGGCCATGGTCGGGGTCGCGCTGCTGGTGCTGGCCTGGCTGGAGCGCAACGTCGCACTCCTGCTGTTCACGCTCGCCTACCTGGCTCTGGTGCTGGTGCTGCCGTTGAACATCGGCATCGGACCGCCCAAGTGGGGTCTCCGGGCGCAGTTCGCGGTGCCGCAGCTCATCGTCGGTGTGGTGCTGCTGCTGGGCGCTCTCGGCTTCCGAGCCGCCCGACGGCGGCCTCGGTGACGGCCGTGACACAAACCCCGGATCCGGACGCCGCGCACCCGGCCAACGGACTGGACGAGGTCGTGCACCAACGGGTGCGGCTGGGCATCCTGGCCATCACGCACGAGGCCCGCCGGGTCGAGTTCGGCTATCTGCGCACCCAGCTCGAGCTGACCGCGGGCAACCTTTCCAAACACCTGAGCGTGCTCGAGGCGGCCGGCCTGATCGAGGTGGAGAAGGGCTACGAGGGCCGGCGCGGCCGCACCTGGATCACGCTTACCGACGACGGCGTCACCGCGCTGTCCAACGAGATCCGGCGGCTCAAGCAGCTGATCGCCCGCGTCGAGACCACGAACGACGAGTAGGAGACGCCATGCCCCGCACACCGTCGATCGAGAAGTACCTGTCCCGCCGTGGCCTGCTCTCCGCCGCGCTGGGCGCGGGGCTCACCGTGCCGCTCGGCCTGGCCGGGCCGGCGGCAGCGGCCGATCGCCCGCCCGCTGCCGGCGCACCCCGCATGGTCCTGCCCGCGCCGACCGGTCCGTACCCGATCGGCACGGTGGCCCTGCACCTGGTCGACCGGTCGCGGCCGGATCCGGTGGCCGGTCCGGGCCACTACCGCGAACTGATGGTCAGCCTCTGGTATCCGGCCCGGGACGCCGCCCGTCACCCGCGGGCCGTCTGGATGTCCGACCCGCTGCTGCGCGATCTGCTGGAGTTCAACGGGATCCCGTCGGCCGCGGTGGGCGGCCCTCCGATCACGGCCGGGCGGGTGGGTGCTCCGGTACGGCGCGCGGGTGGTCCCCTGCCGGTCGTCGTCTACTCGCCCGAGGCCCACGACCAACGCGCCGACACCACGATCGTGGTCCAGGAGCTGGCCAGTCACGGCTACCTGGTGGTCACTGTGGACCACACGTACGACGCGTTCGTCGAGTTCCCCGACGGCCGGCGCCTCGCCCCGATCGACGGCGAGCACTCCCTCGGCGCCCCCGACTTCGCCGCCGACATCCCGTACGTGCTGGACTGCGTCGACGGTCTCGCGGCGGGCCGGAACCCCGACGCCGACGGCAAACCGCTGCCGGCCGGGCTGATCGGCGCACCCGACCCACGGCGCATCGGCATGTTCGGCACCTCGAAGGGCGGGACCGCGACCGCGCTGGTCATGGGCGTGGACCCGCGCGTACGGGCCGGGCTGAGCCTGGACGCCCCGATGGAGCCCCTGGTCACCGCCGACCTAGATCGCCCGTTCATGCTGATGACCGCGGATTACACCCGGGCCACGGCGCCGGTCGCCCAGTTCTGGTCCCACCTGACCGGCTGGAAACTCAACGTCCAGGCCCGCGGCGCGATCCACAACGCCTACGACGACTACCAGTTCCTGCTGCCGCAGATCGGGGCGGCGCTCGGGTGGAGCGAGAAGGTCCTGCGGTCGTGGATCGGCAAGCTGCCCCCCGGCCGGGCGGTGCGTATCCAGCAGGCGTACCCCCTGGCGTTCTTCGACCTGCACCTGCGCCACCAGCGGCAACGCCTGCTCGAAGGCCCCAGCCCGGCCTTCCGCGAGATGCGCTACCTCCCCTGAGGCCGACCGCCAGGCACCCATGGCGTCTCTGGGGAGTCAACTGCGGTTGGTCGGTTTTCCTCGTGTCCGGCCGCGAGTTCCTGATAAGCGGTCAGCACGACAGCGGTCTGCTCGGCCAGGTCGGTTGCCGGATCGGTGCGCACGTCCCAGGGTGCTGCGCCGACCATCGCCGAGTCGGCCTGTGCGAGCGCCTTGTACGCGCGGCGTTCCCGCTTGGAGGTGCGGCGCGCGCTGTCCGGACGGTAACTGAGATGGGCGCAGTGCTCGGCCAGCGAGCGCAGACGACCGGACCGCCGGGCGATTTCCTGGTCCAGGGTTTCCAGACGCTGCACCACCTGCTCGCGCCGCGCCCCCAACTGTTGCCGGAGCGGGTCGTCCCAGTCGAAGCCGTATTGGGCGAAGGTCGCTTCGTCCCGGGCGGCGACCAGCTCACCGCGCTCGGCGTGCAGGCGGGCCAGGTCCCATCTGGCGCTCTCGACTACCGCGGTGACGTCTTCGAGACCGATCATCCCTTCCGCTCGTGGCCACGCGCTGAGGATCGTCCGGCACCACTTCTCGACATCCCACCAGGCGTGGCCGTCGACGACCGCGGCTCGAGGCCGTGCGAGCAGGGCACCGGCGACGGCCAGGATCGCCGCGACCGCCGGCGCGACGAGAGCCACCCCGGGCAGCCACGACTGCCGGCTGAGCAGGACCACACCGCCGGCCGCGGCGACGACCGCAGTCAGGACCACCGCGGTCCGCGCGGGCGCGACGGTGAGAAACCGCGCCCGCCTCCAGCGCGATGGGCCGTGCACGACGATGGGTGGCCCGTGAGTACGCAAACCGCACCTTCCCCGCCGAACGGCAACCTGCCCATTTCCTCATACCGAAGGCGCCACCAGAATCAGCCGATGAGCCATGTCCCATCACCGCTTTTCGAGGGGGAGATGGGCGCCGCGGCCGCGAACGAATCAGCGCAGACTTCCACCCTGCTGGCCGCCGCCACCAACCTCGCCGGACAGTTGCACCAGAACCACAACGGCGGCCCGTCGGCTACGCCGGCCAACCGCCGTTCAGCACCAGTCGCCTAGATCGTCAGGGGTTGCAGTGCCGCGGGGGCGGGGGAGTGGTCGGCGAACGCCCGGTAGTGGCGCAGGGCCAGGAACAGCCAGCCCAGGCTGACGACGGCCAGGATGACGTACGGGATCGGCGCGCCGAAGGTGTCCCAGCAGGTGTGCAGGACGACCGCGCCGGCGAAGGTGCCCAGGAAGGCGAGCACGCGACGGGCGCTCGGGGCCGCGATCAGGGCCCACAGCGCGCCGGCGGTCAGCCCGGTCCAGGCGGTGTGGCCGGCGGGGGCGGTGAGGCCGCGCAGGAACAGGGTCTGCTCGACGCTGCCGATGTTGCCGTTCGAGGCGAGCAGCGCGGTGAAGGCGTACCCCATGGTCTCGAGGGCGGCGAAGCCCAGGCCGGCCGCGACCCCGATTATCAGGCCGTCGGAGGGCAGGCGGCGCTCGTGCCGGCGCATGATCGTGAGCAGCAGGATCAGCGGCACGATCAGTTTGGCCGACTCCTCGATGATCGCCACCAGCACCATCGGCAGCACGCCGAGGCCGCGCAGGGTGTCGTATTCGAGGGTGCCCGCGACCACGATGCCGATGACCCCGCCGAAGAACGCCGAGATGGCCAGGGCCGAGGTCGGCACCTGCCAGCGGCCGGTGCGGGCCTGGGCGAAGGTGAGGAAGGACAGCGGTACGACCGTCGCGCCGAGCAGGATCAGCGCCGGCACGAAGTTGGGGTTCTGCGTGTGGACCAGGGTCCGCAGAACGACGGCGTACAGGGCAAGACCGGTGACCAGGACGCCGAGCCAGGCCCACCGGCGAGGGGATCGTTCGCGCATGCGGCCCGACTACCCCGCCGGTGAGATCGGCTCACGGCAATGCGACGCGCGTCGCTCAGTGTGCGACGGCCATCACGGGCTCACCGGTCTCGACCGGAAGCCGGCTCGGCCGGACGACCGTTTCCAGCACCACGACGGCGGCGATCATGCCGCCGAAGACCACGATGGCCATGGCGATCGCGCTGTTGCCGAGCACCCCGACCAGCGGGGCGGCCAGCGCGCCGACGCCGAACTGCACCGCGCCCAGCAGGGCCGCAGCCGTCCCGGCGGCCTCGCCGTGCCGGGACAGGGCCAGCGCGGGGGCGTTGGGCATGGCCAGGCCGACGGTGGCGAGCACCAGCCACAGCGGGATCAGGATGCCGATCAGGCCGCCGAAGCCGGTGGCGGCGAAGACGAGCAGCACGCCGCCGAAGACCGCGCCGGCGATCAGCGAGGAGCTGAGGATCTGCGCGGGAGTCCAGCGGCGCAGCAGGCGGACGTTGAGCTGGGTGGCGCCGATCAGGCCGACCGCGCCACCGGCGAAGACGTACGCGAACTGCTGCTGGCTCAGCCCGTACTCGTCCTGGAAGACGAAGGACGAGCCGCTGACGTACGCGAAGAGGGCCGAGAAGGCGAGCCCGGCGACCAGGATCAGACCGACGTACGCGCGGTCCTTGAACAGCGTGCCGTAGTCGCGCAGCGTCCCGGTCACCCCGCCGTTGCGGCGGCGCTCAGCCGGCAGCGTCTCGGGCAGCAGCAGCGCGGTCGCGGTCAGGATCGCGATCGCCATCAGCGCGAGCACCACGAAGACGCCGCGCCACGACGTCCAGGTGAGCACCGCGCCGCCGATGGTCGGCGCGAGGATCGGCGCCACTCCGATGACGAGCATCAGCCGGGAGAGCAGCTTGGCCGCGGCGAGCCCGCTGAACAGGTCGCGCACGATGGCCATCCCGACCACGGCGGCCGCCGCCGCGCCCAGGCCCTGCAGGACCCGCAGCGAGCCCAGGATGGCCAGGTTGGGAGCGACCACGCAGAGAACGGTGGCCAAGACGTGTACGGCGACCCCGGCGAGCAGCGGGGCCCGGCGCCCGATCGCGTCGGAGAGCGGGCCGATCAGCAGCTGACCGAGGGCCAGGCCGAGCAGGGTGCCGGTGAGCGTGAGCTGTACCGCCGCCTCGGTGGAGTGCAGGTCGGTGGTGATCGTCGGAAGCGACGGGAGGTACATGTCGATCGTCAGCGGCCCGAGGGCGGACAGGAACCCGAGGACGAGGACGATGCTCAGTCGACGGCCGGAGGGCAGGAGCTCCCCGGGGGACAGGTCTTGGCGCATATTCAGCGTCAAGGCGGCCGGACCCGGGATTCTTCCGCCGGGTAATAGTGATCACAACGTCGCCGAATCGCGGAAATGGGCTTGACGCCCTGGTCAGACGATCAGTGACCGGACCCACGTCTCGTTCGGGGCGGATTCGGTTGTGACCGGCGGCCGGACGGGCAAGGCTTGAGTCCTTACGTGCCAAGAGCGAGTGGAAGGCGTCTCATGCCCTTGCGTACTCCAGCACGGGCTTGGGCGGTCTGGGCCGTCGGCCTCGCCGCGTACATCGTCGCCGTGCTGCACCGCACCTCTCTCGGCGTTGCCGGGCTGGACGCGCAGCACCGTTTCGACATCGGCGCCGGGGCGCTCGCCTCGTTCGCCGTGCTGCAACTACTCGTGTACGCCGGTCTGCAGGTGCCGGTCGGGCTGTTGCTCGACCGCTTCGGGTCGCTGCGACTGGTGGTCAGCGGCGGTGTGCTGATGGCGGCCGGTCAGGCGATCATGGCAACCACCGATCACGTCGGCGGCGCGGTGCTGGCCCGCGTCCTGGTCGGTGCGGGCGACGCGATGACCTTCATCAGCGTGTTGCGGCTGGTGCCACAGTGGTTCCCGGCCAACCGGGTGCCCGTTCTGACCCAGCTGACCGGCATCGTCGGGCAGGCCGGGCAGGTGCTGTCGGCCGTGCCGCTGGCGATCCTGCTGGCCGGGCCGGGCTGGCGGACCGCCTTCTTCGCGGCGGCGGGCGCCGGGGTCTTCGTGTCGATCGCCGCGTTCGCCGCGCTGCGCGACACCCCGGAACGGCGGCTCAGCAACGGCGCGTCGATGACGATGCGGCAGCTCGGGGAGAACCTGGGCAGCGCCTGGCGGCATCCGGGCACCCGGCTGGGGTTGTGGACGCACTTCACGACCCAGTTCATGGGCACGGTGTTCGCGCTGATGTGGGGCTTCCCGTTCCTCATCGCCGGGCAGGGGCTGGCCCGGGAGACGGCGAGCTCGCTGCTCACCCTGTTCGTCCTGGTCGGCATGGCGGCCGGACCGCTAATCGGGATCCTCGTGCAGCGGCACCCGTTGCGCCGGTCGTGGCTGGTGCTGGGCGTGGTCGGCGTGAACGCGGCCGGCTGGGGCCTGGTGCTGGCGTGGCCGGGGCATGCGCCGCTGCCGGTGCTCGTGCTGCTGATCGTGGCGCTGGGCCTGGGCGGCCCGGGCTCGATGATCGGCTTCGACTACGCTCGCACGTTCAACCCGGCCAGCCGGCTGGGCACCGCGACCGGCGTCGTCAACGTCGGCGGCTTCGTCGCGTCGTTGCTGTCGATCGAGCTGATCGGCCTTATCCTCGACGCGCGCACCGGCGGTGCCGCTACCTATGACATCGCCGACTTCAAAGTGGCCATGTCGGTGCAATACGTCTTCCTCGTGATCGGCGTGGTCGGGATCCTGCGAACCCGCAGGCTGGCCCGGCAGCGCATGGCCGAGGAGGGCATCGTGGTCCGTCCACTCCGCGAGGTGTGGGCACAGCGGCGGGGTTTAGCGATCAGCCGTACGGAGAAGGCGAAGAGCTTCACCGGACAGAAGTAAGCACATCCGACGTAAGGGCAGAGGAGGACATGACCGAGCACGCACCGGCCAAACCCTGGTCCGGCATCGACATCACCAAGACCCTCGCGGGCACCCTCGCCGCGGTCTCCGCCGCGGTGATCGGCTCGTTTCTCGGCGTGGCCGGCACCCTGATCGGCGCCGCCGTGGCCAGCCTCATCGGCTCGGTCGGCACGGAGCTCTACCAGCGCTGGCTGCAGCGCGGGAGCCAGCGGATCAAGTCGACGTTCGTCACCGCGCCGGCCGCGGTCGGCACCCCGTCGGTGGAGGCCGCCCACGAGGTCCCGTCCGAGGAAACCGCGCCGGCGGCGCTGTCCGCACCGGTCAAGATGCACTGGGGCCGGATCGCCGCCGCGGCGGGCACGCTGTTCGTGCTCGCGATGGGTTCGCTCACCGCGTTCGAGTTGATCAGCGGGAAGAGCGTCCCGGCCGCCGTCGGCCACAAGACCAGCTCGAGCACGACGCTCGGCTCGGCCTTCAGCGGCGACAACGGCAGCCGCGACCGGCAGGAGGGCACGACCACGCCGTCGGAATCGCCGTCCACCGAGCCCGATGAGGGTTCCGAGAGCGCCGACCCGACCGCCACGCCGAGCACCGAGCCGACCGTGACGCCGACGACCTCGCCGACCCAGCCGGCCGAGCCGCAGCAGACCGATGGGGTCGACCCCGGCACGACGCCGACCGACGAGCCCACCGGCACCGGCGAGGACACCACTCAGCAGGACGGCACGACCGGTGACGGATCGGGCCAGGACGGGAGCCAGCTGAACGACCAGCAGATCCAGCCGGACGACCAGCAGGACGGGGAGTAGCGGGTGGACGCGAAAGACGTACTGACCGAAGCCTTCGGGCGTCTCCCCGAGCTGGTGAACACGGCCGTCCAGGGCCTCACGCCGGAGCAGCTGCGCTGGCAGCCGGCCGAGGGGGCCAACACCATCGGCTGGCTGGTCTGGCACCTGACCCGGGTGCAGGACGACCACGTCGCCGAGGTGATGGGCGCCGAGCAGATCTACGCGACCGGCGAGTGGGCGTCGCAGTTCGGGCTCAAGGACGCGACGGAGACCGGCTACGGCCACGACGCGTCCCAGGTCGCGGCGGTGGCCCCGCGCAGCGCGCAGGTGCTGACCGACTACTACCGGGCGGTCCACGACCGTACGGTGGGGTATCTGGCCGGTCTGACCGACCAGGACCTCGACCGGGTGGTGGACGACAACTGGGATCCGCCGGTCACCCTCGGGGCGCGGCTCGTCAGCGTCTACGACGACGACGCGCAGCACGCCGGACAGGCCGCTTACCTCCGCGGTCTGCTCTGAGTCGTACGCCGGCGGAGGCCCTCGGGTCTCCGCCGGCGGCCGTTCAGGCCGAGGACGGCTCGGTGAGCGGCAACCGCACCAGGAACCGCGTGTCACCCGGCTGGGACTCCAACCGGATGTCACCGCCGTGCCCGTTCACCACGATCCGGTACGAGATGTCGAGGCCCAGCCCCGTTCCCTCACCCACCGGCTTGGTCGTGAAGAAGGGCTCGAAGACCCGCTTCTTCAGCTGCTCGGGCACGCCCGGCCCGGTGTCCCCGATCGAGACGACGGCATGGTCGTCCTCGCGGTACGTCCGGACCGTCAGCGTGCCGACGCCGTTCATCGCCTGCACCGCGTTGTCGATCAGGTTGGTCCAGACCTGGTTGAGCTCGGCCGGGTGGGCCGGGATCTGCGGCAGCGACCGGTCGTAGTCCTTGACGACCTTGACCCCGTTGCCGATCTTGTGGGTGAGCATCACCAGCGTGCTGTCGACCCCGGTGTGCACGTCGATCCACTGGTGGGCCGCCCGGTCCATCTGCGAGTACTGCTTGGCCGCCGAGACCAGCGACGACACCCGCCCGGTGGCGTCCTCGATGTCGCTCATCAGCTGCTCGGTCTCGAGCGCGTAGCCGATCCAGTGGATCGCCTGGTCGAGCAGTTTCTGGGTGCCGACCCGCTCCTCGATCAGGGTGAGGCACTCGATGTCGATGCCGCCCTGGGCGAAGACCGGCGCGAGGTCCCAGCCGCTGGTGACGTTGCGCTCGTCCATCCAGTCGCCGAGCTCGTCCTCGCGGTCGGCCGTCTCCATCGCGGTCAGCGGCTTGGCCTTGGCCGCCCGCTCGATCACGTCCTCCTGCAGCTCGACCAGCGCCACCAGGCGTTCCGGGTCGACCTTGCCGGCGGCCAGCATGGCCAGCTTGTGACGCATGCCGGCGACCCGCTGCCGCAGCGCGCTGGTGGCCCGGCCGGCCGCGGCGGCGGGGTTGTTGAGCTCGTGCATGAGCCCGGCCGAGAGCGCGCCGAGGGCGGTGAGCCGCTGCCGCTCGCTGACCGCCGCCTGGGTGGTGCGCATGCCCAGGGTGAGACCTTCGAGCAGGTGGATCGCCATCGGGAACCACTCGCGCATCATGTGACCGAAGTCGGACGCGCTCATCACGAAGAAGTCGGAGTCGTCGAGCGCGCGCATGCTGGCCATGTACTTGCGCTCGACACCGTCGTCCCGCAGGTACGACTGGGTCGCGCCCATGTAGACGCCGCGCTGCTCGGTGCGGGTCGTCTCGACGTCGTCCTGACCGATCCGGCGGGTCAGCGCGATCGTGCCGCTGAGCAGCACGAAGAACTGATCGGCGGGGTCGCCCTCGCGGATCACGACGCCGCCGGCCGGCATGTGCATGGTGCAGCCGTGCTGCGAGAGCCAGGCCAGCTGGTCGTCGGTCAGCTTCTCGAACAGGAACAGGGTGCGCAGGGTGTCGGGCGTGAGCGCGCCGGGGTCGCAGGGAACGAGCCGGACCTCGTCGGTGATGTCAGCCATGGGTTACTGAGCCTCCAGGTAGCGGTGGACCAGCGTGACGGCCATCGCGCCCTCGCCGACCGCCGAAGCCACCCGTTTGACCGAGTTGGCCCGGACGTCGCCGGCGGCGAAAATGCCGGGAACACTGCACTCAAGGTAGAACGGATCCCGGTCCCGATCCCATCCCTTCGGACGGGTGCCATTTGAGAGCAGATCCGGCCCGGTGTAGACGAAGCCCTTCTCGTCCCGCGCGACCGACGTCCCGAGCCACTCGGTGCGGGGCTCGGCGCCGATGAAGACGAAGAGGTAACCGCACTCGACGGTCGTGCTCGCGCCCTCCTTGCTGTCACAGATCGTGATCGCCTGCAGGTGCCCGTCGCCTTGGGCGCCGATGACCTCGCAGCGGGTGCGCACCCGGATGTTCTCGATCTTGTTGAGCTGCTGGATCAGGTAGTACGACATCGACGCCTCGAGCGAGTCGCCGCGCACCAACAGGGTCACCGACCGGGCGTACCGGGAGAAGAACAACGCCGCCTGCCCGGCCGAGTTGGCGCCGCCGACGATGTAGACGTCGGTGCCCTCGCAGGAGGGCCCCTCGGTGGCGGCCGAGCCGTAGTAGACGCCCGAACCGGTCAGCTCGGCCACGCCGTCGGCGATCAGCGGCCGGTAGGAGACGCCGGTGGCCAGCACGATGGAGTGGGCCGAGATCTCGCCGCCGTCGGCGAACGTCAGCGTGCGGGCCGAGCCGTCCGGGCGCAGGCCGGTGACGTCGCGGGTGGTCAGCACCTCGGCCGAGAACTTGCCGGCCTGCCGGCGGGCGCGGTCGGTGAGCTGGGCGCCGGAGATGCCGTCGGGGAAGCCCAGGTAGTTCTCGATGCGGGAGCTCTGCCCGGCCTGCCCGCCGACCGCGCGCCGCTCGACCAGCAGCGTCCGCAGGCCCTCGGAGGCGCCGTAGACGGCCGCGCCCAGCCCGGCCGGACCGCCGCCCACGATGATCAGGTCGTAGAAGTCGCGGTCGGGCGCCGTGGAGAGCCCGACCGCCTCGGCCACCGCGGTGCTGCTGGGCTGGGCCATCGCCCGGCCGTCGGCCGTCACCACCAGCGGGACCGACTCGGGACCGACCCCGGCCGCCTCGAGCAACCGGCGGCCCTCGGGCTCGTCGGCGCCCAGCCACTTGTAGGGCACCAGGTTGCGGGCCAGGAAGTCCCGGATCTCGTAGGACGGCTCGCTCCACCGGTGACCGACGACCCGGATGTCCTCGGTCTCGCGGTCGCCCGTGGCCAGCCAGGCGTCGAGCAGCGCGTCGAGCACCGGGTAGAGCTTCTCCTCGGGCGGGTCCCAGGGCTTGAGCAGGTAGTGGTCGACGTCGACGACGTTGATCGCCTGGATGGCCGCGTCGGTGTCGGCGTACGCGGTCAGCAGCGCCCGCCGCGCGTTGGGGAACAGGTCCATCGCCTGCTCCAGGAACTCGATGCCGTTGACCTGTGGCATGCGGTAGTCGGCGAGGATGACGGCGACCCGGCCGCCGCGCAGCTTGAGCTCCTTGAGCGCGTCGAGCGCCTCGGAGGCCGACGAGGCGCGCAGGATGCGGTACTGGTCGCCGTAGCGGCGTCGCAGGTCGCGGGCGATCGCCCGGGAGACCGCGGGGTCGTCGTCGACGGTCAGGATCGCGGGGTGGCCCATGGCAGGTACCTCAGCTATCGGCAGGTGGGGTGACCAGCAGGTCGGTGAACTCGGGGTGGCGCTCCAGATATCCGATGACGAAGGGGCAGGTCGGCCGGACCGGGGTGGCCCGGCCGCGCGCGTCCTCGAGCGCGGCCGCGGCGAGCCGGCCGGCCAAACCCCGGCCGGAGAACCGCTGCTCGATCTCGGTGTGCATCAGCTCGATGCTGTCGCCGTGGCGGCGGTAGTGCAGCACACCCGCGACCTCGCCGCCGATCAGCAACTCGTAGCGCTGCTGCTCGAAGCTGTCGACCACCACGGCCTCGGACGCGTCGGCCACGCCGACCTGGGCGCTGCCCTCGACGCGCAGCTTGCGGCGGGCCCGCTCGTAGAAGCTCGTGCTGCCCAGGCGGATCACCTGGGCGGCCGACGGGATCGGTTCGATCGACAGCTTGTCGTCGGGCCCGGCGTACCCCTCGATGATGCCGTCCACCTCGATGGCCAGCCGGCCGCTGGTGGGCAGCACGTCGAGCCGGAGCTGCTCCTGCAGGGCCAGCATCAGCGGGCGGTTGAACGAGGAGTGCGCGGCCGAGGCGGTGACGATGAGGCCCTCGACGTTCGGTGAGACGATCGGGCCGCCGGCCGAGAAGCTGTACGCCGTCGAGCCGGTGGGGGTGGCGACGATGACCGCGTCGGCCGCGTAGTTCACGAAGTTCTTGCCCTCGACCGAGATGCCGATGGCGGCCAGACCGTCACCGGGCACGCGCACCATCGCGATGTCGTTGAACGCCGAGACCTCTTTGCCGTCGGGCAGCGTGGTGCGTACGGCCGTGCGGGCCTCGACGGTGAACCGGTGCTCGTCGATCGCCGACAGCGCGTCGGGCAGGTCGGGCAGGTCGACCTCGGCCAGGAAGCCCAGCCGGCCGACGTTGACGCCCAGCACCGGGGTCTTGCGCCCTTCGACCAGCCGCATGGTGCGCAGCATCGTGCCGTCGCCGCCCAGGCTGACCAGCAGGCCGGCCCGCTCGACCATCTCGTCGGGAGTCACCGCCACCGCGTCGCAGTCGATGCGATTGATCTCGTCGTGCAGTCCCAGCACGGTGACGTCGCGGCGCTCGGCCCACTTCACGATGGCGTCTATCGCCGACCCGCAGTCGCGCCTCGGGTGCAGCACCAGGCCGACGACCTTGACCATGCCCATCCTGCTGTTCCCGTCCCTCGTCCGCCGTCGCGCCCCGGCCCGGCTCGGCTCGCCCGGGCCGGCTCGGCACCCGGCTCGGCTCGGTGCCCCCGGCCCGGCTCAAGAACACAGCCTTGCACGTCCGGGCCCCGATCGGCGAGGGCAGGCGACGGAGCACACGTGGTTCGTTCGGGCAGGTTTCCTTCCTGTTTCTTGACAGCGTTGTCATACATAGACAACCTCCGATTAATCCCCGGTTCCCCCCGGCGCACTGAAAGGACCCCCGACATGCGCCTCCGCTGGTTGACGATCGCCGCAGCAGCGATCACCGTCGGCACCCTCAGTCCGATCCCCGCCCACGCCGCCACCCCCTCGATCGACATGGACCCCGGCATGCTCAGCGCCATGCGCCGGGACCTCGGGCTCGGCGACGATCAGATCGCCGCCCGGCTGCGCACCGAAGCCGCGGCGCCGGTCGTCGAGAAGCGCCTGAAGACCAAGCTCGGCGCCGCCTTCGCCGGGGCGTGGATCCCGCCCGGCGCGCGACGACTGACGGTCGCGGTCACCGACGCCTCGACCGCTTCCGCCGTACGGGCCGAGGGCGCCGAGCCTCGCGTCGTGGCCCGCAGCACCGCCGACCTGACCAAGTCGCGCACCGCGCTGGACAAGCACGCCACGTCGGCCCGGCCGTCGGTCGTCCGCGGCTGGTACGTCGACGTCCCGAACAACCGGGTCGTCGTGACGGCCGCCCCGGGCGCCGAACAGGCCGCGCGGGCCTTCGCCGCGGCCAGCGGGGCCGGCGCGGTGACCGTGGTCACCTCGGCCGAGCAACCCCGCCCGCTGTACGACCTCCGCGGCGGCGACCAGTACGTCATCAACGGGAACACGCTGTGCTCGGTCGGCTTTTCGGTGGCCGGCGGCTTCGTCACCGCGGGCCACTGCGGCGGCACCGGCAGCCCGACGCTCGGCTACAACAACGTCGCCCAGGGAACCTTCGCCGGGTCGTCGTTCCCGGGCAACGACTACGGCTGGGTGCGGACGAACGGCAACTGGGCCTCCCAGCCGTGGGTGAACAACTACGCCGGCGGCAACGTCACCGTCGCCGGGTCGCAGGACGCCGCGATCGGCAGCTCGATCTGCCGGTCGGGCCGCACCACGGGCTGGCGCTGCGGCACCCTGCTCGGTCGCAACGAGACCATCGTCTACGCCCAGGGCGCCGTCTCGGGCCTGTCCCGCAGCAACGCGTGCGCCGAGCCGGGCGACTCGGGCGGCTCGTGGATCTCGGGCAACCAGGCTCAGGGCGTCACCTCGGGCGGCAGCGGCAACTGCTCCGGCGGCGGCACGATGTGGTTCCAGCCGGTCAACGAGATCCTGTCGGTCTACGGGCTGTCGCTGACCACCAGCGGCGGCGGCTCCGCGTCGTCACTGATCAGCAACCTGAACGGCAAGTGCCTCGACGTGCCCAACGCCAACTTCGCGGACGGCGTACGGGTGCAGATGTGGACCTGTAACGGCACCGCGGCCCAGAGCTGGAACTTCGTGAACGGCAGCCTCCAGACGTCGAACAACAAGTGCCTCGACGTGGCCTGGGGCTCCACGGCCAACGGGGCCGCGCTCCAGATCGTCACCTGCAGCGGCCACCCGGCCCAGCAGTTCGTGCTCTCGGCGGCCGGCGACCTGGTCAACCCCCAGGCCAACAAGTGCGCCGACATCGACGCCTGGAACGCCAACGACGGCGCCCAACTGGTGCTGTGGGAGTGCACGGGCGGCGCCAACCAGAAGTGGCGCCGCGGGTAGCCATCCCTGACCGGCCTCTTCCTGGCCGGCGTGTCCCTGGCCGGCGTGGTGCCGTCGCGGCAACGGCACCACGCCTCAGGACCTCCCGCAGAACCACCACCCGGCCGACCTTGGGGGTAAGCGCGGCACTTGGTATCAGCGAAAGAGAGGTCATAGTCGTCAAGCCTTCCCAGTACTGGCGGCAGGAAATGCAGAAGGAGGCGGACGCCGTCGCGGCCGGTGCGATGGATCTTGGCGATGCGTCCTTCCTGGGCGTCTATTCCGAGAGTTTCCTGAGCTCCGTCGACCAGGCGCTGACCGCTTTCGAGTCCGATGTGCGGCAGCTGACGCCGACGTCGGGTCCTGAAGTCCTCGCTGCGGTCGAACGGGTTGTCGTGGCGCTCAACCGGGTGAACCAGGAGACGACGGGCGACAGCATCGACACCGACGAGCGGGAACAGCTCTGCCTATTCATCGACGAGGCGCTCACCGAACGTGGCGTCGCGATGGAGGAGCTGGCCGCCCGGCACGGCGTAAGTCGTTTCGCTGTCACGGACCGATGGCGCCGGTGGTGAGTCCCGGTGGACGCGCCGGTGGTCATCGTGGCCGCCGACCCGGCCGGGGTGGATGATGCGGCGCATGGGTAAGTCGGGCTGGGAGTACGTGACGCCGTACGACGAAGATCTGGCCGTTGTGCTGGGGCGGCTGCGTCAGGAGGTCTTCGAGCGGGGCCGTTACCACTGGCCCGCCGGGTTGGACCGCCCGGCCGATCTGGACCAGCTCGACGACGAATGGCCCGCGGCCGAGGGCACCCATTCCGTGCTGGACGTCGATTACGTGATCGATGCCGCCGACGAGGACAGTGGGGGCGCGCTTCGCCCCCTCGGCGACGCCGGGCTCGAGCGGTTCTTCGGAACGGTCCGGCCGAGCGTCGCCGACTTCGAACGGACCACGGACAGCCGGTTCAAGGGTGGCCTGCCCGCGGTCTGGTGCGGCTACGCCGCGACCCTGTTCGACGGCGGTCGCCCGAGCGCCGTGGGCATCTGGGGCTTCTCCGGCGATTGATGTGGGCGGGATTCTGCGGTGTCGCGATCAGCTCAGGACGTTCCTTCGTGGACGGACCGGCGTCACCCGAACACCTGCTTGATCTCGTCGGGGGTCAGGGCGGCCGTCCGGAACGTCGTGGTGCCGGCGTCCCGCAGCTCGCGGGCCGCGTCCCGCAGGGCCCCGTACGCGGCCCAGGCCAGCGAGCCGCCGGTGGACACCCGCCGCACGCCCAGCTGCGCCAGCTCGGCCACCGGTGGGGCGCCGGCGACCGCGAGCACGTTGACCGGGCACGTCACCGAGGCCACGAGCCGGCCGATGTCGTCGGGTGTGCGCAGGCCGGGCGCGTAGACCACGTCGGCGCCGGCGGCCCGGTAGGCGCGCAGCCGCTCGATCGTGTCGTCCAGATCGTCGTACCCGTAGAGGTGGTTCTCGGCCCGGGCGGTCAGCACCACGCCGTGCCGGGCGCAGGCCTCGGCCGCGGCGGCGACCCGCTCGATGCCCGCCTCCAGGGTCTCGATCCGCCCGGTCGCGGGGTCGTAGTCCTCGATCGAGATGCCGGCCGCGCCCGCTTCGGCCAGCTGATCGACGGTTTCGGCGATGCCTTCGGGGGTGTCCGCGAAGCAGCGCTCGGCGTCGACGTTCAGCGGGATCCGCACGGCGGCGGTGAGCGCGGCGACGTGGGCCACCAGCTCGTCCCGGGAGACCTGCTGGTCGGCCTGGCCGAGGCTCGCGGCCAGCCCGGACGACGTGGTGGCCAGCGCCTCGAAGCCGAGCGACTCCAGCAGCCGGGCCGAGCCGGCGTCCCACGGGTTCGGCAGCAGGAAGGTGCCGCTGTCGTGCAGCGCGCGGAAACGATCTCTCATGGCCAGAAGCGTAACTGATGAGTTACGCTTCCGGGGTGGACGAGGTGGCGGCGGCGATCGCCGACCCGGTACGCCGGGAGATCCTGACGATGCTGCGCGAGGGCCCGTTGCCCGCGCGCCGCATCGCCGCGCGGTTCCCGATCAGCCGCCCGGCCGTCAGCCGGCACCTGCGCGTGCTGCGCGAGTGCGGGCTCGTCCACGACACACTCACCGGCCGCGAGCGCCTCTACCGGCTCGACCCGTCCCCGCTGACATCGCTGAGCGACTGGATCGCCGGTCTCACGGCACCCGATGTGTGGAGCCGGCGACTGGACGCGCTCGAGACCGAGGTCTACCGCACTCGCCGGGACCGTCGTGTCCCGGCGTCCGACCGACAGGGGAAGACGGCATGACGAACGCACCGACCGGACGGCTCGAGGGCAGGGATCTGGTGCTGACCCGCACCTTCCCGGCCGGCATCGACGACGTCTGGGCCAGCGTCACCGAATCGGACCGCACCGCCCGGTGGTTCGGCCGGTGGACCGGCGAGGCCGGGCCCGGCCGCACTGTCAAGGTCCAGATGGCGTACGAGGAAGGAACCCCCTGGGTGGAGGCGCGGATCGACGCCTGTGAGCCCCCACGCCGCCTTGAGGTCTCCACTGTGGACGAGGTCGGCGCCTGGCATCTCGAACTGCGGCTGACCGCGGTCGAGGGCGGCACCGAGCTCCGGCTGGTGCATCACCTGGAGACCACCGAGGGCCTCGGCGAGGTCGGTCCCGGCTGGGAGTACTACCTCGACAACCTCGTCGCCGCCCGCGAGGACCGGCCGCTGCCCGACTTCAACGACTACTACCCGTCGATGAAGTCGCACTTCGAGGCGCTGGCCGTCTGAGGCCGGATCCGCGGTGGGGTGTCCTTCGTCGCTGAGGTGGTCGCTCACCGGTCATCGGCCCCTAGGATGCCGTCATGACCAGTGAGATCACAGCTGAGCAGCTCCGTCAGGAACTGAAGGACGTCGACGAGGAACTGGCCGAGATGCGCCGCCTGGCCGGCGACGTGAACGCCCGCCGCGGCGAGGACAGCGACAGCTCCATCGGCCTGCAGGAGCCGGAGGAGATCGCCACCGAGCTGACCGGCCTGGCCGAGACCGAGGCCGTCATCGACACGCTGGAGCAGCGCCGCGACTCCATCCAGGCAAAGCTCGACCACCTGAACTGACTCGGCCCGGCTCCCGACCGATCGGTGGACCGCCCGTGCCCGTGGTGTATCGCAGTGGCCTGACCGACAGCAGCAGGTGGGCGGCTGCCACGCTTCGGCCGGGCGACATCGTGATCTCCACGCCGTCCAAGTGCGGGACGACCTGGATGCAGATGATCTGCGCTCTGCTGATCTTTCAGAGCGTGGAACTGCCGGCTGCCCTGACCACACTGTCACCGTGGCTGGACATGCGCTTACGGCCCTTGCCCGAGGTCCTGGGTCTGCTGGAGGGCCAGAATCATCGGCGGTTCATCAAGACGCACACGCCACTTGACGGCCTGCCGCAGGTGGACGGCGTTCACTATGTGGTCGTGGGGCGTGATCCTCGCGATGTCGCAGTCTCCATGGATCGTCACCGCGCCAATCTGAACATCACCGTCATCGAGTCGTTGTCGGGGTCACCGGCCGGGCCGGGTCCGTCAGGCCGATCGGCATCCGCGGCCCGGCCGGCCGATCTCCGGGAGCGGGTGATGCGGTGGATCCGCGACGAGCGGCCTCCTGCGGCGAACCTCGACTCCCTGCGTGCCCTCGTGTGGCACCTTGCCGGAGCCTGGGCTCGGCGCCAGGAACCGATGGTCACCCTCGTGCACTTCGACGACCTGCGCCATGACCTGGAGGGCCGCATGCGGTACCTCGCCGCCCGCCTGGACATCGCGGTCGCGGAGGCTCTTTGGCCTGCCCTCGTCGAGGCGGCCTCGTTCGACCGGATGCGGGCCGGCGCGGCCGACCTCGCTCCGGACGAGCGGCTCGGTCTGTTCTCCGATCCGCAGGCCTTTTTCCGATCCGGGACGTCGGGTCAGTGGCGCGGGACCCTGACCGAGGGTGATCTGGGCGAATACCGCCGGCTGATCCGGTCGCTCGCGTCCCCAGATTTCATTGGCTGGATCGAGCGCGGGCGGTGATCCCCCTCGACGGTGGCCGGTCCTTGCTCGATCAGGGGGCGCCGGAGTCGGTCAGTGTGGTCCAGGCGTGGTGGGCCAGCCAGCGCTCGGCGGCTTCGTAGCTCCACTCGTTCTCCTCGATCAGTGAGCGCCATGAGTGGAGCCCGAAGTAGAACGACGTCATGCCCTTCCCGGAGGAGTCCGCCGCGGCCGACGCCGCGATCGACGCTGTTGCACCGGCTCCCCCGGCCTCCTGGTGGGGCCAGAGCTTCGTGAACGGCGCGCCGCCTGAGCTGATCGAGCAGACGGCGGGCATGCTGACCCGCCCGATCAGCTCGCGGAGGTGCTGATCGACGCCGCTACCTGACGCGACCGGTCAAGAGAGGCGGGACAGGTGGGCGGCCAGCCAGGGGCCGGTCACGCTGGCGGGGTCGGCGGCCACCTCGGCCGGGGTGCCCCGGGCGACGATGCGGCCGCCGCTCGGGCCGCCGGTCGGGCCCATGTCGATCACCTGGTCGGCCGCGGCCAGGACGTCGAGGTCGTGGTCGATGACGACGACGGTGGCGCCCGCGTCGAGCAGGCGGTCGAAGACGCCGGCCAAAGTGCCGATGTCGACCGGGTGCAGGCCGGTCGACGGCTCGTCCAGCACGTAGAGGACGTTGCGCTGGCTGCTGCGCAGGCGGGCCGCGATGCGCAGGCGCTGCGACTCGCCCCCGGACAGCGTGGGCGTGGGCTCGCCCAGGCGCAGGTAGTCCAGGCCCACGTCGAGGATGGGGCGCAACGGGCGGACGATCGCGGGCGTTTCGGCGTACCGGTCCAGCGCCTCGCGCACCGTCAGGTCGAGCACCTGGGCGATGGTGAGGTCGTCGACCCGTACGGACAGGGTCTTGTCGTTGAACCTCTTGCCGTGGCAGGTGGGGCATTCGACGTTGATGTCGGGCAGGTACTGCACGTCCAGGTCGATCGAGCCCAGACCCTTGCAGGTCGGGCACTGACCCTCCTTGGTGTTGAACGAGAAGTGCCCGGGTGCGCGGCCCGACGCCGCGGCGAAGTGGTTGCGGATGGCGTCGAAGGCGCCGGAGTACGTGCTCGGGGTGGAGCGCGCGTTCAGGCCGATCGGGGTCGCGTCGATCTCCACCACCTGCCGCACCGGGCCCAGGTCGAGCGCGGTCACGTGCGCGGGCAGGGTGGCGCCGGCGAGCCGTGCGCGGGCCGCCGGGACCAGGCTGTCGAGCACCAGCGCGGTCTTGCCGGCCCCGGACGGGCCGGCCACCCCGGTCAGCCGGTTGATCGGGAAGGCGGCCGTCACCTCCCGCAGGTTGTAGAGGCGCCGTACGGTGATCGCGATCTCCGGGCCGGCCGGCGGCCGGGGTGACCGGTCGACTGCCGGCTTTCCGGACAGGTACGGCCCGATGATCGATCCGGGGTTGTGCCGGACCTCGTCGACCGTGCCCGAGGCGAGGACCGTGCCGCCCAGCCGGCCGGCGCCGGGGCCCATCTCGATGATCCAGTCGGCGGTGCGGATCACGTCCAGATCGTGTTCGACGATGATCACCGAGTTGCCGTGCGCGGCCAGCGCGGCGATCGTCTTGCGCAGCCCCTCGACGTTGCTCGGGTGCAGGCCGACCGACGGCTCGTCGAGCACATAGAGCATGCCGGTGGTGGTCGAGCGGACCGTCGAGGTCAGCTCGATCCGCTGCCGCTCGCCGGTCGACAGGGTGGCGCCGGCCCGGTCCAGCCCCAGATAGCCCAGACCGAGGTCGAGCAGCGGGGCGACGGCACCGGTCAGCTCGCCGAGCAGCCCGCTGGTCAGGCGGCTCAGCTCCGGCGGCAGGAGCGGCGGCAGCTCACCCGCGAAGGCCACCAGGTGGTCGAGGTCGAGCGCGCTGATCTCGGCCAGGTTCCGGCCGTTCAGCCGGGACGTGAGCGCCTCGGGCCGCAAGCGGGTGCCCTGGCACACCGGGCAGGTGTGCGAGTTCAAATACTTGCTGTTCTCCGAGCGCTGGGCCGCGGTGACGGCGTTGTCGTAGGTGACGTTGAGCTGCACCGGCCGCCCGTTGCGGCCGGAGACGGTGACGATCTGCTTCACCGGCTCGCCGCGCATCACGAGCTCCTTCTCCCGGCGCGAGAGCTTCCCGTACGGGACGTCGAGCCGGACTCCGAGCTCGCCCGCCGCATACATGCTGAGCCGGCGGCCGCCCACATTCCACGGCAGCACGGCCCCGTCGCCGATCGTCCTGCTCTCGTCGGGCACCAGCGTCGCCGGGTCGACCTCGAACACCGTGCCGATGCCGTTGCAGCGCGGGCACGCCCCGATCGAGTTGAAGGCGAACGACTCGGCGCCGGGATGCTCGAACCGGGCGCCGCAGGTCGGGCACCGGATCTCCATGGCCTGGGTGGTGATCGACGGCGGCACGTCGTGGCCGTTCGGGCAGCGGTGGGTGCCGAGCCGCGACATGGTCAGCCGCAGCACGTTGAGCACCTCGCTCATCGTGCCGACCGTGCTGCGCGGCCCCGGCACGGGCGGGCGCTGCCGCAGCGCGAGCGCCGGCGGCAGGTTGTCGATGCGGTCGGCGTCGGGCCGCTGGGCCTGGGTGAGCCGTCGCCGGCTGTACGTGCTGAGCCCCTCGAGGAACCGGTGCAGGCCCTCGGCGTAGAGCGTCCCCATGGCCAGCGACGTCTTGCCCGACCCCGACACCCCGGCGATGACGACGGTTCGCCAGAGCGGCACGTCGACGTCGAGGTCGCGCAGGGTGTTGTGCCGGATGCCGCGCGCCTGGATGGCCCGCGGCAGCGAGTCCGGCGGGGGCGGGATGGAGGAGGCCATGCGTACGGTCTAGCCGTGATCAGCCGGGCCGCGCAGTAGCTTCCGTCACAAAGTCCGGGCGGGCAACCGGTTCGGCGCGCAGGGGCAATTCGACCTTAAAGCGACCTTAAAGATCAACACGGCTGCGGTGATCGGGCCCTCCGCTTCCCAAGATGGGCTGGTCCGGCTCACTACGGAGGCAAGTCGAAGATGCGTCGCAAGCGAAGTCTCGTTCTGTCCGGTGTCGTCGCGGCGGTGGTCGGCGTCACCACGTGGATCGCCCTGCCCGCGTCGGCGGCCGCTCCCACCGCCACGCTGCGGACGGTCTCCGACTGGGGCTCGGGCTGGCAGAGCGAGGTGACGATCAAGAACACCGGTACGGACGCGATGTCCTCGTGGAAGGTCGAGTTCGACCTCCCGGCCGGGGCCGCGGTCGGCAGCTTCTGGGACGCCGACATGGTCGCCGCGGGCAGCCACCGGACGTTCGGCAACCGGCCCTGGAACGGCCGCGTCGCGGTCGGCGACAGCGTCACCTTCGGCTTCGTGGGCTCGGGGGCCAAGCCGGCCAACTGCAAGCTCAACGGCGCGCCGTGCGCGGGTGGCGGCGCGGTGATCACGACGACGGCCCCGGCCCCGACCCCGCCGGCCAAGGCGACGACCGCCCCGGCGGCCACCCCGACGGCGGCGCCCACGAAGGCCCCGACGACCGCGCCGCCGGCGACCACCAAGGCCCCCGCCGCGCCGGTCAGCGTTCCCCCGGCCGGCAGCACGCTCCCGGTGGTCGTCAAGAACGACACCGGGCGGGCCGACAACGTCTTCCTCTACGTGCTCGGCACCAACCTCACCACCGGCAAGCTGGGCTACGTGAACGCGGCCGGCGGGTTCACCGCGTGGACCGGCGGCGGACCCGTTCCGGTGCCGGCGCCGGACGTGTCCATCGCCGGCCCCGGCAAGGGCGCGACCACCACGCTCAAGCTGCCGAAGAACCTCTCCGGCCGCCTGTACATGTCGTTCGGTGAGAAGCTCGACTTCCGGCTGACCGGCGACGGTCTGGTGCAGCCGGCGCCGTGGGCCGGCGGCGACCCCAACCGCGACGTCCTGTTCGACTGGAGCGAGTTCACCCTGAACGACTCCGGCCTGTGGCTCAACAGCTCCCAGGTCGACATGTTCGCCGTGCCCCACGTCGTCAGCGTGACCGGCGGGAACGGCGCCACCGCCAGCACCGGCGAGCTCAAGGCCGGTGGCCGTCAGCGGGTCATCGACGCGGTCAAGGCGTCGCCGGACTTCGCCAGGAGCGTGGTCACCCGGGCCGACGGCACGGTGCTGCGGGTGCTGGCGCCGGGCAAGGCGGCCGATGCCGGCCTGATGAGCCCGACCTACCTGGACTCGTACATCACCGGGGCCTGGAACGCGTACGCCTCGAAGACCCTCACCGTCGTGCCGTTCACCGACCGGCCGGACACCAAGTTCCTCGGCCGCACGACCGGCAACGTCATGAACTTCACCGACAGCACGGGCAAGACGGTCGCCTCCTTCACCAAGCCGTCGACCGCGAACGTGTGGGGCTGCGACGGCGCCCTCGGCGCCCCGAACGACCTGATCGTGGGGCCGATCGCCCGGACGCTGTGCGCGGCGATGACCCGGACCACGCTGGGCCGGCTCGACACCCAGCCGAGCGGCACGGCGGCCGACTTCTATCGCGGCAACCCGGCCAACCTGTACGCCAAGGTGATCCACGACAGCATGGTGGACGGCAAGGCCTACGCGTTCGCCTTCGACGACGTGCAGAACCAGGAGTCGCTGGTGCACAGCGGCGACCCCCGGACGGCCGGCATCACGCTGACGGCCTTCTGACGCCGCCGAGTTCCCGGCCGGGCGAACTGGCCGGTAACAAAGACGTCTGCGATTCGATACAGTCGCCGTCCTGAGCGTGGGGTTCCGGACGACGACGGGAACGCAGATGAACGAGACGGGAGCGCCGGCACCACCGCCGCGGGAGGGGACCGCGTGGTGGCCGGCGCTCCCTTCATGGGTTCGCGATCCGAAGGGAATCCTGGCGGTCGTACTCGTGGCCTGCCTCGGCGCCGCGGCCCTGCGGTTGGTCGGAGGTGAGCCGACGTCCTCGTCGTCCGGGCCGGTCGGGGCCTTCGTGTCCGGCGGGCCCAGCGTGCCCGTCGCGGCGGCCGGGCCGCGCGCGAGCACCACGCCCGTCCGCGCGAACGACGACCTGAGCCGGGTGTGCGAGGGCTGGTACTACCCGGCCGCGCCGCGCTATGCGGGCCGGGCGCCGCACCCGATCAGCGTCGGCGTCCGCGACCAGCCGTCGGAGACGAGCCACCGGATCAAGGCGGCGGTCGAGGTGCCGTACACGGTCGAGGAGAAGGTCCGGTCGGCCTGGACGCCCGCGCCGGCGAAGGCGCAGCTGGTCGCCTGCGTGACGCTTATCCGGACCGGCGCCGCCGTGAAGAAGTGCCCGGGCGTCTCGGTCGTGCGGGCCGTCCACTCGCTCGCCGTCCACGAGGTCGCCACCGGCCGCAAACTGCTGGACAAGCAGCTCGACGGCGACGTGCTCCGGTGTCCCAACGCTGTTCCGCTGGGCACCGGCGGCACCGTCCCGGCGGCCGTCTCCGACCGCCGGCTCTACGCGCAGCTCAGCCGGCTGGTCATGAAGAAGTGATCAGCGGGCTCAGGTAGGTGGTCAGCCAGTCCACCGTCTCGCGCAGGTAGTCGGATCGCGACGAGCGGTTCAGCAGCTCGTGCCCCTCGCCGGGGAAGAGCAGGTAGCGGTGCGGGACGCCGCGCGCGGCCAGGGCGGCGACGACCTGCTCGGCCTCGATCACCGGGACGTTGCTGTCGTTCTCGCCGTGCACGATCATCAGCGGGGTCCGCAGGCGGTCGATGCGGGTGATCGGGGACAGGTCCTCGAGCAGGTCGCGGTCGGCCACCGGGTCGCCGTACTTGGAGACCGCGGCCGCCGCGATCCACGGCTCGGTGTGCTCGTAGAAGGTCGCGAAGTTGGACATGCCGCAGACGTCGATGCCCACCGCGAACAGGTCGGGGAACGTCGTCAGCGCGGCCAGCGTGAGGTACCCGCCGTACGAGCGGCCCATGATCCCCAGCGTGGAGGAGATGCCCGACCCGGTGAGGTAGGTGGCGCACGAGCGCACGTCCTCGATCGCCGCGTAGCGCAGCCCCAGGTTGTCGGCGTTGACGAAGCTGCGCCCGAAGCCCGAGGACCCGCGGACGTTGGGGGCGAACACGGCGATGCCGCGGTCGGTCAGCGACTGGAAGAGCGGCCCGTGCCCGGGTCGTTCCTGCGCCTCGGGGCCGCCGTGGAACCACAGCACCGTCGGGTGCGGCCCCGGGGTGGCCGGCCGGAACAGCCAGCCGGTCAGCGTCAGCCCGTCGTGCGCGGCGAACGTCTCGAGGGTGGGCCGTACCGCGTTCGGCGCCGCCGGGTCGGCCGAGATCGCCTGGACGCCGATCGCCGACGACACCCACACGCCGTGCGGCTGCCCCGGCCCCTCGGCCGTGAAGGCCAGCGTGGAGCCGTCGAAGGACCAGGCCGGACCGCTGACCACGAGCCCCGGCAGCGGGGTCACGGGTCGCCCGGCGCCCGAGTCGAGGTCGAGCAGGGTGAGCTCCGAGAGCCCGCCGCGCACGTTCCACAACACCGCTGCCGTACGCCCGTCGGCCGTGATCGTGAACGACTCGATCTCATCGGTCTCGGACGCGGCCAGCACCTCCACGCTGCCCTTGACCACCCGGATCAGCACCGGCAGCTCGCCCGACTCGCTGCGGGCGTACACCGTCGTGCCGTCCGGGCCGAAGACCGCCTGCTCGCCCGTGGTGACGAACTCGTCGACGCCGGTGAGCAGGTCGCGCACGACGATGTGGCGGTCGCCCCGCGGCCCGACCCGCAGCAGCGCGCGGTCGCGGCCGGGCGAGACGTCGAGCAGCGAGATCAGCTCCCCGCGGGCCACCACCGACCGCTCACCCGAGACCGGGTCGACGAGCAGGGCCGTGGTGAGGTTCTCGGTGAAGGCCAGCAGCGACCGGCCGGGCAGCCAGCGCATGTTGTCGGCCGTGCCGTCGCCGAAGCCCGCGACCTGGTGCAGCTCGGAGCCGTCCGGGCGCACCAGCCACAGCTCGTGGCGGGGCGCCCCGCCCGGCGCGACCAGGCAGGCCAGCCAGCCCCCGCCGGTCGACCACCGCACCTCGGCGACCGGCGCCTCACCCGTGTCGACCAGGAAGGTCAGGTCGCTGCCGACCGGCTGCACCCAGACCTGCGGGCGGCCGCTGCGGTCGGAGACGTACGCGGCGTGCCGGCCGTCCGGCGAGAGCGCCGGCGACCAGCTGCCCGACACTTCCGAGGGGAAGGATCCCGTCTCACGATTCGTCCAGCCCATCGGCAGCACGGTGACGTCGACACGGTTGAACTGACCGGTCATACGGGTCCTCCCTCGTTTGTCTAGATTCCCTTGTCCTGCAACCACATCTCCAGCAGGGCGAGCTGCCACAACTGGTTGGCGCCGAGCGTGGTGCGCGGCGTGTTCGGGTCGGCCAGCAGGGAGTCCACGTACTCCTGCCGGAACAGACCCCGTTCCCGGGCGGCCTGCGCCGAGAGCGCGTCGCGGACCTTGTCGAGCATCGCGCCTTCGAGGTGCCGGATGCCCGGAACCGGGAAGTATCCCTTGGTCCGGTCGATCACCTCGTCGGGCACGACCCCGCGGGCCGCGTCCTTGAGAACCCCCTTGCCGCCGTGCGCCAATTTCAGAGCGGGAGGGCAGGCCGCGGCCAGTTCCACCAACTCGTGATCGAGGAACGGTACGCGAGCTTCCAGGCCCCACGCCATAGTCATGTTGTCGACTCGTTTGACCGGGTCGTCGACGAGCATGACCTGGGAGTCGAGCCGCAGTGCCGCGTCCACCGCCGTCTCGGCGCCGGGCCGGCCGAAGCTCGCGGCGACGAAGGCCCGGCTGACGTCCTCGCCGATCAGCCACTCGGGGCTGAGCTGCTGCGCGAGGCGGCTGTGCGGGCGGTCGAAGAACTCCTTCGCGTACGCGTCGACGGCCTGGTCCAAGGGGACGTTCGCGAGTGGCGGATACCAGCTGTAGCCGGCCAGGATCTCGTCGGCGCCCTGGCCCGATTGTACGACTTTAACGTGCTTTGAAACGTCCTCACTCAAGAGGTTGAACGCGATGCAGTCATGCGAGACCATCGGCTCGCTCATCGCCGCGACGGTGCGGTCGACGGCCGGCAGGAAGCGGTCTTTCCCGATTCTGATCTGATGATGCACAGTGTCGAACTGCTTGGCCACGATGTCGGAGTACGCGAACTCGTCGCCGGTCTCGCCGCCGGCCGCCTCGAAGCCGATGCTGAACGTCGTGAGCCCACGCTGTCCCTGCTCGGCCAGCAGCGCCACGATGTAGCTGGAGTCGATGCCGCCGGACAGCAGCACGCCCACCGGCACGTCGGCGACCATGCGCCGCTCGACGGCCACCTTGAGCTTCTCGTGGATCAGCTCGGGCCACTCGGCGTCCGCGATGTCCGTCCGCCGGACGTGCGACGCCTCCCAGTAGACGCGCTCGGTCGACGTGCCGTCGGTCCGGATGATCCGGACGGTGGCCGGCGGGAGCTTCCGGACGCCGTTGACGATGGTGCGCGGCGCCGGCACGACCGAGTGGAACGTCATGTAGTGCTGCAGCGCGACCTTGTCGATCGACTTGTCGACGTCGCCGGCCGCGAGCAGCGCGGGCAGGGTCGACGCGAACCGCAGCCGGCCCCGGGTCTCGGCCAGGTAGAGCGGCTTGATGCCGAGGCGGTCGCGGGCGAGCACGACCGTCCCGCTGTCGTGCTCGACGATCGCGAACGCGAACATGCCGAGGAAGTGCTGCACGCAGTCGGCGCCCCAGCGGTGGTACGCCTTGATGATCACCTCGGTGTCCGAGGTGGAGAAGAACTTGTAGCCGTACCCCTGGAGCTCGTCCCGCAGCTGCTTGTAGTTGTAGATGCAGCCGTTGAAGACCAGCGAGAGGCCCAGCTCGTCGTCGATCATGGGCTGACCGCCGGCCTCGGACAGGTCGATGATCTTGAGTCGGCGGTGGCCGAGCACGACCGGTCCGCGCGCCCAGAGTCCCTCGCCGTCCGGTCCGCGCGATTCCAGGCACGGCAGCATCCGGTGGACCGCCTCGGCGTCCGCGAGGTGTCCGTCGTACCGCAGCTCGCCCGCGATTCCGCACATGATTAAAGAACCTCCCTGTCGTCGGTTTCGATCAGGTCACCACGCTGTAACGCGGCTGTCACCCCAGCAACCAGGTGTCCTTCGAACCGCCGCCGCGCGAAGAGTTGACGATCATCGAGCCGGCCGGCGCGACCCGGGTCAGCGCGGCCGGGGCGACCACCGACTCGGTGCCGGTGAAGACGAACGCCCGCAGATCGACGTGCCGGGGCGCGAGCTGGTGGCCGTCGAACACCGGGTGGGTCGACAGCTGGACGACCTCCTGGGCGACCCACCGGTGCGGCGCGGTGCGGATCTGCCGCCGTACGGCCGCGAGGTCCTCCGGGGTCGCGTGCGGGCCGATCACGATGCGGTCGCCGCCGTAGCCGTCGACCGGCTTGCAGACCAGCTGGTCCAGGCGGTCGAGCACCTCGGCCCGCTGCTCGGGGATGCCGCACAGATAGGTGGGCACGTCGGCCAGCAACGGCTTCTCGCCCAGGTAGTACTCGATCAGCTGGGGCACGTAGGCGTACACGGCCTTGTCGTCGCCGATGCCGTTGCCCAGCGCGTTGGCCAGCACCACGGTGTCGGCGTGCAGAGCCGTGATCAGGCTCGGGCCGAGCGGCATCCCGTCGGCGCCGGGGGAGTGGACCAGGCTGTCCTCGCCCATCCGCAGATAGATCACGTCGACCGGGTGACGCTTGCCGTCGCGCAGCCGGAACACCCGGCTGTCGTCGACGAACAGCTCGGTGCTGCGCACGACCGGGACGCCCATGTCCTCGGCCAGCATCCGGTGCTCGAACCAGGCCGAGTCGTCCGGCCCCTGGCTGAGCACCACGATCCTCGGGTCGTCGCCGGCGGCCGGGCGGGCCGACTCGAGCAGCGCCCGGCGCAGCATCTCGGGGGTGCGCTCGACCGAGATCAGGCCGTCCGGCTGGGGCAGCTCGGGCAGCACGGCCTCGGTGAGACGGCGGTTCTGCATGGCGTAGGCGATGCCGGAGGGCACCCGCAGGTTGTCCTCGAGCACACACCAGCGGCCGTCCGCGTCGCGCACCAGGTCGACGCCGGCCACCTGGGCCCGGACCCCCTCGTGGGTCACCAGGGCGCCGCTCGGCCGCAGCTCGGGCGACCCGTCGAGCACCCACTCGGGCACGATGCCGTCCCGGACGGCGTTCCGGTCGCCGTAGACGTCCTGGATGAACAGGTCGAGCGCGCGGACCCGCTGCACCAGCCCGACCCGCAGCGCCGCCCAGTCGGCCGCCGGCACGATCCGCGGCACCAGGTCGAAGGGGAACAGGCGGGTGGCGGCCTCGCCGGCCACGCTGAAGGTGATGCCCCGCGAGCGCTGCTCGTCGTCCCGGGCGTCCTCCCGGCGGCGCAGGCCCCCCGAGCCGAGCGCCGACAGGACCGTGACGATCCCCTCGTACGCCGGGTTGGTCTCACCGTCGGCGAAGGCCTCGTCGCCGGTCCCGACATAGGGGAACAGCCCGGCCGGGACGGTCTGGCCCTCGGGGCCGATGCCGGTCGCGCCGCCCCTCGTGTCGGCCACCATGAGGTCGACCACGTCGGAGATGCGGCCACGGCGGGCCAGGGCCCGGCGCTGGCGGGCGGCCGAACTGCCCCGGCTCAGCGCGTGCACCGACAGGTCGAAGACGTGTTCCCAGTCGCCCAGCTCCTCGAGCTGCGGGCGCAGGTCGCCGATCAGCCGCTCGACCGCGATGGCGGCCGGCACCGGCTGCGTCGAGCGCGGCAGGTCGAGCAGATCACCCTCGAGACCCGAGCGGGCGGCCCGCCACATCGCGGCGCGGTGCAGGGGCGGCCGGGTCGGGGTGAACGGCCGGCCCGCCCGGTAGTCCTGCTGGGCGCGCAGCACCAGGCCGCGGAACAGGCCGGCGATCAGCACGACCGTGTCGACGTCCGGGCTGGAGTCGGTGACCCGCAGCTCGACCGTGGGCACGTGGGCCGACGGGCGGACGTCGAAATAGACCATCTTGGGGTCGGTGATGGTGCCCGAGGCGATCAGGTCGGCGACCAGCTCGTCGAACTCGGCCGCGCTGTTGAGCAGGCCGGGGTCGCCCGCGGTCGGCCAGCGCAGCCAGACCAGCGATCGCACGCTGGCATAGCCGGAGTCCTCACCCATCCAGTACGGCGAGCTCGTGCTCAGCGACAGCAGGACCGGCAGGGAGGAGGCGACCCGCTGGGTCACCGCGACCGCTTCGTCCCGGTCGGGGACGCCGACGTGCACCTGGGCGCCGCAGATCAACTGCTCCCGGGCGAGCATCTGGTAGTCGTCCAGCATCCGCCGGTACCGCGAGGTGGGCGTCACCGGGAGTGACTCCAGGTCGACCAGCGGGACCGTGCCCGCGGCGACCAGGCCGAGCCCGAGCGACTCGGCGACCGTGATCGCCGTCCGGCGCCGCTCCACGATGGCGTCGCGCAGCCCGTCCAGGGTGGTGGCCACCGGGGTGTTCGTCTCGACCACCGACCGGTGCAGCTCGGCCGAGAAATGCGTCGGGTCGAGCTGGTCGAGCACCTCCTGCGCACGCGGCACGAGCTCCCTGGTGACCAGGTCGACGACGTGCAACTCCTCCTCGACACCGAGGTCGAGGCCGTGGCTCGCCGTAGCGCCGCCGGAAGCGACGCTCAGAGACTCCGTCATGGGACCGCCCCTCTCCTGGCCCAACACTGCCTTGTCGGAGCCTTGCCATCACATGTGCCGAATCTGTCACGTGCCCGTTTCCGTCCTGCGCCATGCATGACTGTGACGACACGGCAGGCGGTGGACTCCACGCTCGCACACACCCTGTAACGTCGGGCCGAACTCTCACCGGAGGTTGTTTGATGAGCAGTGTCGTCGTGGTGACCGGATCCGCCGGATTGATCGGCTCCGAGTCGGTGAGGCACTTCGCCGGGCTCGGCATGGACGTCGTCGGCATCGACAACGACATGCGCAGCTACTTCTTCGGCAAGGACGGCTCCACCAAGTGGAACCTGGACCGCCTGACCAAGGAGGTCGGCGACCGGTACACCCACCACGAGATCGACATCCGCGACCGGGCCGGGATCGCGGCGCTCTTCGCCAAGCTCGGCAGCAACGTCGGCCTGATCATCCACGCCGCGGCGCAGCCCTCGCACGACTGGGCCGCGAAGGAGCCGTTCACCGACTTCGACGTCAACGCGGTCGGCACGCTCAACATGCTCGAGGCCGCGCGGCAGCACAGCCCGTCGGCGCCGTTCATCTTCACCTCGACCAACAAGGTCTACGGCGACACCCCCAACCGGCTCCCGCTGATCGAGCACGAGACGCGGTACGAGCTGCCTGCAGATCACCAGTGGTACGCCGGCATCGACGAAGAGATGTCGATCGACCAGACCATGCACTCGGTCTTCGGCGCGTCCAAGGTCGCGGCCGACGTTCTGGTGCAGGAGTACGGCCGGTACTTCGACATGCCGACCGCGGTGTTCCGTGGGGGCACGCTGACCGGGCCGGGTCACTCCGCGGCCGAGCTGCACGGCTTCCTGGCGTACGTGATGCGGTGTGTCATGGAGCAGCGGCAGTACCACATTTACGGCTACAAGGGCAAAATGGTCCGCGACGCCATCCACTCGCACGACCTGGTCTCCGCGTTCGAGGCCTTCCACCGGGCGCCGCGCGTCGCCGAGGTCTACAACATGGGTGGCGGCCGCTTCTCCAACTGCAGCCACATCGAGGCGTTCAAGATCGCCGAGGAGATCACCGGCCTCGAGGCGCGCACCGACTATGTCGACCAGGCCCGCACCGGCGACCACCAGTGGTGGATCAGCAGTACGGCCCGCTTCGAGCAGCACTACCCGGAGTGGAAGCTCACCTACGACGTCCCGGCGATCCTCCGCGAGATGTACGAGGCCAACCAGGACGTCTGGAAGCCCTGACCCTCCGCTCGACCGGCCGGCTGACCTCCCGGCCGGCTCGCCGTCTCGCGCGTCGCTGCCTTGCGCGTCGCTGCCTTTGCGCGCGCTCGCTGGCAGTTGGCTGTGCCTTGCCTGAGGGCGGTCGTGCCGTAACGGTGAGTTAACGGCGAATCGGTACATTGCCGGAATGTCCGTCTTGAAGGCCCTCCGGCACGATGTCCCGGCGTCGATCGTCGTCTTCCTGATCGCCATCCCGCTCTCCCTGGGCATCGCCGCCGCCTCGGGCGCGCCGCTGCTCGCCGGGCTCATAGCGGCGGTGGTCGGCGGCGTGGTCGTGGGCCTGCTCGGTGGGGCGCCCCTGCAGGTCAGCGGTCCGGCGGCCGGGCTCACCGTGATCGTCGCCGGCACCATCGCGAGTTACGGCTTCGCCGCCACCGCGGCCATCGTGGCGCTGGCCGGCGGCGTCCAGATCCTGCTCGGGGTGGCCCGCCTCGGTCGCGCCGCCCTGGCGCTCTCGCCCGCCGTCGTCCACGGCATGCTCGCCGGCATCGGCCTGGTCATCGCGCTCAGCCAGGTCCACGTGCTGCTCGGCGGCGACGCCCAGAGCGAAGCCTGGAGGAACCTGCGCGACCTGCCCGCGCAGGTGATCGGCAACCACGGCGTGTCGATGCTGCTCGGCGTGCTCACCATCGCCGTCCTGCTGCTCTGGCCCCGCCTGGTCAAGACCTCGCTGCTGCCGGCCGCCCTCGCCGCGGTCGTCCTCACCACCGCCGTGGCCGCCGCGATCGGCGCCGACGTCAAACGCGTCGACCTTCCCGGCCGGCCGCTCGACGAGATGGTCTTCCCGCGCTGGCCGGACGCCGGGCTCGGCGAGATCGCCGTCGCGGTGCTCACCATCGCCCTGGTCGCCAGCGTCGAATCCCTGCTGTCGGCGGTCGCCGTCGACCGCCTGCACGACGGCCCCCGCGCCGACCTCAACCGTGAACTCGTCGCCCAGGGCGCCGGCAACGCCGCCTCCGGCCTGCTCGGCGGCCTGCCGATCACCGGCGTGATCGTGCGCAGCTCGACCAACGTGGCCGCGGGCGCGCGCACCCGGGCCTCGGCGATCCTGCACGGCCTGTGGATCGCGGTCTTCGTGCTGCTGTGCGCGCCGCTGCTCGAGACGATCCCGATGGCGGCGCTCGCGGCTGTGCTGGTCGTCGTCGGCCTGCGGCTGATCAGCCTGGCCCAGATCCGCACCTACATCCGCCACCGCGAACTGCCCACCTACCTGATCACCGCGGTCGGAGTGGTCGCGACCGACCTGCTGACCGGGGTCGCGCTCGGGCTCGGCACGGCGGTGCTGGTCATGCTCTGGCGGCTCGCCCGGTGCGAGACGCGGGTCGTCGCGGGCGGGCCGGGGGAGTGGACGGTCACGATCAGCGGCACGCTGGCCTTCGTGGGCTCCGGCCGGGTGGCTCGCGCGCTGGCCACGATCCCCGGCGGTGAGCGCGTCGCGATCGAGCTGCACCTCGACTACCTCGACCACGGCGCCTTCCAGGTGATCGACGACTGGCGGGAGACGTACGAGAAAGGCGGCGGGACCGTCACGGTGCGGGAAACCCACGACGGGTGGTTCTCGCGGGCGACGAGCGGGCGGCTCGGTGACGGCAAGACAGCGCCACCCCGGCGATTCGGCTCGTGGTCGCAGTGGCAGGACCGGGACCGCCAGCGCCGGGACGCGATGGGCGCCGGCATCCGCGAGTTCGAGCGCAGCGTCGCGCCGCTGGTCCGCCCGCACCTGGCCGGCCTGGCCCGCGACGGCCAGCAGCCCGAGCAGCTGTTCATCACGTGCGCCGACTCCCGCGTGGTGCCCAACCTGATCACGACGAGCGGCCCCGGCGACCTGTTCTGCCTCCGCAACGTGGGCAACATCGTCCCGCCCCACGACACCGGCGACGCCTCGGTCGGAGCGGCCATCGAGTTCGCCGTCGAGGTGCTGGGGGTCCGCACGATCACGGTCTGCGGCCACTCCGGCTGCGGCGCCGTCCGGGCGCTGATGACCGGCGGGTTCCGGGCCGACCGGGCGCTGGGCCGCTGGCTGACCCGCTCCGGCGTGGACTTCTCGGGCTGCGGGGACGAGGAGCACTGCGTCACCGCCAACGTCGCCCAGCAACTGGTCAACCTGCGGACGTACCCGGTCGTGCGCGAAGCCGAGGCGGCCGGCCGGCTGACGCTGAGCGGGCTGTATTTCGACCTGGCCGAGGCCCACATGTACACCGTCGACCCGGCCCGCGGCGTCCGCGAGCCTCTGCCGATCAACGCCGCCTGACGGGCCGCCCGGTCGTGCCTGGTCAGGCGCTCGGCGGTCGCTTCGCTGGGGCCGCGGGGTTCGCTCGGCTGTTCTTGACGGTTTCAGACGGTTGGCCGGATCTGCCGGGCCAGCCGCTCGACGCCCGGGCCGGTCAGGTCGGCGAGCGCGGCGCTGCGCCCGGTGACGGCCATGCCGAGCGCCTCGGCCGGGCCGGTCAGTGGGGCGCCGGCGCCGCCGCTCCAGCCGGTGTCGGTGGCGACCAGGTGGAGTCCGTCGAGCCGGCCGGGTGGCACCAGCGCCGGGGCCACGCCGGGCGACGTGAGGTAGTCGAGCAGGATCCGCCAATGCTCGACCGGCACGTCGGCGGCCAGCCCCAGCGGGCGGGCGATGTCGCGCAGATGGACGCACGTCTCGGCGAACGGTCCCATCGGCCCGACGCGGGGCGGATTCACCCGGTCGCCGGCGTGGGCTCGCAACAGGGCGATCAGGTCGGGCCGGGGACGCCGGGCCAGTCGGCGGGCGACATGGTCGACGGTGCGGTCGGTGTCCCCGCGGAAGCGGATCGACGTGAGCAGGAACCGGCCGAACCCGACCAGCATCGGCTGCACGAAGTGGGCGGCCACGTGCCGTACCGTCCACCCGTCACACAGCGTCGGCCGTTCCCACTGCTCGTCGTCGAGCGATTCCAGCAGGTCGGCGATCCTCAGGCGGTTCTCGCTGGTGAGCCGGTAGATCACTGGTCGCCCCCGGCCCGGCGCCGCACGTCCCGGCCGAGACTCCGCAGCACCTTGACGGCGGTGGCGATCTCGTCGGTCGTACACCCGGCGGCCATCCGGTCGAGGCGGCCGAGCTCGTCGTCCCGGATCCGCGCGAATCGCGCCGTGCCCGCGGCCGTCAGCCCGATGAGCACGGAGCGACGATGGGCCGGGTTGGCGCGAGCCTCGACGAGCCCGAGGTGAGCCAGGTCGTTGACGTGCCGCTGAATTCCCTGCCGGGCCAGGTCGAGCCGCTCCCCGATCGCCGGCACGGTGGCCGGCCCAAGCTCGGCGAGGACCTCCAGTACGGCCCGCATGCCCACCGTCAGCCCGTCGGCCGCCAGGTCCTTCTCGACCACCCGGACCGAGTTGAGCACCAGCGGCCGCACGGTGCGCAGAATCTCGTACAGCAGGGCCCCGCGTTCCGCCAACATGACAACAATGATGTCATATTCGGTGGGTGGAAGTCAGCCGGCAGCGCCCCGGCTCAGCAGCTCGGCAAGCGTGGTCGCGGGATGGCCGGTGAGCTCCGGGACGGCCGTGCTCACCGCGGCCAGCTCACCCTTCGCCATCGCCGTGTAGGTGCTCACCCACGCATCGAGCTGCCACTGGGGCGCGCCGTAGGAGGCCCTCGACGCGTACGCCTCGGAAAGCGACTCGGCCTGATAGCGGACCTCCCGCCCGGTGACCGAGCTGATCGTCGCGGCCACCTCGGCCAGGCTCAGCGCGACCGGCCCGGTCAGGTCATAGGTACGCCCGTCGTGCGCCGCCGGATCCCGCAGCACGGCCACCGCCGCGTCCACGATGTCGTCCTGAGCCACGACCGCCGCCCGCCCGTCCCCCGCCGGCCCGCGAATCACCCCGTCCGCCCCGACCATGGACGGCAGGAAGTCGGCGTACAGGTTGTCCCGCAGAAACGTGAAGCCCAGCCCGCTGCGCCGGATGTGCTCCTCGGTGGCCCAGTGATCGCGAGCCAGCGTGAAAGCGGCCTCCGGCGCCGCCCCCGCGAACGACGTGTAGACCAGCCGCCGCACCCCCGCCCGCGCCGCCGCATCCACGAAGCTCCGATGCTCGGCGACCCGATCGGGCGTCTCAGCCGCCGACACCATGAAGACCGTCTCGGCCCCCTCCAGCGCCCGCCACACCGCCTCCCCGTCCCGGTACTCCGCCACGGCCACCTCGGCCCCCGCGACGTCCGGCGCCCGAGCCCGGTCCCGCACCAGCAGCCGCTTCGGCCCGTCCAGCTTCCGAGCCACCCGTCCACCCAGGCGCCCACTGGCACCCGTGATCACGATCAAACCCATCCCCCTGTTGTACGCCGCCCAGGCCTCAACCGCTGCGGTCTCCCCATCCCGGCGATCCCGCCGCCCCGGCCGGCGAAGCGACCAGCGTCAGCCGCGCCGCTGGTTGAGTCGATCAACGTGAGGCGGGCCGGTTGGCTCAGCGACCGGCGTCAGCCGCGCCGGCTGGTTGAGTTGATCAGCGTGAGGCGGGCCGGTTGGCTCAGCGACCGGCGTCAGCCGCGCCGGCTGGTTGAGTTGATCAGCGTGAGGCGGGTCGGTTGGCTGAGGCGACCGGCGTCAGCCGCGCCGGCTGGCTGAGGCGACCGGCGTGAGGCGGACCGGCTGGCTGAGGCGACCAGCCAGCCAGCCAGCCAGCCAGCCAGCCGGCTGGCTGGCCCGGCCGACGAAGGCTATAGCCGGCTGACTGCGTCGTTGCGTGTCCCGCCGGAGCTCGACGCCGACCAGCTCCTCGGCTTCGCTGTGCGGTCAGTCGTAGGACTCGGCGCGTCCAGGCCAGACGTCAATACAACGGAAGCCCTGCGGCGGCGGGAGGTCCGGAGGCAGCCCGGTTCGAATGGACGCCCGCCGCGAACCTCTCACCAACAACTCACCGGGGTCGCGCCGATGGCGATCGCGGTTGGTGCGGTCATGACGCCCGGTGGAGCGCTGCAGATCCGATGAGGCTCTTAGCGTTGACGGTCGCCTTTCAGCGGTGCCCGGTATAGGGACCTTGCCCGGGCGATCTGGTCGACGGCAGCATCGTGGCCGGCGGCTATCCAGCCCAGGCGGCTTTAACCGTGCATGCTGCCTGGATTGCCTTCATTGCTCCACCAGGCGTCGCGCCGATACGCACTGGGTGGCAGGCCGCCGGACACCAACCGGTTGAGCTCGCCGAACGACACTGGCACTCGCGATGCTCCCGAGGCGCGCAGCCGATCACCAAGCGCCGTCCGGGCGACGGTGCTCTTGCCGCCGCCGCTGCCCCCGCCGATCCAGTAGACCACCGGGTTGTCGAACAGCAGCCCGGACCAGCCAAGTATCTGGTCATCTCTGCAACCTGTCGGAGTCCGCGGGCGGTGCAAGGCTTGCGGGACTGATTCACGGTCTGAGAAGCCGACAACTTAGGGCTTGCTCCCGGACAACCAGTCGTGGGGGCCGCTGTCTTCTTGGGTCGTGACGCGCTGGAGTTGACGCTCGGCCCGGCGAGACGTGCGCCCTGCTGCGTTCTGGGTGCCGCATTCGAACGGCGTTCGTTCGCCGATCTCCTGCTCGAAGGGTCTAAGGCGAGCCGTTTGTCAGGTGGCGCGGTGCCGGTTCCGGTTTGTTGTGACTGATCGGGGCCGGAATGGGGCTGTCGACCGCGACCGTGTGCGGTTCGGCCCGGGCCGGCCAACTGCGAAGCGAAAGGAGCAAGATGAGCGCGTTTCTCATGCGTGGGCGGGGTGCGAGGCGGGCGGCCGGCGCGGTGATGTCCGTGATCTGGGGCCTGGCTGCGTGGCCGGTGGCGGCGGGCGCGTCACCGGTGGTCGAGGGGCCTGCGGTTGTGGTACCCAAGACGACGATTCCCGGGAGCGGCACCTATGTCGTGAACAAGGATTTTCAGGCGGGGGTCTACCGGTCCGTCGGCAACAGCTCGTGTTACTGGCAGCGGGCGACCGATGCGACCGGGGCCACCAGCAGCATCATCGCCAACGACATCGGCGGCGGGCAGCGGCTGGTCTATGTGAAGCCCACCGACAAGGTGTTCAAGAGCAGCAGCTGCAAGGCGTGGACCAAGGTGACCGCCGCGGCGATGAGCGTCAAGTCGACCAGGACCGCCATCGCCGGCAACGGCGTCTACTTCGTCGGGTCGGACTTCGTCCCGGGCACCTATCGGTCGTCGGCCAACAAGGCGTACTGCTACTGGGAACGGTCCCGTTCGGCCGACGGCGCCTCCAGCAACATCATCGCCAACGAGATCGCCCAGGGACAGCTGGTCGTCACCATCACGCCCGGCGGTGTCTTCAAGAGCAGCGGCTGTACCACCTGGACGAAAATCGGGTAGCTCAGATGCTCGGGTAGCTCAGATGCCCAGGTAACTCAGATGCCCAAGTAGCGCAGGACGGCCAGGATGCGGCGGCTGTATCCGGCGGCGTCGGCCAGGCCGAGCTTGTCGAAGATGGCGTTGATGTGTTTCTCGACGGCGCTCTGCGAGACGTGGAGGCGATCGGCGATGGCGGCGTTCGTGTAGCCCTCGGCCATGTGGCGCAGGACGTCGCCCTCGCGGAGGGTGAGCCGGCTCAAGGGGTCGGTGTGGGCGGTGGCCGACATCAGTTGCCGGACGACTTCGGGGTCGAGCGCGGTGGACCCGGCGGCCACCCGGTCGAGGGCGTCGAGGAAGTCCTCGACCTGGGCCACCCGGTCCTTGAGGACGTAGCCGACCCCCTCCGACCGGTCGGCCAGCAACTGGGCGGCGTAGCGCTTCTCGACGTACTGCGACAGCACCAGCACGGCCAGGCCGGGCCACCGGCGGCGGATCTCGAGGGCCGCCCGCAGGCCGTCGTCGGTGTTGGTGGGAGGCATGCGCACATCGGTGACCACCACGTCCGGTCGGTGCTCGCCGACCGCGACGACCAGCTGATCGGCGTCGGCGACGGCCGCGACGACGTCGTGCCCCTCGTCGCCCAGCAGCCGCACCAGTCCTTCGCGCAGCAGGGTCGAGTCCTCGGCCAGGACTATGCGCACGGCAGGCTCACCCGGATCGTGGTGCCGGCGCCGCCCGGACTGTCGAGCGTGAAGCGGCCGTCGAGGGCAGCCACGCGGCGGGCCAGGCCCTGCAGCCCGCTGCCGCCCGGGTCGGCGCCGCCCTTGCCGTCGTCGCGGAGTCGCATGTCCACCTCGGAGGCGTTGCCGGTGATGTCGATGTGGATGACCGTAGCGCCGGAGTGCTTGGCCGCGTTGGTGATGCCCTCGCACGCGACGAAGTACAGCGCCGTCTCGATCGGCGGGGGCGGGCGGTCGGCCAGGCGGTAGTCGATGCGGACCGGCACGGCGGAACGCTGGGCGACCATGGTGAGGGCGTCGTCGAGGGTGCCGTCGTCGAGCGCCGAGGGGTAGACCCGCCAGGCGACCTCGCGCAACTCGGCGAGCGCGCGCGTCGCGTCGTCGTGCGCCTGGATGAGCAACTGGGAAGCCTGCTCGGGGTCGCGGCTGCGGCGGGCCCGGCCCAGCGTCATGCCGAGCGCGACGAGCCTTTGCTGCAGGCCGTCGTGCAGGTCGCGTTCGATGCGACGGCGTTCCGTGTCGATGGCCGCCATCACGCCGGCGCGGGTCGTGGTGAGCTCGGTGATGCGCTGCTCGAGTTCCTCGCGGCTGCCCGGCTCGAGCAGGCTGCGGGCGAGCCACCGATCGAGCTGCAGCACGCTGCCGATGGCCTGGACGTTCAGCGCCAGCAGCAGGCCCCCGATCAAGACCTGGACGCCGACCTCGAACGCGCTCATCCGCCCGGCGGCGAAGGCCCGGGTCACGATGCCGGCGAGCACCAGACCGACCACGAGCAACCCGGACGTGACCGCCCCGAGGAGCCCCGGGGCGAGTCGTGCGCCGAGGTAGGCCAGCACCCGCGGCCCGTCGATGGGCACCGGCGGGAGCGACAGCCGCCGCCGTTCCCACGCGACGAGGCGCCGGGCGCCCCGGAGCACGCCGTCCCGGGCCCGCGTCGGCCACACCAGCCCGGCGATGACCAGGAACAGGATCCCGGCGACCCCGCTCAGCGCCCCGAGAGCCACCACCGAGAGCGGTTGCCCGGCCCGGCCTATCAGCCGAAGCGCCCGGCTCATCGCGGAGCGGCCCGGCCGACCCGCGAGGAGCGGGTCGCGGCGGTGGGGGCGGGAGAGGTGCGGGTCCGGCAGGTGCCGGCAGCAGGTGGCGAGGGCGGCGCGTCCCGAGCAAGCATCGTGGTCACCGTACGCGGTGGCGGCGAGTCAGGCGGAGGGCGACGAACGTGGCGACGGCCGCGGCACAGACCACGATCACCAGTTTCTGGAAGGTGGACGCGTAGGCCTCGACCTCGTGCCAGTTGGCGCCGAGAAAGTAGCCGGCCAGGACGAAGACGGTGTTCCAGATGAGGCTGCCGACGGTGGTGCAGAGCAGGAAGACGGGCAGGGACATGCGCTCCACGCCGGCCGGGATGGAGATCAGGCTGCGGAAGATCGGGATCATGCGGCCCAGCAGCACGGTCTTGGGCCCGTGGCGATGGAACCAGGCCTCGGTGCGATCGATGTCGCTGAGTTTGATCAGCGGGAGGCGGGCGGCGATCGCGCGTAGCCGGTCGCGACCGAGCAGCACGCCCGCGTAATAGAGGGCGACGGCCCCGACGACCGAGCCGAGCGTGGTCCAGGCGATCGCCCCGATCAGGCTCATCCGGCCCTGCCCGGCCGCGAAGCCGGCCAGCGGCAGGATCACCTCGCTCGGGATGGGCGGGAACAGATTTTCCAGGGCCACTGCCAGACCGGCTCCGGGCCCGCCGAGGCGTTCCACCAGATCGGTGACGAAGCCTGTCAGCCCGCCGTCGGTCGCATAGGTCGAGGTCATGCAGAAGACGCTAGGGATCGGCGGCCGCCCGGAGAATGAAGCTGACCGCCGAATTCACCTGGGGAAAACCACACCTTCGACCCGGGAACGAGGCGTCAAGCCGCGCGGGCGGGGGCAGGCGAGGGCGTCAAGCCGCCCGACCCAGGCAAGGGTGGGGGCAGACGAGCGCGTCAAGCCGCCCCCGGCTCGGGCCGGGGGCGGCCAGCTGCACTGCGAAAGTCAGGAGGAGTGCGGGCAGGTGTCGCGGTACTCGGAGATCGTGGTGCTGACCCGCGGGGCGGGGCAGAGGAACTGGTCGTACCGGACGTCGTTGTCGACGAAGCGCTTCAGCCACGAGATGCTGTACTGCGCGATCGTCGTGTTGCTGCTGTTGGGCGCGAAGTGCGAAGCGTTGTTCAGCTCCAGGTACGCCTTGTCCAGCGACGACGGCATGTTGTTGTAGAACGGGATCGCGTGCGACGAGACCGACGCGACCGAGTCGTTCTCGGCCCCGATCACCAGGGTCGGGGTCTGGATCTCGGGCCAGCTCTTGTCGGTGTTCCACGGGGTCAGCGGGACGGCCGCCTGCAGGCTGGGACGGCTCTTGGCCGCCTCCAGCGTGCCGCCGCCGCCCATCGAGTGACCGACGACCGCCAGGCGGGTGGCGTCGATGCGGGTGCGGATCGTGCTGCGCTGGGTCAGGTAGTCCAGCGCGGCCAGCAGCTGGCGGCCCCGGCTGGCCGGCTGGTCCGAGCGGGTCAGTGTGTCGATGTTGAAGACGACGAAGCCCTGGGACGCGAGCCGCGGCGCCAGCCAGGCCATGCTCGACTTGGAAGCCGTGTAGCCGGGCGCGATCGCCACCGCGCCGAAGGTGCCGGCGCTGGTGCTGGTCGGGTAATAGATGTCGCCGCCGCCGAAGCCGCTGGCGGTGAGCGACGAGACGCTCGTCTGCGAGACCGCGAACGACCCGCGGGTGGCCTGGATGCTGGAGAGGGTGGGCGCGGGTCCGCGCTCGAAGGGGTTCGTCGCCGCCTGGGCCGAGGGCACCAGGGTGATTCCGCCGACGGCCATCGTCACCGCGGCGGCCGCGCCGACCAGGTTGCGCGCGCGGAGCAGGCGGCGGGGGCGCCGGTCGGTCTGCGTGTGGGGCATGGGTTCTCCTCGTCAGCCCGCGCGGATGGCGGGATCGGATGGTGGCGAACCGATCCTGGACGCCGGTCAATCCGTATTACAAGACGAGGGGGAAATTGTGAGACGGCGGTCGCAGGAAAGCTCTTAGATGTCCTTCGATGTCGCGACCCCAATCCGGACAAAGGAGTTGACATGGACGGGAAGCGGCCAAAGATAACTGCACGCCGGGTCGAAAGATTGCTACAGTGAGCCCCGGTTCGAGTACACGGTGATGGCGGCTGCGGATGGTTGACGGAAAAGCGCCCGCGGAAGGCGGCGCGACGAGCCGTCGTGTCGTCAGTCATGATCAGGTCGTCCGGGCCGGGGTCGAACACTTTCTGTTTCGCTCGACATTGGACATGGAAGCGCTGGCCGGTGAGATGGCCATCAGCCGGGCCACGCTCTATCGGGTCGCGGGCAGCCGGGACGCCCTGCTCGAGGACATTTTGAGGGCCCTCACCGAGGCGATGTTCGCCGATGCCCGCGCGGCTCGCACGGCCGGCGGATTCGACGGCGTGATCGAGGTCTCGCGGCATTTCGGCGAGCTGTTGCGGTCGCCTGTTCTCGACGCTTTTCTGAAGCGCGAAGCCGAAGCCGCATCGCGAATATTGTTCACGCCGGCCGGTGGGGTCCACGAGACCGCCGTCAGCAATCAGATCGAGGTTTTCCGGGAGACCGGCTTGACCGGAGAGTTGCCGCCCGGCGCCGACGTGAGCCATCTTGCCTTTCTCTACGTCCGTATGGTCGGCACTTTCCTCTACGCGGAGTTCTTCACCGGCCGGAAAGCCGATTTCGACGAACTCGTCCCCGCGCTGCGATCACTGTTGCGACCCGCGTAATGGAGTGCGGTGATCCGGTCCGGGTGACAGGACGCGCGCGGTCGCGAGCACGTCGGCGAAACGGTCCGGGTCGAGATCGAGGCCGCCGGGAACCCATGAGACGCCGGTGTGCTCGGTCATGGCGGCCAGGACGTCGTCCGGCGTGAGACCGGCCGCCTGCAGTCCCCGGATCTCGCGCGGGTTGATCGCCGGGGGGAGCGGACCGTTGCCCAGATCGGTGCCGTAGCGGACCCGCCCGCCGAAGGAGCGGAAGAGCCGCAGGTTGGCGACGGCGGTGCCGAGCTCGGCTGTCGGGGTGCCCCAGCCGTGGATGTCCAGCGTGCTGATCCATCCGGTCCGGGCGGCGCACTCCCGGGCCAGCCCGGCGTCCAGTGGTTCGGTCCACGGGGTGTGCGCCAGCCAGTCGGCGCCGGCCTCGACGGCCGCGGCGACCGTGCCCGGTCCTTCGGCGTGCACGACCACGGGCAGCCCGGCGTCGTGCGCGGCGGCGACCACGGCGGCCAGGGTCGGCTGTGGCAGCAGCGGGCCACCGGCGTGCGCGGTGACCTTCACCAGCGTCGCCCCGCCGGCCCGTACCTCCTCGACCGCCTCGGCACCGTCGGCCGCCGAGCGGATCTCGCGCCAGCTGCCGCGCGGCGCCCAGGCCCGGTCGCTGGGGTAACCGCCCGGCGGGATCAGGAACGGTCCCGCGTACCGCAGCCGCGGCATCCCGGGACGGCCCCGCAGGCCGGCGAGCTGCGCCGGTACGCCGCCCAGGTCCCACACCCCGGCCAGCCCGCCGGCCCGCAGCGTGGGCAGGTCGACCAGCGCCGCGTGCACGTGCGCGTCCACCAGGCCGGGGAGCAGCGTGCCGGGCAGCCGCCGGACGAGATCGCCGGACCCGGCCGGCTCGGACGACGACGCCACAGCGACGCCGCCGTCCCCGGAGACACGCAACGTCCCGCCGCTCCGGAACCCGCCGTCCCACCAGAGGGAGTCCGCGCTGTAGGACGCCGTCACAGCAGGTCGCGCAGCGCCGACAACCCCCGGTGGACCTCGGCGAAGCTGGTACTCAACGGGGCCGGCCCGATCCGCAGCCCGTCCGGCTGCCGGAAGTCCGGGATCACCCCGTCGGTCCACAGTTTGCCGATCAACTCGGCCGACCCGGCCTTGCGCAGGGTCAGGTGGCCGCCGCGCCGCTCCGGGTCACGCGGGCTCCCGGCGGTCATGCCGAGCGGGGCCAGCCATTCGTCGGCGAGCTCCAGGGCGTACTCGGTCAGCCGCATCGATTTGGCCCGCACCGCCTCGATCCCGGCCGATTCGAGCATGTCCAGGTTGGCGTGCAGCGGCACCATGGCCAGGATCGGCGGCGTGCCGCTCAGCAGGGCCCGCGATCCGGCGGCCGGTTCGTAGCCGGGGCCCATCTCGAAGGACGACCGGTGCCCCATCCACCCGTGGATCGGCTGGCGCAGCTCTTCCTGCAACCCTTGGCGCAGGTAGGCGAAGGCGGGCGCTCCGGGCCCGCCGTTGAGGTACTTGTAGGTGCAGCCCACGGCCAGGTCGGCGCCCCAGGCGTCGAGCTCGATCGGCACCGAGCCGACCGAGTGGCTGAGGTCCCACATCGCCAGCGCGCCGGCGTCGTGCGCGATCCGGCTGATCGCGGCCGCGTCGGCCAGCCAGCCCGACCGGTACGCGACGTGGCTGAACAGCACCAGGGCGGTGTCCTCGTCGATCACGTCGGCGACCTGGGACGGGTGGATGCCCTCCTCGGGCGACGTGGAGATCCACTCGAGGGTGAGGCCCCGCTCGGCCGCGATGCCCTCCAGGACGTACCGGTCGGTCGGGAAGTTGTCGGTGTCGAGCAGCACCTTGCGGCGGCCGGGACGCGCGTCGACCGCGGCCCGCGCCAGCTTGTAGATCAGCACTGTCGTCGAGTCGGCGACGACGGTCTGGCCGGGCGCCGCGCCGAGGGCGATCGCGCCGAGCCGGTCGCCCAGCGTCAGCGGCCACTCGAGCCAGCCCTCGCTCCAGCCGCGGATGAGCCGGCCGGCCCACTGCCGGCCGATGAACTCGGCCATCAGCTCGGCCGTGGCCTTGAGCGGGCGGCCGAGCGAGTTGCCGTCCAGATAGGAGATGACGTCCCAGTCGTCCGGCGTGAGGAACTCCTCCCGGTACGAGGCCAGCGGGTCAGCCGCGTCCAGGGCAGCGGGGTCGGTCAACTGGGAACTCCCATCTCGGTGCGGACGGCGTAGAGCTCGGGGAAGAACGTCAGGTCGAGGGCCTTGCGCAGGAAGTCGACGCCGCTGGAGCCGCCGGTGCCGCGCTTGAAGCCGATGGTGCGCTCGACCGTCTTGAGGTGCCGGAACCGCCAGAGCTGGAAGTTCTCCTCGATGTCGACGAGCTCCTCGCAGGCCTCGTACGCCTCCCAGTTCTTCTCCGGGTCGCTGTAGATGCCGACGAAGACGGGGACCAGATCCTCGTGGTAGCGCCACGGCAGCCGGACGTCCCGCTGGAGCAGCTCGACCGGCACGTCGTGGCCGTGGCGGTGCAGGTAGCGCAGGAACTCGTCGTAGACGCTGGGCGCCTCCAGGGCCTCCACCAGCAGCGACTGCGCGGCCGCGTCGTCGTCGAAGAGCGACAGCATCCGCTTGTCCTTGTTGCCGAGGATGAACTCGACCGCGCGGTACTGGTACGACTGGAAGCCCGACGACGTGCCGAGGAAGCTGCGGAACTCGGCGTACTCGCTCGGGGTGAGGGTGGCCAGCACCGACCACTGCTCGGTCAGCGTGCGCTGGATGTGCTTGACCCGGGCCAGACCCTTGAGCGCCGGCCGCAGGTCGTCCTGGGCGATCCGGCGGGTCACCTCGCGCAGCTCGTGCAGCACGAGCTTGAGCCAGAGCTCGGAGGTCTGGTGCTGAAGGATGAACAGCAGCTCGTCGTGGTGCTCGGGCACACTCACCGGGTGCTGCGCGCCGAGCAGCTCGTCCAGGTGCAGATAGCGACCGTACGACAGGTTGACCTTGAAATCGCGGACGACGGAGTCCTCGATCGGCCGTTCGTCGGAGTTCACGCCGCATCCCTCCTCGGTTCTTCACCTGAAGGGAATCACACCAGCTCAGATGTTGGCCAACGAGCCTTCGGTAAGGATCGGACCCCAGTACGCCCACTGACCGTCATGCCGGACGAAACGGCTGCGCTCGATCAGGTCGCCGGCCTTGCCGTGATCCTTGTAGTGGGCCCGGAACTCGACGACCCCCTCGGTGTCGAACAGGCCGCCGCCGCTGGTCTCGACGATCTCGAGGCCCACCCAGCGCAGGCGCGAGTCGGGCTCGATGCGGGCGGGCCGGGTCTTCGGGTGCCAGGACTTCAGCACGTACGCGTCGTCGTCGAGCGCGAAGGCGGTGTAGCGCGACCGCATCAGCGCCTCGGCGGTGGCCGGCGGCTCGCCCCGGTGGGCCGGCTCGCAGCACTCGGCGTACGGCAGCCCGCGCCCGCAGGGACAAAGTTTGGTTTTCTGCGCCATGGAGCCATTTTGTCAGCGCCGGGCGAGCGGCACGACACGTTCGGACGGCACCGGGCGTTATGGAACCGTGGCGTAAGTCGATGTCCGCAGCTTCATCGCGCTCTGCGACGACTTAATCGCTTCAGTTCGGGTCGGCCGACACGGCGCGCGACATTCCGGCAACACTGGATCAACACGCCGGCGCCGGCGCTGACGGGACTTGCAGCGCCCGCCACGGCGGATTCCGTCGGCTGCAAGTTCCGGTTCGAAAATTGCGTTGATCTGACGTAAGGTTGCCGCGTGACCAAACGTCTGGCCGAGGTGGCCAAGAAGGCGGGCGTCAGCGAGGCGACCGTCAGCCGGGTGCTCAACGGTCGCAACGGCGTGAGCGAGGCGACCCGCGCGTCGGTGCTGACCGCGCTCGACGTGCTGGGCTACGAGCGCCCCACCAAGCTTCGCGGCGAGCGCGGCCGTCTGGTCGGCCTCGTCCTGCCCGAGCTGCAAAATCCGATCTTTCCGGCGCTGGCCGAGGTGGTGACCGCCTCCCTGGCCCAGCGCGGCTTCACCCCGCTGCTGGCCGCCCGCACGATCGGCGGCGTGCCCGAGCGCGACTACATCGAGATGCTGCTCGATCACCAGGTCTCCGGGGTGGTCTTCGCCGGCGGCTCCTACGCGCTGGCCGACGCCGAGCACGGGCACTACCGCGCGCTGACCGACCGCCGCATGCCGGTCGTCATGGTCAACGCGGGCGTCGCCGACCTGGGCTTCCCGCACATCTCGACCGACGACGCGGTGGCGGTCGAGCAGGCGTACGGGCACCTGCGATCGCTGGGTCACGAGCGCATCGGCATGGTCATGGGCCCGGCCGACCACGTGCCGTCGCGGCGCAAGCTGGCCGCCCTGGACGGCAAGGACGTCCAGGTCGAGCGGACGAGCTTCTCGATGGAGAGCGCCCGGCTGGCCGCGGCCAAGCTGATCGAGCGGGGCGTGACCGGCATGATCTGCGCCTCCGACGTGCTGGCGCTCGGGTCGATCCGGGCCGCACGCCGGCTCGGCCTCGACGTGCCCGGTGACATCTCGGTGGTCGGGTTCGACGACTCGGCGCTGATGACCTGCACCGACCCGCCGCTGACGACCGTGCGGCAGCCGATCGAGATGATGGGCCAGTCGGCCGTCGATCTGCTCGTCAACCAGATCGAGGGCAGCGGCGTCGAGCCGGACGAGCTTCTCTTCGAACCGGAGCTGGTGGTGCGCGGTTCGACCGCGCCCGCGCGAAGGCGCGGCTGACCAGCACGTTTCTTTTCTTCCAGGGCGGGCCGATGGCCCGCCCTTCGTCGTCTGCGCCCTCATGCGCGGCAGTCGAGTTTTTTCTTTCTCTAGTCGGCTTCTTGCGGCGACCCGTTGGACTTTGTATCGTCACCTCCACGAAACATGCGAGACCCAGGTCACAAAGATCACGCATATCAGCGATACCCGTGGATACACCCGTTCCCGAAGGGATGGACAGATGTCCGTACCGCAGCACCAGCGATACAGGAGGGCCGCGGCGCTGGCGCTCGTGGCCGGCCTGGGGCTCAGCCTCACGGCGTGCTCCACCAAGAGCGACGACGACGGCGGCACCGAGGCCGGCGGCAAGGTCACCATCACCGTCGACTGCCAGCCCGTCGGCGCGCAGAAGGAGCTGCTGGCGAACTGGAACGCGGACGTCGCGGAGTTCCAGAAGCAGAACCCCGACATCACGATCAAGAGCGTCAGCGTCGGCGAGCAGTGCAACAACCCGCCGGACTTCACCGCCCGCCTGGCCGGTGGCACGATGACCGACGTCTTCTACGGCTACATGACCGACCTGCAGCAGGTGCTCGACTCGGGTCAGGCCATGGACATCACCCAGTACGCCACCAAGGACACCGTCCCGACCTGGGACAGCGTCGACCCCGCGCTCAAGAACGTCTTCACCGAGGACGGCAAGCTCTACGCCGTACCGGTGAAGAACTACTCGATGGGCCTGGTCTACAACAAGGCGCTGTTCAAGAAGGCCGGCCTCGACCCGGAGACCCCGCCCAAGACGTGGGCCGAGGTGCGCGCCGCGGCCAAGAAGATCGCCGGGCTCGGCGGCGGCGTCGCGGGCTACTCGGAGTACAGCGCCGGCAACACCGGCGGCTGGCACTTCACCGCGATGACGTACTCGCAGGGCGGCAAGGTCCTCAGCGACGACGGCAAGAAGGCCGAGTTCAACAGCGCTCAGGGCAAGCAGGTCCTGCAGAACCTCAAGGACATGCGGTACGGCGACAACAGCATGGGCACCCGCCAGCTCCTGCAGTGGGGTGACCTGCTAACCAATGCCGGCGCCGGCAAGGTGGGCATGTTCATCGGCGCGCCCGACGCGACCCAGGCGATCGTCAGCCAGTTCCAGGGCAAGTACGAGGACTGGGCGATGGGCCCGATGCCCGGGCAGGACGGTCCGGCCAAGGGCACGCTGGGCGGCGGCGAGGGGTACTTCTTCAAGAAGGACCTCACTCCCGAGCAGGTCAAGGCCGGTCTCAAGTGGATCGCCTACCAGAAGCTCACACCGGGCAAGGGCCAGCTCGACTACGTGCGGGCCAAGCCGCAGAACTACCCGGTCGGCCTGCCCCAGCCGCTGCTGTTCACCAACGGCAGCGAGGCCCAGAAGCAGGAGCTCGAGCTGCGCAAGGCCAACGCGAACGTCGACACGGCCAACTTCAAGGCCTTCGAGGAGAACCCGGTGCCGATCGTGGGGGAGCCCCGCAACGCCCAGGCGATCTACGCGGTCCTCGACTCCGCGATGTCCGGGGTGCTGACCAACCCCAACGCGAACATCGACTCGCTGCTCAAGACGGCCGAGACGAAGACGAACCAGCTGCAGGCCGCCGGCAGCTGACCACTGAGTGCGGGAGCCGGATGGCCGGCTCCCGCACCCGCACCCCTGGAGCTTTCCCTTGGCGATCATGACCGCCCCAGGCGTCACCACCCCGACCCCGCCGGACCCCTCGACCGCACGAGCCCGCGGTGGCTTCGCCCGCAAGCTGCGCGACAACCTCACCGGGCACGCGTTCCTGATCGGGGCGGTCGTCTGCTTCGCCCTCTTCATGTGGTACCCGATGATCCGCGGCGTCGTGATGAGCTTCCAGCGCACCCGGCGCGGCGAGACCACCTGGGTGGGCTGGGACAACTACACCCGGATCGTCGCCGATCCCAGCTTCTGGATCGCCTGGAAGAACACCTTCATCTTCACGATCCTGGCCCTCGCGCTCGGCTACGTGCTGCCGTTCTTCGTGGCGATCCTGCTCAACGAGTTCCGGCACGCCAAGGGCTACCTGCGCGTCCTGGTCTACCTGCCGGTGATGCTGCCGCCGGCCTCGGCGCTGTTCCTCTTCAAGTACTACGCGTACGACCCCAGCGAGGCCGGGCTGTTCAACGCGATCCTCAAGGGGCTGCACCTGCCGACCTCGGAGTGGATGCAGTCACCGACCATGACGATCCCCGCGATGGTGATCGCCTCGACCTGGATGAACATGGGCAGCGCCGTGCTCATCTACCTGGCCTCCCTGCAGAACATCCCGGGCGAGCTGTACGAGGCGGCCGAGCTCGACGGCGCCGGCGTCTGGCGGCGCATCTGGAACGTCACGATCCCGCAGACCCGGCTGATCCTCGCGCTGCTGGCCATGCTGCAGATCGTCGCGACCATGCAGCTGTTCATCGAGCCGCTGATCCTGGCCAACGGCGCCGGCACGCAGGACTCCGCGACCTCGGTGGCCTACCTCATCTACCAGCACGGCTTCTTCCAGAACGACCTCAACGGCGCCGCCGCGCTCGGAGTGATCATGTTGCTGGTGCTGGCCGCCTTCTCCGCCGTCTACGTGCGACTGACGACGAAACAGGACTGACACCATGGCTGACTCCGGCTCCCGGACCCTCATCTCGCAGGCGCAGCTCCGGCGCGGGCGCGGCAAGTACCTCTACTGGACGCTGCTGGCCGTCGTCGTCGCCGGCTTCACCCTGGTCTTCCTCGGGCCGCTCTACTGGATGGTCACGGGCGCGCTCAAGTCGGGCCAGGAGATCGCGCAGACGCCGCCCACGCTGTGGCCGCAGAACCCGCAGCTGCAGAACTACACCGACGCGTGGAACAACCTGGACCTGGCCAAGCTGATGTTCAACACGTTCTACTACGCGGCCGGCGCGGTCTTCTTCCAGCTCGTCTTCGATACCGCCGCGGCCTACGCCCTGTCCAAGCTGCGGCCGGTGTTCGGCAACGTCATCCTCGGGCTGATGCTGGCGACGCTGATGATCCCGGCGATGGTGCTGATCGTCCCGCAGTACGTCACGGCGATCGACCTGCCGATCATCCACGTCAACCTGCTGGACTCCCCGTGGGCGATCTGGCTTCCGCTGATCGCCAACGCGTTCAACATCTTCCTGCTCAAGCGGTTCTTCGACTCGATCCCGGAGGACCTGATCGCGGCCGCGCAGGTGGACGGCGCGTCGCCGCTGCGCACGCTGTGGTCGATCATCCTGCCGATGTCGCGGCCGATCCTCGGGGTGGTGGCGATCTTCGCGGTCACGGCGGTCTGGAAGGACTTCCTCTGGCCCAAGCTGGTGATGCCGTCGCCCGAGACCCGGACGCTCAGTGTCGGCATCTACGCCTTCAGCGGGGGCACGCCCCAGAACGTGGTCATCGCCGCCTCGGTCATCGCCGCCATCCCCACGGTGATCATCTTCCTGCTCTTCCAGCGAAACATCATGTCCGGTCTGACCACGGGCAGCCTCAAGGGCTGATCCCCGGCAGCACAGGCCAGACGTACGAAATGGGCGGTCATCGTCGACCGTCGGACCCAGCGTGCACAGAAAGCGGGTAAAAGTGTCTTCCTCCGACTCCCAGTGGTGGCGCGACGCGGTGATCTATCAGGTCTATCCGCGCAGCTACGCCGACTCGGACGGCGACGGCGTCGGCGACATCCCGGGCATCCGGGCCCGGCTGGCCCACCTGAGCGCGCTCGGCGTCGACGCCATCTGGATGAGCCCGTGGTATCCGTCGCCGATGGCCGACGCCGGCTACGACGTCGCCGATTTCCGGGACATCGACCCGGTGTTCGGCTCGCTGGCCGAGGCGGAGGCGCTGATCGAGGAGGCGCACGCGGCCGGCATCCGCATGATCGTCGACATCGTGCCCAACCACATCTCCAGCGAGCACCCGTGGTTCAAGGCCGCGCTGGCCGACCCGGAGGCCAAGGAGCGCGACTACTTCTGGTTCCGGCCGGGCCGGGGCGACGACGGCGAGCGGATGCCGACGGACTGGCGAGGGGAGTTCGGCGGCACCACCTGGACCCGTACGCCGGACGGCTCCTGGTATCTGCACCTGTTCACGCCCGAGCAGCCCGACCTGAACTGGGACCACCCGGATGTGCGGGCCGAGTTCGAGAGCATCCTGCGGTTCTGGTTCGACCGGGGCGTCGACGGCATCCGGATCGACTCGGCCGCGCTGCTGCTCAAGGACCCGGAGCTGCCCGAGGTCCTCGAGGACAGCCCGCACCCGTTCCACGACCTCGACGGCGTGCACGACGTGTACCGCTCGTGGCGGCGCATCGCCGACTCGTACGGCGGGGACCGCGCGCTGATCGGCGAGGTGTGGATGCCCGAGGTCGAGCGGTTCGCCAACTACCTGCGCCCGGACGAGCTGCACGCGGCCTTCAACTTCGACTTCCTCGGCTGTGCCTGGGATCCCCGTTTGATGCGCGATTGCGTCGACCGCACCCTGCACGCGCACGCCGCGGTCGGCGCCCCGGCCACCTGGGTGCTGTCCAATCACGACGTCACGCGCCACGTCACCCGGTACGGCCGCGAGGACACCACCTTCAGCTTCGACAACAACCTCGACGGCACCCCGGTCGACCTCGAGCTCGGCACCCGCCGCGCCCGGGCCGCCGCGCTGCTGTCGCTGTCCCTGCCCGGCGCCACCTACATCTACCAGGGCGAGGAGCTCGGTCTCTGGGAGAACGAGAACATCCCGCCCGAGGAGTATCAGGACCCGATGTGGGGCCGCCGCGGCCACAGCCGCGACGGTTGCCGGGTGCCGCTGCCGTGGACCGGCGACGAGGCGCCGTTCGGCTTCACCACCGCCACTCCCTGGCTTCCCCAGCCGGCCGAGTGGAAGGACCGCACGGCCCAGGCCCAGACCGGCGACCCCAGTTCGATGCTCGAGCTCTACCGCTCGGCCATCGCCCTGCGCCGGGCCGAACCCGGGCTGCACCGCGGCGAGATGGCCTGGCTCGACCTGACCCCGTCGGTTCTCGCCTTCTGCCGCGGCCAGGACTTCGCCTGTGTCGTCAACATGTCGGGCGCCCCCGTCGCCCTGCCCGCCCATCAATCGACCCTGCTCGCCAGCAGCCCTCTCGACGGTGACCGCCTCCCCCCGGACACCGCCGTGTGGCTGCGCATGCGTACCTGAACCACCGGGGGCTGGCCACCTAGGAAAGGGAATCCCCATGGCCAACCGCAAACTCCGGCGCGCGCTCGTCGCCTTGGCGACGGGCGCCACCGTCGCCGCCTCGGCCGTCGCCGTCACCTGGACAGCAACCCCGGCGCAGGCGGCCGGACTCTCCCCCTTCGACATCGCCGGCCGCGGCGCGACGGTCCCCTTCGTCGAGCAGGAGGCCGAGAAGGCCGCGCACAACGGCACCTCCACCGGCACCAGCCGCACCTACGGCACCCTCTCGTCGGAGGCGTCCGGCCGTGAGGCCGTCACCCTCGACGCGGCCGGCGAGTACGTCGAGTTCACCCTGACCAAGCCGGCCAACGCGGTGACCTTCCGCTACAGCATCCCGGACAACGCCGCCGGCACCGGCCGGGACGCCACGATCGACGTGCGCAGCGGCTCCACGCTCGTCAAGACCGTCCCGGTCACCTCGAAATACAGCTGGTACTACGGCTACTACCCGTTCTCGAACAACCCCGGCGACCCGCTGCCGCACCACTTCTACGACGAGGCCCGGACGCTGTTCGGCGCCACCTACCCGGCCGGTACGAAGATCCGGCTGCAGGTCTCCTCGACCGCGCAGTCACCGACCTTCACCATCGACCTGGCCGACTTCGAGAACGTGCCCGAGCCGCTCGCCAAGCCGTCCGGCGCCATCGACGTGGTGGCCGACTACGGCGCCGACCCGACCGGCGCCACCGACTCGACGGCGAAGTTCCAGGCCGCGGTCAACGCGGGCGCGGCGGCCGGCCGCACGGTCTACGTCCCGCGGGGCAATTTCACCCTCTACAGCCACGTGATCGTCGACCGCGTCACGCTGGCCGGGGCCGGACCCTGGTACAGCGTCCTCGGCGGGCGGCACCCCACCCAGCGCAACCTCGCGGCCGGGCTCTACGGCAAGTACACCAACGAGGGCGGCCCGAGCCAGAACGTCGTGGTCCGCGACCTCGCGGTGATCGGCGACATCCGTGAGCGGGTCGACAACGACCAGGTCAACGCGTTCGGCGGAGCCATGTCCAACTCCACCATCGACAACGTCTGGATGCAGCACACCAAGGTCGGGGCCTGGATGGACGGGCCGATGGACCGGTTCACCATCAAGAACAGCCGCATCCTCGACCAGACCGCGGACGGCGTGAACTTCCACATCGGCGTGACCAACTCGACCGTCACCAACACGTTCGTCCGCAACACCGGTGACGACGCGCTGGCCATGTGGGCCGAGAACGTGCCCAACGTCGGCAACTCGTTCACCCGCAACACGATCGTCGCCCCGATCCTGGCCAACCACCTGGTCAGCTATGGCGGCCGGGACATCGTGATGACCGACAACGTGGTCAGCGAGTCGGTCTCCAACGGCGGCGGCATCCACGTCGGCAACCGGTATCCGGGCGTGACCGGGCCGACCGCGGTCGCCGGCACCTGGACGCTGGCCCGCAACACCCTGATCCGGGCCGGCAATTCCGACTACAACTGGAACTTCGGGATCGGCGCCCTGTGGTTCTGGGGCGACCAGGGACCGATCACCGGCGCCACCATCAACGTCACCGACACCGACATCCTGGACAGCTCGTACGCCGGGATCCAGTGGATCGGCAGCCAGACCACCGGGCTGAACCTGACCAACGTGACCATCGCCGGCGCCGGCACGTTCGCGCTGCAGGCGCAGGCCCCGGCCACGGCCCGGTTCACCAACGTGCGGGCGTCCGGCATCGCGCAGAGCCAGACGGTGTACAACTGCGCCGGCGCGGGTCTGCAGATCACCGACGGCGGTGGCAACTCGGGCTGGTCGACCGCCAACTCGTACTGCGGACCGTGGCCGGCGCCGCAGTACGGCAACGGCCCGACCACCCCGCCGACGACCCCGCCGACGACTCCGCCGACGACTCCGCCGACCACGACTCCTCCCACGACGGGGAACCTCGCTCAGGGGCGGCCCGTCACGGTGTCCTCGACCAACGGACAGTACGCCGGGGCCAACGCGGTCGACGGCAACGCGTCGACCTACTGGGAGAGCAGCGGCGCGCTGCCGCAGACGTACACGGTCGATCTCGGCTCCTCGCAGGCGGTCGGCCGGCTCGTGCTCAAGCTGCCCACCGGCTGGGAGAGCCGCAACCAGACCGTCGCGGTCGCCGGCTCCGGCGACGGATCGTCCTGGACGTCGCTGACCCCGGCCACCGCGTACACCCTCAACCCGAGCGCGACCATCACGCTGCCCTCCGGCAACCGTCGCTACCTCAGGCTCACCTTCTCGGCCAACACCGGCTGGCCGGCGGCCCAACTGTCCGAACTGGAGGCGTACGCCGCCGGTGGCACCACGACCAACCCGCCCACGACCACGCCGCCTGTGACGACCCCGCCGGCCATCGGCAACCTGGCCGCCGGCCGGCCCGTGACCGCGACCAGCCAGGCCGACGTCTACGCCCCGGCCAACGTGACCGACGGCAACGCCGGCACTTACTGGGAGAGCCGGAGCAGCGCCTTCCCCCAGTCGGTCACCGTCGACCTGGGGCAGAACCGGTCGGTCGGCCGGGTGGTCCTCAAGCTCCCGCCGGCCACGGCGTGGGCGACCCGCACCCAGACGCTCTCGGTGCTCGGCAGCACCGATGGCTCCGCCTTCGGCACCCTGCGGAGCAGCGCCGGTTACACGTTCGACCCGGCGTCGGGCAACACCGCCACCGTCACCCTCACCGCGTCCACCGCGCGCTACGTGCGGGTGACCTTCACCGGCAACACCGGCTGGCCGGCCGGCCAGCTCGCCGAGTTCGAGGTCCATTCCTCCTGAGCCCGTCCGCTCCGTCCCCCACTGCCCGTCCAGCAGTGTCTCCGAAAGGTGCGCTCCCGCATGTCCAGATTGAGAAGAAAGTTCCTAGCGGCGGCGGTCGCCGCCGGGGTCGTCGCCACCCTGGTGAACGCCCCGGCCGCCCACGCCGCCGGCCCCAACCTCGCCGCCGGCAAGACCTTCAGCGCCAGCAGCGTCAGCGACGTCTACGGCGCCGGCAACGCCGGTGACGGCAACGCCAGCACCTACTGGGAGAGCAGCAACAACGCCTTCCCGCAGTGGCTGCAGGTCGACCTCGGCACCGCCACCCAGGTCAACCAGGTCGTCCTCAAGCTGCCGCCGGCCACCGCCTGGGCCACCCGCACCCAGACGCTGACCGTGCAGGGCAGCACCACCGGATCGTCGTTCTCGACGCTCAAGGCGAGCGCCGGCTACACCTTCAACCCGGCCGGCGGCAACGCGGTCACCGTGGACTTCACCGCCGCGAGCGCCCGCTTCGTCCGCCTGAGCTTCACCGGCAACACCGGCTGGCCGGCCGGTCAGCTCTCCGAGCTCGAGGTCTACGGCCCCGTCTCGGGTGGCGGCGACACGCAGGCCCCGGGCGCGCCCGGAAACCTGGCCTTCACCCAGCCGGCCACCGACCAGATCCGGCTGACCTGGTCGGCGTCGACCGACAACGTAGGCGTCACCGGATACGACGTCCTGGCCAACGGTGTGCTCCGCACCAGCCTGGCCGGCAACGTGCTGAGCTACACCGACACACAGCCGGCCGGTGCGACCGTCTCGTACCAGGTGCGGGCCAAGGACGCGGCGGGCAACGTCTCGGCGCCGAGCAACACGGTCACCCGCAACGGCACCACGGCGCCCGGCAGCAACCTGGCTCAGGGCAAGCCGATCGAGGCGTCGTCCACGGTGCACACGTTCGTGGCGGCCAATGCCAACGACAACAACACCGCCACGTACTGGGAGGGCAACGGCTTCCCGGCGACGCTGACGGTCAAGCTGGGCTCGAACGCGTCGGTGTCGTCGGTCGTCGTCAAGCTCAACCCGGACAGCTCGTGGGGCTCGCGCCAGCAGACCTTCGCGATCCTCGGCCGTGAGCAGAGCTCGAGCACCTTCACGACGATCGTCGGCGCGGCGTCGTACAGCTTCAACCCGGCCTCGGGCAACACGGTGACCGTTCCGGTCAGCGCCACCGCCGCCGACCTGCGTCTGTCGTTCACCGCGAACAGCGGCTCGCCGAGCGGCCAGGTCGCCGAGCTCCAGGTCAACGGCGTGGCGGCGCCCAACCCGGACCTGACGGTCACCTCCACCTCGGTCTCGCCGGCCGCCCCGGTCGAGACCGACGCGGTCACGCTGTCGGCCACCGTCCGCAACGCGGGCGGCGTGGGCAGCGCGGCTTCCAACGTCAACTTCTACCTGGGTACGACGAAGGTCGGCACCGCCACCGTCGGCGCTCTGGCGGCCGGCGCACAGACGACCGTCTCGGCGAACATCGGCGCCCGGAACGCCGGTTCGTACCAGGTGGTCGCCAAGGTGGACGAGTCGAACACGATCATCGAGTCGAACGAGGCCAACAACTCGTACACCAGCCCCTCGAACCTGGTCGTGACCCCGGTCAGCAGCTCCGACCTGGTCGCCTCGGTGGTCAGCTGGTCGCCCGGCACCCCGGCGGCGGGTCAGACGGTCACCTTCTCGGTCACCCTGAAGAACCAGGGCTCGGCGGCCTCGGCCGGCGGAGCCCACGGCGTCACGCTGACCGTGCTCAACGGCTCGTCGGTGGTGCGGACGCTGACCGGTTCCTGGACCGGGACGCTAGCCGCGGGCGCGTCCTCGCCGGCAATCAACCTGGGCACCTGGACGGCGGCCAACGGTCGCTACACGGTCCGCACGGTGATCGCCAACGACGCCAACGAGCTGCCGGTCAAGCAGACCAACAACACCAGCGACAAGTCCTTCTTCGTGGGTCGCGGCGCCAACATGCCGTACGACATGTACGAGGCCGAGGACGGGCAGACCGGCGGTGGCGCGGCGGTCGTCGGCCCCAACCGGACCGTCGGCGACCTGGCCGGCGAGGCCTCCGGGCGCAGGGCCGTCACGCTCAACCAGACCGGAGCGTACGTGCAGTGGACCACCCGGGCGGCGACCAACACGGTGGTCGCGCGGTTCTCCATCCCCGACGGCACCAGCAGCTCGATCAACGTCTACGTCAACGGCACGCTGAACAAGACCCTGCCGCTCACCTCGAAGTACGCCTGGCTCTACGGCAACGAGACCGCGCCGCAGAACTCGGGCACCGGACCGCGGCACATCTACGACGAGGCGAACATCCTGCTGAACGGCTCGTTCCCGGCCGGCAGCACGATCAAGCTGCAGAAGGACGGCGCCAACCCGGGCAGCATCGCGATCGACTTCATCAACCTGGAGCAGGTCGCGCCCAAGGCCAACCCGGACGCGGCCCGGTACGTCGTACCGAACGGCTTCGACCAGCAGGCGGTGCAGAACGCGCTCGACACCGCCCGCCAGGACACCACGAAGCTCGGTGTCTACCTGCCCGCCGGTGACTACCAGACGTCCAACAAGTTCCAGGTGTACGGCAAGTCGATCCGCGTGGTCGGGGCCGGCCCCTGGTACACGCGCTTCTACACCCCCAGCACGCAGAGCGAGACGGACGCCGGATTCCGGGCCGACAGCACCGCCAACGGCTCGACGTTCGCCGACTTCGCGTTCTTCGGCAACTACACCATCCGCATCGACGGCCCGGGCAAGGTGTTCGACTTCGCCAACACGGCCGGCATCACCATCGACAACATCTGGACCGAGCACGTGGTCTGCCTCTACTGGGGCGCCAACACCGACAACATGGTCATCAAGAACAGCCGGATCCGGAACACGTTCGCCGACGGCGTGAACATGACCAACGGCAGCACCGGCAACCTGGTCGACAACAACGAGGCCCGGGCCACCGGCGACGACAGCTTCGCGCTGTTCTCGGCGATCGACGCGGGTGGGTCGGACGAGATCAACAACGTCTACTCCAACCTGACCAGCATCCTGACCTGGCGGGCGGCCGGCCTCGCGGTCTACGGCGGCTACGCCAACACGTTCAAGAACATCTACATCGCGGACACCCTGGTCTACTCGGGCATCACGATCAGCTCGCTGGACTTCGGCTACCCGATGAACGGGTTCGGCGCCAACCCGCCGACGGTGTTCGACAACATCTCGATCGTCCGGGCCGGCGGCCACTTCTGGGGCAACCAGGTCTTCCCGGCGATCTGGGTGTTCAGCGCGTCGAAGGTCTTCCAGGGCATCCGGGTCTCGAACGTCGACATCGTCGACCCGACCTACTCCGGGATCATGTTCCAGACCAACTACGTGGGCGGGCAGCCGCAGAACATCGTCAAGGACACCGTCTTCACCAACGTCACGATCACCGGTGCGCAGCGCAGCGGTGACGCGTACGACGCCAAGTCCGGCTACGCCATCTGGGCCAACCCGATGCCGGAGACCGGTCAGGGCCCCGCGGTGGGCTCGGCGACCTTCACCAACCTGCAGCTGAGCAACAACTACCGCGACATCGAGAACCCGACCTCCACCTTCACCATCATCCGGAACTGATCCGCTCCCGCAGTGAAGAAGGGGCCCGCGTCGTCCGCGCGGGCCCCTTCGGGTCGGCTCGTCCTGATCGGCGAGCGGCGACCCGGTCGCTTGCCCTAGATTCGTCCTCGTGGAACGCATCGTCCTGCCTGACGGCCGCACGCTCGAATATCTGGTGGAGGGCCCGCCCGGCGGCCTCCCGCTGGTGCTGCATCACGGCACCCCCTCCGGCGCCGTCCGCTACGCGCCCGTGTTCGAGTCCGCCCTGCGGCACGGCCTGCGGATCGTCCTGCCCAGCCGTCCCGGTTACGGCGGCTCGACCCCGCACCCCGGCCGTCGCGTGGCCGACGTGGCCGCCGACACCGCGGCCCTGCTCGACGGCCTGGAGGCCGCCCACTTCGTCACGATCGGCTGGTCCGGCGGCGGACCGCACGCGCTGGCCTGCGCCGCCCTGCTGCCCGGCCGCTGCGTCGGCGCCTCGACCATCGCCGGGGTCGCCCCCTACGAGGCGAAGGGCCTGGACTGGCCGGCCGGCATGGGCGAGGAGAACATCGCCGAGTTCCAGGCCGCGGCCGAGGGCGTGCAGGCGCTCGACACGATGCTCACGTCGATGGCCGGGGACCTGGCCCGGGTGACCGCCGACGACGTGGTCGAGGCCTTCGGCGACCTGCTGTCCGAGGTGGACAAGCGCGCCCTGACCGGCGGTTTCGCCGAATACCTGGCCGAGTCGACCCGCTACGCGGTGTCCGCCGGCATCGCCGGCTGGCGCGAGGACGATCTGGCCTTCCTGGCCGCGTGGGGCTTCGCGCTGTCCGACATCCGCGTACCGGTGGCGGTCTGGCAGGGCGACGAGGACCGCATGGTCCCACCCACCCACGGCCAGTGGCTGGCCGCCCACGTCCCCGGCGTCGAGGTCCACCTGCTGCCCGACGAGGGCCACCTGTCCCTGCTGGCCGGCATCGACCGGGTCGTCGACAACCTGCTGGCCCACATCGCTGTATAAGGGCCCGGCCGATGTAATGTCGCCTCGTACGCCCCGGGATCCGCCTCTGCTCGCACGCGGCCCGGGGCAAAGTCTTTTCCGCGCACGCGAAGCCTCCCGTGCCCGTGTCGGGCCGGTCAGGCCTCGACCGGGGAGAGCTCCGGCAGCGTCTCGGGGCGGCGCTCCGGTTCCGCGGCGGCCTTGCGGGCGGCCGGCACCAGCATGGCGACCAGGAAGGCGGCCGCGGCGATGACGGTGAGCACCAGGAACGCCTGCGTGTAGCCGGACTCGGCCGGCAGGCCGCGCGGGCCGGGGTGGCTGGTGATGATCGAGCTGACCACCGCGGTGCCGATGGAGGCGCCGATCGTCCGGATGTTGGTGTTCATGCCGCTGGCCGCGCCGGTCTGGTGACGGGGGACGCTCTGGACGATGAGGTTGACCAGCGACGAGTAGACCAGGCCGAGACCGATGCCGAAGACGCCGCCGGCCACTGCCACCTCCCACCGCTCGCCGTGCCGCAGGGCCAGCGACAACGTGGCGACGGTGCTCAGCCCGGCGCCCCACAGCAGCTGGGCCTTGCTGCCCGCCCACCGGGTCAGCGGGCCGCTCAGCGAGCCGAAGAGGGCCATCGTGACCAGCATCGGCAGCATCAGCAGGCCGGCCCCGGTGACGGTCGCGCCGAAGCCGTAGCCGGACTCGCGCGGGATCTGCATGAGCTGGGGGAGGAACGCGAAGACGCCGAACATCGCGGCGCCGAAGAGCAGGGCGACCAGGTTGGCCGTCCAGACCGCGGGCAGCCGCATCATCCGCATGTCGATCAGCGGTTCGGTCGAGCGGTACTCCGCGTACAGCCAGGCGGTCAGCAGCACGACGGCGGTGGCGAGGAAGCCGATCGTCCGGCCCGAGGCCCAGCCCCAGGCCGTGGCCTTGCTCAGCGGCAGCAGCAGGGCGACCAGCCAGCCCGAGAGCAGCGCGGCCGAGAGCCAGTTGACCCGGCCCGGCGTACGGACGGGGGAGGCGGGCACCAGGCGCCAGGCCAGCAGCCCGACGAGCACGACGACGGCCAGCGGCAGCCAGAACAGCCAGCGCCAGTTCAGCGCGCCGACGATCGGGCCGGCCAGCACGATGCCGAGGCCGCCGCCGGTGGCGATGACCGCCGCCAGCACGCCGATCGCCGAGGTGACCCGCGCGGGCGGGAACTCGTCGCGCAGGATGCCGAACGAGACGGGGAAGATGGCGCCGCCCAGGCCCTGGATGACGCGGGCGATGATCAGCACGGTGATGTTCGGGGCCACCGCGGCGAGCAGGCAGCCGAGGGCGATCGCGGCCAGCGCGACCAGCAGCGCGCGGTCCTTGCCGGTCATGTCGGCGATGCGGCCCATCAGCGGGGTGGCGACCGAGGCGGAGAGCAGCCAGGCGGTGAGCACCCAGGTGACCGTGCCGGTGGAGGTGTGCAGGTCCTGCTGGATCGTCGGGAGGACCGGCGTGACCAGCGACTGCATGAGCGAGAAGGCCGCCGCCGCGGCGGCCAGGACCGCGAAGGTCGTCCGCGGTGAGCGCTGGTAAAGTCGAGGCATGCCTCCACATTAGTGGAGGGGTGCCTCCGGTTCGCAAGTCATTTTCCGGTGAGGTGCCGATCTGTGAGGAGGGTCTCCATGGCGGTCGCCGTACGCCGTCCGCAACGTGCGGACGCGCGACGCAACTTCGACGCCCTGCTGGCCGCGGCGCGCGAGGCGTTCGCCGAGAACGGCACCGGGGCCTCCCTCGAAGACATCGCCCGCCGCGCCGGCGTGGGCATCGGGACGCTCTACCGCAACTTCCCGACCCGGCAGGATCTCTTCGAGGCCGTGTACGTCGAGGAGGTCGAGCAGCTGGGCCGGGTCGCCGAGGAGGTCGCCGGCCTGCCGCCGTGGGAGGCGCTCACCACCTGGCTCGACCAGTTCGTCTCGTACGTGGCGACCAAGCGCGCGGTCATCGAGGCGCTCAACCGCGAGTCCGAGATGTTCCGGGCCTGCCGCGCCACCATGTACGAGGCCGGCGAGCCGCTGCTCCAGCGCGCACAGGCCGCCGGCGAGGTCCGCGCCGACGCCGGCTTCGACGACCTGCTGCGCATGGTCTCGGGCCTGGCCTCGGCCACCTACGTCGACGACGCCCAGCGCGACCGGGTGCTCGGCATCGCCCTGAGCGGCCTCAAAGCCTGAGCAGCCTCAGAGCCTGATCGCCTGGCCGCTGCGGGCGCTCTCGCGGGCCGCATCCAGGACGGTCATGGTGCGGACGACGTCGGCCGGGTCGACCGGCAACGGTCCGTCGCCGCGCACCGCCGCCGCGAAGGCCGGGTAGTAGAGATCCCACCGGCCGCGCTCGCTGCGTACCGGCGTGCCCTCGTCGCCTCGGTGGATGCGGCCCCAGCTCGCCTCGGGCTCGACGCCCCACTCGTCGCCCAGGCCGGCGGGGGAGCGGCCCGCCTTGAGCGCGGCCTCCTGCCCGTCGACGTCCTCGACCACGAACGTGCCGGTGGTGCCCCCGACCCGGAAGCGCGGACCGGGCGCGCCCTGGCGCCAGCTGCCCCACAGATGCGACTCGACACCGTTGACGTGGTGCAGCGCCAGGAAGAAGTCGTCGTCGAGCTCGCCGCTGCCGCGAACCTCGGCGTAGGCCCGGACGGCCGGACCGTTGAGCACCAGCGCCTGGTCGACCAGGTGGGACCCGAAGTCGAGCAGGGTGCCGCCACCGGCCGCGCCGGGCTTGCGCTCGGGCGCCCACCGCTCGAAGCGCGACTCGAAGCGGCGCACCGTGCCGAACTGGCCGTCGTCGATCAGCCGGCGCAGGGTGCGGAAGTCGGAGTCGTAGCGCCGGTTCTGATAGACGCTGAGCAGCACGCCCTTGGCCTCGGCGGCGGCGACGACCTCGCGGGCCCGCTCGGCGGTCAGGGTGAACGGCTTGTCGCAGACCACGTGCAGCCCGTGGGCGATCGCCTCGAGCGCGAGCTCGGCGTGGGTGGTGACGGGCGTGGAGATCGACACCGCCTCGGCGCCGGCGTCGGCCAGGGCGGCGATCGAGTCGAACGCCGCGGCGCCGGGGTGCTGCTCGGCGAGCTGCCCGCGGCGCCCCTCGTCGGTGGTGACGACGCCGAGAAACTCCACGTTCGGAGCCGAGGAGATCAGGGGGGCGTGGAAGATCCGCCCACCGGAGCCATAGCCGACCAGCCCGAACCGCACCGCGTCACTCATGTCTCGAAAGCCTGCCACATCGGCGCCCCGAACTCGCGCGCTGCCCCGAGCCTGTGGACAACCGCCGGATGATGCTCCGGCGACACGCCTGCCGTGGGTCAGACGAGATGGTCGCTCGGACTGGTCTGCAGCAACCAGGCCAGGGGCATCTTCGCACGTTCGGTGTAGGACTCCGAGGAGAGCTGATACAAGGTCACTGTCTGGGCGGCGTCGCGGTCGACGACCCAGTACTGGGAGATGCCGGCCGACGCGTACTCGTGCCGTTTGGTGACCTCGTCCATCGCTTCCGAGCCGGGCGACACGATCTCCACCACGAGAAGGAGCTCGGCCACCGACAACCAGACCTCGCGTGGCGGCACCTTGCTCCAGACGCTCAGGTCGGGGATCCGGCCGCCGTCTCGCCCAGGCCCCGGAATGCGGATGCCCGCGACCTGCAACACCTGCTCGGCCGGCCAGCCTGCCATGATCAACCAGGCGAAGAGGCGGCTGGCGATCCGAGCGTGTTCCGAGTCCGCGGGCGGCATGACGGACAGGACTCCCTGGGGGCTGGTCTCGTATCGGTGACCGTTCGGATCGGCGGCGTTCATCGTCGCCAGGTCGTCGAGCGTCACCATGGCGGGCATGTGCATGCCGACGGCCTCCGCGCTCATGGGGTCATCGTACGAGACGAGGTTGTCCATCCGCGTACCCGATGAGCGGACTGTGAGGTTGCCTGTCGGATGAGTGACCGGTGCCGTACCCGGGGGCTTCTGATGCGTCAACATTTCTGGCATGAAGCCCGTACAGATGGAACGCACCCCGTTCGCCGACCTCGATCGGCAGCCCCGCGAGATGACCGCGATGCTGCTGGCCGCCCTCGACGAGATGGGCCGCCATCCCGAGATCCGGCGGGTCCGCCGGACGGCGATGGACGCGTTCCGCCCGGCCCCGGGCTGGCACGTGCTCGACGCGGGCTCGGGCGCCGGTGAGGTGGCCCGCTCGATCGCCGCCGAGGTGGGGCCGGCCGGCCGGGTGACCGCGCTGGACTACTCGGCCGCCACCATCGCCGCCGCCGTCGAGCGGCACGACGGCAGCAACGTGCGCTACACGACCGGCGACGTGTCGGCGATCGACCTGCCGGCCGACAGCGTCGACGGCGTCTGGTGCGAGCGGGTGCTCCAGCACGTCGACGACGCCGACCTGGCCGTCTCCGAGCTGGTGCGGGTGACCCGTCCGGGCGGGCGCCTCTGCCTCGTCGACACCGACTGGAGCTCGCTGGCCTTCGACGGTGTGCCGCCGGCGATGGCCCGCACCGTGGTCGCCGCCATGCACGGGCGGCTGACCCCCAAGCAGATCGACATGGGCCGGACACTGCGCCGCCGGCTGGTCGGCAAGGGCCTGCGCGACGTCCGGGCCCTCCCGGTGACCTGCGTGTTCGGCGACCCGGCGTCGGCCGGCGTGGTGCTTCCGATGGTCAATCCGATGGTTCCCGAGGACGTCTGGCCGACCGGCCCCGGCGTACGGGACAAGTGGTTCTCCCATGTCGACGAGGCCGGCGCCCGCGGCGACTTCCTGGCCATCCTGACCATCTGGGCCGTGGTCGGAACCGTCGCCTGAAAGCCCGTCGCCTGAAAGCCCGTCGCCTGAAAGCCCGTCGCCTAGAGGCCGTCGGCGCGGCGCCAGTACTGCTTCTTGCGGTCGTCGCGGACCACGAAGCCCAGCCGCCCCAGCTCCTCGCGCAGCTCGCGGACGTCCTCGTCGTCGCCGGCGGTCAGCGCCTTCTGCCGGGCGGTGAAGACCGCGTCGGCGGCCGGCGGGACCTCCGGCAGCCCGGGCACCCAGCGGCGGTACGCGTCGCCGTACGGATCCTGGTCGGCCCAGGGCACGCCGCGGGAGCCGAACGCGGCGCTCAGCCTCTGCTTCGACAGGTGGGACGGCTCGCGGGCCAGTTCCCGCCCGGTGCGGCCGAGCAGCACGAGCTGGTCACGGTCGGGGAAGGCCACGGCGATCTCGCCCTTCGGCACGGCCCGCCGGTGACCGGGCCGGGTCAGCACCACCTCGAGCGGCGTGACCCGCACGGTGAGGGACTCGGCGTCGACCAGCGCCGCGAAGATCAGCCCGACGACCAGGCCGATGCCGAGCCCGGCCACCAGATCCCAGGGCTCGGGCAGCCTGCGGATCAGCTCGAACGGCCCGCCGAACGGCACCCGGTCGATCAGCCACAGGATTCCCCACAGCAGCGCGGCGCCCGCGGCGGGCAGGCAGAGCCACACGAGCACCCGGCTCCACCACGGCGTGGGCACGATCGTTTCCTGTTCCAGCACAGCGCCGAGTCTTCCGCCGCGGCCGGCCCGCCGATAGCGACTCGGGTCGACCCGGCGTAGACCAAAGTCGACTGCCGCTCCGGCCGCCCCGCCGGTAGCGTCACCGCCATGCGGAGATGGCTCCTCGAGATCTCGCTGGCTCTGGTGGCCACGGCGCTCGGCGTCTTCTTCGTCGTGACGTCGCTCTCGGAGGGCGACGGCGCTCCGGTCCCGGTCGAGGTGGCCGCCGGATTGCTGGCCGCGACCGGGCTGATCCTGTTCCGGCGTACCCGTCCGGTCACCCTCGCCCTCGTGCTGATCCCGCTGGGCATCCTGTTCGCGATGCCGATGGGCGCCGTCCCGGTCGCGCTCTTCGCGGTCGGATTGCATCGCCGGGTCTGGGTGGCGCCCGCTCTGGTGGCGTTGCACGCGGTGCTCGTCGCCTCGATCTACTACCTCGCGCTGGGCGCCACCCGCCTCTACTTCGAGAGCGTCACCTTCCTCGTGCTGCTGCACGTCAGCGTGGTCGCGATCGCGCTGCTGATCCGCTCGCAGCGCCAGCTGGTCGCGTCCTGGGCCGAGCGGGCCCGCCAGGCCGAGGAGGGGCAGCGGCTGCGGGTCGAGCAGGCCGCGCTGGCCGAGCGGGAGCGCCTGGCCCGCGAGATGCACGACGTGCTGGCCCACCGGTTGTCACTGCTCGCCGTTCACGCGGGGGCCCTGGAGGTACGCCGGGACGCCTCGGCGGCCGAGCAGGGCGCGGCCGGGCTGATCCGCGAGACCGCGCACGACGCGCTGGAGGACCTCCGCTCGGTGATCCACATGCTGCGCGCGCCGGCCGAGGACCGTCCGCAGCCGACCCTGGGCGACGTGCCCGCGCTGGTCGAGCAGTCCCGGTCGGCCGGCGCCGAGGTGGGGCTGGAGCTCGACGGCGGCGCCGGTGTGCCCGACCCGGTGGGCCGGCACGCCTACCGCATCGTGCAGGAGGCGCTGACCAACGCCCGTAAGCACGCGCCCGGCGCCCCGGTCCGGGTGGCGATCAGCGGGTGCCCCGAGCGGGGCCTCGACGTCGCCGTGCGCAACCGGCTCACCGCGGACGGCCCGCTCCTGCCGGGCGCCGGGTCCGGGCTGGCCGGTCTGCGCGAGCGGGTGGCGCTGGTCGGCGGGCGCCTCGAACACGGCCCGACACCCGGCGGCGAGTTCCATCTGAGAGCCTGGCTCCCGTGGACCACGTAGCGGAACCGGCCGACGCGATCAGGGTGCTGCTGGTCGACGACGACGCGCTGGTGCGGGCCGGGCTGACCATGATGCTCGAGGCGTTCGACGACCTGCGGGTGGTCGGCGCGGTCACCGACGGCACCGAGGTGGCCTCGGCGGTCAACACCCACCGGCCCGACGTCGTGCTGATGGACATCCGCATGCCCGGCCTCGACGGGCTCAGCGCGACCGAGTCGCTGCGCCGGCGCAAGGACGCGCCCGAGGTGATCGTGCTGACCACGTTCGACACCGACGAGCACGTGCTGCGGGCGCTGCGCGCCGGGGCGGGTGGCTTCCTGCTCAAGCACACGCCGCCGCGCGAGATCGCCGACGCCGTGCGGCGGGTGGCCGGCGGTGAGCCGATGATGTCGCCCGAGGTGCTGCGCAAGATGATCGGCATGGTGTCGGGCGCCGACCCCGGCCGCGAGCGGGCCCGCGCGGCCCTCGACCGGCTCAGCCCCGGCGAGCGCGAGGTCGCCCGGTTGATCGCCGGTGGCCGCACCAATCAGGAGATCGCCGGCGAGCTCCTGATGAGTACGGCCACCGTCAAGGCGTACGTGTCCCGGATCTTCACGAAGTTGTCGCTGACCAACCGGGTGCAGATAGCCCTGCTGGTCCACGACGCTCGTCAGTAGCCGGTGGGCGCCATCCGGGACAGCAGTTCGTCGAGCGGCAGGCTGGCGAAGCCGACCCGCACGTCGCTCGCGCCGTAGGGCAGCCAGAACCGTCCCTCGTGCACGAGCCCGCCGCAGGAGTAGACGACGTTGGGTACGTAGCCCTCGCGCTCGACCTCGTCGGGGTCGATCAGGCCCTCGGGCAGGTCGGCGATGACGCGCGAGGGGTCGTCGAGGTCGAGCAGCATCGCGCCGATCGCGTAGCGCCGCATCGGGCCGACGCCGTGGGTGACCACCAGCCAGCCGGCCTCGGTCTCGATCGGCGAGCCACAGTTGCCGACCTGGATCAGATCCCAGCCGCGGTGCGGCGACAGCAGCGGCACGGACGGCTGCCACCGGTGCTGCTCGTCGCGGACGGCCAAGCCCAGCGTCTCGCCGTCCGAGCGGCACAGCGCCATCTTCACGCCGTTCACATAGCGCGGGAACAGGGCCACGCCCTTGTTGGCGGCGGCCGGCCCGCTCAGCCGGGTCACCTCGAAGTGCCGCAGGTCGCGCGAGAAGATCACCCGCCCGGAGATCTGCCGGCCGTCGTAGGCGGTGTAGGTCGCCTGGTAGACGTGCCGCCCGTCGGGGTCGGTGACCCGCACGAACCGGGCGTCCTCCATGCCGTTGCTCTCGGCCGGGGTGGCCGGCCACATCACCCGCTGGTGCAGCGGCACCGCGCAGGGGAACTCGACCGCGTAGTCCTCGGAGACGATGTGCCGGATCTGGTCGACCGTCTCCTGGGCCTGCGGCCGGGCCAGCAGCTCACCCGGGATGTGGGCGATGACGTCCTCGAACTCGCCGTCGGTGAACCGCTCGGGCAGGGTGGACACCACGTAGGCCGACGCCTCGTTGTCGATCTGGGCGTCGATCAGCGCCGCGGCCAGCTGGTTCTTCCAGTGAGTGGCGCCGACCCGCTGGCCCACCATGAGCGGGCCGTCGCGGTCCTCCATGCGCAGCCGGTCGCCCGGGCCGAGCACCGCCGAGCAGAACCCGATCGACGAGATGTGCCCCTCGCCGATCTGCCGCAGGCTGATCGCCACGCGCAGCTCGCCCGGCTCGAGGCCGGCCTGGTCGGGATGTTCGACCATCGACGGGTTGCACAGCGCCGCCGCCTCGACGGCGAACTCGTGGCTGAAGTACGCGCCGATCAGCGTCCGCGCGGTCGGCGACAGCTCGATCTCGGGCGGCACCCGGTGCTGCACGAGCTCGTAGTGGTGCTGGAACGTGCCGAGCAGGTCGTGGTGCCGACCGCCGAAGCGGGTCAGCACGTCGTCCAGCAGCCGGGCGATCTCCGCGTCGTCGAGCTGCAGGATGCGCTCGATCAGCCGGCCCGCCCTGTTCTTGACGGTCTGCGAGTCCTCGCCGGGCACGAACAGTTTGATGACGACGCGCCGCCCGTCGGGCTGCATCACGACGTCGTGCCTTGTGGTCATGGTCTGAGTATTCAACGTTGCGGTCACGCCAGGCCGCCTGAGGGTCGGGTCGCGCTCCGGGTCGCCAGCGTGCGGGCATGCTGCAGCGTGGAGACGAGCGCGAGGGTGGATTCGGCTCCTTGGTTCACATTAGGACCAGTTGCCGTCAGTCCGTCATAACATCCACCGGTTAGCGGGTCGTACATCGCCGTGCGACCGTCGTTGTCGCCCAGGAACCAGGCGACCGCCCGGAACAGCTGGTCGTCCCAGCGATCGTCGCCGGTGACGGCGGCCGCGGTGGCGCACGCGTCGGCGGTGGCGGCGGCCTCGATGGGCTGCTGGTCGAAGCGGTGCTTGGGCACCCCCGGGCGCCACCCGCCGACCGGCACCACCGACAGGTGCCCGTGGTGGTCCTGCTCGCGGCAGAGCCAGGCGAGCATCTTGAGCCCGGCCCGCAGCAGCGGCTCGTCGCCGAGCAGGTCACCGGCCGCGATCAGCACCTCGGGCAGTGCCGGGTTGGCGTACGTGAGCTCGGGCTCGGGCCAGACCCAGTCCGGCGTCGAGGTGCCGGGCAGGCCGATCACCGTGGCGGCGTCGGCGAGCAGCTCGGCGGCGTCCCGGGCCCGCGGGTCGGCCCGCAGCACCTCGGCCGCGCCCAGCCCGGCGAACGCCATCGCCCGCGACCACGGCGAGCGCTGCCGGCAGCCGATGAGGAACGCGTTGAGGGCCTCACGCCGGATCCACGGCACCGTCGAGCGGGCCGCGGCCGTGCCCAGGCCCCAGAGCGCCCGGCCCCACCAGTCGCCCACCGACGGCTCGTCCTCCCATCGGCGCTCGTACGAGAACCGGTTGCGGAAGCCGCCGTCCGGCCCCTGCGCGTGGGTCAGGAAGGCCAGGTAGCGCTCGGCCAGACCGACGAGCGGGGCCGTCGGCCGCGGCTCCCGGCTGATCAGCAGGAGCCCGCGGGACACGTCGTCGACGCAGTAGCCGTGCTCGCGCCGGACGATGGCGTTGCGGGCGTGCTCGAGCAGGCCGGTGTCGTCGGAGAGACGGGCGACGTGGCTCCAGTCGGGCAGCGGGGCGTCGGCCGGCTCGATGGGCGGCGGCACCAGCCGCAGCCCGCCGGAAGCGGTGATCACGCGGGAACCGACGCGGCGAGCGGCGAGCGGGTGGCGACCAGCCGGGTGGCCAGGGCCTGGTAGCGGGCGGCCACGGCGGGCCAGCGCAGCGTCGGGCCGCCGGTCAGGCCGGTGAGGCGCCCGGGTAGGCCGGGCTCGGCCAGCACGTGCCGGACGGCCGCGGCCATCGCCTCCGGGTCCTGGTGGGGCACGAGCAGGCCGGGCCCGTCGGCGAGCAGCTCCACGGCATGCGGGAACTCGGTCGCCACGACCGGGATGCCGGCGCCGACCGCCTCGATCAGCACGCCCGACGTGACCTGCTCGGTGGAGTCGTACGGGAGGACCACGACGTCGGCCGAGCGGATCAGCCGGGTGAGGTCGTCCTCTTCGAGGTACGCGTCGTCCCAGCGCACCGCGTCGGTCACCCCGAGCTCGTCCGCGAGGGCTTTCAGGGAGTCCCGGTACGCGTCCCCGAACTGCTCCAGCACCTTCGGATGGGTCCGCCCGGCGACCGTGTAGGCCGGCCCCGGGTCGAGGTCGCCGAGCAGCGCCAGCGCGCGCAGGGCCCACTCGATGCCCTTGCCGGGGCCGAGCAGCCCCCAGGTCAGCAGGTGCGGCCGGTCGTGGTCGCGGCTCGGGCCGGTGCCGCGGCTGCCCGCGCCGTGCGGGATCACCGAGATCTTGCGCGGGTCGACGTCGTACCCGCCGGTCAGCCGTTGCCGGGCCGTGTCGGTCATGGTGACCACCGCGTCGGCCGTGGCGGCGATCCGCTCCAGCACCTGGCGCTGCAGCGGGTCGGGGGTGCTGAGCACGGTGTGCAGCACGACGATCGAGGGCACCTGCAGTGCGCGCAGCAGCGGCAGCACCTCGTTGCCGGCGTCGCCCGGATAGATGCCGTACTCGTGCTGGAGGATCGCCACGTCGAAGCGGTTGAGCGTGTTGGCCGCCGCCACCCAGCCGCCCGGCTCGTCGGTGTGCCAGGTGTGCACGGTTCTCGGGGCGGCGCGGTCCAACTCGATTCCGCCGCTGACGCTGTCTCCGGCGAGCAACCGGACAACTCCTGAGCCGCCGTTCGTGTTCAGATGCGTCGCCAGTGCCGCATTGAACGTGGCCAAACCGCATTGGGTCGGCGGATACGTGCTCAGAAAACCGTACGTCGCGGGCATGACATGGCCTTTCTCGCTCAGCGGCGGCATCCCCGCGGCACGGCTCAGCGCACCCGGACAGGGCTGTGCCGGGCGCGCGCATACGCCATTGCGGAGATCCGGGAAATTGCCCGGATTAACGCGCAATTCACATTACGACGTTAACAAGAAGGGCCATTCAGCCGACGATCTTCCGATAAATCGCCAGGTAGTCGTCGACCATGCGGTCACGGGAGAACCGTTCCCGGGCGCGGCGCGCGCAGGCTGCCCGGTCGAGCCGGCCGGCCCGCTCGACGGCGGCGACGGCCTCGTCCACGTCCGCGACGAGATACCCGGTGACGCCCTCGTCGACCACTTCCGGCATGGAACCCTTCCGGTACGCGATGACGGGCGTGCCGCAGGCCATCGCCTCGACCACCGAGAGGCCGAACGGCTCGGCGAACCGGATGGGGTGCAGCAGGGCGAGCCCGGCCCCGAGAACCGCGGCGCGCTCCTCCGGCCCGACCGAGCCGAGGTAGACCACCCGGTCGCCGTCGATCCGGGGCTCGATCAGCTCCTCGAAGTACGCGCGGTCCTGCACGATGCCGCACATCACCAGCCGCCGGCCGGCCCGCCGGGCGATCTCGATGGCCAGGTCGGTGCCCTTGTCGGGGTGGATGCGGCCGAACAGGACGAGATCCTCGGCCGGCTCCAGGCGGGCCGGCAGACCGGCCAGGTCGATGCCGTGGTGCACCGTGCCGAGGTAGTCGAGGTCGGGGGAGCGGTCGCTGTCGGAGATCGAGACGAACGCCGAGCGAGCCCGCCGGTACGCGGGCAGGATCGCCGGCCCGGAGAAGCCGTGGATGGTCGTCACCATGGGCGCCCCGGAGTGCTCCGAGAAGGCCAGCGGCAGCCAGTCCAGATGGTTGTGCACGAGGTCGAACTCGCCCGAGCGGGCCAGGGCGTGCGAGACGTGCAGGGCCTCCCAGATCCGGCCGTCCAGCTCGCTCTCCTCGTACCCGCTCGGGGCGACGCCGTCGAGGGTGGCCTTGGTGATCGAGTCGAGGGTGGCAAACAGCGTCACTTCCACGCCCCGCTCCACCAGTCCCTCGGTGATCAGGCTGGTCACGAGCTCCCACGGCCCGTAGTGCAGGGGCGGCGTACGCCAGGCGATCGGGCCCAGCATGGCGACCTTCATGACAAATGCCGCGTTCCGGTAGTTAACACGTGCTTAGTATGCCCAGCCGTTGGAACCGGCGTTCTCGTGTTAGAGAAGACCCATGACGGATTCCTGGTGGAAGAGTGCGGTCGTTTACCAGATCTACCCGCGCAGCTTCGCGGACGCCGACGGCGACGGCATGGGTGATCTGCGCGGCATCATCGACCACCTGGACCACCTGGCCGGCCTCGGCGTCGACGTCATCTGGCTGTCGCCCATCTATCCTTCGCCACAGGACGACAACGGGTACGACATCAGCGACTACCGGAACATCGAGCCGGTCTTCGGGACCCTGGAGATCTTCGACGAGCTGCTCGCCGGGGTGCACGCCCGCGGCATGAAGCTGATCATGGACCTCGTCGTCAACCACTCCTCCGACGAGCACCCGTGGTTCGTCGAGAGCCGCTCCGGCAAGGACAACCCGAAGCGCGACTGGTACTGGTGGCAGCCCGCCCGCGAGGGCATGGAGGCCGGCACGCCCGGCGCCGAGCCGACCAACTGGGGCTCGGTGTTCGGCGGGTCGGCCTGGGAGCTCGACGAGAAGACCGGCGAGTACTACCTGCACCTGTTCTCGAAGAAGCAGCCCGACCTCAACTGGGAGAACCCGGAGGTGCGCCGGGCCGTGTACGAGATGATGAACTGGTGGCTCGACCGGGGCATCGACGGGTTCCGGATGGACGTCATCAACATGATCTCCAAGGTCATCCCGCTGCCCGACGGCCGCCTCACCGCCGGTTCCCTCTACGGGGACGGCTCGGCCGGCTTCATCAACGGCCCGCGCCTGCACGAGTACCTGCAGGAGATGCACCGTGAGGTGTTCGCCGGCCGGGACGCGAAGCTGACGGTCGGGGAGATGCCCGGCGTCACGGTCGACGAGGCCAAGCTGTTCACCGACCCCGAACGGCACGAGGTCGACATGGTCTTCCAGTTCGACCACGTCTGGGCCGACCGCGGCGACGACCCGTGGCTGCTGATGCCCCTGCGGCTGACCAACCTCAAGGCGATCTTCCACCGGTGGCAGGCCGGGCTGGCCGAGGTCGGCTGGAACAGCCTCTACTGGAACAACCACGACCAGCCGCGCGCCGTCTCCCGGTACGGCGACGACAGCCCCGCCCATCGCGTGACGTCGGCCAAGATGCTCGGCACGGTGCTGCACCTGCACCGCGGTACGCCGTACGTCTACCAGGGCGAAGAGCTGGGCATGACCAACTTCCCGTTCCGGTCGATCGACGAGTTCCGCGACATCGAGGCGCTCGGCCAGTGGGCCCAGGCCATCGACCAGGAGGGGCGGTCGCCCGAGGAGGTGCTGACCGTGCTCCGGGCGCGGGGCCGGGACAACGCCCGTACGCCCATGCAGTGGAACTCCTCGGCTCACGCCGGCTTCACCAGCGGGACGCCGTGGCTCGCGGTCAACCCGAACTACCCGGAGATCAACGCCGAGGCGGCGCAGGCCGACCCCGACTCGGTCTACCACTACTACCGCCGGCTGATCGAGCTGCGCCACAACGAACCGGCAGTGGTGGACGGCGACTTCACGATGCTGCTGCCCAACCATGAGCAGTTGTACGCGTACACCCGGCGCCTGGGCGGCACCGAGCTGCTGGTCATCGGCAACTTCTCGGGCGACGCCGTCCGGGCCGACCTCGACGACGACTGGTCCGGCGCCGAGTTGCTGCTGACCAACCTGCCCACGCCGCCCGAGGACTGGACCCTGGCGCCGTGGCAGGCCGTCATCTACAAGCGAGCCGTCTGACTACTCGGACAGCGGAGTCCCGAAAGACAGGCGCCGTAGTTGTCGTCGATGACGAACGTCTTCCCCACCGGATAGACGGCGATGTCGAACCAGCGCAGCATCGGCTAGGGGCGGCGCTGGAACTCCCGGTAACCGTCCCAGCGGGCGGAGCTTCCGCGGATCCAGGCCACTTCCTTGTCGAGCATTGCTTCGGTCCGGTTCGGCGTTTGCTGTTGTGTCACGGCGGTCTCTCCATTGCGGGGAGCTTGCGCCCTCATGCTTTCCGCGGGCCGGAGGCCTGCCCACGCCGAACTCATACGGGGTATGGCGGATACCTCAGCTCGAGCGGGCGCCTGATCGCCCGCACAGCAGGGCCGGGTCGCCGTGGCGGCCCGGCCCGGTGGGGTCAGCTGGTGATCGTGTCCCAGGAGTAGCCGAGCAGCGCGAACGCCGCGCCCAGCAGGGCCAGGCTGACGCCGCGCGACGAGATCGGCAGCGCGGCCAGCACGAGCAGGATGATCGCGATCAAATAGAAGACGCCCTGGACGGACATGCAAGCTCCTCGATAGTGGGGGTGGCGGCGCTGCCAGTACCCCCACCACGACGAGTGCTAAACCAAGGTCAACATGAGCTCGGAGCCGGGACCGACCGTGGTCTCGGTGGGCACCAGCTCGGTGGCCGCGCCGGGCGGCTCGCCGGTGCCGTAGTTGCGCAGGAACCGGGGGTGCGCGCCCCCGCTGACCTGCACGCGCAGACGGTGGCCGGGGCGGAAGACGTGCGCCGTGTGTCCCATCTCGACGACGGTGCGGCCGTCGCCGGTCATCCGGGTCAGGCCGTCGCAGATGTTGAGCGAGCGCCCGGCCGGGTCCACGTCGCAGAGGCGGACGAACAGATCCCCGCTCGCGGCCGTCGTCGAGGCGTCCACTTCGGCCCGCACCGGGCCCATCAGGGTGAGCGGCCGCTCGACCGGCTCGCTGGTGAACAGCAGCACGTCGCCGCGGCGTTCCAGCTCGGTGTTGTCGACCTGCCCCTGGGTCGGCGACTGCAGGGCGCCGCCGATCGACGGTGTCGGGTCGGCCGGGTCGTACCGGAAGCTCCACCCGCGGGTCGCGTCGAACGAGTCGAGCCGCAGGTGCTCGGCGCGGGCGCCCGGCGGCGGCCAGTCGGGCAGGTCACGCCACTCGTCCACGCCGCCCACGTGGACCCGTACGCGATAGGCCGGAGGCTCGCCGCGCAGCCGGCGCAGGGTCTGGGCGAACACCTCGGTCCAGCCCTGCTCGAGGGCGGACGTGTGGGTCCACGGGCCGATCAGCAGGTCGACGTCGCGGCCGGCCGCACGCAGGCGGGCGTACTGCTCGAGCACCTGGCCGGGGGAGAGGTCCCACCAGCCGAGCGTCAGGCTCACCGGCACCGGCAGGGTGCCGGCCGTCTCGACCATGTTCGCGTCTTTCCAGTAGGCCTCTTCGGGGTGGGCCAGCCACTCCTCGAGCGCCGGCCGCCGGCCCCCGATTGCCGACGGATAGGCGTCGAGGAGCGGCAGCCCGGTGACGGCGCGCCGCAGGCGGAGCTTCATCCGCAGCGCCCCGCGCAGCAGTTGGCCGGACGTGACGTCGCCCTGCCTCAGCCCGAGTCCGCCGACGAGGGCTCGCTCCAGGCCGAACGCGCCGCCGGCCCAGAAGAAGTCGTGCGGGTCGGTGTGGCCGAGCTGCATGACCGCGCCGCGCCACTCCGGCGGCGGCTCGGCGGCCAGCGCGGCCTGGGTGTAGGCCATGTAGCTGGCGCCCAGCGTGTACAGCTCGCCGGTGAACCAGCTCTGCTTGCGCAGCCACTCCACCGCGGCCACGCCGTCGGCGGTCTCGTTGCGCCAGGGGTGGAACTCGCCGCCCGACCCGCCGGTGCCGCGGGAGCTCTGCAGCAGCACGTGGAAGCCCTGCTCGGCGACGCGGACACCGTAGAGGAGATTCCACGGGAACCCGCTTCTGATGTACGGGGCCCGGATCAGCACCGTCGGGCAGGGAGCGCCGGTGTCCGGCGCGTAGTGGTCGGTGAGCAGCTCGCTGCCGTCCGCGGCGGGCACGGGCAGGGCCGCTTCCCGCCGGACGGCGTAGGGGCCCGGGGCCCGGCGGCTGAGGAGTCTGAGGGACAGTGGCAGGCGTCGCATCGGTCCACCCCCGCAATTATCGTACGTCGTACTGGAAATAGTAGCAGGAGGTATCGATGGCTCGCGGACGCCCGCCCGCGCACACCCGGGAGCAGGTCGTGGACGCCGCGATCGGCATCGCCGACGTCGAGGGACTGGCGGCGGTCACGATGCGCCGGATCGCCCAGGACATCGGCGCCGGCGCGATGTCGCTCTACACGTACGTTCCCGACAAGGACCATCTGGTCGACCTGATGGTCGACCGGGTCGGCGGGACGGTCACGCCGGTTCCGATCACCGGCGACTGGCGTACGGATCTGCTGGCGCTGGCCGGTTCCCAGCGCGCGCTGATGCGGGCGCACCCGTGGCTGCCGGCGGCCCTGCCCAACCGGCGGCTGATCGGCCGCAACATGCTCACGTACCTCGAACAGGGCCTCGCCGCGCTCGATCCGACCGGCCTGCCGGCCCCGGTCAAACTCGAGATCATCGCGCTGATCACCGGTCTCGTGGCCACCTTCGTCACGGCCGAGCTGGCCGGATCGGCGCCCGCGCCGGAACAGGTCGCGCTGATCGGCGAGGCGGTGGCCGGCGGCGGCCTCCCGCACCTGGCCGCCGCCCTGGCCGAAGGGGCCCAGGGCAGCGGCCCGCCCGGCGAGCCCGACTTCGACCGTCTCGCCGGGTGGACCATCACGGGTCTGGTGACCCAGGCCCTCAGCTCTTGAGGCAGAGGTCGAACGGGTGGCCCTCGGGGTCGAGCAGCACCCGCCAGCGGTCCGGCTGGGGCTGCTCGTCCGGCTTGGTCGCGCCGAGCGCCAGCGCCTGCTGCTCGCCCTTGTCGAGGTCGTCGACATAGAAGTCGAGGTGATAGCGCTTGGGCGCGCTCTCCTTGGGCCAGCCCGGGGCCGAGTAGCCGGGCACCTGCCCGAAGCCGACGCTCGTCGAGCCGTCGCCGATCATCGCGTACTCGGCCTGGCTGTGCTGGACCTCCCAGCCCAGCACGCCGGCGTAGAAGCGGGCCTGCTCCGCGGGGTCGGACGCGTCCAGGTTGATCATTGCCAGGGTTGCGAATCCACTCATGGGCACGATCCTTCCCGCAGAGACTGACACCTTCTGTCAGTTACTTCAGATAGACCAGACCGTCGAGAGCGACTCCCGGCCGCCCCGGCGTGCCCTCGACCACGACCCGTACGGTGTGCTCGCCGCCCTGCGGCCACCAGCGTGACCACACCACCTGCCGGGGCATCGGGGTCGCCGATCGCAGGTCGACCAGGCCCTGCGGCTGCCCGTCGAGGAACACCCCGATCCGGCCCGCCCGGGGGCCCCGGCTGAGCACGAGCGCCGCCGAGCTCCCGCTGAACCGCCACGACGCGCTCGTCCCGCGCACGCTGCCGCCCACCGCCGTGCCGCCGAGGTAGGACGGGTTGCGCAGCGGGCGCCACGCTCCGGTGCGCTGGGCCGAGGATTCCGAGACGACCATGGGCGTACGGGTGACCGACGCGCTCACGGCGTTGAAGGCCCGGTCGGTCGCGCGCACCGTGAAGGTGGCGGGGCGGTTGGCCGGCGCGCCGACGTTGCGGGTGCGCGTGGTGACGCCGAGGTTGACGACCGCGGGCCGGGTCAGCCGCACCGAGCCCAGGCTGGCGTTGTCGCGCACGGTCCAGTCGAGGTGCATCGGCACCGCGGCGCCGTTCACCGTGCCCGGCCGCAGCGCCAGGTCGGGCTCCCGCGTGAAGACCGGCGCGCTCGTATCCGCGAAGACCCGGCTGCTCACGGTCGTCGACCGGCCCGACAGGTGCAGCGCCCGCACGGTGACGGTGTGACCGCCCGGCGTCAGCCGGATCGGCGCGGTGGGGCGCCCGCCCGGCGTGGCGACCCGCAACACGCCGTCGACCCAGACCTCGAAGCGGTTGATCAGCGCGACCGGCGTGCTGACCGACCAGGCCGGCTGGATGACGCCCCGGGTGAAGTACCAGGCGCCGGCGCGGGCGGCGCCCCCCATCGCGGTCAGCCGCAGGTTGCCCGGCGCGGCCCCGGCGATCGCGCGGATCGACGGCAGCTGGGCGTAGAGCGCGTTGCCCGGGCAGGCGGTCTGGCCGGCGTCCCGGTGACCGGCGATCCGGAAGAACGGGACCCGCCGGCCCCGGGGGAAGCGGTCGGCCCCGGTCGAGGTGACCACGACCCGGCCGTTCGGCGGGTTCCCGTACGCCCCGAGCTTGTAGGCGGCCACCGCGGCGATCATCACCCGGACCCGCGGGGTGACGCTCCGGCCGCCGTACGAGCCGATCACCGCGATGGAGCTGGCGTCGGCGTTGAAGCCGAGGGTGTGAGCGCCGAGCACGGTGCGGCCCACGCCGCCGCCCCGGCCCTCGAAGACCGTGCCGCACTTGTCGATCAGGAAGTTGTAGCCGATGTCGTCCCAGCCCCGGCTGCGCACCTGATAGGCCTGGATGCCGCGGACGATGCCGGCCGACTGCGCGCAGCTGTAGCCGTTGCCGGTGGCCGTGTGGTGCACGAAGAAGACCTGCGTCGGACCGGTGTACTCCGGCGGCGCCTTGACGATGGCCTCGTCGGCCCGCCAGCCCGCCCGGGTGACCATGCGCGGCACCGGCCGCGCCGGCAGCGGAACAGTGGCCTTCTCCAGCCGGGGGCCGCCCGCGGCTCGCCGTTGAGGCGCCGCGGTCCCGGCTCGCCGTGCCGGGACCGCGCCTTCGGCCTCCGGGTTGATCAGGTCCATCCGCAGCCCGGCCGGGAGCGGGCCGCGGGCGCCGGTCACCCGGGCCTGGACGCCGTCCGACGGGCCGACCCAGAGCGGGTCCGACGCGCCGCGGACGTCGGCGGGCGCCCGACCGTCGGTCTCGAGCGTCTGCCACGGCGACCAGCGCCGGGTGTCCGTGGCGCGGGTGCGCACCTGGACGATGCCGTGGACCTCGGCGGCCGGATTCGACCAGGTCACGCCGATCAGGCTGAACGGCCGGAGCGCCGCAGGCCCCCGGCTCATGGCCCCGGTGAGCGCGACGGTCTGCAACGCCGGCTCGGCCGCGGATCCGGCCGGTTGCCGCTCCGCGGCCGTCGCCGGGCTGCTGCCGGTGCTCGCGACCACGGCCAGAAGCGCGGCGGCAGCGCGAGATAACGTCCGATTCCGGTGCACGTGTCCCCCCGTGGGTTGATCGGCCACGTGCCACCTTGCCGCCCGGGTATCCGGACGTCCCGGGAATGCCGAATCAAGCCCGACATATCCGACGAACAGCGCTGAAAGATGAGCCGAACGTCCGGCGTGTTCTGCTTCCCCCAGCGATCACCGCGGACAGTGCAGTCGTGGCGTGCACGCCCCCGGAGGGCGCAGCCGGCCGGGTGACTCAGGGGTGGACGAGGAGCACGACCTTGCCGTCGCTGTGCCGGGACTCGACGGCCCGGTGCGCCTCGACGACCTCGTCCAGCGGGAACGGCTGCACCGGCAGGACGACCCGGCCCCGCGCGGCCAGGTCGACGACGTGAGCCAGGCGCTTCGGGTCGCGGCCGGCCCGGACGACCCGGGTGCCGTGCTCGGCCGCCACCTTGTCGTCGACGATCGTGCCGACGCGGTCGGGGGCGATGCCGAGCTCGACCGACCGGGTGATCGCCTCGCCTCCGGCGGCGTCGAGCGCGACGGTGGGCCGCAGGTCGAGCCCGCGCACGTCGCGGAGCAGGTCGGGACCGTACGCGACCGGGATCGCACCCTGGCGGCGCAGCCGCTCGTGATTGCGGGGACCGGCCGTGCCGATGACGGTGGCCCCGGCCAGGCGGGCCAGCTGGGTGGCCACGGTGCCCACGCTGCCGGCGGCCGCGTGGATCAGCAGCACGTCGCCCTCGCCGACGCCCAACTCGAGCAGGGCACCGCTCGCGGTCTGGGCCGCCGCCACCAGCCCGGCCGCGATCGGGAAGTCGAGGGCGTCCGGCTTGCGCACGACGTTCGCGGCGGCGACGCACAGCAGCTCGGCCGCGCCGTTGAGCATGGTGGAGCCGAGCACGGGATCGCCGGGCGCGAAGTCGTCCACGCCCTCGCCGACGGCGTCGACCACCCCGGCGTACTCCTGCCCGAGGGTCTGCGGGAACGCGATCGGGGCCCACGGCATCTGCCCCAGCCGGACGGCGACGTCGAAGGGCTGCACACCGGCGGCCAGCACCCGCACGCGCACCTCGCCCGGACCGGGGCGCGGATCGGGCACGTGGACGACGTGCAGCACCTCGGGCGGACCGAACCGGTCGAACACGGCAGCTCTCATCGGCCGAGTCTGCAAGCTGAACCGGAGTTGAGGTCAAGGGTTCTGCACGCGTTCTGCACGCGCGGCGGCTCAGGGTGGCGGGCATGACTGATGACGCACAAGTTCTGAGCGAGCGGTTGCTGACCGCGCTGGTCGGGGCGGCCGAGCTGTTCACCGTGGAGCTGGGCCGCGAGCTGGGGCTCTACGCGGCGCTGCGGGACCGGCCGCTGGACGCCGCCGAACTGGCCAAGACCGCGGGCATCGACGAGCGGTACGCCCGGGAATGGCTGGAACAACAGGCGGCGGCGGGCTTCCTCACCGTCGACGGCTCCGCCTTCACCCTCGCGTCCGGCGCGGCCGAGGTCCTGCTCGACGAGGGCGGCCCCTGTTTCCTCGGTACGGCGGGAGAGTTCGCGGTCGGGCTGGGCCTGGCCGCGCCGCGAGTGGCCGAGGCGTTCCGCACCGGTGCGGGCATCCCGTACGCGGACTACGGGCGGCACATCCGGCACGGCATCGCGTCGTTCAACCGGCCGATGTTCGACCTCCTGCTGACCACGGAATGGCTGCCCGCCGTGCCCGAGGTGGAGGCCCGGCTGCGGGCCACGCCGGGCGCGCGGGTCCTCGATCTGGGCTGCGGGACCGGCCGGTCGTCGGTGGCGCTGGCGCTGGCCCATCCGGCGATCACCGTACGCGGCATCGACCTCGACGAGGACTCGGTCACCGAGGCCCGCGCGGCCGCGGCCACGGCCGGGGTGGCCGACCGGGTGAGCTTCACGCTGGGTGACGCGGCCGACCTCGACGGCGAGTACGACCTGGTGACCGTCTTCGAAGCGCTCCACGACATGGGCGACCCCGTCGGCGTCCTCCGGGCGGTGCGGCCCCGGCTGGCGCCCGGCGGCAGCGTCCTCATCGGCGACGAAAGGGTGGCCGACGAGTTCACCGCGCCCGCCGGCGAGCTCGAGCGGCTCCAGTACGCCTTCAGCGTGCTGCACTGCCTGCCGGCCACCCGCGCGGAGCAACCGGTGATCGCCAACGGCACCATCCTGCGCGCGCCGACGCTGCTCGCCTGGGCGCGCGACGCCGGCTACGAGAGGCCCGAGGTCCTCGACATCCCGAACGACTTCTGGCGCTTCTACCGGCTTCGCTGAGATTCCGGCCCGGCCTGTCGATTTCGCGTTCACGCCGTTCGTCGGTGCAATGGAAGCGACGAGTTCGCCGGTGCGACGAACTTCGTCGTGGATCGCGGCGGACCCCGTCGTGGATGACGACGGCGAACAGGAGAACCGACATGGCGAAGTACACCCTGCTGATCTACGGCGACCCGGCGCAGTGGGAGGCGATGTCCGACGAGGAGCGCAAGGCCCACGAGGCCACCCACCTCGAATTCATGGCCGCGGCCGGCGACCGCATCCTCGGCGGGGAGGAGCTGGAGCCGGTCATGACCGCCACGACACTGCGCGGTTCCGTCACCTCCGACGGCCCGTTCCTCGAGACCAAGGAGGCCCTGGGCGGCTTCTATCTGCTCGAGGCGGCCGATCTCGACGAGGTGCTGGCGCTGGCCCGGCTGCTGCCCGAGGTCCGAGCCGGCCACAGCGGCGTCGAGATCCGGCCGGTCATCGACCACGGATGACGTCCGAGATCGTCGCGGCGGTGGCCGACGCCCACCGCCGCGACTGGGCCCAGGTGCTGGCCACGACGGCGCGGGTCACCCGCGACCTGGACCTGGCCGAGGAGTGCACGCAGGACGCGTACGCCCAGGCCATGGTGGTGTGGGCCCGCGACGGGGTGCCGGCCCGCCCCGGCGCGTGGCTCACCCGGGTGGCCCGCAACCGGGCGCTGGACGAGATCCGGCGCGAGGCGGCCTTCCGGCGGCGCCTGCCGCTGCTGGTCACCACGCCCGAGAGCCCCGGCGACGACCGCCTCCGCCTGATCTTCACGTGCTGCCACCCGGCGCTGTCCCGCGAGAGCCAGGTCGCCCTCACCGCCCGGCTGGTCTGCGGCCTGTCGACGTACGAGGTGGCCCGCGCGTTCCTGGTGTCCGAGTCCACGATGGCCGCCCGCCTCACCCGGGCCAAGAAGAAGATCGCCACGGCCCGCATCCCGTACCGGACGCCCGACCCCGACGAGATGGAGTCCCGCCTCGACCCGGTCCTCGAGGTCGTGCACCTGCTCTTCACCACCGGCCACACCGCCCCCACCGGCCCGGCGCTGATCCGCGCCGACCTCACCGCGGGCGCGCTGCACCTGGCCCGGACGCTGCACCTGCTCATGCCCCGCTCGGCCGCCGTCACGGCCCTGCTGGCGCTGCTGCTCGTGACCGACGCGCGGTCGGCCGCCCGCGTCGCCCCCTCCGGCCGGCTGGTGCTGCTGGCCGACCAGGACCGCACGCTCTGGGACCGGGCGCGGATAGCCGAGGGCCAGGCCCTGCTGACCGACGCGCTCCGTCGTCACCCGCCGACGCGTTTCGCCGTGGAGGCCGCGATCGCCGCGGTCCACGCCGAAGCGCCCTCCTGGGAGGAGACCGACTGGGCCGAGATCGTCGGGCTGTACGCGGTGCTGCTGCGCCTGACCGGCTCACCGGTCGTGGCCCTCAACCGTGCCGTGGCCATCGGCTTCCGCGACGGCCCGCAAGCCGGCCTGGACGCCCTCGAGCCGCTGACGGCCGAGCCCGCGCTGGCCACGTACACGTACCTCTCCGCCGCCCGCGCCGACTTCCTGCGCCGCCTGGGCCGCCGCGCCGAGGCCGCCGCCGCCTACGAGGAGGCGCTGACGCTCACCGACAACGAGGTCGAACGAGCCTTCCTGACCGCCCGGCTGGAAAGTCTGTAGCGCTGCCCGCGCCCTCGCGCGGCGAGGCGATCCTTCTCACGCTCGGTGGTGTGGAGCCGATAGTTGGGGTACAAATGATTGGTGTGGCAACGACTGCTGGGAGGGTGACCATGACGAAGGACGCCGAGGGGCGCGGCCGGTTCCGGCAGTGGGTTCACGAGACGTTCGACGACATGTGGTTCCGGTCGATGATCGGACCGGCTCAGACCAAGGGCGCTGTGCAGGGTTGTGACGAGGGCGCCCGCGAGCAGTGGAAGCGCGACCTCGAGAACCGCAAGCGCTACACCCGCGAGCAGCGCGAACGCAAGCGTCTGGCCCGCGAGACCAACCGCGCCTGACCGGCCGGACGGTCAGCGGCGGACGTCGTCGCCGGTCAGGGCGGCCAGTTCGGCCCGGGTCGGGGCGCCCTCACAGTCGCCCGGCACGGTCACCGCGAAGGCGCCGGCCGCGATGGCTGTCGTCAGGCGATCGGCCACGGCGGCCCCCGCGAGGCGGTCGGCCAGGTAGCCGGCGACAAAGGCGTCCCCGGCCCCGACCGGGTCGACCACGGTGACGGGCAGGGCCGGCACGGTGTGGCGCTCGCCGTCGATCAGGGCCACGCAGCCGCGGCCGCCGTCCTTGACGATCACCTCGGCCGGGCCCAGCTCGGCCAGGGCGGCCGGCACGTCGTCGGTCCGGACGAACAGCGCCGCCTCCTCGGGTGACGCGAAGACGATGTCGGCCCGGGACACCAGATCGCGCAGGACGGGAGCGGCGTCGTAGCGGCTCCACAGCTTGGCCCGGTAATTCACGTCGATCGACACCGGCACCCCGGCCGCCCGGGCTGTCTCGATCGACTGGAAGACCGCCGCCCGGGCCGTCTCGCTCAGGGCCGGCGTGATGCCGGTGACGTGCACGATCGAGGCGCTCGTGATCTCGGCCGGGGGGACGTCGGCCGGGGACAGGCGGGAGCCCGCACTGCCCGCGCGGTGATAGTCGACCTGGGTGAACTCGCCCGACCGCCGGTGCCGCACCATCAGGCCGGTGAACGACTCGTCGGTGATCGCCAGCGTGCGGACGCCGGCGGCGGCTATCCGGGCGGCGATCAGGGCGCCGGTGGCGTCGGGGCCGACCCGTCCCAGCCAGGTGGCCTCGCCGCCCAGCCGCGCGACCCCCATCGCCACGTTGCTCTCGGCGCCGCCGATGCCGAAGGAGAAGCTCTTCGCGTACGCCAGCGGGCCGATGCCGTCGGCGGCGACCAGGCCCATCGTCTCGCCGAAGGTGAGCAGGCCGGTCATGAGCGAGCGAACGCGACCGCGCTCACCGCGTGGCGGGCCCGGGCGGCGAGGGCGGGAAGGCTGCCCCCGACCACCGCGTCGCCGACGAGCGGACCGCCGAGCCCGACCGACCGGGCGCCGGCGAACAGCCAGTCGGCGATGTCCTCGATCTTGATGCCGCCGGTGGGCATGATGTTGATCTGCGGGAGCGGCCCGCGCACGTTGCGCAGGAACCCGGGACCGAGGCCGGCCGCCGGGAACAGCTTGACCAGCGGGGCGCCGGCCAGCTGGGCCCGGTACATCTCGGTCGGCGTCGAGGTGCCGGGATAGAACGGGACGGTGGCCGACGCCATCAGGTCGACGTCGAGCACCGGCGAGACCAGGAACTCGGCGCCCGCGTCGACCGCGGCCTTGGCGTCGTCGGCGGTGAGCACCGTGCCCGCGCCGACCGCCACCGACGACGGCAGCTGACGGCGCAGGCCGGCCAGCGCCTCGAGGGCGCCCCGGGAGGTGAGCGTCACCTCGAGCGCGGTGACGCCGTTCTCCGCCAGCACATCGGCGACGGCGGCGAAGTAGTCGGCCGTGGGGGCCCGCAGGATCGCGACGATCCCGCTTTCGACCACGGCGGCGGACACAGCGTCGAGGGGAACGCTCTCATCGGTCACGCCTTCAGATCCTGCCCCACTTCGGCGTGACCATCCAGGGGGGCGGTGCGTGCGGGACGTCTCAGCCGTGGCCAGGAGCGGCCGCGCTCGTCGGCGTCGGCCGCCGTGGGCTGGGCCGGGGGCGTCGTATCGATCCGCAACTCTTCGCGGATGGCCGCCTCGAACTGCTGCATGACCAGCGGGACCTGGGCGACCAGCTCGCGGAAGTGGATCTGCGGCTCGACGCCGACCACCGCGGCCGGGTTCATCTCGCCGTGCAGTTTCTGCAGCAGGAGGTGGACCGCCAGGGCGGCGCTGCGCACCGAGCCGGAGGCGAGCAGCCGCACCTGCATCAGGGCCGGGCCGACCTCGTCCATGTACGTGAGCACCGGCACCGGCTTCTCGCCGGCGTCGTAGGCGGCGCGCAGACGATAGGTCTCCCGCTCGAACACCGAGAGCAGGGTCACGTACGCCTCCTTGCGCTCCTCGTACCACCTCCGGGTGCGCCGCCGGCGGCTGCGCAGGTAGTCGTTGCGGGCGGTCAGGAACTGGACCGCTGCGGCTCCGGCCAGGGCAAACAGGGCGGCGATGAGGGGCAGCCCCCACCACGGGATGTCAGACACGGGCTAACGGTAGCGACGCCGGGCCCGATGATCCGCGCCCGCCCGCCGATCGTGACCGGGCGGCGACCGAAGCTCGCCTATCCGGCCATCCGGGACAACACAGTGTCGATGGCCCGTGACGCTTCGTCGTGGACTTGAGCCGGGGAGAGGAGCGAGCCGTGTCGCCGCAGAACGGCCACCCGTCCGGCGCCGAGCCGTTCGGCGGCGGCCGCCCGGGCGCGGTCGAGGCGGGCCCGTTCGGCCGGGTAGACACCGGCGTCGACCAGTGCGGCGTCGACCAGCACGGCCGTCTCGTCGGCCCCGACCCGGACGAGCAGGACGACCAGGTTGCGCAGCGCGGCGGCCCGCAGCGTGTCGTTGCCGACCCGCCGCCACATCGTCAGCACCTCGCGGAACGCGGACAGCGCGGCCGCCGGATCGCCGTGCCGGCTGCGGATCGCCACCGCCGCCCCCTCGGCCGCGCCGAGGAACAGCCGTTCGTCGACCGTGGCGGCCAGCTCCGCGGCCTCGGTGAGCACGTCGAGGGCCTGGGCCGGATCGCTGTCGCCGAGCGCCTCGCCCAGGCTGTAGAGCGCCTCGGCCCGGGCCCCCGGGTTGCCGACGGCCGAGGCCAGCTCGACGGCCGACCGCGCCGCCGCGATCGCCTCGGGGACGCGGTCCGACCAGGCCAGCACCAGGGCCTCGCCGACCAGGCCGGACACCCGGTGCATCGGCTCGGAGCCCATCGCCCGGTAGTGGGCCAGCGCTTCCTCGGCGTCGCACGACACCAGCGCGACATCGCCGAGCACTTCGTGGATCGCGTCGCTCGCCCGGCCGGCCCGCGCGGCCAGCGAGCGGGCCTCGGCCAGGTCGCCCCGGCCCCAGGCGTGGGTGGCGGCCGCGGCGAGCGCGTCCGGCTGGTCGGTCGCCTCCCGGCCCCAGGCCAGCACCTCGTACTGCTGGCAGCGATAGCCGTAGCGATACAGCGCGGCGGCCAGCTCGGCCTTGATCGCGGGATCCCGGGCGACCGCCAGGCGCAGATCGGGCAGGAGGCCGTCGATCTCGCGCACCGCGGCCGCCTGCCCCGGTCCGCGCATCTCGCGGTCGAGCCGGCGGGCGGCGCCCAGCATCGCCTGCCCGTGCCGCCGGAACAGCGCCTCGTCGGCCGGCCGCGAGGCGGCGTACGCCCGGATCGTCTCGAGGAGGCGGAACCGGCCCGGACCGTGGCGCACGACGAGCGACCGGTCGACCAGGGCCGCCAGCACGGCCGCCACCTCCCGCCGCGGCACCGTGCCGTCGGCCACGACCGCCTCGGCCTGGGCGACCGTGAAGGCGCCGGCGAACGCCGACAGCCGCTCCAGTACGGTCCGTCCGCGCGGGTCGAGCAGGCCGAACGACCACTCCACGACCGCGCGCAGCGTCCGGTGCCGCGCCGCCCCCGTCCGCCGCCCCCGGACGAGCAGGTCGAGCCGGTCGTCGAGGCGGTCCCGCAGTTCGTCCACCCCGAGCGCCGCCGCCTGGGTGGCCGCCAGCTCGATGGCCAGCGGCAGCCGGTCCAGCCGCCGCACGATCTCGTCGACCGCCCCGCCCCCGGCGGGCAGCCCGGCTCGCTCCCGGAACAGCCGCGCCGCCGCGAGGTGGTCGAGCGGCCCCAGCTCGAGCACCCGCTCACCGTCCACGCGCAGCCGCTCCTGGCTGGTGACCACCACCCGGACGCCGCGCATCGCCTCCGCGGCGTCGGCGGCCGGCCCGACCACGTGCTCGCAGTTGTCGAGCACCACCACCGTGTGCCGCGCCGCCCGCCCGATCGCCGCGAGCGGGTCGTCGAGCGGCCCCACCCGGGCCCCGACGCCGACCGCGACCGCCGCGAGGAAGTCCGCCGCGGACACGTCGGCCGCGTCCACCCAGGCGACCCGTGACGCCGCCCGCACGGTCTCGGCCACCAGCCGGGTCTTGCCGACCCCGCCCGCTCCCGTGACGGTGACCAGTCCGGGCTGGGCCAGCAGGTCGGCCAGCCGGCGCTGCTCAGCCTCGCGGCCGAGGAAGCTGGAGAAGCGCAGGGGCACCCGTTGGCGTACGGGCGCGGCCGGGCTCAGCGGAGCTCGTGGACCGGGCTCGCCGCGCAGCAGAGCGACCTGCAGCAGGCGCACGGACTCCGACGGGTCGATCCCCAGCCGGTCGACCATCGCGTCCGCGTGCCGCCGGAGGACCTCGAGAGCCTCCCCGCGGCGTCCGGCCTGCGCCATCGCGGTGGCCAGCACCAGCGAGCCGCGCTCCCAGCAGGGCTCGTCGTCGGTGGCCCCGCGCAGGTGATCCACGGCTTCCGGCCCGCCGCCGGCCTCGGCCACCCGGGCCAGGGCCTCGCGGCGCAGGCCCATCAGCCGTTCGGCCACGCCCGGGAAGGGCTCGCGCCCGAACTCCGGCAGCGGCGTCCCCCGCCACAGACCGAGCGCCTCGCCGGCCGAGTCGCCACGCAGCAGGTCCTCGAACCGCAGCACGTCCACGTGGTCCCGGGCCAGAGCCAGGCAGTACCCGGCCGGGCTGAGCGTGATCAGTCCGGGCGCGCCGAGGGCCGCCCGCAGCCGGGCCACGTGCGACTGCAGGCTGTTGCGGGCCGACGTCGGCGGATCGTCCGGCCAGAGCGCGTCGATCAGGGCGGACACCGCGACCGGCCGGCCCGCGTGCAGCGCGAGGAGAGCCAGCACCGTGCGCTGGCTTCCGCCGGCCACGACGACCGGCCCGTCGTCGCCGCTCACCTCGAACGGCCCGAGCATCCGGACGAGCACGGGCCGACCCTACGGCGAGGTCCGGCCCGGTCAACCACCCCGCAGCAAAGCCGACAGAGCCGACGGGATCAGCCCGGACGGACCGGGCGCAACAGGGCGCTCAGGCTCTTCCGTACGGCCTCGGGGTCGGAGCCGTCGGCGAGGTGCACGTCCGGGTGGTCGGCTAGCCGGTCGACCCGTTCGTCGCCGCGCTCGCCGCCGCGCGCCGCGCTGATCCGGTCGGCCGTCCGCCCGCTGCCGGCCAGCACCAGCACCGGCCGCCCGGCCCGCAGGCTCTCGGCCGCGTCGTCGACGGCGATGGCTCCGCCGTTGATCAGCAGCGTCACCGACGGGGCGGCGCCGGCCACGACGGTGGCCGTGTCGGCCAGCCAGGGGACCTCCTGCCCCCACCGCGTGCCCGGCACGAGCAGGAAGTGCGAGTGGTGCGGCTCCAGCGGGGCCCGATCGCCCGGCCCGGCCGCCTGCCCGGGCAGAATCACGGTCCGCTCGGCCGCCACGCCGATCAGGGGAAACCCGGCCGCCACGCCGCTCAGGGGGAATCCGGCCGCCACGCCGCTCAGGGGGAAGTCGTCACGGGCGCGGCCCATCAGCCGCATCACGCCGGCGTCGGTGCCGCCGTCCACCACCACCGCGCCGGTCGCGGCAAGCACGGGGAGCACCGCCCGCGCGACGACAGAGCCCAGCCGGTCGAGGTCGGCGCCGGTCATCCCGCCCGCTCCGCCGACCACCGCGACGACCGGCCGCGGCCCGCTCAGCCCGAACGCGCGGACGGCGGCCTCGAGGCCGTTGCGGTCGGCCACCCGGGCGGCCGGCGCTCGGCGGCCGTCGCCGAAGTCGAGGGTGAACACCGGCCGGCTGTCTCCCATGCGTGCCTCCGTCGGTGATCGGCGCCCTCTGCCGCACGCTACGCGAGCCGGCGGTCCTCAGGAGACGGCCGGCTCGATCGTGAGGGTGCCGGCGTCCGCGTCCACGGTGGCCGGGGTGCCGATCGGGACGGCGTCGCGGCCGAACGGCAGGCCACCGAGGACGGGTACGCCCAGCGCGGTCAGGCGGTCCCGCAGCACGTCCAGGACCGGGCCCGGCCCGCACTCGGTGTACCGCCCGACGGCCACGCCGCGCAGGCCGGTGAGGCGGCCGGCGCGTTCCAGCATGGTGAGCTGGCGGTCGATCTGGGTGGCGGTCAGGCCGCGCGCCTCCAGCAGCAGGATCGCGCCGTGCAGGCTGGGCAGCACCCATCCGGCGGCGGTGGTGATCTGTTCCTGGTCGCCGCCGAGCAGGATGCCGGACGCCCGGCCGGTGGTGGTGAGCCCGGCCGTGGGCGTATCGGGTTCGCTGCGTACCCGGATCGGCTCGGCGCCGAAGGCCGCGGCCACGAACGAGCGGCCGGGATCGCCGTAGACGCCGGCCAGCCCGGCCCGCTCCCAGAACGCCAGATGCAGGATCGTGCCCTCCCGGCTGACCAGCAGGGTGGGCAGGTGGGCCGCGGTCGCGAAGTCCAGATCGCCGGCGATCCGGTGGGCCGAGCCGCCACCGACGTCGATGATCGCCTTGATCGACCGGTCGCGCAGGGCCTCGTCGATGTCGGCGATCCGGTTCTCGTCGCCGCCGGTCCCCAGCGTGTGCGCGCCCACCGAGACCGTCAGGCCCAGGCTCTGCAACCGGCGGGTGACGCGCTCCACTTCCGCCCGCTGCGGTGAGCCCGCCGGCGACACCAGCCGCACCTGGTCGCCGGCCCGCAGCCGCGGTGGGCGGATGACATCGACGTACTCGTATGCGTTGGGCACGTCCGCATTATCGCGTCGCCGGCCGCCACTCCGCCCTCGGGCGAAGGTCCGGGCCGGAACGGGCGCCGGCCAGTAGGGTGCGTCGGCATGAAGGTGCATGAGGAAGACGTACGGATCCCCGGGGCCGGCCACGAGATCCGGGCCAAGGTCCTGCAGCCGGTCGGTGGCGGCGATCGGCCCGGCGTGCTGCTCTACTCCGACATCTTCCAGCTCACCGAGTCGACGCTGCGCACCTGCCGCCGTCTGGCCGCCGCCGGGTTGCTGGTGTGCGTGCCCGAGATCTATCCGCGCGGCGAGCTCGCCGGGGTGGCGCTGGAGTTCGACGACGCGGGCAAGCAGGCCGGGCTGGCCGGCGCGGCCTCGATGACGACGGCGGAGTTCGACGAGGACCGGGCGTCCGTGCTCGACTACCTGGCCGGTCGCGACGACGTCACGACGCTGCACGCGGCCGGCTTCTGCCTGGGCGGGCACCTGGCGTTCCGGGCCGCCTTCGACGAGCGGGTCGCCTCGACCGTGTGCTTCTATCCGACCGGCCTGCACAACGGCGCGCTCGGCGCCGACCAGGCCGACTCGCTGTCCCGGGCGGCCGGCATCCGCGGCGACCTGATGATCATTTTCGGGTCGCGGGACCCGCACGTGCCCGCCGGCGCCCGGGTCCAGATCCTCTCCGCGCTCTACGAGGCGGGGCTGGAGGATCTCGAACTGCACGTGTACGCCGGCGGGGAGCACGCCTTCATGCGGGATGTCGGTCCTCGCTACGACCCGGCGCTCACCGACGCCGGGCTGGCCGAGGCGGTTTCCTTCTTCGAGGGTCGTTCACTGCGCTGACCGGTCGTTCGATCCGGGCCGGGTTCCCGCGGACGAGATGGTCGTGCACCCGCCACCGCTCGGTGATCGCGGCCCGCTCGGCGGCGGTGTCGCCCGCTTCCAGCCGTTCGCGCAGCCGCCGCAGGGCGATCCGCCGGTTCAGCCCGAACTGCCGCTCGGTGTCGACCACGACGACGAGCCCGGACGGCCGGTGGGTGGCCCGCGCGGCCGTGCTGGCCTTGTCACGGTGCTGGCCACCCGGCCCGCCGGTGCGCGTGGGGACCACCTCGACGTCGTTCTCGGAGAACACGGTGTGCGCGATGTCGAGGCTTACGCGCTCGGCGATGACATACCAGTTCTTGCGCCCGATGCCCGTACGCAACGGGCTCGACGCCTGCCAGCAGAGCGTGCCCGTCCAGCCGTCGGCGAACCGCCCGGGGTCGTCACCCTCGATGGTGACGAGAGCCGAGCGGGTCGTCCCGGACGAGATCTCGGTGCGCAGGCCGCGGGTCGCCGCCTCGGCCGTGAGGCGGCGCAGCAGTTCGGCCAGCGCCCACTCGCACTCCTGCGGTCCGCGTCCGGCCGAGAGCAGCAGATGCACCTTCATCGGTTCCCCCGCGTCTTGTAGGTGACCAGCGGAACGGTGACGGCGACCGGGGTGGCCAGCTCGTGCGCGACCAGGTCGCCGATCACCTGCTCGATCCTTTTGTAGGCGGTCGGCGCCTCCTCGAACAGCAGTTGCCGATCGCCGCAGACCACCAGCGACCCCACCGGCGTACGCCGGAGCTCGGCCACGGTGTGCTTGGCCTTCCCGCGGCGCAGCGCGTCCGAGCGCGACATCTTGCGACCCGCGCCGTGCGCCACGGAGAAGTTGGCCTCGGCCCCGGCGTGCGCGGCGACCAGGTACGACGGGGTGCCCCGGGTGCCGGCGACCAGCACCTCCCGGCCGTCGCCGCGCGCCGCGCCCTTGCGGTGCAGGTAGAGCCCGTCGCGGACCTCGACCAGGTTGTGGCACTCGTCGACGATCGGCTCGGTGACCGCGGCGCCGAGCGCGTGCGCGACCCGGGCGGCCAGCAGCCGCCGGTTGAGCGATCCCCAGCGGACGGCGTCGTCGTGCGCCGCCAGATACGCGGCCGGGTCGGCGGCCGGGCCCGCGCCGTGCACCTCGGTGTGCGCCCGCAGGATGCTCTCGCCGAGCCCCCGCGATCCGCTGTGGACGATCAGGACAAGGTCGCCCCGTTGCAGCGAGGTGTCGTGGAGAACTCGGTCGACCCGGGCGAGCTCGACGAAGTGGTTGCCCCGGCCGACGGTGGCCAGGCCGGCGGTGTGCCCGGCCGGGATCGCCTCCGGCCACTGGTCGTCCTCCGGCGTCAGCGCCCGGTCGAGGTCGGGGAAGCGAGCGGCGATCTTTTCGGCGTCGGGCCGCTTGAGCCGGATCGGGAAGACGGCGATGCCGCAGCCGATGTCGGACCCGACGAGGAACGGATAGAGCACCGACGACGCCATGGCCGCGCCGATCGGTGCGCCCTTGCCGGGGTGCAGGTCGGGCATCCCGGCGACGTGGATCATCCCGTCGAGCGCGGCGACCTGGTCGCACTGGGCGAGGGCCCCGGATTCGATCCAGCTGCCGGGGGAGGCGAAGACACGAACGGTGGCACGAGCGGACTGCTGAGACAAAACAAGGACTCCGCGAAAAGAGAATGACGAATGACGGCAGCGCGCGTCAGGGCGCGCGGCCACGGCAGGCCGAGAACAGTCCGTCAGTACGTCATGCCCCGACTTTCCCAGCGCGGGCCCGGGCCGGCAACCGAATTACCGGACGCCCCCAGTGATTGACATGCACCTATGTGAGGAGTGAGGTGAGGAGCGACATCCTTCAATGAAGCAGGGGGTTCGATGTCACTTCGTCCTCGGTGGGTGGCCGCTGCTGCCGCTCTCACTCTGATCACCGCCTCGGTGTCCGTACCGGCGCAGGCGGCGCCGGCCGCGGCGCCGTCCATCACGCTCGCCGCCGGTGAATCGGCGCTCATCCGGTTCCGGCTCCCCGGCGAGGACCTGCTCCGCCGGCTGGTCGCCGAGGGGGCCGACCTGGCCGCGCGGCCGCACACCGAGCAGGGCACGGTGCTGGCCGACGTCGTCGTGGACGACCGGCAGCTCGCGACCCTGACCGGGCAGGGGGCGGTGCCCGTGCAGGTCATCCAGCGGGCGGCCGCCGTCGCCCCGCGGGCGGCGCAGTCCCGGCTCGCGGTCCAGGCCGACACGCTGCACTTCCTGCAGGCGTACTGGTGGACCACCGGCGGCCGGACGTTCCTGCAGACCCAGGTGGCCACGACGGCGAGCGACGACCCCGACCTGGAGATCACGGTCACCTGGCGGACGGCCGACGGCGCGACCGGGTCGTTCCCGCTCGTGCGGTTCGAGGACGCGGGCGAATACCAGTACCACTACACGCTGCCCCGCCCGCTGCCGGCCAAGCCGGTGCAGGTGACGGCCACGTCCAGCCTCGGCGGCACCGCGCGGGCCGTCACTCCGGCGGCCTGGCCGGGCGCGACACCCCCGGCCGCGCCCAGCGGCTATCAGAAGGACTTCGTCGACGCGTACATGACGCCGGTCGACGTGCGGGCCCGGATCAAGCGGCTCGGGCGGCAGTACCCGGCGCTGGTCGACGTCCTCGACCTGCCCACCAAGACCCAGGGCTACCGGCGTACGGCTTCGGCCTACCTCGGCGATCCGGCCGCCGTGGCCGTCGTGGTCGAGTCGGTCAAGTTCGGCGACCAGGGGATGAACGGCGTGCAGGTGCGCACGGTCGACCCGGGCGCGGCGAACCGGCCGCTCTCGGCCGCCTATCGGGACCGCGTTCTCACCGTACGGCTGGCGACCGACGCCGGCGGCAAGGTGATCAGCACGACCGACGACGTGGCCGCCTTCATCACGGCCCGCTACCCGCAACGGTTCCGCGCCTTCGTCGAGGAGGGCTCGGCCGGGGTCCCGATGCCGGTGACCGGACCGGCGCGCCTCGACGACGGCCTCCAGGGCACCGAGGTGCCGCGCGGGCCGTGGACCGTGCAGGCGCTCCGCATCGGCAAGGTGCGCGACGGCTCGAAGCCGGGCGTGCTGGCCTACTCGCAGGAGCACGCCCGGGAGTGGGCCACCCCGCTGGTGACCCTGGAGTTCGCCGAGCGGCTGCTGGCCAACTACGCGACCGACCCGGCCACCCGCGAGCTGGTCGACTCGGTGGACGTCTTCGTCGTCCCGACGGTCAACCCGGACGGCGCCAACTACTCGTTCAACGACTTCAACTTCCAGCGCAAGAACCTGGTCAACCACTGCACCGGCCCGGCCCGGGACCCCCGCAACCGCGACTCGTGGGGCGTCGACGTCAACCGCAACTACACCGTCGGGTCCTACTTCGACGGCTACGTCGGCGGCAGCCCCAACTGCCTGTCCGGCACGTACGCGGGCACCGCCGAACTGTCCGAGGCCGAGAGCAGCAACGTGATCGCGCTGGCCAAGGCCCACCCGAACATCGGGCTGGCGATGAACGTGCACAGCTACGGCGGTTACTTCATGTGGCCGCCCGGCGCCTACAAGGCCGACGGCCGGGTCACGCTGCCGCGGCCGTCGATCGACGAGTCCAAGTTCTTCCTGGACAGCGCGCGGCGGATCGTCGGCGCGATCGCGGCCGAGCGCGGCACGGTGACCTGGCCGTCCTACACCGGGCCGGTGGCCGACGTGCTCTACTCGGCGGCCGGCAACTCGGCCGACCAGCTCTACTACGAGCTCGGCATCGACGCCTGGGACTTCGAGGTCGGCAACGACCGGTGGAACGAGGCGACGCAGCAGTGGGAGGGCGTCGGTTTCCAGCCGCCGTTCGACGAGGCCCACGCCGAGGCCCAGGAGTACGCGGGCGGTCTCGTCGAGCTGGTCAGAGTGGCCCGCGATGACAAGGCGGGCGATCGATGACCGGCTAGGGTCGACGTGTGGTCCATGACACTGCCGGGTTGGTGCTCGCCGCCGGGGCGGGGAGTCGCTACGGCATGCCCAAGGCGCTGATCCCGTACCCCGACCGGCTCCTGGTCCAGCGGGCGGTGGACACCCTGCGCGAGGCCGGTCTGTCCCAGATCGTCGTGGTGCTGGGGGCGGCGGCCGAGCAGGTGCTCGCCGCCGCCCCCGGCCTGCCCACGACCGTGATCAATCAGGACTGGCGCTCGGGGATGGGGTCGTCGCTGCGGGCGGGCCTGCGGGCGCTGGGCGATACGCCGGCCACGTCGGCGGTGGTGCTGCTGGTCGACATGCCCGGCATCACCGCCGAGGCGGTCCGCCGGGTGACCGCCCGCGCCGGCGAGGACTCGCTGGTGATGGGCGGCTACGGCGAACGCCGCGGTCACCCCGTGCTGCTGGGCCGCGCGCACTGGGCCGGCGTCGGCGCGAGTGCGACCGGTGACGCCGGGGCACGTTCGTACCTCAAGAGCCATGCCGTCCGTGTCGTGCCCGTCGACGACGTGGCCGACGACCTCGACCTCGACGTTCCGGAGCTGAATCCTCATGCGTGACGTGCTCGAGAGCCTGCTCCGATGGTGGGAGGCCGGCGAAGCGGTCGGCCTGGCCACAGTGACGGCGACCTGGTCCAGCGCGCCCCGGCAGCCCGGGGCGGCCATGGTCGTCGGCCCCGGCGGCGAGGTCGTCGGCAGCGTCTCCGGCGGGTGCGTCGAGGGGGCCGTCTACGAGCTGTGCCGCGAGGTCATCGACACCGGCGCGGCCCGGACGGCCAAGTTCGGCGTCAGCGACGACGACGCGTTCGAGGTCGGGCTGACCTGCGGCGGCACCATCGAGCTGCTGATCGAGCGGGTCGACCGCGAGTCGTTCCCGCAGCTGCCCGAGCTGGCCCGGGCGATCGCCGGCAGCCGGCCGGTCGCGTTGCTGACCCGGCTCGACGACGGCCGGCATCTGGTCGTCACCCCCGACGGCCGCGACGGCACGCTCGGCGGCGACCGCATCGACGACGCCGTCACCGACGACGGGCGCGGCCTGCTGGCGGCCGGCCGCACCGGCGTGCTGCACTACGGACGGTCCGGCGAGCGCCGCGGCGAGGGCCTCCCGGTGCTGGTCGCGTCGTTCGCGCCGCCCGCCCGGATGCTCGTCTTCGGAGCCACCGACCACGCCGCGGCCACCGCGCGGATCGGCTCGTTCCTCGGCTACCACGTCACCGTCTGCGACGCCCGCCCGGTGTTCGCCACCCGTCGCCGCTTCCCGTCGGCCGACGAGGTCGTGGTCGACTGGCCCCACCGCTACCTGAACGCCGAGGTCGAGGCCGGCCGCGTCGACGAACGCACGGTGCTGTGCGTGCTCACCCACGACCCGAAATTCGACGTGCCGGTCCTCGAGATGGCCCTGCGCCTGCCGGTGGCCTACGTCGGCGCGATGGGCTCCCGTCGCACCCACGACGACCGCAACAAGCGCCTGCAGGAGGCCGGGCTGACCGACGCCGAGCTCCACCGGCTGGCCTCCCCGGTCGGCCTCGACCTGGGCGCCCGCACCCCGGAGGAGACCGCGGTCAGCATCGCCGCCGAGATCGTCGCCCTCCGCTGGGGCGGCACCGGCGCCCGCCTGACCGCCACCGCCGGCCCCATCCACGGCGGCTGACGGGACCACAGAAGAGCATCGATGTCGATATGGTCGGCGCATGGCGAACACGATGTCCTGGCTCAACGAGCCGCCGGAGTGGTCCGACGAGCCCGACGGGATCCGCGTCGTCACGGGCCTCAAGACCGACTTCTGGCGCCGGACGTTCTACGGCTACATCACCGACAACGGGCACTTCTACCACCGCCCGGTGACCGGTGACTTCACCGCCGAGGTGGTGGTCGCGGCCGGGCACTCGGCCCTGTTCGACCAGGCCGGCCTGATGGTGCGGGCCGACGAGCGGACGTGGCTGAAGACCGGTCTCGAGGTCACCTCCGGCGCCGTACAGCTGAGCACCGTGCTCACCCGCGACGACTCCGACCTGTCGGTGGCCCCGATCCCCGCCGGCCGCGACGAGGTGGCGATCCGGCTCACCCGCTTCGGGTCGGCCGTCGCCGTGCACCGTGGCGACGGCGGCGACTCCTGGCAGCTGGTCCGGCTGGGCCACCTCGACCTGCCCGAGACGGTGGAGGTCGGGGTCATGTGCTGCTCACCGGAACGCGCCGGGCTCGAGGTCACGTTCCGCGGCTTCCGCGTCGGTGACCCGATCTCGCGGGAAGGCCTGGAGTAACCGCCGGCTCAGCGCGGGGCGTATTCGAGGCGCGGGGCGTGTTCGAGGCGTGGGGCGTATTCGAGCAGGACCACGCCCGACGGGAAGCCGGTGACCGTCGGCTTGGACAGCGGCAACGCCACCTCGTCGAAGAGCCGGACGCCGTGCCCCTGCACGACCGGGTGGACGAACAGGCGGAAGAGGTCGACGAGGCCGGTCGGGATCAGCGAACGGACGAGCGTCGTGCTGCCGGTGACGGTGATGTCCCGGCCGGGCTGCCGCTTGAGGGCGGCGATGCCGTCGAGGTCGCGCAGGATGGTCGTGTTCTGCCAGTCCGCCTGTTCGAGGCCGGTCGACACCACGTACTTGCTGACCTGGTCGAGGTAGGCCGAGATCTCGCCCTCCTGGTGGGGCCAGAAGCCGGCGAACTCCTCGTACGTCACCCGGCCCAGCACCAGCGCGTCGGCGTCCGCACCGTTCCGGGCGTTGACCGCGGCCAGTTCCTCGTCGTCGGCCCCCGGATCGAACCAGTCACCCAGGGGCGAGATGATCCCGTCGACGGTGATGTTCTCGGTGACGATGAGTCTGCGCATGACCAGCACTTACCCGGCGTGCCCGATCCACAACGTCGCCGAGCGGCGCAGGACGAAACCCGGCCGCTCGACCATGTGCTCCAGCAGCCGGGCGTGCATCTCGGCCCGGCGATAGGGCGTCAGCCCGTCGATGAAGCGGCCCGAGCCGTGCGACCGGCTCCACTTCCAGTACGTCTCCCCGTCGGGCACCGGGATCGCGATCTCCAGCGTCTCGGCGGTCACGTCCCGCAGCCCGAACCGGCCGAAGTCGTCGTCGAAGTCATTGCCGTGCCGCCCGGACCCGTCCTCCTGATACCGCCGGTACTCCGCGTAGAGCTCGACCAGGGGGTCGTCCCACCGGTCGGGGCTGTCGTCGGCCCGCCCGGGCGTGGTGAAGGCCAGCCGGGCGCCGGGCCGGGCGACCCGGACCGCCTCCCGCAGCGTCGCGTCGGGGTCGGCCACGATGTGGATCGCGAACCCGCACACCACCAGGTCGAAGGCATCGGCGGGCAGATCCAGGGCGGCACTGTCCCCGACCGTGGCCGGGACCGACGGGTACGTGCTCCGCACCAGGGAGACCATCCGCGGCGCGGCGTCGACAGCGGTCACGGAGGCCCCCCGGGCGAGGAGTGCCCCGGTCAGCGCGCCCCGGCCACAAGCCAGATCCAGCGCCCGTACGCCGGCCGGCGGCGCCAGCCGGTCGACGGTGAGCGACGCGAAGCCGGAGAAGAACGGGAGCACCTCGTCGTAGCTGTCCGCCACCCGATCGAAGTGCGAGACCACCGGATCGGTCACCGCAGGACACCTCGGACGGCGGCCAGGGGCAGGGCCGTGCGGGGGCGGTAGGCGGTCCGCCACAGGCCGCCGTGGGCCGCCCCCACCGCCTCGTCCTGCCAGGCCAGCGGGGCGGCCGGGCGGGGCTTGCGGATCTGGTGCACGAGCAGCAGCGCCATCAGGCGGTTGGCCGTCTCGGGCGGGAAGATCTCGACGTCGAAGAGGTGCGCGCCGGCGTAGACCTTGGCCAGGACCCGGTTGCTGGTGACCGAGCGGGTCCAGCTCGGCGGGGCCACCGCGAAGCTGACCACGCCGTCGCGTCGCGCGACCGCCGCCCGCCACCGCTGCAGGCGCTTGGCCAGCGCGTAGTTGGGCCCCTGCTGCGGCACCAGGCTGTCGTTGACGGCGTCGTCGGAGTAGTTCGGCTGGAGCAACCGGCCGCCGGACAGCGCCCCGGCCACCCGGGCGCGACGGGACCGCTGCTCGAACCGCGAGCGGGACTGGGCCACGGCGGCCGGCGGCACGGCGAAGACGTCGGTCGGGGTGGCCAGGAAGGCCAGGGCGACATCGTCACGGCCGGCCCGCAACCGGGTGGCCAGCGCGTCGAACGCCATCGACAGGCGGACGTACGCGGCCCCGGGCGCGTACAGGTAGTTGCCGACGATCAGCCGGCCCTCGAGCCCGTCCAGCCAGTGCGCGACCGCACCGAGCTCGCTGAGCAGGTCGGCCCCGGGGGAGCGGCCGGGGAGCACGGGCGCGATCAGCGTCCCGGCCGAGGGAACGGCCGAGACGCGCTCCCACACGGCCGGCAGATCGACCGCCACGACCGTTCCGCCCCAGCCCAGCACCGCCGGCACCGGTCCCATCTCGGCGCCCGCCCCGAGCACGACCAGGCGCTGATCGGAGAGGTCGAGCCAGTCCGGGTTGTCCATCACCTCGCGCACCGCTTCGGCGCACGACTCCTCGATCACCCCGGCCGCCACCCACGCGTCCAGCCGCCGGCGCAACCCGTCCCCGCGCAGCCGCTCACCGCGGTACGGCAGCACGACTTCGGTCTCTCGGTCCGCGCCGCCGGTCACGGTGACCGTCTCGAACGGCTCCGCGGGCGGCGCGATCTCGACGGGCATCCGCGCGTGGGCCGACGTCAGGCCGGCCGCCGCGACGTCGTACCCGTCGGTCAGCCCGGCCACCACCAGCGCCCGGAAATGCCGCAGGTAGCCGCGCCGCCAGTCGGTCTCGGCGGCGGCGGCCTCCGCGGCGGCGGGGTCGGCGGCGCGCAGGGCGTCGGCGACCACGTGGCGGCCGAAAGCAGCGCTGCTGCGCCGGCCCGTCTCATCGGCGGGAAACTCGATCACGCGCGACAGTATCGCTGGTCCTCCTCCCCAGGGAGGAGACGCTCTCGGCCTGTGGGCCGCGGGAGGGGCCCGCGGGCGGACGACCCGGCCACCGCGCACGCCGACGCTGTGGTCATGACTACCGTCGTTCTCCGTACCGTTCGATGGCACCGGCCGTTGCTGGTGCTGACCGCGGCCATGGCCGGGCTCGCGCTCGTGGCCGCGGCCGGTCTGGTCATCGACGACCGCGTCCTGGTCGGCGCGCCGATCTGGGCCAAGCCGTTCAAGTTCGCCGTCTCGTTCGCGGCCTACGCCCTCACGCTGGCCTGGATGCTGACCGTGCTGCCGCGGCGCAGCCGGCTCGGGGAGTGGGCCGGCACGGTGATCGTCGCCGTCTCGTTCGTCGAGATCGCCATCATCACGGCCCAGACCGTGCGCGGTCATCGCAGCCACTTCAACGACACGAACGCGCTGGACAGCCGACTCTGGGCGATCATGGGCGCGTCCATTATGGCGCTGTTCGTCGCGCACCTGGTCATCGCCGTCGTGGTGCTGCGCCAGCGCATCACCGACCGGGTCGCCGCGTACGCGATCCGAGCGGGTCTGCTGCTCTCGCTGCTCGGGCTCGTCGTCGCCTGGCCGATGGTGATGCCGGGTCAGGCCACGCCGGCCGAGGCCATCTCGGGCGCCCACGCGGTCGGCGTGCCCGACGGCGGGCCCGGCCTGCCGCTGCTGGGCTGGAGCACCACGGGCGGCGACCTGCGCATCGGTCACTTCGTGGGGATGCACGGCCTTCAGGCCATGCCGCTGCTCGCGCTGCTGCTCGCCCGGCGCACCCGGCCGGACGCCGCGGCGAACGCCCGGTTGATCGTCGTCGCCGGGTTCGCCTACGCGGGTCTGACGCTGCTGGTCACCGGGCAGGCGCTGCGCGGCCAGCCGCTGCTGAGCCCCGATCTGCTCACCCTCGCGGCGCTGGCCGTGCTGGTGGCTGCCACGGTCCTGGGCGTGCGCGTCGCCCTCCGCGCCCAGCGCCTAGGCTGAGCGCCATGAGCTGGCTGGGTCGTCTCTTCGACAGGCGGGACACCTGGGCCCGGCTGCTGCTGCTCGACCTCAGCGGCCTGAGTTACCTGGTCTTCTACGGCGGCGTGGATCGCGGGCCGACCGCCACGCAGTGGGTTCTGGCGATCGCCGCGTTCGTCCTGATGCTCGCTCTCTCGCGTCTGCCGGTGGCCGGCTTCCTGACGCAGACGGCGCTGCTGGTCGTCGCGTTCGTCCTGATCGACGACACCACGATCAACCAGGTCGGCAGCAGCTGGGCCCTGGGCGAGCTGGTCGTGTGGGCGAGCCGGCCGCGGGTCTTCGTGCTGGCCGCCGCCCTGCTCGTCGCTGTCCACGCCGGCTTCGACGTGCCGCCGTTCGAGGGCCGGATCGTCCGCGAGATCTTCGGCCTGGTCGTGCCGGTCGGACTCCCGCTGCTGCTGGGCCTGGTCGTGCGCACCTCGCGTGAGCTCAGCCGGCAGGCCGAGCAGCGGGCCGCCTCCGAGAGCCGCGCCGCCCGGGCCGACGAGCGCAGCGCGATCGCCCGCGAGCTGCACGACGTGGTGGCGCATCACGTCGCGTCGATGGTGCTGCGCGTGGGTGTGGCCCGGCACGTGCTGCCCGGCCTCGATCCACGGGCCGGCGAGGTGCTCGACGACGTGCACCGCACCGGGACGGCCGCCCTGGCCGATCTGCGGCGGCTTGTCGCGGTGCTGCGCGACGCGAGCGCGGGCAGTGCCGCCGCGCTCACCGCGATCGAACCGGGCGCGCTGCCCGACGCCTTGGGCGCGGCCGTCGACACGGCCCGCCGGGCCGGGCTGGGCGTCGAGGCCGACATCGACGAGGCGGTGGGGGCGATCGATGCCGTACGCGGTCTCGCCGTGCTCCGCCTGACCCAGGAGGCGCTGACCAACGTGGCCAAGCACGCCGGCGCCGGCGCCCGGGCCCGGCTCCGGGTGGCGGTCGAGGACGGCGACGTGGCCTGGGAGGTCAGCGACGACGGCGGCGCCGGACCGGTCCGGCCGGCGCCGGGCGGTGGGCACGGCCTGACCGGCATGCGCGAACGGGTCGAGGTGCTGGGCGGCACGCTCGCGGCCGGGCCCGAGGGCGCGGGCTGGCGGGTCGCCACCGTGCTGCCGGCGCACAGCGGGGCCACCGCGTGATCCGCGTCCTGCTCGTGGACGACCAGCAACTGATCCGGGCCGGGCTGCGCATGCTGTGCGACGCCGAGCCCGACCTCGAGGTGGTCGGCGAGGCCGGCAACGGGCGCGAGGCGATCACGCTGGCCGCGCGGCTGACGCCCGACGTGATCGTCATGGACATCCGGATGCCCGGCGTGGACGGGATCAGCGCGACCAGCCGGGTCCTGGCCGAGCGGCCGGCCACCCGGGTGCTCGTGCTGACCACGTTCGGCGACGACGACCACCTCTACCCGGCGTTGAACGCGGGGGCCTGCGGCTTCCTGCTCAAGGACGCGCCGCCCGAGGAGCTGCTGGAGGGCATCCGGCGGGCGGCGGAGGGGGACAGCCCGTTCAGCCGGGACGTGCTGCGGCGGCTGGTCCGGCGGGCGACCACCGCCGGGGCCGAGCAGCGGCGGCCGGTCGAGGGTCTGACCCCGCGCGAGCAGGATGTGCTCGACCTGGTGGGGGAGGGGCTCTCGAACACCGAGATCGGCGAGCGGCTGCACATCGGCGTGACCACGGTCAAGACGCACATCGCCGCGCTCATGACCAAGACGGGCAGTCCCAACCGCGTACGCCTGGCGCTCGTGGCCCATCGGCAGCGCTGAGCCGGCCGAGGCAGGCCGCCGCCGGAGGCAGCCCATCGAAGGAGCCGGAGGTGTCCCATCGAAGGAGCCGGAGGCGGTTCAGAGAAAGAAGAAAGCCGGAGACCCATGGCGGTGGGTCTCCGGCTTCGTCTGTTCCACGGTATCGCGGCCGGTCCAGCGGCGTCCCGTGAACGTGTCAGGTCAGCCCTGGCGGCCGCTCCAGCGCGGGTTCTTCTTGTTGACCACGACCTGGCGGCCGCGACGACGAGTGACCACGCTTCCGGGCTTGCTCTTCAGCGACCGCAGCGAGTTTCGGACCTTCATGTCGGTACCTCTCTCCGCGCCGGCGATGGCGTCCGCCGGTCGCGAGTGTGGTAACGCCGGTGGCCGGGCCGGTATTTCCCGGCGGGGTTTTGCCTCAGGTCGGCGCGAGCCGGGACCGATCACAGGGCCATGCGAATGCGCACCCTGGCCACTGCGGCCGCCACCGCCGCCGTTGTGATCGCCGGCTCCGCCGTCCCGGCTCAGGCCGCCGTTCCCGAGGGCACGGTCTTCGGCGCCGGCGCCCCGGGTGCGATCCCCGGCCGTTACATCGTGACGCTCGACCAGCCGATCGGCGGGCAGGCCTCGGCGATGTCGGCCGACGGCGGCGCCACCTATGTCGCCGACCTGAGCGCGACCCAGGCCCGCCGCCTGGCCGCCCACCCGGGCGTGCGGTTCGTCGAGCAGGACCGGATGCTGACCATCCAAGGCACCCAGAAGAACCCGGCCTGGGGGCTGGACCGCATCGACCAGCGCGCCACCAAGGCGTCCAGGTCGTTCACGCCGACCGACGACGGCAGCGCGGTGCACGCCTACGTGCTGGACACCGGCATCCGGATCACGCACGCCGACTTCGGCGGCCGGGCCTCGTACGGCTACAACGCGCTCACAGCCGGCGCCGCCGCGAACGACTGCAACGGCCACGGCACCCACGTGGCCGGCACGATCGGCGGCTCGCTCTACGGGGTGGCCAAGAAGGTGAAGCTGGTCGCCGTCCGGGTGCTCGACTGCAACGGCAGCGGCACGCTGTCCCAGGTGATCAGCGGCGTGAACTGGGTGACCGCGCACGCGGTCAAGCCGGCCGTCGCGAACATGAGCATGGGCGGGTCGACCAGCAAGTCGCTCAACGCCGCCGTCCAGCGGTCGATCAATTCCGGGGTCACGTACGTGGTGGCGGCCGGCAACGAGAACGTCAGCGCGGGCCGCATGAGCCCCGCGAACCTCCCGGCCGCGATCACCGTGGGCGCCACCGACAGCGCCGACCGCCGGGCCACGTTCTCCAACTACGGTCCGGCGCTCGACCTGTTCGCGCCCGGCGTGAACATCCGGTCCGACTACTACGGCGACGACTACCTGACCGCGGTGGCCAGCGGCACGTCGATGGCCTCCCCGCACGTGGCCGGGGCGGCCGCGCTGGCCCTGGACGCCTCGCCCGGCCTGACCCCGGCCCAGGTGCGCAACTACCTGGTCAAGAACGCCACCACGAGCAAGGTCAAGAACCGTAAGGGCTCGCCCGACAAGCTGCTGTTCGTGCCCGGGCCGCCGGCCAAGCCGGTGATCAGGACCGCCGCGCTCGCGGTGACGGCCGGTCAGGCGTACTCGGGCAAGCTGTCCCTCACGGCGGGCCGTCAAGGCACCTGGAGCATCACGGCCGGCAAGCTGCCCGCCGGTCTCACCCTCCGGCCGAGCGGCTCGATCACGGGCACGCCGACGGGTCCGGGCACGGCCACGGTCACGGTCCGCTTCACCGACTACGTGCCGCAGGCGGTCACCCGGGTGCTCAAGGTCACGGTGGCCACGACGACTCCGGTGATCTCCACGACCTCGCTGCCGGACGGCGTGATCGGTGACCACTACGAGCAGACGCTGACGGTGGCGGGCGGTCGCGCGGGCACCTGGTCGCTCGCCGCGGGCGCGTTGCCCGACGGCCTGGCGCTGTCGGCCGACGGCACCCTCGAGGGCTGGCCGGCCACCGCGGGCAGTGCCGCCTTCACCGTGGCCTTCACCGACGCCTTCGGGGCCCGGGGCACCCGCGACCTGACGATCGAGGTCAGCTGAAGGTAGCGGCGTACTTCTCCGCGATCGCGACGGAGTCCGGAAGGTCTGCCTCGACGACGGGCAGGCCTTCCGCCACGTCGGCGCCCAGCTCGGTGAGCAACTGCCGCAGCAGGGCCTCGGCCGCGGCCGCCTGGGGCGTGACGCCGGCGGTTACGACGGGCACGGCCCGCTTGCCGGCCAGCGCCCGCGCGGGCAACTGATCGAGCAGCACCTTGAGGACGCCGGTGTAACTGCCCTTGTAGGTCGGCGTGGCCACCACCAGGAGGTCGGCCGCCAGCACCGCCGCCACCGCGGCGGCCGTCGGCTCGTCGCCGGGCGTGAGCAGTCCCGCGCCCAGCTCGCCGACCTCGATGACCTTTGCGGGCGGGCCGGCCAGCGCCTCGCCCACGGCGACGGCCAGGATCGACGTACGGGAACCGGGACGGGGGTTGCCGGAGACGACGACTAGGTGGGTCATGACTCTCCCGGATCAGGCGGCGTGCCGCAGGTGGGCGTAGTGCCCGTCGTGGTAGACGAGGGGCGTCACGGAACTGTCCTCGTGGTGCCAGCCGGTCTCGGGGGCGGCCAGCACGATCGTGTGGTCGCCGGCTTCGACGCGCTGAACGACGCGGCAGACGATGCGGGCCAGCACGCCGTCGAGCAGCGGCACGCCGCCCGGGCCGGGCCGCCAGGTCCCGTGCGTGGCGAAGCGGTCGATGTTCTTGGTCGAGAACGTGCGCGCCACCTGCTCCTGCTCCTGGGTCAGCACGTGCACCGCGACCACGCCGGCGGCCTCGACGGCGGGCCAGGCCGAGGCGGTGTGGGCCAGGCAGAACGAGACCAGCGGCGGGTCGAGGGAGACCGAGGTGAACGACGTGGCGGTGAAGCCGGCGGGCGGCTCGCCGGGAGCGGTGATGACGACGACGGCCGCGGCGTGCCGGCGCAGGAGCGCCCGGAAGAGATCGGTGTCCACGACGTCCACGTAGTGAGAAATCTCGGGTTCGGACGAACTGGCGGTGCTCGTTGCGGCTGCTTGCATGACCATCACCGTGCGCTCTCTCCAGCATCGATGTCAATGACCGTCTCATATCCTAGTTAACCTAGAGAGTATGGGCAACATAGAGGGGTGATGATTGCCCAGGTCGCATCGGTTTTCGCCCGGCGACCCGCCGGGCCGGGGTTAACCTATATCCCAGATAGGAGATATATTAATGCGGCCGTCACCCGGAGGGAGAACCCCATGTCCGCGCTCGCCATCGCCCACCCGGCCGTCCCGCGCCGCCGGCTCCACCCCGTCCCCGCTCTGCCCGAGCCGCCGGTCGCCGTCCGGCCCGAGCCGCCGGTCACCGTCACCATCAGCATCTCGGGAACCGGCGCCGGGCGCGACCGGGTCGTCGCGGCCCTGCGGGACTTCGTGGACGCGGCCGGGCAGGGTGTCTCGCTCGCCGAGCCGGAGGGGGCCGGTGGGCTCCGGCTCGACCCCGGGGCCCGTACGGCGTTCCGCGACGGGCAACCGCTCGACCTCAGCCGCCTCGAGTACGACCTGCTGCTGTTCCTCGCCCGGCACCCGCGTCAGGTGTTCAGCCGCAGTCAGCTGCTGGCCCAGGTGTGGGGGCACACGCACACGACCAACCGCACGGTCGACGTGCACGTGAGCCGCCTGCGCACCAAGCTGTCCGACCCCGAGGTGGTCACGACCGTCTACGGCCTCGGCTACCGCCTGGCCGACGAGGCCGCCGTGACAGTGGTCGAACGGTAATGGCGTCCGCTCCCCGTACGGTCGCCGTGGTCGGCGGCGGCTGTGCCGGTGTCCTGGCCACCCGCGAGTTGCTGCGCGGCACCGACGACCGGATCGTGCTGATCGAGCCCGGCGAGCCGGGCGGCGGCCTGGCCTACGGGTCGGCACGGCCGTGGCACCTGCTCAACTCGCGGGCCGGCGCGATGAGCGCCGACCCGGACGACGCCGGTCACTTCGCCCGGTGGGCGGGGTGCTCGCCCGGCGAGTTCCGGCCGCGGACCGAGTACGGGCAGTATCTGCGCGCGGTCTTCGCGGACGTCGCCGAGACATTCGCCGATCGGTTGGAGCTGCGCCGGTCCCGTGCGGCCGGTCTGTCCGCGACCGGGGTGCGCCTCGCCGACGGCTCGGAGGTACGCGCCGACGGGGTCGTGGTCGCGACCGGCAACCCGGCGCCCGCGCAGCCCGCGGCCCGGCCCGACCACCCCGACTACGTCGCCGACCCGTGGGCCAAGGGCGCGCTCGAGGCCATCCCCTCCGACGCGCCGGTGCTGCTGGTCGGGGCCGGGCTGACCGCGATCGACGTGGCCCTCACGCTCACCGCCACGCGGGACCGGGACGCGCCGATCACCGCGGTCAGCCGCCGGGGTCAGTTGCCGCTGACTCACACCGAGGTGGCCGCGCCGCCGGTCGGGCTGGCGCTCGACGACTGCGCCACCCTGCGCGACATCGTGCGGGCCGTGCGGGCCGAGGCGGCCCGGGCCGGGGACTGGCGGGCCGTGGTGGACGGGCTGCGCCCGTACCTGGACGAGCTGTGGACCGCCTTCACGCCCGACGAGCAGGACGCGTTCCTGCGCCACCTGGCCCGCCCGTGGGAGTGTCACCGGCACCGGATGGCGCCCACAGTCGGCGCGCGGGTGGCCGAACTGCGCGGCGAGGGCCGGCTCGAGGTGCGGGCCGGGGGCATCCGCTCGATGACCGCGCCGGCCGCCGGGGGCCTGCTGGTCGAGCTCGAGGCCGGGGTGCAGTGGTTCGGCGCGGTCGTCAACTGTGCCGGGCCCGGTCGTCTGCCGGCCGCCGCGGGCTCGTTCGTGGGCAGCCTGCTCGACGCCGGTCAGGCCCGGGTCGGGCCGCACGGCCTGGGTCTCGACATCGACGCCGACGGGCGGCTGATCGGCGCCGACGGACGGGTCCAGCCGGACCGGCGGCTGATCGGGCCGCTGCGCCGGGGGGCGAAGTGGGAGACGACCGCGGTGCCCGAGATCCGGGCCCAGGCGCGTCATCTAGCCATCCCGGTTGGATAATACGATTCGCGGTATGTGGGCCGTTTGGGCAGCTCACGGCCGTTGTTAACAGTTATGCCAACTTCGGCGGACTCTTGAACACGGATCGAGAAGTCTCAATACTCCCAGGGCAGAGCGGTACGCCGGATCCGGTGTACCCCCACCCCCCTGGGAGGACTTCGTGCTCAACCGGAAGCTGCGCCGGCCGATCGTCGGCCTAGCCGCCTGCATGCTCGTCGGCACCGGACTCGCCGCCTCACCCGCCTCGGCGGCCGTCGCCGGAGACCCCTCGTTCGCCCCGTCCGCCCTGGCCACCAAGCTCGACGCCCAGTTCGGCGTCAACAGCGCGGGCTCGTACATCGACTCGGCCGGCAAGGTCGTCGTCAACGTCACCGACGCCGCCACCGCCCGTACGGTCAAGGCGTCCGGCGCCACCGCGCGCTTCGTCAGCCGCTCCGGCGCTCACCTCGCGGCGGCCGACAACACCCTCAAGTCGTCGCTGAAGACCCCCGGCACCGCCTTCGCCATCGACCCGGTCAGCAACCAGGTCGTCGTCGAGGTCGACAGCACGGTCACCGGCGCCAAGCTCGCCGCGGTCGAGGCCACGGTGGCCAAGCTCGGCGACAGCGCCCGCATCGAGAAGACCTCCGGCGCCCTCACCACCCGGATCAGCGGTGGCGACGCCATCTACGGCGGCGGCGGCCGTTGCTCGCTCGGCTTCAACGTGCGCTCGGGCACCACCTACTACTTCCTGACCGCCGGCCACTGCACCAACGGCGCGACCACCTGGACGAACGGCTCGGCGACCCTCGGCACCCGCGCCGGCACCAGCTTCCCGGGCAACGACTACGGCATCGTCCGCTACACCAACACGACGATCACCAAGAGCGGCACCGTCGGCTCCCAGGAGATCACCTCGGCCGGCACCCCGGCCGTCGGCGCCACGGTCACCCGCCGCGGCTCCACCACCGGCATCCGTTCCGGCCGGGTCACCGCCCTCAACAGCACCGTGAACTACGCCGAGGGCTCGGTCTCCGGCCTCATCCGCACCACCGTCTGCGCCCAGCCGGGCGACAGCGGCGGCTCGCTCTACGCCGGCACGACGGCCCTGGGCCTGACCTCGGGCGGCAGCGGCAACTGCACCTCCGGCGGCACCACGTACTTCCAGCCCGTGACCGAGGCCCTGAACGCGTACGGCGTCAGCGTCTTCTGATCCACCCGGTTCGATGCGAACGGCCCCGCCGACCACGGCGGGGCCGTTCCCTGTCCGGGGCAGGCGCCGCCGGGCTCAGCCTGGCCGTCGTCTGGATCGGCGTACCGCTGCTGGTCCTGGCCCTGAACCGGTCACGCACGATGGCCGCCGCGGAACGGGAACGCGCGGCGGCGGTGCTCGGAGCGCCGATGCCGGCGCCGGTGTATCGGACCGGGCGGCTGACGGCGCTGATCACCCGGCCCGCTCTTCGCGGTCACGCTGCCGGCCGTCGTCCGCGGCGCGGCGCACCTCGAGGCCCGCTTCGCCCGCAGCCTCCTCACCCCGCCGTCCTCGTCGGCCCGGTGATCCGCTCGCCCTTGGCGGCGGGGGGTTATCCACAGTTCCTGGATGGACGGTTCCGGCGGGCCGTCCGCCTCGGCAGAATCGGGGCATGACAAGCGTCGGGTCACAACGCAAGGTCGATCGCGGGGAGCTCACGCCCGGCTGTCCCGTGCACGTGGGCAGCGACGGCACCTGGCACGTGCGCGACTACGCGACCGCCCGCGAGTTCCTGCGGCGCGCCGACACGCTGCAGGCCGGGTTCGGCGTCGAGGGCGTCAAGCGGTACACGAAAGGCATGCGGCTCGCCGTGCTCTACCGCGACGGCCCCGAGCATCGCGAGCACCGGCGGCAGACGGCGAAATACTTCACCCCCAAGCGGGTCGATACGGCCTATCGCGGGCTGATGGAACGTCTGGCCGACGAGCAGTGCGCGGTGCTGCGGGCGAAGGGGCGGGCCGACCTGTCCGATCTGTCGTTCCAGCTCGCCGTCGCGGTGGCCGCCGAGGTCGTCGGCCTCACCGAGAGCCGCGGCGGCATGGCCCGGCGGCTCGACCGGTTCTTCGCGCATGTGCCCGAGGGCGACGCCAAGGGGCTGCGGGGGTTCTGGCCGGGGGTCAATCAGATGCTCACGACGGCCGGTTCTATTGGGCTGACGTCCGGCCGGCTGTCAGCGTGCGACGTGCGCGACGCCGCGACGACCTGATCTCGCACCTCATCGACGAGGGGTGCAACGACCGCGAGATCCTCGGCGAGTGCGTCACCTTCGCGGCGGCCGGGATGGTCACGACCCGCGAGTTCATCACCGTGGCGGCGTGGCACCTGTTCACCGACGACGAGCTGCGTCAGCGCTACCGCACCGGCGACGAGCGGGAGCGTTTCGCCCTGCTGCACGAGATCCTGCGGCTCGAGCCGGTCGTGGGCGACCTCTTCCGGCGCACCACGGCCGACGTCCGCGTGGGCGGCACGACCATCCCGTCGGGCGCGCTGGTCGACATCGGCGTCACGGCGGCCAACTCGGACGCCACAGCCGTGGGCCCCGAGCCGCAGTCGGTGTGTCCGGGCCGTCCGCTGGCCGATGGCGTGGGCGACGCGGTGCTGTCCTTCGGCGACGGCGCGCACCGCTGCCCGGGCGCCTACATCGCGATCCAGGAGTCCGACATCTTCCTGAGCCGGCTCTTCGCGCAGCCCGGCCTGCGGATGACCCGGCCGCCCGAGGTGCGCCTGCGGCCCGAGATCGCCGCGTACGAGGTGGTGAGGCTTATCGTCGAGGTCTGATGGACTTCCCCCGATTGCATCCGCCCGAGCGCGAGACGCTGAGCCAGTTCCTCGACCGGCACCGTGCGATGGTGCTGGCCGCCCTCGACGGCGTCGACGACGAGGCGGCGGGCGCGCGCCTGCTGCCGGCCACCGACATGACCATCGGCGGGGTGGTGAAGCACCTGGCCCAGATGGAGGACCTCTGGTTCACCCACACCCTGCTGGGCGCGGCCATGCCCGATCCGTGGACGGCCGTCGGCACGGACGAGACCTGGGCCTGGAGGTCGGCCGGCGACGACCCGGTCGAGTCGCTGCGTCAGCTGTACGAGGACGCCTGCGCCCGCAGCCGGGCGGCCGTCGCCGGGTTCGGCGACCTCGACGGGCGCGCGGCCCGGTCGTCCTTCGGTCAGGCGCCGGTCAGCCTCCGCTGGATGCTCACACAGATGATCAGCGAGACCGCCCAGCACCGCGGCCACCTCGACCTGATGCGCGACGCCCTGCGCCGTGATCCGCCCACCTGAGCTCAGCCCCCGGCCGCCCGCCTGAGCTCAGCCGCCCGGCCGGCCACCTGCTCAGGCGCTCAGCCGCCCATCTGAGCTCAGCCGTCCGGCCGGCCACCTGCTCAGCCGTCCGGCTGGACACTTGCTCAGCCGCCCGGCTGGCCAACTTGCCCAGCCGCCCGGCCGGCCACCTGCTCAGCCGCTCGGCTGGCCAATTGCCCAGCCGCCCGGCCGGCCACCTGCTCAGCCGCCCGGCCGGCCACCTGCTCAGCCGCTCGGCTGGCCGCCTGCTCAGCCCTGGCCCGATCCGCTCGTGCCCGGCGTCGGCAGCGTCGTGGGCCGACGACGGCGGTAGGCGCGTTCTCGCCGGCGATGCGGCTCAGCCCGCCCCGGCGGCTCACCGGGTCTCTTCGACGCGCTCCTCGCCCCGGCGGCGCAGCAACTTCAGGCCGGGGAGGCCGGCGATAGCCAGGTGCAGGTCTTCCGTTACCTCGAGCAGTTTGTGCAGGTCGGGCCCGACCTGGTCGAGCTTGCCGAGCAGCGGCATCACGTCGTCGACCAGGTGCGCCCGCAGTGTCGGTAGCTGGTCGATCATCCGGATCGCGGCCGTCACCTCCTCGGACGACAGCTCGTCGACGAACCGGCGGGCCAGCGGCGCGCCCTTGAGCAGCGCCTCCGAGTAGGCCGCCAGCAGCAGGGCGGCCTCCTTGGCGGTGCCGTCGGCCTGGCCGACCACCAGAGCGGCCTGGGCGCTGACCGCGGTGGCCCGCTCGACCACGCCCGCGGCGGCGTCCGAGACCCCGACCGCCCGCAGAACGACCCCCTCGGCCCGTTCGCTGACCTCTTCGGCCCGGCCCACGACGGTGCCCGCGCGCCCGCTGATGTCCTCGGCGCTGCCCACGACGTCCCCGGCGCGCCCGCTGATGTCCTCGGCCCGCTCGACGACGGCCCCGGCGCGCGAGCTGATCTGCTCCGCGCTGCCGACCACGTCCCCGGCCCGCCCGCTGATGTCCTCGGCCCGCTCGACGACCGCCCCGGCGCGCGAGCTGATCTGCTCGGCCGTGCCGACCACGCTCCCGGCGCGCGAGCTGATCTGCTCGGCACTCTCGACGACGTTCCCGGCCCGCCCGCTGATGTCCTCGGCCCGGCCGACGACGGCCCCGGCGCGGGAGCTGATCTGCTCGGCCGTGCCGACGACGGTGCCGGCGCGGGAGCTGATCTGCTCGGCCGTGCCGACGACGGTGCCGGCGCGGGAGCTGATCTGCTCGGCCGTGCCGACGACGGTGCCGGCCCGGGAGCTGATCTCGACGGCTTGGCCGACCACGCCGGATGCCGTGGCGGCGATCGTCCGGGCCTCGGTCACCGTCGACTCGGCCGCCTCGACGACCCGGGTGACCCGCTGGATCAGGCTGTCGGCCTCGTCGGCGAGCATGGTGACCCGGCTGACCAGGAGCTCCGTCTGCCCGAGCAGACCGATCACCCGGACGGGGACGGTGGCCACGGCCGCCGCTGTCTCGACCACCTGACCGACGGCGTAACGGGCTAGTTCGCCGATCGCGGCGGGCGACACCAACGGGAAGCGCATGACCCCATCATGCGCCAAGTCGTCACGCCCGGCCCATGATCACTCCTCGTGAGCGCGTCGTCAGCCGACTTCGAGCCCGAGTCGAGCCGACTTCAAGCCCGAGTCGAGCCGACTTCAAGCCCGAGTCGAGCCGACTTCAAGCCCGAGTCGCGCCGGGAGCCGCGCCCGAGTCGAGCTGGAGTTGAGCCGGAGTCAAGCCCGAGTAGAGCCGGAATCGAGCTGGAGTTGAGCTGGAGTCGAGCCCGAGTCGAGCCCGAGTCGAGCCGGAGTCAATCTGGGGGTAAGGCACCCGGGGGCGCCCATAGTTGCGAGGAACACGGCACTATGGCAGGCGTGCGACGTACGCGAAACTGGATTCTGGCCATCGCGACGGTGGGAGTCCTCGGGGGTGCGGGTTTGGTCGGCGCCGGCATGATGCGCGATTCCGGCGGCGGCGGGGTCCCGCTGGCCGGGACGTTCAGCGGCACCGGGGCCCGCGCGGCCCCCGGGCCCAGTGCCCCGGCCCCGCCACCGCCGGCGACGACGGCCGCCCCGACTCCCACCGGCCCCAGCGCGCCCGAGATCCGGGCCGCCCGGGTCAAGGCGCTCGACGCGGCGCTGAAGAAGTACGCCGCGTCGGCTCCCGAGTTCTCCGTCGCCGTGCTCGACCGCCGCACCGGCCAGCGCTACTCGTTCCGGGGCGCCGCGGCGTACGAGACCGCCAGCGTGGTCAAGGTGCAGGTGCTCGCCTGTCTGCTGCTCAAGGCCCAGGACTCCCGCCGCGACCTCACCGCCACCGAGTTGGCGCTGGCCAAGCGCATGATCCGGCTCAGCGACAACGACGCCACCACGTCGCTGTTCTCGAGGCTCGGCCGGGCCTCCGGGGTGGGTGCCTGCAACAAGCGGCTCGGCCTGACCGCGACCAGGGTCAACAGCGCCTGGGGTCTGACCCGCACTACCGTGAACGACCAGGTCAAGCTGCTGTCCGAGCTGGTCGACACGTCGGGCCCGCTGGACGCCGGCTCCCGCAAGCTGGCCTACACGCTGATGAGCACGGTCGACGGCAGCCAGGACTGGGGCGTTCCGGCGGTGGCCCGCGGCGGCGAGAAGTTCACCGTGAAGAACGGCTGGCTGTCCCGCTCGACCGAGAACTACCGCTGGATCATCAACTCGGTCGGGCGCGTCACCGGGCCGGGCACCGACGTCTCGATCGCCGTCCTGTCGCACGACAACGCGGGCATGTCAGGCGGCATCGCCATGGTTCAGAAGGTCGCGAAGCTCACGCGCCAGCATTTGAAGTATTAGCGGCTGCGGCCGCGGCGGCGGCGCGGGCCTCGCGGCGCTTGGTGATCCACGAGACGGTCTGGTTGATGATCAGGATCAGCAGGACGGCCGCGACCACGCCCTCCCACGGCTCGGGGAAGATCGAGCCGCCGGCCACGCCGATGCCGGCGTAGACGACCGACCACAGCGCGCAGGCCGGGGCGTTGGCCACCACGAACGTACGCCAGGGCATGCCCAGGAAGGCCGCGGCCAGCAGCACCGGCACCCGGCCACCGGGGATCAGGCGGGAGACCAGCAGCACCGGGATCTCCCGCTGCCGCAGCTTCTCCTTGACCGACACCAGGTGTTCCTCGTCGCGCAGCCAGCGCAGGCGCTTGGCCAGCTTCTCGCCGCCGACCCGGCACATCGCGTACATGACCAGGTCGCCCACGTACGCCCCGGCGGCCCCGGCCGCGATCACGAACACGATGAGAACCGGGTGCTGCTCGTGGAAGGCCAGCGCGGCGGCCCCGCTGACCGCGGCGCCGGTCGGGACGATCGGGATGATCGCGCCGAACGCCACCACCGCGAAGAGCCAGGCCAGGGTGCCCAGGGTGGCGGTCACGCGGGTTCGACCGTCAAGGTCTCACCCTGCGCGAGCACGCGCACCCGCGAGTCGGGGGCGGTGCGCTGCGCGACACGGGCGAACTCCTCGCCGGGGTCGCGGAACATGTGGGAGCGGACCCGGCCCAGGCCGACCGGCCACAGCGTGCCGTAGTGGACCGGCACCGCCCAGGCCGCCTTGGCCCGGCGCAGGGCCTCGGCGCCGTCCGCCGCGTCGAGGTGGTGCTCCGAGCCGAGCGTGGGACCCCAGCCGCCGACCGGGATCAGGGCCAGGTCGAGCGGGGCCAGTTCGTTCATCTCGTCGAACAGCCCGGTGTCACCCGCGAACCACGTGCGGGCCTCGCCCTCGACGACGAACCCGATGGCCATCGCGCGCTCGCGGGACCACGGACCGCGCCCACCGTCGTGGGCCGCCCGCACCGCGCGAACCCGTACGGAACCCACGGCCGTCTCGTCGCCGGGCCCCAGCTCGACCGTGCGGGCGGCCGCCTCGGCGCCCAGGCACTTGGCCACGAACCCGGCGGCGCCGCGCGGCACGATCAGCCGGGGGGTGCCGCCCAGCTTGCGCAGGGACGCGGCGTGGAAGTGGTCGGCGTGCAGGTGGGACAGCAGCACCGCGTCGGGGACGCCGGGCAGCGCGGGCGTCGGACCGGCCATCCGCCGCAGGTGAGCCACCCGGCCGGTGAGCACCGGGTCGGTCAGCAGGGTGGTGCCGGAGTCGGAAAGCCACACGGTGCTGTGACCCCACCAGGTGACCGAAGTCGTACTCACGCTTTTCACGGTACAGAAGGAGAGTTTCGATCCCCACCGGACCCGGGCACACTGTCGCCGTGACTGGACCCCGCAGTGCCGTAGTCGTGAACCCCACCAAGGTGCCCGACATGGACCATCTCCACCGGATCATCGAGGAGGGCGTGGCGAACGCCGGATGGCCCGAGCCCACCTGGTACGAGACCACCCCCGAGGACCCGGGCGAAGGACAGACCCACCAGGCCGTACGGGACGGGGCCGAGCTCGTCTTCGCCTGTGGCGGCGACGGCACCGTGATGGCGGTCGTGACCGCGCTCGCCGGTTCCGACGTGACCATGGCCGTGCTCCCGGCCGGCACCGGCAATTTGCTGGCGGCCAACCTGGGTCTCGGCACCGACCCGGCCACGGGCGTGGAGGTGGCGCTCGAGGGCGGCCGCCGGCGGATCGACGTGGGCGTCGTCGAGAACCGGTGCTTCGCGGTGATGGCCGGCATGGGCTTCGACGCGCAGATGCTGGAGAAGACCTCCGACGAGGCCAAGAAGCGGATCGGCTGGCTGGCCTACATCGGCGGCGGGGTCAAGGCGCTGCGGGAACGGCCGATGCGGGTACGGATCGTGCTCGACGGCGGCAAGGTGATGCCCCGGCGCCCGCGATCGGTGATCGTCGGCAATGTCGGGCGGCTGCAGGGCGGCGTGACGCTGCTGACCGAGGCCGACCCGGCCGACGGCAAGCTCGACGTCGCCATCCTGAGCCCGAGCAACCTGGGTCACTGGGTGTCGCTGGCGTGGGGCGTGGTCCGTCGCCGCAAGCGGGTGCCGCTGATGGAGACCTACACCGCCGAGCACGTCGAGATCCAGGCCCGCTCGGCCCAGCCCCGGCAGCTCGACGGCGACCTCATCGAGCCGGGCCGCACCCTCAAGATCTCGATCAAGCCCCGGGCCCTGCTGCTCAGTGTTCCCCGCCCGGCGGGCGACCCCGACCTGGCGTACGACGCGAGCAACGCCGCGGAGGCGGCCGAGGAAATCCGCGAGGCCGCCCGTGAGTAGTACGGAGCCCGTTCCGCAGACCCGCGACATGAGCGGGGACGAGCTCTCGGCGGACGACGCCGTCCACGCCTTGTGGCGTTACGGTCGCTGGCCGCTGCTGCGCGACGCGTTCGTCCGGTTCCGCTACGGCGACGGCTTCAGCCACGCGCGGGCGTTCGCGTTCCAGCTCTGCCTGGCGATCGTGCCGTTCCTCATCGCGCTCTCCGGGCTGGCGGCCGACCTCGGCGCCGAGGACGGTGGCCGGGTCGTGGCCGAGACGATCCTGGGACTGACCCCGGGGGCCAGCGACCCGCTGGTGAGCGAGCTGCTGGAGGACACCGAGGGCAGCAGCGACGCCGGCGAGGTCGCGCTGACGCTCGGTCTGATCACCGGCCTGCTCGCGCTGACCACGGCGGTCTCGCAGATCGAGCGGGGCGCGAACCGGATCTACGGCGTCGAGCGCGACCGGCCGGCGCTGTTCAAGTACATCCGGGCCACCGTCCTGGCCGCGGTCGCCGGGCTTCCCGCGCTGTTCGGCTTCCTGCTGCTGGTCGCCGGCCGGCCGTTCGGCGACGCGGCCGCCCGGCACTGGGCGTGGGCCGAGGACGCGCGGGTGGCCTGGGACTTCATACGCTGGCCGTTGAGCCTGGTGCTGATCGTCTTCGCGGTCGCCGTGCTCTTCAAGTACTCCCCGCGCCGGCACCAGCCCGGCCTGTCCTGGCTGCTGTTCGGCGCCGGTCTGGCGACCGTCCTGTGGTGGCTGGCCAGCCTGTTGCTGGCCGGGTACGTGCGTTTCGGCGAGGGCTTCGGCGCCACCTACGGTCCGCTGACCGCGATCATGGCGCTGCTGCTGTGGGCCAACCTGACCGGGATAGCGCTGTTCCTGGGCCTCTCCTTCGCGGCGCAGCTCGAGGCGGCCCGGGTCGGCGCCCCCCGCCCGGCCAAGCGCGACCGCTGGGAGCCCGAGGCCGATCCGGCCCGCGGTGTACGCGCGAAGCGGTCCGGGTAAAGCGGGGCCACATCCCCAACCCCGACAAGGAGTCCGACGTGACCGACGACAACCGGGTGGTCGAACGCACCGGCTGGGCGCCAGTCCGGCACTTCGCCGAGCGCAGCGTCGCCGGCCTGGCCGCGGTCGTGGTCGCCGGCCTCGCCTTCGGCTTGTTGCTGCTGCTCGTGCGGGCCAACTGGAGCCCGCTGCGCCGCCTCGACCAGTCGATCGCCTCCGGTCTCAACGACCTGGTCGCGCCGCACCCCGCGGTGGTCAAGGTGCTGACCACGATCACCTCGGCCGGCGGCCGGGGCGTGCTGGTGCCCCTGGTCGTCATGGCGGTCCTGCTGCTGCTGATCCGCCGTCTGCCGCGCCTGGCGCTCTACCTGGCGGTCACCGGTCTCGGCGCGGTGGTGCTCGACCCGTCGCTCAAGGCGCTCGTCGGCCGGGTGCGCCCGGTCGTGACCGACCCGATCGCCTACGGCGGTGGCAACAGCTTCCCGAGCGGTCACACCCTCGGGGCGACCATTGTGTACGGGATGCTGGCGCTCGTCCTGCTCTCGGCCACCCGCGGCCGTCACAAGGGCTGGATCCTGTCGGTGGCGGCGATCGTGGTCGTGGCCGTCGGCCTGACCCGCATCGCGCTCGGCGTGCACTTCCTCTCCGACGTCCTGGCCGGCTGGATGCTCGGCCTGGCCTGGATCAGCATCACCGCGTACGCGTTCCGGGTCTGGCGCCGCGAGGCCGGTCACCCGGTGCCGCCGGTGACCGACGGCCTCGACCCCGACGCCGCCGACGACCTCGTGCCCGCGCCCGCCGAGGGCGCGGTGCTGCCGCACCCGTGGGCCAAGGGCGCCGAGATCCTGGTCGGCTGGGTGTTCACGTTCGGGGTCCTCTACTTCGTCGGGTACGCCGTGACGCGCTGGGAGCCCTCGTTCGACGACGGGGTGCCCCGCTGGCTCCAGACGTTCCGCACCGAGCAGCTCGACCACCTCAGCTGGCTGGCCTCCAAGGCCGGTGACACGCACGCCGTCCTCATCGTCTGCCTGGTCTTCTGCCCGCTCGCGCTGGCGCTGTGGCGGCAGTGGCGCCCGGTCGTCTTCATCGTGCTGACCATGATCGGCGAGCTCACGCTCTTCCTCTGCGCCGCCGCCGCGACCGGCCGCGCCCGCCCGTCGGTCGACCAGCTGGACGGCCAGATGCCGACCTCGTCGTTCCCGTCCGGTCACATCGCCGCCACCATGTGCCTGTGGGTGGCGATCGCGGTCGTCTGCATGCCCCGCATCCACCAGTGGTGGCGCTGGGTGTTCCCGGTGCTGGCTTTCCTGATGCCGGCGCTGGTGGCGCTGTCCCGCATGTACCGCGGCATGCACCACCCGACCGACGTCCTGGGGGCGACGCTGCTCACGGCCTGCTGGATCGGCGCCCTCTACCTGATCATCCGCCCGAACGCCCGCGCCGAGACGGTCACCGAGGCCGCCGACGAGGCCCACGAGGTCCGCGACCACCGTCCGGTGCCGGCGTGACCGCCCCTCTCACTCCCGGAGCCGAGTCGTGACGCTGCGCTTCCTCACCTGGAACATCAAGACCGGCGGCAAGGGCCGGCTCGACGCGATCACCGCCGTGCTCCGGCGCGAGCAACCGGACCTGCTGGCCCTGCAGGAGCTGCGCGACTTCGACCGCGACAGCGGCCGCGTGCTGCACCAGGTCGCCGACGCGACCGGCCTGGTGCCGCACCTGGCCCGCTCGTTCCTCGGCCAGCCGGTCGCCGTGCTCGTGCGCCCACCGCTCGAGATCCTCGAACGAACCGAGGTCCGCTGGCGCCTGCACCACGCCGCCGCGGTCGTCACGGTCGCCACCTCCACCGGCCCGTTGCGCATCGTGAGCACCCACCTCAACCCGTTCTCCCCGTACCGCCGCATGCGGGAGGCGATCTGGCTGGCCGCGCGCTACCGCCCCGACAAGGTCCCCACGGTGGTCGCCGGCGACCTCAACGGCCTCGACCCGGGCACCGACCACACCGCCACCCTGGCCCCGCAGCCCGGCTTCCTGCGGGCCCGCCACCTGGCCGCCGACGGCTCGGCCGACACCCGCGCGGTCGGCGCCTTCCTCGACGCCGGCTTCGTCGACCTGTGGCCCGTGGCCGGCTCCGGCTCCCCGCTCACGGTCCCCACCACCGAGGGCGGCGGCCGCGAGTTCTCCCGCATGCGCCTCGACTACGTGCTGACCAGCCCTTCCCTGGCCGGCAGGGCCACCGACATGACCGTCGTCCGCGGCGACGAGACCGAGTTCGCCTCCGACCACTACCCCGTCCGCGTGACCCTGCCCGGCTGACCACTTCGCTGCTTCGCCTCGATCGCACCTCGCTACTAGTCATGCATCAACTAGTCGTGGAACAATGGGTGCATGTTTCGGAAGAACTTCGTTGATCCGGTGGCGAGTCGACATGGCGTCATAGCAGAGCCGAATAGCTCAACAGCGCTCGTTCGTCCAAGGGGCGGCTAGCTGTTGGCGCTTCGTGCATCTTTGGCGCTCTTAAGGCGGCTATGATGCTCGCGTGAACCTCAAGGAATGGGCGGCGTCGACCGGCATCGCGTACATCACCGCTCGGCGGCAGTACGCGGCCGGGACGCTGCCCGTTCCCACCTACCGGATCGGCCGCCTCATCATGGTCGGCGAGCCGGTTACCGGAACGTCGGCCGTAGCCCGGCAGACCGTGGTGTACGCCCGGGTGTCGTCGGCCGATTAGAAGCCGGATCTGGAACGGCAGGTCGCCCGGGTGACCGTGTGGGCCACTAGTCAGAAGCTCGGCGTTGACCGGGTGGTCACCGAAGTCGGTTCCGCGTTGAACGGGCACCGGAAGAAGTTCCTCGCCTTGCTGCGTGACCCGGCCGTGTCGACGATCGTGGTCGAGCGCCGGGACCGGTTCGCCCGCTTCGGCGCCGAGTACGTCGAAGCGGCGCTGACCGCGCAGGGCCGCCGCCTGCTGGTGGTCGACCCGGCCGAGGTCG
>NZ_JALPVJ010000018.1 GCF_023544445.1 Actinoplanes sp. M2I2 | reverse complement strand
CGCTACACCTCACCCATTTCGAATACCGGTACCTCAACGAACCTTGCTGAGATCACGTCAGTGGGTCCAGGACTGGACGTGTCGCTTGGTGAACTCGAGCAGGTGCCGGGCCCAGGCGAACTCGATGGCCCAGATGGCCAGGCCGAGGATGACGATCGCCCAGCCGGGGCCGGGGAACGGGATCAGCACGATGCCGACGGCCACGACGATGGTGCCCAGGACGGCGACCGAGATCTTCAGGGCGAGCCGGCCGGACGGGTTGGCGCGGATCCTGTCCAGCAGACCTGGACGGGCTTGTTCTTGGTCTGGTTTCGCTGTCATTTCATCCCCCAGTGTTCCGGGTCCCCGTCACTACCCGGGAGGAATGGACGTTACCGGAGTAAGTCAACTGCTGAACCACCCGACGCCGGGCGGAACCGAGTACTTGGGCAGAACAGGACAAGATAGCGCTTTATGTCTTGTGCGAAAGGGTTTTCGGAACCGTCTTCCCACTACTGGGTGAGATCAGCGTATGGCGGAGCGTAACGACAGGGATCACCTGAGTATGGGAAACGCGGGGTTCACCAGCCTCGCGCGGTGCCGGGGGGAGTTCGTCCATGAGTACCATTCGTCCAACGACCGTCGAGGTCGAAACCTCGCTGCGGCTCGTAGCGCCTGACGCCACGGCACTGCCCGTGCGGGCCAGCCTGCGTTACGACCCAGCCGACCCGTATGCGGTCCACGTGTTGTTCCACGCAGAATCAGCCGGTGGGGAAGCCGTGAGCTGGTCCTTTGCGCGGGAACTGCTCGTGACCGGGCTCGATGAGCCCGCGGGCATCGGAGACGTCCGGGTGTGGCCGTGGGCCACGCCGCGGGGCGACTTCGTGGCCCTCGCGTTGTCGTCTCCGGACGGCAATGCGCTGTTCGAGGTGCCTCGCAGCGTCCTTGTCCGTTTCCTCCGTCGCACCTATGTGGTGGTGCCGCGGGGCCGGGAATCGGAACATCTGGACGTCGATGCGGCGGTGAATCGGTTGCTGGCGGGCCGATAACGTGTGAAAGGCGACGGGGGGCGACTCGCGCGGACACTGCCGGTCCGCACGGGTCGCTTTTCCGTGTACGGAACTTAAAGCTCATAACCGGACATTAAACCCAAGATTTCCGGGTCCGCGATGCCCATTCGCTCAAGCTGTGTCGGAACGGGTGCATCGCTGGTCAGAGCCAGTTACCGTCGGCGCGATGTCCACTGCAGCTCTGCGGCTCGACACTGCCGCCACGTTCCGCCCGCCCGGCTGGGCGGGCGTCGGCACCTGCGCCCTGGACGCCACGTCGGCCCAGCCGCCGAGTCGCCTTCCCTATCACGTCCTGCTGCTGGCCACGGCCGGTCACGGCACGGTCGAGGTCGACTTCTTCGGGCACTCGTGCCGGCCCGGCACCCTGCTCTGGATCCGTCCGGGCCAGGCGCTGCGCGTCGGCCGGAACGGGCTGATCGCGTCGGTGGTCACCTTCGACCCGCGGCTGGCCGGCGACGAGGAGCACCTCCGCAGCCGCTGGCAGTTGCGGGGCGAGGACGAGGACGCCGTGATCAACGAGTTCGCTCAGCTGGCCGTGGACTGCGAACGGCACGTGCCGGGGCCGATCGCCGCCGAGCTGTTGCGTCACCAGCTGCGCGTCCTGCTGCTGCGGGTCGCGCTGCTGGCCTCGTCCGACCCGTCTGGTCCCGAGAGCCGCACCTACACCCGGTTCCGCGGCCTGCTCGAGGCCGGTCACCCGCACAGCCGCCGGGTCGAGGACTACGCCGACGAGCTGGGCTGCTCGGTCCGTACGCTGACCAGGGCCTGTCTGTCGGTGACCGGGCGCACCGCCAAGCAGGTGGTCGACGACCGGGTCGCGCTGGAGGCACGCCGGCTGCTCGCCTGCACGCCTCTCTCGGTCGCCGAGGTGGGCCGTCATCTGGGTTTTCCGGAGCCCACGAACTTCGGCCGTTTCTTCCACCGCGAAGTCGGGATGAGCCCCGGTCAGTTCCGGGCCGAGGCGTCCGGTGTGCCGCACGCCGCCATCCCGGCCCAGCGACGATCCTCTGACTGAGCGTAATTCCCACAAAACCGTGGGGTATGTGTGCCTACGGTGGCGGGGGAGGGGCATGATGGACAGGTGCAGATCTCCGCGCGCGGCGACTACGCGGTCCGGGCCGCCCTCAGCCTGGCGAGGGCCTACCCGGCATTGATGTCCGCCCAAGCCATCGCTCAAGATCAGGAAATGCCCCGCAAGTTCCTCGAGGCGGTGCTCGCCGATCTGCGTCGCGCGGGTGTCGTCCGGGCCCAGCGTGGCGCCGAGGGTGGCTACACATTGTCACAGTCGCCGCGGGACGTGACGATCGGTCAGATTCTGCGCGCGGTCGACGGGCCCCTGGCCGGCGTGCGGGGACTGCGCCCCGAGGAGACCCGCTACACCGGTGCGGCGGAAAACCTGCCCAATCTGTGGGTCGCCGTGCGCGCCGCCGTACGGGAAGTGGTCGACGAGGTCAATCTGGCCGAGCTCATCAGCGGGCGCATGCCGGCGCACGTCCGCAAGCTGACCACCCGCCCCGACGCGTGGCAGCCACGCTGACGTTTGCCGATTTGTCGAATCGGGAATCGATCTTCCATCCGACGAACCCTTATGGGAGGGACGTACCGATGGGCCTCGTTTTTCGGCAGCGTAAGAAGTTCGGCCCGTTGATCCTGAACTTCACCGAGAAGGGCTACTCCTCGTGGAGCCTCAAGATCGGCCGCTGGTCGTGGAACTCGCGCAGCCGCTCGCACCGCGTCGACCTGCCCGGCCCGTTCTCCTGGAAGCAGGACAAGAACCGCTCCTGAGCTCCGTGAAGCAGAGCACCCGCTCCTGAGCTCCTGGGAGCGGGGCACCATCCGCTCCCGAGCGAAGATGACGACTAAGCGGGGACGACGGCTAAGCGGGGACGACGGCTAAGCGGAGATGACGACGTCCCCGCCGAGCCGGCCGTGTGACGGCCGGCGGGTGACCGTTCCCGCATCGACCAGCGTGTGCAGCACCCGGGTGGCATCCGCCGCCCGATAGACCGTCTCGGTCAGCGCGAACGTGCGCAACTCGGTCACCGTGGCCTCGCCGACCCGTTCCAGATGGGCCAGCAGCTCGCGCCGCAGCGGTCCGGGGTGCGGAGTCAGCGAGATGTCGATGAGGTGCCGGTCCGGGTCGCCGGGGTCGCGGTAGCGCACCCCCGCGAACTCGTCGACCGACCACAGGGCCTCCTTGAAGCCCTCGATGCTCTTGCCGGCCGTCGCGCCGAAGACCAGCAGCTCGCCCGGCTCCTCCGAGTCGGCCAGCTCGACCTGCGTGAACAGCGGCCAGCCGGCCCGGTAGGGCTCGACCGGTACGCCCGGCGGCAGCACCAGGATCACCTCGGCCGGCTTGCCCGCGGTCAGGGCGGCCACTGTGGCCGTAGCCGGCGGTTCGGCCTCGCCGGTGGCGTCCAGAAACCCGAGCAGCGGTACGCGCTGAGCGCCGACCGCTTTGAGGCCGACCGGCAGCAGCCCGTCCGTCCCGCCGGAGATCGTGTGCACGGCCAGTCCGGTGCCCGCGCCCGACCCGGCCTGGATCGCCTTGAGCCGCGCGTCGAGTGTGCTCAGATCGCGCCCGGCCGCCACCATGGCGAGCTCGCGACCCCGTACGAGATCGGCCTGCTCGGCCAGCACCCGCATGGCCGCCTCGGCCGCCGCCCCGTCCACCCGGTCGGCGTAGCCGTGCGCATAGATCACCCGCCGGGCGCGATGCAGCGCCGCGGGCGCCCAGGCCTCGAGGTAGCGGACCAGGAGCTCACGCTTGACGGTGGTGATGGCCGAAGGGGACATGTACGGGCTCTCCAGTGTCCGGTTAGCGAGGTCTTCGCAACATTGCACTTGTACCTACAGTGGTCACATGAGCACTATGGGACACGTGGCCCCTCCCCAGCTCGCCGAACTCACCGCGCGCGCCCAGACTCTCACGTCTGCCGGCGATCTCGCTGGTGCGCGCCGCGTGCTGGCCGGCGTGCTCGATCAGGCCGACGCGGCCGACCCCCGCCGGGCCACCCCCGACCTGGCCCTGGCCGCCGCGCTGCACGCCCGCATCCTGATCGCGCTGGGCGACGCGCGGGGCGCCCGCTTCTGGGCCGAGTACGCCCACGCCGCCGAGGACCGCCTGCACGGGCCGCACCACGACCGTACGGTCGGCGCGGCCGCCACCCACGCGGCGGTGCTGCAGCGGGTCGGCCACTACGGGCAGGCGGCCGAGGTCTACGGCCGGCTGGTCGGCCACCTCACCGAGATCGACGGCCCCGACTCGCCGCGCGTGCTCGCCGCCGAGGCCGACCTGGCCACCGCCGAGCACGCGGCCGGGCACTGCACCGCGGCCCGCTCCCGGCTCGCGGACGCGTGGCGGCGGCACACCCGGCGTCACGGCGAGGCCTCCGCCGCCGGCATCAAGATGCTGGCCCGGCTGGGCGCGATGGAACGCGAGTGCGGCCGCGACGCCGAGTCCCGCGAGCACCTGGCCAAGGCCCAGGAGCTGTGCGCCCGCTACCTGCCGGCCGATCACCCGCTCGTACGCCAGGTCACCGCGCTGGTCACCGCCGAGGCCTCGGGCAAGCACGTCTGCAGCCGGGTCGAGCAGTCCGACGGTCCCGGCGTGACCACGGTGGGCGCTCCCGGGGTCCGCACGGTGCCGTTCCCGCGCCGCCCCACGGTGCCCGACCCCGACCCGTCGGACGACCCGTCCCGGCCGCCGCCCGACAACCGCCCGACCGACCCCAACGGCACGGTCTATCAGCAGCCCCTCTACCTGGCCGACGTGCACCAGTCGGCCGGCGACCTGACCGGCCGGCACGCCCGCGCCGACACCCCGCCACCGCTGCCGGGCCGGCGCGCCCCCGACTACGGCCCGGACGGCCGCCCCCAGCCGGTCGGTTCCGCGCCCGCGAGCACCTACACGCTGCCGCCCAACACCGAGCGGCGCCTCCCCGTGCTCACCGAGCCCGCCCCGGTCGTCACCGGGCGCCGCCGCCAGCCCTTCCTGCTGGCCGCCGTCCTGGTGGCCGGGGTGGCCGCCGCCGTGGCCGTGGTCGCCCTGACCCTGCCCGACGCCAGCGGCGACGAGAACCCGGCCGCCGCCCCCGCGCCCGTCGCCTCGGCCCCCGCGGCCTCGTCGCCGGCCGCCCCGGTCACCCCGACGACGCGCCCGCCGACGGCCGACCCGGGCGCTCCCACCGCCGTGAAGCTGCGCGACAACCGCGACAGCGTCACCCTGCAGTGGACCTACCCCAGGGACTCCGAGGGGCCCGTCCTGGTCTCGGGCAGCCGGGCCGGTCAGGCGCAGAAGCCGTTCCAGCAACTGCCGGCCGGCAGCGCCGACTATGTCGTCTACGGCCTCAACGAGCAGCTGAACTACTGCTTCACGATCTCGGTGGCCTACGCGACCAACAACATCGCCCGCTCGGTGCCGGTCTGCACCCGGCGCTGACCGAAACCCTCAGGAGCGACCGCCGGTGGCGGCCCGGACCAGATCGGCGTACGCGGACAGGCTCAGCGGCCCCTGCCAGAGCTGTTCGTCGTGGGCGAAGTTGAACACATCGAACTCGCAGCGGACGGCCTGGCGCAGGGCGGTCGCCAGCATGCCCCGGTCGGACGTGTCGGCGTAGTAGGTGCCCTTTGCGGCGCCGTCGCCGTATCCGGGATTCTCGCCGCCCTTGCGGAAGCCGTACTCGTCGGCCAGGCGGCTCTGCCAGCGTGTGGCCGACCACCCGGCGGCCCGGGTGTCGGTAACCGCGATCCCGCGGTCCGCGGCCTGGCACACGTCGTCGCGGCCGGAGCGGTCGGCGACCGACGAGACGTAGACCATGAGGCGCGGCGTGCCGGCCAGCGCGGCGTAGTAGCGGTGCCAGGCGCCGCCGATGCCGAGCAGGCCGTCCGGCAGGAACGACCGTACAGCCTGGTCGTAGGCCTCCGGGCGGACCCCCGATCCGGGAGTGACGGCCTGATAGACACCGGTGAAGCCCATCGCCTCGAACCGGGCGATCTGCCACCGCGTGACGTCGACGAGCGCGCCGATGTACCAGTCGGCCCAGGCTCCTACCTGTGCCGGGGGTACGCCCGGCCGGCCCGGCCGCCAGCCCGGCAGGGGATTGCGCTTCATGCCGGTCGCCATCCCGGGGCCGTTCTGGGCGGCCGGGCTGAATGCCGCATAGGAGCCCGCGGTGTTGTAGAGCATCTCGGCGTTGCCGCCCGACGTGAGCCGGATGTAGGCGAAGTTGCGGACGCCGAGATCGGCGTCGATCCGGGTGAAGTACTCGGCCACGGCCTCGCGGACCGGCTGACTGAAGACCATGTCGATGCCGGCCAGCCGGGCGCCGTGCTGATCCGTCGCGACGGCGTCGGGCAGCCCGCGGACCCAGTCGGGGCTGTAGTGCACCCCGAGCGCGAGGGTGAGCTGCTGCCCGGCCGCCCGGAACGCGCGCATCCGTTCCTTGATCGTCGTGACGTACGACGCCGAGAAGACGCCGCGGGCCGGTTCGTACGCGCTCCAATCGAGTTCGAGGGTGGCGCCGCGGATACCCGCCGCGTTCTCGGCCGCGGCGGCCGGCGCGTGCGAACCAAGGGTGCCGAAGATCAGGCCGCCCGGGGGCGGTCCGGTCTGCTTCGGACGTGTCCCGCAGGCGGCCGTGGCCATCAGCAGCAAAGTGAGCACGACGGCCGTACGAGCACTGATCATGGATGACGTCACCGATCCGCAACGCGCAACGCCGCGTACGGGTTGTTCGCGCCCCCGTTTCCCTTGACGGCCGCCGCGAGATCGGCCAGCGACCTTCGCTCGGCCGCGGTCAGCTCCGGCGTCGAGGCGAGCACCTCGCCGGCGTCCTCCCGGCCGAGGATCCGCACCGCGGCGCCCAGCAGCACCACCGGGCCGTCCCCGGTGCGGTCGTGCAGCAGCACCAGGTTGGGCGACGGTGGGCCGGTCGACCGGGTCCGGTGCAGCAGTGAGGCGACCGCCGACACCTGCCCGGCGGACAGGGCGGCGCCCTCGGGTGACGTGAGGGAGAGGAACTGGATGCCCACGCTTTCGGCCGCCGCCTCCTCCTCGTCGTCCGAGAGCGTCGAATCGTCCCGGCCGTCGATGGCGATGATGCCCCGGACGCCGTAGTCGTCGTGCAGCCGTACCAGGTCGGCCTCGGCGGGCTGACCGGTGCGCACGACTCCCGGGGCGATCGCGGCCGCCTGCGGGAGCGCCGGCACCGTGGACGGTTCCTCGTGCAGGAAACCGCCGGCCCGCACGACCAGCGCGGCCGCGAGGAGCGCGGTGAGCGCGCCGGCCCGGACGAGGGTGGCCCGCCGGGACACCGGAACCAGCTCGCCGAGCGCGGGCGAGCGGGTCGTCCCCGGCGTCGGCGACGGGGCCGGCGGCAACGGCTCTGACCGCCGCCGGCGTACCAGGAGCACCGCGACAAGGAGATAGCCGGCGAGCACGCCGAGGAGGGTCCAGAAGAATGGCTGGACGGTCGTCGGCTGGGCCGGTTCGGTCTCGGTGGGCAGGGGCGGAGGCCGGTCCGGCTGCCGGGCGTCCGCGGGCGGGGTGACCAGGCCGGCATCGAGCAGCGCACCGCCGATCGGCGCCAGCCGCACTCGGCTGGAGCCGCTCCCGTGTTCCAGGACACCGCCGGCGAACGCCTGCCGGACCTGACCGTCGGGCATCACGGTGGCCCGGCCGAGCGGCTCGCCCAGCAAGGCTCCGGCTCCGCCGCGGTACGCCGCCGCGATCGCCCCGGTGATCGGCGCCCGCGGGGCGCCGGCCCGGTCGAGCGGTGGCAGCCCGGATCGCCGGTAGCCGCCCGGATCCACCCGGGCCAGGTCGGCGACCAGAGGCTCGGCGAGCATCCGTGGTGACCCCGCCGCGTCGGTGGCGCCGGCCAGCACGGCGCCGGCGAAGACCTGGTAGCCGTCACCCGCGCTCCAGCTGCCGGTCAACGGCGCTCCGGCGACCGTCTTGCCGCCCAGCGCGCGCCAGCCCGTGGCGAAGGCGCCGTCGGACCCGTCGACCACCGCATGCCCGCCGCATCGGGAGCCCTCGGTGACGACGAAATCGCCACCGGGCAGACGTTCCACCCCGCCGCGGTCGTACGTCCCGAGGCCCACCCGCCACAGTTCCAGGCCCCGATAGGTGGCGCTCGGATACGCCGCGAGCCGCGTCCCGTGCCCGCGGACCCAGCCCGCCAGCTGGGGACTCGAATTGCCGAACCGCATGCCGGCGTCCTTGTCGCTCAGCACGAACAGGGTGACGCCGTGGCTGAGGGCGCCCGGACCGGTGGCGTAGTCGGTGATCGGCCGGTTCGGGAACAGCTGCTCGAACCGCTCGGCGTCACCCGTGGCGTTCAGCGCGGCGCAGGCCGGGAGGTTGGCCCCGACATAGGCGGTCAACCGGGCCAGGCCGTCGTTGCGGGTGGTGTAGAAACGCCCCCAGCTGCTCGTGCCCAGAATCAGCACCGCGCCCAGCAGCACCCAGGCGACGGAAGCCGACCAGCGCCGGGCACCGAGCACCGCGTCGGCCACGAGCACCGTGCCGACGAGCGAGGCGGGCACGACGTAGACGAAGAACTGCTCGTTGAGCGTGCCCAGCAGGACGGTGTACGCGCCGAAGGCGTAGCTGGTGATCAGCCAGGCGAGCAGCCACCGGGCGGAGTCGCCGCCGCGCCGCAGCATGAGCCACACGGCGGCCACCGCCCCGAGCGCCAGGATCAGGTAGGCCGCCGCGTACTGATTCACCTGCTCGGACAGGCCGCTGACGAAGGAGACTCCTGGGCGGTTCCAGCCGGTGATCTGCACGGTGCCGAGCAGCCGTTGCAGGGTGACCGACTTGATCTCGACGAAGCTCGCGAACAGCCCCAGCTGGACCGCCCAGACCACGAAGACGCACCAGAGCGCGAGGGCGGCCGCGAGGGCGGCGAGGCATCGGCCGATGAACCGGCGATCGCGAGCGAGCAGCGCGTGGACCAGGGGAGTGAGAAGCATGAAGATGCCCACCTCGTTGGTGAGCAGAGTCAGTCCGCCGGCCAGCCCGACCACCGCGACGAACCACCGGGAGCGCCGGGCCTGCAAAGCCATCGCCAGATGCAGCGTCACCAGACAGGCGAACAGCGCGAACGGCTCGATCATGGCCATCCGGCCGAACCGGAGCAGTACCGGGTCGAGCGAGGCGAGTGCCGCCGTCACCACGGTCAGCACCAGCCGGGCCCGGGGGCGGGCCCGGTCGGCCAGCCGGTAGGTGAGCATTGCGATCAGCACGACGTTGGCGACGCTGAGGAACGCGGCGAGCAGCCGGGTGTCGGCGATGACGTCGATCAGCGGGTCCCGGTAGGTGCCGAGGATCCGCAGCCAGCCCGCCTGGGCCAGGAAGGAGAGCGGGGTGTGCACGAACAACGGCCGGTTGGTCCAGGTGAGTGACCAGTTCTCGGCCACGGCCTGGTCGGCCCGGCTGTAGACGACCTCGTCGTATTGCGTGTCGGGGCTGCGGTGCAGATTCCACAGGAGGAAGACGGCCGCGATCCCGGCGCACGTCAGCATCAGGGCGAGGAGCCGGCCCGGCACCGGCAGGCGGCGGCTCATGACGGCACCACCCGTCGTCGTGGCTGCCATCGTCGCACCAGCGTCAGCGCCCGTTCGACGTCCTGGTCACGCAGCAGCCGGAGCCGGAGCACGGCCACCGCGTACAGGCCGAGACCGGCCGCGATCGCGAGCACCGCCGGCAGGGTCGGTGCCCGCTCGGCGACGGCCAGCAACGCCACGAGCGGAAGGAGGGCCAGCAGGTAGCGCGCCGCGGTCCGGGCGTCGGCCCATTGTGGATGGAAGCGACGGGCGTACACACCGCCGAGGGCGACGGCGCCGGCCCACGTCGCCACCGAGAAGGCGGCCGCCGCGCCGGTGATCCCCCACCGGGGGATCAGGACGACCAGGGCGACGGTCTCGACGACCAGGGTCGCCGGGACCCACCGGGCCACGGCCGCCACCTCCCGGGCGTTGAGGGTCTTGAGCAGCATGTCCATGGCGATCAAGCCGAGCGTGCCGACGGTCAGGACGCGCAGCACGCCGGCGGCCTGGGCGTAGTGGCCGGGAAACAGCAACCGCAGCACCGGGCCGGGCGCGATGACCAGCACCAGTTGCAGCGGCACCAGCATCAGCGGCACCCACCGGAACGCCGCTCGGAACCACCCGTCGACCTCGCCGGGGGAGCCGGCCTTGGCGACGAACGGGAAGATGGCGTTGCTCAAGGCGTCACCGACGAAGTACGGCGCCCGGGCCAGCACCATGGCCGCCTGGTAGAGGGCGACATCAGCCGCGGTGACCCCGTGGCCCTGACCGACCACGCTGAGCGCGATGACGTCGACGGCCAGCATGACGCCGAAGGCCGAACTCGCCGCCCCCATCGAGACCGCACGACCGCTGGTGGCCCGCCAGGCCACCGGGCCGCGGCCGGGAAGGCGGTCGCGCAGCGCTCGCCAGCCGATCGCGGCCGACAGGATCGCGCCGATCAGAAAGCTCGTCGCCACGCCGCCGACGCCCTGGTGCAGCAGCCCCACGAACGCCACCGCGACGACCACCTTGATGGCGATCTCGGAGATCTGCATGACGCCGTACCCGTCGAAGCGCCGCTCACCCTGCAGGCCGCCGCCGAAGGCAGTGGTCATCGACAACGTCACGATCATGACGGTGACGCACGCGACGGTCACCGCCGACGCTCCCGGGATCACCGTCCGGGTGGCCTGGGCGGTGACGAAGGCGGCGGCCAGGACGAGACCGACGGCCAGGTTGCCGAGGAACGCCGCGCGGTACGTCGCGGCCACCACGCCCGGTCCGGGGTCCCGGGCGATCGTCGCGGCCAGCGCCCACGGGAAGCCGGCGGCCAGGATCATGGCGCACAGGAACTGCACGTTCTGCAGCACGCTGACCGCGCCGAACTCGGCCGGGGTGAGCAGCCAGGCCAGGGCCACGCCGAAGCCGTAGTTGAGAACCGCGCCGAGCCCGAATCGGACGATCAGGACGACGCCGCCCCCGGCGGCGCTGCGCCGGCCGGTGAGATTCATCATGTCGCGGCGTCCGCATGCCGCGGATGCCGGGAGTCGGTGGTCATGGGTCCGCAACCTCCGTGGTCCGGTGACGCCGGGCCGAGGGGTCGGGTACGGAAACCGGGGCGCGAACGCCTAGCTCCGGCCCTGACCCGCATCGGGGCACCAGGCGAGAAAACACTGGGTAAAACGCTGGTTTCACCGGAGACAGTCGCGTGTGCGACCGGGAATCCCCGCCGGGACACTCTGGTAGGAAGGCGGGACGATCCATTCCGCAGTCGCGGGATCCAGGTTACCGCTCGAGGAGCTGACCGGACATGACCCCATCCCCTTCATCGCCCCCGCAGCGTCGACGGGAACACCTGGCCGTGGACGGGCGCGTCCTTTCCGACGAGTATCACGGCATCGGGCGCCTGGCCGAGATGGTGCTCCGCCGGCTCGCCGGCACCACCGAGTTCGACGTCACCGTTTTCGTCCGGCCGGGGCAGACCTCACAGCGTTTCGACATCGACGGCCTCATCGAAGGGCTGGGGTACCGACGGGCCCTGTTCGACCTGCCACTGACCTCGTCAATGCAGTGGGCGCGCTGGCCGGGGGTCCTGCGGCGGGCGGGCGCGACGGTGACGCTGTCGCTCTACAGCCTGGGCGGCCCGGTGATCGGCGGCGGCCGGCGGTGCACGTTCGTGCACGACTGCATCATGGAGACCGACGCGCGATTCGCCCCCGACCGGCGTACTCGGTTGCTGTACATGCTGCACACCGCGCTGATGGTGCGGGGCAACCGGGTCTTCACCCGGAGCGCCGCCTCGGCCCGCGACATCGAGCGGTTCTATCGGGTGCCGGTGCCCGACTGGCAGGTCGTCCCCGGCGGGGTGGACGACACTTTCGCCCACGGCGCCGAGCCGGTGGGGCAGATCGGCGGGCAGCGGCTGCCGGCGACCTATCTGCTGCAGGTCGGCGCCCGGCGTCCCCACAAGAACGTGGCCGCTCTGGTACGGGTTCTGCCGCATCTGCCCGAGGACTACCACCTGGTGCTGGTCGGGACGGTCGACGACCGCTTCCCCGACGAGGTGCCGGCGCTGGCCGGGGAACTCGGCGTGGCCGGCCGGATCGTTCATCTGCCGCGGGTCAGCGAGCCGGAGCTGCACAGCCTCTACGCGGGCGCCGCCGCGTTCGTCTACCCGTCGCTCATCGAAGGTCTGGGTCTGCCGCTGCTCGAGGCGATGGCCGCCGGGCTGCCGGTGGTGGCCGGCGACATCCCGGTGTTCCGGGAGATCGCCGAGGATGCCGCCGTCCTGGTTCCCTCGGACGAGCCGCAAGCCTGGGCCGACGCCATTCTGAGCCTGCGTTCTCCCGAGGTGAGGGAGGCACTGGTGGCGGCCGGCCGCCGACAGGTGAAGAAGAACACATGGGACGTCACGGCGTCCCGGATGCTTGAGGCGCTGCGTCGGATGTGAGATCGGCACGTTCCATCCCGATGAAGCGAAATGAAACGGAAACAGTAAGGGACTCGCTTCGTCACAGTCACGTTCACATTCGACAATGAGCGGCCACATCCGGATCGATTTCACCGCCGAAACCCACCGAACGGCCAGGATGTGTTCCTCATTTGCGAAACCGTCGTTTGGTGACGCCGGAGCAGGTGGCAAAGAGGACATCAGCCTTGTATGTCGGACCGGTTTTGCGGATGGTTGCGACATTTCGGAAGGCCTGGGCATCGGCGGCGCCGGACGGAATGGGCTCTTCCCCTGAGCCGGGCAAGTCCCTAACATCAATTTCCGGCGACAGTCGCGCCATCCGCTTCGACGTTGCCGGCGGTCCGATCCACCGCCGGTAATCCTCCGAGTTTCCGATCTTGGTAGGAACGGGACTCCCCTTCTCAAAAGTCCTCAAAAGAGGGCCGTCAAGTCACGTCCGTCAATGCAACCCCATTCGATCGTTGCAGACGTGAGGATTCATCGTGTATCAGAGTGCGCAGCGATCTGTGCCCGCTCCCGGAGCGGGCGACATCGCCCACAACGACCAGACTTCACAAGACCGACCTCCCGATCCACAACGCATCGCGGTCATCGTGCCGACCCGGCATGAGGCCGGCAGCGTGGGACCTCTCTACGACCGGATCCGGGCCGCCCTGAGCGGCCGCGACTGGGAACTCGTCTTCGTCGACGACTCCGACGACGAGACGGTGGAACGGCTGACCACGCTGGCCGGGCACGACCCGCGGGTCACCTGTGTGCATCGGCCTCCGGGCCGGCGCGAGGGCGGCCTGGGCGGGGCCGTGCTCGCCGGTTTCGCCGCGACCACGGCCGCCGTCCTGGTGGTGATGGACGCCGACCTGCAACACCCGCCGGACGTCGTGCCCCGCCTGGTCGACACGCTGCTGTCCGGGCCGGCCGACATCGCTGTCGGCACCCGGTACCGCGGGCAGGGGTCCGCCGCCGGGCTGCACGGCCTGTTCCGTCATCAGGCCTCCCGAGGGTGCCGGCGGCTGGTGCACGCCCTGCTGCCCCGCACCCGGGCGTCGACCGATCCGCTGGGCGGGTTCTTCGCCGTCCGCCGTGAGGTCGTGGACGGCGCGCCGTTGCGGCCGATCGGCTACAAGATTCTTCTCGAGATTCTCGTACGGGGCCGGTGGAACGCCGTCGGCGAAACGGAATACACCTTTCAGGCACGGCACGAAGGTGCCTCGAAGTCGGGGCCGGCCGAGGCCCGCCGGTTCCTGCGCCATGTCCATGCCCTGCGCCGCGCCGGGCCGGTCCCGCCGCCTGCGGCGCCCGACCGTCCACTGCGGATCCTGATCTTCACCTCGGAAGTGGCCCCGGTCGTCAGCGGCATCGCCACCTCCATGGGCAACCTGAGCCGCAGCCTCACCGCGGCCGGGCACCACGTCGACGTGGTCAGCCGGGCCGACTTCCCGCACTTCATCCGCCGCGAGTTCCGCTTCTCCGGCTTCGCTCTCTCCTGGCCCCGGTTCCGCCGCCTCCTGGGCGGTTACGACGTGGTCAACGTCCACGGTCCGGTGCCGACCATGAGCGACGCCTTCCTGCTGCTGGCCGCGACGATGCGGCGGCGACCGGCGGTCGTCTACACCCACCACAGCGATCTGGCCATCCCGGGACTCGGGGTCGCCTGCGCCGCCTACAACCGGATCCACCGGCGGATCGCCCAGCTCGCCGACGCTGTGCTGGTCAGCTCGGTGGAGTACCGCGATCGGATGCGCACCCGTTCGGGGCCGCCGCTCGAGATCATCCCGTGGGGTGTGGACACCAGCCGGGTGCGGCCCCGCCCGGCCCGCCCGGCCGGGGCGCTCCGGGTGCTCTTCGTCGGTCAGCTCCGGCCGTACAAGGGCGCGCACGTGCTCCTCGACGCGGCCGACGACCTCACGGGCGTGTCGGTGACGCTGATCGGTGACGGGCCGCAGCGCCCTGAGCTGGAGGCGCGGGCGGCCGGCATGCCGGGCGTGACCGTACGCGGCCGGGTCAGCGATGAGGACCTGTGGCGCGCCTACCGCGACCACGACGTGATTGTCCTGCCCAGCCTCACCACGGCCGAGGCGTACGGCCTCGTGCTCGGCGAGGGCATGGCGGCCGGCTGCGTGCCGGTGGCCAGCGACCTGCCCGGGGTCCGCGAGGTCGCCGGGGCCAGCGGCCTGCTGGTCGCGCCGGGCGACGTCGAAGCCCTGCGCGACGCCTTGAAGCGGCTGGCCACCGACGACGCCCTGCTCGACCGGCTGGCCGCCCTCAGTCTCCCGCGGGGCCGGGAGATGTCGGTCGAGGCGGCGACCGCGCACCACGACCGGGTCTTTCGCACCGTGCTCGAACGGGCCGGCGCGCGACGCGCCCCGGCGATCGTCCATCGCACCACGCACCTCTAGGGAGTACCGTGCCCAGCCTGCTCATCACCGATCCGGCGGCCGGGGCCACCACCCGGCCCGCCACGGACGGCCCGTCCATCGAAGGCGACACCCGTTCGCTCCGGCTGCGGGCGAAGGCCCCGCTGCGGGTCAGCTTCGCCGGTGGCGGCACCGATGTCGCACCCTTCCCCGAGACCGAGGGCGGCGCGGTGCTCTCCGCGACCATCGCCCGGTACGCCTACGGCAGCCTCACCCCGCGGCCGGACGGCGAGATCACCGTCTCGTCCGAGGACCTCGGGGTGTCCCTGCAGTTCGGCGTCGACGAGCACCTGAAACTCGACGGCGAGCTCGACCTGGCCAAGGCCGCGGCCTGCCACCTCGGCGACCTGGCCGGCGGCGAACGCCACGGCTACGACCTCAAGATTCACAGCTCCGCGCCGCCCGGCTCGGGGCTGGGGTCGTCCTCCGCCGTCATGGTGACCCTGGTCGGCCTGCTCCGTGACCGGTACGGGCTGCAGATGGACGCCTACGAGGTGGCCCGCACCGCGCACCGGCTCGAGCGGTACGACCTCGGCATCCGCGGGGGTCAGCAGGACCACTACGCGGCGGCCTTCGGCGGCTTCAACTACATCGAGTTCCTCGGCGGCGACCACGTGGTCGTCAACCCGCTGCGGATCCGCGACGACACGCTGGCCGAGCTGGAGCACAACCTGCTGCTCTGTTTCACCGGCCGGACCCGGGCCTCCGACCACATCATCGCGGATCAATCGGCTCGGCTGGCCGGCGCCGAGGAGGACACCGTCGGGGGACTGCGGGCCCAGAAGGAGCTCGCCACCGCGATGAAGCACGCCCTGCTGCGCAACCGGCTGCGGGACTTCGGCGGCCTGCTCGACGAGGCCTGGCAGCAGAAGAAGCGGATCAGCCCGCGCATCAGCACGCCCTACATCGATGAGGCGTACGCGGCCGCCCGGGCCGCCGGCGCGCTCGGCGGCAAGATCACCGGAGCCGGTGGTGGTGGTTTCATGCTCATCTACTGCGACTTCGACGCCAAACGGCAGGTGGCCGCCGCACTGACCAACTTGGACATGACGGTCGAGGAGATCACCTTCGCTCCCGCCGGCCTGAGCACCTGGAGCCCCCGATGAGCTATTCCGCTGTCCTGCGCACCAGCATCGGCGAGAGCGCCGAGACGAAGAACCGGGTGACCCGCGACGACGAGCTGATGGAGATGCTCGACGACATCACCGGTGCGGTGGTGGACTGCATGGCGAAGGGCGGGACCGTCTTCTTCTGCGGCAACGGCGGCTCCTCCACCGATGCCGAGCATCTGTCGGCCGAGCTCCTGGGCCGGTTCAAGTACGACCGGCCGTCGATGTCGTCGTACTGCCTGGCCAGCAACACCGCGGCGATGACGGCGATCGGCAACGACTACAGCTACGACCTGACCTTCGCCCGCCAGCTCGCCGGCCTCGGCCGCAAGGGGGACGTCCTGGTCGGCCTGTCCACGAGCGGGAACTCGGGCAATGTCGTCCAGGCGGTGCGTCAGGCCACCGAGATGGAGATCACCACGGTCGCCTTCACCGGCGCGGACGGCGGAAAGCTGGCCGGCCTCGCGGACTTCACGTTCCGGGCGCCGTCCTACGAGACCGCCCGCGTCCAGGAGTGCCACATGGCGGTCGGGCACACCATCTGCGAGATCGTCGAGGCGACCATCCACCCACGGCCATGACGACCTGGTCGGCGGTCCTGCTGGACCGTGACGGCACCGTCAACGTCAAGGCGCCCGAAGGTGCGTACGTGACCCGCCCCGAGCAGCTCATTCTGCTGCCCGGGGCGGGCGCGGCGGTGCGCCGGTTGCGGGACGCGGGCCTGCCGGTCTTCGTGGTGACCAATCAGCGCGCCGTGGCCCGTGGCCTCATGACGGCGCCGGGCCTCGACGAGGTGCACGACCGGTTCCGGGAGCTGCTCGGCGCGGCCGGCGCCGAGGTGGACGGCATCTACGCCTGCGTGCACGAAGCCGGCGAGTGCGGATGCCGCAAGCCTCTGCCGGGGTTGTTGCACCGCGTCGCCCGCGACCACCCGGGGGTGGATCTGGGGCGCAGCGTGATGATCGGCGACGCGGCGTCCGACGTGGCGGCGGGCGCGGCGGCCGGTTGCGCCACGGTGCGGCTGGCCGCCTCGCCCGATCCGGCGGCCACCGTCACAGCCAGGTCGCTCGCCGAGGCAGTGACCTGGCTGCTGCGGTGACCGCTCCGGCCAGCTCAGCCGCGGACGGGAACCGCGCCGATCAGCCGCGCCCCGGGCGGCACCTCGGCCCGGTCGCCCAGCATCACACCGTCGACGACGGCTCCCGCGCCGATGCGGGCGCCGCGGCCGACGACCGCATCGGTCAGCCGGGCGCCGGCGCCGATGGCGGCGTCATCGAAGATCACGCTCCGGCACAGCTGGGCCTGGGCGCCGACGGCCGTACGGTGGCCGACCACCGTTCCGCCGCTGAGCTCGGCGCCGTCGCCGATCTCAGCCCCGGCCAGCACGAGGGTGTCGGCCGGCGTGGCGTCCAAGGCGGCCGAGGGTGCGAGACCGGTGACGAGATCGCAGTTGCCCCGCAGGTAGGTGGCCGGGGTGCCGATGTCCAGCCAGTACGCGTCGTCGTGCAGGCCGAGGACCCGTCGGCCCTCGCCGATCAGGCGCGGGAAGGTTTCGCGCTCCACACTCACCACCCGGCCCGGTGGGATCGCCTGCAGAGCGGCGCGGGAGAACACGTACGTCCCGGCGTTGACCTGGTCGGTCGCCGGCCGGTCGGTCTTCTCGTCGAAGGCCGACACGCGGCCGTCCCGGTCGGTGGTGACCACGCCGTACGCCGTGGGGTCGGGCACCCGCCGCAGGTGCAGGGTGACGTCGGCGGCCCCGTGCCGGTGGTGGTCCACCATCGCGACCAGATCGAGACCGCCCAGCACGTCGCCGTTCAGGATGATCACCGGGCCGTCGCCGCGCAGGTGGCCGGTGGCGTTGCGCAGCGCCCCGCCGGTGCCCAGCGGCTCGTGCTCCACGGCGTAGCTGAGAGCCAGCCCGAGTGTGGCGCCGTCGCCGAAGTGATCGCGGAACATCGCGGCCTTGTACGAGGTGGCCAGAACGACGTGATCGACACCCGCCTGCCGGGCGCGCAGCAGCTGGTGCGTGATGAACGGGATGCCGGCGAGGGGCAACATCGGCTTCGGTGTGGTGAGGGTGAGCGGCCGCAGTCGCGTTCCCTGACCACCCACCAAAAGAATAGCCTCCATGGCTTCAGCCTCCCGTCCGAATGTTTCGGAGAGGGGTACCCGAGATTTATTCTCGCGTGAGTGAAAGGAAATCAACAATGATCGCAGCGGTGCCGGGGAAATTGCGTGACGCATTGTCCTCCGGCGATACCATCATGTTCGTTTCGCCCCATCTGGACGACGCGGTGCTGTCTTGCGGCGCCTTTCTCGAAGCCGTCGCGAGCGCCTGCCCCGTTGTTGTCGTGACGGTGTTCACCGCCGCCGCCGAACCTCCGCACACGTACGCCGCCCGTGGCTTCCTCGAGGGCTGTGGCGCCGGCGACGCCCGGACGCTGTTCGAGACCCGTCGGCAGGAGGACCTCGACGTGCTCGCCCAGCTGCGGGTGCGGGCCGTTCACCTGGACTTTCCTGACGCTCTGTTCCGGAGGCGCCGGCTGCGGGGCGGGCTGCCGGCACGCGCCGGGCGGTTGCTGCCCGAGCTCGCGCACCGCTATCCGACCTACCGCTACGACATCGCCCGCGGGCGGCTGGCGCGCGGCGACCGCCCGATGGTCGCCGAGGTCGGTGCGGCGGTGGCGGCGGTGGCCGGAGCGACCGGCGCACGACTGGTGTTCTGCCCGGTCGGGGTCGGCCGACATGTGGATCATCTCATCGCCCGGCAGGCGGGCGCGCAATTCGGCGAGCGGGCCGTCTACTTCTCCGACTTTCCGTACGATCAATCATCATCGGTCGACCAGAGATTTCTTTCCCGGAACGGGTTGCTGCCCTGGCGATGGGAGGAGGGAATCGGCGCCAAGGCGCGTCTGATCGAGGGCTACGGCAGTCAGGTGGGCGGCCTTTTTCCGGGCGGGATCATTCCGCGGTCGCCCGAGACGTACTACGTCGCGGACCGGTGACGGCGAGGCCGGAGAACGTTCTGGACCACGCTCCGGTACCGATCGCCGAGGACGTCCCAATCGTGGTCGAGACTGCGGGCGTAGCCCCGGCGGCCGAGGGACTCGCGCCGTGCCGCGTCGGTGGCCAGGTCGCGCATCGCCCGGCCCAGCGCGTCGACGTCGAAGGCCGGTACGGGAATCGCGCAGTCGTCGCCGATCCAGCGCAACTGCGGCAGGTCGAAATACACCACCGGCTTGCCGTGGGCCATCGCCTCCAGCGCCGAGAGGCTGAACGTCTCGTACCGGGACGGCACCACCAGGGCCGCGCACGACCGGATCAGCCGCTCCTTGTCCGCCCCGGCGACCCGTCCGGCCAGCACTATGTCGACGCCGGTGGCCTCGGCCAGCCGACGCAGCTTGTTCTCTTCCGCGATCGCGCCCGAACCGGCGACGACCAGGGGCATCCCGGGTGGCAACCGGCGGACCGCCTCCATCAGCAGGTCCAGGCCTTTCTGCTCGACGTCGACGCGGCCGAGGAACAGGAGGTGGTCGCCGCCGCCGAAGTCCTCGCGGGCGAGCTCCGCACGATGGGTGCCGTTGGGAATCACCTCGCAGGTGGCCTTGCGGGCGTACCGCGAGATCACCGCCCGATCCGTCTCGTTGAGCGTGACGAAATGCCGATAGAGCCGCAGAAGCCGGCGTTCCGCGAGGTGGAAGGGCAATTTGTACTTGCGCGCCATGTCGGCGCCGCTGAGCATCTGCACCAGGGCGACGACGGGCCGGCGCGAGAACACCGGAAGCAGGCTCGCCGACACCGGTGGCGTCAGCGTCTCGATCCACGTGGCCTGGCGGCCGAAGACGGCCACGAGCGGCAGCAGGAGCTGGAACAGGAGTTGTCCACCGCGGGGACCGGCCCAACCCACCGGAAGATGGACGTACCGGACGCCGTCCCGGGTGCCCGATCGGCTTCCCCGGTACGACGCGGTGTAGACCACGACGTCGTAGTCGCGGGCCAGCCTGGTGGCGATCTCGTGGACGACGACCGGGCCGCCGCCGCTGTAGTGCGGGTTGCCCAGGCTGTCGAAGATGGACATCGCCACGGACTGCCGTCGTGTCCTCGGGCCGGCGGCCGGCGCTGATTCACTCCCGAGGCCGGTCATGAGTAGCAATCGTTGGCGCACATGGTGAGCTCGACGCTACGGGCCGTCAGCCGGTCGCGAATCACCGATGCGGCGGCGAGTCGCGGACGATCGCCAGGCCGTGCCCCCGGACGTACCGAATCGTCGGAAGTCACGCGACCGGGCCGCGTCCCGGCGGAGAGGACAGAACGGACCGGTCCGGCTCAGGGCCGACGGCCCGACTCGACGAGGCCGGTGACGGTGACGGTGGTCAGGCCGCGGGCGGCGAGGGTGGAGAGCAGTTCGTCGGTCGTGGCGGCCACGCCGCGGCGGTGGGTGGTGCCCTCGTGCAGCACGACGATCGTCCCCGGGCGGATCGAGGCGGCCAGGTCCCCGGCGATCGCGGCGTCGCCGGGCCGGGTGTTGTCCGCGACCAGGGTGCCGAGCACCGCGCGCAGACCGTGATCGGCGGCCGAGCGCAGCATGCGCGGGGTGAAGAAGCCGGAGCCCGGGCGGAACCACCGGACCGGGCCGTACGCCTCCAGCCGGCGGCTCACCTCGGCCAGGTCGCGGCGGAACCGGTCGTCGGGCAGGCGCACCGACCGCTCGTCGCGCATCAGGTGGTTGGCGATCTCGTGCCCGTCGGCGACGATCTGTTCCACGAGATCTCCGTACGCCGTGACCCGCTCACCGATGAGGAAGAACGTCGCCTTGGCCCGGTGGCGGCGCAGCACCTCGAGCAGCTCGGGGGTGGTGCCGGGGTGCGGACCGTCGTCGAAGGTCAGCGCGAACACGGGCGCGGCGGTGTCGACGAACCACAGCACGTCGCCGGGAATCACCCGGGACAGGGCCCGGGCGACGGGTTCCCGCCAGCGCAGAAACCCGTCGGTGGCCATGCTTGAGCGTAAATCAGATCCGCGGCAGCAACGTCTGGGCGACCAGCCGGCAGCCACGGCCAGCAGGGCCCGGAACTAACCGGGCACTGTCCGGTGCAGATCGGCGACCAGGATGTCGTAGGTGTCGCCGACCGAGTGGTCCCGCGCGCCCGGCTCGGGGGTCGCCCGCAGGTCGCGCAGGTCGGGCTCGGCCGGCTGCACGAAGCCGAGCCACAGGTAGAGGTCGCGAGCCACCTTGTTGGACTTGTCCACCCCGAGCAGCACCTGCCGGTGGCCTCGCGCCCGCAGATTCGCCTCGGCCCGCCGCAGCAGGGCCCGGCCGATCCCGCGGTGCCGCCGGGCCGGGGCGACATGCAGATGAAAGATCATCGGTACGCCGGCCAGGTGCCGCCGGACCTCGGGCTCGGTGGCGAGGCCCCAGGAGAGGAACACCCCGCCCACCGGGCGACCGTCCTCGAAGGCCAGCAGAACCTCGCCCAGACCCTTTTCCTGCAGAGGGACCCGGCCGAGAAAGAACTCATGGTGCTCGACGCCGAGGGATCCGAGGAGCAGCTCGATGTCGTCGCGGGCCGCGGCGCGGATCGTCACTGCCACCCGCACAGCTAAGCCCACATCCGGCCCGGCCGCGAACCGGGCACGTGCCCCGGTGAGCGGCCGAGGCACGTGGGTTCGTCAGCGGCCGAAGGCCGAGACAACTAGCGCGCCGATCAGCGCGACGAGAGAGAGGAAGAGCAGGACGACGACACCGAGCGAGTTGAGCAGCATCCGGGTCATCTGCCAGACGGCGACCAGGACGGAGCGGGCCCAGCTGACCGCGAAGCCGAGCAGCATGACCGCGACCACGATCGCGATGGTGCTCATGAGGTCGGTCGGAAGCTCCGGAGTGGAGCCGGCCGCCGCGGCGAAGGGGACGAGGTTGGACATGGGCTGGCCTTCCCTGACAAAGAGGCGAGTTCGCGACGGGGCATCTTCGGGGCGGGCGCGGGAGCGGAGGAGCGGCGCTTCGTCGCGGTGGCTCACGTGGTCGAGGAGAACGTCCGGGCATCGGCATCGTCATCACCCCTGTCGGCGCTTGAGTTCAGCGCCTCTTGTAGGCTCAGCCTAAACTTCAGTACTTCACTGAAGTAGCGTTAGCAGCGGTCAATTTCCTGTCACTCAAACAATTGACGATGCTTCATTCGGCTTCACTCATGCTTTTCCTGATGTGAAGGTCTATTCTTCGGGCTGTGCTTCAGCGGTTTACTGAAGTTAACTGAAGGAGACGGCGCCGATGCCCACGGTGACCACGCTGGCCGATCGCCTGAAGGAGCTGCGCACCTCGGCCCGGCCTGGGCAGCCCCTGACCCAGCGGGCGCTGAGCCGCGTGCTCGGCGTGAGCGTCCCGCTGATCTCCTCCTGGGAGCACGGCATCGTGCCGCCGATCGAGCGCCTGGACGACTACGCGCTCTTCTTCGCTCTCGCCGAGCCGGTGTCCTCGTTGCCCGCGCTCGAACAGCTCAGCGTCGACGAGCAGCAGGTGTATCAGGAACTGCGACGCGACCTGCACGCGCTGCGCGGCCGCGGCGCCGGCCTGCCCGACGCGCTGAGCGAGCCGGAGATCCCGCACCCGCTGCGGTTCCCGCCCGGCCAGGCGATCACCATCGTCCCGTCGGAGCTGCCGGCGCACGTGCGCAACCAGTTCGGCGACGTGTCCCGGCCCCAGGGCCCCGACTACGTCGAGTCGTACAAGTACGCCGATCTCGACGCGCTGATCGAGCTGCTGTCGTTCATCCGGGGCATGAACCCGACCAACCCCACCACCGTGGGCGTGCCGCGGGAGCTGTCGACCGACGACCTGACCGCGCATCTCATCGCGCTCGGCGGCGTCGACTTCAACGAGGTGACCGAGGCCGCCCTGACCGACCTCAGCCACGTGCCGGTGAAGCAGCTGAGGCGCGAGACGTTCCAGGAGACCGGGGCGTTCTCGGTCGGCGACGCGGGCGGCCGGCGTGTCGAGTACTCCCCGAAACTCCGCCGTGACCAGGGCAGCACCACTCTGAAGGAGGACGTTGCCCACTTCCTGCGCGCTCCGAATCCCTATAATCGTGAGCGAACACTGACATTCTTCAACGGCATGTACAGCCGCGGAAGCTACGGAATCGTGCGTGCCCTCACCGACCCGAAGATCCAGGAGCGGAACGCGGCGTACGTCGACCGTAGATTTCACAGCACCGACACCTATAGCATCGTCTGCCGCGTGAAGATCGTCGCCAATGAAGTCGTCGTCCCCGACTGGACTGTGGACGACATTCGTCTACACGAGTGGCCGGAGGCCGAGCGTGACCGCTCCAGCGGTACTGCTGCCCATTGATGCGCAGCCCCGGCAACGGACGACGCACCGCCCGCTCCTGCACCACGTCCCGGTCGTCGAGACCGAGGCCGACGTCGACGCGATCATCGTGCCGGCGGCGCGGTCGGCCACCAGCCTCACCCACGCCACCCGGCTGGCCGCCGAGCTGGGCTGCCCGCTGCTGGTGCTGTGCAGCCTCGGCGCGAACCCGCGGGACGTCCGGGCGCAGACCGCCGGCTCCGGGGTCGAGGTGCTCGCCGTCGAGTCCCCGGCCACGAGCCGGGTGCCCGTCCTCGAGACCCGGCTCCTGCTGGCCGACAGCCCGCTCCGGCGCCGGACCGACACTCCCGGCAAGCGCAACTTCGGTCTGGCGCTGGCCTGGATGGCCGGGTGGGAACGCGTCCTGTTCCTCGACGACGACATCGACATCCAGGACGCGTCCGAGGTACGGCGGGCGGCCGCGTTGCTCGACGATTACGAGGTTGTCGGGCTGGAGAACGTCGGCTTCCCCGACAACTCGGTGGTCTGCCACGCGCACCGCGACACCGGTGGAGAGCAGGGCACGTTCATCGGGTCCGGCGCGATGCTGTTCCGCCGCAGCCGGGCGACATCGTTCTTCACCAGCATCTACAACGAGGACTGGTTCTTCCTGCTGGACCCGCGGGGACTCACCACCTGCGCCGTGCACGGCACGTTCAGCCAGGCGCGCTTCGACCCGTACGCGGTTCGCAACCGGGCGGCGACCGAGGAGTTCGGCGACTGCCTGGCCGAGGGCCTGTTCTCCCTCCTGGACGACGGCCGGACGCTCGAGGAGGCGGCCACCAGCCAGTTCTGGCGCGCCTTCCGGGCCGACCGGGAGCAGTTCATCAGCGGTGTCCTGCGCCGTCTGGACAGCGCTCCCGGCATCTCGGTGTTCCGTCGCATGCAGATGGCCGAGGCCCTGCACGCGGCCCGCACGAGCCTCCAGCAGTTCACGCCGGACGACTGCGTCGGCTACCTCAAGACCTGGCAGGTCGACAAGCAGGCGTGGCGGGCCTGGATCGAGGGGCTCCCGGTCGGCCTGTCCATCGACGAGGCGCTGGCCCACCTCCGTTCCTGAGCACGCCACCGGCCGGTCCCGGGTCCTACCGTGACTGTCATGACAACGTGGCTCACCGCCGCCGACTGCGACCTGGAGGACTTCCGGGCAGTCTGCGAGCAGAAGACGGAACTGACCGGCTATCCGCACGCGGCCGAGGTCGTCGGCAACGTGCTCGTCTATCCGGGCTCCCTGCCCGATACCCGGGAGGTCCAGGGCGAACTCATCCGGGCCCTGCGCGACGGGCCCGGCATCGTCGTGTTCACCGGCGCGTTCGCGCCCGGCGTGGTCGACCGGGCGACCGAGGTGTTCGGGACGATGATCGAGGAGCAGAAGGCGGCCGGGGTGCGGGGCGGCGACCACTTCGCCCAGCCGGGCGCCAACGACCGGGTGTGGCGCGCGCTCGACAAGTTCGCGGTGCGTGACCCGGCGGCGTTCGCGGAGTACTACGACAACGCCGTGCTGGCGCTGGTCGCCCGGGCCTGGCTCGGCCCCGGCTATCAGGTGACCTCACAGGTCAACGTGGTCAACCCGGGAGGCCGGGCTCAGGTCGCGCACCGCGATTACCACCTCGGCTTCATGTCCCAGGACCAGGCGCTGCAGTACCCGGCGCACGTGCACGCGCTGTCGCCGGTGCTGACGCTGCAGGGCGCGGTCGCGCACGTCGACATGCCGGTCGAGACCGGGCCGACCCTCTATCTGCCGCACTCGCAGAAGTACCCGGCCGGCTACGTCGCCTTCCACCAGGAACCGTTCACGGCCTACTTCGACGAGCACCACGTGCAGCTGCCGCTGGCCAAGGGCGACGCGGCGTTCTTCAACCCGGCCCTGTTCCACGCCGCCGGGACCAACCGGTCCACCGATGTCCGGCGGATGGCCAACCTTCTGCAGATCTCCTCGGGTTTCGGCCGGGCGATGGAGACGGTCGACCGGGCCGCGATGGCGCGGGCCCTGTACCCGGTGCTGCGGGACTTCGGCGGGTCGGTCGACAACGTCATCGCGGCGTCGGCCGAGGGCTACGCGTTCCCCACCGATCTCGATCGCGACCAGCCCATCGGCGGCCTGGCCCCGCGCACCCAGGCTGAGCTCGTCCGGCTGGCGCTCACCGAACAGTGGGAGACCGACCGCTTCGAGCAGGAACTGCGCGCGTATGAACGGGCGCATTCCGGGTAGTCGGCGCCCGTGCCGACGAATGTTCCCGACTTCCTGACCGAGCATCGTGACGACCTGGTCAACGAGCTGACCGGCTGGATCAGGCTGGCTTCGGTGGCCGGGCAGCCGGAGACCGGGCCGGACCTGATCCGGTCGGCCAACTGGCTGGCCGGGACCCTGCGGGCGATCGGGTTCCCGACCGTCGACGTGTGGCGGATCGAGGGTGCGCCCGCCGTCTACGCCGAATGGTGCGAGGCGCCCGGCGCCCCGACCGTGCTGATCTACAGCCACCACGACGTCCGGAAGACCGACGACGAGCAGTGGGAGGAGACCGCGCCGTACTCGGCGACCGAGCGGGACGGCTACCTCTATGGCCGGGGCGCCTCGGACGCCAAGGGCCAGGTGCTCAGCCACCTCTGGGGCCTGCGGGCCCACCTGGCCGCCACCGGCCGGGACGCGCCCGCGGTCAACCTCAAGCTGCTGATCGAAGGCGAGGAGGAGAGCGGCTCGGCCCACCTCTCCGACGCCGTGGACGAGCACCAGGAGCTGCTCGACGCCGACCTGATCGTCTTCAGCGACACGCTGACCTGGCGGGCCGACCACCCCGCGATCTGCACCAGCCTGCGCGGCATGATCAGCGCCGAACTGCAGGTGATGGGGCCGCTGCGCGACGTGCACAGCGGGGCGGTGTCCGGGCCGGCGATCAACCCGGCGATCGAGCTGGCCGCGCTGATCGGCTCGCTCCACGACGACCGGGGACGCATCACGTTCCCCGGTTTCTACGACGACGTGGAGGAGATCACCGAGGCGCGGCGGGCCGAACTGGCGGCGCTGCCGTACAGCGACGAGGACTGGCTCGAACGCTCGGAGACCCGCGGCATCGGCGGCGAGCACGGCTACACGGTGCTCGAGCGGCTCTGGGAACGGCCCGCCGTCGAGGTGATCGGGATGCTGGCCGGCGATCCGGTCGGCCTGCCCCGGGCTGCCGTCCCGGCAACGGCGACGGCCCGGCTGAGCATCCGTACGGCGACCGGCCAGCGCGCCGCCACGGTCGAGAAGCAGCTGCGGCAGTGGGTGGCCGCACGCTTGGACGACCGGGTCGAGTACGACCTGACCATCTCGGAGCAGATCTCCCAGGAGCCGTACCGGACCCCGGGCGACCTGCCCGCGCTGGCCACCCTGGCGGCGGCGATGGAGGAGGGCTTCGGCAAGCGGCCCGGCCGGATGGGCAACGCGGGCGGCGGCCCGGCCGAGCTGCTGACCCGCAAGCTCGGCGCCCCGGTGCTGTTCTTCGGCGTCGGCCTGCCCGAGGATCGCTGGCACGACGACGACGAGCGCGTCTCCATCCGCATGCTCCTCGACGGCGCCGCCACCCTGGCCCACTTCTGGCACGGCCTGGCCCTCGACTCGGCCGACGGATCCTAGGTGTCCGCCTTCCCCCAGGCGCGGCCGGTCCGGCCCCGCCTGGGGGAAGTCACCCCCTGACGGTCGCGTGCGCCACCTGTTCGAGGGCGCCGGCCACTCCGGCGCCGGCGACCAGGCGGCGCTGACGATCGGCGCCGGTGCCCTCGCGGTGCACCCGATCGAGCTCGGCCGTCACGACGCCGAGGTCGCCGTGCTCACGCAGGGCCGGCCCGATGAGCTCGACCAGCTCGCCGATCAGGTCCCAGGCCGGCCGGGCCCGGCCCGAGCGCGGGTCGAGCAGGGTGCCTCCGACGCCCTGCCGGGCGGCGTTCCAGTGGGCCGCCTCGAGCACCACGTCGGGCACCACCACCGGGGCGAACGCCGAGGACGCCGCAGTGCTGACCAGCCCTCGCACCAGCCCGGCGATCAGCACGGTGTCGGCCGCCTCGAGGCAGACGTCGGCGACCCGCACCTCCACGGTCGGGAACTGCGCCGACGGGCGGGAGAACCAGAACAGCATGGTCCGGTCCATCATCTCGCCCGAGTCGATCAGCGCCCGGACCGTGTTCTCGTACTCCTCGGCCGACTCCAGATGTGGCCACGGTCCCAGGCTGGGCCACCGGTCGAGCTGGATGGACCGCCAGCTGGCATAGCCGGTGTCCGAGCCCTCGAACAGGGGCGAGTTGGCCGCCAAGGCCTGGATCACCGGCAGCCAGGGCCGCATCCAGGTGCAGACGTCCACGGCGAGCGCCGGGTCGGGCACCCCGACGTGCACGTGGCAACCGCAGACCGCGGGGTCACGGGCGATCGGCCCGTAGTGATCCACGATCCGGCGGAACCGGGTGTCGTCGGTCGGCTCGCGCACGGGCTCGGCGACCGGGGTCGCCCCCACCGCCACGAGGCGCGCGCCCGTGGCCCGGGCCGCCGCCGCCGTCGCCCGCCGGGCCGTCAGCAACTGCTCGCGCAGCTCGTCCAGCCCGGCGCAGACGTCGGTGACCATCTCGACCATGCTCGGCCGGAACTCCCGGCGGACCCGGTGGCGCAGCGCGTCGTCCAGCCCGGCGTAGACCTTCTCGGCCATCGGCGCGTTCTCCGCCGTGTCCAGATCGACCAGCAGGAACTCTTCCTCGACCCCGATGGTGGCCCCGACGGCGGCCCCGCCGGCGGCTCCGACGGCGGCCCCGACAGCGGCGGCGCCGGGCGTGGCGCCGCCGCCGGGCGGGAGCGTCATCGGGGCCGCGTGGCGGTCAGCAGCACCACGGCGATCCGCTCGGCCCGGGCGTACGCCGGACCGTCCAGCTCCTCGTCGTACACGTCCGGGTCCACCTCACGATAGGTCCAGGTCAGGTCGGTGCCGGCCAGCCGCCGCTCGGCCGCCGCCCGCAACACGTCGTGACCGTCGACGATGCCACACCCGCTGAACAGCACGAGCGAACCGCCGGGGGCGAGCCGCTGGGCCGCGAGGTCGATGATCGTGAGCGACAGCTCGTTGCCGTCCCGGCCACCGCCGTCGCGGTACGTCCGGCCGGCCGGGTCGATCATGAACGGCGGGTTGGAGACGATCAGGTCGAAGGAGCCGGTGACACCGTCGAGCAGGTTGCTGTGGCGGGGCAGCACCCGGTCGATGCCGGCCAGGGCGGCGTTGATCCGGGCGTACCGCAGTGCGGTCTCGTTGATGTCCAGCGCGAACACCTCGGCGCCGGGGGCCCGCTTGGCCACGGTGATCGCCCCCGCGCCGGTGCCGCAGCCGATGTCGGCCGCGCGGAAGACCTCGCGGCCGCTCGCGCAGGCCGCGGCGGCGTCAGCCATGCGGTAGGTGTCGGGGCCGAAGAACACCGAGTCGGGCGCGTCGGTGGGGAACGCCGAGTGGACGAACAGCTCGTCGTCGTACGAGGAGAAGCGCACCCGGCTGCGCCACAGCTCCCCGCTGGTGTCCACCGCGCCGGCCGCCCGGAGCAGGTCGACGATCGGCGCGGGCAGCAGGTCGGGGGCGAACGGCCGGCTCCAGCCGAGAACGTCGCGCAGGCTTCGCGCGGTGGCGTTCTCCGGACGCCGGTTGACGCGCTCATGGGTGGCCGGTGTGACGGTGGTGAACCGGTAACCCATGTCTTTGAGCGTCTCACCGAGCCGGAGGAGCGCCGCGTCGGCCTGGGTCAACGCGGAGGTGGCGGCGGGAGCCGTTCTGGTCGTAGTCATGGGCCGCGCTTTCCCGGAGATCGCCGCTTCATTCCAGCGTTCATCCCCGACGGATGATGCCCGGTCCCGCCCCGGTGCGGCACGGTCGGCGGGACAGGAGGTGCCGGATGGAACCCACGATGCGTGAGGGCGCGGGAACGGTGATCGCCGGCGCGGCCGTGCTGTGTGTGTGGCTTCCGGCTTCGTCGGCGGCCTCCTCGGCGCCTGGTGGGCGCCCGGCCGGTCGCCCGTGGCCACGCCGGCCGCCTCGACCGGCTGCGACGTGACCGGCATGGCCGAACGGGTCTTCCCGTCGCTGGTGACGATCCAGGTGCAGGGGGCCGAGGAGTCCGGCCTGGCGTCGGGCTCGGTGCTCGACACGGCCGGCAACATCCTGACCAACGACCACGTCATCGCCTCGGCCGCCACCGGTGGCCGGATCACCGTCGACTTCGCCCGGGGCGCCGTCGACGTCGGTCACGGCGGCCGGCCGAGCGCGCTGGTCAACGCGGTGCAGACCGACGCCGCGATCAACCCCGGCAACAGCGGCGGCCCGCTGGTGGACTGCTCGGGCCGGCAGGTCGGCGTCAACTCGGCCGGCGCCCAGGTGCCCGGCGGCGGGGGCGGCAGCATCGGGCTCAACTTCGCGATCCCGATGGACTTCGCCCGCTCGGTCGCCGACCAGATCATCGACACCGGCCGGGTCACCCACCCCAGCATCGGCGGCAAGCCCGTGGACAGCGTCGATCAGATGCTGGTCGCGGTCCGTGCGCACAGCCCCGGCCAGCCGGTCGGGGTGACGTACGTCCGGGCCGGCAAGCCGTCGACAGCGCCGGTGCCCGTATCCGCGATCTGAGCTCGAAGGAGGGACAGCCATGGGCGCGACCGACACCAGGACGGCGATCAGCACACCGCAGAAGCTGACCCTGATGACCATGACGGCGATGGTCGTCGGGTCGATGGTCGGCGCGGGGGTGTTCTCGCTGCCCCGGCGGTTCGCCCAGGAGACCGCGGTGCTCGGCTCGCTCATCGCCTGGGTGATCGCCGGGTCCGGCATGCTGATGCTCGCGTTCGTGTTCCAGACCCTCGCCGTCCGCAAACCCGAGCTCGATGCGGGCGTCTACGCGTACGCCAAAGCGGGTTTCGGGGAGTATCTCGGCTTCTTCTCCGCGTTCGGCTACTGGGCCAGCTCGTGTGTCGGCAACGTCACCTACTGGGTGCTGATCATGTCGACGATCGGGACCATCGTCCCGGCGCTGGGCGAGGGCGACACGGTGCTGGCGATCGTGTTCTCGACGATCGGGGTCTGGGCCTTCTTCTATCTCGTGCAGCGCGGGGTCAAGGACGCGGCCGTCATCAACCGGGTCGTCACCGTGGCCAAGCTCGTGCCCATCATCGCGTTCGTCCTGCTCGCGCTGTTCGCCCTCGACCCGGGTGTCTTCGCCGACAACCTGCGGGGCGGCAGCGATCTGGGCTCGCTGTTCGAGCAGGTGCGGGGCACGATGCTGGTCACCGTGTTCGTGTTCCTCGGGGTCGAGGGGGCGAGCGTCTACTCCCGGCACGCGGCCCGCCGGTCCGACGTCGGCCGGGCCACCGTCCTGGGCTTTCTCAGCGTCTTCGCCGTCTTCGCCTCGGTCACCGTCGTCTCGTACGGGATCCTGCCCTATCAGGAGATCGCGCAGCTCCGGCAGCCGTCGATGGGCGGTGTGCTCGAGGCCGCGTTCGGTCAGTGGGGCAAGGTGCTGGTCAGCGTCGGGCTGATCGTCTCGGTGCTGGGCGCCTATCTGGCCTGGACGCTGATGGCGGCCGAGGTGCTCTTCGTGGCCGCGCGTGACGACGACATGCCGCGCTTCCTGGGCCGGACCCGGGGCGCCGACGTGCCGTTCAACTCGCTGCTGCTGACCACGATCCTCGTCCAGGTCGTCCTGGTCATCACCTACTTCTCCGAGGACGCCTTCAACTTCGCGCTCGACCTCACCAGCGCGCTCAGCCTGGTCCCGTTCCTGCTGGCCGCCGCGTACGCGGTCAAGCTGGGCCGCGGCCGGGGTCTGACGGTGCCGCTGATCGCCACCGCCTACACCGTGTTCCTGCTGTTCGCGGCCGGCCTCAAGTTCCTGCTCGTCTCGTTCATCCTCTACGCCCCGGCCACGATCCTGTTCGTCATGGCCCGGCGCGAGCAGGGCCGCCGGCTCTTCTCACCGCGCGAGCTCATCATCCTGGCCGTCTCGGTCGCCGGCGCCGTCGTCGGCATCGTGGCGCTGGCCGCCGGCTGGATCTCCATCTGACCCTTAGGAGTCGATCATGACCGGAACCACCCCCTACGGCGTCCACTCCGAGGTCGGCCGGCTACGCAAGGTGCTGGTCTGCTCACCCGGGCTGGCGCACCGCCGGCTCACCCCCAGCAACGCCGACGACCTGCTCTTCGACGACGTCATGTGGGTGGAGAACGCGCAGCGCGACCACGCCGACTTCGTCAACAAGCTGCGGGAGCGCGACGTCGAAGTGGTCGAGCTGCACAACCTGCTGGAGCAGACCATGGCGCTCCCGCAGGCCCGGACCTGGCTGCTCGACCGCAAGATCATCCCCAACGAGGTGGGCATCGGGCTGGTCGACGACACCCGGACGTTCCTCGAGTCGCTCGCCCCGCGCGAGCTGGCCGTCTATCTGATCGGCGGACTGGCCACCTCGGACCTGCCGGACGACTTCCGGTCCGGGTACGTCGCCCTGGCCCGCGAGTCCACCGGCGTCCGCGAATATCTGATGCCGCCGTTGCCCAACACCCTCTACACGCGGGACACGACGTGCTGGCTCTACGGCGGGGTCACCCTCAACCCTCTGTACTGGCCCGCCCGTCACGACGAGACGCTGCTGATGAAGGCGATCTACCAGTTCCACCCGGATTTCGCCGGCTCGACGATCTGGTGGGGCGACCCGGAGCAGGAATGGGGCCTGGCCACGTTCGAGGGCGGCGACGTGATGCCGGTGGGCAACGGGGTCGTGCTGGTCGGCATGAGCGAGCGCACGTCCCGGCAGGCCATCACCCAGGTGGCCAAGGCGCTCTTCGATCAGGGCGCGGCCGAGCGGGTGGTCGTGGCCGGCATGCCCAAGCTGCGCGCCGCCATGCACCTGGACACCGTGTTCACCTTCGCCGACCGCGACATCGCGACGCTCTACCCGGCGATCGTGGACGGCATCCACACGTTCTCGCTGCGGCCCAGCGACAACCGGCACGGGATCGACATCACCGACGAGGGCTCGCGGATGTTCGTCGACGTCGTGGCCGAGTCGCTCGGCCTCAAGGAGCTGCGGGTGATCGAGACCGGCGGCGACGTCTACCAGTCCGAGCGCCAGCAGTGGGACAGCGGCAACAACGCGGTCGCCCTCGAGCCGGGCACGGTCTTCACGTACGACCGGAACACGCTCACCAACACGCTGCTGCGCAAGGCCGGGGTCGAGGTCATCACGATCGTCGGCGCCGAGCTCGGCCGGGGGCGTGGCGGCGGGCACTGCATGACCTGCCCGCTCATCCGTGACGCCGTGGAATTCTGACCGCGGATGGACGAGCACAGCGCGCTGGTGCTGTTCCTGGCGCTGTTCGCGCTCTACAGCCCGGTCGCGGCCCTGGCGTCGTACCTGCCGATCGTCCGCCCGTACGCCCGCAAGGAGCAGGTCCGGCTGGCCGTCGGGCTGACTCTCAACGTCGTCGTGTTCGTCCTGGTCGCCATCTGGGTCGGCGAACCGCTGCTCGTCCTGCTCGGCATCAGCACCGCGGCGCTGACCGCGACCGGCGGGATCGCGCTGTTGCTGGCCGCGGTGCCGTTGATGCGGGGGAGCGTGGTCACCGAGACCGCCGGCGAGGAGGCGGTGGCCGGGGTGCCCTGGCGTTCCGTGCTCTTCACCCCGCTGACCTTCCCGCTGACGGTCGGCGGCACCACCTTCGCGTTCGGGGTGGCCGCCTCGGCCGACGCCGAGAGCAACGGCGAGCGGCTGATGCTTTCGGTCGCCGCGCTCGCCTACGCCGTCGTGACCGGGCTGACGCTGTATCTCTCGGGCCACGTCGACCGGCGCATCTCGCCCCGGATCGGCCTGATCCTGGACCGCGTGGCCGGCATCCTGCTGACCTCCATCGCGGTCATCCTGCTGGCCAACGGCTTCACCGAGCTGGTGCTCGCGGCCGCGGACTGAGGGGGCGCCGGTCGCCCGGCGCCCCCGCCGGATCAGACCGCGAAGCCGCGGTGGCGGCGGACCAGCTTGCGCAGCATGAAGACGGTCTGCGCGATGGTGGCGATGTAGAGCAACGGCCAGCCGAGAGAGAGGATCGCCGACTGCACGCCCACGCTCTGCTGGGTCCAGGCGAAGGTGGCCCCGCCCACGATGGCGATCAGCACGACCAGCGGCATGACGTAGGCCGAGCCCTTGCCCTTCTCCGCGTTGGCCTGGGCGGCCCAGTTGTCCTGATCGGTCTTGGCCAGGAATTGTGCCCAGGCCGAGACGAAGTGCCCCATCCGTACGAACATGTAGAGCTCGGCCGGGATGAAAAGCGCCGCATAGAGGATGTCGGAGGCGCTCTTGTCCTTCATGGACAGCGCGAGACGCAGGTTGAGCAGCATCGCGATGGCCGGCGGGATGAGCCAGATCGGATTGAACACGAAGGCGTCGATCGACAGCGCGGCCACCAGCAGCAGCAGGAAGCCCAGCCGCGAAACGATGTTGAACGCCATCGAGATGTTCTCGAACCACCGCAGCCGCAGGTTGGGGTGCAGCGGCTGGCCCTTGCTGTCACCGCGCTGGCCGGGCCAGAACAGGTCGATGGCGCCGAAGTTCCACTTCACCTGCTGACCGTGCAGCGCGCGGAGGTTGGTCATCGGGCCGACGTACGCCCGGGCGCTGGCGCTGATCTTCGTGCTGAAGCCGGCGTCCTTGATCTGGAGCGACAGCTTGCTGTCCTCGACCTCGCTGTCACGCACCCACGGCGCCTGCTGATAGTGGCGGACCATGACGGTCTCGAGCGCCCGCATGTTGAACAAGCTGCACTGCCCGCCCAGCACGGCCATGTTGCGGCCGCGGAGCAGGTTGTCCATGTTGAACGCGGCGAACTGCGCGCGCTGCCCGGCCACCAGGAACCGCGCCATCAGGCCCTTGCGGTTCTTGTCGATGCTGTAGATCGCGCTGAGCCCGCCGATGCGCGGGTCGTCGGTCATCTCCAGCTCGAGCCGCTCCACGGCGTCGCGGGCCAGGGTGGTGTCGCCGTCGACACCGAGGATGTAGTCGAAGCCGCGCGACAGGAAGTAGCCGTAGTTGAGCGCGCCGACCTTCTTGTCGGGGTTCACCCCCATGTCGTGCACGTGCACCGTGGTGACGAACTCCTCGCCCTTCACCGTACGGGTGTGCCGGCCCTCGAAGCCGCGGGCGATCTCGGGGGTGTCGTCGTCCGTGTTGTTGATGATCACGTGGATGACGTCCGGCAGCCGCGTCTGCGCCAGCAGGCTCCGCAGCACGTCGGCGATCGTGTCCTGCTCGTTGTAGCAGGGGATGATGCAGCTGATCGTGGCGTTGCGCGGGGTCGCGTTGGTGGCCGAGGCGGCGATCTCGCCGGCGATCGTCTCGACCGCCTCCAGCTCGTGCAGCTGCGGGACGGCCGGCGGCAACGCCAGCGGCCCGGCCTTGGAGCTGCGGGGCAGCAGGATCTGGCGGTCGGTGGCCCGGCGCAGGCCGGGGCTGGACTCGGTCATCGGGGGGCACCATTCGTGAGCAGCGGCAGGGTGAGGGTGTCCAGGGCGGTGGAGCGGTAGTAGCTGTCCGACTTCGGAGCGGTCTCCACCAGCAGGTCCAGCCGGATCGACACCGTGAGCTTCGTCGCTCCGGTCGTGGCCGCCGGCAGCGTCACCACGGTGTTGTAGGGGTACGGCGGGGTCACGTCGAACTTGCCGTTGTCGCGGGTCACCGTTGACCGCTTGGTGCCGTCGTCCTGGATCACCTGGAAGGTGCTGATGGTGATGCGGTGGGTGTCGTCGGCATCCTCGACGTGGGCCGCGACGTTGATCGTCTTCAGCGACTCGGCCGTGTAGAGCTTGGCGTTGTCGGACGTCCAGTAGGTCAGCTGGACCGTGAAGGTGCCCTGCTTGAGCCGGTGGGTGACCGTGCCGGTGTCCAACGGCCCACTGGGCCGGACCGGCAGCACGACCGCCCGGGTGCCCGTGCTCGTGCTCGGCCCCGGGGAGGGCGACGCGCTCGGGCTGCTGTCGCCGATCAGCGGCTTGCTGCTGCTCGTGAGCTGCTTGAGGCTGCTGCAGCCGGTCAGGCTGCCGCACAGTACGGCGGCGGCCAGTCCGGCGGCCACGCTTCGGGGGAGGCGCACGTGGGGGAACCCTTCGCTTCGAGACCGGCGCGGCCCGCCCGCGCTCTGCTCGACACCTCATCGGCGGCGCGACGACCGCGCTTGAAGGTTTCGGCCGGGGTTCTTTTCGGTGGTCCACCGCCCGTGACGGGAGCAATCTGCGCAAAACGCTGCGGCGGCCGAGCGAGGTATGATGGCGGCGGCGGTAAACGACGAGGGTTTTCAAGGTTAACGGAAAGTTAACGTGCGATTTTCCGCTGGTATTCATCAATAAGCGTCTACGTGAGGAAGAGGTAGGTTTTGTTTCGCCGATTCGGGCAATGCGGGTCGGCATGTCGGACCACCAGACACGCGGGCGTGTAGTGACTGAAGCAGTGATGACCAGGTGTTTCTGGCAACCTCCGAAGACCAAACAGGCCCCCAAGGTCGAGCTCAAAGTGGCCGTCTCGTCGGGCGATCTTCGCTCGCTGGACGCCAATTTCGACGGCGGCCTGGCCCGGCGGGTCTATTTCCTCGACACGCCCGATCTCGCCCTCCAGCAGCACGGTCTCATCGTGCGGGTCCGCAGCACCGAGGGCCGGGCCGGCGACGCCGTGGTCAAGTTGCGGCCGGTGCTTCCCAAGGCGTTGCCGGCCTGGCTGCGCAACGACAACGGGTTCGCGGTCGAGATCGACGCGCTGCCCGACAACTACGCCTGCTCGGGCGCCCTCAAGCGCTCCCTCGGCCGGCACGAGGTCGAGCGCACGATCGCCGCCGGCAAACCGCTCGCCCGGCTGCTCTCCGGCCGGCAGCGGCGGCTGCTCACCGCGTACGCCAGCGTGCCTCTGAGCGCCCTGCTCACCTTCGGCCCGGTCGAGGTGCGCAAGTGCCGGCTCACGCTGGCCGCGCTCGACCACCCGCTGATGGCCGAGGAGTGGACCTTCCCGGACGGCTCGTCGATCGCCGAGCTCTCCACGCGCTGCCCGTCGGGCAAGGCGGCCGCGGTGGCCGCCGAGACGTCCAGCGCGCTCCGGGCGTACGGGATCGTCCCGGACGACGAGCCGCAGGTGACCAAGACGGAGGCGACGCTCCGGTATTTCAGACCTCTATTCGCGAACCCATGATCACCGTGCGGTCGCGGGGGAGGCTGAAGTACTCCGCCGCGTCCGCCGTGATGTAGGACGTGGCGATGAAGAGGCGTTTGCGCCACGGCGCCATGGTGGGGGACGTGCCCCGGACGAGCTCGATCTTCGACAGGAAGTACGAGGCCTCGTCGACCGAGATCTCGCCCTCGGTCAGCTCGGAGTCGAGCATGGCCAGCAGGGCCGGCACGTCCGGTGTCTCCATGTAGCCGTAACGGGCGGTGACGTGCGTGATGCCGTCCCCGGCGTAGCCCAGGTGGTCGACCTCGATGCGCTGGTCGTCGGCCAGCCGGGGCACGGGCAGGGTGTCGATCGACAGGACGACGACGTGCTCGTGCCGCACGTGGTTGTGCTCGACGTTGGCCCGCAGCGCGAGCGGGGCGGTCTGCTTGCCGCGGTTCAGGAAGATCGCCGTGCCGGGCACCCGGCTCAGCGGCGGCTGCCGAGTCTGGATGTCGTCGACGAACTCGCTCAGCGTGCCCTCGGCCCGGTCACGTTCCGCGGTCACGACCGCGCGCCCCCGCTGCCAGGTCGCCATCACGGTGAACGCGGCCACGCCGATGAGCAGCGGCAACCAGGCGCCGTGGGCCAGCTTGGTGAGGTTGGCCGCCAGGAACAGCAGGTCGAACGCCAGCAGGATGCCACCGCCGGCCAGCACCAGGGGCAGCGGCGCGTTCCACCGGACCCGGGCGAAATAGAAGAACAGCAGCGTGGTGATGGTGATCGTCCCGATGACGGCCATGCCGTACGCGTAGGCCAGCGCGGCCGAGCTGCGGAAGGCGAACACCAGGACCAGCACCGAGATCATCAGCAGCCAGTTGATCCACGGGACGTAGATCTGGCCGATGGTCGACTCGGAGGTGTGCGCGATCCGCAGGCGCGGCAGATAGCCCAGCTGACCCGCCTGGGAGGCCACCGAGTAGGCCCCGGTGATGACGGCCTGGGCGGCGATCACCGTGGCCGCGGTGGCCAGGATCACCAGCGGCAGGCGGCCCCACCCGGGCACCAGCAGGAAGAACGGCCCGGTCACGGCGCTCCGGTCACCCAGCAGCAGGGCGCCCTGACCGAGGTAGCTCAGCGTCAACGCCGGCAGCACGAGCCCCAGCCACCCGCGCACGATCGCCCGGCGGCCGAAGTGGCCCATGTCGGCGTAGAGGGCCTCGGCCCCGGTCACGGCGAGCACGACCGCGGCGAGCGCGAAGAAGGCGATGTGGAAGTGCCCGGCCAGGAAACCGATGGCGTACGTCGGGGACAGCGCCTCGAGGATGCGGGGCTCACGGACGATGCCGTACACGCCGGCCGCGCCGATCACCGTGAACCACAGGATCATCACCGGGCCGAAGAGGCGGCCGACCGCCGCGGTACCCCGTCGCTGCACGGCGAACAGCACGACGATGATCAGAGCGGTGAGCGGCACGACGATGGCCTCGAGCCCCGGCCGCACCACTTCGAGTCCCTCGACCGCGGACAGCACCGAGATGGCCGGGGTGATCATGCTGTCGCCGAAGAACAGCGCGGCGCCGAAGATGCCGAGCAGGGCCAGGAGCACCGCGCTGCGCCGGCCCGTCGAGGTGCCCCAGCGGCGCAGCAGGGTGATCAGGGCCATGATGCCGCCCTCACCGTCGTTGTTCACCCGCATCACGAGCGTGACGTAGGTGAGCGTCACGATGATCATGACCGACCAGAAGATCGTCGACACGACGCCGAAGATGTTGGCGTCGGTGAGCGGCACCGGGTGCGGGTCGTCGGGGTTGAACAGGGTCTGCACCGTGTAGATCGGGCTGGTGCCGATGTCGCCGAACACCACGCCGAGCGCACCCACCACCACGGCAGTACTCAGTTTGGGATGGCCACGGTGGGGCGCCTCTTGGGTCACCCGATCATTCTGCGCGCCGGTACGCCCTCCGGGAGGCGTGTCGCATGGTGTCCCCCGCCACGACCTTGACCGGTTTAGCCGGCCGGCGCCCTTCCCCTCCGCCGGCTTACTCGGCCGGCGCCCGCGCCGCGGTCACCGCGCGGCCCCGCTCCGACTCCCCGAAGCGCTCGAGCATGGCCCGCAGCTCGGTGGCGGCGACGTTCGCGCCGAACGCCTCGGTGCCGGGCTCCAGCCGTACGCCCTCGGACAGTGGCCCGGCAATCACCGGATCGAAGCCGAGGTCGTCGACGAGGGCCGCGACCGCGGCGACGTCGGCCTCGCCGTCACCGGCCAGCCCGATCGCCTTGCGGCCGGGTCTGCCCGCGGGCCGCGCGCCCTCCTCGAGGTCGTGATAGCCCATGTGGTTGAACGCCTTGACCACCCGGGAGCCGGGCAGAAAGGCCTGGACGATCTCGCTCGACGAGGTGCGCGGGTCGGTGAGGTCGTCGCGGATGCCGTCGACCTCCCACCAGTAGTTCATGGCGTCGACGACCAGCTTGCCGCGCAACGCGTCGACCGGGACGGTCGGGTGCTTGCCCAGGGGGAGGGCGAGCACCACGACGTCGGACCGGGCGGCGGCGTCGGCCGCGGTGGTGGGCTCGGCCCCCGGCACCAGCACGCCGACGATCAAGCTGATCTTCGAGACGTCACCGGAACCGGCGATGAGCACCCGGTGGCCGGCCGCCACGGCCAGCCGGGCCAGAACGGTGCCGACCTTGCCGGCGCCGAGGATGCCGATCGTCGTCATCGCTCAGCCCGCCAGCAGGTCGCGGGTCATCGGGAGCACCTTGGCGCCGAACAGCTCGACCGCGCGCAGCCGGGCGCTCGCGGGCGTCGTGCCGGCCACGTAGATCAGGTCGAACCGGCCGACGCCGAGCGACGTGATCGCCTTGGCCATCTTGCGGGCCACGGTCTCGGGCGAGCCGATGTAGAGCGAGCCGTGCTCGACCTCGTGGTCGAACTCCTGCTTGCGCAGCGGGGGCCACCCGCGCAGCGCGCCGATGCGGTCACGCATGACCTTGTAACGCGGGTAGTACAACTCTTTGGCCTCCTCGTCGGTGTCCGCGACGAACCCCGGTGAGTGCATCCCGACCGAGTGCGCCACGGTGCCGAGCTGGTCGGCCGCCCGCCGGTACAGATCGACGTACGGGGCGAAGCGGTCGGGCGCTCCACCGATGATCGCGAGCATCAGGGGCAGACCGTACCGCGCCGTGCGGACCACCGACTGCGGGGAGCCGCCGACCCCGACCCAGGCCGACAGGTGACCCGAGTCGGTCTTGGGGAAGACGTCGGCGTCGACCAGCGGCGCGCGGGTGGTGCCGCTCCAGGTGACCGGCTTCTCCTTGAGCAGCTCGGCGAACAGCTCGATCTTCTCCTCGAACAGCACCTCGTAGTCGGCCATGTCATAGCCGAACAGCGGGAACGACTCGGTGAACGAGCCGCGGCCCAGGATGACCTCGGCCCGCCCGTTCGAGAGGCCGTCGAGCGTGGCGAAGCGCTGGAACACCCGGACGGGGTCGTCCGAGCTCAGCACGGTGACGCCGGACGCCAGCCGGATGTTCTTCGTCCGGCCGGCGATCCCGGCCAGCACGGTCTCGGGGGAGGAGATCGCGTACTCCGGGCGGTGGTGCTCGCCCAGCGCGATGACGTCGACGCCGAGCTCGTCGGCGAGGACGGCCTCGTCGACGACCTGCCGGATGGCCGCGCCGTAGGACAGCAGGTTGCCGTGGTCGTCCTCCGGCACGTCGCCGAACGTGTCGAGGCCGAAGGTGATGTCGGTCATGATGACCCTCCAAGCTGATTGACGTGTCAATTATGCTCGCTACGATTGACACGTCAACTACAGGAGGTGTGGCCGTGGCCACTCAGTTCCCCACCCGAGAAGAGCTCCGCGTCTGGCGTGACTTCGTCGAGACCGGCGAGGCCGTCCGGGCGGCCATGGGCGCGCGCCTGCAGAAGTCCGGGCTCTCCCAGGGCGACTACGCGGTGCTGCTCGCGCTCAGCGAGGCGACCGGGCGGCGGCTGCGGTCCTCCGAGCTCGCCACCGCCGTCGGGTGGGAACGCAGCCGCCTCTCCCACCACCTCGGGCGCATGGAGAAACGCGAGCTGATCCGCCGCGAGGAGTGCGTCACCGACAACCGCGGCGCCGAGGTCGTGCTGACCCCGGCCGGCGCGGAGAGCTTCCAGGCCGCGACCCGTCCCCACCTGCGCGACATCCGCGAGGTCTTCGTCGACGCGCTGACCCCGGCCCAGCTCGCCGCGGCCGGCGAGATCATGGCCGCCCTGCGTGAGCATCTGGCCCGGGGGTAGAAAGGAATCATGGTGCGTATCGCGGTGACCGGAGGCAGCGGCAAACTAGGCCGCGCCGTAGTGCAGGACCTGCTCGACCACGGTCAGCAGGTCGTCAACCTGGACAATGCCCCCACGGCCGACGTCCAGGTCGAGCTCACCGACTACGGCCAGGTGGTCGGGGCGCTGACCGCGGTCGACGACCGCTACGACCGGATCGACGCCGTGGTCCACCTGGCCGCGATCCCCGCCCCCGGCCGTCTCCCCAACGCGGCGATCTTCCACAACAACATCCGGGCCACCTACAACGTCTTCGAGGCGGCGCGGGTCGCGGGCATCAAGACGATCGTCTGGGCGTCCAGCGAGACGCTGCTGGGCCTGCCGTTCGGCGACACCCCGCCGCCCTACCTGCCGGTCGACGAGGAATACCCCGCCCGGCCCAACTCGGCGTACTCCCTCAGCAAGCACCTCGAGGAACAGATGGCCGCCCAGTTCTGCCGGTGGGATCCCGAGCTGACGATGGTCGGCCTGCGCTTCTCCAACGTCATGGAGCCGGCCGACTACGCCGCCTTCCCCTCCTACGACGCCGACCCGCGCCTGCGCAGCTGGAACGCCTGGGGCTACATCGACGCCCGCGACGGCGCCCAGGCCGTCCGCAAGGCCCTGGTCCACCGCGAGCCCGGCGTCGAGGTCTTCATCATCGCCAACGCCGACACGGTGATGAGCCGCCCCAGCGCCGAACTGGCCGCCGAGGTCTTCCCGGACCTGCCCGTCACCAAGGAGCTGGGCGAGCACGAGGCCCTGCTCTCCATCGACAAGGCCCGCCGCCTGCTCGGCTACGAGCCCGAGTTCACCTGGCGCACAGAGGTCTGAAGGCGGCCTCCGCGCCGGCCGTCCGAGCCGCCGACGCCGTACGCGACCTGCTCCCGTACCACGGCAGTGTCCACCGTGGAGCCGGTCTGCGGTCCCAGCGCTCGACCTTCGCGTACGAGCGGGCCTGGGCGCCGACTACCTGGTCTTCTCGGGCCACAAGCTCTACGCCCCGTTCGGCGCGGGCGTGCTGGCCGGCCGGGTCGACTGGCTGGACGCCGCCGAACCGTACCTGCGCGGCCGCGGCGGCGGCGCCGGCGGGTGTGACACCGGCGGCCTGTTGCGGGCCAGCTGGGGCCTGGGCAGCACCGCCGACGACCTCGACCGTCTGGCCACGGCTCTCGACCGTCTGGGCGTACGCCTCTGAGGAGGTCGACAACGTCGTCGATGCTGACAGCATGACCCGTCTCAGTCGTCGCAGTGTCCCGGTCGCCTTCCCCCGATGGTCGTGACCGGCGCCCGGCCCGGATCCGCGGCCGACACCTATCCGTCGAACACCGCCCTCTACGCGGATCTCGCCGAGGGAGTGGACTACGCCCGGCGCTTCCGGCGGCACGCCGCGCTCGACGACAGCAACGGTCCCGGCGACAGCTACCCCGACACGGCCGTCGTGGCGTTGCACGGCGGTGGCATCGAGCCCGGCACGTCCGAGCTGTGCCTGGCCGTCGCCGGCTACCACCCGGCCGGCGGCACCGGCGGCACCGTCTACGACTACTGGATGTTCGAGGGCATCCGGCCGTCGGGCAACGCCGCGCTGCACGTCACGTCGGTGCACTGCGACGACCCGGTGGCGCTGGCGACGGTGGCCGGCAGCCGCCGCGTGCTGTCGCTGCACGGTTGCTCACCGGCCGAGGCCGGGCTGGCCGCCGACGCCGCCGCCGTGCTGGTCGGCAGGCGCGACACCGGCCTCAAGACGGCCCTGCTGCACGCCTACCGGGCGGCCGGCGTCCCGGCGATCGACGCCGCCGGGGTGCCCGCCCTCAACGGCGAAGCCGCCGCCAACATCGTCAACCGCAACCTGTCCGGCGCCGGCGTCCAGCTCGAGCTGACCACCCCGCTGCGCACCGGCATGTTCGGCACCAACACCCGTACGCGCCGCAAGCACACCACCCTCGCCGGCTTCTGGACGTTCGTGAACGCCACCCGCCAGGCCCTCGCGGGTTGATGTCCTAGCCTGGGTGGGTGAGAGTTGTCGTCATCGGTGGTAGTGGGCACATCGGCACGTTTCTCGTTCCCCGGCTGGTGCGCGCCGGGCACGACGTCGTCAACGTGAGCCGGGGGCAGCGGGGCAGCTACGTCGACGACCCCGCGTGGCAGCAGGTGCGTCAGGAGACCGCGGACCGCGACGCCGCCGACTTTCCCGACCACGTGGCCGGGCTGGGGGCCGACGTCGTCGTCGACCTCATCTGCTTCACCCTCGACTCGGCGGTCGCGCTCGTCGAGCGGCTGCGCGGGCAGGCCGGGCACCTGCTGCACTGCGGCTCGATCTGGCGCGCCGGGCCCAGCGTCAAGCTGCCGATCACCGAGGAGAACGGCGCGCCGCCGATCGGGGAGTACGGCATCGCCAAGGCCGCCATCGCCCGGATGCTCAAGGAGGAGACCCGGTCGGGCGGTCTGGTCACCACGTCGCTGCACCCGGGTCACATCGTGGGTCCCGGCTGGGCGCCGATCGGCCCGCTGGGCAACACCGACCCGGCGGTGTGGCGCACGCTCTCGGCCGGGGAGCCGCTCGACGTCCCGGGGATCGGCACGGAGTTCCTGCATCACGTCCACGCCGACGACGTGGCCCTGGCCTTCGAGGCCGCCATCGCCCGTCGCGACGCGGCCGCCGGTGAGGATTTCAGCGTCGTGGCGCCGTCCGCCCTGAACGTGCGCGGCTACGCCCAGATCGCTGCCTCCTGGTTCGGCCGGACGGCGGAGCTGCGCCCGGTGACGTGGGACGAGTTCCGCCGCTCGACCGACGAGGAGGCGGCCCAGGCCAGCTGGGAGCATCTGGTCCGCGACCACTACTTCAGCATCGACAAGGCGCGCCGGCTGCTCGGCTACGCCCCGCGCTACGAGCCGGAGGACGCGGTGCTGGAGTCGGTGCGGTGGCTCGTCGACCACGGTCAGCTCGACGTGGCCGTCCCGCTGACGGTCTGAGGCGTCGCGGCGTGCACGGCCACGGGCTGGTCGTGGCCGGGCACCACGGTCTCGAACTCGTACGCCAGGCCCAGTTTCTCCATCACCCGGGCCGACCGCTGGTTCCGCACGTGCCGGATGCTGATGACGCGGTCCAGGCCGATCTCGTCGAAGCCGTGACGCAGCGCCGCCGCGGCCGCCTCGGTGGCGTACCCGTGCCCCCAGGAGCGCCGGCTCAGCCGCCATCCGATCTCCACGGCCGGCAGCACCTCGGGCAGGAAGGTGGGCACGGCCAGCCCGGCCCAGCCGATCAGCTCACCGGTCGCGCGCACCTCGACGGCGTACAGACCGAAGCCGTTCTCCGCCCAGTCGCGCCGCATCTTCCGCAGCCCCTCGGCGCTCTGCTCCCGATCGCGCACGGAACCGTCGAGGATGTACCGCATGACCTCGGGGTCGGCGTTGATCGCGGCGAGCACGTCGAGGTCGTCGTCCCGCCACCCGCGCAACGTCAGCCGGTCGGTCTCCAGGGTTCGCATCGGGCCATTCTCGCTGAGGCGGGCTCGACCGGAGGAACTGTAAGGTCGCCGCTATGTCTGTCGCCGTGGCCGCTCCCCACCCGGCTGCCGTGCAGGCCGCGCGGACGGTCGTGGCCGCCGGGGGCAACGCCTTCGACGCGGCGCTGGCTGCGGCCGGCGCGCTGGCCGTCGTCTATCCGCACCAGTGCTCGGTGGGCGGGGACCTGGTCGCGATGGTCCGCCCGGCCGGCTCCCCGGTGTGCGCTGTGCTCTCGGTCGGCGCCGCGGGGCTCGGCGCCCGGCTGGGGCCTGTTCCGTTTCGCGGTCCGCACTCGGTGACCGTGCCCGGCGTGGTGGCCGGCTGGGCCGCGGTGCGCTCGCTGGGCGCGCGGCTGTCGCTGGGCGAGTTGCTCGCGCCGGCCGTACGGCTGGCCGCCGAGGGCGTGGACAAGAGCCCGGGCCTGCTTCGGGCGATCGCGAACGGGCTCGACGTGATCCGCGCCGATCCGGGCCTGTCGGCGGTGCTGCTGCCGCCGACCCTGGTGCAGCCGGCGCTGGCCCGGACGTTGTCCGGGATCGCGCACGACTGGCGATCGTTCTACTCGGGTCCGCTCGTCGCCGGTCTCTGGGCTCTCGGCAGCCCGCTGACGGCGGCCGATCTGGCCGCGCACACGGCCGAGGTGGTCGAGCCCCTCCGGCGTACGGTCGGCGGTGTGACGTGGCATGCCGCGCCGCCGCCGGTGCAGGGGGCCACCTTCCTGGCCGTCGTCGGGTCGCCGTCGCTGCCGGCCGACAGCCGCCGCGCCCAGGCCGCCCGGCACGCGTTGCTCGGCGACCCGCGCGGTGGCCCCATCGACCTGGACGGTCTTCTGCTGCGTACGCCGGACGCCTTTCCCCCCGGCTTCGAAGCCACCGTCCCGACCGGGGACACCGTGGCCGTCACCGCCGTCGACGACGACGGCAACGCTGTCACCCTCATCCAGAGCGTCTTCGAAAGCTTCGGCGCGGGCCTGCTCGAGCCCACCACCGGTGTCGTGCTGCACAACCGCGGCTCGTCGTTCAGCCCCGATCCGTCCCACCCGGCCTCCATCGCCCCCGGAATGCGCCCACCGCACACGCTCTGCCCGACGATCGGCCTCACCGATGGCGACGTGGTCGCCCTGGGCTGTCAGGGCGGCCGGGCGCAGCCGTGGATCCTGGCCCAGCTGGCCCCCGACGTGCTGACCGCGGACCCGGCGGAACTGGTCAGCCGTCCACGGTGGATCGTCCGGGGCGCCGAGCTGATCCTCGAGCCCGGGCTGCCCGACCTCGGCGACACGACGGGCCTGACCGTGACCATCACCGTCGGCCCCCATGACGACGCGGGGCACGTGCAGCTCGCCCGTCTCCGGGGCGGCGTTCTCGAGGCCGGCAGCGATCCCCGCGCCGACGGCGTCGCCGCGGTGCTGCCTCAGTAGCCCGGATCAGCTCAGGGTGAACCGCACGTCGTCCACGTCGAAGGCGGTGACGCCGTTGCCGGCGGACTCACTGGCGGCGAAGCTGACCGTCGCGACGCGTTCCGTGGGCGCCGCCGCGGCGGTGCCGGTGTACTGATACCACTGCGGCGAACCGTCGGAGGACAGCGCGAAGTACGTCTTCGGCGGCACGCCGGTGACGGCCAGCCCGACATTGAGATGGTCGCCGCGGCTGGTCTCGGTGGTGGTCGTCCGTACCCAGAAGCGCAGCGTCAAGGTGCAACCGGCCGGCACCGTGACGCTGGTGCGCAACAGGTCGGTGTGGGTGACGTCGAGACCGGCCAGGGCGGCGTACGCGCGGCCGTGATGCGCGGGCCGGGCCTCGTCGCCCACGACGACGATGCGGGGCCCGGCTGTCCAGCCGGTGGCGCCGCGCTCGAAACCGGGGTTGGCGATGAGCTGCCCGGCGCAGGCCGCGTCGGCACGCGGCTCGCGGGCGTAGGAGGCGCTCCCCGTGGTGACGAGCAGCACGGCGGCCGCCGCGGCGGTGACAGGTGCCTTCATGATTCCTCCCCGTGTCGGAATCATTGAATGGTATCGATGCGTGTCGCTCGGCGCAGTCCCTCCGAGGTGCCCCGGCCGCTCAGCCGCGACGGGCGGTGACCAGCCAGGCCCGCGAGCCCAGCCAGACGCCGTCGCCGGTCGCGTGCGCCACCAGCTCCTCGCGCAGCCGCTCGACCCCCACGGCCGTCAGCGACTCCTGGACGGAAGCGAAACCCCGCACCCAGTCGAGCGCGGCCGCCACGTCCGGGCCGTAGCAGACCGGCTCGTCCACGTCGGTCAGGGTCACGTCGGCGAACCCGGCGGCGCCCAGCACCTGCCGCACGGTGGACGGATCAGCCAGCGAGAACGCGTTCGGCGACGGCCCGGTCCGGTCGAGGGCCCGCCGGACGACGAGGTGCCACTCGTTGAGCTCGCCGGCCTGCCACACCAGCATCACCAGCCGCCCGCCCGGCCGCAGCGCCCGCCCGACACCGCCGAACGCGGCCACCGGGTCGTCGAAGAACATCGTCCCGAACCGGCTGATCGCCACGTCGAAGCCCGCCGGTGGGAACGGGTGCGCCTGCACGTCGGCGCGCTCGAAGGCGACGTTGCCGAGCCCCTCGGCCCGGGCCAGCTCCCGGGCGAGCTCGACAGCCGGTCCGGAGATGTCGACCCCGAGCGCGCTGCCGTCCCGCGCCGCCCGCGCCGCGTCCCGCGTGGTCAGCCCGGCCCCGCACCCGACGTCCAGCACGCGATCGTGCGGCCCGATGTCCCAGGCCCGCCGCAACACCTCATGGTGCCGCCGCAACTCGGCGTCGTAACCACTGCTGATCATCGAACCGACCTCGCCCTCCGCCGGCGTCGCCGGCCGCGACGATTGTCGCCCGGGGACGTCGGCCGTGGGGGGCGCGCCCGTCCGGCCGGCCCGGGACCTGACCAACCAGCTCGGAACACACCCGGGGCGGCGAGGCTGAACCGGACGGCGGTCCGGCGCCGTGTAGGGGACAGAGCCGATACCTCAACGGGTGGGTGGTTGATCGATGGACGACATGACGAGCATCGACGCGCCGGAAGTGCGGGCGATGGGTGTGGCGGTCACCGGGATCGGGGAGCGGGTGCAGCGCGTGGCCGCCGAGATCCGCGGCTGGGAGTACGCGGGCCAGGGCGCGGTCGACGGCGCGGTGCTGTGCGAGTCGCAGCTGGCCGGCTCGGCCCGGTTCTGGGAGATCACGATGGACGGGCTGGGGGCGATGGTCCGCGACTACGGCGGCGAGTTGCGCGCGGCCGCGGGAGACTTCGTCGCCACCGACAGCGACGCGGCCGACCGCCTCCGGACAGCCGGAAAGCCCGGGTGACACCGTGACCATCACCCTGCAGGGACTGCTGGCCGCCGACACCGGCCGCCTCGAGGACATCGCCGGGCGCTGGGACAGGCTGGCCCGGACGTTCGACACCGCCGTGGAGGATCTGGGCCGCGACACCCGGGAGCTGCCCAACCACTGGCCGGCCGGCCCCAGCTCGCAGGCCGCCCAGGACAAGGCGGCCGATCTGCGCGTGCAGGTCGGCCGGGGGCAGGTGCACTGCGCCGCCATCGCGTGGACCATCCGCGAGTTCGTCCTGGCCATCGAGCACCACCGGCGGGTGCTGCAGGAGGTCGTCGCCGAGGCCGAGGCGACCGGGCTGCGCGTCGACCTGGCCGCCGGGCTGATCACCGCGCCGATCGGGGTGGCCGCGACCCAGCCGGCCGTCGACGGGTACGCCCGGCAGATCGGCGAGATCGTCGCCGGCATCAACGACGCCGACCGCAAAGCCGCCGGCATCCTGGGCGACAACACGTTCCGCGAGGAGGTCGTCCCCGTCACCGAGGAACCGCGATACGACGACATCAGCATCCTGGCCCTGGCCAACTGGACGACCCCCAGCCAAGGTGACTGGTGGAAGGGACAGCACTCGCTCGTGCAGGATCGGGCCATCGCCGAGCATCCCGAGATCATCGGCGCCGCGCGCGGGCTCCCGCCGGGAGACCGCGACACCGCCAACCGCCTCCTGCTGCGCCGGGCCAAGGACGAGGTGCTGGCCGCCCGGGCCCGTCAGGACGAGGTGCACGACGGCGTCATGAGCCGGGCCCAGCTCGACCTCGACCGCCGGCTGTCCACCATCACCGACCTGGAACGCCGATCCGAGGGCAAGCACCTGCTCTCGTACGAGCCCGGCGCCGAACAGGAAGCGGAGCTCACCAAACGGTGACGCCCGGGCGCGGCGGGCCGGGGGAATTTCCGGGCGGATAGCATCGTCAAGGTTCTGATGGGCTTTTCGCAGCTGAAGGAGATCACCGTGTCCGCATCCCGTACCCCCGCTGTGGCCGACCCTCTCGTCGTCCCGGCCGGGACTACGGCCGCCGATGCGGTGGCCGCAGCCGGCCTGCCCACGACCGGCCCCAAGGCGATCGTGGTCGTCCGCGACGCCGCCGGCCGCCTGCGCGACCTCGACTGGCGTCCCGAGCTCGACACCGACGCCACCCCCGTCTCGATCGACGAGCCCGACGGGCTGAACGTGCTGCGCCACTCGGCCGCGCACGTGCTGGCCCAGGCCGTACAGGACACGTTCCCCGAGGCCAAGCTGGGCATCGGCCCGCCCATCGAGAACGGCTTCTACTACGACTTCGACGTGCCCAAGCCGTTCCAGCCCGAAGACCTGCAGAAGCTCGAGAAGCGCATGCAGGAGATCGTCAAGGCCGGCCAGACGTTCCGCCGCCGCGAGTACAAGTCGCTCGACGAGGCCAAGCTGGAGCTGGCCGGCGAGCCGTACAAGCTGGAGCTGGTCGACCTCAAGGGTGACGTCGACGCCGACGAGGTGATGGAGGTCGGCCACGGCGAGCTGACCCACTACGACAACGTCGACAAGGACGGCAAGCGCGTCTGGGGCGACCTGTGCCGCGGCCCGCACCTGCCCACCACCCGGCTCATCCCCGCCTTCAAGCTGATGCGCTCGGCCGCCGCCTACTGGCGCGGCTCGGAGAAGAACCCGCAGCTCCAGCGCATCTACGGCACCGCCTGGCCGTCCCGCGACGACCTCAAGGCGTACCTGAACCGCCTGGCCGAGGCCGAGCGCCGCGACCACCGCAAGCTGGGCACCGAGCTCGACCTCTTCTCGTTCCCCGACGAGATCGGCTCCGGCCTGGTCGTCTTCCACCCCAAGGGCGGTGTGATCAAGCGCGAGATGGAGGACTACGTCCGCGCCCGTCACATCGAGGAGGGCTTCCAGTACGTCAGCTCGCCGCACATCACCAAGGAGGGCCTGTTCCAGACCTCCGGGCACCTGCCGTACTACAAGGACACGATGTTCCCCCCGATGCAGCTGGAGGGGGCCGACTACTACCTCAAGGCCATGAACTGCCCGATGCACAACTTGATCTTCAAGTCGCGCGGGCGGTCCTACCGTGAGCTGCCGCTGCGGTTCTTCGAGTTCGGCACGGTCTACCGCTACGAGAAGTCGGGCGTGGTGCACGGCCTGACCCGCGTGCGCGGCCTGACCCAGGACGACTCCCACTCGTACGTGACCGCCGAGCAGGCCTCGGGCGAGATCAAGCACCTGCTCGACTTCGTGCTGTCGCTGCTGCGCGACTTCGGCCTCGACGACTACTACCTCGAGCTGTCGACCCGAGACCCCAAGAGCGACAAGTTCATCGGTACGGACGAGCAGTGGGCCGTGGCGACGAAGGTCCTGGAGGACGTGGCCACCGAGAGCGGCCTCGACCTGGTGCTCGACCCGGGCGGCGCGGCCTTCTACGGCCCGAAGATCAGCGTCCAGGCCAAGGACGCGATCGGCCGCACCTGGCAGATGTCGACGATCCAGTACGACTTCAACCAGCCGGCCCGCTTCGGCCTGGAATACCAGGCGGCCGACGGCACCCGCCAGGAGCCGGTGATGATCCACTCGGCCAAGTTCGGTTCGATCGAGCGCTTCTTCGGCGTCCTGGTCGAGCACTACGCGGGCGCGTTCCCGGCGTGGCTGGCCCCGGTCCAGGTCGTGGGCATCCCGATCCGCGACGACCACGCCGACTACCTGACCGGCTTCGTCACCAAGCTCCGCGAGGCGGGCATCCGCGCCGAGGTCGACTACTCGGACGACCGCATGCAAAAGAAGATCCGCACGGCGCAGCAGCAGAAGATCCCGTTCATGGCCATCGCCGGTGACGACGACGTGGCCGCGGGCACGGTCTCCTTCCGCTACCGCGACGGCTCCCAGCGCAACGGCGTTCCTCTCGACGAGGCCGTCGCCCATGTCGCCGAGATCGTCCGGTCGCGCACCAACGTCGGCCCGACCGCCCCGGTGGCCGTCGCCGAGTAGGTCCTGCTTTCGGAGTCCGGCCCCGGTTGCTTCTGGCTTCCGGGGCCGGATTTTGGTTGGTGAGTTTCTTGCGGTTGACGGTCGGGGGCGAGCCGGTGGCGGCTGAGGGATCGGTCGCCGGCTGCTGATTGCCCGGGTGAGCCGGGTGGTCACCTGACGGTGAGGGGTCCGGCTGCCGCGCTGTGGTCGCTGGACAGCGAGTCGCTCGGGCGGGCGGGCCTGGGTGGTGGGTCAAGGGAGCAGGACCGTGCCGCTTGCGGTCAGCATGGTGCGCCTGGGTGGTGGGTCAGGGAGTCTGCTGTTGTGGTCGGCAGGTCGCGCCTGAGCATGAGTCACCGCAGCTGAGCAGGTCATCGTTTCGCGCTGGCTGGATGTCGGTCATGGCCCGATGGGTTCGCGCCTCCCCGTGGGCGGGCGGTTCTGATCTGCTTTTCCTCCCCTCAGACTTGGTTGATCTCCCCGGGGCGGCAGCCACAGCTCATCGTGAGCGAGGGCGGGACGCAAGCGCAGTTTGCTTGCGTCCCGCCCTCGCTTGCGATTCGCTTCGGCAGCCGACCCGGGGAGATCAACCAAGGCACCCACCGCAAGAAAGCTTCATCCATCTCCCCAGGCGGTCGGGGTCTGGGGCAGCGCCCCAGGGTCTACCCCCGACGATGGTCGAGGCCAGCAGCAAACCGGAACGAGGCCCGCGGGAATCGACCTGACCGACCCGGCCGACAGGCTGCCCATCCTGTGGTTCCAGCAGTCCGGCGACGAGGAGCCTCGCCAGCGCTGGCGAGCGGACTTGTGGACCGACCCGGCCGAGGCCCAGCCCCGCATCGACGCCGCAGTCGCGGCGGGTGGTCGCCCCGGCGTACTGGGTTCTGGCCGACCCGGAAGGCAACAAGATCTGCCTGTGCACCTGGCAGACCCGCGAACGCTGACGGGCAGCCGCACTGCTAGCTGAAGCGTTTGGCGTCGACCTGGGGCGCTGCGCCGAAGGCGCGTTTGTAGTCGCGGCTGAAGTGGGCCGGGCTGGCGTACCCCACGGACGCGGCGATCTGCGCGAGGCTCGCGTCTTTCACCGCGACCAGTCGCCGCGCCTCGTGCAGCCGGAGTTGCTTGTGATAGAGGATCGGCGTCGTGCCCGTGGCCGCCTTGAAGCTGCGGTGGAACGAGGTGACGCTCATCCGCGCCCGCCCGGCGAGGTGATCGACGTCGACGGGTGTCCCCAGATGGCCATGCATCCACGCGGTCACCTCTCCGATGCGGGCGAGCACGGAGTCGGCCCGCACCAGATCGAGCAGGATGTCGCCCTCGGGGGCGGTCAGCACCCGGTACAGGATCTCTCGTTTCACCCCGTCCGCGAGGATGCGCGCGTCGACCGGGTCGTCGAGCAGCCGCAGCAGCCGCAGGACCGGTTCGTGCACCGCGCCGGGCAGCGGCTGGATCGTCAGGGCTTGGCTCGGCCGCGGCGGGGGAGCCGGCAGTTCGGCGGCGAGGGCGCCGAGCACCCGGTGATCCAGGGCGATCTCGACCGCCAGGTACGGCGCCTGCTCCGAGGCCTCGGTGACCTGGGCCAGCGCGGGCAGGTCGACGCCGGCCATGACCAGGTCACCCTCGCGGTAGGCGACCTCCCGATCGCCCAGCAGCAGGCGCTTGGCTCCCTGGAAGACCAGGTACAGGGACGGCCGGAAGATCAGGGGGATCGGCGGCTCGGGCGCTCGGGCCCGGTACAGCTGAAGCCCATCTATGCGTCCTTGGGCGTCCGGCCGGTCGGCCGCCGCCGCGATCCGTGCGCGTATCTCCGTGTGCAGCGTCGTCATTCCGGCTCCCGGATGATCAAGCGTTCCCGCAGTACGACACCGTTGTGAGCGGGTATCACCCCAGGTGGGTGCCGAACCAGTCGAGGATGCGCTCCGGGTGACGCTGGAACCATTGGTAGCCGTCCCATCGGTTGGGTGTTCCGTCGATCCAGAACATCGACTTCTCGGCGGCGCCGATCGCGGCGAAGGCGTCCTCGAGGTCCGACGGCCGGGTGAGCGTGTCGTCCCGGACCCCGTACGTGAGCGTCGGCATGGTCACCGAGGGCGCCCAGCGGCTGGTGGTGCCGTCGCTCAGCGAAGCGCCGGTCCGCAGCCGGAACCGGCGGTCGACCTCGTCGGCGTGCTCACCCAGGCCGTCGCGTTGGAGCGCGGTCTCGAGGAAGGCTCGGGGTGACAGCAGCAGCGGCGCGACGAGGCAGCGTACGTCGGTGAAGGCTCGCGGGTCGGTGTCGATGGCCCGGAACGTGGCGTTGGCGCCCATGCACCGGGCGAACAGGCCGAGGGCCATGGACGCCAGGTCGGGGCGGGAGCGGATGTAGGCGAGGGTCCCGAGGACGTCGCGCGCCTCGAAACGATTGTTGGACTGGAGGTTGCCGTTGGCCGCGCTGCTGTGCCCGCAATTGCGGAAGTCGAAGGCGAGCACGTTGTAGCCGTTGTCGTGCAGGATCCGGTAGTCGCGGATGAAGTCGACCTCGGTGTCGTTTCCGGGCCCGAAGACGGACTTCCACGGTTCGAGGTGGGCCGGCAACCCGTAGCGGTTCATGGTGAAGGCGTGCATCGACACGATGAGCTTCGTCGAGCCCTCTCGCGGGATGTACCAGGCCTCGAGCGGCGTGCCGTCCGACGACGGATAGGAGATGTCCTCGTGGTCGAGGCCCTCGTCGGCCGGGGTGCGCAGCAACGGGGAGCGCGAGGAATACGCGAGACCGGTCGCGTAGGAGTCGAGAGTCGTGTCGAGATCGAGAGTGCCGATGGTGGTCTTGTCGGGCATCGGTGGATCCTCTGTTCCGGTGCGTTCAAAGGGCCGGTTCCGGCCCTTCGAAAACGCTACGCATCGGTTCAGTTCGAATGAATGTCTGCTGTCGCCGCATCCTTGCCAGATCCTGCGGGCCGTTCCGCCGCGGCGGAGGGCGTCCCGGACTCGGCGCGCGAGATGCGCAGCCACACGACGAAGCCCCAGATCACGAAGACGGCGTAGACGGCGTACAGGACGGCCGACGGGTAGTAGCGGAAGTGCAGCAGCTCGGGCACGCCGACCAGGTCGACGGCGATCCAGCAGAGCCAGAACTCGACCCAGCCGCGGGCCAGCGCGTACGTGGCCAGCATCGAGCCCACGAAGATCCAGGAGTCGGCCAGGTAGTACCACCAGGGGACCGGGAAGCCGGCGCCGACCGCGCGGAACACGTAGAAGCACAGGACCACCGCGAACAGGGCCAGGCTGCCGTAGACGACGCGTTGCCGGGCCGTGGCCCAGTGCGGCCGGACGGCCGTGCCGTCGGAGCTGCGCCGGCTGTTCTGGTTCCACCGCCACCAGCCGTAGACGCTGGCGATCACGAAGAAGACCTGCCGGGCGGCCTGGCCGAACAGGGGCGTGCCCTGGTCGTTGCCGATCGCCTGGCCCGCGAAGACGGTGAACAGCAGCACATTGCCGACGATGCCGACCGGCCAGGCCCAGACGCTGCGGCGCATGCCGAACAGCGCCGACCCGAGCCCGAAGGCGTTGCCGACGATCTCGCGGTAGTAGATCGCCTGGTCGGCGGTCACCTGCCACTTGGCGTCGTAGAAACCGGAGAGCAATTGGTCGGCCCAGTGCACGGTTCATGGTAGGCCGCCGGTGGCGGGGGCATAGTGGTTCCGTGACCGAACCCACCTGTCCGATCGAGACCCGGCTCTATGAGAACGGGAAGCCGATCGCCAAGGACTTCCGGTACGACCAGGTGGCCGGCCTTCTCGAGCAGCACCCCGGCTCGGTGCTGTGGATCGATCTGTTCGATCCCGGCGTCGACGATCTCGCGCTGGTGGCCAAGGAGTTCGAGCTGCACCCGCTGGCCGTCGAGGACGCGGTGGCCGACCATGAGCGGCCCAAGATCGACCGTTACCCGCACCACGTGTTCCTCAACGTCTACGCGGTCGACATCGCCACCGGGGACGCGGGGACCCAGTTCGGCAAGACCGAGATCAGCGTCTTCGTCACGCCGCGGGCCCTGATCACGGTCCGCAAGTCGACCAGCGACACCACCAAGTTCGTCGAGCGCTGGGACGCCGACGGCGAGCTGGGCGCCGACGGCAGCGGGGTCGGCTTTCTGCTCTACGGCCTGCTCGACGTGGTCGTCGACGGGCAGTACGCGGCCACACAACGGCTGGACGCCGCGATGGACCAGGTCGAGGACCAGCTGCTGGAGGAGGGCGGCGCGCCGCGGGCGACCCGCATGCGGGGTGTCGAGATGCGCAAGCTGCTGGCCGCGCTGCGCCGGGCGGTCGCGCCCATGCCCGAGCTGGTGAGCCAGACGATGCGGACCGATCTGGGCCTGGTCGACGCGAACCTGCGGCCCTACTACCGCGATGTCGAGGACCACGCCACCCACACCGTCGACGACGTCGAGCACCTGCGCGACCGGATCGACGCGCTGCTGCAGACCGACCTGGCCGAGCAGGGCAACGTCCTCAACGACACCACCCGCAAGCTGGCCGCCTGGGCCGCCATCATCGCTGTGCCGACCGCGGTGACCGGTTACTTCGGCCAGAACCTGCCCTATCCGGGCTACGAGAAGCTCTCCGGTTTCGTGGTCAGCACGGCGACGATCGTGGCCGTCTCGGCCCTTCTCTACCTCTATCTGAAGAGGCGCGGCTGGCTCTGATCGACGGGACCCCGTACGCCGTCCGGTTGGCGTAACCTGCCGGTCATCCGGCGGGGGAGGGCAGGCATGTTCGCGCTCATCTGGGGTGCTGTGCGAGCCCGGACCGCGCAGGTGCTGACCATCCTGGTGCTGACCGCGCTGGCCGCCGCGGTGGCCGCGGCCGGTCCCTGGTACGCCTACGCGAGCATCAACCGGGCGGCCGCCTCCGACGTGGCCGCGGCCCCGGCCGAGCAGCGCACCGTGTCGGTGCAGCAGATCGCCGACCTCGACGGCGACCCGCGGGCCGCGATCGCCGGGCTCACGTCGACGGTGCAGGGGCAGCTGCCGTTGCCCCAGGTCGATCCGGTCACCGGGCTCGCATTGCCGATGACCGTCAACGCCGGTGGGGGCGTCACCGTCATGAGCGTCGCCTACCGCGACGAGTTCTGCGCCAACGTCCGCCTCGACGGGCCGTGCCCCGCGTCGCCCGGGCAGACGGCGATCAGCGTGGCGGCGGCCCAGCAGCTCGGCCTGGGCCTGGGCGACAAGCTGACCCTGCGGTTCTCGCCGAACGCCCGGCCGGTCGACCTCACCGTGGTCGCGCGGTACTCGTACACCGATCCCGGCGGTCCCTATTGGAGCAACGCGCTCTTCGAGGCCGGCCGCGGGCTCGACCCGGCCTTCACACCGCTCGACACGTTCCGGCTGGAGCCGCTCTGGGAGCCCACCGTCACCTTCGACCTCACCGTGCCCGAGCGGCTCCTGCGCGGCGACGGCGGCTTCCGGCTCGGCCGGGTCCTGCGCGAGGCCGACGCCCGCATCGCCGCCTCGGGGCTGCGCCTGGTCAACGCCACCGGTCCGCTGCTCGCCGCGATCGACCGCGACCGCGAGGAGATCCGGCTCGGCGTGGTGATCGCGATGGTGCAGACCCTGGCGCTGACCTGGTTCGCGATCGGGCTGGCGGGCCGTTACACCGGGCGCGACCGGCGCGGCGACGCCGCCCTGCTCAAGCTGCGCGGCAGCACGCGGTCCGCGATCCTGCGGCTGGTCTGGGGCCAGCACCTGCTGCCGCTGACCGCCGGCGCGCTGATCGGCCTGCCGCTCGGGTGGTTGCTCGCGCGGGGGCTGGCCGGGCCGGTCAGCTCGGCGGTCCAGCAGCGCGAGGCCCTGCTGCTCTCGCTCGCGGCCGTCGGCGCGGTGCTGCTCGGCGGTCTGGTGGTGCTGGCCGCCGTCGAGGCCGTGGCCCTGCGCCGCCCGGTCGCCGATCTGCTGCGCCAGGCCGGGCCGGGCCGCGGCGACTGGCGGGCCGGCCTGGCCGACCTCCTGCTGCTGACCATCGCCGCCGCGGCCGTCTATCAGGCCCGGTCGAGCGCGCCCGACAGCGGTCTCGCGCTGGCCGCCCCGGGCCTGGTCGCGCTGGCCGTGGCGCTGGTGCTGGCCCGGCTGCTCGGCCGCGTGGCCGACCGGGGTGGCAGCGCGGCGATGCGGAGCGGGCGTCTGCGGCTCGGCCTCACGTCGGTGCAGGTCTCCCGGCAGCCCGGCAGCGACCGGGTGTTCGCCCTCATCGTCGTCGCGGTCGCGCTGTTCGCCACGACGCTCGGTCTCGCGCTGGGCGACAGCCGGGCCCGCGTCACCCGCAGCGCCGCCGAGCTGGGCGCCGACCGGGTGGTCCCGGTGCAGGCGCCCAACCGCACCGCGCTGCTGAACGCGGTGCGCCGCGCCGATCCGGAAGGCGACGAGGCCATGGCCGTCGTCGTCGATCGGGTCAGTGTCCCGCCGGTGCTCGCGGTCGACAGTTCCCGGCTCGCCGCGGTGGCACGGTGGCAACCCGGGTACGGTCCGGCCGGGTTGCTCGCGGCCGCGACCGCCGAGAGCCCGGGCCCGCCGCCCACGGCCGCGATCACCGGCGACCGGCTCACCCTGCGGCTGCGCAACGAGGGCCGAGATCCGGCCGCGGTCGGGCTGTCGCTGCAGCACGAGGGCACCGGCGCGCCGGTTCAGGTCCGGTTCGGCACGCTGCGCCCGGGTGAACAGACCCTCACCGCGCCGGTCACCGGCTGCGCCCGGCCGCCCGGCTGCCGTCTGCTGCGCTGGCAGCTGAGCAGCCCGGTCGAACCCAACGGCAACGTCCCGCCGGCCCTGCCCGGCAGCGCGATCATCGTGCGCTCGCTCGACCAGGCGAACCCGTCCGCCGCCCTCCTCGGCCGGACGGAACTCGGCGACCTCGCCCGGTGGCGGCCCGGCACGGCCGGTGCGGAGCTCGACATCGCGGCCGTGGACGGCGGGCTGCGCATCGCCCGCGACCGCAACTTCGCCGGCAACCCGGACATCGGCATCCAGGTGTACGCCGTGGACAGCGCGCTCCCGCCGCCGGTCCTGCTGACCGGGACACCGCCCGTGGACTGGCGTTTCGGCGAGCCCTCGCTCACCTCGTTCGGCGGGCAGCCCCTTCCCGTACGGGTCGCCGGCGTCACCGGGGTGCTGCCGGTGCTGGGTCGCGACGGCGTGCTCGCCGATCTCGACACCGCCCGCCGGATAGCCGGCGACGCCAACGCGCCCGGCCAGTTCCAGGTCTGGCTCGCGCCCGGCGCCGGGGCCGGGGTGATCGACGCGCTGCGCGGGGCCGGGCTGATCGTCGGGGAGGCGGAGACGGTCGCCCGCCGGTCCGACCGCCTGGCCGAGCAGGCGCCGGCCGCGATCGCCCGGTTCGGGCTGATCGCCGGCGGGGTCGGGCTCCTGCTGGCCGCCGCGACCATCGGGGTGGCCGGTGCCGTCGACCGCCGCAGCCGGCTCGACCAGCTGCGCGCGCTGCGGCTGCAGGGGCTCCCGCTGAAGGCCGCGGTCGGCACGGCGTACGCGGGAACCTGGGTGTTGATCGTCACGGGTCTGCTGGCCGGGCTGCTGGCCGCCGCCGTCGCGAACCCGCTGGCCCGCGTGGCCGTGCGCGGCTTCACCGACGGCTGGAACGTGCTGCCGCCGCCGGGCGCCCTCGGCTGGGCCGCCCTGGGCCTGGCCGGGCTGATCGCGGTCGTGGTGCTCGGGCTGGTCGGGTGGTTGTCGGTGCTGCCGCTGGTGCGCGGGCTGCGCGGGCGGGTGGGCGCCCGATGATGTCGCTGGTGCTGGCGATGGTCTGGACCAGGCGCGGCCAGGCGGTCACGCTGGCGTTGCTGGCGCTGTTCGCCGTGGCCTCGGCGGTGGCGTCGCCGGCCTATCTGGCCGCGGTCGACCGCGCGGTCGCGGCCGGTCAGATCGAGACCGCCGTGCCCGGCGAGCGCAGCCTGGTCATCGCCGGCACCCAGGACGCCCGGGTCGACAGCGGCGGACCCGAGTTCGCCGACGTGGGGGCGGCCCTGGTCGAACTGCCCGGCTTCAGCTATGTCTACGGCTCGTCCTACCCGACCATCGGCCTGGAGAAGAGCACCGCCTCGGCCCACCGGATGGTGTTCCGCCAGAACCTCTGCACCCACGTGCGGATCGTCAGCGGTCGCTGCCTGGTCGGCGAGGACGACGTCATCGTCGGGGCGCGGACAGCCGAACGCCTCGGGCTGGCCGCCGGCGACCGGGTCACCCTGACCTACGCGGCGTTCGTCGACGACCGGAACGACCCGCGCTGGCAGAAGGACGGCGAACCCAGGGACCTCGTGATCGCGGGCACCTACGACGTCGCCGACCCGGACGACGCCTACTGGGGCACGCACGGCTACTTCACCACCGTGCCCGGTCTCGGCCCGGTCGAGCCGGTCTTCACCGGGCAGACCACGTTCGAGACGATGGACCACGGGCTGACCGACCTGTCCATCGACGGGGTGGCCGGCCCGGAGGCGCTGAATGCCGACCGGCTCGGCGAGCTGCGCACCGGGCTGCTGACGGTGACCCGGAGGGCCACCGAGATCGGTGTCGATCTGCAGGTCGACACCGCGATCCCGGCCCTGCTCGACCGCATCGAGTCGGGCCGCGCGGCCGCCCACCTGCTGGTACCGGTGCTGGCCTTGCCGCTCGTGCTGCTGGCCTGCTTCAGCATCTTCCTCGCGGTCAGCTACGGCACCCAGGGCCGCCAGTCCGAGCTGGCCGTCGTCGCGCTGCGCGGCGCGCGCTGGTGGACCCGCTGGTGGCTGGCCACCGGCGAGAGCCTGGCGGCGATCCTGGCCGGGGCCGTGGCCGGCTGCCTGGCCGGGCAACTGCTGGTCAACGCCGTGGCCGCGACCCGGTTCCCCGGCGTCGGCGTCGATCCGGGCTGGGCTTCCCTGCGGTACGCCCCGTACGCGGCCCTGGCCGCCCTGGCCGCGGCCGTGCTGGCCCAGCGCCGCCAGCTGCTCAGCCCGGTCGCCACGCTGCTGCGGCGTCCGGTGACGGTGAAGGGCCATCGCGCGTTCGCCCTCGACGCCGTGATCGTGCTGCTCGCCGTGGTGTTCGCCGGGCAGCTGGCGATCTCGGGCGGGTCGCTCACCGGCGTCGGTCTGCTCGCGCCCGCGTTCGTCCTGCTGGCGCTGGCGCTGGTCGCCGCGCGGGCCGTGCTGCCGCTGGTCACCCGGTACGCCACGCGCTCGCTCGCGGCCGGTCGGCTCGGGCCCGCGCTGGCCGGTTTCCCGCTGTCCCGCCGGCCCGGCGCCCAGCAGCTCTTCGCGCTGCTGGTCGCCACGGTGGCGGTGGCCGGCTATGCGGCCTGCGCGATCGACGTGGCCGCCCGCGGCCGGGTGGTGCAGGCCGAGCTGGGCGTCGGCGCGAGCCGGGTCCTCGAGATCGAGCCGGTCGACCGCAGCCGGCTGCTGCACGCCGTGCGCCAGGTCGACCCGGCGGGTGAGTTCGCGATGGCGACCGCCCGCCTGCGCAACAGCGACGGCCGCGAGCCGCTCGGCCTGGCCGTCGACGCGACCCGGCTGGCCGCCGTGGCCACCTGGCCCGACGGCGGGCCGCCGGCGCCCGAGGTGGCCCGCGACCTGCGCCCGGCCGCCCCGGCCCCGCCGGTGATCGGCGGTCCGGAGCTCACCGTCGAGGCGACCACCACCGGTGTCGTGAAGGGCAAGGAGCTGCGGCTCGGCGTGGCGCTGTCCTCGCTGACCGGGCTCGGCGACAGCTTCGTGCAGCTCGGCGACCTGCGCCCGGGCACGTCGACCTATCAGCAGCGGGTCAGCGGGTGTGCCGAGGGCTGCCGGATCAACGGCTTCCAGTTCATGGTCAACGGCTCGGTGGTCGGCGTGACCGGCGGGGTGACGATCGAGCGGGTGGGCAGCGGCGGCCCGGGTGACACGGTGGCGGTGAGCGACGCCGCCGGCTGGCGGATGTCCCGGTACGGGACACTCAGCTCGGCGCCCACGGGCTTGCGTATCGACGTGGACGCACCGGGCGGGCTGCCCGAGGGCGCCTGGGTGCAGCCGGTCGACACGCCGTACCCGCTGCCGGTCGCCTACGCCGGCGCCGCGCCGCCCGGCGACGTGCTGACCGGTCTCGACGGAAAGGCCATGTCGGTGACCGGGGCCGGCGATCTGCCCGCCGTGCCCCGCCTCGGCCGGCACGCCAGCCTGGTCGATCTCGAGTACGCCGACCGGCTGGCCGTGGACGCCGCCCCGGCCCTGCTGCCCGAGGTGTGGCTCGCCGCCACCGCCCCGGCCGACGTGGTCGACCGGCTGACCGCCCAGGGCCTGACCGTCCGGTCCGACTCCCGGTCGGCGCAGGTGCTCCGTCAGCTCGGCGAGCAGGGGCCGGCGCTGTCGCTGTGGTTCCACCTGCTGGCCGGCGGGCTGGCCGTGCTGCTGGGCGCCTTCGCCCTGGTGCTGGCGGCCGCGGTCGACCGGGGCCGCCGGGTCGAGGACCTGTCCGCGCTGCGCGTGCAGGGCCTGCGCCGGCCCACGATGAGCCGGGCGACGCTGTGGACCTATCCGGCGCTGGTCGGCATCGCCGCGGTGGCCGGCATGCTCACCGCGCTGGCCGGGTGGGCGGCGACCGGGTGGGCGCTGCCGCTGGCCGGGGTCGCCCCGGCCGACCTGCCGTTGCCGTCCTGGCCGCGGGTCCCGGTGCTGGCCGGCGCGACCGTGCTCGTCCTTATGCTGCTGGCAGCCGTGGCTCTGGCCACCGGTCGAGACCTCCGCCGCCGGATAACGCCCTGACCACCTGATCCTTGGAGGAACCGATGAAGACGCTCAGCGTGGTGGACGCCGACCTGGCCTGGGACAGCGATCTGACGGTGCTGCGCGGCGTCTCGGTCGAGGCCCGCCCGGGCCAGATCCTGGCGATCACCGGCACCTCCGGCGCCGGCAAGTCGACCCTGCTCAGCGCGATGGCCGGCCTGCTCATCCCGGCCCGGGGCGAGGTGCTCGTCGACGGGGAACGGCTCACCGGCCGGGATCAGGCGGTCAAGCTCGGCGTGGTGCTGATCCCCCAGGACAACGGGCTCGCCGCCATCCTCACGGCGGCCGAGAACATCGCGGTCGCGGTCATCGCCACCGGCGGCACGGCGGCCGAGGCGCGGCGGCGCACCGCCGAGGCGCTCGAACCGCTGGGCCTCTCGGGTCAGGCCAACCAGCTCATCGAGGAGCTCTCCGGCGGGCAGCAGCAGCGCACGGCGATCGCCCGCGGGCTGGCGTTGCAGGGCGACATCGTGCTCGCCGACGAGATCACCAGCGAGCTGGACGCGGCCAACCGCCAGCGGGTCATGGAACTGCTGCGCGCCGAGGCGGCCCGCGGCGCGGCCGTCGTCTTCGCCACCCACGACCCCGAGGCGGCCGCGGCCTGCGACCGGGAGCTTCACCTGGGCGACGGCGAGGCCGTCTGGGTGCGCTCCTAGCCGCCGGTCCCGGCGCCGGTGCCGGTGTCGCGGGCGAGCTTCAGGCGACGGGTTCGGTGCCGCCGGGGACCAGGGTGACCTCGCCGTCGATGTGCTGGACGGTGAAGAGCGTGCCCGGCGGATAGCTGCCCAGCACCTCGGGCGGCAGCTGCACCGTGCCGTCGCCGGCGACCACGGCGAAGTCCTGGCCGTCACGGCCCTCGGCGCCGACCCGGCCGTCGCGGATCGTCACGGCCCGGCCCAGCCGGGCGCCGACCTCGTTGTCGTGCGTGACCACGACGATCGTGGTCTGGCGTTCGGCGTTCACCGTCTCCATCGCGGCGAGCACCTCGTCGCGGCCCGCGGTGTCGAGGCGGCTGGTCGGCTCGTCGACGAGCAGCAGGCCCGGCCCGGTGGCGATGCCGACCGCGAGCGCGGCGCGCTGCCGCCCGCCCGGGGTCAGGTCGGCCAGGCGCTGACGGCCCTGGCCGGGCAGGCCGACCAGGTCGAGGATGCGGTCGGGGTCGTCGAGCGTGATGCCCCGGGTGTGCGCGGCCCGGCGCTGGGCCAGCCAGATGTTGCGGTGCAGGGACGCGTACGGCAGGAGGTTGCGGGCCGCGCCCTGCAGGACCACGCCGATCTCGGTGCCGCGCAGGCGCGAGATCTCGCCGTCGGAGAGCTTGCCCATGTCGTAGGTGCCGATGTTGATCCGCCCGGCCGAGGGCCGCATCAGGCCGGCCAGCAGCGCGATCAGCGTCGACTTGCCCGAGCCGGACGGGCCGACGAGCGCCAGCGTCTCACCGGGCGCGATGGAGAGATCGACACCGGCCAGCGCGACCACATCGCCGGCCTCGGCGCGATAGATGTGCACCACGCGCCGGCACGCGACAGCGAGTCCGTTCATGCCGGTCACGCTAGCGTTTTTTCCCGCCCGGTGAGGACCCGCGAACCGGCCGCATTCTAGGCTGTGCGGGTGCGCGACATCGCCGTTTTCTCCGGATCCGCCCACCCTGAACTCGCCGCCGAGATCTGCGACCACCTCGGAGTGCCGCTGCTCCCGATCCGCACCTCCCGCTTCGCCAACGACTGCATCGAGGTGCAGCTGCAGGGCAACTGCCGCGAACGTGACGTCTTCCTGATCCAGCCGCTCGTCCCGCCCGTCCAGGAAAATCTCGTCGAACTGCTCTTCATGCTCAACGCGGCCCGGGGTGCCTCGGCCGGGCGCATCACGGTCGTGCTGCCGCATTACGCGTACGCCCGCAGTGACAAGAAGGACGCCCCGCGCATCTCGATCGGCGGCCGCCTGGTCGCCGACCTGCTCACCACGGCCGGCGCCGACCGGGTGCTGGCCATGACCCTGCACTCGCCGCAGGTGCACGGCTTCTTCAACATCCCGGTCGACCACCTGCACGCGCTGCAGGAGCTGGCCCGGCACTTCCGGCGGTACAACCTGAGCAACGCCGTGGTCGTGTCGCCCGACCTGGGCAACGCCAAGGAGGCGGCGGCGTTCGCCCGGCTGCTCGGCATCGGCGTCGCGGCCGGCGCCAAGCAGCGCTACGCCGACGACAAGGTGGTCATCAGCACGGTGATCGGCGACGTGGCCGACAAGGACGTGATCGTGCTGGACGACGAGATCGCCAAGGGCAGCACGGTCTTCGAGTTGCTGGACAGGCTGCGCGAGCGCAACGTCCGCAGTGTCCGGGTCGCCTGCACGCACGGCCTCTTCGCGGGCGACGCGATCCAGCGGCTGTCGGCCGAGAAGGAGATCGAAGAGATCGTCAGCACCAACACGGTGCCGATCCCGGCCCAGAGCCACACGGAGAAGCTGACCGTGCTGTCGGTGGCCCCGGCCCTCGCCGAAGCGATGCGCCGCATCCACAACGGCGAGTCGGTCAGCGCGCTGTTCGCATGAGCGTCGGCCGGGTGCTCGACGCGCTGCTGGCCATGCAGCGGCAGAGCTGGGAGCAGGGCGTCGCCGCCCAGGCGGCGCTCGACCTGGGCCGCGACGACCTGGCCTTCCTGATGGCCGAGTCGGCGGTCGCACGGCAGTCGGCCGACGGCCGGCTCGGCGGCCCCGACGACAACGCGGTCAACGGCGCGGCGTGCGGGGAGGCGGTCGTGCGGGCCGGCTTCACCGGGGCCGCCCGGCGTCAGCTCGACTTCCTGCTGCGTTCCGCGGGGCGTGCGGACGACGGGACGATCTTTCACGTGGTCGGGCGGCGTGAGGTGTGGGCCGACACCATCCACATGGTGGTGCCCTTCCTCGCCCTGAGCGGTGAGCTGGACGAGGCGGTCCGGCAGGTCCACGGGCATCGGCGGCACCTGTGCCGGGACAATCTCTACTCGGCGATCAGCCCGGGGCGGCCGGCGCGCTGGGGCGGCGGCAACGGCTGGGTGGTCGCCGGGATAGCGCGGGCCATCCGGCTCGCGCCCGCGCTGCGCTCGACCGACCTGCCCGGGCACGCCCGCGAGGTGCTCGACGCCTGCCTGGCCTTCCGGCGCGCCGACGGGCTGTTCCACGACGTGCTGGACGACCCGGAGTCGTTCCGCGAGAGCAACGCCGCGCAGATGTTCGCCTATGCGGCGCTGACCGGCGTGACCGACGGCTGGCTCCCGGATGCGTACGCCGCGGTGGGCCTCGACCTGCTGGCCGCGGCCACGAGAGAGGTGGATGAGCACGGGCTGGTCCGCAACGCCTGCGGGACGCCGACCTTCGACCGCCCGGGCACGTCGGCCGAGGCCCAGGCGTTTCATCTGCTCGCGACCACAGCCGCCGAGCCGTTCGCCGCGGCCCGGTGAGGGCCGCCGCGAACGGCTCGGGTGCGCATCCCTGGGGAGGCCCGGTTACTTCCCGGCGCGGACCGGGAACCAGCTCGACCGGTCGGCCGGGTCGGCGATGGTCGCCGAGCTCAACATCGCCTTCAACGTCGCCTGGGTGATGCCTGTGCCGGCGTTGTTGACGCTGCCGTCGGCGGCGGTGGCCGTGATAGCCGCCAGCCAGGTGCGGTCCGCATTGAGCCACACGCACCAGTCCACCTTCGGGCACCTGACCTCACCGGGCGCGATCTCGAGGTTCGCCTCGCTCGCCCGGTACGGCCCGGCCGAGATCACGATCGAGGCCAGGCCGGCCGGCGTCCGGAGCTGATCGACGTCCTGATAGGTGTGCGAGCCCTGGACCAGCCGGAGGTGGGAGTCGTCATCGAGCAGTCCGTAGGTCGAGCTCAGCGTGCCGGCCGAGTCCAGCGACCAGCCGGACGGCAGCTCAGGGAGCTTGACGCCGACCCGCAACGGCTCGGCGGTGTCCGTGGTCCGCACCGCCGCGGCCACGGTGGTCAGCTGGGCCTTGTCCATCCACGGCGGCCCGGCCTTCGGCGGCTCCGGGTAGATGGTGGTCGTGTCGCTGGGGTCCGGCTCCGGGACGCCCGCCCCGCGCCCGGTCCGGTGGTAGGCGGCGACCAGGGCGTACGCGTTCTCGGCGTACTCCCAGACCAGGGCCGGCCCGGGGTCCGGCTCGTCGGCGAACCTCACCTCCGGCACGTACCACCCCGGTCGGCCGTCGACGTCCACCTTCTGCCCGCCTTCGGTGTACGCCTTCGCCGAGAACACCCCTGGCCGGAAGAGAGCGACCAGGCCGGCGGCCCGTGCGGTGTCCTGGGGCGTGGTGATCGTGGCGAGCTGGTAGCCGTCGGTCACCTGAGCGGTCTCGCTGATCGTGAAGCCGGCCGCCTCGGTCGTGACGATGGTGCCCTGGAACGGGCCCGCCACAGTCAGCATCGCCGGTCCGCCGGCGGCCGGCGCCAGGTCGTCGCCGCCGCCGAGGGCGTTCGGCGCCACGGCCACCACCGCGACGGCCAGCGCCGTGGCCGCCGACGCCACTGCGGCGGCTCGCCGGTTTCGTTTACGCCGCCGGCCCAGTCCGAGGATGTCGTCGGGCGTGAACCGCATCGGCGGCGCATTCTCCTCAACCATCGGCAGAATGTCGTGCAAACGCTGTGACATGCTTGTCCCCCTCCAGGTCGGTCAGGTTCGGGCCGAGGATCCTGCGCATGGCTTCCAGCCCTCGGGATGTGTAGTTCTTGACGGTTCCTTCGGGACGGCCGAGCGCCTCGGCCGTCTCCGCGACGCTGAGGCCCTCGATGAACCGCAGCACCAGCACCGAGCGCAGACCGACCGGGACGCGCAGCAGGGCCGCGTGCAGGCGAAGGCGTTCGTCGACGGGCCCGGAGTGGTCGGCCAGGCTCACCTCGGGCAGGGCGTCACCGGCTGACCGCTCGCGCCGCCACCAAGGCCGGCGCTTCTCGGAGATCGCCGCTCGCACGACGGCCTGACGCGCATACACGGCCGGCTGCTCGATGCGCTCCCACCGCGGGTACATCCGGCTGAGCACGGTGGCCACCGCGTCCTCGGCGAGTTGCCAGTCGCCGCACGTGATGTAGGCGAGGGCCCGCAGCCGTTCCAGGTGCGCCGCCACGAACTCGCGGAAATCTCGGTCGGTTTCGCTCACGTCAGTAAGACGGCCTCGAGGCGCGGGAGGTTATAAAAAATTCTCGTCCGATCAGGGGCGCAGGCGAAGGGCGGGGCCGAGTGGCCCGCCGTGGCCGCGTCTCATCCTGTTCAGGAGCGAGCTCGGTGCAGGTGCTGAAGACGGGGGACGAGGAGGGCAGTCATCGTCCCCCGCGGCTTCGAGAAACAACCGCCGGGTGGAACGGGGAACTCCTTTCGGCCGCTGATGTCGAGGTGCGCGCCCTTGGTCTGGGAGCGCTCCCAGAAGCACTTTAACGGCTGGCGGGAAGTGGCGCCAGAGGCCGGCGGCACGGCGGCTGCCGGCCTCTGGGTCGGTCAGGTGGTGGCGGTGCAGGTCACCGTCGGGGCCGAGGCCGTACCGGAGGCGATGAACCCGAAGCTCGCGGAGCCGCCGGCCGGCACGGCGCCGTTGTAGGCGACGTTCTTGGCCACCAGCGAGGTGCCGCTCGCCGTGACGGTCGAGCTCCACGACTGCTGGACCGACGGCGCGCTGCCGTAGGCCAGGTTCACCGTCCAGCTCTTCAGGGCCGCCGACCCGGCGGTCACCTTGACCTCACCCTGGAAGCCGCCCGACCACTGGCTGCTGGTCGAGTACGTCGCCGAGCACGCGCCCGAGACCGGCGGCGTGGTGGTCGGCGGGGTCGTCGGGGGAGTGGTGGGCGGTGTGGTCGGCGGAGTCGTGGGCGGCGTGGTCGGCGGGGTGGTGGGCGGTGTGGTCGTGCCGCCGAAGTTCACGTCGCTGCAGAAGTAGTAGGACTGGTCGAGGTGGCTGGCCTGCCAGATCGTGTAGACCAGGGCCCGTCCGCTGCGGCCCGGCGCCGAGACCGGGACGTCGATCTCCACACCGTCGGCGCGCTGCGTCCACTGCGCCGCCGGCGTGTTGCCGATCTCGGACACCTCGTCGAGGTCCGACCACTTCAGGGCCTGGGTCACCGGGTTGAAGCCGGGCTTGCTGACGTACACCCGGATGTAGTCGGCGCCGTGCCGCGCGCCGTCGAACAGCTTCACGTTGAAGCTGGTGCCGACGTTCGTGGCCTTCCAGTCGCCGAGGGCGTCCATCGCGTTGTAACGACCGTTCTCGGTACGCCCGCCGCTGCACAGCTGGCCGTCGGGGATGGCGCCCTGGTGGTTGCCGCCCACGTTCTCGCGGAACAGGCCGTTCCAGTTCCACATGGCGCTCGGGTTGGCCTGCCAGGCCTGCCAGCACATGGGGTCCTGGGTGGCCATCGCCGGGTCCTGGAACTTGCTGCCCCAGCGCTCGAAGCAGCCGTAGTTGCGCGACGCCGGGCCGGTGATGTTGCCGTGTGCGCCGGCCGGGGAGGACGGCGCGAACAGGAAGGTGAGGCCGGCGAGCAGAAGGCCCGCCAGCGCGCTGAAGACGATTCTGGATTTCATGAGGGCATGCGCTCCGCATGGTCGGTGGCCCGGTGGACAGGCCAGGGGAATCCGGCGAGAGCTGCCCTCTGCTCCCGGATCACAGACACCGGCGGGTGTCGTAACACGGTCGCATAAAATCGACGAGTGTCAATAGTGTGACGATGGGCGGATGGATCCCGTACGCGAGGCGGCCGAGCTGATCGGCCGGGCCCGCCGGCTCGTCGTCTTCACCGGCGCCGGCATGTCCGCCGAAAGCGGCATCCCGACGTTCCGCGATGCGCTCACCGGCCTGTGGGCCCGCTTCGACGCCGAGGCGCTGGCCACCCCCGAGGCCTTCGAGCGCGATCCGGCTCTGGTCTGGGGCTGGTACGAGGGGCGCCGCGCCGCGGTCGAGCGCGTGCGGCCCAACGCCGGCCACGAGGCGATCGCCCGGCGCGACTGCACGGTGATCACCCAGAACGTCGACGACCTGCACGAACGGGCCGGTTCCGCCGACGTCGTGCACCTGCACGGCAGCCTCTTCACGCCCCGCTGCTCGGTCTGCGCCACGCCGGCCGTGCCGCCGGCGGCGCCCGGTGGATCGGCCGGCGCCACATCGGCCGGCGCCACATCGGCCGGGGCCATGTCGGCCGGGGCCATGTCGGCCGGCGCCGCGCCGGCTGTGCTGCCCGGCGGGGATGAGGGGCCCATCGAGCCGCCGGCCTGTGCGGTCTGCGGGGCGGCGGTGCGGCCGGGCGTCGTGTGGTTCGGTGAGCAATTGCCGGCCGAAGCTTTCGAGCGTGCCGTCGACGCGGCCGCCCACTGCGACGTCCTGCTCACCGTCGGGACGTCGGCCCTGGTCTACCCGGCCGCCGACCTTCCGTGGGTGGCGGCCCGCAGCGGTGGCGCCGTCATCCAGGTCAACCCGCAGCCGACCCCGCTCGACCCGATCTGCGCCGTCAGTCTGCGGGCCCCGGCGGCGGCCGTGCTCCCCGAGATCATCAGTTGAATGGTTGCAAACCTGGCGAACCGGCACCACGCACCCCGTAGCGCGCGGATCATGTCGTCATGGGTGTCATGGCTTACCCCCTCCGGTACGCGCTCGCCGATCTTGCCCTGGCTCTCAGCCGGGTCTCCCACGAACCTGCTCTCGTCCAGTCCACGGCGGCCCGCGCCGCCGCCGACATGATCGGTGACGGCGCCGGCGTGCAGTTGCTGCGCGACGACGGCCGTTACGACTCGATCACCTACCACCACATCGACGACCAGCGGTCGGCCTCGCTGGCCCGGGTGCTCGACCACGTCGACCAACTGCCCGACGACGACTTCTCGACCGCGCTGGCCGCCAGCCGCCGGCCCATCGTGCTGGCCGGCGACGGCATCGAGCCGCTGGCGGGTGAGGAACACGAGATCCACTCCGCGGTGCTGTGCCCGGTGATCGTCGACAACACGTACGCGGGTTATCTGGTCCTGACCCGCGAAGCGCCCGGCTCGTCCTATTCGACGGCCGAGGTCGAGCTGGCCCGGGACATCGCCGGCGAGCTCGCCCTGGCCTGCTCCAGCGCCCGGGCCCTGGAACGGCTGCGGGCCAGCGAGGAGCGCTACCGGCGGGTCCTCGAGACGATCCCCGAGGGTGTGCTCCAGATCGACCCGGACGCCGTGGTGACGTACGCCAACGAGCCGATCGGCGTCGTGCTGGGCATGCCCCGGTCGCAGCTCGTCGGCGTCTCGTTGCGGGGGTTCCTCAACGACCAGGGCCAGAAGGAGCTGAACCGGCGGATCAACGAGTGCCGCGACGGCCGGTCGACGGTCGGCGGCACCCGTCTCATGCGCGCCGACGGCTCACAGCGCAGCGTGCGCATCAGCATGATGCCGCTGATGGGTGATCACGGTGAGTTCACCGGGGTCGTCTGCATGGTCACCGACACCACCGACCACATCGACGCGCGCGGGCTCAAGCGCCAGCTCGACCACCTGCGCCGGCTGGACAGCCTGGGCCAGCTCATCGGCGGCATCTCGCACGACTTCAACAACCTGCTGACCGTGGTCGGCGGCTCGGCCGAGATGATCTCGTCGACCACGGACGAGAGCAGCCAGCAGCACAAGCTGGCCGTCGACATCCTCGACGCGGTCGGCACCGGTCGTTCGCTGACCCACCAGCTGCTCGCGTTCGGTCGCAGCGACGGCAACCGCCCCGAGATCATCCCGATTCCCGACCTGCTCACCGACGTGCAGTCGCTTTTCAGCCGTACGCTCGGCGAGCACATCGGCCTCGACCTGGCGTTCGGCCCCGACGTGTGGGCCGTCCGGGCCGAGCGCGGCCCGCTGGAGCAGGCGCTGGTCAACCTGGCCGCGAACGCCCGCGACGCCATGCTGCACGGCGGCATGCTGCGGGTGGCGGCGATGAACGAGCTGGTCGAGCCGGGCAAGGGGCCCGAGGGCGTACCGCCGGGCCGGCTCGTGCACATCGTCATCACCGACACGGGTGTGGGCATGACCGACGAGGTGCGTCAGCGCGCGCTCGAGCCGTTCTTCACCACCCGGCCGACCGCCGCGGGCCTGGGGCTGGCCACCACGGCCGGCATCGTGCAGGGGATCGGCGGCCACATCGAGCTGGAGTCGGAGCCCCGCATGGGCACGACCGTCCACCTCTACCTGCCGGCGGCCGAGGAGAAGACGGTGACCGCCTCGGGCCGCCAGGGCGCGCCCGCCGTGATCGGCCGGGTCCTGATCGTCGAGGACCAGCCCGAGGTCGCGCAACTCGTGCAACGCCTGATCGAGCCGGCCGGTTACGCCATCACCGTGGCGACCGACGCGCTGCAGGCGGTGACCCAGGTGGCCGCCGGGGCGCACCCCGACCTGCTGATCACCGACGTGGTGATGCCGACGATGACCGGTCCCGAGCTGGCCGCGGCCCTGCGGACGCACCAGCCGCACCTGCCGGTCCTCTACATGTCCGGCTACACCGCGGCGTCGCTGGGCCCGCAGCTGCAGCTCGACGACAACAGCATGCTGATCGAAAAGCCGTTCACCCGGTCGACGTTGCTCGGCGCCATCCGCACGCTCGCCGGCACCAGCCCGACCGACGCCGCGGCGCCCAAGTGAGCACGCTGTCCGGCACCATCTCGAACGACACCGGCACGTCCAAGTAACGGGAATTTCGCTACTCCGACCGAAGGGGCGAAACCGGGCGCGAACGCTTGCCTTGCGATACGGACAAACAGCAATATTCCGGAGCACTGTCGGCTTCGGAAGGACCAACGAGTGACTCAGCATGGCACGCGGGACCGGTCGAGCGTCGGATCACGCGCCGACACGCACGGCACGTCGACCATGGACTTGAGTGGACGGTGCGTCGGCAGCGCGTACATGCTGCAGCGGCCCCTCGGGCAGGGCGCGACCGGCACGGTGTGGGAGGCGCTCGACCGGGCCACCGGCGAGGCGGTCGCGGTGAAGCTGCTGCACGAGAGCCTGCTGCGGCAGCCCCGGCTGGTCACTCGTTTCGTGCAGGAACGCACGATCCTGCGCATGCTGCGGCACCGCAACGTGGTGCGCGTGCACGACCTGTTCAGCGTGGGCGAGACCATCGGCCTGGTGATGGACCTGGTCAGCGGGGGCAGCCTGCGCGACCTGCTGCGTGACCGGCCGACCGTGGCCCCGGGCGAGGCGGCCCGGCTCACCGCGCAGGTCGCCGCCGCCCTGGCCGAGGCGCACGACCTGGGCGTGGTGCACCGCGACGTGAAGCCCGACAACATCCTGCTCGACACCACCGACGGCCGCCTGGACACCCGGCTCACCGACTTCGGCGTGGCCCGGATCCTGCACACCCCCAGCATGACCACCCCCAACGCGGTCGTCGGCACCCCGCACTACATGTCGCCCGAGGCCTTCCACGGCGCCGCGGCCAGCCCGGCGACCGACATCTACGCCCTCGGCGTGCTGTTTTACGAACTGGTCAGCGGCCGGCCGCCGTACCTGAGCGACTCGATCCCCGACCTCATGCGCCGGCACCTCGAGGGCAACCCCGTCCGCCGCTCCGGCCTGCCCGACCCGGTCTGGGACGTCGTCCTGGCCTGCATGGCCCAGAAGCCGCGCCTGCGCCCGACCGCCGCCGAACTGGTCGCCGACCTCTCCGACGTGGCCCGCCGCTTCGCCGGCACCCCCGCGCTGCCGCCACCGGCGGACGCGCTGGCCGAGCCGCCGCGCTCCGAGCCCTTCCTGCGGCCGGCCCTGGCCAGCATCGATTTCCCGTCGCCTTCGTTCGCGGCCGTCGACGACGGCTGGCGCTTCTCCCCGACCGGCGACCGGTCCGCACCCGCGCCCGCCGACCGTCCTTTGATCCCGGCGGCCGCCGACCGTTCCTCGAACTCGTCGGCGTCCCACCGCGCCGCGCTTCCGCCGGCGACCGACCGGGCCTCGCGTTCGTCCGGCTCTCCGCTCGCGTCGGACCGTGACCGCGCTCCGCTCGCGTCGGACCCTGACCGCTCTCCGCTCGCGTCGGACCCCGACGGGTCGTCGCCGGCGTCGGGCGCGCACCGGTCGGCGTCGGGCGCCCACCGGTTGTCGCTCGTGCCGAGCGCCGACGGGTCGTCGCCCGGGCCGGCGGCGGGCCGTTCCGACCGCGGGCCGGCCGACGCCGACCGTGCCGCGCCGGCCGGCTCCCGCGCGGCGGAGTCGATCGTTCCCCCGCAGCGGCACCCCGGGAAGCGCAACGCCGTCCCCAGTTGGCGCTGGGCCCGTCCCGGCGCCACGATGTCGCTGATCGCCGCGGCGATGGTCGCCTCCGCCGTAGCCACCATCGCCTGGAACCTGGGCCGCGCCGACGGCGAATCCCGTGACCTGGCCGCACCCCAGATCATCGTCGCGCCCGCTTCCGCAGCCGCCGCCCCGGGCGCCGCCCCCGTCGCGCGGCGCAGCGCCACCACGCCCGCCACCCGGGCCGCCGACCGTCGCCTGACCGGCAACACCCGGCCCCTGGCCACGTCGAGCGCTCCGGCCGCCGCGGAGCCGGCTCCTACCGCCGTACGCCCGAAGGCCGCGCCCCGGCCGACCAAGCGCAAGCCCACCCGATCGCCGCGTCTCGAAGCCCAGCCGTACGGTCCGTGGCAGTGCAACCAGAGCTTCGCGATCGACCTCCGCAGCAAGAGCGCCGCCCGCGTCCAGCCCTGCTACATGCTCGGCCGCGACGTCCGTTACCAGGCCTCGGTGACCGCGCCCGGCGGCGGCCGGGGCCACATCACGGTGGCCCTGAGGGACGCCGACACCGGCCGCGTCGTCGGCGCCACCAAGAGCTGCGACGGCCTCGCGTTCGACGGCGACATCGCCACCCGCACCTGCGGACCGGCCTCGACCCGACCGGCTCGCGGCCGCAGCTACGCCGTCGTCATGTCTTTCAACTACGACCGCGACGGCCGCACCCTCACCAGCGAAGCCCGGAGCGCCACCTTCACCTGGTGATCCTGTCGGCCCACCGGGCGTCTCGGCCCGCCGGCCCGCCGTCGCCGACGGGGGCGGAATTAGGTGGAGGGGTTCTGCGTTCTGGCCTACCGTGATCCGCATGTTCGCACTCGGTCTGCAGCTGCCCCCCGGGGCGGCTCCCGTGTGCGCGCGTTTCCTCAGCGGCGCCGATACGCGAATCTGACCCTTCCCCACCAGCAGCAGAACCGTAGGGGGAGGGTGGTTCCACCCTGCGCGGTTCTGGCGCGCTCTGCCTGGCAACAGGCGCGCATCCCCAACGCCCTTACATCCAGTGAGGACAGAGAAAACCATGGCCAAGAGCCAGTTCATCCGCACCAAGCCGCACGTCAACATCGGCACGATGGGGCACGTCGACCACGGGAAGACGACCCTGACCGCCGCGATCACGAAGGTTCTCGCCGACCGCGACCCGGCCTCCAACCGGTACGTGGCGTTCGAGGGCATCGACAAGGCGCCGGAGGAGGCCGCCCGCGGCATCACCATCACCATCGCGCACGTCGAGTACGAGACGCCGGCCCGGCACTACGCGCACGTCGACATGCCGGGTCACGCCGACTACGTGAAGAACATGATCACGGGCGCGGCTCAGGTCGACGGGGCGATCCTGGTCGTCTCGGCGCAGGACGGCTCGATGCCGCAGACCCGCGAGCACGTGCTGCTCGCCCAGCGGGTCGGCGTGCCGTACCTGGTGGTGGCGCTCAACAAGAGCGACGCGGTCGACGACCCGGAGCTGCTCGACCTGGTCGAGCTCGAGGTCCGGGAGCTGCTGAGCGAGTACGGGTTCCCCGGTGACGAGGTGCCCGTGGTCCGGGTCAGCGCGCTGAAGGCCCTGGAGGGCGACCCGCGGTGGGTGAAGTCCATCGTGGAGCTGCTCGACGCGGTCGACAGCTACGTGCCGGTCCCGCCGCGCGAGCTCGGTGAGCCGTTCCTGATGCCGATCGAGAACGTGCTCACGATCAGCGGCCGGGGCACCGTCGTGACCGGCAAGGTGGAGCGGGGCACGCTGCGCGTCGGCGAGCCGGTCGAGGTCGTCGGGCTCGGCCCGACCATCGCGAGCGTGGCGACCGGTCTCGAGACGTTCGGCAAGTCGCTGGAGTCGGCCGAGGCGGGCGACAACGCGGCCGTCCTGCTGCGGGGCATCAAGCGTGAGCAGGTGCAGCGCGGTCAGGTGGTGGCGGTTCCGGGCACGGTGACGCCGCACCAGAAGTTCGAGGCGCGGATGTACGCGCTGACGAAGGAGGAGGGTGGCCGGCACACGCCGTTCGAGACGAACTACCGTCCGCAGTTCTTCTTCCACACCACCGACGTGTCCGGTGGCCTGGACCTGGGCGGGCTCGACCTGGTCATGCCGGGCGACACGCTCGACAAGGTGACGGTGACGCTGGGCAAGCCGGTCGCGCTCGAGGTGGGCGCCGGCTTCGCGGTGCGCGAGGGCAACCGTACGGTCGCCGCCGGCACAGTGACGGCTCTGCTCGACTGAGACAGCGGGAATGACGGGTGGCCGGTGAATGCCGGCCACCCGTCTCGTCTTGGGTCACGTCTTGGGCCGGGGCGCCAGGGCGACCAGCAGCAGCAACGGGATCAGCGCGGCCATCGTGGTGTCCAGCCCGATCCGGTCGGCGACCCAGCCGATCAGGGCCGGGCCGAGCAGGATCCCGGTGTAGGTGAAGGTGGTCAGCCGCGACACCAGCACCGCCGTGGCGGCGCCGGACAGCCGGCCGACGGCGCTGAACGTCAACGGCACCAGCACCGACGAGCCGAGCCCGGCCAGCGCGAACCCGGCCACCGCCACGGCCGGGCGCGGGGTCAGCACGGCCACCGCGAGCCCGCCGGCCGCCGTCATCGCCCCGAGCCGGAAGAGCGCGTTGCCGCCCCGGCGGCCGGTGAGCCGGTCCCCGGTCAGACGTCCCAGGGTCTGCCCGGCCGTGTACGCGGTGATGGCCGCCGCGGCCAGGCTCAGCGAGGCACCCCGTTCCTCGTGCAGGAAGATCCCGCCCCAGCCGAGCGTCCCACCCTCACAGATCATCAGCACGGTCGCCGTGAGACCCAGCACGACCAGCGATCGGCTCCAGCCGCCGCGCGCGACGGTGCCGGTGGTGGCCGGCTCGGACGCGGCCCGGCCCGTGTCGGGCAACCGGCGGCCGACCAGCAGACCGCCGACAAGCAGGACGGCGGCCGCACCGACGAGATGGGTGGCGAGCGAAACCCCGGCCTGGGCCAGCGCGGCGGTGGAGAGCGAGGCGACAACCGCGCTCGCGCTCCAGGCCGCATGGCAGCCGTTGAGGATCGGTCGTCCGGCCGCCCGCTCGACGCCGACCGCGCTCGCGTTCATGGCCGCGTCGGTGGCGCCATGGACCGCGCCCAGCACCGTCCCTCCGGCGATGAACCACCACGGCCCCGGCGCGACGGCGATGCCGGCCAGCAGCAGCGGCATGATCCCCAGGGCCACCCGCAGGATCGCTCTCGTGCCGACCCGGGCGGTGAGCGGGCCGACGGTCTGCATGCAGGCCAGCGCGGCCAGGGCGAACAGCAGCCCGCTGAGCCCGAACCGCGCGTCGCTGAGATCGTGGGTGGTCTTGAACGACGGGGCGCGCACGATGTAGGTGGACAGCGTCAACCCGTTCAGAAGGAAGACCGCGGTGACGGCCCACCGGTCGTGTCTCTGCTGTGGCGTGGGTCGATCGAGGGTACGGGGACTGACGGTCACGCGGGCCTCCCGTTGCCGGACGCGGAACCCGGGCGGGTCCCATGTCTCCGACGAACGGCGCCTCCCGGATCTGGACACCAGCAGCGTTCTTTAAGGTTGACGCGTGATGTTGCCGCTGCCCGAGGGCGAGTTCGACGCGTACCTGTTCGACTGCGACGGCACGATCGCCGACTCGATGCCGATCCACTACCAGGCCTGGCAGTTGGCATTGGAGGAGTGGGGCGCCGAGTTCCCCGAGGAGCTGTTCTACGCGTGGGGCGGTCGCACGCCGGCCTCGGTGATCGCCGACCTCAACGCCCAGCAGGGCCTGGCGATGCCGGTCGAGGTCGTGGACGCCCGCCGCGAGCAGATCTTCCAGGAGCTGCTGCCCACGGTCGAGGCGGTGCCCGAGGTTCTGGAGCACATCCTCGACGCGTACGGGAAAGTGCCGTTCGCCGTCGTCTCCGGAAGCAGCCGCGAGTCGGTGACCGCGTCGCTGACGACGCTGGGGCTGCTCGACCGGTTCGAGGCGATGGTGTGCGCCGGTGACTACCTGAACGGCAAGCCCGACCCGGAGTGCTTCCTGATCGCGGCGTCGCTGGTCGGCGTCCCGCCGGAACGCTGCCTGGTCTTCGAGGACACCGACTTCGGCGTACGCGCCGCCGCAGCGGCGGGGATGGCAGCCGTACGCGTCCCGCCGCCGTGGCAGCGGCACCCGGCCGGGCTCAGCTGAGCCGGGGCAGAGGCCGCCGGATTCACCTGTAGCGGCACCCGGCCGGGCTCAGGCGAGCCGGGGCAGAGGCCGCCGGATTCACCTGTAGCGGCACCCAGCCGCGGCTCAGCTGAGCCGGGGCAGAGGCCGCCGGATTCACCTGTAGCGGCACCCAGCCGCGGCTCAGCTGAGCCGCCGCTGAGGCCGCCGGCGTCCAGTCGCCGAAGCCGATCTGCTCGGCCGTCGCGCTTGGCGTGTAGCGGCGGCACCCGGCCGGGCTCTGCTGAGCCCGGCCGGACAGTCCTGGTTGAGGCGGCCGGTTTCGCTTGTGGCGCGGCAGCTCGGCTGGGCTCAGCTGAGCCGCAGGTAGTCCAGGTTGAAGCCGCCGGTCTCGCAGAAGACGGTGACCAGCTGGTCGCCCGCGGCCAGCGTCACCGGCACGTGCACGGACTGGTAGGCCGCCCAGCCGCCGGTGTCGGGCACCGACACGGTGGCGAGGTTCGTACCGGCCGCGTCCCGGAACGAGATGGCGTCCGCCGCGACCGCGCCCGAGCCGTTGGCGACCCGCAGCTCCAGGTCGTACGAGCCGGCCTGTGCGACGTCGACGCGGTAACTCAACGAGTTGCCGGCGGCGGTCCAGCCGATGTTCTTGCCGCCGCTGGCGCCCGCGTTGCTCTCGACGAAGTTCGCGCCGCCCTCGGTCCAGCCGGTCTGCGCGGCATAGGACTCGGCTTCGACCCGGGCGCCGATCGGGGCGCCCTTCGGCGTGACGGTGACCGTGACGCTCACTTCGTCGCGGGACGCGCCGTCGGTCACGTAGAAGGTCAGTTTCTGCGTGCCGGCGGTGGTCGGGCTCAGCGTCACCACGCCGGTCGCCGCGTCCAGCGAGACGCCGGCGGGCAGATCGGTGGCGTAGTAGGCGAGCCGGTCCCGGTCGCGGTCGGTCGCCGACAGCCGGAACAGGGTCGTCGCGTACTGATCGGCGGTGAGCGCCGGCACGTCCCGCAAGACCGGGGCGTGGTCACAGCGGGGCGGATCGGCCTTCCACCGGTACGTGGCGTAGGAGCCCGCCGGGACGCTGACGACGAACGACTGGCCGCCGAGCACGACCCGGACGCTGCGGGCCGACGCGGCGGAGTTGCCCAGCACCGCGGTGAACCGGTCGCCGTCGCGGTAGACGACGTTGCTGACGCCCGCGGCCGGCGCGCTCGATTCCACGCGTACGTCGTCCGGGGACAGATAGCGGGCGAACTCACCCAGCATGTAGAGCTCGTCGCGGACCGAGAAGGTCTTGGTGTCGGTGTTGACCTTGACCAGCCGGTCGGGCCACTTGGTGGTGCGGCCGACTTCCTCCCAGTCCACATTGTTGTCGCGCTTGTCGGTCCAGTGCAGCGTGCCGCCGGTCTGGTCGGTGGCCTGCGCCCACAGCGTGTAGCTGCTCGCGTCGAGCCGGAAGTAGTTGAGCACGGTGGCCGGGTTGAGGTCGCTCGTCTCGGTCATGTGCACCGGCTTGCCGAACTCCCGGCGGGCGTCGCGCATGACGGCGGGATCGCCCCAGTACGGGTGGAAGGCGATGGCGTCGGTGGCCTGGCGCGTGGCCGGGTCGTTCATGATCCGGTAGTAGTTCTTGGTCGCCGTGCTGTTCGGGTCGCGCCAGTCCCAGAAGTTGAAGTCGTGCACGTAGAGCTCGGTGTCGAGGCCGGCCCGGCGCACCTCACGTTTGATCGCGACGGCGAGCTTCTGCTGCTGCTCGACGCTGATGTCCATGGCCGGGTAGACGACGTCCATACCGGGCTCGTTCAACATCGTGATCGCGTCAACATTGATTTCGTGTTGACGCATTGACTGGATGTACTTGACGTAATAGCGAGCGAACACGTCGATACAGTCGTCGCGCAGCTTGCCCACCTGGTAGTGCTCGGTGGTGCTGCCCGGCTTGAGCGCGACCTCACCGGTGAAGCGGTTGTTGGTCTTCATCCAGGACGGCGCGCTCCAGGCCGACGCGAAGAACGTGGCCCGGGGGTTGTACTTCTGGATCAGCTTGACCGCCTCGACCATGTGCAGGTCGATGTCGCGCTGGATGGAGAAGTACTTGAGGCCGAAGTCCTCGGTGACGCCCGCGGGCAGCTCATCGTAGGACCAGAACGGCAGGTGCTCAATCAGGTCCGGGCTGCCGATGGTCAGTCGGAACCGGTCGAAGCCCGCGCCGGTCTTCGGGTCGACCAGCAGGCGCACGGCCTTCTCGCGCTCGGCCGGGGTCAGCTTCCACAGGTTCGACACGCTGGTTTCGTCGATCGACATGCCGATGCCGCTGTAGCGCTGTCGTCGCTGCGACGGGTCGACGACGACGGTCGCGTCCACAGCCTTGCCCACACCGTCCCCGACCCGCGTCGTGGGCAGCGGCACCCAGGCATCGGCCGCCCCCGTCGAGTAGGTGCCCGTCACCGTGCTTCGCTCACCACCTGCCGTCGCAGGCGGGGCTGCCAGCAGCGCCGCGGCCGTCGATGCCACGGCCAGGGCCGCGGTCAAGGATCGCTTCACAAGATCTCCCAGGATATAGATCATCCACTATCCGCCCCGGGAGTTTATTAAGGTCTTTAACTAATAGGCAACACTTCGGAAACCCGGAACCGGGAGACGCCACCCGCGGCGTCGTCCACAAGCCAGAGTTGTCCACAGGTCAGCCCCGGTCTGACGAGCATGTCCGCCAGTTCCACAATCCACGCTGAGATGCAGTACAGACGTGCTGTCCACACGCACGTGTTTCCACAGCCGGAGCCACGCCTGGCGCGTATGTCCGTCGCTTCCCCGGTCCGGACTGAGCTGCAGCGTGCTTGCCGGTCTGTGTCTGCGGCGAGAGCCATCGTTCGGCATGAACGTGCGCGTCTCCTGATTCCGCGATCGGGGCCGAGAGGCGCCGTCTGACGTTGTCCACGGGTTGGGGTGGCCCACGGGTCGACCGGCCAGACTGCGCACGTCGGCTTCTTGCGCGACGGTTGTAGCTGATGGTTCCCAGCGGCACTCACATGTGGAGGTCAGCTTTCGTCGTCCGGGCGACGGATCGCGGCGGCCAGGGACGTGAGGAAGTCGGGGTTGTCGTCCGGGGCGACGAAGACGGGGCGGGGGCGCAGCTGCACCTTGGGGACCGGGCGGCCCTTGACGAACCAGGCGATCGCTCCGAACGGGGAGATCAGCAAGATGGCGAACATCCAGGCGGTCCACGGGGCTGTGCGGATCTCGTTCTCGTCGGCGCGGAGGCAGTCGACCAGGGCGATGATCACCAGCGCGAGGTCGAGCAGGAGCAGGAGAACGAAGACGCTAGCCATGTCCGGAAACGATCCCGGCTGACGGGGCGGCCGGACGGTCCCGGGCGGGTGCTTTCCGGTGGCGGCCGAGCTCCCGCGGTTCTGCGGGGAGCAGGGCGTCCGGGTGAGGTTCGCCGTGCGCGGGGGGGCAGGCTTTCGCCGGTATCGGCGGGTGGGCGTTCGGGTGAGAGCTGCGCGGCGGGCGGGCTTTCGCCGGTATCGGTGGGTGGGCGTTTGGGTGAGAGCTGTGCTGCGCGGGGGGCGGGTTTTCGCCGGTATCGGTGGGTGGGCGTTTGGGTGAGAGCTGCGCTGCGCGGGGGACGGGCTTTCGCCGGTCGTCGGTGGGGTGGGAGCTTGGATGAGGGGCGGTCTGCGCGGCGGGGGGCCGGGAGGGTGATCTGCCGAAGCGGGCGGCGGGCTGTCCCGGGCGGCCGTGGGGGCACCCGGGACCGGCCGTGGCTAGAGGGCGCTCACCAGTGCGGGCAGGTAGCCGTACGTGTAGCCGTTGACGTTGGGGTGGAAGGAGTTCTGTGGGGGGACGACGGTGAGGCCGTTCAGGTAGGGCGACGACGAGCAGATGCCGTGGCCGGCGAACTCGTCGCGTACGTCCGAGAAGGTGAAGCCGGCTGCTCGGGCGCGAGCCTCGATCACGTCGTTGAGCACCTGCGCGCCCTCGTTGAGAGCCCGGCGCTTGGCCAGGCTCATGCCGGCCAGCCCGCATGACGCCGACGCGGTGTCGAACAGGATCGGGTAGCCGAGCACCACGACCTTCGCATTCGGGGCCTTGCGTTCGATGGCCGCGTACGTGGCGTCGAGCTTGCCGGGCAGCGAGCCGGTGATGTCGGTGCGCGCGGTGGCGACCTTGTCGAGGCAGGCCGCGTCGGTGCCGACCTGGCAGCCGAGCACGGTGGGCGCGAAGCCGGCGTCGTTGCCCCCGATGGTGATGCTGATCAGGTCGGCGCGGCTGCTCAGGAACGGGATCTGCAGGCTTCGTACGTCGTTGGTCACGGCGCCGCCGCAGCTGAGGTCGGTGAACGACTTCGGCTTGTTCCGCGCTGCCCACTGGCCGGGGTAGCCCTGCTTGCTGCGCAGGCAGAAGATGTTCTGACCGGGCGCGCCCACGCCCGAGGAGTAGGAGTCACCGAGGGCGACGTAGTCGGTCACGGCTGGGTCGACGGCCGCGGCGGCGGGGGCCGCGACGACCAGCGACAGCAGGGACGTGGATATGAGACAGCCGAGAAGGGAAAGACGTCTGCCCATCGAGTGGCCTCCGGTCCGTGGGGGAGGGAAGCCGGAGCGCTCCGGTTACTGAACGGTAATTCAGTGTTGCGGGAAAAGAAACACGGTGACATTGCTGTTACGGGCTAGTAACGTTCATCGATGTCTTCGGCGTCGGCGCCGCCCCGGGGCGACGGGCTTTCACACGAGCGGCACAGCTGATCTTCAGGATGCCCTCAGACGGCCTCGCTAACGTCGGACCATGGAAGAGGAACGGGCACGCCGGATGGTCGAGACGCTGCGGGCACGCGATGTCTTCGCCCATGTGAAGTTGCCGCAGGCCGGCGTCACCCAGTACGGCATCCGCGTGGTGCTTCCCGACGGCCGCGAGGCCATCTGGGACAACGACGGCACGGCCGGGCTAGAGGCTCAGATCATGCGTAACGGCATCCTGGTCGGTTTCGTCCCCTCGATCCCCGACTCGGAGAACTTCGGCGACGGCCAGATCATCGAGGCGATCGCCACCGCCGACTACGACCGCCCGGTCGGCCGGTCCATCCCGTCGCGGCCCCGGCCCGCGGCCGACCGCCCGCCCTCGCCGATCTCCCTAGCTCAGCGCCTGCGCGGCGGCTTCCGCTCCTGACGCCGAGTCAGGGCTGATGCTCATGCCACCGGCTCGGGGCTGACGCGCACAACGCCGGCTCAGCGCTGATGCTCATGCCGCCGGCTCAGGGCTGACGCGCACAACGCCGGCTCGGGGCTGACGCGCACAACGCCGGCTCGGGGCTGACGCGCACAACGCCGGCTCAGGGCTGACGCGCACAACGCCGGCTCAGGGCTGACGCTCATGCCGCCGGATCGGGGCTGATCAGCTCGATCAGCCGGTCCAGCGCGACCGGCCACAGCTCCGGCGTCAGGCTGCCCAGCAGCGTCTCGGCCAGCGCCTGGGCGACCATGTCGATCTGCTCCTGTACGGCGGGGTCGAGCACGACGGGCGGCGCCTCGGACGGCGGTGACGGCTCAGGGGCGAGGCCCGGCGGTGACGGCTCAGGGGCGAGACCCGGTTCGGCGGGGCCCGCTTCGGTGAGGCCCGGTTCGTCCGCGACGAGCCCGGGGGCGCCACCGTGCGTACCGGGATCGGCCGGCAGGTCCTCCGGGGCGCCCACCAGATGCAGGTGACCGGTCGCCCGGGTCAGTGCCGTGTAGAGCAGCCGGTGCCCGCGCGGGTCGTCGTCGACGATGAAGCCGGGCTCGACCACGATCGCCGCGTCGAACTCGAGACCCTTGGCTTCGTGCGGGCTCAGCAGGGTGATCGCCGGGCCGCGGCCGTCGCCGGGAGCCGTTCCCCAGGGCAATTCCTCCGCCCGCAGCGCCGCCTCGATCTCGTCGCGGCAACGGGCCGGGCAGATGACCACGACCGAGCGCCCGTCCGCCGCGTGGTCGGCGGCCGCGGCGACCACGACGGCGGCCCGCCCGGCCGGGTCCACCGGGGCGATCACCGGGTCGGCCGTCCCGTCCCGCACGGTCGTCGGAGGCTGCACGCTGGGCGCCGCGGTCGGCAGCAGCTCGGCCGCGAGGTCGAAGATCTGGCGGGGCACGCGATAGCCGAAGCGCAGCTCGCGGTGCACGTGCGGCATCTCCGACGGCAGGTGCGCGAGCACGTCGTGCCAGTCGTCGCGCGCCCACGGGCCGGTCGACTGGGCCATGTCGCCGACCACGGTCAGCGAGCCGGTCGACGAGCGGCGGGAGACCGCGCGCAACTGCATCGGCGAGAGGTCCTGCGCCTCGTCGACCACGACATGGGCGTACGTCTGCGGTTCGAGGCCGGACAGGTGCTCGGCCTCGTCGAGCAGGGGCAGGTCGGCGTCGCTGAACGGCGGGTCCTCGGCCGTCACCCGGCACAGCGCGTCGATCTCGCGGTCGGTGAACTCGCCCGCGGCCGCCTCGGTCAGCAGAGCCCGCGAGGCGAACAGCTCGGCCAGGAACGTCGTCGCCTCGAACTCGGGCCACAACCGGTCGGCCAGCTGATCGGCCGCGTCCAGGATCAGCCGCGGGTCCTGGGTGCCGGCCACCAGCGCCGCCCGCAGCAGGCGCCGCCGGTCGCCGGCCGTCGCCTCGCTGGCCTTGGCCGTAGCGATCACCCGTTCGATCGTCGCCGGGTCGAGCCGCACCACCCGCCCCCGTACGGTGATGACCGACGGCAGGTAGGCCTGACGCTTGCGGCGTTTCTCGAGGGCCCGGCCGAGCAGGCCGGCCATCCGCGCCTCGCCCTTGAGCCGGGTCACGTACGGCGCCTCGGGCCGGCCGGTGACCGCCTTGGGCAGCAGCCCGTCGATCGAGCTGTGCGCGACCCCGTCATGACCCCAGGCTTCGAGCAGCGCGCGGGTGCGCCGGGCGAACGCGTGCGACGGACCCACGACCAGCACCTCGCCGCTGGTCAGACCCAGCTCGGGGTCGTCGAGCAGCCAGGCCACCCGGCGCAGCGCCGTGTCCGTCTTGCCGGTGCCCGGACCGCCCACGATCATCAGCACGCTCTCGGGCGCCGTGCGGATGAGCTCGTCCTGGGCGGTGCGGATGGACTCGGCGTACTCGCCGGCTCCGGCCAGCAACTCGTCCGGCGGCCCCGGGCGGGTCAAGGTCAGCTGCCTTCGAGCGGCACTTCGAGGCGTACGCTGCCTCGCAGATCGAGATAGACGCGGTCGGGCGCGCGAACCACCCGCATCACCACGTCGTCACAATTGGGACAGCGCGCCACCAGCCCGGGCGCCTGGTGCCACAGCATCAGGGTGGCCACCGCGTCGGTGTGCGTGCAGCCGGCACACATGAAGCGCGCCGAGGTCACGTCGACCGCGAAGATCTCGCGCAGATCGCCGGCCATGGCGTTGCCGTCGAGCGCCGCCGCCCTGTCCCCGGGTGCTGTCACGACGTCCCTCCGAAGCGTTCGGTGCGGATCCGGCGCGGGTCATGACCGAGCGCGACCAGAATGTCGGCTGCGGTCTCGACGAACGTCGTGGGTCCGCACACGAAGCAGTCCGGTGCGAAGTCCGGCGGCCAACCGTACGTGTTCAGGGCGGCCACGTCGATCCTCTTCGGGGGCGAGGGCCAGTTGTCGGGCGTCTTCCGGGTGTAGACGTAGTGCACGTCGAGCCCGGCGTCGTCGCGGACACGGCGGCGCAGCTCGTCGGCGTACAACAGATCCTCCGGCGTCCGTACCGAATAGATCAGCCGGAACGGCTGCTTGGTGCGGGCCAGGGCCCGCGCCCGCACCATGGCCATCAGCGGCACTACGCCCGAGCCGCCGCCGAGCAGCAGAACGGGCGCCGGCTGCTTGTCGCGCCAGACGAACCAGCCGCCGACCGGGCCGCGCAGCTCGACCTGGTCGCCGACCTGAACGGTGTCGGTCAGGTAGGGCGACACCTCACCGTCGTCGAGCCGCTGGACGGTCAGCTCGACCTTGCCGCCGGGCTCGGGCCAGGCCGAGGCGATCGAATAACTGCGCTGGGCGCTGTATCCGTCCTCGGCGGTCAGGCGTACGTCGACGTGCTGGCCGGGCAGGTGGCCCGGCCAGTCCGGAACGTCGAGCACCAGCGTGCGTGCCGTCGGCGACTCCCAGCGGGCTTCGGCAACGGTCGCCGCCCGCCAGATCAGTCGCCCTGATACCGCTGTTCGCGCCATGGGTCTCCGTACATGTGATAGCCGGCGGCCTCCCAGAAACCGGGGTCGTCCTCGGTCATCAGCTGCACGCCGTTGACCCATTTCGCCGATTTCCAGAAGTACAGGTGGGGAATGAGGAGCCGGGCCGGGCCGCCGTGTTCGGGCTCGAGATCCTCACCATCGAACTTGTACGCCACCCAGGCCTTGCCGTCGAGCAGATCTTCCATCGGTACGTTGGTGGTGTAGCCACCGAAGCTGTGGACCATCGTGTAGTCGGCCGCCGACTCGACGTCGGCCAGCAGGGTGTCGAGCGAGACGCCCCGCCAGGTGGTGCCGAGCTTGGACCACTTGGTGACGCAGTGGATGTCGACCGTGACGTCGTCGGCCGGCAGCGCCTGGAACTCCGTCCAGTTCCAGCTCTTCTGATCGCCGGTCTCCGTGGTGACGGTGAAGCGCCAGCGGTCGAGCGGGATGCGCGGGGTCGGCCCGGCCGAAAGCACCGGGAAGTCGTGGGTGAGGTACTGACCGGGCGGCAGTCCGGGCACCGACTCTCGTCGGCGGCCGCCGAATCCCCTGGAAATGATGCCCATGGGTGATGAGTAAACCGGATGATCTTTTCGGTGGACAGCACTCAGAGCCGGATCACGTCGCTTGTGGCGCCCGACACGACGACCCGGTGCTCCAGGCCCGGGACGAGGTCGACGAACCGGGCGATAGTGGTGGCCGGGTAGGTGCGCACGGTCGTCCACTCCGCACCCGCCCGCTGCTGGATCTCGACGGGTACGCCGGTGACTCCCACGACGACGACGGTGAGCTTGCCCGGGCCGGGGCGGACGAGCCGGATGTCGAGCCGGACGGGCGCTGCGGACGACGGGGTGGCACTCGGGCTCGGCGTCGCGGTGGCACTCGGGGCCGGGCTGGACGAATCGGTGGGCGTGGGCGTCTCGCTGGGGGTGGGCGTTTCGCTGAACGTGGGGGTCTCGCTCGGCGTCGGGCTGGGCGTGACCGTGGCCGGCGGTTCCGGCGTGGTGGTCGTGACTTCGGGGGCCGGCGCCGGCGCGACGGTGGTGACGGCCGGACTGGGGCTCGGTGGGGCGACGGTGGACAGGGCGGCCGCGGCGTCGATCAGACCGGCGCCGAAGTCGTCGTCGCGCCCCGGCTGGCCCAGGTCGACGGCCGACGACGCCAGCGCGGACTCCACCTGGTCGGGCGTGAGCGACCGGTCGGCCCCCTTCAGCAGCGCGGCCACGGCGGCGACGTGCGGCGCGGCCATGGACGTGCCGTTCATCCGTACGTAGCGGTCGCCCGGGAAGGTGCTGAGGATGTCGCTGCCCGGGGCGGCCACGTCGACGTACCCGCCGCGGTTCGAGTATCCGGCGACGCTGTCGTTCCAGGCGGTCGCGGCGACGGCGATGACACCCGCGTCGGCCGCCGGGAAACTGACCGGGCTGCCCTGGGCGCGGGCGTTGCCGGCGGCCGCCACGACCACGACACCCTTGCTGCGCGCGTACGCGACGGCGTTGCTCACCGCGGCGACCTGCCAGGTCGAGCTGATCGACATGTTGATGACGTCGGCCCCGTGGTCCGCGGCGTACGCGATGCCGTTGGCCACGTCCGACATGTAGCCGGAGCCGTCCGCCCCGAGCACCCGGACCGGCAGGATGCGGGCCTGCGGCGCCATGCCCGCCACGCCCACGCCGTTGCCGGTGAGCGCGGCGATCGTGCCGGCCACGTGCGTGCCGTGCCCGTGCGGGTCGACGGACGTGCCCTCGGTGTGGGTGATGAAGTCGGCGCCCGGCAGCACCTGCCCGGCGAGGTCGGGATGCGTGGCGTCGACACCGCTGTCCACAACCGCGACCGTGGTCCCGGCGCCGGTCGAGCGCGGCCAGGCGCCGTCGACCCGGACGCGGGCGAGATCCCACTGGGCGGGCAGGAGCGGGTCGACCTGGGCCACCGTCACCGGGGCGTCCAGCTCGACGCTGACGGCGCCCGGCGCGCGCTGCCCGTCGGCGACCAGCGCCGCGGCCGAGTCCCGGTCGGTGGCGGTGCGGGCGGCCACGACGGGACGGCCGTCGCGGTCGAGGCGGGTGCTCACCACCCGTACCGGACGGGTCTGGGAGACCACCGGCGGCAGCAGACCGGCCGGGCTCACGGAGAGATTGTGGGTCACCGGCCGCCAGGCCGGCTCCGGCTCCGGCAGCGCCAGCGCGACAGCACCCGCGACGGCGGTCAGGACGACGGCACCCACACTCAGCTTCTTCATGTCAGACCGATTCGGCAGCGCCGGTTGACATGACGGGGAGCGATGCGGTGCGACTCGGTTTCGCCGTTCGTTCGGTGGTTTTAGAGCGCTATGTCCGTCTCGGTGGAACGATCGGACCGAGGTCGCCCCGCGACCGATCCGCCCTGGGACGAGGACCCCGCGCAGATGACAGTGCAGGACGAGAACGGTGTCTACCGATCGCTGGCCCGGGAACGGCGCAACCAGCGGCGCAAACAGCTCGGCGTGGGGCTGGCCGGCCTGGCCGCGATGGCCGGGGCGGGCGCGTTCGTCGTGCAGAGCCAGCTGATCGACCTGTCCCGCACGACAACCCTGCGGGAGCCGAGGTCGATCGCGCCGCTGCCGTCGCCGTCGCCCTCCCGGCCGTCGGCCGCGGCGTCGCGGTCCCGGGCCGCCGGGCCGGCGATCGGGCGGGTCACCCGTGCCGGCGTACGACAGGAGGCCAGCCCCGTGCCGCCGCCGCCCTCCTCGGCCTCGCCCACTCCGGCCGCGTCGCCGGGTGTGGCGGCCGCGGCCCGGCTCACCAAGCACGACGAGCGGACCGATTCGGGCACGATCCGGGTGACCTCGGCCGGCTTCGACCTCACGGGCCGGCCGGAACTGGCCATCGCGGGCGACCCGGGGTGGGTGGTCGGTGCGGCCCGCTGCACCAAGACGGTGCGGTCGGCGTCCGGGGAACGGGTACGGGTGATGCCGTCGATGCTGGTGTGCTGGCGCACGTCGCCGAGCCGCAGCGTGGTCACCGTGGCCGTGGCCGAGCAGGGACGCCCGTCGTCGGGTGAGAGCGTCGCGGTTATCGACCGGGAATGGGCCCGGCTACGCGTCGGACCCCGGGGCCGTTGAGCAGCCCCGGGGTCCTCGGCTTGCGGTGCTTCGTCAGGCGACCTTGATCGAAGCGGTGGTGACGCCGGCGACCTCGGTCGTGGTCGGGACGACCACGCGGACCGTCGCGCCGGACGGCAGACCGGTGACGGTGGTGTGAGCCTTGGCCGCGGTGAACGCGCGGACCGTCACCCACTTGCCCTTCACGTACTCCTGAACCGCGACCTTCTGCCCGGTCGGCCCGGTCAGCACGACGTCGAGCGAGTGCGCGGCCTGGCTCCGGACCGCCGCCTGGCTCCGGACCGTGAAGGTGGTGAGCGGCGAGACGACCTCCACCGAGGTGGCGGTGGCCGGGACGACCAGCTTGATGTCGAAGCTGGCGGTGGCCTTCACCGAGATCGCCACCCGGCCGTACGCGTCGGTCTTGGCGTTGGTGAAGCTGTACCTCGACGAGCCGGCGCTCGCGAGGCCGATCTGTACGGCCTTGCCGGCCCAGGCCGAGCCGGACGCGGTCACGGTGTAGGTGATCGTGCTGGTGCTGCCGTAGACGGCGGAGGTCGGCGAGGTGGTGACGGTGATGGTGGGCGCGAGCTTGGTGGTGGTCTTGCTCGGGGTCGGCGTCGCGGTCGGCTTGCTGGCCGACGGGGTCGGGGTCGGAGCGCCGGTCGTGGTCTTGGAGGGCGACGGGGTGGGGCTGCTCGTGGTCGGGGCCGGGCTCGTGGTCGGGCTCGTGGTCGGGGCCGGGCTCGTGGTGGCCGGGCTCGTGGGGGTCTTCGTGACCGCGGCGAGTGCGGCGGCGGCGTCGATGCGGCCGTAGCCGAAGTCGTTGTCGCGGCCCTTCGGGCCCAGGTCGACGGACGAGCTCTCCAGCGCGGCCTGCACCTGGTCCGGGGTCAGCGCCGGCTGGTAGGCCTCGAGCAGCGCGGCGACCGCGGCGACGTGCGGGGCGGCCATGGAGGTGCCGCTCATCGAGACGTACCCGGTCTTGCTGCCCAGCGCCGTCGGATAGGTGCTGAGGATCGAGGAGCCGGGCGCGGCCACGTCGACGTAGCTGCCCGCGTTCGAATAGGTGGCCACCTTGTCGGACGAGTCGGTCGCAGCCACCGCGATGACGCCGGCGTCGGCGGCGGGGTAGCTGGTCGGGCTGCCCTTGGCCCGCTCGTTCCCGGCCGCGGCGACGACGGTGACACCCTTGCTGCGGGCGTACGTGATGGCGTTGGTGACGGCGCTGACCTTCGACGAGGAGCCGAGCGACATGTTGATGACGCTCGCCCCGTGGTCGGCGGCCCACACGATGCCCTCGGCCGCGTCGGACATGTAGCCCGACCCGTTCGAGCCGAGTACCCGTACGGGAAGGATCTTGGCATCGGGCGCGATGGCGCTGATGCCCAGCCCGTTGCCGGTGACGGCCGCGATGGTCCCGGCGACGTGCGTGCCGTGCCCGTTGGGGTCGGTGCTGACGCCGGCCTTGTCGGCGACCGCGTCATAGCCGGAGAGGACGTTGGCGGCCAGGTCCGGGTGGTTTGCGTCCACGCCGGTGTCCAGCACGGCGACGGTCACGCCGGAACCGGTCGACTTGGGCCAGGCGGTCTGGACGGAGATCTTGCTGAAGTCCCACTGCTGGCTGCGATACGAGTCGCTGCCGGTGGGAACGGCGGTGGCTGTGGTGACCGCGTCGAGCTCGACGCCTACGGCGTTCTGGGCGCTCTGGCCGGCCTTGACGGCCTTGGCGGCGGCGGTCTTGCTGGTGGCGGTGGTGACCTTGATGACCGGCTTGCCGTCGGCGTCGAGGCTCGTGGTGACGACGCGCACGGGCGCCTGCGTCGACACGGTGGTCGGCAGGAGTTCGTCGGGGGTCTCGGTCAGGTTGTACGTGGCCGGGTGCCACTCGCTCGCCGACGTGACAGTGGTGGGCAGGGCGATCGCGGCGCCTCCGGCTACGGCGCCGATGGCAAGTGCGCCAACCGCATAACGGCGCAGGTGCTTCTTCATGGTCGTCCTCCCCTTGGTGGTCAGGGAGAGGAATCGGCCGTGCGTCGGCTGTCGCCAGACTTTTCCGTGGTGCAGATGCGTTGCCGGCTCAGAGGCCGGGTGATCGGGTCAGAACGGGCTGACGGTGAAGGTCGAGCCGCTGCTCACGATCGTCGCCTTGGCCGCGTCACCGGCGGTCGTCGCGCCGCTGGCCACAACGGTCACGGTGTAGCTGCCCTCGGGTACCGGACCGCTTGCGCTGGTGCCGTCGGGGTTGAAGCGGTCACCCTTCAGGTCGAGGGTGCAGATGAGCTCGGTGTCGTTGACCACCAGCACCTGCTTGCACTCCTGTACGCCGCGGTTGGTGGCCGGGTCGTAGGCGTCCTTCACGAGGAAGACGTGTGCGGTCGCATCCGTCGCGGCGGCCGTGTCTTTGAAGGTCAGCTGCTGGAAGCCGACTCCCCGGACCGAGATGTTGACTCTGGATCCGGGAGGTGCAGTGTCAGGCGTGACGGTCACGCCGTTGCTGTACTCGAAATAGATCGGCGTATCCGCCGTCAGCGGGTCGCCGTCCGCTTCCTTGCCGTTGTTGTCCGGATCGGAACTGATCACCGGGCCGCCCGGAGTGTTGACGGTGAGCGTCAGATTGGCGCCGGCCGACCGCGCCGCCGTCACCGCGGTGAAGCTCTTGCCGTTGGCCGCGACCCGGACGTTGGTGAGCGAGGCGCCGCCGATGGACGCCGTGGTCGAGTTCCCGGCGGCGGAGAACCCGACACCGGTCACCGTGATCGCCTGTCCGCCCGAGACGGGGCTGCTCGCCGGCAGGACAGCGCTGATCAGCGGCCGCACGGCCAGCGTGTACGGCGCGGTGGCGAGCAGGGTGCTCGTCGATGTCGAGTCGCTGTCGTAGACGCAGATGTTCCACTTCGCCGTCGTCTGGTTGCCGATCAGCACGAGCCCGGACGGGTTGACCGTGCTGGCCTGGCCGTCGACCGTGGCCGGGTAGGAAGCGGCCGGGACCTGGAAGCCGATCTTCGTCTGGGAGATCCGCTTCACCAGGTCGGGGTCGACGGTGAGCACGCCGGCCGTCGTGGTGGTGCCCTCCCCGGCGATGGCGGCGACGGCCTTGGCGCTGGTGCTGCAGGCGGTCGACTTGCCCCCGACGTACTGGAACTGAACCGTCGGACTGGCGCCGGCCGGGAACGGCCCCGGGTTCGTCGCGGTGGCGGCGACCGTGCCGGTGATGGTGTTGCCACCGCCGCTCGGCCCACCGATGCTGCTGAGCGTCATCACCGGGGGCGCAGCCGCCGCGGCCGTGGCGGTGGCGGTGACGATGAGCGCGGTGGACGCGCAACTCGCCAAGGCGGCGCGAACGAGCGGAACGGTGCGCACAGCGTAATCCTCCCGATGGCTGAGGCAGCGGCCGGCGAGTGGAGTCGGCGCACGTGGAGCCTAGTGAGCCCGGCTCCGGGGTTTGCGGAAAACGCGGGATATGGTCCCGATGGCGGATGGTTCGATGGCTTTGAGCCAGATTTGCCACGCCTCCTGGAAAGATGAGACGCATGGCCGAACACGGACACGAGCCCTCATCGAAGAGCCGCGCCGGCATCTCGACCCAGCGCAAGGCCGCCATCGGAGCGGTAGGACTGGCGGCGGTCCTGGGCGTCGGCGGACTCCTGATCGTTCAGAACTCGAGAGACGACACCGAGCTGCGCGATGTCGCCGCGCCGGCGGCGCCCCAGGTCACCAGCGCGGACCCGGCACCCTCGAGCGCGCCGGTCACGTCGTCGACCCCGACCACCTCGTCGGCGTCGCCGACGGTCACGGCTCCGGTGTCGCCCGCGGCCACGGCCGTCCAGAAGGTGGACCCCGAGGTCTCCAAGGAGATCGTCGCCGCCCGGAGCAAGGCCGCCGCCGACGGCGTGCCGCTGCGGCGGGGCATCAGCAGCAAGTCACTGACCACGGTGAAAGACGTGAAGGTGGAGAATCTCGGGTCCGCCCGGTCACCGGAAGGGACGCTGAAGGTGGTGTCGGCGCGGGCTGACCTCACCGGTTACGAAGAGCTGTCCTGGGTCGGCGGTGAAGGCGAGCCGGTAGGCCCGGCCCAGTGCACGCAGAAGTTCCGTCTGAGCAACGACATGAAGCCGATGGAACGCCGGTCCTTGCTGGTGTGCTGGCGGACGAGCGCGGAGCGCAGCGTCTACACCGTCGCGGTCAACCCGAAGGCGCGGCCGTCGAAGGAAGCAAGCGTCGCGGCCATCACCAAGGCTTGGGCGAAGCTTTCCTGAGCTCGCATTCGACAACGTACGGCAATCGGCCGGTCGCCTCGGGGCGATCGGCCGATCTGCGTTTCCGCGACCTTCGTCCGTGACAGCATCGGAGTTTTGAGAGGTCGATTCGCCGATGGTGATTCGACGTTGCCGACAACTGCAAAGGACAAGAAAATGCGCGACCAGAAAACGGGCGCCGCAGAAGTATCCGTCCGTAACGGCAATCCCTTCACCCGGCGCCGGAAGCTGGCTGTCACGGCCGGAGCGACCGGGTTGCTCGGTCTCCTCAGCGCCGGCGTCGGACTGCTGGCGTGGGACGACCCCACCTCACCCGAGAGGAGGCTGCCGGTGGCGGCCGCCCCGGCCGACAGCGCGGGAGCGCCTACGGCGGCCCCTGCTCCGGCCGGCGGCGCGGGGGCGACTACGGCGGCCGCGAGCCGGGCGCCCGAGCGGGAGATCCAGTCTTTGATGGAGGCCGGGGACGTGTCCCGGGCCGTTGCGGAGAAGTGGGCCGCTGCCCGGAGAGCGAACGTGGAAGCCGGCACGACTGTCCGGCGGCCGCTCGTCGGAGGCGGAGGCGTGGTGAACGACGCCGACGTCGTCGTACGGACGGTGGACGGCATTCGGGTCGTCTCGGCGGATCAGGACCTGACCGGGCAGCGGGAACTCGGATGGGTGGCCGACCGGGGCGTGCCGGTGGGGACCTCACGATGCTCGCAGACCTTCCGGCTCAGCCGGGACGAGCCGGCTCGGAAGCGGCCCACGTTGCTGGTCTGCTGGCGGGTCAGCGCGGATCGGAGCGTCTTCACTGTGGCCACCGGAGCGGAACCGTCGAAGCGGGGGAGTGTCGCCCTGATCGACAAGGTGTGGGCCGGCCGCTGAGCCTGAACAAGGAGAAGCCCGGAGCCAATGGCTCCGGGCTTCTGCTATGACTCGTCGGGCTTTACGCGAGTCGCCTGGTGACTAGAAGTCGGCGACCGTGAACGTCGAGCCGCTGGACACGACGCTCTGCGTGGGAGCGCTCGCGGCCGGGGAGCCGTCGCTGACCACGGTCAGCGTGTAGGTGCCGTTCTGCACTCGGGTGCTAGTGGCGTTGGGAATGGCAGTGCTGGCGTTGAGCGTGATCGCACCGCTGATTAGGTTTAGATTGCAGAACAGTTCGGTGTCGTTGATGACGGTGGGCGTGGCGCACTCGGCCACAGCCGGGTTGTTGGCACCCGGCGTGTAAACGTTGCCAGTGGTGCCCCGAGCGTCAACGAGATAGATACGCGCTGCAGTGGCCGCGCCACCAGTGGCGGTGAGGATCGTCGTCGCCGTGTCGAGGTTGAGCGACTGGAAGCCGACACCCCGGATGTTCACCCAGATGTTGGAGGTGTTCGGAGCGGTGTTCGGCGAGGCGATGATGCCGTTCACGTAGTTGAACGCCGACGCGAGCGTCGCCGTACCGGTCGCGGTCGTCACGGTGAGCGGAACGCCCGCCTGAGCGGCGCGCGAGGGCGTGACCGCGGTGAAGGTGCTGGCGTCGATCGGCGTGATGTTCGTGAGCGCCACCCCGCCCAGGCTCGCGGTGATCGCGCCCGGGGTGATCGGGAAGTTGGCACCGGTCACGGTGATCGTGTCACCGCCGATCGACGAGCCGCTCGTCGGCGAGATGCCGCCGCTCGCCACACTGTTGATGGTGGGCGGCGACGCAACGGTGTAGGCCGCATTGGCCAGGAGGCGAGCTCCGGTGGTCGCGGCAGAGTAGATGCACGCGTTGTAAGTCGTACCCACGGCCGAGGCCGCGGACGGCAGCGCGAAAGCACCGCGGTTGTTGGCGCTCTTCAGGACGTTGCCGTACGTGCCGGCTCCGGGGCCGGCCGGGTACGTGGCCGGGCAGACGTCCGACGAGGTCAGAACGGCGGGAGCCGTGGCACCGGTCAGGAAGTTGTTGGTCGACGACACAACCAGGTTGGCGCCCGTGCCGCCGATCGAGCTGCTCAGGCTGACGGCCGGAAGCGAGACGTTGTAGGCCGCGCTGCTCGACGAGACCAGCGGAGTCGTGCCGTTGACCAGAGAAGCTCCGGAGTAGATGCAGACACTCCACGGAGTGGCGGCCGACAGGCTGCCCGACACGCCGACGGGCACGGGCACCGTGCCGACGGTGTTGGAGCCCGTGTTCGGGGTGATCGGCGACGTCACCGCACTCGTCGAGTAGGTGCCGGAGCAGCTGTTCGCGCCCGGGCTGAAGACCGCCGCATTGGCCGCCGCCCACGACAGGGTAGCGGGCAGCGTGACGGTGATGGTGTTGCCGCCGCCGCTCGGTCCCGAGGTCGGGTTGACGGTCGAGTTCGGCACCACGGTGTACGTAGGAGGAGTGGTCGCGCCGTTCAGCAAAGTGTTGTTCGGCGAGGCCGTGCCCCCGTAGGCACAGACCTTGTAGCTACCGGCGGTCGCGGTGGTGGGGACTGTGAAGGTCGCCCTGGTTTCAGACACCCGGCTACCGCCGGTGCCGACGAATGCCACGAACGGTGACGCGGCAGTGGCCGTGTAGGTGCCGGGGCAACTGGTGGCGTTCGTCAGGACGAACGCGGGCGTCGCGGTGAGGAAGGTACCGGCGGCACCGGTCACCGTGACCTGAACGTTGGTCGGGCCGCCGCTCGGAGCGATCGACGTGATGTCGGCGACGGCGAATGCCGCTGACGGTGCGACGAGAACGGCGGCCGCCGTCGCACCTACGGAAAGCGCGGTAACTCCCAGCGCTTTCACCTTTGACGTGGACTTACGCATGCGTTGGTCCTCCTACGGTCTTTCGAACCGCATCGGTAGGTGTGTGTTGGGCCTCGACCAGCTGCGCTTCGTCGGGCCGTCTCGCCGGAAGCGTAACCAAACGTGAAGGGCCAATTGCCCAGAGTGATAAATACCGTTGGACTTGTTTGTGGTCTGGCCTTCCGAGCCGTTTCCCCTTGGCGAAATCGGCCGCCGCCGAGCGTCTTTCGGTGGTAATGGGCGCCCTTCGCGCTCGGGGTTGACGTCGGCTGCCACGCCCGCTAAGTTCTTCTCAAGAAGAGTAATACTCAGTTTGAGAGTAACGGTGGTGGCGATGCAGGACGAGGCGGAGTTCCTCGCGCGATACGACCCGGCGGCCTACCCGGCGACGGCGGTGACCGTCGATGTCGTGGCGCTCACCATCCGGGCCGGTCGGCTCTGCGTGCTGCTGGTCGAGCGCGGTGAGCAGCCGTTCGCCGGCCGTCGCGCTCTTCCCGGCGGTTTTGTCCGCGACGAAGCCCTCGAAGCGGCTGCGCTGCGCGAGCTCATGGAAGAGACAGCCCTCCAGCCGGGTGAGGGTGAGCTCGAGCGGGTCCACCTCGAGCAGCTCAAGACTTACGGCGACCCCGGCCGCGACCCGCGCATGCGGGTGCTCACCGTCGCCTACCTGGCCTTCGCGCCCAGCCTGCCCGATCCGCGGGCCGGCTCGGACGCGGCCGCGGCCTACTGGGTGCCGGTCGACGAGGCCGTCGACCTGGCCTTCGACCACGACGTCATTCTCGCCGACGGGCTCGACCGGGCGCGTTCGAAACTCGAATACACGCCCCTGGCCACGGCTTTCGTCGACCGGGAGTTCACGGTCGCCGAGCTACGGCAGGTCTACGCGGTGGTGTGGGGCGAGGAACTGCACGCCGGGAACTTTCACCGCAAGGTGCTTTCGGTCCCGGGTTTCGTGGAGGGCACCGGGCAGACGTCGCCCCGGGGCGGGGAGCGCGGCGGCCCCAAACCGAAGCTCTATCGGGCCGGCGACGCCAAGCTGCTGCATCCCGCGCTGCTGCGGCCCGGTCGTGAGGACGACGTCCGATGAGCTTCGCGGAGGCCGTCGCGCGCATCGAGCAGGCGAGCAGCTTCGCCGAGCTCGGTGCGGGAGAGGCGGCCTACCGGTCGTACGCGAAGGTCGTACACCCGGACGCGGTGACCGGAGCGCAGCGCGCGACCGCCACCGAGGCCTTCGCCAAGCTGTCGCGGCTTTATCGCGAGCGGAGCCGGCGTGTGGCCGTCGGCGACGTCGCGGATCTGGTGACCGGCGACCGGGGCACGCTGGTGAAGATTCCGCGGGACCCGGCCGACAGCGACCTCATGGAGGCCGAGGCCGACGCGCTGCGTCGGCTGTGGGATCAGGGTGACCCCAAGTATCGGCCGTACGCACCGATGCTGGTCGAGAGTTACCGGCACGAGGACGACGAGCGGAAACGCCGGCGCGTCAACGTTCTGCAGCGGCTGGATGGGTTTGTGCCGCTCAGTGAGGTCGGGAAGCGCGATCCGCGCGACGTGGCTTGGATCTGGCGTCGGCTGCTCGTCGGCTTGGGATGGGCTCACCGCGCCGACGTTGTGCATGGGGCTGTTCTTGAGGAGCACGTGCTGATTCACCCGGAGCAGCACGGTGTTGCGCTGGTCGACTGGTGTTACTCGGGGACGCGCGTCAAGGCGATCGTTGCCCGGCGGCGCGACGCCTACCCGCCGGAAGTTGTCAACGACAAGACCGCGGGACCGGCCACCGACATCTATATGGCTACCGGGCTGATGACCCGGCTGATGGAAGACCCGCCCCGGCGGCTGCGGCGGTTTGCCGACGGGTGCGCCTACGACAAGCCGCGCATGCGGCCGCAGGACGCTTGGCGGCTGCTCGATGAGCTCGACGAAGTTTTGCACAGCCTCTACGGGCCGCGGACCTTCCGGCCCTTCACGATCTGACGGGAGAAACACCATGGGAAGCGGACGCTGGTCGACCGACGTCTACACCGCCGCCGACAACTACCGGCGGGCCTCGGGGGTGAGCGCCTTCGCCTACAGCGACAACGGCGCTCGCCAGGCCCACCCGGCGCTCGACCCTCGCAATGTCGGCAAGCGGGAGAGCCGGGACAGCGACGAGCACCCCTTCAGTACGCCGATCGCCGTGCTGTTCGACGTCACGGGGTCGATGGGTGGGGTGCCGCGGGTGCTGCAGACCAAGCTGCCCCAGCTGCTCGGGTTGCTGACCCGCAAGTCGTACGCGACCGACCCGCACATCCTGTTCGGCGCGGTCGGCGACGCCAGCTGCGACCGGGTGCCGTTGCAGATCGGGCAGTTCGAGTCGGACAACCGGATGGACGACGACCTGGCCCGGATCGTGCTGGAAGGGGGCGGCGGCGGGCAGATGATGGAGTCGTACGAGCTGGCCATGTATTTCATGGCGCGGCACACGGCGCTCGACTCGTTCGAGAAGCGGGGGCGGCGCGGCTACCTGTTCCTGATCGGCGACGAGATGCCGTACGCGAAACTCAAGCCGCGCGAGGTGGAGAAGTTTCTCGGGGAGCGGGCCGAGCGGATGAGCACCGAGGCCATCGTCGCCGAGCTGACCCGGATGTACGACGTCTACTACCTGTTGCCGGTCGCGGCCGGTCACGGTGGCAACCGGGATGTGCTCAAGCGGTGGCGGGAGCTGCTGGGACAGAACGTGCTCGAGCTCGACGACCTGGACGCGGTGTGCGAGACGATCGCCCTCACCGTGGGTCTCGGTGAGGGCACCATCGACCTGGACGCGGGGCTCGACGATCTGGTCGAGGTCGGGTCCGCGCACCGGGGCACGGTCGGTAAGGCTCTCGCTCCGCTGCAGCGTGGCGGGGTGGTGCGGCGCACGCAGCTGCCGGTGGGGGACGCGGGCTCGGGGAACGAGCGGCTGTGAACGAGCATGTCGCGGTCGTCGACCTCGGTTACGGGGACGCCGGCAAGGGGACGGTGGTCGACGCTCTGTGCGCGGCGGCCACCGTACGGGCGGTGCTGCGGTTCAACGGGGGAGCGCAGGCCGCGCACAATGTGGTCACCGAGGACGGGCGGCAGCACACGTTCGCGCAGTTCGGCTCGGGGACGCTGCGTGGTGTGCCGACGCACCTGACGCGGTTCGTGGTGGTCGATCCGCTCGCGCTGGCCGCCGAAGCGGCTGCGTTGGGCAACCCGTTCGAGCTGCTCACGGTTGATGGCGACGCGCTTTTGGCCACTCCGTGGCATCGGGCGGCGAACCGGCGCCGGGAGGCGGCTCGCGGCGTGAGCCGTCACGGTTCGTGCGGGATGGGAGTCGGCGAGACGATGGCGTACGCACTGGGTCACGCCGACGCCCCGCGCGTCTCCGACACCCTTTCCCGTACGAGGTTGCGCCGCCGGCTGGCGGCGGTGGAGTCCGATCTGGGGCCAGCCGGCGTGCCGCTCGACGACGTCGTGGAGGCGTTCCTGGCGTTCGGTCGCACGGTGTCGATCGTCGGGCCGGGTTACGAGCAACGGCTCCTGCGCGAGGGGCCGTGCGTCTTCGAGGGGGCGCAGGGTGTGCTGCTCGACGAGTGGCGTGGCTGGCACCCGCACACGACCTGGTCGACTACGACCTTCGGCAACGTCTCGGCGTTGTGCGGGTCGTATCGGCGGCTCGGGGTCGTCCGCACCTACACCACCCGGCACGGGGCGGGGCCGTTCGTCACCGAGGATTCCGCGCTCGACCTGCCCGAGGGGCACAACGCGACCGGTGAGTGGCAGGGAGCCTTCCGGGTGGGGCACTTCGACGCGGTCGCGCACCGGTACGCGGTCGAGGTGGCCGGTGGCGTCGACGGGCTGGCGGTGACGCACCTCGACGTGCCGGGACGCTGCCCGGAGCTGCGCCTCTGCGAGTCGTACGCGATCGACGGCGAGCCGTGGACCCGGATCGTGCCGGGGCCGGCGCGCGACCTCGACCACCAGGCGGCCCTGACGCGGCGCCTCGAGCGGGCGCGACCCGGCGCGCTGCGGCGGCCGGACGACTGGGCCGTCGCGATCGGTGGTCTGCTCGGCGCGCCGGTGGTGATCGAGTCCCACGGGCCGTCCGCCGCCGACAAGAAAATACTTCAATTGCATTCTTAGGTGCGGCTAACCTAATCAATTTATATCGTGGTGTGGTTCGAGCAATTCCGGGAAATGGTTTATGGTCGACGTGACCGGGTTGTAGATATGGGAGGCGACACCATGACTCAGATGCTCGAAATGCCGCGTGTGCAGACGTGCACCGTCACCAGCTGTGGCTACAACCACGACGGGTGCACGGCGTTCGCGGTGACCATCGGCAGCGCGATCTCGGCCGAGTGCGACACCTTCGTGCTGTCCGGCGACAAGGGCGGCATGGGCAAGGCGCTGGCGCAGGTGGGAGCGTGTAAGCGCGCCGACTGCGTGCACAACACCGACCTCGAGTGCCACGCCCCGGCCATCGTCGTCGGTGAGTCCGGCGAGAAGGCCGACTGCCTCACGTACGACAAGGGCTGAACCCTCCGCGTCTTGCGCCCGCCGTCGCTGTCCGCGACCGGCGGGCGTTTTGTTGGAGTGCTTTGTTGAGGTTAGGCGAACCTATCTTATGGTGCCCTCATGTGTTTCGGGCGCGAGAATTCACAGATACATGCCGGTGCTCGGCTCGCTCTTCGGAACGGTCATGGGCTCGTTGCCGGTCTTGAGCGCGTAGAGCTCGGCGAGGGTCGCCCCCGACGCGCCGACGCCGGCCGACCGGCCCAGCCACGCGACCGCCTCGGCGTACGGGAGACGTCCGACCTCGATGCTGGCCAGGCAGCGACCCGGCCGCACCACCGCCGGGTGGAGCGAGGCGAGGTCCTCGTTCGTCGTGATCGCGATCAACGCGTTGCGGCCCTGACCGAGCAGGCCGTCGGTCAGATTGAGCAGCCGTGACAGCGACTGGCCGGCGCTCGCCTTGGCCTCGCCGCTGATCAGCTCGTCGCAGTCCTCGAGCATCAGCAGGCGCCAGCGCGGCTCGTCCTCGTCGTCGCTGCCCAGCGCGACGCTCATCAGATAGGCCGGGTCGCTGAACAGCCGCTCCGGGTCGAGCACGCAGTCGACCTGGCACCACGAACGCCACTGCTGGGCCAGCGCCCGCAGCGCGGTGGTCTTGCCGGTGCCCGGCTCGCCGTGCAGCAGCAGGAGGCGGCCGCTGATCGACTCGCTGGTCAGCGCCATCAGACGTTCCAGGGTGGCCGCCACCGTGCTGCTGTAGTTGGGCCGGATCGTCTCCCACGGCGCGGCGTCGATCTCGCGGGCGGCGCGGCGCGGGCCGTGCGGCCCGAAGTGCCAGAAGCCGATGGGCACGTTGTCGGGCGTCGGCTGCGGCTCCTCGACGGCGTCCCGGATCGTCGCCTCGAGGACGGACTCGGCCAGGTCGGCGCTGATCGCGGTGACCGTGACCCGGGCGCGGCGGCTCTGCTTCCACCGGGTGACGTGCAGGGTCCAGCCCTCGCCGACGGCGAGCCGGCCCTGGCCGTCCTCGTCCACGGCGTCCCGCACGACCCGGGCGTCGTCGGTGATCAGTGGGGCGTCGGAGCGCACGTTCTCGAGATACTTGCTGCGGCCGTACGGCTCCCGGCCCGTGACGAACGCGTCCAGCGCGAGCAGATCCACCACGTCGACCAGGCGGTCACCGTCGTCCACCGCACCGGCCAGCGGCAGCGCGGCCGACGCCGGCGCGGGCGGCGCCGCGTCGAGGTGCCGCTGGCCGAGCCGCTCCACGGCCTGGTGGGGTGCGCGCATGTACCGATGATCGTCCGTCGATGCCCGGATGGCACCCTAATTTCCGCGAGTTCGCCCCGATCGGGCTGCACCACCACCCGCCGGGTACGGGGAGGCTCGCGACAGCAGCGCCGCGCCCTACGCGTCGACCCGACGCCTCACGCCGTTCCGGCTGCGGGCGGCGGCTTCGTGTCGGCGGCCGGGCTTACCCGGGCAGTCGGGTGAGCACGAAGACCGGGATGAGGCGGTCGGTCTTCTTCTGGTAACCCGCGTAGTTGGGGAACGCCGCCACCGCGCGCTCCCACCAGGCCGCCCGTTCCTCGTCCGACACCTCGCGGGCCAGGTAGTCGTACTCCTCGGTCCCGTCCCGCAGTTCGACGTGCGGGTTCTTGCGCAGGTTGTAGACCCAGACCGGGTTCTGAGGCGCGCCGCCGAGCGAACCGACGACGGCGTACTCACCCTCGTGCTCGACCCGCATGAGCGGCGTCTTGCGAAGTTTGCCGCTCCGGGCGCCGGTCGACGTCAGCAGCACCACCGAATACCCGTACAGCTCGTTGCCCTCGGCGCCGGCGCTGCCCTCGATCTTCTCGGCCTGCTTGCGAGCCCAGTCGGACGTGCTCGGCGCGTACTCCCCGTTCAGCGGCATGGCCCCACCGTATGTCCTCCGAAGCATTGTCGATAACGAGCAGTCGAACTCACGCCCGCGCCGCCGGTCGCGCGTCGTCGCGTTGCTACGTTGTCGCCGCGTCGCCGCGTCGCCGGTCAGCGGACGCCGATGACTGCGGCGTCGGTGCCGCCGCGCCACAGGACGCCGGCCTCGGTGAAGCCGGCCACCCGCAGGGCGTCGACGTGCCACAGAGCCGGCGGGTTCCACTCCTGGCTGTGCCGGTTCCGGGGGTAGATCTGCTCCCGCTCCACGGCCTTCGGCGCGAGGAACTCGTCGGCGGCGGCCCGTTCCCACCACTCGGCCCAGCCGGTGGCCGCCCCGGCGGCATACCGGGCCTCGCGCTCGGCCCGTGCGTGATCGCGGAGCCGCTCGGACAGCGCGGGCAGCGAATCCTCGGGCATGTGGTCGGCGTTCACGAAGATCCCGCCCGGCCGCAACACCTCGCAGATCTCGCCGTAAAGCGTCGCCACCCGCTCGGCCGGCAGCCAGTGCAGGGCGGTCGCGGTCAGCACCGCGTCGAAGCCGGCCTCGGGCAGCTTCGCCCGCCAGCCGGGATCGCCGAGGTCGGCGTCGACCACCTCGCCCCGGTCGCGCAGCGAGGCCGCCGCGATGGCCATGAGCACCGGGTCCTGATCGAGCACGGTGACCCGCGCCCGGGGGAACCGCGCCAGCGTCCGCAGCGAGATCGTGCCGGTGCCGCCGGCCAGATCGAGCACCTTCGGCGCCGTCCCGTCGGTGGTCGCGGCGACCGCCGACAGCATGGCGGCGAACCGCTCCTCCCGGTCGGGCAGGAACGCCTCCTGCTGCCGGTCCCAACTCTCCTGCCAGATCCGCGGGTTGCTCAGGTAAGCAGTCATGCCGCCAACGCTAGTTACCGCGCCGTGTCGTCACAACCTCGTCCCACCGCTAGACGCCCTCCTTTCGCCGGTCGATCAGCCTCTCCACGAAGGCCTTGAGGTCGCGCCGTTCGATCGCGGCCGCCATCAGGTCAGGGAACGCGTCCGGCGTGCACGCGAAGGCCGGCACGCCCAGCGCGGCCAGCGCCGCCGCGTTGTCGTGGTCGTAGGCCGGCGCGCCCTCGTCGGAGAGCGCCAGCAGCACCACGACCTGCACGCCGGCCGCGGTCATCTCGGCCACCCGGCGCAGCATCTGCTCGCGGATGCCGCCCTCGTAGAGGTCACTGATCAGCACGAAGATGCTGTCGCGGGGCCTGGTGATCAACTGCTGGCTGTACGCGAGGGCCCGGTTGATGTCGGTGCCGCCACCCAGCTGCGTTCCGAACAGCACCTCCACCGGGTCGTCGAGATGCTCGGTCAGATCGACCACCGCGGTATCGAACACCACCAGCGACGTGCGCAGCGACTTCATCGACGCCAGCACCGCGGCGAACACGCCGGAGAACACCACCGAAGCCGCCATCGACCCGGACTGGTCCACGCAGAGCACGACGTCGCGCTGCACGGCCGAGGTGCGCCGCCCGTACCCGATCAGCCGCTCGGGGATCACGGTGCGCTGCTCGGGCTGGTAGTGCTTGAGGTTGGCCCGGATGGTGCGGTCCCAGTCGATGTCGGCGTGCCGCGGCCGGTGGATGCGCGCCGCGCGGTTGAGCGCCCCGGTCACCGCCGCCCGGGTCTTCTGCTCGATCCGCTTCTCCAACTGCTCGACCACGGTGCGCACCACCTGGCGGGCCGCGTCCTTGGTCTGGTCGGGCATCACGCGGTTGAGCGACAGCAGGGTGCCGACCAGGTGGACATCGGGCTCGACCGCGCTGAGCATCTCGGGTTCGAGCAGCAGCCGGGTCAGGTCGAGGCGCTCGATCGCGTCCTGCTGCATGACCTGCACGACCGTGCTCGGGAAGTACTCCCGGATGTCGCCGAGCCACCGGGCCACCTTCGGCGCCGAGCCGCCCAGCCCGGCCGAACGGCGGTTGCTCCGCTCCTCACCGCCCTCACCGCCGCCGTCGTAGAGCGCGGCCAGCGCGGAGTCCATGGCGCCGTCACGTCCCTCGGCCTTGCCCAGCGACTGATCGGCCGGCCCGCCCAGCACCATGCGCCAGCGCCGCAGCCGCTCCCGCGTCGCCTCGTCCGTCGTCTCGTCGGTCATCGCGCCTCCCCGGATGCGGTGATCTCGTGGCCCAGCAGGGCGCTGAGCGTGGGCAGCACCAGGTCGGCCCGGGCCGGGTCGAAGCCGAGCCCACCGTCGGCCGACGCGTCGCCCGCGGCCCGCGGACCGGCCAGCCGCTCACCGATCGCCCGCCGCTCGCCGGCCTCGAACGCCCCGAACGTGCGGCGCAGCAACGGCAGCACGTCGTCGAAAGCGTCCGCCGGGATGTCGGCGAGCCAGTCGTCGAGCAGTTCCAGCAGCGCGTCGTCGTGCACGAGCAGCAGCCCGCCGCCGGACAGGAAGCCCTCGACCCAGGCGGCCGCGTGGGCCGGCGGCGTGCCGACGGTCAACGGCAGTCGCAGCCGGCGACGCACCTCGGCGCCGTCGAGGCGTCCGGCGTCGAGCAGCAGGCGGGTCAGCCGCCCGGCCAGCAGACCGTGCAGGTCGGCCCGCCCGGTCAGCGAGGCCAGCGTGGACAGCCAGCGTTCGCGCAGGTCGGCGTCGTCGAGCAGGCCGACCGCACCGTGCACCCCGTCGACGCGGTCCCGCAGCACCTTGGCCGCCTCGTCCGACAGCGAGCCCACGGCCGAGGGCAGCCCGGCACAGGCCCGGCCCAGCAGACTGGCGGTCACCGCGGCCAGTCCGGCCACATCCGTACGCCGCACGTCGCCGTACCGCAGGGTGCGGGCGAGCGCGGGGATCGCCGCCATCAGGTGGTTCACGTCGGCGTCGAGCGCGGCCCGGACATCGAGGGCGGCCAGCACCCGGGGGTAGGCGTCCGAAAGATCGGCGAGCAGACACGTCTCGACCAGCGCGGTGACATCGGCGAGCGTCTCGGCCCGGTCGGCCGCCCGCACCACCTTGGCCGTCGCCGCAGCGGCCACCGTGGTGCCGTACATGCTGCCCTCGACGAGGCGGATGGCGAACTCGGGCTGCCACCGCAACCGCCACTCCTCGCGGAAGGTGCCGGTGCCCCGCCGCGTCGTTTCCGGCTCACCCCACGGCACCTTGATCGTGCGCAACCTGTGCAGCAGCCGGCTGCGCCGCAGGTCGGTCTCCTTGCGCAGGTCGAGGTCGAGGGCGCGTTCCAGCGCCTCCGGCTTGAGCCGGGCCGCGCGCTGCTGGGTGGCGAGGTCCTTGGCCAGCGGTACGGCGGGCATGTCGTCGGGCACCCCGCCGAGGCGCTCACCGACGACGAGCTTCCGGGTGATCAGCTCGACCCGCAGCGGCTCCCCGTCGCACATGACCGACTCGGCGGCCTCGGTGACCTCGGCCAGCCCCGCGAGGGGGCGTCCCCGCAGGGTGGCCAGCGCCTCGGCCAGCCGGGTCGCTTCGATGACGTGCGCGGAGGAGGTCGGCACGCCCTCGGAGCGGAGCACCCCGGCCGCGTCGACCAGCCAGCGCGGCACCACCTCGTCGGCCGAGGTGAACAGGTGGTGATACCACCCCGGGGAGCTGACACCCGCGCCGTAACCCGACCACGACGCCAGCCGGCCGTAGGTCCACGGCACCCAGGTGAAGTCCACTTTGGCCTTCCGGCGGCCCTTGAGGAGCGCGGTGTCGTCCTTGACGGCGACCTTGCGGGCGAGGGCGGGCACGTGCCAGGCCCCGCACACGACGGCGATGTCTTCGTACTTCTTGCGCACCTCGCGCAGCACGGTCCGCATGTATGCCTCGCGCACCAGGTCGTCGGGGTCCTCGGGCGACTGGTCGCGGATCGCCGTCATCGCCTCGGCGATCGCCTCGAACGCCGGCATCCCCCGATGCTCGACGACGTCCTCCCACCACCGCTCCGGATCGTCGTAACCGGCCGCGGCGGCCAACTCCCCGATCGGGTCCACCGGCCGCAGCGGCATCGCCGGCTCCTCGAGCCCGTTTTCGTCCGGCCCGTTTTCGTCCGGCCCGCCTTCGCTAGGCCCGCTACGGCCTGGGCCGCTCTGACCCGGCGTGTTGCCGACCGGCGTGTTTGCGCCCGGCTCGCCTTCCGAGGCTTCAGCGGCGGCCGAAGGCGCGTTGTCATCGGCCCTTGGAGCGTTGTCGGCCGCTCCGGGAGAGTCGGCGCCTGACCCGGGGTCAGTGCTTTCACCGCGCTCGTCGTCGGCGGGATCGCCGTCGGCCTCGGGCGACGCCGGTGGAAGCTCGGCCTGGGGCGACGCCGGTGGAAGCTCGGCGTCGGGCGCGGGCCGGACCGGCGCGGCCGGCCGGGCGTCGCCGCTCAGGCGGTAGGCGAACGGCAGGTCGAAGAAGCGCACCGGCACGCCGCGCTCGACCGCCCACCGGATCGCCTGCCACTCGGGCGAGAAGACCGCGAACGGCCAGAACGCCGCCCGTCGGGGATCGTCCGACGCGTAACCGAGCAGAGCCACCGGTGGCTCCAGCCCGGCGTCGGCCACCCAGCGCACCAGCGCATCGGCCTCGGGCGGGCCCTCGACGAGCAGCACGTCGGGCGGTTGCCGTTCGAGCTCCTGCACCACCGCCCGGGCCGAACCCGGACCGTGGTGCCGGATGCCGTAGAGCCGCTCAGGCATCGCGGGCGGCCCGGTAGAAATCGCGCCAGTCGGTCCTCTCCCGCACCACGGTCTCGAGGTATTCCCGCCAGACGACACCGTCGGAGACCGGGTCCTTGATGACGGCGCCGACGATGCCGGAGGCCACGTCGCCGGGGTGCAGGCGGCCGTCGCCGAAGTGAGCCGCCAGCGCCATGCCACTGGTGATCACCGAGATCGCCTCGGCCGTGGAAAGCGTGCCGGTGGGCGACTTGAGCTTGGTGCGGCCGTCCTCGGTGAGACCGCCGCGCAGCTCGCGGAAGATCGTGACGACCCGGCGGATCTCGTCGAGCGCGGCCGGGACCTCGGGCAGGTCGAGCGAGCGGCCCAGCTGGGCGACCCGGCGCGCGACGATGTCGACCTCGTCGTCGGCCGAGGCGGGCACCGGCAGCACGACCGTGTTGAACCGGCGGCGCAGCGCGCTGGACAGCTCGTTGACCCCCCGGTCGCGGTCGTTGGCGGTGGCGATCAGGTTGAAGCCGCGTTGCGCCTGCACCTCGGTGTTGAGCTCGGACACCGGCAGCGTCTTCTCCGAGAGGATCGTGATGAGCGCGTCCTGCACGTCGGACGGCACGCGGGTCAGCTCCTCGAGCCGGGCGATCGTGCCGGTCTGCATCGCCCGCATGATCGGGCTGGGCACGAGCGCGGCCTCGGTCGGGCCCTCGGCGATCAGGCGGGCGTAATTCCACCCGTAGCGGATAGCCTCCTCGGCCGTGCCGGCGGTGCCCTGCACGAGCAGCGTGGAGTCGCCGGAGACGGCGGCCGCGAGGTGCTCGGAGACCCAGGTCTTGGCCGTGCCGGGAACGCCGAGCAGCAGCAGCGCGCGGTCGGTCACGAGCGTGGAGACAGCGACCTCCATGAGGCGGCGCGGTCCCACGTACTTCGGGGTGATCTTGGCTCCGTCGCCGAGCAGATAGGTCACCACGGCCTGCGGGGAGAGGCGCCACCCGGGCGGGCGGGGCCGATCGTCGGTCGAGGCCAGCAGGGCCAGCTCCTCGGCGTACTGATCCTCGGCGTGCGGGCGCAGTGCGGTCACGTGAAACTCCTTGGTCTTCGCCAGAGCCGAAGGCTATCGCCCGCCTCTGACAAAAATCGGTGGTCGTGGTCCAGTGTGGATGGTGCTGGTCAGGCGGCTCGGAGCTCGTCCACCATCTCGCGGCGGAAGGTCAGGGTGCGGGCCAGATCGGCGACCGGGCGGACCCGGGAGGGGTCGGCCGGCTCCTGGTCGAGTTGCAGGGCCAGGCGGCCGACGAGATCGGCGTAGTCGGGGGGCATGGACAGCGCGGCCGCGCGGCACAGCTCGCCCAGCTGCCAGCTGTGCCGGTCGGTGCGGGCACGGTGGGCGATGGTCTCGAGAACCGCGACGGAAAGCTCCTCGGGCCAGTGACCCGGATGCAGGGCGAGCAGACGCGTGGCCAGCCCGTCGTCGCGGCGCAGCGCGTCGGCTGCGAGGCGGCCGAGCACGTCGGCCGGCAGCACGAGATGCAGATCCCAGCGGACGGACTCCCGCAACGCCCCGGACGCCTCGCGGAGCAGTGCGGCGGCCCAGACGACGTCTTCCTGCACGACCGCGGCCTTGGCCCAGCCGTGCAGCAACGGTGTCTCCCAGTCGTTGCCGCGCGCCAGCCGCAGCATCGTCGCCGGATCGGACCAGATGTCGAGTGGAGCGCCGGCGACGATCTCCTCGAGCAGCCAGGCGCTCACCCCGATGCCTCGCGCGGGCGTCGAGGCCACGCCGTCGCGGCGCAGGGCGGGGTCGAGCTCCTCGGGCGGTGTCACCACGAGCCGGTCGGCGCCCAGCAGCCGGCGCTCACGCCGCACCAGAGCCAGGGCGCGCTCGGCCATCCGGCCCCGCACCTGCGAGCCGGGCAAGCGCCGGAGCAGGTCGAGCGCGGCCTCGCGGACCTCTTTGCGCCGGTCGTCGAGCGCTCGCTCGAGGAACGGGTCGTCGGCCGGGGAGAGCCCGGTGGCCAGCGCCCCGAGGAACCGGGCGCGGTCGTCCGAGGACTCCTCGGCCCACGTGCTCTCGAGCAGCTCACGGGCCTGAGCCGGGTCGGTCGCCCGCAACTCGGTCAGGTGGCCGAGGCGTTCGCCCGAGCTGCCGGTGTGCCAGTCGGGGAGGACCACGGCCACCGGCGTCTCGTCCCGCAGCCAGCGCCAGTCGGCACGCATGCCGGCCAGCCAGGCGCCCCGGCGCCCGGCGACCCGGGCCAGCGCCGGACGGACGATCGAGTTGCGCCGGCCGGCCTCGAGCAACGCCGGCAGAGCCGTCGGCGGCACGTGCCCGCCCCGCTCGGCCGCGGCGGCGAGCCACTGGGACAGCAGCTCCTGGGCGAGCTGGGCGCCGCCGGGAACGCCGGCGCCGAGAATGCGCTGAAGGCGGGCTCCGGCTGCGGCGGGCAAGGGCGCGTCGGTCTCGTCCGGGGCGGCCGGCACGGCCTCGCGACCGGAGCCGGGCAGCACGCCGGCCCGTCGCCGGGTGAGCGCGACGGCAGCCGCGTCGAGCAGCGCGGCCCGGCCCGTCCAAGGCCGGCGATTGGTGCCGACCAGCGCGGCGGCCAGCAACTCGGGCGGCAGCTCGGCGTGACGCGGGGCGCCGGGATCGGGCACCGGGGGAGCGGCCGCGACGAACGCGCCGTCGACCCAGGCGGCGAGCGGCCGCAGGCCGGTGGGTGACCACTCGGCGGCCACGGTCGCGGGACGTCCGCCGGCCGCGGCCAGCAGCCACCACGGCTCGCGATGGCCGGCCGCGAGCGGGAGGGCCGCGCCGGCGCGGTCGACCAGCCAGCCGTCGGCGGCCGGGACAACCCCGGCGAGCAGCACAGGAGCGTCGTAGCGCCACGGCTCGGCGGCGACGGTCGAGCTGTAGCCGGCGAGGGCCTCGGTCAGCCCGGCGGCGCCGTCGGGCTCGCCGAACGGTTCGACGGCGCTGACCCGCTCGGCGACCAGCGCCCGGAGCGGGGCGGAACCCGGGTAGAAGGCGAGCTCGCCGCGGAACTCGGTGCCGGGGACGAGATCGGAGATCAGCGGCTGGCCGGGCGCCGCGAACGCGAGCACCAGAGCGAACCGGCCCTGCGCCGAGCCGCGCAGCCACGTGCGCCGCGTGGTCAGCGCGCCGTCGTCGACCTCGACCTGGCCGAGCACCTGCCATCGGTCGGTGACGCGCGGGCCGGCCAGCACGTCGTCGGTGGCCACCGGGAAGCCGATGCGGCTGCGCACGGTGGCGGCCAGCTCGGGCGGCAGCTCGGCCAGGCGCTCGTAGCCCGAGACGAGCAGCCTCAGCAGGGCCAGCTCGCCGAGCAGCCGATCGGCCCAGTGCGGCCCGATGCCGGCGATCGAACCGAGCCGCCGCACAGCGTTGGCCGCGGTGGGCGCCTGCGCGTCGACCAGGCGGGCGGCCATCGCCTCGAACGGCTGGTGGCCGCCGCGTTGCGCCCCGGCCAGGCCCTGCCGGATCTGATCGTCGAGCCAGCGGCGCAGCTCGGTCATGCCGCCCGCGACCCGCTCGGCGCGCTGCTCGACCCGCTTGGCCGCGGCGGCCGGATCGGGCGTCGACGTGGTCTTGGGCTTGGCGACGGCGCGGGCTGCCCGTGCCGCCTGCCATTCGCGGGCGAAATCGGCCGGCGGGGAATCCGACACATCGGACTCGGCCCAGAGCAGCAGGAGGCCGAGGGCATGCTTGCAGGGAATCTTGCGACTCGGGCACGAGCACTTGAAGGCCGGACCGGTCAGATCGACGCAGACCTGGTACGAGCGGCACTGCCCCCACAGGATGTCGTCGAGCCGCCCGGTGACCGACCACGCGGATCGGGCGGACAAAGCTCGCGCCGCCCGCACCGACGGAGGATCGGGGGCGAGCGTCTCGACCTGGGCGGCCGGCCATCGTTCTGCGGTCACGGGAAAACCCTAGGCCGGAGGTACGACAATTTCCCCGCCCCCGCTCGCGTCCGGGACAGCCGGTGAAATGATCGGAAGCCGAGCTCACTGAGGGGGAACGATGAGGGTCGTCATCTTCGGATCGACCGGCATGGTCGGCCAGGGCGTCCTGCGCGAGAGCCTGGTCGCGCCCGACGTCGAGCAGGTGCTGGCCGTGATCCGCACGCCGACCGGGGTCTCGCATCCCCGGTTGCGCGAGGTGAAGCTGGAAGATTTCGCCGATCTGACGCCGATCATCGACGAACTGCGCGGGTACGACGCGTGTTTCTACTGCCTGGGTGTCTCATCGGTCGGCCTGGACGAGGCGGCCTACACCCGGGTCTCCTACGACTACCCGATGGCCGCCGCGCGCACGTTCGCCGGCCTCGACCCCCAGACCACCTTCGTGTACGTCTCGGGGGCCGGCACCAACGTGCGGGGCCGCCAGATGTGGGCCCGCGTCAAGGGCCGGGCCGAGCGCGACATCATCGAGCTGCTGCCCAACGGCTACGCGTTCCGTCCCGGCCTGATCCAGCCGACGCGCGGGGTCCGCTCGAAGACCGGCTGGTACAACGCGATCTACACCGCGGCCGGACCGCTGATCCCGCTGCTCGAGCGCATCGCCCCGAAATACGTCACCACCACCGACCGCGTCGGCCAGGCCATGCTGCGCGCCGCCCGCGTCGGCTTCCCCGATCACATCGTCGAGAACGCCGACCTGCGCTGATCCGTCCGGGCGTCAGCCGTCGGCGCCGTGGCCCGCGGGCACACGCTCGGCCGGCTCCACAGGCGGCGGGGGAGTGCCGTCGCCGAAGGGGCGGCCGCCCAGCTTCTCGCGGTCGTGCGGTGTCAGCCAGCCGCTCAGGTCGGGACCCTTGGGGACGATCTGGGTGGGATTGATGTCCTTGTGGACGATGTAGTAGTGCTTCTTGATGTCGACGAAGTCGATCGTGTCGCCGAAGCCGGGCGTCTGGAACAGATCCCGGGCGTACGCCCACAGGACCGGCATCTCGGTCAGCTTGCTGCGGTTGCACTTGAAGTGCCCGTGGTAGGCCGCGTCGAAGCGGGCCAGCGTCGTGAACAGCCGCACGTCCGCCTCGGTGATCGTGTCGCCGACGAGGTATCGCTGGCCGCTCAGCAGGTCCGACAGCTGGTCGAGCCGGGCGAAGAGCCGGTCGTACGCCTTCTCGTAGGCCTCTTGGGTCCCGGCGAAGCCGGCCCGGTAGACGCCGTTGTTGACGTCGGCGAAGACGAACTTGTTGGTTTTGTCGATCTGGTCGCGCAGCTCCTCCGGATAGAGCTGGGGCGCGCCCTCGCGGTGATGGCGCTTCCACTCCAGCGACAGGTCGATGGTCATCTGCGCGAAGTCGTTCGTCACCACCTTCCCGGTCGGCACGTCGACGATCGCGGGCACGGTGATGCCCTTGTCGTAGTCCGGGATCCGCTTGAAGAAGGCCTCCTGGAGCCGTTCGATCCCGAGCACCGGGTCGCGGCCGTCCGGGTCCAGGTCGAACGTCCAGCTGCGCTCGTCGTGGGTCGGGCCGGCGATGCCCATCGACAGCACGTCCTCGAGGCCGAGCAGCCGCCGTACGATGATCGCCCGGTTGGCCCACGGGCAGGCCCGCGCCACCACCAGGCGGTAGCGCCCGGGCTCGACCGGAAAGCCGTCCCGGCCGTCCTCGGTGATCCGGGTAGCGATGTACCGCTGGTCCCGCGTGAATTCGCCCTGGGTGTTCACATACGCCATGTCTCCATCCTGCTGCTTCGACGGCGAGCCCGCCCAGCGAAGCGCGAGGTGACCGGCGGCCGGGATGCCCGGCGGCCGAGGTGACCGGCGGCCGGGATGACCGGTGGCCGGGATGACCATGCCCGGGCCGCCGATCGCCGTGGCGTCTGACAGAGTTGCCTGATGGCCGCCAAGATTCGGAGCTACCTCACGCAGTGGACGGTGTTCGTTCCGGTCATCGCCATCGTGACTCTGGCCTTCACCTGGGGTCGTGACCTGTCTCCGCTCGTCGTGGTGGTGGCCGCCGCCCTGCTCGGCGGCGCCGTGCTGGCCGCCGTCCACCATGCCGAGGTCGTCGCGCACCGGGTCGGGGAGCCGTTCGGTTCGCTCGTCCTCGCCGTCGCGGTCACCATCATCGAGGTCGCCCTCATCGTGACTCTGATGATCAGCGGCGGGGAGAAGGCGCAGTCGCTGGCCCGGGACACCGTCTTCGCGGCCGTGATGATCACCTGTAACGGCCTGCTGGGCATCTCGCTGCTGGTCGGCGCTCTGCGTCGGCACGTCGCGGTCTTCAACGCGGAGGGCACCGGCGGCGCGTTCGCCACGGTCGCCACCATCGCCACGCTCAGCCTCGTGGTGCCGAGCTTCACGACGAGCCGTCCCGGTCCGCAGTTCTCGCCGGCCCAACTGGCCTTCGCCGCCGTCGCCTCGCTCTCGCTCTACGCCCTCTTCGTCACCGTGCAGACCCGTCGCCACCGCGACTACTTCCTGCCGATCACGTCGAGCGGCAAGGTGATCGACGTGGAGGAGCACCTCGACCCGCCGAGCAGCCGTCTCGCGCTGGCCAGCCTGGGGGTCCTCATGGTCGCCCTCGTCGCGGTGGTCGGCCTGGCCAAGGGCGTCTCCCCGTCGATCGAGGCGGGCGTGGAGTCGATCGGTCTCCCGCAGGCCGTGGTCGGGGTGGTCATCGCCCTGCTGGTGCTGCTGCCCGAGACGATCGCGGCCGTCCGCGCGGCCGCCCGCGACCGCGTGCAGACGAGCCTGAACCTGGCGATCGGCTCGGCGATGGCCAGCATCGGCCTGACCATCCCGGCGATCGCCATCGCGATGATCTGGCTGGAGGGTCCGCTGCTGCTCGGTCTCGGCGGCACCCAGATGGTGCTGCTGGGCCTGACCGTCGTGGTCGGCACGCTCACGATCGTCCCCGGACGCGCCAACGTCCTGCAAGGCGGCGTCCACCTCGCGCTGATGGCCGCCTTCCTCTTCCTGGCCGCCAGCCCCTGAGCCTTCCCGGCCGCCGGCTCCTGAGCCTTCCTGGCCGCCAGCCCCTGAGCCGATCCCCGGGCGGCGGCCCGGGGTCAGGCCGAGTCGCGTTCGACCAGCGCCGGCTCGTAGATGACCGATGACACCCGCATGTCCGGGTCCTCGATGCGGGCCAGCAGCAGGCGGGCGGCCTCGGCGGCCATGTCCTCGAGCGGGTGCCGGATGGTCGTCAGCGCCGGCGAGGCGGCGACCGCGGCGCTGCTGTCGTCGAAGCCGACCATGGCCACGTCCTCGGGCACACGCAAGCCCGCCTCACGCACCGCGGCCAGCGCCCCGAGGGCCATCAGGTCGTTGGCGACGAACACGCCGTCCGGCTGGGGGTCGCCGCCCAGCAGCTTCCGCATCGCGGCCTCCCCGCTGTCGCGGGTGAAGTTGCCCGTCTCGATCGGCACCCAGCCATGGCCGCGCCGAGCCAGCGCGCGGCGGAAGCCGGCGATGCGGTCGCTGCTCGCGGGCACGTCGGCCGGCCCCGAGATCATCGCCAGGCGCTGGCAGCCGCGGGACAGCAGGCGTTCGGCGGCGAGCGCGGCCCCGGTGTCGTTGGCCAGGTCGACGTAGTCGATCGGCACCGGCTCGGCGGGCCGCCCGATCTGTACGGCGGGGACGCCCCCGTCGGTGAGCAGGCGCGGCAGCGGGTCGACCGGGGGCAGCGACAGCACGACGGCGCCGTCCGCCTGGCCGTTGCGCAGGTCGCCGACGAATCGCCGGCGGGCTTCGTCGGTGCCGACGATCTGCAGGGCCAGCTGCACGCCCTGCCGGCGGAGCACGCTCATCAGCCCGCCGACGACCCGGCCGAAGTAGGGGTCGGCGAAGAACCGGCTCAGGAACGGGTCGTCGTCGTGCGAGTCGGTGTCGGAGACGACGAGCGCGACGGTGCCGCTGCGCCGGGTGACCAGCGAGCGGGCCAGCCGGTTGGGGACGTACCCGGTGCGGCCGACCGCTTCCCAGACCACCTCGTGCAGTTGCGGGTCGACGTTGCGGATGCCGTTGATGACCCGGGAGACGGTGGCCCGGGACACCCCGGCGACCCGGGCGACGTCCTCGAGGGTCGGGAGTCGCTCAGTTCGCATAGTCGTCTTTATAGCACAGCCAGAGAGCGCTCTCCGTCGGCTCGTTCCCCATCGGCCTCCCGGTTCCGAAACCAGCGGAAACGCGCGTACGTATTGACGTTCTCGACATCTCGGCGCAACATTCGGAAAGCGCTCTCCAACCCCGAAGGAGACATTCGTGAATCCCCTACGACCAAGGCGCTTCCTGACCTCGAGCGCGGTCGCGGCCCTCACCGCGACCGCCGTCCTCTCCGGTGTCCAGGCTGCTCAGGCTGCCGACACCCTGCTTTCGCAAGGCCGGCCCGTGCTGGCCTCGTCGACCGAGAACGGTGGCGCCCCGGCCGCCGCGGCCGTCGACGGCAACCTCACCACCCGGTGGGGCAGCGCGTGGAGCGACCCCCAGTGGCTCCGCGTCGATCTCGGCGGCACGGCTTCGATCAGCCAGGTCAAGCTCACCTGGGAGGCCGCGTACGCCCGGGCCTTCCAGATCCAGACCTCGGCCGACGGGGCCACCTGGTCGAACGTCTACGGCACGACGACGGCCACGGGCGGCGCGCAGACCTTGTCGGTCACCGGTTCCGGTCGCTATGTGCGGCTGTACGGAACGCAGCGGACCACCGGCTACGGCTACTCGCTGTACGAGTTCCAGGTCTACGGCACGCTCACCTCGGCGCCGCCCACGAACGGGCCCGGCTATGTGATGGCCGAACCGCCGGTGACCGGCGTGGTGCCCTCGACAGCGGTGCCGCCCGACACCAACCCGCCGACGACGCACCACGAGTTCCAGATGAACTGTTCGGTGAGCCGTGGCAACCTGAACGACGACCCGATCGTGTTCCCCGGCCTGCCCGGCGCGTCGCACTCGCACACCTTCATGGGCAACACCACGACGAACGCGAGCTCGACGTACAACAGCCTGAAGTCGGGCACCACCTCGTGCATCACGCCCGGTGACAAGACGGGGTACTGGATGCCGACGCTGCTGAACGGCGAAACCGCCGTGCAGCCGGTCGGACGGCAGGTCATCTACTACAAGTCAGGTGTCATCGACTACCGCAGCGTGCGACCGTTCCCGGCGGGCCTGCGTTACGTCGTCGGCAGCCCGACCGCCACGATCGACGACTTCCGCAACCACCCCGGCGCGGTCGAGGGCTTCGAGTGCGGCGACCTGTCGTTCAACTGGGACATTCCGGCCACTTGCGCCCCCGGCAGCCGGCTCAACGTCCGGTTCCAGGCTCCGAGCTGCTGGAACGGCCTGCACCTGGACACTCCCGACCACAAGAGCCACCTGGCGTACCCGGTCCTCGGGGTCTGCCCGGCGTCGCACCCGGTCGCCGTCCCGATGATCGAGTTCAAGATGGCCTGGCCGGTCAGCGGCAGCATGGCCGGCGTCCGCTTCTCCAGCGGGCGCGGCTTCTCGTTCCACTACGACGTCTTCAACGCGTTCGACGGGCCCACGCTGGCCGCCCTGGTCCGCCACTGCGTCAACGGCGGCCTCCAGTGCGACCCGCGCGGCTTCGACCTCTACAAGCCCGAGCGCGGCGCCGCGCTGAACGCCAACTACGAGCTGCCGTAACGCACGATTCAAGAAGCGGGCGCCGTGACGGCGCCCGCTTTTCTATGGCTTGGTGCTCGGCATTGTGGACAGTGCCAGTTGCCGCGTGCGCAGAATTTGCAACGCCAAATCGCGGGTCTGCGGCTCGACCCCGGATTTGTCCTCGCTGCGGGCAAGGTTCTCACTTTGTTCCAGATGGCCCTTGATGAGCTCGGTCGCCGTCTGGTCGAAGGCCGGGCCGGCCAGCGAGGCGGCCTCGACAATCTGTTCGGGCGTGACCATGCCCGGCATCGGCATGCCCTCGTGCGGGTTCTCGGCGGGCAGGCCGGCGCGCGCGTGCAGCTGCCGCAGAATGCTCAGCTCGGCGTCCGTGAAGGCCCTGACCTGCGTGGCCAGGGCCAGCGTGGCCGGCGTCCGGCTGCGTTTCGGTACGAGGTCGAGCAGCGGCAGGAGCTGCTCGTCCATCGCGATGTTGATCTCGATCCAGGCCAGGTCGGTGCCGCCGAAACCGGCCACCGCGGCCTGCCCGGCCGGGGCCCCGGCGGACGGGGCGGCGGGGGTGGCCGTCCCCGTCGAAGTGCAGCCGGCCAATCCGAGCACGCCGATGAGTAGTAGACGGGGAACAGCTTTCACGTCCGCGAGTCTGGCCGTTTAATGGCACCGGTGTCAATGATTCGATATTGATGGATGGAAACATCGCCGTAACCGGGATTTTCTGTTATTCGCGTCTCGCTTGTCCGTCCTGGAGGACGAAAAGCCGCGGTACAGTGCGGGGCGCCGCGACCAGGTCGCGGCGCCCCTCAACGCAGGTTCAGCGACGATAGACGCCGAGCTCCCACAGCGAGTAGCCGTACGTCGTCGCGCGTCCGACGCCGTTCATCCGGACATAACGGCCGGTGCCCGAGACGGTCAGCTCGTCGAGGCCGCCGTCCCCGCTCGTCGTCGCGTAGATGTTCGTCCAGTTGGAGCCGTCGTTCGACGTCTGGATCTGATAACCGGTCGCGTACGCCGCCTCCCAGGCCAGGCGTACGTGGTTGAACGACTGGACCGAACCCAGGTCGACCTGGAGCCAGGCCGTGCCGGTCCACTCGCTGGCCCAGCGGGTGCCGTAGTCGCCGTCGGTCGCGTACGACGGCAGCTGCGGCCCGTTCGTGCCGGTCGGCTGATAGGTGGAGGCCGTGGCCGGCTTGCCGCGCGACAGGTTCGTGCCGGTCTCCGGCGGAGCCACCACGCGGATGGACTTCTGCTCGATCCCGACGTTGCCGTGACCGTCGAAGGCGTACACGTAGACCTTCCACACCCCCAGCCGTTCCGGGGCCTTCGCCGTGAACGTGCCGTTGTTGTTATCCGTGAAGGTCACGTTGGTCAGCCCGGTGCCGCCGCCCGCGTGCTTGTCGGAGTACATGACGTTGTAGCGGATCAGGTCACCCTGCGGGTCCGAGGCGGTCACCCCGACGGTCAGCGAACCCCCGGCCGGTACGGCGGTCTGGTTCGACACCGTCATGGCGGTGATCTCCGGCGGCGTGTTGGCCGGCGTCCGGCCCGTCCACGCCCGGCTCAGCGAGTAGTAGCCGTGCCGCCGCCACCCGCCGGTGAACGTGTTCAGCCAGATCCCGCCGAAGTCGTTCTCGAGGCCGTAGTGGAACTCGGTCGCCCCGAGCGCCACGGTCGGATGCGCATTGATCGCGTTCCAGCTGCTGGCGTACTGGTCGCGCTTCTGCAGGTCGGTCGGCTCGGTCGGTACGCCGTTGACGTCGTTCGGCACCTCCCACTCGCCGGCCGGCCCTGCCTCGGTGATGATGTACGGCTTCGTGTAGCCGCCGGCCACCCAGTCCGGGTAGATGGTGCCGATCGCGCCGTACGAGTTGACCGCGAGCAGGTCGAGCGCCGGCGCGTACTGCTTGTAGTACGGCCACGCGCCGGTGTAGGCGTCCGTCGACGTCACCGGGTGGTCGGGGTCGGCCGCGTGGATGGCCTGCGCGACCTCGTTGACGAACGTGGCGTAGCCGACGCGGCGCGCCTCGACCTCGGCCGCGGACAGGCCGTGATCCTGCATGGTGAGGATGACCTCGTTGCCGACGTCCCACATCAGCACGCCGGGGTGGTTCTTCAACGTGTTGACCCGGGCCACGATCTCGGCCTTGACCGAGTTCTTGTACGCCGTGTCGTCGACGTAGTCGGCGCCCTGGTTCAGCCAGTGCCCGACGATCACCTTGATGCCCTGCCGCGACGCCCGGTCGAGCAGCGTCGGGGTGTTCGCGTCGTCCACGCCCCACGTCCGGATCGTGTTGACGCCCATGTTCTTCAGGTCGCGCAGGTATCCGTCGGCGGCGGCCTGCGGAGGACCGTACGTCAGGCCCTTGACCTGGTACGGGGAACCGTCGACCAGCAGCTGCCAGTTGCCCTGCGCGCCGGTCACCTTGACGACGCTCGGCCCGGCCGGGGCGGCCGGGTCGGTCATCGCCGCCGGCACCGTGCCGGTCGCGGTACGGGCCACGCTGACCGAGTCGACGCTGAGCACGCCGCCCGAGGTGGTGTCGGCGGTCGGCGTGGTGCGCCCGGCGATCGCGTTGGGCAGCGAACCGCCGATCGCGAGGTCGAGCCGCAGATAGAAGCCGTGGTGCACGGCCGCCCGCCACGCCGTCACCCCGACCTGGGACTCGCGGACGACCCAGGTCTGCCGGCCGTCGAGGTAGAAGCGGATCTCCTCGTCGGTCCTGGTCCGGTCGATGATCTGGGTGTACTCGTGATAGCCGGTCTGGCAGCCGGCGCAGGTAGCGAGGCCCGAGGAGCGGCCGTTGTACTCGGCGCACGGGCCGTCGGGCGCGGTGCCGCAGTGCAACGTCTGGGCCAGCTGGCTGCGCCCGTTGACGTTCGTCATGATGTCGGTCTCGCCGATGCCCGGCCAGTTGGTGTAGTTGCCGCGGTACGCCGCGCCGGTCGCCCGGAAGCCGGGCCAGTAACCGAGCGGTCCGGCCACGTCGGGCTGCTTGAGCACGGCGGTGAACTTGGTCTGCTGACCGGGCAGCGGCTCGAAGTCGGTGCGCTGCGTCTCGATCCGTCCCGACGTCCACGCGCCGCCGCCGTCCCGGACGGCCTTGATCGACAGGCGGCCGTTACCGTCGAGCGAGACGTTGGCCGTGCTCGCGCCGGCCGTCTCGACCGAGCCGGTGCCCCAGTTGGCGGCGCCGCCCGGGTAGGCGGTGCCGGTGCGCAGCAGCCAGTTGGCCGCCGACGGCGAGGTGCCGGCCGGCCCGTCGAAGGTGTCCTGCCACACGGTGGTGAAGTCGCCCGGCGGCTGGGTCGTCGGCGGCGGGTCGGCCGGCCCGCTGCCGATGCTGCCGTAGACCTTGAACTCCCACAGCGAGTAGCCGTAGCCGCCGTTGCGGGCGGTGCCGTTGAGCCGTACGTAGCGGCCGCTGCCGTTCACGGTCAGCGTCTCGGTGCCGCCGGTGCCGTTCGCCTTGGTGGCGATCGAGGTCCAGGCCGTGCCGTCGGGTGAGGTCTGGATCTGGTAAGCCGTGCCGTAGGCGGACTCCCACTGCAGCACGACTGACGTGATGGTCGCGGTGGCGCCGAGGTCGACGCGCAACCACTGCGGGTCGGCGAACTGGCTCGACCAGCGGGTGCCGGCGTTGCCGTCGGTCGCGTTGGCAGCGACAGTGTCGGCGGTCTCGTTCGAGGATGCGGTGGTGGGCCGGCCCTGCGACAGGAGGCTGTCGGCGGCCTGGGCGCCGGGCGGCGCGGCCAGGGTCAGGCACGCGGCGACGAGGCCGAGCACGAGGGGGATGACGACGCGGCGCCACGCGCGTGGCGGTGCTGAAGCCGGGTTCACGGGGACTCCTGGGGATGTCGGGACGCTGGGGGAAAGCGCTCTCCATGAATGGCCGCAGTGTTACGCCGGGCTTTCACGTGTGTCAATAGGCGATGCCGGTTCCGGTAGCCAGATCGGTAACAAAAGCGGACGATAGCGTCCAGCAATGCCCAAGTTCGTTGATGGCGGCCTTCCGCCGGGAGAGCGTTCTCCCAGACGATCGGCAGAGCGAGCGAGGAACGCGCCGGGAAAAGTTTTACGGAGCATGTCGAGAACGGCACGATGGCTCCGACCTCACCGCGACAGTGACGAACGACAAGGAGCTACCCGATGAAGTACATCCTGATGATGTTCGGTGACGGCGGCGAGATGGCGGCCACGGCCGACCCGGCCTGGGTGAGCGACATGATGACGTTCATGGGCGACTTCAACACCGAGCTGGCCGGGACCGGTGAGCTGGTCGACGCGCGCGGCCTGGCGTTCCCCTCCACCGCCAAGACCGTCAGCTACGAGGACGGCCAGGTCGCCGTCACCGACGGGCCCTACGCCGAGACCAAGGAGTCGCTCGCCGGCTACTGGATCCTCGAGGTACCGGGGGAGGAGCGGGCGGTCGAGCTGGCCGGGCGGGTCGCGTTCTGGGCGCGCAAGGTCGAGCTGCGCGAGGTCCCCGACGGCCCGCCGGACCACGAGGACGCCTGACCCGTACGCAGGCAGGGGTCGAGGGGTGAGTGCGGATGGGTGAGCGAGGGCTGGACGGGCTGCTGCGGGAGCTCGCGCCGCAGGTGCTGGGGGCGTTGGTGCGCCGCTACGGCCAGTTCGACGCGGCCGAGGACGCCGTTCAGGAAGCGCTTCTGGCGGCCGCCGTGCAGTGGTCGCGGGAGGGGGAGCCGACCAGCCCGCGATCGTGGCTGATCTCGGTGGCCACCCGGCGGCTGGTGGACGAGTTCCGCAGCGACAGCGCCCGCCGGCGGCGCGAGGCCGTGGAGGCGCCGGCCGATCCGGGCGGCGCCGTCCCGGAGCGGGACGACACGCTGGCCCTGCTGTTCCTCTGCGCTCACCCGTCGCTCTCGCCGCCGTCGCAGCTCGCGCTCACCCTGCGGGCGGTCGGCGGCCTCAGCACCGCGCAGATCGCGGCCGCGTTCCTGGTGCCCGAGCCGACCATGGCCCAGCGGATCAGCCGGGCCAAGCAGGCCATCCGCCGGAGCGGGGCGGACTTTCCGCCGCCGGCTCCGGGCGCCGAGCGGGTCGAGCGCCTGCGGGTCGTACGGCAGGTGTTGTATCTGATCTTCAACGAGGGATACACCGCCAGCGGGGGGCCGGAGCTGCACCGGGCCGAGTTGACCGGTGAGGCGATCCGGCTGGTCCGGCTGCTGCGCGACCTGGTGCCCGGCGATCACGAGACGACCGGCCTGCTGGCTCTCATGCTGCTCACCGACGCCCGGCGAGCGGCTCGGACGACCGCCGCCGGCGAGTTGGTGCCGCTCGACCGGCAGGACCGTTCGTTGTGGAGCCGGGAACGGATCGCCGAGGGCGTCGCGCTGGTGTCGTCGACTCTCGGGCGTGGACCGCTGGGGCCCTATCAGGTGCAGGCCGCGATCGCCGCGCTGCACGACGAGGCCGCCTCGGACGCCGAAACCGACTGGCCGCAGATCCTCGCGCTCTACGAGGTGCTCGAGACGATCTCGCCCGGCCCGGTCGTCACGTTGAACCGGGCCGTCGCGGTCGCCCGCACCCGGGGGCCGCTGGCCGGGCTGGCCCTGCTCGGGGACCTGGCGGGCGACGAGCGGATGGCCGGCCACCACCGGCTGGCCGCCGTGCGGGCCCACCTGCTCGAGCGGGCCGGCTTTGCCGAGCAGGCCCGGGAGGCCTATCTGGCCGCGGCCAAGCTGACCACCAGCGCCCCGGAGCAGCGCTACCTGACCGCCCGGGCGGCGATGGCCCAGCCCGACGAGGAGTGACTACTGAAGGAAGGATCCCAGCGGGGACAGCAGCAGCTTGCTGAGGCCCGCGGCCGTCCGGTCGAGCCCGGCCCGTTCCCGGTCGGTGGCCAGCATGTCGTGCCGGACGCCCCACAGCTTCTGGGCGTTGCGCCAGGCCACGTTGCGGGTGTACTCGACCGCCTCGCCCTGCCACCAGTCGTCCAGGCAGCCGTTCATCGTGTCGATCAGCAGCTGCCACTTCTCGAGATAGCCGCGCCGCAGGCCCGGGATCGCCTCGGCGAAGATGTCGTTGATCTCGAGGTAGTCGTGGTGCTGGTCGCTCTCGTCGATCGGGTCGGTGCCCAGGTGATCGAACGTCGTGACCAGCGCGAACGGCAGATCGAAGTTGATGTGCGCGTTGACGCCGGCGCAGGCCGACGGCAGCGGCCGGCAGTCCGGGCCGGGGATGCGCTGGAACAGGCACGCCCACACCTCTGGGCAGCGCGGGCTCGTCCCGGCGCCGGCCCACGCGCGCAGCGCGTCGAAGTAGCGTGCGGCGAACTCCACGTCGAGCCGCGACAGGAACGCCGGGTCCTTGAACTTGCCGGCGTACAGCCGCTCGAGCACACCCTCGGTGATCGTCAGGTAGAGCTTGTTGAAGTCACACAACGGGTTCCCGACCAGCAGCGGCGGCACGTGACCCAGGACTTCTTGAAGCGCCCTGAGCTGGTCGACCACGGCGGGGACGTCGTCGGGGTGGCCTTGCAGGAGATCGGTCATCTCCCGGTGCACAGGTCCCCAGACCGACTGGTTCATCGGTTCTCCTCCACGAACATCGGCGGAGGGCCCCCTAGCACCGCCCGGCGGCGGTGGCCGCCGGGCGGTGCTCCCCCGTGGCCTCAGACTTCCAAAACAGACGTACGCAGGGATCGGTAGATCTACGTATCCCGCGCGCGAAAGACCGGCGAAGATAACGGAACGGTCACGCCGCGGTCAGGAACACCCGGCTGGCCTGCACCCGCGTGCGCACCTGGAGCTTGTCGAAGATGTGCCCGACGTGGACGCCGACCGTGCGCTCGCTGATGAACAGCCGCTCGCCGATCTCGCGGTTGGTCAGGCCCTCGGCCACCGCGGCCAGCACCTCGCGTTCGCGGACGGTGAGCAGGCTCAGCTCGTCGGCCTCACCTGTCCCGGGCGCCGGGAACTCCCGCGTCGGGACGTCGTCGGCCAGCGTCACCTTGTAGCGGTGCGCGACCGAGACGATCTCGGCCGCGAACGGCCGCGCGCCCATCGCGGTCGCCGTGGCGTACGCCTCGCGAAGCGCCCCGATCGCCGCGGTCTTGCGCGATTTGCGCCGTAGCGCCGCCTCGGCCTGCCGCAGCCGCGAATAGGCGGCGGGGTAGGGCTGCCGGCGCTTGTCCCACGTGGTGGCCGCCTTGGCCCAGGGCGCGGGATCCTGCCGGCCCTCGACGCGGCTCAGCTCGGCCGCGCACAGGTCGAGGTAGCCGTCGATCACGCCGCGCACCGGCAGCGCGGCGTTGCCCACCCCGGCCGCCATCCGCTCGACGGCGACCGTGAGCCGGCGCAGCGCCCCGGCGTCGACCGGCTGGCCGGCCGCGTGCGCCTCGGCCTCGGCGCGCAGGCCGTGCCAGGCCAGGACGCCGATCAGCACCAGGTCGTCGGAGCGGGTCTCGGTGAGCCCGCGCTGCACCGCCGCCCGGGCCGTCGCGTGTTCGCCCTGCCACATCGCCAGCCCGGCGCGCAGCGTGAGCATGGGCAGCACGTGTCGGGCCCCGCCGCCGGCCAGCAGGGTGGCGACCGCGTCGAGATCACGGTGGGCCGCCTGGACGTCGCCGAAGCCGACCCACAGCCGGCAGCGGGCCAGCAGCAGCTCGACCGCGTCGGCGCCGGACGGCCGGTGCCGCATCGCGGCCTCGAGCACGGTGTCGGCCTCGCCCCACTGCCCGACCCGGAACAGTCCGTTCGCCGCGATCGCGAGCAGACGGGTCTGATAGGTGCGGCCGGCCCCGAGCGAGGCCAGACGCGCGGCGCCGCGCCGGGCGACCAGCACACCCTCCTCGATGTTGTTGAGCGGGCCGGCGAGCAGCTCGGCCAGGTGCAGGTAGGCCACGCCCAGCTCGTCCGGGTGCCCGCTGCGCTCGGCGATGTCGACCGCGTTGCGGATGACGGCCAGGCCCGCGTCGGGGTCCTCCCGGAACGCGGCGCTGAAACCGAGCGCGGCGCTGGCCCGGACCAGGTCGGCCGTTGAGCCGTTGACCTCGGCCATCTCGAGCGCGTCGACCGCGCGGGCGTTCGCGTCGGCGTAGCGGCCCAGGTGCAGCAGCAACTCGGCCAGGTAGGCGGCGGCCGAGGCCCGCTGGCGCGGCGAGCAGTCGGGCGCCTCGAGGGCCCGCTCGTACTCCGCCTCGGCGGTGGCCGTGCGGCCGGCCGCGGCCAGGTACCGCGCGCGGCGCAGGTGCAGGTCGCACTGGCTGGGCGCATCGGGCCGCCGGGACAGGTCGTCGAGCCGGGACAGCGCGCGCAGGTGCTCGCCGCACTGGTGGGCCGACTCGGCCGCGTGGGCCAGCAGCTCGGTGCGTTCGGGCGCCGCGTCGGTGGTCAGCTCGAGCGCGGACGACCAGTACCGATGGGCCTCGGTGAAGCCGTAGAGCTCCTCGGCCGAGCGGGCCGCGGCGACCACCGACGGCAGCGCGCGACCGGGTTCGCCGGCCTTCTGCCAGTGGTGGGCCAGGCGCGCGTGGTCGGGCTCGGCCGGCGTCCCGGCGCTCGGCTCCAGGGCCAGGGCGTACTGCCGGTGCAGCACCGTGGCCTCGGCCGGGAGGACCTCGGCGGCCAGGATCTCGGCGACCAGCCGATGCCGGAGCCGGTAGCCGTCGTCGGCGCCGGTCACGATGCGGTGGTCGACCGCAGCCCGGACCGCCTCGATCAGCTCGGCCTCGGACAGCGGCACGACCCGGGCCAGCACGTCGTGGCCGACCGGCTCGACCCCGGCGGCGATCGCGTGCACCACCGAGTGCGCGTGCGGCGGCAGCTCGTCGACCCGGGACAGGAAGATCTCGCGCAGGGTGTCCGACAGCTCGACCCGCCCGTCCCGCAGGTCACGGGCCAGTTCCTCGGCCACGAACGGGTTGCCGCCGCTCCGCTTGTACACGCGGTCGGCATCCTCGGCGTCGGCCTTGCCGCCGGTGATCGCGCCGACCAGCTCGACCGTCCGGTCGCGGTCGAGCGGGGCCAGGTCGACGACGCGGACGGACCGCAGCCGGCGCAGCTCGGCCAGCACCTTGCGCAGCGGGTGGGCGCCCTGCAGCGCCTCGGCCCGCACGGCTGCCAGCACGGCTATCCGGACGTCGCCCAGGCCGGCCAGCAGATAGAGCAGCAACTGCCGGGTGCTGCGGTCGGCCCACTGCAGATCGTCCAGGACCAGCAGCAGGCGACGGTCGCCGGCCACCGCCCGCAGATCCTGCGAGACGCGATCGAGGAGGGCGCCCGCGTCGCCGGCCGGCTGGACATTGTGGTCGAACTGCCGCAGAGCCTGCAGAACCGGATGCAGGGGGGAGGCGTCGCCGATGTCGAGGCACATGCCGGACAGCACGGCGAAACCCGCGTCGCGCATCGCCACGGCGGTCTCGCGCAGCAGCCGGCTCTTGCCGACGCCGCTCTCCCCGGTGACGAACACCGCGGAGGTGCCTCCGGGTCCCGCGCTGTGCAGGTCCGACTGGATCTGGGTCAGCGTGTCGGCTCGTCCGACCAGCGGCCCGTCCTCCTCGCTGGACATGGAGGTCACCCTAGTGCCCAGGCGCCCCGCCTGTTCTCGGCGGTTCGGTCTGATCTGGGTCACATGACGGACGGGTGTCAGGCGGTGCCGCGGCGCTGCCGGAGGGTCGGCGCAGCGCTGTCGGAGATACGTCGTTCTGCAGATCCGCTTCCCGACTGCGGCTGGCACCGTTCTCCCCGGGGCACAGCAGTGAACTGGGGGAGCGTGAGGACATGACCGCAATCGCTATGGCGGAGCAGGAGCGGCGTCAGACCGTCACCGTCCTCTTCATCGACATCGTGGGCTTCACGGCCCTGGTCGACGACCTGGACTGCGCGGTTGTCCGCGCCTTGCAGCGCGACTACTTCGGGATCGTCTCCGAGGTGGTCCGCGCGGGCGGCGGAGTGGTGGAGAAGTACGTCGGAGACGCGGTGATGGCGGTGTTCGGCACCGGCCCGGGCGGCTTCGGCGCGGAGGCGGCCGCCGCGGCGGTCCGGGTGGGCCTGTCGGTCCAGGAGGCGTTGAGGGGGCACCTCCTGGCCGGCAGGTTCGCCGTCCGCACCCGGGTCGGTCTGGCCACCGGCGACGTGATCGTCGACGTCGAGGCGGCCCGGGACTTCGGGCACGGCATGGTCAGCGGCAGCGTGGTCAGCACGGCGGCGCGCCTGCAGGCCTACGCGCCGCACGACACCGTGGTGGTGTGCTCCGAGACCCGGGCGGTCACCGATCAGCTGATCGCTTATCAGGAGCTGCCACCGGTACGGGTGTCGGGCAAAGCACGCCCCCTCGGTCTGTGGCGCGCGCTGGCTCCGCAGGGAGCCCGGACGGAGGCTCGTCAGCTGTGGGCGGTACCGGCGGTCGCATAGACCGTGTCCTAGCTCACGTACCGTATCTTTTGTCCGAATTATCGGTTCACAGGTGGGCCCGCCCGGCTCGGTTGACCAGAAGTGTCGGGGGCTCCCGGTAGGCTCGCCGCGACTTGACCACCATCTGGGCCGATCGGGAGTGCCACCTCGTGACCGCGGAGATCCTGTACGGGGCCGATGACCTCACGCACCTGGAGGGGCTGGACGCCGTCCGGAAACGCCCGGGCATGTACATCGGCTCCACCGACAGCCGGGGCATCAACCACCTCGCCAACGAGATCATCGACAACTGCACCGACGAAGGCGTGGGCGGCCACGCCACCAAGGTCGCGGTGATCCTGCACGCCGACGGGTCGCTGCAGGTCGACGACGACGGCCGGGGCATCCCGACCGCGATCAACACCAAGTCCGGCCTCAACGGCGTCGAGCTCGTGCTCACCCGGCTGCACGCCGGCGGCAAGTTCGGCGGCTCGGGCTACAAGACCTCCGGCGGCCTGCACGGCGTCGGCGCCTCCGCGGTCAACGCGCTGTCCACCCGCTTCGACGTCACGGTCAAACGCGACGGCAAGGTCCACGAGCTCTCCTTCCAGCGCGGCGTGCCCGGCTCCTTCGACGGTCCGGGCCCGCAGGCCCGCTTCCATCCCGAGTCCGGGCTGCGCGTCGTCCGCAAGATGAAGCGCGGCGAGCCCACCGGCACGTCCATCCGTTACTGGTACGACGCCCGCTACTTCGAGACGGGCGCCGGGCTCGACGTCGAGTCCGTGCGCACCAAGCTGCGCAACACGGCGTTCCTCGTCCCCGGCGTGATGTACACGCTGCGCGACGAGACGGCCGAGGAGACGACGAACGAGACCTTTCACTTCCCGCACGGGCTCACCGACATGGTCGAGTTCCTCACCCACGCCGGCGACAAGCCGGTCTCCGGCATCCTGCTGGTCGACGGCGAGGGTACGTACAAGGAGAACGCCGCCGACGCCAACGGCGTGATGCAGTCCAACGTCGAGCGGCGGGCCGAGGTCGAGATCGCCTTCCGCTGGGGCACCGGCTACGAGCGCACGATCGAGTGCTTCACCAACACGATCCGCAACGCGCACGGCGGCACCCACCGCAAGGGCTTCGAGCGTGCCCTCGTCCGCGCGCTCACCGACGCCATCCGCAACACGCGCGGCCTGCTCAAGCCCAAGGAGGACCCGCCTGTCCTCGACGACCTGCTCGAGGGCATGACCGCGGTCCTGCACGTGCGCATCCCCGAGCCGCAGTTCACCTCGCAGACCAAGGACGAGCTGTCCACCGCCGGCATCACCCGCGTGCTCCAGGGCCTGGTCGAGGCCCACATCAAGGAGTGGATCGAGGGGCGGCGGACCAAGGCCGAGGCCCGCACGGTGCTGCAAAAGGTGGTCGACGCCGCTCGCGTCCGGCTGACCCAGAAACAGCAGAAGGACGCGGCCCGCCGCAAGACCGCGCTCGAGGGCGCCTCGATGCCGCCCAAGCTGGTCGACTGCCGGGCCACCGGCATCGCCCGCTCCGAGCTCTACATCGTCGAGGGTGACAGCGCGCTCGGCACCGCCCGGATGGCCCGCAGCTCCGAATACCAGGCGCTGCTGCCCATCCGCGGCAAGATCCTCAACGTGCAGAAGGCGTCGCTGCAGCAGGTGCTCGACAACGCCGAGTGCTCGGCCATCGTGCAGGTGCTGGGGGCCGGCTCCGGCCGCACGTTCGATCTGAGCGCCATGCGCTACGGCCGCGTCATGATCATGGCGGACGCCGACGTCGACGGCTCGCACATCCGCACGCTGCTGATCACCCTGTTCGCGAAATACATGCGCCCGGTGATCGAGCAGGGCCGGCTGTTCGCCGCGATGCCGCCGCTGCACAAGGTCGTCACCAAGGGCCGCAACTCGCAGACCATCTTCACCTACACCCAGCAGGAGATGGAAGCGACCGTCAGCCGCGTCGAGCGCGGCGGCGGCGCCGTCAACAAGCCGGTCAACCGGTTCAAGGGCCTCGGCGAGATGGACGCCGACGAGTTGTGGGACACCACGATGAACCCGGCGACCCGCACCGTCCGGCGCATCACCCTGGACGACGCCGAACGCGCCGAGGCCACCCTCGAGCTGCTGATGGGCGAGCGGGTCGAACCGCGGAAGAACTGGCTGATCGAGGCGGCGGGCCGCATCGACCAAGAGACGATCGACGCCTGAGAGGTCCTGCTTCATGGCACGCCGCAAGAACAACGAGAGCAACCGCGTCGACCTGTCCGCCTTCGACCAGGCCGGCGCGCGCGTCATCGACAACCCGCTGACCACCGAGGTGGAGGACTCCTATCTGGAGTACGCCTACTCGGTCATCCACTCGCGGGCCCTCCCGGACGCCCGCGACGGCCTCAAGCCGGTCCACCGCCGCATCCTCTGGTCGATGTCCGAGCAGGGCCACCGCCCCGACCGGCCCTACGTCAAGTCGGCGCGCGTCGTCGGTGACGTGATGGGTAAGTACCATCCGCACGGAGACGTCGCCATCTATGACGCCATGGTTCGTCTCGCGCAGGATTTCTCGCTCAACGCGCCGCTCATCGACGGCCACGGCAACTTCGGCTCCCCGGACGACGGACCGGCCGCCTCGCGATACACCGAGGCCCGCATGTCGCGCGAGGCGATGCTGCTGGTCGGCGAGCTGGGCGAGGGCACGGTCGACTTCAAGCCGACCTACGACGGCAGTGACGTCGAGCCCCGGGTGCTGCCCGCCGCGTTCCCCAACCTGCTGGTCAACGGCACGTCGGGCATCGCGGTGGGCATGGCGACCAACATGATCCCGCACAACCTGGGCGAGGTCGTGGCCGCGGCGCGGCACCTGATCACCGATCCCGAGGCCGATCTCGACGCACTGATGCGGTTCGTGCCCGGTCCCGACCTGCCCACCGGCGGTCAGCTGCTGGGGCTCGACGAGGTGCGGCGGGCGTACGAGACGGGCCGCGGCGTGGTGCGCATGCGCGCGCGGGCCCAGACCGGACTGCTCGAGGGCGGCCGCGGGCGCCAGGCCATCACCGTGACCGAGCTCCCGTACGGGGTCGGGACCGAAAAGATCATCGAGGCCATCACCGACGAGGTGAAGGGCAAGCTGATCGTCTCGGGGCCCAAGCGCGGCCAGCGGCAGGCGGCCCGGCTGCAGGGCATCGCCGACGTCAAGGACCTCACCGACCGCGAGCACGGCACCCGGCTGGTGATCGAGTGCAAGGTCGGCGTCAACCCGCAGGCCCTGCTGGCCGACCTCTACCGGCTGACCCCGCTCGAGTCGTCGTTCGGCATCAACAACCTGGTGCTGGTCGACGGCCAGCCCCGCACGCTCGGGCTCAAGGCGCTGCTCGAGGTCTTCGTCCAGCACCGGTACGACGTCGTCACCCGGCGCACCGAGTTCCGCCGCACCAAGCGCCAGGACCGCCTGCACCTGGTCGACGGCCTGCTCGTCGCGCTGATCGACATCGACCGGGTGGTCGCGATCATCCGGGGCAGCGACGACGCGGCCGCGGCCAAGGCGTCCCTGATGAGCGAGTTCAACCTGTCCGAGATCCAGGCGACCTACATCCTGGACACCCCGCTGCGCCGGCTCACCCGGTTCGACCGCATCGAGCTCGAGACCGAGCAGGAGCGGCTGCGCAACGAGATCGCCGAGCTGAGCCGCATCCTCGACAACGACGACGTGCTCAAGCAGGTCGTGTCGGACGAGCTGGCCGCCGTGGTCAGCGAGTTCGGCGCGCCGCGGCGCACCACGCTGATCGACGGCGACCTCAAGGAGGTGCTGGCCGCGTCCGCGCCGGCCGGGCCACTGGAGGTCGCCGACGACCCGTGCCAGGTCATCCTCTCGGCCACCGGGCTGATCGCCCGGACGGCGGCCGAGAGCGAGGAGGCCGCCGAGGGGCGGCGCCGCTCGGGGCGGGTTAAGCACGACGCCGTACGCGCCGTGGTGCACTCGACCGCGCGCGGCCGCATCCTGCTGGTCACCAACCGCGGCCGCGCCTTCAAGACCGACGTGCTCCCGCTGCCGGTGCTGCCCGAGCAGTCGGGCACGGTGTCGGTGCGCGGCGGCATGTCGGCGTCCGAGCTCCTGCCGCTGGAAAAGGGCGAGAAGGTGATCGGCCTGGCCCCCCTGGGGGCGGGCGAGTCGCCGGGCCTGGCCCTGGGCACCCGGCAGGGCGTGGTCAAGGTGTGCACCCCCGAGTGGCCGGTGCGCTCCGACGAGTTCGAGGTGATCACGCTCAAGGAGGGCGACGAGGTGCTGCAGGCCTCGTGGCTGACCGACGGCTCGGAGTCGCTCGTCTTCGTGACCTCCGACGCGTCGCTGCTGCGCTTCCCGGCCAAGAACGTGCGGCCGCAGGGCCTCAAGGGCGGCGGCATGGCCGGCGTCAACCTGGCGGCCGGGGCCGACGTGGTCTCGTTCAACGCGGTGGCCACGGCCGACCACGACCACGGCGAGCCGATGGTGGTGACCTCGACCGGCACCCAGGTCAAGGTCAGCCCGTTCGCCTCCTACCCGGCCAAGGGCCGGGCCACCGGCGGTGTCCGCGTCCAGCGGTTCCTCAAGGGCGAGACGCGGCTCACGGTGGCCTGGGTGGGCCCGCGCCCGGTCGGCGCGAGCAACACCGGCGACCCGGTCGACCTTCCCGAGCCCGACGCCCGCCGCGACGGCTCGGGCGAGGCCGTCCTGATGGGCCCGCAGATCATCGGCCACCTGATCGAACGCGGCTGACAGAGCGCGGTCACGGCTCGATCCTCGGTCCGGCACTCGACGTGTCCGGGCCGAGGTCGAGCAGGTGGACGGCCCGTAGCGCCCCGCGGACGACCTGGTCGGCCAGTTCGGGGGAGACCCAGGCGTCCCGGGCCTCGACCGTGTAGAGCTCGTCGCCGCGGACCGTCCAGGTGGGGATGTCGCCGGCCAGGTAGGCCTCGAGCAGCGCCGGCTGTTCGAGACGCGGCGAGTCGCCGACCGGTTGGAAGGCGTGGTGCAGCGCCATCGCCGGTCCGGGCTGAGGCAGGCGGACCACCACCACCGCCCCCGAGCCTTTCGGCTGCAACACCATCCCGGCGAAGGCGCCGCCCTTCCAGCGCACCTCGGCGAACGTCACCGGCAGCCCGTCCGTCACGCGCTGCCAGGCCTGCCGGACCTTGACCTGGCCCCGCTGCGCCGGCCACGGCCACTGCCGGTCGTCCGGATCGATCGGGCTCCACTCGCGGTGGGCAGCCCACCGGCGCAGGCGCCGGCGGTCCCTCGAACGGGCCAGGAGATACGGGCCTCCGACCACGATGATCAGAGCGCCGGCGGCGTAGACGCTGGACCAGTCGTCACGGCGGTTGAGAGCCTTGGCCGCGAGCGAGCCCAGGTAGATCAGGACGAACCACAGCACCCACCGGCGCCCGCGCATCGTCATCCGGCGGGGGCCAGGGGGCGGTCCGGGCCGACGTCGAGCAGCCGGACGACGTGCAGGGCCCGCCGCACCGCCCGATAGACCTCGCCGGGTTCGAACCCGCTCTGCCGGGGCTCGACGGTGAACAGCACGGTGTCGCGCACCGTGAACGGCGGGATCTCCATGATGCGGAATGCGTGACGCAGCGCGGGTTGCTCGAGCCGGGGCGAGTCGCCGATGAACGTGTACGGCAACCGGGCGGCCATCGGCGGCTGCGTCTGTGCCAGTCCGACCACCACGAAGGTGCCCCGCCCGAACCGGTCGACGACCGCCCCGCCGAAGGCCCCGTCCGACCAGGTGACCTCGCCGAAGGTCACCGGCAGCCCCTCGATGTCGCCGCTCCAGGCCTGGACGACCCGGCTGGTCCCCCGCAGGTGCAGGCTCTGCCACGGCCACTCGTGCGATGTGGGGTCGACCGCGGAGCAGCCCATCGCGGTGGCCCACCGGGACATCGCCCGACGCGTCAGCGCGCTGAAGACCGAGTAGGCGCAGAAGGCGACGACGATCAGGCCCAGCGCGATCAGGCACGGTGACCGGGTCAGGAACAGCAGCGCCGCCACGGGGGCGGACCAGCTCGCGTGCAGCCAGTTCTTCGCTTCGACGCCCATCGACGTCAGGGTAGGCGGTGATCGCCAGCCCCCGGAAGAGGCGCCGCCCGGGGGAAGACGTTTCCGGTCGTCTCAGGAAGGGAGGCGGCGCCGGCCGGCGAAGCCCAGATCGGCCCGGTGGTACCAGCCCAGCTCGGCGTCGCCCTCGAGCCAGCAGAGGTCGACGTCGACCCCGTCCAGCTCGCCCGGGAAGTCGACCAGCAACGGGGCCAGGCTCTTGAGCACGGCCCCGGTCTGCTGCACCTCGGTCATCAGGTCGTCCAGGCGAGCGGTCGTCGCCTTCCACTCCGGCAGCCCGCCCAGCGGTGTCGGCGGCCCCCCGGCCACCCCGATCACCGCGCCCAGCTCGGCCGCGTCCGCTCGCAGAGCCACGATCTCGTCCAGTACGGGCCGCAACCGCTTCAGTTCGTCCCGCGCCTCACCCAGCGTGAACAACCCCATGCCACTGAGAGTGCCAGCTCATCGCCGGCGCGCCAAGGTCACCACGGGAACGGAAAGGAAAACGGTGCGCGGAGCGCGGCCGGCCCGCGAAAGATGGGCGTGCCGCCCGCGGCGAGGGACCATGGTGTCGTGGACCTACAGGTTGTGGAGCAGGTGGCCGAGCTCGGAGCGTGGATGGCCGAGGGCGGCGTGGTGGTTCTGAGCGGCGCGGGCCTTTCCACCGATTCCGGCATTCCGGACTATCGCGGCCCGTCCGGCTCGGCCCGGCGCAGCACGCCCATGACCTACCAGGCCTTCACCCGTGACCCGATCGCCCGTCGCCGCTACTGGGCGCGGTCGCATCTCGGCTGGCGCACCATCGGGGAGGCCTTCCCCAACGACGGCCACCGCGCGGTCGCCGGCCTCCAGCGCTGCGGCGTGGTCGGCGGCATCATCACGCAGAACGTCGACGGGCTGCACCAGGCGGCCGGCGCCGGCGACGTCGTCGAGCTGCACGGCAACCTGTCCCGCATCGTCTGCCTCGACTGCGGCGACCGCACCGAGCGCGAGCTGCTGGCCGCCCGGCTCGACGAGGCCAACCCCGGGTTCGAGGCCGCCGCTATCGCCATCAACGCCGACGGCGACGCCGAGCTCGACGACACCGACCTCGACGGCTTCCAGATCGTCGACTGCCTCGGCTGCGGCGGCATGCTCAAACCGGACGTCGTCTACTTCGGTGAGACGGTGCCGCCGGAGCGGGTGTCGCGCAGCTTCGAGCTCGTCTGCTCCGCCCGTACGCTGCTGGTCCTCGGTTCTTCGCTGACGGTGATGTCGGGCCGCCGCTTCGTTCTGCGCGCGGTCAAGGACGGCATCCGGGTCGCGATCGTCAACCGCGGAGTCACGCGCGGAGAGCCGTACGCGGGCCTCCACATCGATGCCCCATTGGGCATTGTCCTGCCCCATCTTGCTGCCGAGTTGTCCGCACCGGTCCATATTTGACCGGCAGCGGATCGGGCTGTTTCCCGGCAGTTACCGCACTGAAACTTAATTAATCGACCGGTCCCGTTGACGTGACCGGTCTCACTGGCGTTAACTGCCGAAACCGCTTCCGAAACCGGTTCCGAAATCCGGTGGCAATGAAGCGGTGACACGTCAGGAGGACCAGTGCCAATCACCATCGCCGATGTGGCGGCTCGGGCCAAGGTCAGCAAGACGACCGTGTCCCGGGTGCTCAACGGCAAGGGTGAGCTGGACGAATCGACCGCCGCGCGGGTCCGTGCGGTGATCGACGAGCTGGGCTACGTGCCGAGTTCCCGGGCCGTCGGGCTCGCCCGCGGGCGCACCCGGGTCGTCGGCATGCTGGTGCCCTCGCTCACCTGGCCGTGGATCGGCGATGTGGTCCAGGGCGCGGTCGACGTGCTCGAGACCGAGCGGTACGGACTGCTGCTGTTCACCTGCAACCGCGGCGAGGAGTCGATGCGCCAGTTCGGCGCGCAGGTGTCGGCCAAGTCGTTCGACGGCCTGCTGGTCATCGAGCCCGAGGGCACCCTCGAGTACATCGCCACCCTGCACCGCCGGGGGCTGCCGGTCGTGCTCATCGACGACCGCGACCAGACCTCGGGCGAGATCCCGAGCGTCGGCACCACCCAGCACGACGGCGCCGGCTCGGCCGCCCGGCACCTGCTCGAGATCGGGCGTACCCGGCCGCTGGTGATCTCGGGACCGGAGCGGTTCGGCTGCACCCAGCAGCGTTCGGCCGGCTTCGCCTCGGTGTTCGCCGAGGCGGGTCACCCGATCGACGGCGACCGGCAGCTCCTGGGCGACTTCACGGTCGCCCGCGGCGCCGACGCCGTGCGGACCGCGTTGAAGTCCGATGTGGATTTCGACGCCGTGTTCGCGCACAACGACCTCTCGGCCATCGGCGCGATGCAGGCGCTGCGCGAGGCCGGCCGCCGTGTCCCGCAGGACGTGGCAGTGGTCGGGTTCGACGACATACCGACCGCGGCGCACACCCAGCCGCCGCTGACGACCGTGCACCAACCGTTGCGCGAGATGGGTGAGGCCGCGGCTCGTACGCTGCTCGCCCACTTCGAGGGCACACCCCTGCCCAACCGTCCCACCATCATCCCCACCTCCTTCACCACGCGCCCTTCCACAGTGGCCTGAGCGCCACGCACCACGGCGCCGGCGAGCCTGCCGGTGCCGCGATAGCGCACGCCCCTTTCACCCCGTCACTTCCGAGGAGATTCTCGCGATGCAGAGAAGGAAACTGTTCGCGGTCGCCGCGGCGAGCGTGCTCGCCACGGGCGGTCTGGCCGCGTGCGGCGACTCGCCCAACGCCGACAACGCCAACAACGCGAACAAGTCGTCGGTCGACTTCCTCAAGATCGGCATGCCGAACGGCACCCAGACCGAGAACCACAACCCGTTCGCCGGCACCTCCTCGGCGAACGCGCTCGGCTACAAGTGGATGATCTACGAGCCGCTGACCCAGTGGAACCCGGTCCGCCCGGCCGAGCCGGCGATCCCGTGGCTGGCCAGCGGCGTCAAGTGGGCCGAGGACTACAAGTCGGCCGAGGTCACGGTGCGCGACAACGCCACCTGGTCGGACGGCCAGAAGCTCACCGCCGAGGACGTCGCGTACACGTTCAACCTGCTCAAGAGCAACGAGGCGCTGAACCAGAACGCCATCCCGTTCGACCAGATCACGGTGGCCGGCAACGTCGTGAAGGTGTCCTTCAAGACGCCGCAGTTCGTCAACCAGAACAAGATCATGGCGAGCACCCCGATCGTGCCCAAGCACATCTGGGAGAAGATCAGCGACCCGGCCACGGACGTCAACAAGACCCCGGTCGGCTCGGGCCCGTACACCCTGAAGTCCTTCACCCAGGCCGGCGTCACGCTGTCCGTGCGGACCGAGGGCTACTGGGGCACGGTGCCGCAGGTCAAGGAGCTGCGTTACGTCTCCTACGCGGACAACAACGCGCAGGGCACCGCGCTGGCGAACGGCGCCGCCGAGTGGTCGTTCGTCTTCCTGCCGAACCCCAAGGCGACCTTCATCGACAAGGACCCGCAGCACAACAAGGTGTGGGCGCCCGGCGTGCTCGGCATCCACGGCCTCTACATCAACACCACGATCAAGCCGTTCGACGACGTGAAGCTGCGTCAGGCGATGAACATGGTGATCAACCGGGCCGACATCTTCACCCAGGCCGAGGCCGCGTACTTCCACCCGGAGATCAAGAGCGTGACCGGCCTGCCGCCGGGCGCCGGTGACGCGTTCATCGCCCCGGAGTACAAGGGCAAGGAATTCTCGAACGACGTGGCCGGGGCCAAGGCCCTGCTGCAGAGCGCCGGTTACAAGCTCAACGGCAAGACGCTGACCGACCCGAGCGGCAAGCCGGTGAAGATCAAGCTGAGCGACCCGGCGCCGTGGTCGGACTACCAGACCACGCTCGAGATCATCAAGAGCAACTTCGCCGAGATCGGCATCGCGGCGACCGTCGAGAAGCCGAACCAGGACGTCTGGGACAAGAACGTGCAGACGGGCGCCTTCGAGGCCTCGGTGCGCTGGACGAACGGTGGCGCCACGCCGTACGACATCTACCAGACCGTGATGGACGGCGATCTGCTCAAGCCGATCGGCACCGCCGCTCAGCAGGGCAACTTCGGCCGCTTCAAGAGCCCCGAGGCGACCGCGGCGCTGACCGCCTACCGCAACGCCACGAGCGACGAGGCCCGCACCACCGCGATGAACCAGATCCAGAAGGTCTTCGTGGAGCAGGCCCCGATGTTCCCGATCGGCGCGGACAACGTCGGCGCGGCCTACAGCGACAAGAACTGGACCGGATGGCCGACGGACGCCGACCCGTACGCGGGCGCGCAGCCGACCCAGCCGTACGTGTCGCTGATCATCGGCAAGCTCAAGCCCGCCAACTCCTGACCGTGGTCACCGCTCCCGCCCGTGCCGCCGGGCGGGAGCGGCCTCCCGCGCTTACCGACAGAAGGACCCGGCATGACCGACTGCACCGGAGAAGAACGAAGTGGTTGTAGGGCCAGGAGGGCATGCCATGCAGGCACAGCCATGACCGACTGCACCGGAGTGAACGAAGTGGCTGTAGGGCCAGGAGGGCATGCCCCGGAGGCGCAGCCATGACCCAGGACGCTACGGCGCCGGCGGGCGAGGTGGTGCTCGAGGCGATCGGCCTGACCAAGCACTTCCCCGTACGCCGTGGACTGCGCCAGCTGCTCTCCCGAGAACGCACGGCCGTGCACGCCGTCGACGACGTGCGCCTCACCCTGCGCCGCGGCCACGTGGTCGCGCTGGTCGGCGAGTCCGGCTCGGGCAAGAGCACGGTGGCCCGCCTGCTCGCCCAGCTCTACCCGCGCACGGCCGGCGACATCCAGCTGCACGGCCGGTCCACCAAGGTCAAGGGCGGGAGCTCGTTCCGGGCCTACGCGGCCCGGGTTCAGATGATCTTCCAGGACCCGTTCGCGTCGCTCAACCCCGTGCACACCGTCCGGTATCACCTCACCCGGGCGCTGAAGATCCACGGCAACGCGGGCCGCACCGACGACGACCTCGAGAACGCGCTGCGTGACCTGCTCACCCGGGTCAGCCTGACCCCGCCCGAGCGCTACCTCGACAAGTTCCCGCACGAGCTCTCCGGCGGCCAGCGGCAGCGGGTGGCGATCGCCCGCGCGCTCGGCGCCGACCCGGAGGCGCTGCTCGCCGACGAGCCGGTGTCCATGCTGGACGTGTCGATCCGCCTCGGCGTGCTCAACCTGCTGCGCGACCTCAAGGAGCGCCTGAACCTGGCGATCCTCTACATCACCCACGACATCGCGTCGGCGCGCTACTTCGCCGACGAGACCCTGGTGATGTACGCGGGCCGGATGGTCGAGGGCGGCGACAGCGAGACCGTCACCCAGACGCCCGCGCACCCGTACACCCGCCTGCTGATCGACTCGGCCCCCGATCCGGACCGGCTGGCCGGCGAGGTGAACCCGCTCGACGAGGACCGGGGCAACGGCGAGCCGCCGAGCCTGATCCGCCCGCCGTCCGGCTGCCGGTTCCACCCGCGCTGCCCGATGGCGATGCCGCGGTGCGTCACCGACCTGCCGGTCCGGCTCGAGATCGGTGACGTGCCCGGTCACTGGGCCGCGTGCTGGCTCTACGACGAGGCCACCGTGGCGGCCGAGAAGCCCGGATCGGCCGCTTCGGCCGGCGTGGCCGAGGAGGTCCGGTCGTGAAGTACTTCCTCCAGCGCATCGCGTTCTACCTGTTCACCGCGTGGGCCGCGATCACCCTCAACTTCTTCATCCCCCGGCTGGTGCCCGGCGACCCGGTGCAGTCGCTGATCGCCAAGTTCCGCGGCCAGCTGAGCACCGAGGCGATCAACTCGCTCTACGTGCTGTTCGGCCTCGACGACGACAAGGGCCTGTGGGCGCAGTACATCGACTACTGGAAGCAGCTGTTCCAGGGCGACCTGGGCCTGTCGTTCACGTTCTTCCCGTCGCCGGTCTCGCAGATCATCAGCGACGCGCTGCCGTGGACGGTCCTGCTCGTCGGCATCACCACGGTGATCAGCTTCCTGATCGGCACCAGCCTGGGCGTGCTGGCCGGCTGGCGGCGCGGCTCGTGGACCGACGGACTGCTGCCGGTCACCACGTTCTTCTCGTCGGTGCCGTACTTCTGGCTCGGCATCATCGCGATCTACCTGCTGACCGGTCCGGACAGCTTCTTCCCGTCGTCCGGCGGCTTCGACTCGGCGCTGATCCCGGCCTGGGACCAGTACTTCATCCCGAGCGCCCTGCAGCACAGCCTGCTGCCCGCGCTGACCATCCTGATCTCGTCGGTGAGCGGCTGGATCCTCAGCATGCGCAACATGATGGTGACCGTCTCGTCCGAGGACTACATCACCGTCGCGCACGCCAAGGGCCTCTCCGAGCGCCGGGTCGCGGTCAGCTACGCGGCCCGCAACGCGCTGCTGCCGAACATCTCCGGCTTCGCGTTGTCGCTCGGCTTCATCGTCGGCGGCACCCTGCTGGTGGAGATCGTCTTCTCGTACCCCGGCCTCGGGTTCATCCTCCTGCAGGCGCTGGGGGCCAAGGACTACCCGCTGATGCAGGGCATCTTCCTGGTCATCACGATCTCGGTGCTGGTCGCCAACCTGGTGGCCGACCTGGCCTACCTGCTCCTCGACCCGCGCACCCGCAAGGACGGCTGAGCGATGACGACGATTCCCACCTCGAGCACCGCCCAGGTCATCCCCGGTCAAGGGGCGATGGCTCAACCGGAGAGCGCCAAGCCGGCCAAGGCCAAGCGGCGGCGGTTCCTGTTCCTGCGTAACGCCAAGGCGGTCATCGGCCTGGTCATCCTCGGCCTGTACGTGCTGTTCGCGATCATCGGGCCGTGGGTCACCCCGTACGACCCGGACGCGCGCAGCAACGACCTGATCCAGGCGCCGTCGGCCGACCACTGGTTCGGCACCACGCACCTCGGGCAGGACGTGTTCAGCCAGGTGCTCGACGGCACCCGCAGCGTGGTGTTCGTCGGCTTCCTGGCCGGCACCATCGCGACCGTGCTGTCCGTGATCATCGGGATCACCGCCGGCTATCTCGGCGGCCGGACCGACGACACCCTGTCGGCGCTGTCCAACGTGTTCCTGGTGATCCCGGCGATCCCGCTGATGATCATCATCACGTCGATCCTGGAGAACGCCAGCAACCTGCTGATCGCCCTGGTCATCGGGCTCACGTCGTGGTCCTGGAACGCCCGGGTGCTGCGCGCGCAGACGTTGTCGCTGCGCCGGCGCGACTACATCGAGGCCTCCCGGGCCACCGGCGAGAAGACCTGGCGGATCGTCGGCTTCGAACTGCTGCCCAACCTGACGGCGGTGATCGCCTCCGGGTTCATCGGCACGGTCATCTTCGCGGTGCTCTCGCTGATCACGCTGGCCTTCATCGGCATCGTGTCGAACGCCGGCTGGAACTGGGGCACGATCCTGTTCTGGGCCCAGGGTCAGCAGGCGCTGGCCCAGGGCGCGTGGTGGTGGTTCGTGCCGGCCGGTCTGGCCATCGCGTTCCTCGGCACCGCTCTCTCGCTGATCAACTTCGCCATCGACGAGTTCGTCAGCCCGCGGCTGCGCAGCATGGGCAAGACCAAGCTCAAGACGGCCTCCGGCGGCACCGTACGGATGCGGATCGGCTTCACGCCGGTGCTCGACAACTCGGCCGCCCCGCACACCCACGCCAAACCCATCCCGATCAACACCGGCGGCGCCACGCCGGTGATCCGAGAGACGGCGGGGTCATGAGCGACCGCGCCGGGGTGAGCGAAACGGCCGCAGGGCCAGGAGGGCACGACAGGGAGGCTCGGCATGGAACCCGTTCTTGAGATCCGCAATCTGAACGTGGACTACGGCCTGGGCGACCGGGCGGTGCACGCGGTCCGCGACGTCAACCTGACGCTGCACCGCGGCGAGGTCCTCGGCCTGGCCGGCGAGAGCGGCTCGGGCAAGTCGACCCTCGCCTACGGCCTCACCCGGCTGCTGGCCCCGCCGGGGGTGATCTCCGGTGGCGAGGTCATCTATCACCCGGAGCAGGGCGACCCGTACGACGTCCTGGGTCTCTCCGACAACGCGCTGCGGGCGTTCCGATGGGCCGAGACGGCGATCGTGTTCCAGGGCGCGATGAACTCACTGAACCCGGTGCACAAGATTTCGACCCAGCTGACCGACGTGCTCAAGGCCCACGACCCGAAGATGAGCGACCACAGCCGCAAGGCGCGGGCCCGCGAGATGCTCAAGCTCGTCGGCATCTCGCCGGACCGGATGGACGCCTACCCGCATCAGCTCTCCGGCGGCATGCGGCAGCGCGTCATGATCGGTATGGCCCTCATCCTGCAGCCGCAGGTGGTGATCATGGACGAGCCGACCACCGCCCTCGACGTGGTGATGCAGCGGCAGATCCTGGGCCAGCTGATCGAGCTGCGGGAACGGCTGGGCTTCTCGGTCGTCTTCATCACGCACGACCTGTCGCTGCTGGTCGAGTTCTCCAACCGGATCGCCATCATGTACGGCGGCCGGATCGTCGAGGAGGCGCCCGCGGCCACGATCTACCGGGACGCCCTGCACCCGTACTCGCGAGGGCTCCTGAGTTCGTTCCCCGCCCTGCGCGGGGCGCGCCGCGAGCTGACCGGTATCCCGGGGTCGCCCCCCGACCTGGCCGGCATGCCCAGCGGTTGCTCGTTCCACCCCCGGTGTCCCAAGGCGTTCGAGCCGTGCCCGACGCACATCCCGGTGCTCGGCCGGCCCGGCACCCCGGACGGAGCCGCACGTTCCGTCGCGTGCTGGCTGCATCCCACGGAGCAACCCGTCGGATGAAAGAGGGGGCCGGTCCGCACCGCGGACCGGCCCTCTCTCTTACCTGATCCCCTCTGGAGAGTCATGAACCCCACCACCACCCGCATCCCCCTCGCCACCGGTCTGCCCACGCAGTTCCTCTGGGGCGTCGCGACGGCGTCGTACCAGATCGAGGGCGCCACGACCGAGGACGGCCGGACACCGTCCATCTGGGACACGTTCTCCCGGGTGCCCGGCGCCGTGGTCGGCGCCGACAACGGCGACGTGGCGTGCGACCACTACCACCGGATGCCGCAGGACGTCGCGCTGATGAAGGGCCTCGGCGTGGACAGCTACCGCTTCTCGGTGGCCTGGCCGCGGATCCAGCTCGGCGGCCGCGGCCCGGTCAACCCGGCCGGTCTCGGCTTCTACGACCGGCTCGTGGACGAGCTGCTGGAGAACGGGATCGCCCCCTGGGTGACCCTGTACCACTGGGATCTGCCGCAGGAGCTCGAGGACGCGGGCGGCTGGCCCAACCGGGACACGGCCTACCGGTTCGCCGACTACGCCGAGCTCGTCTTCTCCGCCCTGCAGGACCGGGTCGACACGTTCACCACCCTCAACGAGCCGTGGTGCTCGGCCTGGCTGGGCTACAACGTCGGCGTGCACGCGCCCGGCCGCAAGGACTTCGACGCCTCGCTGGCCGCCACCCATCACCTGCTGCTCGGCCACGGCCTGGCCGTCCAGCGCATGCGGGCGGCCGAGACCCGGCCCCACACGTACGGCATCACGCTGAACATGGGCACGGCCGACCCGCACGGCGACACCGAGGCCGACCGCGACGCCGCCCGCCGGGCCGACGGCATGGGCCTGCGGCTGTACCTCGACCCGCTGCGCCGCGGCGAATACCCGGCCGACGTGGTCGCCGACCTGGCCGCCCGCGGCTCCGCGATGCCCGTCCAGGACGGCGATCTCGACATCATCTCCACGCCGTTCGACACGCTGGGCGTCAACTTCTACTTCGGACAGGACTTCGCCGGCACCGACGAGGAGGGCCGGACGGAGGACGCGAACGGCGAGCCGGTCGTGCGCTCGGTGCTGCCCGACACCGCGCGGACGGCGATGGGCTGGCCGATCACGCCCGAGCGCTTCACCCGGTTGCTGGTGCGCCTGCACCACGACTACCCCGGCCTGCCGATGGTGATCACCGAGAACGGCGCCGCCTTCGACGACCGGCCGGACGAGTCGGGCTACGTCGCCGACGACGACCGTACGGAGTATCTGGCGTCGCACATCGCGGCGGTCGCCGCCGCCCGCGAGCAGGGCGCCGACGTGCGGGGCTACTTCGCGTGGTCGCTGCTCGACAACTTCGAGTGGGCCGAGGGCTACGCCAAGCGGTTCGGCATCGTGCACGTCGACTACGAGACGCAGGAGCGCACCCCCAAGCAGAGCGCGCTCTGGTTCCGCGACTCGATCGCCGCCCTGCGCGCCTGATCCCGGCGTCAGCGCCGCGCCCCGACCGTCCCGGAGCGCGGCGCTGACGCCGCTCACGTCATCGTTCCAGCGTCACGCCGCGTTTCCGTTTCGGCGGCAGCGCGGCGATTCCCAACGGCCGCTAGCGCCGCGTTCGTTCGCCCGGGCGGCGCTGGCGTGGTGTGAAGGCCAGCATCTGCTCGGCCGGCGCGGTCAGCCCGCCCTCGGCCAGCAGCTGGGCGATCGGCAGCGTCGCCGCCCCCATCGCCACCGCGTCCACGCCGAGCTCGCAGACGGTGATCGTGGTCTGCGCGTACGGGCGGCGCAGCGCGTGCCGGGCCGCGGCGGCCCGGATCTCGGGCAGGAAGCGCGCGCCGAAGACGGAACCCGTGTCACCGCCGAGCACGATCCGCTCCGGGCTGAACAGGTTGATCAGGTCAGCCAGCCCGGCGCCCAGATATCCGGCCGTCTGCTCGAAGACCCGCGTGGCCTCACTCGTCAGCTCGGCGGTGCCCAGCAGCCGGGGCAGCAGCTCTTTCCCGTACGGCTCCCCGGTCGCGGCGGCCAGCCGCCGGCCGATGCGGTCGGCCCCGATGTACGCCTCCAGGCAGCCGCGCGCGCCACACCGGCACTCGTCGCCGTCGTAGATCAGCGTCGTGTGACCCCACTCGCCGGCATTGCTGTTGGCGCCCCGGTAGTAGCTGCGCCCGTCCATCACGACCGCCGCGCCCACGCCCGTACCGATCATGACGACGACCGCGTGCCGCGCGCCGCGCCCCGCGCCGAACCACATCTCGGCCTGGCCGTGCGTCTTGGCCCCGTTCTCCACGAAGATCGGCACCTCGGCCCCGGCCCGCAGCATGTCGCCCAGCGGCACCGCGTCCCAGCCGGTCGACTGCGAGTCGACCACGCCGCCCCGCCCGACCACCCCGGGGACGCCGACGCCGAAGCCCAGCACGTCGGCCGGGGCGATCCCGGTCTCGTCGAGCAGCGTGCGCAGGCCGGTCAGCACCCGGCCGGCGACCTGCTCGGGACCGTCGTCGTGCTCGAGGGTGACCGCGGCCAGGCGCGACATCTCCAGGTCGTACAGCTCGACCAGCACGCGGGTCTCACCCACGTCGGCGCCGACCACATAACGGAAGCCGGGCCGCACCCGCAGCAGCACCCGGGGGCGCCCGCCGTCGGAGCCGACCAGGCCGGCCTCCTCGACCAGCCCCTCCTCGATCATCTCGCCGATCAGGTTGCTGACGCTGGCCTGGCTCAGCGCCGTGCTCGCGGCCAGCTGCTGCCGGCTCTGCAACCCGCCGTGGAACAGGTCGGTCAGCAGGCTGGACCGGTTCGCCCGGCGCACGTCACGCACCGTCGTACGCCTGGTCTCCAACCTCGCACCCCCGCTTTCGGCCCGCTCCGAACTGTCATCTAACGCCAGGTGACCGGAAAAGGGTAAGCCGACGACATCCACGGCGGCATATCGTGCCCGGATGACCGACTACCGTGACGTGAACCGTGCCTCATGGGACGACCGTGCGGCCGCGCACGCGGCCTCCGCCGACTACGACGTGCGGCGCTTCGCCGAGCCCGACCATCTGAGCGCCGTGGTCCGGTTCGACCGCCCGCTGCTCGGCGACGTGTCGGGTCTGCGCGGCGTGCATCTGCAATGCCACATCGGCACCGACACCGTGTCGCTGTCCCGGCTCGGCGCCACGATGACCGGGCTCGACTTCTCGCCCAAGTCGATCGAGCAGGCCCGGAGCATCGCCGAGCTGGCCGGGGAGGACGTGCGGTTCGTCGAGTCCGATGTCTACGACGCGGTGGCCGCGGTGGGGGACGGCTACGACCTGGTCTACACCGGGATCGGGGCGCTCTGCTGGCTGCCCGACGTCCGGCGGTGGGCGCAGACCGTGGCGGCGCTGCTCCGGCCGGGCGGGCGGTTGTTCATCCGGGAGGGGCACCCGGTGCTGTGGGCGCTGGACTACGACCGTACCGACGGTGTGCTCGCGCTGCAGGAGCCGTACTTCGAGACCGAGAAGCCGCAGATCTACGAGGACGAGGGCAGCTACGCCACCACCGACGTCGCCTTCACCCACAACACGACGCACGAGTGGAACCACGGGCTCGGCGAGACCGTGACCGCGGTGCTGGAGGCCGGCCTGACGCTGACCGGCCTGGTGGAGCACACCACCGTGCCGTGGCAGGCGCTACGCGGGCAGATGACCGAGATCCAGGAGAACGAATGGCAGCTCACCGACCGCCCCGAACGGCTGCCGCACACCTACACGCTGCAGGCGGTGAAGCATCCCGTTTAGAGCTTGAACGATTCTGGGTATCGGTGGTCATCCCCACGGCATAGGAGGCCCGATGCGCGCAGGCTCGATCGGCGGGCTGCTTTTGATTATCTGGCTCGTGCTCGGCGGTGTGGCCGCGTACGAACGCGGTTACTTCTCCGACACCAGCGACACCAGTTGTGCCGAGTTCGGCACGATCGCCGTCACGACGATCGCCGGCCCACTCAACTGGATGGGCGTCAACCCCAAGATCACATGCGACATCGACGTCCCGGAACCCAGCAACTGACAGTGACCTCGTGAACGGCGCCGACACCCGTCGGCGCCGTTTTCGTGTCGTCTCGGTCGAACAGGACCCGCGCGATCCACCGGACAGCCGCTATGTCCGCGCCGCCCGTTTCCAGACGACCTGCTGGACGACCAGGGTGAGCACGCCGGCCAGCACGATCGCGGCCACGTTGATCAGCAACTGCAGGGCCGAGCCGGCCGCCTCGGCGCGAACGCCGTAGGCCAGGGCCACGGCGGCGTTGGCCGCGGCCGGGATCGTCGTCACCGAGATCAGCACGCCGACCAGCGTGCCGGCCTTGGCCGAGGTGAGCGACAGGATGCCGGCGACGCCCCCGAGAAAGCCGATGACCCAGGACAGGGCGTCGGGGCGCCAGATGAAGTCGGTCAGCGGCCGTTTGTCCAGCAGCATCGACTTGTCCATGAGGTCCGCGGCGGTCAGCAGCCATACCGCGACCACCGTGAGGATCATGCCGACCGGGAAGCCGACACCCAGCGCGAGCGCGGACCGGCGCACCAGGCCGGCCTTGCGCTGGACAAGCCCGACGCAGAGGGCGGCGAGCGGGCCGAACTCCGGGCCGACGACCATCGAGCCGACGATCAGGATCGGCTGGTCGAGCACGACCCCGACCGCGGCGATGATCATGGCGACGGTCATGAAGGCCAGGAAGGACGCCGAGAGCGCGGTCTCCTCGCCGGTCTGCTGCTCGATCTCGTGCCAGACGACCGCGTCCACACCGAGCCCCGGCACCCGTCGCTCGGCCCGGGCCGCCGCGTCGGAGAGCGTGGTGTCGATCCGCTCCATGACGATCCCGCCGTCGCGCTCGATCCCCAGGGCGCGCAGCCGGTCCAGAACCCGGCTGGCCCCCTCGCGGACGACGTCGAACTCGATCAGGTCACCCGGTGGGGACACCGCGGCCCCGGCGAGGACGACCACATGGGTGACCGCCTCGTCGCCGTCGAGGTCGGCCAGCACCTTCGCGGTCGACGACGTGGGCGCGATGACCCGTACATGCAGCATGAAGCCCCTCCGCTCCGGCGTGATCGCGAGTGTAGGGAGCTGTCGCCGCGGCACTGCGGTCCGGGCCGTCAACCCGTCGTGGGAGTGACGTGTCCGACCAAAGCCGTAACCCGGATGAGCCCTGCACGTTTCGCGCCGAAAAGGTAAGTTGATCGGTGTGACGGCCGTGGCGCGTGTCCTTCCCCGTGACTGGGACGGGCACCGCTTGCTGCGCTTTCTCACCGGGCTGGCGCTGCTAGCCCTGGCCTTCGCCACCCATCTGCTGCCCGCACCGGCCGCCGCCGCGCCCGCCGCGCCGGCGTCCGCACCGGCCGCTGTGGCCGAGGTCACCCGGGCCGAGCGTCCGGTCGCCGAGGCCGTCGCGACCGAGCCGCTGGTCCCGCCGGCCCCGGTCCTGCTCCTGCTGGTGCTGATGGCCGCGAGCGTCGTCGTCCTGACCGGCGTCGCGACACGCACTCCGGCCGTTCGCGGCCCGCCCCTGAGCTGACGCTCGGCAACGCATCCTGTCCGCGGCCCAGGGCCGCTTCTTTCAGCGTCGTCATCGGGTAGACCGTGTCCGCATGTGAGGTTGCGATGGAATCCGCCGTGCAAAGCTTCTTCGTCTCGCTGCCGCAGGCCGCCGCGCTGTGGCTCCTCCTCCTTCTGGCCATCGCCGTCGCCGCGACCCTGGCCGCCATCCCGACGCGCGCGCCCGCACCCCCGCTGACCGGGCCGCAGGCCGATGCCCTGCGCTTCGCCGGCGAGGTCGCCGTGGCGGCCGAGCGCGCCGCGGCCACCGCCGCCCGCCGCCGGGCCGAGTGGGCCGCCGCCCAGGAACAGGTGGACGCCGCCTGGCAGGCCTTCGACGACGCCGACCGGCTGGCCCGGGAGAGCCGCCGAGCCGCCGCGTACCCGCTGATGAGCCGCCGCCGCAAGCCCGGCGAGAACGTCGACCGGCAGCGCTACCTGCACCACGCCGCCACCGCGGCCTGCCGTCGGCGCGAAATCTCGATCGCCCAGCTCAACGACGTGCTCGCGCACCGCGGCTGGAACCCCCGCCTGCACCCGGTCGTCCAGGAGGGCCTGCTGCGCGCCGCCGTCCGGGCGCACCGCCTGTCGGAGTACGAGGACGCCCAGAAGCGGGAGCAGGCCGCCTGGCACGAGTCCGAGCTGGCCGCCGACGCCCTGCGCAGCCTGCGCGCCGAGGCCGCCGCCGCGCTGGTGCGGGCCGGCGTCGCCGGGCCGGTCGTCGCCGACGATCAATGGTTCGCCGACCAGTGGACGTCGACCGAGGTCCCGGCCATGGCCAAGGCGGCCGCCTGACTGTCGCCTGACCGTCGCCTGTGGAGGGCCTACCGTTCTCCCGCGGTTGTCAGGTTGTCCGGGTACCGTAACCGGGCAGGATGACCGCCGGGACGACCAGGGAAGCAGGGGGCCAGAGCGTGGCATCAAGTCCGGCGGGCCAGCCGCCCGCGATGCGGATGCACCGGGCCGCTCGGGTGGAGGACGCCTTCCACGAGATCATCGAGCGCCGGCTGCGCAACCGCGGCTGGCAGCCGGTGATCACGGCCTACACCGGCTACGGCGCGCCGGGCTGGGCCCGGGTGATGGCCCGGGTGGTGCTCACCCGCGGCACCTCCACGGCCAAGCGGCTGGAAAAGGTCCGGGGCTGGCGCAGCTTCACCAACTCGCCGGTCAACAACGCCGTCGTGAAGATCCAGATCGGCGACAGCATCACCGAGACCCGCACCGACCGCAGCGGCTACGTGGACACCCGCGTCAAGGGTGATCTCGAGCCCGGCTGGGGCAAGGTCCGGCTGTTCACCGAGGGTGCGGCCCCGGTCGAGGCGCCCATCCGGGTGGTCGACCCCGATTGCCGGTTCGGCCTGGTGTCCGACATCGACGACACGGTCATGGTCACCGCCCTGCCGCGTCCGCTGCTCGCCGCGTGGAACACGTTCGTCCTGGACGAGCACGCGCGGATGGCGGTGCCGGGCATGGCTGTGCTCTACGAGCGGCTGATCACGGCGAACGCGGGCGCTCCGGTCTTCTATCTGTCGACCGGCGCGTGGAACGTGGCGCCCACGCTGACCCGCTTCCTGTCCCGCCACCTCTACCCGGCGGGCCCGCTGCTGCTCACCGACTGGGGTCCCACCGCCGACCGCTGGTTCCGCAGCGGTCAGGAGCACAAACGCACCACGCTGCAGCGGCTCTCCCGGGAGTTCCCCGAGATCCGCTGGTTGTTGATCGGTGACGACGGGCAGCACGACCAGGAGATCTACTCCGAGTTCGCGCACGCCCATCCCGACAACGTGGCCGCGGTCGCGATCCGCCAGCTGTCGCCCACCCAGTCGGTGCTGGCCGGCGCCATCCCGGGCCCGTCCGGTGACCCCGAGGCGGTCGGCTCCGGTGGCAAGACGTGGTTCTCCGCGCCCGATGGGGCCGGTCTGTGGTCGCTACTCCGCGATACTGATGTCGTCTGACTCGTCGGCCGCCTCGGCGACCCGCTGGTGCAGTCGATCGCGGATCTCGTCGGGGGTGTATTGCCGGCGCTTGCGCTCGGCCCGTGCCACGACGACCCCGCTCGCCGCGACGCCCGCCAGTCCGGCCAATCCCACTACTTTCCACCAACGCATCACTTGAGGATAGACACGTGGACGCCGCTCTAAGCCTCGATGAGGCTCTCGACCTGACCCGGACAGGCGACATCTGGATCTTCCGGGGCCGCACGGGCGCCGACCGGGCGATCCAGACGCTGACCAACAGCCCGGTCAACCACGTCGGCATGTCGATCGTCGTCGAGGACATGCCGCCGCTCATGTGGCACGCCGAGCTGGGCCGGTCGCTGCCCGACCTGTGGTCCGGCACGTTCCAGCGCGGTGTCCAGCTGCACGACCTGCGCGACGCGGTGACGATCTGGGCCAACCGGTACGGGCAGCGGGGCTGGCTGCGTCAGCTCGAGCCCGGCGTCGGGAAGCCGATGGAGGACAAGGCCCTCAAGACGGTGGCCCGGCTCGACGGCACGCCGTTCCCCTCGTCGGCCCAGCTGGCCTGGCGGTGGGTGCGCGGCCGGGTGCCGCAGATCCGCCCCCGCTGGCGGGTCCGTGGCGGCAACGGCCCGGCCACCGACGCGGCGCTGGAGACGGCCTACTGCGCCGAGGTCGTCGCCGTCACGTACGAGGACATGGGTCTGCTGCCGCACGGCCGCCAGCCCAACTGGTACGACCCGGGCCGTTTCTGGAGCGGCGACGACCTGGAACTCTGCGACGGCTACAGCCTCTCCGACGAGATCGAGGTGGACGTCCCGGCGCCCTAGCGGCTAGCCGACCGGGCCGGCCCCCAGGAGCCCCCGGAAGTGGTCCAGCAAAAAGGTGCCCTTGAACTGAGCGGTCGCCTCGGCGCCGAGCAGGCCCAGCTCGGGAGCATGACCGGCGCCGCCGGCCGGGCCCAGCGTGAGGATGATGCCGTCCGGGAAGGGCTCGTGCACCGTGAGCGGCCCGCCCTCGATCAGGGCGCGGATGTTCGCGGCGACCACCTCGGCCTGGCGGCCGGCGGCCCGGCCGGTCTTCAGCTCGGGGGTGTCGTTCAGGTCCCCGACGGCGAAGACCCGCTCGTGCCCGGTCACCCGGAGGTGTTCGGTGACCGCCAGCCGGCCACCGGGCTGTCGGGCGGCGGCCAGCTCGGGACCCAGATAAGCGCTCGGGACAGTGCCGCCGTAGCAACGGAACCACAGGTCGGCGGTGAGCACCTCGCCGTCGCCGGTCGTCACCCGGAACGGGCTCACCACGCCGGCCGGGGTGTCCGGCGGGGTGTCGAGCTTGGTGTCGAGCAGAACCCGGACCCCGAGCTCGTCCAGCTGCCGGGCCAGCTCGGTGCGCAGCTCCTCCGGGAAGCGGCCGCCGAACAGGTCGGACGCCGGGTCCACGACGGTCACCGGCTTGTCCGGCCAGGCCGCCGCGATCTCTCCGGCGAACTCCAGGCCGATCGCCCCGGCCCCGAGCAGCAGCACGCCGGACGCCCGTCCGAGCGATGCGTGCAGGTCCTGCAGCTGCTCCGTCACCGCGGCCCGGGCGGTGGCCTCGATCCGGGTCGGGAACGGGCCGGTCGAGCCGGTGGCCAGCACGATGTAGTCGGCGTCGAGCCGGGCTCCGGAGGCGAGCTCGACCGTCTCGGGCCACACCCGCACCGCGGCGTCGCGCACGACCCGGCCGCGCGGGAGCAGACCGTCGTACGGAATGAAGAGCTTGTCGATCCAGGCCGGGTCGGCCACCGCTCGCAGGTGGGCCACGTGATGCAGGAACGTCTCCCGCGGCTCGACCAGCGTCACGTCCGCGATGTCGTCGAGAGCACGGGCCGAGACGGCGCCGCCGTAGCCACCGCCCACCACAACCACTTTGGCAGTCATTCGAGAATCACCTTTCGTCGGGTGTTCTCGACCCTGCTGCGGCGGGCGGCGGACTGGGAGGCCGCGCTCATGGTGGTAGCGGCGGGGGCACCTTCACCAGCTGGTGCGTCGTTACAGTCGACCGGTGGGCGACAACGAGCTGGGCATTTTCCTGCGAGCGCGGCGGGCCGAGGTGACGCCGGCCGAGGTGGGGCTGCCGCCGGGAACCCGGCGCCGCACCCCGGGCCTGCGTCGCTCCGAGGTGGCGATGCTCGCCGGGGTCAGCGTGGAATATCTGATCCGTCTCGAGCAGGGCCGCGACCGGCATCCGTCGGCGCAGGTGCTGGCCGCCCTGGCCGGGCCGCTGCGGCTGACCGCGACGGAGCGGGCCCACCTGTACCGGCTCACCAAGGCCTCGGGCGCGAGCTGCGCGGCCTTCGCCCAGGACCCGGTGCGAACGGTGCGGCCGGGGTTGCGCGCGATTCTCGACCAGCTCGAGCCGGCCGCGGCCGTGCTGGTCAACCAGGTCGGCGACGTGCTCGCGCACACCACCGGCTTCGGTCGCCTGGCCGGGCCGATCGGACTGCTGGACGGCGACCCGCCCAATCTCACCCGGTATGTCTTCACCGATCCGCGCGCCCGCGAGGCCTACCCGGACTGGGCCCACGTGGCCGACGAACAGGTCGCTGCGTTGAAGGACGGCCCGCCCCGGCCGGATTTCACCGCTGAGCTGACCGTCCTGGCCGGTGACGAGTTCACGGAGCGGGCCGAGCGGGTGCCCGGCCTGCCCCGGGCCCACGGGGTGCTCCGCCTGGAGCACCCCGAGGCCGGGTCGTTGCGGCTGACGTACGAGTTCCTGTCGGTGCCCGGCGACACCGGACTACGACTGATGATTCAACTTCCGGCCGACGAGGCGACCGCCGGCGCGTTGCGCGCGATGTCGCCGTTGAGGCTGGTCGCCCGGGCCTGAGAGACTCAGCGGCCCGAGCGGCGTCCGCCGACCCGGGTGCCCGACGAGAAGGCGGCGGCGCCGCCCGTGCCGGACTGGGTCGAGTGCACCGGCGTCGAGCCGGAGCGCGGCTGGTTGGATCGCGGCTGGCCGGACCGGGCCTGGCCGGATCGGGGCTGGCTGGATCGGGGCTGGCCCGCTCCACCGGCCCGGCGGGGACGACCGGCGCCGGCCTGCTCCGGCACGGCGGCTCCGCCCGGCTGAGCCGGACCGCGGCCCCGGCCACCACGACGGGGTGCTCCGGTGCGCGACGCTCCGGTGCCCTCGGCCATCGGAGCGGGCGCCGCCGTCGGCGTGACGAACGTACGCTCGCCCGGGGCCAGCTCGGCCAGCAGCGGGTCACCCGGCCGGGTGCGGCTGGTGGTCGGGCGTACGCCGGCCCGGCGGGTCAGATCGCGCACCTCGGCCTGCTGGTCGTCGGTCATCAGCGTGATGACGGTGCCCGCGGCCCCGGCTCGCGCCGTACGACCCGAGCGGTGCAGATAGGCCTTGTGCTCGACCGGCGGGTCGGCGTGGATCACCAGGGCCACGTCGTCGACGTGGATGCCGCGGGCCGCGATGTCGGTCGCCACCAGCGTGCCGGCGCTGCCGTCGGAGAACGCCGCCATGTTGCGGTTGCGGGCGTTCTGGGCCAGGTTGCCGTGCAGTTCGACGGCGGGCACCCCGGCCTGCACCAGCTGGCGGGTCAGCACCTTGGCCCGGCGCTTGGTGCGGGTGAAGACCACCGAACGGCCCGGGGCCGACAGCAGGTCGACCAGCACCGGGAAGCGGTCGTCGCCGCGCACGTGCAGCACGTGGTGCGACATCTCGATCGGCGCCTCGGTGGCCGAGTCGACGGAGTGCGTGACCGGCTTGTGCAGGAAGCGCTTGACCAGCACGTCGACCCCGTTGTCGAGGGTCGCCGAGAACAGCATCCGCTGGCCCTCGCGCGGGGTCTGCTCCATCAGCCGGCGCACCACCGGCAGGAAGCCGAGGTCGGCCATGTGGTCGGCCTCGTCGAGCACGGTGATCTCGATCGAGTCGAGCGAGGCGTGACCGTTGCGCAGGTGGTCGTCGAGCCGCCCGGGGCAGGCGACGAGCACGTCGACACCCGCCTTCAGGCCCTTGATCTGCGGGTTGGCGCCGACCCCGCCGAAGACGGTCAGGGTGCGCAGGCCCAGCTTGGCGGCCAGCGGCGCCATCGTGGCGTCGATCTGGGTGGCCAGCTCGCGGGTCGGGGCCAGGATCAGCGCGCGCGGGCGGCCCGGGCGGCGCTGAGACTTGGACGCGGCCAGGCGGGCCAGCACGGGAAGCACGAACGCGTAGGTCTTGCCGGAGCCGGTGCGGCCCCGGCCCAGCACGTCACGGCCGGCGAGCGAGTCGGGCAGCGTGGCGGACTGGATGGGGAACGGGGTGGTGATGCCGAGGTCGGCGAGGGCCGTGGACAGCACGGCGGGCACGCCGAAATCGGTGAAGGTGCTCATGTAGCGGGGACTCCAAAAGTGTCGAGGGGTCGTCCTGCCCGGCGCAGACTTTGTTCTCAGTCGCGGCGCGTGGTGGTCGATCCGAAGGACCGTGCGTGCGGCGCAGGTCCGGCAGGCGGCCCGAGGCAAGACTGGGCGGGCCGCGTGATCAAGCATACCCGCACATGCTCCGTGCGGTAGCCGGGCCGTGATGCAACCCTCCTGCACCCCAGAAAGACCCGGTTTGCACTGTATCGGCATCACCTTTCTCCTCAGCGCCGGAATCCCCCCTCCGGCCAGGTACGCGAGGAGACCCCCCTATGAGCGGTGCCACACCTGTTGCTGACCGCCGTCGCGAGGACATCGTCCAGGCCCACATGCCGCTCGTCGGCCATCTGGTCCGCGAGATGCTGGCGCGGGTCCCGGCCCACGTCAACCGGGACGACCTGCTCTCGGCCGGCTACGCCGCGCTGGTCCACGCGGCCCGGGGTTACGACGCCGAGCGCGGTGTTCCGTTCGCCCGGTTCGCCGCGGCCCGGGTCCGCGGCGCCCTGCTCGACGAGTTGCGGGGCCTCGACTGGGCCAGCCGCTCGGTGCGTCAGCGGGCCCGGCGCGCCGACACGGCCCGGCAGGAGCTGATCGCCGAGCTGGGCCGCATGCCCACGGTCCGCGAGGTGGCCGACCGGCTGGGCTGTTCGGTCGAGGACATCGAGCACGCCGACGACGACGTCCAGCGGGCTGTCGTGTTCAGCCTGCAGGGCTTCGCAACCGCCGGCGCCGACGACATGGTGACCGAGCCGAGCGCCGGTCCCGAGGAGATGCTGATCCGGCGGGAACGGCTCGGCTACCTGCTGGACGCGATCGAGGCGCTCCCCGAGCGGCTCCGCGCCGTGGTGCGGGGCTACTTCTTCGACGAGCGGCCGATGGCCCGCATCGCCGAGGACCTGGGGGTCACCGAGTCGCGGGTGTCCCAGCTGCGCGCCGAGGCACTGAAGCTGCTGCGGGACGGCCTCAACACCCACCTCGACCCGGCGCTGGCCGCCGAGAACCCGGTCAAGCCCGGGTGCGTCGCCCGTCGCCGCTCGGCCTACTACGACCAGATCGGCGACCGGGGAACACTGCAGTCGCGCCTCGCGCGCACCGGCCCGGACGGTCTGCCGGTCGCCGCTTAAGGGGGCCGGACGAAGCTGCTGCCCGACGATGGTGCCCGCCGCGGTTCGCGGCGGGCACCGACGCGTTTCGAGGGGCGCCGGGATTACTGGTTGGCGCAGGTGCCGGCCCTCTTCTGCGCCGCGATCGCCTTGGCCGCACCCTGCTTGTAGAGGGCCAGACCCTCCTTGGCCGGCTCGAGCTTCCAGGAGTCGGCCTCGTAGACCATGGTGTACGACTGCGCGGCGACCAGCTGCTTGGCGATGACGACGGCCCGGTCGGCCCCCTCCATCCGCGCGCTGGTGAGCTGGATCGCCAGGCCCTTGCGGGAGCAGGCCTGGTTGAGCTTCACGTAGTCGGCCTTGCTGATCGCCTGCTTGCCCGCGGCGGTGTACATGTCCCAGGCGCCGGCGAAGTCGCCCCCGGCGAAGCGGTCGAACACGGTCTGCGCGGCCGACTTGGCGGCTTCGATGCTCTTGGGCTCGGGGCCGCCCGCGGCCGCCTGGGCGGCCTCGCCGGCCGGGGCCTCGTCGTCACCGGTGCACGCCGAGGAGAAGGCGAGGGCGGAGGCAGCGATGAGGGTCAGAGCACCGAGGCGTCGGATCGGGTGGTTGTGAGTCATGACCGGGTTAATCCGGATCGGCCGTCGTGCGTAACGGCTCGCCGGGAAACTTGACGGATTGCCGACAGTTCACCGGCGAGCCGTAACCTGGCTCTCACGACTGGGAGCACGGGGATCGATGCGCTAATCTAAGCGTTTCCCGCACATAAAAAAAGACGCCGACTTCAAGGTCAGCGTCAACTGGTTCATCGATAAAGAAGGTCAACTGGTTCATCGATAAAGAAGATTGATCGATGAATAGCTCGTCAGGGTCCGTATTTTAACACAAAGGGGAGTGGCTTTGTCAAGCTCCGCCGCGGTGACGCGAGACGACGACCTCCGTGCCGAACAGGCGTACCTCACCACCCTCTACAACCGGCTGGACAGCCTGCGTACGCAGGCCGACGACCGTCTCCGGGCCATTCTGCTCGAGGGCGGCGGCACGCCGCAGGGACGCGCGCAACGTGAGGCGACCCGCAGTCATTACGCCGAACAACTCGCGCAGATGAATGCGGTCGAGAACGGTCTCTGTTTCGGCCGGCTCGATTTCGCGGCCGACCAGCCGCGCTACATCGGACGGCTCGGGCTCTCGGCCGAGGAACACGATCGTGACCCGCTTCTGGTCGACTGGCGGGCTCCGGCCGCCCGGGCGTTCTATCTGGCCACCGCGGTGTCGCCGGACGGGGTGACCCGGCGGCGCCACCTGCGCACCAAGGGCCGGACGCTGACCGCCATCGACGACGAGGTGCTCGATCTCGAGGCGGGCGCCGGCGGCCGCGAGGACGTGACCGGCGAGGCGGCGCTGCTGTCCGCGCTGACCGCCAGCCGCACCGGCCGGATGCGCGACATCGTCGAGACCATCCAGGCCGAGCAGGACGAGGTGATCCGGGCCGGTCTCAACGGCGTGATGGTCGTGCAGGGCGGGCCGGGCACCGGCAAGACCGCCGTCGCGCTGCACCGGGCGGCCTACCTGCTCTACACGTACCGGGCCCAGCTCACCAAGCAGGGTGTGCTGATCCTCGGTCCCAACCCGACCTTCCTGCGCTACATCTCCCAGGTGCTGCCGTCGCTGGCCGAGACCGGGGTGCTGCTCGCGACCCTCGGCGACATGTTCCCCGGCGTACGGGCCCGGGCCGTGGAACCGGCGGCCGCGGCCGCCCTCAAGGGCCGCACCGTGATGCTGGACGTGCTGGCCCGCGCGGTCGCCGACTGGCAGACCGTGCCGGCCGACTTCGTCGAGGTCGACCACGACGGCTATCCGCTGCGCATCGAGCGCGCCGTCCTCGAGGATGCCCGCGCGGCCGCCCGCCGACCCGGCCGCCCGCACAACGTGGCCCGGTCGATCTTCGTCACCGAGGCGATCCACGCGCTGTCGCTCCAGATCGCCGAGCGGATCGGCGCCGACCCGCTGGGCGGGGAGAACCTGCTCTCCGCGGCCGACCTGGCCGAAACCCGCCGCGAGCTGCGCGAGGACGTCGACGTCCAGCGGGTGCTGTTCGACTTCTGGCCGGTGCTGACCCCGCGCCGGGTGCTCCGCGAGCTGCTCAGCGACGCCGATCGGCTCGCGTCGGCCGGGACCGAGCTCACCGCGGCCGAGCGTGCCCTGCTGCTGCGCGATCACGACGCCCGGTGGACCCCGGCCGACGTGCCGCTGCTGGACGAGCTGGCCGAGCTGCTGGGCGTCGACGACACGCTCAAGGCCCGGCAGGCCGCGCAGGAGAGGCGCGAGGCCATCGAGTACGCCGAGGGTGTGCTCGAGATCGTCGAAGGCTCGCGCTCGCTCGACTTCGAGGACCAGGAGGAAGAGATCCTGTCCGCGATCGACGTCGTGGACGCGAGCGCGTTCGTCGAGCGGCACGAGGTGCTCGACACGCGCACCGCCGCCGAACGTGCGGCCGCCGACCGTACCTGGGTGTTCGGTCATGTCATCGTCGACGAGGCCCAGGAGCTCTCGCCGATGGCGTGGCGCCTGCTCATGCGGCGCTGCCCGAGCCGCTCGATGACCGTCGTCGGCGACGTCGCCCAGACCTCCGAGCTGGCCGGCACCACGACGTGGGAGCAGGTCTTCGAGCCGTTCGTGGCCCAGCGCTGGAACCTCGTCGAGCTGACCGTCAACTACCGCACGCCGGCCGAGGTGATGGCGGTGGCGGCCGACGTGCTGGCGGCGGTCGACCCGGCTCTCGAGCCACCGCGGTCGGTGCGCTCGGCCGGGGTCGAGCCCTGGGCGCTGCGGGTGCCGTCGGTGGCGCTGCCGTCCGAGGTGATCGCCGCGGTACGCCTGGAGGCGGCCGAGGCCGGCGAGGGGCGCGTCGCCGTGATCGTCCCCGAGGCGCGCGAGGCCGACCTGGGCCGCGAGCTCGTCGAGGCGGTCCCCGGCGCGGCCGTCGGTGAGCAGCCCGACCTGCTCAACCAGGTGGTGCTGCTCACCGTGCGGCAGGCCAAGGGCCTCGAGTTCGACGCGGTGATCGTGGTCGAACCCGACGAGATCATCGCCGAGAGCCCGCGCGGCCTGTCCGACCTCTATGTGGCGGTCACCCGGGCCACCCGTCGCCTCGGCGTGCTGCACACGGCCGACCTGCCCAAGGTGCTGAGCGCCCTGGCCTGACGCGTGCGGCAAAGGGGGGCTCGGCTTTCGCCGAGCCCCCCTTTGAGTCCGTTATGCGGCCGCGACCGGCACGCCGCGGCTGAACGTGGTGTGGCCGTGCGCGTTGGTCATCGCCAGCCGGCTGTGCATCGACGTGCTCTCGGCGATGCTGTTGTAGTAGCTGGCGCGGCGACGCGCGACGATGCTCTCCGGGTTGTCCGGCACCGGGGCCAGGTCGGGGTTCAGGTGCGTGTTCAGGCCGTCCTTGAGCAGCGACAGCGCCTCGGCGCGCAGCTGCGACACCCGCGACTCGGTGACCCCGAGGTCGGCGGCGATGTCGGCCATCGGGCGCTCGTTCAGGAAGTACTCGGTGACGACGACCTGCAGCCGCTCCGGCAGCGAGCTGATCGCGTGGTGCAGGTAGCCGATCTGCTCGCGGCGCAGCAGCATGTCCTCCGGGCCGGGCGTCTTCTCGGTGACCAGGTCGTCGGCGCTGCTGGTGGTGAAGCCCTGCAGCGACAGCACGGTCGCGCGCTGCACGTCGGTGTCGGTCTGCTTGAGCTCGCTGGTCGTGGTGCCGAGCGCCTGGGCCAGCTCGTCGGCGGTGGGCGTACGGCCCAGCGTGGTGGTCAGCTGCTGGCGGGTGGTGTCGGTGGCGCGGGCCTTGGTGCGCACCGAACGGGTCGCCCAGTCGAGGGCCCGCAGCTCGTCGAGGATGGCGCCGCGGATGCGGGTGCTGGCGAACCGGTGGAACGGGATGCCGCGGTCCGGGTCCCAGCTGCGGGCCGCGGTGACCAGGGCGTGCAGGCCGGCGCTGGTCAGGTCGTCCCGGTGGATGTGGTTCGGGATGCGGCTGAGCATGTCGCGCACCAGGTGGCCGACCAGCGGCATGTGGGTGCGGATGATCTCCTCCTGCTCGGCGGCGGACAGCACCGTCGTGGCGGCGGTGTCGGCAGTGAAGTCGGCAGCGGTCGTCGCGGTGCTGGTCATGTGTGGTTCCCCCCGTTGTCGGCGGCCCTTGTGGCTGGGCTCTCCGGCGTACACAGGGAGGTTCGTCAACGGTCGGGTCCCGTTGAAGTGACAACCGGGTGCGCGACGGTTGCTGTTACATGGCCTCGCTTCGCTCGGCGAGCGATCGCCTTGTAACCGGTGAGATGCCAGCTGTTACATGGCCTCGCTTCGCTCGGCGAGCGATCGCCTTGTAACCGGTGAGATGCCAGCTGTTACATGGCCTCGCTTCGCTCGGCGAGCGATCGCCTTGTAACCGGTGAGATGCCAGGCGATTTGCCGCCGTCCGCAAACCCCGCGGACGTCGACAAACCGACTGGCATCTCACCGGCGGCGATCGCGGGTCGGGTCGCTCACAGGACGAACTCGGGTCGCTCACAGGGGTGTGTCGGGTGGCTGGGTGTGTTGGTTTGAGCATCGGAATGGCTGTGGGTTGGTTGAGACTTCGGCGCTGCGTCTTTTCGCCGTTGCGGCGGCCTGGCACCTTGGGCGCATGGGTCTGACCGACAGCGCGTGGGTGATCAACTTGATCGCCGGCTTGGCGATCGCCGTCGGTGTGGTCGGCGTCGTGGTGCCGGTCGTCCCCGGCCTGCTCCTCAGCTGGGCCGGGGTGCTGCTCTGGGCCGCGCTCGGCGAGGGCAGCAGCGGGGTCCGCTGGCTGGCGTTCGGCGTGGCCACCGCCGTGGCCCTGCTCGGCGCCCTGGTGAAATACCTGGTGCCCGGCCGCCGCCTCAAGAGCGCCGGCGTACCCAACTCGGCCCTGCTGGCCGGCGGCCTGCTCGGGGTGATCGGCTTCTTCGTGATCCCGGTGCTCGGCCTGCCGCTGGGCTTCGTGCTCGGCATCTATCTGGTCGAGCGCGCTCGCCTGGGCGCGGGCCGGGCCTGGCCCTCCACCAAGCAGGCGCTGCACGCGGCCGGCATGGCCATGCTGATCGAGTTCACGACGGCGCTGGCGGTCGCCGTCATCTGGGTCTTCGGCCTGCTCTGGTCGGGCTGGCTGCTCCCCTGACGGTACGAGTCAGCGGCGGCCCGGGCGTCGGCGGCGGCGCTGGGTCAGCAGGAGCAGCAGCGGGGCGCCGGCCAGGACCAGGGCGACGGAGGCGGCCGCGAGGAACGACAGGGCCCGCGGCGGGTCGTCCTGCTTCGCGTCGGTGACTGCTGCCTTGGGCGCGACCGCCGGCTTCGGGGTGGGGGAGGGCTCGGCGGTGGCCATGTCCTCCGGGGAGACCAGCTTGCCGACCGACTCGTCCCGGGGGAGCGAGAACCCCCAGTCGAGCAGGGCGGCGCCCTGTTGCCAGCCCCGCAGCGGGCGCGCCTCGGCGCCCAGCAGAGTCACCACCAGGCGGCGGCCGTTGCGCTGGGCCGCGCCCACGTAACTGTGCCGGGCCAGCGTCGTGAAGCCGGTCTTGCCGCCCAGCGCGCCCGGGTAGTTGAAGATCAGCTTGTTCTCGTTCTGGAACTGGAAGCCGCCCTTCTTCAGGTGCGGCTGGGCCGGCATCTGGGCCCGCTCGGTGAGCACGTAGCGGCGGAAGTCGGCGTTGGCGAAGGCCACCCGGGCGATCAGGGCCAGGTCGTACGCGCTGGTGAACTGGCCCTTGCCGTCGAGGCCCGAGGGCGTGACGGCGTGGGTCTGGTAGGCGCCGATGCGCCGCGCTGTCGCATTCATCTCGGCCACCGTCCGGGCCACCCCGTCGGGCCCGCCGCCACCGGCCAGCCGGGCCAGCGCGTTGGCCGCGTCGTTGCCCGAGTTGAGCATCAGGCCCAGCCACAGCGTGGAGATGGGGTACTTGCCGCCCACGAGCAGCCCGACGGCCGAGCTGCCGGGCTCGATGTCCAGGTCGCCGGGGACCACGGTCATCCGCTGCTTGGGCTCGAGTTTGCCGATCACGGTGGCGGCCAGCAGGGTCTTCTGCACGCTGGCCGGGGTGTGGAAGACGTGCGGCCCGCACCCGCCCAGCACTTCGCCGGTGTCGAGGTCGGCGACCATCCAGGTGGTCGCCGTCACCGCGGGCGGCGGCTTGGCTCCGGCCGGGACGACCAGGCCGTGGGTCGCGAGCGCGTCCCCGCCGATCGCGCTGCCGACCGGGTCGTCGGGCGGCGGCACCGGGGGAGCCGGCCGGTTGGGCGGCGGGGCGACCTTCGGCTTGGGGCAGGGAACCTCGGCCCGCCCGGCCGCGGCGGCCGGTGCCGCACCAGAAACAGGGCCCGCCCCCAGGGCCGGGGCGGGAAGGGTCAGGGCGGCGGCGCAGACCGCCGCCAGAGCATGACGGATCAAGGCCAGGAGACTCCCGCCTCGAGCCGCTTGTCGAGCAGCTGCTTCAAGGGCACCGTCTCGCCGTCCCCGCCGCCCGCCCCGACGATCAGCCGGGGCGTGCTCGGGCTGAGGTCGGCGCCGGCGAAGCGGGCCCGCAGCGACCCCGGCACCGTCAGGACGTAGTACTTCCCGTCCTCGCCCACGGCGACCGAACGGTTGGATTTGAGGTACCAGCCACGCACATGTGTCCGATACGTGGCGCGGCCGTCGAAGGTTCGAGCCTGCAGCGTCCGGGGGGTCAGACCCCGCTCGGCCGCGCGGCGGACGAAGTCGGAGAGCAGGGCACCGGCCTCACGGGCCTCGGCGGCCCGGCCGGCCTCGAGCGCGGCGGCGTGACCGGCGATGGCCTGCCGCCGCTGTTCCTCCCAGTCGGCTCCGCGGTCCATGCCAGCGACCCTAGGTGATGCCCGCCGCCCGGGCCAAGCCGATCTATCCGCCGTGATTTCGGTGAATGCCGTCCCGCTATTTGTATACCGGCCGGGCCGCCGCGCGAAAAGAATGGCGAATATGCCCGAGACAGTTGCGCGCGAACCCGTTCACGAGCAACACTGGGCGCGGTTGGTCGGATGGACTCGGGAGTCGTCATGGCGCGCCAGGTAATCACCACTCTGATCGACGATCTGGACGGAAAGAAGGCCGATCGCTCGGTCGAGTTCAGTCTCGACGGCATTAACTACACGATCGACCTTTCCGAGGCCAATGCGGGGAAGCTGCGTAAGGCCCTCGACCCTTACATCAACGCCGGTACCCGGCTCGGCCGGGCGAACGGCCGGGTCTCGCCTCGTCGTCCGGGCCCGCCCGCGGGGCGGACGGCCGGCTCGCGTGACGAGAATCGCCAGATCCGCGAGTGGGCGCTGGCCAACGGGCATGAGATTTCCGAGCGTGGCCGCATTCCGCAGAGCGTGACGCAGGCATACCGGGCGGCGAACGGCCACTGACCGGCGGGCGATTTACGACGCGGGCCGGGAAAAGCCTCAGCCACAGCCGGCGAGCGGTGCCGGGTAAAACGGGCGGCCGGCGACGGGTAAAGCAAGCCCGTGATTAAGCCGTACGCAAAGCGCCGGTCCCGTCCTCGCCGGTGCCCGCGGCGTCGGCGAACGAGCGCAGCGCGTGCACCAGTTCCTGCCGGTCGGCCGGCGACATCCGCTCGAGCACCTCGCCGAGAGCCTGCCGCCGCCGTTCGCGGATCTGGTCGAGCAGCGTCCGGGCGGAGGTGGTGAGCAGCAGCCGCACCTCACGCCGGTCGCGCGGATCGGGCACCCGGCGCAGCAGGCCGGTGGCTTCGAGCCGGTCGCACAGCCGGCTGGCCGACGACGGCACGACCTCGAGCGCCTCGGCCAGACGACTCATGTTGGTGGGCCGGTTCTGCGCGACGATGGCCAGCACCCGCAGCTGCGCGGGCGGCACGCTGGGGGTCTGGGCCTGGTCGGCCGCGCCGAGAACGGTCACCAACGCGTCGACGGTCGACTCGACGGCGGCGGCGAGGTCCGTGACCCGGTTCATGGCGGCTGCACCTCGTTCGTCGGACGTACCCGGCTGCGCCATGCCCCTACCCGGCGGCGACGGGAATCATGCCGTCTGGCGGAGCCAATCGAGGCAGACCAGGACGGCGTCGTCCTCCTGGTCGACGCCCGCGTGGTAGTCGCGCAGGGCGCGGATCACCGTGCCGACCGCTTCGCTGGGTGGTTGCAGGCGCGTCCGGCGCAGGGCGCTGATGAGGCCGGCTTCACCGTACGGGGCCCGGCCGCCCGGTGTCGCCGCGTGCACGCCGTCGCTGATCACGAGCAGGCGGTCGCCCGGCTCGAGCTGGAACTTCTGGGTCTCGTACCGGCTGTCGCCGAACATGCCGAGCGGCAGCTGCTGATCGAGGCTGAGCGGCCGGATGTCGCCGTCGCGGGCGATCAGCGCTCGCGGCGAGCCGGCGTCGACCGCCTCGACCGTGCCGTCGATCAGGCCGATCTCGAACAGCAGGGTGGCCACGTGCGCCTTGCCGGCGTACCGCGAGTAGATGGCGTCGGAGGCCAGCTCCGCCTGCTCGACGATGTTGGCGCGGGAGCGGCGGGCGTTGCGCATGGCGTTGACCGCGACGGTCGTCAGCAGGGCGGCCTCGATGCCGTCGCCGTGGCCGTTGAGCACGGTGAGGGTGAGCCGGTTGTCGGTCAGCGACCAGTCGTAGTGATCGCCGTACATGGCGTACGCCGGCTCGAGCTGACCGGCCAGGCGGAACCTCTCGCCGCCGAGCGAGCGCCCGGGTAGTAACTCCCACTGCAGCTCGGCGGCCATGGTGAGGCGTTGCCGGCGGACGACCTGGCGGTAGCGGTCGGTGTCCTTGTCGGCGGCGCGGAGCGCGACGGCCAGCTCGTCGGCCACGGCGGCCAGTTCGGCGATCAGGTCGCCGTCGGGCGCGCGGGTGAGCCGGAGCCGCAGCACGCCCAGCCGGTCGCCCCAGGTGGTGAGCGGCAGCAGTACCCGGCCCGAGCTGTTGTCGGTCACCGGCTGCTGGCTGCCGAAGCATCGCAGCTCGAGCGGGCCGCCGGCCGGCGTCTCGGGACCGAGGACCGGCCACAGGGTGGTGACGGTCAGGTCGCTCAGGAGGACTTCCACCGTGTCGACCGGGAACCAGGTGCGCAGGTGTTCGGCTGCGGCCTCGGGAAGGCGGTCGGGCGGCGCGGCGCGCAGGAAGGAGCCGGCGGACGTCGGGCGTACGGACACTCGCTCTCTCCCTCTCCCACGCTCACGGGCAGTAGTTGCCGGGGAGCAAGCATCATAAGCGCCTGCTCCCTGGCCTGTGTCACGAGGTCTACGCGAACGATTTCTCGAAGTGGATCAAGCTCCCGTGCTTGGGCACGGAGTGCATGCGGACGTTCTCGCCCAGGGCCTTGATCAGCGCCAGGCCGCGCCCGCTCTCGCTGCCGGGCCCGGCCGGGCCGACCTGGTCGGGGTCGAAGCCGGCGCCGTTGTCGCGCACGTCGATCGAACAGTGGTTCTCGGCGACGTCCAGGCAGACCTCGAACATCTCGGCGCCGCCGGCGTGCCGCACGACGTTCGAGCAGGCCTCGGTGACCGCGATCTCGAGATCGTCCTGGGCCTCGTTGTCGATGTGCAGGACGGCGAGCGCGGAACGCAGCAACCGGCGGACGGTGGGCACGCTGTCCGCTTCCCGCGGCAGATCCAGCCGGACTGTCATACGCATGGCCTCTTGATTCCCGCTCGATCGGAGGCCTAATCGTGGCTGGTGGAGTACCACCTCATCCGATCCTCGACGGAAAACGTGTTATCCATGGGCGGCTTGGGCGTCTCCTCTCCCGTGGCCGGTTGAGGCCAGGCTGGGAACGCCTCACGAAAGGCTGGACAATGGCGGAGCAACCCGACATCGCGGTCGTGATCGCCGCGCGCGCCGGTGATCCGGTGGCGATCGACCGGCTGGTCGCCGGCTATCTGCCGCTGGTCTACACGATCGTCGGGCGGGCGCTCGAGGGTCACGCCGATGTCGACGACGTGGTGCAGGACGTCATGCTGCGCGTGCTGCGCAACCTGGGTGACCTGCGGGAGCCCGAGGCGTTCCGGTCGTGGCTGGTGGCGATCACCGTGCGTCAGGTGCGGGAGCGCTTCCGGGCCCGGCGCGGCGCCCCCGAGGCGCTGCTGCACGAGGACGTCCGCGACCCCGGGGCCGACTTCACCGACCTGGCGATCACCCGGCTCGAGCTCAGCGGTCAGCGCCGCGAGACCGCCGAGGCGACCCGCTGGCTCGACGAGGACAACCGGGAGCTGTTGTCGCTGTGGTGGCTGGAGGCCTCGGGCGAGCTCACCCGGGACGAGATCGTCGCTGCCACCGACGTCACCCGCCAGCACGCCGCGGTGCGCATCCAGCGGATGAAGGGCCAGCTCGAGACAGCCCGGGTCGTCGTGCGGGCACTCACCGCCAGCCCGCCCTGCCCCGACCTGCAGGCAGTTCTCGTCGAATGGGACAGGCGGCCGAGCCCGCTGTGGCGCAAGCGCATCGCCCGGCACACCCGCGAGTGCCGGCACTGCTCACCGTCCTGGAACGGGCTGGTCGCCGCCGAGCGGTTGCTGGCCGGCATGGCGCTGGTGCCGCTGCCGGCCGGGCTGCTCGGCAAGGGTGCGGTGGCCGCCAAACTGGGCACCACGATCACCGCGAAGCACCTCGCGGCCAAGGTCGGCTTCAGTCTCTCCCGCAAGGTGCTCACCGCGGCGCTCTCGACCACCGCGGTCGCCGGGGGCGCGGCTGCGGTCGTCGTCACCCAGCAACCCGATCCGCCGCCGGTGGCCACCGCGGCCGTGGTCGCGCCGAGGACGACGCCCCGGGCCGTGGCGCCGACGACGAAGTCCCCCAGCCCCAGCCCCTCTCCCAGCCCCTCGAAGAAGGTCACGCCCAAGCCGAAGCCCACCACCAAGGCGCCCGTGGTGGTCACCGCCAAGGCGAGCAAGAAGAAGGGTGTCGGCGTCTGGGAGTTCGCCCAGGCCAAGCCGGCGCTCGACGACGTCGGCGCCGGCTGGTACTACAACTGGTCGTCGAACAACCGGAGCATGCCCGGCCCGTCCGACGTCGAGTTCGTGCCGATGATCTGGGGCCAGAAGGACGTCACCGACGCGACCCTGGCCGACGCGAAGAAGGAAGGCGACGTCCTCCTCGGCTTCAACGAGCCCGACATGGCCGGCCAGGCCAACATGACCGTCGAGCAGGCGCTCGGCGACTGGCCCAAGCTCCAGGCGACCGGCCGGCGTCTGGGCAGCCCGGCGGTGGCCTTCGGCGGCGACACCAAGGGTGGCTGGCTCGACCGGTTCATGACCGGCGCCAAGCAGAAGGGCTACCGCGTCGACTTCATCACCGTTCACTGGTACGGCTCCGACTTCTCGCCCGCCGCGGTGAATCAGTTCCTCGGCTACGTCGACGCCGTGCACAAGCGCTACGGCAAGCCGATCTGGGTCACCGAGTACGGCCTGATGAACTTCAGCGGCTCGCCCAAGTACCCGACCCAGAGTCAGCTGGTCACCTTCATCCAGGGCACCACGAAGGGCCTGCAGAAGCGGTCGTACGTCGAGCGGTACGCCTGGTTCGGCCTGCCCGCCGTGGGCGACAGCGCCGACTTCGGGCTCTACCGCGACGGCGACAGCCCCACCGAGGCCGGGAAGGCGTATCGAGCAGCGGGCTAGGCTCTCCTTCATGATTCGGTTCGGGTACAAGGCTTCGGCGGAGCAGTTCCCGCCGGTGGAATTGCTGAACTACGGCGTGCTCGCCGAGGAGCTCGGCTTCGACTCGGTGTTCGTGAGCGACCACCTCCAGCCGTGGCGGCACGACGGCGGGCACGCCCCGGCCGCGCTGCCGTGGCTGGGGGCGCTGGCCGCCCGGACCGAGCGGGTGCTGATCGGCACCAGCGTGCTCACCCCGACGTTCCGCTACCACCCGGCCGTGGTCGCGCAGGCGTTCGCCACTCTCGGCTGCCTCGCGCCCGGCCGGGTGATCCTGGGCGTCGGCTCGGGCGAGTCGCTCAACGAGGTCCCGCTGGGACTGCAGTGGCCCGACGGCAAGGAGCGCTTCGCCCGTCTCAAGGAGGCCGTCCAGCTGATCCAGAAGCTGTGGTCGGAAGACCGGGTGACGTACGAGGGGCAGTTCTACCGCACCGAGAACGCGACCATCTACGACAAGCCCGAGACCCAGGTGCCGATCTACATCGGCGCGTCCGGTCCCGCGGCGACCCGGCTCGCCGGCCGGATCTCCGACGGCTTCATCACCACCAGCGGCAAGGGCCACGCGCTCTACACCGACACGCTGCTCCCGGCCGTGCGGGAGGGCGCCGAGAAGGCCGGTCGCACGATCGACGACCTCGACCTGATGATCGAGGTGAAGGTCAGCTTCGACGAGGACGACGAGAAGGCCCGCAACGACACCCGGCACTGGGGTGCGCTGGCGCTCTCGCCCGACGAGAAGACCGGCGTCGAGGACCCGATCGAGATGCAGCGGTTGTCCGACGCCCTGCCGGTCGAGCGCACCGCCACCCGCTGGATCTGCTCGTCCGACCCGGACGAGCACCTCGGCAAGGTCACCGAGTATCTCGACATGGGCTTCAAGCACCTGGTGTTCCACGCGCCCGGGCCCGACCAGGAGCGCTTCCTGCGCCTCTACAGCGAGCGCATCCTCCCGCAGTTGCGTTCCCGCGCCTGACGAGCGCTAGATCAGCGGCTTCTTGACCGAGCGGAGGCGGGCACGCCGGCCGGACGGCGTGCCCGAGCCCTCGCCGTTGATCACGCGCAGGTCCGGCTGGGACTGGCGGACACCGGCGATGCGGCGCCGTCGCGAGCCCACCTCCGGGCGGAACGCCGGCTGCGGCGGGCCGGCGACCGGCCAGGGCGCCGGCGCGATCCGCGGCTGCAGGTCGGGCCCGCCGAGCCGCTCGGGGTGACCGTCGCGCCACACCGGCGGCGAGGCGTTCGACAGATGACGGGCGGCCGCCGGCCGGCCGCCCGACGGGGCCCACAGCGGTCCGCCCGAGCGGCGGTCGGCCTGCTCCCAGCCCGACGACCCGGTGAACCGGGGCTCCGGGGTCCGTTCGCGGGCCAGGCGCTCGCCCGCCTGCCGCTCGGCGGCCAGCGCCTCGACCGCGCGCCGGTCGAGAGCCCGCCGCCCCGCGCCCGTCTCGTTGTATCCGCGCGTCCGATGGTCCGGCGCCACGGGGACGTGCGACGACCGCGGATCGGCGGTCGGAGCCGGCGCGGTCGGGACGTTACTGCCTCGGCGGCCCTGGCTCAGCTCGCCCAGGGCTGTCCGCAACCAGTGTAGTGGGCCGGGCCGCTCGGCGCGGGGAGTCCGGCGGATCGGCGGGTGGGCGACGCCGGCGACCTCGGCGACGCGCAGGCCACGCACCGCGGGCCGCAGCGCGAGCAGCGGGCCGATCTCCGGTCCCGCGCCCCAGCCGGCGCCGGCGTCCGGGCCGGGCAGGCCGAGGTCCGGCACGGTGTCGCGCCAGAACGCGGCGTACCCGTAGCCGGGGTCGGTCCGCCGGACGCCCAGCAGGATGTTGAGGGACCAGATGAGCAGCAGGTCGGCCCAGCGGCGGAACCGGCCGCCGGTCAGATCGCGTCCGCCGGCCGAGTAGCGCGAACCCAGCGCCACGTCGGCCCCGGCGACCAGCGCGCCGACGAAGTGGGGGATCTCGGCCGGGTCGGTCGAGCCGTCGCCGTTGAGCGTCACCACCACGTCGCCGCTCGCCGCGCGCACGCCGCAGGCCAGCGCGTGGCCCGGTCCGGGGTGGTCCGGCCGCACCCGGACCGTGCCCGGCAGCGGTGGGAGGCCACCGTCGACGTCCACCACGACGACCTCGTCCACCGGCGGCATCTCGCGCAGCATCAGGTGCAGCGCGGCCGGGTCGCGGACCGGGATGACGACGCTTACGGAGGGTGACGGATTCGAGCGTCGACTCGTCGCTGCGGAAAGCGGCGAAGGAGGCATGGCGGTGCTCCTCAGACTGGTTCCTGACCACGGAAACTACCGGTCGGCAACCGTGCGGCAACTCGTCGGAACGGTGGAGGAAGATCGTCTTGGCGGTTCTTCCGGAGCCGCCCGACGGCTGGCCGTCGTCCGAAAAGGGCAGTTCGTCACTACACTGCGTACGGGAAATGGGGTCGGGGTAGGGTTTGCTCCCATGAGCATCGAGGCGGTGGTGTTCGACCTGGACGGTGTGATCATCGACACCGAGGAGGTCTGGGAGGAAGTCCGGCGCGGCTATGTCGCCGAGTACGGCCGCGAGTTCCTGCCCGACACCCAGGACAGGATGATGGGGATGAGCACCCCCGAGTGGTCCGGGCACCTGGCCACCGACGTGGGCGTCCCGCGGACACCCGAGGAGGTCGCCGCCGACGTGCTGGGCCGGATGGCCGAGCGCTACCGCACGTCGCTGCCGCTGATCCCCGGATCGGTCGAGGCCGTACGCCGCCTGGCCGCCCGCTTTCCGCTCGGACTGGCCAGCTCATCGGCCCGCATCCTGATCGACCAGGTGCTCGAGACAGCCGGCCTGACCGACGCCTTCCAGGTCACGCTCTCGACCGAGGAGGTGCCGCGGGGCAAGCCGGCCCCCGACGTCTACCTCGCCGCGGCCGACAAGCTCGGGGTGAGCCCGGCCGTCTGCGCCGCCGTGGAGGACTCGAGCAACGGGCTGCGCTCGGCGGCCGCCGCGGGCTTCGCCGTCATCGCCGTACCGCACGGGGTCTACCCGCCGGCCGCCGACGCCCTCGCCCGGGCCTCGCTGGTCGTCCGCGATCTCGCCGAGCTGACCCCGGAAGGCATCGAAAGCCTTCGGTGAATCCGCAACCCGGGAAGCGGAGGACACATCCAGGTGTGAAAGATATTCGCCACGGGTAGTGGGCGGGCGACTTTCCCCTTGGAGGTGGCCTGTGGTGAATGCCGCGGAGAGCGGGCTGAGGCTCGATCTCGACATCTTTGACTACCTGATCCTGATCCTCTACTTCGCCACCGTCCTGGGGGTGGGCTTCGCGGCCCGGAGAGCGATCAAGACCAGTGCCGACTTCTTCCTCTCCGGGCGATCACTGCCGGCCTGGGTGACCGGGCTCGCGTTCGTGTCGGCCAACCTGGGGGCCCTCGAGATCCTCGGCATGGCCGCCAACGGCGCCCAGTACGGCCTGCTCACGCTGCACTACTACTGGATCGGCGCGGTGCCGGCCATGGTGTTCCTGGGCATCGTGATGATGCCCTTCTACTACGGCTCCAAGGTGCGAAGCGTCCCCGAGTTCCTGAGGCGCCGCTTCAACCGGCCGACCCACATCTTCAACGCGATCAGCTTCGCCGTCGCGCAGGTGCTCATCGCCGGCGTCAACTTGTTCGCCCTGGCGCTCATCCTCGACGCGCTGCTCGGCTGGCAACTGTGGGTGTCGATCCTGGTCGGCGCCGCGATCGTGCTGACCTACATCACCATCGGCGGCCTGTCCTCGGCCATCTACAACGAGGTGCTGCAGTTCTTCGTGATCCTGGCCGGTCTGATCCCGCTGACGATCATCGGTCTGGTCAAGGTCGGCGGCATCGACGGGCTGTTCGAGAAGGTGCGGCAGGGGCCGCTCGGTGACGCCGCGCTGCACACCTGGTCCAACACGGGCAGCAGCGCCGACAACCCGCTCGGGGCCAACTGGATCGGCATCCTCTTCGGGCTCGGCTTCGTGCTGTCGTTCGGCTACTGGACGACCAACTTCGCCGAGGTGCAGCGTGCGCTCTCGGCCAAAGACATGAACGCCGCCCGCCGTACGCCGATCATCGCCGCCTTCCCGAAGCTGCTGATCCCGGGCGTGACGGTGATCCCCGGCCTGATCGCCGCGGTCACGATCAGCGGCCTGGGCGCCAAGGAGGGCGACCTCCAGTACAACAACGCGATTCCCCTGCTGATGGAGAACCTGCTGCCCAACGGCGTGCTGGGCATCGCGGTCACCGGTCTGCTGGCCTCGTTCATGGCCGGCATGGCGGCCAACGTCAGCGGCTTCAACACCGTCTTCACGTACGACATCTGGCAGGCCTACATCAAGAAGGGCCGCAGCGACGAGTACTACCTGCGGATCGGCCGCTACGCCACGATCGGCGGTGTGATTGTCGGCATCGGCACCGCGTTCATCGCCTCCGGCTACGGCAACATCATGGAGTACATCCAGCAGCTGTTCTCGCTGTTCAACGCGCCGCTGTTCGCCACCTTCATCGTCGGCATGTTCTGGAAGCGGATGACCCCGTGGGCCGGCTTCTGGTCGCTGCTGCTGGGCTTCCTCGCCTCGCTGACGCTCTACGTGCTCTACCTGACCGACGCGGTCGCGTTCAACTCGGCGCTGGAGCAGAGCTTCTGGGGCGCCGGGGTGGCCTTCGTGACGGCGGTCGTGGTCGCCGTGGCGGTCACCTTCTTCACGCCCTCCAAGCCGGAGGAGGAACTGCGCGGTCTCGTCTACGGCCTCGGCGGCACCAGCGGCGGCACCGTGATCGTCTCCGGCGAGAAGGTCTGGTGGCGCAACCCCGTCCTGCTCGGCGTGATCGCCGTCGTGCTCGCCCTGCTCCTGTACATCCCGGTCTGGTAAGGAGGCTCCGACATGGCAGATGAAGACCAGGTCGACCAGAAGAAGCTGTCGGCGGCGGCACGGCTGTTCGACGTACGGCGGGTGATCGGTGGCCTGTTCGTCGTCTACGGCGTGATCGTCACCTTGATCGGCCTCTTCGACTCTCAGGCCGAGATCGACAAGGCGCAGGGCGTCCGGATCAACCTGTGGATGGGCCTGGGCATGCTCGCCCTGGGGCTGCTGTTCCTCCTGTGGCTGCGCCTCAACCCGACCAAGCCGCCCGAGCCGTCGGATCTCGAGGACACGGACGACCGGCCCCCGGCGCACTGATGTCCGAGGCGGTGTGACCCGGTAGCCGTCGGGTTGCACCGCCACCCCAATCCTTGAGATCGGGGGGTCGGGCAACCGATAGACAGGGCATGGAAGCCATCGCCCCCATCAGCAACGCCAGGTCGGGCGGTTACCGTACCGCCGGCTGGCAACAGCAGATCCGTGTCGACTACGTCGTGAACAAGGTCATGCAGACCCATCGGGGCCGCAACGAGGACCAGGTCGCCCAGGCCATTCACGACCAGCTCCGCGCCGTCGGCGTGGTGCCCAACGGCCGTCAGATCGCCCAGTACGCCACGGCGATCTCGTCCCTTCCCCAACTGCCGCCCAACTAGCTCGGCGAGGCCCGGTCCGGACACCCGGACCGGGCCTTTCCGCGTCAAGAGGCCACGGCCCGGCGAACTTCCGTCGTTTGCCGCACTGTGGATCGTCGCGGCCCTCAGGATGAGCCGGGTGCGAGCTTTCACGCGACCCTTCCGGGCCGCGGTCCTCACCGTGGCCGCCCTGCTGCCGTACGGGACCATGCCCGCCCACGCCCGCCCGGCGACCACCGCCGCGATCGCCTGGGCCGCGTGCCCCGAGGACGCCCAGGTGCAGTGCGGCACGCTGGCGGTGCCGGCCGACTGGGCCCACCCGGCCGGCCCGGCGATCAGCCTGACCATGGCCCGGCGCCCGGCCACCGATCCGGCCCGGCGCATCGGCACGCTGCTGGTCAACCCGGGCGGCCCGGGCGGCTCGGCCGTCGACTTCACCTTCGCCGCCACCACGTTCTTCGGCGAGGAGGTGCGCCGCCGGTTCGACATCGTCGGCGTCGACCCGCGGGGGACCGGCCGCAGCGCCCCCGTGCTCTGCTCGCGTGACCTGGTCGACGCCCAGCCGTCCGCGCTGATCGAGTCCGAGGAGCAGTACGCCGCGACGGTCGCCCACAACCGCAAGCTCGCCGCCGACTGCGCGGCCCGCACCGGCCCGGTCTTCGGTCACGTCGACACGGTCAGCGTCACCCGCGACTACGACGCCGTGCGCGCGGCCCTGGGCGAAGAGAAGATCACCCTGTACGGCGCCTCCTACGGCACGCTGATCGGGCTGCAATACGCCGAGAGCTACCCGGACCGGCTGCGTGGCCTGGTCCTCGACAGCGTGATGGACCACAGCGCCGACCTCGACCGTTTCCTCGTGCAGGAGACCGAGGCCGCCCAGAACGCGTTCGCCGAGTTCGTGAAGTGGTGCGGCCGGGACCCGAGCTGCGTGCTGCGTGGGCACGACATCGCCAAGCTGTTCGTCGCCGCGATGGCCCGCGCCCGGGCCGGTCAGCTGATCAACCCGTACGACCCGCCCAACAAGCTCACCGTGGCCCAGCTGACCATGGCCGCGTTCTCCGCGTTCTACGACCCGCAGTGGTACTCGTTCGCCTACTACCTGCGCGACGCGATGCTGACCGGCCGCCGGGCGCCCGCGGCGACCGCGCCCCCGGTCGACCTGGTCGATTTCAGCTTCTCGCCGGTGTTCTGCGAGGACTGGCATCTGCCGGTCACCGGTTTCGCCGACTTCCAGCGGCGGCTGCGGGGGCTGGCCGCGGGGGCGCCGCAGATGCTGATCTCGCCGCTCGCGCTGATCGCCGTCACCGGCTGTCTGGGCTGGCCGTCCCCGCCGGACAACCCGCAGCGCCCGCTGCCCCCGCTGACCGGCCCGACCCCCGTGCTGCTGGTCAACGCGGTGCACGACCCGGCCACCGCGTACGCGTGGGCGCGCGAGGTGACGGCCCGGCTCGGTCCGGCGGCGCGGCTGCTCACCTACGACGGCTGGGGGCACGTCGTCTACAGCAAGAGCCCGTGCGCGGCCGCGGCCGTCGACAACTACCTGCTCACCCTGGTGCCGGTCGCGACCGGAACGCGCTGCCCGGCGGTCGATCCCCCGCCGTTCGGTGTGGGGTGAGGCCCGGCGGGTAGCTTGGGCCGACGTGTCGTCCTCTCTGGTGCTCACCCGTTACCTGGGCGTCGCGGTGTGCGCGCGGCTCGCCGACGAGGGGGCCCGGGTGGCCATCCTCCTGCTCGTCCTCGAGCGCACCGGCAGCGCGTCCCTCGGTGGCGCCCTGATCGCCGCGCTGATGGTGCCGCACGTGCTGGCCGCCCCGGTCGTCGGCTCGGTCGCGGACGCCGCCCGGCAACGCCGGGTGGTCTACGTGTCGGCGTACCTGATCTACGCCGCCTGCCTGGGCGCCGCGGCGGTGCTGATCGGCCGGTCCACGGCGGGCGCGGTGGCCGTGCTGGTCGTCGCCGGCTGTGTCGCCCCGCTGCTGATCGGCGGTCTCAGCAGCCTGCTCGGCGACCTGGTGCCCGGCCGGCTCGAGCGGGCCTTCGGGCTCGACGTGATGTCGTACAGCATGGCCGGGATCGCCGGTCCGGCGTTCGCCGCGGTGCTCGCCGGGCTGGCCGGCCCGGCCTGGGCCACCGCCGGGCTGGCCGCCCTGGTGCTGGTCGCCGCCGTGCTGGTGACCACGCTGCCGCTCCCGCTCGGCACCGGAAGCCGGCGGCTGGCGTCGCCGTTCGCCGCGCTCGGGCTGATGTGGCGCCGCCCGCGGCTGGGCGCGGTGACTGCCGGAACGGTGTTCAGCCTGGCCGGGCTGGGCGCCCTGCCGCTGGTCGGCGCGCTGCTGGCGGCCCAGCAGGAGCGGCCCGAGCTGACCGGCGTCATCCTGTCGGCGGGCGCGGCCGGCGGGCTGATCGGCTCGCTGCTGTGCACCCGCTGGCCGATCCGCCGGTGGCGCCCGGAGTGGGTGGTCGCGGTCTGCCTGGCCGCCACCGCCGTACCGTTCGTGATCCTGGTCTTCCTGCCCGGCGGCTGGCTCGGTCTGCCGCTCTTCGCGCTGGCCGGCGGACTCGGCGCACCCGTGTCGGTCGCGGTCTTCGCGGTGCGCGATCAGGAGTCCCCGCCCGGGGTCCGCACCCAGGTGTTCACCCTCGGCGCCGGGCTGAAGGTCACGGCGGCGGCAGCCGGGGCGGCGGCCGCCGGACTGGCCGCGGGGATCGGCGCGCCGGCCCTGCTCGCCGCGATCGCGGTGTGCCAGGTGCTCGGCGCGGTGGCCGTCGTGCTGGTGGGCCGCGTCACTCCGGCCGCCGATCCAGCGGCCGATCCGGCCCGGGGTATCGTTAGCCAGGCTAACTAGATCCGTATCCCAGGAGGCGCCGTTGAGCCGCCGCGCACCCCGGGCGTCCATCCATCCGGACGTCCGCAAGAGCTGGTTGCGCCGCGCGCTGCCACTGGTCAAGGCCCATCGGGCGCTGCTCGTCACGTCGCTGGTGCTGTCCTTCGCCGGCCTCGTCGTGCAGGTGCAGATCCCCAACCTGGTCCGCATCGGCATCGACCGGGCCGTCGTCGACCGGACCGCACAGCTGAGCACGTACGTGTGGTGGATCGTCGGCCTGGCCCTGCTCCAAGGCCTGATCAACTTCGTCGCGCGGCTCTACCTGCTGCGCACCGCTTACGAGCTCGAGTACGACCTCCGCAACATCGTCTACTCCCATCTCGTCCGCATGCCGTTCGGCTTCTACGACCGGGTGCAGACCGGTGAGCTGATGTCGCGCTCCGGCTCGGACATCCGCGCCGTACAGATGTACCTGTCGTTCGGGCCGTCGATCCTCGTGCAGTGCCTCATCGCGGTCGTCGCGTTCGGGCTGATGCTCTCGATCAACGTGCCGCTGGCCATCGTCGCGATGGTCACCATGCCGGTCATCGGCATCCTCGGGGTCAGCATGCGCAAGGCGATCTTCCCGGTGTCGTGGATGATCCAGGCCCGCCTCGCGCAGCTCGCCACCGTCGTCGACGAGAACATCCAGGGCGTCCGCATCGTCAAGGCGTTCGCCGCCGAGGGCCGGCAACTGCGGTCGCTGGCCGAGAGCGCCGACCGCATCCGGTGGGCGTACCGCCAGGACGCGCGGATCCGCAGCCGCTGGAACCCGCTGCTCGACAACCTGCCCCGCCTCGGGCTGGCGCTGGTGCTGCTGGTGGGCGGCTACATGGTGATCGACGGCAGCACCACGGTCGGCACGATCGTCGCCTTCAACTCGTACGTCCTGATGCTCCAGCCGCCGTTCCGGATGCTCGGCATGATGATCATGATGGGTCAGCGGGCGTCGGCGTCGGCCCGCCGCATCTACGAGATCCTCGATACGCCCAGCGAGGTCGTCGACGGGCCGGACCCGCTGGTCGTGCCCCTGCGCGGCGACCTGGCGTTCGAGGACGTGTCCTTCTCGTACCCCAACGGGACCCCGGCTTTGGACGGCCTCACCCTGCGCGTACGCCCGGGGGAGACGGTCGCCGTGGTCGGCGGCACCGGATCGGGCAAGTCGACCCTCGGCCGGCTGGCGGCGCGGTTCTACGACGTCACGGCCGGGCGGGTCACCATCGACGGGCACGACGTGCGCTCGCTGTCGCTGGCCTCCCTGCGCGAACAGGTGGGCATCGTGCCCGACGAGCCGTTCCTGTTCTCGCTGTCCATCCACGACAACATCGCGTACGGCAAACCGTCCGCGAGCCGGGCCGAGGTCGTCGAGGCGGCCGTCGCGGCGGGCGCCGACGAGTTCATCCGGGAGCTGCCGGAGGGCTACGACACGGTCGTGGGCGAGCGCGGCTACACGCTCAGCGGCGGGCAGCGGCAGCGGGTCGCGATCGCGCGGGCGCTGCTGGTCAACCCGCCCGTGCTGGTGCTCGACGACGCGACCAGCGCCATCGACGTCACCGTGGAACAACGCATCCACTCCTCGCTGCGCGACCAGATGCGCGGGCGGACGACGCTGATCGTCGCGCACCGGCTGTCGACGATCGGGCTGGCCGACCGGGTCGTGCTGATGGAGGCCGGCCGGGTCGTCGCCGACGGCACCCACGCGTCGCTGCTGGCCTCCGAGCCGCGGTACGCCCAGGTGCTGGCGGCCACGGTGCAGACCGGGGAGCCGGACTCCGCGCTCTCGTCCGGGGCGGAGGTGGCGTCGGCATGACCATGTTCGGCGGTGGCTTCGGGGGCTTCAACGTCGGCGGCCGGCCGACGATGGGAGCCGCCGGCCGCAAAGGCAACGGGCTGCCCTTCGCCGGTATCCCCGAGGATCTGCAGGCCGGCGTCGCAAAACTGGAGTCGCGGGAACCGTCGCACGGCGATCCGGGCGTCACGTTCGACCCGGCGGGCGACTCGGGCGGCCCCATCTCGCTCGGCCGCCTGCTGGTCGGGCGTCCCGGCCTGCTGCTCGCGGCGTCGATCGCGGTCCTCGTCGAGACCCTGCTGCTGCAGGCCGGGCCCTACCTCGTCCAGGTCGGCATCGACGACGGCATGGCGGCCGGCAACCTCCGGGTGCTGATCGTCGCGACGATCTGCTTCGTCGCGGCCGTGCTGCTCACCGGCGTGGCCACCGCGATCCGCATGCGCAAGAGCGGCCTGCTCGCCGCGGCGGCCACCCGCGACCTGCGCATCCGGATCTTCGCCCACCTGCAGCGGATGTCCCTCGACTACTACACCCGGGAGAAGGCCGGGGTCACGATGACCCGGATGACCTCCGATGTGGAGTCGTTGCAGAGCCTGCTGCAGGACGGTTTCGCCCAGTTCCTCATCCAGGGTCTGACGATGGTGGTCGTCACCGGGGTGCTGTTCCACTACAACGCCACGCTGGCGCTGATCACGCTCGCGCTGGTCGTGCCGCCGCTGACCGTCGCGTCGCTGTGGTTCCGGCACGCGGCCGACCGGGGTTACAACCGCCAGCGCGACGCGATCGCCGCGATGTTCGCCGACCTGTCCGAGAGCCTCAACGGCGTACGGGTGGTGACCGCCCACAACCGGCAGGACCGCAACGTCGTCGCCCACCGCGAGGTCGTCGGCAGCTACCGCGACGCCAACGACTTCACCGGCCGGATCAACGCGCTCTACGGCCCCGGCACGTCGGTCATCGGCCTGATCGCGATGGCCGTGCTGCTGTTCCTCGGCGGCCGCATGGTGCTCCGCGGGACGCTGACGATCGGCGAGCTGACCGCTTTCGTGCTCTACATCAACTCGTTCTTCCAGCCGGTGCAGCAGCTGGTCCAGCTCTACACCCAGTACCAGCAGGGCAAGGCGGCCATCGGCAAGATCCGCGGGCTGCTGTCGCTGGCCCCCACGGTCGTGGAACGCCCGGACGCGGCCGAGCTCCCACCCGTACGCGGGGAGATCGTCTTCGACGACGTGACATTCGGTTACCGGCCCGACCGTCCCGTGCTCGAAGGCGTGACGCTGCGCATCGAGCCGGGGGAGACGATCGCCTGCGTGGGCCCGACCGGCGCCGGCAAGTCGACGCTGGCCAAGCTGGTGACCCGCTTCTACGACCCGTCCGCCGGGGCGATCACGATCGACGGCCACGACCTGCGATCCGTGACGCTGGCCTCGTTGCGCACGCAGATCGGCGTCGTGCCGCAGGAGCCCTTCCTGTTCGCCGGCACGCTGCGCGACAACATCGCGTTCGCCCGCCCGGCCGCCGGTGACGACGAGGTGTGGGCCGCGGTCGACGCCGTCGGCCTGCGTGACCTGGTCGAACGGTCCCCGGAAGGGCTCGACACCCCGCTGCACGAGCGTGGCCAGTCGGTGTCCTCGGGCGAGCGCCAGCTGCTGGCGCTGGCCCGGGCCTTCCTGGCCGAGCCCCGCGTGGTCGTGCTCGACGAGGCCACGTCCAGTCTCGACCTGCGCTCCGAGCTGCGGGTCGAGGCCGCGCTGGACGCCCTGCTGGAGGGCCGGACGGCGATCCTGGTGGCCCACCGGCTGTCCACCGCGATGCGCGCCGACCGGATCATCGTGGTCGACGACCACCGCATCATCGAGACCGGCTCGCACGCCGAACTGGTCGCCGCGGGTGGCCGATACGCGGACATGTTCGCCACTTGGGCGGCGCATTCCTGACGGATCTGGTAGGCAGGGATAGACCGATCCACATCCCTCAAGATCAACCGCTTTCCCTTTCGGAGGATCAATGCGGATTCTGCCGGTCCTAGGCACATTCTCGCTGTCCGCGGCGCTGCTCGTCGCGCCGTCACCGGCCCTCGCCGGCGGTTCGGCCCCCGCCCTCGGCCCCACGGCCACCGGGTACGGCGGCGCCGTGTCGACGGTCGACCCGACCGCGACCGCCGTCGGCCTCGACGTTCTGCGCCGCGGCGGCAACGCGGTCGACGCGGCGGTCGCGGCGGCGGCCACCCTCGGCGTCACCGAGCCGTTCTCGGCCGGCATCGGCGGCGGCGGCTTCTTCGTCTACTACGACGCCCGCAAACGCAGCGTCCAGACCATCGACGGCCGCGAGACCGGCCCGGCCACGATGAGGGAGACCCACTTCATCGACCCGGCCGACGGTCAGCCGTACGACTTCGCCGAGGCCCGCGTCTCCGGTCTGTCGGTCGGCGCGCCCGGCACCCTGGCCACCTGGGAGTCGGCCACCCGCAAGTGGGGCACCCGCTCGCTGGCCAGCCTGCTGCAGCCGGCCGCCCGGGTCGCCGACCGCGGCTTCCCGGTCGACGCCACCTTCCGCCAGCAGATCGCCGACAACGCCGCCGCCTTCGGCCAGTTCGACTCCACGTCGTCGCTGTATCTACCCGGCGGCGCCCCGCCGGCGGTCGGCTCCACCCAGCGCAACCCCGACCTGGCCGACACCTACCGCCTGATCGCCCGCCAGGGCACCGACGTCCTCTACCGGGGCGCCGTGGCCCGTGACATCGTGCGCACGGTGCAGGACCCGCCGGTCTCCGAGACCCCCGTCGGCACCTGGGCCTACCCCATCCGCCCGGGCACGCTGACCCTGTCCGACCTGGCCCGCTACCGGGTCAACCACCCGGCGCCGACCCGATCGGACTTCCGCAACCTCACCGTCTACGGCATGAGCACGCCGTCCAGCGGCGGCGTGGCCGTGAGCGAGGCCCTCAACATCCTCGAGACCGCCAAGCTGTCCAAGGCCGACGTGGCCAAGGCGCTGCACTACTACCTCGAGGCGTCGGCGCTGTCCTTCGCCGACCGCAACCGGTACGTCGGGGCGTACACGCCGCAGCCGGTCCTCAAGAGGCTCGTCTCGGACAGCTGGGCCCAGCAGCGCGCCTGCCAGATCAGCCCGACCGCGGCGCTGACCAAGCCCGTACCGCCCGGCGACCTCAACGCCACCGGCTGCACCCCGGCGGCCGTCGGCGGCCCCACCGAGCAGGGCCAGAGCACGACGAACCTCACGGTCGCCGACCGCTGGGGCAACATCGTCGAGTACACGTTCACGATCGAGCAGACCGGCGGCAACGCCATGGTCGTCCCCGGTCGCGGCTTCCTGCTCAACAACGAGCTGACCGACTTCAACTTCACGAACACCCAGGCGCCCGCGGCCGACCCCAACCTGCCCGGCCCCGGCAAGCGGCCGCGCAGCTCGATGTCGCCCACGATCGTCCTGCAGGACGGCAAGCCCTTCCTGGCGCTCGGCTCGCCCGGCGGCGCCACGATCATCACCACGGTCCTGCAGATCCTGCTCAACCGGGTCGTGCTGGGCCAGTCCCTGCCGGAGGCCATGGCCGCCCCGCGCGCGTCCCAGCGCAACACCGCGGGCATCCAGGCCGAGCCCGCCTTCCGGACGACCTACGGTCCGGCGCTGATCGCCCGGGGCCACAGCTTTGCGGCTGACGTCCCCGAGCTGGGCGCGGCCACCGCGATCGAGTTCACCCGCAACGGTGGCTTCATCGCCTCCGCGGAGCCCGTCCGCCGAGGTGGCGGAGCGGCCGGGGTCGTGCACCCGGCTCGCTGATCCTCTGACGACTGTGGGGCCCGGCCGCCGAGCGGCCGGGCCCCACAGTCGTTCCGATCCGGTCGATCCGCCGGCGAGCCAGGATGGTGCGGTGCCGACTTCGATCGTGATCGCCCAGGTCCCCGTCGTCTGGAACGTCGAGACCAATCTGACCACCGCGCGAGACGTCCTGCGCGAGTCGCGCCGGGACGATGATCCGCGCCGGCGTGCAACTGTGCCGCGAGATCCGATTCCCGGAACAGTGGCAGTACCTCGCGACGGCCGGAGCCCAGCTCTTCGTCTACCTCACCAACGCGGCCAACACCCGCGAAGTCCCCGGCGTCTGGCGCAGCCATCTGGTGAGCCGAGCCGCCGAGAACCAGCGCTTCCTGGCCTCGGCGAACATCGCCCACCCCGATCAGCACTGCCCCAGCCTGATGGTGTCACCGCGCGGCGAGGTGCTCGGTGAGCTTCCCATCGGGCATACCGACCTGCTCCGGCGGACCGTCGACCTGGAGCAGACGGGGGACTGGTACCTCCGCCAGCGCCGTCGGGATGTGCTCTCCGTGACCTATCACGGGTCTTGATCCTGGCGGTCAGCCTTCGTAGTGGCGGAGCCGGACGGGTTCGCCGTCCGGGCCGGTCCAGTCGGCGGTCGTGGTGTGGGTGTGGCGCCAGCCGGTGGCCTCGTAGAAGGCGATCGCGGCCGAGCGGTGCTCGTCGACGACTTCCAGGGTCAGACCGCAGCCGCGTTCGGCCGCCCAGGCGCGGACCTGGTCGACGAGGGCGCGACCGGTCGAGCCGGGGGAGCGGCGCGCTTCGGGGACGACGAAGAGGCGGCAGAGCTCGGCCGGGCGGCCCTCCCGGACGGCGACGTGCCCGACGATCCGGCCGGCTTCATCCTCGGCGACCCAGGCGGCGTCCGCCCGGGACAGCCAGGCTCGCGGGTCGCGGGGCCACTTCATCGGGTACCTGTCGGCGTGGTGCACGAGACGCAGGGCTTCGACGCAGCGGTCCAGGTCGTCGTCGCGCCGCCGGCGGAGGATCACGACAGTCGTTCGATGAACGGGGCCTTGCCGGCCCGGTAGCGGGGGCGGTCGTGGGCGTCGGCCGCCGCCAGGGTGTGCTTGAGGCGCGCGTACGCGGCGGCGTCGTCGGGATGAGTCCGCAAGTGATCGCGGAACGCCGGCAGGCGGGGCCAGCGGTCCGAGGCGTCCTCGAAGACGTGCAGGTGGTGACGCTGCTGCCCGAAGGCGTCGGGCCGGCGGGGATCGTACAAAAGGATCGTGATCGGGTCCTGTCTCGGCCGGTCAGTCATGGGCCGGCCGCCAGAACTGACGGGCGGCGAAACCGTCACGGCGCAGCCAGTGTTCGGTGTAGACGATGCGGTCGGGGTCGAGGACCACCAGGGTGTCCCGGGGCGGCTCGGTGACCGGGCGGCCCTGCTCGGCGTGTTCGTTCTCCCAGCGGAACGCCGCCCAGTAGCGCGGCCGGTCGGGATGGTCGGGTGGCAGCACCCGGGCCCGGCCGAAGAGCTGCGCGCCGCGACTGCTTGCCAGGCCGACGAGCGGCGCGAAGATCCCGACCGAGGCGCGCGGGTCGGCCCCGAGGTTACGAACCTTGGGAGACCGGGGCGAGGCGGTGAACATGACCGCGAACCCGAGTGAGTAGTAGCGCACCGGAGTGGCCAGCGGCCCGTCGTCGCCCGCGGTGGCCAGCACACACATGTTCTGCGACGAGAGCAGGTTGAGGATGCGCTCCTCGAGCCGTTCCCGGGGCAACCGGCCGGCGGGCATGGGCTCGGCGAGCCAGGGGTTCGTCATCAGCCGTGGCGGGTGGTGTCGACGACCAGGTCGGCGCGCTCGCGGGTGCCGTCGGCGGCGAAGAACGCCTCCTCCTCGACCATCCACGTGCGCCAGAGCTGTTCCTTCTCGTCGATCTGGTTGTCCCGGCGCAGGCCACGGGTCAGGCGCAGCGGCGCCGGCGCCTCGACCCAGATGGCGTACGCGAGCCGGCCCACGGTTTCGCGCCGGGTGCAGGTGACGCCCTCGACGATCACCGTGGGCGCCCAGGGCTGGGTCTTCCACCCGCCGAGCGTGCTGCCGTGCCAGTCGGTCCAGTCCCTGGCCTGATAGACGGCGTCCTCCCCGCGCAACAGCGGCGTGAGCACCTGCGCGTCGAACCGCGGCCACCATCCGGCGAAGTTGTCCCACGACACGAAGTCGTCGATCTCGATGATCGGCGCCCGAAGCCCGTCGGCGAGCTCACGGGCGAGGTGGCTCTTCCCCGAGCCGCTGGGACCGTCCACGCCGACGATCCGGATGCCGTTGACCGGTTCGCGCGCGATGATCCGATCCACGACGTCGAGGGCCATCCGCGAAGCCTAACGTGCCGGCCGGGCAAGCCCCCGGGCTCACTGAGCGGGTCCTCACAGCCACGAGCACGGATCGCCGGCGGTGATCCGGCCCGGCTGCTCGACGGTGGCGAAGACCCCGAAGGTCAGGGCGTGATGCGCGGCGAGGGTCTTGAGGAGATCGTCCCGCTCGCCGATCCGGTCCTGCGCCATATCGATCATCGCGCACCGGGTGAGCGGACGAACAACTCGCAGCACGACATGCGGGCCGATCTTCAGTCGGCGACCGGACCAGTCGTCTTCCGCGAAACCGTCACCGGGAACGTCCATCAGCAGGTTCGCCCGGAACCGCAACGGGTCGATGTCGGCGCCGCCTGGTTCGCCGGCGCTCAGCTCGGTCAGGTGGCGCAACGAGGCCGTGGTGATGAGGCTGACCGGCCCCTCGTCATGATGCGGGACCGCTCCTTCCCGGGTGAGCGTCACCGGACGGGCGAGAAACTGCCCCACCGCGCGATGTCCCTCGGGATCGTCGGCAGCGAAGCGACGGTGGTCGGGCAACTCGATGACCGGAGCCGGCTCGGCCCCGGATGCCCGAAGATCGAACAGGCCCGGCATCCGCCGGAAGCGCCGGGTGTTCTTGCCGCTGCCGAACTTGCCGTCCGGGTCGCGCACCGCCCACAGTCTGTCGCCGGCCAGCCCTCGCTCACCGACGTCAGCGACCGGAACCACCTCGCCGAGCATCGACTTGACCGGGTAACGGCGGATCTCGACGACCTTCACCGCCCGACAGTAGAAGATCGCGACTCACCAGCCGTGCCAGACGGCTCGTCGCCGCCGTCCGACCTGGATCCGCGACCGGTGTTCGGCCCTGCGCAAGATCATCGGCAAGGCGGTCCGGGCCCGCGAGGCTCGCGCGGAAGCGATCGCGGCTGCGGGCCTCCGGCGGCTTGGGAATGTCGTACCCGTCGATTAGAATGTATGTACGAAAAGGGCCCGTGAGCTGCTGATCTTCGGCGTCTTTCCGACGTCCGTGGGTCGGTTGCGGGCCAGTTAGGAGATCGACGTGACCGCGCCCGTTCGGACTGTCCCCTCGACCCATCCCGTGCCCGTCATCCCGCCCTACGCGACCATGCTCGGCTTCACGCGTTACGTGACCCGCACCGGCCCGGCGAAGGCCACGTTCGTCGGCGGGTTGCGCCGGGCGCGTGAGCGGCGGTCCGGTTTCAACCCGCACGGCCAGCTCGTCAAGGCGCTCAAGGCCGACATCGCGTTCCGCACCGGCGGCAGCTATCTGTCCGGCGTGGTCGACCTCGTCAAGGAGAGGTGGAAGCCGCTCTACGAGTCGGTCAGCGCCGGCGCCAAGACCTACCTGGCGTCCCTCGGCGACCCCGAGCAGGTGGGGCTGGCGCAGACCCGCGACGCGCTGGCCTCGGTGGGGCCGCTGGTCGTCAAGGTCAACCCCCACTTCGGACTGCGGTACGAGGACGGTCGCCGCGAGGCCGTGCGGCTGCACTTCGACGAGTTGCCGCCCACGCCCGAGGCCGTCACCGCGACGCTGCACCTGATGGCCCGTCACATGGACCAGATCCTGCCCAACGCCGAGCCGGTCCTGGTCGACCTCCGCCGCGGTGCGGTCCACCGCCTCGACCCGGCGGCCAAGCCCGGCGACATCGAGACCTGGCTGGCCGGCGAGGCAGCCGCCTTCACCGCGATGTGGAGCACCCCCGCCGCCTGACCCCGACCCGCGAGCCGCCCCTGCCCTCCGGCAATGGCGGCTCGCGACGGCCCGTGACCGCCTCGGCCTCGCCGACGGCGGCGCGCAACGGCCTGTGACCGCCCCGGCCTCGCCGACGGCGGCACGCGACGGCCCGTGACCGCCCCGGCCTCCGCCGCCAACGACGGCCGGGGCGGTCGCGTGGCTGCCGGCGGGAGTGTCCATCTGTCGGAAATGGGCGAACTGCCGACGTCGCGGTGCCGGGACAATGGCGCGGTGACCTCACCTCATGCGGTACGACCAGTGGACCGGGAACTCGACGCCGACGTGCGCCCGCCCGGGTCCAAGAGCATCACCAACCGCGCGCTGATCTGCGCCGCCCTCGCGCCCGGCGTCTCCACACTGACCGGGGCGCTGTTCGCCGACGACACCCGCGCCATGATGAGCGCGGTGGCCGCACTGGGCGCGGCCGTCGACGCCGATCCGAGCCGGCAGACCGTCGTCGTCCGCGGTGGCGGCGCACCCGAGCCGGGCGCCGTCATCGACGCGCGGCAGTCGGGCACCACCTCGCGTTTCGTGCTGCCGGCGGCTGCGCTGTTCGGCACCCGTACGGTCGTGGACGGCACGCCGCAGCTGCGCGCCCGCCCGTTCGGGCCGGTGTTCGACGCTCTGCGACAGGCCGGGGCCAAGGTGGAGGAGCTCGGCGAGCCCGGTTTCCTGCCGGCGGCGGTCGGCGGTCCCATGCACGGCGGCGCGGTGCACGTCAGCGGGCACGTCTCCAGCCAGTTCCTCTCCGGTCTGCTGATGGCCGGGCCGCTCCTGCGGGACGGGCTCGACGTGTCGCTCACCTCCGAGCTCGTGTCGGTGCCCTACGTGGAGATGACCAAGGCCGTGATGGCGGCCTTCGGCGTGCCGGTGGACGGTCTCCGGGTGCGGCCGGGCGCCTACGAGGCCCGCGCCTACGACATCGAGCCCGACGCCAGCGCCGCGTCGTACCTTTTGGGCGCGGCGGCGGTCGCGGGCGGGCGGGTCACCGTACGCGGGCTCGGGTCCGCGAGTCTGCAGGGCGACGTCCGGTTCGCCGACGTGCTCGAGCGGATGGGCGCCTCGGTGACGCGGACGGCCGACACGCTGACCGTGGCCTCGACGGGCACCCTGCGCGGCGTCGACGTCGACATGGCCGACATCTCCGACACGGCCCAGACGCTGGCGGCGGTGGCGGTCTTCGCGGACTCGCCGACCCGGGTACGGGGCATCGGCTTCATCCGGGGCAAGGAGACCGACCGGATCGCGGCGGTGGTCACCGAGCTGCGCCGGGCCGGGATCGACGCCGTCGAGGACGAGGACGGCTTCACGATCAACCCGGGGGAGCCCCGGCCGACCGCCTTCCACACGTACGAGGACCACCGGATGGCGATGAGCCTGGCGCTGCTGGGTCTGCGGGTGCCCGGCATCGAGATCCTCGATCCGGGCTGCGTGGCCAAGACCTATCCCGATTTCTTCGCGGACCTCGAGGCGCTCGCCCGCTGAAAGTGCAACCCGGGGGTTGCGCATCTCCTAGAATGTGCAACTCTGGGGTTGCACATTCTTCGGAGCGGAGGGAAGCGACATGGGCAACGACCGGATCGAGCGGGACACGTTCGTTCAGGCGCCGGTGGAACGGGTCTGGGCCGTGATCACCGAGCCCGAGCACGTCGGGGTGTGGTTCGGGGAGGGCGAGCCGGCTCAGATCGACCTGCGGCCGGGCGGCATCATGCGGCTCGACCACGGGCAGTACGGCGTCTTCCCGACCTTGATCGTCGCCGTGGAGCCGCCGCGCTACCTGGCCTACCGCTGGGCCAGTGCCTTTCCGGACGAGGTCGCGCGGGAGGGCAACTCGACGCTGGTCGAGTTCTTCCTGGAGCCCGAGGCCGGGGGCACGCGGCTGCGCGTCGTCGAGACCGGCTTCGCGGCGCTGACCATCCCGGCCGAACGCGTCGCGACGGCCGGCTACGACAGCCACGACGAGGGCTGGCGCAGCATCGTCGAGATCCTCAAGGAGTACGCCGAGAAGTGATCGCCGAACTGGAGGTCTTCGCCGCCCTGGCCGACCCGACCCGCTGGGGACTGCTCGACCAGCTGGCCGACCGGCGCGAGGCGACCGCGACGGTGCTCGCCACCGGCCTGCCGGTCACCCGGCAGGCCGTGGTGAAACACCTGGCCGTCCTCGAACGGGCAGGGCTGGTGACCGCCCGGCGCGAGGGTCGCGAGATGCGCTACGCCGTACGGGCCGAGCGCCTGAACGAAACGGCCCGCTGGATGGCCGCCGCCGCCCGCCGCTGGGACGACCGCCTGGCCACGATCAAGCACCTGGCCGAAAGCGCCCCCACAACCGACAACCAACCACCCGCCCCATGACCGCCCCCGGCCGAGCCGGCCCCGGCCGGTCCTGATCACGAGTTCGCGACGGCGGGGCTGTGGACAGGGCGCGACTGTGGATAACTGCGGACTGGCCGGAAGGGCCCCCGGGACTCACCGGAACGGTGGGAAATCCGGGTTTCGGGGCGGGGAATGCCTTAGGAGCAGAACGGTTGCGACGATCCTCTCGATGTACACGGCAGGTCCGACGCGTCGGGGGGCGTTCGTCATGAAGGTGCTGGTCAGGAATCTGGCGTTGGTGGGGGTCGCGGCAGGGGCGATGCTGCACCCGGTGGCCGCGCACGCCGGCGGCGCGGGAACGACGGCCGGCGCCGGAACGACGGCCGGTGCGGGAACGGCGGCAGGCGGCGGGCGGGGGGCCGGTGCGGCTTCCGTCGCGGTTGCTCCGAGCCTGCCCAGCCTGGTGGCCTATGTGCGCAACGGGGACATCTTCGTGAGCAAGGGCGCCGCGGAGAAGCGGCTCACCAGTGGTGGCACCCATGCGCGACCGCGGTGGTCGCCGGACGGCAAGTCGATCGCCTATCTCCGGAGCGGGCTGCTCTGGGTGATGCGGGCCGACGGCAGCGGGCAGCGCAAGCTTTCGTCGCGCGCGGCGAGCGGGCCGTCGTGGTCGCCGGACGGGAAGTCCCTCGCGTTCGCCTCGCTGTCTTGTTCGGGCGGGCCGGGGGTCTACAGGATCGCCGCAGCCGGTGGGCCGGCCGAGGTGCTGTTCCCGCGGGACTGCCGCGGGGAGGATCTGCCGGCCGAGCCGACGCCGGTCACCGCCCGTACGGGGTCTTTGAGCGAGCGCCTCAGCACGGACGACGCGGTCGCCTGGTCGCCCGACGGGGCCAAGGTGGCGTTCCGGGGCGGCGCCTGCGAGTCGGTCTACGACGCGTGCCTCAGTGTGGGGACGGTCGCGAGCGGCGGGGAGCAGACGGTCGCCGCCTACGGTGGGGGGAGCCTGCAGAACCGAGGCTTCGCCGTCGTGCCGAGCTGGCGGGCCGACGGGGCCAAGCTGGCCTGGACCGCGTACGAGAAGGGCGAGACGAAGGCGGCCGACCGGCCCGTGCACCTGGTCGAGTACGACACGAGGACCCGCGCGAAGCGGACCGTCGGGGGAGCGCTCGACCGCGAGCTCGCCTACCTCGACGCCGGCCGCGGCGTGGCCACCGGCCAGTACGGCAAGGGTTCGTGGGTGATGGTGGTCGGCCTGGCCACCGGCGCCCGCACCCCGTTCCACGAGGGGTCGCAGCCCAGCGTGCAACCGGTGCGCTGACCTGCCCCCCGGGCCGCCGGGACCGCCGTGACCCAAGCCGCCGTCGAGGCTAAGCAAGACCGCTGGGGTTGCCGATAGGGGTGTTGACCGGGGGCAGCGGGGTTGTCGCCGGCCGGCTTTCGATGGAGGAACCCGATGACCGTTTCCGGCCTGGGCACCGCTCGCACGCCCCTCTCGCCGTTCACGCCGGTGCACCGGGCCTCGCGTCCGGAGGCACCGGCCGACCGGACCGAGGACCACCTGACCGGCCGCGACCGGGAGCTGATCTTCCAGGTCACGGGGGTGCGTGACCCGGCGAAGCAGGGGGCCACCGCCTTCGCGGCGATCCTGGCCACCGAGCGCGCCGCGGGGCGGCTGGCTCCGGGGCAGGAGGCCGGCGCGCTGTACCTCAAGGACCTCAACCGGCGTTACGAGCGCACGGGTGGACCCAACCCGGTCGCCGCCGTCCTGCCCAAGGCCCTGGCGTACCTCTCCGAGAACCAGGGCGGCGCGAGCCGGATCGACGTCTCGGCGTAGAAAGACAGGCGTGACCCACCCGCCGATCCGCACCTTCCATCCGCGCCGGGGCCGGATGAGCACCCGCCACGCCGACGCCCACGCCGCCCTGTGGCCGAGCCACGGCCTGACCGTCCTCGACGGCGACCGCACCCCCCTCGACCTCGACGAGCTGTTCCGCGAGAGCAACGACGCCCGCGGAGGCGCCAACGCCGGCGAGAGCAACGACGCCCGCGGAAGCGCCAACGGCCGCGGCGGGGCGCCGAAGGTGCTCGAGATCGGCTTCGGCATGGGGGACACCCTGGCCGCGATGGCCGCCGCCGACCCGGCGCGGGACTATCTCGGCATCGAGGTGCACACGCCCGGCATCGGCAACCTGCTCGCCGAGATCCAGGATCACCGCCTGTCCAACGTACGGGTGGCCCTCGGCGACGCCATGCAGCTGGTGCACCGCCTGGCGCCCGGCAGCCTGGACGCCGTCCACATCTTCTTCCCCGACCCGTGGCCCAAGGCCCGCCACCACAAGCGCCGGCTCGTCCAGCCGGCCAACATCGCCCTGCTGCGGGACCGGCTGCGCCCGGGCGGCCTTCTGCACTGCGCGACCGACTGGCCCGGGTACGCCGAGGCGATGGCGGCCACGCTCGACGCCGACCCGGGACTCGAGTTCGTCGACCGGGAGCGCGCGGGGCGGCCCGAGACCAAGTTCGAGCGGCGCGGCGTCGGGGCGGGCCGGCCGATCACCGACCTGCGCTACCGGCGTCGTACCGCAAACGGGTCTTGATCACAAGGGGGGCCTTATAGGCTGATGGCGTGGAAGTCGCCGGGTTGTCGTCGCGGACCGGGCGCCTCGACGAGGGTCTCCTGCTGGAGGTCGCCGAGCTGCACCCGGCCTCGCTGGACGGCGGGGGCGGCGACGAGCTCGCCGGCCTGCTCGCCCGCGCCGCGAACGCCCCGGTCGGCCTCATCCACCTCGTCCACGAGCGCGCCCTGCGGCGTTACGGCGGTTACGGCCTGACCGACGAGATGCGTCGCGAGGCCCCGCTCGAGGGCACGCTGGCGGCGGTCGTCGTCGAGACCGGCGCCCCGCTGGTGATCGACGACCTGTCGGCCGACGAGCGGGCCCCGGCCGGTCGCACCGGCGCCTACCTCGGCCATCCCATGCGTGACCGGAACGGCTCGGTGCTGGCCGTCTGCTGCGCCGCCGACGTCCGGCCGCGGGTCTGGTCGGCTGACGAGCGGGCGTCGGTCGCCGAGGCCGCGGTGGTCGGCGCTCTGCTGATCACCGAACAGCTCTCCCGGTACGAGATCGACCGCCAGCGCCGTTTCCTCGACGCGGTGCTCGACAGCCTGCACGACGGCGTCACCGCCTGCGACGAGCAGGGCCGCGTCGTCTTCGTGAACGAGCGGATGCGCCGCATCTGGGCCGACCTCGGCTCGTCCGGCGAGGACCTCGGCCTGCTCAGCGCCCTGCGGGGCGAGCATCTGCACGACAGCGACGTGGTGCTTCAGGGGCACAACCGGCGCGCCCGGCACTACCTGGTCGACGCCCACCCGATCGCCGGGCCGGGCGGGCAGACGGTCGGCGCGGTGCAGGCCGTGCAGGACGTCACCCGGCGCAAGCGCGCGGAGCGGTTCCGCACCTGTGAGCTGGCGGTCACCACGGCGCTGGCCGACGCGCCGAGCATCGAGGCGGCCGGCCCGCGGGTGCTCGAGGCCGTGGTCAGCACGCTGGAGTGGGTGCACGCCGAGCTCTGGCTGGTCGACAAGGCGGCCGGGGTGGTGCGGCCGGCGGCCCGGTGGAGCGCGCCCGGGTGGCAGCTCGACATCGAGGTGCCGACCCACCTGGCGTTCGGGGTGGGGCTGGCCGGGCGGGCGTGGCAGGCGGGCAAGCCGTTGTGGATCCGGGACGTGGGCCGGCCGCAGAGCCTGATCTCGCCCGAGACCGCCGCGTCGGGCGAGCTGCACTCGGCGCTCGCGGTGCCCGTACGGGAGGGGTTCGAGACTCTCGGGGTGCTGACGGTGTTCGCCGACACGGTCGAGGACCCCGAGGACGAGTTGCTCGCGCTGATGTCCGGGATAGCCGCGCACATCGGCCAGTTCGTCGAGAAGAGCCTGGTCGAGGATCTGCAACGGCAGCTGATCCGCAGCAAGAACGAGTATCTGGCGCTGGTCGGGCACGAGCTGCGTACGCCGCTGACGTCGATCAGCGCCTACACCGAGCTGCTGCGCGAGGCCGACGAGGTGAGCCTGATCCAGGAGGGGCCGCGGCTCATCGAGGTGATCGAGCGCAACACCAACCAGCTGCGCGACATCATCAACGAGCTGATGGAGCTGTCCGCGCTCGACACCGGGCACGCCGACGTCCAGCTCATGCCCATGGACCTGGCCGAGGTGGTGCGCGACTCGGTGACCAAGGCGCGGGCCGCGGTGGCCGGGGCGCCGCTGGTCATCGAGGACGACCTGCCCGAGCGGCTGGTGCTGCCCGGGGACCGCAAACGGCTGCGCCAGGTGGTGGACAACCTGCTCGGCAACGCGGTCAAGTACAGCCCGGACGGCGGGCACATCGGCATCACGCTCAAGGCGTCGGGCCGGGCGGCCGAGCTGGCCGTGTCCGACACCGGGCTGGGCGTCTCGGCCGACGAGCGCGAGAAGCTGTTCACCGGTCTGTACCGCACGAGCCGGGCCCGCGACTCGGCGATCCCCGGCACCGGGCTGGGCATGACGCTGAGCCGCGCGGTGGTCAGCCGGCACCACGGCAGCATCGAGCTGGTCGACCAGGAGGGCGGCACGACCGTGCTCGTGCGGCTGCCCCTGGACGCTCGATGACGGGTCGTTGACAACCTGTTGACAGTGGTGACTCTGGTCACGCGCTGACCGCCGGACGAGGATGGCGGAATGACCCGGTGGACACCTGACCCGACGTTCTATCCCTCCCCCCGTGACGCGGCGAGCGCCCCGGCCGAGAAGCTGGCCTATGTGGCCGCGTTCGACCGGGCCGCCGAGCAACCCGACGCCATCGCCGTCGTCGACACCGATCCCGGCTCGGAGACCTACGGCCGGGTCGTCGGCTGGACCGATCTGCCGCACACCGGCGACGAGTTGCACCACTTCGGATGGAACGCATGCAGCAGCGCGCTCTGCCCGACCGCGCCGCACCCGCATGTCGAACGGCGCTACCTGATCGTGCCCGGCCTGCGGTCGTCCCGCATCTACGTGATCGACACGAAGGACGACCCCCGGGCGCCGCGCGTCGTCAAGGAGATCCCGGCCCAGGACCTGGCGGCGGCCGGCTACTCGCGACCGCACACGATCCACTGCGGACCGGACGGCATCTATGTGTCCGCGTTGGGCAACGGCACCGACGGCGGCGGTCCGGGCGGCATCGCCGTGCTCGACCACACCACCTTCGAGGTACGCGGCCAGTGGGAGGCCGACCGCGGCGATCAGCACCTCGCGTACGACTTCTGGTGGCACCTGACCCGCGACGTGCTCGTCACCTCCGAGTGGGGCACCCCCGACATGATCGAGGACGGGATCGTGCCGGAGCTGTTGCTGGGCCGCAAGTACGGCCACCGGCTGCACTTCTGGGACCTGGCCAAGCGGACGCTGGTGCAGTCGGTCGACCTCGGTGACCAGTACCAGATGACGCTGGAGCTGAGGCCGGCCCACGAGCCGACCAAGGAGTACGGCTTCGTCGGCGTGGTCGTCAGCGTCGAGGACCTGTCGGCGTCCGTCTGGGTGTGGCACCGTGACGGCGGCGAGTTCCAGGTCACCAAGGTGATCGACATCCCGGCCGAGCCCGCGGCGGCCGAGGACCTGCCGCCCGCGCTGCAGCCCTTCGGGGCCGTGCCGCCGCTGGTCACCGACATCGACCTCTCGGTGGACGACAAGTTCCTGTACGTGTCGTGCTGGGGGACCGGCGAGCTCAAGCAGTACGACGTGAGCGACCCGTTCCACCCCGTCGAGGTGGGTTCGGTGCGGCTCGGCGGGGTCGTCGGGCGGGTCGCGCACCCGTCGTTCCCCGACGAGCGGCTCGCGGGCGGCCCGCAGATGGTCGAGGTGTCGCGCGACGGCAAGCGCGTCTACGTCACCAACTCGCTGTACGGCTCGTGGGACGACCAGTTCTACCCGGACGGCGTCGGCGCCTGGCTCGCCAAGATCGACGTGGCCGGCGGCGGGGGCCTGACCGTCGACCCGGCGTTCTTCCCGCACGGCGACGACTTCCGCGGACGCCGCGTGCACCAGACCCGGCTGCAGGGCGGCGACGCGAGCTCCGACTCGTACTGCTTCCCCTCCGCGTGAGCTGGGGACAGATCGCGGCCCTGGCCGGGCTCGGCGCGTTCCACGGGCTGAACCCGGCGATGGGCTGGCTGTTCTCGGTCGCCCGGGGCATGCAGGAGCGGTCCCGCGGCGTCCTGCTCAGGTCGTTGCCACCGATCGCGCTGGGCCACCTGGCCTCGGTGGCGATCGTCGCCTCGGTGGTCTCGGCGACCGAGTCGGTGGTGGCCGGCAACGTCGTCGGGATCGTGGGCGGGATCGTGCTGGTGGCGTTCGGCCTGTGGCGGCTGCTCTCCGAGCGGCACTTCCGCTGGGCCGGCATGCGCCTGTCGACCTCACAACTGGCCGGCTGGTCGTTCCTGATGTCCTCGGCGCACGGGGCCGGGCTGATGCTGCTGCCCGTGCTGGCGGTGGGCGCGGCCGGCGGCCACGCCGACCATGCGATGCCGGGTACGCGCCTCGACGGCACCCCGGTCGCAGCTCTCGAGGGGCTGGCCGCGGCCGGGGTGCACACGCTGGCCATGTTCGCCGTCATGGCGGCCCTGGCGATCGCCGTCTACCAGTTCGTGGGCGTCGCCATCCTGCGCCGGGCCTGGTTCAACATGGACCGGCTGTGGGCCGGCGTGATGGTCGGCACGGGCGCGCTGACGATCGCGCTGACTGCGAGCTAGCTGGTGCTTCGATAAATGTCGGGTAACGGCCACGGCTTCGAGGCATCCGGTTCCGTTCTCCGGGTATAGCCACCACTCGTCCTGCGCGCAGAGTTAGGACCGACGCCCATGCAGCCTCAGCCGCCGCGCCGCTCCACGCACGCCACCAACAGCCCGCTCAACCGGCTCGTCTACGACCGGTGGGGCGAGTTCGGGCGCCCGGTGCTGCTGCTGCACGGCCTGCTCTTCGACCGCGCCATGTGGTGGCCGGTCGCGGCCGAGCTGGCCGGTGACTGCACGGTGATCGCGCCCGACCTGCCCGGGCACGGTCAGAGCCCGTCACGGGCCGACTACAGCCTCGAGCGGATCGCCGAGGACCTCGCCGGGCTCGTGCTCGGTCTGCAGATGCACCGGGCGCCGATCGTCGTCGGTCACGGGACATCGGCCTGGCTGGCCCTGGCGTTCGCCGACGCGTACGCCACCCAGTGCGTGCTCACGCTCGACGAGCCGGCCGGCTGCCTGCCCGGCACGGTCGACGACCTCGTGGCGGCGGCCGGGCTGGCCGCGGTGCCCGAGCACTACCGGCCGTTCGCCGAGCCCCGGCGCGATCCCGCGCTCCTGGCTGCGTACGCGGGCTGGTCCCAGCCACCCACCCGCCGGCTCGCCGTCGCCGGCGCCCGCCCGGGAGCCCCCGGACCCGCGCCGGAAAGGACTTTCGGCCACCTCACCGATCCGGAAGGCTTCGCCGCCCGCCTGCGCGCGCTGCTGTGAACGGTCGGGCAGACTGGGCCGATGGCCCTGATCCACGTTGACTTCTACGCCGAATCGCTCGACCTCGCGACGTCGATGACCGTCCTGCTGCCGGAGGAGGGGCCGACGCCCCCGCCGGTGCTCTATCTGCTGCACGGCCTCACCGACGACCACACCGCCTGGACCAGGTACACCTCGATCGAGCGGTACGCCGCGGACCACCGGCTGGCCGTCGTCATGCCGCAGGTGCACCGCAGTTTCTACGCCGACGAGGCGCACGGGCTCAAGTTCTGGACGTTCCTGTCCGACGAGCTGCCGCGCGTGGTCGAGCGGTTCTTCAAGGTGTCGGACAGGCGCGAGGAAACGTTCGTCGCCGGTCTGTCCATGGGCGGCTACGGCGCCTTCAAGTGGGCGCTGCGTCAGCCCGAGCGGTTCGCCGCGGCCGCCAGCCTCTCGGGCGCCCTCGACGTGGCCCGGCTGCAGGCCGATGACGACCGCCCGCACATCCGCGAGGTGATGGACCGGGTCTTCGCCGGCCGCGACACCGCCGGCACCGGCGACGATCTCTTCCACCTGCTCGAGGGGGCCGACAAGGCCGCCCTGCCGCGCCTGATGCTGCGCTGCGGCACCGGCGACTATCTGTTCGAGCAGAACGAGCGTTTCGCGCACGCGTGCGCCCGGGCCGGCCTCCCGCTGGACAGCGAGTTCGAGCCGGGCGGCCACGAGTGGTCGTTCTGGGACAGGCACATCCCGCGGGTGCTGGACTTCCTGATGAAGGGCTAGCTCTCGTTGTCGCGGCCCTGCTGCTCGGCCAGGAAGCGCTCGAGCTCGGCGCCCAGCTCCTCGGCCGTGGGCAGCGGGCGGTCGCCGTCGGCGAGCAGGTTGCCCTCGCGGCCGCGCAGGAACGCGTCGTACTGGGCCTCGAGCGAGGTGACCAGGCGACCGGCCTGCTCGTCGTCGGCGACCTGCTTGTCGACGTCCTCACGGACGATCTTGGCCGCCTCGCGCAACTCGCCGGTGGGCAGGGCCAGGCCGGTGGTCGACGACACCGAGTCGAGCAGCAGCTCGGACGCGGCCGGGTAGGTCGTCTGGGCCAGATAGTGCGGCACGTGCGCGGCGAAGCCCATGGCGTCGTGGCCGCTCTCACCCAGGCGGAACTCGAGCAGGTTGCCGACGCTGGCCGGCACCTGCACCTTCTGCAGCCAGGGCTCGCGGTCGCCGAGCAGCGACTTGTCGGTGGCGTGCGCGGTGACGCTGACCGGGCGGGTGTGCGGCACGGCCATCGGGATCGCGTTGAGCCCCACGGTCAGGCGCACCCCGAACTGCTCGACCAGGCCGGTCACGGCCGCGATGAAACGCTCCCACTGCAGGTCGGGCTCGGGCCCGGCGAGCAGCAGGAACTCGGTGCCGAGCTGGTCGCGCACGAGGTGCAGGGCGAGGCTGGGCTCCTCGTAGCTGACCCAGTGATCCTCGTCGAAGATCATCGGAGGGCGCCGGGAGCGGTAGTCGAGGAGCTGGTCGAGGTCGAAGGTGGCGACGACCTGGCTGTCGAGGCGCTCCAGCAGGTTCTCGCGCGCGAGCTGGATGGCGCTGCCCGCGTCGACGAAGCCGGTGAGGGCCTGGATCAGCACCGGCTGGGACAGCTCGGGCAGGTCGTCGACCAGCTCGTAGAGCTCGTTCGGATCGAGCACGTCGAGGCCTCCAGTGTCGGCGGTGGGGGGTAAACCCTGCGAACAACCCGGTCCGGCGATTAATTCCGGACCACGGACGATCTTGCCAACTCGCTCTCGGCGAGGCGCGAGCGCACCTCGGCCGGCGGCAGCGGGCGGGAGAAGTGGTACCCCTGGGCGAAACGGTAGCCCAGCTCGTGAAGCAGGTCGGCCTGGGCCGCGGTCTCCACACCCTCGGCGACGGCCCACAGGTGCAGGCCCTCGGTGATCTGAATCATGGCACTGGCGATGACCGCCTCCTCGGAACGGCCACCGATGTCGGCCACGAAGGACTTGTCGACCTTCAGGGTGTCGGCCGGGACCGTCCGGAGCAGGCCGAGCGACGAATGCCCGGTGCCGAAGTCGTCCAGCGCCACCCGGACGCCCAGGGCCGAGATGGCGACCAGCGTGTCCAGCGCCACACCGCCGTCGAACACCGCGGTCTCGGTGACCTCGACGACGAGCCGGTCCGGACGTACGCCGACGTCCTCCAGCGCGTCGCGCACCTCGTCGGCGAAGCCGGGCTCCCGCAGCTGGCGGGCCGAGACGTTGACTCCCAGGTGGCGGGGAGACCCCTCGCCGAACTCGGTGTCCCAGGCGGCCAGCTGCTCCAGTGCGGTGCGCAGGATCCAGGAGCCGAGCGGCACGATGAGGCCGGTGCGTTCGGCGATCGGGATGAAGGTGTCGGGCCCGATCGGGCCACGCTCGGGATGCGGCCAGCGCACCAGCGTCTCCAGGCCGGTCCACCGGCCGTCGGGCAGCGCGACGATCGGCTGGTAGACCAGGGTGAACTCGCCGGCGTCGAGCGCCCGGCGCAGGTCGGCGCCGAGCTGCTGATCGGCCTCGTGGGTGCGTTCGAGCGCGGCGTCGTAGACGGCGAACCGCCCCTTGCCGCGATCCTTGGCCGAGTACATCGCGACATCGGCGCGGCGCTGCACCTCGGCGGCGGTGGCCCCGGGCCAGGCCTCGGCCACGCCGATGCTGGCCCGGGCCAGCAACTCGTGCCCGCCGGCGGGCAACGGCCGGCTCATCGTCTCGTCCAGACGGCTCAGCAGGGCGAGCGCCTCGGCGCTGGTCAGTCCGGGCAGCAGCAGCCCGAACTCGTCGCCGCCGAGGCGGGCGGCGAGGTCGCCCTCGCGCAGCGACCCCCGCAGGCGCTCGGCGATCGCGACCAGGAAGGCGTCACCGACCGCGTGCCCCAACCGGTCGTTGATCGCCTTGAAGTCGTCCAGGTCGACCAGGGCCACGCACAGCGGGGCGCCGGCGGCCAGCAGCTTCTGGGCGGACTCCTCGAACAGGTAGCGGTTGGCCAGTCCGGTGAGCACGTCGTGGGTGGCGCGGTGGGTGAGCTCGTCCTGATAGCGGTTGAGCTGGGTGAGCTGCTGGTCGACGCGGTTCAGCAGGCGCCCGTTGTCGCGCAGGGCGCCGAACTGCCGCACGGCGACCAGCGCGGTGAGCAGTGAGGCGGCCGTGGCCACGACGAGCACGACGCGCCCGGAGTCACTGCTGACCCAGAGCAGCAGGCCGTCGGTGGCGGCCACGGCGGCGTACGGCACCACGCTGAACAGCCGCCGCCGGGACGGGCCGGGCCGCACGCCGGCGGCCCGCCGCTGCCGGTCGGCGCCCAGCACGACGCAGAGCATGGTCGCCGGGACGAACATCTGGGAGCCGCTGAGGCCGACCGGCGCCTGGACGACGAGCGGGAACAGGCCGCCGCCGACGGTGCCCACGATGGCCGCCGCGGCGAACCAGCGCAGGGTGCCGTGTTCGAGCCCGCCCATGCCGGTCATGGCGACCTTCACCATGGCCAGGGCCACGATCAGCCCGAGGACGGCGAGCATCAGCATCGGCACGGTGGTGCGCTGGGCGTCGCCGCCGTCGATCGCCCGTACCGTGAAGTACCAGGCGAAGATGCTGACGGTGACCCCGATGGTGAGCGCGTCGAGCATGAAGCGGGTCGTGGTGCTGCGGTTCCCGCCCAGCGGCAGCCGCAGCAGCGCCCACACGACGATGCCGACGGCGAGCACGTAGCAGATGGTCGTGGGCAGGTCGTGCTGTTGCTGCGTGACCCGTTCCGGGTCGATCAGGGACTGCCGGGCGTCGCCGGCGTTGCCCAGCGCGACCAGCGCGGCGCACCAGCTGATCGAGCGCCAGAGCCGGGCGGCGACCCGGTCGAGGCCGGGCGTGCCGGCGGTCTGCCAGCATGCGACGGCCGTCACACCGGTCAGGGCGATACCCGGCACCCAGCCCCAGACCGGGCTGAACCGAGGCTCGGACGCGTTGACGGCGTACAGCACCATGGCAGTGACCTGCAAAAACGCGCCGAGGGCGAGCAGGGGCGTCAGGTGCAGCCGAGCCACCGGGCGATCGTTCGTCACGCTCTGAGATATCGGCCGGACAGGTCTCTGGTTGAACACAACGATCACGAACGCTCGCGTGCACGTGCATGTGCACGGCACAATGGCAAAGGAACGTTCCCTTCCCCCCTCGGAGCGATCTGGTGACCAAGCCCTTGAACTCTTCCACCGAGCTCACCGAACCAGCGACGATCACCGAAACCGACGCGCCTCCCGGCACCCTCTGGTCGCGGATGAAGGCCGATCCGCAGTACGCGCCGGAGCACCTCGCCCTCGAAGCGGTCCGCCGGCTCGGCCCCGAGGCCGCCGCCTGGGCCGAACGCGCCCGGGCCGAACACCCCGACCGCACTCCCGAGCAGCTGGCCGCCCAGGCCGTCAAGCGGTTCACGACACTGGCCCGCATCTCCGGCGCGGTGTCCGGCGCCACCGGCCTGCCCGGGGCGGTGCTGGACGTCGGCGTTCTGGCCTGGAACCAGGCCCGCATGGTGCTGCACATCGCCGCCGCCCACGGCCACGACCCGGCCGCCCCCGAACGGGCGACCGAGCTGCTGGTCCTCCAGCGCGTGCACAAGCTGGCCCAGTCGGCCCGCCTGGCCCTGGGCGTCGCCGCCGGGCGTGAGCGCGCCGTCAAGATGTTCGCCGGGGCGGGCACCCGCCCGCTGAGCGGCGTGATGCTGCGGCTCGGCGTCAAACTGGCCCAGATGGCGGGAGTCCACGCCGCCCGGCGTGTGTTCGCCAAGATGATCCCCGGCGCGGCGATCGTGCTCGGCACCTGGGTCAACTCGGCCGCCACCCGAGAACTGGCCGAGCGCGCCCGCGATCTGTACAGCCACACCCGCCAACCCGACCCGCAACCACGCTAGCGTGCCCCGCATGGGGATCACACTGACCGAGGCCTGGGAACTCAGCCGGGCCGACTCGGGTCTGGCGCTGGTGTCGACGCTGCGCGCCGACCAGAGCATCCAGACCTCGCTGGTCAACACCGGCATCGTCACCCGCGGCGAGCCGTTCCTGGCCTTCGTCACGTACGGGCCGGTCAAGCTGGCCAACCTGCGGGCCCGGCCCCAGGTGACCGTGGGTTTCCGGCAGGGGTGGAAATGGGCCGCGGTCGAGGGCCGGGCGCAACTGGCCGGCCCGGACGACCCGTGGCCCGGTCTCGACGCCGAAGGGCTGCGCCTGTTGCTGCGGGAGATCTTCGCCGCGGCCGGCGGCAGCCACGACGACTGGGACGAGTACGACCGGGTGATGCGTGAGCAGCGCCGCACGGCCGTCCTGATCAGCCCCACGCGCGTCTACAGCTAAGCCCGCCGCCGCGCCGGACGATCGGATCTGCTGAACGGATCCGATCTCAAGGAGGCTGCGTGCGTCGTCGTTGGCTGGGACTGGGGCTCGTTGTCGCGCCGCTCGTGCTGGGCGGCTGCGGCAGTGGCGACACGCCGGGCGCCACTCCGAGCGAGAACGGCGCGACGCCGTGGGTCGTCGTGGCCACCGGTCAGGCCACCCCCTCGCCGGTCGCGAGCCGGGCGACCGGTACGCCGAGCCCGGTCCCCAGCGGTTTCCTGCCGCTGCCGTCGGACGCGGCGGCCGCGAAGCCCACCGGCAGCCCGTCCTGCCCGCCGGTCAAGGGCAACGTGATCAACGGCGCCGACGCCACCACGGGCGCCACCAGCGGCACCGTGACCTGGTACGACCCGGCCACCTCGAACATCGTGGAGTACCGGGTCACCGCGATCACCCAGGACTCGATGCTCGGCCCGCAGCGGGAGGTCGGCTGGACCGTCGTCACGCCCGGCACCACGTGCGGCTACCGGACGGCCACGGTGACCGGTCTGGATCGCAGAACCCGCTACGTCTTCTCGGTCGACATGGTGACCACCCGCCACGACAGCGACGGCACGCTCGCCGCGACGGTCGCGCGCTCCCGAGTCGTCAGGACGTCGTGAGCCGCGCCTTCGGGGTCCAGCCCCGCGCCCGGGCCCGCCCGATGTCGAGCACCAGGCCGTCGGTGATCTGATCCAGCGCGTACGGGGTCAGGGCCGGCAGCAGGCCGGTCGCCGCGACCATCCGGACCGGCCGGGCCGGCACCCGCCGCACCGGCACGCCCAGGACGGCCGCCACCGCCGCGTCCCGTGAGTAGGGCGTCGCGTCGGCGATGTTGTAGGCGCCGGGCGGCCACCGGTGGGCCGTCAGGCAGGCCGAGGCCAGGTTCTCCACCGCGGTCAGGCTCAGCGTGACGTCCGGACCGGGCAGCCAGGCGCGACCGGCCCGGACGGTCCGCCGCAGCCGGGGAAGCAGGTGCGGGTCGCCCCGGCCGTAGACGGCCCGCGGCCGCAGCACGACCGCCCCGGCCGCCAGCGCCAGGCGTTCGCCGGCCGCCTTCGTTCTTCCGTACGCCGTCCGCTGCCCGTCGGTCGGCCGGTCCTCGCGCACCGCCGCCGGGTAGGGGCCGGGCCGGTAGACACTCGCGCTGCTCACCCACACGACGGGCGTCGTCCCGGCCGCCTCCAGAAGCCGCCGGGTGCCGTCGACGTTGACCGCCGCGAACTCCCGTTCCGGGCCCGAGTCACCGACCGCGGCGGCCAGGTGCAGCACCACGTCGGCCCCGCGCAGATCGGGCGTCCCGGTCGTGGCGTCCCAGAAGACGTGCTCGCCGACCGGCCCCGGCCGCCGGCCCACGCAGACCACGTCGGCGCCCGATCCGGCCGCCGCCCGCGCCACCACGGCGCCGCAGAAACCGCTGGCACCGGTCACCGCCACCCTCACGGCGTGCCCTGTTGGAGCGGTGCCGCCTGGTCGAGCGGGATGCGTGCGCCGGGTGCCGTGCCGCGGATGGTCAGCGAGCGCCAGCCCGGCAGCGCGGCCCGCCGGTCGGCCCGCGCCCGGGCCACGACCGGTCGGTACGGTGCGAGCGCCGCCAGCAGGTCGGCGAGCTGCGCGCGGGCCAGACCGGCGCCCGGGCAGAAGTGCGAGCCGGCCCCGAAGACCAGCTGGGCCGTGCGGGCCGGCTGCGGATGGTCCGGCTCCGGGCCGGCGCGGTGGGCCTCGGCGGCGTGCCGGGCGATCAGCAGCAGCCGGTCGCCGGACCGCACCGGGCAGCCGCCGACGGTCGCGTCCCCGGCCGCGACCCGGGGCAGCAGCGGTGTCGGCGCGGTGACCCGCATCAGCTCGTCCGCCAGAGCCCGGCCGGCGTTTTCCCACAGGTCGTCGTCGCAGGCCCAGGCCACGGCTCGGGGCAGCGCGGCCACCGTGGTGTTGACGGCCGCCACGGCCAGCATCACGTTGCGGCCCGCGTCGGCCGGCCGGCCGGGGGCCACCAGGCCGATGAGCCGGTCCGCGGCCGCCGCGGCCGAGCGCCCGGCCCGCCACCGGCCCACCCCGGGCAGGTGGGCACGGGCCGCCGCGGCCGCCGCCACGCGGGCCGCCGTCGCGAGCTCGACCGGGTCGACGTCGAGCTCGAGCAGCTCGGCCGCGGTGGCTCCGGCGATCTCGGCGGCCAGCGGCACGAGGTCGACGGCGCCACCGGTCGCGAGCACCGGCAGCCGGTCGTCGAGCAGCCTGGTCCAGGTCGGGCGCAGTTTCGCGACCCCGGCCGCGCCGAGCAGCGTGGCGGTGGCCCGGCGGCTGTCGCGGTGCTCGGCGCCCTGCTGGTCGAAGAGCGCGCCCGCCCCGGCCAGCTCACCGGCCGCCCCACCGGTGGTGCCGGCGGCCGTCCGGTCGAGCGGCACGCGGGTCAGCGCCGTGCGGAACGCTTCCTGGTCGTGCACCAGCACCGTGCTTCCCAGCCGCAGCGCCGGCCGCCGCCGGGTGGCCGCCAGCAGCGCGAACAGCACCGGGTGGCTGCTCAGATAGACCCGCCTGTCCCGGGACCGGGCCGTCACGCGCCGGCCACCAGGCGGGCGGCGGCGGCCCGGTCGGGCTTGCGGGAGCGGCCGGCCAGCGGGATGCGGGCGAAGACCACGGCGTCGGGCCGGGCCGAGCCCATCCGGGCCAGCGGTTCGCGCAGCGCCAGCCGGACGTCGCGTTCGGCGGCGCCCGCGGCGGCCTGCACGACCGCGACCACGCGCTCGTCGCCGTCGCCGGCCGGGACGCCGACCAGCAGGGCCAGCTCGACCCCGGGCACGTGCAACGCCGGCTCGTACAGGCCCGGGTAGATGTTCTCGGCCCGGCGCAGGATCATGTCCTTCGCGCGGCCGCCGAGCACCACCGTGCGGCCCTCGACCCGGCCGACGTCGCCGGTGACGACCCACGAGAACGGCTCCTCGCCGAGGTAGCGGTCGGCCGCGGTCGGCCCGGCCAGCTGCACCTGACCGTCGGGGCCGACCCGGGCGTCCACGCCGGGCAGCAGCTCGCCGACCAGGTCGCCGTCGCCGTCGTAGGCGCTCTTGGTGGCCGACTCGACGGCGGCGGCCGGGAAGACCTCGGTGAGCGCGTAGACCCCCCAGGCCTCGCGGGCGCCCGCGCGGCGCACCGCGGCCAGCAACGAGGCGCTGACCGGGGCCGAGCCGCTGTAGACCCGCCCGTCGAACTGGCAACCGGCGGCCAGCGCGGCCCGCAACTGCGGCGGGGTCAGATAGACGGCCTGCGGCCGGAGCGAGCGGAGCTGGCGTCGCAGCCCGCGGCGGGCCGGCAGGGCCACCGGCGCCCCACTGGCCAGCGACGGCAGCAGCACGAAGAACGTGCCGCCCAGCACCGGCGCTCCCGGCACCGGCCGCACCAGGTCGCGCACCGCCGCCATGCCGGCCGAGACCGAGGCCCGGGTGTGCACGACCGCGCGCGGCCGGCTGGTCGTCCCCGAGGTGAACACGACCACGGCGTCGCCCTCACCGGCGTACGCCCGGGGGAACCGGCCCGGCCGCGGACGCAGGGCCGGCGGCGAACCGGGGAGCCGGCGCCCCACCGTCCGGACGGGCGCGATGGCGCTCAGATCGGGCAGGGCGAGATGGGCGCGGCGGGCCAGCGGCGCCGCCCACCCGGCCACGGCCTGAGCGGCCGCGTCGGCCAGCACCAGGCGGGGCCCGGCCAGCGCGAGGCGGGCCCGCACCACCTCGGGACCGGCCGACGGGTCGACCACGGCCAGGCGCAACCCGAGGTGGTAGGCCGCCAGCAGGACGGCCAGCGAACGGGGGCCGGGCCGCACGGCCAGCGCGACCGTTTCCCCGGCGGTCAGCCCCTCGGCGGCGAGCGCCACGGCGTAGCCGCCCACCAGCCGGGCCAGGTCGCCGCGGCTCGTGCCGGGCAGCGCCGGGCGGGCGTCGTCCTCGCGCAGCCCGGCGATCAGCTCGGTCAGCATCAGCGCGGGTCCGCCGTGTGCGCCCCGCTGCCCTGGTCCAGATACCACTTCGCGGTGCCGACGACCCCGTACGCCCGGAGGCGCCGGGTCGAGTTGGCGACCACCATGTGGCGGCTGTGCACGATCGCCGGCGTGGTGCGGCGTACCCGGTTGAGGAACGTGCGGTCGGTGGGGGAGGGCCGCCTCGGCATGCCGCCGCACGCCTCGTACAGCGCCGCGGTGATGGCCATGTTGTTGCCGGCGTGCATGCGGTACGGCGCCTTGAATTCGGGCCCGGAGTGGGCCGGGCGCAGCCGGCCGAAGCTCGCCGCGAGCACCACCAGCAGCCGGAAGAAGGCGCGCCCGCCCGGACCGTGCTCGTCGGCCCGGGCGGTGATGCGGCCGCAGGCCAGTCCCCGCGAGGAGACCAGCGCCGCGCGGGCCGCCGCCACCCAGCCGGGGGCGGGCAGGCAATCGGCGTCCGTCCGGGCCAGGTGCACCGCGCCGGCCGCGATGGCGTGCCGGAAACCGGTGTCGACCGCGCAGCCCACGCCCTTCTCGGGCTCGACGAGCAGGTGGGTCGGGAACGGCCCGCGGAACGCGCGTACCACGTCGGCGGTGGCATCGGTCGAGCCGTTGTCGACCACGAGCAGCGTGAAATCCGGGTCGGTCTGCGCCGCGAGGGCCTTCAGGGTCGCACCGATCCGGGCCGCCTCGTTGTAGGCCGGGACGATCACCCACAGCGGGGCGGTCACGAGACCTCCCACACCATGGTCATCAGGCTGACGCCGCCGCCCAGACCGACCAGGAGCACCCGGTCGCCGGCGTTCAGGCCCGGGCGTACGCGGCCCAGCTGGACGCCGATCGAGGCGGAGGCCATGTTGCCCAGCTCGCCGACGGTCACCTCCAGCTTGTCCCGCGGGACGCCGGTGACCGCGACGAAGCGTTCCAGGTAGGGCCGGGTCACCTGGTGCACGAGCACCTTGGCGTAGTCGTCCCAGCCCAGCCCGGTGCGGGCGGCGACCCGCTCGATCAGGCCGGCGCCGATCTGCTCGAACACGTCGCGCAGCCGGCGGCCGTCGCCGGTGAAGTACGTGTGCTCGTCGCCGCGGGGATGCCGGGAGCCGCCGCCGAAGATGCCACCCACCGCCCAGTGCTCGGAGTGCGTCTCGGTGTCGATGTCGAGGATGCCGCCGCTCGCGACCGGCTCGACCAGCACGGCCGCGCCCGCGTCGCCGAAGGTGTAGCCCGCGAACGCGGCCCGCGCCTCGGCCAGGGTGCGCAACCGGGGACGCCGGGCCCGGGTCGGCGTCTCGCCGGTCACGACCAGCGCCCTGCTCGCGCGCCCGGCCAGGATCATCGAGCGAGCCAGGTCGATGCCGTTGAGGAAGCTGTTGCAGGCGTTGGTGACGTCGAGCGCGTGGGCCCGGCTGCCCAGGGCGGCCTGCACCACGTGCGCGGTGGCCGGCTCGGTCATGTCGCGGGTGGCGCTGGCGAACAGCAGCAGGTCGAGGTCGTGCGGGTCGGTGCCGGTGTCGGCCAGCACCTTGGTGGCGGCGTCGACGGCCAGGTCCGAGGCGTACTCGTCGTCGGCCGCCACGTGCCGCTGCCGGATGCCGGTCGTCCGGCGGAACAGCCCGGCCGGCACCGGCAGCCCGCCGGCGACCCGCTGCTGCAGATCGTCGGTCAGCTCGGTCCGGGCCGGCAGGGCGTACGCGATCCCGGTGATCCCCACAGTCATGGGCGTCAGCCTTCCGTGCCGGACGGCTCCGGCACGTGAGTAGAAGTGTTCACTTCGGCGGGGAAATTGCTCAGGACCGCGCCGAACCGGCCGGCTCGCGCACCAGCGACTGGTCCTCGTAGCAGTACTGCCAGCCGTCGCCCTCCTGCAGCGAGCGGATCAACGGGTGCCGGCTGTCCTCGTAGTGGGCCGTCGAATGCTTGTTCTTGGAGTCGTCACAGCAGGCGACCAGGCCGCAGGTCAGACACATGCGCAGCTGCACCCAGGTGTCGCCCGTCTCGACGCACTCCGCGCACTCCTCCTCGTCGGTCTCGGTGATCTGGATCCGATCGAGGTGGGTGCACGCAGTGCTGATCGTCTCCTCCCGCACGTACCGCCAGCGGTCGTGCAGCAGCCGGTCGGGGATGATCCGGGCCAGGTACTTGGAGTTCGCGGCCAGGATCGGCGCGAGCACCGCGAGGATCAGCACGTAGAGCGCGATGAACGGGCCGATCCGCTCGTCGAGCCCGGCGCCGATGGCCAGCGTGGCCAGGATCAGCGAGAACTCGCCCCGGCCGAGCACGGTCAGGCCCACGTTGGCCGCGCCGCGCTGGTTGAGCCCGAAGAGCCGGGCCGTGATCAGGCCGGCCGAGACGTTGGTGACGACCGTGATGCCCACGGCGATCAGCACCGGCACGACGACCGAGCCGATCTCGCCGACGTCGATGCTGGTGCCGAACGCGACGAAGAAGATCGCGGCGAACACGTCGCGCAACGGCACGATGATGCGTTCCGCGCGCTCGCGGATCGACGTGCGGGCCACCACCAGACCGATCATCAGCGCGCCGATCGCGTCGGAGACGCCGATCTCGGCCGAGATGCCGGCGATCAGCACGACCAGGCCGACCATGATGATCGCGACCAGCTCGTCCTCGCGGGTGTCGAGCGCCCGGCCGATCCACTTGGCGCCCCAGCGGGCCACCGCGAACAGCACGGCCAGATAGCCGAAGCTGATGCCGATGCGCAGGATCAGCTCGCCGGCCGAGGTGGCGCCGGACAGGATCGGGCTGAGCAGGGCCAGGTAGAACGCCAGGAACAGGTCCTCGATGACGATGATGCCCAGGATGACCGGCGTCTCGGCGTTGGCCAGCCGGCGCATCTCGATGAGTAGCTTGGTGGCGATGGCCGACGACGAGATGCCGACCGCGCCGGCGATGACGAAGGCCTCCTTGGCCCCCCAGCCCAGGGCGAAGCCGAAGCCGAGCCCGGCGCCGATGTTGATGCCGATGTAGGCCCCGGCCGCCCAGAACAGGCGTTTGCCGCTGCCCAGCACCTGCTCGACCGGGAACTCCAGGCCCAGGTGGAACAGGAGCACGACCAGGCCGAACAGGGCCAGGATGTCGAGGTCCTCGGGGTGTTCGAAGGCGACCGGACCGGCCGTGCTGGGACCGAGCAGGATGCCGGCCAGCATGAAGAACGGGACGGTGGGCAGGCCCATCCGGCGCCCGAGACGGGCGAGCAGGCCGGCCACCAGGATCAGGGCGCCGAGCCCGATGAGGTTCGCGTGCACGCGGTCAGTCCACGAAGAACGTGCCGGCGAGCACGGCACCGATTTTGCGGGCTTGCTCCTCGGTGAGCTCGATCACCGCCGTCGGCTCGTCCCCGGCCGTGGTGAACACGTAGAGGTGCCGCTTGCCGTCCCGGCCGACCACGATCGACACGCGGTCGCTGCCGGAGTGCAGGTCGACGTCGTACCGGGTGCCGAGGCCGGGAAGTTCCTGGATGCGAACGCCTTTGCCCATAGCCGGAGATCCTAGGGGCAGCCCCCGGTGGCTGACCAGGCGCGACCGGGGGTGGTCGCCAGCACACTCTCGGCCTCCCGGCTGACCCGGTGGGCGTCCTCCTCGCAGGCTCGTTCGTAGGCGGCGAGGGTGGCGGCGGCGATGCCCGGCCAGGCAAAGTCGTCGTGCACCCGGCGGCGGGCCCGGCGGGCCACCGCGCGGGCGTGCTCGCGGTCGGCCAGCACGGCCCCGACCGCGGCGGCCAGGGCGTCCGGGTCGCCGGGCGGGAACTTCACCCCGGTGACGCCGTGGTCGACGATCTCGGCCAGCCCGCCGGTGTCCGCCACCGCCACCGGCGTCCCGGCGGCCGCCGCCTCCAGCGCCACCATGCCGAACGGCTCGTAGATGCTCGGCACGACGTAACAGTCGGAGGCGCCCATCAGGGCGGTCAGGTGATGGCCGGTCAGGAAGCCGGCGAAGGTCACCCCGTCGGTGGCCAGAGCTTCCAGATCCTTGCGGTACGGGCCGTCGCCGGCGATGACGACCCGGAGCCCGGGGTGCCGCTCGCGCAGGGCCGGCACGGCCGCGAGCAGGTGCTGGACGCCCTTCTCGTAGACGAGCCGGCCGGCGAAGCTGACCAGCGGGCCGTCCGCCCCGGCGTACCGGCGGCGGGCGGCGGCCACCGCGCGCGGCCGGGGGCTCCAGACGAGCGCGTCCACCCCGTTGGGCACCACGTCGATGCCGGCCGCGGGCACGTCGAACAGCCGGCGCACCTCGTCGCTCATGTAGTCGGAGCAGACGATCGTGCGGGACGCCTCGCCGGCCAGCCACCGCTCGATGTCGTCGATCGACCGGTTGTGCGGGTGCGGCAGCCAGCCCTGGTGCCGGCCCGACTCGGTGGCGTGGATGGTGGCGACCAGCGGCACGTCGAGGTGGTCGCGCACGGTCACCGCGGCGTGGGCCACCAGCCAGTCGTGCGCGTGGATCACGTCGTAGCGGCCGGTGCGGGCGGCGCGCAGGGCGGTCCGGGTCAGCGTGTGGTTGAACGCCATCGCCCAGGCCAGCATGTCGCCGTCGCGTACCTCGAAGCGGGCCGGGTCGTCGGGCGCGCGGAGGATGCGGACGCCCTCGGCGTACTCCTCGCGCAGCGCGCCCGGCGCCTGCCGGGTGACCACCGTGACGTCGTGCCCGGCGGCGGCCAGCGTGGTGGCGAGCGCGTGCACGTGCCGGCCGAGGCCGCCCACCAGCAGCGGCGGGTACTCCCAGGACAGCATCAGGATGCGGGTCACGGCTCAGGCCTTTCGGAGGACACGGAGGAGCTCGGCGACGGAGCGCGCCGAGAAGGGGCTGCCGCCGGCCCGGTGCGGCGGGTCGCCGTCGGCGGTCTCGCTCACCGACCCGGCGCCCCACTCGCGCAGGTGCGCCTCGAGACCGTCGAGCAGGTCGTCGGTGGGCCGGCCGAGGGCGGCGCACGCGTCGGCGTACGGGCCGATCAGCCACGGCCAGACCGTGCCCTGGTGGTAGGCGATGTCGCGTTCGTCCCGGTCGCCGCGGTGCTCGCCCTGGTAGCCGTACTCGGTCGGGGCGAGGGTGCGCAGGCCGAGCGGGGTCAGCAGGGCGTCGCCGATCCGGTGCAGGGCGGCCACCCCCTCGTCGAGCGGCGCGTGCGGCAGCGACCAGGCGAGCAGTTGGTTGGGCCGCAGCGACGGGTCGTCGTGGCGGCTGCCGGCCCCGAGTGGATAGGTCGCGGCCGGGCCGTCGATCACGTCGTACAGCCAGCCCTCGGGCGCCGGGAAGCGGGCCCGGAACGAGGCCCGCGCGCGGTCGTGCCCGGCCCGCGGACCGGCGTCGTCCCGCCCGGCCTCGGCGGTCAGCCCGGCCAGGACGGCCAGGGCGTTCACCCAGAGCGCGTTGATCTCGACCGGTTTGCCGATCCGCGGGGTGACCAGGCCGTCCTCGGTGTAGCCGTTCATCCAGGTGGCCGCGGTGCCCAGGCGCACCAGCCCGTCGGCCGGGTCGACGTCGAGGTGACGCCGCAGCAGCCGGCCCAGCGGGTCGACCAGCTCGGCGGCCAGGTCGGTGTCGCCGGTGCGGCGCACGTGCCGGTCGATCGCGTGGGCCAGCCAGAGCGGCGCGTCCGGCGAGCTCCGAGGCGCCCACGGGCCACCCGGCTCGGCGATCTGCTCGGCGGCGCTCACGGTGTGGGCCAGCAGCAGCTCGCGGCCCTCCTCGACCCGGCCGGTGTCCAGGAACAAGCCCTCGTACGAGGTCATCGTGTCGCCCAGGTAGCTGCCGAACCACGGGTAGCCGGCGACGACGTCCGGGCCGTCGGCGCCGTGCACCACGAACGCGTCGGCCGCCAGTACCAGCGTCTCGACGGATCCCTCGGCCTTGGCCGCGGCCACCAGCTCGCGCGACCGGGCCCGAGCCGCGGTGATCACCGACGTGGCCGGGACCGGTCGCTCGGTCAGCTCGCCGGCCCAGGCCGAGATCTCCATCACGCCGCCGGGGCTCACCTGCTCGAAGTACGTGCCCGCGTGCCAGAGATCCTCCACGGCGGGCAACCCGCGGGCGGCCTCCTCCCGGGCGTACGCGCCGAGGTGCCACTCGCCGCCGGCCTGCCAGCCGGGTCCGGCGATCCGGTACGCGTCCTCCACGATCACGCCGCCGGCGACCTGCTCCACGCGCAGCGGCCCGCTGCCGGCCCGGCGCAGGTCGTGCGCGTCACGCCAGGTGCACATGGCCGCGACGGCCAGCCCGACCGGCTCGGCGGCCGACACCACCCGGTGGGTGACGGCTACGCCCGGGTGCCCGTGCCGCATGGCGAGCTCGCGTTCGATCACCACCCCGCCGATCCGCCAGCGCCACCGCGGGACGCCGTCGATCAGGGCGAAGGTCTCCAGATGGCGATCCCCGCGGGGGACGAGCGCGCGCGACTCCCACTCATGGGTGAACAGCGGGACCTTGGCCCCCGTGGGGAGCGTCACGGTGAGGTCGAGCGCGGCCAGGGCCAGGCGCCGCTCGCCGGTGGCGTCCCCGGAGCCGGGCACCGCGGCCAGCGTCAGCAGCGAGTGGTAGCGCCGGGTCCGCAGACCCGGGACAGTGCCGGTGGCGAAGCCGCCCAGACCGTCCGTCACCAGCCATTCGCGGTCCGGGGAACCACACTCGTGCGGTCCGAAAGTGATCGGCACGCCCGCCTTATGCTCAATTTGCGGAAAGTCAAACCCCGAAGTGTGGCAGTCCACCTGAGTTGGGTATCGGGTCCGTAGCGCGAAAACTTGTCCGCCCCATCGGTGAGAATGGCCCACGACACGGCCGCACAGGGTTACACCCGCGGATGGGTGGGCAATTGCCTCCCGCCGCGGTGCCGAAGCTGTGCGGTCGCAGCGCACCGAAGGTCGAGGGGTGGGAGCACGATATGCAGGTTTGGCCTGGTCACCGGTACCCGTTGGGTGCCACGTACGACGGCACGGGCACGAACTTCGCGATCTTCTCCGAGGGGGCCGAAGCGGTCGAACTGTGCCTGTTCGACCCGTCCGGCAACGAGCGCAAGGTCCAGCTTCACGAGCAGGACGCGTTCGTCTGGCACGCCTACCTCCCCGGGGTCGAACCGGGGCAGCGCTACGGCTACCGGATGTACGGGCCGTACGACCCGTCGCGCGGACTGCGGTACAACCCGCACAAGCTGCTGCTCGACCCGTACGCCCGGGCGGTCGACGCCGACATCGACTGGCACCCGTCGCTGTACGCGTACGACTTCGAGAACCCCGACCAGATGTCGGATCTCGACTCGGCCGCCTACATGGCCAAGGGCGTCGTGGTGAACCCGTACTTCGACTGGGGCAACGACCGCCGGCCGGACATCCCGTACCACCACTCGGTGATCTACGAGACCCATGTGAAGGGGCTGACCGAGCGGCACCCCGAGGTCCCCAAGGACATGCGGGGCAGCTACTCGGCGATCGGCCACCCGGCGATCATCGAGCACCTCAAGAGCCTCGGCGTGACCGCGGTCGAGCTGATGCCGGTGCACCAGTTCGTGCACGACAACCGCCTGCACGACCTCGGCCTGCACAACTACTGGGGCTACAACACGCTCGGCTTCTTCGCGCCGTACCAGGGCTATTCGTCGACCGGCACGCTGGGCCAGCAGACCCAGGAGTTCCGCGGCATGGTCAAGGCGCTGCACAAGGCCGGGATGGAGGTGATCCTCGACGTCGTCTACAACCACACGGCCGAGGGCAACCACCTGGGCCCCACGCTCAGCCTCAAGGGCATCGACAACCGGACGTACTACCGTCTGGTGGACGATCAGCCGCAGTTCTACATGGATTACACCGGCACGGGTAACAGCCTCAACGTGCGCAGCCCGCAGAGTCTCCAGCTCATCATGGACTCGCTGCGGTACTGGGTCACCGAGATGCACGTCGACGGCTTCCGCTTCGACCTCGCCTCGACGCTGGCCCGCGAGTTCTACGACGTCGACCGGCTCTCCACGTTCTTCGAGGTCGTCCAGCAGGACCCGGTGGTCGGCCAGGTCAAGCTGATCGCCGAGCCGTGGGACGTCGGCCCCGGCGGTTACCAGGTGGGCAACTTCCCGCCCAACTGGACCGAGTGGAACGGCAAATACCGCGACACCGTACGCGACTTCTGGCGCGGCGAACCGGCCACGCTGGCCGAGTTCGCGTCCCGGATCACCGGCTCGGCCGACCTCTATCAGGACGACGGCCGCAAGCCCTTCCACTCGATCAACTTCGTGACCGCGCACGACGGGTTCACGCTCAACGACCTGGTGTCGTACAACGACAAGCACAACGACGCCAACGGCGAGGAGAACCGGGACGGCGAGAGCCACAACCGGTCGTGGAACTGCGGCATCGAGGGTCCCACCGACGATGCCAAGGTGCTCGAGCTGCGGGCCAAGCAGCGGCGCAACTTCCTGGCCACGCTGATGCTGTCGCAGGGCGTGCCGATGATCTCGCACGGCGACGAGCTGGGCCGCACCCAGCAGGGCAACAACAACGCCTACTGCCAGGACAACGAGCTCTCCTGGATCGACTGGGGCGACGCCGACGAGCACCTGCTCGAGTTCACCCGCAAGCTCACCGCCTTCCGCCACCGCCACCAGGTGTTCCAGCGGCGGCGGTTCTTCACCGGTCTGCCGGTGACCGCCCGCGGCGGCGGCGACCCGCTGCCCGACCTGGAATGGTTCACCCCCGACGGCCGCCAGATGGCCGGCGACGACTGGGGCAACGACTTCGGCCGCGCGGTCGCGCTCTTCGTCAACGGCGAGGGCATCCGCGAGCGCGGCCAGTACGGCCAGCGGCACGTCGACAGCTCGTTCCTGCTGTTCTTCAACGCGCACGACGCGCCCATCGAGTTCGCCACGCCCCCCGCCGAGTACGGGGAGAAGTGGGAGAAGGTCATCGAGACGGCCGAGCCGTCCCCGGATCGCCCGTCGGTCGTCGAGGCCGGCAACAGGCTCTGGGTGCCGGACAGGTCGCTCATCGTGCTCGACAGGACGGTCTGAATGCCCCCTTCCGGAACCTACCGAGTCCAGGTCCGCCCCGAGTTCCCTCTCAAGACGACGGCCGAGCTGGCCGACTACCTCGCCGACCTCGGCGTGAGTCACCTCTACACGGCGCCGCTGCTCACCGCGACTCCCGGTTCCGAGCACGGGTACGACGTCGTCGACCACTCCCAGGTCAGCCCGGCCCTGGGCGGGGCCGACGGGCTGCGCGACCTCTCCGCCGCCCTGCAGAACGCGGGGCTGGGCCTGGTCGTCGACATCGTGCCCAACCACGCCGGGGTCGCCGTGCCGTCGGCCAACCCGACCTGGTGGGACGTGCTCCGGCGCGGCCAGGAATCGGAATTCGCCGACTTCTACGACATCGACTGGTCGCGCGGCCGGCTGCTGATCCCGACGCTGGCCGACTCGCCCGACGCGCTCGACGACCTGCGGGTCGAGGACGGCGAGCTGCGCTACTACGACAAGCGGTTCCCGATCGCCGACGGCACCGGCGAGGGCACCGCGCGCGAGGTGCACGACCGGCAGCACTACGAGCTGGTCAACTGGACCCGGGGCGACTCCGAGCTCAACTACCGCCGGTTCTTCGCGATCGTCGACCTGGCCGGTCTGCGCGTCGAGGACCCCAAGGTCTTCGACGCCACCCACGCCGAGATCCTGCGCTGGTACAACGAGGGCCTCGTCCAGGGCATCCGGGTCGACCACCCGGACGGCCTGCGGGACCCCGGCGCCTACCTGGAGCGGCTCAGCCAGGCCGCCCCCGACGCCTGGCTCGTGATCGAGAAGATCCTCGAGCCCGGCGAGGAGATGCCGCGCTGGCCGGTCGCCGGCACCACCGGCTACGACGCGCTGGCCGAGGTCGGCGGGGTCTTCGTCGACCCCGGCACCGAGGCGTTCTTCGACACCCTCCAGCACCACCTGACCGGCGGCGAGAAATCCTGGCAGGACCTGGTCCACGAGACCAAGTTCACGGCCGCGACGACGCTGCTGGCCGCCGAGCTGGCCCGGATGGCCCGCCTGGCGCCCGAGATCGAGGACGCGCCGCGCGCCCTCGCCGAGCTGGCCGCCTGCTTCCCGGTCTACCGGTCCTACCTGCCGTTCGGCTCACGCCACCTGGCCAAGGCCCGCTCCGAGGCCGGCCGCCGGCGCCCCCAGCTCATCTCCGTGCTCGACCAGCTCTGCGCCCGGCTGCGCAACCCCGACGACGAGCTGGCCGCCCGCTTCCAGCAGTTCACCGGCGCCGTCATGGCCAAGGGCGTCGAGGACACGGCCTTCTACCGCTGGACCAGGTTCACCGCCCGCAACGAGGTGGGCAACGACCCGGTCGACTTCGGCGTCGGCCCCGACGACTTCCACGACTCCAACGAGGAACGCCACCGCACCTGGCCCGACTCGATGACCTCGCTGTCCACGCACGACACCAAACGCAGCGAGGACGTGCGGGCCCGGCTCGCGGTGCTCTCCGAGGTGCCGGGCGACTGGACCGAGGTGGTCCGCCGCTGGGTGCGGGTCGCCCCGCTCGGCGATCCCGCGCTGGCCCATCTGGTGTGGCAGGCCGCCGTGGGCGCCTGGCCCCTCTCGCGTGAGCGACTGCAGGCGTACGCCCTGAAGGCGGCCAAGGAGGCGGCCAACAGCACCTCCTGGCAGCACCCCGACGAGCAGTTCGAGACGGCGCTGCGCGCGATGGTCGACAGGATCTACGACGACCCGGCCCTGCACCGCGAGGTGTCCGACTTCGCCGCGTCGATCACCCCGCCCGGCTGGTCCAACGCGCTCGGCCAGAAACTGGTGCAGCTGACCATGCCCGGTGTGCCCGACGTCTACCAGGGCACCGAGCTGTGGGACTACTCCCTGGTCGACCCGGACAACCGCCGCCCGGTCGACTTCGCCGCCCGCCGCGAGATGCTGGCCCGCCTCGACGACGGCTGGCTGCCCCCGGTCGACGAGACCGGCGCGGCCAAGCTGCTCGTCACCAGCCGCGCCCTGCGGCTGCGGCGGGAACGCCCCGAGCTGTTCGGCGGCTACCGCCCGGTGTTCGCCGAGGGCCACGTCGGCTCGCACGTGCTCGGCTTCGACCGCGGCGGCGCCGTGACGATCGCCACCCGCCTGCCGGTCGGATTGTCACGTCACGGCGGCTGGCGCGACACCGTGGTGTCACTCGACGGCCACAGCTGGACGGAAGTGTTCACCAACACCAGCTATGGCGGGAACCGTCTCTCGGTGGCCGAGCTTCTGCGTACCTATCCCGTCGCACTCCTGGTGAAAGAAAAATGACGCTGTTCGAGGTGTGGGCCCCGGAGAAGACCGTGCGTCTGTCTCTCGGAGGCGAGGAGCTGGAGATGGAACGCGGCGCGGACGGGTGGTGGCGCGTCGACGTGCCGTCGGCCGGCCCCGGCGCCGACTACGCGTACGTGCTGCCGGACGCCGCGCAGCCGCTGCCCGACCCGAGATCCCCGTGGCTGCCGCAAGGCGTGCACGGTCCCAGCCGCGTCTACGACCACGGCGCCTACGCGTGGACCGACACGGCCTGGACCGGCCGCCAGCTGCCCGGCTCGGTCCTGTACGAGATGCACATCGGAACGTTCACCGCCGAGGGCACCTTCGACGCCGCGATCGACCGACTCGACCACCTCGTCGAGCTCGGCGTCGACCTGGTCGAACTGCTGCCGGTCAACTCGTTCAACGGCGAATACAACTGGGGCTACGACGGCGTGGCCTGGTTCGCGCCGCACGAGGCCTACGGCGGCCCCGACGGCCTCAAGCGCTTCGTCGACGCCGCCCACAACAAGGGGCTGGGCGTGGTCCTGGACGTCGTCTACAACCACTTCGGCCCCAGCGGCGCGTACGCCCCGATGTTCGCCCCCTACCTGAGCGAAGCCGGCTCCAACCCGTGGGGCGCCGCGGTCAACCTCGACGGCCCCGGCGCCGAAGAGGTACGCCGCTACATCGTCGACAACATCCTGATGTGGCTGCGCGACTATCACATCGACGGCCTGCGCCTCGACGCCGTGCACGCGCTGGCCGACCACTCGGCCGTCCACCTGCTCGAACAGATGGCCGTCGAGGTCGAGTCGCTCTCCGCCCACGTCAACCGCCCGCTGTCGCTGATCGCCGAGTCCGACCTCAACGACCCCCGGCTGATCACCCCTCGCGAGGCCGGTGGCTACGGCCTCAACGCCCAGTGGGACGACGACATCCACCACGCGCTGCACGCCACCCTCACCGGCGAACGGCAGGGCTACTACGGCGACTTCGGCTCCCTGGAATGCCTCGAAACGGTGCTGACCAGCGCCTACTTCCACGCCAACACGTGGTCGAGCTTCCGCGGCCGCCGCCACGGCCGGCCCGTCGACCGCACCCGCACCCCCGGCCACCGCTTCGTCGCGTTCCTGCAGGACCACGACCAGATCGGCAACCGCGCCATCGGCGACCGCATCTCCGCGACGCTGTCGCCCGGGCTCCTCAAGGTCGGCGCCACGCTCCTGCTGACGTCCCCGTTCACGCCGATGTTGTTCATGGGCGAGGAGTGGGCGGCCAGCAGCCCCTGGCAGTTCTTCACCAGCCACCCCGAACCCGAACTGGCCGCCGCCGTCAAGAACGGCCGCCGGCGCGAGTTCGCCGCCCACGGCTGGGACGAGGCCGAAGTGCCGGATCCCCAGGACCCGGAGACGTTCCTGAGGTCGAAACTGGACTGGGACGAGCGCGCCAAGCCCGAACACGCCGAGATCCTCGACCTCTACAAGCGGCTGATCGCCCTGCGGCGCAGCCGGCCCGAGCTGACCGACCCCTGGCTCGACAAGGTCGAGGTATGGCACGGAGATCAGCATCTGGTCATGCGGCGCGGCAACACGGCGGTGGCGGTCAACTTCGCGGGGGCGCCGCAGACGGTCTCGTTGCGGGATGTGCCGTCGAAGGTCTTGCTGGCTACGTCCGAGGGTGTGGTGTTGCAGCGGGATCGGGTGGAGCTGCCGGCTGAGAGCGCGGTTGTCGTCGCTTATCGGTGACCCGGTCTCGGCTGGGCTTTGTGGGGTTTGTTGCGGTGGGACGGCCGGGAGTCAACCGGCGGGCAGGTGGTGGGTCACTCGCTGCTGAGTGCGGGGTTGCGGAGGCGGTCCCCTGACGGGTCTGTGGTCTGGCTGCCGCGTTGGGGTCGAAGCCAGGCGGTCATCTCGGGCAGGCTGGGCTAGGTGGTGGGTCAAGCGGACGCACCGCGCCGGTTGCGTCCGCCTTCGGCTCCGTCGTAAACGGCTGGGGTTGGTCTTTTCTAAGCCGGGGTCTTGGCTTGGGGGCTCTCCGGGCGACGGCAGTCGCCGCTCATCGTGAGCAAGGGCAGGACGCAAGCGGGGTGTGCTTGCGTTCTGCCCTTGCTTGCGATTCGCTTGCGCCTGTCGTTGCCCGGAGAGCCCCCAAGCCCCTCACCGCAACCATCGCCAGAGAGCTCTCCAGCGATGGCCGGGGTCTGGGGCAGAGCCCCAGGGTTTACCAGCAGCACCGACGCCCGGACAGGGTCAGCGGTGCAGCCCCGTCCTCTCCACCGCCTCGGGAGCCGGCGCTGCAGGCCGCACCCCGCGCCATCGCTGACTGACCCGATAAGCCAACGCCCGCGTGAAGTGGATCGTCCCGGTCGGGTGCAGGTCGGGAGTCGTGTTTCGGACCGGGTCGAACGCGAGCTCCTCATCCGTACGGGAGGGAAGTTGCTTTCCGAACGTGACCCTGCCGAAGGCGCGGTCGTCGGCGTAGAGGACGAGCGCCCCGCCGGAGAGCCCCGCCAAATCGCGCCCCAGGGGCGTCTCCTCGTCGGCGCGCGCCCCGAGGTAGATCTTGCGCTCGGACCCCGTCCGGTACGCCACGATCGAGCCGTAGAACGTGTCGAAGGTGCGCCGGGGCGCCGGCAGGTGCCGGGTGAAACGGCCTTCTCCGGAGGTCGACATCAGCAGGTCGAGCGGCCTCTCACCCGCGACTCGCACGGCGACTCCGCGGATGTCCGCCCGCTCACCTCTCGTTCCCACCCCCTTGGAGATCCGGACGACGGCCGGGTGCCGGCCCGGCCGGTCGAGCAGGTCGGCGCCTTCCTTCCGGCCGGAACCCCAGACGATCAGCTCACCGGTGAAGGAACGGCCGTCCGGGTGCAGGAAGCGCTGGTGGCGGGAGTGGACGACCCGGACAACCAGGGCGACGGCGACGGCGGCGAGCAGGGGGCGTTTCATGCCTTCGGTCTACCCGGAACGGGCGGGTGAACTCGCGCGGGTACGCAGACGTGACGTTCGTGCGGCACGATAGGCGCCCATGGGGTCCGATCGCAGCGGGGTGACCGGCCGCTTCACGTGGCCGGTGCGACGCCGTACGCCACCGGGGCCGGAGGGCACCGCCGAGGACATCGCGGTGCAGGATCTGGCCGAGCGCGAGGCCGCCGAGCAGCGGTTGCCGCCGCCCGAGCCCGAGCCGCTGATCGAGCCGCCGCGGTTCAACCTGGCGGCGTTCCGGCTGGCCGCGCTGGGGCTCGCGCTGGTGCTGGCGCTGGGGCTGGCCATGGTGCGGCTGTTCGTGGGCGGGCCGCCGTCCGTGGCTGACTTGCGGGCGCAGGCCGGGGTGGAGTCGTGGACCGAGTTGCCGATCGGGGTCAAGGACGATCAGCCGGGTACGGCTTTCCGGGACCGGAACGGGCGGTGGAGCGGCTTCGACGTCGACATCGCGTACATGATCGCCGAGGATCTCGGGTTCCGGCGGGACGAGGTGAAGTTCTTCGCGATCGAGAGCGAGGACCGGCCGCGGATGCAGGCCACCGACGCGAACGGTGGAAGGGTCCCGGTGAAGCTGGTGATCGCCAGCTTCAGCATCAATGCCGCTCGAAAGGCCACGGCCGGGGTCCGGTTCTCGGAGCCGTACCTCTACACCGAGCAGTCGGTTCTCACACTGCGCAGCGCCAAGCATCCGCGCGTCTCGACGTTGAAGGATCTGGACGGCGAGCGTGTGTGCTCCATCTCGGCGTCGACGAGCGTGATCGCACCCGGCGCCGCGGGCGCGATCGTCATTCCCCGAAACCGGATCAGCCAGTGCATCGAGGATTTGCGCGCGGGCCGCGTGAGCGCGGTGACGACGGATGCCGCGATCCTGGCCGGCTTCAAATCACGCTCTCGGAACGAGTTCGACCATTGGGACGTCGGTGAGCCGGCGAACGAGACGTGGGGCGTCAACGTGGGGGACAACCCGGCGTTGCAGCGGCTGGTCGACCTGACGCTCTACCGGTCGTACGCGGATCCGAAGGACGCCCGGTGGGAGGAGGCGTACGACCGGAACTTCCGCTCCGAGATGGACGCGAACAAGGGCGCTCCGATCGCGGTCGGCGAGCAGCCCCGGGTCGTGCGGCCGGACATCCGGGAGCAGCCGTGGGAGGACGTCTTCGGATGAGCGACAGCATCTACGTCAAGGGCGGCCCGATCCCGGCCCGGCGTCGTCGAGCGCAGCTCAACTACCTGCTCACCATCCTGCCCGCGTTCCCGCTCGTGCTGCTGGTGCTGCGGCTCTGGTATCTCAGCCGGCAGGACCTGCCCACGATGCTGCTGCTGGTGCAGTACATCTCGCCGCTCGGCATGATCAGCGCGCTGTTCATCACGCTGATCTGGAGCGTGCCCGCCGTCGTGCTCGTGCTGCGGCTGCTCGGCAGTGTCCTGCTGGTCAGCGCGCCCGAGGACGCGGGCCGGTCCCTGGTCGCGGTGACCGCGCTGCGCATGCCCGACTGGGTGGTGCTGCTCGCCGCCATGCTGGCCGCGTTCACCTGGCAGCTGCGCCTGCTGCCGCTGCTGGGCATGCTGATCGTCGCGATCCTCGGGCTCACCGCCGTGCAGCGCTTCCACACCGAGCGGTGGCTGATGGTCTGGATCACGATCGGCGTACCGGTGCTGGCCGGTGTGCTCGTGCTGATCTTCGTGTGGCCGGGCATCGTCCAGGCGCTGCGCCTCGGCGAGACGTCCACGGCTCTGCTGCTGGGAGTGCCGCCCCTGCTGGGTCCGCTGCTGACCGGCCCGGTGCCGGCCCGGGCCGCGCGCCTGGTCACGCACTGGCCGGCGGTCGCCGCGGCGCTGGTCGCGCCGCTGGCGATCGGGGTGGTCTTCCTGCGAGCCCCGGTGCTGCCGAGCAGCGCGGTCGAGGTCGGCGAGCCGGGCGAATCGGCCAAGGTATTACGCGGACAGCTGATCGCTGTGGACGACACCTCGACGACGGTCCTCGAAGATGGTGGACTGGTGAAGTTCATCCCCAATGAACAGGTGGTTTCCAAGACGCTCTGCCCGGAACCGGCCCGGCCGCCCGACAGCGCCGCCTCGGTGCGCGGGTGGGCGGTGACCGACTCCGCTCTGTCTTGGATAGCGCCGACACGCCGTGTGACGGAGGTCGATCCACGATGCCTAGGGCGACCGCTGACGCCCCGCTGACCCGTTCCGCCGAGCTGCCCACCACCGCAAACGGGACGCGGGACGTGCTTTCGCGCGAAACGCCGCGGACCGCGTGCAGACAGGGTTGCGATGATCTGGGAAGCTGCACGCCATGACCTTGCACCTGCGGTGGGCCGCCGGCACCGATCAAGGACATGTCCGGAGCAACAACGAGGACTGTTACTACGCCGGTGACCGACTCCTCGTCGTGGCCGACGGCATGGGCGGGATGGCCGCCGGTGACCTGGCGAGCCGTCTCGCCATCGAGGCGATGACACCGCTCGACGTCCCGATCGACAACGAGCACCAGATGGACGCGCTGCACAAGGCGCTCGAGATGGCCAACGGCCGGATCGCCGAGCAGGTCGAGGCCGACAACTCCCTGCAGGGCATGGGCACCACCCTCACCGCGGTGCTGTTCTCGGGCACCCGGGCGGCCATGGCCCACGTCGGCGACTCCCGGGCCTACCTGCTGCGCGGCGGCCGGCTCAACCAGCTGACCAAGGACGACACGTACGTCCAGATGCTCGTCGACCAGGGGCTGATCCGTCCCGACGAGGCCGCCGGGCACCCGCGCCGTTCGGTGGTCACCCGGGTGCTGCAGGGTGAGCCGGTCAGCCCGGCCTACGTGATCGTCGAGCCCGAGCCGGGCGACCGGTGGCTGCTGTGCAGCGACGGCCTGACCGCGGTGGTCACCAACGAGACCATCGAGCAGGAGATGCTCGCCGCGGCCGACCCCAAGTCGTGCTGCGAGCGGTTGATCGATCTCGCGCTGCGCGGCGGCGGTCCCGACAACGTCACGGTGCTGGTCGCCGATCTGACCGAGGTCGACTGACCCTTCGAGCCACTTGCACCTGCTCAGGGCTGCGGTAGGTTACAGCGGTCGCGGATCAGGGGGCCCGCGGCTCGACTGGGTGGTGATGATGACGGCGCGTCTGTTCGTCACGCTGGCGGTCGTCCTGGGGGTCACGGCGCTCGGTGAGCTGATCGAGCCGCAGGGCTGGCGTCTCTACACCGACGCCGCTCAACTGGTCGTGGGCGCGGCCGCGGCGTCGATCTGCCTCGCGGCGGCGCGCGGGCGGTCGGGGCTGCAACGGCGGTGGCGGGTGCTCATGGGCCTCGGGCTGGCCGCGTGGGCGCTGATCCGGCTGTGGTGGCTCGTCCAGGACGTCATGCTTCCCGATCGGCCGGTCACGATGCTGTCCGACCTCGGGTTCTTCGTGCTGCCCGCGTGCTTCCTGCTGGCGCTGCTCCACGCCCCGTACACCCGCCCGCGGCCGGTGCCCACCTCGGCCCGGCGTGACCAGATCGCCCTGCTGATCGACAGTGTGCTGATCGCCGGGTCGCTGCTCGCGCTGATCTGGTCGGTCGTCCCGCGCGACTGGTTCCACTGGTCCGGGCAGCCGACCGGTCTGATCGTGGCCGCGGCCGCCTATGCCGTTGCCGATCTCGTGCTGGTCACCATGGTCGGGCTGTTGCTGCTCATCCGGCCCGACTCGCGCGCCGGCCGCCGGCCGCTGGCGCTGGGCGGGCTGGCCCTGCTGGCCTTCGGCGTGTCCGACACCCTGCGGCTGATCCACCTGGCCGACGGTCCACTCGCGCCCTGGCAGTCGGCCGGGCACCTGCTCGGCCCCGCCTTGCTCGCCCTGGCCGCGGTGTCCCGCCCGTCGGCCGGGCGGCCGGCGCCCGTCGACGAGGGCGAGCGCGAGTGGCTTCACCTGCTTCTCCCGTACGTGCCGGTGACCGCGACCGGCATGATGATCGCGATCAACAGCGGGGCCGGCAAGCCGCTGTCGCCGTTCGAGGCATACCTCGGCTGGCTCGGGCTGGGTCTGGTCGTGGCCCGCCAGATGTTCACGATCGTCGACAACACGGTGCTGCTCGAACGGGTCTCGGAGGGGCAGCGGCGACTGCACCACCAGGCCTACCACGATCCGCTGACCGGCCTGGCCAACCGGGCCCTGTTCCGCGAGCGGCTGACCGGGGCGCTCGGCGCCAAGCCGGTCGCGGTGCTCTTCGCCGACCTCGACGACTTCAAGCTGATCAACGACAGCTTCGGCCACGCCATGGGCGACCGCGTGCTGCGCGCGATCGCCGAACGCCTCCAGCGCTGCGTATCGCCCGACGACCTGGTGGCCCGGCTCGGCGGCGACGAGTTCGCCGTGCTGCTCGACCACACGCCGGCCGGCGCCGAGGACACCGGCCGGCGCATCCTGGCGGCGCTGCGCGAGCCGTTCGTGATCGACGGCCGCACCCTCGGGGTGGGCGCGAGCATCGGGCTGGTGGCCTCCGACCGCGAGGAACCCCTGACCGCGGATGCCCTGCTGCGCCGCGCGGACGCCGCGATGTATTCGAGCAAGCGCCGGGGCAAGGGCGCGATGGCCCGGTACGCCGGCGCGAACGACGGCGGCGCGAACGCGGACCTGCCGCACCTGCTGGCCCAGGCACTGGAGTCCGGCCGCCCCGCCGCGTCCGGTTTCGAGGTCTTCTACCAGCCCATCGTCCGCTTCACCGACGGGGCGACGGTGGCCGTCGAGGCCCTGGCCCGGTGGACGTCGCCGGTGGCCGGCCCGGTCCACCCCGACGTCTTCGTGTCGGTGGCCGAGCGCACCGGCCTGGTCGCCGCCATCGACGACTTCGTGCTCAACCAGGCCTGCGTGGACGCGGCCGCCCTGGCCATCGTCTACGGCCGCCCCATCGACATGCACGTGAACGTGTCGGCGGCCCGCCTGAGCCAGACCGGCCTGGAGGAGTCGGTGGCCGGCGCCCTGGCCCGCACCGGCCTGCCGGCGTCGCGGCTGGTCCTGGAGATCACCGAGACCCGCCGCATCCAGGACCTGCCGTCGGCCGCCACGGTCGTGGAGCGGCTGCGCTCGTACGGCATTCGGATCGCACTGGACGACTTCGGCAGCGGCTTCAATGCGCTGGCCCAGCTCCACTCGCTCCCCGTCGACATCGTCAAGCTCGACGCGACGCTGACCGACGTGGACGTGGCCCCGGAACGGGCCGGCGCCCTGTGCCGGTCGGTGCTGACCATCTGCACCGACCTGGGCATCGTCGTGGTGGCCGAGGGCATCGAGACCCCCGCGCGAGCACACGCCCTGGCCGAGCTGGGCTGCCCGGTCGGCCAGGGCTACCTGTTCGGCCAGCCCGCCCCACTCCACCGCCAGCAGCCCCCCATGATCCCGTCCCAGCACATCCCGCCGTCGTCAGCCGCCCACCTGGCCACCTGAGCCCGCCG
>NZ_JALPVJ010000017.1 GCF_023544445.1 Actinoplanes sp. M2I2 | reverse complement strand
CCCGTCGTCGTTACAGAATGGATTACGCAGACCCAGGCAGAACGCCGCAGCATCGAGGCCGACCAACGAGCGCTGAAGGCGACGAAGCCCAACCGCATGAGCCACGCCGAGATCACCCAACTCGTCGCCGAAGTCGGCGACGCAACTCGGGCCATTCGGTCAGCTGATCCTAATCTCAAGGCAGAGATCTACCGTCGGCTCGACCTCAAACTTGACTATGATCCGGAAACAGAAACGGTGCACGCCAAGATCAATCTGGCGCACACCGTAGGGCAATCGATTGTGTCCGGAGGGGGACTTGAACCCCCACGCCCGATAAAGGGCACTAGCACCTCAAGCTAGCGCGTCTGCCATTCCGCCACCCGGACCTGCACTGCAGCCTACCTGGGCCGATGCCCGGTTTTCCAACCAGAATCGGCGCCCCGGCGGGCCGCACAGGAGAGAACTTTACACGGTGTCCGCCGGGGGTCTCCGGGAGGGTGGGGTGGCGGACATTCCGGGGCATACGACCGGGTTGTCCGGGGCGGCCTGGCGCCTGGCGGGTGCAGCGGGCAGCATGGCCTGCGTGTCTCAGCCCTCCCCGCTCAGCCCGGCTCGGCAGCGTGCGCTTGCCCTGGCGTCGTCGGGGGATCTTGCGGGGGCGCGGGCTGTGCTCGAGCATGCCGTTGAGCTGGGGAAGATCAATCTGTCCGAGGACGATCCGGACGTTCTGCTCACTGCGCTGCAGCTGGGCACGGTTCTTCAGCAGGCGGACGACCCCTCGGCGGCGCGGCGGGTGCTCGAGGAGGCGTACGCGGCTGGGCAGTGGCGTCTTGGTGACTCCGATGCGCTGATGCTGCAGATCTCGCACGGCATCGGGGTGGTGGCCGAGGAGCTGGGCAATCGGCATGAGGCTCGCAAGGCGTTCACGCGGGTCGCCGAGCTGGGGCCTGCTGCTCTCGGCGTCGAGCACCCGGTCGTTGCCCGCGCTCGGGCCTATCTAGGAGCAGGTCAAAACCCTTATTCCATACGCGGGGAAAGCGCGCCGCCGCCCCCGGAGCACACACCACCGGTGCAGCAGGCGCCCCCGGGCGCGGTGCAGCCGCCCTCCCCCGCCAATCAGCACGTCTGGACCGAGCCGCCGGCTGATCCGGCGCCCGCGACCCGGCCGAACCCGGTCGAGGAGCCGACGATCGCGCAGCCGATCATCAGCCCGCGCCCGGACACCTTGTACCCGCCGCCTCCGACCGCGTCCCGAAGCGCCCCGCACGTGCCGGCCCAGCGGTCGGCGCCTGACTACCCCGGGACGTCGTCCGGGGACCCGGCCTACCCCGGTCAGCCGTCGAGCGGTGTCCCCCACCCCCGTACTCCGGCGTACTTCGGTGCCTCATCGAGCGGTCCGACTCACCCGGGCACGCCGGGTGGTGGCCAAGTGTTCGCGCCTGCGTACCCGTCTGACGAACCCCCTCCGTACGCGCAGGGAAGCTCGAAGTCGACGGGGCGTAAGGGACTGGGGGTTCTTGCGGCCGTTGCCGCTGTTGTCGCGGCGGTCGTCGCGGTCGCTGCGCTGGTGTTTGTGCTTGCCAACCGGTCGAGTGACTCGTCTGACAATGACAATGTGCCAACTCTGGCGGGGCCGGCGCCGACCGATGTGGCGCTGCGGGACACGGGAACCGTCGTCACCGTCACCTGGACCGATCCGACCGAGGCGTCGGTGTCGTTCTTGGTCATCATGGGGCGGCCGGGGCTCGAACTGAAGCCGGTCGGGACGCTGGGACCTGGGCAGACATCGTTCGAGATGAGTGGGCTCAACGCTTCCGTGAACTACTGCTTCGCGGTCGTCGCGGTGTATCGCGGTGATCAGTTCGCCACGTCGCCGCAGGCGTGCACAAGCCGGGCCTCGGCTACTCCACGATAGATCTTCGTGACTCTCCGGAGAGGATGATCACGGAGAGCGACCGGAGTTGTCCACAACGGGTATCGAGGCCTACCGAACTCCCCCTATGATGGCCTGCGTTCCAGGTCCAGACGGGGAGGAAGTGGCAGTGACCAGCGCAGACGAGGTGACCATCGACCGACCGAAGCGCCGCCTGCGCCGCGGTTACCTGGTCACGATGGGCACCGTCCTGAGTCTGGCCGGTGGTCTGGCGCTGACCGTGCTGGGGCTGGGTTCGGCCGATCAGGCCGTCGCGAGTTTCGACGCCGCGTCGTGGGTGTGGAGCAAGTCCAAGGGCGAGGTGGCCCGGATCAACGGCGTCACGGCCAAGGTGGACACGCGCGTCGACGTGCAGAAGGCGCGCGGGCACGCGGTCCAGGTCGTGCAGAACGACCGCTTCGTGATCTTGCGTGATGTCACCACCGGGGCGATCGGGTCGATGGATCTGACGTCGCTGCAGGAGTTCTGGAACGCCTCGTCCACCTCGGGCATCGGGGTGCGGGTCGCGCTGCATGAGGATTCGGTGTTCGTCATCGACACCGTGCAGGGCCTGGTGCAGCAGCTCGACCCGCGCACGCTGGCCAAGGTGGGCAACCCGTTGCGGTTCCCGCCGGGTGTCGCCGGTGGGGTCTTCGACGGCAAGGGCAAGCTCTGGGTGGCGGCGCCGAGCGAGGGTACGGTCACCGCGATCACACCCGTGCCGACGTCCTCGTCGGCCCCGGCGACCAGCGGCGAACCTCAGCGCGTCCGCACCGAGAACGTGGCGCAGCCGGCGCACGACCTGGCGCTCTCCACGCTGGAGGACGGCGTCGCGGTGCTCGACCGCACCAACAACAAGCTGCACACGGTCAAGGGCGGCGAGGCGGGCTTCACCAGCGCCGAGCTGCCGCTGACCGGGCCGGGCACGCTCGCACCGCACACCGACGGCGAGCGGGTGCCGGTGACCGAGACCGACACCCGCCGGGTCCACGTGGTCGGTGAGAAGGACTTCCGGGCCGACTTCACCGTGCCCGGCGACGGCGAGAACCTGCAGCCGGCGGTGGCCTGGGAGGGTTACTTCTACGTCGCCGACGCCACCGGGGCGGTGCGGGTGTTCGACTCGGCGGGCAAGCGGCAGAAGGACATCGGTTTCCGCAACCCGGGCGGGCCGCTCGAGCTCGAGGTGCGCGAGGGGTACCTGTTCATCAACGCGCCGGGCTCGTCGACCGCGCGGGTCGTGGACGGCTCGCACACGGTACGCACGGTGGACAAGTACGCCGACGACGTGCTCGGTGGCGACGCTCCCCCGACGCCGCCGGAGGCTCCGCCGCCGCCGCCCAAGCCGAAGAAGCCGGTCGTCACCAAGCCGGGCGCGCCGCGCAACGTACGGGCCGCCGCGGGCAACGCCGAGGCCCGGGTGAGCTGGCAGGCCGCCCGCGACAACGGCGCCGTGATCACCCGCTACGTCGTCGCCGGGGCCGGACGCACCTTCCAGGTGGGCGCCGACCAGCGCGCGCTGACGGTGACGGGGCTGGTCAACGGGCAGACGTACGAGTTCGCGGTGCACGCGGTGAACAAGAAGGGCGACGGACCACCGCGCACCAGCAACGCGGTGCGGCCGACGGCCGAAGTGCCCGACGCGCCGGAGGCGGTGACCGCCGAGGCCAAACCCGACGGCTCCGTGGAGATCAGCTGGCCACCGGCCAACGGGCAGGGGCTCAAGATCCGGCGGTACACGGTGACGGCGATCTCCGAGGGCGGCAGCGCCCCCATCGGTGAGGCCACCGAGCCCTCGCTGACCATCAAGGACGGGCAGCTCGAGTACGGCAAGCAGTACGCGTTCACAGTCGTGTCGGTCAACGAGCGCGGCGCCGGGTCGAAAGCCTCGCCGGTCAGCGACAGCGTGGTGCCCTACACCAAACCGGGTAAGCCTGAGGGCACCGACGCGGCCACCGCGGGCGACCAGGCCGGGTCGATCTCGGTGGCGTGGCAGCCGGCGGCCGACAACGGGCGGCCGATCAGCAAGTACGTCGTCAGCGCGGAGGGCAAGAGCACCGAGGTCACGGCCGGCACGGCGGCGACGCTGACCGGCTTCGAGGCCGGCGCCACGGTCCGGGTCGAGGTGCGGGCGGTCAACGAGGCCGGCGAGAGCGAGCCGGGTACGGCCACCGCGCGAACCGTCGCCCTGCCGCGGATCACGGTCACCGGGGTGAACCCGACGTTCAACACGGCGACGGTGTCGTTCAGCGTCGACGCGGGCGGCGGCACGGCCAGCTGCTCGGTGGCGGCGTCCGGGGGCGGGGGTTCGGCGGCGGGCGGCTGCACCAGCCTCAAGGTGGCCAAGCTCAAGCCCAGCACCAAGTACACGTTCACGGTGACGGCCAAGAACGCGGCCGGCACGGTGACGGCGACGACCACCGCCACGACCGACGCGATCTTCGGGGTCGCCACGTGCAAGAACGGCAAGGAGGGCGACACCGCGACGTACTGCAACAAGGACGTCGAGGGCCGCAACGGCAACGAGGTGTTCAGTGTCGCCCGGCAGGACAACGGCAAGCAGGTCGGCTGGGCCAAACCGGGCACGCGGCTGCAGGCGCACTGCAAGAGGTCCGGCGAAGAGGTGTACGCGTACATCTACAACAACGAGAAGCGCAGCACCTGGTGGGTGCAGGTCAACTACAGCGGCAAGAACTACATCCCGTGGGCCTGGCTGAACCTCGAAGGCGGCGACAACCTGAACAACCTGCCGACCTGTTGAGCTGAGCAACCGAGGTTGAGAGACGTGACGGAACCACTGCCGCCGCAGCACATCCACGGGTTCGCCGAGGTGGCGGCCGCGCTGGCCGACCGGATCGGCGCGGTCGTGCTGGGCAAGCCCGAGGTGGTGCGGCTCGCGCTGACCGCGCTGTTCGCCCAGGGGCACGTGCTGCTCGAGGACGTGCCCGGCGTGGGCAAGACGACGCTGGCCCGGGCGCTGGCGGCGTCCGTGCAGGGGCAGTGGCGGCGCATCCAGTTCACGCCCGACCTGCTGCCCTCCGACGTGTCCGGGGTGACGATCTTCAACCAGGCGTCGCGGGGGTTCGAGTTCCACCCGGGGCCGGTGTTCGCCAACATCGTGATCGCCGACGAGATCAACCGGGCGTCGCCCAAGACCCAGTCGGCGCTGCTCGAGGTGATGGAGGAACGCCGGGTCACCGTGGACGGGGTGCCGCATCCGGTGCCGCAGCCGTTCCTGGTCGTGGCCACGCAGAACCCGGTCGAGATGGACGGCACCTACCGGCTGCCCGAAGCGCAGCTCGACCGGTTCCTGGTCAAGCTGTCGGTCGGCTACCCCAGCGAGGACGTCGAGGTCGAGGTATTGCGCGGGGCGGCGCTGCGCTCCCCCGACGCGCTCGAACCGGTCACCGACACGGCCGTGGTCGGCGAGATGGTGCGGATGGCGACGCGGGTGCACATCGCCGACCCGCTCTACACGTACGCGGTACGGCTGGCGGCGGCGACCCGGAACCACCCGCAGGTGCGGGTCGGGGTGAGCCCGCGCGGGGTGATCGCGCTGACCCGGGCGGCCTGCGCGTACGCGCTGATCAATGCGCGCGGGTATGTGTTGCCCGAGGACTTCAAGACGCTGGTCGAGCCGGTGTTCGCGCACCGGGTGCTGCTCTCGGCCGACGCGCAGCTGCGCGGGGTGACCGCGGCGGAGGTGCTGGCCGACGCGGTGCGTTCGGTGCCGGTGCCGCTGCCCGATTCCACCCGCGTCACGGCCGGGGCGTGAGCACTCACCCGACCGCCGGAGAGCCGCCGCTGCCGGTCGGCAGCGCTCCGCCGACCGGCGGCGGCCCCTCCCCCGCTGCCGGCGGCCCCTCCCCCGCTGCCGGCGGCCTCTCCCCCGCTGCCGGCGGCCATGCCGGGCCACCGCAGGCCGGCGTTCGAGCTGCGCGCGTCGGGGATCTCCGGCTGTGGATGCGCCGTGCACTGCGGAAGCCGGCGGCGGGCGGTGGCTGGCTGCGTCTCACCGGGCTGACAGCGCGCGGCTACGGCATCGTGATTGCCGCGGTGGCGCTGCTGGTGGCCGGGTTCCGTTATGGGTACCCGGATCTCGCGATGCTGGGCGCCGCGGCGGCGATCGCGCTGGGCTGTGCGGTGGCGTTCGCATCGTGGCGGCCTCGGCTCGGGGTGGAGCGGGTGGCCGAGCCGGACCGGGTGGCGCGGGGTGAGGCCGCGCGGATGACGCTCACCGTGCGCAACACCAGCCGGCTGCGGGCGGCCAACCTGGTGGCGTCCGACCGGTGCGGGAGCCGGGCGGTTCCCGTACCGCTGCTGCGGTTGCGGCCGGGACGCGACACCACGGTCGGGTATCCGGTGCCGACGAGCCGGCGGGGCATCGTGGCGGTCGGGCCGCTGCGGGTCACCCGCGGCGATCCGCTGGGGCTGGTCACGCTGGCCCGGACGTACGGTGGGGTCGCGGAAGTCTGGGTGCATCCGCGCATTCACCTGCTGCGGGCGGTGCCGGCCGGGATGGCCCGCAGTCTCGACGGGCGCGTCGACAAGGTGCCGCACGGCACGATCACGTTCGACACGCTGCGCGAATATGTGATCGGCGACGAGCTGCGGCGGGTGCACTGGCGGTCCAGCGCCAAGGTGGGCGAGCTGATGGTGCGCGAGCAGCTCGACACCTCCGAACCGACCATCGTCGTGCTGCTCGACGACCGCGCCGCCGCCCATCCGGAGCTACGCGACGGGGCGGCCGAGTCGTTCGAGTCCGCCTGCGAGGCCGCCGCGTCCATCGTGGCCGCGGCCGTGCGTGAGGACATCCCGGTCAGCCTGCACCTGGTCACCGGCGTGGCGAGCGGGCCCTATCTCGACGTGCTCACCGAGGCGACGCCGCGGCCCGGCGATCTGGCCGCGACCCTGCGACGGGTACGGGCGCAGCGGCTCGGCGACACGCTGGTGTTCCTGACCGGACCGGGCGGCCGCGACGACCTGGGTGCGGTCAGCGCGCTGCGCGGTCCCTATCCCGTGGTGATGGCCGGGCTGTTCGGCGACCGCGACGGCGCCCCGGTCTCGGGTGGTGACGGCCTGATCGTCATCGAGGCCGCCGACGGCTCCGAGTTCGCCGCGGCCTGGGACGGCGTGCGCGGATGGTGAAGTGGGTGCGGGCCGCCGTCGTCGCTGCTGCCCTGGCCGGGATGATCACGCTGTCGGGTGTCGTGCTGGGGCGGATCTATGCCGGGTCGCTGCTCGTCCAGTTGATGGCGGGGGCCGCGGTCGGGTCGGTCGGGTTGAGCCTGGCGTGCCGGCGGCTGCCGAACTGGGTGGTCGCGCCGCTGTCGGCGGTGCTGCTGGCCGGGTACGCGGTGCTGGCGCTGCGTGTTGCGGCCGATCGGGCGGGGCTGACCGATCGGCTGGCCGACGTGATCGAGGACAGCCTGCGTAACGGCATTCCGCGGCTGCTCACCGCGTTGATCCCGGTCGACCCGACCCCGGACACGGTTGTCGTTCCGGTGATCGGGGCCTGGCTGGCCGGGCTGGCGGGGGCCGAGATCGCGGTCCGGGCGGGGCGGGTGCTGCTGGGACTCGTACCCGTGGCCGGTCTTTATGGCGGCGCGCTCTATGTGGTGGGGCCCAACGCCGACTCGGCCGGGACCACCACGGTCCTCTTCGCCACCCTGGCCGTGGCTGCGTTGGCGGCGGGCACCCGGCCGGCCGCGCCGACCGGTGGCGGGCTGCCGGAGACAACCCGAGCTGCTGTACGCGGGCGCGCGCTCGCCGGTGCGGCGGGGGGACTCGTGGCCGTGCTGGTGCTGATCGTCGCGGTGGGGCCGTTGATCGGCGGACGGGTCGGGTCCACGCCGGTCGACCCTCGGCAGTACGTGGAGCCGCCGCAGGTGGACAGCCTGGACGAGAGCCCGCTCAACCGGATCTCGGGCTGGGCCCTCACGCCTGAGGAGCCACTGCTCAACGTGTCACGGGCGTCGGCCTCGCCCGGTAAACGGCTGCGGTTGCGGCTGGCGGTGCTGCCGGACTACGACGGGGTGACGTGGCGGGTCGGGGCCACCTATCGCAACGCCGGGCGGATCCTGCCCGCGCAGGCCCGGATGCCCGACGCGAAGGTCACCGAGGTACGCCAGACCGTGACCGTGGACGGGCTGACCGGCCGGCTGCTGCCGGTGGTGCCCACGCCGACCGGGGTGGACGGGGCGCGAGTGGCGTTCGACGCGGCGACCGGCACGATGATCCGGCCCGAGGGACTGACGCCGGGACTGCGGTATTCGGTCACCTCCGAGCTGCAGACCCCGGATCTCAACCTGCTGCCCACCGCCGACGTGCCCTCCGGGGACGCGGTGGCCCGGTATCTGGCGGTCGGCGGCGCCGAGGTCCCGGACTCGATCCAGCGGCTGGCCGATCAGCTGGCCGAGGACAACGGGGCCGCGTTCGACCGGGCCATCGCGATCGAGGAGTTCCTGGCCGAGCACTACCGCAAGGTCGCCGACGCGCCCAGCGGGCACGCGTTCCCCAACCTGAGCTTCTTCCTGTTCGGGCCGCGGAAGCAGGGCGGTCAGGTGGGGACGTCCGAGCAGTTCGCGGCGTCGTTCGCGTTGCTCGCCCGGCTGACCGGGCTGCCCAGCCGGGTCGCGGTCGGCTTCGACGCGCCCGCCGCCGGTGGCACCGTCGCGGCGAGCAGCGCGCTGGCCTGGCCCGAGGTGCTCTTCGACGGGCTGGGCTGGGTGGCGTTCGACCCGATGCCCAAGACCAAGAACCCCCGGCCGGTCGAGGAGGACTTCACGCCGAAGCCGACCAAACCGCCGACCCCGCCCTCGGAACCGCCGCCGCCCTCGGAGACACCGCCGTCCTCGGCCCCGCCGGCCGCGCTCGCGGCGAAACGGGACGGCGGCCCGTCGACGGCGGTGGTCGCCGGCGGGGCTTCCGGGTCGGTGCTGGTGGTGCTGGTCGCGGCAGCGGGGGCGGTTCTGCTGATGCGGCGGTCGCTGCGCCGGCGGCGGCTGAGCGCGGGCAGCCCGGACGACCGGATCACCGGGGCGTGGGCCGAGTTCCGGGACGCGCTGCGGCTGGCCGGTCAACCGGTGCCGCCGCATCTGGCGGCGACCGAGGCGGCGGCGTACGCGGAGAAACCGCCACCACCCCGCAGGCGTCTGCGGAAAGCGGTGCCGGAGCCCGCCGCAGGCGATCTGCCGCCGCTCGACGAGCTGGTCGCGGGCATCAACACGGTCGGGTTCGCGCCGCGCTCGGCCGACGACGCGCAGGCGGGCCGCGCTGGTGAGCAGGTCGCCGCCTACGCCACCGAGCTGCGCTCGCGCCGGTCCTGGTGGCGCCGATGGTGGTGGAGCCTGCATCCCGGCCCCTTGCGCTGGCGTCGCTGACCCGAGCCGCCGCCGACGCCGACATCGCCGGGTGCGGCCGGACGGCTGTCACCGACACCGCGGCAGCTCGGCCGGCGTACTCGGGTGCCTTCGGAACCAGCGGTTACCCGAGGCGTCGTAGTGCTGTCTCGACAGCAACCTCGACTCGGGAGGTCATGCCGGACACATCGACGGGACGGCGGCCCGCGACCTGACCACGGATCCACTTCGGTCCGCTGTCGGCATAGTGCAACAGGGCATACAGATCCCACCACGGATCGAGAGTCACCCCGGCGATCGACTCGTACAGCGACTGAAGCTGCTCCGACCAGTCGGGCGAGTACAGCGCGGCCAGGTATCGCCGGCAGTGCCCGACGTCGATCGCGCGCGACCCTCGACGGATGGAGTTCCAGTCGGTCAGGCCGGTGATTCTTCCGCGCGACCACAGCATGTTGACCGGCAGGAGATCGCCGTGCAGGAAGACGGCCGTGTCCTGTGGCGGCGGTGCCGCCATGGCATCGAACGCCGCCTGCCAGATTTCCGGCTTCTGCGCGCCGGCCGGGATCTGGAACCCGTCCCGAGGAGCGATCCACGAATCCGTCCACGGTCGGAGGACCTTCGCGGGGAGATCGAGGGAATGCAGCAAGACGGCGATCTCCGCGATTCTCGTCATCCACGAGCGAGGTTCCGCCGGATCGAGGTGCACATGCCCCGGCAACCGTGTCATCAGCAACGACGGCGCGCCTCCGGTCGATACACCGGCGACATCGCCGGCCAGGACGCCCGGGACCGGGAGCCCGCTCCCCGCCATCACCCCCAGGTTGGCGATCTCCTGCTCCAAGGCTCCGTGCAGGCCGAGCCCGCCCGGGTATTGCCGCAGCACGACGAACGTTCGCGTTCCACGTCGCTCGACGGTCAGCCGATTCACGGCGGAGCACACGCCACCGGTCAGTCGGCGATGGCCAACGACGCGACTGCCCCGGCCCATCGACGCCGCGACCCAGGCGAGAGTCTCCGCGGAGGGCCGGCGCTGCCTGAACTCGCCGTCTCTCCAGTCGCCCTCGGTCATGAACGCGAGCCTATTCATCAGGGGCCTGCGGCGATATGACTTTCCCGGCCATCAAGAGGCCGATTCCCCTCGTCGATCCACAATAGATTCCCATTCTCATCAAGGCCGGGGTCTCGATCGGCTATCGTGCTCCGATGCAGCAAGCGGTAGCGAGTGCGGCTCCGCCGCGCGGCGGGGCGTGGGCGCTGGCCCTGATCCAGACGGTCGTGGTCGCGGCCTACACGCACGGGGTCATCGCCTATCTGACGACGGACCTGGAGTACTGGTCCGAGCAGTCGCCGCCGGCCTGGGCCCTTCCGGCCGTCTACGCCACCATCTTCGGGGCGGTCGTGGCGATTCCCTGCGTCGTCGCCAGTGTGCTCCTGCTCAAACGCAACGACCGCCAGGCGTTGGGCTTGCCGGCCCGGCTGCTGACGGCGGCCTGCGTCGGCAGCGTCGCCATGCTGGTCGTCATGGTCTCACCGCTCGGCTGGGCCATCTTCGAGTGGTACGTCGCCTGAGGTGTGACTTCGGGTCCGGGCCGCCGGAGCAGAGTGTTCATGGACGCGCTGGGCCGGGGCGAACTGCGGCGAGCTAGCCGTCGCGGGCCGGCTTGTCGGCCGGCGCGCTGCTGCCGTCGCTCATGGTTTGACGGCGCGGGTCGCGAAGTAGCCAGGTAGCCAGTCCGCGGTGGCGTCTGAGTGGTGCGGGGCCTGCTCGAAGCCGGTGATGACGAAGCCTGCGGCGAGCTGGCCGCCGACCTGCTCGGCCATGCTGTGGCTGTATTCCAGCGGCGCGTCCGCGCCGAGGAGCCGCTCGCGTTCCTCGGCCGGTAGGTGCGTGAGGTCGCTGTAGGGGAGCTTGTGCCGGACCACCAGCTCGCCGCGCTGGTCCATCGCCTCGTGGTCGAACAGGTAGAGGTCCGGGTTGAGGAAGCCGCACAGCAGCGTCCCGCCCGGTCGCAGTACGCGGAAGGCTTCCCGCCACACTGGGGCGAGCTCGGGGACGAACAGGTTCGACACCGGGTTGAAGATCAGGTCGAACGAGGAGTCGGCGAACGCGGACAGGTCGCGCATGTCGCCGAGGACCGTCCGCAGCGGCACGTTGTCGCGGCGGGCGACCAGCTCGTCCTGCTCGAGCTGGCGGGGCGAGTTGTCGAGCACGGTGACCCGGGCCCCGGCCGCGGCGAGCGTCGGTCCCTGCTGGCCGCCGCCGGAGGCCAGGCACAGCACGTCCGAGCCGGCCAGGTCGGCCGGGAACCAGGAGCGGTCCACGGGTTCGTAGCCGATGAGCACGACCGACCAGTCACCGGCCCGCGCCCGGGCGACCGTCTCCGAGGAGATCGGCCGCGACCACTCGTTGTCCTGCTCGACCTCCCGGTCCCAGGCCATACGGTTGTGCGCTACCGGATCGACACTCATCCGCTCACGCTATCCCGGCCCGCCGACCTCGGTGGCAGGCAGGCCAGTGGAGGCCCCGGCATCGAGCGGGGGCCTCCACTGTTTCCGCCGGCGGCAGCGCTTCAGGACTCAGTCGTACGGTCCCGGAGGGCTCCCGTAGAGGCGGGCGAAAGCCTGGTCAGCACTTCTTCCAGGCGACGTGGTAGACGGTGTCGAGGTTGCCGTCGGTGGAGTCCATGGTCAGGAAGCTCGTCTTCTTCTTGTCCGACCAGCCCGCGGACACCCGCAGTTCGGTGTTGACGTTCAGGTAGCGCTCTTCGCCGCAGGGCAGGAAGGACAGCGAGCTGATGCCGACCTTGTCGGTGCGCTGCCAGTCACCGTCCATGGGACCGGTGAAGTCGTGCCGGATCTTGGTGGTCCGGCGTTCGCCCTGGAAGTAGTAGGACGCCGTCTCGGTGCCGGACGCGCCGCGCTCCAGGTGGGCGAAGCCGCGGTAGTCGGTGCTCGCGATGGCGTAGGTGAACCCCTGCGGGACGTCCACGTTCAGGGCGAGCTGGCAGTTCTTGCGGAAGTCGGTGCTCTTGGCTCCGCCCCCGACCTGGGCGGTGAATTCGCTGTACGTGACGGTGAACGCCTTGTTGTCCGGGGACACCGTGACGTCCGCGCTGTCCTTGGGGCAGCCGGACCCGTTGGCGGCGACGACGTCGATCAGCATCTTGTCGGTCGCCGGCGGGGCGGGTGCGGCGGAGGCCGCTGCTCCGGTCGCGGCGAGCGCGGCGATCATCGTGGCGCCGGTGACGAGAGTTTTCAGCATGGAGTTCCTTAGATAGGCGACTATTGTTGGCTTGGAAAACGGATCGGGCTCGCGCCGGCTGCATTCATCTGCGCAGCGGAATTCCCGAGCCGGGGGATGTCTAGCACTTCTTCCAGGCGAGGTGATAGACGGTGTCGATGGTGCCGTCGGTGGAGTCCATGGTCAGCATGCTGGTCTTCCTGCTGCTGGACAGGCCACGGTTCACGCGCAGTTCGGTGTTGACGTTCAGATACCGCTGCTCTCCACAGGGCCGGAACGAGAGGGAACGGATGGCCACCTTGTCGGTGCGCTGCCAGTCACCGTCCATGGGGCCGGCGAAGTTGTGGCGGATTCGCGAGTTCTGCCGTTCACCCTGGAAGTAGTAATTGGCCGACTGCGAGCCGGAGGCGCCACGCTCCAGGTGGGCGAAACCACGGTAGTCGGTGCTGGAGATGGCATACGTGTAGCCCTGTGGGACCCGCACATTCAGAGCGAGCTGGCAATTCTTACGGAAGTCGATCGCCTTCGAGTCGGGGCCGACCTGAGCGGTGAACTGACTGTAGGTCACGGTAAAGGCTTTTCTGTCCCGCGAGGCCGTGACCTGCGCGGTTCCCTTCGGGCAACCGGAGCCGTTCGCGGCGATCACGTCGATGACCATCTGGCGGGGCGGCGCCGCGGAGGCGGCCGTAGCGGGAGCGACAACTGCGGTGAGGGCGCCGAACAGAGTCGCACCCATGGCAAGAGATTTCAACATGTGACCTCATCAGTGCTAAAGGCGTCGATGCAGGACGAGCCCGTCGCTCGTTAGCACCATGTACGACCTTTATAACGGTGACGAAAATGTTCAGTTGCTTGATTCGTCGCGCATAGCTTTCGACATGATCACTTTCGAGCGAATATTCCACCCATGCTGGCCGAAGGGAGGATCCGGCGATAGCTGAACAGGTGATCTCCCGGAAACTCCGGACGATCCCCGACGTCGAGCGAGAGGAATTAGTTTCCGTTTTCGCGTCGACCAGGTGAGTTTCTTCGAATTTTGAATTCGCGCCTAAACCGATCGACGTTGGTGAGCCCGGGTGCCGTCCTGCCCGGATGACCGATGATTTGAGGCAGCGGCTGAACCGACCACGGTTCCCGAGGAGCTCCGGCTACGATCCCCGACGGATGGTCGAGAACTGGGGCCGGATCGACGCCGCGGGCCAGGCCAAGCACCTTCGGCCGTACCGGGAACCGGATTTCTGGACCTTCCACTCACCGGCCTGGCGGCAGCGGTTGTCGAGCCGCAGCGGCGTGGTCGAGGACGTGCGGGCCGACACCGGCCGCCACCTCGGCTTCACCCGCGTCCTCGCCCGCCGCCGCTGACGCCGGGCCGGGTCACTACCGCTGCAGGGTCAGCAGGCCCGGACGCCACGGCAACTGGTCGTAGGGGCCGCCGGCGCTCGGGTCCTTGCCCTGGTAGAGCAGCTGCAGGTTGCACGGGTCGACGGTCTTGGTCTGGTCCGGGTTGCTGCGCACCAGGTCGCCGTGGCTGATGTCGTTGGTCCAGGTGGCGCCGCTGTTGGCCTTGCCCGCGAACGGATTGCTCTCGGTGGCGGCCTGCGGGGTCCATGAGCCGTTCAGGCTGGTGGCGGTGAACGAGCGGAAGTAGCGGCCCTGGCTGCCGATGGCTTCGACGATCATCAGGTACTGGTTCTGGCCCTGGACCTTGTAGACCTCGACGCCCTCGAACAGGTTGTTCGTCGTGTCGCTCATGATGGTCGTGTAGGAGGCGCCGAAGCTGCCGGGGAAGTTCCCGATCGGCATGCTCGCCCGGTAGATCTTGCCGTTGTCGCCGGCGAAGAACAGGTACATGTTCTGGCCGTCGCCGATGAGCGTCTGGTCGATGACCCCGGTGCTGGAGCCGGTGATGCTTCCGGTGAACAGGGTCTGCGGCGCCGACCAGCCGTTGGCGTTGGTCGGGTCGGTGGACGTCTTGTAGCTGAACGCGGTCGGGCCCCACTGGTAGGCCAGCACCCAGATGTTCCTGGGGGCGAAGTACAGCAGCGTCGGCGCCACCGTGCCCTGGCTCATGGGGTTCTGGCTGGCCGTGGCCATGTCGGACCAGTTCGTGAACAGGCCGAAGTTCATCGAGCCGTAGCCCGAACCGGAGACGTTGGACGCGTACACCAGGTGCCGGCCGTTGTACATGACGGTGGTGAAGTCCTTGAGGGACACCCAGCCGGAGCGGGGCTGGGCCAGCGGGCCGCTCGAGGTCCAGCGGTAGCTCGACGGCAGCGTGCACGTGCCGCCCGGCGTCGAGGGTGGAGGCGACGACGGGGGCGTGGCCGGCGGGGACGTCGGTGTGGTCGCGCCCGTGCAGGTCACGCCGTTCAGCGCGAAGCTGCTCGGAACGGGGTTGCTGCCGGTCCACGATCCGTTGAAGCCGAACGACACCGTGCCGTTGGTCGCGACCGAGCCGTTGTAGCTCGCGTTGGCCGCGGTCACCGCCGTGCCGCTCTGGGTCACCGTCGCGTTCCAGGCCTGGGTCACGCTCTGCCCGGCACCGTACGACCAGGTCAGCCTCCAGCCGGACAGCGCGTCACCCAGGTTGGTGACCGACACACTGGCGCCGAACCCGCCCTGCCATTGCGAGGAGACCGCGTAGTCGACCGAGCAGCCCGCCGCCGCGGCATCGGCCGGCAATGCCACGACGACAGCGGCCGACGCCAGCAGCGCGGCCCCGGCCGACACCAGGCCGACCTTGGCCGATCCGGACCTGCTCATGGTTTCTCCTCGTGAAGACCGACAGCACAAACCGCGAAGGTGAGCGTTAACACCTGTTCGGCACAATACGGGAGCGCTCCCACAGCATCAAGACGGATGTCTCAAAAGCCCGCCAAGTGCACCATCATCAGCTGAGTGCCGGAAGCGCGGCGTTGGAAGAATGTTACGTTAACAACCATGAGCGTCGATACTTTGCGGTCGCGACGGCGTCTGCTGGCCGCCGTCGGCACCGCCTGTCTGCTGCTCGCCTCGGCACCGGCTACCGCGGCCGCCGCGGACCCGGACACTCCGCCCGGCGCCCCGGCGGGAGTGTGCGAGCCCGGCACTCCCCCGCAGCCACCCCTGCCCGGGACCACGCTGTCGGCCACGCGCGTACAGGGCGGCTTCTCGTTCCTCGAAGGTCCGGTCTGGATCGCCGGCCCGGGTCACCTGCTCGTGTCGGACATGGGTACGGCCACCGGCACCCAGCAGGTGCAGCCGTCGACGATCCGGCGGCTGGCCCCGCCGGCGCCGGCCCAGTCGTTCGTGGCCGCCTCCGGCAGCAACGGCCTGGCGCTGAGCCCGGACGGGCAGCAGCTCATCGCCGCCACCCACGACACCCGTACCGTCTCGGCGTTCCGGCTGTCCGACGGGGCCCGTACCGTGGTCGCGGCCACCTTCCAGGGCCGGGCGTTCAACTCCCCCAACGACGTCACCGTCCGCGCCGACGGCGTCGTGTACTTCACCGACCCGAACTTCCAGCGGGGCCGGCGGGCCGACGAGATGGGCGGCCGGACCGGGGTGTTCCGGGTCGTGAACGGGCAGGTCTCCCTGGTCGACGACACCCTGCGCCAGCCCAACGGCATCGCCCTGTCCCCCGACGGCCGCACCTTGTACGTCGGGGCGAACGCGGAGAACCGGATCTACGCGTACGCCGTGCAGCCCGACGGCAGCACCGGGGCGCGGACGGTCTTCGCGGCCATCACCGGCCCGGACGGGGTGACCGTGGACTGCGCCGGCAACCTCTACTGGGTCTCGCACAACGAGGGCCGGGTGCACGTGTTCTCACCGGCCGGCGCCGAACTGGGCACGATCGCGGCCGGCGCCGGGGCCACCAACGCGGCGTTCGGCGGACCCGACCGGCGCACGCTGTTCATCACGGCCGGGCGGACCGGCGACTACGGCATCTCCACCATCACGCTCGGCGTGCCCGGATACCCGTACTGAAGCTTGGAAAGGTGTTTCCCATGCGCGCTGTCGCGGTGTCCCTGATCTCCGCCCTGATCGCGGCCGGCAGCTCTGTGCCGTCGGCGGCCGCGGTCGACACCACGCCGCCGAGCGCGCCGGCCGAGCTGCGCGCCGGCGCGCTCACGTGTGACTCGGTCGAGCTGAGCTGGTCGGCCGCCACCGACGACGTCGGCGTCGACGCCTACGACATCTATCACGACGGTCAGCTCGTGACGTCGGTGCCGGGCACCACGACATCGGCGAGCCTGCCGGTCGTCGGCGGCGCCACGTGGGGCTGGTATGTCAACGCCCGCGACCGGGCCGGGAACGTGTCGCAGGCCGGCCCGACCGTGCCGGTCACCCCGCCGTTCTGCGAGGCCGACGAGCAGGCGCCCACCAGCCCGCGCGGGCTGAGCGGCACCGCGACCGGCACCACGGCCACCCTGACATGGACGGCCGCCACCGACAACGTGGCCGTCACCGCGTACCTGGTCTACCGCAACGGCACCGCGGTCGGCACGGTCACCGGCTCGGCCGCGACCACCTTCACCGACAGCGGGCTGCGCCCAGGGACCCGATACCGGTACGCCGTGGCCGCCCGCGACGCCCAGGGCAACACGTCGGCCCGCAGCGCCACGGTGGCGGTCACCACCGGGACCAGCTGCACCAACCCGGTGTGTGTCACGACCCAGGTGACCACCGAGTCGGACCTGCCGTGGGGGCTGGTCCAGACGCCCGACGGCACGGTCCTCTACGGCCAGCGCGATGTCTTCGACGTCATCGCGATGAACCCCGACGGCAGCGGCAAACACAGCATCGGCACGGTCCCCGGTGTCGAAGGCACCAACGGCGAGGGCGGCCTGCTCGGGTTGGCGGTCGGGCCTGATTTCGCCGCCGACCGGTGGCTGTACGTCTATCACACCAGCGCCACGGACAACCGGATCGTCCGCCTCCGCTACGACGACACGCTGCGCCCCGACACCCTCGAGGTGCTGCTGACCGGGATCCCGCGCAACAAGTACCACAACGGCGGACGGCTGCGCTTCGGCCCGGACGGCATGCTGTACGCCGCGGCCGGCGACGGTCAGGACCCGGACCAGGCGCAAGACCTGAGCAATCTGGGCGGCAAGGTGCTGCGGCTGCGGCCCGACGGTGGCGTGCCGGCCGACAACCCGTTCGCGGGCAGTCCTGTGTGGAGCTATGGGCACCGCAACCCGCAGGGGCTCGCGTTCGATTCGCAGGGCCGGTTGTGGCAGCAGGAGTTCGGCAACAACGTGATGGACGAGACGAACCTCGTGGTCAAGGGTGGCAACTACGGGTGGCCGGCCTGCGAGGGTACGACCGGCGACTGCGCCGGGCCGGGCCTGGTGGCTCCGGTACGGACGTACCCGGTCGCCCAGGCGTCCTGCAGCGGCATCGCGATCGTCCGCGACGTGCTCTACCTCGCCTGCCTGCGCGGCGCCCGGGTCTACCGGGCGGCGATCAGCGGCGACACCCTGACCGACGTCCAGCAGTACTTCGTCGGCACCTACGGCCGGCTGCGCACCATCGAGCCGTCGACCGACGGCAACCTGTGGCTGACCACCAGCACCGGCGGCGACAAGGACAGCGTGCCCCGCAACAGCGACGAGAGGATCTTCAAGGTCACCGTGGCCGGCTGACCGACAGCCATGCCGGTGCACGACGTACTACCCGCTGCCACCTGCTTCAGGTGGTTGACCCGCGCGGCTCGCCCACGTCACGCAGGGACTGCGCCGCTGCACGGCTGCGCCTGGTGTTCCGCATCGACCAAGGGCCCACGATGGCCCAGAACACCACGGCGAGCCACCACCACGGCCCATTGAGGACCGCCTTGAGGACGAACATGGCGAGCATCAAGCCGAACACCGCGATCTCGACTGCCGGCGCCAGTCTGCGGCGTAGCTTCTGGTCCACCAGACGGCGCGCACCTGGATACAGTCGTGCATCGTCCGGCCACCGCCCGGCATCAACGCTGCGCACGACCATGATTCGCTCTTCCGGGCTCAGCACCTGCCCGTCGGCTTCGAACATCCGTCGCTCCTGAGACCTCATGAGAAGACCGAACACGATCCCGAACAGCACTGCTGAGGCTGCAGCGCCGACGAGCTCGCCTGCCGAGTCGGGGTCGTCGTCGCTCGCCCACGAGACGATGAACATGGCTGTGCCGAAGAACAAGCCGGCCACCGCCCCGCGTACCCACCAGGGAATCCGGAGCCACCAATAGCTTTTTGCACCTTCGGGTGACATCCGACCGTATTCATCGACGTCGCTCATGCCTGCTCTTTTCCCGGCGTACGCGGATCACAACCCCCACCCAGGCCGAGGCTCCGAGCGCCTCCTGACTCATCGATCTTGCCCACTACGATGGGCGCCGTGGGGGATTCCGTACAGCCGGTCGGCGAGGTGCGCATTCTCGCGCAGACTCGGCTCTGGCCGGCCATCGCGATACCCGGCGTTGCAGCGATCGCGATCGTCATCGGCGCGTTGGCTACCGGTTACGTCAGCTGGTACGCGGTAGGCGGCGTTGCCGCCTCGTTCTCCATCGCGGTCGCCCGCCGGCACAACACGGTGCTCAGCGACGACAAAGGACTGCTCCTGCGGGCCGGTAGAGCCTTGAGCCGGTCCTACGCCTGGAGCGACATCGAGCGCATGGGCTGGCGGGACACCGGACTATGGGGAAGCACGCTGCAGGTCCATCCCCGCGGCGGCCCCTACGATGTGCCCGGACCCAACTCCCCGATCGATGTGGGAAAGGTCTGGCGACCGAGGCGCCGATACGCCGACGACCCCATGCCCGCACTGCTGCAGCACCATGGCATCAAGACATTGGTCGACCGCTGACATCCCGGACTGGCGTCTGCTTAGCCGGCTAGCGTTTCCCAGCCCGTAACAACAGAGGAACTGCGATACCGGTCGCTACCATTGCCAGCCCCGTTGAAACGCCCACTGCGTCGCCTCGATTCATGGTGGCGAGCGCAACTCCGAGCAAGACAAATCCTGCAGAGAAGGCGTAAACAAGCGTAAAGCGCCTTGGTCTATGCATAAGAAGCAATTCTCCAAAGTTACCGGTCTGGTCCGCGATACCGGTCGTGCCGAGCCCTACGATTCTCGATCTGCGCGGTCCCGGATCGGACTGCGCGTCAGGATGTAGACGACGCAGCCGAGGACGAGGGTGCCGGCCTCTGCCCACCGAGCACAGCCACTTCACGGTGGCCGGCGCTTACCGTGAATTGATCAACTTCTCTAGAGTGTGAGGGTAACCGACACAAGGGAGCCGAAGAATGTCCGTACGTCTTGCCGCACCCCGACGCGTCCTGCACTCCATAGTGGCTCTGCTGGTCGGCCTGGGCGCGGCCGCGGCGGTGGCCCCGCAGCCGGCGTCCGCCTCAGGGTGGCACTACAAGAGCTGCGTGATCCCGGTCAGCAACCGGACAGTCGATTTCGACTTCAATATCGAATGGAACAGCGACAATCTCGACCAGTTCCGGATCTGGTGGTTCGGCTGGGACACCACCCCGTCGTTCACGCCGTCGCGCATGGTGGTCTCCACGTACCAGACGGACCGCAGCCGGCCGATCATCCGGGCCTGGGGCGGATCCGCGGACACCCTGCACGACGTCGACAGCATCGGGAGCACAGGCGGCAACTGGGAGCAGACTTGGCACGACGCGGGAAACACCGTCGGTGTCTACGCCCGCGTCTACCTCAACGGCAACTCCAACGGCTGGTGCGACTCCCCGCTGATCCGCACCCCCCGCAACTGACAACCGACTGACGACGACCCCGACGACGCCATTGCCCGCGGGAGCGCCGCGGTTGAACGGCAGCCGAACTCGGCGACGCGATCCCGTACCGTTTCGGATCGCGTCGCCGAGTGAGGGAGCGGTGGCACATCCATCCGGTCCGACCCGCCACCAACGAATCACACGGATAGTCGGCAACCCGGTCAGGACGGGTGTTACTCTGCTGGCGGCCGGCGAAGCACTGCACGCCATCGGTGACGTGGCCCGAGCCGCTGTACATCGCAGCGATGTTCGGCCTCACCGCCAAACCCGCCCTGCGCCATGCCAAGACCGCCTGGCCGGAGCGCTCTGAGCAGCCATCGCCCGACACGAGGTGGCAGCCGCGCCGGCAACGTCACGAGGCAGGTGCTGCCGGACACTGATGGACGACGGCGGCATCGGGAACGTGACCGGCGGTCAGCAGCGCGTCCAGTTCACCAAGCAGCGCCTCAAGACCGTCCAGACCGGTCAGGTCGTAATGCTTGCTGACCGCTTGATCATCGGAGACGCGAACGGCATCGAGCTCCGCTTCGCCGCTGATCCAAATCAGCAGGCCGCCCAGCCAGGTCGTCGACTCGAATTCGCTGACAACCACCGGCTTGCCGTGGTTCGGCGCGACCGGGCGGATCTGCCAGTCGAGCCTCAGCCGCTCCCAAGTCTCCGCCCGAGCCGTCACGGCCGGCCCCAGCTCATCCAGAGGAAAGTTCACGATCGGCACTATCGCACGGCACCCACTCCGCCGTGCTCTGCCACATGGCATCGACGGCATCGCCGACGCTCCTCATTGCCGCAAGGGGCTACCCCCTTGCCTGGTCGGCGACCCCGGTCGCCCGGGCGTCCTGCAGCGGCATCGCGATCGTCCGCGCCGTGCTTTATATCGCCTGCCTGCGCAGCGCCCGGGTCTACCGGGCGGTGATCAGCGGCGACACCCTGACCGACGTCCAGCAGTACTTCGTCGGCACCCACGGCCGGCTGCGCACCATCGAACCGTCGACCGACGGCAACCTGTGGCTGACCACCAGCACCGGCGGCGACAAGGACAGCGTGCCCCGCAACAGCAACGAAAATCTTCAAAGTCACCGTGGCCGGCTGACCGGGTGGCCTCGAGCGCCGAGCGTTCGATCAGAACACCGGGCGCTGCGGCTCTTGAGTCATTCATCGATCCAGGCAGCTCCGACAATGACCGCGTGCCCGTCGACAGCAACAGTCACCGGTCGGGACCATTCGGCGGCCATCGTCCAGAATCTTGCCAATAGGGTGCTGCCGGTGGCGGCTGAGTATGCGAAGGCATCGCCGCAACACCATAAGGCATGCAGACCCCTGGTGAGTTGGTCGCGTTTCCGGCGGTTGAGCCGGACGACTGTCCGGAATTGGCTTTCACCCGGGCCTTTCCGTCCATCGCCGTTGCTATGGCATGAAGCGCCAGAGTAGGCGTGATCGCGAAGAAAAAAAGCATTACCAGCGCGAAGATAACATCGAAGGCGGTCATATTTTTTATTGTGGATATGGTAAGTATGACGGTGACGAACACGAACCATACGAGACTGCAATAGTAGAACGCACGAACAAGCCTGGCCCCACTGCCCGTGACCCCCACCAGGAAGAGTTGCCGCAAGCTCAATAGCGGTTTCTTCGGCGCCGGGAACGCAGCCAACGCCTTAGCCGCAAGACCGTAGGCCTCGTCGAGCGTGTTCATGGCTTTCATGCGGTGGTCAGAATGTTGATCGGAAAGGCCGTCCAACTCCGCCACCGCCTTCGCCCAATTCTCGACAACAGTCATTCTGGTTGCGGCATCGTCCAATGCTCGCCGCCGGAGATCGTCCGAGTTGCGACGGCTATGCCATTCACGGCCCCATACGCCGGCTGCAGTAACCAGTCCTCCCACCACGGGCACCATAACCGCAGCGATCAGGTTCAGGTGTGCGTCTTTCATTCCCCTCACCGCCTAAGAAGTCGAGCCAATCCGAGCCTAAACGACCGGATGCCCCTGTTCGGCTTGACTAACCTCGATCGGTCAGTTCCAAGGCAGCCTCTCGTCGCCCACACAAAACTCTGACCGTTTACGCAAAGCTTGATCGTCGCACTCTACGATCGACAAGGGAGTTGCGAAGTATTCGCTCAGCTCGAGCGCCGCACAGCCGATCCTGGGAACTACCGTTGTCGGCATGTTGAGCTGGCGTCGAGTCACCCCGGACGACTTTCCGTTGCTCGCTCGGTGGCTGGCGGCGCCGCATGTGGCTCGGTGGTGGCATCACGAGACGTCGGCGGAGGCGGTCGAGCGGGACTTCGGGCCGTCTGCGCGGCGTGAGGAGCCCAACGAGGACCTGCTGGCCGTGCTCGACGGCGTCCCGCTCGGGCTGGTGCAGCGTTCGTTCCTGCACGACTATCCCGAGTACCTCGACGAGCTCACGCCGATCGTCGCGGTGCCGCCCCGGGCGATGACCATCGACTACCTGATCGGCGACGACGCCGCCACCGGGCGGGGTCTGGGCACCGGCATGATTCGTTCGGCGCTGGAGCGGTTGTGGGCCGAGCACCCCGACGCCGAGTGTGTGATCGTGGCAGTCCACGCCGACAACGTCGCCTCGTGGCGGGCGCTGGAACGGGCCGGTCTGGCGCGGATCGCCCACGGCGAACTCGACCCCGACAACCCGGCCGACGACCGGCGCCACGTCATCTACCGGCTGGACCGGCCCTCAGGATGACGCACGGCGCGACAGGTAGGCCTTCATCACGTCGATGGTCTCCTCCGGCGCGCTCAGGTTGGGGCAGTGGCCGGTGGCGTTCATGACCACCAGGGTGCTGTCGGGAAGGTGGTCGCTGACGTACTGCCCGACGCAGCGGGGCGCGATGATGTCGTCGGTGCACTGCATCACCAGCGACGGGGTGCGCACGGAGGGCAGGTCGCGCCGGTTGTCCGACAGGAACGTGACGCGGGCGAACTGCTTGGCGATGGCCGGGTCGGTGGCGCAGAAGCTGTTGACCAGTTCGGCGCTGAGCTCGGGGCGCTGCGGGTTCGCCATGATCATCGGGGCGATGACGCTGGACCAGCCGAGGTAGTTGCTGTCCAGGGCCTGCATCATCTCCTCGATGTCCGAGGCGCTGAAGCCGCCGACGTAGTCCCCGTCGTCGATGTAGGACGGGGACGGGCCGATCAGGATGAGCTCGGCGAAGCGGGCGGGCTCGCGGATGGCCGCCAGGATGCCGATCATGGCGCTGACCGAGTGCCCCACGAAGATCACGTCGTGCAGGTCGAGGTCGCGCACGATCGTGAGCACGTCGGAGGCGTAGCCGTCCAGGCCGGCGTACTTGACCTCGTCGTACGCCTGCAGGTCCGACCGGCCGACGCCGATGTGATCGAACAGCACGATCCGGTACGTGTCGGCGAACGCGGGCGCCACCAGCCGCCACATGTTCTGGTCGCAGCCGTAGCCGTGCGCGAAGAGCATCGGCTGACCGTCCGGCACGCCACTGATCTCGATGGCGTGCCGGCGTACGGTCTCCATCGGCTTGCCTAGCGGTGCTCGTCGACGATGGCGGTGGCCACGGCGTGCAACTGCGCGCCGTCGGGCTGGAAGCCGGCGGCGATGTCGGGGTGCAGGCTGTCGCGGGTCTCGACCAGCAGTTCCTCGGCCACCTCCTGAACGCTCTCGCCGGTGTAGTTGTCGTCGACGGTGTGCGTGGCGTGCTGCAGGGCGGAGGTGAGCTGCTGCTCCAGGGGCTTCTGCAACTTCTGGGCGGCCGGGCTCAGGGTGTCGGCGTCCAGCGTCACACGAGGATTGATCATTTTCGGCTCCAGCCAAGGTCCACGAAGGTGGCGGCAACATGCCCGCCACGCCCGCGGCCCAATCGGCGTTTCGGCGGAATCCCCCGGACGAGTCAGTGGGATAGGGCACAGCGCCGGGCGTTTGGGGGGCCGGGCTCCCGGGGTACCGGCTCGACGATGCCTGAGACTGCGAAGACCCCGGCCGATGACGACGTCGCGCTCGACGCGGCGCTGGATCCTCTGGTGGTCGCGCTGGACATCGGTTCCACTGCCACGCGCGGGGGCGTGCACGACGCATCGGGCCGGCGGGTTCACGGGCTGCAGCACAAGGTGCCGCACGCCTTCACGGTGGCGCCCGACGGCACGTCGGTCATCGACCCCGACCAGGTGACCGCCGAGGTCGGGCAGGTCCTCGACGCGGTGACCGGCAACCGGCGGCTGGGCACCCGCATCGCCGGGGTCGCGATGGACACCTTCGCCGCCTCGCTGATCGCGGTCGACGCGGCCGGGCACGCCCTCACCCCCTGCCTGACGTACGCCGACTCGCGCAGCGCCGACGCGGTGGCCGCCCTGCGGGAGGAACTCGACGAGCACGCGGTGCAGCAGCGCACCGGCACGCGTCTGCACACCAGCTATCACGCCCCGCGCCTGCGCTGGCTCGCGGCCGCCGAGCCTCGCGTCGCCGGTGAGGCCACGGCGTTCTGGTCGCTGGGCGAGTACATCCTGGCCCGGCTGATCGGGGAGCCGCTGGCCGGGACGTCCACGGTGGCGTGGACCGGGCTGCTCGACCGGCGCACCGGCGAGCTCGACGCCGAACTGCTGACCGCCGCGGGCATCGGCGCCGAGCACCTCTCCCCCGTACGCGATCTGACCGAGCCGGCCCATCCGGCGGCGCCGCAGCGCTGGCCCGCCCTGGCCCGGGCCGCGTGGTTCCCGGTGATCACCGACGGCTTCGCCAGCAACATCGGCTCGGGCGCGACCGACGCCACGGTGGTCACGGCGGCCACCGCCACCAGCGGCGCGCTGCGGGTTCTGCTGGACGGCCCGGCCGATCCCCTGCCGTTCGGGCTGTGGAACTACCGGGTCAGCGCGGGCCGCACCCTGCTCGGCGGGGCGATCAACGACGTCGGCCGGGCGGTCAGCTGGGCTCAGGACACGCTGCGCCTGAGCCCGGAGCTGGGGTCCGTGCTGGCCGCGGCGCCGAGCGACGCCACCCCGCTGGTGCTGCCGTACCTCACCGGGGAGCGCGCGCCGGGCTGGATCGGCGAGGCCCGCGCCGTGCTGGGCGGGGTGTCCGCGGCCACCGGCGCCGACGCGCTGTTCCGCGGGATCGTCGAGGGTGTGGCCCTGACGTACGCCCGGGTCGCCGACGAGCTGCGCCCGGCCGCCCCGCGGGTGCTCGAGGTCGCGGCGGCCGGCCGGGTCAGCAACGACCACCCCGAGTGGCTGGGGATCCTCGCCGACGTGCTGGGCCGGCCGGTGACGCACGTGACCCGGCGCCGGGCCACGCAGCGGGGAACGGCGCTGCTCGCCCTCGACGTGCTGGCTCCCGAGATCCCGCGCGCGCCCCGGGCCACCGGCGCCACGTACGAGCCCCGGCCCGCGCACGCCGAGCACTACGCGCAACGCCGCGCGCGCTTCGCCGAGGCGTACGACGCGCTGGTGCGCCGCTGACAGCCGCGTCCTCTTCCTGACAGGCAGCTATCGAGAGGTGTCTCTGAGTTGCCATCATCGACCGTATGTTCGGACGGCGACGTGACACCCCGAGTCCCTGCGCGACGTTGCGGGAACCCCGGCCCGAAGCCGAGCCCTGGCGTTCGTACCCCTCGGGTTCGGATGTCGCGGTGCGGGAACGGCTGGCCGAGTTCCGCGGGCTGTTCCGCGATCACGGTCATCGCCTGGTCTCCCTGCGCGATCCCCTGAGCGCGGCGTCGGTCGGCGCTTCGCTCAGTGCCCCGTTCATCTCGATCACCGACCTGATGGGACTCCCCCGGGAGATCGTCCTGGACGCCATCGCCGACATGGGAACCCCGGAGGCGCGGGCGGCGCTGCTGGCGCTGGCCGTGGCGACCGACGGGCAACTGGAGACGCTGGCGCGCCGGGCCGCCGCGCGGATGGATCAGGTCGGTGAGCCGCCGTGGGCGCGGCCGGCCCGCTCGCCGCTGCGGCTGCTGTCCACCGACCGGCTGATCGACCGGGACGACGACCGGGTCACGGCGCTGGTGGTCACCGTCGGGCAGGGGCGGCGCCGGGCGTGCTTTTTCGCACGGTTCCATCCGCAGTCGCTGCTCACCGCCAGGGTCGTGTACCTGCCGTCGACGTACCGGGGAACGGTGCTGGCCCAGGCGGCCGCCGGTCAGGACCCGGCCGCGCCCTTCCGGTTCACCCGGCGGCTGCGGGCCAAGGACGACCGGGACAGCCTGTTCGCCCTGGTCGGTTCAATGCTGGAGGAGAACGAGGTGAACCTGCGCAAGGGGCACGACTACCCGCCGTACCCGCCCGACCTGTGTCACCTCTCCCGGATCGGCGACGTGACCGTCGTGCCGGCTGTGCTCGTCCTGCTGCGCAAGTTCCTGCTCAGCGCGTACGGAATCTCGGCCTGGGAAGACATCGGCGGCCGCACCGCCGTGTGGTCCTGAGCCACAGGGCGCCCAGTACCTCGATCAGGGACGCCCGAACGGGCGGCAGGGGCACCATCCGGAGCCGCCCGGCCCACCATGCGCGCGAGTTTCCGGCTGAGCTGGGCGAACGGGGCGTATGTGACCGGTTTACACCGTTATTTACCTTACGGTGAAAGCCTGTCCCCGTGGAGGAAAGAATGCTCCGTATTCTCGCGTTACTGGCCGCCGTTGCATCTTCCTGCGCGGTGCCGATGACCGCCGTGACCTTCGTCCAAGGCATTTACGAGCGCGGCGACTTCCACTGGAGCCTCCTGCTGTCCTCCCTTTTCTACGTGGCCGTCACGGCGGCGCTCGTCGCCTACCTCAAGTCGCCCATGAAGGAGCGGAAACTGCTCGACCGTCATTCCTGCTGGCACTGCAACGGCACCGGCAGGACCAGGGTCCCCATCGGCGGCGGGTCCGCCGGCGGCGTGGCCATGGTCGAGCACGCCTGCTGTTACTGCCGTTGATGGATTCCCGGCGCCACTCCTGGTACTCCTGGCTGGAACCGTTCACCAACGCCCGCCGCGTGTTCCGCCCCGCATCCGCCGACGTCCGCTCGAAATATCAGACGCTGTCGAACTGGCGTACCGGTGCGGGTCTCGCCTGCATCTTTTATCTGAGCATTCCGGGAGAAAGAACCACCGTCGAGGTGGGCGTCGAGCGCCTCTTCAACTCCTATCTGTCCATCCTGGCCAGCTTCGTGCTGGTTGCTCTGGTCGTAGGCCTTCATCAGTGGCGGTTTCCGACCATGCCGGAATCCAGCCGCCGGGCCACCAATCAGGTGTGGATCCGGCTGCTGGTGTTCGTCGGCGCGATCGTCGCTTATTTGCCCGCGGATCTCAGCAACGGCGGCGACCTGCCGACGAACCCGGTTCTGCTCGTCACCGGCCTGTGGATCGCCATCTACGCCTTCCCGATGGCGTGGTATTCGCTGCGATGGACGTTCGGTGTCGGCGATGTCCGTCCCGCGCTCGGCCCGCTGGTGACCTCCCTCGCCGCCGGTCTCACGTTCACCGTCGACGCGCTGAAGGTCGAAGCCGTCAAACTCCCGGACACGTTGCCGGATCCGCTGCAGTTGCCCGCGAAGCTCACGGCTCTGGTGTCCGTGCTGGCGCTGGCGGCGCTGGAGTACCGCGCCATCCGCAAGGCTGCGCGGTCTCCCGAAGAGCCGGAGCCGGCCCCGTCGCCGCCTTACCAGGCCCCCCACCGGCCGTACAGCTCGTCGGCAGCCACGGGGATCGCACTGTGCCTGGTGATGCCGCCGATCGGGATCGTCGTGGCGGGCTGGGCCCTGCTCACCATCGACAGCGCCAGCGAGCGCGGCAAGAGCCACGTCGCTGTCGCCGCCGCCCTCACCACCGTGCTGATGGTGGCCATCTGCAGCGGTCTCGGCTCCGGCTCCGAGCTCGGCTGATCACCGCCGCCGGCGGGTGGTCAGTGCCAGTCGCTGATCTGTACGTCGTCCGGGGCCGGAGCGCCCCGGCCGGTCTCCACCAGGGACTTCAGACTCAGCAGGTACGAGGCCCACTTGGTACTGCAGTGATTCATGAACTCGACCGGCTCCTTCCAGCCCTGGTGTTCGAACAGGACGATCGTGTAGTCGCCGTCGTGGCGCAGTTTGAAGTCGATCGTGGTGCCGATCCACTCCTCGGGGCCGTCGACAACCCGCCAGCGCACCTCCTCGGCCGGGCGGGTCTCGAGGACCTCCATGTCGAAGCCCCCGACCGGCGGGAACCGGAACTGCAGCAGGCCGTCGCTCTCCCTGGTGTCGCCGGTCCACCAGGCGGCCAGGCCGTCGACGGTGGTCAGGGCCTCGTACACCTGCTGGGGTGTCGCGTCCTTGACGCCGACGCGGTGCAGGATGTCAACCATCTTCACTCCTCGTGGTCTGGATCGCCTCGGCGATCCGCTTGATGCGTTGCAGTCGGGCGTCCCACTCGGCGCCGACCGAGGCCAGCTGGGCCGCGGCCCGTTCGAGCCGGTGGTCGTCGACCCGGTAGCGCTTCTCCCGGCCGTCCGGGGTCGCGCGCACCAGCCCGGCGCGGTCGAGGACACCCAGGTGTTTGGCCACGGCCTGCCGGGTGACCGGCAGCTGCCGGCTCAGGGTGGTGGCGGTGCCGGCGCCGTCGGCGAGCAGCAGGTCGAGCATGCGGCGGCGGGTGGGGTCGCCGATCGCCGACCACAGGTCGTCGTCGACCAGGGCGGTGCTCACGGCCGCACGTCCAGGGTGGCGAGGTACGGCGCCAGCCGGGGCAGGAAGTAGTCCCAGCCGTTGACGTGGTCGGCGCGCACCTCCTCCTCGCGGAATCCCCTCTCGGAGAACGTGAGCAGCGTCCCCTGGCCCGACGGGACCAGGTCGAACGTCACCAGCAGCGAGTTGCCGGCCGTGGCCGGGTGGCCGGCCGGCTGGGTCCAGCGGAACGAGAACGTCCGCGGGGGCCGGGCCTCGACGACGGTGAACGCCACCACCTTGCCGTCCGCCTGCGGGTCACCGAAGACGATCTCGCCGGGCGCGCCGGGCTCCAGCTCGTAGCGGGCCTCGTCGGGCCACCACCGGCTGACGTGCTTCGGATCGCTGACCACGTCGAACACCACCTCGGGGGATGCCTCGATGTAGATCTCGCGCTCGATCGGCCCGGTCTCCATGCCTACCTCCTGCAACCTTTGGTTGCGAGTAACGGTAACCGCGCCACTGCTGATACGCAACCACCGGTTGCGCCTGGGCCGGGAAAAGTCGTACGGATTGAGCCCTGGGCTGAACCGGCTCAGCAGCGACCGGATCGGGCCGAACGGCAGACGGAGGCACCGGCAACGGGTGCCATGACGACCCTCGGGAGATGTCTATGAGCGGGCCGGCTAACACACCCCGGGTCGGTAACCGCCTCGACAACATGGGGGTCGGCGCCAAAATCATCGCCGCCGTGGCCGTGGTCGCCCTGGTCGCGATGGTGACCGCCGGAGTGGCCTGGGCCCGGCTCGGCTCGCTCGACGAGCGGATCCAGGGGCTCAAGGACGACAACATCACCCGGCTGGACGCGCTGGTCAACCTCCAGAACGGCATGTCGGACATGTACCGGGGGCTTTTCCTCTACCAGGGCGCCCAGACGACCGCCCAGAAGAACCAGTACGAGGACGAGGCCAAGGCCGGGCAGGCCGAGGTGGACAAGGCCGGCGATCAGTACGTGTCGGCCCCCGATCCCTCGACCACCTGGCAGACCCAGACCCAGGCCTTCGGTGGCGCCTGGACCGAGTACAAGGCGCTGGTGAACCTGCTGCTGTTCAAGGACGCCCCACCGGCCGGGATCACGCTGCCGACCACGCTGGCCGAGCAGTACACGCTGTGGGGCGATGCCGAGAAGACCATGAACACCGCCGTCGACCAGCTCATGACCCTCGAGCGCTCGCAGGCCCTGCAGGACAGCACCGACGCCCACACCGAGGCGTCCGGCGCCCAGCGGACGATCATCCTGCTGGTGCTGGCCGGGGTGCTCCTGTCGGTCGGGCTGGCCGTGCTGGTCGGCCGCAACATCTCCCGCCGGCTGGCCCGGGTCCGCGAGGTGCTCGACGGCGTCGCCGACGGCGACCTGACCCGGCAGGCTTCCACCACCGGTACGGACGAGGTCGGCATGATGGCCGGCGCGGTGAACCGGGCCACGACCTCGATCCGGGAGACCGTCGCGGCGCTCGGCAACTCCGCCCGCCTGCTGGCCGACTCGTCACGCCAGCTGTCGGCGTCCTCGGAGGCCATCGCCGGCAACGCCCGGGAGGCCTCGTCGCAGACCAGCCTGCTCGCCGCCGCCTCCGAGGACGTCTCGCGCAGCGTGCAGACGGTGGCCTCGGGCACCGAGGAGATGGGGTCGGCGATCCGGGAGATCTCCCAGTCGGCCAACGACGCGGCCGGCGTCGCGGCGCAGGCGGTCACCGAGGCGGCCGCCACCAACGCGACGGTCGGCAAGCTGGGCGCCTCGTCGGCGGAGATCGGCAACGTGGTCCGGGTGATCACCGCGATCGCCGAGCAGACCAACCTGCTCGCGCTCAACGCGACCATCGAGGCGGCCCGGGCCGGGGAGGCCGGCAAGGGCTTCGCCGTGGTCGCCAGCGAGGTCAAGGACCTGGCTCAGGAGACCGCGAAGGCCACCGGCGACATCTCGGCGCGGGTCGAGGCGATCCAGGCCGACACCGACGGCGCGGTGGCCGCGATCGGGCGGATCTCGCAGATCATCGCCCAGATCAACGACTACCAGATGACCATCGCGTCCGCGGTCGAGGAGCAGACCGCCACGACCAACGAGATGAGCCGGTCGATCGGCGAGGCCTCGACCGGCTCGGCCAGCATCGCCGGCAACATCGCCGGCGTCGCCGACGCCGCCCGCACGACGACCGCGACGGTGGCCGAGACCCAGCGCTCGGCCCAGGAACTGGCCCGCATGTCCACCGAGCTGCAGTCGGTCGTGGCCCACTTCCGGGTCTAGCCGGCGATCAAGCAGTCGACGGCGGCGGGAACGGCCGGCTGTCGTCAGCGGTCCTTGACCACGATGCCGAGGGTCTGGGCCAGCGCGGGGGCGGCCTGGGCGAGCTGCCCGCTGTCGATGACCGCCCCGCGCAGGTCGGCTCAGCCCTGCGCGACGTCCAGCTCGACGGCGCCGCGGAAGTCGAGCTTCTTGGTCGTCACCTTGTCGAAGCGGGCCCGCCGGATCGACGACCCGGGGAACGTCACGGCGGTGAGCGTGGCGCCGTAGAAGTCGACCTCGGTCAGATCGCAGTCGCGGAACTCGACGTCCTGCAGCTTGGCCCCGCGCAGGTTCAGGCTGTCGATCTTGCAGCCCTGCAGGACGACCCGGCGCCAATAGGAGCCGTACGCCTGCAGGCCCGCAATGCTGCTGTCGAGGATCGACACGTTGAGCAGCTGGGCGTCGCCCCAGGCGCCGCCGATCCAGCGGCTGCGGGAGATCCACACGTCGTCCAGGCGGACCCCGTCGAAGGCGCCGCCGGTGAAGGTCACCGACGTCATCGCGCACTCGGAGAAGCGCGAACCGCCCGCCCGGACGTCGTCGAACTCCGCGCTGTCGAGGTGGACCTCGGCGTGGTCGCCGTCGTGGCCGAGCTCGTCGGTGAGCGGGCGCAGATGCCGCGCGTACGGCAGGGAGGCGAGATCCGGCACCACCGGCATGGGAGTCCTCTCGGGGCGATCGCGGGTCACGTCGCCGTCGAGGGTAGTTCCACCCGGGCTCTACGCGGCGCCGGAGGTCTCGGCCTGGCGGGCGTCGACCAGGTCGCCCAGATGCACGCCGGCCTCCTCGAGCAGGCGCTGGACGGTGGCGATGACCAGCCCGTCGATGACGTTGTCGCCGTGGATCAGGCGGTAGAAGTCCTGCCGGCCGCGGCGTACGGCCTCGACCCGCCAGCGGCCGTCGGGGGTCTGCATCGCGCCGATCACGGTGCCCTGCGACGGCGGCGGGATCGGCTCCGCGGCGCGGCGGATCGACGACGCGGCCCGGTCGGTGCGCAGGCCCCGCCACGACGGGTGGCGCAGGCGGCCGTCCGGGGTCCAGTTGCGGAACGCCACCTCGCCGATCAGGCAGGGCTCGACCCAGTGGGCGTGGCGGGCGTGCTCGCGCGGCACGTCGCCGACCGGCGGGGTCGCCCGGGCCAGCGGCGCGAGCTCACCCTGCAGGTGCGTCAGCGCGGCGTCGCTGAAGCCGGTGCCGACGTGCCCGGCGAAGACCAGGCGGTCGCGCTCGTCGTGCACGGCGAGCAGCAGCGAGCCGATCGTGCCCGAGCGGCGGCCGGCCCCGGCCTTCCAGCCGATGACCAGCACCTCCTGCGTCCTGATGAGCGGCACCTTGGTCCAGTCGGCCGACCGCTTGCCGGGCCGGTACGGCGACGCCAGCCGCTTGGCGACCACGCCCTCCATCCCGGCCAGCTCGGCCGCCTGCAGCACGGTGCGACCGTCGACGTCGAGGAACCGGACCGGTACGCGCACGTGCTCGCTGGCCAGGTCGAGCCCGGCCAGCGTGTCGCGCCTGGTCGCGTACGGCTGGGAAGTGAGGTCTTGATCGTCGAGCTCGAGCAGGTCGAAGACGTAGTAGAGCACCGGGACGGAGGCGACCAGGGCCGGGCTGGGCAGGGCGACGTGCATGCGCTGCTGCAGGCGGGCGAACGACGGGCGGTCGGTCTCCAGCGCGACGACCTCGCCGTCGAGCACCGCGCTGCGGCCGCCGAGCAGCCCGCCCAGCTCGCCCAGCTCGGGATAGGTGGCGGTGATGTCGTTGAGGTTGCGCGAGAAGGCCTGGACCCGGCCGTCGCGCACCTCGGCGATCGCGCGGACCCCGTCGTACTTGAACTCGAATGCCCACCCGGGACCGGCCGGCAGGGCGCCGGCGGAGGCGAGCATCGGGCTGAACACCCCTCCAGTCATGCGCATAACGGCCGGGGCGGCAACCGGTACGCGCAAAGATCACCTAACTACACGGCTGTAGTTTTCCCAGCTCACGGCTTCAAGGTCCGGTCGGGCGCGGCGCCGGCCCCGGTGTCGCGGGTGGTGCCGTGCCCACCGTGCCCATCAGCATCGCTGGAATCACGGGCTGCCGCGTGTCTCAGCGGAAGCGAGGGCGTACTTGTCGACGTCGGTACCGTCGACATGAGACTCGAAAGGCACTGGCCTCCTGGAGTGACGGAAAACGTCAGCCGGTGGTGGGGTAGTCCTGCTTCGCCGGGCGCGCGGTGGCGGGCAGTCCGTTGAGGTGCAGGTACTTACGGACGCGGCCGAGCAGTTCCCGGCTGGTGAAGGGTTTCTCGATGATGGTGACGCCCTCGGGCAGGGTGCCGTTCTCGGTGAGCACGGGTTCGGCGTAGCCGGACATGTACAACACCGGGATGCCCGGGCGTAGCCGGCGGATCCGGGCGGCGACCTCGTTGCCGGTCATCTTCGGCATGATCACATCGGTGAGCAGCAGATCGATGCCGCCGGGATGAGTCTGGGCGAGGTGCAGGGCCTGCTCGCCGCCGCTGGCGGTCAGAACGTGGTAGCCGGCGCGGGTCAGAATCCGGCCGGTGATCACGCGCAGGTCGTCCTCGTCCTCGACCATCAGGATCGTCTCGTGCGCCGCCACGCCGACGGCCACCTCGACCATCGAGCCGGAGCCGGGGGTGGCGTCGACGGGGCGGGCGTCGACGGCGGGCAGGATCACGGTGACGGTGGTGCCGATGCCGTTTTCGGAGTAGAGGCGGACATCACCGCCGGCGGCGGTGGCGATGCCGTAAACCGTGGCCAGCCCCAAGCCGGTGCCGGACCCTTTCGGTTTGGTGGTGTAGAACGGCTCGAAGGCGCGCTCGATCACCTCCGGCGGCATGCCGGTGCCGGTGTCGCTTATGCGGATGCGGACATAGCGGCCGATCGGCAGGGGTGAGCCGGTGATGTCGTCGTCGCTGATCTCGGCGTTTGTGGTGTCGATGGACAGGGTGCCGCCGCCGGGCATCGCGTCGCGGGCGTTGACGGCGAGGTTGACCAGTATCTGCTCGATCTGCCCGGGGTCGGCGTGGACCGGCCGCAGGTTCCGGTCCAGGGTGGTGACCAGGTGAATGTGTTCCCCGATGCTGCGTCGCAGCATCGGTTCGACGTCGCCGATGACGTGGTTGATGTTGAGGACCTCGGCCTGGGTGATGTCACGGCGGCCGAAGGCGAGCAGTTGTTTGGTCAGCCGGGTCGCGCGTTCCGCGGCGCGGCTGATCTGGCCGCAGTCTTTGCGGGCGTCGGCCAGGTCGGCGGGTTCGGCGGCCGGCCTGTCGAGGGTTTCGGAAATCATCTCAGCGTAGTTGCTGATCACGGCGAGGATGTTGTTGAAGTCGTGGGCCACGCCGCCGGCGAGCTGGCCGAGGCTTTCCAGCCGTCTGGTGTGCTGCATGCGCTTCTCGGCGGCGTCGCGTTCGGCTTGGGTGATGAGCCGTTCACGTTCCGCTTGGGCGATCAACCGGTCGGTGACGTCACGGATGGCCGTGGTCGCGATCACGCCCCCGTCGGTGTCGACCGCGGACAGGCTGATCTCAGCGGGGAACTCGCTGCCGTCCTTGCGCACGGCGGCCAGCGCGGCCCCGGCACCCATGGCCCTTTTCCGCGGCTGGGCGAAGTAGCCGTCGCGGTGGTGCGGGTGAGCGCCGCGCAGCCGCTCGGGTACCAGGATGTCGACGGACTGGCCCAGCAGTTCCTCGCGGCGGTAGCCGAACAAGCGTTCGGCCTGGGCGTTGATCAGCGCGATGGACCCGTCACGGGTGACGCCGATAATCGCGTCCGGGGCGGCCTCGAGCAGTCCTTCGAACATCGCCTCGGCGCGTTCACGTTCGCTGACGTCGCGCGAGATCGACGCCACCCCGGCGGCCCGGCCGTTGGCGTCGGTGATCGGCGACAGGGTCAGCGACACCGTGATCGTGACGCCATCCTTGCGCCGGCGCTGCACGCGGTACTGATCGATACGGTCACCGGCAGCGATACGCGCCATCAACCGCCCTTCGGTCTGTTCCTGTCCGGGTGGAAACAACAAGGAACCGTGCTGACCGAGCACCTCGTCGCGCCGGTAACCGTAGAGCTGTTCGGCGCCGGTGTTCCAGCTGGTGATCACACCGTCGAGAGTCTTGCCGACGATCGCGTCGTGGGACGACTCCACGATCAAGGCCAGGCTCTGCCGTTCAGCGAGGATGCCGGCCCGTCCCGCCAGTGCCGCGGCACGGTGGGCCAGCCCGGTGAAGGCCGCGATGTCGTCCTCGGCGAACAGGCTGCGGTAGCGGTTGAGCAGCAGCAGCACCCCCGGTCCGTTGCTGGTGTGCACCGGGGCCGCCGTCACGAACCGGGTGCCGCTGGCCTGGGCCAGCTTCACGGCCGCGGCCGGTGGACGGGTCCATCCGGCCAGGGCGTCGATCGTGGTGTCGGCGGCCAGCAGCTCATCGCAGTCCGGGCTTTCGCACTCATAGTCGCCGGCCGGCAGGCCGGCCTGCCCGGCTACCTGCACAGTGCCGCCCGCAGTGCGCATCAACACCACCACAGCGTCTGCGCCCAGTACCGCGGCTGCTTCACCGCAGAAGTGCTGCCACGTGCGCGCCGCCGGTTCATCCGCGGGTGCGTCGACCAGCCGGCCCAGCACCGCGGATGTGACCTTCTGCGACCAGCTGTGCCGCAGCGAGCGCGGCGGCACGAACGCCATCAGATACAACACACCGGAGGTCAGGGCGACGGCCCGCGCCTGCACCGCAGAGCCGGTGGCGGCAATCAACAGAGCCGTGCCGAACAAGGCGGTACCGGCCGCGGCGCACCACAGCCGGGCCCTCGCTGCGCCGCCACGGCGCTGCGCCTCGGCAGCCAGCAGCCATGCCGCGAGACCCTCCACGAGGAAGAACACGCTCACCGCGGGCCAGACCACCGGTCTCGGCAACGGATGGGTCGCAGAGGCCAGCACCGGCACCGCGGTCAACACCGACGCCGCCAAGGCCGCCGGCCACCTCCACCACAGCAGCGGACGCAACCGGCTCACCAGGCGCAAGCTGAACACCGGTTTGGCCAGCAGCAACGCGATAGCCATGATCATCACCGCTCGCGGCGGTGTCCCGATGAACAGTCGCAGCAGCCCGACGAGGAACAGCATTGCCACCGATGCGAACATCCACATCACGTCACGCAGCAGCGGATCCCGACGCCGCAGATAACGCCATGTCGCCGATACAAGAACCACCACGAACAGCGACGTGACCACAATCAGCGCCATGACCACCTCTGTCTCGACGGCCGCGAGACCGGCAATAGGGACAATTCTGAACCACGCTCACGTTACGGCGAAGGGGAGCGGCTCGTTCAGAAACACCAACCGCCGACTGCACGGCGACAGGAACGATGGAGCCCGCGCCGTCGGTGGCGCGGCCGCCCGTATCGATGCAGAAATCGACCGGATGCTCTGAGCCTGAACTCGAGTCGGTGACGGACCTCGCCGAGGCGATGCAGTTGATGAGCGGCGCCCGGACTACGCTGACCCGCTACGCGGACAACCTGGCGGCTGGCCTGTCATCATGATGAGCCGGCGTGGCGGCCGCTCGTGGGCGGGGACGGCGAGTGGGACAAGACGTTGCGATGCTCAGGGTCTGTCCGGCGTGGGTGTCGCGAGCCGATCGCGGCCGCTAAATCACCGGGACGGTGCGCCGCACCTGCAGTAGTGCCGCAGTCCACTTATCGGCTGTCACGGCGCTCGAGACTGCCCATTGCGGGGCGAATCTGATGAGACGCTTAAGCCTGTCTCATCGCCACGGATGATTCGTTGGCGCTCACTCGGTTGGTGAAGGTGCCGATGAGGACGATGCGGGAGGCGGGGCCTGACCGTGGGGGGTCACCGGGCTGTGTCCGAGGGGCGCCCGACACACACGCGTCATGAAAGAGACCGATATGAGCACCATCACCGCCGGCGGTACGCCCGCGCAGGCACGGCGTTCCTTCGCTGATCTCAAGGTCAACGTCAAGATCCTCACGGCGATCAGCCTGGCTGTGCTGGTCGCGATCATCGTGGGGGTCGTCGGTCTCCTGGCGCTGAGCGCCGCGAGCGCGTCCGCGCAGGCCATCTATTCCAGCAATACGAGCGTCAAGGCCATGGGTGACATCCAATCGTCCATGAAGCAGGCCAGGCTTGATCTGTCCAACCATGCGATCTCCCGCGACGCCGCGACAACGGCCAAGTACGAGCAGGCTTTCGCCGCTGACCTGAAGGCTGTCGACGCGGGGTTCACCGCGTACGCTGCCAGCCACCCGGTCGGTGACCCCACCGTGATCGCCGACCTGCGGTCGAACTGGCAGGCCTACGCACAGATCGCCCAGAACAAGCAGCTACCGGCTGGCCGGGCCAACGACCTGAAACGCTGGCAGAACACTCGCGACACCGAGATCAACCCGTTGATCACGAAGATGACGCAGGACCTCGACACGTTGGGCACCGCTGAGAGCACCGATGCCAAGAGCAACGCAGCCTCGGCGAAGTCCGGCTACGAGTCCAGCCGTACCACCTCGATCGTGCTGCTGGTCGCCGGTTCGCTGCTGGCCCTGATCCTGGGCACCTGGGTGGCTCGTCAGATCGTGCGGTCGCTGGGCAAGGTCAAGAACGTGTGTGACGGCCTGGCCGCCGGCGACCTCACCCGCACCACCGGCCTGACCTCCCGTGACGAGCCCGGACTGATGGGCCGTTCCCTGGACGAGGCGATGACCCGCCTGCGCCAGACCGTGTCGACCATCGACGGGTCGGCGACGTCGCTGGCCGGCGCGTCGGAGCAGATGTCGGGCACCGCGCAGCAGATCGCCGCGTCGGCGGAAGAGGCCACGGCGCAGGCGCACGCCGTGTCGGCAGCCACGGAGGAGATTTCCCGCAGCGTCTCGACTGTCTCGGCCGGCAGTGAGGAGATGGGCGCCGCGATCCGAGAGATCTCCCAGAACGCCACCGAGGCCGCCCAGGTGGCCTCCGACGCGGTGAACCTCACGGCTGCCACCTCCGTGACCATGAACAAGCTGGGCGAGTCGTCGGCCGAGATCGGCGACGTCATCAAAGTGATCACCTCGATCGCCGAGCAGACCAACCTGCTCGCGCTGAACGCCACGATCGAGGCGGCTCGCGCCGGCGAGCTCGGCAAGGGTTTCGCCGTGGTGGCCTCCGAGGTCAAGGACCTCGCTCAGGAGACCGCCCGGGCGACCGAGGACATCTCCAAGCGGGTTGAGGCGATCCAGGCCGACACCGGCGGCGCGGTCACCGCGATTGAGAAGATCTCGCACGTGATCGCCCAGATCAGTGACTTCCAGACCACCATCGCCTCGGCTGTGGAGGAGCAGACCGCGACCACGGCGGAGATGAACCGCTCCGTCGCCGAAGCCGCGACCGGCACCAACGAGATCTCCGCGAACATCACCGGCGTCGCCGAAGCCGCCCGCCTCACCGCCGAAGGTGTCAGCCAGACCCAGCAGGCCACGGCCGAACTCGCCCGCATGTCCACCGACCTGAGCGCCCTGGTCAGCCACTTCCGCTACTGATCGCGCGGCGCCGGCGCTCGCGGTCGGTCGGCAACCGGTACGCGCAAAGATCACCTAACTACACGGGTGTAGTTTTCCCAGCTCACGGCTTCGAGGCGCGATCGGGCTCGGCGCCCGCCCGGGTGTGGCGGGTGGTGCCGTGCCCGCCGTGCCAGTCCAGGATCAGCAGGCAGGCGTCGTCGGGCAGGACGGGACCGGCGACTTCGAGGACGAGGTCGGCGATCACGCGCACGACCTCGCGGGGGTGCAGGTCGCTCAGGTCCTGCAGCCGGGTGGACAGTTCGAGGCCGGCCGCGCCCCGTTCCAGCATGCCGTCGGTGAGCAGCACCAGACGGTCGCCGGGGCGCAACGCGATCTCGGCCTCCCGGTAGGGCTGCTCGCGCAGCACCCCGAACGGCCGGTTGGCCGGCAGCGTCACCGCCACGGTATCGCCGTCGCGGATCAGCAGCGGCAACGGATGCCCGGCGTTGACGACGCCGAGGATCCCGGTGGCCAGGTCGAGGCGGCCCAGAAGCCCGGTGGCGAACAGCGACCCGTCGGACCTGTTGTCGACGAGCGCGTCGTCCGCCGCCCGGGCCTGGTCGAGCAGGGTGCCGCCGCGGCGGCGGGCGTTGCGCAGAGCGCCCACGCACAGGGTCGCGGTGAGGGCGCTCTGCACGCCGTGGCCCACCGCGTCGGTGACGCTCAGGTGCAGCAGATCCCGGGCCACGCTGTAGTCGAAGGTGTCGCCGCCGATGCTGGCCGCCGGTTCCAGCCAGGCGGCCAGGGTGAACGAGTCGGCTTCACAGGTGAACGAGGCCGGCAGCAGCCGCCGCTGGATCTCGGCGGCGAGCGTGAACGGGCTCGTCCGCTGGCCCCACTCGAACAGGTCGGTGTGCCGGCGGTTGGCGATCACGACGAACGCCAGCGTGTGCGCGGCCCGCGACACCCGCTGCAGGACCGCCTCGGTCGGCGCGTCCGGCAGGGCCATCTCCAGCAGGCCGATGGCTTCGCCCCGCTGGGTGACCGGTGCGCGCACGACATGCCGGCCGCCGACGACCTCGACCAGCACCCGCTGCACGCGCAGGGCCTGCTCCCGGGGGCCGCCGTCGAAGGGCAGCACCATCGCGACGTCCTCGTCCTGCCGGCGCCCGCCGGCCGGGGCGTCGATCGGGACGTGAACCAGGCACACCAGGGCACGGCCGCTCATGTCGGCCACGAGGAACGACACCCAGGACGCGTCGAGGCTCTGCCCGATGCTGCGGGTCACCGCCTGCACGGCGTCGACCGGGGCGGCCTTCTCCACGGCGAGCAGCACATCGTCGAGATCCCCGCCGCTGCTGCCTGGCCCGGCCACCCGGCTGTCCTCGATCACAGGGCGGAGCCTAGGGCAGCGAGACCGGCCGGGCCCATCCCGGTCGCGGGATCAGGCAGAACGGGTGGCCGGCCGGGTCGGCGAACACGTGATCACCGGGCAGCGGTGTCGCGCCGAGCTCGCGGACGGCCTCGGCCGCGACCGTCAGGTCGTCGACCATGACGTCGAGGTGCATCTGCTGCGGTACGGCCGGGTCGGGCCACGTCGGCGGCCGGTGATCCGGGGCGCGCTGGAACGCCATCCCGGAGGTGGTGTCGTCCTCGGCGACCACCACGAAGTCGTCGTCGCGGTAGGTGACCGGCCGGCCCAGCAGCGCGCTCCAGAAGCGGGCCTCGGCCATCGGGTCGGGGCAATCGACGATCAGGTGGTGCGGGCGTCCCACCGGCATGGTGCTCACCTCGTCCGTCCTGGCTCGGCCGTAAACCTGTTGAACCGCGGTCCTACGCTGAGCGGGTCGATAACTCGAAACGGGGATTCATGCGCGTTCAGCGTTTCACAGCCGGCGCTCTCGCCGGTGTCACCACCCTCACCGTGCTCGGTGGCTGCGCCGCCCAGCAGATCCAGGCCCTGGAGCCCAAGCTCGAGCTGCGCAACGCCGCTCAGCAGCTCGCCGACGCCCAGCAGGCCGGCTTCACCCTCAAGCTGACCGGCAACCCGGCCGACCTGCCCGACACCGACGCCAAGGAAGCCGCCCAGATCCTCAACTCGTCGCTGACCATGGCGTACGACAAGGGCGGCCCGGGCGACGCCGACGACACCTCGAGCCTGGCGGTGACCGTCGACGGCGTGACCGGCGCCGAGATCCGGTTCGTCGGCGGGTCGCTCTACGCCAAGGCGCCGGTCAAGGAGCTGGCGGCGAAGTTCGGGGCCACGCCGGCCGACATCAAGGAGCTCAGCGGCGGGGCGCCCGCCCTCGACGCGCTCGTCGCCGGCAAGTGGGTCACGATCGACGCCAAGCAGCTGGCCGAGCGGGCCGGCACGGCCACGGCGACACCCGACGCCGAGCAGCAGCGGGCGGCCAAGGAGCTGACCACCAGCGCCACCAACCTGCTCGAGGGAGCCGACGTCGTCCGCGACAGCGCCGACGACAAGCACCTGATCGTCACGTCCACGACCACCAAGGCGTACGCGGAGGCCAAGCGCTTCGCCACGGCCGTGAGCCCGTCGCTGGCCGGCGAGTTCCCGGCCAAGGCGCCCAAGGACCAGCCGGTCGTGCTCGACCTGTGGCTCGACGGCGGCAAGCTGACCGCCGCGGAGCTCGACGTCCTGCAGTTCGTCGACGGCGCGACCAGCCGCGTCGCCGCCCGCCTCGAGGTGACCGGCGGCGCCCCGATCACGGCCCCCGAGGGAGCCACCAAGGTCGACCTGAGCAGCCTGCCCATGGCGTACGCGCCCGGGCTGAGCCTCGGCAAGTAAGCCCGGTGAGGTGGGCCGGCCGCCGGCCCACCTCGCCCGGCCGAGGTCACGTCAGCCGGGCGCCAGCAGGCAGAACTCGTTGCCCTCGGGGTCGGCCAGGACCGTCCACGAGATGTCGGCGGCCCCCAGATCGACGGGGGTGGCGCCGAGAGCCCGCAGCCGGGCCGTCTCGGCCTGCGGGTCGTCGCCCGGGTAGGGACGGACGTCGAGGTGGACGCGGTTCCACCCGGTCTTCGCGTCGGGCGTGCGGAGGAACTGCAAGTAAGGCCCGACGCCCCGGGCCGAGCGCAGAACCGCGTTGTCGTCGGTCACCTTGAGCACGGTCCAGTCCGTGGCCTGGCCCCAGAAGCCGGCCATCACGCGCGGGTCCGCGCAGTCGACCACGACCGAGGCGATCGGGCCGGTGTCCTGGGCCTGGTCGTGCCAGTCCAGCACGCAGAACTCGTTGCCCTCGGGGTCGGCCAGCACCACCCAACTGACATCGCCCTGACCGACATCGGCCGGGGTCGCGCCCAGCTCCCTCAGGCGCGCGACGAGCTCGGCCTGATGAGCCGCCGACGTGGTGGCCAGGTCGACGTGCACCCGGTTCTTCACCGTCTTGGGTTCCGGAGAGACCACGAGGTCGATGCAGACAGCGGCCGGGTCGGGGTAGACGAAGCCCACGGGTTCGAGGTTGGTCACGCCGGGGCCCTCGCTGGAGAGCTCCCAGCCGAGGGCGGCCGCCCAGAAGGCGCCCAGCGCGGAGTCGTCCCGAGCCTTCATGTTGATCTGAACCAGCCGCGTCGCCATGCCGCGGTGCTAGGCCTTCTTGAGCACGCGGAAGCGGAGCAGGGTGACGGCGCCCGACTGGAGGTTGGCGAAGGGTTCCAGGTCGATGCGGCCGAGGCCGGCGGGCGAGAAGCGGACACCGTCGCCGAGCAGCACCGGCAGAACGTACACCAGGATCTCGTCGACGAGCCCGCGCTGCAGGCACTGGGCCGCCACGTCGGCCCCGAGAATCTCCAGGTTCTTGCCGCCCGCGGCGCTGCGGGCCGTGGCCACGGCTTCCTCGACGTCACAGGTGAGGAACGTGACGGCCGGGTCCGGCTCGGCGGGAGGCTCGTGGGTCAGGACGAACTGCGCTCCCCCCTCGTACGGGGCGGCGTCCGGGCCGGCCATGCGCTTGCCCACCTCGTACGTGCCCCGGCCGACGAGCATGGCCCCCGTGGCCGCCATGACCTCCGGGAAGGTCACCGCGGTCAGGTGCTCGAAGATCCAGTCCATGGCGTGGTCCGGACCGGCGATGAACCCGTCCAGCGACATCGCCCTGTTCACGACCACCTTGCCGGTGCTCACATCGCTCATGGTCTTCTCCCAGGTTCGGCGGCCAGGGCCGAAGCATAGTGGGGCCGGTGGGAGGGCGAGGGTGCGAATCGCCCGCGTATCCCCCTGGGTCCACCACGGACAGCCGGCATCCGGGCGTGGCCGGATGCTCGGCCGCCGTCAGGATTGCGGGCCGGCCGCCGCTCGGGCAGCTCGCTCGACCATCGCCCGGTAGGCCTCGCGCGCCGCCACGTCGATCTGCTCCTCGTACTCGGCCATCACCCCGGTCCGGCCGTCGAGCTGCTCCCGCAGAATGTCCGCTTGCCCGGCATGGCGGGTGGTTTCCTGAAGGACATGGACCATGATGGCGAACAGTTTGACCTCGGACCGCGACCACCACGGCACGTGGCCGGGCGCGTCAAGGGGAAGGCCGTCGATCGTCGCGTCCGCATGCGCCCAGGTGCGCCGATAGAAGTCGAGGATCTGCTCGCGGGTCTCGCCCGGGGCCACCCACAGGTCACTGCCGTCCGCGTCCTGCCATAGCCCCAGGGTTTCCGGAGACGGGCGGCCGAAGACCTCACCGAAATATCGGGCCTCCAACGTCCCCATGTGTTTCACCAGGCCGAGGAGGTTGGTCCCGGTCGCCGTCAGCGGACGCCGGATGTCGTACTCGGACAGGCCGTCGAGCTTCCAGACCAGTGCCTCCCGCGTCACCGTGAGCTGGCGGCGCAGATAGGGCTTCACGAAATTCTCGATCACGGGACCCGAGCTTGCCAGGCGACAGCAAGAGAGCACGACTGTTGTCGCCGGCGGTCACACTGGGAGCCATGACCACGGGAAGGATTCGTTCTGGCCAACGCGAGCCGGGGGTGGCCGGGCCACGACCCGGAGGATCCGTCGGCGGCCGATACGGCAGTCGCGGCGCGGTCGCCGGAGCCGTCGCGGCCTTCGGCCTGCTGCTCATCCTTGCTGTTTTCACCCTGTTCCAGTCCAGTCATCTGCTGTCGAACAGCTGCATCGGCGACTCGGGGCAGATGGTCTGCCCGTCGAGCGGTCCGGACTGGGCCCGGCCGCTGCCCGCGTCGGCGGTGATCGTGAGTCTGCTGGCCGGGCTCACCGGACTGCTGGCCGGCCGGCCGGTGCGGACTCCCGCGTTGATCCTCGGTCTCGTGCTGACCGTTTTCGGCCTCGTCGCCGGCCTGTTGCTGGCCTGACCGGGGCCGGCGCACCGGTCGCGGGGACCGGCCGGGTGCCCGATGATGGGATCATGGCGGGGGTGCTGGTCGGTCGCGAGCATGAGCTGCGCTTTCTCGGTGAGCTCCTCGACCGGGTGGACGGGGGCGGCGGCGCGGCCGTCGTCAGCGGTGAGGCCGGGATCGGCAAGTCGGCGTTGCTGTCGGCGGTGTCCCGGCAGGCCGCGAGCAGGCAGATGCGAGTTCTCACCACGACCGGGGTGCCGGGCGAGGCGCAGATCGCCTTCGCCGGGCTCGATCGGCTGCTGCGGCCCATCGCCGGCACGGTCGATCGGTTGCCGGCTCCGCAGCGTGCCGCCGTTCTGGCCGCCACCGGGCGCGGCGACGATGTGGTGCCCGAGCTGTTCCTGGTCGCCCTGGCCACCTTGAGCATGCTCGGCGACGCCGCCGCGCAGGCGCCGGTGCTGCTGGTCGTCGAGGACGCGCAGTGGCTGGACCGGGCGAGCGCGGAGGTGCTGCTGTTCGTGGCCCGGCGGCTGGACTTCGAGCCGGTCGTGCTGGTGGCCGCGCTGCGCGACGGCTTCGACGGTCCGTTCACCGGCAGCGGCCTGCCCGGATTGGCGCTGCCGCGGCTGGGGCGCGCCGAGGCCGAGCTCGTCGTCGACCGGGGGCTGCGGCCGGAGGTGCGCGAGCGGGTGCTGCGCGAAGCGGCCGGCAACCCGCTGGCGCTGGTCGAACTGCCCGCCCTCGTCGAGGCCGGCGGTCAGGGCGCGATGCTGCCGTTGACCACGCGGCTGGAACACGCGTTCGCGGCCCGGACGGCCGGCCTGCCCGAGCCCACCCGGACGCTGCTGCTGGTGGCCGCGCTCAACGACAGCGACGCGCTCTCCGAGATCGTCGAGGCGGCGGGCATCGTCGCCGGCGACCGGCTCGACCCTGACGACCTGGCCCCCGCGATCGCCGCGCGGCTGGTCGAGGCCGACGCCGAGTCGGTTCGCTTCGGGCATCCGTTGATGCGTTCGGCGATTCATCAGCGGTCCCCCATCGGCCGGCGGCACCGTGTCCATGCCGCCCTGGCCCGCGTCGTGGTGGACGACGACCGCCGGGCCTGGCATCGGGCCGCCTCGGCGGCCGGGCCCGACGACGCCGTCGCCGCCGAGCTGGAGGCGGCGGCGGTCCGCGCTCAGCGCCGGGGCGGCATCGCCGCCGGGACGGCCGCCATGGAACGCTCGGCCGAGCTGACCCGCGATCCCGTCCTGCGCGGTGAGCGGCTGCTGCGGGCGGCCGAGCTGGCGTTCGAGCTGGGCCGGCGCGACAGTGTGGTGCGGCTGCTGGACGAGGCCGACCGGGTGGGGCTGCCGGAGCGGCAGAGCCGGCGGACGGCGTGGATCCGCAACAGCTTCGACGACGGCGTGCGCGGCCGGGCCCGGGCGGCGGCCCTGGCGCAGATCGCCGGGCAGGCCGCGGGCGAGGACCCGGATCTGGCGCTGAAGCTTCTGCACGGCGCGGCGTTGCGCTGCTGGTGGACCGAGTCGGGCGACGAGGCCCGGCGCAGCGTCCTCGCCGCCGCCGACCGGGTGCCGGTGGATCCGGACGACCCCCGGCGGCTGGTGATCCTCGCGTACGCGTCGCCGGTCGAGCACGGCGGCGAGGTGCTGAACCGGTTGCGGCAGCACGCCGTGACCGGCGACGCCCGGGCCGCGCGGATGCTGGGCAACGCCGCCCAGGCGATCGGGGCCTTCGACCTGGCCGTCGGGTTCTTCACCGCGTCGCTGCACGATCTGCGGGTCCAGGGACGGCTCGCGTTGCTGGCCCGGGCGCTGACCCTGCAGGCCTGGTGCGGCGGCCGGCTGGCCGATCTCGGCATGGCCATCCCGGCCGCCGACGAGGCGTACCGGCTGGCCCGGGACACCTCGCAGCCGATGGTGGCCGCGAGCGCGCGGGCCACCCAGGCTCTGCTGGCCGGGATGCGCGGCGAGCAGGACGACGCGTACCGCTACGCCGCCGAGGCCGAGCGCGTGGCTCTGCCGGGCGACGCCCACGCCGTGCTGTCCGCCGTGCAACTGGCCCGCGGGGTGGCGGCGCTGACCGACGGCCGCCACGAGGACGCGTTCACCGAGTTGCGCCGCATGCACGATCCGGCCGACCCGGCCCATCACCCGGCGACCCGCTCCTACGCCCTCGGCGACCTGGTCGAGGCGGCCGTCCGCAGCGGGCGGGCCGATGAGGTCCGCGGCCTGACGGCCGATCTGGCGGCGATCGGCCGGCGTACGCCCTCACCGGCCCTGCACACCGGCCTGCGGTACGCGGACGCCCTGCTGGCCGACGGCGACCAGGCGCAACCGCTGTTCGAGGCGGCGCTGAGCTCCGACCCGTTGCACCGGGCCCGGGCCCAGCTGGCCTTCGGCGAGTGGCTGCGCCGGCAACGGCGGGCGGCCGAGTCGCGGGCGCACCTGCGGGCGGCGCGCGACACGTTCGACGCGCTGGGCCTGATCCGGTGGGGCGACCGGGCGCGAGGCGAGTTGCGCGCGTCCGGGGAGACCAGCCGACGCCGTACGGCCGAGGCCCGTGACCAGCTGACCCCGCAGGAGTTGCAGATCGCCCAGATGGCCGCCGAGGGCCTGACCAACCGGGAGGTGGGTGAGCGGCTCTACCTCTCGCACCGCACGATCAGCTCCCATCTGCACCGGATCTTCCCCAAGCTGGGCATCACCTCCCGGGCCGAACTGCGCGCCGCGCTGCCCGGGCATACCGTCACCTGACCCAAGCGAAGCGCTCGGACCGGCGCCTACGTTCGGCCTATGAGCGACATCGACACCCGCACCCCGGTCATTTTCATCCACGGACTGTGGCTGCACGCCACCTCCTGGGCCAATTGGACGGGCCTGTTCCAGGACGCCGGCTACCCGGCCTCGGCGCCCGGCTGGCCCGGCGAGCCGGACACCGTCACGCAGGCCCGGGCCCACCCGGACGACGTCGCCGGCCACGGCATCGACGACGTGGTCGGCCACTACGCAAAGATCATCGCCGGGCTGCCCGTCAAGCCCATCCTGATCGGCCACTCCTTCGGCGGCATGATCGCCCAGAAGCTCCTCGGCCAGGATCTCGCGGCCGCGGCCGTCGCGATCGACGCCGCCCAGATCAAGGGCGTGCTGCCGCTGCCGCTGTCCTCGCTGCGCGTCACCTTCCCGGTGTTCAAGAACGTCGCCAACCGGCACCGGGCGGTCTCCCTGACGGCCGAGCAGTTCCGGTACGGGTTCGGCAACGCGCTCACCGAGCAGGAGTCGGCCGGCCTGTACGAACAGTGGGCGATCCCGTCACCGGCGAAGCCCCTCTTCGAAGCGGCCGCCGCCAACTTCGACCCGCACTCGCCGGCCAAGGTGAACACGGGCAACGACATGCGCGGGCCCCTGCTGCTGATCATGGGTGGCCGCGACCACACCGTACCGGAGGCCGTGACCCGGGCCACCCTCAAGCAGTACCGGCACTCCCAAGCCGTCACCGACATCCAGGAGTTCGGCGACCGGGGGCACTCGCTGACCGTCGACCACGGCTGGCGTGAGGTAGCCGAAGCCTGCCTGTCCTGGCTCAAGCAGCAGTCCCTCTAAAGCTTTCCCGTCCCCAACCGACTGACCGAAAGGTGCTTCATCATGCCCAAGTACGCCCACCGCCCCGTCACCGCGGTCATCGGCGCGGTGACCGTGGCCGCTTCCCTCGCGCTGGCGCTGCCCGCCGACGCTGCCCCGACCCGACCCGCCAAGCCGACCATCGTGCTGGTCCATGGCGCGTTCGCCGACCCGTCGAGCTGGAACGGGGTCATCGAGCGGCTGCGCCGGGACGGATACCCGGTCCGGGCGGCGGCGACGCCGCTGCGGGGCATCGCCTCCGACGCCGCCTCCGTCAAGAGCCTGGTCGACTTCATCGGCGGCCCGGTGGTGCTGGTCGGCCACTCCTACGGCGGGGCCGTCATCAGCACAGCCGCGGCCGGTGACCCCGCCGTCAAGTCGCTGGTCTACATCGCGGCCTTCGCCCCGGACACCGGCGAGACCGTCGGCGCGCTCAGCGCCAAGCCGGTGCAGGACCCGATCGCTCAGCTTCCGCTCCAGCAGGTGCCGACCAGCCCGGGCAACGCGGATCTCTACATCGACCCGGCCAAGTTCCGCGGTGTCTTCGCGGCCGACGTCGACAAGTCCACCGCGGCGGACATGGCCGCCACCCAGGAGCCTCTGAACGCGGCCGCCTTCAGCGAGCCGGCCACCGTGGCGGCCTGGCGGACGATCCCCTCCTGGTATCTGGTCGCCCGCCAGGACAAGGCCATCGCCCCGGATCTGGAGCGTTTCATGGCCGCCCGCGCGAAGTCCCGCACCGTCGAGATCAACTCGTCGCACGTCGCCATGGTCAGCCACCCGGAGCAGGTGACCCGCCTGATCGAAGCCGCCGCCCGCTGACAACGCCGATCCCCGTGGTGTGCCGCCGCGCTCGTCGACAGGCGCAGCGGCACCTCCACGAGGACACCGTCGGCTAGCCTCCGGACTATGCCCAGCTTCGAGATCACCTCGATAGGTACGGTCCACAATGACCGGACGGACATCCAGAACACCGACAACTGGGGTGCGGTCCGCAGCACGATCACCATCGACGAGCGCTTCGGCGAGACCAGCCTGCAAGGCCTGGAGGTCTTCTCGCACGTCGAGGTCCTGTTCGTCTTCGACCAGTTCCCCGACGAGGGCGACTACCGCGAGCCACGCCCCTATCGCGGCCGCGCCGAGCTTCCCCCCGTCGGGGTCTTCGCCGGGCGCGGCCCGCGCCGGCCCAACCGCATCGGGGCGACGTTCTGCGCCATCGAGTCCGTCCACGGTCGCGAGTTGACCGTGACCGGGCTCGACGCGGTCTCCGGCACCCCGGTCATCGATCTGAAGCCGGCCCTGGCGGCGTTCCTCCCGGCCGATGTGACCCAGCCGGGCTGGATCACCGACTTGATGGCGGACTACTTCAAGCCGTAGGCGTTGCCGGGCTCAGACGTCCTGGGTCCAGACGCCTTGCGGGTGCTCGCCGGGCGGCAGCCACAGGTGCGGCTGGGCGAGGCTGCCGGTGTCCCACGGGAAGGCGCCGTCCCGGTCCGGCCAGACGACCTCGAGGAACGGGATCGGGGGCTGCCGGTAGAACCACATGCCGTGCCCGAAGAAGGCCCGGAACCAGGTCGGCTCGACGGCTTTCAGTTGCACCGGGTAACCCTTGACCACATCGTCGAGGGCTTCGCCGTCGGTGAGACCGTCGCGCTCGGCCAGGATCTCCAGGCACGACTGCAGGACGCCCAGGTCGAGCCCGAACATGGCCAGTTCCGGCTCACCGCGGCTGTGCCAGCGGCCGATCGTGTACGCCCAGCCCGGCCCCTGTTCGTCCGCCGGGACGCCGATGACGCTCCACCCGAACTTCTCCACGTTGGCGATCACGCCACGGTCGGCCGCGTCGTAGTCGTCGCGGTCGTCGTAGTCGTGACAGATGACGCAGCGGCAGATCCGCGAAGCTTCGAGCACCCGACGAGCGTAGGCGACCGCCGCCGCGTCCCGGTGAACGGCTCCTCCCCGGGACCCGACGGGGGTCAGTGCTCGACCACGTCGGCGAAGGCGTTCAGGCTAGACCGGTCGGGCTGGTGCAGCAGCGCCCCGGACTCGTCGGCCAGGGCGGTCAGGCGGGTGACCTCCTCGCCGGTCAGCTCGGAGGCCACGCCGGCGGCGGTCACGTTGGCGCGCAGGTGGTCCGGGTTCTTCGTGCCGGGGATGATCACCATGGCCGGGCTGCGGCGCAGCAGCCAGGCCAGCGCGATCTGGGCCGGCGTGGCGCCGAGGCGCTCGGCCGGGCCGGTCAGCTCGGGGTAACCGGTCAGTTGCCCCGAGGCCAGCGGGAAGTAGGGCACGAACCAGATGTCCTGAGCCTCGCAGTCGGCGAGAACGCCCACGCCGCTGCGGTCGAGCAGGTTGAAGCGATTCTGCACGGCCGCGATCGGCGTCATCCTCCGCGCCCGGGCGAGTTGCTCCGAGGAGGCCCCGGACAGCCCGATGCGGCGGATCAGGCCCTGCTCGCGCAGCTCGACCAGCACGCCCAGCCGCTCCTCCAGGTCCTCCTCGGCCGACGGCTGACCCAGATCGCCGCCGAGCCGCAGATAGGTCAGCTCGCTCACCTCCGTACCCAGGTCGGCCAGAGCCTCGTGCACCTGGGCGCGGATCTCAGCCGGTTCGCTGATCGTGGTCCAGCTGCGTCCGGGACCGCGCCCGGCGCCGACCTTGTTGCCGACGATCACCCCGTCCGGAAACGGCCGCAGGGCCTCGCCGATCAGGCGGTTGACGGTACGGGGGCCGTACGCGTTCGCGGTGTCGAAGAAGGTTACGCCCAGCTCGACGGCCAGGCGCAGCACCCGCCGCGCCGCCTCGGGGTCGTCCGGCATCCCCCACACGTGCGTCCCGGCGAGCTGCATGGCGCCGTATCCCACTCGGTTCATGGTTTCATCCCCTGCGTATCGGTGCCACGCCGAAATGCGTAGCACTGCCTGAACCAGTGATACGCCGAATGGCGTAGCATTGCAACCGTGGACGACAAACGGCAGCAGATCCTCGAGGTGGCAGCCCGGATCCTGGAGAGCGACGGCGCCCAGGCGGTCTCGACCCGTTCGGTGGCCACGGCCGCGGGGATCCGGGCCGCCTCGCTCTACCAGCTCTTCGGCGACATGGACGGGCTGCTCGCCGCGCTGGCCCGGCACGTCTTCGACCGGTATCTGGCCGAGAAACAGGCTCTCACCCCGACCGGCGACCCGATCGCCGACCTGCGCCGCGGCTGGGACATGCACGTCGACTTCGGGCTGCGGCACCCGGCGTTCTATGTGCTGATGTTCGGCACCGACCGGCCCGGCCGCCGCCCGCCGGCCGTCGAGCAGGGACGCGAGCTGCTGATCCACTTCCTCGACCGGGTCGCGGCGGCCGGCCGGCTGCGCGTGCCGCCCGCCGTCGCCGCCGAACTGGCCCTGGCCGGCAGCGTCGGCGTCACGCTCACGTTGATCGGCGCGGCCGATCCCGGCTCGCTGCCGATCAGCGACGAGCTGGGGCTCTCCGCGAGGATGCGCGACAGCCTCTTCGGGACCATCCTGACCGGCGCCCCCGCAGCCGCGGAACCCGGCCTGGCGCCCTCGGCTCTGGCGCTGGACGCCGCCCTGGCCGCCCAGCCCCCGCAGGCGCTGCGACCCGCCGAGACGGCGCTGCTGCGCGACTGGCTGCACCGGCTCGCCCCCTGAGCCGTCGGCTCGTCGCCTCAGCCGCCTTCGCTGAGGGACCGCAGAACCGCCGTGCGTGCGGCGGAACCGCCGAAGAGGCCGGGCACGGATCCGACCGGGCGCAGCGCGGCCAGCACCGCGTGCCGCGGATCCGGGTCGAGCACTCCGCGCAACGCCGTGACGAACCAGCCCAGCCTGTTGCCCTGTGTCCGTTCGGCGTCGCTGAGGCGATGCCGGTCAGGGCCGTTGAGGGAGTCGCCGGCCCGTTTCTGAGTCGTCAGCCAGTCACGGACGTGGTGCCCGAGCGGCGAGTCCGGCGTGACCCGCACCGCGGCGCCGCGGGCGGTGGCCTCCAGGACATCGGCCAGTCCTGGAGTGCCGTCCAGGCCCAGCAACCCGGCCAGCCGGGCGACCTCGGCCATCGCCACCGCCCGCTGGGTCCGCGGATCGGCGCGTTCGGCCGTGGCGACCATCTCCGCGCTGCCCGGCTCGTACGGGTCGGAGCCCAGGCGATAGCCCGGTCCGAGCGGTGCGACGAACCACGGCTCGATCCGCGCGGACAGGGCCGGACCGGCGAGCGGGTCCACCGGCATGGCCGTACCGGTGACGAGCTCAGCCAGAACCAGCGCTCGAGGACCGGCGGGTTCCCACGAGTCCTCGTCCGGCGCGAGCCCGTCCAGGCCGGCCTCGAGCAGCAACGGGCGAAGAGTGCCGGGGTCGGTGCCCCACATCCGGTCGTCGCCCGGGAAATCCGGATCGAAGCCGGCCACGGCGACGCCGTCGACGGCGTACGCGACCTGTGGCGACGCATAGTCGTGCCGGAGAACCGACAGGGCTTCCGTACCCCGCGACACCGACTCCAGCAGGTCCACGTCGGAGCCCTCGAAGCCCTCGGGCTCGATCACCACGGACCACGCCCCGAGAGACAGGGCGGCGGCCATCTGCGGGAAGCCCGCGTCGAAGTCGCCCATCAACTCGCCCAGCTCGGCCCCGGTCCGCCGGGCCGACGTGTCCGCGTAGCCGCCCATCCTCCGCAAAGCCTCGGCCTCGTCGACCCCTTTGACGAACGTCAGGCAGAAGATGTCACCGAGCTGGTCGTACAACGCGGCGGCTCGCGCGGGATCAACCATGCGCCGAGACTAATCCCGTCCCGAGGTGGCCGCGGTCCGAACGCAGCGCGGGCGGCCGCATCGGCGCGGTCTCAGCGGCCGAGGTGGGCGTACGCGGCCCAGCGGGTGGGCAGCCCGGGGTAGCGGTCCCGCAGCTGCCGTGCCGTCTCGTGCAGGGCGACCGCGGCCCGCTCGGCGTCCGGGGGCGAGCCGGTCCGCCCGTAGAACAGCCGCGCCGTCTCCGCCGCGGTGCCGTCGGTCACCCGCCACAGGGTGCCGATCACGTGCGGGAAGCCGGCCAGGTGGAACGCCGTGCCCAGGTGCAGGACCTCGGCCGCGGCGACCTCGCTGCTCAGCACCGTCTCGCAGGCCGACAGGAACACCAGTTCGCCGTGCGGCGCCTGGTCGGCCAGCAGACTGCGTACGGTCAGTCGGCCGTCGTCCAGGTGCAGCGCGCTGTCCGCCGGGGTGGCCGGGTAGCTCGTCGCGTGACAGGCGACGTGCAGCCACCGGCTGGTGCGCAGGGCGGCCCGGACCCGGTCGCGGGTGGCCTCGCCGGCCGGGATGCGGACCGCCCCGGGCACGGCCTGGAGCAGGCGGTCGACTTCGGCGGTGACGCCCGTGAGCGACGTCTGGCCGGCCGTCGCGCCCACCGCGACCAGCGGCGCGTCGCCGCTCCGGGCGGGGCTGCGCAACAGCGTGCGTACGGTCGGGGCGTACGAGGAAACGGCTTGATCGAGCACCACCGCGTGCAAGGGCAGAGCGGCGAGCCTCCCGGTGGGAATCCACCAGATCCGTTGCGGCGTCTCCAGATGCGCCAGCACCGGGGCGGCGACGGTGGCCGCCAGCCAGTCGAGCACGTCCCGCAACGGCTGCTGGGCCTCCCCGGTGGCTTCCGGGTCGGCCGGGCTCAGCTCGGCGAACGGCAGGGCGTCGAGGAACCGAGTCACCCGGTCGTGCACGGCCTCCGGCGTGAGCCCGGGCAGCGCGACGGCGGCGACACCGGCGCCGGCGAGCACGAGCGCGTGACTGCCGAACCGGCTGACGTTCACGGTCACCACCGGGCCTCGGGCGGCCGCGGGGAGCAGCTCGGCGATGGTCACGGGGGCCAGGAAACCGGCACAGCCCGGCAGGCGGCGGATGCTCGCGACCGTACCGTCCCAGGCCTTGACCAGCGCCCGTCGGCGGTCGGCGGAGCCCGGAGCGTCCTCGTGGCCGGGGTCGGCGGCGGCCAGCTCGTCGCCGATGCGGCGGAGCTCGGCGAGCAGCGCGGGCGCCCGGTCCGGAGCCGCGGCCAGCACGTCGCCGAAGTCGTCGCGGGCCTCGAGGACCCGCCCGATCAGCAGGCCCCGCCCGCGTTCCAGCAGTTCGAGCGCGCGCTCCGGCGATCCGGCCCGGACCGCGACGGCGGCCGCGTCCGAGGCGAGGCCCGACCAGCGGGCGACCTCGCGCAGATGGTCGTCCGGCGGCAGGTGACGCCCGGCCAGGCGAGGGAGAAGATCCACGGCCTGCTCGTACGCCGTGGTGGCGAGCGTCCACCGCCCGGCGCCCGCCGCGGTGTCCCCCAGCAGGGTCGCCGCCTCGAGCCGCGATCCGGTGGGCGACGCCTGCTCGCCGGCGGTACGGCCCAGCTGCTCCAGGGCGTCGTCGAGGTCGGTGTCCCGGCCGGTGTCGCGCCAGCGCAGGACCAGGGCCATGCCGAGCAGGAAACGGTGGGTGGCCCGATGCGCCGGCTGGTCCCCGGGAAGCTCCGCCACCAGGGCGCGGGACTGCTCGATCAGCTCGTCGCGGAGGGGGGCCTCGGGAAGGGCGGTGAACCGGCCGGAGAGCGCGTCGACCAGATCCTCCAGCAGCTCGACACGGTGCCGGTCGTCCCCCGCGGCGGCCCGGGCCGACCGCAGCCAGGCGATCTCCTCGTCGGCTTCGCGGGCCAGTTCGAGGTCGGGATGCGTGTGGGCCCTGCGCTTCGCGGCCAGGACCGAGTAGCCGAGCCCGAAGAGCCGCTTGAGCGTGCCGGACGGCCGGGCGCCGGGGCCCTCCTGCCGGCCGAGGTACCAGCGCAACGTGTGCGCGATGGAGGCGTCCTCGGAGCTGCCGGTGAGGTCGGCGCGCAGCCGCAGGGCCCGTTCGAGCGTACGAGCGCCGGGACGGGCCGGCGGCGGTCCGCTCGCCGCCGAGACGCGGTATCCCAGCTGGATGGCCTCGTCGAGATCCCGGTACTGCCGGCCCGTCTCGAACCGGTGCAGCAGCATCGTGGACAGCCGGGCCAGCAGTTCGTCCCGCTCGTCGACGGCGACGGCCGTGTCCAGCGCGATGCGCAGCGCGGCCACCGCCGCATCGAGGTCCGCATCGGCCCCGGCCCGGTCCTGCTCGGCCCGGCGGCCCAGGGCGGAGCCCAGCAGGCCGAAGGCGGCCACCCGGTGCGCCGAGGCGCCGACGGCCTCCGCGGCGCCCTCCAGCGCCTCGATCGCCAGGTCGAGCGCCACCGTGGAACCCTCGGCGTCGTACCGGTCGATCTGCCGCAACGAGAGCGTGATGAGGGCGTCGATGATCTTGCGATGCGCCTCGTCGCCCGGCGCCGCCCGGACCGCCGCCTGCCTCAAGGCACGAACCAGAACGACCGAGTCGGTCGCGGCGGGAGTTGTGCGCAGCAGGAGCGCGATGGATTCGGCGGCGTAGTCGAGGTCAGCCTCGCGCACGGCCAGATCCACGGCCCGCGCCTGAGCCGTCACGGTTTCGCGCGCGGCTGCGGGGTCCTGCGGCACAGCGATGCACCGAGCCTGGAGGGCCTGCGCCAGGTTCGCCCACAGTGGATACCGATCGGGCCCCTCGGGAAGCGAGCCGATGGCCCTGCGGTACAGAGCGATCGCCCGCTCGAGGTCCTCGGTCCCACCGGACTGCCCGAGCCGCTGGAAGGCCCGCAGCTTCAGGGCGTAGGCCAGCGTCTCCCACAGTCCGACGGCGAGCTCCGGGTACAACCAGCGCGACGCGGCCGCCGGGCCGAGCGAGTCGATGAGCTCGTCGAGCAGCGCGGGCGGGAAATCGTCCGCGTAGTCGTCGAGCAGCTCCTCGGCGGAGCGCCGCAGGGACGCCACCGCGGCGTTGATTTCCTCGATCGCCTCCGGGGCTGCCGCCATGGCCGTGAGTATCACAGACGTTGTGCGGACTCTGCGACAATCAGGCCCATGGATATCCAGGGTGCTGCGGCACACCCAGCGACGCCCGAGCCCGGCCACGGCGACGTCCGAGGCGGCGGCGACCTGCTGCTCGGCCTGCTCACCGGCTCGGCGCTCGCCCCGTTCGTCCAGGCCCTGGCGACCAAGGCCGGCGAGGACGTGTACGCCAAGATCCGCGCCCTGCTCGGCCGGCGCCGGGCCGCCGCGCCGCCGCCCGAGCCACAGGCACCGGTCGTGCTGGCCGACTCCGGGGTGAGGGTCGTTCTGCGGGTGCCGGCCACCCTGGCCGGCGGCACCGTTGCCGGGCTCCCGGCCGTGCGCGTCCCGCTCGACGCCGGCGATCAATGGGTGCTGGTGGAGTACGTCCCGGACTCGGACGCATGGATCACCCGGGTGATCAGCGGGCCACCGCAGGAAGCGATCGAGGTCGGCGGCGGCGGGACGCCCGCTTCGTAGGTATCAGCGATCCGCGCTCGACGTCTTGCCAGTCTTGTTACGTTTCCGTCGTGCGCGTGTTCGAGGCCGACGGTTACAACCCGGAGTACAGCATGCTCGTGCTCCGCGACCCGGCCGGATACGAGCCGGCCGGCCCCGACCCGGACGATCGCGAGCCGGCCGGAACCTTCGCCGGGGCGGGAATCGGGTGGCTGTCCGCCCTGACGAACGGTCGTAGTGACGCGCTGCGGCTCGAAGCACACGACGACCGACCGCCGGCCGGCGAGCCGGGGTTCGACGACGTGCTGGAGACGCCGTTTCACGCGATCACCGGCCGGCTGTCGCTGACGTTCATGACGGCAGGCACAGACGGACCGGTCCATCTCGAGCTGGGCGGCGGGGGCACCTATCGCGTACGGGTGGCGCGGCGCGCGGGCGACGCCGGTGGCGACCGTTGGCTGCTCCAGTTCTGGCCCGACCCGTCGCCCGCGCCGCCGGTGTGGCAGGTGCGCAGCCGGCCCGCCGAACGAGGCGGCAACGACGGCTGGTCGAGCGAGCTGCCGGGGCCGGTCATGGACGTCAGCCGCATCATCGGCGCCACCGCCGTCGCGCTGGGCCGGGCGGTGAGCGTGGACGACGTCGACGAATGGACCCGCGCCCACCGGCGGCACCCGTCGGAGTGGCTCGACGCCCCGCTGTGGCGGTTGCCTCGCGAGCCGCAGGCCACGGGGCACGCCGACCGCGACCGGCTGCTCACCGCCCAGCACGCCAAGACGCTGGCCTGGATCGCCGGAATGCAGCGACGGCTCGACGACATCGCCGCCGAGCTCGGCGTGCCGCCGGTACGGGGCAAGCGCGATGTCGTGCCGCTGCTGGCCGCCGCCGGGCTCCTGGTGAGCGACGACGCCGGCCGGTACAGCGTCGGGCGGCCGCAGCGGGTGGACACCGTGTTGTCGTTGCGACCCGAGCGGGTCCGGATCGTGCGCGCGTCGGACGCCCGCAGCCGCTATCAGGAACTCGCACAGGACGTGGCAGCTGTGCTCCGCTGGACGTCGAGGGCGGAACTCGACACAACGCCGGCCGAGCTCGCCGAACGCCTGCTGGTGCCCGAGGCGCAGCTGCGCGACGTCCTGGACTACGCGGAACAGACCGGAATGCTGCACACCGACCGCGGCCCGCGCCTACGGCTACGACCCGGTCCGCGCCCGCCCGTCGAGCCCACGGGCGCGAAACGCCCCTCCGAACCCGTTCTGCCGATCGGAGCACCCCCGCGGACCGGGGTCGTGACCGCCGACGGCCTGGTGGTCGTGTGGCGCGACGGCGACCGGATCGAGCTCGCCCACCTCGGCGCCGCCCCCTGGACCCGGGCGCTGGAAACCGCCTACGGCATGCTGATCCTGTCCGACGACCGGTTCCCGCGGCTGGTCGGCCCGACCGGTGACGTCCGGATACTCGACCGGACGATCCCGCTGGACGCCGCCCTGCTGGGGGACGGACGCCGGCTCGCGATGGCCGACGGCTCGCACCGGCTGCGGCTGGTCGACCTCTCCGGCGCGCGGCCCGACACGCAACCGTGGCCCACGGACCAGCCCGTCACCCTGCACGGCATCCACCGCGACACGATCTACTTCACCGAGCTGCGGACCCGTACGACCCTGCGGTGGACACCGGACAGCGAGCCGCAGCCGTGCGGGCACCCGGTCGAGCACGTGGACCCGTACAGCGGCACCTTCAGCTGGCTGACGCCCCGGGGCGTGATGGTCGCCCGGCCACCCGGTTCGGCGGTGGACCTTTCCGTCGATCAACGTGTGCGGCTCGCTCCCGGAGGCGACCACGTGTGGCTCGTGACGTCCCCGCCGGCCACGCTCACCCTCTGGCCGGTCGAGCCGGGCCCCGAGGTCCGATCGTGGGCCCTCCCCTGGCCGGACGACGACACGCCCGACCCGATCTGGGAGGACGCCGGGCACCTGCTGGTCACCGGACCAACGGAACGAGTCGACGGCGAACTCATCAGCGGCCTCCGGCTGTCCGTCCGCGACGGCACACTCGAACGGCTGCCCGGCGCCGGCCCCACCGGGCAGACACTGCTGCTGTCCGAACCGTGGGTCACGACCAGCGAGAGTTAGCGCTGGGTTTCCGCGTCCGACCGTGGCGGCGAGAGGATTTCCAGCATTCCGGCGATCTCGAGAATGCGCCGCACCGCGTGGGTGGAGTTGACGACGGTGAACCGGCCGCCGCGGCGTTGGGCGTGCTGGAAAGCGGTGATCAAAGCGCCCAGGGCCGCCGAGTCGAGGAAACTGACCGAACAGAGGTCAGCGACCAAGCGTACGTTTTCGCCGGTTTCGAGCAGGTCGCGCAACAGGACACGCAACGCGTCGGCGCAGTAGAGATCCAGCTCGCCGGTCAGGACGATCACCGTGGAGCCGTCGTCGTCACGGTGTGTCGTGTATGACCAGAGCGGTGTCATCGGAGAGCTCACGTACGGGGTCCTTCCGTGCCGATGGCATCGGAAGTCCGACCGATGACGGTGCGCAAAGCGCGACCACGCAGCCATAGTGCCCCGGACAGCAGCACATTAATCCGATTGCCCGGGCCGGCCCGAGTCGATCTGCCCCCCAGGCTTGCTGACCCGGCAGTTCGTGAACCTATACTTTCCCTCCGACAATAATGCTGGAGGAGTCTGCGGCCCTTCCGGAGAAGGTTGGATCGATGGCCTCGCCCGCACAGTTCTCGCACGCGCAGTCCTTGCACGCGCAGTCCTTGCACGCACAGCCGGCCGGGACCGCGGAGCGGCGGCCCGGTGACCGATAGCAGCCCGCCGAACACGCCGGGACGGCTCGACGCGCTGCGGCGTACGGGGCTGACGGCCGCGGCCGATCCGACCTTCGACCGATTCGCCGCCATGGTTTGCAACGTCCTCGGGGTGCCGGTCGCGCTCGTGTCGCTGGTCGAGCAACACCGGCAGATCTTCCCCGGCGCCCGCGGGCTGGCCGACCCCTGGGACCGGCAGCGCCAGACACCGTTGTCACACTCGTTCTGCCAGCACCTTGCCCTCACCGCCGAGCCGCTGGTGATCACCGACGCCCGGCAGGACCCCCAGCTGAGCGACAACCTGGCCATCGAGGACCTCGGGGTGGTCGGCTACGCCGGGATGCCGCTGACCGACGCCGACGGAACGGTCCTCGGCTCGCTGTGCGCGATCGACACCGAGCCGCACGCCTGGACGACCCGGGAGCTCGGTCTGCTGGCCGATCTCGCGGCCGCCTGCTCCGACAGCCTGCGCCTGCGGATCGCCACCAGTCACGCCGAACTCGGCGAACAGGCCGCCCGCGCCGACGAACAGCGGGCTGCCGCCGCGTTCAGCCGCAGCCAGATGTTGCTCCGGGCCACCACGGTCCTGGCCACCACCAGTTCCGTCGGTGACGTCGTCGACGCGGTGCGGCACCTGGTCACCAACACCCTCGACCCCGCGTACGTCGGGGTGTCGCTGCTCGACGGCCCGCGCACCGTCGCCCTCTCCAGCGGTGACGCCCTTCCGCCGGAGGTCGCCGGCCGGTGGAACCGGTACCCGCGCAGCGCGACCACACCGTCCGCCCTGGCCATCAGCAGCGGCGCCACCGTTCTGCTCCCGGACTTCGCCGCCGTCGCCCGCCTGGCGCCCGACGCGGCCGCCACGTTCACCGACCTGGGCTGGCAGTCCGCCGCCAGCGTGCCGCTACCCGGGCCGCTGTCCCCGATCGGCGCCCTCACCTTCGCCTGGAAACAACCCAACCCGCTCGACGCCGCCGAGCAGACAGTGCTCGCCGCTCTCGGTGGCTATGTCGCCCAGGCGTTGCAACGCGCCGAAGTCCTCGACGACCGGCGCACGGCCGCCGCCATCATGCAGAAGGCTCTTCTCACCGAGCTGCCGCGGCACGCCCGGATCCGGATGGCCGCCCGCTATCTGGCGGCCACCCACGCCGACCACGTCGGCGGCGACTGGTACGACGCCCTGCACCTCGACGACACCCGCCTGGCCCTGGTCATCGGCGACGTCACCGGCCACAACATCCACGCCGCCGTCGCCATGAGCCAGCTCCGAAGCCTGCTCCGCGCCCTGCTCGTCGACCGCCAGGAATCACCGTCGGCGGTCCTGCGCCGGCTCGAGCACATCATCCGCGCCGTCGGCAGCACCAGCCTGGCCTCGACCGTCCTCGCCTACGTCGACTCCACACCGGCCGGCACTCACACCCTCACCTGGGCCAACGCCGGACATCCACCGCCCCTGCTCCGGCTGCCGGACGGAACCGTCGAGCTCCTCGGCGGTTCCGGCCCGCTGATCGGCGCCGTCCGCAACGCCTCGCGCCGCACCCGGACCGTCGACCTGCCGCCCGGCAGCACGCTGCTGCTGTACACCGACGGACTCATCGAAGCACGCGACACCACCATCGACGACGGCATCGCCGCCGTGGGTGAGCTGCTGGCCGCAACCGGCGACCACGACCCCGACCGGTTGGCCGACATCCTCCTCCGGCCGGGCGCCGCCTATGAGGACGACGTCGCTGTCCTGGTCGTCCGCATCCCCGGCACCGACCATCCTGACCGGAGTTCGTCCGTCACCTCCTGAACGGCTGCGACCCCTATCATCGAGCCGGTGGACACCATCTTGCGAGCGGCCGGGCTCGAGTCGTACCAGGCGGAGCAGGTGCGCATTCACGACGAGACCGTCATCGCGGTCCGTCCGGCCGGTGACGCACAGCGGTTGCTGCGCTCCGCGCGCGCCGCTCTGCCGGACCACAATCCGGTCCTGCTTCTCGAGGAGGAGGCCGTCCTGGAGCCGGACTACCACCATGACCGCAGTCCCAGCGACCTGATCGCCTGGGCGCGGACGGCCGACGTCGATGCCGAACTGGCTCGTCTGCCCCACTTCACCTGGTGGGCGCACGACCCGGAAGTGCTCGGCACCGGTGACGAGGGCTTCCACCTAGACAGCTACGACGTGGCCCGTTTCGGTGAGCCGGAACTGCTGGTCATCCTGCCCCGCCCCGAGCCGTGGACGGCGTTCGCCTATCTCAACCCGTACGGCGGACTGAACACTTCGGGAGATGTGCTGCTCGCCGCGGCCCGCCGCTGGCACGAGCGGTACGGCGCCGCCCCGACCACGATCGGGCTGGCCAACGGCTTCACCGTGCCCCGGCCACCCACCGACGTCGCCGAGGCCGAGCGGCTGGCGGTGGAACACGTGGCGATCGCCGGGCTGACCGCACGGACCAGAACGCGGGCCTACGCCCGGGCGCTCCTGCAGCTCGACCGATGGTGCCTCTACGACCGTCCGTGAACGCTCCGGGTCATCGGTCGTCCTCCGGGCCGTCCTCGATGTACCCCGTCACCGGATCCACGATGTCGAGGAAGGACCGGATCTCCTCCACATGCTCCTGGCTTCGGTCACGGCTGGACCGGGGTGCTCGAGGCGTTGTACGCGTCCTTGGCCGCGAGCACGGCCGGCTGCAGGTGTTCGGGATCGACGCCGTGCACGTTGAGCGGCGGATGCAGGCGCCGGACCAGGTCGGCCTCGACGGGTGCCGGCTCCGGGTCCTCGGCCCAGGTCAGGCGGAGGTGCGCGTGCATCCACGCGGTCAGCCGCTTCTCGTCCTCAGGAACCAGGACCACCCGATCGGTCCACACCGTCCGATACCCTTCGGCCATCAGCAGCCCGGCCAGGGTACGGCGCAGGGTCGAGCTGCCCGAACGCCTCAGATGGTTGCGCACGATCCGGCCCCGCAAGCTGGTGGCCCGGCCGAGATACAGCAGCCGGAGCGACGGGACGCTGCTGTTCGGCGCCCCGGGCAGCTCGGAGAAGACCGAGGGAGCGGCCCACCAGGCGTAGACCCCGCTGCCACGGCTGACCCCTTTGGCGGCGACATCGAGCGTGACCGGCACGCCGGACAGGAGCCGCAGCGCCTCCTCGGTCCGGGCCTGGTCGCTGGGCATTTCGTCGGGTCGCGCTCCGGCAGTCGTCATCGGCTCCATGCTAGCCAGGCTTGCGGGGGCTCCTTTTCTCGGTACGGTGCTGTGGTGGGAACGGCGGGGACGATTCGCATTGCTGTCGCACAGACCGAAGTCACCACGGATCCCGGCGCGAACGGCACGGTGATCCGGGCCGCGATGCGCGAAGCCGCCGAACGCGGGGCACGTCTCGTGCATTTCAGCGAGGGCGCCCTTTCTGGCTATGTCGGCCCCGCGAAGGCGTACTACACCGGCTGGCGGATCGACTGGGCCCCGGTCGCCCGGGAACTGCGCGCCACGATGGCGTTGGCCGCGCAGCTCGGCGTGTGGGTGGTGGTCGGCGGTAACCACCGCTTGTCCGGCGGGCACCGGCCGCACAACTCGCTGTGGGTCATCGACGACCGCGGCGAGCCGGCCGACCGCTACGACAAACGGTGGGTGTCGCACACCGAGATCACCGGCTTCTACACGCCCGGCGACCACGTCTGCACCTTCGAGGTGGACGGCTTCCGCTTCGGCTGTCTGCTCTGCATCGAGGTCAACTTCCCGGAGCTCTGGATGGAGCAGCGGGAGCTCGGCGTCGACTGTGTGCTGTTCTCCACGTACTCCGAAGACCCGATCTTCGAGGTCATCGCCCGCGGTCACGCTGCCGCGAACAACTACTGGGTGAGCATCGCGGTGCCGACGTCGTGCGCAGCAGCCGGGGCGTCGGCTGTGGTCGGCCCGCACGGGTACGTCCTCGAGCGTGCCCGCCCGGACGCCTCCGCGGTGATCTGTGTCGACCTCGACCGCGACGCCCCAGCCCTCGACGTGGCGCTGAACAAGGCCCGCCCGTGGCGAGAAGCCGCCCGCGCCGGGCACATCTATGCCGCCCACCGGGTCGACGACCCCCGCAGCACCGACCGGACCAGCATCTGACCGCGCCGCGCCGGCATGTCGCCGACGCGCTGACCCCTGTGGACGGTTGGCGATGGCCGAGGTCGGGTATGGCGGGGCGACACGAGTGGGGTGGATGGGTGTGACTGAAACAGACAAGAACGCTGAGCTGTCGGCACTGCGCCGAACGGCGCAACAGCGTACGAAGCGAAGACTGGTTCTCGCGACTGCTGTCGTGGTCGGCTCCGCCGCACTGGGCGCGAGCGGGTTCGCGTGGGGAAAGGCTTCTGACGCGCCGGTCACGTCGAGGCTGCTGGTCGCGGCCGGAGTCGCCATCGTGATGGCCGGCATCTTGTGGATCATCTGGGCCGTGCAGAAGCGGGTGAGGAACGCGCCCTTGATGATGGGGGCGGACAAGGCGACCCAGCGGGCAGTCCGAGCGGCCCTCCGGCGGGGACACACCGCCGACCCGAACGTCGACGCCCTGACCCGAGACCTGATCGAGCGGTCTCACACTCCGCGCTGGACGCCGTACCTGTATCCCCTGTTGGCAGCGTTCTTTGTCGCACTGCTGTTCATGGGTGACCGGGACGCCGAGGACGTGATCCGCACGGCGGTCGCTGTCGTCTCGTCACTGATGGTGGGCGGGGCCTTCTGGCTCCACCTGCGCCGCTTGCACAACTACCGCGGGCTGGCCCCCACCACCCCGCAAGCCGACTGAGCCCTTCATCAGCTTGTCAGGCGTTCGTACGCTGGTCGCACCCGACGGTGAGGATCTCGGAATGGGACGGTCGACCCGCGAGTGCCCGGACTGCCGTCGCGACGTGCGGGGCGCCTTCGAGAAGACGATCACCGGGCGAGAGGTGTGTCCGGACTGCGCGACAGCCCTCTCCATGGGATCGGCCGCGGGCGCGATCACCGGCATCGGCTCGGGTTACGGCGTCTGGGCAACGCTCATGCGGAAAATCCGCCGTTCCGGCTGACCCGAGGATTCCGGCTTGAGCAGCGACTCGGTTCGCACACGTGCGCCGACGCGAGCCGTCAACCGCCGTTCTGGAAGATCGGCCGGCTCGCCGCCATCGCTGACAACTCGTCGGCGGGTGAGCTCGTGTTCTGGCAGGCGGTCAGCAACCACCGCCCGTCCTCCTTCGCCATGACCCATAGCGGAGTTCCCAGATCCGGCCCGTCCGGGGTCTGGTAGAACTGGCGGACCTTGACAGCTGCGACATCGTCGCGAATGAACAGGATGTGTTCCAGCTCGAACGTCACCGTGGATCCTTGCATCCCGCCGGGCAGAACCTGACGGGTGAACTCCGAGATGGCGTCGAGCCCGAAGAGACGCTTGCCGCCGCCCGTGGTCCAGACCGCGTCCGTCCGGAACAGACTGAGAAACTCATCGGGCAGCTCGTTGTTCTGCGCGTGCTCGACTACGGCGATCACCTGGCGAATCGCAGCGGTGTCGCTGGCCCGCTCGCGTTCCTCTGCTGTCTGCATAGCCGTACGTTAGAAGCTGAACCACGGTTGAGGTCAAGACCCAGCGGTGACCCGCGGCTCTGCCATGATCACGACATGAACGGGCCATACCGACCATCTGCTCTGATGACGTCAGGCCGGCCCGCGAAAGACGCGGCGACCCACCGGCGGGCATCAGGGGGACATCAGCGGCTCGGAAGACCTCCGGGTGGCAGCATCGGGCCTTCTAGGGAGGCGGGGTGGGGTTGCGAGTGTCGCTTTCTCCGTCGACGCGGTCGTCGGGGTTCGCGGGCCAGGCTTCCAACGAGGGTTCGGCCAGGATGGCGTCGATGCAGGCGGCGCTCGCGCCGACGTACGTGCTCACCAGGTCGATGTCAGTGGCGACACACCAAGCGCGGTCAGCGGGCCACCACAGGCTGGGACTCTGCTCGAACGGCGCCTGCGCCATCGAGACGGTGGCGGCGTCACTCAACGACCCCCGCAGCACGAGCATGGTGCGGCCGGGCATGGCCAGCGTGGCGACACGGTCGGGCGGCACGGCAGGCGCGCCGATTCCCTCCCACACTGCGAAGAAGCAGTCATCGGCCGCGGTGGTGAACCGTTCCAACGCTGAGACGAGGTGCCGGGCCTGCGCCGTCGGCAGCGAGCCCGGCGAGGGCGGCTGATCGAACAGTCCCGGCTGACGACCGCTGTAGTAGGAGTCCCACGAGCCGGTGAGAGCCACCCACTGCATGCCGGCGTGGGCTTCCCGCCCGATGGCCGCGGCCACCGTGGCCCACCGCACCTCGACCGCGTTCTCGTCAGCGCCGAGGTATGCGGGATGAAGAACTCGCGCGTACGCCGCGAACCCCGCCGGCACGAGCGATCCGACCGTCAGCCCACTGCGCACGCCTTGGCCGACCCAGCCCGCTTCGCCTGCTTGATCGGCTGAGACAGGCCGCAAACTGCCGAGCCCTCTGCGCCCCTCCATGACGTTCACTGTGCCCGAGAAGCACGGGCGAGGGGTGCGGTTGCCCGGAACAGAATTGAACGGGCGGGCAGATCAGTTCGCGTCGCCCCAGCTGTGTCGCGGAAATGGGGGCGACAGGTGCAGCGCGACTGCGGTGAGATAGTGCCCTTGCTGGAAGCAACGGATTGCGGCGCGATGGCAAGCTTCGGCCATGGCAAGGCGCATGAGGGGGGACAGCCGTGCAGCTGATCGCGGGCGACCCGGTGGAATACCTGGACGGCGACACCATCGTCGAGGTGGACCATCCGGCAGTACGGGCGCTGGCCGGTGAGCTGCGCGCAGCGCACCCGGATGACGTCGACTTCGCGCGGGCGGCCTACGAATGGATTCGTGACCGGATCCGGCACTCCGTGGACGCCCAGGATCCGCGGATCACCCTCACGGCCGGCGAGGTGCTCGACGCCGGTGTCGGCCTGTGCTTCGCCAAGTCGCACCTCTTGGTGGCGGTGGCCCGGGCCGGCGGCGTTCCGGCCGGCTTGTGTTACCAACAGCTGACCGACGGCGGGGAGCCCTTCCTGCACGGCCTCGTCGCCGTACACCTGGAGGGCCGCTGGCATCGCCAGGACCCGCGCGGCAACCGCACCGGCATCGACGCCCAATTCCGGCTCGGGCAGGAACAGCTGGCCTACCCGATCGCCGAGGGGTCGCCGAGCCTTGATCTGCCCGAGGTGCGCGTGCATCCTTCGCCCAACGTGATCGCGGCCCTGCGCGGCGCCCGGGACGCCCTTGAGCTTTGCCGCACCGGGTTACCCACCACACCCTGACCCGCAGGCGCACAACCGATCCGGTTTTCGACAGCACTGTCGGCGCGGGCATCCGGCCACGATGTCTGAGGTGGAGGGTGACCGGGTATGGCTTCGCCATGGCCAGCAGAACTACGCCCGAGTCGGTGGAGGCACCCGCCGACGACGCCGCATTGTTTCGGGTCTCGCGGGTGCTGAGCGTCGTGCGGATGTTCGGGATCATCTGGCTGATCTATCTGGTCACTCAACCGCTGGTGCGGCTGGCCCTGGGTGTGGATCGCGATCCCTGGGCGGTCCTGCTGCTGCAAGGAGCGATCTGGAGCGCCTTGGCCGCCGTCGGCATGGCTTTCTGGCCCCGCTCACCGTTCCATACCTGGGTGCGGATTTCCGGCGCAGGGTTGGAGCTCAGCGCCGCCGGCAGTGACCCGATCCTCTTGCTCTGGCCCGATGTCGCCTCCGTCGAGGTGAAGCGGCAAGGGCTGCGAAGCATTCTGCGGGTCACGCCGGTCGAGATGAGCCGCGTCCAACGAGCCGACGTGCACCATGGCCTTCCTCGAATCCGCGATGGCGCGTTCACGGTCGATATCGGACTTCTCCAGCCAGGTGTCGATGTTCTGCGGCGCGCTGTAGCCGCCCATACCGCTCACGCATGAGCAACGGCGCGCAGCCGGGGCGCGTGGGTATTCATGGGATTGTCCCGCCGCGAGGTAGGCGGTTCAGGTCTATGCGGCAGCCGCATCGGGCCTACCCGGCCGAACGGCCGGCTCGGGCGCCGATCGGACCAGGATGATGCTGTACGCCACGATCCATACCAGCCAGAGCAGCCACCCGGCGAGTCCGAACAGCGCGAGAGGGTTGACGCCACCGACGCCGTACGGGCTGGTCGTCGCGGTGACGAAGAGCAGCGTCGCGGCGAGCAGGCCGAGGCCGGCGTGCCATCGGGCTGTGCCGCCGGTGCGAAGGCCGAACAGGGACAACCCGAGCAGTGCGGTCGCCAGGAAGACCTGATTGAAGCCGAACAGGGCGGTGTACAAGCCCCAGAGGCCTGCGACGTCGCTGTCGTGCTGGGTTGCGGAGATCAGTGCGAGGCGGGTGGCTTCGACGCTGGCGAAAACGACCGATTGCATGAGCACCCCGGCCAGACCGACAATCGACCACGGGTCCGTCCGGGCCTGCTCGTCGCGTCGAAGGCAGGCCCACACCCCGACGGCGAAGATCGTGGCCAGTAACCAGGCCATCGGCAGCAGTGCCGAGGCCAGGCGGAGTGAACCGGATCCGGCGTCGAAGACCGTGCTGATCTCGTCGAGGGAGGCGGCTTCGGACGGGGTGGGAAAGCCCGCCATGGTCAGCAGCAGGTTCGCCACGATGAGGACGACGACGAACCCCATGCCGGCGATGCCGGCAAGCCGAGGGAAGCTCACGGCTGTCTCCTTCGATCGGGCACTACGCCGACGCGTGGACGAGCCGGTGGACGGCCGGCAGGGCGCGCATGCCATGGGCGTCGAGCGTGGCGCGTACGAAGCGATGGAAGCTCGGCCGCGCGAGTTGTCCGGCCAGGAACCGGATCGGTCCGGCCGGCAGGCGCGCGTAGTTGACGAGCGCGAACGACGAGGGTCCGACGGGCCGCAGGGCGGTGGAGTTGTCGACTCCGGTCTTGGTGGTGTACCAGCCGGTGACGGAGCGCCAGACTGCTTCGGCGTCGGTGTCCGGCGCGGCGGTGAAGTGGTTGAAGAGGAAGGCGCCGTCGGTTCGGGCCTCGGTGTCGCCGATCCGGGCCACGTTGACGCCGGCGAGAATGGGCTCGCCGGCGAGGGCCGCGACCTCGTCACAGGTGCGCACCGTTTGCAGGTGGTCCACGCGCACGGTACGGATCAGCATGGCGAGGTCGTGCCGCGGCGCGCCCGGCAATGGCGGGATGAACACCGCCCGGAAGATGTGGACGGACTTGACGTCCTCACGGCGCAGGAGGGCTGGGACGTCCTGCACCAGTTGTGCCGCCGCCCGTTGCCGGCGCGGGGTGCGGGCGTAGACGGGTAACCGTTGTGCGGGCTCGGCCTGAAAGCCCAGATAGATGAATCCGTACGGTTCCGGCTCGGCGAACTGGGGCGGCGGATAGGCCATCATGCGTCCTTCGGGATCGACGGTGGACGGTGGTCAGTAAGCGATGGCGGTGCGGTCTGTTCACGAGCTTCGGCGGCCGTACGGCCGGTCACTCTCCACAGCCTCCGCAAGTACGGCCCGGCAGTAACTGTCACCGTACCGGACAATAACAGGGACGTACAATGTTGCGGTGTTCGACGACTCCGCCCCAGGCACAGACCGGCCGCTGGCCGGCCGGGCCACCTTCCTGTTGTCACAACTCGGCTTCCACGTCGCGCAGACGTTCGCCGCGCGGTTGGCGCCGCTGGGCATCGCGCCGAACCACTTCGGGCTGCTCATGCACTTGGAGCGCAGCGAAGGCAACACCCAGCAACAGCTCGCCGACGCGCTGGGCATCCACCGCAAAGTCATGGTCGGCCTGCTCGACGAACTCGAGCAGCGCGAGCTGGTCGAACGCCGGCGGCATCCCAGCGACCGCCGTGCCCACGCCATCCACCTGACCGAAGCCGCACGCCATCTGCTGCCCCGCGCTCGCCAGGTCGCCGACCAGCACGAGGATGAGATCCTCACCCCACTCGACGCCGGCGAACGCGCCGAGCTTGTCGCCGTCCTGCAACGGCTCGCCGAGCACACCGGAAACGCGGCCGGCGTCCACCCGGGCCTGCACCAGCCGGCCACCCGATCGCGCCAGCCTGCCGACTGACCACCGCAGGGCCACCCGCTCCGCGGCGGCTCAAGCTTGATCGTTACCGTGGGCCAGGTGATTCAACCGGCGGACGGTCACGTACATACCGAATTCTCCTGGGATGCCCCCGAGGGCTCCATGGAGCGAACCTGCGTACGCGCCGTGCAGCTCGGACTGCCGGCCGTCGCGTTCACCGAGCACGTCGACTACTCCCGGTGGACGGTCGACGAGGTGGTCCTGGAGCGCTCACCGCTGCGGCGTGAGCTGACCGGCCCCGACGGCGTGCTGGTACCGCCTGAACTCGACCAGGAGCGCTACCTGGAATCGATCCAGCGGTGCCGCGAGATGTTTCCGTCGCTGCGTGTCATCAGCGGCGTCGAGCTGGGCGAACCGCACTGGAACGCGGTGCCGGTCGCGAAACTGCTCGGCACCGGCCACTACGAGCGGGTGCTCGGCTCGCTGCACGCGCTGCCGGTCGACGGCAACCTCGTCGAGGCGAACGCGCTCTACCGGCAGCGCCCAGCCGTCGAGGTGCTCCGGCTCTACCTGGCCGAGATCGCCGAGCTGATCGCCCGTACGGATGCTTTCGCGGTCCTCGCCCACCTGGACTACGCGCTGCGCGGCTGGCCGGCCGAGGCGGGGCCGTTCGACCTGTACGCCTTCGAGGACGAGTTCCGGCACGCGCTGCGTACCCTCGCCGCCACGGACCGGGCGCTGGAGGTCAACACCCGCATCCCGCTGGCCTCGGAGATCGTGCGGTGGTGGCGCGACGAGGGCGGCAAGGTCGTCACCTTCGGCAGCGACGCCCACGTCCCGGACGCGGTCGGCACCGGGCTCGCCGCAGCCGTCGACATGGTCGAGGCGCACGGTTTCCGGCCGGGCCGTCATCCGTACGACCGATGGACCCTGCCGGGGTGACCAGTCTTACCGGTGATCGCCGCCCGGCGCCGGATCGGGTGCGGTCGCCAGGTACCGCCTACTGCGACGCCGCGCGACCCACGACACTCCGACGCCCACTGCGGCCAGCACGACGACCAGTGCAGCGAACGCCAGTTCCAGCCCATCGGTGCCGCGCACGACCTTGGCGATGAACAGACCGGCCTGGAACACGAGCATGACCGCCAGGAAGCCCAGCAGCCAGCCGTTGCGGACGTTGCGGTCGGCCGCCTGGCGGGTCAGCGCCTCGAAGCGAGGGTCATCGACGTGCCCGACGCGCAGTGCCCGCCAGACGACGCGCCAAGATCCGCGTTCGGGACGCGCATCGTCTCCGTTCATGAGCTAGGCGGTACCCAGCCGAGCATGATCTGACGCGCTTTCCCAGCGGATCAGCGGGCATCGTACGGTCACCGCCGCGGGAGCCGGCCTCGGCATGCGACTCGCGGCTGATCGGGATCGGTCTCCCGGCACGGGCCTCGTTCGAGTCATCAGCCGGGCTGTGGCGTGTCGTGCGCGTCCACGGGCCGTTTTGCTGCGTGGGTGTCCATCCCTTGGCGCAGGAGGAGCGGTGACGATACGTGGTGATGTGCCGGTAGCGCGTCCGGTGACGACGGCCGTCGCGGGTGTGGCGGTTGCGGCGTGCGCAGTCATCGCCGGAGCTTCCGCCGTCGTGCCGGGGCGGGTTCCCACCGGCGCCGGCGGGTGGGGCTACCTCTGGGAGTACTTCTGGGTGCTGTGGCTGCTGGTGCTTGGCCTGGCGGCCGCCGGGACAGCGTTGGCGTTCCGGCCGCGGTGGAGGCGCCCCGCGGCGGTGATCGCGCTGGTGCTGGCGGCGCAGGTGTGCGGGCACGGGCTCGTGGCGGTGCGGGACTGGTTCAACACTGCCGGAGCCAGCGCCGGCATGCGGCAGACCGATCTCGCCTGGGTGGTCGGGCTCGCCGCGGTGGTGGCGGTGTGCGGGGCGGTGGCCGGCTGTGTCACCACGGCGCTGCTGTGGCGGGAGCCGGCCGGTGGCTGGCGCGGCCTGCGGCCCGAGAAGCCGGCTTACGTGGTGGCGGCCGTGGTGGTCACGCTGGGCGTACCCCTGGCTCTGGCCTTGTCGACGATGCCGGTCAGGGCGGTGACCATGATGTTCGGGCAGTCCGGACTGTTGTACGGGTTGCCGTGGGGCGTGGGTGTTGCCGCTGCGGCCTGGTTGGGTCGACGGGGAAGAATCGCGGCCCTGACCACGGTCGCGGTCTCGGCGCTGCTGGTCACAGCCGAGTACGCAGTACGAACCATGACCGTTTCCTGGTGAGCGCTCGCAGTTCAGGGGTTGATGGCGAAGGACTCCCGTAGCGTGGCGACCGCCGCGACAAGGTCGTCCAGGGGTCGTTCGATTCTGGCGTTCCGCACTGGCTCGAAATCGAGAATGCGGAGGCCGGCCGCGGTGAGATCCGAAGGGCCGAGATCGTACTGACTGACATTGCTCCAGCCGGCCTGCACTTCCACGAAGCCGTCGCGGGCCGGTCGGACCCGCAACCATCCGGTGCATTGGTCGGAGAAGTTGAAGGGCAGGAGCGCAACGGGACCGTCGCCGGACGAGAGTCGATCCAGTTGCGAGAGCCAGCAGTCCAGTGTGAAGGTGGCGTCGAGGTCTCCACCGCCGATCACGAAGTCGGGGTGATCCAGCTCCAGGATGCATTCGAAACGGCTGGTGCCCAGTTTCAGCACGAGGTCGTACGGCGATGCCTTGTCCGGCTCGATCGTCAGGCCGGCGAGATGTGGCGATGCCCTTCCCTCGTTCTCGGTCATCGCCATTCCTTCGCTGTCGCCTCACAGATGAGGTCCGCCATTCGATCACGACCGTAACTCGCTTCACGGGTGGCGCACTGATCGCGCGGCCGATGAGCGGGCTACTGTCCCAGCCCGTTGGCGCGCGAGATGCGGCAGAGGCCGGTACCGCGGCGTGCCTTCAGGAATCGCCGGACGATCCGCTGCCCGAGGGCGAGTCGCTGCCCCAGCCGTCGGGTGATGTCGGATCGCTGCCGTCGCTTCTGTCGCGCTTGCGGCCGCGGTTTCTGATGCCCGAGATCACTGCGAGCACGACGGTGGCGAGCACCAGTGCGGCGACACCGATGTAGCCCGCCGTCTGGATCGTCGCCATCACGCCGGAAGCCTAGACCGGCAGCCTAGAACGGAAGCCTAGAGCGGTAGCGCGCGGAACATGGCCTGGAGCTATGGCGACACCGTGTTGTATCGGTACGGCCGGCTGGGGCAGGCGCGTTTCGTACGGGTCGGCCGGGTCATCAGCGACGACGCCGAGGGGCTGGCGTTGTGGGTCGGGCCCGGCTCCCCGCAGATCGAGTCTGTTCTGGCCGACGGGCGGGGACTGCGCGAGGTCCCCGTCGCCGACCGGGTCGGGAACCCCGGCCCCTGACCACGCGCGCGGCAAGACGACCGGCTGGTGCGGCGGACGTGGCAGTTCCCGCCGTTCGTACCGATGACTTTTCCTGCTCCGGTTGGTCTGAGGACATGGCAGGACCAAACTTCCAAGCAGAAGGCGGCAGCGATGAGCTTCCAGGCGTATCTCGACAACATCGAGGCCAAGACCGGGCTGACCCCTCGCCAGTTCCTGGCGCTGGCCCACGAGCGCGGCCTCGATGAGCCGTCGACCAAGGCGGGGCAGATCGTCGAGTGGCTGAAGCAGGACCACGGTCTCGGGCGGGGACACGCCATGGCCCTGGTTCACGTGATCAAGAACGGTCCCGCGATCAGCGACAAGCACGTCGGGACGTCCGGCTCCCATCGCGACGAGTCGGACACGCTGTGGCTCGACGGCGTCGCCAATCGGCCCTGAGCCGATCCACCACGGTGCCGGCGGGCCGGTGGCCGACGAGCACTGTGGTGGATGATCGTCACATGCGGCTGCGGATGGAACTGTTCGTCGAAGACCTGGGGGCCAGCGTCGGCTTCTACCGTGAGGTGCTCGGATTCGAGCTGGAGCGACGCGCCGACGACTACGCGAGCCTGCGCCGGGGCCGGGTCGTCCTCGGGCTCGGCCCGGTGGCCAAGCTGCCCACGGACGGCCCCGGTCTCACCCGGCAACGGCTCAGCGGCGACAAGGGCGCCGGCGTCGAGATCGTCCTGGAGCTCGACGACCTGGACGAATTGCGAGCGCTCCATGAACGCTGCCGGCAGCGGACGGTGATCAGCGAACCGCTCATGGTGCGGCCGTGGGGCTTGCACGACTTCCGGCTCACCGACCCCGACGGCTACTACCTGCGCCTCACGCACGGCGATGCCGCGGCCCAGTCCCCGTGACCGCCCGGGCTCAGGCTCGTCGGTCAGACGGCAGCCGTCCGCTGGTCTGGCCGAACAGGAAACCGTTGAGCAGGACGCGCGGGTCGGTCAGGGCGGCGGCGGTCGCCGTCAGGTCGTCGTCGGTCAACCCGTGGGCCAGCAGACTGGTACGCAGCTGAGCCAGCCCGGCCAGCAGCAGCCGGCAGCCCGCGCCGCCACCGCGCCAGCTCGTCCCGTACGAGCGGAACCGCACCTCGGCCAGGCCGGCCGACACGAAAGCGGCCGGCGCCCGGTGAGCCCACTCGTTGTCGTAGCCGTGGGTGGTGAGCGCGCGCACGTGGGCCGTGACATAACGGGAAGACGTCGGCTGTCGCGTCGTCCGGCGCCGACATCACGAACGCCCCGGGGGCGAGCGTGAGGTCGCCGGTGAGCAGCACCCCGCCGGGGGCCACGGCGCTGACCAGCTGCCGGAGCGCCGTCGTCCGCTGCGGCAGGTGACCGAGCAGCAGGCGGGCACGTGTCTTAAGCTGGTCGGCTGCTCGACGGAAGGCTGACCGGAATGACCACCGACCGGGTTCGTCTGCCCGACTTTCACCTGCTCACCTGGCGTGACGTCGATCCGGCCGCGCGCCCCGGCTTCGACCCGGCGGGCGCGGCCGAGCTGGTGCGCTCGCTGCCCCTGGCGGCCGAGGTCCCGACGGCCGGCTCCGACTGGCGGCTCGCCGGCTTCTGGGCCGATCGGATGACGGGGGCCCTGGTCGAGCGGGTCGGCGCCTGGGCGGTGGGCTGGCAGCGCACCGTGGTGCTGGAGGACCACCCGGGGCGCGGCGTCGTTCCGGTCTGGTGGAACGTGGAGCTGACGATCACGACGCCGGCCGAGACTTTGGACAGCCTCGCCCGAGCCCTGGTGGCCTGGCACGAACTGACCGTCGAACTGGCTACGGACGCCCGCGGCCGGTTCGCCGCGGCCGCGCCGGCCACGACCGACAGCACCGGCGACCCGGTGGCGTGGCGGGCGGTCCAGGCATCCGGCCTCACCCGCTACGGCCCCGGGCCCGTTGCTCGCGGTCTCCCCCACCCGGCCCGTCTGGCCTGGGCCGACGTCGACCCGCGGGAGCGGGACTTCGAGCCGGCAACGGTCGCGACGGTCGTCGCCGGTCTGGTCACAGCGAAGAATCTCCCGGCGCGGGACGCGGATTGGCGCCTGCGGGACCTCTGGCTGGAGAACGTGTCGGCCGGCCTGACCGAGCGGTACGGACTGTGGGCGGCCGGCTGGCGCTGGTCGGTCGGCGAGGGCGACCTCGACGGCGGGCCCGTAGCCAACTGGTGCTGCTTCCCGCACTCGGCCACGACCCCGGAGGGGACCGCCACCGCTGTCGCCGCCGCCCTGATCGAGTGGCGCGAGTGGTTGGAGGACACCGCCGAGCGGTTCGACCGCTTCCTGCCGCTGGCCGCCGACGATCTGGACGGGTGGGAACGCGCCGTCGCTCACCTGGTGACCGCCGTCGGCGACCGGACCCAGTACGAGTCGGCCTGGTACGGCTGCTGCACCACCGTCCTCGGCTGGTTTCTCGAGGCGGCCGGCATCGCCGCCGACCGGCGGGAGGGGCTGCTGGACCACGCGATCGGCGGCCGGTTCGACAGCTGGGTCGAGCCGGACCGAACGGTCGTCGCCTCGGTGGCCGAACGCCTGGCCGGGCGGGTGGCCGATGCCTGACCAGCTCACGATCTGGCGGCGGGTCCGCGAGCAGGTGCCGTGGCGCGAGGTCGTCCCGCCCCGGCTGAACCCGGTCACGGCTGTCCGTGACGGGTTCACCGCTCAGGCCGCGGCCGCCGAAGATCACCGACGGCAGAGTCTGCTGCTGACCGCGTACGCCGACGTCCGGCAGACCGAAGCGGCCGGCGACGACCTGACACCGGACTTGACCGCCCGCTGGAACGCGATGCTGCGGGGCATCCCGGTCGCCCCTTTCCGCCGCCACCCGGCCTACGCCAAGAACGGCCGGGACCGGTACGGGCTGGATTCCGGCACCCCCGAGCAGTACGAGTCGTGCCTGTCCGAAGCGGCCGACCCGGCGATCCCGACGGCGGCCCGCGCGGCCCGGGCTTACCTGGACATCGCGTTCTTCCACCCGTACGACGACGGCAACGCCCGCCTGGCCGGACTGGTCCTGCACTTCGTGCTGCTTCGCGGCGGCATCGAACTCGACGACGTCCGCCCCCTCCTCACCATCGTCCGCCGCGCCGACGACCCGGAGGGCGCGGCCGGCCTGGCCCGCCTGATCCATGGCACAGCCGCAGCCACTCACCGCCGCCGGCTCCGCTCACTGGAGACCCACCACGCCGCGGCAGCGCATCGCGCGGTTGAACCACGCCCGCGACGAGGGCACGCCGACCCGCCGAGCGTCAGGTAGCCGATGGGTCGCGTGGCGCGGCGTGGAGGAGCCGCTCTCGCACCTCCGGGGAACACTCGCGCGAATGCCGGTGCGCGTCGCATCTGTCCCGCAGCTCTGCGGCCTCGACACGAGCAGCCGCAGCCTCCGTACGGGCCCGGGCACGATCCTCTTCGAAGAGCAGCGTCTCGGCCAAGCCGTCCAGAGCCTGAGCCATGGCCACCCGCCAATCGGCCAGGTCACACAGCCTTTCGCCGTCAGCAGGCCGCGTCGACCGCACTCGGCGAAGCTCCCGTAACGCAGCCTTCAAGGGCTCATCAATCATCAAGAACCTTCGCTCGCCGCTACCGCCGCTGACCCGAATGGGGCACCCCTCAGGTTGTCGATGTGGTGAGTGAGATCGCCGGCCGGCGGGTGGTGGCGGCCACGGCGAGGAGGGCCAGTCCACCGGCGAGGGTGGCGGCCACCAGCGCGGCCGCGGGATAGGCCACCACCCAGTAGTAGGCCGGAGCGATTCCGTAGACGCCGGGATCGGTGAAAGCGTGCTTGCCGAGCGTGTCGTACAGGCCGATCGTGGGGTGAGCGGCGAGGCCGACAGCGATGAGACCGAGCGCCAGGGCCGCCAGCCGCCGTGGCAGCGCGCTGCGCCGGAGCCGGTAGCCGGCCCAGCCGGACAACAACCAGCCGGCGACCGCCCCGACGAGCCAGCCCAGCCCGATCGCTGCCCATTCCTCACCCGGCCGAACCGGGTGGACGGTGACGCGCAGGTCGGTGCCGGCCAGGCCGGGCGCCAGCACCGTGTTCGCGTACCCGGTGACCGCCTGCCCGTCCTTGGTCGCCTGGAACACCTGGTGGAGCGCATCGTGCCGTTCGTCTCCGTAGGACCGGACCGATGTAGACCTCTCGACAGGTCCGATGGTCCAACCGTTCGCCCGCAGCCGGGCCTGTGCTGCTTCTATCGTCCAGTTCGGCACCGGCTGCTCATAGTCGGGCAACACGTCCACGCCCGGCCACAACTCTCGCGGGCCGTCGCGTCGCTCGATCTGGGGCATGGCCAACGGGACGCCGGCCATGGTCTCGACGGTCCGCACGGCCGTCGGGTCGGACACCAGCCGTGTCGTCTGCCGGCCCAGCCAGGAGCTCGCAGCTGCGCCCACCGCGCCCAGGACCACAGCCGACAGGACGGCTGCCACCACCGCCGCCTTGCCGATCGGCAGCCGGAACCACTGCCGTACCGCCCCGCGCAGCAGATCCAGCACGTCGGCGCGGGCGGGCCGACGTCGTCCCGGCTCGGCCGAGTCCATCAACATCGCCAGGATCTCGTCGCCGTGGGCCCGGCGGTAACCGACCGGATAGGCCCACAGCAGCCGCCGATACCGGCGTTCCAGCCGGCGATGCCCGGGCATGACCTCCCCCGAGGCGGTCATGCCGGAGCTCCGGACGAGTCGGCTGTCCGGCCGAGACCCCAGCTCGGTCGCGCCCGCAGCCGGCTTTCCGCGGCCTCCGCATTCTTGCGCAGACGACGGGCGCGTTCGGCGAGTTGCCCGGCGCCGGCGTCGGTGAGCCGGTAATAGCGGCGCAACCGCCCGTCGACGACTTCCTGCCGGTCGACGGTGATCAGTTCCTGCTCCACGAGGCGGTCGAGGGCTCCGTACAGGGTGCCGGCCCGCAGCGTGACCGTCCCCTCGGAGAGCTCGGCGACCTCCTGGGTCACCCCGTAGCCGTGCTTGGGCCCCGACGCCAGCGCGGTGAGGATCAAGAACGTCGGTTCTTGCATCGCGGTCATACCGGTAGACTACGTCCGCCGGTATATACCGTCAACTTGCGTCAATCACGACGCCAGGCGGCCGCGCACACCTCGATCCAGGATGTGAGGTCGGGTACGTCGTCGATGGTGAGCAGTGCGTACGCCGGTGAATCGGCCAACGGGGTGACGCCGGAGAAGCTGTGGTCGGGAGCGAACACCACCAGCCGCCCGTCGTCGTGCCGGGCCAGCGTCAGGTTGCCGTTGGCCTCCACCGCGGCGGTGTAGTAATCGGCGGGGTCGATCGCCATCTCGAGACCGTCCTGATCCCACATCCAGGCGTAGTCGGCCAGCGCGTCGGCGGCCGGCACCCGAGTCGCCTCGGCGGTGAGCACCTCGTCCTGATTGGTCCACCAGGTGGTGGGCTCACCGAACCGCTCGACCATCCCGCCGCAGACCTCCCAGAAGCGGCGGTGGACGGGAGCTACGGCGACGTCGACGACGCCACCCTGAGGCTGGCGGCAGAGCCAACCGCGCCGGTTGTCAGCGGGTCCCCAGGCGAGCAACTCGTAGGCGTCCTCGGCCACGGAGACCGGAGTGAGAGTCGCCTCGTCGAGCAGGGCGGAAAGGACCGGCAACCCGTCGATCGGGCCGCGTGTCCACGGACGCGGCTCACCCACCTCGGCGTTGTCGCCGGGCTGAAGGAACCAGGAAACCTCGTTCTGGAACAGCTGCCAATCGATCACGGCCACATGGTGCCACTGCCGGCGCGACCGCCCGTCGCCGACAGGGTGACAGACCAGGCGGTCGGAGTGATCTGGGTCACGATGGTCACACAGGACGCTTCGCCTGGTGTCTCGGGGTCGACAGTCGGCGAAGGGATCGGAAATGACCGAGAACATCAGGGTGGTAGTGGTCGGCGGAGGTTTCGCCGGTGTCATGGCGGCCAACCGGCTGATGCAGCGCGACGACGTCATCGTGACCGTGGTGAATCCGCGGCCGGACTTCGTCATCCGGCTTCGGCTGCACCACCTGGTCGCCGGTTCACACGATGCGGTCGTGGACTACCGGGAAGTTCTGGCCGATCGCGTCCAGCTTCTCCAGGACTCTGTCACGACCATTGACGCCGCTGAGCGCCGGATGGGTCTCGCGGACGGCGGCACCCTCGATTACGACTACCTGATCTATGCGGTCGGAAGTGCCGGCGCGAAACCGGTTGTTCCTGGCGCCGTCGAGTTCGCGTACCCGATGGTCACCCTGGAGTCGGCGCGGCGGTTGCGTTCGATCCTCGACGACCGGCCCGCGGCGAGCGCGGTGACAGTCGTGGGCGCCGGGCCGACCGGGATCGAAACCGCCGCCGAGCTCGCCGCACGCGGCTACCCGGTGAGCCTGGTCTGCGGCGGAACGCTGGGCGCTTACCTGCATCCACGGGCCCGGCGCGCGGCCGCCGGAGTGCTCGCCAAGACGGGGGTCGAGGTCTTCGACGGCCCCGGCACCGACGTCGTCGAGGTCACCCGGGACACCGTCCGGCTCGGTGACGGTCGTACGCTGCCGAGCGCGATCACCATCTGGGCCGCGGGGTTCGGCGTGCCGGATCTCGCCACGCGCAGCGGGCTGCGCACCGACGCCATCGGCCGCCTGCTCACCGACGAGACGCTGACCAGCATCGACGACGTACGCATCGTCGCGGCCGGGGATTGCGCGGCGCCGTCCGGTCTGCCCTATCGGATGGGCGCCTACGTCGCGGGCTGCCTCGGCGCCCACGCCGCCGACACCGTGCTGCGGCGGATGACCGGTGCTCGCCCCGAACCGGCCAGTCTCCTCTTCAACGCCATGTGTGTCGGTCTGGGGCCGCACGCCGGCATCTATCAACTGGCCGGCCGGGACGACATCGCGATCGGTCTCTTCGTCGGCGGCCGCCCGGGGGCCAAACTCAAGGAGCTCACGTACAAGTTCGCCGTCGGCCACCTCACGAACGAGGCCCGCAAACCCGGCTCCCATCGCTGGCTGCACAACAGCAAGCGCCCGCACCTGCTCGAGACCGAAGCGGAGCGGGTCCGGGCCGCTGCCGAGCGGTCGGCGTAGTTGCCCGGGTCACCTGGAGAAAGGGCCAGGACATTGAGCGATCAGGAGGTCGATCCGGCGACCGCGACCTTCCTCAGCTACCGCAACCTGCTGTTCACCGTGGCCTACGAGATGCTCGGGTCGGCCGCCGACGCGGAGGACGTCCTGCAGGAGACCTGGCTGAGATGGGTCGGCGTCGACCTCAGCCAGGTACGCGACCAGCGTGCGTATCTCGTCCGGATCACCACCCGGCAGGCCCTCAACCGGATGCGGGCCATGAAACGCCGCCGGGAGGCGTACGTCGGCCCCTGGCTGCCGGAGCCGTTGCTGACCGCCGCTGATGTGGCCGAGGACGTCGAGCTCGCCGAGAGCATGTCGACCGCGCTCATGCTCGTCCTGGAGACGCTGTCGCCGATCGAGCGTGCCGTCTTCGTGCTGCGGGAGGCCTTCGCCGTCAGCTACGACGACATCGCCGCGTCGGTCGGCCGGACCCCGGCCGCCGTCCGTCAGATCGCCCACCGTGCCCGCCGGCACGTCGACGCCCGCCGCCCGCGCAACCCGGTGCCGGCGAGCCAGGCCCGGGCCGTCCTGCAGTCGCTGCGACACGCGATCGAGAGCGGCGACCCGCAAAGCCTGCTGGACGTGCTCGCCCCCGGCGTCGTGCTGGTCGGCGACGGCGGCGGCGTCAGACATGCGACGCTGCGGCCGGTTGTCGGCTCCGACAAGGTCGCCCGCATGTTCCTCGGCGGCCTCAGCAAAGTCTCCGGCACCGTCACGGTTCACCCGACCGTCGTCAACGGCAACCCCGCACTTCTCGTACGCCTGAACGCCGAGTTCGACGGTGTCCTGACCATCCGCATCGACGACGCGCTGGTCAGCGGCCTCTACTACGTCCGCAACCCGCACAAGCTGACCCGGTTGCACACCGAAACGCCGCTCACCCTCGGCCGGTGATGGGGCTCCCCCCTCACTAGCTCCGTCGAGCTCTCCGCGCGGCGGTCGGGGCTTCGCCCTCGCCCGTTGCCCGGGACTTCGTTCGGAGGCGGATTCGCCACAGCGCGACGAGCTGCGCGGCGAAAACAAGCAGCATGGCCCCGAAACAAGCGGCAAGGAACCAATGACGTTCCCTGACGTTGTCGACGAACGCCCACGCCTGTACGACCATGACGGCGCCGAGCAGCCAGGGCATCCATCGGAGAAAGAGCTCGTGCCGTCTCATGGCTGGGTGTTGCCCAAAGGGTCGAAAGCCCAAGCGGGACCTCTCTCCTGAACCGCGCCGCAGTTCAGCCTTTCGCTTCGCGGACGTCCTTCCCATGCTCGGCGAACGCCTTGAAGTCCTGCATGTGCTGGAGCGACTGCTTGCGGAAGGCGCCGGGCATCACAACCCCGACCAGCCGCATCAGCAGACTGCTGAACCGGTACTCGTTCTCGCTCACCCACAGCGTCGCCTCCGGGCCGGAAGCGGTCAGGCGCTCACGCGCGGCGCTCCACATGCCCTCGCCGACGATCTCGCGCTCGAAATGGACGACGTCCTCCCGCCCGAGCCCGTGCAGATCCAGCGGCTCCCGGCGCGTGACGGTCTCGGTGCACTCGAACTCTTGCCGGCCCATCTGCAGCACGACTCGCGACGTGGTGCCGACCTGCCCGTGTTCGCCGCTCAGCGGCTCGTGCAGCACCAGGCCGCGCAGCCACATCGGCAGGTAGGCCGGATCGGTGAGCAGTTCGACGACCCTTCCCCGCGGCCGCGCGATCTCCAGCGAGACGGTGTACTTCATGGCGGGCGCTCCAGTTCTCGAGCGAACTGGACAGATGATATCAGCTTGTCCTTATATACCTGGCCGGCCGGGAACCACGAGAATGGCCGGGTGAAGGCCATTTACCCGGACAGCGGCGACGGTGACAGCGAGGCAGTTCCCGGCCTGCAACCCGAGAGCGCAGGCGCGGCCGACGTCGCTTCACGCATCCTTGAAGTCGATGGAGAGGTGTTCGCCCTCCGTCCGGACGAGTTCGGCGGCACCGGCTACACCTGGCTCAGCGGGCCGGATCCCGGCTACGGGTTCGGCGTCAGTCCGACCCCGGACCTGCCGGTCGACGAGCACATCGAGAACATCCGCGGCTTCCTGGCCCTCGTCGACCCCGCCACGGGGCACATCGAGGACGACTGAACCCACCGGCCGGCATGCAGGGGGAAACAGCGTCCGGCGACGCGATCAGGCCGCCGGGACGGGAAGCACGTGCAACTGGGCCGGAGCCTGATAGGCCGAACCGTCGTCGCTGATCGCGTAGAGCCGCCGGCCGTTCGGCGCCCAGGCCAGCCCGCCGCGGGTCAGGAGGTGATCCCGGCCGCCCAGATCGAACGCCGCCACCGACGTGCCGTCGATGTCGAAGACGAACACATCGCCGTCGTACGCCGCGTCGGACCCGCCGGCGATCCGGGTGCCGTCCCGGGTCAGCTCGACCGCGTTCGGGTAGGGGGCGATCGAATAGGACGGTCCGGTCCGGGTCGGATCGGCCATCGAGAACGACTGCAGGCGGTACGGCGAGCCGCTCGCCGTGTAGACGGTGGCGCCGGTCGGGTCGACGGCCGCGTCGCTCAGGTTCCCGCCGAGCTGGCTGGTGCTGCCGACCGAGGTCAGCGTGCCGCCGGCGCCGATCGTGTAGGAGTAGCCCGTCCACGGGCTGCCGCCCTCGTCCCCGACGAACAGCACCTTGGAGTTGCGCAGGGCCGTGGCCGGTCGCGGCGCGCCGAACCTCTGGCCGGTGAGCCCGGTGGTCACCACGGCCGGTTGACGGGCCAGGTCGATCTTCCCGATCTCGCCGCTCTCGCCACTGCAGCCGTACCCGAAGAACAGGTAACGGCCGGCGTAGGCCAGCGTGGACGGGCAGGTGCCGCCGGCGGTGTCGTGGACGGCCGACTGCGTGAGCGAGCCGGTGTCGTACGCGACGATCTTGTCGGCCGACGGCAGCGCCACGTAGAGCGTGCGCCGGTCGGTGCTCAGTTGCAGGTCGGTCGGGCCTTCGAGCCCGTCGATCGTGGCGGTGATCGCGCCGGCGGCCGAGGCGACCACGATCTGGGTGGCGTCGCGCCCGCCGCTGATGAAGACGCGGTCGCCGGCCGAGACGACGTCGGCCGGGTGACCGAACGGCAGCCGGGTCACGGTGGGCTCGGCCGCGGCCTGAGCCTGAGCCGGGCCCGGGGCGACGGCCAGGCCGCCCAGGGACATCACGAGCGCGGCGAGAAGTACGAGAGGTCTGCGCACCGATCTTCCTCCTTCACGTGAGGACGGATCACCGAGCAGGGGGCAGTTCGAACTGGACGGTCTCGCCCCCGCGCACCGATCCAGAAGGGTCCATAGATACCACAGCGACCCACGCCGGGCGGGGCCTCACCGGGGGGCCCGCAAGTCAGGGCCGTCATCTTCTTGACTTGAGTCGGCAACACATCGAGGCTCAGCTAAGAATGGGAACGCTCCCACTGTCCCGGACGAAGTAGCCGTACGAAGAGGAGTCCGACGTGTCCTTATCTCGTCGCGCGCGGCGGGCGAGCACCGCGTTCGCCGCCGCGGCCGCTGCCTGCGCGGTCGCCCTGGCAATGAATCCCTCACCCGCGGGGGCGGTGATCCCGGACGGCACCCGCTTCTACACCCCCAAGCCGGACCCGGGCGCCGTCCAGCAGATCGCCCAGCTCACGGCGGCCGGGCAGCGCGGGCTGGCCCACCAGATCCGAACCATGGTCGAGACTCCGCAGGCCGTCTGGGTCACCGGCGGCTCCGGCCGGTCGCTGACGAAGTCGGTCAAGGCCGAGGCGTGGCGGGCGGCCGCCAAGAGGACCATGCCGGTCTTCGTGGCCTACAACATCCCGTTCCGCGACTGCTCGCAATACTCCGCGGGCGGGGCGACCTCGGTGGCCGAGTACCGGGCCTGGATCGACGCGTTCGCGGCCGGCATCGGCGGGCAGCGGGCGGCCGTCATGCTCGAGCCGGACGGGCTGGGGATCATCCCCTGGTACACCACGATCAACGGCGAGCAGGAATGGTGTCAGCCGGCCGAGGCCGACGCGGCCACCGCCGCCGCCGAGCGGTTCGCGATGCTCAACTACGCGGTCGACCGGCTGGGCGCCCTGCCCCGGACCAGCGTCTACCTCGACGGCACGCACAGCGCCTGGCTGGGCGTCGGTGACATCGCCGACCGGCTGGTCAAGGCCGGCGTGCGCAAGGCCGACGGGTTCTTCCTCAACGTGTCGAACTACGAGACGACCGAGCGCCAGCTGAAGTACGGCAACTGGATCTCCAAGTGTGTCTACTACGGCACGCAGGGACCGGCCGAGGCCCGCGGCCACTTCGAACAGTGCGCCAGCCAGTACTACCCGGCCAGCCCGGGCGACTTCAGCACGTGGCCGCTCAGCGACGCCTGGTACGCCACCAACGTCGGCGACGTCTCCCCGCGCAAGCTGCCGCACTTCGTCGTGGACACCAGCCGCAACGGGCAGGGCCCGTGGACGGCGCCGGCCGGGGTGACCTGGCCCGACCCGCAGACCTGGTGCAACCCGCCGGACCGGGGCCTGGGACTGCGCCCGACCACCCGGACCGGCGATCCGCTGGCCGACGCCTTCCTGTGGGTCAAGACGCCCGGTCAGTCCGACGGTCAGTGTGACCGCGGCACGGGCACCGGCACCGACCCGGCGCGCGGCGGCATCGCCGACCCGGCCGCCGGCGCCTGGTTCCCGCAGCAGGCGGTCGAGCTCGTCCAGCTGGCCAACCCGCCCCTGCGCTGATCGGCGGGGCGGATGGGCCCCGGCTCATCCGCCCCGCTCGACCCGGCCCGCCCTCAGCCGAGCAGGTCCGGGCACTGCCACTTCTCACCGCGTACGTGGTGGTCGAGGAACGCCAGCATCGTGGCGTGCCACACCTTGGCGTTGCCGGGCTTGTTCACGCCGTGGGCCTCGTCGGGGAAGTACAGGAACTTGTGCCGGCCCTCGGCGCGCGACAGCAGGTCGTACCACAGGCGCAGCGCCTCGCCGATCGGGACGCGGTAGTCCCGGGCGCCGTGGATCACCAGCATCGGGGTGGTGATGGCGTCGGCCGCGTGGTGCGGTGACTGGGACCGCAGGCGGTCGGGAGTCATCTCGCGCAGCCAGTAGTACGGGTGGTCGGTGGTCGTCATCATCTGGTCGAGCGCCCACAGCGACGCGTGCGTGACGATCGCGTCGAAGCGGTCGCTGTGCCCGGCGATCCAGTTGGCCAGGTAGCCGCCGAACGAGGCGCCCACCACCGCCGTACGGGAGGGGTCGAGGTCCGGGCGTTGCAGTGCGGCGTCGGTGACGGCCATCAGGTCGGTGTAGGGCGCGTCGCCCCAGCTCCCCCACCCACGCCGGATGAAGTCGAGGCCGTATCCGGTGGACAGCGCCGGGTCGGGCATCAGCACCGCGTAGCCGCGCGCCACCGCGAGCCACGGGTTCGAGTGCCACTTCCAGGTGTTCCACGACGTCATCGGGCCACCGTGGACCCACAGCAGCAGGGGTGCGGGCGTGTCGGCGCCCGCCTCGCCGGGCACCGCGAGCCAGGCGTGCACCGGGCTGCCGTCGGCGGCTCGCGCGGTGACTTCCTCCAGACGGCCGGGTACGTCGACCGGTGCGGCCGGGCCCGGCAGGCATTCCACCTCGAGCGAGCCGAGCGACACCCGCACCGGGTGGGGCGGGGTGCCGATGGTGTTGCGCAGCGCGTAGACCCACTGCCCGTCGGGGGAGACCACCGGATCGGTGTAGGCGCCGTCGTCGTGGGTCAGCCGGGTCACCTCGCCGGTCGCCGCGTCGACCCGCCACAACGGTGAGCGACCGTGATCGTCGGCCGCCACGATCAGCGCGGCGCCGTCCGGCGTCCAGCACGGGCTGTGCGGCCACCGGTCCCAGTCGCCGGTCAGCGCCTCGACCGGCCCGCCGGCCAGCGGCACCAGGGCCAGCCAGATGTCGCTCGGCTCGGCCGCCGACGACCACCGGCGGACGACCAGGGCGACACGGCTGCCGTCGGGCGACACCCGCGGCGTGCTGTAGTCGTGACCGTCCTGGCCGGCCAGCATCCGGCGTCCGCCATCGGCCACGTCGATCACCGCGACCGCCGACCGCTGCGACGCGCCGGGCGCAGCCACCATCCAGCCGGTGACCACGGTCCGGCCGTCCGGGGTGATCTCCCAGTCGCGGTCGTCGTCCAGGGCCCGTCCGGCATGGCCGGTCAGGTCGCGCAGGACCAGGTCGTCGAGCGTGCCGGTGACCAGGCGCGGGCGGTCGGGCCCGAGGTCGTGGTCCCAGTACCGCACCGGGTACTCCTCATGCAGGATCGCCGAGACCCCGGCGTCGCTGCGCTGTTCGCGGGCCTGCCGGTCGGCGTCCGTACTGTCGGCCGAGGGCAGCATCGCCGTGCCGGCCACCAGCGTCCCGGCCGGGCTGACCCGCACACCGTGCAGGCCGCCGGGCGAGGTCGCGATCACGTACGCGTCGCCGCCCCCGGCCGGCTGCCGCCACAGGGCCGGGTCGTCGCCGTGCCCGGACGGCCGCGACGACGTGAACAACAGGTCGCCGTCGGGGGTGAAGCCGGCCGCGGACTCGCCCCGGTCGCTGCCGGTCAGCCGGCGGGCCGGCCGCTCCCCCGCCGGGTCGACCTCCCACAGCGACGTCCGGTACCGGGTGTTCCCGCTGTCCGGGGTTCCCACCCCGACGACCAGCCGGCGCCCGTCCGGCGAGAGCCACAGCCCGGCCAGTCGCGGCAGACGAACGTACGCGTCGAAGTCGGTGAAGGTGTCGGCGCTCACCGGGTTTGTCTATCACCGCTTCCGGCGGGCCGGAAGGCGCCCGGCGCGGACGAAGGCCGGACGCGCGACTCGGCCCGCGGCCTGGCCCCGGCCTAGCCCAGGGACTCCGGCCGCTGCCATTTCTCGCCGCGCACGTGGTGGTCGAGGAACGCAAGCACCGTCTCGTACCAGACCTTGGCGTTGCCCGGTTTGAGGATCCAGTGGTTCTCGTCCGGGAAGTACAGGAACTTGTGCGGCAGCTCGGAACGGGACAGCAGGTCCCACCACAGGCGCAGCGCCTCGCCGATCGGGACCCGGTAGTCCTTGTCGCCGTGGATGACCAGCATCGGGGTCGTGATGGCGTCGGCCGACCGGTGCGGGGAGTTGGTCTCGAGGCGTTCCGGGGTGAGCTCGCGCAGCCAGTAGAAGGGCAGGTCGGTGGTCGTCATCATCTGGTCGAGCGCCCACAAGGACGCGTGCGTGACGATCGCGTCGAAGCGGTCGGTGTGCCCGGCGATCCAGTTGGCCATGTAACCGCCGAACGAGCCACCCATCGCGGCGGTGCGGCCGGCGTCGAGGTCGGGGCGCTCCAGTGCGGCGTCGGTGAGGGCCATCAGGTCGGTGTAGGGCGCGTCGCCCCACTCGCCCCAGCCGCGCTCGACGAACCCGAGACCGTAGCCGGTGGACAGCGCCGGGTCGGGCAGCAGGACGGCGTAGCCGCGCGCCACCGCCAGCCACGGGTTCCATCGCCACGACCAGGCGTTCCAGGACCCGAGCGGGCCACCGTGGATCCACAGCAGCAGCGGCGCCGGCGTGCCCGCCTCTGCCTCCGGGGGCAGCGCGAGCCAGGCGCGCAGCGGGCTGCCGTCGGCGGCTCGGGCGGTCACCTCCTCGAGACGGCCGGGCACGTCGATCGGCGCGGCCGGGCCCGGCAGAGGCTCGATCTCGGCCGAGCCGAGCGACACCCGCACCGGGTGCGGCGGGCCGGCGATGGTATTGCGCAGCGCGTAGACCCACTGCCCGTCCGGCGAGACGCGCAGGTCGGTGTAGGCGCCGTCGTCGCCGGTCAGCCGGGTCACCTCGCCGGTCGCCGCGTCCACCCGCCACAACGGTGAGCGCCCGTTGTCGTCGGCCGCCACGATCAGCGCGGCGCCGTCCGGCGTCCACCGGGGGCTGTGCGGCCACCGGTCCCAGTCGCCGGTCAGCGCCTCGACCGGCCCACCGGCCAGCGGCACCAGGGCCAGCCAGGAGTCGCCCGGGTCGTCCACCGCCGAGCGGCGGCGGGCGAGCACGGCCACCCGGGACCCGTCCGGTGACACCCGCGGCGAGTCGTAGTCGTGCCCGAGGTCGTCGATGAGCAGGCGCCGCTCGCCGGTCGCCGTGTCGATGGCCGCGATCGCCGTGTGCTGCGACCCGGCGGGCTCGGCGACCGTCCAGACGGCGACCACCGTGCGGCCGTCGGGCGCGAGGTCCCAGTCGCCCTCGATGTCGAGGGCCACGCCGACGTGGCCGGTGAGGTCGCGGAACTCGAGCTCGCCGTCGCCCGCCCCCAGCTCGGCGGCCAGCAGGCGGGGCCGGTCGGGGCCGAGGTCGTGATCCCAGAAGCGGACCGGCTGACCCTCGTGCAGGATCGCCGACACCCCGGCCTGCTTGCGCTGCTCGCGGGCCTGCTTGTCGGCGGCTGGGCCGGCCGAGGAGGGCAGCAGCCCCGAGCCGGCCACCAGGGTGCCGGTCGGCGCGACCCGCACGCCGTGCAGGCCCCCGGGCAGCTGGGCGATCACCCGGGCATCGCCGCCGGCGGCCGGCTGCGACCACAGTGCCGCCGTCTCGTCGTCGTCCTCGCCGTCGGGCCGCGGGCGGGCCGAGGTGAACAGCAGGTCGCCGCCGGGTGTGAAGGCCGCGGCCGACTCGCCCTTGACACTGCGGGTCAGCTGCCGCGCCGGCCGCCGGCCCTCGGGATCGACCTCCCACAGCGCGGTGACGTAACGCGCGTTCTCCTTGTCGGGCGTGCCGACCCCCACCACCAGCCGCTGACCGTCCGGCGACAGCCACAGGCCGGCGAGTCGCGGCAGACGGACGTACGCATCGAGGTCGTGGAAGGGCTCGGCAGCGTTCATCGGGCCTTTCTACCACCGGCGTACGACATCCGCCGTCCGCTGCCGGAACCGGCCGCGGTCTCGTTCCCGGACGCCGGCGAGACCACGACGAACGCACGCGACGCCGGCCACAGAGCGGATTGGAACCGGCCCGTCGCGGGCACTGCGGCAGTCTCAACGTCAGGAGAAGCTTGTGCGCTCGCTGCTGGTCACACTCGGCGTCGTCGCCGTGGTGCTCATCGTCCTCGGCCTGGTCATCAAGGCCGTCAAATGGCTCCTCATCCTCGGCCTGATCGCCCTGGTCGCCTCGATCGTCCTGGGCGTCGTCAAAGGTCGCCGGTCGTTGCGGTAGCGATGGCCCTACGCTGAGGTCGTGACCAGCGTTTCGATCATCGGCGGCGGCGTGCTGGGGCTGACCGTCGCACACGAGCTGGCGGCTCGGGGCTTCGGCGTGACCGTGATCGCGGCCCAGGGCCATCGCGAGGCCGTGTCGTCGGTCGCGGCGGCGATCTGGTTCCCGCACGACGTGACGCCGACCCCGCGGGTGCTCGCGTCGGCCGAGGTGACGTACCGGCGGCTCGTCGCGCTGGCCGGGGACCCGTCGACCGGTGTGCGGCTGCGGCACGGCACGGTCGTGCACCGCACACCCGATCCGGATCTGAGCTGGGTCCCGGCCGTGCCGGGGGGCGCGGCGCCGGCCGACGCGCCGCCGCCCGGCGCCTCCGGTGTGCGCTGCCTGCTGCCGCTCGTCGTGACCGACGCCTACCTGGGCTGGTTGCATCGAGAGGTCCAGAGCCTGGGCGTACGGTTCGAGAGCCGGACGGTGGCGAGGCTGGACGAGGTGGCGGGCGACGCCGTGGTGGTCGCGGCCGGGCTCGGCTCGGCCGCGCTGCTCGGCGGTGACGACGAGGTGTACCCGATCCGCGGGCAGGTCGTGCGGCTGTCCAACCCGGGGCTGACCGACTGGCTGCTCGACGACGAGAACCCGGCCGGCTTGACCTACGTGGTGCCGCGCGACCACGACGTCGTCTGCGGCGGCACGGGCGACGTCGGCTCGTGGGACGAGACGATCGACCCCGACGTCGAGGCCGGCATCCTGGCCCGGGCGACCGAGCTCGTACCCGAGCTGGCCGGTCAGGCGGTGCTGTCGCGAGCGGTCGGCCTGCGCCCCGCGCGGACGAGCGTCCGGCTCGAGCCGGTGCCGGGCCACGGTCGTACGGTGATCGCCTGTTACGGCCACGGCGGCGCCGGATTCACCCTGTCGTGGGGTGAAGCGGCCGAGGTCGTCAACCTTCTGAGCTGAGCCGGATTGCCGCCGCCCGGACGGGGAATGCGGCGTCCATGATCGTCCACACCAGCGCGATCGCCGACGGCACGCTCCTCCTCGCCGTGACCGGGGAGATCGACCTGGCCACCATCGACGACTTCGAGGAGGCGCTCACCCGCGCGGCCTCGGCCGACGGCACGCCCCGCGTGGTCGTGGACTTCAGCGGCGTCAGCTTCTGCGACTCCTCCGGCCTGGCCGCCCTGGACCGAGCGTACGAGAAGGCCGCCCTCCGCGGCATCACGCTGCGGGTGGTCAAGCCGCAACGCGGCGTCCGCCGGCTGATGGAGATCGCCGGCATGCTGGACGGGCTGACCCGAGCGGAGATCTAGGGCGTATCTGAGGGATCACGTGGGAGTGAGGCGCGGTCCAGGTTGTGGCTGGCGTCGGCCGGCCCCGCTGTCCTGCAGCCCACCTTCGCTCAGACGGCACGCTGACGCCGGGTGATGGCGAGGAACGCGGCCGCCGACGCTGCGGAGAAGGCCAGGCCGAGACCGGCGACTTGCCGCTGGGCACCGGCGCCGGCCTCCCGGTAGTCGGCGGCGGAGACACAGGTGTAGATGTTGCCCTTCTCCCTGAGCGGGTGGGCACAATCGGCGCGGGGCGGGCTGGGAGCGCCGGCGCTGTCGAGGCTCATCACCCCGGTCAGGATGCCCACGGCGGTCAGCCCGAGGGCCACGGCACTGAGCCCGGCCCACCAGCCGCCCACCTTCGGCGCGGTGCCGGCCTCGCCGAACCGCTCCCGGAACTGCTCGGCGACGGCGACGACGATGGCCGGTGCCAACGCGGCGAAGAGGCCGATCGGGACCCAGGACGGCAAGTCGGCGATCAGGCCGAGGGGCCGCTCCAGCGCCCAGCTCACCACGACCACAGAGAGGCAGCACAGGGCGATGGTGAGGTAGAAGCCCGCAAGAATCGCGGAGATCACGCCCTTGGACATCCAGCGACGATAGTCGAACGCAGGGTCAGGAAGGAGCCCTGAGCGTCAGGCGTCACGGCCGACGGCGTGCACGACCGGTAGGTGCAGGCTCACGGTGGTGCCCTGCCCGAGCTCCGAGGCCACGGTGACCCGTCCGCCGTGGGCGCGGACGATGGCCTGGACGATCGCCAGGCCCAGGCCGGAGCCGCCGTAGTCGCGGCTGCGGCTCGCCTCGGCCCGCCAGAAACGGTCGAACAGCCGGGGCAGGTCGGCCGCGGCTATCCCCGTGCCGTTGTCGGTGACGTCGGCGCGGGCGTGGTCGCCGTCGGGTGACAGGGTCAGCCCGACCCGGGTGCCGGGCGGGTTGTGCTGGACGGCGTTGCCCACCAGGTTGCGCAGCACCTGCTGCAGCCGGGCGGCGTCGCCGGGCACCGGGGGCAGGCCGGGTTCCGCCCGCAGCGTGATGTCCAGGTCCGGGTGGATCACCCGGGCGTCCTCGACCACGCTCCCGGCCAGCGTCGCCAGATCGAGCGGCCGGCTTTCCAGCGGCCGGCCGGTGTCCAGCCGGGCCAGCAACCCCAGTTCCTCGACCAGCAGCCGGATCCGGCCCACCTCGTCCTCGATGCGGGCCACCGCCTGTGCGACGTCGTCGCCGCTCAGCCCGCCCTGGCGGTAGAGCTCGAGCCAGCCGGAGATCGTGGCCAGCGGGGTCCGCAGTTCGTGCGACGCGTCGGCCGCGAAGGTCCGTGCCCGGTCCTCGGCGCGGGCCTGGGCGTCGAAGGCCCGGTTCACGGCGGCCGCCAGCACGTCGGTCTCGGCGCCGCGGTCGGAGACGGGCAGTCGTTCGCCGCGGGAGCCGCCGGCGATGGCGTCGGCCGCCCGGGCCATCTCGGACAGCGGGCGCAGGCCGATCTGCAGGACGACCACGGCCAGTCCCATCAGGACGAGCACGGCGACGAACGCGATCACCGCCATGCTGCCCACATAGCCCAGGACGGTCCGGCGGTCGACGGTCGCGTCGTTGACCAGGATCAGGTGGGCCACCTGGTCGGTGCCCCGGTCGAGATAGGTCATCCGCATGCCGGGGGTCGTGATCAGCACGGCCACCACGTCGTCGCCGGTTCGCAGGATCTGGCCCGGGACCGCGGCGCCGGCCAGCCGGGCCAGCTCGTACTCGCGTCCGGCGCTGCTGCCGATGGCGAACAGGATGTCGCCGTCCGCGGCCAGCCCCATGATGCCCAGCGGCGGGCCGAGCATCGTCTCGAACTGATCGGCGTTGATGGTCTGCGGGCCGGACCGGACCAGCTCGGCGATCCGGCCCTCGTCGTCGCGCAGCTTGGTGACGGAACGGTCCGAGATGTAGTCGTTGACCAGCAGGGCGGTGATGACGCCGCTGGCCCCGAGGGCGAGGACGAACAGCATCAGGAAGCCCACCAGCAGCCGGCCCCGGATGCCGGCCCGCCACCGGCGCCAGCGGCGGCTCATCGGCGCCGCCGCAGCGCGTAGCCGACGCCGCGGACCGTGTGGATCAGCGGTTCGTGCCCGTCGTCGACCTTGCGGCGCAGGTTGGAGATGAACCGCTCCACGACGACCGAGTCGCCGCCGAAGTCGTACTGCCAGACCGCCTCGAGGATCTGCGGCTTGGACAGCACCTGCCCAGGGTGGGTGATCAGCAGGTGCAGCAGCTTGAACTCGGTCGGCGACAGCTCGACCAGCCGGTCACCCCGGCGGACCTCGTGCCGCTGCGGGTCCAGGGACAGGTCGTGGAAGGTCAGGGCCGGACCGGTGGGGGCCGCCGTGCCGCGCGAGCGGCGCAGCAGCGCCTCGATCCGGGCCCCGATCTCCACGACGCTGAACGGCTTGACCACGTAGTCGTCGCCGCCCAGCTGCAGCCCGCGCACCCGGTCCTCCACGGCGTCGCGGGCGGTCAGGAAGAGCACCGGCACCCCGATCGACCGGGCCCGCACCAGGGCCAGCACGTCGAACCCGCTGCCACCGGGGAGCATCACGTCGAGCACGATGACGTCCGGCCGGCCGGTGAGCACCCGCTCGAGGGCCTGCGGGATGTCGGCGGCCACCTCGACCTCGTAGCCGGCGAAGCGCAGCGCCGAGGTGAGCAGTCCGCGGATGCCCGGATCGTCGTCGACCACGAGCACGCGATCGGGTGTCCCGGTGCCGGTCATGGGTGTCTCCTTGCCTCAGACGAGCTCGGGCTCGGGTTTGGGCTGGGGCTGGGGCTCGGTCGCGCCGGCGGCCGGTTTCTCCCCGGACAGCTCGTGGCCCTCGATGTCGACCCTGGGCACCACCCGGTCCAGCCAGCGCGGCAGCCGCCAGGCCCGGTCGCCCAGCAGCGTCAGCACGGCCGGCACCAGGGTGAGGCGTACGAGGAAGGCGTCGACCGCCACGCCGACCGTCAGGGCCAGGGCGATCGGCATGACGTTGGGGTCGTGCGAGAACAGGAAGCTCGCGAAGACGACGATCATGATGACCGCCGCGGCCACGACGACCCGCCCGGCGTTGCGGCTGCCGGCCCGGATGGCGTCCCGGGCGTCGCCGTGCCGGGCGTAGTGCTCGCGCATCGTGGACACCAGGAAGACTTCGTAGTCCATGGCCAGGCCGAACAGGACGGCCATGACGATGATCGGCGCGAAGCTGGGCACCGGTCCTTCGAGCGGCACGCCGAGCGGTCCGGCCAGCCAGCCCCACTGGAAGACGGCCACCATGGCGCCGAACGCGACCCCGACCGACAGCAGGAAGCCGGCGGTGGCCTTGAGCGGGATGGCCCACGACCGGAAGGCGATCAGCAGCAGGAGCAGGGAGAGCCCGACGACCACCACGGTGAACGGCACCAGGGCGCCGTTGAGCTTGTCGACGACGTCGAGGCTGACCACGGTCAGTCCGGTCACCGCGACGTCGTCGCCGGTCCGCGCGCCGATCGGCACGAGCGCGGCCCGCAGGTCGGCGACCAGCGTGTTGGTGGCGCTGTCGCGGGGGCCGGTGGTGGGCACGATCGGCACGAGCGCGGCCTGCCCGTCGTCGGCGACGACCGGGCCGCCGGCCTGGGCGACGCCGGGCATCGAGGCGACCGTGTCGCGGACCGTCTCGGCGGTGGCGCCGGGGTCGTCCCCCTCGACCAGCACGACCAGCGGGCCGTTGACTCCGGGACCGAACGCGGCGGCGACCAGGTCGTACACCTGCCGGGGTTCGGACGCCCGGGGCGCGGAGCCGTTGTCGTTGAGGGCCAGCGCCAGTTGCGCCGCCGGCACGGCGGCGACGGCCAGACCGAGCACGACGGCCGCCACGACGGTGCGCGGGCGGCGCATCACGACGTCCACCCACCGGGCGGCCAGGCCGCGCGACCGGGTGTCGAGCTCGCGGCGGGCGGCCCGCGACGACGGCTTCGGTCGCAGCCTCTCCCCGGCCAGCGAGAGGACGGCGGGCAGCATGGTCAGGGCGAGCAGGACGGCCATGGCGACCGCGCCGGCCGCGGCCAGGCCCATGGAGGTGAGCATCGGGACCCCGGCCAGGGTCAGGCCGGCCAGGGCGATGATCACGGTCAGGCCGGCGAACACCACGGCGCCGCCGGCGGTGGCCGTGGCCAGCGCGATCGACTCGGCGACGGTGTGCCCCCGGGTCAGCTGGGCCCGGTGCCGCGAGACGATGAGCAGCGCGTAGTCGATGCCGACGGCCAGGCCCAGCATGATCGCCAGGGTCAGCGCGTTCTGCGAGACGTCGAACCGGGCGGCCGCGAGCAGAACGCCGGCGACCGTACCGCCCACCCCGAGCACGGCCGTGAGCATCGGGACGCCGGCGGCCAGCACCGACCCGAACGTGATCAGCATGACCAGCAGCGCCACGCCGATGCCGATCCCCTCCGGTACGCCGAACGGGCTGAGCTCCTCCTCGAAGGCGTCGCCGCCGAACAGCACCCGCCCGCCCTGGTCGCCGTACTGCTGGTTGAACGACGCGCCGGTGGCCCGGACGGCGTCCTGCACGGCCGGGTCGATCTCGCCGCCGGCCGGCAGATCGAAGCTGAGCGAGGCCACGGCGATCCGGCCGTCCGCCGAGACCTCCTCGAGCGGGTCACCCACGTCGGCGATCACGCCCTCGGCCCCGATGCGTTGCACGACGGCCCGCATCTGCCGGGCCACCGCCTCGTCCTTCATCTGGGCGCCGTTCGGGGCGACGAACAGCACCGTGCCGCCGACGCCGCTGCCGTCGGGGAAGTGCCGCTCGACCTTCTCCAGGGCGAGCTGCCCGGGCGAGCCGGGGATGGAGTGCCCGGGTGAGAACGAGCCGGCCGAGCCGAAGGCCAGGACGAGCGCCCCGGCCAGCACGGCCAGCGAAGCCCCCAGGAACAGGAGCCGGCGACGGGCCGCGAGGGCTCCGAGCCGATACAGGAATTGAGCCACCGGAGTGCCTTTCGTGACAGGTATCGAAGACCTGCACAGCCTCACGCCCCACCTTGACGGCTGACCGGCACCGACCTTGACGGCTTCCTGACGACCATCTGGACAGTGTGAGTATTGTGTTGAGCAGCCCAAACTGTCAACCATGGCGATGTCGTGCCAGGATTTGGCCATGGTTGAGAAGCGCCCTCGTACGAGGGCCACGTATCACCACGGCGACCTGCGCGCCGCCCTGATCGCGGCCGGCGTCACCCTGGCCCGCGACGGCGGCCCGCACGCGGTCGTCCTGCGCGAGGTCGCCCGCGCCGTCGGGGTGGCGCCGAACTCCGCCTACGGCCACTTCCCGACCCTGACCGCCCTCAAGAGCGCGGTCGCGCAGCGGGCCCGCGGCGACATGGGCCAGGCCATGGGCGCCCACCTCGACGCGGTGGAGGAGCCCGCGGATCGGGCCGAGGCGGCCAAGACGTACCTACGCGAAGTCGGCCGGGCCTACGTGCACTACGCCGTGGCCGAGCCGGGCCTGTTCCGCACCGCGATGGGCGGCGACCCGACCGGCATCACCGTCCCCGGAACGAGCACCGGCGACCGGGACGACCAGGGCCGGCCCAAACCGAAGGTGTTCCTGGAGCGCGCGCTGGCCCGGCTCGTCGAGGCGGGATGTCTGCGCCCGGCCGACACCGGCCGGGCGGTGATGGCCAGCTGGGCCGCCGTGCACGGGCTGTCGACCATGTTCCTCGACCTGCTGCCCCAGCTGACCGCCGAGGAGCAGGAGACGGCCATCGGCGACGCCCTCGACGTCCTCGTCGCCGGGCTGACCCGGACCGGTCAGGCGCCCCGCAGCAGCGCGGCCATCTCCGGAAGCTTGAAGTAGTCGGCGGTGGCCAGCGCCGAGGGCGTACCGCCGTTGGGGTCGGCACCGGCGGCGAGCAGCGACTTCACCGTCTCGGCGTTCTGCCGGAACACCGCGGCGGACAGGGCCGACTGACCGCGGTCGTTGACCCGGTCGGGGTCGGCGCCCTGCTCCAGCAGCGCGATCACCGTGTCGACGTGGTTGTGGTACGCGGCGAGGATCAGCAGCGTGTCGCCCTTGTCGTTGGTGAGGTTGGCCGGCAGCCCGCCGATGACGTTGCCGATGAGTTCCTCGGTGCCCCCGGAACGGGCCAGGTCGAACATGCGATGGGCGAACGCGATCGTCTCTTCATCCAGCTCAGCCACGGCGGAAGCGTACCGCTCCCGTTCCAGGCGGGATTGTCCGATCAGGTGAAGCCTGCCGTTGATCGGACGAAATCGGTGGCCCCGCCCGCCCCGCTGACCGACAGTGAGGAGAGCGAGTCAGACCCTCGCCTGGAGTGCCCGATGTCGTACGACTCCCGAACACCGTCCCGCCCCGGCCCCCGGTGGCGGCTCAACCCGCTGGTCGCGGGCCTGCTCGCGGTCGGCTCGATCGCCGCCCTGTTCCTGGCCGGCGTCGCGGCCCAGCGACTCGGCAGCCGGGAGCCGGTCGCCGCGGCCACCCCCGGCGCCTCTCCCGGCGCCACGACGAAGATCACACCGAGTGCAAAGCCACCGGGCCTCGGCGACCCGGTCCGCGACGGCGCCTTCGCCTTCGTGGTCACCAAGGTCGACTGCTCCCGTACGACCGTCGGGCCCGAGCGTCTGCGGCGCACCGCCAAGGGCAAGTACTGCCTGATCAGCCTGTCGGTGCGCAACACGGCCGACGGATGGCGGTACTTCCTGGGCCACGCGCAGAAGGCCCTCGACGCGGACGGGGCCGGCTACGGCACCGACGCGCTCGCCGGCCTCTACGCCAACCGCGACACCCAGACGTTCCTGCAGAGGCTCGGCCCCGGCGAGCGGGTGAACGGGCAGCTCGCCTTCGACGTCCCGGCAACGGTCGAGCTGACTGCCGTGGACCTGCACGACTCCCCGCTCTCCGGCGGCGTCCGGGTCACCCTGCGATAGCCGGTGCGGCCATATGGTCGGGCCACGGCACCGCGTACGCCGGATCCCGGCCACCGGCGGCGCGGGCGAACCGCAGCACCTCGCGGACGATCCCCGCGTTGCCCATCGCCCAGCCGACGTGCGGCTCGAGCGCGCTGGGCGTCACCCGGTGCTCATGGTTCGACCAGCGCACCCCGGCGGCGTCGACGGTCGCCCGGGCGGCGAGGTCGTCGGCCAGCACGGTGGCGAACTCCAGCGACTCCCCCCGCTCGACGTGCCGGTCGCAGGCCAGCGCCAGCACCCCCGCTGTCCCGCAGCAGCGGCCGTTGTTGTCCCAGAAGCCGGGGCGCAGGCGGCGCGGGAGGCCGCTGCCGGTGACGGTGTGCCAGCACCGATCGGCCAGCCCGGCCCAGGCCGGTTCCCCGGTCAGCGCGCCCAGCAACCGGAACGCCTGGGCGTCACCGGCCGGGCCGTTGCACCAGCCATAGCTGTAGCGCTCGATCAGCTCGGGCCGGTGCGGTGGGTCGGAGTGCGGCACGAGGAAGCCCGCCGGTCCGGCCTCGTCGCGGGACACCACGTCGGCCGCGCCGGCCCGGGCCAGCTCGATCAGGTCGTCCCGGCCGGCCGCGGCGCCCACGGCGGCCAGCGCGGACACGATGCCCAGCGTGCCGTGGGCCAGGTGGTGCGAACGCGCGGGACTCGGGCGGACCGCCCAGTTGACCCCGCCCGGAGTCGGATCGGCGGTGCGCAGGTAGGGCTCCACGGCCAGCACGGCCAGCTCCAGGTCGCCGGCGTGCAGCGCGCCCAGCCCGATGCCCGCGTTGCCGAAGAGCAGCTCGACCATCTCGCCCCAGCCCCGCCCGTCGAACCGCGCCCGCACCCGGCTCAGCGCCCGGTCCGCCGCCCGGCCCGCCGCCTCGTCGCCCAGCCGGCGGTGGACCGCGCGCAGCGCCACCGCCATGCCGGTCAGCCCGAAGTAGAGCGAACAGCCCTCCTCGCCGTCGACCGCGGCCGCCGACGCCGCCGCGCCACGCCGGGCGGCCTCGGCGTACCGGTCGTCCTGGAAGTGGCTCCAAGCCTCCAGCAGCGTGAGCACGACACCCGCGCCCCCGCTGTACAGCGTGTGGTCGGCCTCGCCTCCGGCCGCCGTGCTCGCCCACGTCAGGCCGGCCCCGGCCGGGCGGGCCGAGCCGATCATCCAGTCCAGGGCGCCCACGGCCAGAGCTTCCATCCGCCCATCACACCAGATCGATGCGCGCCCGGCCGCACCCGAACATTCTCCGAACATCCCGGCCGCGGCGCAGCGGGCAGAATGGGCCGGTGACCGACAAAGGGCTGGTCCTCGTGGTCGAGGACGAGCGGCCCATCGCCGACCTGCTGCGGCTCTATCTGACCCGGGACGGCTTCGGGGTGCAGGTCGAGCACGACGGCGCCGCCGGGCTGGCCGCGGCCCGGCGGATGCGGCCCGTCGCCTGTGTGCTCGACATCGCGCTGCCGTCGCTGGAGGGCACCGAGATCTGCCGGCGGCTGCGTGAGGACGGGGACTGGACGCCCGTGGTGTTCCTGACCGCCCGCGACGACGAGGTCGACCGCGTCCTCGGGCTGGAACTCGGCGGGGACGACTACCTGACCAAGCCGTTCAGCCCGCGGGAGCTGGTCGCCCGGGTCCGGGCGCTGCTGCGGCGCGCGGCCGGTCCCGGCGACGGCGAGCGGGTGCGTACGGTGGGGCCGGTCTCGCTCGATCCGGCCCGTCGCTCGGTCACCGTCGCCGGACGGGACCTGACGCTGACGCCGACCGAGTTCGACCTGCTGGCCCATCTGCTGCGCCGGCCCGGACGGGTCTTCACCCGCGAGGAGCTGCTGGCGACGGTGTGGGGTTACGCCTCGCCCGCCGGCACCCGCACGGTCGACGTCCACGTCGCCCAGCTGCGCGGCAAGCTGGGCGACGCCGCCGGGGTGATCCGCACCGTCCGCGGCGTCGGTTACACGGCCAATGCCTAAGACCCTCACCGGCCGGGCGGTTCTGGTCACCGCGGCCACCGCCGTCATCGCGGTCATCGTCACCGCGCTGGTCGCGCTGCCGATCGCCGTACGGTCGGCCGACCGCGCGGCCCGGGCCGACCTCGGTGACAAGTCGGCCATCGCCGTGGAGCTGCTCGCCACCGAGCGGCCCGCCGCGCGGCAGCGGATCGTCGCCCGGCTGCGCGACGACGGCATCGCGGTCTACCTCATCCGGCGCGGCGCCGCCGACCGCCCGGGCCTGCCCGCCCGCGTGGTCGAGCAGATCGCCGCGGGCTCGGCCGTCGACACCCGCGGCGTCGTCGGCGGCGCCGACGTGTTCATCGCCGGGCAACCGCTGAGCGGCAACGACGCCGGCGTCGTGCTGACCCGGGCGGCGTCCTCGGGCACCGCCGGGCGGGTGCTCGGCGGGGTGTGGCTCGCGCTGCTGGCCGGCCTGGCCGGTGGCGTGGGGGCGGGCGCGCTGCTGGCCCGGTTCGTGGCCCGGCCGTTGCGTCAGGCGGCGCTCGCGGCCGGGCGCCTGTCGGCCGGGGACCGCTCGGTGCGGCTGGCCGTGCGCCCGCCGGTCGAGGCGGCCGAGCTGGCCACGGCGCTGAACCAGCTCGGCGCGGCCCTGCAGCGCAGCGAGGGCCGCGAACGGGAGTTCCTGCTGTCGGTCTCGCACGAGCTGCGCACGCCGCTGGCCACCATCCGCGGGTACGCCGAGGCCCTGACCGACGAGGTGGTGCCGGCCGACCAGGCCGGCGCGACCATCCTGCGCGAGGCCGAGCGTCTCGACCGGCTCATCTCCGACCTGCTCACCCTGTCCCGCCTGGAGGCCGACGAGCTGCCGGTCACCATCGCGCCGGTCGACCTGAACGAGCTGGTCACCGCGGCAGCGCAGGCCTGGCAACCCCGCTACGGTTCCCGGCTGAGCGTCGACCGGCCGGCCACGCCGGTGGTGGTGGACACCGATGCCGACCGGATCCGGCAGGTGATCGACGGGCTGTGCGAGAACGCGCTGCGGGTCAGCCCGGCCGGGGCGCCGCTCGTGCTGGCTGTCCGGGCCGGTGAGCGCGGTGGCGTCGTCGAGGTGCGCGACGGCGGTCCCGGCTTCACCGACGAGGACCTCGGGGTGGCGTTCCAGCGCGGCGCTCTGCGGCAGCGCTACCGGCACGAACGCGCGACCGGCAGCGGACTCGGGCTGGCCCTGGCGGCCCGGCTGGTCACCCGGCTGGGCGGCACGATCGAGGCCGGTCACGCCCCCGAGGGCGGCGCCCGGTTCACCGTGACGCTGCCCTACCCCGCTTCGGGTACGCCCGACCGCGCCGGAGAATGAGGCCGGCGCCCTACCGGCAACCGATCGCGTCCTCGTACCCGTCCGGCGGCCCGGACCGGACGGTCTTGTCGGCGACCTCCCAGAAGACTTCGGACCAGCCGCCGTCGTCGGCCATGTCCTCGAGCACCTTCCACCGGTGGCTGCCGCGCAGCGCGGTGGCGGCCTTCTCGACGGCCGCCTGGTCGCCGGCCTGGTCGGCGCGCACCCACTCGGCGATCCAGGCACAGCCGACCCGGCCGGTCACCTGGGCGCCGAACTGGTACCGGTCGTTGGTGCCGAGATCGTCGAGCGAGGCGGCCGAGAAACCGGGCGGCAGCGGGATGTCGGCGAGCACCTCGGCCGCCGCCTGCTGCACCCGGGCCGGCGTGACGACCTCCGGCGGCATCGCGGCCAGCCAGGTGGCCACGTCGACCCGGTGGATCAGCGCGGCGACCCGGTCGAACTCGGCCCGCGTCCACCCCTCGCTCGCGGTGCCGAGCTCGACGAAGGCGCCGTCGCGCGGGCGCAGCATGACCGCGAAGCGGGTCGCGCTGTAGCGGAACAGGCTGCCCGGCCAGCCGTCGATCGTGGCCGGCGTGGGCTCGCTGACATGGAGCCGGTCCTGGTAGTAGCTGTCGTAGTGCTCACCGGAATACCAGTTGATCTCCAGCTTGAGCGGGCCCTTCGCGAACCGCATGGTGCCCGCGTGCTCGGCGAAGCCGTACGCCGCGTCCGCCTTCCACCCCGCCTCGCCGATGAGCAGGCGAGGGCTGCGGTCGGCGACCGCGGCCGCCGCGACCGGCCGGCCCGCCGGCGGGTTCGGCCGGACGGCGACCGGGGCCCGGTGGTCACGCCCGATCAGCGGAGTGACGGCGAGGACGCCGGTGACCGCGGCGGCGGCGGCGACCGCGGCGGCCCACCGGCGCGCCGGCCGGCGCCCGGCGATGGTCGGAACGGACATGATCTCCTCCAGGAGGATCTGGTCCGCCCCGTGCAGGCTGCGCGCGTGTTCCGGCCGGTAGGGGTCGGCGTCGCGGACCGCGCGGTCGAGCTGCTCGTCGGTCATCTGCGCTCCTTGGGGGCGGGTAGGGCCAGGACGTCGAGTACATGTCCGGCTCGGCCGAACTCGTCACCGAGCAGGTCGCGCAGCCGCGACCGGGCCCGGGTGAGCCTGGTCCGCACGGCCGCGGCGCTGACGCCCAGCACCTCGGCGATCTCGCGCGGTTCCAGCCCCTCCCACGCGGTCAGCCGCAGCACCTCACGATCGACCTCGCCGAGCCGGGCGAGCGCCGCGTGCACGGTGACCCGCCGCGACGCCTCGGCCGCGGGATCGGTGACGACGACGGCCGCGAGGCGCTCCCGCAGCCGCGCGGCCAGCCGCTCCCGGCGCCGGCCGCCGCGGTGCTGGTTGGCCAGCACGCGACGGGCGACGCCGTACAGCCACAAGCGGGTCTCGTCGCCGCCGGGCAGGTCGGCGCCGCGGCGCCAGGCGATGAGGAACGTCTCGGCGACCACGTCGGCCGCGTCCTCCGGGTGGTCCACCCGCCGCACCGCGTAGGCCAGCAACGGTTCGAAGTTGCCGGCGTACACGCGCCGGAAGCGCTCCTCGTTGCCGGAGTCGCCGGATGCGGAGTCGTCGGATTCGGAGCTCACACCAGTCCCATGTCCGGTTGCCCGGTCATCGTGACACCGGTCCTCCACCGGCCTCCGGCGGGGCGCAGGGTCAGACGGTGTTCACCAGGCCGCCGTCGATGAGCACGTCCGCTCCGGTCACATTGCCCGCGGTCTCGGCCGCGAGCAGCAGCACGATTTGGGCGACCTCGGACGGACGAGTGAACCGCCCGGTCGCGGCGCCGCTGACCGCGGCCGCCCGCACCGCGGCGGGGTCGAGACCGCGCGCCTGGCCCACGGTCTCGGCGACGCCGCCCGCCCCCAGCCACAGAGCGGTCTCCACCGGCCCGGGACTGACCGTGTTGACGCGTACGCCGACCGGCCCCAGCTCCTTCGACAGCGACTTGCAGAAACTGCGCAGGGCGGCCTTGGCCGCGCTGTAGTCGATCACTCCGGGGTCGGGCAGCGAGGCGTTCACCGAGCAGACGGTGACGATGGCCGACGGGGCGCCGCGGATCAGGTGCGGGATGGCCGCCCGCGTCGCGCGGACGGCGGACAGCAGGTTGACGTCCAGGGCCCACTGCCAGTCGGCGTCGGTCACCTCGTGGAAGCCGTCGGTGCTGGGGTGCACCCCGCCGACGTTGTTGACCAGGATGTCGATACCCCCGAAGCGGGCCACCGCCTGGTCGACGAGCGCCTGACAGCCGGCCGCCGTCGTCAGGTCGTCCAGCACGACGAGCGCCTCCCCCTCGCCGGTCAGGGCGGTGAGTTCGGCCGTGGCGGTGCGGGCCCCGGCGGCGACCCGGGCGCCCTCCTGGATCAGGGCCTGGGCCACGGCGAGCCCGATGCCCCGGCTCGCCCCGGTGACCACCGCCGTCCGGCCGGCCAGTCCGAGGTTCACAGCGACCGGTCCGTCAGCCGGCCCGGGCCGGCGCCGATGGGCCACACGCCGATGGCCACCTCGGCCGGGCACCGCCCCGGACCATGGATGAAGAGCACGGGCGTGGCCATGCTTGTCTCCGCTCGTCGCACGCCGGGCGCCGGACGCGCCGCGGCTGTCGCCCCGACCGTAGGGCGGCGCGGATCGCGGCGGCTTCAGTCGGCCGACTGCGTCATCGCGGGCGCCCGGAGTCACGGCTAGCGTCAGCTGACTGTGCGGTCAGCGCCAGGGCCAGCTGATTGCGGGACGTCACGCCGAGCTTCGGGAAGATCCGGTACAGGTGGGAGCTGACCGTGCGGTGCGAGAGGAACAGGCGCTGGCCGATCTCGCGGTTGGACAGCCCGCGCGCGGCCAGCTCGGCGATCTGGCTCTCCTGCGGCGACAGGTGCTCGCGCGGATTCGCCGTCGGTTGCCACCCGCCTTCGCCCGTCGCGCGGATCTCCTGGTCGGCCCGCTGGGCCCAGGCACGGGCGCCGACGGCTTCGAACGTGGCCCGGGCCGCCCGCAGCGGCTCCCGGGACTCGACGACGCGTCGCTGCCGGCGCAGCCACGAGCCGTACGCCAGCTCGACGCGGGCCAGGTGCCAGGGCAACTGACGGGCCGCGCCGTCCATCGCGGCGCGGAAGAGCGGCTCGGCCGCCCCGCGCTCGGCCAGCACCGCTCGCGCGTACTCCAGGGCGAGGTTCGTGCCGGTGGCCGGCGACGTGCCGACGGTCTCCTCGACCGAGGCGAGCATGGTCCTCGCCTCCTCGGCCCGGCCGGTGTGGACGGCGGCGTCGGCCAGATAGCTGAGCGTCCACACCCGCTGCACCCGCTGGAACGCCGGGTCGGCGGGCACGAACACGCGGCGCAGTTCCCCGTACGCCTGCTCCGGGCGACTCGCCCCGAGTTCGGCCACGCCCCGGGCCAGCTGCACGCCGGCCAGCAGGGAGGAGTCGGCGTTGGGCATCCGCAGCGCGATGTGCTCGGCCTCGGACAGCAGCGGGTGCGGGCCCGCCCAGCCCTTGCCGACCCCGTCGATCAACGCCACGGCGATGCGGGTGGTGGCCGACCACATGGACTGGCCGGTCTCGTCGGCCAGGCGCATGGCCTCGTCGGACGACGTCGACGCGTCGAAGACCCCGAGGTAGATCTCGCACCAGCCGCGGACCGCCAGCGCCTCGGCGAGCAGGCTCATCCGGCCCTGCGCCCGCAGCTCCTGGACCGGGGTGGACAGGAACGCCACGGCCCGGCGGAAGTCCCCGGCACAGAACGCGGCGATGCCCAGCAGACCGGCCAGATCCGGGCGCCCGCCCGCGTCCTCGGGCCACCGGGACAGGTGGTCGATGACCATCGGCCCGAGCTCGTGGGACTCGCAGAGCGCGAAGATGGCCAGCAGCCGGGCGTCGTTGCCGGGCACGCCCACCTGCCGGGCGACCCGGACGATCTCGTGCCGCACGGCCTCGCCCGGGTCGCGCCACCAGACCCGCCGGGCCGCGCCCACCAGCAGCTGCATGGCCAGGTCGAAGTCCTTGCCGCCGATGGCCAGGCGGGCCATCTCGATCAGGTGCCGCACCTCCGAGGGCTCCCCGGTGGAGCCGTCGTGGAACACCCCCTCGAGCCAGCTCAGCCGGGAGCGGTCGCGCGGCCGCAACGTCATCCCGGTGACCTGGGCCTTGATCTGCTCGACCTGGCTGTACCGGCCGAGCTGGTAGCCCAGCTCGGCCGCGCTGATCAGGCGCGCGGCCTGCGATCGCGGGTCCGGGCTGAGCGCGGCCGCCCGTTCGAGCCAGGCGGCGGCCGACGCGATCGCGCCGCGGCGCTGGGCGTTGCCGGCCGCCTCCTCCAGCTCGGCCGCGACCTGCTCGTCGCGCCCGGACACGGCGGCGGCCCGGTGCCACACCGCGCGGTCCGGGTGGGTGGCCAGCACCCCGGCGAGCGCCCGGTGCGCCTGCCGTCGCGTGGCCGGCGGCATGGCCTGCCGCAGCGCCGAACCGACCAGCGGGTGGGCGATCCGGTACCGCTCGCCGGCCACGGTCAGCAGCCCGTGCTCGAACGCCGGCTGGGCCGTCCGGCGGTCCAGCGGCGAGCCGTGCAGGACCTGCGCGGCCGCGAGGACGTCGTTGATGTCGTCGCCGTCGTCGACCACGGCCACGGTCAGCACGGCCCGCACGGCCGGGGCGAGATGCTCGGCCCGGGCCGCGAACGCCCGCTCCAGCCGCGTGGTCATCGGCAGGTCGTCGTCCAACTCGGCCCACGCGTACCGGCCCGACTCCAGCGCGGTGGCGAACTCGAGCAGGGCGAGCGGGTTGCCGCCGGCCTGGCGCAGCACGCGCTCGCGCGCCGTCGGCGACAACCGCGGCGCCCGCGCCTCCAGCAGGGTGGCCGAGGCGGCGGCGTCGATGCCGTCCAGCTCCATCCAGTCCAGCGTGTGCGCGTCCGGGAACGGCTGCGCCTCCGAGCGCGAGGTGCACAGCACGATCACCCGCTCGCTGACGATGCGGCGGCTCACGAAGGCGAAGGCGTCGATCGAGGGCTGGTCCATCCAGTGCAGGTCGTCGAGGCAGACGAGCACGGGCGCCCGCCGGGACGCGTCGACGAGCAGCTCCAGAACGGCCAGGTAGGTGAAGAACGGGTTCGTCCCGGTCGACTCGCTCATCGCGAAACAGCCGAGCAGGGCGTCGCGCTGGCGGGCCGGCAGCCGGTCGGCCCGGGGCAGCAGCGGCCGGACCACCTGGTGCAGGCCGGCGTACGGCAGATGCGTCTCGGACTGGCTGCCCCGGGCCGGCAGCACGGTGAACCCGAGCGACCGCGCGTACACCACGACCTCGGCCTGCAGCGCGCTCTTGCCCACGCCGGGCTGACCGAGCAGCCCGACCGCCCGGCCCCGGGCACCGACGCCGTCCACCTGCCCGAACAGCACGCGCAGCTCGTCGTCGCGACCGACCAGCCGACCACCGTTGATCGTGCTCACGGGCTTGAGCATTCAGCGCCCGACGGCGTGCTGTCCACCCTCCCGGTGTTTTCCGGCGGGCGTGAGGTGGACGATGCGGGAATGGCTACGCTGCGATCGGTCAACGTCGGACTGCCCAAGGACGTGCTGTGGCACGGCCGGTCCGTCCACACCGGGATCTGGAAGTCACCGGTCGACGGGCCGGCCCGGGTGCGGCGGCTCAACATCGACGGCGACGGCCAGGGCGATCTCGGCGGGCACGGCGGCGAGCAGCGGGCCGTGTTCGTCTACCAGCTCGACTCGTACCGGCACTGGCAGAAGGTCCTCGGCCGCGACGACTTCACCTTCGGGCAGTTCGGCGAGAACTTCACGGTCGAGGGACTGCCCGACGACGAGGTGCGCGCCGGCGACCGGTATCGGATCGGCGCGGCGCTGTTCGAGGTGACCCAGCCCCGGGTCACCTGCTACCGGGTCGGGATCCGGATGGACGAGCCCCGGATGCCGGCCCTGCTCGTCCAGCATCACCGGCCGGGTTTCTACTTCCGGGTGCTGCGCGAGGGCGAGGTCCGCGCCGGCGACGACATCGTCAAGGTCGCCGAGGGCCCGGAACAGCTCAGCGTGGCCGACCTGGACGCTCTGCTGTACCTGCCCGGCCACCCCCGCGAGCGCATCGAGCAGGCGCTGCGCATCCCCGCCCTCAGCCCCGGCTGGCAGGGGTCGTTCCGGGCGATGCTCGACCAGCCCGGGCCGGCCACCGGCAACGCCGGCCTGGTCGCCGCCGCCCCGCCGCCGGCCTGGCCCGGGTTCCGTACGCTGCGGGTGACCGCGATCGAGCCGGAGAGCTCGACGATCACCTCGATCACCCTGGCCGACCCGGACGGCACGCCGCTGCCCGCCGCGCTGCCGGGACAGTTCCTGACCGTACGGCTGCCGTCGGCGCTCGTCCGCAGCTACTCCCTGTCGGGACGGCCCGGCGATCCGGCCTACCGGATCAGCGTCAAGCAGGAGCCGCACGGCCGGGCCAGCGCCTATCTGCACACCCACGTCCGCCCGGGCGACCTGATCGACGCGGCCGCGCCCCGCGGCACGTTCGTCCCCCGCCCCGGCTCCGGCCCGGTCCTGCTGATCAGCGGCGGCGTCGGGGCGACCCCGATGCTGGCCATGCTGCACGCCCTCGTCACCGAGGAGTCGGCCCGGCCGGTGTGGTGGGTGCAGGCGGCCCGCGACGGCGCGCAACGCCCGTTCGCGGCCGAGGCGGCCACGCTGCTGGCCGAGCTGCCGCACGCCCGTTCGTACGTCTGCCTGAGCCGGCCCGGCCCGCACGACCGGCTGGGCCGCGACTACGACAGCGCCGGGCACCTGTCGGCGGACCGGCTGAGTGAGCTCGAGCTGCCGCCCGACGCCGACGCCTACCTGTGCGGCCCGGCCGCCTTCCTCACCGACGTGACCGCCGCGCTGGTCGCGACCGGTGTCCCGGCGGGCCGGATCCACACCGAGGTGTTCGGGGCGCAGCCCGGCCTGACCCCGGGCATCGGCGCGAAGTCGGGCCGGGCCCCGCACCCACCGGCGGGCGAGCCGGGCACGGGACCCGCGGTGTCCTTCGCCCGCAGCGACCTCACCGTGCCGTGGCCCGGTGGCTCGGCCAGCCTGCTCGAGCTGGCCGAGGCGTGCGACGTCCCGGTCCGGTGGTCGTGCCGCGTCGGGGTGTGCCACAACTGCGAGTCCGGCCTGCTGTCCGGCGCCGTCGACTACACGACCGACCCGGTCGATCCGCCGGCCGAGGGCAACGTGCTGATCTGTTCCAGCCGCCCCCGCGGCGACGTGGTCCTCGATCTCTAACCTTCGATCAGCAGTCGGGCGTTCGTCAGCGACACGTACCAGTCCGAGTCGGTGAAGCCCGGCCCGGTCTCCGGGCCGATGTAGGCGTCGAGGTGGCGGCGGCCGCCCAGGCCCGGCGTGAACTCGTCGGTGACCAGCCAGGAGGCCTTGCGCACCGCCGCGCAGGTCGCGGCGGGCGGGCGGGACCCGTCCTCCTGACGGCCGCAGGCGGCCACAGTGAAGCGCGTGCCGTGCGCCAGGACGTCCGGGTCGGCCGCAGCCGAGACGAACGGCACCAGCCGCCGCCCGTCGGAGCTGCGCGGCTGCGAGTCGAGCCAGAAACCGATGTCGTACGACCAGTTCAGGTACCGCCCGGAGTCGGTGCGCCCGGTCCCCTCGTCCTGAACCGCCTGCACGAAGTCTTCCGGGTAGCGGCCCAGGGCGTCGTCGCCGTGCGCGCAGTCCAGCTTGCGGCAGCCGGTGACCTCGATCGGGTCGCCGTCGTGGAACTCCTCGACCGCCGTGTAATAGACGGTGATCTCCCAGCCGTCACTGACCCGGCCCGTGCCTGTGCTTGTGCCTGTGCTTGTGCTGGGGCTCCGGCTCGTGCTCCGGCTCGGGCTCGCACTCCGGCCGGGACTTGCACCCCGGCTGCCGGCGGACGGCACGGCGCTCGAGCTCGGGCTCGGGCTCAGGGCGGCCGACGCGGTCACCGGGGCCGCGGTCACGCCCGGTGCCGCCGGATCGGTCCCGCAACCGGCCGCCAGCAGCACAGCCGTGGCGGCGGAAGCCAGGCAGAGGCGCATGTGGTGAGCATGTCAGGCCGGCCCGCCTCGTATGACCGCCTTGCCCCCTTGCGGCGCTTCTGTGAGCCCGGCCCGGGCATACGGATGCCCCTGTCCGCCGTCGATCCGCGACACACTGTCGGCATGACCCTGGACCTCGAACGGTTGATGTCGCTGTGGGACGTGCCGCCCGGACCGGACGCCGAGGCCGAGTTCGCCGGCCTGTACGCCGACCCCTTCGTGCTCAACGGCGCCTCCACCCCGGTGTCGGCGCTGGTCGCGATGTCGCGCGGCCTGCACGCGGCAGTCGCCGGCCAGCGGCGGGAGATCCTCGACGTGCTGACGGCGGGACCCGACCGCGTCGCGGTGGCCTTCGTCGTCCGCGGCCGGCACGTCGGCCCGCTGCCCAGCCGGCTCGGCACGGTGCCCCCGACCGGACGGGACGTGGAGATGTCGGTCATCGACCTCTTCACCCTCAGCGGCGGCCGGATCACCGAGGTACGGGCCGTCTCCGACGAGCTCGGCATGCTGATCGGGCTGGGCGCCGCCGGCCCCGGTACGCAACCCTGACGGCGCCGGCCTGATCACCCACCGATGGAGCCCAGCGCGGCCGCTCCCCACCCGGCTGGGTCGTCGCCGGCCGGCACCATCGCCAGGCCCTGCCAGAGCAGGACGATGTCCAGCCAGCCGGCCTCGGCCGGGGTCAGCGGGCGCTCGGACGCGTAGCCGGCCAGGAACTCCGCGCGGACGTCGGGCGTTGCCGGCTTCCAGTTGTGGTAGCGGGTGCCGAGCAGGACCGCCGCCCGGGCCAGCTCGACGAGCCGGTGCTCCTGTCGGACTTCCTCGAAGTCGAGGACCGCGGCGATCTGACCGTGGTGACACAGGATGTTGGCCGAGCGGATGTCCAAGTGGACGAGCTGCCGGGCGAGCCGGTCGGGTGGCGCGTCGGCGACGAGCCTGCGCAGCGTGTCACGAGCAGCCACCGGCAGATGGCCGGCGCCGGAGTCGAGCCAGTCGGTGATCCGGACCGTCAACGGCTCGAACGGGACAGCGGGCCCAGGCATCCGATCGGCATCCGGGTAGGCCGCCATCGCATCCTGCAAGCGGGCCAGGAGGGCGCCGGCCGCGCGCACCTGAGCGGGATCGGCGGTGTCGAGCAGGTCGCCCACGATCTCGCGCTGCACGCCGATCGAAACCTGGTCGACCTCGACCTGAAGCCGGCCGTCGCACGCCGGCACCGGCGCCGAGACCGGCAGCCCGCGGCCGTGGAGCCAGCTCGTGAGACGCGCCGTCTCGGCCAGCCGCGGGAAACGCCCCGGCACCACCGACCACTTCGCGAGCAGCCGGCCGGATGGCGTGCCGACCCAGGCCAGCGCGTTGCCGCCGCTCATGACGATCCGCTCGCAGGAGTCGACGCGAACGCCCCAGCGCTTGTCCAACGTGTCGGCGACCCACCGGCCGGCCGCCGGCCCGTCGCTGAACCCGAACCGCTCGCCCAGCGTGCGGCGGGGGTCGTCCGCCTCCCACAACATCTCCAGCACCGGCGCCTGCGATTCGACCATGCGGCCCATCCCACCACAGCGACCGACGGCCACCGCCCGGCGCCGTCCTGGGAGGACGCCGGACGGGAACGGCTCAGTAGTCCCGGATCGAGATCCAGTCGTACCGGCAGCCGGACGTCAGCTTGGCCTTGTAGGTGCCGTACAAGCCGTTGATCACCCGGTCGACGTCCTTGGTCTGACCCTTGCCGGTGCCGCTGGCGATGGTCTTACCGGTCGTGGTGTCCCACACCTTGTACGGAGACCCCTTGCACAGCGAGGCCGTGATGCGGATGTCGTGCGCCTTGTTCGGCTTGATCGAGGCCGTCGTGCACTTCTTGACCTTCAGCGACCAGTCTCTGAGCTCACACTGCACCGACGCCGCGAGCGCGGGCGACTGCACGACCGCGACACCACCGGCCGCCATCACCGCAACAACCGCCGCGGCGGCCTTCTTGGACAGTCTCATATTTCCCCCGTTGGATCCGGACCATGACCGCGGGAGTGTAACGAAGATCAATGTCTGGGTGGGGGCAGCTCTACCTACCTCCGGATGGCTTGCCCGGATCAAGCGTCGTCCGGGTCGGGCCGGACGCTGTGGTCGATCCGTTCGGAGGAGACGTGCACCTCGAGCTGAGCCAGCGTCGCCGGCGACAGACCGGTCACGTCGACGAGGACGTCGGTGTTCGTCGTGCGGGCGAGATGCACCGCGGTCTCCGCCACCAGGGACGCCCACAGGCCGGTGTCGCGCGGTTCGGAGGTCTGCAGCAGACCGGTCACCGCGTCGTCGAGGTACTTCAACTCGAGGCTGAGCCCGGTGGACGCGTCCGCCGCGGTGTCCTGCCCGCGCACCCAGACGATGCTGCCGTGCCCGGAATCGACCGGTGGCCACGCCGCGGGCCGGGGCGCCGCCGGCTCGCGCGGACCGGCGTCGATCATCGGAGGCGAGGGCCGGGTGCTGCCCGCGAGTTGAAGCCGGGTCTCGTTCTCGACGATGGCGGGCAGCGCGTTCAGGCCGTGCGCGACGTAGTAACCGTCGGGCCCGCCCTCCAGCGCCCGGGTGATCGGCCCCGGATAGTCGATGCCCCGGCCCTGGTCGTTGAACTCCGTCAACAGGATGCGGGCGTCCGGGAACAGCTCGCGCAACGACCCGAGCGTCCGGGCGCTGACCACCGTCGTCAGCACGATGGTGGCCGTGGTCGGGGCCGCCTTGATGTCCAGCACGATGTAACCGTCACCGAGCATCTGGCTCAGGTCGGCCCGGGCCTGCGCCGACAACGGCATCGTGGTCGCTACGACGACAGCGCCGGCCGCCCGCTCCTGCCCATCCATACGCCGCACCGTAGCGACACCGCACACTTCACCCGGCCGTCGTCAGGCCGCCGACCCGTTCATCGACCGCAGATAGCGGCGCCGGTAGACACGCTGGGCGACCAGCAGGGCCGGAAAGGCCCAGCCCCACTTTCCGGCGGCCGGTCGGGTCAATGATCGGATGGTCAGCCAGACCAGCCCGTCCGCCGAGCGGTGGGCGATGAACGCCTCCTCACCGCTGACCGGATGCCCGGCCAGAGTCCCGTAGGAGAACCCCCGCCTCGCCGGCTGATCGACCACGGCGATCACCCGGATCGGTTCCGTCACGGTCACCGGGCCCACCCGGGCGGTCAGCCGGTAGTCGTCGCCGCCGACCGGCAGCACCGTGAAACCGCTGCGGGTCTTCACCTGCCAGTCGAGGACGCCGGCCGAGACCGCCTCCCAGTCCGGCGTCCCGCGCCCGACGCGGACCGTCCGCTCGTACCGCCGGTAGCCGGCGGGCCGCTCGGCCCAGGCCTCCTGGTCGGGTCGCGTCGCGCCGACCACGTCATAGCTCAGCTCCGGCATCACTCCATGATCGCGCCGGTCGGCGCCTTCGTCCGGCGACACCGCTCACAACGCACGATCCTGCCATTGCGGGATGTCCCGGCGATGTGCGGAACCCGCGTCCGCCCCGGCAACGAAAGCCAGTGGGACGCGCTGCGGTCGGCCCGTAGCCGTCCGGGCTCTCGTGCGAGCTGCTCGATCGCCCATCGGGTCGTGCGGGCCGCCTTCCTGGCTGATGGCTTCTCGCGTACGGAAGGCGATCATGGAGCAGTGATCCGAGGCCGGCGGGGCAAGAAGGCGAAGCCGTCGCGTAAGCGGCGCGGACGTGCGCCGGGACCCTCCGGCGTACCCCTGACGGCCGGCCCGGCCTGGCGCGTGACGGCCGGCTTGTACTGGTGGGTCACCTTCACGGTGGTCGCCGGGCTGGCCTTGTGCTTCGCAGCCTCCCTCATCGTGCGTGACGAGGTGGCCCTGGACCTCCATCATCGCGTCGCGCTCGCCCGGGTGACCGACACCCACGCGGGTAAAGGCCCGGGCACAGCGAGGGTGGTTTTCACCGAGGACGGCAGCGTCCATGAGGCCGTCGTTCAGCAGCCCCTTCTCGGCTCGGGCCTCGAGGTCGACGACCAGCTCCGGGTGGAGTACCTCCCGTCGCGTCCGGCCGTGGCCCGCCGAGCCGGCGCTCATGACTTCCTGAGCTTCGCCGCCGTGATCGGCACCGTCGTCGTCCCGCCGCTCGTGGTGCCGTTGCTGCGAAGAAGGAGCCGCAGGCGTTGATCTCCGGCCCGCTCGGGGCAGCAACGGCCGGCGGTCGGCGCCGCGTAATACGAGTGCGAGGCGAGCAGGCCTTGGGGTTGGATCGGCCCATGCATATCGAGCGGACGACGCCGGATCCTGCCGCCCTCGACGCGGTTCTGTCCGACCTGGCGTCCTGGCAGCAGGACGGCGGGCCGGTCCAGCTGCATCCGGGCGACCTCGGGTGGCACATGCGCTTCGGGCCGGACGCGGTGGCCGGGGCCCTCCGGATCTGGACCGTCGGGGGGACCGCGGTGGCGATCGGCTTTCTCGACGAGAAGTCGCTGATCCGGATGTGTGTCACGCCGTCGGCCAATCAGGATGAGGAACTGGCCGAAGCACTCGTGCGTGACCTCGAAGATCCGGACAGCGGCGTCCTGACCGGCGACAGGGTTGTCGTGGAGGCCCGTTCCGGCGCGGCCCTCCGCTCACTGCTCCACCGGCGGGGCTGGGTCGACGACGACCCGTGGACGCCGCTGGTCCGCGATCTGCGCGACCCCGTCGAGGTCACCGACCTGCGCGTGGAGATCGCCGGACCCGAGCTGATCGCCGACCGGGTCGCCGTGCAGCGTGCGGCCTTCGACAACTCGACCTTCAGCGCCGACCGGTGGACCGTGATGTCGCAGTCGGCGGCCTACCGGCACGCCCGCTGCCTGGTCGGCTACGACAGTCAGGACAACGCCGTGGCGGCGGCCACCGTCTGGTCGGCCGGTGCGGGCCGCCCCGGGCTTCTGGAGCCCATGGGCGTTCACCGCGACCATCGCGGTCACGGCCACGGCACCGCGATCACTCTCGCCGCGGCCGCAGGCCTGCGGGACCTGGGTGCTTCCAGCGCCACCGTCGCCACCCCGTCGTCGAACGAGGGCGCCGTCGCCACCTACGCTTCGGCCGGTTTCCGGCCTCTGCCCGCGGTCACCGATTTCGCCCTCACCCGCTGACTCCCGGTCCAAGACGCCCGGCGCCGCCGAACCGGGCGGCGGCCGGGATCACCCGCGGTCGCCGGAACGTTCCGGCGATGCGGACGAGCGGACGTGGCGCAACGCCGCGATGGCGATCGCCGTCGCGAACAGTCCGGCCGTGAGGTAGCTCAACGTCCAGTGCTGGGCCTGCCAGAACAGTCCGGCGACGCCATAGCTGAGCAGGACCGGCGCGGCGAGACCGAACGGAAGCGCCAGAGCGAGACCGAGCATGGCCGGCTCGGGCGCCCATGCTCTCGTACCGAGAACGGTGACGCGGCGAAGGAGCAGCCATCCCGCCAGGAGAAGCACGCCACCCACCGCCAGCCACGGGTAAGCGTCACGATCCCCGCCTTCCAGGACGAGGTTGAGGGTGCCGCGATACCGGGTCAAGCAGTCGCTCGTCGCATTCGACGGCACCCACGGGCGCCCGCACATGCCGGCCTGCGTGCCGAACCGGTCGGTGGCGATCAGCAACCAGGTCCACGGCCACCCGAGCAGCCAGGTCATCACCCCGCTGCCACCCCACCAGAGCAGCAGAACCCCGGCGGCGAGCCACGTGCCGCTGAGCAGACGGCGCAGCGTCGTCCGGATGCTGCGTGCCGCAGCCGGAACGTGCCGTACGACGCCGGTCACCGTGCCGAATCGGTCGAGGGCCTCCCGCTCGGCCGCCTCGGCGTCGAGGCCACGGGCGCGCCCTTCTTCCACGGCGTCCAGCAGGTGGCTCTCCGTCTCGGACAGCAGGCGGCGGCCGGCGGCTCCGGTGCCGGCGAGGCGGTCGAACATCTCGTCGAGATACTGCTCCACCGACCCGTGGCCGGTCGCGGTCGTCACGCCATCCCCTGCAGCGTGGCCGACCCGATGACAGCCTGCACACCGCGGACCAGGCCGCGCCACTCACGCTGCTTGGCGGTGCGGGCGACCCGGCCGTCGGGCGTCAGCTCGTAGACCCGGCGCCGTCGAGGCGTCGCCTGTTCCCACCGGCTGACCACCAGACCGGCGCGCTCCAGCTTGTGCAGAGCGGGATAGACGGTGCCCTCCGGTATGTCGAAGACGCCTTGGGACCGCTCACGCAGGGCGGCGATCACGGCATATCCATGTACCGGTCCAGCGTCGGCCAGAACAGCGAGCAACAGCAGATCGAGATGACCCCGAATATCCATGCCTAGGAAACCTAGGCATAGGCTACCTAGGTGTCAAGGCACGGTGGCGGGCGGACCCAGTTCGAGGCCGCCAACGAGAAATGCCTCCAGCCGGGGCCTGAGGCGTGTCAGGGGCGGCGCCGGGGCTCGAGCATGTCGTCGAAGGGCAGCGGCGTGACGGAACGCTCGGCCCGGGTGGTGGGCTGGACCCCGGCCCAGCGGCGCAGAGTGGCGGTGGCGGCCGCGGCATCGGTCGCCGTCAGACGAGAGATGTTGGCGCCGTGGTTGGCCCCCGGCGCCACGTACAACGCCGAGTCGCGGCGGCTGGGACTGAAGCGTTCGGCGCCCCACGGGTCGTTCTGGCCGTAGACGAACATCATGCGCTGCGACTGCGTGCGGACCCACAGGTCGATGTCGATCATCGGCAGCGGGTTGTGCGGGCGGCGCAGGCCGGCCGGCAGCGACGAGTTGGCCGTGTAGAGGCCGGGGTGACGCCGCAGACCGCGCAGGTGCTCGAAGCGCAGGGACGGCCAGCCGAGCTGGGTGGCCGCCTGGTAGTAGTACGGCCAGTAGAACTCGAGCCCCTGATCGGTGTAGAACGACCAGCTCGCGACCCCGTCGATCCACGCGTAGAGCTGCTCGTCGGTGGCGCCGGCGGACGGCACGGAGGCGCAGTCGGCGGTCGAGCTGTACTGCCAGAACGCCCACACCGTGTCGAGCACGGTCATCTCGAAGGACCGGTCGGCGGTGCCGATCGTGCCGGCGAACGTCCAGCCGTTGGTGGCGGCGTCCGCGGCCAGGCGGGGCACCAGGCGGTCGCGACGCTTCAGCGCCTCTTCCTGTACGCCGTCGAGCGCGTCGCGGCAGGCGGCGTCGCCCACGGTGTCGAAGAAGCGGTCGTACGCGCCGTCCAGGTCGTTGAGCGCGTCGTTCGGGGCGACGTAGGCCACGACGCCGTCGATGTCGCCGGGATAGAAGCGGCGGTGGTAGACCGAGGTCATGCCGCCCTTGCTCGCGCCGGTCTGGATCCACTTGGTGGCGTAGATCGACTTGAGCGCCCGCACGATCCGGTGCTCGTCGCTCGCCTCCTGCCAGATGGTCAGGTCGGACCAGTCGGCCGGGCTGGGCCGCGACGGCGTGAAGAAGCGGTGTTCGACCGAGACCTGGTTGGCGTCGAGCAACGCCGTCGGCTCGGTGCGCCCGGGCCGCGGCGCGGCGGGCAGCCCGTACCCTCCGGTGGCCAGCACGACCGGCGCGTCGAGCGACCGGTGCAGCAGGGTGAGCCGCTGCTCGTACGTGCCCCGGCCCGGATGCCGGTGGTCGACCGGCTGGCGGTAGGTGAGCACGAAGAACCGGTAGCCGGCCGGCTCGCTCTGCGAGACGACGGTGAGGCCGGGGATCGCGGTCAGGCGCTCCAGCAGGTCGTCGGCCGCGGCGGCGGGCGAGGCCACCAGCAGACCGGGCAGGAGCAGGGCCACCACGGAACCGAGTACCGCCAGCAGTCGACGCATTGACGCATGCTAATCGATATCGGCGCCCTCGGGGTTGCTCCGGGCGTGGTTTCCGCCGGCCCGCCGGTGATCCGTAGGCTGACCGCATGTCTACAACTCCCCTGCCTCAGCCCGTCGTCGAGATGCTGCGCCGGCCCAACCCCGCGGTCATGGCCACGGTCGCCGCCGACGGCCGCCCGGTCACCGTGGCCACCTGGTATCTGCTCGAGGACGACGGCCGCATCCTGCTGGGCCTGGACGCCACGCGGGCCCGGATCAAGCACATGGAGAACGACCCGCGGATCTCGCTGACCGTGCTGGCCGCGGACGACTGGTACACCCACGTGAGCCTGCAGGGCCGCGTCGTCTCGATCACGCCCGACGAGGGCCTGCGCGACATCGACCGGCTGTCGCGCCACTACGGCGGCGAGCCCTACGCCAACCGCGAGAGCCCCCGGGTCAGCGCCCAGGTCGAGATCACCCACTGGCACGTCTGGGGCGCCCTGCGCAACCAGGGTTAGACGCGGCCCAGCTGGTCACGCCGGCGGGTGAGGTACGCCGTCTCGGCCGTGTTGCCGGCCAGCGCGATGGCCCGGTCGTACGCCGCCCGCGACTGCTCGCTGCGGCCGAGCCGGCGCAGCAGTTCGGCCCGGGTGGCGTGGAAGGCGTGGTATCCCTCCAGCGGCAGACCGTCGATCTGGGCCAGCGCGACCGCCGGGCCGTCGAGCTCGGCGACCGCGACGGCCCGGTTGAGCCGCACGATCGGTGACGGGTCGAGCCGGACCAGCTGGTCGTAGAGCGCGAGCACCTGCGACCAGTCGGTGTCGCGCACGTCGGGGGCGTCGGTGTGCACGGCGTTGACCGCGGCCAGGATCTGGAAACGGCCGGGCGCCCGGCCGGAGGCCAGACGCTCCCGGACCAGCGCGTGTCCCTCGGCGATCAGCTTCCGGTCCCAGGCGCCGCGGTCCTGCTCGCCCAGCGCGACGAGTTCGCCGCCGGCCGACACCCGCGCGGCCCGGCGGGCCTCGGTCAGGAGCATGAGGGCCAGCAGCCCGGCGACCTCGCCGTCGGCCGGCATCAGCTCGCGGACCAGCCGGGTCAGCCGGATCGCCTCGGCGGTCAGGTCGGCGCGGACGGCCTCCTGGGCCGGGTCCGAGGACAGGTACCCCTCGTTGAAGATCAGGAACAGGACGGCCAGCACGCCGGTGACCCGGGCCGGCAGATCGTCGCGCGAGGGCACCCGGTACGGGATCCGCGCCGCCTTGATCTTCTCCTTGGCCCGGGTGATCCGCCGCCCCATGGCCGCCTCCTGCACCAGGAACGCGCGGGCGATCTCGGGCACGGTGAGCCCGCCGACCAGGCGCAGCGTCAGCGCGACCCGCGTCTCGACGGCCAGAGCGGGATGGCAGCACGTGAAGACCAGGCGCAGGCGGTCGTCGTCGATGGCGCCGAGCGGCTCGGTGGGTTCGGACAGCATCAGTGCCTCCCGGTGCTTCTCGTCGCGCCGGGTCTCGCGCCGCACCCGGTCGATGCCCCGGCGGTGGGCGGTGGTGGTGAGCCAGCCGCCCGGATTCGGCGGCACCCCGTCGACCGGCCACCGTTCGACGGCGGTCGCGAACGCCTCGGCCGCCATCTCCTCGGCGAGGTCGAGATCACCGAACCGCCGGGTCAGGGTGGCGACCACCCGGGCCCATTCCTCGCGGTGGACCCGGGTGATCACCTCGCCGACGCCGGTCATCCTTCGAGGAGGGGCCGGACCTCGACCCGGCGGTTGCAGCTCTTCGAGGCTCCGGCGGCGAGCCGGAGCGCCACGTCGAGGTCGGGGATCTCGAGCACCCAGAAGCCGGCCATGAACTCCTTGGACTCCAGGTAGGGCCCGTCGGTGAACACCGGCTCCCCCGCCCGCCCGTCGACGACCGTGGCCGTACTCGGCGCGGCCAGGCCGCCGGCGAAGATCCAGTGACCGTCGGCCTGAAGCTGCTTGTTGAAGGCCCGGATGGCGACCATCTCGTCCTCGGTGCCGGAGTCGGCCGTGTCGTCGAGCACGGAAAACAGATACTGGGCCATCGGGATCGCTCTCCTGTCGTCGTGCGGCCGCACCCTCGGGCGGCCTCTCACCGGTTCCACGAACGCCGCCACCGGGATCCGACACGTCCCCCGGACTTTTCTCGACGAGGATAGGCGCGGGTCCTGGAGCGCGGCGCCGGAAGCTCCCGCTCACGCCGTGGGTCTGGTTGAGTGAGCGGGAGATCTGCAGCGAGGAGGCTGACATGAGCAACCACGTCTATCGGCTCAGCGAGGTGGTCGGCAGCAGTCCGGCCAGCATCGACGACGCCATCCGCACGGCCGTCGCCAAGGCTTCCCAGACCGTACGCAACATCGAGTGGTTCGAGGCGCAGGAGATCCGCGGCCAGGTGGTCGACGGCGAGGTCGCGCATTTCCAGGTGCGGCTCAAGATCGGCTTCCGGGTCGAGGACTGACGCCCGCGGGTCAGCCGGCCGGCGCCGGCGCGGACTCGATCGGCGGGTGCCGGCGGATCAACCAGGCCTGCTGCGCCAGCGCGAAGACGTTCTGCGTGGTCCAGTACAGGACGACCCCGATCGGGAAGAGGATGCCCGAGACGAGCAGCGAGAGCGGCAGGCCATAGGTCATCAGGCGCCGGATCAGCAGCTGGGCCGGGTCGTCGGCCGCGCCGCTGCCGGCCATCGACAGCCGGGTGGTGAGGAACGTGGTGGTGACCATGGCGGCGATCAGCACGCCGGCCACCAGCACCGACGCGCCCCCGCTGCTGACGCTGGAGGCGAGCGGCGCCCCCAGCAGCAGCGCGTGCGAGGCGTCGTGGAACTGCGCGGCCGTCCAGCCGTACAGCGTCTGCGTGCCCGGGTCGGTGATCGTCGGGCGCAGGTGGCGCAGCACGTGGAAGAGCCCGAGAAACACCGGGGCCTGCAGCAGCAGGGGCAGCAGACTCGCGTACGGGCTGACCCGCTCCCGGGTGTAGAGCTGCGAGACAGCGGCGCCCAGGGCCGGCCGGTCGCCCCGGTGTTTCTGCTGCAGCGCCCGGATCTCCGGCTGCAGGCGTTGCATCGCCCGCTGCGAGCGGAACTGCCGCACGTACAACGGCAGAAGGACACCCCGGACGGTCAGCACGAGGAAGACGATGCCCAGCACCCACGACCAGTCGGTGCTCAGCACGTCCGCGTCGCCGGCCAGGGCGTCCCAGACGGAGTGCCAGAAGAGGAGAAGGGCGGAGATCCCCGAATAGACCAGGGACATGAGCTCACTGAAGACGGACACGACGGAACCCCTCGCGGTGATGAGGATGGCTGGCGGACAGGCGTCACCAGCGGCCGCGTCGTGCTCCCGGCGCCTCGAGGAGGCGTCGGTGATCTCAGGCGGCCGCCAGGGGCCGCGCGGTGGGTCCTCTCGGGCGTGTCCGGCCCGGGGCGTCGGGGTCGCGATGACGGGGCACGCCGGCCCGCTCGGAACGGGCGCGCAGCGCGACGGGCGAAACCGGCTCGGCGGAGCCACCGCGGAACAGCAGCATCAGCCCCGCGGCCAGCGCGGCGAGCAGCAGCAGCCCGGCCAGCGCGGACGGACCGGTCAGCCCGGACGGACCGGCCTCGGTCAGCACGCCGACCAGGCACCAGATCGCGTCCAGCCACGTCATGGCCTGCAAGGTACACCCGTATGACAAGGCCGATATGCCCCCGATTCACCCGCGCCTTCCTATGCTGAGCGCATGTATCGACGCGCAGGGATGCTCACCGCCTCGGCCGCCCTCGCCCTGCTCGCCCTGACGATCACATGGGTACGGGCGCCGGCCGGGCTGGCCGCGGCCACGCTCACCGTGGCCCAGGCGATCAGCGGTCAGAGCGGCACGGGCACGGTCCGCGGCTACGTCGTGGGCGAGCCGACCGCCACGTCGACGGTCCGGTTCCGCGACTTCGTGGGCGACACCGCGATCGCGATCGCCGACAGCAGCGCCGAGACGAGCACCGCTCGCATGCTCTACGTGCAGGTGACCAGCCCGTACCGGTCGTCGTTCGGCCTGCGCGCCAATCCCGGCCGGCTGGGCGATCCGGTCACCGTCACCGGGACGCTGACCGCGTACTTCACCCATCCCGGCCTCAAGTCGCCGACCGCGATGACCGCCGGCGCGGGCACGCCGGCCCCGACGACTCCGGGCCCGACGACTCCGGGCCCGACGACACCACCGCCCTCTTCCGACGCCTACTACGCCGCGGCGGCCGGCAAATCGGGTGACGCCCTCAAGGACGCGTTGCACGGGATCGTCTCGCGGGGCGTGACCACCCTGTCGTACGACGCGGTCTGGAACGCCTTGAAAGCCACCGACCAGGACCCGGCGAACGCGGGCAACGTGATCCTGCTGTACTCGGGCGTGAGCCGGTCCAAATCGCTCAACGGCGGCGCCGGCGGCAACTGGAACCGCGAACACGTCTGGGCCAAGTCGCACGGCGACTTCGGCACCAGTGCCGGGCCCGGCACCGACCTGCACCACCTGCGCCCCGAGGACGTCGGCGTCAATTCGCTGCGCGACAACAAGGACTTCGACAACGGCGGCTCGGCCGTGCCGAGCGCCCCCGGCAACTTCACCGACGGCGACTCGTGGGAGCCCCGCACCGCGGTCAAGGGCGACGTGGCCCGCATGATCTTCTACATGGCCGTGCGCTATGAGGGCGGCGACGCCTGGCCCGACCTGGAGGTGGACAACACCACCGGCAGCGGCACCGCTCCCCGCCTCGGCCGGGTGTCGGCCCTGCTGCAGTGGAACGCCCAGGACCCGCCGGACGCCTTCGAGCGCAACCGCAACCAGGTCATCTACGCCGCCTACCAGCACAACCGGAACCCGTTCATCGACCACCCGGAATGGGCGGCCTCGGTCTTCGGCTGACCGCCCCACCCGGCGGCCGGAAACTCATCCGGGCGGGATGAGGCGCGGGCCTCGTCGCGGGCGGACCATCACCGCGTCCGCATGTCCCGTCCGCCCCGCTTGGGGGAAACATGTCCGATGACAACCAGATCCGTCCCTTCCGGCTCGACACGCCGGAGGAACAGCTCGACGACCTGCACCGCCGCGTGTCGGCCACCCGCTGGCCCGGCCGGGAGCTGGTCGCCGACCGCTCCCAAGGGGTGCAGCTGGCCACGGTTCAGGAGCTGGCCCGCTACTGGACGAGCGACCACGACTGGCGGGCGTTCGAGGCCCGGCTGAACGCGCTGCCCCAGTTCATGATCGAAATCGACGGCGTCGACATCCACTACCTGCACGTCCGCTCGCCGCACGAGAACGCCCTGCCGCTGATCATGACGCACGGCTGGCCCGGCTCGGTGGTCGAGCTGCTCGGCACGGTCGGCCCGCTCACCGACCCGACGGCGTACGGCGGCCGGGCCGAGGACGCCTTCCACCTGGTCCTGCCGTCCCTGCCCGGCTACGGCTTCTCCGGTACGCCGGCCGAGCTCGGCTGGGAGAACGGGCGCATCGCCCAGGCCTGGGCCGGGCTGATGAACCGCCTGGGCTACAGCCACTACGTCGCGCAGGGCGGCGACGTCGGGGCCGCCGTCACCGACGCGATGGGCCGGCTCGCGCCCGACGGTCTGCTCGGCATCCACGTCAACCTGCTGGCCGGCGCGATCGGGCTCAAGGATCACCTGCCGGCCGGGACCGAGCAGGAACGCGCGGCGCACGACAAGTTGAACGCGTTCACGACCGACGGCTTCGGCTACTTTCTCGAGCAGTCGACCCGTCCCCAGACGATCGGCTACTCCCTGCTGGACTCCCCCGTCGGCCTGGCCGCCTGGATGCTCGACCACGACACCGACAGCTACCACAAGATGTCGCGGGCGTTCGTCGACAAGGAACCGACCGGCGGGCTGACCCGCGACAGCATCGTCGACAACATCACCCTGTACTGGCTGACCGGAACCGGGGCCTCGGCGGCCCGGTGGTACTGGGAGTTCGGCCGTTTCCTGGCCGCGGCCGGCGCCTCCGGACAGGCGCCTCCCCCGGTGCGGGTCCCGGTCGCCTTCACGACGTTCCCCGGCGAGATCTGGGCTGCGCCGCGCAGCTGGGCCGAGTACGTCTACCCCGGCCTGGCCTCCTTCACCGAGGCCGGCCGGGGCGGCCACTTCGCCGCCTGGGAAGAGCCGGAGCTGTTCGCGGCCGAGCTACGCGCTGCCTTCGGCCCGCTGCGGAACGGGTAGGGAGATCTCGGTGTCGAGCACGATCTCCGGGAAGTGTTTGCGGATCGTCTCGGCGGCCTGGCGGATCTCGGTCGCGGCGGCCCGCTGGTGGCGTTCCACCATCCCGGCGCGGCCGTCGGCCAGCAGGTCGTAGACGCGGGCCTGCTCGTCGAGGATGCTCACCGCCGTCCACATCGCTTCCTCGATCTTGTCCTGCTGGGCGGCGACCAGGCTCTGCGGCGACCAGATGTGGCCGCTGTGGCAGGTGTAGTGGACGACGCCGGCGGATTCGACGATGTTCATCCCGCCGGTGCAGTCCGGGCAGCTCATCGCGGCCGGACGTCCGGGCTGATCGGAGGGGGCGGTGCCGGCGCGGTTCTCAGCCATGTCGGTTTCCTTGACCAGGTCGGCGTCCGGGCTGAACGTCGAGGATTCGACTCTCTCGGACAGCAGCGCCTGGATGCCGAACGCGATCTCCTTGCCCGGCAACATCTCGGCGTGCGGGACGACGGCCAGACCGGCCTGCGGCATGCTCGGGTACAGGGCGTCGTCGGGGTCCTGCACGACGCAGGCGCCCCCGGCGGCGTGGATGGCGGCGAGGCCCACCGCCCCGTCGTCCAGGCTGCCGGAGAGCAGCACCGCGACCGTGCGGGAGCCCCCCCAGCGGGCGGCGCTGCGGAACAGCGCGTCGATCGAGGGGCGGGCCCGGTTCTGCTTGGGCGCGACGCTGAGCAGCATCTTGCGTTCGCGTACGAGCAGATGCCGGCCGGCCACGGCGACGTAGACCCGGCCCGGCTCGAGCGGCGCGTCGTGGGTGGCCGCGACCACCGGCAGGGGCCCGCAGCGGTCGAGCACGCGGACCAGGCCGGTGGAATCGTCGGCCGACGAGTGCACGACCACGAGGACGGCCGCGGGCAGGTCGGCCGGGAGGCTCCCGAGGACGTGCGGAAGCACCTCGAGCGATCCGGCCGAGCCACCGATCACTACGAGATCACGCTGATGTTCGCTGTGGGCCGGCACAGATGGAGTATCCCCGATGACCGCTCAGCTAAACGACCCGTTTCCGCCGCGTCGCACCGGGAACGCGCGATCGATGGTGACCCTGACCGACGATCCGCCCCTGCCCCGCCACCTGCAGCTCGAGATCACCTCGGCCTGCAACCTGCGCTGCACGATGTGCCTGGTCAGCTATCGGGCGCCGGTGAACAAGCTGGCCGGCGCGATGCGGCCGGAGCTGTTCCACCGGCTGCTGGCCGACGTGCCGGTCCGCCGGCTGACGCTGCAGGGGCTGGGCGAGCCGCTGCTCTCGCCGTACCTGATGGAGATGGTCGGCGCCGCGGTCGCCGGGGACATCCGGGTCGGCTTCAACACCAACGCGACGCTGCTCAACGAGCGGCGGGCCGATGAGCTGGTGGCCGGTGGCGTCGACTGGCTGCACGTGTCGCTCGACGGCGCGCGCCCCGGGGTGTACGAGTCGATCCGCGCGGGCGCCACCTTCCAGACCGTCGTGGACAATCTGGCCGGTCTGGTGCGGGCCAAGCAGCGGGCCGGCAGCTCCACCCCGTGGATCCGGGTGGTGTTCGTGGCCATGCGCGACAACGTCGGCGAGCTGCCGGAGCTGGTGCGGCTGCTCAGCGGCATCGGCATCGACGAGGTGCGCGTGCAGAACCTGTCGCACGACTTCGGCGACGCGACCGGCGAGTACGACGGGATCCGCGCGTTCACCGCCAACCAGGCGCTGTGGACGGGCGCCGACGTGGACCGGGCCCGGACGGCGTTCACCGAGGCCGCGCGGGTCGCCGGGCGCCTCGGGTTCCGGCTGCGGCTGCCCGCGCTGCCCGGCGACGAGAACGCCGGCCACGGTGGCGGGAACTGCACCTGGCCGTGGGAGGCCGCGTACATCACCAGCACCGGGGTCGTCCAGCCGTGCTGCATGGTGATGGGCGACGACCGGATCACGCTGGGCACCCTGGAGGAGCAGTCGTTCCCGCAGATCTGGCACGGCGCGCCCTACCGCGAGTTCCGGCGCCGGCTCGACAGCACCGACCCGCCGGACGTGTGCCGCGGATGCTCGCTCTACCGGCGGACGTTTTAAAGCCGGCCAGTCCGGTACTCGCTGCCGATGAGACGAATCCCCCGTACCGTCCTGGCCGGAGCCGCCGTCGCCGGTGGCGTCGCGGCCGCCGGGTTCGCCGTCCGGCGACGTGCGAGCACGACCGGCGGCGACCCGCGCTGGCACTCGGTGACCGTGTTCCGCCCGCTCGACGACGTCGGCGCGAACCTGCCCGAGAAGCTGCGCGCCCTCGAGGTCCAGCTGCACCCGGCGCCGGGTGACCGCGGCACCGAGGTGCGGGCCCGGTCGGCCGGCGGCGAGGTGCCCGACGGTGAGGTGCAACGCGTCCTGCGCGAGAGCCGGTCCCTGCTCGAGGTGGGTGACGTGCTGCAGCCCGGCGGTCCGACCACGACACCCACACCACTGAACAAGCCGCTGCGGGCGATCACGCGGCGGACCCGTACGGGAGGCCTGTCGTGAAAGCTCTGCAGTGGCGTGGCGTCAACAAGCTGGCCGTCGGTGAGGTGCCCGACCCCGAGATCCGCAATCGGGGCGACATCATCGTGAAGGTCAAGCAGACCGTGACCTGCGGCTCGGACCTGCACCTGCTCGGCGGCTACATCCCGTTCATGGAGAAGGGCGACGTGCTCGGGCACGAGTTCGTCGGCGAGGTGGTCGAGACCGGCGCGGACGTGCAGCGGCACCGGATCGGCGACCGGGTGGTGGTGTCGTCGTTCATCGCCTGCGGCAAGTGCTGGTTCTGCTCGCAGAAGGAGTACTCGCTCTGCGACAACGGCAACACCAACCCGGCGATCACCGAGACGCTGTGGGGTCAGGCGCCGGGCGGCTGCTTCGGCTACTCGCACGCGATGGGCGGCAACCCCGGCAGTCACGCCGAGTACATCCGGGTGCCGTTCGCCGACGTGGGCGCCTTCACCGTGCCCGACGAGGTCACCGACCAGCGGGCGCTGTTCGCCTCCGACTCGGCGTCGACCGGCTGGATGGGCGCCGACCTGGGCGGAGTGCAGCCGGGCGACGTGGTGGCGGTCTGGGGCGCGGGCGCGGTCGGGCAGATGGCGGCGCGCGCGGCGATGCTGCTGGGCGCCGACCGGGTCATGGTCATCGACCGGTACGACAACCGGCTGCACCAGGTGGAGAAGCACGTCGGCGCCGAGACGATCAACTACGAGCAGACGAACGTGGCCCTCGAGCTGCGCGACCGCACCGGCGGCCGGGGCCCCGACGTGTGCATCGAGGCGGTCGGGATGGAGGCTCACACCCCCGGCCCACAGCAGGCGTACGACCAGGTCAAACAACAGCTCCGGCTGCAGACCGACCGCCCCTCGGCCGTCCGGGAGGCCGTCCACGCCTGCCGCAAGGGCGGATCGGTCTTCGTGCTGGGCGTCTTCGCGGGGTTCGTCGACAAGTTCCCGCTCGGCGCCCTGATGAACAAGGGCCTGACCGTACGCGGGGCGCAGATGCACGGGCAGCGCTACATCCCGATGCTGCTGGAGCGGATGGCCAAGGGCGAGCTGACCACCGAGCATCTCGCCACCCACGTGATGCCGCTGGACGAGGCGCCCGAGGGATACCGGATCTTCAAGGAGAAGGAGGACGGCTGCGTGCGGTCGGTGTTCCTGCCCTGACCGGCTCGTAGCTCAGATCCATCGTGTCGGTGTGCCCCGGCCAGGTGAGCGTCAGGCGCCAGCAGCCCGGCCGGGGCAGATCGACGATCGACGGTCCCGGGCCACCGGCGACCGTCCGCTGCTCGGTCTGCTCCGAGCCGTCCAGCCGCGCGGTGATGACGAGGTCCCCACTGCGGTCGAGCAGCTCGCGCGACACCCACAGGATCTTGTTGTTGCGCCCCTCGGCCGGCGGGGCACTCAACGGGAAGCCGAAGACGACGGCCAGGATGTCGCCCCTGGCCCCGTAGACGTGCTGGACGCCCGCGCCGTCGCCGCTGAATCCGGCCCGGGCCCATTCGGGCAGCGCGTCGGTGCGTACCGGGGAGCCGCAGGGAGCGGCCGAGGGCGGGGGCTGCGTCCGTACGGCCGGCGACGTCGGCGCGGGCACCGGCCCGCTTGCATCGCTGCAGCCCGCCAGCAGCAACACGGCGCTGAGCCCGATGAGCTTTCTCATGTCTGACAGACACCGCCGAGAGGACCGCGGTTCCCTGATGGCGAACGCTACCGGGTGGCCGTGGCGAGTGCGGCCAGGCGGGAGGCGGCCGCGCTCGGCGTGCGGCCGCGGTAGGTGGCGACGCTGACCACGGTCTCGAGCGTGGCGTCCTCGATGGGGATCCAGTGCAGACCGATGACGCGCTCGACGGAGTACCGGGGCAGGATGCCCACGCCCAGTCCGTTGCGGACCAGGGCCGCCGCGTCGTTGACGTCCGACGTCTCGATCTGGATGTCCCGCCAGAGGCCGCGGCGCCGGAACTCGCCGTCGACCAGGGTCCGGGTCGCGAATCCGGTGCGGTATTCGACGAAGCGCTCGAGGACGATGTCGGCGAACCGTACCCGGGCCCGACCGGCCAGCGGGTGGCCCGCCGGGACGACCAGCCCCATGGGCGAGCGGGCCAGCACGGTGACGCTCAGGTCGGGGTGATCCTCCGGTTCGGCGCTGAGGAAGGCCAGATCGAGATCCCCGCCGCGGAGGCCCTCGGCCAGCCCGGCAGTGCCGGTCGCGGCCGGCGACAGGTGCATGGTGACGCCGGGGTGGTCGGCGTAGAACCGGCCGAGCAGGCACGGGACGTCGAACAGGGTCACGTTGGTCATGTAGCCGATGCGCAGCGACCCGGAGAGGCCGGCGGTCACCGCGTCCACGGTCTCCCGGGCGTCCTGGAAGGCGTCCAGGATCGCCGTCGCCTTCGGCAGCAGGGCTTGGCCCGCGGCAGTGAGCCGCACCCGCCGGGTCGTCCGATCGAACAGGCGCTCGTCCAGGTCCGACTCGAGCGCGGCGACCGTGGCGGAGACGGCGGACTGCACCAGATGCAACTCCGTGGCGGCGCGGGTGAAAGTGCCGGCCCGGGCCACCGCGACGAAGACCTCCAGGTGGCGCTTGTCCATGGTTTGCACCGTCATTCATCACCATCGCCGATCAATGCCATCGGATCATATCGTGGCGGGCGATCAGTGAGCGCGGGATCGTCGTACCCATGGCAACTGCACACGCACCGGCGAAGAGCCGGGGCGTCCCCCACCGAGCCGGGTTCTGGATCGCCGCGGCCGCGTTCCTCGTCGTCATGGCCTACAACACCGTGCCGACGCCGCTCTGGCCGCTGTACCAGCAACGCGACGGCTTCTCGACCTTCGCCATCACGGTCGCGTTCGCGGCGTACGCCGTCGGCGTGGTGATCAGCCTCTTCCTCGCCGGACACCTCGGCGACACCCACGGACGACGACGCATCCTGCTGATCGCCATCTCGCTCGAGATCGCCTCGGCCGGCGTCTTCCTGCTGTGGTCCGACCTGCCCGGCCTGATCCTGGCCCGGGTCGTCGCCGGCCTCGGCGTCGGCATCCTGACCGCCACGATCACCGCGCACATCTTCGACCTGCACCTGGCCGCCCGGCCCGGCACCGACCTCACCCGGGGCCAGGTGGTGGCGACCGCGGCCAACCTGGGCGGATTCGGTGTCGGCGCTCTGGCCTCTGGAGCACTTGCTCAGTGGGTCGCCGGGCCGCTCGTGGTTCCGTACGTCGTCTTCCTCGTCCTTCTCGTCCTCGCCCTGGCCGGGGTGGCTCTCGTACCGGAGACCGCGAACGCTCCGGACGTCCGCCCGCCCTACCGCCCCCAGCGGGTCCGCGTCCCGGACAGCGCGCGGGGAACCTTCTTCCTGGCCGGCGGCATCGCCTTCGCCGCCTTCGCCGTTCTCGGCCTGCTGACCTCGCTGGTGCCGGGCTTCGTGTCCGGGCAGTTGAACATCACGTCACGGTTCACGGCCGGTCTGGTGGTCTTCGCGGCGTTCGCCGCCGCCGTGCTCGCCCAGATCGCCGTCCGCTCGCTCAGCCTGCGGGCCCAGATCGCTGTCGGAACCGCCCTGCTGGTCCTGGGCATCGTCGTGGTGACGGTGGTCGTGGTGCAGGTCGGCGCCCTTGGGTGGTTCTTCGCCGGTGCGGTCCTGACCGGCGCCGGCGGCGGCCCGCTGTTCAAGGCGTCCCTGGCCGTGGCCGGTTCCCTGGCCGACGCCACCCATCGCGGCGAGGTTCTCGCCGGCATCTTCCTGACCGGCTATGTCGGGCTGACCGTGCCGGTGGTCGGCATCGGCGTCGCCACGCTCACGGTCCCGCTCACCACGGCGCTCATCGGTTTCACCGTCGTCACGGTCGCGATCGCCCTGAGCACCGCGATCCCGCTGCTGACCCGTCTGCCGGGCGCATCGCGGGCGGCCGGGCCTCGCCCGACGCACCGTGCTCACGCTGTAACTTCATCATCACAGGAGGATTCTCGTGTCTGACAGCACTCTTCCCTCGGCCAGCACTGTTCCCTCGGCCGGCACTGTTCCCTCGGCGCCTTCGGGCCGTCGCTACGTCATTCGAGGCGGCACGGTCGTGTCCATGGACCCCGCCGTGGGTGACTTCGAGAGTGCTGACGTCCTTGTCGAAGGTACGAAGATCGTGGCGATCGGCCCCGGGCTGGACGCCGGCGACGCGGAGGTGATCGACGCCCGCGGGCGGATCGTCGTGCCGGGTTTCGTCGACACGCACCACCACCTGTTCGAAACCGCGTTGCGCTCGTTCCTGCCCGACGCGCTGCTGTTCAACGACGGATCCGGTACGCCGGCCGCCGATCCCTCGTACGTCGAGTACGTCCTGCAGAAGTTCGCGCCCGCCTACCGCCCGCAGGACGTCTACATCAACTCGTTGTTCGGTGGGCTGTCCCAGCTCGACGCCGGTGTCACCACGGTTCTCGACATCTCGCAGATCCACCATTCGCCCGAGCACACCGACGCGGCCGTGCAAGCCCTCGTCGACACCGGGCGTCGCGCGGCGTTCGGCTACTTCGAGGGTGACGGCCGCACCGGAGCGGCCTATCCGGAGGACGCGTACCGGGTCCGGAAGCAGTGGTTCTCCTCGGACGACCAGTTGGTCACGATGGTCATGGGCGGTGAGGTCTATCTCGGCGACGACGTGCTCACCCGGTCCTGGACCATCGCCCGCGAGCTCGGCCTGCCCATCGCGGCCCACGCGGTCGGCAGCTTCGGGCAGAGCCCGATCATCGACGCGCTCGCGCGGGGCGAGGGCGGGGCGAACAAGGACCTCGGACTGGGCCCGGACGTCCTGCTGATCCACATGACCGGGATGAGCGACCTCGCCTGGAAGGCCGCCCGGGACGCCGGGACGAAGGTCTCCGTGGCCGTGCCCGTCGAGATGGTCATGCGGCACGGCACACCGCCGCTGCTCAAGATGCAGGAAATGGGCCTGGAGCCGTCGTTGAGCTCGGATGTCGAGACCACGATGGCCGCCGATCCGTTCACGCTCATGCGGAGCGCCCTGACCATGCAGCGGATGCTCGTCAACCAGGCCGTTCTCGACCAGGGTGGTCCCCAGCCGGGCACGCCGGCGCTGCTGCGCACCCGCGACGCGCTCCGGTTCGCCACCGCCAACGGCGCCGACCACCTGGGCCTCGGCCGGCGGACCGGCTCCCTGACGGTGGGCAAGGAAGCCGACATCGTCCTGCTCGACGCCACCGCGCTCAACGTCGCGCCGGTCAACAACGCGGTCGGCGCCGTCGTGTCGCTGATGGACCGGAGCAACGTGGAAACCGTCATCGTGGCCGGCCAGATCCGCAAGTGGAAGGGGCAGCTGCTCGGCGCCGACCTGAACCGGCTCGGCCGCGAACTCGAGGAGTCCCGCGAGTATCTCTTCCGGACCACAGGCGTACGCCGGAATCTGCTCGCCTAGTTTTCGCGAACCCTGCGCCGGGCCGGACTCGGTATCGGCCCGGCGCAATGGGAAACACTCTTCACAGATCGAACACTGCCTATGTACGGTCGAGGCATGCGCATTCCCCTCACCGCCCTGCTCGCCGCTGCGCTGCCGCTGACCGTCGCCTCGTCGGCCGCACCGGCCCGCTCGGCCCCGACGCCGGCCGCCCCGGCCCTGGACAGCGTGATCCCGGCGCCGGTCCAGGTCCGCCCGCACGGCCCGGCCTTCCGGCTCACCGCCCGCACGGTGATCGAGGCGCCGCACTCGGCCCGAGCCGTCGCCGACCGCCTGGCCGAAGCGCTGAGAACCACGACGGGTTACCGGCTGCCGGTCGTCGGCCACGCCCCGGCCCGCACCCCGGCCATCACCCTGGAAACGGGCGCCCGGCTCGGCGCCGAGGCCTACGAGCTGAGCGCCGGCCGGTCCGGTGTCACGATCCGGTCGGGCGACAACGCCGGGCTGTTCAACGGCGTACAGACGCTGCGCCAGCTGGTGCCGTTGCGGGCGCCCTTCGTCGTCGCCGGCGGCGAGATCACCGACCGGCCGCGCTTCGCCTACCGCGGCGCGATGCTCGACCTGGCCCGCCACTTCCACACCCCGGCCGAGGTCAAGCGCTACATCGACGAGATCAGCCAGTTCAAGGTCAACCACCTGCACCTGCACCTCTCCGACGACCAGGGCTGGCGCATCCAGATCGACTCGTGGCCCCGGCTGACCACCGTCGGCGGCGCGCCCGGCACCGGGGTCGACGGCGAGAGCGGCGGCTACCTGACCAAGGCCGGCTACCGCGACCTGGTGCGCTACGCCGCCGCGCGGCACGTGACGATCGTGCCCGAGATCGACCTGCCCGGTCACGTCAACGCCGCGCAGGTCGCCTACCCCGAGCTGACCTGCGACGGGGTCGCGCCGCCACCCCGCACGGACACGGAGGTGGGCTACAGCTCGCTGTGCATCGGCAAGGAGGTCACGTACCGGTTCGTCGAGGACGTCATCCGCGAGCTGGCTGCGATGACGCCCGGCCCGCTGATCCACATCGGCGGCGACGAGGCCCACGCCACCACCGAGGCCGACTACGTCGCCTTCCAGCAGCGGGTGCTTCCGCTCGTCGCCAAGTACGGCAAGAAGGCGTACGGGTGGAACGAGATCACCCAGGCGCCGGCCAGTCACACCGCCGTGGCGCAGAACTGGAGCGACAAGACGTCGAACCCGGCCCTGGCCGCCGCCGTCGCGGCCGGCACCAAGGTGGTCATGTCGCCCTCGAACCTGACCTATCTCGACATGAAGTACGACCCGTCGACCCGGCTGGGGCTGACCTGGGCGGGCTACATCGAGGTCCGCAAGGCGTACGACTGGGATCCCGGCACCCATGTCACCGGTGTCCCCGAGAGCGCTGTGCTGGGCATCGAGGCTCCCCTGTGGTCGGAGACGTTGCGCAATCTCGACGACATCGAGTTCATGGCGTTCCCGCGCCTGGCCGCCCTGGCCGAGCTCGGCTGGTCCCCGGCGCGCGACTGGGAGTCGTTCCGGGCCAGGCTCGGCGCCTACGGCCCGCGCTGGACCGCCCGCGGCGTCGACTTCTACCCCTCCCCCCAGATCGACTGGGCCGGCTGAGGCTTCCGCGGTGTCACGCCGGGCCGGGGGCTGACCCCGGCCCGGCGCCACCAGGTCAGTCCGCCTGGGGCGGGGTCACCTTGAGGGTCATCAGCGGGATCGGGCCGGTGATCTGGGTCTTGACCTCCAGCTTGACGCCGGTGCCGGCCACCTTGACCGAGTTCTGCGGGTTGGCCGCGTTCCAGTAGGCCAGCGGGTCGGAGTCGTCGAAGACCGGCTTGGCCGCCTGGCGGGGCAGCGACACCGGGACGCCGTTGCGGTGGAAGGTCACCGGATCGGTCTTCTGCAACCCGAACGTGGCGTCGAAGGGCTGGCGCCGGTTGCCGAGCTGGACACCGTCAGGGAAGACGATCGGCGCGGGCCGCGCGTCGACCGGCAGCGCCAGGCCCGTACCCGGGTGGCGGCTGGTGTTGTTGTTGCCGGCCGCCGGGTTGACATACCAGACCAGCAGACCGTCCTGGTACGGGAACCGTTCGGCCCAGTCCGGCCGCGTGTCCTGCCAGCCCCAGTTGTACGGGCCGACCTTGAGCGTCTCGTCGTAGCCGGTGTACGAGCGGTACTCGGCCGCGTAGTACGAGCCGTCGGCCAGCGGCACCACGACCGCCTCGGGCAGCACGCCGGTCTCCGCGTAGGCGGCCGACCCCAGGGTCACGTACTTGCTCTTGCCGGGCTTGACCGTCACGAAGTTCGACCAGCCGAGGAAGATCTTCTCCCAGGCGCCCATGTAGCCGGGCGTCGAGCCGATCGTCGGGGCGCCACGGTTCAGCCACGACCCGCCCGACATCAGCGTCCAGAAGCCGGTGCCGTTGTCGCCGCCGGCCGTGTCGTACAGGTCGGGCAGGCCCAGGTCGTGCCCGTACTCGTGGGCGAAGACGCCGAGCCCGCCGTTCTCCGGCTCGGTCGTGTAGTCGCCGATCCAGAGGCCGGTGTCACCGATCGGCACGCCGCCGGCCAGGTTGCCCTCGGGTCCGGTGCTGCCGGCGTCGTCGGCGAACGCGTACCAGCGGTGCGACCAGATCGCGTCCGCGCCCTGCGCCCCGCCGCCGGCCTCCTCGCCCTCACCGGCGTGGATGGCCTGGAAGTGGTCGATGTAGCCGTCCGGCTCGTTGAAGTCGCCGTCCTTGTCGTGGTCGTCGCGGTCCCAGACGTCGAACGTCTTCAGGTACGCCTTGATCTGCTCGGGCGTCTTGCCGGCGGCGACCTCGGAGGCGTACCAGGCGGCGGCGCTGTCCTTGATGTAGTTCCAGTAGCCGTCCTCCTCGGCCAGCTCGTTGCTGCCGTAGCGCGCCTCGTTGTACGGCAGCTGCACCCAGTCGGTGACGTCGCCGCCGACCGTGTAGCGACCGCCGGACTGCTTGTAGTAGAAGTTCGCCATCGACTCCTTGTTCTTGGCGAACAGCAGTTCCTTGTAGTAGGCCGGGCTGAAGTCGGAGCGCCAGATCGTCGTGTTGTCGTTGGCCCGGTCCGGGCTGGCGATCTTGTTGTGCAGCGGGCCCGGCGTGCCACCGGCCGCAGGGTAGGTGGTGTCGCCGAACTCGACCAGGAAGGTGAGCACCGGGTCGGTCTTGGTCTCCTTCTTGCGGTACTCGACGAACTTGCCCTGGCCGAGGCGGATGACCTCCGATCCCGTACGCTTCTCGCTCTTGACCTCTCCGGCGATGAGCTTGGCCAGCGCCTCGGTGCGCTCGGCCTCACGCTGCTCGCCGAGCGGGTGGGGCAGGTTGTCCTCGCCCAGCGACGCGGTTGGTTCCGCGCCGGCCGAGCGGGTCGCGACGTCGCCGGGTGCGGCGCTCGCGGGCATGGCCGTGAGGCCCGCCACCACCGCGAACGCGGAGACGGCGGCCAGCACGACGGTGCTCTGGTTCCTCAAGGGACGTGCTCCTCTACAGAGATTCCGCGCCGGGTGGCTCGCACCCGGCTGACAAAATCTCATACCTTTCAATGTTTCGATGCAAGCCCTCACGTGGTCGAACCCGTTACTTATGGGGTGAAGTGCCGCCGGCGGCGCGGCGCGTGCCAACGTCCAGCCCGGAAACGGAGGCGGCCGATGACTTACGGCTCAGCGATGGCCGGCGGCTACGATCGCGGGCGCGGTCTCCGCCCCCGGGACGTCGAGAGGTGGATGTCCGGGGCGCTCCCCTACCTGCCGGCGGGGGCCCGGGCGCTCGCCGGCTTGCCCGGCCACGTCTTCGAGCAAGGACTGGCAGCGCTGCGGCGGGATGCGCGCGAGGGACGCATCGCCGGCCCCGTCGTCGACCGGCTGGACCTGGTGGTGTTCCGCTTGTCCGCCCTCGATCGAGGCAGCGCGAGCACAGTGCCCCGTCCGGACTGAGGCGGCACCGTCCGGCTGTAGGCGGCACCGGGCCGGCACCGTCCAGGTGAAGCCGTCACTTCCTGTAGTACTGAGTCCGAAGAGCAATTGATCTCGAACGCTAACGTCTCGGCATGCGCATACCCCCGTTACCGCCGTCGTCGGTGATGGCGACGCCGGAACAGATGGCGCGACGCGCCGTCGGCGACCGCGCGCCGGACACGCCCAAGGCACCCATCACCATCGGCCCCTACGATCCGAACTGGCCGGCGCGCTACCGGCGAGAAGAAAGCCGCATCCGGGACGCGCTCGGCGAGCGGGTCCTCGCACTCCAGCACGTCGGCTCCACCGCCGTGCCGGGGCTACCCGCGAAGGACCGCGTCGACATCGATCTGATCGTCGCCGACCCGGGCGACGAGGATGCCTACGTCCCGGACCTCACCGTTGCCGGATACGCGCTGCGCGCCCGGGAGCCGCACTGGTACGAGCACCGGTGCTTGTGGACCGAAAGCCACGACGTCAACCTGCACGTCTTCGGCCCGGACTGCGACGAGTACCTGCGCCACATCGTCTTCCGAGACTGGCTCCGGAGCCACCCGGACGACCGGGACCGCTACGCAGCACAGAAGTACGCATCGGCGGCGAAGCACCCACTCTCGGTATCGGGCTACGTCCAGGACAAAGCCGCCGTCATCGTGGAGATCCTCAAGCGTGCGGGTCTCCGCTGACTGCGGACCATCCGCCGCGCGTTCACCGACGCCTCTGCCGGATTCGCCCGCGCCACCGAATGAGGGACGACGCGCGTGGGCGACACCGAGTGGCCTGCGATCTCAGTCGAAATGAATGCGCATCAGTCTGCTGTCAGCCCAGTCCGCCAGCCTGGTCGGGCGGATGGTGCCGGGGTCGTGGGGCTGGTTGAGGTCGTCGACGATGGCGGTGAGGACCGCCGCTCGTTCGGCCGGGTCGGTGACGGTGGTGGCGTGGGCCGGCAGGTCGGCCTTGACGCCGTTCTTCAGGTGGAAGGTGAAGGCGGGGTTCGCGCGCAGGTTCGCGCTCCAGCCGGTGGGACCACCGCCCGCGCCGCTGCAGAGGTAGGTGGCGCCGTGGGCCCGGTAGAAGAAGATCTCGATGCGGCGGGGTCGTCCGGTGCGCCGCCCGGTGGTGGTGATGTCCACGATCCGCTCGCGGGTGCCGGCCGCGGGCGTGATCTCGATGGCTCGCCTGATCTCCGGCGGCAGCTGCGAGAGTGCCATCAGGCGGCGTCGTTCTTCAGGGCGGGCCCGAGGAGCAGTCCGCCGTCGACGATGTGCTCGGCGCCGGTGATGAAGGCCGCGTCGGGCGAGGCGAGGAAGAGCAGCGTCGCTGTGATGTCGGCGGGTTGCCCGAGCCGGGGGACGGCGAACGGCTCGGCGGAGTAGAAGTCGGCGATCGGGGCGTCGGCGCCGGCCGCGGGTTCGGTGATGAACGCGGTGGCGACGACGCCGGGGTGGATGGTGTTGACGCGGATGTTGTCGCGACCCAGTTCGAGTGCGGCGGTCTGGGTGAGCCCGCGGACGGCCCACTTGCTGGCGACATAGGGCGCGTAGAAGGCGGTGCCGCCGGTGCCCATGGTGGAGGCGATGTTGACGATCGCCCCGCCGCCCGCTCGCCGTAGCGCCGGCGCGGCGGCCTTGATGCCGAGGAACGTGCCGGTGAGGTTGGTGTCGAGGATGCGAGTCCACGTGGCCCGGTCGGTGGCCTCGATGAGGGCCGGCGGGTTCTGCACTCCGGCGTTGTTGACCAGGATGGTGAGCGCGCCGAACGCTTCCTCGGTCGCCGCGACGGCCGAGGCCCAGGACGTCTCGTCGGCGACGTCGAGGCGGACGAAAAGCGCCTTGTCACCCAGTTCGGCGGCGAGGGCGGCGCCGCGCTCGGCGTTGATGGCGCCGATGACGACGTTGGCCCCCTCGGCATGGAAGGCGCGCACGTGACTGGCGCCTTGCCCACCGGTGCCGCCGGTGACGAGAACGGTGTGATCGGTGAAGCGGGACATGCGGTCCTCCGACAGCGAAGCAAAGGTGAGTCAAGCGACTCACCATGAGGACAGTACGTCGCCACGGATGGTGAGTCAACCCACTCACCTCGCTATGATGACCGCATGACGACCTATCACCAGCGAGTGGCTCAGCAGAAGCGCGCGCTGATCGTGCAGGCCGCCACACAGCTGTTCCTCGAGCTGGGCTATGACCGGGCGTCGCTGGCGCGCATCGCCGAGGAAGCCGGGGTGTCGAAGGCGACGTTGTTCAAGCAGTTCCCCACGAAGGCCGCCTTGTTCGACGCCATCGTCATCGACTCCTGGGCCGGTGGTGAGGACGCCGAGGTGCCGTTCGTGGGTGACCTGGCAGCCGGACTGACCGCGCTCGGTCGGCATTACGCGGCGCTGCTGGGCCGGCCGGGGATGGTGGACCTGTTCCGCATCGTCATCGCCGAGCTCCCCCGCTTCCCGGAGCTGGCCAAGGCACACTTCGCCGAGGGCAAGCTGCCGTACTTCGAGACGGTGCGGACCTACCTCGTGGCCGAGCGCGACGCGGGGACGGCCGACATCACCGACCCCCAGATGGCCGCCACCCAGTTCCTCGGAATGATCTCCAACTACCTGTTCTGGCCGCGCCTGGTGGTCCCGGGATGGACGGTGACCCCGGAACGCGTGACCGCGGTGGTGGACGACGCCGTCTCCACCATGGTCGCGCGATACAACCGACACGCGAACCGATAAGCGGCACGACAGATCAGCCCACCAACCGCGTCACCCCGCGGCCACGGCAGGTCAGCCCACCAATAGCGTCACCCCGCGGCCACGGCAGATCAGCCCGCCAACCGCGTCACCCCGCGGCCACGGCAGATCGGCCCGCCGTCAGCGTCACCCCGCGGCCACGGCAGATCAGCCCGCCGTCAGCGTCACCCCGCGGGGCACGACAGGTCAGCCCACCACCGGCGTCGCCCCGTGGGCGCGGTGACGCCGGTTTCGGCTGCCGGTTACCGCGCTGCCTCCAGGGCCGGGCGGTCCCAGTCGGCCAGGTCGGCGGCGGCCACGTACGTCGAGCGCAGGAACTCGGTCAGCAGCGCGTCCGGGTCGGATGCCTCGGCCACGGTCTCGTAGGGCAGCACGCACTCGCTGAGCGCCGGGTCGTAGTAGGCCGCTGTGCGCTCCGCGTAGCCCGGCGGCTCCGGGTAGGCGTACGCGTAGAAGGCGCCCTCCTCGCCACCGCCGGGCCAGAAACCGAAGCTGGCCAGCTCGTGCGAATAGCCCTCGCGCATCACCCACGGCGGGCAGTTGGGGGCGCCGCCCGGGTGCGGCGGGGCGCTGCGGCCGGAGAAGCGGGTGTAGGCCAGATCCATCGCGCCCCAGAAGAAGTGGACGGGGCTCGCCTTGCCGACGAACTCGGAGCGGAACCGGCCGAGGACCCGCTCGGCCTGCAGCAGCTGCCGCCAGAACCGTTGCGCCGCGTCCCCGTCGTACGCCTTGTGCTCGTGGTCGTCGGGGAAGGGAATCGCGGCCGCGACCTCGTTGGGGACGGGTCGGATCTGCGGCTCGAGGCCCAGCGCGGCCAGCGCCTCGAGAGTCTCGGCGTAGAAGGTGGCGACCGGTTTGGGCTCGAGCGTGACGTCGCGGGAGCCGCCGTCGCTGGTGCGGATGCGCAGGCGGTGGTCGACGAAGTCGAACTCGATGTCGAACACGCCGCCGGCGTGCGGCACGGCCGACGTGGTCAGGCCGCGCGCGCTGGGGTAGAGCGTGACGTGCCACCAGTGGTTGACGGCCGGCGCGTACGCCATGCGGACCTTGCCCACGATCTGGGTCCACATGTGCAGCGTGTCGCGGGTATCTGTCCAGTCGGCGACGCGTAGGCGGGGCCACGGCGGGGTGATCGCGTTCTCCATGCCCCAAGACTGCCAGGCCGCGCCGCCGGCCGTCCGGCCCTGTGGACAAGCCGGCTGTGGACAACGCGATCTGTGGATGACGCGATCTGTGGACAACGCAATCTGTGGACAAAGCGCTCCGTGGACAACGCTAGAGGCGGTCGCCGTCCGGTGAGCGGATCAGCGCCCACACGATCTTGCCGTCGAGCAGGGGCGTGGCGCCCCAATGCGTGGACGCCGCGGCGACGATGCGCAGGCCACGCCCCGAACCCGGCCGCATCACCGTGCTCGTCACCGGCGGTCCCTCGGGCACCCGGGGCATCGCGGGGCTGGCGTCCTGCACGGCGATCCGCAGATAGCGGCCGGTATGGACGACGGTGAGGTCGAACTCGCCCCCCGAGTGCACAATCGCGTTGGCCGCGAGCTCGTTGGCGACCAGCCGGGCCGGGCCCCGCAACCCCTCGACACCCCAGGTCAGGCAGGCTTCGCCGGTCACGTTCCGGGCGACGGCGGCACTGTGGGGCTGGGGCGGCAGATGCCGGCGGACCCAGCGCGGCACGTTCGCGTGCACGGCGAGCATCGCCTGTGAAGTGTCCTCGTAAAGCGCCACATAGGGCCGAAAAGCGCTGAGCCCCTCCTGTACGCCGGGAGTAGCCTGGCACAGCAGCACGGGCACACCCCAGTGCAGCTGCGCGTCGTGCGTCATGGTCGCGAACACGACCAGCAGCGGGTCCTCGTCGTGACTTAGCCCGGTCAGATCGACGATCACGGCCGGCGGGCACTCGGCCACGGCCTTGGCGATCACGGTGCCGACCTCGGGCACGGTGACGGCCGACAGCTCCCCGTCGAGCCGAACCGTCGTCACCCCGCTGTCGAGATTCCGGTCGATCGCAGTCTTCACCATCGCAGCCCTCTGCTCGCACCTCCCGGTCGATAGCGCCCTTCACGTAACGCCCACGGCCCATCTCCGCGCAATACCTGGTCGTACGCCTATCGCCCGTTAGACGGAGGCCAGGCTGTCCAGGAAACGCGCCACGGCGGCGGCCCAGTTCTCGCGGGCCTCGTCGTTCTGCTCGGGGCCGGGCAGGCCGATCTGGGTGGCCACGATGGAGGCCGTACCGTTGGCCTTGGGCTCGCTGGTGACCGTGACGGACGAGCCGTCGGCCGCCTTGACCCGCCAGGTGATGCGGCGCTCGGTGCCGCTGACCTTGGGCTCACCGGTGATCAGCGCGGTCACGAACTCGTCCCGCGCCGCGAACGCGGTCCAGGCGTCCATCAGCTCGCGCATGCCGAGCCGCGTGGACTTGCTGACGCTCATCTGGAACGTGCCGTCGGGCCGCTGACCGGGGATGCGGCGGCCGATGAACTGCTCGTAGGCCACCGTCACGGCCTGGGTCCACCAGCCCAGCGGCTCCACGCCGGTGCCCTCGAGCTCGTAGTAGACCTTCAAGGCGATCTGCTTGTGATCGAGCTCCTGGGCGCCGATGCCGTCCATGAACGCCAGCCACTCGTCCCACGACCGCTTCGTGGCCCGCTCGACCGGCTTGATCCGGGAGTTCACCGCCATCGCGTCAGGCTACCTTTCACCCGCGGTTCATGGGCGACGACAGCCCGGCCCCCTAAAGTCAGGCTCGTCGATGGATGACGGGAGATGACACATGATCCGCCGAGTTCTCAGCCTGGTCGTCGCGGTGAGCGCCGCCCTGGCCTTCGCGCCCGCCGTGGCCCACGCGGACGGCCGCCCCGGAGCGCGCCCGCTGGCCCGCGCACACGCCCACAACGACTACGAGCACGAGCGCCCCCTGGCCGACGCCCTCGCGCACGGCTTCACCAGCGTGGAGGCCGACATCTACCTGGTCGACGGCGAGCTGCTCGTCGCCCACGACCTCGAGGACGTGGTTCCCGGCCGTACGCTGCAGAGCCTCTACCTGGAGCCACTGAAGCAGCGGGTGCGGGCCAACCACGGCCGCGTGTACCGGGGCAGCCCGATCTCGCTCCAGCTGCTGGTCGACATCAAGAACACCGGCCCGGCCACCTACACAGAGCTCGACCGGGTGCTCCGCCGCTATCGGGACATCCTCACGACGTACGCCTGGGGAAAGGTCTTGAAGGACGCGGTCACGGTGGTCGTCAGCGGTGACCGGCCCCGCGACCTGATGGCCGAGCAGCCGGTGCGCCGCGCGTTCTACGACGGCCGCGCCGCCGACCTGGGCTCGGGCGCCCCGGCGTCGTTCATCCCGCTGATCAGCGACAACTGGAACAATCTGTTCACGTGGCAGGGCGTCGGCCCCATGCCGGCCGCCGAACGCGCGAAGCTGCGCCAGTTCATCCACGACGCCCACGCGAGCAACCAGCGCGTACGCTTCTGGGCCACCCCCGACACCCCCGGCCCGGCCCGCGACGCCCTCTGGCGCGAACTGGTCGCCGCCGACGTCGACCACATCAACACCGACGACCTCGCCGGCCTGGAAGCGTTCCTGCGCGGCCGTTCGCTCCGGCAGGCCGCCTGACCCTTCGACCGCCCGCCGACAGTCCGCCGCCCGCATATCGCTGTGTCTCGCGGGTGCGCCTCGCGCGCACCCGCTCGACTGTCACAAAGAGCCGCTGTCAGTAGGTGGCGCGGCCGCCGCTGATGTCGTAGACGGCGCCGGTGGAGAAGGTGACCTTGTCGGAGGTGAGCCAGGCGATCAGTTCGGCCACCTCCTCGGGGCGGCCGGCGCGCTTCATCGGGATGAGGCCGGTGATGTGGGACAGCGTGGCCGGGTCGGTGGCGGCGTTCATGGGGGTCTCGATCACGGCCGGGGCTATCGCGTTGACCAGGACGCCGGAGGTGGCCAGCTCCTTGCCGAGCGACTTGGTCAGGGCGATGACCGCCGCCTTCGAGGCCGAGTACGGGCTCATGCCGGGGTTGCCGTCCTTGCCGGCGATGCTGGCCAGGTTGACGATGCGGCCCCAGCCGCGCGAGCGCATGCCGGGGACGAAGGCCTGGCACGTGTTGAACGTGCCGCGCACGTTGACGGCGAAGACCCTGTCCCAGGCGTCGGGCTCGATCTCCCACAGCGGCGCGTTCGGGCCGACGACGCCGGCCGAGTTGACCAGGATGTCGATCGGGCCGATCTGGGCGGCGGCCTCCCGTACGGCAGCCGGGTCGGACACGTCGGCGCGCAGATCGGCGCCGTCGGCCAGGTCGAGCGTGAGGACGGTGACGCCGTCGGCGCGCAGCCGGGCCGCGGCGGCCGCGCCTAGGCCGCTCCGGCCGCCGGTGATCAACGCCGTACGAGAGGAAGTCACGCAGTCATTTTGATCGCGACTCCGCAGACCACGTCGAGAGGCTGGGGGCCGGGATCTGCCGGGCGCCACAGCGGGGCCGAGGTCACGCCCGGCTCGATCAGGGTCAGGCCGTCGAAGAAGCGGGCGAATCCGGCGTGACCGCGGAGCACGTACGGCGGGTTGGCCTGTTCGTTCCAGATGGTCTCGGCTTCGGCGTGCTCGATGCTGTGCGAGCCGTCGAGGGCGATGAGGTAGCTGCCGGGAGCGAGCGCCTCGACGTAGGCACGCACCATCGCGGTGGCGTCGGCGTCGTCGGTCACGTGGCCCAGCAGACCCGACATGATCAGGGCCACCGGCTGGTCCAGGTCCAGCGTACGGGCGGCCTCGGCCAGCACCGCGCCGGTGTCGCGGCCGTCGGCCTGAGCGAACGCCGTGCGGCCCTCGGGGCTGCTGGTCAGCAGGGCCCGGGCGTGGGCGAGCACGAGCGGGTCGTTGTCGACGTAGACGATGCGGGCCTCGGGCGCTACGCGCTGGGCCACCTCGTGGGTGTTGTCGGCCGTCGGCAGCCCGGCCCCGACGTCCAGGAACTGCCGCAGGCCACCCGAACGGGTGACGTGGGTGACCGCGCGGACCAGGAAGGCCCGGGACGCCCGCGCGTTGTCGACGATGTCCGGGAACGCCCCGCGGATCTGGTCGCCGACCTGGCGGTCGACCGCGAAATTGTCGGTGCCGCCGAGCCAGTAGTTCCAGATACGCGCCGTCTGCGGCACGCCCGTGTCGAGTTCATCCATTTTTCCATTGTGGACCGGTGAGACAGCGTCCGGGAACGGGCGTTATGGTTCCGCTGTGGAGAACACCAGCGCGGCGCCCGCGGGCCTGGACCCGTCCGTGCCCCACCCGGCCCGGCGTTACAACTACTGGCTCGGCGGCAAGGACAACTTCGCCGCCGACCGCGCTTCGGGCGACGAGCTGCAAAAACTGTTCCCCAAGGTACGGCTGGGCGCGCTGGCCAACCGGGCCCTGCTCCAGCGGGCCACCCGTTTCCTGGCCGCCGAGGCCGGCATCCGGCAGTTCCTCGACATCGGCACCGGCCTGCCCACGGCCGACAACACCCACGAGGTGGCCCAGCGCGTAGCGCCCGAGGCCCGCATCGTCTACGTCGACAACGACCCGCTGGTCATGGTCCACGCCCGCGCCCTGCTCAACAGCAGCCCCGAGGGCCGCACGGCGTACATCGAGGCCGACCTGAACCGCCCCGGCGAGATCCTCCGCAACCCCGCGCTGCGCGACACCCTGGACCTCGACCAGCCGGTCGCCCTGATGCTGATCGCCGTGCTGCACTTCATCCACGGCGACGGCGCCGCCAAGCCGATCGTGCGCGAACTGGTCGACGCCCTGCCCTCGGGCAGCTACCTGGTCGCCACCCACGCCACGTCCGATTTCGGTACGCCCGAGCAGCAGGCCCTCTACCAGCAGATCATCGCCCAGGGCCGCTCCGACGTGTGGACCCGCCCCCAGCAGGAGTTCGCCGACCTGTTCGAGGGCCTGCAGCTCATCGACCCGGGCGTAGTGCCCGCCAGCGAGTGGCGACCCGAGCCAAACGCCGAAATCCCCGCCCGCTCCGACATCAACATCTGGACCGCAGTGGGCCGCAAACCCTGAGGCAGCCTCAACCTCCCAGCCCACGACCTCCCCAGCCGTAACCCTCCTGAGCCGCGACCTGCACAGCTGTAGCCTCCCCAACCGGGATCCGCTCAGCCGCAACCTCCCCAACCGGGATCCGCTCAGCCGCAACCTCCCCAACCGGGATCCGCTCAGCCATAACCTCCCCAGCCGGGATCCGCTCAGCCATAACCTCCCCAGCCGGGATCCGCTCAGCCGCAACCTCCCCAGCCGGGATCCGCTCAGCCGCAACCTCCCCAGCCGGGATCCGCTCAGCCATAACCTCCCCAGCCGTAACGTCCCCAGCGGTAACCTCTCAGCCGCGACCTCCTCAGGCGCGACGACCTCGATCGAACGACGAGTCATGTCATGACCGCAGCCTTGATCAAGATGTACGACGGTGTTCAGCTGCGCACGTGGACCACCGGTTCACCGAGCCGGCAGACGTGGCCCGTGGTCCTGGTGCACGGTGGCCCGGGACTTCCGGACTATCTCGGCCCCGTCGCCGGCATGATCGACGACCTGTGCCTGGTCCACCGCTACGACCAGCGAGGCACTGGAGGATCCCAGTGGGACGGGCAGCACACGATCGCCCGCCACATCCGTGACCTGAACTCGTTGCTCAACGCTTGGCAGCACGATCGGGTCGTTCTGGTGGGCCACTCGTACGGGACCAACTTGGCCGGCTACTTCACGCTGGCCCATCCCGAGCGTGTAGTGGGCCTGGTTCAGCTGGCCGGACCTTTCCTGGGCTCTTGGCGAGAAGCCGACCGGGCAACGCAGCGAGCACGCCGCACCGACGAGCAGCAGACCAGGCTCGACATTCTCGAAGCCATCGCCTCGCGGACCAACGCCGAAGAGACCGAATACCTCACGCTGTCATGGTTCACCGACCACGCCGACCAAACCCAGGCATGGGATCGGGCTAGTGAATCCGCCCATAACCTGCGCCCCGTCAACTACACAATGAACACCCAGCTCAACGCCGCGACGAAAGCCGACCCGCTCGAATCACACCTGAACGAGCTCCGCGACCGCCTTCCCCCCGGCACAGTGATCATCGGTGGAGCCGCCGACAGCCGCCCCGCGGACGCCCTCAAACAACTCGCAGCCCGCCTCAAGTGCAAGGTCGTCCTGATCCCCGACGCAGGCCATCATCCCTGGCTGGAAGCACCAGACCAGTTCGCCACGACGTTCCGCGCCGCAGTAGCGAACCAGACGCGAAAGCACCTCTCATAAATCAACGACGCGACGGTAATGCTTGGTCTCGAAAACGCGCCCACTGCAGCCGATCTGTTCGACGCGCGATCTGTCCGCCGGCCGACCCGCTCGCCCGCCAAGCCGCTCGCCCGCCAAGCCGCTCGCCCGCCAAGCCGCTCGCCCGCCAAGCCGCTCCCCAGCCATGCCGCTCGCCCGCCAAGCCGCTCGCCAGCCAAGCCGGACCCGGACAGCGGCGCCGGAAGCGTCAACGGCCGGATCAAGCTCGGCAAGGCATTCGCCAACTTGATCGGCCGGGATCCGTTCAGGCAGGTAGCCGTTGATCCGCGTACTTCCGCGCTGTTCCCGTGGTGGACCGACCTCGCCTATGTCGCCGTAGGTATCAGCTTCGTCGGGGACCACGGCAATCTGTGGCTGGGAATCGCCGGCTGGACCTTCGCGACAGTCACTTTCGCTGATCTCGTAGCACACGGGCGGCGCAGGCACTGCAGCCGATGTCCGTCACGCCCGGACCAGGAGTTGATTTCGCCGCATCGCCGGGCAGCCAAGCAGCGTCCGAAAAACATGGGTGGCAGGTATGCGCTCAAGGTATGACGTTGATGCGGTCGTGCGATACCAACGTCGATCAGCAAGCGCGCTGCTGATCATCTGGCGCCCGCTGCGCCCGCTGCGCCCTGCGGCAGGGCACCTCAGCCCAGCCGGACCATCCGAACGGGCTGATCATGGCCGCGCTGCTCGTCCGGCAGGCGTTCAACCTGCACATCTCTGTTGTGCGCCGGCTGTCCGAACAGCGCCTCCCCTGGCAGCTTGGCCGCATGACTTCGAGTTGACCATGGGACGAGCGCCGGGCGCAGCCTGTGCAAGGTCGACTGGTCCATCTGCGGATGAGTGTTGCGCGTGGTGGGTGGACGGCGGTTATTGGCGTCGGTGGTAGAGGTTGCGGCGTGGTCGTCGTAGCGGGTCGATGGACGGTGGTGGGTAGAAGTCGGGGTGCTGGTCGGGGCCGAGGCGGATCTGCCAGCCACCACCCGGGTGGTGGATGAGTCGGTGGTGGTGGCGGCACAGCAGGACCAGGTTGTTCAGGGTGGTCGGGCCGCCGCTGGTCCAGGGGATGAGGTGATGGGCGTCGGTCCAGCGTGGTGGGCGGTCGCAGTCGGGGAACGCGCAGCCTTGATCGCGGAGGTGCAGGGCGCGGCGTAGGGGGCCGGTGGCAAGTCGGCGGGCGCGGCCGGTGTCGAGGATCTGGCCGGCGCCGCCGAGCACGAACGGCAGGATCCGGGCGTCACACGCGAGCCTGCGCATCGTGGCGGCCGACAGACGCAGCCCGGTGTCGGTCGTCCCGATGCTCAGCGTGCCGGCGCTCCGCGCGCCAACACTCAGCGTGCCGTTGCCTATGGTGACGGTGTGCGACGCGCAGCGAACTAGAGGCCCCTCGCTTGAGGTGCCGGTCTGCAGGTTGCCATCGCCCGAAGTCCCCGGACCCGAGGCTCGGTTGTGCGAGGTGCCGGTGTGCGGGTTGCCGGTGCCCGAAGTCCCCGGACCCGAGGCGCGGTTGTGCGAGGTGCCGGTGTGCGGGTTGCCGGTGCCCGAAGTCCCCGGACCCGAGGCTCGGTTGTGCGAGGTGCCGGTGTGCGGGTTGCCGCCGCCCAGAGTCCCCGTGCTTGAGGTACCGGTTTGCGGGTCACCACTGACTGAAGTTTCCAGACCGGAGGCACCGGTGTGCGCGGTGCCGGTGTGCGGGGCGCAACTCCCCGAAGTTCCGGTATGTGAGGTGCCAGAGTTCCGGATGCCGGAGTGCGGTATGTCGCTGCCCGACGTTTCGGTGCCCAAGGTGCCGAATTGAGAGGCGCCCCTACCCGAAGTCGCCGTGCCCAAGGCGGCAGTGTGCAAAGCACCGTCGTGTGAGGCGCCGCTACCCGAAGTCCCGCTCCCCAAGGCGGCAGTGTGCAAAGCACCGTCGTGCGAGGCGCCGCTACCCGAAGTCGCGTTGGCCAAGGCGCCGGCGTGCAAGGTACCGACGTGCAGGGCGCCGCTACCCATAGTCCCGATGTCAGAGGCGTCGGCGTGCGAAGTACCGCCGTGCGAGGCTCCGCTACCCGAAGTCCCGCTGGCCAAGGCGCCGGCGCGCGAAGTACCGCCGTGCGAGGCGGCGCTGCCCACAGTTTCTGGCCCTGAGGCGCCGGCGTGCGAGGTCCCGCTGCCAGAGCTGCCGGTGCTTGCAATGCCGACGAGCGGGAGTCGGGTTAGTAGGTCGTAGGCGACGGTGACGGCCAGCTGGGGTGGTTCGCCGCCGTCGGCGGGTAGCTCTCCGGTGCGTAGAGCCAGTCGGCAGATGTCGATCAGGGCGTCGGCGCGGCGGTGTTCTGCTGTGCGGTCGTCGCCCGGCGTGGGGGTGCACAGTGGGTGCAGGGCGGCGTGCATGATGGCGGCGTCTTCGGTGCCGAGCAGGCCGGAGATGCGGACCAGGCCGTCGGATGGCAGCGACAAGGTGAACTTGCGACGGCGGTGGGCGCGGGCTTCCTGACGGGCCAGGGCTGCTTCGTCGGCTCGTTCGGCCAGTTCCGGGGCGACGTGGGCCAGGATGCGTTCGCCCACTCGGCGTAGTTGGTAGGCCGGTAGCCGCTCGGCCATGCCGATCATCGTGGTCTGGGCCAGCTCGACCAGGCGGGATACATCGTGGCCGTTCTGGTCATCTCCGCAGTCCTGACCATCGCTGCGGCTCGGGTAGTCGTCACCGGCGCCGTCGTGCCGGTCGTGGGGACGGTCGGGGTCGTTGCTGCCTTTGTCTCCGGCGCGATGACAGTCGCTATTGCCGTCGTTGCCGATGCCGTTGCCGTCGCTGCCTTGGTCGCGGTCGCGGTGACAGCCGCAGTTATCGTGGCCGCTGCCACCCTTGTCGCCGTCGCGTTGACAGCCGCAGTCGTCATGGCCGCTGCCACCCTTGTCCCCGTCATGATGACAGTCGTGGCGGTCGTGGCCGTCGTGGCCGTCGTGGCCGTCGTCGGCGGCGGCGTCATCGGGGGTAGTGCCGTAGTCGTGGTGGGCTAGGTCGTCGGGGAGGGCATCTAGGGTTTCGGCGATCACGGTGGATTGGCGGAGGTTCAGGTGGCCGGCCCAGACTGCCTGTTCTACCGCTGGGTGGCGGGTCAGTGCGGCGGCCTGGGCGGCCAGCTCGCGGGCTGGTTGCGGGTCGAGCAGCAGGTGGGTGCGGAGCCAACTGGGGGTGCTGCGGTGGCCCTGTGCTGTGGGCAGAGCGCGGGTGATGGCTTGGTGCACCAGCCGCGCCTGCAGGGCTGCGGCGCACTGCTCCAGGCGACGTGCTTCCTTCAGGCACGCGGTCAGCTCATCGTCGGCTAGGGGCCACAACGCGGTCGCGGCGAGTTTCGCCGTGTCCTCGCTCAGCTGCCGCACGTCTGCCATCACGGGAACCATAATCGAACATACGTACGACAGTTTTCAGGCTCTGCTGGCCGCTGAGAAGATCGACGTTCACCATCTGAAGCGGATCATGACAGTGCAGCCCCGACGTGCGAGAAAGTACTGGCGGCGGCGGCTAGGAGCATCTGAAGTGGGCGCTCAGCGCGCGGGGGAATCTGCCGAATCCTGGCGTCCGACTTCGCGGTCGCTCGGTCAGGACGGCAACGGCCCGTTGACTGAACCCGCGGCTCTGTCGACCCCGCCGAAGGTCTCAGACGGTTGCCGCGCTGGGCGAAACGGCGGTCGACGGCGGGCGGCAGTTGCTCCGGCGCGGCCGAGGCATCCGCTTGAAGCGGCACAGCGACCAGCATGGCTCCGGAGAGACGCCCACCCAGCACTCGGCCGGAGCGATTCCTAGACGGCACACAGCCTCAGAAGCATGCAATCAGAGCGGGGTCCGACATGAGGGCCTGGCCCGAGCGGGGGCTCAAGGGCCAAAAGCGAGTACTGCTGGTCGGGTGGATGAAGCCGAGCGGGCGCCAAAATCCCGGCCCGCTCGGACATCACCGCCCGGATCCCAGTGGGCCGCAAGCCACGAGGCGACGCTCAGGGAGCGCCGCCAACGGTGGCCCGCACGTTGTCGAGTCGAATCCGCCCGCGGTGCAGGATTCGCCCGTGGCCTGAGTCGGCGTGGGCGAGCCTGCGTGCCGGGACGGCGCCGCCGTGATCGGGTGGGTCAGCTCTGCTGCTCGGTGCTCCAGAGCTGCCAGACCGTCGTCCGCACGGAGCGGGGCTGCTCCAGGACGACGCGGATCGTGTGGGCGACGTCCTCGGGGCGCAGGTAGGCGTCGAGGTCCGGGGACCCTTCGGTGCGGCCGGCTCCGATGGCGAACTCGGTGGCCGTCCCGGCCGGGCAGATCAGGGTGACCCGGGTGCCTTCGGCGCGCAGTTCGCGGTCGAGGGAGCCGGCCAGGCCGACCTGGGCGTGCTTGGTGCCGGCGTAGACGGCCTCGTCGGCGCCGCCGCGGAAGCCGGCGACGGAGGACACCACGATGATGTCGCCGCCGCTGTTCTGCGCGCGGAACTGCTTGACCGCCGAGCGGGCGCTCCAGACGGTGCCCAGGTAGTTCGTCTGGACCATCTCGGTCAGGGTGTCGTCGTCGAGGTCCAGGATCCCGCCGTACGCGCCGATGCCGGCGTTGGCGACCATCGTGTCGAGCCGGCCCCACTTGTCGACGGCCGCCTTGACCAGGGCATCGCTCAGGCCGGGGTCACGGACGTCGCCGACGACCGGTACGACCTTGTCGTCGCCGAGGTCTTCGACGATCTTGTCGAGGCGGTCCGCGCGGCGAGCCGAGACGGCCACCCGGGCGCCGGCGTCGACCAGCGAGTAGGCGGTGGCCGCGCCGATACCGGCGCTGGCGCCGGTGATCGCGACGACGGTGCCGTCGAGGGAACGGGTGGTGGCATGGGGCATGACGAATCTCCAAGCTGAATGTTGATCTCGTTTCAACCTACGCTTACCCACCGGACGGCTCTTACGCTGTGCGCCCTTGGGGTCGTTCATTCAAAATGTCTCGTTCGACTGCCCCGGCGACGCGGAATCAGGCCGTCGTCAGGAGGCGGCCGCGCGGAACCGCGCGAGCAGGATCTCGAGACGCTCGGCCTCGTGCTCCGGGCGCAGGCGGCCGTTGCGGCCCAGCAGGACCAGGCCGTGCAGCGCGGCCCAGAGCACCTCGGTGAGCGTGTCGACGTCGCCGCCGGCCGCGATGGTGGTGACTGCCTGGCGCAGTTCGCCGAAGGCCTCGATCAGCGGAGCGGGAGTGTCCTCGGCGCCGAAGCGCAGTCGCGTCGACCGGGTGAACATCGCGTCGTAGAGCGCGGGATTGTCCGCGGCGAAGCCGTTGTAGGCAGCGGCCACCCGGTCGACCTCGCCGGCCGGCGTGGCGCCGCCGTGACGAGCCTCCCGCAGCGTCACGGCGAGCTCGCCGAAGCCCTCCAGGGCGACGGCTTCGACGATCTCCTCCATGGAACCGAAGTGCTTGTACAGCACCGGTTGGCTGTACTCGATCTCGGTGGACAACCGGCGTGTGGTGACCGCGTCCCAGCCTTCGCTCTCGGCCAGGGCGCGCGCCGTTGCCGTGATGAGCTGGCGGCGGGCGATGCGCTCACGCAGCCGGCGATCCTCGATAGCCATGCCCGACTTTAGCATTGCTAGCGGTTGTAGCACCGCTATTGACGCGAGCAGTCCGCAGAGTTAGCGTTGCTACCAGCTAGCGGTGCTAACCCTAAGGAGCCCGACATGACCAGCCCCGGACGCGAACTCACCGACCTCTTCGTCGAGATGACCAACACGCACAACGCCGACCTGGTGGACCGGTTCGTCGCCGACGACTACGTGAACCACAACGCCTTCGTCGCCGACGGGCGGGAGGCCAACCGGCAGTTCTGGAACGCTTTCTTCACCGGGCTGCCCGACGTCCAGGTCACCCGGGAAGACCTGGTCGTCGCCGGTGACCGGGTGGTGGGCCGCTTCGTCTATCGCGGCACCCACACCGGCGACCTGCTGGGCATCCCGGCCAGCGGCAAGCCGGTCGAGATGCGCAGCATCGACATCTGGCGGGTACGCGACGGCCTGTTCGTCGAGCACTGGGACGAGCTGAACCTCATGCAGGTGTTCCAGCAGGTCGGCGCCCTGCCGCAGCTGACCGGCCCGGAGCCCCGGGCATGACCCTGGTCGCGCAGCTGGCCGCGCTTCTGGCCATTCTGAGTACGGGCATCGTCTACGGCACCGATGCCTTCTGCGCGCTCGTGCAACGATCCGCCCTGGCCCGGGTCGACGACGCCACGCTCACGACGGTCATGGGCCAGCTGCACGGCGTGGCCGACCGGCGCATGCCCGTTCCCGGCATTCTCGGTGTCGTCGCGGCCGGCGTGGCGGCCGTGCTCGCCGCGGTGGCCGGTCACACCGCCGCGTCGGCGAGCGCGGGGGCGGCGTTCCTGCTGCTGGTCGTCTGGGTGCTGCTCTACGTGCGGATCAGCGCACCCATCAACCGCAGACTCACCGCGGCCGCCGACGCCCACGAAACCCCGGCGGACGTACGCTCCTGGCAGCGCGCCTGGGACCGGATCATCGTCCCCCGCGCCGTCCTGCAGGGCCTGGCCGTCCTCGCTCTGGGCGTCAGCCTGCTGAATTGAGACGGCGGCAGCTCGCACGAGCATCACCAGTGCAGCGTCACCACGGCACCGGGCCGGCGTCGTCGAAGAACCCGCCGGTCGGGCCGTCGTCGGGCAACGTGGCCAGCCGGACGGCGATGGCCGCGCCCTGACTGGGGGTGCGGTAGCCGCTGAAGTGGTTCAGGTCGGTGGCGACGTAACCGGGACAGGCCAGGTTGATCAGGATGTTCGTGCCGGCCAGCTCCTTGGCGTACTGCACGATGACCGCGTTGAGGAAGCTCTTCGAGGGCGCGTACGCGGCGGAGATCGGGCCCACGTCCTCGGTGCCCCCGCTCTGCAACGTCAGCGAGCCCACGCTGCTGGACATGGTGACGATCCGCGGCGACGGCGAGCGGCGCAGCAGCGGCAGCATCGCGTTGGTGACCCGGATGACGCCGAGCACGTTGGTGTCCACCACCGTCGCGACCATCGCCGGGTCGACGACGGTGGGCTCCTGCGGTCGCCCGCCGGTGATCGCGGCGTTGTTGACCAGCACGTCGAGGCCGCCACGCTCGGCCAGCAGGGCGGCGGCAGCGGTGACGCCGGCTTTGTCGGTCACGTCCAGCGGCACCCCGAACGCGTCCACCCCGTCGGCGCGCAGCTTCTCGACGGCCGCGTCCCGGCGTTCGGCCGACCGGGCGCCCACGCCCACGGCCCAGCCGAGCGCGCCCAATCCGGCCGCGATCTCGTATCCGATACCTTTGTTCGCGCCGGTGACCAGCGCCGTTGTCGTCCTCATGAATTGATCCTGGGCGCCGCGACCGGATCGGGCCAACACCGTCTGAGTGCTCAGCGATACCGTGGCGGTATGGAAACGCGGGAGCTCCGCTACTTCGTCGCCGTCGCCGAGGAGCTGCACTTCGGGCGGGCGGCGCAACGACTCGGCATGGCGCAGCCACCCCTGTCGCGGGCGATCAGTCAACTCGAGCGCCGGATCGGGGTCGAGCTGCTGCGCCGCACCAGCCGTTCGGTGACGCTGACCGACGCCGGGGCGGTGCTGCTGCGCGAGGGCCGGGCCGCGCTGGGTGCGGTCGAGGCGGCCGAGAGGCGGGCCCGGCGGGCCTCGGAGAGCCCCGGTCTGGTGCTGGTGTCGAAGGCCGGGGCGGCCGGCGAGCTGCTGCCCAAGCTGCTCGACGCCTACGCGGCCGAACCGGGCTCGGTCACCGTCGATGTGGTGCTGTGCAGCGTCGGTGAGCAGGAGCGAATGCTGCGCGACGGCCGGGCCGACGTGGCGTTGCTGCACCTGCCGTTCGACTCCGCCGCCGGCCTGGACATCGAGGAGCTCAGCACCGAGAGCCAGGTGCTGGTGGTGCCGGCCGGTCACGAGCTGGCCGCCCGGGCGCACGTGCGGATGTCCGATCTCGCGCAGGTCCCGCTGCCGCGCTGGCCCAGCGGCGACGCCACCTATCCGCCGGGGCCCGGGCCCGAGGTGCACGACGTGGTCCAGTTGCTCCAGCTGGTGACGCTGGGCCGGGCCGTGAGCGTGCTGCCCGAGTCGATCCGGTCCTCGTTGCACGACGGGCTCGCCGCCGTGCCCGTGCTCGACGCCCCGCTGGTCACGACGGTGATCGCCTGGCCGCCGCACAGCCGGTCACTGGCGCTGGCGGGCCTGATCCGGACGGCGACGCGGCTCTGACAGCGCCTCCGGCAGCGGGAGCGGCCGCGCGTACAGGAAGCGGAATGACCAGCGGCGCCGCCCGCGGATCTCGACCAGCCGGGTCACGAACGCCCACGCTGAGGGCCGTTCAGATGTTCTCATCACTCGGATGATGTGAGTATCCTAAGGGCGTGAGGATGTCCCGCGCGCAGCAGCAGACGCGCACCCGCGCGGCCGTGCTGACCGCGGCCCGCGCCGAGTTCGCCGAGCGCGGCTACCCCGAAGCCAAGATCGACCGCATCGCCGAACGGGCCGAGCTGACCCGCGGAGCCGTCTACTCCAACTTCGCGAGCAAGCGGTCGCTGTATCTGGCGGTCCTGCTCGACGCCACCCCCTCCCCCACCTCGGCCGCGCCCGCAGCGCCGCCCAAGCTGGCGGACGCGGCCGAGGCCTTCGCCCGCGTCTGGCTCGAACGGCTGCCGCTGGCCACCGGCGACGCCACGGCCGGGCGACTGCGGGCGCGGTCGCTGACCGGGGTGTTCGACGACGAACGGGGACGGGCCGCGCTGGCCCCGATCGCGCGGCTCGAAGCGCTGCTGCTGGCCGTCGCGCTCGAATCGGATCGCTCGCGGCCCGGTCGCCGGGTGCGGCTGGCCGAGCTGATCCTGACGATGCTGCACGGCGCGGCCGGCCTGGCCGAGAGCGCCCCGGGCTTCGGCGACCCCTTCGACGTGGCCCGCGCCTGCCGGCACCTCGCCGGACTGGAGCTCGCCGGACTGGAGCTCGCCGGACTGGAGCCCGCCGACGGCTGGGAGCCACCCCATCTGCCGTACGTGCCGGCCGCCCGGCCGGTCCGGCAGAGCTGGGACCCGCCGGCCCGGATCACCGACGAGCTCAGCGGCCAGGCCGCCACCGTGGACGACGGCGTCGTCGTGGTGCTGGGCACCGGCCGGCTCGCGGCCGCCGAGGAGGCGATCCGCGCCGCCCGCCCCGGCGACACCATCACACTGGCCCTGGTCAGCGACGACCCGGCCGAGACGGGCGCGCTCGTCCGGCTGCGCATCACCGACCTCACCGCGATGCTGCGCCAGGTCTTCGGGGCGGCCCCTCGGCCGGTGCGGCTCGTCCTCGACGACCACGGCACCCTCGCCGCCGCGGCCGGCGCGGCCACGACGTTCGAGACCGAGACGGCCGTACGGGTCACCGGCGGCGAGATCGTCGCCCGGGCCGACGGCCGGGGTGCCGCCCACGCGGCCGCGAAAGCCGGGCCGGCCTGATGAATCAGGTGCTGCACACGCTGCGCTGCCTGGGGTTCGCCGAGCTGGCCCGGGTCGCCGACGCGGCCGGCCTCGACGAGGCGGACACCGAGTCGGAGCTGATCGATCTGGCCGTGGACGGTCTGGTGCGCCGCGAACTGGGCGCCTGGGGACCGACCGAGGCGGGCCGGGCCCGCGACGCGCGGCAGGCCGCAGCCGAGCTCGAGACGGCCGGGGCCGGCCCCGAGGTGGGCGCCGCGTACGAGCAGTTCCTCGTCCTCAACCCCGAACTGCTGGACCTGTGCTCGGCCTGGCAGCTCCGCCCGGTCGACGGCGTGCCCGTGGCCAACGACCACCGCGACCCCGCGTACGACGCCCGGGTCCTGGAGCTCTTCGGCGACCTCGACCAGCGCGCCCAGGTGGTCTGCGGGCGGCTGGCCGCGGCGCTGCCGCGATTCGGACGCTATCGGCGACGGCTCGGCGCGGCCCTCGACCGGGCCCGCGGCGGCGCCCTCGAAGAGCTGGCCGACAGCCTGACCTCGTACCACGTGGTCTGGTTCCAGCTGCACGAAGATCTGCTCGTCACGCTCGGCCGGACCCGCGGATGATCTTCCCGCTCGATCCGGCGGTCGACCGGGGCGCGGACGTGCTCGGCGGCAAGGCGCACGGGCTGATCGCGATGATGCGGCTCGGCCTGCCGGTGCCGGCCGGCTTCGTCGTCGGGGTGCCCGCCGGCCGCGCCTTCCTGCGCCACGGCGAGCTGCCCGCCGGGCTCGGCGCGGCCCGCGACGACCTGCACGCCGAGGCGGTGTCCGTGCGGTCGGGCGCCGCGATGTCGATGCCCGGCATGATGACCACCCTGCTCGACGTGCGCGGCCCGATCACGCCGGCCGTGCGGGACGTCTTCGCCTCCTGGAACACCCCGCGCGCCCGCACCTACCGGTCGCTGCACGGCATCCCGCACGACCTCGGCACCGCCGTCGTGGTCCAGCGGATGGTCTACGGCGAGCGCGGGGCCAGCGGCGTCGCCTTCAGCCGCGACCCCGGCAGCGGTGCCCGCGTCCCGTACGGCGACGTCCTGTTCGGCCGGCGCGGCGACGACGTCGTCTCGGGCCGCGCCACCACCCTGCCCCTGCCCGCCCTGCGCGAACACGAACCGGTGGCCTGGAACGACCTCCTCGACGCGCTGTCGACGCTCGAAGGGCACTACCGCGACGCCTGCCACGTCGAGTTCACGATCGAGTCCGGACGGCTGTGGCTGCTGCAGGTGCGCCCCGGCGGGCTCACCGCCCGCGCCGCCGTCCGCGTGGCCGTCGACCTCGCCGACGAAGGACTCATCGACCGCCGCCAGGCCGTACGCCGGATCACGCCCCGGCACCTGCGCGCCGCCGCCACCCCGCGCATGCTCGGCGGCGACCTGGTGGCCCGCGGCCGCGGCGCCTCCCCCGGCGTGGCCACCGGCCGGATAGCCGTCACGGCCGACCGGGCGGCGCGGATGGCCGCCGACGGGCCGGTCATCCTCGTCCGTCCCGAGACCTCACCGCTCGACCTGCACGGGCTGGCCGCGGCGGCCGGCATCGTGACCACCCGCGGCGGCCTGGCCAGCCACGCCGCCGTCGTCGCCCGGTCCCTGGGCCGGCCCGCCGTCGTCGGCACGACCGAGCTGACCGTCGACGGCCCGGCAGCGCGGGCGGGCCACCGGTCGCTGCCCGAAGGCACCGTGATCACCATCGACGGCACCAGCGGCGACGTCGCCCTCGGCAACCCCGGCCTCACGCCCGCGATGGCCGACACCCACCTGCACCGGCTGCTCACCTGGGCCGACGACATCTCGGGTGACCGCTCGCCCCGCCCCGGCGAGCAACGGCTGACGGCCGCCCACGGTGAGATCCCGGCCGGACGGGATGACGGCGCGCCGAGATCCCCCGGTCGAAGCGGGAGCAGTCCTGATGCGGGCGAGCAGTAACGGGCACCTCACGACGGTCAGGGGCGCTCGCCGGCCGGCCGGAACACAAGGTCGTGCACCAACCCGTCGTCAGGTCTCATCTGTCGATCTCGGCCAGGACGGCCGGGAGATCGCCGAGGGTTCCGATGGTCGAGATGTCCTCGTGCGGAGGGTCGTTGCTCCGGTTGAGCCAGATGCCGTGCAGTCCGGCGTTTGTCGCGGCGATGGCGTCGGTGTGAAGCCGGTCGCCGACGTAGACGACTTCGGCTGGGGACAGCCGCAGGCGCGTGCAGCCGTGATGGAAGATCCGCGCGTCCGGCTTGGCGGCGCCGACGGTGCTGGAGACTATGACCTCGGAGAGGCCGGCGGTGAGTCCGGTGCGCCGAAGTTTCCGGTGCTGCTGGTCGGCGTCACCGTTGGTGAGAACGCCGATGGTGAGGCCGGGGCGCTGGACGGCGAGTGCTCGGAGTGCCGGCTGGACGTCGTCGTAGGCGCACCAGGCTGCTTCGTAGTGCCGTAGGTAGCTGGCGAACCATGCGTCGGTCCGGGGGTTATCCCAGGTGCCCAGCCCGAGTTCTGCGGCGATGGAGGTGACCCGCAGGCGACGTTGTCCGGTGAACGTCAAGTCGCCGGCGAGGTAGCGGTCCATGGCGAGGTTCTCAAGTTCGCGCCAGCGGTGACGCGCGCGTTCGTGGTCGAGATGACTGAGACCGGGGGTCGCTTCCAGTGCCCGGGTGAGTGCGACCGCGGCGGCGCTGTCGTGGTCGATCAAGGTGCCGTCCAGGTCGAACAGCACAGCCTTGACGCTCGGCATCATCCTGGTGCTCGATCGGGGACGGGGGCATCAGGACATGAACGACCCTGACGCCGGTCATGACCCGCGCGGACCCCAGGTCGGTCCGCGCCGGTCCTCACCACGTCAGGGTTCGCGTCACCGCCGGGCCTCGACAACGCTCGACGACGCTCCGACGGCGGGGGACGTCAGCGGCGGGCCAGGCGGCGCTCGCCGGCCGTACCGGTCTGGTAGGGCAAGTTGTAGTGGGCGAAGACGCCCGGCTCGTCGGCCGCGGCCAGCTCGCCGTCGACGTCGATCGTCGGGGCGTCGCCGACCACCTTCTTGTCGTAGCGCACACGCACGGCGCTCGGCAGCACCGTCGCGCCGTCCAGCGGCACGAAGGCAAGCTTGTGCCGGCCGAGCATGCCGACCTTGATGGTGGCGAAAGCCGGCTGGTCGGAGGCGGTGTCGACATAGACCGCCTCCAAGTCGCCGATCTTGTCGCCGTCGGGATCGATGACCTTCTCGCCGCGCCAGTCGCGCAGGTTCTCAGCGGGGAACATGGCTGTCAGATGCCCGGCTCCGGACGGTACGAAACAGGCCGGACACCGCCTCCACCCCCGTTTCAGCCTCAGCCTCCGTTGAAGACGACCCGGGCGACCAGGCCGCCGTCGGCCGGGCTGGCGAAGCACAGGTCGCCGCCCTGCGCCCGGACGATGCGCTGCGTCACGGCCAGCCCGAGACCCATGCCCGGAGCCTCGTCGTCGCGGGCCTTCGAGCCCCGGAAGAACGGCGTACCCAGCATGCGCAACTCATCGGCGCTCAGACCCGGCCCCGTGTCGCGGATCTCGAGCACCGGGCTCGGGTCGTCGATGACCGTCACGGTCACCGGCCGGCCGGGCGCGCTGAACCCCAGGGCGTTGCTCAGCACGTGCCCGATCGCCACCTCGAGCAGAGCCGGGTCGACGTGCACCGGCACCGCGCGATCCGGCGCGCTCAGCTCGAGACGCGACCCGGCCGAGCCCAGACCGGCCGCCACCGACCTGGTCAGGCAGGACAGATCGACGGTGCGGCGGTCCCCGACCGGCTCGTTGTCGTGCTGGTGCACGGCCCGGACCAGCGTGTCCACGGTGCGGCACAGGCGGCCGGCGTTGCGGCCGATCGCCTCCAGCTGCCGGGCGTACGCCGGCGGCAGCGCTCCCGGCATGTCGGTCAGCAGCTCGACGTACCCCTGGATGGCGGTCAGCGGCGTCCGGAACTCGTGCGACACCGTGGCCAGCAGATCGTCGCGGCCGGTCAGCTCGTACGGCGACCGCGTGACCAGCAGGTGCCGCAGCCCCGTCTCGCAGTCGACGCGGCGCGCCATTCGCTCGAGGTAGCGCCGGGTGGTGTCGGCGTCGATCCGGCGCCGACCGTTGTCGAAGACGCAGAGCGCGCCGACGATGTGCCCGTCGTGGCGCAGCGGCGCGGCGGCGATGAAGTTGACGTGCGTGGCCCCGGCGACCAGCGGGTGGTCGGCCAGGCGCGGGTCGTGCAGCGCGTCGTCGACGACCATGGCGTCGTTGCGCCCGGCGACGATGTCGCACAGCGAGCGCGACTTGGGCACGTCGACCGCCATCGGCATGCCCAGCGTGGCCGCGAAGTGCGCGTGCGCCTCGTCGGCGACCTTGAGCGCGACCATGGGCGCCTGGCAGACGTCCGCGACCAGCTCGAGGACCTCCGGTACGTCGTCCACGGCCGCCCGGTAACGGCCGGCCGCGAGGTGACGCGGCTCGACTATCGACGACACCATCTTTCCCCCTTGAAGACCTGCTGACCGAAGACAGCCGATGCTGACCTGACAGTGCAGATCATCGGTCGGCACGGCCCGCACGTGTGCGGTCCTCCGGTGCAGAGAGGGAGCGAACCCCTCCCGCACTACCGCTAAGGCATCCTAGGAGGCTAGGAATAGGAGGATGCGGCTGTGCCGACCACGCGGTCGCCGCGCCATCTGCTGCCGGCGCGACGCGGGTCCGTCGCGCCCCGGGCCTGATCACTCCGGCCGCAGCGCCGCCGCGGTTCGCAGGACGTGGTGGCACAGCAGGTCGGCGGCCCGGTCGGCGTCGCGGGACAGGGCGGCCTGCTCGAGGGCCCGGTGTTCGGCGGCGGCGTCGCGCGACGGGTCGGCGACCGGTGACCAGCGGCGGGCCAGCTCACCCGCCGTCCACAGCCGGTCGAACGTCTGCAGGACGACATCGTTGCCGCAGCCCTCGAGCAGCGCGCGATGGAACCGGCGGTGGGCCTCGGCCCATGCGTCCCCGACCCCGGCGTCACCCTCGCGGTCGTGGAACGGGGTGCCGGCCAGGCGGTGGTGAGCGGCCCGCACGGCAGCCTCCCACTCCAGGTCGCCGCGGGCCACCGCCAGGCGCAGGGCGGCCGGCTCCAGGAGCGAGCGCGCCTCGGCGATCTGCTGCCAGCGGTCGGCGCCGGTGGCCGGCACGGCGAAGCCCCGGTTGGGCCGGCGATCGGCCAGGCCCTCCCCGACCAGGCGCAGCAGCGCCTCCCGGGCCACCGCGAGACTCACCCCGTGCCGGGTGGCCAGCTCCTGCGGCTTCAACGCCTGCCCCGGCTCGAACTCGCCGCGCAGCACGGCCGAGCGCATCGAGGCGTACATCCCCTCCGACACTGTCATGGTCATCACTCTAGCAAGAATAATCGATTATCTGTACGTTGGTCGATCATAGGACGAAGCAAGGACGAGGAGACACCATGAACGACCCGTTCGCCCGGCTGCCCGAGGTGCCGGGCTTCACCGTCACCAGCACGAGCGTCAAGGACGGCGAGCCGCTGCCCCTCGCACAGATGTCCGGCCTGTTCGGCCTGCCCGGCGGCCAGGACGCCTCACCCGCGCTGGGCTGGAGCGGCGCCCCCGAGGGCACGAAGAGCTACGCGGTCACCATGTACGACCCCGACGCGCCCACCGGCTCCGGCTTCTGGCACTGGGCGGTCGCCGACCTGCCGGCCGCGGTGACCTCGCTGCCCGAGGGCGCGGGTGACGACACCGGTTCGGGTCTGCCGGAGCCGGCCTTCCAGCTGCCCAACGACGCCCGCGCGGCCCGTTTCGTCGGTGGCGCGCCGCCCGCCGGTCACGGCCCGCACCGGTACTTCATCACCGTGCACGCGCTCGACGTCGAGACCATCGGCGTTCCCGCCGACGGCACTCCGGCCTTCCTGGGCTTCACGATGGCCGGGCACATCCTGGCCCGGGCGACGATCGTCGCCACCGCCGAGACGCCGGCGGCCTGACTCGGCGACCGCCCAGACGCCGGCGGCCTGACCCGACGACCGCCCAGACGCCGGCGGCTTGATCCGGCGTCCCGCCGGCTGGCCTGGCCCGGGCAGCCGAGAAAGGCGAACTCCTCGGTCCACAGGTCGCGGCGTACCGGTCGATCGCCGGGTCGGGCCCAGATGCCGGCTCCGGGTGGCTTCGAGCGAGAGGAAGTTCTCGCGCAGCGCCGCCTCGTGGGCGGCGCGGCCGGCCAGAAGGCGCGCAGCGCCACCACAGGGGACCGAGTCTGCTGTCCGTGCGCGACGGCGTTCTGGATGATCAGGGCGTCGACGCTCCCGGGACGTCATCGGGGCAGCGCTTGCAGGGCGGCCACGTAGATCTCGGAGAACGTCGGGAACGGCTGGATGGTGTCGCGCAGCACGTCGAGCGGGACGCGCGCTCGGATCGCCAGGGTGGCCTGCTGCAGCCACTCCCCCGCCTCCGGGCCCAGGGCGTACGCCCCGACCAGCACCTCACCGTCGCTGAGCAGGGTCAGGAAGCCGGGCGAGTCCGCGTACGCCCGGGAGTAGGTCTCCATCTTGGCGACCTCGTTGATTGCGGCGGTGGCGCTGAACGGCGCCTCGGTCGCGCCCACCGCGGCCGCCTGCGGGTCGGTGAACACGGTCCGCGGCACGGCCCGGTAGTCGGCCTCGCGGGGCCGGCCCAGGAGGTTGTCGCCGGCCACCTCGCCCTGGTACTTGCCGACGTGGGTGAACATGTGCAGCCCGGTCACGTCGCCGACGGCCCAGAGCCGGTCGGTGACGCGCAGCCGGCTGTCGACCGGGACGCCGGCGCCGGTCACCGTGACCCCGACGGTCTCCAGGCCGATGTCGTGCGTGCGCGGACGCCGCCCGGTGGCCACGAGCAGCCGGTCGCCGCGCAGCTCCCGGCCGTCGTCGAGGGTGAGCACGTAGTCGTCGCCGTCGCGGCGGGCGGCCACCGCCGCCGGGCCGAGCACCAGCTCGACGCCGTCGCGGCGCAGCATCTCGCCGAGCGCCTGCCCCAGCCCGGCGGGCTCGCGCGGCAGCACCCGGTCGCCGCGCGCGGTCAGCACCACCTCGCCGCCGAGCCGGCGCACCGCCTGGGCCATCTCGACGCCGACCGGCCCGGCGCCGAGCACGATCAGCCGCCGGGGCACCTCGCGCATGCCGGTGACCTCGCGGTTGGTCCACACGCCGTCGAGGTCCCGCAGCCCCGGGATCGGCGGGCTGATCGGGGCGGCGCCGGTGGCCAGCACGACGTGATCGGCGGTGTGCCGGACGCCGTTCACCTCGACCGTGCCCGGACCGGCGAGCCGCCCGGCGCCGCGCAGCAGGTCGATGCCGGCGGTGGCCAGCCACTGCTGCTGTCCGGCGTCCGAGTAGTTCGACACCATGAAATCGCGCCAGGCGAGCGCCCGCTTCACGTCGACCTCGGCGTTCGACTCGGCTTCGCGGGCGGCGTTGACCGCTTCCCCGGGCCGCAGCAGGGTCTTCGACGGGATGCACGCGTAGTACGAGCACTCCCCGCCGACGAGCTCGCGTTCGACCAGGGCCACCCGCAGCCCGCCCCCGGCGAGATACCCGGCGCAGTGCTCGCCGGGCGACCCGCCGCCGACGACGATGACGTCGTAGTCGTTGCTCATCAGTAGCCTCCTGGTGGTGATGACATTGCGCCGGGCGCTGGAAGTGGTCGGGCCGCGGCCCGCGGACGACGTGTGGGACCGGTACGCGCGACCCGGGCGGTGGCCGGAGTGGTCGCCACAGATCCGGTCGGTCGACTATCCCGAGCCGGTGCTGCGGGCCGGTGTCTCCGGGACGGTGCACGGGCCGCTCGGGTTCCCGGTCCGGTTCCGCATCGAGCAGGTGACCCCGCCGCGGGCCTGGTCCTGGGTCGTGTCGGCGGCCGGGGTCCGGCTGACGCTGTGGCACACCGTCGAGGCCACCGCGGCCGGGACGAGAACGCTGCTGGCCATCGAGGGTTTCGCACCCGCCGTCCTCCTGTATCTGCCGGCCGCCCGCCTCGCGTTGGGCAAACTGGTCAGCGAGTGAGCTGCTGGCCGCCGTCGACGTCGTAGACGGCTCCGGTCAGGGCCGTGTTGGTCATCAGGTGCAGGACGAGCGCGGCGACGTCCTCGGCGCCGACGACCCGGTGGATCGGCAGGGTGTCGCGCAGCTGCCGGCGACGGTCTTCCAGGTCGTCGCCGAGGATCCGGGCCGACAGCGGGGTGTCGACGAAGCCGGCCGCGACCGCGTTGACCCGCACCGGCCCGATCTCGAGGGCCGCGTTCGCGGTGATGGCCGTGACCGCGGCGGTGCCGATGGCGGCCAGGCTGATGCCGACGGCGGCGTGGCGGGCCCCGGTGCCGCTGATGAAGGTCAGCGAACCGCCGGACCGTACCCGGGTGGCGCACTCGCGGACGATGCGCAGGTGGCCCAGGATGTGCTCGTCGAGGAAGACCCGGGCCCGGTCGAAGTCCAGCTCGGCGATCGGGGCGTAGAACGGGCCGCCCCCGCTGACCAGCACGTGGTCGACCGGCTCGGGCAGGTCGGCGAAGAACCGGGCGACCGCCACGGTGTCGCCCAGGTCGAGGGTCACCGCGGTGGCCCCGAGCTCGTCGCGGACCGCTTCCAGCCGGGCCGGGTCGCGGCCGGTGACGATCAGGTCGGCGCCGGCCGCGCGGGCCAGCCGGGCGGTCTCCAGGCCGATGCCGGAGGTGCCGCCGAGGACGACGACGATGCTGTCCTTCATGGTCGGTTCCCTTTCACTGGTACGGCGCACGCGTGCACCCGCGGGCCCGGCGCCGGATGCGGCGCGGTGACCCGGCGGCTCGGGACGAACAGGGCGGTCAGTACGGCGGCGGCGAAGGTGACGCCGGCCAGCACGACCATGGCGAAGCGGTAGCGGTCGGCCAGCGGACCGGTGAAGTCGGTGGCCCCGCCGACGCCCAGCAGCAGCGGGACGAGCGCGATCAGCACCACCCCGCCGACCCGGGACGCGGCGTCGTTGATGGCCGAGGCCTCCCCCAGGTCGTCGTCGGGCACGGCGGCCAGCACCCCGGCGGTGAGCGGCGCGACGGCCAGCCCGAGACCCAGGCCCCACAGGATCGCCCCGGGCAGGATCGCTTCCCCGTACGGCTGACCGGGTCGCGCCGCCGCCAGCCAGACGAAGCCGGCCGCCACCAGCAGGATGCCGATCGCCATCGGCCAACGCGTGCCGATCCGGGCCACCAGCGCCCCGGCCAGCGGCGACACGACCAGGAAGACGGCCGACTCGGGGATCAGCGCCGCCCCGGCCTCGGTCGCGCTGTAGCCGAGCCGCAGCTGACAGAGCAGCACGACCAGGTACGAGGCGGCCGAGATGGCGCCGTAGAACAGCACCGTCGCCACGTTGATCGCGTCGAACGGCCGCGACGTGAACAGCGACAGCCGCAGCATCGGCCGGCGCAGACGCCGCTCGAGCGGCACCAGCGCGACCAGGCAGCCCACCCCGATCACCGCGGCCGGCCACGACGACGAGGTCAGCGCGAAGATGATCCCGCTCAGACCGACCGACGCCAGCAGCGCACCACCCACGTCGACCGACAGCGGCCGGCGCTGCTCGTGGTCGGCCGGCACCCGGGTCAGCACCAGCAGGGCGGCCGCGATCAGCGGCACGTTCACCAAGAACACCCAGCGCCAGGACGCGTGATCGACCAGCCAGCCCCCGCCGTACGGGCCGAGCGTGGTGCCCAGCGTCGAGATGCCGGCCCAGATGCCGATCCCGCGGGCCCGGTCCCCGGCCCGCAGCGACCCGTTGAGCAGGGCCAGGCTGCTGGGCACGACCAGCGCGCCGCCGGCCCCCTGAACGAGCCGGGCGGCGATCAGCGCGGCCGGGGTGGGGGCGACGGCACAGGCGACCGAGGCGGCCAGCATCACCAGCAGCCCGGCGACCAGCACCCGCTTGCGGCCGAAGTGGTCGGCCAGCGCCCCGGCCAGCAGCAGCAGCGAGGCGACGGTGATCAGATAGCCGGTCAGCACCCACTGCAGCTCGTCGACGCTCGCGGGCAGGTCACGGCCGATCGCCGGGACGGCCACGTTGATCATGTACGCGTCGACGAAGCCGACCATCGACGCGAGCACCGTCGCGGCGACCAGGGCCACCCCGGCCGGCGAGCGCAACGCCACCGGGCCCGGGCCCTCGGTGAGGACTGTCATGGCTCCCAGCGTCGGCCGCCCGGGCTCCGGTTCGCGCCCGTGGCATTCCCTGGTACCCGGGCGACCAGTGTGTCTCCCTGGCGCGACCTGGGACCGGGGGGCGGCAGTCTCGACGGGTCGGCATCATCCGTACGAGCGCTGGAGGCGCTGTCATGGACATGAAGCTCGAAATCGTCGTGGTCCCCGTCTCGGACGTCGACCGGTCCAAGGAGTTCTACACCAGGCTGGGCTGGCGGCTGGACGCCGACTTCGCCTGCGACGACGGTTTCCGGGTCGTGCAGGTGACCCCGCCCGGGTCGCCCGCCTCGGTCATCTTCGGCGCCACCGTCACCGAACAGGAGCCGGGCACCGCTCGGGGCCTGCACCTGGTGGTCAGCGACATCGACGCCGCCCACGACGAGCTCAAGCGGGTCGGCGCCGAGCCGAGCGAGGTCTTCCACGACGCCGGCGGGGTCTTCCACCACGCCGGCACCGACGCCCGGGTGCCCGGCCCGGCCCGGGACCACGCCAGCTACGGCTCGTTCCTGTCGTTCAGCGACCCGGACGGCAACGGCTGGCTCCTGCAGGAGGTCACCACCCGCCTGCCCGGTCGCGTCGACCCGACCACCACGGCGTTCGCCACGACCGCCGACCTGGCCGCCGCGCTGCGCCGGGCGGCCACCGCGCACGGCGAGCACGAGGCCCGGACCGGCATCGCCGACCCGGATTGGCCCGACTGGTACGCCGATTACCTGGTCAAGGAGCAGGCCGGGGCCGAACTGCCGCTCTGACCCCGACGTCGGTTCCGACGGGGGCGGGTGATCGCCCGCCCCCGTCGGTTGTAGCGCTTCCTAGCGGTTGTTGCGGCCGTTGCCGCCGCCGTTGCCCCCGGCGTTCCCGCCGCCGGTGCCCGGGAGCGGGAGGCCGGTGCCGGGATCGTTGCCCGGACCGCCGGTGCCCGGACCGCCGTTGCCCGGGTCGCCCGTGCCCGGGTCGCCCGTGCCCGGATCGCCCGTGCCCGGGTCGTTGTCGTTGCCGGGCGGGCAGACCGTGCCGTTGAGGACGCAGCCGTTGTCGTCCGGCGTGGGCAGCGGATCGAGGCCGTTGCCCTTCTTCTCCGGGTCGCCGACCTGCACGTTCGGCGGGAACTTGTCCCTCTCCGGGTCCAGCGCCTTGTTGGCCAGGTCCATGAAGACCTTCCAGGTGTCGCCGGGGGTGGAGCCGCCGGTCATGCCCTTCTTTGTGCCGGGCTTGTAGATCGGCAGCAACTGCATCTTGTCCTTGACGACCTTCTCGCGGCCGATCCAGACCGATGCGGCCAGGTGCTTGGTGCCGCCCACCCACCAGGCGTCGCCGTTGTCGCCGCTCTTGCCGTCCTTGTACTCCCAGGTGCCGGACTTGCCGATCGCTTCGTAACCGGCGCGCAGGTTCTGACCGTTCTTGCCGGGGATCTTCTGCAGCACGTGGTCGATCGCCGCCACGACGTCGGGCTCGAAGGCCGGCGTGGCCCGGATGCGTTCGGTGTGGACCGGCTTGAACTTGCCGGTCTTCTCGTCGCGCTTCTGCACCGACTTGACGAAGTGCGCCTTGTTGTAGAGCCCGTCGTTGGCCAGCGTGGCCATGCCGTTGGCGTGGTCGAGCGCGGTGATCGCGTACTGGCCGTAGCCGATCTCGTTGCCGAACTGCCGCAGATCGTCTTCCTTGCTCTTGGCCAGGTCGACGCGGGCACCGATCTTGGTCGGGCTGGAGATGTACTGGATGCCGGCCTTGTGCGCGGCCTGGGCCACCTTGTCGGGGCCGAGCGCGGCGGCCAGGTGATAGAAGGGGAAGTTGTACGACTGGACGGTCGCCTCGTCCAGCGGGCAGCGGCGCTTGTCACAGCTGAGCTGCAGACGGCTGGAGTTGTTGATCGCGTCGCCGCCGACCTTCTTGGCCTCCGCGTCCCAGGTGGTGTCGAAGCCGTACCCGTTACTCAGCGCGGCCAGCAAGGTGTAGATCTTGAACGTGGAGCCGGGCGGACGGCCGCCGCCGATGAAGTCGCCGTCGCTGTTGTAGTTGGGGCCCGCGTAGTCCCAGCCCACGCCGTCCGGGCCGCCGTAGTAGCCCAGCACGTGCCCGTTCGCCGGGTCGATGGCGACCAGCGCCGTCTTGTAGGTGGCGTCGAGCTTGCGCAGCGGCGACTTGCTGCTGGTGCGCATGGCCGCGGTCTCGGCCGCCTTCTGCACGGCCGGGTTGATCGTCGTGGTGATCCGCAGACCACCCTTCTTCTGCTCCGCGTCGTCGATGCCGATCGCGCGCAGCTCCTGCTTCACGTACTTGACGATCTTGCCGGTGGCCCGGTCGTTGCCGCAGGAGGTCCGGCACGCGTCCGGGTCGAACTTCTGGACCTTCGGGTACGCGGTGGGCAGCTGCGTGACCCAGCCCTTTTCCAGCATGTTGTTGAGCGTGTACTTCCAGCGGATCTCGGCGTCGGCCCGGTTGTTGTCCGGGTCGTAGCCCCGGTGGGTCTTCGACGGCTCGGGCTGCTTGATCACCGACGCGATGACGGCGGCCTCGGACGCGGTGATCGCGCCCTTCTGGCCGGGCGGGGTCAGCGACGAGCGGCTGTTGCCGAAGTACGCCTTGACGGCCGCCTCGATGCCGTTGGCGCCGCGGCCGAAGTACACCGAGTTGAGGTAGCGGCCGAGGATCTCGTCCTTGGAGTAGTGGTCCTCCATCTTGCGGGCGATCACGGCCTCGCGCAGCTTGCGGTTGTAGCTGATCTCCTTCAGCTCGGCCGCGTGCCGCGCGTACTGCTGGGTGATCGTCGACGCACCCTGCTGGTCACCACCGGTGAAGTTGTTCCACGCGGCGCGGGCGATGCCCCTCATGTCGATGCCGCGGTGGTCGTGGAAGTTCTTGTCCTCGGCGGCCATGACGGCCTGGCCGATGAGCGGGTTGATGCGCTGGTACGGCACCAGCGAGCGGTTGGCGTTGCCGATGGTGGCGACGAGCGTCTTGTTGTCGCCGGCGAAGATCTGGCTGACCTGGTCCTCGCTCTTCGGCTCGGTGAACTGCACGTCGTCGAAGAAGTAGGCGCCGCCGACCACGCCGGCGCCGAGCAGGATCACCAGCACGGCGGCGGCCACGGTGAGCAGATTGGTGCGGCGGCGCTTCTTGGCCGCCTTGGCCTGATCCTTGCCACGCGGGGCCGGGCTCCCCGGGCTGCCGGGCGCACCGGGCGGCGGGGAGGGCCGCACCGCGGCCCGCGCGACCGCGCCGGCGGATCCGACCCGGGCCGCGCCCACCGGGGCGGCGCCGACCGACGCCGAGCCCACCGAGGCGCGCGCGCCGACCGAAGGAGAACCGACCGAAGCCGAACCAACCGAAGCAGAACCGACCGAAGCTGAGCCCACCGAAGCCCGACCGCCGGCCGAAGCCGAGCCCACCGAGGCCCGGCCGCCGGCCGAAGCGGAACCCACCGAGGCAGAACCCACCGACGCAGAGCCGACTGAGGCAGAGCCGACCGGGGCGGAACCGGCCGCGGCTCGCCCACCGGCCGCCGGGGCTGGAGGCACGGAGGCTGAGCCGGCGCCGGGCACACGGGCCCGGGCGCTCGCTGACTGCGGATCGCCGTAGGGGTTCATCTATCCTCGTCGTCGCCGGAGTGGATCTCCTATTTACACGACTCTGCCAGGACCGGACAACGCGTCCGGCAGTGCCGCGTGGTGGTGATGTCGAGTTCCGGGGACACATGATAGAGGTGTTCACCCCCGATCGGGGGGAACAGATTCTGCCCGACGGCCCTGACCTGCACCCTGGCCGCCCCCGATCGGCCCGAAGACTCAACGAGGCCGCTCTCCTGCCGAAGTGATCCGCGACACCGTACGCACACTTCCCCGGACGGAGAACCCGGTGACCGCCGAACCTCGCACGAGCCAGGGTTGGCTCAGCTCCGCCCCGCCGTCGCCGGCCGCCTCACCCCAGAGCTACCAGGCCCGGCAGCAGGCCGGCGGGCTCGCGGACCGCTATCAGGCGTCCGCCCGGCCCGTCCCCCGGCCGTTCGGCACGCCGCCCGCCTCGGCCTACCCGGCCCAGCGTCCCCGGCCGACGACGCCCACCCGCAATCTGCCGCCCTCGGCCCAGCGCCCGCCGGGCGTCGGAGCGATCATCGTCGTCACGCTCGTCTTCGGCCTGATCGGTCTGATCCCCACGATGCTCCGGGCCGGCAAGGCGGCCCGGATGGGCGCCACCACCACCCGGTACTGGGTCGCCTTCAGCGTCACCATGGCGATCGGCTACGGGCTCGGCATCGCGCTGGCCGTCTATTCGGTCATGGCCCACGACCTGATCCCGCTGTGAGCCGCGGGCTCGTTCGCTCCGCTGGTCGCCCGGGCCGCTGACGATGGGGTGGGCCTGGCGGGGCTACGTGGTCGCGATGATCGCCGCGACGGCGGCCGGCTTCGTCGTGCCCGCCGGCGGCGCCGCGACGCTCGGGCTCAATCTGTTCACCGGTCTGCTGCCGGTCGCGGCGATCCTGGCCGGCCTGCGACGGGTGCCGCCGGGCGAGCGGGCGCCCTGGCGGTTCTTCGCGGCCGGCCTGCTCTCCCTCGGCGCTGGCGTCCCTGGCGTCGGGCGAGGGCGCCGATCTGCTGCCCGGTGACTGAACGCCGGCTGGGCGAGCCACTGGTGGTACGGGCCGGTCATCAACGCCGTCTACCAGCTCTCCTGCTCGTGATGGCCCGCTTCACCCAGCTGCTCCGACAGGCCGAACGTCAGGCCCGCACCGTCGACGCGCTGTCCCGGACCGACGAGCTGACCGGTCTGCCCAACCGGCGGGCCTGGAACGACGAGCTGCCGCACGTGCTCGAGCGGGCCCGTTCCGGTGGCACGCCCGTCGTGGTCAGCATGATCGACCTCGACCGCTTCAAGAACTACAACGACACGTACGGGCACCCGGCGGGCGATCGGCTGCTGAGCGCGGCGGCCGAGGTCTGGACGGCCGAGCTGCGCAAGGGCGACGTGCTGGCCCGGTACGGCGGTGAGAAGTTCATCGTCCTGCTCCCCGGCTCGACCGCCGAGCAGGCCACCACCGTGCTGGAGCGGCTGCGCGCGGCGACCCCGGAGAACCAGACGTTCTCGGCCGGCCTGGCGTCCTGGGACGGCCTGGCGTCCTGGAACGGCCTGGAGACTTCGGAGAGCCTGATCGCCCGGGCCGACGCCGCCCTGTACGCCGCCAAGGCGTCCGGCCGCGACCGGATCAGCACGGCCGAGCTGCTCGAGCGCCATCCCGGTCACCATCGTGCCCAGCGCCCCGAGGAGGCCCGCTACACCGTCTCGTGATCGGGGCAGGTGACCCGCAGCTCGGCATCGCCGAAGGAGGCGTCGACGAACCGGCAGTGGTGCGGGCGGGTCGATCCGGGGTGCGCCTCGGGCACGAAGAAGCGGCAGGTCAGGCACATCCGGGAGACCGGGATGGCCCGCCGCTCCTGCAACTGGCGCATGAGGGTCGTGGCGCCGCGCAGCATGGCGGCGAAGTCGTCGGCCGACAGCGCGGCGACGGCCTCGCTCAACGCCGGCGACGTGACGGTCAGCCGGCCGGCCTCGGCCTCACCGGCCGGGCTCAGCCGCACCAGCAACACCCGCGCGTCGCCGGCATCGCGGGCCGACTCCACCAGCTCCTTGCGGCGCAGCACCTTGACGGCGTCGGAGACGGTGGGCGGCGTCGACGCGAGCGCGGCCACGATCTCGCCCTGGCGCAGCGGGCGCGCGCTGTCGGCCAGCAGCGCGACGATGTCGGCCTGCAGCGGCGAGAGGTTGTGCGGACCGGCGTTGCGCCACGCCTCCATGCGGACGGCCTGACCGAGACGGGCCAGGCCCAGCCACAGCTGAGTGGCCGGCGGCGGACCCGGTACGTGCTCCATTAGCACATCCTAGAGACCGATAGTTGGCAGACACAAATAACAGCCTGTGCGCCTGCCCACGTTGCTTCCCCGATCGGCGGCGACGATAGTTGGCAGTGCCAAAAGATACGAGGAAGGACGATCCCATGTCACGTCTCGCCACCGTCGATCCCGCCACCGCCGAGCCGCAGGCCCGGGCCCTGCTGGGCAAGGTCGAGCGCGCCCTCGGCGTCACCCCCAACATGATGCGGGCGATGGCCAGTTCGCCGGCCGTGCTCGACGCCTACCTGCAGTTCAGCGGCGCGCTGTCCAAGGGCCGGCTGCCGGGCCGGGTGCAGGAGCAGATCGCCCTGGTCGCCGCCGTCGAGAACGACTGCGACTACTGCCTGGCCGCGCACACTGTGCTCGGGGCGAAGGCCGGCGTCAGCGACGACGACCTCGTCGCCGGCCGCAAGGCGCAGGCGTCCGACCCCAAGGCCGAGGCCGCTCTCACGTTCGCCAAGGCGGTCATCGCCACCAAGGGCTTCGTCGCCGACGAGGACCTCGACGCCGTGCGACAAGCGGGTTACGGCGACGGCGAGATCGGCGAGATCGTCGCCGCGGTCGCCCTGAACACCTTCACCAACTATTTCAACTCGGTCGGGCGGACCACCCTGGACTTCCCGCCCGCGCGGTAACGCGAAAGGGCGGTGGTCAGGTGCGGCGCAGGACGGAGACGACCTTGCCCAGCACCACGGCCCGGTCGCCGTCGATCTCGTCGTAGGCGGGGTTGCGCGGCTGGAGGACAACGTGGCCGCCCCGGCGGCGGTAGACCTTCACGGTCGCCTCGTCGTCGATCATGGCGGCCACGATGTCGCCGTTGTAGGCCTCGGGCTGCTGCTTCACCACGACGATGTCACCGTCGCAGATCGCCGCGTCGATCATCGAGTCGCCGCGGACGCGCAGCCCGAACAGGCTGCCCCGCCCGACCAGGTCGCGGGGCAACGCGAGCGTCTCGTCGGAGTTCTGCTCGGCCAGGATGGGTGTGCCGGCGGCGATGTCGCCGAGGACCGGCACGCCCACGGTGGCCGGCTCGGCGCGCTGCCGCTGCTCCGGGAGCAGGAACATCCGTACGTCGACGGGCCTGGTCGCCCGGCCGCGGCGCAGGAAACCCAGCTCCTCGAGCGCGCGCAGGTGCCGGCCGACCGACGAGGTCGAGGCCAGCCCGAGCGCGTCCGCGAGCTCCCGCGTCGACGGCGAGTAGCCGTGGCGCTGTGCCCAGGTCTGGATGACGGTGAGGATCTGGCGCTGCCGCCCGGTCAGCCGCGACGTGTCGTAGTAGTCCTCATCGGTCAGCACTCCAGGATCCTGCCAGTTCTCGCGAGACCGGGCGGGAAGGCGCGCCGTCGGTTGCCCGCCCGGTCTCGCGAGGACGGTGGGCCGGATCAGTCGTCCGCGTTCTTGGTCAGCACCTTGAAGGCCGCGTCGAGCTCGACGTCCCACTCGGTGTTGTCGGCCGCCCGGACCTCGACGTCGTAGGCGACATCCTGGTCGTCGCTCGCCTCGACGTCCAGGACGGTGCCGCCGGCGATCGCGCCGAGGGCCGCCTTCTCGGCCGCGGCCCGGTCGGCGTCGCTCACCGGGCGGTCGCCGGTGCCCGCGGCTGCGTCGGGCGTCTCGGCCTGCTGAGCGAGCACCTTGAGGTCCTTGTCCAGGAGGACGTCGACCTCGCTGCCGTCCGGCTTGCGGACCTCGACCTCGTAGGCCTCGCCCCGGTCGTCGCCGGTCTCCACGTCGAGCACGGTGCCGCCCCCGACGGCCTGGACCGCGGCGGCGCCCACCCGGTCACGGTCGCCGCCCTGGACCTCGGGGTCGGCGTTCGCGGCGGTGGCCCAGACTCCCCCGCCGACGGCGAGGGCGGCCAGGGCCGCGGTGGTGACGATGACGCGCTTGCTGCGCAGCTGGGAGATGTTCATGGGAGCGAGCATGCCGGGAGGCCCCTGAATCTGACCTGAACGGAATCCTGAGCGGCGGGATCAGCGGGAGCGGGGCAGCCGTACGGTGAAACGGGCGCCACCCAGCGCCGAGGGTGAGACGGCGACGGTGCCGCCGTGGGCGCCGACGATCTCCTTGACGATGGCCAGGCCGAGCCCGCTGCCACCGGCGTCACGGGCGCGGGCCTCGTCCAGCCGCACGAACCGCTGGAAGACGCGCTCGCGCTGGTCGGCCGGGATGCCGGGACCGTCGTCGTCGACGGTGAGCTCGACCGTGTCACCGCTCTCCCGCACCCCGACGGCCAGGGCGGCGACCGCGTGCCGGGCCGCGTTGTCGGCGAGGTTGCGGATCACCTGGCCGAGCGCGGAGGCGTCGCCGCGAACGCGCCCGGCGCCGACGCCCGTGGTGTCGACGGCCAGACCGCCCCGGCCGACCCGCCGGGCCTCGGCCAGCACCAGGTCGTCCAGGTCGATGTCGTCGGCCCGCACGGCCCCGCCGTCGTCGGCCCGGGTGAGCACCAGCAGCTGATCGACGAGCCGCTGCAGGCGGGCCGACTCGGCCAGCACGGTCTCGGCGAGCTCCCCGTCGGGCAGGGCGGCCGGATGGGCCTGGGCGACCTCGGCCACCTGCCGGATGCTGGCGACCGGCGACCGCAGCTCGTGCGACGCGTCGGCCACGAACTCGCGCTGCCGGTCACGGGAGTCCTGCAGCCGGGCCAGCATCTGGTTCATGGTCCGGGCCAGCCGGCCGATCTCGTCGCCGGTGGCCGGCTCGGGCACCCGGCGGTCGAGCTGGTCCCCGGTGATCTCCTCCACCCCGCGCCGGATGCGTTCGACCGGGGCCAGCGCCCGCGAGACCACCACCCAGGTGGTGCCGCCGACCAGCAGGACGAGCAGCGGCAGGCCGATCGCGAGAGGGGTGGTCAGCGCGGCCGTGGATTCGTCGACGTCCTCCAGGGAGACGGCGACCGAGACGCGGTAGCCACCCTCGTCGTCGGTGACCACGAGATAGGGGTGGTCACCGCCGGGCAGACTCACCCGGCCGGACGATTCGGCCGGCAGCGGCACGGCCGACCGGGTCACGGCGCCGTCGGCCGCGGTCACCTGCCACAGCACGTCATCGAGGTCGCGGTCGAGGTCGTCGTCGTCCCCGGCCGGCTCGGGGGCGGGCAGGCCGGTCGACCGGGCCTGGCTCAGCAGGGCGGCGGCGCGCTGGTCGGCGGTCGCCTCCAGGCCCTCGCGCAGGGACCCGCGGACCAGGGCCACGAGGGCGACGGCCGCGGCGAGCAGGGCGACCGCGACGACCAGGACCGCCGCCGCCGCCGTCCGCAGCCGGACGTCAGCCACCGTCGGCGGCCAGCCGGTAGCCGGCGCCGCGCACCGTCTGGATCGCGTCCCGGCCGTACGGGCGGTCGACCTTGTTGCGGAGGTGGCGGATGTACACCTCGACGATGTTCGGGTCGCCGTCGAAGTCGTTGTCCCAGACCGCGTCCAGGATCTGCCGCTTGGAGAGCACGTCGCCGGGGTGCCGGGCCAGGAAGGCCAGCAGCGAGAACTCGCGGGTGGTCAGCCCGACCTCGGCGTCGCCCCGCCAGACCCGCCGCGCCGCCGGGTCCAGCCGCAGGTCGTCCACCACCAGCTCGGTCGGGCGTTCGCGGGCGCCGCGCCGGCTCACCGCCCGCAGCCGGGCCACCAGCACCGGGAACGAGCACGGCTTGGTCAGGTAGTCGTCGGCGCCGGTGTCGAGCCCCTCGACCTGATCCCACTCGCCGTCCTTGGCGGTCAGCATGAGGATCGGTGTCCAGTCCCGTTCGGCGCGCAGCGTCGCGCAGACCTGGTAGCCGTTGAGCCCGGGCAGCATCAGGTCGAGCACGATCGCGTCGTACCGGTTCTCGCGGGCCAGCCACAACCCGTCGACGCCGTTGTGGGCCACGTCGACGGCGAAGCCCTCGGCCTGGAGCCCGAGACGCAGGGACCGGGCGAGCCGCTGCTCGTCGTCGACGACCAGTACGCGCATGGCCCCATCCTCGCGCACCCGGCCTGAACGCCGGCTGAAGGCTCAGGGCTCAGGACTCAGGGCCCCTTGTGGACCAGCACGTCGCCGGCGGTGGCCCAGCGGGCGGCGACCTCGTGCGGGGGCAGCGGCCGGCCGAAGAGGTAGCCCTGGCCGTACTGGTAACCGAGAGCCCGGATCAGCTCGCGCTGCTCGTCGGTCTCGATGCCCTCGGCGACGGACGAGAAGTCGAGGGCGGTCGCCATCTGGCTCACGGCGGTCGCGACGGCCGCCTGCCGCCCCACCGTGGTGATCGACTCGACGAACGAGCGGTCCAGCTTGAGGGTGGTCACCGGGACGGTCAGCAGCAGACCCAGCGAGGACGCGGCGGTGCCGAAGTCGTCCAGCGCCAGCCGCAGGCCGAGACCGCGCAGCCCCAGCAGCGCGGCGGCCGAGTCCTCGTCGTCGAGCACGGCGGTCTCGGTCACCTCGATGCTGAGCGAGCCGGCGGGCAGGCCGGTGTCGCGCAGCACCGCGGCGACCTCGTCGACGAAGCCCGGGCTGCGCAACTGGCGACCGGCCACGTTCACCCCGATGGTCAGATCGCGGGCGCCCGGGAAGTCGGCCCGCCACCGGGCGGCCTGCCGGCTCGCCTCGCGCAGCGCCCACGCGCCGATCGCCACGATGTGCCCGGAGCGTTCGGCCAGCGGGATGAACTCGACCGGCGAGACGAGGCCGCGGGTAGGGTGGTTCCACCGGATCAGCGCCTCGACGCCGGTCATCCGCAGGTCATCGAGGGCCACGATGGGCTGGTAGACCAGCGTGAACTCGCCCGCCGCGACGGCGCCGCCGAGGTCCCGGACGATCTCGGCCTCGGCCGCCGTCCGGGCGCCCATCTCGTCGCTGAAGCACACCGAGGTGCCCTTGCCGCGCCGCTTGGCCTCGTACATCGCGATGTCGGCGTGGCTCAGCAGGGTGGCCGGCTCGTCGCCGGGCCGGGCCCAGGCCACGCCGATGCTGGCCCGGGTGGAACCCTCGAGCCGGTTCTGCAGGTCGTCGGCGATCCGGCGCGCGTCCTCGGGCCCGGTGTGCGGCAGCAGGATGGTGAACTCGTCGCCGCCGAGCCGGGCGACGAGATCGTCGGCCCGGACCGTCCCGCGCAACCGCCCGGCCACCTCGACCAGCAGCGCGTCGCCGGCGGCGTGCCCCATCGTGTCGTTGACCGTCTTGAAGTCGTCCAGGTCGATGAGCAGGACGGCCGGCTCCTCGCCGTCGTCCAGGCGCAGCTTGAGCTCGTCGCTGAAGCGCGAGCGGTTGGCCAGCCCGGTGAGCCCGTCGGTCGAGGCCTGTTCCCGCAGCAGCACCTCCTGGTCGGTGAGGTGCTCCAGCGCGACGTCGAGCCGCCGGATCAGCCGCACGTTGTCCTGGAAGGCGATCAGCTGCCGCGCGGCGACCAGCGCGGTGATGACGACGACGCCCGCGGTCGCTCCCCAGAACCGGGTCGACACGTCGTCCGGCAGGACCAGCAGGAACACGGCGAAGGTGACCGCGATCATTCCGTACGGCAGGAGGCTGTAGGGCTTGCGCAGGGCCGGGCCCACCGGGCCGTCGGCCCGGACCACGAACTCCTGGATGCGCGGCCCGACCGCGATGAGCAGCGACGGCAGCAACAGGACCATGAAGACGTAGGACCGGTCCTGGTGCTGGAACGGGCCGGGCAGGAACGCGGCCAGCCCCTGGACGACCGGCGCGGCGACCATCGGCCAGGCGGCGATCCGGGCCATCGGCGGCCGGGGCACGAGCGCCGCCTTGGTGGCCGCGAACGCCCCGACCACGACCAGGGCGGCGGTGATGCTGGCGGTGACCCGGTCGACCGGCGCGGTGACCGGGTAGACCGCGAAGCACCAGGCCATCACGCCGCCGCCGACCAGAACGGTCGTCGCGTCGAGCCAGAAGACCAGTCTCTCGCGGGCCGAGCGCAGCCCGTGCGGGAACAACAGGCAGGCCAGGACGTTGCTGGACATCCCGACGATGAAGAACGAGGACTGCACGGCGCCGCCGGCGGTCGAGGCCGTGGCCGGCGAGAGCAGGTTGTGCACCGCCTGGAAACCGTCGCCCAGGGTGAACGAGGAGCCGGCGAAGGCGATCGCCGTCCAGAAACGGCGGTAGTGCGGCACCAGCGACCGCAGCTTCCACGCCCCGTAGGCCAGGGCCGCGTCCATCGGCACCTGCGCGCACCAGAAGACCTGCGCCTGCCGGACCCGGTCACCCTCGGACAGCGCGAAGAGCGCGAACGCGGTGAGCGTCACCGCGATCAACGCCATCAGGATCGGATCCCGCCGCAGGGCCTTCACCGGACCTCCCTCAGTAGCTCTCGACTGCGAAGGTCGGCCGGGAACCACCGGGGATGAGGAGAATCGTCAGATCGAAGGGCCGGTCCGCGGCCGGGTGAACCCGGCCACCGCCGCCTCGACGGCGGCCCGGCGGTCCGGCTCGGCCGCGGGCCGGAGCGACTTCAGCGACCAGGAGGCGGTGTCCCAGCTGGTCACGATCGCGAGCACCATGGCCATCAGCTGCACCGCGGGGATGTCCGCGGTGACGCGACCGGCAGCCTGGGCCTCTTCCAGGGCGTCGATCTTGGCGCGATAGGCCTCGACCTCCACGTCGATGGGCTGGGGCCGTTCCAGCGCCGCCCACAGCGCAAGGCGGCGCACGTGCGGACGCTCCTCGAGCCGGCTGAAAAGCTCGCCGGCGTACCGGGGCAGCCGGGCGGCGTCGAACGGCACCGCCTCGGCGAGCTCGAGGAGGCTCTGCCCGACGACCATGTCGAAGAGCTCTTCCTTGGTGCCGAAGTGCATGTAGATGGAGCGCTTGTTGGCCGACGCGGCCTCGGCTATGCGGTCCACCCGGGCGCCGGCCAGCCCCGATCGCGCGAATTCGTCGACCGCCGCCCGCAGGAGCCGTCGTTTGGTGTCGGTCGCATCCGGTGGCATGTGACCCATCGTACGTAACCATCCAGTTGCTTACCTCGCCGCCCCGTGCCAAGGTTTGAATGTATCCAGTTAGTTACGTACGTGAGGAGCACGGATATGCGCACCTGGTTCATCACCGGCACGACTTCCGGATTCGGCCGCCGACTGACCGAGCAGCTGCTCGACCGGGGTGACCGCGTCGCCGCCACCGCCCGCCGGCCCGAGGCTCTCGACGACCTCGCCGTCCGCCACGGTGACCGGCTCTGGCGCGCCCGGCTCGACGTCACCGACACCGCCGAGCTGCGGACGGTCGTGGACCGCGCCTTCGCCGACCTGGACCGGATCGACGTCGTCGTCTCCAACGCCGGCTACGGCCTCTTCGGGGCGCCCGAGGAGCTCAGCGACGAGCAGATCGACCAGCAGATCGCGACCAACCTCACGGCGTCGATCCAGCTGGCCCGGGCCACCACGCCGCATCTGCGGCGGCAGGGCGGCGGGCGGTATTTCCAGATCGCCAGCGCCGGCGGCCAGTTCGCCTTCCCGGCCATGAGCCTCTACCACGCCACCAAGTGGGGTGTCGAAGGCTTCTGGGAGTCGTCGGCGGCCGAGCTGGCGCCGTTCGGCATCGGCGTGACGATCGTCGAACCGGGTGTCTCGCGCACCAACTTCGGCGGCGGCAGCGCGGTCCTCGGCAACGCGATGCCCGAGTACGCCGACGGCCCGTCCGGACAGTTGCGGCGCATGCTCACCGGGGAAATCCCGCCGCTGCCCGCTCCGGGCGACCCGGCGAAAATCGCGGCGGCCATCATCGCCAGCGCCGACCGGCCCGAGGCGCCCCTGCGCCTGACGCTCGGCTCGGACGCGTACGAGCTGGTGACCGCGGCCCTGCGCGACCGCCTGGCCGCGCTCGAAGCCGGGCGCGACCTGGCCTACTCGACCGACGCCTGAGGCCGGCCCGCCCTACGTCCTTCGCCGCGGAGACAGCCCGACGGCGGCCTCCGCGGCGGCACTGATCAAGCCGTACCGAACAAGAGCGGTACAGATCAGGACTTGAAGGCGTCCTTGACGTTCTCGACGCCCTGCTTGAGCTTGGACTTCGACTGGTCGGTCTTGCCCTCGGCCTCGAGGCTCTCGTCGTCGGTCGCCTTGCCGACGCCCTCCTTGACCTTGCCGCCGAGCTCTTCGGACTTGTTGTCCACCTTGTCATCGAACGCCATGATGTCCTCCTCGTCGGATGTCTACGACCGAGTCCCTACCCTGAGCGGGGCTCGCCAACCCGAGGTGGCCACATTGCCCGTATCGAGAATCCGCGGCTACGCCCTGCCCGACGGCGAGTTCGTCGATCTGTACGCCGACGGCGACCGCTGGACCACCGACCCGGTGCCCGGCGCCGAGCTGGTCGCCGAGGGCTGGTTGCTCCCCGGTCTCGTCGACGCGCACACCCACCCGGGGGCCGAAGAGCTCGGCGCCCCGCTGGACGACGAGATCCTCCGGGACGATCTGCGGGCGCACGTGGCGGCCGGGGTGACGCTGATCCGGGCGCCCGGACTGGCCGGCGAGCCGCCCGAGTGGTTCGGCCGGGACGACGCGACCCCGCGGGCCCAGCACGCCGGCGAGTGGATCGCCCAGCCCGGCCAGTTCTTCGAGGGCTGGGGGCGGCGTCCCGACCGGGCCGAGCTGCCCGCGATCGCCGCCGCCCAGGCCGCGCGGACGGGCTGGGCGAAGATCGTGATCGACTGGCGGTTCGGCGACGACGTGGTGCCGGTGGCGATTCTCCGGGAGGCCGTGGCCCGCGTCCACGAGGTGGGTGGACGGCTCGCGGTGCACTCCCAGCACGCCGAGGGCGGCGCGGTCGCGGTCGAGGCCGGTGTCGACTCGATCGAGCACGGCATGTGCCTGGACCCGGCCCTGCTGGCCCGGATGGCCGAGCAGGGGACGGCCCTGACGCCGACCCTGTCGGGGATCACCTCGTCGCTGGCCCGGCACCGGGCCGGACCGGACAGCCCGGCCAAGGACTGGTACGTGTCCGGGGCCGAAGCCCACGGCCGGCTGACCGCCGCCGCCGTCGAAGCGGGCGTGACCGTGCTGGCCGGCACGGACTCGCGGCCGCACGGGCGGATCGGCGACGAGATCCGGGCGCTCGTGACGGCCGGGGTGCCGGCCCACGAGGCGCTGGCCGCCGCGTCCTGGACCGCTCGGTCGTACCTCGGTCTTCCGGGCCTGGCCGACGGCGCCCCGGCCGACGCCGTGGTCTTCGACGCCGATCCGCGAGCCGACCTCTCCCAGCTGGACCGCCCGCGGGCGGTTGTCCTGCGCGGCCGGCGGGTGCCGGTCGGCTGACCTCCGCCGGGCTTGATGAGGAAGCGCTTCCCGGCAATCGTGGCTCGTTTCCGCACATGGCGGGGATCGTTGACCATCGATATTGAGAGAGCGCTTCCCCGCGTCGATACTCCGGGGCATCCCCATCCCTCCCCCGAAGGGAATGCCCCATGCGCGCATTATTGGCGGCGACCCTCATCGCCGCCGCGACGGTCCTCGTCGCCTCCTCCCCCGCGAGCGCCGCCACCGTCACGGTCCAGGCCGAGGCGTACGCGGCTCAATCCGGCACCCAGGTCGAGACCACCGCCGACACCGGCGGCGGGCAGAACGTCGCCTACCTCGGCGAGGGCGACTGGCTGCGCTACGACGGCGTGAGCCTCGGCGCCGCCGGCGCGCTCACCGTGTCGGCGCGGGTCGCGTCGGCGGTCGGCGGCGGCCGGGTCGAGCTGCGCACCGGCTCGGCGACCGGGCCGCTGCTCACCCAGTTCGCCATCACCTCGACCGGCGGCTGGCAGGCCTGGACGACGCTGACCGCCACCGCGGCCACCCACCCGACCGGCTCGCAGACCGTGTTCGCGGTGCTGCGCGGCACCGGCGGCGACTTCGTGAACCTCAACTGGTTCTCGTTCGGCGACGGCGCCCCGCCCGCCGGCGGCGACGGCTGGGTGCCGGTCGACGCCGCGGCCTGGAACGCCCAGCTGGCCGAGTTCCGGGCGCTGACCCCGCGGCCGGTGCCGCCCACCTCGGTACGGGTGGCGGAGTTCAACGCGACCTGCGCCTACAGCCACTCGCGCCCGGACGACCCGATCATCTTTCCGGGGATGCCCGGCGCCTCGCACATGCACACGTTCCTCGGCAACACGAGCACCGACGCGTACGCGACCACCCGTACCCTGCTCGCGAACGCCGGCACGACCTGCCGCCCCGCGCCGGACCTGTCCGCGTACTGGATCCCGACCCTCTATCAGAACGACCGGGCCATCGAGCCCAAGGACGTGGTGGTCTACTACGGATCGCGGCTGACCGACCCCTCGGCGACCGTGCCCTTCCCCCAGGGCTTCCGCATGATCGCCGGGGACGCCCGCCTGCAGACCCCCACGCCGGCGGGCTCGGTCAACGCCTTCTACTGCGCCGGCCCCGGGGGCGAGATCGGCCGCAGCGCCGACGGCAACTGGCCGGTCTGCGCGCCCACCGCGGTGCTGATGTTCCACCTGGTGTTCCAGGACTGCTGGGACGGCCGCAACCTGGACAGCCCGACCCACAAGGCGCACGTCGCGTACAGCTACGACGGCACCTGCCGTGGCGACTACCCGGTCGCGATCCCGAATCTGTCGTTCCTCATCTCCTACCCGACCAGCGGCAGCCCGGCCGGCTTCCGCCTGGCCTCGGGGATGGCGTCGTCGATGCACGGCGACGCGTTCATGGCGTGGGACAACCGCGCGCAGAGTGAGCGGGTGAAGAACTGCCTCGTCCAGGAGGCGAAGTGCAACACCAACGGCGACTTCTAGTCCGTACGCCGTAGTCGATCGCCGCCGGCGCGCCTGAGGGCACGTCGGCGGTGGCTCGTCATCGGGGTTGTCGCTCGGCGGCGCTCGACAGGCGGTCGAGCAGTCCCGGCACGGCTCGCAGGACGTCCCGCTCCTCGGGGCTCAGGTGGGTGGCGATGGCGTCGGCCATCCAGCGGCGCCGGGCCTCCCGGTCGGCCTCCAGCGCGGTGGCGCCGGCGTCGGTGAGCCCGATGAGGAAGGCTCGCGCGTCGGCCGGGGCGGCGCGCCGGCCGACCATCCCCGCCGCCTCGAGCTCGGCGACGGTGCGGCTCATGCTCTGGTGCCGCACTCCGCGGCCGGCCGCCAGCTGGGCGATCGTCCGGGGGCCGTCGCGGTGGAGCGCGCCGAGCACTTCGGCCCGCGTCGGCGACAGCGCGTCGGCCTGAGCGCGGGTGGTGCGCACGAAGCGGCCGATCGACCGCCTGAGCCGCTCGGCGAGCTCCTGGTACGGAACTGTGTCCGACGTCATCCGCGAAATGTACACCTCAGCTGTACATTCGGATATACAGCCTGGCTGTACAACTTACGTCTTCCCGCCTGAGGCTGGAGACGGTTCTACAGCAAAACTGTGCACATCGGCCCGATCGAGGAGCGTTCATGCGGCTCACCAAACATGCCCACGCCTGCGTCACCGTGACCGAGGGAGATCGGACGCTGCTCCTCGATCCCGGCACGTTCACGCCGAACGCCGCCCGTCTCCTCGCCGAGGCGAGCGCGGTCCTGGTGACGCACGAGCACTTCGATCACTTCGACGAGGCCGCTCTGGCCGACCAGCTCGCCCGGCGACCCGACCTGACGGTGTACGGACCGTCCGGCGTGCGCGACAAGCTCGGCGATCAGGGCGGCCGGGTCGTGGTCGTGCGCGCCGGTGACCGCCTCGAGGTCGCCGGTTTCGACGTCGCGGTCCACGGCGAGCGCCACGCCCTCATCCACCCCGACATCCCGCTGGTCGACAACGTCGGCTACCTGATCGAGGGCCGCCTCTTCCACCCCGGCGACTCCTACGCCGTCCCGGACGCGAGCATCGAGACGCTGCTGCTGCCGACCAGCGGGCCGTGGACCAAGTTCGGCGAGGCGGCCGACTTCGTCCGGGCCGTCCGCCCGGCCCGGGTGATCCAGGTGCACGAGCTCATGCTGAGCGAGCTCGGCCAGAACTCGGCCCGCATGCTGCTCGGCGAGAAGGGCCTGACCGGCCTCCCGCTCGAGATCCTGCCGGCCGGCGAGTCCACCGCCGTGTGACCGTCAGGGTGCCCGGGTCTCCCAGGCGGGCCGGCCGGGTTCCTCGTTGTGCACGACGAAATCGGCCCGATCGGCCGGGCCGACCCGGGCGAAGTAAAGCTGCTGAGCGGGGAGGTAGCGCTCGCGCCAGCGCCGTTCGACCTGGGCCCGTGAGGCCACCGGGCGCTCCCGGATCGCGGCGCGATCCACGATCCCGCTCGAGCGGGATCGACACGAAGACGCGCAGCTCCCACCGATCGAGCAGTTCGGGGCGCATCAGGAAGACGCCGTCGAAGAGCAGCACGGCGCCGGCGGGGGCGGTCCCGAACGGCCGGGACAGCACAGCATCGGCTGAGCGGTCGTAGACAGAGTCCCGGAAGCGACGGTCCCCACCCGGCCCGAGCGGGTCGAGCAGCACCCGGTTCAGTGAGTCGTAGTCGTGGGTGTCGAAGTAACAGCCCTCGGCCGAGTACTCGCCGCGCGAATAGCGCCGCGCCCGGGGGAAGAGGAAATCGTCGATCGTCGCACGGATGACGGGGCGGCCCCGGGCCCGCAGCACGACGGCCAGCTCGTCGGCGAGCGTGGTCTTGCCGGCGGCGGGCGGCCCGTCGACAGCCACCCGCACGGGGTGGGCCGCCGTCCTGGACCCGATCACCTCGGCCAGGCGGCCGAGCATCTCGTCGCGGGAGCCGCGGTCCATGTCCTGCCCCGTCCCTCAGGCGCGTCGGCCCCGTCTCGCCGAGACCGCACTTCGAATTCAAAGTACGTAAAGTCGACCGGGTGAGCGACCCGACCCCTGGCCTGAACACCGAGCAGCTCGGTGCGTACTTCGCCCTGATGGAGGTCAGCAGCCTCCTTCAGTACGCGGTGGACGAGCACCTGCGGGCCGACGGTGACCTCAGCTACGTGCAATTTCAGATCCTGGCCCGGCTGGTGGACGCGCCGGAGGGACGGCTGCGGATGACCGACCTGGCCGACGGTGTGGTCTACAGCCGCAGTGGGCTCACCTACCAGGCCGGACTGCTGGACAAGCGTGGCCTGATCACCCGCTCGCCGTCGCCCGACGACGAGCGCAGTGTCATGGTGACCGTCACCGACGCCGGCCGGGAGCTGGTCGCCCGGGTGCTTCCCGGGCATGTCGACAGCGTCCGGCGGCTGCTCTTCGAACCGATGACGGCCGGCGACCTCGCCGCTCTCGGCGCCATCCTGGGCCGGGTCCGCGACCATATGCGCGCCACCCCGCCGCGGTCGGCCCGCCCGCGCGCCGGGCGAGGCCGTACAGGCTGAGCCACGGACGCTGAGCCACCAACGCTGAGCCACCGACGCTGAGCCACCGACGCTGAGCCACGGACGACTTGTCCGTGGATAGGTTCGACCTTCATCCCGGTTCCGCGGCACGCGATGCTCGGTGAGTACGACACGCCGCAGCGAGCGCCTCAGCCGCGGCGCACTCCTCGCGTCAACCACTTCGACCGAAGCGTCATGGCCGAGGAACGCTTCGAATCCGAAGCATCCGGCACTACGAAAGACGAGGGATCCCGATGAAGGCAGTGCGTTTCCACGAGTACGGCGACCCGAGCGTCCTGCGGTACGAGGACGTCGAGCAGCCCGTCCCCGGCGCCGGACAGGTGCTGATCCGGGTGGCCGCGACATCGTTCAACGGCGTCGACGCCAGCATCCGGGCCGGCTTCATGCAGGGCCCGATCCCGGTGACCCTGCCGCACACCCCCGGCATCGACGTCTCCGGCACCGTCGAGGCGCTCGGCGAGGGCGTGACCGGCCTGGCCGCCGGCGATCGGGTCGTCGGCTTCCTGCCCATGGTCGAGGACGGCGCCGCCGCGGCGTTCGTCCTGGCCCCGGCCGAGATCCTGGCGCCGGCGCCCACCACCGTCCCGCTGACCGACGCGGCCGCGCTGCCCCTCGCGGGCCTCACCGCGTGGCAGGCCCTGTTCGACCACGCGAAGCTGACGGTGGGACAGCGGGTGCTGATCAACGGCGCCGGCGGGGCGGTCGGTGGCTACGCCGTCCAGCTGGCCAAGAGCGCCGGCGCGTACGTCATCGCCACGGCCGGCCCGCACAGCGCCGGACGGGCCCGCGCGGCCGGCGCCGACGAGGTCCTCGACCACACCACCACCGACGCGCCGGCGGCAGAGACGCCGGTCGACGTGGTGCTCAACCTGGCCCCCGTCGAGCCGGCCCGGCTGGCCGAGCTGCTCGCCCTGGTCCGCTCGGGCGGCGTCCTGGTCAACACCACGGTCTGGATGCCCGCGCCGTCCGACGAGCAGCGCGCCGTACGGGGAATCGACCTGTTCGTCCGCAGCGACGCCGAGCAGCTGTCCCGGCTGGTGGCCCTGGTCGACACCGGCGACCTCCGCGTCGACGTCGCCCGGCGGGTGCCCCTGGCCGAGCTGCCGGCCCTGCACGCCGAGGCCGCCGCGGGCGAGCTGCACGGCAAGGCCGTCATCGTCGCGCCCACCGCCTGAAAGAGCCCAGCGACCCGGCCGGGCGGACCCTGGTTACGGTTTTGACCGGGCCGCCCGGCCGGGAGGGGGATCCATGAGGTTGACCTGGAACCAGGTGCTGGTGTGGCGGACGCGCCGGCAGTTTCTCGACCGGCCGGAGGGAACCACCGCCGAACGCGTCGTCGGGCGGCTGTGCGGGGTGCAGGCGCAGGTCGCCTCGGCAGCCGAGCAGGCCGTCGCGGCCCGCCGCCCCGCCCCCGGCCGGGGCGAGGCGGCCCGGGCGCTCGAGAGCCGCAAGCTGATCAAGGTGTGGGCCATGCGCGGCACCCTGCATCTGCTGACCGCCGAGGATGCCCCGTCCTACCTGAGCCTGATGGCGGCCGCGCGGACCTGGGAAAAGGGCTCCTGGCAGAAGACCTTCGCCACCGCGGAGCAGGTCGCCGCTCTGGCCGACGCCACCCGCGAGGCCCTGCACGGCCGGACCCTCACCCGGGAGGAGCTCACGTCCGAGATCGTCCGGCGGACCGGGGACGACTCGCTGGCCGAGCTGCTCGGCTCCGGCTGGGGCGCGGTGCTCAAACCGCTGGCCTGGCTGGGGCTGCTCTGCAACGGACCGAACCAGGGCACCAAGGTCACCTTCACCAGCCCGGAGACGTGGCTCGACGGCTGGACCGGCCTGCCGGCACCGGACGAGGCGGCGCGGCGGGCCGTCCCGGCGTACCTGGGCGCCTACGGTCCGGCCACCATGGCCTCGTTCGATCAGTGGCTGCTGCGCGGCGGGTCGAGGAAGGCCGCGCTGAAGGGGTGGTTCGCCTCGCTCACCGAGGACGGCGTGCTCACCGAGGTGACGGTGGACGGCACGCCGGCGTACGCCCGCACCGAGGACCTTGACGACCTCGCCACGGCCGGACCGATGCCCGGGGTCCGCCTGCTGCCGGCGTTCGACCAGTTCGTGCTGGGGCCGGGCACCAAGGACGAGCAGGTGGTCCCGCCCGGGAGGCGGGCCCTGATCAGCAAGGCGGCGGGGTGGATCTCCCCCGTCGTGGTGGCCGGCGGCCGGGTCGCCGGCGTCTGGGAGCTGAACGACACCGTGACCGTCACGCTGTTCCCGGAGGCCGGGGAGATCCCGGAGAGCGAGCTGCGCGCGGAGGCGGATCGCCTGGCGACCGGGGGCGGCTCGCCCGAGCTGGTGGTGCGACAGGCGTAGCCGGACCGCGACGGCGGACAGCGTGTGACGTAAGCGACTGTTTACTTATCCGGCCCGCGGCCGATAATAAGTCAGCACACGTTTACTTCTAGCTGTGGGGACCACCATGACGCACACCACGGACAAGAAGGGGTCGGGCGGCTCGCTGCTGGTGCTCTACCTGGCACTGGGCGGACTGGCCTTCGCGGTGCTCCAGTCGCTGGTGTCGCCGGCGTTGTCCACGATCGGTCACGAGCTCCAGGTGTCGACCGGCGACGTGAGCTGGGTCGTCACGGCCTATCTGCTCTCGGCCTCGGTGCTGACCCCGATCCTCGGCCGGCTCGGCGACATGGCCGGCAAGCGCAAGGTCCTGATCGGCGTCCTGGCCGTCCTGGCCGTGGGCACCGTCGTCTCGGCCCTCGCGACCAGCCTCACCGTGCTGATCGTCGGCCGCGTTCTGCAGGGCGCGGCGGGCGCGATCCTGCCGCTGTCGATCGGCATGGTCCGCGACGAGCTGCCCCGCGAGCGGGTCGCCACCACGGTCGGGCTGATCTCGGCGATCTTTGGGGTCGGCGCCGGCATCGGCATCGTGGCCGCCGGCCCGATCGTCGAGCACCTGTCCTGGCACTGGCTGTTCTGGCTGCCGCTGGTCCTGGTCGTCGTGGCCCTGCTCGGGGCCATCTTCGGCATGAAGGAGTCCGCGGTCCGCACGCCGGGCAAGCTCGACGTGGTCGGCGCGTCCATGCTCTCGGTCTCGCTGGTGGCGCTGCTGCTGGCCATCAGCAAGGGCCAGGCGTGGGGCTGGGGCGACGGCAGGACCATCGGGCTGCTCACCCTGGGCGTGGTCGGTCTGGTGGCGTTCGTCCTGGTCGAGCTGCGGGTCAAGGAGCCGCTGATCGACATGCGGCTGATGAGGGTCCGCGGGGTGTGGGCGACCGACCTGGTCGCGCTGATCCTCGGCTTCGCCATGTTCGGCACGTTCCTGCTGGTCCCGACGCTGCTGCAGCTGCCCGCGGTCACCGGGTACGGCTTCGGCAAGTCGGTCTCCCAGGCCGGCCTGTTCCTGCTGCCCACCGTCGTGATGATGGTGGTCTTCGGCCCGCTGGCCGGCATCCTCAACCGCAAGTACGGCCCGAAGCTCCCGATGTTCCTCGGCGCGGTGTTCGTCGTGGCCGCTTTCGCGCTGCCCGCCGTCGCCCACGGCCAGATCTGGCAGGTTCTGGCCTCCGGGGTGCTGACCGGCGCCGGCATCGGCTTCGCCTTCGCGGCGATGTCCAACGCCATCATCGAGAGCGTTCCGGCCGCGCAGACCGGCGAGGCGACCAGCGTCAACACCATCGCCCGGACGATCGGCAGCAGCATCGGCACCGCGGTGGTCGCGGCGGTCATCACCTCGCACACCACCCCGCAGGGGCTGCCCACCGACGCCGCGTTCACCGACGGCTTCTGGGTCTGCGCCGGGGTGGCCACGCTGGCCGTGGTCGCCGCGCTCGCCCTGCCCCGGGCGCACAAGCGTCACCAGGAGGCCGAGGCGGCCGGCGTCGGCGACCTCCCGCCCGAGCCCGACGAGGTCCACCTGCTCCACCGCACGAACGCCTGACCGATCCCGGGGCGGCGACGCTCGCCCCCGGTGACCTTCACCGGGGGCGCAGGAAGTCGACGGTGTGCCGCAGCAGGTCGGCCGAGTCGGTGAACCACAGCGCGTCGGTGCCGGGGGTCGTCCGCAGCCGGGCGTCCGGCAGGTGGGTGGCCAGGTACGAGGCGTGCCCCACGTCGACGTTGAGACAGTTGCGGCGGTGCAGCACCAGCGTCGGCGCGGCGATGCCGGGCAGCCGGTGGCGCAGATCGGTGCCGGTGGCCACCGTACGGACCGCGAGGGCGACGGCCGGGCTCGCGGCGCGCCGGCCGAGCCGGTTCCACCACCGCCGGAAATCCTCGTCGGCGGCGACGCTGGGCGCGGCCTGAGCGACGGAGTCCACGCCGTGCGCCGGGTCCGCGGGCGACACCGTGTCGTGGATCAGGGTGTCGGTGGTGGCCTGGTCCAGACCGTACGGATAGTCGGGCCCCCGGGTGTAGCGCGGATAGCACTGCGCCAGCACCAGCGAGCGCACCCGGTCGGGGTGGCGCGCGGCGAACTCCAGCGCGACCAGGCCGGTGTCGAAGTTGGCGAACAGGTCGGCCCGGCCGATGCCCAGGGTGTCGAGGACGCGGCCCACGTCGGTGACCCACTGGTCCAGCGGCGTCCGGAGCGGGTCGAGAGGATCGGACAGGCCGATCCCCCGACGGTCGAGGCACACCACCGCGGCGTGCCCGGCCAGAGCGGTCAGCGCGCGGCGGGCGTACGCGCCGTCGAGCAGCCCGTCGACGGTGATCATCCCGGGGTTGAGGACGACCAGGTCACGGCCGTCCCCGGACAGCCGCGTGAACGCGGTCGAGCCGTCCCGGTCGGTCGCGTAGCGAATCGGCGTCGCGGTGGCCGCCGGCGGGGCCGACCGCAGCGCCTCGGCCTGGGCGTCGCGCAAAGCGGCGGAGGGGTCGAGGCCGACCTCGACCAGCGCCGCCCGGGCGGCGGCCGCGGCCCGCAGCGCCTCGTTCGGCCGGCCGGCCCGGTGCAGGGCCCGCACGTAGTGCACCCACAGCGGCTCGTCCAGCGGGTCGGCCGTGGTCAGCTGCTCCAGCTCGCCCAGGGCCGAGCCCGGGTCGTCGCCGGCCACGACGCAGCCGAGATGTTCCTGCACCAGCAGCCGCCGCTCCCGGCGCCAGCCCTGACGCAGCGCCTCCGCGGCGACTGTGCCGGGCAACTCGGGGTCGGCCCGCCACACCGTGCGGGCCTCGGCCAGCACGGCGGCGGCACTGTCGGGGCGGCCGTCGGCGAGCAGGCGGCGGGCGCGGGCCCGTGCGGCGGCGACCGAACCGACGTCGGTGCGCTCGGGCGCCAGCGCGAGCCGGTAGCCGTCGCGGCCGGCCCGCTCGATGTCGGCGCCCGGCTCGGCGGCCCGCAGCGCCACGCGTACCCGGGAGAGGTGGGACCGGACGGTCTTGACCGCCGACGGCGGCGGATCGTCCCAGAGCAGCCGGGCGAGCTCGTCCAGGGTCACCGCGGCCGGCGCCCGGACGGTGAGGATGCTCAGCAGTTCCCGGGCCTTGCGCTCGAGGCGCGGCGCGGCCCCGCCGGAGGGGTGGACCCCGGCCGTTCCGAGCACCCGCACCAGCACACCGCTCAACTTAGGGGGCGGGACCACATCGGAACCACATCCACAACGCGGCGGGCGCCTCCTAGCTTCGGCGCATGACAATGTTCAAGCCCGGCGATCCGGGCTACGACGAGCACCGGCTCGGCTGGAACAGAACTTTCGAGTCGCGTCCGGCTTTGGTCGCCGTGGCGGCGACGGCGGCCGACATACAAGTCGCGGTACGCGCCGCCCGGGAGCACGATTTGCCGCTGGCCGTGCAGGCCACCGGCCACGGCGCCGTCTCCCCGGCCGACGGCGCCCTGCTGCTCAAGACCACCGCGCTGACCGGCGTGGAGATCGACCCCCGGCGCCGGATCGCCCGGGTCGGCCCGGGCGCGGTGTGGGCCGACGTGAACCGTGCGGCGGCCCGGTACGGCCTGGCCGGTCTGGCCGGCCGCTGCGGCACGGTCGGGGTGACCGGGTACACGCTCGGCGGCGGTCAGTCGTGGCTGTCGCGCACGTTCGGGTTCGCCGCCGACAGCGTCCTCGCCGCCGACCTCGTGACGGCCGACGGGGTCGCGCTGACCGCGACCGCGGAGCATCATCCCGACCTGTTCTGGGCGTTGCGCGGCGGTGGCGGGAACTTCGGCGTGGTCACCTCGCTCGAGTTCCGGCTCTACCCCGTGAGCCGGGTGTACTCGGGCATGTCGCTGTACCCGGCCGAGCGCGCGTTCGACGTCCTCTCCGCGTACCGGCAGTGGGCCCTCGACGAGCCCGAGGCGATGAACACGGCGGTCCTGCTGATCCGCCTCCCGCCGTCACCGCTGATCCCGGCCCCGTTGCGCGGCCGCCGCGTGCTGGCCATCCGCGCCTTCCATCACGGCGAGCTCGGTGACCGGGTCCTGGCCCCGCTCCTGGCGGCGGCCGGTCCACCGCTGCTCGACGCGTTCACGATGCGCTCGTTCCCGGACGCCGCCCGCGCCACGAACGGTCCCGACGCGCCGCCGATGCCCAACCGTCAGGAGGTCGAACTGTTCGCCACGCTGCCGGACGAGGTGCTGCACGCGGTCGTCGAGGCGGGCGCGGCCGACTCGCCGCTCGCGTTCGCCGAGGTCCGGCACTGGGGTGGCGCGATGGCCGACCCCGGCCCGCACGCCGGCCCGGCCGGGCACCGCGACGTGTCGTTCTCGGTGCTGGCGGTCGGCGCCTACCCGGCGCCCGATCACACCGCCGTCGACTCGGTCCTCGACCGACTGGCCGGGCGGCTCCGGCCGTACGCGACCGGCGGTTCCTTCCTCACCCTGCTCACCGATCCGGCCCGGACCCGGACGGCGTTCACCGCGGACAACTACACCCGCCTGGCCGCCGTCAAACGCGTCTGGGACCCCGGCAACTTCTTCCGTACGGGCCACAACATCCCACCGGCTCCCGCTCGAAAGGCAACCTCATGACCCGCATCCTCGTCACCGGCGCCACCGGCTCGGTCGGCGTCCACGTCGTCCGCGCACTGCAGGCCCGCGCCGCGACCGTCCGCGCCTTCGTCCGCGCCCCGGCCGACCTCCCCGGCGCCGAGCAGGCCCACGGCGACTTCGACGACCCGGCGTCGCTGCGGCGCGCCCTCGACGGCGTCGACCGCGTGTACCTCTGCGCCGCCGACGGCCCGGACAAGGTGCGGCACGAGACGGCGGTGATCGACGCCGCCGCCCGGCAGGGCGTCGAGCGGATCGTCAAGCTGTCCGCCCTGCACGCCGACCGCGCGTCGGCGGTGCCCGCGTACCGCTGGCACGGCGACATCGAGGCCCACCTGCGCCGCTCCGGGGTGCCGGCGGTGCTGCTGCGGCCCGCGTTCTTCATGACCAACCTGCTGATGGTCGCCGAGGGCGTCACCCGGACCGGCACGCTGTACGCCCCCACCGCCGGCCGGCGGGTCGCGATGATCGACATCCGCGACGTCGCCGCGGTGGCCGCGGCCACCCTCCTCGACGAGGGCCACACGGGACGGGCGTACGACCTCACCGGGCCCGCGGCGGTCACGTTCACCGACGTGGCGGCGGCCCTGGCCACGGCGACCGGCTGCCCCGTACGCTTCGCCGACCTCACCGAGGACCAGGCCCGTCCCCGGTTCGAGGGCGCCGGCCTGCCCGCCTGGCTCGCCGCCCAGCTGGCCGGCGTCTTCGGCATCATCCGGGCCGGCGGCTTCGAGCACGTGAGCGGTCACGTCGAGGCGATCACCGGCCGCCCGGGGCGCGACATCACCGGCTTCGCCCGGGACGTCGCGGCGTCCTTCGCCCCCGCGGCCTGAACCCGTTCCCGGCCCTCGATTGACGGGCGACCCGGCCCGACCCATCATCGGCGCATGGTCCGGTTGCGGGTGGCGCTTGTCGTGCTGCTGGTGCTCGCTCTGATCCTGGCCGCGGTCTGGCTGCTGCAACGGCGGCTGATCTACTTCCCCGACCGGTCGGCGCCACCGCTCGCGGCCGGAGCCGAGGCGGTCACGCTGCGCCCGAGCGACGGGCTGGAGCTGGGCGCGTGGCTGTTCCGGCCCCCGTCCCGTACGCCTGACCGGCGCACGGCCGTGCTGGTGGCGCCGGGCAACGCGGGCAACCGGCTCGGCCGCGCGCCGCTCGCCACGGCCCTGGCCGCTCAGGGGTACACCGTGCTGCTCCTCGACTACCGCGGCTACGGCGGCAACCCGGGCCGCCCGAGCGAGGCCGGTCTGGCCCGGGACGCCGACGCGGCCCGGGCCTATCTGGTCGAGCACGCCGGGCCGCGGCTGATCTATTTCGGCGAGAGCCTGGGCGCGGCGGTGGCGACCGGGCTGGCCACCCGGCACCCGCCCGACACGCTGGTGCTGCGGTCGCCCTTCACCGACCTGGCCGCGGCCGGCCGTGAGCACTACCCGTTCCTGCCGGTCCGGTGGCTGCTGCGGGACAGGTTCCCGGTGCGCGACCAGATCAGGACGATCACCGTTCCCACCTTCGTGCTCTACGGCACGGCCGACGCGGTGGTGCCGCCGGAGCAGAGCCGGCTCGTCGCGGGCGACGCCGCCGGACCGGTCCGGGTGGTCGCCGTCGAGGGCGCCGGCCACAACGACGACTACAGCCGGCCGGTCGTCGAGCTGCTCAGGCCATCGTCGTAGCCAGCGCGGCGGCCACCAGCAGCCCCAGGCCGTTGGTGGCCCAGTGCAGCGCGGCCGCGGCCAGCAGGCTCCCGCTGCGGCGGCGCAGCTCACACAGCAGCAGGCCGGCCAGCGCCGTGAAGGCCACCGCGCCCAGCACGGCCAGGACCCGCCCGGTCGTACCGGAGCCGAACACCGAGCCGACGGCCGCGTTGGCCTGGTTGAGCCGCAGCGACGGCAGGATGTGCCACAGGCCGAACAGCACCGACGACGTGATGCTGGCCCAGACCGCGCCGCGGTGGCGGTTGACCAGGCCGAGGAGCACGCCCCGGAAGGCGATCTCCTCGAGCAGCACCGTGCCCAGCGGCACCACGATGAACGCGGTCAGCAGGGCGGCGCCGGGATGCAGGTGATAGCGGACGTCGTGGAACGCGGGCCGGGTCAGCGGCAGGGCCACGCCGATGGCGTAGACGACCGCGACGGCCAGGACGGCGCCGACCGCGTATTTCAGGCCGGGCACGAACGTACGCCGGGACAGACCGAGATCGTGCCAGCTCAGGCCCGAGCGGCGGGCCAGGAGCACGAGAAGCCCGGCGACGAGGGGGCCGGCCACCAGGCCGGTGTGGGGCGGGCCGAACTTGTCGGCCACGTTCACCGCGGCGAGGATCAGGACGACCGCGCCGAGCAGGAGGAAGAGCCTGCGGCGGGACGGGGGCGGGGCGACGGCTGTAGACATGACCGGGCGAAGCGTACCCGCGCCCGGGCGTCTCACACCCCGGCCGGGAACTCCTGGAGACCGAGCACACGGAGCAGTTCGAGGCGCTCCCGGGCCTCCGCGCCGACCGGGGTGAGCACCAGCAGCAGCTGCCGCTGGTCGGGCGTGACCAGGGTCTCGCAGTCCACCTCGACCCGGCCCACCCGCGCGTTCACGAACGTCTTGCGGTCGTTGCGGCGGACCGCCACCTCGTGCTCGGCCCACAGCCGGCGGAAGTCCGCGCTCTCCCGCTGCAGCGCCGCCACCAGACGGGTGATCGTCGGATCGCCGGGCCGGCGGCCGGCCACGGCCCGCAGGTCGGCCACGATCACCCGGGCGTGGTGCTCCCCGTCCTCGGCCGGGTGCAGGGCCCGGACCGCCGGCTCGGTGAACCACCGGTAGACGTGGTAGCGCCGGTCCCCCTCGAGGCCGGTCTGCTCGCCGTGCAGCAGCAGCGACGCCCGGTTCTGGGCGAGCGTCTCGCTCAGGTCGGACAGCACGAGTGCGGGCGTGTCACCGAGCAGGTCGAGCATCCGCAGCAGGCCGGCGCGGGCCAGGCGGGCCGGGCCTTCGGCCGGTGGCGGCTGGTGACCGGCCAGGTGGAACAGGTGGGCGCGTTCGTCGTCGGACAGCCGCAGCGCGCGGGCCAGCGCCCCGAGCAGCTGGGTCGACGGCTGGCTGCTGCGGCCCTGCTCGAGGCGGACGACGTAGTCGACCGACATGCCCGCGAGCATCGCCACCTCCTCGCGGCGCAGCCCGGCGGTGCGGCGGCGCGGGCCGTCGGCCAGGCCCACCTCGGCCGGGCGGATCGCCTCCCGGCGGCGGCGCAGGAAGTCGGCCAGCTCGTCGCGTTGCATGCCCTCATGCTGCCTCGCCGGGCGGCGGCGCAGCCAGGGACCGGCACTCCCACGATGAACGCTCCGCTCCCGGGAATGCCGGCGGCGGCGCAGGGTAGGTGACGAGATCGACGAAGAGGAGAACTGTGATGCAGTCAGTGACTCTGGGCCGGACCGGCCCGACCGTCAGCAAGCTCGGCCTCGGCGCCATGGGCATGTCCCACGGCGTCTACGGCCCGGCCGACCGGGACGAGAGCATCGCCACCGTGCACGCCGCGCTCGACGCCGGCGTCACGCTGATCGACACCGGCGACTTCTACGGCATGGGCCACAACGAGCTGCTGCTGGCCGAGGCGCTGCGGGGCCGGCCCCGCGACAGCTACCAGCTCAGCGTGAAGTTCGGCGGGCTGCGGGCCCCCGACCTGTCCTGGGGCGGGCAGGACGGCCGGCCCCAGGCGGTCAAGAACTTCCTGGCCTACACGCTGACCCGGCTCGGCACCGACCACATCGACATCTACCGCCCCGCGCGGCTCGACCCGGCCGTGCCGATCGAGGACACGGTGGGCGCGATCAAGGAGATGATCGACGCCGGCTATGTCCGCCACCTCGGCCTGTCCGAGGTCGGCGCCGACACGATCCGCCGCGCCCACGCCGTGCACCCGGTGGCCGACCTGCAGATCGAGTACTCGCTGATCTCCCGGGCGATCGAGGCCGAGGTGCTGCCCACGCTGCGGGAGCTGGGCATCGGCCTGACCGCGTACGGGGTGTTGAGCCGGGGTCTGATCTCGGGGCACTGGAGCGCCGGCCGGGGATCGGGCCAGGGCGACTTCCGCGGCTTCACGCCCCGCTTCTCGGGCGAGAACCTCGATCACAACCTGAGCCTGGTCGACGCGCTGCGCCAGGTGGCCGAGGCGAAGGGTTGCACGGTCGCCCAGCTGGCCATCGCCTGGGTGGCGGCCCAGGGCGACGACATCGTGCCGCTGGTCGGCGCGCGGACCCGGGAGCGGCTCAGCGAGGCCCTGCCCGCGCTGGACGTCACCCTGACGGCCGACGACCTGGCCGAGATCGAGAAGATCGTGCCGGCCGGGGCGGCCAAGGGCGACCGCTACCCGACGGCGATGATGCCGTCGCTCGGCGCGGGCAACTAGCGCAACCGGTCAGCGGCGGCGGTCGGCCGCGACGTAGGAGACGGCGGCGGTCAGGGCCGAGACCGCCAGGACCGAAGGCCAGGGGCCGATGCGCTTGGCCAGCGGGTGCGAGAGGCCGAAGGCCCCGACGTACGTGGCCACGAGCGCGCCGGTGACGGCCGGGCTCGTGCGCCGCGCCCACTCGCGGCCGGCCAGCACGCCGCCGGCGACCAGGACGGCACCGCCCAGGGGCCGGTTGCCGGTGCGGCGGGCGAGCTGCCAGCCGCCGATGAGGGAGCCGGCCGTGACGGCCGCGGTGGGTACGCGCATGGCCGGAAGCCTACTCGCGCGGGCGGTTGCTCCTCTTTCGCAACCGGGAGGGAGATCAAGCGGCGGCTCGCGCGTCCGATCATCGCAGCAGCGGGACCCACCCGCCGTGATGAGAACGGACGAGGAGGCGATGTGTCGTTGTCCCGCGTCCGTCCCGCCCGGCGAGCACCGCGCGGCCTGACCGTGCTGCTGGCCCTGTTGCTGGCCTGCCTGTCCGGCTATGCCGTGGTGGCCAACTGGCAGCAAGCCGCCCTCGTGCGCGACGTCGCCGAGGCCGGCAACGACACCGACGCGTACCAGGCGGCGGCCTTCGACCTCACCATCGAGATGGCGATGCTGCAGGCCACGATGCTGGAGCCCGGCGGTGAGGAGCGGGACGAGCTGCCGGCGGCCAACCAGCGGACCGACGCCTCGATGGTCCGCATGGCCGCCGTCGACCAGGAACACGGCACCGCGGCGGCCGACCTGGCCGGGCGGCACCACAAGCTGCGCATGGTGGTCGTCGGCTTCCTCGATCAGGTCGACCGGGGTGACACGGGCGCCGCCACGATCACGCTCGAGGAGGTCATCGAGCCGGAGTACACGGCGATGATGAGCGACCTGCTGGCCGAACAGGATCACCACCTGACCGAGTACGGCCGGCAGCAGGCCGACTCGCTGCGGGAGTCGCGCAACTCGATCGTCACCGTCCTGGTCGTCTTCCTGCTCGGCCTGATCGTGCTGGCCGGCTTCGGGCTGTCCCGCCGGGCCCACCGGCGCCAGGTCGAGGCGCTGGCCGCCGCCGACCCGCTGACCGGCCTGCGCAACCGCGCGGCCTTCGTCGAGCACGCCGCCCGGGCCCTGCCCGGCCGGCCCACCATCCTGGTGATCAACGTCGACGGCTTCCGGGACGTCAACGAGCAGCTCGGGCACCGCATCGGCGACCTGCTGCTGGTCGAGGCCGGTCGGCGGCTGGCCTCGCTGGTCCGCGGCGGCGACGTGGTGGCCCGGCTCGGCGGGGACGAGTTCGCCGTCCTGCTGACCGACGACGACCCGCGGATCGGCGAGACGATCGCGGCCCGGCTCACCGAGGCGTTCGACCGCTCGTTCGTGCTCGACGAGGTCACCGTCGACCTGGAGGTCAGCATCGGCGCGGCCACCGCCGACGACGGCGAGGACGTCATCACCGTCCTGCGGCACGCCGACGCCGCCATGCACGAGGCCAAGCAGCACCACGCCGGCTTCCACCGGTTCGACGGCGAGGACCGTCAGGACGCCGCCGCCCGGCTGTCGCTGCTGGGCGACCTGCGCCGCGCCCTGGACGACCCGGGGCAGCTGGCCCTGCACTACCAGCCCAAGATCGCGGTGGAGACCGGCCTGCTGGTCGGCGTCGAGTCGCTGGCCCGCTGGCACCACCCGGTGCGCGGCCCGATCTCGCCGGCCGACTTCATCCCGGTCCTCGAGGTCACCAACCTCATGCACCGGTTCACCGAGCAGGTGCTGTCGATGGCGCTGCGGCAGGCCCGGGCCTGGCTCGACGCCGGTCACCGGGTGCCGGTCGCGGTCAACGTGTCGGCCCGCAGCCTGCTCGACCCCCAGTTCCCCGGCCGGGTGGCGGCGTTGCTGGCCGAGAGCGGCGTGCCCGGCGAGCTGCTGTCCATCGAGGTGACCGAGTACGCGCTGATGAGCGACCCGGACACGGCGATCGCCGCGCTGCACCGGCTGGCCGCGGCCGGGGTGAAGGCGTCGATCGACGACTACGGCACCGGCTACTCGTCGATGACGTACCTCAAGGTGCTGCCGATCGCCGAACTGAAGATCGACCGCTCGTTCGTGCTCGACCTGGCCGACAACGCGAGCAGTCGCGCCCTGGTCGCCTCGACCGTCGAGCTGGGCCATCGCCTGGGCCTCACCGTGGTCGCCGAGGGCGTCGAGGACGAGGCCGCCGTCGAGGCGCTGCGCGAGATCGGCTGCGACACCGCCCAGGGCTACCACTTCGCCCGGCCGCTGCCGGCCGACGCGCTGACCGCCCGGCTGGAGGAGACGCGCCGTCCGGCCGTGCTCAGCTGAGCTCCGCCGGACGGCCGTGCTCAGCTGAGCCCCGCCGGACGGCCGTGCTCAGCTGAGCGGGAAGACCGACTGGGCCCACGGCGGGCGGGCCGACGGCTGGATCGAGGTCACCCACTTGACCCACCAGAAGCCGCGGCGGCCGGGCGCCACCAGACGGGCCGGGAAGCCGTGGCCGTACGTCAGCGGGCGGCCGTCGACCGCCGTGACCAGCCAGAGGTCGTCCAGCGTGCCCGGGCCGAACCAGCGGGCGTAGCCGGTCGCCGAGCGGACCTCGACGCTGCGCCAGCCGTCGTCGCGGACGCCGGCCGCCTCGAACAGCGCGCTCAGCCGGACGCCGTCCCACTGCCCGCTGCCGTACCAGCCGCTCGTGCAGTCGAGGACGGCGGTGAAGCGTTCCTGCGGCAGCGCGAGGAGGCCGGCCAGGTCGAAGCCGGCCGGGCCGACCCGTACGCGCCAATCGGCTTGATCGATGCGCTGGACGCCGTCGTCGAACCACGACGTGACCAGAAGCCTGTCCTGCCGGATCGAGCCGCTGAACCGCCGATCGGTCGCACCCCACGTGTCCCAGGCCGCGGTGGTCACGGCCGCACCGGCGCCGAGCGCCCCGAGACGCAGCAGGGCCCGCCGGTCGGGGTCGGTGCGCCGCGGCCGCACGTGGTGCCCGGCGAAGTGGGCCGCCACCGTCAGCAGCGCCCCGATCGCCGCGCCGACGTGGATCTGCATCAGCGTCAGCGGCCCGACCCGATCCACGCCGCCGGTCGAATGGAGCAGCCCGCTGCCGATCGTCACCAGCACGAACGCCAGCAACGCCAGGGAAAGCGCCTTCCTGCCCCGGCCGCGACGGTTGCTGCCCAGCCCGCGCCGGATGACGACGTACTTCCAGGGCGCCAGCAGCAGGATGGCCAGCGCCGCCCCGGCGTGCACCTGGATGAGGTCGAGCGGCCAGTTCACCCCGATGGTGTTGGCCGCCGCGCCGGTGAGCACGCCGGCGGCGACCAGCAACCCGAGCACCAGGTCGACCCTGCGTGCTCCCTGCCTGCCCCGGAAACTCACCCGCACAGCCGAACGCTAGCCCCTGAGGGTGGGTGCGGCTCACCCTGCCTGTTCGGACCGGGTGTTCCTAGGGTCGAGTCGTGGATGACGAACAGAGCAACAGTGGCGAGCGGGCACACCCGTACGTGGGGATGTGGGTGACTGCCGACGGCCATATCCGGCAGGAGTTGCTGACCGAGGGGCGCTACGACGAGGCGCGCGGGCGGCGGCGGAGTGCCTACACCGGGGACTACCGGGTGGCGGGTACGCGGATCGAGTATGTCGACGACACCGGGTTCACCGCGGACGGGACGTTCGAGGGGGACGTCCTGCACCACGGGGGCTATGTGTTCTACCGCGAGGGCAGCGACGCGCACCGGCGGGCGATGCGGAGCTGATCCGTGCCGCTGCCCTGACCAACCGCGAGACAGTCGGCTGATCCTCAGCCGCCGCACGGTCGAGACCCATCTGGCCCACGCCTACGCCAAGCTGTCCATCACCTCACGGCGCGACCTGGCCGGCGCCTTGCGACGTCCCACGCCGAGGACACCGACCGGCTCCCGGCCGCGCTGACCGGTTCACGGGAGCGCTGACCGGTAGACGACAGCGCTGACCGGTTCACGACAGCGCGCGGACCGGGGAAGCTGACCATCGTGGATGAACCGACAATCCTGCCTCAGCAGTGGGCGGCCGACGTGATCGTCAAGGTGCACACCCTCCGCGCGGAAGCGGAGAAGGCTCCGGCCGGGGAGCCCGGATCGACCGCGGCCGACCTGATCGCCATCGCCGAGAGGGAGGCCCGGCGACGGCGACAGGGCCTGCGGCGCTGGTGGCGCGGCACCTCCGTCACCCTGGCCTATCAGAGCCTGCACGCTGCCGAGGCCTGTCTGGTCCCGGTGATGAGCCGCGAGCGGCTGGCCGCCCGCATGCCCTCGGTGGTGCGGCGGGCGCTGACCGCGGTGGAGGTGCTCGATCCGCAGCGGGCGGCGATCGAACAGCTGGCGCAGCGGACCGACGTGGGCACGGCCGGCTTCCGCGCGGCGGCCCAGGAGGCGATGCGGATCGGCTTCGAAGCGACCGACCTGATGCATGTGCGGGTTCGCAACTTCCGCAACATGCTCCTGCTGAGCGCGCTGCTGATCATGGTCCTGATGGCCGGGCTGGTCGCCCTGATCGCGTTCCAGCCCGAGGTGCTACCGCTGTGTTTCCGGCCCGACGCGAACGGGTCCCTGGTCTGTCCCAGCGGGGCCCGCCACCCGACCGGCGGCGACATCCCGATCATCGCGGGACTGGGCCTGCTCGGGGGCTCGCTGGCCGCGGCCTTCTCCATCCGCAAGCTGAAGGGTACTTCGACGCCGTACGACGTACCGGTCGCGGTGGCTCTGCTCAAGCCACCGCTGGGCGCCCTCACGGCGGTGACCGGCATGCTCCTGCTCGGCGGCGACTTCGTACCGGGTCTGTCCGAGCTGGACAACCAGCCGCAGATCCTCGCCTACGCCCTGCTGTTCGGGTATGCCCAGCAACTCGTCTCCCGGCTGATCGACGACCAGGCCCACAGCGTGCTCAGCCGGTTGCCGGCCAAGGAGTCCGGCACCCAGCAGCAGAGCGCCGCCACGACCACCGTGATCACCCGGACCGACGACGACCCACCCCGGACCGGCCGGTCCCTCTCGTCACGGACCGGCCGCTCGACGAGCCGGCGCACGGTGAACCGCATCCGCCCAGCCAAGACCGACCGCCCCGGGTGATGAGTTGTCGCGTCCGTTGCCGTCATACCTGCGACAGGACATGACGAGGCGGAAGGATGCGTGATGACTGCAACCACGCGGGTGGAGGAGCTGGGCGTGAGCGAGCTGGGCGGTAGCGGGTCGGGCGGTAGCGAGTTCAGTGGTGGCGGGCTGGGTGAGGTCGACGAGCCGGCGTTCTCCGGGCTGGCCGAGCGGCACCGGCGGGAGCTGCACGTGCACTGCTATCGGATGCTCGGATCGTTCGAGGACGCCGAGGACACCGTGCAGGAGACGTTCCTGCGGGCCTGGCGTCGGCGGGAGACGTTCGAGGGGCGGTCGACGTTCCGGGCCTGGTTGTACCGGATCGCCACCAACGCCTGCCTGGACCTGCTGGCCAAGTACCGCCCGGAGCCGGCCACCGGCGGCGAGGTGCGGTGGCTGCAGCCCTACCCGGACCGGCTGCTCGACGAGCTGCCCGCCGGCGGCGCCGACGAGCCCGAGACCGTCGCCGTCGCGCGGGAGACGATCGAGCTGGCCTATCTGGTCGCGGTGCAACATCTGGCGCCGCGCCCGCGGGCCGTGCTGATCCTGCGGGACGTGCTCGGCTGGCCGGCCAAGGACGTCGCGGAGCTCCTCGGGGACTCCGTCAACTCCGTGAACAGCGCGCTGCAGCGGGCCCGGGCCGGCATGCGGGAGCACCTGCCGGCCGAGCGGCAGGACTGGACCGGCGGCGACGAGGACGCGGGGACACGCGAGCTGGTACGCCGTTTCACCGACGCCAGCGTGGCCACCGACATCGACGCTCTGGCCACTCTGTTGCGCGACGACGTCCGCTCCTCGATGCCCCCCACGCCGGGGCTGTTCGTCGGCCGCGACGCGGTGGTGAACGACTGGGTCGAGGGCGGCTTCGCGGACATCCAGAACCTGCGCGGCGTTCCCACGTCGGTGAACCGGCAGCCCGCCGTCGCCTTCTACCTCTGGAACGAGGCCGCGGGCGCCTACCTGCCGCTGACCCTCGACGTCCTGCGCGTCACCGGCGGCGCGATCACCGAGATCGTCACGTTCCACGACGACCAGTTCCCGCGGCTCGGGCTGCCGGAGCGGCTGCCGGCCGACGGCCCGGAGTAGTCCCGTGCGGACGCTCGCGCTGCGCGGTGGCGAGCGGGTCGCGGTCGTCGCGGCCGACTGGTGCGACGCGTTCGGCGTCGTCGTTCACGGCCGGGTGCAGCTGGAGCTGCGCGACGGCGAGCCCGGGCCGGTCCTGGGCCGCGACGCCGGGTTCTGGCTGCGCGGCACCGGCGTCCGCGCCCTGCGCAACCCCGGCCGTCGTACCGCCGAGGTCCGCATCGTCACCCCTCGGGGCCGGACCGTCAGGGGTCCGGAACCCCACCTTTCGAACTATGGAGGCGACATGAACAGCAGTGACACCGAAGTCCCCGTCCGGCCGGCCTCGAGCCGGACCGGGCCCACCCGGAAGCTTCGAGGGCTCGCCGGCGTCGGCTTCGTCGCCGCGCTCGCGGCGGTGGTGGCCACCACGCTCGCCGCCGCGCTGGCCCGCGCGGCCGGCGTCGGGTTCGAGATTCCCGATGGTGGCGAGACGATCCCGCTGTCCGGGTTCGCCGTGGTGACCGGCTTCTTCTCGGTGGTCGGCGTCGTCCTCGCCGTCGCCCTGCTCCGGTGGAGCGCCCGCCCGGCCCGGCGCTTCCGGTGGGCGGCGGTGTCGCTGACCGTGCTCTCGCTGGTCCCGCCCGTGCTGTCCGGGGCGGACACCGCGACCGTCGCCGCCTTGCTCGGGCTGCACCTGATCCCGGCCGCGGTGATGATCACGGTGCTGACCCGGAGCCTCGAGGCCCGGACAGCCTGACGGCTCCCGCGGCCCGAGGGTCAGCCCGTGGGAGTCAGCAGGGCCTCGTCGGCCAGGAACAGCGGGATCGCGCGGGCCGGCTGCGGCACCGCGTAGTGGAACCCCATGCCCTGCCGATAGCCGAGGTCGTGGAGCATGGCCGCCTGCGGCGCGCCCTCCACGGCCTTGGCCACCGCGGTGATGCCGAGCTCGCCGGCCAGCGCCGCGATCGCCCGGGCCACGGCGGCCTGCCGCGACGACGTGATGATCCGCTCGGTGATCGAGCCGTGCACCTTGACGACGTCGATGGGAGCGGTGGCCAGGGCGGGCAGCGAGCCAGGGCCCGCCCCGAAGTCGTCCAGCGACACCCGTACGCCCCGGGCCCGGACGGCCCGCAGCGCCCGCACCACCGGCTCCTCGGCCAGGGCGTCCTCGGTCACCTCGAGGATCAGCCGCTCGGGCCGGGTGACCGTGCGGGCCACCTCGTCGGCGAAGCCGGGCTCGCGCAGCTGGTGGGCGGAGACGTTGACGTACGTCTCGGGCCAGTCCGCCTCCTGCTGACGGCACGCCTCGGCCAGCATCCAGCGGCCCAGCGGCACGATCAGCCCGCTGCGCTCGGCGATCGGGATGAAGTCGCCCGGCATGATCGGGCCACGGGCCGGGTGCTGCCAGCGCGCGAGCGCCTCCAGACCGGTCAGCGTGCCCGCGCCGAGGCGGACGATGGGCTGGTAGACGAGCTCGAGCTGACCACCGGCGACGGCGTCGTGCAGGCCTTCGAGCAGGGCGGCCTGGTCGAGGAAGCGGACCTTCAGGCCCGATTCGTAGGGCACCGGCCGGCCGCCTCCGCGCGCCTTGGCCGTGCGCACCGCCATCTCGGCCTTGCGCAGCAGGTCGGAGCCGGAGTCGCCGGGTGCGCCGTGCGCGACGCCGACCGCGGCTCGCACCGACACCGGCCGCCCGCCCGCGTCGACCGGGCCGGCCAGCGCGGCGGCGACCCGCTCGGCCAGCGCGGCCAGGTCGGGCGCGGTGCTGCCGGGCACCAGGATCGCGTACCGGTCGCCGCCGAGCCGGCCGAGGCCGCCGTCGGGGACGATCCCGGCGAGCACGTGGGCCACACCCGCGAGGACCTGGTCACCCGTGTCATAGCCGAGCACGTCGTTCACACCGGCGAAGTCGTCGAGGTCGACGACGAGCACGCCGGGCGGGTCGCCCCGCCGGAACGCGGAGGCCGCCTCGTCCAGGCGGTGGAGGAGCGCCGCCCGGGTCGCCACCCCGGTGAGCTGGTCGGTGTCGATGCCGGTCACCCGGTGTCCCCTCTCCTCACCCACGCGTGCACGCCTCTCATCGGCAGGCCGCGGTCCGCGCTTAGCGGACCGGGCTCAGCAGGCCGGCCTCGATCTCGGCGGCGGTGGTGGGGCGGCCGAACAGATACCCCTGGGCCAGCGAATAGCCGGCGGCGTGCAGGCGCAGCGCCTGGGCCTCGGTCTCGACGCCCTCGGCCACCGCCTCCATGCGCAGGCCGTTGGTGAAGCCGATCAGGTGCTCGACGATCACCGCGCCGGCCTGGCCGGCGGCGGCGCCGCTCACGAAGGACTTGTCCACCTTGAGGACGTCGACCGGCACGGTCAGCAGCAACGACAGCGAGGACTGCCCGGTGCCGAAATCGTCGAGCGCCACCCGCAGACCCCGTTCGCGCAGCTCGCGCACGGCGTCCAGCGGCGCCCCGGCCTCGAGCACAGCCGTCTCGGTGACCTCCAGCAGCAGGCGGCCGCGGTCGGCCCCCGTACGGGAGAGGATCTGCTCGACGTCGGCCACGAAACCCGGCTCGGCGAGCTGGCGGGCCGACACGTTGATGCTGACCTTGGCCGGCGCCGCCGGGCCGAACCGGTGCTGCCACAGCGCGGCCTGGCGGCACGCGTTCTCGAGCACCCACCGTCCGATCTCGACGATCGTGCCGTTGCGCTCGGCCAGCGGCACGAAGACGTCCGGCGGCACGAGGCCGAGCGACGGGTGGCGCCAGCGCAGCAGCACCTCGACGCCGGCCGGACCGCCACCGGGCAGCTCGACGATGGGCTGGTAGAGCAGGAACAGCTCGTCGCGGTCGAGGGCGTGCAGCAGATCGTCGCCGAGGCGGGCCGCCTCCCGCGCCTGCTCGTCGAGGGCCGCGTCGAACCATCGCCGCCGGTCGCCGCCGGCCGCCTTGGCCTCGTACATGGCCACGTCGGCGCGGCGCAGCAGTTCCCCGCCGGTGTCGTCCGGGCGCGCCGTGGTCACCCCGATGCTGGCCGCGCCCCGCACCACCGCTCCGGCCAGCCGGGGCGGCTCGCGCAGCGCCTCCAGGACGCGGTCCAGAACCACCTCGACGCGGGCGGTGTGCAGATCGCGCAGGACGATCGCGAACTCGTCGCCGCCGAGCCGGGCGACCAGGCCGTCGGGGCCGACCGTCGCGCGCAGCCGCCGGCTGACCACCTCCAGGAGCTGGTCGCCGGTGTGGTGCCCGAGCCGGTCGTTGACGCTCTTGAAGTCGTCCATGTCGAGCAGGGCCACGTGGAACGGCGCCCGGGCCGCGAGCAGGACGTCGACCGTCTCGGCGAAGAGCGCGCGGTTGCCCACACCGGTGAGCGGGTCGTGGGTGGCCTGATAGGTGAGCTGGTCCTGATAGTCGCGCAGCTGGGCCAGGTTGGCGTCGACGGTGGTCAGCAGGTAGCGGTTCTCCCGCAGGGCGTACACCTGGCGGGCCAGGACCAGCACCGTGAGCACGGCCGTGCTCACGCGCACGGCGGTGCTGCCGCCGTCGGCGGTGAGCAGCAGGGCGTCCATGGCGACGACCGCCACGTAGGGCAGGACACTGGTCCGGCTGCTCGCGCGGGGCCGGCTCTCCCGGCACTCGCCGCGCCGCTGCTGCTCGGCCGCCAGCACCAGGCCGAGCGCGCCCACCGGCACGGCCACGAAACTCGACGAGAGGTACGGGTGGCCGCTGAGGAACGGGGTCAGGCCGCCGGTGACCGCGCTGAGCGCGCTGGCCCCGGACAGGATGCGCAAGGCCCGGCGGTCGAGGCGGCCCGCGCCGGCCAGCGCGACCTTGACGAACGTGATCACCGCGACGAAGCCGACCGCGACCATGACCAGCACCGGGCCGGCCAGCCCGGCGTCGTCCCGGTGGCCGCGGAGGGAGAACTGCCAGACGAAGGCGGTGGCGGCGACCAGGATGACGCATGCGTCTAGGGCGAAGCGCACCAGGTCGCCGCGGGAGCGCTGCCAGGTCGGCAGCCGCAGCAGGGCCCAGATGACCACGCCCATGACGGCCAGGTACCAGAGCACCGTCACCGGGCCGACCCGCTGGGACGGCTGCGCCCCGCCGAGGGCGTCGACGGCGTTGGAGATCGTGCCCCCGGCGAGGAGCACCCCGGCGACCGCCAGGTGCCGCCAGAACCGCCGCGTCGCCGGCTCGATCCGTTCCGAGCGGGAGACCCGCAGGCAGGCGTACGCGGCCAGGCCGGCGCTGACCGGCAGCGGCACCCAGCCGAGGACCGGGTACGCCCACTCGTGCCCGAGCCCGATCACCAGCCACCCGGCGCTGAGCACGACGAGCGCCGCCCCGCCGAGCGCGAGGCCGTTCCGCTTCGCGTACTCCATGTACCCCGCCTCCGCTTACCTGCCGTGCCTGCGCAGGCTCCCATCGGCGCGCGGTCCCCGACCTCAAGACAAACGCCGGAAATCCCCAGGAGATCGCCGCCCGGCGTTTCCTCACCTGGCCCGGCCCGGTGCCGATCACCTGGGTCGTGGACCTCAGGCGCAGGCTGACCCCGGACCCCGTGCTGGCCGGGCTGGCCGGCTTCAGCCTCGCGCTCGTCTGGTGGTTCCTCGCCGGTCCCGGGGGCGCGACGGTCTCGTGGGCCGTGCAGACGGGCCTCGACGTGACCATCGCCGTCTGCTCGTGGTGGCTCGCCCGGCAGAACGCCGGCCACCGGCACACCCGCCGTTTCTGGCTGGCCGTGGCGGCCACCGGGGTGAGCTGCGCGCTCGGCGACGGCTATCAGACCGTCCTCTCGCTGGTCGACAAGGCGGCCGGGCATCAGCCCAGCGTCGTGCAGACCGTGTGCGTCGTGCTGGGCATGGTGATCGTGATGGTCGCGATGCTGTTCCATCCGCTGGGCGGCTCGGGACGGCAGCGCCTGCGGCTGTGGCTGGACGCCGCGACCGTGCTCGCCGGTGTCGCCGTGTTCCTCTGGTACTTCCTGCTGGCCGGCGTCGTGACCGACGGCAACCGGGCCGAGCTGGTCGGCGCCGGGGCCACCTCGGCGGTCATGCTGCTGATCACCTTCGGGCTGCTCAAGCTCATGCTCGGCGGCACCGCGCCGTTCGCCCGGCTGCCCGGCATCGTGGCCAGCATCGGGGTGGCCGGCACCGCGGTGGCCGCCTCGACCGTGACGCTGGTGACCGGCAACGACGACCCGGGCGTCATCTACGTCTCCCAGCTGCTGCCCTGCCTGCTCATGCCGGTCGGCCTGCGCCTGCAGACCCTGTACGTGCGCCGCGCCGCCGCCGGGGCCGCCCGGCCGGGCCGGCGCCGCTCGAGCCGGCTGCCCTACGTGGCCGTCGTCGCCGTACAGATGCTGCTGGTCGGCGCGCTCTTCGGGCGCAGCGACGACCTGCGGGTCTGGGGTGTCGCGGTGGGCGCCGTGACCATCACCGCCCTGGTGCTGTCCCGCCAGCTCGCGGCGTTCACCGACAACGAGCGCCTGCTCGCCGAGCTCGACAGCCGGATGGCCGAGGTGCGCGAGCTGCACGACGAACTGCGCCACCGGGCCACCCACGACGCGCTCACCGGGCTGGCCAACCGCAGCCTGCTCGAGCAGCGCCTGGCCGAGCACGCGCCCGGCGACCAGGTCAGCGTGCTGCTCATCGACCTCGACGGGTTCAAGCCGGTCAACGACTCGTACGGCCACCACGCCGGCGACCAGGTGCTGATCGCCGTGGCCGAGCGGCTCGCGGCCTGGACGCCGGAGACCGGTCTGGCCGTCCGGCTCGGTGGCGACGAGTTCGCCGTCCTGCTGCCCGGCCCGGCCACCGCCGAGGGCCTCGCCCCGGCGCTGGAGGCGCCGATCATGCTGCCCGGCACCGCCGACGTCGTCGTCGGGGCCAGCGTGGGCGTGGCCACCGGCTCCCCGCGCGACGCCGCCCACCTGCTGCGCGAGGCCGACGCGGCCATGTACCGGGCCAAGGCCGGCCGGAAGGCGGCGCCGCTCAGCTTGTCGAGGTGAGGCGTTCGTACGGTGCCCGGGCCGGCCGGCGGCCGACCTGAGATCGACCCGACCGGGGTCGGACGGCGCTCACCGGCCGCGCTCCGGTAGCCCAGTCTCATCGCCGAAGCACCCCGAATCGGCGAGGCGTTGCAGCCGCAGGGCGATGTCGATGTTCGACAGGCCCGGGTGGTCGTCGCCGAGCCGGACGACGACCGTGCGGGTCGCCGGCGAGACGAGCATGACCTGCCCGTGTGCCCCCATCGCGACGAGATCCGCTCCCCCGGCCGGCCGGGGCAGACGCCACCAGCCGTTGGCGTAGCCGACCGGCACGTCCAGAAAGGACGTCACCAGGTCGTCGGGGCCGCCGAGACTGCGCTCGAGGAAGGCCGGTGGCGCGACCGGGCGCCCGGCGACCCGGCCGTCGCCGAGCATCGCCTGGCCGATCCGGGCGAGGTCCCGGGCCGTCGCCGCCACTCCGCTCTCGCAGTGCGGGAACCCCCGGTCGTCCCGAGCCCACGTGGCCGGACGACGCGCGCCGAGGTCGTGCCAGAGCTGCCGGAAAGGCCCCTGATCGAGGCTCTCGCCGGTCAACCGCTCCAAGGCCAGACCGACGAGGTTGGGGGCGTAGTCGTTGTACATGAACCGGCCCGGCGGCGCCTCGATCACGGGCCGGCCGACGACCAGGGCCGCGAGGTCGGTGGCGTAGTAGACGCTCGGGTAATCGCGATTCAGCCACGGGAACGACGTGTCCTCCGAGAACGCGATGCCCGATCGCATGTCGACCAGGTCGGCGAGAGTGATCCGGTCGAAGCGGGGATCGCGCTGCCGGAGCTCCGGGATGGCGCTGGTGATCGGAAGGTCCAGCTCCACGTGGCCGGCGGCGACGGCACGGGCCAGCAGAAGGGAAACGATCGTCTTGGTCATGGAGAAGACAGCGGCGGGCCGCTCGGGCCGGTCACCGTTGCCATACCACTCGCCGACGATCCGACCGTCGTGCACGACGACCAGGCTCCGGGCCCCGGCGGTCGGAAGGCGCCCGATCGACCCGGTCTCCGGCCGGACGGGCCACTCCGCCGGCACCGGCGCCGGCGGGGTGACCGACTGGGGACGCCACCGGAGGTCGGACGGGCTGGAATCGCCATGGGTGAGGACGCGGACCGCATAGCGGAGTCGATCGGAAGCGACTCTGAGCGACGCGGGCCCCGGCACCATCGGTTTAGTATATGGCGTATACATACGAAGTCACGAGAGGACCACCGTGCCGCGCCCACCCTCCATCGACCGAGACGCGATCCTGCGAGCCGCCCTGGACATCGCCGACCGCGGCGGCGTCGCGGCCGTCACCATGCAGGCGGTCGCGGAGGCGCTGACGGTGACACCGATGGCGCTGTACCGCCACGTCGACGGCAAGGAGGCGATGCTCGACGGCATCGTCGAGCTCCTGCTGGACGAGCTCATGGCCGAGGCCGGCGGGTCCAGCTCACCAACCGTTCTCGGACAGGTCCTCGCCGCGGCACGACACGTGGCGGGCCGGCACCCGGAGGCCTTCCTGCTGCTGCTCGGCCGGCCGGCCGCCACCGACGCCGCCCGCCTGGTCCGGGGGCGCTTCCACGACATCCTCGAGGCCGCCGGCGTGCCCGGCGAGCGCGTCGCCGTGCTCGAACGGATCCTGTCCACCACCATCCTCGGCATGGCGGCCGGCCACGCCACCGCACGGTTCGCGGCGCACGACCAGGACGACGACCTCGCGGTCACGCTCGCCTTCCTCGAAGCCGGACTGGAGCGTTTCCGGACGCCCTGAGGTCACCCGGGTCCATCGCCGGTTGGCTATCGTTCCGGCATGGACACCGCCGCCTCCGCTGCCGTCGCCGCCGCATTCCTCGCCGACGGGCCGGCCGGCGGTCTGGACCTCAGCCTGTTCGGGCAGTTCGCCGGCTCCTGGGCACTGGACTGCACCGAGTACGACCCCGACGGCTCGACGACCGTGCGGCGGGGCGAGTGGCATTTCGGGTTCGCGCTGGGCGGGCGGGCCACCACCGACGTCTGGATCCTGCCCGGCGTCGAGCACGGGGTCAGCCTGCGGTTCCCCGATCCGGCGGCCGGCGTCGGGGTGTGGCGCTCGACCTGGGTCGGCCCGGTCCGGGGTCGCGTCCACACCTTCCTGGCGTCGCGCGTCGCGGACGACATCGTGCTCGACGGCGGACAGCTGCGCTGGACCTTCTCCGACATCGAGGCCGACGCGTTCCGGTGGCGCAACGAGGCGCGCCGGCCGGACGGCTCATGGCGGCTCCAGCAGTCGTTTGAGGTCTGGCGCGGGCGCTGACCCACGGTGTGGCCGCACTGCCGGTTCGAGCAGGGACAACGTGCGCTCTCCGGCGTCGAGGCCGGCGCGGACACCCACCGGCATCGGCAGGTTCGGCCCGGCGTGTCCGAACTCGACGTTGCCCAGCACCGGGATGTCACGGTCACCCAGCACGTCCAGGACGATCTCGGACAGCGCCGGGGTCGCCCCGGACGAGCCGAGTCCGGCGATGTCGCGGGGAACACCCACGACCATGCCGGAGATGCGATCGAGGATGCCGCAGTGCCGCATCACCTGCAGATAGCTCCACAGGTACGAGGCCTGACCCCCGAGCTCCTCCCAGAACAACACGGCGCCGTCGAACCACTCGAGCGGCACCGCGTAAGGAGTCGCCTGCACCAGCGCGATCCGATTGATCACCCCGCCGATCAGCCGCCCCTCGGCCCGCCCGGCGCGCCAGCACTCCCCCGGCGAGCTCGCCGGTAACGCGCCGATCGGCTCGGTGTCCATCAGCAATCTCGAGTAGAGGCTCTCGAGTTCCGCCCGGCGGGGCGCCGGCACGGCCGGCCACTGTCCGCCGAAACCGGGCACGGCCATGTCGGCGTGGAACCCGACCAGGCCGGTGCGCGCGTAGAGCGCCAGGTGCAACAAGGAGATGTCGCTGTAGCCCAGGATCGGCTTGGGGTCGGCCCGGACAGCCTCGAGGTCGATCAGATCGAGGTAGCCGAACACCGTCTGGCCACCGTCGCTCGCGACGATCGCCCGGACCTCGGGATCACGAAGAAGACCGTTGAGCTCCGCGGCGATCTCCGCCGGCGTGGCCGCGCTCCACCACCGCTGCCGTCCGTCCAGCAGCGGCGCCCGGCGCACCCGGAACCCCATCCGTTCGAACACGGCCACCGTCTGCTCGACATTGCCCTCGTACGCCGCGGGCAGCGGGCCGGACAACGCGGCGATGACGACGAGGTCGCCGGGCCGCAGCGCACGAGGCCGAAGCAGCCGGGGCGATGCGGGACGGGTCATCGACGCAGTATCAGCAGATCCGCCACGGCCCGCGACTCCTTTCCGGCCCGCCCTACAGTGTCGGGGTGGCGCGGGTGCTGGTGACGGGCATGTCCGGGGTGGGCAAGAGCACCCTGCTCGAGGAGCTGGCGCGGCGCGGGTACGCCGTCGTCGACACCGACTACGACGGCTGGACGTTGCCGGACGGCCGGTGGGACGAGTCGCGCATGACAGCCCTGCTGGCCCGGCGCGACCCGGTCGTGGTCTCCGGGACGGTGGAGAACCAGGGCCACTTCTACGACCGGTTCGAGCATGTCGTGCTGCTGAGCGCGCCCCTGCACGTCCTGCTCGAGCGCGTCGCCGGCCGGACGACCAACCCGTACGGAAAGACAGCCCGGCAGCGGGCCGAGATCGAGCTCCACCTGAACGAGGTGGAGCCGTTGCTCCGTCGCGGCGCCACGACCGAGCTGGACGGGCGGCGCCCGGCCGGGGAACTGGCCGATGCCGTGGAGCAGTTGCTCTCAGCAGCGCCCGGACCGGGTCGCCGTCACGGCGCCTCGCCGGGGTGACGCCACCTCTTCACCCTTCGCGCGGGCACCTCGCCGGCGGCCGGCCACAGCTGGACGCGCCAGCTGTCGCCGGGCGTGGTCGAGCCGGGCCAGCCCCGGTTGACGAAGCCACGACCCGAGATCCGTACGGCGTAGCGGCCGTTCGGGACCGGGAACGTCTCGTTCGCGTCCGTGGGACTGAAGTAGGTCAGGACCTCGTCGACCACCAGCAGTTCACCCTCGAAGACCTCCTCCCAGTCCGCCTCGTCGTCCGGCGGCCGGGTGTCCCACTCCTCCAGACGGAACGGCATCTCGAAGTTGTTCTGATGGGGCGAGACGACCACCAGTCCGTAGTCGTCACCGGCGATGCCCGGCCCGGCGATCGCCCGTTCCAGCTCCCCCAGATAGTCGGAATCGGGCGAAGGATTGCCGCAGAGCCCGAACTGCCCGTAGTCCAGCTGGACGATGCGTTGCTCCACCCGGCGCGGCTGCCCGGGCGCCCTACTCATGACGCTGACCGCGATGCCGGGACAGTTCGAGCTCGGTGAACGCGGTGATCATCGACCGCCAGATCGCCTCGGCCACGGCAGCGTCCAGTCCGGCGGCGACAGCCTTGGCGCGGACGGCAGTGACGACGCGTTCGACCCGGTCGGGTGCGCGCACAGCGTGCTCATCGCTCTTGAAGCCGGCCGCGGCCTCGACGAGCTTCTGCCGACGGGCCAGCAGGGCGACGATCTGGCTGTCGAGCTCGTCGATGTGGGAGCGGACGTCGTCGAGAGAGCGAAGTTCGGACATGGGTTCCCCTGACTGTCGCGAGCTTTCCATCTGAGGGTGCCGCGCTATTCGGGCGGAACGGAGACTCGGGCGGCGAGGAACTTCGGGGCCATCTCGCGATAGCTGTCGGTGAGCAGCTCGGCGATCTCGGTCCAGTCGGTGTCGTTGCCCAGGAAGGCGCCGGCGACATTGCGGCCCCATCCCGCCCGGAAGAACGGGAAGCCTCCGGCGGTCAGCCCGAGCAGGTCGTCGGCGGGTACCCGAAAGGTCATCAGGGTCGGCGGTTCGTCCCCGGCCGGGTGCCGGGGAGAGGACAGTTCCCGGCCGGCCTCCGCCGTGTAGACATGGGCGACCGTCCGCTTGCGGATCCGCCAGCGAACGCCGATCCAGGCCGGCTCCTCATAGGTCTCCGGCAGAGCTCCGCAAATGGATCGCAGCCGGTCCAGGATCTCCGGCCGCACGTCTCCGGGGGCTGACATGGGGCCGACAGTACCGGCCGGTGCCGGCTGCGGTCGTCGACCGTCTGCTGGGCCAGTGGACATCCCCGGATCCGACCGAGGCCCACGCGGTCCGGCCGGTCGGGTGAGGCGTGACGGCGTCGCCTAAGCTCCGGCTGTGCGGATCGGTGGACGGCGCCTGGGCGCCGCTGGTGCGGTGCTCCTGCTGGTCGTCCTGCTCGCCCTGGCCGCGATCACCCTCGTACGGTGGAATGCGGCCGGTGACCCCCGGGCGATCACGCCGCCCGCGGGGGCGACCGCGCAACCCGGAAACGAACGGGTGGTCATCGACCGCGCCGGCATCATCGCGCGCATCCTCCGCAACGACCGCGGCCCGGCGACCGTGCGCAGCTACGCGATGCCGCCGGGCTCCCCGTGGCTGCGGGCCCGCCAGGTCGTCGCCACCCAGCTCGATCACTGGGAGCAGCTCGGTGACTGCGCCGACAACCCCGAGGGCGCGATCGTCGAGTGTGCCTGGCGCGAGCCGACCCGCTGGTGGCCGCGCACGGTGATGCTCACCATGCTGCGACTGTCGCCGACGGGCGGGGCGGCCGACCGACCTACGTTCCTGGTCATCGGCTCCGCCCCGGGCGACTGAGGCGTTCGTCATGCGGGTGCCGCGGACAGCGGCGTCCCCGTAATGTGGCCGGGTGTTCGCCCTTGAAACAGGTTCCGGTACCCCCGTGGTGCTCCTCCACGGATTCGGTCTGGACCATCGGAGCCTTCTCCCGCTGGAGCCCACGTTCGAGCGTTCGGGTGGCTGGCGGCGCCTCTATCTCGACCTGCCCGGCGCGACCAGATCACCAGCGGGAGCGGTGAGCAGCTCGCAACAGGTTGCGGACGCGGTGACCGACGAGATCCGGACGCGCGTCGGCGACGAGCCGTTCGCCGTGCTGGGGGGCTCGTTCGGCGGGATGATCGCCCGCCACGTCGCCCACGAGCTGCGCCCGCAGGTGCTCGGCCTGGCCACCCTGGCCGGCGTCTTCATCGCCGCGCACGCCGAACGGGCCGTACCGCCCCGAACGGTCCTGCGACAGGAACCCGAGGTCGTCCCGCTCCTGGGCTCGGCGCTCGACCAGTACCGCGAAGGCGCCGTCGTGGAGTCGGCCGCCAACGCCCGGGAGTTCCTGCAGTACGTCGCGCCGGGCCTCGACGGGGCCGATCAGCCCGCCCTGGATCGCATCGCCGGGAGCTACTCACTCGACCGTGAACCCGAGGACGCGTACCCCGAACCCTTCACCCAGCCGACTCTGCACCTCACCGCCCGGCAGGACGACGTGGTCGGCTACTCCGACGCCTGGAACCGGCTCGACCACTACCCCCGCGCGTCGTTCGCCGTCCTCGACGCGGCCGGCCACGATCTCCTCGTCGAGCAACCCGACCTGTGCTCGGCCCTGGTCGCCGACTGGCTGAAGCGAATCAGGCAGGGCCTTTGACGCCCGGAACGTGTCAGTCGAGGTAGAGGGCGGCGAACAGCGGCATGCTGATCCAGTCGGCGAACCAGGTCGCGTCCAGGCGGGTGAACGACTCCGGTTGTGCGGGGTCGCCGGCCGGCCAGTGTGCGGTCAGCCAGCGTTGCTCGGCCCCGCGCAGCCGATTCCAGCGCGAGCGCAGCAGGGCCACCACCACCTGCTGCCTCTCCCCATCCGAGACGGAGTGGCGGGCCAGGTACGCGACCGCAGCGACGACGTCCGACTGGGCGACCAGGACACGGTCCTCGAAGTCGTGTTCCGGGTCGGGTTCCTGGCTGTCGAGGAACAGCCGGAGCCACTCCAAGACATCGGACCAGGCCCGGTCATCGCCCGTGCCGGCCAGTCCCATCAGGGCGTATCCCGGCAGGTCAGGATCCTCGTCGGTGAGCCCGGCCCGCAACACGTCCGACGCCTCGACGCCCTGGCGCTTCGTCAAGGCGACGACCGCCGTCGTCCGTATCTCGAGGGGGTCATCCGTCTCGGCGATGATCTCCCGGAGGGCCGCGACGCCGCCGGGGCCCTCGGCCTCGCCGAGCGCCGAGACGATGCCCGCCGCCTGGTCCTCGTCCTGGACCGAGCCCAGAGCATCGAGCAGCTGCCGCTCCCCGGAAGCCCCGGATCGGACCGCCTCGGCCAGTGCCGCCTGGAAGATGCTTTCGTCCTCGCTGAGCAGATCCACCAGTCGATCCCGTCCGTCCGTGGCATTCGGCAGGTCACCGTACATCGGTGATCGTCCGGTGAGTCAGGGCCTCAGGATGTGCTCGGCCGCCTTCTCGGCGATCATGATCGTCGGGGCCTGTCGGTGCCCGCCCGGCACGTTCCGACCAGGTGCCAGCCGGAGGTCTTTCCGATCTCAGGCTGAATCGCGATGGCGATGCTGTCGGCTGGGACGGCGAGGAAGCGACGTCGGAAGGATCAGGGCGCCGGGGTGGTCACCGGGGACGCGGAGAGCAGGGCGATCTGCTCGGGGGTCAGGACGACGCCGGCGGCCGCGACGTTCTCCTCGAGATGGTCGATCGACGACGTCCCGGGAATCGGCAGCATCACGTCGGCCCGGGCCAGCAGCCACGCCAGCGCCACCTGGGCGGCCGTGGCGCCCGTCTCCGCGGCCACCTGGGTGACCGCGCCCTGCGGCGCGGACAGCGTTCCGCTCATCATGGGGAACCAGGGGATGAAGGCGATGCGTTCGCGCGTGCAGTAGTCCACCACCGCCTCCCAGTCACGAGCCGCGAGGTTGTACATGTTCTGCACACTGACGACGTCGACCAACTGGCGGGCGGCTTCGATCTGCGGGACATCCACCTCGGACAACCCCACCGCCCGGATCTTGCCTTCGTCCCGCAGGTTCCTGAGCTCGCCGATCTGGTCCTCGAACGGCACCTGGGGATCCACCCGGTGCAGCTGATACAGGTCGATGCGGTCCACGCGCAGCCGCCGCAGGCTCAACTCGCACTGCTGGCGCAGGTATTCGGGCCGGCCGACCGCCACCCATTCGCGCCGGCGCGGCTGCGTCTGCCCGGCCTTGGTCGCGATCAGCAGATGCTCCGGGTACGGGTGCAGGGCCTCCCGCAGGAGCTCCTCGTTTCCGCCCAGGCTGTACGAGTCCGCGGTGTCGATGAAGTTCACGCCGAGCTCGACCGCGCGCCGGGCGACCCGGATGGCGCTGTCGCGGTCCGCCGGGGGACCCCAGAAGTCGGCATCGGCCAGTCGCATCGCCCCGAAACCGAGCCGATTCACGATTTTGCCGCCGAGATCGACCGTGCCGGCCCTGGTGATGCCGGGTGTGCTTGCCGCCATGATCTTCTCCCTGATCGGTGATTGCTCAACCGTAGGAAGACCGGAACGGCCGCGGATTGAACCACAGTGACGCCTGATGTAACAGGAGTGCCAGGTTCAGGGATCCGGCCCGGCCGTGACAGGGGCCATAGGCTGCCTGACCAGGCGTGCGGGGCGTTCCTGTTAACTTTGACCGGGATGAGCAACCCCGGGACCGGAGCTTTCACCCTCGATCTGCGCCGCGGCGGAGAAGGCCGTTCCTTCGTCGACCAGTGGCAGACCCATGTCGGCGCCGAGTTCGCGTTGCCGGCCTTCAGCCCGGCGACGAGCGCCGACTTCCGCTTCCGCTTCGAGGCGACCCGGGTGCAGGACGTGGCGATCACCGGCATCGACGGCGTCTCGGCCGCTCGGACGAGCGGCCCGGCGGCCGACGGCGACGAATACGTCCGGTTGTGGGTGGTACGGCAGGGCGAATGGGCCCTCGGCAGCTCACGGGGGGAAAGCGAGCGCCGGATCCCGGCCGGGCGGTTCCTCATGCAGCACGCCGGGCGGATGACCCACTTCGCCCTCCCGCCGCACACGACGGCGCAGGTGTTCATGCTGCCCGCCGCCGAGCTGGCGGCTTCGCTCAAGGGCCGGGCGGTGAGCGGGGACGCCGGCACGGCCGAGGTACGCCTGCTGCTCGCGCACGCGGCGATGGTCGGCCAGACGCTGTCCGACCTGGGTCCGGCCGGCGTCAAGGCGGCGCGGGACACGCTGATCGAGCTGGCTCACGCGGTGACGCTACGCGGCTTCGACGGCACGGATCCCCGCCTGGTCCCCGCCCTCGTCCGCTCCGCGAAGGAACTCGCCGTGCGTCAGCTCCACGACGCCGAGCTGTCCCCGTCGACGCTGGCCCGCGATCTGAACGTCTCCGTACGGACCCTGCACCGGGCGTTCGCCGCGACCGGGGAAACGGTGATGGCCTACATCCGCGATCAGCGGTTGGAGCAGGCGCACCGGGCCCTCGTCGCCTCGGCGGGCCGGCTGACCGTCGCGGAGGCTGCTGCCCGGTGGCAGTTCGCGGACAGCAGCCACTTCATCCGCCACTTCAAACGACGTTACGGCCGTACGCCCACCGAGCCGCCGCTCCGGCCGTGAACCGGGCCGGCCGGAACGTCGGCGGCCGGCCGGTATTCGTCGCAGTCACGGCCCCGTTCGGCCTGGGCCGGCGTCCGGCCGGCGCAGAGCCGCACCGGCGGTTTGACGCCACGGAACAGGTACGACGCCTCGACCCGGACCTGGGTCCGGCCGGGGCCACAGTGCCGGCCGAACGTCCGCCACTCGAGGCCGTCGGCCGGGCCGCTGCGGCCGACCTGAATGACCGCGCAGCCGAACAGGCTGCGCCCGGCCAGGGTGCCGGTGATGCGGAACGGGGGCACGGGCCGCTCCGGGTTGCCCATCATGTGCCGGTAGGTGCCGTGCGCGGCCACGCCGCCGGCCGTCAGGCGGAACGTCGAGGTCGGGGCGGCCGCGGCCGGTGCCGCGGCGATGCCCAGGCCGAGGCCGGCCACGACGACACCTCCGAGCGTACGGGCGATGAGAGCTCGCACAGCGGTGCTCCTTCGGGAAGGTGAACGGCAACCCGGACGGGCCGCCAAGAACACAACGCCGCAGGGGGCCCGGCGGACTCGAAGAGCACTCAGGAGGGTCGGCCCGGCGCCGGGGCCGGCTCGCCCTGGGCGGCGATGGCGGCGGGTTCGGCCCGCACCGGTACGAGCAGGGCGGCCAGCAGGGGGAAGGCGGCCACCACGGCGAAACTCGGGGCGAAGCCGGCGGCGGCGATGGTCACGGCCAGCACGGGCGGGGTGGCCGCGGTCAGCACGTTCTGACCGGTGGTCTGGATGCCGAGGGCGCGGCCGGCCCACGCGGAGCCCGCGTATTCGGCGACGGCTGTGAAGGACAGGCCGTTGCTGCTCACCGCGACCACGCCGAGCACGAGCAGCAGCGGCACGGCCAGGCTCGAGCCGAGCGCGGCGGCGGTGGCCAGCGCCAGCATCCCGGAGCCGGTGACGACCGCGATGATCCGCATGGGCCGCAGCCGGCTGCCCGTGCGGTCCGACCAGTACCCCGCGCCGAGGCGGCTGAGGGCGCCGAACAGCTGCGCGCCGGCCAGCAGATGCCCGGCGGCCGTGGCGGTCCAGCCCCGGGTGTCGGTCAGGAACACGAGCGCGAACGTGGTCACGGTGAACTGCGGGATCACGAGGAGCGCGCTGGCGGCGTGGATCCGCCACAGGCCGGCTGTGCGGTAGGGCGACGCCCGGGAGCGCTCCGGGTCCGGCACCGGCGCGCCCGGCGCGGACGGCTGAGGCGCGGGGTCGCGTACGAGAAGGACGGCCGCCGCCGCCGCGACCAGGAACAGGACCGCCAGGAACAGCAGCGGCACACCGGTGCCGCCCGCGGCCAGGGCCGGCAGCGTCGCCGCGGCGAGCGCGAGGCCGAAGGGTTGCGCGCTCTGCCGGATGCCCATCGCCAGCGCGCGTTCGTGCCGGGCGAACCAGCCCAGGATCAGCCGGCCACTGGCCAGCACCGACCCGCCGCCGGCGCCGGCCAGCGCGAGGCACACGGCCAGCCCCACCGGGCCGCCGCCGGCCACCCACCGGGCGGCGAGGAGCACGACGCCGGCCAGCCCGAGACCGGTGGACAGCACGACACGCTCACCCCAGCGGTCGGCCGCCGCGCCCCAGGCGATGAGCGTGAGCATCACCCCGACGGTCGGGCAGGCGACCAGCAGGCCGGCCTGTTCCAGAGTCAGCCCCTCGGCCCGGAACGCCGGGATGAGGTAGGCCAACCCGTACTGGAACGTGCTGCCCGCGGTCATCGCCAGCAGGCCGACGACCAGCATCAGCCAGCGCCTGCGGTCACTGGGCATCCGCGCGTACTCTCCCGTCCGATCGGCCGGCCGGCGAAAAACTTCCGGCCGGGTGTCGAGTGGGCCGGCCGCCGTTCGACGCGTAGGTGAGATGGCATCCTGACATGAGGAGACAACGATGCGGTTCATGGTGATCACCAAGGCCACGGCGGCGAGCGAGGCCGGCGAGCCGCCCACCACCGAGGACTTCGAGACGATCGGCGCGTTCATCCAGGAACTGGTCGACGCCGGCGTGCTGCTGGCCGCGGACGGCCTGCAGCCCAGCGCCGAGGGCGCCCGGATCTACTTCGACGGCGGCAAGACGACCGTGGTCGACGGGCCGTTCACCGAGACCAAGGAGCTCATCGCCGGCTACTACCTGGTCGAGACGAAGTCGCTCGAGGAGTGCGTCGAGTGGTTCCGGCGTTACCCGATCCGGCAGGCCGGCGGCGCGCCGGCCAACCTCGAGATCCGGCGGGTCTTCCAGGCCGAGGACTTCGGCGAGGAGTTCACCGCCGAGCAGCGCGACGCCGTGCAGAGGCGCGAGGCGACCGTGGCCGGCAACTGATCGGCGAGGCTTCCGGTACGCGCGGCGTGAGCACACTTGCCGCCGACCGCGCGGTGGGGTAGACGAGGGCGTGCCCACTGACACCCACCGCGCGATCGAGGCGGTCTGGCGGATCGAGGCCCCGCGGCTCATCGCCGGCCTGGCCCGGCTCGTCCGCGACGTCGGCGTGGCCGAGGAACTGGCCCAGGACGCGCTGGTCGCGGCGCTGGAGCAGTGGCCGGCCGAGGGCGTGCCGGACAATCCGGGCGCGTGGCTGACGACCACGGCCAGGCGCCGGGCCATCGACCGGATCCGGCGCGAGCAGACCTTCCGGCGCAAGGTCGAGGAGGCCGGCCGGGAGCTCGAGGAGTCGTCCCCGGACATCGGCGCGCTGGTCGCCGAGGACGACGGCATCGGCGACGACCTGCTGAGGCTGGTGTTCGTGGCCTGCCACCCGGTGCTGCCCACGCCGGCCCGCACCGCGCTGACCCTGCGCCTGCTCGGCGGCCTGACCACCGACGAGATCGCCCGGGCCTTCCTGGTGCCCGAGCCGACCGTGGCCCAGCGCATCGTGCGGGCCAAGAGGACCCTGGCCCAGGCCCGGGTGCCGTTCGAGGTGCCGCGGGGCGCGGAGCTGACGGCCCGGCTCTCCTCGGTGCTCGAGGTCGTCTATCTGATCTTCAACGAGGGCTACGCGGCCACCGCCGGCGACGACTGGATGCGGCCGGAGCTGTGTGCGGACGCCCTGCGGCTGGGCCGGGTCCTGGCCCGGTTGGCCCCGCGCGAGCCCGAGGTGCACGGCCTGGTCGCGCTGATGGAGATCCAGGCCTCCCGGACGGCCGCCCGCACCGGCCCGGGCGGCGAGCCGATTTTGCTGGCCGAGCAGAACCGGGCCCGCTGGGACCAGCTGCTGATCCGCCGGGGCCTGGCCGCGCTCCGGCGGGCCGAAGACCTGATCGAGGGCGACCCCGGCCCGTACGTGTTGCAGGCGGCCATCGCGGCCGGCCACGCCCGGGCCCGGCGCTTCGCCGACACCGACTGGGTGCGGATCGCCCGGCTCTACGAGCACCTGGCCCGGGTGGCGCCGTCCCCGGTGGTCGAGCTGAACCGCGCGGTGGCGCTGTCCATGGCGTACGGACCGGAGGCCGGCCTGGCGCTGCTGGACCAGCTGACCGCCTTCCCGGTGCTGCGCGACTACCACCTGCTGCCCAGCGTGCGCGGCGACCTGCTGGCCCAGCTGGGCCGGCACGCCGAGGCGCGGGCGGAATTCGTACGAGCGGCCGCCCTGACCCGCAACGAGCGCGAACGCACCCTGCTGCTCGCCCGCGCCGCCGCCCCGCCCGAACCAGCCCCGGGTCATCCCTGACGGCTACTCAATCGACTTCCGCGGTCAGGGTGAGCAGATTTCCGCGCACCTTCTCCAGCAGCTCCACCAGCAGGGCGCGCTGATCGTCGGCCAGGCCGGCCGTCGCGGTCTCGGCGAGGACGCGCCACGCCGCCTCGATCTGCGGGATGGCGGCCCGGCCCTTGCCGGTCAGCTGGATCCGGGTGGACCGGCGATCGCCCGGCACAGGCTCCCGCACGAACCAGTCGCCCTGGTCCAGGCGGCTGAGGCTGCGCGTGACAGTCGGCTGTTCCACGCCCAGGCGGGCGGCGATCTCCGAGACCGTCACGCCTCCGGGTTCCTGGCCGAGCATCCACAGCAGGACGTCCTGTCCCGGGTGCAGCCCGAGATCGCTCAGCACGTCGGCCTGCGCACCGCGGTACAGCTTGGCCACCTTGACCAGAGCCTTGTTGGTGGCCAGAACATCGGCGAGTTCCACCTGCGCAGTGTACGAGTTGACGCGTTCCCTTCCGGTGATACATAGTCGGCTAACTTATAGCCGACTATGGGGGTCACGATGGAAACCGGCTTGTCGCGCAAGGTCGCTCTGGTCACCGGCGCTTCCGGCGCCATCGGCACGGCCACAGCGCTCCACCTGGCAGCCGAGGGCGCCTCCGTGGCCGTGTCCTGGCGGACCAACCTCGACGGCGCCCGGGCCGTCGTCGACACGGTGACACGAGCCGGCGGCCGAGCCTGCGCGGTCCGGCTGGACCACGGCGATCCGGCGGCCGCGCCGGCCGTCATCGACGAGGTCACCGAGCGCCTCGGCCCGGTCGCCGCCCTGGTCGCCAACGCCGTGCAGTGGCCGTCCTTCGATGCCGACGAGATCGGTGGCCTGACCACCTCGCTGGCCGTCAACACCACCGGGCCGGCCGCTCTGATCGACGCGGCCCTGCCGGCCATGCGCTCCGCCGGCTGGGGACGTGTCGTCGTCGTGTCGACCGACATCGTCGAACAGCCCATGGCCGGGCCGCTCGCCTACGCCACAGCCAAGGGAGCGCTCGAGACCGTCGCGCGGGTGCTCGCCGTCCGCGAGGCGCGCCACGGCATCCTGACGAACGTCGTGCGTCCCGGCTTCACCCTGACCGACAAGGCGTTGAACGCCCCGTTCCCGGGACCGGAAGCCATCGCGGCGGAGTCGAGGAAGACGCCGACGGGACGGATCTGCACCCCCGACGACGTCGCCGCCGCGATCACCTATCTCGCATCGGCCGCGAACGGCCATGTCAACGGGCAGACGCTGTCGCTGGCCGGCGGCCGGGAACTCGTCCGATGACCGATCGGTGCGGGCGCAGGAACACCTCGTCGCTCAGACGCTCAGCAGCCTCTTGAGCCAGCGGATCTGGGCCGCGCGGGCGTCCTGGGAGATCGCGGCCTGCGGCGCCGTCCGGTCGAAGCCGTGGAAGCCGCCGGGCCACACGTGCAGCTCGGCCCGCCCGCCGGCCTGCCAGATGCGGCCGGCGTAGGCCACGTCCTCGTCGCGGAAGGTCTCGGCCGAGCCCACGTCCACGAAGGCCGGCGGAAGGCCCGACAGGTCGGTGGCCCGGGCCGGCGCGGCGTACGGGGAGACGTCCGGCCCGCCGCGGGCCGCCCCCAGCAGGGCAGTCCAGCCGGTGTCGTTGGCGGTGCGGTCCCACACGCCACGCCCGGCCATCTGGATCGCCGACGGGGTGTCCCGGTCGTCGAGCATCGGGCAGAGCAGCATCTGACCGAACAGCGCGGGCCCGCCGCGGTCCCGGGCCAGCAGGGCGACGCCGGCCGCCAGGCCGCCACCCGCGCTGGCCCCGGCGATGACGATCCGAGCGGGGTCGATGCCCAGCTCGGCGGCGTGCTCCGCGGTCCAGGCCAGACCGGCGTAGCAGTCCTCGACCGGCGCGGGGTGCGGGTGCTCGGGCGCGAGCCGGTACTCCACCGACACGATGACCGCGGGAATCTCGGCCACCCAGTCCTGCAGCACGTCCACGCCGCCGCGGTTGTTGCCGAACACCATGCCGCCGCCGTGCGTGTGATAGAGCCCGGGCAGCGGCGCCGGGTGCCCGGTCGGGGTCAGGATCAGCAGCTCGACGTCGGGGTCGCCGGGCGAGCCGGGCACGGTGCGGCGCGACACGGTGAAGGCCCCGCCGCGGGCGAGGTCCTCGTCGCTGAGGTCGGGCGGCGCACCCGCCCGCATCGGCTCGATCAGGTCCGCGGTCAGGGCCGGCGGCATCTGCTCGGCGATGACGTCCAGCACGGCCGCCACCTCGGGGTCGAAGGGCGGAGGCGGGCCGGCGGCGCCACCGGTCTCCGGCACAACAGACGTCATGAAAACCCCCTTGTCACGAAAAATCTCCGCCCAGTGTGTGACCTCGAGGACCCGGGCGCACGAGGGCCCCCGGGTGAAATATCCCCGCCATCCAAGGGCCGGGCGGCGGCGTAGGGTCGCTGTCATGCCGACGATCAGCATCAGCGAGGCGGCTCCGGGGTGCCTCGCATGAGGCAGCACCTGGACGGGCTCGATGTCGTCGTCGACCCCGACGTCCTCGACAGCCTCAGCCACGACGACGCCGAGTGGGCGCCGTACGGCCGGGCGGTGGCGGCCGTCCGGCCCCGGACCACCGAGGAAGTCAGCCGGGTGGTCGCGGCCTGCGCCCGCGACAACGTGCCGATCGTGCCCCGGGGCGCCGGCACCGGCCTGTCCGGCGGGGCCAACGCCGTGGACGGGGCGATGATCCTCGACCTGTCCCGGATGAACCGGATCGTCGAGATCGACGCCGACAACCTGACGGCCACCGTCCAGCCGGGAGTGATCAACAACGATCTCAAGGCGGCCGTCGCCGAGCACGGGCTGTGGTATCCGCCCGACCCGGCCAGCGCGCCCTGGTCGACGATCGGCGGCAACGTGGCCACCAACGCCGGCGGGCTGTGCTGCCTGAAATACGGCGTGACCCGCGACTACGTTCTCGGCCTGGAGGCCGTCGTGGGCGGGCCGGCCGGCGAGTACGGGACGGTGGTGCGGCTCGGGCGGCGAACCACCAAGGGCGTCAGCGGGTACGACCTGGCCGGGCTCTTCACCGGCTCGGAGGGCACGTTCGGCGTCCTCACCGAGGTCACGCTGCGGCTCCGCCCGGCCCGGCGCGAGGCTCCCCGTACGGTGGTCGGCGCCTTCTCCGGTGTCGTGGCCGCCGGCGAGGCGGTCGCCGCGATCACCCGGGCCGGCCTGCTGCCCGCCGCGCTCGAACTGCTCGACCGCACCTGCCTGCAAGCCGTCGAGGACTGGAAGCACCTGGGCCTCGAGGCCGACGCCGCCGCGCTGTTGCTGGCGCAGCTCGACCTGCCCGGCGCGGCCGGCGACGAGGAGGCCACCGCGGTGGCCGAGGTGTTCCGGGCGTCCGGCGCCCTGTGGGCCGAGCAGTCCACCGACGAGATCGAGGCCGAGGCGCTGTTCGCGGCCCGGCGGCTGGCCTACCCGGCGCTGGAACGGCTCGGCCCGGTGCTCACCGAGGACATCTGCGTGCCGCGTTCCCGCGTACCGGACATGCTGGCCTCCATCGAGGCGATCGCGGCCCGGCACGGCACGACGATCGCCACCATCGCGCACGCCGGCGACGGCAACCTGCACCCGCTGATCCTGGCCCCGGCCGGCGACGACCGGGCCCGCCGGGCCGCCCAGGCCGCCTTCGAGGACATGCTGAGCGCGGCGATCGGCATGGGCGGCACGGTGACCGGCGAGCACGGGGTGGGGCTGCTCAAACGCGACGGCATGCGGCAGGAGCTGTCGCCCGCGGTGCTGGCCATGCAGGTGGCCGTCAAACAGACACTCGACCCGCTCAACCTGTTCAACCCCGGCAAAGTCGTCGGCTGACCCGTGCTCAGCCCGCGCGACGCGAGCCGTGATCGCGCTCACCTCCGGTGAACTGGAAAGACCCGTACACGGAGCTGACCCGTCAAGTCGAGCAGACAGCGCCCAACCTGGTCGTCCTGCTGGCCGCGCGCCTGCTGATGGGCGTGAGCCTCGGCGGCTTCTGGGCCGTCGCGATCGCCATGTCGGCCCGCCTCGTGCCCAGCGACTACCTCGGTCGCGCCGTGACCGTGATCAACGCCGGCGTCTCGGTCGCCACGATCGCCGCCGTCCCGCTCGGCACCTGGCTCGGCTCTCTCTGGGGCTGGCGCGGGGTGTTCCTGCTCGCCGCGGGGGCCGCCCTGGTTGCGCTGCTCGTGCAGGCGGTGACCCTGCCGCGCTTCGTCCCGGACACGGCCGGCAGCCTCCGGGTTCTGGTCGTGACGCTGCGTTCGCGGTCGGTCCGGTTCGGGCTCGGGGCGATCCTGGTGGTCGTCGCCGGGCACTTCACCGGCTTCACCTACATCCGCCCGGCCGCGGAGAGCGTGTCGGGGATCGACGTCGCCGGGCTGGCGGTGCTGCTGTTCGCCTACGGGATCGCGAACGTCGCGGGCACGGCGGTCAGCGGCGTACTGGCCGACCGCGTGCTGCGGGGCGCCGCGCTGCTGTTCCCCGCGATGATCAGCCTGGGCATGGTGGCCATGGTCGTCACCGGCAGCACCCGGGTCGGGCTGTTCGTCGCGGCCGTGCTGTGGGGCTTCGGTTTCGGCGGCGTCCCGACCACGGCACAGACGTGGGCCGCCCGCACCGACCCGCAGCATCTCGAGCAACTGGGCGGCGTGACCGTGACGGTGTTCCAGATCGCGATCGCCCTGGCCGCGGTCGGTGGCGGTCTGCTGGTGGACCACATCGGGGTCACCGCCCCGCTGGTCGTGGGCGGCATCGCTGCGATCGTCGGCGGCCTGCTGCTCGCGAGCGCCCTGCGGCCGGCCGCGCGCTGACCGGCGAGCCGGCCGCCGACGCGGGGCGTCGCGGGCCAGAAGCACCGGCCCTTCTGGCCGCGACGGCAACCGCCGGCGTGCGGTGTGGTCGTCAGCGGTACTGCAGGCGGGCCTGGCGGGGAACCGCGCCGAAGCGGCCGGACCGGAAGTCGCGGTGCGCCTGAACGATCTCGGCCTCGGTGTTCATGACGAACGGGCCGCCGAACACGACGGACTGCCGCATCGGCCGGCCGCTGAAGGCCAGGACGACGGCCGGCTGGTCGCTGTCGCCGGTGCGGAGCGCGATCGTCGACGATTCCGGGCCGCCGCCGGGCAGCGGATCGGACCAGCCGGTCTGCCCGGTGGTCAGAGTGCGCCCGGCAATGGTGACCGTCCCGCTGAGCACCGTGAAGAAAGTCCGGTCGTGAGCGGGAAGCGTGTGCGGCAGGGTGCGGTTCGGTTCCAGGGTCAGGGTGGCGCCGGTGATCGGCCAGTGGTTCTTGGCCGGGCCGGTGTGGCCGCCGGCCTGCCCCGAGATCAGATCGATGCGGGTGCCGTCAGCCTCGATGACCGGCCGTTGCGCGGCGAGCAGGTCCTGATAGCGGTTGTCGACCATCTTCTGTTCCGCCGGCAGATTCACCCACAACTGCAGGATGTGAGCGCGTTCGTTGCGGAACGCGAGCTCGCGGTGGATCACGCCGCGGCCGGCCGTCATCCACTGGACGTCCCCGGTGGACAGGGTGCCGGCGTGGCCGATGTTGTCCCCGTGCTCGAGGACGCCGTCGAGGACGACCGTGACGGTCTCCAGGCCGCGGTGCGGGTGCCACTCGAAGCCGGGCGACGAGAACAGGTCGTCGACGAGCACGAGAAACGGATCGGTCAACGTCGGCGACTGCGGGGTGAACAGCAGGGCCTTGTCGTCCACCTGCTGATCCGGACCCAGATGCAGGCGGTCGTCGACCCGGTCGATGGTGCGTTGCTGGAGAGCGGGCCGTTGCTGGAGAGCGGGCATTGTGTTCCTCCAGCCGATCAAGTTGAGGTGTCTCACCGGACGACGAGCTAGATCTGCTCGGCGCCGCCGTCCACGAAGATCTCCGAGCCGGTCATGAAGCTGGACTGATCCGACACCAGGAACAGCGCCGCGTTGGCGATCTCCTCGGGGCGCCCGATCCGGCCCATCGGGATCTTGGTGGCAAGCTGCTCGAACAACCCCTGCGGGTTGCCGGGCACGAGGCCGCCCAGGCCGGGCGTCTCGGTCGGGCCGGGAACGATCGTGTTGACCCGGACGCCGCGCCCGACCAGTTCGCCGGCCCAGGTGCGGCCCAGCGAGCGGATCGCGGCCTTGCTGGCGGCGTACAGCCCGAACGCCGGCTGCCCGTTGCCCGCCGAGCTCGAGCCGGTCAGCACGATGGCCGCGCCCGGGTTGAGCAGCGGCAGCACCTTCTGCACGGTGAAGATCACGCCGCCCACGTTGGTGTTGAACGTCTGCTGGTAGTCCTGCCAACTGACCGAGTCGAGCGTGGCGAACTCGCCGATGCCCGCGTTGACGAAGACCGCGTCGAGCCCCTTGCCGTAGTCCCCGATCACGGCGGCCAGCCGGTCGAGGTGGTCGAGGTCGCTGACGTCGCTGCGCACACCCGTAGCGTTGCCCACCTCCTTGACCGCGTTGTCGAGGCGCTGCTGATCGCGTCCGGTGATGAAGACGTGCGCGCCCTCGGCCGCGAACCGGTGCGCGGTGGCCAGGCCGATCCCGCTCGTACCCCCGGTGACCAGTGCAGTCTTGCCGTCCAGCTGTCCCATCGCACTACCTCCCTGTTGCCCGGCCGAGCATTCCCGCACCCGAACCCGGACCAAATCAATCGCTTGTTTTAATTTACGAACACACCTCGATGTTGTCAAGCAACTGTTTGACTTTCGTCCGCCCACCGCTCGAGGGACCCGGCGGCGGGTTTCCGGCCGCAGGCTCCTGGCCGGGGCGACAACCGTCCGCTTCCGCTGAGACCTGGCCGCCGGGCACCGTACGGTCGTCGCCGCGCCGAGCGGAACGCCGTCGAGTTGACAAGAAATCAAGCGTTTGTTTCAGTTCTGCCATGGCTTCGGAACGGTCGGATCTGCGCCGGGAGGCCGGTCAGCGCACCCGCGAGTGCCTGCTGCGCACGACGTTGCAACTGCTCGCGGCACGCGGCCCGGAGGGTCTCTCGCTGCGGGAGGTCACGGAGACCGCCGGCGCCAACGTGGCCGCGGTCAGCTACCACTTCGGCTCGCTCAAGGCCCTGCGCGACTCAGCCGTGGAAAGCGCGTTGGAGAGCTACCTGGACGCGCAGCTCGATGCGCTCGCCCCGCTCTCCGCCGACTCGACGCTGGCCGAGCTGGCCGCGGCGTTCGCCCGCCCGATGATGCAGGCCCTGGCCGTCGGCGGAGCCGAACTCGCCATCCTGCGCACGGTGGCCCGGGTCGGCATCGATCCCCCCGGCAACTGGGGCCGCCTGACCCCGAAGTTCGAACAGACCCGCACCGACGCGCTCCGGGTGCTGACAGCGCGCCTGCCCGGCGTCGCCCACGAGGAACTGGTCTTCCGGACCCGGTGTGCCGCCGGCCTGCTGAACTGGCTGGTCCTGGCCCCCATCGGGGCCGAACTGGCCACCCAGCCCGCCGAGCGGATCGAGCAGTGGCTGGTCCCCGTCCTGACCGGAGCCCTCGAGGGACACGCGTATCCGGACACCACGACCATCGGCTGAGGCGGGCTGGACCGTCGCGGGAGCGAGGGGTGCCGGCGGCGTGGCGCAGTGAGGTCGCCGACCGGCCTCCTTCGCCGTGACCTCCCGGCCGACGAGGCCGCGTTCATGGCGGAGTCTCAAGCTCCCTGGGGGCTCGCCGCGACGCCGGCGGCCGGCCGTGTCCTTCGCGTTGCGGTTGAACGGTCGCCCGGTTCTGGGCATACGGCGTCGATTCACCCCCGGGGGCGAGGGCGAGGTGCCGGCGCATCGAGTCGGCGCTGCCCGGTCAGCTGCGAACGGCAACGAGGTGGACTCTGGAAATTCGTGCGCCCAGTCTCTGCGCTGATGCAGCAACCATTGCAGGGGGCTGAAGCCGGTTTCGGTGCGGAGTCGGCGTCGTGCGGTGTTGTGGGGCCTGCTGGGCCCGAGAGTCCGAATCCCCCGGCTGTCGTCGCGGGCGACGCGGCTCCTCTCCACCCACCCCGCAGGGTCCCCTCGAGGGATTTCCCCGACGCCTCGGCAGGCAGTCCATTCCTAGCCTTACGGCATCAGTTCCAGCAAATCCTAGGAGTAAGCAATGAGTGAAAACCGGCCAACGGTGGTCCTGGTCCACGGCGGCTT
>NZ_JALPVJ010000016.1 GCF_023544445.1 Actinoplanes sp. M2I2 | reverse complement strand
CGGGCGGCGGGTGGTCAGGGCAGGCGGTACTCCCAGCCTTCGGGCTGCCATTCGAAGTCGTCGGCGACGATGTCGCTTACGGGCCGGCCGTTGACGACATGCTCCAACCCGCGGTAGGTCGCCAGGTGGCCGATCAGCATGACGCGGCGTCCGGCCCAGCGGGTGGGCAGGTCGGTGAGGAACCGGGCCACCCGCGCGATCGCCTCGCTGTGGCTTTCGCCGGCGGGGTAGGGGCGGTCGCAGTAGTCCAGGCGGTCGGCCTTGACCTCGGTGGTCGGTGTTCCGTTGCGGTCGCCGAAGTCGCACTCGCGCAGCCGCCAGTCGTACAGGATCGGGATGCCGCTGCCGCCGAAGGCGATCTCGGTGGTCTCGACCGCGCGGCGAAGGTCGGAACTGAAGACGGCGGCGATGCCGTCCTCGCGCCTGCGCCGGCCCATCGCGGCGGCATTCGAGCGGCCCTGCGCACTCAACCTTCCCGGCAGCCAACCGGTGGCGACACCCCGCTCGTTGTCCTCGGTCAGAGCGTGCGTCTCGTAGACGATCTCCGTTGACATGGTGATACCTCCCGAGAATGGGCTTCCCGTCATCGAGGCGCTCGACAGGAGCATGGCTTCGACCAAGGCGCTCGACGCCCCCGTGACCACACGACGTCGACGACCCCGCCCCCGAGGCCCGACGGTCGGGCTCGCCGTCGACTCCGGCCGGCAGGCGCACGCCCGGCTGGACACACGAAGTCGAGCCATGCTCCCGGCGCCACGTTGCTGCGTGGCGCCAGGCCTTCGGGCGCCGGCGCACGCTTGGGTTGATCGCATTGAACGCGAGCCGTGCTCCTGGAGCTGGGTGGCGGCTTGGCCTTCGGGCGCCGGCGCAGGCTCGCGTTGAACGCATTGAGGGCGAGCCGCGCTTCCAGTGCCAGGTGGCTGGGTGGCGCCCAGAACTTCGGGCGCCGGCGCAGGCTCGGGTTGAACGCATCGAAGTCGCGCCGTGCTCTGAGCGCCAGGTGGCTGGGTGGTGGCTCGGCGCCGGGCCGGTGCCGGTCGGGGCGGGGGTCAGCCCAGGGTGGGCATGGTGGCCTTGCCGCGGTCGGCGATGATGAACGGGGTGTCGATGTCGGGGGTGCCTTCGCCGATCGAGACCGCGGCCACGCCTGTTCCGGTGCCGGCGATCTCGCCGGTCGGGTCCTGGATGATGTAGGTGTCCTTGCCGGTGCGGATGGTGTAGGTCGGCTTGCCGTTCGACTCGCCGGTCTTGCGGAAGCGGAACAGCTGGTCGGAGGCGGCGGCGTCGCAGGCCGTGATCCGGACGGCGGCGGGCTTGCCGCCCGAGCCCAGCTTGGCCGAGAGGCAGGACGGCTCGCCGCCCTTGCGCAGCTTGGCCGTGCGGATCCAGTATCGGTCGCCGCCCGGCTTGACCGCGGTGAGCACGAACAAGTCGGCGTCGCCGAACTTCTCCGACAGGCCGATCTTGCCGTCCTGGACCACGCCCAGCGTGGCCTCGCTGTTCTTGGGCAGCAGGTTGACCTGGCGGGTGCCGCTGAAGACGTCGCCACCGCCCGCGGGACGCGTCGTGGTCGGCTTGGCGGCGGGTGAGGACGACGGTGGGGACGCCGGCGCGGAGGACGTGGCCGGCGCCGACGGCGGGGAGACCGGCGCCGAGGGAGCTTCCGAGGCCGGCGGGGTGGCGGCCGGTCCGGCGACCTCCTCGGCGGCGGCGCAGGCCGAGGTCAGCAGCAGGCCGGCCAGGACGGCGGTGGTGGCCGGGACGCGAGACGGGATACGCACGAAGAACTCCTCCAGGTGGGAACTGGTGTCCATCTTTCGGGAGATGTCCGCCTCGGACCCGATTCGGAGATGTTCATGGCAGTAATGGGGGAGACCCGGGGGCAGGCCAGAGCGGACGCGCACTGGCCTGCCGAGCGCCGCGGGCCGTCAGGGCTTGCGGCCGACGGCTCCGTAGGCCTCGATCGACTCGATGCCGTCGCCGTCGGGGCGCCAGGAGCTGATCGGGGTCAGTCCGGGCTCGACCAGCTCGAGACCCTCGAAGACGGTGGCCAGCTGCTCGGGGCTGCGCAGGATGTAGGGAACGCCGCCGGCCTCGGCCAGTTTGCGGGCGCCCTCGACGACCGCGGGGGAGGTGTCGGTGCCGTCCCAGAAGACCAGGTAGCTGCCGGACGGCACGCGGGCCATCACGGTGCCGACGATCGAGCGGATGCGGTCGAGGTCGGGCTCGTAGCCCATCACTCCCATGAACATGACCGCGACCGGCTCGGTGAAGTCGAGCGCCTGCTCGGCCTCGGCCACGATCTTCTCGGGGTCGTGGTAGTCGGCGTGGACATACGTCGTCACGCCCTGGGTCGTGGTGCCGACCAGGAGGGCGCGGGCGTAGGCCAGCACCATCGGGTCGTTGTCGACGTAGACGATCTTGGACTCGGGGGCGATGCCCTGGGCCACCTCGTGGGTGTTCTGCATGGTCGGCAGGCCGGTGCCGATGTCGAGGAACTGGCGGACGCCCGCCTCGCCCGCGAGATGGCGGACCACCCGGATCAGGAACTTGCGGGACTGCTGGGCCATCACCACGATCTCGGGATAGACCTGGGCCACGGCGTCGCCGGCGGCGCGGTCGGCGGCGAAGTTGTCCTTGCCGCCCATCCAGTAGTTCCACATGCGCGCCGCGTGCGGCACGTCGGGCTGCAACTCGGCGGGGGCCTCTTGGTCCGTCATGGGAAGTTTCTATCGGCTGCGGTTGCCGAGCACAACCACCCATTGTGGATAACTACAGTCGTTCCAGATCGATCAGGACGGCCTTCAGCAGGTCGGGCGTGCGGGCCGGCGGGGCGGCCTCGATGATGAGCCGGCCGAACGCCGCCGCGTAGTCGTCCACGTCTTCGCGTTTGTCCAGGTAGAGGGCGCTCGTGAGGTGTTCGATGTAGACCACGTCGTCGAGTTCCTCGTGCGGGAAGCGCAGGATGCTGAACGCCCCGCCCGCCGCCGCGTGCCCGCCCGAGTCGAAGGGGATCACCTGCAGGCGTACGTTGGGGTTCTCGCAGGCCTCGAGCAGGGCCAGGATCTGCTCGCGCAGCACCTCGCGGCCGCCGATCAGCCGCCGCAGCACGGCCTCGTCGAGCACCGCCCAGAAGGTCGGCGCTTCCGGCCGGGTCAGCGTCTCCTTGCGGGTCATCCGCAGGTTGGCCAGCCGCTCGACCTCGTGTTTGCCCGGGTTGTTGTGCCCGAGGCGGATGACGGCACTCGCGTACGCCTCGGTCTGCAGCAGCCCGGGGACGAACTGGATCTCGTACGTACGGATGAGCTCGGCCGCCTGCTCGAGGTCGAGGTAGCTGTGGAACCAGCTCTCGAGCACATCGCCGTAGGTGTGCCACCAGCTCGGCGAGTTGGCCGCCTTGGTCAGCTCGAGCAGGCGCTGGTGCTCCTCGGGGCTCTCGACACCGTAGAGGGTGAGCAGGTCGGTCACGTCGCGGGCCTTGAAGCCGACCCGGCCCAGCTCCATCCGGCTGATCTTGGATTCGGACGCGCGGATGCGGTAACCGGCGGCCTCGCGGCTCACGCCGGCGGCGAGACGGAGCTCGCGCAGCCGCGCACCCAGCTGCAGGCGGCGCACGGTCGACCCGCCGCTGTCCCCTCGCCCGATCATGGTGACCTGCTTATCAAGAACGTGGCCGGCGCGCTACGGCCGGTGGCCGGCGGCGCGTTGCTGGGAGATCTTCGGATCATCAGATCGCCACGGAGCCATCGGAAACACCCCCGGACGGACGACGCCCAGCCGTTCGAACAGCTGAACGATCCGAGCCGGAACGGGGAGGTGGGACCGGGCTTCGCCGACGCCGGTGTCCAGCCTGGACACATTTTCTGCCACGCGATCATCCTCACCTCGGTGGACCCCAGTGTCCAGTGTGGATATGACCAGTTCGGCACGCGACGGCAGATCCGGCTGATCTCTGACGAGCGCCGGGCACGGACAGTACCGTACCGGGCGTCGCTCGGCGCCTACTCTCCGGCTGCCGGCTCGATCTCGTGGGGAAGCAGATGACGCCAGCCGGCCCGGGCGAACGCGAGCGGTGACATCCGGTACGCCGGCCACAGCGCACTTCCCGGTGGCAGGGTGCGCCGGACGGCCTGGGCCTGCTCGCCGCGCACCACCCGCTCGGCGTACAGGGCGCTCAGGTCGGGTCGTGGCAGGCCGGCGGGCCAGGGATCGGCGGCGTCGGGCCGGTGGTCGAGGCGCACGGTGGCGAGCAGGATCGCGTTGGGCCGCCACGGTTCTCCGCCGGCGAGCACCGTACGCCGGAGGTCCTGGACGTGCCGGTCGAGCGCGCGCAGGGCCTCGGGAAAGGCGTGGGCGGAGTCGCCGTCGCCCCAGCCGGGCAGTTCGGCGGTGAGGTGGGCGCCGTCGTCCCCGCGCAGGCTCACGTGGTCGACCGGCCGGTCGCGGGCCGGGCGCCCGGGGTCCCGGCGCGTGTTCCGGGGGTCGCCGAGGACGTCGGCAGCCTGAGTCAGCAACCGTTCGACCTGGGCGGGCCGGAGGGGAAGCGTGGCGGCGGCGTCGGCGTACGCGGTGCCGTCGTCGTAGACGGCCAGCGCCGGCGGGGTCAGAAAGCCCTCGCCGGGAAAGAAGCCGCCGGGGCGGGCCCATTCGAAGATGGGGCGGCGGGTGGCGGCCCGCGCGGGCTCGCCGGTCAGTCCTGCGACAGCGATCGCCGCGCCGGCGGCCAGCAACGTCCTACGGTCCATGGGCTGGACCCTAACCGGGCAAAAGCCCCACGGGGCGCGACTACCGAAACTTCCGCCGTTTCAGCCGGCCGACCCGCCGGCGCGGCCCGCGTACTCCCGGAAGCGCTCCACGGCCCGGCCCGAGACGGCCTGGCCGTGCCCGAAGACGGCGTGCTCGAAGTCGTAGGAGCCGAGCTTGGCCAGGCTGCGTGCCTGTTCGTCCGGGTCGGCCGACACCCGGGTGGGACCGGCGGTCACGCCGCCCTCGCGCGTGCCGGCCGCCGTGTCGCCCGCGAACAGCAGCCCGCCGGCCCGGTCGAGCAGATAGGAGACGTGCCCCCGGGTGTGGCCGGGGGTGTGGATCGCGGTGAAGCCCGGCAACGGCTCGGACTCGTCCTTCGTGATCAGCTGGTCGAGCTTGGTCGGCTCGGCCGTCCCGATCAGCCGGACGGCGAACCGGGCCAGGCCCCGCGGCTCGGGCGGCCGGATCGCGCCGGTGATGGCCGGGGCGTCGGCGGCGTGCGCGAACACCCGTGCCCCGGAGCGGCGCCGGACGTCGGCGACGTTGCCGATGTGATCGAAATGCTGGTGGGTCAGCAGGACCGCGGTCACGTCGCCGATCTGCTTGCGCAGGCCGTGCAGGGCGCGATCGATGCGCTTGGCGTTGCGCGGGAGCCCGGTGTCGACCAGGACCACGCCGTCGTCGGTGACGACGAGATGCATGTTGACGAAACCCAGGCTGACTTCGAAGACACCCTCGACTACTTCGCGCACGCGACCATCCTGCCAGCCACCTCGCTCGCCGGGGACTCGAGGCGGGCGTGGACGGGGAACGGCAGTTCGTCGGGGTCGGGAAGAGGGAGCTCCGCCGCGCCGGCGCCGGCGCCGGCCGTGGGGCGGGGGCGCCGCGGGTGCGGGCGGCCGTTGCTGCCGCCTCGGCCCGTCAGCGCAGATTCATCTCTCGACTGTAGAACGACCTTGCGAAGGCCGGGGCCTCATGCGGAAAACTGACACAACAGGCTGGAATAGGTCTGACATTAGGCGACTGAAATGCATCTCGAATCGGGGAGTCCTTTTTCTTCGATGGCTGGCCGAAAGGATGGTTGCCGGATGCGCCCGCCGTTCTTAGGTTGAATTTGCTGACAACGCATCGGCTAATGGAAGATCTCGCCCGGGGGAGGCGGGAAAACAATCTGTCGGGGGACAGGATGAAATTCACGCATGCGTTGAAAATGGTCGCGGCGGTGGGGACCGGCGCGATCACCGTGCTGGCGGGTATGCCCGCCGGCGCGACCGGTGGTCACGGTGGCGGCAAACCCGCCGTCCGGACGATCACCACCAAACTGAGCGGCCCGTTCGGCCTCGACGTGATGTCGTCGCGGACCGCCCTGGTCGCCGAGTCGGAGAGTGGGGAAGTCACCGCGGTCGATCTGAGGACCGGCCGGCGCACCACCTTGATCTCGAAGGTGCCGGGCGTGGCCGGGGTCGCCGCCACGCGCGGAAAGATCTATTCATTGATCGGCGGTCCGAATGAGGAAGGCGCTCCGCCACCCTCGAAATATCCGCCGGCCTCGGTGCTGGTGTCGGACGCGAAAGGTAAGCACGTTCGCGTTCTCGCCGATCTTATGAAATACGAGTTGAGACGCAATCCGGACAGGCAGAAGCAGTTCGACAAGTCCGGAAAGCCCTATGACGCCCTGTCCAACCCGTTCAGCATGGTCGCCACCCGATGGGGACTGCTGATCGCCGACGGCGGGGCGAACGACGTCCTGCGGGTCGACCCGCGCACCGGCCGGGTCTCGACGTTCTTCGTGCCGCCGAACCCGCGGACCAAGGCCTGTCTGGCCAAGGGCGCGCAGGCCAACCCGGGCACGGTCGGGTGCGACTCGGTGCCGACCGGCATCGCCGTCCAGGGCCGGCACGTGTACGTCTCGACCCTCGGAGCCGAGAAGGCCGGCGCCGCGGCGATCTACAAGCTCGACGGCCGCAGCGGCAAGGTGCTGCGCAAGTGGTCGGGCTTTACGTCGCTGACCGGGGTCGCGGTGAGCCCGCGGGGCACGATCTTCGCCTCCGAGGTGCTGTTCGGCGCGCCGGCCGGTCCGCCGCCGGCCGGGTTCGACCCGTCGAAGGTGGGCCGCCTGACCCGCATCGACCACGGGCGGGTGACGCGCGCCGCGGTGACGATGCCGACCGGTCTCGAGTTCACCGACGGCAAGCTCTACGCGACCTCGTGGAGCATCGCCGGACTGCTCGGCATCAAGGACGCCGGCCGCCTGGTCCAGGTGCACCCGCACGCGTTCCGCTAGAACCGGCAGGATGCTGGAACCGGCAGGATGCCAGAACCGGAAGTGATCCGCCGGGGTGACGACCACGTCACCCCGGCGGTGGCCGTCCGGCGCCGCGGATACGATCGGATGCCGTCAGGTCGCAGGGCTCGAGCCGAGCCGGGAACCAGGGGGCAGCACCGTGCCACAGCCGTACCGCATCTTCCGCATCACGGCCGTGGCCGAGGCCTTCTCGTGGGCCGGCCTGCTGGTCGGCATGTATCTCAAACGCGTCGCGGAGGTCACCGACCTGGGCGTCTGGCTGTTCGGCCGGATCCACGGCGCGCTCTTCGTCGCCTATCTGGTCGCCGCCCTGTGGGTGGCGCGCACCGAGCGCTGGTCGCTGCCGCGCACCCTGGTCGGCCTGGCCGCCTCGATCCCGCCGTTCACGTCGCTGATCTTCGAGCGCTGGGTGGCGCGACGGCGGAGGGCGACCGATGAGGCTATTTCGGAAATGTCTATTACGAGCTGAACGGCAGCCCCCGATGGGCCGTTCGGATGATCTCCGCCCGATGGTTTCAGGGACGCATTAAACGTCTTGTCGCGCGGCCCGCACTCCGGAGATCGTCATCCCGCCGGGTCGGCCACGAGCCGGGCCGACGGGGCTGTGTCTCATGCCGGATATGCCGTTATCGGGGGTGCATATCCGGGACTGCTGCCCTTTGTCGGCGCTGCTCGTGGCGACACCCGCTCTTCCGTACGGCTCCGGGCCTTACGGATCTTCGTCGTGGACTGATTTTCGGGCTCTCGTGCACTCCGGATAGACTTTCGGCCGTGAATCCTTGCTGAATGGCAAATGGGGGCCGACGTGTTGCGCATCCACTTCACGCCGGAGGATGTCGGCCGCGTGCGGATCGCGGGCGAGCCCGATCCGCTGTGGGAGACGATCTTCAGTGTGTGGCGTCTGCGCCGCCCCGGGCCCGAGCTCGTCTACGGCCGCTGGCGTGACCACGCGCTGAGGGCGAGCCGGCGCGACGACCTCGAGCTGCTGCTTCCGCTGGTCCGCGGGGCCTACTACCCCGACTTCCTCACCCCCGCCGAGGGCTCGCTCGGCCTGCCCGCCGCGCTCGAGGTCATCAAGTCCACACCGGCCACCCGGCTGCGCGGCGAGCTGGAGGAGCTGGTCCGCCACGCCGGGCCCAAGCCGTCCTGGATGGGCCGGCTGGCCGAGGGGGAGATCGAGACCGTCGAGCGGCTGGCCGGGGCGCTGCAGTCGCAGTACGAGAGCGCGATCGCGCCGTTCTGGGCCGAAGGCCGGGCCCACATCGAGGCCGAGCGGTCCCGCCGCGCCCGCGTGCTGCTCGACCAGGGCGCCGAGGGGCTGCTCGACAGCTTCCGGCCGATGATGCGCTGGGAGCCGCCGGTCCTCGAGGTCGACACCCCGTTCGACCAGACGTTGCACCTCGGTGGACGCGGCCTGATCCTGCTGCCGTCGTTTCTCTCCTACGGCACGCCCGACGCGTTGCGGGACACGACGTTGCCACCCGTGCTGGTCTATCCGATCCAGCACGACCTCACGATCAACCCCGGGCTGCGCCCAGCCGACGGCGCGTCGCTGGCCGCGCTGATCGGGCGGACCCGCACGTCGCTGCTCGAGTCGCTGGGTGACGGCCGGACGACCTCCGAGCTGGCCCGCCGGGTCGGCGTCAGCGCCGCCTCGGTCAGTCAGCACACCGCGGTCCTGCGCGAGGCCCGTCTCATCCGGACCAGCCGCGCCGGCAAGGCGGTCGTCCACACTCTGACCCCGCTGGGCGAAGCGCTCTTAGCAGATCAGCCCTAAGATTGAGTGATGTGGATCACTCGATCAGAGGGGCTGGTATGGACGGCGCCAAGACCGATGTGGAAGATCGCCTGCTCGGCGGGGCAACCTACCGCAGTTTGGGCGAACAACAACTGTCCCCGGCCGAGGAGCGGTTCGAGCGCGGCCGCCGTACGGTCGGGCTCTTTCTCGCCCCGGCCATCACGCTTCTCTTCCTCGCGCTGCCGCTGAGCATCCCGCCCAGCCAGCAGGTGCTCGGCGGGGTGCTGCTGGGCGTGATCGTCCTCTGGATCACCGAGGCCGTGCCCATCCCGATCGGGGGCCTCATCGGGGTCGGTCTCATCGTCGTGTTCGGGGTGGCCGAGGCGGCCGACGTGCTGGCGCCGTTCGGCTCGTCCACCGTCTTCACCTTCATCGGCGCCTTCATCCTGGCCCAGGCGATGCTCAAGCACGGGCTGGCCCGGCGCTTCGCCTTCCGGATCCTCTCGCTGCCGGGCGTGGGCCGCTCGACGTCGCGCGTGATCATCGCGTTCGGCGTGGTGACCGCCCTGCTCTCGGCGTTCGTGTCGAACACCGCCACGGTTGCGATGCTGCTGCCCACGGCGCTGGGCATCCTCTCGGTCATCGCCAAGCTGCTGCAGGACCGCGGGCTCGTCGAGCCGGGCTTCGACCCGACCCGGCTGCGGGTCGGCGCGGCGCTCATGCTGATGCTGGCCTACGGCGCGAGCGTCGGCGGTCTGCTCACCCCGGTCGGCTCGCCGCCCAACCTGATCGGCCGCGGGCTGATCGAGGAGGCCACCGGCGAGCGCATCTCGTTCGCACAGTGGATGGCCGTCGCCGCCCCGATCTGCCTGGTGATGTTCGCCGTCCTGGCGATAGTCCTGCTGCTGCTCAACAAGCCGGAGATCCGCCGGATCGAGGGTGTGGCCGAGTACGTCGCGGCCGAGCGGGCCAAGCTCGGCAAGCTCTCGGTGGCCGAGCGCAACACCCTGATCGCGTTCGTGGTCACGGTCACCTTCTGGATTGTCCCGGGCATCGTCGCGGTGATCGCCGGGACCGACTCGGCCGTCTACGACACGGTGTCGGCCCGGCTCAACGAGGGCGTGGTGGCCGTACTCGGGGCCTCGCTGCTGTTCCTGCTGCCGGTCTCCTGGCGGCAGCGGGAGTACACCCTGAACTGGAGCGATGCCGCCCGCATCGACTGGGGGACGATCGTCCTGTTCGGCACCGGCATCATCTTCGGCTCGCTGCTGGCCGACACCGGGCTGGCCGAGACGATCGGCACGTCCAGCGCCGACGCGCTCGGCCTGGGCAGCACCTTCGCGATCACCGCGTTCGCCGTCGTGCTGGCGATCGTGGTCTCCGAGACGACCAGCAACACGGCCTCGGCCGCGGTCGTGGTGCCGATCATCATCCCGATCGCCGTCGCCGCCGGCATCAACCCGCTGGTCCCGGCGCTGGCCGCCACGTTCGCCGCGTCGTTCGGTTTCATGCTGCCGGTCTCGACGCCGCAGAACGCGGTGGTCTACGGCTCCGGCGTCGTCCCGATCACCACGATGATCCGGTCGGGCGTCTCGTTCGACGTGCTCGGCGCGATCGTCATCCTCCTGCTGCTCCCGTTGATGGTCGCGGCGGTGGGCCTGGGCTGAGCCGCGCCGGGGACGACTCATCCACCGCCGAGGGCGGCCGCCCAGCCCGCGAGATCCACCCGGGGCACCAGGCGGCCGTCCGGATCGGCGCCGAGCTGGACGAGGCGGCTGTCCTCGATCCGGCCCGGGGTCGTGCCGCCGCCCTCGTCGTCCTGCTCCCAGACCGAGAGCTCGATCGCCCCGAGGTCGTCGACCACGTAGCCGATGTGGTGCCCGCCCTGCTCGACGAGCAGGACGCGGCTGGTCACCGGGTCGATCTCGCGTGGACGGCCGATCAGCTCGTTCAGGCTGATCAGCGAGACCACGCTCTCGCGGTGGGTGAACAGCCCCAGCAGGCCGCCGCCGGCCCCGGCCAGCGGAGCCACGTCGTCCGGGTAGGCCAGGATCTCGGCGATCTGGGTGAGCGGCGTCGCCACCTCCACGCCGGCGCGGTAGGTCAGATAGCGGCCCAGACCGGTGGTGCTGCCTCCGGCGGGCCGATCGTCGCGCTCGACGACGTCCTCGCGCGGCGTGGTCAGCCGGCCGAGCGCGGTCAGCGTCTCGTCGGCCGACAGCGCCGCCGAGTCGACCACCAGGTGCTGGCCGTGGCCTTCGATCAGCACCGCCCCGCTGAACCGGCCCGCGTTCGGGCCGCCCAGCGCGGGCAACGGGTGGATCCGGGCCGGGTCCAGCGTGACGATCTGGACGACCTCGGAGACCTGCAACGCGACCAGCCCGTCCGGGTAGCTCCAGAGCAGGCCCTGCGCGCCCTGGTCGCCCGTCGGCGGGCCCAGCCCGAGCCCGTGGGCCAGGTCCACGACCGGCACCCAGTCCCGCAGGTACGCCGTGACGCCGCGGCACAGGTCGCCGGCCAGCGGCGAGTCGGTCACCACGAGCTGGGGCAGCACCGTGTGGATGTCGGTGAGGCGCACCGCGAGCCGGAACTCGCCGCACCGCACGAGCAGCATCGGCAGCCCGGCCGGGACCGCCGAGGCGGTGACCGGAGCGGCTCCCGCCGGGCCGTCGGCCGGGTCGAGCACCGCCGGCACCCCGGGCAGCCCGAGGATCGCGCCGGCGTCCAGGATGCTGACCACCGAGCCGGTCTCCGGGTGCCCGAAGGTGTGCGAGAAGACCAGTCCGTCGGCGGTGTCGCGGGTGTCGTGCCGCTGGTCGTCGGGCACCGTGGTGATGCCGTCGACCCGGTCGGCGACCACCCCGAGGGTCCGGCCGCCCGAGCTGATGATCACGATGACCGGGTGCTCCCGGACCCGCTCGGGCCACTCGAGCGTGACCGCGAGATCGAGCACGGGGATCACCACGTCGCGCAGGTTCACCGCGCCGAGCAGGCCGCGGGCCCGGGCCGGGATCGGGGCGAGCTTCTTGGGACAGGGGATGACCTCGCGCAGCACGGTCAGCGGCAGCGCGACGGCGGCGTCACCGACCCGGAGCAGACCGTACGTGGTCCGGGCGCTCATGACGGGCAGGAGCCCGCGAGCTGACCGAGCAGGGCGGTGACCTCGTGCGAGGCGTCCTGCTGGGTGCTGGTGGACGACGCGATCCGGCTGATCGCGTCGTCGGTCAGGCGGGCGCTCTCGCGGATGCGGGTGAGCGCGCTGCCGGCCCGGTCCGAGACGTCGGCGCCCTCGTTGACGCGCAGCGCCGACTCGCTGATCAGCTTGGCGATCTGGCGGGCCGCGTCGCCCGAGCGCTCGGCCAGCTTGCGCACCTCGCCGGCCACGACGGCGAAGCCGACGCCGTGCTCCCCGGCGCGGGCGGCCTCGATCGAGGCGTTGAAGGCGAGCAGGTTGGTCTGGCTCGCGATCTCGCCCATCACCGAGACGATGTCGCCGATCTCGCGGGTGGACGCCTGGATCAGCTTGATCGCCTCGATCGAGCGCTGCAGCTCGGCCGCGCCCTGCTCGGCGTCGCCCGCCGTGCGGCGGGCCAGCTCGAGGGCCTGACCGCTGGTCTGCGCGATCTCGGTGGTGGCGCCGGCCAGGGCGGACACCGTCGCGCTCATCTCGCTGGTCTTGGCCTGGACGAGCATCTCCATTCTGACCTGGGCGGTGATCTCGGTGGCGTACTTGATGACCTTGGACGGCCGGCCGTTGAGGTCGAGGACGGGGTTGTAGGTGGCCTGGATCCACATGTCGCGGTTGTACTTGCCGAGGCGGTGGTAGCGCCCGGCCGAGAACTCGCCCTTGTTGAGGTTGAGCCAGAACGCGCGGTACTCGGGGCTCACGACGTACTCGGGCGTGCAGAACATGCTGTGGTGCTGGCCGACCACCTCGCGCAACGAGTAGCCGGTGGCCCGCAGGAAGTTCTCGTTGGCGTGCAGCACGACGCCCTCGAGGTCGAACTCGATGACGGCCTGGGAGCGGTCGACGGCGTTGACCTTCGACTCGAACTCGGCCGCGCGCAGCTTGGTGCCGGTGATGTCGGTGGCGAACTTGACGATCTTCACCACGCGGCCGTCGGCGTCCAGGATCGGGTTGTACGTGGCCTGGATCCACACCTCCCGGCCGAGCGCGCCGACCCGCTTGTACTCGCCGCCCTGGAACTCACCGGCGCCGAGACGCTCCCAGAAGTTCGCGTACTCGGACGACTGGGCGTACGCCGGCTCGCAGAACATCCGGTGGTGCTTGCCCTGGACCTGGTCGAGGCGGTAGCCGGTGAGCTCGAGGAAGGACGTGTTGGCGGTGATCAGCTCGCCCTTGACGGTGAACTCGACGACGGCCTGGGACCGGTCGATGGCGTCCAGCTTGCCCTCGAACTCGAGGTTGCGCTGCTTCTCCGGGGTGATGTCGTGGGCGAACTTGACGACCTTGACCGGCTTGCCGTCCAGCCCGAAGATCGGGTTGTACGTGGCCTGGATCCAGACCTCGGCGCCGGACTTGTCGAGCCGCTTGTACTCGCCCGAGTGGAACTCGCCGCGGGCCAGCTCACGCCAGAACTCCCGGTAGTCCTCGCTCGCGGCGTAGGCGGGCACGCAGAACATCCGGTGGTGCTTGCCGACGACCTCGTCCCGGTCGTAGCCCAGGGCGCCGAGGAAGTTGTCGTTGACCGACAGCACGGTGCCGCGCAGGTCGAACTCGATGACCGCCTGCGAGCGGTCGACCGCGGCCACCTTGCTCTCGAACTCGGCGTTGCGCAGCCGGGCCTGGGTGATGTCGGTGGCGTACTTGACGACCTTCACGGGCTTGCCGTCGAGGTCGAGGATCGGGTTGTAGGTGGCCTGGATCCACACCTCCCGGTCGCCCTTGCCGAGCCGGTGGTATTCGCCGCCCTCGTACTCGCCCCGGCCGAGCTTGGCCCAGAACGCGCGGTACTCGTCCGAGCCGGCGTACTCGGTGTCGACGAACATGCGGTGGTGCTGGCCGATCACCTCGCGCTCCTGGTAGCCCATGGCCTGGAGGAAGTTGTCGTTGGCGGCCAGGATCGTGCCCTGCAGGTCGAACTCGATGACCGCCTGCGCCCGGCCGATGGCGTCCATCCAGCCCATCGCCTCGGCCGAGGCCCGCCGCTCGGCGGTGACGTCGCGCAGCGCGACCATCAGCCGGTCGCCGGGCAGGGGCCGCACGGTGGCCCGCCACTGTGCCGGGGCGCCCTCGAGGCTGGTCGCCGTGAACTCGGCGACGGCGCCGTCGTCGCCGGCCCGGCGCAGCGCGCTCAGCACGCCGGCGTCGGCCGCCAGCTGCTCGGCCCACTCGGAGGCGCCGGGGGAGCCGGTCGTGACGGCGACCAGGGCGCCGTTCCCGGCCTCGACCACCAGGCCGATCGTCTCGGTCGACACCAGGGCGCGGAACGCGTCGGCGAAGGTGGGCTCGGCGGCCAGGTCGGTCGTCAATGCAGCTCCCCGGTGCAGGATGGCACACCCCCGTCGGGTGTGTCCGCCAGCACTGTCGGCCGTGCCAGGGCCGAACTGAACCCGGAAATGATCGGAGCTTTCCGCGGACGGGAGTTATCCGGTTGCCGTGCCCGTCCGCCCGGCCGCGCTCAGCCCTGTTCCTGGAGTCGGGCGGCGGCGGTGATCTTCTGACTGACGGCGGCCCCGGCCGGGTGCTGCAGGTCGTTGAAGAGGGCGAGCGCCCGGCGCCAGGCGGCCTCGGCCTCGGCCGGGCGCCCCATCGCGCTCAGCGTGTTACCCATCCGGTCGAGCGTGGCGGCGTGCTCGTACACGTCGGGCAGCTCCTCGTACAGCGACCGGGCCCGCTCGTAGTGCTCGAGGGCCGCGTCGAAACGGCGCGCCCGATGGTGGATCAGGCCGAGACTGTCGCTGGCGGCCGCGATGCCGCTGCGATCGGCCAGCGACTCGAAGGCGGCCAGCGCCCGCGCGCAGTTGCGCAGCGCGGGCTCGGGCCGGCCGAGCACGGCGTTCCACCAGCCGACCTCGTTGAGCGCGACCGCCACCGCCCGCGGGTCGGCCGACTCCCGGGCCGCCGTCAGGGCCTGCTCGGCGCTCTCCAGCGCGTCGGGCACGCGGTCGAGCATGCCCAGCAGCCAGGCCAGCAGCATCCGGAGGCGATAGACCCGGCCCGGGTCGGTGACCAGCGGAACGGCCCGCTCGGCCTGCCGCCGGGCCTGGTCGGCGCGGCCCTGCCAGCCCAGCGCGCGGGCCAGCTCGATCAGGGCGTCGGCCACGTCGCCGGTGTCGCCGAGGCGGCGCGCGCCGGCCAGGGCGACCAGTTGCGCCTCGTGATACTCGTGCCAGCGGCCCTGCCGGATCTGGTAGTTGGCCGACATCCGCGGCAGCTGCACCGCGTACCGGGTCAGTCCGACGTGGAGCGCGCGCTCGGCCACCGCGGCCAGGTTCAGCGCCTCGGCCCGCAACCACGCGCTCGCCGCCGCCTCGTCCTCGATCGGCGTGACCACGACGCCGGGCGCCGGCGGTTCGCCGTCGGCCACATGCGAGTACGGGCCGAGCTTCCGGTCGGCGCCGGCCGCGGTGTGCAGGTAGTGGTCGAACAGGCGGACCGTGGCGGCGGGCTCGCCGGTGGCGGCGTCGGCCTCGGCGGCGAACGCCCGGAGCAGCCCGTGCATCGCGAAACGGCCCGGGGCCGGGGAGCTGATCAGGTGGGCCGCCGCCAGGTCGGCCAACGGCGGATCGGGCTCGCCGGCCAGGCTCGCGGCCGCCGCGGCGGTGAAATCCGGGCCCGGATGGCGCGACAGCAGGCGGAACAGCCGCGCCGCCGGGCCGGGCAGCCGGTGGTACGACCAGGCGAAGGTCGCGCGCGGGTCGGTCGGGCCGTCGCCGGTGGCGATGACGTCCAGCCGCCGGCCCTCCTCGCCCAGCTGGCCCACCAGCTCGGCCAGCGGCAGCTCCGGGCGCTCGGCGGCCCGCGCGGCCACGATGGCCAGGGCCAGTGGCAGCCCGGCGCAGAGCCGGATCAGCTCGGCCACGACCCCGGGCGGCTCGCCGGCCAGCCGGTCGTGCCCCAGGCGGGCGGCCAGCACCTCGCGGGCGGATTCCTCGGCCAGCAGCTCGAGCGTGAGCGCGGCGCCGCCGGGCGCGACGGCCAGGCCGTTCAGGCGGGTCCGGCTGGTCACCACGGTCAGGCACGACTCGGAGCCGGGCAGCAGGGCCCGCACCTGCTCGTCGTCGGCCGGGTTCTCCAGCACGATCAGCAGACGGCGGCCGGCTGCGAGGCTGCGGAACAGCCCGGTCAGCTCGCTCTGGCCGGTGGGCATCCGGTCGGGCGGGACACCCAGCGCGCCGAGGAAGCCGCGCAGCACCTCGGCCGGCGTGCGGCGGCCGGGCCGGCGGCGGCGCCGGCCCAGCAGGTCGGCGTGCAGCTGCCCGTGCGGATAGTCGGCGGTCAGCGAGCGGGCCCAGTGCACCGCCAGGGTGGTCTTGCCGACCCCGGCGGTGCCGTAGATCAGGACGACCGGCGGGCGCGGGCGGGCCGGGTCGGTCAGGGCGGTCAGCCGGGCCAGTTCCCGCGTACGCCCGGCGAAGTGGGCCGTGACGGCGGGCAGCTGCCGGGGCACCGCCGTCTCGTGGCCGTCACCGCCCGGCGTGCCGAGCAGCGGATCCCGTACGCGGATCCGGTCGTTCAGGGCACGGGTGGCGGGCGCCGGCGTGGTGCGCTGGGCGAGCCGTTCGTACGCCTCGACCGCCGAGCCGTAATCACCGGCGAGATAGGCGGCCTGCATCTCGAGCCGGACCACCCGCTCGTCGTCCGGGTTCTCCGCGCTCAGGCGTTCGGCGTCCGCACGGGCCGGCTCGACCGCGCCGCAGCGCAGCCGGGTCTCGGCCAGCCGGATCGCCGCCTCCCGGCGCTCACGGTCGAGCTGGCGGCGGATCCCGGCGGCCCAGTCGCCCGGCACGCCCTCGAGCGCCGAGCCGTGCCACAGCGCGAGTCCGCCTTCCAGGTGGATGCGGGCGGCGGCCCAGTCGCCGTGCGCGACGCACTGCCGGGCGGCCTCGGTCGCCGTCCGGAAGCGGTGCAGGTCGACGCGGTCGGGCTCGACGTCCAGCCGGTAGACGCCGCCGTGGCCCTGGCGGGGCAGCGTGAACCCGTACCGCCGCAGGGCGAGGCGAAGGTCGCCGATGTAGCCCCGCCGGGTCTCGGGGTTGCGCGCCTCGGCGCCCCAGAGCGCGTTGTCGAGGAAGGCGCCGGTGACCGGCCGGGCCCGGGCCAGCAGCAGCGCCGCGAGGACACAGTGCACCTTGGGGAGCTCGGCGTCACGCCCCAGATGGATGCGGGTGTCGCCGTCGAACAGGCCGACCGGGCCGAGCAACCGGAAATCCATGCCTCCATGTTCCCCGCCGGATTCCCCGTTACGGCAGTCAAGGTGCCGACATGGACATCGGTCGGCCCACGAACGTGAGCGTGTCGCCGTGAGTCCACCCCTCATGCCGCCGGCGCTGCGGTTGCTGCGCCCGGGTGAGCCCTTCGAACAGCAGTTGTGCTTCGCCGAGGCGTTGTGGACGGCCGGGGAGTACGCCAGCAAGGCCGCGAGCCTGCTGGCGCTGAACAAGTGGCGCGCCGTCGTCTACGGCGGTCCGGGCAGCGGCAAGTCGACCTTCGCCGCTCTGGCCGCCCGGGGCCTGCGGGAGCGGGCGGCGCCGGTCGTGCCGTTGCTGTTCTCGCTGAGCGCCCGGCGGCCGCCCGACGATCTGTCCGGCTGGCTCAACCGCCGTCTCGCCCTGGCCTACCCCGACCTGCGCCGGGTGCCCGCGACCGGGCCGGGCGGACGGGTGGCCCGCCTGATCGGCAGCGGCGAATACCTGTTCATCCTCGACGGGCTCGACGAGATGCCGGCCCGCCTGCGGCGCTGGGCCCTCGAGGAGGTGAACCTGCTGTTCGGCCCGGACGACCCGGTGATGCTGCTGACCGGCGACGCCGGGCTCAGCCACCCGCTGCCGCTGGCCGGGGCCCAGCACATCGGCATCGACCCGGCGGGCGCGGCCGACGTGGCCGACCACCTCGACGCGATGGGCCGGCTGGAGATGCCCAACCTCGCCGGCTCGACGGCCGGGTTCGATCTGCTGGCCAAAGCGTTGCGCGACGATCCGTACGGGCCGCTGGGGGTGCTGCTGTGCCGCCCCCTCGACCTGGCGCTGACCGTGCAGGCGATGCGCCGGGGCCTGCTCTGGCACTCCGACCTGACCGGCTGCGTGGCCCACGCCGGCCCTGCCGCCGCCCGCGAGATGCTGCTCGACCTGGAGATCGCGGGCGCGCTCGACGGCCGCTGGCCGCCCCGCCGCACGGCCCACCTGGCCCGCCGGATGCGCGCCGGCGACGTCGGCCCGCGGCCCGGCCCGTTCCTGCCGGCCTTGCACGCGGCCGGCCTGCTCCGCCGCGAGGGCCGCCTCTACCAGTTCCGCCACGCCGAGCTGCGCGACCACGCGGCGGCGCTCGCCGTCAGCTGAGGTCGTGCTCGGCCGGGCGGGTGTTGAGGACCCAGGCGAGTGGCATCGTGGCCCGGACGGTGTAGTGCCCGTCGGCGAGGACGTGCATCGTCACGGTCTGCGCGGTGTCCTGGTCGACCACCCAGTACTGCGGGATGCCGGCGGCCGCGTACTCGCCTCGCTTGGTCACCGTGTCGATGCCCTCGGAGCCCGGGGAAACGATCTCCACGACCAGGAGGACGTCGGCGACCGGCAGCCAGACTCCGTCACTCTGTTCCTTGTGCCACACGACCAGGTCGGGGATGCGTCCGCCGAATCCACCGGCGCGACCCGGAATGCGCAGGCCGACCCGCTGCGTGACGCACGGGAGCGCGACGATTTCCGTCAGCCAACCGGTGAGCCGGGTCGCGACGATCGCCTGTGCATACCCCGGTGGCGGCGTGATCGTGAGGACGCCTTCGGGGCTCAATTCGTATCGATGGTGGTCGTCCGCGGTCATCATCGCGGTCAAGTCGTCGAGCGTCACGACGGCGGGCATGTGCCGGCCGACTGCCTCTGCGCTCATGCCGGGGAGCGTACCGATTTCGAGCAGAGCGGTGGCGCATGTGGTGTGCGCCTGTGGGTAACTCGCTGAAGCGGTGCGCATCACTGTGGGTATCGGTGGGCGACGCCGCGCGGGCGGGGTAGGGAATAAGGGGACGGTCAGGGGCGTTGCCCGTGACGGTCGTTACAGCGATTGGCCTACGCCGTCGGCGCACGCTACCGTATCGATGTATCGAAGCCTATGGGATTTATAGGTTTTACCGGGTCGTCAACCACGCATACCAGGGTGCTACGTGATTGAGATACAAGGGCTCCGGAAGACCTACCGGGCCAAGGGACGGCGCGACCGGGAGGTCGTCGCCGTCGACGGGGTGGACCTCAGCGTCGCCGACGGCGACGTGTTCGGGGTGCTCGGGCAGAGCGGCGCGGGCAAGAGCACGCTGCTGCGCTGCGTGAACATGCTGGAGCGGCCGGACGAGGGGACCGTGACCGTGGGCGGCGTCGAGCTGACCGCGCTCAAGCGGAAGCCGCTACGGCTCGCCCGGCACGGCATCGGGATGATCCACCAGCACTTCGCGCTGCTCTCGTCGCGGACCGTGGCCGGCAACGTCGCCTTCGCGCTCGAGGTCACCGGCGTGCCCCGGGCCGAGCGCCGGACCCGGGTCGCCGAGCTCCTCGAGCTCGTGGGCCTCGGCGGGCGCGCGGACGCGTACCCGGGCCAGCTCTCCGGCGGGCAGAAGCAGCGCGTCGGCATCGCCCGGGCGCTGGCCGCCCGGCCCCGCGTGCTGCTCTCCGACGAGGCCACCTCGGCGCTCGACCCGGAGACGACCGACTCGATCCTGCGGCTGCTGCTCGACCTCAACCGGCGGCTCAACCTCACCATTCTGCTGATCACCCACGAGATGACCGTGGTCAAGCGGATCTGCCGCTCGGCCGCGGTGATGCGCGACGGCCGGTTCGTCGAGTCCGGCGCCGTCGCCGACCTGCTGCACCGGCCGGACTCCGAGCTGGCCCGCGGGCTGTTCCCGCTGGACGCGCCGACCGAGCTGCCGGGCCACACCGTCGTCGACGTGACGGTCAGCGGCGAGCAGGCCGACGCGCCGCTGCTGGCCGAGGTCGCCCGCCGCTTCGATCTCGACGTCCGCATCCTGGCCGGCTCGGTCGAACAGCTCGCCGCGACCCGCGCCGGGCGGTTCCGGCTCGCGCTGCCCGCCGGCGACGACGCCCCGCTGACCTACCTGCGGGAGCGCGGCGCGCAGGTCGGTCCGCCCGCGGCGCCGCCGGAGCCGGTCGAACGGCCCGAACCCCTCGAGACAGCCGCCCCGCTCAGCGGGCCCGAGATTCAGGGAGCCGCGTCGTGACCTGGAGCGAACTCTCCGAGCTGCTCGGGGTCGGACTGCGCGAGACCGCCTGGATGGTCGGCGTCTCGACCGTGCTCACCGCGATCGGCGGTCTGCTGCTGGGGATCCTGCTGGTGCTGACCGCGCCGGGCGGGATGCTGGCCGCGCCCGCGGTGTCGTCGGTGCTCGGCTTCGTCGTCAACGTCGCCCGCTCGCTGCCGTTCATCATCCTGCTGGTCGCCGTCATCCCGTTCACCCGGGCCGTGGTGGGCACGACGATCGGCACCGACGCCGCGATCGTGCCGCTGACCATCGGCGCCATCCCGTTCTTCGCCCGCATCGTCGAGGCCGCGCTGCGCGAGGTGCCGCCCGACGTGGTCGCCGCGGCCACCGCGATGGGGGCCACCCGCCGCCAGATCGTCGGCAAGGTGCTGCTGCGCGAGGCCCGGCCCGGCCTCGTCGCCGGCCTGACCATCACCGTGATCGCGCTGGTCGGCTATTCGGCCATGGCCGGCGTGGTCGGCGGCGGCGGCTTGGGCGACCTGGCCATCCGGTACGGCTACCAGCGCTTCGACACGCAGGTCATGGTCGCCACCGTCGTCGCGCTCATCGTCTTCGTGCAACTCGTCCAGATGGCGGGCGACGTCCTCGTCCGCCGGCTGTCACACCGTTAGGAAAGGGATTTCATGCGCCGCGCACTCGCTGCCGTGCTCACCTCCGCGACCCTCCTGCTGGGCCTCGCGGCGTGCGGCTCCGACACCGATTCGGCCGGGGGCTCCTCGGCCGGCGACACCCTCAAGGTCGGCGTCAGCCCCGTCCCGCACGGCGAGATCCTCAAGTACATCGCGGACAACCTCGCCTCGGCCGAAGGCCTGAAGCTCGACATCGTCGAGTTCAACGACTACATCCAGCCCAACGTGGCGCTGCAGGAGAAGCAGCTCAACGCCAACTACTTCCAGCACATCCCGTACCTGGAAGAGGAGATCGCGGCCAAGGGCTACAAGTTCACCGCGCTCAAGCCGGTGCACATCGAGCCGCTCGGCGTGTACTCCAAGACCGTCAAGAACATCGCGGACGTGCCGGCCGGCGGCGTGGTCGGCATCCCCAACGACCCGTCGAACTCGGGCCGCGCGCTCAACCTGCTCGCCGCCAACGGGCTGCTGACCCTCAAGGACGGCGTCGGCGTCAAGGCCACCGAGAAGGACATCACCGCCAACCCCAAGAACCTGGAGTTCAAGGCGCTCGAGGCGGCCCAGCTGCCGCGCAGCCTCGAGGACACCGCCATCTCGGTCATCAACGGCAACTACGCGATCGAGACCGGCCTCAAGCCGGCCACCGACTCGCTGGCGCTGGAGAAGGCGCAGGACAACCCGTACGCGAACCTGCTCGTGGTCCGCACCGGCGAGGAGACCGACGCCCGGGTCGTCAAGCTCGAGAAGCTGCTGCACTCGCCCGAGGTCAAGAAGTTCATCGACGACAAGTACCAGGGCTCGGTGCTGGCCGCGTTCTGATCCACTCCGGGGGCCGGGACCGCGCGGCGGTCCCGGCCCCCGTGCTATCACCCGGATGATGCGCCTTGAAATCAGAAATCCCCGGCCGTGCTCGCCGCGCCGGAAATCTCGTGAGATGGCCGGCGTTGCCTCATGATGCTTCGGTGAGCAACCTGGCCGTCCTGCCCTTGACCATCCGAGCCCGGCGCTCCGAGGACCTCGAGCAATGTGTGGAAGTGCTGCGAGAGGTGCGCCTGGACATGGGGTATCCGGGGAAATGGCCGTCGGATCCCCGGGCCTGGCTGGACCATCCCCGGCTCGATCAGGCGTGGGTGGCCGAAAGCGCCCCCGGTGTCATCGTCGGGCACGTCGCCGTCCAGAACGGCCGGGAGGCCACCCGGTTGTTCGTGGCGCCGGCGGCACGGCGTCAAGGGGTGGGCAGTGCCCTGCTGGACCACGTGTGCGTGCTGGCCGGCGGCCGGGTGATCCTGGACGTCACCGACAAGGCGGGTTCCGCTGCCGTCGCCTTCTTCGAGGCCACGGGCTGGCGATACACGCACACGACGACCGCTGACTCGACCGGGCCGCGCGAGGAAGCGGTGCGGCTGCGGCACTACGTCCGATAGAGGGCGCTGCGCGCCGGTGCTATGACCCGAACGGTATGGGCCGCGAGCGTTGCGGCGCCGGCGGTGCGTGCGGGAGGGTCCTGGTGGAGGTGCACTGTGGATCTGGCCCGACTCTGCGCTGTGCTGCTCACCGCCGGACTGTTCGCCGTCCCCGCGTCCCCGGCCCGGGCCGGCGACCCCGGCACCACCCGTGACTTCGGCAACGGGCCGGAACGCAACGAGGTCGCCGCCGTCTCCGAGCCGGCCGGCGCTTCCGTGTTCGGCGCCCCGGCCCCGGCCTGGAGACCGGCCCCGCAGGGCTATCCGCGCCGGCACGAGCTGCCGCTGCCCCCGGTCGACCCGGCCGACCGGTCGATCAAGCTGGGCCTCGTCCCGTACCACGGCATCGCGCCCCGGCTCAATGCCCTGCAGGAGGCCTCGGACCGGGTCTCGGCCGAGGTGGTCGGGCGCTCCGCCCTCGGTCGCGACCTCTATCTGGTCACGGTGACCGCGCCCGAGTCGGCGGCCGAGTCGGCCCGGCAGGACCGCTGGCGGAAACTGATCGAGGACGACCCCCGGGCGGCCGCGCGGGACCGGCGGCTCGCCCGCGAGTACAAGACACCGGTCTGGATCAACGGCAACATCCACGGCGACGAGTGGGAGGGGACCGACGGCTCGTTGCGGGTGATCGAGCGGCTCGCAGGCGCCTCCGACGCCGCCACGGCCGCCTTCCTCCGTCGTACCCGGGTGTATCTGACCGTCACCAACAACCCGGACGGCCGGGTCGCCGGCACCCGCGCGAACGGCGCCGGCTTCGACATCAACCGCGACCACGCGACCAGTTCGCAGCCCGAGTCGCGGGCCGTGCGCGACGTGCTGATCGCGACGCAGCCGCTGGTGATGCTCGACGAGCACGGCTACACCGGCACGACGCTGATCGAGCCGGCGACGCCGCCGCACGGGCAGAACTACGAGTACGACCTCTACATCAAGCACGCGCTGCCCAACGCGCTCGGCATGGAGGCGGCCATCGGGCGGCTCGGCCACCCCGAGACCCAGCGCGCCGACATCCCGTTCCGCGACTTCGCCCCGGGCGACTGGGACGACTGGCCGCCGATCTTCACCCCGATGTACGCGATGTACCACGGCGCGATCGGGCACACCGTGGAGGTCCCGCTGCGCGTGAACCGCGCCGAATACACGTCGTTGCCGGTCGCCGAGCTGCAGCGGCGCTCCGCGGTCAACACCGACGTCGTCGCCGCGACCATCTCCGCGACGCTGACCTACGCCGACACGAACCGGGCGGCCCTGCTGGCCGACCAGATCGAACAGTTCCGGCGCGGCTGGGCCGGTGCGCCCTCGCCGGTCGTCCCCGACGGCTACGTGCCCGGCTTCGGGCCCGAGGACCGCTACTCCACTACCTTCCCCCGGGCGTACGTCATCCCGGCCGGCACCCCCGCCGCGGCCCGGCTCGTCGACCACCTGGTCGACCACGACGTCCGGGTGAAGCGGGCCCTGCGGAGTTTCGCGCTGAACGGCAAGCGCTACCCGGCGGGCACCTACCTGGTCGACATGCACCAGCCGAAACGCGGCCTGGCCAACGTGATGCTCGAAGCCGGCCGGGACATCTCCGACCTCGTGCCCCAGATGTACGACATCTCGGGCTGGAGCCACCGCCTGCTGTGGGGCGCCGCGGTCGACATCAGCCGCTTCGCCGCGCCCCGCGTCGCGTCCGCGCCGGTGGTCGCCGCTACGGCCACCGGCGCGGTCACGGGAGGGAGGGGCCAGGATCTCGCCCTCACCCTGCGCGACGGTTCCGATGTACGCGCCCTGAACGCGCTCCTCGACCGCGACGTCAAGCTGTCCCGGCTCGACGCGGCCACGGTGGTGGTCCCGGCCTCCGCGCGCCGCCAGGCCGAGGAGGTGGCCGGCCAGTTCGGCGTACGCTTCGAGCCCGCCCGCCGGACCCCCGCCGGCGCGCCGTTCGCCAAGCCGGTGCTGGCCGCCGCGGTCGCCGCCGACGAGCTGTACGTGCTCCGCGAGCTCGGCTTCGACGTGCGCCCGGTGTCGACCGCGTTGCTCAACGCCGGCGCCACCCTGACCGGCGCCGACACGCTGGTCGTCTCGTCCGGCCTGAGTTACGCCCAGCTGAACGCGACCGGCAAGGCCACCGTCGACGCCTTCGTGGCCGCGGGCGGCGGCGTCGTCACCCGGGGAGCCACGGGCGCCGCCTTCAACGCCGCCACGGCCCTGCTGCCGGCCACCGCCGTCGCCGGCCGCGGCGACGCGAACGGTGTCGTCGCCGTCGCCAACACCGGCCCGGTGGTGGGCGCCGGCTCCCCGCCGAACTCGTTCGTCTACTCACCGCTGTGGTTCACCGGCACCGGCTTCACCGTCGAGCAGCGCTACGCCGCCACCGACCCGCTGGTCGCCGGCCACTGGCAGCCCGCGTCCCCCGGCGCCGGGGGCCCGGCCCAGGCCGCCGGCCAGGCGTCGGTCGTCTCCGGCACCACCGCCGGCGGCGGTGGTGCGGTCCTCTTCGGCACCGAGCCCCTGTTCCGGGCCCACCCCAAGGGCCTCTACGCGCAGTTCGCCCGAGCCCTCTACTGGACGGCCGCCTGAGGTCACCGCTCAGGCGGTTTCCGGAAGGGGCATGGTGATGCCGCGCGACAAAACGGACGGGGTTGCGAAGACATCGACCGTCCCCCATGCTTTGGCGGCATTGGGCGATGTTCTTCGGCCGGCCGCTCGGCCGCCTTCCGACGCGCTCGAGTCGCCAATGTTCCACGGGGGAAGGAAATCTCTGTGTCCGCTGTCAATCGCCGTCTGATCGGACTCGCCGCCGGGATCGGTGCCGCGCTGGCCATCGTGGCCGGCGTTGCCGCCGGTGTGCCCGCCATGGCCGCCGACGAGGATCCCGCGCCGCAGTCGCTGGTGGAGGACTTCGCCTATCCCGGCGCGGAGCGGTACACCGACATCAAGCTGATCCGCGGTGACGGCAAGATCATGCTCGTCGACTGCGGCGCGGGCCGCACCTCCGCCGAGGTGTGGAGCTACACCCGCCCGGAGCCGTTCTGTTTCGAGTTCCTCGGTGACACCGGCTACGTCGCCCTCGAGCTGGCCGAGGCGTACGGCGTTCGCAACTACGAGAACTTCGTCATGTCCGCGAAGGTCACCGTCGACGACGTCACGAAGACCGTCGAGGTCCCCGAGGACGACTGGAAGGGCGTGGGCGTCGGCAACAGCGAGAACCAAGCTGTCCTGCTCGAGCTGCGCGCCTGATCCGGACTGATCGACAGACATCGGCGGTCGCCGCGGCGGCCGTTGCACGAGGGGGATGCATGTCATCGTTGGACACTCCAGCGCGCCCATTGTCCGGTCACCGGCGGCGCCGGTGGCTGGCCGGATTGCTCACACCACTGCTCGCTCTGACGCTGGCCGCCGTCCCGGGCAGCGCCGCCCGGGCTGACGAGGCCGAGGACGAGTGGGCCCCGTCGAGCCGGTCGGCGGCGCTCTACCTGATGCGTTTCGGCGGTCCGTCCGCCGCCAAGGCGGCCAAGGCGGCGCTGGTCGGCTCCGAGGCCGACGTGCAGCGTTTCCTGGACGAGGACGAGCCGACGCTGCGGACCACCGACATCCGGACCCAGATCACCGGGCTGTTGACCACCGGCGGACCGGGGGTCCAGATCGCCGCCGCCCGGGCGCTGGACGGCACCGACGAGGACCGCAACAACTTCCTCGCCTACGGTTTCGAGGCCGCGTGGCTGCAGGACGAGCGGGCGCGCACCCTGCAGGTGCACAACACCGGCGGATACGCCGTGCAGGCCGCGGCCAAGAAGGCGATGGACTCCGGTGACGACGCCATCACCGAGTTCCTCGCATCCGGGCAGTTCGTCGCTCAGCAGCAGGACGACCGGGCGGCCATCCTGGCGGTGATGTCCACCGGGGGCACGGCCACCAAGGAGATGGCCCGGGCCGCGCTGGCCGCCGGCCCGGAGGCGATCACCGAGTTCCTGGCCACCGGTGTCGAGGTCGGCCGGGCCCGCGACGTGACCCTGGCCACGGTGACCGAGTTGGCCGCCGAGGCGAAGGCGGCCGGGCTGAAGGCGGCCAAGGAGACTGCCGCCGCCGAGTTGGCGGCCAAGCAGGCGAACGCCGCTGCCGCTCGCGCCAAGGCCTCCGCACAGGTCGCCGCCGAGGAGACGCGGCTGGCCAAGGATTCGGCGGTCAAGGCCGCCCGGGCGGCCGGTCGGGCCGCCGACGCGGCGAGCCAGGCGGCCGACGCCGCCGAGGTCGCGATCGGTGCCGCGGCACAGGCGCATACGGCGGCGCGGGCCGCCGCCACCGCCGCCGGCCGTGCGGCGCGGGCCGCGGTGCTGGCCGAGGATGCCGCCACCCGGGCCTGGGGGCAGGCGTCCCTGGCCTGGAACGACAAGCAGGCGGCCGACAACGCGCGGATCGCCGCCAACAGCGCGCTCGAGATCGCCCGCGCGGCCAAGATCGCCGCCGACGCCGCGGACCAGGCACGTCTGGCGGGTGACGCGTCCGGCGACGCGGCGCTGGCCGCCGCCTCGGCCAGTGGCCACGCGCAGCTGGCCGCCGACGCCTCCGACGAGGCGGGTGGCTACTCGCAGGCAGCCGGCGCCGAGGCCGAGCGGGCCCGGCGCAACGCCGCCACCGCCCGCCGCGCGGCGACCCGGGCGACCCGGGCCGCGAATGCCGCGGTCGCGTTCGCCCGCAAGGCGGCGGCCGCCGCTGGAGAGGCCGCCGCCGCTGCTCGCGACTCGGCCTCACACGCGCAGGCCGCAGCCGTCGCCGCTCGCGCAGCCGCCGATTCCGCCGGCGAGGCGCGGGACAAGGCACAGAAGGCCCGGGAGCATGCCGACGCCGCGATCGTCGCGGCCAACGCCTCCTCGGCAGCCGCGCAACAGGCGGTGAAGGTCGCCGACCTCGCCGACACCGCCGAGGTCGAGCGCCTGCGGGAGCTCACCGATCAGGGCATCGTCCAGGCCGAGGCGGCCCTGGCCGAGGACCGGAAGATCGCGGCCCAGGTCGCGTGGGACGCGGAGGAGACGAGTCGGCGCGATGCCGAGACGCGCACCCTGCTGGCCGAGGCCGGTGCTCCGGGTGCGCCGACCGAAACCGTGGTGCAGAAGGGGCGTGAGGCGGCGGTCCGGCTCCTCAACGTCAGCGGTCCGTATACCCGGGGTGCCGCCGAGGAGGCGCTGACCGGCGGCGAGGTGGAGATCCGGGCGTTCCTCGACACCAACTTGGCGACAGCCACCGAGCAGGACGACCGCACCCGGGTCGCGTCGATCGCGGAGTTCGGCGAACCGGCCGCCCTGCGAACCGCCGCCGAGAGCGCGCTCGACGGCTCCGCCGCGACGGTCCGGGAATTCCTCAAGACCCAGTACTACGAGGGCAAGGAGCACGACGACCGGGCCAAGATCCTGCAGATCATGAACGTCGGCGCCGCTTCCAAGCAGACCGCCACGGCGGCTCTGGACGGCACCGCCGAGCAGCGCCTGGACTTTCTCCGGCGGGGACAGTACACCGCCGCCGAGCACGACGAGCGGACCAAGATCCTCGCGATCCTGAACAGCAAGCCGGGTCGCGAGGTCGAAGCTGCCGCCCGGATCGCCCTGGCCGGCCCGCAGTCCTACATGCGGGGCTTCCTGGACGTCGGCAAGGCCCAGGCGGAGGAGCGGGATCTCCTCGCCGCGACACACAACGCCCGGGTGGACGCCATGGTCGCGGAGGCTCTGAAGGCCGCCGCGGCCGCACAGGAGAGTGCCTACCGGGCGGCCGAGGCAGCGGCCCGGGCCCGGGCCGACAGCGCTTCCGCTGACCGGTATGCGAAACAGGCGGCCGACTCGGCCACCGCAGCGGCGAACCACGCCTCGGCCGCCCGCAACTCGGCCCAGCAGGCGAAGGCCTCGGCCCAGCAGGCCGCGGCCTCGGCGGCCACCGCCCGCAACGCGGCGGCAGCGGCCCGGGTCAGCGCGCGCAAGGCGGAAGCATCCGCCGCGGACGCACGCTGGTCGGCGCACGTCGCCAAGGGGCACGCGGACAACGCCAAGCGTGCCGCGGCCGACGCCAAGTTGTCGGCCGAGAAGGCGGGCGAGAGTGCCCGGCTGGCGCAGGAGGACTACGACGAGGCGTACGAGATCGCGCTCGGACTGATCCTGGAGGAAGAAGAGGTACGCCGGAACAACCCGGACCCCGAGGGTGACAAGAAGTGCAACCGTCCGCCGGGTTATGGCGGCGACGCCTCCTGCTATCCGAGCCTGCCCGGCATGCAGCGGACCGACCAGGACGGCGACATCGTCTGCTGGAGCTGGGCGATCGAGGACGGCAACCGGCAGTGCGGCTACCGGGTGGTCTCGGACGAGGAACGCCTCAAGTTCCAGCAGGAACGGGACGCGCAGAACACGCTCAACGCCTGCGCGTTGTTCATCCCCGGATGTCTGGGCATCCTCTCCGGAGTGTTCGCCGTGCTGGACCCGGAGACGCGTGGTGACCCGCAGGCCATGCTCGACGAGGTCACCGAGCGCATGCTGGGCCGGAAACTGGACGCGCTCAAGCGCCAGCAGCGCCTGCTCGATCTGCTCGAGTGCCGGAAGAAGGCGGGCGGCAACAGCTTCGACGCGGACACCCGCGTGCTGATGGCCGACGGCACCTCCAAGCCGATCAGCGAGGTTCGCCTGCGTGACCGGGTGCTGGCCACCGATCCGGTCCGGAACATCACCGGGCCGGGCGAGGTGACCGCGCTGCACCGCAACCAGGACACCGAGCTGACCGATGTCGTGGTGCGTGACAGCCGGGGCGGGACGACCACCGTGGACACCACGGCCGGGCACCCGTTCTGGAACAGCACCACCGGCGCCTGGGCCCCGGCTGACAAGCTCACCACGGACGACCGGCTCCGGACCGCGGACGGCACCGAGGCGTCCGTGGTGGACGCCTGGAGCTTCACCGGCGACCAGACGATGTTCAACCTGACGGTCGAGGACGCCAACACCTACTACGTCCTGGCCGGCGACTCGGCGGTGCTGGTCCACAACGTCAGTTGCCGCGACGCCCTCGAACACCGGTCGGAGGGGGACCCGAAAGAGGTCGAGGCGCACAACAAGCTGGTCGATCGGCGCTTCGACCACACCTGGGGCGAGCACGCCCACGAGTGGTTCGGCTATCGGAAGGGTGAGGTCCCGTCGGGTCTGCGGGCCGAATGGGAGCGGCTGATCAAGGACGTGTCGAGGAGCAAGGCCACCGGCCGCTGGTCGGCCGGTAAAGACCGGACTATTTTCCATATGGCCAAGGTCGACGGGAAGTGGTTCTCCGTGCACTATTACGCCTCAGGCCCGAATGTGGGCTATCTGGCCACCGCCTATCGGGTCCATGAGAAGAATGTCAGGACCATGCAGGCGAGGGTGAGGGCCCACCGGCAGTGAGGCACAAATGAGCGCATTACCCATCGGTTCCCTGCTCGCGATCGGTCTCTGGGCCGATCGTGAGCCGGGGCCGGCCGGATTGCTCGTCGCGGCGGAGGCCCTGCGGTCACTCGGGGCCGAGCTCAACGGTGTCGTGTGGTCAGCCGAGGCGGGCGTCCGCTTCAAGCTGGCAGTCGATGTCGCCGGCCATTTCTGGACCGACCTGGGCGCGTCCGAGGTGCACGAGATGTTGCGGTCCGGGCGGGCCTACCGGGTCGGCCTCGACCTGCCCGGTCTCGGCCCGGTGATGCTGGGGTTCGAGGGCACCCCGGAGGAGGAGCCGGCCGACCGGCATCCGATCCGGGTGGCGATGGAGTCGGGTCCCTTCGGCATTCCCCGGGAGCTTTGGGAGGACGAGGAGCGCGCCGAGGCCGCCGTCATGCGACAGCGGGTGCTCGAAGTGCTTCAGGCGCTCTGCCGGGCACTGGATCCGGCGTACGCCATCGTGGGCGAGGAGATCGACGTTCCGAATCCGGACGGTCTGGTCACCGACCCGCACCTCGGCTGGACGATCGGCGCCGACGGTTATCTCGCGCGGCGCATGATCGAGCGACCGGAGGTCGCCGGGCACCTGGCTGTGGTGTCGCCCTTGGCGCAGGTCGTGGAGTGGGACACCGGCAGCTTCTTCTCGGGTTGGTTCCTCGCCGAGACACCGGATGACGAGACCTACGAGAGCGCCTGGGGAGCTGCCTTCCTCGCGGTGGGCGAAGCGCTGCGGAAAGGCTGAGACCGCGCGGCCCGCGGTCAGTTTCGTGGGCCGCGTGCGGACACGACCTCGGTCAGGCCGGCCACCATCCCCGACTGCTCGTAGATGGTCCGCGCGATGGAGCACGCAGACAGGGGCTCAACGCTCGTCGTCGGCTTCTGGTGGTTTGCCGGTAGTTTGGCGTCATGGCCTTCACCGAGGAAGAGGTCGCCTACCTGCGGTCGCAGTCGCTGGGCCGGCTGGCCACGCTCGGCGCGGGGGAGCAGCCCGACGTCGTGCCGGTGGCGGTCGAGTTCGACGGCACCTACCTGTGGGTAGGCGGCGGCGAGACCGTCCGCGGCACCAGGAAGTTCCGCAACGTCGCGGCCGGGCGGGGCAAGGTCGCCCTGGTCGTCGATGATCTTGTGTCGCTCGAGCCGTTCGTCGCCCGGGGCCTCCGCGTGTACGGGGAAGCCGAGGCCCCCTTCGAGCGGGTCGGCCTGGTCGGGCCGGGCGTCTATCTCCGCATCACGCCCACGGTCTCGTGGAGCTGGAACCTGGAGGGCCGGCCCGCCGGCGCCGAGTGGTACCCGATGACCAGGACGGAGCACCGCCGGCCCTAGGACGCGGGATCAGCCGCGTTCCATGAGCGGCAGACGGAACGTGGCGTAGGTGTATTTGCCGGTGATGCGGCCCGCGGTGTCGAAGTGGAAGACGTCCAGGCCGTGCCACTGCAGGCGGCCGCCGTGACGGAGGCGGGCGAACCAGCGCAGGGCCGGCATCGCTCGCCGGCCGGCCGCTCCGGTGAGGTCGAGCCGGCAGGCCCAGCGGATCGTGGCCCGGCGGCGTTCCTCGTCGATCACCTTGTCGTAGACGTCGAAGGTCATGGCGCCGTACCGCCCGGCGAACTGGGGCGCGAACTCCGCCCGGATCGCCGCGAGCCCTCGCAGTTCGGGGACGTGACCGGGCAGGTATCGAGCGTCCTCGGCGAAGAACGACATCACCCGGTCGAGGTCCGGTTCGGGCTCGTTGAAGCCGGCCACGAAGGCGTCGATGGTCCGGCTGAGGTCGGTCTCGGTGACGGTCATGAACGACGATGCTAGAAGAACACCGTGCTCTTAACAAGAGAACGGTGTTCTGATGTTTCCGGGTCTACCATGAGGACCGCCATGGAAGCGTCGTTTCAGCGGGCCCGACGCCCGGAACAGAAGGACCAGCGGCGCGAGATGATCCTCGCCGCTGCCCGCCGCCTGGCCGACGACGCCGGGGTCGCCCGCGTCAGCCTGGGCGACATCGCCGCCGCGGTCGGGCTGGCCAAGTCCAACGTCCTGCGCTACTTCGGGACCCGCGAGGAGATCTATCTGCAGCTCGCCATGCGCGACGGCGCGGATTGGGCGGAGGCCGCGATCACCGGGCTGCGACCGGCGAGCGGCTTCGCGGCGGTGGCGGCCGTGCTCGCGGACACGTTCGCCGACCGGCCGCGGTACTGCGATCTGACCACGCACGCCGAGACGATGCTGGAGCAGAACGTCTCCGTCGAGGCCCTGCGGGTCTACAAGGTGTGGGCCATCGACACCTACCTGACGGTCGGCCGGCACATCGCGACGGCCGAGCCGCGGCTGACCGACCGGGACGGCGCCGCGCTCGTCATGGCGTCCAGTGCGTTCGTCGCCAAGCTCTTCCCGTTGACCAGGCCGTCCGCGGCGCTCCGCGAACTCTACGATCGCGAGCCGCAGATCGCGCGGGCGTTCCCGCCGTTCCGGCCGACGCTGCAGCGCATGATCGCCGCCACGGCGGCCGGTATGCCGCAGGCGCGCTGACCCGGGCTCGAAGCCGCCGCCGGCGTCAGGTCACCCGGCGGGCCAACCAGGCGGTACGGGTCTCGCGTGCGCTCGCCGAGATCGGCGCCTGCGGGAACAGGGCGTCGAAGCCGTGGAAGCCGCCGGCCCAGATGTGCAGGTCGGCGTCGCCGCCGACGGCCCAGATGCGGAACGCGAACGTGACGACCTCGTCGCGGAAGACCTCGGCCGACCCGGCGTCGACGTACGTGGGCGGCAGGTCGGACAGGTCGGTGGCCAGCGCGGGGGAGACGTACTCGGGCACCACCTCGTCGGTCAGCCCGGCCAGCACCGACTGCCAGCCGAAGGCATTCATCGCGCGGGTCCAGACGCCCGGGTCGCCGGCGAACTGGCGGCTGGAGGTGGTGGCGTTGCGGTGGTCGAGCATGGGGCCGATCAGCACCTGGGCGGCGACCGCCGGATAGCCGCGGTCGCGGGCCATCAGCGTGACGCCGGCGGCCAGGCCCCCGCCCGCGCTGGCCCCGGCCACGACGATGCGGGCCGGGTCGATGCCCAGCTCGGCGGCATGCTGGGCGACCCAGAGCAGGCCCTGATAGCTGTCGTCGACCAGCGCGGTGCCGCCGGACTCCGGGGCCAGGCGGTAGTCCACCGAGACGACGACCGCGCCGAACCGTTCCAGCCACTCGAGCGGGATGTCGATCTGCGAGTAGCGGTTGCCCATCACCATGCCGCCGCCGTGGATCCAGTAGACGCAGGGAGCGGCTTCGGGCGACGGCGGGCTGAGGATCGTCAGGGGCAGCGACGCGCCGTCCGGCCCGGGAATGGTGATCTCGCGCCGGGTGACGGCGCGACCCTCGAGCAGCGGCTCGATGGCCGGGGCGGCGAACGGCCGGATCTGGGCCAGCGTCTCGCGGTCGAGGCTCGGGAAGGCGGGCAGGCCGGCGAGGAGCGTACGGAGCTGGGTGTCGATTTCAGGCGGGGTCGGCATCGCGGATCAGAACGCAGCCTTGCCGCCGAGCGGCACCTCGTCGGAGTAGGCGGACTCGCCGGTCAGCATCGCCTGCAACGAGGCGACGAAGGCCTGGGCCCGATCGCTGCCGAAGAACGCGCTGTGCGCCTCCCGGCTCGACCAGCCCTCGGTGACGTGGACGACGTCGGGGTCGCTGGCCGACCGGCCGACGAGGAAGACGACGCAGTCCCGCTCGGGCAGCGACGGCGCCGCGAGCAGCAGCTGGACGACTTCGTCGCCGCGCCCGGGTCGGGCTGTCATGGTGGCGTGGAATCCGTGGTGGACGGTCATTCTCGGTGGCCTTTCCCCGATGCGGGTCGCTGACCACTTGATCGCATCATCCCGAGGCGGGGTGACGGGAGAACGATCCTGCCCCATGCTTGCCTGATCCTCGCTGCTGCCGGGATCGGCGGGCCCGACAGCAGCGAGGATCGGACCGGGCGGGGTCTCGGATCCACGCGAGGTACCGTCGACCTCGGCGGCCGGTTGTAGCGGCCGGTCGCCACACCCTGACCGCTACCAGGGGGCAAGGCATGGCCGCCACCATCGGCGAGAACCTGTTCATCGGGGCACAAGTCGCGTACTGGCGACGACGCCGCGGCAAGAGCCAGCGCGTCCTGGCCGACCTCGCCGGCATGAGCCAGCCCTACCTCAGCCAGATCGAAACCGGCACCCGGCCCGTTGAGCGCCGCGCCACCCTCGTCGCCCTGGCCCACGCCCTGGACGTGTCCATCGCGGACCTCACCGGCAAGCTCGGCGATCCCACCGACCCGGCCCGGGCCGCGGCATCCGCTCACGTGCCGGCCATCCGCGACGCCCTAATCCGGCGTGAGGTCGGCGAGCTGACCGAGCCGCACTACGACGTGCAGACGGTGATGGAGGCCGGCGGTGCGTACGACTTCACGACGGTCGCGCCGATGCTGCCCAACCTGCTCGGTGGCCTGCGCGGCGGCGACCTCGTCCAGGTTGCTCACGTGGGTGTCTACACGCTGAAGCACCTGGGCTTCGCCGACCTGGCCCGCGACGCCGCCCGCCTGGCCGTCGCCGAGGCACGCGAGCTGGGCGACCCGGCGTGGATCGGGATCGCCGAGTTCGTTCGGATCCTGGCCATGCCGCCGGAGATGCCGGGCGCTCCGACCCGGCTCGCACAGCGGGTGGCCGACGAGATCCAGCCGGCCATCGGCGACGACCAGGCCCGGCAGGCGTACGGCATGTTGCACCTTCACGCGGCGCTGCGGGCCGCCGTCGACCGTCGGCCTGACGTTGCCCGTGACCACCTGGTGGAGGCTTCGGAGGCGGCGGATTCGATCGGCGAGCCGAGGACCTGGGCCTTGCTCGGTTCGCGTTCGGGCCCACGAATGTCGGCTTCTGGAAGGTGTCCGTCGAGATGGAGCTCGGCGAGCCGCACCACGCGATTGAGACCGCCCAGCTGGTCGCTCCCGGCCGGATCCCCCTGGCGAATCGGCAGGCTCCCTACTACGCCGACGTGGCCACCGCGCTGGCCGAGGTCGGCCGCGACGATGAAGCGATCGCGGCGTTCCTGCGCGCTGAGAGTGTGGGCCCGCAATGGTTCCGGCTGCGGCCGACGGTGCGCGACAGCATTGGTGCCATCCTGCGCCGGACCAGCCGAAATGCCGTCAGTAAGCAGATGCGTCACGCCGCGGTGGCGGCGAATCTGCGCGAATTGCTGAAGGGCTGATTGCACCGAGCAATAGCTACTCACCCTGTCGCCTTGATGAACGGGTGTGAAGGCGGCGGGTAGGCGTTCCCCCAAGTTCGGTGGCCCGCCGTCTTCGCTCAGTCGAAGACGATGCGGGAGGCGACCAGCATGCGCAGGCACAGACGATTCGTCGAGCACACGCCGCGGAAGCGGTGGCTGCCCCTGCTGAAGCCGAACCGCTGCTGATGCGGCGAGGAGCTGCCCTGCTGCGTCGCGACGATGCTCGACCGGATCCCGCACTTCGACCGGTCGGCCCGGCCGGCCTGGGACGCGCCGACCACTGTCACCCGGCCGCTGATGACGCTCGGCCAGGAGCACCGCAGCCGCGGGGCGCGCTACCGATGACACCGGAAGAGCAGCACGCTGACGCGGTCGCGGCCGCGCACGAGTGGCGCGACAGCCAGCGCGACCCGTACGGCGCGAACCAGATGGACGCCGAGCAGCTAATCGAGCTTCGCGCCAAGCTGGTCGCCGCGGCGGTCGCCGAGGGTCGCCGATGCGAAATATGCGGCGAAACGCCGACGGCGATCGTCCTGAACTACGAGGTCGAGCACCTGCTCTGCGCCGCACACGCCGAGAAGGCGCAGTCGCTGCACGAGGCACAGGTCGAGTTCTGGGGTGCCGAGCCCGAGACGCGCCGGATCATCCGCTGGTCCCTGGAGCGCCAGTCCGGTTACGCCCGCAGCCGCCAACAGCACCTGCGGTAGGACGTCAGATGAGCCACCTGCCGTACTGGGGCCGGGCCGAGATCGCCGAGCGCCTCGGGGTGCACCGCAGCAAGGCCTACCGGCTCACCCTGCGACCGGACTTCCCGGAGCCGGCCGCCCGGCTGTCGACGGGCGACGTCTGGCGCATCGACGCTGTCGAAAATTGGGCCGCCGAGCACTGGTCGCCCGACGGCCCACCATCGCCTTAGCTCCCGCTCAGCACGGTCTGGCCGCGGACCACGATGCTGCCACCCGCGGCGAGGTAGGGCTGCAGGGCGACGGCGATCTGCCGCCCGTACTCCACCGGGTTGATCCCGGCGGTCGACGGCAGGTTCAGGTTGACTGTCGTGGTGCTGACCTCGCCTCCCCTGCCGGCGCCCGCGGGCTGCCAGTTCGGGGTGACCCGCTCGCGATCCTCGTGGCCGCGGTGCGCGACCGGCTGATCCCCTTCGATTCGTCGGCCCGGATCAAGCTGCCCGAGCTGCCCCGCAAGCAGACCGTGCCGATGACCCTGGAGCAGGTCGACGCGCTCGCCGCCGCGATGCCCGAGCGGTACCGCGTCCTGGTGCTCGTCGGCGCCGGGACCGGTCTGCGTCAGGGCGAGCTCTTCGGACTGCAGGTGCTCGGCGTTGACTTCCTGCGGCGGACGCTAAACGTCGAGCGCCAGGCCCAGCCGGTGGCCGGCGGGGGAGTGGAGCTCGGCCCGCTCAAGAACAAGGACTCCTACCGCAAGCTACCTCTGGCCCAAGGTGACCATCGACGTGCTCGCGACTCACCTGGCGGCGTATCCAGCTGCAGGCGACGAGCAGGTGTTCACCGGCCCGCGCGGCGGCCTGGTGCGGCGCCAGGACTTCAACAAGTTGTGGGCCAAGGCGAGGGCCGCCGCCGGTCTGCCGTCGTGGGTGACCACTCACGACCTGCGGCACTTCTTCGCCTCGCTGCTGATCCGCGCCGGCCTCTCGGTGACCGTGGTGAGCGCCCGTCTGGGGCACGGCAACGCGACCGAGACCCTCGGCGTCTACAGCCACCTTTGGCCTGACGACGAAGACCGGTCGCGCGATGCCATCGAGTCCGCGCTCGGCCACGGCGTTGTGCCCCACCTGCGCCCCGGGAGAGGCCTAATCAATGTCTTCGCAGCTCGGAGCCCAGGCCCGAGACCCGTCACCTACTTGCGGTTGTAGAGGCGCATGGTCAGGGAGCCGAAGACCAGGACCAGGACGGCGCTGGCCACCAAGGTCCAGGTCATCTCGGCCATGTCGGGGCGGCCGGCCATGATGGAGCGGATGGCGCTCACCAGATGGGTGACCGGGTTGACCTCGACGAAGGCCTGCAGCCAGCCCGGCATGGTGCTGGGCTCGACGAAGACGTTGCTCAGGAACGTCAAGGGGAACAGCACGAGCATGCTGACGCCCATGACTGATTTCTCGGAGCGCAGGAACAGGCCGAACATCGTCCAGATCCAGGAGAACGCGAACGAGAAGACGACCAGCAGGGCGATGCCGCCGACGACGCCGGGGAAGCCGCCCTCGGGACGGAAGCCCAGGATCAGGCCGACGACCATGATGGTGGTGGCGGCCAGGATGTAGCGCAGGACGTCGCCGAAGATCATGCCGACCAGGGCCGCCGGGCGCCACACCGGCAGGGTGCGGAAGCGGTCGAAGACACCCTTCTCGATGTCGGTGTTGAGGCCGACGCCCGTGTACATCGTGATCATGACGACGCTGGTCACCATGATGCCGGGCAGGAAGAACTGCAGGTATTCGCCGGTGGAGCCGGCCAGCGCGCCGCCGAACAGATACGTGAACATCAGCGTCATGATGATCGGGAACGCGGTCACGTCGAACAGCTGCTCGGGCACGTGCTTGATCTTGAGGACGGCGCGCCAGCCGAACGTCAGCGACGCCGACAGGGCACTTGGTCGTTTCGGCCGGTCGGCCCGGGCCAGCACCGCCCCCAGGGTGTCGCGGGAGGGCGCATAGGCGGTCACGGACTCGGCGGTGTCGGTGCTCATGCCGGAACCTCCTGCGGGGCCGGGCGGTCGGTCAGGGCCAGGAACACCTCGTCGAGGCTGGGCTGCCCGAGCGAGAAGTCGTCGACGACGATGCCGGCCTCGGCCAGCCGGGCCAGGGCCCGCGCGGCCAGCTCGGCCGCGCCCTGATCGGAGCCGCCCGCGTCGGCCCGCGCGGTGAGCGCCACCGGATCGGACCCCTGCTGCACCGTGGTGCCCAGCACCGACGCCAGGAGCCGCTCGGCCTCGGGCCGCCGGGCGGCGTCGCGCAGCCGGACGTGCACGGTGCCCGCACCGATCGAGGACTTGAGCTCGCCGGGCGTGCCCTCGGCGATCACCCGGCCGTGGTCGATCACCGCGATGCGCCCGGCCAGCTGGTCGGCCTCGTCCAGATATTGCGTCGTGAGCAGCACCGTCGTGCCCGCCGCGACCACGATGCGGACGATGTCCCACACCTGGTTGCGGCTGCGCGGGTCGAGGCCGGTGGTCGGCTCGTCGAGGAAGAGCAGGTCGGGGGTGTTGAGGATGCTCGCGGCGATGTCGATGCGCCGCCGCATGCCACCGGAGTATTTCTTCACCTGGCGGTCGGCCGCCTCGGTGAGGCCGAACGCGGTCAGCAGCTGGGCCGACCGGTCGCGCGACTGCGCCCGGGAGTGCCCGAGCAGCCGGGCCAGCAGCACCAGATTCTCGGTGCCGGTCAGGTCTTCGTCGACCGACGCGTACTGACCGGTGAGGCTCACGCGGCTGCGGACGGCGTCGGCCTCGCGCACCACGTCGTGGCCGAAGACGCGGGCCGTGCCGCCGTCGGGGCGCAGCAGGGTGGCGAGCATGCGGACCACTGTGGTCTTGCCCGCGCCGTTCGGGCCGAGCAGCCCGTAGACGGTGCCGGTCGGAACGGTCAGATCGACCCCGTCGACGGCTCTGTTGTCCCCGAACGTCTTCACGAGGCCGGCTGTCTCGATCGCCGGTGCGGTCATGGCTTGTCCCTCCGTTGGGCGTAGCCACATCTTCGCGGGAGGGTACGACATTTCCCGGGGCTCGAAGCCCCCGTTCGCCCCTTCGCGGCGCTAGATTGCCCCCATGTGCATCGACAAAGTCACTCGTCGTTCACTTCTGTTCGGGGCGGCGGCCACAACAGCGGCGGCCGCGGTGGCGCTGCCCGCGGCCGCCCCCGCGCAGGCCGCCGGCCGTCCGGCCCGCAGGACCGGTCTGCAGGACCTGACCCATCCGGTGACCCCGTCGTTCCCCGCGTTCGAGCCGGGGGAGGAGCCGTCCCGCCGCACGGTGACGTCGATTCCCGACGACGGTTACTACATGCAGGAATGGTCGATCCTCGAGCACTTCGGGACGCACGTGGACGCGCCGGCGCACTTCACCGCCGGCGGCCGCACGTCGACCGAGCTGGCTCTGGCCGAGCTGATCAGCCCGGCCGTGGTCGTCGACATCGCCCGGCGGGCCGCCCGCGAGCCCGACACCACGGTCACCGTCGCCGACCTGGTGGCCTACGAGCGGCGGTACGACCGGATCCCGCGCGACGCCGCCGTCCTGATGCACAGCGGCTGGGCCGCGAAGGCCGGGGATGTGGACGCCTACCGGGGCGCCGACGCCCAGGGCGGACTGCATTTCCCGGGCTTCAGCGTCGAGGCCTGCGAGTGGTTGCTCACCAAGCGCCGCATCCGCTGCCTCGGCGTGGACACGCTCAGCATCGACCCGGGCAATTCGACCGGCTTCGAGACCCATCTGGCGCTCACCGGCGCCGACCGCTACGGCGTGGAGAACGTCGCCCACCTCGATCGTGTCCCGCCGTACGGCGCGACGCTGACGGTCGGGCTGATCCCTTATCAGGACGGTTCCGGCGGCCAGGCCAGGGTTTTCGCGAACTGGTAGGCGGCCCCGGAACCGGCGGAGACGTCCCCGGATGACGTCTTCACAGAAATTTCGTGAAGATCTTTCGAACCCGGGGACATCTTCGCGACGTACAGTGCGATCGGAAGGCCTTCGTGCCCCACTGGGAGGTTGATCGGGATGAGCACCGAGGACAAGCGCAGGGAATTCGACGACATCGTCGCCCGGCTGACCACGGATTACCCCGCGCTGACCCGCGCGCCCTGGCCCCGCTGGCCCCGTCCGGTGCTGATCACCGTGCTGGTGACCGCCGGTGTCGTCTGGGGCCTGCTCTCGGTGGCCATGGTCGCCTGGGGCGCCCGCGGCGTCGCACTGACCTGCGCGATCGTCACCGTCGCGGCGGTGACCGCCGTGCTGGACGCTCGAAAATCCTAGCGGAACGGCCCGGTCACGCAGTACGTGATACCGCCGGAGGACGCTCCGGAGGTGCCGCGCTGCGACGAGAAATAGAGCCGGTTGCCGGCCGGCGTGAAGGCCGGTCCGGTGATCTCCGATGAGCCCTGTCCGGTGACCCGCAGGAAGACCGAGATCTTGTCGTCCGGCGTGATCAGGCAGATGTCCATCGTGCCGCCGTCCTCGGCGACGTAGAGGTCACCCGACGCCGTGCCGGTGACGTTGTCGACCCCGGTCAGCGGAGCCGTGCCCGAGCTGACCAGGCTGTCGTCGTACGCCAGCTCGTAGGTGTTGTTCGCGAGGTTGACCTGCCAGACCCGGTTGTCACCCTTGGTCGTGAACCAGACGGTGTTGTTCGCGTAGTGGCAGCCCTCCCCGCCGTTGAACGACTTGGCCCCCGACACCTGGTTGCGGGTGGCGGTCGGCGAGCCGTCCGGGTCGGGGACGTCGGCCCAGGTGAACGATCCCGACGTGGCGCTGCCCGCGCGGAACACCTGCAGCCGCCCGGCCGAGAGGTTGCCCCAGGTGGTCGGGATGAACCGGTAGAACTTGCCGTCGGTCTCGTCCTCGGTCAGGTAGACGACCTGGCGTACGGGGTCGGCCGCGGCCGCCTCGTGCTTGAACCGGCCCATCGCGGGTCGCACCACAGCCGTCCCACCCAGCGGATAGGTCTCGTAGACCCGCCCCAGGCTGACCTCCTCGCACGACAGCCACGTGTTCCACGGCGTTTTTCCGCCGGCGCAGTTCTGGTTGGTGCCGCTGAGGATCCGGGACGCCCCGGTCACCTGACCGCTCGCGTTGAAGACGATCCGCGACGCGCCGCCGCCGGCCGACGAGGACACCTCGGAGTTCGAGACGTAGATCCAGCCGGTGCCGTTCGGGATGACCGCGCCGCCGTCGGGGGCGTCGTGCCAGACGTACGACGTGCCGGGCACGGCCTGCCGCGAACGCGCCACCACCTGGCTGGTGAAGCCGGCCGGCAACCGGATGCCGTTGGCGTCGGCCGATTGCAGTGCTCCGTAGGGCCCGGTCGCGTTCTGTGCCGGAGCCGCGTACGCCGCGGGCCAGGCCGTGAACGGCAGCGCGAGTCCACCGGCTCCGGCGACGGTGGCGCGCAGCAGGGAACGTCGGTCCATGAATCCTCCTCGAGGGTCGCTCCCCGCGAAGCCTGCTGGGCGCCGCTGGCCGTGGGATGAACGCCGCACAGCCTATTGACGACGGTCAATCGTCGTCATCGCTGCCGCCCCGCCGCTGTTCACGCTGCGGCACGCCGCCGGCGCAGTGGAACCTGAACTCGGCCCGGCCGTCCGGGCCCTCGAAGCGGACCCTCACCTCGTCGTCCGGCCCCCGGTCGTAATCGTGCACCCGATAGCCCGGCGCCGGGGACCAGCTGTCCAGATACGCCTGGTCGCCGGGCCGGCAGCGCACTGTCGCGGTGCCGCCCGCACCGGCGAACACGGCTTGCGTGCCGCGCGCCGCCGCAGGGGAGGAGGAGGCCGCCGCCGACGGGGGCGCCGACGTAGGCGCTGACGGCACGGGGGCGGCCGCCAACGCCCGCTCCACGTCCTCCGCGCTACGCACCCCACCCGGCGTACCCGTCAGGCTGTCGCCCACCAGGCGGATCCCGCCCAGGCCGGCCAGCGTCGCGACCAGGGCGGCGGCCAGCCACCCGGCGGCGACGACGACGGGACGCGGCGGCTTCACGGACGGCATGAACCGAACTATGCCGCACCGACAGCTAAGGCTGTCCCGCCCGCGCGCTAAAGGACGGTTAAGACCGCAGGCCGGGGCGGCCCGGGCGACTACCCTCGGCCAATGGCCCGGCTGTTGCTGATCGAGGACGACGCGACCATCCGCACCCCGCTGCTGCGGGCGCTCAAGGAGCGCGGCCACGCCGTCGCCTCGGTGGCGACGGCCATGGACGGAGTGCGGGCCGCCCTCACCGACCGGCCGGACCTCGTCGTCCTGGACCTGGGGCTGCCCGATCTGGACGGCCGGGAGGTGCTGCGCATGCTGCGGGCGGTCAGCCAGGTGGCGGTGATCGTGGCGACCGCGCGCGACGACGAGGCCGAGATCGTCCGGGTGCTCGACGCGGGTGCCGACGACTACGTGGTCAAGCCGTTCACGGCGGCGCAGCTCGAGTCGCGGATCCGGGCCGTCCTGCGCCGTGGCGCGACCCCGCCGGCCGATCCGTCGATCACCGTGGGCGAGCTGACGATCGACCCGGCGGCCCGGCAGGTGCGGCTGGCCGGCGAGAGCGTCGAGCTGACGCCGCGCGAGTTCGACCTGCTGCACCACCTGGCCACCCGGGCCGGGCACGTGGTCACCAAGCGCGAACTGCTCACCGAGGTGTGGCAGATCCCGTACGGCGGCGCCGACAAGACGGTCGACGTGCACCTCTCGTGGCTGCGCCGCAAACTGGGGGAGAGTGCCACCGCGCCCCGTTACCTGCACACCGTCCGCGGCGTCGGGGTGCGGCTGGGCGCGCCGGAGCCGCAGCCGTGAGGAGCCGTCTCACCCTGCTCGTGCTGGCCACCACCAGCCTCATGATGATCGCCTTCCTGGTGCCGCTCGCGTTGCTCGTCCGGCAGGTGGCGCAGGACCGGGCGACCGTGCGCGCGACCGCCGACATCCAGAGCATCGTGCCGCAGGTCGGCACGGCCGAACCGGCCGATCTGAGGGTCACGGTCGAGCAGCTGGCCGCCACCACCGGGCGCCCGATCACCGTCTTCCTGCCGGGCGACACGGTGCTGGGCACGGCCGCACCCCGGACGCCCGCGGTGCGGTTGGCCGGCCTGGGCCAGAGCCTCACCGTCGCCTCGGGCGGCGGCCGGGAGATCGTCGTGGCGGTGCAGGGCCGCCCCGACGGGCCGGCGGTCATCCGTACGGTCGTCTCGCCCGCCGAGGGCAGCGCCGGCGTCACCCGGTCCTGGCTGGTGCTCTTCGGGCTGGGCGCGCTGCTGGTGGCGCTCGGCGTCCTGGTGGCCGACCGGCTCGCCCGTACGATCGTGCGGCCCATCACCGACCTCTCGGACGTCTCCCACCGGCTCGCCGGCGCCGAGCTCACCGCGCGGGCATCCCCCGAGGGGCCCCGGGAGGTCCGCGAGGTCGCCGGGGCGCTCAATCACCTGGCCGGCCGTATCCAGGAGCTGCTGCGCGCCGAACGGGAACAGGTCGCCGACCTGTCCCACCGGCTGCGGACGCCGCTGACCGCCCTGCGCCTCGAAGCCGAGGGCCTGCGCGACCCCGAGGAGAGCGCCCGGCTCAGCGCGGCCGCCGACGCCCTGGAACGGGCCGTGAGCGGGCTGATCCAGCAGGCCCGGCGCCGCACGGACGCCGATGCCGAGCCGGCCGGCTGCGACGCCGCCGCGGTGGTGGCCGACCGGGCGGCGTTCTGGGCAGTGCTGGCCGAGGACACCGGGCGCGAGATGACCGTCGACCGGGGGCCCGGGCCGCAGCCGGTCGCGGTGTCGGCCGACGAGCTGGGCGCCGCGATCGACGCTCTCCTCGGCAACGTCTTCGCCCACACCCCCGACCGGACCCCCTTCTCCGTACGGCTGGAAGCGGCGCCCGGCGGCGCGGTCCTGACGATCGCCGACCGCGGGCCCGGGATGCCGGCCGGTCTGATCCGCCGCGGGGTGAGCGGCGGCGACTCGACCGGCCTGGGCCTGGACATCGCCCGGCGGGCGGCCCAGACGGCGGGTGGGCAGCTGGAGATCACCGGCAGCGAGAACGGCTCGGTCGTGACGATGCGGCTCGGCCGGCCTTAACCCGGCCTTATCGATCATGCAGCGCGCCGCTATCCCGGAACGGGAGAGTCTCCAGGGGTCAACAACCGACAACCTGGAGGAAAGTCATGAAGCGCTCGTATGCCCTCGCTGCCGCGGTCGGTGCGGCCGCGGTCTTCGGTGTCGCGGGAACGGCGCTGGCCGCCGCCGACAGCTCGACCCCGTCGGACGACCCCGTCGGACGACCCCAGCTTCTCCTCGTCGCCATCCTCGTCGGCGTCGGCGTCGGCGTCGCCGTCGCCGTTCCGGACGGCCGAGCCCGGCTCGGTCACACCGACGCCGCGCGGCAGCGGCTCGGCGTCGACGGGGCTCGGCAGCGCCGCCGGTACTGCCGCGGTCTCGTTCCCGGCCGAGCAGGCGCGGGCCAGGGCGCTGGCCACGGTCGGCGGCGGGCGGGTCACCAAGATCGAGGCGGAGACCGAACACGGCCGGGCCATCTGGGAGGTCGAAGTGATCTTCAACGGCGTCGAGCACGACCTCGACATCGACCGCAGGACCGGCGCCGTCACCGACCACGACCGCGACGATGACCGAGGCCGCGATGACCGGGGCCGCGATGACCGGGGCCGTGACGACGATCGCGGCCGTGATGACCGGGGCCGCGGGGGTGACGACGATCGGCATGGTGGCCGGGGCGACCACGGCCGGCACGGCGACGACGACTGATCGCGGGCACTGTCGCCGGCGGCCGGGTCCGGTACGCCCGGCCGCTCGCGGCGCGCTCCTCTCCCGGCCGCTCGCGGCGGGCTCCTCTCCCGGCCGCTCGCGGCGGGCTCCTCTCCCGGCCGCTCGCGGCGCGCTCCTCTCCCGGCCGCTCGCGGCGCGCTCCTCTCCGGCCGCTCGCGGCGCGCTCCTCTCCCGGCAGCTCCGGGGTCTCGGCCGTGCCGCCGGTCCGCGCGGCGAATGTCAAGGCCCTGGTGATCTTGCTTTGGGGCGGCCTTTTAGGTGAGGCTGACCTAAGACGTCGCTCGAAAGGTGTGGGCCATGACCGAGTTCGCCACCCGGATCCGTCGCGCCACCATGGCCGAGCACCGTGAGGCCGAGACCCGCAGCTTCATCTCCCGGCTCATGTCTGGGCAGGTGTCCTATCCGGGCTTCGCGGCGCTGACCGCGCAATACCTGCACATCTACCGCGAGCTCGAGGCGGCCGCCGCCTCGATGCGGACCGACGTGATCGCCTCCGGTTTCGCCGATCCGGCGCTCGATCGGGTGCCGTCGCTCGAGGCCGACGTGGCCCACCTCGGGTCCGCGGCGGTGCAGCCCCTGCCCGCGACGCTCCGTTACGTGGAACGGCTGCGGGAGCACTGCCACACCTCGCCGGCGCATTTCATCGCCCATCACTACGTCCGCTACCTGGGCGACCTCAGCGGCGGGCTCATAGTCGGCCGGTCGGTCGCCCGGACGTACGGGCTCGGGTCGGGCGGCGTCGCGTTCTACAGCTTCGCCGGGATCGCGGACCCCAAGGCCTACAAGTCCGCGTACCGCGAGCGGCTCGACCTCCTGCCGTCCGTGTTCAGCCCGGCCGAGCTCGACGAACTCGTCGCCGAGTCGCAGCTGGCCTTCCGGCTCAACGCGGCCGTCTTCGCCGAGATGGGCGATCGCCACCCGGCCGGGATGGCCGCAGCCTAGGCCGCTGCTGCCGCTGCCGCTGCTGCCGCCGAACGAAGCCGTAGCCACCGCCTGCTCCAGGGCGCCGCCGGGAACCGAGGCTCCGTTCTTGAGCCTAGGTTCCTAGGATGGCTTAGGGGCTGCGATCATGCTCGCGTGGAGACCCCTTACGTGGCTGTGGACGTCGACGTGCTGGACCGCAACGTGCGTCGCATGGCTGCCGGCGCCGCCGATCGCGGCCTCGTGCTGCGCCCGCACGCCAAGACGCACAAGACCATCGAGATCGCCCGTCGTCAGATCGAGCACGGCGCGGCCGGTCTGACCGTCGCCACGGTCCGGGAGGCCGAGATCTTCGCCGACGGCGGCGTCACCGACCTCTTCATCGCGTACCCGATCTGGCCCTCGCCCGAGCGGGCCCGCCGCCTCCGCGCTCTGGCCGATCGTGTCGCCTTGCGGGTCGGCGTCGACTCGGTGGAGAGTGCCGAAGCCCTGGCCCGGGCCGTCGGCTCGCTCGACGTGCTGGTCGAGGTCGACAGCGGCCACCACCGCAGCGGTGTGCAGCCGGCCGAGGCCGGGGCCCTCATCGGTGCGGCCGAGCGGCTCGGTCACCGGGTGCGCGGCGTCTTCACCTTCCCCGGTCACAGCTACGGGCCGGGGCTGCGCGAGCCGGCCGCGTCCGACGAGGCCCGTGCGCTCGCCGACGCTTCCCCGCACGCCGAGGTGCGCAGCGGCGGCTCCACGCCGACGGCGGGGCTGGCCGATCTCGGACCGGTCAACGAGATCCGGCCCGGCGTGTACGTGTTCAACGACGCCCAGCAGGTCGAACTGGGCACGTGCGCTTTCGGCGACGTCGCCCTGACCGTGGCGGCGACGGTCGTCAGCCGTACGGGGAACCGCGCCATCGTCGACGCGGGCAGCAAGGTCCTCGGAGCCGACCGGCCGGCCTGGGCCACCGGTTTCGGCCGCCTGCCCGACGTGCCGGACGCGCGCGTCGTCGCCCTCTCCGAGCACCACGCGACCATCGAGTTCCCGGACGGGACACCGGCGCGCGGCGATGTCCTGCGGGTGGCTCCGAACCACGTCTGCACCACCGTCAACCTCGTGGAGGAGCTCGTGGTCGTCTCCGGTGGAAGCCAGGTCGACAGCTGGCGGGTCGCCGCCCGGGGAGCCAACACCTGACAGCGCGGGAGTCGGCGGCCGCCGCCACGAACCGGGTCGGCGCGCAGTAATTTGATCGTGTGACCCCGCCGTACCGCTCCGAGATCCGCCTTCGTCTCGACGATCCCGCCGCGCAGCGGGACGTGATCGCGCTGGGGTATCGGCGTGAGGGGATCGCGCGGGGCGCCGGACCCGATCGGGAGGACCTGGTCGTGTGGGCCCGGCTGGCCGACGACCCCGAGGGGCCGTCGCCGCGGGCGCTGCCCGACCTGCCGGGCGGTGAGCTCACCGACGGGGTGATCCGGGTGCGGCCGGTGCGGTCCGAGGATCTCGACGGCTGGTACGAGTTGCGCAGCCTGCCCGAGGTGGTGGCGACCTCGGTGCCGCCGGTCGCGCCGCCCCGGGCGGAGGTCGAGCGCCTCTTCGCGTACGCCGAAAGCCGTTGGCTGGCCGGCGAGGCGGCCGCGATGAGCATCGTGGACGCGCGGAGCGGGTCGTTCGCCGGGCAGATCGCGCTGTACTACTTCCAGCCGCACCACCGCGAGGGGATGCTCGGGTACGGGGTGCTGCCGGCGTTCCGCGGCCGGGGCTACGCGCGGCGGGCCGTCGAGCTGGTCACGAAGTGGGCGTTCACCGAGGCGCGGCTGCAGCGCGTCGTGGCGGGCACTGCCGTCGGCAACATCGCGTCGCAGAAGGCGCTGCAGGCGGCCGGCTTCGAGGTGGAGGCCCGCCAGCTCGGCATGTTGCCCGCGCCGGACGGCGGACGCATCGACAGCGTCCTCTATGTCAGACGCCGGCCCTAGGGTAAGGCCATGATTGCTCACCCGGGTCTGCGCTTCGCCGATCACACCGTCACCGTGCCGCTGGACCATCGCGATCCGGGCGGCGAGACGATCGAGGTGTTCGCCCGCGAGGTGGTGGCGACCGACCGGGCGAGCGACGATCTGCCCTGGCTGGTGTTCTTCCAGGGTGGGCCGGGCGGCAGTTCGCCGCGGCCGTTGCGGGCCGAGGGGTGGATCGGGCGGGCGGTGCGGACCCACCGGGTGCTGCTGCTCGACCAGCGCGGCACGGGCCGCAGCACGCCGCTGACCGCGCGCACGGCCGGTGAGCGCCCGGCCAAGGAGCTGGCCGCCTATCTGCGGTTGTTCCGCGCCGACAGCATCGTGGCCGACGCCGAGGTGCTGCGGTCGCGGATAGCCGGCGGCGCGCGCTGGGACACGCTGGGGCAGAGCTACGGCGGCTTCGTGACCATGACCTATCTGTCGCAGGCGCCCGAGGGCTTGCGTACCTGTTACGTCACCGGGGGTCTGCCCGGTCTGACGGCGACGGCCGACGAGGTCTACGCGCGGACCTATCCGCGGGTCGCCGCGAAGAACGCCGGTTACTACCGGGCTTTCCCCGGCGATGCCGCGGCGGTGCGCCGGATCGCCGATCACCTGACCGCGCAGGACGTGCGGCTGCCCGACGGCGACCGGCTGACGGCCGAACGGTTCCGGTTGCTCGGCACCCTGTTCGGCATGAGCTACGGCTACGCCTATCTGCACTGGTTGCTCGACGAGGCGTGGCACGGCGACCACCTGTCGGCGACTTTCCGGTACGAGGTGATGGCCCAGACCGCCTTCGTCGACAAGCCGCTGTATGCCTTGCAGGAGTACTGCTACGGCCTGCCGGGCGGCGGACCGACCGGCTGGGCCGCCGACCGTGCGCTGGCCCGGCATCCGGGGTTCGCCGCCGCCGCCGACCCGCTGCTGTTCACCGGCGAGATGATGTATCCCTGGATGTTCGAGCAGATCGCCGCCCTGCGCCCGTTCGCCGCCGCCGCCGGCCTGCTGGCCGAGGCCGACGACTGGCCCGTGCTGTACGACGGGGCCCGGCTGTCCGCCAACGAGATCCCGGTGCTGGCCGCCGTCTACCACGACGACATGTACGTGGACGCGGGCCTGTCGCTGGAGACGGCCGCCGCCGTGGGCAACGTCCGGGCCTGGGTGACCAACGAGTACGAGCACGACGGCCTGCGCTCCGGCGGCGAGGCCGTGCTGGGGCACCTGATGGACATGGCGGCCGGCTTGCGGTGATGCCCCAAGCCGGCCCGGGTGTGTCCTGGCTCAGCGGTCTCAGTCGGAGAAGGCCTGGACCGGGTCGGGGAGCACGGCCAGGCCGGAGCGGGCGACGATCTCCTGCAGGGCGGCCACGTGACCGGCGAAGGCTTGCCGGCCCAGCGCGCTCAGCCGCACCGACGTGCGCGCCCGCTTGCCGATGAAGGCCTTCCGGATGTCGACGTAGCCGGCTTCCTCGAGCGTGGTGAGCTGCTTGGACAACGCCGAGTCGGAGAGCCCCACCTGGTCGCGGAGATACTTGAACTCGGCCCACTCGGTGGCGGTCAGCAGGCTCACGATCGACAGTCGCGTGGGCGCGTGGATCAGCTCGTCGAACCGCGGCTCGACCGTCATCGGACGCCCCCGAGCGGCCGCGAGAGCATGACCGCGCGCAGGTGCGACATGAGCGCCGGGCCGCCCAGGGCCAGCCCGGCCGCGACCGGCACGCAGCCGATCGTGGCCGGCGCGGGAACGCCGAGCGCGGCCAGCGTGAACGACAGCCCGAGCCCGGCCGCGACCAGCACCAGGGTGAAGGCCGCGATGGCCAGCCCGCCCCGCACCCCGATCAGGCGGTTGCGCACCTGCACGCGCGACCGGCGCGCGAACGCGACGATCAGCCCGGCCAGCCCGGCGGCGTAGGCGACACTGCCGGTCGCGACCAGCCAGGGACGTCCGCTCTCGACCGAGGCCACGAACAGCAGCATCAGCCCACCGATCGACGGCCAGAACCACGCGGGCACCAGATCGGCCTCGACGACCTCCGCGCGGCGGGCCCGCACCTCAGCCAGGGCCAGCTCGGCGTCGACGGGTGGAATGCGCGGAAGGTCCATGGCTTTCTCCTCAGGCTGGAGCCGGCCAGCAAAGTATGCGCTCCACTTTCCTGGCCGGCAAGTGCTTTCCGCCTGGACGAGTCGACCGTCCCTCAGCCGCCCGGCTTCAGTGCGGGCTGACCTTCACCCGGGCGTCCGACCAGGCCGCCTCGCGGATCGTGGCCAGGATCCGCTCCTGACCCTCCGGATCCTGACGGTCGATGAACAGCACGCCGTCGAGGTGGTCGGTCTCGTGCTGGATGCAGCGGGCCAGCAGCCCGGCGCCGACGATCTGCACCGGGTCGCCGTGCTTGGTCAGGCCCCGGGCGACGACGTTCATCCGCCGCCTGGTGTCCAGATAGATCCCCGGGATCGACAGGCAGCCCTCGGGCCCGTTCTGCTCCTCGTCGTCGGGGAACTCCAGGCCCGGGTTGATCAGGTGGTCGAGTCGCAGGTCGTTGCCCGGCAGGTCCGGGTTGACGGCGAACACGCGCAGGCCGACGCCGATCTGCGGGGCGGCCAGTCCCGCGCCGCGCGACTGCGCGAGCGTCTCACCCAGGTCGTCGACCAGCTTGTGCAACTCCGCGTCGAAGACGGTGACCGGCTCGGCGACCTGACGCAGCACCGGGTCGCCGACCTTCCGGATGGAAATCACGCTCATGTGGCACCTCCGCTGTCCGACGGTAGCCAAGTCAGCCGTTGCGGCGGTTTCCGGGCCCGCATGTTCAGCCTGTGAGATCCGGCACCGCGGACCGGCCGATTACCGATGAACTGTCGCGCGACTCCCACGTTCAGGTGGCGGGAGTCTTCGTGTCCGGTGAGCGAAAGGCAGGTGCGCGGATGAACGCCCACGGGTGGCCGGCTCGCGGTGGCCGTCGGCGCGCCGGAGATCCGGCGGCCCGCCGGGCCCTCGCGCCGATCGACGGGGGCCGCTGCCCCGTGACCTTCCGGCGGCGGCACGCGACGGCGCTGACCCCGCGCCGATCCCCCCGGTGCCGCGACGCCGCCCGCCGCCTGTTCCCGCGCGTGCCGATCAGTTGACCGCCGATCGCCAGGCGGTGTGCCGCCGGCGCAGATCGGCCCGGCTCAGGTCGAGCCGCCCGAGGTCGTGGTAGTTGGCCACCCACGACTCAACGTCGCGGTGAGAATTGTCCAGCGCGACCAGGTCCCATCGCCGCCGATCGGGCACAGCCAGCCCGGCCGCGTCCTGGTAGGCGGTGAGGAAGACGTCGGCCACGCCGGGCCCGTGCAGCAGCGCCAGGTCGAGCCGGCACCAGCTCACGTGAGCACCGTCGGTTCACCGAAGCGGACGCCGGACGGGTCGGCCGCGAGCAGCCGCGGCGCGAGCCCGCCCAGCCCGTCCACCATGGTCAGGACTCGGGCCTCGTGGGCCGCCGCCGGGTCCCCCGAAGGGAAGCGGCGCAGCACGACCTCGGCCGGGTCGCCCCCGGCCCCGATCAGGTGGGTGGCGGCGTGGGTGCCCCCGGCGAGCCGGCGTACGCAGGTGACCGGTCCACCGGTCGTCTCGGCGATCCAGTCCAGCGCGGCCGGTGGGGGAGAACTATCCACTGATCTCGGCGGTGCGGCGCTCGCGGAGGGCGCGCAGGTGCACGACCGCCCACGTCCGGTAGGGCCGCCAGGCCTCGGACACCTGCGCGGCGGTCACCTCCGGCCCGTACCGGAAGGCGACCTCGGCCTCGAAACGGGCCTCGTGGCCCGGCACACCGTCGGGGTGGTTGGCCCCGCGCAGCACGACCAGTTCGGCGGCGAAGGGGCCGAGCCCCTTCACCTGCCGCACGCGGGCGACGGCTTCCTCGGCCGTGAGCTCGCGTAAACCATCGAACACACCGTCGAGCGCCGCCTCGGCGACCGCGCGCAGAAACTCGGCCTTTCGGCCCGGCAGGTCGGCGTCGAACGATCGGAGCTGCTGCGGCGCGGGAAAGGCGCCATCGGCACCGAACAGGTCCGAGCGCAGCCGCGCGGCCTGCGTGATGCGTACGCGCTGCGACAGCACCGCCCAGGCGGCCGCCTCGTACGGAGAGAAGAACCCGCACGGCCGCAGACCCGGCAGCTCGCTCTGGGCGGCCGCGATGATCGGATCGCGCGCGCCGACCCCGGGCCAGCCCCGGCCGTCGACGTCGAGGGCGAGGAACCGGGCGGTCTGCTCGGCCGCCGCGTCCAGATCGCCGTCGCCACCGACCGTGATGTGGGCCGCCGTCCCGTCCTGCCGGACCGTCACGCTCGCCGTCGACCAATCGCGCTCCACGCGGAACACCGTCCGCAGGGCCTCGTCGCTCTGCGCGCGCAGCGCAGCCGGCGCGAACCCCTCCCAGAAGGCGCGGCTGGCCGCCAGCGACCAGGGACCGGCCACTTCTCGTACGACGGTGTGCTCGCTCATGCGTCCCCCGCTCACCGGCCGATGGCCGCAGCCGCCCGCTCATAGCGCCGCGCCTCGTCACGGACGTCCGGTACATCGTCGCGTTCGTTGGTGGTCGCCATCCGGAACAGTAGCGCCCGGGCCACCGCCGGCACGCTCACTCCGACAGCCTCCAGGAGCGAGGCTCGCGCGTCGTGCCAGCACAAGGCGTCGGCGACGACCACACCCTCCGCGTACGCCGCCGGTCGCCAGTACGGCGAGATGTCGATGATCGCCGGCGGCAGCCCCGGCGCGAACAGCACGTTCTGCGTCAGGTCGGCGTGCACCAGCTGCGGTTCGCCGAGCGGCGCGAGCGCCCCGGCCAGCCACGACGCCACCCCGGCGAACTCGGGCCGGAAGCGGACGGACCGCTCGCCCCAGGCCGCCCGGTCCCCGCGGGCCCACCAGTCCTGCCGCGCCGCGAGGAAACCGGGCCGTCGGACGTGGGCGACGGCCCGGTGGAAGGCCCGCCCGGCCGCGAGGATGTCCCGCCACGTCGACTCCTGCGCATAGTCGGCCTCGGCGCCCGCCACCCAGCGCGTCGCCGACCAGCCCTCGCAGGCAAAAGACCCGTCCCGCGTACGGGCGGGCGCCGCCAGCCGGAACCCGCCGGACCGCAGCCCATCGAGCTCCTCGACGACCGGCCCGGCCTCAGGCTTGAGCACCAGCCCACCGGCCAGCCACGACGTCCCCCGCCCACCGGCCAGAGCCCGGGCGGGCCCCTCGACCCCGAACGCGCGCAACACACCGGCCGGTGGCGAAGACATGTCACGGCACGCTAGGGAAGGAAGTCGCCGCTGTCGACGCGATTACCGCCAAGCTCAGGCGCCGTCGAACAGCGCCACCACCTGGTTCCGGTTCATCGCCGCGGCCGGCCGTTCCGGAACGCCGCGCGTGTCAACCGACTCCTCGGTGTCCGACGGCCGCACCCGAGCCGGCAGCCGCCCGAACCGCTCCCGCCGCTCGCGCCCGACCTCATCGACCGGCGAAGCCTCGTCGCTCTCCATCCGCCCATTGAACCGCATGCCCGTATTGCTCTCGGCCGTCTTGACCGCCACCCGATCGGAGCCACGCGAGGCCGACTCGCACCGGGCCGGGAGCTGTCGGGGCCGACTGCCATCGCGCCGCTATGGATGACGGTCAGGTCGAGTTACGGCCGCACCGATGGAGACAGTGGCGGGGGGCGGTCGAGTCGGATTCCGGGCGAAGCCTTTCACGCGCCCGGAACATGTCTCACCATGGCCGCCGCCGGCCTCGGCTCATGATATGCCCAAGCCGAATGTATTCGCCTGATATATCTAAGCCGAATGTTTCCGCCTCATAGGGCGACCGCATTCCGCCGTATCCACGCCGCCGTCATGTCATTGCTGAAAGGCGTGGATGACCGTCGCCCGCGTGCTTACAGTTTCGGCGACCAGTTCCCGACGCCGTCACGGTTTCGTCCGGTGTCGTGTGCGTCCGGCCGTATGATTTGCGGAATGTGTTCGGCTCGGCGCCCGTGGTTGACTGCCTGCGCTGGGTGAAGCCTTTGGGTGAACTGATCGCCGGAACGGACTTTGCTGCCGGGCGAAGTTCGGTCGGGTGGCGGAAATGCTGTATGGAAAGGAGCCCGCCCAAGAAGCGATCAGTCGGCGATGTTGCCCGTGCTGGTGGAAGCGAAAGTTGCTCGACGCCAGGACAATGCGCGGAGCGCGCTGTGTTCCGATCGGTGCGCTCGATGCGGCTTGCCATGGCTTACATGCCTTGGCGGCGCGAACCGCTGGGATGCGGGGGTCCATCCGGGTGGTGATCGCTGAGCAGGCTCGACCAACCGTCGGCTCGTTTGGCCGCTCTATGCTTGGTGAGGGAGTCGCTGTCGAATTGGCCGTATCGGGCGGATTGACCGTGGCTGTGCGCTTCGGGACGGCCGCACATCGCGTGTCGTCGTTGGCGACTGTGCCGCTGTGGGGCGGCATGGGGGACGCCGGTTTGCTGTCGCTTGGGCCGACGGCGCATTTGGGTGCGTGCAGCTCCGCGTCTTCGGCTCGAATGCGGCTCAATTTCTCAGCGTGTCTCCGGGCGAGGCCCCAGATGCGGCGGCGAGCCTGTTCGCGACGGAATTGCTCACGCTCGGGAGAATACTTCCGGGATCTCGTCCGGTCACGCATGATCGACAATTGCGCCGAGGTGAACAATTGAAGCTGCCGCATCAGGCAATTCTCCTCCTCGATCAATGAGAAGTCCAAGCCGCGCTGCGCGTTCGTTGTGCCATTCTCAAGATGCGGCCAGTGGCTATATTAAGGTCAATCGATGGCCGATGGCCGATGGCCGATGGCCGATGTGTCTTGGGTGATGGGCGACGGGTGATGGGCGACGGGCGACGGGCGACGGGCGACGGGCGACGGGCGACGGGCGACGGGCGACGGGCGACGGGCGATACTATGTTTCAACTCGCATCGGCGCCGCGAGCCGACTGCGATAGATGGGATCGTGGGCGGCTGTCGTAAAACGCCACCCATGATGGGGAAGATGTAGTGGCGACTCGATTAAGAAGCATTGGTGATCGGTCGGCTCTGCTGACTGATGGAGAGGGCAAAATTGCGGATTCCTGCGTGGGTTGCTGCCTGGCCTTTTGGTGGCATGGCAAAAATGTGGCGATCATTCCTGTGCCATTGAGCGCATATGCGGAATAAGGGTGCCACTCGTCTCATTTGTTTGGCCCGTCATGAAGCTGGACGTGACGGGCCGCAGGGGACCCGGTGGCCGTGGAAGTGTGACGGGCCGCGGGGAAAGCGGCGAGCCGCAGGAGTCTGACGGGCCCTGGAAGCCGCAACGGGCGGCACGAGTGCGGCGGGCCGCAGGAGTCTGACGGGCCCTGGAAAACGCAACGGGCGGCAGGAGTGCGGCGGGCCGCAGGAGTCTGACGGGCCCTGCAAAACGCAACGGGCGGCAGGAGTGCGGCGGGCCGCAGGAGTCTGACGGGCCGGAGGGAAACGCGACGGGCCGTAGGTGTGCGGCGGGCCGCAGGAGGTGACGGCCCACAGGGAAACGCGACGGGCCGCAGGGGTGCGGCGGGCTGCAGGAGTGCGGCAGGCCGCAGGGAAACGCGACGGGCTGCACAGGAGTGCGGCAGGCCGCAGGGAAACGCGACGGGCTGCACAGGAGTGCGGCAGGCCGTAGGAGTGTCGCGGGCCGCGGGAAACGGGCGGCGGCAGGAGTGTGACCGGTCCCAGGCGACGAGACGGGCCGCGCAGGGAGAGGCGGCGGCCGCAGAACACCGGCGGAGCGCGGGCGGGAGACCGGCGGGCGCGAGCGGGAGACCGGCGGGCGCGGGGCGAGATGTGGTGGGGATCAGTGGGCTAGCGGGTGTCATGCGGGGGCTTGGGGGTCGATCATGGGGGCATGCAGAGTTACGACGTGGTGGTGGTCGGGGCCGGGCCCGGTGGCGAGGTCGCGGCGGGGAAGTTGGCTCAGGCCGGCTTGAGCGTGGCGATCGTCGAAGGGGACAAGGTCGGCGGGGAGTGTTCGTTCTATGCGTGCATCCCGTCGAAGGCGCTGCTCCGGCCGGGGGAGCTGCTCGAGGAGGCCCGGCACGTACCGGGCGCGGCCGAGGCGGTGACCGGGGGGCTCGACGTCGGGGCGGTGCTGCGGCGGCGGGACGAGCTGATCGGCCACCTGGACGACGCGGGGCAGGTGCCCTGGCTGACCGACCGCGGCGTCACGCTGGTGCGCGGGTGGGGCCGGCTGGTGGGGGAGCGGCAGGTCGCGGTCGGTGACGAGGTTCTCGAGGCCCGGCAGGCGGTCATCCTGGCCGGCGGCACCCGGGCCGCGCTGCCCGACATCGAGGGCATCGAGCAGGTTCAGCCGTGGACCAACCGGGAGGCGACCACGGCGCAGGAGATCCCGGCCTCGCTGATCGTGATCGGTGGGGGCGTGGTCGGGGCCGAGATGACCCAGGCGTACGTGTCCCTGGGCTCGCAGGTGACGCTGGTGCTGGGCCGGGGGCTGCTGCCGCGCGAGGAGGACTTCGTCGGCCTGCAGGTGGCCGAGCGGCTGGCCGCGCAGGGTGTCGACATCCGTACGGGACACCGGCCGACCGCCGTGCGCCGGGACGCCGCCGGGGTGACGGTCACGCTGGGCGACGGCAGCACCGTGACCGCCGATCAGCTTCTGGTCGCCACCGGTCGTACGCCGCAATCGGTTGACCTGGGTCTGGAAGCCGTCGGGGTGAAGACCGAGGGCTTCGTCGAGGTCGACGCGCACATGCGGGTGCCGGGGCAGGACTGGCTGTACGTGATCGGCGACCTCAACGGGCGGGCGCTCTACACGCACATGGCGAAGTATCAGGCGGCGATCGCGGCGGGGGAGATCCTGGGCAAGCCGATGGTCGCCGAGCACCTGGCCGACGGGCCGGGGTCGCCGCGCGTGATCTTCACCTCGCCACAGGTCGTGGCGGTCGGGCACACCACGACGAGCGCGGCCGAGGCCGGGCTGGCCGTGCGTGTCGTCGACATCGGCACCGAGGCCAACGCGGGTGGCTCGTACTCCGGTGGCGGGGTCGGCACCGCCCGCTTCCTCGTCGACGAGCAGCGCGGCGTCCTGGTCGGGGTCACGATCACGGGTACGGCGGTGGCCGAGTTCCTGCAGGCGGCCACGATCGCCATCGTCGGTGAGGTGCCGATCAGCCGGCTGCGGCACGCCATCCCGTCGTTCCCGACGCGCAGCGAGCTGTGGCTCTACCTGTTCAACGAGCTCGGCATCTGAGAGGGCGGCTGATCGTCGTACTGCCCGGACGGCCCCCGATAGAGCGTGCCGTCCGGGTAGGGCCAGGGGTTGACCGTGCAGCCGTGCAGGCCGAGTGTCTGCTGCTGCATGACCGGCGCCGGCTCGCCCGGGCCGGGGCACCGCTCGTGACCGTGCCCGAGCCGGTGCCCGACCTCGTGGTTGACCATGTACTGCCGGTACGTCGTGAGCTTGCCCCGATAGAAGGGGACGCCCCCGGCCCAGCGGGCGACGTTCAGCACGACGCGGTCGCCGTTGCGGCACGACGTGTAGCCCTCGGGCACGTCGTCGCAGAGGCGGTCGCGGGTGACCGGCGTGGCCAGGTACAGCGTGAAGTCGTGCGGCTGGCCCGGCCCGGCCCGGCGGAACCGCCACCGGTGTCCCCGGATCCAGCCGCGCGGGTCGGCCAGGGCGGCGTCGGCCGCGGCGGCGAAACCCTCGGGTGACACGCCGGTGATGCCCTGCTCGACCGCGACCCGGTAGCGCAGCAGCGTCCCGCCCCGGCCGGCCGTCGCCGACCCGGCCGGGGCGTACCGCCACTTGGCCGGGCCCTGCAGGGGGAAGGCGATCGGCTTCGGCCGGGGCGGGGACGGGGAGGGCGCCGACGCGCGGGCCGGGACGGACGCCGGGGTCGTCACCGGGGCGACCGGTGGCGGCCCGGTCGCCGTGGTGTCGCACGCGGCGAGCGTGCCCACCGCGATCAGCGCCGCGGCCCAGCTGTGTTTCCGCATCATCACCCTCCGACCCGATTGACGATGCCGCCTACCCGTTCCGTTGCACCCCGGACGAATTGATCACCAGTGTCGGCCACTCTTCAACGTCGGCGAGCAGCTGCCGGTCGTGGGTGGCGATGATCACGGCCATCGGGGTGTGGCGCAGGGCCTCGGTCAGCTCATCGACGACGGTGGCCGAGAGGTGGTTGGTCGGCTCGTCGAGGATGAGCAGGTCGGGGCGCTGGTCAAGAACCGCTTCGAGGTGCCGTCGGCGCTCCTGGCCCGGTGATCGCCGGGCGCCCGGGGTGAACACTTCCTGGGCCAGATAGCCGACCCGGGCACCGTCGTGGCGCCGCACCTGTCCTCCGGCCGGTGTGAGCTCGCCGGCCAGCACGGCCAGCAGCGTCGACTTGCCCGCCCCGTTGGGCCCGGTCACGAGCAGCCGGTCGCCGCCGGTGAGGCGGACGGTCACCGGTGGCGCCAGCCGCCCGGCCACCGTGACCTGCCGGGCCTCGATCAGCGGCACACCCGGTCGCGTGTCACCGGCCGGGAAGCGCAGCGGCGCCGGCGGCGGGGGCAACGTGATCCGATGGGCGGCCAGGGCCTCCTGGCGGCGGCGCAGCGCCTGCACGATGCCGGGCGCCCGGGTCTGCCGCTGGTGCTTGCCCGTGCCCTTGCCGGGCCGCCAGCCCGTGCTGAGCCGGGCCCGGGCCTCGTCGACCGCGCCGGTCAGCCGCTGATGCTCGGCCACCTGGGTGTCGTACTCCTGCTGCCAGCGCTCCCGCTCGCGGGCCCGGCCCTCCTGCCAGCCGGGATAGCCGCCGGCGTAGAGGCGGGGCCGGCCGTCCGGCGCCGGGTCGAGGTCGAGGAACTCGCCGGCCACGTCACGCAGCAGCACCCGGTCGTGCGTGACGACCAGGACGCCGCCGGGGTGCTGCCGCAGCCGTCCGGTGAGGAACGCCAGCCCGGCCGCGTCGAGGTGGTTGGTGGGCTCGTCGAGGATCAGCAGGTCGGGCCGGGCGCCGAGCACGCACGCCAGCCGTACGCGGTGACGCTGCCCCACCGACAGCGTGTCCAGCCGCCGCGCGCGGTCAGTACAGGCGCCCAGCGCCCCGAGGGCGATGTCGACGCGCCGTCCGGCGTCCCAGGCGTCGAGCCGGGTCACCTCCTCAAGCGCTTGCGCGTACGCCGTGGGGTCGGTCTCGACCGTCCCGAGCGCGGCCTCGAGGCGTTCCAGGGCACGGCGGGCCGGCCGGATCGCCTCGGCCACGAGCGTGCCGACGGTCTCGCCGCCGCCCGCTTCCAGTTCCTGCTCGGCCACGCCGATCGTGCCGGATCGGCGCACGGTTCCCTGATCGGGTGCGGTCCGTCCGGTCAGGACGTGCAGCAGGGTCGTCTTGCCGCTGCCGTTGGGCCCGACGACGGCCAGGCGGGACCGGGTCGAGACGGTGAGGTCGACGCCGTCGAGGACGACGCGGTCGCCGCGCACGACGCGGACGCCTTCCGCGCGTACGTGGGCGGTGGTGGTGGTCTTGTCGAGATTCACGGTTCTGCTCTCGGCTCGTCTGGAGCCGGGCAGCGCGAAGCGCACCGCCCGGCGAGGACACCAGGACGGCGGTGCGGAAGCAGAGGATCAGAGGTTTCCGGCCGCCGTCAGCGGCCGGACCACAACCTCATCGAGGCGATCGACATGCGGATCAGATTACCCGGCCTCCGAGTCGTCGGCGGAAGTGGCGCACATCACGCCGATCCGATGCGGGGCCTGTCGCGCCCAACGCCGTCCGCCGCGGACGACAGGCCTCGGCGGTTGCTGACGGTGTCGTGGCGGCGTCGAGTGGCGGCGCGGGTGGCTCCCTGAGCGGAACGGTCGAACCGGGCGCACCGTCGCGCTGAGACCGCCGGCGGACGGGTCGACCCGACGCTGTGGCGTGGCTACGGTCGCCGCATGACTGAGCTGATCCTTCCGACGACACGTCTGCACGAGGCCTTCGTCGACTGCCGGGACGAGTGGGGGCCGGGCCTGCACGAGGACGGCTTCGGGCTCGGCCCGGACGACGACGTGCACTCCGCCGCCGGGTTCGCCGCCTGGGTGCACGAGCGTGTCCGGTACACGCACCCGGCCGGGACACCCTGTCCACCGGCGCGGCACGGCTCGCCGCGGTGGATCGTCGAGGACGGGCGGGTGCTCGGCGGCATCGCCTTGCGGCACTGGGAGTCCGACCTGGGGCACATCGGCTACGGCATCCGGCCGTCGGCCCGCCGGCGCGGGCTGGCGAGCTGGGCGCTGGGGCAGATGCTCGGGGAGGCCCGCGCGGCGCTCGGCCTGGACCGCGTGCTCATCCCGTGCCTGGCCGGCAACATCGCCTCGGCCCGGACGATCGAGCGGGCCGGCGGTGTGCTCGAGGGCATCGTCGAGACCGATCACGGGCCGGTCCGGCGGTACTGGATCACCCTCTCCTGACGCGGCCGGTGTCCTACTCTGCGAGCGCGGGAACGAGGGGCTCGGCCATCCGGACGGCGTTGCGACCGGCCGCCTTGGCCTGGTAAAGCGCGGCATCGGCCCGGCGGATCAGGTCGTCGGTGCTCTCCTCGCCGAGGGTGGCCACGGCCACCCCGATGCTGGCCGTGACGACGCCGGCCGGGCCGTCGGGGTGCGGGATGCGCAGGGTCTGGATCCCGGTCCGGGTCCGTTCGGCCAGCGTCGCCGCGATGGCCGGCTCGCTGTCGCCGAGGATGAGCACGAACTCCTCGCCGCCGTAGCGGCAGGCCAGGTCGGTGCCGGCCCGGACCGCGCCGGCCAGCGCGGCGCCCACCTTGCGCAGGCACTCGTCGCCGGCCTGGTGGCCGAAGCGGTCGTTGTACTTCTTGAAGAAGTCGACGTCGATCATGAGCACCGCGTAGGGCCGGCCGGAGTGCCGCAGCCGGTCGTGGTGGGCGCTCAGCCCCTGCTCGAACCGGCGCCGGTTGGCCAGCCCGGTCAGCGAGTCGGTGCTGCTCAGCTCGCCCAGGCGGGTGGCCAGCGTGGCCAGCTCGCGGGTCCGCTCGGCCACCCGCGCCTCCAGCGAGGCGTACAGCAGGGCGTTGTTCAGCGACACCACCAGCTGACCGGTGATCAGGGCGACCGCGTCCAGCCGGTCGGCGGTGAACAGCCCGCTGGTCTGCCGGTTGGCCAGCACCAGGACGGCCCGCAGGGTCTCGCCGTGCAGCACCGGGACGGCCAGCAGCGAGCAGCGTCGCGCGTCGGCCAGGAACGGGTCACGGGCGAACCGGTCGTCGCGGGTGGCGTCCTCGACCAGCAGCACGTCGCGGGTGCGCACGGCGTACTGGAAGGCGCTGGCCGGCAGCAGGCCGTACATCTCGGCCGCTTCCAGGTCGATCCGGTCGGACCCGTCCGGGCCGCCGGGCAGGAACCATTCGTCGTCCGCCCGGATCACCAGGACGACCTCGGACGCGCCGGTCAGCGCGGTGAGCTGCTCGTTGATGGCCTCGCGGAGCCGGCCCAGGTCGGTCGCCGAGCTGAGCGCCTGCGACGCCCGCAGGATCGCCATCGTGTCCACCGCGTCGGACCGCAGGGCGCCGGTGGCCCGCGAATGCGCCCGGGTGCCCGGGTCGACCGGGAGCAGCGCGGGGTGCGCGGTCCTCAGCTGGGCCACCTTGGCCGTGGCGCCCCAGGCCGCGTACCCGCGCATCGCCTCGGCCAGGTGCAGCCGGGCGCCGGCTTCGAGGCCGGCCGAGCGGTGCAGCTTCGCGGCTCTCTCCAGGATGAGCGCGGCGTGCCAGGGCCGCGGCCGGGCCTGCGCCTCGTGAATGGCGCGGTCGAACAGGACGCACGCCGCGGGCCGGTCGCCGCGCAGCCAGGCCTCCTCGGCGGCCAGCCAGTGGGCGAGGTGGCCGAAGCCGGCCGGGCAGTCGGCGGCGCGGTCGCGCATCCAGGCCAGCGCGGCGAGGAGCTCGTCGTATCCGGGGTCTGCGGCCCGCTGCCCGGCCGGCACGGTGTGCAACCGGGTGGCGTGGGCCAGCGAAACCAGCACCGTCGCCTGCACGGCCAGATAGCCGGGCAGCACCGAGCTGGCGCGCATGGCCGCCGCGGCGTGCCGCTGCAGGGCGGGCTCGTCGCCGAACACCGCGGCGGCCAGGGCCCGGCACACGTGGTAGACGTTGCTCGTCAGCGCCTGCGGCGACATCCCGGCCAGATGGTCGGCCTCGGTGAACTCGGCGTCGTTCAGGCTGCCCGGCGGAGTGGTGCGACCCTGCAGCGCGCGGGCGAGCTGCCGGTGCGCGACGACGACGCCGGCGAAGAACTCGTTGCCCGTACGCGCGTCGAAGGCCAGCGCCGCCTCGATGTCCAGCAGGTAGCTGGTCACCGTGGGCGCGGACTCGAGCCGGCCGACGAGGATCGCGTTCCACGCCCCGGCGGCCATGTCGAGCTCGCCGCCGCGGACCAGGCCCTCGTAGCCGCTGCGCAGATCGCCGATCGTGTCCTCGATCGGCTCGGCCCAGACCTGCAGCTGCATGGCGTGGCGGTAGCGGGCCAGCGACGTCGACGGCTCGTAGTCGCGGTGCTCGCAGACGGCCAGGACGTGCCGGCCGATCCGCACCCCGGCCTGGTAGTCGCCGGTGACCTGCAGCACGATCATGCCCATCGAGGCGAGCGTGGCGGCGAGCTGCGGCGACGGGCCGTGGCGCTCCCACAGCCGCCAGCTCCGGACGAGCACCCAGGCGCCCAGCTGCCGCTCACCGAGCAGGAAGCACATCGGCATGACCTTGCTGAATACGCGGGCCGCGGCCAGCACCCGGGGATCGGTGATCTCGGGCCGGGCCAGGTCGGCCGCGACATCCAGCCGCTGCGACCAGGCCTGGATGTCGCGGCCGTGCTCCGCGATCCGGGCCGCGAAATCCGGCCCGGGCAGCTCGTGCCCCAGCCGGACCAGCAGGTCCTGGCCGAGCTCGAGGGCCTCGCGCTGGCGGGCGCGCTGGGCCAGGCTGCTCAGCTGCACGACGGCGACGGCGGTCAGCCGTACGGGATCGGGCCGCGCCCGCTCCACGGCGGCGTAGACGGCGTCGGCCTCGTCGAGCCGTCCGAGTTGATAGAGCGCGGCGTGCCGGCGGCCGAGCGCGTCGACCAGCGACGAGGGGTCGTCTCCCGGGCCCGACGCTTCCAGGGCGGTCAGCGCCTCGACCGCCGCCTGCGCGAAGCTCTCGGCCGACTGATGGTTGCCGGCCGCGGCGGCCCGTTCCGCGGCCGTGCGGAACAAGCCCGCCATCCGGCGCCGCTCGTCCGGTCCGGTCACCAGGCCGGCCGCCTCGAGGTACTGGCCGGCGGCGACCATCAGGGTCTCCGGCTCGGCGGCCAGGTTCCGGGCCGTCTCCAGCCGCATCCGGCGCCGCTGGTCGTCGGGCAGGCCGGCCAGCACCGCCCGGCGCACCCGGTCGTTGCGCAGCACCGGCAGCAGCGGCGTGGTCGGGCTGCCCGGGGTCGCGGCCAGGACGACCAGTTCCTCCTCCAGCGCGGGGTACAGCAGCGGTTGCAGCTGGAGCACCGCCACCCCGGCGGCCCGGGCCAGCACCGGGTTCGGCACCTCCTCGCCGCCGATCAGGGCGAGGATGCGCAGCAGCCGGCGGGTCTCCGGCGTCAGGTTGTCGATGCGGTCGCGCAGCAGGCCGAGGACGTCGCTGCGGGCCGCCTGCAGCCGGATCTTCTGCTCGTCCCAGCGCCAGCCGTCGTCGCTCAGGGTCAGCGCGCCGCCCCGGCGCAGGGCGTTGACCAGTTCGAGCGTGTCCGACGGGTTGCCGCCGGTCCACGGGTGGAGCAACCCGGCCAGGTCCGCGGCGGCCGGGGCGGACAGCCGGAGCACCTCGCGCAGCAGGTCGCGCGATCCCTCCGGCGGCAGGTCGTCCAGGCGCAGGACGCGGGTGATCGCGCCGTCCCGCCGGCACCTCGCCAGCATCGTGGTCAGCGGGTGGGCGCCGTCGATCTCGTCCGACCGGAACGCGGCGACGAGAAGCACGCCGTCGATGCCCGGCTCGGTCAGCACCGCCTCGATCAGGTCGACCGAGGTGGGGTCGGCCCACTGCAGGTCGTCCACGGCGATCAGCACCGGGTGACGCTGACCGGCGACCGTGCCGAGCAGCGCGACGACCGCCTGGCGCAGCCTCGCCCCGGCGTCGCCGTCCGCGGTCTCGGCCTGGTCGGGCGACCCGTCGGCCCACAGCAGCGTGCCGAACTCGGGGAGCGCGGCCGCGATCAGGCCGGCGTTCGGGCCGAGCGTGCTCAGCAGGGACGCGCGCAGGGCGGCCAGCGCGGCCGGCGGCTCGGCCAGCAACAGGCGGCCGAGACGGCGCAGCGCCTGCAGCACCGGCCCGGAGGTGGCTCCCGGCTCGGCCGGGTCGGCCCGGCCGGTCACGAACCAGCCGCCGCGGGCCGCCACCGGCCGCCGCAGCGCGTTGATCAGCGTGGACTTGCCGGTGCCGGGCGCGCCGGTGACGACGATGCCGCGGTCACCGCCGAGCACCGCCTCCTCCCAGGCGGCCCGCAGCGCGGTCACGTCGGCGTCCCGGCCGATCAGCACGGACGGCGCGGTCAGTCGCAGGGGGAAGTCACGCTCCCCGAGGGGGAACACCGCGTCCGGGTGGTCGCGCAGCCGGCCGAGATCGCGGACGAGGCCCTCGGCGCTCTGATAGCGGCGGCCGGGCTCCTTCTCGAGCAGCTTGGCGACGATCTCCGACAGCATCGGCGGCGTCTCCGGGCGTACCCCGGACAGCGGGACCGGCACGGTGAGCAGCAGGTCCCGCAGGTGCTGGAGGTCGTCGTGGTGAGCCAGGGGCGGGTGGCCGGCCACCAGCTCGTAGAGGGTGGCGCCGAGGGCGTAGAGGTCGGCGCGGTGGTCGACCGGCAGGCCGGTGCGCCCGGTCTGCTCCGGCGGCAGGTACTGCAGCGTCCCCTCGATCTCGCGCAGGTTGCCGAACGCGGCCTGGTCCTCGGTGAACAGGCTGCAGGAGTCGAAGTCCACGATCACCGGGCGGCCGTCGGCGTCGATCAGGATGTTCGCCGGGTTGACGTCCTTGTGCACGACGCCGCGGGCGTGCATGCCGGCGACGATGCGGGCCAGGCGGTGCGCCAGCCGGGGCACGCCGGCCAGGTCGATCTCGTGGGCCGCCATCGCGTACGCCAGGGTGCGCCCGCCCACGTCGGTCAGCAGCTCGGCGTCGGGGTGGGTCCAGCCGGCCAGGCGGGCCACCCCGGGCAGGCCGTCCAGGCGCAGCAGGACCGCGTGCTCGCGTCGCCGGCGTCCGGGGCCGGCCGGGCCGAGGAACTGCTTCCAGATGACGGTCGTCTCGCCGTCGGCCAGGTAGAGGCGCTTGATCAGCGTACGGTCGGTGGACGAGAGCACGACATGATGGGAGCCGGCCGTGGGCAGCTCGGGCAGCCGGCCCGCCATGCTCTCCGCACCCATCGTCACCCGTCCGTCGCACCGGCCCGCTCCCGCGGCGGGCTGCCCTCTTCCTGTTCGGCGCGAACCGGCGGGCCGTGAGAAAAGCGCGGCGTCAACCGCGGGCGTCCCCGCCGGGTGCCGGCCGGTGCGCCTCGGACCAGGCCTCGACAGCCCGCAGGACCGGTCGTACCGAACGGCCGAGCTCGGACAACGGCGTGCCGATCGTCTGGGCGTTTCTGGTCACACCCGCGACGACGCGCCCGTGCCCCCGCTGTTCAGCCCGGTGAGTACGCCCACTGCCTCAGGCCGCGCGCAGCATCGTCCAGCCCGTGCGCGCGACGAAGCCGAGCCGCTCGAAGAAGGGCACGGTGTCGTCGCTCGCGTGCAGGTAGGCGGTGTGCGCGCCGGCGGCCTTGGCCCGGCGCAGGACCGCCTCGGTGAGCACCCGCGCGTACCCCTGACCGCGGTACTCCGGGAGCGTTCCGACGTTGGCCAGGCCCAGCTGGTTCTGGGTGAGCAGTCCCGCGCCGGCCGCGACGACCAGGCCGCTGGTCGTCTCGGCCACGTAGGTCCCGATCAGCGGGTTGGCCAGCACGTCGGCGGTCCAGACACGGGCGACGGCCTCGTCGGGCACGCCGAAGGCCCGGCCGACGACGCGGGCGAACGTGTCGTGCTCGTCGCTGGCCAGCCGGCGGATCAGGGCCAGATCGGCCGGGACGGAGCCGGTCGAGGCGCGCCGCTGGAGCCCGGCGGTCATCAGGTGCTGCTCGTCGCCGCCGGTCAGGCCGAGCCGGCCCTCGGCCGGCCGCACCCGGGCGCGGCCACGGAGGTGGCCGCGCCGGCGCGACGCGGCGAGCATCTCGACGGCGGCCTGGAAGGCACGCGCGGACGATTCGGTGGAGTTCTCGTGCTGCATGGGACCTTCAGATGCTCTCCCGGGGGCGGACATGAATCCGCCTCTCATTTACCGGGGGAAGCGTAGCTCGCGCGGGCGACTCAGTCGCCGAAGCCGTCGTCGGCGCCGGTGGGCTGCAGGAAGTGGACCGCCGTGCCGGGGCGCAGGCCCACCCGTTCGAGGACGGGCTGCCCGGCCGCCGTGCTGTGCGAGACGATCCGCCGGTGCCCGGTCGCGCGGGCGCCCTCGGCGATCGCCTTGCGGGTGACCGCCTCGCCGTAACCGCGCCGCGCGTCCTCGGTCAGCGTGGCCACGAAGGCCACGACCAGCGCGCCCGAGCCGGGGAGGGCCGCGGCGCAGGTGACCGCCCGGCCGTCCCGGTAGCCGATGAACGCGTACGCCTCGTCCAGCCACAGCTTCGAGCCGGAGAACGCCTCCTGGCCGACCGTCGGCGGCAGGTCGTAGGCGAGCGCGTTGATCTCCCCGTACGTCCGCAGGTCGTCCTCGGTCTCGACCCGGCGGAACTCGAGCTCCGGGTGGACCGGCTCGTCCGGCGACAGTTCGCCCTCCAGGGCCCGGCCGGTGAACGCCACCTCGAGCCCCGCGTCGGCGACCCGGTCGGCCAGCTCGTGCCGCGCACGGGGGCTCAGCAGCTCCTCGAACAGCCAGAGATAGCCGTCCTCGGGCCGGGTGAGAAGGAAGTCGGCCGCCCGCACCAGCTCCTCGCTGAGGTCCTCGGCCGGCAGGTCGGCGCCGGTCAGCGTCAGCGCGTTCCACAACCCGAACGGGCTGCCCGCCCACAGGAACTGGACCCCCTGGTCGGCCGCGGGCACCGCGCCCCGGTCCCGCGCGAGCCGGCTCCACACCGCGATCAGTTGGTCCCTCGACTCCACGGCTCCCACAGTCGTCACCTCATCCTCCGGTCGAGCGACGTCGCCTCCGTTCTACCCCGGCGGCCGGGCGCCGCAGCCGCAATGTGCCGCCCGCCACGTCGGCGGTCGTCGATGAAGTGATTCATGCCGATGGACATGTGCCTAACTCTTTCGGGGAGGCGACAAGACGGCTCCGGAACGGCGAGGGTGGAGGGTGCCGGACCCCACGAGGAGCGAGGTGCCTGTGAGCGTCACGGACGAGACGGTGCTGCCCGAACTGCGCAATGCCTGGTGGGAGCACGGTCTGCGAAGACGGGCCGAGACCGGTGTGCTGGGCGTCTTCGCCGAGCTGCCCCAGTTCGTGCGGCAGGCGATCGCGCTGGCCTGGCGGGCCGACCGGACCCGGACGGCCGTGGTCGGGGCGGCCACGATCGCCGCCGGGGCGATGGCCACCTTCGGGCTGCTGTCGACGCAGCGGTTGCTCGTCGCGCTCTTCGCCGGCGGGCCCACCCCCGACCGGGTGCGCGCGGCCCTGCCCGCCCTGATCGCGCTGGCCGCGGCCACGGCGCTGCGCGGCGCGCTGGGGATCGCCATCGGCTACGCCCAGAACGGCCTCACCCCGCGCGTCAACCAGGCGGCCGAGCGCCGCCTGTTCGAGACGACCACCGCCGTACGCCTGGACGCGTTCGACGCCGACGCGTTCGCCGACGACATGGAACGGGCCAGCCGCGGCAGCGACGCGGCCAACGGCCTGGTGCACGACACGTCCAATGTGCTCGCCGGGTTCGTCGGCCTGATCGCCGTGGCGGTGGCCGTCGTGCTCATCAACCCCTGGCTGCTGCTCGCCCTGCTGGTGGCCACCCTGCCCAACGGGTACGCCGCCCTGCGCGCCGGCCACCTGCGGTACTCCAGCTATCTGGCCGGCTCGGTGCGCCGCCGGCGCCGCAACGTGCTGGAACGGCAGATGGCCGACCGCGCGTCCGCCCCCGAGCTGCGATCGTACGGGCTGCGCCGCTTCCTGCTCGGCCAGTACGACATGGTGATGGGCGCCCAGACCGCCGAGGACCTGACGCTGGCCCGGCGGGTCACGACGACCACCAGCGTCGGCGCGGTGATCGGCGGGATCGGCCTGGGCGGGGTGTGGGTGCTGCTCGGCTTCCTGCTGGCCGGCGGTCACATCCCGCTGGCCGCCGCGGTGACGTGCGTGGTCGCCGTCCAGGCGGCCCAGCGCGCGCTGTCGACCGTCACCTACCAGCTCGACGGCATGTTCAGCGACGGCCAGTTCTTCAAGGAGTACGTCAACTTCCTCGAACGGGCCAAGCGGTACGAGCCCGAGCCCGGACCCGCCGGAGAGGCCGGGGCGCCGCCGCCGTTGCGCCGCCTCGACATCCGGGCGGTGAGCCTGCGCTACCCCGACCGCGACACCGCCGCCGTCGACCGGGTCACGTTGAGCATCGAGGCCGGCCAGACCGTCGCCTTCGTGGGGGAGAACGGCTCGGGCAAGTCCACGCTGGCGGCGATGATCGGCGCGCTGCGAGCCCCCACCGAGGGGGTCATCGAGTGGAACGGCCGCCCGCTGGCCGAGTGGGACCGCGAGGCGCTGATCGCCCGGATCGCCGTCGTCCTGCAGGAGCACCACAAATGGCCGTACACCGCGGCGACCAACATCGCGATGGGCAACCTGGACGCCGAGGCCGAGCAGGAACACATCGAGCAGGCCGCGGTGCGGGCGGCCGCGCACGAGACCATCCTGTCGCTGCCGCACGGCTACCGCACGCTGCTCGACCGGACGTTCCGGGAGGGCCACGACCTGTCCGGCGGCCAGTGGCAGCGCATCACCGCGGCCCGCGGCTTCTATCGCGACGCCGACCTGCTCATCATGGACGAGCCCTCGTCGGCCCTCGACCCGCGGGCCGAGGAGGCGCTGTTCCAGGCGATCCGGAGCCGCCAGGGCCACCGCACCACCATCCTGATCACGCACCGCCTGGCCAACGTCAAGCACGCCGACCAGATCTTCGTGCTCCACGAGGGCGTGCTGGTCGAGCAGGGCAGCCACGCCGAGCTGATGGCGGCCGGCGGCCGGTACGCGGGCCTGTTCACCTTGCAGGCGGCCGGATACCGATGACGCTCACTGCGGCCAGAGATCCGGGCCGGCCCAGGCACCGGTGATGGCCACGTCGGCGTTCTGGCCCCGCTGCCGCGCGAAACGCAAGGCCAGGCGCTGCAGCAGCACGGTCATCGGGATCTGGTCGAGCAGCTCCGAGCCGGTGTCCGCCCGGGTGGTCAGCGTGGCCACCTGCAGCCGTTCGAGCACGGCGGCGTGGCGCAGCGCGGTTGTGAGTTCGTCGGCGTCGGCGCCGGGCTGCAGCACCAGCAGGGTGTCGGCCGCGGTGTAGGGGACGGCGCCGCCGTGCAGCAGGCGGTCGGGATCGAAGCCCTCACAAAGGATGCGGGCGGCTTCACGGATCTTCAGCGCGCCCTCGCGGGCCGTGATCGACCACGGGCCCGGGCCGACGACGGCCATCGCGCGAGCCGGGACGGGGACCGTGCCCGGCTCCTCGTCGAGCCCGCCGGCGATCGCCCGGACGGCCTCGGGGCCGCCGCCGGGCGCGCCGAGGTGGTGGGCGATCTGGGCCAGGACGGTCAGGGCCGCGGTGTAGCTGACCGTGTACGTCTCGGAGGTCTCGGCCACCGGCGTGCGCACCGCCTCGGGCCAGTCGACGCCGGGCCCGGTCACGGCGACCAGCGGCAGGCCGGCGGCCCGGGCGATCTCGCGGGCGCGCCGCGCGTACGCGGTGCCGGTGTGGGTGATGACCACCGCGGCGTCGCCGTCGCGGACCAGGTCGCCGGTGAAGGCGTTGGCGGCGATCGGCCGGGCGTCGTGGCCGGCCGCGCCCAGCTCCCGGGCGCCCAGCTCGGCGGCGTGCAGGCTGGTGCCGGTGCCGATCAGCCAGATCCGGCGCGTCCCGGCCAGGCGGCCGGCGGCCCCGGCGGTCGGCGCGGGGTCGGCCAGGCCGCCGATCACCGCCGGCTGTGCCGCGATCATGCGGGCGAGCTGTGCGGTCATGAGGAGCCTCCCCGGTCGTTGCGCGGTTCGCCGTGCCGTTCGCCGTGCGGTTCGCCTTGCCGGTCGACGAGAATCGTGAGCAGGTCGGTGAGCTGGGCGCGCTGAGCCGGATCGAGCGGGGCGAAGACCTCGTCGTCGACGGCGGCCAGGATCTTGTCGAGCCGTCGGAGCTGCCGCCGGCCGGCGGTGGTGATCCGTACGAGATTGCGACGCTTGTCGGCCGGGTCGGGGGCCCGGTCGACCTGGCCCCGGTCGGCCAGCTCGTTGAGGACGGCGACCAGATCGCTGCGGTAGACGCGGGTGCGGTCGCTGAGCTGGGCCTGGCTGGCCGGTCCGAACTCGTCGAGCGTGGCCAGCACGGCGTAGTGCCACTTGCGGGCGTCGGCCCGGGCCAGCTGCTCGTTGACGCGGCGGTCGGAGTGCATGGCGGCGAGGGAGAGCAGCCGGGTCCGCAGGGTCCGTAACCGCTCGGCGCCGTCGCTCATCACCGCACCCTACCAGTTGCGTTAGTCGGACTAACGTTCTAGCGTGCAGTGTTAGTCGGACTAACGATAGGAGCCCGCCATGACGACGACGATCCCGTTCGGCGCCCAGCTCGTCGGCCGCACCGAGAAGGCCCTCAACGCCATCCTCGGCCGCACCCTGGCCGGCCGGGGCATCACCGAGCCGCAATGGGTGGCGCTCACCCTGACTGTGACGGCCGGCGGCGCGGACCCGGCTGGTCTGGTCGCCGAGGCGTTGCGGGTCCCCGAAGCCGTCGCCCGGGAGCGGCTGGGTGAGCTGGCGCTCGCCGATCTGGTGCGCCTGGAGCCCGGCCGCCCGGCCGAGGCCACTGCGCGCGGGCGCGACCTGTGGCAGGCGGTGCGGGGAGAGACCGGGCGCATCGCGGACGACCTGTGGGGTGACCTGCCGGCCGGCGACCGGGATGCCGCCGCCCGTGTGCTGAATGTCGTGCTGGCCCGGGCCGGGGCGGTGTTGTCGGCCGATCGGTGAACGCGCGGGACGACCGGGCCGGCCGGGTTGGGTTACGATCCGGCGATGACCACCGTGGCGACCCGGATCAGCGTGCCGACCCGCAGCCGGGCCGGCGGATGGGTCCTGGTCGCGGCCCAGGCCGGCTTCGCGGCGCTGTACGCGATCTGCTGTTACCTGGCGCTGGCCCGCGCGGCCGAGCTGGCCGGGCGGTGGTATCTGCCGTCGCAGGACGATCCCTTCACCGCCGACCTCGACGTCACCGGCGCCTGGCCGTGGGCCTGGGTGGTCGCCTACGTGGTCTCGAGTGCCCTGATGGTCACCGTGCTCTCGCTGTTCGTCTCGGCGATCGTCTTCCTGTCCGGGTACGCCAGGGGACACCGCCGGCTCAGGATGGCCCTGGCCGGGTCGACCGCGGCCACGTTCCTCGTCCTGGTCGTCTCGCTCACCCCGGCGGCGCAGTTGCTGGCCGGCTGGCTGCTCGACTGACGAGCGGCCCAGGATCGTACGAGACCGGATCGCCATCCAGCAAGGCTCGGCACCCAATCTGGGAGCGCTCCCAGATTTCCGCCCAGATCGATTGACGCTCGTCAATCAGCGGAGCTACCGTGCGCTTCCCCCGTTACGCACGTGTTTCCTCAAGGCGGACAGATGTCTCCCACTTCCACCCGGCGACGGGCCGTTCTGGCCGGTGTCGTCGCGCTGTTGACCCTGCTGGGCCTGTGGACCGCGACCGCCGCCGGCGCCGCGGCCGCCGGTTGCAAGGTCGTCTACACCGTCGGCTCGCAGTGGAGCGGCGGCTTCACGGCGACCGTCGCGATCACCAACCTGGGCGACGCGGTCCCGGCCTGGCGGCTCAACTGGACGTTCCCGGCCGCCCAGAGCGTCACCCAGGCCTGGGGCGCTTCCGTCACCACCACCGGCGCCGACATCACCGCGAGCAACGTGAGCTACAACGGCTCGATCGCCACCGGCGCGACCACCAGTTTCGGCTTCAACGGCAGCTGGACGGGCAGCAACCCGGTGCCGGCGGCCTTCGCCCTCAACGGCGTGACCTGCACCGGCGCCACCACACCGGCAACCAGCCCGCCGACGACCCCACCCACGACACCGCCGACGACCCCACCCACGACACCGCCGACCGCGGGCGACGCCGAAGCCACCGTGGCCGCCATGCAGCCCGGCTGGAATCTGGGCAACTCGCTGGACGCGACCGGGGCCGACGAGACTTCCTGGGGCAACCCGCGCGTCACCGAGGCGCTGCTCGACGGCGTGCGGGCTCAGGGCTTCAAGAGCATCCGCATCCCCGTCACCTGGGGTCAGCATCAGGGCGGCGCCCCCGGCTACGCGATCGAGGCCGCCTATCTCAACCGCGTCAAGGAGGTCGTCGGCTGGGCGCTGGCCGACGGCTTCTTCGTGATGATCAACGTCCACCACGACTCCTGGCAGTGGCTCAACGCCATGCCGGGCGCCCAGGCCCGCTACGACGCCACGTGGACCCAGATCGCCGCGGTCTTCCGCGACAGCCCCGACAAGCTGATCTTCGAAAGCGTCAACGAGCCGCAGTTCACCGACGAGGGGCAGAGCGCGACCCACCTCGACGCGCTCAACAAGTCCTTCCACCGCATCGTGCGGGGCTCCGGTGGCGGCAACGCGACCCGCCTGCTCGTGCTGCCCACCCTGCACACCTCGGCCGACCAGGTGCACCTCGACGCGCTGGCCCGGACGATCGCCGCGCTCGGCGACGCCAACGTCGCCGCGACCGTGCACTACTACGGCTACTGGCCGTTCAGCGTGAACGTCGCCGGCACGACCACCTTCGACGCCACGACCCAGGCCGACCTGGTCGGCTATCTCGACCGCGCGGCCGCCACGTTCACCGCCAAGGGCATCCCGGTGATCCTGGGCGAGTGGGGCCTGCTCGGCTTCGACCGCTCGCTCGATGCCGTCGAACAGGGCGAGAAGCTCAAGTTCTTCGAGTACCTCGGCTGGTACGCCCGGCAGAAGAAGATCACCACGATGCTGTGGGACAACGGTCAGCACTTCGACCGTACGTCGCTGACCTGGCGCGATCCCGAGCTCTCGGCCCACCTGAGGTCGGCCTGGACCACTCGCTCGGGCACCGCGTCGACCGATCAGGTGTTCCTGGCCCGGTCGGCCGCGATCACCGCCCGGACGGTCACGCTCAACCCGAACGGCACGACCTTCACGGCGCTGCGGCACAACAACACCGATCTCGTACGGGGGACCGACTACACGATCGCGGGCAACGACCTGACGCTGAGCGCCGCGCTGCTCAGTCGGCTGGCCGGCGACCGGGCCTACGGCGTCAATGCCCGGCTCACCGCCGTCTTCTCGGCCGGTGTGCCGTGGCGGATCGACGTCATCTCGTACGACACCCCGGTCGTGGCCGCCCGGACCGGCACCACCGCGGCGTTCGCGATCCCGGTGACGTTCCGCGGCGACCGGATCGCCACGATGGAGGCCCGGTACGCCGACGGCAGCAACGCCGGACCGCAGAACTGGACGTCGTTCAAGGAGTTCGCGTACACGTTCCTGCCGGACTACACGGCCGGCACGCTCGCGCTGACCCCCGAGTTCTTCGCCGAGGTGAACGACGGCGCCAAGGTGACGCTCACCCTGCACTTCCGGAGCGGAGCCAAGGTCACCTACTACGTCACGAAGTCCGGCAGCACGGTCACCGGTGTGACGGCGTGACGAGCGGTTCCGGGGCCGGTCGACGGGGCCGGCTCCGGGACACCGCCACGCCGGCCAGGCAGAGCGCGCCGCCGGCGATGGCCAGCGCGCGCGGCACCTCGTCGAGCAGCAGCCAGGACAGCGCGATGACGACGACCGGAACCGCGTACGTGGTCGAGCCCATCCGGCCCGCGGTGGTGCGCGCGAGGGCGTACGCCCAGGTCGTGAACGCCACGGCGGTGGGGAAGACGCCCAGGTAGATCACGTTGAGGGTGGCGCTCGCGGGCGCGTCGCGCAGATCGTGGACGAGCTGCCCGGCGAACGGCAGGCAGGCGACCGCACCGATCAGGCACCCGAAGGTGGTCGCCTGCAGCGCCGAGGCGTGCCGCAACGCCGGCTTCTGCGCGACCACCCCGGCGGCGTAGGTGATCGCCGCGACCAGGCACAACAGCACGCCCAGCACGGACGCCCGGCCACCGCCGGACATCGAGAGCCCGACCACGACCGTCCCCGCGAACGAGACGGCGATGCCCGCGAGCAGCCGCGGCGGGAAGCCCTCGTGCAACAGCCAGCCCGCGAGCAGGGCCATCAGGGCCGGCCCGACGTTCACGATCATCGCGGCCGTGCCGGCGTCGACGAGCTCCTCGCCCCAGTTGAGCGCGACCATGTAGAGCCCGAACCACAGCACGCCGGACACGGCGATCCCCGGCCAGGCCGCCCGCGGCGGCAGCCCCTGACGGCGCACGATCAGGAACAGCACCAGCACGACCGCCCCGGCGAGCAGCCGCCCGAGCGCCAGCGAGCCGGGCGAGAAGTACGGCGCGGCCGCCCGGATCCCGACGAACGCCGAGGCCCAGAGGACGACGGTGACGGAGGCGGCAGCGACAGCAGGCCACGGCACGCGGTGAGTTTCCATACCGGGTAGCCAACCGTGCGATCGTTTCGGTGGCCAGCGAAAAACGGACGTGGTGTTCGGGCTCTCCTCGCCGCCGCCTCGGCGGAGCCGGCCATGTGCGGCCGGCCCGGACGGGCCGGCCGCACATGGCGACCGGTTCGGTCAGTAGTCGCCGCACGGGGTGGAGCAGCTCGGTCTCCCGGACGGATGCGCCCAGAAACGCCAGAGGTGCGCCGGTGGAGGGTTCACCCCGCCAGTCGCGGTGTAGACCCGGTAGGTCCCACCGGAGAACGGACTGTTGTGCGTGGCACTCATGATTTTGCCGCTCAGCCAGCTCGCGAACCGCACCTTGTGCTCGGCCACGTCGTCGATGACACTCCACTCCTGCCCCTGGGTGTTGCTCTTGAGGGAGGTGTAGACCCCGTAGGTGCCGGCGCCACCGCCGGACGGCGTGCTGGCGTTGTTGCTCAGACTCCACACTCCGGAGCCGAAGTTCTGGTAGTTCGTGAGGCTCGAGCTCGTGCTGTTGCCGCTCAGGCGCCACCACTGGCCGGCAGTCTTGGGGTTGCACGCGGCGAGATAGACCCGGTGCGTGCCCGAGCCGCTCGGCGAGGTCTGCTCGTTGGTGCTGAGGCACCAGTTGTAGGAGTCGTTGACCAGCATGTACCAGCCGGTGGCCGGGGCGGCGGCGGCCGGCGCGGCCGAGCCGAGCGCGACGGCCGTCGCCACCGCCGCGAGGACCGCGGTGAGAAGTCGCTTCATCGATCTCCCTATCGTCAGGAGCCTTTCCTGTGAGGGTCCACATTGGTCGCCCAGGGGCCGCGCATTTCATCGTGCGGATGAACGGAAGGTGATCAATGGGTGCCTCGGTGTCGCGGCCGCTCCTGCCTCGCCCGCCTCGCCCCATGGGAGATTGACGGCTTACGCCAGGATCGTTGGCATGATCGATGACTTCGCGAAGGAGTACCTGCACGGCGACCTGCGAGACATCCGCGAGGTGATGCTGTGGAAACTCGACGGGCTCGGCGAGTACGACGTCCGCCGTCCCCTCACGCTGACCGGAACCAACCTTCTCGGCCTGGTCAAGCACCTGTCGATCACGGAGGCCCGATACTTCGGCGACACCTTCGGCCGGCCGTTCCCCGAGCCGGTGCCCCGGTGGGACGACGCGGACGCGGTCGACGCGGCCATGTGGGCGACCGAGCACGAGACGCGCGCGGAGATCATCGACCGGTACCGCCGTGTCTGGGCGCACTCGGACGCGACGATCACCGCCCTGGCGATCGACTCGCCCGGCCACGTCCCCTGGTGGCCCCGGCCCGACGTGAAGCTCTTCACCATCCTGGTCCACGTCCTCACCGAGACCAGCCGGCACGCCGGGCACGCCGACATCCTGCGGGAGCAGCTCGACGGCTCGACCGGGTTCATGGCCGGGTATGCGGACGGGCAGTCCGACCGGGCCCGGAAAGCGCGGCGCGCGACGATCGAACGGGCTGCGACAGCCGCCGCCCAGGCCGGCAACGCTTGAGCAGGATCGGCCGGACAGTAGGCAGAATTGCATCTGTCGCAACACTGGACCACACGTCGGCATTCGTAGACGCGCTGTTGTCTGCGGCAGATCCGGATGCTTCGTCGACGGCTAGGCCGGTTCGCGTACGCCACCCTCCTCGCCGTCATCAGGGAGCGGTTCGACTGGCGCATCCGGCAGCTCATCCGGCGTATCCGGTAACAACTCGCCTGCGTCATCCGGCGCGGGCTCGCCAGGATCGATCGGTGGATACTCATCAGGGTTCAGATCCGGCAACGACATGCGACCATCATCGGCCAAGCAGACTTCAACCGCTCCTCGGCACACCGCCCGAGGCCGCAGGCGACTCGCGACGCCGCTCTCTCGGTGGCAAATCAGCACGTGCGCGGTGGCGGTAAGTCAAGCGGTCGCCATTGGTGCTCGCGTTGACGCGGGAACGCCGGTCAGCCGGGCGGGGAAGAAGATGAGAGCTCATGCGCCCGAGTGCCCTGATCGTCCGAGCGCCGCGGGCTGACGGTTGCTGGACGCGGCCGGCCGTCCGCGTGGCGATGGCCGTGGCCGTGTCTGCGTGTTCGGCGCGGTGTCCTTCGGACGGGTCGGCGGTGTGCCGGCGAAGGTTGGTTGCTGTGCGCGCCGCCCAGGGAGGTTGCGTCGAGACGGGCATGAAGCGACCTCACCGGTCAGTTCAGCCCCACGGGAAGTGCCAGATCCCTTCCACTGGACCTCGGTCATCTTCCACGACCGTGGAGAGGTCGATCGCCCACAACCTGTCGGCCGTCTGTTCAAGCATGTCGCTGACCGACGCCCAGACAGGGCCGTCCTGGCCATCCGAGTGAAAATGCTCGGAGACGCAACCATAAAGAGGACCGGGGCGGCAGTCGACGAACATTCCCTGTTCATCCCCGGCGATCGGCACCCACTCGGGGATCCAATACGAAAATACCGAGTATGTTCCTGCGGCCTCCCCGCGGAGCGCTTCAATATCATGAGCAGAATCGCTCGGGTTGCTCTCCAACCTCATGGACAGATAATTAGCCGCGTACTGCGCCGGAAGCAGGTGATAAAGTGGAGGAATCAGGTATCCGCAGGATTCAACTTGCGCTCCACCCTGTCCATCGACCGTCTGCCATAGATCAATCAAATCGTCGGGAACATTGACCGAGATCTGGTTGAGGGCAGCCTGTAAGCGAGCATGCTCGGCCGGCGAGTTGAGGGTCGCGGCCGTGGATGGGGCGTATTGGCCGAGCCAAAGAATAATTCTTGACCATGCGGCGTCAGTCACGCTCGACAAGGCTACTCGGCTGCCTGGACCGGCGCGCTGGAATTGACTGCTTCGCACAACGGTGCCGACCACCCCCAGCTCGGCGTCTGACCAAGCCGCATACCTGCGGAACGACGTCAACAAGACCGCCGGTGCACTCAATTCGGCATGTCCGAGTGCTTCAGGCGGATGTCCGGCTGATGATGGGGCAGGCCGAGCGACAGGCCAGGTTCGCGTGCGGCCTGTTGCCCGAAAGATCTCACATTCAGCAGGCCGCATGTTTGTCCTCGACGGCGTTCTCGATCGCTCGGGCCACCGCGGGCGGCAGCGGAACCAGCACCGTCTTGCCGCCCTTGCCGCGAACCGTCAAGACGCGGTGGCCGTGTTCCTCGCCGAGGTCGGCGACATTGGCGCCGCAGGCTTCGAAGATTCGCAGACCGAGCAGACCGAGCATCGCGATCAGCAACAGTTTGATGGGAAACAGAAGAGGCAGTCATAACTCACGGTGCGTCACCGCCACCAAGGGCGCCAGCGCCTCGGCGCGGCAGATCCGTGCATCGAACAACGTTGCGGCAGCGTGTTCCGGACTTATCGCGAGGTGATCGTTCGGGTACTGGTCAAACGGTCTGCCAGGCTCAGGCGGACGACCCTTGCGACCGGGTTGGCGCGGTACTCGGCACAGCTGTGTGCCTCTTCCTGTGCCGACGATTACCGCCGGCTCCGGCGGGGAACGTCAAGGAGATGAGTACCTACCCTGATCCGGCCTGGCACGGCGACGTCTATCCCTCTGAAGAGGAGATCGATCCGTCCGGCACCGACGGCCCGGTCGGGGCGTACGCCAGCCGGCCCGGCTCGCTACCATCCTCCACGCCTGGATCGCCGCCCATCCCCGGACCGGCAGGCCGGGTCGCCACCACCGCCAATTCGATTGTCAGTCGGCGCGCGGACGGATCGATTGAGGTGGTCACCGACCTCGACGGTGACGGCATCGCCGACGTGGTGCAGCTCGACCTCGACGGTGACGGGGTGCCCGAGCTCACCTACCTCGACACAGACCACGACGGCCAGCTCGACACCGTGCTGCGCACCCCGAACCACTGACAGCACGGTGCTGCGCCGGCCCATCTCCGCACCGCACACGCTGCCGCAGCCCATCGCGCCCGGATCGGTGACGGCCTCTACTGCCGCAGCGACCACAGCGGCAGCTGAGTGCGGGAAAGTGCTGATCTCGTCAGCGTCGAGGTGCTCCTGCACGGATCCCGCCACGAAAACCGAAGGGCAACGCGCCACCAGCACATGAGTACGCTCCGCGTTTGTCTGCGGCCAATCAGTGCGTCCGCAAGCATGTCACCAGCGGTGCTGATCCATGGAAGGAATGGCGTTCGACCAGCGTGGCTGTACCAGTAACAGCGCCATGAGAACGTGCATGGTGAGCACAGCCAGCAAGGTGGCTGTGTCGCCGGTGAGCACGAGGGTCAGCACCAGCGCCGGCACCACGAACACGGCAAGGGCTGCCAGCCGGAACCAGTACCACCGCAGACCCGCCCAAGACCGCAGAAGTGCTAATGCACCAGCGGCCAGCAGGAGCGCAGCGCCGTGCAACGGCGCCGCCCAGCACACAGCGATGAACACATGAACACCGACGACCAGAACCTTCGAGGCGACGTGGAGGTCGCTGCTGACCACAGTCGCGTTCAGCACCGCCAGCGTCGCCAAGTCGAGCGTGAAGTACAGCGACAAGTGCACAAGCAGCCAAACTCGCGACGAGTCCGCGATCGTGCGTAGCGGCGCGCACCGAGAGACCCCCAAGAGGGATGCCATGCCATCAACCTAGAGGTCCTGCGCCATACCCGTTCACCGGCTTGGCGTGGGTCAGCGCCCGGCCGAGGCCCCGACCCGTTCGCGGCGGCGGCCCGCGGCCTTGGCCGCGTACATGGCTGTGTCGGCCTCCTGCAGCAGCGCGTCGAGGGACCGGTCGCCGGTGGCCGACCCGATGCTGACGCCGACGGTCACCCGCTCGCCGCGGATGGGCATCGGCTCGGCCAGGGCGCTCCGGATGCGGTCGGCCGCGTCCGACGGGCCGGTCAGCACCAGCGCGAACTCGTCGCCACCCAAGCGGGACACCAGGTCGCCGGGGCGCACGGCCGACAGCAGCCGCCGGGCCACGGTCACGAGGACCTCGTCGCCGGCGGCGTGGCCCAGCCGGTCGTTGACGGGCTTGAACCCGTCCAGGTCGATCAGCAGCACCACGGCGCCGGGGTGGCGGGCCAGCAGCTCACCGCCGCGGGCGTGGAAGGCGGCCCGGTTGTGCAGGCCGGTGAGGGAGTCGTGGTGGGCCTGGTGGGCCAGTTCGGCGCGCTGTCGTTCCAGCTTGACGGCCAGGCCGCCGATGATCGTCATGGTCAGGAACTGGCGGGCCAGCACCAGGGCGAACGTGATCAGCAGGATCCAGACCAGCCCGGCGTCGAGCGTGGCGTGCCGGATCTGCTCGGCGGCGACGGCCACGACGGCCAGGACGATCGGGACGTACGGGAGCAGCGCCCACCGGCTGGCGAAGTGGTGCGCGGCCCGGTCGACCTCGCCGTCGGGGGAGGGGAGGCGGCTCGCGACCAGGATGAGGCCCGCGGCGAGCAGATAACCCGCGCCGACCCCGCTGTACCAGGACCGGCCGCCGACGCTGTTGTGCAGCGCGAGCATCGCCGTCACGGCCAGCACGACCGAGGCCGCCCCGAGCACGCGCGGCGACAGTCCCGTACGCCCGGGGAAGTTGCGGGCCATGGTGACGAGCGCGATCGCGGCGGCGAGCACCTCGAAGGCGGTCAGCGCCGTCGTGGTGAGGAAGGCCGAGCCGCTCGCGCGGGACGGGCCGAGCACGTAGACCCAGGACAGCGCGAGGATCGCGCCCGACACGGCGGCCAGGTCGAGCAGCCCCCGGTAGCGCTGCGCGCCGGTCATCGGGGGAGCGTTGAGGTGCAGCCCGAGCGGCAGCAGCACGGCCGCGCCGAGCGACCCGCCCACGCCGACCGCGAAGGCGGCCGGGGACGGCCGGACCTCGTTGACCAGATAGCCGACGTTGGCGATCGCCCACAGCGACGTCGACGCGACTCCGACCCGGATGGCGTGGCGCGCCCGCCCCGTCTCCGAGCGGATCCGCCGGAGGTAGACCACGGCTGACGCGCCCAGCGTGAGGGCGATCAGCGCGTCGGCGAGGCCGCGGCCGGCCGCCGGTGGCAGCCACGGCAGCAGCGCCTGGAAGGCGAGGGCGCACACCGCCACCGCCACCAACTGTCCACGCAGGGGCTTGGTCACGGTCGTCAACTCGGTCGTCCGGCGGCCGAGTTGAGGGTTGGCGACGGGTCAGTCGTACCGCTCGTAGACCGCGGACGTGGCCCGGGACGGGTCGAGGCGGTGCAGGACCGCGTCGAGGATGTCGGTGAGCTGGGCGATCTGGCCGGGGCTGAGCGCGTCGACGACCGTCTCGCGCACGGTGGCGACGTGGCCCGGCGCGGCCTCGCGCACCTTGTCCCAGCCGGCCGCGGTGAGCCGGGCGTTGGTGGCCCGCTTGTCCTCGGGGCAGGGGAAGCGCTCGACCAGCCCGCGCGTCTCGAGCCGCTGCACCACGTGGGAGAGCCGGGCCAGCGTGGCCGCGGTCAGCTCGGCCAGGGTGGTCATCCGCAGGGTCCGGTTCGGCGCCTCCGACAGCATGGCCAGCACGAAGTAGTCGAAGTGCGTGATCTGGGCGTCGCGCCGCAGTTGAGAGTCGAGGGCGCTGGGCAGCAGCTCGAGCACTGCCGCCAGGCGCACCCACACCGCCTTCTGCTCCTGGTCGAGCCATCGGGTGTCCACGGTCACCAGTTTCCCACGAAGTTAGTTGTTGCTACAACCGGCGCGCCGTGCGATGGTTGTAGCAACAACCAAACAGGAGGCCAGCATGGCGAACATCAGCATCCTCGGTACCGGCAGCATGGGTCAGGCGATCGGCGGTCTGGTCGCCAAGGGCGGCAACACCGTTCAGCAGCTCAACACCTCGAACGCCGCCGAGGCGGTCACCGGCGACATCGTCATCCTGGCCGTGCCGCACAGCGCGCTGGCCGGCATCGTCGCCACCCGCGGCGCCGAGCTCGCCGGCAAGGTCGTGGTCGACATCACCAACCCGCTCGACTTCGCCACCTTCGACGACCTGACCGTTCCGGCCGACGGTTCCGCGGCGGCCGAGCTGGCCCGGGAGCTGCCGCAGTCCCGGGTCGTGAAGGCGTTCAACACCAACTTCGCCGGCACGCTGGCCACCGGCTCGGTCGGCTCCGAGACCACGGCCGTCCTGATCGCCGGTGACGACGCCGACGCCAAGGCCGCCGTGTCGTCGTTCGTCGAGGCCGCCGGGCTGCGCGCCATCGACGCCGGCTCGCTCAAGCGGGCGCGTGAGCTCGAGTCGCTCGCCTTTCTCCAGATGACCCTGGCCGCCGGCGAGAAGCTGTCCTGGACCGGCGGCTTCGCAGCGGTCGCCTGACGCGCCATCGGGCGGTGACCCACCCGGTCACCGCCCGGCGCGTCGGCCGGTGACCGACTACTGGCCCAGGGCCGCTTCGGCCGGGGCCGGGCGCGGGCCGACCCGCCCGGCGTAGGCCACCAGGCCGGCCGCGAGCAGAACGCCCGCCGTGGCCGCCGCGATCTCGCTGCCGGCCGGCTGCACCAGCCAGAACACCGCCTCGCGCCAGCCCGTGGACGACTCGCCGAAGATCAGTTGGGCCACCGCCCAGCAGATCGGCAGCTGCCAGGCCATCCGGGTGCCGAGCAGCGCCACCCCGAGACCGATCAGGCCGGTCAGGCCGGCCACATCGCGCAGCGTCGCACCGGCCGGGCCGAACGACGCGCCGCTGGCCCGGCTCGCGAGCAGCGGGACCGCCGCAACGACGCCGACCAGAAGCAAGTGCAGTACGCGGCGTGGCGGCCAGCGCAGCGCCGCCGTCGATTCCAGCGAGTCGTCGTCCCCGGCCAGCGTCGGGATCAGCGGAGCGAGGGCCAGCAGGGTGGTGAACGTGGCCAGCCCGGCGTTGATCTCCGGAGCGTCGCTGAACATCGACCAGCCGGCCCAGATCAGGGCGGCCGCGCCGAACGAGACCGCGACCGCGAGGGGCAGGCGCCGGGAGCGGAGGTAGAGCCGCGACCAGGCCGTCACGACGAAGCCCCGGTCAGCAGCGGCAACAGGTCCTCCTGGCAGTTCAGGGAGGCGTCGCGCAGCGCGGTCACCCGCCGGATCTGCTCCGGCTCGGGCAGCGCGCGCAGGGCCCGTACCGTCTGGGGCACCTGGGCCTTGAGCTCGGGGTAGAAGCTCAGGGTGTCGTCGACGCCGGTCAGCTCGTCCCGGCCCATCAGCCAGGCGCCGGCCGCGTGCGCGGCGACCAGGTCCTGGCCGCCCGGGCAACCGTTCCACAGCGTGCCGGCGCCGAGCACGATGGTCTCGACCAGCGCCGGGCTGAGCCGCCCGTCGTCCAGGCCGAGGTCGAAGTTCATCGTGCCGGGCTCGGGGCGGGTGGTGCCCGTGCCCTGCCAGTCCGAGTCGCCGGGCTGATAGACCCGGTCGGCCCGCCACTCGACGGCCCGGGTCGGCGCGCCCGGCAGCTTGGCCAGCAGGCTCAGCGCCTCGCGCACCCGGGGCGCGGCCTCGTCCAGGACCGTCGCGTGCACCGCGGTCACACACACCTGCGGAGCTCCGTCGGCGCAGACCAGCTTCTGCGCGGCCGCGTCCACCCGGTAGTGGGTGGCCGCGGTGGTGCCGGGGATGACGGCCGCGAGCGTCCCGGCCACGGCCAGTGCGGCGACGGCGGCCACCCGGGGCAGCCAGGACCGGCCCGAGGCCAGCAGGAACCCGGCCGCGATCAGCCCCGCACCGAGCACCGCATAGCCGAGCACGGCGCGACCGGTGACGGCCTCCCAGTCGTACAGGGGAGGCTGGGGCAGCATCGCGAGGTTCTCCCAGCGCGTCGGCTCACCGGGCGGGCCGAACTCCGCGAAGCCGAACTGCAGCAGCAGGCCGAGCACGGCGACGAGCGGGGGAACCAGCGGCGACGACCAGGCCCGGCCGGCCGCGAGCCCGAGCCAGGCGCCCCCGGCCAGCACCAGCACCCCGGCCAGGGGCCACAGCACGGTGAAGGCGTTGGCGTAGGCGCCGGTCACCAGGATGACGATCGCGCCGCCGGCGAAGACGATCAGGTGGGCCAGGGCGGCCGCGACGGCCAGGGCGAGCAGGCCGGGCAGGAGCCGCTGCGCCCGGGGCCGCCCGGTGCTGGCGATCAGCTCGTCGGCCCGGCTGCGCCGCTCCCGGCGGCCCATCACCGCGCCCCCGGCCAGCGCCAGCGGGAGCAGCAGGAAGAGCGACGACGTGTGGGCGTAGGTGAAGCCGTGCCAGCCGTCGAGCCCGAGGTTGCCGCCGAGCGCCAGGGCGCCCAGGCCGGCCGCGACGAGCAGCACGGCCAGCGACGGGGCGTTGGAGCGGCGCAGCTCGAAGCCGAGGACGCGGGTCATGCGGCGCTCCGGTGGGTGGTCAGCAGCGAGGTGTAGCCACGCTCGGCCGGGCTGTCGCCGGTGCCGCCGCGCTCGCCGAGACGGACGAGCTCGGCCGGCAGGCCCTGCCAGACCAGCCGGCCCTCGTCCACCAGCACGACGTCGGTGCAGGCCGCGACCACGTCCTCGACCAGGTGGGTGGAGACCACGACGCAGCTGTCGGCGCCCAGCTCCCGCAGCAGCGTGCGGAACTCGACGCGCTGTTCCGGGTCGAGGCCGACGGTCGGCTCGTCGAGCAGCAGCAGGTCGGGGTCGTTGACGATCGCCTGGGCGATGCCGACCCGGCGCAGCATGCCGCCCGAGAGGGTCTTGAGCTTGGCGCCGGCCCGGCCGGTGAGCCCGACGCGCTCGACCGCGCGCTGCACCGCGCCCGGGATCGCCGCCTTGGGCATCTCGCGCAGCCAGGCCATGTACTCGACGTACTCGCGCACGGTGAACCGCGGGTAGAAGCCGAAGTGCTGCGGCAGGTAGCCCAGCCGGCGGCGCAACGAGCGCAGCACCCGGCCGTTCGTGGCGTCCTCGCCGAGCAGGCGCAGACTCCCGCCGGACGGCCGGTGCACGGTGGACACCGCCCGCATGAGCGTGGTCTTGCCGGCGCCGTTCGGGCCGAGCAGCCCGTGCACGCCGGTGCCCAGCCGCAGGTCGAGACCGTTGACGGCGACGTGCCGCCCGGCCTTGACCCGCAGCCCGGCGGCCTCGACGGGCCAGGCGTAGGTGGTCGGTTCGAGCTCGGTCGCGCTGACCATGCGTACCACGGGAGTCTCCTTAGTTGACGCGCCGGTGGTCGCCGGCGCGAAGGACGGTGAGCAACGTGCCGGCCAGGGCGGCGGCGGCCCAGGCGGGCAGGCTCGACGGCTGGACGACCGCGGGCAGGTCCGAGGTGAGGACCGCGGGCAGGGCGACGGCCAGCAACCAGCCGCCGCCGAGCACCGCGGCGGCCCGGCCGACGCCGATCAGGCCGCCGGCCAGCAGGGTCGCCGCGGTGAAGGTGAGGCTGGGCAGCAGCCACAGCGCCGGCGACATGCCGAGCCGCCAGCCGGCCAGGGCCAGTGGGGGCAGCACGGTCGCGAGGACCACGACCGTACGCCGGAGAAGTAGTTCCAGCCCGGCCCGCGAGGTGCCCGCGGTGATCTCCCAGGCCGGGTCGCTGCGCCGGGACCAGGCGATCGCCAGCCCGGCGAGCGGCGCCACCGGGGCCAGCAGCAGCACCAGCGACGGCCGCTCGGGGAACTGCCGGTCCAGCGCGAACGCCGCGAGGACCGCACCGGCGACGGTCGCGACCCACGGGATCACCGACCACACGGCCCACCGGTGGGCGAGGCGACGCCAGGCCCGTCGCCGGGCCGGCTCGGGCCCGGTACGCACCCCCCTGTCGATCGTCACCTGCACGTCGTCGAGCAGCGTGCGCAACGGCGGAGCGGCCAGCTCGGCCAGCCGGGCCCGGCACCCGGCGCAGTTCTCGAGGTGCACCTCGACCGCCCAGACGGTGGCGTCGTCGAGATGCGGGTCCCCGGCGGTGTAGGCGGCCAGCGGTGCGGCCGGAATGTGGTCGGTCACGACAGCGCCTCCCGCAACACGGTCCGGGCCCGCCGGGCCCGGCTCTTCACAGTTCCCTCGGGCAGCCCGAGGAGGATCGAGGTCTCCCGCACCGTCAGCCCGTCCAGGACCATCGCGTGCAGCACCGCGCGCAACTCCGGCGCCAGCCGGGAGAGGGCGACGCCCACCTCGTCACCGATCGATCCGGCCAGGGCTTCGTCCTCGGCGGCGGGCGCGGGGCGGACGGGAAGCTCCTCGGCCGGCACCTCGGGGTGCCGGGCCCGCCGGCGCAGGGCATCGACGAGCCGGTGCGCCGCGATGGTCCACAGCCAGCCGGCCGCGCTCCCGCCGCCCTGGGCGCCGGTGAACGACCCGGCCGCCCGCCACACCGCGAGATAGGTGTCCTGCAGGACCTCGGCGACCAGACCGTCGTCGGAGCAGCGGCGCCGCAGCCGCACGGCGAGCCACGGCGACGTGCGCCGGTAGAGCTCGTCGAACGCGGCCCGGTCGGCCCGGGCCACCCGCCGCAGCAGTTGCCCCTCGTCCAGCTCGGTCACTTTCACATCCGGTCAGACGACGGCGCCCCCGTTCACGGATCACCCTAATGAGTGACGCCGGTCACATGGTGTCGTGTCAGTAGGTTGTCGGTCGTGACCGACGTACGGCTGGAGCCGATGACCGAGGACCAGTACACGCCCTGGCGGGCCGAGGGCGAGGCGCACTACGCCCGGAGCGCCGCCGCATCGGGCCGGTCGGCGGCGGAGGCGGCCCACGACGCCGCCGAGACCTACGCGCGGCTGCTTCCCGACGAGTTCGCCACCCCTGACCACCATTTCTGGTACGCCTACGACGGCGACCGCCGGGTCGGCTTCCTGTGGGTCAAGGTCACCCGGGACACCGCGTTCGTCTACAACGTCGCTGTCGAGCCCGACCTGCGGCGTCGGGGCTACGGCCGCGCGATCATGCTGGCCGTCGAGCGCTGGTGCCGCGACAACGCGCTGACCCGGCTCGGCCTGCACGTCTTCGCCCACAACACCGGCGCCCGGGCCCTGTACGAGCAGCTGGGCTTCACCGAGACCGGCCGCAACCTGGCCAAGAACCTGTGAGACCGTCCGCCTGATACCCGCGGAGTATCGATCGGTGTCGAGGCGGTGTTGGTCCCGGGCGGCGCGGCCGAGCACGATCGGGAGCATGAGCACCCGATGGTCCGCCCGGACCTGCGTCTTGTGGCGGCGGCGCCGGAGCTGCGGATCGCCGTCGAACGGCCGGACGGCAGCCTGCGGAGCCCGGTGCCGATCTGGGTCGTGTGCGCCGGCGGGCAGGTGTACGTGCGGTCCTGGTATCGGCGGGACACCGGCTGGTTCGGTCAGGCGCTGCGCTCGCGCCGGGCCCGGATCAGCGTGCCCGGTCTGCAGGCCGACGTCACCGTCGAGGACGTGGGCGACGCGTCCCCCGCGGTCAGCGCCGAGGTCGACGCCGCCTACCGCGCGAAGTACGGCGGGGGCGCCGGGATGGTGACCGCCGCAGCCACGGCGACGACTCTGCGGCTCGACCCCACCGGGCGTCAGGCGGTGGCCTTCATCGCGGGCGAGGAGTAGACGCTGCCCACGCGGAATCCGTCGAGCCAGGCGGTCAGCCGGTCGGCCTCGGCCGTCAGCAGGTCGCGACCCTCGGCCGGCACCTCCTCCAACAGGCGCAGCCGGACGACGCCGGCGGCGTCCTGCACCCAGCAGCCGACCGCCCGCCCGTTGAACCAGGCGGTGGTGCCGGCGTTGCCGCGCCTGTCGAAGAGCCGGTCGCGGTGCGGGCCGAGGTAGAAGTCGCGGCCCTTCCAGCCCATCACGGTCGGGTCGAGCACCGGCAGCAGGGCGGCCCACGGCTCGTCGTGGCCGACCTCTTCGACGTCGTCGGGCAGCAGCCAGCCGGTCGCGCCGCCGTCGAGGCCGACCGGCACGGCGTCCAGCGACGCCAGGGCCGCCCGCACGACCGCCTTGGTCGTGCCCAGCCACCACACGAGGTCCTCCTCGGTGCCGGGGCCGAAGGAGAACAGCCAGCGGCGGACGAGCTCGCGGTAGCCCGCGGCCGGGGTCAGGGGCGTCGGCAGCGGGTCGAGCCAGTGCCGCATCAGCGTCCACCGCGGCCGTGACACGTGCCAGCCGCCGGTGTTGACGCCGCGGACGAGGTCGGCCGTCAGCCCCAGGTGCGTGAGCACCCGGCCCGCCGTCCACACCTCGCCCGGCCGGACGGCGACCTTGACGTCGATCAGCGGGACGGCCTGCCGCAGGTCGAGCGCCGAACGGCCGTCCGGATGATCAGCCAGCGCCTCGATCACCCCCGCCCGCGCGCGGTCGAGCCACTCGTGACCGTCCTCGGCGAAGCCGGCGGTCACCGCGTCCTGCGCCATCCGGGTCCGCTCAGTCGCGGCGACCCGGGCCGACGCGCTCGGCCAGGCGGCGGCCAGCAGGTCGGCCGGGAAGACGAACAGCGTGCGCCGCATGGCCAGCTGCTTGACCAGCGTCCGGTCGTGGTGCAGGGCCCGGTCGACGTTGGCCACCGACAGCGACCGCACCCGCGCCCAGCACGACAGGTAGACCGTGGCCGGTTCGGTGGCGTGCAGCACCGTCATGGCCCTTGTGGCTGCCTCGGGGGAGTCGACCGGGGCGCTCAGCGCGTGCCGGATCGCGAGCCGCGCCCGCCGCTCGTCGTCGGCCAGGTGTCGCATCGCGTCATGATGCCACGCGTTTGATCTCCACCGGGATGCCGTTGAGCACGCTGTTGCCCGAGAGCGGGTCGAGGACCGTCTCGTCGGTGAGCACGTTGGAGTTGACGCCGGGATGGGCGGCGGCGACCGACTGGCGGGTGCCGGGCACGTCGTGGCCCCAGCCGTGCGGCAGGCTCACCACCCCGGGCATCACCTCGTCGGTCAGCTCGACGCGGACGGTCAGGCCGCCGGCCCGCGAGGTGACCTGGGCGGCGTCGCCGTCGGCGAGGTCGAGCCGGGCCGCGTCGGCCGGGTGCAGCTGCAGCGTGCACCGGTCGCGGCCTTTGACCAGGGCCGGCACGTTGTGCATCCAGCTGTTGTTGCTGCGCAGGTGACGCCGGCCGATGAGGACCAGGTCGTCGGCCGGGCGGTCGAGGGCGGCCCGCAGGCGGGGCACGTCGGCGGCCAGCGGGGCCGGGCACAGGTCGACCCGGCCGCTGGGGGTCCGCAGCACCTCGGGCATCCGCGGCTGCAACGGACCGAGATCGACACCGTGCGGGCTGGCCCGGAGCTGGTCGAGCGTCAGCCCGTACGCCCCGGCGCGCAGCGCGGCGTCCAGCAGGCGCTCGGCCGGGGAGTCGCCGGTGACCTCGCGATCGCCCGCCACCCGCCGCAGCAGCTCGTCGTGGAAGACCTCGACCGGCAGGTCCTGACCGGAGACGATCAGGGACAGCCGGGCCAGGATGTCGCACTCGTCCATCGAGCCGGGCCGGGGTGGCAGGGCCGGCGGGGAGTAGGCCGCGAAGTTGCGCACGGCGAGGGCCAGGAACGAGAAGTCGTAGTGCCCCTTGCGGGTGGCCTCGGGCGGCGGCAGCACCACGTCGGCGTGCCGCGTCGTCTCGTTCAGATAGGGATCGACGCTGACCATGAACGACAGTCCGGCCAGCGCCCGGTCGAGCCGTCCACTGTTGGGGGTGGACAGCGCCGGGTTGCCGGCCACGGTGATCAGGGCCCGCACCTGCTCGGGGCCCGGCGTCTCGATCTCGTCGGCCAGGGTGGCCACCGGCAGCTCGCCCTTGACCTCGGGCAGCCCGCGCACCCGGCTGTGCCACCGCCCCACGGTGAAGCCGCGGCCACCGGGCCGGCCCGGCGGTCGCATGTGGGCGGCGAGGGGGAACATGACGCCGCCGGGCCGGTCGAGGTTGCCGGTCAGCGCGTTCACCACGTCGACGAGCCAGCTGGTCAGCGTGCCGAACTCGACCGTGCAGGTGCCGATGCGTCCGTAGACGGCCGCGCGCGGCGCCGCCGCCAGCTCGTGGGCCAGCGACCGGATCCGCGCCGCGGGCACGCCGCAGGTCGCGCTGACCACCTCGGGGGCGAAGCCCGCGGCCAGCTCGCCCACGGCGGTCACCCCGTCCACGTAGGGGGAGGGGGTGACCAGCCCGTCGGCGAAGAGCGTGTGGACGAGGCCGAAGAGCAGGAACGCGTCCGTGCCGGGCCGGACGAACAGGTGCTCGTCGGCGTGCGCGGCGGTCCGCGTCCGTCGCGGGTCGACGACGATGAACCGTCCGCCGCGCTCCTGGATGGCCTTCAGCCGCCCCGGGAAGTCGGCCGCCGTGGCCAGGCTGCCGTTCGACTCCCACGGGTTGGCCCCGAGCATCAGCAGCAGGTCGGTGCGGTCCAGATCGGGTACGGGAATGGCCAGCGGGCTGCCGAACAGGTAGCCGCAGGACACGTGCTTGGGCATCTGGTCGACCGTGCTGGCCGAGAACACGTTGCGGGTGCCGAGCGCCTTGACCAGCGGGGCCGCGTAGAGCCCACCGGCCATCGTGTGGACGTTCGGGTTGCCGAGATAGAGCGCCACCGCGTGCGGCCCGTCCGCCTCGATGATCGGCCGCAGCCCGGCCCGGACCGCGTCGAACGCCTCGTCCCAGCCGACCTCGACGTGCGAGCCGCCCCGCCGCAGCAGCGGCCCGCGCAGCCGGTCGGGATCGTCCGACAGCTGGCCGAAGGTGGCGCCTTTGGGGCAGACGAAACCGTGGCTGAACACGTGCTCCCGGTCGCCCCGGGCGGCCACGACCCGGTCGCCCGAGATCGTCAGCTCGAGACCGCAGGCGGCCTCGCAGAGCGGGCAGGTCCGGTACGCGGTACGCGAATCGGTCACGGTGGCACCAACCTCCCGAGGTGGTTACTGGCCAGTATCGTGCCACGCCCGTCCCGCCGGGGGAACCGTCACTTCCGCAGTCGCAACCCCTGCATCCCGCCGTCCACGGCCAGGGCGACGCCCGTGGTCGCCGACGCGTCCGGCCCGGCCAGGTAGGCGATCGCGTCGGCCACCTCGTCGGCCGTGACCAGGCGTCCGGTGGGCTGGCGGGCCTCCAGCGCGGCCCGCTCGGCCTCGGGGTCGTCGGTCTGCTCGAGCAACCGGCCGATCCACGGGGTGTCCGCCGTTCCGGGGTTCACGCAGTTGACCCTGATGCCCTCGCGGATGTGGTCGGCCGCCATGGCCAGGGTCAGCGACAGCACCGCGCCCTTGGTCGCGCTGTAGAGAGCGCGGTTCGGCAGGCCGGCGGTGGCCACGATCGAGCAGGTGTTGACGATCGCGGCGTGCCCGGACTCGCGCAGGTGCGGCAGCGCGGCCCGGCTGACCCGGACCATGCCCTGCACGTTGACGTCGAAGACCCGGGCCCACTCGGCGTCGTCGTTCTGCTCGACCGTGCCCTGGGCCCCGATGCCGGCGTTGTTGACCACGACGTCGAGGCCGCCGAGCTCCGTCGCCGCGGCGGCCACCGCCGCCCGCACCGACGTGTCGTCCGTGACGTCGCACCGCAGGCCCAGCAGCGGCGCGGGCACATCGGTGTTCAGGTCGAGCGAGGCCACCCGGTAGCCCCGCCGGGCCAGCAGCGTCGCCGTGGCCAGGCCGATGCCCGAGGCGCCGCCGGTGACGATCGCGCGCAGCCCGGTCATCGGGGCCCCACCACCTGCTGGCGGGCGGTGCCGAGCCGCTCGATGCCCAGCGTCATCACGTCGCCGGGCCGCAGGTAGGACGGCGGTTTCAGGCCCAGGCCGACGCCCGGCGGGGTGCCGGTGTTGATCAGGTCGCCCGGCTCGAGCACCAGGAACTGGCTGAGGTAGTGCACCACGACGTACGGGTCGAAGATCATCGTCTTGGTGTTGCCGGTCTGCCGCCGCTCGCCGTTGATGTCGAGCCACATGTCGAGGTCGTTGACGTCCGGGATCTCGTCCGGGGTGACCAGCCAGGGCCCGGCCGGGTTGAACGTCTCGGCCGACTTGCCCTTGCTCCACTGGCCGCCGCGCTCGAGCTGGAACTCGCGCTCACTCACGTCGTTGACCAGCACGTAGCCGGCGATGGCGGCGCGCGCCTGCTCGACGTCCTCGAGATAGGACGTCCGGCGGCCGATGACGATGCCGAGCTCGACCTCCCAGTCCGTCCTGGTGGAGCCGCGCGGGATCCGTACGTCGTCGTTCGGGCCGATCAGCGTGTTCGGCGACTTGGTGAACAGGATCGGCTCGCTCGGCGCGGCCTGCCCGGTCTCGGCGGCGTGGTCGCTGTAGTTGAGCCCGATGCACAGGATCTGGTGGGGCCGGGCGATCGGGGCGCCGATCCGCTGCCCGCCCAGCGGGCGCGTGTCCCCGGCGGCGAGGCGGCCGGCGACCGGTCCGGCCAGCCGCTCGAGGCCGCCCGAGCCGAAGAACGCCTCGTCGAAGTCGGTCACCAGGTCGGACACGTCGACGTAGGTGTCCTCGCCGGCGCGCACGGCGGGTTTCTCGGCGCCGGCGGCGCCGACTCGCAGGAGGTGCACGGCGGGTGCTCCCATCTCGAAGTGGCCGGTACGTCAGAGCATGTTCCGGATCGTAGGCGGAAGTTCCGGATAGATGAAGGATCTTCCCGTGAGAGGCGACGTGGCGTTACGGTCACGACATGTCTGATCGGCGCAGCGCTCAGTGGTACGGCGGCGATGACCGGAACAGCTACATCCATCGGGCCTGGATGCGGCGCGGGCTGCCCGCCGACGCGTTCGACGGCGAGCGGGCCCACATCGCCATCGCCAACACGGCCTCCGACCTGACGCCGTGCAACGCTCACCTCGACGAGGTCGGCCGCAGCGTCGCCGACGGCATCCACCGGGCCGGCGGCATCGCGCTCAACCTGCCGGTCGTGTCGCTGGGCGAGACGCAGGTCAAGCCGACCGCGATGCTGTGGCGCAACATGGCCGCGATGGCCATCGAGGAGATGCTGCGGGCCAACCCGATCGACGGGGTGGTGCTGCTCGGCGGCTGCGACAAGACGATCCCCGCCCTGCTCATGGCGGCCGCCTCGGTCGACCTGCCGGCCGTCGTGATGCCGGGCGGGCCGATGCTGACCGGCACGTTCCGCGGGGTGCCGCTGGGCTGCGGGACGGATGTGTGGAAGCTGTCCGAGGAGGTCCGCGCGGGCACGCTGAGCTCGGCCGAGTTCCAGCGCTCGGAGTCGTCGATGATCCGCAGCCGGGGCCACTGCAACACGATGGGCACGGCCTCGACGATGGGGCTGCTCGCCGAGGTGCTGGGCATGACGCTGCCGGGCATCGCGGGCACGCCGGCGCCGGACAGCCGCCTGCTCGAGGGCGCGCACGCCACCGGGGTGCTCGCCGTCGACCTGGTCGACCGGGGCCGGCGGCCGAGCGCGGTCCTGACCCGGGCGTCGTTCCACAACGCGATCGTGGCGCTGGCCGCGCTGGGCGGCTCGACCAACGCGGTCGTGCACCTGCTGGCCATCGCCGGGCGGCTCGGCGTCGAGCTGACCCAGGACGACTTCGACCGGATCGGGGCCGGCGTGCCGCTGCTGGTCGACCTGCAACCGGCCGGGCGGTTCCTGATGGACGACCTCTACCGGGCCGGCGGGCTGCACGCCGTGCTGGCCGAGGTGCGCGACCTGCTCGACCCGACGGCGATCACGGTCGTCGGCGAGCCGCTGGTGGCGGCGCTGGACGAGGCCCGGGTGTACGACCGTGAGGTGATCCGCCCCCGGGCCGACCCGCTGCAGATGGAGGCGGGCATCGCGGTGCTCTACGGCAACCTCGCGCCCGACGGCGCCCTGGTCAAGCCGGCCGCGGCCACCCCCGCGCTGCTGCAGCACCGCGGCCCGGCGGTCGTCTTCGACTCGGTGGAGGATCTGAAGGAGCGGCTCGACGACCCGTCGCTCGAGGTGACCGCCGACTCGGTGCTGGTCCTGCGCGGCTGCGGCCCGAAGGGCTACCCGGGCATGCCCGAGGTCTCGAACATGCCGCTGCCGGCCAAACTGCTGGCCGAGGGCGTCCGTGACATGGTGCGCATCTGCGACGGCCGGATGAGCGGCACGGCGTACGGGACGGTGGTCTTGCACGTCGCCCCGGAGGCCGCCGCCGGTGGCCCGCTGGCCAAGGTCCGCACCGGCGACATGATCATCCTGGACCTGGAGAACCGCCGCCTCGACGTCGACCTGCCCGCCGACGAGTGGGCCGCCCGCCCGCCGTCGCCGGAGGCGGCCCGCGCCTACGCGGCCCCCGAGCGGGGCTGGGCCAAGCTCTACGTCGACACGGTCAACCAGGCCAACACCGGCGCCGACCTCGACTTCCTGCTCGGCTCCAGCGGCGACCGCGTCGCCCGCGAATCGCACTAGCGCACTCAGTCCATCGTCATCGAGGGCTTTCCGGCCGCGCAGGTCACCGTCATCGTGGTGACCTCGGCGCCGTGCTTGAAGGTGACGGCGGCGGCCTCGGCCGACTGCACCTTGTAGGGCTTGCGGGCCGCATAGGACAGGATCTCCGGGGTGCCGGGCGACGAACAGGTCGCCGTCAGGTTCCCGGCGGTGGACGAGAACGCCCGGGTCTCGGGGCTCGGGGCCTCGGTCGTCGGTGGAGCCGGCCGGGTCGGCGCCGGGGCGCCGGGCCCGGCCGGCGGCGTCGTGGTGACGGTCGTCGGCAGCGGAACTGCCGGCGCGGCCGTCGCCGTGGGCGGCGCCGTCGTCGTCGCGGCCGCCCGCGGAGAGCCGCCCGGCGCCACGGCTGCCGTGGTGCGTCCGAGCCCCGCCGCGCTGGGCGTCGGCCTGACAGGCGCCGAGCTCGCGGTCGGTGGGAGAGCCGGTGAAGCCGACGGCCCGGCCACCACGGGCGCCGAGCCCTCCGGCCGGGGGTCGTCGCCGGGCACGAGCAGCCAGCCGCCCACCCCCGCCGCCCCGACCGCGACCAGCGACGCGGCGGCGACCGCCCAGCGCTTCGGGCGCGGCGGCCCGGCCGGCCGCTCGACCGGCACGGTGTCCTGAGCGAGCAGGGCGGCCACCTCGCGCGCGCTCGGGCGACGCGACGGGTCCTTGAGCAGGCACCGTTCGCACAGGTCGGCGACCTGCGGAGGCACCCCGGCGACCGGTGGCAACGGCGCCGGCTCGACGTAGATGTGGTTTCTCAGCATCTGCGTGGTGTCCTCGGTGGTCCACGGCGAATGCCCGGACAGCAGCCGATAGAGGACCACGCCCAGCGCGTAGACGTCGGAGGCCGGCTCCACGGCGTCGTCGATCAGCCGTTCCGGGGCGAGGAAGGCCGGGGTGCCGAGCACGTCGGGGTCGAGATCGCCGGAGCCGCTCGGGGCGGTGGCGGCGGCGATGCCGAAGTCGACCACCTTGGCGCCGGTCGGCCCGAGCATGACGTTGGCCGGCTTGATGTCACGGTGGACCAGGCCGGCCGCGTGGGCCGCGGCGAGCGCCTCCGCCACCTCGGCGCAGACCCGCATGGCCAGCCGCGGCGTGAGCGGCCCCTCGGCCAGCCGCTGGGACAGCGTGCCGCCCTCGACGAGTTCCATCACGACGTACGGGAAGACCTGGCCCACGGTGTAGAACTCGCCGTAGTCGTGCACGTGGGCGATGTGCGGGTGGGAGAGTGCGGCCGCCGCCTGGGCCTCCTGCTGGATGCGGCGGTCCCCGGTGTCGGTCGCCACGATCTTGACCGCCACCATCCGGGCCAGCACGTGGTCGCGGGCCCGCCAGACCACGGCCATGCCGCCGGCCCCGATCGCTGTCAGCAGCTCGTACCGTCCGCCCAGTATCAGACCGGCCAGGTCCGACCCGGGCCCGCCGCCGGTGGTGGTCGCTCCGTCCATTCGAGGCAGTCTGCCGACATCGACCGCGGTGCGCATCCCCAGGGTGGTTCGCACGACCAGACGTACGGACAGTGTCGGCGTGCGCGCACCGTGCACCCGCCCTTGTCAACCCGGCCGGCCGGGACGAGTCTGAAGGAAGTGCCGCCGGGGTGCCGGCGACCGCCTGAATCGAGGAGGCGGACATGATCAAATCACGGATCGTGGTCGGGGTGGACGGCTCGGACCAGGCCGCCGCGGCGGTCGGCTGGGCCGCCGCCGAGGCCGCCCGCCGCGGGGCCGGGCTCCGCCTGATGGCGGCCTACTACCGCGAGAGCTCCCGGCCCGGCTGGTCCTCGACGCGGACGGCCGAGGAGCACGCCGCCGGGCACCTGCGCCGCGCGGCCGCCCAGGCCCACGCCGCGGCCCCCGGCATCGAGGTGCGCTGCCTGGCCGTGCTCGGGTACGCGGTGCCGATGCTCGTGCACGCGGCCGGCGAGGCGGCGATGGTGGTCGTCGGCAGCCGGCACGAGGGGGGCCTGCCCTTCCTGCCGTTCGGCTCGGTCAGCAGCCAGGTCGCCACCCAGGCCGGGTGTTGCGTGGTGGTCGTGCGCGGCCACTACGACCCCGAGGCCGGACCGGTGGTCGCCGGACTGGGTGACGGAGCCGCCACGGCCGCCGTGACCGGGCGGGCCTTCGAGGAGGCTTCGCTGCACCACGCCGATCTCGAAGCCGTCACGGCGGGCGACCGCCGCCGCGCCGAGGATCCCACCGGCGCCGGGCTGGACGCCGAGCTCGACCCGTGGCGCGAGAAGTTCCCGGGCGTCCGGGCCAGCCGCGAGTTCGTCGACGGCCGCGCCGACAAGGTGCTCGTGCAACGCTCGCGGTCGGCCCGCCTGGTCGTGGTCGGCCCGCGCACGCACGGCTATCAGGGCCTGATGCTCGGGTCGGTCGGCAGCCGGCTGTTGCAGCGCTCCGGCTGCCCGGTGCTGATCGCGCGGTGACGGACTGGCCCGCGGCCGGCCGGGGTCGCTCCCGGGAGGCAGTGACTAAGACCGCATCTCATTAGGGGTTTTTGCTGGTTAGGAGGTTGAGGCGGGCGGCGCGGCGGTAGCAGATCAGAGCGCAGGCCAGGTGCAGGAATCCGGTGTAGTGAGAAGCCTTGCGGTCGTAACGGCGGGCCAGGCGCCGGAACCGGCTGACCCATTCCAGGCATCGCTCGACGACGTAGCGGTGCCGGCCGAGGTGGGTGGCCGATTCGATGCCCTTGCGGGCGATCCGGGCGATCATGCCGCGTCGTCTGACGAGGTCGCGGCAGGACCGGTAGTCGTAGCCCTTGTCGCCGTGCAGCTTGTGCGGCCACCGGCGGGGCCGGCCGAGAGGTTGCCGGATCGCGCGCAAACTGTCGAGCACGTCCTCGAGCATGGTGCTGTCGTTGACGTTGGCAGCGGACAGCACCACGGTCAGCGGCAGCCCGTTACGGTCGCTGACCGCGTGGATCTTGGAGCCGGGCTTGCCCCGGTCTACCGGGCTGCGCCCGGTCAGGTCCCCCCTTTGACTGCTCGGACATGCATGGCGTCCACGCTTGCACGGGACCAGTCGATCTGACCGGCGGCGCCGAGAACGTCCAGCGTCGCTTGGTGAAACGCCTGCATGACGCCCTGTTCGACCCATTCTGTGAACCGGCGATGGGCGGTTGCCCGGGAGATCGGGATCGACGCGGGCAATGCGTCCCATGCGCAGCCGGTCTGCAACGAGTACACGATCGCCGCTGCCGCAACCCGATCATCGATCCGCGGCCGCCCACCGCCCTGGTGCCTTTTCGGGTGGGCGGGCAGCAACGGCTGAACGAGATGCCACAACGCATCCGGGCAGTACTTCTCCACATCACTCACACTCGTCCAACGAATGATGTTGGTCCTCAACAACCCCTATCGAGATGCGGTCTAAGGCGCAGATCAGTGCGCCGAGCACCGGATCGAGCCGCCCCTCGGAGCGTGGCCGGCCGGAGAGCGCGATGTGGCGTCAAGAGTTTTCGGCCTCTGCCTGCTGGAGAAATCTTTTCATTCGCCGGCGCTCGACTACAGCGATGGCAACGATGACGACCGCGGTCGGAACGGCCGAGATGGCGAAAGTAGGTGTGCCAACGATGCCGGCCCCGACGCCCGAAATCAACCATGAAACGGCATAGACCAGCAGTCCGGACAGTAGCAGCACAAGGACCAGTACCGTCGTCGCCAGAGTCTGAACCGGAGAGCCGCCGTGCCCTAACCGATCAAATCTCGGACGCCGCGGATCGGTCGGAAGGAGGACCGCTTCGGCGATGAGTGGGTCATTGGCCACGAAGAACCCACGTATGGCGTTCATCGCTCTAATGTATTTCCTCCCTTGGATCATCATATCGAGGGCTCGCCGGTAAGCAAGATATGTGAGAAACAAGGTCGGCACGCCGAGGCCTAGCGCCACACTAATGACAATCTCGACGCTTCTCCGCTGTGACAATAGAACGCCGAGGAAGGCCATTTCTGCGGCCTGAAGCGTAACGACGAACTGAACCCGTTTCTCCACTGCCGAGAACATGAACGCACGCAGCTCACGAGCTGCGACAAAATCGGCCAGTAAGAACTGGACAGACTCTTCTTTGATCGTGCTCGCGTTGTCAATCGACTGGGAGATCCTACGATTGCGTCTGAGCGCCGGGAAGCTCACGTTCAGATCGTATCCACCCCGATCAATCGTCCCAAGGCCCGTCTGCCGCCGATGAACGCAGTTCGCCGTTGGCATGATCGCGTCCACTCGCCCCGGCACATCGTGCGGGGCGTTGCTGCGGTTGTCGCTCCAGCGTCCCGCTAGCGTGTCGTGCGGTTGTTCAGGAGGTGCAGGTGTTGAGCGTCGTCTGTAGGGCAGTCTTCTCCGTTGCTGCAGGGTGAGGGCCCAGTACGACTTCCCGGTGGTCCACATTTGGCCTAGCCGCACCGGTATGAGGTCCCCGGCGGCTGCCAGGCCAACGGGTCCCCGCCGCCTTCAGCCTGGTTGACGGTGTCGCTGACGGCGATCAACGGGGGCCGGGTGAGGTCTTGGGCGAAGCTTCGCCGCTTGCCAGTGGTCCGGCCGCTGGCACCGGAACGCCGCGTGACCTACCGGCGGGGATCCTCGGCCGGATGCGTTCTGACCGGGTGCTGCGCCGAGCAACCCCGCCACGGGTCTATCAGCCATGGCTGTGGTGGTCCAAGGTCGACGCCACCGATGCTGATGTCGACCGGTGCCGCCAGGTGTTCCTGCGCCGTTTCGACATCGAGCACACCTTCCGCCGGCTGAAACAGACGCCGGTCTGGACCGCTCCGCAGCTCCGCGAACCGATCGCCGCCGCCCGCTGGACCTCGCTGTCGGCCACGACGTGGGACCCATCCTGGGCGCCGGCCAGGTACCTCGACGACCGAGCCATCACAAGGGCGCCAAGCCCGCCGAACCCTTGAACGGCGATTCGGTCAGCTGTTGTGGGGGCGGCGGGCCACCAGGATCGCGTGCGTGGACGGCCAGTCGAGCCGGTCGCCGTGCTCGTCGGCCAGGGACGCGGCCGGGGCGATGCGGTTGTCGATCACCCAGTCGTTGCGGAACGCGTGCGAGGCCGGGTCGATGGTGAACCCGGCCTCGGCCAGCAGCGTGCCCCAGTCGTCGAAGTCGAGCCCGCAGAACTGCTCGCGCGTCTCGGAGAGCCAGTTGTCGGTGTAGTCCTTCCGGGTGAGGAAGTCCATGGCCGGTCCGAGCTCGATCCGCACGACGTCGTCACCGGCCGCGTCGTACTCGAAGGGGAAGGCGAAGTCGACGGCGAACTGGGCCAGTCTCGCGTGCGTCGACAGGCCGCTCACATAGGCGGCGACCTCGGCCGACGGCAGGGCGGTCAGATCGGTCCGGGGCCGGGCCGGGTTCAGCCCGTCGTCGGTGCGCAGCGTCAGCCGGACCGGGCGGCGCCGGTCACCCGGGCCGCACACGTCGCTGTTGATCCAGACCCCGCCGGGCACGGTGTGGTCGTGGATGCGGCGGGCGAAGGCGAGCAGCGAGTCGCGCCGGTCGCCGTACGACCAGATCTCATGGGTCAGCGCGAACGTCAGCGTGGTGTCGACCGACCGGTCCGGCAGCACCGCGCCGCCCAGCACGTTGCGCTGGTAGAAGTACACGTTGGCGTTCCGGAAGACGCCCTGCGCCTTCTTGTGCACACACTCCTGGTAAAGGTGCCGCGCGACCTCGACGCCGATCAGGTCGCTCTCGTGCAGCTCGTCGTCGCGGTCGGCCAGCTCCAGCACCGCCCCGGCGCCGCAGCCGATGTCGACGATGCGGCCCGGCTGCACGTACCGGCGCACGGCGGCCCATTTACGCGCGGCGGCGTCCGCGAACGCCTCCACGTAGGTCCGGTAGTCCCGCGTGGCCGTCAGCCCGCCCTCGTCACCGACGACCGGGTCGTTGACCACCGACCGTACGGTGTCGGTCAGCCGGTAGCGGTCGAACACGTCGATGGTGGCCGGATGCGCGAGGTCCCGCCACGACTCGTCGCCGCCGGCCAGCCGCAGCAGCACATCCCACGGCCGCTCGGGCGGGGCGGCCAGGGCCGGATCGGCCTCCACCGCAGCGATGGGGAATCCGAGCTGTTCGTAGAGGGCCGCCACCTGCGGCGTCGAGCACGCGACGACGGTGTCGGCCGGGGTGAGCACGATCCCGGTCGCCACCGTGACCGTCTTGAGCGTCACCTCGGCGAACTGCTCGGTGGGGGCGGTGTCGAACACCGGCACCACCATCGAACGCAGCCCGGCCACCACGCTGAACCGCTCGATCGCCGCCTCGCGCCGGTGGTAGGGCACCGGGTTGCGCTTGGTGTTCTCGTGGTTGGCCGACGTCACGGCCCACACGATCGTCGCCCCGTGCTCCCCGGCCAGCCGCCGCAGACAGCCGGCCTGGAACCGGGTCAGCAGATGGTGACGTCCGGGAAAGAGCACGTATCGCGGGGCAGCCACAGCAGATGATCTTAGCGGGGCCGGCCTCGGTCACGGTTTCAGGAGCTCGCCGATGCGGTCGCGCTGGGCGGGGTCGGCCAGGGCGGCGCCGAGGGCCACGACGCGCACGCCGGCGTTCAGGAAGGCCGGGGCGTCGGCGACCGTGAGGCCGCCGGTGGCCACGAAGCGGGCGTCGGGGAAGGGGCCGAGCACCGCCGAGACCCAGGCTGGTCCGAGGGCGGCGGCCGGGAAGACCTTCAGCCAGCGGCAACCGGCCACCCAGGCCCGCTGCACCTCGGTGGCCGAGCCGACCCCGGGCAGATGCGGCATGCCGGCGGCCTCGCTGGCGGCGAGAACGGCCAGGTCGAGCCCGGGCGCGACGGTGTACTGCGCGTTCGCGGCGGCCGCCAGGCCGACCTGCTCGGTGGTGATCACTGTGCCGGCGCCGACGCGCAGGTCGCGTTCGCGGGCGGCGTCGGCGGCCGCCCGCAGCGACGAGACCGCCTCCGGCGTGGCGATCGGGATCTCGAGCACGGTCACGCCCGCGTCCCACAACGCGCCGGCCACCGACACTGTCTCGCGCGGCGACAGGCCCCGCAGGATCGCCATGACCTTCCGGCCGGCGAAGATGTCGTCAAAGCTCACGGCTGCTCCTGGAGAGGTCGGCTCGAACGGTGGCGGCGCGCAGTCACCATGCCCGATGGGTGCCGCGGCGACACCGGAGCGGCTTCGCGGCACTCGCTTCTCGGGCTGGTCGGCTGCCGGAAGATCCTGTGATGTCCCGTATATGGTTATCGGGTAGACCGCATGGGACCGATTCGCCTGCTCGGAACCGGGCCGCGTGCCGCGGCCCGGCAGGCCGGGGTGCTCCTGATCCTGGCCGGGATGCTGGCGGTTCTCGGGATCGCCAACGATCCGGGCCACGCCGACCGGCTGCTGCTGGTCGCGGCCTGCGATTTCGCGGTGGCGCTGGTGGCGTTCCTGGTGCCGTGGGGGCTTACGGGACCGAACGCGCCGGCCTGGCTGGGGCTGCCGGCGTTCGCGGTGCTCGGGCTCTCGACCTGGTCGTTCGGCGGGTCGGCGACCGGCACGGGGCCGTTCCTGGTGCTCGTGTACGCCTGGGCGGCGCTGCACTTCCCGCGCGGGATCCTGCTCGCCTACGCGGTGCCGGCCACCCTCGCGTACCTGGTGCCCCTGATCCTGACCGGTCAGCCGCCGATCGTGCTGGGCAGCGCGTTCATCCTGATGCCGGTCGCCGTCGCGGTCGCGTTGCTGATCGAGGCGCAGGCCCGGCACCTGCGCGATGACCGGGAGCGGCTGGAACGCATCGAGCAGTGGCGCTCGGCCATGATGGGCACCCTGGCCCACGACGTACGCACCCCGTTGAGCACGGTACGGATGGTGCTCGAGGAGCTGAAGGGGCAGGCGCCGCCGCACATCGCCCGGATGCTCGACGCGGCCCTGCGGCAGACCGCCCGGATCACCCGGCTGGCCGAGAGCCTGCTCGACATCCAGCGCATCGACAGCTCGGGCGAGCTGAAACTGGACCGTCAACCGCACAATGCGCGCGCTCTCGTGCACGAGATGCTCACGTTCGTGCGCGTCGGCCCCGAGGTGGTCGTTGACGTCGACGAGGACATGATCCTGCACGTCGACAAGCAGCGGTTCGAGCAGATCGTGGTCAACCTGGTCACCAACGCGGCCCGCTACGGGCAGCCGCCGATCGTCGTGCGGGTCTTCGGCGAGGGGCAGTTCGACCGGCTCGAGGTACGCGACCACGGTCCGGGCATCCCCGACACGCTGCGCGCCCGGCTGTTCAGCCAGTTCGCCGTCGGCGGCACCGAGGGCGTCGGGCTGGGCCTGTGGATCGTCCGGCAGCTGGCCGTCGCCCACGGCGGCCGGGCGGTGGCCGAGTCGCGCGACCCCGGGGTGGCCATGGTCGTCACCTTCCCGCGTCCGGTCGCCCTCGATCCCGACAATTGAGGTGGCCGGCCGGCGGCGTGATCGGCAGGATGCGGGGCATGCTCGCCGACCTGTGGCCCCCGTACCAGCTGAGCCTCGTCACGCCGCGACTGGAGCTGCGGCTGCCGCGCGAGGAGGAGGTGGCCGCGCTGGCCGAAGTCGCCGGCCGCGGGGTGCATCCGCCGGGGGAGCGGCCCTTCCTGACGCCGTGGACCGACGGCGCCCCGGCCGACCGGATCCGCGAGGTGCTGCAGGGGCACTGGCACGACCTCGCGACCTGGGAGGCCGGCGGGTGGTGCCTGAGCCTGGGCGTCTTCCGCGACGGCGAGGGGATGGGTCAGATCAGCCTGCGGGCCACCGGCTTCCCGGTGACCCGGCAGGTGCGGACGAGCTCCTGGCTGGGTCTGGAGTTCCAGGGCCAGGGGTACGGGATCGAGGCGCGCGCCGCGCTGCTGACACTCGCGTTCGACCACCTGGGCGCCACGGACGCGCTCACCGAGGTGTTCCAGGACAACCACGCGTCCCAGGGGGTCTCGCGCAAGCTCGGCTACGAGCCCGACGGCATCTCGGTCGACGCCCGCGACGGCGAGGCGCTCACCTCCGACCGGCTGCGCCTCACCCGCCGGCGGTGGGCGCAGCGGGAGCGTCCCGCGGTCACGGTCAGCGGCTTCGAGAACTGCCGCCGGACCTTCGGGTTGTAGAAGGCCCGGCGGCCATCACGGCGGCCATCACGTCGGGGAGAGGTAGTCATTGGCATGTCCGGATAGATTGCCATCGATTCAGGCCGGTGGTGGGGTGAGGGGCATCGTCACCCTTCCTGGAGGTCGTTCATGAGACGACGTACGACAGTGGCGGCCCTCGCCGTCGCGATGCTGGGCGCCTCGCTCGCCGGTGTGCCGGCCGGCGCCGCCCCCACGGTGAGCGCCGAGCCGGCCCCGTACGAGATCTCCGACGTACGCGGCGCCGCGCAGCGTCAGGCGATCGCCCGCACCGGCGTGGCCATCGAAAGCGTGGAGCACGCCGTCGTCACCGTCACCGCCACGCCCGCCGAGGTGCGGGCGCTGCGCCGGCAGGGCTTCACCGTGCAGCCCGTGCTCACCACGTTCGACTTCCCGCCGTCGGACGCGCCGTACCACAACTACAGCGAGCTGATCACCGAGGTGAACCGGATCGTCGCGGCCAACCCGTCGATCGCCAGCAAGCGCGTGATCGGGCGGACATACGAGGGTCGTGACATCGTCGCCGTGAAGATCTCCGACAACGTCGGCACCGACGAGAGCGAGCCCGAGGTCCTGTACGACGCCAACCACCACGCGCGCGAGCACCTCACCGTGGAGATGGCGATCTACCTCCTGCGGCTGTATACCGGCAGCTACGCGACCGACACGCGGGTCCGCACCATCGTGAACAGCCGCGAGATCTGGGTCGTGCCGTCGGTCAACCCCGACGGCTCCGAGTACGACGTGGCCACCGGCAGCTATCGATCGTGGCGCAAGAACCGCCAGCCCAACAGCGGCTCGTCGAACGTGGGCACCGACCTGAACCGCAACTACGCGTACCGGTGGGGCTGCTGTGGCGGCTCGTCGGGCAGCACGTCGTCGGCGACCTACCGGGGGCCCTCGGCCTTCTCGGCTCCCGAGACGCGGGCCGTGCGCGACTTCGTCAACGGCCGGGTGGTCGGCGGCCGGCAGCAGATCCGCGCCGCCATGGACTTCCACACCTACTCCGAGCTGGTGCTGTGGCCGTTCGGGCACACCACGGCGAACACGACGACCGGCATGACCGCCGACGACTACAACACGTTCTCCACGTTCGGCCGGCAGATGGCCGCCACGAACAACTACACCCCCGAGCAGTCCTCGGACCTCTACATCACCGACGGCGACCTGCTCGACTGGCTGTGGGGCACCCACAAGATCTTCGCCTACACGTTCGAGATGTACCCGCGGTCCGCGTCCGGGGGCGGCTTCTATCCGCCGGCCAGCGTGATCACCCGCGAGACCACCCGCAACCGCGAGGCCGCGCTGCTGCTGGCCGAGGTGGCCGACTGTCCGTACAAGGTGATCGGCAAGCAGGCCACGTACTGTTCCGCCGCCTGACCTCCGACGGGAGCGCCGCGCCGGTGCGCGGCGCTCCTCGCCGTCCGGCTCGTCAGGTGGCGCGCCGGCCGATGCGCAGAACGGTCAGGTAGCGGCGCGGGACCCGGTCGCCCAGCCGTGTACGGATGCGCTCGGCCACGGCGTCCAGCAGCGGCTCGCGGACATCCGCGGGCATCTTGAGGTACATCGACGTCGAGTTGAGCAGCTCGGCGAAGCCGGCGCCGTCGAACCACTGGACGGTCGGATACCAGCGGACGACCGGTGGTCCGAAGTGCGATCCGGGATCGCTCACCTGTCCCCAGGCGTCGTCGGTGGCCCGGACCTCGTCCTCCAGCGGCGGGTGACCCCAGTCGGGGTTGCCGGGCGAGAAGCGCTCGCATAGGTCAGCCGTCTCGGCGTACGCCTCGGTCTCATCCGGGCGCCGGACGACCACGTGGCCGAGCACGGCCAGCCATCCACCGGCCGGTGCGTCCGGGGCGTCGTCCGGGCCCGGGCCCAGAACGGCCCGCGCCTTGGCCCAGCCGATCGCCGGATCGACCCAGTGCCACGACGAGGCCGCCACGACGGTCTCGAAACGCGCGTCACCGGCGTCCCACTGCTCGAACGTCGCCGTCTCGACGGTGACGTCGCCGAGACCGGCCAACCGCCGCCGGGCCAGCGCGGCCATCTCCGCGCCGGGTTCCAGCGCCGTGATCGCGTACCCGCGACCGGCGAGCGACCGGGTCGCCTGGCCGGTGCCGCAGCCGACCTCGAGCACGGACGACCCGGCGCGCAGGCCGGCGATCCGCGCCAGGTCGTCGAACAGCTCGTCCGGGTAGCCGGGCCGGACCCGGTCGTAGAGCTCGGGCACTTCGGTGAACAACCGGCCGAGTGAGGGCATCGGACCATCGTCCCAAACCGTGACTGGCGATCGCCCCGGCGGCGACCGGTCAGTCCAGGCAGAACTCGTTGCCCTCGGGGTCGGTCATCACGATGAAGCCGAAGCTCATCGGGGGAGCGGGCTCCGACCGGCTCACCCGCTTGGCGCCCAGCGCCACCAGGCGGTCGCACTCGCTCTCGAGCGCCACCATCCGTTCGTCGCCCTGCAGGCCCGGCGCCGCTCGGACGTCCAGGTGCACCCGGTTCTTGGCCACCTTGTCCTCCGGCACCTGCTGGAAGAAGATGCGCGGCCCGTCGCCGTCCGGGTCCTCGATCGCCGACGCCCGGTTGCGCGCTTCCGGCGGGACACCCTGCTTCTCGAGGAACGCCTCCCACGCGGCGAGCGGATCCTCACCCGGCGCCAGCGTCACCCCGGGCGGACCCGGATGCACGTACCCCAGGGTGTCGCGCCAGAACGACGACAGCGCCGCCGGGTCGAGGGCGTCGAACGTGACTTGGATGTGACGGCTCATCGGCCGGCTCCCTTCGCATAGAGGTCGCGCAGCAGGGCGACCTCGGACAGATGGTGGATCAGCTCCCGGTGGATGTGCAGGACGAGCGCGGCCATCGGCAACTCCGGGAACGGCTCCCGGTCGCCGCACGGTTCGGCCAGGCCGCTCGAGCCGAGGCCGCGCACCCCGTCGAGCCAGACGCCCAGCTGCTCCTCGAGCTGCGCCCTGGCCCCGGCCCCCGTCCCGGCGTAGTCCCATTCCTCGTACGAGGCCGCGGGCGCGCCGAAATGGGCGGCGTTGCGGGCTGCGAGCACCCCCACGATGACATGGCCCAGCCGCCACGCGATCGTCGTGAACGGCGGCGGCACCGGCTCCGGCATGGCGAAGTCGATGGTGTGGTCCCCGCCGCCCGCCTGGACCGGCGCCGTGGAGGTGCCGCGCGGCCGCACGTTCCAGGCGTCCGGCACCGGCGACCAGAAGTACTCGTCGTCGGTCAGCCCGTCGAGCCGCGCCCGTACCTGGTGATTCCAGTGCCACTCCCACTGCTCACGCAGCGTCTCGTTCCAGTCGACGTCCATGGGTCCACCCTGGCATGGCAGGCGGACAGGATCGGTCCGCTATGTCTGAGTGAGTGTTTTGACCATGCGGATCTGCTGCTCGGTGCGGTTGTTGTCGAACGGGGACCGCAGATCGGTCGCGAAGCGCAGGTAGTCGTCGATGCGGTCACGCATCCGGCGGGCCAGCGCGGCGAGTTTCCGGCCAAGCCTTCGACTTCTCGTGCTAGAGATCCTTGATCGCGACGAGCGCGGCCTGGCAGAACAGACCGGTGTGCTCGGCCAGGACATCGGGATCGATGACGGACGCCAGGTTGGCGCCAGCACTTGTCGGCGGCCGTCTTCAGAGCCGGCAGCGCATCGGCCGCCTGACCGGGCCGCACCTGTTCGGGTGCCCGTTGGCCGGCGCGTCGCCCACCGCGGCGCCCGGCAGCTCACCGCGTTCGACGGCGGCAGCCACCGTACGGTGCAGATACTGCTCGCGGGCCGCGTACTCCGCACACGTGCGTACCGAACCCGGGGTTCCCCACGCCGCCGCGGCCAGCGCGGTGCGCAGCCGCTCGTCCGGGGGCGGCCGCCGGCTCAGGACTCAGGCACAGATCCGCCCGGCTGACTCGGGCCCTTCTTGTTCTGCGAGGCCTCCCATGCGAGCAAGTGGAGGAGCTGGTCCCGCTCCTTCACGGGTGAGTCCCGAAGTTTGCCGAAGGCCGAGATTTCCACATCCAGACGAGCGAACAACATCCCGTCCACCGGCGCCCCTTTCGATGGAGGCATCTCATTCACTCCCACGACAAGACAGATCCAGGACGACTCCGGCGTCGGCTCGGGCAGATAAGGAATCAGAAAGTAATACTGACCCGCAATGACCTCGAGGCCTCGCGCCACCCGACTGTAGTGAGCCGTCCTGGCCGCATCGACGAGCCGTGAAAGCTCGTCGGACGAGACGGTCTTGATTACCCGCGGAACAGGCCATCCCCAGTGAGAGACAACTGTTCGCGGCCGCCTAAACCTCCACATGTCGATCCAACCCGCAGGGCATTGAGCACCTACATCTATTTATCTCGAAGAAGCAGAACTCCCTTGCCCGGAGTCCAGAATGTATTCGACGGGTCATTCATTCTGCGCAATTCCTCGCCGATTCGGTTGACCTGGTCTTTCTTATCAGGTGTGGGCCGGCGAGTCGGGTAAGGGTGGGTGTTGACGGCAACGGTGACGGCAACCTGGGCAGACGATGGCGCACCAGCGGCACCGGATGTCGGGTCCGGTCGGCTATCCGAGGTAGGGAATGTCGCGGTGTTCGGCGTGGTGGCGTAGGCGGAGTCGGACGGTGTCGTGGATGGGGATCTGGTCGAACTCGGTGGGGTCGATGAAGCGGACCTCGGTGGACTCGTCGCTGACCGCCAGGCCGCCGCCGACGACGCGGCCGAGGTAGGTGATGTTGAACTCCTGGCGGACTTCCCCGTCGGCGTAGGCGATCACATGCTGCGGGTCGGTATAGATACCCAGTAGTCCGGTGATGGCGATGTCGAGGCCGGTTTCCTCCTTGACCTCGCGGACGATGCACTGGCCGAGGGTCTCGCCGATGTCCATGGTGCCGCCGGGCAGTGCCCAATTGCCGGAGTCGGCCCGGCGTTGCAGCAGGACCCGCCCGGCCTCGTCGGTGACGAGCGCGGAGCCGCCGGGGACGAGGCTGTTGGCCTTCGGAGCGGCGGGGTCGTGGTAGTAGTCACGCCGCCCGCTCACCGTGACTCCTGGTTCGGGTAGCTGGTGGTGGTTTGCCACATCTGCTCGAACTGGTCGGCGTAGGAGCCGAAGATGCCGTGCGGGGACAGCTCGCGTAGGTGTAGGGCGGGGTGTTGGTAGCCGCGTGCCCGGTAGAGGTGCGGGGTGACGATCATCTGGTTGTCGAAGCGGAACACCGAGTTGTACAGGTGCACAGTGTGCAGGCCGATCTCCACACCCGGCACCTGGTGCAGGGGTTCGCAGAAGTTGATCGCGTTGCGGATGCGTCCGGGTAGGGTGCCGCCGATCTGTTCCAAGGCGTCGCGTTCGGCGACGTGCGGGCAGTCCGGGTCGGCGAACGCCAGCCGGATGCGGGCACCGGCGGCGGCCTTGTCGGCGAGACGCTGCATGGTGTCGGGCAGCAGCTCCAGAACGAACGGGTAGGCGTAGCCGAGCAGGTCGATGCGCTTGGTCGCGCCGACGAGTAGTGCGGTCCAAAGCTGTTGGGGGATGTCGGCGCGGTGGGCATACGCGCCGACGACCTCGGCGGTGGCCTCGGCACCAACGGTGAGGTCGGGTCGGGACTGGGGCCACAGGTCGGCCTCGGTCTCACCCAGAGCGTCGGCGACGGCGAGGCGGGTCCGTTGGTGCGGGATGCGGCCGGCCAGCCACCGGTTGACGGTCTTGACGTCCACGCCGACGGCGGAGGCGAGCGCGGCTGGCTCGAGCTGAGCGCGCAGCATCGCGGTACGCAGCCGGTGGCTCATAGCGTCCACGGTAGCGGACACATCGAGGACGTTTCGACACCGCAGAAGTGTCTGAGGCGGTGGCCGCCGGGACGTTCCAGCGTCCGGCCGGCGCTCGTAGGTTCTGCGGGCACAGCCCCACCGGTTCGCTTGCGTTTGATCGCCGAGCCGGTGGGTGCTTGTCGCCTTGGTGGCGCCGGCCCCGGCCGACTCGCGGGCCCAGTACGGTCTTGGGCGCCTGAGCTTCCACTTGTTTGGTGGCCTGGCTGGCGCTTCCGGACAGCAGGCTCTGACAGACTGACGACCGTGGAGGAGCTGGGCACGACCGAGCGCGTGCTGGTCCTGCTCGGCCTGCTTCAGAAACGCCGCGTGTGGACCGGCCCCGAGCTGGCCGACCGTCTCGGTGTCACCACCCGCACGGTGCGCCGCGACGTCGAGCGCCTGCGTACCCTCGGCTATCCGGTGCACGCCGGACAGGGTGCCGGCGGCGGCTACCAGCTCGGCGCCGGTCAGGATCTGCCGCCCCTGCTGCTCGACGACGAGGAGGCCATCGCCACCGCCGTCGCGCTGCTGGCCGGGGCCGAGAGCGGCGACGCGGCGCTGCGGGCGCTGACCAAACTCGACCGGGTGCTGCCGGCCCGGCTGCGCCACGAGGTGCGGGCGCTGGCCGGCTCGGTGGAGTCGTTCGGCGGCGGCCGCGCCCCGGTGGACCCCGAGGTGCTCATGACCCTGGCCCGCGCGTGCCGCGACGAGGTCGAGGCCGAGTTCACCTACAAGAACGGGCGCCGGCGGGTCGAGCCCTACCGCCTGGTCGCCTCCGACCGTCGGTGGTATCTCCTCGCGTACGACCTCGGCCGCGACGACTGGCGCACGTTCCGCGTCGACCGGATGAGCGAGGTCTCCGCCCGCACCTGGCGTTTCCGCCCGCGCGAGGCCCCCGACGCGGCCGCGTACGTGCAGGAGAGCGTGTCCAGCCGGGTCTACCGGCACCAGGCGCGCTTCCTCGTCCACGCGCCCGCCGCGACCGTCCGTGACCAGATCCCGGCCTCCGCCGCCGTCGTCCACGACCGCGGCGGCCACAGCGAGGTCGTCAGCGGCGCCGACAACCTGGACTCCGTCCTCCTGCACATGGTGCTGCTCGGCCACGAGTTCGAGGTGCTCGAGCCGCCCGCGCTGCGCGACCGCTGCTCCACCCTGGCCGACCGCCTGCGCGAGGCCGGCACCGCCCGCTCTACGCAGTCAGAAACGTCAGCTCGACGACGAACCACTCGCCCGATCCGGTCACCGTGAGTGGCCCGCCCGGGTGGTAGGAGACACCGCCGTCCGCGCCCGGTTCCAGCGCCGCGACGACGTGCGGCACCTCGGCCAGGTCGAGCTTGCGGCTCCCGTCCACGGCGACCGTCCACACTCCCACGTGCGGGTGGCGGATCACCGGAAGGCGGCCGTCGGGCAGGCCGGGCCCGGGTCGCTGCCCGTCGACGCTGCGGTCGCCCGGCCCGACGTCGGCCGGCGACGGCAGGTTCTCACCGAGGTCCTTGAGCTCGACGAGCCGGTTCTGATAGAACCGGTCGCCGATGTTGGTCAGCCGGTGCACCGGCGACAGCGGCCGATAGACCGACCCGCCGCGATACTCGTTCAAAAAGCGCGGCTCGCTGCCGTCCAGCCAGTCCATCCGGGCCGGCGACCCCGAGAGGCTCAGGACGACGTACGGGTTGTGGTGCAGATGCCAGGGGTGGGTCTCGCCGGGAGCCAATGACACGTCCCACACCCGCACGACGGGGTTGTCGAGGAGCACGCTGCGCCCCACGTCATCGAGCACGATCTCGTCACCGGCCGGCGAATGAACGATCTGACCCTTCACGGCCACCACCCCACCATCCGGCCTCGTCGATGTCAAAGCAGGTCGAGAACAGCCCAAGCAAGCGATGCCGGCTCGGGGAGGACGAAGGCGCGGGATGGCAGGATGCCGGGATGCGACGCACCCTTGCCTGGCTCAGCGCCTTCTTCCTCGTGCTGGTCGCGATCGAGGCGGTTCTGCTGTGGAGGGCCTCGTCGCGGATCGACGTCCAGGCGGAGCTGGCCAAGGGCTTGATGCCGCTGTGCGCCGCCGTCCTGGTCACTGTGCTCATCACGTACGCGCTCAATCAGCGGAACTTCGAACGGACTCGCGAGGCCGAGAAGACGCGCATCCTCACCGGCGCCCTTCAGGATCTGAAAGCCGGCTTCGAACACGCATCGGTCGCTCGTTACCTGATCTCGGCCCATCCCACGGGCAAACGCATGGAGGAACAGGTCGAAACGATCATCAAGGCGCGCGCGACGCTGCAGCGGATGCAGCGCGAACGCTTCGTTCTCCATGAGGACATCGAAGATCAGGTGGACATGATGCTCCACTATCTCGCCGAGCTGGTCGGCGAGTATCGGAGCAACTACGGGCGGATCGTCACGAGCATGGCCCGCGAGGAAGCCCTGCTGTCCGAGATCCGGCAGGGCAACGAGGGTGATCTGAGCGAGGCCCACCTGATCCGAGGTGGTGATTTCCCTCTGCTGGCCGCCTATCTGGACGACGATCAGTGGAGTGACAGCGCCTTCTGGCACAACTATGACGCCGTGAAAGCCGTCCTCCGAAAGAGGATCCGCGAACTGGACGCGGCCAAGGCGACCTGACTTCGGGCCGAGCGGGTCGCCGGCGCGATCGGCTGAGCCTCAGCGTCCCATGTCGGCGGCGACGACGCGGGCGAGGGTGCGGCGGCCGATGCCGGCCATGGGGGGATTGGTCGTGTCGTAGTACCAGATCAGCTCCATCACCTGGACGAACGCCCAGGCCCGGCCGCGTTCCCACTCGAGGTCGTCGCACGCCAGCTCGTCGCGCAGCGTCGCGCGGGGGCCCGGATCGAGCAGGTGCCAGGCGCCGATCAGGTCGAGGGCCGGGTCGGCCGGGCCCAGGCCGCCGACGTCGAGGACCCCGGTCAGGCGGCCGTCGGCCATCAGCACGTTGCCGGGCATCAGGTCGCCGTGGTTCATGACGTCCGGGGTGTCGCCGCGCGGCAGTTCCCTCAGGTGCGACCAGAGACGGCGGAGCGCGGGAACGTCCAGCAAGGACTCGCTGCGGTCGAAGCAGGTCTCCATCGAGGCGTCGTGGTCCTTCAGGTCGCCGCCCCGGCCGTCGCCCGTGAAGGTGCGGCCGTGGGTGTCCAGGGCCCGGACCCCGGTGATGAACTCGGCCAGATCGCTCGCGAAGGCGTCACCCGGCGTCTGGTCGGTGGCCACCACACCGGGTATCCAGGTCTGCACCGACCAGGGCAGCGGGTAACCGGGGCCGGGTTCACCGATGGCCACCGGGGCCGGGGTGGCGAAGCGGGTGCGGCCGAGCAGTTCGGTGGCCGCGGCCGCCTCGGCCTCGAGCCAGGCGCGGACGCCGGGGCGCGGCTGCAGCGGGAAGCGGGCGGTCAGCTCGTCGCCGACCCGGAAGATGGCGTTGACCGTGCCGTGGCCGGCCGGCGGGCGGACCGGCAGCTCACGCCACTGCGGGAACTGCTCGTCGATCAGGGCGCGGACCGTGGGGCCGGAGATGTCGAGCTGGTCGTCGTGCATCGCCGGCTCCATGCGCCGCAGTGTAGAGAAGCGACTCAGAGCTCATCGCACGTATTGCGGACGTCGACGACGAGCTGCTCGACCCGGTCGATGTCGAACGCGACGACGGCCTGCTGCACCTGCTGGGCCTGCGTGGCCAGCGGGCCGTACTCGGCGTCGCGTCTGCCCGCGGCCTGGGCGAGCGCGATGGCCCCGCCCAGCTGATAGGTGTTGGCCTCGGTGACGGTCTCGCGGGACCAGTCGTCGGGCACCCGGGCGAAGACGCCGCACGCCGCCGCCGCGTCCTCGGCGGCGTCGTCCCCGCCGACGAACGATCCGGCCGCCCACAGGATGCCCACGACCAGGGCCCCGATGACCGCTCCGGCGACGCCACCCAGCAGCCACGGGCGCAGCGATCTCGGCTCCGCGGCGCCGTTCGGTGCCGACGGCGCTTCACCGATCGGCGCGCCCTCCATCGGGGCCGGAGGCAGGTCCCGGGCCGGCTCGTCATCGGCGGAAGCCGGCGGCACGGCTGCAGCCGGCGGGACGGTCGGTTGCTGGTCGTCGGGCTGCGGCGGCGTCGTCATGGTCCGAAGAATCCCACATGATCCGTCTGAAGATCACCGCGGCGTCCGAATCCGTTTCGCAGATCCAGCAGGCGGTCCAGCGCGCTGCTCAGGGCGGCCTGGTCGGCCGGCGGCAGGCAGGCCGCGATCTCCTGGTCCAGTTTCGCCGCGGCCTCGGTCGCCTCGTCCAGCAGCCGCAGTCCCGCCTCGGTCAGGCGCAGGCTCTGCCGGCGGCGGTCGGCCGGATCCCGTACGCGCTGGATCGCCCCCAGGCCCTCGAGGTGATCGGCCAGCAGCACCACCAGGCTGGGGGCCACGCCCAGCAGCCCGGCCAGTTCCATCTGCGAACCGGCGCCCCGCAGGCGCAGCACACACAGCAGCGACACGTGTTTCGGCTTGAGGTCGAGCTCGGCCAGCCGGGTCGCATAGAGCGCGTCCTGCGCGACCCCGAGCAGGCCCAGGCGGAAAGAGACCGTCCCCATCGGAGTGTTGCCGCTCTCCGTTGCCATGAGTTCACGATAACCACATCGAATCATTCGAATCCTGCACGACCGTCCGGAGAGTGAGACCTGCGGCACCCCGGGCCGGTACCCGGTGTTCCGCAGGCGCTTTTCGCGCCGGGACGGAGCAGGCTGAGGCATCAGGACGACGAAGGGAAGACCCATGACCCGTACGACTCCTCTGGGCGCCGTGATCCGCGGCCTCGTCGCCGGCACGGTCGGCACCCTCGCCATGGACGCCCTTCTCTACCTGCGCTACCGGCGTGGCGGCGGGCACGACAGCTTCTCCACCTGGGAGTTCTCGTCGACCGTGCGGACCTGGGACGACGCGCCCGCCCCGGCCCAGGTCGGCCGCCGCCTCTACGAGGGCCTCTTCCAGCGCAAGCTCCCGGACAGCCGGGCCGCGCTGGTCAATAACGTCACGCACTGGGGCTACGGGATTCTCAACGGCGCGGCCTACGGCGTCCTGGCCGGTTCCCTGCCCCGTCCCCGGGTCGCCTACGGGCCGCCGTTCGGCGCGGGCGTCTGGCTCACCGGTTACGCGGTGCTCCCGGCCGCGGGCCTCTACAAGCCGATCTTCGAGTACGACCGGGTGACGCTGGCCAAGGACCTCGGCGCCCACCTGGTCTACGGCACCACGACCGCCGCCACCTTCGCCGCCCTCCGGCCCCGCGGCTAACGGGTGCGGCGGTATTCGACCTCGGGACGCCCGGGCCCGCCGTACCGGGGGTTCCGCGCGACCTGCCCGGCCTCGGTCAGGTGCTCCAGGTAGCGCCGGGCGGTGACCCGGGAGGCGCCCATCCGAGCGGCGACCTCGGCCGCCGACAGCCCGGCCGTGTCGCCGGCGCCGCGCAGGACTCCCAGCACGAGGTCGAGGGTGCCCTGGTCGAGACCCTTGGGCAGCGAGTCGGGGGAGGAGCCGCGCAGCGCCGCGAACGCGCGGTCGATCTCGTGCTGGGCCGCGACCTGTTCGTCGCCGAGCAACTGGGCGCGGTACCGGGCGTACCCGAGAAGCTTCTCCCGGAAGGTGGCGAAGGTGAACGGCTTGAGCAGGTAGTGCGTCACGCCGAGCGAGACCGCCGAGCGCACCATCGCCAGGTCGCGGGCCGACGTCACGACCAGCACGTCGGTGCCGATGCCGGCCGCGCGCAGGGCCCGGGTCAGCTCGAGCCCGCTCAGGTCGGGCAGGTGCAGGTCGAGCAGCACCAGGTCCACCGCGGTCGAGCGCAGCGTGGCCATCGCGCGCTGGGCGGTGTGCGCGACCCCGGTCACCTCGAAACCCTCGACCCGTCCCGCGTACGCGGCGTGGGCCTCGGCGATGAGCGGCTCGTCCTCGACGACGAGCACCCGGATGGCCGTCATGGGCGCACCGGGATCCGTACGGTGATCAGCGCGCCGCCGGACGGCCCGGAGCCCACGTCGATGGTCCCGCCGTGCCGGTCGGCCACCTGCTTGACCAGGGCCAGGCCCAGCCCCCGCCCCGCGGCCTTGGTCGACCAGCCCCGCCGGAAGGCGTCGTCGGACGACAATCCGGGCCCGGTGTCGCCCACCCGCACGATGACCTCGCCGCCGGACTCGACCACCAGCACGGTCACCTCCCTCGGCGGCTCGGTGCCGGCCACCGCCTCCAGCGCGTTGTCGACCAGGTTGCCGACCACGGTGAGCAGTTCCCGGGTCGGCACCGGGGCGCTGTCCAGCCGGGATGCATCGTCCACCACGAGCCGCACCCCGCGCTCGGCGGCCTGGGCCGACTTGCCGAGCAGCAGGGCGGCCAGCGCAGGCTCGCTCAGCGCGCCCACCACCTGATCGGTGAGCTGCTGGGCCACCTCGAGCTCGGCCGTGGCCAGCCGCACCGCCTCCTCGGTGCGGCCCAGCTCGACCATGGTCAGCACCGTGTGCAGGCGGTTCGCGGCCTCGTGGGCCTGCGAGCGCAGCGCCTCGGTGAGACCGCGGACGGAGTCCAGCTCGCCGGTCAGCGCGCGCAGCTCGGTGTGGTCGCGCAGGGTGAGCACCGTCCCGACGGTCTGTCCCTCGGAGCGGATCACCCGCTGGTTGGCGACCAGGATGCGGTCCCCGGCCAGCACCGGCTCGTCGGCCACGGTCGTCCGGGCGGCGAGCAGCTCGCCGATCTCCTGCGGCAGCTCGCCCTCGCCCAGCAGCCGTCGTCCCTCGTCGTTGACCAGGGTGACGGCGCCGGCGCGATCGGCCACGACCAGGCCCTCGCGCACCGAGTGGAGCACCGCGTCGTGGTACTCGTACATCCGGGTCATCTCGGCCGGTCCGAGGCCGTGGGTCTGGCGGCGCAGGCGCCGGCTGAGCAGCCACGAGCCGGCCGCGGCGATGAGCAGCGCCAGCGCCGTGGGGATCGCGACGGCCGGCGCCCGGCCCAGCAGCTTCTGGTTGATCGCCTCGGTGGTGATGCCGACCGACACGAGCGCGATCACGGTGCCGGCGGCGTCGGTCACCGGCACCACGGTGCGGACCGACTCGCCCAGCGTCCCGATGCTCTTCTCGATCACCGTACGGCCGTCGAGCGCGCCCTGGATGGTGCCGATGAACTTCCGGCCGATCAGTTCGGGCCGGGTGTGCGTGAACCGGGTGCGGTCGGTCGCCATCACCACGATGAAGTCGGTCAGGGTCGCCTCGCGGACGCTCTCGGCGTACGGCTGGAGGATCTCCGACGGGTCGGCGCCGCGCACGGCCTCGACGACCAGGGGATTGTGCGCGACCGCCTGCGCGATGCCGGTCACCTGGTCGATGGCGGCCTGCTCGGTGTCGTCGCGGGCCAGCAGCACCGCGCCGGTCGTGCCGATCGCCACCAGCACGGTCACGACCAGCACCTGGAGGACGAAGAGCTGGCGCGCGATGCTCCAGCCACGGGTTTTCCTGGGGGCCAGTGCCATCGACATGTTTCGGTCTCGGTTCTCCGCAGTAAACAGAATGAACGCAATGTCGCCCTGGATGTGAGACGCGGGACACAGTCTGCGGCATGGACACCCAGAGCCCCACCCCGCGGGTCAGGCGGGACCGGACGCACTACCTCTACCTGGCGGTGATCGTGGCAGTCGTGGCCGGCATCGTGCTCGGCCTCGCGGTTCCGGATGTCGCCAAGGAGCTCAAGCCGATCGGCACCGGCTTCGTCAACCTCATCAAGATGATGATCGCCCCGGTCATCTTCTGCACCATCGTGCTGGGCGTGGGCTCGATCCGGCAGGCGGCCAAGGTCGGCCGGGTCGGCGGTCTCGCGCTCGGCTACTTCCTCGTCATGTCGACCGCGGCGCTGGCCATCGGCCTCGTCGTCGGCAACATCATCCACCCCGGGGCCGGGCTGCACCTCGACCCGGCGGCCGCCGCGGCCGGGCAGAAGCAGGCCGGCGGCGCGGCCGACGAGAGCCTGGCCGACTTCGTGCTCGGCATCATCCCCAACAGCCTGCTCTCCTCGCTGACCGACGGTGAGGTGCTCGAGACGCTGCTCGTGGCCCTGCTGGTCGGCTTCGCGGTGCAGAGCATGGGCCGCCGCGGCGAGCCCGTGCTGCGGGCCGTCACGGTCATCCAGCGGCTGGTCTTCAAGATCCTCGCCATGATCATGTGGCTGGCCCCGATCGGCGCGTTCGGCGCGATCGCCGCGGTCGTCGGCGAGACCGGCGTGGACGCGCTCAAGAGCCTGGCCCAGATCATGCTCGGCTTCTACGTCACCTGCGCGATCTTCGTCTTCGTCATCCTGGCCACCATCCTGTGGGCGTTCGCCCGGATGAACATCTTCTCGCTGCTCAAGTACCTGGGCCGCGAGTTCCTGCTGATCCTGTCGACCTCGTCGTCGGAGTCGGCGCTCCCACGGCTCATCGCCAAGATGGAGCACCTGGGCGTCAGCAAGCCGGTCGTCGGCATCACCGTGCCGACCGGCTACTCCTTCAACCTCGACGGCACCGCGATCTATCTGACCATGGCGTCGCTGTTCATCGCCGAGGCGCTCGACCAGCCGCTGTCCATCGGCGAGCAGATCTCGCTGCTGGTCTTCATGATCATCGCCTCCAAGGGCGCGGCCGGCATCACCGGCGCCGGCCTGGCCACCCTGGCCGGCGGCCTGCAGAGCCACCGTCCCGAGCTGGTCGACGGGGTCGGCCTGATCGTCGGCATCGACCGGTTCATGTCCGAGGCGCGGGCGCTCACCAACTTCGCCGGCAACGCCGTGGCCACCGTGCTGGTCGGCACCTGGACCAACGAGATCGACCGGGACAAGTCCCGCGCGGTGCTCTCCGGCCAGGACCCGTTCGACGAGGCCACGATGCTCGACCCCGATTCCGACTCGAACGACGACACACCTCCGCCCGCCGGCGCCACGTCGGAGCCGGCGCCGGCCGGAAGAGCCTGACCCGGCAGTACAGCCTCCGGTGCCCCGCGGCCCGGCTCCCTCCCTCGCCGGAGGGGGCCGGGTCACCCCCGGCTGCTGCCGGAGGTGTCCGGGGACCCACGTCGTCCGTTATCCGCCGATCCGTCCGCCGGGCCGCGGCCACCGGACGGTGACCTTGGCGGGCTTGAGTAGCATGTCCGGGTGCTGTCCCCGGGAACCATGCTCAACGACCGTTATCGCCTGACCCAGCGGATCGCCGCCGGTGGCATGGGAGAGGTCTGGCGCGGCGAGGACCTCATGCTCCACCGGCCGATCGCCGTCAAGACGCTGCTGCCCGCGCTGATGGCCGACCGCGAGTTCCTCACCCGCTTCCGCACCGAGGCCCGCATGATGGCCGCGCTGCGCCACCCCGGCATCGTGCAGGTCTACGACTACAGCGAGAACGCCCAGGTCGACGGCAACCGCATCGACTTCCTCGTGATGGAGTACATCGAGGGCGTCTCGCTGGCCAAGCGGATCGAGCAGGCCGGCCGGCTGAGCCCCGCCGAGACGATGACGATCGTCGCGCAGGTCGCCGACGCGCTGCAGGTCGCCCACGAGGCGGGCATCGTGCACCGCGACGTCAAACCGGCCAACCTGCTGGTCCGCCGCAACGGCGCGATCGTGCTGGTCGACTTCGGGGTGGCCCGTTCGGCCGCCGGGGCCGGGCTGACCGGCACCAACGTGGTGCTCGGCTCGGTCAACTACATGGCCCCCGAGCAGGCCGAGGCCCGTCCGATCTCCCCCCAGACCGACGTGTACGCCCTCGGCGCCGTCGCCTACTGCTGCCTGACCGGCCGCCCGCCCTACGTCGGCGACAACCCGCTGCAGGTCATGTCCCAGCTCGTGTACGGGGACCTGCCCGCGCTGCCGGCCGACGTGCCCCCGCCGGTGGCCGCCCTGGTGCTGCGCGCCCTGGCCAAGGAGCCGGCACAGCGCTTCGCGAGCGCATCCGAGATGGCGTCGGCCGCGCGCTCGCCGGGCCGCCCGCCCACCCAGGCGACCCGCCCGTACGGTGCCGCCGGTCAGAATTCCGGCCGCACCCAGCTGCCCGGCACGGGCACGTCGGGGCGCATGCCGGCAGCCGGCACCGGCACCTCGGGTCGCATGCCGGCGCCCGGAGCCTCGCCGTATCCGACCTCCCGCCAGGGTCCGGCGTCCGGCGCGGCCCGGCCCGTGTCCGGCCCCGCCGGCTATCAGCCCGGTCGCGCGCAGGCCGGCGCCCCGCAAGGCGGTTACGGCACGTCGGCCTATGGCACCTCCGCGTACGGCGCCTCCTCAGCCCGGCTGCCCGCGGCCGGGTCGGCCGCGATCCCGCCGTCCGGCGCCAACCTGGCCGCCTCCGACCGTGGCGCCGGATCGGGTGCGGCCCCCAAGAGCCGCCGCAACGTCGTCCTGGTGTCGGCCATCGCGGCCGTCCTGGTCGGCCTGGGCGGCATCGGCGTGGCCTACGCCCTGTCCGACAGCGCGGGCGAGACCCCCAGCTCGCCCACCGACAACCTGGCCGCCGGCGGTGACAGCCCATCCGTCAAGCCCGGCAAGTCGCGCAAGCCCACGTCGACCCCGCGCACGAAGAAGCCGGTCGCCGAGCCGACCGAGACCACCGAGTCGCCCGAGCCGGAGCCGGAGCCCACCGACACCAAGACCAAGAACCCGTACAGCCCTCAGCAACTCTGCGGCGACGACTTCCAGGTGGTCGACCGGGCCAAGGTGCGCGACGACGAGGGCACCGTGCTCGGCCAGGTCTATCTGCTGTCGCTCAACGACGGCGAGCTGAATTGCACCGTCACCCTGAAGGAAGCCGGCAACGGCAAGAAGACGCCCATGGCGGCATACCTGGAGGTCGCGGGCCAGCAGCGCGCCGACGACAGCCGCGAGGACGAGTTCTACGCCGGCGCGGTGAAGGCCGGCCCGGTGACCGACGGCGACTGCGTCAAGTGGGGCGGCTCGATCGACGGCTCCGACTACGACGGCCAGCAGTGCGGCGACTGACCCCGTGGATTGGCTGACCCCCATCGGCGGCGGGGTGGTGGCGCTGGCCGGCATCCTCTTCGGCTGGGCGACGAGCGTACGCAGCCAGCGGCAGACGGCCGGACTGGCGCGCGAGGGCAACCGGCACGCGCAGGCCCTGGCCGAACTGGCCGGCGAGCAGGCCCGCCGGCTGGAGGAACTGCGCTACGCCCAGGCCGGTGGGGACCGGCGGGATCGTCGGCTCGAGGAGTCGTACGTCGAGATCGCCACCACCGTCGTGCGGGTCAGCACGACCGAAGCCGGCGACGAGGATCTGGTGCGGGCGCGCGTGCTCGTCGGCCTCTTCGCCGAGCCGACGGTCCGCGAGGCGTTCGAGGCCTGGCTGGAACGGTTCGAGAAGCTGCGGTTCGCCCTGACCAAGCAGTCCGAGGCCGGCGACGAGCCCCTGGGCAGCACCCGCGACCTGCACAGCCCACGTGACATGTGGCGCCGCCAGGCCAACGACGCCCGCCTCAAGGAGGTCGACGCCCGCGAGCGCCTGCTGACCGCGATGGCGACCCACCTCGGCCACGACTGACAGTCCGCCAGGCGTCCCCAGGGTGCATCCTCAGGCGGCGTCTTCAGGCTGCGGCGATGGCCGCGTATCTGCGGTCCGGCCGCTCCGGGACCTGCTGTCGAAGGCGCTGAAGCTCGGTGAAACCCGCCTTGACGAGGCGGGCAGAGAACTCGTCGACCGGCCAGCGGTACGCCGTGACGACCTTGTGGTCGAACGCGGCCACCCCGTCGTCGCTGTCGAAGAAGCCGATCACCAGCCGTCCGGCCGGGGCCAGCAGCCGGCGGAACTCGGTGAGAGCCAGGTCGAGCTCCGGTGGCGGCAGATGGATGGTGGAGTACCAGGAGAGCAGGCCGGCCACGGAATGGTCGGGCCGGTCCAGGCCGGTCATCGAGCCGAGCCGGAACTCCGGCCCGGGGAAGTGCGCGCGGGCGTGGTCGAGGAACTCGGGGACCAGGTCGATGCCGGTGACGTCGGCGCCCAGGGAATGCAGGTAGCCGGTCCAATGGCCGGGGCCGCAGCCCAGATCCAGCACCGGGCCGTCCAGGCCGGTCAGATGGTCGCGGATGAGGGCCGTGTCGTCCTTGTCCTGCCAGTCCCCGTCGAACAGCCCGATGTACTGCTCCGACATGGACGAATACGCATCCCGCACCGGCTCCCAGGTCACCGAGGCATGGTAATCCTGCCGATGTGGCGACGCCGCGGCGCCGGACGGTGGGGCGGAAGATCCACTAGCCCGGACGACGGCACCCTGAGACACTCACCGGCGTGGCAGATGCGAAGCGTCCCTGGTGGCAGATGGGCAACACACCCACTTGGGGATTCGTGTTCGGTGGTGTCTGGACCTTCCTGGCGGTGCTGCGCTGGGGCAACGTGGCCGTGGGCGACTCCGGGTTCTTGGGCATGACGGCGCAGGTCATTGTTGCGGTCCTGTCCACCTTGCTGGGCGGCTTCTCCCTGGTTTCCGCTGTACGTCTGCGCCGGCTACGCCGGGCAGAACGCGATCCCGCCACGCCCGGCAACTGATCGGCGGACCGGCGCCCACGCGGTAGTAGACCAGCGGTGCCGAGTCGACAGGATGGTCCGGCTGGGTCGGCTCATCCGGTCAGGTGCCGGGCCGATCGACAGGGGGCGGTGGCGATTGAGCAATCTCGGGCTCGTGCTGCGCAATTGACCGTGAATCCCCTGGATGGGGCCGCTGGTCGTCGGTTCGGCGGCCCGCTCGTGCGTTCGGCGACGTGATCTCCGCGTAATAGAAGATCCTCATAGTGAGCGGGTTCGATCCCATGATCACCCGCGAGGTCTCGTTGTCACTGTCACTGTCCCGCCTCCGTGGATTCGGGCTGGTCGCGCTGACCGTCAGCTCGGTCGCGTTCGTTTCCCCGGCCGCCCAGGCGGCCGCCCCTCCGCCGCCACCCGGCAGCACGCCGGCGAACACGGTCACCCTGATCACCGGCGACAAGGTGACCGTCGCCCCCGACGGCGGTGTTCAGGTGCGCAACCCCAAGGGTGAGCTCGCCGGATACCTGTCGAAGGTCAAGGACGGCGACACGTACGTCTACCCGCACGACGCTTTCCGGTACCTGGCTTCCGGTCTGCTCGACGACGACTTGTTCAACGTCACCGACCTGGTCGCCGACGGCTACGACGACGCGCACAGCTCGGGCATCCCGCTGATCGTCACCTACAACGGCCCGGCAGCCACCGCTCGTACCGCACCGGCCGGTGCCACCGGCCTCCGCCCGCTGGAGAGCATCGGTGGCGCCGCCTTGACCGCGGACCGTTCCGGCCGGTTCCTGGCCTCCGCGATCGGCGCCCGGTCGGCCCAGGGGGTCAAGAAGATCTGGCTGGACGGCAAGGTCAAGGCCGCCCTGGCCGACAGCACCGCGCAGATCGGCGCCCCGGAGGTCTGGCAGAAGGGCAACACCGGCACCGGTGTCGACGTGGCCGTTCTGGACACCGGGATCGACACCTCCCACCCGGACCTGACCGCCTCGGTGACCGCGACCGCGTCCTTCGTGCCCGGCGAGTCGGTCGAGGACGGCCTGGGTCACGGCACTCACGTGGCGTCCACGATCGCCGGCAGCGGCGCCGCGTCGGATGGCCAGGAGCGCGGCGTCGCGCCGGGTGCACGCCTGCACGTCGGCAAGGTGCTCGACAACCAGGGCGGCGGCCAGGCATCGTGGATCATCAGCGGTATGGAGTGGGCGGTCCGCGACCAGCAGGCCCGCATCGTCAACATGAGCCTCGGCGGGGACAGCACTGACGGCACGGATCCGATGAGTGTGGCCGTGAACCAGCTCAGCGCGGAGACCGGCGCGCTGTTCGTCGTCGCGGGCGGCAATGCGGGCCCCAGCAAGTACACCGTGGGCACGCCGGGCGCGGCCGACGCGGCCCTCACCGTCGGCGCCGTGGACAGCCAGGACGTGCTCGCCTCCTTCTCCAGCCAGGGGCCGCGAGTCGGCGACCGGGCGGTCAAGCCCGATCTGACCGCGCCCGGAGTGGGCATCCTGGCCGCCCGGTCCCGCCTCAGCGCGACCGGCGAGGGGCCCTACCAGTCGCTGAACGGCACGTCGATGGCGACGCCGCACGTCGCCGGCGCCGCGGCGCTGGTCGCCGCCGCGCACCCCGGACTCCGGGGCCGGCAGCTCAAGGACGCCCTGGTCAGCACGACCAAGGCCACTCCGGACACGGACGCCTACCAGGGTGGGACCGGTCGGCTCGACGTCGCGGCGACGACGAGCGCCACGGTCTTCGCAACCGGCTCGGTCGACTTCGGCTATCCGTCCTCTCCCACCATTCCGGAGCCGGTCGGCCGGGAGATCACCTACACCAACATCGGCGCGACCGCGGTCACGCTCGATCTGGCCTCCTCCCTCGACCACGTCACGCTGTCGGCCAAGCAGGTCACCGTCCCGGCCCACAGCACCGCCACGGTGACCGCGACGGCCTCGTTCGACACGGTGCCGGGCGACCAGACCTTCTCCGGTTCTGTGACCGCGACCGGCGGATTGCGTACCTCCGTCGGTGGGGGACGGGAAGGCGCACGCCATCAGCTCGCGCTGCGGGCCCGGGACCGGAGCGGCAAACCGCTCGCCGGTACGGTCGTCGTGCTGAGCCGTGACCGGACGCTCATCCAGGCGATCGACGAGACGGGTGCGCTCGACGTGCGGCTGCCCGAGGGCACGTACACCGCCTATCTGACCGCCGATGTCGAGGGGACCCACGGGTCGCGTTCACAGGGCCTGGCCATCCTCCCGGTGACCGGCATCCAGCTGAACGGCGACCGCACCGTGGTCTTCGACGCGGCCAAGGCCCGGCGCCTGACCGCGAGCACCCCGCGGCCGTCCACGGTGATCACGTCCCGGTTCACGCTCATCCGGGACATCGCCGGCAACCCCTGGCTGGACGCGTGGTACCCGGGAGCGCAGTACGACAGCGTCTGGGTGCTACCGACGGGCAAGGTCCCGGACGGTACGTTGACCGCGTCGGCCCGCTGGCGCCTCGCCCAGCCCACCTTGACTGTCGCCGGCTATGACGACCTGCGGGTGCAGCAGGGTGCGACGCCGCTGCCGGCCACCGTGCGCGGCCTCGACGCGGTGCTGGGCGGTAACGTACGCGGCAAGGCTCTGGTCGTCCGGGCCGGCGGTCCGGCCTCGATCCAGGACCAGGCGGCCGCGGCGGCGGCCGCGGGCGCCCGGCTGCTTCTGGTTGTCAACGACGGTGCCGGGCGGCTCGAGCCTTGGCCCGGAACGCCCTGGATGCCGTCGGACCCGCCACCGGTCACCGTCGCGACCCTCACCCACGACGAGGGCGAGAAACTGATCGCCCGCCTCCAGCGCGAGCGCGCCGTCCGGCTCGACGCCACCTCCCACCCCGTCACCGAGTACGCCTACGACCTGGTCACCGACTACGTCGGCCAGGTGCCGCGGGACCTCTCCTACCGGGCCACGCCGGGCAGCCTGGCCCGGGTCGACATGTCGTTCGACAACTGGCGCCCGGGGCGCGCGCTCGATCAGCGTTACTCGATCGACACGCTCGGGTTGACGACGTTCCTGGACTACGTCGAGGCTCCGGCCCACGGCCGACGCACGGACTGGGTGACGGCCGGGAAGAAGTGGATCTCGAACGTGATGATCCGGGGGGAGCAGGCTCAGCACACCGCGCCGGTCGCGTACCGGGCCGGTTCGGTGCAATCGCAGCGGTGGTTCGGCCCGGTGCAGCGGCCCCGCCTGGTGGACGACCCTGACAGCCTCGACATCGTCCGCCAGGAGGGTGGCTGGTTCTTCGCCGACATCCCGGGCTGGGGCGACTCGGGTGCCGCCCACGAGGGAAGCACCGACGACAACCCGAACGTCGACAACCGGCTGACCCTCCACCAGGGTGACAACGTGGTGGGTTCGACCGACCGGAACAACGCGCTGCTGACCGCCGGCCCGCTGCCGGCCCAGGTGCTCCCGTACCGGCTGGTGTCGGAGAACGACCGGGACGCGTGGGCCGGCCCCTACTCGACCAGCACCCGCACCGAGTGGTCGTTCACCTCCGGTGACGTGAAGCCCGGTACGGCCGACTCCCCGACGCTGATCCAGCTGGACTACGACGTGGACACCGACCGGGACGGCCGGGCGAGACGAACCTTCGACCTGACGGTCGCCCCGTCCACCCTGGCCACGGCGACCGATCCTGGAGTCGTCCGGACGCTCACGCTCGACGTCTCGTACGACGACGGGGCCACCTGGCACCGGGCTGCCGTGCGCCCGCGAGCGAACGCCTGGAGCGCCCGGATCACCGCTCCGCGTGCCGCACAGTTCGTCACGCTGCGCACCAGCGCCCGCGACACCCGGGGCAACACGGTCGAGCAGCGCATCACGCGAGCCTTCGGCCTGCGCTGACGAGACAGCGGCACGGGCGTCCCCATCACGTCCGTGCCGCTGTGCTGTCGCGATCTCACCACGCACGAGTCGGGCGCAACGACGTCAGCTTGGCTTGATCTCCCTGTCGCCGTCGTGGACGAGCACCGCCTGGTCGTCTCGGACGGGGACGAAGTCGTAGCGGTGTCCCTCGTCGGCGATGATCTGGGCGTAGAGGTCTTCGCGTCCGCGGTTGGCGTGCGACAACGGATAGAAGGACACCAGCCCGACACCTCGCCCGGTGTCGCCGGCTCCAGATCGAGGCGTCGCACCGAAACCGTGGGCCGCATCGCGCGCGGTCGTGCGGCGCTCGCTCGACCGGATGGCTGCCCTCGCCGGGTCGGTGTGACGCTCCGGCATGCTCAGGCGTGATTGAGTACGGCAGCTCACGCGGGCGACCGGGGCCGGTTCCTAGGTTGATGGTCATGACTTCCAGCATCGACCTCGAGCGCCTCGTCCGACCGTCCGACCTGCACGGCCACCGGGGCCGGCACGCCGCTCCGGGGCGTCACCGGGTCTGGCTCGCCGCCGTGACCGTCGCAGCCGTCCTCGCCACGATCACTGCCGCCACAGCGAGCTGACCGCCACCGGGCGGCCTTCGGTCACGGCGTGCTGACCGCGATCGGGCCGGCCGTCAGGATGACGTCCGCGGCCGCGCGGACGGCGTTCGTCTCGGGGCGCAGGGCGGCCAGCGCTTCCACGGCTGCTTCGAGGTCGTTCCGGCGGGCGTGGTCCTCCAGCAGGCCGCAGGCGTCGGCGGCGGCTGCGGCGCCGATGTTGGCCATGATGCCCTTCAGCTGGTGGGCCTCGTTGCGCAACGTCGTGGCGTCGTCGAGGGCCAGTGCCTGACTGATCTTCTCCAGGTGCTCGGGGATGCGGGCGACCATGGTGCGGAGCAGGCGCTCGATCACGGGGGCGCTGGCGGCCGGGTCGGGTCCGCGCAACTGGTCCAGCCGGGCCTCGATCTGGGCGACGATCCCGTTGCCGGCCGGGGCCGGGGGCGTGACCCAGCGGGCCAGCGCGGCGGCCACGTCGGCCGGGACCAGCGGCTTGGCCAGGTGCTCGTCCATTCCGGCCTCGAGGCAGCGGGCCCGGTCCTCGGCCAGGGCGCTCGCCGTGAGGGCGATGATCGGGACGTGCCGGTCGTGGCCCTCCTGGCGGCGGATCTCGGCCGTGGCGGCGTAGCCGTCCATCTCGGGCATCAGGCAGTCCATGAAGATGAGCTGGTAGTCGTGGGCGGCGGCCATCGCCACCGCTTCGCGGCCGTTCACCGCGACGTCGGCGCTGTAGCCCAGGGTGGCCAGGATGCCCAGGGCCACCGTGCGGTTGATCTCGTTGTCCTCGACCAGCAGCACGTGGCCCCGCCCGGGGACGACCGGGGCCGGACCGGGCGGCGGCTCGTCGGCCGGCACCAGGACGCCGACCAGCGCGTCGTAGAGCTGGGACTGCCGCAGCGGCTTGGCGAAGGCGGCCGACACCGCCACCGGGTCAGGCTCGGTGGGCAGGGCCTCCGGCTGGTCGGTGAGCAGGATCGTCTTGGGCACGGGCGTGCCCTCGGGCGCCGGTGTGCTGACCCCGGCGGTGTGGATGTCCTGGATCACCAGGTCGATCGGGCGCCCGGTCGCCGCCGCGTCGCGCAGGATCTCGTACGCCGCCTCGCTGGTGCCGACGCCGGTGGCCTGCATCGACCAGGCCGTCAACTGGTCGGCCAGCACGGCCCGGTCGGTCTCGTCCTCGTCGACGATGACGACGCGCAGACCGTCCAGGGCATGGCTCGAAGCGATGTCGAGACCGTCGCGGGCCGCTCGCAAGGTGACCGTGAACCAGAACGTGCTGCCCTGGCCCGGCTCGCTGTGGACGCCGATGTGACCGCCCATCAGCTCGACGAGGTCGCGCGAGATGGCCAGGCCGAGCCCGGTGCCGCCGAAGCGCCTGGTGGTGCCCGCGTCGGCCTGCGTGAACGGCTCGAACAGCTTTTCCTGCTGGTGGTGGTCGATGCCGATGCCGGTGTCGTGCACCTCGAAACGGACGGGGACGGCGCCGGGGCCGGCCTGCTCTCCCTGGTCCGGGGTGACCGTGATGGCGATCTCGCCGTACGGGGTGAACTTGATCGCGTTGCCGGCCAGGTTGAGCAGCACCTGGCGCAGCTTGGCCGCGTCGCCGCTCACGGTCGCGGGCAGGCGCTCGTCGCAGAAGCCGGAGATCGACACCGACCGGGCCGTGCCGGGCGGCGCCACCAGCGCGACCACGTCGTCGACCAGGCGCCGCAGCTGGAAGTTGGTGTCCTCGAGCAGCACCTTGCCGGCTTCCAGCTTGGAGAAGTCGAGCACGTCGTTGATGACCGAGAGCAGCGCGGAGCCGGCCGTGCTGATGCCTTCCGCGTAGCGGCGCTGCTGCTCGTCGAGGTCGGAGGAGAGCAGCAGGCCGGTCAGCCCGATGACCCCGTTCATCGGGGTGCGGATCTCGTGGCTCATCGACGCCAGGAACTGCGACTTGAGCCGGGCCGTCTCGATCGCCTGGTCGCGGGCCTGGGCCAGCGCCTGCTCGGTCTCCCGGCGGGCGCTGATGTCGCGGGCGAAGGCGTGCAGCTGCGCCAGGCCGTCGTGCCGGATGCGCCACATGGTCAGCTCGACCGGCAGCTCCCGGCCGTCGTGGTGCACCGCGACCATCTCGGTCGGACGGTCGAGCAGCCACTCCCACCGGCCGTCGAGGAACCTCTCCAGCGCCCGGTGGTAGCGCCCGGACAGGACCGTGTCGGCGACGTTGCAGCCGATGATCCGCTCGCGGGGCCAGCCGAAGACCTGCTCGGCCTGCCGGTTCCACTCCCGGATGACGCCGTCGGAGTCCATCGAGAAGAACGGGTCGGCCGCGGCCGACATGATCATTTCGAGCTGTTCGCGCTCGACCCGCAGCCGGGTCTCGGCCTTGACCCGCGCGGTGATGTCGTGCGCGACCGTCGAGGCCCCGATGATCCGGCCGTCGTCGTCGCGCATGGGCGCCATGCTCAGCGACACCTCGATGAGCCGGCCGTCCTTGCGCATCCGTCGCGTCTCGTGCTGCGGCATCGTCTCGCCGCGGGTCACCCGGGCCAGCAGGTCCTTCTCCTCGTCGAGCCGGTCGGGCGGCAGCAGCCGGGTGACGTCGTAGCCGATCATCTCCTGGGCCGTGTAGCCGTAGAGCCGCTCGGCCCCGGAGTTCCAGGTCTGGATGGTGCCGTCGAGGGCCTTGCTGACGATGGCGTCGTTCGACGACTCGACGATCGCGGCCAGGCGCGCGTTGGTGTGCGCCTGGAATCGGCGCGTGGTGACGTCCTGGATGGCGGCGAGCACCATCCTCTTGCCCTCGGCCTGGACGGGGGAGAGGCTGACGTCGACCGGGAACTCGGTGCCGTCCTTGCGCTGGGCGGTCAGCAGCATGCCCTCGCCCATCGGCCGGGCCGACGGCGTCGCGAAGTAGCGGTTGCGGTGCTGCACGTGGACCTTCCGGCTGGCCCCGGGCACGAGCGTCTCGATCGCCGCGCCGACCATCTCGTCGCGGCGGTAGCGGAACAGCTCCACGGCGCGGTTGTTGGCGTGCACGATCCGGCCGTCGCTGCTGACGCAGACCATCGCCTCGGGTGAGGCGTCGAGCAGGCTGCGGAACTTGCCCTCGGCCAGGCGCAGCTGGGTCACGTCGACCCCGGAGCCGAAGATCGCGTACGGGCGGCCGCGCCCGTCGCGCAGCGCGTGCAGGGTGGTCACGAACCACCGGCCGCCGAGCTCCTCCTCGTACGCGACCGGGCCGCTGCCGACGAGCACGTCGGTGTCGTGCCGGTGGATCTCGGCGATCTTGTCGGGCGAGTGCACCTCGTGGTCGTGCAGCCCGGCCGCGTCACGGATGCCGTGCAGGCGTTCGTAGGCCGGGCTGACGATGCGGTAGCGCCCGTCGAGCGTCTTGACGAAGGCGGGCGCGGCCGTCTCCTCGAGGATCGCGGCCAGGTGGATGTAGCGCTCGAGGCGCCGGCGGTCGTGCCGGTGGAGCAGGCCGCGCCAGGCCCAGATCAGGCCGCCGGTCGCGATGGCCGCGGCGGCGGCGTGTCGGCTGGTCACATCGAATAACCGTACAAGGGATCTTTCCTGCTTTAGTCTTATAACGGACATGAACAGATGAGGAGCCGCCCGTGGCGACGGTGATGGTCGTCGACGATGTGGCCGCGAACCGGGACATCGTCCGGTTGCTGCTGGGGTACCGGGGCCACGAGGTGATCGAGGCCAACGACGGTGCCGACGCGCTGCGCCTGGCCCACGAGCATCACCCCGACGTGGTCGTGTCCGACGTGCTGATGCCCGGCATCGACGGTCTCGAGCTGGTGCACCGCCTGCGCAACGACGACGATCAGCTGGCCGCCCAGGCGCCGGTGATCTTCTACACCGCCAACTATCTGGAGCCCGAGACCCGGCCGATCGCCGAGGCGTGCGGGGTCAGCCAGGTCGTGCTGCGCTCGCAGGACCCGCATGAGCTGCTCGACGCGGTCGACGCGGCACTGGCCGGCGGGCCGGTCTCGATCAACGCGGTCCCTTCGGACGACTTCGCGCAGGCTCACGTGCAGGCGGTCAACGCCAAGCTGATCGAGAAGGTGCGGGCCCTGCACCACACCGAGCGGCGCTTCGAGGCGATGGCCGTGGCGTCCCCGGTCGGCATCGCGCTGCTCGACGCCGACGGCGAGGCCGACTACATCAACCCCCGGCTGGCCGAGATCATGGGCAAGCCGATCCCGGACCTGCTCGGCCGGGGCTGGCTGGCCTGCCTGGACTCCCCGGCCCGCCAGGACGCCCTGGATCTGCTGCGCGGCAACGCGACCGAGCGCCGGTTCACCCACCGGGTCGAGTTCCCCGACGGCACGGTCCGCTGCCTGCGCCTGCAGTTGCGGCACATCCAGGACGACGAGGCCGAGTTGGCCGGCGGCGTGCTCATGGTCGACGACGTCTCCGACGTGGTCGAGACCGAGGAGCGGCTGCGCGACGAGACCCAGCGCCGCCAGGACGACGCCCGCCGCCGCGACGCCGAACGGCTCGACAGCCTGCGCCGGATGGCCGGCGGCGCCGCCCACGACTTCAACAACATCCTCGGCGCGATCCTCGGTTACACCTCGCTCGCCATCGAATCGGTCACCGAGTCGGCCGACGTGCTGCCGGCCGACCTGTCGGCCTCGCTGCTGGCCGACCTCGACCAGGTGATCAAGGGCGGGGAGCGAGCCAAGGCGCTCACCCAGCAGCTGCTCGCGTTCGGCCGGCGGGAGATCACCCAGCCGGCCACGTTCGACCTCAACACCCTGCTGCGCGACCTGCTCGGAACCCTGCGCGACGCCGCGGGGGCGGCCTCCGTCGTGCTGCGGCCGGCTCCCGGCTCGGCCGACGTGCGGGCCGACCCTCGCCAGATCAGCCAGGTACTGATCAACCTGGTCGGCAACAGCGCCGACGCGATGCCGGGCGGCGGGACGATCAGCATCGCGACGGCGCTCTCGGACACCGGCGACGCCGTGGTGACGGTCAGCGACACCGGGCGCGGCATGGAGGCCGACGTGCTCAACCGGGCGTTCGAGCCGTTCTTCACGACCAAGCGGTCGACCGGGACGGCCGGGCTCGGGCTGTCGACGGCCCACGGCATCGTGAGTCAGGCCGGCGGCCAGCTGACGCTGTCCTCCACTCCGGGTGAGGGCACGACGGCGACGGTCCGGCTTCCCGGCGTACGGGATCAGGCCGCGCCGGCCGCGCCGCAGCCCGCAGCCCCCGCGGAGCCCGGTGGGGGCGAGACGCTGCTGCTGGTCGACGACGAGCCGGACCTGCGCGAGGTCACCGCCCGGTTCCTGGACGGCGCGGGCTACCGGGTGCTGTCGGCGGCCGACGCGGTCGAGGCCCTGCGCCTGCTCGACCGCCACGACCACCCGATCGCCGCCATGATCACCGACGTGGTGATGCCCGGCATGAACGGGCGCCAGCTGGCCCGGGTGGCCAAGCAGCGGCGCCCCGACCTGCGGGTGGTCTTCGTGTCGGGCTTCGCCGAGGCCCTGATCGACGAGGCCGGCAACAACCTGGAGCCCGAGTCGATGATCGTGGCCAAGCCGTACACCCGGGAGCAGCTGCTCGCCGGCGTCCAGTCGGTGCTGCGCCAGACCTGAGACCGGCCGGTCCGCCGCACCCGCGTGGTCCACCAGATGAGCCCTGGGGCAGGATCGGCCCATGGACCCGCTGACCGACGCCCGTGACCTGGTGCGGGAACGCTTTCCGGAGGCGCGGTGGGCGCTGCTGACCGGCAGCGTGCTCGGGCCCGACCGTACGGCCGGGTCCGACCTGGACATCGTGGTGCTGCGGGACGAGGAGCCCGGCTACCGGGAGAGCCTGCACTTCCGGGGCTGGCCGGTCGAGCTCTTCGTGCACACGCCGGACAAGCTCGCCGCCTTCCTCGCGAGGGAACTGGCCGCCCGCAAGCCGAGCACCCATCGCATGCTCGCCCGCGGGGTGCCGGTGCTGGGTGACCCGGGCGAGCTGACGGCCCGGTGCGCGCGGGTCCTGGCCGACGGGCCGCCGCCGCTGAGCCCGGCCGAGCGCGGCCGCACGCGCTACCTGCTGACCGACCTGCTCGACGATCACCGGCACGCCACCGACCTGGGCGAGCGCGTGGTGATCGCCGCTGCCCTGTGGACGGAGACGGCCCGGGCGGCGCTGGCGTTCGCCGGCCGGTGGGTCAGCGGCGGCAAGTGGCTGCTGCGCGAGCTGCGGGAGTCCGATCCCGCCTGGGCCGCCCGCTGGCTGGCCGCCCGCGAGGACCCGTCCGCCCTCGCCGCCGAGGTGCTGGCCCGAGCCGGGGGCCCGCTGTTCGACGGCTACCGCGCCTGACGGACGCCGCCCGATGTTCGTCCGCGGCGTGAGCGGGTTGTGAAGGTGTTGTGTGCGGGGTGGCGGCGTACCGCTCCCGCCGCCTAGCTTGACGATCATGAAAGCGATCCGCGTCTGGCTGGGTGTCTTCGTCGCCGGACTGGTGCTCAGCGGTGTGACAGCATTCCCGCTGGTCACCGAGGTGCGGCTGCTGGCCGGGATCCTCGGTCACGTTCCGGCGCCGGACGCTCTGGTCGCGTTCATCGAGCGCGTGCGCGAAGGGCTGACCGTCACGGCCGAGCAGTACCCCTTCATCGCGTACGGAACCGACTGGCTGGCCTTTGCCCATGTGATGATCGCCGTCGCGTTCATCGGTCCGTGGCGCGACCCGGTCCGCAACGTGTGGGTCGTCGAGTGGGGGATGCTCTGCTGCGTCGCGGTCATCCCGCTGGCGCTGATCGCCGGCCCGATCCGCGAGCTGCCGTGGTGGTGGCTGCCCATCGACATCTCGTTCGGCGTGCTCGGCATCATCCCGTTGCTGATCGTGCGTCGCCTGATCAGGCGGCTGGACGCCGGCCGGAGCGAACCGGCCGGCGCCGCTCTTACGGCCTGACCGGCGGGCCGGGTCAGTCCACCACGAAGGACGCCGTGGTCACCTTGGGTGAGGCCGTGGCCGCGGTGTCGCCGGCCGCGCCGACGACGAAGCGGTAGGTCATCTTGCGGTTGCCCTGGGCCAGGCCGACCCAAGCGGCGCCGGCGGCGTCGGTCGCGAACGTGGCGCTCTGGTCGGTGACCCACGTGGCGCCGCTGCGGTGCTGCAGGCTCACGGTGACCCGGCCGGCGTGCCGGGGCAGGATCTGCAGCGTGGCGTGGACGGCGCCGAGCGAGCGGTAGTGCGCGACGCCCTTGCTGATCCGGGTGTAGCCGGTGAGCTTCGCCGACGCCGCGCCGGCCGTGGTGAAGGCGGCGGACGCCGAGGCGGGCTGGGTGGTGAGGGAGGCGGCGGCGGTCGCCGTGACGGTGCCGCTGCCCCGGGCGCCCAGCGACCAGGTGGCCACCCCGGAGGCGTTGGTCCGGACCGTCCTGGCCAGCGTGGTGCCGCCGGCCATGACCCTGACCGTCACCGCGGTGAGCGGCCGGTTGGTCGCTCGCACGGTCACGGTCATGCTTTTCCCGTACGCGGAGGCGCGCTTCACACCGACCGCGAACGGCTGCTTGACCTGGCCGCTGGTGGGAGTGACGACCAGGTGGGCCGGGCTCGCCGGCTCCTGGCTGATCGAGTAGACGTACTTGCCGTCGGGTGAGAAAGCCGCTTCGTGGGCACTCCGGTAGGTGTTGCCGCCCGCCGCGGGCGTACGGGTCAGCAGGCCGCCCGTCGACGTCGAGAAGACGTGCACCGGCGAATCGCTGGAGGAGGCGGACAGCACGCCGGCAAACCGGTGGCCGTCGGCCGACCAGGCCACGGCCGACGGGTACGGGCCGGTGGCGACCGTGCTGGTCAAGGTCATCGTGGCCGTGTCGAAGCGGGCCACGCCGTAGCCGTTGACGTAGTCGGTTACGGCCAGGCTCGTGCCGTCCGGGGACAGTTCGGCGTCGTAGATCGTGCCGCTCACCTGGCCGCGCCCGGTGAGCGAACCGTCCGGGCCGATCGCGTACGACGTGGCCGAGGACGAGCCGTAGGCCACGACGGTCGACCCGGCGGCCACGACCGCCGAGGCGCCGCGGTCGGTCAGCACGCTGCGGCTGACGCCGGTGCCCAGATCCAGCCGGGCGACGCCGGCGGCCGCGGCGTCACATCCGTACGCGTAGAAGAGCCCACCCTGGGCGACCCCCGACTTGCCGGGGCAGCCCATCGAGGTCCACGAGGCGAGCACGGCACCGGCCGGGGAGAGCTTGACGATCCGGCCCGCGGTGGAGAGCGAGACGTAGACGCCGCCCGGTCCCGCCGTCAGCCCGGTCGCGCCGGGCAGCCCGGTCACGGTCTTCCTCACCTGGCCGGTCGGCGACGTGATGAGCACCTTGTCGCCGGCCGCCGTCCACACGTCGGCGCCCACCCCGAGCACGTCGGTGACGCGGTCGATGCCGGGCAGAGCGACGCGGATCGGGGTGACGGTGGTGGTCGTGGCGGCGGACGCGGGCGTGGCGGCCGGCGCGACGACGCCGCCGGCGACCACGGCGGCGGACAACAGGGCGTTCCTGAGCTTCAACACGGACGCTCGGATCGGCGGCGGGCGGGCCGACTTTAGACGATCCCGCATCGACTTCCGGCCGCAGCGAGGCGCGGCGCCCGGCCCGCACACTGCCCGTACGGGGAAAGGGGAAGCGCGTGCAACGACCCCATGTCCTGCTGCGGCCGGCGATCGTCTTCGGCGCCGCCGTGCTGATCTGGCTGTTCATCGACCGGGCGGGCGATGCGATCTTCGGGACCGGCTACAGCCGGGGGGCGGCACCTCGCCTCGGCGGTGACGGCGACCGTGCTGGTCGTGCCGATGGTGATGCTGGCGTACCGCCGTCTCGACCGGTTGCCCTGGAGCGGGCTGCGGCGCGGCTCACCTCGTACGGTGGGAAGGCTCCTGGCGGCCGGGGCGGCGGGTTATCTGATCCCGGCGGTGCCGGCCATCGTCGTCTTCGTCTGGGCCGGGGCGCTGAGTATCCGGCTCGACGGCTCGACGGCCGGCGCGATCCTGTCCGTGGTGGCGCTGATCGGGCTCGTGTTCCTCTACGAGGCGCTGCCCGAGGAGCTCATCTTCCGCGGCTACCTGTTCCGCAATCTCGCGACGGTGCTGCCGGTCTGGGCTGTCGTGCTGGTCCAGGCGCTGCTGTTCGCGCTGTTCGGTGTCCTGGTCGGCGCGGCCGGGAGCGTCGAGCGAGTCGTGATCTTCTTCGCGTTCGCCGTCGTGCAGGGCGGGCTCCGCGCGGTCACCGACACACTCTGGGTGCCGATCGGCTTCCACCTGGCCTTCCAGACTGCCGAGCAGATCGTCGGCCCGCAGTGGCACCGCTTCGTCGTGAACGATCTCGCTCTGCTGCAGGACGTCGTGCTCGGCCTCGTCCCGCTCGCCCTGGGCGTGCTGGTGGTGCGGCTGCTCGGCCGGCGGGCGCGCCGACCCGGGCCCTGACGTGATCGGACGTCGACCGCGTACCCAAGCCGGGCCGAGCCGGTCACCTGGTCAGCTCGTAGATGCCGACGTGACCCGGGGTGGTCAGATATGACGCCCGGGGGAGCTCGTCGTCGCGCGGGGGCCAGTCGCGGTGGGGGAGATAGGCCAGGCGCCCGATGGTGGATCATCCGTTCCGGGGGGCGCGCGGGTGGGACGGACTTGCCTGTTCTCCTATCGAAATGGTAGGCACTATAGGCGCAGCGAGCAACGTCCCCCATCCTGCGCCCGGACTGGAGCGACCATGAGAAAGCTGATCCTCCTGGCCCTCGTCGGCCTGGGAGCGCAACTCGTCGACGGCAGCCTGGGCATGGCCTACGGCGTGACGTCGACGACGCTGCTCCTCGCCATCGGCACGAACCCGGCCGCGGCGTCGGCCACGGTCCACCTGGCCGAGATCGGCACCACGCTCGTCTCCGGCGTCGCGCACTGGAAGTTCGGCAACGTCGACTGGAAGGTCGTCCTCAAGATCGGCGTGCCCGGCGCGGTCGGGGCGTTCGCCGGGGCCACGTTCCTCTCCGGGCTCTCCACCGAGACCGCCGCCCCGCTGATGGCGCTGATCCTGCTGGCGCTCGGCCTGTACGTCTTCATCCGCTTCACCACGATGGGCCTGCCCAAGGGCCGGCTCGGCCTGCCGCTGCGCAAGCGTTTCCTGGCGCCGCTGGGTCTGGTGGCGGGCTTCGTCGACTCGACCGGTGGCGGTGGCTGGGGCCCGGTGGGCACGCCGGCGATCCTGGCCAGCGGCCGGCTCGAGCCCCGCAAGACGATCGGCTCGATCGACACCAGCGAGTTCCTCGTCGCGGTGGCGGCGAGCCTCGGCTTCCTGATCGGGCTGGGCTCCGAGAACGTCGACTTCGGCTGGGTGGCCGCCCTGCTGATCGGTGGCGTGATCGCCGCGCCCATCGCCGCCTGGCTGGTCCGGCACATCCCGCCGCGCGTGCTGGGCGCCGCGGTCGGTGGCGTGATCATCCTGACCAACAGCCGGACGCTGCTCCGCTCCGACTGGATCGACGCGTCGGACGGTGCCCGCTACTCGATCTATGCGGTCATCTACGTGGTCTGGGCGGCCGCCCTGGCCTATTCGTTCCGCGAGCACCGCAAGAACGCCGCGGAGGAGCGCCGGATCATCGAAGAGGCCGAGGCCCGTACGGCGGACGAGCAGCGCCGCGAGACCGAGCCCGCCTGACCCCACCCGACCCTGGACCGCGCCTCGCTCCCGCGTGATCCACCAGATACGCCCCAGTGGCCGCGCCGACAACCGTCGGCGCGGCCACTGCCGTTTCGCCGCCGGCCGCTGCCGGTTCAGGTGGTGGTGCGGCGGCTGCCCCAGCCGGCCGCTGCCGGTTCAGGTGGTGGTGCGGCGGCTGCCCCAGCCGGCCAGGAGCACGCCGGCCAGGGCCAGCACCACGTGCCCGGCCAGCTGGACGCCGAAGCCGCCTGGCAGCCAGCTCAGGAGTCCGGCGTTGTCGTGGTCGACGAGCTGGCGGATGGCGCCCTGCGCCCCGACGACCAGCAGGATCATTCCGATGACCAGCATGACTGTCCGCATGCCCAACCCTCCCCGCTATCCTGGTACGTCCGTACCATAACACGTAGTGGTACGTGCGTACCAGAACGGAGGCCGGATGCCCCGGCAGGTCGACCACGACGAGCGGCGGCGGCACATCGCGGCCGCGGTGTGGCGGATCGCCGCCGTCGGCGGGCTCGAGGACGCGACGATCCGGCGGGTCGCCGCCGAGGCCGGAGTGCCCGCGCGGCAGCTCCAGTACTACTTCGGCAGCCGCGACGACCTGCTGCTGGGCGCGCTCGACCTGCTCAACAAGGAGGGCGAGGCCGAGGCCCAGGAACGGGTCGCCGCGCTGGGTCCCGCCCCCACGCCGCGCCAGATCCTGCGCAGCGTCCTGCTCGAGTTCCTGCCGCTGGACGAGAGCCGCCGGCGCCGCCAGCTGGTGCACGCCGCGTACTTCGTCCGCTTCCTGGGAGACGACACGTTGCGGGAGCGGATCCGGGACACGCCCCCGGAGCTGGAGGGCCTGATCGCCCTGCTGCTGCCGGAGGACCGGCGCGACGAGGCCGACTTCCTGCTCGCCGGGGCGGCGGGCCTGCAGGGCCAGGTGCTGCTCGGGCAGATGACCGCGGAGCGTGCCGTCGACCTGATCGACCGCCAGCTCGACCGGGTCTTCGCCGCGTCGGCCTGATCGTCCGGGAGTCAGCCGGGGCACGTGTGCCGGACGGCTTCGGCGAGGGTGCGGATGCCGCGGCGGATCTGGAGTTCGCTGATGTTGCCGAAGCCGAGGACGAGAGCGGGCGGGCGCGGCTCGGCCGCGCCCGCCGGCGCGAACCGGTAATGGGCCAGCCCGTTGACTCGGACGCCCATGGCTGCCGCGGTCGCCACGACCGCGGGTTCGGAGGTCTCGTCGGGCAGGCGCAGCTGGGCGTGGCAGCCGGCCGCCAGCCCGTGCAGTCGCCCGGGCCCGAAGGCGAGTTCGGCTTCGGCGGCCAGCACGTCCCGGCGGGCGTGGTAGACCTCCCGCACGCGCCGCAGGTGGCGGTCGAAGCGGCCCGTCTCCATGAGCAGCGCGAGCGCTTCCTGGTCCAGGCCGGGGGCGCCGCGACTGCTGAGCCGCTTCTCCTCGACGATCCCGGCCACGAACCGAGCGGGCGCGAGCACCCAGCCCAGCCGGATCGCGGGTGCGAGCGTCTTGCTGACCGATCCCAGAGCGATCACCCGGTCCGGGTTGAGGCCCTGGATGGAGCCGACCGGCTGGCGGTCGTATCGGAACTCGGCGTCGTAGTCGTCCTCGAGGATGACCCCGTCGACCTCGTCCGCCCAGGCCGCCAGGTCGCGTCGCCGGGACGGGCCGAGCACGACGCCGGTGGGGCACTGGTGGGCCGGTGTCAGCAACACCGCCCGGGCCCCGGTCGCGCGCAGGCGGCCCACGTCCAGGCCGTGGTCGTCGACGGGAACCGGCACGGGGTCCAGGCCGGCGCGGAGGGCGATGACGTCGTGCTCCCGGGGACCGGGATCCTCCAGCGCGATGCGCTCGATGCCGTGCTGTGCCAGCGTCGCGAGGGCGAACGTCAGTCCCTGCCGGAAGCCGGAGACGACGACGGCGTCCTCGGCGACCGCGCAGCCCGACCGGACGCGACGGTGGTAGGCGGTGACAACCTCTCGCAGGTGCCGCGAACCGGCCGGGTCCTCGTCACCCAGCTCGGCGGTCGGCAGGGTCCGCGTCGCCTCCGACACCGCCCAACTCCAGTCGGTCAACGGCACCGAGCCCAGATCGGGAATGCCGTACTCGAAGTCGACCTCGACCCGGCGGACCGACGGGGGCGAGGCCGGGGGGACGCCGAGCCCTCGCCGGGCCGGCCCGGCCTCCGGCGGAGTGGACGACAGGGCGGCCACCCGGGTCCCGGAGCCGACCGCGGACTCCACGTAGCCCTCGGCCAGCAACTGCTCGTAGGCCTCGACGACCGTGCCGCGGGACACGCCGAGCAGCTCGGCCAGTCGCCGGGTCGACGGCAAGCGCTCGCCGGCGCCCAGCCGTCGATCGCGGATCGCCGCCCGCAACTGGTCCTGGAGCTGGAAACCGAGCGGACCGGCGTCGCGGTCCAGCGCCACCAGAAAGTCGGGGCCACCGCGGGCCCAGTCCACCGTCATGCCACCAGTACACCAAATGGCCCACTCCACAGGTCCACGAGTGGACCTTCATACTGGACCGCATCACCAGCAGGCTGAATGCCATGACACTCGGTATCCTTCTCGCGCTCTCGTCGGCTCTCGCCTACGGCGCCGCGGACCTCCTCGGCGGTGTCGGGTCGCGCCGGCACTCCTCCTGGCAGATCGTTCTGGTCGGGCAGGCCGCCGGCGCGCTCGTCATGCTCCTGGCCGGCCTGATGCGGCCGGGCAACCCCGCCCCGGGCGACTTCGCCTGGGCGCTCCTGGCCGGAGTCGGCTCGGCGACCGGCAGCATCTTCCTGTTCCGCGGGCTCGCCCGTGGCCGGATGGGCCTCGTGGCGCCGATCTCGGCCGTCGGCGCCGCGGTCCTGCCCGTGCTGGTGGGTGTGGCCCTCGGTGACCGTCCCGGCTGGCTGGCGGGGGTCGGTGTGCTCGCCGCGCTTCCAGGGATCTGGTTGGTCTCCCGGGACACCACGTCGGATCGGCCGGCCGGTACCCGCGAAGCGCTCCTCGACGGAGCCATCGCGGGCGTCGGCTTCGGGGTCCTGTTCGTCGCCCTCGCCCAGATCTCCGCGGACGCCGGTATGCTGCCGCTCGCCGCCAACCAACTGGTCGGCGCGATCCTGACCATGGTCGCCGCCGCCGGCCTCCGACAGCCATGGCGCCCCCGCCGCGGCATGGGCGCCGGCGTGGCCGGCTGGGGCGGCGCCTCCGGCGTGCTCGGCGCCTCCGGCACCCTCGCCTTCATTCTCGCCACTGGAACGACCAGCCTCGCCATCGCCGCCGTCCTTGCCTCCCTCTATCCGGCCGTCACCGTTCTGCTCGCCGCCGGCGTACTCGGAGAGCGGATCGGCACCGCACAACGGACGGGTATCGGGATCTGCCTCCTCGCCGTGGCCACCCTGGCTCTCGGCTGAGCCACACACCACGAATGCTCTCGCCTGAGCGAGGACCCACCACGAAACGGGGATCACGTGCTCTGGCCTGCCGTCGTCGCCGCAGCCCGACTCGGTGAGCCGCAACGGAGGCGAAGGTCGTCGTCGTGGCCGACCAGCATCTCCGGCTCGGCAAGAGAGCGCGGGCGATGGCGGATCGGCCGGCCCGGTGATGGCCTACCGTGGCGCTCATGATGACCGAACTCGCCCAGCGGATCGCCGATGCGCTCAACGAGGCGCTCGACCAGCGCGTCGCCACCGATCACCACCTGCGGCACGTCGAGCGCGGCCTCGCGGCCGGCGGCCCCGAGGAGCCGATCATCGCGCTCACGGTGGACGAGGTGGCCCGCATCGCCGCTCGCACTGCTCGCGACGCCGCGTCCGCGTGAGGACCCGCGCGCTGAGTCCAGGTCCGGCCGGGGGTGACGCCGCCTCGGGGGAGGTGTCCGGCCCCGATAAGCTGGCCCGCGCGCCGCGCCCGGCCGGCGTGCGGTGATCGGAAGCGGGGAGACCATGCACGACGACCTGTTCAGTCCGACGATCCGCGAGCAGCGGGCGCCGGGCCGACCGCCGTGGCGCCCCGAGTCGATCGTCTATCCCGCCTTCTTCGGTGGCCCGCTCGCCGCCGCGACGCTCGGCGTTCTCAACGGTCGCCGGCTCGCCCTGCCGACGAGCCGGCTGCTGCTCATCGCGGTCGCCGGGCTGGCCGGCTTCGGCGCGCGGGTGGTGGTGGGCGCCTTCTCCGACGGCTCGTCCCCCGTACGGCTGGCCGGCACCGCCACCGGCCTGCTGGTGTGGCTGGTCGTGCTCGCCCTGCAACGCGGCCCGTTCCGCCTCGCCGCCCTGCGCGGCCACGGGCCGGCCCGCCTGATCGGCCCCGGTTTCGCGGCGGCGATCGGCTGCGGCCTGCTCGAAGCCGTCCTGCTGCTGGTGCTGGTCCGATGAGCCGGCGACAGGACCGCGTCCGGCGACAGGCCCGGACCCGGCGACAGGCCCGGACCCGGCGACAGGACCGGACCCGGCCACAGGCGGCTGACCAGCGCGCGGCCCGGTGCGCCGCCGCGGCCTGTCCGGTGCCGGCCCGATGAACGCGGCCCTGCACCACGCGCAGGCGCTGCTGGCGACCGGTCGCCCCGAGCAGGCCCTCAGCGAGCTGTCGGCGCTGCCCGCCAACGAGGTCACCGGCTCGTACGCGATGCAGTTGCGGTGTGCCGCCCTGAGCCAGCTCGATCGCTGGGCCGAGGTGGGCGACGCCGCCCGGGCCGGGCTGGGCGCCAACGGGCCCGACCCTGACCTGCTCTTGTGGCTGGGCCGCTCCGAGCACGAGGCGGGTCGCGACCAGGTGGCCGAGCGGGTCTTTCTGGACGGGCTGGCGCTGGCTCCCAACGACGTCGATCTGCTCTGCGCGTACGCGGACCTGTGCGCCTCCGACGGCCAGCTCGACAAGGCCGGCAAGCTGGTGGAGCTGGCCGCCGCCCGGGCCCCGCAGGCCCCGGTGGTCTACGCGACGCGCATCCAGCTGGCCCACGCGCGCGGCGACAACCGTGAGGCTCAGCGGATCAGCCGGGAGTTCGTCGGCGTCCACCCGGAGAACCCGGTCGCGCACGCGCTGCTCGGCGGCACCAGCGCGGCCCGGGGACAGGTCGACGCCGCGTACGAGGGTTTCCGCCAGGCCGCGGCGGCGCGCCCGACCGAGCAGGTCTTCGCCGAGTCCGCGATGGAGTTGCGCGTGGCCCGCCATCCGCTGATGCTGCCGCTGCGGCCCATCCTGCGCTTCGGCGCGGTGAAGACCTGGCTGACGGCGGTCCTCCTGGTCATCGGGCTGCGCGCCGCCGGGCTGCCCGTCCTGGCCGGTCTGCTGGGTTTCGCCTGGCTCGCGTTCTGCGTCTACTCGTGGGTGGTGCCGCCCCTCGTGCGCAAACGTGTGCTGCGCGGGTGGCGGTGAAAGACCCGGCCGCGAGCCGGACATAACCCATGGTGAACCCTGACGATCGCCGGCAGCGGTTCGAGACGGTCGCGCCCGCGGTGATCGCCGCCGTGCGCCGCTACCTGGCCCGGCGTACCGACCCGGCCACCGCCGACGACGTGCTCCAGGAGACGCTGCTGGTCTGCTGGCGCCGCTTCGACGAGGCCTTCGCGGGCGACGTGCTGCCCTGGGCGTACGGGGTGGCGCGCCTCTGCCTGGCCAATGCCGAGCGCTCCCACCGCAGGCAGGGCCGGCTGCTCACCCGGATGCGGCAGTTCGGCCCGCCGACCGTCGTGCCCGCGCCGGACCTGCCGGACGAGGACCTGGCGTCGGCGTTGCGAGCGCTGCGCCCCGCGGACGCGGAACTGGTGCGGCTGTGGGCCTGGGAGGAGCTGACCCCGTCGCAGATCGCCACCGTGCTGGGCATCAGCGCGAACGCGGTCAGCATCCGCCTGCACCGGGCCAAGCAGAAACTGCGCCACGAGTTGCGAAAGACCGCCGCCGCCGCCGGACATGAGGAGTCGACAGAAGGGAGCCGGCCATGACGGACGACGACCTGCGCGCACGCCTGCGCCGGGCCGACCCGGCCGCCGACCTGCCGCCGCCGGCTCCCGACCGGGTTTCCCGACTCCTGGAGAACACGATGACCACGCCGGCCACCGCCCCACACCGTTCCGCCCCGCCCCGTTCCGCCCCAGGCCGGTCCGCCTCGGGCCGGTCCGCCTCGGGCCGGTTCGCCTCGGGCCGGTTCGCCTCGGGCCGGTTCGCCTCGGGCCGGTCCGCCTCGGGCCGGTTCGCCTCGGGCCGGTCCGCCTCGGGCCGGTCCGCCTCGGGCCGGTCCGCCTCCGGCCGGTTCGCCCCGCTACGGCCCGCCCCGCGCCGGTTCGCTCGACGCGGTCCGGCTCCGCTGATCGCGACGGCTGCGGCCGCGCTGGTGCTGATCGCCGCGCTCGGCACGTGGTTCCTGCTGCGCCCCGACAACGATCCTGGAGCTCCCGTGGCTGCCCCCACCGTCACCACTTCTACGTCCGACGCTTCCACGTCCGGCGCTCCCACGTCCGGCGCTCCCACGGCCGGCGGCCCCACCGTCACCGACATCACTGCGTCCGGTGTCGCCGCCAAGTGCGTCGAGCCGTCCGCCGATCGCCTGAGGGAGGCGGCCGACTTCGCCTTCGCCGGCACCGTCACCGCCGTCGACGGCAAAGCGGTGACGCTCAAAGTCACCAAGGTCTACCGCGGCACCCCCACCGACGAAGTCCGTGTAGCCCAGACCGGCGACATCTCCGAGACCCTGATGGGCAGCGGGAAGTTCGAGGCCGGCCGGGACTACCTGGTCGCCTCCGCCGAAGGTGCGATGCTGATCTGCGGCTACAGCGGCGAGGCGGCGTCCCCCGGCCTGGCCGAGCTGTACGTCGCCGCGTTCTGAAGCGCGGTCGAGGTGGGTATGACGCCGCTTCCGAGGCGCTCCAAGCGTGCGGTGTGGCGTCATGTTCCATGGACGCGGCCGTCGGTCGCCGCCTCACAGAGCGCCCGCTCACCTTTCGTGGGCGCGGTCGTCGGTCGCCCCCTCAGCAGGGGGCCCGTTCACCTTTCGTGGGCGCGGCCGTCGGTCGCCCCCTCAGCAGAGCGCCCGTTCACTTGCGGGCGCCCGTCGTCGATCAGACGGGAGTTCCATGAGCAGCACCCTTGTTCGTCCGATGCGGATCACCGATGCCGAGGCGGTACTCGCGCTCTATCAGGCCGGCCTCGACGGCGGAAACGCCAGCTTCGAGACAGCCGCGCCCGCGTGGGAGGCGTTCGACGCGGGCCGGCTCGACGAGCACCGACTCGTAGCGGTCGACGCCGACGAACAAGTGCTCGGCTGGGTCGCCGTCACCCCCGTGTCGAGCCGTCCCGTCTACGCGGGCGTGGTCGAACACTCGATCTACGTCGACCCCGCCGCCCAGGGCCGCGGAATCGGCCGAACCCTGCTGAACGCCCTGATCGCCTCCACCGAAGCGGCCGGCATCTGGACGATCCAGTCCGGCATCTTCCCGGAGAACACGGCCAGCCTGGCCCTGCACCGATCGTGCGGCTTCCGCACCGTAGGCGTCCGCGAGCGCGTAGCCCGGCACGCCACCCGAGCCAACCGCTGGCGCGACGTGACCCTCCTCGAACGCCGCAGCCCACTGGTGAACTGAGGAGCTCGGCGGGCGGTTGCTGACCAGCACCCTGCCGGACCAGGGCACGGGGGCGTTCGTGTCCGGGTGTTGCCGGCCGATCCGGTGACCGCGACCGCGTGTCCGGGCCATCGGACGGAACACGGATTGACGTGGCAGTCCCGGGGTACCTTCCGCGGGTGACTTCAGCGACTGAACTGCACGGACCTCCGCACGTTGCTCGTTATCTGGAGACCGACGGCGAGGACGGCTATTACTGGCGTAACGGGACCGAGATCCTCATCCTGTTCACCAGGGGCCGGAAGACAGGCGAGCAGCGTTCACACGCGCTCATCTTCCGCGAGCACAACGGCGCCTACCTGGTGGTCGCGTCGAAGGGCGGCGCCGAGGCGCCTCCCGCGTGGTTCGTGAACCTGCGGGAAGAGCCGGCGGTCGAGGTCCAGATCAAGGGCGACCGCTTCCCGGCGACCGCGCGCGTGGCGACGCCCGAGGAGAAGCCGGAGATGTGGGCCAAGATGACCGAGGTCTGGCCCGACTACGACGAATACCAGACGAAGACCTCGCGCGAGATCCCGGTCGTCGTGCTCGAGCGAGCCTGAGCCGTCCCTCGCACGGCGGGCCGGTCACGTTCCGGCCCGCCGATTGGACACGTTCCGGCCCGCCGATTGGACACGTTCCGGCCCGCCGGGTTGGACCCGCTTGCAGACCCGCCGGCCCGCGGGCCGACACGCACCCCGATCATCGGCGGGCCAGCTCGTCGAGGATGTCGACCGATGCGGCCCAACCGGCCTGGTCGGCCGCGTGCGAGGTGGCGACCGACCGGACGTCGAACGTGTTGGCCGGAGTGAGCCGGTCTGCCTCGGCGATCATCCTGTCCTGCAGAGGGAGGGGGATCATCCGGTCGCGGGTGTGCCGGATATAGGTCCGCGGGATCGTTCCCCACGTTTTCTTGTGGCCGCGCGCGTCTGCCAGGGGCACCTGCGACGACTCGTCGGGATGGGAGCCGTTCAACATGGACATGAACTCCGCCTCGGTGGCGTCCGCGCACAGCGCCTCCTTCAGCTTCGCCAGCACGGCGGGATCGTTCGTGCGGAAGTTCGTCCGCGTCGCGCCGATCACCCGCGGATCGCCCACCGAGGCGCCGCCCAGCCCGAGAATCAGGGTGCCGGCCGCCTCGGGGGTCTGCAGATAGTCACCCACCGTCGGCAGGTCGACGCAGCAGAAGGCGGAGCTGTAGACCAACCGGCTGATCAATCCCGGCACCTCGTTGGCGACCCGGCTGACCGTGGCGCCGCCCATGCTGCCGCCCCACAGGATCACCGGGCCGAGGCGGGCCGCGCGGCGCACCACGGCCACGGTCGCCGCGACGTAGTCGTCCAGGGTGATGCCGGCCATCGGTGACGGCTCGGTCGCCAGCGCGGCCAGATCTTGCGGGGCCTGATAGGAGCGGCGGAACTGGCCGGCGCCGACCCCGTGACCGGGCAGCTCGACGCCGACCGTGCGGTGGCCGCGCAGGGTGAGCTCGGCGTCGCCGGTCGGCGCCCCGTTGGCCCCGGTCACCAGCACGAAGGTGGTCACCTCGCGGCGCGGCGGCCGGCTGCCCCGGGCGACGGCCGGTGTGGCGGTTACCGCCGCAGCGCCGGCGGCGGCGCCGAGCAGCCCCCGCCTCGTCATCCTGGTCATGGTCGTCGTCGTGGTCGTCATGGCCTTCTCCTTCGCTGTTGTCGCCTCCATTCAGCCCGAGGGCGGCCGGTCCGCGGCAGCGGAGAAAGTAGGTGCCTGGCCCCTACTTTGGTAGGGTCCGCCCCCTCGCCCCGACCGGTAGCGTCGGGCCCATGAAGCGGCGTGACGTGCTGATCGACGGCGTGCTGCTGTCCGTGCTCGTTGCGGCAGCGGCGCTCGGCGGCGTGCTGACTGCGCTCGTCACCGGGCCGGCACCTTCCTCGGCGTACGTCTGGACGGTCGTCGCGATTCAGACGGTGACCTCCGCAGTCGTGCTGTTGCGGCGACGCCGGCCGACGGCCACAGCGGTGACCATCGTCGCCTCCGCGCTCGTGCAGACCTTCGTGGCGTTCGCCGCGCCGACGGCGACAGCCGAGGCGCTGCTGTCGGTGAGCGCCTGGGTTCCGATCGCGCTGTCCGTGGTGGTGGAGAACATCACCGAGCGAGGCGTTCCGCGCGCCTGGTCGGCGGTCATCTGGACGTTGATCGGGCTGTTGGCCGTGGTCAGCACGAGACCGTGGGAGCCGACGGCGAGTCTCGTGGTCAACGGCCTGTTGCACAGTGCGGTCGCGCCGCTGTTCGCCCTCTATCTCGCGGCCCGGCGCCGCAAGATGCAGCTGCTCGCCGAGCGGGCCGAGCGGGCCGAGCGGGAGCAGTGGTGGCGGGCGGAGCAGGCCCGGGCCGAGGAACGCGCCCGCTTGGCCGCCGAGCTGCACGATCTGGTCGCGCATCGCGTCACGCTGATGACGTTGCAGGCCGGCGCGCTGACGGTCCAAGCGGCCGACGACGACATCCGAGCCGCCGCGGAAGACCTGCGGGCGAACGGCGCCCTGGCGCTCGACGAGCTGCGCGAGCTGGTCGGGGTGCTGCGGCGGGGCGGCCCGCCGACGGAGACACCACTGGACGAGACGTCCTTGCCGCCGCTCGCCGAGCTGGTCGACGAGGCCGGGCGGGCCGGGCAGCAGGTAGAACTCGTGGTGGCCGGCGAGCCGACGGGGCTGTCCCGGGTGACCGGCCGGACGGCCTATCGCGTGGTGCGCGAGGCGCTGACGAACGCGCGCAAACATGCGAGTGGCGCCGCCGTACGGGTCGATGCGCAATACCATCCCGAGCGCCTGCGCATCGTCGTCCACAACGGGGCCGGTCGGCCGTCGTTGTGTGCCCGGGGGAGCGGGGCCGGGCTGGCCGGGTTGCGGGAGCGGGTCGAGTCGATCGGCGGAACGCTCGACGTCGGCCCTGACGGATCGGGTGGCTTCCGGCTCGAGACCGTGATGCCCACGACCGTGCGGGCCGACCGGGGGGCGCGGTGACCGAGATCCGGGTGCTCATCGTCGACGACGAGCCACTGGTGTGCCGTCATCTCGGCACCATCCTCGCCGCCGCACCGGACATCGTGGTGGTCGGGACGGCCTCGGACGGGGCCGAGGCGGCCGAAACCGTGGTGCGGCAACGGCCTGATCTCGTGCTGATGGATCTGCGCATGCCCGGTGTGGACGGACTCGCGGCCACCGCGCGCATCCGGGCGTTGCCCTCGCCACCGGTCGTGCTCGTGCTGACGACGTTCGACGCCGACAGCTACGTGATCCGCGCGCTCCGGGCCGGCGCGGCCGGCTACCTGGTCAAGTCGACGCCGCCGGGCGATCTGCTCGACCTGATCCGGGTGGCCGCACGGGGGCACACCGTCCTGTCCCCGATCGCGAAGGACGGTCTGGTCGGGGTGTCGGCCACCGCCCAGGACGAGCGCGAGGCGGCACTCGCCCGCATCGCCGCTCTGACCGACCGCGACCGCGATGTCCTGATTGCCCTTGGTGACGGTCTGTCCAACGCCGACGTTGCCCGCCGTCTGTTCCTGTCCGAGACGACGGTCAAAGGTTATGTGTCCCAGCTGTTCGACAAGCTCGGCTGTGCCAACCGCACCCAGGCCGGCCTCCTGGCGCGGTCCGCCGGTCTGACGTCTCCGACAGACCAGGCTTGAGGCTTGATGCCCGCCCCCGCCGACCGGGACGACGATGGCGTCGAGCGGGCCGGTTGGGGGATGTTCACAGCAATGCCCATGGCGAGCCGGGACCGCTCGGTTGGGACTTCGGCCGCTACATTGGGCACCCAGCCGGGGTCATCCTCCCCTTGACGCCCCCAGCCGGGTCCTCTTCCCATGTCAGCGCCACAGGTCAGCGACCCTGGCGAGACCTGTTAACGCTAACAGATTCTTTCGGGCCGGTACAGAGGTGAGACAGTTCTGCCACGGCGAGTACGCGATAGCGGGCCCGGATCGCCGTGGGTGTGCGTGCGCGGCGGCAGGACGGCTGCGCTGGCGGGGCGGCTGCGGGGCGGGACGGCTGTGGGTGGGTGGGCGCCGTGTGTGGGAAGCGGGGTGCGGTTGTACCAGGCCGGTCGCGCGGTGAGCGGGTTATCGGGTCGCGCGCGAAAGGGCGATGTGTCAGCGGCTGGGGGGCGGGGCGACGCTGTCGCGGGAGACCAGGGTGGGGGCGATCGTGCGGCGGGCGGTCAGGTCGGGGGCCCCGGACTCGATCTGGGCGAGCAGCAGTTCGACGCTGGCCGTGGCCACCGCGTCGAAGTCGGGGCGGACGGTGGTGAGCGGGGGTGAGTAGTAGGCCGCCTGCGGCACGTCGTCGAAGCCGACGATGCTGATCTCCTCGGGCACCCGGCGGCCGTGCTCGCTCAGGGCGCGCAGCAGGCCCAGTGCGATGTGGTCGTTGGCGGTGAAGATCGCCGTCACCTCGTCGAGGCGGGCCAGCAGCTTGCCGTTGCGGTAGCCCGACTCGGCGCTCCAGTCGCCGGTCAGCAGGGGCGGCTGTTCGGCGCCGGCGTCCTGCAGGGCTTCCTGCCAGCCGCGCACGCGACCGGCGGCGTCGAACCAGTCGGCCGGGCCGGAGATGTGCCAGACCGTGGAGTGGCCGGCCGCCAGCAGGTGCTCGGTGGCGGCCCGGGCGCCGGCCACCTGGTCGACCGTCACGAGGGTGCTGGCCCGTTCCGGATCGCCGTCGATCGTGACCAGCGGGATGTCCTCGGGGAGGCGGGCCAGGGCGGGGCCGGCGCTGGCCACGGGGGCGATCACGACCAGGCCGGCGACGCGCTGGTCGAGGTGGCGTTCGACGGCGTCGGCGATGGAGCGTTCGTTGAGGCTGCGGACGCTGCCCACGTTCACCGCGAAGCCGCTGTCCTGCGCCGCCTGCTCGAAGGCCGTGAGCATCGAGGCCGGGCCGTAGAGCGCGGTGTTCGGCGCGACGACGCCGATCACCTTGGACGTGCCGGTGACCAGGGCGCGGGCCGTGCGGTTGGGGCGGTAGCCCAGTTCGGCGATCGCCGCGCGCACCTTGAGGCGGGTGGGCTCGCTGACGTTGGGATGCTCGTTGAGGACCCGGGACACGGTCTGGTGCGACACTCCCGCCAGCCTGGCGACATCCATCATGCCCGGCGGCCGCCCGCGTTTCACGCTCACCCGTACCCCGCATCCCCTGGTTCCGGGCAGGATATCTCCTCACCGGCCACGGCTGTGACGTGCGGGTACGCCGCGCCGCGGAAATCACAACGCGCCCGGTGTCATCGCCCCGGGCGCCGCCGTCGCGGGAGCGGTCCCACCATGTCGCGGGGAAGGGAGCGACTGAGGATCAGTGCTCGCCGGGCGTTGCCGTCGCGGAGCTGTCGTGCGACGCCGGGTGGGGGATCAGGGCGCGCGCCGGGGGCCGCTGCTCGTGCGGACGACCAGCTGGGGAGCGACCAGGATGCGGTCGGGTGGTGGCACCTCGGGGGCGGTGGCCATGTGCTCCAGCAGCAGCGACAGGCTACGGCGGCCCAGTTCGGCGAAGTCCTGGTGGACCGTGGTCAGCGGCGGCACGAAGAACCCCGAGTCGGGCATGTCGTCGAAGCCGACCACGCTCACGTCCTCGGGCACCCGCCGGCCGGCCTCGTGCAGGGCCCGCAACACCCCGAGGGCGATCCGGTCGTTCGCGCAGAAGATCGCGGTGACGGCCGGGTCCTGGGCCATCGCCCGGCCCTGGGCATAGCCCGACTCGGCGTCCCACCAGCCGTGCTCGACCGCCGGCACCACCGCGCCGGCCGCGTAGAGGGTCCGGCGCCAGCCCTCGATCCGTTCCACCGACTCGGGCCAGTCGGCCGGGCCGGCCGCGTGGTGGACGGTGGCGTGGCCGAGGTCGAGTAGGTGCTGGGTGGCCAGGCGGGCGCCGGCCGCGTTGTCGATGGAGACCGTCGGGGCGGCGTCCGACTCGCCCGCCCCGCCGACGGCCACGCACTGCAGGGACGGCGGGGCCTGGGCCAGGGCCTGATTCACCGACTGCTTCGGGGCGATGGCGATGACCCCGTCGACCGAGTGCTGGGTCAGCCGGTCGACCGCCTCCAGCACCTGCCGGCGGTCGAGGTCACGCACCGACGCGATGCTCACCATGTATCCGGCGGCCCGGGCTGCGCTCTCTATGCCGTACAGCATGGAAGCGGGACCGAACAGCGTGGTCTCGAAGCCGATGATGCCCAGGGTGTCGGACTGCCGGGTGACCAGCGTGCGCGCGGCCAGGTTGCGGCGGTAGTTGAGCGAGCGCATGGCGTCGAGCACCCGCTCGCGGGTCTCGTGCCGGACGTTGGGGTGGTTGTTGAGGACGCGCGACACGGTCTGGTGCGAGACGCCGGCCAGCTTGGCGACGTCGCGCATGACGGTGAGGCGGGGCCGGGCCGTCACGGCGGGGCCGCCGTCGGCTGCGGGCTTCTCGGATGGCAAAGAAAACCTCCACGACCGCGCTACAGGTGACGCGAGAAGCGCTACAGGTGACGCGAGAAGCATTACGGGTGATGCGAAAGGCGTTACGGGTGACGCGGGGAACCGGAACGCGGGCCCACCGGCGAGGGGTCGGATCGCCCGATGTGAGCGCGCACAGTGTAAGGCTCGAGCGAGCCGTGTCCATCGATCCGGGTGGCGTCTTGCTGCACGTTGCGGGATTCGGCAATCTGTCGGTAACAAACCGGTGTTGAAGCCTTGACTCGCTGGTTGAGAACGGTAACACTTCCGGAACGCGGGTCCTGAGGGTGACACCACAGCGACTCGCCGCAACGAAAGCTCCCCTTCGCCGGCCGCCCGTCTTCCCCGCGAGGCGCCGGACCTCAGCCCTGTGAACGTTCACACATGCGCCTTCACATTCAGGAGGATCCAGTGCTCAGAAGACTTTCCCTCGCGGTCGCCGGTGGGCTGCTGCTCACCTCGGCCGTCGCGGGTTGTGGTGCCAGCGACGAAGCCGGTTCCGGCGGCAACAGCGGCGGTGGCGGCGATGACAAGATCACGCTCGGCTTCTCGCAGGTCGGCGCCGAGAGCGGCTGGCGTACGGCCAACACCAAGTCCGTGCAGGAGTCGGCCGCCTCGGCCGGCATCGATCTCAAGTTCTCCGACGCCCAGGGCAAGCAGGAGAACCAGATCAAGGCCATCCGCAACTTCATCACCCAGCGGGTCGACGTCATCGCCTTCTCGCCGGTGGTCGAGAGCGGGTGGGGCACCGTGCTCAAGGAGGCCAAGGACGCCAACATCCCGGTGATCCTGACCGACCGCGCGATCGACGACCCGGACACCACGCTCTACAAGACCTTCATCGGCTCGGACTTCGTCGAGGAGGGCAAGAAGGCCGGCCAGTGGCTGGTCAAGGAGTACGAGGGCAAGAGCGACCCGGTCAACATCGTCGAGCTGCAGGGCTCGCCCGGCGCCGCGCCGGCCAACGACCGCAAGTCGGGCTTCGCCGAGGTCATCAAGGCCGACCCCAAGTTCAAGGTCGTCGCCTCGCAGACCGGTCAGTTCACCCGGACCGACGGCAAGGCCGTGATGGAGACCTTCCTCAAGTCGCAGCCGGACATCGACGTGCTCTACGCCCACAACGACGACATGGGGCTCGGCGCGATCGAGGCCATCGAGGCGGCCGGCAAGAAGCCCGGTACGGACATCAAGATCATCACGGTCGACGCGGTCAAGGACGGCATGACGGCGCTCTCCGAAAACAAGATCAACTTCATTGTGGAGTGCAGCCCGCTCCTCGGCCCACAGCTGATGGACCTGGTCAAGAAGGCCAAGGGCGGCGAGACCATCCCGCAGCGGGTGATCACCAAGGAGACCACCTTCACGCCGGAGCAGGCCAAGGAAGCTCTGCCGTCCCGTCAGTACTGAGTAGCGGCTGGTGGGCCGTCCTGGCCGGACGGCCCACCGCTGAACGGAGCCCAGATGGCTGAGCAATTGAAGATGACCGGCATCAAGAAGGCCTTCCCCGGCGTCGTCGCGCTCGACGGCGTCGACTTCCGCCTGTTGCCCGGCGAGATCCACGCGCTGATGGGCGAGAACGGCGCCGGGAAGTCCACCCTCATCAAGGTGCTGACCGGCGTGTACGACATCGACGGCGGCGAGATCGAGCTGGCCGGTACGCCGGTGCGTCTGGCCGGGCCGCTGCAGGCCCAGCAGGCCGGCATCAGCACCGTCTACCAGGAGGTCAACCTCTGCCCCAACCTCTCGGTGGCCGAGAACATCTTCATCGGGCGCGAACCGCGCCGGTTCGGCCGCATCCAGTGGTCGGAGATGCGGCGGCGGGCCCAGCGGAGCCTGGCCCGGCTCGACCTCGACATCGACGTCTCGGCCCAGCTCGACAGCTACTCGCTGGCCATCCAGCAGATGGTGGCGATCGCGCGGGCCGTCGACCTGTCGGCGAAGATCCTGATCCTCGACGAGCCGACCTCCAGCCTGGACGCCTCCGAGGTCCGGCAGCTGTTCACGATCATGCGGCGGCTGCGCGACGACGGCGTCGCGATCCTGTTCGTGAGCCACTTCCTCGACCAGGTCTACGAGATCGCCGACCGGATGACGGTGCTGCGCAACGGCCGGCTGATCGGCGAGTACCGCACCGAGGAGCTGCCCCAGAGGCAGCTCATCGGGAAGATGATCGGCAAGGAGCTCGAGGCCCTGGGCGAGATCGAGGAACAGGCCCGGGAGGCGACCGTCCCGGAGCGGGGCACGCCCATCCTCGAGGCCCGGCAACTGGGCCGTACGGGCGCGATTGCCCCGTTCGACCTGACGATCCAGGCCGGCGAGGTGGTCGGCCTGGCCGGACTGCTCGGCTCCGGCCGGACCGAGCTGGCCCGGCTTTTGTTCGGCGCCGACCGCCCGGACCACGGTCAGCTCCTCATCGACGGCAAGGCGGAGGCGGTGAAGAGCCCGCGCGAGGCCATGGCCAAGGGCATCGCCTTCTCGTCGGAGAACCGGCGCACCGAGGGCATCGTCGGCGAGCTGACCGTCCGGGAGAACATCATCCTGGCGCTGCAGGCCGAGCGCGGCTGGATGCGGCCCATCCCGCGCCGCAAGCAGGACGAGCTCGTCGACAAGTACATCAAGGCCTTGCAGATCCGGCCGGCCGACCCGGAACGCCTGGTGCGCAACCTCTCCGGCGGCAACCAGCAGAAGGTGCTGCTGGCCCGCTGGCTGATCACCGAGCCCCGGCTGCTGATCATCGACGAGCCGACGCGCGGCATCGACGTCGGCGCCAAGGCCGAGATCCAGCGGCTGGTCGCCCAGCTCGCCGACGGGGGCATGGCCGTCCTGTTCGTCAGCGCCGAGCTCGAGGAGGTCCTCCGGCTCAGCCACAAGATCGAGGTTCTGCGCGACCGGCGGCTGGTCGAGGAGCTGGAGAACGGCGACGACGTCGACGCCGACCGGATCATGCAGACGATAGCCAGCGGAGCCACGCCATGACGAACCTGCTGAGACACCGGCTGTTCTGGCCCATCGCCGTCCTGGTGGTGCTGCTGGCCAGCAACCTGGTGTTCTCGAACAACTTCTTCTCGATCACCCTGCAGGACGGGCACCTCTACGGCTCGCTGATCGACATCCTGCGCCGCAGCGCGCCGCTGGTGCTGGTCGCGCTGGGCATGACGCTGGTGATCGCGACCGGCGGCATCGACCTCTCGGTCGGCTCGGTGATGGCCATCTCGGGCGCGCTGGCCTGCCTGCTCATCGGCGACCTGAGCAACCCGGACGCGGTCGGGCCGGTGCTGCTCGTGGTCGGCGCGGCGATCGCCCTGTGCCTGGTCTTCGGGCTGTGGAACGGTTTCCTGGTCGCCGTGCTGGGGATCCAGCCCATCATCGCGACGCTGATCCTGATGGTCGCCGGCCGGGGCGTGGCCCAGCTCATCACCGGCGGGCAGATCCTCAACGTCCGCTCGGAGCCCTACCGGGTCATCGGCGCGGGCTATTTCCTGGCCGTGCCCGTCTCGTTCCTCATCGCCGCGGCGGCGGTCGCGCTGACGGTCGCGCTCACCCGGCGTACGGCCTTGGGGTTGCTCCTGGAGTCGGTCGGCGGCAGCCCGACCGCGAGCCGGCTGGCCGGCATCCGGGCGCGCCGGATCACGATCATGGTGTACGTCTTCGCGGCCGCCTTCGCCGGTGTCGCCGGACTCATCTACAGCTCGGACGTGTCCAGTGCGGACAGCAACGCGGCCGGCAACCTGATCGAGCTCAACGCGATCCTCGCCGTCGTCCTCGGCGGCACGGCCCTGACCGGCGGCCGGTTCTCCATCGCGGGCAGCGTGCTCGGCGCGGTCATCATCACCACGCTCGACATCACCGCGGTCAGCGTCGGCGTCCCGGTCGAGACCACCCTGCTCTTCAAGGCGGTCGTCGTGATCATCCTCTGCCTGGCCCAGTCGGCCACGTTCCGGGCCAAGGTCTTCGGCCGATTCGGCCCCAAGCGAGCGGAGGTGCCGGCGTGATCGACGTGTCCACCCCACCCACGCCGCAGCGGAACCGATCGATCCTCGGCAGCCGCCGGGTGTACCGGCCGAACACCCGGCATGTCCCGGTGCTGGCCACCCTGGCGCTGCTGATCATCATGTACTCGATCGGCGTCTACAACTACGAGGGCTTCGGCGACACCCAGGTGCTGCTCAACGTCTTCGTCGACAACGCCTTCCTGCTGGTCGTCGCGGTCGGCATGACGTTCGTGATCCTCACCGGCGGCATCGACCTGTCGGTCGGCGCGGTGATCGCCCTGACCACCACGGTGGCCGCGACGCTGCTGACCGCCGGCTGGCCCGCCGGGGTCGTCCTCCCGCTGGTGCTGCTCATCGGCACGGTGATGGGCCTGGGCATGGGCGCGGTCATCCACTTCTTCAAGGTGGAGCCGTTCATCGCCACGCTGGCCGGCATGTTCCTCGCCCGCGGCCTGTCGCTGCTGATCAACCGCAACTCGATCCCGATCACGAACGACTTCTGGACCCAGATGGCGCAGAAGCGGTTCCGGTTCGGCGAGGGCATCTTCATCTCGCTCAACGTGGTGATCGCGCTGATCGTCGTGCTGATCGCGGCTCTCGTGCTGGCCTGGACGCGGTTCGGGCGCAACGTGTACGCGATCGGTGGCAACGCCGACTCCGCGCTGCTGATGGGTCTGCCGGTCGGGCGTACGCGGATCGCGGTCTACACGCTGAGCGGTTTCTGCGCGTCGCTCGGCGGGGTGCTCTACAGCTTCTACACGTCCTCCGGCTACAGCCTGCACGGGCAGGGGCTCGAACTCGACGCCATCGCCGCGGTGGTCATCGGCGGTGTGCTGCTGACCGGCGGCTCGGGATATGTGCTGGGCACCGTCCTGGGCGTGCTGGTGCTCGGTCTCATCCAGACGATCATCACGTTCCAGGGCGACCTGAACTCGTGGTGGACGCGCATCGTCGTGGGAATCCTGCTCTTCGTGTTCATCGTCCTGCAGCGGCTCGTCACCAGAAAGGCCAAGTGAATGCCCTCCTACACCATCGGGGTCGACTTCGGCACGCTCTCCGGCCGTGCCGTGGTCGTCCGGGTCAGCGACGGCGAAGAGGTCGGCAGCGCCGTGCACGAGTACGGGCACGGCGTGATCGAACGGACCCTGCCGGCGACGGGGGAGCGGCTGCGACCCGACTGGGCGCTGCAGAACCCCGACGACTACCGCGAGGTGCTGCGCACGGCCGTGCCGCAGGCGGTCGCGGCGGCCGGGATCGACCCGGGCGACGTCGTCGGCATCGCCACCGACTTCACCGCCTGCACCGTGCTGCCGGCGCTGGCCGACGGCACCCCGCTGGCCGAGGTCGACGGCTTCGAGGGCCGTCCGCACGCGTACGTGAAGCTCTGGAAGCACCATGCGGCGCAACCGCAGGCCGACCGGATCACCGACCTGGCCCACCGCCGCGGCGAGCCGTGGATCGACCGCTACGGCGGCAAAATCTCCTCGGAGTGGCAGTTCGCGAAGGCGCTGCAGGTGCTCGAGGAGGACCCCGAGGTCTACGCGCGCACCGAGCGCTGGATCGAGGCGGCCGACTGGATCGTCTGGCAGCTGTGCGGCCGCGAGACCCGCAACGCCTGCACGGCCGGATACAAAGGCATCCTCCAGGACGGTACGTATCCCAGCCGTGAGTATCTGGCCGAGCTCAACCCCGGGTTCGCGGACTTCGCCGACACCCGGCTGGCCCACCCGATCGCGGCGCTCGGCGAGCGTGCGGGCGGGCTGACCGCCGAGGCGGCCGGGTGGACGGGGCTGCCCGAGGGGATCGCGGTCGCGGTCGGCAACGTCGACGCGCACGTCACCTCGCCGGCCGCGCAGGCGGTCGGCCCCGGGCAGATGCTGCTGGTGATGGGCACGTCCACCTGTCACGTCATGAACTCCACCGAGCGGGCGGCGGTGCCGGGCATCTGCGGCGTCGTCGACGGCGGCATCCTCGCCGGGCTCTACGGCTACGAGGCCGGGCAGAGTGGTGTCGGCGACATCTTCGGCTGGTTCGTCGACAACGGCGTTCCCCCCTATGTGTACGAGGAAGCGCGCGCAGCCGGGCTCAGCGTGCACGATGTGCTCTCCCGCCAGGCCGCCGAGCAGCCGGTGGGCGGGCACGGGCTGATCGCCCTCGACTGGCAGAGCGGCAACCGGTCGGTGCTGGTCGACCACCACCTCTCCGGGGTGATCGCGGGGCTGACGCTGGCGACCCGGCCGTTCGAGATCTACAAGGCGCTCATCGAGGCGACCGCGTTCGGCACCCGCAAGATCGTTGAAACGTTCGAGGCCGCGGGCGTGCCGGTCACCGAGTTCGTGGCGGCCGGCGGGCTCAAGCGCAACCCGCTGGTCATGCGGATCTACGCCGACGTGCTGCGCCGGCCGATCAGCGTGGCCTCCTCGGAGCAGGCGCCCGCGCTGGGCTCGGCGATCCACGCGGCGGTGGCGGCCGGGGTCTACCCCGACGTCGCGACGGCGTCCGAGGCGATGGGCCGGGTCGAGAAGGACGTGTGGCAGCCGGAAGCGGCCGACGCCGACGTCTACGACCGGCTCTACGCCGAGTACTCGACGCTGCACGACTACTTCGGGACAGGCGAGAACAAGGTGCTCCACCGGCTGCGGGCGATCAGGGACGAGGCCTTCCAGCCGACAACGTCGGAGGTTGACCGATGACCGTCATGCCCATCTCCCAGACGATCGCCCGGATCCGGGCCGAGGTGTGCGACCTGCACGCCCATCTCACCCGGTGGGGCCTGGTCACCTGGACGGCCGGCAACGTCTCGGCCCGGGTGCCCGGCGAGGACCTGATGGTGATCAAGCCGTCCGGGGTTGAGTACGACTCGCTCACCCCGGAGGCGATGGTCGTGTGCGACCTCGACGGCGCCCTGGTCGAGGGCGAGCACAGCCCGTCCAGCGACACCGCCTCGCACGCCTACGTCTACCGCCACATGCCCGAGGTCAACGGCGTCGTGCACACCCACAGCCCGTACGCCACGGCCTGGGCCGCCCTGGGCGAACCGATCCCGTGCGCGATCACGGCCATGGCCGACGAGTTCGGCGGCGACATCCCGATCGGCCCGTTCGCGCTGATCGGCAGCGACGACATCGGGCGGGGGATCGTCGAGACGCTGCGCGGCTCCCGCTCGCCGGCCGTGCTGATGCGCCAGCACGGGCCGTTCACGATCGGCCCGACGGCCAAGGCGGCCGTGAAGGCCGCGGTCATGTGCGAGGACGTCGCCCGCACGATGCACCTGGCCCGCCAGCTCGGTCCGATCGACCGGCTCCCCACGACCGCCGTGGACCGCCTGTTCGACCGGTACCAGAACGTCTACGGCCAGCACCTGACGGAGGGCCGGAATCCGATGGAGGGACAGCAATGAGTCAGCACGAGGTCTGGTTCCTGACCGGCAGCCAGGGACTGTACGGCCCCGAAACCCTTGACCAGGTCGCCGCGCAGTCGCGCGAGATCTCGGACGTCCTCGCGTCGTCGCTGCCGGTCAAGATCGTCTGGAAGCCGGTGCTGACCACCGCCGGCGACATCCTCAGCGTCGCCCGCCAGGCCAACGACGACCCGAACGTCATCGGCCTGATCGCCTGGATGCACACGTTCTCCCCGGCCAAGATGTGGATCGCCGGGCTGGACGCGCTGCGCACGCCGTTGCTGCACCTGCACACGCAGGCCAACGTCGAGCTGCCCTGGGCGTCGATCGACATGGACTTCATGAACCTGAACCAGGCCGCGCACGGCGACCGCGAGTTCGGCTACATCGAGACCCGCCTGGGCGTCGCCCGCAAGACCGTGGCCGGGCACGTCTCGAACCCCCGCGTGGTCGAGCGGATCGCGGCGTGGGTGCGCGCGGCCCGCGGCCTGTCGGCCCTGCGATCGCTGCGGCTCGCGCGTTTCGGCGACAACATGCGCGACGTCGCCGTGACCGAGGGGGACAAGGTCGAAGCCCAGCTCCGCTTTGGCGTCTCGGTCAACACGTACGGGGTGAACGACCTCGTGAGCGTGGTCGACCAGGTGCTCGACGCCGAGATCGACAAGCTGGTCGTCGAGTACGCCGACCTGTACGACATCGCGCCCGAGCTGCGCGACGGCGGGGACCGGCACGAGTCGCTGCGCTACGCCGCCCGGATCGAGCTCGGCCTGCGCGGGTTCCTCGAGGCCGGCGGGTTCCAGGCGTTCACGACCAACTTCGAGGACCTCGGGGGGCTGCGCCAGCTGCCCGGCCTCGCGGTGCAACGGCTGATGAACGACGGCTACGGCTTCGGCGGCGAGGGCGACTGGAAGACGTCGGTGCTGCTGCACACGCTCAAGGCCATGACGCCCGGCGGTACGTCGTTCATGGAGGACTACACCTACGACCTGACGCCCGGCCAGGAGCGCATCCTCGGCGCCCACATGCTCGAGGTGTGCCCGTCCATCGCGGCCGGCACCCCGCGCCTGGAGATCCATCCCCTCGGCATCGGCGGCCGCGAGGACCCGGTCCGGATGGTGTTCGACGCCGCTCCCGGGCCGGCCGTGGTCGTCGGCATCACCGACATGGGCGAGCGGTTCCGCCTGGTGGCCAACGAGATCGAGGTCGTGCCGCCCTCGTCGCCGCTGCCCCGGCTGCCGGTGGCCCGCGCGGTGTGGAAGCCGGCGCCGGACTTCGCCACGTCGACCGAGGCGTGGCTGACGGCCGGCGGACCGCACCACACCGTGCTCTCGTCGGCCGTGGGCGCCGAGGAGCTCGCCGACCTGGCCGAGATGCTGTCCACCGAGCTCCTGGTGATCGACGGCGCGACGTCGATCCGGCAGTTCGCCAAGGAGGTGCGCTGGAACCAGGCGTACTACCGCCTGGCCCGCGGTTTCTGAGGGTGCGCCGGGGCCCTCGGCCCCGGCGGCCGCTCTGTCAGAGCCGGCTCATCGACGACTCGGTCGCCCGTCCCTTCCGGTACGATTAGGCCGCCGTGGCGACGATGCCGGCGAGGACCACGACGTAGCCGGCTGCGCTGACCCACCGGGCGGTGGACAGGCACAGGACGAGAAACGCGCCGAAGACGGGCAAGGCATGGCGGCGTACGTGCCCAACCGCCCGGCGGCTCACACCCGCAGCGCGGCCGAAGCGGTGCCCTGGATCCCTATACCCGCAGCGCGGCCGACACTGTGCTCCGGGGAATGAGCACCGGGTCGAGGCGTACGGACTCGGGTTGCCGCGACGGCGAGCCGAGCTGGTCGAGGAGCAGGCGCAGCGCCTCGCGGCCCACCTCGGCGAACTCCTGGCGGACGGTAGTGAGCGCCGGATGGGTGTAGCCGGCCTCGGGCACGTCGTCGAAGCCGACCACGCTCACGTCCTCGGGGACGCGGCGGCCCCGCTCGGCCATCGCGCGCATGACTCCGAGCGCGATGTCGTCGTTCGCGGCGAAGACGGCCGTGCAGGCCGGGTTGTCAGCCAGCAGCCGGCCGCAGCGGTAGCCCGACGCCGCCGACCAGTCGGCCCGGACCGTCGGCGGGGCGTGCACCCCGGCCTCGGCCAGGGCCGCCCGCCAGCCGGCCTCGCGGGCGCGGCTGCCGTGCCACTGCTCGGGGCCGGCCACGTGCCAGACCGTACGGTGGCCGTGGGCCAGCAGGTGCCGGGTGGCCAGCATCCCGCCGGCGTGCTGATCGACCGCGACGTTCGAGGTGGGGCAGCCGGGCGGACCGTCCACGGTCACCACCGGCAGGCCGGCCGGCACGGTCTCGAGCACCCCGGCGGTGGCGTCGATCGGCGCGATCACGATCAGGCCGGCCACGCCCTGCCCGGTGAACCTGCGCACCAGCCGGCGGGACGCGGCCACCGAGTCGAACCCGCAGACGTGCCCGACGGTGACCGGCAGCTCGGCGTCCAGGCCGGCGTCGCCGATGGCCTTCACCATGCTGGCCGGGCCGTACAGGGTGGTGTTCTGGGCGACCACGCCGATGGCCGAGGCGCGCTGGTCGCGGGAGCTGAGCGGTGCAGGACTGGTCCTCATGCCCTTCGTCCTTTGCTTCCGAGGTCCCACGAGCCTTGTCGAACGTGAACGCAAACATGTCTGGTTCGCTCCGGCCCGGTCAAGGCCTCGTTACGTCCTTGTTACAGGCCGAAAATTCCCGTGCCATCGCTGGCCGAACCGCCCGACCGGGGTGCGGCGCGCGGTGAGCGGGTCATCGCCGTCTTGGTGCCCGTTTTAGTAAGAAATGGCGATAGTGGAGGTTCGCCGTTTTCGGCGTTCACGGTGACAGAAGGTATGTGGATCGCCGCGGTGGGCATGGAATCGGGCCTGGACCATTCGTCCTGCGCACGGAGGCCTATGCATCGTGACCTGCGCATGCACACCCGGACCGCCCTGACAATACTCCGACCGAGCGACCGATCACGGGCCTGTCCAGGACGGAATACATCGCAACTGCTGACGTACGACCGGTGCCAAACTGCGTTGTCGATGTCGTCGCACGTCAGTGCAACCACACGTAAGAGCTGAGGAAACCGCGCCCCCCTGATCGTCCGCGTCCTCCCGCCGCGGCCCCCTGACCCGGCCGGAGCAACGCACAAGGAACAGAGAGTGATGATGACCGATCTACCCACCGTCGTGTCGATTGCCGCGCTCCTCGCCGTCGCGATCGCGCTGGTCGTCCAGCAACAGCAGGCTCGCACCGCCCAGATGGTCGACGTCCGCGAGCGCCACTTCGAGCTGATCAAGCTGATGCTCGACCACCCCGAGCTCGACTACAACGCGACCGACCGGCCGCCGGCCGACGACCGCAAGGCCGCGATCGGGATGAGCCTGTGGATGGCCCACTGGAACACCCTGTGGCACATCGGCAAGCTCGACGAGAAGGCCCTGCGCTTCAACCTCGAGGACCTGTTCGCCAACGCCGAGGCCCGCAACTGGTGGCGCCGGGTGTCGAGCGCCTGGTCGTCCAAGGGCACCCGCAAGGAGCGGCGCTTCCTCACGATCGTCGGTGAGGAGTGCGAGGCCGCCCGGGCCAAGCTGCCCGCGCAACGGCGCGAGCCGGTCAAAAGCGGTTCCGGCGTACGGGACTGAATCCTCAACCGCGGCGGCGCCGTGCCGATCTGGGGAGTCCCCCCGATCGGCACCATCCCCCCGCCGAGGTGCAGTGTGAGCTCGATCCGCCAGGCCCTGAGCACCCATGTTCCGAGAACCGCCGGCTTCGCCGCGCTCTACCTGCTGGCCACGGTCGCCGGACTGGCCACGGCCGGGTCCGAGTCCGGCGTACGGCTGATCTGGCCCGCCGCCGTCGTCGGCGCGCTGTGGCTGGTCGCCCAGGGCCGTTTCGGCCGGCGCAACCTCGACGTCATCGCGCTCGCGGTGGTCGCCGTGCTCGCCCCGGGCAACGGCGACGACCTGCTGCAGTCCTTCGTCGGGGCGGTGCCCCAGGTGGTGCCGGCGCTGCTGTTCGCCTGGCTGTCCGACCGCTGGCTGCCCGGTTACTGGCTCGGCCACGGCGACCGGTTCCGCCGCACCGGTCCGGCGCTGGCCCGGCTGGCCGGCGCGGCGACCACGGCGGCGCTGGCCGCGGCGGTGCTCCTCAAGACCGTCGACAACGAACTGACGTTGGGCGAGGCCGGGTACGTCATCGTGCGCGACGCCACGGCGGTGCTGCTCGCCGTGCTGGCCGCCCGGGGAGTCCGCCGCCTGGCCAGGCGCGGCCGCGGCGGCGACCCGGGCGCGGGGCCGGACGACGACGGCGGCCGCGGCCCGGGGCCGGACACCGGCGGCGATCAGGGCCGGGGGCCGGACACCGGCGGCAACCGGGGTCCGGGCCCGGACACCGGTCGAGGACCGGGGAGCGCCGGCCCTGGCCGTCCTGGGCTGACGCTCGTCCGGTGACCCCGGCCGTCACAACTCGCGCGAGGTGGTCTTTCCCCCATCCGGCTCCTGGCCGCCGGGCTCGGAACCGCCCGGCTCGGTGGCGGGCGCGCCGGGATCCGACCGCGGATCCTCCGCGTTGGCCTCACGCAGGTACTCGTCGGCGTTGTCCGGTGGGTCGCCGAGGGCTTCGGGATTGACGCTCATGCCGGTGTCCTTTCGCTCGTGGTGGCCATGTCGTGCCGGTGGCTCAGTCGTGCCGTGGTGGCGCTGTCGTGCCGTGGTGGCGCTGTCGTGCCGTGGTGGCGCTGTCGTGCCGTGGTGGCTATGTCGTGCTCGCGACGTGGAGCCGGGCCGTGGCGTGGCCGGTACGACTCCGTGGCAGGAACGATTGCGCGGTGGGGCCGGCTCGGGCGCGCCGCTTACCCGTGGGGCGGGGCTTCATGCGGCGGCAACCACTCCACCGCGCGTCGCACGACGTCTTCCGGCACCTCGTGGCCGCCGGCGAACTCCTGGTATGTCACGTCGTAGCCCTGGGCCCGCAGCCGCGGCACCAGCCGGCGGCTGCAGTGGTCGATCGGCAGCACCCGGTCGGCCGTGCCGTGCGACACGAAGACGACCGGCCGCCCACGGGTGAGCGGCGGCGCCGCGAAACCGGGCGAGAAGGCCAGCACCGCGTCGAACACGTCGCCGTTGGCCAGGCCCAGCGAGAGCGCGTACGAGGCGCCGTCGGAGAACCCGCCGATCAGCATCCGGTCGATCGGGTAGCCGTCGGCGAACCCGGTGAGCACCCAGTCGATCCGTTCCACGTCCGGGCCGAGGGCGGAGCTGATCAGATCCCAGGTCGGCGCCACCGACTGCGGCGCCACCAGTAGTAGGCGCTGCTCGTCGGCCACCGGCAGGAGCAGGTCCAGTGCCTGCTCGGCCGAGCCGCCGGCGCCGTGCAGCAGCACCACCAGCCGGTAGGGCAGGTCGCCGGCCGGCTCCGGCACGTACGCGACCGCGAGCAGATCCCCGGCCGGGCCCCGGACGGCGATCCGCCCGGTGCGGCCGGGCGGCCCGAGCGGTGACCGGCGCCGGACCCGTAACCGGCCGTGGGCGGGAAGCTCCCCGGGCCGGCGCGGCCCGCCCGGTTCGTCGATGACGGTCATACAGCGGACTACCCAGAGGACCCGTTCCCACTCTCCCGGCCGGCCATCACCTGGTCGGTCGCGCCCTCGCATCGCGGCGACGGGCCGCCGGGCGGCGGTCGTATTCTCTCGTTCGTGATGCCGGCTGACGCCCGGTTCGCCGCGGGGCATGGTCAGGGTGGCGACGGGTATGCGGCGCGCATGAGCCGAAACCTGGAAGTCGCAGTCGTGGGGGCCGGCATCATCGGGGCGTGTCTGGCCGACGCGCTCGTGCGAGCCGGAGCGTCGGTCACGGTGATCGACCGGGCCCGGCCCGGCTCGGGCACCAGCGGGTCGAGCCTGGCCTGGCTCAACGCCAACCGCAAACTCCCGCGCCACTACCACGACCTGTCGGCGCGCTCCCTGGCCGACTGGCGGCAGCTGGCAGCCGCCTTCGGCGAGCCGGACTGGTACGTACCCAGCGGCAGTTTGACCTGGGCGGAAGTCTTCGCTGAGACCGGGGCCGGCACCGAAGCCGAACCCGCGGCCGGGCCCGGGGCCGGCGAGCTGACCGAGCGGCTGGAACGCCTGACCGCCTGGGGTTACGCCGCCGAGCAGCTGACGGCCCACCAGGCGGCCGAGCTCGAACCCTCGCTGCGCATCCCGGCCGGAGCGCACGTCGCCTTCTTCCCCGGTGAGTCGTTCGTGCACGGCCACCTCGCCGTCGAGGCGCTGCTGGCCCGCGCGGCGCCCCGGCTGATCGTCGCCGACGGTGACGTGACGTTCGAGGGCGACGGTGCCGGGATCACCGCCGTGCGGCTGCCCGGCGGCGAGCGGGTCCAGGCCGACGTCTACGTCTGCTGCGCCGGCTGGCGTACCGCGCGACTGCTCGAGCCGCTGGGTGTCTCGATCCCGCTCACCGGGGCCGGCGAGGCCGGCTCGGCCGCGCCCTGCCTGGTCACCCGGACCTCCGGAGCCGGACAGGTGAACCGCGTCGTCAACGCTCCCGGCCTGACCCTGCGCCCGCTGCCCCGGCGCGGGCTTCAGCTCGAGGCGAGCGACATCAACGAGCGCGTCGACCTGGGCACCGGCCGGAACGATCTGGACCGGCACGGGACCGAGCTGCTGCGCCGCGCCGGGGCGGCGGTGCACGGGTTCGAGGCCGGCGAGGCGCAGCATCGCCTGTGCGTGCGGCCGCTGCCGGTGGACGGGCACCCGATCGTCGGCTGGGTGCCTGCCCTGCCCAATGCCTATGTGAGTGTCACCCACAGCGGCATGACGCTCGCTCCGGCGCTGGCCCGGCTGGCGGCCGCGGAGATCCTGGGCGGTGAGGCCGGCGACGACCTGCGGCCGTACCGGCCCACCCGCTTCGCCCAGGTGTGACGGCTTACCGGCGGTTGGGGAGCAGGCGCCCGAGAACACCCTCGACGGTGGCGCCGGTCCGATAGGACTGCACGAGGTGCGAACCCGCGGCGATGTTGGCGCCCGCCAGCACCGGCCCGATGAACTGGGCCACGCGCTGCTGCCGCTGCCACTTCGCGACCGTCTCGGGCGTCTGCTCGGTCGGCGTGGTCGCGTCGACGACGTCGATCGGCTCGCCCCGGCGTTCCGCCTCGGCCGTGGCCTCGGCGATCTTCTTTCCGCAGTACGCCGCGTACGCCGTGGCCGCCGCGCCGGCGACCGCCAGGCCCGCCTTGGTGGCGCCCACGGTGCCGAAGCCCTTCTGCAGCGCGATGCGGCGCCCGCCGACCCGGGTCAGCTGCAGCCCGGCCAGCAGGGTGGCGCCGATGCCGGCCCACTGCGCCGGCGCGAACCGGCCCCACGCCGAACTGGCCACCCGGATCCGGTCGGCGCCGTCTTTGAGGTCGCGGCCGGACGAGTTGACCCCGATCACGCCCATGGCCGACCCGCCGAACCACAGCGCGGATCCGAGATCGTGGACGGCCTGGGCCACGGAGTGGGCGTCGTTCTGGGTGGTGGTCATCGATAACTCCCTCACAGATTTCCGGTGCTGTGCTCGGTGCGAGCCTTCGCATACCCACCGCTGAGCCCCGAAACCTGTGGCGCGTTAGGCGTCCGTCCCGCCGGGAATGCCGGGCCGGACGACGAGCCGACAGGGAGGTACGCCGATGACTGACCGGGAATCGACCGTGGTGATCACGGGCGCGTCGAGCGGTATCGGGTTGTGCACGGCGGAGGCGTTCGCCCGGCGCGGCGCGAATGTCGTGCTCGTCGCCCGGGCCGCCGCCCCGCTGGCCGAGGCGGCGGAGCGCTGCCGGGCCGCGGGCGGCCGCACGCTGGTGGTCGCCGCGGACGTGGCCGACGGCGAAGCCCTGCGCCGCGTGGCGGACGAGGCGGTGGCGGCCTTCGGCGGCGTCGACGTGTGGGTCAACAACGCGGGCACCAGCCTCTGGGGACTGTTCGAGGACATCCCGCTGGAGACCCACCGGCGGCTCGTCGAGGTCGACCTGGTGGGCGTGATCAACGGGGCGCACGCCGTCCTGCCGCACTTCCTCGCCCGCGGCACCGGGGTGCTGATCAACGTCGTGTCGATCGGCGGGCGGCTGCCGAGCCCGTGGGCGGCCAGCTACAGCGCGGCCAAGTTCGGCGTGGCCGGCTTCACGCAGGCGCTGCGCTCGGAACTGGCGTCGCACTCGAAGGTCCGGGTGTGCGGGGTCTATCCGGCGTTCACCGACACGCCCACGGCGGCCCGCTCGGGCAACTACACCGGGCGCACGCTGCGGCCGGTGCCGCCGGTGGTCACGCCCGAGCGGGTGGCGGCGGCGATCGTGTCGCTGGCCGGCCGTCCCCGGCGGACCCGGCTGGTGGGCAGCCAGCACGTCCTGTCGTTCGGGCACGCGATCGCGCCCGGGCTCACCGGCACGCTGTCGGCGCGGCTCGGCGGCTGGTACTTCGGTCGTGCGGGGGAGCCGGCCGAACCCACCGACGGGGCCCTGTTCGAGGTGCGCCCGGCCCCGGTGAGTGGCCGGGGCGGCTGGGGGCTCCCGCAGCGCCGGCGGGCCCGGGCCGTGGTGGCGGGGGTCGCGGTGGTGGGACTGGCCGCCGCGACGGCCGGCCGGGTGCGGCGCCTCAGGGCTTGACCGCGATGCGTCCCGGCCCCAGCGGCACGAGCAGGAGCCGGGCACCGGTCCGCCGGACGAACTCGTCGACGGCCTCCCGGGCGCCCTTGAAGGTGCCGTAGTCGTCGATGATCAGCACACCGCCCGGCGCCAGCCTCTCGTACAGCGACTCCAGTTCGTGGCGGGTGGACTCGTACCAGTCGGTGTCGAGCCGCAGGATCGCTATGCGGTCGGGAGCCTGCGCGGGCAACGTCGACTCGACCGGGCCCTGGACGAAGTGGATCCGCTCCGACGGGTACGGGATCGCGGCGAAGCCCTCCCGCACGTCCTCCAGCCCGGCGACGGCCCAGATCCGCGCGGTCCGGGGCTGGGCGCTCAGCAGCTCGGCGACCGGCCGGCCGCCGTACGTGAGGTCCTTGTCGCCCGGCTCGGTCATCCCCTCGAAGGTGTCGAACAGGTAGAGCTCGCGCGAGGTGTCGCCGATCGCCAGCAACGTCCGCGCGACCACGTGCATGCTGCCGCCCCGCCACACCCCGCACTCGACGATCGCGCCCGGGATGTCGTGCTCGACGACGTACCTCGTGGCCAGGTACAGCGCGTAGCGCTTCTCCTTGCGGGTCATCGTGTACGGGTGGGCCGCGCGCAGGATCGGCACGGCCACCTCGTCGTAGTCGGCCGGATACGTCTCCTCGGCCGGCTTGGCCGGGGCCGGTGGCTTCGGCGGCGGCGGCGGCGCCGGGCGGACCGGCGGCGGCTCAGGCGCCCGGGCCGGCCGGCCGGACCCGGCCCGGACGATCCGGTACCCGGTCGTGGTCACGAGGGCCCGGTTGATGCGGGATCGCCACGCCCGGGGCAGGTTCGGGGTCATCTTGGCCTCCACCGTCGGTGAACACACGTCGCACGACTCGTTCGGCGGCGCCGCCGTCGTCGAGATAGCAGAATCGCTGGCGGAACTTGAGCCGGGCCTTGGTCGCGTAGTCGTCGCGGTAGGCGCCGGTGCGGAGCACGTCGAGCAGGTCGGCGTACGTGGTCGCCACGGCCCCCGGCGGCTCGGCCGTCAGGTCGAAGTAGACGCCGCGGATCAGCTGGTACGCCTGCCAGTCGGGGGCGAAGACGACGATCGGCCGGTCGAGCACGGCGTAGTCGAACATCAGCGACGAGTAATCCGTGATCAACAGGTCGGCGGCGAGATAGAGGTCCTCGACGCTGGGCTGGCCGGACACGTCGATCACCTGGCTGGTGCCGTCGCCGGCGCGGCGGCCGGAGCCGCCGTAGAAGTAGTGCGCCCGTACCAGGATGAGGTGATCCGGGCCCAGCTGCCGGGCCAGGTCGTCGATGTCGAGCAGCATCTGGCTGCGGCGGTGCCACTCCCGGTGCGTGGGGGCGTAGAGCACCACCGTCCGGCCCGCCGGGATCCCGAGGCGCTCGCGTACGGCCGCCACCTCGTCCGGGGTGGCGCGGGCGAGCCGGTCGTTGCGGGGATAGCCGACCTCGAGCGTCTCGTGCCGGCACGGGTAAGCCCGTTTCCACTGCTCGGTGGTGAAGGCGTTGGCCGTGATGCTGAAGTCCCACCGGTCGGCCCGGCGGATCTGCGCCGCGAAGTCCGGGTCCTTCACGCCTCCCGGGTAGCGCAGCTGGTCCAGTCCCATCACCTTGACCGGGGTGCCGTGGTGGGTCATGACGTGCACCGAGCCCGGGCGCTTGGTCGCCCAGTCCGGCCAGTTGACGTTGTTGACCAGATACCGGGCCCGGGCCAGCGCGCGATAGTACGCACGGGTGCCGCTCACCACGTGCTCGACGCCCGGCGGCAGGTCCTTGACCCGGTCGCGGCGCACCGCCCACACCCCGCGCAGACCGGGGACGACCTCCCGGGCCTTCTCGTAGATCGCGGCCGGGTTCGACGCGTATCCGCGATGCCAGTACGCCGAGTACAGCACCAGATTCTCGTCGACCGGCCGCCGTAGCTGCGCCCGGTAGTACAGGCGGAAGGCCCGCGTCCGGACGGCCCCGGCGAACCGGCGGCCCCGGCGGATCGCCCGCCGGGCCGGTCGTCGTGACCGCACCCGCAGGCGGTTGGCCGCGCGCAGCGCCTCGAAGGTCCGATACCGCCCGCGGGCCACGAGCCGGTGCTTGACCCCCTCGACGCCGTCGGGCACCGGATAGCCGCCGGCCGGGACGAAGCGCTCGTAGTGCTCGTGCATCCGGGCGAAGAAGAACCGGCGGGCCCGGCCCTGGATGCGCTGCCGGTTGCCCAGCACCTTGAGCAGGTGCCAGATCATCCGCCGGAACAGCAGAGGCCGCACCGCCGCCGGGTCGCGCCCCCACTCGCCGACCAGCGCGTGCGTGCGTACCCAGGCCGGGAAGATCGCCAGGTGGCCGGCCCCCACGGTCCGGGTGGCCGCGCCCACCCGGCGCTGGCGGTAGTGCACACACACGCGGTCGAGGGTGCTGATCCGCTCGGCCACGGCGAGCACTCCGTAGGTGTACGGCAGATCCTCGTACCAGCCCGGGTCGAACCGGAAACCGAGGCGGTCCAGCAGCTCCCGCCGGACGATCTTGTTCCAGGCGACGTGCAGCACGTCGATCACCCGCGGCCAGCTGTCCAAGGTGAAGACCTCGGGGGCGTCGCGCAGGGCCCGGCCGACCCAGCTGCCCTGCACCCGGCCGGTCCAGTGCTCGCGGACCCAGTCGACCAGCAGCACGTCGGCGCCGGTCTGCCGCAGCCGGTCGGCCACCGCCGCCATCGCGCCCGGCGCCAGCCAGTCGTCGCCGTCCAGGAACCAGACGTACCGGCCCCGGGCGCGCTCGAGGCCGGCGTTGCGCGCCGGACCCTGGCCGACGTTGCGGTCCAAGGTGATCACTTGCAGCCGCGGGTCGCGGGCGGCGATCTCGGCCAGGATCGCGGCGCTGCCGTCGGGTGAGGCGTCGTCCACCGCGATCACCTCGAGATCGGTGAACGACTGGCCGAGCAGCGAGTCCAGGCATTCCCGCAGGTAGCCCTGCACTCCGTGGACCGGGACGACGACGCTCACCAGGGTCACCACGACCACCTCCGTTCCCCGTCCGGGCACACGGGCCCACCCGGCCCGGCCGGCGCATTGCCAATTCGGATCGAAATATTCATCCGCGTCGCACTGGGTATGCGGGCGCGGCCGGTTCTGTCACGCGCCGGTCGATCACCCCGCGCCTTTCCCGCCGCTCCCGCCGCCTTTCCCGCCGACTTCCCTCACCGACTTTCCCCGCCGACCGACACGGAGGCCGGACATGGACGACCCGGGCACACAACGCCGGGCACGGGCGCGCCTCTGGCTCGGGCGCCTCGTTCCAGTGCTCGTCCCGGCGCTGCTCATGGCCCTGATCTCCGCCCGGCACCTCGCCACCCCGGTGCTCAGCTGGGACGAGGTGGCCACGGCGGACGTCGCGACCCGGACACCGGCCCAGATCTGGCGGCTCGCCCACCACATCGACGCGGCCATCACCCCGTACTACTTCTTCATGCACGGCTGGACGGAGGTGTTCGGGATCTCCGAGTGGGCGCTGCGGGCCCCCTCCTGGATCGCCATGGCCCTGACCGCCGGGCTGCTCGGCGCGCTGGGAGCCCGGCTGGCCGGCCCGGCCGCCGGTCTGCTGGCCGGCGTGATCTTCGCGCTGATCCCGCAGACCTCCCGGTACGCCCAGGAGGCGCGCGTCTATGCGATCACCTGCCTGCTCTTCGTGCTGGCGACCCTGCTGCTCCACCGGCTGATCGACCGCCCCGGCGCGCGCACGGCCCTTCCGTACGGGCTGGCCGTGGCCTTGCTGGGAGCCGGGCACCTGGTCGCCCTGAGCGCGCTCGCCGGCCACGCGGTCATCGTCGGCCTGCACTGGTGGCGCACCCGGCGTACCCGGACCGTCGTGGTCTGGGCGGCTGCCGTCGTCGTGGGAGTCCTGCCGCTGGCGCCGCTGGCCCTGACCGCGGCCGGGCAGGTGGACGCGCAGATCGGCTGGATCTACGGCCCGCTCACCCTCGACGACGTGCTCACCGCGCCCGAGGACATCGCCGGCTCGGCCGCGGTGGCCTGGCTGCTGGTCGGTCTGGCCCTGCTCGTACGGGACCGTCCGCACCGGATCGTGCCGCTCGCGGCTCTGGCGCTGCTCCCGGCGCTGGTCCTCGGGGCGGCCGCGACGGCCGGACAGCCGTTCTGGGTTCCGCGCTACCTGCTGGTCGTCCTGCCCTGGCTCGCCCTGCTGGCCGCGCTCGCGACTCTGGGGCCGACGGCCAACCGGAGATCAGGCCGCGGTGGAGTTGAACGCACGCCGCAACCAGCGCAACCGGAGACCACGTCCGACTCGGACCGGCACCCGCCGGGGGCGCCGCGCGGCCGACGGCGCGCCGGGCTCGCCCGGGCGGTGGTCGTCCTGGTCGCGGTGGCCTGGGCGGCCTGGCCCGCTCAGCGCACGCTGCGCGAGACCGACTCCCACAACGGCGGCAACTACCGCGCGGCCGCCCGTACGGTGGCCCGGCACCAGCAACCCGGCGACGTGGTGCTCTTCCCGCCCGAACGCGACCTGCGCGCCGGCCTGCTCTACTACCTGCGCGACGACCCGGGACGCCCGGCCGACTTCCTGCTGAGCCGCACGGCGGCCGAGGCCGGCGACCTCCGCGCGGTCGAGGCGCCCGATTCCGCGGCCCGGCTGCGCGCTCAGCAGCGGGTCTGGTTCTTCGCCTACGGCCGGCCGCGGGACCCGACGACCGCCCGGCCCGACCTGGCCCCTGTGCTGCGTGCCGAGTTCCGGCCGGTGCGCACCTGGCGCCTGTCCAGCTCGACCCTCGTCCTTTACCAGCGCCGCCCATGAACTGCTTCGCCGCCGCCCGTCAGCCGGTGTCGCGCCGGGTCAGGCGCCCGCGGAGAAGACCGTCCAGTTCTCGGCGACCTCGAAGCCCATCGCGCGGTAGAGCGGAAGCCCGTCGGGCGTGGCGTGCAGGAACGCGGTGCGGGCGCCGGCCGCGTAGGCGTCGCGCAGGACCGCGGCGGTGGCCAGCCGGCCGTACCCCTTGCGGCGGAAGGCCGGCGGCACGGCGATGTTGAAGACGCCGACCTGATCGCCCACCATGACCCCGAACGAGGTGGCCACCGGTACCCCGTCCACTTCGACCAGATAGCCGCTCCCGCCCGGCAGGGCGACGACGGCGGGCTCGGCGAAGATCGTGAACAGCGGCTCGGGCGCCTCGAAGCCGGCAGCCATGGTGCGCTGGTAGGAGACGCTGTCGGCGTCGGTGATGCGGCGCGCGAACGGCACCTCGGCCGCGTCCGCGACGGTCAGGTCGCGGACCATGAACGGCAGCGGCATGCTCCCGGTGAGGCCGTTGCGCCCGGCGATCGCGGCGATCCGCTCGTCCACGCCGTCGCCGCGTACGTGGATCGTCCAGGCCACCTCGCGCAGGCGCGCCGAGCCGGCCAGCTCGGCGATCTCCTCCGGCGAGGGGATGCCGACGACCGCGGCGACGCCGTTCAGCGACGGGAACGGCGCCCCCGTGACGATCTGGGCGGTGCCGCCGGGCATCTCGCGGAAATACCCGGTGCGCTGCGAGCCGGCGAGAAGCTTGAGGGCGCCCAGCCAGGCGCGGGACGCGGTGTCGGCCGCATGTACCAGAGTCACTCCCCAAAGGTAGGAGTTCGACCGCCTCCCCGGGGCCGCCTATGGGCAGGCTCACTCGGCGACGCGATCGGCGACGGGTGACCGGCGACTCGGGTGCCCGGCTGGCCAATTGACATCAAGTGGTGCGAACGGGCATGGGTCGAGCCGCACGTGGAATGCGCGGTTACGGGTCGGTTGTCAGGTCAGCAGTTGTCAGGTCAGCAGTTGTCAGGGGGAGCACCATGTACTCGAACGCCGAAGCACGGACGGAGGCGAACACCGCGCCGGGGTGGCCGCTGGAGATCACCGCGATGGCCGACCCGCCCGGGGCGCTGGTGGCCGGGCAGGTCGATCCCGGCACGCTGCCGCTCTTCGATATGGCGCTGGAACTGCTGGCCGGCTGCGCCGGGGACGTCGTCATCGACCTGTCCGCGGTCACGTTGCTGCACGTCGGCGGCGCGACGGCTCTCGCACAGGTCACCCAGCGGGTGCGCGACTGTGGCCGCCGGCTGTGGATGCGCGCCCCGTCGCCGGAGGTGCGCCGGATGATCGACCTGCTCGGCTGGGCCGGCCGCTACGACTGGGAGCCGGGCATGAGCCTGGCCACCAGTTCGGCCGCCGGGCCGCCACGGGCCGAGCGGAACCCCGTACCGGCCCAGAGGTTGATGCCGTCGGCGTCCGCGGCCTGAGCCGCGGCGGCCCGCAGGGGCGCGGTCAGGTGGTGCACGGCCGGATAGCCGATCGGCGCCATCGACGTGTAGGTATCGGTGAACCGGTTGCGAAGCGCCCGGGCCGGCTGCCCGGTGAAGGCCCGGGTGACCACCGTGCCGGTGGCCCGCCCGGCCAGCATGTGCTCGCGCTGCGCGGCCCGGGTGCCGGCCTCGTCGGCGAGCAGAAAGGCGGTGCCGCACTGCACGGCGACGGCCCCGGCCGCGAGCAGTCGTTCGACGTCCCCGGCGTCCGCGACGCCGCCGGCGGCGATCACCGGGAGGTCGCCCCGGACCGCGGCCACGACGTCCGCCGTGGTGGTGTCGCCGAGGTAGGTCTCCGGGCTGGTGGTGGCCGAGTGCCCGCCGGCCGGACCGCCCTGGGCGATCAGGGCGTCGGCCCCGGCGGCCCGGCCCCGGCTGGCCTCGGCGGCCGAGGTCACGGTGATCAGCACGCGGCAGCCGGCCTGCCGGAGCGCGGCCAGCACGGCCCGATCGGGCACGCCGAAGGTGAAGCTGACCAGCGGGACCCGGTACGTGACGGCCAGCTCGACCTTCGCCGCGAAGTGATCGTCGTCGTGGAGCCGCACGGGTGGCAGCTCGACGCCGTACCGTTCGGCCTCGGGCCGCAGCAGCTCGCGGTAGAGCTCGAGCGCGGCCACATCGGCCGGTGGCGGCCCGGGCACGAAGATGTTGAGCCCGTACGCCCCGGAGACCGCCCGCAGCTCGTCCTCGACCGCCCGCGGGGTCTTGTAGCCGGCGGCCAGGAACCCGGTCGCGCCCGCCGCCGTGGCCGCGCCGACCAGGGCCGGGGTGGAGGGGCCGCCGGTCATCGGCGCGACCACGATCGGGCCGATCAGCTCACGCACGACGCTCCAGCAGCCCGCTGATCAGGTCGGACAGCGGGTCGACGAGCTCTTGCGCACCGGCCGACGCGAGCGGCTCCAGGCGGGTCTTGGAGCGCAGCATCGCGATGCCCAGCGAGGCGGCGATCGCGATCTGGGCCCGCAGCAGCAGGTCGTCGTCGTCCCCTGTCCAGCCGGCCAGGGTGGCCAGGTTGTCCGCGTACGACCGCAGGATGCCGATCCGGATCTCGTCGGCGCGCGCGTCGCCCGAGGAACGGAGCAGCAGGACCAGCCGTTGCGGGATGCCGCCGGAGTCGATGCCGGCCGCCTGCTCGGCGATCCGCTGCGGCACCTCGGCCAGCGTGGCGCTGCCGGCGGCGCGGCGCATCTCGTCGACGGCGGTGGTCAGGCAGGCCTCGAACAGGCCCTCCTTGGACCGGAAGTAGCGGCTGATCAGCGCGACGTTCACCCCGGCGTCGTCGGCGATGTCGCGCACGGTGGTGGCCGCGTACCCGTCGTCGGCGAACCGGGCACGGGCGGCCTCGAGGAGCAGCTGCCGGGTGCGGGCGGCGTCCCGGCGTCGGGTCGGTGCGGGGCTGGTCACCCGTCCAGCGTACCGGCGGACCGGTGGATGTAAACGCCTGTTGACGTCAGTGTCCGATGCGACAGCGTCCCTTGTACGGCGTAGTCGGAGCTCTTTGGCCGGCAGTGCTCGCCCGACGCGTGGGCAGATCAACGCGCAAACCGGCCACCGTGGCGTCGCCCTCGTGGCTGGTCACTTGTGTATCCCCATAGCCGGCAGGAACGTTCCCCGCGTAGCCGACCACCCAACGGTTGCAGTCGGACATTGACGCGCCGATCATCTCCACCGTCCGGCCTGACGGCTGATCGACACGGCGCGAACCCGGCACGAAGGTGATCCGGTGACGAACGAGCCGAGACCGTGGCAGCAGCCCCGCCCGCAGCCGACACCCCAGCCTGACGGGGCGAAGAAGGCCAACACCATCGCCGTGATCGCGCTCGGAGCGATAGCCCTGTCGCTGCTGGTCTGCGGTGGCGTGTTCGTCGGGCAGATCGTCACCGGCGGCCCGGAGCCGAAGGCCACCACCGCGGCGCCGCGCAACGTGGCCGCCCTGCCGACCACCGAGGCCGTGCAGGCGCCGGCTGAGACAGTTCCGACGGTTGCCGCCCCGGCGACTACGGAGGCGACGGCGACGCCCACCGTGACTGCCACCCCGAGCCGGACCCCGAGCTCAAGGCCGGCACCCTCACGCACGACGTCCAAACCTACGGTGAAGCCGACGACGAGGAAGCCCAAGCCGCGGCCGACCACCACGAAACCGAAGCCGCGCCCGACGACGAAGGCGCCGACGTCGGTGTACTACAAGAACTGCACGGCTGTGCGGAACGCCGGTGCTGACCCGATCCGGCGCGGAGATCCCGGATACGGCAAGCACCTCGACCGTGACGGCGACGGGGTGGGCTGCGAGTAGGCCAAGCAGCCGCGTGCGTCACTGCCGGCGCCGCACACGATTGGCGCCAGGCTTTGCCCTGTGGAGAGCCGGCATCAGGTGACGAGGATGAGTTTCTCCCGGGAGCCGGCCTCGAGCCGGCGATGGGCCTCGGCGGCTTCGGGAAGCGGCAATACCCGCTGTGCTCGAAGCCGCAGCTTCCCGGCCGCGAACATCTGCATGGCGTCAAAGAGTGCGGCCGCCGCCGTCTCGGGGCGCGGACCGGACAGACGTACGCCGAAATCAGCCGCACGTGGATCGGACAGCGTGACCACCCGCCCGGCGTCGCCGACCGACGCGAGAGCTTGTCCGAGTACTCCCGTTCCCGCCGCATCGATCGCCGCGTCGGCCCGGACCGCATCGCCGAGCTTCACCGGCTCGGCGCCCAGTTCGCCGGCCAGCTGCTCGTCGTGCCCGCGGACCACGCTCAGCACCCGAGCCCCGCGGGCGATCGCCAGCTGGGTCGCGATCATGCCGACCGATCCACCGCCGCCGAAAAGCAGCAGCGTCTGCCCGCTTTCCAACCGGACGTCATCGAGCACCCGGGCAGCCGCCTCGGCCGACGCAGGCAACGCGGCGGCGTCATGCCAGGACACGGACGCCGGCTTCACCGTCCAGATCCCGGCGATCGCGAACTCGGCATAGCCGCCCAGGCTCAGCAATTGCGCGGCGATCTCGTCACCCACCGACACCCCGGTAACACCCGGACCGACCATGTCCACAGTGCCTGCCGCCTCGAAGCCCAGTACACCGCCGGGCGCTGCCCCGAACGCCCGCAGACGGCCGGAACGGATCGCCAGATCGGTGGGACCGACACCGGCCGCGGCCACCTTCAGGCGCACCTGCCCAGGGCCCGGCTCGGGCCAGGCGACCTGCTGCCAGCGCAACACCTCGGGTGCCCCGAAGTCGGTCAACACAACAGCGTTCGGCATGACTCTCCTTTTTCAGAACGTTCACATGAACCCAGCTATCTGTACGGCTGGGTTTATAGAAGACGCCGGCGTAGACCCACTTTTCCTGTACCAGCAATCAGAATTCGGGTGACGGTGAATACCAATGGCGGCCACAACGCCCCGAGTCGATGCGGGCCCACCGCCTCGCATCGGATGCTCTTCACGCTCGGCGGCATTCACCGCAAGTTCAGTACTGCGTGACTCTGTTCGTCCGACACGGGTTCACCAGTCGGAGGGCGGACGGGCAGCACCGGCCAGCCGCATCACCATTGGTGGCGTCGGCGCTCGTCAGCCGTGAATCAGTTAGTCCGCCGTCGGGGGCGGACGCTCATCGACCGTCCGGCGGTGGAGGCAGCGTGCCATTTGCCAGGACGTTCGCGTAGATCTGCTCCAGCGACTCGGCCAGCGCGGGCAGGCCGGCCGGGGGGAGGTCGCCGAAGAACAGGTTCTTGACGAGTGCGGCGTGACCGGGTGCGGCACTGCGCAGCAGGCTTCCGCCGTCCTCGGTGAGCGTCACCTCAGTTACCCGGCGGTCGGCCTCGGCGGCCGTCATCGCGACCAGCCCGCGCGCCGCCATTCGCTTCACGTGATGCGACACCCGGCTCCGCTCCCAGCCCAGCTGGTTGGCGAGCGCGCTGATCGGCAACCGGTTGCCCGGGCTCACGCTCAGCCCGGTCAGCACGTCGTAGTCGGCCATCGACAGAGCGCTGTCCGCCTGCAGCTGACGATTGATCTCGTAAGTCATCCGCAGCTGCAGGCGGATCCAGGCCAGCCAGACACGTCTTTGATCGGCGTCCAGCCACGGACCATCAGTCATGGGTTCTTTTATAGTGGCTGCGGTGGTGTTCATACCTGCCGCTCGCCGCCGTCGACGTACAGTTCGGCCCCGGTCATGAAGCTCGACTGATCCGACGCGAGGAACAGGACCGCGTTGGCGATCTCCTCGGGACGACCGAGACGGTTCATCGGTACGTTGTCAGCCAGGTTCTTGAAGACCGCCTCGACCTCCGACGGGTCCGAGGCCAGTCCGGCCAGACCCGGCGTTTCGGTCGGGCCCGGCACGATGGTGTTGACCCGGATGCCCCGGTCGACGAGTTCGGCTGCCCAGGTGCGACCGAACGAACGGATCGCCGCCTTGCTCGCCGCGTACATGCCGAACGCCGGCGTTCCGCCGTCGACCGCCGTCGACCCTGCCAGCACGATGGCAGCGCCCGGGTTGAGCAGTGCCAGCGCCTTCTGCACGGTGAAGATCGTGCCCCCCACGTTGCGGTGGAAGGTCTGCTCGTAGTGTTCCCAGCTGGTGTCGCGGAGCATGGCGAAACCGCCGCCGCCGGCGTTCGCGAACAGCACGTCGAGCCCGTTGCCGCGCTCCGCGATGGCGGTGAACACCCGGTCGAGGTCAGCCGGATCGCTGACGTCGCTGCGGATCGCCACCAGCCCTTCGCCAGTCGCCGCGTCGAGCTTCTCCTGGTCGCGCCCGGTCACGAAAACCGTTGCCCCGACGCCCGCCAACCGTCGCGCGGAGGCCAACCCGATTCCGCTGGTGCCGCCGGTGACCAACGCGGTCTTGCCGTCGAGCTGTCCCATGTCAATCTCCCTGGTCCGAGTTCACGTGACATGTCATGTATAGCACCGCGAGGGAGAGGATGACATGTCACGCTTGTCACTGCGGCTTGAGTTCCGATGGTCCTGGTCCGGCAGGGCACCCGCCGGGATGCCGGCGAGGGCCGGTCAAACTCACGGCCCCGGCGCAGAAGCGGTGGCGCCGGGGGGCAGCGTCCTTTGTGGCCGTTGGCGTGCCGGTGACGATGCCCGCCCTCGGCCACGGCGGCGACCTCGCCGGCGGTGCAGGAGTCAGCGGGGAGTGGTTCGCCATGCTCTTGCGTTCGACGTGCCGGTAGATGAGTGCGCAGCGGCCACCAGCCGCTCACGCACCGCCTGTCATCGCCCGTAATTTGATTGCTGGTGTACGGCGAGCCTTCTACCGTAGTGATCAGCACCAAGGCAACACCCCAGCAACCCGGGAGCATCCGATGACGTCATGGCGAAACCTCACCCAGCGGCACCTGCCGCTCGGCGAGACCGTCATGCCCACCGGACGACCTACCTACCTGAGCGAACCCGGCCACAACCAGGCGTGGGAACGGTGGCGCCGCTAGCCTCACCCGCTAGCGACCACGCCGCCCTCCCGCACTCGGAACGGGCGGCGTTCTCGTATCCACTCCTTCCTTCCCGCATCCACCTCGATCGGAGCGACACCCGATGAATCGCCGGCACGCCGTCACCGAGCCGCAGCAGACGCTGCCGGCCATGGCTGCCTGCGCAATCCAGACGACCCGACGAGTCTGCGACGAGCAGCTCAGCAAGCCCGCACACCGGGAGGCGCCACCCAGCGCCTGAGCCCAGCGCCCAGCGCTACGGCCGCCTCCCGAACCCGGGAAGGCGGCCTTTCTGCTTTCCCAGCTCAACTCCATAGGGGCGTAGCTCAACCCGGTAGAGCACTGGTCTCCAAAACCAGCCGTTGCAGGTTCAACTCCTGTCGCCCCTGCTTCGTCCCCCGCAGCACCTTGCGGGCATGGACATGTTCCCCAGCTCCGGCCGGGGAGCTTGAGAACTCAACAGTGGAAATGGCATGAGATCAGGACCCGCCGACGCCTCCACGCGGTCGGCCTGGTCCTGGCAACACCTTTCAGCCGGTCGCCGCCCCTACGGGGCGACCGGCACATGGGGCCTTAGCTCAGTCAGGTAGAGCACGCGTTCGGCAGGCGCGAGGCCGCCGGTTCGATCCCGGCAGGCTCCACAGAGATGCGCCAGCGGGAGGGCGTAACAACCCGGCCCGCCGGCTGGTGTACCGCCCGCGGCGTTGTAGCGCCGCAGCGAGTCAACCGGGCCACTGGCATTGGGCGGCCACAACCATCCATCCAGGCGTCGGCATCCCCTTACGGAAGTGACCGCCCCTGGGACCTCGGCACCCCAAGCAGCATTCCGGAGAGCGTTGCCGGCTACACGCCCCGGCTTCGGATCGGAAGGACGCCGGTTCGAGCCCGGCCGGAGCGAGGGGCGCGTCGGGGAGACGCGGTCGGTGGGTGGTAGCTCCCCTGCCGGCGAGGACGGTCAACAGTGCCCGCGACTACGCGGCCGACGTAGCGCAGTTGGTAGCGCATCACCTTGCCAAGGTGGGGGTCGCGGGTTCGAGTCCCGCCGTCCGCTCTCAACAACAACAACATCTACAGCAGAAGGGAGGTGACCCGGGTGTCCGACGTCCTGGTCCTGAACGCCGACATGGTGCCGCTGCCCGGGTCAGCCTCCGCCACGCCGTCAAGATGCTCGTCCGCCAGGTCGCCGAGGTCAACGACCACGTCCCCGACCGCCCGATCGGCGTCTGGCCCGTGCCCACCGTCGTCCGGCTCGTCCGCTGGGTCTACACCCGGTGGCGGCACACCGGCGGCCCGGCCTGGTCCCGCCGGGGTCTAATCGGCAGGACATCGAAACCGCGGAACCGGGCAACGATCGTGACGCGCACGACGACCAGGACCGGGACGACAGCGGCCGGTCCCGCCGGCCACGGGTGGCGCCCGCGGTCACTCCGGTTCGACTCCGGACTCCCGAACACATGGGGTTGTAGCTCAGTCGGTAGAGCGTCCCGCTCGCAATGGGAAGGCCCGGGGTTCGACTCCCCGCAGCTCCACGAGCTGGCCCAGGCCAGCACCATGCCGCCGTAGCTCAGGGGGAGAGCGCTCGCTTGTCACGCGAGAGGTCGCCGGTTCGATACCGGTCGGTGGCGCGCAGCACGTTGGAGACGTCGCCTAGTGGCTATGGCGCCGCACTGCTAATGCGGTTGGGGTCACCCCCCTCGCAGGTTCGAGTCCTGTCGTCTCCGCCATGTCGTCGTGGCCAAGCTGGTGAAGGCACCTCGCTGATAACGAGGAGACGCGCAGGTTCGAGCCCTGCCGACGACACTACTGCCGACGACACCATGCCCTCGTAGCTCAGTCGGAGAGAGCACCGGATTACGAATCCGGGGGTCGCAGGTTCGAGTCCTGCCGGGGGCGCTGTCGACCGGACTTCGGAGAGTGGCGCGCGGTGGTGTGCAACCGGTCTCGAAAACCGGGCCGTCGGCAACGGCGAGGGTTCAACTCCTTCATTCTCCGCCATGCGCCGCTAGCTGAGTGGCTTAGCACCCGCCTCTTAAGCGGGGGAGCCCAGTTCGATCCTGGGGCGGCGTACACATCATGCCCTCGTAGCTCAGCCGGACAGAGCGGGCGCCTCCTAAGCGCACGGCCGGCGGTTCGACTCCGCCCGAGGGCGCAAGCACGACCGGGCCGCCGGCGCCCGAGTGGACGGGCACCGGACTTTTGATCCGGACTGTGGGCTCGCATCCCTCCGGCGGCACTCGCGGCGGACACGGAGCCGTCGACTGACAGGCCGGTCGCCGTCTTTTCAAGTCGGAAGGTGCCGGTTCACATCCGGTCGGCTCTACTCGATCCCTCGTCGTTCAATGGCAGGACAGCGGACTGTTAATCCGCCGATGCTGGTTCGACCCCAGCCGAGGGAGCAAGGCCCGATTAGCTCAGCGGGAGAGCGCCCCCTTCACGCGGGGGAGGCCGGCGGTTCGACACCGTCATCGGGCACTGTGGTCGTAGCTCAATGGCAGAGCGCCGGGTTGTGGCCCCGGAGGTGGCGGTTCAACTCCGCTCGATCACCCCAAGTGGGAGCGCCGACGATGGTGAGTCGGGCCGGCCTGTAAATCCGGTGGACGCGTCCTGAGTGGGTTCGAGCCCCACCTCCCGCACCATGCCCTCGTAGCGCAGTCGGAGAGCGCGCCGGATTCCGGATCCGGAGGCCGCAGGTTCGAGTCCTGCCGGGGGCACCACGCAGGGCCTTGGTGAGTACCAGGTGGTGCTGCGCGCCTGCAAAGCGCGTTCCGTCGCGGGGTTCGAGTCCCCCAAGGCTTCCCCGTCTCGTGCCGTTTCCGCTGTTGAGCTGCTTGGCGGCCGGGGGCTTCGGAGCCCGATCGAACTCATGATTCGAGCCGGCCCGGTTCGAGACCGGGGGTCGCCACCGTTCAGACGGCGTGTTCCGGAAGGTGGCGCACTCTTGGCGCCGGAAATCTGCGCGAGTCGACCGTACGGTAGGGAATCTGTTCACTGTGTGGTGACCATGGAGCGGCGACGATGGCACGCTGCGTTCCCGCCGTTGTTGCACGGTATCGACGTGACAACAACCTCACGACAGGTAAGAGCGGCCGCCGCAGCGACCGTCATGATCTCCGTGCTGGCGGTGGCGCCGGCCTCGCCCGCAGCCGCGGCACCCGTGCAGTCCTGCGGGCCGGATGCCTCGTTGCTCGGCTTCTCCGACGCGCTCGACAAGACGACGTTCCAGGGCACCCAGGTCGCCGGGCTGTCCGCGCTCGCGCCGACTGGGCGTTCGCGCGCGCTGGCGCTGGTCGACAACATCGGTGCCACCCCGGCCCGGATCTACGACGTCGACCTGGCCAGGAAGGCCGTCCGCGGGGTCACCTTCCTGGCTCGGCCGGACGGGACGGCGTACACGGGCACTGATTTCGACGGCGAAGGGCTCGTGGTCGAGCGGCACGGGCGGACGGTGCTGGCCAGCTCCGAGCGGGAACCGTCGATCCGGCGGTTCCGGCTCGCCGACGGCCGGGAGATCGCCTCGCTGCCGGTGCCGGCGCGGTTCCAGGTGGCCCCGGCCGGGCAGGCGGCGGTCAACCAGACCTTCGAGGCGCTGGCCGCCACCCCGGACCACCGGGTGCTCTACGCCGGCATGGAAGGACCGCTGGCCGGCGACGGCGACGGGCACCGGATCATCCGGTACGAGAACGACAAGCCGATCGCCCAGTACGCCTACCGCACCGACCCGGCCCTGGGCCTGGTCGAGCTGGTGGCACTCGGCGACGACCAGCTGCTGGCCGTGGAGCGTGGCTTCACCGCGGGTGTCGGCAACACCGTGCGGATCTACCGGGTCTCGGCGACCGGCGCGCCCGACGTGACCACCGTCGAGTCGCTGACGACGCTGACCGACCCGCGCGCCTGGCTCGGCAAGCAGCTGCTGGTCGACCTGGTGAACTGTCCTGCGTCCGGCGCGACCGCGAAGCAGCCGCAGCCCAACCCGCTGCTCGACAACATCGAGGGTGCGGCGCTCGGCGAGCGACTGCCCGGCGGCCGGCGGGTGCTGCACCTGATCTCCGACGACAACGGCAGCGCCACCCAGATCACCCGGCTGTACGCGCTGGCCGTCAAGATCCGTCCGGAGGCGACGCTGCGGGGCCGCGCGATCCTGTCCGCGACGGCCTACCAGCCCGGTCCCGTGTCCGGCACGCAGCTGGCTGCCACCCCGGTCAACGGCATCACCCCGCCGTTCCCCGGCCAGCCGATTCCCGGTTTCTCCGCGGTGATCCCGGCGTACGCCGGTGACCAGTCCGGCCGCCACCTGCTCGCCATGCCGGACAACGGCTTCGGCGCGAAGAACAACTCGGCCGACTTCCTGCTCCGCGCGTACCGCATCGACCCGGACTATCGCACCCACCAGGTGAACGTCCGCGGCTTCATCAGCTTCCGCGACCCGGACCGCAAGGTGCCGTTCCCGATCGTCAACGCCGACACCAAGGACCGGCTGCTGACCGGAGCCGACTTCGACATCGAGTCGCTGGCCCGCGACTACCGCGGCGACCTGTGGCTGGGCGAGGAGTTCGGCCCGTACCTGGTCCGCACCGACCGCAGCGGCAAGGTGCTGCAAGCTCCCATCCCGCTGCCGGACGGCGGCAAGTCACCGCAGTCGCCCGACCTGGCTTCAGGCGAGACCGCGACCGTGCCCGCCAGCCGCGGCTTCGAGGCGATGGCGGTCAGCCGGGACGGCAAGACTCTCTACCCGATCCTCGAGGGCGCCCGCACCGACGACGCCGACCAGCGCCGCCGGATCGTGTACGAGTTCGACGTGCGCGCCAACCGCTACACGAGCCGCACCTGGACGTTCCGCGTCGACGACCCGTCTCTCGTGGTGGGAGACGCCGCGGTACTGGACGGCCGGCGACTGCTGCTGATCGAGCGGGACAACGCGATGGGCCCGCAGTCCGTGGTCAAGCGTCTGGTCGTCACGGACCTCGACCAGGCTGACGCCCGCGGTGTCCTGCCGCGGCGCACCGCCGTCGACCTGATGCGCATCGCCGACCCGTCCGGCGTGTCCGCCCCGGCCCGCCCGAACGAGTACGGCGTCGGTCCGCTGTTCTCCTTCCCGTTGCAGTCGGTCGAGTCGGTCCTGCCGCTGTCCGGCGACAAGGTGCTGGTCGCCAACGACAACAACTTCCCCGGCAACGACGGCCGCATCCCGGGCCGTGCCGACGACACCGAGCTGATCGTCGTCGACGTGCCCGGACTGCGGTAGGACCTCAGGCGGAGCAGGCCGCACGACCTGCCCGCTGATCGGCGTACCTGTCCGAAGACTGGGCCGGCTCACCAGGCCGTCGACCGCACTGCTGTCGCCGCCCACCGAGACGGCTGAGGACCCGCCCGGGGTGACATCATCCCGGGCGGGTTCTGCACACACCTTCTTGTCGATCTGATCGCCGGATAGGCGAACATGCGAGCGCCGGCGTCGGCCGGAGTCCGTTCGGTGGCCGGGTCAATCGCCCGCGGCCGTAGCCGTCGCCGGGCATGGCGGTGAGCTTGCGGCCGGGGCTCAGCTACGGCGACTGATCAAGTAGTTGATCTGAGTCGGTAGGCTTCTCGATCGATGTCCAAGCAAACCGAAGACCCGTCCGAGCGACCCCACGATACGAAGAGCGGCTGGGCGTTCGCCCCACTGGTGGTGATCACCCTCGTTGCCCTGGGCATGGCTATCTTTCTGCACGCCGGCCCGGCCAGGAACGCCCAGGCGATCCGCGATGCGACGGTCGACGTCATCTGCGCGGTGAGCGGATGCAACAGCAGCGTCATGGCCGTCGCGGGGGTCCTGATGGTCCTGGTCCCGGGGGTCTGCTGGCAGTTGTTCAAGCTCTTCTGGGACGAAGACACGGTGGTGCAGGGCCACCCAGCCTGGTGGATCACCGGCTACGGCGTCCTCTGCGCGATCCTCGCGGTGTCGATCCTGTGGATGCCGGCGCCCGGCGGCCACTCGGGCCGGGGCAGCGGCCCGCCACAGGTAGAGGTCCGACCGGAAGCCGTACCCCTCGAAGATGGCATGTCCTGGGGCTTGGGCGCCTTCTTCGTCGCGATGATTTTCCTGCTGGTCGCCGACATCCGCGACGCGGAGCAGCGCACGAGACACCTCCTCGGCCTGGCACCCTTTATCCCGGCCGCCATCGTCGCCGCAGTCCTTGCTTGATCGTCGCCGCGTGGACAGCGCCACCGCCCCGTCGAGCCGATTCGCCGAACCGCCAGAACAGCAGGGAGACATGGCCACACGGGAGTTCATCCCGGTCGATCTGGACCGGATCAGCGACATCACCTACACCTGCTCGGTGTTCCGTGCCCGCAAGCGCGGCTACTTCGGCGGTGTCATCTCGTTCTCGGGCGACTACCGGCCCGGGTCGTCCGGTTCCGGTGACGCGGCGTTCATCAAGTGGAAGATCAACGAGTTCCTCGACATCGACGATCCGGGCACCGTCTACGGTCTGGTGGTCGACCTCCGGGGGCTGCGCTACGAGTGGGGCGAGGACCTCGGCGTCGCGGCCTCGCGTCTGCGTCGCGGCCGGTTGCCGCTGCTGACGGTCGTGGACCCGCATGCCCGGGCGGCCTTGGCGCACTGCATCGCCGACGACGAGATGCGTGCGGACTTCGATGCGGCGGTGGACGAGGTTGCCGAGGCCCTGGCCCGGTTGACGTAGCTGTGCGGTGGCTGGTGCGCGACGGCTGGTCACCGACCGCGGCGCGCAGGGCGGCCAGGGCTGCGTTGTGGAGCTCCTCCAGCTGCTCGCGGCTGAGGGGCGTCGGGCCGTGCGCGTCGGTCATGGCGGTCACCCTGTCGGCTGACTTGCCGCCAGGTGCGCAGTCCGCCGGCGCGGGCCAGCAGCTGTAGGCCTACAACGTCTCAGTCACCCGGTCAGGCCGACCTTGATGGCCAGTTCGCTCGCCTGCCGGCGCAGCGCCGGAGGGCCGGCGAGCAGGTCGGTGGCCATCTGGCGGGCGTAGCGGTTGAACCGGATCGTCTCCGGTGCGCTGGCGTAGGCCAGGTTGAGGGTGCCCAGGGTCGCCTCGTGTTCCCGGTTGAGGTGGTGCCCGCGGGCGACCTCGATCAGGTGCCGTGCGCGCCGGGGCCGCGACGGGATGGCGCCGGCCTGGGCGGTGGTGGCCATCCGGACGGCCTGCCCGCCTTTCTGCAGCTCGACTTCCAGGGTGACCGCGTGGGCGATCATCACCGGCTTGGAAAAGCTGGTGGCGCGCTGGTAGTAGGCGTCGGGAAGCGCCCGCACGACCCGGTCGGCCTCGGCCCAGAACCGCCAGGCGGTGCCGGCGCGGCCGGCCCGGGCCGCGGTGAACGCCGCGGCGGCGTGCAGCGCCCCGTACATGGCCAGCAGGTCCGCGTCGGCGTCCGGCAGGTGCGGGCCGATCGTGTCGAGGACGTCGTGGTTGAGGCTCTGGGCGGTGTCCCAGTCACCGGCGTCGCGGTGCGCCTCGATCGCGAACCAGCTCGCCTAGGCCAGGGCGAGCGGGTCGCCGGACTCCTGCGCCGCCAGCATGGCCCGGTCGGCCACCCGCCACAGCATGTCTCCGGCGGGCTGGTACGCCAGGAATATCTGGGCCAGGCCCAGCACGTCGGCCAGCAGGGCCTGGGCGCGGTTGCGGTCGGCGCCGGAGTGGACGCGGGCGGCCCGCTGAGCATCGCGGATCAGGTCCGGCAGCAGCGCGCCGAGGACGGTGCGGTGGTCCGGGGAGGCGTGCCGGGCCCGCCATGCCACCGCGAGGCGGGCCCCGATGTGCTCGAGCGGTGGGGCCGGCTCGTTGGTGGACAGCGCCCACCGGTTGAGGGCGTCGCGGACCGCGGGCAGGGCGGCGTGCGCGGTGCCGTTGGACAGCACCACCTGCTCGCCGGTGGTGATCAGCGCCTGTACCGGTACCTGGAGTGCCCGGGCGATCTGCCCGAGCGTGTTCAGCCTGGGCGCCAGGATGCGGCCCGTCTCGACGCTCTTGACCCAGTCAGTCGACTTGCCGAGCAGCTCGGCCAGCACCGCCCGGGTCATCCCGGCCCGCTGGCGGAGCAGCTTGATCTGCTCGCCGGTGCTCAGCGTCGGCAGCCCGTCATGTCCCTGCACGGTGGATACCTCCTGCACCAGCGTCACCGCTCACGGTACGCGGCGCGCACGCTGTTGCCGCAGACGGTGGCTCCGACGAAGTCCGTGGCCGGAGCCGGCCATGGCATCGCCTCTTTGGGTCACCCAGCCGTGCGATGCCGGTGGGTCGAGGGGGGAGGAATCCTCCCCATTGGTCACGGCACGGGCATGATCGGGGCATGAGCGACGACGTCACCAAGATTCTGTTGTCCGAATCGGAGATGCCGACCAGCTGGTACAACATCGTGCCGGACCTGCCGAGCCCGCCGCCGCCCGTTCTCCATCCGGGCACGATGCAGCCGGTCGGGCCGGACGATCTGGCGCCGCTGTTCCCGATGGCGATCATCGAGCAGGAGGTGACGACCGAGCGCCACGTGACCATCCCGCCGGAGGTGCTCGAGGTCTACCGGCTCTGGCGTCCGTCGCCGCTCTACCGCGCGCACCGGCTCGAGAAGGCGCTCGGCACGCCGGCGAAGATCTATTACAAGTACGAGGGGGTCTCGCCGGCCGGTTCGCACAAGCCCAACACGGCGGTGCCGCAGGCGTACTACAACGCGTCGGCCGGCATTCGGCGGCTCACCACCGAGACCGGCGCCGGGCAGTGGGGCACCGCGTTGTCCTTCGCCGCGGCTCAGTTCGGCCTCGAGTGTGAGATCTGGCAGGTCCGGGCCTCGTACGACCAGAAGCCGTACCGCAAACTCATGATCGAGACGTTCGGCGGGACGATCCACCCGTCGCCGTCCGAGCTGACCGCGGCCGGCCGCGCGGTGCTGGCCGCCGACCCGGACTCGCCCGGCTCGCTGGGCATCGCGATCAGCGAGGCCGTCGAGGTCGCCGCGCAGCACCCGGACACCAACTACGCGCTGGGCAGCGTGCTCAACCACGTGCTGCTGCACCAGACCGTCATCGGCGAGGAGGCCTTGCTCCAGCTGGCCAAGGTGGGCGCCGTCCCCGACGTGATCGTCGGCTGCACGGGCGGTGGCTCCAACTTCGCCGGGCTCGCCTTCCCGTTCCTGCGCGAGAAGCTGGCCGGCCGGATGGCGCCGGTGATCCGCGCGGTCGAGCCGGCCTCCTGCCCGTCGCTGACCAAGGGCGTGTACGCCTACGACTTCGGCGACACCGCCGGGATGACGCCGCTGATGAAGATGCACACGCTGGGCCACGACTTCATCCCCGACCCGATCCACGCGGGCGGGCTGCGCTACCACGGCATGGCCCCGCTGATCTCGCACGTCTACGAGCTGGGCCTGATCGAGGCGGTCGCCAAGAGCCAGCGGGAGTGCTTCGAGGCCGGCGTGACGTTCGCGCGCACGGAGGGCATCATCCCGGCGCCCGAGCCGACCCACGCGCTCGCGGCCTGTGTCGAGGAGGCGCTTCGCTGCAAGGAGACCGGCGAGCCCAAGGTCATCCTCACCGCGCTGTGCGGGCACGGCCACCTCGACCTGCCCGCGTACGGGAAGTTCCTGTCGGGGGAGATGACCGACCACGCGCTGTCCGGCGAGGCGGTCGAGGCCGCCCTGACCCGGCTCCCCGCCGTGCCGGCCTAGGAGCGGGCGCGGATACAGTCGATCGGTGTCCCAGGGTCCCCGTCGGCTGAGCGCGCACCGGATGGCGCTCGCGCTGGCCCTGGTCGCCGCCGGACCGCCCCTGGTGGTCCACAACGGCTGGCCGGGGCTGGTCGTCGCGTTCGTCGCGACCGCCTACGCCACCTATCTGCTGCTCGGCAAGCGCTGGCCCCGGCGTCCGGCCGCCCGGCGAGCGCGGCCGACCGCCGTGGCGGCCCTGGCCCGCGCGCTCGGCCGGCTGCTGGCCGCGGACGGCTTCGAGCCGGACCGGTACGTGTTCCGGCGCCACAACGCGGCCGGCGACGCGCTGATCGTCGACCTCCAGCCGTTGCCGCCCGTGACCACCGGAGAGACCCGGTTCGCGGTTCACGTGGGGTTCCTGCTCGCGCCGTACTGGGAGTGGGAGAAACGGTCGCTCGGCCTGCCGCCGGAGAAGCGGCCGGACATGTCCCACGTGAACTGGACGCAGTCGGTCACCCCGGCCGACTGGTCGGAGGACGAGTGGGTGATCACCGACGAGGCCGAGGCGCCGGCCGTGGCCCGCCGGGTGTACGAGCGGCTGCCCGACCTGGCCCTGTGGCTCGACCGCGATCTGCTGTGGCGGGCCGCCGCGGGCGGCTCGACCGAGCTCGGCACCGTCTCCGAGTCGATGAGGCTATGGCTGCTCGTGGAGCGCGGCCAGTCCGACGAGCTGCGCGAGATGCTCGACGACGACGAGACCGACCGGGCGATCTGGGAGTACGCCGACCGTCAGGCGGACTGACGCCGGACGCGACGGTCCGGCTGACGCCGGCCGCGGCGGTCAGGCGGAGTGCCGCCAGACGACGGGGGAGTCGAGCACGACGCTGGACTCGACCGGTTCGACGCCGGCGATCTGGCGCAGCACCAGCTCGGCGGCGTTGTGGCCCAGTTCCCGGGCCGGCTGGTGCACGGTGGAGAGCTGCGGCTGGGTGCGCAGCGCCCACGAGCTGTCGTCGAAGCCGACCAGCCCCACGTCCTCGGGCACCCGCCGGCCGACCTCGCGCAGCGTCTCGAGGGCGCCGGCCGCGATCGCGTCGGAGGCGGCGAACACCCCGTCGATCGCCGGTTCCCGGTCGAGCAGCGCCCGCATGCCCTTCACGCCGTACGCGTAGTCGTACAGCGGCACGTCGGCGACCAGGCCGGGATCGAACCGGTCGCCCAGCGCCTGCTGGAACCCGGCGAGCCGGTCGGCGCCGGAGTCCCGGTCGAGCGCCGCCGCGATCATCCCGATCCGCGTGCGCCCGGTCGCCATCAGCCGGCGGGTGACAGCCCGGGCCGACCCGACGTTGTCGATGCCGACGTACGGGATGGTCCGCGCGAGGTCGGGCGGGTGCCCGACGAACGTCGCCGGCAGCCCGATCTCGGCGATGAGCCGGATGATCGGGTCGTGCGACCGCGCCGACACGATGATCGCCCCGTCGACGAACCCGCCGCTGAGGTAGCGCCCGACCCGCTGCATGTCCCGGTCGGAGTCGATGACCAGGCTGACCATCTGGTGGTCGGCCAGCGACAGCGCCGCGTTGGCGCCCAGCATGATCGCGCCGATGTTGGGGTCCTCGAGCAGCAGCGAGTGCGGCTCGAGGGCGAGGAAGCCGACGGCTTGCGAGCGCCGCCGGGCCAGGTTGCTGGCCGCGCGGTTGGGCACGTAGCCGACCCGGGCGATGGCCGTCTCGATGGCCGCCCGGGCGTCGGCCGACACATAACCGCCGTTGAGCACCCGGTTGACCGTCCCCCGGGACACGCCGGCCGCCGCGGCCACGTCATGCACGGTGGCGCGGCGCGCTTTCCTGGGCCCGGTCACGGCCAACACTGTAACGGCCGTCGGGGACCGTGACAGTCAGCCGGTTCACCGTGCCGCCGGGAAGTCGCTATTGACCGCGCCGCGCGGCCGACCCTACTGTGTGCCCGTTCACACAATCGACATCGGCGATTGATCGCGGCGAAATGTGTGCACGTGCACACACGGTGAAAGGGCGCGAATGCTGCGACTGGGGTGCGATTACAACTACGAGCAGTGGTCGCCGGAAGTCTGGGCCGAGGACATGGCGCTGATGCGCCGGGCCGGCGTCGACCTGGTGGCGATCAACGTGTTCGGGTGGGCCGAGCTCGAGGCCCGGCCGGGGGAGTACGACTTCACCGCGCTCGACCACATCGTCGATCTGCTGCACGGGGCCGGCATCAAGCTCAATCTCGGCACCGGCACGGCCTCCGCGCCGCCGTGGCTGACCCGCCGCCACCCCGAGGTGCTGCCCGTGGCCGCCGACGGCACCACCCGCTTTCCCGGGGGCCGCCAGGCCTGGTGTCCCAGCTCGCCGGTGTTCCGCGAGCACGCCCTGCGCCTGGTCGAGCAGGTCGCCCGCCGCTACGGCGACCACCCGGCGCTCGACCTCTGGCACGTCTCCAACGAGCTGGGCTGTCACAACGCGCTCTGTTACTGCGACGGCAGCGCGGCTGCCTTCCGCGGGTGGCTCGAGCAGCGGTACGGCGACGTCGAGGCGCTCAACAAGGCCTGGGGCACCGCCTTCTGGAGCCAGCGCTACGCCGCCTTCGACGAGGTCCAGCCCCCGCGGCTGGCGTTGTCGGCACGCAACCCGGCGCAGCTCGTCGACTTCCAGCGCTTCTCCTCGGACGCGCTGCTCGACCACTACCGGGCCGAGGCCGAGGTGATCCGGCGCCACTCCACCCGGAAGATCACGACCAACCTCATGGTCACGGCCCACATCCGCAACCAGAACTACTGGTCCTGGGCCGCCGACCTCGACGTGATCGCCAACGACCACTACCGCGACCACCGGCTCGCCGACCCGGCCGCCGAGCTGTCGTTCGCGGCCGACCTGACCCGGGGGCTCGCCGGCGGCCGGCCGTGGATGCTCATGGAGACCGCCGCCGGCGCGGTCAACTGGCAGCCGTACAACCTGGCCCGCGAGCCCGGCGAGCTGCTGCGCGACGCGCTGATCCACGTGGCCCGCGGGGCCGACGCGATCTGCTTCTTCCAGTGGCGGGCCTCGGCCCAGGGCGCCGAGAAGTTCCACTCGGCGATCGTGCCGCACGCCGGCGTGGACACCGCGGCCTGGCGGGAGGTTCTCGAGCTGTCCGCGACCCTGCGCAAGCTCGCGCCGGTCGAGGGCACGAGGGTCGAGGCCGAGGTCGCGCTCGTCTTCAGCTGGGAGTCGTGGTGGGCCACCGACACCGAGGCCCGTCCCTCGCAGGACCTGCGCTACCTCGACCAGGTGCACGCCGCCTACGGCGCGCTGCGCGAGCTCGGGCTCACCACCGACATCGTCGCCCCGGGCAGCGACCTGAGCCGGTACCGGGCGGTGCTCGTGCCCTGTCTGCACATGGTCTCCGACCGCGAGGCGGCCGCCGTGGCCGACTACGTCGAGGGCGGCGGGCGCGCGGTCATCACCTTCTACAGCGGCGTCGTCGATCCCGACGACCGCGTCCGGCTCGGCGGTTATCCGGGCGCGTTCCGCGAGCTGCTCGGCGTCGTGAGCGAGGAGTTCGCCCCGCTGCGGCCCGGCCAGGAGGTGGTCCTGTCCGACGGCGGCCGGGCCACGCTTTGGACGGAGCGGCTCCGCCTGACCACGGCCCGGACCGAGCTGGCGTACGAGGACGGGCGCCCGGCCGTGACCAGCAACCGGTTCGGCGCCGGGCAGGCCTGGTACGTCTCCACGGCGCTCGACCTGGCCGGTGTCCTGCGGCGGGCGGTCGGAGCGCCCGCGACCCGGCCGGACACCGAGGTCGTGCGTCGCGGCGACTTCGTCTTCGTCGTGAACCACGGAACCAAGGACATCGACCACCCGGTCGAAGGCCACGAGCTGATCACCGGCCAGGCGGTCACCGGTGCGGTCACCGTGCCCGGCGGCGCGGTCCGGGTCGTACGGGAGGAGGCATGACCATGACCCCGACCATGACCACCGTCGAGGAGCCGGCCACGAAGGCGCCTCGCCGGGGCGGAGCCATCCGGTACGGGCGGGCGGTGCCCTTCTTCGTCGTGCCGTTCGGACTGCTCTTCATCCTGTTCTACCTGCTGCCGATCGGGTACGCGATCGTGCAGTCGCTCTACACCGTCGAGCGCACCGGCACGTTCGGTCCGGCCCGCGAGGTCTTCGGCGGGCTCGAGCAATACCGGCGCGTGTTCGCCGACGGTCCGTTCTGGGCGTCGATCGGGCGGGTGCTCCTCTTCGGCGTCGTGCAGGTGCCGGTCATGCTCGGCCTGGCCCTGCTGCTGGCCCTGCTGCTCGACTCCGGGCTGGTCAAGGGGCGCCGCTTCTTCCGGCTGGCCTTCTTCGTGCCGTACGCGGTCCCGGGGGTCATCGCCGCGATCATGTGGGGCTTCCTGTACTCGCCCAACCTGTCCCCGCTCAAGCCGGTGACCAGCGCCGTCGACCTGCTCTCGGCCGACTTCGTGCTGTGGGCCATGGCCAACGTCGTGACCTGGGTCTACGTCGGCTACAACATGCTGATCATCTATTCGTCGCTGCTGGCCATCCCGGCCGAGGTGTACGAGGCGGCCCGGCTCGACGGGGCCGGCCCGGCCCGGATCGCCTGGTCCATCAAGATCCCGCTGGTGCTGCCGGCGATCGTGCTCACCACCGTCTTCTCGATCATCGGCACCCTGCAACTGCTGGCCGAGCCGCAGGTCTTCCGCAGCTTCAGCTCGGCGGTCTCCAGCACGTACACGCCGAACCTGACCGTCTATTCGACCTCGTCGGTGCCGAACTTCAACCTCGCCGCCGCCTTCTCGGTCGTGCTGGCGCTGACGACGTTCGTGCTCTCGTTCGCCTTCCTGAAGTTCACGTCCCGGAGCGCGCGATGACCGCCACCACGACCCCTCCCGTGCGCCAGCGGGTCCTGCCGATGCTTGTCATGGCCGTCTGCACGGTCTACTTCCTGGTGCCGATCTGGTGGCTGTTCGTCGGCGCGAGCAAGAGCTCCGAGCAGTTCACCAGCACCGCCCCGCTCTGGTTCGCCGACTTCCACCTGATCGGCAACATCGGCGACCTGCTCGCCTACCGCGACGGGTTGTTCCTGCGCTGGCTGCTCAACAGCCTGCTCTACACCGGCGGCGCCGCGCTGCTGGGCACGGTCCTGGCCGCCATGTGCGGCTACGCCCTGGCCAAGTACCGCTTCCGCGGCCGCGAGCTGCTGTTCAACGTGGTGCTCAGCGGTGTGCTCGTGCCGGCCACCGCGCTCGCCCTGCCGCTGTTCCTCATCTTCAGCAAGGTCGACGCGACCAACACGTTCTGGTCGGTGTTCCTGCCCAGCCTGGTCAACCCGTTCGGCGTCTACCTGGCCCGCATCTACGCCACCGCGAGCGTCCCCGACGACCTGCTCGAGGCGGCCCGCATCGACGGGTCGGGCGAGATCCGGACGTTCTTCACGGTCTCCACCCGGCTGATGCTCCCGGCCCTGGTGACGATCTTCCTGTTCCACTTCGTCGCCGTCTGGAACAACTTCCTGCTGCCGCTGATCATGCTCAGCGACGAGCGGCTGTTCCCGGTGACCCTCGGCCTCTACACCTGGAACACCCAGGTCAACCAGATCCCCGAGCTCCGGGGGCTGGTCATCGTCGGCGCCCTGCTCTCGATCACGCCCCTGGTGATCGCCTTCCTCCTGCTCCAGCGGTTCTGGCGTAACGGCCTCGGGGCCGGCGCCGTCAAGTAGCACCCTCTCCCACCGGTTAGGACACTGCCATGCGTAAACGCCTCAGCGCCGTGCTGATCTCGGCGCTCGCCCTGTCGGCCTGCGGGTCCGGCGGCGACGACTCGTCCGACGGGGCGGCCGCCGCCTCGTGCGCCCCCTCCTCGGGCCCGGTCACCATCACGTACACGACCTGGATCCCCGGGATCGAGAACGTGGTGAAGGCCTGGAACGACAAGAACCCGACCATCCAGGTCAAGGTGCAGACCGGCCCGAACGGCAACGGCGGCACGTACCAGAACTTCTTCAACCAGCTCAAGGCCGGCAACCCGCCCGACCTCGGCCACATCGAGTACGACGCGCTGCCCAGCTTCCGGGTCCAGGACGGCCTGCTCGACGTGGCCAGCTGCGACATCGTCGCCCAGGCCAAGGACCAGTTCATCCCGTGGACCTGGAACCAGGTCAGCTTCGGCGACGAGAAGTCGGCCTGGGGCATCCCGCAGGACTCCGGCCCGATGGCGCTGTTCTACCGGGCCGACCTGTTCGAGAAGAACGGCATCGCCATCCCGAAGACCTGGGACGAGTACGCCGCGGCGGCCGAGAAGGTGAAGGCGGCCGGCGGCTACATCACCAACTTCTCGCAGAGCGACATCAACCAGTTCGCCGGGTTCACCTGGCAGGCCGGGGGCCGCTGGTTCGCCAACGACGGCCAGCAGTGGACCGTGAACCTGACCGACGACAAGACCAAGAAGGTCGCCGACTACTGGCAGAGCCTGATCAGCAAGAAGCTCGTCTCGACCGTTCCGCCGTGGACCACCGAGTGGGACAACGCGTACAACTCGAGCTCGGCCTGGACCTGGGTCTCCGCGGTCTGGGGCGCCAACTCGATCATGAGCGGCGCGCCCAGGACGGCCGGCAAGTGGCGGGTCGCGCCGATGCCGCAGTGGTCCGCCGGCGAGAACGTCGCGGGCAACTGGGGCGGCTCGGCCACCGCGATCTTCAAGAACTCCAAGCACCCGTACGAGGCCGCGAAGTTCGCCCTCTGGCTGAACACCAGTGAGGAAGCCCTCGCGCTGCTCAACAAGGAAGCGCAGCTCTACCCGGCCACCACCGCCGGAACCACGTATTCGTACCTGGCCAACCCGGTCGGGTTCTATGGTGACCAGAAGATCTACGAGGTCTTCGCGGAGGCCGCCACCAAGGTCACGCCCGACTTCACCTGGGGCCCGACGATGACGTCGACCTATGCCAACGCCTCGGACGGGTTCAAGGCGGCGGTGTCGGGCAAGGGAACTCTCAGCGACGCCCTCGCGGCGACCCAGAAGTCGACGGTCGAGACCCTCAAGTCCCAGGCCATCCCGGTCAAGGAGTAACCGACGTTGGTGATCCACCTGCAGGCCGCGGGCACGAGCTTCGTGCTGGACGCCCGCGGCTCGCAGCCGCCCTCGATCGTGCACTGGGGCGCCGCGCTCGGCGACCTCGGCGACGACGACCTGGCCGCGCTGGGCTCCGCCGCGGTACCGGCCGTGCCGCCCAGCTCGCTCGACACGCCGCCGCGGCTGTCCGTGCTGCCCACGCTGGGCGACGGCTGGAGCGGGCGACCGGCGTTCTCCGGCCCGTCCCGGCCACGCTTCGCGACGAGCGCGGTGACCCGGCCCTCGCCCGGCTCCGTGCTCATCTCGCTGGGGGCGGACGGCTTGGCGGTCGCGACCGAGATCGAGCTGAGCGCGCAGGGTGTGCTGCGCCTGCGGCACCGGCTCACCAACACCGGCGCCGGCTCCTACGACCTGGGCTCGCTCGGCGTCGTTCTGCCCGTGCCGGCGCGGGCCGCCGAGGTTCTCGACTTCGGCGGGCTCTGGGCGTACGAGAGGAGACCGCAACGCACCGCGCTGCGGACCGGGGCCTGGACGCGCGAGACCCGCCACGGCCGCCCGGGACACGACGACCCGTACCTGATGATGCTCGGCACGCCCGGTTTCTCGTTCCGCGGGGGCGAGGTGTGGGCGGCCCACCTGGCCTGGAGCGGCGACAAACAGCTGTGGGCCGAACGCTCGGCGCTGGGCCCGACGGTGCTCGGGGCGGGCGAGCTGCTGGCCCCGGGTGAGGTCCGCCTGGCCCCCGGCGAGTCCTACACCACGCCGTGGACCGTGGCGGTCTGGTCCGGCGACGGCATCGACGGCCTGTCGGCCCGCCTGCACGAGTGGATCCGGTCGCGGCGCGCGCCCGAGCCCCGGCCCGTCGTGCTCAACACGTGGGAGGCGGTGTATTTCGACCAGTCCCTCGAGCGCCTCACGCCGCTGGTGTCCGCCGCGGCCGAGGTCGGCGTCGAACGTTTCGTCCTCGACGACGGCTGGTTCCGCGGCCGCACGGACGACCGGCGCGCCCTGGGTGACTGGACGGTCGATCCCGAGCGCTGGCCGTCCGGGCTCACCCCGCTCATCGACGCGGTGCGCGACCGGGGGATGGAGTTCGGGCTGTGGCTCGAACCCGAGATGGTGTCGCCCGACTCCGTGCTCGCGCGGGACCACCCGGACTGGGTGCTCGGTGACGACGCCGCGACCTGGCGGCATCAGCGGGTGCTCGACCTGTCCGTCCCCGAGGCCTACCAGCACATCCTCGACAGCATCGGGGCGCTCCTGACCGAGTACCCGATCGCCTTCCTCAAGTGGGACCACAACCGCGATCTGCTGCAGGAGGGCTCGGCCCACCGCCAGACGACCGCGCTCTACCGCCTGCTGGCCGAGCTGAAGCACCGCTTCCCGTCGGTCGAGATCGAGAGCTGCGCCTCCGGCGGCGCCCGGATCGACCTGGGCATCCTCGACTTCGTCGACCGTTTCTGGACGTCCGACACCAACGACGCCCTGGAACGCCAGCAGATCCAGCGCTGGACCGGCGTCCTGATGCCCCCCGAGCTGCTCGGCTCGCACGTCGGCGCGCCCACCGCCCACATCACCGGCCGCGGCGGCGCCCTGAGCTTCCGCCTGGCGACGTCGCTGTTCGGCCACGCCGGCATCGAATGGGACCTGACCACCGCGTCCGCCGCCGAACGGGCCGTGATATCCGCCTGGGTCGCCGAATACCAACAGCGCCGCGCCCTGCTCCACGGCGGCACGACGGTCCGCTCCGACGGCGACGACCCCGACCGCCTGCTCCACGGCGTCGTCGCCCCCGGCCGCCGGACGGCCCTCTACGCCCTGGTGACCCTGCGCGCGCCCGGCACGGCGATCCCCGAGCCGGTCCGTTTCCCGGGCCTCGACCCGGTACGCCGCTACACCGTCCGCCCGCTCGTGCTGGGCTCCCCACCGCGCACCGTGCAGGACGCCGCGCCCCCGTGGCTCGACGCCGGCGCGGTGACGCTGCCCGGCCGCGTCCTGGCCGAGGTCGGCCTGCCGCCCGCGCTGCTCACCCCCGAGCAGGCCCAGCTCTTCACCGTCGACGCGAGCCCCGACTGACCGGTCCGCTCCGTTCGGACGGACGAGATCCCCTCTCCGGCTTGCTGTCAGGGCTGGGCATCGCTGTCTGCACCAGGAGGCTGTCTGCCTCAATGGATGGCGTCCATCGACGAGCACAGCACATCGGTTCGTCGTTCGACAGAGGACCAAAGGTCGAAAGCGCCGTCCAGCCGGACAGCCGGAGGCGTCCCTTATGCCGTCCACACGGGCAATCAGCCGTACTTATGATCGACTTTATGTTGTCTCTCAGTAATTGGTCGAACACGAGTGGTGCAACGGCGTGACAGACGCGCTCTCGCCCGTGGTTCCAGGTGGATCGCTCTGGCAAGCTCCAAAGGACTTCGCCGAGCGACTTCGGGTACTAGCCGAGAGAACCGTACGTACCGCTGACATCCAGGCTTCGCTTGAGGCCTGGAAAGACGAACGCCTCGAGGACGAGTTGCTCGCCGAGATCGATCAGGAAGCGAACACCTTACTGGCAGGTACCAGCCGAGAGATCGCGAACGTCGTCCAGCGGCGACAGGACCTCGACGATTTCGCTACTTCCTCGAGTCGATCTTCTGTGCGCGGATCGACACTGCGCTTCCATTCCGCAACCACCTGCTTTCTGGTCTTCAGTTTCCCGGTATTGGTTTGGCAGTCGTGGCCGGGAATTTCAACCTCCATCGGCGGTGTCTGGGCCGCGTTGGCCGCGGTTGTGCTCGGGCTGGTCCTGGTCGTCGGGAATATCTTCCTGTTGGACTCGGACGACAACTTCCCGATGGCACTGGCCGCAATGTCCGGATCCGTGGTGGTCGGTTACCTTATCGCGGTGTGGCGGCTGTGGCCGCTGACCCGGGAGGGCATCGGCCGAGGATGGTCTCTCGTCATCTGGATTCCGTTGGGTTTGGTAGCAGTGTTCGCTGTGGCGCTATCCATCAGTGCCATGTTCGATTCAGCGAACACATTCGCCAAGAAGCGCCGGGCGGGGGTCGGACTGGTGGCCGGCGGCGGCGCCGCCCTGCTCGTCTACTTTGTTCTGCGCGCGGTGCCGTCCGTTCCAGCCCATTGGCCGGAGGCCTGCGCTGTCCTCGCCGCCTTCGTCGTAGGTGTCTGCGGATCGATGTGGTTGCGGGCCCTGACCGACGGACTTCGCGCCCTGCTGGCAATTGCGGCCGGATCGGTTGCTCCTCGAAGCCTCCTTACCCGTGTTCTCCGAACCGAACATCAACGGACGCTTCAATTCCTCAGCGCCGAACTGGCCTCGAGCGAGGCAGCATGGGAGGTGGTAGCCGGAAACCGGCTAGCCACTCGGATTCACGAAAGCATCACGGCCAGAGTAAGCCCGGGTTTCGCGACCGAGCTCAAACGGATCAGCCCGTTCGGCCTGCAGATGATGCGAGGCGCCGACTACATCGTGCACACCCGATCATTCGACCGTCTCGGAGCGGAGATCGCCGGACTGAGCGGCGGAGCCGTCGGCGTGGCCGGACCGCGCGGCGCCGGGAAGTCGGCCCTGCTCGAGCAATACCGTGATGGCCGGATCACCGCTGCCGACACCGTCGGCGACCAGCTCGTCATATTCGAGCAAGTGCCGGTCACTTACGAACCCAGGGAGTATGTGCTTTACCTATACGGCCTCCTGTGTGAGAAGGTCGCCGCCCTGAGCCGGTCGCCCGCGGACGAGGCACGCAGGCGGATCGCGCGGGGTCGAACGGCGATGAGGGCCGGCAGCGGTCTCCTGGTCAGTGCCGCCTGGGTCGTGGCGGTTCTGGTGGGTGCAACCGCGTGGCCGAAGCTCGGGTATACGCCTCCGTCCTGGCTGGCCGGTGGGTGGATCGCCCTGGCTGCCGCCGGCATCGCCACGGTCGGGGCGGCGCTCGCGATGGGTTACCGCCGAGCGGCCATCGACGACGGTGATGTCGAGCCCGAGGAGGTCAAGGATCTGGCCGACCTGCGCACGCGTGCCGAGCGGCGACTCCGCACCGTTCGCTATCAGCAGAAGCAGTCGTTCGGGTCGTCGGGAAAGGTCCGACTGCCTTTGGGAGGCGAGCGAACCGCCACCGCCTCACAGGAGTACCAGCGCCATCCGATGCCCTATCCGGAGATCGCCAACGAACTGCGCAAGTTCCTGGATGTGACCACGAGATTTCTGGTCAAGGAGGGCAACCGGACCCGTATTCCGGTCGTGATCATCTTCGACGAGCTGGACAAGATGTCCGCGCCGGAACGCGTTCACGACTTTCTGAACACGGTGAAAACGTTGTTCAGCCTCGAGCTTCCAGGATGTCTCTTCCTCGTGTCCGTCTCCGAGGACGCGCTCGCCCGGTTCGAACGGCGCGGATTGCCCGTACGGGATGCCTTCGACAGCGCCTTCGACAGCATCGTTCCGGTCGAATACCTCAATCTCCAAGACGCGACACGGCTGCTCGCCGGTCGGGTAGCCGGGCTGCCTGACCCGTTCATCGCCCTATGTCATGTTCTGAGTGGCGGCTTGCCGCGCGAGCTTCTCCGCGCCACCCGGTCGCTGGTGCGGCATCGCGACGAGCGAACGCTGAACACCATCACTCGGTCGCTGGTGGAAACCGAACTTGTCATGAAGGCAAGAGCTCTCGGGGCCATCATCGCTCGGCGGGGTCTCGCCGAGCCCTACGCAGGCGACCTCATGAACTTCGTCAACACGCATACGGCTGCCGACGTCGGCGAGCTACTCAAGGCCGTACAGACACCACCTATCCGGCCCGCCGGCGGCGCCGAGGCCGACGAGGGCAAGGATGCGATTTTCTCCAGACGGAGGCTCTTGGATACTTGTACTTCTGCGCCACCGTCGTCGAGACCTTCGCCCAGCTTCAGAAGTCCGACTTCGATCGCCTTTTGTCGTCCTTCGACACGCTTGCGTCGGCCCGGCAACTGTTCAGCGTGAACGGACGCCTGGCATGGTTGACCATCAATCGCTTCCGCGGGCAGTGGTCACTGCCGAGCATCAACCCGCCGAGCATCACGGCCACCTCGGTGCTCCTGGACGAGTGATTCTGGTCGTGCCAGGTGGAGGCCGGAAGGCGACGGCGCCGGCCGGAATCGGACAGGGAACGACGCTGACGGGTGCAACGGCCGGCGTCCTGGCGGAGGAGGCTTCTCCGCACGACGCCGGGCGCCGTCGGAACCCCCGGCGGGCGGGCTCGCGGCCCCGCTGTGCCGGCTGCCGGCCTGTGCGGGCGTGTCAGAGCTGAGACGTGACCGGCGACCTCGGCTCCGGCCAGGCGACGTCGTCGATGGCCAGCCACGGTGCGGCGGCCACGGCCCTCGGGGTGAGCCCGGTGAAGGCGGCGACCTCGCGGTGCAGGTGGGACTGGTCGGCGTAGCCGGTGCGGCCGGCCACACTCGCCGGTGCGTGGCCGGCCGCCAGCAGGCGGGCGGCGTGGTCGAACCGGGCCAGCCGGGCCGCGCTCTTGGGAGTGATGCCGAGCTGGGACCGGAAGCGCGACCACAGCCGCTTGCGGCTCCAGCCGACCTCGCCGGCCAGGTCTTCCACCCGCAGTCGTCCCCGGGCGGCCGTCGTTCGTCGCCAGGCCTGGGCGACCTCGGCGTCGATCCGGCGGCCGGCCGGCCGCTGCTCGAGGAGCCGGGCCGCGATCGCGAACCTCTCGTCCCACGAGGCGGCGGCCCGCAACCTGTCCACGGCCCGGTCGGCATCGCGGACCCAGACCTGCTCGAGTGACGCGACCATGCCGGTGAGCTCGGCCGACGGACCGAGGACGGCGGCGGCCCGGACCGGCGTCAACCGGATCTGGAGGCACTCGACCCGGGCCCGTCCGGACGCCCGGACGGCGCCCGGCAGCAGACCCGCGACGATGCTGCCCCGCCGGTCGTGGCCGCCAGTCTCGTAGACGGCGGATTCCCCCTCGCTCAGGTCGATCAGCAGAGTGACGGAGGGGTGCGGCACCATGCTGATGTCCCACGACACCGGGACGAGCTGATGGAATCCGGCCATCCGGATGCCTGGCATGTGAGGGCCGGGCGGCGGGACGGCCACCTCCAGGTCCGGCCACGCCTGCCCGTGTGACGCCGCATCCGGGGGCATGGACAGAGCCTAGACCCGGCCCGCCGCCGTGAAGTCGAGCAGCAGCCGGCCGACCGCGTCCGGCGCCTCCAGAATGGACAGGTGTCCCACTCCCGGCAGCACGGCCACCCGTACGCCGGGGACCGTGGCGTATCGGCTCACTGAAGCCGGATCCCAACGAGGGTCGGCGTCACCGCAGATCACCAGCACCGGCACCTCGAGCGCGTCCACCCGCTCGGGCAGATCCCGCTCGGCAAGGTACTCCGTGTTGCGGCGCAGCACAGTCCGCATCGTCCGGTAGGTGACGTTCCGCAACGCGGCGACCATGTCGTCGGGGATGCGGACGGGCCGGACGGCGGTGGCCGCGGCCGCCCGGCGGATCAACCCGTCCGACCGGATCGACCAGAGGAGCGGCCCTAACGGCGGGCTCAGCAGGAGGCGGATCACGAGCGGCTGGGGGAGGAGGGCGTCGACGCTGGTGCCGCTGCTGATCAGGGTGAGCGACCGCACCAGCTCGGGGCGCCGCTCGGCCAGGGCGGTGCCGATCCAGCCGCCGCTGGAATGCCCGGCCACGGCGACGTCGCGCAGGCCGAGGTCGTCGAGGACGCGGGCCACCCGGTCGGCCTGGGCGGTCACCTCGTACGACGGCGCGGCCGGGGACCGGCCGTGGCCGGGCAGATCGACCCGGATGACGTGATGACGCCCGGCCAGGGCCGGCATCAGGAGATTCCACGAAGCTCCGGCCGCCCCGGACCCGTGGATGAGCAGCAGCGGCGGCGCCTGCCGCGGTCCGTCGTGAACCACCTGCATGCTCGGGGACGGCGCGACGTCGTACTCGGTCATGGCCTGGAGGATGCGCGAGCCGCCGCCTCGCCGTCTTGAACGAATGTCGCGACGGGTTGCCCTACCCGGCCGGGCCGTGGTCCTCGCCGGCTGAAGAGCTCGCGCCCTCCTGAGAGACGGCCTGCCGTGCGCCGCCCAGTACCCACGTGAACGTGGCCAGGGCCCACCCCGCGGGATCGCGGGGTGGGCCCTTCGTCGTGCGGTGCGGGTCAGGGAACCTCGGCGGCGTGGAGGGCGGCGACCTCCTCGTCGCTCAGCGCGCGGTCGTACGCGTGGACCTCGTCGATCGCGCCCGGCCAGTAGTCGGTCGGGTTGCCGGCGTACCTGGCCCGGCCCACCGCCAGCGGCCCGGTGCTGATCACGTCCGGGCCGGCCGGGACCGCGGCCACCCGTCGGCCGTCGACGTACAGGCGGGCCTCGCCGGTGGTGTGGTTGCGCACGCCGACCAGGTGGTACCAGCGGTTCAGCTCGGGCGTGACCTCCAGCCGGGCCCGGTTGCCGCCGGGGGTGCTGAAGGCGAAGGCGCCCTGCCCGTACTGGAGGTAGAACGGGTTCTCGCGGGCGCGGCCGTCCTGGCTGACGACCGTGGCGTAGTTGCCGGGCAGCTCGTCGAGCGACGCCCAGGCCGAGACGGTGTAGTCCTTCGTGGTGTCGACGACCGGCCCGGCGGTGTCGGCCGAGTCGCCGTCCCCGTCGAACTTCAGCGCCGTGCCGTCGACGCCGTTGGCCCAGGCGGTGTCGCCCTTCACCGTGAGATCGGCGTCGCCGCTGCTGTCGGCCGCGGTCGTGCCGCTGCCCTCGTCGAGCTTCCAGTCGCCCCGGCCGGGGAAGGTCGCGTCCGCGGCGGCGGTGGCTCCGGCTTCGATCACAGCCGCGTTGACCGCCCGTACGGCGGCGGGGTCGACCTTGATCTGCCGCCGGTCGTACGTCCAGAGGCCGTTGAGCTCGGTTTCCAGGTCGGTGATCTGGGTGTAGACCGAGCCGGACAGCTCCGCCCCGGCCGCTTCCCGGTAGAACTGCTCGGTGTTCTGGACGTACTTGGCGGTCAGCGCGGCCTTGTCGGCGACCCCGCTGTAGATGACGGCCGGCGGGCCGGGCCACATGTGCCCGGGGGTGCGCAGGGTGAAGCCGCCGTGTTCGCCGTCCATGGCGATGCGGGTGGCGTCGGGATAGGGCGGGTCGTTGTTGACGTAGTCGTGGTGGTCGATCACCTCGCCCTTGCCGGAATCGCCCTTGGAGGCGCAGCAGTTGACGCCGCTGTGGGCGTTGAGGATGCGGGACGGGTCGGCCGCCTTCATCTGCTCGGCGATGCGCCCGGTCTCCTCCCGGTTCCACTCGCCCCAGCCCTCGTTGAAGACGATCCAGCCGATGATCGACGGGTAGCTGTGCAGCTGCCGCATCATCTCGCGGCCCTGGCTCAGGAACGCCTCCTGGCCCGCCGGACCGGTGATGTCGGAGGACACGAAGTCCTGCCACACCAGCAGCCCGAGCTCGTCGGCGTGCCGGTACCAGCGGGCCGACTCCACCTTGATGTGCTTGCGGACCGCGTTGAAGCCGAGCTTCTTGGTCTCGGCCAGGTCGAACCGGAGGGCCGCGTCGCTGGGCTGGGTGTAGAGGCCGTCCGGCCAGAAGCCCTGGTCCAGGGTGGCCAGCGAGAAGATCGGCTTGCCGTTGAGGACCAGCTTGGGGAAGCCCCCGACGTTCTCGACCCCGACCGTGCGCAGGCCGAAGTAGCTGCGCACCCGGTCGGTGCCCAGCCTGACGTCCAGGTCGTAGAGGTACGGGTCGTCGGGGCTCCACAGATGCGGGTTCGCCACCTTGAGCGTCAGCGGCGTGTTGGCCGCGCCGCTGACCGTGCCGACCTTGCGGCCCTTGCGGTCGAGCGCGGTGGCGGTCACCTTCGCGGTCGTGGTGGCCGAATTGACCCGTACGGTCACCGAGTCCAGCGTCGGCGTGGTGACCACGTCGTCGATGGCGGCGGGGACGACCGGCTCGAGCCAGACGGTCTGCCAGATGCCCGACGACGGTTCGTAGACGATGCCGCCCGGGTTGAGCGACTGCTTGCCCTTGGGCTGGTCGGGGCCGGTCACGTCGGTGACGCCGACGATGATTTCCTGCCGGCCGCTGCCTCGCAGCGCGCCGGTGATGTCCGCGGTGAAGGCGGTGTAGCCACCGGTGTGCTCGGCGACCAGCTTGCCGTTGACCCAGACCGTGGCCTGGTAGTCCACAGCCCCGAAGTTCAGCTTGACCCGCTTGTCGCGCCACTGCTGGGGCACGGTGACGAGCTTGCGGTAGAACATGTGGTCCTCACGCCGCTCGATACCGGACAGTTGCGACTCGACCGGGTACGGCACGGTGATCCGCTCGCCCAGCGCCCGGCCGAAGACCGGCTGCTCGCCCGCCGCGGCGCCGGCGAACTCCCACGGCCCGTTGAGGTTGAGCCATTGATCGCGGACGAGTTGCGGCCGGGGATATTCGGGCAGCGGGTGCCGCTTGTCGACCTTGTCGCCCCACGGCGTGGTCAGCCGGTGCGTGGAGTTGTTGGTCGCCGAGCGGATGATCTGCGGGACCGGTTCGCCGCCGACGATCAGGCCGCCGGCGCCGTCGTAGGTGACCCGCACCCGCTGGTTCTTCTGCACGGTCGCGCCGAGCGTGATCACGACTCGCCGGCCGTCCCGCCGGGCCGCGGTGATCGGGAACGGGGTGGTGTCGACCTCGACGACGAGGTGCTTCGTCAGCTCGCCGAGCGCGCCGACCCGGGCGTCGAAGTCCGCGGTCACCGTACGGCCGGTCCGGTCGACGGTGAAGCCGACCGGGAACACTTGGAAGCCGTCCGGCGGGGTGAACGCCGATTCGGGCACGAGCTGCTTCTCGAGCCCCGGGGCGGCCCAGCGCAGGAAGAGGTTCGCGCCGCCGACGTCCTGGAACATCTCGGCGCGGACGGTGTGCGCCTCGCCCGCGACCAGGCGCACGGGCGCGCTGGTCTGTTCGACGTCCCAGTCCGGCACCCAGTGGTCGATCACCGGCTGCTCGTCGATCAGCAGGCGGAAGCCGTTGTCGCCGATCATCGAGAACGTGTAGTCGCCGGTGACCGGCGCGGTGATCTTGCCGGTCCAGCGGGCCGTCGTGTGTTCGGTGCGGCCGGTCAGCGCCTCGAACGTGCCGGCCAGGCCGGGCAGGTCGAGGTTCGGGTCGAGCACGGTGCCGCCGAGTTCGGCGAAGTCGCGCGCGCCGGGCGCCGACATCCGGAAGTACTCGCCCTTGAGGCCGTTGACGGTCGCGGCCGGGGCAATCCCGGCCGGTGCGGTCGCGGCCGAGGCAGCCCCGGCCGGTGCTACGAGGACGGAGAGGACGAGGAGGGTGGCCAGGAGCAGGGGTCGCCAGGGCGATCGCGGCATCGAGTGTTTCCTTTCGGTCAACGACGCGTTGCGATCACATTCAGGCATTTACATGTGTGATGTCAACAGAAAGAAACAGGTACTGACATTCGCGCCGGTGCGTTCCTGCCCGAACAGACTCCCGGGCTGATCCACTAGGCTCCGCTTGTGACCGGGCGCGACCGGAGGGGTTCGGCCCTCGAGTTCCGGCGGGCGCGGCAGGCGTTCGGGTTCCCCCCGGTCTCCCAGGCTGGTGACGACGGCCTGCTGGCGGTGGGGGGCGACCTCAGCCCCGAGCGTCTGCTGGTGGCCTACGCGAACGGGATCTTCCCGTGGCCGAGCCGGCACCAGCCGCTGCTGCCCTGGTTCTGCCCCAGCCCGCGGACGGTCCTGATCCCCGGGCACATCTCGGTCAACCGCAGCGCGCGCAAGGCGTTGCGCCGGGCGCCCTTCGTCGTCACCTACGACCGCGCGTTCCCCGAGGTGATCGCCGCCTGCGCGAGCGTGGCCCGGCGCGAGGGCGGCACCTGGATCACCCCGGCGATGGCCGAGGCCTACACGCGGCTGCACGAGCTGGGCTTCGCGCACTCGGTCGAGGCCTGGAACGGCGACACGCTGGCCGGCGGGCTCTACGGCGTGTCGCTGGGCGCGGCGTTCTTCGGCGAGTCGATGTTCCGGTTCGAGTCCGACGCCTCCAAGGTCGCTCTGCTCACCCTGCTCGGCCGGCTCGAGGAGTGGGGCTTCCCGTTCGTCGACTGTCAGATGATGACCCCGCACGTGCGCCGGCTCGGCGCCCAGGAGTGGGAGCTCGACCGCTTCCAGTCCGAGCTGGCCGCGGCGCTGGAGCAGGACACCAGACGAGGCGTCTGGCCGCCCTGAGCCGACGTCCCGTCACGCACGAGGGCGCCGATACCGGCTGGAACCGATATCGGCGCCCTCGGTGACTCAGGCGACGGTGACTCAGGCGACGGTGGCCGGGAAACGCTCCCAGACCCGGTGCTTGGGCAGGAGTGCCTGCAGCCCGGTCAGCGCGGCGGTGGCCGAGTCGGCGGCCACCACGCCCGGCGTGCCGGCGATGCCGGCCTGCTCGAGCACGGAAACGCCCGCACCCCAGGCGCCGATCGCCTTGGCGTGGCGCCACGCCTCGTCGATCAGCAGCGTGACCCGCGGGTCGACGGCCGGCGAGGAGGCCGCCCCGGCCTTGGCGTCGCGGGCCGGCAGAGCGTCCGGCGCCGGGGCCGGGGCCCCGGCCAGCAGGATCGCGTCGAACTCGATCGAACGGGCGGTGGCGAAGGTCCGCTGCACCGTGACGCCGTCGACCACACCTCCGTGCGGGGCGATCACCAGCGGGACCATGCCGGCCGCGAAGACGGCCGCGCGGACCTCGTCCACGCCGTCCAGGCCGGCCGCCGGGTCCACGACGATGCCGATCAGGCGGCCGTCCGCCGGCCATTCGCCGCCGATCTGGGACAGCGCCGGGCTCACCTCGACCTCGACCGGCGGCACGGTGGCCGACGGCACGGGCAGGCCCAGGCCGGTGGCCACCTGCTCGCACAGCACCGGGTCGATGTTGGCCAGGCACTGCAGCTGACGTTCCTTGATCGCCTGCTCGTAGCACTTGGCCAGCTCGAAGGTGTAAGCCCGGATGATGTGTTCCTTCTCGACGGGCGTCATGCTCTGCCAGAACAACCGGACCTGGCTGTAGTGGTCGTCGAAGGAGACCGGGTTCTCGCGCACCTTGGTCGACTCGGCCACCCGGACGGGAAGGTCCAGGAAGCCCTCGTCGGTGGTGAATGGGTTGCCGCCGTCCAGCGAGTTCGGCCGGTACGGGGCGACGCCGCCGTGCACGGCGTGCTGGTGCAGGCCGTCGCGCAGCATGTCGTTGACCGGCGCGTGCGGCCGGTTGATCGGGATCTGCGAGAAGTTGGGCCCGCCCAGCCGGCTGAGCTGCGTGTCGACGTACGAGAAGAGCCGGCCCTGCAGCAACGGGTCGTTGGTCACGTCGATGCCGGGCGGCAGGTGGCCGAGATGGAAGGCGACCTGCTCGACCTCGGCGTGGAAGTTCGTCGGCACCCCGGTGAGCACCAGCTTGCCGACCGCCTGGACCGGGGCCAGCTCCTCCGGCACGATCTTGGTCGGGTCCAGCAGGTCGATGCCGGCGAAGGTCTCGTCCTCGGTGTCGGGGAAGACCTGCAGGCCCAGTTCCCACTCGGGGAACGCGCCGGCCTCGATGGAGTCGTAGAGGTCGCGGCGGTGGAAGTCGGGGTCGACGCCCGCGGCGATCTGCGCCTCCTCCCAGTCCAGCGAGTGCACGCCCAGCTTGGGCTTCCAGTGGAACTTGGCCAGCACCGTCTCGCCGGCCGCGTTGACCAGCCGGAACGTGTGGACGCCGAAGCCCTCCATGGTCCGGTACGAGCGGGGGATGCCGCGGTCGGACATGTTCCAGATGGTGTGGTGCTGGGCCTCGGTGTGCAGCGAGACGAAGTCCCAGAACGTGTCGTGCGCGCTCTGCGCCTGCGGGATCTCGCGGTCCGGGTGCCACTTGGCGGCGTGGACGATATCCGGGAACTTGATGGCGTCCTGGATGAAGAACACCGGGATGTTGTTGCCGACCAGGTCGAACGTGCCCTCGTCGGTGTAGAACTTCGTCGCGAAGCCCCGCGTGTCCCGGACGGTGTCGGCCGACCCGCGCGAGCCCAGCACGGTCGAGAAGCGGACGAAGACCTGCGTCTCCTTGCCCTTGGCCAGGAAGCCGGCCTTGGTGACCTCCGAGGCGGTGCCGTACGCGGTGAACGTCCCGTGGGCGCCGGCGCCGCGCGCGTGCACCACCCGCTCGGGGATCCGCTCGTGGTCGAAGTGCGTGATCTTCTCGCGGAAGTGGTGGTCCTGCAGCAGCAGGGGGCCGCGCGGCCCGGCCTTGAGCGAGTGGTCGGTGTCACGCAGCCGGGCGCCCTGCGAGGTGGTCAGATACTCACCCTGCTGGGACTTGCTGATCTTGGGTGCGCCGGTGGCGATGCCGGTCGGGGTGACCGTCTCGGGGGCGTCCTGCTCGCTCTTGGGCGGCGGCGGGCCGGTCGGCGTGGTCGGCTCGTCGACCGTCGGCGTGCCGCTGCCGGGCGAACCCGGGATGCGGTCGCCCAAGGCCTCGGACACCTTCGCCGCGGCCGCCTCGACGACATCCTTGACCTTCTTGACGGGCTTGCTCGCTTCCATACAGAGCCTCTCCTCAGTGATCGTCTCTCCCGGCACGGCTACCCTGGCCCGTCGGGGCCAAACTACACAGATCACACGTTTTTCTCCTCGGGCACCGAGGCCTCACCTCGTCGCGGCCGGACACCACAGGTGTGCGAAAGTCGGTGATCGGGGTATCGGTGGCCCCTACGAGGGATCTGGCACGGCCGGTCGGCCGGGAACGAGGCTGGCATGAGCGGCGGTGCGCGGTGTCGATGAGCGCGGAGAACATGAGCGCGGCTGAGATCAGCGCGGAGGACCTGTTCACCGGGGGCGGCGAGACCGGGCGCGTGATGGCCGGCCTCGACTGGGCGTCGACCGACCTGGGGCCGGTGTCCGGCTGGCCGCAGAGCCTGCGGGCCACCGTCCGGATCGTGCTGTCGTCGCGCTACCCGATGCTGCTGCTCTGGGGCCCCCGCTACACCCAGCTGTACAACGACGCGTACTCCGCGCTGATCGGCAACCGCCACCCGGCCGCGCTGGGCAACGACGTGCGGGTCACGCTGGCCGAGGGCTGGGACGTGCTCGAGCCGCTCATCGCCGACGCGATGGCGACCGGCGTGGCCAGCTGGGTGCCGGCCCTGCAGCTGCTGCTCGACCGGGCCGGTTACCGCGAGGAGGCGTACTTCAGCGTCTCGCACGCCCCGGCCCGCGACGACGCCGGCGACACCGTCGGGGTGCTCACCGTCTGCAGCGAGGTGACCGACCAGGTCATCGGCGAGCGCCGGCTGCGCCTGCTGCGCGACCTGTCGCTGCCCGACGCGCCGGGCGACGTCGACCAGATCTGCGTTCGGCTGTGCGAGGTGCTCGGCGAGCATCCGCTCGACGTCCCGTTCGCCGCCATCTATCTGCGGGAGGGCGACGTCCTGCGGCGGGTGGCGACCACCGGGGCCACGCCGGAGGCGGCTCTCCCGGAGGCGATCGGGCCGCACGACGCCGAGGACATCTGGCACCTTCGGGCCACGGCCGGCGGCGGAACCGGCCGCCGCGACGACGTCGCCGATCAGATCGTCGTGCCCGCCGGCCCGTGGGACGATCCGGTCCGTACGGCGGTGGCCTACCCGCTGCCGTCGGCCGACCAGGGCCGGCCGGTGGGCGCGATCGTGGCCGGGGTCAGCCCGAGCAAGGCGCTCGACGAGACGTACGGCGCCTTCTTCCAGCTGCTGGCGCAACAGATCGCGGTCGCCGTGCGCAACGCCAAGGCCTACCAGGAGGAACGGGAGCGGGCCGCGGCGCTGGCCGAGCTCGACCGGGTCAAGACCGACTTCTTCACCAACGTCAGCCACGAGTTCCGGACGCCGCTGACCTTGCTGCTCGGACCGCTCGCCGACGCCCTGGCCGACGCCGACGAGCCGTTGGGCGAGGCCCAGCGGACGAGGATCGAGACGGCCACGGGCAACGCCGACCGGCTGCTCGGCCTGGTGAACAACCTGCTCACGTTCTCGAGCCTGGAGGCCGGCCGGCCCGCGAACGCCCCCCGCGTGGTCGATCTGGCCCGGCTGACGGCCGATCTCGCGGGGGTCTTCCGGGCGGCGGTCGAGCGGGCCGGGCTGCGGCTGACGGTCGACTGCCCGCCGACGCCCCGGCCGGTCGCCGTCGACCCGGTCAACTGGGAGAAGATCGTCACCAACCTGCTGTCGAACGCGCTCAAGTTCACGTTCGTCGGCGAGATCCGGGTGAGCCTGCACGCCGACGATCAGGGAGTCGCCCTCGAGGTGTCCGACACCGGCATCGGCGTCGCCGCGGACGAGGTGCCGCATCTGTTCGACCGCTTCCACCGGGTCCGCGACGCGCGCTCGCGCAGCCACGAGGGCAGCGGCATCGGCCTGGCCCTGGTGCGCGAGCTGACCCGGTTGCTGGGCGGGGACGTCGACGTCGAGAGCACCCCGGCGCGGGGCACCACGTTCACCGTCCGGCTGCCGTGGGCCGCGATCGACCCGGGCCGGGCCGCCGCGCCCGGCCCGGACGGCGACGTGGCCGGTCTGGCCACCGCGCGGTCGGCCGCCCGTCAGGCCGCCGGCTGGATGACCGCCCCGGACGAGGAGCCCGTCCCGGCCGGCGACGGCGAACGGATCCTGGTCGCCGACGACAACAGCGACATGCGGGCGTACGTCTCGCGTCTGCTGGCCGAGCAGGGCTGGGTCGTGCGCACGGCCGCCGACGGCGTGAGCGCGCTCGAGATGATCCGCGCCGACCCGCCCGACCTTCTGCTCACCGACGTCATGATGCCCCGGCTCGACGGCTTCGCGCTGACCCGCGCCGTCCGGGCCGAGCCGGCCACCCGGACGCTTCCCGTGGTGATGCTCTCGGCCCGGGCCGGCCAGGAGTCCGGGGTGGAGGGCCTGTCGGCGGGGGCGGACGACTACGTGGTCAAGCCGTTCACCGCGGCCGAGCTCGTCGCCCGGGTGCGATCGACCCTGCGGCTCGCCCGCCTGCGCTCCACCCACACCCGGCAACTCAGCGCGCTGGCCGGCACGGCCGCGGTGATCGCCTCCGGCCGGGTCCTGGAGGACGCCATCCAGGCCGTCACCGAACAGGCGCTCCTGTTCGTCGACGGGGTGGCCGCGGTGACCGAGCTGGACGGCGGCGATCGGCGGGCCCCGCTGCGGTTCAGCGCCTCCGCCGAGCCGGGGCCGGACATCAGGACGGACGGGCCATGGGTCCGGGCCGCCATCGAGGGCCGGGACGGCTCCCGGATCGGCGAGCTGGCCGTGCAGCTGGATCGCGGCCACCGCATCGCCGGCGAGGTCGACGACCTGCTGGCCCCCATGACCGGCATGCTCGCCTCCCTGGCCCAGAGCCGCTGGCAGCTCGAACACGAGCGCCAGATGGTGCTCACCGTGCAGCAGAGCCTGCTTCCCGAGAGCCTGCCCACCGTCCAGGGCTGGGACCTGGAAGGGATGTACCGTCCGGCCGCGGGCCACATCGGCGGCGACTGGTACGACGTGCTCGCCCTGCCCGGCGGTGAGCTGCTGGTCAGCATCGGCGATGTCGCCGGGCACGGGCTCGGCGCGGCCGTCGCCACCGGGCAGATCCGCAATGCGGTCCGGGCCTACGCCGTCGAGGACGCCGCACCGGCGCGGGTCGTCGACCGGGTGGCGGCGCTGCTCGGCGGGCTGCGTACCGCGGTCACGGCCACCCTCTTCGTGCTGCGGCTCGATCCGGCGACGGGCGCCTTCTCGTGGTGCACCGCCGGTCATCCGGCTCCGGTGCTGAGCGGGCCCGAGCTGACCGCCGACGTGCTCACCGGTCTGATCGGCCCGCCGCTGGGGCTGCGCGGAGCGTCCTACCGGCAGAACGAGGGGACAGTGCCGCCTGGTGGGCAGTTGCTGCTCTACACCGACGGCCTCGTGGAGGAGTTCCCGGCTTCGATCGACGTCGGGTTTAAGCGCCTCAAGCGGCGCTGTGCGGTGGCGCAGAGCAACCGGACGGCCCCGGCCGCGTTCCTCGACACCGTGGCGTCCGACGTCCGGGAGCCGCAGCACGACGACATCGCCGCGGTGTTCCTGCGGCGGCGGGGCGACCTGCCCGCGCCGGTCAGCGCCGGCCTGGCCGAGGTGGACGTCACCTGGACGTACCCGCTCTCCCCGTCGGCGTCGGCGGCGGCGCGCCGCGACCTGCGCGGGGCGCTCGGCGACGACCGCATCGACGAGGACCTGCTGCAGGATCTGCAGGTGGCCGCGACGGAGGCGGTCAACAACGCGGTCGAGCACGCGCAGCGGCCCACCCGACCCGAGGTCCAGATGCACCTGCGGGTGTCCGACGGACTGGTCCGGATCGTGGTGCGCGACTTCGGCGGCTGGCGGGCCCGGCCGCCGTCCCGGGACCGGGGCCGGGGCGCGCTGCTGATGAACGCCTACGGCGACGTCCGGGTGACCGCGACGGCGACCGGCACGACGGTCACGATCGAGCGCCGCTGGGCGCCGGCGGCCGGTCCGAAGCACCCCGAGGGTGAATGAAGAACCGTTCACCGCGATTGATTGCATAACGACAAGAGGGCCGGGTAGGTCGGGGGCCGGAGGCGAACAAGCGAAAGGAGCCCCCCAAATGATCAACCTCGAGCACGCCAACCGTCTGCACGGCACCGATGTCTACGACAACGACGGCGACAAGATCGGCAGCGTCGGTCAGGTGTGGGACGACGGTCTCGGCCGGCCCGCGTGGGCCAGCGTCAAGACCGGACTCTTCGGACTCAACGAGTCGCTGGTGCCGCTGGATCAGGCCGACCTGCGGGACGACCGCCTCGTCGTGCCGTTCGACAAGGCCATGGTGAAGGACGCCCCCAACGTCGATGCCTCGCACGACGAGCCGCTGCAGGGCCAGGACGTCGAGAAGCTCTACCAGTACTACGGCCTGAGCTGGGAGGACAGCTACCGCGCCTACCAGGCCGGGGCCGCCACGGCCGGAGCCAACTACAGCGGGTCGGACACGACCTACGCCGGGTCGGACACGACCTACGCCGGGTCGGACACGACCTACGCCCAGGGCCGGAGCGGCGGCACCTACGCCGAGGGCCGCACGACCTCCGGCGCGGGCGACTACGCCGGTGAGCGCCGGGGCGCCACCGGCGACGACGCCATGACCCGCTCGGAGGAGCGGCTCAACGTCAACACCCAGGTCGAGCAGACCGGACGGGCCCGGCTGCGCAAGTACGTGGTGACCGAGCAGCAGCAGGTCAGCGTCCCGGTCTCGCGCGAGGAGGTACGCCTCGAGCGGGAGCCGATCACCGACGCCAACCGCGACGCCGCGCTGGGCGGCCCGGCCATCACCGAGTCGGAGCACGAGGTCACCCTGCACGCCGAGCGTCCGACGGTCGACAAGGAGACAGTGCCGGTCGAGCGGGTGCGCCTCGACAAGGAGACCGTGCGCGACGAGGAGACCGTCAGCGGCGAGGTCCGCAAGGAGCAGATCGAGGCCGACCTGCCCGACGAGGACGGCCGCCGCAAGTTCGCCTGACGCCACTCACCGGACGTCACCGTCCGGGCCGGGGCCGGCCGCTCAGAGCGCGCAGGCCTCGGCCAGGACGCAGACAGCCAGCAGATGGACCGACGGCCACGACGGCCGTTCCCAGCCGGCCAGCACCTCCCGCGCCGTCCAGCCGCGGGCGGTGACCGAGTCGGCGACCCCGTCGGCGTAGGCCGCCAGGGTGGCCGGGTGCACCCGGCCACCCTGGTCGGCCACGACGCCGCGGATGTGCGCGACGTGCTGGTCGACCGCCGCGTGCAGGGCGGGCAGCCCCCGCATCGCGGCCATGCCGGCCGCGCCCACCCGGTAGGTCCATTGCTCCAGCGCGAGCACCGCGGCCGCGATGACGGCCAGGTCGCTCTGCCGACTGAGATCCATGGCGTCCAACCGTACGAACGCCGGGGTACCAGGACAAGAGCGGCACCCCGAAGTAACCGGTAATCAGCCGTTCAGCCGGGGGCCGGACCGGTCGAGTCGCGGACCACCAGCGTGTGACCGGTCGAGCGGCGCCGCGGTCGCGCGGCCGGCGGGCGCAGCGCGAGGGCCAGCGCCATCTTGCCCATGTCGGTCATCGGCAGCCGGACGGTGGTGAGGCTGGGCGCGAGATCGGCCGCCACCGACACGTCGTCGAAGCCCACCACCGACACTCTTTCCGGCACCGGTACGCCGTGGGCCCGCAGCGTGGACAGCACCCCGATGGCCATCGCGTCGTTCAGCGCGATGATCGCCGTCGTCGACGGGTGGTCGCGCAGGATCCGCTCGGTGGCGGCCACCCCGCCGTCGCGGGTGAACTCGGTGTGGACGATCGGCAGGTCGGCGATCGACCGGCCCGCCGCCCGCAGCGCCGCGGCCACGCCGGCCATCCGGTCGACGACCGTGTTGAGCTCGGCCGACCCCGAGGCGATGGCGATGTCGCGGTGGCCCAATCCGAGCAGGTGCTCGCCGAGCGCGCGCCCACCGGCCTCGTTGTCGGGCAGCACCGCGTCGACGCCCAGCGAGTGCCGGCCGATCACCGCCACCCGCCCGCCGCCCCGGACGAAACCGGACAGCTCCTCGCGGGCCGCCGTTTCGTGCCGGGTGTCGGCGAAACCCGAACCGGCCACGATGATGATGCGGACCCGCTGGTTGATCAGGTGGCGGATCTGCCGCAGCTCGTGCTCGGGGTCTCGGCCGGAGTGGCAGATCTGCACCAGCAGGCCCTGTTCGTCGGCGACCCGGATGACCCCGCCGGCGATCTCGGAGAAGTACGGGTCGTCGACCTGGTGCACGACCAGGCCGACCGTCGAGCTGGCCCCGCCGGCCAGGGTGCGGGCGTACGGGTTGGCGACGTAGCCCATCTCCTCGGAGATCCGCCGGATGCGGGCCGCCACCTCCTCGCTGACCCCGTCGCGCCCGGACAGCGCGCGGGACGCGGTGGCCAGCGAGACGCCGGCGCGCTCGGCGATGTCGACGAGGCGCAACCTCACACCGGGCTTGGGCATGCGTCCACTCTCCACGAGTCGTCGCGGGACGTGATCACCAGGCCGGGGGATCGCCGGTACGACCAATTGTTTCGCGGGTGTTGCCAGTCACGCATCGACCACTTTAGGCTACGTAAGCGCTTTCGCAAGCGCTTACGTCCCGGCAAAGGAGCTGCGAGGATGCGTTCACTCGTACGTGCACCGTGGGCCCTGGCGCTCGGCGCCTCGGTCACCCTGGTCCTCGCCGCCTGCGGCGGGGGCGGCGACGAGGGCAGTGGCGAGAGCTCCGACGACCCCATCGTCGTCGGCATCTCGCTGCCGCTGACCGGCGACTTCTCCGAGCCCGGCAAGGGCGTCCAGGAGGGGTACGAGGCCTGGGCCAAGATCACCAATGACAAGGGCGGCCTGCTCGGCCGTCAGATCGAGCTCAAGATCCTGGACGACCAGTCGAACGCCGACCGGGTCGTCGCCGACTACGAGCAGCTCATCGGCAGCGACCAGGTCGACCTGGTCGTCGGCCCATTCTCGACCCGGCTGGTGGTGCCGTCGGCGCGCGTCGCCCAGGAGTACGGCATGCTCTTCGTCGAGCCCGCCGGCGCAGCCGCCGAGGTCTTCGACCAGGGCTTCAAGAATCTTTTCTACGCGGCCCCGGCGGTCGCCGACGACCACTACAACCACCTGGCCGAACACCTGCTGGCGCTGCCCGCCGGCCAGAAGCCGGCCACCGTCGCCTACGCGGCCATGGACGATCCCTTCGCGCAGGGCACGGCGTACGGGTTGAAGAAGAAGCTCGAAGCGGGTGGCGTCAAGACCGTCGTGGACGAGGTCTACCCGCCCAACACCACCGACTTCGGCAGCATCGCGGCCAAGATCGCGGCGGCCAAGCCGGACATGGTGGTCGGCGGCTCGCAGTACCAGGACGGCGTCAACCTCATCGTGGCCCTGCAGCAGCTCAACTATCAGCCCAAGCTGGCCGCCTTCTCCACCGCCCCGACCAGCCCGGAGTTCGCCAAGGCGATCGGCAACAAGACCGAGGGCATCCTCTCGCCCACCGGCTACAGCCAGGACGCGCCGTATCCGAGCAACAAGGAGTTCGTCGAGAAGTTCACCGCCCAGTTCGGCAAGGCGCCCGAGGAGGACCAGGCCAACGGCTACACGACCGGTCAGGTCGTCGCCGCGGCGGTCCAGGCGGCCGGCTGTGCCGAGCAGGGCGCGTGCCAGCAGAAGATGATCGACTGGCTGCACGCCAACAAGGTGGAGACCGTGGTCGGACCGCTCAGCTGGGACGCCACCGGCAAGCCGCAGGGCGCCCACATGATCCAGCAGTGGGTCGGCAACGACATCAGGATCGTGCTGCCGGCCGACGCCAAGGAGACCGATCTGGTCTACCCCAAGCCGGCCTGGTGACCCGCTGATGCCGTCCGGCGCGCTGCTCGTCCAGAGCATCATCCTCGGTCTGCTCCTCGGCGGGCTGTACGCCCTGCTCGCCGCCGGGCTGACCCTCTACTTCGGGATCATGCGGGTCGTGATGATCGCCCACTCGGCGTTCCTCATCCTGGCCGCGTACCTGGCCTGGTGGACCAACTCCCGGCTGGGCGTCGACCCGCTGCTGTCGATGGTGGTGACCGTGCCGCTGTTCTTCGGCGCCGGGGTGCTGCTGCAGCGGGGACTGCTCTCCAGGCTGCGCCCGGCCACCCTGACGATGATGTCGGTGCTGATCACCTTCGCGATCGCGCTGATCATCGAAGGACTCCTCGGGTACGCCTTCAGCGGCACCCAGCGCCGCATCCAGCTCGGTTACGGCACCGCCGGCTTCGAGCTCTTCGGGGCCCGGGTGGCCGTGGTCAAGCTGATCGCGTTCGCCCTGGCCGCGGTGTCGCTGGCCGGCCTGTACGTGCTGATGAAGCGCACGCAGTTCGGCTGGGCGCTGCGGGCCACGATCCAGCACCGCGACGCGGCCCGGCTGGTCGGCATCGACACCGAGCGCACGGCCGGCTTCGGCTTCGGTCTGGGGCTGGCCACCGCCGCGGTCGGTGGCACGGCGCTGTCGCTCGACACCACGATCTATCCCTCGTTGCACTGGCACTGGATCGGCCCGCTGATGGCCATCATCGTGGTCGGCGGCCTGGGCAGCGTGCCCGGCGCCGCGGCGGCCGCGCTGCTGCTCGGCCTGGCGCAGAGCCTGCTGCAGATCCCGATGGGCGCCACCTGGGCCCAGACCGTGTTCTACGTGGCGCTGTTCGCCACCCTGGCCGTCCGGCCACAGGGATTCTTCGGAGGCCGCCTTGCCCAGCGCTTCTAGCCGTTACCTGCCGCTCGGCGCCGGCGTTCTGCTGATCGCGGCGATCCTCGTGTTCCCGAGCCTCGCCCCCAACCCGTACGTCCTCTCGAGCGGCGTCATCGTCCTGAACTGGGCCGTGCTGGCGACGTCGTGGAACTTCGTCGGCGGCTTCACCGGCTACATCTCGCTCGGCCACGGCGCGCTGGCCGGTCTGGGCGGGTACGCCACCGGGCTGCTCATCACCAAGGCCGATCTCCCGAGCTTCGTCGCGCTCGTCGCGGCCGCGCTGCTCGTCGCCGCGCTGGCGGTGCCGATCGGGTTCGCCGCCCTGCGCGTCCGGGGTGCGTCGTTCGTCATCGTCTCGATCGCGCTCGTGCTCATCCTGTTGCTGGTCTTCCAGAGCTGGTCGTCGGTCACCGGCGGCTCGCGGGGGCTGGTCGTGCCCCGCCCCTTCCCGGGCATGCTGCGGCCCGAGCATCACCGGGTCTTCTTCTTCCTGTACGGGGGCCTGCTGCTGCTCGCCCTGGCCACCTGGTGGCTGCTCGACCGCTCCCGCTTCGGCATGGGGCTCAAGGCGATCCGCGAGGACGAGGACAAGGCCGAGTCGCTCGGGACGCCGACCTTCGCGTACAAGCTCACGGTGTTCGTGGTGTCGGCGGCCTTCACGGCGCTGGCCGGCGGGCTCTACGCGCTGTGGTTCGGCGACCTCGACCCGGTGTTCCAGTTCTCCGTGCTCACCGGTTCCTACATCGTGCTCATGGCCCTGCTCGGCGGGGTCCGCAACCTGTTCGGCCCGGTGCTCGGCGCGATCGTCGTGGGCCTCGCGCTGGAGTACTTCAAGGTCGAGTTCGGCAGCACGCCGCTGCACCTGGTGACCACCGGCCTGCTGCTGGGACTGGTCGTCATGTTCATGCCCGACGGCGTGATCCCGTCGCTCGCCGCCCTGGTCCAGCGCCTGCGCAACCGCGAACAGAGCTCGATCCGCGAGGTCACCGCGGCCGACCTGGCCGAGCAACGCCGGCGCGAGCGGGAGGCGGCCAACTCATGACGCTGCAGACGCGAGGCCTGCGCAAGGCCTTCGGGGGAGTCGTCGCCATCGACGGCGCCGACGTCGAGTTCCAGCCCGGCCGGGTCAACGCGCTGATCGGCCCGAACGGCAGCGGCAAGACGACGTTCTTCAACTGCGTGACCGGCATGATCAAGCCCGACGCGGGCCAGGTCACCTATGGCGGCAAGGACCTCACCGGGCGGGCGCCGCACGTGGTCGCGCGGGCCGGCGTCGGTCGTACCTTCCAGCTCTGCCGGGTGTTCCCGCGCCTGACCGCCGTCGACAACGTGCTCGCCGCCGTGCGCCCCGGCGGCCTGCTGCACGGCTTGCGCAGTGCCCACCGCCGCGACGAGCGGGAACGCGCGCTCGGCTGGCTCACCCGGCTCGGCATCGAGCACCTGGCCGACGCGGAGGCCCGGAACATGTCGTGGGGGCAGCAGAAGCTGCTCGAACTGGCCGGCGTGCTGATGGCCGAGCCGGACACGATCCTGCTCGACGAGCCCGCCGGCGGCGTCAACCCGGCGCTGCTCGACCGTATCGGCACGCTCGTGCGCGAGCTCAACGCCGAGGGGCGCACGTTCGTGATCGTCGAGCACAACATGGACCTGGTGATGAGCATCAGCGACCACATCGTGGTGTTCGACCGCGGCCGGCCGATCGCGGCCGGTCCGCCGGCCGAGATCCGAGCCGATGAACGAGTCCTGGGGGCCTACCTTGGTGTCTGAGATCGAACTCGTCGACGTCCAGGCCGGGTACGGCCGGGCCGCCCCGGTGCTGCGCGGCTTCAGCGTCGCGGTCCCGGCCGGCTCGGTGGTCTGCCTCGTCGGCCCGAACGGCGCCGGCAAGTCCACCGTGCTCAAGGTGGCCGGCGGTCTGCTCGGCCCGCGCTCCGGGCGGGTGCTCGTGGGCGGCCGCGACCTGACCGGCTCGGGGCCGCAGAAGATGCTGGCCGCCGGGGTGGCGCTGGTCCTGCAGGGCCACAGCGTGTTCCGCGAGATGACCGTCGAGGAGAACGTGCTGCTCGGCGGTTACACGCTCACCGACAAGGCCCGCCGGGCGAAGCGGGCGGCGTTCGTCAAGGAGCTCTTCCCGGTGGTGGGGGAGCGCTGGCACTCGCTCGCCGGGCTGCTCTCGGGCGGGCAGCAGAAGCAGGTCGAGTTCGCCCGCTCGCTGATGATCGACCCCAAGGTTGTCCTGCTCGACGAGCCGTCGATGGGTCTCGACCCCAAAGCCACCAGCACCATCTTCGAGCAGGTCGTGCGGATGCGCGACGCCGGGACGGCGGTGCTGCTGGTGGAGCAGAACGCCCGGCGCGCGTTGCAGACCGCCGACCTGGGGTGCGTGCTCGACCTCGGGCGCGTGCACATCTCCGGGCCGGCGGCCGACCTGCTGGCCGACCCGCAGCTCGGGGAGCTCTATCTCGGCGGCCGTCCCGCCGAGAAGCCACCTGTCCCCTGACGAGAGGTGCTCCCATGCCCAGAACCGGACGCGTCGCCGTCGTCGTCGCCGCAGTCCTCGCGGCCACCACGGCGCCGTCGCCCGTGTCGGCCGGCGGCGACGCCGGCCCGCGCGACGTCCACCCCGCCCTGCGGCCCAACCTGGTCGCCTACTACGACTTCGACCACCCGCTGCCCGGCGACCCCGCCCTCGAGCAGGACCAGGGCCGCTCCAGCACCGAGATCGAACTGGTCAACGGCGGGACGGCCATGCGGGTCGCCGACCGCGCCTATCCCGGGGGTGGGCGCGTCCTGCAGACCCGGCAGGTCAACCCCGGGGTGACCGGGAACGACGACTGGAAGGCCGGCATCTACTCGGCGAGCGGGGTCCGCACCCTGCGCCCGTTCAGCAACGCCGAGGGCACCACCGTGATGGGCTGGTTCAAGCGCTCGATGGACGGCCCGGCGGCCGGCTTCAACGCGATCGGCCTGGCCGGGGTGCTGACCGGCGACTCCGACGGGCACGCCGTCCGCGCGCTGCTCGAGCTCATCGACGTCAACGGCACGCTCAAACTCGTCGCCCTCGGCCGCCGCCTCGACGGCGGGAACTCCCAGACCTTCGCCGCGGACGAGGACTGGCGGACGTTGCTGCCCAAGGACAAGTGGGTGCACCTGACCGCCACCTTCGACTTCACCACGGGCACGATGGCGCTCTACCGCGACGGCAAGGCTGTGCCCGGCTCGTACACCCGCGCCGACGACCCTTGGCTGATCAACGGCCCGGGCCCGCACGTCACCAGCGCCGCCGACGCCCGCGGCATCAAGATCGGCGGGAGCTTCCCGCAGAACACCGTCGAACGCAATCCGTGCGAGTGCCGGATGGACGCACTGATGTTCCTCGACCGCTCGCTCACCGCTCGCGAGGTCGCGAACCAGTTCCGCCGCTTCTAGGAGTCCCCATGCGCAGATTCGCCATCGCCGCGGTCGGTGCGGTGCTGTTGTCCACCCTGGTCGGCCTGCCGGCCCACGCGGCCGACCCCACTCCGGTCCACGACCCGGTGCCCACCGAACCGGTCACGTCCAAACTCGGCCTCGTCCTGACCGAGTACGCGCAGTTCCCGCAGAGCGTCACCAACCCGCCGCTGGTCGACCAGCGTCTCAACCGGGTCGCGCGGATCAACACCATCATGGAGGTGCCCGACGGCTCGGGCCGGCGCGCGGTGCCCGACCTCAACGGCAACCTCTACCTCGTCAAGAACGGCGTGCCCAGCGTCTATCTGGACGTGGCCGCCACGTTCGCCCCGCAGTTCTTCTCGGGCCGCGGGCTCGGGCAGGGCTTCGGCTACGTGGCGTTCCACCCCGACTTCCGGCGCAACGGCCAGTTCTACACGATCCACACCGAGCAGGCCGCGCAGACCACGGCAGTGCCCGACTACGCCCAGGCGACCGTGCTCTACCACGGCGTCATCAACGAGTGGAAGGCCACGGACCCGGCCGCCGACACCTTCGCCGGCACCCACCGCGAGCTGCTGCGGATCGGCTTCGGCGGCCAGATCCACGGCATCCAGGAGATCAACTTCAACCCGACCGCGCGCCGCGGTTCCGCCGACTACGGCAAGCTCTATCTGGCCGTGGGCGACGGCGGCCTCGGCGTGAACAACACCGACCCGCAGAACCTGGCCCTCCCGCACGGCAAACTGCTGCGCATCGACCCGGCCGGGACCGACGCCCCCAACGGCAAGTACGGGATCCCGCGCGACAACCCGTTCGCCGGGCAGGCCGGGGCCGCGGGGGAGATCTACTCGTACGGCTACCGCGACCCGCACCGGTTCAGCTGGGACCGGGCCACCGGCAAGCTGTACCTCGGCCACATCGGCGAGCACGCCATCGAGGCCATCTACGAGGTGCGCGCCGGCGACAACATGGGCTGGAGCGAGCGCGAGGGGGCGTTCGTCTTCGACAAGACCCCGGCGACGCCGTGCGACCGGCTGTTCCCGCTTCCGGCCGACGACAGCGGCTACGTCTATCCCGTCGCGGCGTACGACCACAACCCGGCGCCCGGCTGGAACTGCACTTCCGACGTGGGTGTCGCGGTGGCCGGCGGCTTCGTCTACCGCGGCCGGGACGTGCCGGCGCTGCGCGGCAAGTACGTCTTCGGCGACCTCGTGGACGGGCGGGTGCTCTACACCGAGGCGGCCGAGATGCGGCGCGGCCGGGCCCCGGCGACCCTCCACCGGCTCAACCTCTTCACCCCGGACGGGACGCCCGTGCGGATGCAGGACCTCTCGGGGCCGGGCGCGCCCGGCGACCCCAACCGGGTCGACCTGCGGTTCGGCACGGACGCGCAGGGCGAGCTCTACATCCTCGCGAAGGCCAATGGCAAGATCTGGAAGGTGACCGGAACCCGGACGTTCGCCGCCGCCCCGGCCGGACCGGTGCGGATCTCGCCGGCGCCCCGCGCGTCGAACTGGGCGCCCGTCACGCCGGCCAAGTGGCAGTTCAGCGACGGGCAGGTGATCCTGGCCGAGGCCGGAACGCAGCGGCCCGGTCCGCGACGGCCCTTCGAGTACGCGGTGCTGACGGCCGGCCCGGTCTGGCAGTCGGTCGACATCCGCGCCCAGGTGCGGCTGGACGAGCCGGTGTCGCTCACCAACCGAGACGTGATCATCGTCTTCGGCTACAAGTCGGACACGGAGTTCTACTACGCGCACCTCTCGACCGACAACACGATCCTGCCGCACAACGGGATCTTCAAGGTCAACAACGCCGACCGTGAGCGCATCGACTACCAGTGGAACGGCCGCTCCCGCGGGGCCAACCCGGCGGTGGTGGACGAGCGCTGGCACGACGTACGGGTCAAGCACCTGCCGGCGACGGGGGAGATCGCGGTGTACGTCGACGGGTCGTCCGATCCGCTGATGACCGCGCGGGACACCACGTTCACGTCGGGCCGGGTCGGCTTCGGCTCGTTCGACAACCGTGGCCGCCTGCGCAACCTGTCCGTGAACGGCACCCCAGCCCCGTAGGCGGCACGACTGAACTGTGCACGAATGACGGCGCTGTGTACGAACGAGTTGACTGTATGCAGACGTATTGACTGTGTACACATGAGTTGACGGTGTACATACGACGGGCCGGCGCTCCACCCGGGAGCGTCGGCCCATGCACGTGTCGTCCCGGCATGCGGCCGGTTCTGTAGGGGCCTACGGACTCAAAGCCCAGCCGGCGCGGGCGTGCCGGCGGTGCCGTTCTGCGTGGTTGCGGTGCCGGTGATGTCGACGCCGGTGACGTTCGTGCCGTCAGCGGTCGTCGTCGCGCCGTTCGTCGTCGCGCCGTTCGTCGCTGCGCCGTTCGTCGCTGTGCCGTTCGCCGACCCGGTCGTCGCCGACCCGGTGGTGTCCGTCGCCGCCGTGTCGGCCGTGGTCGAGGCGGTGGCGTCAGCCGTTCCCGTCGTCGTGCCAGTCGCCGCCCCGGTCGTGTCGGTGGTCGTCTGCCCGGTGGTGTCGCTTGTGGCCGTGCCGGTCGTGGTCATGTCGGTCGCTGTCGCGCCCGTTGCTGCCGCACCGGTCGTGTCGCTCGCAGCCGCACCGGTCGTGTTGCTGGTGTCGGCGGCCGCCGTGCCAATGGTGTCGGTGCCGGTCGTGCCGGTCGTGCCGGTCGTGCCGGTCGTGCCGGTCGTGCCGGTCGTGCCGGTCGTGCCGGTCGTGCCGGTCGTGCCGGTCGTGCCGGTCGTGCCGGTCGTGCTCGTGGTGTCGGTCGCAGCCGTGCCCGTCGTGCTCGTGGTGTCTGCGATCGCCGTGCCGGTCGTGTCGGTCGCAACCGCCCCGGTCGTGTTGGTGGTGTCGGTCGCGGCGGTGCCGGTCGTGCTGGTGGTGTCGGTCGCGGCGTTGCTGGTCGTGTTGGTGGTGTCGGTACCGGTCGTGTTGGTGGTGTCGGTCGTAGCCGCCCCGGTCGTGCCGGTGGAGTCGGTCGCGGCGGTGCCGGTCGTGTTGGTGGTGTCGGTACCAGTTGTGCCGGTGGTGTCAGTCGTAGCCGTGCCGGTCGTGCTGGTGGTGTCAGTCGCGGCGGTGCCGTTTGTGCCGGTGGTGTCGGTCGTAGCCGTGCCGGTTGTGCCGGTGGTGTCGGTCGTAGCCGTGCCGGTCGTGCTGGTGGTGTCAGTCGCGGCGGTGCCGGTCGTGCTGGTCGTGTCAGCCGTGACTGTGCCGGTGGTACCGGTCGTGCTCGTGGTGTCCGCCGTGGCGGTGCCCGTCGTGCCGGTCGTGTCGGTCGCGGCGGTGCCGGTGGCGTCGGTGGTTGCTGTGCCGGTCGTCGGAGGCGTGGTGGTGGTGCCCGGGGTCGTCGTGTCCGTCGGGGTCGCACCCGTCGGGGCTGTGGTGTCGGTCGGAGAGGTTGGGCTGGTTGTGTTCGTCGGGGTCGGTGTGGTGGTGGGGGTGGATCCGGTCGCTGGGCTTGTGCCGGGCTCGGACGTGCCGGTGCCGGTGCCGGTGCCGTTGTCGGCCGGCTGCGAGGTGCCGGGCTCGGCGGTGCCCGCGGGCTGGCCGGGCTGGGAGTCGTCGGGCGGCGGCGGGGTCATGGGCCAGCCCGACAGGCCGGGCAGGCCCTCGAGGCTGCCCAGGATGATCACGACGATGTTCGGGACGCCGTGGGACGCGGGCGCGACGAACTGGCCGGGACCCGCCTGGGCGGCGCCGCCCAGCGGGGTTGTGGAGTCCGGCTCGTTGGCGAGCGCCGCGGAGGCGGGGCCCAGAGCGAGCACGGCGCCGGCCAGCAGGCCCGCGCCGGAGGCGAACCGGCGGTCGTTCTTGCGCATCTTGTTTCCTTCCGGGTATTTGACTTGCTCGGTCCCGGACAGCTCAGCACAACAATGCGCGACAGATGGTCCGATCGGCGCTATCCGGCAATTCTTTTCCGGTGTCCGGCGGGGCGCTGAAAAAGAGTTGTGCCGACCCGCATGCGCTGCTCCTATGGGGGTATGCCGCCCTTCGGACGAGATCTGATTCGTACATTCACGGCACGACCTCGTACCCGGCCGGAAAGGGGAACAGCGGCTCCGTACGGAGCAATTAAATCGATCGTCCGAACAATTCTTTGCCCACGCGCCCGCCGGTCGCAATACGCCGGGGGCGCTGGCCCGTGTTTCCCATTCCGGCGCGGGGGTAACCCGCATCCGAATCAGATGCGTCGGCCGGTTCGGTGGCGGTGCGTCGTGCCCGCTTCCGGGTCGGCGCGCGGTTGTCCGGCGGTGTGGGAAGAGGACCGGATGGCCTGGATTGACGAAGTACGTGAGCGGGCTCGGGCCCGCCTGGAACAGGCTCGCAAGGGCGCGGTGCCCCCGCCGTTCCTATACGAGTCGGCCGCCGGGACGGCGACCCCGGTGGTGATGGTCGATGCATCGCCGCGCGACGAGGACGGTCTGCCCCGCGCGGTCCGCGTCGCCGGCGCGTGGGCCTGGCGGATCGTGCTCTTCTTCGCCGTCGGCTGGCTGTTGCTGCAGGTGATCGCCCGGCTCGACGTGGTGATCATCCCGGTCGTCGTGGCCCTCCTGCTGGCCGCCATGTTCCAACCGGTCGCCGCCTGGCTGCGCACCCGGGGGATGGGCCGGACCCCGTCGGCCGCCCTGGTCCTGATCACCGCGCTGATCGTGGTCTTCGGCGGACTGGGCCTGATCGTCAACACCGTCGTCTCGCAGCTCGACACGCTGAGCGCACAGGTCGGCGACGGCGTCCGTCAGGTGCAGGACTGGCTGGCCCGGAGCCCGCTGCACATCTCGCAGGATCAGATCAACGACGCGATCGCCCAGGCCCAGACCTCGATCACGTCGAACCGCGGGGCGCTGACCTCGGGCGCGCTGACGACCGCGACGACGATCGGCGAGGTCGCCACCGGCTTCTTCCTGACGTTGTTCACCCTGTTCTTCTTCCTGCGGGACGGCGACCAGATCTGGCGTTTCGTCTGCAGGCTGCTGCCCCGCACCGCCCGGGTGCCCACCGCCCGCGCCGGCCACTACTCGTGGCACACCCTGGTCTCGTACGTGCACGCCACCGTTCTGGTCGCGTTCGTCGACGCGATCGGCATCGGCATCGGCCTGTTCGCCCTCCGGGTGCCGCTCGCACTGCCGCTGGCCGCGCTGGTCTTCCTCGGCGCGTTCATCCCGGTGGTCGGCGCCGCCGTCAGCGGCGCGGTTGCCTGCCTGGTCGCGCTGGTGACCGTGGGCCCGGTGAAGGCGCTGATCCTGCTGGGCGTCGTGATCGCCGTACAGCAGCTCGAAGGTCATGTCCTGCAGCCGCTGATCATGGGCCGGGCCGTGGCGCTGCACCCGCTGGCCGTCATCCTGGCCATCGCGGCCGGTGTGGTCCTGGCCGGCATCGTCGGTGGTCTGATCGCCGTACCGCTGCTGGCCGTTGTCAACACGGCCGTGCGTTATCTCTTCGCTCATCCCAGCGGTGAGCCGACGCCCGACCGAGAACCACCAGGTACGGAACCGCCGGGCGAGGACGACGAGCCGTCCACCGCCGAGCTCGACCACGACCCGGCCGCGCCGCCCACGGCCAGCTCGAGCCTGCAGAAGCCGGCCTGACCCCGCTCCAACTGCTCACGAAAGCCGCCCGGGCCCCTCGATCCGCTCGAGGGACCCGGGCGGCTGTGCGTGTCTGGGCTGGCCGGTGACGGCTGCGCGCGATCGGCTCGACTTGCTCGGCTGGGCTCGGGGGGTCGGTCCGCGCCTCACCGGCCGGCCGACGGATCGCCTCACCGGCCGGCCGACGGATCGCCTCACCGGCCGGGTGACGGATCAACTTACCGGCCGGGTGACGGATCAACTTACCGGCCGGGTGACGGATCAACTTACCGGCCAGCCAGCGAATCAACCCCCTGGCCGGGCGACGGATCAACTCGCGGGCGAGCCGGCGGATCAACCGACCGCGTCCGGGGCCGGCCGCCCGCTCACGGCCCGTCGCGGCATCTCGCGGGACCAAGATCCGGATCGGCCCGGCGCGGTCCGTCCGGAGCCGGTATGCAGGAGGGACAGCCCGGCACTCAGCGTATGTACAGCTGTAAGTATTGAAGAACCGCAATGTACGCCCTAGGTTCATCAGTCACGGGGAGCGGCGGCCCGACCACGGCCTCGCGCCCTCGCCGGATCACGAGCCGGATCGACGAGGAGGAACCTTGGAGACGCACAAGCGCCCGTCCGCGGTCAGCCGCAGGCGCATGCTGTCCATCGCGCTGGGTGGGGCGGCCACTGTCGCCCTGCCCGCACCCGCCTGGGCCGCCACCGGGCAACGCCCCGGCGCGGCCCGGCCACCCGCGCTGACCGGCCACGACCTCGACGTGGCCAAGCGGGTGTCGGCCGAGCGCGCCCTGGCCCACCTCAAGGTCCTGTCGATCGGCATCGGCCCGCGCATCGGCGGCACCAGGTCCGAGCGGGTCGCCGCGGGTTACCTCTCGGGAGTGCTCGACAGCCTCGGGTACGACGTGGACCTGCAGCCGTTCCCGGTGGCCGACAAGTTCCTGGCCCAGCTCGGCTCGCCGCGCGGGCTGCCCACCGACCTCAACTGGCAGGCTGGCGCCTCGCCGAACGCGGCCCTGGACACCAAGGTCCGCGGCGATGTGCTCGACGCCGGTGCGGGCGGAGAAGCCGACTACCCGGCCGACGTCAAGGGCAAGATCCTGCTGATCGACTACGTGGCCGCCACCCGTGAGCAGGTCGTGGCCACCGCGGTCGCGCGCGGGGCCGCCGCCGTCATCTTCCTGCCGGCCGACCTGGTGGAGCCGCGCCGTGCCTCGGCGTTCAGCCCCGCCCTGCCCGGTTACGCCGAGAGTCCCGTACCGATCCCGGTCGTCGGGGTGGCCCAGGCGCAGAAGCACCGGCTGCGCGCGCTGCTGGCCGGCCGCCGGCTGACGCTGACCCTGTCGACGGTCGCCCACCGCAACCTCACGTCGAACAACGTGATCGCCAACGCCCCGCGCCGCCGTGGCGCCCCGGCCGACGGCCCCGTGGTCATGGTCAGCGCCCACTACGACACCGTGATCGGCGCTCCCGGCGCGAACGACGACGGTTCCGGCACCGTACTCTGTCTGGAGCTCGCCCGGGTGCTGCGCAAGCTGCCGACCAACGCCCAGCTGCGCTTCGCGCTGTGGGGCTCGGAGGAGCAGGGCCTGATCGGGTCGCGCTACTACGTCGCCCAGCTGCCCCAGGCCGAACGCGACCGGATCCTCGCCGTCTATCAGAACGACATGGTCGCCACCAGCTGGGACCCGGCCACCCGGTACTGGCTGCTCTCGTTCACCGGCCTGGCCAACCGGGCCACCGACGAGGTCGCCGCGGCCGCCGGCCGGCTCGGCTACGCCCCGCGGATCTCCCCGGTGACCCTGCGCGGCTCCAGCGACCACCAGTCGTTCCAGGAGGTCGGCATCGCCGCGGCCAACTTCTCCTGGCGCGGCGAGGAGTCCCCGGCGCTGCTCGAACCGCCGTACCACAGCCCCGAGGACACCATCGCCAAGAACATCAGCCTCGAGCGCCTGCAGGTGTCGCTCGAGCTGATCGGCTCGGCGGCGTACGCGACCGCCGTCGCCTAGTTTTCGCGGACGACCCGCCGCCGCTGCGCTCGGCCAGCGCGCGCAGCAGCGGCGGGGCGTCGTCCCGGTCGAGGACCACCTCGACGAAGGCGAACCCGTCGCCGATCGCCCCGAGCGCATGCCGCAGGTCGGCCGCCGTCTCCGCGCGGTGGTATTCGACCTTGTCCCCGCCCAGCGCCGTGACGAGGCTCGCCCAGTCCCAGGCGACGATGTCGCTGTACCCCGCGTCCGGGCTCTGCAGGGCGCTCGGTCGTGTGAGCCTGCCGCTTAAACGTAAATCACCTTCACAGGTCCCCGTTGATCATGCGGTTCACCGCTGTCAGGGCTTGCGGGTCACCGCGGCGTACTCGTCGGTCTCTCGCAGATCCTCCGGCGAGGCACCCGGCGCCGGCCGCCAGCGCGCGCACGGCACCAGCCCCGGTGGCAGCACCTCGAGCCCGTCGAGAAATCGGGCCAGTTCATCGGGCCGGCGCAGGTGATAGGAGAGCGGAGCGTTGTCGTTCCACACCGCGATGGCCGCCTCGAAAGCCGGGCCGTCGATCACGTTCGTGCCGTCGGCGGTGACCAGATAGCTGCCCGCCGGCAGCGGCGCCATCAATCCGCGGACGACGGCCACGGCTTCGTCGAGGTCGGCGAGGTGCCCGAGGATGTTCGTCAGGATCAGGGCCACCGGTCGGCTGAGGTCCAGCCCCGACGACGCGATGATCGAACCCGGCTCGCGCAGATCGGCGTCGAGATAGACCGCCTCCGCGGCGAGCACCTGCTGGGCGTGCGACAGCACCAGGGGGTCGTTGTCGACGTAGACGACTTGCGCGTCGGCGGCCGCGGCCCGCGCGATCTGATGGGTGTGCTCGGCCGAGGGGATGCCGGTGCCGACGTCCAGGAACTGACGCACACCGGCCTCCGCGGCCAGATACGTGACGGCGCGCTTGAGAAAGGCCCGGGAACTGCGGGCCACCGCGACGATGTCGGGATAGAACGCGGCGAAGTCGTCACCGGCCGCCCGATCCGCCGAGAAGTTGTCGGTCCCCCCGAGCCAGTAGTTCCAGACCCGGGCCGAATGGGGGACGCCGGTGTCGAGCTGAGTCATCCTCGCAGTCTAGATAGGACAGACGTAGCTGTGGGGGCGGTCGGATCCGCGAAGGCGCAAGGCTCATGGCGCAACTGGCTCATGGATCATGACTCACTGGTGGCGTGGGTGGCTGGTGGCGCGAATGGGTCATGGCACAACCGGCTGGTGGCGTGGATGGCTCGTGCGGCGGTGGCTATGGCGCGAACGGCTCCCGCGGTCGACGGCGTACGGCGCGAGTGGCTTCCCCGGCGAGTAGCTCGCGGCCGGATAGCCAACGCGGTGGGTGGCGCACAGCGGGAGTGGCTCCCGGGGTGGACAGTTCCTGAGGTGGGCGCGCATGGGGTGGGTGGCTGCTGCGGGCTGGTGGCAAGCTCACCCGGGTGAGGATCGGCAGGCCCGGACAGTGCGAGATCGCGGCAAGGCTGCTGGCGGCGGCGTGCGCGGTGTCGGCGGTCCAGATGATCGGCTTCGTGACGGTGGCCGGCATGACGAGGCCCGGCTACGACCCGAACCGCAACTGGATCAGCCAGCTGTCGCTGGGACCCGGTGGCCCGCTGGCCACGGCCAACATGGTCTGCTGCGGGATCTGGCTGCTGCTGGGCGCCGAGGGCCTGCGCCGCCGCCTGCAACTGACCAGGTCGGGTCGCTGGGCGGCGGTCCTCGTGTTCTGGTGCGGAGCCTGCCTGGTGGTGCTGGCGGCGCTGCCGACCGATGCGGGAATCGGATATCCACCCGACGTGGCTCCCACGCGAACCGGGGTGGGCTTCGCCCATCAAGTGGTGGCGATCGTGCTGGGTGTCGCCGGAGTGGCCGCGGCGGTGGTGCTCGGGCGGTGTCTGGGGCTGGGCCGAGTCGGTGCGTTCGTCGCCGTCGTCATGGCGGTCGCGTTCGTCGCAGGGAGTGTGCTGGTGGTCCTCGACGACGCCGGGGTGCTGCCGGGAAATCCGAGCGGCCTGTTCGAGCGGGTGGCGCTGTTCACCGGTCTCGTGTGGATCGGATTGCTGTCGCTCAAGGCGGCCGCCCGCGGACAGGACGCCGGACGGGAAGAGGACGTCGGACGGGCAAAGGTTCCCGCGCGGATAGCGAATGCTGGTCGTAGAGAGACTGGGCTGGTCGTCGAGCGTCCTCTGAGCGAGCGCCCGCGGCCGTGAAGTGCGGGCGTGCAGGCCGGGAGCCTGTCAAGATTTTTGTGTAAGTGATCTTGTGGTTTGTTAGTTGATGTAAGGGCCGATGCGGTCTGGGTAGTGCAGGGCGAGGGCGCCGAGGGCTTGTCGCCAGCCCTGGATGACGGAGCCTTC
>NZ_JALPVJ010000015.1 GCF_023544445.1 Actinoplanes sp. M2I2 | reverse complement strand
CAGAAGACCCGCGTCCGCGGGCAGGTGGCCGTGAAGCGTGAACCCGGCACCGCATCAGCGGGTCAGACCGGGACCGTCCCACCGCAAGGCAGGACTATCGATCATGTGCTTGCTAAAGCGCACTGAAAGATAACGGTCGGACGCAGCTCACACCGGGCGACCCCCGCCGTACCGGACAGGGCCGTACCTGAAAGGCTGGAGAGCGTGCGGAAGCGGGTTGCGGTCATCGGCGGCGGCATCGCCGGGCTGGCGGCCGCCCTGCGGCTGCGCGACCTCACCCCGCCCGACACCGAGATCATCGTGTACGAGCAGAGCGGCGCCCTCGGCGGCAAGCTGCGCACGGGCGAGCTGGCCGGGGTGACCGTCGAGCGGGGCGCCGAGTCGTTCCTGATGACCGGCTCCGACGGCACCGAGTCGGCCGCCGTCGCGCTCGTCAGGCGCCTGGCTCTGGAGCGCGCCCTGGTGCACCCGCGCAAGGTGCCCGCCGCCCTGGCCTTCGGTGGCCGGCTCGCCCCGATGCCGGCCGGCACCCTGGTCGGCGTCCCGGCCGACCCCACGCGGCTGGGCGACCTCGCGCACGCCGAGACCGGCCACGACGCCGACGACGGCCGGCCGCTGCTGGCCGAGGGCGCGGACGTCGCGGTCGGCGCCCTGGTCCGCGAGCGCTACGGCCCCGAGGTCGTCGACCGGCTGGTCGACCCGATGCTCGGCGGCGTCTACGCCGGGCGCGCCGACCGGCTGTCGCTCGAGGTCACCATGCCGCAGCTGGCCCGCACGGCCCGCGTCGAGCACACCCTGGGCGCCGCCGTCCGCGCGGCCCAGGTGGCGAGCCGGCGGGTCCCCGGGCAACCGGTCTTCGGCGCGCTCGACGGCGGGCTGAGCCGCCTGGTCGGCGCGGCCGCCACAGCCAGCGGCGCAAGGGTGAGCCTGGGCCTTCCCGTACGCGAGCTGGCCCGCACCGCCGACGGCTGGCGACTGCTGCTGGGCCCGGTTCCGATGCCACGCACCGACGACGTCGACGCCGTGGTGCTGGCCGTGCCGGCCAAGCCCGCGGCCCGGCTGCTCACGGGCGTGGCGCCGGTCGCGGCCGAGGCCATCGGCGGGCTCGACTACGCGAGCGTGGCGCTGGTCGCCCTCGCGCTGCCGCCCGGCACGCCGCTGCCCGAGCTGAGCGGCTTCCTGGTCCCGCCGAGCGAGGGCACGCTGGTCAAGGCGGCCACCTTCGTCACCCGCAAGTGGGCTCGGCCCGCGAACGCCCCGGTGATCGTGCGGGTGTCGCTGGGCCGGGCCGGCGAGGAGGAGCGGCTCCAGTTCGACGACGTGGTGCTCACCGAGCGGGCCCGGCGCGAGCTGGGCGAGCTGCTCGGCGGGGAGTTGCCGCCGCCGGTCGCCTCGTGGGTGCAGCGCTGGGGCGGCGGGCTTCCGCAGTACACGCCGGGGCACCTGGGACGGCTGACCGCGGCCCGGGCGGCCCTGCCACCGGGGCTGGCGCTGGCCGGTGCGGCATTCGACGGGGTCGGGATCCCGGCCTGCGTCGCGAGCGGCGAACGCGCCGCCGAAGACCTGAGCAAGGCATGGGAGGCGTCGCTATGAGTGAGCAGCAGTCGAACGCAGCACGGATCAACGAGCTGAACGCCACGATCCGCTACACGATGTGGTCGGTGTTCCGGGCCGAGACGCCCCTGCCGGCGTTGCGCGAGGAACTCGCCACCGAGGTGGACGGGCTCTTCGAGCAGCTGGCGGCCAAGGACGTGACCGTCCGGGGCACGTACGACCTGTCCGGCCTGCGCGCCGACGCCGACGTCCTGGTCTGGTGGCACTCGGCCTCGCCGGACGCGCTGCAGGAGGCGTACTCGCTGTTCCGCCGGACGGCTCTGGGCCGGCACCTGGCCCCGGTGTGGTCGCAGATGGCCCTGCACCGCCCGGCCGAGTTCAACAAGAGCCACCTGCCCGCCTTCCTGGCCGGCGAGGAGGCGCGCCCGTACATCTGCGTGTACCCGTTCGTGCGGTCCTACGAGTGGTATCTGCTGCCCGACGAGGAGCGCCGCCACATGCTGGCCGAGCACGGCCGGATGGCCCGGGGCTACCCCGACGTGCGGGCCAACACGGTCGCGTCGTTCGCGCTGGGCGACTACGAGTGGATGCTGGCCTTCGAGGCCGACGAGCTCCACCGCATCGTCGACCTGATGCGTGACCTGCGCGCCTCGACCGCCCGGCGGCACGTCCGCGAGGAGGTCCCGTTCTACACGGGCCGCCGCCGCTCGCTCAGCGAACTCGTCGCCACCCTGCCCTGACCGGCGTAGCCGATAGCCGTGGCCGTAACCGTGACGAGGGTCAGTCGAGGACGGCGATCGCTTCCACCTCGACGAGCAGGTCGGGCTCGCCGAGGGCGGCGACGCTCAGCAGGGTGATCGGTTTGACCGGGTCGACGCCGAGCTTGGCGGCGGCCCGGGCGACCCCCTCGCCGAGCAGCGGGAACTTCTCGGGCGACCAGTCGACGACGTGCACGGTCAGCTTGGCCACGTCGTCGAACGAGCCGCCGGCCGCGGCCATCGCCGTGCCGATGTTCAGGTAGGCCTGCTCGGTCTGGGCGGCCAGGTCGCCCGGGCCGACCGGGTTGCCGTCGGCGTCACGGGCCACCTGCCCGGCCAGGAAGACCAGGCGTGACCCGGTGGCGATCGACATCTGCCGGTAGACCTCGGGCTTGGGCAGTCCGTCGGGGTTGATCAGCTCTACTGCCATGGTGGCTCCTCGTCGCGGGGCTGGGTTGCTGACGCTTAACATAGCATCGCTATGCTATGTTAAGTCAATGGCTAGGACGAAGGATCCGGCGACCCGGACTTTGCTGATCGAGCGGGCCGCGCACATGCTGCGGGCGCGTGAGCCGATCACGCTGCGATCGATCGTCGCGGAGACCGGCATGTCGACGATGGCGGTCTACACCCACTTCGGGAGCATGGACGGGTTGTGGCGGGCGATGCGGCAGGAGGGCTTCACCCGTCTCACGGCCCGGCTCGCCACCGTCCCGGCGACGGCCGACCCGGTGCGCGATCTCACCGCGCTCGGCGCCGCGTACGTCTCGAACGCCCTGGCCAACCCCGATCTCTACCGGGTCATGTTCGACGCCGGGTTCGATCTCGAGGATCCGGCCGCGGCCGACGAGGGGCTGCTCCACCTCGTGCGGGCCGTCGAGCGGGCTCGGGCGGCCGGACGGTTCCGCGACGACATCGACCCGCCGGCCCTGGCCACCCAGACCTGGACGGTCGGGCACGGCCTGGCCTCGCTGGTGACCTCCGGCCCCCTGCCGCGAGAGGCCCTGGCGTACGGGCCCGGCCTGCTCATCGCCCTGTTCGTCAGCAGCGGGGACGAGCCCGCCGCCTGCCGCCACTCCGTCGACGGGGGCTGGTCGATCAGCTGAGGCTGTTCCGGAGGGCGGGTCGTGTCGTGGAGCGGCTGCGCTCGAAGGCGTGCAGAGCGGGGCCAGGGCGTTGCCCGGCTCGTCATGACGGCCGGGGGCGTATCCGGTGGATCACGCGGGGCTGCGGCCGATGCCGGCCACGATCGGGACCTCGTCTCGCTCCCACGTGATCCACCAGAGTGCTACGGGGCTTCGCGGCGCATCGGGATGTGGGGGATGCCGTCTTCGAGGTACTCCGGGCCTGTCCGGGTGTAGCCGAACCTGGCGTAGAAGCCGGCCAGGTGGGCCTGGGCCTCCAGGACGCTGGGGCGGGTGCCGATGACGGCCAGCGCCTCGGTCATGAGCCGGGCGGCCAGGCCGGCGCCGCGGGCGGACTTGGCGGTGACCACGCGGCCGACGCGCTGGGCCTCGCCGTCGTCCAGGATGCGGACGTAGGCGCGGATCTCGCCGTCCCGGCTGAACCACAGGTGGCGGGTCCCGGGCTCGTCGTCGCGGCCGTCGAGGTCGCCGTAGGCGCACTCCTGCTCGACCACGAAGACGTCGGCCCGCAGCTTGAGGATCGCGTAGAGAGTCGTCGTGTCGAGGTCGCGGAAGGTCGCGGTCCGCAGTTCGTCGGTGGGCGCCGGATGCATGCCGAAATCGTATGCGGCGCGGCGTCACCCGTATCGGCGCGGGCCGTTGTAGAGATGAAAGCCCGAGCTGTGGAGGCCGTGATGATCAAGAGGAACCGACTCTTCGGCAACAAGACGAAGGTGACGTTCTGCCTGCCGGTCGACCATCCGACCGGCCCGGTGAGCGTGGTCGGCACGTTCAACGACTGGGAACCCGGCCGGCACGAGCTCAAGCCGCGCCGCGACGGCACCCGTACGGTCAGCGTCACCGTCCCGGCGGGCCATTACCGGTTCCGGTACCTCGGTGCCGACGGCGTGTGGTTCGACGACGAGACCGCCGACGGGGTGGGACCGCACGGCGGCGAACTCCGGGTTTAGCGTTTCGGCCCCGCCCTGCCGGGGATTTGCTTGACTCATCAAGCAGATTTCGAGGAAGGGGACCGTCATGGCCGACGTCAAACTGTCGATCATCTACTACTCGTCCACCGGGACGCTCCACAAGATGGCCGAGCGCCTGTACGAGACGGCGCAGAAGTCCGGCGCCGAGGTGCGCCTGCGGCAGGTGGCCGAGCTCGCGCCGCAGGAGGCCATCGCCTCCAACGCCGCATGGAGCCAGCACTTCGACCGCACCAAGGACGAGCCCAAGGCGACCGCCGACGACGTGGTCTGGGCCGACGCCGTGCTCTTCGGCTCGCCCACCCGGTACGGCAACATCGCCAGCCAGCTCAAGCAGTTCCTCGACACGCTGGGCCCGCAGTGGGCGCAGGGCCAGCTGGCCGACAAGGCGTACGCGGGCTTCACCGCGACCCAGACCGCGCACGGCGGCCAGGAGTCGACGCTGCTGGCGCTCTACAACACGATCCACCACTTCGGCGGCATCGTCGTGGCGCCCGGTTACACCGACCCGCTCAAGTTCGTCGACGGCAACCCGTACGGGGTCTCGCATGTGACCGGCCCGAACGGCGACGCTCCGATCACCGACGCCGAGCTGGTCGCCCTGGACCATATGGTGCAGCGCATCATCCGCATCGCAGGCAAGCTGAAAAGCGAATAAAACTACTCATCTTTCGCTAACCTGACTGCATGACCACGTACGAGACTTTGGACCTGCATACGCGGGTCGCGCGCTACGAGGCAGCCCTCGAAGAGCTGCGCTCGGCGCACCAGGACGTCCGCGCCCTGCTGCAGGACCAGGTGCTCTACGAGCGCTGGCAGCAGATCGGTGTCGAGCTGGGCTTCATCGCCGGCGCCGGCGCCAACGGGCAGCAGCATGATCTGCAGGCACTCAACCAGCAGATCCCCCAGATGTCGGAGTCCTGGGCGGGCTGACAAGCTGGGTCGACCGCCCGGCGCCCCAGCCACCTGGGGGCGCCGACGGTGCCCGGTTGCCGGCCGCATACCGGGCACGCCGCGCGACTCGGCCCGCCGCTGTGCCGGGCCGGGGCGCGCGGCGGGTAGTTTGGCGGCATGCCCGTCGACACCCAGTACGAGGACCTGCTGCGAAGGGTCCTGAACACCGGCACCCCCAAGAGCGACCGCACCGGCACCGGCACGGTCAGTCTCTTCGGCGAGCGCCTGCGATACGACCTGTCGGCCGGCTTTCCGCTGATCACCACGAAGCGGGTGCACTTCAAGTCCGTCGCGGTCGAGCTGCTCTGGTTCCTGCGCGGTGAGAGCAACGTCAGCTGGCTGCGCGAGCAGGGCGTGACGATCTGGGACGAGTGGGCGTCCCCGGCCGGCGAGCTCGGGCCGGTCTACGGCGTGCAGTGGCGCTCCTGGCCCACGCCCGACGGCGGCCACGTCGACCAGATCAGCGGCATCCTCGACACACTGCGCCGCGACCCCGACTCGCGCCGCATGATCGTTTCGGCTTGGAACGTCTCCGACCTGCCCGAGATGGCGCTCGCGCCCTGCCACGCGATGTTCCAGTTCTACGTGGCCGACGGCCGGCTCTCGTGCCAGCTCTACCAGCGCAGCGCCGACCTCTTCCTGGGCGTGCCGTTCAACATCGCCAGCTACGCGCTGCTCACCCGCATGGTGGCCGACCAGGTCGGCCTGGTGCCGGGTGACTTCATCTGGGTCGGTGGCGACTGCCACATCTACAACAACCACGTCGAGCAGGTGCAGGAGCAGCTCTCCCGGGAGGCGTACGAGTTCCCGCGGCTCGAGATCGCCCCGGCGGCGTCGCTGTTCGACTACAAGTACGAGGACTTCAGCGTCGTCGACTACAAGCACCACCCGGCGCTGCGCGCCCCCGTCGCCGTATGACGCTCCACCTCATCTGGGCCGAGGCCCGTGACCGGGTCATCGGCGCGAAGAACGAGATCCCGTGGCGGCTGCCCGAGGACCAGACGATGTTCCGCGAGCGGACGACCGGCGCGACCGTCGTGATGGGCCGCGCGACCTGGGACTCGCTGCCCGAGCGGTTCCGCCCGTTGCCGGGCCGGCGCAACGTGGTGCTCACCCGCGACCCGTCGTGGTCGGCCCCGGGCGCCGAGGTGGTCCACGCGGTCGGCGAGGTGGATCTGTCCGGCGAGGTGTGGGTGATGGGCGGCGAAGCGGTCTATCGCGCGTTCCTGCCGGTGGCCGAGCACATCCTCCGTACGCGCATCGAATTGGACGTCGACGGCGACACCTACGCGCCGGTGCTCCCCGATCAGTGGGTCGTCACGTCGTCGTCCGGCTGGCAGACTTCCCGGAGCGGACTGCGGTACATCGTCGAGGAACTGGTTCGCCGCGCGGACTAGCCTCGCCGGAGTCGAATCGCCCTCATGATTGAGGGACGATCGGACGCCCGGCCTGGCCGGCTCGGAAGGAGGTCACCCATGCCACCTTCGGTGACGCTGTCGGTGATCACCCCGATGTACAACGAGCGCGAGGTGGTCGACCACTTCGTCGCCCGGTTGCGGCCGGTCCTGGACGGGCTCGGCGACACGTACGAGGTGATCGCGATCGACGACGGCAGCAGCGATGCCACCGTCTCCCGCCTCCTGCAGGTGCGGGCCGACTGGCCCCAGCTGCGCGTCGTCTCGCTGCGCCGCAACGTCGGCCACCAGACCGCGCTGAGGGCCGGGCTGCGCAGTGCCCACGGCGACTACGTGGTCAGCATCGACGCCGACCTGCAGGACCCGCCCGAGGTGATCGGCGAGATGCTGGCGACGGCCCGGCGCGAGACGGTCGACGTGGTCTACGGGGTCCGCAGCGACCGCAGCACCGACACGGCGTTCAAGCGCAACACCGCGGGCGTCTACTACTGGATGATGCGCCGGCTCGTCGGTCCGTGGGTCAGCGACCAGGCGGGTGACTTCCGGCTGATGAGCCGGACGGTCGTCGACGTCCTCAACGAGCTGCCCGAGCCCCGCCCGGTGTACCGGCTGGTGGTGCCGTCGCTGGGCTTCGCCGGGGCCGAGGTCGCCTACACGCGCCAGGAGCGGGTCGCGGGCCGGACGAAATACCCGCTCTCCCGCATGATCCGGCTGACGTTCGACAGCGTGACCGGCTTCTCGGCGGCGCCGTTGCGCATCGCGACCTGGCTGGGGCTGCTCAGCTTCGTCCTCTGCGTGGGGCTGATCGTGTCGGCGCTGGTCGCCTGGGGGAGCGGCGGCGTGGTGCCGGGGTGGACGTCGCTCTACATCGCGGTGCTGCTGCTGGGCGGCATCCAGCTGATCTGCCTGGGGCTGCTGGGGGAGTACGTCGGCCGCATCTACATGGCTACGCAGCAGCGGCCGCCCTATCTGGTCGCCGTCGACACCGCCGATCCAGCCGCGCGGGCCGTTCCTCCCACCTTGGAAACTGTCACCCCAGCCGCAGACGCGCCGTCCATTGCCGTGGGCGCCACGTCCTCAGGGGGCGCAGCTTCTCCAGCCTTGGGTGCTGCGTCCTCAACCGCCGACGCCGCGTTCTTGGCCGCAGGCACCGTGTCTCCGGATGGAGAGTCTGCCTTCCCCGCTGCGAGGTCGGCCCCAGCTGCAGGATCGATCACTTAGGCTTCGAGCCCAGCCTTACCCCACCTCGAGCTTCACTCTCTTGGGTGGCGGCTCTACCTGCGGTTCGCGATCTGTCTCGCGGCCGGCCGGCCTGCCCCTGCAGCTCACGGTTTGTTTGCGGGTCGCGGGTCCGCCTCGGCAGTGTCGATGGTGAGCGCGACCATTGGCGCCGTAAGTCAGCTGACCAGCAGTTTGACGAGGCGGTCCAGCTCTTCGGAGGGGTCAACGGCCAGGCCCATGTGGACGGGGCCGGCGCGCAGGACGGTGCTGCGCGGGGCGACGAGCCAGCGGAACCGTTCGCCCTGGCTGATGTCGGCCGCGGCACCGGCGCCGCCGCAGGTGGCGTTCCAGGAGGTGAGTGCGGCGCCGATGGCGGGGACGTCGGCGCCGGGGTCGACGGCCAGCAGGCGGTCCTCGCGGAAGTCGGTGCGGGCGGCCAGGAAGTCACGGCGCTGGCAGTAGAGGACGACGCCGACGTTGATCAGCTCGCCGCGCTCGATGCGGGGGACGGCCTGGATGATCGCGTACTCGTACGGGACTCTCACGGCAGCCACGCCTCCGGGCGCTCGGCACGGGCGGAGAGATGGACCAGGTAGGCCTCGCGGTCGCCCTCGTCGAGCCACTCGTCCGGCACGAGGGCGATGACCTCCTCGAGCAGCGCGGGGGTGAGGCGCTCGGCGAGCGCTGGCCCCTCGGTGGCCAGCTCGGTCGCGTACGGCTTCAGAACGTGGTCGTCCCACTTGTACGGACGGTGCACGACGGCCGAGGCGCGAGGCCAGTTGTGATGGAAGTACAGCGTCGCGCCGTGGTCGATCAGCCACAGGTCGCCGTGCCAGACCAGCAGGTTGGGGTTGCGCCAGCTGCGGTCGACGTTCTCCACGAACGCGTCGAAGGCGATCACCCGCGAGGCCAGCCCATGGTCGACCGGATGTACGACGGGGTCGTAGCCCAGCGCGCCGGGCAGGAAATCCATGCCCAGATTGGCCCCCGCGCTGGCCTTGATCAGCGCTTGGACCTCCTCGTCGGGCTCGGCGCGGGCGACGACCGGGTCGAGGTCGACGACGGTGAGCTCGGGCACCGGCAGGCCGAGGCGGCGGGCCAGCTCACCCGAGATCACCTCGGCCACCAGGGCGCGGGGGCCCTGCCCGGCGCCGCGAAACTTCACCACGTACGTACCGAGGTCATCCGCCTCGACCACGCCGGGCAGCGAGCCACCCTCACGCAGCGGAGTGACGTAACGAATCGCGGTGACCTGACGTAGCACCCCGCAACACTAGCGTCCGTTTCGTGGTGGGAGCCGGGCTACGGTGTGGCCCGGCCGCCGCCTGGACGTGGGCCTGGACGTGCGCCGGAATTGCCCGGATGCCGGAGATGGATCTGGGTGAATCCGGCGTGCGGCCAGGCGGCGGCTGGACCGGCCCGCGACTCGACCCCCACCACGAGCACAGGTGGCCGGCTAGACGGACTCGGGCCCCTGCTTGCGGAGTTCGTCGACCTTGGTCATGGCCTGCCGCAGATCGGACAGCCACTGGTCGGTGTGCTGGCCGACCAGCTTGACGCACCAGGCCAGCGCCTCGGAACGGGAACGGGCCACGCCGGCGTCGACCAGCGTGTCGAGAATCTGCCGCTCGGGCTGGCGCAGCCGCGTCATGACCGGGGCGGACAGATGGGTGAACAGCTCGTTGGTGTCGCCGCAGCGGATGCCCCAGGCGACTTTGCGCTGGTAGCGGTGCTCGATCTGCCGGGCGACCCGGATGCGGGCGTCCCGGGTGTCCTCCCGGAACTGGTTGATGCGGCCGCCGTGGGCAGCGGCCCGGTCGGCCTCGGTGGCGTCGGCACCCAGCTCGGGCTCGGCCACGCGCCCCCAGATGATGATCTCGTCGCGGTCGATGACGATCTCGGGCCGCTCGGTGAACCAGCCGTCCGGAATGGCCCCGGTGACCCACGCGGCGGCGTCATCGGCGTTAGGCGGCTCGACACGTCCCAGCGGTGCGGTGCGAATACGCATGTTTCCTCCCCAGCAGCTTGCTTGATTACATGCTTACACCGTTTCAGCTGCGAGTGGCCACCCTAGATGCAAGGCATAGCTCGGTCAGGACGAACATGGCCGCCAACTCGCCGCGCTCCGCGACCGGCCAGGATCGGCTCGGGCGGGCCGATGACATCGCCGGGAAGACTCGGGCGGCCGAGCACATCGCTGGAGAAAACGGGCACTACGGTCGATCGCTCGTCGCTGTGCGACGCGGTTCCCGTCCGCCGGGTCGCGCTCATTCCTGAGTGAGGCGACTACGGGTGTGCTGTCTACTTAGTGGTTGTCCAGTTGGACTGCGGCGTCGAAGTCAAGGCGTCGTATGCCGGCGGCGCATCGACCAGCACCGAGGCGCTTCCTCACGGCCTGTGCCGGGTCGATGACCGCCGTCGGTCGGGCACCGCCGTTTGTCGGTCGGGCACCGCCGTCTCTCGGGCGCTGCCGTTTGTCGGTCGGGCACCGCCGTCTCTCGGGCGCTGCCGTTTGTCGGTCGGGCACCGCCGTCTCTCGGGCGCTGCCGTTTGTCGGTCGGGCACCGCCGTCTCTCGGGCGCTGCCGTTTGTCGGTCGGGCACCGCCGTCTCTCGGGCGCTGCCGTTTGTCGGTCGGGCACCGCCGTCTGTTTCTGCTCTCCGCTGAGGTGTTGCCGTTGACCCGTAGTTCGGCTTTGGCGCCGGAGGGGATCGGGCAGCTACTCGGCTCCTGCGCCGCCACGACCGGTCCTTAGGTCGAACCCGAAAGCGTAGCCCGGTTCATAATTTGGAGGCGGAGAACAGTCGACGATCGGCTCGCGCGGGCAGCTCTATCATCTCCTGACAATTGCACCCATCTCATGGAAGGCGCCGGCCGAGGTAAATCGAGATTCCGGCGTTGTGGTGTGTTTCGCTCAACCGGATACCACCAGTCCGCCACGGGCTCTTCTTCTTCTCGTACATACGTTTGAATTTGGCATGATCGAATGCTGGAGTGGGCCCGGTGGAGCGGGATAATTGGGTGGTGCGACAGCTGCAATTGTTTACCTCGGCCCAATTGGCAGTAATGCGCGACCGGACGCGGTCACCCCGTTATTCACCGGAGCGAGAGAAGTTTCGTCAGGAACACGCCCGCCATCGTGCCTGGGGATTGACACAACGACACGCCGAAAAACTCAGCCGGCTGCGGGGCGCGGTTGCCCAGTCCCCACCACTGCAGTCGCCCGACGCGGCGCGGCCCAACGTCCCGTCGGCGAACCCGCAGATTCCCACGTCGCCGTCGCCGTCGCCGTCGCACTCTGCGGTTGCGCCATCGCCTTCCCCCGTGCCGATTCCGTCATCGGCCCGCACGGCGCAACGGACTCGCAACCCCATACGGTCCGGGTCGCCGCTGTCATCGCGGTCCGTGGCGAAACCCGGGATCTTGTCTTCAGCGCAGTTCCCGCCACCGATCCGTTCCGTTCCGTCGCTTCAGCTCCGATCGCCGTCCGGGTCAGACTGGACTCGGGCGACCGCGACGGTGGGCGGTGGCACCGACGGGTGGAGATCCGGTGGGACCTCGGATGCGGCATCCTGTGATGCCTTGCCGCTTCGAGTGCTGTGGTCGGCGCCAGGTCCGCCGTCGCCTTCGCTGTGGACCCGTTCCCGGTCGTCAGGTCCGGAATCCCGGTTCGCCCCGCCGTCGCAGGCGTCGCCGTCGTCGTCGCCGAGGGCGTTGTCGTTGTCGTTGTCGTTGTCGTCGTTGCCAGGGCCGTCGCAGTCGCAGTCGCAGTCGCAGTCGCAGTCGCAGTCGCAGTCGCAGTCGCAGTCGCAGTCGCAGTCGCAGTCGCAGGCGTTGTCGTCGTCGTCGGCGCCACGGTCGTTACCGCCGGTCGCGGTCGCCGTCGCGGGCATTGCCGTCGCCGTCGCGGCCGTCGCGGTCGTTACCACCGTTGCGGTCGTCGCCATCGCCGGCGTTCCCGTCGCTACCGTCACCGCCGCGGTCGTTCCACCGCCACCGCCACCGCCACCGCCACCGCCACCGTCGCGGTCGCCGCCACCGCCACCGCCACCGTCGCGGTCGCCGCCACCGCCACCGCCACCGCCACCGTCGCGGTCGCCGTCGCCGCCGTCGCGGCCGTTACCTCCACCTCCACCGCCGCCACCATCGCGGTCGCGGTCTCCGTCGCGGGCGTCGCTGCCGTCGCCATCGTCGCGGGCGTTGCCGCCACCATCGCGGTCGCCGTCGCGGGCGTCGCTGCCGTCGCGGGCGTTGCCGCCGCAGCCACCGCCACCGCCACCGCCACCGTCGCGGGCGGTCGCTGCCGTCGCTGCCGTCGCGGTCGCCGTCGCGGGCGTTGCGGTCGTCGTTGCCGTCGTCGCCGCCGCGGTCGTTACCACCGTTGTGGTCGCGGTCGCCGCCACCCGTCGCGGTTGCAGGCGTTGCCGTCGTCGTTGCCACCGTTGCGGTTCCGGTCGCAGGCGTTGCCGCCGTTGCTGTGGGCGTCGCGGTCGCTGTTGGCTTGGGCTTCGTTGCGGTCGCGCCGGTTTTCGTTGCCGTCGCTGTGGGCCTCGTCGTCGCTGTCGCGGTCGCCTTCGCCGTTACGGCTTCAGTCGTCGCTGTCGTTCGTTGGCCGTCCTGTCTACGCGGCCGGCGCCACTCCCGTGGTCGTCAGTTACGTCGTCCTGGTCCTCATTGCCGTCGCCGTGGTCTCGGTCTCTGCCGTCGCGGCGTTCGCCAACGGTTCGCGGTGGTCGGTGAAAAAGTGCTGCCGTGCCCGCGACAGGGCGCTGCATGTTTGTCTTGGTGCTGTTGCGGTGCCGTTCTTCGCGCGCTATGCCTAAATGGCGAACTGCGAGACTTCTCACAGTGGAAAGCAGACATGCTTTTGAAAAGCTGTAACTGCGTGCCGAGCAATGCCGCCGAGTGGTGACTAGGGGCTGCGAATGATCTGCTCTATCATTATTTAGTTATGGTGGAGTGTTGGTTCGTTTGTGGCTTTCGAATTGCACCTCTAAGACGCAAGTGCGGTCATTGTCTTCAGTGGGCGTCGCTGACACGCTGATTGGTCGGGCCGGTGGCAATTTGGTTTGTCAAGGAAACGGCTGCCTCGGCGTACTTGTCTCGGTTATCGCTGACCGTGTGGCGTTGTGGTTTGCCGCGGGCTCCCGGCGGTTCGCCGACGCCGCCTCGGCGTTCGAGCCTGATGCAGCTGGCGGTCTGGTGGGCTTCGGGCGGGTGACGGCACGCGGTGGGCGGACGGTGGGGCCGCGGTGGCAAGGCCGGGGGGACGGTGCGGGTGGCGTGGGGCGGGGAGACTTGGGGGGTGAACTCTGAGTTGCGTGCTGCTCTGGCACCCGTTCTGCGTGACCTTGACGGGCCGGATGGCGTCCGGGTGCGGGTCGAGGAGAGCGACTGGGCCGCCGACATCCCGCTGAGGAGTGCGGGGGCGATGCTCTGGGACACGGACGGCTCGGGCATGGGGGTGCGGGTCGAGTTGCGGCGGCCTCGGGCTGTTCAGGTCGCGTTCGTCGCTGATCAGGTTCAGGAGTTCGCGGTCGAGGCGTTGTGGCGGCTGGGGCGGCCGACCAACTGGCCCCGGTGCCCGCGGCATCCGGCCACCCATCCGGCGGCCGCCGAGGAGCGGGGTGGCGAGGCGTACTGGGTCTGTCCGGTCAGCCGGGAGACGATCGGCGTAATCGGCGGCTTGGGGGCACCCGGAGGGGGCTGATGTTGGCAGACTGGCGGCATGGAACTGCCGATCAACCCGCCGGTCAAGCCGATGCTCGCCAAGCCCGTCGCCGAGATCCCGCCGGGGCAGGTCTACGAGCCCAAGTGGGACGGGTTCCGGTCGATCATCTTCCGGGACGGCGACGAGGTGGAGATCGGCAGCCGCAACGAGAAGCCGATGACGCGCTACTTCCCCGAGGTCGTCGAGGCCGTGCTGGCCAATTTCCCCGAGCGGGTGGTGATCGACGGTGAGGTCATCGTGGCCGACACCGCGCGTAACAGCCTCGACTTCGAGGCTCTCCAGCAGCGTATCCACCCCGCCGCGAGCCGGGTCAAGCTGCTCAGCGAGCAGACGCCGGCCAGTTTCGTGGCCTTCGACCTGCTGGCGATCGGCGACGAGGATCTGACCGAGGTGCCGTTCGGCGAGCGTCGTGCGCGCCTGCTCGAGGTGCTCAAGGAGGCCAAGCCCCCGGTCTACGTGACTCCGGCGACCGATGATCTCGAGACGGCCACCCGGTGGTTCGCCGAGTTCGAGGGGGCTGGGCTCGACGGGCTCATCGCCAAGCAGCGGGAGCTTCTGTACCAGCCCGACAAGCGGGTCATGACCAAGATCAAGCACAAGCGCACGGCCGACTGCGTGGTGGCCGGCTACCGGGTGCACAAGTCCGCCGACGATCGGATCGGCTCGCTGCTGCTCGGGCTCTACGACGAGCGCGACGTGCTGGTGTCGGTCGGGGTCATCGGGGCGTTCCCGATCGCCGTACGGGAGGAGCTCTTCGCCGAGCTGCAGCCGCTGGTCACCGAGTTCGAGGGCCACCCGTGGAACTGGGCCGCCCACCTCGAGGGCGAGCGCACCCCGCGCAAGAACGAGGTCAGCCGGTGGAACAACGGCAAGGACCTGTCGTTCACGCCGCTGCGGCCGGAGCGTGTGGTCGAGGTCCGCTACGACTACATGGAGGGTCTGCGGTTCCGGCACACCGCCCAGTTCGAGCGGTGGCGGCCCGACCGCGACCCGCACACCTGCACCTACGAGCAGCTGGAACGCCCGGTGCAGTTCAACCTGGCCGAGGTCCTGACCAGCCGCTGAGCCGACGGCGGACCAGCCGCTGAGCCGACGGCGGACCAGCCGCTGAGCCGGCGGCGGGCCGGCCGCTGAGCCGGCGGCGGGCCGGCCGCTGAGCCGGCGGCGGGCCGGCCGCTGAGCCGTCGCGGACGGTCCGCCGGATCGGCCGCTGACAGAGTCTTGTCAGACGGACCGGTTAGCCTTTCCGAAGCAACCCGCCGTCGAAAGGTCAGCAACGTGCAGCGTCGCTCCCGCTCGGTGATCGCCGTCCTCGCCGCGGTCCTGACCGTCGCAGCCGGGTGCACTGTGCCTGCGTTCGCGCCCAACGGGTCGAGCGAGGCCGGCCCGGTGACGTCCTCGGGCGCCCCGGCCGCGAGCGGCACCGCCGACTGGCGTCCCTGCCCTGAGGTGCCGCAGCAGCTCGTCGGTCAGAGCGCGCCCGGCATGACCTACGACTGTGCCAAGGTCAGCGTGCCGCGCGACTGGAAAGATCAGAACAACGGCGAGACCTACTCGATCGCCATGATCCGCATCCGGTCGTCCAAGCAGCAGGGCCGCATCGGCTCGCTGCTGCTCAACCCGGGCGGTCCGGGTGGCTCCGGCGTCGAGACCGCGGTCTACTTGTCGTTCGGCGAGGCGTTCGGTGGTCTGCCCACCGAGATCACCAACAAGTTCGACATCATCGGGTTCGACCCCCGCGGCGTCGGTCGTTCCGACCCGGTCAAGTGCATCTCGCCCACCGACCAGGACCAGAGCTTCAGCGCCCCGCCCGACCCGACGAGCCAGGCCGAGTTCGACAAGCTCGTCGCGCTCAACAAGAAGGTCGCGAGCGACTGCGGCGCCAAGTACGGCGACCAGCTGCCGTTGTTCTCGACCGAGCAGGCCGCGCACGACATGGATTCGCTGCGCGAGGCCGTCGGTGACGACAAGATGAGCTACCTCGGCTACTCCTACGGCACGCTGCTCGGCGCCACCTACGCCCAGCTCTTCCCGACCAAGGTGCGGGCGATGGTGCTCGACGGCGCGGTCGACCCCAAGCAGAACTTCGTCGAGGGTTCCGAGACGCAGGCCAAGGGCTTCGAGCGGGCGTTCACCAACTTCACCAACTGGTGCAAGGCGACGACCGACAAGTGCCCGATCGCGGCCGACGCCCGCAAGGCGGTGACCGACGCGCTCACGGCCGCGGCCACCAAGCCGGTCGCGGGCACGGACGGGCGCAAGGCGACCCAGGGCTGGATCTTCACGGCGGTCATCTCGTCGCTCTACACGGAGTCGGGCTGGGCCAAGCTGGCCGACGCGATCGCCGAGCTCCGGCAGGGCAACGCCAAGGGCGTGTTCGTGCTGGCCGACCAATACGCCGAGCGCAAGCCCGACGGCACCTACAGCAACCTGTTCGACGCCAACCTGGCGGTCAACTGCGCCGACACCGAGGACGCGCCATCGATCGACGAGGTGCGCCGGCTGCAGGGCGAGTGGCGCCAGAAATATCCGTTGTTCGGGGCGGCGCTCGCGATCGGCATGCTGCCCTGCGCGGTGTGGCCCGGCCAGCGCGACCCCTACCCGGCCGGGGCGGCCTCCGGCGCGCCGCCGATCGTGGTGGTCGGCACGACCGGCGACCCGGCCACGCCGTACGAGAACACGGCCGACCTGGCCTCGATGCTGGGCGTCGGGCAGGTGCTGACCTGGGAGGGTGAGGGCCACACGGCCTACCCGAGCACGTCCTGCATCGTGAAGGCGGTCGACGGTTACCTCATCGATCTGAAGGTGCCGCAGGAGGGGCTGCGCTGTCCGGCAAAGTGATGCCGTCGCGCTCGGCCATGGCCTCCAGCAGGGCGCGCACCTGGCGCAGGTTGGCCTTGAGCTCCTCCTGCTCCTCGTGGTGGAACGCGTCCGAGTCGACGATCAGCTTGCTGGCGAAGTGCGCGGTGATCAACGGAATGACCACCAGCACCATGATCGAGATCAGCACGCCGGCCAGCACCCGGGCCTGCCACGTCTCGGGTGAGATGTCGCCGTACCCGACGGTCGACGCCGTCACGACGGCCCACCAGATCGCGTCGCCGATCGACTGTTCCTTCTCGAAGAAGTGGTAGAGCACGCCACAGACGACGATGAGGATGGCGTACGCGAGGATCAGCGTGCCGGGCGAGTTGGCCAGCCACACGATCCCGCGGTACACCCGGTAGAACGGCTTGAACAGCTCCTTCATGGCGACATGGTGCCTGAGCCGCGCTCCCCGGCGTAGGTCCTCTCGGACAGAATTCCCCGACGATGACCGGCGATGACAGGCGCCGACCGGCGATGAGAGACTGCCGCGATGAAGTTCCGCACCGCGGCCCGGGCCGATGTCCCCGCCGTGCTCCAGCTGCTGGCCGACGACGACATCAGCCGTGACCGTGGTTTCGGGGACGCGCCGGTGGCCGAGGACGTGGACGCGGCGATCTGGGCCGCCTTCGAGGAGATCGACGCCGACCCGAACAACGAACTGATCGTCGCCGACGACGACGGCGAGGTCGTCGGCACGTGTCAGCTGACCTTCACGCCCGGCCTGAGCCGCCACGGCGCCCGTCGCCTGACGATCGAGGCCGTCCGGGTGCGGGCCGACCGTCGCGGCGCCGGCCTGGGCCGCGAGCTGATGCGGTACGCCTTGACGCGCGCCCGCGAGCGCGGCTGCCGGATCGCCCAGCTGACGACCGACAAGCGTCGCGAGGACGCCCACCGCTTCTACGCCGGGCTGGGCTTCACCGCCTCCCACGAAGGCCTGAAGCTCGCCCTCTGATGCCGGCCGTCACCGGGCCCGGGGAACGCCACCGAGCCGCCCACAGCGCCGAGCGGGCGGCGGCGCTCTTCGACGAGCTGGACCGGCCACACCGGCCCCGATGAGAACTACGCGTCCCAGTTCGCGGCGTTCTTGCGGCTGGGCTGGACCCGGGGCGGCTCGCCGGGCATCTTCGGGTGGTCGGGTGGATAGGGCATGTCGCCCTGGCCGTTCTTCTCGTCGCGTTCGACCCACTCGAGCAGCGGCGTCAGGTCGTGGGCCACGTCGTCGATGGCGGCGTGCGGGTCGCCCACCTCGGCGAAGCGCTTCGGCAGGGTGCGCAGGTCGAAGTCGTCGGGCTCGACGTCGGGCAGCTCGGCCCAGGTGACCGGGGCCGACGCGGTGGCCCGGGCGTTGGCCCGCAGCGAATAGGCGCAGGTGATCGTGCGGTCGCGGGCCATCTGGTTGAAGTCCAGGAAGACCCGTTCGCCCCGCTCCTCCTTCCACCAGGCCGTGGTGATCAGCTCGGGGCGGCGGCGTTCGGCCTCGCGGGCCAGGGCGATCGCGGCCCGGCGGACCTCGACGAAGGACCACTGCGGCGCGATGCGGACGTACACGTGCACGCCCCGGCCGCCGGACGTCTTGGGGAAGCCGGCCCAGCCCAGGTCGTCGAGCACCTCGTGCAGCACCCCCGCCGTGGCCACCACGTCGGCGAACGAGTTGCCGGGCTGCGGGTCGAGGTCGATGCGCAGCTCGTCGGGGTTGTCGGGCGCGCCGGCGCGCACCGGCCACGGATGGAACACCACGGTGCCCATCTGGGCGGCCCAGGCCACGTGAGCCAGGTCGGCCGGGCACAGCTCCACCGCCGTACGCATGCTCGGGAAGGTGATCTGCGCGGTCTTGATCCAGTCGGGCACTCCGCGGGTGGGGATGCGTTTCTGGAAGAACGTCTCGCCCTCGATGCCGTCGGGGAAGCGCTGCAGCGTCGTCGGCCGGTCGCGCAGCGCGCGCATGATGCCGTCACCGACCGACCGGTAGTAGTCGAAGACGTCCCGCTTGGTGTAGCCCCGCTGCGGGAACATCACCTTGTCCGGGCTGGTCAGCCGCACCTCGTGGCCGGCAATCTCGATGAGTTCCGCTGCGGCTTTCGGCATGCGTCGACCATAAACCGCCGGGCCGCCGGCCGAGATCCCCGAACGGCGAGATCAACACCTGAGGTCGTAGCCGGGTGGAGCGTACGGATCGCTGCTCCCGCCGAGGGCCGCGGCGCGGCGAGCAGGGCGCTGCGCGCCCAGAACGCTCACCCCGCCACGGCGACGTGCGGGAGTGGTCGCGCTCAGATCTAACTGCGGACGCGGTTGTCGAGCGGTTGCGGCTGGCTGACCCACCACTCCGGCGGGACCACGTCGCGGATCTCGTCCGCGATGGCCTTCAGATGGTCGCCGGTGGCGTGGCCGTGGTGGGCGTCGGCGATGCCCTTCACCCGCACATACCATTCGGCGAGTTGTTCGCACTTGACCGAGATCTGGTAGTCCATGGGGCCGACGCTAGGCCCGCGGTGTTCCGATCGCCCTCGGAACCGCTCACCGGCACCCGCACGAGGTGGTGCCGGTGGCGTCGGCGCGTCAGGCGTCCTTGGGGTCCAGCTTGATCGAGAGGCTGTTGACGCAGTGACGGGTGTTCTTCGCCGTCATGTGCTCACCCCGGAAGACGTGGCCGAGGTGGGAGTCGCAGCGCGCGCAGCGGATCTCCGTCCGGACCATGCCGTGGGAGTGGTCGTTGATCTCCTTGACCGCCCCCGGGATGGCGTCGTCGAACGACGGCCAGCCGCAGTGCGAGTCGAACTTGTAGTCGCTGGGGTAGAGGGCGGCGCCACACGCGCGGCACTCGTACGTGCCCTCGGTCTTGGTGTCGACGTATTCGCCGGACCAGGGCGCCTCGGTGCCGGCCTGGCGCAGGACCCGGAACTCGTCGGGAGAGAGGCGCACGCGCCACTGCTCCTCGGTGGTGGGCAGGGTGGTCTCGTTCAGTGCCATGCACCAAAAGTACGTCGCACTCCCCGTGTGGCCGGAGTACTTCGTGTCGGTCGTTGAACAGGGGCATGGAAGATGCATCGCCGGCGACCTTCCGGCCCACCTGTCGACAAGCCCTCGGGCGGGGTCTCTACCTCGGCTCGCTCGTCGCCCTCGGGGTGGTGCTGATCACCATGGTGCTCGCGCCGCCCGGCCCGCTGTGGGTGGCGGCGCTGGCCGGGCCGGTGGTCCCCGGGGCGCTGATCGGGCTGCTGGTGGGGCGGATGACCGGCACCCAGATCAGCGCGCGGGGCATCCGTACGGTCTCGATCTTCCATGGCGGCGTCGCGCCCTGGAACGAGGTCGTCGACCTGCGCGCGGAGCGGCGTGGTGGCCGGACGGTCGTGTCGGTCTATCTCGACTCCGGGGCGAGTGTGCAGCTCCAAGCGCCGTACAGCGGAGGTCTGTTCGCGGCCGACCCCGGGTTCGAGGGGAAAATGATCACTTTGTCCCATCTGTCCCGGAGTCACCGTTTCGGTGGTCTTCCGGGATGATGACCCGCCGAGGGCGGTTAACGGGTAAATCGGGCATTTGCCGCTAAGCTCCCCACCGGACCTGAGAACACCGCAACAGGAATGGATTACTCCTCATGAGCTCAATCAGCCGGATCGTCGCCGTCGGCCTGCCTGCCGTCGGCCTCTCCGCCGCTCTCGCGCTGGGTGTCTCCCCGGCCCTGGCCTCCGAGGCCACCATCGAGCGGGCCGTGCCGGTCGTCGCCGCCACCGGGTACGGCGAGCCGGACGCCACCGACGAGGCCCCCACCCGCGGGCAGGGTGGCTACGGCACGCCGGGCACCAAGGCGCCGGCCGCCACCGCGGCCACCACGCCGGACACCGACACGCCGGACACCGACGTCCCGGACACCGACACCCCGGGCACCGACACGCCGGGCGACGAGCTTCCGGACACCGACACCCCGACCCGGGGCAACCCCGGCTACGGCCCGACGCCCACCGCCAGCGTCGACACGGTCGCGCCGTCCGCCGCGCCGACCACGAGCACCCCGAGCGGCGCGCTCCCGGCCACCGCCACCCCCGGTGGCGGCGTCAGCGCCGGTGGCGCCCTCCCGGTGACCGGCGCCCCGATGGGCACGGTCATCTCGCTCGGCGCCCTGCTGGTCGCCGCCGGTGCCGCGTCGGTCTGGTACACCCGCCGCCGCCGCAGCGCCTGACCTACCCGCTGCACCCAGCGCCTGACATCCCCGCTGCGCGCGTCGCCGCCACGCTCGACGCGCCCGCCCAGCGGGACCGCGGTGTCAGACGCACCCTGAAAAGAGGCCGCCCGACCCGGGTGGCCTCTTTTCGCGTTCCCGGGGGTGCGGCCGGCTGGGTGACGTCGTCTCGCGTTTCCGGACGGGGTGTGGCTTGCTGGGGGCGTGTCCTTGCGTCCCTGAACGGGCTGCCGGGCGCGGTCTTTTCGCGATTGCGGACGGGTGCGCCCCGCTCGGTCTCGTGCGGACAGTCCGTGGTGCGGTGTCCGCCGTGGTGCGGCGCCTGCCGGTCGGCGGCCGGCGCCGACCTGTCAGCGTGTGGATGCCGCCGGATCGCCGGCGGCCGTCACGGCGTGAGCTGGGCCGCCAAGACCGCGTGGATGTCGGGCGGATGCAGGCTCAGCTCTTCGAACTGGTCGGCGGTGGCCCACAGAAGCTCGAAGCTGTTGTCCGGACCGTTCTCGACGGCTTCCGGGCCGGACAGCACCGGCGTTCCCACGACGTCGGCCATCAGGAAGTAGAAGGCCGGGCGGTCGTTGTGCCGTCCCGCCCACAACTGCCGGTCGATCGTGGCGCGCAACCCGGTCTCCTCGGCCAGCTCGCGCAGCGCGGCCGTCTCGGCGGTCTCCCCGTCCTCGACGTGGCCGCCCGGAAGCACCGCATAGCGATGCCCGAGGCAGTCCGGGCCGGGCCGGCCTTCGTTCGCACACCTGACACAGGCCGCGGACGACTGCCGGCGGAGGAACCGCTTGATCACCAGCACGCGCGGGCCTTCGATCACGACCGCGACCGCCCGGGGAATCGTCACCGCAAAAGTATGGCCCTGACCAGCCCCGGAACGGTGCCGACCACCCACGACACACTCGAATCCACGCTGATCGTCTGCGGTGGGCCGGGCCAACTGTCGGCGGCCTGCGAGCCTGGCGCCGATTACTCGCGTTCCGTTGATGCGGTGCCTGTTTGCGCCTCGTTGTGACGCGCTCACCGTTCATGCCCGGCTGTTCACGGGCAGCGGCCCGCCCGACCGCTGTTCCCACCCGATCGGCTGCGAGCTCGCCCTCGCGGGGGCGGGGAGCAGCGCCGGGTCCGGTTGAAGCGCGGCCGCTCACGCAGGTCGCCCGGTCGGGTCGAGCGTTCTGGGCGCGCCGCGCCCTGCTCGGCGCGGCCGGGCCCTCGGCGGGAGCAGCGATCCGTACGCCCCACCCGGCTACGACCTCAGGCTCTTGATCGAGGCTTTTGACCAGGGCTCGTGATGGCTGATCACCCGGCCACGCTTACAGCACGAAGGCGTCCGTCCAGAGCTGCCGTGATTTGCCGGAGAGCGCCTGCATCAGCCCCACCGCCTGGTTGTCGGTCAGCCCGGCCACGAAGTCGACGACGGCTCGTCCCCGGGCGCGGTCGAGGCGTTCCGGGGTGCCGTCGGGCAGCTCGGCCTCGGCCAGCTCGACCAGGTCGCGCAGGCGGCTCGGGATGCGTTCCTCCTCGTCGGGGTCGATCAGCCAGGCCATCAGGGCGTCGACCAGGGACATGACCAGGCGGCCCTGGCCGCGCTGGTGCAGGGCCAGGTCGGGGCGGGCCAGCACGAAGCGGTTCTGCACGAACTTGAGGATCTGGACCTCGTGCCACTGGGCTGTGGCGAGTTGCACATGGCCGGACCGGACGGCGGGGTCGGCGATGGTCTCGACCGACTCGACCAGGCGCCGCGTCCAGGTGGCCGCGAACGCCGCGACCTGGGCTTCGGCGTCCAGGGAGCCGTCGAAGGGGCGGGCCAGCAGGCCGTCGACGAGTTCGGCCCGCACCAGTTCGACGGCGGCGGCGAAGGCGTCGTCGTCGGCCATCCAGGCGTCCTTGCGGTGCAGCTGGCGCCGCAGGGTCTCGATGGCGCCGCCGGCCCGGGTCAGATCGGTCGAGGGGCCCCAGCGCTGCCAGGCCATCAGCTCGGTGGCGACCGCGCCCTGCTGCAGGACGCCGACCCGGTGCACGTCCTCGAGGTCGTGGATCGCGTACGCGATGTCGTCGGCCGTGTCCATGACCGAGGCTTCCACCGTCTGCTGCCAGTCGGCGACCCGGCCGGCGAACGGCGCCCGGGCCGCGCGCATGTCGGCCACCTCGGTCGAGTAGGCGCCGAACTTGAGCGAGCCGCCCTCGGGGTCGTCGGGCGGTGGGGCGGCGCCGCGCGGGGCCGGGTCCAGGAAGCGCTGGGGGTCGCGGCGGGTCCACGGGTATTTCAGGATCGCGGCCCGGACGGCGTTGGTGAGGTTGAGCCCGATGGTGGCCTGGCCGCGGCTCTCGGTGCTGGTGACGATCCGGTACGACTGGGCGTTGCCCTCGAAGCCGTCGCGCAGCTTGAGCCGCTGGCGGGCCACCCGGTCGAGCACCCGCTCGCCGAGGTGGCCGAAGGGCGGGTGGCCCAGGTCGTGGGCGAGCGCGGCCGCCTCGACCACGTCGGGGTCGCAGCCGCCGAGCTTGTCGGCCAGGTCGGCGTCGACGCGCTCGGCGATGGCCCGGGCCACCTGGGCGACCTTGAGGCTGTGGGTCATCCGGTTGTGCACCAGCAGGCCGGCGCCCCCGGGGCTGATGACCTGGGTGACACCGGCGAGCCGGGCGAAGAACGGCGACGCGACGATGCGGTCGCGGTCGACGCGGAACGGGCTGGAGGCGAGGTCGCCGGGGGCGACCAGCCGGTCGCCGAAGAGGCGCTGGGCCCGGGGATCGTCCATCCCCGGAAGGTTACCGGGCCCGGCGGGCCTCGAAGATCATCGGGCCTGGAGGGCGTCCAGGGCGACGGACATGGCCGCCACCAGGCGACGGTCCACCTGCGGGTCGTGGATCGTGACGACGTAGCGGTCGCGCAGGCCCCACTTCTTGACGACCGAGAAGACCGGGCGGTCGGCCAGGACGAAGTCGAAGTGGTATGGCAGCCACGACAGCGACTCGACGAAACGGCGCAGGATCGCCACGAGCGTGTTGGTCTCGCGGCCGGTCATCTCGCCGTAGTTGGGCTGCTCGAGGTGCCAGGTCGAGCGGATCAGCGATTCCTTGAAGTTCTTGCGGAACAGGCCGATCGGGGCGCCGGCCGCGTCGGTGACGTCGTAGCTGGCGCCGAAGTCGATGCGCTGGCGGGCCTTGAAGCCGAGGACCGGCACCTGCTTGGTGTCGTCGGTGTAAAGGGTCACCTGCTCCTTGAACGCCATCCGCTTCTGCTGCGCGAAGGCGAGGAGACCGGCCTCCTGGCCGTCGGGGGAGACGGCATGGATCTCGTATTGGTTGACCATCAGCTTGACGCGCTGACGGATGATCAGCTGCTGCTGGTTCTGGAGGGTGTCGACAGTCACGGATGAGCAGTGTGTCACAACTGTCATCCGCTGGCGGGAGGCCGGTTGATCCGGTCAGACTGGTCGGATGGCGAAGCGAGGACGTACAGGATCATTGATCGCGCTGGCCCTGGGCGCGGCCGCGGTGTGGGTCGCACGGGACATCCCGCGCCAGATGGGCGCCCGGGCCAAGGGGGAACGGCTCGCCCGCATGCAGGCGTCGCCCCAGTTCGCCGACGGCAAGTTCCACAACACCGTCCCGGCCACGATGCTGGCCGCCTCGTCGATGCCGAAGATCCTCACCGAGACCTTGCGTGACCGGGACCGGCGGCACCCGCGCCTGCCGATCCCGGTGGTCACCCCCGAGACGGGAACGAGCGCCGACGGACTGCACGTCACCTGGTACGGCCACTCGTCCGCGCTGGTCGAGATCGAGGGCAAGCGGGTACTGCTCGACCCGGTGTGGAGTGAGCGCTGCTCGCCGTCGCGCCTCTCCGGTCCCAAGCGCCTGCACGAGCCGCCGGTGGCGCTGCGGGACCTGCCCCCGCTCGACGCCGTGCTGATCTCGCACGACCACTACGACCACCTCGACATGGAGACCATCCAGAACCTGGTCGACCTGCAGGCGGCGCCGTTCCTGGTGCCGCTGGGCGTGGGCGCCCACCTGGAGCGCTGGGGGGTGCCGGCCACCCGCATCGTCGAGCTGGACTGGAACGACACCCACACCGTGGCCGGCCTCGAGTTCGTCGCGACGGCGGCCCGCCACTTCAGCGGGCGTGGGTTCAGCCGGGACGGCACGCTCTGGACCAGCTGGGTGATCAACGGACCGACCCGCAAGGTGTTCTACTCCGGCGACACCGGCTACTTCCCGGGCTTCGCCGAGATCGGTGAGAAGCACGGCCCGTTCGACGTCTCCCTGGTGCAGATCGGGGCGTACAGCGAGAACTGGCCCGACATCCACATGTTCCCCGAGGACGGCGTGGCCACCACCGTCGACGTGCGCGGCGGGCTGATGATCCCGGTGCACTGGGCGACGTTCAACCTGGCCCTGCACGACTGGCCCGAGCCGGCCGACCGTACGTGGCGCGAGGCCAAGGCCCGCGACGTGCGCCTGGCCGTCCCCCGGCCCGGCGAGCGCATCGACGTCGACAACCCGCCCGCGGTGGACGGCTGGTGGCAGCAGATCGCGTAGCGGCCGCGCTCCTGGTCCTCGGCAACGGGCTCGTCCCCTCCCCGTCGGGCTTCACACTTTCGGCGGGGAGCCTGGCCCGGGTGCGGGCTGCGGTCTCCCACCCGTACGGGGAAAGAGTCGTCTTCTCCGGCGGCTGGGAGCAGGCCCGATCGGGCGCGGCCGAGCCACCGCCGGGGTGCCGCGAGGCCGACCTGATGCGGGCGGCGGCCGTGGGCCTGGGCCTGGATCCGGCGGTCGTGCGGGTCGAGTGCCGGTCGCGCAGCACGCTGGAGAACCTGCTGCACGTCCGGGCCGACGGCCTGCTCGACGGGTTGCGGCTGGGCCCGGAGCGGCCGCTCGGGCTGGTCACGCACGCCTGGCATCTGCCCCGGGCCCGCTATCTGGCGGCCAAGGTGCTGGGGCTGCGCGGTGACGCGTTGCTCGACGTGCCGGCGGCCGGGCGGCCGGGGGGCGGCTTCTTCGAGTACGGGATCCGGGCCGCGTCACGACTCTGCTTCCTCGGCGTCCGTGATCCGGACGTGTTGCTGCGGCGGGAGCGACGGATGGTGGCGATGATGCGCCGCGGGGTATAGCAGCGGCCATGGTGGTGCTTGTGCCGGTTTTTCAGCCGGATACCGGGTTGTCCCGTCTGGTGGCCGACGTGCGCGAAGCTGACCCTTCGACCCCGATAGTCCTGGTCGACGATGGCAGCCACAGCCCGGTCGACGTGCCCGGCTGCACGGTGCTGCGGCACCCGGTGAACCGGGGCAAGGGCGCGGCGCTCCGGACCGGGTTCGCGTACATCGCCGAACATCACCCGGACCAGCCGGTGGTCTGCGCGGACGGCGACGGGCAGCACGGGGTGGAGGACATCCTGCGGGTCGCCGCGCTGGTGGAGACGACCGGCCACCTCGTGCTGGGGGTGCGCCGGGTCCGTCGGATGCCGCCGCGGTCCCGGCTGGGCAACGCCGTCACCCGCGAGCTGTTCCGCGCCGCGACCGGGCGGTGGGTGCCCGACACCCAGACCGGCCTGCGCGGCTACCCGCCGGAGATGCTGTCCTGGCTGGGTGAGGTGCCGGGGGAGCGCTTCGAGTACGAGATGAACGCGCTGCTGGCCGCGACCCGCGCCGGGCATCCGATCGAGCAGGTGGAGATCGCTACCACCTATCTGAACGGGAACGCTTCGTCGCATTTCGGGTCGGTCAGCGATGCCGCCCGGGTCTATCGGGCGCTGTTGCGCTTCGCGGTCGACCGGTTCTCGTAGCCGATCGGCCGGCGGTTCGATCGGCTACGAGTTGGTCGGCCGGCGAGTTGGTCGGCCGGCGAGTTGGTCGGCGGGCGAGTTGGTCGGCCGGCGGCCGGTCAGGCTCCCGCGCTGTAGGCGGCCGCGAACAGGGCGACCAGCAGCAGCGCCACGGCAGCCATGATCCGGGCGGTGGGAATCCACGCGTACGGGCGGGTGGTCCGGCCCGGTGCCGGCGCGCGCCGCCCGGGCCGGCCGGTGAAGCGACCGCGACCGACGTGGTAGCCGGCGACGACGACAGCCGCCGCGGTCAGCAGGAAAGCGACGCTCACTGCGGAACTCTGGTGGAACGGCATGGCGTACCCCCGTGGAGATGCGTAGCGGTGCCGGATGGTGAACGCCAGTGTGGGGGCGACCGGCCCCCACAATCCACCGGATATGCGGGCAGATACGACGGGATGCGGCACTTCCGGGGACGAAGCTGCCTGTCGCCTATCCGACTGTCCGCAGCGCCGGACCGAGCCGCCGGACGGCCAGCACCGGCGCCAGCGTCACCACGAGGTAGAGGGCGCCCCCACCGAGCAGGGCGGCGCGGAGGCCGACGCTGTCCACCGACAGGCCACCGAGCAGGCCTCCGAGGGGGATGCCCGCGAACGAGAGCGCGCCGATCACCCCGAGGACACGCCCGCGCAGGTGCGCCGGGACGCGTTCGTAGCTGACCGCCATGAGGATCGGGTTGACCGTCGAGATCGCGATCCCGGCGCCGAACGCGACGGTCAGCATCAGCCACAACTCCTCGGTCAGAGCCATCGTGAACAGCCGTGGAGAGCCGGCGACCAGAAAGCACAGCACGAAGGTGATCGCCCGTGGCAGCCGGACGGCGAGCACCGAGTAGACCGCCGCGCCCAGCCCGAAGACCCCTCCGACCAGGCCGAAAGCGACGATCAGCACAGTCGCCGGGCCGAAGGCCGCCACCAGAACACCGCCGAGCGGCAGGCCGACGAGGAGGGCCGCCCGGCCGAAGCCGTCGAAGAGGGCGGTCGCCCGGGTCATCGGTGTGCCGGAAGCCTCCACCGCGAGCGGGAGCAGGGCCCGCTTGGCGATGTTGCCGCAGCCGCCGACCGCGCCGGCGATCATCACCGCCGCCACCAGCCGCCCGAACGTCAGTTGTCCGAGCAGATGCAGCACCGGGATGACGCTGACCGCCACCGCGCCGGCCACGTCGGCGGCGATGGCGACGCGGCGGGGGCTCGTCCGGTCGACCAGGGCGCCGCCGAGCACGCCGGCCAGGACGAACGGCAGCGTCTGGGCGAGAGCGACCACGCCGACCCGCGTGGCCGAGCCCGTCGTGACGAGGACCAGCCACGGCACGGCGACCGTCGCGATGTGGCTGCCGGCCAGCGACACCGCCTCGGCGGTCAGCAGCCCGGCCGGCGGTTTCATTCGCCGGTGTCGAGCATCGGCAGGATCTGCCACTGCACGCTGACCCGGGCCGTGTCGTCAGGCGCCGCGGCGGCGTACTCGTCGCGAGGGCCTTGAATCGCCGGCTCAGGTCGATGGCCTGCGCCGGGGACAAGTGTCAGGAAACCTCGGACGGGGATCGGGGGACGCAGATCTTCACCGCGCCGGGGACCACCTTGGCCGAGAACGACTTGGTCTTGGTCCGGGCGCCGCCGTCGAGTTCGTACTCCATCTTGGACTCGAGTTTGACGTCGATGCGGCGGGCGCGGGTCGTGCGGACGAACGGGGAGCTGTCGCTGCGGCCCACGGCCATCGTGCCCAGGGCCCGCGCCCACTGCAGGGCACCCTGCGCCGTGGCCACGCCGACGTCGAGCCAGCCGTCGTCGGGCTTGGCGTCGTCGAAGGCCCGGATGCCGCCGGTGATCTTGCTGACGTTGCCGATCAGCACGCAGCTGGCCTCGTCCTCGAACCACTTGGTGCCGTCGATGGTGATCGTCGCTGTGGCCGCCTCGCCGTTCACATGGCGCAGACCGGCCCAGACGTACGCGAGCTTGCCCAGCCGGTCCTTGAGGTTGCGGTCGGCGTCGCTGATCATCGCGCCGTCGAAGCCGATGCCGGCCATCACGCCGAAGTGTTCGCCCTCGAGTTTGCCCAGGTCGATCGCGTGGTCCGAGCCGTGCAGGGCGATGTCGACGGCCTTGCCCAGGTCGGCCGGGATGCCCAGGTTGGTGGCCAGCAGGTTGCCCGTGCCGGCCGGGATGATGCCGACCGGCACCTTGTGCTCGGACCGCGCCACCACGTCGAGGGACCGTTGCACGATGCCGTCGCCGCCCCAGACGATCAACCGGTCGGGTTTGTCCTCCAGCGCCGAGCGGACGGCCTTCGGCGCCTTCTTGCTCTTGGGCACCTCGTACCAGGCCAGGTCGTCGATCTCGGCGTCGGTCAGGCGGCGGCGGAGCTCGTCCAGGCCGCCGCCCAACGTCTTCTTCTGGTGGGCTACAACGGCGATCCTGCTGGGGGTACGCATGGGCTGCGCACTACCCGGACCGCCGGAAAAGTAATCAGCTGACGGTTTCGCGCATGCGCTGCTCGGCGGCCGCGCTGCGGATCACCATGAGGCGCAGCTCCAGCTCGTCGGAGACCATCGAGGCCAGGTGCTGCAGGGCCTGCAGCTGCCGGGTCGTCGCCTCGCGCGGCCGGTTGTCGATCACGTTGACGGTGCCGAGGCGGTAGCCGTCGTGGGTGCGGATCGGCGCCGCGGCGTAGAAGCGCAGGCCGAGTTCGCCCCGGACCAGCGGGTGCTCGAGCGTGCGCGGGTCGACCGCGGCGTTGTTGATCACGTAGACGTCGTCCTGGGCGATGACCGACGCGCACAGGCCCGGCTCTTTCCCCACTTCCCGTACGCCGACCAGGCCCTGGCAGGCGGCCAGCCACACCCTGTCCTGCTCGACGAGCGACACGGTCGCGATCGGAGTGTCGAAGATGGCGCCGGCCACGAACGCGATCCGGTCGTACGCGTCCTCGACCGGCTGGTCGACCAGCCGGTAGCGGCGGACGGCCTCGAGCCGCGCCTGCTCCTCCGGACCGACGGTGTCCAGATATTCGTACGCGTTCGACGACACGGGATTGCTGTTGGTCATGGCTGGTGATCCCCCTCACACGGGCAACGGTCCTGGAGAGCCTAGAAAGGGCATCGGTGTCCTGCAATGCTCTCGATGGGCGAATTCCGTTCACAGCCAAGCCTCAGGCGTGAATGTCGCACAAACAGTCGGTCGGTGGGTACATGTCGTCGCGTGAATCCCACCGCCGCCGTGATCGGGCAACTGGCCCGTGACCTCGTCCTCACCGTCGACCGTTTGCCCGAGCCGGGCAGTTCGGGCGCCGCGGGCAGCCGCCGCGAGCAGCTCGGCGGCAAGGGCGCCAACCAGGCGGTGGCGCTGGCGCAGCTCGGCGTGCGCCCGTCGCTGGTCGCGGTCGCGGGTGACGACGTCATCGGCGACGTGCTGCTGGCCCAGGCTCGGCAGGACGGCATCGACGTCCGCTCCGTGATCCGCCGCCCCGGCACGCTGACCGGGTTGATCGTGGAGATCCTCGAACCCGGCGGCCACTACCGCTACGTCGAGCACCTGCCGCCGCCGGTGCTGCTGAGCGAGGCCGACGTGCGGCGGGCCCGGGACGTCATCGCGGGCGCGGACGCCGTCCTCGTGCAGTTGCAACAGCCCGAGGCGGCGGCGCTGGCCGCGGCCCGGATCGGCCACGAGGCCGGCAAGCTGGTCGTTCTCGACGGCGAGGTCACCGACAAGACCCTCCTCTCGTACGCCGATGTGGTGCGGGCCGACGAGAAGGAGAGCGGTGGCCTCGGCGAGGAGGTGCTGGACCTCGGTCCTAAGCTGCTCGCGCTGGCCCAGGACGACGGCAACCTCTTCGTCTGGCGCGGCGGCCGGGTCAAGATCCCCCTGGACGACGTGAAGGTCGTGGACACCACCGGCGGCGGCGACGCGTTCGTGGCCGGGCTGACCGCCGCACTGCTGGCCGGTGCGTCATACGAAGAAGCGGCGAGCCGGGCCACCGCGGCCTCGGGCGCCACTGTCACCCATGTGAGCGGAAGACCGGAGCTGCGCGATGTCTGAGATCGGACCGGCCGAACCGTGGACCGTGCGGGAGATCGGCCCGCCGGACGAGGACGACGGCGCGCTGCTGCAGGGCGAATCGATCTTCGCGCTGGCCAACGGCCACGTCGGCCTGCGCGGCAACCTCGAGGAGCCGCACCCCGGGGGCATGCCCGGCACCTTCCTCAACTCGCTGTTCGAGGAGCGTGACCTGACCTATCCCGAGGAGGGGTACGGCTTCCCGGAGCGCACCCAGACGATCGTGAACGGGCCCAACGGCAAACGGATCGCGCTCTTCGTCGACGGCGAGAGATTCGATCTGCGGACGGGCGAGGTGCGCCGCCACGAGCGGGTCCTCGACCTGCGCGCGGGCACGCTGACCCGTGAGGTCGAGTGGGTCTCGCCCAGCGGCGTGCAGGTGTCGCTGCGCACCGAGCGCCTGGTCTCCTTCCTCCGGCCGTCGGTCGCGGCGATCCGCTATGTCGTGCGGGCCGAGGCCGAGCTGCGGGTCGAGTCCGATCTGATCGTCGACGAGGAGCTGCCGCCGCCGCGTGAGGACGACCCGCGGGCCAGCGCCGTGCTGGACAACCCGTTCGCCCCGGTCTCGCACGACGACGACGTGCTGGTCGCCCGCACCCGCCGCAGCGGGATCACCGTCGCGGCCGCGGTCACCCACACCGGCGCCGACGGCACGGTCACCTCGGAACCCGAGCTGATCCGGTGGACGAGCACGGGACGCGGCGAGATCGCCTTCGAAAAGATCATCGCGTATCGCTGGCCCGCCTCGGACGACGTGCTGTCCGACCGTGACACGGCCGCGCGGGACGGCTTCGACGTGCTGGCGGCCGAGCAGCGCGACTACCTCGACGACTTCTGGGCCGGCGCGGACGTCGAGGTCGACGGCGACCCGGACATCCAGCAGGCGGTCCGCTTCGGACTGTTCCACGTGCTGCAGGCCGGCGCGCAGGCCGGTCCGCACCCCGTCCCGGCCAAGGGCCTGACCGGCAACGGGTACGACGGGCACACGCTGTGGGACACCGAGACGTACGTGTTGCGGGTGCTCACCTACACCCACCCCGGCTGCGTCGGCCCCGCGCTGCGGTGGCGGCACTGCACGCTCGACCAGGCTCGCGACCGGGCCCGCGAGCTCGGTCTGGGCGGCGCCGCCTTCCCGTGGCGCACGATCAGCGGGCCCGAGTGCTCCGGCTACTGGCCCGCGGGCACGGCGGCGCTGCACGTCAACGCCGACATCGCCGACGCGGTGCTGCGCTACCACGCGGCCACCGGCGACGACGAGTTCATGCGCGAGGCCGGCCACGAGATCCTCAACGAGACGGCGAAGCTGTGGAAGTCGGTCGCCTACTTCGACGACGAGGGCACCGCGCACATCGCGGGCGTGACCGGCCCCGACGAATACACCGCCCTGATGGACGACAACATCTACACCAACCTGATGGCCCAGCGGAACCTGCGAGCGGCCGAGCTCGACGACGAGGCGCTGCGTCTGGCCGACTCCCTGAGCATCCCGTACGCCGAGGGCCGCCAGGTGCACGAGCAGGCGGCCGGCTTCACGCGGCTGCCCGAGTGGAACTTCACCGACGACGACTACCCGTTGATGATGGGACACCACTACCTCAACCTGTACCGCAAGCAGGTGGTGAAGCAGGCCGACCTGGTGCTGGCGATGATGGTGCGGGGCGACGCGTTCACCGACCAGGAGAAGCGGCGCAACTTCGCCTACTACGAGGCCCGCACCGTACGGGATTCGTCCCTGTCGGCGCCGGTCCAGGCGGTCCTCGCGGCCGAGCTGGGACACCTGACCCTGGCGCACGACTACCTGGCCGAGTCGGCGCTGCTGGACCTGCGCGGCGGCGGCGAGTCGGGCGGCGACGGCCTGCACATCGCCGCGTGCGCCGGCGCATGGATAGCGCTGGTGATGGGCTTCGGCGGCCTGCGCGACCACGACGGCGAGCTCTCGTTCGGCCCGCGCCTGCCTCCCGGCCTGCACCGCCTGGCGTTCCGCCTGCACTGGCGCGGCGCCGCCCTGAAGGTGACCGTCACCCGCGACCGGGTCACCTACGAGGCCGACGGCGACGTCACCCTCCGCCACGAGGGCAAAGAGGTCCGGGTACGCGCGGGCGAGCAGCTGACGTTCGCGGTGGACCCGGTCGACGACGTGCCGGCGCCCCCCTCACCGCGCCCGCCACGCAGCCATGCCTAGGACGTATCAGGTGGACCACGCGGGCTGCGGCGTGGCCCAGCCCGCGCCTGACGGCGTCCGCAGAACGGCCCGATAAACCGGTATTGGACCGCCCTGCGGCCTCACCTCGCTCCCACGTGATCCACCAGATACGCCCTGGGGGAGAACGCGAGTCAGCCACCGAGCTTGCGCGTCATCAGGCGTACGAACACCCCGGCGTGGCCCGGGTGGGGCCGGCGCTCGTCGGTCATCCGGAACCCATGCCTCCGGTACAGGCGCGCCGCGGCCACGTTGCCCTCGGCCACCCAGAGATCGACACGCGGGTGACCGTGATCCCCTCCCCAGGCCAGCACTTCCTCGACGAGCAGGTCACCGACGCCCCGGCCCCGCCATAGCGGGTGTACCCACATGCTGTAGAGCTTCGCCGCTCCGTCTCGATCTGGAGGCACCCAGGCGCCGACCAGGCCGGCTCCGTCGGCGGCCACAACTCTCAACCCGTGGGCGGGATCGAGCTTGTCGCGCCAGTCGCTCTCGGCGTAGCCCTCCTCTTCGGCCAGCGAAGAGGCAAAAGCGCGGGGCGACTCGGACAACGCGGCCAGCCGGGTGTCTCTCCAGGTCTCCCAGTCATCAGGCTCGAGGCGACGCAAGGCCGGGCGCATCCTGTCGTCCTTTCGGGGTGAAGGCGGCCAACGCTGGAAAGCCGAGCTCGCTCGGGCAATCGATATTGATCCGTCCCGGGCTGTGGCCCGGCTCGACCATGCTGGCGAGGGCTGCTGCGACGTAGCGGACGTGGCCGGCCGTGCTGCCACGACACTGGTGTCACGGACGGCAGCAATCTCAGCCACGGCGGCGGGCAGGCGGTTCCTCGACGCGTAAAGGCGTCCCACGGCGGCTTCAGGAGCGGGCGGCCTCCAAACTCAGTGGTGGCCCTCGCCGAACTCCTCGGCCCACACCCGCCAGTTGTCCAGGACGCCGTAGAGCGACGGCGTCAGCCACCCCGGGGCGGATCGGCGGAAGACGCCCGGGTCCATGCGGCCCGCCCCGGCGGGCAGCGCGCCGATCAGGTGGGGGACCAGCTCGCCGAGGTTGGCCCAGTGCACCAGCTCGGGGTCGGTGGGCCAGGCCCCGATCACCACACCGGCGGGTATCCCGCGGCGGGTCAGGGCTTCCAGGGTCAGGGCGGTGTGATTGAGAGTGCCCAGGCCGGCCCGCGCCACCACGATCGTGCTGATGCCGAGCGTCGTCGCCAGGTCGGCCATCGTCCAGGCCTCCCCGGAGGGCCGCACGCCCATCGGGACCAGCAGACCGCCGGCGCCTTCGACCAGGACCAGGTCGTGCTTGTCGGCTTCGGCCCGGATCGCGTCGACGACGTCCGAGAGCTCCAGCGGTGGCAGGGATGCCACCGTGGCCGCGGCCAGCGGGGCCAGCGGGTCCGGGTATTCGGCCAGCGTGCGGGTGGTGTCCGGGCCGGCCAGGCGGGTGACCACCTCGATGTCGGTGGGCGCGCCGGTGGCGATGCCCGTCTGGCCCGGTTTGATGACCGCCACGCGCAGGCCCGCGGCCTGGGCGGCCGCGGCCACGGCGGCGGTGACGATCGTCTTGCCGACTTCGGTGTCGGTGCCCGTGACCAGGACGATCCCCCGCCAGTCGCCGGCGTCGGGCTGTTGCGGCGCGGGCTGCGCCGACGGCGGGGCCTGGGCGGCGAGCTCGGCCGAGATCTCAGCACTCAGCGATTCCGCCTCGGGCGGACTACCGGCCCCCGGGCCGCCTGGCGCCGGAGCGCCGGGCACGGGTGACACGGGTGCCGGTGAGTCGGGGATCGGGTGGCCGGGTGCGGGTGAGATGGGTGCGGGCGAGTCGGGGCTCGGGTGGCCCGGTGCGGGCGACACGGGTGCGGGCCAATCAGGAACTGGATGGCCGGGAGCCGGTGAGATCGGAATCGGGGAATCCGGCTCCGGATCATCTGGGGCAAGGGGATCCGGAGCGGTCGGCGGCGTCTCGGTCGGCAAGAGCGGCTCAGGCGCGGCCGGAGGGGCAGTCGCGATGCCCGTGCGATCGGCAGAATCCGGAATGGACTCCGGGGCGGAGGGCCGCCCGCCGATCACGACACCGGCCTCGCCGGTGTCCGGTGCGCTGGGACGCGTGTCGCCGTGGGCCGGTCGCTTGACCGGTGAGGTGGTCTGCTCGAGGGAGGAGACGCTGCCGGTGGCGTCGCTTGCCGCAGGATGGGGCGATGGCCCGGCGGTCGGAGCGCCGAAGAACGTGTTGCTCCCGGCTGCGGGCGCGAACGGTTGATCGGCCGCCCGGAGGTCGAGCGGCCTGTCGCCCTCCAACCGCGCGGACTGCGCCCGGCTGTCGCGTTCGCTGGGGATCGCGAGCGATGGTCCTTCAGCGGCTTGCAGCGGCGCGGTCTCGGCCCGGTCGTCGCGTTCGCTGGGGGCCGTGGGCCCGAATGGTGGGTCGCCGGGGGCTTCGAGCGGCGTGGGCTGGGGCCGGTCGTCGCGTTTGCCGGGGGTCGCGAGCGATGGTCCTTCAGCGGCTTGCAGCGGCGCGGTCTCGGCCCGGTCGTCGTGTTCGCTGGGTGCCGTAGGCGCGAATGGTGAATCGCCGGCGGCGTCGAGCGGCGTGAACCGGGCGCGGTCGTCGCGTTCGCTGGGGGCCGTGGGCCCGAATGGTGGGTACCCGGCGGCTTCGAGTGGCTGGGGGCGGCCGTTGCGGTTGCTGGGGGCCGTAGGCGCGAGCGGTGGGCCGGCCGCGCCGGTTGTCGTGGCGAGTGATCTGTCGCCGTCTGCCGCCGGCGCGGCGCCGGGGGCCAGAGCCTCGCTGACGGCGGCGAACGCCTCAGCGTCGGGAAGGGTTGTCGGCGCGAGCGCCAGGGCGGCGGCTGGGGCCTCGGACAGCGTCGTGAACGGCTCCAACTCGACCGGTGTGAGCACCCCGCCCGCGTCGACCAGGGTGGAGCCCGGCCGCACGGTGAAGCCGTCGGTCCCGGCTGTGAGGATCACGGTGGCGTGGGGGAGGCGGGTCAGGACCTCGCGGAGGTCGGGGGAGACCGCGTCGCGGTCGGTGGGGCGGGGGCGGGTCATGGGGCGCACTCCACGATGACGTCCAGGGCATGGGCGAAATCGATGTCGGGGACTCCCGCGTTCAGGGTCAGGCGCAGGCGGGAGGAGCCGTCGGGGGTGGACGGTGGGCGGAAGCAGCCGACGGCCACGCCGCGGTCGCGGCAGTCGTCGGCCCAGGTCACGGCGGCCTCGGGGCCGGGGGCGGGGACGGAGAGCACGCCGGCGGCGGGCACGGAGACGTCGAGGCCGGCGGCTCGCAGGCGGGTGACGGTCAGCTCGGCCCGGGCGCGCAGGACTGCTCGGCGGTCGTCGGCGGCGCGGGCGACGCGCAGCGCCTCGTGGACGCCGGCGGCCACCGCGGGGGGCAGCGCCGTGTCGTAGATGAAGGTGCGGCCGGTGTCGATGAGGTGCTGGATGAACGGCGCGGGGCCGGCCACCACGCCGCCCGCGCCGCCGAGGGATTTCGACAGGGTGGCGGTGACGATGACGTCGGGCCGGTCGGCCAGGCCGGCCGCGGCCACGCCACCGGCGCCCGCGGGGCCGAGCAGGCCCAGCGCGTGGGCGTCGTCGACCAGCAGCAGCGCGCCGCGGGACCCGGTCACCTCGTGGAGCGCGGCCAGCGGGGCCAGGTCGCCGTCGACCGAGAACACCGACTCGGTGACGACCACCGCGCGCCGGCCGGGGTGGGCGTCGAGGATGCCGGCCACGGCGGCCGGGGAGTTGTGGGGCGCGACCACCGTCCGTACGCCGGAGATCTTGCAGCCGTCGATCAGCGACGCGTGGTTGTAGGCGTCGGAGACGATCAGGTCGCACACGGGGGCGAGACTGCGGACGGCGGCGAGGTTGGCCAGGTAGCCGGACGAGAACACGAGCGCCGCCGGTGTGCCGACCCAGGACGCCAGCGCGGCCTCGAGCTCGGCGTGGACCACGGACGACCCGCGGACCAGGCGTGAACCGGTGGCCCCCAACCCGTACGCCGCCAGGGCCTGAGCCGAAGCCTCGACCACCGCGGGATGGGCGGCCAGGCCGAGATAGTCGTTGCCGGCCAGATCGACGATGGAGTCGCCGGCCGGGCGGGGCCGCAGCCGACGGGTCAGCCCCGCCTTGGACCGGCTCGCGGCCAGGCCCTCCAGCGTTTCCAACCAGCCCGCCAAGACGCCTCCCAAGCCCACGAGATCACCCACGCGGGCGATCACGAGAAGGGGAAACTACCACCCACCACCGACAGTCCCACCGGCGCTGAGACTTCCGTCCAACCGCCGCGCCCACCCCCGTGGAACGGACTGAAGCCTTGTTAGGGTGCGGGACATGTCAGAGATCCTCGACCGGGCACGCGCCCAGGTGCTCACCGACGGTGTCGGCCTCGACGAGGCAGCGATCCTCGAGGTGCTGCGGTCGCCCGACGAGGACCTGCCCGCGTTGCTGCAACTCGCCCATGACGTACGGATGAAGTGGTGCGGCCCCGAGGTCGAGGTCGAGGGCATCATCTCGCTCAAGACCGGCGGCTGCCCGGAGGACTGTCACTTCTGCTCGCAGTCGGGCCTGTTCTCCTCGCCGGTGCGCTCGGTCTGGCTCGACATCCCGTCGCTGGTCGAGGCGGCGAAGCAGACCGCGGCCACCGGGGCGAGCGAGTTCTGCATCGTCGCCGCCGTCCGCGGTCCCGACCGGCGCCTGATGGACCAGATGCGCGAGGGCGTCAAGGCGATCCGGGCCGAGGTCGACATCCAGGTCGCGGCCAGCCTCGGCATGCTCAGCCAGGAACAGGTCGACGACCTGGTCGACATGGGCGTGCACCGCTACAACCACAACCTCGAGACCTGCCGCTCGCACTTCCCCAACGTGGTGACCACCCACTCGTGGGAGGAGCGCTGGAGCACGCTCACGATGGTGCGCGAGTCGGGCATGGAGGTGTGCTGCGGCGGCATCCTGGGTCTCGGCGAGTCGCTCGAGCAGCGGGCCGAGTTCGCGGCGCAGCTGGCCGAGCTCGACCCGCACGAGGTGCCGATGAACTTCCTCAACCCGCGGCCGGGCACGCCGCTGGGCGATCAGCCGGTGGTCGAGGGCAAGGACGCGCTGCGGGCCATCGCCGCCTTCCGGCTGGCGATGCCGCGCACGATCCTGCGATTCGCCGGTGGCCGCGAGATCACCCTGGGCGACCTGGGTACGCGGGACGGGCTGCTGGGCGGCATCAACGCGGTGATCGTGGGCAACTACCTGACGACGCTGGGCCGCCCGGCCACGGCCGACCTCGAGCTGCTGCAGGACCTGAAGATGCCGGTCAAGGCGCTGTCGGCGACCATCTGATGTATTGCGACCGGTGCGGCGACCCGGCCGCCGACGGTGATCACACGGCGTGCGCCGCGGCGCGGGCGCTGGAGCCGCCGCGCTTCTGTCCCGACTGCCGCCGGCGGATGAAGGTGCAGGTCGTGCCGACCGGGTGGACCGCCACCTGCGTCGAGCACGGGACCCGTACGTCGTAGGTGGCCTCCGGGTCAGCCGAAGGCAGCCGGGGTCTGCCGGCCCGCCGGACGATTGCCGGCGATCGGCAGGGTCACGCTGACCAGCGTGCCGTCCCGCTCGGCGGCGCCACCGCCGAGACGACGCAGCGTGCGCAGCATCGCGACGTTGTCGGCCGCGGTGTGCGCGACCAGGGCGGCGAAGCGGGACTGCTCGGCGTACGCGTACAGCCGGCGCAGCAGGGCGGTGCCCACGCCCCGGCGCTGCCAGTCGTCGTCGACCAGCATCGCGATCTCACCCAGGTCACCCTCGGCGAGCAGGTTGCCCATCGCCACCACCCGGTCGCCGGCCAGCGCCAGCAGGGTGCGGCCGCCACCGGCCGGCTCGAGCAGCCGGGCCAGCCGCGCGTCGCTGGGGACGCCACTGCCGAGGTAGCGGCGCTGCAGGGAGGCCGCCGAACCGCGGGCGTGCAGATCGCGTACGGCGTCGAGGTCGTCGATCGTCGCGGCCCGGAGCACGAGCTCGGCGCCGTCGGGGAGCAACAGGACCGTCTGCTCCTGGTGGCGGCGCAGCATCGCGCCGGACAGCTCGACCAGGGACTGCGCCCGCGCGTACTCGGCCGGGGTGAAGGCCGGCAGCGACCGGAGCACCTCGAACGAGCCGCCGGCCGGGTCGGCCAGGATCATCCGCGCCGCCTCGTAGCCGGGGCGGTCGGTGAGCGGCTCGGGGCGCCAGCGCACCTCGGTCGCATCGAGCAGGGTGACCAGCGCCTCGGCCAGCGTGTCGGGCTCGTGCACCAGCCGGCCGGCCAGCGCGAGCGCCCGGGTCGGCTGGTCGACCAGGCCCTGGGCCTCGGCGCGGGCCACGAAGGCGTCGCGACCGCGGCCCTTGGCGATCGCCGTGAGCAACTCGGTCTCGGTCATCGAGTCGGGCGCGTCGACGAGGAAGTCGTCGACCGCGCCGGCCTCGGTCGTGTGTACCTGGACGGCGAGAATGTTCACCGACCGCAGGGCCAGGCTAGCGGTCAGAACGGAGAGGTAACCCGGCCGGTCGTCAACCGTCGCCCGGATCCGCCACAGCGCCATGGTGGGCACCCCTTTCGGCGTTTCACATCAGCTGTTGCCGTCTCCAATACTCCACCGCCGCTGTTAAGCGGACATTGCTTGAGCTGCTATTTCCTGGAGAGTCGAATCACAGGGCGGACGGTACGGCGGCCGCGTCCAGACGGTCGCCGAGGATCACCGCGGCCGCCCGCACGAGCTGGGCCACCCGGTCCACCTCGGTGACGTGGAAGGCGGCCGCGGGCAGCTCGTCCTCGTCGGTCCGGGCGACCACGAGCACCAGCCCGGCCCGGCCGAACGGGGCGATCGCGTAATGGGTGCTCTCGGGGCCGGCCAGCGGCCGGGCCCGCAGCGGGGTGATCTCAGGAAGCTGGAGCGGGGTGGGCGCGCGCCAGCTGGCGTAGGCCACGGTCGGCTCGGCGCCGAGGCTGAGCCCGGGCTCGGCCGGCAGCGGGCGCGGCGCGCCGGAGCGGGCCGCCCAGTCGGACGGCACGATCGCGGCGGCGGCCCAGTCGGCCGCCAGCAGCCCCGGCACGGCGTCGACCAGCGTGGCCAGGCCGTCGGCTGGGTTCGCGGCGACCTGGGCCAGCAGCTCGGCGTCGTGACCGCCCGAGACGGGGGCACCGATCGCCTTCCACACGCCGTCGACCTGCACACCGGGGATCGCGGCCAGACCGGCCAGCAGACGTTCCACCCGGTTGGCGCCCGGCCACACGACCGAGAAGTCGTCGACGGCCCGGCCGCCCAGACGTTCCAGCACGACCACCTGCACGATGTCGGCACCGGCGACGCCCAGCGTGCGAGCCACCTGACCGAGGGCACCGGGGCGGTCGGGCAGGGTGACTCGAACCCGCAGCAACATGCGACTCCTCCCGTTTCGAGGACGGCACGGCGAGGCCGTCCCCGTAGGCGTACAACCTGCCAATTCGGCGTTTCGCCGGGGTTGCGGCGCCGTGTCCGACGCGTCATGCGGGCCGGATATGCCGCGGATCACAGCAGCGTACGAGGAAACCGGTACCCACCGCATCCGTCTGCAAGCGGTCGTTCACACCCACCGGTGACGGTAAAGTGCGGGGGTGATCTGTGAGGCCTGCCGGGAGCGGAGGCACGAGGAGTGCCGCGGCGGTTCCTGGTGCGACTGCCAGCACCGTCCGGCCGAGCCGAAGCCGCCGGTGACCGGACCGCCCGGCCCATGACCGCGTTCCCCGCCTGGCCGTCCTCCGCCGAGGGCCTGGTCGAGCTGTATCCGCGCACCCCGTCGCCGGCCCTGCGGGTCAACTTCATCGCCAGCGTCGACGGCGCGGCCACCGTCGACGGCCTCTCCGGCGGGCTGCACGGCCCCGGCGACAAGGAGATCTTCGATTCGCTGCGGATGGTCTGCGACGCCCTGGTGGTCGCGGCCGGCACCGTACGGGCGGAGAACTACGACGGGTTACGCCTGAGCCCGGCCGCGCGGGCCTGGCGGGTGGCTCACGGCCTGCCCGAGTTCCCGCTCATGGTGATCGTCTCGCGCTCGCTCGACCTCGATCTCGACCAGCTGGTCTTCTCCGACGCGCCGATCCCCCCGATCGTCGTGACCACGACCCGGGCGCCGGCCACGCGGCTCGACGGGGTGGCCGACGTCATCGCGGTCGGTGACGACCAGGTCGACCTGGCCGCGGCCGTGCGCGCGCTGCACGACCGCGGGGCGACGCAACTGCTCTGCGAGGGCGGCCCGCACCTGCTCGGCGCCCTGATCGAGGCCGACCTGATCACGGAGCTCTGCCTGACGGTGTCGCCGCTGCTGGCCGGCGGGGGCCCCGGCCGCATCTCGGCCGGAGCCGCCACCGAGCCGCGCCGCCTGTCGTTGCGCCATGTCCTGACGCTCGACGACATGTTGTTCCTCCGCTACACCCGTCAGGGCAGCTGACCGGCCTTGTCGACGATGGCCACCTCGAGCTGCGCGGTCCAGCCGATCAGCGCGCCCTTCGGATAGGGCGGCGTACGGTCGGTCACCGCGACCTGGCGTTCACCGAGGAAGCGGTGACTACCGGCATCGAAGATCAGATCGTGCCGGATGCCGTCGTCGTCGGTGCGGGAGACGGCCACCCCCGCCCGCCCGGCCAGATCGGCCTGTCGCACCACCTCGGTGCCGGGGATGGTCGCCGCCGCTTCGAACATCGCGGCCCTGGAGGGTGCGGTCTCATGGGAGCCCCTTCGGGTCTCGGAAATGGCTTCATCGGGCTATTGGCCGATCGGCTCACATCGGTTCGTTTCCGGGCGCGCCTCCGCCACCGGAGCAAGATCTTGTGGATAACTCTGTGTATGACCACCAGAAGTTGTGGACAACGTGTGCCAACCGACGCCTGGTGTGGGTTCTGTCGTACCCCTGGTGCACGATGAGCGGCGTGTCTGACGATGCTGTGCTTCCCCGCGGCGAAAAACTGAACAGCAAAACGGCTGATAACCCGGTGGGCCGGGTGCTCGGCACGGCCGATGCCACACCGCTCCAGTTCTGGACGGCCGTGACTCCGGGCAGTTACTTGCAGCTCGACGATGTCGTGGTCACTCAGCGTGATCTCCCCGACCGTGAACCGGTCACGATCGCCGGGGTGGTCACCCAGGTGCGGGCGCGGCACGAGGGGGCACAGTTCGACTCCGACGTCTTCGCGATCGCCGAGGGCACCCTGCCGGCCCTGGTGCAGGAGGCGGCCGAGATCACCACCACCCGGGTCGACCCCGAGCTGTACGTGCCACCCGCGCCCGGCGCCGTCGTGCACCGCGCCACCGGGGAAGCCCGGGACGCCGCCCTGCACTTCGACCGCATGGAGCGGCGCATCCCGATGGGCACCGGCCGCGACGGCGTGCCCGTCTTCCTCAACGCCGACTTCCTCGACGGCACCCGGGGCGCGCACGTCTCGATCTCCGGCATCTCCGGCGTGGCCACCAAGACCAGCTTCGCCACGTTCCTGCTGTACTCGGTGTTCCGCTCGGGTCAGCTCGGGGCCGACGGCGCCAACGCGCGGGCCCTGATCTTCAACGTCAAGGGTGAGGACCTGCTCTTCCTCGACCACCCGAACACGAAGCTCGACGATGCCACCCGCTCGGCGTACAAGCTGCTCGAGCTGCCGGCGACCCCGTTCTCCGACGTCCGCGTCTACGCCCCGCCCCGGGCCGGCGACTCGTCCGGCGCCCCCGACGTGAGCAGCCGCCTGACCGGTGTCGACGCCTTCTACTGGACTCTCGAGGAGTTCTGCGAGAAAAGGCTCCTGCCGTACGTGTTCGCCGACGCCGACGACGAGCGCCAGCAGTACACGATGGTCGTCCACTCGGTGACCGCCCACCTGAACCGGTACGCCGTGCCCGCCGAGGGTGGCATCAGCATCGACGGCCGTCGCATCGGCTCGTACGGTGATCTGGTCGACCACATCGTCGAGCAGCTCACCGACGACGAGACCCGGTCGACCTGGGCCGGCAGCGCGGTCAACATGGGCACCGTCAACGCGTTCGCCCGGCGGCTGATCGGCAGCAAGCGCGACCTGGCCCGGCTGATCCGTGGCGACCTGGCCCAGCGCCGCCCCCACCAGATCAAGACGGCCGAGTCGGCCCAGGTCACCGTCGTCGACCTGCACAACCTGCCCGACCGGGCCCAGCGGTTCGTGGTCGGCGTGACGCTCAAGACCGAGTTCGAGGAGAAGGAGAAGGCCGGCACCGGCCGCCCGCTGCTCTTCGTCGTGCTCGACGAGCTCAACAAGTACGCCCCGCGCGAGGGCAGCTCGCCGATCAAGGAGGTGCTGCTCGACATCGCCGAGCGGGGCCGGTCGCTCGGCGTCATCCTGATCGGCGCCCAGCAGACCGCCAGCGAGGTCGAGCGTCGCATCGTGACCAACTCGGCGATCCGGGTGGTCGGCCGGCTCGACCCGGCCGAGGCGGCCCGGCCCGAGTACGGTTTCCTGCCCCCGGCCATGCGCCAGCGCGCGCTGCTGGCCCGGCCGGGCACGATGTTCGTCAACCAGCCCGACATCCCGGTGCCGCTCTGCGTGGAGTTCCCGTTCCCGGCCTGGGCCACGCGCAAGTCCGAGTCCGGCCCCCCGCCCGCCGAGACGATGAAATCGATCGTCCAGGGGGCCGATCCGTTCGCCGTCGTGGGAAGCCGCGGCGGTTCGTCCGACGACGACATTCCGTTCTAAGGTTCCGCGATGCGCATCCTGCACACGTCCGACTGGCACGTCGGCAAGGTCCTCAAGGGCCGCGGCCGGCACGAGGAACACATCCGCGTGCTGGCCCAGGTCGTCGAGATCGCCCGCGCCGAGCGCCCCGACCTGGTGATCATCGCCGGTGATCTGTACGACACCGCGGCCCCGACGGCCGACGCGACGCGGGTGGTCACCCGGGCGCTCACGGCCCTGCGGCAGGCCGGCGCCCAGGTGGTGGCCATCGGCGGCAACCACGACAACGGCCCGGCGCTCGACGCGCTGCGCCCGTGGGCCGAGGCGGCCGGCATCATTCTGCGCGGCGCCGTGCGCGACAAGGCCGACGAGCTGCTGATCAAGGGCGAGACCGCCGGCGGCGAGAAGTGGCAGCTCGTGACGCTGCCGTTCCTCTCCCAGCGCTACGCGATCCGGGCCGCCGAGATGTACGAGCTGACCGCGGCCGAGGCCAACCAGACGTACGCCGACCACATCGCCCGCCTGATCGAGCGGCTCAGTGACCAGTTCGACCAGCCCGGGGTGATCAACCTGGTCACCGCCCACCTGACGATCGTCGGCGCCTCGACCGGCGGCGGCGAGCGGGAAGCGCACACGATCATGGGTTACGCCGTGCCGGCCACGGTCTTCCCGCGCAACGCCCACTACGTCGCGCTCGGTCACCTGCACCGCGCCCAATCGGTGATCGCCCCCTGCCCGACCCGCTACAGCGGCAGCCCGCTCGCGGTCGACTTCGGCGAGGAGGAGAACGTGTCCTCGGTGGCCGTCGTCGATGTCGCCACCGACAAGGCGGCCCGGGTCCGTGACGTGCCGATCGGCTCGGCCATCGCGCTGCGCACGGTCCGCGGCACGCTCGAACAACTGGCGACGGTGAACCTTCCGGACGCCTGGCTCCGTGTTCTGGTGCGCGAGAAGCCACGGGTCGGCCTCCGCGAGGACGTGCAGGAGCTCCTGCCCAACGCCCTCGAGGTGCGCATCGACCCCGAGATGATGCCCAACCGGGCGGGGGAGCGGATGGCACAGCGGGCCGGTCGGTCGCCGCGCGAGCTCTTCGGCGACTACCTGGACAGTCGCGACAACGCCGAGGACGGCGTGCGCGAACTGTTCGACGAGCTCTACGACGAGGTGAGCACGGTGGCCTCCGGGTCGGCGGAGCGAAGCGGAGCCGGATCATGAGGCCGATTCGGTTGGACATGGCCGGGTTCACCGTGTTCCGGGACGAGACCACGGTGGACTTCACCGACGCCGACTACTTCGCGCTGGTCGGGCCGACCGGCTCGGGCAAGTCGACGGTGCTCGACGCGATCACGTTCGCCCTCTACGGCACCGTCCCGCGCTGGGGCGGCACCCGGGGCATCGGGAACGCGCTCGCGCCGTCGGCCACCGAGGCCCGGGTCCGGCTGGTCTTCGAGTCGGCCGGCGACCGCTACGTGGCCACCCGCGTCGTCCGGCGCGACGGCCGGGGCAACGTCAAGACCGCCGGCGCCGGGCTGCAGCTCATGCCCCCCGGTTTCGACGTGTCCAAGCTCGACACCGGCATGGATCTCGACGACCTCGGCGAGGTGCTGGCCGGCACCCCGGCCGAGATGGACCAGGCCGTGCTCGACGCCGTCGGTCTGCCGTTCGAGCAGTTCACCAGCTGCGTCGTGCTGCCACAGGGCCAGTTCGCCGACTTCCTGCACGCCAAGCCGGCCACCCGGCAGCAGATCCTGGTCAACCTGCTCGGCTTGCACATCTACGAGGAGGTGCAGACCCGGGCGACCGGCCGGTCCCAGACCGCCGAGGGCAAGCTCGCCGTGGTCGACCAGAGCCTCGCCGGGCTGGCCGACGCCACCGACGAGGCGGTCGAGGCGGCCGAGCAGCACGTCGCCCGCATGCGGGAACTGACCGCCGCTGTCGAGCAGGCCGTGCCCGGGCTGCGGGCCAAGCGCACCGCCGAGGCCGCGGCCGCCGCCACCCGCGACGCGCTGGACGCCGAGGTGCGGCTGCTGTCCTCCGTCCGTACGCCCGCGGGAAGCGTGGAAACCGCCGGCGTGACCGCCGCGGCCCGGGCGACCGCCGCCGAGAAGGCGGACGAGGTCCGCGCGGCCGAGGAGAAGGAGGAGAAGGTCCGCGGCGAGCTCGCCGCGGCCGGCGACGCCGGATCGCTCAACCTGATGCTCGACCGGCACGCCGAGCTCGAACGGCTGATCGGCCAGGCCGAGTGGTTCGCCGGCGAGGTCTCCGTGGCCGAGGTCGAGCACAAGGACGCCGCCACCTCGGCCGGGCTCGCCCACAGCGCCCACCTCGGCGCGACCCAGCTCCTCGAGCAGGCTCGTCTCGACTACACCGAGGCCCAGCGCATCGACCGGGCCGCCGCCCTGCGCGCCCACCTCGCCGCCGGCGACCACTGCCCGGTGTGTGAGCAGACGGTGACCACGGTGCCGCCGGTGCCCGAGGAGTCCGCGGTGCGGGCGGCCGAGACCACCGGCAAGGCCGCGCGGGCCGCCGCCGAGGTCGCCGAGAAGGCCTGGCAGCAGAAGGACGCGATCGCCCGCAAGCTCGAGAGCAACCTCGAACGCAAGCGCGCCCAGCACGAGCACCACCTGTCGCGGCTGGCCGAGGCCCGCGCCGCCGTGGCCGAGTCGCCCGGGGTCGAGGCCCTGCGGCGGCAGCTGGCCGAGATCGGGCGGCTGCAGAAGCAGCTCGACACGGCCGGCGCGGCCCTGCGCGCCGCCCGCTCGGCCAACCGGCAGGCCCAGGCCGCGGTCATCGCGGCCGAGGAGCGCCAGCGCTCCGCGTGGCGCGAGTTCGACACCGTACGCGATCAGGTCGCGCGTTTCTCGCCGCCGCCGGCCGACCGGGAGGACCTCGCGGGCGCCTGGGCGCTGCTGGTCTCGTGGGCCTCGGGGCTGGCGGTCGAGCGGGCCACCGCCCGCGACGAGGCCGAGCAGTCGGTGGCCGCGGCGCACCGGGTCACGGCCGCGGCGCTGCGGGAGATCGGCGGTCTCTTCACCGCGGCCGGCGTTGCCACGCCCGCGGCCGAGGAGGACGCCCTGATCCGCGCGGCCGCCGTCACCGCCGAACGGTCGGAGGCGGCCCTGCGCCGGCTCGTCGACCGCCGGGAGCAGGCCCACCAGCTCACCGAGCAGCGCATGTCGCTGCAGCGGGAGATGCGGGTGGCCAAGGCGCTGGCCGGGCACCTGCGGGCCAACAACTTCGAGCGGTGGCTGCTCGAGGAGGCGCTCGACCTGCTCGTCGATGGCGCGTCGCGGATTCTGCGCGAGCTCACCGGCGGTCAGTACGACCTGATCCACGACAAGGGCGAGTTCTTCGTGATCGACCACCACGACGCCGGGCTGAGGCGCGGGGTGCGCACGCTCTCGGGCGGCGAGACGTTCCAGGCCTCGCTGGCCCTGGCGCTCGCCCTGTCCGAGCAGCTCGCCGGCATGTCGACCACGGCCGCCAGCCTCGAGTCGATCGTGCTCGACGAGGGCTTCGGCACGCTCGACGCGGCCACGCTCGACGTGGTGGCCGCGACCCTGGAAAACCTGGCCGCGCGGGGCGACCGCATGGTCGGCGTGGTCACCCATGTCAACGCGCTGGCCGAGCGGGTGCCGGTGCGGTTCGAGGTACACAAGGACGCGCGGACGGCGCACGTGGCGAGGGTGGGCCTTTGACCAGGATGTTCGTGGACGCGTGGGACCCGTCCTACGGTTCGTCGTTCGAGGGCGGCGCCGACGGCGGGGACGGGCCGGCCTCGGCGAGCAGCGCGCAGGTCGACACCGACGTCGAGGTGCCGGCGGCCGAGTGGGCGCCGATCGACGTGTCCTCCTCGGTGCGCTCTCCCGACGTGGTCTTCCTGGTCGACGGGGTGCGGCGCAACGATGCCGGACTGTGGACGGCCGAGGAGGACGGCACGTCGTACGCGGGACTCGCCGCCTCGTACGCCGCCGGGGTGGTCCGGTGCGACCTGGCGCGGGGCGTGGCCGAACTGGTGGGCGCGCGGATCGGGCGGGGTCTGTTCACGGCCAGCCCGTCGGCGGAGGACCTGCAGGCCGGGTCGGTGCGCTACGAGGTGCACCGCATCCACGGCACGGGCGAGGCGAGCAAGCTGCCGGCGGCTGTCCAGGGCCCGCTGACCGCGCTCGAGATCGACATCTCGGCCTCGGCCCGGGACACCAGCTCGGACGGCCGTGACCTGCTGGTGGTGGACGGGCCGCTGCGCAACCGGCGCCAGCTGCCCCGCACGATCGGGTACGTCAAGACGCAGCAGAAGCAGTACCTGCCGGCCGCGCTGACCGCGGTAGTGACGTCGTTGCGGCCGACCCAGCGCACGCCGGTCTTCCACCTCGGCACGGTCTGGGGCGGCTGGTCCTGGTATCTGCGTCTGCCCGGTGCTTCCGGGGCGCCCTGGTCGGGCATCGTGCGGGTGGAGTGCTCACCCGATCTGACCCCGGACGAGGCGATCGAGCTGGCCGACCTTTCCGGGGCCACGCTGCCGCGGTTCGCGTCGTCGCCCTACAAGGATCCGCGAGCCCCGCAGAACCTGGTCCCGATTGCCGGTCTGGAGCGGCGGTTGCGCGGGCTGCTGGGCGACTCGCGGGTGTTGCATCGGGCGCTGGCCCTGGCCACGGCCCGCTCCCGCTGACCGCGGGCGCCGGCCGGCCTTCCAGCCCGCGCTTTCATCCCACCACGCTGTTTGCTTGCCTGGGTGCTTGGTCGATCTTTGGGCGGCCTACTCGGGTGAGGGTGCTTCGGTGCGGTGGTTGGTGCCGGTCAGGATCGCGGCTACGAGGTCGCGGAGGGCGGTGTGGTCGGGCGTCGTACGGTCGCGGTCCGCGAGAATCAGGTGGGCCGTGCCGACCAGGGTGAGCGCGAGCGTTCCGGGGTCGGCGCCGGCGGGCACCCGCCGGCGGCCCTGCTCGGCGGTCAGGTAGGCCGCGAGCACAGCGGTCGTCTCGGCCAGCAGGGGCAGACCGGCCGGGCGGCCGTCCCGGCGCAGGCGGGCGCGCAGGTCGTCGCGCGTGAGGACCAGGCTGATCAGGCCGAGCCCCACCGGGTCGAGCACGCCGGTCAGGACGTCGGCGATGTTCTCGTCGACCGTTCCGCCACCGGCAGGTGGCGGAGTCGTTCGGCGTCGACGCCGAACGCTACGACCGCGCCCGGCCGCACTATCCCGACGAGCTGATCGCGCGCGTCGTGGCCCGCAGCCCCGGCGGTGGACCCGAGGGCGACGGGTCCCCGGCGGTTCTGGACGTCGGCATCGGCACAGGCATCGTGGCCCGGCAGCTCCGCGCCGCCCGGTGCCGGGTGGCCGGCGTCGAGCCCGACCCGCGAATGGCCGCCTTTGCCCGGGACGGCGGCTTCGACGTCGACGAGGCGACCTTCGAGGAGTGGGAGCCGGCCGGCCGCACCTTCGACGCCGTGGTCGCCGGGCAGACCTGGCACTGGGTCGACCCCGTCGCCGGGGCGGCCCGGGCGGCGTCCGTCCTGCGGCCCGGCGGGCTGCTGGCGCTGTTCTGGAACGCCGGTCAGCCCGCACCCGCGGCGGCGGCCGCCTTCGGGGAGGTGTTCGAGCGGCTGATGCCGGACAGCCGGATGACTCAGGCCTACCGTTTCGCGGTGCCGGCCGCGCAGGGCTACGCCGCCCTGCTGGACCCGATCGACGACGCGATCCGGGCGACCGGCGCCTTCACCGTGCCCGAGCGGTGGTCCTTCGCGTGGGAACGCGTCTACACCCGCGACGAATGGCTCGACCAGCTGCCGACCCAGGGCCTGTTCACCACGCTGCCGCCCGACGATCTGGCCGCGCTGATCGCGGCCACCGGCGCCGCCGTCGACGCGCTGGGCGGCAGCTTCCCGATGAGTTTCACCACCCTGGCCACGGGGTCCACCCGGCTGCCCTGACTGCCGATCGTGCCGGTACGCCACCGCGATCCGGTCGGTGTGCCACCGCCATCGGGCTGGCATGTCACCGCGATTTTGCCGGTGGCCCGCAGTCGTGCAATCCGAACCGGCGGAGCTTGCCTCCCGTGCAGCCATGGCGAGTTCTCGCCGGAACCGTGGCCGTCGGTGGCTGGGCGGGCAGACCGGATCGCCGCCGGGCCCACGCGCCAGCTGGGCCGTTGTCCACGGCGGGTCCGCACGCTACATCCGACAGATCGACCGAATCGTGGGCGGTTGGGGCAGGAGGCGCTCGAAGAACCCGGATGGAGACGAGACCTCCTCCGAACGGGCAGGACACCGCACTGGGAGCGCTCCCGAAGCGTGGGACACCCACGCTCCGTTGGGGCTCGCCTACTCAGCGGTAACGCCGCACTGCCAGTGCGTCAGTCCTGCTCAGTTGCGTATTTCATGGGGCGGGTGCGGCTGAGTATTATTCGGCTGCCCAGGCAGTCATATCGGTGCAGATCGATGGTTTGACATCGTCTGCCGACGCGCCTCGTGACCCCCCACAAGACGCCGGAGGATCGTTTGAGACCGCTCCCGGAAATTTTCCCGTCCGCGTTGATCCCGAGGGCTGTCCCCAGCCGTATCTCAGGCGACGGGGAAATCTCCGGGCGGAGGTATCGATGCATGCGGTGGCCGAACATCGGCTGGCGCCAGGCGACGGGGTGCGCCTGATGACACAGCAGCATTCCGGTGGACGGTGGCAGTCACTCGACGGAGGCCGTAGTGCGGGCGATGGTGGTTCAGTGATTCCCCGGCAGGCGCCGCGGCACGAGGCCGCGAACCCGGGCGGGGCGACTCACGAGGACACGCTGGTCAAGATGCTCTACGAGGAGCACGCGGGCCCTCTCCTGATGTTCGTGCTGCGCCTGACCGGCGGTGACCGGCAGCGCGCCGAGGACATCGTGCAGGAGACCCTGCTGCGGGCCTGGCGCAACGCGCACCGGCTCGGCGCCCAGGGGCAGCAGTCGCTGCGCCCGTGGCTGGTGACCGTCGCGCGGCGCATCGCGATCGACGACCACCGCAGCGCCAGCGCGCGGCCGGCCGAGACCTACGACCGCGAGCTGGAGAGCTTCCCCAGCCAGGCCGACGACACCGATCGCGTCCTGCAGTCGATGACGGTCTCCGACGCGCTGCGCGAGCTCAGTCAGTCGCACCGCGAGATCCTCATCGAAACGTATTTCCGGGGCCGCACGGTGCCGGAGGCGGCCGAGAAGCTCAACCTTCCGTTGGGCACCGCCAAGTCACGGGTGTATTACGCTCTGCGTGCGTTGCGGACCGCGTTGCAGCAGCGGGGGGTGACCGAATGACTCAGGAAGATCACTTCGACGTCGCGTCGTACGCCTTGGGTGTGCTCGACGAACGCGACGCCGCCCATTTCGAGGACCACCTCATCGAGTGCTCGAGATGTGCGTACGAGCTCGAGTCGTTCGTCGAGGTCGCCGATCTGCTCGCCGACGTCGACGCGAACGCGGTGGTCGCGGCCGAGGAGACCCGGCGCGACGGCTTCATGCTGCAGAAGGTCATCGGTGAGGCCTCGAGGGAGCGGCACCGGGCCAACAGCCGGCGTCTCTACTCGCTGGCCGCCGCCGTGGTGATCTTCGCCATGCTGTCGATCGGCGCGTTCTTCGTCGGTGGTCAGGTGCTCGGCGGCGACAGCGACCCGGCCACGACGAACACGGCTCAGCGCGACAGCACCCAGCTCGACCCGTTGCCCAACACGGCCGACGGCCCGGGCATCGGTGGCCCCGACCTGACCGGCGAGCGCCTCACCGGCTCCGACCCGCGGACGGGCGTCACGGCCTCGGTCGGTCTGGAGAAGAAGGACTGGGGCACCCAGATCTCGTTCGCCATCTCCAACATCACCGGGCCGAAGGTCTGCCGGCTGGTCGCTGTGCACACGGACGGCACGACCGAGCCGCTCGTGTCGTGGAAGGTGGGGGACAAGGGCTGGGGCACCGCGGCCAATTCCGAGCCGCTGCTGCTGCAGGCGGTCACCGCCACGCCGCGCGACAACATCGCCCACGTGCAGGTGCAAGAGGTGGCGGCGAACGGCGCCGGCGAGACGCTGGTTCGCGTTCCGTAACCGTTTCTGTACTGAAAGGGATCCCGGCCGATCGGCCGGGATCCTTTCTTTTTCCTTAGAGAAGCAGCTCCGGTGGGGGCTGGCGAGAAACTCGGAAATTGATGGGAACTTTCTTCAACCGCCGCGCCCCGGTCCTCGTACTACTGCCCGGAAACGCCAGACGAAGAAACACCCTGGAGGGCACGTGCTACCGGAGAAGCGAAAGTTGATGGTCGTCGGCGCCGCAATCGCCGCGGCGTTCGCAGTGACCGGCTGCGCCCCAGCGGGATACAACGCAGCCGACTACGGCGACTCGGCCGAGCCCGCCTCGGAGAACGTCGCCGCGACACCCGGCGCGACCGCTGACCCGGCTGCCACGGACGCCCCCGAGGCCGACCCGGACGCCACGGCGCCGCCGGCCGCCGCGAACGCCGCGCCCGAGCTGAGCGAGGAAGAGGCGACCACCGAGCTGATCGGCACCAAGGTGGCCCGGATGGGCAAGGTCGTGACCAACGACGAGGGCTTCGTGCTCTACCGCTTCGACAAGGACGGCAACAAGCCGGCCAAGTCGAACTGTGTCGGCGTCTGCGCCCAGACCTGGCCGCCCGCGCTGACCAGCGACGGCAAGCCCGGCGTCAAGGGCGTCGACTCGAAGCTCGTCGGCACGGTCACCCGGGCCGACGGCAGCAAGCAGCTGACCCTCAAGGGCTGGCCGCTCTACACCTACATCGGTGACAAGAAGCCCGGTAAATGGAGCGGCCAGAACGTCAGCGGCACCTGGTTCGTCATTCAGCCGGACGGCGCCAAGAACCTGACCTGCCTGCCCAAGGTGTCCAAGCCGGTCGCCCCGCCCGCCGACGATTCCGCGGGTGATTCCGACGCCGATTCCGGTGACGCCGGCGGCACCGGCAGCGACTACAGCTACTGACGTCCCCAGTCCTACAAGAATTCGCTGATCCGGAGGTTGAGAGAAAATGCTTACCGCTCGCTCTACGCGCCGATCGACGCGTTGGTTGGTGGGCATTTCCGCGGCGGCCCTCACGTTTCTGCTCGCGCCGGTGGCACCGGCTCAGGCCGCTCCCGGGGACGGTGTCCCGGTGCCGATCCCGTCGTCGACCGGCCTGTCCAACAAGGGCGTGGGCGCACTCAGTGACGCGGACAAGGACTTCGTCATCAAGGTGCGGCTGGCCGGCCTCTGGGAGATCCCGGCCGGCAACATGGCCCAGGAGAAGTCGAACGACCCGCGCATCGTCAAGATCGGCAAGTCGATCGCCGCGCAGCACGTGGTGCTCGACAACCTGGACCGCGCGGCAGCCAAGAAGCTCAACATCGATCTGCCCAACAAGCCGAACAGCGACCAGAGTTTCTGGCTGCAGGAGATGCGCGACGCCAACGCGACGACGTTCGACCAGATCTTCATCGACCGTCTCCGCGCCGCGCACGGCAAGATCTTCCCGGCCATCGCCACCATCCGGGCCACCACGCGCAACGACACCGTTCGCAAGCTGGCCCAGGAGACGAACCAGTTCGTCATGACGCACATGACGCTGCTGGAGTCGAGCAACATCGTCGACTACGCGCAGCTTCCCACCGCTCCCGCCCCCGCAAACGCCGGCGCCGGCCCGGTTCCCGTGGACGGGCAGATGCTCGCAGCCGCCAGCAGCAGCGGCGGCATCCCGGGCGTCAGCACCACCGTGATCCTGCTCGTTCTCGCCGCCGCGCTCGTGGCCGGCGTCATCACTTCCATGCGCATCTTCCGGGCGCGGTAGCCCCAACCGCGTCCTCAGGCGTAAGAGAAAGGTGTCACCCCCATGCGAAGGTCCAAGTACCGGCGCGCATCCAGGAGCAACAGTTGGTTCTCCGGCAAGCGCCGCATCATCGCGGTGGCTGCGACGCTGGTGGCCTTCGGCGGCATCGTGACCGTCACCCAGGTCTCCAACGCGAGCACCGACAAGACGCAGCGTAAGGCGCTGGCCGCCTGCGACGACATTCAGGCTCCGCAGCGCGCCAAGCTCTCCACCGAGACGCGCAAGAGCACCTACACCACCAACGGTGGCAAGGTCACCCAGCACCCGGATGACGGCGCCGGCGAGACGGTGTCGACCCAGACGCTGCGCAACCGCTGCCGCACCTGGGTGATGAACAACGTCGGCGACACCAAGGACGACGCGACCACGCCGCCGACCGAGGCCGCGACCACGCCGCCGCCCGCGGAGGAGTCCGCGCCTCCGGCCGACGGTGAGTCCGCTCCTCCGGCCGACGGCGAGTCCACGCCTCCCGCCGAGGGCGGCGAGTCGACGCCTCCCGCCGACGGTGAGTCCGCTCCTCCGGCCGCCGAGCCTTCCGCCGGTGGCGACCAGGGCCAGGGCAACGGTGAGCAGGGCAACGGTGAGCAGGGCAACGGCGGCGAGCAGCAGCCCGACCCCCAGCCCTCCGAGGAGCAGACCACGCCGCCCCCCGGCGCCGGTCTGGGCGTTCTGACCAACAGCTGTGACACCAGCAACCTGACGCCGCACAACGGCTTCCAGGAAGGCAGCCGCTGCGTCTCGACCGAGTTCGGTGAGGTCGGCGAGGCCGCGCAGAACCCGACGCTGCTGATCACCCGGGCCCCGCGCTCGGTGGGCGTCAACCAGGCGTTCACGCTGCGCATCAGCACCCGCAACCTGATCCGTGACCGCTTCCTCGCGGCCGGCAAGGGTGGCTACTACGTGGAGAGCTCGGTCCTGGCCAACGGCCTGGTCCGCGGTCACTTCCACACCGCCTGCCGCCTGCTGCCCAGCACCAACGAGGCCCCGGCCTCCGACCCGGTCCCCGCGTTCTTCGTGGCGACCGAGGACAGCCGCGGTGGGGCGACCCCCGACTCGGTCGACATCCAGGTGCCGGGCCTGCCGAACGCCGGCACCGCGCAGTGCGCCTCGTGGGCCGGTGACGGCTCCCACCGCATCCCGATGATGGTGCGGGCCAACCAGATCCCGGCCTTCGACTCGGTCCGGATCACTGTTCGCAACGGACGCCGCTGATCCAGGAGCCACGCCGCTCGTAACCCGGAGGCGAACCCGGACGGGACGAGGTCACCGACATGACCTCGGCCCGGACGGGACCCCCCGTCGACTCCGGGCAGTCGTCCTTCCCCCTGACGGACGACAGAGCGGCAAGCTCCTCGGGCGAACCGGACCAACTCGGGTGTCCGGTAGCCCTTCCGATGGCCCTGACCGGGAGCGCGGTCAGGGCCATCGGCCTGTCCACCGATCATCGGGTGGGCAATCGGCGATCGAAGTGGCAGGCTGAGCCGGTGACCCGCACGTTGACCGCCCCGGAGCGCTACCACTTCGGCTCCTCGGTCCGCTCGCTGCTGGTTCCCCGGCACGACCCCTGCGGGGTCTTCACCGGCGACGACTTCTGGCTCGCCGCCCGTACTCCGGAGGGCCCGGCCACCCTGCACCTGGCCCGCAGCGGCCGGCAGCTGATCGCGACCGGCTACGGGCCGGGTGAGGACTGGATCGTCGACCGCGCCGACGCCATCGCCGGGCTGCGCGACGACCTCAGCGCGTTCCCCGACCTGGTCGCCGGCCACCCGCTGGTCAAGCGTCTCGCCCGTACCTTCGAGGGCGTCCGCATGCCGGCCACCGGCCTGGTGTTCCGCAGCGTGCTGCGCGCGGTCCTCGAGCAGAAGGTCACCGGCAAGGAGGCCCACCGGGCGTACCGGATGATCTGCAAGAGTCTCAGCGAGCCGGCGCCGGGGCCCCTCGAGCTGATGCTGCCGCCCGACCCCGCGGTGATCGCCGAGACTCCGTACTGGGTCTTCCACCCGTTCGGCCTGGAGCAGCGCCGCACGCAGGCCCTGCAGCGGGCCGCGGTGGTCGCCGCCCGGCTGGAGGAGTGCGCCGGTTCGGCCGAGGCCACCAAGCGCCTCACCGCCCTGCCCGGCATCGGCGTGTGGACCGCCGCCGAGGTGGTCCGGGTCGCGTACGGCGATCCCGACGCGGTCAGCGTGGGCGACTTCCACATCCCCAACACGGTCGCGTGGGCGCTGGCCGGCGAGGCCCGAGGCACCGACGAGCGGATGCTCGAGCTGCTCGAGCCGTTCCGCGGCCACCGGGCCCGGGTGTGCGACCTGCTGGCCCACGGCGGCCTCGGCGCGCCGAAGTTCGGCCCACGCATGCCGATCCGTTCGTTCGCGCGGTTCTGAGCCCTCTCAGCCCTCGGCGGTCAGATCCGACGTGCTTGCCACGTCCTCGGCCAGCGCCACCAGGTCGGCCAGCAGCGGGTTGTCGCGACCGGGCAGCCACGCCACCACCGTCTCGGCGCGTTCGCCGGCCGACGGCACGAAGACCACGCCGCCGCGGCGAATGCTGCTCGCCGACCGGGCCAGCCGGGCGACGCCGACACCGGCCGCGACCAGGCCGAGCAGATTCGGTACGCCGGCGGCGCGCTGCGCCACGCGGGGCTCGAACCCGGCCGCGGCGAAGTCCCGGTCGTACTTCTCGTGCCAGGGCGGCCACGAGTCGCGCGGGGTGAGCACCCAGCTGTCCCCGGCCAGCTCGGGCAGCGACACCGACGCGCGGCCGGCCATCGGGTGGCCGGCCGGCAGCACGGCACAGACCGGCTCGGACACCAGCACGCGGGTCGCCAGGTCGGGCACCAGCGGGGGACGGGTGAACGCGGCGTCGTACCGGCCCTCGCGCAACCCGGCCACCAGCTCCGCGATCGGCACGTTGTGGGTCGTCAGCGCGGCGTCGGGGAAGCGTTCCCGGACGGCGCGGACCACCGGCGGCAGCATGTAGTTGGCGGTCGACTCGAGGAACGCCAGGTCGAGCGTGCCCGCCACCCGGCGTACGTCGGACACGGCGACCTCGACCCGGTGCAGGATCTCGCGGGCGGACGGCAGGAAGGCCGAACCCGCGGCGGTGAGCCGGGTGCCCCGGCTGTCGCGGTCGAAGAGGCGCACGCCCAGCAGCCGCTCCAGGGCCGCGATCTGCTGGGACAGCGACTGCTGGGCGATGTGCAGGCGCTGGGCGGCCCGGCCGAAGCTGGACTGTTCGGCGACCGCGACGAAGTAGCGGAAGTGCCGCAGCTCGACAGCCGTGAGCGCCCCGGGCGGGCGGTGCGGCGGCAGGGGAGAGCTCACAGGTCTGGACTGTAGCGGTGTCAGGCAGTCGATGTTGGACCGCCGCTTCGGGACCGGCCAGGGTGGACACCATGAAGAACTGGCTCATCACGGGATGTTCGGCGGGCTTCGGACGGGCGATCGCCGAGGCCGCGCTGGCCGCGGGCGATCAGGTGGTCGCGACCGCCCGCCGGCTCGAGACGCTGGCCGGGCTGGGCGCCACCCGTACGGCGGCCCTGGACGTCACCGACGGGCGGCAGGTCGACGACGTGGTCGCCGGCGCCGTCCGCGACCTGGGCCACCTCGACGTGATCGTCAACAACGCCGGGAACGGCAGCGTCGGCGCGGTCGAGGAGTTCACGATGGACGAGCTCCGGCGGCACCTGGAGGTGATGTTCTTCGGCGCGGTCGCGGTGACCAAGGCCGCGCTGCCGCACCTGCGGATCCGGGGCCGCGGGACGATCGTGCAGATCAGCTCGATGGGCGGCCAGGTGACGATGCCGGGTTTCGGGGCCTACTGCGCGGCCAAGTTCGCGCTCGAGGGCGTCTCCGAGGCCCTGGCCGCCGAGGTCGCCCCCTTCGGCGTACGGGTTCTGATCGTCGAGCCGGGAGCGTTCCGCACCGAGTTCGGCGGCGCCCGGATGCACCGCTCGCGCACGATCGACGCGTACGCGGTCTCGACCTCGGCGACCCGCGCGGCCGTCGACTCCATGGACGGCCGGCAGCCGGGCGACCCGGCGAAGGCGGCGGCCGCCATCCTGGCCGCGGTGAACAGCCCGGAGGCGCCGCTGCGGCTGGCGCTCGGCGACGACGCGACCGACGCGATCGCCGGGGCTCTGCGGCAGCGCGAAGCCGACCTGCGGGCCTGGGAGAAGGTCAGCCGCGGGACCGCTGCCGGCTGACCTCGTAGAGCACGACCGTCGCCGCCGTCGCCGCGTTCAGAGAGCTGGCGGCGCCGGTGATCGGGATGCGGACGAGGACGTCGGCGGCCGACCGCCAGGCCGTGCTCAATCCCGTGGTCTCGTTGCCGATGAGCAGCGCGGTCGGCCCGGTCAGGTCGTGGTCGGCCACTTCCACCGCGCCGTGCTCGTCGGTGGCGACCAGCTGCACCCCCGTCCGTGACGCCCACTGCAGCACCTCGTCCGGGCCGTCGGCCTGGATCACCGGCAGCGCGAAGATCGAGCCCGTGCTGGCCCGTACCGACTTCGGGTCGTACGGGTCGGCGGCGTGCCCGGTGACCACCACCGCGGCGGCGCCGAAAGCGTCGGCCGAGCGGATCAGCGTGCCGATGTTGCCCGGTGCGCTCGGCCGGTCGAAGACCACGACCAGCAGGTGCGGGTCGCCCGACGAGGGCAGCGGCGGCGCGGCGGGCAGCGCCACCACGGCGATGAGCTCGGCCGCGTCCTTGTCGGCCAGCTCGGCCACCAGCTCGGGGGACATCGCCACCGGCCGGGCGCCGCTGCGCTCCAGGATGTCGCGCGCCCACGACGACAGCGACTGGCGGTCGGGGTAGATCAGGTCGCGGATCTCCCAGCCGTGGTCGACGGCGAGCGAGATGGGGCGTACGCCATGGACCAGGAACTCACCGGCCCGGTGACGCTTGGTGCGGTTGGTCAGCAGCGCCTGCCACTGCTGGAAGCTCGCATTGCGGGTGCTCACCCGGACGGCCCTGGACACCGCAGCGACGATACCGGGTCACAATTGCTGTGCGAGGAGGTGTACTCCATGCAAACTGGCGGCGTGGCTTTCACCCTGACGATCGACTGTGGCGGCGGAGGCATCAAGGGTTCCGTGCTCGACGAGGCCGGAACGATGCGGGCGCAGCCGTTGCGGGTGCCGACCCCCTACCCGTTGCCCCCGGACCTGTTCGTGAAGACGCTGGTGCAGCTGGGCGAGCGGTTGCCGGCGCACGACCGGGTCACCGTGGGCATGCCGGGCATGCTGCGGCACGGCGTCGTCGTGGCGACCCCGCACTACATCACCCGGAGCGGCCCCCGCACCAAGATCGACCCTGACCTGCAGGAGGCCTGGTTCGGCTTCGACGCGCGGACGGCGCTCGAGGACGCGTTCGGCCGGCCCACGCTCGTGCTCAACGACGCCGAGGTGCACGGGGCCGGTGTGGTCGCCGGGACGGGCTGCGAACTGGTGCTGACGCTGGGCACCGGGCTGGGCTGCGCGCTGTTCGACGGCGGTGCGCTTGCCCCGCACCTCGAGATGTCGCAGGCGCCGGTGCGGTGGGGCATGTCGTACGACACGTACATCGGCGAGCACGAACGCCGGCGCCTCGGTGACGCGCTCTGGTCCCGCCGGGTGCGCAACGTCGTGGAGGGGCTGCGGCCGGTGTTCCTGTGGGACCGGGTCTACCTCGGCGGCGGCAACTCGCGCCTGATCACCCCCGCCCAGCTCGCGCGCATGGGCGACGACGTGGTCGTGGTCCCCAACACGGCGGGCATCGTCGGCGGGGTGCGCGCCTGGACCCTCGGCACCTCCCGCTGACATGCGTCCCGCTGCGATCCTGCTCGACTTCGGGGGAGTGCTGGCCGACGCGCCCCCGCAGCGCACCGCGCCGCCCGGTCTGGTGCTGCGGATCTTCAACCTGGTCCACGGGGCGCTGACGCCCGGCGAGATCCAGCGGTCGCTCACCGACGGCGCCGTGGCCTACCGCGCCTGGCGGGACGAGGACTGGCCCGACGAGCTGAGCCAGGGCGAGGTGTGGGAACGGTTCATCCTGCCCGGGTGGCCGCCGGCCGCCCAGGTGCCGGTGCGGGGAGCGGTGCGCAAGCTCAGCTACGAGTGGGCCTGGCGGGACAAGTGGGCGCTGCGACCGGGCATCCCCGAGGCGTTGCAGGCGGCCGCGGACGCCGGGATCCCGCTGGCCGTGGTCTCGAACACGCTGTCGGGGGCGGCCCACCGCGACTTCCTCGACAAGGCCGGGCTGGGGCACTTCTTCGCCGTGCAGGTCTACAGCGACGAGGCCGGCGTCCGGAAACCCAACCCGCAGATGATCTGGAACGCCACGGACGAGCTGGGGCTGCCGCCGGAGGCGTGCTGGTTCGTCGGTGACACCCCGCGCCGCGACGTCGTCTGCGCGCGGCGGGCCGGGGTGGGGCGGGCTGTGCTCATGCCGTCGGCGCGGACGTCGCTCGAGCCGGCCGGCCCGGACGCCGACGACGTGGTCGAGGACGGTTTCGGCCTGCGGATGCTGCTCGAGAAGAATCTCTGAAAGTGTTGAGCATGGCGAGGAGGGTGTCGCGGACCTGCTCAGTGTTATGACCGTCGAGCAGGTGCAGCAGCATCCGACAGCCGGCTCGAGCGCTCGACGGGCGGGCCGACGACGGACTTGTTGAAGCGGCCCAGCACCTGAGCCGGGCACTTGGTCTCGTGACAGACCCACGGGTGGATGGTCACGGCTGGCAGGTTCAGCAGCGGTGCCGGCCGACGGGGGCCGCGTTCGAGCTCGGCCCGCGGCTACGAAACAGACCCTAGCTTGAGTTTTAACCTGCGGCTGGGTGGCATCGACCCCGGCTGATCATGGGGACAGCCCTTGATCGATCATCTCTTCTTGTCGAGGGAAGAAAAACCGAATCAAGGGCTGTCTGATGATCAGTGTGCCTGATGTGGATCCGGCCCTGGGAACGCCCGGCAACGCCGCAACGGCTCACCCCAGCCCGGGTCGGGCGAGGGTTTCGGAACCCTCGACAACCCCACGGCCTCGCCGAACGGGTCAAAGCTCAAGCTAGGCCGTCGTCAACTGCCAGACCTTGGTACGGCGGGTGTCGACGCCTTCCAGCGACACCGGCACCGGGATGTCGTAGGTCGCCCGCTCCACCAGCCCCGACCCCGGCAGATAGGCCCGCCCCGGGTCCCCCACCAGCACCAGCGACCCCCGCCCGGCCGCCCGCCGCAGGAACGGCAGCACCCGCCCCGCCATCTCCCGGCTGTAGAACACGTCACCGGCCAGGACCACCCCGTACGACTCGTCCGAGTCGAGGATGTCGGCCTCGAGCAGCCGCACCGAGACGTCGTTGACCGCGGCGTTGGCCTCGGCCGCGGCCAGCGAGTAGGGGTCGATGTCGTTGGCCGTCACCGGCGTCGCCCCGGCCCGGGCGGCGGCCACCGCGACCAGCCCCGACCCGGTGGCCAGGTCGAGCACCGAGCGCCCCTCGACCAGGTCGCGGTGGTCGAGCACATGCCGGGCCAGCGCCTGGCCCCCGGCCCAGGCGAAGGCCCAGAACGGTGGCGGCTGCGAGACGCCGCCCTCTTCGGTCTTCTCCCACAGCGCGATCGGCTCGTCCGCCTGGTAGAGGGTGATCTCGGGGACGAACGGGACGGTTGCCGGCTTGGTGTTGCCGCGAATGAACTCCAGGAGCACCCACTGATTGTGCCCGGTTGCTCAACTACGACCCTCGGCGGCCGATGAGACGGCTCGCAACGGAGGTCCCCCGAGACAACCAAAGGAACGCGCATGCCCCCACGGTGGGTCGCCGCTTTGTTCGGCGGCTGGATGGCGTTGCTCGCGGCGCTGTTCATCGCCGCGCCGGCCGGGGCGCAGTCGGTGTTGCGCCTGCTCGCCGGGACCTCGGCGGTCCTGGTCGTGGGTCTCGGGGTGCGCCTCAACCGGCCGGCCCGTCGCCTGCCGTGGCGGCTGCTGGCCACCGCCATCGCGCTCACCGCGGTCGGCACCGCCCTGCACCGCGCGCCGGACTCGCTGACCACCCACATTCCCGGCCTGGTCACGGCGGGCGCGATCCTGGTCGTCGCCGGTTATCCGCTGTTCGCCGGCATGCTTTTCGTGCTGCTGCGACGCCGTACGGGGGGAGCGCGGGACCGGGCCGCCATGCTCGACGCCCTCACGCTCACCGCCGCTGTCGCGCTGCTGGCCTGGACTTTCCTGGTCGCCCCGGGCCTGGCCGGCGGGGATTCGTGGACGGCGGTCGCCTTCGGAGTCGGTGACCTGCTGCTGCTCGGCATGCTGACCCGTCTGCTGATCAGTGACCGGCCGGTCTTCCCGGTGCGTCTGCTGGCCGGCGGCGTGCTGGTGTTCCTGCTGGTCGACGTCGGCCACGCGCTGTCGCTGGTCGAGGCGCCGGTGGTCGCCCTGGGCCGGTTCGCCCTCTACACCGCGGCCGGGCTGGCCGCCCTGCACTCCTCGATGGCCGACCTCGACGGCCCGGCCGGCCTGCCCGCTCCGGGGCTGGGCCGTGGCCGTCTCACCCTGCTCGGGGTCTCCGCGATGGCGGTCCCGGCGGTGCTCCTGACCAGCATGTTCCGGGAGCAGCCGGATCTGACGGTGGTGGCCGTCCTCAGCGTGATCACGTTCCTGCTGGTCCTGGTGCGGGTGGCCGGGATCACGGCCGGTCACCGGCAAGCCCTGGCCCGGGAGCGGGCGCTGCGGGAGGCGTCCGCGGCCCTGGTCTCGGCGGCCGACACCGACCAGGTCTCCGAGGCCGTCCGGGTCGCGGTGGCCCACCTGTTGCCGCCGGACACCCCGCATGCCGTCGTGCTGGCCGTGACGATCGCCCAGCCGGGGCTGTTGTCGCCCGAGGCCGTCGCGCAGGCGGCCGTGGACCGCTCGACCGGCACCGCGGCCCGCCTGTTGGCGACCCGCGACGTCGACTGGGCGGTCGCCGTGCGGCTCAACCACTTCGCCATGACCCTGCGCTGCCCGATGGTGCTGACCGACCGGCCGACCGGCGATTCGCTGGTCGGGGTGCTGCACGTCGGCGGGCCGACGCCGGCGCTGGGCGGGCTGCAGCGGGCGATCGAGGTGCTGGCCACCCAGGCCGCGCTGGCCCTGGAGCGCATCGGTCTGAGCCAGGAGGTCATCCGCCGCAACAGCGAGACCTATTTCCGTACGCTCGTCCAGAAGACCTCGGATGTCATCCTCATCGTCGACGAGCAGGACGAGATCCGGTACGCGAGCCCGTCGGCCACCGCCGTCCTGGGCGCCGACCCGGTCGCGAGCCCGATGGCCGCGGTCATCCACCCGGGTGAGCGTTCGCGGCTGGCCGAGGTGCTCGCCGCCCTGCGCACCGGCGACGGGTTGCAGGAGGGTCTGGACTTCCGGGCGCTGACCGCCGGGCGGGCCGAGGTCCTGCTGGAGATGCACGGGCAGGATCTGCGCTCCGACCCGACCGTGGCCGGTCTGGTGCTCACGTTGCGCGACGTGACCGAGCGCCGCCGGCTCGAGCAGGAGCTCACGCACCGGGTGTTCCACGACTCGATGACCGGGCTGGCCAACCGGGTGCTGTTCCACGACCGGCTCGGCCACGCGCTGCAGCGCGGCGCCCGCGACGGCTCGGTGGTCGGGGTGCTCTTCATCGACCTGGACGACTTCAAGAAGGTCAACGACACGCTCGGCCACGCCGTCGGCGACCAGCTGCTGATCGGGGTGGCCAAAAGGATCGCGGCCGCCCTGCGGGCCGACGACACCGCGGCCCGTCTCGGCGGGGACGAGTTCGCCGCGCTGGTCGAGAACGTCCAGGACCCGGGTGCGGTCGAGGAGACGGCGCAGCGGATCCTGGCCGCGCTGGCCGAGCCGATCGCGATGGACGACGGCTCGGAGCTGACCGCGGTGGCCAGCATCGGCATCACCACCACGCCCGAGGCCGACACCCCCGACGAGCTGCTGCGCCAGGCCGACCTGGCCCTTTACGTCGCCAAGGGCGCCGGCAAGAACCAGTGGCGGCGCTACCAGGCCCACCTGCACAGCTCGATGGTCGAGCGGCTGGAACTGCGCTCGGCCCTGGACCACGCCGTGCACGAGGGGCACTTCCTGCTGGCCTACCAGCCGATCATCGAGCTGGCGACCGACGAGCCGGTGGGCTTCGAGGCCCTGGTCCGCTGGCACCACCCGACCCGCGGGGTGGTCGCGCCGGCCGAGTTCCTGGAGGTCGCCGAGGAGAGCGGCCTGGTCGTGCCGATGGGCCGCTGGGTGCTCGACCAGGCCCTGCACACGGTCGCGCAGTGGCGGCGCATCCTGCCGCGCACCCGCCAGCCGTTCGTCAGCGTGAACGTGTCGGTGCGGCAGTTCCGGGAGGGCAACTTCGTCGACCTGGTGCGGCAGGCCCTGTCGTACGCCGGGGTGCCGCCGCAGGCGCTGATGCTGGAGCTGAGCGAGAGCCTGCTGGACGGCGACCACGAGGCGATGTGGGACGACCTGGCCGTGCTGCGGGACCTCGGTGTCCGGGTGGCCATCGACGACTTCGCGGCCGGCTCGTCGGCGCTGGGCAGCGTGCGCCGCCGCCCGATCGACGTGGTGAAGATCGACAAGGCGTTCGTCGACGGCGTGGTGGACGACCCGCACCAGCGCGCGCTGGTGGCCGGGCTGGTCAACCTGGCCCAGGTGCTCGGTCTCACCGTGATCGCCGAGGGCATCGAGGACCCGGCCCACCGCGACCTGCTGGCCCGGCTGGGCTGTCCGCTGGGCCAGGGCTACCTGTACTCGAGCCCGGTCGACGGCACCGAGGCGCTGAGCCAGATCACCGACCGGATGCCACTGGTGGCGTGAGAAGCGCTTCGAGGAGGCGGTCGACCTCGTCCGCGGTGTTGTAGTGGTAGATGCTCGCCCGTACCGCGCCGCCGGTGGACCGCAGCCCGGCCGCCTCGAAGTACTCGACCGCGTAGTAGTCGCCGTGCGAGACGCAGATGCCCCGCTCGCCCAGCCGCCGGGCGGTGTCGGCCGGCGCCTCGCCGGCGATCCGGAACGAGACCGTGGGGCAGCGCTCGGCGCCCGCCGCGCAGATCGTCACCCGGTCGTCGGCGGCGAGCCCGTCGAGCAGCCGGGTGAGCAGCGCGTTCTCGTGTCGCTCGGCCGCGGCCAGGCTCGCCAGCACGCGGCTGCGCCGGTCGCCCTCGGCGCCGGTCAGCCCGGCCAGGAAGTCGACGGCCGCGGTGATCCCGGCCAGCAGCTCGAAGCTCAGCGTCCCGTACTCGAAGCGGTCCGGCGCCCCGGCGGGGGAGGGTATCAGCTTCACCGGGTGCAGCGGCTCCCAGACCGACGGGTCGGCGACCACCGCCGCGTAGTGCGGGCCCGACCACTTGTACGCGCTGGTCACGTAGAAGTCGGCGCCGAGCGCGGCGACATCGGTCGGGCGGTGCGCGGTGGCGTGGACGCCGTCCACGTACACCTGGGCGCCGGCCGCGTGCGCGAGGTCGGCGATCTCCCGGACCGCCGGCACGGTGCCGGTGGCGTTGCTCGCCGCGGTGATCGCCACCAGGCGCGTGCGGGGGCCGATCAGCGAACGGTACTGCTCCACCGAAAGCTCGCCGGTCTTCACGTCCACGTCGGCCCAGCGGACGGTCGCGCCGGTCTGCACCCACGGGCGGACGTTGGCGTCGTGGTCGAGCCGGGAGACCACCACCTCGTCGTCCGGGCCCCAGCCCGCCGCGAGCGTGCGCGCCACCAGATAGGTCAGCGCGGTGGCGCTCGGCCCGAACACCACACCGGCCGGGTCGGCGCCGACCAGGTCGGCCACGGCGGAGCGGGCGGCGGCGACGATCTCCCCGGAGCGGCGGGCCGGCTCGTGCGCGGTGCCACGGTTGGCCACGGCCGTGCGCATCGCTCCGGCGATCGCCGCGATCACCGGCTCGGCCGGCTGGGTGCCGCCCGCGCCGTCGAAGTGCAGGAAACCCTCCCCGAGGGCGGGGTAGTGCGTGCGGAGGCGCTCGGCGTCGAAGATCATGCGCCGAACCTAGTAAGGATTGCCGGTGCCGGGAAGGCGGCCCTTCAGCAGGCCACCCAGCCGGCCGGGCAGCGCCGGGTCACCCGAGAGCGGCGGCCCGCCGTCGTCGTGGGCGCGGTCGGCCATCCCGGCGATCAGTTCCTTGAGGGCCGACACGGCGTCGCGGCGCGGGTGCCAGCCGAGTTCGGTCGCCGCGCGGTCGCACGACATCAGCGGCGCCTTCAGGCCGAGCTCGACCCAGCCCGCGTCGACCGGCTGCAGCCGCAGCCACCAGCTCGCGGCGGCCGCGCCCTTCAGCACGAAACCCGGGACCGGCACCTGGACGCCGTGGAACGTCCGCGCCGCGACCCGGGGATCGAGCACCGGACCGGCCGCGATGTTGAACGCGCCCTGGGCGTCGGACAGGATCGCCCGGGCGTACGCGTCGGCCACGTCGTCCGCGTGCACCGCCTGGACCCGCAGGGCCGGATGCGAGGGCACCACCGGCAGCCACTGCGGTCGCAACAGCCACGCCGGCAGCAGCGGGCCCGCGAAGTAGCGGGAGATCTCGGTGCCGACCGCGCGCTGGAAGATCAGCCCGGGGCGCAGCCGGACGATCCGCAGCTGCGGGTGGTCGGCCTCGATCTGGTCGAGCATCCACTCGACCAGCGCCTTGTGCCGGCTGTAGGACGACGGCAGCACCCCGGCCCGCGGCCAGCTCTCGTTGACGTACGCGTCCTTGGGCCCGGGTGAGTAGACCCCGACCGAGGAGGCGAAGATCAGCGCGGGCACCCCGGCCCGCAGCACCGCCTTGGCCACGGCGCGGCTGCCGAGCACGTTGGTGCGGTAGAGGACCCGCTGGTCGTGGCTGGGCTGGATCTGCCAGGCCAGGTGGACCACGGCGTCGGCGCCCGCGAAAACCTCGGCCAGCTGGTCCTCGGCCCCGGCGACGCCGATGTCGACCGAGCTCCAGGTCGCCTTGGCGTACACACCGGTCGGGGACGGCAGCCGCCGCGCCACTCCCGCGACGGACACGTCGGGTTCGGCGTTCAGGCGCCGCAACAGCGCTGTTCCGGCGTTCCCCGTGGCTCCCACGATCACGACTCGCATGCCTTATCGCTACCCGGGGCCGGACGGTTGAACCACCTTCGTCCGGGTAGGAGCCGCTCATGGATCTCGTCGTGAACGGCGTCGAGCACAGTCTCGACCTCGACCCGCGCACCACCCTGCTGGACACCCTCCGCGAACATCTGGGGCTCACCGGCTCGAAGAAGGGGTGTGACCACGGGCAGTGCGGCGCCTGCACCGTGCTGCTGGACGGGCGCCGGGTCAACAGCTGCCTGATCCTGGCGATCAGCCAGCAGGGCGCGTCGGTCACGACGATCGAGGGCGTCGACCACCCGGTGCAGCAGAAGTTCGTCGAGCACGACGGCTTCCAGTGCGGCTACTGCACCCCGGGGCAGATCTGCTCCGCCGTCGGGATGCTCGACGAGGTGGCCAAGGGCTGGCCCAGCGCCATCGGCGACGAGGAGCTGACCGACGCGGAGATCCGCGAGCGGATGAGCGGCAACCTGTGCCGCTGCGGCGCCTATCCGAACATGATTCCGGCCATCCGCGAGGCGGCCGGCCGATGAAGACGTTCACCTACCGCACCGCCACCGACGTCGCCCAGGGACTCGAGCCGGGCGCGACCTTCCTGGCCGGCGGCACCAACCTGGTCGATCTGATGAAGCTGGGCGTGGCCACGCCCGACGTGCTGGTCGACGTGAACCGGCTCGGGCTCGGCGAGGTCGGCGACCTCCCGGGCGGCGGGCTGCGGATCGGCGCCGGCGTCCGCAACAGCGACCTGGCCGCCGACCCGCGGGTGCGCCGCGACTACCCGGTGCTCAGCGAGGCGCTGCTCGCGGGCGCCTCGGGGCAGTTGCGCAACATGGCCACCACCGCCGGCAACCTGCTCCAGCGCACCCGGTGCCGCTATTTCATGGACGCCACGATGCCGTGCAACAAGCGCCGGCCCGGCTCCGGCTGCCCGGCCCGCGAGGGCGACCACCGCAACCTGGCGATCCTCGGCGCCTCGCCCTCGTGTGTGGCGACGCACCCGTCGGACATGGCGGTGGCCCTGGCCGCGCTCGACGCCGTCGTGCGGATCAGCGGGCCGGCCGGGGAGCGGACGGTGCCGGTCACCGAGCTGCACCGGCTGCCCGGCGACACCCCCGACCGCGACACCGTCCTCGAGCACGGCGAGCTGATCACCGCGGTGGACGTGCCGTCGCTCGGGTTCGCCGCCCGGTCGGCCTATCGCAAGGTCCGCGACCGGGCCTCGTACGCCTTCGCGGTGGGCTCGGTCGCCGCCGCGGCGCAGATCACCGACGGGACGGTGACCGACGTCCGGCTCGCCTTCGGCGCGGTGGCCCACAAGCCCTGGCGTGCCTTCGCCGCCGAGGAGGCGCTGCGCGGCCGGCCGGCCACCCGCGAGTCGTTCCGGGCCGCCGCGGACGCCGAACTGGCTGCCGCCGAGCCGTTGCGCGACAACGCGTTCAAGGTCCCGCTGATCCGCAACCTCGTCGCCTCGGTGCTGGAGGGCCTCGCATGACGACCACGACCGACCGGGCCGTCGGGCAACCGATCGAGCGCCTCGAGGGACAGGACAAGGTGCGGGGAACGGCCCGCTACGCCGCCGAGTATCCGGTGGGCGATGAGCTCGCGTACGCCTGGGTGGCGCAGTCGACGGTCGCCCGCGGCACCCTGACCGGGGTGACCGTCGACCCGCTGGTCGAGGCCGACGACGTGATCGCCGTGCTGTGGCACGGCAACGCGCCGCGGCTGAGCGAGGCCGACGATCCCGAGCTGGCGGTGTTCCAGTCCGATGAGATCCGCTATCGCGGGCAGGCGCTGGCCCTGGTCGTGGCCCGCACCCTGGAGGCGGCACGCCGGGCGGCCGGGTTGCTGGTGGTCGAGATCGACGAAGAACCGCACGACTGCGTGCTGCGGACCGACCACCCCGATCTCTACACGCCGGACAAGGTCAACCCGGCATTCCCGAGCGAGACCGCGTCGGGCGATGTCGACGCCGCGTTCGAGTCCTCGCCGACCACGATCGACGTCACGTACCGCACGCCGGCGCTGCACAACAACCCGATGGAACCGCACGCCACGACCGCGTTGTGGGACGGCGACGACCTGGTCCTGTACGACTCGAACCAGCACCCGCCGGGCATCGCGGCCGCGGTCGGGACGGTTTTCGACCTCCCGCCCGAGCGCGTGCACGTGATCACCGAGCACGTCGGCGGGGGCTTCGGCTCCAAGGGCAGCGCCCGCCCCAACGCCGTGCTCGCCGCCATGGCGGCCCGGGTCACCGGTCGTCCCGTCCGCCTGGCCCTGCCCCGGCAGGCGCTGTTCAGCATGGTCGGCCACCGCACCCCGACGATCCAGCGGGTGCGGCTCGCGGCCTCGTCGGACGGCCGGCTGACCGCGATTGATCATGAGGCCGTCGAGCACTCGTCCCGGCTTTTCGAGTTCGCCGAGCAGACCGTGGTGGCGACCCGGCACATGTACGCCGCCCCGAACCGCCGTACCGGACACCGCCTGGTCCGTCTCGACATGCCGACCCCGCGGTGGATGCGCGCGCCCGGCGAGGCGCCCGGCATGGTCGCGCTGGAATGCGCGATGGACGAGCTCGCCGTGGCTCTGCGGCTCGACCCGATCGAGCTGCGCGTGCGCAACGAGCCGTCGGTCGAGCCCGAGTCGGGCGTGCCGTTCAGCAGCCGGCACTACGTCGAGTGCCTGCGCCGGGGAGCAGAGCGGTTCGGCTGGGCGGACCGTGACCCCCGTCCGCGGCAGCGTCGCGAGGGTGACTGGTGGATCGGCACGGGAGTGGCCGGGGCGACCTACCCGACCATGGCCCAGCCGTCGACCGCCCGGGCCCGCCGCCTGTCGTCCGGGGACTACGAGGTGTCCATCGCCGCGACCGACCTGGGCACCGGTGCCCGGACGATCCTCACGCAGATCGCCGCCGACGCGCTCGGCGTCCCGCTCTCCCAGGTGCGGGTCCGTATCGGCGACAGCACGCTGCCCAAGGCCTCGGTGGCCGGCGGCTCGTCGGGCAGCGCCTCGTGGGGCTGGGCCGTGACCGGGGCGTGCCAGGCTCTGCGGTCCGGCGACCCCTCCTCGGACGAGGCGGTCTTCGACAGCACCGAGCTGGTCCAGCAGCAGGAGAAGGACGGCAAGCACGCCTTCGGCGCCCACTTCGCCGAGGTACGCGTCGACGCCGTCACCGGGGAGGTGCGGGTGTCCCGCCTCTTCGGCATGTACGCCGCCGGCCGCATCCTCAACCCGCGCACGGCCCGCAGCCAGTTCCTGGGCGGCATGATCATGGGAATGGGCATGGCCCTGCACGAGGAGTCGGTGCTCGACCCCGCGATGGGCGTCTGGGTCAACCACGACCTGGCCGAATACCACATCCCGAGCCACGCCGACATCGAGTCGATCGAGGCCGAGTGGCTCGACGAGCAGGACGACCAGATCAACCCGATGGGCAGCAAGGGCGTCGGCGAGATCGGCATCGTCGGCTCCCCGGCCGCCATCCTGAACGCGATCTGGCACGCCACCGGGGTGCGCGTCCGCGACCTCCCGGCCCGCCTCGACAAGATCCTGCCGCACCTCTGACCGCGGGCGCCTGTTTCGCAGTGAGAGCCGGCGCCCCCACCGCGAAACAAGCGCTAGAGCCGTCCTTTGATCTCGTCCTTGCCGGCCGCCTTTCCGGCGTAAATGCGGTCGGCCAGGGCGGGGAGGAGATGGGCGGCGACGATCGCGGCCCGATACTTCACCGGGACGACCATGCGGCGGCGGGGCCGGTTCAGGGCCTTCTCCACCGCCGCGGCGACGATTTCCGGGCCGGGCAGACCGCTGCGGTGGTTGTTGCCGGCGGTCGCGATGTAGCCGGGCTCGACCAGCGTGACGCCGATTCCGGTTCCGGCGAGTTCCCGGCGTACGGAATCGGTCAGGCCCCGCAGGGCGAACTTGGTCGCCGAATAGGTGCCGCTGATGCCGACCTCGCCGGCCACCGAACCGATGTTGACGATGGCGCCGGCCCGCTGCGTGCGCATGATCGGCACGACCGCCCGCATGAGGCGGATCGGGGCCAGGAGGTTGACCTGAAGCATGGCCTCGACCGCCTCGTCGGCGGCCAGGATCGACGCCGCGCCCCCGATGCCGGCGTTGTTGACCAGGCCGTCGATGCGACCGGTGACCGCGGCGGCCCGCTCGACGAGCCGCTCGATCGCGGCCGGGTCGCGGACGTCGGTCGGCACCACGACGGCGCCCGGCAGGCGGGCGGCGAGCGCCTCGAGTTTGTCGGCCCGGCGGGCGGCGAGCACCACCGTCGTGCCGTTGCCGGCGAGCCGTTCCGCCGTGGTGCGCCCGATTCCGCTCGACGCGCCGGTCACGATCACCACGGGCATAGCGTTCTCCTCGGACGAGAAACGGCGCCGCCGGAGATCGACGACGCCGTTCATTCTTGCCGATGAAACTAACGCTTGCTGTGGTACGCCTCAACGATGTGACTCGGGATGCGGCCGCGCTCGGAGACCTCGAAGCCGTTCTTGTTCGCCCACTCGCGGATCGCCTGATTCTGATCGCGGCTCGCGCGGCCCGTGCTCGCGGGAGCGGTACGCCGGGTCGGCGAGACGACAGCCGTGCGTCCCACCCGGGTGGCCGCGGTCAGGAATGGGTCGAGCGCCTTGCGCAACTTCCCCGCGTTCTTCTCGGAGAGGTCGATCGTGTAGTTCACACCGTCCAGTCCGAACTCGACGGTGCGATCGGCCTCTCCGCCATCGAGGTCGTCGGTCAGAAGGGTTATTACCTGCTTGGCCATGGTGTGCCCCGCTCCTGCAGCGATGTCATTTGAACCACGACAATGCTCATGCCGCTTCGCCGTGAATGTCGATACGGTTGCATTCTGTCTCGCGACAGTTCTGAGTGCAAATTGCGCCCTTCCGCATGTCGCAATTCTGCCCGGCGTTACACCCGTGGAGGTGGATCGAGGAGACCTCTTTTCATGCTCGTGAATGTCCTGTAACGTCACCTGGGAGCGCTCCCACCGTGCCCGTCCCCACGGGATCCCCCTCCTTAGGAGCTCGGAATGAGACGTCTTCTCCGCGCCACCCTGGCCGCCGGCCTGCTGGCGACCGCAGCCGTGACGGCCTTCGCCGCCCCCGGCCCGGCCTCGGCCGATGCCGAGATCTGTGAGCAGTACGGGCAGACCACGATCGGCGGCCGCTACGTCGTGATGAACAACCGCTGGGGCACCTCGGCCCAGCAGTGCATAGACGTCACCGGCAACGGCTTCACCATCACCAGCCAGCAGGGCGTGGGCAGCACGAGCGGCGCCCCGGTGTCCTATCCGGCGGTCTATTTCGGCTGCCACTACACCCGGTGCTCGCCCGGCACCAACCTGCCGATCCGGGTCAGCGACATCTCCAGCGCGACCAGCAGCGTCAGCTACCGGTACGTCTCCGGTGCCACCTACGACGCGGCGTTCGACATCTGGCTGGACCCGTCGCCGCGCACCGACGGCGTCAACGCACAGGAAATCATGATCTGGTTCAACCGCCAGGGACCGATCCAGCCCATCGGCTCGGTGGTCGGCAACGCGACGATCGGCGGGCGCACCTGGGAGGTGTGGCGCGGCAGCAACGGCGCCAACGCGGTGATCTCGTACGTCGCGCCGTCCCCGATCACCAGCTGGAGCTTCAGCGTCCTGGACTTCATCCGCGACACTCAGAATCGCGGTGCGATCACTAATAGTTGGTATCTGACGAGCATCCAGGCCGGATTCGAGCCGTGGATCGGCGGCACCGGCTTGGCCGTGACCGATTTCTCGGCCACGGTAAACGGCGGCGGACTTCCGCCGACCACCACCCCGCCGCCGACCACCCCGCCCACTTCGCCCCCGCCGGCCTCGAGCGGCTGCCGTGTCACCTACGCGACCAACTCGTGGAATAACGGCTACACCGCCAATGTGACCGTCGCGAATACCGGATCGACCGCGCTGAACGGCTGGGCGCTCGGCTTCACGCTGCCCGCCGGCCAGACGATCACGAGTTCCTGGAACGCCGCATTGACCGGTTCGAGTGGCGCCGTGACCGCCCGGAACATCGCGTGGAACGGCGCGATTGCACCCAACGGCAGCACGTCGTTCGGTTTCCAGGCCACCCATGGCGGCTCCGCCACCGCGCCGTCCGCCTTCACCCTGAACGGTTCCGCCTGCACCATCGCCTGACGCCGTCCGTCACCCGATCCCGAGCCGCCTCGTCGCTGATTCTCCGGTGCCGGGGCGGCTCGTCCATTGCTCCACAGCCTTTGCGGTTCGCCGCCCGTCCGCGGCGCTTGCCCGACGGGCTCGGCGCTTGTCCGACGCCACTCGGTGCTCGCTTCGAACCTCGGCGGCTGTTCGACGGTCTCGGCGTTGTCCAAAGGTATGGCGCTTGTCCGGCGGCCTCGCTGTTTCGTCCGGCGTGCCTGCTTCGACGTCGACATCCGATTCGCCGACGACGACCCGAGCGGCCCGCAAATCCATTCAGGTTCATGGATTGATTCCCGCCCGCGACGCTTGTCGAGAGGCCATGGCATTCGCTTCGCGGCCGCGACGCTCGTTTCGAAAGCTCCGGCCTTCGCTTCGCGGCCTCGGTGGCTATCGCACGGTCTGGGCGTTCGTTTCGCCGGCTTGGCGCTCGTCTGACAGTCCTGGAACTCGCCTCAAGAGCCATCCCGCTCGTCAAGAGTGGCTGTGCCGCGACCAGAAGAAGGGGGCCGAGTTCCGCTGTGGCAGGCGAGGAGTCGGGTCTCTCTTGCTCGTCGAGCGTGGCGGTGCCGCGACCGGAAGAAGGGGGCCGAGTTCCGCTGTGGCGGGCGAGGAGTCGGGTCTCTCTTGCTCGTCGAGCGTGGCCGTGTCGCGACGACAAGGAACAGCCGAGTTCGACTGTGGCGGGCAAGGAGTCGGGGCCATCCTGCTCGTCAAGCGTGGTGGTGCCGCGAGGACAAGGAGGGGGCCGAGTCCGGCTGCGGCGGACGAGGAAGCCGCGGAACGGGGCAGCTCACAGTCTTATCGCGTCGGCGATCCGGTCGGCCGTCATCGCTTGCGCATCGAACGTCTGGTCGGCCGGAATGCCGGGCCGCAGCGCCCGGAAGCGGCGATGCGCGGCCCGATGGAATTCCGGGTCGCGCGACAACCCTCGGCCCGGATCGTCTCGAGCCCGGACGAGCGTCACCGTGACCGGCGCGTCCAGCAGCACCCACAGCGGCGCCGCGCCGTCGGGCAGCGCTTCGGTCAGTGCGGCCTGTTCCTCGGCGGAGTAGATGTTGCCGACCGCGATGACAAAGTCGACCGGTGAGCGCATCCAACGTCCGACGAGGGCGCCGTGGGCCCCGTGGGCCGAGAACCAGAGGTCCCGGCGTGCGGCACCGGCCGGCATCACCATCGCGGCGATGTCGTCGACGTCCGCCACCACAACCGTATGACCCGGCCCGGTCAGACGACGGACGAGGTGATCGGCAACGGCGTTCTTGCCCGAAGCGATCGGCCCGGTGACCACCACGAGCCTCGGCATCGCTCAAGCCGCCGGCTGGAGGCGGATGCTGAGCTGGGCGCCGAGCTCGACGAAGCCGAGAGCCCGGGCCACGCGCCGGGACGCTTCCGGCCGGGCCCGCCACTGGGACACCAGCCCGGCCGCCGACGCGTCGGCCACGGCAGCCGAGGCCACGGCACGGGCCAATCCCCGGCCCCGATACTCCGCCGCCGTCAGCACACTGAGATGCGCGGTCCCCGCGGGCCAGATCGCGTATCCGGCCGCCGCGACCATCTCGCCGCCGGAGCGAAGAACGAAAACCGGCGACGTGACCTCGTCCAAGCCGGCCTCACCGGCCTCGGCCTCGCTCACCTTGCCGACCAACGACGTCAGCTCCGCCGCCGAGGCCTGCTCGATCCGGGCTGCGGCGGCTTGCTCGTTCCAGGCTGGGGCGGTCTGTTCGGTTCGGGCTGCGGCGCGCTGCTCGATCGGGGCTGCGGTGACTTGTCGGAGGTGGTCCGCGGCGCCCGGCTCGATCTGATCCGTGGCGGGGCGTTCGGTCCGGCTCTCGACAAGGCGGAGGCACGAGGCGTCGCCATACGCCAGCGTCGCCGGGCCGAGCACGTCGGCGACGGGCAGCCTGTGTCGCAGGAACGCCGGATCGGTCAGGGCTTTCACGCTCACCCCGGCGAGGGCCTGCCGCACGGCTTCCGCGCTGTCCTCGTCCGGCGCTGTGACGACCGCGCCCCCTCGCAGGGCGACAAGGCCGACCCAACCCGGCGGGCACAGCAACGACCGCTGCGACACGGTCACCTCGAAGCCGGTGGACGGAAAGGCGACCGTCGCTCCGGACAACTCCGCCCAGAGCCGCCGCGCGTGGTCGAGCAGAGCCCTATCGATCATCGTCGCAGTCTGACGACCACCCCGCGATCACACCACCGCATTCATCGATGCGCGGTCCACCATCAGCGCATCACGGAACCCATTCGACCGAAACGGTAACGCGCCAGCGAACTCGCCCGTTCGGCTCGCATGCGCCGGTGGCCGTGGCCGCATCTGCGCCTAGGTGACCGACCGGAGAGCGGCCGGAGCGTGCGCCGGCACGGCGGGGGCGTGCGGGGCGACCGGCGTCAGCCGGCGGTACGGCTCGCCGGCCGTGGGGCGTGGGTCGGGCTCGCCCTTGTTGGGCCACAGGGCCACGGCCCGCTCGGCCAGCGCCGTGATGGTCAGCGACGGGTTGACGCCCAGGTTGGCGGGCACGGCCGAGCCGTCGATGACGTGCAGGCCCTCGTACCCGAAGACGCGGTGGTAGGGATCGACGACGCCGGAATCGGGGGACGCGCCGATCGTGGCGCCGCCGAGGATGTGGGCGGTCATGGGGATGTCGAAGATGTCGCCGACCGTGCCGCCGGGGTAGCCGCCGATGTGGGTGGCGATGCGCCGTACGGCGTCGTGGCCGACCGGGATCCAGGTGGGGTTCGGGGTGCCGTGGCCGGGGCCGGTCGTGAGGCGGCCGGCCCGGGTGCGGCGGACGGTGAGCGAGTTGTCGGCCGTCTGCATGACCAGCGCGATGATCGAGCGTTCGCTCCAGCGCCGCACGGACATCGACTTCATCAGCACGTACGGGTGGCGCAGCGCCTGGGCGAGGAAGCGCAACGGGCGCGGCAGCCGCCCGCCGCCGTCGACCAGCAGCGTGGAGAGCAGGCCCATCGCGTTGCTGCCGGGGCCGTACCGCACCGGCTCGATGTGCGTCGTCTCGTCGGGGTGGAACGACGACGTGATCGCCACGCCGCGCGAGTAGGGCTCGGCCGGCACCGAGGTGGCCTGGGCGCCGAGCAGCGCCTCGGAGTTGGTGCGGGTGAGGGCGCCCAGCCGCGGGGAGAGGCCGGGCAGCACCCCGGTGTCCCGCATGGCGTGCAGCAGCCGCTGGGTGCCGAGCGCGCCCGCGGCCAGGACGACGTCGCGGGCGGTGAAGTCGCCCCGGGAGGTCGTCAGCCGCCAGCCACCGTCGGCCGGCCGCAACGCGGTGACCTCGGTGGACGGGTGAATCACGGCGCCGGCCCGCTCGGCCAGGTGCAGGTAGTTGACGTCGAGGCTGTTCTTGGCGCCGATCCGGCAGCCGATCATGCAGTTGCCGCACTCGACGCAGCCGGTGCGGTCGGGGCCGGCGCCGCCGAAGAACGGATCGGGCACCGTCCGGCCCGCCTCGCCGAAATACACCCCCACGGGCGTACGCCGGAAGGTGTGGCCCACTCCCATCTCGTCGGCGACCCGGCGGATGACCAGGTCGGACGGGGTCATCGTGGGCTGCTCGGTGACGCCGAGCATGCGCGAGGCCCGGTCGTAGAACGGCGCCAGCTCGCCGGCCCAGTCGGTGATGCCGGCCCAGTGCCGGTCGGCGAAGAACGTCGCGGGCGGTTGGTACAGGGTGTTCGCGTACACCAGGGAGCCGCCGCCGACCCCGGCCGCCGACAGCACCACGAGGTCCTTGAGCAGCGTGATGCGTTGCAGGCCGCGCAGACCGAGCTTGGGCGCCCAGAGGAAGTTCCGCACGTCCCACGAGGTCTTGGGCAGCGTGTCACGGGTGAACCGGCGGCCCGCCTCGAGCACCCCGACGCGATAGCCCTTCTCGGCCAGGCGCAGAGCGCTGACGCTGCCGCCGAAGCCGCTGCCCACGATCACGACGTCGTAATCCGCCATGGCCCCACTGTCGCATTACCGGCCGGTAACCAACAGGGGTCGCTGTGGACAACTCCGGAATGTGGATAACTCCGGGCCGGGCCCGGAGACGCCCTAAAGTCGGCCGGAGCCCACGGCGGACAGGAGGACCTTGAGATGGCGACCCGAGGAGGCATCGGCGAAGGCCGTGGCCGCGTCGGCCAGCGGATGCACGGCGGTGACCATGCCCGAGACGTCCACCGCGCCCGACTCGAGCAGGCGCATGGCCTCGGTGAAGTCGGCCGGCAGATAGGTCGCGCTGCCCTGGATGCGCAGCTGGGCGTCCTGGATCAGCGGCAGCGGGATCGTCACGTCCGCGGGCGGCACCCCCACGACCACGACCGTTCCGCCCTTCATCACCATGGCCATTGCCTGGTCGCTGGTCGACTGCTCGGCGACGCAGTCGAAGGCCACGTCGGCGCTCTCACCCAGGGCGTCGCGCACGTCGTCGGCGGCCGACGGCGAGGTCGCGTCGATCGCCGCGTCCGCGCCGAAGCTCAGCGCCCGCTCCCGGGAGGCGGCCGACCGCGCGGTCATCACCACGCGGGTGGCCCCGCCGGCCCGCGCGGCCTGCACCATCAGGATGCCGATGGTGCCGGCCCCGAGGATGGCCACGGCCTTGTCGCGTACGCCGCCGGCCAGCCCGATGGCGTGCACCGGCGTCCCCAGCGGCTCGATGAAGGCCGCCGTGCGCCAGTCGAGCCCGTCGGGGATCACGTGGAGGCGCCGCTGGTCGATCGTGAACAGGTCGGCCATGCCGCCCTGGTCGTGGGCGCAGCCGAAGAAGCGCAGGCGCTCGCAGATGTTCTGCCGGCCGGCCCGGCACTGCTTGCAGGCCCAGCAGGGCAGGAACGGCTCGAGGGTGACCCGCTGACCGACCGTCACCGCGGTCACCGACGGCCCGACCGCCTCGACCGTGCCGCAGACCTCGTGCCCGGGCGCGTACGGCAGCTCGATGAACGGGTGCGAGCCGGCCAGCGCGTGCGTGTCCGACCCGCAGACCCCGGCCACCGCCGTCCGCACCAGCACCTCGCCCGGCCCCGGTCGCGGCACCTCGGCCGCCACCACCGAAACCGCGCCACCCGAAACGCCGCCACCCGAAACGATCACCCGCTGCATGGTCACGCCCAGACCCTAGACCCCGTACGCCGTCGGGGGTCATGCTGCGGGAATGCTGTCCTATGCCTCGGGTGTGTCGGAGCTGCCCCTGCTCGGCGAGACGATCGGCGCCAATCTGGAACGCACGGTCGCGCGCTTCGGCGAGCGGGAGGCGCTGGTCGACGTGGCGGCCGGCCGCCGCTGGACCTACGCGGAGCTCGACGCCGACGTGAACCGGCTGGCCCGGGGTCTGCTCGCGCGCGGCATCGGAAAGGGCGACCGGGTCGGCATCTGGGCGCCGAACTGCGCCGAGTGGGTCATCACCCAGTACGCCACCGCGAAGATCGGCGCGATCCTGGTCAACGTCAACCCGGCCTATCGGACGCACGAGCTGCGCTACGTCGTCGAGCAGTCGGGCCTCAAGCTGCTGGTGAGCGCCGAGTCGTTCAAGACCAGCGACTACCGGGGGATGGTCACCTCGATCGGATTCGCCGAGGTCGCCTATCTCGGCACGCCGGGATTCACCGAGCTGTTCCTCGACGGGGACGACCCGGACATGTCGGATCTGGCGTTCGACGACCCGATCAACATCCAGTACACGTCGGGCACGACCGGCTTCCCCAAGGGCGCGACCCTCTCGCACCACAACATCCTCAACAACGGCTACTTCGTCGGCGAGCTGATCAACTACACCGAGCACGACCGCGTCTGCCTGCCGGTCCCGCTCTACCACTGCTTCGGCATGGTGATGGGCAATCTCGCGGCCACCTCGCACGGCGCCTGCATCGTGCTGCCCGCTCCCGGCTTCGACCCGGCGGCCACGCTGGCCGCCGTGGCCGCCGAACGGATCACCTCGCTCTACGGCGTGCCGACGATGTTCATCGCCGAACTCGGCCTGCCCGGCTTCGCCGACTACGACCTGTCGACGCTGCGCACCGGCATCATGGCCGGCTCACCGTGCCCGGTCGAGGTGATGAAGCGCGTGGTCGCCGAGATGAACATGGGCGAGGTGGCGATCTGCTACGGGATGACCGAGACGTCGCCGGTGTCGACGATGACCCGCCCCGACGACACCCTGGCCCGCCGCACCGAGACCGTCGGCCGGGTGATGCCGCATCTGGAGTCCAAGGTGGTCGACCCGGACACCGGCCGGCCCGTGCCGCACGGCGAGCCGGGCGAGCTGTGCACCCGCGGCTACTCGGTGATGCTGGGCTACTGGAACCAGGCGGACGCGACAGCCGAGGCGATCGACGCGGCCCGCTGGATGCACACCGGCGACCTGGCCACGATGGACGCCGAGGGCTACGTCAACATCGTCGGGCGGATCAAGGACCTGGTGATCCGGGGCGGCGAGAACGTCTATCCGCGAGAGGTCGAGGAGTTCCTCTACACCCACCCCGACATCGCCGACGTGCAGGTCATCGGCGTGCCCGACGCCAAGTACGGCGAGGAGCTGATGGCCTGGGTCGTCATGCGCCCCGGCGCGGCACCGCTGACCGCCGACGACGTCCGCGCCTTCTGCGCCGGCGAGCTCACCCATTACAAGGTGCCGCGTTACGTGCATGTCGTCGACGACTTCCCGATGACGGTGACCGGCAAGGTGCGCAAGGTCGAGATGCGCGAGCAGGCGGTCGGCCTCCTCGGCCTGCAGGACGTCGCGGCCACCCGCAACGCCTGAGCGTCAGCGGCGATAGATCGTCATGGAGTGGCCGACCTGGTCGATCGGGGTGCTGGTGTCGAGCAGGCGCTTGAGCTGGTTCTGGGCCTGGGCGACCCGGGAGTCCGAGACCACCAGCAGGCCGCGCACCTGGGCGACCGGCACGGTCAGCGGGTCGCGGGCCTCGATGCCGTAGTAGGCCGGCACGCCCGCGCCCTTGTAGACCAGCCAGATCTGTTCACCCGGGTACTTCGTGCGCAGGCGGTCGGCCAGGCGGGGCAGGTCCTGGCCCCAGTCGACGTTCGAGTCGTGCAGGTTGTTGTGGGTGTTGGCGGTGCCGCCGAAGGCCTCGTTCGAGTAGGGCAGGTAGTACGGGAACGTCCTCAGCGAGCTGACCGCGACAAAGGCGACCAGCGCGGCCGTCGGGATCCAGGCCCAGCGCCACCGCAGGAGCACCACCGCTCCGGCCGCGACGGCGAGCAGCATCGGCGCGAAGATGACGTAGCGGGTGCCGTAGTCGCGGGCGCCCGACATGGCCACCAGGAACAGCACGCCGGCCGGCAGCAGCAGGTACAGCGCGGCGATCCACTTCTTGAGCAGCAGGGTGACCGCGCCGGCCAGCCACAGCAGCAGCATCCCGATCGGCGTCTTGATCAGCAGCGCGACGGGCAGGTAGTACCACTTCGCGCCGCGGTAGGCCTCGCCGAGCAGGAACCCGTTGAACGTGCGCGACTCGAACTCGAACTGCATCAGCACGCCGTCGCGGTATGCCCGCGGGAACGGCAGCAGGTCGACAGCGAGGCCCTTCAGCCCGCCGGGGTGGGCCAGGCCGGCCGGAGCCGTCCACCGCAACCGCGGATCGATGGCCAGGTAGACGAGCCACACCACCGCCACCGCGATCAGCCCCATGCCGGCCGCGCCGAGCAGGCGAAATCCCAGCCCGCGCCCGGTGGCCCCCGACCGCAGGAGGCCCAGGGAAGAATGTGAACCCCGAGGAGCCGTCCCGCCCCCGGCCGAAACCGCGCCGGCGGAAGGCGACGCGGCGGGCATGCTGGATGTGGGCGATGCCGAGGGCGCGCTGGATGTGGGCGACGCGGCGGGCACGTCGGAAGCGGGCGGTGCGGCCGGTGGGCCCGACGATAGAGCCGGGGCTGGGACTCGTGCGGATGAGCGGCGGCCGGCGACCGGCGCGAGCAGGGCCAGGAGCAGGGCCATCGGGACGACGGCGAGCGTGTTCATCCGCGTTGCGAGGGCCGCGCCCAGGGCCAGACCGGCCAGCGCCAGATACAGACGTGGCCGCTCGCGGGCCCGCCACAACATCCAGAAGGTCACCAGTACGAACCCGGCCGCGGGCACGTCCAGCGTGGCCAGCGAGCCGTGTGCGATCACGTCGGGTGAGAAGGCGTACAGGGTCAGGGCGACCAGCCCGGCCCACGGCCCGGCGAGGTCGCGCGCGAAGAACAGGACCGCCAGCCCGAACAGCAGCGTGAGCAGGATGATCGGCAGCCGGGCGGCCAGCATGAGCTCGGACGGGTTGTTGCCGCTCTCGTAGAGCAGCTGCCGCCCCAGGGTCGTCTGGTCGGCCCCCGCCGGCTCGTCCAGGCGCGGGCTGGTGAAGGCCAGGCCGGCCGCCATCGCCAGCTTGGCCAGCGGCGGATGCTCGGGGTTGAGGGCCAGGCTGTGCTGCTGGCGGTAGACCTCGGCGGCGGCCACGTAGACCGGCTCGTCGATGGTCGGCGACTGCTGCACGGCCGTGGTGACCATGGCGAACGCCATCTGCCCCAGCAGCAGCGCCACAGCGAGCGGATAGAGCAGGCGCCGTCGGAGCATCGCGCCAATCTATCCGGCGAATTCTCCGGGGGGCTCGGCGGCCGGGTCGGCGTGCTTGTCCCGCTCGGCGGCGCGCAGCTCGACCCGGCGGATCTTGCCGGAGATCGTCTTGGGCAGGTCGGCGAACGCGAGGCGGCGGATCCTCGCGTACGGCGGCATGTGCTCCCGGGCGTACGCGAAAAAGGTCTCGGCCGTCGCGGCGTCGGCCGGTCAGCCCTCGGCCGGCACGACGTAGGCCTTGGGCACGGCCAGGCGCAGCGGGTCGGGCGAGGGCACCACGGTCACCCCGGCGTACGCCCGGGCCCGCAGCCAGGTGGCGACCCGGGCCCGCAGCCAGGTGGCGACCCGGGCCGACCGCCGCGACATCTCGGCGAACGAGAACCGCTGATCGGAGCCCTGAGCCTCCTCGCTAGATGCTCATGGTCCTGGTCGCCACGAGGCCACGGCCAAGATCCCCGGTGACGGTGGCCATCGCCAGGTCGCCACCGTCCTCGGCCATCGGGTGGGCCAGGGCGAGGTGGGTGGCGCTCTCCTCGTAGCCCCGCACCGCGTAGACCCTGGCGCAGACGTCGCTGGGCAGGGCCACCTGGCCGGTCACCCCGGCGGCGGCCTCGAAGTGCAGGTGCGGCCACCGGCCGCCGGACGCGCCGGGGAAGATCGTCGTGAAGGTGACCCAGCCGTTGTCGTCGGTGCCCTGGACGCCCCGCAGATAGTTCTGCCCGGTCAGGCCGGGGGAGTGCAGCGAGTACGCCCCGTCGCGGTCGGCGTGCCACAGGTAGACGGCGTGGCCGCTCAACGGGCGGCCGGAGTTCGCGCTGACCAGGCGCAGGCGGACCGTCAGCGGTACGCCGCGGGCGACCCCGGTGGCCGTGCCGAAGCTGCGGCGCAGGTCGGGGCGCACGATGCCCGACCGGGTGAGACGGTCGGTGCCGCCGCCGGTCAGGCTGGCCACCGTGACGCCGTTGACCAGGCCCATCATGCGGCGCCGGCGCAGCGCCGCGAAGTCCCGGGCCAGTTCGCCGGGCTGCTGCTTCTGCTGAATTTCCACCTGCACGGTCATACGGCCCCCTCCGCCGACGGTCAGGGGTCCATTACGCCGTCGCCGGGTTGCGGCCCGGGTGGTCCAACGGTTGCCAACCGGGTGCAGACACGGCCCTGGTTCGTTACAGAGTCGTGCGGTTACCAAGCGCGACGCGAACTAGTACTGTCCGTTTCATGGGCGATGATCGATCTTCGGGACGTCTGTCCACGATGGACGCTCTGCAGTACGACGACGAGGAGCTGCCCGCCCGCGACCTCAAGGGGCGCGTCGGGCTGGGCGTGGGCGTCGTCGCCTTCGCGGTGGCCGTGCTGGTGCTCTGGCAGGTCTTCCGTCCCCTCGCCCGCGGCAGCCAGTACTACCTGATCATCTTTCTGGCCGGCACGCTTCCGCTGGTCTTCCTGGCCTACCGATCGCGGCTGTTCCAGCGGGAGAGCCGCGACGCGCAGCGGGAGAGCCGCGACGCGCAGCGGGAGAGCCGCGACCGGCCGACCGTGCCCGACTGGATCCTGGCGGTCACCGCCCTAATCGTCTGCCTCTATCCGCTGAGCCCGATCGGTGGCGGCTACGACGGCTTCCTCGACCGTCAGGGGCTGCTCGAACCGGCCGACATCGCCTTCGGCGCGGTGCTGCTGCTCCTGGTCGTCGAGGCCTGCCGGCGGACGACCGGGTGGGTGCTGCCGGTGGTCTGCCTGGCCTTCCTGGCGTACGGGTACTACGGCGGGCTGCTGCCGCAGGAGTGGTCCGTCGCCCACGCCGGCCTCGACTTCGCCCAGATCGTCGACGCGCTCTACAACTCGGGCAGCGGGTTCTACGGCACGCCGCTGGACGTCGCGGCCACGTACATCGTGCTGTTCACCATCTACGGCGCCGTGCTCGACCTGTCCGGCGCGAGCCGCTTCTTCGTCGACCTGTCGGTGGCCGCCTTCCGCAAGTCGCGCAGCGCGGCCGGGCGGACAGCGGTCGCGGCCGGCTTCCTGCTGGGCACCGTCTCGGGCTCGGGCACGGCCACCGCGGTCAGCGTCGGCGCGGTCACCTGGCCCCTGCTGCGCCGGGCCGGCTACCCGGCCGAGCAGGCGGGCGGCATGCTGGCCGCGGCCGGCGTCGGCGCGATCCTGTCCCCGCCCACCCTGGGCGCGGCCGCGTTCATCGTCGCCGAGTATCTGGACGTCTCCTACCTGACCGTCCTGGGCTGGGCGATGATCCCGACGGTTCTCTACTACCTCGGCATCCTGCTCGCCGTCGAGATCGACGTCCGCCGTTTCCGGGTGCGCGGGCTCGACGCGCCGCCGGTCAGCACGCTGCGGCTGCTGGGCCGCTTCGGCTACCACTTCTCGTCGCTGGTGCTGATCGTCGTCCTGCTGGCGCTGGGCCAGAGCGCCACCCGGGCCGTCGTCTACGCCACGCTGCTGGCCTTCGCGCTGTCGTTCCTCGACCGGCGGTCCTGGCTGACCCCGCACCGGCTGTTCACCGCGCTCAGCGCCGGCGTCCGCAGCGTGCTGCCGGTCGTCGCGGTCTGCGCCGCCGCCGGCATCATCACCGCCACCACGACCAAGACCGGTCTCGGCGCCCAGCTGGCGTCGCTGCTGGTGCGCGGGGCCCAGGCGGTCACCTCGAACCCGACGGCGGTGCTGGCGCTGACCGTCGTCCTCGCGGCCGTGGCGCTGGCCATCCTCGGGCTGGCCGTCCCGGTCACCGCGAGCTTCATCATCGGCTGGGTCATCATCGGCCCGGCGTTGCTGGCCCTGGGCGTCCCGGCCCCGGCCGCGGCGATGTTCGTCTTCTACTACTCGGTGCTCTCCGAGGTCACCCCGCCCACGGCCCTGGCCGCCGTCGGGGCGAGCGCGATCACCGGCGGGCGCACGATCCCGACGATGTGGCAGGCCCTCAAGTACGCCCTTCCGGCGTTCCTGGCCCCGATCGCGTTCGTGCTCACGCCGTCGGGGTCGTACCTGCTCGCCCGGGGGCCCTTCGTCGACGTCGTCTGGGCCACCGCGGCCGCGATGGCCGGGGTGGCCGCCCTCGCGGTCGCCACGGGCGGCTGGGTGCTGGGCATCGGACGCGCGGGCACCGGCAGCCGGGTGCTGGCCGCGCTGGCCGGGCTGCTGCTGCTCTACCTCGAGCCGCTGACGATCGGCCTCGGCGTCGCCCTGCTGCTGGCCGCCGTGGGCTGGGCCGCCGCCGACCGTAGGCACCCCGACCCGCCGCCGTCCGATGCGGCGCCGCCCTCCGCTTCGACCGAGGACGACCCGGACTCCGGACCGGGCCGCCGGCCCGGCCGCGACACCACGCACACCGAAGAACGGGGTTGATATGAGACGCATGGCCATGACCGCCGGGCTCGCTCTCGCCCTCACCGGGGCGCTGACGGCCTGCGGCGGACGGCAGGACGCCGCCTCCACGGACGCGGGGGGCGAGGTGACCTGCGACGTCGCCGCCGAGACCCGGCTCGGCATCGCCACCGGCAACGCGACCGGCGTGTACTTCGCGCTCGGCAACGCGTACGCCGAGCAGCTCGGGGAGGCCGGCGGCAAGGTCCAGGCGACCGCCTCCGAGACCGGCGCGTCGGTCCAGAACATCCAGCAGCTCGTGGCCGGCAGCTACGGCATCGCCTTCTCGCTGGCCGACACCGCCGCCGACGCGATCAACGGGACCGGCAGCTTCGACAGCAAGCAGCCGATCGCCGCCCTGGCCCGCATCCACACCAACTACACCCAGGTGATCGTCCGCAAGGCCGCCGGCATCAAGGACGTCGCCGGCATGAAGGGCAAGCGGGTCTCCACCGGCTCGCCCAAGTCCGGCACCGAGGTCATCGCCAACCGGCTGCTGACGGCGGCCGGCCTCGACCCGGCCCAGGACGTCAGCGCCCAGAAGCTCGACCTCACCAAGACGGTCGACGGGATGAAGGAGGGCTCGATCGATGCCCTCTTCTGGTCGGGCGGCCTGCCCACGCCCGGCATCACCGACCTGCTCACCACCTCTGGCGATCAGGTCGAGTTCCTCGACGTCACCCCGTTGCTGCCGGAGCTGCAGAAGATCAACCCGGTGTACGAGGCCGGCGCCATCCCGGCCGCCACCTACAAGCTGGCCGGCGACACCCCGACGATCGTCGTCCCCAACCTGCTGCTGGTGAAGGACGACCTCGATGCCAACGTCGCCTGCGTGCTGACCAGGACGCTCTTCGACCGCAAGCCGCAACTCGAACAGGCCAACGCCGCGGCCAAGGAGATCAGCCTCGACCAGGCCCGCAAGTCCGATCCCGTGCCGCTGCACCGCGGCTCGGTCAAGGCCCTCGACGACCTCGGCGCCCCGAAATAACCGCTGGACACGCCGCCCGTTCCGGGGGAAGCTGACCTCATGATCTTCTCCCGGAAGGGCGCGTGCGCCCTCGCGCTTTGATCGCGCCCGCGCGGCGACAGGCCGCGCTTCGTCAGGAGCTGTGGGATCGGGCGGCGGCCGTACGCCGCGAATGGCTCGAGGTGGCGCTCTCCACCAAGCCCGCCGACCACAGCAGCACCGAAGAGACAATCACTTCGCTGTACGCCCGTCACGGCCGCCCGCGCCCGGAGTTCGTCCGGGTCCCGTCGCCCCGCGCGGCCCTCCCGTACCTCGAAGGTCTGCCCATCCACGACGACCTGCGGTCCTGGCTGGGCGACCGCCGGCCACCCGGCCGTTTCCCCCTGGCCGGTGACATCGCGGCGGGCCTGTCCCGCCTGCGGTCCGCTCTCGAGGCCGACCACGCCGAGCCGCCCGCCGATCGTCCGCCGCCGAACGCCGCAAGGGCGAAGCGTGGCCCGTCCTGCCGCCCGGCCCGGCCCTCGACTCCGGGCTGCCGTTCCACGAATTGCTCACGCAGGGCGTACGGAATGCGCTCTTCCGCAGTCTGGCCGGTCTCTATCTGCCGGTGCGGGCCGCGCTCGGCCCCGTGCCGGTGGGTTGGTACGGCCATCAGGACGCCCATTGGGTCGCCCACATCGACGCCATCCGGCAAACGGTGACACCCCGCCTGAGCCGCGAGCGCGAATTCGCCGAGTGGTCGGCGCTCACCCGGTCGGCCGGCTGGTGGTGGCCCGGCGAGCACCGCTGCGTCCTGGTCGACCGGCCGGTGATCCTGCGGACCGAGCCCGTGCCGGGCGCCTGGCACGAGGAGATCCGTCCCGTCCACATCGCCTACGCCGACGGCTGGTCGGTGACGCCGGCCGCCTGACGCTACGACAGCGAGGTGCGGGCCTCGGCCAGCACCTCGCACTGTCGCCGCCAGCCGTCACCGGCCAGACCGATCACCACGTGGCTCGCGCCGGCGCTCTCGTACTCCGCGAAGCGGCCGGCGATCTGCGTGGCGCCGCCGGTGATCGGCAGAAGCTCGGCCTGCGCGGGCTCCTTCCCGTACGCCCGGATCAGGTTCGTGGTCATCTCGGCCGCATCCGGCAGGCCGGGCCCGTCGCCCAGGGCCCCGGCCGCCCCGATGGTGATCGCCGGGACCGGGCGCCGGAACCGGGCGGCCAGCTCGGCCAGGCGGGTGGCGCCGGCGGTCAGCTCGGCCGGTGTGATGAGCGACGGGAACCAGGCGTCGCCGTACCGCGCGGCCCGGCGGACGGCCAGGTTGCCGATCCACAGTGGCGGGACGGGCACGGCCGGGGCCAGCGTCACCCGGGGGCGGCCCTCCTCGTCGGGCAGCTCGACCTCGTCGCCGCCGAGCAGGGACGGCAGGAGCTCGAGCGCGGTGTCGGTGCGGGCGGCCCGCTCGGCATAGGGCACGCCGGCGGCCGCCCACTGGGCTTCGCCACCGCCGGAGCCGATGCCGAGGATTAGGCGACCGGCCGACACGTGCTGGAGACTCGCCACCTGCTTGGCCGCCCAGGCCAGCGGGCGGATCGCCGGGATGAAGACACTCGCCCCGACCCGGATCCGGCTGGTGGCGGCGGCCGCCGCGGCCAGCGCCACCGCGCAGTCCAGCGACGGCATGCCCGTGGCCAGGTGGTCACCGTGCCAGACACTGTCGAGCCCGAGCTCCTCCGCGTGGCGGGCCGCCGCCGGCAGATCGAGTCCTTCGCGCTGTTGCGCCGCCACCGAAGGCAGAATGACACCGATGTCCACGACGACTCCCCAGCTGTACGCCACGCTGACTTTCGGTGAGTCTCCAAGGTGAACCGAGCTTCAAGTCAAGCCCTCGGAATCGCGCTGGTAAAAGGGATTGCCGCCCTGCTCGGGCCGACACATCAGTCGTCGTCGCGGACCAGGCAGAAGGGGTGACCGGCCGGGTCGAGCAGGACCCGGACGTGCGGCTGCGGCTGGTGGCCGGCCAGGTCGGCGCCCAGCGCCCGCGCCTCGGCCACGGCGGAGTCGAGGTCGGCGACCTGGAAATCGAAGTGCATCATCGGCCGTTGGTGGCCCTCCGACGGGGGCCAGACCGGCCGTTCGTAGTCGGTCGCCTGCTGGAACACGACGAAGGCGGAGCCGTCCGCGGCGGTGGCCAGGACGGTGGTGCCCGGCTCCTCGTGGACGACCGGCCAGCCGATCAGCTCGGAGTAGAACCGGGCCAGCGCGGCGGGGTCGGGCGCCTCGACGGCCATGCCCCACCACATCCCTTTGATCCTCGACTGCATCAGCACACCGTAGAACGGGAAGTGGACGATCCACTTCCGGAACCGACGACACCATCCGTCCGGACGTTGAACTTTCTGGTTCAGTTTCGTAAGGTGAACCACGTGGTTCAGCATGAGGGATTGGATCGGGTCTTCGCGTCGCTTGCCGACGCGACCCGGCGCGGCGTGCTGGTGCGACTGGGGGCGGGGCCGGCGACCATCGGGGAGCTCGCCGAGCCGGCCGGCATGACCCTGACCGGCATGAAGAAACACGTCCAGGTGCTCGAGGACGCCGGTCTGGTGGTCACCGAGAAGGTCGGCCGCACCCGGCAGTGCCGCCTCGCCCCGGCGCCGCTCGACGACGCGCTGGCCTGGATCAGCTTCTACCAACGCCTCTGGGCCCGTCGCCTCGACGGCCTCGACGCCTACTTCACGCTGCGCCGCGGCGCGGACGACACCGACCGGAGCAAGGAGCAGGGGACATGACACTGGACATGCGGGTCACGCGGGAGCTGCCGGCCACGCCCGAGGAGGTGTTCGACGCCTACACCGACGCCGAGAAACAGAAGATCTGGTTCAGCATCCTCGACGACGAGCCGGGCATCGTCGAGATCGAGGTCGACCTGCGGGTGGGCGGCCGGCAGACCGCCGTGTGGGGGTCCGACCGGGACACCCTCTTCCGGGAGACCCAGACCTTCCTCGAGATCGACCGGCCCCGCCGGCTGGTCACCGAGTCGACCGGTTCGGGGCCCGACGGCCAGGAGATGACCACCCGCATCGAGGTCACCTTCGAGGAGAAGGGCGACGGCACGCTCATGACGGTCACACAGAGCGGCTTCCCCGTCCCCGAGATCCGCGACTTCTTCGTCGGCGAGGTCTGGCAGGGCGCCTTCGCCCGCATCGAGGCCTATCTGAAGCGCGGAACCGATGCGTAGCCGGCCGGCGATCATCGCCCTGGCCTGCGTGGCCGCCGTGATCGTCAACCTCGTCGTGTACGGGGTGGGCCGCGCGGCCGGCGGCAGCTTCCGCTTCACCACCGGGGGCGTCGTCAACGAGGTCGACGCCGTCACGGTGGCCGGTTTCAGTGCCGTGCCTCTGCTGGTCGGGCTGGTCCTCGTGGCGGTGCTCGCGCGGCTCGGCCCGTGGGTCGCCCGGGTAGCGGCGATCGTCGCCCCCGTGCTGGCGGTCGTGACGATCCTCGTGATGACGCTGCCCGCCGATCTCGACGGGACGAGCACGATCGCGCTGGCGCTGTGCCACCTGACCCTCGCGCCGATCAGCTTCCTGGCGATCCGGGCCCTCGGCCGGCGTGCCGCGATCGGCAATTCCGCCGAGGCCGCCACCCGGGCCCCGGCCCATCAGGGGAGGGGCTGACGGCGTCGGGTTGTCCACCGGGGGCGAAGCTTCGGCCGGCGCCGAACCGTTGCGCCGCACACTGGACACATGGCCACCGCCGGAGACCTCGCCGCCCTCGCCGGGCTGCTCGCGGACGAGACGCGGGCGGCCGTCTGCCTGGCGTTGCTCGACGGGCGGGCCTGGACGGCGGGCGAGCTGGCCCGGCACGCCGGGGTCGCGCCGTCCACCGCCACCGAGCACCTGCACCGGCTCGTCGCCGGCGGGCTGCTGGTCGAGCGGCGGCAGGGCCGGCACCGGTACGTGCAGCTGGCCGACGAGTCGGCGGCCCAGCTCATCGAGGACCTGGCCGCGCGGCTGGAGCCCCGCCCGGCGCCGGTCACCGGCCTGCGGGCCGTCACCGCGAGCGCGGCCCTGCGGCGGGGCCGCACCTGCTACGACCATCTGGCCGGGCGGCTCGGGGTGGCCGTCACCGAGGCGATGGCCGGGGCGGGGATGCTCGACGTGGACGGCGGGTTCGCGCTCACCCCGTACGGGAGAACGGTGTTGACCTCGGTGACCGGGGCCGAGCTGCGGCCGGGGCGGCGGCCGCTGGCCCGCGGCTGCCTCGACTGGACCGAGCGGCGGCAGCACCTGGCCGGGGTGGCCGGGGCGCGCCTGTGCGAGGCGGCCCTCACGCGGCGCTGGGTCACCCGGATCGGCTCGGGCCGGGCCGTGCGGCTCACCCCCGGCGGCGAGAGCGCGCTGCGGGACCTCATCGGTCTGGACGCGGCACAGCTGTAGGGCGGTACGGGCTAGGCGGGCGGCTCGGCCGCGACCAGACCGGCCGCGAGCAGCCCGACCGCCGCGTGCAGGCCCGCGCGGGGAGCGTCGGCCCAGTGCGGGGTGATCGGGGGGAGGGCGGCCGAGAGCGGGAACGATTCGGGGATCGCCGCTGCCCGGGCGCGCCACTGCTCGAGATCGTTCTCGGTCAGACGCCGGTAGGCCGCCGCGGTCTGCGCGGTCGCGCGCGTCGTCGCGTACAGCATGGTCACCGCGGGCGCCCGCGACCCGGCCGGCACCGCGAAGCGCTCGAAGATCCCCAGCAGCGCCTCCAGCCAGTCCTGCTCGTGTGGCCCCTGGCTGGCCTGCGACCAGGGCCGCTCGGTCAGCCACGGATGAGCCAGATACACCTCGAAGAGCGCCGTGGCCCACGCCCGCAAAGCCTCCGCCAGCCCGCTCGGTGACAGATCGAGAACGGGCATGGCCGTCGCCTGGTCCTGCATCAGCGCGAGCAGGTTCTCCTTGGTTCCGACGTACGGATAGAGCGCCATCGCCGTCTTGCCGAAGCGCGCGGCCACGGCCCGCGTCGACACCGCCTCGAGCCCGGAGGCGTCCGCGATCTCGATGCCGGCGGCGAGGATCTCGTCGAGGTCGAGTTGCTGTCTCGGCCCGCGGCGGGGCGTGGGCAGCGTCGCCCCACGATGCCGCCAGAGCCGCCTGAGGTGGTCGTCCATAACTCCTGACAGTGTATAGTGTTTTGCATGCCGACTGCTCGACTCCACGACGGTTCCACCATCGACGTCCAGGTCCACGGCACCGGTCCGGCCATCCTCCTCCCGGTCAGCACGGTGATCGCCGACGGCGCGCAGGCCGAGGCGATGCGGGCCTGGGGCGGCGACCCCGCTCTCGGCCACACCCTCGCGTCCGGCCTGGCCGAGGCCGGCTTCCGGGCCGTCACGGCCGACTACGAGGGCCACCGCAACGACCACCCGGCGCCCCTGACCCTCACCGCCGACGCGGCCACGGCCGACCTGCTGGCCATCGCCGACGCCGCCGGCGCCGACCGGTTCGCCTACTACGGCTACTCGTGGCTCGCCCTGTGCGGACTGCAGCTGGCCCTGCGCACCGACCGGCTCACCGCGCTGGCCATGGGCGGCTTCCCGCCGCTCGGCGGCCCCTACGAGGCGATGCTCGCGGTCACCCGCTCGGCCCACCGGATGGCGATCGACCCGCCGCCCCCGCCGACCGGCGAGCCCGTCCCGGGCGACTGGGATTCCGTCGCGTTCACCCAGACGCCCGGCCAGACCCGCCAGTTCGTGACCCTGTACGAGTCGCTTCGCGCATTCGACGACACCGCCGTGCGTCTCGACGTGCCCCGGCTGGCCTTCGCCGGCGAGGACGACAACATCCGGTACGGCCCGGCGTGGGACAACGCCTACGTCGCCCTCGCCGAGCCGCTCCGGGCCAACCGTGCGCGGCTGCGGACGTACGGCTGGGAAGTGGAATTGATTCCGGAGGCCGACCACCTGGCCGCGATGCAGGCGGCCGTCGTCCTGCCGTTGCTCGTCCCGTGGCTCAGGTCGTCACTTTGAGCCAGCCGCCGTCCACATAATGGGTCGAGCCGACCGAATAGGCGGCACGCTCGGAACAGAGGAAGACGAAGAAGTCCGCCACCTCCTCGGGGGTGGCGAACCGTCCGATCGGCGCGTTGTCCTGGGCGATCCCCTCCAGGTACTGCTCCCACGTCTGATCGGTGCCGGCGGTCAACGCCTTCGCGGTCTTGATCCAGTCCCCGGTCATGACCAGGCCGGGGTTCACCGTGTTGACCCGGATGTTGTCCCCGATCAGCTCGTTCGCCAGGCACTTCGAGAACATCACGAGCGCGGCCTTGGTGACGTTGTAGATCGGCTCGTAGCCGAGCGGCTGGGTGGCGCAGATCGACGCGTTGTGCAAGATCACCCCGCCACCCCGGGCCTTCATGCCCGGCGCTATCTCGCGGGCCAGCCGGACGGCCGCCATCACGTGCAGCTCCCAGTACTCCTGCCAGCGCGAGTCGGGCGCGGTCAGGATCTTCTCGTCGCTGCCGGTGCCGGCGTTGTTGATGAGGATGTCCGCGCCGCCGAGCTCGCCGACGGCCGCGGCCACCCGCGCCGCGCCGTCGGGCCGGGTCAGGTCGGCGGCGACGGTCACCACCCGGACGTCGGGGATCGAGGACGCGACGGCCCGCAGGCGATCCTCGTCGCGGCCGCACAACACGAGGTGCACGCCCTCGGCGGCCAGCCCGCGCGCGACAGCCTCGCCTATTCCGGCGTTACTGCCAGTGACGACCGCCACCTTATCGGTGAGACGCAGATCCATTTACCGCTCCGTTCACGCATTCGTCCGCTCGGGTACCTCACGCACATTCGCACGACGGCGGGAGGCCGCGGTGTTCGGTAAGGGAAAGACAGTCGCCGACCAGTTGGTCGAGGTGCTCGTCCAGGCCGGGGTGAGCAGGATCTACGGGCTGGTGGGGGACAGCCTCAACGCCCTGTCCGACTCGATCCGGCGCAACGACGCCATCGAGTGGGTCCACGTGCACAACGAGGAGGCCGCGGCGTTCGCGGCCGCGGCCGAGGCCCAGCTCACCGGCAAGCTCGCGGTCTGCGCGGGCAGCTGCGGGCCGGGCAACACCCACCTGATCCAGGGGGTCTTCGACGCGCAGCGCTCGGGCGCTCCCGTGCTGGCGATCGCCTCGCACATCATCTCCAGCGAGATCGGCGGCGGCTTCTTCCAGGAGACCGACCCCAAGCAGTTGTTCGGCCAGGCCAGCCACTGGGCCGAGATGGTCTCGTCGGCCGGGCAGATGCCCCGGATGGCGCGCATGAGCATCCAGCAGGCGGTCGGCAAGCGGGGCGCGGCGGTGCTGATCATGCCGGGCGACGTGCTCGCCGCGGACGCGACGAACGACACCGGCGTGGGGCACGCGGTGGCCGGCCCGGTGCTCGGCCCGCCGTCCGACTACGTGCTCGAGGACCTGGCCGAACGGATCAACGCGGCCGGGACGGTGGCGATCTTCGGTGGGATCGGCTGCGCCGGCGCCCGCGGCGAGGTGCTGGAACTGGCCGAGGTGCTGGGCGCGCCGGTCGGGCACACGCTGCCGGGCAAGGACGTGCTGCAGTACGACAACCCGTACGACGTCGGCATGTCGGGCCTGCTGGGCTATGGCGCCTGTTATGAGGCGAGCCACGAGGCCGACCTGCTCCTGCTGCTCGGCACCGACTTCCCGTACCGGCAGTTCCTGCCGCAGAAGAACACGATCCAGATCGACATCGACCCGGCCCGCCTGGGCCGCCGGACGGCGCTCGACCTCGGGGTGGCCGGCGACGTCCGGGCGACGCTGCGGGCGCTGCTGCCCAAGCTGGAGCGCAAGGACCACAAGTTCCTCAACCGCATGCTCAAGAAGCACGTCGACGAGCTCGAGCGGGTCGTCGGCGCCTACACCAGGAACGTCGAGAACCTGGTGCCGATCCATCCCGAGTACGTGGCTTCGGTGCTCGACGAGGAAGCGGCCGGCGACGCGGTCTTCACCGCCGACACCGGCATGTGCACGAGCTGGGCGGCCCGCTACATCACGCCGAACGGGCGTCGCCGCCTGCTCGGCTCGTTCGTGCACGGCACGATGGCCAACGCGCTGCCGCACGCCCTGGGCGCGGCGAAGCTCGACCCCGGCCGCCAGGTGGTCTCGATGTCCGGCGACGGGGGCCTGGCCATGCTGCTCGGCGAGCTGCTCACTGCCAAGCTGCACGACCTGCCGGTCAAGGTGGTCGTCTTCAACAACTCCAGCCTCGGCATGGTCCGCCTCGAGATGCTCGTGGCCGGCGACCCACCGTACGAGACCGACCACGACCACGTCGACTTCGCGGCGATCGCGCGGGCCGCCGGCCTGCACGCGATCCGGGTCGAGAAGCCGGACGAGGTGCGGGGCGCGCTGCGCTCGGTGCTCGACCACGACGGCCCGGCGCTGCTCGACGTCGTCACCGACCCGAGCGCCCTGGAGATCCCGCCGCACATCACCAAGGAGGAGGCGGCCGGGTTCGCGCTCGCCGCCGGAAGGTCGGTGCTCTCCGGCGGCGTCGGTCAGATGTTGCACCTGGCCCGCACGAACCTGCGCAACATCCCCCGTTAGCGGCGGGCGGCGCGGAGATCGGCGCCGACGTCGTGCAGGTGGCTCAGGGCCTGCCGGTACGAGTCGGTCAGGCCGGTCATCTCGTACGGGACGCCGATCTCCGCGCAGTACTGCCGCACGATCGGCTGGGCCCGGCGCAGGTTCGGCGTGGGCATGGCCGGGAACAGGTGGTGCTCGATCTGGTAGTTGAGCCCGCCCAGGGCCGCGTCGACGAACCGGCCGCCGCGCACGTTGCGCGAGGTCAGCACCTGCTTGCGCAGGAAGTCCTCGTCGCCGGTGGGGTGCGGCATGCCCTTGTGGTTGGGGGCGAACGTCAGTCCCAGGTAGACACCGAAAATCGCCTGGTGCACCACGAGGAACGCCAGCGCCTGCAGCGGGCTCAGCACCAGCAGCAGCGCGGCGGCGTAGGCGATGAAGTGCAGGCCGATCAGGACGGCCTCGGTCCGGCGGCGCTTCTCGACGATCCACCGCACGCTGTCCCGCTTGAGCGACAGGCCCAGCAGGGTCAGCAGCGGGAAGAAGAAGTACGCCTGGTAGCGCGCCAGGAACCCGTGACCGGCCGCCGCCTCCCGCGACCAGACCAGCACGCCCGGCCCGACGTCCGGGTCGAGGTCGTCGTGGTTGGGGTTGGCGTGGTGCTTGGTGTGCTTGTCCATCCAGTAGCCGTAGGACATGCCGATCGCGACGTTGCCGGCGATCAGCCCGGCCCGGCCGCTCGGCTTGTTGGTGCGGAACACCTGCCGGTGGGCGAGGTCGTGGGCGACCAGCGCGGTCTGCGCGAACACCACCGCGAGGAAGGCGGCCACGGCCAGCGTCCACCACGACGCACCGACCACGAAGAACGCGCCCCAGCCGAGGATCAGCGCGCCGCCGACCAGGCTCAGCCGGGCCACGTAGTACGCCGGACGCCGGCGCAGCAGCCCCGCCGCGTTGATCCGTCGCCCCAGCTCAGCGAAGTCGCTCCCGGCCGTCGCGCGCGGCCGCTCTGTCGTTGTCGTCATGCCCTCCAGCCAACCGTGCCGGCCGCTCGAGGTCAGGAGTGCCAGAACCCGTCTGGTGGTAGGGCTAGCACTACTGAGTTGCGAGCGCCGGTGGGCCACGATGAGAGGCGTGGAGACAAGAGACTGGCTACGTGAAGGGCTCCGGGCGGTGGCGTCCGGCATTCTGGCGGTCGCCCTCGCCGTCCTCAACTTCCCGCTCTTCGTGCTCTTCGTGGTGTCGCTGGTGCTGACCCCGGTGCTCGGGATCGGCCTCATGCTGCTGCCGGCGGTGACCGCGCTGATCCGGCTGCGCGCCGACCTGGCCCGGCGGGTCGCGGGCTGGCATGGCGTGCCCATCGCGCGGCCCTACCGCCCCAAACCCGCCGGCCTCGCGCCGATCGGCTGGGGCCACTGCAAATGGATCCTCACCGACCCGGCGACCTGGCGGGACTTCGCCTGGCTGCTGCCCGGGGCGATCGCCGGGCTGGCCATCGGCATCGTCACGCTGGCCCTGCCGGCGTACGGGGTCGAGGGCATCGTCCTGCTGCCGCTCTGGATGTATCTGGGCGGCGAGTGGTCCGGCTACGGCGTCAACTGGCCGATCGAGAGCGTCGGCGAGGGCTTCCTCTCGCTGCCCCAGGGCGCGGCCATCCTCGCGCTCGGCCTGGCCGTCGCGCCCTACCTGCGCCGCTTCGACGCGCTGTTCGGCCGGCTCTTCCTGGCCCCGACCCGCGCCGCCGAGCTGCGGCTGCGGGTCACCCAGCTCACCGTCACCCGGGCCGACACGGTCGACGCCCAGGCCGCCGAGCTGCGGCGCATCGAGCGTGACCTGCACGACGGCGCCCAGACCCGGCTGGTGTCGCTCGGCATGACCATCGGCCTGGCCGAGGAGTTGGTCGACCGTGATCCGGCCACGGTCCGCAAACTTCTCGCCGAGGCCCGCGAGACCAGCTCGACCGCGCTGATCGAGCTGCGCCATCTCGTCCGCGGCATCCACCCGCCGGTGCTGGCCGAGCGCGGCCTCGACGGCGCGGTGCGCGCCCTCGCCCTGACGTTGCGCATCCCGACCACTGTGGACTCGGACGTCACCGGACGCCTCGAGACGCCGGTCGAGTCGGCCGCCTACTTCGCGGTCGCCGAGACCCTGACGAATGTGCAACGGCACAGCGGCGCCACCTTCGCCTACGTCAGCATGCATCACACCGGTGGCGTGCTGCGCCTCGAGATCGGGGACGACGGCCGGGGCGGGGCCGACCCGAAACGTGGCACGGGCCTGGCCGGAATGGAACGCCGCCTCGCCGCCTTCGATGGCACGATGACCATGTCCAGCCCGCCGGGTGGACCGACCATCGTCACCATGGAGCTGCCGTGCGCGTCGTCATCGCCGAGGACCATGCTCTCCTCCGGGACGGACTGACCCGCATCCTCGAGGCGTTCGCCTTCGACGTCGTCGCGGTCGTCGACCGTGGCCCCGACGTGCTGCCGACCCTGCTCGAGTACAAGCCCGACGTTGCCGTCCTCGACGTGCGGCTGCCGCCCACGTTCACCGACGAGGGCCTGCAGGCGGCGATCGCGGCCCGCCGTCAGGCGCCCGGCCTGCCGATCCTGGTGCTCTCCCAGCACGTCGAGGCGCTCTACGCCCGCGAGTTGCTCTCCGACCGCCGCGGCGGGGTCGGCTATCTGCTCAAGGACCGGGTCTCCGACGTGGCGCAGTTCGTCGACGCGGTGCGGCAGGTGGCCGGGGGCGGCACGATGATGGACCCCGAGGTGGTGGCCCGGCTGCTCGACCGCAGCCGGCCGCTCGACGTCCTCACCGCCCGCGAGCGCGAGGTGCTCGGCGAGATGGCCGCGGGCCGTTCCAACGCGGCGATCGCGGGGCGCCTCTTCGTCACGGAGAAGGCGGTCAGCAAGCACATCAACAACATCTTCACCAAGCTCGGCCTGCCGCCGTCGGAGGACGACAACCGGCGTGTGCTGGCCGTGCTCGCCTACCTGGACAGCTGAGGCAGGACAGCGCCGGCGATCAGGTCCACGTGGTCCAGATCGTCCATCTCGGTCAGCCGCAGGTGCACCCGGGTCGCGCCGATCTCGCGCATCTCGCCGATGCGCTGCACGAGCTGGTCGGGCGAGCCGACCACCGGGTCCTCCGGCGGCAGCGCGCTCTTGACGTGCAGCGGGGCGGCGCGGCGGGCGGCCTCGGCGTCGGTACGCCCGATCGCCACCACGATGCCCGCGGAATACGTGAGCTTCCGGCCGGTCTTCGCGGCCGCCGCGCGTACGCGATCGAACGCGGCCGCCGTCTGGGGAACGGTCTTGAACGGCATGTTGAACTCGTCGGCGTAGCGGGCCGCGAGCTCGGGCGTCCGGCGCGGGCCCCTGCCTCCGACGATGATCGGGGGGTGCGGCCGCTGGACCGGACGCGGCAGCGCGTGCGCGTCCACGAGGTGGTAGTGCTGTCCCTCGTACGTGTACGTATGGCCCTCCGGGGTGCCCCAAAGTCCCGTGAGGATCTCGAGCTGCTCCTCGAGACGGTCGAAGCGCTCACCCAGGGCGGGGAAGGGGATGCCGTACGCGGTGTGCTCGCGCTCGACCCACCCGGCGCCCAGCCCCAGCTCGACCCGGCCGCCGCTCATCTGGTCGACCTGCGCCACGATGATCGACAGTGGACCGGGCAGCCGGAACGTCGCCGAGTTGACCAGCGTGCCGATCCGCAGCGTACGGGTCTCCCGGGCCAGTCCGGCCAGCGTGATCCAGGCGTCCGTCGGCCCGGGCAGTCCCGGCTCGGGGGTCAGCGCCCGGTAGTGGTCGGCTCGCAGCAGGCCCTCGAAACCGGCGTCCTCAGTCTGCCGGGCGAACCTCAATTGGGTGTCGTACGTCGCACCACGGTGCGGCTCGATGAACAGACAAACGCGCATGGTCGTCCCTCATAAGCCGAGCTGGGCGCATACCCGGCTCATCATGATCGATGGTGTGGGATACGTCTACTTCGGCTTTTGAGACGAACCTGTCATCGATGCATGTGCCAGTTTGCCCTACGATCCCCGTCGGGACACCACTGCCCCACGTTCGGCCACTCACGGCCCCGGTGCGCCATTTGCCGGGTTGCCGACTTCTCCATCGACCGGACCAGGTCGGGAAGGATCACGGTGTACAGAAGGACCCTCGTACGTTCCGTTGTCGCCGGCGCGCTCGCTCTCACCATGAGCGCCGCCGCCGGGTGCAGCGACGACTCGGCTGACAACGACGGTGGCAGCGGCGGCACCTCGCTCGAAAAGATCACTTACCTGACCTCGTTCGGCACCTTCGGCCGCGACTCGTACGCGTACGTCGCGCTCGACAAGGGCTACTTCAAGGACGCCGGCTTCGAGGTCGACGTCAAGCCGGGCAAGGGCTCCGGCGAGAACATCAAGTCGATCGTGTCCGGCCAGGCCCAGTTCACGCCGATCGACCTGACCGGTGGCCTGATCGCCGCCGGTGGCGAGGACAAGACCAGCGGCTTCACCGCCGTGGCGGCCATCCAGCAGCGCACGATGGCCGCGATCATCGCGCTCGAAGGCAGCGGCATCAACGCCCCCAAGGACCTCGAGGGCAAGACGCTGACCGACCAGCCCGGTTCGGTCGTGCGCACGCTGTTCCCGACCTACGCCAAGCTGGCCAACGTCGACCCCAACAAGGTCAAGTTCCAGAACGGCCAGGCCCAGGAGCTGATCGGCCTGCTCGCGTCCGGCCGGACGCAGGGCATCGGCCAGTTCGTGGTCGGCAAGCCCACCGTCGAGACCGTGGCCAAGGGCAAGAAGGCCGTCGTCCTGCCCTACAGCGACTACCTCCAGGACCTGTACGGCAACGTCCTGATCACGTCGTCCAAGTACGCCACGGACAACCCGGAGAAGGTCCGGAAGTTCACCGAGGCGCTGCTCAAGGGTCTCGCCGATTCCATCGCGAACCCGGCCGAGGCCGGCACGATCACGCAGAAGTACGTGCAGACGGCCAAGCCCGAGGGCGTCGCCGCCGAGCTCACCCTGATGGGCCCGTACGTGAAGTCGGCCGCCGCCGGCATCCCGGTCGGCGCGCTCGACGCCGAGCGGGTCGCCCGGAGCATCGCGATCCTGCAGGGTTCCGGTCAGATCGAGCCCGGCCTCAAGCCCGAGCAGGTCATCACCTTCGACCTGACTCCCAAGGCCTGATCCTGTCTACGCGGGGTGCGTCGGACGACCGGCGCACCCCAACGCCTGAGGAGCACCCCGGTGCAAGAGACGCTGACACCCCCGACGGAGGCCGCCGTGGCCCGTCCCGCCCGCCCCGCCCGGCGGTGGTCACCGGCCGTGGTGGCCTGGCCGGTGCTCGGCATCGTCGCCACCATCGCGGTGTGGTGGGCCGTCGTCGAGATCTTCGACATCCAGCCGATCATCCTGCCGTCCCCGGTCGACGTCTACGAGGGCTTCCGGACGTACCCCGAGCTGCTGCTGCAGACGACGTGGGACACGCTGCGGGTGACCCTGATCGGCTTCGGCCTGTCGGTGATCATCGGCGTGGGCCTGGGCACGGCGATCGCCGCGTGGAAGCCGTTCGAGCGCGCCTTCGGCCCGTTGCTGGTGGCGCTGAACGCCGTACCGAAGGTCGCCATCGCCCCGCTGATGATCGCCTGGTTCGGCTTCGGCACGAAACCCGTGCTGGCCATGGCGTTCCTGCTCTGCTTCTTCCCGATCGTGCTGTCCACCGCGACCGGCCTGGCCAGCACCCCGGCCGACCTGGCCGAGCTGGCCCGCTCGCTCGACGCGACCCGCACCCAGACGTTCCTGCGCGTCCGCGTGCCGGCCGCCCTGCCCCAGATCTTCGTCGGCCTCAAGCTGGCCATGCCCCTGGCCGTCATCGGCGTGGCCGTGGGCGAGATGCAGTCCGGCGGCGTCGACGAGGGCCTGGGCACGATCATCGTCCAGACCGCCGGCCAGGGCGACACGGCGACGGCCTTCGCCGCCCTGACCCTGATGGCCGTCGTCAGCATCATCCTGTATTACGCCCTGGTCCTGATCGAGCGCCTCGCGCTCCCGTGGGTCCGCGGCACTACCGCCTGATTTGCTTCTCATGCGCGTCGCCCTGGGGCTCTTGGCCGGTGTGGTGTTCGGCACGGCGACCTCCGTCGTCAACAACGTGCCGGGCCTGCTGGGCGAAGTGGGGCAGGCCCATACCGAGGACAGCGCGGCGACCTGGACGGCGATCTTCGTCAGCCTGATCCTCGATTCCGGCTGGGCCTGGGCCGCGCTGGCCTTCGTCCTCGGCTGGGTGACCGGCACCCACCCGCGCCCGAGGGTTGCCCTGGTCGTCGCCGCGGTCACCGCGGCCGGCGGACTCCTGGCCGCAACCCTGGCCTACTACGCCACGGACGTGCTGTTCGGCATCGACGCGTACGCGCGGATAGTCAGCTACTGGCTGGTGCGGGCGGTCGTGTTCGGTCTGGCCCTGGGCGTCGCCGGCGCGCTGGCCCGACGCCCGGGCCTGACCGGGTTGCTGGCCCTGCTCACCATCCCCGCCGGTGCGGCGGCCAACCTGATCGTGTTCCCGCTGCGGAACGGTCTGCCCGGCGAGAGCTCGGCCGCCGGCTGGGCCGAGGCAGCGGTCTGGTCTCTGGCCGCGGCCGGTGTCGTTCTCGCCGTCCTCCGCTACGCCCGCAATCGACACAGCGGGTGCGGAGCCGCCGGACTGGCCGGTCGGCGGGCTGAGCTCCCGATGAAAGGAACCTCCACGGACTGACCCCGGACGGCCGCGTCGCCGACGCCGGCTGAGGGCGCTGCCCGCCGGGTCTCGAGGAGCCGGCGGGCAGCGGGACAGACGGGCGGATCAGTGCTGGTGGGTCAGTTTGGCCACGCGGCCCTTTTCGCCGGAGGACCAGCAGGCGCCGGGGACGCACTCGACGGCGTCGAAGCTGCCGGTGTCGAAACGCTTCCAGGTGCGGCCGGCGTCGTACGAGACGTCGCTGCCGGTGGGGCCCACGGCCAGGGCGGTGCCGCCGCGGCCGGTCCAGGCCGAGCCGGAGCGGTATTCGCCCGGGACGGTGCGGGCGACGGTCCACGTACGGCCGCGCAGGTAGGCCGCTCCGTCGGGGGCGGCGGTGGGGGTCACGTAGTCGCCGCCCACGGCGATGGCGGCGCCGTCGCGGCGTACGGCCAGGCTGTAGATGCCGGCGCTCGGCCCGCTCGGAACCGGGGTGGCGGTCACCGACCAGGTGCGGCCGCCGTCGCGGGACGTGAAGACCCGGGACTGGGCGCCGCCGCCGGTGGCGAACATCGCCTTGTCGCCCGCCGAGACCAGGCACGTGCCGCTCGCGGCGAAGGCGAACTCGCCGGTCAGCGCGGCGGGCATGCCGGCCGGGGGCAGCACGTTCCAGGAGCGGCCGCCGTCGCGGGTCGCGAGGATGCGGAACTTGCCGTCCACCGGGTCGGACAGCGCCAGCCCGCGCTTGCGGTCGAGGAACGTCATGCAGTCGTAGAACGCGGCCGGGTCGTCGTTGCGGAAGGTCTCGCTCCAGGTACGGCCGCCGTCCGACGTGGCGTACACGCGGCTGTCGGGACCGTTGCCGATCGTCAGGGCCACCGCGTGGCGGGCGTCGAACGCCTCGATGTCGCGGAACTCCAGCTCGGCCGCGGCCGCCGGGCCGACCGACGCCCAGGTGCGGCCGCCGTCGACCGTCCGCAGAACGGTGCCGGCCGAGCCGGCTACCCAGGCCACCCGTGCGCTGACCGGGGCCAGGCCGCGGAACCGGGCCTCGGTGCCGGTCCGGGTCAGCTGCCAGCCCGGCGAGCCGCCACCGGCCTGGGCGGGAGCGGGCAGGAGCAGGGCCGCGAGGGCGCCCACGGCTGCCATCGACAACTTTCGCTGCAAGGTCATGGGGCGGAACTTACCGCCCGCGCCGGGGAACCGAAACCGGAGCGGATCGTGTGGGCCACGGCACCGAAACCGGAGACGAGGCCTGCGCGAAACGAGCAGATACCAGAATGTGGGACATGGAGTCTCCTGCCGTCACCGTCGCGATCACCCGGCGCGCCGACCCGTCCCGGAACGCCGAGATGATCGCGTGGGTCAACGCCGGCACCACGCTGGCCGAGGACTTTCCGGGCTTTCTGGGCACCGGCTGGGTGCGGCCCGATCAGCGGTCGGACGAATGGCACATGCTCTACCGCTTCGCCGACGAGATCTCGCTGCGCAACTGGGAGGAGTCGCCGCAGCGCCGCTGGTGGCTGTCGTCGGCCGAGGGCTTCGTCGAGCACACCCGTACCGAACGCCGGACCGGGATCGAGGGCTGGTTCGACCCGCCGAGCGATCGCGAGGTCAGCGAGAGCGTCCCCCGGGCGCCGGCCCGGTGGAAGCAGGCCGTGACCATCTGGCTGGGCTTCTTCCCGGTCAGCCTGCTGGCCGCCGTGACCCTCAACCACCTGCTGGCCGACCTGCACGTCGTGCTCCGCACGCTGATCAGCACGCTCTGCCTGACGCCGATCATGACCTATCTGGTGCTGCCCCGGGTGACCCGCCTGCTCCAGCCCTGGCTCCGCCGCTGACGCCGGGAGGGGGCGCCGCGACCGTCGCGACGCCCCCCGCCTGATCAACGTGCCCGGTACGCGAACCAGATCAGCGTCATCCGGATGCTCTGACCGAGGGTGAAGCGGTCGAGGCACGGGTCGTCGCCGTAGCTCATGAAGTTGTGCACGGGGTCACGGCCCGGGGCGGGACACGTGTCGTCGGACTCGTTGCACTGGAAGATGTTGTCGCCGTCGGCCTGGTAAGGCGTGTCGAAGACTGCGTCACCGGGAGCCATGCAGCCGTTCTCGAAGGTGTGGTAGAGACCGAACCAGTGGCCGGCCTCGTGGGTCAGCGTGTCGCCCTCGTTGTAGGGCGCCGCCGAGCCGCCGGGCAGGCTCTCGTTGAGGATCACGACGCCGTCCTGGATCAGCGTCGCGTCGTTCGGGTAGTACGCGTACCCGAGGAGGCCGTCGGCCAGCCCCGCGATGTAGATGTTGAGGTCGTCGAAGCCGCCCTTGTGCAGCGCGGCCTTGGCCTCCTGGTCGTCCGACGGGTCCACGTCCGGGTCGGACCAGTCGTACCAGTCGTCGTTGGCCGTGTAGTCGATCGACTTGGTCTTGAACCGGAAGATCGTCCGGGCGTCGAACGGCGACGTCCGGCCACCGTAGGCGGCGTTGAGCACGGCGATCTGGTCGGCGATCTGCTGCCGTGTCACACCCCCGGTGCCGTCGGACCGGGTGATGACGTGCACCCGCACGTCGACGGTGATCGGTCCCTTCGGCACCTTCGACGTCCAGGTGAGCCCCTTCGACCGCAGCCTCTCGGTCAGCTGCTTCTCGGTCCGCGTCGCCTCGCTGCGGGTCAGGTCGTTGGGGTCGGACCCGCCCGGCCGGTTGCCGCGGACGCGCTCGTTGGACACCGGGGTGCACTCGGCGACCGACGACACCCCCGGGGCCGCCGCCGCGGCGGACCCGGTGACCGGGATGCTGATCAGCGCCGCCCCCAGGATGCCGATCGCGGCCATGCTGACTCGCCTTCGTTGCATGAGGTTCCTCCTCGTTGACATCGGCGAATGTGTCACGCTCCTCGGAACGTCTCACACAATGACGTTCGCCGATGCCGTCCGAGCGGTCCGAGGTGGGCGACACCCGGCCGATCCGGTGTCGAGTGAGGTGTCGAGTCAGTTGTCGAGCAGCGCGCGCAGGCGCAGCGTGTCGCCGACCGTCCAGCCCGGTGGGGGAGCCAGCGCGGCCCAGCCGTCGACCGCGCCGGACTTGTAGACGTGGCCGTGCCCGATGGGCGCCTTGTTGGCGAAGAGCAGGTCGACCGTGGTCTGCCAGAAGGTGATCACCGGGTACCAGTGCATGGCCGGCGTGACGTCCGGGCCCCGCCCGCCGCGCAGCCACTGGGGCTGGCGCCAGAGCAGGCTGGGGCTCCACCACACGACCGGGTCGGACGAGTTCTGCATGTAGACCACGCGCGGCGACCCGGCCAGGTCGCGCAGCTCGTGGGCCTCGGACGAGAACTCCACCGGCAGCCCGGGGTAGGCGGGGTCCCACACCGGCGATCCCGGCGCCCGGTCGGCCGTGAGCTGCTGGTGGATCGGGTTGGCGAACATCGGGCCCTCGAGCAGGATGCCGTCCGCCCCGTCGACCATTGCGGCCGCCGTACCGAAGGTCTTCTCGGTCCCGTACGTGCCCAGGCTCTCGCCGAAGATCAGCAGCTTGGGCCGGTCGGCCGCGGGCATCGCCGCCCACCGCTCGCGCACCGCGCCGATCAGCGCCGAGGCGGCGTCGACCACCTTGGTCCGGTCGACCGCGAACGAGATCCAGCTCGGCAGATAGCTGTACTGCATCGACATGAGCGCGGTGTTCCCGGCGTACATGTATTCCAGCGAGCTCGGCACGTCGTTGTCGACCCAGCCGGTGCCGGTCGGCGTGAAGACCGCGATCACCGACCGGTCCCAGGCCCGGGTGCGGTCCATCTCCCGTACGACCAGAGCGGCGCGCTCCTGCACCGAGTCGGCCGACGACAGGCCGGCGTAGATGCGGATCGGGTCGAGCGCGGCCCGGCCGGCGAAGGCGCCGAGCCGGTCGGCCGGGGGCGCCTTGGTCACGAAGTTGCGACCCTGCCGGCCCAGCGAGTCCCAGCTCACCAGCGACTGCCGGCTGCCCGAGCGCAGGGCCGAGCCCGGCTGGACGACCCCGTTGCCGGTCCCGCTGTCGGTGATCGCGGCGGACCGGTCGGCGCTGGTGAACAGGTTGCTGACCAGGATGCCGTCGAAGGCGGTGTAGCTGATCAGGGTCACCACCACGAAGCCCGCGCAGTAGGCCGCCGACTCGGGCACGAGCCGGCCGAAGAGCCGGGCGAAACCGTGCGCGGCCAGCCTCAGGCAGCGGGCCAGCAGCAACAGCAGGGCGAAGGTGAGCAGGCTGATCCCGACCGTACGGATCAGGTCGTACTCCTGCTGCGGGGGCAGGCCGAGACGGACGCGCAGCTCCCGCTGCCACCGGGTGCCCAGCCAGAGGAAGAGCAGGATCAGCGGCGGGACCAGCACGAGGAGCACGCGCCAGGCGATCCGCTCGATCCGGCGCGAAGGCCACCACCGCAGCCGCACCACCGCCCCGATCGCGGTGCCGCCCGCGTACCCGAAAGCGGCGGTCAGCCCGGCCACGACGCCCTGCAGGAACCAGGGCCGGGGCAGCAGGGAAGGGGTGTAGGTGAGGCAGTAGAAGACGGCGCAGAGGCCGAAGCCGGTGACGCTCAGCCCGCAGCGGACGACCCGGCGGCGCGGTACGGCGGTCGGCGCCGAGGACAGGATCCGGCGCTGGGTGGGTATCCGGACCCGTGGGGGCGCCGGCAACACCACTCTGCGCATCGGCTCCCCCGCCTCGTCGCCACCACCGCCGGTGGGGTGATGCGTGCGCCACCGACGGTTATGTGGACCCCGATGGCAGGATCTTCCGTTCGCGCCCGGGTGGCAAGCGAAGTCGCACCATCTGGGCGCGTTCGGTAGCCATTGTCCGTTCTCGGGTTCGCCGATCGGCCGGCACTTTTCTTTCAGTGGCGCCCGTGGCTGCCGATCGAAGAGGTCATGCGGCTGCGCAACTGGATCGCCGTAGTGGTCGGCGTCGTGCTGCTGGCCGCTGCGGGAACAATCGGCTTCCTGGTCAACCGGTCGGCCCTCAAGGCGGCCGACGAGGTCCACCTGGCCGACTCGAGGGCGCTCGCCGTCAACAACGGCACCCTCGTCGGGCGCCTGCAGTGGCTCTCGGCCGGCGAGCTGGGCGAGTTCCTCACCGGCAACCCGCTGCATCTGGGTCGCGACAACGCCGCCGACCGGGAGCGGCTGCGCGTCTTCGCGGCCAAGAGCGACACCTTCGGGTACGGGGCTCTGCTGCTCGGCCTCGACGGCCGGGTGCTGACCAGCTCGCGTCCCACCGGGCTGCCCGCGGCCGGGCACGCCGGCTGGAAACCTCTGTTCACGCAACTGACCGGCGGCGCGAAGGCCGGGTTCTCGTCGATCATGATGGTGGACGGCACCTACCTCGAGGCCGTCGGCGTGCCCGTCGTGGTCGGGGGAGCTCCGGCGGCCATCCTGGTCGGCCTCAACAGCGTGGCGACGACCCAGCTCCAGCAGTACACCGTCACGCTCAGCTCGGACGTGCACCAGACAGCGGTCGTCGACAGCACCGGGACGATCGCCGCCACCAACCGGACCCGGCAGCTCGGCACCCCGATCGACCCGGCCATCCGCCGGGCGCTGGCCGCCGAGCCGGCCGGCGGGTTCGTCGAGTACACCACCGTCGCCGGCACCCGGATGATCGCGGTCACCGTCGGCGGCCTGCCCGGCGGCTGGTCCTACGTCCGCACCCAGACGAAGAAGTCGTTCGACGGCGCCGTGCACGCCAAGAGCCAGACGCTGAACCTGACGCTCGGCGCGATGATGCTGATCGGCGCGCTCGCGATGTCGGTGCTGGGCTACCGCTCCCAGGTCCAGCGCCGCCGGGCCGACGAGCGCTTCCAGGCCCTCTTCCAGCACGCCCCCGACCTGGTCTCGGTGCTCGGCGCCGACGGCACCATCGACTACTCGAGCCCGAGCGCGGCGGCCGTGCTCGGCTATCCGGAAGGGGTCCTGGTCGGCACCAGCGTCTTCGACCTCGTGCACCCGGACGACCAGCAGCACATGCGCGACAACTTCGCTCGGCTGCTAACCCACCGTGACGAGCTGCTGCGCCTGCAGTGCCGGGTGCGTTCGGCCACCGGCGAGTACCGCTGGTTCGAGTTCACCGCGTCCAACCAGATGGCCAACACGGCGCTGCACGGCATCGTCATCAACGCCCGCGACATCTCCGAGAACCGCGCCTACCAGGAGCGGCTGGCCCACGAGGCCGAGCACGACTCGCTCACCGGCCTGCCCAACCGCCGCCGCATGCAGGACGCGCTGGGCAGCTCGTTGCGCGAGCAGCCGGTCGCCGTGCTCTTCGTCGACCTCGACGGGTTCAAGCCGATCAACGACGCGCACGGGCACGAAGCCGGCGACGACCTGCTGCGCCAGGTCGCCTCGCGGCTGTCGGCCTGCGTCCGGGAACAGGACGTGCTGGCCCGCGTCGGCGGCGACGAGTTCGTCATCCTGATGCCCGGCGTGATCGCGCCGGGCGACAGCGAGGCCATGTGCCTGCGCATCCGGGACGCCGTCTCGGCGCCGTTCGTCGTGGCCGGCACGCCGGTGCGGATCGGCGCCAGCGTCGGCGTGCACCTGGCCGCCGGTTCCACCGACCCGGACGAGGCCCTGCGGGCCGCCGACCATGCCATGTACGCCGTCAAGCACTCCCGCGGTCATCCACAGGCGCCGGGCGGGAGGCACCGCGCCGAGGACTGAGAGGGCACACTGAAGGCCTCAGTCCCCTCAGCGAAGAACGGCGGTGCCGGCGGTGGCCTCCAAGATCCTTTCGCGTCGTGATCTCGACTTCCTGCTGTACGAGTGGCTCGACGTCGAGGCGCTCACCGCCCGGGAAAGGTTCGCCGAGCACTCCCGCGACACGTTCGACGCGTTCCTCGACGTCTCCGCCGAGATCGCCGAGCGCGACTTCGCCCCGCACAACCGGCGCTCCGACCTCGAGGAGCCGACCTTCGACGGCGTACGGGTCCGGATGAACCCCGAGGTGGCCGCGGCCCTCAAGGTCTTCAACGACACCGGGCTGCTCAGCGCCACGATGGACTCCTCGGTGGGCGGGCTGCAGATGCCGCACGTCGTCGCCCGGGCCTGTTTCGCATGGTTCCAGGCGGCCAACATCGCCACCTCGTCGTACTCGCTGCTGACCGCCGGCAACGCCAACCTGCTGCTCACCCATGGGACGGCCGAGCAGATCGACCGGTTCGTGCGGCCCATGCTCGACGGCCGCTTCACCGGCACCATGTGCCTTTCCGAGCCGCAGGCCGGGTCGTCGCTCAGCGATGTGCTGACCCGGGCCACTCCGGCTGGCGACGGCAGCTACCGGGTCGACGGCTCCAAGATGTGGATCTCGGGTGGCGACCACGAGCTGAGCGAGACGATCGTGCACCTCGTGCTGGCCCGGGCCGCGGGCGCGCCGGCCGGCGTCAAGGGGCTGTCGCTGTTCATCGTGCCCAAGCACCACGTCGGGGCGGACGGCACGGTCGGCGAGCGCAACGGGGTGGCGCTGTCCGGGCTCAACCACAAGATGGGCTACCGCGGCACGACCAACGCCGTGCTCTCCTTCGACGACGCCACCGGCTATCTCGTCGGCGAGGAAGGCAAGGGCCTGGCCTACATGTTCCAGATGATGAACGAGGCGCGCATCGGGGTGGGCGCGGGCGCGGTCGCGCTGGGCTACACGGGCTATCTGCACGCGCTCGACTACGCGCGGGAACGCGCCCAGGGTCGCCCGGTGGCCGGCAAGGACCCGTCGGCGCCGCCCGTGCCGATCGTCCGGCATCCCGACGTCCGGCGCATGCTGCTGTCCTCCAAGACGTACGTCGAGGGTGGCCTGGCCCTGATCCTCTACGCGGCCAAGCTGCTCGACGAGCCCTCCGACGAGAACGACCTGCTGCTCGACGTGCTGACGCCGATCGTCAAGGCGTGGCCGTCGCAGTGGTGCCGCCTGGCCAACGACCACGCCATCCAGATCCACGGCGGCTACGGCTACACCCGCGAATATCCGGTCGAGCAGTTCTACCGCGACAACCGGCTCAACTCGATCCACGAGGGCACCGACGGCATCCAGGGCCTCGACCTGCTGGGCCGCAAGATGGTGATGCGCGGCGGGGCCGGCCTGCAGCTGCTGATCGGCCGCATCCTGACCACGGCCGTGGCGGCGCCGCCCGAGCTGGGCCGGCCGGTCATCGCCCTGTGCGACCGCCTGGCCACGACCACCCGCAAGCTGTGGGCCGGCGGCGACCCGACCGCGGCGCTGGCCAACTCCACGGCCTACCTCGAAGCCACCGGCCACCTGGTGATCGCCTGGCTGTGGCTCTCGCAGCTGGCCGCCGCCGACGGCCGGGAGGGCGCGTTCTACGAGGGCAAGCGCCTGGCCGCGCGCTACTTCATCACCCACGAGCTGCCCCGCGTGGTTCCGCTGCTCGACCTCCTCGACTCGGGCGACACCCTGTTGGCCGACCTCGACGACGCCCACCTGGGGTAGCGCCTGTTCAGCGCCACCCCGGGCCCGGGACAGGCGCTATGTTGATCGCATGGCCTCTTCGAGCAAGAGCCCGGCGACCGAGGTGGAGGCCGGCGACTTCACCGTGCGGGTGTCGAACCCCGGCCGCGTCTACTTCCCGGAGCTCGGCCTGACCAAGCTCGACCTGGTCAACTACTACCTGGCGGTCGGTGACGGCATCGTGCGGGCGCTGCGCGAGCGCCCGTGCATGCTGCACCGTTTCCCCGACGGCCTGGCCGGTGAGAAGGTCCACCAGAAACGCGTGCCGCACGGGGCCCCGCCCTGGCTCGAGACGGTGCGGGTGAAGTTCCCCCGCTACAACCGCCACGCCGACGAGCTCTGCGTGACCAAGACGGCCGACGTCATCTGGGCCGTGCAGATGTCGACGGTCGAGTTCCACCCGTGGAACTCGCGCCGGGCCGACACCGAGAAACCCGACGAGTGGCGCATCGACCTCGACCCGATGCCCGACTGCCCGTACGACCGGGTCCGCCGGGTCGCCGCCGTCACCAACGAGGTCCTCGACGACCTGGGTATCACCGGCTACCCCAAGACCTCGGGCGGGCGCGGCCTGCACATCTATGTGCGCATCGAGCCGTCGTGGGGCTTCTCCGACGTACGCCGGGCCGCCCTGGCCTTCGCCCGCGAGGTCGAGCGGCGGGCCCCCGACGACGTGACCACCACGTGGTGGCGCAAGGACCGCGACCCCCAGCTCGTGTTCGTCGACTACAACCAGAACGCGCGCGACCACACGATCGCCAGTGCCTACTCGGTCCGGGGCGTCCCCACCGCCACGGTGTCGACCCCCATCGCCTGGTCCGAGATCCCCGACGCCGACCCGCGCGACTTCACGATCCTGACCGTCCCACCCCGGTTCGCCGAGCTGGGCGACCTGCACGCCACGATCGACGACGAACACCACTCCCTGGCCACCCTGCTGGAGTGGGCCGACCGGGACGAGAAGGCCGGCCTGGCCGGCCCGGCCGACGCCGACACCACAGACTGAAAAGCCGTATGCTGAAAGCCGGTCGAGGCCACTCGAGAGGAGGCCGCCGTGACCACCAGCCCTGATGACGCAGCAATTCCTCCGCGTCGCGCCCGCCGGACGGTCGACGAGTTGATCCGGGCAAAGAACGCCCGCCCGATCCTGTCCCTGGCCGATCTGGACGCGATGGCGGCCGACATCTTCGAGTCGGACAAGGAACTCGACGAGTTCCTCGAGTTCACCCACGCCGAACGCCAGCGCGACCTGGCTTGATCACATGCGGGCCGTGATCTCCGATACCGACGTCGCCTCATTGATCATCAAGAAACGCCTTCCTCCGACGCTTGCCACGAGACTGCTCGGCACCCAGCCGCTCATCACCTTCGTCACCCGAGCGGAACTCATCAAGTGGGCTGAAGTGCGCGACTGGGGGACAAGTAATCGACGAATGCTCGACGGGTGGCTTGCGGCGATACCCATGCTCGTCGGAGACGAGGACGTCGCCGATACCTTCGGCCATCTCGCCGCGACCGCTATGCGCCGGGGACGTCCCCGTCCGACGAACGATTCGTGGATCGCAGCCTGTTGCCTCGCTCATGGACTGTCGCTCGCGACTCTGAACATCAAAGACTTCGAGGACTTCAGGCTCTACCACAACCTCGAGATCATCACGAAGTAGAGCCATACTCCGGATCCGGTTGCCGCGCCGCGGGTCGAAAGTCGGCGCGGTAGGGCAACCATGCCGGTCGTCGCCTCCGTTTGGGTCGTAGGCGACGCGAGAGGCACGGGGTGGGAATCGACTATCGGGAGTACGTCGGCGCGCGGCTGGATCGTTTCCGGCGGACGGCATTTCTCATGTGCGGGGATTGGCATCTGGCCGACGACCTGGTCTCCACGGCGCTGATCAAGTTGCTGCGGCACTGGCGGCGGGTGTCCGAGATGGATGATCCCGACGCGTACGTGCGCCGGGTGCTGTTGCGATGCCTGCTCGACGAGCGGCGCCGGCCGTGGCGGCGGGAGGAGTCGTGGGACGCGCTCCCCGAACTCCGCACCGAGAGCGTGGACGGGCCGGTGACCGAGCGGATGGCGGTGCTCTCGGCGCTCGACGGACTGGCGCCGCGGCAGCGGGCCGTGATCGTGCTGCGCTTCTTCTGTGACCTGTCGGTCGAGCAGGCGGCCGCCGAGCTCGACTGCTCACCCGGAACCGTCAAGAGCCAGACCGCCCGGGCTCTGCGGACCATGCGCGTCGCTCTGCGCGACGAGGAAGAGGAGAGCCGTCATGGATGATCTGCCGGCCCTGTTGCGCGCGGCCAGCGACGGCGCCCCGCCCACCGGCATCGACCTGGACGACCTGATCGTCGGGCACCGGCGTCGTCGCCGGGCGCGATGGACCGCGGCCTCCGCCGGGGCCGCGGTGCTGATCATCGCGGGGCTCTCGCTGACGCTGACAAATCGGACCGCGGGATCGACCTGGCCGGCCGAACCGGCTCCGGTTGCCACCGGGTCTGCCGGGGCGTCGTGCACGTACTCGTCCCTTCCGTCCTTCCCGGCCGATCGGAACAGCCCGCCGATCAACGGCCCCTTGCCCGAGGAGCCGCAGGTGGCCGCCCAGCGTCTGGCCACGGCGCTGGCGGCGCTGTTGCCGGAGCAGGCCCGTCCGGGCGGCCGGCCGGGCTGTGCGGGAACGGTGATCTTCCAGGAGCCGAAGGCCGGCGACTTCCGGGCGGTCGCGTGGGCCGGCGCCGGCCGGGACGAGTACTCGCTGGCCTTCAAGATCAGCACCGTCGGGACGGACACCGTGCCGCGCTGCCTGAACGGCGACCACGCGAGTTGCACCCGCAGCGAACGGCCGGGTGGCGCCGTGGTGATGGCCGACCTCATCGGCGCCGATACCCCGAGTCCGCAGCGCAGCGTGACCGTCTATCGTCCCGACGGCACGTCCGTCCTGGTCGTCGCGATCGGGCGCCTGGCCGCGCTGCCCTCGGCCGACCGGCTCGCCACGATCGGCTCCGCTCCGCAGCTCACGCTCTATCCCTGATTCGTCCCGCGCGAGATCCGACGACGACGTGAACATGGACATGGTTGCGATCGGGACGCGTGCGGCCCGGCGCCCTTGGCACCGGGTGACGGCTTCGTGGTGGCGATTTGGGGTCGCTCCGGACCAGCGGAGTGGGTAAGCATGTCGTATGCGGGTTTTCCGGGACGGGTACGGGGTTCCGCATTTGCGGGCCGACACGGTCGATGAGCTGGCGTTTCTGCAGGGGCGGGTGACCGCCCGTGATCGCCGGCAGCAGATCGAGGTCGAGCGCCGCAAGTCGGAGGGGCTGCTGTCCGAGCTGATCGGGCCGGACGGGCTGGGCTGGGACCGGTTCGCGCGGCGGGCGCGGATCGAGGACACGGCGCGGCGGGCCTTCGCGGGCCTCGACGGGCGGACGCGGGAGTGGCTCCGGGCGTACGCCGAAGGGGTCCGGGCCGAAGGCCTCGTCTGGCACCCCTGGTCGTCGCTGGGGGTGTTCCTCGCGCGGCACATCATGTTCGCCAGCTTTCCGAGCAAGATGTGGAACGCGCACGTCGAGCGCACGCTCGGGCCGGAGGCGCTGCGGTGGTTCTCGTCCGAGGCCGCGGCCAGTTCGGGCAGCAACGCCTGGGCTGTTCCGGGGATCGTGGCCGGCGACCCGCACCGGTTGATCGAGCTGCCGGGGGTCTACCAGCAGATCCGGCTGTCCTGTCAGGAGTTCGACGTCGCCGGGCTCACCTTCGCGGGCGTGCCGGGCGTGCAACATTTCGGGCACACCGGCGGGGTGGCGTGGGCGGTCACCAACGCGATGGCCGACTACCAGGACCTCTTCGTCGAGGAGCTGCGCCGGACGGCGTCGGGGGTCGAGGCCCGGGGTCCGCGCGGGTGGGAGCCGGCCGAGGTGCACACCGAGACCATTCCCGTACGGGGTGGGGGCAGTGAACTGATCGAGGTTGTCGAGACGGCTCGCGGGCCGATCGTCGACGGCACGCTGAGTCTGCGCACGCCCACCCGGGCCGGGCTCGACCTCGGGTTCGGCGCATTGCTGCCGCTCCTGCACGCGTCCACGGTGGACGATGTCGCGGCCGCGCTCGAGGGCTGGGTGGAGCCGGTCAACAGCATCCTCACGGCCGACACCACCGGGCGGGTCCTGCAGCTCACGGTGGGCCGGGTTCCGCTGCGCGACCGGCGGAACGAGCGGGTGCCCGTGCCGGCCTGGGATCAGACGTACGCCTGGCGGGACGGGTACGTGCCGATGACCCGCGTCGAGGTGACGGGCATCGCCGTGAACGCCAACGACCGGCGGCCGGACACCGAGGCGTACGGGAACGCCTTCGCCTCCAAGGCCCGCGCCGACCGCATCCGGGAGCTGATCGACGAGGGCGTGCCCGCTCAGCGCATCCACATGGACACCCCGATGCGGGCGGACAGTGTCAAGGCCGGGCGGGTCGCGGCCTGGCGGTTCGCCGTCGCCCGGCGGCTGCACGAGCATCCGGCCCTCAAGCCGTTGATGGAGCCGTCCGGGTTCGACCCGCTCTTCGACAGCTGGACGAACCCGCGCGTCCGGATCGGCTCGGCGCTCGACGGTGTGCTGGCCGGGCTGGGGCTCACCGCGGCCGAGGTGGTCGACCCGGCCACGGTCGAGTCGGGCCGCTGGGGCGCCCGGCACCTGCTCGATCCCGTACGCCTGCCCGGCTCGACCGTCGAAATCCCGCGCACCGAGCTCTCGGGCGAACGCGATTCGGTGCTCTGCCTGAACAGCATCCCGGGCGTGACCGATCTGTGCTCACGCGGCCCGGTCGCCCGCTATGTGTGGGACATCGCCGACCGGCAGCGCAGCCGCTGGGTCGTGCCGTTCGGCGCGTCCGGCGACCCCGGCTCGCCACACTTCCTCGACCAGCTGCCCCGGTGGGCCGCCGGCGAGTTGATCCCGCTGGTCACGGACTGGTCCCAGCTGATCGAGGAACCCTTGGGGCGTATCTGATGGATCACGTGGGAGTGAGGCGCGACCTGGGCCACGCCGCAGCCCCGCGTGATCCATCAGATACGCCCTAAGATAAGCCCCATGAAGTTTCGCGCGGAGTTGCAGCGTACGGGCGGTACGACCACCGGTTTCGCGGTGCCCGACGAGGTCGTCGCCGAGCTGGACGGCGGTGGCCGGCCCAAGGTCGTCGCCGTGGTCAACGGCTTCACCTTCCGGTCGGCGATCGCCAAGATGGGCGGCCGGTACTGGCTGGGCGTCAGCTCCGAGCGCCGTGAGGCGGCCGGCGTGAGCGGCGGCGAGACGTACGACGTCGAGGTCGAGCTGGACACCGCGCCGCGCGAGCTCGAGGTGCCCGACGACCTGCGCGCCGCGCTCGACGCCGAGCCCGCGGCCCGCGACTTCTGGGCCACGCTGTCCTTCTCCAACCAGCGCTACCACGTCGACCAGCTCACCGCGGCCAAGACGCCCGAGACGCGGGCGCGGCGCCTGGCCAAGTCGCTCACGCTGCTCACCGAGGGCAAGGCCCGCTAACCGGCAGGACGGTAGGCGACCTCGGGGTCGAGCAGTCGCGTCCAGGCCGGTCGCCACTGCGGGCCCCGGCCTTGCATCTCCTCGAGCAGGTTGGTGCGCCACGGGCCGGAGACGCCGTCGTCGGCCCACCACCTGGGCCACGAGTCGTAGCGGCGCTCGACCAGGATCTCGGTCGCGGTGGTCTGCACGCGCAGGAACAACCACCGCCCGTACCGGGGGTCGGCCTCGGCCCGCCGCACCTCGCGCAGCAGGGCGCTGATCTCCTGGAAGGTCCCGAAGCGGGGCTCGCCCGGCCGGTCGGCCGGCGGGTGCTTGCCGGCCTGCACGCTCAGGCTGGTCGCGTCGGCGTAGGCGAGGATCGTGCACCGGCCGTCCTGCTGCGGCGACCGCTCGCGCATCCAGGCCGCCAGCGACTCCAGCTCGGCCGTGACCGGCGGTTCGGGCCGGTTCAGCTCGGCCGCGTCCTGCATCGCGGCCCACACGAGGCGGTCGTGCTCGCCCTGGCTGAGCCGGCGCACCCGGCGCATCGGCGGGCGTTCCCCGGGGGCGATGCGCGGCGGCCGGGTGCCGGCCGTGACGCCGCCCTGCCCGGCCGCGAACAACGCGGCGCGCAGGTCGAGGGTGGGTTCGGTGAGCCGGCCGAGCAGCCGCTCGAAGGACGTACCGGAGATCTGGCCGCGCACCGCCGCGGTCAGCAGGTCCTCGCTCGCGCTGCGCACGTCGTCGCGCTCCGCGGGTGTCCGCAGTTCGTGCCGGCCCCACTCGGTGACGACCTCGGCCAGTTCGCGCAGCGTGTTCTCGTTGCTCAGCACCGGAGCGACGACGGTGGCCAGGCCGTCGCCCACCCCGTCGCGGTATCGGGTGCGCGACCAGCGACCCTCGGCGTGCCAGACGACGAACCCGAGCCGGTCGTCCTCGGCCAGCGGGGTCAGGTCGTCCCACGGCAGCCACCCGGGCGCGCCGGTGAGCAGGTCGATCGGCGGGTCGGCGTGGATGGTGGCGCTGTGGTCGCGGTCGAAGCCGTACAGCACCGCCCGGGCGCCGTCGACCAGCGCGAGCCGGGCCCAGCTGCCCCCGTGGTCGTCGTGGTGCGCCCCGCGCTCGTCGACGTACCAGACATCGGCGTACCCGATGCCGGTCAGCGCGGCGGAGAGCGTCGTCCAGCGCGTCCAGAGCAGTCCGGGCGCAGGCAGGTCCACGTCGGTGAGCATCCGTCCACTGTGCCAAACGGCGCCGCGCAGCCGTCACCCCCCTCGCGGCGTACGCGCTTGACCTGCGCTAAAACGCCCGGAGCGGACGGTTGCCGTTGGGGGGCACATCGTTGCGGACCGGTGGCAGCCGGTCAGCCGCCCGGGGATCCCGGCGAAGGGAGAGGGGTCACCACGACCCCGACCCGAGAACAGGATCATGCTTACCCACGCCCTCGGCCTTGTCGCCGCCGCGCTGTCCGTTTCCCTCTCCTGGCCCCAGGTCTACAAGTCGTGCGTCCAGCGGCGCACGAACGGCCTGTCCGCCACGGCCTGCTCCCTCGGCGTGGCTATGCCGCTCGGATGGATCACCTACGGCCTGCTGGCCGGTCAGCGCATCCAGGTGCTGACCAACGTGGCAACCGGCCTGACCGGCCTGGCCATCCTGATCGCCCTGCTGGCCACCCAGCCGCGACTGCGGACGCGCGCGGCGCTGCGGGTCAGCGCGGGCAGCGCCGGCGGGGTCATCACGGCCGCCCTGATCAGCCTGGGCCTGGCCGCCCTGCCCGGGGTCAGCGGTCACACGGCCGCGGGGCTGCTCGGCACCCTGCTGGCCGCCGTCTCCTTCGTCTCGGCCGTCCCGCAGCCGCTCGCCCTGCTGCGCGACCGCCACCAGGACCTGTCCGGCCTGTCGCCGCTGCGCTGGCGGATGGCCGCCGCGGCGTGCGCCTCCTGGATGGCGTACGGGATCCTGACCGGTCAGCCGGCGGTCTGGGCGTCCTCGAGCGTGGGTCTGGTCAGCGCGGCCATCGTGTGCGTCGTGCTGCACGTGCGCCGTGAGCGCGCGGTTGTCGAGCACAGCTGGATCAGCGAGCACGCCTGGGTCCCCGAGCACACCTGGGTCACCAGGCCGGTCTGGCGGGACACGGTCACCACCCGCAACCTCGCGATGGCCGGCGTCTGAACTTTCCGGACCGATCGACCGCGACCCGGTGCACTCCTGTGGGGGTGTGCCGGGTTTCGCCGTATTCGCAAGATCACCGTGCGGCTGCCGCTGGACTACGCCAAGCCCCGGGGCGCCACCACCGAGATCGCCGTGCTGCGGGTCAAGGCCAGGAATCAGGCCCAGCGCATCGGCAGCCTGTTCGTCAACCCCGGCGGGCCGGGCGGGTCGTCGACGGCGTTCGCGCTCGCGGCGCCCGACTTCCTGAGCGACGCCCTGCTCGAGCGCTTCGACGTCGTCGGCGTCGACCCCCGCGGTATCGGCGCCAGTGAGCAGGTGCGCTGCTTCCCGTCCGTGCGGGCCCAGACCGAGGTCCTCGACCGATCCGATCTCGTTGCCCGACGGCGCCGGTGGCACGATCGAGGTGACGTACGCGGTCTTCGTCAGCGCCGTTCTGGGCAATCTCTACAGCACCGAGGCGGGCGCCGGGGTGACGCAACTGGCCGCCGAGATCGCCGCGGTGCATGGAGGGCGGCTCGACCGCCGCGCTGCTCGACCGGGTCGACGCGGTCAAGGCGTCCCGGGCGTACGACTTCCCGTACGACAACGGGCTCGACGCCGGGAGCACGGTGATCTGCACCGACGGCAAGCACCCGGCCCGCGCCGAGTCCTGGCCGGCCGCCGTGGACCGCCGCGACCGTGAGGCCCCGTACTTCGGCCGCTCGTGGGGCTGGATCGACAGCCAGTGTGCCAACCAGACCTGGACCGTGCGCGACAAGAACGCGTACACCGGGCCCTTCACCAAGCGCACCGCCGACCCGTTCCTGATCGTCGGCAACTACTGGGATCCGGCGACCAGCTACCAGGGTGCGGTGTCCTCGGATCGGCTGGCGCCGAACGCCCGCCTGCTCTCCAGCAACAACTGGGGGCACACGGCGTACGGCTCGGGGGTCTGCGCCACCACGGCGATCGACACCTATCTGCTGACCGGCCGGGCGCCGAAGGACGGCACGACCTGTACCGACGCGGCGCAACCGTTCACCGAGCCGCTGCCGTCGTCGCCGGCTGCGGCCACCAAGGCCGCCACCGGCAAGCAGCGGCCGCCGGTGGTGTCGCCGCGTCCGATCTCGATTCTGGGCTGATGACCGGTGGGGCGGTCACTGGCCGCCCCACCGTTTTTCACGGATGGCGGAAGCCTCCGTCCGAAGGCTTCCAGTCGGCGCTGTCGCGTGTGTCCGCGGTCCGGCCGGCGATCGAGAAGGCGAGGATGACCAGGAAGAAGAGAGTGAGTGCGATAGCCATGAGATGAGCATCGTCGCGACCTTCCGAACACGACAGTGGCAGTGATGCCATACACCTTCAAAATCCTGCCAAGCGGCCGTATGCTCCATCACATGCTGCGTAACGTGGCCGTCATCGTCCTTCCCGACGTCGCCGTCTTCGAGCTCGGGGTCCTGTGCGAGCTGTTCGGCTACGACCGCACGGCCGACGGGCTTCCCGCTTACGACTTCGCCGTCTGCTCGGTCGACGGCCGGGCGGTGCCCAGCCGGGCCGGGTTCGACATCTCCGTACGGCATGATCTGAGCCGCACCGAGGACGCCGACCTGGTCGTGGTCGCCCCGTACGACAATCCCGCCTTCGAACCGCCCGCCTCGGTGCTGTCCGCGCTGCGCCGGGCCCACGAGCGGGGCGCGTGGGTGATGAGCGTGTGCACGGGCGCGTTCGCCCTCGGCGCGGCCGGGCTGCTCGACGGCCGCCGCTGCACCACCCACTGGTTGCACGCGGCCCGCCTGGCCCGGCTCCACCCGGCCGCGATCGTCGACCCCGACGTGCTCTACGTCCAGGACGGGCGCATCCTGACCAGCGCCGGCACGGCCGCCAGCATCGACGCCGGGCTGCACCTGATCCGCCAGGAGCACAGCACGGCGGTGGCCAGGATGCTCGCCCGGCGGATGGTGGTGCCGGCGCACCGCGAGGGCGGCCAGGCGCAATACATCGAGACGCCGCTCAAGGCGATCGAGTGCGAGACCCTCCAGCCCGTGCTGAGCGCCGTGCTGGCCACTCTCGACCAGCCGCACAGCGTCGAGACCATGGCCGAGCTGGCCCACATGGCGCCGCGGACGTTCGCCCGCAAGTTCCGCGAGGAAACCGGCACCACACCGCACGACTGGTTGATCAGCCAGCGCATGCTGCTCGCCCGCAACCTGCTGGAGGACTCCGATCTGGGGGTCGATGCGATCGCCGAGCGCACCGGCTTCGGCAGCGCGGCGACGCTGCGGCACCACTTCGCGCAGCGCCTGTCGACGACGCCGCAGGGCTACCGCGGAACGTTCCGGTCGGCCCAGCCGGTCTAGGGCGGCGTTCCGGTCGTCACAGCCGGTGTGAGGCCCCGGGATGCCGGGCACAAGGCTGACCATGGCGAAGACTCCCGGCCCCACTGTGTTCGTGCTCTTCGGGGCGACCGGTGACCTGGCCCGGCGGATGGTGCTGCCGGCCTTCTACACGCTCGCGATCCAGGGCCTGCTGCCCGACGACTGGCTCCTGGTCGGCAACGGACGCGGCGACGTCTCCCACGAGGACTTCCGCGGCCATGTGCGCGAGGCGCTCGAGGAGTTCGGGCCGGCCCCCGGCGACGGGCCGTGGAAGTCCTTCGCCGACCGGCTGCGCTTCGCCGGTGGCGGCTTCAACACCGACGACCCGGGCAGCCTGCTCGACGTCATCGAGTCGGCCCGCGCCGAGCTGGGCGGCTCGCCGCAGCTGGTGCACTACCTGGCGATCCCGCCGGTCGCGTTCGAGGAGACGACCAAGGCGCTCGGCGAACACGATCTGGCCCAGGACGCGCGGGTCGTCTACGAGAAGCCGTTCGGCACCTCGCCGGAGGCGTTCCGCTCGCTCAACCGGCTCGTGCACCGGGTCTTCCAGGAGGAGCAGGTCTATCGGATCGACCACTTCCTCGGCAAGGAAGCGACCCAGAACCTGCACGTGACCCGCTTCGCCAACGAGGCGTTCGCCGCCCTGTGGAGCCGTGAGCACATCGAGAGCGTGCAGATCGACGTGCCCGAGACGCTCGGGGTCGAGCAGCGGGCCGGGTTCTACGACGCCACCGGCGCGGTGCTCGACATGCTCGTGACGCACCTGTTCCAGGTGGCCGCCGAGGTCGCGATGGAGCCCCCGGCCAGCCTGGGGGCGGCCGACCTGCAGTCCGCCCGGGAGCGCGTGATCCGCTCGTTCCGGCCGCTCGACCCGGCCGACGTCGTGCTCGGTCAGTACACCGGCTACAAGTCGATCAAGGGCATCAAGCGGGGCACGACCACCGACACGTACGTGGCGGCGAAGCTCTGGATCGACAACGCGCGCTGGCGTGGCGTGCCGTTCCTGCTGCGCACAGGCAAGCGGATGGCCGACAGCCGGCAGGTGGTGAGCCTGGTGCTCAAGACGCCGCCCACGCCCCTGCCGGATCTGCCGCCGCAGAGCAACGTGCTGACGTTCGACCTGGCCGGTGACGGCAAGATCGACCTCTCGCTGCTGGTGAAGCGGCCCGGGGTGGCGCTCGACGTGGAAGCCGGCTCGGTGCGGCTGCCCCTGGAGGCCCTGCCGGACTCCGAACCGCTGCCGCCGTACGCCCGCCTGATCAACGACGTGCTGCTGGGGGACCGGTCGCTGTTCACCCGGCCGGACGGCCTGAGCGCGACGTGGAAGACGGTGGCGCCGCTGCTCGACAACCGGCCCAAGCCCGTCGCCTACGCCCAGGGTTCGTGGGGCCCGACCGCGGCCCGCAAGCTGGCCGCCCCGTCCCGCTGGCTCCTGGGTCAGTGACCCTCACCGGCCGCCGGCTCGCTGCTGGAGCCGCCGGTTCCCCGCGGCGGCGGCCGCGCTGAGCCGTTTTACGAAGGCGGTCACCCGGCGGAGCTCGTCGGCGTCGGTCGTCCGCAGGACCTCGGCGATCTCCGTACCGGCCGCCGCCACGAACTGCCGCGCCTGCTCACGGGCGCCCGGTTCGGGCCACAGGGTGACGCGGCGGCGGTCGGTGTGCTCCCGGCTGCGCCGGATGTGACCCGCGGTCTCGAGCCGGTTCAGCAACACCGTGGTCGCGCCCGACGTCATGCCGATCTGGCGGGCGAGGTCGGCCGGTGACAACGGCTTGTCCTCCTCCGCGGCCCAGACGATGTGGCTGAGCGCTTGCGCATCCGAGCCGGGCAGGCCCATCCACGCCGCCAGATGCTGGTTGAGCTCCGCGAAGCCGATGGCCCAGTCGCGAAGCCGCTGGATCGCGGCGGTCTGCTCGGGCGACCAGTCGGCCGTCAACGGATCAGCGGTCATGATGTCCCTTCACTGTGAACTAGCTTCGCTGTGTAGTAGCTTTACTGTAAAGCTAATTTGGTCGGCCAGAGGAGCGATACGGGACATGCCTACACCACACGCGGTGATCTCCGGAGCGAGCATCACCGGGCTCTCGGCCGCCTTCTGGCTGCGCCGGACCGGCTGGGAGGTGACCGTGATCGAGCGCGCGCCGAGCTTCCGCGACGGCGGTCAGAACGTCGACGTGCGCGGCGTCGCCAGGGAGGTCCTCACCCGGATGGGACTGTTCGACGCGGTCAAGGCGCAGAACACCACCGAGACCGGGACCGTTCTGGTCGACGCGGCGGGCAAGGTCCGGGCCGAGCTGCCGTCGACCGGCCCGGACGCGGCCACGGCCGAGCTGGAGGTGCTCCGCGGCGACTTCGCCCGCACGATCCTCGACAACCTGCCGGACGGGGTCACCTTCGTCTACGGCGACACGATCGACGACGTGACCGACGGCCCCGACGAGGTCGTGATCAGCACCTCGTCCGGCCGCTCTCTGCGGGCCGACCTGCTGGTCATCGCCGAGGGAGTCCGCTCCACCACCCGGGATCGGGTCTTCGGCGCCGCGGTCGACCGCCGCGAGCTGGGCATCACCATGGTCTACGGCACGATCCCGCGTACGCCGGACGACGACGATCGGTGGCGGTGGTACAACACCGTCGGCGGGCGCCAGATCCACCTGCGGCCGGACAACCACGGCACCATCCGCGCGGTCCTCTCCTACAGCCGCGGCGAGGACCTCACCCGTCTCGACCGGCCCGGCGCCCTGGCCGTGGTCAGGAACCGCTACCGGGACGCGGGCTGGGCGGCGCCCCGGATCCTGGACGCGTTCGACACGTCCGGCGACGTCTATCTCGACCAGCTCACCCAGATCCGCGTGGGCACCTGGCACCGCGGCCGGGTCGTGCTGGCCGGTGACGCCGCCTGGTGCGTCACCCCGCTCGGCGGTGGAGGCTCGTCCCTGGCCCTGATCAGCGGGTACGTCCTCGCCGCCTACCTCGCCCAGCACCCGGACGACCTCCGGTCGGCGCTGGCGGCGTACGACAAATGGATGCGCCCGCTGGTCGACGGCGTCCAGAAACTTCCTCCGGGACTCGAGTACATCGCCTATCCGCGCACCCGGTTCGGGCTGGCCGTGCGGGCTCTGTTCGACAAGGTGCTCACCTCGTCACTGTTCGCGCCGCTCGCGGCCAAGCTCACCCAGGTCGCCGACACCGATCAGAGGCTGCCCGAGATCACGGTCCGGTCCTGACCGGCTCGCCGTCGTCACGGCCTCGACCGCCTGCGCGACGGAGGTGACCGTCCGGGCCGTCGCCGGGGCCGGCGGGCGGTTCACCATGATGACCGGCAGGCCGCGCTCGCGGGCGGCCACCAGCTTGGCGTCGGGGCCGCCGCTGTCCTTGCTCACCAGCACGTCGATCCGGTGCGCGGCGAGCAACCGGCGCTCGCCCTCGAGGGTGAAGGGCCCGCGATCGAGCAGCACCTCTAGCCGGTGCGGCCGGGGCGGATCGGGCGGTTCCACCGAGCGCGCCAGGAACCATGCGTCCACCCCGGCGAAGGCGCCGATGCCCTGCCGCCCGGTCGTCAGGAACACCCGGTGGCCGAGCCGGGGGAGCAGGGCGGCGGCTCCGGCCAGGTCCGGTACGCGATGCCAGGCGTCACCGGCCTGCTCGGACCAGCCCGGCCGGCGCAGCACGACCAGCGGCACCCCGGTGACGGCGGCCGCCTCGGCCGCATTGGCGCTGATCGTCGCCGCGAACGGGTGCGTCGCGTCCACCAGGACGTCGATGTCCTGGTCGCGCAGGTAGGCGGCCAGCCCGCCGGCGCCGCCGAACCCACCCACCCGCACGTCGCCGGCCGGCCGCCGGGGTGCGGAGGTCCGCCCGGCCAGCGACGAGATCACGCTGAATCCCGGCAGGGAACCCGCGAGCGCCCGGGCCTCGCTCGTGCCGCCCAGGATGAGGACGCGGGGATCAGGCACCGGACGCGGGCCGGCACCGGTCGGCCGAGTACAGGTGGCTGTCGGGGAACTGGGACGCGGTGAGGGCCGCGCCGACGACGATGACCGCGGTGCGACGGATGCCGGCCTCCTTGACCCGGACCGCGATGTCGCCCAGCGTGCCCCGGACGATCAGCTCGTCCGGGCGGCTGGCCCGGGCGACCACGGCCACCGGGCAGTCGGCGCCATAGCCGGGCAGCAGCTCGGCCACCACGGCGTCGATCCGCTGGACGGCCAGGTGCAGGACCATCGTCGAGCGGCTGGCCGACAGGGTGGCCAGATCCTCGCCGTCGGGCATGGCCGTGGCGCGCTCGGCGGTGCGAGTCAGGATCACGGTCTGGGCCACGCCCGGAACGGTGAACTCGCGCTGCAGCGAAGCGGCCGCGGCGGCGAAGGCGGGCACGCCGGGGACGACGTCGTAGGGCACGCCGGCCGCGTCGAGGCGGCGCATCTGCTCGGCCACGGCGCTGAAGACCGACGGGTCACCCGAGTGCAGCCGCGCGACGTCGTGACCGGCGGCGTGGGCGGCCACCAGCTCGGCGGTGATCTCGTCGAGGGTCAGCCCGGCGGTGTCGACCCGCCGGCTGCCGGGCGGGCACCACTCCAGCAGTTCCGGCGGCACGAGGCTGCCCGCGTACAGGCAGACGGGCGCGGCCGCGATCAGGCGCTGCCCCCGGACGGTGATCAGGTCGGCCGCTCCCGGCCCGGCCCCGATGAAGTGCACCGTCACGGCGTGACCGACCAGATCGTCACCGGCATCATCGTTCTCCATCCTGTGAAGCCGCCCACCGGTGAGCCGCGGCTCACCGACAGCCTGATCAACTCGCCGCCCCGCTTGGCGTAGGCCGCGGCCAGCACGGCCTCGGACTCGACGGTCACCGCGTTGGCGACCAGCCGGCCGCCGGGGCGCAGCGCGGCCAGGCAGGCGTCGAGCACCCCGTCCCGGGTCACGCCGCCGCCGATGAAGACCGCATCCGGGGCCGGCAGATCGGCCAGGACCTCGGGAGCGCGCCCGGAGACGAGGTGTAAGCCCGGAACGCCCAGCGTCGCGGCGTTCGCCCGGATGGAGTCGATGCGGGCCGGTGACGACTCGACTGCGACGGCCCGGCACGACGGGTGGCTGCGCATCCACTCGATCCCGATGCTGCCCGACCCCGCGCCCACGTCCCACAGCAGCTCACCCGGCACGGGGGCCAGCACCGACAGGGTCACCGCGCGCACCTCACGCTTCGTGAGCTGCCCGTCGTTCTCGTACGCCGTGTCCGCGAGCCCGGGCACCAGCGAGGTCGACGGTCCGTCCGGGCCGCAGTCGACCGCGATCACATTGAGCGGGTCGCCGGGCGGATGGTCCCAGGACCGCGCCACGCCGGAGCGGATCCGCTCGGCCGGGCCGCCCAGCTGCTCCAGGACGGTGAGCAGGGCCGATCCGTACCCGGCGGCCGTGACCGTCGCGGCCACCGTCCCCGCGGTCGAGGCGTCGCGGGCCAGCACCAGCAGCCGCCGACCGGGGTTCAGCGCCCGCCGTACCAGAGCCGGGTCGGCCGTCACCAGGCTCAGCACCTCGGTTGTCGCCAGGGGCCAGCCCAGCCGGGCCGCCGCGAGCGCCGCCGACGACGGATGGGGCAGGACGCGGACCCGATCGGCTCCCACCAGCCGCACCAGCGTCGCCCCGATTCCGTGGAACAGGGGATCGCCGCTCGCCAGCACCGCGAGGCCCGTCCCGGCATGCTCCTCGACCAGCGCGCCCAGGGCGGGCAGCAGCGGCGACGGCAACGGCACCCGGCGCGCGGTCACCGACGGCGGGAGCAGGGCCAGCTGGCGGTCGCTGCCCATGATCACCCGGGCCGACGACAGCGCGCCCCGGCTCGTACCGCCGAGCTCGGACCACCCGCCGGCGCCGATGCCGACCACCGTGACCGCAGAGGGGTTGTCGGCGCTCATCCGCCGAACCTACCCAACCGCGTGGACCCGAGAATTTCCGCGTCCGGTTGAGCGAAGGCGCCGCCGGGTGCGTACAACAGCCAGACGGCTCCCCGAGACCGGGTCGTCACGTCGGCCGCGGGGGTGGCAGGCGATCGGACCGACCGCTGAACGGGTGAGGACCATGGCGCAGGGACCGCCGACGTTCGAGACGTTCCAGGACCAGCGCTACGAACCGGACGAGGACGCGCAGTATTTCGCCGGCCTGCGGTCCGCGACCGACGACGACGACCGCTGGCCGGCCGACGGCGCGCCCGCCCAGGGCCGTTACCAGGACGAGAGCTACGAGGACGAGCGCTTCCAGCCGGCGTCGCCGGAGATCTGGCCCGAGGATCCCTACCGCGACGATCCTTACCGCCGCAGCGACATCCTCGTCGAGTCGCAGACCGACCCGACCGGCTGGAAGGCCGCCGGACCGGCCCAGCCGCCCATCCCCGACGACCGTCCGCCGGCCGAGGCCATCTCGGGCAACCGCCTGCTCACGGTCCTGCTGTTCTTCGCGGGCCTGGCCACCAGCATCGCGCTCTGGCTCTTCGAGACCCAGGCCGGCGAGGTCCGCGACACCGCGAGCCTGATGCTCGCGGCCGGGCGCATCACCGGTCTGATCGGCGGTTATCTGCTCTTCATCCAGCTGTTGATGATGAGCCGGGTCAGCTGGCTCGAGGAGTGGGTCGGCGCCCGCGACCTGCTGCGCTGGCACCGCTGGCTCGGCACCTCGCTGACGTTCTTCGTGCTCGCGCACGTCGTCTTCATCGTCTTCGGCTACGCGCTCACGGCCGAGACCGGCGTCGTCGAGCAGGGCTGGACGATCATCACCACGCTGCCCGAGATGCTCAGCGCCACGGCGGCGACGATCATCCTGGTCGTCATCAGCCTGATCTCGATGCGGGCGGCGAAGACCAGGCTCCCGTACGAGCTGTGGCACCTCATTCACCTCACCGGCTACCTGGTCCTGCTGCTCGGCTACGGCCACCAGGTCGCGACCGGCGCCAACCTCAGCGGCCCGTTCGCGTCGATCTTCTGGCCGGCCCTGACCGCGCTGGTCATCTCGGCGCTGGTCTGGGGTCGCCTGGTCGAGCCGCTGTGGCTCAACCTGCGGCACCGGTTCGAGGTCGCCGAGGTCGTGTCCGAGGGCGGCAACACGTTCTCGATCTACATCGACGGCAAGTCCCTCGACAAGCTGCCCGCCCAGGCCGGCCAGTTCATGCGGTGGCGCTTCCTGACCCGCAACGGCTGGTGGCAGTCGCACCCGTTCTCGCTGTCGGCCGCGCCCAACGCCCAGTGGCTGCGGCTCACCGTGACCGCGGTCGGCGGGCACACCTCGCTCCTGGCCCAGATGAAGCCGGGCACGCCGGTGTGGGCCGAGGGACCGTTCGGTGTCTTCACCGCCCAGCGTCGCACCCGGCGCCGAGCCCTGCTGATCGCCGGGGGCAGCGGCATCGCGCCGATCCGGGCCCTGCTCGAGGACATGCCGGCCGACACCATCGTGATCTATCGGGCCGGCCGCCCCGACGAGCTGGTCTTCCGCGGTGAGCTCGAGGAGCTCGCCGAGCAGCGGGACGCCTGGGTCCGCTACATCGTGGGCGGGCGCAACGATCCCGGTCCGCGCCGGCTGTTCACCCCGGAGGGCCTGCTCGGCCTGGTGCCGGACGTGAGCCGCCGCGACGTCTACCTGTGCGGCCCGCCCGGGCTGGTCGAGGCCGCGGTCGGCACGCTGCGCGAGCTCGAAGTCCCGGACAGCCAGCTGCACCTCGACCCGTTCGAGTTCTGATTAGGAGTCTCTCGATGCGACGCAGTACCGCAGCAGCCGTCGGCACCCTCACCGGCGCCGCCCTGATCATCGGGGTGCGACTGAGCGTGACGCCGCCCGAGGCCCCCGCCGTGGCCGCGCCCCCGGCCGAGCTGGCCGGCGGCACACCCGCTCCCAAGCCGTCGTCCAAGAAGCCGGCCGCGTCCGGCGCCAAGACCGAGGGCGCCGCGAACAAGGACGAAAAGAAGGAAGAAAAGCCCAAGAGCGGCCTCAAGGACGGCGTCTTCAAGGGCGGCGCGGCCGCCAACCCGTACGGGAAGATCCAGGTCAGCATCCGGGTCGAGGGCGGCGAGATCACCGACGCGGCGGCCACCTACCCGACCGCCAACGACAGCGCCAAGATCAATCCGCCGGCGATCGCGACCCTCAAGCAGTCGACCCTCGAGGCGCAGAACGCGGACGTCGCGGCGGTCTCCGGCGCCACCTACACCAGCGAGTCCTACGTCAAGTCGCTCCAGGCGGCGCTGGACGCGGCAAAGGCGTAGGGTCACGCTCCGTGCGCCATGTCGAACACGTGATGGGGACGACGGTCAGCATCGAGCTGGGCGAGGACCGGCCCGACGACGAGCTGCGCCGGCTCGTCACGGACGTGTGCGACTGGCTGCACGAGGTGGACGCGCGGTTCAGCACCTATCGGGCCGACAGCGAGGTGTCCCGGTTCGGGCGCGGCGAGCTGCGGCTCGAGGACGCCTCGGCCGACTTCCGGCACGTCCTGGAAGCGTGTGCTGATCTCTGGCGCGATACGGACGGTTACTTCGACGCGTACGCGGCCGGCGCCCTCGACCCCTCCGGCTACGTCAAGGGCTGGTCGGTCGAGGTGGCCGCCGCCCGGCTGCGGGCTGCCGGCTCGCGCGACCACTACATCAACGCGGGCGGCGACATCCGGATGCGCGGCAACCACCCCGACGGCGGGCCGTGGCGGGTCGGCATCCGGCACCCGTGGGAGGCCGACAAGGTCAGCTGGGTGCTGGCGCTGCACGACGGGGCGGTGGCGACCTCGGGAACGTACGAGCGGGGCGATCACGTGATCAACCCGCGGAACGGCCGGCCGGCCGAGGGGCTGCGCTCGGTGACGGTGGTCGGGCCGGACCTGTCGGTGGCCGACGCCTACGCCACCGCGGCGCTCGCGATGGGGGAGGCCGGCATCGCCTGGCTGGCCAAGCGGGCGGCCGACGGATATGACTCGGCGGTGGTGACCGACGACGGCCGGGCGTTCAGCTCGGCCAACCTGCCCGCCGCTGTCTGATACACCCACTTTAGATGGTCATCCGGGCCGGTCGAGGGTCGCGTCGCCCGTCCGTGCGGTTATCCACAACCGGGCGAAACTGGGCAGCACTCATCGACCCGTTTGAGGCAGCATGACCGCGTGGACATACGGGGACCGGCACGATTTCTCTGGTCGTTGGGACGCAGCAACAAGGGCCGGGTGGGTCTCGGCGCGCTCTTCGGATCGTTGTGGTTTCTCAGCCTGGCCTCCGCGCCCTGGCTGATCTCCCGCGCGATCGACCACGGCCTGGCGCCGCGTGAGCCCGGCACGCTGATCGGCTGGGCCGCGGCCGTGCTGGTGGTCGGCGCGGCCAGCGCGGGCCTCGGCATCATGCGCCACCGCAGCATGACCAAGCTGCGCCTGGCCGTCGCCCTGCAGACCGCCGACCTGGTGATGACCCACGCGACCCGGCTGGGCTCGGCGCTGCCCCGGCGCGTCACCGCGGGCGAGGTCGTCACCATCGGCATCTCCGACGTGTGGACGATCGGCCGGGCGATGAACGTCGGCGGGGTCGGCGTCGCGGCCACCCTGGCCATCAGCGTGGTGGCCGTGGTGCTGTTCCGCACCTCCCACATGCTGGCCTTCGTCGTGCTGATCGGCGTGCCCGTGCTGGCGCTGTTCGTCGGCCCGCTGCTGCAACGGGGCCAGCGGGCCGGCCTCGACTACCGCGAGAAGCAGGGCGAGGTGAACGCCCGCCTGGTCGACGTGCTGGGCGGCCTGCGCATCCTCAACGGTCTCGGCGGCAAACAGACCCATCTCGAGCGCTACGACCGGGAGTCCGCCCGGCTGCGCGACCAGGGCTACCGGGTGGGCGGGCCGTTCAGCTGGATCGGCGCGCTCGGCGACGGGCTACCGGTCGTGTTCCTGGCCGTGGTCGTCTGGCTCGCGGCCCGGCTGGCCGCCGACGGCGATCTCTCGGTCGGTGAGCTGGTCGGGGTGTACGGCTACACGGCCATGCTGGTCATCCCGGTGAACGTGCTGATCTTCTGCTCGTTCGACGTGACCCGCGGGCTGGTCTCCGCCCGTCGCGTGGTCGAGTTCCTGCGGCTGCCGGTCGACGACCCGTCCGGCGACCCCGCCCCCGACGGCCCGGCGCTGCTGCACGACCCCACGTCGGGCGTGTTCGTCGAGCCCGGCCGGCTCACCGCGCTGGCCGGCGCCCGCCCGTCCGACGCCGCCGGGGTGATCGACCGGCTCGGGGCGTACGGTCCGACCGACGCCACCTGGGGCGGCCGCCCGCTGGCCCAGGTGGCCCAGCGCGAGGTCCGGTCGCGCATCCTGGTCGCCGAGCCCGACGCCGCCCTGTTCGCCGGGCAACTGCGCGAGGTGGTGGCCGGCCGCGACGACCCCGACGACGACCGCGTCCGCGCGGCGATCACCACCGCCGTCGCCCACGACGTCGCCGCCGAGCTCGACCGCCCGATCGAGTGGGCCGGGCGCAACGTCTCCGGCGGCCAGCGCCAGCGCGTCCGGCTGGCCCGGGCCGTGCACGCCGACCCCGAGATGCTGCTGGCCGCCGAGCCGACCTCGGCCGTCGACGCGCACACCGAGGCGGCCATCGCCGAACGCCTCAGCGCGGCCCGCCGCGGCCGCGGCACGGTCGTGGCCACCACGTCCCCGGTGCTGCTCGACCGGGCCGACGTCGTGCACTACCTGGTCGACGGCCGGGTCGCCGCCTCCGGCACCCACCGCGAGCTGCTGGCCACCACGCCGGGATACCGCGACCTGGTGACCCGCGTCTTCGGGGAGGACGAGTGAACCTGCCGGTTGCCGATCAACGCCAGGTCGGCCGGGCCGCCTGGCGCCTCGTGACGGCCGACCGCCGCTCGGTCGCGGTGATGATGACCCTGAACGGGCTGGCCGCGCTGGCCGCCCTGGGCGGGCCCTGGCTGCTCGGCCGCATCATCGACGAGGTCGCCTCCGGCGGCGGGGCCGAGGCGGTCGACAAACTCGCCGCGGGCGTGCTGGCCTGCGCGGTGGCCCAGACGCTGCTGTCCCGGCAGTCGTTGTCGATCGCCTACCGCTTCGGCGAGCGCACCGCCGCGCGCATCCGCGAGAACTTCCTGCGCCGTTCCCTGGCCCTGCCGGCCGCGGTGATCGAACGGGTGCCGGCCGGCGACCTGGCCGCCCGCGGCACCACCGACGTCGACGCGGTGGCCGGCACGCTGCGCGACATCCTGCCCAACATCTTCATCGGCGTCGTCCAGATCGTCTTCATCATCATCGCGGTGCTGGTGCTCGACCCGCTGCTCGGCATCGTCGGCGTGCTCGGGCTGTCCGGCATCTGGTTCTCCACCCGGTGGTATCTGCGCCGCGCCCGCTCGGCGTACCTCACCGAGGGCGAGGCCAACTCCCGGCTCGCCGACGAGCTGTCGGCCACCACCGCGGGCGCCCGCACCATCGAGGCCTTCGACCTGTCCGCGCGCCGCCTCGAGGTCGGCCGGGACGCGATCGCCCAGACCCGGCGCACCCGCCTGCGGACCCTGGGGTTGCGCAGCGTCTTCTTCCCGTCGGTCGAGATCTCGTACGCCGTGCCCAGCGTGCTGGTGCTGCTGCTGGGCGGCTGGCTGTTCTTCGAGGGCCGCGTGACCCTCGGCACGGTCAGCGCCGCGGTGCTCTACCTGCGCCAGCTGGTCGGCCCGCTCGACATGATCCTGATCTGGATCGAGTCGCTGCAGAGCAGCAGCGCGTCGTTCGCCCGCATCGAGGGCCTGGCCGCGGTCCCGGCCGCGCCGCCGTCCTCGACCACGCTGCCCACGGACGACCGCATCGAGATCACCGAGGTGCGTTACGCGTACGACGAGGGCCGCGACGTGCTCCACGACGTCAACCTGACCGTGCGCCCCGGCGAGCGGCTGGCGATCGTCGGCCTGTCCGGCGCCGGCAAGTCGACGCTGGGCCGCCTGATCGCCGGCGTCGACCGCCCGACGTCCGGCTCGCTGACCGTCGGCGGTGTGCCGGTGGCCGACCTGCCGCCCGACGTGCTGCGCCGCCAGGTCGTCCTCGTGACCCAGGAGCACCACGTCTTCCGCGAGTCCCTGCGCGACAACCTGATGATCACCGCCCCCGACGACGACCTGCGCCGGGCCCTCAAGATGGTCGGCGCCGACTGGGCCGACGACCTCGACCGCGACCTGGGCGACGACCCACCCGACGGCGCCCAGGCGCAACAGCTGGCGCTGGCCCGGGTGGTGCTGGCCGACCCCCACACGGTCATCCTCGACGAGGCCACGGCCTTGCTGGACCCGACCGCCGCCCGCACAGCCGAACGCGCCCTGGCCGCCGTCCTGCACGAACGCACGGTCATCGCCATCGCCCACCGCCTCCAGACCGCCCACGACGCCGACCGCGTCGTCGTCATGGAGGACGGCCGCATCATCGAGGTCGGCACCCACGACGCCCTGGTGGCCGCGGGCGGCCCGTACGCCGCCCTGTGGCACTCCTGGCACAGCAGCGACTGACCCCTCGGCCGGCCCGCAGCTCGCGCACGTGGGCGCCCGTTCGGCTCGGGTGGCCCGCCGGGTTCGGTTGGCCCGCTCGCGCACGTGGGCGCCCGCTCGGCTCGGGTGGCCCGCCGGGCTCGGTTGGCCCGCTCGCGCACGTGGGCGCCCGCTCGGCTCGGGTGGCCCGCCCAGCTCCGTTGCCCGCCGGGCTCGGGTGGCCCGCCAGCGCCGTTGCCCGTCCAGCGCCGTTGGCCCGCCCGGCTCGGGTGGGCCAACCCGGCTCGGGCCGACCTCCGCCTTCGGGTGCGCCCAGGCCGACCCGCTCGGGTGGCCGGTTCGTGCTCGCGCGCGGGTTACCGGCGCTTCGCGGCCAGCCGCTTCAAGTCCTCCGGAGGGGCCGCCAGGATCTTGCCGCGTGACCGCCAGGCCATGATCGACCCGATCGAGACGGCCGACATGACCGAGCCGATCGAGAGCCAGGAGCCGATCGACAGGATCGACAGGTTGGAGCCGATGGACCCGATGGAGAGCGACGACCCCACCGACCCGATCGACAGCACCGAGCCTTTCGAATAGATGCTCAGCACGGAACCCTCGGACTTGTACGACAGGATCGAGCCGTCCTTCATCCCGTGATTATCCCGCCCCCCTCCGTCTCGTGCCGCCCCCGACCTGTCAGAAGTCGGCGCAGATGTACGGCATCCGACGAGGGAACAGGCTGGTGAGCGAAGCCACCGCGGCCCCGTCGACCTGGCCCAGACCGCGTGTGACCACCTCGACGGGGTCGAGAACCCCGTACAGCAGGGCGCTGAACCCACCCACCGAGAGCGTCGCCGCCGGGGTCGAGGTGCCCTTGGTCACCGTCAGCCGGCCGTCCTCGCCGACCAGCCGCCACAGCCCGCCCACCAGCGGATCGTCGACGATCTCGATCGTGACGTCGCCCGCGCCCACCGCCGTGCCCGTCAGCGCCGGCATGTCGAGCACGCGCACCATCGGCCCACCGTGCCGGGGATGGTCGACCTTGGCCTCAGTCGTCACGGTGAAATCGGTGCCCCACAGCTCGGGCACCTCCTCGGTGCTCACCCGCACGTGGACGCGCGCCACCTGATCGACGTGCCGCCCGAAGAACTGCAACAGCAGGGCCCGCCCCAGCGGCCCGGTCGTGAGCAGGTCAGAAGCGTAGAGATCCCCGCCGTACGCCGCCACCTGGTAATCCACCACGCCGACGACCTCACCGTCGACGCGAGCGACCGCCACCCACCGCTTGTCATCACGGAACTCGGCCGCGCGCGTCGCGTCGTACACGGCGAACCCGTGACGCTCCCCGAGCAGGCGCTCCCGCAGCCCCAGCCACTCGTCGAACCCGTCCCGCATCGGCAACCGCTCCACCTCACCGGGCAGCTCGGCCCGTGTCAGATGGGAGAGCCCCTCAGGCGCGAACGTGGCGATGCGGTGGCGCGGCGTCCCGACATAGCCGAACCGGGCGTAGAAGCTCGGCCGGAACGGGTAGAGCGCGCTCACGGTGCTGCCCTCGTCGCGGGCCTGGCGCAGCAGCCGCTCCAGCACCCCACGAACGATCCCTCGGCGCCGCGCGGACGGATGCGACGCGACCGACGCCACACCGGCCATGTCGTGCACCACGCCCCGCACGTTCTGCCGCATCCGCAACGAGGCCGCGCAGGCCAACGTCTGGCCATCCTCCTCGGCGACCAGGTTGATCGCCGTCTCGAAGAACCTCATGCGCTGCTCATAGGCCGCCTCGTCGCCGTCGGACCACGGTGAGGGCAGGAACGCGTACGTCTGCAGCGGGAACATGGTCGCCGTGCGCTCCGCCGCGCTGATCTGTCGGAACTCCATGGACTCATCCAACACCGGGGCGACCCGGTGGCGCCCGCTTGGTTTCCAACCTGTGGATAACGAGGAACGCCCTGGTGAACGGGCCCCGGCGACGCGCCGGGGGACCCCGGTTTGGCAAGGCTCCCGATGACCAGCTAATGTTTCTTCCGTCGCCGGGGCAAGCCGGAACGCAGGCAAGCCAAGCGACGTGCGGACGTAGCGCAGCTGGTAGCGCATCACCTTGCCAAGGTGAGGGTCGCGGGTTCGAATCCCGTCGTCCGCTCGGAGAGGCCTTCACAGACGTGCTGGGCCGGCTCGGTGGAGTGGCCGAGAGGCGAGGCAACGGCCTGCAAAGCCGTCTACACGGGTTCAAATCCCGTCTCCACCTCGGCAAGGTTTTTGTTTTACGGGCGATTGGCGCAGCGGGAGCGCGCTTCCTTGACACGGAAGAGGTCACTGGTTCGATCCCAGTATCGCCCACCAGGTCAGAGGCCATATCCAGTGACGGATATGGCCTCTTCTCATCACTGGGTGACTATCTGGGTGACTAAGCCCCGAGTTCTTCCTCGGTCGGAAAGATCCGATCCATGGCCTCAGGTCCCGTGAGCAGGACAGGCCGCAGCTGGGGGCGGTACACCTTCTCGGTGACCGAGGTGCCGGAGTGTCCGCACAGGTCCGCGATGTCCTAGAGCGAGGCACCGCCATCTGACACGAGCGACACGAAGCTGTGCCGTAGCTCCCGAGGTGTCCAGTCGGCCGGAGTTTCGTCGAGGCTACTGGGCTAATCGAAGCCGTGGGAGCGTTGCGGCAGATGCCGACGGTGAGCGTTGCGGTCAGCAAATTTGGACCGGTTCGCCATCGGCGAGAGGGTCAGTCCTATGCCTGGTCGACAGTCGGTGCCTTCCCCTGATTAGTGGGTAGCGAGACGAAGGATGTACCGGCCGAGGTAGCCGTCAGAGGCCGTCAGAGGCCGTTGAGGCAGGCTTTGTTCAAACTTTCTGTACGTCTTCAAGGCGGCCCGATCGGGCCGCTCACTCCGTCGCCGAGGGCAGCGCACTGCCGCCCGCGAGGGATGCGGGCGGCGGCGCGCTAACGCTCCTCGGCCACACTCGTGGAAAGCGGAGAGAGAGGTCGGGCCTGCCGAAGACCGCCAGAGCCCTCGGGTATGAAGAGGGTCCCGGCAGCCGACCGGCACGGCCAGGGCGACGCGGCGCAGGTGCCCGTGCCGGGCGTAGCGCGTGGGCGGGCCGGTAACTGGTTGCGGTTACTGCGCCTCCGGCGGGGGCACTCCGGCTCCGGGATGGCTGCGCACCCCGTCACCCTCGACCCGGGCAAGCCGAGCAGGACCCCCGACGGCGCCCGCCGACCTGGGTGCCTATGTCAAGGCCATCTTGACGCGGCGGGCGCCGGCGGCGGCCCGCTCCCACGGTGGCGGGTCGAGCGTGACGGGATGACAGCGTGCCAAAAAGCGCTTGGACGGCGAACCCTGACGTTCGCAGGGGCTCTGCGATAGCCGCTATCTCTGGTTATGCGTCTTGAGCCAAGCATTCCATTTGGAACCGACCGTGTTATCGGGAAGTCCTGCTTTTGACCTCTCTTGAGGTCTTGCACTGTCAATCCATGTCATACCGATTAGCGATCCGCGATGATGCCGTCGACCGAAGGCAGAAGTGAAGGGTAGTCCGTAAACAAAGAGCGGTTGGAAAATGCGTGGCAGCACTTCTATTAGCGCTCCGCCGACTAGGCCGATCAACGCGCCCGCAAGGAAGTTGCTACCCTCGCGGTTTCGGGCAAGCGACTCATCCGCAATTCTAATGGCGGGAGTAGTTGCATCCCCTGGTTCGAAGTCGTCCCAGGAGAGCTTGGATGAATCCCTTAGACTAGGCGAGGCGTAGGTGACCGACTCCCCCGGGAATAATGGCCCCAAATCAATCTTGGAACTTGCAAATCCATCGAATCCTACATATGGCAACCGCAATTCCGCGATGTTGCCGCTGAAATCGCCTAGGGGTCGCATCATCTCGCCTCGGAGCACGATGCGCTCCACGCGCGAGTATGTTTTGGGAATCACTAATGAAATGAGCTCCGTCACATCTACGGACTGTATCTTAAGCGCTACAACTTGCTCGGATCCATCTTCGAACTGCCGGAAGGCCATAGGATTTCGTAATCGGGCGTCACCGGTCAGGAGAATGGTGGCGTAGTTTTCCTGACTATTGACAATGTTGGTTAGCGACCAAGCGAGTATATCGACGCGCTCGAAGTCATCGATCGTGTCCCGCCCTCCCTCTGTGGCGAAAGCTAAGGTCGTCCGGATCCCTGGTGAGTCTTTCGATGGCTTAAGGGTAGTCACTGCAGATATGCCGCCCCGATATTCAGAATTTGGAATCGGCTGATTCGCAGACTGATATATCTCGAACGCGGTTATTGCACCTGCTGTCGCTATGGAAGAAAAGAGCAGAAGTTCGATGTACCATCTGACGCCGAGAAGGGGCCGCGAGTCGCCCGTTTGATCCATCGGCTTGGCTCCTCCCAGATGTAGCGATCGCTTGCAGTGGTGCTACGAGGCGTTGGTGCTTGCTGGGAACCTGTGGGCAGCAGCCCCTAGGGGCGCGACGTCATTGCATCCATGGTCGTCACCGTCGACCAAGTCGAAGAGGGGGTTGTCGGATGCTTGTCAGACGAACTGGCGCGATAGTGCCCATCCGCGGCCTCGACCACCTGTCGTAGGCATGCGTGTCCGGCGACGGCGCACGTTCTTACCCGCGCGGACCGACTGAGTGACGAACTGGGTGACAGCGACCGTTGATCGCAGCGGACACTCAGGGACGACCACGGACTAATTCATGCAAGTCATGGGGAGCAGTCCGAGTTCGCTTAGGGTCGAGAATTCAGCACGGCGGATCCCCATCAGTTCGAGTTCGGCAGCGAGGGTTCCTGGCAGCGCCTGCGTCATAGTGTGGAGATCATGACAGGCGACGGTGCATCAAGGGCGGGCCGAGCTTCAAATGCCATGTATGGACATGTTGAGGAGCGGGACGGTGTGGTAGTCCAGTTCATGCTGGGCGGCGAGGACGCTTCCGACACGGTGGACAACGTCGACGCGCACATCTACTTGCCTGATGGCACCCACCGGTACGCGACTTTCTTCACCACGGAGGCGATCAACGCGCTTCTCCGTAAGTGGGCCAGGACTGGAGAGACAGGCGGTGGCCGGTACTTCTGGTGCTCGGATCAGGTCGTCGTTCCCCGGCCAGGCGTGCCGGCGATGATGGAGGCGGTTACCGAGATGATCCGATCCGGCGATATCACCTTCATGTGTGGCCTCGTAGATGATGGCCCGGACGAAGAAGGCCAGAGTGAGGACCCGGCGCCGAGTGCCTAACTGGGTGACAACCGGGGTGTCTAGGGCCGGACGTCCACGGGCTTCGGTGGGCTATTACCCCAGGTCAAGGGTTATTTTTATGCTGGCCAGGCGGTCATTATCGTTCCTTGATACAGAAGAGGTCGCTGGTTCGATCCCAGTATCGCCTACGAGATGCAGGGGCCGCGGTTCGCCCAAAGCGCGAACCGCGGCCTTTCGTCATATCTGCTCAGGGGGCCGCGCCCCTGAAATCCCACGGTGCGGTGGACACGCTCCGCGGTCCCGCGCCGGCGTGCGGACCACACTTTCGAGCCGGTATCGCGTCGGTGGGCCAACAGGTTGACGTGACCTCAGGTGTTCCCTGAACTCTGACAAACTCGCTCGGGACGCACGACGTGTCAGGCGCCGGTGAAGGTGTCCGCGCCGAGCACAGCGAGCAGGGCGAGCTTGTCGTGGCTTTCCGTGCCGGGTGTAGCGGTGAAAATAAGCAGTGACTGCCCCTGGTCGGGATCGAGCAGCGTCTGGCAGTACAGATCGATGCGTCCGACCTCAGGATGAACGAAGCGCTTGGCGCTGCTCCACCGCAGTCCCACCTCCTGACGGTTCCACAGCTGAGCGAACTCCCTGCTGCGGTGTTGCAGCTCGGCCACGAGCATGGCGGCCGGTGACCCGGGGCCTTGGGCGGTCGCTACGGCGCGCAGGATGGCGACGTAGACGCGGCTGTGCTGATCGTGGTCGTCGGGCAGATAACGGTCCCGGGCGGCGGGGTCAGTGAACCACCGGTAGAGGGCGCTGCGCGCCGGCCCGGTGTGACGGGTCTCGTCGCCGAGCAGAGCTACGGCGGGCGGTGTCTGCCGCAGTGTTTCGCCGACCGGACCCACGATCTCAGCCGGCGTGTCCTGCAGCCGGTCCATCACCCGCAGCAGACCGGGACTGATGTGCGCATCGCGCAGCTGTCGAGGTTGCAGCCGGTGACCACAGAGCAGGAACAGGTGGTCCCGTTCGTCGGGGGTCAGCCGCAGGCCCCGGGCGATGGCCGCGGCCATCTGCTGGGACGGCTGGGAACCGCTACCGCGTTCCAGCCGGGCCAGGTAGTCGGCCGACATGTCGCACAGCTCGGCGACTTCCTCGCGGCGCAGGCCGGTGGCGCGCCGGCGGGCGCCGCGGCGCAAGCCGACGTCCTCGGGTTGCAGGGACTCCCGCCGGCCACGCAGAAAAGCGGCCAGGCCGTCACGGTCCAGCGTCGCGTCGACCATCGGGCTCTCCTCTCGCACGTCATCGCGCCTGGACCTCATCGTCCGGTAACCCGTGACCGTTAACCACGCCCTGGCATTCAGCGGCTGAGCACGTCCTTCATCCCTTTCCCGGCGGCACCTCTACTGGATGACGGCATACCGGCACGTCCCCTCAGAGGAGTTTTCCATGACCAGATGGACCGCGGATCACCTGCCGAGCATGACCGGCGCAACGGTAGTGATCACGGGCGCCGGTGGAGGAATCGGGCTGGTGACCACGCGCGAGCTCGCCCGTGCCGGCGCGCATGTGGTGCTGGCGGTGCGGGACGTCGACAAGGCCCGCCGGGCGGTGACCGGCATGCCTGGTGACTTCGATGTCCGGCACCTCGATGTCGCCGACCTGGACTCCATTCGCGCTTTCGCGCAGTCGTACACCGGCGCCATCGATGTTCTGATCAACAACGCCGGGGTGATGGACATCCCGGCCGCGCGTACCCCGCAGGGCCTGGACCTGCAGACCACGACGAACTACTTCGGGCCTTTCCTGCTCACCTCCTTGCTGCTGCCCCGGTTGACCGACCGCGTGGTGACGGTGTCCAGCCAGCTGCACCGCTTCGGCAAGCTGCACCTCGACGACCTCGACTGGCGTACCCGCAAATACAACGGGCTCGCGGTCTACGAGTCCTCCAAGCTCGCCGTTGTGCTGTTCTCGCTGGAACTGCAACGGCGTCTGACCGCCACGGGCAGCCGCCTGCGCTCGGTCATCGCCCATCCCGGCGTCGCCCGGACCGGATTGGTCACGCACTCGAAGCTGAACATCGTCAACCGCCTGCCGTTCCTCGTCCAGGACGTCGAGCAGGGCGCGTTGCCGCTGATGTACGCGGCCACCCAGGACATCCCCGGCAATGCGTATGTCGGTCCGGACGGCTTGTTCAGCTTCACGGGATACCCGGTCATCCGTGAGCCGGGCCGCGCCGGTCAGGACCCGGCCGTGGCCAGGGAGCTGTGGCAGGCAACGGCCACCCTCGTCGGAGCCGACGCCTGATTCGGACGATCGCTCAAGGTACGGGATTTCCGGTGTCGCCCGGGGTAGTAGGAGCCGGTGACCAAGACGGTTCTGGTAAGCGGCGCGTCCGGCTTCATCGGCTCCCACGTGGCTGCGCGCCTGGCCGAGGAGGGCTACCGGGTGCGCGCCATGACCCGGCACCCGCAGGACTACCACGGCGCCGGGGAGCCGGTTGCGGCGGACGTGTCCGATCCCGGCAGCCTGGCCACGGCGTTCGCCGGGGTTGATGTGGCTTACTACCTGGTCCACTCCCTGGGGTCGGCCGATTTCGAGCGCCGGGACGCCGACGCCGCCCGGAACTTCGCCGAGGCTGCGGCCGCGGCTCAGGTGGAACGGATCATCTACCTGGGTGGGCTGGGCGCGAACGACGGCAAGCTGTCGGCGCATCTGCGGTCGCGGCGGGAGGTCGAGGACATCCTCCGGGCCGGGTCGGTGCCGGTGACCGTGTTGCGGGCCGCGGTGGTCATCGGGCACGGCGGCATCTCCTGGGAGATGACCCGGCAACTCGCCCACCGGTTGCCGGCGATGGTGACCCCGCGCTGGGTGCGCACCCGGACCCAGCCGATCGCCCTGCCGGACGCGGTGCGCTATCTCACGGGGGTGCTCGAGCCGGTCGAGGCCCGCGGTCGTACGTACGAGATCGGCGGCCCGGAGGTGCTGCGCTATATCGACATGCTGCAGCGCGTCGCCAAGATTCGTGGCGGCCGGCTGCCCAACCTCACCGTGCCGCTGCTGACCCCGCGGTTGTCGTCGGCGTGGCTCAAGTTCGTCACCGACGTCGACCTGGCGACCGCCCGCAACCTGGTCGACTCCATGTCCACCGAGGTGGTGGTGCGGGACGACGCCATCCTGCGGCTCGTCCCCGGTACGCCTCTCGGCTACGACGAGGCGGTGCGGCTCGCCCTGGCCGACCGCGAGCGGGCCGGCCGGCACGACAAATCGCGGGCGACCCGGTGACGTCAGCCTGGCTGAGCCGCGCGCGACGGGCCGTGGGTCCGTCGCTGATCGACCAGGTCGAACGCGACCACCACCAGACCGACCGGGAGTTCCGCAGGCGTCGCGTCGTCGTCGCGATCACCTTGCTGATCGGCGCCGTCCTGTTGGGGATCTCCCTGTCGGTACGCCCCGGCGACAACATCTTCTACCTGCTCACCGTGCTGGTGGCGCTCACCTGGGTCACCGGAGCGCTGCTGTCCGGGCCGCTGCACCTGGGCCGCATACCGTTCCGCGACCGGCTGCGGCGCCCGATCGTCACGCCGATCGTCACCGGGCTCGTGCTGGGCGCCGTCTTCGTGTCCGGCTCGCTCGTCGTCCGCGAGGTGCCGCCGCTGCGCGAGCTGGTCAACAGCGTGCTGGACCATGCCCGGTACGGCGCCATCGTGCCGATCGTGGCGGTCACGCTGCTCAACGGCGTGGCCGAGGAGGTCTTCTTCCGCGGCGCGCTGTTCGCGGCGATCGGCCGGCGGCACGCCGTCCTCATTTCCACCGTGATCTACGCGGCGGCGACGGTCGCCACCGGAAACCTCATGCTGGTCTTCGCCGCCTTCGTGCTCGGCCTGATCCTGGGCCTGCAACGGCGGGCCTCCGGTGGCGTTCTCGCCCCCATCCTGACCCACATCACCTGGTCGACGACGATGGTCCTGGTGTTGCCCGCCCTGATCCGCGAGTAAGGGACGCGACGCAGCGGTGGGACGGCGAACTCAGGCGACGAAGATCTGGACGGAGCCGATCTCGTTGTTCCAGCCGGGGCCGCTCAGGTCGACGATGGTACGGGCGTCGACACCGCTGCCCGAGACGATCAGGTCGAAGTACCCGTTGGCGGACGAGCAGTTCGTCCACTGGTAGAACCGCACCCGATAGGCGCCGGTGTCGGTGCGGACCGTCACGCCGAGGCTGGAAGCCGCATCGTTCACCGAGCCACCGGTCGTCCAGGTGTGCAGTGACAGGTTCTGGCAGCCGGTGCCCACCTGACCCCAGGAGCGACGCCAGAAACCGTTGGCCACCTGAAGGCTGGTGTTGTTGTAGAGGCAGACGTTGAGCCAGTCGGCTCGGGTCGGGTCGGGGCAGAACCAGTTGCCGAGACCGTTGGCCTGCGCCGCCTGAGGGACAACTCCGACCCCGGTGGCAACGATGACGGCGGCCGCCAGCCCTCGCAAAGCGCGCTTGAGATGGAGTTTCAAGGTTCCTCCTCATAGGAGCGTCAGGAGCGATCACCATACGTCTGAAAGAAGAACTTGAGTGCCCCAAGTGGGCGCCAACTTGTGAAGACCTGAACCGGACGGGTTACGGAAGGTTCCGGCGGGTCGGTTTCGTGCGAGGGTGGGCTGGTGAGTGACGTCGAGGTCTTTCTCGAGACGATCGCGGACGAGCAGCGCCGGCGCGACGCGCGCCTGCTCGTCGACCTGATGGCCGAGGTCACCGGGGCCGCGCCGGCGATGTGGGGCGGCGGCATCGTCGGCTTCGGCTCCCGGCACTACAGATACGAGTCGGGCCGCGAGGGGGACGTCGCCGCGGTCGGCTTCGCGCCGCGGAAGGCGCAGACGGTCCTGTATCTGACGGGCTATCTCGATTCGTACGCCGATCTGCTCGACCGTCTCGGCCCGCACACCCACGGCAAGGGCTGCCTGTACGTGAAGCGCGTCGACCGGGCCGACCAGGCCGCGCTGCGCGAGATCGTCGCCCGTTCCTACCAGGCCGCCGGGATCGCCGGATAGCGTGCCGGCCTCCCCTTCGTTCAACCGTTAGCCTGGCGAGGATGCGCGCCGACGATTGGCTGGACCCGCGGTGGCAGGCGTCGGCCCGGGACTGGATCACGTCGACGTCGGCAGCGCTCGGCACGCCGGTGACCGGGGAGATCGAGCAGACCCGGGTACGACCGTGGTCGGTCACCCTTCTCGCGCCGACCTCGGCCGGGCGCCGCTGGTTCAAGGCCAACACCCCGGAGTGCGCCTACGAGGCACGGCTGGTGTCGGCTCTCGCCGGTTGGATCCCCGACCTCGTGCTCGCGCCCCTCGCGGTGGATGCCTCCCGGGGCTGGCTGCTCACCGCCGACCGCGGTCTGACGTTGCGCGAGTCGCTGGCCACCGCCGGCCGGGAGGAGCGGCTGCGGGCCTGGGAGGAGATGCTCCGGGCGTACGCCTCCCTGCAGCGCACGCTGGTGCCGCACGCCGCCGAAATGGTGTCGCTGGGCGTGCCCGACATGCGGCCGGCCCGGCTGCCGGGTGTGCTCCGCTCATTGCTGGCCTCCCCGGACGTACGCCCGGCCCGGGTGGTCGACGAAGCCGAGTTCGCCGGGTGGTGTGCGGAACTGGCCGCCGATGGCATCCCGTCGTCGCTGCAGCACGACGACCTGCACGACGACAACGTGTTCCCGGGGCTGCGCTTCTTCGACTGGGGCGACTCGGCCGTGGCCCATCCCTTCGGCTGTCTGCTGGTCGCGCTGCAATCCGCCTCGTTCCTCCTGGAGTGTTCGCCGCCGGAGTTGCTGCGTCTGCGCGACGCCTACCTGTCGGTCTGGTCCGATCTGGCCCCGCCGCCGGCGCTGCGTCGCTCGGCCGGCCTGGCCTGCCGGGTGGCCCGGGTCCCCAAGGCCGCCGCCTGGCACCGCGCCGTCCGGGATGCCGCCCTGCCGGTCGAGGAGGACTTCCGCACGGCCCCGGCCGAGTATCTGGACGAGCTCGGCGAGCCCGCACCGATCTGAGCGCCGGGCCGGCCACCCCGCGGGGAGCAGGACCGGAGTTGTTCGGTAGCGGACGCCGCCGGAGTGCGCGCGGCCACGGATGCGTGACTTAACGTGATCAGTGACCGGTGCGTCACCCCCCGACCGCCCGGCTCGGAAGAAGGATTCCCATGCGCCTGCGCCGGAACCTGTGGCTGGCCGTCGCCACCACCGCTGCCGTCACTCTCACGACCGTGCCGGTCTCCGGTGCGGCCCTGGCCGCCAAGAAGTCGCAGGCCGCAAGGGACACCGACCGCGACGGCATGCCGGACGCCTACGAGAAGGCCAACGGCCTCAACACCCGCAAGAACGACGCCAGGGCCGACAAGGACCGCGACAAGCTGCCCAACCTGGCCGAGTTCAAGGCCGGCACCAACCCGTCGCGGTCCGACACCGACGGTGACGGCGTTCGCGACGGCGACGACAAGCGGCCGAAGATCAAGGACCCGGTGCGGCAGGCCCGGGCCGTGGTGACGTCGTTCGACACCGGCACCGGCTCGCTGACGCTGACGTACCCGAAAGGTCCGGTCGTGACCGTCACGGTGACCGGCGAGACGGAGTTCTCGTGGCACCGCAGGGGTTGCGCCGCCCCGGCCACCGTGGCCGACCTCAAGCCGGGCGCCGGCGTCCACAAGGTCGACGTCAAGCGGGCCGGGCCCGAAGCCGGCGACGACGAGCCCGGTCACCACGAGCCGGGTCACCACGAGCCGGGTCACCACGAGCCGGGTCACCACGAGCCGGGTCACCACGGGCCGGGTCACCACGGGCCGGGTCACCACGAGGCCGGCGACGACGAGCCCGGCCGTGACCAGCCGATGGCCGACTCCGCGACCACTCGTCCGGGCGGCGTCCAGCTCGTCGCCGAGGAGATCAGTCTCATCTGCGGGGCGTGAGGCCGAGTGCCGTAACGGGGGCGCTCTAGGCTCTGCGGCATGACCCGCATCCTGCTGATCTCGGGCAGCACCCGCGAGGACTCCCTGCACACCGCCGCCCTGCGCACCGCCGCCTGGCACGCGCCGGAGGACATCAACGCGGGACTCTTCGAGGGGCTGCGCACCGTGCCCGCGTACGTGCCGGGTGAGACCGAACCGCATGACACCGTCGTGCTGCTGCGCCACCAGGTGCGCATCGCGGATGCCGTGCTGATCAGCACGCCGGAGTACGGGGGTTCGGTGCCGGGCGCCCTGAAGAACCTGCTCGACTGGCTGATCGACGACAACCTGCTCGCCGGGAAACCGGTGGCCTGGCTGTCGCTGGCCCACGCGAACGAGGACGACGGGGCGCGGGCCACCCTCGAGACCGTTCTGGATCACGCCAGCGCCAAGGTCCTCCGGGCCGCGTGCATCCGCCTGCCGATCGACCCGGGGGCGGTCGACGACCGCGGTCTGGTCACCGACCCCCGGCTGCACCAGGCCCTGCTGGACGCCCTGCAGGGCCTGGCTCGCCTGCTGGCCCTGACCGAGGCGCCGCCCCGGCCCGCGTGGCAGCACTACTCCAGCGTCTTCCCGGTGATCGAGCGCCGGGACGCGCCCGGCTGGCAGACCGGCCGGGGTTGAGCATCCTGCCCTGCGATGTGCTTGCCTCCTGTGCGGTGTGCCCAGGAGAATGGCCGTCGACGGGGGAGGATGGCAACGATGCGATCTCTGGACGCCACCGACGCGCGCATTCTGCTGGCCCTGGATGCCGACCCCGACGCCACCGTGGTCGCCCTGGCCGAGCGTCTCTCGATGTCGCGCAACACCGTCCAGGCCCGGCTGCGGCGCATGCGGGAGTCGGGCGCGCTGGGCGCCTACTCGCGCCGGGTCGAGCCGGCCGCCCTGGGCTACCCGTTGATGGCTTTCATGACGTTGTCGCTGAGCCAGCGCCAGGGTGACCTGGCCGCCCAGCAGATCGTGCGGATCCCCGAGGTGGTCGAGATCCTGGCGACGACCGGCGACGGTGACCTGCTGGTCCGGATCGTCGCTCAGGACACGGCCGATCTGTATCGGATCACGAATCTGGTCGTGGCCGCCCCGGGCGTGGTCCGCACCTCCACGTCGATCGTGTTGCACGAGGTGGCGCCGCACAGCGTCGACGGGTTGCTGCGGCGTGAGGCGAGCTCACACTAGTCACTCACTGTAATTGGTGGCCCGGAATCGGTACGCTGAATACGGCCCTGAAGGATCTTGGGCAATTGATTTGATCTTTCGAACGTGATTCGCATTGATCTTTGCCAACGGCGTCCCGCATCAGGGCTTACACCAGCGGTAATGCGCACCGTGTCTAGTACTCGGCGTCCTGCACTACATGTTGGACAGACGGACGAATCCATGCCGGCCACTGCAAGTTGCACGGCAAATCGGGCACTCGGCGCGTTCGGGCGATGAATTGGCACATTCAATCGCCGCCTACTCATTGTTCTATCGAGGTCACTCTTCGTACTCTGATGGTCAACAGTCATCGATCAAGATGAGTGCGACAAGCGGGCCGACCTGGCGGCGGCCTGCGGGGGAGCCGAACATGCTTATCAAAGTCATCGACCGGATCACCGATCAAGCGATCCACGAGATCATGTGGACCATGTACCGGGATGCTTTCGAGGAGCTGAACCACCTGGCCGTACAGCGGCATCTGATGTTCCGCGAAGAGTTCGACCAGGTAATGGCTGATCCACGAGTCGACAAGTACCTTGCCCTCGATGACGACGGCACCATCTGTGGCGTGGCCACCTACACGAACGATCTCGATGCGGTGCCGCTGATCGCGCCGCAGTACTTCGAGCGGCACTGGCCGGAGCAGTATCACTCTCGCAAGATCTGGTACATCGGCTTCGTCGCGGTCAGCCCGCACGCTCAGGGTCGCGAGGCGTTCGCCCAGCTGGTGGAGCAGATGTACATGGTCGCGTCGGCTCAGAACGGCCTGGTCTGCCTGGACATCTGCAGCCACAACGACGAGGTGCGCCGGATGTCGCGGGTGTTCCGGATGATGGTGAGCCGGCTGAGCGACAACATGAAGTTCACCCGCATCGACCAGCAGTCGTACTGGCTCTACGAGTTCCCCTCAGCGGCTTAGCGAGCCACGGCGCCGCAGACCCGGGCGCACAGCGCGGCAGGCCGTCCCGAAAGGTGACGGTCTGCCGCGGAGCTGGGGGAAACCTTTACGTCATAGGCAACTCCTCTGCTGGTCGATCGGCGTTTCCTCTTCCCACACGGTGGGGGAACCGGCGTGGGAAAGATCAGTACGGATAACCGCTGCGGGCGCCCACCGGATCGGCGTGCAGCGCTCGCAACATCGAACTGTCGGGAACGGCATTGACCCGGCCCTCGGTGCCCCGGCCGATCGCCGCGTAGACCTCGGGGCGGGCGGCCCGCATGATGATCGCCCAGACGAAGCCGATCAGGGCAATGGTCAGATACAGAGCCGGCACGAGCCACTGGAACGGCGAATCCCCGTCGACCTGGAGCAGTTCCCCGAAACCGATACAGGTGGCGGCCAGGACGATTGTCAGCAGCAGGAAGGCCGTCGCCGGTGCGATGTAGGCCTTCCAGATGCTTTCACCGCGCCGGTTCCTCATGAAGAAGGCGAGCACCGCGGCCGACGCCGCCCACATGAGGATGAGCACCCCGAGCCCGCCGATCGTGGTGAGCCACGCGAAGACGAAGACCAGCGGATCGGACCCGACGAGCGCGTACAGGCTGAGCACGATGATCGCCAGCACGCTCTGGGTGATCGAGCCGAGGAGCGGAGCCCCCGTACGCGGGTGGGTGCGCCCCCACGCGGCCGGCAGCACGCCCTCACGGCCGAGCGCGAACTGGTAGCGCGACACCGCGGCGTGGAACGCGAGCAGCGCCGCGAACACGCTCGTCAGGAACAGGACGTAGCCGATGTCGACCAGGAAGCCCGGTACGTGCGGGCCGACCAGCGTGAACACCAGATCGGTCTCGTGCTGGGCGGCCTGCGCGGCGATCCGATCGGGGCCCGTGCTGACCGACATGGCCCAGGCCGAGAGGGCGCACAGCACCCCGGCGAGGATCACGGCGATGTGCGTCGCCCGGGCGATCGTCCGCTTGGGGTCCTTGGCCTCCTCGGAGAGGACGACCGTGGCCTCGAAACCGACGAAGCCCGCGATCGCCAGCACCAGCAGGATGCCGACCACCGGGGTGGCCAGCGGCGCCGGGGAGAACTGCGAGAAGGTGATGTGGCCGTCGGCCGGGTTGCTGATCATCACGAGGTCGTAGATGAGCACGACGCCGATCTCGAGCACGAGCAGGACGGCCAGCACCTTGCCGCTCAGGTCGACCCAGAGCAGGCCGAGGATGGCGACGGCGAACCAGGCGGCGATCGCGCAGGCGTACCAGGGCACCGCGAAGCCGAACGCGCCGAGGATGCCGCTGGCCACCGAGCCGAACAGTCCGAACAGGCCTATCTGCATGAGTGAGTAGGCGGGCAGGGCGACGAACGCCGCTCCCACGCCCACTATCCGGCCGAGACCGTGACTGATGTACGAGTAGAACGCCCCGGTGTTGACGATGTGCCGGCTCATGGCGACGAAGCCGACCGTGAACAAGGACAGCAGGCCCGCCGTCACCAGATAGGCGATCGGCACCGCGGTGCTGCCGATGATCGCGTAGATCGTCGTGATCGACCCGATGATCACCGTGAGCGGAGCCGCGCCCGCCACGCCGAAGAAGACCACCGAAGGGACGCCCAGCCTGTTCTTGGCCAGCGCTTTCGAGACGATGTCCGGCTCTTCGGGTTCCATACGTGCCACCAGCAGCCTCCCGGCCCAATGATCAGAGTTGTTGTCCCGGAGGTGGTGGCGCCCGGTGCCGCTCACCGCCGGCCGACTGTCACCACCGAGCCCACGGAGGCCTCGGTGTATTCGATGAGCTCCCGAAGGTCTGACGGGAGCGATCCGACGGCGCTGGACAGCGACTGGAACGCGTGCCGATGCGCCTCGAAGTCGTAGAGCACGTGCCGGGTGAGCCCGGTCGCGGCGATCAGGCCGATCAGCAACCGATCGCTGACGCTCATGCCGATGCCCCGGACGAGCATGTTGGCCAGCCGGGCCGGCGCCCACGCGGCCGCGTTGCGCTGGGCCGCGCTGTTGGGCATGTAAAGCGTCTCGGTGGAGAGCATGCGCCGTCGGGTGACCGGCTCGACCGCGCCGAGGCGGGAGAGCCGCTCGCCCACCCTGACTGCCGAGTCCTGCGAGAGGAAGGCCAGCCAGATCCGGACGTCCCGATGCTGTGGTTGTGCGATCAGCAGGTCGAGGATGTCGTGCGCGAGTGCGTCGGTGGGTGGGTGCCGGTCGAGGAGGATCAGGTCTCCGTCGGAGATCCCTATCCGTCCATCCAGGATCAGCTCGCCCAGTAGTGCGGCGGCCAGGCCCAGGCCGGTCGCACGTGGATGGAGACGGGACCGGCCGGTGCGGTCCTCGTGTGCGATCAGGAAGTACTGGTCAGCCAACACGCCGCCACGCCCCTTAGACAACGTCTTGTGTTGCTCGGTCGATTCGGTGGTCACCATGGCCGTGATGATCACTGTGGGTAGAAAACGTTGTGACTCGATGTCCGCGCATCATGTACCCGGGCGAAGGGCCAATACAAGAAGGCTAGTACTTTTTGTTTGGTGCTCCGTGTTTGGATCATGGAGGCCTGACCCGTACTATCGGTCTCATCAGGACCGAGGGAGTCCAGGTGTCCGTTGATGAGGGGCCAACCCTGCGCCGTCGCCGTCTGGGCGCGGAGCTCAAGCGGTGTCGCGAGGCAGCGGGGCTGACGCAAGAGAACGTCTCACGGCATTTCGAGTGGCATGCCGCCAAGGTCACGCGCATCGAGACCGCGCGGGTGGCCGTGACGCCACGCGACGTCAAAGATCTTCTGACCCTGTACGGGGTCGGTGATCAGGATTATCGGGACGCGCTGGTCGAGTTGGCCCGGCTGTCCCGCGAGCGAACGTGGTGGACGGACTACCGGGACATCATGCGTCCCGGCAACTTCGTCGGCCTGGAGGCGGCGGCGGCCGCGATGCGCGCCTGGGAGCCGATCCTCGTGCCCGGGCTGTTGCAGACCGAGTCGTACATGCGGGCGCTGATCCGTACCGGTCGGTCGAACGAGTCGTCACAGCAGACCGACCGCCGGGTGAACCTCCGGCTGACCCGGCAGAGCCGGCTGCGCGGGCCGCGGCCGCTCGAACTCACCGCCATCATCGACGAATCGGTGGTGCGCCGGGTGGTGGGCGGTAACGCGGTGATGAACGAACAACTCCGGCACCTGATAGAAGTCGCACAATTACCCAATGTGTTGGTGCAGATTTTGCCCTTCGATGCTGGTGAACACACGTTCCTCGGCGGGTCGGCGGCCCTTTTGGAGTTTCGGGAGACCACCCATTTGGATGTTGTCTATCTTGAAGGTCTTGCGGGAGACTACTACGAAGAGCAACCCTCTGAGGTTGTCCGTTACCGGCAAGAGTTCGAGCATTTGAGCGCTCGCGCGCTGGATGCTCGAATGACCATCAAGATGATCGAGAGCCTGCTCGTCGCGTAGTGCTCGAGACAACACCACTCCGAAGAGCAAACCAGCTCCGAGGAGCAACCTGCTCCGAAAGACAATCGCATATGAAGGGGGGTGCTTGAGTTGCTCACGCACCAGCCACCTGCTGCTCTCACCGGCGCGGTCTGGAAGAAGGCCAGTCGCAGCAACGGCAACGGTGGAAACAACTGTGTCGAGGTCGCGTTCGTCGACCAGGGGGTCGCCGTCCGGGACAGCAAGGACCGCTCCGGTCCTGCGCTCATGTTCACGACCGCGGAGTGGTCCGCCTTTGTGGACTCGGCCAAGGATGGCGAATTCGACCTCCATCCCTGACCGCTGAGACTACCTATAGGCACGCACCGCTGGGAAGTGCCTACACAAAGTCAATCTTCTCCGGTGCGTGCTTGAGGGTGCCGTAGCACTGCTCACCAAGCGTTGCGGCACCCTAACTCTGAATACAGATTTCCGCGCCGTTCCGCCGGCGCGGAATTTTCGTGTGCTCACCCGTTCCGGTGAATGTTCCGGCCGCCAACTTAATGGCCGCCACCGGCATCGTGCCGAATAATGGTCGGCCGATCGTCCGGGATGGTCGACGGATCGAAAGCGAACCGTTCTCGCGGCGCCGCATCCTTTACGTATCCGGTCACGCCGACCCCTGTCGCCCATGACAAAGACGCCGCACAGCCGAGGCTGTGCGGCGTCTTGCTCAGGAGTGATCAGTTGCGGCCGAAGTTCTGGGTCCAGTACGGGGTGCCGGACTTGTAGGCGAGGCCGACGCCGACGGCGGTGCTGGCGCAGTTCAGGATGTTCTTGCGGTGGCCGGTGCTGTTCATCCAGGCGGTCACGACCTGCTGCGGGGTCTTGTAGCCGTACGCGATGTTCTCGGCGGCGGCGTCGCGCTTGGGGTAGCCGGCGCGGACCTCGCGGGTGACGAAGTTGCTGCCGTCCGAGCCGGTGTGGTCGAAGAAGCCGGCCTTCACCATGTCGGTGCTGTGCGCGCGGGCGGCGGTGACCAGGCGGCTGTCGATCCGCAGGGCCGTGCAGCCGCGGGCGGTGCGCTCGACGTTGGTCAGCTTGACGACCTCGGTCTCGTACGCGGCCTGGTCGACGACGGCGGTCTTCCTCGGGGCCTCGGCGGTGGCGGCCGCGAACGCGGGGGCGCCGAACAGCGTCGGGACGGCGATCAGAGCGGCGGTGACGGCGGCGCGGCGGACGAAACGCTTCAAGGTGAACCCTCTCGGTCGGTGTCTGTCACCGCTACCGATCGGGCCGGGCCGGGCCGGATGAAGAAGGGGACCCGGGAAGCAACGCCGGGCAACGCAGTCGCTACCCGGGCCGCCGCTGCGCGCGTTGTTCGTACCGGAAAGTCCGGATAACCGGACACGAAGCAGGGCCGGCGCATCGGCGCCGGCCCCCGCAGGACCGGTGGATCAAACCGTGCGGTTCCAGGGAAACCCTTGCGCTGGGGCCGCGACGGTACGATGGTGAATAGCTCTTCGTGACCCGACGAATTCGTAAAGTGACACTGTCTCCTCTGGCCGGGCGGTATCCCGTCAGGCATCATGACCGGACAGCGTCCCTTCAGGAGTGTGTGATGACCTCACAACTCGAGCTCGCGGCCCGCACCGCGTTCGCCCAGGTGCTCACCGACTGGCGTACGCGTCGCGGCCTGTCCAAGAAGCAGCTCGCCGCGTCGATGGGCTACCACCCGTCGTACATCAGCCATGTGGAGAGCCTGCGCCACCACCCGACCTTCGAGTTCGCCGGCCGCGCCGAGGCGGTCCTGGCGAGCGGAGGAGAGATCATCTCGCGGTACGAGCAGTGCCGGCAGGCTGCCGGCGAGCCCGCACCCGTCCCGGTCGTCCGCAGCGACTACGAGCCCAGCCCGATGCTGCCCGCCACGCTCGTCATCGAGGAGGAGAACGCCACCCTGACGTACGCCGACGGGTGGTACTTCGCGAAGGTCGAGCGGTTCGTCCGCAATGTCGGGGACAGGCCGGTCACGTGTTATCCCGTGCGCGTCGACGTCGACCGCTTCCCCGACCAGCCCGGCGTGTCCCGCCGGCTCTACCAGGAAAGCCCGCTGCAGCTCTCCGATCTCGACTTCGAGGCTTCCGCGGGCGATGACCGCCCCGAGCCGATGGAGGTGCGGGTGACGCGCTCCTCCGATGCGTACCTCAAGATGATTCTGGTCTTCGGCAACGCGCGGGCCCGGTTCCCGCTCTACCCGGGCGAGCGCACGCGGGTGACGTATTCCTACCGCGTGCCGGCCAGCCTGTGGGGTCAGTGGTTCCAGCGCGACATTCGTTTCCCGACCAGGGCGCTGACGATGTCGTTGCGGCTGCCGGCCTCGCTGGGCGCCGAGGTGAGTGCCGAGAGCCTCTCGTACGCGGGGATCAAGGGGTTCTCGCCGACCGAGTCGCCCGGGGAGAACGGAACCGTCGTCTACACGCTCCGGCTGCGTGAGTTGCTGCTGACCAGCCAGATCCGGATCCGCTGGCGGTTCGCGGACCGCGCTCCGACCGGGTTGAGTCACCTCGCCGCCTGAGTCACGTCGCCGCCTGGGCCGCCGGCCGCCTGGGTCGCCGGCCGCCTGGGTCGCCGGCCGTCTGGGTCGCCGGCCCGGGCGCCCGGGTCAGGCGGCGTGGCCGCGGACCGCCCAGGCGGCGGCGGTCAGGGCAATGGCGCCGCTGGGGGAGACCGGCAGGCTCGCGCGCAGCCGTTCGCGGATCTCGGCCTGGTCGGCGCCGGGGAGGGTGGCCAGATAGGCCGGCGCTGCTCCCTGACCGCCCAGGAAGGGGCGCCAGAAGTCGTCGAAGTCCCGGAAGACCGTGGGGATCTCGATCGACCGGGCGGTGACGTCGTGCAGTCCGGCCGCGGCCCAGGCGGCCCGGAGGACGGGCTCGCGACAGATCGGGAAGCGCGGGCCCTCGTCCCGGTCGGCGGCGGACGGGACGACTGCGGCGGCGGCGTCCCAGAAGTAGCGCATCATGCGCATTCCGGCCGCGTAGTCCCAGACGTACGAGGCCACGACCGCACCGGACCGCGCAACGCGGGCGAACTCGGCGATCGCGTCGGCCGGGCGCGGCACGAAGTTGAGCGCCAGGCCGCTGACGACGGCGTCGAAGCGGCCGTCACCCAGCGGCAGGGCGGCCGCGTCCCCGGCCACTCGGGTGGCCCGCGCCGGAGCCTGCCGCAGAAACCCGCGCGACGGGTCGACGCCGGTCACCGCGCCCGGGTCGGCGCTGCCGAAGATCGCCTCGGTGAGCGCGCCGGTGCCGCAACCCGCGTCGAGCCACCGGCCGCCGGGCGGGACGGCCAGCCATCGGACGAACTCGGCGGCCACCTTGCGGCTCCACCGGCCGACGTACGCCTCGTAGGCGTCGCCGACCTCCCAGACCTCGTTGCCCATGGCCCGACTCTGCCGCACCCGAGCGCCGTAATCGACTGCCCCGGCTCGGCTTGTCGTTCTTGCGTTGCCGATCTTCGGGTGAGCCACCGCCTCCCTCGCCCTGATGAGCACAAGACGTTGATCTGGGAGCGGACCTGCCACAGAGAGCGGCTACGTCACGCTCTGCGGGAGTGCTTCCCGGCCGCGCTGACCGCCTTGGCCGACTTCAGCGCCGCTGTCACCCTCGAGTCGCCGGCCAAGGCCCCGACCCCGGACAGTGCGGCCCGTTGAGTATCACTCCGATCGGCGCGGCCCTGCTGCGTGCTCACCGTCATGACATCGAGGGCAAGGCGGCGGTGATCCAGGCAATGCTGCGCGGCGAGCAACTCACGCAACCGGCGGTCGTCAACGCCGCCTCGGTCCGGGTGCTGGTCGCTTTGTCGGAAACGCTCAACACGCAGTTGAAGGCGTTGCAAGGCCAGGTGAAGGCCCATATTGGCCGTCACCCGGACGCTGAGCTGATCAGGTTTCAGCCCAAGCTCGGTGTGATCCTCGCCGGCCGAGTTAGGCGACGCCTGCGATCGTTACGTCTCGGCGAAGACGAAAGAACCACGCCGTGACCAGCGCGATCACCGCGCGATCGGTACCAGGAAGACCGTGTTGGCACGACTTGTGCACAACGATCGCCTCGTCGACGCGCTGATACTTCAGGCTTTCTTGGCCCTGGCTGTAGGGCATCGCGGCGACGAGTGCGTCGCGTTGTCCACAGGCGAGGGCGGTCAGATCTGGCGGTCGCGGCCCGCCAGGTAGCCGGCGATGATCTGGGGGACCATCAGGCAGATCATCAGCACCAGCGGGGCCCGCCAGCCGTCGGTGGCGTCGTGCAGGGCGCCGACCAGGAACGGGCCGGGGATGGCGAAGATGTAGCCGACGCTCTGGGCGAAGGCCGACAGGCGGACCACCGTCGCGGGGGTGCGGCCGCGCAGCGCGATCATTGTCAGCACCAGCGGGAACGCGGTGTTGACGATGCCCAGGAACACGGCCCACAGCCAGGGCGCGGCCGCGGGGTCGTACCAGAGGCCGCCGTAGCCGGCGAACCCGAAGACGCCCAGGCCGACCGCTATCCAGCTCTGCGAGCGCATCCGGCCGGCGAAGGCCGACAACCCGAAGCCCAGCGGCACACCGAGGAACGACGTCGCGGCGAACAGGAGGCCGGCCTGCTCGGCCGAGACGCCGGCGTCGCGGTAGATCTGGGGGAGCCAACCGATGATCACGTACGCCGAGGTGGACTGCATGCCGAAATAGACCGCCAGCGCCCAGGCGACGGGGTTCCGGCCCACCCGTACGAGATCCTCGGTCCGGACCTCGGCGGGCCGCGCGACCGGCTCGCGGGCCAGCGGCAGCCACGAGGGCACGGCCAGCACGGCGACCACGGCCCAGCAGGCCAGGCCCAGCCGCCAGTCGCCGCCGAAGGCGTTGGTGGTGAGCGGAACGGTCGTGGCGGCCGCGGCGGTGGCGCCGACGTTGAGCGCCACGGTGTAGAGGCCGGTGGTGGCCCCGACGCGGTCCGGGAAGCGATCCTTGACGACCGAGGGCAGCAGCACGTTGACCACCGCGATCCCGGCCAGCGCGACCAGGCTGAGCAGAAGGAACAGGGCCGTGCCGGGAGCGAACGGCCGCACCGCGAGACCGGCGGCGAGCACCACCAGCCCGACCAGGATCACCCGCGACGCACCGAACCGCCGGGCCAGGCGCGGCGCCGTCAGGCCGACCGCGGCGAAGCAGACCACCGGTACGGAAGCCAGCAGCCCGGCGACGGTCGAGCTCATGGCGAGCCCGTCGCGCAGCTCGTCCAGCACCGGGCCGACGCTGGTCACGGCCAGCCGCAGGTTCACCGCGGCCAGCAGCAGGGCCACCAGCGCGACCGCGCGGCTGCTCTTTCTGGTCAGGTCTTCAGGGGCAGTCACCACTTACACATCATCGACTGCCCGAAGATCCGGGTCACACCTGGTCCTGCTCCTGTTCCACCTGCTGGTTCCACTCGCGCTTGGACGACTGCCAGCCGTCCTCGTTCAGGCCGCGCCGCCAGTAGCCCGAGATCGACAGCTGGTCCATCGGGATGGCCCGCTCCACCTTCAGATAGCGGCGCAGGTCCTTGACGAAGTTCGCCTCGCCGTGCACGAACGCCTGCATCCGGCCGGCCGGGAACTCGTAGCCGCGGACGGCCTCGATCAGCGCCTCCCCGACGGGCCGCCCGTCGCGGTGCAGCCAGGTGATCTCGGCGTCGTCGGAGGCTTCGAGCTTCTGCTCCTCGTCGGCGTTGTCGATCTCGATGAACGCGCGTACGGAAGCGCCGGCGGGCATGCCCTCGAGCGCGGCGGCGATGGCCGGCAGGGCGCTCTCGTCCCCGGCGAGAAGGTGCCAGTCGCTGTCGGCGGCGGGGGTGTAACCGCCGCCGGGACCCATGAAGCGGAACGGGTCGCCGGGCTTGGCCCCGACGGCCCACGGCCCGGCGATGCCCTCGTCGCCGTGCACGACGAAGTCGACCCACATCTCGGGGATCTCGGGAAGCCACTTGCGGACCGTGTACGTCCGGACGGCTGGCCAGTCCGCCCGGGGCAGCGTCTCGCGGATCTGGCCCATGTCGAACGGCTCGGGATAGGTGACCCCGGGCAGCGGGAAGAGGGCCTTCACGTAGTGGTCGGTATAGGCGCCCGCCTCGATGCTCTTGAGCGCCTCGCCGCCGAGGACCACCCGGACCATGTGCGGGGTGAGCTGCTCCACCCGGGTGACGACGGCCTCGGTCGCCGCTCGTGCCGGCCTGTTCGCCATGCTGAACCCTCTTCCTTGTGCGGCGGTTGCCGGTTGGTAAGGCTACCCTCACTTCGGCTCGCCGGTCGGCGAGCCCGGTATGCCGGTCCTCAGGCCGTGGGCACGAAAAGGGCGGCCCGCTCGTGCGGGCCGCCCTTCGCGATTGCTGAGTGCCTACTCCCAGGTGCTGCCCGGGAGGCGCCGGCGCCGGGTCAGCGCCATGATGATCAGGCCGATCATCAGGAGGACGGCGGCCCCGCCGACCATGGCTACCGTGTTGGAGCCGGTCTTGGCGAGCAGGCTTCCGTCGTCGTTCTTCTTGGCGCTTTCCGCCTGCACCTGGGCGACCTGGTCGGCCACCGGGGCCTTGTTGCCCGAGTTGAACTGGCCGTCGTCGTAGGTGTAGTCGGTGGCGCCGGCCGCGCCGCTCTTGGACGGCTTGGGCTTGGGAGCCTTCGTCGTGGGCGGGGTGTCGCCGCCGGTGCCCTCGTTCGAGCCCGACTCGGTTTCGCCGGCGTTCTCGTTGCCGTTGTCACCGCTGTTGCCGTTGCCGTTGCCGGTGTTGCCGTTGCCGCCGGTGTTGCCGTTACTGGTGTTGCCGCCGGTCGCCGGCTTGGTCGGCTTCGTCGGGGTGGTGGCCGGCTTGGTCGGGTCAGGGGTGAATTCGTCCTTCACCGTCGGCGTGGTGGGGGTGGCCACCGGGGGCTTGGTCGGCGCGACGGTGCCGCCGGGGTTGCCCGGCGCCCCACCGTTGTCGCCGCCGCCAGGGTTGCCACCGTTGTCGCCGCCGCCAGGGTTGCCACCGTTGTCGCCACCGCCGGGGTTGCCACCGTTGTCGCCGCCACCGGGGTTGCCGCCGTTGTCGCCGCCACCGCCGGGGTTGCCGCCGTTGTCGCCACCGCCGTTGTCGCCGCCGCCGTTGTCAGCGCCGCCGTTGCGGACGGTGATGCGTACGGAATCGATCGCGGGGGTCTGGTTGGCCCGCACCATCATCGGGACGCGGTGGGAGCCGTCGCCGGCCCACGAGGCGCACTGCGCGGTGCCCTCGCTGGGCACGCCCGGCACCTGGATGACCACCTCGTCGGGGGAGGAGCCGCCCTTGCTGTCCTCAGTGGCCACGAAGAACGCCGGCACCGGCTCGGGCGCGGGCGCCTCGTTCGTGTTGTCGAGCATGCGGCAGGCCGTGTGGAAGTGGCCGCGGACCAGACCGTCCCGCAGGACCGAGCTCTCCACGTAGTAGCCGCCCTTGCCGGCCGCGAGGAAGCGGTCCCGGATCAGGTTGCGGGTGCTGATCTTCAGCGAGAACGGGGTGTTGGGCGCCACCTGCTGCGGCGCCTCGGTGATGAGCAGGGTCGGGTTGTCCTTGGCCTCGCCGACCTCACCGAACTCGGTGGAGACACAGCGACTGCCCAGCTGGAAGCCGTCGTGCGCGGCCAGATTGCTGTCGACGCACGTGTCGGTCAGGATCACCTGGCCGTTCACGACCTTGCCGACTCCGCTGCCCTCGGGCAGGTCGTTCTCGGCGGCGCCCGAGATCTGGGCGAAGCCGACGGCTGCACCCAGGGCGGTGATCACGGCTCCGACCGCGAACAACCGTCGGTTGCGTCCCGACGGCGTGGCGGCCGCGCGGCGGTAAGCAGACCTACGCATGCGTGATACCTCATCTTCGCAGAATCCAGTCGGCCCACATTCCGACCGGCTCCCAGACGGTAAGAGCCACGCCGCCGGAATGCAATTCCGACAGCGAACTTGATGAATTCTTAGCCCAGACTTAAAGAAGAAATATGGCCGGGCCCTCGAACCCCGGACATCATCCGAACGGATGATGTCGGCGGTTCAACCAAGATCGCAAAAACTTTGCTGAGCTGGACCTTTTCTCTCCGCGCCTCCGGTGACGCTCCGGGGTCGCTCGGAGACACGTCTCCACCGAGAAATGTAAAGCATGGTCGGCCGGATCCACCTGGGGACTACCTGAGAACTGCTTCAGTATGGGTATTCGACCCACATTCTTCCGCGCCGGACATCGATTGCTGGGCCAGGCGTTGTGGTGCCTGAAGACGCCCTTGTCCGTTACCGGGCCGAGGCCGGTCATGCTTTCGGCGGCGCCGGTCACGGTGTCCTCGACCGGCCGTCCTCGGCGAACTCCCTGGCCGCGCGCTCGGCGAGGGGTCTTGCTTTTCACGTACGGGCCGACCTTGCTCGCATCGGTCCAGTCCGGCATCCGGGCGGACGACTCTCGCGCGGGTGGTGGGCGGGCGGTCAGTGCCAGAGGCCCCGGGTCAGGTAGACGTCGCGCAGGACGGTCAGGCGGTCGGTCATGATGCCGTCCACGCCCAGGTCGAGCAGGCGGTTCATCTCGGCCGGGTCGTCGATCGTCCAGACGTGGACCTGGAGGCCGAGGCGGTGGGACAGGGCCAGGAATCGCTTGTCGACCACCGGGAACCGGCCGAGGCGCGGCGGGACCTGGACGGCGGCCACCGACGGCGGCAGGCGCAGCGGGAGGCCGGCCAGCGAGGCCAGGCGGAGGCGGGCCACCGAGCGGGAGCCGAGCGAGGTGGCCACCGTCGGGCCGGCCAGCGCCCGCGCCCGGGTCAGGCGCCGGTCGTCGAAGGACGCCAGCAGGACCCGGCCGGCCGCGTCCGAGCGCAGGATCGTCTCGACCGTGGGCTCCACGCCCGGGTCGGCCTTGATGTCGATGTTGAAGCGGACCTCGGGCCAGGCGGCGAGCACCTCGTCGAGGCGGGGCACCAGGGCAGCGCCGGCGATGCGGACGGACTGGAGATCGGCCCAGGTCAGCGAGGAGATCCGGCCGGCCTGGCCGGTCACGCGGTCGAGCGTCTTGTCGTGGAAGACGACCGCTACCCCGTCGGCGGTGGCGTGCACGTCGGTCTCGACGTAGCGGTAGCCGAGCTTCACGGCGCGTTCGAAGGACTCGACCGTGTTCTCGTCGCCGTCGGCCGCGCCCCCTCGGTGGGCGAAGGCCAGCGGCGTCGGGGCGTCGAGGAAGCGCACGAGCCGATCGTAGGTCCTTCGAGCGGCACGGCCGGCGAGACGGGGCGGCGGGACCGGGGAGCGGCGGCGCGGCGACAAAACGGCGGATAAGCGCGGTTAAGACGGTGATCGATGGGAGGCGCTTTGTTGCACAGAGGTAAAAGTCCGTCGTTGATATTGACCGGCGCCACCGTGGCTGATGATTCTTTGTCATCGGTCCGGGGGAGGGTGGCGCCAGCTGGAAACCATCGAGTACGACGTGGTGATCGTCGGCGGCGGCACGGCCGGCTCGGTGGTCGCGTCCCGGTTGTCGGCCGACCCCGAGCTGCGGGTCTGTCTGGTCGAGGGTGGCCCTTCCGACGTCGGTGACCAGGCGATTCTCCGGTTGCGCAACTGGCTCAACCTGCTCGAGGGCGAGTACGACTACGACTATCCGATCGTCCCGCAGCCGCGCGGCAACTCGCATCTGCGACATGCCCGGGCGCGGGTGCTGGGTGGCTGTTCGTCGCACAACACCATGATCAGTTTTCTGCCGCCACCCGAGGATTTCGCGGACTGGGTGGGGGCGGGCGCGGCCGGCTGGTCGTACGAGGAAATGATGCCTTTGTGGAAGCGGCTGGCGATCAACATCACCCCGGTGGCGCCCCGTGACCGCAACCCATTGGCCGAGGATTTCGTCGCCGCGTGTCACAGCGCGCTGGGGGTCCCGGTCCACGACGACTTCAACGGCGCGCCGTTCGCCGACGGCGCCGGGTTCTTCCCGGTCGGCTATCACCCCGAGACCGGCGTCCGGTCGTCCGCCTCGGTGGCCTACCTGCACCCCCACCTCGACCGGCCCAACCTGACGATCCTCACCGGGCACTGGGCGTTCCACCTCGACCCGGACAACGGGGTCTCGGTGCGGGCGGACGGCCGCACCAAGGTTTTGAAGGCCCGGCACGAGTACGTTCTGTGCGCGGGAGCCATCGACACTCCGCGACTGCTGCTGCTCTCGGGCATCGGGCCGGCCGCCGACCTGGAGAAGCTCGGCATCGACGTCGCGATCGACGTGCCGGGCGTGGGGGAGAACCTGCTCGACCACCCCGAGTCGCTGATCCTGTGGGAGGCGAGCCGGCCGATCCCGCCGATGTCCGCGATGGACTCCGACGCCGGTCTCTTCGTGCGCCGCGAGCCGGGCGCCACCCGGCCCGATCTGATGTTCCACCTCTATCAGATCCCGTTCACGTTCAACACCGAGCGGCTCGGTTACGACGTGCTCGAGCACGGCTTCGGCATGACGCCCAACGTCCCGCGCCCGCGCAGCGCCGGGCGGTTGAGCCTGGCCGACGCCGACCCGGCGACCAAGCCGCTGCTCGACTTCCGCTACTTCACCGACCCGGGCGGCTACGACGAGCGGACCATCGTGGACGGTCTGCGCCTGGCCCGCGAGGTGGCCGCCACCGAGCCGTTCGCGTCGTGGATCGCCCGCGAGATCGCGCCCGGCCCGGCCCTGCGTTCCGACGAGGAGCTTTCGGCGTACGGGCGGGCAGCCCACCACACCGTCTATCACCCGGCCGGCACGTGCCGGATGGGCGCGGCCACCGACGAGCGGGCGGTGGTCGGCCCCGACCTGCGGTTGCGCGGCGCGCCGAACGTCCGGATCGCCGACGCGTCGGTCTTTCCGCTGATGCCGTCGGTGAACCCGATGGTGACCGTGCTGATGATCGGCGAACGGGCGGCCGACCTGATCGCCGCCGAGCTGACCGGACCGCGGGGATAGGGAGGCGGATGGATGGCGCCGATGATCGAGGTCGCGAACCTGTGGAAGGTGTTCGGCCCCCGGGCCGAGCAGGTTGCCGGGACGCCGCTGGCCGATCTGACCCCGGCCGAGCTGCGGGCCCGCACGGGTTGTGTCGCCGCCGTCCGCGACGTCAGCTTCGACGTGCGGCCGGGCGAGGTGTTCGTGGTGATGGGCCTGTCCGGCAGCGGCAAGTCGACGCTGGTGCGCTGTCTGACCCGGCTGATCGAGCCGACCAGCGGCGAGATCAGCATCGCCGGCGAGCCGGTCCGCGCGATGAGCCCGAAGCGGCTGCGCGAGCTGCGCCGCCGGCAGGTCGCGATGGTCTTCCAGCACTTCGGGTTGCTCCCGCACCGGCAGGTGCTCGACAACGTCGCGTACGGCCTCGAGATCCAGGGGCTCTCCCGCGCCGAGCGGCACCGGCGGGCGGCCGCGACGCTGGCCCTGGTCGGTCTCGAGGGGCACGAGCACCAGTACCCCGACCAGCTTTCCGGGGGCATGCAGCAGCGGGTCGGCCTGGCCCGGGCGCTGGCCGCCGACCCCGAGGTGCTGCTGTTCGACGAGCCGTTCAGCGCGCTCGACCCGCTGATCCGCCGGGATATGCAGGCCGAGGTGCGCCGCCTGCACGCCGAGGTCGGCAAGACGCTGGTCTTCATCACGCACGACCTGGCCGAGGCGCTGACCCTGGGCGACCGGATAGCCGTCCTGCGCGACGGCGCCCTGGTCCAGGTCGGGACGCCGGAGGAGCTGGTGGGCGCGCCGGCCGACTCCTATGTGGCCGACTTCGTCCGGGACGTGCCGCGCTCGGACGTGCTGACGCTCCGCTGGATCATGCGCGACGCCACGGCCGGGGAGCTGTGCGAGGACGAGCCGCTGAGCCACCGTACGGTCATCCGCGACGCGGTCCACCGGGTGCTGCGGGCCGACCGCCCGATCGCGGTCGTCGACGGCGCCGAGCGCGTGGGGGTCGTCGACGCCGATCAGCTGGTGCCCGCGCTGGTCGGCCACCACCGCCAGGTGCCGGTGTGAGCCGCCCGTCCGGGGCGGGCCGGCCGTGACGGCGACGGTGCCACCGGTCCTTCGCGGCGGCCGGGTGACCACACCGGTGGCCGGCGCGGCGGTGGCGCCGCGCCGGCGGGGGCGCCTCCGGACCCGTACGACGGCCGGGGTCCTGGTCGTCGCGACGGTGATCGCCTATGCGGTGTTCCGGACGGACGGGGCGGCCGACGACAACGACCGGGCGTTCCGGTTCTTCGACAGCGTGCGCGACTGGGTGGACGACAACCGGGACACCAGCCCGCTGTTCCTCTACGGCTTCAACTACGCCCGGCTCGGCGTGCGGCAGCTGGTCGACGTCCTCGCGGCCGGGCTGTCCGGGCTCGGCTTCGCGGGGCTGGTCGCGGCGGTCACGGCGCTGGGGGCGGTGCTCGCGGGATGGCGTACGGGGCTGCTCGCGCTCGGCGGCTTCCTGGCCTTCGGCGTTCTCGGGCTGTGGGAGCAGAGCGTCGACACGCTGGTGCTGACACTGTCGGCCGTGGTGCTCTCGGTGCTGATCGGGGTGCCGCTCGGAATTCTGGCGGCGCGGGTTCGGTGGGTCGGGGCGGCGCTGCGCCCGGTGCTCGACGTCCTGCAGATCATGCCCACGTTCGCCTATCTGGCCCCGATGACGCTGCTCTTCCTGATCGGCGAGCCGGCCGCGGTGATCGCCACGATGATCTACGCAGTGCCGGCCACGATCCGGATCACCGCGCTGGGCATCGCCGAGGTGTCGCCGACCGCGGTCGAGGCGGCCACGGCGCTCGGCTCGACGCGGTGGCAGCTGCTGGCCAAGGTGCGGCTGCCGTTGGCCCGGACGACGATCGCGCTCGCGGTCAACCAGACGATCATGCTGGCCCTGTCGATGGTCGTGATCACCGCGCTGATCGACGCGCCCGGTCTGGGGCAGAACATCGTGAGCGCGTTGCAGCGGGTGAACGTCGGTGCGGCGTTCGACGCCGGTCTGGCGATCGTGATCCTGGCCGTGGTGCTCGACCGGATCACCACGAACGCCGCCCGCCGGACCCGGGTGCACCGCACCGACCGGCAGCGCCGGCTGCGGCTGATCGGGGCGGGCGTCGCGCTGGTCGTGGTCGCCGTCGCGAGCTTGGTGACCGTGGACGCCGGCGATCTGCCCACCTACTCCTTCGCGGCGCCGGTCAACGACCTCGTGGGCTGGATCGAGCTGCACTGGTACGACGTCACCGAGGGGCTCAAGAACGGCGTCAGCGCGGGCGTGCTCGACCCGCTCGAGACCGTGCTGGTGACGACGCCATGGTGGCTCTTCGTGGCCGCCGTGGCCGCGTTCGGCACGCTGATCAGCGGCCGGCGCGCGGCCCTGATCGCCGCGCTCGCCGCCGCCGGCCCGGCCGCCCTCGGTCTCTGGCAGCACACGATGCAGACGCTGGCCACGGTGCTGGTCGCGATCGTCATCACGATGGTGATCGGGGTGGCCGTCGGGGTCTTCTGCGCCCGGCACGACCGGCTGGCCACCGGCGTACGGCCGCTGCTCGACGCGGCCCAGACCATGCCCTCGTTCGTATATCTGCTGCCGGCCGTGGCGTTGTTCGGCGCGAGCCGCTTCACCGCGATCGTCGCCGCCGTCATCTTCGCCGTCCCGCCGGTCGTGCGCCTGGTCGAGCGGGGGCTGCGGGACGTGCCGCCGGCCGTCGTCGAGGCCGCCCTGTCGGCCGGGTCGACCCCGCGCCAGCTGCTCTGGAAGGTGCAGTTGCCGATGGCCCGGGGCGGCCTGCTGCTCGCGGCCAACCAGGGGATCGTGATGGTCCTCGCGATGGTCGTCGTCGGCGGCCTGGTCGGCGCGGGCGCCCTCGGCTACGACGTCGTCGCCGGTTTCTCCCAGCGCGAGCTGTTCGGCGAGGGCCTGGCCGCGGGACTCGCCATCGTGCTGCTCGGCATCCTGCTCGACCGCTTGACCCAGGGTTTCCACGACTCGAAGGGACCGCGTACATGAGATCACTCCGGACGGCCGCCGCGGTGGCGCTGATAGCGACCTTGACCGCCTGCGGCGGCGCGACCTCGGGCGCGGGGGAGGACGAACCGAGCGCGGGCGCCAAGGGCACGGTCAACCTCGCGATCAACCCGTGGGTCGGCTACGAGGCGAATGCCGCGGTCATCGCCTACCTGCTCGAGAAGAAGATGGGCTACACCGTCGAGAAGAAGGAGCTCAAGGAGGAGATCGCCTGGCAGGGCTTCGAGACCGGCGAGGTCGACGCGATTGTCGAGAACTGGGGGCACCCCGACCTCAAGAAGACCTACATCGAGGACAAGAAGGTCGCGGTCGAGGTCGGGCCGACCGGCAACCAGGGCGTGATCGGCTGGTACGTGCCGCAGTGGATGGCCGACAAGTACCCCGACATCACCGACTGGAAGAGCCTGGACAAGTACGCCGATCTGTTCAAGACCTCGGAGTCCAAGGGCAAGGGCCAGTTCCTGGCCGGCGACCCGTCCTTCGTGACCAACGACGAGGCCCTGGTCAGCAACCTGAAGCTTGACTACACCGTCGTCTACTCGGGCAGCGAGGCGGCGATCATCAAGGCCGCGCAGCAGGCCTCGGCCCAGACCAAGCCGCTGCTCTTCTACTTCTACGAGCCGCAGTGGCTGTTCGCCAAGGAGAAGTACGTACGGGTGAAGCTGCCCGAGTACAAGGACGGGTGCGACGCCGACCCGAAGAAGGTCGCCTGCGACTATCCCGACTACGTGCTCGACAAGATCGCCAGCAAGAAGTTCGCCGACGGCAACAGCCCCGCCTACCAGCTCGTCAAGAACTTCACGTGGACCAACGACGACCAGAACCTCGTCTCGGACTACCTCACCAACCAGGGCATGTCGGCCGACCAGGCGGCCGAGAAGTGGGTGAACGAGCACGAGGCCACGTGGAAGCCGTGGATCCCGGCCGGGAGCTGACATGACCGGGGCCAAGGTCGTGATCATCGGTGCCGGCGTGGTCGGCTGCGCCCTGGCCGACGAGCTGACCGCGCGCGGCTGGACCGACGTGACCGTGCTCGAGCAGGGCCCGCTGTTCGTGACCGGCGGGTCCAGCTCGCACGCGCCGGGGCTGGTCTTCCAGACGAACCCGTCGCGGACCCTGGCCCGGCTCGCCCGCTACACCGTCGAGAAGCTGACCGGCCTGGGCTGTTTCCGCCCGGTCGGCAGCCTCGAGGTGGCGACCACGCCCGAGCGGCTGCGCGAGCTGCACCGGCGGTTCGGCTTCGGCCAGTCGTGGGGGATCGGCTCGGCGGTGCTCGACCCGGTCGCCTGCGCCGAGCTCTTTCCCCTGCTCGACAAGGACCGGATCGGTGGCGGCCTGCACGTGCCGACCGACGGCCTGGCCTCGGCGGTCCGGGCGTGCGAGGTCCAGGCGGCCCGGGCCCGGCGCAACGGGGCCCGGTTCGTCGCCCACGCCCGGGTGGTCGAGCTGCTCACCGCCCGGGGGAGGATCGCCGGGGCGCGCACCGAGGCCGGGACCTTCGCCGCCGACATCGTGGTGAGCTGCGCCGGTTTCTGGGGACCGAGGATCGGCGACCTGGCCGGCGTCCCGATCCCGCTGCTCCCGATGGCCCACCAGTACGCGCGGACCACCGGGGTCGGGGCCGCGGACACCCTGCCGATCCTGCGTCACCAGGACCGTGACCTCTACTTCCGGGCGCACGGCGACGCCCTCGGGATCGGCTCCTACCTGCACGAGCCGATGCCGGTGAGCCTGGACCAGCTGCCCGGCGGCGCCCACCCGTCGATGCTCCCGTTCACTCCCGGCACCTTCGCGGAGTCCTGGGCGGCGGCCGGCGACCTTCTGCCGGTCGTGCGGGAGGCCACCCGGGCCGACGGCTTCAACGGTGTCTTCTCGTTCACGGCCGACGGCTTCCCGCTGCTCGGCGAGGCCGCCGGACTGCCCGGCTTCTGGACGGCCGAGGCGATCTGGGTGACCCACTCGGCCGGCGCCGCCCGCGAGGTGGCCGAGTGGATGGTCACCGGCCGCCCGAGCCTCGATCTGCACGAGTGCGACCTCAACCGGTTCGACCGGTCCCAGCTGGCCCCGGCCTACACCCGGGAACGGTCGATCCGCAGCTTCGTCGAGGTCTACGACATCGTCCACCCGCTCGACCCGCCCGGTGTCCGGGACGTCCGCACGACGCCTTTCCACGCCCGGCAGGTCGAGCTGGGCGCGGTGTTCGGCGAGGCGGCCGGGTGGGAAAGGCCCCTCTGGTACGCCACCAACGCCGCGCCGGCCGAGCCGGTCCCCCGGGACGAGTGGTCGAGCCGGCACTGGTCCCCGATCGCCGCCACCGAGGCCGCGGTCACCCGGGAACGGGTCGCGCTCTACGACATGACCCCGCTCATGCGGCTCGAGGTCGACGGCCCGATCTCCTTCCTCCAACGGATGACCAGCAACAACGTCGACAAGCCGGTCGGCTCGGTGACCTACACGCTGCTGCTGGACGAGGCCGGCGGCGTGCGCAGCGACGTCACCGTGGCCCGGCTGGCCCAGGAGCGCTTCCAGGTCGGCGTCAACGGCCCGCTCGACCTGCACTGGCTGCGCCGGCACGCCCCGGCCGGCGTCCGGGTCCGGGACGTCACCGGCGGCACCTGCGGCGTCGGAGTGTGGGGGCCGCGGGCCCGTGACCTGGTGGCGCCGCTCACCGACATCGACGTCTCGCCAGGGAACTTCCGCTACTTCCAGGCGCGGGAGGGCTACCTGGGCACGGTGCCCGTCACCATGCTCCGGCTGTCCTACGTGGGCGAGCTGGGCTGGGAGATCTACACCGGGGCCGACCACGGCGGCAAGCTGTGGGACACGCTCTGGGCGGCCGGCCGCGAGCACGGGCTGATCGCCGCGGGCCGGGCCGCCTTCACGAGCCTGCGCCTGGAGAAGGGGTACCGGCTGTGGGGCGCCGACCTGACCGCGGAGGACACCCCGGACGAGGCCGGGCTCGGGTTCGCCGTGCGCCGCGACGCCGGTGACTTCCTCGGCCGGGCCGCGCTGTCCGGCGAAGCTCCCCGGCGGCGGCTGACCTGCCTGGTGCTCGACGACCCGGGTTCCGTGCCGATGGGACGCGAGCCGGTGTATCGCGACGGGGCGCCGGTCGGGTTCGTGACCAGCGCGGCCTTCGGGCACACGGTCGGCGCCCCGATCGCGTACGCCTGGCTCCCGGCCGCCCTGGCCGTGCCCGGCACCGAGGTGTCGATCGGCTACTTCGACCGCCGGCTCGGCGCCACCGTCGCCGCCGAGCCCCTGGTCGACCCCCGGCACGAACGGCTGCGCGCCTGAACCCATTTGGAGGCACCCTTGTCGGCGTACGACGTCATCGTGGTCGGTCTCGGCGGGATGGGCAGCGCCGCCGCCCAGCAGCTCGCCGCCCGCGGTCAGCGGGTTCTCGGGCTGGAGAAGTACGGTCCCGCGCACGACCGCGGGGCCAGCCACGGCGGTTCCCGGGTCACCCGGCAGTCCTACTTCGAGGGCCCGGAGTACGTGCCGCTGCTGCTGCGCGCCTACGAGCTGTTCGACCAGCTCGCCACCGACTCGGGCCGGGACGTGATCACGCTGACCGGTGGTCTCATGATCGGCCGGCCGGAGAGCCGCACGGTGGCCGGCAGCCGGGCCAGCGCCGAGCAGTGGGGCCTCGAGCACGAGATCCTGGACGCCGGCGAGGTGCGCCGCCGGTTCCCGACGTTCGCGCCGGAGCCCGGCGAGATCGCGCTCTTCGAGGCCAAGGCCGGCTTCGTACGGCCCGAGGCCACCGTGGCGGCGAATCTGCAGCTCGCCGCCGGGCACGGCGCCGATCTGCGGTTCCACGAACCGATGACGAGCTGGGAGCCGGCCGGCGACGGGGTGCGGGTCACGACCGGGCGCGGCGAGTACACCGCCGGGCAGTTGGTGATCGCTCCCGGGCCGTGGGCGCCCGGCCTGCTGGCCGACCTGGGCGTCGAGTTCCGCATCGAGCGGCAGGTGCAGTACTGGTATCAGCCGCGCGGCGGCGTCGAGCCGTTCCGGCCCGACCGGCACCCGATCTACATCTGGGAGGACGCCGAGGGCGGCCAGATCTACGGCTTCCCGGCCATCGACGGCCCCGGGGGCGGCGCCAAGATCGCGTTCTTCCGCCGGGGCACCCCGACCACGCCGGACACCCTGGACACCGAGGTGCACGAGGACGAGGTCGCCGAGATGGCGGCCTACTGCGGGCGGCGCCTGCCGGACCTGCCCGGCCGGTTCCTGCGCGGCGAGCCCTGCATGTACAGCACCACGCCGGACGAGCACTTCGTCATCGCCCGTCACCCGGCTCACGAGTCGGTGACCGTGGCCTGCGGTTTCTCGGGTCACGGGTTCAAGTTCGTGACCGTGGTGGGAGAGATCCTGGCCGACCTGGCCACTTGCGGCGCGACCGTCCACCCGATCAGTCTTTTCGATCCCCGTCGATTCGCGGCCACCGTGGAGTAGAACCATGACGTCTTCGTTGATCCCGACGCTCGCCGGCCCCTCCTACACCGACCCGTCGATCTTCGCGCGGGAGCAGGAAGCGATCTTCGAGCGGATGTGGTTCTGCGCCGTCCGCGGCGGTGACGTGGGTACGCCGGGCGCGTTCCGCACGGTCCAGGTCGGGCGGGAGAACGTGCTGATCACGCGCTCGGCCGACGGCCGGGCCCGGGCCTTCCTCAACGTCTGCCGGCACCGGGGCGCCCGGATCTGCGTCGAGGAGTCCGGCACCGTGAAGCGGACGTTCAAGTGCTCGTACCACGCCTGGGCCTACGGCCTGGACGGCACGCTCGTGGCCGCGCCCAACCTGGTCAAGATGCCCGACGTCGACCGGGTGGAGTACGGCCTGAGCGCCGTGCACGTGCGCGAGTGGCTGGGCTATGTCTGGGTGTGCCTGGCCGGCGAGCCGCCGTCCTTCGAGCAGGACGTCATGGGGGCCTGCGTGGAGCGCCTGGGCGACCTCGACGCGATCGACCGGTACGCGCTCCCCGAGCTCGAGGTGGGCCGGCGCATCCGGTACGACGTGGCCGCCAACTGGAAGCTGATCATCGAGAACTTCATGGAGTGCTATCACTGCTCGACCATCCATCCCGAGCTGGTGCACGTGCTGCCGGAGTTCGCCGGCGGGTACGCGGCGCAGTACTACGTCGGCCACGGCGCCGAGTTCGGCCGGGACGTGGCCGGCTTCACCGTCGACGGCAGCCCGGGCGTGACCCCGATCGGCACGATCGCCGCCGAGCAGGACCGCCGTTACTACGCGATCACCATCAAGCCCCAGGTCTTCGTCAACCTCGTGCCCGACCACGTGATCCTGCACCGGATGTACCCGCTGGCCGTGGACCGCACGATCGTCGAGTGCGACTGGTTGTTCCTGCCCGCGGTCCTCGCGTCGGGCGTGGATCTGAGCCGCTCGGTCGAGCTGTTCGACCGGGTCAACCGGCAGGACTTCGAGGCGTGTGAGCGCTGCCAGCCGTCGATGGCGTCCCGGGCGTACGCGCGCGGGGGTGTGCTCGTCCCGAGCGAGCACCACATCGGCGCGTTCCATACGTGGGTAACGGACCGACTGCATCCGATTCGGGATAAATAGCTCAGTATCGTCACGCATTTCTGCGCACTGTCCTACTTTGGGCTCGTCCTAGTGGGGCAAATCATCCGAATTGGAGCGCAGAACTGTGTCTTCCTCACGTTCCTCGAGGGTGGCTCGGGGCGGCCTCGTCGCTGCCCTAGCCCTCTCGATAGCCAGTGCTGTCTCGCCCGTGGGCGCCTCGGCAGACACCGGGGATCCGCTGATCGACTACCCGACGTTCAAGGGTGCGTCCAACAACCTGGACCGTAACGGCGCCGCCGACCTCATCATGTCGGCGGGCAGCAAGGTCGACCAGCGCATCCTGCGGCTCACGCCGGGTGGCTACCGTCAGTCCGGCTCGGCCTGGTCGACCACCCGGCTCGACGTCACGAAGTCGTTCGAGTCCTCCTTCAAGGTGTACCTGCACCACTTCCGGCCGGGCGCCGACGGCATCGCGTTCGTCGTGCAGACCGAGGGCCCGCGGGCGCTCGGCGGCTGGGGCGGCGGCGTCGGCTACCGCGGCATCGAGCCGAGCCTGGCCGTCGAGTTCGACACCTACCAGAACTCGTACGACCCGAGCCGCAACCACCTCGCGGTCGTGCTCGGCGGCAACCCGAACTACCAGGCGGAGACGGCCGAGTCGCCGATCCCGCTGTTCGGCCGGCCGTTCAACGCCCGGGTCGTCTACGACGCCGAGTCGACGCTGCTGCGGGTCTACGTCAAGTCGCTGAGCGCCGGCTCGACCGAGCAACTGGTGCTGGAGCACGAGATCGACCTGGCCGAGCACGTCGGCGACTCCGCCGCGTGGATCGGCTTCACCGCCTCGACCGGCACGGGCCTGTCGAAGCAGGACATCTACTCCTGGACCGTCCAGGGTTCCGGCGTCTGATCCGGCAGTCCGCCGGCGCCCGACGGGTGCCGGCGGATGTCCCCCGCACGTCCCCACCGAGTCTTGGAGTGAAGTCATGTCCACGGTCCCCTACGCTCGCCCCGAGGCTGGAGCGGGAACCGAACTGCCGCCGCCGGTCGTCGTCGGCGCCGACGAGCCCCTGGTCAGCGTCATCATCCCCGCCCTCAACGAGGCGCTGAACCTTCCGCACGTGATGGCCGCCCTGCCCGCGGTCGACGAGGTCATCCTGGTCGACGGCGGGTCCACCGACGACACGGTCGACGTGGCCCGCCGCCTGATGCCGGGCATCCGGGTCATCCAGCAGAACCGCCGGGGCAAGGGCAACGCGCTGGCCTGCGGCTTCGCCGCGGCCACGGGCGACATCCTCGTCATGATCGACGCCGACGGGTCGACCGACCCGCGGGAGATCCCCGGCTTCCTCGCCGAGCTGCGGTCCGGCGCCGACTTTGCCAAGGGCTCGCGCTTCGCGGCGACCGGTGGCAGCGCCGACATCACCCGGCTGCGCCGGGCCGGCAACCGGTGCCTGAGCGGCCTGGTCAACGTGCTGTTCGGCACCCGGTACAGCGACCTCTGCTACGGCTACAACGCGTTCTGGGCCCGGCACCTCGACGCCTTCGCCCTGGACAGCACGACCGAGGCCGACGGCCGGCTCTGGGGCGACGGTTTCGAGATCGAGACCCTGCTGACCCTGCGCGCCGCCCGGGCCCGCCTGCGCATCGTCGAGGTGCCCAGCTACGAGCAGCAGCGCATCCACGGCGAGAGCAACCTCAACGCGTTCACCGACGGCCTGCGGGTGCTGCGCACCATCGCGCGCGAGTGGCCGCGCCGGGGGCGCACCGCCACCCCCGCGCGGGAGCGGGCGCGGTGAGGATCGGCGTCGTCACGAGCGCCTACCACCCCGACATCGGCGGTGTGGAGACCCACGTCCGGCGGCTCTGCGCCGCGCTGGTGGCTACCGGTGACGAGGTCGAGGTGCTCACCCAGCACACGATCGGCTCGGTCGACTCGATCGACGGGGTCGTGGTCCGCCGGTTCCCGCTGACCGTCAAGGCCGCCAACTACCGCTGTTCGCTGGCGCTGTGGCGGTGGCTGCGCGGCAACGCCGGCCGCTACGACGTGCTGCACGCGCACAGCTATCACGCGCTGGCCGCGCTGCCGGCGGCGCTGACCAACCGCACGCCGCTGGTCTTCACGCCGCACTACCACGGCACCGGGCACAGCCGGCTGCGGGCCGCGCTGCACCCGCTGTACCGGCCGTTGGGCCGGCGCATCGTCGCCCGCGCCGGCCGGGTCATCTGCGTCACCCGGGCCGAGCGGGAGCTGCTGATCAACCACTTCCCCGAGGCCCGGGACCGGATGGTGGTGGTGCCGAACGGGACCGACCCGGCGCCCGACCTGGTGGCCGGGCCCGAACCCGGGCACAGCATCCTCTGCGTCGGGCGGCTGGAACGCTACAAGCGGGTCGACCGGGTGATCCGGGCGATGACCCAGTTGCCGGCCGACCACCGGCTCGACGTGGTCGGCGCCGGGCCGGCCGGCGAGGAGTGGGAGCAGCTCGCCGTGCGGCTCGGGCTGGGCCCGGACCGGGTCGTCTTCCACGGCCGGCTGTCCGACGGCGCCTTCCACGCCCGGATGGCGTCGGCCGCGGCCGTGGTGTCGGCCTCGGAACACGAGGCGTTCGGCATGGCGGTGGCCGACGCGCTGACGGCCGGCATCCCGACCGTGGCCAGCTTCATCCCGGCGCACCGGGAACTGGCCTCGATGGTCGCGCCGGGCGCGCCGCTGTGGCTGGTCAACCCGGACGACGAGGTCGCGCTGGCCGGCGCGTTGCGGGTCGCGGCCGGCGCCCCGCGCGCCCAGCACGGCCGCAACGCGTTGCCCACGTGGAGCGACGTCGTGCTGGCGACCCGGGAGATCTACGCGAGCGTGGCGCCCCGCGTCCACGTGATCCAGCAGGCCGGGGCCGGAGCCGGGGCCGGCGACCGATGACCCTGACCCGGCCGGTGGCCGACGACCGCGCCGTCGCAAGCACGCCCGCACCCGAAGCGCCCGCGACGGCGTCCCGCCGCCCGGCCGTGCTCTGCGCGGCCACGCTGGTCGTGACCGGCGCGGCCGGGGCCGCCCTGCTGGTGGCGGCCAACCGCGCCGCCGAGCGGGACACCGGCCAGCAGTTCGCGCTGTTCTGGGCCGGGCTGCTGGTGTTCACCCTGCCCGCGGTGTTCTGGCTGGTCCGCCCGGCGTCGGGCGTCCGGCTGCGGGTCGCGGTCCTGACCGCGTACGCCGGCTTCACCTTCCTGCCCAAACTGCTGCGCACGCCGGACGGCCCGCTCTATCACGACGAGTTCGCCCACTGGCGTCAGGCGCGCGAGATCCTGCTCGACGGCCGCCTCTTCGAGCAGAACCCGATCGTCAAGGTCGTCGGCGACTTCCCCGGCCTGCACTCGACGGTCGCCGCGATCTCGGGGCTGACCGGCGTCTCGATCTGGCACGGCGCCCTGGTCGTGCTGATCATCGCCCACCTGCTCGTGGTGCTGGGCGTGGCCGTGCTGGCCGAGGAGATCTGGCACGACGCCCGGATCGCCGCGGTGGCCACGATCATCTACAGCCTCAACAGCTCGTTCCTGTTCTTCGACACCCAGTTCGGCTACGAGTCGCTGGCCATCCCGCTGCTGGTGTGGACGCTGGTCGCCCTGCACCGGGCGATGCGCGGACCGGCCGGCCGGGCCCGGCTGGGTTGGTCGGCGGTGACGGTGATGCTGTCGGCCGCGACCATCGCCACCCACCACCTGACCGCCCTCGGGCTGCTCGGCGTGATGCTCATCCTCTGCGCGGTGGCGACCGCCCGGGCCCTGCGCCGGATCAACCCGCGCGCCGTGACCTGGACTGCCTGGGGGCTCACGGCCGCGGCCGCCGTCCTGGTGGTGACCTACCTCGCGGTGGTCGCCCCGCGCACCGCCGGATACCTCGACCCCTACCTGGCCCGCGCGCTCGACCAGATCGCCGGGATGGCCGGCGACGGCGGGGGCGGCAGCCGCACCCTCTTCCGGGAGTCCGTCGCGCCCTGGTGGGAGCGGTACGCGGCGTTCGCGGCCCAGGGCGTCGCGGCGATCGCCATGGCCGTGGCCGCGCTGCGGCTGCGCTCGCGGCGCGAGGGCGACGCGGTGTCGCGCAACGGGGCGCTGGCCATGCTGGTGCTCGGCGCGCTCTACTTCCCGGCGGCGCTGCTGATCCTCACCCCGTCCGGCGCCGAGGGGGCCCGGCGCTCCTGGGCCTTCAGCTATCTGGGCATCGCGCTGGTCGTCGCCCCGGTGGTGGTGTGGCTGCTCGAGCGGGCGACCCGCCGGGCCCGTGTGGTCAGCGGGGCCGCCCTGCTCACCGTGTGCGCGGTGGTGCTGGTCGGCAACACCGCGGCCGGCATGAACCCGTCCTACCGCTTCCCGGGGCCGCCGGTCTTCGGCTCGGACACCCGCTCGGCGATCCCCGAGGTGTCGGCCGCGTCGGCCTGGCTCCGCTCGACCGCGGGCCGCGACCTGCGGATCGTCGCCGACCGCTACTCCGGATTGATCTTCGGCTCGTTCGGCGGGCAGCGGCCGGTCACCGGGTCGGCCTCGTTCCCGACGTACGACCTCTACCTCGCCCAGCCCGGCCGCGCGATCTCACCGCGGCTGATCGAGCAGCTCAGCTCGTGGCGGTTCACCTACCTCGTCGTCGACCGGCGGATGGCCCGGGAGGTGCCGGAGATCCAGATCTACTTCGAGACCAACGAGCCGGTCCCGCACGGCGACAAGCCCGCGTTCACGCTGGGCCAGCTGACCAAGTTCGACCGGACGCCGTGGACGATCAAGGTCTACGACAGCGGCAACATCGCGATCTACCGCTTCGACTTCGACTCGCTGCGCCCGGGCGAGGCGGGCCGATGACGACCGTACGCCTGCTGGCCGTCACCTATGCCGCCCTGCTCGGGCTCGTCGTCGGCCCCCGGGTGCCCTGGCTGTTCACGATCGTCCTGGTCGCCGCGCTGGTCGGGCTGGGCGAGCTGTGGCTGCGCGCGCTGGCCGGCGAGGCCATGCCGGCCGTGACCAGGATCGGCCTGGCCACGGTGTCCGGCCTGGTCAGCCTGCCGTTCGTGGCGCTCGTCCTGCACGTCTCGGGCGTGCTCATCCGCCCCCGTCCGATCGCGATCGGGCTCGCCGTCCTGGTCACTCTGCTCGGCGTGATCGTGCTGCTGCGCGAGCGTGCCGTCGGGGCCCCGGTGGATCCGCGCCTGACCCGCACCCTGGTCGCGGTGGCCGTGCCCGGCCTCCTCACCCTGGTCGCCGGGTTCCTCGCCCTGCGCGCGTACGACCGGTTGCCGCACCCGCCGCAGCCGGGCTACACGAGCCTGGCCCTCAACGGCTGGGCGACCGGCATCGACGGCCCGGTCGCCATCCCGGCCCGCGGCGTGCACGTGCCCGTCCGGGTGAGCAGCGCCGGGATGCCGGCCACGACCGAGCCGCTGCGGGTGCGCGTCGGCGACCGCCTGGTCTCGGGGCGCGCGCTGGCCGTCGAGCCCGACAGCACCCGCTCGGTCGACGTGTTCGTACCGGCGCCGCCCGACCGCTGCCTGCACCGCATCGAGATCAGCCTGGGCGCCCGCAGCACCGTCTTCTACGGCCGGGGACCGGCCGGGCCGGGACGGGCCGGATGCTGAGGACGGTCGCGCGGGACTCCCTGGCCCGCAACAGCGTCCTCATCATGGCCAGCACGGTCGGCACGGCCGGGCTCGGCTACGTCTACTGGCTGCTCGCGGCGCGCGAGCTGACCCAGCCGTCGATCGGCACGGCGACCGCACTGATCTCGGTCTCGGTCGTCGTCAGCATGGTGTCCAACCTGGGCATCGGGCACGTGTTCATCCAGCGGCTGCCCGGCACGGACGCCGGCGAGTGGTCGCGGATCGTCGCCGCCGGGCTGCTGCTCGGCTGTGGCGCCACGGCGGTCACCTCGTTCCTCGCGGCCGCCGTGCTGCCCTCGGTGGCCGGCCACTTCGGCTTCCTGCGCAGCTCGTCGGGGGCCACGGCGCTGGTCGTCACCTCGGTCGCGCTGACCGCCTCGGCGCTGCTCGACCACGTCTTCGTCGCCCATCGCGCGAGCCAGGGCATGTTCACCCGCAACCTGGCGCTGGCCGGCGGCAAGCTCGCGCTGCTGGCCGTCCTCACCGGGGCCGGGTACGGCGGCGCGGGCGTGGTGCTGCTCGCCTGGACGCTCCCGTCGCTCGGCGTCACCGCGTACACCCTGTCCTCGAGCCTGACCCGGCTGCGCCCCGGCGCCCGGCTCGGCCGCGCCGGCGTCGGGGCCGAGCTGCGGCGCCTGCCGGGCTCGCTCGGCGGCCACCACCTGATCAACCTCGCCCAGGCCGGCCCGACCGCGCTGTTGCCGGTGCTGGTCACCGCCCGGCTCGGCGCCGAGGCCAACGGGCACTTCTATGTGGCCTGGATGACCGCGTCGATGCTGTTCATGGTCTCGCCCGCGGTGGCGTCGGCCCTCTACGCCGAACGCGCCAACGCCCACCCGGCCGCCCTGCCCCGGGCCGCCGCCGTCGTGCTGGCCGTCACCGGGATCCCGGCCCTGCTGCTGTTCTTCGCCGGCGACCGGGTCCTCGCTCTGTTCAGTCCCGGCTACGCCGCCGAGGGCGAGCTGCTGCTGCGCATCCTCGTACTGGCCGCGCTGCCCGACGCGATCACCAACCTGGCCGTCGCGCACTGGCGCTCGCTCGGCCGGTTCCGCCGCTGCCTGCGGCTCAACCTGCTGATGGCCACCATCTGCCTGACCCTGACCTGGCTGTGGCTGCCCGGCACCGGCATCGAGGCGGCCGGCATCGCGTGGCTGGCCGGGCAGACCGCGGGCGCGGTGGCGGTCGGCGTCCGCACCCTGATGTCCCGAAGGAAGGCCCCCACCGGATGAAGATCCTGCACCTGTCCAACCTCTACGCGCCCGTGATCGGCGGGCTCGAGCGCAGCATCGCCACCAGCAGCGAGGAACTGGTCCGACGCGGGCACGAGGTCACCGTGCTCACGCTGGCGACACCGCTCGCCGATCACGACGAGACGATCCACGGCGTACGGGTGAAGCGCGTGCGCAGTGTCGCCAACACCTGGCTGCCCGGCCTGAACGCCGACCCGTCCAAGCCGTTCCACCCGACCACGGCCGACCCGCTGACCACCGCGGCCATCCGGCGGGTCCTGCGCGCCGGCGACTACGACGTCGTGCACAGCCACGACTGGATGATGTACAGCTACCTGCCGCTGCGCTTCGGCCGGGACGGGCTGCCGCACGTCCACACGGCCCACGACTTCGGGTTCACGTGCGTCAAGAAGACGTACGCCCGCAACGGCCGGCCCTGCGGCGGGCCGCGTCTGGCCCGCTGCGTGCCGTGTGCGAGCGAGCAGTACGGGCGGCCCCGCTCGGCCCTGCTCACCACGGCGTTGCGGGCCCAGGGGCACCGCGGCATCGACGCGCTCACCGCGATCTCCCCGGCGGTGGCCGACGGCGTCATCAACGGGCGGCTCCCCGGCGACGTGCCGGTCCGGATCGTCAGCAGCCTGGTCCCGGACGGCCTGGACGAGCTGGCCCGCAACACACCCCGGCCGGCGTGGCTGCCGCAGGGGCGATACCTGCTCTTCGTCGGCCAGCTCGGCCCGCACAAGGGCATCGACGTGCTCTTCACCGCGTACGAGCGGCTGCGGGCCGGATGGCGGCAGCCGGAACCACCGCCCGCCCTGGTCTGTCTCGGGACGCCGCGAGCCGACACCCCGCCGATCCCGCCCGGCGTCCTGGTGCGGCACAACGTCGCGCACCCCGAGGTGATGGCGGCCTGGCACCACGCCGCGGCGGGGGTCGTGCCCTCGGTCCTCGAACCGATGGGCCAGGTGGCCGTCGAGGCCCTGCTGGCCGGGACGCCGTTGATCGCCACCGCCGCCGGCGGGCTGGCCACCATGATCCGCGACGGCGAGAGCGGCCTGCGGGTGCCGGTGGGTGACCCCGACGCGATCGTCGCCGCCCTGCTGCGGCTGCTCACCGACCCGGCCCTGACCGCACGGCTGCGGACGGCCGGTCACCAGCGCGGGCTGGACTACACCGCCGCGCGCGTCGTCCCGCAGATCGAGGAGGTCTACCGTGACTGCATCGCCACCGCCACCCGCTGACGGCCGCACCCGGGTGGTGGTCGTCGGCTCCGGCTGGCGGTTCCTCTCCGGCATCAGCTACTACACCTGCCGGCTCAGCAACGCGCTCGCGTCGCGCTACGAGGTCGGCGCCATCCTGATGCGACAGTTGCTGCCGACCCGGCTCTACCCCGGGCGCGAGCGGGTGGGTCAACGGCTCAACGACCTCTCGTACGCCCCGTCGGTGAGCGTCTTCGACGGCGTCGACTGGTGGGGCGTGCCCAGCCTGATCCGGGCGGTGCGATTCCTGCGGGCGTTCCGCCCCGATGTCATCGTGTTCCAGTGGTGGACGGGCACGGTGCTGCACTCGTATCTGGTGCTCTGTCTGGTCGCCCGCCTGTCCGGCATCAAGGTCGTGGTCGAGTTCCACGAGGTGCAGGACACCGGCGAGGCGCAGCACCGGTGGGCGTCCCTCTACTGCCGCAAGCTGATCAAGCCGCTGCTGCGCCGCACCGACGGGGTCGTCGTCCACTCCCGCTTCGACCGGGTCGCGCTGCGAGCGACGTACGACCTGGGCGGCGTGCCGGACGAGATCGCGCTGCACGGCCCGTTCGACCACCACGACACCCAGCCCGCCGCAGCCTCGCAGCCCGCCGCAGTCTCGCAGCCCGCCGCAGTCTCGCAGCGCGCAACGGTCTCGCAGTCGCCTGCAGCCGCTGATTCCTCCTTCACAGCGGTTGCGGCGGACTCGTCGTCCTCGGCGGCTGCGGCGAGCCCCTCTTCGCCGGCGGCCGCTGCAACCCCCTCTTCGCCGGCGGCCGCGGTGAGCCCATACCCCTCGGCGGCTGCGGCGAGCCCGTACCCCTCGGCGGCTGCGGCGAGCCCGTACCCCTCGGCGGCTGCGGCGAGCCCGTACCCCTCGGCGGCTGCGGCGAGCCCGTACCCCTCGGCGGCTGCGGCGAGCCCGTACCCCTCGGCGGCTCCGCGGCCGCGGTCGGGCGAGGAACAGTGCCGGCTGCTGTTCTTCGGCACCATCCGGCCGTACAAGGGGCTGGAGGATTTGGTCGAAGCTTTTGGAAGGCTGCCCGCGCACTACACGCTGACGGTCGTGGGGGAGACGTGGGAGGGCTGGACCCTCCCGGCTTCGATGATCGCCGAGTCGCCGGCCGCCGCCCGCATCACGTTCGTCAACCGGTACGTCGCGGACTCCGAAGTGGACGGGTTCTTCGGGGCGGTCGACCTGGTGGTGCTGCCCTATCGGCGCAGCTCGGCCAGCGGTCCCTTGCACATCGCCATGAGCCACGGGCTGCCCGTCGTGGTCACCGCCGTGGGCGGGCTCGTCGAGGCGGCCGAGAGATATTCCGGCACCACCTTCGTGCCCGCCGCCGCTCCGGAAGCCCTGGCCGACGCCATCGTCGCGGCTTCCGGGAAAACGGGAAGGCGGCACACCGACCCCTCCTCATGGGAGCAGTCGGTGGCCGCCTTCTCGCGCCTGTTCGCCCGGATGGGCCTGCCGACCAGCGAGCCCTCACCCGCCGGGTCCGAGTTCGCTGGATCTTCCCCCGCCGGGCCGCAGCTCGCTGGGTCTTCACCCGCCGGATCTCGGACCGCTGGGTCTTCACCTGCCGGGTCTGAGATCCCTGGATCTTCACCTGCCGGGTCTGAGATCGCTGGGTCTTCGCCTGCTGGGCCTCGACCCGCCGGGCTGTCACCCGGCGGGTCGTCGCATGCGGAGCGTTCGGCTCAGGAGGCGGAGACCACCGCGTCGTCGAACCAGATCGTGCCCTTGTTGTCGCCCGACTTGAGGTGAACCTGCATGCTGGTCGAGCCGGCCGGGGCGACCCCGTCGACGACCAGCTTGGTCCAGCCGGTGGTGCCGACCGGCAGCCACGTCGACGAGGCGCCGCCGAGCCACTTGTCGTTGATGTCGAACCAGCTCAGCGCGATCTGCGTGGTGCCCGTGGCGGCGTTGCCGCGGGCCCACACCTCGCCGTGCCACTTCTGGCCGGACGTGACCGGGGCGATCGGCGAGACCCGGTACGACGGCGAGCCCGACGCGGTCTTGCCGGTGTTGGTGAGGCTGATCGACCACTTGCCGGTGCGCGCGGCCGACTGGGTCTTCACCGCGAGGCCGAGCTCCGGCATGTACGCACGCCACGGGCTCTGACCGGCGGTGAGCTCGAAGCTCGGGTCCATGAGCGACGCCGGCATGGCGGCGTCGGCCCAGCCCGCCTTGACCACCGCGGCGGCCGGCTTGGCGGTGCCGTCGACCCGGTAGAGGCCATAGCTGTACTGGGCTGGGATGCGCGAGACGGCCGAGGACGGGATCGCGCCCTGGGTGAAGTCGTTCAGCGTCCACGGCGCCACCGACCGCACCCCGGCGGCCTCCGCGGCCTCGAAGACGCGGGCCAGGAACGCGGCCTGCTCGCCCTCGGTGTTCTGCAGCGTGTTCAGGCCGACCTCGCCGATGACCATCGGGTACGGCGCGACCGTGGCCTGGGCGTTCCTGATGGTCGCGAGAGCGCGCTCGGAGTTGCCGTAGAAGTGGAAGTCGAAGAAGTCGATCGGCGTGGCGGCCAGGGCTGACTTGATCTTGGCCATGCCGGCCGCGCCGGCCGTGCCGTCCACCGAGAACGTCAGCGGCATCGTCGGGAACGCCGACCGCATCGCCGGCACCATCTTGCGGGCCCAGGCGACGGCCTGCGCGTTGTTCGCGTTGAACTCGTTCTGCAGCTCGAAGGCGATGACCCGCTTGTCGTTTTTGTATCGGGTCAGCACGGTGTTCGTCCAGGAGACGCTGTTGGCGACCTCCTCGTAGCCGTCCCACCAGTCGAAGAGCGTGAACTTGACGGTCATGCCCCGGGCGGCGGCCATGTCGACGAAGCTGGCCAGGCGGTCCTGGTACCCGTTCCACGGCTTGGGCCAGCCGAAGGTGGTCGGGAAGATGATGATGCGGACGTTGTCGGCGCCGAGCGCGTCGGCCTTGGCCAGGTCGGCCTGGATCTTGGCCGGGTCCCACTCCGTCCACATCCTCGACCAGCCGGCGGCGGACGGGTAGTAGTTGAGCGACTTGGCGGTCTTCACCGCGGCCAGCCGGGAGGCCAGGGTGGGGGCGGCTTCGACGACCTCGGTGATGGTCTTGGCGGGAGCGGGCGTGGCCGGGGCGGCGGCCTTGGTCGCGGGGGCGCTGGTCTTCATGACCGACTTGACGGTGGTCGGCGTCGGCGTCGTCGACGAGGAGGGGGCGGCGCTGGCCGGGCCCTGGGGGAGGGCCAGGCCCAGGAGCAGCGACGAGGCCAGGAGGGCGGCGCGGCGGCGGGGCGAGTTCACGGTGTGTCGTCGTCCTTCGGTCAGGTGTGCGGAATGTTCTGTGGGAGCGGCCCCTCCAATCGGTCGGACGGTTCGGCGGTATCGGGATTGCTGATTGCATTGGCGTTGCCGCGGGGTGCGGGCAGGGTGCATCGGCCGGAGACCGCGAGCGGCGCCGGCTGGGCTGTGCTGGGCCCTACGGAGCGGGGTAGTGGCGGGGGGTGTAGACGACCGTGGTGCCGTCGCCGCGCTGCACGGCACGGGTCTGCGACGAGCCGATGATCAGCAGGCAGCGCATGTCGACGGTCGCCGGGTCGAGCTCGCCCAGCGTGGTGACGCGGACCGTCTCCTCGGGTCCGCCGACGTCGCGTCCGACGACCACCGGCGTCTCGGCCGAGCGGTGCTCGAGCAGCACCTCGCGGGCGTTGACGAGCTGCTCGCGGCGGGTCTTCGAAGCCGGGTTGTAGAGCGCGATCACGAGGTCGGCGGAGGCCGCGGCGGCGAGCCGGCGGGCGATGACCGGCCACGGCTTGAGCCGGTCGGAGAGCGAGATGACGCAGAAGTCGTGCCCGAGCGGCGCGCCGGCCCGGCCGGCGACGGCCTGGGCGGCGGTGAGCCCGGGAACGACCCGGACGGGCACGTCCTTCCACTGCGGGTCCTCGCTGACCTCGAGCACCGCCGAGGCCATCGCGAACACGCCCGGATCCCCGGACGAGACCACGGCGACGCGTCGCCCCCGCTTGGCCAGGTCGAGCGCGAACGCGGCCCGTTCGGCCTCGACCCGGTTGTCGGACGGGTGCTTGCGCTGGTGCGCGCCGGTAGCGACCCGATCCAGATAGGGGAGGTAGCCGACCAGGTCGTCGGCCTGGGCCAGCGCGGCCCGGGCCTCCGGGGTCAGCCACAGCGGGTCGCCCGGCCCGAGCCCGACCACGGTCACGCTCCCGCCCTCGTCCCGGGGCCGCTCGCCGTCCACGAACGCCGTCGCGGCCGGGCTGGGCAGCAGGGCGAGGGAGAAGTAGGGCACCGAATCGGGATCGACCTCGGTCAGCGGGGCGTGCCGCTCGCGGTCGGTGGTGGCCCGTTCGACGTACCAGGCGTCGTCGATCCGGCCGGCCTTGGTCAGCGCCTCACGGACGCCGTCGAAGGTGCGGCCCAGTTTCATCACCGCGGCCGAGTCGGTGCCGGCCAGCCGGGCGGCCAGCTCGGCCGGCGGGAGGGTGCCGGGCAGCACGGTCAGCACCTCGTCGCGCTCCATCAGCGGGCGGCCGAGCACGGCCGACGCGGCGCTGACCGACGTGACGCCGGGGACGACCTCGGCCGGGTAGCGGTGCGCGAGACGCTTGTGCATGTGCATGTAGGACCCGTAGAAGAACGGGTCGCCCTCGGCGAGCACCACCACGTCCCGCCCGGCGTCGAGATGGGCGGCGAGCCGTTCCGCCGCCTCGGCGTAGAACTCGTCGATCGCGCCCTGGTATCCGCCCGGGTGATCGGTGTCGCCGGTGGTCACCGGATAGATCAGCGGCTCCTCGATCTGCTCCTCCCGCAGGAGGCCGGCGGCGATCGCGCGCGCGTTGCTGCGCCCGTGCCGGGCCGCGTGGTACGCCACCACGTCGGCGGCCTCGATGAGCCGTGCGGCCTTGAGCGTGATCAGCTCGGGGTCGCCCGGCCCCACGCCGACCCCGTAGAGCCGGCCGGTAGTGGTCGTCACGTCACTCCACCTCCGACGCGAGGGCGTTCACCGCGGCCGCGGTGATGGCGCTGCCGCCGCGCCGGCCCCGCACGATCAGGTGTTCCAGGTCGGTCGCGGCCAGGGCGTCCTTGGACTCGGCGGCGCCGATGAAGCCGACCGGGATGCCCAGGATCGCCGCGGGGCGGGGCGCGCCGGCGTCGATCATCTCGAGCAGGCGGAAGAGCGCGGTGGGGGCGTTGCCGATCGCCACGACCGAGCCCTCGAGGTGGTCGAGCCACAGATCGAGGGCGGCGGCGCTGCGGGTGGTGCCCAGCCGCTCGGCCAGCGCGGGCACGGCCGGGTCACGCAGGGTGCAGACGACCTCGTTGGCCGCGGGCAGGCGCTTGCGGGTGATGCCGGAGGCGACCATCTCGGCGTCGCACAGGACGGGGGCGCCGGCCAGCAACGCCTTGCGGGCCACCGTGGCCACCTGGGGGCTGTAGGCCAGGTCGGGCACCAGGTCGACCATGCCGCAGGCGTGGATCATCCGGACCGCGACCCGGGCCACGTCGGCCGGGAGGCCGCTCAGGTCGGCCTCGGCCCGGATCGTGGCGAAGGAACGCCGGTAGATCTCGGCGCCGTCCTTCTCGTACTCCATCAGTTCCTCCTCGCGGCGGCGACCGCGTGGGCCGGGTCGCCGGTGAACGTCTCCCCGTCCGGCTGCCGGGTCACGGCGTAGCCGGTGGGCGTGGCCTCGACCCGGACGTGCGGGACGGACGGGCTGCCGCACCCGCGGGCGCAGCCGATCCAGTGGACCGGCCGGCCGTCGACGTACGCGCTGGTGTGATCGGCATCGGCGCGCACATCAGCCAGGGATTTCGCGCAGCCGGGGCGGCCGGCGCAGGCGGTGACCCCTACCCACCGCGAGGTGCCCTCAACCGCGAGGCCGGCCTCGCCCAGCGCGTGAGCCCAGCGGCGGGCGGCCTCGGGGGTCAGGTCGGGAACGACGACGCCGCGCCCGGGTGTGACGACCACGCGGCTCGCGGTCGACAGAAGCCGGAGCGCCTCGCCGCCGAGCCGGCCCAGCGGCACCAGCGCGCTCACCGCGACCAGCCCGTCGGCCTGCGGCAGCACGCCGATGGCGAGCCCGTCGCCGGCGCCGCCGGTCGTGCCCGCGCCGGTCGTGCCCGCGTCGTCCGTGCCCGCGCCGTCCGGCGGGGGCACGAGGCGCCGGCCGAGAGCGGCGGTCGTGCGTCCGGCCACGCGGGCCGGGCCGTCGGCCAGCTCGTGCAGGCGCCAGGCCGGGGCGCCCGGGGTGGCGGCCGCCCGCTCGGTGAGGAAGACGCCGGCCGCGGCGAGGAGAGCGGGCACCACCTGGCCGGCCGGCACCCGCAACCCGAGATCGTGACCGGCGAACAGGAGGGTGGCGTCGGCTCCCGCGGGGGCGGGGAGGGCGGTCAGATCGGCGGTCAGGGGCACCTCGCCGATCGCGAACAGGAAACGGCCGGGCAGGGCGGCCAGGGCCGGCGTGGCGCAGAGGCCCCGGTCGAGCTCCTCGACGAGGGCGCGGACGGTCGCGTCGGCCAGCGGCGGGGCGGCGATGTTGCGGACGGTCTCGTGGGTCTCGGACGGCAGCAGGCCGGCGGCCGCCAGGCGGGCCGCCAGCACCGTCGGGTCGGCCGACCGCAGGCCTCTGAGCTGCACGTTCGCCCGCGACGTCAGTTCCAGGTGGCCGTCGCCGAACGCGGCCGCGAGCCCGGCCAGGACGGCCAGCCGCGGGCCGGTCAGCAGGCCGCCGGGCAGCCGGACGCGCGCCAGCGGACCGTCGGCCGCGGCGTGCAGGCGCAGCGCGCCGGGGCAGGCGTCGACGTCGGAAGCTCGGGCGGGCACGGCCCGGATACTACGTTCGCCCACCGGCCGGACCGCATCCTCGGGTCGGCATAGTCACACCGGGGACCCCTCCTTGACGGCACCCGGGGCGGCCCGGAAGGGTGGGAGGTCACGAGCGGCGACGCCGCGGAGGAAGCCGGTGCGACTCCGGCGCGGTCCCGCCACTGTCACCAGGCCCACCCGGGCCCGGGAGCCAGGAACTCCGGTCGCCGTGATCTCTACTACCCGGGGCGCGGACCCCGAGGGGAGCTTGGCGTGTTCCTGCTGCTGTCGACTTCCGACACCGACCTGCTCAGTGCCCGGGCCAGCGGCTCGCCGTGGCGCCTGGCCAACCCGGCCCGCACCGGCGTCGACGACCTGCCCGCGCTGCTCGACGGGGTGGAGCTCGTCGTCGTCCGCATCCTGGGCGGTCGCCGGGCCTGGGAGGAAGGGCTCGACGCGCTGCTCGGCGGGCCGATCCCGGTGGTCGTGCTGGGCGGGGAGCAGGCGCCGGACGCCGAGCTGATGAAGCTGTCGAGCGTGCCGGCCGGCGTGGCCGCCGAGACGCACCTCTACCTGGCCCAGGGCGGGGCCGGCAACCTCGCCGCGGCGCACGACTTCCTCTCCGACACGGTGCTGCTGACCGGCCACGGGTTCGCGCCGCCGCAGGCCGCACCCGACTGGGGGCCGCTGCCCCGCGAGACCACGGCCACCGGGCCGACGGTCGCGGTGCTCTACTACCGGGCCCACCACATGGCCGGCAACACGGCCTTCGTCGAGGCGCTCTGCCGGGCGATCGAGGCCAAGGGCGGGCGTCCGCTCCCGTTGTTCACGTCGTCCCTGCGTACGGCGTCGGAGGAGCTCCTGACCGAGCTGCGCAAGGCCGACGCGCTGGTGGTGACCGTGCTCGCGGCCGGCGGCACCAAGCCGGCCACCGCGGGCGCCGGCGGCGACGACGAGGCCTGGGACGTCGGGGTGCTGGCCGGGCTCGACGTGCCCATCCTGCAGGGCCTGTGCCTGACCAGCAGCCGCGCGACCTGGGAGGCCAGCGACGACGGGCTGTCCCCGCTCGACGCGGCGACCCAGGTGGCCATCCCCGAGTTCGACGGGCGGATCATCACCGTGCCGTTCTCGTTCAAGGAGATCGACCCGGACGGGCTGTCGGTCTACGTCGCCGACGACGAGCGGGCGGCCCGGGTCGCGGGCATCGCGGTGGCCCACGCGCGGCTGCGGCACATCCCGGCGGCCGAGCGGCGGATCGTTTTGATGCTCTCGGCCTATCCGACCAAGCACTCGCGCATCGGCAACGCGGTCGGCCTGGACACCCCGGCCTCGACGGTGGCGCTGCTGGCGGCCATGCGGGGAGCGGGCTACCGCATCGGGGACTTCGGCTCCTACGACGGCGACGGCCTCATCCACACCCTGATCGCGGCCGGCGGCCAGGACCCCGACTGGCTCACCGAGGAGCAGCTCAGCGGCAACCCGGTGCGGATCTCGGGGGCGAAGTACGCGGCCTGGTTCGCGACGCTGCCCGAGGACCTGCGCGCCGCCATGGAGCAGCACTGGGGGCCGCCGCCGGGTGAGCTCTACGTCGACGGCGGCGACATCGTGCTGGCCGCCCTGCGCGACGAGAACGTCGTGGTCATGGTGCAGCCGCCGCGCGGGTTCGGCGCCAACCCGGTGGCCATCTACCACGACCCCGACCTGCCGCCGAGCCACCACTACCTGGCCGCGTACCGCTGGGTCGCCGACGAGTTCGGCGCGCACGCGGTCGTGCACGTCGGCAAGCACGGCAACCTCGAATGGCTGCCCGGCAAGAACGTCGGCATGTCGGCCTCGGACGGCACCGACGCGGCCCTCGGCGACCTGCCGCTGATCTACCCGTTCCTGGTCAACGACCCGGGGGAGGGCACCCAGGCCAAGCGCCGGGCGCACGCCACCCTGGTCGACCATCTCATCCCGCCGATGGCCCGGGCCGAGTCGTACGGGGACATCGCCCGCCTCGAGCAGCTGCTCGACGAGCACGCCAACATCGCCGCGCTCGACCCGCCCAAGCTGCCGGCCATCCGCTCGCAGATCTGGACGCTGATCCAGGCCGCCCGGATGGATCACGACCTGGGCCTGGACAACCGGCCCGGCGACGAGGAGTTCGACGAGTTCATCCTGCACGTGGACGGCTGGCTGTGTGAGATCAAGGACGTCCAGATCCGCGACGGCCTGCACGTGCTGGGCGTGGCCCCGGCCGGCGAGGCCCGGGTCAACCTGGTGCTGGCCATGCTGCGGGCGCGGCAGATGTGGGCGGGCCAGGTGGCGGCGCTGCCGGGCCTGCGCGAGACGCTCGGCCTGGGCGACGACGCCTCGACCGCCGAGACCGACCGCGTCGAGGCCCTGGCCCACGAACTGGTCGCCGCGATGGAGTCGCACGGGTGGCCCACCGACGACGGCCGCATCACCGAGATCATCACGGCCGTCGGCCTCCCGGAGCAGGACACAGCCGAGGGCGCCGCGGTCGACCCGGCCGCGGTGCGCGACGTCCTGCGGTTCGCGGCCACCGAGGTCGTGCCGCGGCTCGACCGCACCACCGACGAGCTCGACAACCTGCTGCACGCGCTGGACGGCGGCTACGTGCCGGCCGGGCCCAGCGGTTCGCCGCTGCGCGGGCTGATCAACGTGCTGCCGACCGGGCGCAATTTCTACTCCGTCGACCCCAAGGCGATCCCGAGCGCGCTGGCCTGGGAGACCGGGCAGGCGATGGCCGAGTCGCTGCTCCAGCGCTACCGCGAGGACTACGGCGACTGGCCCCGCTCGGTCGGCCTCTCGGCCTGGGGCACCAGCGCCATGCGCACGGCCGGCGACGACATCGCCGAGATCCTGGCGCTCATCGGCGTACGCCCGATCTGGGACCCGGCCTCGCGCCGGGTCACCGGCCTCGAGCCGATCGGCCGCGACGAGCTGGCCCGGCCCCGCATCGACGTCACCGTGCGCATCTCGGGCTTCTTCCGCGACGCGTTCCCGCACGTCGTGGCCATGATGGACGACGCCTTCCGGATGATCGCCGACCTGGATGAGCCGGACAACTTCGTCCGTCAGCACGCCCTGGCCGACCGCGACGACCACGGCGACTGGCGGCGGGCCACCACCCGCATCTTCGGCTCGCGCCCGGGGGCGTACGGCGCCGGCATCCTGCCCTTGATCGACAGCCGCAACTGGCGGGACGACAAGGACCTGGCCGAGGTGTACGCGGTGTGGGGCGGCTTCGCCTACGGCCGGGACCTCGATGGCGTGGCCGCGCGCCCGGACATGGAGAACGCGTACCGCCGCATCGACATCGCGGCCAAGAACATCGACACCCGTGAGCACGATATCGCCGACTCGGACGACTACTTCCAGTACCACGGCGGCATGATCGCCACGGTCCGCGCGCTGACCGGCAAGGCCCCCGCGGCGTACGTCGGCGACTCCACCAACCCGGACGCCACCCGCACCCGCAGCCTGACCGAGGAGACCGCCCGGATCTTCCGGGCCCGGGTGGTGAACCCGCGCTGGATCGCCGCGATGCGCCGGCACGGTTACAAGGGCGCCTTCGAGCTGGCCGCGACCGTCGACTACCTGTTCGGTTTCGACGCCACCGCGGGCGTGGTCACCGACTACATGTACGAGCAACTGGCCACCACGTACGCCCTGGACCCGGAGAACCAGAAGTTCTTCCAGCAGTCCAACCCGTGGGCGCTGCACAGCATCAGCGAGCGCCTGCTGGAGGCGGCCGAGCGCAAACTCTGGGACTCGCCGTCGGCCGAGACCCTGAGCGCGTTGCAGGAGCTCTATCTGGCCACCGAGGGCGACCTCGAGGACAACTGACGACCCGTTCCTTCAGGCTCGCAAAAAGGTCAGGACGGCCAGGACGCGGCGGTGCTCGCGGTCGTCCTGGTGCAGGCCGAGCTTGGTGAAGATGGACGTCACGTGGGCCTCGACGGTCTTGACCGCCAGGTGCAGGTCGGCGGCGACCGCGGTGTTGGACAGGCCTTGCGCCATCAGGGCCAGCACCGCGCGTTCGCGGCCGGTGAGGGCGTCGAGGGGATCCCGCTCGCGGCGCCGGGCGACCAGCCGGGCCACCAGCTCGGGGTCGAGGACGGTCTGGCCCCGGGCCACCTTGCCGATGTCGGCGCCGAAAGCCTCCAGGTCGGACACGCGGTCCTTGAGCAGATAGCCCACTCCGCCGTCGAAGTCGGTCATCAGCCGCAGCGCGTGGTGGACTTCGACGTACTGCGACAGCACCATCAGGCCGACGCCGGGGACCGCAGCCCGGATCGCGGCCGCCGTGTCGAGGCCCTCGCTCGAGAAGGCGGGCGGCATCCGCAGGTCGATCACGGCGACGTCGGGCGGGTCGGTGCGCACCAGGTCGAGCAGGGCCGCGCCGTCGCCGGCCTGGCCGGTGACCGTGAACCCGACGTCGGCCAGGACGCGGGCCATGCCCTCCCGGAACAGCACCGCGTCGTCGGCCAGCATCACGCGCACGGGATCACCGTCCGCAGGGCGGTGCCGGCCGGTCCGCTGTCGACGGTGAGGCGGGCGTCGAGCGTGGCGAGCCGGTCGGCCAGGCCTTCGAGCCCGCTGCCCGGCCGGGTCGCGGCGCCGCCGCAGCCGTCGTCGGAGATTTCCACGGTCAGCTCGGGCCCGGTGAGTCGCAGGTCGACGGTCACGATCGCGGCGCCGGAATGCTTGGCGGCGTTGGTCAGCCCCTCGCAGACGACGAAGTAGGCCGTGGACTCCACCTCCGGCGGGAGACGCCGCGAAACCGCCACGGACAGCCGGACCGGCAGAGCCGACCGGTCGGCCAGGAACCCGACCGCGGCTTCCAGACCGTCCTGGGTCAGGACCGCGGGGTGCAGTCCACGGGCCATCTCGCGCAGCTCGGCGGTGGCTTCGAGCAACTGCCGGCGTACGCCGTCGGCGCGCCGCGCGATCTCCCCGGCTCCACCGTCGGTGGCCAGCCGAACCACCGCGCCCAGCTCCAGGGCGACGGTCACCAGCCGCTGCTGGGCGCCGTCGTGCAGGTCCCGTTCCAGTCGCCGCCGGGCGGCGTCCCCGGCCGCGACGAGCCGCTGGGCGGTCGCCCGCAGCTCCAGCACCAGCCCGGCCTGGGCGGCCAGGTCGCCGACCAGGCGCAGTTCGGCGCCGGACAGGCTCTCGCCCGGCGCCTTGAGCACGGTGACGGCGCCGAGGTGGCGCCCGTCGTGCACGACCGGCACGACCGGCCCCCGCGGCCCGGCCGGGAGCGACGCCGTCGCGGGCCAGATCGACACCGGCCGGAGCTCGTCGGCCGGACCGGTCCAGAGGACGACCTCGCGCGCCCCGGCGGCGTCGGCGACCGTGGCGGTCAGGCCGTCGAGCAGGCCGCCGGCCGGGGCGGTGAGATGGGCCGACAGGCGGGCCAGGGCCTCGTACGGGGTGGCCCGCCGGCCGTACACGATCCGGTCGGCCAGCCGTTGCACGCGGCGGCGCAGCGGCTCGAAGGCGACCGCGACGATGCCGGTGGCCACCAGCGACAGCACCGTGCCGTGACCGTCGACGAGCCGGCCGACGGCGACCACCAGCACGGCGTACCCGAGGGTCACGACCGCGGCCATCGCGCCGAACACCAGCGACTTGTTGATCACCGGGTCGATGTCGTAGAGCCGGTACTTGAGGATCGCCGCCCCGGCCGCCACGGCCACCAGCGGCATGGCCAGCGTGCCCGGAACCGGCGAACCCCCGATCGCCAGCCCGGCCACCATCACCACGGCCGACAGCGCCACGGCGGCGACGAACCAGCGGAGCTGGCGAGCCTCGTCACCGCGGGCCCGCCGGATGCGCACCACGACGCAGGCCGCCCAGGTCAGCTGGAAAAGCAGGTAAGCCACCGGGCGGGCGGCCCGGTAGAAGGCGTCGGCCGCCGCGAAGCCCGGCAGATCGAGCGGGTGGGCGGCGACCAGGCCGATGCGGGCGTATTCGACCGGCCACAGGGCCGAGACCGCGGACAGCGCCAGGCCGGCGACGGCCAGCGCGACGACGACCGGCCGCCACCCGGGCGACGGCAGCCGGCCGGACGGGAAGCTCATCACCGCGACACCCACGAGCACGAGGGCGAGCGGCAGCGGCCAGACGCCGAGCCAGCCGATCCACGAGGCGCCCGGCAGCGGCCCGGGGTGCAGGCCGTACTGCCGCCCGGCGAACATCACCGCGTGGACGACGCCCACCGCGACGAACAGCCGGGCCTCGCGATTGCCGGGCCGCCGGCGCACCACATACAGGCCGACGGTCGTGAACGTGATCGCGATGAGGCCGTTGTGCAGGTTGCCGACGTGCGGGCCGAGCGCGAGGCCACCGGCGACCGAGGCGACGGTCACCGCGCCCGCCGCCCCGCCCAGCGTCCCGGCACGGCTCACGCCTGTATCGTGCCAGCGCGGACGCCGGATGTGACCAGGGATAACCCTGCGATGTGGCCAGGGCCGGCCCGGATGTGCGCGGCGGTGCCCGGGACGACTGTGGCGGCATGACTCGTACGCCTCTGGACCGGGTGCTCGACACCTCACTGATCGTCGCGCCGGTGATCTATCTGATCGCCGACGTCCTCTATGCCACCCGCGGCTGGGACGACCCGGCCGCCGCCGTCTGCCACGTTCTCGGAGCGATCGGGTACACGGTCGTTCTGCTGCGGCTCGTGACCCTGGGCAGCGGTTATCTTGCCGCCGTCCTGCTCGTGGCCGGCGCCGTGGGCGCGGCGGGCAATGTGGCGTACGGCTTCAACACGATCCACGTGTCCCTCGGCGACACCGATCTGGTCGACGCCACCGGCGTGGCGTCGCTGATCAAGCCACTCGGCCTGTTCTTCCCGCTCACCCTGCTGCTGGGCGCCGTCGTGCTGCGCGGGATCGGACCGTCCTGGGTCGCGCCGGTGGTGGCCGTCGCGGGGCTCGTCTGGCCGGTCGCCCACATCGCGAACCTGGGCTGGCTCGCCGTGGTGGTCAACGTGGCCCTCGTGGCCGGGTTCGGCGCCGTGGCCGTCGCCCGGCAACCAGTGACGACCGGCACCGGGTGGCTGCTGACGGGCCGCCCTCGGCGAGGGCGACCCGTGCCCGGCGGGAGGTGAACCTAGCGCTCGGGCTGGTCTTCCGGGGCCGCGTGGCGGCCGGAGGCCTGACGCTCGAGCGCCTCGTCCTTCTCCAGGTACTTCTTGATGTTGACAGTGGAGCGGGCGCCCAGATCGTCCTGCTTGGCCGCGTGACGGCCGGCTGGCTGGTCGGTGTCGGTCATGGCCGGAAACTGTACCTGCTTCGGGTTTCCGTGCGAATAGGACACGCGACGGTTCCGGAACCGTCGCGGCTGTTCGGCTCGCCACCTGGGAGAACGTCTGAGAAAGCGCTTCCCGGCCCTCTACCAGGCATTGACAGGGGTTGGAGCGCCGGTTAACAGTGTCGTCACAAAGAGCGCTTTCACACGCCGTTCCCCAGGCCGAAATCGCTCGGACACATCCCCATCCCCAGGAGTGCTCCATGACATCCCCGGTCCTGGACGGTTTCGGGACACCTCGCAGGAGGCTGTCCCCGGCCCGGTTCCTCACTCTCGGCGCGGCCGTCTTCGGCCTTCTCGCCGCCTATTTCGTCGCCACCACCGATGCCGCGAGCGCGGCCGAGGCCGTCGTCTCGCAGGGCAGGACCGCCACCGCCTCGTCGACCGAGGCGGCCGGCGGCTATCAGCCCGGCGAGGCGGTCGACGGCAACAACGGCACCCGGTGGGCCAGCGCCTTCTCGGCCGCCCAGTGGTGGCAGGTCGACCTCGGCTCGCCGACCGCGGTCAGCCGGATCGCGATCAACTGGGAGGGCGCCTACGCCAAGGCGTTCACCATCCAGTTCTCGGCCAACGGCAGCACCTACACCCAGGCGTACGCCACCACGACCGGCGCCGGTGGCCAGCAGAGCATCGCCGTCAGCGGCACCGCGCGCTACGTGCGGATCAACCTGACCCAGCGGGCGCTCGAGACCTACGGCTACTCGTTCTGGGAGTTCCAGGTCTTCTCAGGCGGCACCACCCCGACCGACCCGCCGCCCACGACGACCCCGCCGACGACCCCGCCGCCGACGACCACCCCGCCGCCGTCCGGCAGCGCCCGGCTGCTGTCGTACAACAAGCCGGCTCAGGCCTCGACCTCGCAGAACGACGTCAACTGCAACCCGTGCACCCCGGACAAGGCCTTCGACAACGACCCGGCCAGCCGTTGGGCCACGAGCTCGACGAACGGCTGGGTGGACCCGGGCTGGGTCTCGGTCGACCTGGGCGCCACAGCGACCATCAGCCAGGTCGTGCTGCAGTGGGACCCGGCGTACGCCCGGGCGTATCAGATCCAGGTGTCCAACGACAACGCCAACTGGACGTCGATCTACTCGACGACCGCCGGTGACGGCCTCAAGGACGTCATCAACGCGACCGGCACCGGCCGCTACGTGCGGATGTACGGCACCGCGCGCAGCAGCGCCTACGGCTACTCGCTGTGGGAGTTCAGCGTCTACGGCACCGGCGGCGCGCCGGTGACCCCGCCGAACACGCCGGCCGACCCGTCCTTCCCGGCCACCCGCCTGGTCTTCGAGGACAACTTCAACGAGGGCGCCGGCACCAAGCCGAGCACGGCGAAGTGGACGTACGACCCGGGCGTCCCGCAGAACGGCGAGATCCAGTACTACACGCCGAACAGCGAGAACGCGCAGACCGACGGTCAGGGCAACCTGATCATGGAGGCCCGCCGGCAGGACTACCAGGGCCGGCAGTACACCTCGGCCCGGATGAACACCGGCGGCAAGTTCAGCGCCCAGTACGGCCGGTTCGAGGCCCGCATCAAGGTGCCGAAGGGCAACGGCTTGTGGCCCGCCTTCTGGATGATGGGCGAGGACTTCCTCAGCGGACGCCCGTGGCCGTACAACGGCGAGATCGACATCATGGAGGTCCTCGGCCGCAACACCAACGAGATGTACACGACGCTGCACGCCCCGGCCTACAACGGCGCCGGCGGCTACGGCCAGAAGAACGCGGCCGGCGTGGACCTGTCGCAGGACTTCCACGTGTACGCGGCCGAGTGGGACAGCAAGGGCATCCGGTTCTTCCTGGACGGCCGGCTGGTCTACGACGCCAAGAAGGACACCGTGGAGAACACCCGCGGCCCGTGGATCTTCGACCACAAGTTCTACCTGATCCTCAACCTGGCCGTCGGTGGCGACTTCCCCGGTCCGATCGACGCCACCACCCCGTTCCCGGCCCGCATGCTCGTCGACTACGTGCGCGTCTACCAGTGATCGTCCGGCCGGGGGCGCGAGCCCCCGGCCTTTCCCCGAGGACGGCATCCCCATGAGAAAACGTCCCCTGCTGGCCGTGGCCGCCGCGGCCCTGCTCGCCACCTATCTAGTAGTCAACGCCTCGACCGCGAGCGCCGCCGACGCCCTGATCTCCCAGGGCAGGACGGCCACCGCGAGCTCCACCGAGTCGGCCGCGTTCCCCGCCTCCAACGCCGTCGACGGCAACCTCGGCACCCGCTGGTCCAGCGCGTTCAGCGACCCGCAGTGGCTGCAGGTCGACCTGGGCGCGAGCGCCACCATCTCGTCGGTGGTGATCAACTGGGAATCCGCGTACGCCCGCGCCTTCAGCGTGAAGGTCTCGGCCAACGGGTCGTCGTGGAGCACGCTGCACAGCACCACGAACGGCACGGGCGGCCGCCAGACGATCACCGCCACCGGCACCGGCCGCTACGTCCGGCTCGAGACCACCGCCCGCGCGACGCAGTGGGGTGTCTCGCTGACCGAGTTCCAGGTGTACGGCAGCGGTGGCGGCACGACCACGCCGACCATCCCGCCGGGCGCCGTCCGGGTCTCCGAGTTCCTGGCCGACTGCCCGTTCAGCCACCGGCTGCCGGACGACCCGATCATCTTCCCCGGCCTGCCCGGCGCCTCGCACATGCACAGCTTCTTCGGCAGCGAGGTGACCAACGCGTTCTCCACCACGCAGGACCTGCTCAACGCGAACAGCAACTGCAACCCGTCGATTGACAAGTCGTCGTACTGGATCCCGACCCTGTACAACGGCAACACCCCGGTCGAGCCGACCACCGGCATCTTCTATTACCTGGGTGAGGGCGTGCGCGACGACCTGATCGCGCAGACCCAGCCGTTCCCGCTCGGCCTGCGGATCGTGGCCGGCAACGCCCGGGCCACGGGGCCGAACGACAACACCCTGTCGCGCTGGTCGTGCCTGCACGCCGGTCAGGTGGGCTCGTCGCACGACTTCGTGAACTGCCCGGCGGGCACGATGCTCGAGTCCTACCTGGACTTCCCGCACTGCTGGGATGGGGTGAACCTGGACTCGCCGGATCACAAGAGCCACATGGCGTACCCGGTCAACAACGCCTGCCCGCCCGCCCACCCGGTCGTGGTGCCCAAGCTGCGTCAGGTCATGCGGTACCCGGTCAACGGCAACCCGGCGAACTTCCGGCTGGCCTCGGGCCCGGGCTACACGATGCACGGCGACTTCTTCAACGCCTGGCCGGTGGAGGAGCTGGCCCGGCGGGTCAACGACTGCATCCGCCCGATCGTCAAGTGCGGCACCGACGGGCGTCCCTGATGACCACGGGTGTCGCCGGCGGAGGAACTGACGGCGGCGGCACCCGTCCCCACCCCCGGGGCCGAGAGAGCGCACTTTCCCGCATTTCACCCGGTGCTATAACGGACCGCATGACAACCCGGCCCGCGCGCGGTGGGCAGCATCCGACGATGGACCAGGTGGCCGAGGCGGCCGGGGTGTCCCGTGCGACCGTCTCCCGGGTGATCAACGGCGCCCCGAGCGTGGACGCCAAGATCCGCGAGATGGTGCAGCGGGCGATCGCCGACACCGGCTACGTGCCCAACGTGGCGGCCCGGAGCCTGGTCACCCGGCGCTCCAACTCGGTCGCCCTGGTGATCAGCGAGCCCGACCGGCCCGACAACCACTCCTTCCTGAACCGGATCTTCACCGACCCCTACTTCGGCCGGATCACGGCGGGCGCCACCGGGGCCCTGCGGCCGCACGACATCCACCTGGTGATCATCCCGACCGACTCCACCGACCATCACCAGGTCATCCGCTACCTGCGCCAGGGGCACGTCGACGGCGTCCTGCTGATCAGCAGCCACGAACAGGACACGCTGCCCCGTCAGGTGCACGAGCTGGGCATCCCCGCGGTGGTGTCGGCCCGGCCGACCTCGCCCATCGCGGTCAGCTTCGTCGACGTCGACCAGCGGCTGGGGGCCCGGCTGGCGGCCGAGCGCCTGCTGATGCGCGGCTGCCGCCGGCTGGCCACGATCAGCGGGCCGCTCGACATCCCGTCCGGTTTCGACCGCCTTGACGGCTTCCGGTCGTTCCTGGCCAACCGGGGCTTCGCCGGCGTCCCGGCGGTCGAGGGCGACTTCACCCGGGCGGGCGGTGAGGCCGCGGCCCGGCGGCTGCTGGCCGAGCATCCCGACCTCGACGGGCTCTTCGTGGCCAGCGACCTGATGGCCGAGGGTGCGCTGCAAGCCGTGCAGGATCTGGGCCGGCGGGTGCCCGACGACCTGGCCGTGGTCGGTTTCGACGACAGCAGTGCCGCGCTCGACTGCCGTCCGCTGCTGACCACCGTCCGCCAGCCGGTCGAGGAGATGGCGGCCGAGATGGCCGCCGTGCTGATGGCCCACATCGCGACCCCGGGGCGGTTGCCCCGGTCGGTGACCTTCCAGCCCACGCTGGTCGTGCGCGACTCGGCATAGGTTGGCGGTATGGACATTCTCGTTGCCGGCGGCCACGGCCAGATCGCCCTCCGCCTGCTCAAGCTCCTCGCCGACTCCGGGCACACCGCCCGTGGACTGATCCGCAAGCCCGATCAGGCTGCCGACCTGCAGGCCGTGGGCGCGGTCCCGGTGATCGGCGACCTCGAGAACGACGAGTCGCTCGCCCCGTACGTCAAGGGCGCCGACGCGGTCGTCTTCGCGGCGGGCGCCGGACCGGGCAGCGGACCAGCGCGCAAGCGCACCGTGGACCTCGGCGGCGCCGTCAAGCTCGCCGACGCCGCGGTCGGCCAGGGCGTCCGCCGCTACGTCATGATCTCGTCGATCGGCGCCCACGACCCCGCGGCCGGCGGGGACGCCATGCGCGGCTATCTGGAGGCGAAGGGCGAGGCCGACGCGTACGTGACCGGGCGCGGCGACCTCGACTGGACGATCGTGCGACCGGGCCATCTCGTCGACGACCCCGGCACCGGCCTGGTCACCATCACCCGTGAGATGGGGGGCAGCGGCGCGATCCCGCGCGACGACGTGGCCGCCGTGGTGGCCGCCTGCCTCACCACGCCGTCGACCGCCGGGGTGACGTTCGAGCTCTTCGGCGGGTCGACGCCCATCGATGAAGCTCTGGGACGCATCGGAGGGTGATGAGGCGCTAACGTAGCGTCCATGGAGACCGCGGCGACTCTGCTGGCGGCGGGCACGGAGGCCATGCTCGAGGCAGCGTTCCGCACGGGCGACTTCCTGCCCGCCTGGCAGATGATCGAGGGCGCCCGCCGGCTGGCCTGCGACGTCGGCCAGCCGGTCGAGGAGGCGGCTGCCCTGACCAGACTGGGCCTGCTGGCGCACTTCGCCGCGATCGGCGGCGACCTGACCCGGGCCGACTGGGCCACCGAGGAGCAGTTGTTCACCGCGGCCCTGCGCATCCAGCGCGAGGTCGGCGACGCGTCGGGCGCCGCCGAGTCGTTGTTCGGCCTGGGATTGGTGCACCAGGTGCTGCGCGGCGACTGGGCGACCGCGATGCCGTTCTACACCGAGGCGCTGGCGCTGGCCGAGAGCTACGCCGACGAGATGGTGCGCTCCGAGGTTCACCGGCACATCGGCTTCTTCCATGTCTTCGTGGCCGGCGACGCCGAGCGCGGGCTGCGCCACCTGCGCCGGTCGCAGGTGCTGCGCGAGCGCCACGGCGACCCGCGGCGGATAGCCACCGGCACGCTGGCGCTGGGCGAGGCCGAGCTGGCCACCGGGAACGTGCCCGAGGCCCGGCGCCTGCTCCGCGAGGCGGTGCACCAGGCCCGTCAGGCCGGCCTGACCCCGCAGCGGATCGGCTGGGCCGAGCACGCGCTGGCCGACGCCGAACGCGCCGCCGCGTGACCCGTCCGGGGCTTCGTCCCAGGGATCATGCATAGCTGCTCAAAATCGGGGGATGCCGCGGCGGTGATCCGCTTACGATGCCTCACTGCGGCGTTCCTCGTGTGGGCAGTCGCGGGATGTTCCTCGGTCGGCGACCGGGAGGCCGCCGCTTCCGAAGTTGCCACCCGGCTGCACGCCGCGGTCGACGCCGGCGACGGTGCGGCGGCCTGTGCGATCCTCGCGCCCGGCACGGTCGAGTCCGTCGCCGAGGACGAGCCGTGTCCCGAGGCGATCCTCGACAAGGACCTGCCCCGGCCCGGCACCGTGGTCGAGACGTCGGTCTACGGGCAATGGGCGCAGGTGAAGCTGAGCGACGACACCGTCTTCCTGGGCGCCTTCCCGGGTGGCTGGCGGGTAGTGGCGGCCGGCTGCACGCCGCAGGCGAGCCGGCCGTACGACTGCACGGTCCAGGGGGAGTGAGATGCGCGCGCTGTTCGTCCTGCTGCTGATCGTCGTCGCCGCCGGCCTGGTGTACTTCACGGCGCTGGGGGTGCTGCACCGGTGAAGCGCTTCGTGCGGGACAACGCCATCGGGCTGGTCTTCGGTCTGCTCTTCCTGATCGTGCTGATCGGGCAGGCGTTCGCCGGTCTGGCCGTGTTCAACGAGATGCAGCGGGGCACCGGGCTGCCCGACGTCTCCTTCTGGCGCTACGTCACCTCGGCCAGTTTCGGCGCCGACGTGGCCGAGAACTGGCAATCGGAGTACCTGCAGTTCTTCCTCTTCATCATGCTGACCGTGTGGCTGCTGCAGAAGGGGTCGCCGGAGTCCAAGGCGCTCGACAAACCGGGCCGGGAGACCGACGAGGAGCAGAAGATCGGCCGGTTCGCCGACGACGACTCGCCGAAGTGGGCCCGGACCGGTGGCTGGCGCACCCGGATCTTCTCCAGCTCGCTGGGCCTGGTGATGGGTCTGATCTTCCTGGGCTCCTGGTTCGCGCAGTCGGTCGCCGGGGTGGCCGCCTTCAACGAGGAACAGCTCAGCGAGTTGCAGGACCCCGTCTCGTGGGGGCAGTACCTGCTCGCGGCCGACTTCTGGGACCGCACCCTGCAGAACTGGCAGTCCGAGTTGCTGGCGGTCGCCTCGATGGCGATCCTGGCGATCTATCTGAGACAGCGCGGGTCGTCGCAGTCCAAGCCGGTCGGCGCGCCGCACGACGCGACCGGCGTCGAGGGTTGAGGGACCTGTCCAGCGTCAGTCGGATGTCCGACGGATCGATCGCGCTCGTTTCGGCCGGGTCGTTGCCGTGACGCTCAGCACCCGGAACTGCTGGTCACAGGGGGTGGGCTTGACCGAGCTTCCCGACGCGTACTCCTCTTTCCATCGTGTGGTCGGGATCGACCTCGGCACCAGCTCGTGCGCGATCTCGGTGTGGGACGGCGCCAAGTTGCAGGTCGTCCGGTGCCCGACCGGCGCGCCCACCATGCCGGCTTCGGTGGGCCAGGACAGGTCCGGTCACGTGGTCGCCGGGGTGCCGCCGGCCGGCGACCCGGAAAATGTGATCGCCGGCATCAAGCGCCGGCTGGGCAGCGGCGACCGGGTCCGGTTCCGCGGCCGCACCTATCTGCCCCGCGACCTCTGCGCCTTTCTCCTGATCGAGCTCAAACGGCAGGCCGAGGCCTTCGTCGGCGAGCTGATCCACGACGCCGTGATCACTGTCTCGGCCGCGGCCGGCGAGGCGCAGCGGCGGGCGCTGCGCGAGGCGGCCGGGCTGGCCCAGCTCAACGTGCGCCGGCTGGTGGAGGATCCGGTGGCCGCCGCGATGGTGCTCGGCGTGGACGCCCCGCCCGGCACCTACGCGATCTACGACCTCGGCGGCGGCACCTTCGACGCCTCCGTCGTGCGGGTCGCCGACGGCACGGTCGAGGTCCTCGGCACCGCCGGCGACCAGCTGCTCGGCGGCGACGACTTCGACGAGCTGATCGTCGGCCACGTGCTGCGCCAGATCCGCGAGCGGCACCACGTCGACCTCAGCCAGGACAGGGCCATCCGGCAGCGGGTGCGGTGGGAGGCCGAGATCCGCAAACGTGAGCTGTCGACGGCCGACACCACGACCCTCGAGCTGCCCGTGCTGACCGCCACGGTCAGCGCCAGTGTGCCGCTGAGCCGGCGGGCCTTCGAGGCGATGATCGAGCCGGACGTGCAGCGCTCGCTCGACCTGCTCAGCGAGGCGATCGCGGCCGCGCGCGCGGCGCACGGCGTGGGCTGGGGCGACATCGACCAGGTCGTGCTGGCCGGCGGGTCGACCCGGATCCCGGCGATCCGTGAGCGGCTGGCCGCCTACCTGGGCTGGGGCGCGGCCCGCATCCGCACCGACCTCGACCCGGATGAGATGGTCGCGCGCGGCGCCGGGCTGGTGGCCCGTGACTACGAACCGGCGTCGCTGTTCGAGGGCTCACCGGTCGGTCTGTTCAGCGCCAGCCTGCGGTTGCGGGCCGAGATGGCGGTGCCCGAGACCGGTCCCGCGGCCGACGAGCCGGCCGAGACCCCGGACCAGCCCGGCCCGGCCGGCCCACCCGCCGAGACCCCGGCCGACTTCCGCCGCGTCGCCGAGGCGGCCTACATGCTGCTGTTGCAGGACGGGGAGCTGACCGAGCTCGAGGCGGCGTACGACGTCTTCATCGCGGCCGTCCAGGCGGCGGCGCCGGACTCCCGCCTGGCCGAACTCGGCCGGGCACTGAGCGCCGAGTACGACCGCGTCGCCCGTTAGCCTGGCCTGATGCTGATCAGTTGCGGGGCTCCGGTGGCGGGGGCGTGGGCCGATCCGGAGTCGTTGAGCCGGTTCGCCGAACGGGCCGAGCGGCTCGGTTATCACGGACTGTGGTCGTTCCAGCGCCTCCTGGTGGGGGCCGAGCAGCGCCTGGCCCCGGTCTATCAGAGCGTGCTCGATCCGCTGATCGCGCTGACCTGGGCGGCCGCCCGCACCAGCACCATCCGGCTCGGCGTCGCCGTCATCAACATCCCGTACGTCTCCCCGGCTTACCTGGCCAAGCAGGCCGCCACCCTCGACCGCCTCTCCGGCGGCCGCCTCGATCTCGGGCTGGGCACCGGCTGGTCCGAGCCCGAGTTCACCGCCACCGGCTCCGCCCCCAGCCCGCGGGGCCGGCGCATGAGCGAGTACCTCGAGGTGCTGCGCACGTTGTGGAACGACCCGGTGGCGTCGTTCGAGGGCGAGCTCTATCGCGTCCCACCGAGCACGATGGCGCCGCCGCCGGCGCAGCCGGGCGGTCCGCCGGTGCTGCTCGGGGGCACGGCCGACGTCGCGCTGCGCCGGGCCGGCCGCCTGGCCGCGGGCTGGGTGAGCAGCAGCCGGCTGACGTTCGAGGAGATCGGCCGCGGCACTCAGATCGTGCGGCGGGCCGCCGAAGAAGCCGGGCGTGATCCCGATTCCGTCCGGATCGTCGTGCGCGCCGTCGTGCGGGCCGGCCGGCGTGACGACGCCGTGCCGCTGTCCGGCGACTGGGCCCAGATCCGGGGCGGCGCCGAGCTGTACGCCGAGGCCGGCGTCACGGAGCTGTTCTACGACCTCAACTGGGACCCGCTGATCGGGGCGCCGGACGCCGACCCGGGCGTGGCCCGCGAGCGGGCCGAGGAGATCCTCACCGCGCTGGCTCCGGCCGGCTAAGACGGGCTTCGAAGTGTGCAATGGGCCCGAATGGAGACCCGATTCGTTATCGGAATGGCCGCTGTCGTCGTATGGCGGCCTTTCCCGGCCCTACGCCGCGTAGTCCGGGGGACACATCCGAGCGCGGGAGATCACCGTCGAAGCGCGCTCTGCCGGGCGGGATCGCCGTCGATACGGCCCCGTAATCGCGTATGTGCCGAAGATCTTGCGTCGCCGGGCGATCCCCGCCGTAGAAACCGACGGTGCCGTCAGCCAAGATCGACACCCTCGGGAAACGGGGACGAAACAGCGGGCGGCCGGGCGGTGGGGCCGACTTTGATAACTTTGCGCAACAGTACGATTGCCCACGGGTATTTCATTCCGGACATTGGAGGCGAAGGTGATCGTCGTTATGGGCGATTCACGGGTTAAACTCCCGCTTCGCACCCGGCGGGGGAGGGGCCGGCTGTGACATCAGCCATCCACGACTTTCAGCGGGCTGTTATTCATTCGATGCGTCAACTCATTTCCTACGCCCGAGATCCGGGCTACCTTTCCCAGCGCAGCATCCGAATACCTCTCACGCACGGCGTATGCGAGGTGTGTCGTCCGATGGAGGTGACCGACGCTTGGAACCGCTGATCGAAGAGGCCGAGCTCGCCCGCAAGGGTGCGCCGACCGACGCGATTGCAGCGCCGACCGGCGAGGCTGTGAAGGTGGAGACCCGCCGGAAGTCGCCGACCCAGATCGCCCTGGCGCGCCTGCGCAAGGACAAGGTCGCGGTCATCTGCGCGTGCATCTTCGTCTTCTTCGTCCTGATCGCCATCTTCGCGCCGCTGCTCGCGAAGCTCGAGGGTCAGGACCCGACGACGCTCAACCAGGACCTGATCGACCAGTACGGCTACCCGACCATCGCGCCCAACGGCGAGCACTGGTTCGGTGTCGAGCCGCGCCTGGGCCGCGACCTGTTCGCGCGCTGGGTCTACGGCGCCCGCCCGTCGCTGATCGTCGCCGGCTCGGTCACCGTGGTCACCACGATCGTCGGGGTGACCGTCGGCCTGGTCGCCGGTTTCCTCGGCGGCTGGATCGACCGGATCCTGTCCTGGGTCATCGACTTCGTCCTGAGCCTGCCCTACCTGCTCTTCGCGATCGCTGTCCCGGCCGCGCTGCTGGCGGTGTTCGTCGGCAACAGCGAGGCCGCCGGCAACGACGAGGTCGCCAATGTGCGCTTCTACTCGCTCATCCTCGTGCTGTCCTTCTTCGGCTGGGCCAGCCTGGCGCGCCTGATCCGCGGCGAGGTGCTCACCCTGCGTGAGCGGGAGTTCATCTCCGCGGCCAAGGTGCTGGGCGTGCCGACCCGCAAGGTGCTCTTCAAGGAACTGCTGCCCAACCTGGTCGCGCCGATCGTCATCTCGGTCTCGATGGCCCTGCCGACCTACATCGTGACCGAGGCCGGTCTGACCTACCTCGGCGTCGGGCTCACCGAGCCGACGCCGTCCTGGGGCCTGACCATCTACGCCGCCCAGAACTGGTACCGGGCCGATCCGCTCTACCTGTGGATCCCGGTGGCCGCCATCACGATCCTGGTGCTCGCGCTGAGCCTGCTCGGCGACTCGATCCGTGACGCATTCGATCCCCGCACCCGACGGTGACGTGGTGACGTCCAGTATGAGAAGAGGAGAAATGGCAAGGCGATTCAACGTTGCCATTGCGGCCACCGCCGCTGTGGCGCTAGGTGTGGCCGGCTGCAGCAGCCCGTCGTCGAACAGCGACTCGCAGGGCGGCGGCGACAATAACAAGATCACGGCGCAGGTCAACGCGACCGACCCCAACGCCAAGGGGCCGGCCAAGGAGATCGAGGGAGCCCGCAAGGGCGGTGTCCTCAACGTCGTGGCTCAGACGACGCCGAACACCTTCGACCCGACGGACATCTACTACGTCGACTCGAACGAGATCGGCAAGACGATGTTCCGTACGCCGACCCAGTTCGACATCCGTGACGGCAAGGCTGTCCTCGTCCCGGACCTCACCGACCTGGGCACCCCGTCGGCCGACAAGCTGACGTGGACCTTCAAGATGCAGCCGAACATCAAGTACGAGGACGGCACCCCCGTCAAGGTCGAAGACCTCGCGTACTCGATCAAGCGGTCGTTCGCCCACGACATCTACGTCAACGGCCCGACCTACCAGCTGCAGTACTTCAAGGACGGCGACAAGTACAAGGGTCCCTACAAGGACGGCGACAACTACTCGGGCGTGGAGACCCAGGGCACCGACACCCTGATCATCCACTTGGCCCGTCAGTTCTCCGACCTGCCGTTCTACCTGACCTTCCCGGCGTTCACGCCGATCCCGAAGGCCAAGGACACCCGCCAGGACTACAAGAACAAGCCGCTGGCGACCGGCCCGTACAAGTTCAAGAGCTACCAGGCCGGCACCTCGCTGGTGCTGGAGAAGAACACCAACTGGGACCCCAACACCGACCCGGTGCGGCACCAGTACCTGGACGGTTACAACTTCCAGTGGGGCGCCGACGCGATCAAGTCGCAGCAGGCGGTGCTCAACAGCAACGGCCAGGACGCCAACTCGATCAACTACGACGAGCTGGACGCCTCGCTGATCCCGCAGCTGACCGGCGACAAGCGCGAGCAGCTGGTCCAGGGTCAGAGCTCCTGCACGATCGTGTGGCAGCTCGACACCCGGAAGATCCCGGCGGATGTCCGCAAGGCCGTCGCCAAGGCCTACCCGTACGACGCGCTCTACAAGGCCGCCGGCCTGAACGACTACGTCGCCGAGCCGGCCAGCACGGTCATGCCCCCCTCGGTTCAGGGCTACGAGAAGTACACCCCGGTCGCCGACCTGGCCGGCGCGGGCGCCGGTGACCCGGCCGCCGCCAAGGCGATGCTCGACGCGGCCGGCAAGGCCGGCTTCGAGCTCAGCTACTACTTCGACAACACCAAGCCGCTCACGCAGCAGGTCAGCCAGATCCGCAGCGACGCGCTCACCAAGGCCGGCTTCAAGGTCAAGGCGATCGGTGTCTCCACCGCCGATCTGCGCACCAAGAAGGGCGACTACGACGCCCCGGTCAACATGGGCCAGAGCCCGGCCGGCTGGTGCTCCGACTGGCCGACCGGTGGCTCCTGGTTCCCGGTGCTGTTCCAGACGCACAGCATCTCGGACGGCCAGAGCTGGGGCATGCTGAGCGACAAGGCCCTGGACAAGGAGATCGACGACATCGCCAACCTGCCGGCGGAGGAGTCGACCTCGAAGTGGGCCGCGCTCGACAAGAAGATCATGGAGCAGTACGTCGCCCTGCCGACGTACTACGACAAGCTGGCCGTCGTGAAGGGCACCAACGTCGGCACCACGGCCGGTGACCCGACCATGGGTATGCCGCTCTTCGTGAACATGTACCTGAAGAGCTGACGCACCAACAGCTGTAAATCGGGGTGGTCCGGCCTGCCGTCGAGCGGGCCGGGCCACCCCGCCGCAAGAATGAGAACTCCGGCGGCGCGGCTATCGACGCGTGTCCGATCGAATCCCCGGGAACCACCCCGGCGCCGTGATGAAAGAGGAGCAAGCGGTGCTGCTGTACATCCTGCGACGCGTCCTGAGCGCGATCTCCGTCGTGATCGTGACGCTGGTGGCCAGCTTCGCGCTGTTCTTCTTCGCGCCGACCGACCCGGCCGGCGTCATCTGCGGCCCCCGCTGCACGCCCGAGCGGGTCGCCGACATCGAGCAGAGCCTCGGACTCGACCAGCCCAAGGTCGAGCAGATCGCCCTCTACATGAAGGGCATCGTCGTCGGGCGGGAGTACTCCACCGGCGGCGTCGTCCGGCACTGCTCCGCGCCCTGCCTCGGCTACTCGTACACGCTGGGCCAGCCGGTGACCAAGCTGATCGCCGCGGCCCTGCCCGTGACCGTCTCCATCGTCATCGGCGGCGCGGTCGTCTATCTCCTCGTCGGCATCCTGAGCGGCACGATCGCGGCACAGGTACGCGGAACGTCGCTCGACCGGTTCATGGTCGGCACGACGCTGGTCGTCCAGGCCGTCCCGTACTTCGTCTTCGCCCTGCTGGTCGCCCTCTACGCCACGTTCCTGCCCGAATCGGGCTATCACCCGTTCCTGGACAACCCCTTGACCTGGGCCAGCGGTCTGCTCGCGGCCTGGCTGACGATCGGCGTCACCAACGCCGCCTCCTACACCCGATATTCGCGCGCCTCCATGATCGAGGCGCTCGGGCAGGACTTCGTCCGCACCGCGACCTCCAAGGGCATCAGCCGGCGACGCGTCGTCTACCGGCACGGCCTGCGCGCCGGGCTCACCCCGGTCGTCACCATCTTCGGCATCGACCTGGCCTTCCAGCTCACCGGCGCGATCTTCACCGAGAGCATCTTCGGCCTGCCCGGCCTCGGCCTGCTGACCCTGCGGGCGTTCGGGCAGTACGACCTCCCCGTGCTGATGGGCGGCGTTCTCATCGGCTCGGTGGTACTTGTTGTGATGAACCTCGTCGTGGACATCGTCTACACGTTCCTCGACCCGCGGGTGCGGCTCGGATGATCCCGGCCCCCACTCCGCAGTCCACCCCCCGCAGCACGAAGGCGGCAGCATGAGCGACCAGACCACCGGGGTCCCGCACACGGTGACCCGCGTCCCCCGCGAGGCGGCGGCCAACGAGGAGGCGTACCTCGAGGTCACCGACCTGCAGGTGCAGTTCCCCACGGCCGACGGCCTGGTGCGGGCCGTGCAGGGCCTGAGCTACTCGGTCCCGCTGCGCCGCACCCTGGCGATCGTCGGCGAGTCCGGGTCGGGCAAGAGCGTCTCCAGCATGGCGGTCCTCGGCCTGCACGATCGCAAGGTCGCCCGGATCAGCGGCTCGATCAAGGTCGGCGGCCGCGAGGTCGTCGGCATGAGCGACAAGGACCTCGAGGGTTACCGCGGTGGCGACGCCGCGATGATCTTCCAGGACCCGCAGTCGTCCCTGCACCCGTACTTCACGATCGGCAACCAGATCATGGAGTCGTACCGGACGCACAACAACGTCAGCAAGAAGGTCGCCAAGGAGCGGGCGATCGACATGCTGGGCCGGGTCGGCATCCCCAACCCGCGCCGGCGCGTCGACCAGTACCCGCACGAGTTCTCCGGCGGCATGCGGCAGCGCGCGATGATCGCGATGGCGCTGGTCAACGACCCGAAACTGCTGATCGCCGACGAGCCGACCACCGCGCTCGACGTGACCGTGCAGGCCCAGATCCTCGACCTGATCTCCGACCTGCAGCGCGACTTCGGCTCGGCGGTCGTCTTCATCACCCACGACCTCGGGGTGGTCGCCGAGATCGCCGACGACATCCTGGTGATGTACGCGGGCACCGCCATCGAGCACGGCCCGGTCAACAAGATCCTCGGTGAGCCCCTGCACCCGTACGCCTGGGGTCTGCTCGAAAGCATCCCGGCGCTCACCGGCGAGCCGCAGCCGCTGCACCCGATCCCCGGCTCGCCGCCCAGCCTGCTGGCCGTGCCCTCGGGGTGCCCGTTCCACCCGCGCTGCGAGTTCAAGGACCGCGTGCCCGACGACTGGTGCACCACGCTGCGGCCCGACCTGATCCCCCGGACGGCAGATCTGGGTCGCACCTCGCGGTGCCACCTCAAGGAACCCGACAAGGTCTTCGAGACCGAAGTCCTGCCCCGGCTGCCGTAAGGAACCAAGACGATGACAGCTGATACCACCACCGCCAAGTCCGGCATCCGCTCGGTGCCCGGGGCTCCGCTGCTCGAGCTCGACAACGTCAAGATGCACTTCAAGACCAAGGGTGAGGGCTTCCTGGCCCGCCGCACCCAGTGGGTGCAGGCCGTCGACGGGGTCGACCTGACCGTGCGGCCGGGCGAGACGATCGGCCTGGTCGGCGAGTCCGGCTGTGGCAAGTCGACGACCGCGCGCCTGATCACGCGGCTGCTCGAGCCCACCGCCGGCGAGATCCGCTACCAGGGTGTCGACATCGCGCACATGTCCGAGCGTCAGCTGCGCCCGTACCGCCGGGAGATCCAGCTGATCTTCCAGGACCCGTACTCGTCGCTGAACCCGCGGCACACGGTCGGCACGATCGTGGGCACCGCCCTGCGGACGCACGGCCTGGTCGCCAAGAGCGGCGAGCTGTCCCGGGTGCAGGAGCTGCTCGAGGTCGTCGGCCTCAACCCGGAGCACTACAACCGCTACCCGCACGAGTTCTCCGGCGGTCAGCGGCAGCGCATCGGCATCGCCCGCGCGCTGGCCGCCCGACCCAAGATCATCGTGGCCGACGAGCCCGTCTCCGCCCTCGACGTGTCGATCCAGGCGCAGGTGATGAACCTGCTGGAGAACCTGCGGGCCGAGCTCGGCATCGCGTTCGTCTTCATCGCGCACGACCTCGGTGTGGTGCGCCACTTCTGCGACCGGGTCGCGGTCATGTACCTCGGCCGCGTCGTCGAGGAGGGGCCGCGCGACGCGCTCTACGAGAAGCCCCAGCACCCGTACACGCAGGCGCTGCTCTCGGCCGTGCCGGACATCGGGGTGGTCCGCGGTGTCCCGCCGAAGAACCGGATCCGCCTGGTCGGCGACGTGCCGAGCCCGGTCGACCCGCCGTCGGGCTGCCGTTTCCGCACCCGCTGCTGGAAGGCTCAGGACATCTGCGCGACCGAGGACCCGGCCCTGATCGAGCGGGCCCCGGCCCAGCGGGTGGCGTGCCACTTCGCCGAGCCGCCCACCGAGTCGATTCTCGCGGAGACGGCCTGACCTTGGTGCCGCCACCCCGTCAATCCGTCTATCGCACCAAGGCCTACCGGGTCCGGCAGCGCTCGCTCTTCGCGCTCGCCGGGCTCGGCCTGCTGCTGGCCGGGTACGGCCTCGGCCGCTGGCAGGACAGCCCGGCCCCGGCCGTCGCTCTGCCGCCTGCCGCCGCGGTGACGCCGTCCACGCCCTCGGCCGAGTCGCCGCCCCCGACCGAGGCGCCCGAGCCGACGGTCTACCCGACGCTGCAGGCCGAGGCGGCCGACGACAACGTGGGCGCCCAGCCGCAGGACACCGAGGACGAGGGCGGCGGGCAGAACCTCGGCTGGATCTCCGACGGCGACCAGTTGCGCTTCGACGACGTCGACTTCGGGCCGGTCGCGGCGACCAAGCTCGACGTGCGAGTCGCGTCGGACCTCGAGGGCGGCCGCATGGAGATCCGGCTCGACCAGCCTGATCAGCCGCCGATCGGGACGATGAAGGTCACCCGCACCGGCGGCTGGCAGAGCTGGCGTACCGACCAGGTCGACCTCACGCCGACCACCGGCCGGCACACGGTCTACCTGACCTTCGTCCGCGAGGACGACGCCGAGTTCGTCAACCTCAACTGGCTGCAGTTCGTGCACTGACGACCGGCCCACGAAAAAGCCGCGCGGAGTCCGCGCGGCTTTTTTCGTTCGGCGGTTCTCACCGCTTCTCGGTCAGGCGGCGGCGGCCGCCAGTTCGCTCGTACGGGGCTCGACGACGACCGGAATGTTCAAGGTGACCACTCCGTTGTCGCACCGGGCCTCGAGACGATCGGTGTCCAGCGACTCGGACTCGCTCAGATCAACCTCGCGAGTCACCGGGCCCGCGGCCGGCGTACCGGTCGGGTCCGCGTCCGCACGGCGCTCCGCGCGAACGGTCAGGATGCCGTCGTCGACCGAGATGTCGATACCGGCCTTGTCGATTCCCGGCAGGTCGATGTCGACGTAGAAGGTCCCGTCGATCCGGTACGCGGCGAGCCGCGTCCCGGAGCGGGTGCTGTCGAACACGCGGCAGGTGAGCTGGTCGAGCTCCCGTACCGTCGCGCCGTGAGGCGACATGGTGGTTCCTCCAGGCGGAGTTCTTCTCTGCTTGGCCCGGGCGGGGTGGGCCCAGGTCTGGTGTGACCAACGGAGATTCTTGCCGCCGAATTCCCCGAGGAACATGACCGGCGTCACGATCCGGACGAATACTTCGTTACGATCCGTTGTCGTCGAGACGAAAGTCGTCGAAGTCGAAGCCCGGCGCCACGACGCAGCTGACCAGGACGTACTCCGTGCTCGCGGGCTCTGCGGCCTGCCACACCCCGGCCGGGATCCGGACCTGCGGATGCTGGCCCTCCCCGACACCGAGCGTGACGGTCCTCTCCTCCTTCGGGTGCTCACCGTCACCCCCGAAGCGCAGCGTCAGCGGGCCGCCCGAGTGCCAGAACCACAGCTCGTCCGAGCGCACCACATGCCAGGCCGACTGCTCGCCCGGGTGCAACAGGAAGTAGATGGCGGTCGCGGCGGCGCGCGGACCGGCGTACCCGTCCGGTTCGAAGGTCTGCTCGGAGCGGAACGTCTCGCGGAACCAGCCGCCCTCGGGGTGGGGTTGCAGGTCGAACCGCTCGGCCAGATGAGGTCGTGTCATGCGGCCATTCTGGGTTTCGAACAAGTGTTCTATAGTGGCGCTGTGGCCATTCTGCATGCCGACCTCGACGCCTTCTACGCGTCGGTCGAGCAGCGTGACGACCCGGCCCTGCGCGGGCGACCGGTGCTCGTCGGCGGCGGGGTGGTGCTCGCGGCGAGCTACGAGGCCAAGGCCCGAGGCGTACGCACCCCGATGGGCATCGCCCAGGCCCGAGCGCTGTGCCCGTCGGCGATCCTCGTGCCACCGCGCATGACGGCCTACTCGACGGCCAGCAAGGCGGTGTTCGAGATCTTCCGCGACACGACTCCGCTGGTCGAGGGCATCTCCATCGACGAGGCGTTCCTCGACGTCAGCGGCCTGCTCCGGGTCAGCGGCAGCCCGCGCGAGATCGCGGCCCGCCTGCGCGCCGAGGTCCGCGCCCGGGTCGGCCTGCCCATCACGGTGGGCATCGCCGGCACGAAGTTCCTGGCCAAGGTGGCGAGCGCGGTCGGCAAACCGGACGGTCTGCTCGAGGTGCCGGCCGGCGCGGAACTGGCCTTCCTGCACCCACTGCCGGTCGAACGGCTCTGGGGCGTGGGCCCGATCACCTCGGCCAAGCTGCGCGAGCACCGCATCACCACGGTCGCCGACGTGGCCCGCGTCGGCGAGGCCGCGCTGGTGTCGATGCTGGGCCCGGGCGCCGGCCACCATCTGCACGCGCTGGCCCACAACCGAGACCCCCGCCGCGTCCGGGTCGGCCACCGCCGCGGCTCGATCGGCGCCCAGTGCGCGCTGGGCCGGCGGCCGCGCCCGTTCACCGAGATCGAGGCCACCCTGGACGCGCTGGTCGACCGCGTGAGCCGCCGTCTGCGTGGCGCCCACCGGGCCGGCCGCACGGTCACGATCCGCCTGCGCTTCGACGACTTCGGCCGGGCCACCCGCTCCCGCTCCCTGCTCAAGGCCACCATGCAGACCCGCGCGATCCAGGCGACCGCCCGCGCCCTGCTGCACGAGGCCCGGCCACTGATCGCCACCCGCGGCCTGACCCTGGTCGGCGTGGCCGTCAGCAACCTGGACGGCGACGGCCACGTCCAGCCGTCCCTGTTCGACGAGGCCGACGACGACCGCCTCGACGTGGCCGTGGACGCGGTGCGCGACCGGTTCGGGTCGTCGTCGCTCTCCCGGGCCGCCACCATCGGCCGCGAGCTGGGCCCCTCGGTCCCGATCCTGCCGGACTGACAACCCGACCCCTCGCCTGCCGTCGCGCCGCGGGGGTCGGGCAGACTGGTGCGGGTGCGGAAGATCAGTCTGATCGGGATCGGCGCGGGCGACCCGGACCACCTCACCCTGCAAGCGGCCAAGGCGATCGGGCGTACCGACGTCTTCTTCCTGCTCGACAAGGGCGAGACCAAGCAGAGCATGATCGATCTGCGGGAGAGGATCATTCGCGGCTACTCGAAGCCCACCCGGCGCATGATCTCGGGCCGCGATCCCGACCGTGACCGCGCCCCGGCCGACTACGAGGGCACGGTCGAGGACTGGCGGCACCGCCGGGCGCTGGTGATCGAGGAGATGCTCGTCGAGCACCTGCGCGAGGGCGAGACCGGCTCCTTCCTGGTGTGGGGCGACCCGTCGCTGTACGACTCGTCGATGGCGATCCTCGACGAGGTGCTCGCCCGGGGGACCATCGAATTCGAGTACGAGGTGATTCCCGGCATCAGCAGCGTCTCGGCGCTCGCCGCGAAGCACCGGGTGCCGCTCAACCGGGTCGGCCGGCCGTTCCAGGTGACGACCGGCCGCCGCCTCGCCGAGGGCTGGCCCGACGGCGTCGACGACGTGGTCGTGATGCTCGACGCCCAGCAGGCCTTCACCGCCCACCCCGAGGCCGACATCTTCTGGGGCGCCTACGTGAGCACGCCCGACGAGATCCTGCGTTCCGGCCGCGTCGCCGACGTAGCCGACGACATCGTCAAGACCCGTTCCGAGGCCCGCGAACAGCACGGCTGGATCATGGACACCTACCTGCTGCGCCGACCGAGCTCGTAACGGGGGCCGACTTTGGCCCGGCCCCGGCCCCGGCCCCGGCCTGGCCTGGTCGGATCGGTCGGGCGTCGGTGGTGGCCGTTCGGCCGGGTCGGGCTCGGCTCGGTGGCGCGGGGCTTGACGAGGCGCACGAGGTCGACGACGAGGAGGCGGGGTCATGAGTGATAGCGGCGGTTGGGCCGCGATGCGGGAGCGGCGGATGGGTGAGCCGGGTGCCGCGGAGGCGTACGACGCTGCACGTCTGGCGTTCGAGCTCGGTCGTTCTGCTCGGGAACTTCGGGAGCGCCGGGGTTGGAGTCAAACCGAGCTGGCGAAGGCTTCGGGAATGACGCAGTCCGCCGTCGCCCGGTTCGAAGCCGGCGGAACCGTTCCTACCTTGCCGGTGCTGGAACGGCTGGCGACGGCGTTGGACGTACGTCTCAAGGTCGGTTTCGAGCAGGGCGGCGAGGCTGCTTGAGCGGCGGCGAACTGCCGAAGCGGCTACGGGCGGACTCAACGCGGACCGCGGCGAAAATGCCTGGGCATTCGGCGATCCGATGAGCGTGGCAGTGCTGGAGCATCCGGAGCCGTGGAGCGAGGACGAGTTCTTCGCACTGGGTGACACGTCGAGCCGCGTCGAGCTGGTCGATGGCAGCCTGTGGATCGGTCCTGCACCGAGCAAGCGTCACCAGCACACTGCTTTCTTGTTGGCGATGGGCCTCTACGACGCTGCCGAGCAAGCCGGGCTCCTGGTGCTGCAGGACGTCAATCTGCGGCTGGCCGACGGGCGCATCCTGCAGCCGGATCTGCTCGTGGCCGATACCGACGACGTCGGTACGACGGTCGAGGCCGCCGAAGCCAAGCTGGTCATCGAAGTGATCTCACCGAGCAACGCTGGAACGGATCGGTTGCTCAAGCCTCAGTTGTACGCGGCGGCGCGGATCGGCTGGTATCTGCGGGTGGAGCAGCCCCAAGACTCCGTGGAGCTGCACCTCCAGCGGCTGGACGGCGACCACTACGCCTCGGTTGATGTCGCCGGTCCTGGCCAGGTGCTGGCAACCGAGGAGCCGTTCCCGTTCCAGCTCGAAGTCGCGTCTCTGCTGCGCCGCCGCCGCATCGGTTGACCCGGCCGGTCGCATGTTCATCGCCACGTACAGCTGCCTCGGTGGAGCTCCCGTCGGGTTCGGCCGGTGCGGCGGACGCTGAGGGAAAGCGCCGCCGCACCCCTGATGGTTACGACATGGTGGCCGGCTCGGCGGGTGTCGTGGGTTGCGGGTCCGGGGACCGTTTGGCGGCCAGGGCGAGCAAGGCCACCGCGGGCAGCACGAACAGGCCGGCCACCGAGAGGCCGGCGCCGATCGCGCGGCGCTGGGCCACGAAGCCGGCCGGTGGGCCGCCCGCGACCTGGCCGAGCGCGTCGGCCTGGGCCACGATCGAGAAGACCGTGGCCCGGGACTCCGGCGCGGTCGCCGACACGAGCCAGACGTTGAGGATCGGGCCGGTCGAGTCGCGCAGCAGGCGTACGGCCAGATAGAGGGCGACCGCCGCCCACCAGTGACCGGCCCAGCCGAGGCCGATCAGGCCGGCCGCCGTGAGGGCCTGGAGCGCCGCCAGGACGCGGCCGACGCGCTGGGGGCGTACGACGTCGATCCATCGGCCGGCCAGGCCGGTGACCACGATGGAGCCGAGCGCGGCGATCATCGAGAGGGCGCCGAAGACCAGCTCGACCGGGTGGTCGCCCACGAACGGCAGCAGGAACGGCTGGCTCAGCCGGTCGAAGCCCTCGCTGCTCATGCCCGCGAAGAGCGTCGCGCCCAGGATGCCGGCCAGCACCGTGCTGTGCCGCACGGCTCGCGCGCCGTCGGCGACCTGGCGGCGCATCGAGCGCCATGACTCGGTCGGTGCCGAGCGCCCCGAGTCGGGCGGGGCCGAGCGCCCCGAGTCGCGCGGGGCCGAGCGCCAGGAGCCGGTCGGGGCCGGGCGCCAGGTCTCGGGCATGACCACCGTCAGCAGGACGCCGAGGGCCAGCGTGAGGACGCCGCCGGCGACGATGGGCAGGGCCGGTTCGACGGCGGTCAGCCCGACCGCGGCGACGATGCCCAGCAGCGCGCCGGCCTGGGTGAGCTGACCACCGCGTACGAAGGCCCTGGTCACCCGGTCGGGGGCGATCTCGTCGGCCGCCCAGGCCTCCTCGGCGCCGTCGACGCAGACTGCGCCGATCGCCCAGATGACGTTGGCGACGAGGATCGCCGCGTACGTGGGAAGCAGGCCCCAGACGAGCAGGCCGGCGCCCATCAGCAGGTAGCCGGCGATGACGCTGAGGCGGCGGCTGTAGCGGTCGGCGATCACGCCGGTGGGGACCTGGGCGACGAAGCACACGGCTTCCATGAGCGTGCCGACGAGGACGAGCTGAAGCGGCGACAGTCCGACGACGGTCGCCTGATAGATCAGGTTGAGGGTGAAGGCCATCTTGGCCGCGAACGAGCCGGCGCCGCAGATGAGCAGATAGAGACGGTACGAGGACATGCGCGAACGCTCCGGGATAACGAGGTCGTCCCGGTGCCGGGGAAGTGTGCGCTGCTGTTAGAGGGTCATCGGCCCGCAGTCGTCACAGGGCACCGGAGAAGCGAAGCGATGCCACGCGCAGTTGTCATGCGGTCATGGTCGTGATCGCACCGCCGCGCCGTCAAGCGGTTTACGACTCCTGGCCTGCCCACCCGCCCGGGAGATGGGGTGACCTTAGAACGATGTCAAGGACGGCGGGCTGGTTGTCCACAGGGCAGGCCGGTTCAGGAGGGAACCGGGCGGCGGAGCAGGCGGGGGGCTGTGGACAAGCCGGCCCACAGAACGAGGGTGACGGTGCCGAGGATCAGGGCGGATGCGCTCGCTGCCACGCCGATGGCCGAGGTGGCGACGACCATGGGGAGCAGGCGCACGGAGAGCGCGCCGCCCATCGCCCGGACCGAGGCGCTGTAGGCCAGATCCCGGGTGAGGGACTCCGGCTTGGCCTCGGCGGCCACCCGGGCGTCCATGTCGCCCTCGAACGCTGTCTGGCTCAGGCCGGCGGCGAACTGGGCCACCAGCACCATGGGCGCGTAGACGGGCGCCAGGATCCAGCCGGCCAGCATGCCGAGACCCCACAGGCACCAGCGCAGGACGGCGGGGAGCCGCAGGCGGCTCAGGAGGGCGACGGCCCGGGTGGCCAGCAGGGTGCCGAGGCAGAACGCGATCGCCGAGAGGGCGACCCATTCGTGGCCGTGCAGTTCCGCGACCACGGGTACGGCCAGGAGCGTCGGACCGGAGGCCAGCAGCATGACGCCGGCACCGGCCAGGAGCATGCGGGGCTGGGGGAGCTGCCAACCGGCCGAAGTCGCGGGCGACCCGGCCGCGTGCCGCCAGCGCGCCGGCACTGACGTGTGAGCCGCGCCGGCGGGCGCCGACCCGGGAGCCGGATCTGCCGACGGGGAGCCGGGGAGCCCGGGAGCCGGTGCGGAGAAGTCGGCGGCCGGGCCGGGGAGAGCGGCGCGAGCTCCGGCCGACACCGCGCCCGCGTGGGCGGGGCACGGCGCGGCGGCCGGTTCCGCGGAGGAGCCGGACGTGGAGGCGGTGGTGGCCCTGGCGAAGCGGGGCGGCGGCGAAGGGGTGATCCGGGCGCGCCGGGCGACCAGCACCGTCGGCAGCAGCGAGCCCAGATAGACGACGAAGACGGCGATCAGCAGCCACCCCGTCGGATAGCCGAACGTGCCCGTCGGCAGCAGCGCCGCGAGCGCCGTGCCCGCGGCCTCGACCCCGGCGATCGCCACGGCGTAGCGGGTCATGGACCGGGGCGAAGCGTCCACCGCGGACACCTCGGCCCGCATGCCGGCGAAACCGGCCCAGGCGGCCACGTGTTGCAGGGTGACGAGCAGCGCGACCAGCCAGGACGGCCAGCCGGCGATCAGGCCGTACAGCGTGGCGAAGCGCAGCAGCACCTCGATGCCCGCGGCCCCGCGCAGCAGGGTCCGGCCGTTCAGGCGGCGGGCCAGCCAGCCGGTGACCGGCGCCGACAGCACGACGCCGACGAGCATGGCGGCGTTGTAGAGGGCCGCCTCGGCCAGCCCGCCCCGGGCGGTGGCGATGAGCACGACGAACGTCCAGCCCAGGGCCATGCCGAACGAGTCGACGATGCCCGAGAGGACCAGTTCGCGCAGGCGGCCGGCACGACGCATGCCGCCGGGACCGGCCCGGCGGCGCCCGCGCCGGGCCACCGGCAGATCAGCCACGTGGACGTACCGCGTCGACCAGGGAGCCGACGAACAGGGGGGTCGGCTGGTCGAAACCGTTGAAGTTCGAGGCGTACGCCAGGGTGTAGGCGCCGGTCGAGCCGATGTAGAGCACGTCGCCCGTCTTGAGCCCGGCCGGCAGCATGATGCCGTACCCGATGGTGTCGCTGCTGTCGCAGGTCGGTCCGGTGACCGTGTACGGGATCAGCTCACCCGGGGAGGACAGCGACGTCCGGATCGGGAAGTCCCAGCCGCCCGGGGTCTGCAGCACCTCCATGAGGCCGTTGAACGCGCCCACCTCGAGGTAGAGCCAGTTCTCCTCGTCCCGGCGCTCGTGCCCGATGACGGTCGAGGCCAGCACGCCCGACTCGGCCACCAGGTGCCGGCCGGGCTCGGCCACGATCAGGCCCGGGCGGTACGGCAGCGCGTCCAGCGCCTCGGTCGTGGCCGCGCCGATCTCGTCGATCGCCGGCACGCCGGAGGTGTAGCGGGCCGGGAAACCGCCGCCCAGGTCGAGCATCTCGAGGTGGATGCCGTCGTGGCGCAGCCGGTCCATGAGCTTGCCGGCGGTGTCGATCGCCTCGGCCCACGCTTCCGGCCGCCCGCACTGCGATCCTACGTGGAACGTGACCCCGTACGGTCGCAGGCCGAGCCGGTCGGCCAGCAGAAGGAGGTCGTACGCGTCCTCGACGTCGGTGCCGAACTTGCGGGACAGCGGGAAGACGCTGGCCTCGTCGTCGACCCGCAGCCGGACGTAGACGGCCGAGCCGGGGGCGTGCTCGGCGATCTTCGCGAGTTCGTTGGGGGAGTCGAAGCTGAACCGCCAGAGGCCGGCCGCGTGCGCCGCGGCGATGTGCGCGGGCGGCTTGACCGGGTTGCTGTAGAGCACGTCGGCCGGGTCGACCCCGATCGCCTGCAGCATCCGTAGCTCGCCGATGGAGGCCACCTCGAAACCGGAGCCCTCGGCGTGCAGGGTGCGCAGGATCTCCTCGGCCGGGTTGCACTTCATCGCGTAGTGCACGTGTACGCCGGGCAGGGCCGCGCGGAACGCCGCGTACCGGTCGGCGATCGTGTCGAGGTCGGTCACGAGGTACGGCGTCGGCATGTCGACGATCCCGCCGAGCGTCGCGGGGGCGAGCGGGGTGGGCCACGCGGTCATGCGGGGATCTCCAAACGGGGGTCGGCGCCTTCGAGGAACAGCCGTCCGGCCTGGGCGGCCGGCACGGGGCGGGAGAAGTAGTAGCCCTGGGCGAAGTGGCAGCCCATGTCGCGGAGCGCGGCGAGCTGCCCGAACTCCTCGATGCCTTCGGCGACCGTGGCCATGCCGAGGCTCTTGCCGAGCTGGACGATGGTGTCGGCCAGCGCGGTGTCGTCGGTCAGGGCGCCGAGCCGCTCGACGAACGAGCGGTCGATCTTGAGGGTGTCGACCGGGAAGCGCCGCAGGTAGGCCAGCGACGAGTAGCCGGTGCCGAAGTCGTCGATGGCCAGCGTCACGCCGAGCGCCTTGAGCCGCACCAGCTGCTCGAGGTTGTCGTCGGTGTCGGTCATCAGCACGCTCTCGGTCATCTCGAGGCAGAGCTGGTCGGCCGGCATGCCGGTCTCGGCCAGGATCTCGGCGACCACGTCGACCAGGTCGGCCCGGTCGAACTGGCGGACCGAGACGTTGACGGCCATCTTGACCGGGCGGCCGTTGCCGGCGTTGCTCCACTCGACGGCCTGGCGGCACGCCTCGCGCAGCACCCAGCGGCCGAGCGGCACGATGAGCCCGGTGGCCTCGGCGATGGGGATGAACTCGGCCGGCGGGATCAGCCCGCGCTCGGGGTGGAACCAGCGGGCCAGCGCCTCGAAGCCGATGACCTCGCTGCTGCCCAGGTCGACGGTCGGCTGGTAGTGCAGGCGGATCTGGTCGCGTTCGAGCGCCACGCGCAGGTCGGCCTCGAGCTCGAGCCGGGCGACCAGGCCCGAGAGCATCTCCGGGTCGTAGCTGGCGTAGCCGCTGCCGCCGGCCGACTTGGCCTTGTACATGGCCAGGTCGGCGTTGCGCATGAGCTGCTCGGCGCCGTCGGCCTCGTCGTCGGCCAGCAGCCCGGCCGCGGCCAGGCCGATGCTGGCCTGCACGTGGATGTCGCGGCTGTCGCTGGCGAACGGCTCCTCGAGCACGTCGATGATGCGCTGCGCGACCTGCTCGGCGTCGTCGCCGCCGAACTCCGACTCGATGAGCACGGCGAACTCGTCGCCGCCGAACCGGGCCACGATGTCGACGTCGCGCACCGAGGCCCGCAGCCGGTCGGCCACCTGCACGAGCAGCTGGTCACCGGCGAGGTGGCCGAGGCTGTCGTTGACTTCCTTGAACCCGTCGAGGTCGAGGAACAGCACGGTGACCTCGCCGCCGGCGGGACGGCCGCGCAGGGCCTCACTGACCCGCTCGCGGAACAGGGCGCGGTTGGCCAGCTGGGTCAGGGCGTCGTGATAGGCCTCGTGGACGAGCTGGTCCTGCAGCTCCTTGCGCTCGCTGATGTCGCGGGTGTTGAGCACCAGACCGGCGACACTGGGGTCGCTGAGCAGGTTGGTGATGGTCATCTCGGCCTGCCGGAGCCGCCCGTCGCGGTGCTGGACGGTCAGCTCGAGCACGGTCGTCGCGTACGGCCGGCCGGCGACCTGCCGCAGCGCCTGGGCCAGCCGGATGCCGGACTCGGGGTCGAGCAGCTTGGCCAGGCGGCGGCCGTGCAGGAAACGCGCCGGGTAGCCGAAGACGCGGTGCACCGACTCGCTCTGGTACAGGACGTCGGCCTCGGGGCTGACCACGGTGACCACGTCGGAGCTGTGCTGCACCAGGGCCTTGAACCGCTGCTCGCTGGCGAACAGCTCGGCGGTGCGGGCGGCGACGCGGGCTTCGAGCGTACGGGTGAGGTTGCGGTTCTCGCGCAGGGTGAGCAGCTGGCGGCCGACGATCAGCAGGATCAGGACCGAGCGGGTGTAGGCGACGAACCCGTTGCTGTGGCCCGTGGCGGCGTACCAGACGACCGAGGTGAACAGGGCGGCGAGGACCGCGACGTACGGCAGCAGGATGCCCACCGGCTGGCCGCTCCCGTCCTCGACGACGTCGTCCGTGCGCCGGGCCGGCTTGAAGGCGGCCAGCAGGATGAGCGAGAACCCGGTGAACCAGCCGATGTCGGTGACGCCGCCGGGGCTGTAGCTGCCGAGCAGGTTGAGGTAGGCGTAGCCGATGTCGGAGACCGCGAAGGCCGCGATGCCCACGCCGACCAGCGCGAGCTGGTTGAAGGTCCGGCCGCTGCGGCGCTGCTGCGCCAGCATGTAGAGCACCATGGTGACGATCACCACGTCGCCCAGCGGGTAGGCCAGGCTGACGTAGAGGGCGAGCGGGCTGCTCTGGCCGGCGTCGAGCAGCGGCTGGACCACGAAGATCCAGGCCATCAGCACGAGCGAGGCGGCGACCATGAGGCCGTCCAGGACGCTGCGGACCCGCCCGGCCAGCGCCTCGGCCCGGCTCGGCAGCACCAGCAGGCCGATCGGGGTCAGCACGACCATGCCGAGGTAGCCGAGGTCGGCCTCCGACGGCAGGTGCACCTCGTGGCCGAGGACGGTCTGGATGTAGCACGCCGCGCCCTGTCCCAGGCCCCAGCTCAGCACGCCCAGGCCGATCAGGGCCCAGCCCCAGCGCAGCCGGCCGGTGAACAGCCGGGCGCGGCCCAGACAGGCCACGGCCGCGGCGATCGCGGCGAAACACAGGCCGAAGTTGGAGACGACGAGGCCGAGGTCGGGCCCGCCCGCACCGGTGCTCAGGACGAACGCGAAGGCCACGACGAAGGCGCCGACCAGGAGGCAGAGCCGATACCACCCGGTCGGGCGGTGGCTTTCGGCCCGCGGTTCGGTGCTCGCTGCCATCAGACGTGTCTCCGGTCGGCCAGGAACTGCCCCGAGGTGGGCGGTCGTAGGGCCTAGATCGGGCCGGGCCGGGCGGCCTTGAGGGCTTCGGCCGTGCAATTGGGGAGCAGAGGCATTGACGAACGTCACTACAAGGTGACAACGTTGTCACGGCCTGATCACACCGGTCACGGGAGGTTCATCCATGCACTTCTTGCTCAGCGCCGTCCTGGCCCTGACTCCCGCGGTGGCCGCGCCCGCGGCGAGCGCCGCCGACCCGGTCGATCTGGTGCGGCCCTTCGTGGGCACCGAGAACTTCGGCAACACGTTCCCCGGCGCGAGCGCCCCCTTCGGGATGGTGCAGGTCAGCCCGGACACCGGCGGGCAGGGTGGATACGACCACCGGCAGTCCACGATTTACGGCTTCAGCCAGACGCACCTCTCCGGCGTGGGCTGCGGCGTGGCCGGTGAGCTGCCGATCATGCCCACCACCGGGGCGATCACCAGCGTCGACCCGAACGCCTACCGGTCGGCGTACAGCCACGACGACGAGGAGGCCTCGCCGGGCTACTACCGGGTCGGGCTCCGGACGTACGACGTGAAGGCCGAGCTCACCGCGACCGAGCGCACCGGGTGGCAGCGCTACACGTTCCCGTCCACCGCGGCGGCGAACGTCCTGTTCAACACCGGCAAGGCCAACCAGTCCGTGTTCGACTCCGAGATCCACGTCGTGGGGGACCGGACGATCGAGGGCCGGGTCGAGGCCGGCAACTTCTGCGCCGGCAAGGACGACCACACCGTCTACTTCACCGCCTCGTTCGACCGGCCGTTCGCTGCCTTCGGCACGTGGCGGGGCTCGGCCCGTACAGCGGGGAGCCGGGACGCGGCCGGGTCGGGTTCGAACGGCGCCTACGTCACGTTCGACGCCTCGGCCGATCGGGACGTCGTGGTCAAGGTCGGGCTCTCGTACACCGGCGTGGCCGGGGCCCGGGCCAACCTCGCGGCCGAGACGGCGGGCTTCGACTTCGACGCGACCCGGGCGGCGCTGCGGGCCAAGTGGGCGGCTGCCCTGGGCAAGGTCACGATCGGCGGCGGTACGGAGGACAGGCGCGCGGCGTTCTACACGGCGCTCTACCACTCGCTGCTGCACCCGAACCTGGCCGGGGACGTCGACGGCTCGTACGTCGGCTTCGACCGGGCCGTGCACAAGGCGGTGGGCTACACGCCGTACCAGAACTTCTCGTTGTGGGACACCTATCGCCCGCAGAACCAGTTGCTGGAGCTGCTGACGCCCGACGTGGCACGGGATGTGGCGCTGAGCGTGCTGGCGATCGGCCGGGACGGCGGCTGGCTGCCCCGGTGGGCCCTGGTCAACAGCGAGACCAACATCATGACCGGCGACCCGGTGACCCCGTTCCTCGTCGAGGCCTGGTCCAAGGGGCTGCTGAAGGGTCACGAGGCCGCGGCGTACGACCTGTTGCGCGCGAACGCCCTGAGCGAACCACCGGCGGGCTCGCCCTACAACGGGCGCACCGGGGTCCGGTACTACAGCGACCGCGGCTACATCCCGTCCGGGCTCGAGCTCGGCAAGGACTGCGTGCACAAGGGCGGCGACAACGACTGCGTGCACCCGGCTTCGGCGACGCTCGAATACGCGGCCGCCGACGCCTCGCTCGCGCTGATGGCGGCCGGGCTGGGCCGGACGGCCGACGCGCAGCTCTTCGCCGGGCGGGGGCAGTGGTACCGCAACCTGTGGGACTCCTCGATCCAGCAGTTCCGGCCGCGCACGGTCGACGGCACCTGGCTGACCCCGTACGACCCGGTGGCCGCGGCCCAGCAGTTCCACGAGGGCGGGGCCCACCAGTACCAGTGGCTGGTGCCGCAGGACCCGGCCGGGCTCGTCCGGTTGATGGGCGGACGGGCGGCGACCGAGCGGCGGCTGGACGACTTCTTCGCGTACCCGAAGCTGCTCACCGACCCGGCCGGAACCGCGCGCACCGACTGGATCGCCAGCCCGTACGACTACTACGCCAAGGCCACCTACAACCCGAACAACGAGCCCGACCTGCTGGCGCCGTACATGTATCACTGGGCCGGGGCGCCGGCGAAGACGGCCACGGTCGTGCGGGCCGCGATGACCCTGTTCACCACCGGCCCCGACGGCATGACCGGCAACGACGACCTGGGCACGATGAGCGCCTGGTACGTCTTCTCGTCGCTCGGCCTCTACCCGACCATGAGCGGGGCGAACTTCCTGGCCGTGTCGAGCCCGCAGTTCCCGTCGGCGGTGCTGGCGCTCAAGGGCGGCACCCTGACCATCACCGCGCCGGGCGCCTCGGACCAGAGCCGTTACATCCAGGGCGTCCAGGTCAACGGCTCGGCCCTGACCCGCAACTGGGTGCCGTGGTCGGCGATCGGAACGGGCGGCACGGTCGCGCACACGCTCGGCACCTCCCCGTCGGCCTGGGGCACGTCGACGGCCGCCGAACCGCCGTCGGTCAACCAGGCCCCGCTCGACAACCGCACCCGCCTCGACGCCGCCGTCCGTCCCACGACCGCGGCCCTCCCACCCGGCGGATCCGCGACGCTCACGGTCGACCTGGTGGGTCAGGCGCCCGGGACAGTGCAGCCCCGGGTGGCGGCCACGGCGCCGGCGGGCTGGTCGGCGACCGTACGCCAGCCGGGCCCGCTGGTGTCCCGGAACCAGCCGGTCTCGGGCACGGCGGCGGTGACCGTGACCGCGCCGGCGGGCACGGCCCTCGGGACCTACCCGCTGACCGTCACGGTGACCGGGGCCGGCCCGGCCCTGACGAAGAAGGCGAACCTGGTCGTGACGGCGCCGGTGACGTGCGCCGCGTCGTCGGCCGCGGGACAGTGCGCGGTGAACCTCTCGTCGTTGCGCTCGCGGGACGGGACAGCCACGGTCGCCGCGACGGCCGAGGGCAACTTCGACGGCAGCGGCTGGAGCTACGACGCCGCCCTGATGCCCGCGGCCGGCCCGGTCACCTGGGGCGGCGTGACCTACGACGCGCCCAACCCGGGTGGAGCGGCGGCCAACCTGGTGCCCGCCACCGGCCAGACGCTGTTGCTGCCGGCCGGTTCGCGAACGTCGGCCAACCTGGTGCTGACCAGCCACAACGGCCCGGTGGGCACCTCGGTCACCATCGGGTACACCGACGGCACCTCGGCCTCGTCGTCGGTGACCGTGGCCGACTGGTGCGGCACGGCGGCCGCCGGAACCACCGCCGTCCTCTCCATGCCCCACCGCATCAAGGCGGGCCAGGGCGTCGACGGCCCACCGGTCGCCCTGTTCGGCGCGAGCCTGCCGCTGACGCCGGGCAAACAGATCCGCTCGATCACCCTCCCCTCCGACCCGCGGGTCTACGTCTACGCCGTGACCCTGAAATAGGAGAACCGAAACCGCCGAGCCGCGTCCGGAAGCCGAGCCCCGTTTGGAAGCCGAGCCCCGTTTGGAAGCGGAGCCCCGTTTGGAAGCGGAGCCCCGTCGGGAAGCGGAGCCCCGTCGGGAAGCCGAGCCCCGTTGGGAAGCGGAGCCCGGCCGTGGCCGGAGCAGTCATTGCCGCCCATGGGCCCGGCTCCGCTTCCGGGGCCAGGCCCCGAGCATCGGGGCCCGGGACGCCATCCGGAACCGGCCTCAGCCGTCACGGCCCTGCCACGTGGTCACGCAGGCCTCGTTGCCCTCGGCATCGGCCAGCACCCAGAACGCCGGCGCCCGGGTGTCGGACAGGACCCGGCCGCCCGCGGCGACGGCGGCCTCGATGCGCCGGGCGGCCTCGTCGTGGGGGACCGAGATGTCGAGGTGCAGCCGGTTGCGTTGCGGGCGCGGCCGGTCCATCTGCTGGAACCAGATCGCCGGGCCCTGACCGAGCGGGTCGACGAGCGGGCCGTCGGCCGCGGCCCCGGGCTCGTCGGCATAGGCCAGCACCGCCCGCCAGAACGGCCGGACCGACGCGATGTCGAGCGCGTCGACCGCGATCTCGAGCAACTGAACCGACCGCCGGCCGGCGCCGGGCTCGGTCGTCAGCCCGCTCGCCGTGATCGCGCGGGCCAGCTGCGCGTCGAGACCGGTCACGGCCCCGATCGCGAGCGTCTGCACGGTCAGCACGACCCGATCGGCCCGTACGTCGACGCGCAGATGCCCATCGGCCTCGGCCCCGCAGGCCGCCACCGCCCGCGAGGCGACCTCGACCGCCCCGGCCAGCGACGTCACCGCCACCGAACTGCACAACGCGCCCAGCACCAGCCGCCACCCCTGGTCACCGACCGCTTCCGACGCCGCCCGGCGGCTCAGTCTCTCGTCCATGCCGGGCATCCTCGCAGGGCCCTACGACACTTTCCGGCCGCGCGGCTGCCCGCTCGCGGCCCAGCCGGCGGCGGATCACGGCGATCACGAACAAGGGGGTCCTGCGACTCCCCGGGGGCGAGAGGACTCTGGCCGGCCATCGGCGGGCGGCCTACGTTTCGAGCAGCCCCACAAAAGGCATGGCCCTGACCCGGGGCGCCGGAAAGGTACGAGATCATGTCGGACATCAATCTGCGGGACTTCTACGAGCGATACATCGAGGCCCTCAACGCTCACCAGTTCGACCGCATGCCCGAGTTCATCCACGAGACCATCACGCTGCAGAGCGAGCCGGGCACCCGGGACGCCGTCGTGGCTCAGCTGAACGGCATCGTCGACGCGGTTCCCGACTTCCACTGGGACACCCAGGAACTCGTCATCGACGGCAACCGGCTCGGCGCGCGCCTGGTCAACACCGGCACGCCGGCCAAGGAGTTCCTCGGTGTCCCGCCCACCGGCAAGCCGATCAAGATCGTCGAGTTCGCCATCTACACGCTGCGCGACGGCAAGTTCCTGCACATGTCGGCCCTGCACGACGCCGTGGCCCTGCGCGAGCAGCTCGAGGCCTGATCCGCGGTACGCCTCTCCTGCCGACCCCGGCCCGCCGTGACCGTACGGGCGAGCCGGGGTCGAGGGCAGCCGGCGCCAACGATCACGCCATCCCGACTCCGTCCCGGCGCCGGGGTCCGGGTTGGGCGAAGGCAGCCAGCAGGAGCACACCGAAGATCACCAGGTTGAGGATCCAGCGCGGGTCGTCGAGGTGCAGGCCGGCTTCGAAGTGGCTGCGTTCCGCGGTGGTCAGCGGGGCGCTGGAGCCCTCCGCCGCCGCGAAGTCCAGGCGATCCCGGGCGAAGACGGCGTAGGTCCAGATGCGCAGGACGAAATAGAGGGCGGCGGCGAGCACGATGAGGAACCGGCGGCGGCCCGGACGCCAGCCGATGATCAGCAGCGCGGGGATGATCACGAGTTCGGTGGGGACGTTCGCCGCGATCGCGATCGGGATGCTGGGCAGAAACAGCTTGACCATGGTCTCGCCGGTTATCGAGGGGCTCGTCAGCGCGGCGTTCCACAGCAGGATGCCGATGGCGCCGCCGAAGCCGAAGAGCGCCATCGTGGTGACGCCCAGACCGATGAGCGTGCTCTCCACCCGCGCGCTGACGCCGGGCCGCCGCCGGACCGCGTGAGCCCCGGAGCCGATGACGACCGCCCAGGCGGCGCCCAGGAGAACGGCCACCGGCACGGGCAGGAACTCCGCGAGCGAAAGGCCTTGGACAACGACGACGAAGACCGTTGCGAGAGCGTAGGGAAGATGGGGTCTCATGGCGGCCGACGCTAGGCAGCGGGCCGCCGCCGGACATCTGCCGAAGGGCCTATGCCGGGTTTAATCCGCCGGCTGATCGTCCTCTCGGCGCGCCGGCCCGGCCGGTTGAGGTGCCGGGTCGAGCAGGCCGGACCGGCGGGCGTGGGCGACCGCCTGAAGCCGGCTCTCGGCCCTCAGCTTGCGGAAGATGTGGCTGAGATGAGCTTTCACGGTGCCCGGCGCGACGAAGAGGGTCTCGGCGATCTCCCGGTTGGAACGTCCGGCGGCCAGCTGACCCAACACCTCCATCTCCCGAGGACTGAGCGGCTCGGCCGGGCCGACCGCCGCCACCGGCGCCGGGGGAGCGGCCACGGCAGCCGGGTCGGCGGCCACGGCAGCCGGCGGAGCAGAGGCGTCGCTCATCTGCGCCAGTGTCCCGAGGTCGAGGACCGCAACCGGGTGACTGGTCGCGGGCAGCCGGCGTACGGCCAGGACGGCGATCAGCAACACGAGCGCCCCGAAGAGCGGGATCACCCACCATTGCCGAGCGCCGTGATCGACCATCGCGAACGACAACCCGACGACCACCATCGCCCAGACGAAACAGCCGCTCAGGATCGCGGCGGTCAGGAGGGCCCGGCGGGCTCGGTCAGTCATCGGTGGTCTTGTCCCAGGCGCCGGCCTTGTCCCAGCGTTCCAGGTCGCGCAGCCAGGCGTTGGCGTTGCCGTCGGACGGGGCCCGCCAGTCGCCGCGGGGGGAGAGGGAGCCGCCGGCCGAGACCTTGGGGCCGTTGGGCATCGCCGAGCGCTTGAACTGGGCGAAGGCGAAGAAGCGGCGGCAGAACTTCTCGAGCCAGTGGCGGATCTCGGGCAGGTCGTAGGCGATGCGCTTGGGGTCGGGGAAGTTCGGCGGCCAGTCCCCGGCGCCCGCGTCGCGCCAGGCGTGCCAGGCCAGGAAGCCGATCTTCGACGGGCGCAGGCCGTAGCGGAGCACGTGGAACAGCGCGAAGTCGTGCAGGGCGTACGGGCCGATGGTGCTCTCGGTGGACTGCAGCTCGGCGCCGGGCACCAGCTCGGGGCTGATCTCGGTGTCGAGCACCGCGGTGAGCACGTCCCCGACCTCGTCGTCGAAGATCTTCTCGCTCACCACCCAGCGGATGAGGTGCTGCATCAGCGTCTTGGGCACGCCGCCGTTGACGTTGTAGTGGCTCATCTGGTCGCCGACGCCGTACGTGCACCAGCCCAGGGCCAGCTCGGACAGGTCACCGGTGCCGAGCACGATGCCGTTGCGCTGGTTGGCCAGCCGGAACAGGTAATCGGTGCGCAGCCCGGCCTGTACGTTCTCGAACGTGACGTCGTAGACCGGCTCGCCCGACGCGAACGGGTGTCCCATCTCGGTCAGCATGAGCTTGGCCGTCGACGTGATGTCGAGCTCGGCCGCGGTGACGCCGAGCGCCCGCATCAACCGGTGCGCGTTGTCCTTCGTACCCGCGCTGGTCGCGAAGCCCGGCATGGTGAAGCCCAGGATGTCGCTGCGCGGCCGGCCGGCCCGGTCCATCGCCCGCGCGGCCACGATCAGCGCGTGGGTCGAGTCGAGACCGCCCGAGACACCGATGACCACCTTGGGGTTGCCGATCGCCCCGAGCCGCTGCTGCAGACCGGCGACTTGGATGTTGTACGCCTCGTAGCAGTCCAGAGCGAGCCGTTGCTTGTCGGCCGGCACGAACGGGAAGCGCTCGACACGCCGCCGCAGGCCGAGGTCGGTGGTCGGCGGGTCGAGCCGGAACCGGACGGGCCGGAAGTGGTTCGTCCGGTCGGCGTGCGTGCGGCGGTTGTCGTCGAAGCTGCCCATCCGCAGCCGCTCCTGCCGCAGCAGGTCGAGATCCACGTCGGCGACCGAGGCCAGGTCGTCGAGCGGGAACCGTTCCGACTCGGCCAGCAGCACCCCGTTCTCGTAGATCATCGTCTGCCCGTCCCAGGACAGGTCGGTGCTCGACTCACCGAGCCCCGCGGCGGCATAGACGTACGCGGCCAGGCACCGTGACGACGCCGACTTGCACAGCAGCCTGCGGTCCTCGGCGCGGCCCACGGTGATCGGGCTGCCCGACAGGTTGAGCAGCACCGTCGCCCCGGCCAGCGCGGCCTCGGCGCTCGGTGGGATCGGGACCCACATGTCCTCGCAGATCTCGACGTGCACGACGAGACCGGGCACGTCCTCGGCCTGGAACAGCAGATCCGTACCGAAGGGCACGTCCTCGCCGTCGAAGGTGTAGACGCCACCGCGCTCGTCGTCGCCCGCCGCGATCTGCCGCTTCTCGTAGAACTCGCGGTAGTTGGGCAGGTACGACTTCGGCGCGATGCCCAGGATCCGGCCGCGGTGCACGACGACCGCGCAGTTGTAGACGCGGTTGCGGTGCCGCAGCGGCGCCCCGACGACCAGGACGGGCAGCAGGTCGGCCGACCCGGCCACCACCGTCCGCAGGCCGTCGACCACGTCGTCGAGCACCGCGTCCTGCAGCAGCAGGTCCTCGATCGAGTAGCCGCACAGCCCCAGCTCGGGGAAGAGCGCGACGGCGACACCCTGCTCCGAGCACGCGCGGGCCGTCCGGAGGATGCCCTCGGCGTTCGCGGCGGGGTCGGCGATGACGGCGTGGTTGGTGCACGCGGCGACCCGCGCGAACCCGTGCTGATAGATCGAGCGGAAGTTCACGATCCCATTCTCCGTAAGAGTGGTCAGGCGGCGTAGCGGTTCACGACGTCGGGGTGCAGGACGATGCGTACCACGTTCCCGTCCCGCCACTCGTCGACCTGGGGCTGGTGGCGCGGCTCGTCGAAGGTCCAGTACCGTCCGGCCAGCCGGGCCGCGAGCTCGCCGCCGGCCCCGTCGCTGTCGTCGTGGAGGGTGACCGTGCCCTCCACCGCCACCCAGTGCTCGGGCTCGCCGGCGGGCGCGGAGACGACGACGGAGGCTCGCGGGTTCTCCCGCAACCGGTCGAGCTTCGGCGCGCCGGCCACGGTGAACATCTGCAGGTCGCCGTCGTCGGTCACCTCGAACCACACCGGGCGCGGCGAGGGCCAGCGCTCCCCGCGGGCTGCGACGGTGAGAAAGGCGTAGAGCGGCCGGTTGAGCAGGGCGAGGTCCTGATCACGCAACATGGAACCACCCTATGTCTCAGCCGCGCCGGGGACCGACGGTGGTGAGGTCGGCCGTCGCGGGCAGGGGCACCGCGTCACCCTATCGGCCGGGATACTGCGGATGGTGCAGGGCGTAGTCGGGAGGCGTCGGTGGAAGTGTCCGTCGAGGGACGACGTGCCACCCCGCTGGCCGGCCCTAGCGTCCGGGGCATGAACAGACTCCTTGCTCCCGCGGTCACCCTCGTCGGCGTTCCCGCCGGTCTTGCGGTCACCGGCGGCAACGTGCAGACCGTCATGACTCTCACGCTGGCCTTCTGGCTGGCCGCCGCCGCCTTCTTCGCCCAGCGCTTCCCCCGTACGGTGCTGGTCTTCTCGCTCTCGGTGGTCGCGGCCATGCGCGGCGCCGACCTGGTCGGGTCGGGCTGGGTGTGGCCGGCCAGTGCCGCCTTCGTCGCCGCCGTGCTGGCCGGGAGGCTGCGGTTCGCGCTGGTCGCGGGGGTCACGGCGCTGCTCTACGGGGCCGGCTGGGACGCCTTCGTCCAGTCCGGCGAGCACGGTGCCGAGTGGACGTTCGCGCACGTCGGCGGGGACGCGCTGTGGCTGGCCGCGTTGCTCGCCGCGACGACCGCCTATCTGAACACCCGCCGCTGGCAGCGCGAGATGGCACTGCGCCTCGAGCAGGACCAGCACGAGCGCGAGCTGGACGCCCGGCGCCGGCGGGCCGAGGAACGGGTCGGGATCGCCCGCGACCTGCACGACGTCGTGTCGCACACGCTCGCCGTGGTGGGGGTGCACCTCAACGTCGCGCTGGACGCCTTCGACACCGATCCCGAGGAGGCCCGCTCGTCGCTGCGGCTGGCTCAGGACGTACGGGGTCGGGCCATGACCGATCTGAAGTCGCTCGTGGACGTGTTGCGCGACGGCGGGGCGCCGGGGATCGCCGAGCCGGCCGACGGGCTGGACGGGTTGGAACGGCTGGCCGATCAGGTGCGGGCTGCCGGGCCGGCGGTGTCGGTCAACGAGTTCGGCGAGCGGTCGGACGTGCCCGCGGCGGTCGCCACCGCGATCTACCGCGTGGTGCAGGAATCGCTGACCAACGCGGTGCGGCACGCGGGCGCGACCCGGGTCGTGGTGACGCTGCGCTATTCACCGACGAGCGCGGTGGTCGACGTGCAGGACGACGGCACGGCGCCCGAGCAGGTCGTCGACGGCAACGGCATCGCCGGCATGCGCGAGCGGGTGGCCGCGCTGGGCGGGGCGCTCACCACCGGCGCCGGCCGGACCGGTTTCACCGTACGGGCGACCATCCCCTACCTGGAGCGCGAATGATCAACGTCTTGCTCGCCGACGACCAGCACCTGGTACGCGCGGGATTCCGCAGCCTGCTGCGCCGCGACAAGCAGATCCAGGTCGTCGGCGAGGCGTCCACCGGCGACGAGGCCGTGCGCACCGCCCGCGCGCTGCGGCCCGACGTCATCCTCATGGACATCCGGATGCCCGGCCTGGACGGCATCGCGGCGACCCGCGAGATCCTGGCGTTCGCGCCGGACACCCGGGTGATCATCCTGACGACGTTCGAGACCGACGAGTACGTCTTCGCGGCGCTCGCGGCCGGGGCCAGCGGCTTCCTGACCAAGGAGATCGGGCCGGACGGCCTGCGCCAGGCGGTGCGGGTGGTGGCCGCCGGCGACGCACTGCTCTCGCCCAGCGTCACCCGGCGGGTGGTGGGCCAGTTCGCGCACCGGCCGGTCGCCTCGCCGCGGGGTGACCGGCTGGCCGCGCTGACCGAGCGGGAACGCGAGGTGGTGCGGCTCGTCGCGACCGGTCTGTCCAATGACGACATCGCCCGGGAGCTGGTGATCAGCCCGCTGACCGCCAAGACCCACATCACCCGGGCGATCGCCAAGCTGGGCGTCCGCGACCGGGTCCAGCTGGTGATCGTCGCGTTCGAGGAGGGCCTGGCCGGGCCGTTATCGTGACGGCCATGCGGCGGATCCTGATCTACGGGGTGGCCGGCTCCGGCAAGTCGACGCTGGCCGCGCGGGTCGGCGAGCGGCTGGGCCTGCCCTACCACTCGATCGACGACCTCACCTGGAAGCCCGGCTGGGTCGCCCGGTCCGAGCCCGAGCAGCGTGACCTCGTACGCGACCTGCTGGCCGGCGACACCTGGGTGATCGACAACGGTTACGCGATGTGGGTCGATCTGGTGCTCGAGCGGGCCGACCTGGTCGTCGGCCTCGACCTGCCGCGCCGGGTGTCCTGGCTGCGGCTGCTGCGCCGCTCGCTCAGCCGGATCGTCCACCGCACACCCATCTGCAACGGCAACTACGAGACCTGGCGCAACACCTTCTTCGCCCGCGACGCCCTCCTGTATCTCCACGTGAAGTCGTTCTCCCGCAAACGCGCGCGGCTGCGGCGGTGGCACGCCGACCCGGCTCTCCCGGAGACCGTGCTGCTGCGCTCGCCGGCCGAGGTCGAACGCTGGTTCGCCGCCCTCCCGGAAACCGGCCGCTCCTGATGTGTTTACAGTCGTTTGCTTAGTGTGTAAGTTAACGGCTGTACACATAAAGAGCGGAGAGCGTGCCATGGAAGCCACCGAAGTTGTCCTGCCCGGCATCGTCGAGCCGGGCGGCCTGCTGATCCGCACCCGGGAGCTGCCCCCGGCCGCCCCGGGGCAGGCCCTGGTCGTCGTCGAGGCCAGCGGGGTCTCGTTCGCCGAGCAGGCCATGCGCCGCGGCCGCTACCCCGGCCAGCCGAAGTTCCCCTTCGTGCCCGGCTACGACGTGGTCGGAGTCGTCCACAGCGTCGGCGACGGCGTGGACAACGCTCTGGTCGGCCGGCGCGTCGCGGCGATGACCAAGACCGGTGGCTGGGCCACCCACATCCTGCTGCCCGCCGGCGACCTCGTCGCCGTCCCGGACGGCCTCGACCCGGGTGACGCCGAGACCCTGGTCGTCAACGGGGTCACCGCCTGGCAGATGCTGCACCGCACGGCCCGCGTCCGCCCCGGGCAGACGATCCTCCTGCACGGCGCCAACGGCGGGGTCGGGATCACCCTGGCCCAGCTCGCTCGGCTCGACGGCATCCGGGTCATCGGCACCGCCAACCCGCGCCACCACGACGCCCTGCGCGCGCTCGGCGTCCTCCCGCTCGACCACGCCGATCCCCATCTCGCCGAGCGGATCCGCGAGCTCGCCCCGAACGGCGTGGACGCGGCCTTCGACAACCTCGGCGGCGAGCACCTGCGCCGCGCCTGGCGCCTGCTGGCTCCCGGTGGCGCCCTGGTCAGCTATTCGATCGCGGCGCACCAGTCCGGCCCGATGGTGCCCGAGTTCGTGCTGACCCTGGCCCGCCTCGGTCTGTGGAACATCCTGCCCAATGGCAAGCGGGCGTCGTTCTACGACCTGTGGTCGGGCCGGCGTGACCTCGCGGCCTTCCAGCAGCGTACGCGGGAAGACCTGACCACCGTGCTGTCGCTGCTGGCCGAGGGCCGGATCACCGCACACGTGGCCGCCCGGGTGCCTCTGGCCCGGATAGCCGAGGCGATGACCCTGGCCGAGACCCGCAGCGTGCCCGGCAAGGTCGTCGTGGTCCCGGCGTAGCGCCGGCCGATCACTGGGATGGGCCTGCCGCGTACGGGGATCACTACGTACCGTGGACCGGTGACGAAAGTTGACTTCTACTTCGATCCGGCCTGCCCGTTCGCCTGGATCACCTCCCGCTGGATCCTCGAGGTCGAGAAGCAGCGCGACCTCGATCTGCGCTTCCACGTGATGAGCCTCTATGTCCTGAACGAGAACCGTGAGCTCGACGACTGGTATCGCGATCGGGTGAACCGTTCGCTCGGCACGGTCCGCGTGGTCACCGCCGCCGCTCAGCAGCACGGCGACGGTGTCCTCCGCGACCTCTACACCGCGCTGGGCACCCGCATCCACAACCAGGCCAACAGCGACTTCCCGGCCGTCGTCGCCGAGGCCCTGGCCGAGGTCGGCCTGCCCGCCGAGCTGGCCGAGGCGGCCACGAGCACCGCGTACGACGAGGCTCTGCGCAAGAGTCACCACGAGGGCATGGACCCGGTCGGCGACGACGTCGGCACCCCGACGATCCACATCGACGGCGTCGCCTTCTTCGGACCGGTGCTCACCAGCATCCCGCGCGGCGAGCAGGCCCTGAAGGTCTTCGACGGCGCCGTGGCGATGGCCGGCTACCCCGACTTCTTCGAGCTGAAGCGAACCCGTACGAGCGAACCTAGGTTCGACTGAGGCTGCGCCCGTACTGGGCGCTGCGGTGCGTCGGCCGGTAGCCGAGGGAGTCGTTGATCCGCCGCATCGCCGTGTTGTCGTCGGCGGTGTCGGCGAGCAGCCCGGCGAGGCGGGGGAAACGGTCACGGATGCGGCCGATCTGCTCGGCCTTCATCCAGCAGGCCAGATCGCGGCCGCGGTGGGCGGGCAGCACGCCGGTGCCGTAGTGCTGTCCCTCGCCCAGGCCGTCGCTGGGCAGCACCAGTTCGGTGAAGCCGGCGATCTCCCCGTCGGGGGCGACCACGGCGGTGGTGCACAGGAGCTCGCCGCGCTCGGCGACGGCCGCGGCGATCGCGTGCAGCCGTTCGACGTCCCACGACTGCGGGGCGGGGGCCGCCTCCCCCATGGGCATGTCGTCCATCGCCCGCCGCGACCGGGCGAAGGTCTCGGCCCACGCGTCCGGGACCGTGCCGTCCCAGTGGATCAATCGATAGCCGGGCACGGGCCGATGACCCGGCCGCTCGCCGGTCAACGCCAGCCGCGTATAGGTCAGGGCCAGGACCGGTCGCAACCCGCGCGCCACGCAGAAGCGCTCGCCGTCCGAGGCTTGCGCGACCGCTTCGGTACGCAGGCTCCGCAGGCCCTGCTCGGCGGCGGCGTCGGTGGCCGCCTGGAGCAGCTGGCTCCCGACCCCGGCGCGGCGCTCGGCCGGGTGCACGTGGAGTTCGAGCTCCGCCGCATCCCCGGCGACCGGGATCCACAGGTAGGCGGTGCCGAGCGGACGCCAGTCCAGGCCGGCCGCGACCCACGCCAGCCGGCGGCCGGACGACCGGTGGGCCGGGTCGATCAGCGGCGTGATGTTCATGATCATGCCGGCGTCCGCAGGATCGTCTCCTCGATCTCGGCCCGCCGCCCGTTGGCGAACCCCACGTCGGTGCCGATGATCTCGAATCCGGCCCGGCGCAGCACCGCGATCGACCGCGCGTTGTCACTCGCGGCCCGCGCGAACAACGGCCGCGCCGGGACCGCCTCGAGCAGCAGGGCGAGCGCCCGGCTCGCGATGCCGCGGCCCCAGAACGGCCGGTCGATCCAGTACGTGACCTCGGTGTCGCCGTCGACGACGAAGGCGGCCACCGTGCCGACCAGGCGCCCGTCGAGCGTGACCGCGCGGTGGAACACGCCGGGCGACGCGAGGTTCCTGGTCAGGTGCGCCTCGAACGCGGCACGGTCGTCCGGGTCCTCGGCGACGAAGGCCGCCATCCGGAGCGACTCGGGGTCACGCATCTGCTCGAACAGGGCGTTGAAGTCGGATTCCTCCACCGGCCGCAGCGCCACCTCAGCCACGGGAGCCCCCATTCGCGTCCGTCTCTGCCGATTCCGCACCGAGCGTACGGGGTAAGGCGGCATCGCGGTTGTCCGTCATCACCGGAGGGAGGCACCGACGTGCCCTGGCTCGAGGTGAGCCGCGCCGAGGACGTGGGCGGTGTCCTGAGCCGCATGACATTCCTGGTCGACGGTAGTCCCGCGGCCGCCCTGAAGCGCGGCACGACCGCCCGCCTCGAGGTGGCGGCCGGCCCGCACGTGGTGCAGGCGCGCATGGACCGGCAGCGCAGCCGGCCCCTGGAAGTCGAGGTGACCGACGATCTGCCGGTGTCGGTGACGGGCGCTTTCACCGAACACTCCATCACCTTCACGGGCACCTTCCTCAAGCCCCGGACCGCCCTCGAGCTCCGAGCCTCCGGCACGCCCTGAGCCTTTTTGTCCGTCGGATCGTCGTAGCCCCTCAGTAGGGTCCGAGCCGTGCTGAGTGAGAACGAGTTCTGGCGGTTGGTGGCGACCCCGGGCCGGCGGGCCGACGACGGGTATTTCGACCGGTTGACGGCCGCCCTGGCCGAGCGTCCCGAGGCCGACATCACCGGCTTCGCCGACCGGCTGGCCGCGGCGCTGTGGGCGCTCGACACGCCCGCGCACTTCGCCGCCGTGGGCTCGGTCGGCGACGACTCGTTCCTCTACATCCGGTGCGTGGTCGTGACCGCCGGGCGAAAGGCTTACGAGCGCGTGCTGGGCAAACCGGCCGCACTGCGCGGATATGCCGGCGACGAGGCCGAGCTGCTGCTCACCGTGGCCGAACGCGCCTATGAGCAGGCAACCGGCCTGCTGTGGGAGCACGAGACGCCGGTGAGCTACGAGACGGGCAGCAACACCGCGGCGTGGGGCGAGCCGGCGCCGGAGTCCGAGCACGACCCGGTCGCCGTCACGCCGTCCTGGCTCGAGCTGGAGTTCGGCTCGTCCGGGCCGGACGGGCCGCCGCACGCGTATGTCGTCTTGCTGCACGCGGTCGTCGACGCGGTCGCCGCCGACGACGCCTGGCGACAGTGGTGGGAGCCCGCCGGGGTGCCGGTGTGCGAGCTGTCGTTGCTGCTCGACCCGGACAGCGCACCGGAGGCGACGGTCAAGCGCGGCCGCAAGCGGATCCGGGTGCAGGTCGCCCGTGACCCCGGCCCGTTCTCCGCCATCGCACGGGACGCCCTGCCCGCCCGGGCCGCCGGCGAGATCCGAGACCTGCTCGGCCTGGCCCGCGAACGCCTCGGCCTGGGCCCGATGCCCCCGCTCGAGTCGCCGCCGATGCCGGCCGACCTGCCGGCCGAGTCGTTCGAGCCCGACCCCGGCCCGGTGTTCGTGCCCGGCCTCCCGGACGAGCTGCTCCAGGCCGCGATGCGCGACGGCGGCCTCAGCCCCGACCAGGTCGTCGCGTACTTCCGCGCCCACCCCGACGCCGACGGCGCCGACATCTGGCTGGGGATAGGCCTGGACGGGCGTTGAGGGGTCAGGCGGGGAGGTCCAGGCCCAGGTGCAGCCAGCGGGCCAGGTCGTGGATCTCGGCGTGCACCGCGGTGGACGTCGCGGCGTCGAACGGGGTGTCCTCGTGGATCGCGTCGACCCGCAGGACGCCTTGCTTGCGGTCGGCGGTGGCGTCGAGCTTGCCGATCAGGCGGTCGCCGCTGAGGATCGGCAGCGCGTAATAGCCCCAGCGCCGTTTGGCCGCCGGCTTGTACATCTCCAGGTTGTAGTCGAACGCGAAGAGGTCGGCCATCCGCTTGCGGTCGAAGATCAGCCGGTCGAGCGGGGAGAGCAACGCCGTACGCCCCTCGAACGGCCCGTCGAGAAAGGACGGATCGACCCGCCAGGTGCCGCGGACACCCTCGATGACGGCCGGTTCGCCGACCGCGGGGCTGACCTTGCGGACCAGGCCGAGCGACCGCAGCAGCCGTTCGGCGCGGATCCGCAGCGCCTCCTCGTGGGGCACCACCTCGTCGGGATAGACCCGCCGGCCCAGGTCGAACAGGCGCTCGCGGCCGTCCCGGTCGGCCACGGCCACCTCGCCCCGCACGATCAGGCACTCCAGCATCATGCCGACGTTGCGGTTGTTGTTCCAGCCGGACGAGTCCCACGGCACCTGTGCGGTGTCCGGGATCGACGACTGCGGCACCGGCCCGTCGACGTCGAGCAGGGCCAGCACGTCGCGCCGGAACCGGTCGTTCGCCTCGACCCAGTGCTGGGCCGCCGGCATGCCGAACTGCGAGTCGGGCGCCGACCAGGCCGCCATGTCGGCGCGGAACAGCGGGATGTCGTCCATCGGCCGGATCAGCCCGCGCAGCTCCACGTACGTCCGGTCGGCGAGACCCTCGGCCAGCTCGGCCGGACGGTACGACGAACCCAGCCGGCTCCACGCCACGAGGTCCGCGTTGGGCGCCACGGCGGCCGTCTGGTCGTACTGCAGGAACGTCAACCGGCTGACCGTCTCGTACAGATCGGCGGGCCGGTGGCGGTCGAGCAACTGGGCCCGCACGGCGATGCGGCGGGCCTCCGTACGGCTCAGCTCGACGGTCACACCCCGACCCTAGGGCACGTCACAGCTGCGTTCACCGGGCCGGTCGGCCGAGCAGTTCGACCTCGGCCAGCCCCACCGGGCCGCCGAACGAGACCGAGTAGAACCGGTACCGCCCCGGGGACGCGACCTTGAACGGCCGGGTCTGCAGACGCCAGTCGAACTTCTCCTCCGTCCGCGAGTCGATCGTCGTCCACGTGGCGCCGTCGGAGGAGCCGCGCACGGTCCACGACGACGGGTCCGCCCCGGCGGTGTAGGCCGAGGTCAGCGTGTAGTGCGTGACCTCCTCGCCGGATGCCGAGCCGGACGCCGAGCCGGATGCCGGGCCGAACTCGTAGGTGAACGTGCCGTCGACCGTGGCCCGGGTGGCCGTCGTGTCGTCGACCAGCGCCGGCGCCGAGGCTGTTCCGCCCGGCCCGGTGAGGTCGCGCAGCGGCTCGGCCGGTGCGGTGCCCTCGGTCAGCGAGGGCGGCGGCGAGTCCGCGCCCCACGACGACGGGTCCGGCCCCATCGCGAAGTCCAGCGTCGCCCCGTCGGCCAGCACCGAGTGCGGGATGGACGTGGATCCGTACGCCTGGCCATTGATCTCGAGGCTCTGGACGTAGACGTTCGCGGCCGAGTTCGACGGCGCGTTGACGACGATCTGCTTGCCGTTCTCGAGGTTGACCGTGGCCTTGGTGAACAGCGGCGACCCGACCGCGTAGGCCGGGCTGCCCATCTGCAACGGATAGAAGCCCAGCGCCGAGAAGATCTGCCACGCCGACATCTCGCCGTTGTCCTCGTCGCCGGGGTAGCCCTGGCCGATCTCGCTGCCCAGGTACAGCCGCGACAGCGCCTCCCGGGCCAGCTTCTGCGCCTTGTGCGGCTGACCGGCGTAGTCGTACATGTAGATGATGTGGTGCGAGGGCTGGTTGCTGTGGCCGTACTGGCCCATCCGCACGTCCCGCGCCTCGAGCATCTCGTGGATCGTCCCGCCGTAGGAGCCGGGGAACGTCGCCGTCTCGGGCGTCGCGAAGAACTCGTCGAGCTTCTGGCCCAGCCCGGCCCGGCCGCCGTACAGGTTGGCCAGGCCCTGCCCGTCCTGCGGCACGTGGAAGGCCATGTTCCAGCCGTTGGTCTCGGTGTAGTCGAAGCCCCACACCCGCGGGTCGTAGTTTGCGGGCGTCTGACGCCACGCGCCGGCCGCGTTCTTGCCCTGGAAGAAACCGACGGACTTGTCGAACATGTTCACGTAGTTGAGAGCCCGGTTGCGGAAGTACTCGGCCTCCTCGGCGTACCGCTTCTCACCGGTCTCCTCGGCCAGGGCCGCCGCCATCTCGCCGATGCCGAAGTCGTTGATGTAGCCGTCCATCGCCCAGCTCATCGCCTCGCCGGTGGCGTCGCTGGGCGTGTAACCCTTGAAGATCGAACTGGCCAGGCCCTTGCGGCCGACGTTCTGGTTGGGCGGGGTGACCGTCGCGTTCTTCACGGCGGCGGCATAAGCCTCCTCGGCGTCGAAACCCTTCACCCCCTTGCGGTACGCGTCGGCGAACGCGACATCCGAGCTGGTGCCCACCATCAGGTTGGCGTAGCCCGGCGACGACCAGCGCGAGATCCAGCCGCCGTCGCGGTACTGCTGGACGAACCCGTCGACCATCTCGCCCGCGGTCTTCGGCGTCAGCAGCGAGTACGCCGGCCAGGTCGTGCGGTACGTGTCCCAGAAGCCGTTGTTGACGTACACCTTGCCGTCCTTGACCGGCGCCCCGGTCTCGGTGGGCGTGCTGGCCGGGCTGGTCACGGCCGACTGCACGGTGTGCTTGTAGACCGGCGCGTCGGTGGTGCCCGTGTTCTCGTACGCCGAGTTGGGGTAGAGGAACAGGCGGTAGAGGTTCGAGTAGAGCGTGGTGAGCTGGTCCTCGGACGCGCCCTCGACCTCGACGGTGTGCATCCTGTCGTCCCAGAGCCGCTGCGCCTTGTCCCGCACCGTTTCGAGCGAGGCGTCGGCGGCGATCTCGAGGTCGAGGTTGTGCTCGGCCTGCGCGACGCTGATCAGCGAGGTGGCGATCCGCATCGTCACGGTCTTCTCGCCGAAGCTCACATAGCCGGTGGACGGCCGGTTGCCCGAGGCCAGCGAGCCGCTCGCGGTCACCGCGCTGTCGAACGTGGCGTAGACGAACATGCGGGTCCAGCCGGCCGAGAGTCCGCCACTGTTCACATCGGACCAGCCGCTGACGGACCGGTTCGCCGCGTCGATGGTCAGGCCCGCGTTGTCGTTGACGTTGTCGAGGATCAGGTTGCCGCCGTCGCCCGGGAAGGTGAACCGGTAGAGGGCGGCGTGGTCGGTCGGCGCGAGCTCGGTCTTGAGCCCGTTGTCGAACGTGACACCGTAGTAGTACGGCTTGGCCACCTCGTTGTCGTGCGAGAAGGCCAACGCCCGGGCCGTACGCGACGGGTCGAGGCCGGTCGAGGGCATCACCTGGAACGTCTGGCGGTCACCCATCCACGGACTGGGCTGGTGGCTGGTGGAGAACGCCTGGATCGTCGGCTTGTTGCCGGCGTTGTTCTGCCGCGACCACTGGTAGAGCCAGCTCGTCGAGCCGGCGTCGGTCACCGGCGTCCAGAAGTTGAAGCCGTGCGGGACGGCGGTCGCGGGGAAGTTGTTGCCCCGCGAGAACTCGCTGGACGACTGCGTGCCGCGGCGCGTGTCCACGTACTCGGCCAGAGTGGCCCGCGGCTGGGCCGGCGCGACCCGGCTGATCGTGATGTCGTCGAACCAGGCCCGGAACGTCGCGGGCCCCTGCGGCTTGTCATAGCCGACCAGGATGCGGTCGATGGTCTTGCCCTCGGCCACCGCGCCGATGCGGGCCTTCTTGAGGTTCCACTGTCCGGTGTAGAGCGTCTTGGACGCGCCCTGCGCCGCCGGGCTGACGACGACGCCGTGCTGATCCGTGGCCTTCAGGTCGGACAGATAGGTCCCGTCGGTGAAGGCCAGATCGACCGCTGTGTACGTGGCCGGATCGCTCGGATCGGTGCGGTTGAACTCGGGGAAAACCAGGTAGGAGAGCTCGGTGTCGTCGGCCACCTCGAGATCGACGTCGAAGACCTTGTTGTACGCGTACCCGCGCCCCTCACCCGGGTGGCGCCCGGCGATCTGGAACGCCTTGAGGCCCGTGTAGCCCACGTTGGCCTTGGCGGTCGGCGAGCCGGCCGGACCGGCGCCCACCCGGCTCTGCATCGGCCCGGACGACGGCGGGGTGGTGTTCGCGTCGGCGAGCTCGAGATCGGCCAGCTGGGTGAGGTTGCCGCTGCCGTGCGCCGAGATGTTCAGGCGGTAGATCGGGAAGCTGCCCGGGTCGGCCACCTCGTACGTCTTCGTCTGGAACCGTTCGTCGAAGGTCTCCCCGCCGCGGGTGTCGACGGTGGTCCAGGCAGCGCCGTCAGCCGAGCCCTCCAGCGTCCAGTCGCGCGGGTCACGCTCGGGCGCGTCGTTCGCGCTGGTCAGGGCATACGTGACGACCTCGGCCGGGGCGTCGAGCGTGTACCGGGCCCAGCTGGTGGGCGTGTCGACCAGCCACTTGGTCGCGGCGTCGCCGTCGTTGAGGTTGGCGCCGCCCTCGTTGCCGTTGGGCTCGGCGTTGACCGCGATCGCGGTGACCCGGCCACGGAGGCTGCCCGGCAGGCCGGCCGTCACCGTGCCGTCCACGCCGTCGGCCCGCTCGCTGGTGTCGGTCCACCCAGGCTGCGGCTGACCGGTCTCGAACGAGGACGCGAAGTCGGCCTCGGCCGCGTGCGCCGGCGTCCCCATCAGCATTGCCCCCAAGACTGCGAAAGGCACTGCCGCGACGAGCCATCGTGGTCGGCGCATCCGCCCTCCTTCGATCATCCCCGAAACGTGCGCAACACATCGTTACCGGTAAATCTCTGAAGGGGCAAGGGTCGATCGAGCCTCCAGCACTCAGCCTGTGACATCGATGTCAGGGGACTGGCTGTGGCCGGCGACCCCGCCTAGCGTCGAGCGAGCTCACGCGACAGCACCCGCCGCAGCGCCGACACCACCGCGCCGGGTGCGAACCGCTCACCCGCCTGACGCTCGGCCCGCGCCACCGCACCGAAAATCTCGTCCGGGGCCGCCGTCCGCAGCACCGCGACCAACCAGCCTTCCAGGTCGTCCAGGTGCTCCGGCAGCTCCAGGGCCTCCGCCGTGGGCGCCGGAAGCGTCCAGGTCGTTGTCGACGGCACCGGCGTCCCGGCGGAGGCATAGCGTCCCGGCGGCATCCCCACCCGGTACGGGTGCACACACACCGCCGTACCGTCCGGCCCGACCCGCCACCCCACCTCAGGCCGATACGCCAGCTCCCGCCCCGGCCGAGCCACCACATCGAAGCGGCCCGGCCCGAGCTCCTGCGCCGGGCACACCGAGCACGTGTCATCACACCATCGCGGCAACGGGCCACCCACGAGGCCATCGTAGGAGAGGAAGCCGCACCCAGATGCCGTCCTGGCACCACCTCGTCACCCGATGCACCCTTGCGAGACCGCGAGGAGGTCTTGTCCCCGCCTCCGTGGTCGACGCGGTCACCGGCAAGGCATCTCCCACCCCGGGGGCTGAGCCGTTCCCACAGCCGGGGGAGCGATCTCCCCCGCGTGGGGGATCGATTCCGCCGCCCCGGCGTCGAGTGTGGACAGCACAGGGCCGCGGCACCGCGGCCCGGCGAGGGGAGAAGCCATGCGCAAGACCTTCGGATGGGGCATCGCCGCGGCGGCCGTGCTCGTCACCGCGACGGCGGCGCCCGCCGTGGCCGGCGACCACGGACCGGCGCGGGTGACCGGATCGGCCGAGTTCGTCCTCCCGTACGGGCAGGACGACGACGTACGCTCGTTCGCCTTCGACGCCCGGGCCGCGCCCTACAGCCGTCCGATCCCGGTCCAGGGCGGGGAGAACGGGGGACCCGCGGACGCGACCGGGACGGTCCGGATCACCCACCGGGTGGCGTCGGAGAACCTGACCGTGCGTTTCGAGGCGGCGGTCGACTGCCTGATCACCAGCCCCGGGCACGCGACGCTGACCGCCGTCGTCACCCGGGCCGACCCCTCGGCCGCCCACTTCATGGGCAAGCGGGTCGGCTTCAGCGTGCAGGACGACGGCCGCGGGCGTGACCGGGTCGGCTTCTCCTGGTCGGCCAGCGCCGACCAGAACGAGGCGGGCCAGTGGGGCCCGTCGCGGATCGGCACCTGCCTGGCGCCGGCCGCGTTCGCCACGGTGACGCGCGGCGACTACCGGGTGCGGCACGCGGAGCTCACGGCGCCACCGGCGTCGTGACGGGGGAACACGGCGGGGCGGGTAACCGCTCCGCCGTGCTGTGCGCCGATAGTCCCGGATCAGCGCAACGGGAACTCCTGGCCGCGTTCTGACTCGGGACGCGGACCGAAGATGCGGCGCTCGCTCTCGTCGATGGCCACGTCGTTGATGCTGGCCTCGCGCCGGCGCATCAGGCCGTTGCCGGCGAACTCCCACAGCTCGTTGCCGTAGCTGCGCCACCAACGGCCGGCGGCGTCGCGCGACTCGTACTGGAAACGCACGGCGATGCGGTCCGCCGTGAACGACCACAGATTCTTACGCAGGGCGTAGTCGAGTTCGCGCTCCCACTTGCCGGCCAGGAACTTCACGATCTCGCTGCGCCCGGTGACGAAGGCGTCCCGATTGCGCCACACCGAGTCCTCGGTGTAGGCCAGCGACACCCGCTCGGGGTCGCGCGTGTTCCACGCGTCCTCGGCGGCCTGGACCTTCTGGCGGGCGGTCTCCGGCGTGAACGGCGGGAACGGCGGTTTTCCAGACATGCCGCGGACGCTAGTCCCTGACGGCGCCCGGGAACATCGCGTAGGTCACTCGGCGGCCTCGCGGCGGGCCTTGGCCCGGCGCTTGCCCTCGTGCATGGCCTGGACGCGGGCGACCGGGATCGTCCGGCCCTCGTCGATCAGCCCCCGGTCGAGCGCCTGCGGCGCCGGCATCTCGGTTGTCCACGGGTCGCCGTCACCCAGCAGGCCCGGTGCGGTGTGCACGGTGAAGTCGGCCGGCGTGACGTTGTCGAGCTCGTCCCAGGGCACCGGGAACGACACGGGCAGGCCGGGCCGTACGCGCGGGCTGAACGCCGCCACCACCGTCGCCCCGCCCGAGCGGGTCGCGTCGAGGAAGACCTTGCCGTGCCGGTCGTCACGGATGAACGCGGTCGTCGCCAGATCCGGGTCGAGGCGCTCGGCCCGGGCGGCCACCGCCCGGGTGGCCGCAGCCACCTCCTCGGCGTCCGCGTTGCCGTCGAGCGGGACGAAGACGTGCACGCCCTTGGAGCCACTGGTCTTGACCGCCCCCGCCATGCCGGCGCTCGCCAGGGCCTCGCGAACCAGCCGGGCGGCCTGCACGGCCAGCCGGAAGTGCTCGCCCTCGGGCGGGTCCAGATCCATGATCAGATGGGTCGGCCGGGTCGAACCGGCGACCATCAGCGCGGGGTGGTACTCGATGGCGCGCTGGTTGCCGAACCACAGCAACGTCCGGCGGTCGTTGCAGAGGCCGTAGGTGACCTCGCGGTGCGAGGCCTCGGCCCACACCGTCGTCCGCGGCACCCAGTCGGGCGTGTACTTGGGCAGGTTCTTCTGCATGAACTTGTCCTGGCCGCGCAGCAGGCGGATCACCGACAGCGGCCGGTCGTGCAGCACCGGCAGCATCCGATCGCGCACCGCGTCCAGATAGTCGACCAGGTCGCGCTTGGTGGCGCCCGCGTCCTCGTACAACTCCTGGTCGAGGTTCGTCAGCGCGACCCCGTCCCGCTCCTCGCCCGTGCCCTTGCCCTTGCCCGCCATCGCCCCATCGTGCCCTAAGAGCTTCTGATTTTCTGGATGGTGGAGGCGGCGCCGGCAGATCAGGGCACAGCCGAAGTCAGGAACTTTGGTGCGACGATGAAGGCCCTTTGGTTCAAGAACGATTGTCCGGCTAGCGCGGTGGGCGACGGGATCGCTACTTTGCGTGTCGATAACCGTGATGATCGCCGATGTCGCGGTGCTCCACTGCTCTGGAGAGCACATGCTGCGCATGCCGCGCGCTGTACAACGCTGGTCCCTGCCTCTGACGGTTGCGGTCACCGCCGCAACCGTCACCATCTCTCGGTGCCCGCATCGGCCGAACCATCGGCTGATCCTTCGGGCACCGGCCGCCTCGACGCCGTCGGGGAAGGTGCCGGTCGCGCCACCGCCGACCTCGTCTACGGCCGCCTCCGCGACCGCCTCGGCACCGTCCGGGCCATCATCGACACCACCGCCACGGTCGTCGCGAACTACACCTACGACCCCTACGGAGCCGTGCTGTCATCCACCGGGGTCCGCGCCGAACACAACCCGTTCCGCTACACCGGCGCCTACCAGGACACCTTCTACGACCTCGGCACCAACTTCACCAAACTCGGCCGCCGCTGGTACCACGCCGAACACGGCCGCTTCACCCAACAGGACAACCTCACCTTCCTCGCAAGCCCTGCCCGCGGAAACCGATACGCCTACGCCGGCGCCAACCTGATCAACTACGTCGACCCGACTGGGTTTGTTCCGGAAGAAAATGACTTCGAGTATGTTCTCGGAACCGCCGGCAACGGCGCTGGAGCCGGCGCCGGTCTTGGGGGCGGTATCGGATGCTTGGCGACCATTGCGGTTGGTTGCGTCGGCGGCGCTGCCATCGGTGGACTTTTGGGCGTAGTCGGAGGCGCTGGATACGCAACTGGTCGAGTCATTAAAGACTGACCTGTTGACCGGTACAAAGGAGTCAGAACTTTATGTCACCCACTAAAATGCGCCTCATCGTTGTGGTGGGTGCATTACTCACCTTCGCCCTGACCTTGGGGCTTGGCTTGATGGGAGCGCCTCCCATCGCAGCATATATTGTTGGCGGTATTATTACCACGGTGGTCGTTCTCTGGATCGTTCCGCACGTGAAAAAGCGATAGAAACTCTGATGCCGCTTGCCCGCTGCGACGGGCAAGCGGCATCAGGCAGTTCCGGTTCCATCACCATCCGGGCACCGACGATGACCGCCTACGACCGGCCAAAGCCCCGCCTTCAACCCCCTGCATTTTCGAAACCGATGCTACCCCCGGTTGGGCAGGCGCTGTTGGCAGCCAGAAATGGCGTCCGTATGCGAGATGGCGGTCATCGAGCGCGTTGCAGAAAGGCCAAGCCGCGACGTGTCCTGGAGCAGGTCCATGCCCTCGCCGCCGACATCGGCCAGCTCGTCGAAATCACCACGGACCTTGCCGCCGGCTCGCGCGCAATCAAGGCCGCCGTCGCCGTCGGCCTGGAGTAGCCGAGCCCTGAACTGCAGGCCGCGCTCGGCGACGCTAGCGTGGCGCTCGCATCGGCCACTGACCGGCTCAAGGCGGTTGCCGCAACACCCACAAAGGAGCACTCAATGAGACAGCGGATGCAATCATGGGCAGGTAATCCTACCCTTGCGGAATCTGGTATCGCGGTCGGTGTCGTACTTGTCTTCGTTGTTGTGGCACTAGTCGTGAGCCCTGACACAATGGCACTCAATCCGCTCCAGCTGATCGGCGTGATGGTCGCGGTCGCGCTGTTGGTCGTGGTGGTCCTCAAGGTACTTACCTCGTTGAGAAGCCGGCGCAGTCGACGTTGACGATGAGTGCGTCCGCTCTTCAGGTGAGTAAGATATGGGCATGAATCGACGGCGTACCAGATTTGCCTTGAGTGTGGTTTTGCTGGTCTGTCTTGCTCTGCTTTCGAGCAGGTACATCCTTGACTCCAGCTGGCCCGCGTCGATCCTGGGCACATTGATCGTCGTTGTGCTGTACGTCGGCGGACTTTGGCTGCTGAACCGAGGTGCAGTAGCGGGCTCGGAAGGTGCCAGTTCGGCCAGCCATCAAGGGGCTGAGGGCATATCCGGTGATGGCCAAACGGAGAATCAGTAGCACTTAGCTTCTCGGAGTGCTTCAGACAGGCGAGCCTGGTGGCGGATCGCACGCCACGAGGCTCGTTGCGCAGAGGGGCCGCCGCTAATTCAGTGGGTGTCTTGAAGTTGGCAATGGAACTGCGATCGGGGTCGCTTTCATCGGCGGTACGTCTGCTTTGGTCAGGGGCGGCACTACCCTCCCGATCGCCATCACGGCGATTCCCATCAGTTACATGGGAGGCTGCATCGCCAAAGTGGTTGAGGTCGGTATGAGCGATGAAGGGACTGGGAAGATGCCCGTAATCCGGGTGGTCCGAGCGCTGGACGTTGGCGCCCTGCTTGCGCGAATGAAGTTTCTTGTCGATGGAAGATTGGTTACTCGACTTAAAAGGGGGAAGTCCGAGGATATCGAGGTGCCATCGGGATCCCACGTCATCCAGGCTCGGATGAACTGGCTGCGCAGCGCGCCATTGGAAGTAGACCTGGAGGATGGGGTCACGGTGTCCGCGACCGCCTCTCTGACCGAGCATTCCTGGACTTTCACGGGAACGTTTCTGAAGCCGACTACAGCCATTGAGCTAATTTTGGAGCGACCGGTTCACGATTCGGCGAACTCCTAATGTCGTCCGGCCCCTTACGCACCTTCGGTGCCGAACTACTCCACCGATCCGACAACACTGACGTGATCTCAGCAAGGAGAGGTGTCTGATTCGGTACGACACGGGCAAAAGTATGAGTACCGGACGGTGCTGGATATAGGCGTGGAGCCATCGATAGACCAGTTCTTGCGAAGGAAACAGGTCTG
>NZ_JALPVJ010000014.1 GCF_023544445.1 Actinoplanes sp. M2I2 | reverse complement strand
GAAGGCTCCGTCATCCAGGGCTGGCGACAAGCCCTCGGCGCCCTCGCCCTGCACTACCCAGACCGCATCGGCCCTTACATCAACTAACAAACCACAAGATCACTTACACAAAAATCTTGACAGGCTCGACCGGCCGCGGCCTGCGGTCAGCGGTCAGCGGTCATACCCAGCCGGACACCGCTCCCCGGCCGTGCCGAGCAGGTCGCGATTCTCTGCCGCCGGGCGCGCTGACCGCTCAGCCCGGCTCGCCCCACGATCACCACGCCATCGTGAGGAAAGACTTCCCACCGCCCTTGCCAGCGGAAGCGACGGTGACCAACCACCCAGGCGTGACCTACTGACCGCAAGCGGCACGGTCCTGCTCCCGCAACCCACCACCCAGGCCCGCCCGCCCAAGCCGAAGCGCTGTCCGGCGACCACAGCGCGGCAGCCACACCACGTCGCCGCAGGGTGACCGCCCACCCCGACCAGGCAGCCACCGCCCGGCGACCGATCCCTCAGCCGCAACCGGCTCGCCCCCAACCGTCAACCGCAAGCAAGCCCAACCCACCGGCCCGCCAGCGTCGCTCCGACCTGGCAGCGTCGCTCGGCTCAGCGGTGCCTATCGGCCTGGTGGCGTGGCGTGGCGTGGCGTGGCGTGGCGTGGCGTGGCGTGGTGTCGTACGGACTGGTGGCGTAATCCGGCTCGGCGGGCAGGGAGGTGTCGTTCGGCCTGACGGTGTCCGCGAGCCCCCTGTTTCGTTTGGCCTGGCATGTCGCGAACCTCGTGGTGTCGTTCGGCCCGGCGGTGTTGCCGGCGCGGTTCACGGTGCCGCGCCGGCCGAGGGGCGTCGCCAAGGCCCGGCGTATCACTCCACCCCCGCCGCGTCCGCCGAACGCCACCCCTCGCGACACGCCGACCGGCGGTAGTCACCGTCAGGACGTACATCCGCTTTCAGGATCTGATCTTTTGGTCGAAGATTATTAGCGAAATGCCCGGACCATTCCGTTTTGCCGGGCCCGCAACTTGACAGGGCAGGGTGAAATAGACGGGACTCGCTCCCGACGAGGCGCTGGTGGTGGTTCGGTGAGTTCGTGGTTCCGCAAACGTGATCACAACATTGTCTTCAATGTGTTCGCGCTTCTTACCTGTGGGTTGGTCGCGGGCGTGGTCGTCGCGGCCGCGGCGTTCCCGGTGGCCGCCATGTCCGGGCTGACGGCCAAGGCCGGCAACCAGGCTTTCGCGAGTCTGCCCAGCGAGCTCAAGGATTTCAGCTCGCCGCAGATCACGCGCGTCTACGCGTCCGACAACAAGACGCTGATCGCGCAGTTCTACGACGAGTTCCGCAGTGACGTGACGCTCAAGGACATGTCCAAGCACATCCGCGATGCCATGGTGGCTGCTGAGGACCGTGAGTTCTACAAGCACAACGGCGTCGACCTCAAGGGTGTCGCCCGCGCCGTGGTCAACAACAGCGGCAAGTCGGAGTCCAAGCAGGGCGCCTCGACGATCACGATGCAGTGGGTGCGCATGTCGCTGGCCTATTCGGCGACCAGCCCGTCCGAGGTCGTCAAGGCCACCGAAGACACCAACATGCGCAAGGTCAACGAGATCAAGTACGCCATGCGGGTCGAGCAGGAGCTGAGCAAGGATCAGATCCTGGAGCGCTATCTGAACATGGCGCCGTTCGGCAAGCAGACCTACGGGATCTTCGCCGCCAGCAAGGTCTATTTCAACAAGCGCCCCAAGGACCTCACCATCGGGCAGGCCGCTCTGCTCGCCGCGATCGTGCGGGCGCCCTCGTTCTACGACCCGACGACCAAGGACGGGCACGAGGAGATCCGGCAGCGCCGCAACAACTACGTGATCCCCGGCATGGTAGAGATGGGGGCCATCACCCCGGCGCAGGCCGCGGCGGCCAAGAAGGAAGCGGTGCCGCGCAAGGTCGCCTCCGTCGGCAACGGCTGCGTCTCGGTGGCGTACAACAGCTGGGGCTTCTTCTGCGACTACTTCTACCGCTGGTGGATGGATCGGCCCGAGTTCGGCGCGACCGCGTTCGACCGGGAGCGCCGTCTCAAGAGCGGTGGCTACCGCATCACCACGACGATCGACCTGAAGGCCACCAACCAGGCCAGGTCCCGGGTCGCCAAGCTGATCAAGGAAAAGAACAAGAACGCGTTGCTGCTGGCGGCCGTCGAGCCGCGCACCGGCAAGGTCAAGGTTCTGGTCACCAACCGCAAGTACAGCCTCGACAACTCCAAGAACCCGTTGTCGTCGGATCCGCGCAAGCGGCGGCAGGGCATCAAGGGCTCCGCCCCCAACACGGTCAACCCGCTGCTCACCGCCGGTGGCGACATCACCGGCTACCAGGCCGGCTCGGTCATGAAGATCTTCACGCTGATCACCGCGCTGGAGAAGGGCTATCCGCTGCACTACACGATCAAGGCGGAGAAGTTCTACAAGTCGAAGTACATCGTCGAGCGCAGCAGTGACTCGGCCTGCCCGGGTACGCATTTCTGGTGCCCGCAGAACTCGGGCGGCGGTGGCGAAGGCGTCTACAACATGTGGAGCGGCTTCGGCCGTTCGATCAACACCTACTTCGTGCCGCTCGAGGAGCGGGTCGGCGCCGACAACGTGGTGAACGTGGCCAAGCGGTTCGGCATCAAGTTCCGTGACCCGTCGGACGCCAAGCTCGCGTCGGACGGCTATTCGCACCAGTGGGGATCGTTCACGCTGGGCGTCTCGGCGACCACCCCGCTCGACATGGCCAACGCGTACGCGACCCTGGCCGCCGACGGCATGTACTGCCCGCCCACGCCGATCGAGCAGATCACCACCCGCGACCGCGAGAAGCTCGACATCGGCAAGTCCCAGTGCGAGCGGGCCACCTCGGTCGACGTCGCCCGGGCGGCCCTCGACGCCGCCCGCTGCCCGGTCGGTGACCGGTCCCGGCTGGGCAGTTGTGCGGGGGCGACCGCCCGGGTGACCCGCGGCGTGGTCGGGCACCCGGTGTTCGGCAAGACCGGCACCACCGACCGCGACCGCACGGCCTCGCTGATCGCCGGCACGTCGTCGCTGGTCGTGGCCGGCTACCTGGTCAACCCCGACTACCAGGCCCACAAGGACCGGATGGACCACGACCAGGTCAACCCGGCCGTCTACCGCACCCTGGCCGACTACATGGAGGGCAAGCCGCAGGTCCAGTTCAAACGACCCGAGAGCCGCAAGATCGTGTACGGGGATCAGCGGCGCATCCCGGATGTCGAGTGCCTGTCGCTGGTGCGGGCCCGGGACCGGATCGAGAACGCGGGCTTCGACGCCGTGCTGTCGAACGGCGAGACCGACTCCGCGTGTCCGGCGGGCACCGCGGCCGGCACGAGCCCGAGCGGCCGTACGGTCAAGAACGGTGTCGTGGTCATCGAGGTGAGCAACGGCAAGAGCGGTGAGAAGCCACCGGGTCCGGGTCCGGGCACCCCGACGATCGTCGTCCCACCGCCGCGGTGACCGGCCCGGCGGTGGCGCCCGGCGGTGGCCGGCGCACCGCCGCGGTGGTCGCGCTGATCGCGCCGCTGCTGGCCGTCGCGGCGACGCTGGAGACGACGGTGCGGCACTTCAGCACGTTCGTGGCGTTCGCGCTCGCGGTCGTGGTGGTGACCGGGGCGACCTGGTACGCGCTCACCCGGCGTCGTCTGCTGCGCTGGTTCGCGGTCCTGGTCGCCGCCATGGGCGTCCTGGTCATGATCCTGCTCGGCCTGTCGCTGTTCCTGGCCCAGGCGGCTCTGCTCGTCGTGTTCGCGGTGGCCGGCCGGATAGCGCTGGGTGCGCACAGCGCGGCGATGATCTCCGGTGACCGCTCGTTCCACCCGGTTCCGGCGGCCCGGCACGGCGTCCTGCTGATCAACCCGCGGTCGGGTGACGGCGCCGCGGCCCGGGCCGGTCTGGCCGCGGCGGCGGCCGGTCGCGGGATCCGGACGATCACGCTGGAGCCGGGCGACGACCTGGCCGCGCTGGCCGAGCAGGCCGTCCGGGAGGGCGCCGACGTGCTGGGGATGGCCGGTGGGGACGGGTCCCAGGCCCTGGTCGCGGCGACCGCGATGCGCCACGGTGTCGCCCATGTCTGTGTGCCGGCCGGCACCAGGAACCACTTCGCCCTCGACCTGGGGCTGAATCGCACCGACGTGGTGGGCGCGCTGGACGCCTTCACCGACGGTGTCGAGCGCGTCGTCGACGTGGGCTCGGTCAACGGGCGGATCTTCGTCAACAACGCCTCGCTCGGCGTCTATGCCGCGGTGGTCCGCTCGCGGGGCTACCGCAATGCCAAGATCCGTACGTGGGGTCGCCTGTTGCCCGAGTTGCTCGGCCCGTCCGCCCCGCCGCCCGACCTCGCGTTCGACACTCCCGACGGCCGGTCGGTCAGCGGCGTGACGCTGGTGCTGGTGTCGAACAACCCGTACGACCTGTCGCGGGTCGGCCGGGCCGGTGGGCGGCCCCGGCTGGACACGGGCCGGCTCGGTGTCGTCAGCGCCCGCGGCGCCCGCCCGGTGGGGGAGTGGGTGACGCCGGGCTTCGAGGTGCGCTCGGCGGCGGAGGTGCCCGCCGGCCTGGACGGGGAAGCGGTGCTGCTGACGCCGCCGCTGCGCTTCGCCTCGCTGCCGGGCGCGTTGCGGGTGCGGGTGCCCCGGACGTCCACCCCGGTCCGGCGGGGTGCCGCCCTCACCCGCCGGGATCTGGACGCGCTGATCCGGGTGGCCTCAGGTGTGCCAGCCGTCTGACGTGCGGCGCCATGCGGTCTCGTCACGGGTGCGGAACGTCCCGTCGTCCCAGTGCCGCACGGTCAGCCGCAGGGTGTCCCCGTCGGCGTCGAGCACGGTGTAGGACTGGCTCTCGCCCGCCCGTACGCGCCGGGAGCAGGCCGTCCCGCTCATCAGCGCGACCATCCCGCCCAGGCCGGCCTGGGCCGCCACATGGTCGTGCCCGCAGAGGATGACGTCCACCTTCGCCGCGGCCGCGGCCCGCAGCGCCGGACCGGCGCCGTGCACGAGGGCGTCGTCCGGTCGCTGCGCCGGCCGGAACACGGGGTGGTGCAGCATCAGCACCTTGAGATCGGCCGGCCCGGCCAGGGCCGAGCCGATCCGGGCCACCTGCGCCGCGTCGACCAGGCCACCCTTCCAGAGGTACGGCCGGGCAGTGCTCAGCCCCAGCAGGAGCAGACCGCCGTCGCGGACGAGCGGCTCCGGGTCCGGGTCGACGAGCCTGCGGTACGCCCCGAGCGGCTCGAACGCCCGCGCCGGCCGGTCCAGCGGCAGGTCGTGGTTGCCCGGCACCGCCGTCCAGGGCCGGCCGATCGACCGCAGCAGGCCGGTCGCGGCCCGGAACTGGCCGGTCCGGGCCCGCATCGTCAGGTCCCCGCTGACCAGCACCCGGTCCACGTCCCGGGCGGCCAGGTCGTCGCGGAGCCCGGCCACGACCGCCGGGTCCTCGGCCCCGAAGTGCAGGTCGGTCACGTGGGCCAGGCGCATGCACCGAGACTAGATCGTGGTTGCGCGTCACTTTGGTGTCGTGCGACTCAGCGCGGAGGATCCGGCTTGTCCGGGGACTACCGTGAACCCACGCCGAGCCCGGGAGGTGAGCATGATCGAGACTTCGGTCCTCGATCGTCACCGGCTGGGCGACCACGCATGCGTGATCGTCGACGACGACCGGTCGCGGCTCGCCGCCCTGGCCGTCTACATCCGGGCCGGCCTGCGCGACGACGACCGCGTCCTGTATCTGGGCCCGGGCGGCGACGAGCTGCTCGACGGCCTCGCCGGGCTGGGCTTCGACGGCGCCGGCGCGCGCAACCGGGGCCAGCTGCTGCTGTCCACCCCTGAGGAGTCGTATCTCGCTTCCGGCGCCTTCGACCCGGAGGTGACGATGGGCGGCTGGCGTCACGAGACCGCGCTGGCCCGGGCGGCGGGCTATCGCGGGCTGCGCGCGATCGGCGACATGTCCTGGGCGGCGCGCCCGGTGCCCGGCGCCGACCGGCTGATCGGCTACGAGGCACAGGTCAACCGGGTCTTCGCCGACGGCTCGGCGATGGCGATCTGTCTGTACGACCGGCGGTTGTTCGGCCATGACGAGCTGCGGCGCGCCACCTGGTCGCATCTGTCGTGCGTCGATCACGCCACCGCCCCGGGCGCCCGGCCGGGCATGCGGGCCGTCCGGCTCACCGATCCGCCCGGCGTCCGGCTCGAGGGCGAGGCCGACCTGTCGAACCGGCACGCCCTGCAAGCCCTGCTCGAACACCTCGTCGAGGACACCCCACCGGTCGAGGGTCCGTTGACCGTGGACATCGCCGATCTCCGTTTCGCCGACGACGCCGCCGTCCGGGTCCTGTTGCGGACAGTGGCGGCCGGGGCTCCCCGCCTCCGCGTCGTCGGGTGTTCCCCGGCGATCCAGCGCCTGCTGACCTTCAACGGCGCCGAGGCGATCGCCCGGTAACGCGTACGGGTGAGGGACCGGACGGATCGATCCCGGGCACTACTCTTTGGACATGATCCGGCGTCGACCGCGTCCGTCAGCCCCGGACCCGCCCGTGCTCGCGGAATCCCTGGCCATCAACGACGTGGCCAGCCTCGACGACCACCTCGGGTTCGCGCGCTTCGCCGTGCCGCTGGCCGACTACATCGCCGCGATGCGCCCCGAGCAGACACCGTGGACGGTCGGTGTCTACGGCGAGTGGGGCAGCGGCAAGACCAGCTTCCTCAAGCAGGTCAGTGCCGAGCTGACGAGCCGCGGTATCGAGCCGGTGTGGTTCAACGCCTGGAAATACACCCGGGAGGAGGAGCTCTGGCAGGCGCTGATCCAGACGGTGCTGGACAGGGTGCGGGTCACCGGCCCGCCGCCGCGACGGGTCTGGGTCAAACTGCGGATCTGGTTCCGCTCGCTCAACGTACGCTCCGGTCTGCTCGAGGTCTCGCGTAAGGTCTTCGTGCTGTTGTTCCGGATCGGCCTCATCGCGCTGGCCCTGTTCATGGCGGCCACCGTCCTTGTCCCGCAGGCCAATCCGGCCATGTCGGCCGCCCTCAAGAACGCCCCCTGGCTCGCCGATCTGCTGGGCCGGCCGTGGGCGGCCGCCGCGGTGGCGATCGGCGCCACCCTGGCCGCCAAACCCGAGTCGCTTTTCAAGATCTTCGACATCCGCCTGGGGGTCGACCTCTCGGCGTTCCAGAAGAGGCGCAGCTACCGGGAGAAGATCGCGTTCCTCGAGGAGTTCAGCGAGGACTTCCGCGACATCATCCGGATCGTGTGCCGCGACCGTCCGCTGGTCGTCGTCATCGACGACCTGGATCGGTGCCTGCCCGAGCAGACGCTGCAGATCGTCGAGACGATGAAGCTCTTCCTCGACGTCCAGGGGTGCGTCTTCCTCGTCGCGGTCGACCGCGACATCATCGAGAACGCGGTGTCCGTCCGCTACCAGGACCTCGCCTCCCAGGATGTGCTGCGGCGGCGGATCTCGGAGACCTATTTCGAGAAGATCGTCCAGCTGCCCTTCTCGCTGCCGCCGGTCACGGCGGCCGCGGCGGACAACCTGATCCGGAAGATCTCGTCCGACGCCGACGTCCACCTGTGCCTGCCGATCCTGCGGGGCAACCCGCCCTTCAACCCGCGGCGCATCAAACGGATGGTGCAGACCTTCACCCTGCTCAAGAGCTTGGCCGGCACCGACCTGAGCGATTCGCCGCTCGTGCCGCCGCTGCTCGCCAAGATCGTGGCCATTCAGACGGTCTACCGGGACGTCTACGACGCCGTCGTGGACGATCCGGGTCTCCTGGCCGCCCTCGAGCAGTCCTATGCGGTGGCGCCGTCGTCGGAGGACCCCCCGGCGGCGAGCACCGGCCGGATCCTCGAGGACGAGCGGGCCCGGCGGTTCGCGGCGAAACACCCGGAGCTGCCCGCGCTGTTCCGCCACCGGCTCTCCAGCTCCGACTCGTTCACGCGCGTCTCGGCGGGCGAATATCTGTCCTTCGTCCGCGCGGTGGTTCCCACCGAGGTCACGCCGGACGGAAGCAGGGACGCGGCTCCCACCTTCACGATCTGGCATCTGCGCGACGACATCGCCTGGGCCGAGTGGCTGGCCCGGCAACTGTCCGATGCCGGTTACCAGGTCCAGCTGGGCGGCGTCGACGTGCCGCCGCCGGCCGGATACCTCGTCGTCGTGCTGTCCCGGCTGGCCGCCGAGACGGTCACGGCCCAGCAGTGGGCGGCCCTGCGCGTCACCGGAGCCCGGCTGCTGGTCACCCGGGTCGCCCCGGCCGCCGTGCCGGCGATGCTGGCCGAGGAGCAGACCCTCGACGTCGAGAGCCTGCAGGAGCACGAGGCTCGCGCCGTGTTGCTCAGCGCGCTCGACCCGCGCCACCGCCGGCCGGCCGACCTGGGCTCGGCCGGCAGCACGCCGGCGGCGTCCGCGCTGCCCTACCCGGGCCGGGGCCTGCGCGTCACCAATGTCCGGCAACCGGCCAAGGGCCTGGTGCACCGGGCCGGGGTGAGCGACCGGCTGGCCCGGTGCGTGCTGGAGAACCGCACCGACGACTCGCCGACCGTCTGTGCTCTGATCGGCCTGCCCGGGGCCGGCAAGAGCGAGGCCGCCCGCCACTACGCGCAGAGTCACGCGGACGAATACCAGGTGGTGTGGTGGATCGACGGCGGTGACGCCGCACGTGTCGAAGCCGCCCTGCTGGCGTTGGCGCACGAGCTGGGCGCCGTCCGTCCGGGCCTCGATCCGCTCACGGTGATCGGCGAACAGCTGGCCGGCCCCGGCCGGTGGCTGCTGATCATCGACGGAGCCACCGACCCGGGGACGCTGCGTCCCTACCTGCCGCTGACCGGCCGCGGCGACGTGCTGATCACGACGCGGCGGCAGAGCTGGTCGCAGACGGTCCGGCACGTCGGCATCGGGCCGTTCGACAGCGACGAGGCCGTGGCCTTCCTGGCCGGTCAGCTGCGGGACGAGTCCCCGGAGGAGCTGCGGTCCCTGGCCGAGGCGCTCGGCCGGCTCCCGTCGGCGCTCAACGCCGCGGTTCGCCACCTGCGTCTGGTCGCGGTACCCGCGCACGAGTTCCGCAAGCGGCTGGCCGAGGAGGATTTCGCGTTCGTCGAGCGCGCCGGCCTCCTGTCCGACATCACCCTGCTCCCGGCCGAGGTGGGCCCGCCGGCCTTCGTGGCGGCCCTGCCCTTCCCGCGCGCGCTGGCCGGCGCCTCCGAGGAGGCTCTCGGTCTTCTGCACGAGCATTCCCTGATCCGGTTGAGTGCCGGCAGCCTGCACCTGCATCCCTTGGTGCAACTGGCCGCGCGCGCGGTGCTCGACGCGGAGCAGTCCCGCGAGGTCGTCCGGCAGACCGTCTCGGCCATCGCCCGGGATCCGCTCCCTTTCGTCGCCGGCCGGGGCACCGGCAACCTGGCCGACCACCTGGCCGTGCTGGCCGCTCACGGCGCCCGGCTGCTCGTGCCGGCCGAGGCGATGCACGCCGATCTGGTGACGGCGGCGCGCGGGCTGATCGACGCCGGCAGCTACCTCGACGCGGGGCGGGCCGCCCGGCTGATCGCCGAGCTTCCCGGCGTGTCACCCGACCGGCGCCGGCAGGCGCAGAAGCTGCTCGCCGAAGCCGTGGTCAACCTCGGTGGGGGAGCGGCGTGCGTGCCCCTGCTGCGCGGGCAACCGGACGCGGCCGATCTGCTCATCCGGGCCTACCTGCAGAGCGGGGACACCGACGCGGCCCTCACGGTGCAGAACCGGCCCGGGGTGGGTTCCGACCTGGCCACGATGATCAGCGTGGCCGACATCAACCGCGAGGGCAACCCGCGGGTGGCCCGGCAGGTGCTCGCCCCGATCCTCGACGAGCACCGGCGCCGCCACGACGACGACGCGCTGGTGGCCCGGGCGCTGGTCACCCTGGCCGGGGTGGAGTTCCAGATGGACGACCTCCCGGGCGCCCGCACGCGCTACGAGCAGGCCCTGGAGGTGCAGCGCCGGGTTCTGCGGCCGGGTCACCCCGACATCGCCGAGACGCTCCGGCCGTACGCCGCTGTCCTGGCCGCCCTGCACGAGCCGCACCTCGCGCGGGCCGCCCTGCTGGAGGCCATCAGCCTCTGGTCGGTCGTGGTCGGCCCGCGGGACAGGCTGCTCCGAGGTCTCTGGCGCCAGCTCGCCGACATCGCCCGGGATCTCGGTGACGCCGGCGCGCTCGCGGAAGCGGAAGAGCACCTGCGGGAGGACGCCGGTCGTGTTCCGCTCGCGGCAGACTCCTTAACGGTCGGTTATCAACCGACCGGCTGACGGTTCATATGCCTTGTCTCGCAACCCGCAGCGTTTACTGTGTGCCGATGCGCACAACGGATCTGGTCGCCGAGGTGGCCGCCGCGTGGGTGGACGGCAGCGTCGAGGCCCGGCCCGAGGACCGTTCCGATCTGCGGTCCCTGCTCCGGCGGCCGGACGCCGAGCCACCGGACTACGACCGTGTGCACGCCTCGTTCGCGGCCGAGTTCCTCCTGGTCAACTTTCACAAGTGTGTGCGGGCCCTGACCGAGGCCCGCCCGGAGCCGGCCGCCACGGTGGTCGACCTGGGCTGCGGCAGCGGCGCCGCCTCGGCCGCGGCCCTGGCCTACCTGGCCGAGGCCGGCCTCGAGGAGGTGCGGGTGCACCTGCTCGACCGGTCGGAACGTCAGCTCCAGCACGCCGAGAGCCTGGTGCGCGAGGTCGCCGCGACGCTGGGCAAGGAGCGACGGTTCGATGTGGAGGTCGTTCCGGCCCTGGGCGACTGGCCGACCGAGCGGCCGGCGCAGTGGCGCGGCCCGGCCATGGTGCTCGCCTCCCACGTCCTGACCGAGAATCGCGCTCACGCCTGGGATTTCCTCAACCGGGCCGTCGCCCTCGCCGGTCCGCGCGGGAGCGTGACCGTCGTCGAGCGCGCCGATGACGGCGTGTGGCCGGCCCTGGACAAGCTGGTCGGCGAGAGCGTGCTCGTCCGGCGCTTCGGCCAGGGGGACGTCCGGGCGGCCACGGCCGACGGTGAGGACCGGACCTGGGCGACCCGGTGGCTCACCTTCGAGCCGGGTCCCCACGCCGGGTGCGAGGAAGCCGTGCGGGGCTACCTGACCGCTTGGCGCAAACGAGATCCGGACCTGCTGGAGAAGGTGTTCACCGAGGGTGCCCGCTATCGGGACAAACCCTTCCACCCGCCTATTGAAGGTCTGACCGGAATTCAGGAATACTGGCGCAGCCACGTCGCGTCCCAGCGCGCCGTCTCGGTCCGCGTCGACTCCATCGCCTATCGGCCCGATGCCGCCCACCTGGAGTGGACTGCCTTCCTCGACGAGGGAGGTGACGACGTCAAGCGGGTCTACGGCTTCATGGTGATCGAGGTCGACGCGAGCGGGAAGATCCGGGAACTGAGGGAGTGCTACCGCTCCCAGAGGGAGGCACGTGACGCAGCTGTCTGACCTCGACCGGGAGATCGCCGAGAGCCGGGACCGCGTCCTGGCCGCAGGCCGAGCCCTTCTCACCTTCTACGAGCCCACCGTCGGCGCCTTCATCCGGGACACCCTTGCGACGACCGGCGGCGCGGGAACCCCGCCGGTGATCGGCAAGACGTCGACCTCGCGGGCCCACCTCGCCCTGCTGGAGCTCTACCGCCTGCTCGTGGAGTACGACCGGCCGGCCGGCCACACCGTCAGCGAGACGGGAGCGTTGCGCGACGAGGTGTCCACCGTCGTCCGCGCTCTCACCGACCAGCACTTCGCCGCGCTGACGAGCGATCCCGGCCGGGTCCGGGAGTCGGCCACCAACGGGGTCAACATGTTCACCGACGCGCAGGTCCTTCTCTCGTCGGTGCTGCGGCAGACGACGCGACCGCTCACCGGTGTGGGCGGCGACATCGACGAGGCTGTGCTGCGGCTGTGGCAGGAGACCGAGCAGAACCTGCGCGCGTGGGAGGGCGGCCGCATCACCGCGGGCGACCAGACGCACGATTTCATCACCCTGCACGCCGTCCGGGCCGGGGACGCGCTGGGCCTGGCCCGCGCGCAGCCCCAGCAGTGGTGGCCCGAGCTGGGCGTCCGCATCCGCCGATCGATCCTCGTCCAGCTCGGCCGGCAGTCCGCCGGGATAACGTCGCAGTTCGACCCGGCCGAGCTCGCGTTCAGCGTCGCGCTGCTGCACCGCTTCCAGCTGCCGGACTACCGGCCGCTCACCGACCGCAGCCTGGTCGTGATCGCCGAGGAGCAGACCGACGACGGTTCGTGGCCGACGTCCCGCCTGATCTCGTACGGCGGCCCGCAGCAGCTGTTCGTGGCCAGCTTCGAGGTCGCCCTCACGCTGTCCGAACTGCTCATCAGCCAGCTCGACCGGGGCGAGCACGGCAACGTGGACGCTCTGCTCGGCGTCCTGCGCAAGACGCTCCAACTGGTCGACAACACGTTCATGCGGGTCGGCGACCGGGCCGGGTGGTGCAACGACCGGGCCCGGTCGCCCGGCCGCCTGGAGTCCTGGGCCACCGCGGTCGTGCTGCTCTTCCTCATCCGCTACCACGACGCGCTCGTCCGCCTGCGCCAGGAGCGGGTGCTGCTCGGCTACGAGGTGACCGCCGGGACCCGACGGGACATCCCGTGGCCCGATCTCGCGCTCTCGCTGGGGGTCCTGACCGCTCCGGACCCCGGCCACCTGGAACGGATCTCGGACCCGACCGACGACGGGACGCTGTCCGTGGCGATCCGCCGGCATTTCGTCGAGCCGATCGTCACCCATCCGGTGCAACGGCCGGCCGCCACGTCGCTGCTGCTGCCCGGCCCGCCCGGCACCCGCAAGACCAGCCTCGTCCAGCTGGTGGCGAAGGCCCTCGACTGGCCGCTGCTCACGCTGACCCCGTCCGACTTCCTGCGGCGCGGCAACCGGGACTTCCACGACGTGGCTCTCGACGACGTGCTGAACGACCTGATGCGGCTGCGCCGGGTCGTCATTCTCCTCGCCCAGTGCGAGGACGCCCTGCGCCGGCCGCGCGGAGCCGGCTCGTTCGGCGGCCGCAACCTGGCCACCGGTCTGCTCAGCCGGCTCAACCAGTTGCGCCGCAACCAGTGGGTGCTGATCTTCGCCGCGCCCAACGAGACGCGGGACAACCTCGACCCGTCGGCCACCCGGGCCGACCGTTTCGACTTCATCCAGGAGATGCACAACCCGCCGCTGACGGCCCAGCGCCGCTACTTCCGGTCCCGGATGCCCCAGGCGGCGGCTCAGACGGTGCTCGAGCGGGCGCTCTCCGACTACGCGGGCCGGGTGCGGGCCAACCACGACGGGGCCCGCACCGAGGTGACGTTCGCGCTGCTCGACCAGCTGATGAGCCGGATCCGGGCGGACGAGAGCCTGCTCGAGCGCGGTCAGCTCCCCCGGCTGATCGAGCAGCTGGCCGATCCCGGACCGCCCCCGCTGCCCGCCGGCGAGTGAACCGCGGCCCACGCGATCTGACCTGGGGATGAGGCCGCGTACCGGCTGCAGTTAGGCTTTCCTAACGTGGAGCGATGCGGGGTGGGGGATGACGCAGCCGGAGTCGCTGTCGCAGCTGCTCAACGGGCGGCGCGCGGCGATCGACGCCACGCTGCCGGCGGCCGGGTTCGTCGTCGGCTGGCTCGCCGCCGGGCAGTCGATCTGGGCCGGGGCCGGGGTGGCGGTCGTCGCCGCGATCGGCGTCTCGATCTGGCGGCTGCGTCGCCGGGAGAAGCCGCGCGCCGTGCTGATCGGCCTGCTCGGCGTGTGCGTGGCCGCGCTGATCGCGTTGCGCACCGGTCGCGCCGAGGACTTCTTCCTGCTCCAGCTGCTCAGCAACGCGGCCAGTGCGCTGGCCTGGGCGGTGAGCATCGTGATCCGGTGGCCGCTGCTCGGGCTCGTGGTCGGCGGGGTGCTCGGCCAGCGGACCAGGTGGCGCCGCGACCCGGCCCTGCTGCGCTCCTACGGCCGGGCCAGCTGGGTGTGGGTACTGCAGTACGTCGTCCGGCTGGCCGTCTTCCTGCCGCTCTACGCCGCCGGGCAGGTGGTCGCGCTCGGCGTCGCCCGGGTCGCCCTGACCTGGCCCCTGGTCGCCGCGTGCCTGGCCGTGAGCTGGTGGGTGATCCGCCGGACCCTGCCGCCGGGCCATCCGGGGCTGCGCCACCCGGTCACCCCGGCCGAGCCCGTCCCGCACCGTGGGCCGTGATTGCCGCTTGGCCGGGTTGGGTATCTGCGGGTCGTAGGCACGACGATGTGGAGGCTGCCATGGCATTCGACGACAAGGTCGACAACAAGGCCGAGGAGTTCGGCGGCAAGGTCAAGGAAGGCGTCGGTCGCGCCACGGACGACGAGCAGCTCGAGGCCGAGGGCAAGGCCGACCAGAGCAGCTCGAAGCTCAAGCAGGCCGTGGAGAACGTCAAGGACGCCTTCAAGTCCTGACCCACGCCGTTCAGACCGGCGGCCCGCGGCACCTGGCGCCGCGGGCCGTCGTCATGAGCGTCACCCTCCGCAAGCCGTCTGCTCGGCCGGCGGCGCCGGTTCAAGCCGTGTTCACCCGGCGGCCACGCTCGGCCGGCTGACCACAGCATGCATTCTGGCCTGCGGAAACACCGGGGGGTCAGCCGTTCGGACCATCCAGGTAGGACGAACGGGCACCATTGACGCCGATGGACATCTGCACGCGGCCCGGGACCGTGTCTGGTGTCGACGGGGCGACGCTCACGCCCCCGGACGAGGAGATTCCATGCTCAACACGAAGCGTTCCCGGGTTCGCGCCGCCGCCGGGGTGGGGATGGCGGCCGTGGTCGCCACCGTCGGCGCCGTGACCTACAACGCCTCAGCCGCGGAGCAGGCCGCCGTCGTCGCGCCGGCAGCCGTCGGGCCGGAAGCCCGCGCGGTCTCGATCCCGGGCATCCCGGCGGCGATCAAGCCGCCGAAGGGCGCCAAGCCGATCGGCGCGTACGTCGTCGCGACCGGCACCCAGACCTACACCTGCACCGGCGGCGTCTTCACCGGGGCCTCCGTGCCCGAGGCCCAGCTGATCGGCACCGGCGGCCGCATCCACCACTTCGGCGGCCCGAGCTGGCAGTCGACCCGTGACAAGTCCCTGGTCAAGGCCAAGAAGGTCGGCGAGAGCGCGCGCACCGGCACGATCCCGGAGCTGCTGCTCGAGGTCACCGAGAAGTCCGGCAGCGGCGTCATCGGCACCTCCACCCACATCAGCCGCCTGCTCACCTCGGGCGGCACCGCCCCGGCCGGCGCCTGCACCGACGGCGCCACCAAGGCCGTCAAGTACGGCGCGGTCTACGTGTTCTGGAAGGTCTGACCGTAACGCTTCCCGCCCCTCGACCGGGTCGCCATCCGGTCGAGGGCGGTCGGGCCCGGACGGGTCAGGACGGGTCAGGACGGCAGGTCGGCCCGGACGAGCCAGCCGCCGCCCGGACGCGGACCGGCGCGCAACTGACCGCCCTGTTCGCCCACCCGCTCGCGCAGCCCGGCCAGTCCGCGTCCGGTTCCGCCGAGCGCCAGAGCCGTACCGGTCGGCGCCTCGTTCTCGACCCGCACGCTCAAGGCCCGCCCGGTCCCGGTGACCACTACCCGCACCGGTGCGCCGGGGGCGTGCCGCAGGGCGTTGGTGAGGCTCTCCCGCACCACGCGGAAGGCCAGGTGGGACACCGGGGCGGTCACGCCGTCCCGGTCACCCTCGAAGCGGCACGTCACGTCGAGACCGCTGCGCGCCGCCCGTGTCACCACCTCCTCGATCAGCGACAGGTCGGCCCCGCCGACCTCCGCGCCGCCGAGCAGGTCGACCAGGCGTCCCAGATCGGCCGTGCCCTGCCGGGCCGACTCCGCGATGGTCCGGAACGTCTCCCGGGCCCGCGCCGGGTCCCGGTCCACCAGCCGCTGCCCGGCCGCCGCCTGAATGATCATGATGCTGATCGCGTGGCCCACGATGTCGTGCAGCTCGGCCGCGATCCTCGAGCGCTCGTGCCGCACCGCGATGCCGGCGAACAGCTCGCGTTCCTCCTCGAGCTCGCGGTTGCGCTCGGCCAGCCGGGCCGCCGCCTCCTGCCGCAGCCGCAGCACCGTGCCGGCGAAGAAGCTCGGCACGGTGAACATCGCCACCGCGACCAGGCTGGTGTCCACGATCGTCGACAACAGCCCGACGTACGCGGCCAGGCCGGCCCCGGCGACCCAGGCCGCCTGCCCGGTCCAGGCCAGCGCGGCCACGCCGGTCAGCAGCGCCATGATGACCAGCGCCGGATCGGGAAACCACGCGTCCGCCCCGGCGGCCGCGGCGGCCAGCCACAGCCCGCCACCCACCGCCACGACCGCGCGCGGGTGCTCCCGCCACCCCAGCAGCGTGAGGCCGCTCGCCAGCAGCAGGGCCGTCACCGGGCTCCCGGCGCCGTGGATCGCCGTCGGCAGCCCGACGACGGCCAGGGTCAGCGCCGCGATCGCCGCCTTCTCGAGCCGCCGTCCGGTCATCCGGACACGGGCAGCTGCGCCACGACGCGCGCCCGCCCCCGGGTGACCTTGACGTCGACCGAGCCGCCGAGCAGCCGCGCCCGTTCCCGGGCCCGGGCCACCGCCGCCCGGATGTCGGCGCCGCGGTTCACCGAACCGTTCACCCGGATCTCCAGCGCGTCGTCCTCGAACCGGACGGTGACCTCGAGCCCGCCGAGCGCGGTGACGAGGTATTCGACGATCCGGTACACCGAGAGCTCCACTGTGGCCGGCAACGCCCGGGGATCGCCGGTCACCGTGAGCCGGGATTGCGGGGACCGCCGGCGTGCGAGCAGCGCGTCGAGATGCGCCACCGTCGGGGTCGGCGCCAGGTCGACCTCGCCGCCGCGCAGCAGCCCGACGATCTCCCGCATGTCGTCCATGGTCCGGCGGCCGCCGGCCTCGATCGACTCGAGCACCGCCCGGGCCTCGGCCGGATCCAGCCCGTCGGCCGACTCGGCCGCCCGCGTCAGCTGGTCGAGCCGATCCCGCAGCAGCCCGTCGAGCTGGTGGGACAGGCTCGCCCGGTCGTCCGCGACCATCAGCGCGGCCCGCTCGTCGCGCAGCCGCCGCAGTTCCTCGTCGCGGCTGCGCAGCTCCCGGTTGAGGGCGGCGCGTTGCCGGGCGGCCCGGCCGACGCCGAAGACGATCAGCGCGACCGGCACCGCCAGCACCAGGGTGCCCGGCCCGGCCGCCGTGTCCACCACGAGCACGGCCGCACACAGCAGGACGCTGAGAGCCAGATTGAGCCAGGCCTTCGTACGCTCGTAAGCCAGCGCGCCGAGGAAGGCCAGCGTGAAGGCGAGCGGCAGACCCGCGCCGCAACGGGTCACCCACCCGAACACCAGATCGTGCACCACCATCGCGGCCAGCGCGACACCGGTGACCACCAGGACGCTGCGCCGCCACCACAGCACGGGGACCGTGGCGGCGGCGAACACCGGGATCAGCCAGACCGAGCCGCCGTCCCTCACGTCGAGGCTCATCAGCAGCGCGCCCAGAGCGGTGAGGACGCCCGCGACCAGCCAGTCGACCGTTCTGACCTCGCTCATGGCCGAATCCTCGTCTCAGGCGGTTACGAGCTGCTTCTTGGCAACTCGATTCTGGACCGCGAAGCCGATGCCGTAGAAGAGGGCAGCCGCCGGAAGTCCGACTTCCAGCCCACCGGGGAGCCCGCCGATCGAGCTGTCCCGCACGAGCGTCACCACGATGAGGGCTGCGACGCCGGCCAGCCCGACAGCCTGGTTCCGCGCGCCGCCGGCGAAACGGGCCACGGCGTACGCGAGGGCGGCGGCCAGCGGCAGGCCGACGCCGCACCGCGTCAGCCACCCGAACGCCACCACATGCAACGCCATCGCGGCCACGGTCACGCCGATGACCGCCAGGATGTTGCGCCGGCGCCACAAGATCGGCACGGTGGCGAGCAGGAACACGGGAAGGATGACCCACGAGGTGCTCGACACCGGGTGGGCCAGGCCGGAATCGCCGTCGGCCAGCAGATTCTCGACCATGAGCAGGACGCCGCCGGCGGTGAACAGGCCGGCCAGCACGTAATCCGAGGTTTTTCGCATGCCCTGACGCTAGGAACCGGACCGCGTGGCCCTCGTCTGCCTCCAGGACGATGTTCGGCGGTGGCATCGTCCTGGAGGATGACCCCGCCGAGGTGCGGCGAGCGGGACAATCGGCCCGTGACCGAGAAGATCCGGGTGCTTGTCGCCGACGACCAGACCCTCGTACGCACCGGCTTCCGCGTCATCCTCGAGGCCGAGGGCGACATCGAGGTCGTCGCCGAGGCCGGCACCGGCGCCGAGGCGATCCGCCAGGCGCAGTTGTCCGAGCCCGACGTCATCCTGATGGACATCCGGATGCCCGAGCTCGACGGCCTGGCCGCCACCGAGGAGATCCTGCGCCATCCCGATCCGCCCACGGTCGTGGTGCTGACGACCTTCGACCAGAACGAGTACGTGTACCGGGCGCTGCGGGCCGGCGCGGCCGGCTTCCTGCTCAAGGACGCCCCGTCGACCCGCCTGATCGCCGCGGTGCGGGCCGCCGCCACCGGTGACTCCCTGATCGAGCCGTCGATCACCCGGCGCCTGGTCGAGCGTTTCGGCACGCCGCCGGCGCCGTCCGGCCCGCCGCCCGAGCTGGCCGCCCTGACCGAGCGCGAACGCGACGTGCTGCGGCTGGTCGCGCGCGGGCTGTCCAACGCCGAGATCGCCGCCGAGCTGGTGGTGGCCGAGACGACCGTGAAGACGCATGTCGCCCGGATCCTCACCAAACTGGGCATCCGCGATCGCGTGCAAGCCGTGGTGCTCGCGTACGAGACAGGTTTCGCGCAGCGATCGCAGAGCTGACCAGCAGCTTAACCCCGATGTGACAGGGACTCCGGAAAGTTGTCCTTCATCACGTAAAGCTGTCGCAGAGCAGGTCACCGGGCATAGCTTGACCAGCGGGGGAGCACTCCCCGCGGACAACTGAGCGGAGACCGGTATGGGTTACGTGACCACCACCGACGGCGTCGAGATCTTCTACAAGGACTGGGGTACGGGCCAGCCCATCGTCTTCAGCCACGGCTGGCCGCTGTCGGCCGACGACTGGGACACGCAGATGCTCTTCTTCCTGCGCAACGGCTACCGCGTCGTCGCCGCCGACCGGCGCGGCCACGGGCGGTCCACTCAGGTCGGTGACGGCCATGACATGGACCACTACGCCGACGACCTCAAGGCCGTCGTCGAGCACCTCGACCTGCGCGACGCGATCCACGTCGGTCACTCGACCGGCGGCGGCGAGGTCGCGCACTACATCGCCCGCCACGGCGAGGAGCGGGTCGCCCGCGCCGTGCTCATCAGCGCAGTGCCGCCGCTGATGCTGCAGACCGAGGCCAACCCGGGCGGCCTGCCCAAGAGCGTCTTCGACGACCTGCAGGCGCAGCTCGCGGCCAACCGGTCGGAGTTCTACCGCGCGCTGCCCTCCGGCCCGTTCTACGGCTTCAACCGCCCCGGCGTGGAGTCGTCCGAGGCCATCATCGAGAACTGGTGGCGCCAGGGCATGATGGGCGGCGCCAAGGCCCACTACGACGGCATCGTCGCCTTCTCGCAGACCGACTTCACCGAGGACCTCAAGAAGATCACGGTGCCGGTGCTGGTCATGCACGGCGTCGACGACCAGATCGTCCCCTACGCGGACGCCGGCCCGCTGACCGTCAAGCTGGTCAAGAACGGCACCCTGAAGTCGTACGAGGGCTTCCCGCACGGCATGCCGACCACGCAGGCCGACACGATCAACGCCGACCTGCTGGAGTGGCTCAAGTCCTGAGCCCCGCCATACCCCTCCGCGTCCCCGGGCCGTGTTCCCGGGGACGCGGACTGTGATTGGCGCGGTGCCTCTATTGTCGTCCCCGATGCAGACGCTATCGAGGGTCCTCGTCGCGGTGGTCGCCATCCTCTCCACCGGGGCGGTGAGCACGCCGGCCCACGCGATCGCGAACGGTGAGGGCGTTCCCGACGGAACGTACGAGTTCGCGGTCAAGCTCATCGACATCGGCATCCCGACGGCCGATGGCGGCAAGCGCAACAGCTCCTGCTCCGGCGGCCTGATCTCACCGCACTGGGTGCTCACGGCTGGCCACTGCTTCAAGGACGAGAACGACCGCCGGGTCTCGCGCACCGTCGCCGACAAGACGATCGCCACCGTCGGCCGCGCCGACCTGAAGGGCAAGGCCGGGGTCAGCGTCAACGTCGTCGAGGTCCGCCAGCACGGCACCGCCGACGTGGCGCTCGCCCGGCTCGACAAGGCGGTCACCGGCGTCACGCCGCTGCGGCTCAACCGCAAGAAACCGGCCGACGGCCAGCGGCTGCGGCTCGTCGGCTTCGGTCTGACCAGAGGCACCGCCAAGCGCACGGCCGACCGCCTGCAGACCGGCCAGTTCGAGGTCACGTCGGTGTCGAAGAGCGAGCTGGGTATCGAGGGCGTGGCTCCGCGCAAGACGACCAGCGCCTGCCCGCACGATTCCGGCGGGCCGTACTTCACCGGCGGCAACCCCCCGGTCGTGGTCGCCGTCGTCAGCCGGGGCCCCACCTGCCCGCACAGCGGCGCCGACACCTCCACCCGCGTGGACGCCGTCGCGCCCTGGATCCTCTCCGTGGTGGGCGCCGATCTGAAAGCCACGGCGAAGCCCAAACCGGCCAAGACCCGCCCGGCCGCCCAGCCGCAGGCCGCGTCGGCACCGCGCCCGGCCGACGACGAGCCCGTGTCACCGCTGCTCTGGGTGGCCGCGATCCCGCTCGTCCTGCTGGTCGGGGCGCTCCTGGTGTGGGCCGCGAAGCCGCGCCGGGGGTCGCACCGCCGCCGCTGACAGCCTCGCCGCCCGAGTGCGGCTCCGTGTGCGGTTCCCGTGTGCGGCGGTGTCAGCCATATGTGCGCGGGATGTCAGCGGGACAGGCGAACCTTCACGTCGAGAGCCGGCGCCCCATGGCGCTGCTCGCGACGGAAGGAAAGTGACATGAGTGACCTCGTGGTGCGCGCGGAAGGACTCCGCAAGCGCTTCGGCAAGACCCAGGCGCTCGACGGGGTGGATCTCGCGATGCGCCGCGGCACCGTGCTCGGCGTGCTCGGCCCCAACGGTGCCGGCAAGACCACGGCTGTCCGCGTCCTGGCCACGCTGCTGCGCCCCGACGAGGGGTACGCCGAGGTGGCCGGCATCGACGTGCTCAAGCAGCCGGCCCGGGTACGTCGCCGCATCGGCCTGACCGGGCAGTACGCCAGCGTCGACGAGGACCTGACCGGCACCCAGAACCTGGTGCTGATCGGTCAGCTGCTCGACCTGACGACCCGGGACGCGAAGAAGCGCGCGGCCGAACTGCTCGAATGGTTCGACCTGGCCGAGGCGGCCAACCGCCGGGCCAAGACCTACTCCGGTGGCATGCGCCGCCGCCTCGACCTGGCCGCGAGCCTGGTCGGCCACCCCGAGGTGATCTTCCTGGACGAGCCCACGACCGGCCTCGACCCGGCCAAGCGCGAGGACATGTGGGGCGTCGTGCGCACCCAGGTCACCCAGGGCGCCAGCGTGCTGCTCACCACCCAGTACCTGGAGGAGGCCGACGCCCTGGCCGACGAGATCGTGGTGATCGACCACGGCCGCGTGATCGCCCACGACTCGCCCGACGGCCTCAAGCGCCGCGTGGGCGGCCTGACCCTGCACGTCCGCCCGGCCGACCCGGCCCGGGTGCCCGACGTGATGCGCATCCTCGACGCGGTCGCCGCCCCCGGCACCGCCGCCTCGGCCGACACCGCCGCCGGCGCCCGTCCCGGCGCCGTGAGCGTGCCCGTGGCCGAGGACACGGCCCTCGACCATGCCGTACCCGCCCTGCGCCGGGCCGGCGTCGAACTCGTCGACCTCGGCCTGCACCTGCCCAGCCTCGACGAGGTCTTCCACGCCCTGACCGAGGGAACCCCCCACTCCAAGGAGAGTGAGCTCGTATGACCACCCTCGACGTCCCGGCCCGCCACCTCTCCGGCGACATCGACCGTCCCCGCGGCGGCGCGATGGCCGCCCTGGTTCGCCACAGCGTGGCCCTGGCCCGGCGAAGTCTGATCAAGACCGTCCGTACGCCCGAGGCCCTGATCGACGTGACCATCCAGCCGGTGATCTTCCTGCTGCTGTTTACCTACCTGTTCGGCGGCGCCATCGCCGCCGGCGACCGAGGCGCCTACCTGCAGTTCCTGCTGCCCGGCCTGCTCGCCCAGTCCCTGGCGCTGGGCGGCATCGCCCTGGGGCAGAACCTCAACGCGGACATCGAGAAGGGCGTCTTCGACCGCTTCCGCTCCCTGCCGGTGGCCCGGTCGGCCCCGCTGATCGGCGCGGTGGCGGCCGACGTCGTCCGCTACCTGACCGTCTGCGTGTTCATGCTGGGCTTCGGCACGCTGATGGGCTTCCGCGTCGAGACCGGCTTCGTCCCGGCGGTGGCCGCGGTCGCCCTGTCGATCGGCTTCGGCCTGTGCTTCTGCTGGATCTCGGTCTGGGTCGGCATGCTCGTCCGCACCCCCGGCGCCGTACAGGGCGTGATGTTCCTGCTGATCTTCCCGCTGTCGTTCGGCAGCAACGTCTTCGTGCAGACCGACACCCTGCCCGGCTGGCTGCAGGCCTTCGTCCAGGTCAACCCGATCACCCCACTGGTCTCGACGATCCGGGGCCTGCTGATCGAAGGCCCGGTGGCCCACAACCTGACCATCACCCTGGCCTGGATGGCCGGCCTGCTGGTGGTCTTCGTGCCCCTGGCCCTGCGCGCCTACGCCCGGCGCGCCTGAGCCACCCACCCGCTGCGACCGCCCCGGGCCCGCCCTTCCCAGGCCGGCCCGGGTCCGGCGCCGTCACCACCTCGCAAGTCAGCGCCATGACGGGGCCCAGGTCGGAGCCGCCGATGCCGATGTTGCCCACGGTCTTGATGCGCTCAGAACCCGCGACCATGGCAAGCCCTGCGAACGCCATTGCCTGCCCCGACCTGACGTCCGAACCGCGGCGTGATCAGCTTCAGATGGTGAATGTCGATCTCCACGCCAGTCGGCGAGACCCGGAAAGTGTCGTACGCCTGCTCGACCATGGTCCCCGTGATGGCAGACGTGCGACAGCTCAGCGAGAAAGCGGCAACCCTGGCCGCGACCCCGTTGTGGCCGTTGGCCAACGACGACCTCACCGCCTGCCTGAAAGCAGCGCATCGTCTGGAGCAGTGCGCCGCGGCGTTGCAGGCACGGCTGGCGCAGCAGGCCACCACCCGCGGCCTACCCACGGCGCAGGGCCACCGCAACACCGCCGCCTGGCTCCGCCGCCTGCTGCTGCTGGACCCCCAACCGGCCCGCGAGCTGGCCGCCCAGGCCGCCGCACTGAGCCGCCGCCCAGCCGTGCAGCAGGCAGTACTCGACGGCCACCTCAACCTGCGCCAGTCCACCGTGATAGCCGAAACCCTCGACGCCCTCCCCAAAGACCTGACCCACCACAACAACAGCAACGCCCACGACAGCGCCGACGCCCACGATCACCACGACGGCGGCGACTGTCGCCAGGACGCCCAAGACGGCGCCCACGATGACCACGACGGCGGCGACTGTCGCCAGGACGCCCACGACGGCGCCCACGATGACCACGACGGCGGCGACTGTCGCCAGGACGCCCACGACGGCGCCGGCGGCGTTTACCAGAGCCACGGCGACGGTCAGGGCGGCGGCGATAGCCAGAACGGCGACCGCCACGACAGTCAGGGCTGTGGCCCTGGCGGGGAACACGGCGTGAGCGACGTATCGCGGCTGGTCGAGCTGGCCCAGACCACGATGATCGGCATGGCCGAGCGGCTACCGGCCTACCAGCTACGCCGAGTGGGCGAACGCATCTTGGCCCACGTCGCCCCGGAACTAGCCGAACGAGCCGACGAAGCAGCCCTGGCCCGTCAGGAAGCCCGCGCCCACCGCCGTCGCAAGTTCACCTTGTCGCTGCCGTCCGACGGCCTGGTCCGCGTCTCCGGCCTGCTCGGCACCGAAGACGCCGCCATCATGCACGCCGCCCTGCACCCGCTGTGCACCCCCATTCCCGGCGACGACAGCACCGCAGAACACCGCCGCGCCGACGCCCTGATCGACATCTGCCGACTGGCCCTGCGCACCGGAGAGCTGCCCGCCGACGGCGGCGAACCACCCCAGCTGGCCGTCACCGTCCCCTACGATTTGCTCACCCGCATCCCGCTGGCCGGGGTTTCAGGCCTCGGCCTCTCGCGCAGCGGCAGCTCTCGCACCGAGACGTCGCGCAGCGGCAGCTCGCGCACCGTCACCTTGAGCGACGGTGACTCGCATGCCGTCGTTGTGGGTGCCGGGAGCTCGCGTGTCGGCACTTCGGGCGACAGCCCTTATGCCGTCGCTATGGGCGGCAGCAGCTCGCGTGTCGGCACTTCGGGCGACAGCCCTTATGCCGTCGCTGTGGGCGGCAGCAGCTCGCATGTCGGCACTTCGGGCGACAGCCCGCATGCCGTCGCTGTGGGCGGCAGCAGCTCGCATGTCGGCACCTCCCGCGACAGCCCGCAGGCGATCGCTGCAGGCGGTGTTGGCTCGCAGGCCGGCACCCCGAGCGGTGGTGGCTGGCACGCCGGCACCTTGGCTGCCGACAGATCGCACGCCTACATCGTGGGCAGCGGCGGTTCGCATGCCGGCACCTCGGGCAGGGGCAGCTCGCAATCCTTGACCTTGGACACCGTCCCCTTGGACACCGTCCCCATGGACACTCTTGTCCTTGGTGCCGGCACGTTGGGCATGGGGACCACCGACACCGGCCACCGCCTGTCGGCCGCCACGATGCGCCGGCTGGCCTGCGACGCCCGGATCCTGCCGTTCGTCCTCGGTGGCGCCGGGCAGATTCTCGACACCGGACGCGCGCGCCGACTCGCCACCGGCCCGCTACGCCGCGCCCTGCATGTGCGCGACCAGGGGTGCGCCTTCCCCGACTGTGATCGGCCGCCGCGCTGGACCGACGCCCACCACCTCATCGCCTGGACCAGCGGCGGTCGCACCAGCCTGGACAACCTGGTGCTGCTCTGCCGGCATCACCATCGCCTCATCCATCATCCGGGCGGCGGCTGGCAGATCCGCCTCGGCGCCGACCAGCGCCCCGACTTCTACCCACCGCCCACGATCGACCCGCTGCGACGGCCTCGGCGCAACATCTATCATCGCCGCCGATAGCCGCTGATCACTGGTTCGGCGGCGCCAAGCGGGCTGCCCCAGCGCCGTCCGAACCCGAGCCGTCTCCGCGAGCGGTTGCACTCGCGGCTACACGAGAAGCAGGCAGGCAGGCTGACGACCGCGGACTCGGCCGTGGGCGGATCCGGCGGCGCAAGCAGTTCTGGCGGCGCGGGCGGATCTGGCGGCGCAGGCGGTTCTGGCGGCGCGGGCGGTTCTGGCGGCGCGGGCGGTTCTGGCGGCGCGGGCGGTTCTGGCGGCGCAAGCGGTTCTGGCGGCGCTGATGCCGATGGGCGGCGGTTCTGATCGTCGTGATGATGGGCGGGGCGGGTCGGACGGCGTCGCTGGGTCAGCGGGTCGGGCGGCGTCGCTGGGTCAGCGGGTCGGGCGGCGCAAGGGGCCGGGCGGCGCCGGCGGGTCAAGCGGGTCAGGCAACGCCGGTGGGTCGGGTGGCGCCGGTGGGTCGGGTGGCGCCGTTACTTCAGGCGAGTCGGGCGGCGCGGTGGTCCGGTGGCGCAAAGGGGTTCGCGGCGCCGGTGGGCCGGGCGGTGCCGACGGGGAACGGCGAGCGCCACGAGTCCGAGGCGCCGGGCGGTGATCGCGTACAGGCCGGCCAGTCTCATTCGTGTCGGTTTCCGGTTGAGGGGTGGCGAAGCACCTGGTCGGCCGAGGGTGACGCGGCACGGCGCACGGCGGTGCGTCGTGCGGGTTGGCCGGCGCTGGCGGACCCGCGGCGCGCCCGGTGGGTCGGGCGGCGGGCCGGCTGGGTCGGGCGGCGGGCCGGCTGGGTCGGGCGAAGCAGGGGGTCCGCGGGCTTGGTTGAGCTGGAACGCGCAGCAGGCCCTGGACGCAGCGCCGCCCCACCTCGGCCCGGTCCGGGGCGGATTGGCGGGCCGGCTGGGTCGGGTGAGTCGGGTGAGTCGGCGGCAATGGGATGTGGTGGTCTCGTGGGTAGCTGCGATTGCCGGCTGCGCCCTGCCGCGTGGGGGTTGGGGTTCAGGCGTGTACTGCGTCGGCTGTCTGTTGGTATGCGAGTTCGCGATTCTCACGCCGTTGCGCTCGGATTTGCGGATCTGGGGACCACAGGGCTTGGCGGCCCGGGTGGTAGGTCTCGATGACCACCAGGTGCCGCTCTTCGGCTGAGCCGGGGTGTTTGCGGGTCAGGCGCCGCCAGACATCTCGGGCGTCACCGCCCTGAAGCAGGACCACCTTGATGCTGCTGAGGATGTTCAGGAGCTGAACCAACGGCTGGACTCCCGCTTCGAGTTGAGCCGCGTCGGGCTTTCGGTTGATGTACCAGGGGTAGGCGTTCCAGGGCGTGATGTCAGCTGCTCGGAGGCCGACCTGAGCGAAGGCGACGCACTGTTGCTCGGCGGTCGGGTCGTCGTTCTCGATGGAGAGGAATCCGGAACCCTTGCCGACCTGGGTCATCGGGCCCGGGTCGCGCAGCACCGACAGCACAACTGCATCGACACCGCCGTGGGCGGGAGCCACCTGAGGCATCCAGCCGCGTTCGCCTCCGGACAGCCTGTCCACAAGCTCGTTGACCGGGCGCACGTGGCGTGCGTACCGGTTGCGTTCCTGATCCTGCCGGTAGTCTTGCTCCGCCATCTGCCGGACCAACGTCATCGCTCCGCTCGGTTTGTCAACGGCGCACCTGATAGCGCAGGTGAAGCACCCGGTTGCCCGGCACGACGTCAGGATCCTCCAGCAGGTGCTGCGCGTCCACCGAGCCGAAGTATCGCTTTCCGGAGCCGAACACGACGGGTACGACGTCCATGCGCACCTCGTCGACCAGGCCCGCGGCCAGCGCCTGGCCGCCTACGTCGCCGGCGGCTACCTCGACCGTACGGTCACCGGCAAGCTCCTTCGCCTTGGCCACGGCTGCCTCGACGCCGTCGACGAAGTGGAACGGCGCCTCGGGGTCCCAACCCTCGGGGGCGGGCCGGTGCGTCACGACGACCACGTGGTCGATCCCGCTCGGGGGCTTGCCGTCCCAGCCGTCCGTCATGTCGAAGACGTGTCGGCCGGCGATCGTCGCCCCGATCTGGTCCCAGTACGGTCGGACGTAGTCGTGGGACGTCTGCGACACCTTGAGCACTCCGCTCTCGTCCAACGGGACGTCACCGCTGGTCAACCAGTCGAACAGGGGTCCGGGCTGGTCGTTCTCGTCCGCGATGAAGCCGTCGGCCGACACCGAGCTGTACATGACCACCTTGCCCACGGGGCTCTCCTCTGTTTGGGGGTGCGCCCCAAATTAGCGTCTCGTGAGCTGGTGTTCTTGTAGAAAATCAATCCGACGGCAGCGACCATCCGTCCAGGGTGTGGCCGGGATGGTCACGCAGGAACCGTCGCCGGGCTTCGACGTACCGGGTCGGCGTCAGCCCGGTGAACGCCCGGAACTCGTGGCCGAAGTGGGCCTGGTCGAAGTAGTCGGCGCCACCGGCGAGGTCGCCCCAGTCGACCGGTCCGGCGGGGTCGAGAGCCAGCAGCGTGGTGGTGAAGCGGTAGCTGCGGGCCAGCCGCTTCGGCGTGACGCCGATGAGCTCCTTGAACCGCTGGGTCAGATGGGTGCTGCTGACACCGGCTGCCGCCCTCAGGTCGCCGATCGCCACCGCCCCGCCGGTCGCCGCGAGGACGCCGCTCGAATGGCGGACCAGCCCCAGACCGGCGGTTCCGCGCAGCCGTCGCATCAGCTCCTCCTCGAGCAGCGTCAGCATCTCGTACGGGTCGTTCGCCGTGGCCAGCCGGTCGCGCAGCTCAGCTGTGGCGGAGCGGCCCCAGACCTGCTCCACCGTCACCGGCCGGTCGCACAGCTCGGACACGGGCATCGGCAGGAAGGGCGCCGGCCCCCACGGCTTGAAGTGCACGCCGACGGACCGGGTCCGGGGTGGGTAACCGAACTCGAACGCGCGGGTGGGCGTGGTGACCAAGCAGCCGTCGGCGTATTCGGCCGTCCTGAGGTCGGTGCCGGCCCGGATGCGGAACGGCGCTCCGAGGTTCACGATGAGGAACGCCGCCGGACTGGCCGGCAGCGTCAGCCGGGCGTACGGCGGCGCACCCTCCAGGTAGTAGAGGTCGTCGATCAGCCCGTCCAGCGGCGGTCGCGGCACTCGGGACACGTACTCCACGCCCACAGCATCGCCGACGCCCCGCCGCCGACGCCCGCCGGGATGGTCCCTGCCGCGCGCCGGAGGGCGCACGTCGTGTCGCCCCGCAGCGATATCGCGAACTGCACACGCGCCTGCGCCGGATGGTCTCGTCGGTGTTCACCCCGCGGCGTGTCGAAGGGCTCCGGCCCCGGATCGCCGAGATCAGCGACGAGTTGCTGGACGCGATGGCCGGCCAGGAGAAGGTCGACCTCCTCGACGCGTTCGCGTTCCCGCTGCCCATGCAGGTCATCTGCGAGTTGCTGGGCATCCCGGCCGGCGACCGCGACGACTTCCGGGCCTGGTCCAGCGTCATCGTGGCGTCCGAGGCCCGTCCCGGCGAGTTTCCGGGCGCCGTGATGTCGATGGTCGCCTACCTGCGGGAGATCCTGGCGTTGCGCCGGGCCACCCCCGGCGACGACCTGCTGTCGGCGCTGATCGAGGTGCGCGACAGCGAGGACCGGCTCTCCGAGGACGAGTTGACCTCGATGGTCTTCCTGCTGCTGATCGCCGGATACGAGACCATGGTCAATCTGCTCGGCAACGGCACGTACCTCCTTCTCGATCAGCGGGAACGCTGGGAACAACTTCGCGCCGAGCCGGCTCTGCTGCCGACCGCCATCGAGGAGTTCCTGCGCTTCGAGTCGTCGGTGGACACCGCCACCTACCGCTTTCCCGCCGAGCCGGTGGAGATCGGCGGTCAAGAGATCCCGGCGTACGCCCCCGTCATGGTCAGCCTCCTGTCGGCCAACCGCGACGAAGCTCGTTTCCCCAACGCCGGCTCCGTACAACTTGATCGCTCGCCGAACCTCCACCTGGCGTTCGCGCACGGCATCCACCACTGCCTCGGCGCCCCGCTCGCCCGCATCGAGGCGCAGGTTGCCTTTGCCGGGCTCATCAGCCGTTACCCGTCCCTCGAGCTTGCTGTGCCCGCGGCCGACCTGGCGTGGACTCCCGGTGTCCGCATGCGCGGACTCGTCGCCCTGCCGGTCACACTCGGCCAGGCCGCACAGCAGTCCACCTCGGCCTGATCCGCGGCGCACCTGTTGCACCGTCTCGGGACGTCGGGACTGCAGCATCACCGCTGGGGCCTGACCTTGGGGCGGAACGGGCGCGGGACATAGCTCTACGTACAGTGACATGGACACAAAGCGACCCCGCTGGTACTAGTTAACGGTGCTGAGGGCCATCGAATGGGCCGTGCTGGGAATCGGCAGCGCGGCCGCCATCGTCTACGGGGTCCGTCGTCACCGACCGGCCCGGATCGGACCGTGGCTGCTGCTCGCCGGGGCCATCGGGGCGAGTGCCGCCGGCGACGTGCTGACCGCGCTGAACCGGCCCGGCGCGGCCGATATCTGTTTCTACGCCATGTTCGTCCTGGTCGCCTGTGGTCTGCTGCAATTGACCCGCGTCGGTGCGATTCTCGTCGACCGGGCCCGGCTCATCGACCTGCTCGCGTTCGCTTGCTCGGTGCTGCTGGTGGTCTGGGTGTTCGTCGTCGGTGATGCGGGCCGGATCGGGAACATCTCCGGGGCGTACGTCATCGGCGCCCTTTTGCTCCTCGCGGTGGTCGTCCGCCTGTTGATCGCCGTGGGCCGGAACCTCTCGGCCCTGCTCCTGGTCGTCGGCGCGGTGGGTGTGCTGGTCAGCGACATCGTGCAGCCGCTGTGGCCGGGCCGGCTGAGCGAGTCCGGGTTCGTTCTGCTCTACCTGGCCTGGGGCGCCGCCGCGCTGCACCCGTCGATGGTGCGGCTCACCGAGCCCGCGGTGCCGCGACCGAGCCCGTGGCGCGGGCGCTGGGCGGCGTTGCTGGGCATCTCCGTCGCCACCCCGCCGGTCGTTCTGCTGGTCGAGGCGGTCAACGGCACGGTCGGCGACGGCGTGGTGATCGCCGTGGCCGGTGCGATCACGCTTCTCCTGACCATCACGCGGCTGACCGACTCGGTGACCCTGAACGGCCAGGCCCTGACCCGTGAGCGCGGCTTGCGGCAGGCGAGCGCCGCGCTGGTCGCCGCGGCCGATACGGCGGCCGTGGACGAGGCCGTACGGGCTGCGATCGCCGAGCTCATGCCGCCGGGCGCCATCCGGAGCATCGACTTCGCCATCGACGACCGCCGGCTCGCGCTCGAGGCGGTCCCCGGGCTCGGAGCCGGCCCGCCGCACCGCAGCTGGTGGATCGAGGACGCGGATCACGACTACGCCACGCTGGTCTGCCCTCTGTGGCTGGAGCCGCTGGCCGTCGCCCGCCCCAACGGTGGCGCGCTGATCCTGGTGGGTCGCCGGGACACGCTCACCGCCACCCGGGACACCCTCGAGGTGCTGGCCGGTCAGGCGGCGCTCGCGCTCGACCGGATCGCCCTGGTCGAGGCGGTCGGCCGCCGCGACAGCGACCTATATCTGCGCGCGGTGATCCGGAACAGCACGGACATGATGGTCGTGATCGACGAGGACCAGCGCATCCGGTACGCCAGCCCGTCCCTGCGCGAGCTGCTGGGCGCCGACGATCTTCCGCCGCTGGCCACGCTCGACGATCTGGTGCATCCGGACGATCGCGACCAGTTGCGTCAGGCTTTCCGCGGCTCCGGCGACGGTGTGCTGTTCTGCTCGCTGGTGCGGACCGACAAGAGTCAGGTGCTGGTCGAAGCCACGTACCGTGACCTGCGCGAGGACCGCCTGGTCCAAGGCTTTGTCGTGACCATGCGGGATTTTACCCAGAGCCATGAGCCGAACGAGCAGCTGCGTCATGGCGACAACCTGGAGGGTCTCCCGGCCCGGGTGAACCGGCGCAGCTCTCGACACAAGTTCCGCTACTGACCCCGACCATCACGCGAAGCCCCGCCGCTGAATCCTGATCCTGGTGTCCCAGGATCATTCGGGCGACCTAGCAATGTCAGTCGGTGGCCCGCTCGGTGGGCCGCGGGGTGAAGAAGCGGACGATCTCGTCGGCCGCGGTGGGGGACAGCATCATCGCGTGGACTCGCGCGGACATCTCGGCTATCGGGTGGATGCGGGTGAACATCGCTTCCTCGTACGCCCGGATCGCCGCGTCGGGGTCGGTGGGGGCGCCGGCCAGGGCGGCGGCGAGGTCGGCCGCGTCGAGCATGGCTTGGTTGGCGCCCTCGCCGACCGGTGGCATGAGATGCGCGGCGTCGCCGACGAGGGTGATGCCCGGCTGGTGGTTCCAGCGTGCGCCCGTGGGCATCGACTCGATCCGGCGCGGGGCCGGCGGACCGTCAGCGGCGGCGATGAGAGCGGTGAGGCGGGGGTTCCAGCCCTCGAACGCGTCGAGCAGAGCGCGCTTGCTGCTGTAGGCGGCTGCAGACCGTTCATCGACCGGCAGGGAGACCCCGACCCGGATGCTGCCGTCGCCAAGGCGTTGCGCAGCCAGAATCCGTCGCTCGCCCAGGCACCAGAGATTCCCCGGACCGACCAGCTCGGCGAGATCCGGGTGGCGCCGGTCGGCGTCGCCGACGGTGAGCTCGACCAGCGTGGACACGGCTGACGGTGTCACGTCGGTCAGCCGCGACCGGACCACTGAGCGGGCCCCGTCCGCGCCGACGAGAACGTCGCAGTCGGCCCTGTGGCCACCGGCGAACCTCAGCTCGAAGCCCCCGCCGGGTCGTGGCGCCGCCGCGACCAGCCGGTGCTGCCACCGGACGGCGCCGGCCGGGAGGGAGTCGAGCAGCAGATCCCGCAGGGTGGCGCGGTCGATCTCGGGACGTCCGGAGAACGAGCCGGGCTGCGGACGGTGATGCACCAGGGTGCGGCCGGCCGGGTCGAGGATGCGGTGTTCCTCGCCCTCCGGCCGGGCCTCGGAGCGGAACCGGTCGGCCAGTCCCGCGTCGGCCAGCGCCCGCTGCCCGGACTCGGGGTGCAGGTCGAGCATTCCACCCTGGGATCGTGCCGATCGGCCGGCCTCGCGTTCGTACACCACAGCCTCGATGCCGTGCCGATGCAGGATCCGGGCCAGCACCAGGCCGCCCAGGCCGCCGCCGGCGATCGCCAGTCGCAACGTTCGCTCCTTGCCGTACGATGTACCTTATGGATACGCCGTACGGTAGCGCACCGTTGCCCGTGTGGGAACGGCCTGAACCTCAGCCGCGGGCGGCGCCGGTGCCGCTGAGCCGTGCGAAGATCGCCGCTACCGCGATCCGGGTCGCCGACGAGCACGGCTTGGACGGCCTGTCGGTCCGCAAGATTGCCAAAGAGCTCGGCGTCGGCCCGATGCGGCTCTACGACTACGTGACCAACCGATCCGAATTGCTCGACCTCATGGTCGACGCCGTGTACGCCTGGATCGCCGAAGCCGAACGCCCGCGCGGGTGGCGCGCCACAGTCCTGGCCATCGTGCACCGGACTCGGGAGGCGGCTCTCGACCACGAGTGGTTCGCCGACCTGCTGGGCGCGCGGCCCCACCTGGGACCCAACGCCCTCGCCGTCGGCGAGTCGACCGCGGCGGCGTTGATCCAGGCCCCGGGCGTCCACGGTGTGGACGACCTCCAGCGGACGTTGGGCGCACTCAACGCGTTCCTCGCCGGGGCGCTCCGCAACGAGATCACCGAGCGGCGCACCATCCGTTCGACCGGCACCGACGTACCCACCTGGCAGGCCACCCTCGGGCCGTACCTGACACGCATGCTCGAGACGGGCCGCTATCCCACCATTGCCGGGCTCGTGACCGACGGCGCCCACCTCGACGCCGCCGAGACTTTCCACCACAACCTGATCACCGTCCTGGACGGCATCACCGCCCATCGGCATAGAGCCGGTCGGACGCGGCGGTGAGCCGAGGATCTGTGCGAGCATGACGGACGTGTCGGGCAGCCGCGATATCGACCTCTGGAACCGTGCCGCCGATCAGTACGCCGATCACGTCACCGGGACCAGCGACTCGTTCTACCGGCGGCTGAGCCCCTTCCTCCGGCAGTCCCTGGGCGAGCTCACCGGCCGGCGCGTGCTCGATCTCGGCTGCGGGCACGGCTGGCTGAGCGCCCGGTTCCGGGAGGCCGGCGCCGTGGTGACCGGCATCGACGGCAGCGCGGCGTTGATCGGGCGGGCGGCCGCCGCCTTTCCTGGCATCGAGTTCCTCACGCATGACCTGACCGCCGGGCTTCCGCGCCCCTTGCCGTCGTACGACGCTGTGGTCTCGCACATGGTGCTGATGGATCTGCCCGAGCTCGAGCACCTGGTCCGAGACGTTCGGGCCTCGCTCAGGAGTGGCGGAACGTTCGTCTTCTCGATCCTGCACCCGAGCTTCTTCGCGCAGCCGCCGGTCGAGGAGGCCTCGACCGGGGAGCGTTACCGCAAGGTCACCGGCTACCTGCGCCACGAACGCCGATGGATCACGACGTTCGGCGGCCATCAGCACTACCACCGCCCGCTCTCGTGGTACATCGATCTGCTGACCCGCAACGACCTCGTCGTCACCGGGCTGCACGAACCTCCGACCCTGCCGCACCACGCCGAGCCCGAAGCCCGGTGGACCGACTACGAACGCTGGTTCGCCACCATCCCGACCATGCTCGCCGTCCGGTGCCGGCCCGCTTCGTAGACGGATGCGCTTTCTGCCGCGACGCGGGGGCCGCGATCCCGAGCAGCCGTACGACAGGACCGAAGACGCGGGGCCGCTGAGCTCGCCGGCGTTCCGGTGGTATTTCACCGGTCGCTCGGTGTCCCTGGCCGGCAGTTTCATGTCGCCCGTCGCCCTGGCCTTCGGAGTCCTGGAGATCACCGGCAGCGCGGCGTGGCTGTCCGCGGTGCTCGCCGCCGCCCTCATCCCCATGGTCGCGACGATGCTGCTCGGCGGTGGCGTCGCCGACCGCTACCGGCGGGACACCGTCCTGAGCCTGACCAGCCTGGGCGCGGGAATGACCCAGGCCGGCGTCGCCGTTCTGCTGATCACTCATCAGCATCCCGCGCTGCTGTTGCCCCTGGCGGCCTTCAACGGCGTCTTTCAGGGACTGACCACGCCCGCCCTGCGCGGCATCCTGTCGAACCTGACTTCCGGACGTGGTCTCCAGCAGGCCAGTTCGCTGCTGGCCGCCGCGGGCAACACCGCCCGGATCCTCGGTCCGGTCGCCGCCGGACTGCTCACCGCCTCGGTCGGCGGCGGCTGGGCCATCGCCGTGGACGCGGCGTCCTTCCTGCTGGCGGCCGTCTGCTTCGCCCGGATCTCCCTGCCCGATCTACCGTCGCGGGCCGACGGTGGCCCGTCCCTGCTCGGCGATGTGCGCGAGGGATGGGCGTACTTCCGGTCCCAGCCCTGGATCTGGTCGGTGACCCTGGCCTTCGCCGTCTTCAACGCCGTCACCATGGGCTTCTGGCTGGTCCTCGGGCCGGTGATCGCCGCCGGCACCATCGGCGCCCGGGGCTGGGGTCTGGTGCTCAGCGCCCGTGGGGCCGGGGCGCTGCTGGCCAGTGTGGTGCTGGTGAAGGTGCCGGTCCCGCGGCGGCCGATGAGGCCGGCGCTGTGCTCGATGACGCTGGCCACGCTTCCGTTGCTCCTGCTCGGCGCCGGCGCGGACCTCGCCTGGCTGATGGCGGCGACGTTCGTGGCCGGGATCGTGGCCGAGTTCTTCACCGTCGTCTGGGAGACGGTCAACAACACGCACATCCCCGAGCGGCTGCTGTCCCGGGTGGGGGCTCACGACGAGTTCTGGTCGACGCTGTCCCTGCCGATCGGTCAGCTGTCCGCGCCTGTCCTGGCGGCGGCGATCGGGACGGCAGCGGTCGCTCTCACCGGCGCCGGCCTGGGTGCGGCGGCCATGCTGCTGGTCGCGTTGCTCGTACCGTCGCTGGGCCGGATCGACCTCACGAGAGCGGGGGAGCGTCCTCGCTGAGCGGGGTCACTGCCCGCCGCCGGCCGGAATCGCCGGCACGGAGGCTGAGATGGCGGTGCCGCCGCCCGGCTCGGACTCGATGTCGAGCCGGCCCGCGAGGCGCTGCACCCGCTGTCGCAGGCCGGCGAGCCCGAACCCGCCGTTCGCGGAACGGCCGGCCCGTCTGGTGGGATCGAAGCCCACGCCGTCGTCCCGCACGTCCAACGTCACCAGATTCGCCATGTAGGACAGGGTCAGGCCGACGCGGCCAGCCCGCGCATGCTTGGCCACGTCGGCCAGGGCCTCCTGCGCGGCCCGCAGCAGCGTCACTCCGACGTCGCTGTGCATCGGCCGCGGGTCGCCGGTGACGGTCAGCGCCGCCTCGATGCCGTAGACCTCCGACCAGCGTCGGGTCACCTCGCCGATCGCCTCGGGAACCCGGGCCCGGCCAGCAGTCCGGGCTCGACCGCGTGCACGGTCCGGCCAGAGCGGCAGCAGCAGGGCGACGACGGCGCACACGGTCAGCAGCACGTACGGCAGGACCCGGAGAGCGACCGTCTCCTTGCGTTCCCAGCTATCGAACTCCGCGCGCAGCTCGGCCTCGATGCTCACGCCCCACCCCCATCGGCAGTGCCGCACGACCGGTCCGCCGGCCGCGATCGTCCAGGCCGGCCACCCGGCCACGGGCGTCCCGAAGCGTCCGGTGACCAGCGGCGGCGTGCCGCCCAGGAGGGCATGCCGTTCGAGGTCCGGAGCCCCGTACGATGTCGCCAATGGGCTGGGAGGCACTCGGGCAGTGGGGTGAGGACGCCACCCGCCTCGAACCGCTCGCCGGCGGCGTCGCCAACGACGTGTGGACCGTACGCGTCGACGGGCACCTCGCCGTCGGTCGTCTCGGCACCCGGAGCGACGCCGATCTGGCCTGGGAGACCGAGCTTCTCCGATACCTCGACCGTGCGGGGCTGACCGTGCCGGTGCCGATCCCGGCCACCGACGGCCGGTTGTTCGCCGACGGCCTGGTCGTGATGACCTACCTGGAGGGTGGACCGCCCGAGACGCCGGCCGACTGGCGCCGGGTGGCCGCCGCGCTCCGCGAGCTGCATCGGCTGACGCGGGGCCGGCCGCAGCGCCCGGGCTGGCGATCGTCGACCGACCTCCTGCGGGCCGAGACCGGTACGAAGGTGGACCTCGGCGCGATGCCCCCGGAGGGCGTCGCTCGATGCCGGGCCGCCTGGGCGCGGCTCGCCGGGCGCCGGACGTCCGTCGTGCACGGCGACCCCAACGCCGGCAACATCCGCATGACCGCACGGCAGGTCGGCCTGATCGACTGGGACGAGGCGCACGTCGACGTCTCCGACCTCGACCTCGTGCTGCCCGGCAACGCCGCGGGCCTCGACCACCCCGAGTACGACATCGCCGCGCAGGCTTCGGCGGCCTGGGAGGCCGCGGTCTGCTGGGACGACGCGTTCGCGGTCAGGCGGCTGGCCGAGGTACGAGCGGTCTGAGGTCGCCCCCGCGGGCCCCGGTGACCCCTCGGGGCCGCTCGCCGCGACAGCCGCACCCCGGCGGAATACCGTCGAAGCATGGAGACCGTCGCGCTCGCCGATGAGCTGGTCCTGCTCGCCTATGACGACAGCGGAGCAACCTGGACAGTCGGCGACTATCTCGACTACGGCGTCGCCGGCGCGCTGCTGCTGCAGCTCGGACTGGCCGGGCGGCTGGAGGTCCGCGAGGACCGGTTGGTCGTGGCCGACCCGTCGCCGACCGGGGACCCGACGGCCGACGCGGTGCTGCGCCGGCTGTCCGACGACCCGGCCCGCACGCCGGGCGCCTGGATCCCCGTGCTGGCCCGCGGCGCCCGGCAGCCGATCCTGGACCGGCTCGTCGACGCCGGGGTGCTGCGGCGCGAGCAGGGCAAGGTGTTCGCGGTGTTCTCCCGCACCCGGTATCCTGCGCCCGGCGGCGTCGAACCGATCGCCGAGCGGGACGCCCGTCAGCGGCTCCGCGCCGCCGTCGAGGGCGACGGGCCGGTCGAGCCGCGCACGGCCGCCCTGGGTGCGCTGCTCAGCGCGCTCGGCTGGGAGCGGCAGGTGCTCCCCGATCTCCCCGCCGACCTGGTCAGGGCCAGGATGAAGGAGCTCGGCGCGCAGCCCTGGGCGGGCGCCGCGATCCGGCAGGCCGTGGCCGACGTCCAGCTGGCCGTGCTGGCCGCGATGATGCTGGTGGTCGACCTCGACTCGCCTCCCGACTGACGTCCCGGCCGGGGGTCAGATGGTGAAGCCGCCGTCGACGTTGACCGTGGCGCCGGTGATGTAGCGGGCGTCCGGGCCGGCCAGGAAGGTCACCGCGGCGGCCACGTCGGCCGGCGCCGCGTAGTGGCCGAGGGCGGTGAACCCGTTGATGGTGCCGGCGTCGGGGCCGTCGGCCGGGTTGAGCTCGGTGTCCGTCGGTCCCGGATTCACCAGGTTCACCGTGATTCCCCGGGCGCCGAGTTCCCGGCCGAGCGCCTTGGTCAGCCCGCTCAGCGCCGATTTGCTCATCGCGTACAGCGAGAAGCCGGGGAAGACGGCCCGCTCGGCCACGTTGCTTCCGATGTTGATGATCCGCCCACCGGCTGACATGTGGCGTGCCGCGCACTGCGACGCGACGAAGGGCGCCCGGACGTTGACCGCGAGGGTCTCCTCGACCTCGTCCGGGCCCAGCTGCTCGATGGGACCGAGCCGGAACGAGCCCGCGTTGTTGACGAGGACGTCCAACCGGCCCAGCTCACCGAGAGTCCGGTCGACCGCGCCGACCACCGCCGCGGGTTCGGCGCTGTCGGCCCGGATGGCGATCGCCCGCCGCCCACGCTCCTTGATTTGGTCCACCACGGCGTCGGCGCGCTGGTGATTCCGCTGATAGGTCAACGCCACGTCGGCGCCCTCCTCGGCCAGGCGCAGCGCCACGGCCGCACCGATGCCGCGCCCTCCACCGGTGACCAGCGCGACCTTGCCGTCCATTCCGTTGCTCATGCGAGCAAGCCTGGGCGACGCCGGGCCGGTTGTCTGGCGATGATCGGACGTGGCGTTCCGCGGCCGTTCCGGCGGCCGGGATGCCTCAGGTCCGCGGCCGGGGCGCCGATAGCGCATCCCGTGAGCACTCGCCGTCGGATCGCCTGGGTCGTTCTCTGCACGATGGCCGGCGCGATCGTCGGTGGAGCGCTGGCCGCCCGTGGTCGCAGAGACGCGAAGCCCGCGCCGCCACAACTGGTTCCTTCGCCGCCCGTGGTGCCCGCCGCCGGCGATCGCCCCGGCACGGAACGGTCCCTCGCCCGGATGGCCGTGGGCGCCGCGATCGTCGTCGTCCTGGCGATCACCACCGCCGTCGTGACCAGACCGTCGGACAGCGCCCGGCTGGTGACCCCGCGCCTGGTGACGACCCGGAGCCCGGGCCCGCACGACATGTACGTGGAGGTCGTCGTGCCCGGACCGGTGGGCCGGGACGAGCGCGTAGCCCTGACCGGTGACGACGGCGCCCGGGTCGAAGTAGGCGCCCAGCTCGACCTGGAGCAGCCGTCCCTCGACAACCCGAGCCAGCGGCTGGTCTTCTTCCGGGTGCACCTCCACAACACCGGCACGGTTCCGGTCCTGGCCCGGCTCGCCCGGGAAGCCTGGGTCCTCGACGCGGCCGGCCGAAGCCACAGCGGCGACTACATGCGCTCGGACATGGCCGACATGACCGCCGACCCGCCGATGCTCCAACCGGGCTGGGAGGTCGACCTGACGGCGGGCTTCCCCGTGCCCAAGGACGCCGAACTGACCCGGCTGCACGTCGCGCTTCCCCTCGGCTTCAGCACCCCCGGCGCGGAGTGGAACCTCCGGAAGTAGGCGAGTGGCTACGCCGCGATGTGCGCGGCCACGGCCTTGAGGACGGGAGCGAGGTCGGCGGGGTCGATCGCCGCATGGGGACGGAACGGGAGCCGGGCGAGTCGCTCGACGCCGCCGGCCCAGATGGTGCGCTCCTCGGGGGCCGGCGTGTGCAGTTCGGATTTCTCACCGCAGCAGGGGCACTCGAAGTAGGCCATGTTCTCCACCCCGCCCAGCACCGGCGTCCGCACCTCGCGCAGCGTGCTGAGCGCGCGGGCCGTGTCCAGATGAGAGACCTCGGCCGGCGTCACCACCAGGATGGTGGCCACTCTTCCGGCGCCGGAGAGCACGCCTTGCTGCGTGAAGCTGATGCCGGGGGGAAGATCCACGATCAGGGCCTCGATGTCGCCCCAGTTCGTCTCCTTGATCAGTCGGCCGAGCATGAGGTCGCCCAGGTCCGACCCGAGCGCGAGTCCCTGGTCGCCGGCCATGAGGAAGCCGGCGGACGCGACCTTGAGGCCGCCCACGTCCATGGCTTCCAGGCCGGAGCTGCCCCGGCCGCCGCGCGCCCAGCCCGCGAGAGTGACCGTCCGAGCCGGCACGTCGCGGCGGAGCCCGAGCATGCGGGGCACATCCGGACCGGCGATGTCCGCATCGACCAACCCCGCTCTGCGGCCGTTGCGGGTCAGCTCGCGTCCGATGGCGATGGCGACGCTCGACTTGCCCACGCCGCCTTTGCCGCTGGCCACGGCGATGATCGGCAGTGGCGTCGGCGACTGCCGGGAGTGCCCGGGTTGATCCATCGAGCGATTTTACCGGTCATCGGAGTTCAGGCCCCTTCCGAGCCACGGTGGTGGCGTCGCCGGGTCAGGCCTTTGTGCTCGCTGCGGGGCCGGTGCGGCTCTGACAGGGTGGGGTCATGCGGGCGTTTCTGATCACTGGCAACCCGGGGTCGGGTAAGTCGACTCTGGCCGCGGAATTGAGCCGGCGTGGGCAGGTGGCCATCGACGCCGACGATCTGGCCTCGTGGGAGGACGACTCCGGGGTCGCTGTGGAGTCGCCGGGCCCGGTCGGCGAGGCCTGGCAACTGGCTCATCGGTGGGTCTGGGTGCGGGCGCGGCTCGAGGCGGCGTTCGCTGCTCACGAGGGCTCGGCCGAGGCGGTGTTCGTCTGCGGGATCGCTCAGAACCAGGACGAGATGCTGGACCTCTTCGAGCGGCTGTTTCTGCTGGTGATCGACTCGGCCGCGCAGGAGGAGCGGCTCGCCCGGGCGACGTCGGCCCAGCGTACCGAGGGGGTGAAGCAGCAGATCCGGGACGGGCGCCCGGGTTTTCAGGCTCGGATGCTCGCCTTGGGGGCTGTGCCGCTGGACGGGACCGCGTCGCCGTCGGTACTCGCGGACGCGGTGCTGGCCTCCGTCTGACCGGGCGGTCGGCTGCGGGGTCAGCGGTAGTCGCTGTCCCGGCCTACCAGGGCTGAGGCGGTCTTGCTGTCCAGGTTCCAGCCGGTTCCGTACGCCTCGGCGAACGCCGCCTCGCCGAGGGCCTCGCCGGCCTTGGCGGTCAGCACGCGCACCTGGGGGTCGCCGCGGTCGTGGGTGCCGCGCAGGCGGGCGGCGGCGCCGAGCAGGCGGGCGGCCTCGTGGTGGCGGCCCTGGTATTCGGCCAGGCCGGCGGCGGCCACGGTCACCAGGGCCAGGATCGGGCGGTCGCGGGTCTCGGCGCCGGCCGTGTACGCGCCGCGCAGCGCCCGCTCGGCGCCGGCCGGGTCGTCGAGGGCCAGGCAGAGCGCCGCCCGGACGCTGCCCGCGATGGCCCGGCCGTGGTCGCCGCCGAACTGGGTGCCGGCCGTCATCCCGGCCTCGGCCAGGTCGATGAGCTGCCGGGCGCGGTCCAGGTCGCCCAGGTGGATCCAGGTGCCGGCCTCCAGGGCGTTGAGCAGGACGACCAGCTCGGGGGAGACCGAGCGCGCCGCCCGCTCGCGCAGCGCGTCCAGCATGGCGATGGCGGCGTCGTGGTCGCCGCGCCGCAGGTGCACGTCCACCCAGCGCAGGTCGATGAAGAGCTCGTCGTTGAGGCTGAGCGACCCGAACTGGCGGGCCAGCGCGCGTGCCTGCCGCAGGTCGTCCAGCGCGCCGTCGAGGTCGCCCTCGTACTGCCGCAGCTGGGCGCGCATGGGCAGGGCGGTGGCCTGTCCCCAGCGGTCGCCGACGCGGCTGAAGCGGTCCAGCGCGGCGGCGGTGTCGGCACTCACCTGCTCGAGGTCGCCCTCGTTCTCGGCGAACTGGGCCCGGAACAGGTGGGCCAGCCCGGACAGCCACAAGTCGGGGCTGTCGATCAGCCGCCGGATGAGGACCAGCGACCGGTCGTCGTCGCGCAGGAAGAACAGGCTCAGGGCGGTCAGCGCGCCGGCCAGCCCGGGCAGCGAGGGGTAGGCCAGCAGGCGGTCGGCCAGCGCCCGCAGCTCGGACTCGCCCCGTTCGAGGGCTTCGGGTGACATGGACGAGCGGGCGCCGGCCCGGTTGAGCAGCAGCACCGCCTCGGCACAGTCGCGCCGGAGCGAATAGCCCTTCGCGGGCACCGCCAGCGCCTCGCCCAGCCAGTAGGTGGCATCGGTGTGCCGGCCGAACATCTGCCAGAACCAGGCCAGGTTCATCGCCAGCGTGACCGCGCCGACGCTGTCCGCGGTGTCGCACAGGTGGCGCAGCGCGGCCAGGGCGTTGTCGTACTCGGCGTTCAACTCGTGCAGCGCGTCGAGCTGCCGGTGGCCGCGCAGCTGGGGGTCGAGGCGGCCGATCAGCGCGGCCAGATGGCGGGCGGCCAGGCCTCGTACGAGGGTCAGCTCGCCCCGCCCGGCCAGGTGCTCGGTGCCGTACTCGCGCAGGGTCTCGAGCATGCGGTAGCGGCCGGGCTCGGCCGCGAGCTGCAGCAGCGAACGGTCGACCAGGGCGCCCAGCAGGTCGGGGATCGCCGACGCGGGCACCGCCGTGCCCGCGCAGACGGCTGCGGCCGTGGCCGCCGTGACGCCGCCGGGCAGCACGGAGATGCGCTCGGCGACCGTACGTTCGTCATCGCCGAGCAGCTCCCAGCTCCAGGCGATCACCGCGCGCAGCGTGCGGTGACGGGGGCTGGCCGTGCGGTTGCCGGTGATGAGCAGCCGGAACCGGTCGGACAGCCCGGCGGTCAGCTCGGCCAGCGACAGGGTGCGCAGCCGGGCCGCGGCCAGTTCGAGAGCCAGCGGCATGCCGTCGAGCCCGCGGACCACCCGCACGATGTCGCCCGACGTGGCCTCGTCGACGTCGAAGCCGGGGCGGACGGCCGCGGCCCGCTCGACGAAGAGCCGGACCGACGCCGTACGCCGGATCTGCTCGACTCCGCCGGCCGGGTCGGGCAGGGTGAGCGACCCCAGCGGGACCAGCGCCTCCCCGTCCACGGCCAGAGGCTCGCGGCTGGTGGCGAGCACCCGCAGCGCAGGACAGCGGGGGAGCAGCCCGGCCAGCAGGTGCGCGATCGCGTCGATCAGGTGCTCGCAGTTGTCGACGACGAGCAGGGTCTCCCGGGGGCCCAGCTGCTCGACCAGGACGTCGAGCTCCTCACCGGGGACCTGCATCCGGTTCGACGGCTCGAAGAGCGCCGACCCGCGCAGCCCCACCGCGGTCAGCAGGGCCGCGCCCACCTTGGCCGGCTCGGTGACCGCGGCCAGGTCGACCAGCCAGGTGCCGTCCGGGTATTCGTGACGGTGGCGCCGGCCGGCCTCGAGCGCGAGCCGCGTCTTTCCGGCCCCGCCCGGCCCGACCACGGTGACCAGCCGCCCGGCGGCCAGCAGCGTGCCGACCCGCGTGAGGTCGTCGTCGCGCCCGATGAAGCTGGTGAGCGCGGCGGGCAGGTTGCTCGGCGGCGCCGGATCGTCCCGGCCGGCCGGCACCTGATCGGCAGGCAGACGATCGGGCGGCAGACGATCGGGCGGCACGCGATCGGCGGGCCCGGCCTGGCGCAGCAGCCGCAGGTGCCGCTCGCGCAGGGCCGTGCCCGGGTCGGCGCCGAGCCGGTCGGCCAGGGTCTCGCGCACCGTCTCGTAGAGGGCCAGCGCCTCGGCCTGCCGGCCCTGGGCGGTGAGCGCGTCCATCAGCAGCGCGGCCGCGCGCTCGTCGGCCGGTTCCTCGGTGAGCCGGGTGGTCAGGCGGGCCGCCGCGTCGGCGGGCCGGCCCAGCCCGAGCTCGGCCTGGGCCAGATCGGCCACCGCGACGACCCGGGCCTGGTCGAGCCGGGTGGCCACGGCCGGCGCGACCGCGGCCACGGCGACCGGCTCGGCCCAGAGGGTGACGGCCTCGCCCAGCAGCGCGGCCGCGGCGGCCCGGTCCGCGGCGTGCAGTTTCGCCCGTCCGCCGCTGGTCAGCCGCTCGAAGCGCACCGCGTCGACGTCGTCGCCGGCCACGTCGAGCCGGTAGCCGCCCTCGGCCTGCGTGACCGTGCCGGGAGAGCCCAGCACCCGGCGCAGCCGCGACACCAGCGACTGCAGCGCGTTGACCGGGTCGGCCGGGCGGTCGTCGGGCCAGAGCGCGTCGACCAGCGTGCCCGGGTCGACCGGCCGTCCACCGGCCAGGGCGAGCCGGACGAGCAGCCCGCGCAGCCGGGCGCCGGGCAGGGGCACCACGGCGTCGCCGCGGCACACCTGGAAGGCGCCCAGCAGCGTCACCCGCAGCCGTGTCGCCGAGTCCCCCTGCTCGCCCACGCCCTCGATCCTGCCGCGCCCCGGCCGCCGCACCCAAACCGGCCCCTCGGCGGCAGGTTGACGATTGACTAAAAGATCCAGGTAGCTGAATCTATGGGGAGTGTCGGGCAGAACGTCACGAAAGCGTGGTGAGGACCGATGCGGATCACTTGGCGACCCGCGGCTGCGGGCCCCTTTGTGGCTGCGGGGCTGGCAACGCTCCTGCTCGTCGTGTCCCTGGCGGCCGGCCGGGACGACGAGGGCTTTCTCAACGGGCGGCAGCTGCGGCTGATGGCCCCGGCCGCGCCGGGCGGCGGGTGGGATCAGACCGCCCGGGAGATGCAGGCGGCCCTGCGCGACGAGGCCGGGCGCACCGAGGTCTACAACGTGGCCGGGGCCGGCGGGACGATCGGGCTGAGCCAGTTCGTACGGTTCGAGCGCGACCCCACGCAGCTCATGGTCATGGGCCTGGTCATGGTCGGCGCGATCGAGAGCAACGACTCACCGGTCGCGCTCGACCGCACGACGCCGCTGGCCCGGCTGCTCACCGACTACGAGGTGATCGTGGTGCCGGCCGACTCGCCGGTGCGCAGCATGGACGATCTCGTGACCCTGATGAAGGACGACGTGGGCAAGGTCAGCTGGGCCGGTGGCTCGGCCGGGGGGATCGAGCAGATCCTGGCCGGGCTGGTCACCGACGCCATCGGCGCGAATCCGGCCGACGTCAACTACGTGGCCCACTCGGGCGGTGGCGAGGCGCTGTCCACCCTGCTCTCGGGCCGGGCCACCGTCGGCGTCTCGGGCGTCTCGGAACTGGTCGGCCAGATCCGGGCGGGCACGATCCGGCCGATCGCCGTGTCCAGCCCGCAGCGGCTGCCCACGCTGCCCGACGTGCCCACGCTCAAGGAACAGAAGGTCGACGTGGAACTGGCCAACTGGCGGGGCGTGGTCGCGCCGTCGGGCATCGGCGCCGAGGAAGAGCGCGAGCTGGAGGACCTGCTGATGCGCATGACCCGTACCGAGGCCTGGCAGGAGACGTTGCAACGGCGCGGCTGGCTGGACGCCTCGCTGGCCGGCCCGCAGTTCGACCGGTACCTCATCGATGAGCGCCGGACCGTCACGGACGTGCTGAAGAAGATGGGTCTGGCATGAGTGGCCCGGTGGACGTGCGTCGTCCGGGATGCGGCCCGCGGTGACCGACATCGAGGAGGGGCGCCCGCCGCCCGAGACGCCGGAGGTCGCCCATGCGGAGGCCCGGGCGGCCGGCGCGCTCGGCGTTCTGATGGTCGTCGGCGCGGTGGTCGTGCTGGTCGACGCAGCCCGGCTGCGGGACTCGGACGAGGCGCTCGGCCCGGCCGCGGCGCCGACCCTGGTCGGCGTGTTGCTGGGGGTCATCGGTGGCGCTCTGGCCCTCCAGTCGCGCCGTTTCCTCCGTACGCCGCCGGCCGGGAGACGCAGCCTGTGGCGCCTGGCGGCCCTGGTGGCCGTCCTGGTCGCGTTCGCCCTGCTGCTGCCGGTCATGGGGTACGTGGTGAGCAGCGCCGGGCTGTTCGTCGGCGCCGCGCTGTTGCTGGGCGCGCCGCACCCGGCCCGCGTGGTGGCCTACGGCTGGACGCTCGCCGTGGTCGTGTTCCTCATCTTCGACGTGCTGATCGGGCTGTCGCTGCCCACCGGGCCGTGGGGGTTCTGACATGGGCGACCTGCTCTCCGGCTTCGCCGACGCGCTCACCCCGGAAAACCTGTTGTGGGCGTTCATCGGCGTCACGATCGGCACCGCGGTCGGCGTCCTGCCCGGCATCGGCCCGGCCCTGACCGTCGCGCTGCTGCTGCCGGTCACGTTCCGGCTCGAGCCGGCGGCCGCGCTGATCATGTTCGCCGGCATCTACTACGGCGGCATGTACGGCGGCTCGACCACCTCGATCCTGCTCAACACGCCCGGTGAGAGCGCGTCGGTGGCCACCGCGCTGGAGGGCAACAAGATGGCCCGGGCCGGCCGGGGCGCCGCCGCCCTGGCCACCGCCGCCCTGGGCAGCTTCGTGGCCGGCACGATCGGCACGATCGCACTGTCGGTCGCCGCGCCGGTCGTCGCCGACCTCGCCGTCAACTTCGGGCCGCCGGAGTACGTCGCCCTGATGGCGGTGGCCTTCGTGACGGTCAGCGCGCTGCTCGGCCCGAGCCTGCTCAAGGGCGCGGCCAGCCTGGTCATCGGGGCCACGATCGGGCTGGTCGGCATCGACACCCAGACCGGGCAGGCCCGGCTCGCGTTCGGCCTGCCGTCGCTGTTCGACGGCATCGACGTGGTGATCGTCGTGGTCGCGTTGTTCGCGCTCGGCGAGACGTTCGCCCACCTGGTCGCGGGCACGGGCGACAGCCGCGTGACACCGCTGCGGGGCCAGCCGATGCTTTCCCGCGAGGACTTCCGCCGATCGTGGCCGGCCTGGCTGCGCGGCACCGCGCTCGGTTTCCCGATCGGCAGCCTGCCCGCGGGCGGCGCCGACGTGCCCACGTTCCTCAGCTACAGCCTCGAGAAACGGCTCTCCAAACATCGCGAGCAGTTCGGGCGGGGCGCCATCGAGGGAGTGGCCGGTCCCGAGGCGGCCAACAACGCCGCGGCGGCCGGCGTGCTCGTGCCGCTGCTGACGATCGGCCTGCCCACCTCGGCCACCGCCGCCGTGATCCTGACGGCCTTCCAGTCGTACGGGTTGCAGCCCGGCCCGCAGTTGTTCAGCGAGTCGGGGGATCTGGTCTGGGCGCTGATCGCCAGCCTCTACATCGGCAACGTGCTGCTGCTCGTGCTGAACCTGCCGCTGGCCCGGGCCTGGGTGCGGCTGCTGACCATTCCGGCGTACGGGATCTATGCCGGGGTGCTGGTCTTCGCGTGTCTGGGCGCCTTCGCGGCCGGCGGGACGATCGCCGACCTGCTCGTGCTCACCGTCCTGGGGCTGATCGGCCTGCTCATGCGCGAGGCCGGCGTGCCCGTCGCCCCGGCCGTGGTCGGCCTGATCCTGGCCCCGCTGGCCGAGCAGCAGTTGCGCCGGGCCCTCGCGTTGTCGGAGGGCGACTGGTCGGTGCTGGTGTCCTCGCCGCTCACGGTGGTGCTCTGGGTCGTCGTGGCGCTCGCGCTGATCGCGCCTCCGGTGCTGGCCCGGCGGCGCCGGCGCGTTTCACGAACCCGTGAAGAAACATCCTCGACACATTGACGGCCTCCGAAGTAGATGATCGGATCGAGATCCGAGAATGCTTCGGCTTTGGAGGCCGCATTGTCCCTGGCTCCGTCGTTCTTGAAGGCTCCGTCGGTCTGGCGCCGTCTCGCCGTACCCGTCGCTCTCGCCCTGGTCGCCCTGACCGCCACCGCCGTCCCCGCGCAGGCCGCCCCGCCCACCGCCGCCGTCGCGCTCGGTGACAGCTTCATCAGCGGCGAGGGCGCCGGCGCCTACCAGCCCGTCGTCGACGTGAACGGCCAGGCCCAGGCCTTCCCGGGCTGGTCGGCGGCGAACAGCAACGCCTTCTTCTGCCACCGCTCGGCCAACGCGTCGCTGCTGCGGGCGTCCCTGCCCGGCATCCAGGACCGCTTCAACCTGGCCTGCTCGGGCGGCCAGCCGCAGGACATCGCCAACGCGTCCGGGGCCCGGGAGAAGGGCCGCACCGTCGCCGCGCAACTCGACCAGCTGCGCGCGGTGGGCCGCACCCACGACATCGACCTCGTGCTGATCGGGCTGGGCTCCAACAACACCCAGTTCACCTTCGGCGACGTCGCCGTCAAGTGTGCCAACCAGTTCGTGGCCGACGCGTGGACGGGCTGGTGGGAGTTCTGGGCCTACATCGGCGGGCCGGTCCCGCAGGCCCCGTGCGCGGCCGGCGACCTGGCCACCCCGGCCCAGCTGAGCGCCGCCCGGGCGGAGACCACCTCGGCGGTACGCGAGGTCCTGCGCACCCTGGACGAGATCGACGCGGACGGCGTGCACCGGGTGGTCCTCCAGGACTACACCAACCCGCTGCCGACCGACCTCGAGAGCAGTCTGTGGGAGGAGGACGGCCGCGCCGACGACCGTGACAAGTTCCGCGCGCTGGGCGCCGAACGGTACCGCGCCGGCTGCCCGATCCACCGGGCCAGCCTGGCCGCCGGCCACCTGTTCTCGACCGGGCTGGGCGCCCTGGTGTCCGGCGTGCACGGCGCTCTGCGCAACGATTTCCCAGGCGACGACCTGGTCTATCTGAACGTGCAGCGGGCCTTCGACGGCGCCCGGCTGTGCGAGCGGACCGGCAGCCCCGGCAACGCGCTGGCCACCCCGATCCGCCTGCAGGACGGCCCGACGGGCACGTTCCTGACCGACCTGGCCGGCTACGACAAGATCGCCATCCAGCGCATCGCCAACTCCTGCGTCACGTCCTTCCAGACCTGCCAGGAGTCGTGGCACCCCAACGCGGCCGGCCACGGCGTGCTGGGCCAGTGCCTCACGGGCGCCGTGACCACCGCGTCGCGGGCCGTGCAGTGTGTTCGCTCCTCGAGCGGCGAGATCACCGTCAGCTGACCGGATCGGCCCGGCCGCGAGACCCGCGGCCGAGCCGTCCCGCTCCCGACTCCGCCGGGCCGTCCCGCTCCCGACTCCGCCGGGCCGTCCCGCTCCCGACTCCGCCGGGCCGTCCCGCTCCCGACTCCGCCGGGCCGTCCCGGCTCCCGACTCCGCCGGGCCGGGTCCGGCTACGGGTAAAGCCGGGGAATCCCCCGATGGGTTCTGCGGGCCCGGACGGGCGAGGCTGCGTCCATGACAAGATTGATCGCCGTCGTTGCTCCCGCCTTGATGCTCGTCTACGGTCTCTGCCGGTACGCCGACGGGCTCGACGGCGACCGCGGCAACGGATGGGCGTGGGACGCCGGCCATGTCGCCTTCTTCATCGCCGTGGCCCTCTTCGCCGTCCTGGCCGACCGCCTCCGCCGGGAGCTGCCGAGCCCGCTGACGGTCGTCGCCGAGGCGGTGACCATCGTCGGCGCGGCCGGCATGCTGTGGGTGATCACCGGGGACCTGTTCGACTCGTTCCCGTCCCTCCCCCTCCTTCTCAACGTGCTGGCCTCCGTCCTGTTCGAGGTGGGTCTGCTGGTCCTGCTGGTGCGGCACGCGGTGGCCCGGCGGCTGCCGGCGTGGTCGCCGGTACTGGTGCTGCTGGGCTTCACGTCGATCGCCCTGTCGCTCGATCTGCTGCCGCTGTCCGCCGTCCTGGTCGGCGCCGGTCTGCTCCCGCTGGCCCGGGACGGCCGGCGGTTGCCCGCCGTGGTCGGTGAGCGGCTCGGCTCGTCCTGAGCCGGGCGGAGCTACGGTGGGGCGGGTGTTCACCGACATCGGCGTCTTCCAGGAGAAGCTCGCGACCAGCGGGTTGCCTCCGGTCCGCAGCGGGCGGCACGACCACGGCGAGTTCGAGGCCCGTGTCGTGTCGCGCGATTCGGGCCGCTCAAGCTGGTCGAACTGGTCACGCCGGCGGGCGAGTGCTTCCGGGACGCCCGTTCGGCCCGGCCGGCCGACGAGGCGTGGTGGCAGATCGAGCTGATGATGCGGGGCCGGGCGCTCGTCGAGCAGGGCCGCGGCCCAGCCGACCTCGGGCCGACCGACCTGGTGCTCGTGGACCCGGCCCGGCCGGCCCGGTTCGCCAGCACCGCGTCGGCGCATGTGAGCATCCTGGTGCCCCGGCGGGAGCTGCGGCTGCGGCCCGGCGACGCCGACCGGCTGACCGGCGTACGCATCAAGGGCGACCGCGGTCCCGGGGCCCTGGTGTCCTCGCTGGCGCGCGACCTGGGCCGGTCGCTGAGCGGGTTCCGGGCCGGCGAGGCGCAACGATCCGCGGCCGCCGTGACCGCGCTGATCGCGGTGACGCTCGAGGCCCAGCTGAACGGTGACGTCCGCACCGGTCCCGACGACGCGTTGCGGGACCGGGTCGTCGGCTACATCGAGGCGCGGCTGTCCGACCGCGGGCTGTCCCCGGGGGATGGTCGCCGCGGCCCACCACATCTCCGTCCGCCGCCTCCACAAGCTCTTCGAGGACCAGCCCGAGACGGTCCCGGAGCCCTGATCCGCCGGCGTCGCCTGGAGCGGTGCCGGGCCGATCTGACGCCCGGCCGCACGGTCACGGCCGTCGCCGCCCGCTGGGGATTCCACGACCCGGCGTACTTCAGCCGGGTTTTCAAGGCGGCGTACGGCTACAGCCCGGCAGCGCTGAATTCGGGTAACCGTGCACGCGAAGCCAAGGCTCCCGGGGCCGGTCCCGGCCAGGATGGAGGCTCCTGAAACCCGGAAAGGCGACCATGGACCAGTCGATCGAGACGATGAGCACCATCCCCACCCGGATGTACGAGGCGTGGAACCGGGGTGACGTCGCCGGCTTCTTCGCCGATTTCGCCGAGGACGTCGTCTCCGCGGAGCTCGAGGGCACCATCTACCGCAGCCGGGCCGAGGCGGTGACGGCCCACGAGGAGCTCCACGGCACGGTGATGAAAGGCTCCCAGCGCGCGCCTGGTCTCCCTGCAGACCATGGCCGCCCTGGAGTCCTTCGCCGGCGTCTAGCGCAGAATCAACGCCGCCGGTCCTCGGTCGCCGGCTGAGTGTGCGGCTCGGGATGGGGCGTGAGCTGGGTCTCGAGGCCGTCGAGAAGCCGCTGCAGGCCGTACTCCAGCAGCATGTCCAGGTTGAGCTCGCGGTCGGAGGTGGCCATGAAACGGGCCATCAGCGGGAGCCGGCCGGCGGCCAGCACGGCCGTGAAACGCCGGCGCTGAGTGTCCATCCACTCGGTGTCGGTCATGCCGGTCTCCTGGACGGCCTGGGCCTCGTCCTCCAGGTTGACGGCGGTGCCGCGGACGTAGTTGGCGACGGTCACGGCGGCGCGGAACTGGGTGCTGGGATCGAGGCCGTGGCCCTCCAGGGCTCGCATCGTCCACTCGGTGTGGGCCATCGCGTGCGGGGCCAGCAGCGGGCGGGTGAACGAGACGGCCTGGGCCAGCCAGGTGTGCCGGCGGTACATCGACCACTGCAGGCGGGCCAGCGCCTCGACGCAGGCGCGCCAGCCGTCCCGTGCCGGGTCGAGCCGGGGTGGCGGCGGGTTGGCCGCCATGACCTTGTCCATCATCAGCAGCACGAGCTCCTCCCGGTCGGCCACATGGCGATAGACCGACATCGTCGGGATGCCCAGCTCGCCGGCCAGCCGGCGCATGGACAGGCCGGGCAGGCCCTCGGCGTCGGCGATCGTGATGGCCGTCCGGACGACCAGATCGCGGTCGGGGCCGGTGCCCGGGGATCGGACGCCCCCCGCGACCACCGTGCCGACGCCCGGCCTGGCCCGCACCAGGCCCTCGTCGCGCAGGTGGGCGACCACCTTGGTGGCCGTCGCCATGGCCACGTCGTACTCGGCCATGATCTGGCGGATCGACATGATGCGCTCGCCGGGCGGCGGTTCCCCGGCGGCTATCCGGGCGGCGAGCTCGGCGGCGATCCGGCGGAAGACGGGGACCTTCACGAGCCGAACCTACCCCGTACGGTGGCAGTGCACTAGTGCGCCGGGCTGGAGTGCTCTAGCGAAATCGGGGTGCCAGCACTACCGATTCCTGACGTAGTGCGCTCGTACGGTGTACCCATGACTGATGGGGTAAGCCTCGACTCGCTGTACAAGACCTACGACGGTGGCGTCACCGCGCTCGACGGGGTGACCGCCGCGTTCCCGGCCGGGAGCTTCACCGCGGTGATGGGTCCGTCCGGCTCGGGTAAGAGCACGTTGCTGCAGTGCGCGGCCGGGCTCGACCGTCCGACCGGTGGCCGCGTGTTCATCGACGGCGCCGAGCTCACGGCCACCGACGACACCGCGATGACGAAGTTCCGGCGCACCCGGGTCGGCTTCGTCTTCCAGGACTACAACCTGCTCCCGTCGCTCACGGTGGAGCAGAACGTGGTGCTGCCGCTGCGCCTGGCCGGACGCCGGGCCGATCGCCACCGCGTCCGGGAGGTTCTCGACCGGCTGGGGCTGGGCGACCGGGCGCAGGACCTCCCGGAGCGGCTCTCCGGCGGGCAGCGTCAGCGCGTCGCCGTGGCCCGGGCGCTGGTCACCGAGCCGGCTGTGATCTTCGCCGACGAACCGACCGGCGCGCTCGACCTGCGCAGCGCCCGCGAGGTGCTGACCCTGCTGCGCACGGTGGTGAGCGGGCACGGCCGCACGGTGGTCATGGTGACGCACGATCCGGTCGCCGCCGCGTACGCCGACTCGGTCCTCTTCCTGGCCGATGGCCGGCTGGCCGGGTCGCTGCAGGCGCCCACCGCCGACGCCGCGGCCGAGCGCCTCGCCCACCTCGGCGACCGCGTGGGGGCAGAAGCATGATCGCCGTCGCGCTGCGCAACCTGCGCCACCGTCCCGGCGGCTTCGTCGCCACGTTCCTCTCCGCCTTCCTGGGCGCGGCGCTGCTCATGGCCTTCGCGTCGCTGCTCGACACCGCCTCCGGAGTGGACGCGGCGGCCGGCCACGAGTCGCTGACCACCACGGCGACCGTCGGCGGAGGCTGGTGCCTGATCATCGTCGCGTTCGCGGTGACGTCGACGCTCACCCTGGCCATCCGGCAACGCGACCAGCAGATCGCGCTGCTGCGGTCGGTCGGCGCGACCGGGCCCCAGCTGCGCCGGATGATCGTGGGGGAGGCCGTGGCGGTCGCGCTGGTCGCCTCGGCCGCCGCCGTGCCGGTCGGTCTCGTGCTCGGCCGGGTGCTGGTCGGCCTGCTGCACGACACCGGTCAGGTCGCGACCTCGGTCGGCGCCGCGTTCGGCCCGATCGCGCTGGGCGCCGGTTTCGGGGTCACCCTGCTGGGCTCGCTGGTGGCGGGCGTCGCCGCGGCCCGGCGCGCCGCCGGGCACGGCCGCCGCAAGCAGCGGCCGCGGCTGCGTCGCCTCGGCGCGGCGCTGTTCCTGCTGACCGGGGCCAACTGCGCCGTCCTGACCGCGACGCTGATGTACGGCAAGGGAATCGACGCGATGCAGACCGCCGGCCAGGCCGGCATCTGGGCGTCGATCGGGCTGGCCCTGCTCGCCCCCGAGCTGCTGCGGCTGGTCACGGCCGTGCTGAGCCCTCTGGTACGCCTGTTCGGCGCCCCGGGCGAGCTGGCGTTGCAGGGCCCGCGGCTGTCGTCGGCCGTGATGCCGGTCCTGCTCTTCACCGGCATCGCGACGGGCACGGTCTACATGCAGGGCATCGAGGACCGCGCCGCCGCGGGCACGACCCAGCCCGGCTACGCCCAGGACATCCAGACGCTCAACTACGTGGTGGTCGGCCTGATCACGGTCTTCGTGGCGATCATGCTGGTCAACACGCTGATCGCCGCGACCGCCCACCGGCGCCGCGAGTTCGCCCAGCAGCGCCTGGCCGGCGCCACCCGCGGCCAGGTGACCGCGATGGTGGCCCTCGAAGGACTGCTGATCACGGTGACCGGCGTGCTCGGCGGCCTGGTGGCCGCGCTGTTCACGGTCCTGCCGTTCGGTTCGGCGCGGGCCGGCCGGGTCTGGCCCGACGCGTCCCCGGCCGCCTTCGGCATCGTCGCGGCGATCGCCGTGATGCTCACCGCCACGGCCCTGCTGCGGACCGCCCGGCGGTCGGTGCGGGGCCCGGCCACCGCCGCCGTGCGGAGCTGAAAGCGGTCGACAAGCCGGATCGGCGTCCGTACCGTCACCGGTGTTGATCGTTTCGCGAGGGGAGGACGCCGTGCGCTACCGCACCGCTCTTCTCCTCGTGTCCGGTGGGCCCAGCCTCGGTTGCGCCACCGAGGCTGGTCGTTCCTGACCGCGTCCTGACGACGCGGCCGGGTGGGCGCCGTCCACCTGCGGAACTCTCGAAAGCCCATCAGCCATGCGAAATCTCGGCATCCTCGCGCACGTCGACGCGGGCAAGACCACCCTGACCGAACGCATCCTCTTCCGTACCGGCGCCACCTACAAACGGGGCGAGGTGCACCACGGGACGACGGTCACCGACTTCGATCCTCAGGAGCGTGAACGTGGCATCACCATCTTCGCGGCCGCGGTCGGTTGCGACTGGAACGGCCATCGGCTCAACCTCATCGACACGCCCGGACACGTCGATTTCACCGACGAGGTCGAGCGCTCGTTGCGGGTGCTCGACGGCGCGGTCGTCGTGCTCGACGGCGTCGCCGGGGTCGAGCCGCAGAGCGAGGCGGTCTGGCGGCAGGCCGACCGGTACGGCGTCCCGCGGATCGTGTTCGTCAACAAGCTCGACCGGCCGGGCGCCGACCTCGACGCGGCCGTGCGCTCGCTGCGGGAGCGGCTGGGAGTGACTCCGCTGGTCGCGCAGGTGCCCGTCGAGGGCGGCGTCGTCGACCTGGTCGGCCGGCGCACGCTCACCTGGGTGGACGGCGAGCAGCGGGTCACCCCGGAGTTCGACGGGCCGGCCCGCCGTCGTCTCGAGGAGGCGGTGGCCGAGCTGCACCCGGCGGCGCTGGAAGAGCTGGACGCGATGCCGGACGAGACCCTGCGGGCGGCGATGCGCGACCTGACCGGGGCCGGTACGGCCGTGGTCGTGCTGTGCGGATCGGCCTACCGCGGCATCGGTGTCGAGCCGCTGCTGGACGCGGTGGTCGACTACCTGCCGGCGCCGTCGGGGGATCCGGCGGCTCCGCTCACCGCGCTGGCCTTCAAGGTGCACTCGGGCCGGTCGGGCCGGCTGACGTTCGTCCGGGTCTATGACGGCGCCCTCGCCAAGGGTGACACGGTCTGGGACGCGGGCACGGGACGGACCGAGCGAGTCGGCCGGATCCTGCGGGTGCAGGCCGACCGGCACACCGACGTCGATCGCGCGCAGGCCGGTGACATCGTCGCACTGGCCGGGATCAAGGCGGCCCGGGCCGGCACGACGCTGTCCACCCGGGAGCATCCCGTTCAGCTGGAGGCGCCCCCGACGGCTGAGCCGCTCGTCTCGGTCGCGGTCGAGGGCTGTACGCGGGCCGACGCCCACGGGCTGCCGGGCGCCCTGGCCGCGCTGGTCGAGGAGAACCCGTCGCTGTCGGTGCGCACGGACGACGAGTCCGGGCAGACCCTGCTGTCCGGACTGGGGGAATTGCAAGTGGAGGTGGCAGTGACGAGATTGCGCGAGGCCGGCGTGGCCGTCACGACCGGCCGGCCCCAGGTGTCCTACCGCGAGACCGTGGCGCGCGGCGTGACCGGTCTGATCCACCGGCACGTCAAGCAGGACGGCGGGGCGGGTCAGTTCGCGCACGTCGTGCTCGAGGTGGCGCCGCTCGACGGCACCGGGTTCGCGTTCGCGTCCACGGTGACCGGCGGGCGCGTCCCGGCCGAGTACGTCCGCGCGGTCGAGGCCGGCTGCCGGGAGGCGCTGGCCCACGGTCCGCTCGGCGGTCACCCGGTCGTCGGCCTGCGGGTGGTGCTCACCGACGGAGCCACCCACGTGAAGGACTCCTCGGAGATGGCGTTCCGCACGGCCGGCCGCAACGGTTTGCGGGCGGCACTCGAAGCGTGCGAGCTGGCTCTGCTGGAACCGGTCGCCGACGTGATCGTCCACGCCCCGGCCGAGACGCTCGGCGGGGTGCTGGGCGATCTCGCGTCCCGTCGCGGCCGGATCACCGGCTCCACCGGCGAGTCGGTCACGGCCCTGGTGCCGCTGGGCGAGCTCTTCGGGTACGCCACCGACCTGCGCAGCCGTACGCGGGGACGCGGCACGTTCGCCACCCGGCCGGCCGGCTACCGCCCGGTCTGAGTTCCACGGCCGGCGGTGCGAAAGGCGCCGCCGGCCTCAGGCCACGGCCTCGCGCAGCTCGTTCAGGGCCCGCCGCATCAGATCGGGGAAGTCGGCGGCCGGGGTGGCCAGCCACTCGGCGACGGCGACGGTGAAGACGGCCAGGCCGGCCTGGGCGGCGAAGCCGGCCGTGCGGGGCGGTACACCGCGGCGGCCCAGGGCCTCGACCATGGCCGCGGTCAGCTCGGCGGTCTTGTTGAGGTCGCGCTCGCGCAGCTCGGGGGTCGCGACGAGGACGTCGAGCCGGGTCTGGGCGTCCTCGGCCGACGTCACGGTGGACAGATCCAGCCCGCAGCGGGTCAGGGCGAGCACCGTCGCGTCGATCGCGCTGAGCCGCGGGTCGGCCGAGGCCAGGTGGGCCAGCACGCTCTCCTCGAAGAACTGCGCGTTGGCGAAGAACACCTCGCGCTTGTCGGCGAAGTGGTTGAAGAACGAGCGCTTGGACAGCCCGGCCCGGTCGGCGATCTCGGCCACCGTGACCTCGGCATAGCCGCGCTCGCGGAACAGGCTCATGGCCGCCTGCTGCAGGCGGCCGCGCGCGTCCGGTTCCCAGCGGGCCATGACCGGGAATCTACCGCGTTTGCACCGGGTGCAATCACGTGGCAGGCTGGTGATTGCACCTAGTGCAGTCATGAGGAGTGTGCAGCATGCCCCCGACCGCCCAGCCCACCAACACCGCCGCTTGGATCCGGACCCGCAACGGAGCCTTCGAAGTGGGGCCGGCGCCCTGCACGCCGCCCGGCCCCGACCAGATCGTCGTGCGCAACCACGCCGTCGCCGTCAACCCGCTGGACTGGGTGATCCAGGTGGCCGGCCGGGTCGCCTACTCGTGGCTCACGTACCCGGCCGTGGTCGGCGCCGACCTGGCCGGCGAGGTGGTCGAGACCGGTTCGGCGGTCACCCGGTTCCGCGCCGGCGACCGGGTGCTGGCGCTGGCCGTCGGCACCGACCGCGACGTCGACAGCCCCGCCCAGGGCGCGTTCCAGCAGTACACGGTCGTACCGGAAGTGCTCGCCGCGCCCATCCCGGCGAGCCTGTCCTACCGGGACGCGGCCGTGCTGCCGCTCGGGTTGTCCACCGCCGCCTGTTCGCTGTTCCAGACCACCCACCTCGGGCTGCGGCTCCCGGTCGCCGGCGCGCCGCCGGCCGGGGCGACCGTGCTGATCTGGGGCGGCTCCACCAGCGTGGGCGTCAACGCGATCCAGCTGGCCGTGGCGGCCGGCTACGACGTGATCACGACGGCGTCGCCCCGCAACGCCGGCCTGCTCACCGACCTGGGCGCGAGCCGGGTCTGCGACTACCGCAGCCCGACGGTCGAGGCCGACATCATCGAGACCCTGAGCGACCGTACGCCGGCCGGCGCGGTCGCGATCGGCCTGGGCGCGGCCCCCGCCTGCATCCGGATCGCCGGCGCCTCGCGCGGCAACCGGTTCGTCTCCGTCGCCACGGCGCCGGTCACGTTCGAGAACGGGTTCTCGCTGCCGCGCACCCTGACCGGGATGGTCGGCGGGGTCCTGCGCTGGCAGCTGGCCGCCCGGCGCCGCGGGGTCCGGATGAAGTTCGTCTTCGGGTCGGACGTCAAGAAGAACGACGTCGGCCCCGCGATCTTCCGCGACTTCCTGCCGGCCGCGCTGGCCGAGGGCCGCTACCGGCCGCTGCCGCGAGCCTCGGTCGTCGGCACGTCACTGGCCGGCCTGCAGAAGGCCCTGGACCAGCAGCGCCGCGGCGTCTCGGCGACCAAGCTGGTCGTCGAACTCTGAGGGAACCGACCCCGATCGCGCTCGTCACGGATCGAGGCAGCGCGGTGACGTAGGCGCCGCGGTACAAGCAAGGCCGGTCTGATCCTCCTACGATTCCGCCGTGATCAGGACGACGGCCGGCCGGCGGGCGTGAGCGGTCAGACGCCCCGGGTGGCCAGCAGCTCCAGGGTGTCGATGACCCGGTTGGAGAAGCCCCACTCGTTGTCGTACCAGGCGACGACCTTGACGTGGCGGCCGTCGACCCGGGTGAGGGCCGAGTCGAAGACGGCCGACGCCGGGTTGCCGACGATGTCGGCCGAGACCAGCGGGTCCTCGGAGTACTCGAGGATGCCGGCCAGCGGCCCGTCGGCGGCCACGCGGTAGGCCGTCAGGACCTCGTCGCGGGTGACGTCGCGGGCGACCGTGGTGTTGAGCTCGACGATCGAGCCGACCGGGACGGGCACGCGGATCGAGTCGCCGGAGAGCTTGCCGGCGAGCTGGGGCAGGACCAGGCCGATCGCCTTGGCCGCGCCCGTGGTGGTGGGGACGATGTTGACGGCCGCGGCCCGGGCCCGGCGCGGGTCGCGGTGCGGGCCGTCCTGCAGGTTCTGCTCCTGGGTGTAGGCGTGGACCGTCGTCATGAAGCCGTGCTCGATGCCGGCCAGCTCGTCCAGCACCGACGCGAGCGGGGCCAGGGCGTTGGTCGTACAGGAGGCGTTCGAGACGATCGTGTGGGTGGCGGGGTCGTACGCGGACGTGTTGATGCCGGGCGCGAGCGTGACGTCGGCGCCGTCCGAGGGGGCTCCGACCAGGACCTTGCGCGCGCCGGCGTCGAGGTGGGCGCGGGCGGCCGCGGCCGAGGCGAAGCGGCCGGTCGCCTCGAGCACGATGTCGATCTCCAGCGCGGCCCAGGGCAGCGCGGCCGGCTCCCGTTCGGACAGCACCTCGATGCGGCGCCCGTCGACGACCAGGGTGGAGCCGTCGGCGGTGACCGGGCGGCCCAGCCGTCCGGCCGTGGTGTCGAAGGCCAGCAGGCGGGCCAGGGCGGCCGGCTCGGTGAGATCGTTGACGGCGACGACCTCGAGCTTGCTGTCCCGCTCGAGCAGCGCCCGCAGCACGTTGCGTCCGATGCGGCCGAATCCGTTGATGGCGATGCGAGTCATGGCTCAACCCTCGCGGGCGCCCTGCGGCGCGAACAGTGGCGCCGGCGCCACCGTTCGCAAGGATCACGCCACTCGCCACGTCCGGCCACTCGGGAGGTCACGCCACGAAGGTGCGGCGGTACTGGCTCGGTGTCGTGCCCAGGACGCGCTGGAAGTGCAGGCGCAGGTTGGCTCCGGTGCCCAGCCCGACGCGCACGGCGATCTGCTCCACCGACAGCTGCGAGAGCTCCAGCAGCTCGCGGGCCCGGTCGATGCGGGCCCGCATGACCCACTGCATCGGCGGGTGGCCGGTGTCGTCGGCGAACCGTCGGGAGAAGGTCCGCGGCGACACGGCCGCGTGCCGGGCCAGCGTCTCCAGCGAGAGCGGCTTGTCCAACCGGTGCAGCGCCCATTCCCGGGTCGCGGCGAAGCGCTCGCCGAGCGGTTCGGGCACGCTGCGGGGCACGTACTGGGCCTGGCCGCCGCTGCGGTAGGGCGCCGCGACCAGCCGCCGGGCCGCGTGGTTGGACGCGGCCACCCCGAGGTCGCCGCGCAGCAGGTGCAGGCACAGGTCGATGCCCGAGGCGGCGCCGGCCGACGTGAGCACGCTGCCCTCGTCGACGAAGAGCACGTTCTCGTCGACGCGCACGCCCGGGTGCTTGTGCGCCAGCTGCCGGGTGTAGTGCCAGTGCGTCGTGGCCCGTTTCCCGTCGAGCAACCCGGTCGCGGCCAGCGCGAACGCCCCGGTCGAGATGGCCGCCAGCCGGGCTCCCCGGTCGTGCGCGGCGACCAGCGCGTCCAGGACAGCCCCGGGCGGGTCCTCGCGGTCCGGGAAGCGATAGCCCGGGAGGAACACGACATCGGCCCACGCGAGGGCGTCGAGCCCGTCGGCCACGTGGTAGGACAGGCCGTCCCCGCCGGTGATCAGCCCGGGCGCGGCGCCGCAGACCCTTACCTCGTACGGCATGCTCGCGCGCGTCGTGAAGACCTGGGCCGGGATGCCGACGTCGAGCGGCTTCGCGCCTTCCAGCACGAGCGCGGCGACGCGGTGCAGGCGGGGGAGCGGCGTCACCCGGTTCACGATAGAGCCGGTCGACACATCGCTGGCTTCGGCCCGGCCGGACTGGCACCGTGACAGCATGAGAACGCCCTCGCTGGCCCAGGCCGAGTGGCTCGACTCCCGGCCGCTCGGCCCCGACGACCTGCACGGTCACGTCGTCCTCTACGACTTCTGGACGCTCACCTGCGTCAACTGGCTGCGCACGGCGCCCTATCGCCTCGCGTGGTGGAACGCGTACCGCCGGGACGGGCTGATCGTCGTCGGCGTGCACACGCCCGAATTCGCCTTCGAGCACGACCCGGCCCTCGTGCGCCGGGCGGTGGCCGAGCGCGGCATCGACTACCCGGTCGTCATCGACAACGACTACGCGGTCTGGACGGCTTTCGACAACCACTTCTGGCCGGCGCTGTACCTGGCCGACGAGGAAGGCACGATCCGCGACCACCATTTCGGCGAGGGGGAGTACGAGAAGTCGGAACGCTCGATCCAGCGCCTGCTCGACGTCCGCCGCCCGCTGAGCCGGGTCGAGCCGGCCGGCGTCGAGGCCGAGGCCGACTGGTCCCAGCTGCGCACCCCGGAGACCTATCTCGGGTACGCCCGGGGCGAGCACTTCGCGGCGGCCGGCGACGCCGGGTACGGCCGCCGGCACACCTACACGTACGCGAACTACCTGCACTTCAATCACTGGGCCCTGGACGGCGAGTGGACGGTCGGCAGCGAGCACGCCGACCTGGCCGGGCCGGACGGCGGCATCGCCTTCCGCTTCCAGGCCCGCGACGCCAACCTGGTGCTCGACCGGTCCGGCGGCGGGCCGATCCCGTTCCGCGTCACGCTGGACGGCCAGGCCCCGGGCGACGCCGCCGGTCTCGACGTCGGAGCCGACGGCGCCGGAGTGCTCGACGAGGGCCGGATGTATCAGCTCGTCCGCCAGCCCGGCCCGGTCGAGGAACGGTTCCTCGAGATCACGTTCGCAGCGCCGGGTGCCCGGGCGTACGTCTTCACCTTCGGATAGGCGCGGCGTCTCAGCCTTTGTCCTCGCCGCGGCGCTGCCGCTCGTCGGAGTCGCGGCGGGTCGCCTCGGCGTCGAAGGGGGTGCCGCCGGGCTGGTCGGCCGCGTCGGGCGCCCGGATCTCGTCCGGTTCGGGTACGCGGACATTCCGGGCCCCAGAGCGCGGGTCGGGCTGGTAGCCGCGGGCGGCCTCGCTGCCGGTCGCCCCGCCGGGCGTCGCCACGTCGGAGCCGTCCGGCCCGCCGTCGGAGCGCAGCTCCGATGCGACCGACTGCGCCACCCGGCTGTCCCCCGTGCGCAGCTCGCGACCCAGGTCGGACACCTCGTCGCCGTACTTGGCGTCGAAGGCCGGCCGCTCGGACCGGATCCGCGGCATCTTGTCGAAGTTGCGCAGCGGCGGCGGGCACGAGGTGGCCCACTCCAGCGAGTTGCCGTAGCCCCACGGGTCGTCCACGGTCACGACCTGGCCGACCTTGTACGACTTCCAGACGTTGTAGAGGAACGGCAGCATGGAGGCCCCGAGCACGAACGAGCCGATGCTGGAGATCGTGTGCAGCTCGGTGAAGCCGTCGGAGGGCAGATAGTCGGCGTAGCGGCGCGGCATGCCCTCGGCCCCCAGCCAGTGCTGCACCAGGAACGTGGTGTGGAAGCCGACGAACGTCAGCCAGAAGTGCACCTTGCCCAGCCGGTCGTCGAGCATCCGGCCGGTCATCTTCGGGAACCAGAAGTACAGTCCGGCGAAGACCGCGAAGACGATCGTGCCGAACAACACGTAGTGGAAGTGCGCCACGACGAAGTAGCTGTCGTGCACGTGGAAGTCGATCGGCGGCGAGGCGAGCAGCACGCCCGACAGCCCGCCGAACAGGAACGTCACCAGGAAGCCGATGGCGAACAGCATCGGCGTCTCCAGCGAGATCTGCCCGCGCCACATCGTGCCGATCCAGACGAAGAACTTCATGCCCGTCGGTACGGCGATGAGGAAGCTCAGGAAGCTGAAGAACGGCAGCAGGACCTGGCCGGTGGCGAACATGTGGTGGGCCCAGACGCTCATCGACAGGCCGGCGATCAGCAACGTCGCCGCGACCAGGCCCTTGTAGCCGAACACCGGCTTGCGGCTGAACACCGGGATGACCTCGGTGATGATGCCGAAGAACGGCAGCGCCACCACGTAGACCTCGGGGTGGCCGAAGAACCAGAACAGGTGCTGCCACAGCATCGGCCCGCCGGTGTTCACGTCGAAGACGTGCGCCCCGAGCACGCGGTCGGCGGCCAGGGCGAACAGCGCGGCGGCCAGGAACGGGAAGACCATCACGACCAGCAGACTGGTGATCAGGATGTTCCACGTCATGATCGGCATGCGGAACATCGTCATGCCCGGCGCCCGCAGGGTCAGGATCGTGGTGATCATGTTGACCCCGCCGAGGATCGTGCCGAGACCCGACAGGGCCAGGCCGACGACCCACATGTTGCCGCCGACGCCGGGGGAGTGGACCTCGTCGCTGAGCGGGGTGTACGCCGTCCAGCCGAAGTCCGCGGCGCCGCCCGGGGTGGCGAACGACCCGATGGCGATCAGGCCGCCGAACAGGAACAGCCAGTACGCGAACGAGTTCAGCCGCGGGAAGGCCACGTCGGGCGCGCCGATCTGGATCGGCACGATGTAGTTGGCGAAGGCGAACACGATCGGCGTCGCGAAGAACAGCAGCATGATCGTGCCGTGCATCGTGAACAGCTGGTTGTACTGCTCCGGGGAGAGGAACTGCAGGCCGGGCCGGGCCAGCTCGCCCCGGATCAGCAGCGCCATCACCCCGCCGATGATGAAGAACACGAACGCCGTGACCATGTACATGAGGCCGATCTGCTTCGCGTCGGTCGTGCGCAGCAGCCGGGCCAGCGCGGATCCCTTGACCTGGCGCCGCACCGGGGCGGGCCGGGTCACCACGGGGCGTGGGGTAACGGCAGTCACGGCGGCTCCTCAAGCGGCGGAATCGATGGCACGGGAAGTCGGTCGTACGGGAAATCGGCGCTGCCTACCCGGCGGGCCCGGTGATTAACGCCGGACCCGGGATCGATCAGGATCGGTGTTCCAGCGGCCGGTGAGCGGGTACCTGCACCTGCGGCAGGTTGAGCAGCGAAGGGAAACGCAGTGACAGAGCGTCGGATCGCCGTGATCACCGGAGGAACCGCCGGGGTCGGCCGGGCCGTGGTGCGGGAGCTGGCCGGAAACGGCTGGGACGTGGCGGTGCTGGCCCGGGGCCAGGCCGGGCTGGACGGGGCGGTCGCGGATGCCGAGAAGGCCGGCGCGCGGGCCCTGGGCATCCCGACCGACGTGGCCGACGCCGAGCAGGTGCGCCAGGCCGCCCTCCGGGTGGAGCAGGACCTGGGGCCGATCGACCTCTGGGTGAACGACGCCTTCTCGGGCGACCTGCGCTACTTCTGGGACATCCCGGAGGACGAATATCGCAAGATCACCGACGTCACCTATCTCGGCCAGGTGCACGGCACCCGCGCCGCGCTGGAGCACATGCGGCCCCGCGACCGCGGGGTGATCGTGCAGGTCGGCAGTGCGCTGGCCTTCCGCGGCATCCCGTTGCAGTCGGCCTACTGCGGTGCCAAGCACGCCGTGAAGGGCTTCACCGACAGCGTGATCGCCGAGCTCAAGCACACCGGCAGCGCCGTCCGGGTGTGCTCGGTGCAGCTGCCGGGGATCAACACGGTGCAGTTCGACTGGAACGCCACCGAGTTCGCGGACCACCCGCAGCCGGTCGAGCCGATTTTCCAGCCCGAGATCGCCGCCCGCGCGGTGCGCTTCCTGGCCGAGAACCCGCGCCGCAACCTGTGGGTCGGGATCTCCACCGCCTACACCATCCTGGGCAGCCGGCTGGCCCCCTCGTTCATGGACTGGTATCTGGCCCGCAAGGTGGTCGACGGCCAGCTCAGCGAGGATGCCGGCCCCCGGTACGGCAGCAACGTCTTCGAGCCGAAGGACGACGACACCGACCGCGGCGCCCACGGCATGTTCGACGACAAGGCCAAGTCCCGGGATCTGTGGTCATGGTCGTCGATGCACCGTGCCGGCCTGGCCGGCGCTGCCGTGGCCGTCCTCGTGGGCGCCGGCGCGATCCTGGGTCGCCGCCGCGGTTGACGCCTCCCGCGTACGGGTGCCGGAGAGACCGGGATGGCGGTCGCGGTCTCCCCGGCATGAAGGACCCGCGCCCTGGCCACCGAACCGGTGGGCGGAGCGCGGGCCCTGTGGGAGGGTTCGTTTCCCGCGTCCCATGCTCCGGGCGGGCGATGGCGATAGACCTCCGGGCATATGACGGTTGCGTGACGAAACCGGGGATTCGGCACTGCGCCGTGTCGTCCCGTGGTCGGCGCGGCATCATGCGGTTATGAGCGCCGTGCTGTTGATCGAGGACGACGACCGGATCCGGCTGTCGCTGGCCATGGCTCTGGAGGACGAGGGCTACGAGACCCACGCCGTGGCCACCGCCGAGGAGGGGCTGGAGCTGCAGCGCCGGCAGCCCGCCGACGCCGTGCTGGTCGACCTCATGCTGCCGGGCATGGACGGTTTCGAGTGCATCCGGCAGCTGCGCCGCACCGATGACGTGCCGGTCATCGTGGTCAGCGCCCGCGACGACACCCACGACATCGTGGCCGGGCTCGAGGCGGGGGCGGACGACTACGTGGTCAAGCCGGTCGCCGTGAAGGAGCTCGCGGCCCGGCTGCGGGCGCTGCGCCGCCGGGGGCGGGCCGCGTCGGCCGGCCCGTCGATGACCGTGCTGACCTTCGGTGACCTGGAGATCCGGCCCGAGGCGGGTGAGGTGCGGCTGCACGGCGAGCCCGTCGCGGTCACCCGGACGGAGTTCCGGCTGCTCTGTGAGCTGGCCGAGCACCCCGGGCAGGTGCTGTCGCGCCAGCAGCTGCTGAGCCGGGTGTGGGAGTACGAGATCGGCGACGAGCGGCTGGTGGACGTGCACGTGGGCCGGCTCCGGCACAAGATCGAGGACAGCGCGGGCAAGCCGCGGCACCTGGTGACCGTGCGCGGTCTGGGCTACAAGCTGCAGCCGTGAGACGGGCCGGGCTGCGGACCCGGGTCAGCGCCGCCTTCGCCATCGGCGCTCTGGCCCTGTCGGCCGGGGTCACCTTCGTCTCGTACGAGTTGATCAGCAACACGCTGTTCCGCGAGCGTGAGCGGGCGGCCGTGCGGGCCACCTACTTCGACGCGGCGGCCATCAACGCCGGGCTGACCGGTCCGAACCCGGACGTACGGGAGCTGTTGCAGTCGCTCGACTTCGGCGCCGACCGCTACGTGCTGCTGGAGTTCCAGGGCGAATGGTATTCGCGCAGCGCCGGTCCGGCCGCGAGCGACTTCGTACCGGAGGCCCTGCAGGAGATGGCCGCGAGCGGCGAGGCCGGCGCCCAGCGGATCCGCCGCGGCCGGGAAGCGTCCCTGGTCGTGGCCGTGCCCGTGCAGGGTTCGGCGGTGTTCTACGAGATCGTGTCGCTGGGTGAGCTGGAGCGGACGCTGCAGCTGCTCGCGCTGGTCCTGACCGCCGTGGCGATCATGGTGTCGGCCGGGGGAGCGGCGGTCGGCTGGTACGTCACCCGGCACGCCCTGCGACCGCTGGCGGCGGTGGCCGAGGCGGCGAGCGGCATCGCCGACGGTGACCTGGACACCCGCCTCGACCCGGACGCCGAACCCGACCTGGCCCGGCTGACCGCCTCGTTCAACCACATGGCCGACGAGCTGTCCCGGCGGTTGCGCCGGGACCGCCGCTTCGCCGCCGACGTGAGCCACGAGCTGCGCTCCCCCCTGCAGACCCTGGCGGCCGCGGTGAGCGTGCTCAACCGGCGCCGCGACAGCCTCGACGAACGGTCGGCCGCGGCCGTCGGGCTGATCGCCGACGAGGTGGCCCGGTTCCAGGCGCTGGTCGACGACCTGCTCGAACTGGCCCGCAGCGACCAGCCGGTGCACCTCGAGGACGCCGACATCGGGCTGCTGGCGGCCCGCGTGCTGAACACCCGGAACCTGCCGGCCGAGCTCATCGAGGTCGAGCCGGGCACCGAGGTCGACTGGCACGTCGACCGGCGCCGCGTCGAACAGGCGCTGGGCAACCTGGTCGACAACGCGATCCGCTACGGCGGGGGGCCGGTGGCCGTCCGGATCGGGCCGGGGTTCCTCGAGGTGGACGACGCCGGGCCGGGGGTCCCGGACGAGGCGCGGGCCACCATCTTCGACCGATTCGTGCGGGGGCCGGCCGCGAACGCGCGCGGCGGGGGCGACGGCACCGGGCTGGGGCTGGCGATCGTGGCCGAGCACGCGGCGGCCCACGGCGGCACGGTGTCGCTGGCCGACCGGCCCGGCGGCGGGGCGCGGTTCCGGATCGACCTGCCTACGCGCTGAGCGCGGCGTCGACGTCCGGGTACAACGGGAAGACCTGGTGCAGCTTCATGGTGTGCAGCACCGTCACGACGTACCGCGAAGGCGCGGCCAGGGCCAGGGTGCCGCCGTTGCCCTTGGCCTCGTTGTAGGCGCGCACGAGCATGCTCAGCCCGGCCGAGTCGATGGTCGGGGCCGCGTGCAGGTCCACCACGACGTACCGATGATCACGGACGGCCTCGGTCAGCGACTCGCGCAGCAGCTCCACGGCGGCCGCGTCCAGATCGCTGAGCGGGGTGACGACTGCTGTGTCGAGGTCGTCGCGTACGTCGGTCATCGGAGGCCCTCCTTCTCGGGCGTTCGGCGGTCGCCGGTGGTCACCACGGCGGCCACCCCGGCCCCGCCGAACACCACCTGCAGGGTCAGCTCGGCCAGGCTCAGCCCCGTGGGCAGGTCGGCGGCGATGCGGGCGACGGTCGTGGCGAACACGGCCGCGCCGACGCCGACCGTCGGGGGCAGCCAGAAGGGGACCCGGCGGTCCGCCTTCGTCAGCAGGTGCCCGGCGACGCCCAGGGCGCCGCCGATGACGACGGCGGTGACCAGACTGGTGACCGTCATGCTCCCCACAGTGCCCGTCGAGGTTGGCGGAAGTTCTCCGGCGATATGACAGTTCCATGACGGAGTCCGGATGCCGGCCGGTCGCGGGGCATCATGGGGTGGATGCGGCGGCTCGGGACGGCTCTGACGGCGGCCGTCGTGCTGCTCGGGGGCTGCGGCGTACGCGCCCAGGACGAACCGCACGGCGTCGACCTGCCCCGGCACCCGCTGACCACGCCGGGCGCCGGGCCGGCGGTCGCCAACGGCGAGGTGGCGCAGGTGCTCTGCCTGGTGCGCGACGGCCGGCTGGTGCAGACCGTGCGGCGCACGCCCGCCTATCCCGCCGTCCAGGCGCAACTCAACACCCTGACGGCCGGGCCCACCGCCGCCGAGCGGACGGCCGGCCTGGGCACGGCGCTGTCCGGGCTCACGCTCACCGCGGAGGAGATCGCGGGCGCCGAGGTGACCGTCGGCTTCCCCGAGGTCGACGAGGGCAACGCCCGCAACGACGAGATCCTGGCGTACGGGCAGATCGTGTGCACGCTGACGGCGCGCGCGGACGTGGGCACGGTGCTGTTCACCCGGGCCGGGCAGCCGCTCGAAGTGCCGCGTTCCGATGGCACGCTCACCGGTGCGCCGCTGCGCAGCAGTGACTACTCCGACCTCCTGCAGCCGGGCTGAGCGGTTGTCTCATTTCTCGCAGAGACGTGACAACGGGCTGGTCAGGCCGCACTCTGGGGCCACGTCACCGGCGCGCGGGACCCGCGTGGCGGTGTGCGTGGGACGCGGAGGAAGCCATGGACACACCGATTCTGCGGCGGCTGCGTGAGGGTTCGATCGGCACCGGCTCGGTGATCGACGGGCCGTTCGGGCCGCGCCGCGTCACGTACGCCGACCAGACCGCCTCCGCGCAGGCGCTCGATTTCGTCGAGGACCACATCCGCGACACGGTCCTGACCGGTTATGCCAACACCCACACCGAAGCCTCGGCGACCGGCGCCCGGACCGGGGCGTTCCGCGAGCAGGCCCGCGAGCTCATCCACCGCTCGGTCGGCGCCGGCCCCGACGACGTGGTGCTGTTCTGCGGCTCCGGCTCGACGACGGCGGTGAACAAGCTCGTCGCCCTGCTCGGCCTGCGCGTCCCCGAGAACCTCGACGACCGGTACGGCTGGAGCGCCCGGATCCCACCGGCCGAGCGCCCGGTCGTCTTCGTCGGCCCGTACGAGCACCACTCGAACGTCCTGCCCTGGCGCGAGTCGATCGCCGACGTGGTCGAGATCGGCAGCGACGGCCGCGGCCGGCCCGATCTCGACGACCTGCGGGAGCACCTCCGGGCGTACGGGGAAAGGCCGTTGCTCCTCGGCAGCTTCAGCGCCGCCTCGAACGTGACCGGCCTGCTCACCGACGTCGCGGCCATCGCGGCCGTGCTGCGCGAGCACGGGGCCCTGTCGGTGTGGGACTACGCGGCCGGTGGCCCCTACCTGCCCATCAGCATGCGCGACAAGGACGCCGTCTTCCTGTCCCCGCACAAGTTCCCGGGTGGCCCGCAGACGCCCGGCGTCCTGGTCGTCGGCCGCCATCTGCTGCTCAACCGGGTCCCCACGGTTCCCGGCGGCGGCACAGTCGCGTTCGTCGACCCCGACAGCCACCGCTACCTGGACGACCCGATCGCCCGCGAGGAGGGCGGCACCCCGGCCATCGTCGAGTCGATCCGGGCCGGCCTGGTCTTCGCCGTGAAAGAGTCGGTCGGCACCGAACTGATCACCGCCCAGGAACACCGACTGTGGCAGCGGGCGCGCGACCGCTGGGCCACCGACGACCGCATCGAGATCCTGGGCGACCGGGACGCGGACCGCCTGCCGATCGTCTCGTTCCAGCTCCGCTCGGGCACCCACTACCTGCACCACAACTACGTGGTCACGCTGCTCAACGACCTGTTCGGCATCCAGGCCCGGGGCGGTTGCTCCTGCGCCGGACCGTACGGTCACCGCCTGCTGGGCATCGGCGCCGAGCTCTCGCACCGCTTCCAGCACGAGATCGAGGACGGCTGGGAAGGCATCAAGCCCGGCTGGTCCCGCCTGAACTTCCCGTACTTCTGGTCGGACACGGTGGCCGACTACGTGATCGAGTCGGTCGTCCTGATCGCCCGGCACGGCGCCCACCTGCTGCCCGACTACCGCTTCGACCCGCTCACCGGCCAGTGGTGCCACGTCCGCGGGCCCAAGGTGCTGCCCCGGCTGACCGACCTGAGACTCGCCGCCGACGGCACGGTGACCCGGCCGCCGGTGCCACCCCGGCTGGGCGAGGACGTCCTCGAGGAGCAGCTGGTCGCGGCCCGGTCCATCCTGACGAGCCGTCCGGCCCCGATCGACGGCGACGGCGCCCGGCTCCCGGCCGCTTTCGAGAAGCTGCGCTGGTTCCTGCTCCCCGACGAGTGCCTGGACGGCTGGCCGGGCCGGCCCGGAGACGGCACGCCGCTGCTGTAGGGCGGACGGCCGGTGTGTCATGCTCCCGCGGTGCGAGAGGACGCGATAACGACGCCACGGCTGGTCGTCCGGCGCTTCACCAGCGGCGACCTGGCCGACTTCCTGTCCTACCAGAGTGATCCGGCGGTGCGCCGATACCTGCCCGGCGCGCCGATGACCGCCGACCAGGCCCTCGAGTATCTCGCCGCCCAGGCGGTGCTCGACGACGACCAGCTGGACGCGTGGCACGGTTTCGCCGTTCACCACGTGGCCGACGACCGGGTCATCGGCGACGTGGGCGTCTGGCTGGCCTCCGATCGTGACCACGCGGGCGACGTGGGATTCCAGTTCGATCCTCGCTATCACGGTCAGGGCTATGCCCGGGAGGCGATGGAGGCCTTTCTGGGCCACCTGTTCGGCCCGGCCGGCCTGCGCGCGGTGACCGCCGGCTGCGATCCGGGCAACGACGCGTCGTGGGGCCTCATGCTCCGACTGGGCCTGCGCCCAATGCCCGGCACCGAGCAGTCCCTGATGTACGGCCTGACGCGCGAGCAGTGGCTGGCCTCCCGCTGACTCCGGTGCACGACCTAACGTGACGGCGGCCATCGCCGCCCGCTAAATACTTGACGGTACAAGCAATTGGCGTATCGTGGACCATAGCTTGAGGCTTCAAGTAATTGCCGCGCTTCAAGTAACAGTCGCGCTTCAAGTAACAGTCGTGGAACCGAACGCCGGGAGCTCGCATGACCAGCACGCCCAGCACCACCGCGGTGGCCGACGCCGGCATCCCGGTCGCCCACCCGTTCGCGCAGCACGTGCGCCGGGCCGCCGCGGCCGAGGCCGCCGACCCGCACCGCGAGTGGACGCCCGCGGACGGCCCGCTGCCCAGCCTCTACGTCAGCCACGGCGGCGGACCCATGCCGTTCGAGAACCCGGAGTGGCTGAACCCGCTGCGCCGGTGGGCCCGCGCCCTGCCCAAGCCCAAGGCGATCCTGGTCGTCAGCGCCCACTGGGAGTCGGCCCCGCTGTCGGTCAGCGCCGCGCGGCCGAGCGAGCTGGTCTACGACTTCGGCGGCTTCGACCCGCTCTACTACACGTTCCGCTACGACACCCCGGACGCCGGCGCGCTGGCCCGGCAGGTCACCGCGATGATGCCGGGCAGCGAGCAGGTGCACGAGCACAACCGGCGCGGTCTCGACCACGGCGCCTGGGTGCCGCTGAAGATCATGTATCCGGCCGCCGACGTCCCGGTGCTGCAGCTCAGCCTGCCGACCGACGACCCGGACCGGCTGCTCGCCCTGGGCGAGCGACTGCGCCCGCTGCGCGAGCAGGGCGTGCTCGTCGTCGGCTCCGGCCACATGACCCACGGCCTGCCGTTCCTCACCCGCGAGCAGTTCGTCGACAACAAGGTGCCCGGCTGGTCGGCCGACTTCGACTCCTGGGCCGCCGACGCCCTCGACCGCGGCGACGTCGCCGAGCTGGCCCGCTTCCGCAGCGCCGCCCCCGGCATGCCGTTCTCGCACCCCACGGTCGAGCACTTCACGCCGCTCTTCGTCACGCTCGGCGCGGCCGCCGACCCGGCCGCCCCGGTGGTCACCACGCTCGACGGCTACTCCCTGGGCCTCTCGCGGCGGTCGTTCCAGACGGCCTGAACACAGCCCGCACCCAGCCTTTACCCAACCCTGACAAAGGCCCCCTAGCGTCGCCGGCATGACTGACCGACGCCAGGTGTCGCATCTGCTGCGCCGGCTCACCTTCGGGCCCACCTCGGCCGAGGTGGACGCCGCCGTGCGAGCCGGATACGACGCCACCGTGGAGAGGCTGCTGCGCCCGGTGGCCTCGCCGGATCCGCCCCCGCTGGAGACGGCCCCGGCGGCCGGCGACAGCCGGGAGCAACGGCAGGCCGCCCGCAAGGCCCAGCGCGAGCAGGTCACCGTGCTGACGCGCTGGTGGCTGACCCGGATGGTGGCCGGGGGAGCGGCCGAGAAGCTCACCTTCTTCTGGCACGGGCACTGGGCGACCAGCGTCCAGAAGGTGCGCTCGGCCCCCCTCATGCTCGCCCAGCAACAGACCTTCCGGCGGTACGGGTGGGGCGACACCGGTCCGCTGGTCCGGGCGATGCTGCGCGACCCCGCGCTCATCCTGTGGCTGGACGGGCAGAAGAACACCCGCAAGGCGCCCAACGAGAACCTCGCCCGTGAAGTCATGGAGCTGTTCACGCTGGGCGCCGGCGCCTACACCGAGGCGGACGTCAAGGCCGGGGCGCGGGTCCTCACCGGGTGGCAGGTCGACCGGGCCACCGGCCGGACGCGTCTCGTCCCCCGGCGGCACGACGATCAGCCCGTCACCCTGCTCGGCCGCGACGCTGTCCAGGGCGTCGACGCGTACGCGGACCTGCTCGTCCGGCACCCGGCCCACGTGCCGTTCGTGGCCGGCCGGCTGTGGGCGCGCTACGGCGGCCCGGGGACGCCGCCCCCGGGGGTCGCGGCGGCCGGGCGCACCACCACAGCCCTGCTGAAGGCCGTCTGCACGGCCCCCGAGTTCGCCGCGACCGCCGGCACCCTGGTCAAGCAGCCCGTCGAATGGCTGATCGGCGCGCTGCGTCACCTGGCACTGCCGCCCGAGGGGGCGGAGCCGGTCCTGCGCGCGCTGGGACAGGTGCCGCTGCGGCCGCCGTCGGTCGGCGGGTGGCCCGAGGGCGCGGCCTGGCTCACCACGTCGTCCACGCTGACCCGCCTGCGGGCCGGGCAGAAACTGGCCGCCCGGGCCGAGGTCGACGGGCTCACCGGCGCCGACCGCCTCGACGCGCTGGCCGACCGGCTCGTCGTCGACGGCTGGAGCGACCGCACCCGGGCCGCGCTCAGCGGCACCAAGGACCCCGAGAAGTTGCTCGCGCTCGGCCTGGCCAGCCCCGAATACGCCGTCCACTGAGGAGATCGACATGGATGCCCTGACCAGACGGCGGTTCCTGATCGCCAGCGGCGTCACCGCGGGCGCGGCGGCGGCGACCACCCTCGGGCTGCGCGAGATCCTCGCGACCGCCGGCGACCGTGACCCGGCCGCGAGGACGCTCGTGCTGATCACGCTCTACGGCGGCAACGACGGGCTGAACACGGTCATCCCGTACGCCGACCCGGCCTACGCCGCCGCCCGCCCGGACTTCACCTACCAGCCCGAGGAAATGCTCGACCTGGGTGAGGGCGAAGCGCTCAACCCCGGCCTGCCCGGCCTGCACAAGCTGTTCGGCGAGGGCCGGCTGGCGATCATCCGCGGCGTCGGCTACCCCCGGCCGAACCGCAGCCACTTCCAGTCGATGGACATCTGGCAGACCGCCCAGCCCGACCGGCCCGGCACGACCGGCTGGCTGGGCCGCTGGCTCGATACGGCCGGCGGCGACCCGCGCCTGGCGATCTCGTTCGAGCCGGTGCTGCCGCCGCTGCTGGCCGGGTCCGGCAGCGCGGGCGCCACCGTCCCGGGCGGCGAGCTGAAACTGCCCGCCGGGGTGACCCCGGAGCAGCTGGGCCACCTCGGCCGGCCGGAGCCGGGGGAGTCGGCCGCCCGGGCCCGGGCGGCGGCCTGCTTCACCGACCTGGCCCGGGTGCGCGACCTGATCGCGTCGGCGCCCCTGGCCGAGGACGACGACACCGAGGCCCCGGCGACCGCGACCGGTGGGGCCGCCCCGCCGCTCGACCAGCAGCTCGACCTGGTGGCCCGCTGCGTCGAGGCGGGCGTGGCGACCCGCGTCTACTCGGTGTCGCTGGGCGGCTTCGACCTGCACGCCGACGGCAAGGACGCGCAGAAGACGCTGCTCGCCAAGCTGGACAAGCCGCTGGCGGCGTTCGCCTCTCGCATGGCCGGCCACGGCGTGGTCACCGCCGTCTACTCCGAGTTCGGCCGCCGGGTGCGCGCGAACGCCTCCGACGGCACCGACCACGGCACCGCGTCCCCCATGTTCCTGCTCGGCGACGGCATCCGCGGCGGCCTGCACGGCGAGCAGCCCAGCCTGACCGACCTCGACGACGGCGACCTGAAGTTCACCACCGACTTCCGGGACGTCTACGCCCTGCTGCTCGCCGACGTCCTCGGCAGCGACCCCGAAAGGGTGCTCGACGGCTGGACCGGCCGGCTGAAGCTAAGCGCCTGACTACTTGGTGGCCCGGCCGGTGAGCTTGTCGCGCAGACGGTCGACCAGACCGACGCCGGGCCCGACGAGCTTGTGGAACAGCTCATTGTTGGGGGCGCCCGGGTGCGGGCGGGTCGGGGCGAGCTTCTTGGCCGTCTCGACCTTGCCGGCCAGCTCGACCAGCTCGTCGGCCGGCACCCGGCGGCGCAGCTCCGGGAACTGCTCGGTCTCCTCGTCCTGGACGTGGTCGGCCAGGATCGTCTCGAGCTTGCCCAGCGCCTCCTCGAACGCGGTGCTGTCCACGTCGACGTCCTCGAGGCGCTTCATGGCCTCCTCGAGCTCCTTGTGCTCCTCGACGTCGTGCTCGACCGCCTTGTCGCCGTCGGGCAGATACTTCTTCATCGCCGGATAGACGTACATCTCCTCGGCCACCGCGTGCCGCACGAGCTCGCTGATCGCGGTGTCGGTCAGGTCGCGCCGGATCATCGGGTCGCGTACCGTCCGGATCTCGCCGATCAGGGCGGTCACGTCCCGGTGGTCACTGGTCAGGATGTCGACGACATCGGCAGTCATGCTGTCTCCTCAGCTGGTGGACTGCGGCGCGGCATACCCGGTCCGGAGTGATCTATGCGGTCACCCTTCGCGCCAGGCGTCGCTCTCCAGATGCGAGCCGGCCTGCGGTCCCATCAGCAACATGCCGCCGTCGACCACGTACGACGAACCGGTCACGTAGGCCGCCGACGGCCCGGCCAGCATGGCCACCACGGCCGCGACCTCGTTGGCGTCGCCCGGCCGGCCGGCGGGGATGCCGGGGCGCTCGACCGTGAACGGGTCGACGTCCTCGTTGCCGGTCATCTCGGTGGCGATCTCTCCCGGCGCCACGGCGTTCACCGTGATCCCCTGAGCCGCGAGCTCCTGAGCCATCACCTTGGTGAGCAGCCCCAGCCCGCCCTTCGCGGCGCAGTACGCGCCCGACCCCACCCGCGGCGCATGCTCGTGCACACTGGTGATGTTGATGATCCGCCCGCCCCGCCCGGCCGCGAGCATCCGCCGCGCCGCCCGCCGCGCGCACAGAAAGGGCCCGTCCAGGTCGGTCGAAAGCACCTCACGCCAGTCCTCGAACGACGTCTCCACCACCGGCGTCGAGGTGCCGGTGCCCGCGCAGTTCACGAGCACCCCGAGCCCGCCCAGCGCATCGGCCAGCTCGTCGACCACCGAGGCCGCGCCGGGGAGCCGGGTGAGGTCGAGGTGACGCACTTCGGCCCGGCGCCCGGCGGCTCGCACCTTCTCGGCCGTGGTGATCGCGCCGGCCTCGTCCGACCGGTAGGTGACGCCGACGTCGAAACCGTCCCGGGCCAGCGCCACAGCGATGGCTTCCCCGATGCCCGAGTCGGAGCCGGTCACCACGGCGACGCGGTCGTAGGTTTCGTAGCGCTGTGGCATGGGAGTTCCCTTCGGCTTGGGGCGATGTGGGCGCGGTTACCCCGGAGCTGGGGCGGCACACGCGTGGTCTCGGATCTCCTTGGCTGGGTGGGCTGGGGATTCTTGCGGTCGACCTTGGGGGATGGTCACTGTGGGAGCTGCCGTGTGGTCCCGCGCTGAGGGGTGCGGCTACGCGATGTGCGGGCACGATGCTCCTGCGCGGAGCGGACCTGATCGAAGTGCGCTCCGCACAGTTCTCTTGCGCTGAGCAAGATATGCCTGAGGGCTGCTTCCGGCGGTGTTCTTCACGCGACGCAAGGTTGTTTCGCGACTGTCTGTGCGGATTATCGTCTTTGCCGATGACTAGGGTCTGTTTCGTAGCTGGGGCGGGGCTGCGGCGAGGCCCAGATCCCGCCTGGCGGCGTCCCGCGAAAACCCGGTTCCAACACCGGGAGCCGGGCTTCCACGGGCCACCACCAGACGAAATCTGAACCGCGCCTCGCTCCCACCCCAGCTACGAAACAGACCCTAGTTCCGTCAGTCCACCCTGGAGCTTAAGGTCGGCTTGGCAAGATCAAGGAATCGACGGATCAAGGGGATCTTCATGAAGTTCGCTCTGCTCTATCAATATGATCCGACGCAAGCCGGGCCTGCCGACGGCGAAGTCCAGGATTGGTTGGAGTTCGACAAGCACGTCCGCGACGCGGGCTCATTCGTGTACGAAGCCGGCTTCCATCCCGCCGACGCCGCACGCTGGGTGACGGTTCGCGACGGGGTGAGCGCGGTGGATGGCGCCGGCGGTCGACCGGGTCAGGCAGTTGCCGGCCTCTACGTCGTCGATGTCGCCGACCTCGACGCGGCGACGGCGTTGGCGGAGCAGCTTCCCACCGCTCGATACGGCGCTGTCGAGGTGCGCGAGGTAGTCGATTACGCAGGCTGACTCAAGGGTCGCCGATGAGCGCCGATGGACCTCTCGCGGTATAGGGCCGAGAATGGCGGCCGGTGTCTTGCGCACCGGCCGCCATTCCCTGGCCGCAACCGGAAGGCGACGGGCCATGCGTTTGTGTCGTGGTCGGTCGCTTCGACGCTTATGGGGGCGCGGCTGGACGCCATCTCGCCGGTGGCGGCGGAGGGCATGACGTACTCAGGTACGACGAGGCCGGCAAGTCACAGCCACGTCAGCTGACCGAGCGAATCGCACTCGAAGGGTCGAACGGAAACAGGCGGTGAATGCACCATCAGCCCAATCTGGCCGGTGAGGAATGCGGTATTGATGGTGCCATCACCTCTTATCAGCGTTGGTTAGAATCACAATCGGTGAATATGCAACCACTTACGGTAAGCAAAAGAGAGCCCTGAAGACCTTTTGCCGGAGGTCGCAGTGACTATCTATCGAACTGCCGCCCACGGCGAGGCCACGAGGACAAGCATGCGCCCCGGTCGCCGTCCACTGTCTGAGCGGGCCGCAATCGCCACCGTCATCGCTGCGCTGGCTGCGGTTCTCGGGCTTGCACGCGACGTCGCGGAATGGGTCCTGCCTCAGCCGCCGGCCAACAAACAGGCACCTGCGATGGTTGTCGTTCCGGATCCCCCATGCCGGTGGGTGCGACCGACTTACCCGGTGTCGTCGCCCGACGAGTTGCGAAGAGCCTGACGAAGGTTGACCACCGGCTCCTGCCGCGGGCGGTGTGGCCGGCTTCCACTCGAGCCTTCGTCCTTGCGGTCCGGACTCTGAGCGGTGCCGGGTGGGCGTGAAGGCCGCCGGGGCGGTGGGCGCGTGGACGCTGGAGGAGGGCCTGCTGGGCAGGGAGGTCGCAATGAAAGGATGGCAGGCATGGACGAGCTGAGAAGCTACGGCGTAGATGCTGAAGCGCTGGTGAGTGCGATGTCGGAGCCGGTCTCGGAGAGTGAACCGGAAGATGATCTGGTGACCTGGCTCCGGCTGCGGCTTCAGGAGCGGGAGCGCCACCTCGGGCACAGCGCCTCCGCCTGTGACGACCCGGAAAACCACGTCAGCGACCCACAGTGGGAGTCCGTGATCGTCGCCGGCCGGAAGCTTCTCGCTCTGTACGAGGCCAACCAGGACATCACCGTGCCGCCGCTGGCCCTGGTGGTGCTGGACGAGGCGGTTCAGGTGTTCGCCGAGGCGTTCGCCGACCAGCCCGGCTATCGCGAGGAGTGGCGACCGGAGTAGGCGCGCCGCCTCACGGGACAGGGGACCCCGGAACGGCCGGCCACGAATCCTCCCTGATCCGGGCGTGCAGGTGCATGTCGTGGCGGCCGTCCGCGTGTACCGCCTCGCTGCGCTTGGTGCCCTCCAGCCGGAAGCCGGCCTTGACGGCGACCCGGCAGGAGGCGTCGTTCGTGGTCGAGTGGCTCAGGTGCAGTCGGTGGAACCCGGCTGCCCCGAGCGCCCACCCGGCGACCGCCGACAGCGCCCGCGGAGCCACCCCCGTCCCGCGCGCCGCGGGCAGCACCCAGTACGCGCACCCCGCGATCCCGTCGGCGAGCTCCATGTTTCCCAGCGCCACCCGGCCGGCCACCTCTCCGCCCCGGGTCACCGCCCAGCTCGCGCCGGCCTCGCGCTCCCAGTTGTGGCGGTACTGCTCGAACCACTGCCGGACGTCGCCCTCGGAGGCCGGCCGGCGGGTGTGCCAGCGCCGGATCGCCGGGTCCTGGTAGGCGCCGAGGAAGACCGGCGCGTCGGCGTCCTCCCACGGGCGCAGGGTCACCTCGCCCGGCGCGGTCAGGACCGGTTGCCGGCCGGCCGCGATCGAGCCGGGCGGGATGGCCGGCGGGGTGCTCAGGTACGGGTCCATCGGCTCATCCCTCGGCGGTCTGCGGGCGGTCGGGCAGTTTGCCGGCGAGCTCCGTGCGGGAGGTGACGCCGAGCTTGCCGAAGACCTTGCCCAGGTGCCATTCGACGGTGCGGGCGCTCAGGAAGAGCTGCGCCCCGATCTCGGGGTTGCTCAGGCCTTCGGCGGCCAGCCAGGCGATCAGGGACTCGCGGGCGGTCAGCGCGGCGGGGGCGACGTCCCTGCGGCGGCGCGCCGCGCGTTCCCCGGTGGCCAGCAGTTCGCGGCGGGCCCGGTCGGCGTACGCGGTCATGCCCATGGTTTCGAACGCCTCCCGGGCGGTGCGCAGCTCGGAGCGGGCCTCGTCGAGGCGGTTGTCCTGGCGCAGCCGTTCGCCGAGCAGCAGACGGGCCCGGGCCTGTTCGGTGCGGATGCCGGCCCGGCCGAACAGGTCGATCGCCTCGCCGTACGCGGGGCCGTCGCCGAGCAACGCACGGCCGAGCGCCTCCTGGGCCCGGCCGAACTCCGTGCCGTCCCGGGTGGTGGCGGTCAGCTGTTCCCAGGCTCGCGCGGCCACGTCCTGCTCGCCGACCTTGACTGCCGACTCGATCAGCTGGGGCAGGGCCCAGGTCGAGACGAACACGTGGCCGTCGTCGACCGCGAGCTTGGCCTGCGCGTACGCGTCGGCATGGCGTCCGTGCCCGCCCGCGAGGACCGCGTTGACCCAGTGGGCGTAGGTGGCCTGGGACTGCTGACCGATCCGGGCGACGGCGAACAGGGTCTCGGTGTGCGGGGCCAGCGTGGCCGGGTCGCCGCGCAGCGCCGCGAGGAAGGCCGTGGTCGAGGGCGGCATCTGGCTGCCGGTGATCTCGCAGATGGCCGCGGTCTCGGCCATGTGGGCCTCGGCCGAGGCGAAGTCGCCCCGCCAGGCCTCGGAGAGTGCCAGCGCGACCAGGTCGAGTGGCAGCTGGTCGAGGGCGCCGGTCGCGCGGGAGACCGCCACCTGCCGGGCGTTGATCCGGTACGCCGCGTCGTCGTCCCAGATCACCGCGGAGGCGAGCCAGCCGAACGCCAGCCCGTCCTCGCGGGTGAGCGGGCTCGTGGCGAACTCGCGCGCGACCTGCCGCAGGGCCGGGGCGGCGGCCGCCGGGCTCTCGGTGAAGATCGTCGCCAGCGCGTCGAGCAGCCGGTCCACCGGACGTGGCCGGGCCGCGGGCGGCAGCGCCCGGGCGGCGAACGCGATCTCACGCATCGACCCCGGCCCGGTCATCCGGCCCGCGAACGACGCCGCCCGGATCGCCTCCAGGTAGCTCAGCCGGGCCAGGCCGGGGTCGAGCGGGGTCAGCGTCTCGGCCGAGCGGATCAGCACGGCGAGGGCGTCCTCACCGACGCCGGCGACGAAGGTGATGCGGGCGCGCAGCTGGCCGGCCTGCGCGGCGGCGAACGGCGGGAGCGGACCGGCGGTGGCCGTGTCGAGCAGTTCGCGGGCCCGGCCGAAGGCGCCGGACGCCATGGTGACGGCCGCGGCGGCCAGGGCCCGCTCGGCGTGCCGGGCCGGGTCGGGGGTCAGCCGTACGGACTGCTCGCGGAAGGCGGCCGCGGCGGCGAGCCCGCCTCGCGACTGCGCCCGGTCGGCCGAGAGCTCCAACTCGGCGGCGACGGCCTCGTCATGGCCGGAGACGGCCTGCGCGCGGTGCCAGGCCCGGCGGTCCGGATCGGCCACCGCGTCGGTGACCTCGGCGAGCGCCGCGTGCATCTCGCGCCGGGCCGGTCCGGAGGCCGACCGGTACGCCACCGTGCGCACGATCGGGTGCCGGAAGTGCACCCGCTCGTTGAACTGCAGCAGCTCCGCCTCGGCGGCCGGCACCGCGGCCTGCGGCGGGATGCCGAGCCGGCGGGCCGCGCGGTGCACCAGCACCGGGTCGCCGGACGGGTCGGCCGCCGCCAGTTGCAGCAGCCGCTGGGCCGGGGCCGGCAACGACTCCATCCGGCGCAGGAAGCCCTCCTCGAGGCGGGCCGAGACCGACGGCGTCACCGGGAACCCGAACCCGCCGGCGAAATCGGCGGTGGTCAGGCTGCGCGGCAGTTCCAGCAGGGCCAGCGGGTTGCCCTGGGCCTCGCTGACGATGCGGTCGCGCACCTGGTCGTCGAGCGGCCCGGACAGGCTCGCGTCGAGCAGGTCGCGGGCGTGACCCGGCTCGAGCCCGGCGACCTCGAGCACCGGCAGTCCGGCCAGGTGGGCACTGGGCTCCCGGGCGCCGAAGACCAGCCCGACCGGGTCGGCCGCGAGCCGCCGGGCCACGAAACCGAGGGCCTGGGCCGACGCCTGGTCGAGCCACTGCTCGTCGTCGACGACGCAGATGAGCGGTCGGTCCCCGGCCGACTCGGAGAGCAGCGTGAGCAGGGCCAGGCCGACCAGGAAGCGGTCCGGTGGCGGCCCGGCGCTGAGGCCGAGCGCGGTGCGCAGCGCGGTGCGTTGCGGCGCGGGCATCTCGTCCAGCCGGTGCAGGAGCGGCTCGACGAGCAGGTGCAGGGCGGCGTACGCGAGCTCCATCTGGGACTGCACCCCGGAGACCGGGAGCACCTGGAACTCCCGGGCCCGCCCGGTGAGATAGCCGAGTAGCGCGGTCTTGCCGACACCCGGGTCGCCCCGGACGATCAGGGCCTGGCTGCGGGCCGAGCGGACGGTCTCGAGGAGGCGGTCGAGCGACGCGCGTTCGGTTTCACGGTCCATCAATGCCGGCACGACGAGCCCCCCACGACAGTCAGCACGGTGATCCTAACCAGCTCGGCAACCCCTGTGACCTGGGGCACATCGGCCCGCAGCGATCCGGAGTTAGGATTCCGGCACGCCGTCGGCGCGGGAGGCGGAGATGGCTGCGGACGCGGAACGGAGACCGGCCGGGCTGCTCGGGCGACAGGCGGAGTGCGCCGCTCTCGACCGGCTTCTCGACGACGTCACCGGCGGCAGCGGCCGCGCGCTGGTGGTGCGGGGCGAGGAAGGCAGCGGCAAAAGCGCGCTGCTGACCTACGCGACCGGGCGCGCCGGCAAGTTCCAGGTGTTGCCGGTCGCCGGGGTCGAGTCCGAACAGGAGATGCCGTACGGCGGTCTGCATCAGTTGTGCGCGCCGCTGCTCCTGCATCTCGACCAGTTGCCCGCTCCGCAGCGTGACGCGCTCGCCGTCGTCTTCGGACTGGGCGCCGGCCCGCCGCCCGACCGGCTGATGGTCGGGCTGGCCGTGCTCAACCTGCTGGCCGAGGCGGCCGCCGCCCAGCCGGTGCTCTGCCTGGTCGACGACGCCCAGTGGCTCGACAGCGCCTCGACGCACATCCTGTCGTTCGTCGCCCGCCGCCTGCGGGCCGACCCGGTCGGCTGTGTCTACGCCACCCGGGACAACGGTGACGACCTGCTCGCCGGGCTGCCCACCGTGTGGGTCCGCGGGCTGGACGACGCCGACGCGCGGGCGTTGTTGCGGCGCACCGTCCACGGCTTCCTGGACGTCGCCGTTCTCGACCAGATCGTCGCCGAGAGCCACGGCAACCCGCTGGCCCTGCTCGAACTGCCGCGCACCTGGACGGCCACCGGCCTGGCCGGGGGCTTCGGCCTGCCGGGCAGCCGGTCGGTGGCCGGCCGGATCGAGCAGAGCCACGGCCGCCGCCTGGGCCGGCTGCCCGCCGACACCCGCCTGCTCGTGCTGGCCGCCGCGGCCGACCCGCTGGGCGACCCGGCCCTGCTCGACCGGGCCGCGCACCTGCTCGGCGCCGACCCGGCCGCCCTGGCCCCCGCGGTCGACGAGGGGCTGCTCGAGGTGGGCCGGCGGGTGGTCTTCGCGCACCCGCTGGTCCGGTCGGCCGCCTACCGGTACGCGGAACTGGACGACCGCCACCGGGTGCACCGCGCGCTGGCCGGCGCCACCGACGCCGCGGCCGACCCGGACAGGCACGCCTGGCACCGGGCCCGCGCGGCGCCCGACCCCGACGAACAGGTGGCGGCCGAGCTGGAGCACTCGGCCGGCCGGGCGCAGTCACGGGGCGGGCTCGGCGCCGCGGCGGCCTTTCTGAGCCGGTCCGCCGAGCTCACCCCCGACCCGGGCGACCAGGTCCGGCGCGGCCTCGACGCCGCCTTCGCCAACCTGCGCGCGGGCGCCGTGGACCAGGCGCGCCGGCTGCTCGTGCTGGCTCTGGCCGGTCCGCTCGACGCGTTGCAGCACGCCCGGACCGACCTGCTGCGCGCCCGCCTGGCGTCCGCGTCCCGGGCCACGGACGCGGTGCCGCTCCTGCTCGCGGCGGCCGAACGTCTGCAGCCGCTCGACCCGGTGCTGTCCCGGCAGGCCCGCCTGGACGCTCTCGTCGCGGCTCAGGACCCGCAGGGCCGGCGGCACGGTGGCGGCCTGGCCGAGGTGGCCCGGGCAATCCGCGCCGCTCCCCGCCGGCCCGGCGGCTCACCGGGCACGACCGATCTGCTGCTGGAAGCGTTCGCGGCGATCACGCAGGACGACTACGACGCCGCCGGGCCGGCCACGCGCGAGGCTCTGATCGCGTTGCGCGACGGCGAGCCGGCCGCCGCCGAGCTGGGCCAGGGCGCCAAGCTCGCGGTCAGCCTGTGGGCCGACCAGGACGCGTACGACCTCTCCGACCGCAACCTGCGCGCGGCCCGCATCACCGGCGCGCTGAGCGAGCTGCAACCGGCCCTCACCATCCGCGCCGCCGTCCTGGTGCTGTGCGGCGAGGCCGCCGCGGCCGCCTCCCTGATCGAGGAGGCCCGGTCGGTGCGCGCGGCGACGGGGGTCGGCGAGACGTCGTACGCCGCGGTCATCCAGGCCGGCTGGCAGGGCCACGACGGCCGTGCCCGAGGCCTGATCGAGGGTGGCGGCGCGCCCGTGGAGTACGCCCGGGCCGTGCTGGCGAACGGGCTCGGCCGGCACGACGAGGCCCTGGCGGCGGCCCGGCGGGCCGCCGACGAGCGGGGCGAGACGACCGCGGGCAACCACGCGCTGCCCGAGCTGGTCGAGGCGGCCGTGCGCGGCGGACACGACGACCTCGCCGCCGGAGCGCTGCGCGAGCTGACCCGCCGGGCCGAGGCGAGCGGCACCGACTGGGCCCTCGGCCTGGCCGCCGGCGCGCGGGCCCAGCTGAGCCGGGACGACGCCGACTTCCGGCGGGCGGTCGCGCTGCTCAGCCGCACCCGGGCCCGGCCCGCCCTGGCCCGCGCCCATCTGCTGTACGGCGAGTGGCTGGGCCGCACCGGACGGCGCGCCGACGCCGGCCGCGAGCTCGCCCTGGCGTACGAGATGTGCACCGCGATGAGTCTGCTGGGTTTCGCCGAGCGGGCCCGCCGGGAGCTGCTCGCCGCCGGGGCGGCCGCCCCGCACCGCCAGGCCCGCCTGCGCGAGGAGCTGACCGCGCAGGAGGCGCAGATCGCCCAGATGGCCCGCGAGGGGCTGTCCAACCCGGAGATCGGCGCCCAGCTGTTCCTCAGCGCCCGCACGGTCGAGTGGCACATGCGCAAGGTCTTCACCAAGCTGGGCATCAGCTCGCGCCGCCAGCTGCGCGAGGCCCTGTCCCGCTGAGGTCCGGCCGGCGAGGGTCAGCCGGTGAGGGTCTGGCGCAGGCGCCGGCGGTTGTCGACGCCGAGCTTCGAATAGATGCGCCGCAGGTGCCACTCCACCGTGCGCGGGCTGATGTAGAGCGCCGCGCCGATCTCCGGGTTGGTCAGGCCCTCGGCGGCGAGGCGGGCGATGTGGGCCTCCTGCGCGGTGAGCTTGCCCGGGGCCTCGACCGTACGCCGCCGGATGGTCTCGCCGGTGGCCTGCAGCTCCCGGGCGGCCCGCCCGGCGAACGCCTTCGCGCCGATCGCCCCGAACGCCTCGTGGGCGGCCCGCAGGTGAACCCGCGCGTCCACCCGGCGACCCTCGCGGCGCAGCCACTCCCCGTAGAGCAGGCGGGCGCGGGCGGCCTCCAGCTCTACCCGGGTCCGGTCGAGCCGCTCGATCGCCTCCCGGTGCAGCTCGTCCGCGGTCCGGCCGCCCTCGGCCAGGGCCCGGCGGCTCGCCTCGACCCCGAGCGCCCAGTCGGTGCCGCTGGCCCGGGCCAGCGAGGACAACTCGGCCAGGGCGGTGGCCGCCGAGCCGGCATCGCCACTGTGCACCGCGGCCTCGACCAGCTCGCCGAGCGCCCACTGCGGCAGACCCAGCTCCCGCGGGTCGGCGACGGCCTCCCGGGCGGCCGCCGCCGCCTCCTGATAGCGGCCCGACCCGTTGTACAGCACGGCGCGGGCCCACTGCGTCAGGTTGACGCCGACCCCCTCGCCCCGGGCCGTGACGTCCTCCAGACAGGCCCGGATCAGCGGTTCGGCCCGCTCGACGTCGCCGCGCACGGCGACCAGACCGATCTCCCCGTACGGGGCCAGGCCGCTCCGGGTCGCCTCGGCGACCGACCGCCGCTCCTCGACCAGCGCCGCCGCCGCGGCCAGGTCGCCGGTGAACAACTCCACGATCGCGCGGGTGTCGAGAGCCAGCGGGAGCGCGCTGAGCGCCCCCGACGACCGGGCCATGGCCAGATGCCGCCGGGTGAGCACATCCCAGCCGGCGTCGTCCCAGAGAGCTGAGGCGGTCACCAGCGACAACCACTCGGAGCTCATCGCCTCCTGCAGGGTCACCGGCTCGGTGCTGAAGGCCCGCACCGCGTCGCGCAGCAGCGGCGCCGCGGCCGGGTAGCCGTCGGTGAACAACGTCGTCAACCCGTCCAGCAGCACATCGCTCTTGCGGGACATGGCCCAGCGCATTGGCGAGGAGGCCCGCACCGCCCGGGCGACCTCGGAGGCCCCGGCGCCCGCGGCGAGGCGCCCGGCGAACAACGCGGCCGACATCGCGTCCAGATAGGTGTCGCGGGACAGCAACGGGTCGAGCTCCTCCAGCCGCCGCGCGGCGGTCAGCAACAGCGGGAGCGCCTCGTTCCCGCGGTGGGCGGTGAACGAGATCCGCGCGCGCAGCACCTCGGCGCGGGCCTGCTCGGCCCGGCCCAAGGGGCTCGACTCGGCCATGGCCAGCACGTCCAGCGCGTCCTGGAACGCCCCGGCGTGGGCCTTGACCTGGGCCGCGTCGAGCGAGCGCCGGACCCGCCGCACCGGGTCGGGCGTCAACGCGGCGGCCTGGTCGAGAAAGGCGGCCGCGGCGGCCATCCCGCCGTGGGTGGCGGCCCGGCCCGCGCAACGCTCCAGCTCGGCGGCGACGTCCTCGTCGGGCCCGACCGCGGCCCGGGCCCGGTGCCAGGCCCGCCGATCGGCGTCGGTGCGCGGGTCGGTGCTCTCGGCCAGCGCCCGGTGCGCCGCCCGCCGGTCGGCCAGGCGGGCCGACCGATAGATCGCCGAACGGACGAGCGGGTGCCGGAACCGCACCTGGTCGCGGAACGAGACCAGCCCGGTCTGCTCGGCTGCGGCGGCTGCCTCGTCCCCGATGCCGAGCCGCGCGGCGGCCAGCCACAGCAGGCCGGCGTCGCCGACCGGGTCGGCCGCCGCGATCAGCAGCAGCCGCCGCGACGCGGCCGGAAGCGACGCCAGCTGACGCTGGAACCCCCGTTCGAGGCGGTGCACCAGCGGGGTCGCCTCGGCGTCGGTCGCCCCGCCGAAGGCCAGCTCGGCCCGGGACAGCCCGCGCGGCAGCTCGAGCAGGGCCAGCGGGTTGCCGCGGCACTCGGCCAGGATCCGCTCCCGGACCCGGGGATCGAGCCCGCCCGGCGCGGCCGAGTCGAGCAGCGCGGCGGCGTCGTCGTCGCCGAGCCCGCGGACGGTCATCGCCGGAAGCCCGTCGAACAGGACCGGGTCGCGGACGGCGAGGACGAGCCCGACCGGCTCGGCGGCGAGGCGCCGCGCCACGAACTCCAGCGCCCGGGCGGAGGCCTGATCGAGCCACTGGGCGTCGTCGACCACGCAGATCAGCGGCCGGTCCTCGGCGACCAGGCTGAACAGGGTCAGCACGGCGAGGCCGACGACGAACGGGTCGGGCGCGGCTCCCGAGCGCAGGCGGAACGCGGTGCCGAGGGCCTCGCACTGCGAAGGGGGTAGGTCGTCGATTCGGTCGAGATGGGGGCCGCAGAGCTGATGCAGCGCGGCGAACGGAAGCTCCATCTCGGACTCGACACCGGCGGCCCGGGCGATCCGGCATCCGGTGGCGGCCCGGCCGAGCAGGTCGAGCAGGGCCGTCTTGCCGATGCCGGCCTCACCCCGCAGCACCAGCACCTGGCTGCTGCCGCCGCGCACCGTGCCGACCAGTCCGGTCAGGGCTCTGCTCTCGCGCTGCCGCCCGAGCAGCCCGTTGCCGTCCATCGATGTCCCCTCGCCCGCGCCGGTCCCGTACCGGAGCCTTGCCGAGTGACAAGATCGATCGCGCCAGGGGAACACCCGGGTCGGGGTGGCGCGTAGCACGGGACCGATCTCACCCTAGGCCCGGACGCGGCCGGTTGTCAGCACCGGCGCCGGGTCGGCGAAGTCACGTGCCCGCGCCGTCCGGGGGAGACGGACGGCCAGGGCGGCGGTCGCCACGGCGAAGGCGAAGCCGGCGATGGGCTGCAGGGGCGGCCAGAGGATCGCGCCGACCGTGAAGACCACGATCAGGACCGCGTACGCGACACCGTGCCACCGGAGCTGCCGGTCCGCGCGGGCGATGGTGGTGCCGAGCACGACCGCGGCCACCATGAACAGGAACGAGGCGGACAGGGCGGTGCCGAACAGGGCCGGACCGTACGCGGTGTCGTCGTTGATCGCGGCCATGCCCGGGACCCCGGCCAGGTGGGCCCGGCCCAGACCCGGCTGCACGAAGGCGGCGGCGCCGAACGCGGCGGCCAGGAACGTGTTGGCGACCGTGGTGAGCACCAGCCCGGCGACCGCGCCCGGCCGTGGGAAGAGGTACGCGGTCACGGCCACGGCGCCGAGGACGGCCAGAGCCGCCCCCAGGACGCTGGCGCCGAGATGGCTGATCAGGAACACATCGGTGGTGACATAGCGCGCGTACGCGTCGAAGTCGTCGACGGGCGGCTGATGGGTGAGGGTGCTCAGGCCGAGAAGGACGCCGTACACGGGAAGCGCCCACAGTCCCAGTCTCATCGGTCTTCTCCGTTCAGGAAGAGCTTGGCCACGTCGCGAGCCTCGGCGTGGGCCAGGCGGCGACCCGTGGCGGCGTCGGCGGTCACGAGGTTGGGCCGGAAGTGGATGCCCCGGATGTCGTCGATGCCGGTCCAGCGCAGCCAGTCCTCGAGGTAGGTGGTCTGGAAGTCGGCGCCGAAGGCGGGGCCACGGCCGGGACCGTGGACAGCGCTGGTGTAGATCACGGCGGCCCGCTTGCCGCGCAGCAGGCCGGTGTAGCCGGTGGCCGGGTCGAAGCCGAAGACCAGGCCGGGCTGGCTGATGACGTCGATGAACTGCTTGAGGATGTACGGGATGCCGGCGTTCCACATCGGCACGCTGAACACGTACCGGTCGAAGGCGTCGAAGCGGCGGAAGGTCTGCCGGGCCGCGTCCCACGCCGCGGCGGGGGCTCCCTGCGGGGTCTCGCCGGCGAACACGGCCATCTTGGCGGCCGCGGCGTCGGGGCCGAACTCGGGGAGCGTGCCGTCCCACAGGTCGTACTCCTCGATGGGGGTCCGGGGGGAGAGCTCGCGGAGGGTGTCCAGGAGGGTGGCGGCGATCGCCCGGGATTCGGAGCGGGGGCCGCGGGGAGAGGCGGAGATGTGCAGGACCTTGTTCATGGCGGGACCTCCATAGTGAATATGCGTGCGCACGCACATTCTGACTCTCGTGTGTGCGCACGCACAAGATGTGGATAGGGTGGGGTGATGAGTGACACCGAGGTGGCGGCGTGGGCGGCGTTGCTGCGTGTGCACGCGGCGCTGGTCCCACGGATGGACAAGGAGCTCCAGGCGGCGTGTGGATTGCCGTTGACCTGGTACGACGTGTTGCTCGAGCTGAACTCGGCGCCGGGGCGGCGGTTGAGCATGGGGGAGCTCGGGGCGGTCGCGGTGGTCAGCCGGACGCGGGTCAGCCGGGTGGTGGATCAGCTTGTCGAGGCCGGTCTGGTGAGCCGGGAGAGCAATCCGGACGACAAGCGGTCGGCTTTCGCGGTCATCACCGATGCTGGGCGGCGGCGGTTGCGGGGGGCTGCTCCGGTGTATCTCGATGCGATCTCGCGGTATTTCACGTCTCGGATGACGGCTGGGGAGGCCCGGGCTGTGGCTTCTGCTTTGGAGAAGGTTCTGGGGTCTCCGGGTGGGTGATGTTGGTGTGTTGCGGGGTCTGCTCGGCTGGGCGCCACCATGGCGAGGCTTCGTCGCGGAGCCAAGACGGCTCGTGGCCTGGGACTCGACGGCGCGATATCTGTGTGGTGCCGCTGACGTTGGTTTGTTGCGGTTGACGGTCGGGGCCGAGGGTGACCAAGCTCGGACGGTAAGGCATCTATGTGTTGTGGTGGTGACACACGGCCCCCCCCGGGTGGGGGCGGTGGGTGACCATGCTCGGACGGTAGGCCTTTTTGGTCTGAGCTTGGTCACCCTCGGCCCCGACCTTGGGGGGTGGCCTCTGACGGGTTCGTGGTGGGTCGCGGGCTGCTGATTGCCTGGTGGAGGTGGCGGTCACCTGGCGGGTGAGGGGTCTGGCTGCCGCGTTGTGGATGCTGGACTGCGCGTCGGTTTGGGCGGGCGGGCCTGGGTGGTGGGTCATGGGAGCAGGACCGTGCCGGTTGCGGTCAGCACGTTGCGCTTGGGCGATGGGTCACCGCTCTGAATCGCGGGGCGAGAGCTGGGGCCGTGTCGGTTCGTTTGCGGGCTGTCGCCGTCGCGTGCTCCGCCCGAGGCTTCCGTCGGCGGCGAGCGGCGGGCGTTGCCAGAATGGCGCTGCTGCGTGCTTCGCTTCGAGGCTGGTGCCGGCGGCGGGCGGCGGGCGCTGTCGAATAACGCTGCCGCGTGCTCCGCTTCGAGGCTTGCCGACGGCGCGGCGCGATTCCAAGGAGCCTGTCAAATAAGGCCGAGCCCCATAAAGACGAGGCTGCGTTCGCCGGTGACGAGGCCGAGCTCGCCGGTGACAAGGCTGAGTTCGCCAGTGACGAGGCTGCGTTCGCCGGTGACGAGGCCGAGCCCGCCGGTGACAAGGCTGAGTTCGCCGGTGACGAGGCTGCGTTCGCCGGTGACGAGGCTGCGTTCGCCGGTGACGAGGCTGCGTTCGCCGGTGACGAGGCTGAGTTCGCCGGTGACGAGGCTGAGTTCGCCGGTGACGAGGCTGAGTTCGCCGGTGACGAGGCTGCGTTCGCCGGTGACGAGGCTGCGTTCGCCGGTGACGAGGCTGCGTTCGCCGGTGACGAGGCTGCGTTCGCCGGTGACGAGGCTGCGTTCGTCAGCGACGAGGCCGAGCCCGCCAGTGACGGGGCGAGCCTGTCGGTGTCAAGGCTGGGCCCGCCGAAGACAAGCATGACGAGTCCAGCCGTCCGACAACCTCCGACGTCCGCGTCGATTAGTCCGGCGTCTCATCCGGTCCAAGATCGACTGAGCTGCGGATCTCCGAGATGTTGCGGTAGGTAGCTACCGGCATCGCCCGCAGAGCCCGGACCGCCGCCGAGTCCCCATCCCCGCCGCGCCGCTCCGCGTGCTCGACAATGGCGTCCTTGTCCGCCGGAAAATCAAGATCGTTCAGCAGTTCCTGCACTTCAGCGAAGGTGTTAGCACTCATCCGCCCCGCGTACCCGCAGAAACCCACCCCACACCGGCCGATCCGTGCCCACGGGCGCGGCCCTTCGCCACGCCGACATCCGATGGCCCGAACCCGCGAAACCCGATCGCACCAGTCATCCGCCCGCCGGCAGCCGCACGTGCGTCGCTCAGCTCTACACGGCCGGAGCCCACAGGCCGCCCGTCCACAGCCGGATTGTCTGTAGCGGGAGCGTCCACAGGCCGCCCGTCCACAGCCGGATTGTCTGCAGCGGGGCCGTCCACAGGCCGCCCGTCCACAGCCCGATCGTCCACGGCGGGACCGTCCGCGGGCCGCCCGTCCACAGCTTGACCGTTTACAGCGGGAGCGTCCACAGGCCGCCCGTCCACAGCCGGATTGTCTGTAGCGGGAGCGTCCACAGGCCGCCCGTCCACAGCGCGATCGTCCACGGCGGGACCGTCCGCGGGCCGCCCGTCCACAGCTTGACCGTTTACAGCCCGATCGTCCACAGGGGGACCGTCCCGGCGGAGCAGCTACCGGGGAACGTCTCACGGCGGAGCAGCTACCGGCGAACGACCCCAGACGGGTGGTCGACGGCAGCGCAAATTCATTAAGGCCCAGGACCGACGGCACCCGGCATCACCAGCTGGGTAGTGCCTCGGCGTCCTATGTCCGGCGTAACCGGGTGGGTAGCGGCTTGGCGCCCCTCAGTTCGGATCACCGCTGGGCAGCGGCTTGGCGTCCTGCATCCGGCGTAACCGGGTGGGTAGCGGGTTTGCGCACTTCAGCCCGGATCCCCGGCTGGGCAGCGGCTCGCCGCCTTCGGCCGGTAATGCCGGGGGAAGGCGGCGAGTGCTTCAGGGGTGTTGCGGGGTCACGGGGTCAGGAGGCGTAGGTCTCGAACTCGGTGATTCGGGGGGTTGTGGTGGCTGTGGTGATTTCGAAGGTGACCTTTTTGAGGGAGGCCGGGGTGAAAGTGATCGCGCCGGAGCCGGTGCCGGTCTTGAGGACTGTGCCGGTGTCGGCGTTGAGGACGCGGTAGGAGCCGATCGCGCTGCCGGACTCTTTGATGATGATTCTTGAGACTGTGGTGGCTGTGCTCCACTTGATCGAGATGGAGCCTGTGGAGCCGGCGGGGGACCAGTACGTGGTCAGGTTGCCGTCCTTGACGTTGCCGTAGCTTGTGCCGCCGGCCTTGCTGGTGCCGTCGGCTCCGGCCGTGAGGCTCAGGTTGGTGCCGCTGGGCTGGGTGGGGGTCGGCGTCGTGGGGCCGGGTGTCGTGGGGCCGGGTGTCGTGGGGGTCGGCGTGGTGGGGCCCGTTGGGGAACAGTTGCCTGTGGACGTGCGGATGCCTGTGTTGGCGCCGGCGGTCTGGCGCACGACGTCGGGCACGCAGGCGGCGCCGTCCAGGCGGTAGGAGTACGGGATGCTGACGCTGGTGGTGGACTGCAGGTTCGGGCCGGCCGGGTTGGTGTCGCCGCCGGGGCTCGACCAGGTCACGTTGTCCAGGATGTTGCCCGCGACCTGCCAGTAGCCGGCCTGGTCGGTGTAGAACGTGCCGAGAACGTCCTTGGAGTCCTCGAAGTAGTTGTTCTCGACCTTGGCCCGTGCGCCGGCCCGCGAGTTGATGCCCGACTCGTGCAGCTGGAAGTAGTAGTTGTTGTAGATGTGGGCGACACCGCCGCGCAGCAACGGCGTACGGGAATCGATGTTCTCGTAGCGGTTGTGGTGGAAGGTGATGAAGCTGTTGCCGGTGTCGCTCTCGCTCGAGCCGATGAGCCCGCCCCGGCCCGAGTTCCGCAGGATGCTGTACGACAACGTGACGTACTCGGTGTCATCCTTCATGTCGAACAGGCCGTCGTAACCCTCCGACTCGCCGCCCGACGCCTCGAGCGTCACGTGGTCGACCCAGACGTTGCGCACGGTGCTCTCCATGCCGATGGCGTCACCGCCGTTCGAGGTGGGGGAGCCTGACTTCTTGACGTTCCGCACGGTCACGTTCTGGATGATGATGTTGCTGGAGTCTCGGATGTGGATGCCGAGCTGGTCGAAGACCGCGCCGCCGCCCACACCGATGATCGTGACGTTGCTGATCTCCTTGAGCTCGATCCGGTCGGCGGCCGTGTTGCAGCTGCTGCCCGACACCTTGGTCGTGTTGCCGTGGTTGATCGTGCCGGAGACCTCGATGGTGATCGGGGTGCTGCTGCTGGCCCGGCCGCACAGCGCCTGGTGGATCTGGGTGCCGGTGCTGGCCCGTACGGTGGCGCCGCCGTTGCCCCCGGTCGTGCCGCCGTTGGTGCTCGCGTAGCCGGTCGCGGCGCCGACCGCCGCCGCGCTGGCCTGGGGAAGGGGCACGGCGACGACGATCGCCGCGCCGGCGGCTCCGGTCGCCAGCGCCGCGAGGGCACGTCTGGTTGGTCTCATGGGTTCGCTCCTTGTCGCATACGGGCGCCGCCACCACGAACCGTTGTCTCGGGTCCACGACCGTCCGGGTCGTCGACCAGCCACCCACGCCGACTCGGCGATTCGTCTGCAGGAAAGCGCTTACCACTGCGAGGATAGAAAGCCGTGAATGCGAGAAGCAAGCGTTTGCAGTGTTTGCAATGACGGGCTTTGCGGGTTGGCATCGCCGGGAGTTCGCTCCGGGTCTCGCAGGACCGGTGATGGGCAGCGTGGAGCTTCGGGCCGGTGTCGCAGGCGTCCGCTTGCATCGGGGGATTCGCGGTGGGGGGTCGAACGGGGCCGCGGCGGTGTCGCATGGCTTTGCGGCGGTCGGGTAAGAGGAGGGGTTGACGAAGGAGGCTGACATGAGTGTTCGCCAACCGAACGACCAGCCGGAATTCGAACACCCGATCGACCTGACCGACCTGCCCGACCGGGGGGAGCGGCCGCAGCCGGGCCGCCTCCTGGAGCACCACCCGGACGACTCCGGTCTGCCGGGCGACGTCCCGGGGCCGAGCGGTCCCGACACGCCGCGCCGCGAGTAACGGCACAGTTCAACGACCCGAACCCGGCCCGTCGATCGTCGGCCGCTTGTCCACAGAGGCGAGTTGTCCACAGGCCACACGAACGATCTCGCGCTTTTGCGCGACAATGTTCGAGGGGGCTCCCCCAGGGAGGGTGGGCTCTGTTTGGTGATCGCGGGCGGGGTCAGGTCCAGTAGAGGATGCGGCACTGTGGCAGGCGCGCGGCTATCTCGTGCTCGAACCAGCCGCGTAGCTCGGCCATCACGTCGGCCGGGTAGACGTACTTGACCGCGCCGAACTTCCCGTGTTTGCGGCTGCGGGACTCCTCGTCCATCTCCAGCCGGGTGCGCGGATACCAGCCGAGCAGCACTTCCTTGCTGCCCGGGGTGAAGCGGTGGGTGATCAGCTCGGCGGTCAGGTCCAATTCCGGTACGCCGTCGACGGCCGCCGCTACCGCGTCGAGCAGTTCGCCGTAGGCCTCCCGCCAGTCGTCGACCGTCATGATCGGCGCGATGGTCAGCCCGACCGGGTAGCCGTCGAGGGCCAGCTTCCGCAACGCCGCCAGCCGCTCGGGCAGTGGGCTCGTGCCGCCCTCCATCCGCGTCGTGACGGGCAGGCAATTGACGCTGAACCGCACCCGCGTACGCCCCTGGTGCGGCAGCCCGACGAAGCTGTCCACGTCGCCGAACTTGGTCGTCCAGCGCAGCTGGACCGAGGCGTCCCAGGCGCCGAAGTGCTCGACCGCCCGCCGCCAGCTGCCGGTCAGGTGTTCCAGGGCCAGCGGATCGGTGTAGCAGGACGCCTCGAACGTGGTGCCCTCGTCCCGGCGCGCGACCCGCCGCGACGTGACGGTGCCCCGGCCGGCGTACTCGGTCAGGTTGTCGAGAATGTCGTCGAGGTCGGCGTAGACGCGGGTGACCGGGGGGCCGGAGAGCGAGCCGGCCAGGTAGCAGTACTGGCAGTGGGCCGGGCAGCCCTCGGCCAGGTCGAACCGCCAGTCGGCGCTGGGTGCAATCGGTTGCAGCTTCCGGCGCGACGGCGGGCTGACCACGATGGCCAGGGTCGACTTCGCCCGCGCGTACGTCTGACGGTCGTTCTCGCCGCGGACGCCGGTCAGCCGGGCCGACGTCAGCCGCTCGACCTCGATGCCCTGGGCCTCGACGCGCTCGATGATGCGCCGCCCGTGCGGGTGGTCGTAGGCCGGCGGGGTGGCCACGACCCGCTTGGGAAACCACCGCCGGGCCGGCCGGGCAGGCGGCGCGACGTCGCTCAGGTCGTGGGTGCGCACCGTCTCGCCGCTGGCGCTGTGCGGCGCGGCCGGGTCGTCGAGGGCCAGGGGCACGTCCAGGTCGGTCACCCTCGACCAGTACCCCGGCCTGCGCGGATGTACCGTGACAGCGGGCCGCGATCGGGTCCGCGATCAAGGCGGCCCCCCGAACACGAAGCGGTCCGCTATCAAGGAGTGGAACAGCGATGACGGCGATCCAGGACATTCCGCTGACGACCATCTCGGGCGGGACGAGCACGCTCGGCGACTACGCGGGGCAGGTGCTGCTCGTGGTGAACGTGGCCTCGAAGTGCGGGCTCACCCCGCAGTACGAGGGTCTCGAGAAGCTGCACGAGCGGTACCGGGAGCAGGGGTTCTCCGTGCTAGGTTTCCCGGCCAACGACTTCGCCGGGCAGGAGCCGGGCAGCGACGAGGAGATCGCGGAGTTCTGCCGCAGCACGTACGGCGTCGAGTTCCCGATGTTCTCCAAGATCGCCGTGCTCGGGCCCGAGCGGCACCCGCTCTACCGCGCTCTGGCCGGTGACCAGGACGTGCAGTGGAATTTCGAGAAGTTCCTGATCTCCCGGACCGGCGAGGTGGCGGGCCGCTTCGCGCCGGGCGTCACCCCGGACGACGAGCAGTTGACGGCCGCCGTCGAGCGGGAGATCGCCGCGCCTCGCTGACGCCGGGCCGGAGGGCGAGCAGGTTCCGCATGCGGACGGCGCGGGGGTGCCGTAGCGTCACGCCGCATGGTCTCGGCGCTCTCCGGATTCGCGGTGATCGGCGTGATCGTGCTGGTCGGCTGGGTGGCCGGTCGCTGGGGCGGGCTGCCCGAGGAGACCGAGGCGGTGGGCGGCCGGCTCACGTTCGCCGTGCTGACGCCCTTTCTGATCTTCAGCGTCGCGGCCGCGTCCGACCCCGGTGTGCTTTTCACCCGGCCGCTCGTTGTGTCGGCGGCGGCCGCGCTGCTCTGTTTCGGCCTGCACGCGCTGACGACCCGTGGCCGTGACCGCGGCACCCGGATCGTGGGGGCTCTGGCCGCGGGCTACACCAACGCGACGTACATCGGCGTTCCCGTGGCGACCTACGTGCTGCGGGACACCGCGCTGGTCGTGCCGATCGTCATGCTGCAGTTGCTGGTGATCACGCCGATCGCGCTGACGATGTTGCAGGTGGTCACGACCGGTCACTCGTCCTGGCGTACGTCACTGAGGGCACCACTGCGCAACCCACTGACGGTAGCCCTGTTGCTCGGCGTGATCCTGGCTGTCACCGGGCTGAAGCTGCCCGGCGTGCTCGCTCAGCCCGTCGACGCGATCGGCCAGGCCGCCGTACCGGTGGTGCTCCTGGTCTTCGGCATGTCGCTCTCGGGCCGCCGGCTCCTCGCGCCCGGCCCCGACCGCGGGCCCACCGCGGCCGCCGTCGTGCTCAAGACCGCGGTCATGCCCGCGCTGGCCTTCGCCCTGGCCCACGTGCTGCGGCTCCCACCCACCCAGACATACGGGGTGACCGTGATGGCAGCCCTGCCGACGGCGCAGAACATCTTCCTGTACGCGCAGAGCGCCGGTACGGCCCTGATCCTGGCCCGGGACGCCATCTTCCTGTCCACGCTGGCCTGCGTGCCCGTGCTGCTGGCGATCACCCTGCTGCACACCTTGACGTGAAGCCGACTTCAAGTTTTACAGTGGGAGAGTGTTGCCCAGTGTGCAAAATGACGTCGCGCAGGACTTCAAGGCCGCCTTCCGCCGCTACCCGACCGGCGTGGCGGTCATCTCGGCGGCCGGGCCCGTCGGCCTGACCGCCTCCAGCGTCGCCTCGGTGTCGGCCGACCCGCCCGCGTTGTCGTACTCGGTGATGGGTTCGCCATCGGCCCGCGCGATCCTCGAGGCGCCCAGCTTCGTGGTCAACCTGCTCGGCCCCGGCTCGGTCGCCCTGGCCCGGGCCTTCGCCGGCCCGGGAGGCCCGCGCTTCACCCCCGATCAGGGCTGGGAGCTGCTGCCCACGGGGGAGCCGGTGCTGACCACCGCCCTGGCCTCGCTGCGGTGCACCCCGCTCGACCTCGTCCCGGTCGGCACCTCGACCGTCGTCATCGCCCAGGTCCACGACGTCCTGCTCGGCGACGCCACCGGCCACCTCGTCTACCACGACCGCGCCTACATCGAGACTCATCAGCAGTAGCGGCCCAGGGCGGATGGATCACGCGCGGCTGCGGCGAAGTCCACCAGATGCGCCGTAACTTGCATGCGGGTGCGCGGGTCCTCGCTTACGCTGCTGTCGCCGTCCGGCGATCGGGGGATACGCGATGACACTCAGCTTGTTCGCTGTCACTTTCGGAGCGAGCCGGCCGCCGGAACAGGTCCGGTTCTGGTCCGGCCTGCTGGGCCGGGAGACAGCCGACGACGCCACGATACTGCCCGAGGACGACTTCGGATTTCGCATCCGCTTCCTTCCGATGGCCGAGCCCAAGGCCGCCCAGAACAGGATGCACTTCGACCTGACGAGCGAATCGCCGGAGCGCCAGGCCGAGACCGTGGCCCGGGCGCTGTCACTGGGCGCGCGGCACGTCGACATCGGCCAGACCGGCGAGGAAGGCCACATCGTGCTGGCCGATCCCGAGGGCAACGAGTTCTGCGTCATCGAGGCCGGCAACAACTTCCTGGCCGGCACCGGCTTCATCGGGGCCCTGTCCTGCGACGGCACCCGGCAGGTGGGCTGTTTCTGGAGCGAGGCGCTGGGCTGGCCCCTGGTCTGGGACCAGGACGAGGAGACCGCAGTCCAGTCCCCGCGCGGCGGCGCCAAGGTGACCTGGGGCGGCCCGCCGCTGGACCCGCGCCACGGCCCCGACCGGGTGCACTACGACCTCGCCCCGCCCGCCGACGGCGACCAGCAGGCCGAGGTCGACCGGCTGCTCGGCCTGGGCGCCACCCACCTCGGCGACGGCCACGACGACGGCAGCGTCCGGCTGGCCGACCCCGACGGCACCGGCTTCTGCGTCCTGACCCCGCGCCGCGCATGACCACAGCGGCCGAGTTCCACGCGGCCGAGGGGGTCGAGGACTGGCGCGTTCTCTACCACGTCGTCGCGGCCCACTTCCGTACGCGGTCGTTCGCCGAAGGCGTCGCGCTGGTCGACGAGATCAATCGGCTCCCCCTCGACGCTCCTCCGCGGATGGACCTGCGGGACGCCGGCGTGACCGTGACCCTGACGGCGCGTGACATCGCCGCGGCCCGGCTGATCTCGGCCGCGGCCGCCCAGGTGGGCCTCCTGTCGGAACCCGCTGCCGTTCAGCTCGTCAACGTCACGATCGACGCCCTCGTCGGCGCCGAGGTGTTGCCGTTCTGGTGCGCGGTGCTGGGCTACCGGCAGGTCGGTGACGACGTCGCGGGGGATCCGCGGGGTCGCGGACCGGGGATCGGCCTGCAGCCGCTGGACGTCGCCCGTCCGCAGCGCAACCGCGTCCACCTGGACGTGGCAGTTCCCCACGATCAGGCCGAGGCCCGTGTCGCCGCTGCGCTGACCGCCGGCGGGCGTCTCGTCTCCGACGCCCATGCCCCGAAGTGGTGGATCCTCGCCGACGCCGAGGGCAACGAAGCTTGCGTCGCCACGTGGCAGGGCCGCGGCTGAGTCAGCCGCGGCCCCGCCGTCCCGGTCCGGGGGTTCAGGCGATCTTGCGCCGGTACGCCGCCAGGGCGGCCAGGTAGGCGATCAGGAGCACGCCGGCGCACCAGGCCAGGGCGGTCCAGATCTCGGTGCCGACCGGTTGCTGCTCGAACAAGGCCCGGATCGTGTCGACGATCGACGTGACCGGCTGGTTCTCGGCGAAGGCCCGCACCGGGCCGGGCATCGAGTCGGTCGGGACGAAGGCCGAGCTGATGAACGGCAGGAAGATGATCGGGTAGGAGAAGGCGGCCGCCCCGTCCTGGGTCTTGGCCGACAGCGCGGCGATCACCGCGATCCAGGTCAGCGCAAGCGTGAAGAGCACCAGGATGCCGGCCACGGCGAGCCAGGCGAGCGGGCCGGCCGACGAGCGGAAGCCCATGACCAGGGCCACCAAGGCGATGATGATCACCGAGATGGCGTTGGACACCACCGAGGTCAGCACGTGCCCCCACAGCACGGACGGGCGGGCGATCGGCATCGAGTGGAACCGTTCGAAGATGCCGCTCTGCAGGTCGTTGAAGAGGCGGTAGGCGGTGTAGGCGACGCCGCTGGCGATCGCGATGAGCAGGATGCCGGGCAGCAGGTAGTTGACGTAGTTGTCGGTGTTCGCCTGGATGGCGCCGCCGAACACGTAGACGAACAACAGCATGAAGGCGATCGGCATGATCGTCACCGTGATGATGGTGTCCAGGCTGCGCGTGACGTGACGCAACGAGCGCTTGAGCATCACTCGTGAGTCGCTGAGAGCATGGGTGCTCATCGTTGCCCCTTCTTGTCGCCGATGACGGCCAGGAAGATCTCTTCGAGGGTGGGCTGTCGTTCCACGTACTCGGCCTTGGCCGGCGGAAGCAGGAGCCGGAGCTCGGCCAGGGTTCCGGACACGATGATCGTGCCCTGGTGCAGGATGGCGATCCGGTCGGCCAGCTTCTCGGCCTCCTCGAGATACTGCGTCGTCAGGAACACCGTCGTGCCGGCGTCGGCCAGGTCCTGGATCATCTGCCACACCTCGATGCGCGCCTCGGGGTCGAGGCCCGTGGTCGGCTCGTCGAGGAAGATGACCGGCGGGTCGCCGATGAAGCTCATGGCGATGTCGAGGCGACGGCGCATGCCACCGGAGTAGGTGCCCACCCGGCGCCGCCCGGCGTCGGTGAGGCCGAACCGGTCGAGCAGGTCGTCGGCCACCTTGCCGGGGCTGCCCACCTGCCGCAGCTCGGCGATCATGATGAGGTTCTCCCGCCCGGTGAGGATCTCGTCCACCGCCGCGAACTGGCCGGTCAGGCTGACCGACTCGCGTACCCGGGCCGGCTGCGACCGCACGTCGAAGCCGTCGACGGTCGCCGAGCCGTCGTCCGCTTTGAGCAGGGTCGACAGAATGCGGACGACCGTGGTCTTGCCGGCGCCGTTCGAGCCGAGCAGCGCGAAGATGCTGCCCCGCGCCACCTCGAAGTTCACACCCTTGAGAACTTCCAACTGCTGGTACGCCTTGCGGAGTCCGTGGACCCGGATCGCGGGTTCAGTGGTTTGCATGGTCGGTGTCTCCTCAGGCCATGGAGCGGTGGACGGTGATGTCGCCGTACGAGGTGCGGCCGCGCACCTCGACGGTCTGGTCGCTTCCGCCGGGCCCCGGGACGTCCGCCAACTCGTTGCGGACATGGCCGAAGCCGGAGTTGAGCTCGAGCCAGGCGGCCGTGCCCTCGGCGATACCGATGTCGACGTTGCCCGCGGCCGTCTGCAGCACGACCGAGCCACGGACCGCCTCGCCGAGTCGTACGGCTCCGGTCGAGGTCTTGAGGTCGGCGCCCGCGCCGGCCCGGCCGACCTCGATGACGCCGTTGGCGTTGCGCACCCGGAGGTCGCCGATGATCGCGTCGATCGCGGTGTCGCCGTTGGAGTTCTTGACCTCCGCGCCGCCGTCGATCTCGCCGATCCGGATCTTGCCGGAGCCCGTGGAGACGTCGGCCCGGCCGTCGACGCGGCCGACCGTGACGTCTCCCATCCCGGTATGCACCCGCAGCGCCCCGGTCCGTTCGAGCGAGATGTCGCCGGTCGTCTTGAGCCGGCAATCGCCGAGCCGGCCGGCGCTGTGCATCCGGCCCATCCAGAAGTGGGCCGACACCTGCGAACCACTGGGCAGTTCGAGGGACACGTCGACCGACCGGGTCTTGCGGGAGAAGTCGAAGATCCGCTTCGGGCCGGTCACCCGCAGCTCGCCGTTGGAGAAGTCGACGGTGACCTGAGCGGCCGCCTGGACGTCGGACTCGTCGGCCTCGTTGCTGGCCCGGACCTCGACGACGGTGTCGGTGCGGTCGCTCGCGGCGATGCGCAACTCGCCGACGCCGAGCTCGACAGTGACGGTGATCGATTCAGGAGTGTCGAAAACAGGCATGGGGGTCCCCTCGTGACAGGTCGATGACGCGTCCCCGCAGGTCAGGGACGTGATGGGAGAAAGGTGGGCGGTGCGGTCAGCGCACCCAGCCGGTGAAGCGTTGCGCGTTCGGCCGGGAGCTGCCGCGCGACTCGGGGCGTTGCTGACGGTCGCTCTGCTGGAGCCCGATGGTGGCCGCGCGGACGAGCCAGGCGTTGACCGAGCGCCCCTCCCGGGCTGCGGCGTCCTCGATCGCGGTCTTGAGCTGCTCGGGCATCCGTACGTTGATCCGGGTGGCCGGCCCGTCGTCGGTGATCGGCAGGTCGGCGCTCTCCGTGGTGGTCGCGGCCTCGTCGGGCGCGGCCGGGGGCAGCGTCACCACGAATTCCGGGTCGCGGGCCCGCAGGCGTACCTCCACCGAGCCCGGGGCCAGGTCGCGGGTGATCTCGTCGGCGGCGGCCGACAGTGCCTCCAGGAGCGTCATGCGGATCGCTGACTCGAGCGAGCCGGTCAGGCGCTCGACCAGCGCACGCGCGTCTTCCCCGCCGGCCTCGGCGAGCGTTGCGAACTGCCGACCGAGGTTGTTCACATACGTGGTCAGGTCCATGGCACCATCGTGGCACACGGGTGGCACAACTGCAAGCGTCTATGACGTCATAGTGGTGCCATCGTGGCGCTGGATGGCACACGCACGGCTCCGGAAGCCAGCCACCACCGACGGTGTCCAGCCCAGATCGAGCGCCGACGGCCTTCGAAGGACGTCAGCGAACGCGGACAGGCAGGGCTTTTGATGTCCCGGTAGGGCGCCGCGCGGAGTCAGCACGACCGTGGCGGGTGCCGAAGCGTCCGCACTGACTCGGCCATGGCCATCAGTGCAACGACCTCGGAATCCGACAGCTGAGGTGGGCGCCCGAGGGGCCGTCGGTTGGCAATCGCCGCCATACAATCGACCCTCGACAGGGACCGGCCAGATTGGAGACCATGATGGGCGGACTGGAGTTGCCACCGCTCGACGAGGACTGCCCGCGCTGCACCGGGGCGGACGCTCGGGAGGAGCGGGCGAGAGATATTCAGGCGTGGCACGAGGAAGAGCAGCGCGCCTTCCAGGACTGGGTGGCCGAACGCAGGGCCCGCGGCAATCCGAACGCCGGCGACCGGGACGCTTGGCGGCGCGTCGCCCAGGGGCGTGCATGGTTCGCCCGGAAGCCGGAGGAGATCGGGGACGTCGGCTGTGTCGAGTGCGACTACACGGGCCGTCGGCCAACCGCCGCGGGCCGGACGATCCTCGAGTTCCTCGCGGTCCACCGGCCGAAGGGCTGACTACAGCTAGCGGCAGCTACCACGATCCTCCTCAAGTCAGTCGACCAGTCGGCGCCAGCAGATCAGGACGCAGGCGAGGCTGCCGCCCCGGGTGGGTGGTCAGACGGTACGCAGGCTCTGGAGCAGCCGGGCGGCTCGGTTGCCGGGGTGGGCGGTCAACCGGTCGAGCAGCACGCCGGTGTCCTCGGTCCAGTCCGGCCCCGGCACCAGGATCTTCGCCGGCGGCACCGCGTCGGGCCCGTCGATCCGCGCGGCGCGCACCCGTGCCTGGTCGACGCCCTCCGCGAGCAGCCTCTCCCCACCGCCATAACCGTCCTTGGCGACCCGCGAGAGATGGGGATAAGCCGCCGCCACCTCATGCGTGACCAGCATGGCGAGCAGCACGTCATCGGTACGGGTAGGCCGGTTCTCGCCGCGGGCGCGCTCGTCCGCCTCGAGCCGGGCCCACAGCACCGGCCGGGCGGCGTGGTTGCTCTGACGGGCCAGCACCGAGAACAGCAGGCGGTCGCGCAGCCCCCGGCCCCGGTAACGGACCCGCCCGATCAGCGCGTCCCGGGCCGGCCGCAGCTCGGGCGCCAGGCGGTCGGCGCGCTGCGGCGGTCGGCCGTCGAGAGCGGCCTGGCGTACCTCGCCGGGAGCGACCCCGCAGGCCCGGACGACCGCCGACGCCCCGAAGGCGGGGTCGGCGAGCAACGCCGCCAGCAAGGCCACCGGGGAGTCCTGGGCCCGGCTCAGCGCGGTGGCCGCGACGGCCGAGACCGGGACAGTCCGGCCGTCCGTGCCTCGCGCGCTGGTCTCCTCGCCCGAATCGACCGGGGCGTCCGGGTCCCGCAGGACCGTGAGGACCACCAGCGACGTGATGTCGAACGCGCCCAGCAACGGCGCCACTTCTTTGTCGTACGCCGCCGAGAACAGCAGGTGGCCGGAGCCGACCGGGCCGTCGGCGGCGGCGCGCGCCCGCGTCAGCGTGCCGGTCAGCCGCTCGCCGACCGTGAATTCCTCAGCCATGTCGTCTCCTCGCCGGTTCGGTGATGGAGATCAATCTAGGGCGGGCGCGGGTCGGGGTCATCGGGCCCGGGACGGAGTCCGGCCCCCGCCCCAGGGCATAGATCACGGCCTGCGCGGCACAGGAGCACGTCGGGCGGCCCACCCGAGCACGGCGGCCGCTTCCTCCCGACCCTGGGGTGTCTGACACTCACTCCGGGCTCAGCTCACGTGAGCCGCACCACGCGGGGCAGGGGAGAGGGGTGCGGCGCGAGGGCCGGACGGCGGCGGTACTCCTGGGGGCTGACCCCGCGCTCGCGCTTGAACGCCGTGCTCAGCGCGAACGCGCTGCCGTACCCGACCCGCCGGGCGACGGCCTCGAGCGTCGCGTCGTCCTGGCGCAGCAGATCGGCCGCCAGGGTGAGCCGCCAGCCGGTCAGGTAGGCCATCGGCGACTCGCCCACGACCTCGGTGAACCGGCGCGCGAGCGAGGCCCGGGAAACGCCCGTGCGGGCGGCCAGCGAGGCCGCGGTCCAGCCGTACGAGGGGTCGTCGTGGACGAGACGCAGCGCCGGGCCCACCACCGGGTCGGCCTGCGCCCGCTGCCAGCCCGGGGCGTCGTCGGACGGCGCGGCCAGCCACGATCGCAGCACCGACACGAGCACCAGGTCGAGCAGGCGGTCGAGCACCAGGTCCTGGGCCGGCTCGGTGCCGGTCATCTCCCGTACGAGCAGGTCGATGAGCGCCTGGTCGCCCGCCTCGGCCGGTCGGATGAGCAGCCCGGGCAACGCGTCGAGCAGGCGCCGGCTGACCTCGCTGTGCATCTGGTACGTACCGCTGATCAGCACGGTCGCGCCGTCCGCGGCCGCGCCCCACGTGCGGACCCCCTGGCCGGTCATCGCCATCTCGGTGCCGTCCACCGATTCGCAGCGCTGGCCGGGATGGATGACGATCTGCGGCGCGGTGCCGGGGGAGTCGGCCACGTCGTACGGCTCGGTGCCGGCCACGACGGCCACGTCGCCGGGCTCGATGCGGACCGGCCCGGCGTCGCGCTTGACGATCTACGCCTCGCCGCGCACCAGCGTGATCAGCGACAGCGGCGAGCCGTCCTGGATCCGCAGCGACCACGGTGGATCCAGGACCGAGCGCAGCAGGAACGCCCCCCGGGCGCGGGGCCCGTCGAGCAATCCGGTCAGCGCGTCCACCCGCTCACCGTACCGGTGCCGAGCCCCACACCCCGGTGGCGGCGGCCCGGGTCGCGTACCCGGCGAAGTCCCGCGCCGGGCGGCCGAGCGCCTCCCGCACCCCGTCGGCCGGCTGGGCGTTGCGGCCGTCCAGGATGCCGCGGAACATCTCGCCCAGCTCCACCGGCAGCCCGGCGTCGCGCAGGACACCCTCGTACTCGTCGTGGCCGATCGCCGTGTAGCGGATGTCGCGGCCGGTGGCCCGGCTCAGCTCGGCCGCGACCTCGGCGAAGGTGAGCGCCCGGGGGCCGGTCAGCTCGTAGCGCCGGCCCCGGTGGCGCGGGTCGGTGAGCGCGGCGGCCACCACGTCGGCGATGTCGTCGGCGTCGACGAACGGCTCGGCCACGTCGCCCGCCGGGAGCCGGATGTCGCCGCCGGCCACCGCCCCGGCCAGGAAGTCCTCGCTGAAGTTCTGCGCGAACCAGCTGCAGGTGACGATCGTCCACCCGGTGCCCGCCTCGCGGACGCGCTGCTCGGCCGCCTGCGCGAGCGGCTCACCCCGCCCGGACAGCAGGACCAGTCGCTCCACCCCGGCGCCGGCGGCCAGGTCGGCGAAGGCGCCGACCTTCTCGGCCGCGCCGGGCAGTCCCAGGTCGGGATGGAAGGTGACGTAGACGGCGCGCCGGCCGTCCAGGGCGGGCTTCCAGCTCGACTCGTCGTCCCAGTCGAACCGGGTCGCGCTGTGCCGGGAGGCGATCCGTACGTCGAGGCCCAGCCGGGTGAGTCGCTCGGCGACCCGCCGCCCGGTCTTGCCGTTACCGCCGATGAGAAGTGTCATGCGTTCAGTACAGCGTCCCGCGGTGAGACGTTGAATGGCTCACCGGCGCAAGGGCATAAGCGAAACACTCAGCGCCGGGGCGGGCGGGAGGTCAGCGCGTTCACCGCCGACAGCAGCGGACCCCACTGCCTCGTCTGCCGGCATGTCACCTCCTCCTTCACCAGGTGTGTCCCACCGTCGGTCGGTGGAGTGGCGAAGCACCCGCGAACATGTGACAGTCGCGTGACGATCAGCGACGGAGACCCGCGTCGCATCGGGACCGTCCCGCCGGGTATACCTCGGAGGGTGGAAGATGTCGCCGGGCCGGCTCTGGCCGCGATCAGAGCCGCCTTCGGCACCAGCACGGGGCTGCCCGGCCTGGCGTCCGACCTGGTGGTGACCGACCCGGACGGCTGGGTGCCGGCGTCCACCCTGGCCGACGACCCGGCCGGCCTGCTCGCCGCCGGGCAGCGCCGCTGGTCCGCCCCGCCGCACGTCTCGGCCGCCCTGGTGTGGAAGTCGTACTCGTACTGGCTGGCCCTGCCGGTCGCGTTCGGCTGGGTGGCGGCCCGGCGGGTGCCGCATGTGACCGCGGCCGAGGTCCTGGTGCGCTTCGACGCCCCGCGTACCTCCGCCCGGCTGGGCCTGCATCCCGGCACCCCGGTCTCGGTGCTGCCCTCCGACCCGCTGGCCGCGAGCGGGAACCCGGCGATCTCCGTGGTGCCGGACGAGGCCGCGCTGCTGGGAACGCTGCGCCGGGTGCTGCTGGACGAACACGTCGACCCGCTGCTGGCCGCCGTCCAACGGTCGGTCCGGCTCAGCCGGCGGCTGCTGCTCGGGTCGCTGGCCGCGAACATCGCGCACGGCGCCCGGCACGCCGCCGGGGCGGTCGGGGCTTCGGCGCCGGAGGCCATCGCGACGCTGATCGCCGCCCTGGACCTCGGGGCGCTGGTCGAGTGGACGCCGGGCGCGGCCGGGCGCGTCGCGGTGCACCGGCAGACCTGCTGTCTGGCCTTCACGCTGCCCGAACCACGATTCTGCTCCGACTGCTGCTATCGGCCACCCCAGCCGGGCGCCTGACCCTCCGATGAGGACGATCGCCGGCGACCGGGTCAGTCCGTGGTGAAGGCGGTGCGGAACCGCTCGATCGCCTGCTCGGGCGGGCCGGACGCCCAGGCCTCGAGCCCGACCACGCCCTGATACCCGAGCCGCCGCAGGGCGGCCGCGACGGCCGGGTAGTGGATTTCCCCGGTGCCCGGCTCGCACCGGCCGGGCACGTCGGCGACCTGGATCTCGCCGATCCACGGCAACGCCCGTTCTACCAGCTCGATGAGGTTCCCCTCGCCGATCTGGGCGTGGTAGAGATCGAGGTTGAGACGCAGGTGCGGGCTGTCCACGGCCTCGACCAGCGCCAGCGTGTCGGCGGCCCGGGCGAACGGGGTGCCGGGATGGTCGACGGCGGTGTTGAGATTCTCCAGAGTGAACGTACGCCCGGTCCGCTCGCCCAGTTCGGCCAGGCGGCTGAGGGTCCGCGCCGCCGTGAGCCACATCGCCGGCGTCACCACGGCGGCCGGGACGACGGGCCGGCCGCGGTCGTCGAGCCCGGTGCCGTGCAGGTTCAGGCGAGCGCAGCCGAGACGCTCGGCCGCCTCGAGGGCCAGGCGGGCGGTGCGCACCAGCTCCTCGGCGCCGTCCCGGTCGGCCAGCGTGCCGGTCAGATATCCGGTCATCGACGAGATCGTGGCGCCGGTCCGCGCCAGCGCGTCGAGGTCCTTGGTGGCCCAGTTCCACATCTCCACCTCGAAGCCGAGATCGTGGATGCGCCGGACCCGCTCGTCGAACGGCCGGTCGAGGAAGACCATCTCGGCGCAGACGGCCAGCCTCACTTGGCCACCTCCGCGACCTTTCCGGTACGCGCCGACTCGGCCGCGGCCAGCGCGATGGCCAGCGCGCCGCGGGCGTCCGTACCCGTCACCGGGGCCTCGCCGCCCGACCGGACGGCGTCGGTGAAGGCGGCCAGCTCCGCGGTGTACGCCCCGGCGAACAACTCCTGGTCGCCGCGCACGGTGTCGGCGACGCGCCCGTCCGGGCCCGAGAAGGTCATCCCCGTACGCCGGCCGTCGCCCATGGTGACCAGGCCACCCGAGCCGAGCACCTCGCCGCGGACGTCATAGCCGTAACTCGCCTCGAAACAAGCCTCGGCCGTGCCGACAGCGCCGTTGGAGAACCGGACGGTGACCACGGCGGTGTCGAGCAGCCCGCGATCGCGCCAGTCCGGCTCGACCAGGGCGTCAGCGGCCGTGTACACCTCCGTGGCCTCCGCGCCCGGGTTGAGGAACCGCAGCGTGTCGAAGTCGTGGATCAGGGTCTCCAGGAAGATCGTGCCGGCCGCCACCCGGGCCGGGTCGAAGCCGCCGGGATCACGGGTGAGCGACCGGAGCAGCCGCGGGGTGCCGACCTGTCCCGCGTCGATGAGCTTCCGGGCGCCGGCCCAGTCCGGCGCGAACCGCCGGTTGAAACCGGTCTGCAGCACCACCCCGGCGTCCCGGGCGGCCTCGATGACCCGGTCGGCGTCGGACAGCGTCAGCGCCATCGGCTTCTCACAGAACACGTGCTTGCCGGCCCGCGCCGCGGCGACGGCCAGCTCGGCGTGGAAGCGGATCGGGGACGCGATCACCACCGCGTCGACCCGAGGGTCGTCCCACACCTCGGCCGGATCGGCGCAGGCGCGGTCGGCGCCCAGCTTCGCGGCCGCCCCGGGAACCGGGTCGACGACCGCGGCGAGGCGCACGCCCGGCAGCCGCCGGCTCAGCGTCTCACCGTGGAACAGACCCATCCGCCCGGCTCCGATCAGAGCGACTCCCACCATGCCGTGCCTCCTCTGGAACGTTCCACCTCGATGCAGGCTCGGCGATGGGACGGGCCGCGGTCAAGGTGCGCCCTGGAACGTTCCAGATGATGCGATTACGCTGTCCGGGGTGCGCGACGAACGCAGACCCACGCTGACCGACGTGGCCCGGCGGGCCGGAGTCTCCAAGTCTCTGGTCTCGATCGTCATGCGCGACGAGCCCGGGGCCGGGGCCGAGACCCGCCGACGCGTCCTCGAGGCGGCCGAGGCCCTGGGCTATCAGCCCGACAGCCGGGCCCGCTTGCTGCGCAGCGGCCGCAGCCGCCTGCTCGGTGTCGTGTTCGGCCTCCAGCATCCGTTCCACGCCGACCTGGTGACCGGCCTCTATACGGCCGCCCGCGAAACCGGGTACGAGCTCGCGCTGAGCGCGGTCACCCCGGAGCGCGACGAACCCGAGGCGATCACCAGCCTGCTCCGCGACCGCTGCGAGGCCCTCATCCTGCTCGGCCCCCGGTCCACCGCGGCCGTGCTGGCCCGGCTCGCGGCCCGCCGGCCCGTCGTCGTCCTGGCTCGGTCGGTGCGCGACGCCGCGGTCGATGTCGTCCGCACAGCCGACGCCCGCGGACTCCACCTGGCCGTCGACCACCTGGCCGGCCTGGGTCACCGCGCGATCGCCCACATCGACGGCGGGCGCGCGCCGGGAGCGGCCGACCGCCGCCGCGGCTACCGGGACGCCATGCGCCGCCACGGCCTGAGCGACCGAATGACGATCCTCCCCGGCGGCCTCACCGAGTCGGACGGCGCCGCCGCGGCTCGTACGCTGCTGACCGACCGGCCGACCGCGGTCACCGTCTTCAACGACCGCTGCGCCACCGGCGTCCTCGACGTGCTGACCCGGGCCGGGGTCGGCGTGCCGGGGGAGATCAGCGTGGTCGGCTACGACGACAGCAGCCTGGCCCGCCTGGCCCACGTCGACCTGACCACGGTCGCCCAGGACGTCCCCTCGATGACCCGCCTCGCGGTCGCCCGCGCAACCGACCGCCTCGAGGGGGCGCCCGTCGCCCGGCGCGAGGTCGTCGTCCCCCCACGGCTGGTCGTCCGGGGCACTACGGGTCCGGCCTACCCCGGCTGAGGAAAAGCGCTTCCGGCTTCAGGTGTGGGCGCTTCATCGAGGCTGGTCCGGTCCATCGGCGCCGGGAAGCGTTGCCGGTTGGCGGCTTTCGTGCGGTGGCCGCATCCGGACGCCGGCATCAACGGCATAGCTCAGGCACGTCTTCGACGACTGCGGTTTCTCGCTGCAGACGATCCGCAGTACCCGGCCGGTCGACGTGGACAAGACCCTTGATCCCGAGCTCGTCGCCGCTCCGGCCTCGACCGGCCACCTCGGCGACTTTTCCGCTATCGCGCGGAGCCGCGTACACCGTCACGCCAGACGTCTCAGGGTTCGCGCTCGTCGTGCGCGTGCCACTACTCGGCAGGGCGCCGTTCGACCCATACGGCCGCGGGCCACCCGGGACGTTCGTCAGCCTCCCGGCGGATCTCGACGAACCCGTGCGCAGCGTAGAAGTCGGCTGCCGGCGCGTTTCCGTCGGTGTACTCCAGCCGTACGGGGCGGCCATCGGCGTAGCCGAACAGTTCTTTGATCAGCGCCGAGCCGACTCCTCTTCCCTGCGCCTCGGGAACCACGTAGAGCTTCCAGATGATCGGAGCCTCGCCCCGCAGGTCGATGTTCCCCGTGCCCATCACGGATCCGTCTTCCTCCGCGACGAGCACCGTCGTGTTCTCGAGACTTCGCCTGATCGCCTCGGTCGACCACCACGTCTCCAGGCCCTTGGCGACGTACTCCGGGCCGGCGAATCCGTACGTCGTCGGCCACGTTCGCTGTCCCACGGAGATGATCGCCTCGATGTCATCCGGGCCGGCCTTGCGAATCTCGATGGTCACCACGACATCATCCCGGTTGCCGACGCCGGTGCGCAGACCTCCATGCCGCCGAGCAAGTCCGGAGCATCGGGCTGACCCACAAGCAGCAAGCCGACCAGCGCGCGGTTGGGTTGGTGCGGCGGGTCGCGGTCGGGCGGCCAGTTGAGATTGGGCGGCTGGTTGGGATTGGGCGGCCGGTTGCGGCCGGGTGTCGGGTCTGGGTGCGGTCAGCATCAGGGCCGGCGGCTCCTGGACCATCCGCGAGGCCGTCACCAACGTGGTGCGCGGCCCTCGCCTGGTGGCGGGCCGTGGCCTTCGGTGGCCCACCCCGGCCTCGACAACGTGGTCTTCACCGGCTCTGATGTGGGCCGGCACTCGAACCGCGACCAGATGCGGATGACCAAGCGGACAGACCATGACGGGGCAGCGGCACAGCTGGCCCAGGCACGTCCGGGTGCGGCTGGACTCGGCCGGAGTCGAGATCCTCGACGACGATGTAATTCAGGGCGATCGGCCCGCCTCGGGGGCGAAAAATTGCTGGCCCCGCACGGCTAGCTCCCCGGCGAACTCGTCCCCGATCGTCGGGCGGCACCGGCCGCTGGTCGAGCGGCCAGTAGGTCACATCGCCGGCACGGCCACCGCGCGGCGAGTGGCGGGCGCGATGGCGCGGCCGTGGGGGACGAGCAGCTGCAAGGCGGCCGCGCGCTCGGCGGCGGCGTCCGCCTCGAGGCGCAGGCTGGTGCTCGCGCGGCGCGCCGACTCGGCGTCTCGCCAGGCCGCCCGCTCGGCCACGACCGCGTGCTCGTAGCGCTCGCGCAGCCAGGCCACCGACGCCCGGGCGATGACCAGCTGCTGGTCGACCGGGTGCAGCCGGGCGTCCCAGCCCGCGCGCTCGGCCAGCGCGTCGGCCACCGCCGCGGCGGGCAGCTCGCCCCGGTCGGCCGCGGCGGTCACCTCGCGGTGCAGGTAGCGCTGCCGGGTCGCGTACTCCTCGCAGGTCCGCACCGACCACGGCGTGCCCCACGCCGCCGCGGCGGTCGCGGTGCGCAGCCGGGCGTCCGCGTCGAGCCAGGCCTGGTACGCGTCGGTGAGCTCGTCGCCGGAGCGGTCGCGCAGCTCCTGCCAGCGCTGCGCCGCGACCTCGGCCCGCTCGGCGGCGACGCCCACCTCCTCGGCATAGCGCGAGGCTTCAGCGGCCTCCGCGGCCCGCCGGCGGATGAGCTCACCGCGCCCGCGCAGGGCCGCGACGAATTCCTGGGCCGCGCGCCGCGGGCGGCGCATCGTCTCGGGGCTGCCCAGCAGCAGCAGTGCCGGGAACGTCAGGAGCATCAGCATCGCCCAGATGGCCATCGGCGCCGGGTCGTTGAGCAGCATTTCCGCAACCACGTTCATGTCGAATCCGTCCGTCCGCAAAACCGTCCAGGGAAGGCTGCGACCGTCGAGGAGCGACGGTCAGGCGGACGCGGCCGGCGGCGCGCGGGAACCGCGGACACCCGCGGCGAATTGCGAAAGAAGGTCGCGCGTGCGGTCGCCCGGCAGCAGCTCGGCCGGAGCGGCGGCCGGAACCGGCTCGAACGGCCCGCGACGGCGGACGGCGGCACCCAGGACAGTGACGACGAGAGCGGCGACGAGCAGCGCAGCGACGATCATCAAGATCGCCGAGAGCACCGCCACCGTCACCATGCGTCCACCTTAGCCGATGTCTCCGGGGCCCGCAGGGTGCCGCTCCGGCGTGCGCCGGGCCGCTCCACCGGGCGTGCGCCGGCCATCTCCCGGGCATACGCCGGGCTGCTCCGGGCGTGCGCCAGGCCCACCGGGCGCTCCGGGCGTGCGCCGGGCCGCTCGGGCGTGCGCCGGCCATCTTCTGGGCGTGCGCCGGCTGCTCTGGGCGTGCTCCGGGCCGCGCCGGGCCCGCTCGGGGTGCGCCAAGCCGCTCGGGCATGCGCAGGGCATTTTCTGGGCGTGCGCCGGGCCGCTCCGGCCGTGCGCCGGGCTGCTCCGGGCTGCTCTGGCCGTGCGCCGGGCTGCTCCGGCCGTGCGCCGGGCGTGCACTTGGGCGTGCACTGGGCATTTTCTGGGCGGCGCCGGGTCGCACCGGGCCGCTCGGGGCGTGCGCCGGGCCGCTCGGGCGTGCGCCGGGCATCTTCTGGGCGTGCGCCGGGCCGCGCCGGGCCGCACCGGGCCGCACCGGGCTGCGCCGGGCTGCTCGGGGCGTGCGCCGGGCCGCACGGGCGTGCGCTGGGCATCTTCTGGGCATGCGCCGGGCCGCACCAGGCCGCACCAGGCCGCACCAGGCCGCACCAGGCTGCTCCGGGCGTGCGCCGGCCCGCGCCGGGCTGCTCGGGGCGTGCGCCAGTCCGCGCCGGGCTGCTCGGGGCGTGCGCCGGTCCGCGCCGGGCTGCTCGGGGCGTGCGCCAGTCCGCGCCGGGCTGCTCGGGGCGTGCGCCGGGCCGCGCCGGCTGCTCCGGGCGGGCGCCGGGCCGCGCGGGCGTGCACCGGGCATTTCCTGGGCGGCGCCGGACCGCACCGGGCCGCGCTCCCGGCGTACGCCCGGCCGCTCCGGCGTGCTGTGGCCGCTCCGGGCGTACGGTGGAGAAGTGATGATCTTGCCCGAGGGCCTGCTGAAACTGTTGCGTGGGCCGAGCCCCTGTTTCCTCGCTACCACCGACCCGGACGGGTCGCCTCAGCTCACCGAGGTCTGGGTGGGCACCGATGGTGAACACATCGTGATCAACACGGTCGAGGGCTTCCGCAAGGTGCACAACGTCCAGCGTGACCCGCGCGTCTCGGTGGTCGTCACGAAGCCGGAGCAGGTGTCCGACTACTACTCGGTCAAGGGGCGGGTCGTCGACGTGTCGCCGAAGGGCGGCGCCGAGCACATCGAGGAGCTGGCCCAGAAGTATCTCGGCGGCCCGTACCCGTGGTTCGGCGGCCGTGACCAGGTACGCCTCATCATGACCATCGCGGTCGACAAGATCGTCCACCAGCCGTACGGCTGACCGGCCCGGTTGTTTCGGCCGAGGATCTTGAGGGTAGGTCGGGCGAAACCGGCAGAAGGAGATGCAGATGCCCGCGCAGAGCCCGTCCGACCCGGACAAGTACCCGCCGCTCGACCCGGGGGCGCCCATCCCCGACGACCCGGGCGAACTGGAGCCGGACAGCCCGGAGCCGCTGCCCCCGGCGCCGGTCGAGCCGATCGTCGAGCCCGATGTCGAGCCGGCTCCCGAGCCCGGTGGAGTGCCCGAACCGGCCTGAGCCCGTCGGCCGCCGGCTTGACCGGCACGGGTATCTTCGTCGCGCCACCGACCGGCACGAGCCGGTCGGGGCGACGACAACGGGGACAACCTCATCATGAAGATCAAACTTGCCGGCGCGGTGGTCGTGTTCGCCTCAACCGCCCTGCTGGCGACCGGTTGCGCAGGCCAGGACGACGACGCGGCGAACCCGGCGGCGCCGGCGACCTCCGCCGCTCAGGCCACTTCGGCCGCCCCGGCCGGCAACGGGGTCGAGGCGCTCGAGGCCCAGCAGATTCTCGACAAGGCGAAAGCGGCCCTCAAGAAGGCCGGCTCGTTCCACATGAAGGGTGACATCGTCACCGACGGCAGCAAGATGGGCCTCGACTTCAAGACCGGCAACGGCGAGGTCATCGGCAAGCTGTCGATGGGCGGCCCCAGCGTCGAACTGCTCGAAGTCGCCAAGAAGCGCTACATCCGGCCCGACGCGGCGTTCTGGAGCATGAGCGGCGGCGGCAAGGAGCAGGGCGAGCAGATGGCCAAGCTGGTCGGCGACCGCTGGGTCGCCGTCAAGGCCACCGACAAGAACACCGCCGACATGTTCGGCTTCTCCGACATCGACTCGATGCTCAACGCCGACGGCAAGGTCACCAAGGGCGCGGCCAAGGACATCAACGGCCGGCCCGCGATCGGCCTGGTCGACAACTCCCAGGACGGCGGCACGCTCTACATCGCCACGACCGGCGAGCCCTACCCGCTGCGCATCGAGAGCAAGAACGCGGCCGAGGGCGGCCTCGACTTCACTGAGTTCGGCGAGAAGTTCCCCGACATCAAGGCCCCGGCCCCGGCCGACGTCGTAGACATCGAAAAGCTGATGGGCAAGTAGACCGACCCTTCCGGTACGGCGCGGAGCCACCACGGTTGCCGGTGGCCCGCGCGCGCTCGCCGCACCGCCTCGACTGCGCACTGCTGGGCGGCGATGACCACGGTGGTCTGGCCACGGTCAGTTGTTCCCGCTGGATCACCCGAGGCGGAGCGGCACTCGGCCGACGCCAGGACTGCTGGTCAGACCTTGCGCGTGGTTCTTCCACGCGCTGACCTAGGCCTGTTTCGCAGTGACAGCCGGGCCGCTGAAATAGCCCCACTTCCGCCGGGACGCACGTCCAGATCGCCGTGATGTGCCGGTGCCGAGGAATCTTCGGTGCGCACCCAGCCGACACGTTTGCCGCTCGGCGACTTGGCCCTCACTGCACGCTGCACGCTGCCCGCTTCCCGCTTCCCGCTTCCCGCTTCCCGCTTTGCGCTCGTGCTGCTGGGTTTCGCTTCGCGCTCACGGCTTCCCGCTTTGCGCTCGTGCTGCTGGGTTTCGCTTTGCGCTCACGCTCCAGGCTCCCGCTTCGGGCTCAGGCTCCCGCTGCCGCCTCCCGCCTCCCGCCTCGCGCCTCCCGCCTCGCGCCCCTGCCTCGCGGTCATGCTCCTGCCTCGCGGTCATGCTCCTGCTTCGCGGTCATGCTCCTGCCTCGCGGTCATGCTCCTGCCTCGCGGTCATGCTCCTGCCTCGCGGTCATGCTCCTGCCTCGCGCTTCCGCCTCGCGCTGAACCTCCCGGCTCCCGCTTTCGGTTCATGGCTCGCGCTCCCGTCTCTTGGCTCGCGGCTCGCGGCTCGCGGCTCCCGTCTCTTGGCTCGCGGCTCGCGGCTCGCGGCTCGCGCTCCTTGCTTCCGGCTTCGGCCTTCGGCCTTCGGGCTTCGGGCTTCGGTTACGGGCTTCGGCTTCCGAACGGTCGTAGTGGAGGGCCGGCGGTCCAGAACCCTTCAGCCCGCCGGTTGATCTTCACGTCGACTCCGACGTGACTGCCTGTGGGCGACTTGCAGGCGGTGACCGCTGAGGGGCGCGGAGATGGACGGGGACGCGCGGACTTGGCGTCGATCTGGAGCGGGCGCCTGCGCCGTCCCGGAGAAGTCGCAGAGTCAGGGCCTCAGCCTCGCGCACCGGGCGTGATTCTGCTGTTCATGTGACCATCTGACCGGGGCTTGGCGGTTCGTCGGGTTACACGCAATCATCAACAAGATTGGCATTGATCCGCCACTTGTTTCGATGTGCACAGTGCCACCGTGCCGGCCCTGTGGATAACTCCTTGCCAAACTGCCGAAAGGTGTAGCGTCCTAGCGCGGATGGGGATCGAGTTCGGGATGAGGTGACTGCCGATCATGGAACCGCAAAGTCATCATTAAATCGCGCCGTGGCTTCATTGATCGGAGGATGATGGCATGATCGAAAAGTCCTCCGGGGCAGTATTTCCCGGTTGGGCGCGAGACAATATGGTGGTGCGGCAGCTTCAATTGTTCACCCAGGCTCAATTGGCGACGATGCGTGATCGCAGTGCGTCGAGAAGGTATTCGGCTGCGGCGGAGGAATTTCGACGTCGGCATGCTCGTCATCGAGACTGGGGGTTGGCGCGCCGGCACGCTGAGAAGCTTCGCCGGCTTGAGGAGGAGCGCGCCGCGATGGTCGCTCCTGCGGAAGCCGCTCGATCATCTCAGCGCGTGAACGCCGCGACCGCGGGGATGGAGACCGAGCCCCCGCCGACACCACTGGCCGACATGCGTGCGTCGCGAGCAGCGTCGAAAGTGGAACTCGGGGACAGGCCTTCGGGTTCAAGCGTGGAGCCGGCCGTTGAACCGACGGCTGATGTTCCGGCGACACGTTCTGCTCAGATCGCCTGTAGGCCAACGCTGCGTGGCGCGATATCGCGCGTTGCAGCGGACCTCAAGCCTCACAGTGTCGATCGGTGCGTCTCCCGGCCGAGCGTCGATGCGTCGTCGCTGGGGCCTGAGCCACCGAGTCCCTCTTCGATTGCTCCGCGGTTCTGGTTCGCCGTCCCGGCGACACCTGCCGTGAGGGTGTCGGCCGATGGTTTGTGGTCGGCCGCCGCGGTGGGAAGGCTTGGCGCGAGGGTGTCGAGTGCCGCGAGGGTGGGAGTTGCGTTGACGCGCACCGCGATCCCGCGATCCGTCCGAGCGGCCGGTCGGCAGTCGATCGCGGATCGGCCGCAGACCTTTCGCCACCGCTCACCGGCTCGACCCACCACTGCTGCTGCGCAGGCTCGATGGCGCGGTGGATGTTTTCCAACGTCTCACGACCGTTGCTTGCGCCGTGCCCCTCCTCCGACCGGCCGAGAGCGGTCAGGTCGAACCGGGGGTTGCTCACGGCTTTGATTTGCCCTTCATCAATACCGACATCGCATCGGTTCTGGGTTTGTATGCCGTGCGCCGCCGGAAGCGATACCGATAGTGGGCCATTGTCGCAACTGTGGGGGTGTCCGGCCAATACGTTATTGTCCGAGTGTGGAATGCTGCAGGCGCGGTCGTCTTGATGGCGCCGTTGCGGCATAGGGCCCAACCTGCAATGCCTGAGGGTTCACCTCGACGACCGAAGTGCGACGGCATATGCCAACGATCAATGCTGCTCAGGTTAGAACTGAGAGTTGGGCACTCAGTGCAGCCGCTCGATTTCAGACTCCGAATCTGAACGAGCCCGCGGTAGTGGCGGCAGCAGCCGGGTCGGCGTCGGCAGCGGCGGCAGTGGCCGCGCAGCGGTGGCCCGTGGCGTCGGCGGTGGCCGCGCGGCGGTGGCCTGCGGCGTCGGCGGTGGCCGCGCGGCGGTGGCCCGCTGCGACGGCGGTGGGCTCACCGTCGCTGTCCTGCCGCGCGAGACCGATCGCCAGGCGCGTGCGGCTCGGGATCGCGATGGGTGAGCTGCGCGGGTACTGCACCAGCCGGGTGCGACGGCGGTCGCTGCAGTGGCAGTCGCGGCGTTGTCGGCAGTGGCCGGTCGGCAAGCAGACTCGGCCAGGCGGCGGCCCGGGGTGTGGCGTTCCTCAATGGAGACGTTTGGATGTCCCCTGCTCGCGGTAACCGGGGGCATGCTTTCCGACGAAGTGCGGCAGGTCACCCATCCGATGGCGCAGTTCGACGGGCTGGCGCTCGAGGTGAGCGACCCGGAAAGCCAGGCCGCGTTCTGGCGGTTGGCGCTCGGTGGCCGGGTGCACGGCGGGGGAGAGGAGCCGTGGATCGCGCCCGGGGCAGGCCGGCCGCCGCGGGAGATTCTGCGGCTCGATCGGGTGGACGACCTGGCTTTGGATGACGCCAAGGTGCACGTCGACGTGCGGCTGGACGGGGCGGAGCCGGGGGAGCTTCTCGGGGCCGGCGCGCGGCTGGTTCGCCGGCCGGGGGCCGATCCGTGGTTCGTGCTGGCCGACCCGGAGGGCAACGAGTTCTGCGCGTTCCCGGCGGCTGACGACCGGCCGGCCGGGATGTTCGAGCTGGTCGTCAAGTGTGCCGACGCGCACGGGCTGGCGCGGTGGTGGGCCGGGGTCCTCGGTGGACGGGTGGAGGAGGAGGGCGAGGCCGCCTCGGTGGTCGGGGCGCCCGAGTTCCCGTGGGACTTCATGGTGTTCGACCCGGTGCCGGGCATCGACCGGTTCCGCGGCCGGGTGCGCTGGCACCTGGTCGGGCGCGATCGGCGGCCCGACGCCCTGCTCGAGGCCGGCGCCACCGTGGTGGCCGAACCCGGGCGGCACCACGACCGGTGGGTGCTCGCCGACCCCGAGGGCAACGAGTTCCGGGTCACGCCACCAGGGGCTTGAGGGCCGCGCCGACCGCGGAGACCACGCCGGGGCGGTGGCCGTTGCGGATCAGGTTGATGCACACGCCGTCGACACCGGCGTCGAGGATGCGCTCCTGGACCTGCTCGGCCACCTGGCCGGGGGTGCCGAGGAAGGCGCGGTTGCGGCGGTCCTCGGGGATGGTCTCGCCCAGTTCCTTGGCCTCCTGCTCGGTCTCGCCGACCATGCCCATGATCAGGAAGCTGGTCGCCAGGGTGGCCGGGTCGCGGCCGATCTCCTCGCACCGCTGGCGCAGCACCGAGACCTTGCGGGCCAGGTCGTCGATGTCGCAGATGATGTTCATGTGCTGGGCGAACCGGGCGGCCAGGCGGAAGGTCTTCTGCTCGCCGGCGCCGCCCAGCATGATCGGCACGTCATCGCGTACGCGGGGGTTGTTGAGGGGTTCCCGGGCCTGATACCACGAGCCGTCGACCGTGGCCGGCTCGCCGCGGAGCATCGGCGCGATGATCGTCAGGGCCTCTTCGAGACGCTCGAAGCGCTGCCCGAACGTGCCGAACTCGAAGCCCATGTCGTGGTGCTCGCGCTCGTACCAGCCGGCGCCGATGCCCAGGACGGCGCGCCCCTTGGAGACGACGTCGAGGGTGGTCACCGTCTTGGCCAGAAGGGCCGGGTTCCGGTACGTGTTGCCGGTGACCAGCGTCGACAACTGGATCGTCGAGGTCGCCGAGGCGAGCGCGCCCAGGGTCGTGTACGCCTCGAGCATCGCGGCCTCGGGCTCGCCGATGCCGGGCAGTTGGTAGAAGTGGTCCATCACCAGCACGGTGTCGAAGCCGGCCGCCTCGGCCTCCCGGGCCTGCGCGACGACGGTGTCGAACAGCTCGCCGTTCGGCACGCCGGGATAGGTGAAGTTGGGAATCTGGTATCCGAGCCGGATGGTCATTGCTGCCCCTGTCGATGTAAGAGGTCTCTCACTTCGGTTAATGTAAGAGCCTACTCACATGGTCGCAAGCGGGAGGGGGACGGAAGTGGGTTACCACCACGGTGATCTCCGCGCCGCGCTGATCCGGGCCAGCTTCGACGTGCTCGCCGAGACCGGGCTGGAACGCTTCTCGGTCGCCGCGGTGGCCCGCCGCCTGGGCGTCAGCTCGGCCGCGCCGTACCGGCACTTCCCCGACCGGGACCACCTGCTCAGCGCCGTCTCGGCCGCCGCCGCCGACGACCTGCGGGCGGCGATCGTCGCCGCCGTCGCCGAGGACCCGGCCGACGGGCTGGCCGCGGCGGCCGGGGCGTACGTCCGCTATGTCGTCCGCACCGGCGCCGGCATCCAGGTCATCTTCGCCGCCGAGCTGTACGCGGTGGCCGACGACGACCGGCGCGAGCGGACCCGGGCCCTGATGACGACGATGCTCGAGCTCACCGGCGCCGATGCGCGCCTGCTCGAGGCCACGCTGGCCGTCGCGCACGGCTACGCGTCCCTGATCATTCAGGGCTTCTTCAGCCAGGGGGCCGACACCCTCGAGGAGATCGCCGGCCGCGCCGCCCAGGCCGCCCGCGCACTTCGATAGCAACCGGCCGGAACCCCGCCGGGCACCCGTGGCCCAGCAGCCTTCTCCGGGTGACGACACGACAGGAACTCCGACCGGATCCCCGGATTCGCGCCCGAGCCCGCCGGGCCCTCACCGCCCCGATCCTCGCGGCCCTGGCCGTCGGCCTGGCGGTGACCGCCGGCCCGGCGCCGGCCCAAGCCGCCCCGCCCGCGGTGGCCCAGGAGTGGAGCTCGCTGATGCACCGCAGCCTCACCCGCCAGCAGACCTTGGCCACCCTGCGGACCTCGCTCGTCATCCAGCAGAAGGGCGTCGTGACCCGCACCGCCGAAGTCACCAAGGCGACCGCGGCCGGCACCTTCGCCCAGACCCAGCTCACGACCGCCACCACCGCCCTCACGGCGGCCCGCAGCCGGCAGACCGCCGCCCAGACCGCCCTGACCACCGCCAAGCACAACCTCACGAAGGCCACCAAGAAGCGTCCCAGCAGCAAGGCGGCCGTCACCAAGGCCAGGAACGCGGTCACTGCCGCCACCAGGACACTGACATCGCGCCGGACCCAGACCGAGCAGGCCGTCACGACCCTGGCGACCGCGCAGGCCGACGTCCGCAGCACGACCACCGCGCTGACCACAGCGATCACCGCCCGGGACGCGGTTGTCGCGGCCGTCGCGGTGACCCAGAACCGGATCGCCACGCTGCCCACCGCGACCGCCTACTTCACCAAGGCCGCCACGATCAGCAAGGACGTGGTCAACCAGACCCGGACCGGTTTCGTCGTCGCCGACACGACGACCGTCTACGGCACGACGGTGCACAAGAGCGTCGCGTACGCCTTCAAGCGCATGGTCGACGACGCCGGCGCCAACGGCATCGCCATCTCGGGCGGCGGCTTCCGCACCCGGGAGCGCCAGGCCGAGCTGCGCAAGATCAACGGTTGCCCGGACATCTGGAGCGCGCCGTCCTCGTCGTGCCGCGTGCCCACCGCCATCCCGGGTCGCTCGCTGCACGAGCTCGGCCTGGCCGTCGACATCACGTCCGGGGGCAAGAGCCTCACCCGCACCAGCCCCGCCTTCAAGTGGCTCGTCCTGCACGCCAAGGCGTACGGCTTCGTGAACCTGCCCTCGGAGCCGTGGCACTGGTCGATCACCGGCGGCTGACCCGGCGCGATGCCGCGGGCCGAGCCGTGACAGGGGCCGGGTAAGCGCCGTGTCAGGGCGGTGACAGGGGCGGCCCCGATCGTTGGGTCCATGACAACGCCAGCCATTGAGGTTTCCGGACTACGGAAGGCCTTCGGGGACAAGGTCGTCCTCGAAGGCATTGATCTCACCGTTGCCGCGGGCACGGTGTTCTCCCTGCTCGGCCCGAACGGGGCGGGCAAGACGACCACGGTCAACGTACTGACCACGTTGATCAGGCCGGACGGTGGAACCGTCCGCGTCGCCGGGCACGACCTGGCCGCCGAGCCCAAGGCCGTGCGCGCCGCGATCGGCGTCACCGGGCAGTTCGCGGCGGTGGACGAGCTGCTCACCGGGCAGGAGAACCTGCAGCTGATGGTCGAGCTCAACCGGGCCGCCCACGGCAAGCAGCTCATCGCCGGGCTGCTCGAGCGTTTCGAGCTCGAGGAGCCGGCCCAGAAGCTGGTCGCGACGTACTCGGGTGGTCAGCGCCGGAAGCTGGACCTGGCCATGACGCTGGTCGGCAACCCGCGCATCATCTTCCTGGACGAGCCGACGACCGGGCTCGACCCGCGCAGCCGCCGCACCATGTGGACCATCATCCGGGAGCTGCTGGCCGAGGGCGTGACCATCTTCCTCACCACCCAGTACCTCGAGGAGGCCGACCAGCTGGCCGACCGGATCGCCGTGCTCGATCAGGGCCGGCTGGTCGCCCAGGGCACCCCGGACGAGCTCAAGCGCCAGATTCCCGGCGGCCACGTCCGGCTGCGGTTCACCGGCCCCGGCGACCTCGAGGCGGCGGCCCGGCTGCTGACCGGCGGCGTACGCGACGACGAGACCCTGACCCTGCGGGTGCCCGGCGACGGCGGCACCGAGTCGCTGCGGATCCTGCTCAACCAGCTGCACGACAACGCGATCCACACCGAGGACGTCACCGTGCACACGCCGGACCTCGACGATGTCTTCCTTGCCCTGACCGGACGTCCGAACGTGGAAGAGGTGGCCAAATGACCGACTCGGTGATCATGCTGCGACGCAACGCCAAGCACGTCGCCCGCAACCCGACCACGGTCTTCAACGCCGTCATCTTCCCGGTCGTCATCATGCTGATGTTCGTCTACGTGCTCGGCGACGCGTTCGACGTCGGCGAGAACTATGTGGACTACGCGACGCCCGGGATCATGCTGCTGGCCATCTGCTACGGGCTGTCGGGCACCTCGACCGCGGTGAGCTCCGACATGACCAAGGGCATCATCAACCGGTTCAAGGTGATGGACGTGTCCCGGGGCGCGGTGCTGACCGGGCACGTGACCACCACCATCGCGACCAACCTGATCGCCGTCGCGGCCGTCGTCGGCACCGCGTTCGCCCTGGGGTTCCGCTCGTCCGGCGGCTTCCTCGACTGGCTCGGCGTGCTCGGCCTCGTCCTGCTCACCAGCTTCGCGACGGCCTGGCTCACGGTCGCCCTGGGGCTGGCCGCCAAGACGGTCGAGGCGGCCGGCATCGCCACCGTGCCGCTGATCATGCTGCCGTTCTTCAGCAGCGCGATCGTGCCGGCCGACAAGATGGGACCGGGCATCAAGCAGTTCGCGGAGTACCAGCCGTTCACCCCGATCATCGAGACCCTGCGCGGGTTGCTCGACGGCACCCCGCAGACGGGCGACGCGATCGCCGCCGTCGCCTGGTGTGCCGGCATCGCCCTGGTCGGCTATCTGTGGGCGACCGCCACGTTCAAGAAGCGAGCGTGACCTCGGCCAGCTGACGCCAGCCGGCCGGCCCGCCCTCCCGAACCGCCTCGGCGAACCCCCCGTCGCCGAGGCGGTTTCGCGCTGCCCGCTCGATCCGGGCCGCGTCCGGGTGTGAGCGGTCCTCGACCCCGCGGACGACGGCGGCCGCCCCGAGCAGACGCGCGGCCTGTTCGTGGTCGTCCTGGCGCAGGGCCAGGTCGGCCAGGCCGATGAGGACCTGCCCGGTCAGGGGCGCGTAACCCGCCTGGGAGGCCAGCCGGAACGCCGCCGTCCGATGCGCGCGGGCCTCGTCCAGATCGTCGGCCAGATAGCCGAGCAGATCGTGCTCGACCACGCTGATGCCCTCACCCAGCACGCTCTTGGCCACGGTGAGCTGCCGGCGGGCCTGCTCGGCGTCCCCGCGCCAGCGGGCGAGCTCGGCCTTGGCCATGGCCAGTTCGGCCAGCGCGTCGGGCCAGGTGACCCGTTCGGCGTACCGTTGCGCCTCGGCCATCGCGGACGTGGCCGACTCCTCGTCGCCCAGCAGCCAGAACAGCTGGGCCTGTCGGGCCCGTATGCGGATGACGTCCTCGACCGAGCCGACCTCGGTGACGGCCGTGACCGCCTCGTCGAGCAGGTCGCACGCCCCGGCGAGGTCGCCGCGCGTGGCGACCCGTTCGGCCAGTTCGGTCAGCGCGAACCAGATGCCGAACCGTTCGCCGAGCGCCCGGAACTCGGCCAGCCCGGTCTCGAGGTGGCTCTCCGCCTCCCGGACGTCGCGTCCGAGGATGATCCGGGCCTTGCCGAGGTGCAGCCGGGCCAGCGCACGGATCCACGGGTCGGTCTCGTCCAGCAGAGGCTCCCACGCCGACACCATCTCGGCCGGAGCTCTCAGCATCCGTTCCAGGGCTTCGACCAGCCCGGCCCACGGGCCGCGCACGGGGCTGCGCCGGCTGACCTCGTACGCCTGGTGGATCCACTCGGCGGCCAGGTTCTCGTCGCCGCGGCCGGAGCTGACGAAGTGCACGGCCAGCGCGTAGACCGAGGCCCGCACCTCGTCGGTCACCTCGCCGGGCGTCCGGGTGGCCGCGGTGATCAGCTCGAGGCCCTCGGCCTTGTGCCCGGCGAGCCACCAGTACCAGCCCGCGCCGGCCGCCAGCCGCATCGCCGCCTGGGCTTCCCCGGCGGCCAGAGCGCGCCGCATCGCCGCGACCAGGTTGTCGTGGTCGGCCTGCAGGACGGCCAGCCAGTCCCGTTGCTCGGCCCGGCGCAGATGCGGCTCGGCCGTCTCGGCCAGCTCGGTGAACCAGGCCAGGTGGGCCCGCCGGGTCTGGCCGGTCTCGCCCGCCTCGGCCAGGCGCTGCTCGGCGTACTCCTTGATCGTCCCCAGCATGCGGTAGCGCGGCGCGCCGTTGCCGTCGGTGACCAGCAGCGACTTCTCGGCCAGCGAGGTCAGCCGGTCGAGCACGTCGCCCGCCTCGACCCCCGGCCCGGCACACACCCGCTCGGCCGCCTCCAGCGTCGCCCCGCCGGCGAACACCGACAGCCGCCGCAGAACCCTCCGTTCCGCGTCGGGGAGCAGCTCCCAGCTCCAGTCGATCACCGCGCGCAGGGTCCGGTGGTGCGGCAGGGCCGTCCGGCTGCCCCCGGTCAGCAGCCGGAACCGGTCGTCGAGCCGATGGGCCAGCTGGTCGAGGGTCATGGTGCGCAACCGGGCCGCGGCCAGCTCGATGGCCAGCGGCATGCCGTCCAGCGCCTGGCACACCCGGGCCATCGTGGCCGACGTCCGGGGGTCGTCGGCGAGGTCCGGGCGGACCGCACCGGCCCGCTCGCGCAGCAGCCGGACGGCCGGAGCGGAGCCCAGCGGCTCCACCGGCCACAGTGCCTCGCCGGTGATGCCCAGCGGCTCGCGGCTGGTGGCCAGGATGCGCATCCGGCGGCACTCGCCGAGCAGCCGATGGGCGAACGCGGCGGCGGCCTCGATCACGTGCTCGCAGTTGTCCAGGATCAGCAGCGCCGCACGGTCCCGGATCGCGGCGACCAGCCGCTCGGTCAGGTCGGCCTCGGGCGCCCCGCCGAGCAGCGTGTCGCGCAGGCCGAGCGCGGCGATCGTCGCCTGGGCCACGTCGCCGCCGGCGCCGACCGGGGCCAGCTCGACCAGCCAGACCCCGTCCGGCTGCCGATCGGCCAGCGTGCGCCCCGTCTCGGTGGCCAGCCTGGTCTTCCCCGTGCCGCCCGGCCCGATCAGCGTGGTGAGCCGGTGCCCGGCGACGAGCTCGCGGACCGCCGCGACATCCGCGTCCTTGCCGACATAACTGGTCAGCTCGGCCCGCAGGTTGGTCCGCCGCGCCGCCTCGGGCCGGGCGCCCTCGCCCCGCAGCAGGGCGACGTGCAGGGCCGACAGCTCGGGGGAGGGGTCGACGCCGAGTTCCTCGGCCAGCGCTTCTTTCGTACGGTGGTAGAGCCTCAGCGCCTCGCTGCCGCGCCCGGCCGCCGCGAGTGCCCGCATCAGCGCGGCGACGAACCGCTCGCGCAGCGGATGGGCGGCGACGAGCTCGGTCAGCCCGGGAATCGCCTCGGGTCCGGCGCCGGCCTCGAAGCTGTCCTCCTGGGCGGCCAGCCGCTGCTCCTCCCACCGCGTCACGGCGGCGTCGAAGGCCGGGCTGTCGGTCAGGCCGACATCCTGCAGGGCGGCGCCCCGCCACAGGGCGAGAGCCTCCCGTACGGACCTGTCGGCGACCAGCCGTCCGAACCGCACGGCGTCGACCGAGTCGGGATCCACCGCCAGCCGGTAGCCGGCCGGGTGGCCCTCGACGACGCCCGCCGGCAACGCCTTGCGCAGCCGGGACACCAGGCGGTGCAGCGAGTTGGTGGCGTCGGCGGGCGGCCGCTCGCCCCAGATCCAGTCGACCAGCGTCGCCTTGGGCACCACCCGGCCCGCTTCGAGCGCGAGCGCGACCAGCAGGCCGCGCAGCCGGGCGCCCGGCACGTCGGCGAGGTTGCCGTCGTCCGTACGGACCTCGAACGGCCCCAGCACCCTGATCTGCACCCGGCAGATCTTGCCACGGGCCCCCGGAGCCGTCGCTCCCGCGCGGGAGCTTGCGTCATCGGGGAAACGCGCTAGTGTATCTGCATGCACATACATGCTTCTGGGTCTCAGGGGGCGGGATCCCGCGCGGTCGGCGACGTCAGCGCGACCTGGTCGCAGGTCGCCGCGCTCGTCTCCTCGGTCGACGCTGCCCTCGGCAAGTGGCTCACGGACACCTATCGGGTCGGGCTGACCGAGTATCGTGCGCTGGCCTACCTGAGCCGGGAGGCCGACAAGGAGCTGCGGGTCAACGATCTGGCCCACCGGGTCAGCCTCAATCAGAGCTCCGTGACCCGGCTGGTGAGCCGGCTGGAGAGCAAGGGCCTGACCCGCCGCGACACCTGCCCCGACGACGGGCGCGGTGTCTACGCGGTCCTCACCGATGACGGTGAGACCCTGGTCGGGGAGGTGCGCGGGCCCTACGAGGAGCGTGTTCGCGACCTGCTCGGCGGCGCGGCAGAGCACTTCCCCCAGCTGGACGCCCGGCAGGTGAGCCAGGCTCTGACCGGCATCGCCGCTCTCCTCAACCCCTGATCACTGCCGGGTGGCACTCCCAGGCCCGCACTGCGCCCAGATATATGCACGTACAGACAGATAGCTTTTCGACAATCGTTCGTCACTGCTTGGAAAGGACCGTCATGAGCTGGGTCTACCTAGGAATTGCCGTCGTCTTCGAGGTCGCCGTCGGCCTCTTCGCGAGCAAGGCCAAGGGCTTCACCCACGCGGGGTGGACCGTCGCCACGCTGGCCGGCGGCGCGATCGCCACGTTCTTTCTCAGCCTGGCCCTGCTGACGTTCGACGTCGGGGCCGGCTACGCGATCTGGACCAGTGTGGCCGGTGTCGGCATCGTGATCGTCGGCGCGCTCTTCCTCGGTCAGCGGCTGGACTGGAAGAAGAGCCTCGGCATTCTCATCGTCATCGGTGGCGTCGTGGGCCTGCAGCTCAGCGGTGCCGCGTGACCACTGCCATCCCCTCGCCATCCGCCACTGAAAGGACCACTCCCATGACCACCACCACGACTGCGACAACCACGACCGACTCGAAGACCCGCTCCTGGCTCGTCCTGCTGCTGGCCGGCGTGTTCGAGGTCGGCTATGCGCTCAGTGTCGGCGGGAGCGAGGGATTCACCGTTCTCGGCTGGTCCGTCTCCGCGGTCGTCTTCTTCCTGCTGACGCTGTACGCGCTGAGCGTCGCCCTCAAGCGCATCGACGTCGGCATCGGCTACGCCGTGTGGGCGGGCATCGGCGCCGTCGGCGCGGCGCTGCTGGGCCCGGTGTTCTTCGACGAGTCCCTCACCCCGGCCCGCGGCCTCTGGCTGGCCGTGATCATCGGTGGTCTCGTCTGGCTCAAGCTCGCCGACAGCGTCAAGGTCGGATCGCGGAAGGCGGCGGCCGGGGCCGGCGCTGAGCCCGCCGTGGGGGCTGCCACTACGTCGTCGCCTCGCTGAGCGTCCGGCGACCACCCGGCACCGCCGGCCGGACGGGCTGATTCCCGCCATCCCGTCCGCTCGGTCGTGCCGAACGCCGGCTCGCGGCCCGGCTTGATTTCGATGTCGTCGCCGAACAGACCTTGCCAGGAATTGTCATGCCGCCCCCTGTGGACAACTCGGCCCGATCGGCTTGACGTCGATTAAGTTCCACCCCATGCCCCGAGGCGGGTGGGGGCTGGGGATGGCGTGGCGGGTGGGGGCTGGGGATGGCGTGGCGGGTGGGGGCTGGGGATGGCGTGGCGGGTGGGGGCTGGGGATGGCGTGGGGGTTGGGGATGGCGTGGCCGGGCCCGTTGAGGGCGGCCCGGGCTTCTTGGCGCAACGCTGTCGACCGAACCGCCCAGGCGTGAACCGCGGTCTGCCCCCGGCCGGGCCCGGCCGAACCGCTCAGGCGTGGAGCGCCGTCTGCGCCGACCGGGCCGGCAACGCCTGAGCGGCACGTCTCACGCGATCGGCCGGCGCTGCCTCGGCAGGGCGGGACGCAGGACACCGTCGCGGGCCAGGTCGGTGAGGACGTTGTTGAGCGCGTCGACGTGCTCCTCGGTGTGCGCGGCGGTGAGCTGGACCCGGAAGCCGATCTCGTCGCGGGGCACGCCGGGGTAGGGGGCGAGCGTCACGTACTGCCCGGCGCTCCACAGCCGCTCGGACACGGCGATCAGGTCGTGCTCGGGCGAGATCGGGATCTCCACGACCGGGGTGTCGTGCACGTTCAGCGTGTGCACCCCCATCTCCCGTACGTGGGAGAGCAGTTTCGCCGTCAGCCGGTAGAGGTGCCCGCGCAGCTCGTCACCGCGCTTCTCGTTCACGTCGAGCCCGGCCATGACCGTGGCCAGCGACGCCACCGGGGACGGCCCCGAGTAGAGGTAGGTCGGGGCGGCCACCTTCAGCTGGTTCTTGACCGCGGTCGGCAGGGCCAGGAAGGCCAGCAGCGACGAGTACGCCTTGGAGAAGCCCCCGACGAGGATGATGTTGTCGTACGTCTCGCCGGCGTGCTTGACGATCGCGTTGCCCCGCATGCCGTACGGCGAGGTCTCGACGGCGCTGCGCTCGCCGATGACTCCCATGCCGTGCGCGTCGTCGACATAGAGCACCGCGTCGTGCTCCCGGCACAGCCGCGCGTACGTCTGCAGGTCGGGGATGTCGCCGGTCATGCTGTTGACGCCGTCCATGCAGACCATGACCGGACGGGCCGTGGCCTCCTTGAGCAGACGCTCCAGCTCGTCGACGTCGCCGCTGCGGAACCGCTTCATGGTCGCGCCCTGCCCGCGGGCGAAGACGCAGCCGTCGTAGATCGTGCGGTGCGCGCGGCTCTCCATGATGAGTGTGCCCTGGCCGATCAGCGCCGGGATCACCCCGAGATGAATCTGCGAGATGGTCGGCAGGAGCAGCACGTCCTCGGCGCCGAGCAGCTCGGTCAGGCGCTCCTCGAGCTGCGGATAGAGCCGCGGGCTGCCGAGCATGCGCGACCAGCTGGGATGCGTGCCCCACTTGCGCAGCTGCGGCTCGACCGCCTCGATGACCTCGTCGTCCAGGTCGAAGCCCAGGTAGTTGCAGGACGCCCAATCCACCAGCCAGTCCTGGCCGATCCGGATCCGGCGCCCGTCGATCTCCTCGATGACGGCGTCGTACATCCGGCTGTTGACCCGAAGGTCTTCGATGTCATGAGTCTGGGCCGGCACGTGGTACCCCTCTCGCGTTTCTGGATCATCGTTGGCCCTACCCGGGTGATCGTCGATCAACCCGCCGGGACCCGTCGGGCCGGACGACACCGGCGAATGTTCACCGACCGCGGCAGTGCGCCGGTGGGTTCCGTCGCCGCGGCCACCGCCACTCTTTCCGCTCACGGCACGCGACAACAAACCGTGGCGGTGTGTCGAGAACCACCTGTCGACCTTGGTCGCGCAGCGATCCCGAGGGGTCACAGTCCGCGACGGCTCGACCGGTCGGTGTCACTGCCCGACGTCGAATGTGAAACGGTTACTCCTTGCCGTGAAGCAAGGTTCTCCGTGCTTTTTCGAGCATTGTTCGAAATAGCGGCGGGCCCGAGGTGCGGACAGCGTTTCTGATAACAGTCTGAAAACGGCGTGGGTAATCGCGATTCGCTTTCGAATGGCGCGGGTATGCCATTCCTGCCGTCATCGGGCGGCCCGAAGACGAACTTACAGAGGAGCTGAACATGGCTACGAGCACCCACGCCCACACCGAGAACGTCGCTCTCAAGGGCGCCCGTTTCCGGGGCGAGGAGACCAAGCCGTCCTTCAAGACCACCGAGCTCATTGTTTATGTGCTCGCGGTCATCGGCGTACTCATCGCCTCCTACACCGTCGGCGACGGATCCGCCAACAATGGCGCCGACTATTTCGCCGCCGACAAGGCCTGGTGGTACATCACCCTGCTCACCATCGGGTACATGGTCAGCCGGGGTCTGGCCAAGGCCGGCAGCCGCAGCAGCGACGCGGACCCGCGCACCCACTGACACCTCCGCAGCATCCGCGGGCGCGGCCGGGTCTGACGACCGGGCCGCGCCCGCCGCGCTGTGGTCCCTCAGCGGCCGAGTCGTCGTTCCCGACCACCCGCCGACCAGCCCGGTCGCCTTCCGGGTGACGGGACGAGGAGCCGACCGTCCCGCTGCTGACACAGGACGGCGGTGGAGGAGGCGGCCGCCGATACGAGATGATCTACTGGGTGTGGCCGCTGCCGCCGCCGAGCCCGGTCACCATGGGGCCGGATTTCAGCCCGCGGCCAGCTCCAGGGCATAGGTCGGCCACCACGTGCCGGCCGGTGGGGCGCCCCGGCCGCAGGCGCCGTCGGACTCGCCGGGGCGTTTGATCCAGAGGTAGGCGTCGACCAGGTCGTGACCGGTGGTGAGGGTGGGCGGGTTGCCCAGGGCGCGGCCCGGGGGATTGCACCAGTGGCGGTCGCCGGACGACCGGCGGGCCGGGCCGTTGCCGTTGCGGCTGGTGTCGATGACGAAGTGGGCGCCGCCGAGCCGCCGGGAAAGCCTGGTGCCGTATCGGATGTTCGACGACGTGGTCTCGAAGTTGGCCACGTTGAGGGCGAAGCCGTCAGCCCGCGCGATGCCGGCCCGGCGCAGCGCCCCGCTCATCGTGGCGGTGTCGGCGATCCAGGTCGGGTTGCCGCCGTCCAGATAGACGCTCAGGCCCGGGTTGGCGGTGAGCGTGGTGATCGCCCGGCTGAGCAGTCGGTGGCGTTCGGCGCGCTGGGCCGGGGAGAGGCACCCCTGTACGGACTGGGCCACCGCGTCGGGCTCGAGGATGACGATCGCGCGGTGGCCGGTCAGGGCCGCGGCGACCGTGTCGATCCACGCCTTGTACGCGGCAGCGGTCGGTGCGCCGCCGGCCGAGTGACTGGCGCAGTCGCGGTGCGGGATGTAGTAGAGCGTGAGCACCGGGATGAAAGACCTGGCCGCCGTGACCACCTGACTCACCCGCGCGGTGTCGCTGTCGGCGAACCAGGCCGCCACCGGCCGCGACGCGATCTTCCGGAGGAGCCCGGCCTCGGTTGTCCGGCCGGCCGCCTCGTACGCCCGCAGTTGCTCGACGGCCGGGCCGGTGCGCTCGACGTAAAGCTCCGTCGGCGGCCGCGGCGGTGGGACGGCCTCCCGCCCCGTCCGGACCGGCCAGCCGGCGGCCAGCAGCGCGGCCATTCCGGCGGCGACCGCCCGCCGGCCCGGGCTCTCGAAGGGCACGTACGGACGGTACCGCCGCAAACGGCGCCGGTTCTCAGGAAGGCGTTACCCGGTAGATCGCCCCGGCGTAGTCGTCGCTCACGTACAGGGCCTGATCGGGCCCCTGCACAGCCATGACCGGCCGGCCCCAGCGCGAGCCGTTCTCGAGCTGGAAGCCCGTCAGCAGCGTCTGCTGCGGGCCGAGAGCGCCGTCGTCGTAGGCGAAGAACGACACCTCGGGCGGGCGCGGCGGCTTGCGGTTCCACGAGCCGTGGACGCCGACCAGGGCGCCGTCCCCGTACGCCCCGGGCAACCGCGACGCGAAGCTCAGACCCAGCGGCGCCGAGTGGGCGCCCATGCCCTGCTCGACCGGCGGCAGCGTCGCGCAGTCCAGTTTCGTGCCGTCGCGGTTGGTGTCGAAGTCGCGCACGAAGGGCCGGTCGGTGTAGCTGAGCGGGGAGTCCTCGTCGCCGGGCTTCAGGTCGGGATCCGGGTTGCAGTACGGCCAGCCCAGGTCGCGTCCCTGCGTCAGCTTGGCCAGCGGCTCGAGCGGGTGGTCGTTGACGTACGAGGTCTCCACCTCGCCCTGGCGGTCACCCTCGTGCGGGTAGGGGATGTTGTCCCGGTTGTTGACGGCTGTCCACACGCCGCCGTCGGGCGCCACCGCGAGACCCGTCCCGTTGCGGACACCGCGCGCGAAGGTGCCCAGCTTGCCGTCGGCGAAGCGCAGGACGGTGGCCCGCTCGGGGTTGGCGTCGCGGTCCTCGGCCGAGATGTTGCCGGTCGAACCGACCGAGATGTAGAGCGAGCCGTCCTCGCCGACCGCCACGCTCTTGAGCGCGTGGGCGTACTTGCCGCCCAGGTCGGCGCTCTTGTCGTCGGGCAGCCCGTCGACCACGACCCGCTTACCGGACACCTTGCCGCCCGCGTAGGCGAAGGCGTCGACCTGATCACTCTCGGCCACGTAGAGGGTGTCGCCGTCGAAGGCGAGCCCGTGCGGCTGGTCGAGCCCGCCGACCAGCGTCTCGGGCTTGCCGTCGGTCAGCGCCAGGACGTCGCCCGACTCGGGCCGCGACACGAGCAGCTTGCCGTCCGGCGCCCAGGCCAGCAGCCGCGCGCCGGGCACCCGGGCCCACACGCCGACCGTCCAGCCGGGCGGCGCCTGCACCTGTCGCGCCCGGTCGAACGGCGCCTCGCCGTTGCCGTCGCGCACCTCGGTGGCGACCAGGGCCGGCGCCTGGGCCGACGAGCCCGACGACGGCGGTACGGTCTGTCTCGCGGATTGGGCCGGCGCGTCCGTGGAACACGCGGCCGCGCCGAGCAGCAGTCCACCGGCCGTCAGCGCACGCACGATTGTCTTCACCGGTGCACTTGTACCCACTTTGGTGACGGTCAGGCAAACCGGACCGCTCATTCGCCGGGCCGGGCCGGTTCGGCCTCCTCGAAGACCAGCAGCGTGCGCGTGTTCACGACGCCGGGCATGCCCTGGATCTCGTCGAGCACCAGCCGGCCCAGCGCGGCGTTGTCCTCGGCCCGCACCAGCATGATGACGTCGAACTCGCCGCCGACCAGAGCGATGTGCACGACACCGGGCAGCGAGCTCAGCCGCTCGGCGACGTCGCGCCACTCCGCCTGGTTGAGGTTCACCGTCACGTACGCCGTGGTGCCGAGGCCGGCCGCGACCGGATCGACATCGGCCCGGTAGCCCCGGATGACGCCGGTGGCGCGCAGGCGCTCGACCCGGGCGTACGCGTTGGCCCGGGAGATGTGCAGCCGCTCGGCCAGGGTGCGCATCGACAACCGGCCGTCGCGGGTGAGCTCGGCCAGGATCCGCCGGTCGATGTCGTCGAGCGCCCCGGCCACTTGTCTCACCCCCTCCTCATCGGAGGCCGTGCCGCCTGGACATCCGGCCTCCGGAAAGCCCTCCCGAACGTACATGTTCTCGGTTCCGGACCGGCACTGGAATCCAGATGGCAACCGGACCAGCATGACGTCATGACAGGTGTCGCAGACCACCTTCTGCCCTCCGACATGCCCGTGACCCTCATCGACGCGGACGGCCACCCCGTCCCCGAGACCGGTCGCGCCCTTCCCGACGAGGCCACGCTCCGGCGGGCCCTGGCCTCCCTGATCACCGCCCGGCGGCTCAACGATCAGGCGTACGCGCTGGTCCGGCAGGGCCGGCTGGCGGTCTACCCGTCGTCGCACGGGCAGGAGGCCTGCCAGGTCGTGGCCGCCCAGGTGCTGGCCGACGGCGACTGGTTGTTCCCGACCTACCGCGACACCGTGGCGGTCGTCGAGCGCGGCGTCGACCCGGTCGAGGCGCTGACGCTGCTCAAGGGCGACTGGCACTGCGGCTGGGACCCGTACGAGCACCGGGTCGCCCCGCACGCCACCCCGCTCGCCACCCAGCTGCCGCACGCCGTCGGCGTCGCCCACGCGGCCCGCCTGCGCGGCGAGCCGACCGTCGTGATGGCGCTGTGCGGCGACGGCGGCACCAGCGAGGGCGACTTCCACGAGGCGCTCAACTTCGCCGCCGTGCTGCGCGCCCCGGTCGTCTTCCTGATCCAGAACAACGAGTACGCGATCAGCGTCCCGCTGGCCCGCCAGACCGCCGCGCCGTCGCTGGCCCACAAGGGCGTCGGCTACGGCATCCCCGGCGAGCGGGTCGACGGCAACGACGCCGCCGCGCTGTTGTCGGTGCTCGGCGAGGCGGTCGAGCGGGCCCGGGCCGGTGGGGGACCGCAGCTCGTCGAGGCGCACACCTACCGGATGCAGGCCCACACGAACGCCGACGACGCCACCCGCTACCGCGCCGACGCCGACGTCGAGGCCTGGGTCGCGCGCGACCCGATCGCCCGGCTGTCGGCCTATCTGCGGGTCGACGAGACCGCGTACCGCGAACAGGCCGAACGCGTCGCCGAGCACGTGCGCGACGGCCTCAACCGCGACGTCGAACCCGACCCGGCCCAGCTCTTCGCCCACGTCTACGCCACCGAGACCCCGCAGCTGCGGGAGCAGGCCGCCCAGCTGACCGACGAGCTCGACCGCTCGCTCGACGACGAGGGGGCACTGCGATGACCCACGAGAAGCTGTCGATGGCCCAGGCGCTCAACCGGGCCCTGCGCGACGCGATGACCGACGACCCGTCCGTGGTCGTCTTCGGCGAGGACGTCGGCCCGCTCGGCGGCGTCTTCCGCGTCACCGACGGTCTGACCGCCCAGTTCGGCGAGGACCGGTGCTTCGACACCCCGCTCGCCGAGTCCGGCATCGTCGGCGTCGCGGTCGGCATGGCCATGAACGGCCTGCGCCCGGTGGTCGAGATGCAGTTCGACGCGTTCGCCTACCCGGCCTTCGAGCAGATCGTCAGCCACGTGGCCAAGATGCGGAACCGCACCCGGGGCCGGGTCGCGCTGCCGATGGTCATCCGGATCCCGTACGCGGGCGGCATCGGCGGCGTCGAGCACCACTGCGACTCGTCGGAGGCCTACTACGCCCACACCCCTGGGCTGCATGTCGTCACGCCGTCGACCCCGACCGACGCGTACGCCCTGCTGCGGGAGTCGATCGCCTCGCCCGACCCGGTCGTCTTCCTCGAGCCCAAGAAGCTCTACTGGAGCAAGGAGGAGGTCGAGCTCGGGACCCGTCCGCCGGCCATCGGCCGGGCCGTCGTCCGCCGCGAGGGCACCGACGCGACGCTGATCGCCTACGGCCCGAGCGTGCCGATCGCCCTCGAGGCGGCCGAGGTGGCCGACCGCGAAGGCCGCAGCCTGCAGGTCGTCGACCTGCGCTCGATCGTGCCGTTCGACGACGAGACGGTCTGCGCGGCGGTCCGTTCCACCGGCCGGGCCGTGGTGGTCGCCGAGGCCGCCGGCTTCGCCAGCGTCTCCTCGGAGATCGTCGCCCGGGTCACCGAACGCTGCTTCCACTCGCTGGCCGCGCCCATCCGCCGGGTCACCGGCTTCGACATCCCCTACCCGCCGCCGAAGTACGAGCACCTGCACCTGCCCGGCGTGGACCGGGTGCTCGACGCCGTCGACGACCTGCAGTGGGAGGACTCGTGAGCGACCAGGTCTTCCGGCTGCCCGACCTGGGCGAGGGGCTGACCGAGGCCGAGGTGGTGCGGTGGCTGGTCGCCGACGGCGACACGGTCGCCGTCGACCAGCCGGTGGTCGAGGTGGAGACGGCCAAGTCGCTGGTCGAGGTCCCTTCCCCGTACGCCGGGAAGGTCGCGACCCGGCACGCGCCGGAGGGCGCGGTGCTGGAGGTCGGCAAGCCGCTGCTCACGGTCGCCGCCGTCACGCCGGCTCCGGCCGACACCTACCGCGAGGAGGAACGGGCCGGCTCCGGCAACGTCCTCATCGGATACGGCACCTCGGGCGCACCCACGTCCTCCGGCCGGCGCCGCCGCCCGCGCACGCCGGTCACCCACGCCGGGGCGCCGGTCGCGCAGGTTCCAGCTTCGGTCGGGCCGGCTCCGGTCGCGCCGGCTCCGGCTCCGGTCACGCCGGTTCTCGCTCCGGTCGCGCCGGCTCTGGCGGCGGTCGCGCCGGCTTCGGTCGGGCGTGACGTGGCGCCGGTCGCGCAGGCTCAGACTTTGGGTGCCTATGCCGCGGCGTCGGACGCGCCAGCTTCGGTCACGCACGCCCCGGCCCTGGTTTCGCGGGTACCTCTCGTAGTCTCGCCACTGGTGCGGCGGCTGGCCCGCGAGGGCGGCCTGGACCTGCGCGTCCTGCAGGGCAGCGGCCCGGGCGGGTTGATCGTCCGAGCAGACGTCACGCACGCGCTGGCCGTCCCGCCGTTGCAGTCGCCGCCGTTGTCGCAGCAGCCTCACCCGCAGCAGCAGCCGTCGTCGCAGTCCCAGCCGTCGTCGCAGTCCCAGCTGTCGTCGCAGCCGCAGCTGTCGTCGCAGCCGCAGCTGTCGTCGCAGTCCCAGCCGTTGTTGTCGGCGCCGGGGGAGCGGCGCGTTCCGCTGACCGGTTTCCGGCGGGCGGTGTCGGCCGCTCTGAGCCGCAGCCGGGCCGAGATCCCCGAGGCCACGGTCTGGGTCGACGTGGACGCCACCCCGCTGTGGGAACTGCGCGAAGCCACCCGTCCCGGCCCGGGCCTGCTGGCCTACCTGGCCCGCTTCACAGTGGCCGCGCTGCGCGAGTACCCGGTCTTCAACTCCCGCGTCGACACCGAACGCCAGGAGATCGTCGAGCTGGACCGCATCGACCTGGGCATCGCCGTCCAGGGCGCCCGCGGCCTGGTGGTCCCGGCCGTCCACGACGCCGGATCCCTGACCACCACCCGGCTCGACGAGGAGATCCGCCGGATAACCGAGAGCGCGAGAACCGGCACAGTGACCGGCGGCGGAACCTTCACCCTCAACAACTACGGCAGTTTCCGGGTCGACGGCAGCGCCGCCATCATCAACCATCCCCAGGTGGCGATCCTCGGCTTCGGCCGCATCCTGGACCGCCCCTGGGTGGTCGACGGGGAGATCCGCGTCCGCAAGATCACTCAGATGAGCTTCGTCTTCGACCACCGGATCGCCGACGGCGCCGCAGCCGCCGGCTTCATGCGCAGCGTCGCCGACGCCGTCGAGAACCCCGCCTCGGCGATCGCCAAGCTTTGATCGCTCTCTGCTCATCCGGCCCCAAGCTCTGACCGAGGTCCCCCCCGGCGTCGACGGTGGCCATCCGCCGACGCAGACCTGCGTCGGCGGATGGCCACCGACCGCTGTCCCCCGAACCGGTCCGCCTGGCGCCGGTGTGGTGCGCTGGCCCAGGCTGCGCGAAGCCCAGTCAGCGGCGCTGGCGGGACTACGCAAAGCCCAGTCGGTGGTGATGGCCCGGATTGCGCGAAGCGCGGTTGGTGGTGTTGGCCGGGATCGCGCGAAGCGCGGTTGGTGGTGCTGGCCCGGATTGCGCAAAGCGCGGTTGGTGGCGCTGGGCCGTTCCGGCCAAGCCGCATGCGTGGTTGGCGGCCGAATGCCGCCGATGGGACCTGGTCGTTGCCTGCCGTTGCGATCATCACGAGATGGAACGGGTGAGCAGCCGCGTGGTGTATCGCAATCCGTGGATGACCGTGCGGGAGGACGAAGTCAGGCGCCCGGATGGCAGCCCCGGCATCTTCGGGGTGGTCGAGAAGCCGGACTTCGCTCTGGTCCTGCCGCGCTTCCCCGGCGGGTTCTGGATGGTCGAGCAGTTCCGCTACCCGGTGGGGCGGCGGGCCTGGGAGTTCCCGCAGGGCAGCTGGGGCCGGGACGCGACCGGCGACCCGATTGCCCTGGCCCGGCAAGAGTTGGCCGAGGAGACAGGTCTGCGTGCCGGGTCGTTGACGCATCTCGGCCACCTCTTCGAGGCCTACGGCTACTCGACCCAGGGATTCGACGTCTACCTCGCGACGGATCTCGAAGAGGGCGAGCCCGACCGGGAGGTCACCGAGCAGGACATGATCCACCGTCGCGTCCACGACGATGAGGTCACAGCAATGATCCGATCCGGACACATAGTCGATGCCCCATCGGTGGCCGCCCTGACCCTCTACCGGCTGGCACTCGACGAGCCAGCGAGCAGGCCAGTCTAAAAAGTTCGCCGGGTGGAATCCGGACCCTGGCGTCAGCGGAGCCGCCCAACCGCCAAAAAGAACGCGATGCGCCGGGAAGCCGCATTACCGGGAGAACCCGCGCTGGCGGGAGCACCACTCTGATGGTGGATACCGCGTTGCTGAGGAAACCGCGCTGGCGGGGAACAGTGCTGGCGGGTGGATACCGCGTTGCCGGGGGAGCTGCGCTGGCGGGTGGAAACCGCGTTACGGGAGTCACCGCACTGGCGGGGAATCGAGCTGACGGCTGGATACCGCGTCGGCGGGAGCACCACGCTGATGAGTGATACCTCGCTGGCGGGGGAACCGCCTCGAAGAGGGCCCACGCTGACGGGTGGATACCGCGCTGGAAGGGAACCGCGCTGACGCGGGGAACCAGTTAGCTAGGGAAACTGCGTGCGGGCGGAAATCGTTCTGGCGAGGGAACCGCGTTGTTGGGGATATCGCGTTGCGAGCGGAAACCGTTGTTGGCGGAGAACCGCTTTCCTGGGGATACCTCCCTGTGGACGGCAACCGCCTAGCGGGGAAACCGCGTCGCAGGCGATGCCGCTGTCGGTGGATAGCGCGCTGGCTGTGGATATCGCGCCGATGGGGGAATACCGCTTTGCTGGGGGAACCGCGCTGGGGCAGACCGCGCTGGCGGGGGAGCCGCGTGTCGAGGAACGGCGCTGCTGGCAGGAGCGACGCGATGTGCTCGATCAGGCCGGCCTCCCGGGAGTCTGCCGGGAGAACCGTGCTGCCGCAGCGGATCAGAGCCGCGAGAGGCCGGCCCCGCTGCTGCGAGTGACGGGCTGATCGGTCCAGATGATCGTGGGGTCCAGGCCGCGGCCGGTGCCGATTCGGTGGGCTACTCGGGCTGCGGCCGCGCGGATGAGGAGTTTGCGCAGGCCGGTGGCGCGGATCTGGCCGGCGTGGCGGGCGCCGGGCCGCAGCAGGTCGCGGGACTGGCGGCGGATGTCGGGCAGGTAGGTGGAGGCGCGGCTGTACAGGGCTCGCGTCTCGGTGGAACCCAGGTAGGCGAACGGCGCCGAACCGGCCAGCGGCTCCAGATGGACGCCGATCAGGGCCATGTTGCGGCAGGCGCGGGCGTCGAGCAGCGTGACGACGTGGTCGACGCCAGCCCTGGCGCAGGCCACGGCGAACGTACGGTAAAGCAGGGAACTCACGGTCAGCGTGCCCCGATAGGCGGGGAGCACGGCCACTGTGGCGAAGTCCCACACGGTCGCGTCGCGCAGGCCGTGCGCGTCGAGGATCTCGTCGGCGGTGCGGCCGATGTGGGCGGGGGCGTCCACGATCGTCTTCAGCTGGTCGGCCGGGCCCGTGATGACCCGGCCCGCGCCGGCCGGACGTCCAGTTCGGCGGTCGATCACCAGGAAGAACCGGCTGCGGTCCTCGTACGGGCCGTATTCGGCGGCCATCACCTCGGGGGTGTTGCCGAAGGCGTCGTCGAAGACCGCGCACTCGACGGTGCGGGCGACGTCGGCCAGCGGATGGTCCGTCGCGACCACGGCGAGGACGAAGCGACCGGGTCTCCGGCCGGTGGACCGCAGGAAGCCGGCGACGGCCGCCGCGATCTGGCCGGGCGTCAGGTCGTAACGGACGGCGGTCAGCACGGCTTGGCCACGATGGTCGTGGCCCGGAAGAACTCCTCGGTGAACGCGACGGCCTCGTCCGGGTCGAACGCCTTGCAGGTGTAGATGTCGACGCTGAAGAACTGGACCGGCCGCTCCCACGAGTAGAAGTGGGCGCCCGAGGTCTCCCAGTGGATCCAGCCGGCCCAGCCGTAGAGGTCGCTCCGGTGGGTGACCGGCTCGATCAGCGTGATCATGTCGGTGACCACGGAGAGCTTGCTCAGGTACTCCTTGATGTGCTCGTCGGTGATGACGAAGCCCGGGTATCCCTCCACCACCAGACGCTGGCGCAGGATCGTCGGGGCGAGGTCGTGGAACGACTCAGCAGGCACGGGGGTCGCTCTTTCTTCCGGGGGAGCGGAGGCGACTCAGCGGCACTGCTGGGCGATCGCGTCAGATCAGAATCGGTCACCGCCGGGCTTGGCGGCAATCGGTCCCTCGTTCGCGACTATGTGCCCGAATCGGAGGCATCTGGCCCTATTGGTGGAGGGTCGCCGACCGTTCGGCCGGATGCTGGTCGAGCTCAGGCGGTCAGGCCGCCGCGACCAGGCTCACGCGCTGCGATACCGGGGCCCCGGTCGCTGCCGTGCTCGTCGGTCACGCCGGCGTGCCCGGGGTGAGGAGCTCAGCCGGGTGCGCGATAGAGCCCGTTCGCGACATGCCGGGCGGCTTCGAGCATCCGGTCGGCCCCGGGGAATCCGGTGGCGCCGTTGCGGAGGGCTGCGGCGGTCGCCTTCCGGTTGTTCCGGTAGACGGCATCCGCGTCGTGGGCCCGGGGGTTCACCCAGACGGACGCGATGATGACGTCGCTGTCGCACTGCTCGGCGCTGATGACCCCCTCGGCGACCGCGTCGGCGACTCCGGCCGCGACGCCGGCCTGCGCCGGGCCCCAGGTGAGGCTGCGGTGCTCGTCGGTTTCGGGAGTCGCCTTGGTGACGAACAGCGTGAACGGTTTGGCCGCGACCGAGGGCTGCAGCACGGCGATGAAGGGGACGTGGCCGACGGTCGGGGTCGCGAGGGCGGTGGCCCAGGCCGTCCCGACCGGACCCGAACGCGGGCCGAGGACGGTGTTGACGTGGGCCGCGTTGAGGTCTTCCCCGTGGGCGCTCTCACCGATCTGCACGGGACTCGGCTCCTTCGGTGCGTTGCGGGGACGGGGTTTCGCGTCGGCGGGCCCGCGAGGCCCGCAGGTTCATGGTGTTGCCGCAGGTCTTCATGTCGTGCCAGACACGGGTGCCGTTGCGCGACCGGTCGTAGAAGGCCGCGCCGCAGTCCGGGTTGAGGCAGGTCTTCAGCCGGGTCAGGGCGCCGGTGTGCGAAGCCAGCAGCGCCTCGAGGTTCACCAGGGACGCGACTGCGGCGGCACCGTCGCCGCGGGGCTCGTAGGTGATGTGGCCGTCGCGGAAGGAGACGTCGGCGTGCAACACCTGCGGGCTGGGGTCGTCGGCGTCGGTGAGCCAGCCTCGGACGTGGTCGCGGAGATCGCGAAGGGCGGGGAGGTCGGCGCGGGAGATCGTGATGCGGGGCGCTGCCCGGCCGGTCTGCCCGCCCCACCTCGACAACGACGCGTCGAGCCACTCCTGCGCCGTGGCCTCGTCGGCCAGCAGGTCGGGGATCGAGGCCACGGGCATGCTCGCCGAGTTCAGCAGATCCTGAACGATGCTCAGGCCCCCGGGAGCCGCGGCCAGCAGAAAGCGCCCGGTGTCGTCACTGTTCACGACAGTCAGCCTAGCCCGGGAAATGACACCACCGTAGGCCAGTAGGGAATGTCACATGACATTGTCGTACGGCTTACGGTGGTGTCAGGCTGTGATCAGCAACGATCACCGAGCACCGGAGGAACACCATGAGCATCACCTTGACCGGCACGACGGCCCTGGTCACCGGAGCGAGCGGGGGCATCGGCGCCGCCACCGCGCTGTCCCTCGCCGCTCAGGGCGCGAACGTCGCCCTGGTCGCCCGGCGCAAGGACCGCCTCGACGAGCTCGTCGAGCGCATCCAGGCCGGCGGCGGCGCCGCCCGGGCGATCCAGGCCGACATCACCGACCGGCTGCAGGCCGTGGCCGCGGTCGAGCAGACCGTCGCCGCCTTCGGTGGCCTGGACACCCTGGTCAACAACGCCGGCATCATGCTGCTCGGACCGGTCGAGAGCGCCCCGGCCGAGGAGTGGGACCGCATGATCGCCATCAACGTGCAGGGGCTGCTCCACGCGACCCATGCCGCCCTGCCGCACCTGCTGGCCGCGGCCGGGGGCGCCCGCGGCACCGCGGACATCGTCAACATCAGCTCGCTCGCGGGCCGCGTTCCCATCGCCGGGTCCGCCGTCTACAGCCTGACCAAGCACGGGATCGGGGCCTTCAGTGAGGCCCTGCGGCAGGAGGTGGGCGACCGCCACGTCCGCGTCTCGCTGATCGAACCCGGACCGGTCGCCACCGAGCTGTTCACCCACATCCGCCCCGAGGTCCTGGAGGCCGGCAAGGACGCCTTCGCCAACGCCACGCTCCTGCACGCCGAGGACATCGCCGATGCCATCACCTACGTCGTCACCCGGCCGGCCCGCGTGGTGATGAGCGAGATGCTGGTCCGCCCCGACGGCAGCGTCTGGTAGGTGATCGCGCCTCAGGACCGGTATTCGGAGGAGATTTCGGTGGCGTACTTCTTCCACAGCGGCGTCATGGTCTCGGCCGTGACCGGCTGCCCGGACTCGACCATCTTCTTGAGGTCGCGGAAGTACTCCACGTACAGGTCCGGCGTGAACGTGGAGAGCATGACCGCCGGGTCGTCGCCCACGTTGGCGAAGGTATGCGGCGCGCCGGGCGGGACGATGATCCAGGTGCCGGGGCCGGCGTCGTGGTCGTCCTGGCCCACGGTGAACCGCACGGTGCCCGACAGGATGTAGAAGCCTTCGTCGTGCTGGGCGTGGCGGTGCTGGATGGGGCCCGGAGTGTGCGGCTGGAGGGTGATCTCGCCGATCCCCAGGCGGTGCCCGGTGTGGCTGCCGTCCTCGAGGATGCGGATCTGCGACGGCCCTTTGCTGGTGAGGAGCTCGCCTTCGCCGGGGCGGACGATCGTGACCGGGACCATGGAAAAGCCTCCCTGATGGGTTCGCCGGCGCACGGGATGTGACGTCGCGCCGTGACATCACCGTACCACTGATGTCGCGGCGCGACATCACATGCGGGCGCCGGCCGGGGTCGCGCTCCGGGACCCGCGCTTCGCGAAGCTTTCCCGCAGATGGTCGATGAGCACCTTGACCGCCGGGAGTTGTCCCCGCGCGGAGGTGAACTCGAGCGAGAGGGACGCCTCCGCGGAGGACCACTCGGGCCAGAGCCGGACCAGCGACCCCGAGCGCAGATCGGCCTCGCACAACACGTCCTGGACGAGGCCCACGCCCACCCCGGCCCGCACCGCTGCGAGCACCGCGTCGGCGCTCAGCGAGGCGAGCCGCGGTTCGCGCCGCAGGACGAACCGCTCACCGCCGGCCGCGCCGGGAAAAGCCGGTGAACCGGGCCGGTCGGCGTTGTTAGGGTGCCCCGATGCTTACCCCGCCGGCCCTGCTGCCCCGGTCGACTCCCGCGGCGACCGGGGTCTCGTCCCGGGCGGTCGCCGCCGTGCTGGACCGGCTCGAGGAGCGATCCGTCGAGCTCCACTCCGTCATGGTCGTGCGCCACGGTCACGTCGTGGCCGAGGGCTGGTGGGCGCCGTACTCGGCCGGACGCCCGCATCTGCTCTACTCGCTGACCAAGTCGTTCACCTCGATCGCGGTCGGCCTGGCGATCGACGACGGGTTGCTCTCGCTGGACGACCGGGTGGTCGACGTGTTGCCCGAGCACGTGCCGGCCGGTGTCTCGGACCAGGCGCGCCGGATCACGGTGCACCATCTGCTGTCGATGACGGCCGGGCACCGTACGGACAGCCTGGCCGAGGCCTGGGAGCTGGAGCCGGACGACCTGGTGAAGGGCTTCCTGCGCGTGCCGTTCACCGAGCCCGAGGGGACCGGGCACACCTACGACAACGCGACCACCGGCGTGCTCGCCCGGATGGTGGAACGGGTCACCGGTCGTGGCCTGCCCGAGCTGCTCGACGACCGCCTCTTCAAGCCGATGGGCGTCGACCACGCCGAATGGGACCGGCTGGCGAGCGGGGCCGTCTTCGGCTTCCACGGGCTGCACCTGACGACCGAGGCCGTGGCTGCCTTCGGCGAGCTGCTGCTGCGCGGCGGCCGGTGGGGCGACCGGCAGCTCGTCCCGCGGGCCTGGGTCGATTTGGCGACCCGGCGGCACATCGGGACGCGGCGCCTCGACGACGCGCCACCGGAACCCGACGGGCTCTGCGGGTACGGCTACCAGTTCTGGATGTCGCGTCACGGCTACCGCGGCGACGGGCATCTGGGCCAGCTGTGCCTGGTCGTCCCCGAACACGATCTCGTGGTCGTGATCACCGCCGGTGGCATCGGTCAGCCGGCGGAGATGCCGGGCGCGTTGTGGGATCTGCTCCTGCCCGGCCTCGACGGCCCGGTGGACGCCCGGGACGACGAGGTGCTGGCCGAACGGCTCCGCCGGCTGTCCTTCACCCCGGTGCCGGGCGCGGCCGCCCCCGCGACCGCGGCCCCCTCGGCCGCCGCGACGATCGAGGCCGCGGCCCCGGATTCGGCGCTGCCCGGCGGTACGGCGGTGACCGTCGAACCGGCGGACGGCGGGTGGCGCCTGCGGCTCGGGCCGGCCATCGAGGTCGCCGCCGGCCACGGCGCCTGGCGGGAGAGCGCGCCGCTGGGCCGCCCGGTCGTCGCCGCCGGCGCCTGGCAGGGCGACACCTTCGTCGCCGACCTCTTCGTCATCACCACCCCGCACCGCGTCCGGCTGGTGGTGGACCCCGCAGCGGGCACAGCGCTGGCGACCTGGAACGCCGTGCCCCTGACCACCGCCGACCTGGAGTCGCACCTGCGATCTCCGCTGATGACCCGGCCCGACGTCGCCTAGAGACTCAGCGAGAGCGCCAGGGCCCCGGCCGTCGTGCCGACGATGAGCTCGTCGGCGACGGCTGCGCACGCGGTGCCCTCGTGGTGGATCGGGATGGTGAGCTCGCCGGCGCCGGTGGCCGGGTTCCACAGGCGTACGGTGCCGTCGTGGCCGGTCGAGGCCAGCAGCAGGCGGTTGCCGGCGCGGATCGGGCACACCGCCGTGACGCGCCCGGTGTGGCCCCGCAGCGCCAGCCGCTGGTCGCCCGTCCGCGGGTCCCAGACGCGGATGACCTGGTCGTCGCCGGCCGACGCGACCAGCTCGCCGGCGGGGGAGGGCAGGACGCAGGCCGCGCGGATCCGGCCGGTGTGGCGGCTGAAGACCGTCTCCTGGCGCCCGCTCGCGATGTTCCAGACGCGCAGCGTGCAGTCCGTGCCGCCCGAGACGACCCGTGGCCCCTCGCGGGTGGTCAGCTCGACCAGCACCGAGATCGGCCCGCCGCCCCGGGGGCCGCGCCGCCACGGGGTGCGGCGACGGCGACGGCCGGTGAACGGGTCCCACAGCCGCACCGTGCCCTCCTCGCCGGCGCAGGCCAGCCACAGATGACGGTTGAGGAACACCGCGCACACTGTGGACGACCACCCCGGCCGTGGCTGCAGCTCGGCGCGCTGCCGGGCCTTGCGCAGCTCCCACAGGCCCACGGTCTCGTCGGCCCCGGCCGAGGCGAGCAGGATCTTCCCGTACGCGAAGACGGGCGCCAGATCCGTGATGGCATCCCGGTGCCCGGTGAGCTCGTCGACCACCTCGCCGGTGGCAGTGTTGAGCAGTTGCACAGTCCCGTTGCCGTAGGCGGCGGCCACGAGATCCCGGCTGCCCTGCCGGATCGCCGCGAGCGCGGTGACCGAGGTGGACGCCGCACCGGTTCGCGGGCCGAAGGCGAAATCGGGATCCCACAGCCGGACGGCGGCATCGCCGACGGTGGCGATCAGCACCCGGCCCTGCACCTCGACCGCGCACAGCCGGCGGATCGGCCCGCCGTGCGTGGCCACGGCCCGCAGCAGCCGGCCCGTCCACGCGTCCCAGAGCCGGATGATGCCGTCGTCGCCGGCCGTGGCCAGCAGCGGTCCGCCGCGGCGGTTCACCGGGCACATCGCCCGGATCGGGTCACCCACCTGGATGGTCAGCAGCGGCGTGCCGGTGGCGGCGTCGCCGATGCGGACCGTCCCGTCGGCGCTGCCGCTGACCACGATGCCCTGGTCGGCCGCGGGCAGCAGGCACAGCGCGGTGACGGCCCGGCTGTGCGCGGCGGCGACCCAGCCCGGTTCCGGCGCGCCGATCGTCCAGTACTGCAACGACCCGTCGGCGCCCGCGCTGATCACCCGGTCGGGCCCGCACAGCACGGCGGCCGAGACCTTCCCCGTGTGGATCATGTTGCGCCGGGTGCTCCGGCCGACCGGCGACCAGACGGTGATGCTGCCGTCCGCGCACACCACGCCGAAGCCCTCGTCCCCGGGCCGGGGCGCCGGCGTCAGCGCCCGGATCTGGTCGGGCTCGCACCGCACGCTGTGCCGCAGTTGCCCGCTCTCCGGGTCCCACAGCAGCACCGTGCCGTCCGCGCCGGCCGACGCCACCAGGGTGCGGCCGTCCATCCGGACCGGGACCAGCTCGACCACGTCGGCGCCGGCCAGCATCACCCGGCGTTGCTGCCCGGTGCGCGGGTCCCAGGTGCGGACGGTGCCGTCGCTTCCGCCGCTGGCCACGATCAGCTCGCCGCTGCGCGCGGTCAGCACGCAGATCGACCCGGCCACGCCGGTGTGCCCTTCGAGCACGGCCCATTCGCGCCGCTTCTGCACGGCGGCCCAGCTCGCCCGGTAGGGCGCGCGCCGGTTGACCGCGACCCGCGAGTCGAGCCCTTCGAGCACAGCCGTCACGCTGAACTGGGCCGCGCGTTCCGACGGCCCGGCCGGCACGGCCTGCGGGGTGAGCCGGAGCAACCGGGCGCGTTGCTGACCGAGGATCGTCCGGGCGTAGTCGGCCGGCGGCACGAGCCGGAGCAGGTCGGCGTAGAGCAGGTACTCGTCGTCCACGAGCAACTCGTCGATCAGGCCGGCGGCGACCGCGTGCTCGGCCAGCGAACGCAGCAGGTACTGGTCGGCTTGCGCCCACCCGTGCGCGCGGCCGTGCCGGATCAGGTGGTCGCTGATGGCCCGCTGGTCGGCCACGGTCGCCCCGCTGAAGCGCCGCTCGCGCAGCAGCGCGTCGTTGAGCGCCTGATGGAACAGCCGGAACCGCGGTCCGGGCCCGTCCCCGCTCGACTCGACGAGGAAGTTGGCGGCCGACGAACGCGCGAAGTCGGCCAGCTGGCCCTGCTCGACCGTCACCCCGAAGCCGGCCAGGAACGTCTGCCACAGCTCGAGCGACAGGCCCGGCGCCTGCGCGTACGCCAGGGCGGTCAGCGCCGGCTTGGCGGCCAGCCGGCCCACCTCGGGCAGCCGGTCGACGTACGCCTCCAAAGCGTCGTCGACGTCGGGGGAGAAGGCCAGGTCCTCCGGCCGCACCGCTACGTGGTCGTAGAGGCCGTGCCGCCGCGCGGTCAGCCCGGCGACCAGGAAGTTGCGGTCGGCCAGCTCGGCGATCCGCGCGGCGACCGGCCCGGCGACGTGGTCCGGCGCGTACGGGTTGCCGGTCCGCTCGTCCCCGACGAGCCGCAGCGTCGCCGACGCGTACGCGGTGAGGTCCTCCACCTCGAAGAAGCGCTCGCTGTCGAGATCGACCACCTCGCAGTCCGCGCCGAACAGCTGCAGCAGGTCGCCGCCGTCGTCGCTGCGCCGCGTGCCCACCACGACCTGGACACCCACCGAGCCGCAGGTCCGGACGACCGGCAGCACGAGGTCCTCGACGATCTGCTGGGCCTGCTCGGGACTGACCGCCTCGTCGAGCGCGTCGATGACGAGGTTGAAGCGGGAGGTACGCCGGTCGGCCAGGCGCCGGCGCAAGGCGGGCGCCAGCTCGTCCGGGCTCTGCGGGATGCGCACGGCGGCGGCCCGCGCGATCTCGACCGCCACGTCCAGCGCGGTCTTGCCCTTCACGTGGACGGCGCAGGCGACCGTGCCGACGCCGGCCCGCACGGCGTCGTCCCCGGCCGGCAACAGGTCGCGGAAGGCCGGGTCCGAGGTGGTCACCACGCGGCCCAGCACGGCCGACTTGCCCACGCCGGGCGAGCCGGTCACGACCAGCACCCGGTCGTCGACCCGGGGCCGGCCCAGCCAGTCCACCACGGCGGACAGGGCGGCCCGGCGCCCGCGGAACCGGTAGCCCGGCTCGGAATCGACCGCCACACCCCGGGACCGGGGCAGCCAGTGCCGGGCCGCCTCCACATCGGATTCCAGCGACCAGCCCCAGGCGGCCAGGGCCGACTCGCCGGCGTCGGCGGCCGACCACCCGGCCAGGTCGTGCAGGTGCTCCTCGGGCAGGGCGCCGGTCGCCTGGGCGACGGTCAGGGCGACGATCTCGCCGGCGCGGCCGCCGACGACCTGCACCCGGCTGATCAGTCCGACGACGGCCTCGAAACGGGGCGACCAGACGGCGGCGCCGACGAAGCCGTCGGTCAGGCCGAGGTCGGGGTCGGGCTCGAGCCGCATCCGGCCGTACGAGAGGGCCGCCCCGACATGGCCGCGCCCGTCGCCGCCGAAGGCCGTGCCGGCCGGGAACCCGAACGCCCACCACCGTTCGCCGACCAGGTCGGCCGCGTCCGGGGCGGACAGGGGAGCCGGCTCGACACCGTGCGGGGCCGGTTCGTCCAGCACCAGCACGGCCACGTCGGTGGCCGCGTCGGCCCGGATCGAGACGACCCGCCGCCGGATCGTCCACGGCACACCCGCTTTGGGGAATGCGACCCACAGCTGGTCGGCCGGGCCGGTCCGATCGTGCGGCACGGACGAGGTGAGCACCCGCCACGGATCGATGAGCACGCCACAGCCCAGCGGACGGTCGCCCGCCGGACGGCCGTACGGATCCGCCGGACCCGCGTGCAGAGCCACTGTCCACGGGTCCCGTCTCGGCCCCGGATTTCCCCCCATTGCGGCCCCCCAGCCGTAACTGACCGTAGTCAACCGGGCCAGCGTAGGGAGACCCGTTCCTCGATCACAATGAGTGACTTCAGATTGGCATGTCCAGGACCTGGGCAGGAACTATGTCACTGAACGTGCACTGTTCATGCTTCAAGTTTCCCGCGCGGCTACGGCGAGTCATGAGTCGATGACACTGACCTCTTGCGTTGCCACGGTTTTCCGATGAGTTATCGAAATATTGCAAGCTGTGGTCGGAGTATTGCGTTCGTGTGAACACGGCTGTCACGATGACCGTCGATCCGTTCCCCCATTCCCCCGGATCGTCAGGAGTCCCCATGCCCCTCACCCGGCGCACCCTGCTGTCCACAGCGGCCATCGGCTCGGCCGCCGCCCTGCTCACCGATCTCACCCCGGCGTCCGCCGCCTCCCCGCCCGGCGACGTCGTCGGCAAGATCAGCGTCGGCTACCAGGGGTGGTTCTCCTGCCCCGGCGACGGCGCCCCGATCGGCGGCTGGTGGCACTGGAGCCGCGACCGTTTCCAGCCGCCGTCTCCGGCCAACACGACGATCGTGTCCTGGCCCGACATGCGCGACTTCACGCACGCCTACCCCACGGCGTACCCGAACCTGGGCGACGGCCGGCCCGCGACGCTGTTCTCCTCGTACGACCAGCAGACCGTCGACACGCACTTCCAGTGGATGCGCACCTACGGCATCGACACCGCCGCCCTGCAGCGCTTCAACCCGATGGGCGACGAGGGCCCGACCCGCGACGCCATGACCACCAAGGTGCGGACCGCGGCCGAGGCGACCGGGCGCAAGTTCTACATCATGTACGACGTCACCGGCTGGACGTCGATGCAGAGCGGGATCAAGGCGGACTGGACGGCGAAGATGGCCGCCCACACGTCGTCGTCGGCCTACGCACGCCAGAACGGCAAACCGGTCGTCTGTGTCTGGGGTTTCGGCTTCGCCGACGACGGCCGCCCGTTCGCCCCGGCCGCATGCCTCGACGTCGTCAACTGGTTCAAGGCGCAGGGCTGCTACGTCATCGGCGGCGTCCCGACCTACTGGCGTGAGGGCAAGAACGACAGCCGCACCGGTTTCGCCGGCGTCTACCACGCCTTCGACATGATCTCGCCGTGGATGGTCGGCCGCACCGGGACGCTCGACGGGCTCGACTGGTTCCTGGCCAATGTGAACACCGCCGACCAGGCCGACTGTAACGCCCGCGGCATCGACTACCAGCCCTGCGTCCTGCCCGGCGACCTGTCCGCCGGCGCGCGCCGGCACGGCGACTTCTACTGGCGCAGCCTCTACAACATGGTCAAGCTGGGCGCGCAGGGCCTGTACGTCTCGATGTTCGACGAGTTCAACGAGGGCAACCAGATCGCCAAGACCGCCGAGACGGCCGCCTCCGTGCCGGCCGGCAGCGGCATCCGCCCCCTCGACGAGGACGGCACCTTCTGCTCGGCCGACTACTACCTGCGCCTCACCCAGGACGGCGGCCGGATGCTGAAAGGACAGCTGGCCCTCACCGCCGTACGCCCGACCCCACCCGTCACCGGATCACCCCCGCCGGCCACCGGAGATCTCGCCGCCGGCAAGGCGGTCAGCGCGAGCAGCGCCAACGGGCCGTACCCGGCGGCCAACGCGGTCGACGCCGACGCGTCGTCCTATTGGGAGAGCGCGGGTGCGTTGCCGCAGTGGTTCCAGGTCGATCTGGGCGCCGCCCAGGCGGTCAACCGCGTCGTGCTGCGCCTGCCCGCCGGCTGGGAGCGGCGCAGCCAGACGATCACCGTGCAGGGCAGCACGAACGGATCGACGTTCAGCACGCTGGCTGCCTCCGCCGGTTACGTCTTCGACCCGGCGGCCGGCAACGCGGCGACGGTCACCCTCGGTGGGGCCCCGGTCCGCTACGTGCGGCTGAGCTTCGCGGCGAACTCCGGCTGGCCGGCCGCTCAGCTCTCCCAGATCCAGGTGTACGGCGGCAGCACGCCCCCGCCGGCCACCGGCGACCTCGCCCGGGGCCGGTCCACGTCGGCGAGCGGGCACACCCAGTCGTACGCCCCGGCCAACGTCGTCGACGGCGACGCCGGAACCTACTGGGAGAGCGCCAACAACGCCTTCCCGCAGTGGGTCCAGGTCGACCTGGGCGCGGCCACGACGGTCGGCGGCGTCGTCCTCAAGCTGCCGCCCGGCTGGGGTTCGCGCTCCCAGACGGTGGCCGTCTCCACCGGTACGAACGGCACGTCGTTCACGGCCCTGTCGGGCCCGGCGGCCCGGGGGTTCGACCCGGCCACCGGTAACACGGTGACCGTGACCGGATCGGCGGTGGCCGCGCGGTACGTCCGGGTGACCGTCACGGCCAACAGCGCCTGGCCGGCCGGCCAGCTTTCCGGACTGGAGGTCTACTCCGGCTGAGCCCTGTGGAGGGGGCCCTGTGAAGCGTCGGGGCGCTCAGCGTTGGCGAAGCGGGCGGGGCGCAGGTCGGCGAGCTCGTCCGCTTCGGCCCCGTCCACCAGCTCCGACGTGATGAGCCGGGCCACGCTCGGAGCCAGGGTGATGCCGGAATGCATGACAGCCAAGTAGGCGCCGAGGACCCCGGGCACCGGACCGATCACGGGCAGTCCGTCGGCCGGCATGGGTCGTGCTCCCACGCGGACGCCGAGCAGGCGGATGTCGTCCGAACCGAAGGTGGCGACGAGGCGGCGCCGCATCTGTTCGCCGGCCTGCCGCAAAGCGTCGTGGTCGGACTCGCCGTGGTAGGCGGCCGGCACCAGCAGCTCGCCCTCGGCGGCTTCCCGTATCTCCAGATCCGGACCGACGATCAGCGTGCGAACCAGGCCCGGGGGCGCGGCGAAACGCATGAGGAGGGCCGGCGACGGCGCCACGGGCAGATCGAAGCCTAGCGCCCGGCCCCGCACCGGCGCGTCGACGCCGGCCGCGACCACGACGGTGTCGGCGCCGACGCGCCCGGCGGAAGACTCCACGCCGACGACCCGCCCCTCGCCCAGAACGAGCCCGGTGACGACGGTGCCCGTCATCAGACGCGCGCCGTGGCCCTGAGCCGCCCGGGCGACGGCCTGGGTCACGGCCACCGGGTCGACGGCGCCGTGACGCTCGAGGTGGACGGCCCGCGCGGGCGGCCCGACCAGGTGCGGCTCGACGCGGCCGGCCTCGACGAGGCGCTCGCCGTCCCCGGACGCCTGCTCCGCGCCCAGCAACAGGGCGCCGTGCCACCGGACCCGGACGCCGGGCACGTCCTCGTCCCATCGCCGCCAGGCCCGCAGGGTGTGGCGCCGCAGGGCCGAACTGGCATCCGGCACCTCGCCGGGGCGGGGCTCGCCGATCCAGGCGAACGAGTCGGCGGTGACCCCCGACCCGGGCAGCCCCTTGTCGATCAGCGCCACCTGGGCGCCCGCCCGCGCGGCCTCGTACGCCACCGCGGCCCCGACGATCCCCGCGCCCACGACAACGATCCGTGTCACGACGTCACCCGAGCCGCCCTGGAAACAGTCCCCGCTCGACCGGGACGGACCGGGCCGAGCTCACTCGTGTTTCCTGTCCGAGATGCACGCGGGCCAGCCTCTCACGCCACCGTCCGCGAGTCCCGGCTCAAAGAGCGTCCACAACCCTGTGCTGCGGCGGGGGCGTGGCGGCCCGAGGTGCATGTCAGCCTGCCCGCTACGCGGCCGCCCGGCGCTGCTGCACGCGCGGGGGCGGCTGCCACACGCGGAGGTGGGTCGAACATGCGCTGACAGACACCGATGGCGGGCCGGTCTGCACCTGGCCGGAGAGAACTGGGACGGTTTGCTGGTTGGATACGCCAATCCGGGCCGCCCCGCCGACCCGCCCCGCCACGAAGCCGACGGCGCCGTCCTCTTCTTCCGCCGCCATCTCCCACCACGAAGCTGAGGGCAAAGCAGGGACAGCCGCCAGGACGAGACGCACGGGGGCTGCGCGGGGGACCGGCGATGGTCCAGGCGAATGCCGGCCGATGGCCGTGAGTCGGCACGCCGCGTCCGGCTCCGCTGCCGGGCCCGTTCAGGTGGGTAGTCCGACCGCGGCCAGGCTCGATGTCCACAAGCGGGCGGCGCGGTCCGGGTTCGTGGAGCGGGGGGTGGCCCGGAACAGGGCCCGCCCGGCGAAGTAGCCGCCGGGGATCCGGGCCGCCGGGTCGGTGGCCAGCCAGACCAGGGTGTCGGCGCCCTCGGCCGGTGGGCGGAACAGGCCGGGGGCGAGGCGGGCCGCGCTGAACGCCGGGCTCGTCGTTCCGAAGCCGCTGTGGATCAGGCCGGGGAAGTAGCAGGTCGGCACGATTCCGGAGGCCGTCCAGCGGCGGGCCGCCTCGACCGTGAACAGGATGTTGGCCTGTTTGCTGGCGCCGTACGCGAGCCAGCGCAGATGCTGGCGGCGGCCGGGGCGGTCGACGTCGAGGGCGCCCCACGCCTCGGCGATCGACGACGTCGTGACGATCAGGGCGGGTGACTCCGGGGTGACGGCCGCGCGGAGACGATCGAGCAGCAGGTGGGTGAGCAGGAAACCGGCCAGGTGGTTGATCTGCATCGTCGGGTCGTGGCCGTCGGCGGTGAGCGGGCGGACGGCGGTGAGCAGGCCGGCGTTGCCGGCGAGCACGTGCACGCGTTCGTGGTCGGCGGCTATCCGGGCGCCGGTCGCTCGCACCTCGTCGAGCACGGCGAAGTCGGCGCGGTAGGCCGGTGGTGTGCGGCCGCCTGCCTCGCGCACGGCGGCCACCGCGTCGGCCAGGCGTCCCGGGTCACGGCCGAGCAGGATCACCTCGTCGCCGCGGTGGGCGAGCGAGACGGCCGCGGCCCGGCCGATCCCCGAGCTGGCGCCGGTCACAACCACGGTCCGGGGCATTCCCCGACCCTATCGATCATGATGGAGCCGTGACGAGATCTCAGCGATCATGACGGGACGGTGGACGCGCGTGGCAGCCGGCGCCGCGGCGTTGGCGGTGACGGCCGGGGCCGTGGTCATGCTGATCGCGTTGGTGGCGCCGGCCGGGTCGTGGTGGGACGGGTATGTCAGTGAGGCCGGCACGGCCGGTCAGCCGTACGCGATCCCGTACCGCAGTGGTCTGGTCGTGCTCGCGGCGGGCGTCGGGCTGCTCGGCTGGGCGCTGCGCGACCTGCGCCTGGTCGGCGGGTGCCTGCTGGTCTCGTCGCTGCTGGCAGCCACCTCGGGCCTGGTCGCGTGCAGCGACACGTGCCCGCTGCCGCCCTACGAGCCGTCCACGGCGGCCGACATCGTCCACGCCTTGGCCAGCGTGGCCGGCATGATCGTGCTGGCCGGGGCGATGGCCGCCGTCTGGTTCGCGCGCCCGCGGCCGGCGATGACCCGGCTGGCCGCCGTCGGCGTCGTGCTGATCGTTCCGCTCGGCGCCGCCCTCGGCCTGACCATGCTCTTCGTCGGGCGAAGCGACTTCGGCGCGGTGGTCGAGCGCCTCGTACTGGTGGTCGCCGTCTCCTGGCTCGTCGGCACCGGCCTGACAGCCGGCGTCCTCCCACCGGATCCGCGAACGATGCCGGACCGGCGAACGAGCGCGGACCGGGGAACAAGCCCGGACCGGGGAACGAAACCGGACCGGCGCACGAAGCCGGAGGGTGCCGGCCGGGTCAGGAGCGGGATCCGGCGGTGGATTCCTTGACGGCGATCGTGTAGCGGTTCTTGCCGGCCGCCTTCGCCGCGTACATCGCCTCGTCGGCCGCGTGGACCAGGCGCTGCGCGTTCTCACCCGGGTCGCCGGCGGCGACGGCCACCCCGACGCTGCAGCTGATCGTCACCGGCTGACCGTCGATGTCGAACGGGGCCCGCAGGCAGCTCACGATGCGCTCGGCGACGGCCTCGACGGCGGCGCCCGGTGTGGCGGCCAGCACGGCGAACTCGTCGCCGCCCAGGCGGGCCACGGTGTCCCCGGACCGGGCGCACTGCAGCAGCCGGGCCGCCGTCTCGATGAGCAGCGTGTCGCCGGCGCTGTGCCCGAGCCCGTCGTTGACCGCCTTGAAGCCGTCCAGGTCGATGAAGAAGACGGCGAGCGGCTGGCCCAGGGATTCCTCGAGGCGCTCATGGAACAGGGTGCGGTTGGGCAGCGAGGTGAGCGCGTCGTGCATCGCCAGGTGCCGCAACTCGTCCTCGCGATCGAGCAACCGCGCCTCGACGGACTTGCGCCGTTCGATGTCGTACCGCAGGGCCGCGGTCGCGTCGGCCACCCGCTTGAGCGCGCGCCGGCGGGAGTCGGCCAGGATCCCGGCCAGCGCGGTGACCAGCAGCCCGATGGCGAGGGTGGCGAACGGCAGCCGGCGGTCGGTGTTGCTGATCAGCCGCTCGGTGGGCTGCACCGAGATCTGCCATTCCCGCTCACCGACGAGGACGGTCCGTTCGCGGCGCAGGCCCGCGTCCGGCAGCAGCGGGGCGGGCTCCCTGGTCGAGGCGAAGGGGGTCACCGACGGCCCGTCGAGGTCGCTCAGCGTCACCTTGACCAGCTCACCGGCGTACGCGTGCAGGGTCTCCTCGACGAAGTCGCCGCCGCGCATCGACAGGATCATCCAGCCCAGGAACTGGCCGTCGGCCGGCGTACCGGCGGCGCCGGTGACCGGGGCGGCCAGCAGGAAGGACTGCTGACGGTAGGCGTTGGGCAGGGCGCGGTCCTTGAGCAGAACGTACGGGTGGCTCGCGGTGACCTCCCCGCTGGCCCGGGCGAACCGCAGGGCCGCGGCGGGCTCGGGGGCCTGGCTGAGGTCACGCCCGGTGGCCGAGGTGACGTGGTCCAGGGCTCGGCTGTAGATCAGAAAAAGGTGGTCGGTCGCGTTCCCGACGGTCTGCAGCCGCAGGTCGTCGGCCCCGCGGGCCCGCCAGTAGCGCTGTACGGCCGGCGCCTCGGCCGCCTGAGCGGGTACGACGAACCCGACCGCGCTGGCGCCCGGCAGACGGTCGCGGCTCAGCCGGGAGGTGATCGTGTCGAAGTCGATGGCGTTGAACTGCGTCTGCGAGCCGACCGCGACGGTCATGTCGGCCAGGGTCTCGGTGTAGCGGGACGCCTCGTTGGCGACCGCCCGCTGGATCGCGTCGGCGTTGTGGTCCATCAGCAGCGCCGCGTGCTCGCGCTGCACCCGGCTGACGCCCAGGGTGGCCAGGGCCGTCGCGACGCCTCCGCCCACCAGGACGGCGAGCACCAGGGCGACGCCGAGCCAACGGCGTGGGCCGGTTGCCATCATGCGGGTCCTCGGGGTCGCGGGCGGGCGTCCCCCTCTTATTCGGCGGGTTTCGGCCCGGCATGAGGGTGCCGCCGGGGCGGCACCCTCACAACGTCAGACCAGGCCGTTCTCGCTGAGCCAGCCCTTGGCCACGGAGGCCGTGTCCTGCTTGTCGAGCTGCACCTTGGCCAGCGTCGTGGTCAGGTTCTCGGTCGTCAGCTTGGCCGAGACCGCGTTGAGCGCGCCGGTCACGGTCGGGTTGTTCGCCGTGGTCCGGATCAGCGGGATGATGTTCTCGGCCAGGTAGAGGTTCTTCGGGTCCTCCAGCACGACGAACTTGTTCTTCGCGATCGACGAGTCGGTGGAGAAGATGTTGCCGACCTGGATCTGATTCTTGGTCAGGGCGTTGACGGTCAGCGGGCCACCGGCGTCGAGCGGCTTGAACTCCTTGAACTTCACCCCGTAGACCTGCTCCAGGCCCTTGAGACCCTGGAAGCGCTCCTGCCACTCCGGTCCCGCGCCGATGGTCAGCTGGCCGGCGACCGGCTTGAGGTCGTCGATCGTCTTGAGGCTGTACTTGGTCGCCGTCTCCTGGGTGACGGTCAGGGTGTCCTTGTCCTCGGCCGCGGCCTGCTCGAGCACCTCGGTGCCCGACGGGAGCACCTTCTTCAGCGCCGCCAGCACGTCCTCGGGGCTGCTGACGCCCTCGGCCGCCCCACCCTTCTGCAGGGCCGACAGCAGCGCGCCGTTGTACTCGGGGAGCAGGTCGATCGAGCCGTCCTGCAGCGCCTTGAGGTAGAGCTCGCGGGCGCCGATGTTGAACTGACGCTTGACCTGCACGCCCTTGGCCTCGAGGGCCTGCGAGTAGATCTCGGCGAGCAGCTCGCTCTCGGCGAAGTTCGCCGAGCCGACGGTGATGGTGCCGGGGGCGGCGCTGCCGCCGCCGTTGTCGTTGGCCAGCGGGTCTTCATCGGCTCCGCAGGCGGTGAGGGCAACGGTGAGCGCCACGGCGGCGCTCACCAAGCTGAATCGGCCAAAACGCTTCATCAAGGGACCTTTCATCGGGAAGCCCGGAGACCGGGCGAGATGATCCAGCGCTGTGCCAGCGCCAGGATCAGGTCGAGCAGGACGGCCAGCACCGCGACGACAATGGCGCCGGCCAGCACTCGGGAGTAGTCGTTGACGGCCAGGCCGTCGATCAGCAGGCGGCCCAGCCCGCCCAGGCCGACCGCGGCGGCGACGGTCGCGGTGGCGACCACCTGCAGCGCCGCGCTGCGGAAGCCGCTCATCAGCACCGGCAGCGCCATGGGCAGCTCCACCCGGGTGAGCACCTGCCAGGGGCGCATGCCCACGCCCCGGGCGGCGTCCACGACGCGCTGGTCGAGGGAGCGCAGCCCGGCGTAGGCCGAGGTGAGGATCGGCGGGATGACCAGCACGGTGAGGGCGATGAGCACCGGGAGCAGGCCCAGGCCGAGCAGGGTGACCATGAGCATCAGCAGGCCGAGCGTCGGCAGGGAGCGGCCGGCGTTGCCCGCGTTGATCGCGATGAACGAACCCCGCCCGGTGTGCCCGATGTACAGGCCGATGGGCAGCGCGATCGCCGTGCCGATGACGAGAGCCAGGAAGACGTACCAGATGTGGGAGAGCAGCAGCTGCGGGATGCTGCCCGAGGTGCTGAAGTCCCAGTGGGCCGCGTCGAACAGGTAGGAGAGATTCACGCCCGGCTCCCTTGGAAGCGGGTCCACGGGGTGACCGCCCGCTGGATCAGCACGATGACCAGGTCGGCCACGCCGGCCAGCAGCACCGACAGGATGACGCCGACCAGGATCGGCTCGATGTAGAAGAGCTGGAAGCCCCGGGTGAACAGCTGGCCCAGCCCGCCCACGCCGATCAGCGCGCCGACGCTGACCAGGCTGATGTTGGCCACCGTGGCCACCCGCAGGCCGGCCAGGATCACTGGCAGCGCCACCGGCAGTTCCACGTCGACGAGCCGCCGGAACCGCCGGTAGCCCATCGCGGTGGCCGACTCGGTGATGAGGAAGTCGACCGACCGCAGGCCGTCGGCGACCGTCCGGGCCAGCAACGCGACGGTGTAGATCGTGAGCGCGACGACGATGTTGAGCGGCGACAGGATCTTGGTGCCCAGCACGACCGGCAGGAACACGAACAGCGCCAGCGACGGGATCGAGTAGAGCACCCCGGCCACGTTGACCAGCGGGTGGTAGAGCCACGGGACGCGGACACCGAGGTAGCCGATCGGCAGCGCGATGAGGAAGCCCAGCACCACCGGGATCAGCGCGAGAACGATGTGCTGACGCAGCGCGGCCAGCACGGCCTCGGAGTTGTTCGAGAGGTAATTGATCATCAGCTGCGCCGTGCCGCGAGGTAGTCGGCCAGGTCGTGGTGCGGCGCGATGCCGTCCGCGACACCGTCGGCGTCCACCCGCACGGCGATGCCCACCGGCGAGAGGATGGCCAGGTCGGCGACCAGTCGCAGGGTGTCGGCGCTGGTGAAGGTGCCGCCGGTCGGTCGTACGCCGTCGGCCGACTTCCAGCCCAGCGGCCGGCCCGCGTCGTCGACGACGAGCTCGGCCGGCAGGGGCCGCACCGGCAGCCCGGCCGCGGTGTCGAAGGAGAGGCTGCGCAGCCCGCGGTCGCGGCCCACGAACTCCGCCACGAAGTCGTCGGCCGGGTCGGCCAGCAGCTCCTGCGGCGTGCCGACCTGGGCCACGACGCCACCCTGGCGGAAGATCACGACTTCGTCACCGAGCTTGATCGCCTCGTCGATGTCGTGGGTGACCATGACGATCGTCTTGCCGAGCTCCTGTTGCAGCCGCAGGAACTCCCGGTGCAGGCCCTCGCGGACGACCGGGTCGACCGCGCTGAACGGCTCGTCCATCAGCATGATCGGCGGGTCGGCGGCGAGCGCCCGGGCCACGCCGACCCGCTGCTGCTGGCCGCCGGAGAGTTGGGCCGGGTAGCGCTGGGCGAACTCGGCGGCCAGGCCGACCCGCTCGAGCAGCTTCATCGCCGCCTCGCGGGCCTCCCGGCGGGTCTTGCCGAGCAGGACGGGCACCGTGGCGACGTTGTCGAGCACGGTGCGGTGCGGGAACAGGCCCGCGTGCTGGATCACGTAGCCGATGCCCCGCCGCAGCAGCGCCTCGTCCTGCCCGGCGACGTCCTTGCCGTCGATGAGCACGCGACCCGAGGTCGGACTGATCATCCTGTTGATCATGCGCAGGGACGTGGTCTTTCCGCAGCCTGACGGCCCGACGAACACCGTGGTCTTACCGGTGGCCAGCTCGAGCGACACGTGATCGACCGCGGTGCCGCCGCCGGGGTAGACCTTCACGACGTCATCGAATGTGATCATGGCGCTCCAGGCTAGCGATTGAATACCACTATTCATACTTCAGGGGTAGTGAATAAGATGTCAAACGTCCTGGGGGAGCCGTTACGGTCTAGAAACACGTGTGATGGTGGCGCTATGCAGGCAGAACGACTGGACGGCCGCAGTTTGACGATGACCGCGCTGCTGGCCGTCGCCGCCGGTCGCTGCGGGGTCGAGGTCGACCCGGTGGCTCTCCGGCGGGTCGAGGGGCGGCATGCCATGCTGCAACAGGCGCGGGCGCACGGGGCAGTCTACGGGGCCAACACCGGTGTCGGGGCCAATCGGCACGAGCGGACGGCCGACGACGCCGAGCGCGCCCTGCGGCTGCTCCGCAGTCACTGCGCGGCGGTCGGCCCCGTGGTCGACGACGTCACGGCCCGGGCGATGATGGCCGTCCGGCTCAACCAGATCCTGGCCGGCGGCTCGGGCGTCTCCCGGCAGGTGGCCGAGGCGCTGGGTGCGGCCCTGCACGACGGCGCGGTGCCGACGATCCACTCCTGGGGCGCCATCGGCACCGGCGACCTGGCCGCCCTGGCCGAGCTGAGCCTGACGCTGGCCGGCGAACGCCCCTGGCGCGACGGCAAGGGGCCGACACCACCGTGATCGGGGCCACCGACGCGCTGCCGATGATCAGTTCCAGCGCGCTCACCGTGGCCACCGCCGCGATCGCGCTGCAACGGGTCCAGAGCCAGCTGCGCGCGTCCGTGGTGGTGGCGGCGCTGAGCTTTCTCGCGCTGCGGGGCAACCCCGAGGCGTACGACGTGGCCGTGCACCGCTACCGGGCCCACCCCGGCCAGGTCGAGGTGGCCCGGCTGATGAGCCGCCTGGTCGCCGGGAGCGCGGCCCCGGTGCGCATCCAGGACCCGTTCGGCTTGCGGGTGCTGCCCCAGGTGACGGCGCCCGCCATCCACGCGGCCCGCTGCCTGGACGACGCGCTCGCCGCCGAGATCAACGCGGCCGTCGAGAACCCGCTGGTCACCCCGGACGGGGTCCGCCATCACGGGCAGTTCCACACGGCGACGCTGGCGTCCCAGCTCGACGCGGTGCGCGGGGCGTTCCTGCCGGTGCTGTCGCTCTCGACCGCGCGGCTCGGTCTGCTCATGCGGCCCGACCTGACCGGTCTGCGGGCCTTCCTCGCGGCCGGCCCGGCCGGCAGCTCCGGCCTGATGATCAGCGAGTACGTCGTCCAGGACCTGCTCACCGAGATCCGGGTCGGCATGACCCCGACCGCGGCCGGCACGCTCAGCATCTCGCTCGGCCTCGAGGAGCACGCCAGCTTCGCCACCCAGGGCGCCCGCTCGCTGCGCACGATGACCCAGCTGGCACCGACGCTGCTCGCCGCCGAACTGGTCGCCGCCGTCCGCGCGCTGCGGATGGCCCCGGGCCGGCTCATCGCGGGCCCGCTCCGGGAGGCGTTCGAGATGGCCTCCGAGGAGCTCGACCCGTCCGAGGACGACCGGCCGCTGGGCGCCGACCTGGAACGCGCGGCGGACCTGCTGCCCGAGCTGGGCGCGGTGCTCGACTACTCGTCGATGGGCCTGAGCTCGTCGGCGTAGCTGACCGCCCGGCGGCGCAGCACGCCCGACCGGCTGATCGAGTACTGCCCCATCCGCCACAGCGGCGGCGAGTACGCGTGCAGGGAGACCGAGCCGTCGACCGCCCCGCCCATCCGGTGGATGTGGTCGGGCCCGAACGCGAACGTCCGCCCGGCCTCGACGACCCGGGTGACCGGCTCGCCGCCCATCCGCGGGGTGGCCTCGGTAACCGCGCCCCGGGTCACGGCGACCGCCCCCGACGACGTGTCGTGGTCGTGCCAGCCGGTGTCGTCCACAAGGTTCCAGCACAGCGCCCAGACGTCGATGTCGCTGTCGCGGTAGACCGACGCGTAGTGCCGCTTGCCGGTGTCGTGCCGCACCAGGTGCTCCCACAGCTCGGGCCGGGCGGCCAGCTCCGCCACCCAGCGCTTGAGCTCCGGCGGGTCGAGCACCCGGCCGGGCAGGGCCGGCAACACGATCCTCGAAGACTCTTCCGTCAGCATCCGCGCACTCCCATCGTTGTCCCGCTCTCTTCGCCGTCGCGCTCTGCGGCTGTGCCGCGCTCTTCGGTGGGACCGCGGCGTCCGGTGAGGAAGCGGCGGGGGTTGGCCTCGAACAGGGCGTGGGTGAAGGCCGCGCCCAGGCCGGGGTCGACGGCTTGCGCGTACGGCCGGTCGGAGCCCGAGACGATCGGGTCGACGCCGACGACGCGGACCAGGGCGTCGACGGCCCGGGTGCCGTACGACGAGGTCTCGTAGAACACGTCCGGATCGAGTGCGCCGAGCGCCCCGCCGCGCGCGGCCAGCCGTTCGTGGTGCAGCGGGGCCAGCCCGGCCAGGGCGACGAACCCGATGCGCAGCGCGGGGTGCCGGGCCCGGCCCGCGACGTGCCAGGCGAGCCACGACTGGTGCAGCTGTGACACGTACGGGACCAGGGCCGGCCACCAGGCAGGCAGCCCCGGGTCGCAGGCCGGCGCGGGGCCGGGGTGCACGAGCACGGGCTTGTCCGCCTTCTCGGCCTCGGTCAGCAGCGGTCCGACGTGGGCGATGCCGGCCGGGTCGGCGAGCGCGGTGGCCGGCAGTTGCAGCCCGGCGACGCGATCGTCGCGCAGCACCTTGGCCAGGCCGTCCGGGTCGAGCTCGGTGACCGGGGCGGCGGCCCACACGTGGAACGGCTCGCCCAGCTCGAGGGCGCTCTCGTGCCAGATGTCGATCAGCTCGACGCCGTCGTGGGCGGGCAGGTGCTCGATGCCGAGAGGGCTGGACAGCGACACCAGAACGCGGGACCGGCCGTCTCGCCGCTCTTGATCATGGCGGCGTTCGACATCGTGAGCGTTCGGGTCCACCTCGTACGGGTCCTCGCCCGGCAGGTGAAGCGTCCACTCCCGCAGATAGGGATAGGTCGAACGGCGGCGCAGGGCCTCGACCAGGCGCGGCGGCCACAGATGCTGATGGCAGTCGAACACCATGGGCCCTCCTGGCAGACGGTTTCACGTGCGGCGCGCATCCGGGTGAAGCGCTTCACTCTGGGGATAAGTGAAGCGCTTCCCTCTAGTTCTCGCAATGTGTTCCCGGGCACCGGGACGAAGCAGGAGCGCGGCCGCCTGTGGACAACTCGGGTGCTCCGGCTTGCCAAGAAGGAAGGTCGCCGCAAACCCCGGGTGGGTGGCAGGCGAGGAGGGGTAGGGGGAGGCCGGGCGGTGTTACTGTCGGCCGGTGTCGAGGCAGCAGGGGCGACGGACGCTGCAGGACCTGGCCTCCGCGGCCGGGCTGTCGCTCGCCGCGACCTCCTACGCGTTGCGCGGCCTGCGCGGCTCGCCGGCCACGATCCAGCGGGTCCGTGAGCTCGCCGACGAGCTGGGCTACACGGTCGACCCGATCGCCCGGGCGCTGGCCAGCGGGCGTACGGGCTGGGTCGGGGTCTCCGGCTCGTTGCGCGATCTCTGGCAGCAGGACTTCTCGGTGCTGCTCACCCGGGCTCTGCGCGGGCAGGGGAGGTTCGCGACGATCGCCGACGCCGATGCCGACCCTTCGCTCGAACGCCGCATCGTGGAGCAGTTCGCCGCGCAGCGTGTCGACGGCGCGCTCGTCTCGCCGGTCGATCCCACGGCCGATTACTGGCGCCTGCTCGACCCCTCGGTCGCGGTCGTGTCGATCGGCGACGCGCTGGTGAGCCGGCCCGGCTCCAGCAGTGTGCTCTTCGACAACGAGTACGGGGTTCACACCGCGTTCGCCCATCTGGCCGGGCTGGGCCATCGCCGCGTCGGCCTGCTCGCGCCCGCGCTGCCCTCGACGCCCGGGCGGCCGGCCCAGCTGCTCGCGACCTCGATCGCCGAGTCGCTGGGCATCGAGCTGGTCGCGATCGCCGCGCCGGCCGCCACCGCCGAGGCCGTCGAGGTGGCGTCGTCGCTGCTGCGGGGCCCGGAAAGGCCGACCGGGGTGTTCTGCCTCAGCGATTCGCTGGCCTTCGCCGTCTACCGGGCCGCCCGCGACGCCGGACTGACCCTGCCCGACGACCTCTCGGTGATCGGCTACGACGACCATCAGCTCGCTGTCCTGGTCGAGCCGGGTCTCACCACGATGGCCTGGGACGAGGACGCGATCGTGGCCGCGGCCGTCGGCCAGCTCGACTCACCCGGCGCGGCGCCGCTGTTCCGCCCCGAGCTGGTGGTGCGCGGCTCGACCAGCCCCGCCCGCTAGCCTGCGGCGGCCCGTCAGCCGGCCCGGCCCGTCAGCCCGCCGCCGGCCAGCAGCTCGATGATCGTGTCCAGGTCGCGGCCGAACGGGCGGTCGGCGGTGCCCGCCGGCAGCGCGGCGTCGAGGGCGTCGAGCCCGGGGCTCCGCGGGGCGCCGAGGCGCTGGGCCTGGATCACCGCCAGCAGTTCGCACGCGAGGACCTCGCGCAGGCCGTTCAGCGCCTCGTCCAGGCACTCGGCCGCCTCGAAGCCGAAGCTCTGCACGTCCTCCTGGCCCAGCGAGGTCTCGATCGCGCCGGTCAGGGCCGGGGCCGCGAACCGGCGCAGGCGGTGGGTGACCGCGGCGGCGCGTTTGTGGACGGCGGCCAGGCCGGCGTGCAGGCCGGGGGCGGGGGAGAGCTGCGGGGCCAGCCCGGTGACCCGCGGGTCGAGCAGGCGGTGCAGGCGGGCCGCGCCCAGGTCGGCCAGGTGGACCAGGGCCGCGGTGAGCGTGCCGAGGGCCGCCGTCAGGTCGGTGCCGGCGAAGCCGAACGTGCCGACGAACTCGCCGTCCAGGTGGGCCGGGGAGTCGGTCACCGCGCTCAGGGCGCGGTCGGCGGCGGCGTCCAGGGCGGCGACGGCCCGCCCGGCCACGGCCAGCGCCGGCGCGGTGACGCGGAACGAGACAGGCGCCTGCAGGGCCCCGGCGGCGCCGTCGCCGCGCAGCGCTCGCAGGCCGGCCAGCACGGTGGCCAGCTCGTCGCTGTCGGCCAGCGCCGGGTGCAGGGGATCGGGGCTGGCCCGGATCGCGGTGTGTGCGGCGGCGGTCCCGGTGACGACCTGGCCCAGCAGGTCGCGGGTGGCCACGCCGGCCAGCACGGCCAGCCCGGTCAGGCCCGGAACACCCTCCAGGAACGCGATGCCCTCCTTGGGCCCGAACGACCGTGCGGTCAGACCGGCCTTGGCCAGCGCCGGCTCGGCGTCGGCCGCGGCCCCGGCCTCGTCCAGCACCTGGCCGCCGCCGAGCAGCACGGCGCCGGCGTGGGCGAGCGGGATGATCTCGCCGGCCGCGCCGCTGCCCCGGGCCGGGATCGCCGGGACGAGGTCGGTCCGGAGCAGGTCGGCCAGGAAGCCGCACAGCTCGGCGGAGACGCCGGCGGCCGGGTGCAGCAAGGTGCGCAGGCGCGCCGCGAGCAGGGCGCGGGCCTGGTCGCGGCGGAGCCACGGGGCCGATCCGACCGCCCGGCCGAGCATGAGGTTGTCCTGGTGGTGGCTCTGGGCGGCGTCGTCCAGCCGCAGGCCCGACATCGCCCCGAGGCCGGTGTTGACCCCGTACACGGTCCGGCCGGTGAGGTCGGCCAGCGTGGCCCGGCGGCTCCGGCTGAGAGCAGCGGTCAGCTCGGCGGCGAGCTCGACCCGGACGGCCCCGCGCGCGACGCCGGCGAGGACCGTGCGGTCGAGATCCTCCGGTCGCCTGATCACCCGTACGGGAGGGGTCGGTCGCATCTGATCGGGAGCGGTCATCGGTAGCGCAGCATCGTGCCCACGTCGGCGGCCTCGGCGCGGGTCAGGATCAGGTGGGCCAGGGCGACGTCGAGGATCGACAGGCCACGGTGCCAGAACAGGATGCGCTCGTCGTCGCGCTCGCGGCCCGGCTTGCGCCCGGTGACGATGTCGCCGATCTGGGCGTACAGGGTGTCCTCGCTCAACCGGCCGGTGTCGACGTGCGCCCGCAGGCTGCCGAACCGGCCCGCCCGGGACTCGCGCCAGTCGTCGACGACCACCTTGTCCATCACGTCGAGCAGGTCGATCTCCACGGCGCTGATCGTGCCGTAGGGGACGACGAACGCGCCCGGCTTCACGGCCGCCGTCCGCAGCAGGGGAGTGGGCTCCTCCAGCCGGGAGGCCTCGACGAGGATGTCGGCGCCGTCGAAGGCCTCGTCGGCGGTCGCGACGGCCCGCACGGGGGTGCCGGTGACCTCCCGCAGCCGCGCCGCGAAGGCCTCGCGGGACTCGGGGCGGCGGCTGGTCACCCGGATCTCCTCGAGCGGGAACAGGCTGTCCAGCATGGTGACGTTGGCGAACGCCGTGCCGCGCGCGCCGACGTGCCCCAGGATCTTCGAGTCGGCCCGGGCCAGGTGCTTGGCGCCGACGGCGGTCATCGCGCCGGTGCGGACCTCGGTGATCAGCGTGGCGTCCATGATCGCCAGGGGAACCCCGTTGGTGGGGTCGAAAACCGTCATCAGCGCGAGCTCGCTGGGCAGGCCCTGCTGGTAGTTCGGCACGAAATCGCCGACCACCTTGACGCCGCTCAGACCGCGCTCGCCCAGCGTGTCGACGTGCCCGCGCAGCACGTTGAAGTGACCGGCGCCGCCGCGGGGGACCAGGTGCGTACGGGGTTCGAACACCGTCTCGCCCCGGCCGTGCGCGGCCACGACGTCCTCCACCGCGCCGATCACGTCGGCCGCGCTCAGGCTCAGGCCGTCGATGTCGGCGCCGTTGAGAAACCGGAGCCAGATCTCCTGAATCATGTCATGCACCCTATAGCCTATGTGTTTGAGAGTATTCAGGTTCCCTGTGGGCGGTGCTGTGAATTCCGGGACGCGATGACTTCCGAGACGCGATGACTTCCGAGAAGCGGCTGGACACCGGTCGCGCGGAGGACTGGCTGCTGGGGCTGGCGCAGCAACGCCGGCTCTCGCCCAGCCAGCGTCAGATCGTCCAGCGCATGCTCGGCCTGTTCCCCGAGGTGGCGTTCCTGTCGACGATCGAGATCGCGGAACGGGCCGGCGTCAGCCAGCCGACCGTCACCCGGCTGGCCACCGCGCTGGGGTTTGCCGGCTACCCCGAGTTCCGTGCCGCCCTGCGGGAGGCTGTGCTCGCGGGCCAGTCCGGCGATCTCACCCTGGACAGGCGCAGCCCGCTGCACCAGGAGGTCGCGAACCTGTCCGGCCTGAGCCGCGAGCTCGACGGCGACCGGATGGCGGCCGCCGTACGCCTCCTGGCCGGCACGTCGCCGCTGGGTGTGATCGGTCTACGGGCCTCGGCGGCGCTGGCGCAGTACTTCGGCTACTTCGCCCGCCGGGTCATCCCGTCGACGTCGGTGCACACCGACGCGAGCTGTCTCGACGACGCCGTCCTGCAGTTGCATCATCAGGGAGCCGGCGCTGTTCTCGTCTTCGCGATGCCGCGGTACCCGGCCGGCACGGTCGCCGCGATCCGGCTGGCCCGGCAGCTCGGCCTGGCCACGGTCGTCGTGGCCGACAGCCAGCTGGTGCCGTTCGCCGACGACGCCGACGTCCTGCTGGTGGCGCCGGTCGGCACCGGGCTGGTCTTCGATTCGCACGCCGCCGTGGTGGTGCTGGCGATCAGCCTCCTCGACGCGATCGCCGGCACCGACCCGCAGCGCACCCAGCGACATCTGGAGGCCCACGAGGCCCTCATCGACCGCTGGGCTCTCTGAACGTCGGCCCTTGCGCGTCCCCTCGAGCCGACCGGATCGGCGCACCAGCCCCGAGATGGATGGCCGGTGGCACGGTGTTGCTCCTATGGTGAGCGCGTGGGTGAACAGCCGGTGACGACCGGCTCCGCGGGAGCCGGAAACGTCGAGGTCCGGACGGCGGACGACGGTAGCGTGATCGTCCTGCTCCGGGGCGTCGTCGGTCCTGAGTGTGCGGTCGAGCTCCGCCAGCTTCTCGTGCGCACGGTGCGGCGGGTCCGGCCGTTGCGGCTCGTCGTCGACCTGACCGAGGTCGTCACCCTCGACCCGATCAACGTGGGCACCCTGGCCGCGGCCTGCTTCCTCGGCGACGACCACCAGGTGGCGGTCTTCCTGACGAACCCGAAGCCCGAGCTGGCCGTCCGGCTGAGCCTGGCCGGCGTGCCGCCGCAACGACTGTGCCGCGAGGACTGAGCGGCCCGGCCGGTCGGCTTGCCGACGATGGCGGGGGCGTGACCGCCCCGCGAGCCTAGGCTCGCGTCATGGATGTCGCTGTTGCCGGAGCCGGGCCGACCGGGCTGTTCACCGCTGTTGCGCTCGCCCGTCGCGGGCACCGGGTGACCGTTGTCGACCGCGACGGCGGGCCCGCGGGTGACGGCAGCTGGCCGCGCCGCGGCGTGATGCAATTCCACCACCCGCACGCCTTCCGGCCGCAGATCGGCGCGGCGCTGGCCGCCGAGATGCCCGAGATGCTGGACGCGCTGACCAGGGCCGGGGTGGAGCAGATCTCGTTCCCGGGCAGCGACGCCGCGCCCGGGCGAGGGGCGGGGCTGCGCTGCCGCCGGGCGGTCTTCGACCGGGTGCTGCGAGACTTCGCCGAGCGCGAGCCCGGCGTCACGCTGGCCCGGGGGCACGTCGACGACGTGGCGCGCGCCGGCGAGCGGGCCACGGGCCTGGTCGTGGACGGGCGCGAGCTGACGGCCGAACTGGTGATCAACGCGTCGGGCCGGTCGGCCCGGTTCGCCGCCGATCTGCGGGCGCCGGCCGAGGGCGGCGACTGCGGTCTCTCGTACGTGTCCCAGCAGTTCGTCCTGCGGCCGGGGGCCGAGTGGGGGCCGATGAACGCACCGGTCGGGCTCATCCAGACGCTGTCCGGCTATCTCGTCGCCGTGTTCCCGCACGACAACCGGACGTTCTCGGTGCTGATCATCCGGCCGTCGGACGACCGGCGGCTGGCCGTGCTCCGCTTCCCCGAGGCCTTCGAGGCGGCCGCTCTCGCCGTGCCCGCGCTGGCCGCCTGGGTGACGCCCGACCGCAGCTCACCGATCACCCCGGTGCTGCCCGGCGGCCGGCTCCACAACACCTACCGGGGCCAGCTCGACGCGCGGGGCCGGGTCGGACTGCCGGGACTCCTGCACGTCGGGGACGCGGTGGGCACGACCAACCCGTCGGCCGGCCGCGGTATCGCGATCGCGCTGGGGCAGGCGGTCGCCCTGCTGTCGTTGCTCGACGGATGTCCCGGCGACCCCGCCGCGGTGGCGCTCGCCTTCGACGACTGGTGCACGGCCCAGGTCCGGCCCTGGTACGACGATCACGTCCACTGGGACGCCGACCTGCTGCGCCGCTGGGCCGGTGGGGACGTCGACGTGACGCGGCGCCTGCCCAGCGACCTGATCATGGAGGCGGCCGAGGCCGACCCGTCCCTGTGGCGCGTCGTCGGTCCGTACCTGGCCATGGCCGCCTTGCCCGCGATCCTCGACGAGGTGGAACCCCGGGCGCGAGCCATCTTCGCCGGAGGGTGGCGGCCGGCGGCGCACCCGGGCCCGACCCGCGACGAACTCGCCGAGATCGCGAACAGCGCCGTGCCGGGCGTGAGATAGCGCATCGTCGTTCCTCGATCGGCGCTCAGGATCAGGCATCGACGGGCATGGTCGCGGGCCGGACCGCCGACGGGGCTGTGGCTGCGCGGGAACCGCCATATGATGCGGCGGTTTCCCGCTCATCCACAGTCTTGTTAGGAAGTGGTCACGCTTGCGTAAGAAGCTATTCGGGCGAGCCGTCCTGGCCGCGACCGTGCTGACCGGCGCCCTCGCCGGCAGTGTCCCCGCTTACGGGGTGGTCGACGGCACGGAGGTCGCCGACGGGGCGTACGGCTTTGTGGCGCATCTCGCGATCGGCGTACCCGGGATCGGTGGCGCGTGCACCGGCGCGCTCGTCGACCCACAGTGGGTGATCACCGACTCGGCCTGTTTCGGGCAGCCCGCGGCCGGGCGGCCTCCGGTCGCCACCACGGTCACCATCGGGCGCAGCGACCTGGCCGGCTCGGGCGGCCAGGTCCGCACCGCCACCCGCCTGGTCCCGCATCCCGATCGCGGCGTCGTGCTGGTCCGGCTCGACCGGCCCACCACGCTGACGCCGGTCGCGCTGTCCACCACCGCGCCCGCGCCGGGCGAGGTGCTCCGGCTGGCCGGCTACGGCCGGACCGCCGACACCTGGGTGCCCGGACGGCTGCACGCCTCGACGTTCTCGGTCGGCGCCGTCGACCAGGCCCGCTTCGACGTGGCCGGCACCAGCCCGGGTCAGCCCGGCCTGTGCAAGGGCGACGCCGGCGGGCCGGCCCTGCGCGAGACCGGCGGCGGCGTCGAACTGGCCGCCGTGCATCACGCGTCGTACCAGGGTGGCTGCATCGGCTCGGACGAGACCCGCCGGGACGCCGTCGAGACCCGCGTGGACGACCTCACCGCCTGGATCCGCGGCATCGCGCCGGGCGGCCTGGCGCAGGATCACCGCGAGGACGCGACGCTCGTCTACGCGTACTCGACCGGCGCGGTCGGCCCGTTCACCTTCACCACCGCGGCCACCGGGGCGATGACCGCCCGCAACGGCTTCAAGAGCCCGGACGGCGCCTACAACACCGCGAAGATGAAGGTGCTGCGGGGCGACTTCAACGGCGACGCCATCGTCGACCAGGCGGTCTTCAACAGCGCGGCCAACGGCATGCTGAGCCTCGACACGTTCCTGGCCCGGGCCGACGGCACCTACTCCGGGCCGCTGCGCTCGTGGACCAGCACGGGCTTCGGTTCGTACGACCGGTTGCGGCTGACCAGCGGCGACTACAACGGCGACGGGCGCACCGACATCGCCGGTTTCTACAACTACTCCGACAAGTCGATCGGCTTGTTCACCTGGACCGCCCGGGCCGACGGCGGGTTCGGCGTCCCGGCCGCCAGCTGGCGGAACCCGCCCACGCCGTACTGGGGTGAGATCGCCCGCATGAAGGTCTTCAGCGGCGACTTCAACGGTGACGGCCGCGCCGACATCGGCTCGTTCTACAAGAACACCGACAACAGCGTCGTCCTGTACAGCTGGACGGCCAACCCGAGCGGCGGGTTCCCCGCCCCGGCGCGCGGCTGGTCGGCGGCGGCCGGCTGGGGCGACACGGAGCGGATGACGATCGTGGCGGGCGACTTCAACGGCGACGGCCTGGGCGACGTGGCCGGGTTCTATCTGTACGCCGTGGGCGACCTGGCGATGCTGACGTTCACGGCCAAGCCGGACGGCAGCTTCGCCAGCCCGTTCGCCTCGTGGAAGTCGAGCACGTCGTCGTGGGGCTCGTGGGACCGCACCCGGTTCACCGCGGGCGACTTCAACGGCGACGGCCGCGACGACGTTGCCGCGCTCTACGGCTACTCCGACGGCAGCCTCGCCCTGCACACGCTGACCGCCAACCCGAACGGCGGGTTCGCCACCCCGGTCAAGACCTGGAACTCGGCGTCGTTCGGCTCGTACGCGAGCGTCCGGCTGGCCGAAGACCAGTTCTGATCCGGACACCGGGCCGGGTCACCGCACGCGCGGCGACCCGGCCCGAGTCTTGTCCGGGTCGTCACTCCGCCGGGTAGGGGTCGCGGGCCAGGGCGTGGGCGAGGTGAGCTGCCGTCGCGGCCAGGTCCTTGACCGAGGCGCCGGTGGTGTCCGGCTTCGGGCCGGCGTCCTTGTAGTCGACCTTGCCCAGGGCCTCGCCGACCCAGTAGGCCGAGCCGGCGGCGGGGATGGTGAAGCCGACGTCGTTGAGGGCCTGGAACACCTCGGCGATCACGTGGTGGGCGCCGTCCTCGTTGCCGACCACGCCGACGACCGCGATCTTGTTGTACATCGACGGCCGCCCCAGCTCGTCGGTCTCCGACAGTTCGGCGTCCAGCCGCTCCAGCACCATCTTGGCGACGCTCGAGGGCTGACCCATCCAGATCGGGGTGGCGATCACCAGGATGTCGGCGGCCAGGACCTTCTCCCGTACGGCGGGCCAGCCGTCGCCGTCGCCCTCGTCGGTGCTCACGCCGAACTTGATGTTCCGGTCGGCCACGCGGATGACCTCGCCCTCGACGTCGTGGTCGGCCAGCGCGTCGAGGATCTGACGGCCGAGCAGTTCACTGCTGGACTCCTGCGGGCCCGACTTGAGGGAACAGCCCAGAACGAGGGCGCGCAACGTTGTCATGATCTCTGCGTGCCCGGCCCCGCCGCGGTCAAACCCGAGCCCCCGGAGGCCGGCGTAGGTGCTGGTCAGCGCGCTGTCCGGACGACGGCGGCGACAGTGAACAGCGTCTCACCTCCAGGGAAATAACCGGGCTGCCACCGTGGTTGTGACGGTCGAACTCCTCAGGAGGACAGAGACATGAAGAACGGTATCCACCCCGACTACAAGACCGTCGTCTACCGCGACCGCAACGCGGACTACGCGTTCCTCACCCGGTCCACCGAGACCAGTGAGAAGACGGTCGAGTGGAGCGACGGCCGGACCTACCCGGTGATCGACGTGCAGATCTCGGCGGCGAGCCACCCCTTCTGGACCGGCCGCACCCGGGTCCTCGACACCGCGGGCCGCATCGAGAAGTTCCGCACCAAGTACGCGAAGTTCTCGAAGTAACACCCTCGAACGCCCGGCGTCCTTGCGACGTCGGGCGTTTTTTGTCGCCCCGGTGGGGCATCATGCCCCTTATGAGGGCAATCGCGCTGGACGAGTTCGGTGACGTCGACGTCATGACGATGCGGGAGCTCCCCGACCCGCCGGTCGGGTTCGACACGGTACGCATCCGGGTGCGCGCGGCCGGGGTCAACCCGGTCGACCACGCGGTCCGGGCCGGTTACCTGGAGGGCGCCTACCCCCACCACTTCCCGCTGATCCCCGGCTGGGACGTGGCCGGCATCGTCGACCGGGTCGGCCCGGCGGTCACCCGGTTCGCGCCCGGCGACGAGGTGATGGCGTACGCCCGCAAGGACAGCGTGCAGCACGGCACGTACGCGGAACTGGTCTCGGTCAACGACCGCGCGGTGGCCCACGTGCCGGCCGCGATGTCGCTCACCGAGGCCGGCGGCCTGCCGCTGGCCGGGCTGACCGCGCTGCAGGCCCTCTCCGCCGTCGGCGTCAGCCACGGCGACGTGGTGCTGGTGCACGCGGCCGCCGGGGGAGTGGGTCACCTGGCCGTACAGATCGCCCGCGCGGTCGGGGCGGCCCGGGTGATCGGCACGGCCTCCCCGGCCAACCACGACTTCCTCCGCAGTCTGGGCGCCGAGCCGATCGAGTACGGCGACGACCTCCCCAAACGGCTGGCCGACCTGGTCGGCGGCGACGGCCGGGTCGACGCGGCGACCGACTTCCGCGGCGGCGACGCGCTGACCCAGTCGCCGGCCCTGGTCCGGCACCCGGTGCGGCACGTCTCGGTGGTCGACCCGGCGGTCAAGGAACAGGGCGGACGGTACGTCTTCGTCCGCCCGGACGGCGCCGAGCTGAGCACGCTCGGGGCGCTCGTCGCCAACGGCCGCCTGCGGGTGCACGTCTCGCGCGAGCTGCCGGTCACCGAGGCCGCCGAGGCGCACCGCCTGATGGCCGGCGGCCACGTCCGCGGCAAGCTGGTCCTGACGGTCCCGTAGCCGGGAGCCGGGCTGGTCTGTCGGCTTCGTCCGCTCGGTGGCAGCCTGCCGGCACCGGGGTTCGTCCGGCTCAGGCCACGGGTTGCTTCTCCGGGGCCGGCCGCCGGTTCAGGGCCGGGGCGGCCGCGGCGGCCAGCACGAGCAGCGCCAGCACGGCGATCATCGCGTTGCGCAGGCCGTAGTGCTCGCCCAGGAAGCCCAGAGCGGGCGGCCCGACCAGGAACGCCACGTAACCGGCGGTGGCGACCAGCGAGACCCGGGCCGTCGGGTCGGGCCCGAGTCGGCCGCGGCCGACAGCGCGACGGGGAAGCCGAGCGCCGCCCCGGCGCCCCACAGCAGCACGGCCGCGCCGGCCACGACCTGGTTGTCGACCGCGATCACCAGCAGCAGCCCGAGGCCGCCGAGGACCGCGCTGGCGCCCAGCACCGTGGCCCGGCTGTAGCGGCGCAGGAACCAGCCCCCGCCGAACCGGCCGGCCGCCATCGCGGCGGCGAAGGCGGTGTAGACGGCCGAGCCCCACGCGGCGTCGAAGCCGTGACCGTCGACCATGATCAGCGGCAGCCAGTCGTTGGCCGCGCCCTCGGCGAGCGCCATGGCCAGCACGATCACGCCGATGAGGAGCAGGACCCGGTCGCGCCAGACCGGCTCGCGCCGGCCGGCCCCGGCCGGGCCCGTCGTGGATCGGCCCACCCCGTACGGGAGACGGCGCACCGCGGCCAGGGCCACCGGCACGCTGATCAGGCCGATCGCCGCCAGGTGCCAGGGCACCGGGAACGCCACCGCGGTCAGGGCCATGCCGGCGGCGGCGCCGACAACCGTGCCCAGGCTGAAGAAGCCGTGCATCGTCGGCAGCACCGGCCGGCCGGTGAGGCGTTCGACGTCGGCGCCCTCGATGTTCATGGCCACCTCGCCGCCGCCCATGCCCAGGCCGAACAGGAAAAGCCCGGCCGCGACCACCGCGCTCTGCGACACCCCGGCACCGAAACCGATCACTGGGATGCTGACCGCGGTGGTGACGATGCCCACGGCGACGACCGGGCGGGTGCCGAACCGGGACACGACGCGGCCGGAGGTCAGGATGCCCAGCATCGAGCCGGCCGAGAGCCCGAACAGCACCAGGCCCATCTGGGCGGTCGAGGCGCCGAGCAGGTCACGGATGTCCGGCGTGCGGGTCACCCACGACGAGATGCCCAGACCGGGCAGGAAGAACAGGGCGAACAGCGCGAGGCGCCGGTGTGCGGTGGTGCGGTCCATCGACATCCCTTCCTGGTGTACGAACGTACACAACGCGCCGCCGGGGTGTGATGACAGCGGGCCTTGGGAAAGGTCACAGCCATGCGCCTTGATCTTTCGGGAAAGACCGCCCTCGTCACCGGGTCGACCCAGGGCATCGGCCGGGCCATCGCGGCCGGGCTCGCCGCGGCCGGCGCCCGGGTCGGGGTCAACGGCCGGTCGCGCGAGTCGGTCGACCGGGCCCTGGCCGAGCTCGGCCAGGGTGACTTCGTGGCGGCGCCGGCCGACGTGAGCACGGCCGAGGGCGCCGCGGCCGCGCTCGAGGCCACCGGGCCGGTCGACATCCTGGTCAACAACCTGGGCATCTTCGGCGCGCAGCCGGCCCTGGAGATCACCGACGACGACTGGCGTCGCTACTTCGAGGTCAACGTCCTCACCGCGGTGCGGCTCACCCGCGAGGTGCTGCCGGGCATGCGCGAGCGTGGCTGGGGCCGGGTGCTCTACATCGCCAGCGACTCGGCGGTCGTCATCCCGGCCGAGATGATCCATTACGGCATGTCCAAGACCGCTCTGCTGGCCGTCTCGCGCGGCTTCGCCAAGGAGGCGGCCGGCTCGGGCGTGACCGTGAACAGCGTCATCGCCGGGCCGACCCACACCGGGGGCGTCGAGGACTTCGTCTATTCGCTGGTCGACCGGGACCTGCCGTGGGACGAGGCGCAGCGCGAGTTCATGCGCCGGCACCGGCCCCAGTCGCTGATCCAGCGGCTCATCGAGCCCGAGGAGATCGCCAACCTGGTCGTCTACCTGTCGTCGCCGCTGGCCTCGGCGACCACGGGCGGGGCGGTCCGCGTCGACGGCGGCTACGTCGACGCGATCCTGCCCTGAAGCCCGTTCGCCGGGCGTGCTCGAGCCCTGGGCGGTCCAGCCTGAGCAGCCCGGTTTCAGCGGCGGGGGCCGTGGATCTCGCGGTGCAGGCGTTCCATCCGGCGGTCCAGGCGGGCGGCGTCCTCGGCGGCCGCGGCCAGCTCGTCGCGCAGGGACTCGGGCACGCGGGGGTCGTACTTGTAGTGGATCTTGTGTTCGAGGCTGGCCCAGAAGTCCATGGCCGCGGTGCGCAATTGGATCTCCACCGGCACCTGCACCACCCGCTCGGAGAGGAACACCGGGATCTCCACGATCAGGTGCAGGCTGCGGTAGCCGTTCACCTTGGGCTGCGCGATGTAGTCCTTGGTCTGCAGCAGCGTGATGTCGGGCTGGCGGATCAGCATGTCGGCGACGGTGTAGACGTCGGAGACGAAGCTGCACACGATGCGGATGCCGGCGATGTCGCGGATCCGGGCGCGCAGGTCGTCGAAGGCCAGCGCGCAGCCGATACGCTGCGCCTTGGCGCTGATGCTGGCCGGGGTCTTGAGCCGGGGGAGCACGTGCTCGATCGGGTTGCCCCGGCCACGGTGGGCCAGCTCCTCGGCCAGAATGTTGATCTTCGTGCCGATCTCGGCCAGCCCGAACTTGTAGACGAGCATGAAGTGGGTGAGCTCGTCGGTCATGCTCCGGAAGGGGTCCATCTCCCCGGTCGGAGCCGTCGGAGTGGTCGGAGCCGTCGAGCCCGGCGCTGGACGGCCTGAACCGGCCCAGCGCGCGATCTGCTGATCGCCGTCCTCGGTCGTCAAGGTTCCCGTTCTCCGGTGTCGAGCTTCGCAGGCGTCGTTGAACACCGTAAACGCCCCGTGCCACCGGCATCCCGGGAGGGGTTGAGATCGCCCGCGAGTGGAGAACAGCACCGTATGATTCGTGAGATCGGCCAGGCCGCCCTGGGCGCCGTCCTGCTCACCGCCGGCACCGGGCACCTGACCAAGCAGCGCCGGGAGTTCCAGGCGCAGGTGCCGAGCTGGATCCCGCTCGACCCGGACACGGTCGTCGTCTGGTCGGGCGTCGCCGAGCTGGCGCTGGGGGCGGCGTTGCTGACCACCTGGCGGCAGCCCGCCCGGGGCTACCTCGGCCGGGCCGCGGCCGCCTTCTTCGTCGGGGTCTTCCCCGGCAACATCGCGCAGTTCGTCGAGCGCAAGGACGGTTTCGGCCTCGACACCGACCGCAAGCGCGCGCTGCGCCTGCTGGGCCAGCCGGTCCTGGTCGCCTGGGCCCTGGCGGCGACCCGCGAATAGCGCGGGCCGCCGCCAGGATCCGATCTGCCGGGCCTGACCTACTTGGTGTACGCCTGGAACTCGGCGACGCGGACGTTGAGCGCCTGCGGGCTGGCCGTGGCGCAGTCCGTGGCCGCCCGCGGGTCCGCATCCTGCTCACCGGCGTAGTCGGGCGCGCCGGTGCACTGGTTGGTCACGACCTCGAGGCGCAGGTGCGTGGCCGTCGTGTCCCGGATGTCGAACGACTTCACGACGAAGTCCTTCACCCGCGGCCGCGGTGCGACCGACGGGAAGGCGTCCGGCTTGCTGGTGTAGACCGTCCGGAACTGCGACGCGTCGGAACAGGTCACCGTGGCCGTCGCGGTGCACGCCTGCACCTTGAACTGCCGCAGCGCGGTGTACCTGTTCTGCGTGCCGGCGTCCGGGTCCCCGGTGACCGGCGGGCGCAGCTGAGCGCTGACCTGCACGCGCCGGACGGTCTGGGACCCGCCGGCCAGGTCGACGGTGACCTGCTTGCCGGCGACCTCGCTGCCCAGCGACGCCCAGTTGGTGGCCTCGTCGTCGTCGGTGATCCGGGCCAGGTTGACGCCGTCGCCGGTGGCCACCGCGCCGGCCGCCGTGGAGGCCAGGTTGGTCGGCATCCGGGTGATCAGCGGCAGGGTGAGCCCGGGCAGCACCAGGGTCTTGCCGATCCGGGTGTGGCCGTGGCCGGGAGCCTGGGCGATGAACTGATACGTCCCCGGCACCAGCTTGACCTCGTCGGTCAGCGGGGTGGCCGGGTCGGTGTCGGCGACCGGCACCGCGCGGGCCTGGTAGTCGCCGACGAACAGCTTGGCCCCGGCGACCGCCTTGCCCTTCTCGTCGACCGGGCGGAACCGGTAGGTCCCCTCGGTCGTGTTCGGCGAGGAGAAGCTCGGCGTCGGGTCGGCGTCGCCGGCCCCGTTGCTGACCGCGCCCTCACCGAGGCCGCGCTTGGCGAACGCGTTCCACATCAGGCCCTGGTTGGCGCCGTTGAAACGGACCAGGTCGGCCCCGAGCATCGCGTCGCGCGCGTCGACCTGGCTGTTGGCGCTGTTGGCCATCAGCAGGAACGAGTCGAAGACGAGCTGGATCCAGCGCCGGTTGCCCGGGCACTTGGTCACCGGCGTCTTGCCGTTGGCGCACGACTTGTTCAGCGCCGGCGTGCCCGCGCCGTACTTGCGGATGAACGCCTGCCGGATGTCGTAGTTGGTGGCGCTCCACACCTCGCCCGAGGCGTGCACCTGCAGGCCGACGAAGTCGTAGTCGACGCTCGAGTAGTTGAGCGGGCTGTTGCTCATGTTGTAGTTGCGGATGCCGGCGACGGGGTCACCGGTGACGTACTCGCCGATGGTGAACGCCCGCTCACCCCGGGGGGCGTAGCCGTGCTCGTTCAGGTACTCGACGGCCAGCTGGTCCGACCAGCTCTCGCTCATGCCCTGCGGCGTGCTGACGCCCGCGTCCGGTCCGGCGACCATGCGGTTGGTGATGGCGTGGGTGTACTCGTGCCCGATCACGGACATGTCGTAGTCGCCGTCGACGCACGGGGAGTAGAAGGCGCCCGCGATCGGCTGCCACAGGTACATGTTGGTGATCGGCGCCTCGCCGTCCGGCGGGGTGATCTGGTTGGCGTTGTTGCGGGCCGCGAAGGCGGGCGGTCCGCCGCTGATGCCACCGGCCTGCGCGTTGCCCTGCTCGTAGTCGTCGCCCAGGCCGCCCGGCCGCAGGTTGTCGTCCTGCATGTTCCAGGTCGCCTCGGTGAAGCCCAGGTGGTACGACCAGTCGTGCATGCGGTTGTGCATGCCGAACAGGTTGGCCCGGGCCGCGTCGATGTCGTTCTCCTGCGGCGTGGTGAAGACGTCCGGCGAGCAGCGCTCCCGGTGCCACTGGTTGGTCCACGCGTAGTTGTAGTCACGGTCCGGCTTGGGCGTGGCCGTCTCGGTGCCCACGCTGAACGCGTCGTTGGAGTTCCAGTTCTCGACCGCGATCGCGTTGTTGCCGCGGGTCGTGAAGCTGGGCTCGTTCGTGCCTGGCACCACGTCCCAGGCCAGCGGCGACGCGCTGGTGGCGACGACCTCGTCGCAGCCGCGCTGCGGGGCCCAGCACCACGTCTTGCGGGTGTCGCGCGAGGAGTAGTCGGTCGGCGGCGAGTTGGGGAACACGTCCCACGACGGGTTGTCGCTGTCCTGGTCGACGATGCTCTCGCGCACCAGGACGCCACCGTCGCGGGCGTCGACGTACGAGGTGTACGCGACCGGGTTCGCGCCGGTCAGGTCGGCGCCGAAGGTCACCTGCCAGGCCGCGCGGGCGCCCTCGGCCGGGGTCGGCACGGCGACGAGCTTGCTGGCCAGCACGGTCGGGGCGGTGACGCCGGCCTCGCGTGCGGCGATGGTCGCGGCGTCGGCGCCCGAGAGCGTGGCCGGTTCCGGCGCCACGGCGTCCTTGGCCAGCGACGAGCTCACGAACCAGACCTTGCCGTCCCGGACACCGACGGACAGCAGGCCGTCCCGCCCGGCGATCAGGTCACCGAACTTCTGCCGGAACACGACCGCCGCGCCCTCGCCGATCGGCGCGGTGGTCAGGTGCTCCAGGGCCTGCGCGCCCCGGGCGGTGAGCCCGAGCACGTCCAGGTTCTTGTCCACGTACGCCCGGGCCGCCGCGACCGGGTCACTCGGCAGCCCGGTCTCGAGGGCCGCTCCGGTGGCGGTCAGCGTGGCCGGCGTGCCCAGGGCGTTCCAGCGGGCCTGGGTGCCCACCGCGGCCGCGCGCTGGCTGCTGGACGGGGCGACGCGCCCGGCCCGATTGTCGATCACATGGTCGTGGTGGTCGTCGCCCTGCACTTTTTCGGCTTGGGCCTGGGCCGGGGCCGCGGGCGCCGCGTTGCCGCCCGATGAGGCGGTCAACACGATCGCGGCGGCTAAGAACCCGGCAGTGGTTCCCGCCAACGCACGGGGTGGGGTGCGCACGGTACCTCCTCATTGGATCTGTCCGTTTCCACCCGTCATCCGATCGCACCCCCGACCTGCACAACATGGGCCAAACATCTAAATACATCTATAAGCATGTGATGATTGGTCCGGCGTCCGGCCATACTGGCGACGTGGACGAGCTTCCCGATCTGCGTTTCGCCCGGGCCGAGGACGGCGTGACGCTGGGCTACCAGGTCTTCGGGCGGGGGCCGGTGCTGGTCTGGATGCCCTCGCTGAGCAACATCGTGGCCCAGTGGCGCATCCCGGCCGTCCGGGCCGCGTACGCCGCCCTGGCCCGCGATCTGACGGTGGTGCTCTACGACGGCCGGGGGACGGGTAGCTCCGACCGGCGGATCGACCTCGGCGATCTCGGCGTCGAGGCCCACCTGCGCGATCTGCGGGCCGTTCTCGATCACGCGGGCATCCGGCGCGCGTCGCTGCTCGGCTACTACCACTCGGTCGCCACGGCCATCGCGTTCGCGGCCCGCGAGCCGGGCCGCGTCGATCGGCTCGTCCTGTTCGGCGGCGCCCCGCGGCTGCGCGACGCCATGAGCCCGGCGCAGACCCAGGCCCTGCTCTCCCTGGTCGACCAGGACTGGGGGCTGTTCGCCGACGCCGCCGCGACGGCCTGGCTGGGCTGGGACGCGGCGCCGTCCGGTCGCTGGGTGGCCGAGTCGTTCCGCGGCGCCACCACGGCGCCGGTGGCCAAGGCGTGGTTCGACGCGGCGCGCGCGATCGACGTCACGGCCGAGCTCGGGCAGGTGCGGGCGCCCACCCTGGTCCTGCACCGCCAGGGTGCTGAGCAGATCCCGGTCGAGGTGGGCCGGCGGCTGGCCGCCCGGCTGCCCGACGCCCGGCTGGTGGAGCTGCCCGGCTCGACGCCCACCCTGTTCGTCGAGGACGCGGCGAGCGATGTGCGGCTGGTCAGCGGATTCGTGACCGACGGCCGGGTGACGCGCTCGACGGCCCGGGGCCTGACCGCGCGGGAGCGGGAGGTGCTGGGCCTGCTCACCGCCGGTCACTCCAACGCCGGCATCGCGGCCCGGCTGGGCATCGCCGTGCACACGGTCGAGCGGCACCTGGCCAACGTGTACCGCAAGCTCGGCGTCAGCGGACGGACGGCCGCGGTGGCCCATGCCCTGCGAGGGCCGGGCGGATGACCTGCCCTGCTCGGGCCGGGCGGATGACGGAAAACCGCCACGCCGGCTGACGGTTTCCCGGGAAGCGCCGGCGCCCGGCGCGAGCCGACACTGGACGGCATGACGACTTCAGCCGCCCCGAACGACACCTCCTGGCGTTTCGCCCGGGCCACCGCGCCCGTCGTCCGCCGGCTGGCCGGCCGGCGCGCCTTCCCGCTGTGGGCCGTGGTCCACCACCGGGGCCGGGTCACCGGCCGCGCGCTGGCCGTGCCGGTCACCGTCGTCACGACACCGGCCGGCTTCATCATCAACCTGCCGTGGGGCGCCGGCACGAACTGGGTCCGCAACGTCGTCGCGGCCGGCGGGTGCACCATCCGCTGGAAGGGCGCCGACCACCGGATGGCCGACCCGGTGATCGTCGGCGAGGCGGCGGCCCGCCCGTACTATTCGCGGCCGGCCTGGGCCGTGGCCCGCCGGCTCTTCCCGGCCGACGCGTGGTTGCTGCTGAGCCGCCCGGACGTCACCGGGGAGTGAGGCCGGCGCCGGCGGTCACTCCTCTTCGTCGTGCTCGTCCTCGTCGCCTTCGTCCTCGTCGCCGCCGTCCTGCTTCGGCTTCGGCTCGTCCTTGGCCTTGTCCTTGTCCTTGGTCTTCGGGGGCTCCGGTTGCGGCGCCGCGCCGGCCGGGCGGGCCGGGTTCGCGACCGGCGCGGTGCGGACGGACATCTCGGCCTGGCAGGTCGTGCCGTTGAGCCGGAAGGTGACCGGCAGGGCCGCGACCTCGCCGTAGGTGGTGGAGAAGCTGGTCGCCGCCGTGCCGCCGGCCGGAAGCCGGCCACCCGCGGCCTCGACCGTGCGGCCCTTCTGCCGCCAGGTCGCCGACCAGCCCTTGAGCAGGCGCTGATCGGACGGCAGGGCGAACGACAGCCGCCACGCGGGGACCGCGACCTCGCCGGTGTTCAGGATCGTCACCTTGGCCGAGGCCCGGCCGGCCGCGGTGCCCCGCAGCGCGTAGCGGACGGTGCAGGTCTGCGGCTGGGCGGCCGCCGTGGCCTTGGTGACAGCAGTGGTGGCCGAGGGTGGCGGCGTGGCGGCCACGGCCGCCGCCGGTGCTGCCGGTTCGTCGGCGCCGGCCGCCCGCACGCCCAGCCCGCCGGCGAGCAGGCCGGCCGCCGCGACGGCCCCGACCACGGCCCGGCGGCGGCGCACGGGCAGCGAGGTGATCAGCTGCCGGGCCGAGGCGATCGGCGCGGTCGTCAACCCGGCGACCGACGAGCTCAGGCCGGAGCCGGCCCGGCCGGCGACGTTCAGGACCGGGGCGGGCGGGAGGCCGGCGATCCGGCCGAGCCGATCGGCCACCTCGGCCGCGCCGGGACGGTCGGACGGCTGCTTGGACAGGCAGCGGCGCACCAGCCGGGACACCGCGGCGGGCAGCCCGGCGATCGGGGGCAGCGGGTCCGGCTCGGCGTACACGTGGGCGCGCAGCATCTGCGTCACGGTGGACGCCTTCCAAGGCCGGCGTCCCGCGAGGGTCAAATGGAGCAGCAGCCCCACCGCGTACACATCGGTGGCCGCCACGATCGGGCCGCCGGCGATCCGCTCGGGCGCCAGGTAGGCCGGGGTGCCCAGCACCTCGGCGGCCGGGTCCTCGACCGCGCCGACCGCGGCCGCTATGCCGAAGTCGACCAGCTTGACGCCGGTGCCGGTGACCATCACGTTGGCCGGCTTGACGTCGCAGTGCACGACACCCTGGGCGTGCGCCGCGGCCAGGGCGGCGGCCACCTGCGAGCCGATCGCCACGGCGGTCCGCCACGGCAGCGCGCCGCCGCGGATCAGGTCGGCCAGCGTCCGGCCGTCGACGAGCTCCATGACGACGTACGGAAGCGCGTCCTCGCCGTAGTCGTAGACCGCGACGATGTTGGGGTGCCGCAGGGCCGCCGCGGCCCGGGCCTCGTCGCGCAGCCGGCGCAGGACGGCCGGGTCGTCGGCGAGCTGCGGGGCCAGCACCTTGACCGCGACATCGCGGCCCAGCACTTCGTCGGTGGCCCGCCAGACGACCGACATGCCACCGTGCCCGAGCCGCTCGCGCAGCCGATAACGCCCGCCGGCGAGGTACCCGATCTCCACGAGCATCTCCGGTGCCCGCGCCGGGCCGGGCCAAACCCTCAGACCTCGAGCGCCTCGGTAACGATCGCGCACGCCTCGGCGGTGTGCAGCGCTCCGAGGCCGGAGGCCTTGTCGAGCAGCCGGCGGAACATCACCCTCTCGTGGTCGTCGAGCATGCCCAGGGCGGCCGCCTCGGCCTCGGCGACCTGGACGCACAGCGTCGCGATGGCCGCGCGCCCCCGTTCGGTGGCGACGATCCGGCGCTGCCGGCGGTCGTCCGGGTTGGGCCGGCGCTCGACCAGCCCGGCCTCGACCAGGTCGTCGATCAGGTAGGTCATCATCGTGCGGTCGATGCCGAGCTTGGCCGCCAGCGCCGCCTGGCTCGGCGGCCGGCCCTCCACCACCTCGCAGAGCGTCTGGTAACCGCGCGCGCCCTGGGGGAAGCCGTCGAGTCGCGGCCCGACCATCTCGGTGTACGACCGCAGCAGGCTGCCCAGGGCCGCCCCGAGGTCGAGTGCCGTGTCGCTCACCCGTTCATCCTATCTGTTGGCCAGATCGTCTTCTAGCAATACTATATGCTCAGACGACAATCGAAAAAGCGGAGGATCGTATGACCGAGGGGACCGCACTGGACCTCGCGACGGCGCGGGTCGGATCCGGGGAGTTCACGGCCGTGGTCGAGCAGACCGGGGGAGACGTGCGCCTCACGGATGCCGACGGGACCGGGCTGGACCCCTGGACGACCGCCGTCTGGCTGGCCGGCCGCAACGACAGCATCCGGATCGGCCTGCCCGCGCCGGTGGCCGCGGTGTCACCGGAGATGCGCGAGAAGGCGTACGAGAGCTTCGAGATCCTGGCCGGCTCGCGACTGATGACCGGCGCCCAGCGCCGCGAGGGCATCGACTACGACGGCATTCCGGCGTCGCTGGCGGACACGGCCGTCGCGCCGGGCGATCCCGGCTACCGGGCCCGCAAGTCGACCTACATGCGCGGCGGCTCACCCGGGCTGGTGCTCCGCCCGCGTACGCCGGCGGAGGTCGCCGACGCCCTGGCCTTCGCGCGCGATCACCGCCACCTGCCGCTCGGCCTGCGCAGCGGCGGCCACGGCTTCAGCGGCCGCTCCACCAACGACGGCGGCCTGGTCATCGACCTCGGCGCGATGAACGACGTCGAGGTGCTCGACGAGGACCGGCGCCTGGTCCGGGTCGGTCCCGGCGCGACGTGGAAGCAGGTCAGCGCCGTTCTCGACAAGTACGACTGGGCGATCGGCTCCGGTGACTACGGCGGCGTGGGTGTCGGCGGGCTGGCCACCGCCGGCGGCATCGGCCTGCTCTCCCGCGAGCACGGCCTCACCATCGACCGTCTGCGCGCCGTCGAGCTGGTCCTGGCCGACGGCACCCCGGTCCGGGCCGGCGCCGAGGAGAATCAGGAGCTGTTCTGGGGCGTCCGCGGAGCCGGCGCCAACCTCGGCGTGGTCACCGCCTTCGAGTTCGAGGCGGCGCCCACGGGCGACGTCGGCTGGGCCCAGCTCGTCCTGGTCAGCCCCGACTTCGAGCAGGCGCTGAAGCAGTACGGCGAGGTGGCCCGCAATGCGCCCCGCGACACGACGATCTTCCTGATGGCCGGTCCGCCGCGGGAGGGACAGTCGGTGATCCAGCTGTACGGGATGGTCGACTCCGGGGACGCGGACACCGTCGTCGAGCGGCTCACCCCGTTCGCCTCGATCGGCCAGCTGGCCCAGCAGCAGGTGGTGATCACCCGCTACGCCGACGTGATGGGCCAGGCCGCCGACGTCGGCGCCGGAGGGCATCACGGGCGCGGTGAGCCGATCTCCCGGTCGGGTCTCCTGCCGGTGCTCACCGACGCGTTCGCGCGCGACGCCGCCCGGCTGCTGCGCTCGGGCCAGGTCTTCGTCTTCGCGCTGCGGCACATGGGCGGCGCGATCGCCGACACCCCGCCGGACGCGACCGCGTGGGCCCACCGCACCCCCGAGTTCCAGGTCACCGCCCTGGGCAGCGACCGCGCCGGGCTCGACCGGGTCTGGGATCGGCTGGCCCACCACTTCGACGGCCTCTACCTCAGCTTCGAGACCGATCAGCGGCCCGAGCGCCTGCGGGACGCCTTCCCGCCGGCGACGCTGAGCCGGCTGCGCGCCCTGAAACGACGTCACGACCCGACGAACCTGCTCCGCGACAACTTCAACATCGACCCCGAGGTGGAGAAATGACCGACTACGGACGCGACCTCCTCTTCGGCCTCTTCGTGACGCCGAACGCCGCCGCCGTCGACCTGACCGTCACCGCCGACCGCGCGGGACTCGACCTGGTCAGCTTCCAGGACCACCCGTACCAGCCGGCCTTCCTGGACACCTGGACGCTGATGGCCTACGCCGCGGCCAGGACGTCCCGGATCCGGTTGCTCGGCAACGTGCTCAACCTGCCGCTGCGCCCGCCGGCCGTGCTGGCCCGGGCGGCGGCCTCGCTCGACCTGCTCAGCGGCGGCCGCATCGAGCTCGGGCTGGGCGCGGGCGGCTTTCCCGACGGCATCGCGGCCATGGGCGGCCCCCGGCTGACGGTCGGTCAGCGGATCGACGCGCTCGCCGAGGCCATCCCGATCATCCGCGACCTGTGGGACACCGGCACCCGGGAACGGGTCGACCACCGGGGTGAGCACTACACCGTCGTCGGGGCCAAGCGTGGACCGCGCCCGGCCCACGACATGGGCATCTGGATCGGCGCCTACAAGCCCAGGATGCTGGCGCTGACCGGCCGCCTCGGCGACGGCTGGCTCCCGTCGATGCCCTACCTGCCCCGCGGCGCCGACTCGTTGCCCGAGATGAACGCCCGGATCGACGAGGCGGCCCTGTCCGCCGGCCGGGATCCCGCCCGGGTCCGGCGCCTGATGACCTTCACCGAGCTGGACGGCCCGCCGGCCCGGCGGGTCGACCACCTCGCCGACCTCGCCCTCCACCACGGCATCAGCGGGTTCATCGTGGCCAGCGACGACCCTCGGACCGCCGATATCCTGGCCGCCGAGGTCGCCCCCGCGGTCCGCGACCTGGTCAAGCGGGAGCGAGGAGCCGTCCCAGCAGCCTGACCAGCGCTGCGGCGTGCACGCCGTCCGGGTCGAGGTCCGGGCGGTAGTCGGCGATGCTCACGCCGATCAGGTCGGGCGCGGCCGCCAACGGCCGGAGCCGGGCCTCGAGCTGCTCGAAGCCGGGGCCGCCGGGCTGCGGGTAGGTCACCGCCGGCATGACCGACGGGTCGAGGACGTCCACATCGAGGTGCAGCCACATCGGCCGGCCCGGGTCGGCGTCGAGCGTGAGCATGCCGGCGGGGACGCGGGCCAGCTCCGCCGCCGAGGCGGGGTCGAGCCCGGTCGTGCGGTGCCCGATCAGCGAGACCCGGCCGGCGTCCACCATGGGGGTCGTCCCGGCCAGGCCGGTGAGGGCGGCCGGGCCGAGGCCGGTGAGAACGGCCAGTTCGGAGTCCGCGGTCTCCCCGGTGTCGGAGTCGGCCGGGTCGACGTAGTCGGGGTGCCCGTCGGCCATCCACAGCCCCACGTCGCCGACGGCCGCCCGTAGATGGGCGAAGACGCCGAGCAGCAGGCTGCAGTCCCCACCGACGACGAGCGGCCGGTGACGCGGCCGGTCGGCCCGGCCCGTGCCCAGGGCCGCCGCCAGTGCCCGGGCCGCCGCCATGGTCTGCGGCAGGGCCCGTACGCCGGTGGCCGGGTCGCGCTCGGTGCTGGTGATCGCGGTCGCCGCGTCACCCAGGTCGGCGTCGACGAGCCGGGACAGTCCCGCCTCCCGCAGGGCGTCGGGCGCTCGCTCCTCGCCGCGGCCGGTCCCCGAGCAGTCCCACGGCGCGCCCAGCAGAAACCACATAGTCGCTCAGTGTGTCGCACGGCCGGGGCGACCGGAACCCGTCGCCTCAGTTCCAGCGGTACGCCAGCGGCTCCTGTTCGGGCACCGTGACGACGATGCGCCCGGAACGCAGGAAGTTGTCGACCTCGAAATCGGTCAGCTTCTCCCCGTTGGTCGCCCGCCAGGGGAACAGGCCGGCGGGCCGCTTGACGTACCAGCGGTCGAGGGTCTGGTCGTGCGCGGTCGTGCCGTCGGGCAGGTCGGCGGACTTCACGGTGGTGCTCACAGTCTCGGCTCCTCAGGGCGAACGGGGGCGTCCAGCCGCGCCGGACCGGTCCGGCGCCGTCGGCCGAACCCTCGTGCTGACGGTAACGAGCACCGCCGGGCCTGGGACGCGTACCGGTTTTCATCACCCCCTCGGCGGACCCGGCGGGGCGGACCCGGCGGGGCGGACCCGGCGGGGCGGACCCGGCGGGAGTGGACTCAGCGCAGCGGGACCGGCCGCACCCCGAAGCCTCGGGGTGCGGCCGGCGAACGGCGGTGTCCCGGTCAGGCCGCGTCCGTGGCGGTCACCGGCACCACGTCGGGCGCGCCCAGGCGGGTCGCGTCGGCGGTCTCGTCGTCCGGCTGTTCCTGCGACCCGCGTTCGGCCTCGACCCGGACGCGGTAGTTCTCCACCTCGCGCGCGGTCTGCTCGGGCGTCCAGCCCAGCACCCCGGCCATCAGCTCGGCGGTCTCCCGCGCGCAGGTCACACCGCGGTCGAACGTCTCGATCGAGATGCGGGTACGCCGGGTCAGCACGTCCTCCAGGTGCCGGGCCCCCTCGTTGCCGGCCGCATAGACGATCTCGGCCCGCAGATAGTCGTCGGCGCCGCCCAGGGGGTGGCCCAGCGACGGCGTGGACGCGATCAGGTCGAGGACCTCGTCGACGAGCGAGCCGTACCGGCCGAGCAGGTGCTCGACCCGCGCGACGTGCAGGCCCGAGCGGGCGGCCAGCAGGCGGCGCTGGTTCCACAACGCCCGGAAGCCCTCGGCCCCCACCAGCGGCACCTCCTCCGTGCAGGACTTCGGGACCGAACGGCCCAGACCGTGCACGCAGGCGTCCACGGCGTCGCGGGCCATCACCCGGTACGTCGTGTACTTGCCGCCGGCCACCACGACCAGGCCGGGGACGGGACTGCCGACCATGTGCTCACGCGACAGCTGGGAGGTGGCCTCCGACTCGCCCGACAACAGCGGGCGCAGGCCGGCGTAGACACCCGTCACGTCCGTACGGGCGAGGGGTCTGGCCAGGACGGTGTTGACGTGCTCCAGCAGGTAGTCGATGTCGGTGCTGGACGCGGCCGGGTGGGCCTTGTCGAGCGACCAGTCGGTGTCGGTCGTCCCGACGATCCAGTGGCGGCCCCACGGGATCACGAACAGCACGCTCTTCTCGGTGCGCAGGATCAGGCCGGTCGTCGACTGGATGCGGTCGCGCGGCACGACCAGGTGGATGCCCTTGGAGGCGCGCACGTGGAACTGGCCGCGCTCACCCACCAGGGCCTGCGTGTCGTCCGTCCACACGCCAGTCGCGTTGATCACCTGCTGGGCCCGCACCTCGAAGATCCGGTCGAATTCCAGATCCTTCACCCGTACGCCGGTGACCCGTTCCCCCTCGCGCAGGAAGCCCACCACCTCGGTCCGGGAGGCGACGTGGGCCCCGTAGGCGGCCGCCGTCCGGGCCAGGTACATAGTGTGCCGGGCGTCGTCGACCTGCGCGTCGTAGTACTGGATCGCGCCGACCAGCGCGTCCTTGCGCAGCGCGGGACACGCCCGCAGCGCCGCCGTCCGGGTGAGCTGGCGGTGCCGCGGCATGCCGCCGCCCATCGCCATCGTGTCGTACAGGGTGACGCCCGCCCCCGCGTAGGCCCGTTCCCAGGCCCGGTGCTTGAGCGGGTAGAGGAACTTGAGCGGCCGGGCGAGGTGCGGGGCGAGGCGCGACACGATCAGGTCGCGCTCGTGCAGGGCCTCCTTGACCAGGGCGAAGTCGAGCATCTCGAGGTAGCGCAGGCCGCCGTGCAGCAGCTTGCTGGATCGGCTGGACGTGCCCGAGGCGAGGTCGCGGGCCTCGACCAGGCCGGTGGTGAGGCCGCGGGTGACGGCGTCCAGCGCCGCCCCCGCTCCCACCACTCCGCCGCCGATCACGAGGACGTCGAGCTCGGCGCCGGCCAGGGCGGCCAGGGCCGAGTCGCGGTAATCCGGGGAGAGTGCGATGGCCATGACTCAGTCCACGTCCACCCAGTCGAGAGTGCGTTCGACGGCTTTCTTCCACTTGCCGTAGCCCTCGGCCCGCTGCTCCTCGGACCACTGCGGCTCCCAGCGCTTGGCCTCGTTCCAGTTCTCCCGCAGCTCGTCGGTGTTCTTCCAGAACCCGACAGCCAGCCCGGCGGCGTAGGCCGCGCCGAGCGCCGTCGTCTCGGCCACGACCGGCCGGCTGACCGGCACGCCGAGCACGTCGGCCTGGATCTGCATGGCCAGGTTGTTGGCCGTGATGCCGCCGTCCACCTTGAGCACGTCCAGCGTGACCCCGGAGTCCTGGGCCATCGCGTCGACCACGTCCCGGCTCTGGTAGCAGATCGACTCGAGGGTGGCCCGGGCGATGTGCGCGCTGGTGTTGAAGCGGGACAGGCCGACGATGGCCCCGCGCGCGTCGGACCGCCAGTACGGCGCGAACAGCCCGGAGAACGCCGGCACGAAGTAGACACCGCCGTTGTCGGGCACCTGCGCCGCGAGCCGTTCGCTCTCGGACGCGTCGTTGATGATGTGCAACTGGTCGCGCAGCCACTGGACGGCCGAGCCGGTGACCGCGATCGACCCCTCGAGGGCGTAGATCGGGGCGGCGTCGCCGAACTTGTAGCAGACGGTCGTGAGCAGGCCGTTCTCCGACCGGACGAGCTCGGGGCCGGTGTTGAGCAGCATGAAGTTGCCGGTGCCGTAGGTGTTCTTGGCCTCGCCGGGGGCGAAGCAGACCTGCCCGACCGTGGCCGCCTGCTGGTCGCCGAGGTCACCGGTCAGCGGCACCTCGCCGCCCAGCGTCCCGGGCCAGCGGGCCACGCCGTACGTGTTCGGGTCGGACGACGGCCGGATCTCGGGCAGCATCGAGCGCGGGATGTTGAAGAACCCGAGCAGCTCGTCGTCCCAGTCGAGGGTCTCGAGGTTCATCAGCATCGTGCGGCTGGCGTTGGTCACGTCGGTGAGGTGGTTGCCCCCGTCGACGCCGCCGGTCATGTTCCACAACACCCAGCTGTCGGTGTTGCCGAAGATCGCGTCGCCCCGCTCGGCCGCCTCGCGCACCCCGTCGACGTTCTCCAGGATCCACTGGATCTTGCCGCCGCTGAAGTAGGTGGCCGGCGGCAGCCCGGCCTTGCGCCGGATCACGTCGCCCCGGCCGTCCCGGTCGAGCGCCGAGGCGATCCGGTCGGTGCGGGTGTCCTGCCAGACGATCGCGTTGTAGTAGGGCCGTCCGCTCCGGCGGTCCCACACCACCGCGGTCTCGCGCTGGTTGGTGATGCCGAGCGCGGCCAGGTCCTTGGCGCCCAGGTTGGCCTTCTGCATCGCGGTGCGGACGACGGTGACCGTACGCTCCCAGATCTCGGCCGGGTTGTGCTCGACCCACCCGGCCTGGGGCAGGATCTGCTCGTGCTCCAGCTGGTGGCGGGCCACCTCGTTACCGCCGTGATCGAAGATCATGAAGCGGGTACTGGTCGTGCCCTGGTCCACGGCGCCGACGAAGTCAGCCATTGCGTGCCTCCACGTTCTCTCGGGTGGGCTCCTCGGGCAGCTGCCCGGGCTCCGGCTGGCCCAGCTTGGGCAGGTACCGGCCGACCAGCCCCTGATACAGACCGGCGCCGAGCACCCCGCCGATGAGGGGCGCCACGATCGGGATCCAGAAATAGAGATACCCCGTCTGGTCGCGGAACGCCCCGCCGTAGCCGGTGAGGAAGCTGGCGAGTCGCGGACCGAAGTCGCGCGCGGGGTTGATCGCGTAGCCGGCGTTGGTGCCCCAGGCCATGCCGATGGCCACCACGATCAGGCCGACGATGAACGGGGCCAGGTTGGCCTGCGGGGGAGTCCCCATCACGTCGGTGACCGCGAGGATCAGGAACAGCAGGATCGCGGTGCCGATGATCTGGTCGCGGAAGGCGCCCCACTCGCCGACGGGCAGGGTCCCGTTGCCCGGCAGGGTGGAGAAGACGCCCTGGGTCTTGATGGTCAGGCCGGGGTCCGCGGCGTGCAGCACCTCGGTGTAGTTCCACCGCACGATCAGCGCGGCGACGAACGCGCCCAGGAACTGCGCGATGCTGTAGGGGAGGACCTTGCGCCACTCGAAGCCCTTGAAGACCGCGAGCGCCAGGGTGACAGCGGGGTTCAGGTGCGCCCCGCTGATGCGCCCGGCGACGTAGACGCCGAGCACCACGCCCAGGCCCCAGGCCCAGGCGATGCTGTCGTGATCGCCGATGCCGGCGCCGGCCACCTGGGCCACCACCCCGACACCGAACAAGATGAGGATCATGGTCCCGGCGAACTCGGCGGCCAGCTCGGCCACTATTCCGCCCGGGATCTTCAGTCGTGCGGCCATCTGCCCCTCCTGAAGTCAACTCTCGAAGGGACGCTAGGTAGCTGAGCGGCCACGAACAATGAACGCCATTCGACAATGTCGAACGGTGGTCTCGGCAGAGGCCCCTGATCGTCATAGGGTCGTGACGTGCCGGGAACAGTGCAGTCCATCGAGCGCGCCGCGGCCGTGCTGCGCCTGCTCGCCGGGGGCAACGGCCGGCTCTCCCTGGGTGAGATCGCGCGTTCGCTCGACCTGGCCAAGGGCACCACCCACGGCATCCTGCGGACGCTGCGCAAGGTCGGCTTCGTCGAACAGGACCGCCTGTCGGGGCACTACCAGCTCGGCGCGGCGATGCTCCGCCTGGGCACCGGTTACCTCGACGTCAACGAGCTGCGCTCCCGGTCGATCAACTGGGCCGACCCGCTCGCGTCCCGCAGCGGGGAAGCCGTCCGCATCGGCACCGTCCTGGACGGACAGGTGCTGGTGGTCCACCACGTCTTCCGGCCCGACGACACCTTCCAGACCCTCGACGTCGGCAGCCTCCTGCCGATGCACGCCACCGCGCTCGGCAAGTCCCTGCTGGCCTACGGCGCCGCGCCGCCGGCCTCGCTCGACCGCTTCACCAGCCGCACCATCGGCACCCAGCGGGAACTCGCCCAGGCCCTGCGGCTGGTGCGGGAGAACGGGTGGAGCTGCGACATCGAGGAGCTCACCCCGGGTGAGGCGTCCGTGGCCGCGCCGATCCGGGCGTACGGGGGCCTGGTGGTCGGGGCCATCGGCATCTCCGGCCACGTCGAACGGCTCTGCGACAGCCGCTACCACCCACTGCCCCACCTCGTGGCCACCGTTCGCGACGCCGCCCGTGCGGTGTCCCGCGACCTCGGAGCCGCCCGGCGATAAGGAGGGACAACCATGACCGAGCGCTACGTGGTCGCCATCGACCAGGGCACCACCTCGACGAGGTGCATCGTCTTCGACCGGCGCGGCCAGCTCGTGTCCCTCGCCCAGCAGGAACACAAGCAGTACTACCCCCGCCCGGGCTGGGTCGAGCACGACGCGGCCGAGATCTGGCGCAACGTGGAACGGCTCGGTCCCGAGGCGCTGCGCCGCGCCGGCGCCACCATCGACCAGGTCGCCGCGGTCGGCATCGCCAACCAGCGGGAGACGACCGTGCTGTGGGACCGCGCGACCGGCAACCCGGTCGGCCACGCCGTGGTCTGGCAGGACACCCGGACCGACACGATGGTGGGTCAGCTCGACGCGGCGCCCGGGGCCGAGGGTGTCCGGCACCGGTCGGCCCTGCCGCTGGCCACGTACTTCTCCGGGCCCCGGATCCGGTGGATGCTCGACCACCACCCCGGGCTGCGCGAGCGGGCCGAACGCGGCGAGGTCCTCTTCGGCACGATGGAGACCTGGCTGATCTGGAACCTGACCGGCGGCCTGCACGTCACCGACGTCACCAACGCCAGCCGGACACTGCTGCTCGACGTGCACACCCTCGACTGGTCGGCCGAGTCGCTCGCGTTCTTCGGCATCCCGCGGGCCATGCTGCCCGAGGTACGCCCGTCCATCGGCGTGTTCGGCACGGCCACCGCGGCCTTCCCGGGTGTCCGCATCGGCGCGGCGCTCGGCGACCAGCAGGCGGCCCTGTTCGGGCAGACCTGCTTCGCGCCCGGCGAGGCCAAATGCACCTACGGCACCGGGAGCTTCCTGCTGCTCAACACCGGGGCGGAACTGGTGCGCTCGACCCACGGCCTGCTCAGCACGGTGGCCTACCAGATCGAGGGCGAGCCCGCGGCGTACGCGCTGGAGGGCTCGATCGCCATCACCGGCTCGCTGGTGCAGTGGTTCCGCGACCAGCTCGAGCTGATCGCCAGCGCACCGGAGATCGAGACGCTGGCCCGCACGGTCACCGACAACGGCGGCTGCTACATCGTGCCGGCCTTCTCGGGCCTCTACGCGCCCTACTGGCGCAGCGAGGCCCGCGGCGTCATTGTCGGCCTGACCTCGTACATCACCAAGGGTCACCTGGCCCGGGCCGTACTCGAGGCCAGCGCCTGGCAGACCCGCGAGGTCGTCGACGCGATGAACGCCGACTCCGGGCTGGCGCTGAAGACCCTGCGGGTGGACGGCGGCATGACGTCGGACAACCTGCTCATGCAGTTCGTCGCCGACGTCCTCGACGTGCCGGTGGTGCGTCCGCTCGCCGCCGAGACGGTGTCGCTGGGCGCGGCCTACGGCGCCGGGCTGGCCGTGGGCTACTGGCCCGACCTGGAGGGCCTGCGGCAGAACTGGCACCGGGCCGGGCAGTGGCTGCCCACGATGGAGCCGGCCAAGCGCGAGTCCGAGTACGCCAACTGGCAGCGCGCCGTCTCCCGCACGTTCGACTGGATCCAGGCCTGAGACCCGGCCTCCCTCAGCCGAGCCACTCCCTTGCCGCGGCGGACAGGGCGGCCACCCCGGCGCCGATCGTCGGCTCCGGGACCGGGGCGTAGTGCGGCGAATGGTTGGACGGCAGCACGGCGGCGACCTCGAGGAACTGCCCGACGGTCGTGGCCCCGGCGTAGTGGGCGGGGTCGGCCCCGCCGACGAGCCAGTAGGTGATCGGCGCGCCCGCGGCGGTGGCCAGCACCTGCACGTCCTCGCTGCTGGGCAGCGGGCCGGGATCCACGACCCGGCCCGGCCCGGCCACCGACTCCAGCGCCGGACGGGTCCGCTCGGCCGCCGCCACGTCGTTGACCAGCGTCGGCGTGGACTCCTCGAGCACCACCGCCGGCTCGCGGGTCGCGCCGGCCGCGGCCGCCTCGGCCGACACGATGCGCCGGATCGCCGCCAGCACCCGGTCGCGCACCCCGGGGTCGTACGTCCGCACGTTGAGCAGCAGCGTCGCCGTGTCGGGGATGATGTTGTGCTTGGTGCCGGCCTGGATCGCGCCGACCGAGACCACGGCCGTCTCGGCGGTGGACACCTCGCGCGAGACGATCGTCTGCAGCCGCAGCACGGTCGCGGCCGCGATGACCACCGGGTCGACGGTGGTCTCGGGCCGGGAGCCGTGGCCGCCCCGGCCGTGGACGGTGACCCGCAGCGAGTCGGAGGCCGCCCACATCGGTCCGGGGGTCAGAGCGATGCTGCCCGCCGGCAGCGGGGCGACGTGCTGGCCGAGCACGACGACCGGCCGGGGCACGCGGTCGGTCAGACCGTCGTCCACCATCGCCTGCGCGCCCCGGGCGAGCTCCTCGGCCGGCTGGAACACGGCGACCACGGTGCCGCGCCAGTCACCGGCCGCGGCCAGGCCGGCGGCCGCGCCCATGAGCCAGGTGACGTGCATGTCGTGCCCGCAGGCGTGTGACACCCCGTCGACGGTGCTGGCGTACGGGAGCCCGGTCTCCTCGGCGACGGGCAGCGCGTCCATGTCGGCCCGCAACCACACCGCCGGCCCGTCACCGCGGCGCAGCACCCCGGCCACCCCGGTGCCACCGAGGCCCTCGGTGACCTCGTACCCGTGCTCGCGCAGCCAGGCCGCCGCGATGCCGGCCGTCCGGTGCTCGTGGAAGGACAACTCCGGGTGACGATGCAGGTCCTCGTAGACGTCGCGCAGAGTCGCCGGATCCATGGCTGGACGCTACGCGCCCGCGACCCGTCCGTTGCCCCCGAGCGGGTGCCGCATTTGCCGCTGGGCGAACGGCTCAGCCCAGGGCCGCGCCGTCCGGCTCGCCGAGCTGCCGCAAACCCTCGGCGTGGTCGCAGGCCGCCGTGAGCAGGGCCAGATATCTCGCGGCGGCGCGGGCCCGCGGCAGGAAGCGGCGCAGCGCCTCCTCGTCACCGGCCGCCTCCAACGCCCGGAGCAGGGCGAGGGACTCGTGCGGGATCTCCTCGGGGCCGGGACGGCGGCCCAGCGCGACCAGCCGTTCGGCCAGCGCGCGGCCGCCCATGACGTCGCCCCGGCCCAGCGCCAGCCGCGCGTGCAGAACCTCGGCGTTGCCGGGATGAGCGTGGTCGGGCTCGACCGTGGCGGCGACTCTCGCGGACTCCCGCCGGTCGCCGCGCCTCTGCAGGACGAGCGCGCCGACCAGCGGACCACTGCGGATGTACGGGCAGCTCATCGCCGCCATCGGGCCCTGGCGCAGCCGCAGGTGCTCGTCCAGGTAGGGATCGATCTCGGTGTCGCGGCCCAGCTGTTCGAGGCAGATGAGCACGGCCGCGGTGCCGTGGAGCCGGTCGTGCGGCGAGAGGTCACCGGCCCATGCGTACGAGCGGTGCGCGTGCCGCAGAGCCAGCCGGTAGTCGCCGCGGACGGCCCCGACGACCAGGCTGGCGATGGTGTGCCCGAGCGCACGGTCCCGGTCGCGACCCTCCTGCTCGACTAGCGACACCTCGTCGAGCACCGCGGTGACCGCATCCTCGTACCGGCCCTCCAGGAAGCACACGGCGGCCCGGCCGAGCATCGCCGGCGCCCGCAGCGTGGCCGAGCCGAGCCGGTCGGCCAGGGCCTCGGCGTCGGTCGCGGCCCGGCGGCGACCGGTCACCGGGACGGGGTCGGTCCGGCCGGTCCACGCCCAACGGCCACCGCACAGCGCCCGCAGCGCCAGCAGGTGCGCCCGCGTGGGCTGATCGGTGACGACGGCGAGGCCCTCGTCGATCACCCGGTCGCCCAGGGCCGGGTCGGCCGGCGCCCGGAAGCCACCCCAGCGGGCCACCAGCATCTGAGCCGCTTTCAGGCACAGCCGGGCCCGCCGGTCGCCGTGCTCGGGCGTGTCGCGCAGCATGGAGATCGCGTCGCGCCAGGCCCGCACGGCCTGGTCACCGTCGTAGGCGGTCTCGTGGTCGTCGCCCACAGCCTCCAGCGCACCGGCCCGTTCGGCCGGGTGTGAAGCGTGCCGCAGCGCCGCCCGGTGCAGGGCCAGGGCGCGGGGCACGGCGTAGCGGCGCCGTGCCCCGGCGCCCGCGGTCATCATCGACCGGAACGCCTTGCCGCGGATCCACTCGTCGGCCCCGGGGCCGTCGGCGGCGGCGGCATAGTGGACGGCGACCAGCTCGATCACCTCGTCGATGCGTTCCCGGGAGACCTCTTCCAGCCAGGCGGCGACCTCGGCGTGCCCGGTCGCGCGCTCGGCGTCGGGCAGGCTCGCGTAGGCGACGTCGCGGAGCAGGGCGTGCTGGAAGGCGTACTCGTCCTGGCCGGTGACCAGCGCACCCGGCCGGGCCCGGACGAGCCCGCGGTTCTCCAGCCCGGCCAGCAGGGCGGGCAGGCCGGGACCCAGCCGCTCGCGCAGGGGCGCCGCCCAGAACACCCGGCCCATCACGGCCGCGACCTGCAAGAGGCGCTTCTCCGCGGCCGGCAGCGCGTCGACCCGGGCAGCGAGCAGAGCGTGCAGCGTGTCCGGCAGGGCGCCGCCGGCGTTCTCGGCCAGGTGGGCCGCGAGCTGGCCCAGGAAGTACGGGTTGCCCTCGGCGCGCCCGAGGATCTCGGTGCGGCGGCGCGCGTCGAGCCGGGCCGCGTGCGGCAGCGCGTCGAGCAGGGCGCGACTGTCGCCGGCCGGCAGGGAGCGCAACGAGACGATCGACAGGTCCGGGAGACCGGGGTGGCTCTCGAGAAACTCGGGGCGGGCGGTCGTCAGCAGGATCACCGGACCGATCGAGCGGGTCACCAGGCGCGCCAGCAGGCCGACCAGCGAGGCGCCGGCCCAGTGCAGGTCCTCGACCACGAGCAGCAGCGGGCCGCCGGCGGCGAGCGCTGTGGCCAGCCGCGGCCAGGCCCGGCCCAGCTCCTCGGCGACGTCTCGCGGGTCGGCGTGGTCGAGCGGGTTGCCCGGCAGGCGGATCGCGGCCGTGGTGGCCAGCGCGAAAATCGTCCTGTCCCGCTCGCCCGGCGTGAGGCTCTGCCCGTTCAAGCTCTGCCCGTCCAAGCTCTGCCCGTTCAAGCTCTGCCCATTCAGGCCCTGCCCACTCAGGATCTGCCCGAGCCGGGACCGCAGGCGTTGCGGCGCCCGGTTGCCCGCGTCGCCCAGCGGAATGCCGCACGCCTCCCGCAGGATCTCGCCGAGTGCCCAGAAGGTGATGCCGTCGCCGGCCGCCAGGCACCGGCCGTGCAGCACGCGGAGGCCGGTCTGCCGGGCGACGATCTCGCGGACCAGGCGGGTCTTGCCGATCCCGGCCGTACCGGTGACCGTGATCAGGCACGGCCGCCGGGCGCTGACCGCCTCCCGGATCAGGCCCGACACGGCGCTCAGCTCGCCGGCCCGGCCGATCATCGGTGCCTCGTGCCGGCTCGGGGCGCCCGTCGCCGCGTCCGGTCCGGCCGCGAGCAGGCGGCACGCGCCGACCGGCGGGTCACCGGCCGGAGCCGGTTCGCCGAAGCGGAACCCGGCCTCGCCGGCCGCGCGGCGCGTCCGCTCGGTGACCAGGAAGGTTCCCGGCGCCGCGGCGGTGCGCAGACGCGCGGCGGTGTCCAGGACGGCGCCGCCCATCCGCGACAACCCGGCCGCCGCGATGATCGGACCGGAGTCGGCCCCGAGGCGGATCGGCGCCGGTGACCGCCGCAGAATCTCGGCGCCGGCCCGCAGCGCCCGGCCGGCATGGTCCTCGTGGGCCCGCGGATAGCCGAAGATCCCGATCACGCCCCCGCCGACCAGCGGTTGCACCGCGCCGCCCCACCGGGCGACGACCTCGCCGAGCAGCTCGGTCCACTCGGCGGCGGCCCGGCGCGACCGCTCGGGATCGGTGCCGGCGACCTCGCCCCGGACACCGCGGAGGTCCGCGTCCAGAACCGTGACGAGTTTGCGCTCCTCGGGAACGCCCGCGGTGGTCCCGGCCGGCCCGCTGGCGAGCAGGGTGCGGCGCACCTGCTGGAGGTCGGCGCGGGGCTCGACCCCCAGATCTTCGCGCAGCCGGACGGCCAGCCGGTCGTACCAGCGCAGGGCCAGATGACGTCGCCCGCGCGCCGACTCGAGGCGGATCAGACCGGCGTACGCGTCCTCGTGCAGCGGATCGAGCGCGATCAGCCGGACCAGGTCGGCCTCGGCCTGGGGCGGCTCCGCGCGGGTGGACCGTTCGAGCAGCAGCGGGACGACGGTGGCGCGCAGCTGGGCGCGACGATCCTCGGTCCAGTCGTCGAACCTGTTCTCGGGGAGCAGATCGCCGGTGTAGAGGGCGAGGGCGCCTTCGAGGTCGCCGGCGCGGGCCGCGGACTCGAACGCGTCGACGTCGACCCAGAGATCCGCCGGGGCGAGACCGACCATGCCGTCGCGCAGCGGCAGACGGTCGGCGCCCAGGACCCGACGGGCGAAGTGCAGCGCCTTGTCGAGCCGGCGGCCGCCCAGCGCCGCGTCCGCCTCGGGCCAGAGCAGGTCGACGACCTGGTCGCGATGCAGGCGCCCGCGCAGGGCGAGCACCTTGACGAGAGCGGTCGCGCCGCTGCGCCGCCACTCGTTGCCGGGCACGACCCGGCCGGCGACCTCCACCTCGAAGCCGCCCAGCAGACGAAGGCGCAGCCCGGCCGGCATCCGGTGATTGTGCGCCACCGGCGCCGCCGGTAGGGACAGCAAGCGGACAGAGATGGGAAAACGTCCTCGCTACGGTGCCGTCGCCATCTGTTGAACGGAAAGGATCGGTCATGACGACGACGACGGTGAACGAGCAGAAACTCATGGATTTCGTCTTCAAGTCGGTGGGCGACTTCGGCGCGATGCTGGCCGGGGCGCTGGCGGTGATCGGCGACAAGCTCGGGCTGTACCGGGCGATGGCCGGCGCCGGACCGCTGACCCCGGCCGAGCTGGCCGGGCGTACGGAGACCACCGAACGGTACGTACGGGAATGGTTGAGCGCCCAGGCGGCCGCGGGCTATGTGGACTACGTGGGCGACGACCGGTTCGAGCTGCCGGCCGAGCACGCGATCGCGCTCACCGACGAAAGCAGCCCGGCCTGTGTGATCGGCGGGTTCGAGCTTGTGCTGGCGGCTGCCCGCTCGACCGACCGGCTGGTCACGGCGTTCCGTACGGGGGAGGGGGTCGGCTGGCACGAACATCACCCCGACCTGTTCGAGGGGTGCGAGCGGTTCTTCCGCCCCGGCTACCACGCGCACCTGGTGGGGGAGTGGATCCCCGCGATGGACGGCGTCGAGCACCGTCTGCGGACCGGCGGCCGGGTCGCCGACGTCGGTTGCGGTCACGGCGCCTCGACGATCTTGCTGGCCTCGGCCTACCCGTCGTCGACCTTCGTGGGCAGCGACTATCACGACGCCTCGATCGCCTCGGCCCAGCAGCGGGCGGCCGCGGCCGGCGTCGGCAACCGGACCCGGTTCGAAGCCGGGCGGGCCGGGGAGCTCGACGGGGAGTACGACCTGATCTGCCTGTTCGACTGCCTGCACGACATGGGCGACCCGGTCGGCGTGCTGCGCCACCTGCGCGACCGGCTCGACCCGGACGGCAGCATCCTGCTGGTCGAGCCCTATGCCGGTGACACGGTGCCGGAGAACCTCAACCCGGTCGGCGCGGTCTACTACGGAGCGTCGACCCTGCTGTGCACGCCGAACTCGCTGTCGCAGGAGGTCGGCGCCGCGCTGGGCGCGCAGGCCGGCGAGGCCCGTCTGCGGGAGGTCGCCGCCGAGGCCGGCCTCACCCGCTTCCGCCGGGTCGCCGAGACCCCGTTCAACCTGGTCTTCCAGGTTCGTCCGTAGCCTCGGTCTCCAACGTGATCTGTTCCCGGCGGACCGGGGCCGTGACCACCTGCTCCTCGCGGACCGTCTCCTTGGTGAGCGTCACCCGCTCGACGGGCACCGTCTCGGTGGTGACGACCGGCCGCTGGGCGTGCAGGATCACCCCGGGCGCGGCCCCGGAGGCGTCCTCGCCCGGGTCGTCGCCGGGCTCGTCGCCGGTGACCGGGACCTCCTCGAGGCGTACCTCCTCGCGGGTGACCGGCACGGTGATCTGCCGTTCCTCGGTGACCAGGTACTTGCGCAACCGGACCTTGGTGGTCGGCTCGCGGCGCGTGCCGGCCACCAGGCGTTCCTCGGAGCGGGTCATCGCGTCGTCGCCGGCTCGGCCGAGGCCGTAGTAGGCGGTCAGCCGGTCGGCGTCGTCGTGGCCCAGGGGAGCGTCGGTCTGCCGGATCGGGGCGTGCGCTATCCGGTCCCGGTCGACCGCCACGATCAGCCGGCCCTCGGCCAGGCGGGCGCCGGTCAGCGGGACGAACGACTCCTGGAAGCTGAGTGTTCCGGTGCGGACGGTCACCCACAGCGGATCGCCGCTGTCCGGGTCGACATAGATCTGATCGACGGGACCGACGTGCACCCCCGCGTTGTCGACCACTTCGATGCCGCTCAGGCCGCCCAGGTCGTCCTTTGTGATCACCGCTGCCTCCTTCGCCGGCGCCGCCCCTTCCCCCTACCCCCCGGCGGCGGTCATCTCACCTGCCCACCGCCCCCGGCTGCCGGCAATCGTTGACGCAACCGAATGATTGCTATAGCTTGAGTGGCAACCAAGTGGTTGCTACTGAGGGAGTGGACATGAGCTTTCCCGATCGGATCGAGCGGACCATGGAGCTGCGCCAGCCGGTGGAGACGGTGTGGGCGGCCATCACCACCGCCGAGGGGCTGGGCACCTGGTTCGGCAACACGGCCGAGGTCGACCTGCGGGTCGGCGGCGAGGCCAAGCTCGCGTGGACCAGCGGCGACACGGCCACGCTGGTCATCGAGCGGGTCGAGCCGCCGACGGTGTTCGCCTACACCTGGCCCATCCACGGCCTGCCCGACGGCGACCCGCGGCGCACCTACGTGGAGTTCACGCTGGTGCCGACCGGCACCGGCACCACGCTGACCGTGGTCGAGTCCGGGTTCGCGCAGACCAGCGGTGAGACGCACAAGACGGCGTTCTCGGGCAACGTCGAGGGCTGGCAGAGTGAGCTCGGTGAGCTGGTCGCGTATCTCGATGGACGACTCTGACCTGGAGTCGGTGGCGCAGGAAGTCTTCGCCGCCCTGGCCGACCCGAGCCGCCGGGCGATCCTCGCCGCCCTGGCCGCCCGGGGCCCGGCCACCGCGACCGACCTGGCCGCCCGGTTGCCGATCACCCGGCAGGCCGTCGCCAAGCACCTGCAGCTGCTGACCGACGCCGGCCTGGTCATCCCCGAGCCGGGGGAGCGCCGCCGGGTGCGCTACCGCCTCGACTCCGGCCCCATGAAGGTGGCCCAGCAGTTCCTGGGCGTCCTCGCCCGCGACTGGGACGGTCCGCTGGCCGCCCTCCGCGACCGCCTGCAGTAGAGCGGACGCGCCCTTCTCCTTCTTCTTCGTCCCCGTCTGGCGAGTGTCAGGAGTCCGAGATGTTGTACCCGACCGCGATGATCTTGGCCGACAAGGCCACCAGGCGTCACGTCCTGTCCGCCCGCCCCGACGCTCCGGTGTCGCCCGACCGCCCGCCCGAACGGCACAGCGGGGCGGCCCGGCGCCTGGCCGTGGCCGCCCTGCGGCGGCTGGCCGACACCCTGGAGCCTGCGCCCCGAGGCTCCTGGTCCCGTCCCGCGGCCTAACATTCCCCCATGCCGGATCTCTCCGCGTTCCGCCGCGCCTGCTACGAGGTCGCGCGCCGGACCGGCGGCGAAGTGATCGAGTTCCGCCTCGGTGACGGGGTGACGCCGAACTTCTCCCAGGGGGTCATCGGCTACCGGGACAGGTCGGTGGCCGTGGTGCTGACCCGCGACACCGGCGTCGCCGCGCTGGCCGTTCCGCGCGAGGTCACCGGCCCGGACCAGGAGTCCGGGCCGCTGACTTTCGTCGACGACCCCCACCTGCTCGGCGCGCTGGCCGGCGCCGGTCTCACCGTGCTGACCGCGGCCGAGCTGGACGCCCCGTTCCAGGCGGCGCAGTGGCCGGCCGTGAGCCCGGCCGACGTGAAGTACTGGCAGCCGTACTCGGTGGGCGAAGCGCTCTTCAACTACTGGGACTGACCGCGACCTACCGGAAGGGGCCGGACAGGCCGGACCGGGCGGGCTCGTCCGTGCTCTGACGGACCTGGAGCTTGGCCGGGAACACGCAGCGCCAGTGCGGCGCGATCTGGCGGTTGACCAGTGCCCGGGTGGCGGCCGCGGCCATCTGCTCGACCGGCTGATGGACCGAGGACAGGGGCGGGTTGGCGCACTGGGCGATCACACTGTCGTCGAAGCCGACCACGGCGACGTCGTCGGGGATGCGGCGACCGGTGTTGCCGAGCGCCTGCATGGCCCCGGTGGCCAGCAGATCGCAGCCGGCGAAGATCGCGTCGATCTCCGGCTCCTCGGCGAGCAGCCGATGGGTGAGCTCGTAGCCGGCCTCGCGGCGGAACTTCCCGGTGGCCGAGAGGTCGGGCAGGCCCAGGTCGCGGACGGCCCGGCGGTAGCCGTCGCGGCGGCCCTCGGCGCACGAGTTGCCGTCCGGCCCGTGCAGGGCGGCGATGCGCCGTCGGCCGGTGTCGTGGAGGTGCTGCACGGCGGCGTACGCGCCCTCGGCGTTCTCCAGACCGACGAACGGGAGCCCCGGCACGGTCGGCCCGATGGTGACCACCCGCTCGCACTTGCGGTAGAACTCCGCGGCCGGCGCGAGCGGCACGTTGACCAGCAGGACGCCCAGGCTGACCGAGGCGGCGATGCGGTTGAGCAGCGCAGCCGTGCTCAGCTCGTCGACCACGTGCACCCGCAGCTGGGCGTTGCTGCCGGCGATCTCCTGCAGGATGCCGGCCGTGATGCGGCCGTAGTAGGGGCTGTTGGCGAAGACGGACGCGTCGTCGACGATGACCAGCTCGATGACCTCGCCGTGCCCCGAGGCGAGCGCGCGGGCGACCGGGTCGGGCCGGTAGCCCAGCTCGGTGATCACCCGGCGCACGTGCTCGCGGGTCTGCGCCGACACCCCCGGCGCGTCGTTGATGACGCGGGAGACGGCGGCTTTCGACACGCCGGCTTCCGTCGCGACGTCCGCCAGCGTGGGTCTCCTCTGCGCCATCGGACCAGTGTAGGAACCCGGGTCCACGGCGGAAATCGGTTATTCAGGTTCGCGTGGGCGTCCGGTAGGACCGGTCGAGCAGCGCGGCCCTGTTCCGGTGCGGTGCGCTCGAAGCTCCGCCAGGCCGATGCGCCGGCGCCAGGCCAGCCGAGCAGGGCGGTGACGGTCGCGGCGAGGCCCAGAGCCGCGCCGCGCGGCAGCGTGCGGGTGTGCGAACTATAGCGGCCCGGCCCCGGGCCGCCGAGTGACGAGCGCCCCGTCCTGTTGTGCGGCGCCGCCGGGCGGTGGGAGTGTGGCACGTGCTCTCCCGAACGCGAATCCCGCTTCCGCTGCAGGTCCTGCTCGCGACGGTCGCCGGAGCGGTCTCCTTCGCGCTCGCCCGGATGGTCTGCACGCTCGCCCGTGACCACATCCACCCGCTGCCGTTCGCCGCGGTGCTGCTCATCGTGGTGCTGGTCTCCGCGCGGGCGCTGGGCATCCTCTACGCGCTGCCGACCGGCACGGCGGCGATACTGGCCTACGACTGGTTCTATCTGCCGCCGCTGCGCGACATGTCCGAAGCCGCCTACACCGTCCTGGCCACGTTCCTGGGGATGGCCGTCATCGTCGGCACGGTGGCGACGGTGACCAGCCGGCGGGCGATCGCGGCCGAACGCGCGCGCGGCGACATGGCCGACGTGCAGGCCTCGCTGCGCCGGCTCGCGCTGCTCATCGCCAAGGGGGAGGCGCCCGAGCGGGTCTTCGAGGCGGTCACCCACGAGGTCCGGGCCCACCTGGGCAGCGATACGGCCGCCCTCATCCGGTACGAGCTGGACGGCTCGACGACCGAGCTGGCCTGCGCCGGCCTGCCCGCTCCCGAGGTGCCGCCCGAGCTGGTCGCCACCGTACGGGAATCGGGCCGGGCCGCCCGCCGGGACGCCACCGCGGTCGGGGTGCCGATCGTCGTGAACGGCCGGCTCTGGGGCATGTGCTCGGTCGGCGCGGCCGAGTCCCAGCTCCCGCCGGACACCGAGGCCCGGATGAGCGAGTTCACCGAGCTGGTGGCCACGGCGGTCGCCGACGCGCAGAGCCGCGCCGAACTGATCAGCTCCCGCGCCCGCATCGTGGCCGCCGCCGACGAGGCCCGCCGCCGCATCGAACGCGACCTGCACGACGGCGCCCAGCAGCGGCTCGTCGCGCTGGCCCTGCGGCTGCGCACCGCCGCCCACAACTCCGCCGCTGATGGCGCCGCCGCCGACCGGACTGTGAGACCGGACGAGGTGGCCGAGATCGGCGCCGATCTCATGACGGTCATCGACGAGCTTCGCGAACTGTCCCGTGGCATCCACCCGGCCGTGCTGTCCGACTCCGGCCTGCGGCCGGCGCTGCGCGCGCTGGCCCGCCGCTCACCCCTGCCGGTCGAGGTCGACGTACGCCTGGACGCGCGCCTGCCGCAGCCGGTCGAGGTCGGCGCCTACTACGTCGTCTCGGAAGTGCTCACGAACGCGGTCAAGCACGCGGCCGCCACCGTCATCGAGGTGTCCGCGACGAAACAGGACGACTGCCTGCACCTGCGCGTGCACGACGACGGTTCCGGCGGGGCCGACTTCTCGGGCGGCACCGGGCTGGTCGGCCTCAGGGACCGCATCGAGGCGCTCGGCGGCACCCTCGACGTCCTCAGCCCGGTCGGCTCCGGCACCACCGTGACCGCCCGGATCCCGCTGCCCGCGTAGCGCCCCTCAGCTCCCGGTGGCCCGCGGCCCGCTGCTCGCGCGGGGGAGAGCCGCTGTTCGCGCGGGCGAGGCCCGCTGCTCGCGCGGGGAGGTCAGGCGGCGAGCGGCTGGGCGGTGCGGCGGCCGGTCGGGGCGGCCGAGCGGGTCCGCACGCGCGGGCGCCGTGGGCGGGCCGGCATCTCGGCCGGCGCCGGCGCCGGAGCGGGCCGCGCGAGGGCGCCGACGACCACCGCGCCGTTGCACAACATGCTCCAGCCCAGGTCCTCGTGCTGAACGAGTGGTGCTGCGGTGTCCCACCCCGGCTGGTCGATCGCCGGGCACTCGGGAGTGTGGTTGCACATGGGAACAGCCTCGTGAAATCGGCGCCCCCGCACATCGAGGCCAGCCCCACTCCTCGATACCGGCTAGCCGGTACACGCATAATCTCTGCCATGACGGGGCTACGGGTCGTGCTGGCCGAGGATGACGTGCTGCTGCGCGAGGGTATCGCCAGCCTGCTCACACGCGAAGGTCTCGAGGTGCTCGGCCAGGCCGGCGACGCCACCGAGCTGTTGAAGATCGTCCGGGCGACCCGGCCCGACCTGGTCGTGGCCGACGTGCGGATGCCGCCCACCCACACCACCGAGGGGCTGCAGGCCGCGCAGCAGATCCGGGCCGAGCTGCCCGACACCGGCGTGCTGGTGCTGTCCGCCTACGCCGACGTCGACCAGGCGATGGAGCTGCTGGCCGGCGGCCGCCGCATCGGTTACCTGCTCAAGAGCCGGATCACCGACGTGACCGAGTTCCTGGCCGCGGTCGAGCGGATCGCCGGAGGCGGCTCGGTCATCGACCCGGGGCTGGTGTCCGAGCTGGTCACCGCCCGGCGGCGCGACGACCCGCTGGCCGCGCTCAGCTCCCGCGAGCGCGAGGTGCTGGCCCAGATGGCCGAGGGCCAGTCCAACGCCGGCATCGCCCGCCGGCTGTGGATCACCGAGGGCACCGTCGAGAAGCACGTCCGCAGCGTCCTGAGCAAGCTCAAGCTGCCCGAGACGGACGACCACCACCGGCGCGTCCTGGCCGTGCTGACCTTCCTCGAGGCCCGCTGAGCCGGCTCCGGAGCACGCCGGCCGGCTTTCGCGGGGGCCCGGCCCGTCAGCGGGCCAGCAGCTGCCGTACCGCCGAACCGGACAACTCGGTCTTGGGCAGGAAGCCGATCGCGGGGGAGGCCTCGATCAGGTCCTCGTAGTCGTCACCGCTGTGGGTGGAGATCATGATCACAGGGGTCGGGGAGAGCCGCCGTGCCAATTCGAAGCCGCTCTCACCGCCCAGGTTGATGTCGACCAGGGCCACGTCGGGGCCCAGTTCGCCGGCCCGCCCGAGCGCCCCGGCGATGTCGGACGCGATGCCGGCGACGACCACGCCCTCACGCTCCAGCAGGTCACGGGCGGCGGCGAGGAAGTGGTCGTTGTCATCCACGAGCAGGCAACGCAATGTCACGAGAATCAGGCTTCCAGGTCGTTCCGGGGTGCGCATTCCTGCTAGCGGTAGTACCCGCTGCCGAAGGCCGTACCCCCCGCCGCGGCACTTCTGTAGTCTCCTGTCGAAGCTTTAGGCAGAGGTAGGGGCTCGTTCGAGTGTTCAGTCGTATCGCCATCGTCAACCGTGGTGAAGCCGCCATGCGTCTCATCCACGCCGTCCGCGAGCTGGCCGCGGAGACCGGGACCCCGATCGAGACGGTGGCGCTGTTCACCGACGTCGATCGCGGTTCGACCTTCGTCCGCGAGGCCGACATCGCCTACGACCTGGGTGCGGCCGCCTCGCGGCCCTACCTCGATCTCAAGACGCTCGAGCGCGCGCTGATCGACACCGGCGCCGACGCGGCCTGGGTCGGCTGGGGCTTCGTGGCCGAGGATCCGGCGTTCGCCGAGCTGTGCGAGCGGGTCGGCATCACGTTCATCGGCCCCGGCCCCGACGCGATGCGCAAACTCGGCGACAAGATCGGCTCCAAGCTGATCGCCGAGGAGGTCGGCGTGCCGGTCGCGCCGTGGAGCCGCGGACCGGTCGAGACGCTCGACGCCGCGCTCGAGGCGGCCGAGCACATCGGCTACCCGCTGATGCTCAAGGCCACGGCCGGCGGCGGCGGCCGCGGCATCCGGGTCGTCCGCGACCCCGGCCAGCTCGCCGACGCCTACGAGCGCACCAGCCAGGAGGCCGCCCGCGCCTTCGGCAGCGGCATCGTCTTCCTGGAGCGCCTGGTCACCGGCGCCCGCCACGTCGAGGTGCAGGTCATCGCCGACGGCCAGGGCACCGCCTGGGCGCTCGGCGTGCGCGACTGCTCGGTCCAGCGCCGCAACCAGAAGGTGATCGAGGAGTCGGCCTCGCCCGTCCTCCCGCCCGAGCGCGCCCTCGAGCTCAAGGCCTCGGCCGAGCGCCTGGCCGTCGCGGTCGGCTACCGCGGCGCGGCCACCGTCGAGTTCCTCTACCACCCCGGCGACGACCTGCTCGCGTTCCTCGAGGTCAACACCCGCCTGCAGGTGGAACACCCGATCACCGAGTCGACCACCGGGTTCGACCTGGTCAAGGCCCAGCTGCACGTGGCCTCCGGCGGTCGCCTGACCGGGGAGCCGCCACGCGAGCGCGGGCACGCCGTGGAGGCCCGGCTCAACGCCGAGGACCCCGACCGCGACTTCGCCCCGTCGCCGGGCCGCATCGCCCGGCTCGACCTGCCCGCCGGTCCCGGCATCCGCGTCGACACCGGCGTGAGCGAGGGCGACACCATCCCCGGCGACTTCGACTCGATGATCGCCAAGGTCATCGCGTACGGGAAGGACCGTGACGAGGCCCTGGGCCGGCTCCGCCGCGCGATGGCCGACACCACGGTCGTCATCGAGGGCGGCGCGACCAACAAGAGCTTCGTCCTCGACCTGCTCGACCAGCCCGAGGTCATCGACGGCTCAGCCGACACGGGCTGGATCGACCGGGTCCGCGGTGAGGGCCGCCTCGTCTCGCACAAGCACTCGGCCGTCGCGCTGGCCGTGGCCGCCATCGAGGCGTACGAGGAGGAAGAGCTCACCGAGATGCAGCACCTGCTGTCGACGGCGTTCGGCGGCCGTCCCCAGGTGCGCCACGAGAGCGGCCGCCCGCTCGACCTCAAGCTGCGCGGCGCCACCTACCGCGTGCGGGTGGCCCGGGTCGGCGCCCGCCGCTTCCGGGTCGGCATCGAGGCCGGCGCCGAGGTCGGCCTGGCCGACCTCGAGCTCGAGCGTTTCGACAAGCACAGCGGCCGCATCACCGTGAACGGCGAACGCCACAAGATCCTCACCGGCGCGCACGGCCCGATCCACCTGGTCGAGGTCGACGGCGTCACCCACCGCGTCAGCCGCGACGAGGGCGGCGTGCTCCGCTCGCCCATGCCGGCCCTGGTCATCGCCACCCCGCTCGAGGTGGGCGCCGAGGTCGAGGCGGGCGCGCCGGTGCTCGTCCTCGAGGCGATGAAGATGGAGGCCGTCATCCGGGCCCCCTTCAAGGCCCGCCTCAAGGAGTCCCTGGTCACCGTCGGCGCCAAGGTCGACTCCGGGGCGCCGCTGCTGCGCCTGGAGCCGCTCGGCGACGCCGGCGCCGAGGAGGCCGCCGCGGCCGACAGTGTCGAGCTGGACCTGCCCGACGCGCCGGAGGCGTCGGCCGCCAAGCGCGCCGCCCGCGGCCAGGAAGACCTGCGCAGCCTGCTGCTCGGCTTCGACGTCGACCCGCTGGACGAGCGCCGGGTGCTGGCCGGCTATCTGGCCGACGCGGCCGACCTCGGCCACCGGCCGCTGGCCGGCGAGGTCGAGCTGCTCGAGGTCTTCGCCGACCTGGCCGAGCTGAGCCGCAACCGCCCGCCCGGCGAGGAGGTCTCCGGCGACACGCACGTGCGCAGCGCCCGGGAGTACTTCCACACCTACCTGCAGAGCCTCGACGTCGAGCGGGCCGGGCTGCCCGAGTCGTTCCAGGCCCGCCTGTCCAAGGCGCTCGGCCACTACGGCGTCAAGGAGCTCGAGCGCACGCCCCAGCTCGAGGCCGCCGTCTTCCGGATCTTCCTGGCCCAGCAGCGCGCCACGGCCGACGCCAACCTCATCGCCACGCTCCTGCGGGCGTGGCTGCGGGCGGCGCCGCCGGAGGAGACCCTGCGCGAGCCCACCGGCCTGGCGCTGGAGCGGCTCATCGCGGCCACCCAGATCCGCTACCCGGCGCTGGCCGACCTGGCCCGCGGCGTGGTCTTCTCGTGGTTCGGCCAGCCGCTGCTGCTGCGCAACCGGGCCCGGGTCTACGCCGACATCCGCAAGAACCTGCGCCTGCTCGACGCCGACCCGCAGGCGCCCGACCGGGCCGAGCGGATCGCCGAGATGGTCCGCAGCACCGAGCCGCTCGTCCGTCTGCTCGGCCAGCGTCTCGTCCGCCACGACCTCGACAACTCCGTGATGCTCGAGGTGCTGACCCGGCGCTACTACGGCAACAAGGGGCTCACCGGGCTGCGGACCTCCGGGCAGTTCGTCGTGGCCGAACGGGCGGGCTCGTGGATCGTCTCCGCCGCCGTCCCGTTCGACCAGCTGGGCGTGGCGCTCGACGGCCTGGCCGAGCTGACCGGCGCCGCGCCGATCGACGCCGACATCTACCTGTCGTGGGAGGGCCAGCCGGCCGATTCCGACGCGATGGCCGCCGCGCTGCACGAGGTCGTCGGCGCCCACCCGCTGCCCTCGCAGGTGCGCCGGCTCACCACCACGGTGGCCGGCCGCGGCGGCGCGGTCATGCACCACCACTTCACGTGGCGCCCGTCGAGCACCGGGATGGCCGAGGAACGCCTGATCCGCGGCCTGCACCCGTACATCGCGCAGCGCATGCAGCTCGAACGGCTCCGCAAGTTCGACCTGACCCGGCTGCCGTCCTCCGACGAGGAGATCTACCTGTTCCGCTGTGTCGCGCGGGAGAACCCGGGCGACGACCGGCTCGTGGCGTTCGCCCAGGTGCGTGACCTGACCGAGCTGCGCGAGCACGACGGCCGCCTGGTCGCCCTGCCCACGGCCGAGGAGACGATCGCGACCTGCCTCGACTCGATCCGCCGGGCCCAGGCGCAGCGGCCCTCGGACAAGCGGTTCAGCACCAACCGCATCGTCATCTACGTGTGGCCGCCCATCTCCATCACCCGCGAGGAGATGGAGATGATCGCCCGCCGCATCCTGCCGACCAGCGCCGGCGCGGGGCTCGAGGAGATCCTGTTCATCGGCCGTTACCGCGACGCGACGGGCACGCTGGCCAAGGTGGCGGTGCGCATCTCGAACGACGCCACCGGCGCCGCGGTGCTGACCGTGGGCGAGCCGTCCGAGGAGCCGATCGAGCCGCTCGACAACTACCGCCTCAAGGTCCTGCGGGCCGCGGCGCGCAACACCGTCTACCCGTACGAGTTGACCGGGCTGCTCGGCACCTTCGACGAGCACGACCTGGACGAGTCGCACGCGCTCGTGCCGGTCGACCGGCCCAAAGGCCGCAACACCGCGGCGCTGGTCGCCGGTGTGGTGACCACGGTGACGTCGCGTCACCCGGAGGGCATCCAGCGGGTCGTGCTGCTCGGCGACCCGACGAAGGCGCTGGGCGCGCTCTCCGAGGCGGAGTGCCGCCGGGTGATCGCCGCCCTCGACCTGGCCGACCGCATGCGCGTGCCGCTGGAGTGGTACGCGTTGTCGGCCGGCGCCCGGATCTCGATGGACTCCGGCACCGAGAACATGGACTGGGTCGCGGCCGCGCTCAAGCGGATCGTCGAGTTCACCCAGGACGGCAACGAGATCAACATCGTGGTCGCCGGCATCAACGTGGGCGCCCAGCCGTACTGGAACGCCGAGGCGACGATGCTCATGCACACCAAGGGCATCCTGGTCATGACGCCCGACTCGGCGATGGTGCTGACCGGCAAGCAGTCGCTCGACTTCTCCGGCGGCGTGTCGGCCGAGGACAACTTCGGCATCGGCGGGTACGACCGGGTGATGGGCCCCAACGGCCAGGCACAGTACTGGGCGCCCAACCTGGCCGCGGCCCGCGACGTGCTGATGTCGCATTACGACCACACCTATGTGGTGCCCGGCGAGACGTCGCCCCGGCGGGCCCAGACCACCGACCCGGTCGACCGCGACGTCTCCGATTTCCCGCACGACGTGGCCGGCAGCGACTTCACCACGGTCGGGCAGATCTTCTCGTCGGCGGCGAACCCGGACCGCAAGAAGCCGTTCGACATCCGCGTGGTGATGCGCGCCCTCGCCGACCAGGACCACGCGGTGCTGGAACGCTGGGCCGGCATGGCCGACGCCGAGACCGCGGTGGTGCAGGACGTGCACCTCGGCGGCATCCCGGTGTGCCTGCTCGGCATCGAGTCGCAGTCGGTGCCGCGGCGCGGCTTCCCGCCCACCGACGGACCCGACACCTACACGGCCGGCACGCTGTTCCCCCGCTCGTCGAAGAAGGCGGCCCGCGCCATCAACGCCGCGTCGGGCAACCGGCCGCTCGTGGTGCTGGCCAACCTGTCCGGCTTCGACGGCTCGCCCGAGTCGATGCGCAAGCTGCAGCTCGAGTACGGCGCCGAGATCGGCCGGGCCATCGTCAACTTCCGGGGCCCGATCGTCTTCACGGTCATCTCCCGCTATCACGGCGGCGCGTTCGTCGTCTTCTCGAAGATGCTGAACCCGAACATGACCGTGCTCGCGCTCGAGGGCTCCTTCGCCTCGGTGCTCGGCGGCGCCCCCGCCGCGGCGGTCGTCTTCACCGGCGACGTGAACCGCCGCACGGCCGCCGACCCGCGCGTGCGGGACGCCGAGGCCCGGCTGGCCACCGCGGCGGGCGCCGAACGCAGCGCGCTGGCCGCCGAGCTGGAGGACCTGCGCAACGCCGTCCGCACCGAGAAGCTGGGCGAGGTGGCCGCGGAGTTCGACCGCGTCCACAGCATCCAGCGGGCCGTCGAGATGGGCTCGGTCGACGCCGTCATCAAGGCCGCCGAGATGCGTCCCCGCATCATCGAGGCCATCGACACCGCCCTGCGCCGCCAAGGCTGAGGTCGCCGTCCGAGCCGCTCCCGTCCTGGGGGCGGCTCGGACCGTGGCGGGTGGTCGACGACTGGGCCACTGCTCGCCGGTGCCCGCCGCCGGGCAGGCGGCACAGAGACCGGCTGCACGGGTGACGGGACGCCCGGCACAGCGCAGCTAACGGCCGGCCCGCCACCCGCCGGGCTCGACGCCGCCCGGGACCACCCCCGCCGGAGCGTAGGGCTGCCGGGTGAACACGAACGTGCCCAGATCGAGGTGGGTCACCGCGCCGGAGGCGTCGCGGTGGACCTGGAGCCGCTCGCCGGCGAAGTAGCCGTTGCGGCCGACCCAGGTGCCGTCGCCGGACCGATGCAGGTCGGTGCCGCGGTCGCTGCCGGCCAGCGAGCTCAGCTCGAGCCGGCCGTCTGCCCGCGGGTGCAGGGCGAACGGAGCCGGACCCCAATACCAGGGCCCGGCCAGCTCGAGAACGGCCGGCTCGACCTCGGCCAGCGGCTGCCACGGCTCGGGGATGCGGGGCTCGCGATCGGCCACGATCTCGAGCAGGTCGGCGGTGAAGCCACTGATGGGCAGGCCCGCGGTCGTGTTCGCGACGGCCACGGCGCCCACCCCGTCGGTGGGGCTGACCCACACGGTGGCCAGGAAACCGGGAACCGAACCGGTGTGGCCGGACAGCAGGCGGTCACCGCGGCGCAGCAGCTGGGTGCCGAGGCCGTATTCGGCTTTCCACTGGCCGGCCTCGGGCGCGGCGGAGGGGGAGCGCATCTCGGCCAGGCTCTCGGGCCGGAGCACGCGCTCGTCCCCGTCGATCAGGAACGCGGCCAGCCGGGAGAGGTCGTCGACGGTCGACCACAGCTCGCCGGCCGGACCCATCGGGCCGTAACTCTGGGCGGGCTCGGGCAGCAGCACATCGGCCCACGGATGCACGGCCCACCCGCGAGCGTGCGGGGCGGCCGGGCGCAGGCCCGTGCGGGTCAGGCCGAGCGGCTCCAGCACCTCGCTCGCGAGCGCGTCGGCCCACGGCCGGCCCCTCAGCCGCTCGACGAGCGCGCCGAGCAGCGCGAAACCGGGGTTGGAGTAGTGGAAACGCTCGCCCGGCGGGTGCACCCGGGGCTCGTCGTGAAGGACATCGGCCAGCTCGGGGCGAAGCGTGCCGGGACTGCGCTCCCACCACGGCCCGGGTGGCTCGGCGGCCAGACCCGACGTGTGCGCGAGCAGCGAGCCGACGGTGGCGTCGCCGGCCGCGGAGACCGGCAGATGCTCGTCGAGCCGGTCGGTCAGGGCGAGCCGGCCCTCGTCGCGCAGGCGCAGCACCAGCAGGGTCACGAACGTCTTGGTGATCGAGCCGATGCGGTATTGCACCTCGCCGCCCGGGGTCGCACCGTCGACAGCGCCCCAGCCCTCGAGCCACACCGGACGACCGTCACGCACGACGGCGGCCGCCACCGAAGGCGCCCGCGCGGACACCTGAGCCCTGGCCAGGCGGTGGCGCAGCGCTCGGCGGGTCTCGGGCAGAAGGTCGGGCTGGGTCGATGGCATGGGCAGAACCTACCGGGCCGGGCCGACAGTTTCCGGGGCCTGTGGACGACCGGCCAGCGCGATGGCGAGGCGGTCGAGAACGGGCGTGACGGACGGTGACAACTGGTTGTTGACGATCAGGGAAAACACCAGCTGACCGTGATCGGCCATGGTCACGTACCCGGAGAGGGCCGACGCCCCGGTGAGAGTGCCGGTCTTGGCGTGCACCCGGCCGGCGGCGACCGTCCCTCGCATCCGGTTGCGGAGCGTGCCGCCGATCATCGGATCGGGCCGGCCGGCCACCGGCAGCGCGGCCGACCAGATCGGGAACCACGGCTCGGACCGCACCGCGACCAGGAACCGGGCGAACGCCGCGGGCGGGACCAGATTGCGCCGCGACAGGCCCGACCCGTCGACCTGCCGCATCGTCGTCGGGTCGACGCCCAGCCGGCTCAGATAGGCGGCGACCGCGTTCGTCCCGGCCGGCCAGGAACCGACCCCGGCCGCGCGCCGGCCGATCGCCTTGATCAGCAGCTCCGACATCGTGTTGTTGGACAGCTTGAGCAGCGGCGCCATCAGGTCCCGGAGCGGCGGTCCGGCGTGCCGGGCGAGCGTCACCGCCTCCGGTGGCGTCGCCCTCCCGGTCAGGATCCGGCCCCGCACCTGGACGCCGTGGCGGCGCAGCGCGGCGCGGAAGACGTCGGCGGTCAGCGCCGTGGCGTCCCGGACGGCCACCGGCTCGACGACCGGGGGCGCGTTCTTGCTGATCGCGCCGGTGATCCTGAGAACGTCTCGGCCGTGATCGCGCGTCACCGACACCGGGGTCAGTCCCTCCGCGGTGATCGCTCGGTTGACCACTCTCAGTTGATGGCCGGCCGGGCTGACCGTCACCCGGGCCGGTCGTCTGTCCACAGGCGCCGGGGACACCTTGACGCTCACTGTCCCGGCCAGATAGTTGTTGTCGGGCGCCACCGTGAGCGCCGAGACCGGAGCCGCCCCGGAGAAGGCCTCGTCGTCCCAAGCCCATTCCAGCCCGAGCCGTTGCGTGTCGAAGGAGGTGTCGTCGGCCACCAGATCACCGGTGATCTCGCGCAGACCGGACGCGGCGACGTCGCGGGCCAGCGCGTCGAGCCCGGCCGGGGTCAGCGCCGGATCGCCCTCGCCGCGCAGGTAGAGGTCGCCGGTCAGGGAACCGGCCTGCCGTACGCCGGAAGCCTTGGCCTCGGTGGTGAAGCGGTGTCCGGGACCGAGCACGGACAGGGCCGCCGCCGAGGTGAAGAGCTTGATGGTCGAGGCGGGCAGCAGACGGCGTGAGCCGCCGCGGTCGACGAGCGTCGCGCCGGTGCGCGCGTCGGCCACCACGACACCGACCTGGGATCCGGCCAGGGCGGGGTCGGCCAGGATGTCGTCGATGACCTGCCCGAGCCCGACCGGCTCCCGCGCGGACCCCGGCTGAGCGGCGGCAGGCTGAGCGGCGGCAAGTTGAGCTGCGGCGGGCTGAGCGGCGGCAAGTTGAGCTGCGGCGGGCTGAGCTGCGGCGGGCTGAGCTGCGGCGGGCTGTGCGAAGGCCGGCCGGGCACCGGCCTGGGCCGACGCGGAGTGGATGGTGGAGGGGAGGGGGAGGGCCCCCGAAACGACGGCGACGAGACCGAGCGTCAGCGTGGTGGCCCGGGCCGGGACCCGCAGGCGGTTCATACCTTGATCAACGAGCGGGAACCAGAACCGTGGCTCGATGCGTCACCGTAGGCGTGCCGGCCTTTCGGTCACGTTTCGCGGCCGGCGGCAAGTATGGAACTCCCGACGAGGAAGGCATCACCTTGCGAACACTCGCCGCCCTGGCCGCCACATTCTTCGCCCTCGCCGCCTGCGGCACGGCAGATCCGGCCGCCGGCCCCACCCCGGCCCCCGCCGACTCGACCGGCGCCGCCCCCGGCAGCGCCTCCCCGCGGCCCAGTTCGTCCGCCGGCGGTGGGGGCGCCCGCCCCCGGCTCACCGCCGCCGACGAGATCGCCACCGGCATCGACGTACCGTGGGGCCTGGCCTTCCTGTCCGGCGGCGACGCACTGGTCGCCGAGCGCGACAGCGGCCGCATCCTGCGGGTCACCGGCGAGGGCCGCCCCCAGCCGGTGTATCAGGTCCCGGGGGTCGCCGCCGGCGGCGAGGGCGGCCTGCTGGGCATCGCGACCAGGGGCGACTGGGTCTACGCGTACCTCACCGCGGCCGACGACAACCGCATCGTCCGCTTCCGCCTGAACGACAGCGAGAGCCTGAACGACAGCGGGAGCCGGCCCGAGGTGGTGTTCGACGGCATCGCCAAGGCCGGTTTCCACAACGGCGGCCGCATCGCCTTCGGGCCCGACAACCTGCTGTACGTCGGCACCGGTGACGCCGGCGAGACCGGCCGGGCGCAGGACCCGGGCAGCCCCAACGGCAAGATCCTCCGGCTGACCCCCGAGGGCGACCCCGCGCCCGGCAACCCCACCGCCGGTTCCCCGGTCTACAGCCTGGGCCACCGCAACGTGCAGGGTCTGGCCTGGGACGCCCGGGACCGGCTGTTCGCCACCGAGTTCGGCCAGAACGACGTCGACGAGGTCAACCTCATCCAGCCGGGCCGCAACTACGGCTGGCCCGAGGTGGAGGGCGAGGGCGGCACCGACGGCGGCCGCTACACCAACCCGCTGGTCACCTGGCCGACCAGTGACGCCTCCCCGTCCGGCCTGGCCATCGCCGGCGGCACGCTGTACGTGGCGGGGCTGCGCGGCGAGCGGTTGTGGACCGTCCCGATCGAGGGTGACCGCCTGGGCACGCCGGAGGCTCGGTTCACGAACGAGTACGGCCGCCTGCGGACGGTCGCCGTCGCTCCCGACGGCTCGTTGTGGCTCACGACCTCCAACACGGACGGTCGCGGTGATGTCCGTGACGGCGACGACCGCATCCTGCGGTTCCCCGCGGGCTGACCCGGCGTTCCCTCCCCATAAAGTGAGGGGGCCGGGTTCGCCCGGCCCCTCTCACGAGACCTTGTCGAGGACCGTCCGCAGGGTTGCCGAGGCGGCGCTCGGGAGCACCAGGTCGGCCGCGCCGAAGCGTTCCACCGGCAGGTGGGCGTTCGGGATGGCGACACACCGCAGCCCGGCCGCCTGAGCCGCCGCCACGCCGTGCGGGGTGTCCTCGAAGGCGACGGCCCGCTCCGGCCCGACACCCAGCCGCTCGAGCGCCAGCCGGTAGACGGCCGGGTCGGGCTTGTGCGCGCTCACCTCGTTCCCGCAGGCCGTGACGGTGAAGCAGGACAGCAGCCCGGCTCGGCGCAGGTTGTCGTGCACCCAGCTCTCCGGCGAGCTGCTGGCCACGGCCAGCTCTACCGCCGGGCGCAACCCCGCCGCCTCGTCGAGCCAGGCGCGGATGCCCGGCGCCGGTTCCAGCTCGGCGTGCAGACGCTCCCGATAGGCCGTACGCCGGGCATGGCTCGCCGTCCGGTCGTAGCCGGCCCCGACGGCCGCCGCGAGGCTCGCGTACCGCTGCTCGTTGACGTCGCCGCCGTGGTCGGCGAAGAACCCGTCCACCGGCAGCTTTAGTCCGTGCTCCTGCCACTCGTACCGCCAGCTCTCCAGCAGCGTCGATTCGGTGTCCATGAGAAGGCCGTCGAAGTCGAAGATCAGCGCGTCGATCATCACCCCTGGAGAGTAAATCGGAGGCGCCGGGCGATCTTGTGCGGCTAGCGTGACACCACCGCTCACGGGAGGAGTGAACGTCATGGAGAAGGTCAACGAGCGTCTCATCAACTGGGCCAGCATGCTCGAGGAGGAGACCCGCAAGCAGGCCGAGAAGGCCTCCCGCCTGCCGTTCATCTTCCCGCACATCGCCCTCATGCCCGACGCCCACCTGGGCAAGGGGGCCACGGTCGGGTCGGTGATCCCGACGCTGGGGGCGATCGTCCCGGCCGCCGTGGGGGTCGACATCGGCTGTGGCATGGCCGCGGTGCGCACGCAGTACCACCGGGACGAGCTCAAGCCGGGACTGGCGAAGCTGCGGACGGCGATCGAGAACGCCGTACCGCTCAGCGCCGGCTCGTACAACGTCAGCGTGACCGAGGACCGGACCCGGCGCCGGCTGGACGAGCTCTCGGCGAAGGCGGAGAAGGCCGGGTTCGACCCGGCGCGCTACGCCGGCAACTGGGAGCTGCAGCTGGGCACGCTCGGCTCGGGCAACCACTTCATCGAGGTCACCGCGGACGAGACCGGGCAGGTCTGGCTGTTCCTGCACTCGGGTTCGCGCGGTGTCGGCAACAAGATCGCCACGCATCACATCCGGGTGGCGCAGGAGTCGATGAAGCGGTGGTGGATCGACCTGCCCGACCCGGATCTGGCCTACCTGGCCGAGGGCACGGACGAGTTCTGGGCCTACATCCGGCAGCTGCGGTGGGCGCAGGACTTCGCGCTGGCCAACCGAGACGAGATGATGGACCGGGTCGTGGACTGCTTCGCCGAGTACGTGGGCGGGCCGGTGCGCGAGCTCGAGCGGGTGCAGTGCCACCACAACTACACCGAGCAGGAGAAGCACTTCGGCAAGAAGGTCTGGCTGTCGCGCAAGGGGGCGATCAACGCCGAGAAGGGCCGGCCGGGGCTGATCCCGGGGTCGATGGGCGACGCCTCGTACGTCGTGGTCGGCAAGGGCAACCCGGTCTCGCTCAACTCGTCGCCGCACGGCGCGGGCCGGCAGCTGTCGCGGTCCAAGGCGCGCAAGACCTTCACCCGGGACCAGCTGCGGGAGGCGATGAAGGGCATCGAGTACCGCGACACCGACGCGTTCCTCGACGAGATCCCGGGCGCCTACAAGCCCATCGACGTGGTCATGCGGGACGCCGACGACCTGGTCGAGGTGCGGCACACGCTGCGCCAGATCGTCAACGTCAAGGGCGACTGATCGGGTACGCGCTAGCGCAGGGCCGGGAAGACCGTCGCGGCGATCACCGCTCCGACGGCCGTCCCGGCCACCACCTGGGCGAGCGTGTGCGCCGACAGGACCAGCCGGGACCAGCCGACGAGCGGCACCAGCGGCACGCCGAGCAGCGCGATCGGCCCGTACACCGCGACCAGCACCGCGACGGTCCCGGCGGCCACCCCGGCGTGGATCGACATCTTCCAGTACGCCGTGACGAGCGCGAAGACGACCAGGCCGGTGCCGCCGGCCGCCAGCAGCGCGAGCAGCTCGCGGGGTGCGCCCAGCAGCACCAGCGCGGCGGTGCCGACGGCCACCGACGCCAGGCCGAACAGCAGCGGGCCGCGCCGGTGCTCGCGCTCGGGGATGTGGTGGCTGGTCAACCGGCCGCGGCGCACTCCCCGGACGACGTACGCCATGGGAATGCCGGCGGTGAACAACGCGGCCGGCGCACCCCACCACCGGGACACGCCCGGCTCGCTGCCGGCGTGGAAGCCGACCACCACCAGCAGCACGGCGACCAGGACCGCGGGTGCGAACACCTCGGTCAGGACGCGGGCGACCTTGATCTTGGACACCGATGAACTGTACGGCCCGTCGTGCAGGCGACACCGCCGAGCGCCGGCCGGCCGCACACTGAGGCCATGGGGATCGACCTGGGCAGTGTGGAGTTCTACGCGGGACCGGCCGTGCTCGGCGGGCCGGACGACCTGGACGTGGTGATCCGCGACTTCATCGCCGGCGCGACCGACTCGTTGCTGATCGCGGTGCAGGAGCTGGACTCGCGGGCGGTCGCCGAGGCGGTGCTCGCGGCCAAGGCGCGCAAGGTCGCTGTGCAGGTCATCCTTGAGGGTGACTATCTGGTCGAGGACCCGCCGCTGGCCGACCCGTGGAGTCTCGCGGGCGGCAACGAGCACAACCGGGTCATCCACTCGGCGCTGCTGCGCGCGGGGGTCGACCTGGTCACCGACCTCAACCCGAAGCTCTTCCACCAGAAGTTCATCGTGCGGGACCCGGGCGCGCCCACGGCGGCCGTGCTGACCGGGTCGGCCAACTTCACGCTCACCGACACCGGTCGCAACGACAACGGCAACAACCTCAACCACCTGCTGATCCTGCACGGGCAGACGGCGGCGTCGCTCTACCTGCGCGAGTTCGAGCGGCTGCGCAGCGGCACCTTCGGCGAGCTGCGCGAACGCCGCGAGTCCAAGCCGCGCGAGTTCCGGCTCGGCCGCATCCGCGTCAAGCCGATCTTCGCGCCGCACCAGGGCCCGGAGATGGAGATCATGAAGCAGATGCTCAAGGCCGAGCACCGCGTCGACTTCGCGATGTTCACCTTCGCCCAGTCCTCGGGCATCGACGACACGATGTTCTGGCTGCTCAAGGCCGGCATCCCGGTGCGCGGCGTGCTCGACCGGGGCCAGGGCGGCCAGGCCCGGGCGGCCACCGGGCCCCTCAAGGTCCAGGGCGCCCAGCTGTACGAGAACGCGCCCGGCAACGGTGTCCGCAAGGTGCACCACAAGCTGATGGTCGTGGACGAGCGGCTCGTCGTCGTCGGCAGCTTCAACTACACAGCGCCGGCGGCGACGCTGAACGACGAGAACATCGTCGTGCTGGGCGACCTGGAGGAGACCGATCCGGCCGCGGAGAAGGCCCAGCGGGAACTGGCCGCCTACGTCCTCGCCGAGATCGACCGCATCGTCACCACGCTGTGCCGGCCGGTCGCCGACTGATCGCCGGGAGCAGAGATACCGGCTCGGTCAGTCGCCGCGTCGGCGGAAAAGTCCCAGAGCGATCGGTACGCCGATGACTCCGGCCAGCAGGGCGATCGCGATCCCGATCCACATCGCTGCGCTCATGGCTGGTCCTTGCCCCTGGGGGCCGCGCCCGAAACGACTTGCCGCCGGGTGCCGGCGGCCGGAAAGCTCGTCGCATGGAACCGCCTGAGATGATCAATGCCGGTGAGCTGGTGCTCAAGCGCTGGGAGACCGAGTGGGCCGCCGCGGCCACGGAGGCGATCAAGGAGTCGCTGCCCGAACTGCGGCAGTTCCTTCCCTGGGCCACCGACGCGTACGGCCCGGCCGAGTCGCACGAGTACATCGCCCGGTCGCGGGCCGAGTGGGACGCGGGCACGCAGTACAACTACGCCGTCTTCACCACGGTGGGGGAGCTCGCCGGGTCGATCGGGCTGATGACCCGGCTGGGCCCGGGCACGCTCGAGATCGGCTACTGGACGAGAACGCGATTCGCCGGGCGCGGCTACATGACCGCGGCCGTCGGGGCGATCAGCCGGGTCGGCCTGGCGCTGCCGGGGATCGAGCGGATGGTCATCAAGCACGACGAGCGCAACGGGGCCTCGGGCGCGGTGGCCGTCAAAGCCGGCTTCCGGGAGGTCGCGCGCGAGACCGGCGACCCCGAGTCCGACGGGGAGAGTGGCACGACGATCGTCCGGGAGCTGCGCCCCAGAGATTGACGGACCCCGTTGTAACACATAAGTTTCGAGGGACCTCCGGAAGTTACGGGAGCGAAACCCACCGAACGTTCCTCGAAGGAGTCCTTGTGAGAAGAGCAGCCCGGACCGTGGTGGCCGTCCTCGCCACCACGGCCACCCTCAGTTTCGTGGCCCAGCCGGTGCAGGCGCACCCGCAGACCAAGACGCTGCGCTCGGCCGCGCCCCGAGACTTGCGGATCGGCACCGCCGTCGCCGGCGGTGGTCACCACGTCGAGCACTCCTATCCCGACCCGTTCACCTACGACCGGCCCTACCGCAAGGTGCTGGCCAAGGAGTTCAACTCGGTCTCGCCCGAGAACCAGATGAAGTGGGAGTTCATCCACCCCGAGCGCAACAAGTACAACTTCGGGCCGGCCGATGCGATTGTGAAGTTCGCCCGCCAGCACGGTCAGGCCGTGCGTGGCCACACGTTGCTGTGGCACAGCCAGAACCCGGCCTGGCTCAACGAGGGCACGTTCACCAAGGCCGAACTGCGGTCCATCCTCAAGAGCCACATCTTCACGGTGGTCGGCCGCTACCGGGGCCAGATCCAGCAGTGGGACGTGGCCAACGAGATCTTCAACGAGAACGGCGAATACCGCCAGGAGAACATCTGGATCCGGGAGCTCGGCCCGGGCATCGTCGCCGACGCCTTCCGCTGGGCCCACCAGGCCGACCCCCGGGCTCAGCTGTTCCTCAACGACTACGGCGTCGAGTGGCCGGGCGTCAAGGTCGATGCCTACGAGACCCTGGCCAAGGAGTTGCTCGCGCAGCGCGTCCCGCTGCACGGCTTCGCCTCGCAGGCTCACCTGAGCATGCGCTACGGCGCTCCGGACCAGCTGGCGGGCGTGCTGCAGCGCTTCGACGACCTCGGTCTCAAGACCGCGATCACCGAGCTCGACGTGCGGATGGACCTGCCCGAGGGCGGCGTGCCGACGGCCGAGCAGCTGACGACCCAGGCGTCGTACTACAAGACCGCGCTGGACGCGTGCCTCGCGGTCGACGACTGTAATTCGTTCACCATCTGGGGCTTCACCGACAAGTACTCCTGGGTGCCGGTGTTCTTCCCCGCCGAAGGCGCCGCCACCGTGATGTTCGAGGACTTCACCAAGAAGCCCGCGTACTACACGCTCCGCGACACCCTGGCCCGCGCGCGCCGCTGACCTGTCGCTGATCCGGCTGTAGCTGAACTGGTCTGTAGCTGAGCTGGTCTGTAGCTGAGCCGGCTCGCCCGCCCTGGCCCCCCGTTCCGTTCCGGGCCAGGGCGGGCGTACGGCGTCACGCCGGCTCGTCGAGGACCTGGCGCAGCTTGGCGGCGAAGTTGTCCGGGTCGCCGTGCTGGCCGAACTCGCCGCCCAGGAAGCCCGCGTGGTTGCTCGGGAACCACACCGGCCGGCTGCCCAGACCGGCGGCCACGCCCAGCCCGCCCCGATGGGCCAGCTCGTCCTTCGACTCCTCGCCGACGGCGATCACGATGCGGGTCGGGGCCGCGCTCAGGGCCGCGAAGTCGGGCTCGTAGTGCGTACAGGTAACAAGATTCTGGCCCAGCAGGGTGTCGTTGCGGTCGCCGTTGTCGTCGGCGGGCAGCCCGAAGTCGGCCGGGGCGGGCGCGGGCTGATCGAGCCAGCCGGCCGGGATCTCGCCGCGGTGACTGACGATCATGATGAACCGGACCATCGCCGGCCCGGTGCCCTCGCGCTGATAGAGCTCGGCGATGCCCTTCGTCGCGACCGAGGCGTTCTCGCGGTCGGGCAGAACGGTGACCAGCGGCGGCTCGTGCGCGACGAGCGTGCGCACCTGATCGGGGTGGGCGGTGACCAGCGCGAGCGCGTTCACCGCGCCGCCGCTGGAGGCGAAGACGTCGACCGGGCCGCCGACCGCGTCGATGACCCGGCTCAGGTCGTCGGCGTGCTGCTCGGGCGTCGAGGTCGTCTGGCCGCCGGTGAGTTTGCTGCGGCCGCCGCCCCGCGGGTCGTAGGTGACGATCGTGCGGTCGGGGAAGTGCCCGGCCAGCGTGGTGAAGCCGCTCGCGTCCATCGGCGAACCGATGAGCAACAGGGTGGGACCGGTGCCGCGCACGTCGTAGGTGATCTCGGCGCCGGAGGTGGTGATGGTGTGCGTCTCTGCGGTCATGTCCCTCTGACTCCCGTCGGGTCGCGAACTCATCGGCTGTGCCGCATTCGATTCTCGCGGTTCCGCCGGCGGGGCGGCACCGGCTTCGGTACTGGTCGTTTCACCTACCGAAGTACCGGCCCGGCATCGGCCGAAAGTCGCAGTCCGAGAGGCCCCGATCCGGGTCCTCGGCCGGATGTGCCCGGCGGCGCGATCCGGGATTCTCGTCACCGGAACGTCAGACGGGAGATTCAGATGACCATCGAGGATGACAACCGGCCGGCGCGGCAGCGGGTCGCCCTGACCGGCATCAGCTCGCGGGCCTGGGAGCATCCGGCCGACCGGGGCGCCCTCACCGCGCTGCGGGAGCTGCGCGGCTTCGACGATGTGGTGCGGGGCCTGTTCGGCATGTGGAACGAGCGGGGGTTCCGCCTGTCGTACCTGGCCGGAGCGATCCGCGTCGACCACCGGCAGTACCCGCGGGTGCACGGCTTGTTCGCCGAGGCGGCCGACGCGCTCGACGTGGCCGAGCGGCCGGAGCTGTATGTGAGCCAGTCGCCGATGATCACCAGCAAGGCGATCGGCATGGACCGCCCGTTCGTCGTGATCAGCACGGGCGCGGTCGAGAAACTGGACGACGACGAGCTGCGCACGCTGCTCGGCCGCGAGATCGGCCACGTGCGCAGCGGCCACGCCGTGTACCAGACGATCATGACGCTGCTGACCCGCTGGGTCACCAGCGTCAGCTGGCTGCCGGTCGGCGCGATCGCGCTCCGGGCGATCATCGCGGCGATGTACGAGTGGTGGCGCAAGGCCGAGCTGTCGGCCGACCGGGCCGGGCTGCTGGCCGAGCAGGATCCGTCGGCGTCGCTGCGGCTGTTCATGAAGCAGGCCGGCGGAGGCGACCTGTCGCAGATCGACACGGCCGCGTTCCTGGAGCAGGCGGCCGAGTACGAGGGCGGCGGCGACCTGCGCGACAGCATCCACAAGATCGGCATGACCGTGTTCAGCGGCGAGCCGGTGCCGGTGGCGCGCGCCGCCGAGCTGCAGAAATGGGTCGACTCGGGCGAGTACGGCCGGATCCTGGGCGGCGACTATCCGCGCCGGGACGACGACCGGGACGCGTCGGTGACCGCGGACGTGAAGGCGGCGGCGTCCAGCTACCGCGACGCGTTCCGCGACTCGCCCGACCCCCTGGTCACCCTGGCCCGCCGGGCCGCGGGCGGGGCGGCCGACCTGGTCGGCTCGGCCGCGCGCGGGGCCCGCAACTGGGCGAACGGCCGCGGTTCGGGCGGGGACAACACCTGATCCTCCGGCGGCGGCGCGGGTATCGAGGCCGCGCCGCCGCTGGAATCACTCGGCGGCGGTGTCCTCGGCGGCCATCACGTCCTGGCGGCCGGGCTCCTCGCGCAGGATCGCCGCGTTCAGCCACTCGTCCGGGATGGCGAACGCGTCGACCAGCGTCGTCAGGTGCGGGCGCAGCCGCCGGAGCAGGTCGTTGACCCGGGCCGTGACCGCCTTGGACCGGGCCGGCGTCAGGCGCTGGTGCTCGAGATACCAGCCCTTGTGGGCCTCGACCGTGCTCAGGACGTAGAGGTCACAGACCTGCGAGAGCAGCGCCCGGGCCTCGTCGTCGGCGGTGCGGTCGATGCCGGCGACGAAGGCTTCGAGCACGATCCGGTCGATGTGCGCGCGGGCCACCTCGAGCACGTGGTCCTGCACGTCGTTGAAGATGTCGAACTGCCGGCCCTTGCGCCCCGCGCCCCGGCGCAGCCGCCGCACCGCGCCCTCGAGCAGGTGCTTCTCGCGGTCCTCGAAAAGCGCCAGGTGCCAGCCGCGGTCGGTGAGGGCCACCTCCTCGTCCCGGCCGGGCACGGCGTCGATCAGCCGCTGGATCAGGCTCCGGGCCGCCGTCCGCTCGAGGACCATCGCCCGCACCTGCTCGGCGGCGAAGGTGGCGCGGCCCCACCCGTCCAGCGAGCCGAAGGCGTCCCGATAGCCGGTGAGCAGCCCCTTGGCGACCAGTTGGAGCAGCACCGTGTTGTCGCCCTCGAACGTCGTGAAGACGTCGGTGTCGGCCTTCAGCCCGGGCAGCCTGTTCTCGGCCAGATAGCCGGCGCCGCCGCAGGCCTCGCGCGCGGCCTGGATGGCCCGGGTCGCGTGCCAGGTCTGTGCCGCTTTAAGCCCGGCCGCCCGCGACTCCAGCTCGCGCTGCCGGTGCTCGTCGACCGGCCCGTCGGCCGTCTGCACCTCGTGCAGGGTGCTGACCAGCTCGTCCTGGGCGAAGTGCAGGGCGTACGCGTGGGCCAGGTTGATCCCCAGGACGCGCTGGTGGGCGAGGTAGTCGTTGAGTGCGACCTCGCGCGTCTCGCCCGGCGCGGTGAACTGCCGCCGCGACTCGCCGTACCGCACGGCGATGGTGAGCGCGCTCTTGGCCGCGTTGGCGGCCGACCCGCCGACGACCACGCGCCCGCGGACCAGGGTGCCCAGCATGGTGAAGAAGCGGCGGATGTCGTTGTCGATCGAGCTGGTGTACGTGCCGTCCGGCGCGACCTGGCCGTAACGGTCCAGCAGCATCTCGCGCGGCACGGTGACGTGGTCGAACGACAGCCGCCCGTTGTCGACGCCGAGCAGTCCGGCCTTGTGCCCGTCGTCGCCGATCGTCACGCCGGGCAGCGGCTCGCCCCGCTCGTCGCGGATCGGGACCAGCCAGGCGTGCACCCCGTACCGGCGGCCGCCGGTGATGAGCTGCGCGAAGACGACAGCCATCCGCCCATCGCGCGCGGCGTTGCCGATGTAGTCCTTGCGGGCCGCGTCGTGCGGCGTGTGCAGGTCGAAAGTCTGCGTCGCGGGATCGTACGTGCAGGTCGTCCGCAGCTGCTGCACGTCGGAGCCGTGCCCGGTCTCGGTCATCGCGAAGCAGCCGAGCAGGTCGGCGTCGATGATGCTGCGCAGGTAGCGGTCGTGGTGATAGGTGGTGCCCAGCGCGACCACGGCCCCGCCGAACAGGCCCCACTGCACCCCGGCCTTCACCATGAGCGACAGGTCGATCTGTGCGAGCATCTCGGCCGCGACCACCGAGCCGCCCGGGTCGGCCTGACCGCCGTACTCGATCGGGAAACCGGCCGCGACGCCCGGGTCGGCCGGCAGTTCGCGCAGGAGCCGGGTGACCCGCTCCCGGGCCTCGTCGATCGTCTCGCCGGGCACCGCCACGAACTTGTCCCCGGCGAGTTCGGCGCGCGCCGCCTTGCGGACGTGCGCCCAGGGGCCGTCGAGCACTTCCTGCAGCCGCGAGCTGAGCATGTCGCCTCCACCTTTGTTACTGGTGAGTAGCAACTGTACCCGCCGGATCGGCGGTTCAAGGGCGCAGGTCAGATGTAGCTCAGGTGCAGCATCATGCCGGCGTCGGCGTGCGGCAGGTTGTGACAGTGGTTCGCCCACATCCCGGGGTTGTCGGCCCGGAACGCCACCTCCCACACCTCGCCCGGGCGGACGTCGAACGAGTCCACCCACAGCGCCCCGGCCGGCGGCCGGCCGTCGCGGGACAGGACCAGCACGTGATGGCCGTGCAGATGCCACGGGTGCACGACCAGCGAGCGGTTAACGACGGTGAGCCGGACGAGTTCCCCGCGCCGCACGACCTGCGCCGGGATGCCGGGGCCGGCCGCGCCGTTCACCGTGTGGGCATAGCGGGGGAGCAGTCCGCGCAGATCCAGCCCCCGGTCGAGCACCAGCGTCAGCGAACGGTCGAACCCGGTCCGGGGCGCCGGTGCGGCAGCGCCGTAGGTGAGCGGGTCGAGCACCGGCCACGCCCCCGGGACCGGCGGCACCGGCCCGGTCGCGTGGACCAGCCGGCCGTCGACGAACAGGGCGGCCGGCGCGGTGGTCACCACGTCGAACCGTCCGCCGGCGGGCACGAGCAGCGCGGTGCCGGTCAGCATGCCCGGCCCGGCCAGGTCCACCCCGTCGATCGCCACGACCCGGAACGGCGCGCCGGCTACCGCGTACCGGTGCGTCGTGCTGTCGGTGTTGATCAGACGCAGCCGTACGGGCGTGCCCGGCGCGAGCACCTCCGTTCTCGCCGCGGGCAGCGACCGGCCGTTGAGCGTGTGGACCGGCACCGTGACGTCCACGCCGTCCACGCCGTCCACCGGCCCCGGCCGGACCACGAGCACGCCGTACAGGCCCTTGCGCACGCCCAGATCGGAGGCCGAATGCGTGTGGTACCAGTACGTCCCGGTCTGATCGGCCCGGAATCGGTAGACGAACTGCCCGCCCGGCCGCACCACCTCCTGCGTCACGCCCGGGACACCGTCCTGATCGTTCGGGACGTCGTAGCCGTGCCAGTGCAGCGTGACACCCCGCTCGATGTCCCGGTTGCGCAGCGTCACCTCCAGCACGTCACCGACCGTGGCAGCGAGCTCCGGCCCCGGTACCTGTCCGTTGAACGCCCAGGCGTCCCCCGCTGTCCCGGCGGTCAGGGTGAAGCGCTTGGTCGGTTCGCCCACCTTCGGCGCGGCCACCGGCCGGTGCTCGTGCCCGGCCGGTGGCGCCGTGCCCGGAGCGACCGCGAAGCCGGTGCCGGCCACCAGCGCCGCGACAGCGACCACCAAGCCGGTCCGTGACGTCCGCCGGTGAACGAGTCGCCCGGTGACCGCGGTCGCCGCGGCGATCCCGGCCACCGCGAGCAGCGCCGCCCCCACCGACACCGGATAGCCGTGCAGAACGGTCACCAGCAGGCCGCCCGTGGTGGCGTATCCGGCGAAGAGGTAGGCGACCGGCGCCGGCCGCAGCAGCCGTCGCCCGCCCACGACGACCGCGGCCAGCGACAGTGGGGCGGCGACGACGACCTTCTCGGCCGCGAACCACCAACCCGCCCGGGCCAGCGCGATCGTCGTGACCGCCCGGCCCAGGGTGGCCGCCAGCGCGGCCAGGGCCAGCCCGGACGCGAGCCGGCGGCGCCCGGCGACCGCCGCGGCGCCGGCGCCCAGCCACCCGGCGGCGGCCAGGACGGCGAGGACCAGGTCGGCCGCGATGATCGATCCGGTGGTCATCCCGCCACCCCGGCCTCGACGGGCCGGTCCAGCCGGCTCGCCCCGCGGACCACGGCCACGACCACGTGGACGGCGACGATCGCGTTGACGGCGTGCAGCCCGCCGAAGACCAGGCCGAGCGTGGTGCTGCCGCCGGCCGGGTCGGCGAACGCGTCCGGCAGGGCGGCCAGCAGAGCCTGCAGCAGGGTCAGGCCGAGCGGCAGGATCGCCAGGCCGATGAGCCGCCCCGGCGCCCGGGCGAGCGCGGCGGCCAGCGTGGTGAGCAGCGTGAGGGCGGGGATCACGGCCATGCCGGTGATGCTGTGCCAGGCGTACGCGTCCTCGCTCGCCGGTTCGGTGAAGGCGCCGACGGCGGCGAGGACGAACTGGAACGCGAAGACGGCGAGCGTGATCGAGCTGAGGACGACGAAGGCTCTGCGCATGAGGCCGGCCTAACGGTGAGCCGGGTCGAGGGCCCGGGCGACGTGGTCGGTGGCCGCGATCGCGCCGTACGCGACCAGCCGTACGAGATCGGCGTCGGACGGATGGGTGAGCCGGCGCAGGGCGACGTCGCCCGGGGTGATCGCGGCCGGGGCGAACGCCGCCAGCAGCGCGATCCGGGCGCCCACGCGGTCGCGGCCCGGCAGATCGCGGACCAGGTCGGTCGCCCACTCGGCGGGCCGCTCCGGATGCCGCCCGTCCGCCCAGCTCACCGTGGCGGCCACGGTGTGGCGGGCGGCCTCGCTGAGCAGCTCGCCGCCGTCCGTGGCGGCCTCGCGCAACGCCGCATAGGCCACGCCGACCGGGCTGTCCCCGGCCCACGCCGGTGGTGTCGCGGCGCCGCCGTCGAGAAGCGCCAGGCTGCGACCGGGTTCTTTGGGTTCCCGTACGGTCCGGGCGTAGAACCGGCCGCCGGCGGTGCGCACCGCCGGGAACCGCTGCAGGCCGCCCGGCAGCAGATCCGGGGCGAGCAGCGCCGAGACGACCCGGTTGATGAAGTGGAACGCCAGCAGCGTGCCGGTGATCTCGGGACAGTAGGGGCTCGACCATCGCGAGGCACGCGGGCTGCGGCTGCCCGCCGCCCACGCGGCGAGCGTCGCGTGCCGGGGCCGCGGCGGCGGATCACCCCGGGCGATGACCTCGGCCAGCCCGTGCTCCCCGAGGGCGTGCAGCAGCGTCACGTGCGCGTCGACGCAGAACCGGCACCGGTTGGCCCGCGAGACCACCGAGGCCACGAGTTCGCGCTCGACCCGCGAGGCGCCGCCCGCGAGCAGCGCCTCCCGCATCAGCGCCCAGGCCGGGGCCAGGATCTCGGGCGCGGCGGAGAGCGCCTGGAAGGTCGGCAGCGGTCCGAGGAAGTCCTCGCGCAGCTGGCGGTAGACCTCCGCCGTCGAGCCGGTGGCCGCCCGGGCGAGCGAGGGGGTGAAGAAACGGTATGTCATGGGAATCGATGCTCGGCCCGGCGGCCCGGGAAAGCGTCCCGCCACCGCAGGCACTTCGCGGGGACCGGATACCGCGGCCGCAGTACGCCCGATCTACCGCGCCGGCGGGACGATACCGGCGGGCCGGCCGTCCTACAGTGCCAAGGTGCGCCCGGATCTGCCTTACCTCCTCGGCGGCGTCGTCCTCGGCGGTTTCCTGCTGGGCAACGCGGCCCTCGCGCCGGACGCCGGTCCGGTGCGGACCCTCGACGTCGCCCTCGTCGTGCTGATGGCGGCGGCGCTCGGGGTGTGCCGCCGCGTCCCGGTGCCCGCGCTGCTCGTCGTGGCCGCGTCCATGCTGGCCCTGCACGTGCGGGTGCATGCCGGGGTGTCGGCCGCGTTCGCCGTCCTCGCGACCGTCTACATCGCCGCGTGGCGGGGCCACCGGGCGGCCGCCGCGGTCACCAGCCTGGCCTTCCTGGGCGGCTTCCTCGCGTACGACGTCTCGGCCGCACCGGCCGGCCGGCCCGGCCACCAGGTCGTCGAACGCACGACGCTGCTGCTCGGCTGGTTCGTCGCGGCCAACGTGGCGGGGCTGGTCGCGCGGCAGCGCCGGGCCTACCTGAAGCAGGTCGAGCAGCGGGCGGCCGACGCCGAACAGACCCGTGAGGAGGTGGCGTTGCGGCGCGCGGGGGAGGAGCGCCTGCGCATCGCCCGCGACCTGCACGACTCGCTCACCCACAGCATCTCGGTGATCAAGGTGCAGGCCGGGATCGCCGTCCACCTGGCCCGCAAGCACGGCGAGGAGCCGTCGGCCGCGCTGCTGGCCATCCAGGAGGCCGGTGGGGCGGCCATGCGCGAGCTCCGGGAGACGCTGGAGGTCCTGCGCACACCGTCTGATCCGGACCGGGCCGGGCTGGAACGCGTGGCCGAACTGGCCGAACGGACCCGGGCGGCGGGGGTTCCGGTGCGGCTGACGGTCACCGGCGCCCCCGCGGACCTGCCGGCCGAGGTCGACCGGGCCGGCTACCGCGTGGTGCAGGAGGCCCTCACCAACATCGCCCGGCACGCCGGGGCGGCCACCGCCGAGGTGCACGTGGACTACGCGCCGGCCCGGCTGACCGTGTCGGTGACCGACGACGGGCAGGCGACGGCGGCCCGGCCGGTGACGCCGGGCGTGGGGCTCAACGGCATGCGGGAACGGGTCACCGGGCTGGGCGGCACCCTGCGGGCAGCCCACCGCGACGGCGGCGGTTTCGCCGTACGGGCCACCTTCCCGCTGGACGGCATCGCGTGATCCCCTTCGGACCGGCCCACGGCGGCCGAATGGCTTGCGGTGCCGCATGATCCGGGTGGTGCTGGCCGACGATCAGGCGCTGATGCGGGCCGGGTTCCGGGCCCTGCTGGAGGCCGAGGACGATCTCGAGGTCGTCGGCGAGGCGGGCGACGGCGGAGGCGCGGTCGAGCTCGCCCGGCGGCTGACGCCGGACGTCGTGCTGATGGACGTGCAGATGCCGGTCCTCGACGGCATCGAGGCCACCCGGCGCATCGCGGCCGACCCCGCCCTCGCGGAGGTCCGCGTCCTCATGCTCACCAACTACGGGCTGGACGCATACGTCTTCGCCGCCTTGCGGGCCGGGGCCAGCGGGTTCCTGCTCAAGGACGCCGACCCGGCCGATCTGCTGCAGGCCATCGCCGTCGTGGCCCGGGGCGACGCGCTGCTCGCCCCCGGCGTCACCCGGACGCTGATCAGCGAGTTCGTCAGCACCCGGCCGCCCACCCACCCGGCGGCCGGCCGCGAGGTGCTGACCGCCCGCGAGCAGGAGATGGTCGAACTGGTCGCCCGCGGGCTGAGCAACGAGGAGATCGCCGGCCGCCTGGTGATCAGCCCGCTGACCGCCAAGACCCACATCAACCGCGCGATGACCAAGCTGCACTGCCGCGACCGCGCCCAGCTCGTCGTCTGGGCCTACGAGTCGGGGCTGGTGACGCCCCGCCGCCGCTGACCATCCGCGCCCGGCCGGTGACTCAGTGCTCGAGTGCCGTCGAGCTGGTCCAGCCGGCCAGGAGATCGAGGGCCTGGCGATCGGGTGAGACGGGCGCCATCATCCCCGTCGACGGCGGCATCGCCACCACCGCTTAGGGCGTGCCCGCTATGCCACCAGGGCCCAGCCGCGGCGGTGGCCCGGCCGGGCCGCATACAGCTCCTCGACCAGGCGGCGGGCCCAGCGCATGCGAGGGGCGGCGAGCTCGGGATGGTCGCCGTACTCCCCGGCGACGTCGGCCGCGCAACCGCGGACGCCCTGATGGTCACGCACCGCTATGCGGATGGCGTCGTCGACCACGTCGAACGAGGGTCGGCTGCCCGTGGCGATCGGGCTCGTGAACAGGGCTTCGGCGCGAGCGGCGGTCAGAAAGGACTTCATCGTGATCTCCTCCTCGACAGTGGGACCGATGGGACTGCCGTAACTCATCGTTGAACCTAGCCCGGGGGTACGACACTTTTTAGCTCGCAGCCGCGTACGACCTGAGCCCGGTCCGCCGGCGCCGGTGTCCAGCCCGGGCGGCCGTTGTGGTCACTGTCACAGTGCGTGATGGCGCTCTGCGGGTCGGCCGACGCCGGGTGGGGCAGCCGAGCTGGGTCGACAGCGGTGAAAACAGGCTACCGGTCGGCCATCCGAACCTGACCGGACGGACGGCTGCCCGGCCGCATCCGGTGGTTTCCGAGCAGGTCGCCGCCATGATCGAGTACGAGAGCTGTGTGATCACGACCCCGTGGCGGAGGCTCACCCCATGACTGCAAGTACCGCTACGGCCGTGCCCGCGACCGAGGCGCCACCGGCGCCCAGGCCGCCTCGCAACCGGTACATCGACACTCTCCGTGCACTCGCCATCGTGCGGGTCGTGGTCTATCACGCGTTCGGCTGGGCCTGGCTGACCTACGTGCTGCCGGCCATGGGCGTCATGTTCGCCATCGCCGGCTCGCTGATGGCCGCGTCGCTGTCCAAGGCCGGCGCGCGCAAGGCCGTCTGGTCGCGCATCCGCCGCCTGCTGCCCGCGCTGTGGACCTTCGCCGCGGTGGCCCTGCCGATCATGTTCTGGCACGGCTGGTCGACCACCGACCCCGACCACCCGCTGCACAAGCTCAACCTGATCTTCTGGCTGTTCCCGCTCGAGGACCCTCCGGGCAGCTCGTGGGGTGAGCCGTTCTGGGAGGTGCTCTGGTACCTCCGCGCGTACCTGATCTTCGTCCTGGTGTCGCCGCTCCTGTACTTCGCCTACAAGAAGCTCGGCTGGGCCATGGTGGTGCTGCCGCTGGCCGCGCTCGCGGCGCTGACCTTGACCGGGTTCCGCCTGCCCGACCCGATCGACGGCATCATGTGGGACTTCGTCACGTACGCGGCCTGCTGGATCGCCGGTTTCGCCCACCGCGACGGCCGCCTGCACCGGCTGCCGGCCGCCGCCTGGGTCGCGGTGGTGACCGCGGTCGGCGGCGTGGGCCTCTACTGGCTGTTCACCCACCGCTCCGACTGGGGCTTCGACCTGAACGAGGTGCCGATCGCCCGCACGCTGTGGTCGCTGGCGTTCGTCCTGATCGTGCTGCGCTTCCGCCCCACCCTGGCCGTCCTCGACCGGGCCAGCTGGAAGTGGGTGTCCGAGTCGGTCCGCGTGATCAACGCCCGGGCCATCACGATCTACCTGTGGCACTTCCCGCTCATCTCGGTGGGCGTGCTGGTGCTCGAGCACTACGAGGTGCCGTGGGCGACCTTCCAGTACGTGGTCTGGATGCTCGTGCTCGAGGCGGTCCTGGTGCTGGGCGCGGTGCTGCTCTTCGGCTGGGTCGAGGACGTCTCGGCCAAGCGCAAGGCCTCGTTCTGGCCCGCCGCCACGCCGGCCCTGGCCGGCGCCGGCGCCCCGGTCGCGGTGCTCGGCCCGGTCGCGGCCTCCCCGGGTACGCCGGTCAGCCCGGCCGCCGGCGCCTCGGCGCAGCCTGACTCCGCCGGCGTCGACCTTCCCGCGGCCGCATCGGCGCCGACGGAGCAGTTGCGGTCGGCCGGGCCCGCCTCGGGAATCGCGCCGGTGGCCGGCGCCGCTTCCGGCGTCGCCGCGGTTGGCGGCACCTACGGGGGCGCGGCGCCGGTGAGCGGCAGCGCGCCCGTCCACGTCGGCCCGCCGTCCCCGGCGGCCCGGGATTTCGCGCCGCCCGCGGGTAGTGCGGCGCCTGCCGCTCGGGGTAGCGCGGTTCCTTCCGCTCGGGGTAGCGCGGTGCCTCCCGCGCCGGGTAGCGCGGTGCCTCCCGCGCCGGGTAGCGCGGTGCCTCCCGCGCCGGGTAGCGCGGTGCCTCCCGCGCCGGGTAGCGCGGTGCCTCCCGCGCCGGGTAGCGCGGTGCCCCCCACGCCGGGCAGCGCGGTGCGCGGCGTCGCCCGCGTCCAAGGTCTTTCACCGGAGAATCCGCCCGTCTGAGACGGGTCGCGGCTGCCACCGGGCGACAGTCGTGGCAGCCGCCGACATCGTGGTCATGACCGGAATGTTGGCGGCTGCCAGCCGCTTCGCCGCGGCGTGGCTACTCCGACGCCTGCGGCCGGTGCTTGTGCCTGCGGGTGAAAACGTCTCGTCGCCAGCATGCTCAACCTAGCCTCCTAGGATGTTTTAGGCGGTGTGACGGGCGCAGCGGTGCGGCCGAGGCACAGCGATGCGGTCCGGCGGGGCACAGCGGGGCGCAGCGGTGTGGTTGGGCGCAGCGGTGCGGTGCGGCCAGGCGCAGCGGTGTGGCGGCGCCGTGGATGAGCGCCGGCAGCAAGCAGAAGCGATCGGCCAACAAGCAGCGGGACATCCAGCGCGGTCGTCATCCCCGCCGGCGGCGCCCGCGGACCAGGATCGCCGCGAGCGCCACCCCGATCACCACGACTGCCCCGGCGACAACGGCCAGGTAATTGAAGGACGACCTCCCCGCGACGGGCGATCCAGCCACCGCAGCCGACGGCGAACCCGCGGCCGGCGCGCTCGGCGGATCGACCGTCGGCGCAGACGGCGACCCGGCGGCCGGCGCCGAGCTCCCCGGTGCGGCGGCGGCCGGACGGTCGGGCAGGGGATAGCGGAGGATCACCGGCCGGGTCCCCGCCGGCTCGTCCGAGGTCTCCGACACGGTCAGCAGCGAGCGCCCGTCCGCGCTGTAGGTGACCGACTCGCCCTGCGGTTCGTCGGGCAGGGCGATCTGCCGCGGCCGGCCGCTCAGGGCTCCGGCCACGTCGCCGTCGGTCACGTCGTACTCGAAGGCGTCGGCGTAGGTGCGCAGCACCACGTGGCGGCCGTCGGGTGAGGTGGCCCCGCCGGTGACGACCGCCCGCCCGAGGAACGAGAACGGGTTGCTCGTGCTGGTCAGCGGCACCGTGACCTCGCCGGCCCGGCGCAGCGCGGCGGTCGACCCCGGTCGCAGCGGGCCGGGCACGACGTAGATCCCGGCCGTTCCGCCGCTCTTGGTGACGACGACGGGGTTGCCGGTCGGCGGCACCAACACGGCCTCGGCGTCGTGGGCGCCGTCGGGGTAGGCCAGGCGGTGCAGGACCGGGCGGGCGGCTCCCGGTGTCAGCTTCCACAGCGCGACCGTCGTACGGATGCCGCTGTTGTCGCCGATGTCGGCCACCCACAGGGTGCCGTCGGCCGCGCGGCCCAGATCTTCGGTGTCGCGGGGCCTTGAGGGGTAGCGCACTGTGCGCGTGACCCGGCACGAACCGTCCAGGAAGAAGATCCGGCGGCGGTCGGCGACGTCCGACCCGTCGTTCACGGCGACGTAGCCGCCGGCGGTGGCCACCAGGCCGGAGAGCTCGTCGAGTCGCTCGTCGCGGATGGCGCACACCCGGGCCGGTGCGGCCGAGGCGGAGGCGGCGGCCGGGGGCGCGAGGAGCAGCGCGGAGGTGGCCGCGACGGCGAGGGCTGTTGTGCGAACGATGACCGACTTAACATCCTGGTCATGAGTCGCCCGACGATCTACGACGTGGCGCGCGAGGCGGGGGTGGCGGCCTCGACCGTGTCGCGGGCCTACGCGCGTCCGGGGCGGGTCAACGCGGACACCGCTAAGCGCATCTTCGAGGCGGCGGAGAAGCTCGGCTACCGGTCGGCGATCGCCCTTCAGCCCCGGGGCGGCGCCGTGCAGCACGCGATCGCGCTGGTCGTCGCCGATGTCACTAACCCGTTCTACGGCGACATCATCAAGGGCGCGTACGAGGCCGCGCGGGAGGCGGGTTACCAGCTGATCTTGTCGCACACCAACGAGTCTCCCAAGGTCGAGCGACACACCATCGAGCAGGAGCTGGCTCAGGTGGACGGCGTGGTGATCGCGAGCTCGCGGATGACCGACTCGGCGCTGCGCATGGTGGCCAAGCAGAAGGCCGTCGTGCTGCTCAACCGGATCATCCCGGAGGCCAGCTGCGTGCTCAACGACGCCGAGCGGGGCATCCGCCGGGCCGTCGAGCACCTGGCGTCGCTCGGGCACGACCGGATCACGTACGTGGCCGGGCCGGAGACGAGCTGGTCGGACGGCGTACGGTGGCGGGCGTTGCGGCAGTCGACGGCCGATCTCGGCCTGGAGGCCCGGCGGCTGGGACCGTACGAGCCGACGGTGCTGGCCGGGTTGAGCGCCGCCCACCGCGTGGTCGAGAGCGACTCGACGGCCGTGCAGGCCTACAACGACCAGCTCGCGATCGGCATCGTCAAGGGCCTGAGCCGGCTCGGGGTGGCCGTTCCGGAGCAGGTCAGCGTCGTCGGCTTCGACAACATCATCTTCGACGAGCTGGTCGAGCCGCAGCTCACGACCATCGCGTCGCCGCTCTACCGGATGGGCTTCACCGGCATGCAGAACTGCATCGCCGTGGCCCAGGGAGCCAAGCCCAGCGGCCGTCCGCTCGTCCTTCCCGTACGCCTGGTGGTGCGCGACTCGACCGCCCGGGTCCGCCCGCCCGGCGCCCGGCCGCGCTGAAAGGCGCCAGGGTAAGGCCGCTCAGCGCAGCCGGAACAGCACCTCGCCGGCCCGGGGCACGACCATGGTCCCGGGGTCGGTCGTGAACGCGGCGAGGTCGATGGTCGCCGGGTCGCGGTAGCCGAGATTCACTGCGCGGCACACCTCCTCGGGGATGCCGGTGGCCAGGGTGACCTGCACCCGCAGCCGTTCCACACCGGTCTCGGCGTCGTAGGTGCCCGCTCCGCGCAGGTGGGTCGAGTGGGCCAGCACGCCCCAGTGGATGTGCCGGAAATGGTCCCACTGCTTCACGAAGTAGTCACGGCAGTGGTAGCCGATCTCGTGGATCTGCGGGTGGCTCGTCGCGATCTCGGTGATGTGCGGCGCGTACAGGATCACCTCGCCGCCGTCCGCGACCACCGGTTCGACCTTGTAGAAGCCCTTGGCCCCGGTCCAGATCTCGTCGTACATCGCCGGGACGATCGACAAGACCCGCCGCACGGGCCGGTCCAGATACGTCACGTGGGTCGCGGCGCTGATCTCGGCGGCGCTGGCCCACGACGCCACGCAGTCGCCGAACGAGATCGAGTGCAGCGCGCTGCTGCGGTCGCCCTCGGCCAGCCCGGGTACGTCGGGGTCGTCCGGCGTCTCGGCGGTGACGACACAGAAGGCGTACGTCTCGGCCGGGATCAGCGCCGCGCCGTCGTTGATCAGGGCGCGGACCGGGGTGAGCCCGGTCGTCCCGATGATTTCGGCCGACGTGATCAGCGCGCCCAGCCAGTGCGACACGTCGATGATCTGCTGGCCGGCGACGCCCGGGAAGAAGTACTTGTTGCCGCCGGACATGCCGACCACCTCGTGCGGCAGCACCGGGCCGACGACGATCGCGATGTCGTGCTCGACGACGGCCCGGTTGAGCAGGACCGGCACGTCGCCGCTCATCCGCCCGCCCGACAGCTCCTCGATCCGCGCGCTGGGGATCGTACCGAGGTCCGCGAAGGTGGCCGGGTCCCACCACTCGTGGTTGATCACCTCGGTGCCCGGGTGGACGCCGACGTGCGTGGCCAGCGCCTCGGCCGTCATCGCGCCGTGCGTCCCCAGGGCGACGAGCACGGTCAACCGGGACACCCGGCCGTGCAGCGCCTTGTGCACGGCCCCCACCAGCAGCGGCAACGGGCAGGTCCGGGTGGCGTCGGGCACGAGCACGCAGACGCTGCGCCCGTCGACGTCGAGCCCGGCCAGTCGCGCGCCGACGAACTCGCGTACCTCGGCCTCGGTGAGCACCTGGTCGGCGCCGCCCACCCGGGCGGCCCGCCCGATCACAGCGGAAGTCATTCCCTGATCCTGCCCGCCAGGGCCTTGCGCGCCCACTCGAACGACAGACGGTGCGACTCCAGCTTCGATTCCACCGACGGCTCGTCGACCTCGATCATGAAGTCGCCGTCGTAGGTGGCCGGGATGGCGTCGAGCACGGCGTCGAAGTCGACCACCCCGAGCCCGGGTTCGGCCCAGAGCCGCTTCGAGGCCGTCTTCTCCCGGTACGAGCCGCTGCCCGCGCCGTCGGCCAGGTGATCAGGGAAGACGTCCTTGATGTGGATGCCGCCGAGCCGGTCGGCGTAGCGGCGGATGAACGGCGCCGGGTCGATGCCGGCCCAGCGCAGATGACCGGTGTCCGGGCCGAAGCCGATCACGTCCGGCCCGAGGTCGTCGAGCAGCCGGGTGATCTCGTCCTCGGTCTCGAAGACCCCGCCGACGTGCGAGTGGTGCAGCGGCCGCAGTCCCTCTTCGGCCAGTGCCCGGCACACCGCGCCGCACAGGTCCACGGCCCGGCTCAGCCGCCCCTCGTCGAAGCCGGCGCCGACCGCCGGTCGCTCGATCCGGGCCGGTACGGCCATCGACGAGACCATCGTGCGGTCCAGGCCGAGCGCGACCTGCGTGGCCGCGAACCGCCGGGCCTTCTCAACCTCGCCCGCCTCGGTGACAGTGTCGTCGAAGGGGGAGTTGAACAGGCTCAGCGACGGCGCCAGCCCGTACCCGCCGATCCAGGCCCGGTACTGCTCGGCGGTCATGTCGTCGGGCACGTCGGCCTTGACCGCGGTGAAGCCGATGGCGTGGAAGTCCGCGAACGCCTCGTCGAACACCTCCCGGGTCTTGCCGGCCGTGGCCCAGTACGGGATGGGGTTGGCCGCGATCCGGTTCATCCGAGCCTCACCGGCTTCCCGGTGCGGGCCGACTCGTACGCCCCGGTGATGACCGCGATCGACTGCCGGTTGGTCTCGAGGTCGACCCGCAGCTCGGCCCGGCCGGCCAGGGCGTCCAGGAAGTTGAGGTACTGACTGCGGTGCGCGTCGGACAGCTGCCCCGGGTTGCTGCCGGCCGTGTCGCCGCTGCCGCCGCCCGAGGTGACCCGGGTGGTGCCCATCAGCCGCTCCTCGATGTCCTGGCCGACCGGCGTGGCGTGGAAGAACGCGAGCTGGTCGTTGTCGATGACCGCCGAGCCGCGGTCCCCGTGCACCTGCAGACGGGCACTGAGCCCCGGGTACGCCGAGGTGGTCGCGTGCAGCACGCCGAGCGCTCCCGACGCGAACCGCACCACGCCGGTCGCCACGTCCTCCACCTCGATCCGCTCGTGCGCCAGGGTGCCCGTGTACGCGAAGACCTCCACCGGGCGGCCGAGAGCGGCCACGAGCAGGTCGACGGTGTGCACCCCCTGGTTCATGAGCGCGCCCCCGCCGTCGAGCTCCCAGGTGCCCCGCCAGTCGCCCGAGTCGTAGTAGCTCTGCCCGCGCCACCAGTCGATGGCCGCGATGCCCGAGCTGACCCGCCCGAACTCGCCCGCCGCGATGGCCGCGAGGGTCTTCTCGGTGGACGGGTCGAAGCGGTGCTGGGAGATGACCGTGACCAGCGTGCCGGCCTTGTCCCGAGCCCGGATGATCTCGTCGGTCCTGGCCACCGTGACCTCGGCCGGCTTTTCGATGATCACGTGCTTGCCGGCGTCCAGGGCCTCGATCGCGACGGTGCCGTGCAGCCCGGTCGGCGTGCACACCACCACCACGTCGATCTCCTCGGCCGCGAGGGCCTCGGTCAGCGACGCGTACGGGCGGCCGCCCCGCTCGGCGGTCAGGGCGGCGGCGCGGTCGGGGACGACGTCGGCCACCGCGACCAGTTCCAGCCGGTCGGTGAGCTGGCTCGTGACCAGCCCGTGCTGACGCCCGATCACCCCGGCGCCGACGATGGCGAACTTCGGATTCATGCGTACTCGATCCCCTCGGTCGTGAGCAGGCCGGTGAAGGCCCGCCAGGCGGTGCGGAAAAGGTCGGGCCCGGAGAACCCGCCGGTGGCGTGCCCGGCGGCCAGGTGCGGCTCCAGCGAGAAGAACCCGTCGAAGCCGTCGTGGCGCAGCGCCCGGATCGTCTCGGCCACCTCGCCGTCACCCTGCCCGGCCGGCACGACGGTGCCGTCGGCCCGATGCGCGTCCTTGATCTGCACATAGGCCACGTGCGGGCGAAGCTGCGCGTACCCGTCGGTGTAGGGACGCACCCCCACCTGCACGAAGTTGGCCGGGTCCCAGGCCAGCCGCAGGTAGGGCGAGCCCACCGAGCGGATCAGGTCGAGGCAGCGGCTCGGCACGTCGCCGTAGATCTCCTTCTCGTTCTCGTGCAGCAGGATCAGGTCGGCGTCCTCGGCGACGCGGGTGAGGGCGCGCATCCGCTCTATCACTTCGCCCCGGTGCGCGGCCGGGTCGTCGCCGGCCGGGAGGAAGAACGAGAAGATCCGGATGTACGGGGCGTCGAGCAGGCGCGCGACCTCGGCCGCGTGCTTCATGCGGTCCAGGTGCGGCGCGAAGTCGTCGGTGATGGCGATCTTCCCGATCGGCGACCCGATCGAGGACACCTTGAGGTCGTACGCGGCCAGGGTCTTCTTCACCGTGCCGAGCTGGTCGGGGGACAGGTCCAGGACGTTGACGTCCCAGGCGCTGCGCACCTCCACGTGCGTCATGCCCAGGCCGGTGACGACCTCGCACTGCTCGGTGAAGTCGGGGGAGATCTCGTCGGAGAAACCGGAGAGAGTCCACATCGGCGGTGCCCTTCAGCTGGTGGTTCGATAGATCTCGGCGATCAGTCGCTGCGACGCCAGGGCCTCCCGCGGCCCGATCCAGAACGGTTCCGGGTCGGTCAGCGAGCGGTAGAAGTCGGCGATCAGCAGTTCGTGCGAGGCGCCCCAGTAGGAACGCCCGGTGCCGCCCGGGGCGAGCTCGGCCACGGTCTCCACCCGACCGTCGGCGTACGCCACGGTCAGGTCGCCGCGCAGCAGCAGCGTGCCGTGCTCGGCGACGACCTCGAGGGCGACCGGCGAGTCGGTGGCGTTGGTGACGGTCGCGAAGAAGACGCTGCGCGCCCCGCCGTCGTGGTCGAGCACCACGTGGGCGGTGTCCTCGACGTCGCCCGGCAGCCCGCCGTAGCGGCCGGCGTGCCCGCGCAGCGCGGTGACGTCGCCGACCAGCCACTGCAAGAGGTCGAGGGTGTGGATGGCCTGGTTGATCAGAACGCCACCGCCGGCACGCGCCCGAACCGAACGCCACGGGCGCGCGTCGTAGTAGGCGGCGTCGCGGTGCCACAACACGGTCGCCGACGCGCCGACGACCCGGCCCAGCTCGCCGCCGTCCAGGAGCTTCCGGGCCGCCTGCGACGTCAGGTTGTAGCGGTTCTGCAGACAGACGCCCAGCTTCACCTGTGGATGGTCGCCGGCCGCGGCGACCAAGAGCTCGGCCTGGTCGATGGTGTGCGCGACCGGCTTCTCGAGCAGCACATGAATGCCACGCTCCAACGCGTCCGCGGCTATGTGTACATGTTGATCGTGTGGAGTACATATATGGACGACGTCAGGTCGAGTCTCGTCAAGAAACGCACGATGGTCCCGCGACGAGTCACACACCCCGACGAGCTCGGCTCCCAGCTTCTCGATCGCCGCCAGGTGCACGACCGACACAGTCCCCGGCCCGATGAGAGCCACCCGCGGCGCCCTCACTGCGGGCATCCCGTCAGTCCGTGCGCGACCCGCCTGACGGGCTGAGCATGCCCGCTGGACCGAGCGTGTGCGGTGGGCTGAGTGTGCCCGCTGAGCTGAGCATGTGCGGTGGGCTGAGTGTGCCAGCTGGGCTGGGGATGCCGAGGGCGAGCGTGCTGAGGGTGCTCATCGTGCCGGGGCGTCCGGGGGTGTCCGGCGCGCCGGGCGTGGCGACCGTTCCCGGCGAGCCCCGCCTGCTCAAGGTGGCCGGCACGCCGGCTTGGCTTTTCGCGGCGCGCCGTGATGAGAGGAGCGCCGCCGGTCACGCTCACTTGACGCCGCCCGCGGTCAGGCCGCCCACGAGGTAGCGCTGGAAGGCCAGGTAGAGCAGCACCACGGGAGCCGCGCAGATCAGGGCGGCCGCCATCATCTGTGAGTAGACCGGCAGCGCGCCGCCCTCCTGCTGCGACCCGAAGATCTGCAGGGCGACCGCGGCGGTGTGCGTTTCCGGCCGGGTGAGCACCGACGCGAACAACACGTCGTTCCAGCCGAGCAGGAAGGCGAAGATCCCGGACACGACGATCGCCGGCAGGCTCAGCGGGAAGATGATTTTCCACAGGATGACCACGGTGGACGCGCCCTCGGTCCGGGCCGCCTCCTCCAGCTCCCGGGGCAGCCCGCGCAGATAGGTCACCATCACCCAGGTCGAGAACGGCAGGGCGAAGGTCAGGTACGCGACGAACAGCCCCCACCGCGTGCCGATCACGGTCAGGCCGAGATAGTTGCCGGCCGACGAGAACAGCACGAACACCGGCAGCAGCATCAACGTGCCCGGGATGCTCTGCAGTCCGACCAGGCCGCGCAGGATCGTCAGCCGGCCCAGGAACGAATAGCGCACCAGCACGTAGGCAGTGGTCGTCCCCAGCAGCGACGACGCCACGGCGGTGAACGCGCACACGATGAGGCTGTTCACGATGCCTGTGGACAAGTCCGCGGTGGTCCAGATGCGGGTGTAGCTGTCGAGACTGAACGAGCTGGGCCAATACTCGCCCGACGCCACGCCCACATCGCTGTTGAGCGACGCCAGCACGATGTACAGGACAGGAATCAACACCATCAACACGAGCAATGCCGTCAACACGACAAGCAACCATCGCGGCAACAGCCGGTTGGCCTCGGCCGAAGCGGAAACGCTCATCGCGCACCCCCCGACCGGCTCATGCGCGCCCATCCGCTCACCGACACAGATCGGCTCGCCCGTGCGCATCCGCTCACTGACGCGGATCGGCTCGCCCGTGCGCATCCGCTCACTGACGCGGATCGGCTCGCCCGTGCGCATCCGCTCACTGACGCGGATCGGCTCGCCCGTGCGCATCCGCTCACTGACGCGGATCGGCTCGCCCGCCCACATCCGCTCACCGGTGTGTATCGGCTAATCCGTGCACGTCCACTCACCGACGCGGATCGGCTCGCCCGCGCGCATCCGTTCCGTGCGGCGTGGTTCGATATGCGGTCGTTCATCGCCGGCCTCCTTCGTCGTGGACGTCCAGGCGTACGGCCCGCAGGTAGACGAACAACGGAATCGCGATCAGCACCAGCGACAGCACCGCCATGGCCGCGCTCAAGCCGAAGCGCAAGCTCTGGAAGCTGGTCACGTACACGAGCATCGGCATCACGTTCACGTCCTCCGGAGCGGGCGCCCCGAACAGCACGAACGGCAACGTGAAGTTGTTGATGTGGTTGAGCGTGGCCAGCAGACAGGCCAGCAGCACCGGCCCGCGCAGGTAGGGCAGGATCACCCGGCGCAGCTTGGGCCACCACGGCGCCCCGTCCACAGCCGACGCCTCGTGCACTTCGTTGTCCACAGACTGCAGCGCGGCCAGCGCCATCAGGTAGATGAACGGCCAGGCGGCCCAGATCTCGACCAGGATCAGCGCCCAGTACGAGCGGGGCCCGGTCAGCCACAGCCCGCCCTCGATGCCGACCCTGGACAGCCACGCGTTGACGACCCCGTCCGGCTGCAGCATCGTGCGCCACACCGTGGCGACCACGAACGACGGCAACACGTACGGGATGAGGAACACCGCCCGCACCAGCGCGCGACCCTTGTACTTGTTCTGGGTGACCAGCGCGGCCGCGATGCCGATGGGCACGGTCGCGATCGTGGACAGCACCGCGAACGAGACGCTGATCCAGATCGAGTTGAGCAGGCCCGAGCTGAACGACTCGACGAAGTTGTCCAGCCCGATGAACGGCGCCTCGACCCAGCGCCGCAGGCTGTACTGGTCCAGGTCGATCAGCGAGATCCACAGCGCGACGGCCAGGGGGATCAGCACGATCAGGACCAGCAGGAGCCCGCCCGGCGTGAGCAGCCACAGCGGACGCTGCCGCTCGGTCACGCCGCGGCGCCGCGGTTCCTTGGGGGCCGCCGTCTCGGGCGGCCGGACTAGGGTCGTCATCTACTTGGCCCGGTCCAGCGCCGTCTGCGCGGACTTCTGCGCGTCGGCGATCCGGGCGTCGATCTGCTGCGTGCTGATCGAACCCTTGCCCAGGTCGGGCAGCGACTGCACGGCCACGTTGGTCAGCGCGAGCTGGATGTCGCCCCAGGCGCCGGTGAACGGGGTCGCGACCGACTTCTTGGCCGCCTCGGTCACCGGGGCCAGCTGCTGGTCGGACGCCAGCGTCTGCAGCGCGGCCGCGTTGGCCGGCAGGTTGCCGAACTTCTTGTAGTAGTCGAGCTGCGTGTCCTGGTCGGTGACCAGCTTGACGTACTCGAAGGCCAGGTCCTTGTTCTTCGAGTAGTCCGCGATCAGCAGGTTGTCACCGGAGAGGATGCTGGCCGCCTCGACCCCGTTCGTGGGCCGGCTCGTCGCGCCCGGCGGCACGGTCGGCAGTACGGCGAACTTCCACTTGCCCTTCACCGCGCCCTGCTCCAGCGAGTTGATAGCGGTCGGCGTGGTCAGCATGAAGTAGCCGGTCTTGCCCTTGGCGAACGCGGCCACGGCCTGCGGGTTGGTCCAGCCGACGGCGGCCGGGTCGACCACCTTGTCGCGGGTGAGCCAGCCGAAGTACGTGTCGTAGGCCTTCTGTACGGTCGGGTCCTGCAGCCTCGCGGTCTTGCCGTCCACCAGCGGGTTGCCGGCCTGCACGGACATGCCCCAGACGAACTTCCACGGGTCGAAGTTGTCCTTGTAAGCGATCGCCAGTCCGTACTGGTCGCCCTTGGTCATCTGTTTGGCCTGCTGGGCCAGCTCGTCCCAGGTCGTCGCCGGCTTGTCGATGCCGGCCGCCTGGAGCATCTCGGTGTTGTAGGCCATGACGAACGGCCGGCTGACCCACGGGATGCCGACCTGGTTCTGCTCGTCCGGCCCCGAGATGCCCAGCGTGGCCGGGGTGAACTTCTCCTTGCCGCCGACCTTCTTCCACTCCTCGTCGCCCAGCTTCACGAACGCGCCGGTGGAGTAGGCGGTGGGGGTGAACGTGGTGCCGACCGCGTAGACGTCGGGCCCGGAGCCCGACACCACCGACGTCTGGATCTTCGTCAGCTCGTCGTTGGCGCTGGCGAACGTCTCGAACTTGACCTCGGCGCCGGTCTGGGCCTTGAACTTCGTGCTGATGTCCTTCTGCCAGGCCGCGAACTCGTCGGGGTACTGGGTGTTGGCCGCGATCAGCACGTTGAGGGTCTTGCCGTCGCCGCCCTCGCCGCCACCTTCGTCGCCGCCGCCACAGGCGGCCAGTGCGAGCGCCAGAACCGCCGTGCCGGCCAGCGCCGTGAGCTTGTTTGCCATCATGGAAAGGGGTCTCCTCTGAGCTACTAGCCGGAGGGAGTGATGGGGGTCACTGTGAGACGCCCGTTAACCTGCGCGCAACAAGTTGCCAGTTGTTGCCCGCACGCTGAGGCAACAACTGGCAACTGATTGCCATCACTGCGCTCAGCCGATGAGGCTCGGGCGCATGGCTGCCCTCACAGTGCACCCCGACCGGCTGTTGCCCGCCGATCCCGGCGTACGGTCGATCGCCCGCCGCCTCTACCAGGAGGTCCGCGATCTGCCGATCATCAGTCCGCACGGGCACGTGGATCCGCGGCTCATCCTGGACGACACCCCGTTCGTCGACCCGACCTCGCTGTTCATCCAGCCCGATCACTACGTGACGCGGCTGCTGCACGCCGGCGGGATCCCGCTGACCGACCTCGGGGTGGGCGAGGGGCCGCTGCCCGAGACCCGCGCGCGCGAGGCCTGGCGGCTGTTCTGCGCGAACTGGCCGCTGCTGCGCGGGACGCCCGTACGGTATTGGTTCGAGTCGTCGCTGACCGAGGTCTTCGGGGTCACCGAGCGGCCGTCGGCGACCACCGCGGACGCCCTCTACGACCAGATCGCCGAGCAGCTGGTCCGGGACAGCCACCGGCCCCGCGCGCTGCTGTCCCGCTTCGACATCGCGTTCCTGGCCACCACCGACGATCCGGCCGACGACCTGGCCGCGCACCGGGCGCTGCGCGACGACGAGTCGATCCCGACCCGGATCGCGCCGACCTTCCGCCCCGACCGCTACCTCGAGGTCGGCCGCCCCGGCTGGCCCGCGATCGTCAAGGAGCTGGGCGGCGACGTGGGCGACTACGCGGGCTACCTCGCGGCCCTGGAGGAGCGGCGGCGCTACTTCATCTCGCTCGGCGCGGTATCGGCCGATCACGGTCACTTCGACGCCGGCACCGAACCGCTGGAGACCCGGGAGGCCGAGCGCATCTACAGCTCCGCGCTGGCCGGCACGGTCACCCCGCGCGAGGCGGTCGCCTTCCGCCGGCACATGACCTTCGAGATGGCCCGCATGTCGTGCGACGACGGCCTCGTGATGACCCTGCACCCGGGCATCTGGCGCAACCACCACCCGGCCACCCTGGCCGCGCACGGCCCCGACACCGGGCACGACATCCCGGTCGCCCTGGAGCTGACCGCCGCGCTGCGCCCGCTGCTCGAACGGTTCGGCACCCACCCGAACCTGCACCTGGTGCTGTTCACCGTGGATCCCGACGTCTACAGCCGGGAGATCGCCCCGCTGGCCGGCTTCTACCCCGCCGTGTACGCCGGGGCGCCCTGGTGGTTCCTCGACAACCCCAGCGAGATCCGGCACTACCAGCACGCCGTGACCGAGATCGCCGGGTTCAGCCGGATGTCCGGCTTCATCGACGACACCCGCGCGTTCTGCTCGATCCCGGCTCGCCACGACATGTCCCGCCGCCTGGACGCCGGCTTCCTGGCCACCCTCGTCGCCGAGCACCGCCTCGACGAGGACGAGGCCCTGGACACGCTGACCGCCCTGGTGGCCACCCAGCCCCGAGAGGTGTTCAAGCTATGAGGCCGGTCCGCGTCGTCCACCTCGGGCTGGGCGGCTTCTTCCGCGCCCATCAGGCCTGGTACACCGGCTTCGACGAGGAGTGGGGGATCGCCGCGTTCACCGGGCGGTCGGCCGCGCTGGCCGAGGATCTGACCCGCCAGCAGGGCCGATACACCCTCGTCGTACGGGGTCCGTCCACCGACGACCTGCAGGTGCAGACGTCCGTGGTGGCCGCCCACCCGGGCAGCGACGCCACCACCTGGCGGGCCCTGGTCGCCGACCCGGCGGTCGCCGTTCTGACGATCACCATGACCGAGGCCGCCTACGCGAGCGGGGGCGTGGTCGCCGACCGCCTCGTCACCGGCCTGTCCGCGCGGCGCCTGGCCGGCTCCGGGCCGATCGCCGTCGTCTCCTGCGACAACCTGCCCGGCAACGGCGAGGTCACCGCCCACGCCGTGCACGAGCTGGCCGCCCGCCTCGATCCCGCTCTCGACGAGTGGATCACCGCGAACGTCTCGTTCGTGACCACGATGGTCGACCGCATCACCCCCCGGACCACCCCGGCCGACATCCGCGACGTGGCCGAGGCCGGCGGCTGGCCCGACGCCGCGCCGGTGATCACCGAGCCCTACACCGAGTGGATCCTCAGCGGCGAGTTCCCCGCCGGCCGTCCCGCCTGGGAGCGAGGCGGCGCCCGCTTCGTCGACGACGTCGTCCCCCACGAGACCCGCAAGCTCCTGCTGCTCAACGGCGGGCATTCCCTTCTGGCGTACGCCGGGAGCGCGCTCGGCCACGAGACGGTCGCCGCAGCCGTGGCCGACCCGACCTGCCGCGCCTGGCTCGACCAGTGGTGGGACGAGGCCTGCCGGCACGTGCCGCTGCCCGCGGACGAGCTGACCGCCTATCGCGCGGCCCTGATGGACCGCTTCGCCAACCCGCGCATCCGCCACACCCTGGCCCAGATCGCCGCCGACGGCTCCCAGAAGATGCGCATCCGCGTCGTCCCGGTCCTGCGCGGCGAGCGGGCGGCCGACCGGATGCCGGTCGGCGCCGCCCGCGTCCTGGCCGCGTGGATCGACCACCTGCGCGGCGCCGGCGCCCCGGTCACCGACGCGGGCGCCGGTCCGTACGCCGAGCGTGCCCACTCGGTCGGCGAGGTCCTCGCCCTGCTCGCGCCCGATCTGGCCGGCGACACCGACTTGATCGCCGCCACGGAGGCTTTGAGCGGCTCGGAGGTTCGCCGGTAGCGGGTCTACGACGCCTGATTGCCGCGACGGAGCTTCGAGCGGCTTGGAGGTTCGCCGGCAGCGGGTCTCCGACGGCTGGTTGCCGCGACGGCGGCTCTGAGTGGCTCGCAGGTTCGGCGGCGGCGGGTCTGAGCGGCTCGGGAGGTTCGGCGGCGGTGGGTTGCCGGGACGGCGGCTCTGAGCGGCTCGGAGGTTCGGCGGAGGCGGCTACGAGCAGCTTGGAGGTTTGCCGGCGGTGGCCTGCCCCTACGGCGGCGCTAAGCGGGTCGGAGGTTGGCGGGTAGCGTTTCTCCGACGATCAAGCCCGCGGCCATGGCGGCGGCGAGGGCGTCCTGCAGTACAAGCCGTTCCGGCCTGCCCTGGTGGCGGGCCAGCGCGGCGACGTCCTCGAACTCGGGCATGACCTGCAGCATGATGCCGTCACGATGAGCCACCTTCACCGCGATGCGGGTGTCGCCCACGGTGACGTCGGCGAAGGCCCGCTCCAGCGCCACCTTGTCCCGCCGGCTGTGCCGGACCCCCAGCGTGCTGGTGTCGCGGAAGATCCGCTCGCGCAGCGCCCCGGCCAGTCCCGGCGGGCACAGCACGCTGAGCGTGTGCGCCGGGCGGCCCTTCTTCATCACGATCGGCACCAGCCAAGCGTCGGACGCGCCCTGGCGCATCAGCCCGGCCAGGATCTCGGGCCACAGGCGGGGATCGAGGTCGTCCACGTTGGCCTCCAGCAGCACAGCTCCCTCGGCCACTTCGCCCCAGCTCGCGTCCGGCCGCTCCTCGGCCCCGACCTTCTTCCCGGTCCCGGCTTTGTCGACGGTCCCGGCTTTGTCTCCAGCCTCGGCCCCGGCCGCAGCCTCGGCTCTGTCCCCGGCCCCGGCCGCAGCCTCGGCTTTGTCCCGGGCCCCGGCCCTGGCCTCGGCTTTGTCCCCGGCCCCGGCCCCAGCCTCGGCTCTGTCCCCGGCTCCGTACCCGGCCCCGGCTCCGTACCCGGCCCCGGCTCCGTACCCGGCCCCGGCTCCGTACCCGGCCCCGGCTCCGTACCCGGCCCCGGCTTCGTCCGCGACCCCGATGAGGACGCGGACGACGTTGGCGTGCCCGGCCGGGTCCCGGGTGCCCGCCCCGACCCCCACGGCGTCGAGCAGCATCGGCGGCAGCCGCTCGCAGGTCTGTGCGAAGGCCCGCAGCAACGCCAGCCCGGTCGGCGTGGCCAGCTCGCCGTCCCCGCCGCCGGACACCCGCCAGCCCCGGGCCAGCTCGGCCACCGCGGGCGCCGGCACCGGCAGCCGGCCGTGCCGGGCGCGCACGCTGCCCGATCCCAGCGCCACCGGCCCGGCCGACACGCTCGTGACGCCCAGGTCGGCCAGCGCCGCGCAGCAACCCACGACGTCGGCGATCGCGTCCAGCGCCCCGACCTCGTGGAAGTGGACGTCGTCGGCCGCGATCCCGTGCACCCGGGCCTCCGCCTCGGCCAGCAGCCGGAAGACACCGGCCGCGTCGTCCGCCGCCGCGCCGGCCCGCTCGAGCAGCTCCCGCACGTCCCGCCAGGTGCGGTGGGGCGGATCGGCGGCCGTCGGCTCGACCTCGGCCTTGAGCGCCCGCAACCCGTTGCGGGTCACTTCCCGGGTGGAGATCCGCACGGTGCCGTCCGAGACGGCGTCCACCGCCGCCCGCACCACGTCGAGCGACGCGCCGGCGTCCAGCAGCGCCCCGAGCAGCATGTCCCCGGCGATGCCGGCCGAGGCGTCGATCCAGGCGTGCCGTCCCGTCACGCGACCCCCGACGCCGGACCGCCGTCGCCCTCGCTGCCGGGGGGAGCGGCGATCTGCGCCGCGAGGTGGCCCGCCCCGTAACCGTTGTCGATGTTGACCACGGCCACCCCCGGAGCGCAGGCGTTGAGCATGGTCAGCAGCGCGGCCAGGCCCTCGAACGCGGCGCCGTAGCCCACCGAGGTCGGCACCGCGACCACCGGCGCCGCGATCAGCCCGGCCACGACGCCCGGCAGCGCGCCGTCCATCCCGGCCACGACCACGACCGCCCGGGCCCGCCGCAGCACCTCGACGTGCGACAGCACCCGGTGCAACCCGGCTACGCCGACGTCGACGATCAGCTCGGTCGCCCGGCCGAGATACTGCGCGGTCACGGCCGCTTCGCGGGCCACCGGCAGGTCGGACGTGCCCGCGGCGACCACGACCACCCGCCCGCCGCTCGGCCCGGGCGGCTGCGGCGGCCACGCGAGCAGCCCGGCCACCGGGTCGTGGAAGGCGTCCGGCAGCGCGCCGAGCACCGCCGCCGCGTGTTCCGGGCCGGCCCGGGTGAAGAGCGTGACGACCTCGGACCGCTCGCGCATCGCCGCCGCTATCCCCGCCACCTGCTCCGGCGTCTTGCCCGCGCAGTAGACGGCTTCGGGATATCCGCGGCGCCGCATCCGATCCAGATCGAGATCCGCGTACGTCTCCAGACCCGCCGCCCCGATCGGGTCGCCGGCATGAGGAGGGGTCATCGAGTGGTCCAGCTTTCAGCCTCGGCCATCGGACGGTCCTTCGTCTCCTGGCCGGCCGGGCGCCGGATCTCGAGCGTCCGGGCCGACGAAGGCGCCGGTGAACGCCCCGGACTGGATGCCGGCCAGGTCGAGCGTGACGAAGCGGAAGCCCGCCCCGGTGACCGCCCGGTGCACCTGCTCGCGCAGCGGCTCACCGGCCGCCCGCACCAGGTCCTCGGCCGGGAGCTCGATGCGGGCGATGTCGCCGTGGTGACGCACCCGCAGGTCACCGAACCCGAGCCCGCGCAGCGCCGCCTCGGCCTTCTCCACCTGGCTGAGCTTACGAGGGCTGACGATCTGGAAGTGCGGAATGCGCGAGGCCAGGCACGGCGCGGCCGGCTTGTCGGCGCACGGCAGCTCGAAGGCGTGCGCTATCCGGCGTACGGCGGCCTTGTCGAGACCCGCGGCGGCCAGCGGGCTCAGCACGCGGTGGGCCGCGGCCGCCCTCGCTCCGGGCCGGTCGAGCCGCCGGACGTCGTCGGCGTTCTCGCCGTAGGCCACCGCGTCGAGCCGGTGCGCGGCCACGACCTCGTCGCCGATCCGCGTGAACAGCTCGTCCTTGCAGTGGAAGCACCGGTCGGGCCCGTTGGCCCGGTAGGCCTCGCGTTCGCCCTCGTGGGTCTCGACCTCGACGACCGGCGCCCCGATCCGCTCGGCCACCCGGTGGGCGGCGGTCCGCTCGTCGGCGGCCAGGCTCGGCGACACCCCGAGGATCGCCACCACCCGTCCGGCCCCGAGCGCCCGCACGGCCAGCGCCAGCAGCACCGACGAGTCGACCCCGCCCGAATAGGCCACCCCGAGCCGCTGGACCCCGCGAAGCTGCTCCGCGACCTGGGCCGTTGCCCGTCCGGCCTCGTCCGTGCCCGGTGATGTCATCCCGTCATTGCACGCCGCCGCCCCCGGCGGCTGGCAAGCGGTTGCCATTTGTTGCGGTGATCGCCGAACCGGGTGCGGGTCCGCCCGCTCACCCCACCGCCGGACCGGCCTCAAACCGCCGGCCCGCGGCGCCGGCGGTCAGCCATCGGAGGGCTCCAGCAGCTGCCGGGCCGCGGCGCGGCGCAGCTTGCCGGACGGCGTCTTGGGCAGCGAGCCGGGCGGCACGACACGCACGACGCTGGGGCGGGCGTCGATCTCCGCCACCACGCGGCTGGTGACCTCGCGGGCTATCCGGGCCGCGGCGGCCTCGTCGGCGGCCTGGCGCGACTCGGCCAGCACCGCGAACGACTCCCGGGCCACCCCCTCGCCGGCCAGCAGCCGGACGGCGACCACGTTGCCCTCGCGCACCCCGTCCACGGCGCCGGCGGCCCGCTCGATGTCGGTCGGATAGATGTTGCGCCCGCCCATGATGATGACGTCCTTGCGACGGCCGCAGACGACGATCTGGTCGTCGGCCACATAACCCTCGTCGCCGATGTCGAGCCAGCCGTCGGCGTCGCGGGCCGGCTCCCAGCCCTCGGGGGTCAGGTAGCCGTCGGTCACCGACTCGCCGCGCAGCTGGAGCCGGCCCACCTCACGCTCGCCGAGCGGCTTGCCGTCGTCGTCGACGACCCGCACCTCGACGCTGGGGAAGGGGCGGCCCAGCATCGGGATCTCGCGCTCGGCCGAGGCCGTCGCGCCGGCCGGGACGGCCCGGTTGTCCCGCTCGAGGGCGGCCGCGTCGACCCGGTCGAGCATCATCGGGTCGGCCAGCCCGGACAACGAGATGACCAGGGTGCTCTCGGCCGCGCCGTAGCAGCAGTTGACCGCGCCCGGGTCGAACCCGAACCGCGAGGCCACCTCGACGAACGCGCGCATCGTGGCCGGGTCGATCGGCTCGGCGCCGTTGCAGGCGACCCGCAGGGTCGACAGGTCGAGCCGGCCGGGCTCCACCCGGGCGAGCTGACGGGTGAGCACGGCCCAGGCGAAGTTGGGCGCGGTGGTGATCGTGCCGCCGTAGCGGCTGATCAGGTCGGCCCAGAGCAGCGGCCGGCCCAGGAAGTCGGCCGGGGTCACGCTGACCAGCTCGAGCCCGCTGAGCATGGGCAGCGCCAGGCAGCCGATCATGCCCATGTCGTGGAACATCGGCAGCCACGACACCATCACCCCGTCCTCGCCGCAGCGCAGATGCTCACTGGCGTCGCGCAGGTTGGCCCACAGGTTGCGGTGGGTGATCCGCACGGCCTTGGGGTCGGCCGTGGACCCGCTGGTCAGCTGGAGCAGCGCCGGACTGTCCTCGCCGGCGTCGACCGGGTCGGCCTCGGGACTCTGGCCGAGCTGGGCGGGGGAGTGGTGCCGGATGCCGTACGCGTCGAGGGCCGGCGCCATCTGCTCGAACGGCGCGCCGACGACCACCGACTGAGCGTCGATCATCCGCAGCACCCGCAGGGTGTCGTCGCGCCAGACCCCGAGATCGGTGCGCGGCGTGGGCTGGTGCAGCATCGTGACGCTGCCGCCGGCCAGCCACACCCCCTGCGCCACCGGGGCGATCTCGGCCGGCGTCCCGGCCAGCACGGCCACCGCCTGACCGGGCCGCAGCCCCGCGGCGACCAGCCCGCCGGCGATGCGGCGGGCCTGACCGTGCACCTCGGTCCACGGACGACGGACGGCCGGCCCGGGCTCGCCGGTCACCATGCCGGTGCGGGCTCGGGCGGCGTTGGCGATCACACCATCGACGAAGCGGCTCACGGGAAGCACGCTACGCGAGCGCGCTCAAGATCGTGCCGGTCGACGCCGGCCCTGTGGACAGACGCGATCGCCTCTGCGGCGTCCTGGGGACACGCCGGCGTACAGGCCTCGGCAAAGCCCGCGGCCCGGCCGGTTCAGATCTCCAGCTGCTGCTCGATGAGCCGCAACCGGTGCCGCGCCATCGCCAGGTTGGCGCGCTCCCGGTGCAGGGCCAGATAAAGGAAGAGGCCATGACCGTCCGGGGCGGTGATCGGGCGGATCAGGTGATATTGCGATTCGAGGGTCACCAGGATGTCCTCGACGTTCTCGCCGAGGTCCAGCATTTCCAGCGTGCGGTATTTCGCGCGCAGCACCTCCGTGTTCGCGGCCGCCGCGACGGCGATGTCGAACCCGAAGCCGCCGCCCGCCGTGCCGAGGGCCATTCCGCTGGTCCAGTCCACGATCGCCACCGCCAGCGCGCCGTCCAGCTGCAGCGCGTCCTTGAGTGCCACGTCCATCTCGGCCATTCCCCGTCTGCTCCTTCCGTGGGCCTGCAACCAGCATGGCCCGGAACGGCGGTCGTCGATCGGACACGTTGTCCGTCACGCGCGCCCGATCCGGTTCGACGATTCTGAGGTCTGGGCCGCGAATTGAAGAATTCTGCAATTCGGCAGCTCGGGAATTGCGCATTGGTGCGGATGGTCACGTGCCCCCTAAGGTTGTCGGCACGCATTTCAGGTGGGGGAGATGTCGATGTCGGTGCCGCTTTACCAGGCCAAGGCCGAGATGTTCCGCACGCTGGGCCACCCGGTGCGCATCCGCGTGCTCGAACTGCTGCAGGCCGGTCCGCGCCCGGTCCGCGATCTGCTCGCCGAGATCGACGTCGAACCGTCCAACCTGTCCCAGCAGCTCGCCGTCCTCCGGCGTACCGGGGTCGTGGTCTCCTTCCGCGACGGCGGCTCGGTCATGTACGCCCTGAGCACGCCCGACGTGGCTGACCTGCTTGCCGCCGGCCGCCGCATCCTGGGTGCCGTCCTCACCGACCGCGACGGCCTCCTGGCCGAGCTGCGGGCCCACTCACCCGCCGACTGACCGCCGATCGTCGCCGCGAGTCGATCACCGGGAGCGCCGGGCCGACCGATAGGGTGCGTCGATGGATCGCACTGCGCTGGTCACCGGCGCCTCGTCCGGCATCGGCCTGGCCACGGCCACCGCGCTCGCCGCCCGCGGCTACCGGGTCCTGGGGACGAGCCGGCACCCCGAGGACCTCACCCCGGAGCAGAGGGCGCCCGGCGTCGACTATCTGCCGCTCGATCTGACCGAGCCCGGCTCGGTCGAAGCCCTGGCCGAGCCGCTGCGGACCGTCGACATCCTGGTCAACAACGCCGGCGAGAGCCACAGCGGGCCGTTCGAGGAACTGCCCGGCGAGGTGCTGCGCCGGCTGTTCCAGGTCAACGTGCTGGGACCCGTACGGCTGACGCAGTTGGCCCTGCCCGGGATGCGGGAGCGGGGCTACGGGCGGGTGGTGATGGTCGGCTCCATGCTGGCGTCGTTCCCGTTGGCCTACCGGTCGTCGTATGTCGCCACCAAAGCCGCCCTGAAGGGCTTCAGCAACGGCGCCCGGCACGAGCTCTCGCCGTACGGTGTCTGGCTGACCACGGTCGAGCCGGGCTCGATCAACACGGGTCTGAGCGCCCGCCGCACCAGCTCCATCGAGCCCGATTCACCGCACCGCCCCGACTACGAGCGGATGGTGGCCGCCCTCGACCGTAACGAGGCGGCCGGCATCCCACCCGAGCGGGTCGCCGCCACCATCGTCACCGCCATCGAGAAGGACCGGCCCCGTCAGCGGTACGCCGTCGGCAGCAACGCCGCGCTGGTGTTCCCGGCCCGGCGCCTGGCACCCGTCTGGCTGGCCGAGAAGCTCACCCACCGCCGGCACGGCTTGGCCCGCTGAGCTGCCCATGGGGGCGACCAGGTCGTCGTCCCGCACGTCGTGGCGCCGCAGCAGCCCGGCCGCCGTCGCCTCGCATGGAGCCCGCCGCGCGGTCAGACCGCCGGGCCGCCGCGCAGAGCCTCGATGATGCGCCGGGCCTCGGCCTCGTCGGTGGTCTCGCGCCCGGCGCCGTCGGCCGTGCCCAGCGAGACTCCCGCCGCGTCGTGCACGACGTGCTTGGCCGACGCGTGCACGGCCGGGACGCCGGTCTCCACGATCTTCCCGACGACGCCGGGCCGTACCCCGCCGCCGGCCATGATCTCGATGCGGCCGGCGGCCGCCTCGACGAGCCGGGCCAGCGCCGGCAACGCGTCGGCGACGTTCGCGGCCCCGGCCGACGTCAGGATCCGCCGCACGCCGAGCCCCACGAGCGCGTCGATGGCCGCGTACGGGTCCTCGGCGTTGTCGAAGGCCCGGTGGAACGTCACGTCGGCGCCGGCGGCCGCCTCGATCACCCGCTCGACCAGGGAGGCGTCGACCCGGCCGCCGCGCAGGCCCCCGACGACCACCCCGGCGGCCCCGGCGGCCCGGGCGTGGCGGACGTCGGCGACGATCACCGCCACCTCGGCCGGCTCGTACTCGAAACCGCCGGGCCGCGGCCGCACCAGCACGTGCACCGGTGGGATGCCCGCCGTGCCGGTCGCCGCCTCGACGAACCCGAGCGACGGCGTCACCCCGCCCAGCGGCAGCGCCGAGCACAGCTCGATGCGGTCGACCGTGAGCCGCGCGGCGACGTCCAGCCCGTGCGCGTCCTGAACAGCCAGCTCAAAGGCAACCATCAGGCGGCGCTCTCCCGTGTCTCTCAGCGGTTCGGGCCTCAGCGGATCTGGACCCTGGGAAGTATCCCATCGAAGCCGGCCCGGCTGCGCGGTGGCCGCCGCCCGGCCAGCCGGTCACTCGTTGCGGGCGGCCTCGGGGCCGGTGATCTGGCGCAGCAGGGGCAGCGTCAGGCTGATGACGCCCAGCGACGCCGCCACGCCGCCGAGGACGATCGCGTAGAACGACAGGCCCGGCGGTTGCAGCGAGATCTCCATCTGCGCCCGCAGGAACAGATGGGCGGCCAGCAACCCGGCCCCGAGCGCCACCACGGCGGCGGCCAGCAGCGGGGTCACGCTTTCCAGGGCCACCACCCGCCGCAGGGTCCGCAGCGGGACGCCGGCCAGGCGCAGCATGCTGAACGGGCGCTTGCGTTCGCTCAGGCCGCCCGCGACGCCCACCGCCAGGCTGCACCCGGCGATGGCCAGGCTGATCAGCACGACCACCTCGGCCAGGCGCTGCCAGCCCTCGAAGACCCGGGCCGTCTCCGCGTTCCACCCGGCTTCGGTGAACGGGGCGTACATCATGGGGTGGGCGTTGGTGAGGGTCGTCCGGGCCCCCTCGACGGCGGCCCGCGAGCCGTCGGTGAAGGTGACGATCGTGTCGGCCGGCAACGTGCTCAGACGGGTGGCGGAGATGTCGGCGGCGGGCCAGACGCCGCTCCAGCCCTCGGGATCCTCCAGGGTGCTGAAGACCCAGGCCGCCTCGGCGCCCGGGGCACACCGGCCCTTCGAGGGCGTACGGGCCAGGTCGGCGCAAGACACGAGCGAGGACGGCCAGAGCTGGCCGCCGACGGTGATGCGCGGGGCGGGCAGATCGGCCGGGGGGCGGCGGGTGACGGCGACGTACCGGACGCCCGGCTGGTCGTTCAGCGCGGCCGGCACCGGATCGCCGGTCGGGGCGGTCGGTCCGTCGCGGAAGATGGCGAACAGGACCGAGTTGTCGGCGGTGGCCGCCCCGACCGTGTCGGCCGACCGGTCGGCCGCGATCGAGCCGATGATGCCGACCGACACCGTGGTGACGAACAGCGCGATCACCAGGCCGCTGACCGACCGGAAGCCGGCCTTCGGGTCGGCCGCCAGCCGGCGGGCCGCGATCAGCCCGGCCGTGCCGCCGGCGCGCCGGGCGGCGACGCGGGCGACCGCCATCGTCAGCCACGGGCCGGCCACGACCAGGCCGATCATCACGAGGAAGATGCCGGACAGGTAGGCCAGGATCTGACCGTCGGTGGTGGACGGGCGGCGGCCGATGAAGAACGCGAGTTCCCCGAGGCCGGCGAGCAGCGGCACGAGCCGCCAGGCCCGTGGGGGCCGGGCGGCGGCGCGCCGGGCGATGCCGAGCGGCGACACCCGTACGCGCCGGAGCGAGACCAGGGCCGCGGCGGCGGCCAGCAGCGGGACGCCGAGGGCGACGCCGGCGACCAGCGGAAGGCTCAGCGCGAGGTCGGCCGGGAACATGGGAGCGCCGGTGAACGGGACCGCGGCGAGGGTGTCGCGGGCCAGGAGGAACAGCCCGAAGCCGGCCACGGTGCCCGCGATCGCCGACACCGTCGCCTCGACGGCCGACACGATAGCCACCTGGCGAGGGGTCGCGCCGACCAGGTGCATCGCGGCGAAACGCTGCTCGCGGCGGGTCGCGGCCAGCCGGGTGGTGGTGCCGACCAGGATGACCAGGGGCAGGATCAGCGCGACGGCGACCACGCCCAGGATCAGCTGCAGCCCGGCGGTGGGAATGCCGGACCAACAGCCGTCGGGGCAGGCGGTGGGCGCGGACGTCGTGATCGTGCCGACCCGCCGGACGCCGGGGCGTTGCGAGAGCTCGCCGGGCGCGTAGCCGACGACGGCGACCAGCGAGTCAGGGGAGGGCAGGGCCTCGTCGCCGACCGTGCCGGCCAGCCGTCCGGGGAAGCGGCCGGCCAGTTCGGCGGCGGGCGTGGCGGCGATCAGGGTGGCCAGGGCCGGGGACGCGAAGTATTCGCCTGGCCCGGGCAGGCGCGGCAGACCGGGCGGCACGGGCGAGCGCGGCCCGGTGGCGGCCAGGTCGACCCGGCCGATGCTTCTCGTGTCGAACTCGTCGATCCGCAACTGCCACCACAACGGATCGGGCCCGGCGCTGCCGGCCGAGTTGGCCCAGCCGTAGCGGTCGTTCTGCTGGGAGACGCCGCCCAGCCCGGCCAGCGCGGCGATCAGCAGACCCACCCCGAACGCCATCGCGACCGCGATGACGACCAGCCGCACGGCTGCCTCACGACCCCCCGCCAGCGTGAGACGCAGACCGAAGCGGATCACGCGACGGCCTCGGCCGTCAGCGCCAGGACCTTGCCGTCACGCACGACGACTTCCCGATCCGCGTACGCGGCCACTCGCGGCTCATGCGTGACCAGCACAACCGTGGTGCCCTCGTCGCGGGCCGAACCGACCAGCAGATCCATGACGTGCTCCCCGGTGAGCGAGTCGAGCGCGCCGGTCGGCTCGTCGGCGAACAGCACCCGCGGCCGGGCGACGAGCGCGCGGGCCAGCGCGACCCGCTGGGCCTGACCGCCGGAGAGCTCGCCCGACGTGCGGCGTTCGAGTCCGTCGAGGCCGAGCCGGCCCAGCCAGACCCGGGCCTCGGCGGTCGCCTTGGCCCGGCGTACGCCCGAAAGCAACAGGGGCAGCGCGACGTTCTCCTCGGCGGTCAGCTCGGGCACCAGCTGTCCGAATTGGAACACGAAGCCGAACCGGTCGCGCCGCAGGGCGCTGCGGCCGGTCTCACCCAGCCGGTCGATGCGCCGGCCGTCGAAGTGGATCTCACCCGAGCCCGGTACGAGGATGCCGGCCAGACAGTGCAGCAGCGTCGACTTGCCGGACCCGCTCGGGCCCATCACGGCCAGGACCTCGCCCTCGGCCACCCGGAGCTCGGCGCCGCGCAGGGCGGGTGTGCGGCCGAACGACAAGTGCACATCGCGCGCCTCGAGGACAGTCATCGCCCGACCTCCCGGGCCAGCGCGTCGAGCCGGGCCGCGGTCAGCTCGATCCAGCGCAGGTCGGCCTCGATGTGGAACAGGGCGTGGTCGGCGAGCAGCGAGTCGACGAGGCTGCCGGACCGCTTGACCGTGGTCAGCTCGCGCATGCGCTGCATGTGGGCGGCGCGCTGGGTGTCGAGATACTGCTCGGCCGGCCGGTTCAGCAGCAGCGACAGCGTCACCTTGGCGAACAGCACGGTCTGCAGGTGCGGCTCGGGCGCGACCGGCTCGGTCAGCCAGCTGTCGACCTCGGTCGCGCCCGAATCGGTGATGACGTAACGCTTGCGGTCGGGCCCGGCGCCCGGCTCGGGGTCGCTGATGACCACCTTGCCGTCGCGCGCGAGCCGGCTCAGCGTCGAGTAGACCTGGCCGAAGGAGAGCGGCTTGTCCCGCCCGAACAGGGCGTCGTAGTCGCGTTTGAGGTCGTACCCATGGCTGGGTTCACGTTCCAGAAGTCCGAGCAGAGTCAGCGGCACCGTCATGCTCGAGACTATACGCCGAGAGTATACGTTCAGAAAAGACCCGGATCGCTCACAGCGCCTCGAGAAGGGCGCCGAGAGGCCGCGGCAGCACGTCCCGAGCCAGAGCGTCCTCGACGAGCACCCGGGCGTAGCGGGATTTACGCCGGGAGCCACTGCCGAAGAAACGCCGGATCTGCGCCGCCAGGTCGCGATCGCGCCACGCCGGCTGACCCCGCAGCGTCCGGAACGACCCGGCCTCACCCTGCGCGTCGATGAGCGCCTCGACCCGCGCGGCGCCGAGCGCCCGGATCAACTCGTCCTCCAGGTCCCGCGAACACACGAACAGCTGGGCGTGCGGTGCGGTGCCCAGCCCGCGCCGGACCAGTTCTTCCTCCCGTACGTCGCAGAGCGAGAGCAGCCTCAGGCGGCCGGCCGAGGTCCCCAGCCCGGTCAGGAAGCGCGCAGTGGCGTGCGCCCCGCCGATCGGCACGACGACGACCCGCTCCGCCTCGAGATCGCGGCCCCGCCCCGCCGCGGCCGTCTCGACGGCGATCTGGTCGCTCACGCCCTCGACCAGGACCAGCGTGGCCGCGTCGCCGATCTTCCCCAGCTGGCGGGCGGTGGCCCGCAGCGGCGCGTCGGGCCCGTGGTCGTACCCGGTCAGCGCCGTCTCCGAGATCTGGCGGCGGCGAACGCGGCGGCTGGTGGCCATGCCGCACATCCTCCGGGGCGAGCCTGCCCGTGGCCAGATAATTACTCCGATGCCCGGCGGTGACCCGGGCGCCGGGGACGAGTGCCGTTCCGATGGTCGGGGCGGCCTGATGATCGCCTTCACATGGTGAATGTCGATCTTCTCGGCGGTCTGCGAAGGCCGGAAAGTGTCGTACGCCTGCTCGAGCATGGTCCCCGTGATGGCGGACGTGCGACAGCTCAGTGAGGACGCGGCGAAGCTCGCCGCAGCCCCGTTGTGGCCGCTGGCCGACGACGAGCTCACCGTCGGCCTGAAGGCTGCGCATCGTCTCGAGCAATGCGCCGCGGCGCTGCAGGCACGGCTGGTGCAGCAGGCCGTCACCCGTGGTGTGCCCTCAGCGCAGGGCCACCGCAGCACGGCCGGTTGGCTCCGCGCCCTGCTGCTGCTCGATCCGCAACCGGCCCGCGAGCTGGCCGGCCAGGCCGCCGCGCTGAGCCGGCACCCGGCAGTCGAACAGGCTGTCCTGGACGGCCACCTCAACCTGCGCCAGTCCACCGTGATCGCCGAAACGCTCGACGCCCTACCCGACGACCTCGTCCACCACGTCGACGGCCACGGTGGCGACGGCAACGGCGAGGGCCATGGCAGACATCCCGACTCGGCCGAAGTGTCGCGGCTCACCGAGCTGGCGCAGACCACGATGATCGGGATGGCTGGGCGGTTGCCGGCCTACCAGCTACGTCGGGTGGGTGAGCGGATCCTGGCCCACGTCGCTCCGGAGATTGCCGAGCGGGCCGACGAGGCAGCCTTGGCGCGTCAGGAAGCCCGCGCTCACGAGCGGCGCGGTCTGACCCTGTCGTTGCCGGTCGATGGGCTGGTCCGCATCTCCGGACTGCTCGGCGCCGAAGACGCCACCATCGTCCAAGCCGCTCTGCACCCGCTGTGCACCCCGGCCCCAGGTGACGACCGGACGGCAGCGCACCGCCGCGCCGACGCCCTGATCGACATCTGCCGGCTTGCCCTGCGCACCAGCGAGCTGCCCAGCGACGGCGGCGAACCGCCCCAGCTGGCTGTCACCGTCGCCTACGACCCGCTCACCCGCACTCTGAGCACCGGCACCACCGACACCGGCCGGCGCCTGTCAGCCGGCACGATCCGCCGCCTCGCGTGTGACGCCCGCATCCTGCCATTCGTCCTCGGCGGCGCCGGCCAGATCCTCGACACCGGCCGCGCCCGCCGGCTCGCCACCGGCCCCCTACGCCGCGCCCTGCACATCCGCGATCAAGGCTGCGCGTTCCCCGACTGCGACCGCCCACCACGCTGGACCGACGCCCACCACCTCACCGCCTGGACCAACGGCGGCCCCACCACCCTGAACAACCTGGTCCTGCTCTGCCGCCACCACCACCGACTCATCCACCACCCGGGCGGCGGCTGGCAGATCCGCCTCGGCCCCGACCAGCACCCCGACTTCTACCCACCACCGTCCATCGACCCGCTACGACGACCACGCCGCAACCTCTACCACCGACGCCGAGCGCACCCTGAGCGGTCGCAGGCGGCGGCCGACGGGATCGAACGAGACCGGTAGTCAGGCACTCGACTTGCGGCGCTGAGACCTGGCGGGACGGATCGACGCCTTGGCTGTCGCGCGGTCAATCCTGGCGTACTGCGTACCAGACGAGAGACGACAGACCGGCGACACCGGCCAATGCGAACATCACGGTGTCCAGGCCGTTGGGGGGATCCACGATGTCGGCCGTGGTCAGCAGCACGGAAGCCGCGCCGAAGAGGAGCCAGAATCCGCCGAACCTGACGGGGTGGCCGGCACCCGCTTTTCCCCTGAGCCGGAGGAGGGCCTTCGGGATGCGCCGGGTCGTCAACGTCCAGATGCCCAACGTCACCAGACCGAGGGCCGCGATCAGCCCCAGCACGGTCAGTACGTGGTCGAGCGAGATCTGTCCCAGCACGAGCGAAGGATCTCATGATCCGATTCCAGGCGTGGTCCGGGGTTCACGTGCCTCCGGGGCTGGGGAACGGCTCGCCGGCCCGGCTGCGTCACCCCGGGGTGCCGTGCCTGCCCGAGCGCCCATGGTCACCGATTACCGTCCGGTCGTCGTCGTCGTCGTCGTCGTCGTCGTCGACGGCGCTTCGCCGCGCGACGCTCATCGGGTACGCATTCGGCTGCTCGTCGTCGTGGCCCCGGCGACGGCTGACCTGCCGGTCAGGAGTAGCTGTCGCGGCCGGTCTGCCCGCAGGCGTCCGAGGACGATCTTCGGCTTGCCGCTGAGGATCGATCCCGGTCGACCGGAGGTCCTAGGCTTCTGCCATGAAGCCGGTCCTGGGCCTCCTTCATGGGTTGGCTCAGTGCCGGCAGGCGTGGGCGCCGCAGTTGTCCGCGCCGGAAGCCGACTACGAGGTGATCGCGCCGGACTTGCCGGGCACAGGTATGACGCCGGGGCCGTTCCGGTTCGGCCCGGCTCGCCGTCCGTCAGCCGCGACGAGTCGCCAGCCTCATGCTGTCGGGCGTGCAGCTGCGGCCGCCTCGGTTGCTCCTGGCAGTGCAGGACGTGGTGATGGGCGTGATTCCAGCGAGTCGTTTCAGCGCCGACGACCCTGCTGTGACCAAGCGGAGCGTGCTGCAGACCATGCGGGAACTGGGCCGGGTGGACCTGCGCGACAGTCTCCGGTCGGTGCGGGCGCCCACCTTGGTGGTCTGCGGCGACCGGGATCTCGATTCAATCTCCGCGCGGCCCGACGAACGGCGCAAGGGATACCGGGCGCCAGGCTTCGCCTCGTCGCAGGAGCCGGCCACGCGTGGAATGAGACGCACCCACACACGTTCCGCGAGGTGCTGAACCAGTGGGTTCGCGATCCCAGCCACCATCGACGGCGGCGAATCGGACGACCCGCCAGGCGCGGTGGAACATCGGCGGGTGCGTCGGGCGCCTCTCTGTCTCTCTCGCTGGTCGGCCGACATCACGACCCGGCGTCCGCCACTGCGGTTCAGCGCCCGCCATGACAGCCCGCGTAGTTCCGCGGCCATGCCCATGCCACCACGCCCATGCCGCCTCGGCCGGTCCTGCATCGCTGTTGCGGTGCGGGTGGTCCCTGCGGTCACACCCGTGCCGGCTCGATTGGTCTGGCGTTGCTGTGGCGATCCAGCGTCTGCCTTGACGGTGGGGGTGGTCCTGCGGTCATGCCTGTGCTGTCTCGATTGGTCTGGCGTTGCTGTGGCGATCCAGCGTCTGCCTTGACGGTGGGGGTGGTCCTGCGGTCATGCCTGTGCTGTCTCGATCGACCCGGCGTTGCCGTTGCGATCCAGCGTCCGACTCTGCGGCGTCGGGTGACCCTGCGGCCACGCCCGTGCCGGCTCTATTGATCCGGCGCCCGCGGTGACGATCCAGCGTCCGCCAGCTGCGGAGCCCGTCCGCTTATACAGCGGTCGCCGGGATCGGCTCTGGGGTTCGGGGGTGCACGACTTGGTGGTACTGGGCGTCGTGTCGGCCGATCACGGTGATGCGGTCAGCGGCCAGGCGGACGATCTGATCGGCGAACTGGCCCGGCCTGTCTGTGGCGGCCAGCACCGTGATTGTCGTTTCCGCGAGGTTCTGGAGAAGCTGTCGTTCGACGTCCGGCTCGAGTTCTGCGGTGGCGTCGTCGAGCACGAGCAGGCGGGGCCGCCGCAGGACGGCGCGGGCTGTGGCGACCTGCACGCGGTGGTCGGCGGGGTCAGCCGATTCGCGGAGGGCGGCGATCCGTAGCGCCTCCGTCAGTTCCGCGTCGGTGCAGGCGGCTCCCAGGGTTACGTTCTCGGCGATCGACCCGGGCACCAGGAACGGGCGCCGCGTCACCACGGCCACGCCGGCCGCGAGGCGATCGCCGTCGAGCCGGCGCACGTCGATTCCGTCGAAACGCACCGTGCCCTCGGTCGGCGCGAGTCCGGCGACCAGGTCGAACAGCGCGGTTCCGCCCGTGCCGCCCGTGCCGCCCGTGCCGGTCACGACCGTCAGCGTTCCCGGGCTCAGCACCAGATCGGCCCCGGTGAGGAGCCGGCGGCCGTTTCGGAGCACTCCGGCTCCGCGCAGTTCCACCCGCAGCACGTGGCTCACTTCCCGTCCCTAAGACCTACGATGTCTATCAACCTAGTAGGTCTTAGGGGCACTGTCCATCGGCCGGATCGGCCAACTGCGCGGGCGGAAGTCGCCATGCCCCCGGCGGCGCCGGGGGATCAGCCGGCCGGACGCTCCTCGAGCAGACGGCCCGACCGCAGCGGCAACAGGTCGTCGGCCAGGTCGATGATGCGCTGGTCGTGGGTGGCGACCAGTACGAGGGTCCCGCCGGCCACGGCGGCGGTCAGTGCGGCCAGCACCATTGCGACATGCTCGTCGTCCTGGTGAGCGGTGGGCTCGTCGAGCAGGGCCACCGCGGGACTGAGCACGAGGGTGCGGGCCAGGGCCGTACGCTGCTGCTCGCCGAGCGACGTGTCGTGAGCGGGCCGCGTGGCCAGGGTGTCGAGGCCCAGCCGGGGCAGCAGTTCGGGGTCGGGGTCGCGCCCGCGCAGGCGGGCCGGCAGGTGCGCGTTCTGTGCGACGGTCAACTCGGGGGCCAGGGCCGGTCGCTGGGGGAGCAGAGACACAGTCGCCCAGTCGTGCACCGAGGCGGCCGGGCGGCCCGCCACCGTCACCGCGCCCCGGGACGGCACGAGGATGCCGGCCACCAGGTGCAGCAGCGTCGACTTGCCCGAGCCGGACCGCCCGGCCAGCACGGCCAGCCGGGCGGACGACAGGCTCAGGCTGACGTCGCTCAGCACGGCCGTCGAGCCGCGCAGGTGGGTCACCGTCTCCAGCCGTACGAGATCTGCCGTCGTCACACCACCCATCCTGCCCGACCGAGCCCGTCGGCACCCGCCCCGATCCAGGTAGGCGGCGGGCGCGGTGGTCAGCTGCCGGCCGGTGGGGGCGAGACGGGGATGGGCGGGGTGCGGCGGCGGGAGCGGAGCGCTCCGAGGGCGATGTCGACGAGCAGGAACGCCGCCAAGGGGATGCCCAGGAGCGGGACGACCCAGCCGACGGCGATCACGATCGGGACGCCGAGGACGATGGCCCACGGGGGCAGTTGCTGCCAGGCGCCTCGGCGGACCGGGGGAGCTCCCACGAGCGCGCGGCCCGTGGTCCGGGTGGGGCGGCGTTGCCACCACATGCGGTAGCCCCAGACGATGACGCACAGGAGCCCGATCGCCAGCAACGCCAGCACGATCTGGTTGGCCAGGCCGAACAGCATGCCCATGTGGGCGCTCGTGCCCAGACTGGTCGCCTTGGCCAGCAGGGGATAGTCGGCGAAGTCGCTGCGGTCGACCACGGCGCCGCTCGTCGCATCGACGGCGATGCTGTCCTTGCGTACGGGGAACTCGGAATCGATCTGGGCGACCGTCCACGCGCTCGTGGCGTCGGCGGGGGCGCCCAGTTCCACGGGCCCGTCCAGTCCTTCGGTGCGGGCCACGCCGGCTACGACGTCCACTGTGGCCGGATCGAAGGCTGCGGCCCCGCCGGAGGAACCGTGGTGGCCGCCGCCGGTTGCCGCGACTCCGGTCTCCAAGGACGGCGTACGCGCGTCGAGGGCATCGAGGGCGGCGCTGAAGTTCTCGCCCGCGTAGCGTGACCAGGTCAGCCCGGTGGCCGAGAGGAACAGCAGACCCACGGTCAGCCAGACGCCCGTCGCTGCGTGGAAGCTCCGCGTCCGGCGCACCCCTTTGCGGGCGGAAAGTTCAGGGGCGAGCAGCTTCTTCGCCGTACGGTTGCCGCGCCGGCGCCGCCACCAGAGCGCGAGCCCACCGAGCGCGATGATCGCCAGCCAGCTCGCGGCGAACTCCGAATAGTGCCGCCCGAGGTCGCCCAACTGCAGGTTGCGGTGGAAGTCGTCGAGCCAGGTCTTCAGCGGCGTGTACGAGAACCAGGTGGTCAGTTGTCCCTTGACTTCGGCGGTGTACGGGTCGACGTAGACCGTGTGCAACCGGTCATCGGTCAGCTCGGGCAGGCTGAAGTCGACCTGGGTGGTGCCGCTGCCCACGCCGGGCCGGATGGTGGCGATCGTGCCGTCCGGTTGCGCGGCTCGCGCGGCGGTGACCTGGTCGGCCAGCGGGCGTGGCGTGCCTTCGGTGCTCGCCACGGTCAGCTCGTCGCTGTAGACGAGCTGGTCGAGTTGCGGGGTGAGCGTGTAGGCCAGGCCGGTCAGCGCGGCCACGAACAGGAACGGCGCCACGAAGATGCCGGCGTAGAAGTGCAGGCGCAACAGCAGCGCGCCGAAGCCGCTGGACTTCCTCGGGGCCGCGGGGGGCGCGGCCGGCTTGACCTGAGTCTCGGGGACGACTGACATGGGCTCCTCGTTCCGGGGGTCCACGACGACATGGGGGATGCTGCGACCAGGTGATGCGGCGATGCTGTGATTCGGGAAAGCCGCGGCGGGGGATGCCGCCGTTTGCTTGGTCGCTCGCTGGAGTTGATTAGTTCCCAGCCGGTTCCCAGGGCGCCGTGACGGGCCCGCGATGGCCGCTCAGCGCGTGCCGGCTCGCGCGGTGAAGGTGAGCGGGCTGCCGGTCCTTGGAGCGACGACGACGGTGACCGTGGTGGTCCCGCCTGCGGGCAGCGGCACGGCCGTCACGGCCACGTCTTCGGCGACCGGCTGCACCGCGATCGGGCCACCGGCCGCGTCGCGGACCGACCAGGAGCGCATCGGCCGGTCGGAGCACAGATGCAGCAGCACGGTTGATCCGCCGGCCGAACCGGTCCGCACCAGCAGCCGTCGTTCGCCCGCGTACGCGGCGACCGACACCCGTTCGGGGCACGGGCCCGCCGCCCGTCCCAGCAGGGGACCACTCAGTAACAGGACGAGTGCCCCGGCCAGCACGGCGATCCCCGCTGTAACGAAGGCGAAGGCAGAGGCAGGAAAAGTCCGTCCGGTACGCACGGACACGCGAGGCCGCACCAGCAGGAGACCGTGGGGACCGTGGCGCACGGTGGGGCCGCCGGGCGGGACAGCCCCGCGCCGGCGGATCGCCCGGCACCCACCCGCCCCGGTTGTCCCATGCACCGGGCCGTGATCCCCCAACTCCATGCCCGGTAGTCGCCCGCCACCCCCGGATGGTTCCCGGCTTCGCCTGCCGACACCTCCGGATCGTCCCCGGGGTTGGCCTGCCGTATCCCCGGATGGGTCTCGGGTCCGCCGATTGACCCCCGCTAGATGGGTCCGGCCCGCTGACGCGCCCGATGCGGTCGTAGAGTGGGCGCCGTGCCGGGCTCCGAGGTCGACGCCGGGCCCGCGCTCGAGGCTGCCGCCCGGCTCGGGCCCTATTTCGCCTGGCTGCCGAACGCGCTGGGGCCCTCGGACGGCTGGCGTCCGATGGCGGACCTCTTGGACCCTGCGGTGGTCGCCGAGCGGGTGGACGCAGGGCGTCGGGTGCTGTGCCGCATGTCCGGCCTGAGCAGCGACGAGATCGAGGAACGAGCGGTCGCATCGACCATCTTCCTGGGCCTGGCGTCCCGGCTGTTGTCGCCGGTCCTCGCCGCGGCCACGGTTGCGGGCGTGCTGCCGCTGGCCGAGTCGGCCCGGCTGTGGTGGCGACCAGTCGAGGGCGGCCCGATGCCGATCGCCTTCGCCGGTCTACCGGCTGTCGATTGCGCGGAGTGGGACGCCGTCGGCGTCGCGGGGGCCTTCACCCGTACGGCGATCCGCTCGCTGGTCGAGCCGGTGCTCGACGTCTTCGGCGAGCGGTTCGCGCTGTCGTCGCAGGTGCTGTGGGGCAACGTGGCTTCGGCGCTGGGCGGCGCGGCCGGCATGATCGCCGGTCACTCGCCGCACCTGGCCGGACGCAGCGCGGCGATCGTGGGGGCGGTGCTGGCCACACCGCCGTTGACGGGCATGGCCGAGCTGGTCCGCCCCGATCCGGACCGGGCGCGCTGGTTCCTGGTGCGGCGCAACTGCTGCCTCTACTACCGCATCCCCGGCGGCGGCACCTGCGGCGACTGCGTGCTGACCCCGGAGGACGAGCGCCGTCGCCACTGGCGTTCGGTGCTGAGCCGTTGACCAGGAACGGTGGAGCCCGAGGCTGAACAGCTGGCCCCGGGCCGCCGGAACCGCTGGGCGAGCTCGCGGGCCGGCGCCGTCGTGGGGCCCGCCGATCGCCCGAGTCGCGACGCGTCGCGTCGGCCGTCTCACGCGGCCTTTGGACACCGGGCGCGGCCGTCGATCATCGGGCCCGGCTTTCGGCCACCGCCCGGCTTTCGGCCACCGCGCCCGGCCTTCGATCACCGCGCCCGGCCTTCGATCACCGCGCCGCCTTCGACCGCCGGACGCGGCGTTGACCCCCGCGCGCAGCCTTCGATCACCGCGCGCCTCGACGGCGTGCGGTGCGCCGGCGGGTCTTCGGGCTCCTGTCCTCCGACGAATCGCCTGTTGGCCGTTGCTTCAAGTCTCGCGGCGGTGCTTTGCCCGACGGCGGTCCTTCCCCGTCACCGCTGCGGGACAGTGCGGGATGCCCAACGGATTCCGTATGCCTCGGCGGCCGCAGGGCGACGACCGAATCAGGTGCGGGCTCGGCCCATATGTGGGCACGGACGCCCCTGCGCGACACCAGATGCTGTGCCGGGCGGGTCGGGGCACCGGGCTACCCCGGGCGGCGTCGCGCGGGCTGCCTCTGGTGCACTGGTGGCCGGCCTCACGAAGGGAACCACGCCATGCGGCAGGAAACAGCGGCGCGCGTCGACCACGGCGTTGTCAGCGGCACGTTCAGCCTTGACGGGCAGACGTACGACGTCGACAACAACATCTGGGTGGTCGGCGACGACACCGAGTGCGTGGTGATCGACGCGCCGCACGACGTCGACGCGATCCTGGCCGTGACCGGCGGGCGCACCGTGCGGGCGATCGTCTGCACCCACGCCCACGACGATCACGTACGGGTGGCGCCCGCGCTGCGGGAACGCACGGGCGCCCCGATCCTGCTGCACCCGGACGACCGCCCGCTGTGGGAGCTGACTCACGGCACCGAGGTCGCCTGGGACGCCGACCTCACCGACGGCGGGACGATCGAGGTGGGCGGCACGGTGCTGACCGTCCTGCACACCCCGGGGCACGCGCCCGGCGCCGTCTGCCTGTACGCCCCCGCGCTCGGCTGTGTGTTCACCGGCGACACCCTGTTCCAGGGCGGTCCGGGCGCCACCGGTCGCTCGTACTCGGACGCCGGCCTCATCGTCGACTCGATCCGGGCGAAGCTGTTCGCGCTGCCCGGCGACACGGTGGTGCACACCGGCCACGGCGACGACACGACGATCGGGCAGGAGCGGGCCGCCCTTGGGTCTGTTTCGTAGCCGGGGCGGGGCTGCGGCGAGGCCCAGATCCCGCCTGGCGGCGTCCCGCGAAAGCCCGATTCCAACACCGGGAGCCGGGCTTCCACGGGCCACCACCAGACGAAATCTGGACCGCGCCTCGCTCCCACCCCAGCTACGAAACAGACCCTCGGCGACGCCTGAGCCGCGGCGGGGGACGCGGGACGCGCGTCGCCGCCTGTCACAGCCTGAGGAGCTGTCCGGTCGAAGCTGACGACGGAACAGCAGACACGAAGGATGTGACGGAAATGAAGATCGCCGTACTGGGTGGGACCGGGCTCATCGGCTCCCAGGTGGTCCGGATCCTGGAGGCCGACGGGCACGACGTGGCGTCGCTGTCCCCGGAGAGCGGCGTCGACCTGATCACCGGCGACGGGCTCGACCAGGGCTTCAAGGGCGTCGACGTCGTCATCAACCTGACGAACTCGCGCACCTTCGACGAGGCGTCGATCGGCTGGTTCAGGACGTCGATGGACAACATGGTCGAGGCGGCCGCGCGCGAGGGTGTCGGCCACGCCGTGATCCTGTCGATCATCGGCGTCGACCAGGTGCCGGGCCTCGACTACTACCGGGCCAAGGTGCTGCAGGAGGACATCCTCAAGGCCGGTGCGGTGCCGTGGTCGATCGTCCGCGCCGGGCAGTTCTTCGAGTTCGTCAAGTCGGTGCTGGCGATGACCACCGAGGGCGACACGGTCCGCCTGCCGGCCACGCCGGTGCAGCCGCTCGCGTCGGCCGACATCGCTCGGGCGGTGGCCGAGGTCGCCGTGGGGCGGCCCCTGATGGGGGTCCGCAACGTTGCCGGCCCCGAGGTCTTTGCGCTCGACGAGCTCGGCCGGATGGCTCTGGCCGGCACGGGGGACCCGCGTACGGTCGTCACCGACCCGGCGGCCGGCATGTTCGCCGCGGTCCCGGGTCGCGTGCTCACCGCCCCGGAGGGCGCCACCCTGGCGACGACCACCTTCCGGGAGTGGCTGGCCCGCCAGAAGTAGGCATCGCCTTCCGCTGGAACACCCGGGAGGACGCCGGGCACCGAGAGCCCAGCTCTTCGGCGCCCGGCGTCGTGGCGCGAAGGCTGACTGCTGTGGGGTCGACCAAGCGCCGGCAGCTCAGCCCGATCGAACGCGAGCCTGTGAACCCACCGGCGGCACCGGCTGTGCGCCGGTCCCGAGTGGACACGGCGTCACCGACGGGTGGCAGTTCGATCAGCCGATGGCGCCCAGCTTTTCCGGGTTCATCATCCAGAGGAGCTGCTCGATCCCCTCCTCGGACGCGTCGATCGCGAGCACCGCGAGGGTTTCGCCGCCCCGGTGCAGCACGACGCCGGCCTGACCGTTGGGCGTGACGAACCGGACCTCCACCCCGGCCCACCACCAGTCCGCGAACGCCGCGATGTACTTGGCCACGCGGGCCGCGCCGACGACCGCCCGGCGCGAGACCTGCCGGGCCCCGTTGCCGTCGGAGATGCTGGCCACCTCGGCGGCGAAGAGCTTCTCGAGCGCGGCCAGGTCACCGGACCGGGCCGCCGTGATGAACGTGGTGAGCAACTCGCGCTGAGCGGCCGTGGAGACGGGCGCCTTGCGCTCGCCCGCGACGTGCTTGCGGCCCCGGCTCACGAGCTGACGGACGGCCGGTTCGGTGCTCCCGAGGATGTCGGCGATCTGGCCGTACGGGTAGTCGAACGCCTCACGAAGCACATAGGCGGCCCGCTCGTGCGGCGTCAGCCTCTCCAGCAGCATCAGGACGGCGAACTCGAGCGCGTTGCCCGTCTCGGCGCCCAGGTAGGGGTCGGCGCTCGTGTCGACCGGCTCGGGCAGCCACGGGCCGATGTACGTCTCGCGGCGCACCCGGGCCGACCGGAGGGTGTTGATCGCGAGCCGGGTCGTGGTCGTGGCCAGGAACGCGGCCGGGTTGTCGACCCTGTCCCGATCGTACGTCTGCCAGCGCAACCAGACGTCCTGGACCAGATCCTCGGACTCGGTGGCGCTGCCGAGCATGCGATAGGCGATGCCGAACAGGCGGGGCCGCACCCCGGTGAACACCGTCGTCGCCTCGTCCAGATCGCCCAGACCCATGCTGGCCCCCTCCCGGCACCTCATCCTCGCCCGGTGACCGGCTGCGAAGCCAGGGCCGGCCGCGTGACGATCGCCTCGGTCACAGATCCGGCGGCTGTCCGGTCACGGCTGCTGAACAGCATCCGTCGTACCGAAGGAGAAAACCATGTCCGGCACCAAGCCCACCGTCCTGCTCGTGCACGGCGCGTTCGCCGGATCCGCCAGTTGGAACGGCGTGATCGAGCATCTGTCCGGCGAGTCGCTCGACGTCGTCGCCGTCGCGAATCCCTTGCGCAGCCTGGCCGGCGACGCGCAGTACCTCAGTGACGTCCTCGGCGGCGTCGGCGGCCCGGTCGTGCTGGTCGCCCATTCGTACGGCGGCATGGTGGTGACCGAGGCCGCGGCCGGGAACGACGACGTGAAGGCGCTCGTCTACGTCGACGCGTTCGCCCCTGCGACCGGGGAGTCGGCGTTCGCCCTGTCCACGAAGTTCCCCGGCAGCACCCTCGGCGGGGCGCTCGCCGCCTACCCGGTCTCGACCGGCGGCAACGAACTCACCATCCGGCCCGACGTCTTCCACCACCAGTTCTGTGCCGACGTGCCCGCGGACCAGGCCGCCCTGATGGCCGCGACGCAGCGCCCGGTCACCGAGGCGGCGCTCTCCACCGGTCTGGCCGCGGACGAGCCGGCGTGGCGCGCCGTCCCGTCGTGGTTCGTCTACAGCGACGCGGACCTCAACATCCCGGTCGAACTGCACCGCTGGATGGCCGGCCGGGCCGGCGCCAAGGCGGCCCACGAGATCGCCGGCGCCTCGCACGCCCTGAGCGTCTCGCAGCCCCGGGCCGTGGCCCGGACGATCCTCGAGGCCGTCGCCGGCTGACCCCGGACGAGCGGGCTGCCTCATCGGAAGCCTTGATCGCCGGCGGGGCGGCCCGGCGCCATGACCTCGGCGTAATAGCGGGCGAAGTCGGGGCGTGTCCCGTCGACGCCGGTGACGCCGTATTCGGCGGCGAGGTCGGCGCTCGAGAGGGTGCGGCCGGAGAAGCGGGCGGCCTCCGCGTCGGCGACCAGCGCGGCGACACCCCGGCCGACGTAATGCGGGGACTCGGTGATGCAAAAGTGCGGATCCCGGGCGACGCCGTCCCGCCAGGTCGGCTCGGTCACCCCGTAGGCGTCGAGCATGCGCTCCGATCGCAGCCAGCCCGGCGTCACCGCCACGGCCGCCCCACGGTGAGGACGAAGCTCGGACGCCTGCGCCTGGGCCAGCCGGATCACCGAGACCTTGACCAGGTCGTAGAACACCGACTCGCGGTAGTCGCCGTCGATCGCCTTGCCGTCGGTCATCTCGACGACCAGGCCGCCCGGCCGCCGGATCATCAGGGGCAGGGCGTGATGGCTGGTGATGAGGTGGGTGTCGACGCCCTGGTGGAGCAGGCGCAGACCGCGATCGAGCGAATGCTCCCACAGCGTCCGGCCCCACTCGGTGAACATGTCGCCACCCCAGACGTTGTTGACCAGCACGTCGAGACGGCCATGGGCGGCGTCGATCCGCTCGACGAGCGCGGCGACCTCATCCGCGACGCTGTGATCAGAGCGATCGGGCCGGCTCGGCCGGCCGGCGGTGAGTCGTGGGCGGGGACTGTCATGCCGAGGATCGTCCCAGTGAGGTACGACAATTTCGGTCTTGACAGTGGGCCCGGTCACAGCGGATAACTAACGTACTAGTTCGTACATTGAGGGAGCGGGGCCGGCGGATGCGGTGTGGCTTGATCGGGGCCGGCATCGGCACCTCGCTGTCCCCGGCGCTGCACGAGGCCGAGGCCCGGGGCCACGGCCTCGACCTCACCTACGAGTTGTTCGAGGCGGAGACCCCGGCCGCCCTCGGCGCCCTGCTCAGCCGCGCGCAGGAGAGCGGCTACGCCGGGCTCAACATCACCCATCCCTTCAAGCAGCAGGTGATCGGGTTCCTCGACCACCTGTCCCCGCAGGCCGGCGCGATCGGCGCGGTCAACACCGTCGTCTTCCGCGACGGGCAGCGGGTCGGGCACAACACCGACGCGTACGGCTTCACCGAGGCCTACCGCGGTCTCGTGCGCGGCCGGGTCGTGCAGACGGGCGCAGGCGGCGCCGGCGCCGCCTGCGCTTATGCCCAGCTCACCATGGGCGTCGAGCACCTGACCGTCGTCGACCCGGACGCCGGCCGGCGCGAGCAGCTCGCCGCCCGCTACGACGATCCCCGCCTCTCGGTCGCCGCTCCGCGGGATCTGCCCGCGGCGATCGCCGACGCCGGCGGGCTGGTCAACGCCAGCCCGGCCGGCATGCGTGCCCACCCGGGACTGCCGCTGCCCACCGAGCTGCTCCACCGTGGCCTGTGGGTGGCCGACATCGTCTACATGCCGGTCGAGACGCCGCTGCTGCGCGCGGCCCGCGACGCCGGACTGCGGGCGGTCGGCGGGACGGCGATGTGCGCCTACCAGGCCGCCGCCGCCTTCGAGCTGTTCACCGGGCGAACCCCCGACACCGCACGGATGCTGCGCCACCTCGACGCCGTACTCCTCGAAGACGGAGCCCGCCATGAATCCCTCCCAGACCCAAGCGCCCGCTGAGACCCGTGACCTCCCCGAACCGCTCTCCCTGCGCCGCATGGTCGGCCCCGGTGTCGTCGCCGTGGGCATCGGCATGGCCGCCGGCGAGATCATCCTATGGCCCTACCTGACCGCGATCGGCGGCCTCGGCCTGCTCTGGCTGGCCTTCTGCACGCTCGCCGTCCAGTTCGTGATCAACATGGAGATCGAGCGTTACACCCTGGCCACCGGGCAGACCGTGGTGGCCGGCTTCTCTCGCTGGTGGCGGGGGTGGGGCATCATCATCTGCCTGGCCGGGGCGTTCCAGTACGTCTGGCCGGGCTGGGCCACCAGCGGCAGCACGGTCCTGACCTACCTGGTCGGCGGGGGCGACCCGGTCTGGATCACCGTGGGCACCCTGGTCGTCATCGGCGTGCTGCTGTCGGTGTCCAAAGTGGTCTACAACACCGTCGAGCGGGTCGAGCTCGTCAAGGTGGGCCTCACGATCTTCTTCCTGATCGTGGTGGTCATCTTCGTGATCTCGCTGGGCACGTGGGGCGACGGCGCCCGGGCCACGGTCACGGAGTTCGGGCAGATCCCCGACGGCATCACGTTCACCCTGCTGCTGAGCGCGATCGGGGCGGCCGGCGCGGGCGGCGTCCACAACCTGGTCCTGAGCAACTGGATCCGCGACAAGCGCTACGGCATGGGCGCGCACGTCCCGCGGCTCGTCTCGCCGATCACCGGCCGGGAGGAGGCGGCGGGCACCGACCGGTACGCCTTCCCGGCCGACGAGGCCAACCTGGCGCGCTGGCAGGTGTGGTGGAAGCGGGCCAACGCCGAGCACCTGGCCACCTTCGTGGCGGTCTGCTTCGTGACCATCACGGTCATGTGCCTGCTGGCCTACCAGTTGCTGTTCGGCCGGGACGACGTCAAGAACGACACCTCGTTCCTGCGCATCGAGGCCGACCTCCTCTCGGCCGCGGTCGGCGGCTGGCTCAAGGTGCTGTTCCTCGCGGTCGCGGTGGTGTCGCTCTGGGCCGCGGCGATGGGCCTGCTCGACATCATCGGCCGGGTCGTCTCGGACTTCCTGCGCCGCACCTATCTCACCGCCTCGGCCCGCTGGACCGAGCCCCGGCTCTACCTGACCGTGGTCTGGGCCGAGATCGTGCTGGGGTCGGCGATCCTGCTGGCCGGCTTCAGCCAGCCGCTGGGCCTGCTCATCGTGTCGACCTGTGCGGCGTCGGTGGTCACCCTGCTCTATTCGATCCTTCTGGTCCGCCTGAACACGCGCGACCTGGCGGCCGAGGTGCGGCTGCGGGGCTGGCGGCTCGGCGGGATGCTCGTGGCCATCGCGTTCTACGGCTTCTTCGCCGTCGCCATGGTCGTCACGCAGCTGCAGCGCCTGTAGTCACGCGGTTCGCGAAGAGCTCCTCGAGGGCGGCCGCGTCCATCGGCCGCCCGAAGAGGTAGCCCTGCGCGAACTGGTATCCGGCCTCGTGCAGCCGGGCCGCCTGACCCGTCGTCTCGACGCCCTCGGCGACCGCGTCGATGCCGAAGTCGTCGGTGAAGCCGATCAGGTTGCGCACGATGATCGCGCCGGCCCGGCCCGCGGTGGTGCCGCTGACGAACGACTTGTCCACCTTGAGCACGTCGACCGGGCAGTCGAGCAGCAGGCTGAGCGAGGAGTGCCCGGTGCCGAAGTCGTCCAGGGCGATCCGCACCCCGAGGGCCTTGAGGCGGTGCAGCTGCTCGGTCGCCAGGTCCGCGGCCAGCACGGCCGTCTCGGTCACCTCGAGCATCAGCCGCGCCGGCTCGAGGCCGCTGGCGGTCAGCAGCTCCGCGACCCGGTCGACGAAGCGCGGGTCGGCGAGCTGACGGGCCGAGACGTTGACGCTGATCCGCTCGGGGGCCCGGTCGCCCAGGCGCTGCTGCCACCGGACGGCCTGCTGCACGGCCTCCCGCAGCACCCAGTCGCCGAGCTCGACGACGGACCCGTTGCGCTCGGCCAGCGGGATGAACGCGTCCGGCCCGAGCAGCCCGCGGACCGGGTGCTGCCAGCGCACCAGCACCTCCGCCCCGACCGGATCGCCGCCGGGCAGGCTCACGATGGGCTGGTAGAGCGCGACCAGCTGCCCGTCGGCCGGGGCGCGGCGCAGCTCGGCGGCCAGGCGCGCGTCGGCGTCGGCGGCCTGGTCCATGGCCGCGTCGAACCAGTGCCACCCGTCGCCGCCGGCGGTCTTGGCCGCGTACATCGCGACGTCGGCCCGCCGCAGCACCTCGGCCGGGTCGTCGCCGGGACGGGCCGTCGTGAGCCCCACGCTGGCCGCGGTGATCACGGTGTGCCCAGCTAGCTCGGCCGGCGCGCCGACCGCCTCGATCACCTCTCGCACCAGCGCCTCGGCGTCACAGCCGGCCGGGATGACCAGCGTGAACTCGTCGCCGCCGAGCCGCGCGACCAGGCCCCGGTCGCCGACGACGTGGGCCAGCCGGCGGCTGGTGACCCCGATCAGCTGGTCGCCGACGTGGTGGCCGAGCCGGTCGTTGACGGTCTTGAAGTCGTCCAGGTCGAGCAGGGCCACGTGGAACCGGCTGCCCCCGGCGATCAGCCGGTCGACGTGCTGCTCCATCAGGGCGCGGTTGGCGATCCCGGTCAGGCTGTCGTGGGTGGCCTGGTGGGTGAGGCGCTTCTGGTAGCCGCGCAACTCGTCGACCAGCTTCTGGTTGTCGCGCAGAGCCAGGATCTGCCGCACCACGACCAGCGCGGTGAGGACGACGGCGACGGTCTGCATGGCAGTCGTCTCGGCGGCGTCGCCGGTGCCGGTCGAGAGCAGCAGCACGTCGGTCACAGCCACCGCGAAATACGGCAGCAGGCTGATCTTCCGCGACGCCGTGCGGGTGCCGGGCGTACGGTCGCCGTTGAACCGCTGGCGGGCGGCGGCGAGATTGATGGCCAGTGCGGCCACCGGCACGGCGACCAGGCTCGTCGACAGGTAGGGCCGCTCGCTGAAGAAGGGCGACATGCCGCCGAGCGAGGCGGCGATGGCGGCGCCCACCGCAAGCACGTGGATGGCCTGCCGGTCGAGCCGCCCGGCCCCGGCGAAGCCGACCTTGACGAACGTCGCGACGCCGACGAAGGCCGACAGCATGATGGCCAGCATGGGGCCGGCCGAGCCGGTCTGGGCCATCCAGCGCTCGTGGTCCCGCAGGGACAGGTGCCAGACCAGGGCGCCCACCGTGACCAGCACCATGCAGGCGTCCAGCGCGAACCGGATCCAGTCGGCCCGGCTGCGCTGCCACGAGGGCAGTCGCAGCAGCGCCCAGATGACGATCCCGAGGACGGCCAGATAGAAGGCGACGGTGACCGGGCCGACCTGCTGGGACGGCACCGGCCCGCCGACCGCGTCGAAGGCGTTGCTGACGGTCCCGCCGGTGAAGAAGACGCCGGCCAGGGTCAGGTGCCACCAGAAACGCCGTGTGCCCGGGTCGAGGCGGTCGTCCCGGGCGGCCCGCGCGCAGGCGATCGCCGCGAGGGCGGTGCCGACGGGCAGCGGCAGCCAGCCGATGACCGGATGCGCGTACACGTGCGACAACCCGGCGACGAGCCAGATCGCGCCCAGCGCGACCAGCAGCGCGCCGGCGAGTTCCTGTGCGTGGACGCGGCACCAACGAGGCATGACTTCCCATCTCCTACGAGGTTCGACTACCTCCTTCGGCCGGGGCCCGGCGGATCTGAAAGCTCCGTCCCCGCGGCTTTGATCGTCACCTGCTCAAGATCGCGCGGGGCCGGCCGCCGTCGAGGGCCGTCGTGCCGCCCGGGTGCGGCGGGTCGCCCGCGGTTAGAGTCGACGGTGAGCCGGGTGGAGGGAAACGCATGGCAGCGGGAGCGGCGACGCCCGGTGAGCGGGTGCGGGATGCCGAGCGCACCCGGGCCGAGATCATCGACGTCGCGACGCACGAGTTCGCCGACCAGGGGTACGCCGGCGCGCGGGTCGACGAGATCGCGGCCAAGACGCGCACCACCAAGCGGATGATCTACTACTACTTCGGTGGTAAGGAAGGGCTGTACCTCGCCGTTCTGGAACAGGCCTACCAGCGCATCCGGCTGCTCGAGCAGAAACTCGACGTCGACCACCTCGAGCCGGTCGAGGCGCTGCGCAAGCTGGCCGAGCTCACCTTCGACCACCACGAGGAGCACCAGGACTTCGTCCGGCTGGTGGCCATCGAGAACATCCACTACGCCCAGCACCTGCTGAAATCGCGCGCCCGCGACGGTCTGGCGGCCCCCGCCCTCGACGTCCTGACCCGCATCATGGCGCGCGGCGTGGCCGCCGGCCTGTTCCGCGACGATCTCGACGCCCTCGACGTTCACATGATCATCAGCGCGTTCTGCATCTTCCGGGGAGCCAACCGCTACACGTTCCAGGCCATCTTCGACCGCGACCTGCTCGACCCGCGCCTGCGGGCCCACCTGCGTCGGATGATCGGCGACCTGGTCGTGGCCCACGTGACCGCCACCGCCTGACTACCGCTCGCGGGCCGATCGCACCGGGGGTAGGAGGGAATCGGTATGCCCGGAAAGCATCGACCTTCATCTGTGGGTGGCTAGGGTCGGGGCCAGGACACCCCCACATCCCCCGCAGGAGGGTCTGATGCTTCTTCGACGGTTGGCGGCCGCGCTGTTCTCGGCTGTCGCGTTCGCCGGTGTGCTGGTCGCCGGCGCCGCTCCCGCTTCCGCCGCGCCCCGCGTGCTCTACTACGACGCCGGCCAGGCGCAGGAGTTCGTGGCCGTGGTCAACCAGGGCGCCCAGATCTGGAACAGCCGATCCACCAACGTGCGCCTCGAACCGGTCCCGGCCGGCCGCACGCCCAACATCCGCATCTACGCCGACAACGGCTGGCCCCGCGCGCAGACGACCTCGCTCGGCAACGGCCGCGTCTGGATGGGCCGCCAGGCCGTCAACGAGGGCTACCACCCGCCCCGGATCGCCGCCCACGAGCTGGGGCACATCCTCGGCCTGCCCGACCGCCGCACGGGCCTGTGCGCCGACCTGATGTCGGGCAGCAGCGCCCCGGTCTCCTGCACCAACTCCTACCCCAACTCGCGCGAGCTGGCCCAGGTCGACGCGAACTTCCGCTCGTCGGCCGTCGCCCGGACGACCCCCCGGACGTACGTCTGGCAGCCCGCGCTCGCGGGCTGAGGCCCAGCCCGGACCCGCGCGCCGGTCCGGGCCGCTCAGCAAGTCGGCCCGGCTGCCGACCGGAGGGTTGTGCGTGTGCCGCGCGTGGTCAACCGTTGGGGGCGCCCGGCCGCGGCGCCCCTGGCGGTGTGGCTGGCGCTGGTGATGCTGGGCGCCGCGGTGCTGCTGTGGCAGCAGGAACGCAGCCGCGACGCGGTGGCCGGGCGCTTCGACCACGGCGTCGCCACCCTGGGCGACTTCATGACCGGCGTCGCGACCGACGTGCTGGTCCGGCAACGTGTCCAGGCGCGGGCCTCGCTGTCCGACCCGGTCGTGCAGAGCCGGGACTTCACCCGCGCGGTCGCCGGCTTCGGCTACCCGTCGGCTGTGCTGCTCGACGCCCGGGGCCGAGTCCTGCAGACCTACCCGGCCGACCCGGGGATGATCGGCCAGGACCTCGGAGCCCGGTACGAGCATCTTCGCTCGGCCTTGCGCGGGCAACCGGCGGTGTCCGGGGTGGTGCCCAACGCTGCGGATTCCGTGCCGTCCGTCGCGTTCGCGGTGCCGTTCGAGACGACCTCGGGCCGGCGCGTCTTCTCCGGCGCCATCCCGATCCGCGCGAGCCCGCTGGCGTCGTACTTCACCAGCGCCCTGTCGCTCGACGGCGCCCGGGTCCGGCTGGACGACCCGAGCGGCAAGATCGTGGCCACGACCGAGCAGTTCACGACCGGCGCACCGACGTTGGCCGGCCAGGACGCACCCCTCGCGGCGGCCCTGCGCCACCATCCGGACGGCCGTTACCGGGCCGGCGACGGGTGGTGGCGATACGCGTCCGTCGCGGTACAAGGCACGCCGTGGCGGATGTCGGCCACCGTGCGCGAGGACGTGCTGTTCGCCTCCCTGCGCGACAACGAGCTGGCCGGGCGGGCCGCCCTGGGCGGTGCCGCGATCGTCGGCCTCGCGGTGGTGGCGGCGGCCGGCCGGGCCCGGGCCGGCCGCCGCGACCTACTCCTCAGCGAGCGCCGCTTCCGCAAGGTCTTCGACGGCTCGCGCATCGGCATGGTGCTCGCCGACCTGAACGGCCGCTGTGTGCGCGTCAACCCGGCAGCCGGCCAGCTCTTCGGCGCGGCCGGGGAGGACCTGCTCGGCCGCAGCCTCGAGGACTTCACCCACCCCGACGACGCCGGTCTGACCCCGTCCCGGATGCGGGCCTGCCTGACCGGGCGGCTGGACGGCTTCGACGTCGACAAGCGGTACGTCCGGACGGACGGGGAGGTCGTCGAGGCGTCGATCACCAGCGCGCTGCTGCGGGACGAGGACGACCGCCCGCTGTACTTCGCCACCCAGATCATCGACGTCTCGGAACGCAACGCCCTCGAGCGCGAGCGCGACCGCAACGAGGCCGAGCTGGCCCAGCGCGCCGAGCAGCTGCAGGAGGCCAACACCCACCTGGCCGACGTGATGGCGATGCTCAGCCACGACGTCCGCCAGCCGCTGGCCAAGATCGTCGGGCTGGGGGAGTTGCTGCTCGAGGAGTGGGCCGGCCTGCCCGAGCACGCCCGGACCCACGACGTCCGCCGGATGACCGTCGCCGGCCACCGGGCCAACGACCTGGTCACCGACATCCTGATGCTGGCCCAGTTCGACGCCGGGGTGATGCTCGCCCGGCCGGTCCGGCTCGACGTCTCGCACGCCGCGCGGGAGGCGGTCGCGGCCCACCACATCAGCGCGGGCAGCCCGGTCTCGGTCATCGCTCCCGACGAGACCACCGGCCTGGCCGACCCGGGCCAGCTGCAGCTGATCCTGGGCAACCTGCTCACCAACGCGTCGAAGTACGGCCGCCCGCCGATCGAGGTGACCGTGACGAACACCGGCGACATGGTGGCCATCCGGGTGGCCGACCACGGCGAGGGCGTGCCGCCGGAGTTCGTGCCGCATCTGTTCGACCGGTTCACCCGGGCCGGCTCCGGCGTCGCGACCACCACGGCGGGCACCGGTCTCGGCCTCTACCTGGTGCGTCAGCTCGCGCAGGCCGGCGGTCTCGATGTCGCGTACGAGCCGAACCACCCGCACGGCGCGGTCTTCACGCTGACCGTCCCGCGCGCCTCGCCCGGCTCCCGGCTGCGCGCCCCCGAGCCGGACAAGGTGTCGCCGAGGGGTTGAGGCCCCTAGGACGGCGCGGCTCAGCGGTCGGCGTAGAGCGACGTGAGCTCGGCGCCGATGCGGGCCAGCTCCGACCGTACGGCGGCCGGGCCGACCACCTCGACGGCCGAGCCCCAGCCGGAGAGCGTGCGAGCGAGGTCGCGCGCGGTCGGGGCGCCCACCCGGACCCGGACGCGGCCGTCACCGAGCGCGTCGCCGGGGTGGCAGTGGCGTCCGAAGTGGTCCCGCAGCACCCACAGGAAGCGCTCGGGGATCAGGACGGTGGCCCACGTGCGGGACCGGCGTTCCTCCATCGCGCCGACCACCTGATCCCACGCCGCGTCGAGGGTGAAGTCGTCGGGGCGTTCGAAGGTCTCGCCGGTCACCTCGAGGTCGGCGGCCCGGTCGAGCCGGAACGTGCGCTGCCCGCGGTCGGTGCCGGCGATCAGATACCAGACGCCGTCCTTGTCGATCAGCCCCCACGGGTCGGCCTCGCGCTGGACGTCCTTGTAGCGGAACCGGATCCGGCGCCGGCGGACGACGGCTTCCTGGACCCGCCGCACCTCGTCCGGGCGGTCGCGGACGTTCTCACCCCAGCGCGACGGGTCGATCAGCGTGGCGTCGGCGGCCGCCTGCGCCTCGGTCCGGTACGTCTCGGGCAGCGCCCGCATCAGCTTGCGCAGGGCCGCCTTGACCTCGTCGGACGTCGCGGCGGCCGGGCCGGCCAGCAGGAACAGGGCCCGGGCCTCGGACGCGGTCAGGCCGCTGAGGTCGGTGCGCGCCCCGCCGATTAGCTGCCAGCCGCCGTGCCGGCCGGGTTGCGGATAGACCGGGATGCCGGCCGCGGACAGCGCCTCGAGGTCCCGGCGGGCGGTGGCCACCGAGATCTCCAGCTCGGTCGCCAGTTCGGCGGCGGTGACGCGGCCGCGGGCCTGCATCAGCAGGAGGGCCGCGACGAGACGGTCGGCGCGCATGCCCGGAATTCTGCCTCGTAAAGTGCTCAGAAGGTGAGCACTTTACGCCGGAGGATGAGCTCATGACTTCTTCAGCAGCGCTTCGCGGGCTCACCACCGTCACCGTCTTCGCCGACGACCTCGACGCGGCCCGGGCCTGGTACACCGGCGTGTTCGAGGCGGAGCCGTACTTCGTCCGCGAGGGCGCCTACCTGGAATGGCGGATCGGCGACTACCAGCACGAGTTCGGGCTGCTGAACAGCAAGTTCGCCCCGCACCCGCACGCCGGGCAGCCGGCCGGCGTGATCGTGTACTGGGCGGTCGACGACGTCGAGGCGGCCTACCGGCGGTTGCTCTCGCTCGGGGCGACCCGGCACGAGGAGCCGACCGAGCGCGGCCCGGGTTACGTGACGGCGTCGGTCCTCGACCCGTACGGCAACATCCTCGGCGTCATGCGCAACCAGCACTACGACGACGTGCTCGCGACCCGGGGCCCGACGGAAGAACGATGATCGCAGCCGGCCGGCCGGCCGGCGGGTGCGGCGCGCGACGACGCCGGCGAGGCGGATTCGGTGGCCAAGGGTGGCGGCCACCGCAGGCCGGCGTCGTCGCGGCGGCTACCGGAACCGTGGGGACGGCGCCGGGGGGAGCGGGTCGTCCGGGTGACCCGCATCGGCGGAAGTAGAGCTCCGTCGATGTCGTCAGTATTGTTGCGGAGCATCCGGGGTGTCAACAACTTCCGGAAAGACAACGGTAACAACGGCCCGCCCGTACGCGGCAAGCCACAGCTCACCAGCCGCGGAGCCCCGAAGATATCGAGGACTGCCAGGAATCCGTACGGTGCGGGGTCGGCGATTCTCCGGAAGTTTCGGCCGGAGAGGGAGTGGTCGGGGGAACGGAGGTGCTGGTCACCGCGACACCGATAGGATCCGGTCGCCGCGGAAGGGGGCACCATGATCAGCAGGACGCGACGGCAGGGCGATTCGTGGACGGTGCTCGAGCAGCACGTCCGCCCCGACTTCCGCAAGGCGGTGGTGTTCGGCCTGCTCGCGCTGGCCGCCCTGATCGTGGGCACCCAGGTCGGTGACATCGACTCGCCGGCGCTGCGGGACAGGCTGGTCGCCTGGGGCTGCGCCGTGCTGGTCGCCGTGGCCGGCATCCTCTCCACCCGGACCGCCTCCCGCGAGGTACACCGCATCACCCAGGCACGCGCCGGGGAGGTCGCCGCCACCCCGCTGCGCCTGCTGGTCCAGCTGGCCGGCTATCTGATCACCGTCTTCGTCGTCTGTGATCTGCTCGGCGTCGGCCTGCGCAACGTGCTGGTCGGCGGCGCGGTCACCGGGGTCATCCTGGGCCTGGCCGCCCAGCCGGTGCTGAGCAACCTGTTCGCCGGTCTCGTCCTGCTGTTCGCCCGCCCCTACCTGCCGGGCCAGCGGGTGCGCGTGCTGTCCGGCGCGATCATCGGCCCGCTCTACGGCACGGTCGTCTCCGCGGGACTGCTCTACACGGTGCTGGAGACCGCCGAGGGCCCGCTCAACATCCCGAACTCGGCGCTGCTGGCCGCCGCGGTCGGCCCCTCCGACGGCGAGCCCGAGCCCGAGCCCCAGCCCGACCCGGTTGGCCCGCCCGGCGCCCCCGAGCCGGTCGACGTCGCCCCGGCGGCCACTACCGCGGCCGCCCCCGGGCTCACCGACGAGCCCGGCCGGAAGCGCGACGAAGGCTGAGGCGGTGGCGCGGGCCGGTCATGCTTGATCTGTGCGATTGATCCTGAACGTCCTGTGGTTCATCTTCGGCAGCGGCTTCGTGCTCGCGATCGGCTACGGCGTGGCCGCCCTCATCTGCTTCGCGCTGATCGTGACGATCCCCTTCGGCATCGCCTCGCTGCGGCTCGCGGTCTACTCGCTGTGGCCCTTCGGCCGTACGGTGGTCAGCCGCCCCACCGCGGGCGTGGCCTCCGGCGTCGCCAACATCGTCTGGGTGGTCGTCGCGGGCTGGTGGCTGGCGCTCACCCACATCGTCGCCGGCATCGCCCAGTGCGTCACCATCATCGGCATCCCGTTCGGCATCGCGAACTTCAAGCTGGTGCCGGTGGCGTTCTGGCCCCTCGGCCGCGAGATCGTCGACCTGACCGATTAGTTCGGCCCGGCCGGCCGGTCTGACCGGCATGCGCACCGTGGTTCTCTACTCCCTGATGTCCCTGGACGGCGTGGCGGAAAGCCCCGAGACGTTCGCCGCCGAGTTCGACGAGACGATGGACGCCAACCTACGCGACCTGATCGGCCGGCAGGACACCGTTCTGCTGGGCCGGCAGATGTACGACGAATGGGCGTCCTACTGGCCGAGCGCGGGCTACCCCGTGTTCGCCGACTTCATCAACAACGTCGAGAAGTACGTCTTCACGTCCACCCGGCCACCGGTCGACTGGACCGGCACGACTGTCGTGACGAGCGACGCGCTCGACGTCGTCCGTGATCTCAAGACCCGGCCCGGCGGTGACATCGGCGTCCACGGCAGCCTGCGCCTGACCCGCTCGCTGCTCGCCGCCGGCCTGATCGACCGGATGCGGCTCGTCGTCTTCCCGGCGCTGGCCGGCGGCGGCCGCAAGCTCTTCGACGAGACCGTCGCGGGCCGGGTGAGTCTGCGACAGTCCACCTCGACGCCGTCCGGCGGCGTGCTGCTCGACTACGACGTGCACCCGCTGTAGGGCGCGACTGGTGGATCAGGCGGGGCTCCGGCGTGGCCCAGGCCGCGCCTGACGGCGTCCGCAGAACGGCTCGATACAACCCGGTATTGGTCCGCCATGCGGACGCCGTCAGCCTCGACCTGGACCTCTCACCCACGTGATCCACCAGGCGCGTCGTGACGTGACGCGCAGCGCAGCAGGCGGTGCCGGCAGAGTGGCGACCTGCGGAAACGTGCCGCCCCCGCGGTCGTGACCGGCGACACCACGCCGGTCCCCGCTGCGCGGGCGGGGGCTCGGGTACCCACGCGCTCGACACCCCCGGGGCCGGTGACGACCAGGGACCTTCCCTGGCTCGGTTCCCCTGGGGAGAGGGCCAGAGTGAAGCCATGGACGACTCCATCGCGTACCGCCCGGCGGGCATCGCCACCCGGGACCAGAGCCACCTCCTGTTCGCCCGGACGATGGCCTTCGTCGCGGGCACCGCCGCCTTGTTCGCGCTCGGCGCGTACCTCGGCCGCGACCTCGGTGGAGGCGCGGGCATCATCGCCTTCGTGGCCGCGTTCGCCGCGCTCATCGGCATGCAGTTCGCGTCCCGCCGCTCGCGCGAGCTGACCGTCGGCCTGCTCGCCGCGTTCGGCCTGTTCATCGGTCTGGCCGTGGCCCCCACGCTGTCCTATTACGCCGGTCAGGACCCGCAGGCGCTGTGGCAGTCGGGCGGGGCGACGGCGCTGTTCATCGCCGGCTTCGGCGCCGCCGGCTACGCCACCCGCCGCGACCTGTCGGCGCTGGCCCGGTACGCCTTCTGGGCGTTGGTGGCGCTGATCATTTTCGGCCTCGTGCTCGTCTTCGTGAGCATCCCGAACGGCGCGCTGGTCTACGCCGTGCTCGGGCTGGTGATCTTCGCCGCCCTCACAATGATCAACTTCCAGCGCCTGCGCCGGAACACCGACCTCGCCTCGGCCCCGCTCATCGCCGCGTCGATCTTCCTCGACATCCTCAACGTCTTCCTGTTCTTCCTCCAGATCATCGGCGGCCGCTCCAACGACCGGTGATGACTCCTGGTCGGCCTCGACAGTGCCTGGTGGACGCTTCAACGGCGGGTGACGACTGTTGGCCCGGCCCGATAGCCCGCGGTGGGCGTTCCAACGGCGGGTGACCACTTCTGGTCGGGCTCGACAGTGCCTGGTGGGAGTTCCAGCGGCGGGTGACGGCTCAGGACCGGGTCCGACAGCGTGCGGTGGGTGCTGCGATGTCTGGGGATAACTTCTGGCCCGGCTCCGACAGTGCCAGGCGGGCGCGCTTCAACAGCAGGTGACGGTTCATCACCGGTCCCCATGGTCTGCGACAGCGCGCGGTGAGCGGTCCAACGGCTGGTGATGACTTCTGACCCGGCTCTGAAAGTCCGAGGTGGGCGCCCCAACGGCTGGTGACAACTCCTGACAGTTCCCGATGGCGTGCGACAGCGCCTGGAGGCTGGTCCATCGTGAACGGCCGGTGCCCTGCCCGGAAGTGGGCGGTCGATCAGGCGCGGCGGCGGGCCAGCGAGCGCACTGTGGGGACGGCGCTCGTCACGACGAGGGCCCAGACAACGAGCAGCGGCTGGAAGAGCAACCGGACTGCGCGGGCGGCGTCGGTGTCGAGGCCGAAGGCGTCGCGGTGCTCGGTGAACTGGGCGATGTTGCCGGGCAGGATCGCCACGAAGAACGCCGCCGTGACCGCGCCGACGATGCCGCGGCGAGGTTGCTTCCAGGTGGTGAGCAGGGCCACCGCGAGACAGAGCTCGACGACGCCCGACGCGACGACCACGACGTTCTCGTCGATCGGCAGCCACGACGGCACCTGCGCCTGGAACTCCGCCCGCGCGAAGGTCAGGTGAGCGGTGCCGGTGAACAGCAGCAGCGCACCCAGGATGATCTGACCCGTCGTGCCGACCGCCCGCGGCATGCTGCCTCTTCTCTCCGGACTGGAGGCCGGCTGAAGGCCATCCGGAAAGGGCCACGTTACGCGATCCCATCTCACCCGCGCGGACGCCTGATCAGCCGGGCAAGCCGACGTCAGAGGGGGCCGCGTCCGGGCTGGGCGGACTCCCCGGATGGAGGGCTGGGCCTGTTTGGGGTGGGTGTCGAACGGCTTCCGGCTATCGGATGGAGGGCTGGGCCTGTTTGGGGTGGGTGTCGAACGGCGCCCGGCTATCGGATGGACGGCCGGGGCTGGTTGGAGTGGGTGTCGGCCTGACCCTGGCCGCAGGGGCGGCTTGCGCTTTACCGTCCGGTGGCGTCGGCGCCGGTGGTCTAGATGCAACGCCGTTCAGTTAGGCGGTGCGGGCGGTCGTCAAGGTGTGTCGTAGGCATGAAAACAGCGGAGCTCCTGTATAGAGGGTGGTCACTCTAAGACGCCCTTGACACCGGGAGCTCCGCTGCCTGAT
>NZ_JALPVJ010000013.1 GCF_023544445.1 Actinoplanes sp. M2I2 | reverse complement strand
GATCAGCATGGCGTAGGAACCTTGATGATCTTCTGAACCGGTCATGCCCGTCTTGCTGCCGCCAACCGAGGCGCTTCTACCCTGATCGACCCAAGTCGGACATGATCACGACTTTGCCGGGGCCCTGTCCCGGATCCGCCTCGCCTTCGCCGAGAAATTGCGCCGCCGAAAGGAACTCGCGCGCGCTCGCGCATTTCTGACCGCGGCGCAGGCCGGTTTCGCCGCCATGGGCGCCGATCCCTGGCTGGCCCGCACGATCACCGAATTGCGGGCCACCGGATATCGGCCGGCCGCCGCCGAACAACCGGCGGCCACCCTCACTCCTCAGGAGTACGAGATCGCGCGGCTGGCCGCCGGCGGGCTGACCAACAAGCAGATCGCCGACCGCCTGTATCTCTCGCATCGCACGGTGGGCGCCCACCTGTACCGGATCTTCCCGAAGCTCGGCATCTCGTCGCGGGCCGGGTTGCGCGACGCGCTCACGGCGTACGAGTCGGCGACGCCACACTGATTTCCGGTGACCGAGCCTATTGTCGAATCGACCTGAGCCCGCCATGAAAAGCATGGCTGCCATCGCCGAAAAGCCCCGATACACATCGGTTTTCACTAGCGATCAAGTAGGATTCAACACCCGCCCCTCTACGCTTTCCGAACTCACCGGAATTGCTGCGGGGACGGGGTTCATGGCCATCGCGACGAGCGTTGCTGACGTTACCCGGAGCCGCCACACCAAGCACCCGAAGGAGCCAGGAATGCAGGCACAGCACACCGCGACGACACGGCATCTCCATCAGCTCCTGGGCAGCCTTCACGGTCGTCTCTGCGGCGGTTTCGTCGCGGACCTGCGATCGCGGCTGACCGGGGGCCATGTGGTCGAGGTCGCGCACGCTGTCGTGTTCGCCGCGGTCGCCGAGGCCGTGGCCCTGACCGACTCCGACATCGACTTGCTGATCGCCACGCTCGCCGGCCATGGAGAGGACACCGCGATGGCCGAGACCATCAAGCGGGCCGGCCGCGCCCGGCCACCGCTGTCCGGTTCGACGCCGTCCGCCCGCGCCCTGGTCCGATCTCTCGGGTGACAGCTCGAGGGCGGCGCTAGGTCGAGAGATTGCCGTACGCGTCCAGCTCGAACACCTCGGTCAGGCTCAGCCAGTTGTCCCGGGCCGCGGCCGACGCGCCCTCCCCATCACCCGCCTCGCACAAGGTGATGATCCGGTCGTGCAACGCCACCGACGCACGACCGTTGAGCGACGAGAAACGCAGCCGCTCCAACCGCCGCAACACCGGCGTGTACTGCTCGATCACCGCACGCAACACAGGATTGGCCGACGCCCGCACCGCGACACCATGAAAATCGTCGTCCGAGGCGATCGCCGCATCGACGTCATCAGCCCGCAGAGCCGCCGCGAAACGGGCGTTGGCCTCCCGCATGGCGTCCAGCTCGACCACGGACAAGTGCGGCACAGCCTCCCGCACGGCGAGCTCGTGCATCGCGGCCATCACGGTCTGAACAGCCCGTGCGATACGGGCGTCCAGCGGGCTGACGATCGTGTAGCGGCCAGGCTCGGTGACCACCAGGCCCGACCCCTCCAAGCGCGCCAGCGCCTCGCGGACCGGGGTGCGACTCATGCCCAGCCACTGGGCCAGCTCGGCGTCGTTGAGCTTCTCCCCCGGCGCCATGGTGCCGTCGACGATGGCATCCCGGATCGACCGGTAGGCGTTCTCCCGCAACAACAATCGCGAGATGATCCCTACTCGCTCCGGTATCGGCATGCACAATATTCCACTCCGCACGGCGATCAGGGGTCAATGACGGGCGCGTCAGCCCTGCACGAGTGGCGGTGCGCACTGCACCCACGACCGTCCCGCCATCGTCGCCGGTCCGGCGTCGCCGACGTGTCGCACTTCACCGCCGTCGGTGTGAGAGTTGACGACAGCCGCCCGTCGGAACAGGTGAGGAGTCGCCGCCGAATCGACCAAGCCAAGGACGGACACGATGGACCAGCATTCTTCAGGCCAGGCCGGCGCCCCGGTCACCGAGACGGTGCTGTCGCCCCCGCAGGAGCAGTTCTTCGACGCCTTCCTGGGCGCGGCGGCAGCGGTACGGCGACGGGTCAGCGCCGATCTCGTGCAGCTGTACAACATCACGCTGAGCGATTACCAGACGCTGCGGCATCTGGCCGGCGCCCCGGACCGCCGCATGCGCCTGCAGGACCTCGCCGACGCCCGTTTCCTGTCCCGCAGCCGGATCAGCCGGATGATCTACAGCTTCGAGAGCCGCGGGTTCATCGAGCGCGAACGTCCCGAGGACGATCGGCGTGGCTGGTACGCGATCCTCACCCCGGCCGGTCAGGACTGGCTGGATCGCTGCGAGCCGACGTACGCCTCCAGCGTGCACCGTCACGCCCTGGGCACGCTCGGCCCGGACACCATCCGGATCGTCACGGCAGCGGCTCAGCAGCTCGCATCACCCGTCCCGCCTGGACAGCCGGAGCCGGCCCGGGCGAAGGTGCGCCTTCACTGAGCCCGAGGCGATGGAGAAGGCCTCGTCGCCATGAGCGTGGGCGAAGTTGCCGAAGCCCGGCGCCACGTCCATCGCACCGGCCGGGAGCCGGTGACTGCCCTGGGGGGACCAGCCACCGGCCCGATCGGGTGGTCCGGCCAGCTCGTGACATGGCCGGACCCGGCGGGCCGATCAGTGAGCACCGGCCCTTCCCGTTCCAGCAGACGGCGGAAAGCCGGCGAGGTTCAGCCCGGCACCGGACCGCCGAGGATCCGCCGGGCGGCCACCTCGCCCATCCGGCGGGCCGCCGCGGCGAAGGCTAGTTCTCTCTGGTGGAGGCGACGGGCGGTGGGGAGCTCATCGGCCGGGAGCCTGAGCGGGCCCGGCTGACCGAGGTGCTCGAGCACCTGCCGGTCGCCGGGGGAGCACTGGCGCTGACCGGCGGCCCCGGCGCCGGCAAGTCGGCGTTGCTGTCCTGGCTGTCCGGCACGGCGCAGACGCGCGGCGTCCGCGTGCTGGGGCCACCGCCTCCGCGGCCGAGAACGCGCGGCTGATCACCCTCGACGAGCCGCTCGAGCTCGGCTTCCGGCATCCGCTGACGCGGTCGGCGATCGGCCGGGCCATGAGCGCGGCCCGCCGCCGCGAGGTGCACCGGGCCCTGGCCGACGTGCTGACCGCTCATCCGGAGCGGCGGATCCGGCACCGGGCCGGCGCCGCCGCGGGGCCCGCCGAGCAGCTCGCCGCCCAGCTCGCCGAGGCCGCCGAGGAGGCCCGCCGGCGGGGCGCGATGACGTCGGCCGCCCGCACGTACGAACGGGCGGCGCAGCTGAGCCCGGGCAGGTCGAGCAGCTGGGCCGCGGCGGCGGGCGCTAGTGGCTCGACGCGGCCCGCCAGCACCAGGGCGCTCCAGCTGGCGGTGTCAGCCACTGGGCGTCGTCCACGACGATCAGCAGGGGCCCGTCCCCGGTCAGGGCGGCGACGAGGTCGAGAAGGGCCCGCGCGACGAGGGCCGGCGGCGCCTCCGCCCCCACGGCCCGCAGCAGACGCCCGGCCTCCGGCAGCGACTCGCCGCGGCGCACCTGGGCGGGGAGCAGGTGCAGGCCGGCGTACGGAAGCTCGAACTCGTCCCCCACCGCGGTGATCGACAGCACGGAGGCCCGACGCTCCGCAGCCCGCCCGGTCACCCACCGCAGCAGAGCCGACTTGCCCACGCCGGGCTGGCCGCGCAGAACCAGGCACCGGCCGCCCTCCGCCGCCTGGCCCGTTGGCGACCGGGTGGCCGACGGGCCCCGGGCGAGGTGCCGCCCGGGGCCCGTCGGTCGGGAGGCGGTCAGGGCAGGCGCGCGTCGACCGTCAGGATCCGGGTCTTCTGGTTGGCGCTGAAGTTGTCGTCGCTGATCAGCTGGAGACGGTGCCGGGCACCGTGACCCGGCTCGACGGCGAGGCCTTCGAAGTTGTCCAGCAGCGGGTTCAGTTGCGGCTGCGGGCTTGTCGCGCCCAGGGTCGGGCAGTTGGCGAGATCGGCGATGGGCTGCTTCTCGACGAGACTGCGGTAACCGGCGGTCGAGAGGTTCCGCACGGCGCTGACGTCCGGGGCCCGGTTGGCGCCGGTGACCGCGTACAGCCGGACGGTGTTACCGACGCCCGAGGTGAAAGCGGCCTCGAGGACCACCAGCCGCCCGTCGGCGTAGGCCGCCACCTCGGCGATCCGGTTGCCCCGGTCGGCCTGGTAGCCGAACTGGCGGGCGAGGCGATAGTCGCCACGCCCGTCGGCCTTGTAGACCAGCACGCGGTGCCGGGGCACCTCACCGTTGGACGGCGCGTCGCCGGCGAGGGAGCCCTCCATCGCCGCGTAGACGTACTTTCCGTCCGGCGAGATGGTCAGGCCTTCGAGGGTCGCGTTCTCCGGCGCCTCGCCGGTCGGCGCGACCCGGAAACGCTCCGGCACCGGGAGTTCGCCCCGCTGGACGCCGTCGCGGCCGAAGATGCGGATCGACGGCTCGGCCTCGGAGCTGACGAGGAAGGTGCCGTCCGGCAGCACGGCGAGTCCCTCGCCGTCGAAGTTCGTGCCGTCGAAGGGGGTGCCGTCCGCGCGCTTGAGCGCCGTCGTCCGGGTCGCTTGCGGCGCGGGGCCGTCACCGAGGAAGACCAGGCGGGCCGGCTGCGTGCCGCTCCGGTCGATCACCGTCACGGACGACCGGCTGACCTTGTCGTACGTGATGGCGGACAGCCCGCCGACGGCGACGCCGTCCTTGCTCGTCGACTTGTCCAGACTGTCGCTGTACGAGACCGCTTCGGCCCGCGGGGCGCAGTTGCCCCCGTTCGGCACCGAGGAGGCCCCGGCCGCGGGAACGACGAGCAGCGGCGCCAGAACACCGGCCGCTACCGCGGGCGCCATCAGGCGACCGCGGAGAGGGAAGGCCATTTTCATGAACCGCTCCTGTGGTGATGGTCCTGTCGGACTCGTGAATGGGCGGACGGCAGCCGAGCGAAGATGGTCACCGTCCGACTGTCCCGACGGGACTGCGATCGCGTCGTTCACCGCGAGCCGCACAACGGACGTGACCAATGTCATCCGACCGGGCTCAGATGACACCGGCACGCACCACGTAGGCCACCAGGTGCGACCGGTTGCGCAGCTTGTACCGGGCCATCACGCCGTAGATGATCGTCTTGACGGTCCGCACGGAGTACCGCATCTCCTCGGCGATCTCGGTGGTGTCCAGCCCCTCCGCCATCAAGCGCAGCACGGCGACCTCGCGGGAGCTCAGGCCGGAAGGCGTCAGCCCGTTCGGCTGCAACACGTCCCGCTGGATTCGGCGGACCTGTTCGAGCAGCTCCCCCAGCAGGCGGGCGGGCATCACGCCGCCCCCGCCGGCCGCGGTCAGGACACTGTGCACGACCCGCTCCCGGTTCACCGTCGCCCGCGGCAGAATGGCGACCACCCGGTTCTCCACCAGCATGAGCAACTGCGACTCGTCGATCTCCGAGATGACCAGGACGATCGGGCGGCCGACGGTCGCTTCGAGGCGGCGCAGCGTGGACACCACCTCGACGCTCAGCCGATCGGCCTCGACGACCAGCACGTCCGGCCGGTCGGGGCGGTCCGCACCGAGCACCGTGATCTCCGGGTGCCCGGTGAGGTAGCTCGCCAGCCCCTCGGCCGCGAGCGGGTCGCCCGCCAGTACCCGGACACACACCATCGCCACGAACAGCACTTCCTCGGGCTCGTCCACATTGGTCTTTCGCATTGACGACGTAGCCGCGGGCCCAGGGTTCAGATGCTTCGTGCCCGAGGCCCGAGCCGGTGGGCGCGGGTCCGGCGGCAACGCGGCACGACCCGGCTCACCCGGCGAAGCCGCGGAAGGCGCCCTCGGAGTCCTGGGCGGCCGCCTCGGCGAACTCCGCGAAGCCGAGAGCCCCGAGCGCCAGGCTCTCGTCCAGCACCGGAACCCAGGCCGGCACGATGCGGAACGCCCGCTCCCGGCTCCCCCGGGCCCGGGCGCCGGCTCCTCGCTCACCGGCGACCGTGACAGCGAGCAGCTTGTGCTCGGGATCGGTCAACGCCGCGCGGTCGGCGAGGAACACCACGTCCAGGCCGTCGCCGGCGGCCAGTACCTCGTCGACCGCCGCGCCGGCCCACAGGGTGTTCTCGACGAGCAGTGGGGGCCGGTCCGAGTCGTTCCCGGCGTGGAGCACCTCGCGGAGGGCCCGCCAGGCCGCCTCGTCGGAGTAGTCGGTACGCAGGACGACGGCTCCGAAGTTCTTTCGCTCGTCCGGTCCGGGCAGAATTCTCACACCGTCAAGGACGATCGCCGGCGCGAGTTGTTCAGGCGGCGAGACCCCTTCATCAGCGCCGAGGCGATCCGGACGCCTCGCTCAGCCTGGGGACGAGCGCTACCGGCCGAGACGGGCGACCACGGACGCGGCATCGTTCGACATCGCCCCCAGGAAGCCGGAACCGAGGGTGTTCTGCTGAGGCAGGCCGACATAGCCGAGTCCCGGCAGGGTGGCCGAGACACCCCGGAAGTGTTCCGGCCATCCGTGCGGGCCGAGCGCCCGGGCGTCCATCCACCCGTAGCCGGGCCGGAATCCGGTGCACCAGACGACGGCAGCTACCGCGAGGACCCGGCCGTCGACCAGTTGCGGCAGCCCGTCGCGGACACCGGCCACCCGGGGCACGCGACGGACCCCCACCCGGCGCAGCAACGCCTCGGTCTGCCAGATCAGGGGGCCTCCTCGCCGCGCGAGCCGGGCACGGACCAACCGGCCCAGCCGGCCGGCCGGCATCCTGCGGTCGTAGACCGTCCGGCGCACCACCGCGCTGCGCACCAGGCTGACGGGGATGTGCCCGGTGCTCTCGCCGGCCAGCCAGACCTCGTGCGTCGCGGACAGCTCGAGGGCGATGTCGGCGCCGGCCGGGCCGGCTCCGACCACCAGGACTCGCCCGGCCGGCAGATCGGAGGGTCTCCGGTAATCCCCTGAGTGCAGGTGCCGGACGGCGGGGGCGAGTGCGGCGGCGAAGGCCGGTGTGGCGGGCGTCCGGCACGCCCCGGTGGCGACGATCAGACGGTCCGTCTCGATGGCGAAGCCGTCGCCGGACAGCCGGTGCCGGCCCTGGTCGACCCGGTGGGTGCGGACGACCGAGCCGGGGCGGACCGGCAGATCGAAACGTTCCGCATAGCGGGCGAGGTAATCGGCCATCTCGTCCTTGCCGGGATGGGCGCCGGGTGGCACGTGCATCGGCAGGCCGGGAAGTTCGCAGAAGCGCGCCGGGGTGAACAGCCGCAGGCTGTCGTAGCGGCTGCGCCACACGTCACCGGGCCGGGCGCCGGCGTCGAGGACCACGAACCGCCGGCCGTTCCGGCGCAGATGCCACGACGCGGCGAGCCCGGCGGCCCCCGCACCCACCACGACCGCGGGAAAGTCAGACATGCCCCATACGACGGGACACCCGGCGCCGAATTCAGTCCTGTGACACGCACCGCCACCCGCCGCCTTCTTTGTCTTGCCGGCGGACCGTGCGGACCACGGACAGGGATCTGACCGGGGGACGTCAGGACCGGTCCGGGTCCTCGGCCACCGTGAATCGGGTGAAGCTCGCGGCGTAGCGGGCCGGTGGCACTGACACGTGCCGGGTGAAATGGCGGGTCAGGTGCGCTTGGTCGTGAAAGCCGGTGTCGACGGCGACGCGGGCCGGGGGCATTCCTTGCAACAGCAGTTTGCGCGCCAGATCGACGCGAGCGCCTATCACGTACGCGTGCGGGGAGATGCGGTAGCGGCGGGTGAAGCTGCGAACGAGGTGGGCGATACTGCGGTCGAGAAGCTGGGCGGCGTCCTTGAGGGTGACATCGCCGGTGAGGTGGCCGTCGAGGTATTCGCGCAGCTGGTCGGCGATGGTGGGTTCCGGATCGGGCACAGCCGGCGGGCGTCGTCGCAGGCGGTGCTGGAACCGCTCGGCGATCGCTGCCAGCCGTGCTTCCACGTCGAGCGGATCCGGTGCGACGAGCCGGGCATGTAGTGCGCTGATCGCCGCTCGCAGGGCCACGTCCTCGAAGGTCGATTCGTCGACCGCGCGGCCCACAAGGTTCTGGGGCAGGAACCGGCTGTCGAGATAGAGGTTGCGCTTGCGAAGCGACCGGAGCGCCAGGACGGGTAGCCGTTGTGTGCCACCCCGGGCGGCAGGATGCTGACGCTCTGCCCGACGGCGCCGTGGTGGCGGGTGTCCAGGTCGTACTGGATGGCGCCGTCGTCGACGATCAGCACTGTCCAGGTGTCATGGCAGTGTGTCGGATACCGGTAATCGACGATGCGCGCGTGGAAGACCTCGCAGATGCCGGGGACGGCCGGTTGCCAGGCCACGACCCGGCAGCGCTCCGGGATGGGCTCGTCCACATCAACAACGTACAAGACCATGACACCCAGCCGGGGCAGCCTGGATCGCATGGACCAGCCCGTGAACCTCAGCCAGGCGCTCGCCTCCTTCGACGCGATCTACAGCCCCCGGATCGTGACCAGGGTCAACGACTACGACGTGCGCGTCGCGCACACCCGGGGCGAGCATGTCTGGCACGTCCACCACGACACCGACGAGTTCTTCCTCGCCCTCGACGGCCGGTTCGACATCGCGCTACGCGGGGCCGACGGCACCGAGCGAACGGTCACGCTGCATACCGGCGACGTGTTCGTCGTTCCCCAAGGCACTGAGCACAAGCCGTCCTCGCCCGGTGGCGCCATCCTGATGTTCGAACCCACCGGAACGTCCACCACCGGCGATCAGCACGACGACGCGGTACCGGATCACGTAGACAGCACCACCGGTCACCCCCTGCGGTGAGGCCGGGCTGAACAGTCGTGGGTGACGACCGTCTTTCCGGGAGGGCCCGTCCTCCGCGGGCCGGCCACCGGCACACCGGAGACGACGTGACGCACCGACCTTGCACTGCTTAGGCGAACGGCTTGAGGTCGATCGCGGTGGCCAGCGCCTCCATGCCGGCGTTGTTGGGGTGCAGGTGGTCGCCCTGGTCGAAGCGGCTGTTCCAGCGGGACGGATCGGCGGGGTCGCGGGTGGCGGCGTCGAAGTCCACGACGGCGTCGCAGCCGCTGCCCTTGGACCGCACGAAGGTGTTGAACACCTTCCGGCCGGACTCGCCCACCTTGCTCCAGCTTTCCGAGCCCGCGTACGGGGCCAGGGTCGTGCACAGGACCTTGACATCCGCGTCGTGGCTGCGCTGGATCAGCTGCCGCAGGCCGGTGACCAGCCGGCCGCCGGTGGACGCGTCGGCGCCACCGAGGTCGTTGATCCCGAGATCGGCGACGATCACCCACTTGACGCCGGCCTGGCCGAGAACGTCACGCTGGAGCCGGTTGAGGCCGCTTTGCCCGACGCCGTTCTGCAGCAGCGAGTTGCCGCTGATGCCGGCATTGAGCACGCCGACCGCCCGGCCCCCGTCGTTCAGCCGCCGCGCGAGCAGGTCGGACCAGCTTCGATAGTCGTTCCACGTCGAGTCGTAGCCATCGGTGATCGAGGCCCCGAGGGCGACGACCGCACCCTCGGACGCCGGGTTCTGGACGTCCACGCCGGCCAGGAAGGAGTAGTTGTAGAACGAGCGCCCACCGGACATCGAGTCCTTTGTGGTCTGGTCGCCCGGCGCCGCGTAGTTGTCGCGGTTGGCCGATTCGTGCTGGGTGACCGATCCGACCCGCTGCGGGACGTAGGCGCTGATGGCCAGGTCGCCACCGGCCGGCAGCCGGAACGCCACCGGGTCGCTCACGGCCGTGCCCCCGGCCTTGATGGTCACCGAGTCCTTGCCGCCGAAGGTCACCCGCCCGTTGGTGCTCGGGTCGACCTTGCCCTCGCCCACGTGCTTGGCCAGGTGAACGGCACTGACGGTCAGCGGTTCCTTACCGAATTGGTTGGAGAGCTTGACACGTACGGCGTCTCCGCCGATGCTCGCGCGGATCACCTGCCGGACCGTCTCACGCTGGAAGCCCTTTCCGCGGCCGTCCTGCATGGCCGTGGCCCAGGTGCCCGTCCAGGCGTCCTTCGAAGGGTCCGGCGAGGCGCCGGCGCCGATCGGACCGAACGAGACCGCTTTGGCGGTCTCGTTCCCTTCGCTCCCCGAGTCCCGCCGTACCCACACGATCGCCGCCACGACAAGGACCACGACGGCGGCCGAGACAACGGTTGCGGACTTAACCCACTTATTCACGGCAACCACTGTACGGTCGTGATCCACCGCCGCGGCATCCCGTCGACCGCCCGATCTCCGCCGCCGTCGGACCTCCGGAAAAGTTCGTCCGGGACACCGGTCAGGACTGCGCCGGCTGGAGGACGAAGTCGTAGTGCGCGACCAGGAACGGCCGATCCATCGTTCCGCCGTCGGGGCTCGGGCCCGGCTGGTGCTCGACGAACGGGGTGATCAGCGCGTCCTTGACCCCGAAGACCACGTCCGAGTCCAGGTACTCCGTACCGGCCGGGAACAGGTGCGTGATCAGCTTCTCGTAGCCGGGCTCGTCCAGCAGGAAGTGGATGTGGGCCGGCCGATAGGCGCTGATGGCGGTCCGGCCGATCAAGTCCCCGACCGGACCGTCCATCGGAATCGTGTACCCGAGCGGCACGATCGTGCGGACGCAGTAGCTGCCGTCCGGCCGGACGCGGTACTTCGCCCGCAGCCGGGCCTCGTCGACCTCGGGCAGCTGAGCCTCGTACACCCCGTCGACGTCGGCCTGCCACACGTCCAGGACCGCGTCCGGCACCGCCTTGCCGTCCAGGCCGGTGACCCGGCCGACGAGGAACAGCGGCACACCCGGCAGCCCCTCGGACATGTCGGCGCCGAACCCGGCCGGCGGTGACCCGTCGATGTGGAAGGGGCCCAGCACCGTCGCCGGGGTGGCCCGCTCGTCGAAGCGGTGGTTCAGCTGCACCACGAGCGAGCTGAGGCCCAGCACGTCGGAGGCCAGGATGAACTCCTGCCGCTTGTCGTCGCTGAGCCGGCCGGTACGGGTCAGCCACTGCACGCCCGCCATCCACTCGTCCGGGGTCAGGCCGGTCTCGCGGGCGAACGCGTGCAGATGCCGCACCAACGCGGTCATCAACGCGGCCGTACGGGGTGACTGCGCCGTTCCCCACCGGCGCACCGCCTCCTCGGTGATGCTCACGTCAGGTTCGATCGTCACGATGCTCTCTCCTTCGTTGCGCCCGGCGGAGCGGCCGTGCTGCCGGGCGGGGTTGTCGCCGGTCATCAGGACGCGGCGAACCGGTCGACGGCACGCCGGGCGAGTTCGGCGAGGACGAACGAGGCGTCGGCCAGCACCGAGTCGTCGAACACTGCGTGCGGGCTGTGGTTGCTCGGCGCGGTCGCGGGGTCACCGGCCGCGCTCGCGCCCAGGAAGAGAAAGCAGCCCGGCACCTCGTTGAGCACGCGGGAGAAGTCCTCGGCCGCGGCGACCGGCGCGGACAACGGGTCGAACCGATCCGTTCCGAGCGTGTCCTGGACGACGGCGGCGGCGAACGCGTACTCGTTCGCATCATTGACCGTCACCGGGTATCCGTCGGCGAACACGGCCTCGGCGGTCATCCCGTGGGCCTGCGCGAGGCCCTTGGCCAACCGGGCGATCTCGGTCCTGATCCGCGTCCGGCTGGTCTCCGAGAACGTGCGGATGGTGCCGGCCAGCTCGACCTGCTCCGGGATGATGTTGGCGACGTGGCCCGCCTGGACCGACGTGACCGTGACAACGACCGGGTCGAACGGGTCGAAGGTGCGCGTGATCATCGACTGGAGGGCCGTGATGAGGTGCGCCGCGACCGGGACCGGGTCGTTGGCCACGTGCGGTCGCGACGCGTGGCCGCCGCGGCCGGTCACCGTCACGGTCACCGAATCGGTGGCGCCCATGATGGTGCCCGGGCGGCTGCGGAACACCCCGCGCGGGGTCTCGTAGGACCGCACGTGCAGGCCGTACGCCGCCCTCACCCGCTCGCCGGCCGCCTCGAGCACGCCCTCCTTGATCATGAGGTCGGCGCCGTCCCAGCCTTCCTCGCCGGGCTGGAACATGAAGACGACGTCGCCGGCCAGCCGGTCACGGTGCTCGGTCAGCGTGCGGGCGGCGCCGACGAGAGCCGCGGTGTGCAGGTCGTGCCCGCAGGCGTGCATGACGCCGGGCGTCCGGCTCGCGTAGTCCAGGCCGGTCGCCTCGGTCAGCAGCAGCGCGTCCATGTCGGCCCGGAGCAGAACCGCCGGACCCGGCCGTCCGCCCCGCAGCACGGCGGTCACCGACGTCAGCGCCTCCCCGCGGGACACTTCCAGGTCCAGGCCCCCGAGCGCGTCGAGGACCGCCGCCTGCGTCCGCGGCAGCTGGAGACCGGTCTCGGGATGCGCGTGCAGGTCCCGTCGCAGCCGCACGAGATCCGCCTGCAGCCCCTCGGCGGTGCGCAGGACGCCGGCGTCGTCGGCATCGGACATGTGGATCACCCCATTCGCTCACGCCGCCCGGACAGGCGGTCACACCAGGCAGGACGTGTTTCGCGGGGGCAAGTTCAGGAGGCCGATGTCACCCGGCCGGCCGGGGCGGGCGTCGCCCGGCGGTCAGGCGCCGGCGGGCAGGCGCGTGTGCCGCGGGATGCTGCCGAACTTGCCCGAGTGGAAGTCGCGGTACGCCTGCTCGATCTCCTCGCGCGTGTTCATCACGAAGGGGCCGCTGGCGTACACGGACTCGCCGATCGGCCGCCCGGCAAACACCAGCACCCTGGTCTGCTCGTCACCGTCGCCGGTGGCCAGCGACAGCGTGGTCGGCTCCTCCGGCCGCGACACGGGGTCGGACCAGGCGACCTGGCCGGCCCGCACCTGTCGTCCGCCGATCGTCAGCCGGCCCGAGATCACGTACGCGAAGGCGCGCTCGTCCCCGGCGAGCAGCTGCCGATAGCCGGTCCTCGGGTCCAGCGTGATCATCACTCCGAGGATCGGCCAATGGTTGAGCGCCGGGCCCCGTACCGTGCCGGTCTCCCCCGAGATCACCTGGACCAGCACGCCCGGCTCGGTGTGCACGGCGTGCAGGCCGGCCCGCAGATCCTGGTATCGGGTGGGCGCCAGCTTCCTGTCGGCCGGCATGTTGACCCACAGCTGCAGGATGTGGGCGTGTTCCGAGCGGGCGGCGACCTCGCGGTGGATGATGCCCCGTCCCGCGGTCATCCACTGCACGTCGCCCGGCCCGATGACCCCGGCGTGACCCAGGCTGTCACCGTGCTCCAGCGCCCCGTCCAGGATGACGGTCACGGTCTCCAGCCCGCGGTGCGGATGCCAGTCGAAACCCGGCTCGGTGACGAACTCCTCGCCCATCACCAGGAACGGGTCGGTCCAGGCGTTGGCGCCCGGTGCGATGATCATTGAGCTGTCGGCCGACATGGGAGTCGGACCGAGATGAACCTTGTCGGCGACCCGGTCCACCTTGCGGGTCACCGGTGCGGCTGGTGTGGTCATGATGCCTTCCTTTCCTCGGTGAGGAGAAGCGTCCGTCCGCCGATCAGAGTTGGCAAACGCCGGGCAAGGTACTTACTTTGGAGAAGTGAACAAGCCGCCGACCGCTCCGGTGAACGAGGAAGCCTGCCTGCGCATCCTGCGAGCCATCGACATCATCGGGGTCCGCTGGACCGGCCCGATCCTGCTCGCCGCCGCCCGCGGCGCCCGCCGCTTCAAGGAGTACCGGGCCATGGTCGACGGCATCTCCGACCCGCAACTCACGCTGCGGCTCAAGCAGTTGCAGGCGCGCGGGCTCATCGACCGCACCGTTGTCCCGAGCACACCGGTGCAGATCACCTACAGCCTCACCGCCGACGCCGAGGAGCTGATCGCCGCGCTCCAGCCGCTGTCACGCTGGAGCGAGCGCCATCTCCCACCCGGCGACGCCTGATCCGGGCGGGAGCGAGGGCGGGGCGCCTGGCTGCGCCGAGCGGGGCGGGCCGCGAACCGCGGCCCGCCCCGGCGCGCCGGTCAGGCGAGGATGGTCAAGTCTTGCACCGTGTACGACAGCGATCCCCGGAAGCCGACACCGATGCGCTGGATGGCCAGGTCGGCGATCTCCTCACGGGGCGAGGGCAGGAACCGCAGATCACCCGATCCGATCCAGGCGTTGTCGACCTTGAGGCTGGTGAGCACCGACTGGGTCAGCTCGTGCACGGGGTCCGGGTCGAGACCGGTCGGCAGGCTGGCGGCCGCGGCGGCCGGGGTGGTCCAGAACTCGACACCGAGGTCGTGCCCACTGGTGGAGACGGACGCCCCCGGCCGGGGTTCATCGGGCCGGAACCGGGCTTGACCGCGGCCTGGCAGTGCCGGGTCAGAGCCACGCCTCACCCTCGTAGAGCCGGATGTACTGCTCCCGGATCTCCCCGGCGTCCGGACGGCCGGCCAGGGCCATCGTGTTGTGGCCGAAACCCAGTGACCCGGGCAGCACGTGGGTGAGCAGCGGAATGCCGGCGGCTTCGGCAATGCGCCCCGGCACGACCGTCGCCGCCGTCAGGTCGACGACATCGTCGAGCGAACTGATCGCCACGGCGATCGAGCGCAGGCCGGATCGCCGGGCCGGATCGGGCCGGCCCGGCCCGATCGCCAGGTACCGGCTGACCGTGGCCAGCGAGTACCCGCGCGAGGTGACGCGGTCGGGAAGCAGGCCGCGCCCGTACAGGAACAGAAGAGGACGGACCGCGAAGGCCGGCACCCGACCCGGGGCCGGGCCGAAGAACGGCGAGAGCAGCAGCAGACGGCGCACGGCGTCGCCCCGCTGCTGCGCCAGCCAGGTGGCCAGGATCGCGCCCGCCGAGACGCCGACGACACCGGCCTCGCTGCCCAGCCCGTACGCGATACCCAGCGCCTCGGACGCGTAGGCGGTGAGCTGGTCCGTCGTGATCCGGCGGGTGGCGGACGGATCGGTCGTGCCGTGACCGGGCGCCCGCGGTATCCAGACGTTGTAGCCGCGTCGGTGGAAGTCACGGCCCAGGTCGCTCAGTTGTTCCGGTCCGTGCGTGTATCCGTGCAGCAGCAGCACCGAACGAGCGGTGGAAGAGCCGTGGGTAAGCAGGCGGCTGCGCGATCGCGGCCGTATCCCCGGGTCGGCGGTCTCGGCGTCGATGACGGCCCGCGCCGCCCGCACGGCCGTCGTGAAAACCCTGGTGTCGTCGAGAGATCTCATCGAACGTGACGACGGTCCCGGTCGGCGCCCGTTCAGGTCGGCTACCTCACAGGCCGGGGCCGGCGTCGGCGACCGGGTGCCCGGCACGGCCTGAACCCGGGAGGATCCGGCGCGTTTGCAGGGACATGAGAGACACTTCCGCCCCGCGCCGCCTGCTGGCCGTCGGGCTGGTCCTGACCGCCGGGGTCGCCACCGGGCCGGCCGCCGCACTGGCCCGCCCGTCCACCCCCACGCCCGGTTCCGCCGGCTTGGGCGACCGGCTCTTCCCCACCCTCGGCAACGGCGGGTACGACGTCCAGCACTACGACCTCAAGCTGGCCTACCCCGAGAAGGACCCGTCGCAGACCGTCAGCGGTGACGTCAGCATCACCGCCGTCGCCACCCAGGCGCTGTCCCGCTTCAACCTGGACTTCGCCGGTCACGGCCCGGCCCGTGTCGAGGTCGACGGCAAGCCCGCCCGGTTCTCCCGCGACGGCGAGGAGCTTGTCGTCACGCCCCGGGCCGCTCTCCAGGCCGGTCGCGGTTTCACCGTCACGGTCAAGGGTTTCAGCGCCACCCCGGAGCAGCCGGATCCGGAGGCGCTGTACGGGTTCACCGTCACGCCGGACGGCACCGCGCTCATCTCGCAGCCGGCCGCCGCGCACCGGCTCTTCCCGAGCAACGACCACCCCAGCGACAAGGCCGGCTTCGCGGTCACCACGGATGTCCCGTCCGGGTGGGCCGGCGTCGCGAGCGGCGTCCGGACGGCCACCCGCAGCGGTCACGGGCGAGTCGTCTCGACCTACCGGCAGCGCCAGCCGATGGCCACCGAACTGCTTCAGGTCGTGGCCGGGGACTTCGTCGTCCAGGACCGTGCCCCGGTCGGCCGGGTCCGGGTCCGCGACGTCGTGCCACGCCGCCTGGCCGCTCAGCAGCTGCCGAAGTTCGAGGCCGAGCGGGAGCAGATCCGCTGGATGGAACAGCTGGCCGGGCCCTACCCCTTCGACGTGTACGGCTCGCTCATGATCGACGTGGCCGGGAACACCGCGCTGGAGACCCAGACACTGTCCATCTACGACTCGGCCGTCACCTCGCTTCCCCCGGCCGTCCTCGAGCCGACCATGGCGCACGAGTTGTCCCACCAGTGGTTCGGTAACAGCGTCGCGCCGATGGAGTGGAGCGACATCTGGCTCAACGAGGGTCACGCGACCTGGTACGAGCTGCTGTGGGCCGAGCGGGAGGGCACGCTGGAGGAGAACACCGGCTTCCCCACCCGGGAGGCTTTCTTCCAGCGGATCTACGCGCTCAGCGACTCCTGGCGAGCCGAGTCCGGTCCGGTGGCCCGGCCCCGCTCGGCCGAGGAACTGGCCGACCTGTTCAACATCAACGTCTACTACGGTGGCGCGCTGGCCCTCTACGCCCTTCAGCAGAAGGTCGGCCCGGCCGCCTTCCAGCGGCTGCAGCGCGAGTGGGCCACCGTTCATCGCGGCAAGTCGGCGTCCACCGACGACTTCATCGCTCTGGCGTCGCGTTCGACCGGGCGCGATCTGCGGCCGTTCCTGACGGCCTGGCTGTACGGGACGGTGACGCCGCCCATGCCGGGACATCCCGGCTGGACCCCGGCCGGGGATCCGGCTGCGCTCAAGGGTCTGCGCCTGAACAAGTGACCCGGTGACCCGGTGACAGGGTGGCGGTCCCCAGGGTGACGATCGATCTCCGGCGCGCCGCGGACCGAGCAGTTGCTCCCGGGGCCGCCGACGCGCTCCGGACGAATGTGATCTGCATCCGGCGCCCTCGGATGAACAGTTGCCCACAAGGTCCTGACCTGCAGCGATGGGCGTCGCGGAGCCGTCGCCAGGGTACGGCCGGCCGGGCTGCCCCGGATACGCTGCCGCGATGCCCGATCGACCACACACTGCCCTGTCCGGGCCGAAAGGTATGTCGGCGAGTGTTCGGACGATGCTGTGCCGGCCCGCGCTCTGGGTCCCCGAGCACACGGTCACCGTCGAGGAGACGCTGGAACAGATGCGCCGCCGGTACGACGGTCACGACAAGCTGGGTGCTGTCCTGCGGGCGATCGAAAACAGCGGTGTCCGCCGGCGGCACCTCGTGCACCCGATCGGGGATCCGCTGCCCCCTCCGGGAACGGCGGCTCGTACCCGGCTCCACCTGCGAGAGATCCGGCGGGCGCTGCCCGGAGTCGTGGACGAGGCTCTCCGGTCCGCCGAGCTGCCGGTCGCCGGGGTCGATGCCATCGTGTTCGTCTCCGGTGCCGGCTTCTCCATGCCCCCGATCACCAGCTGGATGATCGACAAGTGCGGGTTCCGGGGCGATGTACGCCAGGTTCCGGTCACCGGGTCCGGCTACGCCGCCGGCGCCGCGGCGATCAGGCGGGCGCACGACATCCGCATCGCCCGGCCCGGCTCCACCGTGCTGGTGGTCGCGTGCGAGGTCGGTCGGCCGCCGGAGGTCGCCACCCTGCTGTCCGGTGCCTTGCCGGGCGACGCGATCGCGGCCGTCGTCGTGCGGGGGCCGGGCGCAAGGGGCGTGGTGCTGCGCCGCGACGCCTTGCCCGTCCGGCTCGGCCCGGAGGAACAGATCCCGTACGGTCGCGGCCGGGACGATCTGTCGCGCTTGCTCGGCGTACCGCCGGGCGTTCTGCGACACAGCCGGGAAGTCCGGGCCGACTACGGCGACATCGCGTCGGCGGCGGTACCGGCTGTGCTGCAACGCTTTTTCGACGACGACCGCCCGGCCGGGACCGACGCAAGCATCGGCAGCCACACGCCCGCTGGTGCCGCGCTGCGGAGAACGGCATCTTTCCCCCGGCTCTGATTGATCCCGGAGGGCTACCGTCCGTCAGTGGTTACGTGACTGACAAATTCGAGACACGTCCCTGGCGAGCCGACGACCTCCCGATTCTGCGGATGTCCGAGTCGCTCTTCGCGCCGCAGACGTACCCGCAGCGCTTCCTGACCCGCGGCCGCCGCCTGCGTCCTCTCCATCAGAGGGTCGCGGACCAGCCGGCCGTGCCGGGGCACCGGTGGACGGGGCAGGTCGGGCTGGCCGGAGACCGGATCATCGCGCTGGCCGAGTGCTCCTGGGACCCGGCCGACCCGGCCTCGCCCATCTTGACGGTCAATGTCGCCGACGCCTGGCAGGCCAGCGGATTCGGTCGCCGGACGCTTCGCGATCTGGTCAGCCGGTGCCTGTGCATGGGACTGACCACGTTCACCGTGGACTACGCGGCGTCGAACGTCGCCCTGCACGCGATGCTCAACTCGATAAGCACCGAGATGGGCCCGCGGTACACGGTCAGCGGAGTCACGCGCGCCGGCCTCGGCCACCTGACCGTTCGGGCGTCGGGCTGACTACGCGGCCGCGCCGCCGGCTCGCTGACCCAGCTTGGCCAGGCGACGCCGGATCTGAGCCTCCTGCTGCGGGTCCGACTCGTTGGTGAGAGCCAGAGCCTCCAGCCAGACCGCCCGGGCCGTGAGCCGGTCGTTCATCGCGTAGGCGGTGTCGCCCAGGCCCAGCCGCGCGCGGACCAGGTGCACACGATGGCCGGCAGCCTGAGCGAGCTCCCGGGACGCGGCCCAGTCGGCCAGGGACTCGGGGTAGAGCCGCTCGCGCAGGTACAGGGCGGCACGGCGCAAGTGGCATTCGCTGCGCCGGACGTCGTCGGCGAGCTGCTCGCTCATGGTCAGGGCCCGGCCGATGGTCTCGAAGCTCAGCACGTGGTCGCCGAGTTCGTACTGCGCGTCGGCGAGACGGCACAGCACGTCCGCCTGAGCGACCCGGTCCCCGAGCGACTCCGCCATGCGCAGCGCCTGGTGGTGGTGGTCGACGGAGCGGACGTAATCGCCGGTCGCGAAACTCACCTCGCCGAGGTTGCGCAGCGTCAGCGCCTCCCGCGACGCGTTGCCCAGCTCCGTAAAGATTCCGAGCGCACGTTCGAGCAGACCCAGCGCGAGAGGACTGTTGCCCAGGTAGAACTGGGCGCCGGCCAGACTGCGCAGCATCTCCGCGGCGCCGGCCCGGTCGCCGCCGTCCTCGGCCGCGGTCAGGCACTCGCCCACCACGGTCGCCCACTCGTGCCACCAGCCCTCCCGCTGGTAGAAACCCTGCACTGTCAGTTCCAGCTGCCAGGCGTCGTACACCCGGCCCCGGTCGATCGCCTGACGGATGACCGCTTTGAGCTCGGCCCGTTCGGCGGTGAACCAGGCGGCGGCCTCTTTGTCGTCCCGCGGCTCGGCGACGACTCCTTCGTACGCGACGGGTTCGGCATCGATCGGGGCGTTGATGAAGAGGTTGGCGGCATAGGCAACCCGCCGGTAGTAGCGGAGCAGCCGGTCGGCGGCCGCCTCGCGCTCCGCGACGGACTCGCCGTCGAGCATCAGCTCTCGTGCGTACGCGGCGATCAGGTCATGGGCGCCGTACCGGCCGGGCCGGCGTTCCGTGATCAGCCTGCTCCGCGCCAGCTCACCGAAGACCGTCCGGGCGTCGCCGGCGGACAGGCCGCCGAGGCTCGCCGCCGCCGGCAGGGTGACGTCCGGGCCCGGGTGCAGCGCCAGCAGACGGAAGAGCCGCGCGGCCGCCGGGCTGAGGGCCCGATACGACCAGGAGAAGATGGCGCGCAGGTCGCTGTCCGGATCGTCGGAACCGAATCCGTCGAGGCTTCCCTGAGCGTCGTGCAGCTCACGCGCGACATCCGAGAGCCGGAACCCGGGACGGGCCAGGGCCCGGGCGGCCACCACGGCCAGGGCCAGCGGAAGGCCCGCGCACAGGTCGACGATCTCGTCCAGGGCCGCCCGGTCGGCCAGGGCACGGGCCGCCCCGACCCGCGAGACCAGGAGCTCCCGCGCCTCGTCGGCCGGCAGAACGTCGAGGGCGAGCACGTGGGCGCCGTGGGTCGCGGCCAGACCGGCGAGGCTGTAGCGGCTCGTCACCAGGACGAGGCTCCCCGGGGCCCCGGGGAGCAACGGCCGGGCCTGGTCGGCGTCGCGGACGTTGTCCAGGACGATCAGCACCCGGCGCTCGGCCAGGACGCTGCGGTAGAGCCCCGAGCGGGCCAGGTCGTTCTTCGGGATGTCCGGGCCGCGGACCCCGAGCGCGTGCAGGAAGGCCTGCAGCACCTCGGCCGGGTCCAGAGCGGCGTCCGGGTCCAGTCCCCGCAGGTCGGCGTAGAGCTGCCCGTCGGGATACTCGTCGGCCACCCGGTATGCCAGGTGGGTCGCCAGGCTGGTCTTCCCGACGCCGGGAATCCCCTCGATGGCCACGATCCGCAAGGCGCTGCCCGCGGCCCGGCCGTGAAGGAGCCCGAGGGCCCGGCGCAGACTGTCGCCCCGGCCGGTGAAGTGCGGCAGATCAGGAAGCAACTGGGCCGGCCGGACGAAGAACGACGGCGGATCGTCCGCCGGTGCGGCCTCGTCGGAAGCGCCGTGCCGCAGGACGGTCTGGTATGCCGCCTGCAGCTCCCGGCCCGGATCGATCCCGAGGTCGTCGGCCAGCCGGTCGCGCAGCTCCTGGTACAGGGCGATCGCCTCGGCCTGTTGCCCGGCCGCGGACAACGCCAGCAGGAACTTGGCCTGAACGGCCTCGTCCAGCCGCCGCTGCCGGGCGACCCGCCGCAGCATCGGCAGCACAGCACGGGCGTCGCCGGCACGCAGGGCCAGGTCGGTGGCCTCGCGGACCAGATCGGCGTACTCGTTGTCCACGGCCTCGAAGTCGACGACCGGGCGGCTGAGCAGCTCCGGCGCGCCGGCACAGGGTCCGCTCGACAGCTCCAGCGCCTCGACGCACGCGGCCAGCCCCTCCGAGGGGTCCTCGGCCGCCCGCGCCCGCCGCGCCAAGCTCCGGAAGTTCAGCAGATCCAGGTTGTCCGCGTCGACCGCCACGCGGTAGCCGGACGCGTCGCCGGTCAGCCACCGGCCGGACGCGCGCGGGCGCAGCCCGGGCTCGAGCAGGCGCCGGAGGCCGCCCAGGTGAAGGTGCACGATGTTCACGGCGCTGCGCGGCGGCCGCTCGTCCCACAACAGCGCGACGAACTCCGCGAGGCCGACCGGCTGACCGGCCCGCGCCAGGAGCAACGCCAGAATCAGGCGCTGCTGACGCGAGCCGAGGTCGACTTCCCGCTCACCCCGCCAGGCCCGCACCGGCCCGAGGACGGCGAAGCGGACCAGCGGAGCGTCGCTCGACGACCCGGTCACGGTAGCGCTCCCATCGGCGTCGCGATCGGTCAGTGATCAAAGCTTCCCCAGCTTAGGGGAGCCGCGGTCCGGCGGGTGACTTCCCCGCGGGCGTCGGCCGGCGGCCACTGAACCCGCACAGCGCGGGCACGTAGTGCACGGTATGACGTCACCCCCGGAACAGCTGTTCGGACGTGAGGTGGAGCTGGCCCGCATCGGTCGTTTCATGGAATCTGTACGAGACGGCGGGGATGTCCGGATGGTCCGAGGTGAACCCGGGGTCGGCAAGTCGGCGCTGCTGGCCGCCGCGGCCGACCTGGCCGGGGCGGCCGGCCTGCGGGTGTTACGCGGGTCCGGGTCGGAGTTCGAGGCCGATGTGAGTTACTCACTGCTCAACCAGACGCTGCTTCCCCTGTACACCGAGATACAGCGGCTGCCCCCGGCCCTGCGCGACGCGCTCACCGTCGCGCTCGGCTTCGGCCCGGGCCCGGCGCCCGCGGCGTTGCTGGTCTGCAACGCCGCCCTGGCCCTGCTCACCACCGTGGCCCGGAAGACCCCGGTGGTGGTGATCGTGGACGACCTGCAGTGGGTCGACCGGCCGAGCGCCGTCGTGCTGGGCTTCATCGCGCGACGGGTCGCCGGGTCACCCGTCGGCGTCATCGCCGCCTCCCGGACCGGCACCGAAGGCCTTCTCGACCGGCGCGGTCTGGCCGAGGTCACCGTGGAACCCCTGGACACCGAGGCCGCCGCCCAGCTGGTGGACGTCCGCTTCCCGACCCTGCCGGCGCGGGCCCGGCAGCGCCTGCTCGACCTGGCCCAGGGCAACCCGCTGGCCTTGTCCGAGCTGCCGGCCGCCCTCGACGGCGAAGCCGGGCACCGCTTCGAGGAGTCCGACGTCGACCCCCTCAGCAACCGGCTGCAGACCATCTTCGCCGCCCGCATGGCCGACCTGCCCGACCCCACTCGCCTGCTGTTGCTGCTGGCCACGTTCGAGGGCAGCGGCGACCTGCGCATCCTGCGCGGCATGACCGACCTCGTCCACCTGGCGCCGGCCGAACGAGCCCAGCTGGTCCGGGTCGACGACTCGACCGGTCGTCTGAGGTTCCGCCATCCCCTCATCCAGTCGGCCATCGTCGCGACGTCCGCCTACGAGGAGCGCCGGCAGGCTCATCTGGCCATCGCCGCGGCCCTGCCGGGCGACCCGGAACGTCGCACCTGGCACCTGGTCGCCGCCACCGCGGGGCCGGACGAGTCGGTCGCGGCGGAGCTCGAGCACGCCTCGCACCGCCTTTCAATCCGTTCCCCGGAGCAGAAAGGGCCGCCAGAAAGCCGTTAACAGCGAATAGAGTAGGAATTAACTGGCGATCTTCTACGCTTCCCCGACGTGCTGGACAACGAATGGGGAAAACGATGTCGACGGCCACTGCGACCGAGGCCCATATGCGGGATCTCCATCGCCACAACGGCGACGCGCTGCTCTCCTTTCTGCGCCGGCTCATCCCGCCGGGCTCGCCCTGCACCGCCGAGGACCTGGTGCAGGAGACGATGCTGAAGGCCTGGCGCCACCTCGACCAGCTGCCCGCCGGCGCGGAACCGCAGCGGCGCTGGCTGTTCACGGTCGCCCGGCGCCTCGCGATCGACGCGTACCGCAAACGGCGGACACGACCCGTGGAGGTCGGGCTGGCCGAGACGGACCTGGCCCCCTCGGCGAACGCCGCGGCGGAAACCGCGATCGCTTCGCTCACCCTGAAGAAAGCCGTCGGTGAACTCGGACCGGCCCACCGATCCGTTCTGCTGGAATTGTACGTGAAAGGCCATTCGGTCGGCGAGGTCGCCGCTCGGCTGGGCCTCCCCGTCGGCACGGTCAAATCGCGGGCGCATTACGGCGTACGTCATTTGCGCGATGCCCTTCTGGACAATTGACCGGTCAACGCGCCTCGGGCGGGGCTATCGGCGGGTGAAGCGGTCGCGGTGGGCGTGGATCCAGGAGGCCAGGGTGGTGGCCGGGCGCCCGGTGATGCGCTGCACGTCGTCCGTACGGACGTCGACGTTGTCGCGGCTGTGCCGGACGACCCGGGCGAACTGCTGCCGCAGGCCCTCCGCGGTCCACGCGTCGGCGCCGCCCAGGCGGGCGGCGCCGGCGAACGCGCGACTCGGCACGGGCAGGTGGCGGACCCGCCGGCCGAGCACCGCGGAGAACGTCGCCGCCACCTGCTGGGAGGTCAGCAGTTCGGGGCCGGTGATGAACGGGTGGTTCCCGGCGTGCGCGCCGGCTTGCAGAACTGTCGCGGCGACCCGGGCGATGTCCTCGGTGTCCGTCCAAGCGATGGCGCCGCGGCCGGTCGTTTGCGGATACCAGCCCCGGGCGACGGGCCTGGCGAACTGCAGCAGGTTCGACATGAACGCGGACGGACGCAGGATCGTCCAGTCCAGGCCGGAGATCTTGACGAGCTGGTCGGTGTGCCAGTTCGCCCGGGCCCAGGGAACGGGCGAGTCCGGGCCGCCGTCGGCCGTCGACAGGTGCGTGATCGCGCGGACGCCGGCGTTCCTGGCCGCCTGAACAGCGTTGCGGCCGTGCACGGCCTGGCGGGGGCCCGGTGCGGTGATCAGCAGGAGCTGTTCGGTGCCCGCGAACGCCGCCGTCAGCGCGTCCACGTCGTCGAGGCCGGCCAGGACCGCCTCGGTGCCCTGCCGCTCGAACCGGGCGACCTGCTCGGGCCGTCGAGCCACCGCCCGGACGTCGGCCCCGGCCTCCCCCAGCAGCCGCAGGGTCCGGCCGCCGACATCCCCGGTCGCTCCCGTGATGGTGATGGTCGCCATTGTTCCCCCTAGAATCAGTTAACTGATTCTAGAGGTTACCCACCTACGATGTCCTCATGCCGAATCGACCCGTGCTCACCGCCGCCGACATCGACGCCGTCGTCGGCTGGACAGTCATCCGCGCGGCGCGCCGGGCGGCTCGGCTGCTGGCGCTGACGTTGAAGGACCACGAGTTGACGCCGGTGGAGTTCGGGGTGCTGGCTCAGCTCGCGGCCGCCCGCGGCGAGCTGACCCAGGCCGAGGTCGCCCGGGCCGTCGAGGTCAGGCCGCAGAGCGTGGCGCCGGTCATCGACGGTCTCAGCAGCCGCGGACTCCTGCGCCGGGAGGGCGCCCGGGGCCGGGGCCGGTCCGGGCGGCTGGTGTTGTCCGACGCCGGCGCCGCACTGCTGCGGGCGGCCTTCCCGGACGTACTGGCGACCAATCCCGCCTTCGCCCGGCCGGGAACGGAACAGGCCGGCCCGGTGAACGAGGCACTGCTGCACTTCCTCACGGAGAGCCCGTTCGAGCCCGTCTGAGACTGCCTGTCGTCGCTGATTCTTTCCGCTGCCCGACGAGGGCGACGGTCACCCCTTCAGGCCCTCACACCGGCGAACTCCAGGCCGAACTACTCGTACACCTAGGCATGCGAACGCTCTTCGTTCTGCTGGCGGTCCGGATCCTGCGGTTCGCCGGCCTGGTCCACTGGCACCTCTTCGTCAAGCAGCGCCACCGGCAGCGACTCGTTCAGTGCGAGCATCCGGGAACGGGAAGCGCGCCACCTCGTGGTGGGGCACCGGATCTGAACTCCCGCGCCGGCGACACGTCGTCGGCCTGAGCCCCTCCCGTCCACCGCCGATCGTCCGGATGTCCGCTGCCGCCCACCGGGGCGAAGCAGCCATAACTCAGGGAGCCCAGTGAGCATTTCTCTTTCCGGTGCCGGCCTCGAAGCGCGGGACGCCTCCGGCGGTGGTCTTCATGTCGCCGCGGGCCAGGGAGTGACCAGATGGTTCTCCGGTGACGTCTACACCGTTCGCCTCCAGGCGGCCCAGACCGGCGGGTCCGTCAGCATCGTGGAGGCCAGCGTTCCTCCCGGCGGCGGCCCCGTGCCGCACACCCACGCCGAGCAGGAAGAGACCTTCTATCTGCTCTCCGGCGAGCTCGAATTCCTGGACGGCGAGCGGACCTTCACCGCGGTGACCGGCGATGTCGTCCACATTCCTCGCCTGGCCCGGCACCGGTTCACCAACGTCGGCGTCCACACCACCCGGTTGCTCTTCATCTACACGCCGGCCGGCGCCGAAGGGCTGTTCGTGGAGGGCGGGGCCGAGCCCCGGCCGGGCGTGCAGGTCGACAACTGGGGCCCGGAACGCTTCGACGAGCGCATGCTCGGGCTGTTCCACAAGTACGGCGTGGAAGCTGTGTAGTCGTTCTCCGACAGTTCGAGCCCCGCAGCCTGCACGGCGGCGGGGCTCGAATGGTCTCACCGACGCCGCGAGGCCATCGCCCGCTGCTCAGGGAACGTCCACCCGAAGCGGACGGCGGCCAGACGCAGGACCGTCGTCACGACCACACAGACCAGGCCCGCGATCGGGATGGGTGTGCCGACGGCGGCGAGCAGGATCAGGGCGCCGGCGCCGGCTCCGGCAGCGACGGCATAGAGGGTGCCGACCTGCAGAAAGGAGATCGGCAGGTTCATGATGATGTCGCGCAGCATCCCGCCGCCGATGGCTCCGATGACGCCGACGACCAGCGCCCCGGTCTCGCCGACGCCCAGCGACAGCGCCTTGGAGGCGGCGATCGCGCCGAACAGCCCCATGACGACGGCGTCCAGCACGGTGATCAGCCAGTCCACCCGGGCGAGCACGGGCTGCACCAGCATGCCGAGGACCGCGCAGGCGCCGGCCACCAGCAGGTACCAGTTCACCCAGATCACGACCGGTCGCTGGTCGAGCACGATGTCGCGCAGCAGGCTGCCGCCGAGCGAGACGGCGAGTCCGATCACGATGACGCCGAGCACGTCGATCCGGCGATGCCTCTCCCCGGCCGCGAACAACGCGCCCTGGAGCCCACCGAGCCCGGCGGCGAGAAGCTCGATCCACAGGGCCACCTGAAACGGCGTGACGGACATGCGGTCACCCTCCGGAGAGCTCGGGGCCGGCTCACGCGGTGCGTGCGAGCCGGCCCGATGAGGTGGTCGAGGTGTCAGCGAGCGCTGCCGGCGTCGCGGGCGGCGGTCACGATGACGTCGGAGACGACGCCGGGCTGGGTCGCGAACAGCGCGTGGCTGGCCGAGACGTCGGTGACCTCGGCGCCGATGCGCTTGGCCATGTGCTGCAGCATGGCCTGGTCGAACGCCTTGTCCTCGGTCGCGATGACGGCCCAGCTGGGCTTGTCATGCCAGGCGGCGTTGGTCACCGGTGTCGCGAACACCGCCATGTTGATGGGCACCTGCGAGTCGCGCAGGAACGCGGCGTCGGCGTCGGTGGTGTCCGCCGCGAAGCCGGCCTTGAACTTGTCGTGGTTGATGAAGCCGTACCCGTCCTCGGCGACATCGATGACGAAGTCGGGTGTGGCGGCGAATCCCTCGTACTGCTGGGCGGTGGTCTCGCCGGCGTCGGGGGCCAGCGCCGACACGTAGACGAGACCGGCGACCTTGGGGTGGACGCCCGCCTCGGTGATGACCGTGCCACCCCAGGAGTGGCCGACCAGGATCGCCGGACCGTCCTGCAGGTCGAGGACCCGGGTGGTGGCCGCGACGTCATCCGCCAGCGAGGTGAGCGGGTTCTGCACGATCGAGACTCGGTAACCCCGGGCCGTCAGATTGTCGTACACCCCGCGCCAGCCCGAACCATCGGCGAACGCGCCGTGCACGAGTACGACGTTCTTGAGCTCTTGACCGGTAGTGCTCACGAGGCACGTCCTTTCATAGCCGTCCGGCGAGGCCGGTGGTCTTTTCGCGGCGTCCGCCGCTGTGTGCAATATATTGCGTATTGCATGTTGCGGCAAGATTGATGTGGGCGCTTTCACGCCTTGTCAGGCTCCGAGCCGAGTAAGGAAGTGGCGGACGATCGGTAAGGCCGGCACGGCGTCGGCGCCGCTCTCTCCGGCCGATGCACCGATCGTGGGCGAAGCCAGTGAAGAAACAGTGAAACCGAAGTTGAATCGGCCGCCCGCACGCGGACGTGACCAGGCAACGCGGTGATCGGGGCCCGGTCGACAGGACGAACGGCCAGGCCGACCCGAAGGCCGGCCCGGCCGGTTCCGCCGTGGCGAGCCGACCGTGATCAGCCGCGCTTGTCCTGGCGACGCAGGAAGGAGCGCAGAGTCGCGACGTACGCCCGCTCCTCCTCCTCCAGCATGGCGAAGTGGGCGCTGTGGGTATTCGATGGACAGCCAGGTCCCCACGAATGCCCGTAGAGATGGATCTCTCGCAGGCCGAGGGGGTGCCGGACGGCGCCGACCTCGGCGACGAAGCGCTCCACCGTCCACGGAGCCTTGTCGTCGGGCTTGTACGACGGGGGAAGGCCGTGGTCCGTTCATTCGCATACCAGCTGATTCCCGACAGAGCTGACGGGCGCGGCGGATCGGGGTTCAACCCCGCGGGGCCGGATCGCGACCTTGCCGTGTGATCCCCACTTCCCGGCTGAACTCCGCCGGTGCCGACTCGTCATACCGGCTGCCCCGCCCGCACCACATCCATCATCGAGAGGCAGCAGTCGCATGGCCGACGACACGGTAGCCGCCACCATCACCCCCGAGTTCAAGGCGGACGCGCCCCGGAGACTGGCCGCGCTGCGTGCCGGCGGACCGGTCCGGCGCGTCCGGCTGGGCAGCGGACTCGAGGTGTGGGCGGTGCTGTCCTACGACGAGGCCCGGGCCGCCGCTGCCCATGACTGTCATCTCCGAGCTGCTCGGGGTGCCGGTCGACGAGCGTTCCCAATTCCGCACCTGGTCGCAATCCCTGATCGGCATGCCCTCGGCCGAGCAGCGCAGCAACGCCGCTCTCTTCCTCGGTTATCTGGCCGAACTGGTCGAGCGCAAGAGAGCCGAGCCGGCCGGTGACCTTTTGTCCGACCTGATCGCGCAGCACAACGTGGAGGACGGTCAGGCTGTCGCAGACCGAGGTGATCGCGACGGCCGCGCTGCTCGTGGTGGCCGGTCACGACACCACCGTCAACCTGCTCGGCAACGCCGTGGTGGCGCTGCTGCGGCAGCCGGAGCAGGACGAGCTGCTGCGGGCCGGGCCGGAGCTGATCGCCGGGGCGGTCGAGGAGGTCCTGCGTCTCGACTCCTCCGTCGAGCAGGCCACCTTCCGGTTCGCCGCCGAGGATCTCGACCTGGGCGGGGTGCGGATCCGCCGCGGGGACGTGGTCGCGGTCTATCTGGGCGAGGCCAACCGCGACGCGCCCCAGGAGGACGACGGCGACCCCACGCTGCTCGACGTGACCCGGCCGAACCCCCGGCACCTCGCCTTCGGTCACGGCATTCACCACTGCGTCGGCGCCCCCTTGGCCCGGATGGAGGCGAGCATCGCCATCAGCTCCCTGCTGCGGCGGTTCCCCGAACTGCGCCCGGCGGTCCCGCTCACCGACGTGGCCTGGCTTCCGAACGGCATGATGCGGGGCCCGGTCACCCTGCCCGTGCGTCTCCGCCCCTGAGCGCGTTCGCCCGGAGCCGGGACGCGAGGCGGCGGCCACCGGTGCGAGTCGCACCGATGACCGCCGCTTTTCACGCCGGAGTTACGGGTGGATCAGGGGTAGGCCACGACCTGGCGCGGCGTGGTGTTGCCGGCCGGGTTGGGGACGGAGCCGCCGGTGTCGTTGACGACGTTGGCGATGGTGCCGACGTCCCCGAGGGAGACGGTCAGCACGCTGCGGAGCCGGACGCCGGCCCGGTTGGGCACCTCGAAGGCGCGGTCCACCCGGACGCTCGGGTTGACGTTGAAGTAGGCGTAGGAGCCGCCGCCCCACAGCTCGTGGTCGGTGACGTTGTCGGCGACCTTGTAGGCGGCGTAACCGTTGCCGCGAGGACCGATCCAGGCGGCCTGGTTGGGCACGTCGTACGGCTTCTCGTTCTGGAAGAAGATCGTCTTGCCGCGGTTGCCGTTCCAGATCACCTCGTACTTCTGGTAGTGCTCGACGAACAGGCCGGTCGCGAGGACGTCGTCGCCGTTCACGACGAGGCCGGTGTCGCCGGTGTTGACCGTCCAGCCGGTGGGCGCGCCGCCGTGGTCGGCCCGCCAGGCCCAGATGTGGTCGATGATCGTGTCGTCGCTGTGCACGGCCAGGGTGGTGGTGGCCTTGCCCTGGACGCTGCTGCCGATGCGGAAGAAGACGTCCTGCAGGCTGATCGGGTTGGCCGAGTGGTCGGTGTGGACACCGGCCCGTCCCACGCTCATCAGCGTCGGGCTGTTCGTCGTGCCCGCGTCGAAGGTCAGACCGCTGACCTTGACACCGTCGACGTCGGCCACGTTCAGGGCCTCGACCCCGTTGTTCGGGATCAGGGTCGGGAAGCCGATGCCGGTCACCACGGTGTTGGGGCGGGTGACCCGGAGGGTCTCGTTGAGCGAGTAGGTGCCCGGGGTGAAGAACAGGTTCAGGCCCTGGGCGAGCGCGGAGTTGATCCGGGCGGCGCTGTCACTGGGCTTGGCGACGTAGAACTCGCGCATCGGGATCGACGTGCCGGCGGTGTTCGGCCAGTTGGCGCCGGCCGAGTTACGCCGCAGAGCGGGCACGAAGACGCGGTAGAGACCGGCGCTGTCGACGTAGAGGTAGGGCTTCTCCCGGGTGACCGGGGTGGTCGCCAGAGTGGTGTGCGGCGGGTTCGGGAACGCGTTCGGCGGAGCGCCCTGAACACCGGAGAAGGTCATGTTCCAGACGCCGCCGTCCCAGCGGCCGATCCGGCTGTCCCGGGTGTACCACTGCTGCTGGGAGCCGGAGGACACGGTGCCGTCGACCACGGAGTCGGCCAGGTAGCCGCCGCTGGAGTAGCCCTGCCCGTTGTCCTGGTTCGACGGGGCCAGGGTCAGGTTGCCCTTGATGTGCACGCGGCGCATCGGCGCGGCCTGCGAGACGGCCCACCGGTTGGTGCCGCCCTCGGGCACGATCGACAGGTTCTCCATGCTGCGCCAGAAGTTCTGGGTCGCGTTGGTCTCGTCGCCGAAGTTCCATCCGGAGTCGACGTTGACCGCGCCGTTGATCGTCACGTCGTCGGGGTTGAGACCGAGACCGGCGACCGTGGTGTAGAAACCGACGTTCGCCCACACCCGGCCGTAGGTGCCGGGCTTGAACAGGAACACGTGGCGCTGGGTGCCGAACTGCGCGGTGGGGCTGCGCAGCTGCGCGTTGAAGGCCTGGTCCACAGCCGTCTGGATGGTCGCCGCCGGCGTGGACGGGTCGAAGATCCGCACGTTCGCACCCAGGTCAGGGGTGTCCGACGTCGGCAGGGTCGGGGTGCCGGGGGTCGTCGGAGGGGTGGTCGGAGGGGTCGTCGGGCCGGAGCCGTTCGCGAAGACCTGGAACTCCCAGAGCGAGTAGCCGTACGGCGTGGCCCGCGTGGTGCCGTTCATCCGCACGTACCGGCCGCTGCCGGACATGTTCAAGGTCTGGACGCCGGCCTTGCCGGTCGTGACCGGAGTGATGTTCGTCCAGGTGCTGCCGTCCGGAGAGGTCTGGATGGTGAACGCCGAGGCGAACGCCGCCTCCCAGTTCAGCACGACCTGGCTGATCGACTGGGTGCTGCCGAGGTCGACCCGCAGCCACTGCGGGTCGGCGAAGGTGCTGGACCAGCGGGTGCCCGCGTCACCGTCGACCGCGGCGGACGCGGCGAAGGCCGCGCTCTCGACGGACGAGGCGGTGGCCGGCTTGCCCTGCGAGACCGGGAGGTCCGCGGCGTTGGCGTTGGTGGCGACCGAGGCGACAGTGATGCCGAGGGCCGTGGCCAGGACGGCGCTGAGCACGACCGTCCCACGGCGTCTGCGCTTCTGCGGTGGTGGGGAGACCGATGTCGGGGGTGTCATGTTCCTACCTGTCGGAAGGGTGGCCGCGCGTCCGTGGGGACAGACGTGCGGCGGGGCGGGGATGACCGTGCGGCACAGAGCGGAGAGCGCTCTCTAGCAATCTTCACTTCACTGTTGCAGCGCGTCAATATCCCGGCAACAAACACTTGGCCTACGGGGCGGAATTTGCCCCATCGACCGTTCCCGACCGCACCTATCGACCGATCCGAATAAAAATTCTTCTAAAAAAATTGTTATCCTGCGTCTTAGGTCCGGTTGGTCCGACGCCGCAGTGACCTAGATCACTGCGGGTCGCCGCTCACCACAACGGACATCTCGATGCAGTGCGACCACACCGCCGGTCACGTGGGAGCGATGCCGGGCAATCGACTCCACAGCGGGGCATGCGGCGGCTCGCCGAGCACACACTGCCCGCGGCGGCGCACGCGGGCCTCTCACGCCGGACCACGGCACCCTACCGGCGTCAATCGAGATCAGTCGATTATTTTGATCATTTGATAGCGCGGCCGATCGCCACCCGGCGCATTGCGGAGCGCGGGGACGCGCCAATTGCGCACGCTTCCCGACCGGCCACCCTCAGGAATTCGCCCGACCGCCGCACTCGATCCCCGTCATCGATACGCTCGAATTGCCTAAGCCGCCCGAATGTGCAGTCCTGCCGGTGTGGCGGCAACGTCACCGGCCCGCACCCAGCCCCCGGGCGACGCCTCCAGCCGTCGCCGCGATGTCGGCAGCGGGCCGCCTGTCTGCCCGGCTTGCCGGGTCAGCTCGAGGTACCGATGGCCGCCGGTCACCCACGAACGGATCGACCACCCGCCCGCCCCGGACCGTTCCCGGTCGATCGCGCGGGCCAGCGCGTGACAACCCGCGTTGGTGGCGTCGGCCACCGCCTCGATGTGTGTCATCCCCACCGCTTCGATCTCGTCCAGCAGGCCGCTCACGACGAGACGGCCGACCCCGCGACGCTGCCATCGGTCCGCCACGAGAACAGCCAGCTCGGCCGGCCGCGGTGAATCGGGCCGCCACGCGCATTCGGCCATCCCGACCAGCTCGCCGCCGGCCAGCGCGACCTGACCGAACCACGCCCGGCCCCGGGACTGCGGACGCCGCAGCGCGGCGACGTAAGGCAACGGCAGCCGGCTGGTTCCCGTGAGGAACCGGCTGGTCATCGAGCGTGCGGAGAAGGACGGCTCGGCCTTCTGCAGCCTCGGCAGATCACCCGGCGCCCAGGGCCTCGTGTACACCTCTGTCTCCATGCCTTTGACGACGTCGTCGCCGCCCGGCGGTTCACGGGAGTCCTGGAGCCAGGGTGTGTTCTCGGCGACGATGGATCGGTCAGGCTCGCGCGGTCGCGTCCCGCTCCGGCGGGACGGCGTCCGCGAACCGCCACCGGAACGTGTACCGGTCGAGCAGGGCGTGCGCCGCGGCGCGCTCGCCGGTCAGGCTGATCTCGGCCACCGGCGTCCCGTCCTCGACCGCGACGGTCACCGCAACCCCCGGCAACTCGTCCGCGACGACCCGGCGGATCGCGTCGGCCCGCAGCGCCGGCTTGTAGTCCTTGCCGATCGCGGTGAGCGGCAGCGCGTCCATGATGTGCACGGCCTTGGGCGCGGCGGCCGGCTCGACCACGTTCTTGGCCGCCCACTCCACCAGGTCCTCGCCCGTGAGGTCGGCGCCGGGGCGCACCGTCACGTACGCGACCGGCACCTCACCGGCGTGCCGGTCGGGCCGGCCCACCGCCGACGCGCCGACGACCTCCGGGTGGCTCAGGACGGCGTCTTCGACGGTCGCGGGGTCGATGTTGTGCCCGCCGCGAATGATCACGTCCTTCAACCGGCCGGTCAGATACACGTAGCCGTCGGCGTCGACCGATCCGAGGTCACCCGTGTCCAGCCAGCCGTCGGTCACCTTGCCAAGCGTGTCGAGCGTGCGGATCCCCTCCGGCCGCACAGTGACATAACCCGGAAAGACGCTGGGACCGCTGATCGTGAGGACGCCGGTCCGGCCCGGGGGCAACGGCGTGCCGTCGGCCGGGTCGACCGCGCGGATGTGCTGATAGGGCATGCGCAACCCGACCGAACCGGGCCGGGGATGCCCGGGCACGATGCGGGCCGACGCGCAAGTGGCCTCGGTCAGCCCGTACCCCTCGCAGATCGGCACCGAGGTGTTCTTCTCGAAGGCGTCGCGTACGGCGGGCGGCAGGATGGCGGCGCCGCTGACGGCGAACCGCAGCGACGACAGGTCGGCGTCGACCGGCACCTGAGCCAACTGCGCGTAGACGGTCGGCACGGCGGAGATCATGGTGATCCCGTACCGCTCCACCAGTTTCCAGAAGGCCGGATAGAGCTCCGGGTCACGCCAGCCGAGCGGCCCGCCCCAGATGACCCGGCCACCCACGAAGGCCGGCGCCAGGATGGACAGCAGCACCGCGTTGACATGGAACATGGGCAGGCCACCGAACAAGACGATGTCGGTGTCGCCGGCGGTCGCCGCGAGGGACCAGGCGGTGAAGACCTCGTTCCGGTGACTGTGGGCGGCCAGTTTGGGCGTGCCGGTCGTACCGCCGGTGTGGAAGTAGGCGGCCACGTCGTCGGGACCGGGGCGGGGCGGCACGAGGCGGTCGGCCGGCTCGGGCGCGGCGATGTCCTCGAGATAGGCGACCCGGACGCCGCCCTCCAGCTCGGCCGGCGCCCCGCGGGGACCGTCGGGACGCAGGGCCAGCACGGCAACGAGCCCGAGCTGCTCGCCGAGACGCACGGCGAGCCCCCACAGCTGAGGGTGCATCTCGGGCCCGGCGGCGATCAGCACCCGGGCTCCGGACAGCCGCAGCATGGCGACGAGGGCCTCGGGCGCCAGTGACGGGTTGAGCGGCTGGGCTGTGCCCACCGCCTGGGCCGCCAGGAGGCCGGCGATCATCTCGCCGTTGTTGGGGCTGAGCAGCGCCACCGTGTCGTGCCGGGTGACGCCCAGCCGGTGCAGCGCGTTGGCCGACCGGTTGACCCTGTGCAGGAGCGCGTCGTAGCTGACGATCTCGGGGTCGGGGCCGGCCCGGTGGAGCAGCACGTGGGCGGGGTGGTGCCCGTACTGTCCCGCGGCCCGCTCGAGGAGGGCGTACGTGCTGGCCGGCAGCTCGTGTCCGGCCAGCGGCACCTTTTCCAGGGCGGCGGGATCAAGCAGAGGATTCATCGGAGCTCGCCTTCGACGTGGGTGTTCACCACTGCTGCTGACGTGAGCCGCCGCCGAGGGTTCAGTGCCCGGCGCTGTGACGAGGACGACCGCCCACCGGTCTTTCCGCTGGTGGACGTTATGTTTGCGACACTACGACGGGCGGGGTAACCGGACGGGAGCTGAGGTCGGCCGTGAGCGATTCACTGCGCTTCGCGCTGCTCGGACCGCTCCGGGCCTGGCGCGGTGGGCACGAGCTGAGCCTGGGGCCGAATCATTGCCGGCTGGTCCTGGCCCTCCTGCTGGCCCGGGCCGGGCGGCTGGTGGAGATCTCCGAGCTGATCGAGCTGCTCTGGGGGGCCGATGTCCCGCCGACCGCGGTGAACATGGTGCACCGCTACATCGGCATGCTGCGCCGGGTCCTCGAGCCCGATCGGCCGGCCCGCTCCGACGGCCGCCGGCTGGTGCGTGACCTCGGCGGCTATCGTCTGGCGCTCGCCGGCAGCCGGTTCGACCTGGTGGACTTCCGGCAGCACCTCGCCACGGCGAAGCGCCTCACCGGGCAGGGTGACGAGCGTGCGGCGCTCGACGAGTTCACGGCCGGTCTGGCTCTGTGGCAGGGCCGATGCGCGGCCGGTCTCGGCGCCCTGGCCGACGAGCACCCTGACTTCGTGGCCATCGAGCAGGAACGCGTCGCGGCCGTACGCGAGGCGGCAGAGGCCGCCCTGCGGTGCGGCATGCCGGAACGGGTCCTGCCGGCGCTCCGGGCGGCTGTCGCCGGTAACCCGCTGGACGAGGCGTTGCAGGCCCAGCTGCTTCTGGCCCTGGCCGCCGGCGGCAACCCGAGCGAGGCGCTCGCCTGGTACGACCGGGTGCGCGCCCGGCTGGCCGACGAGCTCGGGGTCGATCCCGGCGCCGAGCTGCAAGCCGCCTACCTGTCCATTCTTCAGCCTGAGAAAAGCCCCCCGGCGCCCGTCACGGCGGCGCCCGTCCCGCCGGCTCAGCTCCCCTCGGATCTGCCGGTCTTCGCGGGTCGGGCCGAGCTGATCGACGAGGGGCTCGCCCGGTTGGGCGGTGACCACAGCGCCGTACCGATCCTGGCCTTCGACGGCATGCCCGGGGTGGGCAAGACCACGGTGGCGATCCACCTCGCGCACCGGCTGGCCCCCGGCTTCGCCGACGGGCAGTTGTACGCCGATCTGCGCGGCTTCGACCCGGACGGCAGATTCGCCGACCCGACCGACGTCCTGCACACCTTCCTGGGCGCCCTCGGCGTCGTGCAGGATGCGATTCCCACGTCCCTCGACGGCCGGGCCGCCCTGTATCGCAGCATGACCGCCGGCCGGCGGCTCCTCGTCGTGCTGGACAACGCCCGCGACGTCGACCAGGTCCGTCCGCTGTTGCCCGGAACAGCACCCAACGCCGTTCTGGTCACCAGCCGGGGCCGGCTGGGCGGTCTGGCCACCGCACACGGCGCCGACCTGCGCAACGTCGACGTACTCAGCGAGCAGGAAGCCCGTGCGTGCCTCACCGAGCGCATCGGGACGGCCCGGGTGCTCGCCGAGCCCCAAGCGGTGCGGCAGATCATCGAGCGGTGCGGCCGCCTGCCGCTGGCGCTCGCCGTCGTCGCGGCCCGGGCCGCCGCGGATCCCGACCAATCGCTGAGCGAGATAGCGCAGGACCTGCGGACCGGGGCCGACCGGCTCGACGCGCTCAGCGACGACGGCCTCGATCGTGACGTGCGGGCGGTGTTCGGCTGGTCCTACCGGCAGCTCAGCGCCGGGGCGGCGAGGATGCTTCTGCTGCTGCCTCTGCACCCGGGGGCCGACCTCACCGTCGAGATGGCCGCCAGCCTGTCCGGCACACCGTTGGCCCTGACCCGCTCCCACTTCGCCGAGCTGGCCCGCACCGGGCTGCTGAGCCGCTACCGCCCCCGCCGATACCGGCTGCACGATCTGGTCCGGGTCTTCGCCGAGGAGCTGGGAGCCGACCGGCTGCCGGGCGACGAGCAGGAGGACGCCCGGCGCCGGCTGGCGAACCACTATCTGCACGCCACGTACGCCGCGGTCCGGCTGGTTCGTCCCGGGTTCGCCGACGTCGACGTGCCGGCCGCGCGCAGCGATGTCGTTCCCCTGGCTTTCGACGACCTGGATGCCGCGCAAGCCTGGTTCGCCGACGAATACCTCACCGTCCGGGCCGTGGTGGACCGGGCCGCTGCCCAGCCCGACCCTGGCGTCTGCTGGAAACTGGCTCTGCTGGCCAAGGACCTGTACGGACCGGCCAACCTCTGGCAGGAGTGGGCCACCACGGCCGCCCTGGCCGTCGAAGCCTCCACCCGGGCCGGCGATGTCGAAGGCATGGCTCAGAGCCACCGCAGTCTCGCGGGCGCCTGTCACTACCTCGGCGACTCCACCTCCACCGCCCGCCATCTGAAGGTGGCGGCCGACCTGTTCGATCAGCTGGGCGACGACATCGGCCGGGCCGAGGTCCTGATGAACCTCGGCTGGGTGGCCCGGAGCGAGGGCCGGAACGCCGACGGGATCACCCTGCTGCGGGAGGCCCTCGCCGTCTTCGTGGCGGCCGGACGGTCGCACCAGGAACTCAACATCCTCAGCATGCTGGCGAACCTGTATCTGGCCGAGGGCGACGACGGCCGGAGCTGGGAATGTGCGGTGACCGCGGCTCACATGGCCCGGGACCGCGGCGACCTCTACAAGGTGGAGCTGGCCCTCGCCACGGTCAGCCGCATCCTGTCCCGCCGGGATCACCCGATCCCGGCCCTGCGCATCGGTCAGCACTACGTCGACCTCTATCGGCGTCGGGACGAACCGCACAACGCGGGTATGAACCTGATCGAGTTGGGCGCCGTGCTCCACGACGCCGGCGAGCTGGACGACGCCGGTCACGTGTGGAGAAGCGCCCGCGCCATGTCGGATGACAGCGTCCTCGATCCGTTCGTGGCCTCGTGGCTGACTCCCGAGGCTCAGGTGGGCTACCGCCAGGCAGTCGAGCCGGCCTGAACCGATGTCTGTCGTGCTTTTCGATGAGATGACCACCACGTTAGGCAGCGTTACTTATTTCCGACTGAACGACGCCTGACCGGTCGGGCGCCCCGGGAGTCACGTGACGGATGCGTCCCGGTGGCGCCCCGGCCACGATGGTGCGACCGACCTCGAGCGAGGACCGTCCGGGCCCCTCGGATCACTCGTCGTCAATCTATGAGAACGGAGCTTGTTCATGGACCACAACGTGGCACTGGCCCACAAGAACCTCCTGGGGGTCTTCGGCGAACGCGACCGGGACGTGCGGGCCGCGGCCATCCGTGAGGTCTATGCCGAGGACGTGACGTTCGCGGACCCCGAGGAGGTCACCGTCGGCCGGGACGACCTCGATCGCAAGGTCCAACGGCTGCTGGACGAGGCCCCCGGCTTCGTCTTCACTCCGGTCGGGGAGGTCCGGTCGGTCCAGAATCTGACGCTGCTGTCCTGGCAGCTCGGGCCGGCCGGAGAACCACCGGTGGTCAGCGGAACGGACATCGCCATTGTCGAGGACGGCCGGATCAAGCACCTCTACACCATGCTGGACGCCCCGTCCGCACCGGCGACGGCATGAGCACGGCCGACGACCGGCTCGCCCTGCGGGAGCTTGTCGACGCGTACGCCCGCCATGCCGACCGGCGCGACCCGCACCGGCAGGCGGAGGTCTTCACCGAGGACGGCCGGGTCACCCTGTTCGACGGCGACCCGGCCCTGCGCGCGCCGATCCAGCTGGTCCAGGGTCGCGACAACCTGATCCAGGCGTTCGAGAGCCTCATGACCCGGTATGCGGTCACCACCTACCTCAACGGCCAGTCGACCGTGGCGGTGGACGGTGAATCGGCCACCGGGGAGACGTACTGCCTGGCGCATCATCTGTACGAACGGGACGGCGTCCGGACCCTGCTGATCATGGCCATCCGCTATCTCGACACCTTCGTACGGACCGGCCGCGGCTGGCTCATCGCCGATCGCCGGCTGGTCATCGACTGGACCGATGAACGCCCCTCGGCGCCGCAGCGGCAGTGACCGCCTCCGGCCGCCCGGCCCGGGCCGTCAGCGGATGATAAGTGGAACTTCAGAACGGCCGGTGAGACTGGGCAGGCCCGGTTCGGGCCCGCTCATACGGCGTGGCGACCGAACCGGTTCGTCATCAGTCTCGGCCGGAGGGAGCTTGCATGTCGGGCGATCCCAAGAACTCGCACACGACAGCGACGCCTGTCGTCGGACGTCTCGAGCAGCGGTCGCTGATCGCCGCCGCTCTGTCCCAGGTCAGCGGAACCGGGACGGTCACCATCGTCGGCGGCCCCGGGACGGGGAAGACGACGTTGCTGGACGCGGCCCACGACGCGGCACGGGCGGCCGGGTTCGGCGTCCTGCGGTGCACCGGATCGCGGCACGACCGGGCCCACCAGCTCTGGCACCTGCACGAGGCCGTGTATCCCCTGCTGGACAACCTGTCCGGGCTTTCGCACCGGCAACGGACGGCCCTGTCGACGGCCTTCAGCGAGCTCGACGGACCGGACCCGGACCTGCCGGCCGTGGGCCTCGCCGTCCTGGGACTGCTGGAACGGGCCGCCGCCCGCCGGCCGGTGGTGCTCCTCGTCGACGACTGGCAGTGGCTGGATGCCTCGTCCGCCGAGGTGTTGTCATTCGTCGCCGGCGAGATCACCCGCACGTCTGTCGTCCTGCTGGCGACCAGCCGCACCGTTGACGGCTCGGCCGGCGCGCCGGCGCCGGAAACACTCACCTGCCTGACGCCGATGAGCGAATGCGAAGCCGAGGAGTTGTTGAGGCTTTCGGCCCGCGACCTGTCCTCGGCCGAGCGCTCCCGCATTCTCGAGTTCGCCGCGGGCAACCCGCTGGCCCTGGTCGAGTACGCCTCCGGTCCGGCCCGGAAGCTGAGCGGGTTCCCCCCGACCGACAGGCTGGCGAACTCCTTCCTCGACGAGGTGAGAACGCTGCCCGAGTCCACTCGTCTGCTGTTGTTGTGTGCCGCGGCCGCCGCGCCGGCGACGACCTCGGAGCTGGTGCGGGCCGGTTCGTCGATGGGCACCGGCCCGGCCGACGCCCGGGAGCTGACCCGGCGCGGTCTGCTCGACCTCAGCGGCGAGCGACTCGTGCTCCGGCAGCCGCTGCTCGCCGCCATCGTGTACGCCGACGCCCCGATGACCGACCGGATCGCCGTCCACCGGGCTCTGGCCCGCGTCAGTGGTGAGCCGCTGCAGGCCGCCCGGCACCTGGCCGCCGCGACACCGCATCAGGACGGGAAGGTCGCCGCCGCGCTGGAACAGGCCGCCCGCCGGGCGACCAGGCGGGGAGCTCTGACCGAGGCGATCACCGTGCTGAAGTGGTCGGCCGATCTGTCGCCCGGCATCGACGGGCGAGCGGAACGCCTGGGCGACGCGGCTGAGCTCGCCCGTCAGGCCGGCCAGACCTCCACCACCGACCGCCTCCTGCACGAGGCCTACGCGGCTGCCGGGGAATCGCCGGACGTGACCACCCTAGCGATCACCCGCGCCGGCGACCGCAGCAGCCGCGGCACGGGCGCCGGGGACGTCCCGTTGCTGCTGACCCTGTCGCGCCGGTTGGCCGACCTGACCGGGCGGTCCCGAACGGCCGAGCGAGTGCGGCTGCTGACCGCGGCCGCGGTGTTGTCGACGACCTGCACCCAGCCGGCGCGGGTGCTCGAGGAAGCCACGGCCGAGCTCGCGGCGCTGGACCCGGCGCGGTGGGACCCCGTCCGCGCGGCCGCGCTGGCCATCCTCGACCCGCTCGGCCACGGCGCGGCCCTTCGCGACCGGCTGGGCGAACTGGGCGGCACGAGCGATGACCCGGCACTGCTGAGTGTCCTGGGACGAGCAGCCCAGGCCGTCCACGACCGGGACGGGGCCGTCGCCGTCCACGAAAGGTCGGCGCGGCTGCTCCGGGACGGTGGCCGCTCGGCGGACCATGCTCAGGAACTGCTCTGCCTGTCAATGCTGCGGGTGCTGTCCGGAGATCTGCGGCAGGCGTCCGCCGAGGCGTGCGAAGCCCGCCGGATGGCTTCCGCGCTCGGGCTCGGAGCGGTCGAGGCCGAGGCTCACGCTGTCCTGGCTGTCGCCCAGGCCTGGATCGGTGAGGGAACCGAGCGCGGCGACGCGACGAGCCCTCGGCACGAGCCGGCGTCGTGGTCCTCCACGAGGGCCCGTCGTGGCTGGGCGTCCGGGCTCACCGCCCTGGTCCAGGGCCGCTACCGGGCGGCGTGGATCGACCTCCAGGCCGTCGGGTCCCACCCCGTGACGGCCGCGTGGGCGGTGGCGGACTGCGCCGAGGCGGCCGTCATGTCGGGCCGGGCCGGCCTGGTGACCGACCAGGTGACGGCCGTGGAGGCGCACGCCCGGACGCTGCGCTCGGACCACCTGCTGGCCCTGACCCACCGAGCGCGGGCTCTGCTCGACTCGTCGGCGAACGCCCAGGGGTCGTACGAAGCCTCGATCGTCGCCGCGGAGCGGGCGGGCTCGGTGCTCGAGTTCGGCCGGAGCCATCTGGCCTACGGACGGTGGTTGCGACGCCGGCGCCGAATCGTCCGGTCGAGGGAGCACCTGTCGACCGCGATGGCCGTCTTCGGCACGGCCGGGGCACAACCCTGGGCGACACTGGCGCACCGGGAGCTGGCGGCCGCCGGGGCCGGATCCACCCGCCCGGCAACCACGGAATGCCGGTACCGCGAGAGCCTGACCCCTCAGGAGCGACAGGTGGCCGAGCTCGCCGCCGACGGTCTGTCCAACCGCGAGATCGCCGCCCAGTTGCTCCTGTCGCACCGGACGATCGGCAGCCACCTCTACCGGGCCTTCGCCAAGTTGTCCATCACCGACCGCCGCCAGGTCGGCCAGGCCCTGATCGACGCCCGGTGAGCCCCCGCATCCCCGCCGGTGATCGGCTGCCCGGCGCGCCGGCCGAGCGCGACCGGACAACACGCGGGAGAAGGGCCGCCGCGCAGGCGGCGCGATCCCGGCACATCATCGGTCGCGACGAGGAGCTGGACCGGCTGACTCGAAGCTTCGGGCGCCTTCCGTACGAGGGCACGGTCGCCATCGTCGACGGTGAGCCGGGCATCGGCAAGACCGCTCTGGTCGCCGCGGCGGCCCGGGCCGGCCGGGCCGCCGGCCTGCGACAGGTTCAGTGCGCCGGCATCCAGAACGGCGCGGCGCCCGGCTTCAGTGGGCTGCATCAGCTTCTTCAGCCTCTGCTGGGTGGGCTCACCGCCGTACCGGCCCGGCAGCGCGCCGCCCTGTCGACCGCCCTCGGCCTGTCTCCCGGCGACCGCCCGCACCGCCTCATGATCAGTCTGGGCGCGCTCGGCCTGGTCGAGGAGGCGGCTCATCGCCGGCCGTTGCTGCTGGTGGTGGAGGACGTCCACTGGCTCGACCGGTCCAGTGTCGATGTGATCGCCTTCATCGCCCGCCGGATCCGGCACCTGCCGGTCGTGCTGATCACCACGCTGCGGGAGGAGGGCAATCCCGTGGAGCTGCGGTCGGTCGCGGCCGAGCGGGTGCGTCTGCGGCCGTTGCCGGACGACTCGATCGCCACGATCCTCGACCGTTCCACCGGCGCGCCGGACGTCTCGCGCCGGGCCGGCATCGTGCGCGCCGCGCGCGGGAACCCCCTGGTCGCCCTGGAGCTGGCGGCTGCTCTCGAGCGCAGCCGGCCGATCGGCGAGACCTGGGAGCCGACGGATCGGGCGAACACCGGCCGGTTGGAGACCGCCTTCCTGGACCGGGTGGCCGAGCTGCCCGAGCGCAGCCGGACCCTGTTGCTCCTCGCCGCGGCCGGTGCGGGGATGTCCCTGCCCGAGGTGATGACCGCGGCCCTGCGCCTGGGCCTCGACGCCGCCGACATGACACCTCTGCAGCGCACCGGACTGGTCGCGCTGACCGGCGACACCCTCGCCTTCCGGCACCCGATCCTGCCCTCAGCGGTGTACGGGTCGGCCCCCGCCGCCGACGTCATCCGGGCGCACCTCGTTCTGGCCGACGTGACCACCGACGCCGGCCGGGTCGCCTGGCATCGCGCCGCGGCGAGCACCGACCACGACGAATCCGTGGCGGCCTCCCTGGAGCAGGCCGCACGCCGGGCGCAGGAACGCGGAGCCCAGGCCGAGGCGTCGGCGGCCTTCTCCCGTTCGGCCCACCTGACTCCCCTGACACGCAACCGTGGCCGCAGGCTCGCGCTCGCCGCGCAGGCCGCCAACATGGCCGGCCAGCTCGACAGCGCGGGTCTGCTGTTGCGCGAGGCCAGGGAGCTGGCCGACGACCCCGACTCCATCGTCCGGATAGCCGTGACCCACCTGGCCATCAGCATGGTCGCTTCGCTCAGGGGAATGGCCACCGCCGACCTCCGCTCGATGAGTCGCCGGCTGGGCGGGCGCGGCGGGCGCGGCTATCCCGACCAGCGGATCAGCATTCTGTGGTGTGCCGCCATCAACTGCCGCGGCAAGAACCTCCCGCAGCAGGAGTGGCGCAGCGTCGAAGCCGATCTCGACGCCATCGAATCGTCGTCACCGATGAAGACGCTGGCGCTGGCCACGATCGTCCCGCCGGCACGGGCGGCGCTGCTCAGGCCCGCCGTCCGGGAACTGGTCGGCCGGGTGCCGGAGACCGCCTACGGGATGATCGCCGGAGCGATCGCCGCCGAGGCCGTCCATGATCATGAGACCGCGCTCGCCGCCTGGCACGCCGGGGTGGAGATCTCACAGCGGACGGGCGCGCCGGTCGACGAGGCGCAGTGCCTGCGAGGACGGGGCATCCAGCGTTTCCTGGCCGGCGACCTGTCCGGTGCGCTGGCCGACGCGGACCACGCTTTCCATCTGAGCGGTAACAGCAGCGCCCAGCACATCGCCGGCATGGCCGCGGCCGGGGCGGCGCTCAGTCACGTCTGGCTGGGCGACCACCGGGCGGCCCGGGAGATGCTCGGCCAGCTCGGCGAGACACCCGCCCAAGCCGGCGGTATGGCGGCGCTGGACGGGCATTGGGCGGCCGGTCTGCTGGCACTGGAAGAGAATCGCCCGATGGACGCGTGGGCGCATCTGTGGCAACTCCGATGGCATCCCATCCGCGCCCTGTGGTCCCTGGCCGATCTCACCGAGGTCGCCGTCCAGCTCGGCCGGGCGCCGGAGGTCGCCGACTGCCTGCGCGACGCGTCGGACCAGGCGGCCGCGTTCGGCTCACCCCGGCTGACCATGATCGTCGAACGGGCGCTCGCGCTCGTGGCCGACGGCGACGACGCCGCGGCCCGCTTCGAGGCTTCCATCGTTGCCGGCGCCGAGGCCGGCGCCCTCCTGGAAACGGCGCGGACCCGGCTCCTGTACGGCCGATGGTTGCGCCGCCAACGTCGCGCCACCGAGTCGCACGACCACCTGGCCCTGGCGCTGCACGCGTTCCGGGAGGCGCGGGCGGTGCGGTGGGCCGCCCGGGCCGAGGGTGAGCTCCGGGCCTCGGGCATGCCGAACCAGCCGCAGGCGGCGCCGGGCCGGGGGCACCCCGACCTGACACCGCGAGAGCTGCGGATCGCCGAGCTGGCCGCGTCCGGCCTGACCAACAAGGAGATAGCCGACCAGATCTATCTGTCGCACCGCACCGTCGGAGCAGTGCTGTACCGGATCTTCCCAAAACTAGGCATCAGCAAGCGCGCGCACCTGCCGGCAGCGCTGCGGAATCTGAGCTCCTCCCCACGCTGATCCCCCAGCTCCACCACCGGATCACTTGCCGAGAGGTTCGTCGGGCTCGACCCGCTGCGACACACCCCCGCCACCCGGAGAAAGCAGCGCGCGGTAGCTGAGCGGAGGCACGGCTCAGGACAGTTCGGCGACCGCCTCGGTGATCAATGCAGCAACCTCTACCGGGTGGGTGTGCATCACCAGGTGCGGAGCCTCCAGCTCGACGACCTTCCGCATGCCCGCCCGCTCATACCCGAACCGCTCCACCTCAGGGTTGATGGTGCGATCGCGGGTAGAGACGATGCCCCACGCGGGCTTGGTCTTCCACGCCGCGGCGGACGCGGTCTCGGTCACGCAGAGAGTGCTGAACGGCCGCTGCGAGACGGCGAAGACTCGCGCGGTCTGCGCCGGGACGCCTTCGGCGAACACGTCGGGGAAGGCCTCTGGCTTGACGAGAAGCTCGGTCCCGTCGCTGCCGCCGGGAAGGGGGTAAGACTCGGTCACGATATTCGACTGCAGGCTGGTCTTGTCGAACCCGCTTTCGATCGACGCGATGCTCTCACCGACCTCGAGGGCGTAACCGGCGGCGTAGACCAGGCCGACGACATTCTCCGCGACGCCGGCGACGGTGATGACGCAACCGCCGTACGAGTGGCCGACGAGCAGTACCGGCCCTTCGATCTGTTCGACGGTGCTCCGCAGGTATTCGGCGTCGCCGGTCAGGCTGCGGTTGGGTCCGGCCACGGCGCGGACGGTGTGTCCCTGGTCGAGCAGCAGCTGGGTTACGGGGGACCAGCTGGCGGCATCTGCGAACGCTCCGTGCACGAGCAGAATGGTAGGGCTCATCGTTTTGGTGTCTCCGTTCTTGCGATGGTCGCCGGAGCGGGCGCTTCGGCGAATCCCGGCCGTTGGGCCGCCTCGATGACCTCGACGCTGCGGGCCGCGACAGCAATCTGCCTGGGTAACACCTACCGAGATCCGGAGGGCTCGTTACCGAGTTTCGCCACCCGCGGATCGCCGAAGTGTGGCTGTTATCAAGCGGCCGCGACATGTCCGGGCGGCAAAATCAGTCGATGGATTGCCGAGGTGCTGGTCCTTACTGGATTCACCACGACAACGGCATTCTTGATGGTGGTGGGGACGGGTTGCGGTCAAGCCGAGTTGGTCGATGGCTTCGAGAGCGCTCGCTCGTGTTGATCGCGGGTGCCACCGGAAACGCCGTCGCTCACACGACCTGATCACATAGTGAACAGCGGCCATCCGACAAGGCAATGACCTGGGTCACGACGTCCGACGGATACCACCTGCCACGGCACGACCGGCCTCTTTCAGCCTCGGTGGTGGAAATGAATGACCGCCTTCCCGTCGAGCTTTTCGCCTTCTTCGAGACGCGTGATGAGCGAAATGGCCTCGTCCAGAGACACCTCGGCTCCGATCTCCGGACGCAGCGTTCCGGCTGCCGCCAATTCAGCCACGGCCACGAGCGCTCTCTGATCCACTGATCCGGATGCCAGCTTCTGGCGCCGGAGGAATATGGCCCGCAGCAGCTTGGGTGCCCGGAAAGTGATGTCCACAGCGATTCCGCCCCGCTTGAGCATGCGATCGAGTTCGCGAGCAGTCATGCTGCCGTTGCAGTCGAGGACGACATCGAAACTCTGATCCAGTGCTGTCGGCAACGGCTTTTGATAATCGAGGACCGGGTCGGCGCCCATCGCCTTCATGCGTTCGAACGATCGGTTGCCGACCCGCGCTGTCACCCGCACGCCCAGCGATTGTGCGATCTGGACGGCCGCGCTGCCCACGCCGCCGGCTGCTCCGTTCACGAGCAGCGATTGTCCGGCCTTGAGCTTCGCCTGTTTGACCAACGCATGCCAGGCGGTCAGACCGACGGTAGGAAGGGTGGCTGCCTGCGCGAAAGACATCGCGTCCGGCATCCGCACGATGTCGCGGGCGCGAACGAGCGCCAAAGAAGCGAACGCTCCTGCGCGTTTCACTGTCGTGCATCCCAGCACCATGTCGCCGACATTCCAGCCGGTGACGCCGGCACCTATCTGTACTATCTTGCCGGAGAAGTCTTTGCCCATCGCACGAGGGAAAGAGGGCCCTGCCAGCAGCCTCATCCTCCCGCGCCGAATCGTCCAGTCGACGGGGTTGATCGACGCGGCCTCCACCTGCACCAAGACGTCGCCGCGGCCGGGCGCAGGCCGATCGAACGAGGCGATGCGCATAAGCTCCGGGCCGCCGTATCGGGCGTACTCAATACGTTTCATGTGATTCCCCTAGGACGAACAAAGTGTGCGTTACACTAGATTCGTTCGCGCCCCAGGGTCGCGCAAGGAGGCACATTTATGAGCGACACGCACACGCATGTTCGCGCCGGAGGCAGCGGTGAGTGACTGTCAGGCGACGGCCGAAATCCTGGCGCGCGTCGGCGACAAGTGGAGCGCGCTCGTCATCGCGGCCCTGGCGTCAGGCGAACCCGTGCGATACAACGAACTCCACCGGCGCGTGGAGAGCATTTCCCAGCGCATGCTCACGCTTACGCTGAAGGGCCTCGAGCAGGACGGCCTGATCCGCCGCGAGCAATTTCCGACCATCCCACCACGTGTCGAATACAGTCTTACCAGCCTCGGCGAAAGTCTGCTGCCGCCACTGCGGGCGCTGCTCGACTGGGCGAGCCTGCACGGAAAAACCATGATGGCCGAACGACGTAAGGCTAAAACACCATCGTAAACTATTGATATCAATCGTCCGGCAATGCGTCGTCACCCGGACAACTGAAAGCGCATTGCCGGCGGTTCGCAGGGCCCCGATGGCGGCGTTGCGCAGAGCGGCCATCACTTGCGGTCCGGTGCCGGTGCGGATCTGTGATCGGTCCTCGTCATAGGCAGGGCCATTGCGTTCTCGAGTTGCTGCTGGTCACTGCGGTGATCAAGTCATAGATGCGGTGGTTTACGCGTCGGACAGCGCGGGCCCTGTTTGGTGTCGCCAATCGCCCGATGGAACCCGCTCGGGGTGTTACGCACGGTGTCCATCGACAACTCAAGAGTCCAGCATGCGCTATGGCTCAAGGTCGTTGTTGATAGAGCAGTCCTCACCCTTGCGGCGGTGGATTCTTGGCACTGATCTCGGCAGATCCGGACGCCGGCTCGGCCGACGGACGTCCCTCCGCCTCCACCTCTCGAGGAGCTGGGAGTTCCGACCACCCAGACTTATGACACACCGCCCAGTGAGGTCGCTCCCGGTCGATCACCGCGACGTCAGCGCCTCGACCGGAGGGGCCACCGGCGCGGGCGGCGCGGTGACTCTCTGGCGCAGCAGCACCAGGCCGAACCCGGCGAGGGCCCAGACAGCCAGGACGACCAGAGGCAGACCGGCATGTGATCCGTCGTAGTAGCCGAAGTCGTTGACGGCGCGGACGGCGGCTCCCGGCGGCAGCTTCGCGGAAAGCGCCTGAGCCCACGTCGGCAGCACGTCATAGCCGAGGGTCGCCCCGCTGGTCGCGTTGCCGATCGTGGTGAGGACCAGGACGGCCAGCCCGAAGCCGGCCGGCCCGAGCCAGACGCCCATGGCCTTGGTCGCGAACGCGCTCGCGGCCGACAGAAGGGTGAGCGAGAGAGCCAGCAGCGGGAACGGGGCCGTCAGCGATCCGTAGATCGGCCCCGCGATCGTCGCCGCGACCACCCCGATGACGACGGCGAAGCCGCCCATGGCGTACAGCCGGTGGCGCAGGCGCACCGCTGCGGCCGCGCCGGTGAGACCCTGGGCCAGGACGAACGAGGCGAGTGTGACCCCGAAGACCACATAGAACGTGGCCAGCCCGCGCGCGTCGTATCGGGTCAGCGGAACGATGTCGGTCTCCTCGACGGTCAGGCCGGCCTGTCCGGCCAGACCGGCGACCAGCTGCCGGACCGCGGCGCTCTCGCTGATGCCGCTCGCACCCGCGTACTCGAGGAGCAGGGACGTCGAGGACGTGGCGCCGACGACCGCGATGGCATCGCCGTTCCTGACCAGCTCGGCGCCCTCGTCGAGGCGGGCGACCTCGGTGACCTCGACGGCGTCGCCCAGCCCGGACCGCGCGGCGCCGGCCAGTTGCCCGCCGACCACCACCAGCGGCAGGTGGCGGGGCTCGGGATCCCGTTGCAGCCCGACGTAGACGGCGATGAACGCCGCACCGATGATCAGGCCGGTGACGAAGACTTGGATCCACACCTTGTGCAGGGTGGCGACAGGCGGTGCTGGAGACATGGCGACTTCCTCGGCCGGCTCGGTTTCAGGGTGCGTCTCCCGAGACTGAACGACCGCAATGATGTTTCACTGACTCGCCGCTGATGCCGGTCAGCCGGTCTGGGTCAGACGTTGTCCGGCACGGATGGCCGGCGGCGTCGTCGGCTCGCCGGCCAGGCGGTCCAGCACGGCGGTCCAGACCTGGCGGGCGCTGTCGGTCTCCCCGCTGGCCTGCAGCGTGTCGGCGAGTTCGTTGGTGTCCTCGGCGGCCGCCAGCAGGGATCCCCGCCGGCGCAGCAGGTCGATGCCGTACTGGTGCAGCCTGATCGCGGCGACGAACCGCCCGTTGCGCCGGCGGATCCGGGCCAGGGTCCCCACCGCCCGCGCCTCGTTCCACGCGTCCTTCAGCTCGGCGCACAGCCGGGCCGCCTGAGCCGCGAACCGGGCGCTGCGCTGCTCGTCGCCGAGGGCCAGCCAGGCTTCGGCCAGGGTGGCCAGAACGACCGCCTCCAGTTGCCGCTGCCCGTGCCGGCTGAAGTTCGCCAGCGCGGCGGTCAGGTCGTCGACGGCGGCGCTGTGCTCACCGCGTTGATGGGCGATGTAGCCGAGATTCATCCGGACCAGACCGAGACCCAGTTCGTCCCCGTACGACCCGAATTCCTCGTACGCGATCTTGAGGTGGTGGACGGCGGTGTCCGAGTTGCCGAGCAGGTGCTCGGCAACGGCCAAGCCGCGACGGCTCTGGGCCGCCCCTTCGACATCACCGGCCCGTTCGGCCGCCTCTAGCACGAGGGCCAGGACGGTCGCGGAATCCTGCCACCAGCCGTGGCGGTGGAACAGATCCTTGGTCAGCAGGGCCAGTTGCCAGGCATGCCGGATGTCGCCTCGTTGCGCGGCCTCGACGATGACCGTACGGAGGGCGTGCCGCTCGCCGGCGGTCCAGGCCATCACGGCCGCCTCGTCCGGCAGGGGCTCGGCCGCGACGCCGAGCATGCATCCGGGCACCGGCACCGGCTCGTAGCCGGGGCGCACCAGCCGGTTCGCGACCTGAGCCGTCCGGAAGTAGTAGCCGAGGATGCGGTGGGTCACCTCGCGGCCGGTCCGTTCGTCGCCGCCGGGCCCGAGGTCGAGCGCGTACCCACGGATCAGGTCGTGCAGCCGGTAGTGGTCCGGCCGGAACTGTTCGATCAGGCCGGTCCGGCTGATCTCGTGCAGGTGCCGGCGCGCGTGCGCGACGCTTTCGCCGGTGAGCGCGGCGGCGACGGTGGCGGTGACATGCCGGCCCGGGCTGAACGGCAGCAACCGGAACATCCGCGCGGCCGCCTCGCTGAGCAGCCGGTACGAGGACCCGAAGACCGCGCGCAGGTCCTGCTCCGGCTCGACGTCGCTGATCGCGGACAGCGTCCGCGGCGCCCGGCGCAGCTCGGTGGCGATCGCGGCCAGCGGTTCACCGGCCTGGACGGCGAAGCCGGCCGCGACGATGGCCAGCGCCAGGGGCAGCCGTCCGCACAGCTGGATGATCTCGTCGAGGGCGGCCGGTTCCGCCGCCGCCCGGCCGGCCCCGATCCGGCCGGTGAAGATGGCGCGGGCCTCGGCCACCGACGGCACCTCGAGCCGTACGAGCCGGGCGCCGTGACCGATGGCCAGCCCGGCGAGCCGCCTGCGGCTGGTGACCAGCACACCGTTCCCGGCGGTGCCGGGCAGCAGCGGGCGGACCTGGTCGGCGTCCCGCGCGTTGTCGAGCACCAGCAACATCCGCCGCCCGGCGAGAACGCTGCGCAACAGCGACGAACGTGCTTGGACCCCGGCCGGTACGGACGTGGGCGCGACGCCCGCGGCGGTGAGGAAACCGTGCAGCACCTCGGCCGGGTCGGCGCTGTCCGCGGGAGTGTCGAAGCCGCGCAGATCCACGTACAACTGCCCGTCGGGGAAGTCGGCCGCGGCCGCGTGGGCCACGTGGATCGCCAGCGTGGTCTTGCCCACGCCGGGCATCCCGTCGAAGGCCAGAACCGGCAGGCCACGATCGGTCTGGCGCAGCAGGCGGACGGCTTCCCGGACACAGGTGTCGCGGCCCGAGAACGACGAGAGGTCGGACGGCAGCTGAGCCGGCCGGATCGCCGGAGGCGCCTCGGGCGAGGGGGCGGCGACCTCGTCCGGCGGGGCGACCGGCGGGCGGAGAACGTGCGTGTACGCCCGCTTCAGCTCCGGTCCCGGGTCGACGCCCAACTCCTCGGCAAGCCGGCGGCGCAGCTCACCGAACAGCCCGATCGCCTCGGCCTGTTTGCCGTCGGCGGCCAGGACGCGCAGCAGGTCCGAGTGCAGACTTTCGTCCAGTGGGTAGCGGGCGGCCGCCTCGCGCAGCAGGGACAGCACGTCGGCGCTCCGGCCGCACCGCAACGCGAGGCGGGCCGCCGCCCGGGCGGCCAGCACGTACTCGTGCTCGACGGCCACGAAGGCCGGGTCGGCTTCGGCATCCGCGCCGAGCCCGGTGGCGCAGCGACCGTGCCACTGACCCACCCCGGCCAGGATCAAGTCGAGGGCGTCCGGTTCGGCGCCGGAGCGTTCGAGCTGCCCGGCCCGGTCGAGGTGCTCCCGGAACCGGGACAGGTCGATGTCGGCGTCCCCGGGCACGAACCGGTATCCGCCCACCTCGCGCAGCAGCCACCGGCCGTTGGAGCGGGGCCGCAACCCGGGCTCGAACAGCCGGCGCAACGAGCCGATGTACGCGTGGACCATGTTCTGCGCCGTCGGTGGCGGATCGTCGCCCCAGATGAGGCGGACGATCTCCGTGGACGCGACGACGTCACCGGCCCGCAGGACCAGCAGCGCGAGCAGCAGGCGCTGCTGCCGGGCGCCCAGGACCACCTCGGTGCCGTCGCGCCACGCCCGTACCGGCCCGAGCACCGCCAACCGCAGAGAACCGGACAAGTCGCGCGGCTCAGACATCCGACCCCCTCACGTACGACGGCACCCGGCTCAGGGCCGGGTGCCCGACCAACACTAGGCAGCAGTCTGTGATACGTCACCTGACCAGCCCGATCGGGACGCGGATCACCTCGGGCCCAGTCGGGCTTCGTGAGAGATAACTCCTGGTTCAGTGCCGGTCTCTAGCGTCCGGGTGCTGTCACACACCTACGAAGGATCCGACTATGACCACTGTTCTCGTCACCGGCGCTTCCGGCACCATCGGCAGCCGGCTCGTCCACGACCTCGCCGCCGCGGGCCACGATGTCCGGGCGGCTGTCCGCACCGCCGGCCGGGCCGCCGCCCTCGGTGATCTCGCTGCCCTCGCGGTCGTCGCCGACCTCGACGATCCGGCCGCGGTGGACCGGGCGGTGGCCGGCTGTGACCAGGTCGTGCTGATCGCCGCCAACAGCGAACGACAGGTGCGGCAGGAACTGACCGTCATCGACGCCGCCGAGCGGCACGGCGTGGCGCACCTGATCAAACTGTCGGTCGGAGGCCCGGCCCCCGACGCGCCGCTCGTCCTGGCGCGCGACCACTATCAGGCCGAGCAGCGGTTGCGGGCCGCCGGCGTGCCGGCCACCGTCGTGCGGCCCGGCTACGTCATGCAGAACCTGCTGCAGTTCGCTGCCTGGATCGAGCCGGACGGCACCTGGCGGCTGCCGTTCGGCGACGGCGCGATGGCGATGGTCGACGCGGTCGACGTCGCCGCGGCCCTGGCCGTCCTGGTCGAGTCGGGTCCGACCACCGACCAGGTGTGGACCGGAGCCGAGTCACTGACCATGTCCGACGCGGCCGGACTGCTGAGCGAGGCCACCGGGCGGACGATCACCTACACCGACGGCGACGCCGAAGCCTTCTACCAGCGCTATGTGGCCGACGGCCACGAGCCCCGCTACGCCCGCGACATCACCGTGCTCTACGACCAGGTCGTCCGCGCGGGCTGGGTGGCGGCTGTGGCACCCGATCTCGCGCGGGTGCTCGGACGCGCCCCGCGCACCTTCGCCCGGTTCGCCGCCGAGCACGCCGCGGAGTTCACCGCCGCGACGCCGTCGCGTTCGAGGTAGGAGACCTGATGCGTCCCCTGCGCGCGCGGATGACGGCTCGCCGGACGGACGAGCGCCACCGCGCGTCGACGCCCTTGGAGCTGCTGTTCGACCTGACGTTCGTGGTGGCCGCCGGCCAGATCGCCGGTCGGCTGGCGCACGGCATCGAGGACGGCCGCACGGTGCCGGCCATTGCCGTGTTCCTGACCGTGTTCTTCGCCATCTGGTGGTCCTGGATGAACTTCACCTGGTTCGCCTCGGGCTACGACACCGATGACGTCCCGTACCGCTTGTTCACGATGATGCAGATGGCCGGCGTGCTGATCCTGGCCGCCGGGGTGCCGGCCGCGTTCGACGACGGGGACTTCCGCGGCATCACCATCGGCTATCTGATCATGCGGGCCGGACTGGTGGCGCAGTGGATCCGGGCGGCGATCAGCGACCCCGGGCATCGGGGCGGGCCGGTCCGGACCGCCGTCGGCTACAGCGTCGCGCAGGCCGGCTGGCTCGTCCGGCTGGCGCTGCCGGCCTCGGTGGCGCTCCCCAGCGCCGTCGTGCTGGCGCTGGTGGACATGGCCGTGCCGCTCTGGGCCGAGCGGGCCGGCGCGGCGAGCTGGAACCCGCACCACATCGCCGAGCGGTACGGCCTGTTCACCATCATCCTGCTCGGCGAGAGCGTCATGGCCGCCACGACGGCGGTCGAGGAGGCGCTGCGCGTCCCGGGCCACCGGGGCCCCCTCGCGGTGGTCGCGCTGTCCGGTCTGACGCTGGTCTTCGCGCTCTGGTGGCTGTACTACCTGCAACGGGCCGCCACCGGGCTGGAGCAGCGGCGCCGCCTGGCCTACGTCTGGGGCTACGGGCACTACGGCATCTTCGCCGCGCTGGCCGCCCTGGGCGCGGGCCTGGAGGTCGCGGTCCGGCGGACCGGGCACCCGCTGGAGGCGGCCGACGTTGTCGTCAGCGCGGCGGTCGCCATCCCGGTCGGCGTCTTCCTGCTTCTGCTGTGGGCGGTGCACGCCCCGCTCGTGCCGCTCACCGGCATCTCCGGGGCGGTGGTCGTTCCGGCCGCCGCGGTGGTGTTGCTGTCTCCGCTCGCCACGGCTGTCCTGACGACCACCGGCGTGATCCTCGTCGTCGCGCTGGCGTGCTCGGCGGTGGTTGCCCTGACCGTGCTGCGACAGTCCCGGACCGACCCGGATCCGGTGCGGTAGAACCTTTGCGCGGTGTTCCCCCCGGCCCGGCGCGCCGGCCGCCGAGACTCAGCGGAGATGCGCCTCGGCGGCCGGCGTACACACGTGTCAGCGGGAGCGGAAGTCAGCCGCAGCCTTCGCCGGCGCCCACCTTCTCCCGCTCGCTCGGCGACAGTTCCACCCCGTCGGGACGACCGGGATACTGCGGCACGTCGAGCGCCTTCGTCCAGGAGATGCGGAACCGCGTGAAGATCTCCATGATCGGCGGCTTGACGGTTTCCGGGTCATCGAGGCTGCCCAGCATCACGAACACCTGGCCGGGGAACCCGGAGAGCCTGTCCTGGAACAGCCGGGCGCCGCAGTCAGGGCAGAAGTTGCGCTCCAGCGTGTTCCCGCTGGCGGCGATGTAAGGGTACGAACGCGGAGTGCCGCTGAGGAGCTTGAAGTCGTCGGCAGCAACGCTGAAATAGGTCGCCATGATGGCACCGGACGACTTCTGACAGTCCCTGCAGTAACAGTTGGCGACGAAGTCGGGGGCGTTGCTGAACTCGTACGAGATGGCCTTGCACACGCAGCGGCCGGTGAACTTCTCGGGCATGTCGGATCCTTCGATGTCGGGGGGTGAGGGCTCAGGCCGGGACGACGTACGGGAATTCCGCCGTACGCAGTCGTTCGTTGCTCGCAGGACTCAGGCCGGAGGGAATGGCGGAGGCCGTGACCAGGGACAGCATGACCTCGGGGGCGTTGTCGGCCAGCGTGCGGCCGTTGCGCACAGCGAAGCCGTACGTCGCCGGTGTGCCGATCGTGTAGGTGAGCACGTCGGGAAAGAGTTCCCGCACCAGGGTCTCGGCGTAGCCGGTGGGATCGGCTGACGACCGGCTGGCGGCAACGGTGGCGGCGATGTGCTCCGCGAGGTGGGCCCGGTCCGACTCGACGTCCAGGGAGACGTGCTGGGTGTCGAAAGGCTGATCGAAGCGCACGTCGGCGGGCCAGAAGATCGGCCACATCATGGGGTGGCCGGCCCGGTTGATCTGGCGCCAGCCGCCCGCGTCCGTGGCCAGCTTGGTAGCGGCCCAGACCCCGATCCGATTGCCGGGACGCAGCCGTCGGTGCCGGTGGGAAACCTCGAGCACGATCGAGTCGACGGTGGTGTCGACGAAACTGTTCGTGGCGTTCTCGGGGCGCCAGCCGGACAGGTCGACCGCGGACCCGTCGGCGACGGCGGCGTTGACCTTGGACAGGAGCGAGAGGTCGATGTAGAACCAGTCCTTGATGCGTCCGGCCCACAGGCGTACACCCGAGTCACCGGAGACCGCGCCGGTGCGGCCTGCCAGCAGCAACTCTCCGGCGGCGGAGTCGTCGCGGGCGTCGCCGCCGGTGAGCTCGTGCAACCGCAGAGGTTGCCGCCCGTCCGCGTCGGGCTCGCCGAAGGAGAACCGGTAGGTCAGCTCCTCGTTCCCGGCGCCGTCGAAGTGAACCTTGAATTCGTACCGGGCCTCGGGATGGAAGCTCGGCTCGGAGTGCAGGCCGTTGATCGTCGAGTTGACGTCCATCACGAAGACAGTGCTTTCCTCACCCGGAAAGACACACAGGTCGTCGAGAAGGAGCTGCCCGGTTTGCGCCGCCAAGGGGGTGTCGAGATGGTGAGACACAGTCGAACCTTCCGTACATCGCTGGACAGCTGACGAATGACAGCGCAAGCGTCACTCGCGGCCGATCGGAGAGGCATCGGTCAACTGACTTCAGCTGTGCGAGACCCGGCGCCACGAATCAGTTCGCCGGTTGCAGGATCGCCCGGACGTCAGCGGTCCGGCCGCCGGTCGGCCGCGCCGGGACCGGTTCTGGTGGTCACTGCCTTCTCCCAGAAGCTGCGGACGACGGGCACGACCTCCGAGACCGCCGGGATGCCCGGGCCGGCCTCGCGCACGCCCACGGTCAGCGCCGGCGCCGACCGCTCCAGCGACCCGGTCATCCGGTCGATGTCGGTGATGATCGAGCCGGTGAGGACGAGCACGCCGGTGTCGTCGATCCGGGTACGGACCTTCTGCAGCGTCTGCCGCCGCGCCTCGCGCAGATCGTCGAGAAGGTCTTCGAGGTCGTCCGCGTCCTGGGTGGTGTCGGCGTCCGGGTCGGTCTCCAGGGTGGCGTGCGCGGCGAACGCCTCCGACGCGGCCGTGAGCAGCGGCCCGATGTCGTCCGGCACGCCGGGACAGTGCGGTGTGGCGGCGGCGTCGAACATCGTGCGGGCCACCGAGTTGACCTGATGCACCCCGTGCTCGAGGACGCGGAAGGTGTGGTGCACGGGGGCCACCTCGGTCAGCGGTGTCGTCAGCGACCAGCGGGCCTGGCGGTCCAGGTCCTCGACCGCGTCTACCGCCTCGCCGAGGGTCTCACCGAGCTGCCGGGACCGCGCCAGCCACTGCGCGGCCTGCTCCCGGCCGTATCCGCGGGCCGCGCCGGTTCCGAGGTCGCCGAGCAGGCGGGCGATCTCGGTGGACAGGTGGGCGAGCGTGTGGTGCGCCCGTTCCAGCGGCGTCAGGCCGCCGACGAGCGGCGAGAGGATCGTGCCGACCACGATGCCCAGCGCGGTCGCCCCGACCCGCTCCCAGACGAAGGTCTCGGTCACGGCGCTGCCGGCAACCAGGACACCCAGGGAGGTCGCCGGCACGGTGACCGCGCCGTCCCCCAGGCGCAACAGCCGGCCCAAGACGAGTCCGCAGCCGGCGATCACGGCGATCGACACCGGGCTCGGGCCGAACACGCCCCACACGCCCACCGCGAACCCGATGCCGGCGAGGGTGCCCACCAGGCGCCGCGCCCCCTCGCGGACCGAGGCGTGCGCGCTCAGGTGCACCGACAGGATCGCGGAGATCGCCGCGGTCACCGCGCCGACCAGATGCAGGGTCTGGGCCGCGGACCACGCGATGCCGGCGGCGATCGCCGCCACCAGGATGGATCGTGCCGTGGCCGGGTCGACCCGGTCGTACGCCCGGCGGGCCAGGCGGCGCAGGCCGGCCGGCAGGTGCGGGCGCAGCCGGTCGAGCACGTCACGGCCGACGGCCTCGACGACCGGCTTGACCTTACGGCGCAACAACGCCGCGACCACCGCACAGAGCAGGAGGCTCGCGGCGACGATCGTGATCGGCGCGGACTCGACGAGCGACGGGGGCAACGCTGCGGTTTCCTCTTCACGAGCGGTTGATCCGGTCGCGAAGATTATCCGCCGAGGCGCCGGCGGAGGTGGCAGAAACGGGAAATACGGTCACCGGCACGAGATTGTCGTACCTCGGGCCCATACTCACCGCGAACTCGAGTGGGGGAGGTGCCAACGGTGCCGATAAAGCAGGCAACGGCGCTGATCGACCGTTGGCGTACCGGGAGCCTCCGCTCGGAGGTGCTTCGGCGGCTGGCCGATGGCAGCCCCCTGAGCGAGCTCGAGCTGTCCGTGGTGGACGGCCGGGTGGACTTGCGGGGCTTCCCGGCCGGCGGCCTGGACGCGCAGGCGGCCACGATCGCCGGCGTGGATTTCCGGTACGCCACCATGGCGCACGCCCACCTCGAGGATGTCCGCTTCAGCGGGTGCCGTTTCGATGGGGCCGACCTCGCCCGGGCGGTGTTCACGGACGGATCGATGACGCAGTGCACGATGGTGCGGGCGACGCTGACGGAAACGCTGCTGGCCGGCACGACCTGGCAGTCGGTCGACCTGACCGGCGGCCGGATGAAGCACTTCTCGGCCGAGCGCAGCCACTTCGCCGGGTGCACCTTCCCGGCCCTGCCCAAGGCCGAGTTCGCCGGTTGCACGATCGAGGATTCGCTGTTCACCGGCGCGCTGACCGAGACGCGCTTCCTGGGACGGGCCCACGACAACGCGGTCCTGCGGCGGGTGACGTTCTCCTCGGCCGACGTTACTTACCCCGAGTTCGACGGCGTCGACTTCGAGGACGTGACCTTCCCACCGGGTGACAGGCTGATCGTCGTACCGCGGCACTTCCCCGCCGTGGCCGAACGCGCGGGCAGGCTCTCCTCGCACCGCGGCGACCAGGTCGGCAAGGACCTGCGGCGGTTCCTTTCCAGCGAGTCCCTGCGGCCCGGCCTGCGGGCGACAGCCGGCTGGGCCACCGCTCGGCACATGCTCACCGACGACTACGCGAACGGCGAGGAACTGGCCGACTTCGCCACCGCCACGCTGCGGGCAGCCGAGGAGCAGCTCGAGACCGGCCCCGGTCGGTGACCATCGGTCGACGGGCACAAAGCCCGGGGCCGCCGGGCGAGACGATCGCCCGACGGCCCACGGCTTTCACAAGGCACCCATCAGCACCAGGATCGCGCGAGAGAGCTATCTCCCATGCGGTGTTTCAGTCAGACCCAGGGCTGCCGTGCCCGCCCGTGCGGCCGGTGGGGCCGCCCTGAGTCTCAACGAGCCGCTGGTTCAGCGACGACCGTCACGACCGTCACGACCGTCACGGCCGTCACGACCGCCACGGCCGTCACGGTCGCGGTCCCAGCCGCCACGGTTGTCGCGGTCCCAGTCCCGGCCGTGGTGGTGCCGGCGGTCCCGGTCCCGGATCCAGTCGTTACGGTGCGTGCCCGGCCGGAAGAACCGGAACTTACCGTGGTGACCCGGACGGAACTGACCGGCCCAGACGGGACGGAACTGGGTCGGGAAGCCACGGACGACCTGGAACGGCCGGCCGAAGCCGAACCGGCCCCAGTTGTCGTAGTCGGCGACCTCGAGGGCCCAGGCGCCCCGACGCGGGCCGACCCGAACGACGGTGCAGTCGTGGTCGTCCCACGCACCGGCCCGCTCGCCGTACTGGCCGGCGAGCTCGCAGGCGCCCAGCGAACGGTAGAAGCCGACGATCTGGCTCTCGCCCCGCCACACGTTCTGGCTGGCCGTGGTCTTGCTCTCCGGGGAGACCGGGGCGGCCGGAGCCGCCTGGGCCGGACCCATGCCGAAGGTCAGGGCGGTGAGCGCGCCGACCCCTCCCAGGGTCAGGGCGCGGGTGAGCTTATTCATTGCAAATCCTCCCGTACGGGGTTGTAACGCGTCTTACAGGGAGGAAAACCGGATTAAACCCACACCGGATGTCGTCCGGACGGCTACCCTCGGCCGCCGGTCGGACCTTCCGCAGGGGCACCGTTCGGCCGAGTACGCCGGCGGCAGCCGTGGCCCAGCCCCGCACCGGGAGCCCCATCGCCGCAGCTCAGCGGCTTGTAGAGAACAGAGGACGGCGTTCCGCGACCCGACGGCGGGCCCGGAGATGTGAAGAATCTTTGTGCCCGGCCCGCACCGAACGACCCGAGGCGGCCTCACGTACGAAGGCGGCGGATCACGGCTTGCGGGCTACGCCGCCCCAGATGCTGATCCGGCTGGGGTCGGTGGTGTCGGCCTGCGCGTCGGGCCGCCACCGGCTGATCAGTTCGATGCCGGGATCGACCAGGTCCAGGCCGTCGAACAACGCGGCGAAGGCAGCCCGGTCGCGCGGCCAGATGTCGCTGATGCCCGCGTCCAGCAGCTGCTGATAGCGGGCCTGCTCCTCGGGCGGCATGAAGTCGACGGTGAAGTGCGTCGCGGCCACATAGCTGCCGGCGGGCAGCGCGTCGACCAACGTCCGCACGATGTCCTGAGCCTGGCCGCGGCCGGGCGGGACGAAGTGCAGGACGGCGATCAGCATCAGCGCCACCGGCTCGGAGAAGTCCAGCGCCTGCCGCTTGCGCGCGGCGTCCAGGATGGCTCCCGGATCGCGCAGGTCGGCCTCGATGTAGTCGGTGGCCCCCTCGGGACTGCTGGTCAGCAGCGCCCGGGCATGGGACATGACCAGCGGGTCGTTGTCGACGTAGAGCACCCGGGTCTGCGGAGCTGATCGCTGGGCGACCTCATGGGTGTTGTCGGCGGTCGGCAGGCCGGTGCCGATGTCCAGGAATTGCCGCACGCCGGCCTCGGCGGCCAGGAACTCGGTCATCCGGCGCAGCGCGGCGCGGTTGGCGCGGATCCCGGCACGCATCCCGGGGAACTTGGCCTCGATGGCGTCGGCCGATTCCCGATCGGCCGCGAAGTTGTCCTTGCCGCCCAGCCAGTAGTCGTAGCGGCGGGCCGGATGCGGCACGGACGAGTCGATGACCGACGGCGCGGGTTCTGTCCCGGTCACAGTCTCCCCTGTCGACGTCGGAGATCGGTTCTGGGCACTGTACCGGTTTTGTCGCTACAAAGTGGACCCTCGCGGCGCCACCGGACGTCGGTTCGTACCGATGTCCCCGCTCAGGGACAGTTCCGGGCCGGCCAGGCCGCAACCGCGGCCCTCGGGTGAACCTTCCACGCCCACGCCGTCGGTCGACCGCCGGGCGGAGCGCTCAGCGACCGTGCCGCACGTCGTTGGGTGGGTATCGGCGCAGGTAGTCGTCGAGCCGGCCGCCGCGCAGCGCGGCGAACAACTCGCGGCAGCGCGCCTGGTCGGGCACCATCACCGCGCCGATCCCGGGGATGTCCCGGTTCTCCGCGATGGGCAAGGTCACGAAGGCCAGGTCCTTCGCGCGCAGGTGGCGAAGCGTGAGCGCGAGGCGTTGCACCGGCATGCGCCGGTCGACGGTGAGCATGCCGGCCGCCGTACGGACCAGCCGGTCCAGGCCCCGCGGGTCGGTGAGCATGTTCCGGTCGGCGATCTTCTCGGCCAGCGCGCGCAGGTACTGCTGATGACGCCGGGACCGGTCGAGGTCGTCGTTGGGCAGGCCGCGGCGCTGGCGGACGTAGAACTCGGCAAGTTTGCCGTCGAGGTGGACCTTGCCGGCGGGGAAGGCGACACAGCGCCGGGTCCGGCCCCGCGGGTCGGTGCACGGCGCCGACGGGTAGGGGCTGCCCTCGGGCAGGAAGCGGTAGGAGTCGACGCTCCTCTTGTCGATGGTGACGTCGACGCCGCCGACCAGGTCGGTGAGCTTGCGGATGCCGGCGAAGTCCACGATGACCGGCCAGTCGACGGTGATGCCGGCGAACCGGTCGATCGTCTGGACCAGCCGGGGTGCGCCGCCCCAGGCGAAGGCCGCGTTGACCTTGTTCCGGGATCCGCGCTCGCCGTCGGCGGTGGCGATCGGGAGGTACGTGTCGCGCGGAATGGAGATCACGTAGGCGCGGCCGGTCGACGCGGGGATGTGCACGAGGATGACGACGTCGCTACGCCCGTCCCCCGGTTCGCCGGTCGTGCGGCTGTCCGACCCGATGAGCAGCAGGTTCATCGGCCCTTTGACCTTGGGCGGCTCGGTCGGGCCGCCACCGGACCGCGCCGGGGCGGGAGGCAGCAGGTCGGCCCGGTCGACCGCGTCCTCGTAGCGGTCCGACAGCAGCCGCATCCCGGCGACGGCGGCCGTCGACCCGATGACCAGGACGGCGAGGACCACGGCGAGGACCAACCGCAGGCGGCGCGGAGGACGACGTTCGGTCATCGCTCACACCCCCACGAACCGGTAGCCGGTGTCGAGCAGGACGGGAAGGACACTGCGGAGCGCCCGTACGGTCTGCGCGCGGTCCCCGCCGCCGTCGTGGGTCAGCACGATCGACCGGTTGCCGACCTGGTTCAGGATCGTCGAGCGGATCACCGCGGCACCGGGGTTCTCCCAGTCCCGCGGGTCGACGTCCCAGGCGATCGAGGTCTGCCCCAGCGCCGCGCACACCTCGAAGGTCGTGCGTGACCAACTCCCGTACGGGGCCCGGAAGAACTCGGGTGCCCGGCCCGCCGTCGTGGCGACGGTGTCCACGGCCCGGCCCACCTCGGTCCGCACGCGTCCGGCCGGCAACCGGCTGACGTCGGCGTGTGACCAGGTGTGGGTGCCGACCGCATGGCCGTCGGCAACGATGGACCGGACGAGGTCGGGATGAGCCGCAGCGTACTGTCCGATCACGAAGAAGGTGGCCTTGACCTGGTGTTTCCGCAGGAGCTTGAGCACCTGCGGGGTGTAGGCCGGATGCGGGCCGTCGTCGAAGGTGAGCGCCACGACCCGCGAGCCCGAGCCGGCCGTTGCCGCCGGTACGACGTACCGCGGCTCCTTCTGAACCGGGCGGGGCCGCCGCGTCGGCGAGGGCGACGGCGGTGTCGGCGACGGCGACGGCGACGGCCGGACCGTCACCGGAGCGAGCTCGGGCGGTTCCGGCCGCGGCTGCGCGCAGGCGCCGAGCAGAGACAGACCGCCGAGGGCGAGAAGCACCCGCCGGCCGCCGGTCCACGGTTGTTGCGTCATCGACATCATCACCCTCCGGCCCCGCGCGATCGCCGCAGAGAAAGCGACGGTTCGTTCGCGGACTACCGAAGCCTGAGGACGGGATGTCAGAAACTGATGAGCCGCCGGCCGCCGATCCCGCGGATAACGCTTTTCCGAAGCACGGGTAAGAAGTCTGCCGGTTCAGCCACATCTCCTTAACACAGCTTTAAGACACCGCGATCTGTCCGGCCGACCAGGCCGCCCCGTCGTTACGGTGGCGGGAGCAAGCGAGGCCGTGAGCTGGGCATCTGCTCGACCGGTCCGGACCGGCCCCGACTGCTGTTCATCACCCCCTCCCCCGAGGAACCCCGATGCGTAGATCAAGATTTCTCATCGCGGCGGCTGTCGTCGCGGTGGCCCTGGGCGCCGGCTTGACCGTCGCCTCCAGGAGCGACACGGCCGAAGCGGCCGTGGTGTGGAACGAGGACTTCAACGGCCCCGCCGGCACCGGCGTGGATACCTCGAAGTGGAACTTCGACACCGGTGGCAGCGGCTTCGGCAACCAGGAGCTGCAGTACTACACCAGCGGCACCAGCAACGTCGCCATGGACGGTCAGGGCAACCTGGTCATCACCGCCCGCAAGGGCAGCGGCGGGCACAACGACTGCTGGAACGGCACCTGCCAGTTCACTTCCGGCCGCATCCAGACGGCCGGCAAGTTCACCCAGCAGTACGGGCACGTCGAGGCTCGCATCCAGGTCCCCAACGGCTCCGGCCTCTGGCCCGCGTTCTGGATGCTGGGCGGCGGCAACTGGCCGACCGACGGCGAGATCGACATCATGGAGGTCGTCGGCCGCGAACCGAACCAGCTGTTCGGCACGCTGCACGGCCCCGGCTACTCCGGCGGCGGCTCCTTCGGCGGCATCCTCAACGCCGGCTCGCCGTGGTATGAGGCCTTCCACACGTACGCCGTGGACTGGTCGCCCAACCTGATCGTCTGGACCGTGGACGGCCGCGAGTACTTCCGGGCCACGCCGGCCTCGCTGGCGGCGGCCAAGAACGGCGCGCGCTGGGTGTTCGACCACCCGTTCTTCATCATCCTCAACCTCGCCGTGGGCGGTAACTTCGGCCAGGGCAACCCGGCCGGCCTGCCCAACGAGAGCCGGATGCTGGTCGACTACGTGCACGTCAACACCACGACCGGCACGACGCCGCCGGCCGCCACGACGCCGCCACCCGCGACCGGGGGCGGCAACGCGCTCAAGTCGAGCCTGAGCGGTCGCTGCATCGACATCCCCGGGGGCAACCCGGTGGACGGGGCCCGCCTGCAGACGTACGACTGCAACGGCACCGCGGCGCAGCAGTGGGCAGCCAACGGCGACGGAACGATGCGCTCGATGGGCAAGTGCATGGACCCGGCCGGCGGAGCCCTCACCAACGGCACCCCGATCCAGCTGGTCGCCTGCAACAACAACGCGGTGCAACGGTTCACCCTGTCGGCCTCGGGCGACCTCCGGAACGTCTCGGCCAACAAGTGCGTCGACGTCAAGGACCGCAACACCGCCAACGGCGCCCAGCTCCAGCTGTGGGACTGCACCGGCGGCTCCAACCAGAAGTGGGCGCGCGCCTGACCCGCTGCACGACCCGGAACGCCGGCAGCCCTGGAGGCTGCCGGCGTTTTCGTGCTCAGGCCCGGCCGGTTCCGGTCAGCGGTCGATCGCGGACATGGTGGCCTCGTCGTGGCGGTCACCGGCGGCGGGTTCCAGCGAGTCGAGACGCTTGAGCTGGTCGGCGCCGAGTTCGATGCCGTCGGCGGCGGTGTTCTCCTCGACGCGGGACACCCGGCGGGTGCCGGGGATCGGGGCGATGTCGTCGCCCCGGGTCAGGATCCAGGCGAGGGCGGTCTGGGCCGGGGTGGCCCCGATCTCGGCGCCGATCGCCCTGACCTCGTCGACGAGCGCGAGGTTGCGGCGGAAGTTCTCCCCGGTGAACCGCGGGTTGGTCTTGCGCCAGTCGTCGTCGGCGAAGTCGTCGACGGTACGGATCCGCCCGGTCAGCAGGCCGTGCCCGAGCGGCGAGTACGGCACGAAGCCGATGCCCAGTTCGCGCAGCAGCGGCAGGATCTCGGCCTCCACGTCCCGGGTCCACAGCGAGTACTCGGTCTGCAAGGCCGTCACCGGTTGCACGGCGTGAGCGCGGCGGATGGTGTCCGGCGCGGCCTCGGACAACCCGAAATGCAGTACCTTGCCCTGTCTGATCAGGTCAGCCACGGCACCCGCGGTCTCCTCGATCGGAGTGTCGCGGTCGACGCGGTGCTGATAGTAGAGGTCGATGTGATCGGTGCCGAGCCGCTTCAGGGAGCCGTCGACGGCGGCCCGCACGTTCGCGGCGCTGCTGTCGGTCACGCCGGGCCCGCCGCCGGCGTGCGACACCAGCCCGAACTTGGTGGCGATCCGCACCTGGTCGCGGCGGCCCCGGACGGCTCGGCCGACGATCTGTTCGCTGAGGAACGGGCCGTAGATCTCCGCGGTGTCGAGGTGGGTGACGCCGAGGTCGAGGGCGCGGTGGATCGTGCGGATCGACTCGGCGTCGTCGAGACGGCCTTCGCTGGTGTAGGTGCCGGCCATGGTCATCGCGCCGAGGCCGATGCGGGAGACCTCCAGGCCGGCGAGGTGGGCGTTCTTCATGGTGACTCCTGGTGCTCAGGCCTGGTGGTGGAGAGGGCAGGCCGCTCAGGCGTTGTCGGAGGTCTGCCGTGCTCCAGACAACCGCCGTTCGCGCACGGGGAGAAGTTGCTGCCGTCAGGTGTACTGCCGGCCCACCCTTGAAGCGCGGGCCATCGCTCTCCGCCCGTCGGGTGACCGTGCGGGGCCGGACCCCGCACGGTCACCGCTCAGCCGCGCGTCGGGGCGACACCGGGCAGGAAGATCACCCGGCGGCGCAGGGCGGTCGCGGCGATCTCGCGGGCCGGGGCGTACTCCGGGGAGTCGTACCAGGCCTGCAGGGTCTCCATGTCAGGCCATTCGACGACCGCGACCACCACCCCGGCGTCCCCCTCGACGACCGTGGGTGAGGCTCCGAGGACGACGAAACGGCCGCCGAACTTGTCGACCGCGATCGGGGTCAACTCGGCGTAGCGCTGAGCGCCCGCCGGGTCGAGAACCTCGAGGACTTCGGTGATGCTGTACGCCGGCGTGCGGCCGGCGGTGGTGACGTCAGACATGGGTGTCTCCTCTGGTGTCCGTGTGTTCGGCTCGCGATCTCGGCCCAACTTCGATGTCGTTCAACATCAAACTTATAATGTCGCTTAACATCATTAAAAGTCAAGCCGGCACCGGCGGCAGAAGCCCCCGACCAGGCGGCGGCGCTGTTCTCCCGGACGATCGACGCACTGATCACCGGGCCGGCTCGACTTGGGGCGAACCGGCCCGGTGCGCCTGCCGGCCGTGCTACCCGCGCCGGCCTCAGGACTCGGGGGTCACGGGATCCCGGTCGCGGGTGGCGTCCCAGCTGGCCAGCATCCGCAAGGCGTCGTCGGCGGCGGAACCGGCCGGGGCGCTGAGCACAGTCATGGACAGGCCGGGGTCGGCGGTCAGGTCCATGGTCTCGAAGTTCAGGTCGAGCTCGCCCACGACCGGGTGGCGGAACTGCTTGATCCCCGTGCTGTGCAGCCGCACGTCGTGGGCGGCCCAGCGGGTCCGGAACTGCTCGCTACGGGTGCTCAACTCCCCCACGAGCTCGGTCAAGGCCTTGTCGTACGGGTCCCGGCCGGCTTCGGCCCGCAACATCGCCACGGTCGTGGTGGCGATCCGCTCCCAGTCGCGCCAGAAGTCCCGCGCCCGAGGGTTCAGGAATGCGAAACGGGCATGGTTCGCCGGACGGGCAGCGTCGTCGAACATCGGCGCGTACAGAGCCCGCATCAGCGAATTGGCGGCGATGACGTCGCCCCGGCCGTTGCTGACGAACGCCGGCAGGTCGGTCATCAGCTCCAGCACCCGCGCCACGCTGGGGCGGACCTGCCGCGCTGACGGCTTCCGGCGGGTCCGGGGGCCGGGACCGGCCGCGCGGGCCAGCGCGGCCAGGTGCTGCTGCTCGGCCTCGTCGAGACGCAGCGCGCGGGCCAGCGCTCCCAGGACACTGTCCGAGGCGCCGGCGAGGTCACCCCGCTCGAGCTGGGCGTAGTACTCGACGCTGACCCCGGCCAGATCGGCGACCTCGCTGCGGCGCAGCCCGGGCACGCGACGGTTGCGGTTGTAGCTCGTCAGCCCGGCCTGCTCGGGAGTGATCTTTGCCCGGCGGGAGCTCAGGAAAGCCTTGACCTCGTCGCGGTTGTCCATGCTCCCCACGGTAGGCCGGATCGCGCGGGCGAGTGGTGGGCTGCCGGTACACCCCTGGCGCACCGTGCGGCTCCGCGACACCGAACCCGAAGGCGCCTCCGTTGCCGCGATATCCATCAACGGCTGCGCATATCTCTACCTGTCGGCGGCCGGCTGGGCCGAGGTCACGACCAGGGGGGTGCCCTGCTGGCAGGTCGTGACCAGATCGGGCACGACCCGGCCCGTCACGGTGATCCGCAGGCCGGCCCGGACCACCGTACGATCGCCGCCCACCAGCAGATATCCGTCGAGCAGGAGACATCCGGGCTCGACTCCGGCCGTGACGGTCCCGGTCAAAGTGCGCAGATTCGTGGCCATGTGCTCATCCTCCGTCCGTACGGGAATCGACGCGACATCTTCCGGCGCATCGATGAAGACGCATAGGCTCCGGCCAATGTGAACGATTGTTCGCACCCCGGAGGATGCTCGTGTCAGCAAGAAGATCCGTTCAGATCGCCATAGCCGTCGCCGCGTCGGCAGCCCTCGTGGCCACCGGAGCCGACGTGGCCCGGAGCGCACCGGCGCCATCAACCAGCGTATATATCGTGCAGTTGGCGGCCCCGCCGGTCGCCGCGTACACCGGCGGCGTCTCGGGCATCCCCGCGACCCGGCCGGCGGCGGGCGCGAAGGTCAACTTGCGCAGCAGCGCCGCCCAGGCGTACCGGGCCCACCTGAAGACCGAACGGCAGCGGTCCCAGAAGCGGGCCGGCCTGTCGACCGGCGGCGCCATCTACGAGTACGACGTCGCGTTCAACGGCTACGCGGCGCAGATGTCGGCCGGCGCGGCCGACGCGCTGCGCCGCAGCCCGGACGTGCTGGCCGTCTCGAAGAGCACCGTGCACAAGGCCGACACCGTGTCCACGCCGGAGATGCTGGGGCTGACCGGCCGCAGCGGCGTGTGGCAGCGGCAGTTCGGCGGCCCGTCCAAAGCCGGCCTGGGCGTCATCGTCGGTGTGATCGACACCGGCATCTGGCCGGAGAACCCGGCGTTCGCCGCCCTGCCCAGCCCCCGCCCGGACCAGCGCACCATCGACGCGAAGTGGCGCGGCACGTGCCAGCAGGGCGAAGGGGCCGACCCGGCACGCAGGGTGACCTGCAACAACAAGCTGATCGGGGCCCGTTACTACACGCAGGGCGCGCTCGACGAGACGAACCCGGAGGAGTTCCGGTCGCCGCGCGACTACAACGGCCACGGCTCCCACACGGCCGGCACCGCCGTCGGTAACAACGGCGTGACCGCCACCGTCGACGGCCGCGACGTCGGCGACGCGTCCGGCATGGCCCCGGCCGCCCGGCTCGCCGTCTACAAGGCCCTGTGGGATCAGGGCTCCGGAAGCGGCAGCGGCACCACCGTCGACCTGGTGGCGGCCATCAACGATGCCGTGGCCGACGGCGTCGACGTCATCAACTACTCGATCTCCGGCTCCGCCTCGTCGTTCGTCGACCCGGTCGAGCTGGCGTTCCTCAACGCCGCCAACGCCGGTGTGTTCGTCGCCGCGTCCGCCGGCAACAGCGGCCCGGCCGCCAGCACGGTCGCGCACAACTCGCCGTGGATCACCACCGTCGCGGCCAGCACCCACGACCGCGGGTACGAGAAGTCGGTGACGCTCGGCAACGGCGCCACCTACGAGGGCATGGGCCAGGGACCGGCCGTCCCGTCGTCGCCGCTGATCGACTCGGTGCAGGCCGGGCTGGCCGGCGCCCCGGCCACCGAGGTCCAGCTGTGCTATTCGGGCCGGCTCGACCCGGCCAAGGTCACCGGCAAGATCGTGCTGTGCCTGCGCGGCGGCAACGGCCGTACGGACAAGAGCCTGGCCGTACGGCAGGCCGGCGGCGTCGGCATGATCCTGTACAACAACCCCGACAACTCGGTCAACGCGGACTACCACTTCGTGCCGACCGTGCATGTCAACAGCGCCGCCGGCTTGGCGATCAAGGCGTACGCGGCCACGGCCGGCGCCACCGCCGCACTGTCGGCCAGCACCCAGATCAAGGTCCGGGCCCCCGAGATGGCCGCCTTCTCCTCCCGCGGGCCGGCCCTGGCCGGCAACGGCGACCTGCTCAAGCCCGACATCACCGCACCCGGCGTCGATGTGGTGGCGCCCGTCGCGCCGCCGAACAACAACAACCGCACCTGGGACGCGTACTCCGGCACCTCGATGTCGAGCCCGCACATCGCCGGCCTGGCCGCGCTGATGATCAGTGAGAACCCCGGCTGGGCGCCGATGTGGGTCAAGTCGGCGATGATGACCACGGCCGGGCAGACCGACAACACGGGTCAGCCGATCCAGCGGGCCGGCGCGGCGGCGACACCGCTCGACTTCGGCGCCGGGCACGTCCGCCCGGCTCCCGCCTACCGGCCGGGCCTGGTCTACGACTCGTCCTACCCCGACTGGATCCGCTTCATCTGCGGCACCGGCAACACCGGCTCGGCCTGCGACCAGTACGGCTCGAAGGACCCGAGCGACCTCAACTACCCCTCGATCGCGGTCGGCGACCTGGCCGGCCGGCAGGTCGTCACCCGTACGGTGAAGAACGTCAGCAAGCTCCCGGGCATCTACGAGGCCAAGATCCAGGCCCCGGCCGGTACGACGGTGACCGTCTCGCCGAAGCGGTTCGTCGTGCTGCCCGGCAAGTCGGTGTCGTACAAGGTGACCGTCACCCGCACCGACGCGCCGGTCGGCCAGTGGTCGTTCGGCTCGCTCACCTGGGTCAACAAGGCCGGCGCGGGCGGCATCATCTCGTCCGACGTGCGCAGCCCGATCGCGATCCGGCCGGTGGCGATCGCCGCCCCGGCCGAGGTGGACGCGACCGGCGTCAGCGGCTCGACGGCGCTGGCGGTCACCCCCGGCTACACCGGCACGCTGACCGCCGCCCCGGCCGGGCTCGTCCCGTCCACCGTCGACCGGCTCCACCTGGTCGGCGCGGAGAGCGACTTCGACACCACCGCCCCCGCCACCGGGCCGGCCGTCGGCAAGGTGACGCTGACCGTGCCGGCCGGCACCCGGCTGGCCCGGGCGGCGACCTTCGACGCCGACCATCCGGCCGGCACCGACCTGGACCTGTTCGCCTATCAGGCCGGCACCAACACGCTGGTGGCGTCGAGCGGCGGCGGGACCGCTGAGGAGCAGATCCAACTGCCGCCGGGGTCGTACGACATCTACGTCGTGCAGTTCGCCCTCCCGCCCGGCACGACCGAGCTCGACGTCATCCACCACTCGTGGGTCGTCGGCGACGCCGCCGCGGGCAACCTGACCGCCACCCCGGCGAGCCAGGCCGTGACCCGGGGCGAGCCGGCCACGGTGACCGCGTCCTGGACCGGTCTCACCGCCGGCTCCCGCTATCTGGGTCTGGTCGCGTACGGCGACGGCACCGCACGGATCGGCCAGACGATCCTGCAGATCACCGCCTGATGTGATGCGGGGACACAGCCGATACCGGCTGTGTCCCCGCCCCGACCTCGCCCGCGGCGGCCCGACGGCCACCGCGGGTTTTCCGTGCGCACCGCGGACAGCGGCGCTGACTCTTCGTCGCCCGTCATTCCCCCATCGCCGAAGTCGGCCGATGAGAACGCGAGCACCATTGTGGTCCCCCCGGGAGGTACGCCAGAACCTGTCCGTCGCGGCCGTCATCCCTCCTTTGAGGAGAGGACTATCGGCGAGCGATCGAGATCTACCAGCGTCACGGCGCCCCGGTCCAGGCGGCCAGGTCTCTGCGTTCGCTCGGTGAAGTGTTCAGCCGGGCGAAAAGGCTGGAGGAAGCCGCGACGACCTCTCGGCAGGCGCTCCTGCTCGTCTCCGCCGTCGACGGCCCCAACGCCGACCAGCTCGCCCGCGCGCTGAACCGGCTCCTCGCCGGTGTCCGGACCCGCTGGACGGCGAACGTCGTCATGGCCGGTTCGGCTGGTCCTACGGTCAAACGTGCCCACCCTCGGTGAGGGTGCCCGGGTTAGCGTCGGAGGCGTTCCCCGTACGTGATCAGGAGGTCCCGGATGGCTGTGTCCACCAAGCCGAACGGTCGAATCATCGAGGCCGACGCCGGACGGCACGCCGTTGTCGCCGGGGCTTCGCTGGTCGGGCTCACCGCGGCGCTGGCGCTGGCCGGTCGCGGCTGGCGGGTCACGGTGCTGGAACGGTCGCGACAGAACGCCGACGGCATGGGGATCAGCATCGACCGCGCGCTGCTGGCCTCGATCACCCGGACGGACGTCTCGCGGCTCCCGACGATGGATGTCGGGTGGACCTCCACCGGCTGGGGCCTGCTGCACACGTTCCTGTCCGAGGAGGTCGCCCGGCGACCCACGATCACCGTGCGCCGGGGCGTCGCTGTCCGGCGCGTGACCAACGGCGCGCGTGGTGCCGGTGCGCTGGTGCACTCCGACCACGGCGACACGACCGCCGATCTGGTGGTCGGCGCCGACGGCGCGGCCTCGACGGTTCGCCGGTTCGTCGCGCCGGACGCGCCGGACGCCGTCTTCAGCGGCCTGGTCCTGTGGCGCGGCGTCGTCCACGAAGCCGACACCACGGGCGGCTTCCGGGCCGCGGATCTGAACTTCACCTTCCGGAGCGCACGCCCGGGAATGGTGGCCACCTACGGCATCCCCGGCACGGACGGCGGTACGGCAGCGGGGGAACGCCGAGGCGTGTTCATCGTCTTCGACGCGACCCGCGCGAGGCTGCTGCGGAACATCGGCAAGCTGGAGGGCACGCTCGTGCGCGGCACGGTGGGTGGCGGTGAGGTCGGTCCCGATCTGGTGGAGGAACTCGCCTCCGCCGCCGGCCGGTGGCCGAACCGGTGGCCCTCGGCGGCGGCGACCTTCCGGAGCAGAGCGTTCATCGGCACCCCGCTGGCCGAGTACCGGCCGGAACGGCTGAGCCGGGGAAGCGTGGTGATCGTCGGCGACGCCGCACACGCCGTCGGACCGACAACCGGCGCTGGGTTCCACAACGGGATGCTCGACGTCCGGACGCTGGCCGAAACCCTGACCGGTCCGGGGTCCGAGGATGTCCCGGCCGCGTTGCGGCGGTACGAGAAGATTCGGCTGGGGCCGGCGCAGGACCTGGTCGCCCGTTCCCAGCGATGGAGTCGCAGCCTCACCGCAGGCGCCGTCGAGTGACCGCTCGCTTCCAGGGTTCGGGGTGGGGCCGGGTCGTTCCGCCCCCACCCCTCTGTCGTTCTGCCGCCGTCAGCAGAAGAAGCGCAGAGAGCTCACAACGTCGTTGTCCTGCGGGTGCAGGTTCGATGCTCGACCGGGTGGTTGCGGGACTCGGCCGGCCTGGCCGCCCGACGGTGTCGGACACGGCGACCAGGCCGGCCGGTGCGGAGTCTCAGTCCCCCGGTGTGAGCTGAGACGGCTTGTAGTCGGTGGTGCCCTTCGCGGTGTGCACCCGCACGGTGAAGGCGTCCACCTGGCCCGCGGCCGGGCCCGGCCACCAGGCCCCCCACCACGTCGCCTTGGCGGTGGTGCGGATCACTGTGCCGTCGCCGAGGATGACGTCCACACCGGTGACCGCCGGGTCGATCCGGCCGACGACCGACGAGTACTCGTCGTCTCCTTCGCCGCGTGAGCTGTACGTCTCGATGGTGATCGGCTTCGCCGCGGTGGCCGGGCGTGACTCGTCCATCGCCATCGATGCCAGCGGCCGGTCGGTGTCGACGACCAGGCACTCCGCCAGGGCCGCGCCCTGCTTCACGATCAGCTGGGTGGTCACGCCGCGCTGGTCGGCCAGCACCACCTGGTCGGGAGTCACCGCTCCGGCGTTCAACCCCCCGACGCCTCCGCCGGCGCACGCTTTGGCCTGCGGCAGTACGGCGGCACCGGTCAACGAGCCGGGCGTCGGCATCCAGTCGGCGACCGCCCTCTCCGCGGTGCTGGGGAACAGCGCGGGCACGCCGACCACCCCGGTGACCGCGACGGCGGCCGCCGCGACCAGGCCGACAGCGAACCGGCGGGACGTCAGCACCCGGGCCCGCTGAGCCGGCTCTTCCCCGTTCATCATCCGCTCCACGGCCTGGCGGGACCGGTTCCACTCGGCCTGGCTCGGTTCCCGCTCCGCGGCCGGGTCGAGCGCGGTGAACTGCTGCAGATCGCTGAGATCAGTGTTCATGATTGCCCCTTGATGGCCTGCGGACAGGTGATGGACAGCACCGCATCGTCGGACGTGCCGACGTACGCGCTCAGCAGGCGCCGGCGCGCCCGGCTGAGCCGCATGGCGAAGGTGGACACGCGGACGCCGGCCACCTCGGCGGCCTGCTCGACGGTCAGGCCGTCGAACAGCACCAGAGCCAGGACCTCCCGGTCGGCCGGCCGCTGCGCCCGCCAGGCGCGCTGCAGATCGACCCGGCTGGCGGCCGCACCGGAATGGTCGTCCGCCGGGCCGTCCTCGGCGACCATCCGGACGTCGAGCGCCCGGCGCCGCAGCCAGCCGCGCGTCTGGTTGGCCAGCACCCCGCGGGCCACCCCGAACAGCCAGGGCCGCGCGTCGTCGGGCAGGTCGTCGTAGCGACGCCATGCGGTGAGGAAAACCGTCGAGACGATGTCTTCCGCTTCGGCGGGTGGCACCCGCCGTTCCACGAACCGCAGCAGATCGCCGTACGTCTGCGCGTGAAGCTGCCGGAAGCGTTCCTTCCGATCGTCGTTTGCCGTTGCCGTCATGCCCCCTACCTGTCCGGACCCCCAGCAACCATCACACCCCACTTCACCCGAATGTGCCGGCGCTCGCGAAGGGGTGCGGTCGAGCTGCACCTGTTCCCCGGCGCCGACCACGCCCGGATCAGCCCCCGCGAGCTCGACGAAGAGGTCACCGTCCTGCGCCGGGCACTGACCTGAGGGGTTGAGCCATGCCGGCCGGCCCGCTCGAACCCACCGGCGGCCGGATGATGTACCGGATCAACAACGTCTTCCGCTACGACGACCAGGGAACCCGGGCCGGGGAATGGGCCCAGTACGACAGCCGGCTCTTCCTCGAGACCCTCGGCGTCCGCCTGGTCCCGGCCTGGCCACAGGCGTCCTGACCCGTCCGTGCCGAAAGCCACGGGGAGTGGCCGGAACTGGGAGCTCACCTGGGACGGCCCCGTGCTGCGCGGGGTCGGCCAACGCCGCGGCGTGGTCGTCACCCGTGACCTCTCCGGCCTGTCCGGCGGCGAACCGGACGCGCTCATCATCCGTACCCGGGACCGTCTGGGCGTCCCGTTCAGCTGGAAGACCTATGAGCACGACCGATGTCATGTCATCGCGCGAGAGCTGTTCCCATCGCGAGGCGGCACTCCTGCGCCGACCGGCCCTCGGCCGAGGCCGCCGCGATCTCCCGGAGCTCGGCCAGCCGGTCGCGCGCGAAGACCATCTCGTCGATGCCGCGCTGGATCCGGTCGTGCTCGTCGGCCATGCGCTCCTGCATGGAAGGCGTCGCCACACCCGTGTCGAGGAAAGGCAGGATCTCCAGAATCGCACGACTCGGCAGACCGGCCGCGAACAAGCACTGCACGAACCGCACCCGGTCGACGGCGCACTGCTCGTACTCCCGATGCCCGCCCGACGTGCGGTCCGCCTCGATCAGCCCCTGCTGCTCGTAGTACCGCAGCGACCGCACACTCACCCCGGCACGCCGCGCGACCTCACCGATGCGCATGTGAGTCTCCTCAACTTGATTCTGACACTGATGTCAGGTTCTACCGTACCGGCATGCAGATCAACGGAGCCACCGCGCTCGTCACCGGAGCCAACCGCGGCATCGGCCGCCACCTCGCCGCTCAGCTCGCCGAGCGGGGCGCGAAGGTCTACGCCACCGCCCGCCGGCCCGAGACCATCGACCTCGACGGAGTCGAAAAACTCGCCCTCGACATCACCGACCCGGAATCCGTCACGGCCGTCGCCCGTGCCGCACAGGACGTCGATCTGCTGGTCAACAACGCCGGCATCAACACCCTGACACCACTGCTGGGTGACCTCGACCAGGTGCACGCCGAGATGAACACCAACTTCTGGGGCACCCTGTCGATGGCCCGCGCCTTCGCCCCCGTCCTGGCCACCAACGGCGGCGGCGCGATCGTCACCATCGCCTCCGGAGCCTCCTGGATGGCCATGCCCGACGCCGGGGCGTACGCGGTCAGCAAGGCCGCCGCCTGGAACATGAGCAACGCTCTGAGGTGGGAACTGGCCGGCCAGGGCACGTCGGTGATCTCCGTACACCTCGGCGCCACCGACACCGACATGGGCCACGGCACCCTGGACAAGAACGACCCGGCCGACGTCGCCCGCGCCGCGCTCGACGGGGTCGAGCAGGACGACTACGAGGTCGTCGTCGACGCACAGACCCGGATGGTCAAGGAGTGGCTGGCCAAGGACCCGAAGGGCTTCTACGCGCTGGTGACCCAGCTCCTCCGTGCCTGATCTCCCTGACAACACCGCCGTCGGCCGGACGTTCAAGGCCGAGTACGACGTCTGGCGCACCTTTCGACGCTCAGTCAACCAACCGCGAATTCTCCGGACGCGCCGGCAAGAAAGGCTGTACACATGTCTGGCAGTTTCTCCTCCTCTCCCCTGACCCGCCGTTCCGTGCTGACCGCGGGCGCCGCCATCGGCGCGCTCGCCGCGATCCCCGGCTCGGCGTCGGCCTCGACCGGCGATCGGGCTCCGGCCATCCCCGGCGTCCGCTATCGACACGTCGAAGTGGACGGCCTGCGCTTCCGTCTGGCCGAGGCCGGGTCCGGCCCGCTCGTGCTGCTGCTGCACGGATTCCCGCAGACCTCGTACGCCTGGCGGCATCAGCTGGTGGCACTGGCCCGGGCCGGCTTCCACGCGGTCGCGCCCGACCAGCGCGGTTACCCGGGCAGCGCGGCGCCGTCCTCGGTTCTCGACTACTCGATCCATCACCTGGCCAGCGATGCGGTGGGCATCATCAATGCCCTGGGCGCCAAGAACGCGGTCCTCGTGGGGCACGACTGGGGAGTCGCCGTGGCGCAGGCCGTGGCCCTCAACCGACCCGATCTGGTACGGGGGCTCGCCGCGCTGTCCGTACCGCTGGAGCCTCGCGGCGACGGCCCGCCGATGGCCGAGCTCCGCGCCGCGTTCGGCGACAACTTCTACCAGCTCTACTTCCTCAAGCCCGGTGCGGCCGAGCGGGAGTTCGAGCGGCGTACCGAGGACGTTCTCCGCAAGGCGCTCTTCCATCTGTCCGGGGACGCGCCGCAGGTCTCCGACCTCATCGTCGACTCCCGGGGCCTGACCGGCTCCCTGCCCCTGCCGAGGCGACTGCCACGCTGGCTGACCGACAAGGACATCCAGGTGTACGCGGACTCGTTCGCCCGCAGCGGCTTCACCGGCCCGCTCAACTGGTATCGCAACCGGGACCGCAACTGGGGCCAGACCGGGTCCTGGGCCGGCGCCCGGATCACCCAGCCGGTCCTGTACATCGGCGGCGACCGCGATCCCGTGGCCTACCTCTACGGCCTGGAGAACCTGCGCGGGGTGGTGCAGGCGGTGGCCACCGACGTCCGGTCCTTCACCGTCATGCCCGGCGTGGGCCACTGGATCCCCGAGGAACGCCCGGCCGAGGTCAGCGCCGCCCTGACCACGTTTGCCGCGGCCGTCAGCTGACCGGCACCGGCTCGGCAGCGGGACGCCGGTCGGACGTGGACGCACCGGCGTCCCGCCACAGCGGCGATACCGACCACCCTTTGAGCTTGTCACGCCCGGCCAGCGGTCCGCTCCAACCGATAACGGGACGGGGAGCGTCCTGTCACCCGTTTGAACGTACGGATGAAGGAGCTCTCCGATCCGAAGCCGAACTGGTTGGCGACCGCGCTCACGGTGCGGTCGGTGGACCGCAGCGCGCGGCCGGCCGAGCGAACCCGCCAGCGGATGAGGTAGTCCAGCGGCGGCATCCCCACCGTGGCCCGGAAATGCACCGCGAAGGCGGTCCGGGACATGGAGGATGCCGCGGCCAGATCGGCCACCGTCCACGGGCGGTCGGGACGGCCGTGAATGAGCTGCAGGGCCGGACGAAGCCTGCTGTCGGTCAAGGCACGCAGCCAGCCCGGCGAGTCGGTGTCGCCACGCTGCAGAACTGCCCGCAGAGCCTGGACGAACAGCACGTACGTGAGGTGCTCGCGCAGGGCCCGGCCGCCGGGGAGCTCGGCGGCCGTCTCCTGGGCGAGCAGCTCGAGCGTCGGGCGCAGCCCACGGGCTTCCGGCGTGCCACCGTGGATGACGGCGACCGGCGGCAGGTGGTCGAGCAGCAACGGGGCGATGCCGTCGTCGAAGGTGATGGCGCCGCTGATCGCCACCGTGTCCGCAGTGGCCCCGGCCGTCAGGTTGTGGCGAACCGGGTCCGGCCACACTGCCGCGAACACCGCCGTCCCGTCGGCGGGCTTAAGGCCGGGATCAGAACCGATGACGTACGGCAGTCCGCTGGTCAGCAGGTATCCCTCACCGGCACGAAGGGGCAGCGGCGCCGATCCGCCCGGGGTGAGCCACATGGCGCCGGAGAGCACCAGGCCGACCCGGATGTGCCGGAACTCGGCGAAACTCATGGCCCAGGCGCCGCCGGTCTCCAACCGGCAGGGATGAGCGGCTCTCACGTCGAGAAAATCCAGCGCGGCCGTCAGCGGGTCCACGTGTCCTCCTTCGCGGCCGAACGATATGTCAACTCAGCCGAACGCCGGGGCATGGCACCTGGTCCGGCTCCGCTCCACCATTGTCTGCAGTTCAGCAATTCACTTCTGGGAAAGGCTTCACGTGAGCATCGACGTACCCGGTCTCCACTTTCCGGCTTCTTCGGGAACTGACGTCTGGTTCAACGGGGACGTGCTGACCGTCAAACTGACGGCGGCCGACACCGGCGGCCGCGTCGGTCTGGTCAAGGCCTCGGTGCCTCCGGGGGGCGGTCCGGCGCCGCACCAGCACGCCGGGACCGACGAGACGTTCTACCTGATCGACGGCGAACTGGAGTTTCTCGACGGGGACCGCGTCTTCGCAGCCGGCCCGGGCGATGTCGTCTTCATCCCCCGCGGGACGACACATCGGTTCCACAACGCGGGCACGGCTCACGCCAGCATGGTGTTCTTCTATACCCCAGGCGGCGCCGAGCAGTTGTTCGTCGAAGGCGGCGACAAGGCGCAGCCGGGCGTGCAGGTGCAGCCGTGGGGGCCGGAACGCATCGACGACCGGCTGCTGGGCCTGCTGGAGAAGTACGACACCCAGCTGCCGAGCCCGAGCTGATTCGCGAGCGGGCCGGCGGACCGTCATGCCGTCCGGCCCGCATCCGGCCGAACCGTCCGTCCGATGACGACCTCGTCCAGCACGGCCATCAGCGTCGTCGGCCAGCCGCTCGGCGTACAACCCCAGCCTCCCCGACCCTCACCCGTCCGTCACGGTCGGCGGCGTGACGCTTCCTTCTGGCGCAAAGTGCCGGACCAGTCCGGCGGACACGCCAAAGGTTAGAGAGCCACCTGCTTGCGGGCTTGAACGCGCGCGCCAACAGTGACCTGTCGGCCCGCTTACACGGAGGATTTCAGCTGTGACGATGTCGGCGTCGTCACACTTCGCCGCCTGGCGCAGGCGTTCAATGCCGGAAGCACGTCGTTCCTTAGCTTTGGGTCAGTTGCCGCCGTCGGATCGGCGGCTGATCACCAACGCAAAGGACTCACAGCGATGGCTGTCCCGATCGATACGGCTGAGCTGTCCGGGGCTCTCACCGGTCCCACCTTCGTACCCGGACAGGTCGGATACGACGAGGAATGCTCGACCTACAACTTGCTGACGCCGCTGCGTCCTGTTGTCGCGGTGGGCGCGGCCACCGTCGCCGACGTCGAAAAGGCGGTTCGCTTCGCGGCCGCCAATGGTCTCGCCGTGGCGATCCGAGGAGGCGGCCACATCGTCGCCGCTCCTTCCGACAACAGCCTTCTGATCACCATGCGAAGGATGAGCGGCGTCTCCCTCGATGTCGAGGCCGCTTCCGTACGGGTCCAGGGCGCGGCGTTGTGGCAGGACGTCCTCGACGCCGTCACCCCGCACGGTCTGGCCCCGATGAGCGGCTCGTCCTCCACCGTGGGAGTCATCGGCTACCTGCTCGGTGGCGGCCAGAGCCCCACGCTGGGACGCCACCTGGGCTGGGCGGCCGAACACGTGACCGCCATCGAGATCGTCACCGCCGACGGCCGGGCCCGGCGTATCACCGCCGACAGCGACCCGGACCTGTTCTTCGCCGTCCGCGGCACGAAAGGCAATTTCGGGGTGGTCACCGCCGTCGAGATGCGGGTCTTCCCGATCACCCGCGTTTTCGGTGGCGGCCTGTGGTTCTCCGGTGACGACCTGCGCCCGGTGCTGAACGGCTGGCGCCGATGGGCCGCCACGGTCCCGGAAGAGATGACATCGTCCATCGCCATCCAGCGCCTGCCCCCGGACCCCGCTCTGCCCGAGCCGTTGCGGGGCGTGTTCGTGCTGCACACCCGCATTGCTTTCCTGGGGTCGGCCGCCGAAGGCAACCGGCTGATCGAGCCGCTACGCCGGCTGGCCCCGCTCATCATGGAATCGGTGGCCGATCTCCCGTACGCCCAGGCAGCGACCATCCACATGGACCCGCCCTCACCCATACCGTATGTCGACCGATCGATCGGTCTGCGAGAGCTGAATGCGGAGACAGTCGAGGCGTTCTACGAGGTGGCCGGCCCCGGCTCCGGCAGCACGCTGGCGAGTGTCGAGATCCGCGCGCTCGGCGGCGCCTTGTCCCGCGAGCCGCTGACCGCGGACGCCATACCGGCCCGAGCGGTGCCCTTCCAGGTCTTCGCCTTCGGCGTCGGCCCGCTGGAGCAGGCGCCGGCCAACCGGGTTGCCTTGGCCGAGCTGATCGACCGGCTGCGCCCGTGGGGCCACGAACGCCGCATGGTCGCCTTTCTCTCGCCCGACGAAGCAACCGATCAGAGCGCCATCCGCTTGTTGTACGGAGAAGACCTCTACGCACGCCTGGCGCAGCTCAAGAAGGTCTACGACCCGGCCAACATGTTCCGCATCAACCACAACATCGCCCCGGCGACGTAGTCCGGCAACGAGGCAGCGGCCGGCCATCGTCGCACAGCGACAGGTCGAGATCTTGCTGGCCTGCCGCCCCAGGTTGCTCGAACCAGGCTGTGGTGCAACCGAGTCTGACAGCTTTGGGTAAGGCGTTGAGCAGCGCATCCGTACAACTAGGCAAAGGAAAAGCGATGAACAGCACCGTCGATCGCACCGACATTGTCGACGCCCTCATCCGGGTCGGACAGCAGGGAATCGCCGGCGGCGACGAAACCGTCCTCGACGAGTATTTCGGTCCCGGCTTCGTCTTCCACGGCCCGGACGGCGACGCCGATCTGGCCGGGCTCAAGACCTTCTGGGCCGCCATGCGGGCTGCCTTCAGCGATTTCGCCGTCACTCGCGGCCACATGGTGGTCGAGGGTCAGTGGGTCGGCGCGCAGACCCGCATGTCGGGCCACTTCGACCAGGAGTTCACTGCGTCTCCGGTCGGAGTCCTGCCGCCGACCGGCCGGCCGTTCGCCCTCGACCTGCTCAACATCTTCCGCTTCGACGACGACGGCAAGCTCGTCGAGGAGTGGTGCCTGTACGACGTTCGCGGCATGCTCGCCCAGCTCCAGCCGGCGCCGCAGACCGACATTCCCGCGCTGTACCAGGGCTACATCGATGCCCTCAACGAACGTCGCGTCGGCACTCTGAGCAAGTACGTCCACGACCCGGTGATCGTGAACTCCACGCCCACCCCGCTGGCCGACTACATCGCGGTGATCGAGTCCAACATCGACGCGGTCCCCGACTTCCACTGGGGTATCGAGAATCTCCAGATCCAGGACGACGTGATCGCGGTCCGGTTCACCGACACCGGCACAGCGGTCAAGACCTGGTTCGGAATCGAGCCGACCGGACGCCCGTTCCGCATGCCGGAGATGGCCTTCTACCACGTCCGGGACGGCAAGATCGGCTCCGTCGAGTTCCTGCTCGACCTCGACGCCGTACGCGCCGCCTGACAACTGACCCGAGCGTCGCCGTCCAGCGCCGGGCATGACTTGCACCACCCGATCAAGGAGGCACCCATGCCCGACACCGTCGAGAGACTGACCGCGTTCGACCTGGCCCGCCCGGCGACCAACCAGCTGGCCCAGGGATTCTTCCAATGGTGTGTGGTCGCACCCGACCTGCAAGCCAAGTGCGCCGAGTTCGAGAAGGTCTACGGCCCGGCCGGGTTCTGGATCCTCGATAACGCGCCACTGCTGGAGACGACGCTGCGCGGCAAACCGATCGACGTACGCGTCGACATGGCCCTGGGCTACATCGGCGACACCAACATCGAAGTCATCAGTCCCCGCCCCGGCGGCGATCCCAACCTCTACACCGAGTTCCTCGATGAACGACCGGCCGGCGGATTCCACCATCTCGGCTTCCAGGTGTACGACTTCGACGCCGCGGTCGCCGATCTGACCACCGCTTTCGGCCCGATCGAACAGGCCGGAAACTTCTCGACCGGCGGCACTCATTTCGCTTATTTCGACTCGCGGCCGCTGACCGGCATCTACACCGAGATCCTCTGGTTCGACAACGCAACGATCGCGGCCATGGCCAACCTACGCGCCGGAAACCCTCCTTCGGTCCAGAAGCCCTGACACGATCCCGCACCCTCAACCAAGTGGCACAAGGCTCAACTCAAGGCCTACCTTGCGGCCGGGCAAATCAAGCCCGGCCGCAAAGCTTCGGCGGACATGCCGGCCGCGACACTCGCTCAGCGGGCCACGGCCGTGATTATGCGGCCATGTCGATGACCTCGCGGTGAAGCGCCAGTAATGCCGGCACGGTCTCGGGTCGGCGTCGACCGAATCCACACTCCGTCGCGACTCCGAAGTCCCCGGCAAGTGCGCGGGCGGCATCAATACGTCGCAAGGCTCCTTGCACGCCATCCGAAATGTGCAACAGACCGAGATACAGTTCGTCGAAGTGGGCGCGGGGCAAGGAGCCTAGAGGGCGAAAGTACTCTGCATCATCGCGATCGACGGGAACCGGCAGATGAAGCCACTGAACGCGACGATCGACCTCCGGCAGGAACGCCGTTGCCAACTCGACCATCAATCCAGTGTCTTTCGGCTGAATGAAGTGCCGATGGGCGACGTCCCCGTAGCAGAAATGAAAACCCAGTTCAACGTTCGGTGGGACGACGTCCGCCAGTGCCGACAATGAGGTAGCCACCTCTGATACCGGAGTGCGGCCCGCACGTGGCGGCGCGTTCCCACTCAGGAGTGCGACCCCCTCCATCGCAGCGAACTCCAGGGCCACATCCCACTGAATCGCAAGTTCGGCGTGTGGGATCCGGTCCGCGATCTCGTGTAACTCCCGGATCAGAGCTTCCCGGTACAAGGGCTCGAGGACTTGTTGGTCGGCCTCGTCCGGCAGCAGCCCGCCCATTGTCGCTCGAGGCGTCGGGAGGCTGACCTGGAAGCGCACATCCTGCTTGATCAGGCCGGCGGTCTTCAGCATCGCGAAAATCTGGTAAGAAGTGGTCGCGGCCTTCGCATAACCCAGCTCACCGAAGTGCACCTGCCCGACGTCCGCGCCGGCACGCACTCGGAACTGCGGCAATCCCGATACCACGAACTGCTCGAAGGTGTCCTGTGCGGCAAAAAGCGGGACTTGCCATCCGACCCACATCGCGCGGGGGCCGGTCTCGCCATCAGGTAGGCGCTTCAAAGCGTCGCTCAGCGTTCCAGCGGCGGCCCGGAAAACATCCTCGGCCGAAGCCAACGGTACGCTTCCCACCAAATGCGCGGACTTCTGCATTCATACCATCCTTGTTCACGGCGAATGGCGATCGCCGACTCATCGGGTTTTGTCAAGACGGATACGCCCGTGATCTCACTGTCAGCCAGATCTGCCGAAGCGCACGGGAGCACCCTGGCCGATCGGGGTTGCTGCAGGCCGGTGCGGCCGGCCCGGCCTGGGGAGACGTCGGCCGCTTCCGGCAGCGCCCCGCGGTGCGGGGAGGCGAAGTACCCTCCCCGCGCCGCGGAACCCAGCGCCCCGGCAGGGCGTCTGGGGCAGCGGTCAGCCCCGGTCGCCGCCGTTGTTCATCCAGGCGTCGACCGAGCCGTTGCTGCCCACGATCAGGTAGTCGTCGAGGCCGTCGCCGTTGACGTCGGCCAGGCGCAGGGCTCCGTCGAGACCGCTGGCGATGCGGCCCATCGGCGCCCAGCCCGGCAGACCGGACGAGTCGGCGCCGCCGAGGTTGCGCCAGCCTTCCATGGCGTTCTGCGAAGAGACGACCAGGTAGTCGTCGAAGCGGTCACAGGTGACGTCGGCGAACATGATGCGATCCTGGATGCCGCCCACTCCGGTCGCGATCTGGCCGCGGGGGTTCCAGCCGGGCACCCCGTTCTGGTCGCCGCCGACGTTCTGCCAGGCAAGCACGGCGGTGGACCGGTCCACCAGCAGGTAGTCGTCGCGCTCGTCACCCTTGATGTCCGCGAACTCCAGGATGCGGCCGCGAGCTTCCGGTACACCGGTGGCGATGCGGCCCTGCGGCACCCAGCCCGGCCGACCGACGGAGTCACCGCCGGTGTTGATCCACGCGTCGACCGAACCGCCTGACCCGACGACCAGGTAGTCGTCCTTGCGGTCACCGTTGATGTCGGCGAAGCGCACGGCGGTCGACGGGACGCCGACGCCTGCGGCGATGGGGCCGAGCGGGTTCCATCCGGGGACGCCGTTCTGGTCGCCTCCGGTGTTGCGCCACGCGTCGACCGAACCGTCGGTGTTGAGAACGAGGTAGTCGTCGCGGGTGTCACCGTCGACGTCGGCGAAGCGGATGTTCGGGCCGGGCCCCGTGCCGGAGGCGATCCGGCCCCGCGGCAGCCAGGCGCCGCCGGGCGCGGGGCAGGGCGACTGATCGCCGGCCGACGGTTCCTTGAGCCAGCCCCTCCTCCCCGCGGCCTGGATGCCCTCGAAGAAGGCATCGCCCATCTTGTCGTACCCGCGGTCGTTGGGGTGCAGACCGTCGGCCAGGTCGGCCGTGGTGACCGAACCCAGGTCGACGAGGCCGATCCGCCGGCCTTCGCTCTCGCGCTGGCGGACCAGCGCGCGGACACTCTGGTTGAAGGCGGCGGTACGGGCCTGGCCCGCGCTGTCGGCCATCGGCACCAGGGTCGCGACGACGACCACCGCGTCCGGGGCGTCGCGCTGGACCTGATCGACCAGCGCCGCGAGCCGGGACGGCGCACCGGCCGGGTCGATGTTGCGGGCCATGTCGTTCGTGCCCGCGTGCACCAGCACGACGCTGGGCCGGAACGCGGGTACGAACGAGCGGGCGGCGCCCGTGATCTCGTTGATCACCCAGCCCGAGTGCCCTTCGTGCTCCGGGTCGCCCAGGTTGCCCGATCGCACCGACCCGACGAGGTCCGTGCGGTACCCCGCGCCGGAGAGATTCTGCCGCAGCCTGGCCCGATACCCGTTGCCGGTGGAACTGCCGACGCCGTCGGTGATCGAGTCACCGAGGGGCATGACGCGGACGGCGACCACCGGGTTGCTCTGGCTCGGCCCCACTCCACTGGTCCGTTGAATCCAGTCGGCGACGTCCTCGATCGGCACGGCGAAGGCGACCGGGTCGTCGTCATCGGCGGCGACATACACGGCGAAGATCAGTGAGCCCGCCTTGACGCCACCACCGGAGTCGCCCGCCTCCGGATAGCCCTGATTGATGTCGTCCAGCGACAGCCGTGCGCCCTCCTCGCCATCCGGGTCCCGGGTGTCTCTGACCCGGAACGTCGCCACCTGCAGCGGCGACCGCATGTCCTCGGTGTCGGAGCCCCAGCCGCGCAAGGAGACGTTCTGGTTCACGGCGGGCACCCCCAGTCCGTACTCCTGGACCCAGGCCGGGTTGCTCACCGGGTCCTCGAGCTGCACCAGGGCGACGTCGGTGTTCGGCTCGAGATGAATCGACTCCAGCGTATGAGGCTCGCCCCGCCCGCCTTGACGATCCCCGATCAGAAACCCCGAGTTGGCCTCCGTCGCACCAGTGGTCGTGAAGCAGTGCTTGGCGGTCAGGACCCACTCCCGGCTGATGAGCGTTCCCCCGCAGGTGAACTCGGACGGATCGCCGATCCGCCCGCCTTCGGACACATAGAACTGAACTTGACCGTCCAGCGTGGCGGAGTTCTGACCGCCTCGGATGGCGTTGGCCGCCGGAGACGTCACCACCTCGGCCCCGGCCAGCACCAGGCCGACCGACAACACCGCCACGGCTCTGCCGCGGCGTCTTCGTGAAAGCTCCATCGTCAATCCCATTCGTCGATCGACGCGCGACCATTGCCGCGGCGTCGGATAGCGGCGTCCCCGCCAGTCCTTCATTTCCGATGACCCATGGTTCGGCCAACCGTCGCGACAGCAATTCCCTCATGGAGATTGGCCCTTGCGGGCGGCGGCGCAGCGGTGATCGGGTGGACGGGATTCCCCGTCCAGTTCTTGAAGGCTAAGCATCCTGAGATCGCCTGACCTTGTACGGGAGCGCCAACTGTCGTGAGAGAACGAACGATGTGGACAGTAGAATAGGTCTCGGCCGGCTGATGCCACAACGGCCGGCCGGCGAGACATCGCCATCCGATATCGGAGTCATGATGACAATGGCTCGAAACCGCAATTATGGGCGCAAGCACTCCATTCCGCGACAGCGCCGTTTATGGTTCGTCCCATGCATGGTTCCGAAGATCTCGACGCCATTCCGATGCTCGATGACGCCGACCAGGCCGAGTCGTATCTCGACGTCTATGACGGCCCCCCGCCACCGTGGGAGATCGGTCGTCCGCAGGGGGCGTTCCGCCGGGCGGCGGAGCACGGCCTGCTGACCGGCCGCGTCCTCGACGTCGGCTGCGGCACCGGCGAGCACGCGTTGCTGGCGGCTTCGCTCGGGCTGAACGCGACGGGTGTGGACATCGTTCCGACCGCGATCGCCATCGCAAAGCAGCGCAGGGCGGAACGCGGGCTGGACGCCCGTTTCCTGGTCGGCGATGTGCTCGACCTCCCGGCGCTGGGCGAGACCTTCGACACCGTCGTCGACTGTGGCCTGTTCCACGTTCTGAACGACGCCGACCGCCGCAAGTTCGTCGGCGTCCTGAATGCCACGGTCCCGGCCGGCGGCCGTTACCTGATGCTGGGCTTCAGCGACCGGATGCCCGGCGACACGGGGCCACGACGGTTGCGCCGCGAGGAGCTGACCGACACGTTCGCCGAGGGGTGGCAGACCCGGTCCCTCGAGGAAGACGTCATCGAGACTCGGTCACCCACGCCGGTGCCCGCCTGGTTGGCCGTCTTCTCGCGGACAGCCCCGTACTGAAGGGTTGAGTGCCCGACCACCCGCCGTGCAGTCCCGGCTAGGCGGCGGACGCCTGGGCACGGACGTACTCGGTGGGAGTCTGTCCGTACTTGCCACGGCACGCGCGGGCCAGGTGGCTGCTGTCGGCGAAGCCCCAGCGGGCGGCGATCTCAGCCACGTTGAGGCACCGCTGCGGGTCGGCCAGGTCGGCCAGCGCCCTTTCCAGGCGCCGCCGGCGGACGTACGCCATCAGGGGCTCGCCGTTCACCGCGAAGGCGCGGTAGAGCGTGCGGGTGGAGATGTTGAGCGCCTGGGCCACCTGCTCGGGCGTCAGCGTCCGATGCTCGAGGTGCTCGTCGACGAGCCGCTGAGCGGCGCCGGTGAGCGCCAAGGCGTACGACACACAGGTCAGGCGGGCGACCACCGTGAGCCGTGAACCCGTCATGACCTCACTCCCCGAGCATAGTGACGATAGCGCCTAGTCGTTTCGACGATACGATCGACCGTAGCACGGTCGCCCGATCGCCGCTATCAAGGCGTCATATCATTGATTCATGACTGATCAGGACGCGAGTACGCTGCGGCGGCGCCGTGGCGCCGTCGGGCCGGCCGACGACGCTGCCGTCCGGGCCGCGCTCATCGAGGCGGCCGAACGGCAGCTCGTCGCGTCCGTGGAGGGTGACATCGCCACCCGGGCGGTCAGTGAGGAGGCCGGCGTCACCCAACCGGTGCTGTACCGGCTCTTCGGCGACAAGCGGGGGCTGCTCGACGCTGTCGCCGATTCCGGGTTCGAGCGCTACGCCCGGCGCAAGGCCGAGCTCGAAGTCACCGACAACCCCGTGGCCGACCTGCATGCCGGCTGGGACGACCACATGGCCTTCGCGGCCGGGCAGCCCGTCCTCTACCAACTGATGTTCACACCGCGGCCGCAGTCCGCCGCGACCGCGTACGAACGCATTCTGGAACTGCTCGAGAAGACGCTGCTGCGGTGCGCCGCCGTCGGCGCCCTGACCACCACACCGCGGCGGGCCGCCCAGCTGATCCTGCCGGCCAACATCGGAGTGGCCCTCGGCCTCATCACCCGGCCCGCGCTGTTCGACGACCCGTCGCTGTCGCACCGCGCCCGCGACGCCGTCTTCGCCGCCGTCCTCGCCGAACCGGCGACGCCGACCGGGCCGGACCCGATCCGCGCCGCCGCTCGCCGGCTGCACTCCCAGCTCGTGCTCACGGGCACCGACCGCCTCGAACCGGCCGAGACAGCCCTGCTCAACCGCTGGCTCGAACGCATGGACGACCCCGGCCGATAGCGGCCCGTCGCCCGTCCTCGCCGACGTCAGGATCGTCGACGGCTCACATCGGCCGGCCGACGTGGGCGCGCACGTACTGCGTCGGCGTCTGGCCGTAGACCTTGCGGCACACCCGGATCAGGTGGCTGCTGTCCGAGAATCCCCATCGAAACGCCACTTCGGTGACGCGGGACTGCGGCTGCTTCCGGACGAGGTCGGTCAGGGCACCCTCGAGCCGCCTGCGTCGGACGTACGCCATCAAGCTCTCCCCCTCGTCGCGGAAGGCCCGTTGCAGCGTTCGCTCCGAGACACTCAGCTCCCGGGCCACCCACTGCGGCGTGAGGTGCGCGTCAGCAAGCGCCTCGTCGACGATCTGCCGGGCCGCGACGGCCAAGGTGGGCTCCGCCGCCGAAGGCACTTCGCCGGCCGCATCGGCCAGGACACCCTTGGCCAGTTCGACCGCGGCGTCACTGGCAGCCAGAACCGCCGCGGGCTGTAGCTCGGTGAGCACCGCCGAGAGCATCTCCAGATGAGCGGTCAGAATCCGCAGTGCCGGAGAGGTGGCCTGCTCGGTGCGCGCCGAGCCGAACGCCCGGCCCACTCGCACAACGGGGTGACATGTGTGGGCTTTCGTTCCCGAGCCACGGACCATGGCCGTCCCCGGCGCCACGTCGTCCTTGATCCGCCTATGGGTCATCGCCATCGGTACGGCTCCTCGGGGTTCTCAAGACAGCGTCGATCAACAGACGCGCTGGGTTACCCGAGTTGTTGCCCCCGTCGACCAAGAACTTTGCGTCAAGGATCGATCACCGGCGGAGGGTTCCGGACGCGTTGGTCGGCCAGGAGGAGATCGCAGCGGAAAGGAGAGTCTGAACCGGCGCGGAGGCCGCTCTCAGGACAGGAGGCTGCCGAGCCCGGGGCCCGCATGAGCCCGGAGCAGCGGGTTACGGGCGGCCTCCGCGACGACCTCCCCCAGGTGCGGGCGCAGCAGCGCAGCCATGAGCGGGTCGGCCAGCATCGCCTCGACCGCGGCGGCCGACTCCTCGCTCGGCTCAGGGTCGCCCAGCTCGGCTGCCGCCTCGCCCGCCTCGGGCAGCAGGCCCCGTAGGAAGGCCTCGGAGAGGTAGCGGCCGGGCGTCATGGCGACCAGCGACATCGTCGCCCGCACCTCGGCCCGCTCGGCGATCAGCACATGCGAGCGCGTGCCGGGCACCCGCTCCCACAGCCACGACCGGACGGCCCACGCCGCGGCGTCCGGCCGCCCGTCGCCCACCCACGCCGGCGACCCGTTCGGGTCGCCGGGCGGCAGGTAGGTCGGATCGGCATGACTGACCGCCAGCTCCTCACGGGTCAGCGGGCCGGCGTACGCCCGGTAGAGGTCACCGAGCGCCGCCGACTCGCCGGTCTTGCTCAGCACCCGGATGCGCACCAGGTCGACCAGGTCGGCGTCGCGGCCGGCCAGCATGTCCTCGACCAGAGCGATGCACCGTCGCGCGAGCTCGATGTCGCCGCTCTCGGCCGCGGCCAGCAGCACCGGGCGGAAGAACGCGTTGGACATGAACCGGTAGGCGGTCAACACCCTGGTGTCACCGGATGATTCGACCTCCGACAACTCCTCGCTGAGGATGTGCTCCCGGGATTCCGGGAGCACATCCCACAAGTAGTCGCGGAACCCGAAGTAGACCGGGATTCGCTCGCTCATGCCATCGGGACGTCGCTTCCGGGGAAGGTGCACATTTCGGGGAAGTAGGCGCAGTAGACCGCCTCCGGACCGTACACGATCGCCGCCCCCACCGCGGCTCCGCCCTCGACGATGTTGGCTCCCCGGCCGACGCCGCCGACCCCGCCCCTGGGCACGTGCGGGCTTCCACCTCCGGTGCCCGGCTTCGGTTCCGCCGGCGGCTTCTGGTGGCGCGGCATCTTGAACTGGTTGGACTCGTCGAATTTCTCGCCGGTGATGTCCCGGACGCCCCACTTCGACTTGACGTTCTCCATGACGCCCTCGATCTCGGCCTTGACCACCGGCTTGGAGTCGGTGTCGGCCGTGACCGCCCCCGCCTCGTCGGTGGCGTGGATCGCGTCCCACAACTCCTTGGCCTCGGCCTTGGCCAGCTTGACCTCGTCCGGTTCGAGCGTCGCGGTTTGCTCGCCGTCGGTCAGTTTGGTCATACCCCGGCTGCCCTTGAGGGTCCGCTTCTCGTAGTCGTCGATCAGGTTGGCCAGGCCGCCCATCAAGTCGACCACGTCCTTGTGGTGGAAGGTCGCACTGGCCCCGACCCCGGATTTGAGGCCGGTCCGCTTCTCGTGCAGCAACGCCTCGCCGGCTTTGCCACGGCCGACCCAGCGGGTGTTGTTGTTCTTGGCCGAATACACGTCGTTGAGCAACCCCCGCAACCGCTTGTTCTTGACTGTCGGCGGCTGGGCGGGCCTGGCCGGCGGGACGTGGGGATGGATCATCCGGCAGTTGTCGTCGATGCAGGCCCGCTTGCCGGTCGGGTCGGTCTGGGTCATCGGCGCGTTGTTGGAGTACGCATAGCCGTGCAGCTGTTGCGGGTCCTTGGCGTCGGTGATCGGGTCGGCCGACAGGAACCGCCCGATGAGCGGGTCGTACTCGCGGGCGCCGATCGAGATCAGTCCGGTCCCGGGGTCATTGACCCCGCCTACGAACGTCCGGTCGTCCGGCCACCGCACCGCGGTGCCGCCGCGCGGAGAACCGAACGGGGTCTGCTTGCGCAGGATCAGATCACCGGTGGCGACACCGATCGCCGCCTGGCCCGTCCCGTGGTGGTCGGGCATGACGAGGAACGAGGCGGCCGCGGTCTGCGAAACGGTCAGGCCGTTGGTCAGCGGCACCTGGCGGACGCCGGTCACCGCCTTGCTCGTCCGGTTGAGCCGCAACTCCAGCACACCCAGGTAGACCGTGGTCGACACCGGGTCGACCCGGGCGATGCGGCCGCCGTCCGCGCCGTACACGTAGCTGGTGGTCGCGTCGGGCGCGCCGCCGGCGCCCTTCACCGTGGCCGAGGCCAGGTTGCCCTCGGCATCCCAGGTCAGCTCCTGCCGGGCCCCGCCGACCGCGCGCACCTTGGTGCTGCCGCGCTCGTCGTACTCGTAGGAGTCGACCGCCTGCCCCGCGGGCGTGGTGGTGGTCACCGACTTGAGCAGATGCGGCTGAGCGGCGCCGGCGTCCGCGTAGTCGTAGGCCCGCTCGACGACGCTGCCGTCGGTCCCGCGGACCGTCTCGGTCTCCCGACTGCCGGCCTTGTCGTAGGTGTACGCGTGGTCGTACGGCGCCGGGCCGCCCACGCCGGTGACCTCGGTGCCGCCCGGGCAGTCCTGGGCCGTGCCGGTCGCGGTCGTCCAGGCATGCGTCATCCGGCGCAGATAGTCGTAGCTGAGACACTGGATGTCGCGCTTGCCGCCGGCCGGCTCGTCGGCCACGGCGGTCACGTTGCCGACCGCGTCGTAGCTGAAGCGCTGATCGATGTCCACGGCGGCGACGGTCTCGCGGTCGAGCCGGGAACGCGTCAGCCGGTTGGTGCCGCGCTCGTGCTCGTACGTGGCCCAGGCCTTCTTGCCGCCCGCGTTCAGCGTGACCTGGTTGACCTCGCCCGTCTGGGCGTAGTCGACGTCGGTCACGTAGGTGGTGGCGGTGCCGGTGACCTTGGTGATCCGCTCGACGCTGTCGTAGGTGTAGGTCACCGCCTCGGCCGGCAGGCCACCGGCGGCCGGGAAGCCCGCGCCCTGCAGCGTGTCGTCCCGGTTGTAGGTCGTGGTGAAGTCGTACGTGCCCTTGAGCTCCGCGCCCAGCGAGTCCGGCACGATGTACCGGGTCAGCAACGGCCGGTACTGGTCGTCCATCTGCATGGTCGCCGTGGCGAACATCTTCCCGCCGACCAGCCGGGCCGCGTAGTACAGCTGTCCCTTGGCCTTGGTGTCGTACTCCCAGGCGGCCAGCTTCTCGCCGGTGGCGTCCAGGCCGCGGTGGGTCGCGGTCTTGCGGCCCACCGCGTCGTAGGCGAAGAAGACCGACTGGTTGCGGGCGTCCTTGATCGTGATCTGCCGGTCGAGGCTGTCGTAGCCGTAGTCGGTGCGGCCCGCGTCCGGGTCATCGGTCCGGGTCAGCCGGCCACGCTTGTCGAAGGCGTACCGCCAAGTGTTGCCGGACGAGTCGACGACGCTGTCCTTCTGCCCGGCCGGCGTGTACGTGTACCGGGTCGCGTCGTAGGCCCCGGTCGGCCCGGCACCCTGGTACTGGCGCAGCTCGACCAGCTGGCCCCGGGCGTTGAGGACCTGCGAGGTGGGCGTGCCCCCGGTCGGCGGGTCGAGGTCGACGCGGTCGCCGTGATAGGAGCTGAGCGTCCGCCACTTCTCGTTGCCGGAGACCGCGGCGACCTCGGCCACGAGGCGGTCGGCCCCGTCGTAGACGTACTTCGTCTGCCCGTCGACCGAGCCGTCGGCGGTCTTCAGCAACGTGTCGTCCGGCGCGCCGGCGGCGAAGTAGGTGGCGTTCACCTTGGCCGTCTTGCCGGTCGGCGTGTAGAACGTCTCGCCGACCAGCCGCCCGTTCTCCGGGCCGGGAGCCTGGGTCTGGCGCGAGCGCAGCCAGCCGTCGTACAGCTCGTATTCGGTGCTGTAGCTGCCGTCGTTGCGCACCCGCTGCGTGCTGACCGCGACCGGCTTGTCCTTCTCGACCCGGTAGCCGTACTTCAGGCTGGCGGTCTGGCCGCCGAGCTTGGACCGGTCGGGCTGCCACACCGCGGTGAGCCGGCCCATCGGGTCGTACGTGAAGTCGATGCGCTTGTCGTTGGGGTCGGTCTGGTACTTGGGGCTGCCCCAGGCCGGCTCGTAGACGACCGTGTCGACATGGCCGAGCGCGTTCTTGGTGGTGCTCGACGTGGTCAGGCCGGCCGTCTCGGCGTACGTGGTGGTGGTGCTGACCGCCCCGTCCGGGCCGGCCACGGTGAGCACCCGGCCGTACTTGTCGAAGGTCGAGCGGGCGGTCGGATAGAACGATCCGCCGTTGTCGAGCTTGCGCACGAGGGTGGCGTTGCCGGTGGTCGGCGCCGGGTAGGCGGTGGTGCCGGCCACGACGGCGTCCAGGGTGGCGCCGGTGACGTCGTAGTAATACTTCTCGTGCTGCATCAGATCGGCCGGCCGGGACGGTGTCCTGGCGCAGTTCACCGTGGCCGTCTCGAGCTCACGCGGCAGGTCTCGCAGCCACGTGGTGGTGTTGTCGGCGTACGTCGTGCGGGTGCACCGGTCGTCGGCCGCGGTCGAGGTGTCGGCCAGGTCGTCGACCTGGGTCTCCCGGCCGAGCGAGTCGTAGGACGTGACCGACTTGGTCTCGCGCCACTTCCCGCCGTCCAGCGCGATCAGCTCGCGGGCGGTCTGCGGGAGCAGCCGGTACGCGCGGTCGGTGCCCCAGCTGTTGACCTGGCTGCCGGTCTCCTGCAGCAGCGGCGAGGTGAGGGTCTTGGTGACCACGTCGTCGCCGTTGTAGGTGACCGTCTCGTACTCGAAGCCGGCCAGGCCGTCCTGGTCGTTGTAGGTCACCCCGGTCGAGTCGGTCCGCTTCACGTCGCGGGTGCCGCCGGCCGGCAGCTTGTCACCGTCCATGCCGCGCAGGTAGTTGTGCTCCACCTTGGTGGTCATGGTCTGGCCGTCGCCGCCGCGCACCACGACCTGCGGGTAGCCGCGCCACTCGCCCCAGGTGAGGTACTTGTCCTCGGTCAGGCCGTCCGGCGCGGGCTTGCGCCAGGCCGCGTCACCGACGTACTCGTAGGACGTCAGCTGGTCGGGTGCGCCGCCGACCCGGTCGGTCTGGACGACCGAGGTGACCACGTACTTCAGGAACCAGTCGGTGACCGGCTCCTCCTCGCCGTTGGGATGCCAGCGCACCGGGAAGCACCGCTTGGTGCTCTCCCCCGCCTTGGGCAGCGCGCCGGCCGTGCAGTCGGGCTTGGAGTACGAGACGTCGATCTGGCCACCGGTGTCGGTGTAGATCGCGGCCACCCGGAATCGGACCAGCGCGGCCGTGTTGTCGCCGGGCACGTCCACCCGGTTGGGCAGCTGCTGGCCGGACAGCTCGGTCACCGGCAGCGTCTGGGTGCCGCCGATGAGCCCGGTGTGGGCGATCTTGTTGAGCCACAGGGTGCGGCTGCCGTCACCGTTGTTGGTGAACAGGTGGTCCAGGCTCCACCGCTCGACCGGCGTCCAGTCGCTGCCGACGCGGATCTGCGGGGTGATCGTGCTCAGCCGCTTGCGGGTCCAGAAGGTGGGTGCATTCTGGTTCGCCTTGCACTTGGCGCCGGACGCGCAGTTGCGGTCCCACGGCACGTCGGGCCAGTTGAGCGCGGTGCTGTCGGTCAGCTTGCCCGGCGCGCAGTCCATCGTGCTGGTCGGTTCGCAGCGCTCGGCCTCGCCGAACACCACCCGGGCCGGGGCGGGCACCGTGAAGATGGTGTCGCTGCGCTGACCGTAGTCGACCCGCTTGAGCCAGCCGCCGCGGTGGTAGGCCGTGCCCGTGACGTCGGTCTTGTTGTTCTTGGCGTAGTGATTGGTCTCGCGGCCGTAGAAATACGTGATGACGTTGCCGTGGACGTCCTGGACGTGGTCGAGATTCCAGCGCCAGGCCTGGGTGCAGGCCGAGTCGGCGAACGCGGCCTTGTGGCACGGCTCGTCGGCGTCGTCACCGTAGACCGGCACCGACCACGTCGAGTCGGTTTCGTCGGCGCCGGCCGTCCACCCCGGCAGGCGCTGCTTGCCGAACGTGTACTGGGTGCCGTCGGTCGTGGTGATCCGCCAGTGCTCGCCGTCGTTGTCGCCGTTGGTGGCGGCGTCGAGCTTCTCGACCTTGGAGCCGTCGTCGTCGGCCGGCCGCCAGGTCTTGTCCTTGCCGATGAGCCGGGTCGACCGCCCACCGAGGACCAGGAACGCGTTGTCCGTGCCCCAGCACAGGTCGCCGTTGTACTTGTGACCGTCCTGGCTGCACGCCTTGTAACGGCGCTCGATGTAACCGGGCTCGTAGGTGAAGCCCTCGCCGACCCAGGAGCCCTGGTTGTTCGTGGTGCTGGTGCGCCCGTCGACGGTCTGCGAGGAGTAGGACAGCGCGATGCTGGGGTTGAGCTTGCCCGGCACCGGAGGCGTCCGGATGGGGTAGTTCCAGCTGAACCCGCCCGTGGACGGCGAGACGCCCCAGCTCGAGGAGGGCGCGAGCGCGGTAGCCGAGTAGTCGCCCTGAGCCGAGGCGTCCGTCGCGGTCAGCGCGAGCAGCAGTGACCGCTGTCCGGCGGGCGCGGCGGTCAGGTCGGCCGTGACCGTGTCGGCCGCGGTGTCGTTCCGGGTGGGCAGCGGGACCGGGCGGCACGCGGCCGCCTCGGGGGTGCGCAGGGCGCACTCGGGGATCAGGGACAGCTGCAGCCGCGAGCCGAAGTCGCCGCCGCGGGCGCCGGCCACCGAGGCGTACCCGATCTCGACCTCGGCCGTGCGGTCCAGCCGCACGACCGGCCCGGCCACGCCCAGACGGTCGCTGGTGGCCCGGTCGAACGTCTCGACCTGGGCCGCGCCGCCGACGGCGACCGGAAGGCCGCCGACGGTCGCCTTGCCGGTGACCAGGGTCTTGGCCGCCTTGGGCCAGGACACCTGGGCCGGGGCGGTGGCCGTCTCGGCCGGATCGGCCCGCCGGGGCCGGACCGGCATCGGGGTGCCCTTGGCCGGCTTGCGGTCGGCCTGGATGGCCGGTCGCTCATGAGCTTCGGCGGGCCGGCTCGTCACCACCAAAAAGGACGTGACAGCCACGAGGCCGGCCAGGGCCAGTCTGGACAGGGAGCGCATGCGGGGTCCTCCCGGACGGGCGGTCACAGCGAGGCCTGCTCGGTCGGCACGGCCAGCAGCTGAACAGTCGGGGCATCGGCGACGCCGCTGTAGATGCGGACGTCGTCGACGGCGCCGGCGAAGTAGTCGCCGAACACCCCGGCCAGCAGCGACCGGCCGACCTGAACGCCGCCGGCGCCGTTGAAGCCGCCGCGGTGCGTGGCCGTGCCGGTCTGGGCGACCTGGCCGTTGACGTAGAGCGTCACCGAGTCGCGGAACGCGTTGTAGACCAGGGCCAGATGCTGGCCCGACGAGTCGTTGCTGGGCAGCGCCTGATTGTCGACCACCTTGGTGACCGGGGAGGCGTCGGTGTCGCCGGTGGGCAGCAGCGCCTCCCACTGGTTCTGCGCGTTGCACCGCAGCACGAAGTCGCTGGTGCGAACACCCGCCTCGGACAGAGCGGCCATCGTGCGGGTGCACTGGGCGCCGGCCAGCCGGACCCGCACCGACACGGTGAAGCTGCCCTTGGGCAGGGCCACCGGCGACGCCGTCCGGGCGTGGTCGTCGACGCCGTCGAGGACCAGGTGGCCGGAGCCGACCAGAGGCGGTTCGGCGAACGGATCGGCCTCGTAGTCGGGCGCGTAGAGCGACGCCCCGCCGGCCAGCGACATCTCCTGCCCGGCGTCGTTGTACTGCGGGCTGAGGTTGTCCGAGGCGTCGTTGAGCGGCCAGTAGGCCAGGCGCAGCGGCCGCAGGCTGGACAGCTGCTGCACCTCGGCCGGCACCACGATCCGGTCGAACACGGCCACGTCGGCGATCGCGCCCTTCCAGTTGTCCTGGTAGCGGCCGTTCTCCAGGCGCCGGCCGAACTGCGTGACGCCGTACGCCGTGAACGCCGAGCGACGTGCGGCCTCGGTCGCGGCGCCGCCGTTGACGTAGAGCCGCAGGACCTGCTTGACCGGGTCATAGGTGGCCGCGAGGTGCGTCCACTTGCCGATGGCGGCCGCCGCCGAGCTCGACACCGTGAACTCGCCCAGCGAACGCACGTCGGTCATCGGCACCCGCAACACCCATTTCTTCGAGGTGCCGTCATAGCCGAGCGAGAACCCGGCCTGGCCGGTGCCGTCCTGGCTGACCACGGTGCGGTCGGCCGCGCCGTCGGTCAGCTTGACCCACGCCGCCACACCGAAGCCCCGCCCGGTGTCGACCAGCGCGGCCGTGCCGGTGGCCAGATAGGCGTCCGCTCCGCCCGAGAAGCCGACGGCCCGGTCGACCTGACAGGTGTCACCGGTCTCCTGACACCCCGGGCCCGGCGTGCCGAACACGGCGCCGGCGCCCGGCGTGGCCGGGTGCTCCGCGCCGCCGTCCATCGCCGACTCCGAGCCGGCCGCCTCGCCCAGGCTCCAGTCGACCGGGCGGTGGTTGCCGACCCGGAAGGTGCAGCTGGCGATCGCGCTCTTGCGCTTGGCCCGGTCGATGGCCTGGACGTTGACCGTCACCGGCCCGTCCTCCTGCGGCATCCAGTCGATGCTGACCGGACCGCCGTCGGCCGTCGGCTTGAGCGAGTTGTTCGGCGACGGGTTGGTGTCGAAGCCGTACTGGTACTCCACGACATCGGTCGCCGAGGAGTCGAAGACGAACTTGCCGTACATGCCGACCGAGCCCAGCGGCACGTCGGCCGGCTCCGGGTCCTCCGCGGTCGGCGGCTTGGACTCGACACACGCCGGCTTGGCGTCGGCGGCGTCCCACGGCAGGTAGAGCGAGGAGTCGACGTCCGGCGCGACCGGTGTGGTCGCGTCATAGATGAACTCACACCGGGTCTGGTCGCCGTAACTGCTCCAGTTGCCGTAGACGGTGCCGTCGTAGGCCCGGACCTCCCAGCCGATCGTCACGTTCTGCGGGATCCCGAGCCCGGTGGTGCTGTAGGAGAACGTGCTGCCGCTGTTCTTCTCGCCGGTGAGGTAGGTGACCTCCTTGGTCGGCGCCTCCGAGGGCCAGTACACCTTGAACTGCGCCTTGAGCTTCTCGGCGTGCGCGGACGAGTGGTCCGGGTCCTTGAGCACGGCCTTGAGCACCGGCGGGACGTCCACGTAGGGCCGGTTGGCGCCGTAGACGCAGACGCCGCCCGGGTCGTTGGTCAGCTGGCTCTGCACCGGCGTGCTGGGCGCCCGGTTGTACCGCACCTCGAGGATCGCATTGCCACAGAACCGCTTCCACGCCGTGTGATCGCTCTCGCTGTCCGCCTTGAGGGCGAACGTGGTGCTCGCCCAGTTCTTGGACGCGGCGTCGGTGACGATGCTCTTCACGTTGAACCGGACGTTCTGGTTGTCCGGCGTGCACGAGCCCTTGGTCGCGGTCGGGCTCTTGGTGTCCTGCTTCGCGCCCAGCGCGGGCTGGTTGTTCCAGTTGGTGCCGGAGCTGATACCGGTCTTGGCGTGGTAGGCCGAGACCGCCTTGGCCGAGTCGTTGTAGGTGTGCGTCATGGTGACGGCCAGCTCGGCGCTGAGGATGGACTTGCCGCTGTACGGAGTCGGCAGCGCGTAGAAGATGCGCTTGACCCCGCTGCCGTTGCAGTAGCCCGAGGAGACCGGGCACTCGCCGACGCCCTCGGTGTCGGAGAACTTCCAGTACTCCTCGGCCGCGAAGCCGCTGGCCACCATCGTCCAGCCGCTGTTGCGGGTGTCCTGCCAGATCGGGTCGATGTAGACCGGGAAGGTAGTGGCCGGGTCGGCCAGCATCTCCCGGTCCGGCGTCAGGGTGAGCGTGTCGCCGGCCAGCTCGAGGCCGAGGGTGGCCCGGTCGGCCGAGGCCGGGGGTTCCTCGCTGGCGGCGAGCGGCTTCGGGTCGACCAGCTTGCGGGCGGCCGGGGCGGTGGCCGGCTCGCCGGAGTCCCACATGACCGGCTCGCGGGCCTCCAGCACGGGCGAACCGGTGGAGGCGTCGACCGCGGTGAGGCCGCCGTCCGGGGACTCGGCGACGTTCAGGTCGTTCGTCTTCAGACCGAACTCGAGCTCGGCCAGCTCGGGGTTGGCGGCGGCCGCGGCCGACTTGACCACCAGCACGTGCGAGAAGGACGAGACGCCGACGTTGACGACCAGGTCGACGTCGGGCAGGACCTCGGCGTACGTGGCCCGATCGCCCTGGACCACCGGCTCGGGCAGGGCGCCCGGCCAGCTCAGGTCCAGGGTCCGGCCGGCCCGGTCGACGCTGACCAGCGGGCCGGCGCCGCCGCCCGAGAGGGTCAGGCCGAGCGTGGCCGCCTTCGGGGCGTACGTGCCGTCGGGGTTGGCGGCCAGGGTGGCGTCGACCGGGACCCAGCGGCCCTGCCGGACGACGCGTACCGGCTGGGCGTACTCGCGGGCGGTGAGGGTGCCGTCCGGGTTGGCGAACACCGAGCGGGTCTCCGTGCGGAAAGCCTCGATCTCCACCCGGTCGCCGAGTCGTGCGGCGTACGTGACAGCGCCCTGCTCGGTCGGCCGGATCGGGTCCTGGCCCGGCGCCTGGTGAACAGCCTTCGCCTGGTCGACGGCGGCGGCCGCCGCGGTGGGGTGGCCGGCCACCGCGTACCCGGCGAGCAGAGCGGCCAAGCCGGCCAGCAGGCCGGTGCCGCGCAACCCCCGTCCGAGGAGCAATCCTTGTGTCATCGCCGATCCGGCCTTTCCCCCGTTGTGCTTGCCGCTCTGTGTCTGTCCCATCAGGACACCGCCGTGCCGAAGGCGGCGGCGCCGTCGCCCGCGTTCCAGGTGCCACCGGCGGTCAGACCGGCCCATGGGTACGCCGTGACCGTGCCGCCTCGCGGGTCGGCGACATAGAGGTTGCGGTCCGACGAGCCGAGATACGCGCCGATCGCCTGCTGGGCATCGGTCCCGCGGGTCACCTCGGCCGGCGTCACCGCCGCGGCCGGCCCCGGGAAGGAGAAGACCGCACCCGCGTCGAGGACACCGTCCCGGTCGGCGCCGGGGGCGCCGGCCGCCGCCACCGGCGCGGTGCCGCCGGCGATCCGCACCTGCTCGCCGAAGTAGTCACCGGCGGCCGCGCCGGGCCGGCTCACCGAGGCGATCGGCGTCCACGTCGTGGCCGTCACCACCCACCGGTACACCTTTCCGGCGTCCGCGGTGGCGCCGACGTCCTTGCCCGGCGCACCCGCCAGCAGCAGGGACGCGCCGGTCCCGCCGGCCGGATAGGCCGTCATGGCCAGCGACTTGCCGACGGTGTCGTTGGCCACGACCGGGTCGCCCGTCTCGGCCGGGTCGTCCGCCAGCACCTGCAGCAGCTTGAGCTGGGTGCCGCTGATCTCGTGAGTGAACACGACCGCGGTGCCGGCGAACACGCTGGCGCCGATCGCCTCGCCCGGCGAGCCGACGGCCAGGTGGTACGGCGTGGCGGCCAGCGAGTAGCCGAGCTGGTCGTCGTTCTCGGCGCTGCCCGGCACGCCGGCACCGCCCCACATGGTCGCGTTGGTCGTGCCGCGCTTGTAGTGCACGATGCCCGCATCGGCGCCGGCGCCGATGTCCTCGCCGGGGGCGCCCACGGCCAGGAAGGGCTCACCGGCCGCGGTGGCGCCGGCCGCCAGCGACCAGCCGAACCGGTCACCGCCCTCGACGTCGTCAGCCCAGCCGGCCGCGTTCTGATCGACCCACAGGGCCGCCGGACCCTTGGACAGCCCGGCCGGCGAGCCGAGGAGCACCATCACGGCGCCGGACTCGAGAGCCGTGCCGACCGCCTCGCCGGGCGCGCCGACGGCCAGATCGGAGCAACCGTCGCGGTTGGCGTCATAGCTCGCCAGCGAGTAGCCGAACCGGTCGTCGGCCTCGGCCCCGCCGCCGACCCCGTCCACGCCCTGCTGGACGAGCTGGGTCACACCGGTTCCGCCGTACGAGACGGTGACCGAGCCGGCCCGAGCCTGAGCGCCGATCGTGGCGTCCGGGTCGCCGACGGCCACGTCGGCGACACCGTCACCGTTGTAATCGTTGGAGATTCCGGCCGAGCCGGGGCAGCCGTTGGCCGGCGGCGCGGTCACCCAGGTGGTCATCTCACAGAAGGACGACCAGGTGGAGCTGCCGGACACGCCGTCGCCGGCCTGGACCCGCCACTTGTAGCGGCCGCCGTCTCCGAACGCTCCGGCGGGCACGGTCACCGTCGTCGCCGTGCCGGTGGCGACCCCGGTCAGGGTCTGCCCGCCGATCTTGGTGTTGGTGTCGACCGACCACCACTCGTACGCCACCGACAGGGCGTTGTCGGCGTCGGCCACGGTGGCCTTGAGCTGCGGCGTGAGCGTGTTGATGAGGGGCCGGGCCGCGCCCGAGGCGCAGGCGGTGGCGGGCACCGTCGAGCGCGCGGTGACGGTCGGGTAGGCGTTGTAGGTCACCGACGCGGTCGGCACCTCGTCGGCCGCCTCGCCGTCCTTGCTGCGGAACTGCTTGAACGCGTCCAGGTCGGTCTCGTCGGTGGCCTTCACCGCCATGTAGGCCCGGGTCGTGGCCGCCGTCGCGAAGTGCTGGAAGAACGCCCGGCCGTCGATGCTGACGAACTGGTCGGAGCAGGGGCTCGGCCCGCCCTGCGTCTGGCTCGACGAGGCGGACGGGACGGTGCCGACCACGGCCGGCTGGTTGCTCCACACGGTGGTCGGCGTGGCGCTGGCACTGGGCCAGATCGACCACGACTTGGCCGTGCACACGTTGGACCAGAAGTTGAAGAACTTGACCGTGCTCGCGGTGATCTGCTTGCCGGCCAGGACACTGGAGTTCCACGTCAGGAAGGACCGGGTGATCTTGCCGCTGAGCAGGCCGACCTGCAGGTCGTTGGTGGTGTCGTTGGCCGTGCCGACCCCTTCCTTGACATAGATGTCGAAGGTGTCGGCGATCGTGGTGACGGTCGGGTCGAGCACCACCGGGTAGGTCGTCCGCGCGTCGCGCATCCAGGCCAGGTCCGGGGTGAGGGTGAACGTCGCCCCGCCGGAGCTCCGGGCGACCGCGGTCTTGAGCACGGCCGTGCGGGTCGGGGTGCCGGTGGCGTCCCGGGCGGCGTCCCACATGAGGGGCTGAGCCACGGTCGCGGTCACCTTGCCGGCGGCCGACGAGAACGTGGTCGCCCCGCTGCCGTCGCGATGGAACCGGGTCGCGCCCGGACCGGTCAGCGGCAGCTTGACGTCTCGCAGACGCCCGGCCGCGGCCCGGCTCTTCACGACCAGCGACTGGGCGAACCCGTCCCGGGTGGCCCGGACCTTCAGATCGACACCGGGCAGGACCTCGGCGTACGTCGCCTCGGCGCCCTTCACCGTCGGAGCCGGCAGACGGCCGGTCCAGCGCATCGCGATCCGTTCGCTGCCGGTGCCGACCACCGCGAGGTCGTTCGTCCCGGCCCGGCGGGCGCCGGAGAGCACGAGTCCCTTCGGGTGCGCGACGGGCTCCACCCGGCCCTGGACGGCGCGCAAGGTCAGGTCGACCGGCACCCAGTCGCCGTCGCGGCGGACGCGGACGGCGCCGACGCTCAGGTCGGCCCGGAAGTCACCCTCCGGGCGGGCCCACACCTCGGTGGTCTCGTCGGTGAGCGAGTCGACCCGTACGGGACGGCCCAGCTCCTTGGCCTGACGGAGCGCGCGGGACTCCGCGCTGACCCCGTCGCCCAACGCCTCGGTGCTGATGCCTCCATCGGATCGGGTCAGGACGGTGATGCCGCCCGTGACCGCGAGAGCGGTCACCACCCCGCCGACCAGTACGGCCCGGCGACGCCCCGACAACCATCGATGAATAGCACCCGTCGCAGTCCAGCGACCAGTAGCCACTCGGCCCTCCCCCGTGAAACGCCTGTGGATCAAGGGTTGCGAAGGTATTGACGGGCCGCGTCTCGTGTCAACAGAAGATGAACCCGCTGCACATCACCCACGGTAACCGCTCATCGAGCGCCGATGGCATTCATGGACGTAAAATTGATAACGATGAAATAACAGCGGCAGGCCAGGTCATCAGGCAAGCCGCCGCTGCCGAGACCGACGCCGTTGACGCTCCGCAGCCGACCGACCGCACGCCTCAACCTTTCGGCCAGCCAAGATCACCGTCACGGATCATCGATGTCTGCCCTGGATCTCCCAGCAGGGCGAGGTCCGGCCCCCACTCCGGGCCGGCCCGCTGCCTGACGGTCGGCCCCGAGCCGGCGCTCCCGGGCGGATCATCCGGTCGGCCGGGTCCGGCCGTGGGTAAGGTACTGCCATGACCGCCGCACCGGACAAATTCGCCTTTCCCCCACGCCGGCGGGCCGAGCGGTTGAGCGTGGCGGTCGTCAGCGAACTGGTCGAGCTCATCGTCACCGGCCAGCTGACCGAGAACGAGCTGTTGCCCCCGGAAGGCCCGCTCAGCGAGCATTTCGGGGTGAGCCGGACGGTCATCCGGGAGTCGGTCAAGCGGCTCGAGGAGAAGGGTCTGGTGATCGTCACCCAGGGCCGCGGCACCCAGGTCGCCCGGTCCGGCTCGTGGAACATGCTGGACCCGCTGGTGCTCTCGGCCCTCATCGACAACGACGAGTCGCTCGGCATCCTCGACGAGCTGACCATCGTGCGGGGAAGTCTCGAGTCCGCGATGGCGGGCGCCATGGCCGCCCGGCGCACCCCGGAGGAACTGACCCGTATCGAGCACGCGCTGCAGGTGATGCGGGAGACCCAGCACGAAAGCGATTCCTTCCGGCAGGCGGACGTGGTCTTCCACCTGACCGTGATGGAGCTGTCCCGCAACCATCTCGCCGAGAACATCGCCAAACGCCTGTACCTGCACGCGCTGGAGAGCAACCGATTCCACGGCATGGGCTACGAGAACGCGTTCCAGTCGACTCTCGACGAGCATGCCGCCGTCGCCGACGCGATCGCCCGCCAGGACGTCGCCGCGGCGGAGCAGTCGATGCGTCACCACATCGTCTCTTCGTGGCAGCGGCGCCGCTTCGAACCCCCTCGCAAGGATCCGGACGACTGAGGTCCGCCCTCGCCGGGCTGCTGTTCGACCGGGACTGTCCCGGCCTCGATCAGACCTTCCGTGACCAGGTCGCGCCAGACGCCGTCCGGGATGTCGGTGTCGAATCGGCGCCGGTTCTCCTCCACCTCGTCCGGTGAGCGCATGCCGACGGCGACCGCGACGACCGCGGGGTGCAGCAGAGGAAAGGCCAGCGCGACCGCGGGCAGGTCCACGCCGTGGCGGTCACAGACGGAGGCGATGCGGTGGGCCCGCTCCACCATCTCGGCGCTCGCGGGACCGTACTCGTAGGTGGCGCCGGGCCGGGGACGCGCGGTGGCGAGCAGGCCGGTGGCGAAGACGCCGGCCGCGACCACGGCGACCCCGGCCCGCCGGGCGGGGGTGAGGACCGGTTCGAGGCCGGTGTGGTCGAGCAGCGAGTAGCGGTTGGCCAGCATGACGACGTCGACGAGACCGTCCCGGATGATCTCGGCGAGCCCGTCCGTGGCGTTCGTGCCGATGCCCACGGCCTTGACGACACCGGCCTCCTTCAGCCGGGCCAGGGAGGCCAGACCCTCCCGGGCCGCGCCCGCCCACGCCTGGTCGGGATCGTGCACGTACGCGATGTCGACCGCGGCCAGACCCAGCCGCGACAGACTCGCCTCGAGGGAACGTTCGACTCCCGACGGCGAGAAGTCCCACTGCCGTCTCAGGTCGCCGGGAACGGCGAACCCTTCGGTGTCCCACGCGGCGGGATTCGCCTCCGGCACGAGCAGGCGACCGACCTTGGTCGACACGACGAACTCCTCGGGCGGGTGGCGGCGCAGTTCGGCTCCGAGGCGGCGCTCGGAGAGCCCGAGACCGTAGTGCGGGGCGGTGTCGAACCAGCGAAGACCGCATTGCCAGGCGCGCTCGGTCGTCCGCGCGGCTTGGTCGTCGTCGACCGCCCGGCCGAGGTTGCCCAGCGCTGATCCGCCGAGGGCGAGGACGCCGCGCCCGGATCGGCCCCGAGCCGGCAACCGGCGAAGGCCCTCTGTCATGGCGCGACCCGGTAGAACGCCGACCCGGTGCCGGACAGGATCGCTTCCCGCTCCGGCCCGCTCAACTCGGCGAGGAGCTCGTCCACGACGGCCCGCCAGGTCGCCGCCCCGACGCCGAGCTCGGCCACCGGCCAATCGGATCCGTACATGAGCTGGTCGGGCCCGAAAGCCTCGAGCGCCACCCGGACGGCGTGCCGCAGGCGGCTCGTCCTGGTCCGTTCCGGGCCGGCCAGGGTGGCCAGTCCGGAGATCTTCGCCCACACGGTGGGCAGCCGGGCCAGTTCCCGCAGCGCGGTCTCCCACCCGGCGACGTCGTCGGCCTCGGCCACGCCGCCGAGGTGGTCGACGACGAAGCGCACGTCCGGGCGCGCCTTCACGACTCGCGCGGTCAGCGGCAGCTGCCGCCATCGCAGCACCAGATCGAAGCCGAGGTCGTGCTCGGCCAGCCGGCCGAGGCCGGCGCCCACGGCCGGCCGGGTGAGCCACTCCGGGTCCGGGTCGAGGTGGACCAGATGACGGACGCCCACCAGCCGTCGCCGGTCGGCCGGGTCCAGCCGGTCGAGCTGGGGTCCCGGGTCGGTCGTGAGGTCGAGCCAGCCCACCACCCCGGCGATGCGCGGGCTCCGGTGGGCCAGCAGGCGCCGGGTCTCGGCCGCGCTGTTGCTCGATTGGACGACCACGGCGGCTGCCATGCCCGTCGCGTCCAGCATCGGCGCGAGGTCGGCGGGCGCGAAGTCGCGGTCGATCGCCGTCATCGCCGCCGGGTCGATCCAGGGCTGCGGGTCGGTGGACCGGTCCCACAGGTGCACATGGGTGTCCAGGGACCGGCTCACACCGGGAACCGGACCTCGTCGGGGACCAGCCGCAGGCCGGCCCGGACGGGGCGCACGTGCGGGCCGGCGACGGCCGCTCCCGTGTCGGTGGCCCGCAGCCGGTCGATGTGGTCCTCGTCGACCCGGATGCCGAGGCCGGGCTCGTCGCCCAGGACGATCCCGCCGTCCGCGTACTCCTGGTCGACCTGAAGCCCGATCGGCGCGGTGAGCCCCTGGACCTCGAAGGCCAGATGGTTGGGCACCGCCGCGGCCGCGTGCGCCACCGGGTTGGTGTGGTAGGCCACCGGGCTGACCGGCAGATCGCGGGCGTGCGCCACCGCCGCCACCCGCAGGAAGTGCGTTATCCCCCAGACGTTGCCCACCTGCACGACGTCGACCGCGTCGGCGTCCAGCAGCGGCCGGTACTGTTCCAGGCCGGTGAGGTTCTCGCCGGTCGCGACGGCGGCGCGGATGCCGCGCCGCACCGAGGCGAGCCCGGCCGCGTCCCAGCGGCGCACCGGCTCCTCGACCCAGGTGAGGTCGACCCGGCGTTCTAGGGCCGTGATGAACCGGACGGCCTGCGACCGGTTCCACGACTCGTTCGCGTCGAACATCAGGGCGGGACGGGCCGAATCGCGGCCGAGGACGTCCCGTACCGCTTCCAGCCGGCGCAGGTCGTGCTCGACGTCGTGCCCGCCCTTGAGCTTGGCCGAACTGAAGCCGCGGTCCGCGAATTCCTCGTAGAGCCGTACGAGGGCGTCGTCGTCGAGGGCGATGTCGAGCCCGGACGCGTAACCGGGGACGAACCGGTCGAGCGCGCCCAGCGTGCGCCACAGCGGCTCGCCGGCCGCCTTGGCCTTGAGGTCCCACAGGGCCATGTCGATCGCGCCGACGGCGCCGAAGGTCGCCCCCGAATGCCCGGACTTGAAGACGTGGTCGAGCATCCGGTCGTAGAGGGCCGAGACGCCGCGCGGGTCCTCGCCCTCGACGGCGCCGAACACCCGGTCGATCTCGCTGTGGGCCCCGACGCCGACCCCTTCGAGGCCGTTGTCGGTCTCCAGGATCAGCACGTGGACGTCGGTGAGCGGGGACGTCATCACCCCGTTGGCGTCGCCGATCAGCCGGCCCCAGTCGTGCTTCGTGGTCAGGCTGCGGTATCCGGTGACCTTCACCCGTTCTCCTTCTGTACGCGTTCCCGGCTCACTCCTTGGTTCCGCCCGCCGTCATGCCGGCGACCAGGAACCGTTGGGAGAAGAGGAAGACGATCAACACCGGCAGCACCGAGATGACGGTCGCCAGCGCGAGCGTCGGGAGCTGGATGGACTGCGTGCCGGCGGAACTCGGGTTGAACGCCGGGGTCGAGGCCAGCAGGGAGGTCAGTCCGACCTGGATCGGATAGCCGTCGCTGGACGGCAGCATGACGAACGGCAGGAAGAAGTTGTTCCAGCTCTGGACGAAGCTGAAGAAGGCGACCAGGGCCACGATCGGCGCGGCCAGCGGCAGCGCGATCCTGGTGAACACCTGGAACTCCCGGCACCCGTCCACCCGGGCCGCCGCGAGCAGGTCGCGAGGAATGCTGGTCGAGAAGTAGATGTAGGTGAGGTAGACCCCGAACGGGAAGAACGACATCGGCAGGATCACCGACAGCGGGCTGCCGATCAGCCCGACCGTGTTCAGCTCGAGAAAGATCGGCAGCACCAGGGCGGTGTTCGGGATGAGCATGACCACCAGGGTGAGGATCAGCAGCAGGCGCCGGAACCGGAACCGGGTCAGGGCCATGGCGTAGCCCGCCGGGATGCTGGCGATCAGGGTGATGACGAGGGCGCCCACCGCGTACAGCGCCGAGTTGCCGACCCAGGTGGTGACTTCCCCCTCGCCGAAGCCGAACAACGCCTCCGAGTTGGCGGTCAGCCCGCCCAGGCTGCCCGGCGCGAACGGATTGTCGACGAGGAGACCGCGCGCCGATTTCGTCGAGGCCAGCAGCAGCCAGACGATCGGGATCGCGAAGAACAGCACGAAGACCAGGACGACCACCGCCATGATGGTGCGACCGCTCCACCCGCTGACGCTTGCCCGCCGGGTGCCCGGGCGAGGGACCTGCCGTGTCGTCATGAGGCTCAGTCCGTCTCGAACAGGCCACCGCGCATCACGAAGAATGCCGACAGCACGAGGGCGATGACGAGCAGCAGCAGGGAGATGGCCGCCGCTCCGTTGAAGTCGTTCTGCTGGAACGCGTACTGGTAGGCCAGCTGGTTGAGCGAGTAGTCGTTGGGCACGACCGCGTTGCTGGCCTGGGACAGCAACTGCGGCTCGACGAACAGCTGAGTTCCGGCGGCCAGGGACATGATGCCCATGTACGAGATCCACTTGCGCAGCAGCGGCAACTGGATGCGCCAGGCGATCTGTGCCGGGCCGGCGCCGTCGATCCGGGCGGCCTCGATCACCTCCAGGCTGATGTTGTTCAGCGCTCCGTACATGATGACGATCCAGCCGCCCGCGCCGGTCCAGAACGCGATGATGGCGAAGATCGGCGGAAGGTTCCCGGGCACGATCACCTGGACGAAGCTGTCCAGGCCGAGGAACCGGAGCAGGCCGCCGACCGGGCTCGCCGTCGGGTCGAGCACGAACAGCCAGAGCAGGACGCTCGACGCCCCGGCCAGCGCGCCGGGCAGATAGAAGACCAGCCGCAGGGTGCTGCTGAGCCAGCGCCACCGGATCGTGTGCACGACCAGCGCCAGCAGCGTGACCAGGACAACCAGCGAGACCAGCCAGATCACCAGGTAGAACGCGACGTGCCCGACGGCCGGCAGGAACCGGAAGTCGCCGATGACCTTGGTGAAGTTGTCCAGCCCGGCGAAGCCGCCCTCGCCGGTGGTGAAGGCGAGGTAGACCGCGTACAGCGTGGGCAGGATCCCGAAGGCGACAGTCAGGGCGGCATAGAGGGCGACGAAGCCGTAGCTCATCGCGCTTCGCCCGCCGCCGGGACGCGCACCGCTCGGCCGGGGGCGCGGGACGGCCGCCGGCCGGGCGGTCTGCTCTACCGCAGTCACTTGACCGTGTAGCCGTCGACCTGAGCCTGGTTCTTGATCGCGGTCTGCCATTGCGGGAGCAGATCGACCAGGTTCTTGCCGCCGGCGATGCCCGGGGTCATCGTCTTGGCCCAGATGGCTTCCTGGCTGAAGATGCCGGAGCCCCAGCCGTCCCAGATCTCTGTGCCGGCCTTGACGATCGGCTGCAGATCGGTGGCGTAGTACCCGCTCGATTCCTGCTTCTTGATCCATTTGGTAGCCGCAGGCGCGTACGCGGGATAGCCCGGCGCCAGGTCGACCTGGTAGTCGTCGGCCGTCGTGACGAATTGCGCGAACGCCGCGGCCGCCTTGAGGTTCTTGGAGTGGCTGCTGATGAACCAGGTGCCGCCTCCGACGTTGCCGGTCACGGCCGGCTCGCCCTGCCACGCGGGCGGCGCGGCCACGCCCAGCTCGCCCTTGGGGACGTTCAACGACTGGGGGTTGTTGAAGATGGCGCCCGCATACCAGGCCGGCCCGGGCATGGCGAGCACCTTGCCCGAGTACTTCTTCACGAACTCGGGCGTGAAGACGCTGACGGCGGGGGTCGTGCCGTTCTTGATCAGTGTGTCCAGCATGGACGCCGCCCGTCGGCACTCCGGGGTGCCGGTGTTGACGGTGACCGACTTCGGGCCGGTGATGGAGTTGGCCTGGCACTTGCTGGCCCAGAAGAAGACCTCCGGGGTCCAGGCGTCCCCGACCGTGCCCACGATGTGCCCGGGGTGCTCGCGAGCCACCTTCTCCCCCAGCGCCTGGTAGTCCTGCCAGGTGGTGGGCACGGTGTAGCCGAACTTGGCGAGCAGGCTCTTGTTGTACCAGAGCACCGCCTGGGCGAGGTCGTTGCGCAGGCAGTAGACCTTGCCGTCGACGGTGCACGGGTTCAGCGAGCCGGGGGTGAAACCGTCCAGCGTGGCCTGGGGAACGAGCCCGTCGCCGAGGACGGCCGCGAACGCCTGCTTGCCGTTGCTCTTCTGGCTCGCCCAGGCCGCGTCGTTGTTCTGGGTGGAGAAGACGACGTCGGGCCAGCCGTTGCCGGCCCGGTCGAACAGCTGCATCTTGGTGCGGAACGAGTTGGATCCGTTGGCCGAGCCGTCGTAGGTGACCACCTTGATCGGAACGCCGGGGTTGGCCTTCTTGAACGCGTCGGCCGCGCCGGTGCGGTCGGCGTCCACCCAGACCGTGATCTCGGCCTTGTCGTCCTGGGTGGCCTGCTCGAAGCCGTAGGTGCCGGCTGAGGCATCGTCGTCACCACCGCCGCTGCCGCAACCGGTCAGGGCGAGAGCGATGGCCAGGGCAGCGGCCCCCCCGATCGACGTGGGTCCTCGGCGGGTGCGTCCGGATCGCGTGTTTCCAACCATATCGGTGTCCTTTGTCAGTCCGACCCCATTGACGCGCTGTTCATCGCGACGAAATATAAGGGCATACGTATGATGTTTGCAACAGCCGTGATACACCGAGGCACTCCGGCTCGACACCTCGGACCTCCCGGGTTCGCGGCTGCCTGGGCTCGTTGATGTTAACCTTCACAACTGCATCGCCCGAGGCCTGTCCGAACGGCCGGACTTTGCACCACCAGCAAAGTGGCACGTCGCCGGTTCACCGGAAACTGTTACGCGTCAGGTGGCTCGGAAGCCCCGCAGATCGCGCCCGGCGATCCAGCCCCGGCCTTCCACTGACATCGATGAACGTCATTGACGCTGCCAATAGTTAACGCTAACTTCACGGCAACGAAACCACCGCGAGTGCGTTGGAAAAGGAGCCCCGGTGTCCGTACCGTCATCCCCCTCAGCGCCCGGACCCAGACTCATCGCGACCGTGTCGGCGGCTCTGACCACCCTCGCCACGGCCGCCGCCGTTGCTGTCGCCGGCCCCGCTCACGCCGCCGCAGCCGTGCTCTACGCCGCCCCGGGCGGAACCGGCACGAGCTGCACCGCCGCCCAACCCTGTTCGCTGACCGCCGCCCAGACCGCAGTGCGTTCCCTGAACGGCTCGATGTCCGGCGACGTCGTCGTCCAACTGGCCGACGGTGTCTACCGCCAGTCGTCGCCGCTGCGGATGACCGCCGCCGACTCCGGCTCCAACGGCTACCGCGTGGTGTGGCAGGCAGCCCCCTCGGCGCGTCCGGTGATCAGCGGCGCCCGGCCGGTCACCGGGTGGTCGCAGGTCGACGCCGGCCGCAACATCTGGCGAGCCTCTGTGGGCGCCGGCCTCGACAGCCGGCAGCTCTACGTCGACGGCGCCGTCGCGACCAGAGCCCGCACCCAGGTCAACCGGGCCGACTTCACCGCGGACAGCACCGGTCTGAGGTTCACCAACGGCGCCCTGGGCTACCTGAACAATCTGGCCGGCCAGAGCCGCATCCAGATGGAGAGCATCAATTCCTTCACCGACCGGTACGTCTCGGTGCAGCGCATCAGTGGCAACCAGATCACGATGCAGCAGCCCGGGTGGAGCAACAACAATTTCGGGTACGACACGTTCACCCAGCCACACCGGGCCGGGCCGCTGTATCTGAGCAACGCGTACGAGTTCCTGGACAGTCCGGGCGAGTGGTACCTCGATCCCGGAACCGGTGCGCTGTCGTACATCCCGCTCGCCGGGCAGAACATGGCCACCGTCAGCGTGGAACTGCCGGCGCTGCAGTCGCTGGTCCAGGTCGGCGGCACCTACGACGCGCCCGCGCACCACCTCACGTTCAGCGGGATCACCTTCACCGGCACCAGCTGGCTCGCTCCCAGCGGCAGCCAGGGCTACGCCGATCAGCAGACCGGCGCCTACATCTCCGGCAACTGGAGCTGGCCGAGCTTCAGCTCCTGCCACAACGGCTGCCCCCAGTTCGAGGCCACCCGGCCGAACTGGCTCCAGTCCCCCGCCGCCGTGCAGGTCTCGGCGGCCAACAACGTCACCTTCACCGACTCGCAGTTCGTGAACCTCGGGCAGACCGCGATCGGCATCGGCAACGACGTCAGCGCGCACGGCAGCGGGGTCGGGCTGGGCGCGAGCGCCATCACGGTCACCCGCTCGGAGATCGCCCGGAACGTCGCGGGCGGCATCGTGGTCGGCGGTGTCCGCGCCGACGCGCACCATCCGAGCGACGCCCGCATGGTGAACCGGAACATCACGATCAGCAACAACCGCCTGCACGATCTCGGGACGGACCACCGCGGCATCGTGTCGGTGCTCGCCACCTACGTCACCAACGCCGTCATCTCGCACAACGAGGCCTACAACCTGCCGTACACCGGCATGTCCATCGGGTACGGCTGGGGCTCGAACGACGCCGGCGGCAGCAACCACTACGCCGACCGGGGGCTGTACAACTATCAGCCGCGCTACAGCACGGCGACCACCGCGTCCGGCAACCAGCTCGTCGGCAACTACGTGCACGACGTGATGCAGCAGATGAACGACGGCGGATGCATCTACACGCTGTCGGCCAACCCGGGCGCACTGATCAGCGACAACTACTGCCTGCGGACCAACGGCTATTTCGGGATCTACTTCGACGAGGGCTCGCGTTACTACACCGCCCGCGCCAACGTCTTCTCCTCCACCGGCACGTGGGCCACCGCCAACTACTGGTTCGCCGAGAACATGGGCAACTTCACCGTGACGAACAACTGGTCGACCAACAACAGCACGAACGTCACCAACGGCGACCGGGGCAACGTCGTGTCCGGCAACGTGACGGTGTCGAACGGCAACTGGCCCTCGGGCGCGCAGGCCGTGATGTCGGCCGCCGGACCCCGGTCCGGGGGAGCCGAGCAGACGGCGCAGCTGGTCGGCACCCAGTCCAGCCGCTGTGTCGAGGCCACCGCCGCCACCAACGGCGTCCAGGCACAACTCGCCGACTGCGGGACAGCGACCGGCCAGCGCTGGACGTACACCTCGGGCAAACAGCTGAGGGTGTACGGCAACAAGTGCCTCGACGCGTCCGGCCAGGGCACCGCCAACGGCACCGCGGTCATCGTCTGGGACTGCGGCGGACAGACCAACCAGCAGTGGAACGTCAACGCCAACGGCACCATCTCCGGTGTCCAGTCCGGGCTGTGCCTCGACGCCCCCGGCAACGCGACCGCGGCCGGCACCAAGCTCAACCTGTGGGCCTGCAACGGCGGCGCCAACCAGCAGTGGACCTCCCGCAGCGGACTCCGGTCATGACCGGCAGCGTGAAGGTGTCCCGGCTCTCCCGTGGCCGTTCGACAACCTGACCGTCACCCCTGCCGGGTCGAGGCCACGGTCAACGCCTGGAACACCGGCCTGACCGAGGACCTCGTCATCACCAACACCGGTACGAGCGCGGTCAACGGCTGGTCGCTGGCCTTCACCCTGCCCCGTGGGCAGTCGGTCACCTCCGGCTGGAACGCCACCTACTCCCCCACGTCCGGCGGGTGTCAGCCAGAAACGTCGCCTACAACGCCACCATCGCCCCGAATGCGTCGGTCGGCGTCGGCTTCCAGGCCACCCACACCGGCAACACGGCCGTCCCCACCGCGTTCACGCTCAACGGCGTGGTGTGCACCGTCGGCTGAAGGCACGGCGCGGTGGATGGTCCTTTGGACCGTCCACCGTGCGACGACGTACGCATCGGCCGAGCTATCCCCAGGCGCGCGGCCTGGCCGAGGCGAGCGTGTTCAACAGCTCGTAGGCGGTGAAGGGCTTCTCGATGAAGGTGATGTCCTCGTCGAGAACGTGGGTCTTGCCGAGAAGACCGTTGCTGTAGCCGGACATGTAGACCACGGGCAGACGTGGGTCGTGCTCGTGAAGGAGCTCGGCGAGCCGGGGACCGGACATCCCGGGCATGATCACATCGGTGAGCAGCATGTCGCAGCCGAAGGTCTCGTACATTTCCAGAGCCTCCGCGCCGTTCGCGGCCGAGAGGACACGGTATCCGCCCTTGGCGACGATGCGATTCACCACCCGGGCCAGGGCAGGTTCGTCCTCGACGACCAGGACGGTGCCGCCGTCCCCGGACGGTGGCGCATGGTGGCCGGTGGGCGCTTCGATGACGGCCGCGGTGGTCACGAGCGGCAGGTAGACCCGGAAGGTCGTACCGATGTCGAGCTCGGAGTACACATTGATGCTGCCGCCGGCCTCGGTGACGATGCCGTACACGGTGGCCAGGCCGAGCCCGGTTCCCTTGCCGTGCGGCTTGGTGGTGTAGAAGGGCTCGAAGATGTGAGCCGCGGTGTCGGCCGACATGCCATGGCCGGTGTCGCTGACCACCAGCCGGGCGTAGGTGCCGGCGGGCAGCGCCGGCTGCATGTTGATCTCTTCGCCGTCGAGCGTGGTGACGTTGGCTTCCAGGACGAGGGTGCCACCGTCCGGCATCGCGTCACGGGCATTGATCGCGAGGTTGAGCAGAACCTGCTGGATCTGTCCCGGATCGGCGTGCACGACCAGCGGCTGCGCAGTGGGGAGGGCGATCAGGCTGATGTCCTCGCCGATGGTGCGCTGCAACATGGCGTGCACCTCGGCGATCGAGGAGTTGAGGTCGACGTCGCGGGGCTGGATCGCATCGCCGCGGGTGAAGGTGAGCAACTGCCGGGTCAGGTTGGCGGCCCGCTCCACCGCGGTGCGGGCCTGTCTGAGGTCAGCTTGCACCTGCGGCTTGTCAGCTGTCTCCTCGATCGCGAAATCGGTGTAATTGCCGATGATGGCGAGGATGTTGTTGAAGTCGTGGGCTACACCGCCGGCCAGCTTGCCCAGGCTCTCCATCCGCTGCGCCTGGTTGGTGCGGTCCTCGACGGCACGCTGGCGCGCGATGGCTTCCTTCGCCGCGGTGATGTCCCGCGCGATCACCGAGACCCCGATCACCGCCCCGGCCTGGTCCACGATCGGCGTGACGGTCAACGCCAGGTCGACCGGAGTGCCGTTCTTCCGCTGCCGCCGGGCCTCGTACGACCGGCCGCCCTCACCGTTGCGGATGCGAGCCAGGACGTCCTGCTGCTGTTCGACCCCCGCCTCGTCGGCCAGCATCATGGCGGGCAGGCCGAGAACCTCCCCGGCCGGGTAGCCGAACAGCTTCTCGGCGCCGTGGTTCCAGGCCGTGATGAGACCTTCCGGGGTCAGCCCGACGATGGCGTCGTCGCTGTGCTCGACCACCGTGGCCAGGGTGGCACGCTGCGCTTCAGCAAGATCTTGGGCAGCCCGTTCGCGGGCCGCCGCCTGATCCAGCCGGCGCTGTCCCCACGGGTCGACATAGATCGCCCCCTGACCCAGCAATACTCCGTATCCCCGGCGCAAACTCCAGTAGTAGACACCCACGGCGGCCGTGCCGGCGTCCCACAGAGCCGACGTCCACGACCATCCTGCGCCGTGCCCAGGCAGGTGTGTCGCCGGCGCGTCGACGATCGTCTGATAGGCCATGACCGCGTGCAGGGCATGTCCCACGGCGCAACTGAAGAAGATCATCGACGTGGCCACAGCCAGCTTGTTGGTGCGGAGCTGCCCGGCCTTGGTCACCGGGATCACGACTGCCACGGTGATCGACGCGTACGCGACCGTGATGACCAGATTCGCCAACAGGAACATCTGATCCGGCATAGTCCCCACTTCGGCCGTAGATCACAGATGCTGAGACCTGCGCTGCCGGTGGGTCGGCCCGGGCCTGGCGGGCCTTCAGCCGGCCTCGAAGGTGATCAGAGCCTTGCGGGTACGACCGCGAAGAGCGGGTACTCGCCACTCATGACTCTGCCGAATCACGATCGCAGCAGCATCGCGGACCCCGGTTCCATGGACACCGACGCGATGACCGAACCCGACAACGGCAACCCGGGAGACCTGGACGAGGACCACCGCGACCTCGCCGACACCAGCGGTCCAGGTGTCCCGGGAGAGGCCGCCGACAGCCCGGCCAGCCAGGGCAGCCCCGTCGGCCCCCCCGACTGACTGGGGTCGCATCGCTCTCCGACCATCGACGTCACCGAACCGGCCCGCGACTCCAGCTCCGAGGACCTCGGCCTCCACCTGGTGGAGGCGACCGACCGGATCCTGCCGGAGGCCACCGCGGGAGCTGGGCGGTGGGTCGTCCGGTCCCTACGGTCTGACCTGCGCGTCGGGCACCGAGGACGACCCGGTGCCCGGCGCGTGGCTGGATCAGGAACGTGCGCTCAACGCACTGCGGCGAGCGTGACCGGACATCTCCCGATGTTTGCCATGACCGCAATGGAAATTGTCGTTCCCTCGGTGGCGGCGCACTGTCGTGCCCGGAGGTAGCGGAATCATGACCAACTCGCTGTTCTTCGGCGGGTTGCTCCTGCTCGGCGGGCGGCTCGGTGACATGCTCGGTTACCGGCGCAGCTCATGACCGGCATGGTGGGCTTCGCCGCCGCGTCGGTGCTCGGTGGTCCCGCTCCTGCTCGCCGTCCGCATCCTGCAGGGCAGCAGCGCCGCGCTCATCGCTCCCGCCGCCCTGGCCCCGAAGCTCTTGCGGGAGTCGCCTCGCCGGCCCGGACTTGTCGAAGTCCCCGGCACCATCACCGGTTCGCTGGGGCTGGTCGGCCTTGTCTACGGCCTCACCCGACCTGGTGAGGGGGACGGCTGGGACGACCCGGCAACCATCGCGACCCTGACCGTCAGCGCGGCTCTGCTGTTCGTCTTCGTTCTGATCGAGCGGCGAGCAGGTGATCGGCGCGATGACCGCAGCGCTGCCCGGCGATCCGGCCGCCGTGCAGCGAGCGCTGGTACAGGCGAGCTTCGCCGTGCCAACGGGAGGACTTGTGCTCGCTGTGGAGGTCGCGCCATACGATCCGTCGTAGGTGACCGGCTGCATCGACGGTTCGAAGAAGACGGTCGGAAAGACCCGCGTCGAGTGGGTCACACCTCGCGTTCGATCCCCTCAACGCGCCCCTGGAACCTCGGGAGCATGGCACCGTTGTTCGCTTCCGTACGAGATGTTTCGGCATTGCTGTTCCCGGCCGGGGATCCGGTGCCGTCTGCCGATCGATCGGGTAGCAACAGCAGGATCGACAGGACGAGGATGCCGCCGAGGCTCACCACGTTGCCGACCCTGTCGATCAGCGGAAACATGTCCAGGTGCAGCAGGTGCCAGAGGAAGTGCTCGGCGTTGAAGATGGTCCAGGCGGCGCCGGTCATGCGCACGGCGGCGACCGTGGGCCGTCGCCACGCGTACGTGCTGAGCACCAGCAGGGCGAGGTAGAGGCCACCCACGTCCCGGACGAGATGCTCGCTGTAGGGGCCGAGCGTCGAGACCCAGTGCCGGCCCGGGGACGGGAAGTCGTTGTAGAACGACACGGGGAAGGCTGCCGCCCAGACCCCGACGATCGCCGCGGACACGGCCAACAGCAACACGATGATGCGCTTCGCGCTGAGACTCATGCCGTAGGGACGATCGATCGCTGACGAACGTGACACGACCCGGCGGTCGGGCTGCGGCTGACCGGCTCGCCCCGTTGGCGTCTCCGTGACTCGAGGCACAACCGCGGCGCGAGTGTCACATCGTCCGCCGGATCGACGTCCGTTATCCAGGACGATCCGGCGCGAACCACGTCGGCCGAGGCTCCACCTGCGAGAAAGGGAAATGACATGTCCGACCAGCTTGCCGTCATGAGCACCGATTACGAGCGCTTCCGGCTGTCGAGGCGGACGATCGCGGAATGGGAGGACGGCGCCCGTACCGACGACCGGTCCGGATCCTACGAGTGGTGGTATTTCGACGCCCACCTCGCCGACGGCGCCAAGGTCGTGGTGGTCTTCATGAACAAGGACCTGGGCGCGGCGACCGCACCACTGTCGCCGCAACTACGGGTCAATCTCGAACTGCCCGATGGCACCATGTCCAACCACGTCATCGCGGTGCCGGCCGATCAGTGGTCCTCGGAACGCGACCACACCGACGTCCGCATGGGCCCGGGAAACCGGTTCTCCGGTACGGGCCTGCGCGAGTATCAGATCCAGGCGACCGCGGGCCCGGTGCGGCTCGACTTCACCCTGACCGCCGACGTCCCGGCCTGGCGCCCGGCAACGGGGCACATGCTGTTCGGCCCGAGCAGGGACCTCGAGTTCAACTGGCTCCCGGCCGTGCCGCAGGGGGCCGTGCGCGGCGCGTACACAGTCGGCGGTGTACGGCACGAGACGACCGGCGTTGGCTATCACGACCACAATTGGGGCAACATCGGGATGCAGGAAATCATCCACGATTGGTACTGGGGCCGGGGGCTGGCCGGGCCGTACACGGTCATCGCCTCGTTCATCACCGCCGCCCCGAAATACGGCTACGACGAGATCCCGATCTTCATGCTGGCCCGCGGCGGGCGGATCATCGGCGACGACCCCGCGAAGGTGACGTTCGATCCGCGGGAGATCTACACCGACGACCAGACCGGCAAACCGGTTGCGAACATCGTCCGGTACCGCTACGTCGACGCTGAGGACACTTACGTGGTCACCTTCAATCGGCAGCGGGACCTGGCGCGCGCAATCCGCTCACCAAGGACCTGCCCTTCGCCAAGCGCATGGCCGCCCGGCTGGCCGGGTTCGATGGGGCCTATCTGCGGTTCGCCGGCACCCTGACCGTCGAACACCTGAAGGCGGGCCGGTCCGTCGAGGAGTACACCGAAGAAGCGATCTGGGAACTCATGTACTTCGGGCACGCCCGAGCCCGGGTGCAGAAGTGATCACGCGCTGAGGAGAAACAGCAGACCGGCACCCAGCACCCCGCCGGCGGCGGCGACACCGGCCGTCGCCACGGTGACCCGCCATCCGAAGGCCCGCCCCACCATGATCATCCCTGGCAGGCTCACCGCCGGCAGGGTGACCAGCAGGGCGCCGACGCCGCCCAGGGACAGCCCGGCCAGCGCGAGCCCCTGGGCGACCGGGATCTCGCCGGCCGTCGGCACGACCAGCGCGGTGCCGACGAGGGCGGCCATGAGCACGACCACGATGCCGGAGCTCCCGCCGAGCGGCAGCAGCCAGCCCCGGAAGGCGCCGATCAGCATGACCACCACGAGGTACTCCGGCACGAGGATCACCGACGACCGGAACAGCGCCCGGCCATAGCGGCGCAGCGACGGCGGCGGGTCGTCCTCCTCCTCCGGCGCCACCAGGCCGGCGGGCGGTCGTCGGTCAGCCAGCCGGGCGACCAGCGCGGCACCGCCCACGACCACCACGAGCCCGGCCACCGCCCGGGTCACCGTCCACTGCCACGGCGCGACCAGCAGCAGGAACACCAGGACGGCGGGATTGAGCAACGGGTTGCCCAGCCAGTACGCCACCACCACCGCCGCGGTGGAGGCGCCCCGGCGCTTGAGCCCGACCGCCACGGGCGCGGTGCAACAGGTGCACATCATCGACGGGGTGCTGGCCAGCCCACCGGCGAGCGCCGACCGCAGCCGACCGCGCCGGTTCAGGACCCGCAGAAGCCAGGCCCGGGGAATCAGGGTCTGCAGGGCCGCGCTGATCAGCAGGGCGGCCACGAGCGCGCGCCAGACGGCCTGCGCGTACGCCCAGGTGAAACTCGTCCCGGCCGACCAGGACGGGGCGTCTCCGGGGCGCACCCCACCGACGCCGAGGATGTCCTTGCCCGGCCAGGCGCCATCGGCGGCGAGACCGGGAATCCGGCCGGCGTAGGGCAGCCACTTGGCCCACGTCAACAGCGCCACGGTGAGAACCGACGCGACGACCACACCCACCACCAGCCGGCTCCGGGGACCGGCCACTTCGGATTCGCTCGCCTGCGTCATGCACGCTCCAAGGTCAGCCGGCGCAGCCGCGACTACCCGGCGAGTCCAGCCACAAAACCGGCTTCTCAGGGTCGGGAGTACGTGAAGGCCGGAATACGCCGCGTGCCGATCTGACTCGCTCGACCTCCGGGCCAGTTGGACGTTCGTCAAGAGGCCGCCCACCGACGGGCCCGGCCCAAGTTGGCTGCACGTCTACAACCATCACCGTCACCACACCACCCTCGGCGGGCCACCACCCGCCTTGCGCGTCACCAAACTCAGTGGTCAGTACAGCTAGGCAGTATCGCGAGCTGGAACTTCAGTTTGAGCGCCGGCTCGGCGGTATCCACGTCGGCCAAACACGTTGTGGGCGCCGGCGCGACGATGCAGCACCGTAAACCCGCTGTCTCCCGCACCGGAGCTCGCGCCGGACCCCTGCCGGTGCCTCGCGACCCTCCTTGGTGCCCGAACGGATCGGGGCCGTTGACGGGAGTGCGACGAGTGGAGGTGAGGGCCGCAGGCGGGGATCCGCCGACGACGGTGATGTTCTCCCCGGTGATGTATCCGGCCGCGTCCGAGGCGAGGATGGCCACCACTTCCGCGATCTCCCGCGCGTTGCCCACGCGTTGCCCACGCGTCCCAGCGGAATGTCAGCGCCGTAAGTGGCCGGCGTGGCTTCCAACTCCTGCGGCGCGATGCCGAGCTTGGTCCAGATCGGCGTGTGGACCGCTCCCGGGCTGACGGCGTTGACCCGGATGCAGCGCGGCGCGAGTTCCAGGGCCAACGGAGGCACCATGGCCAGCAGCGCGCCCGGCTCGCCGCCGTCGCCGCGCCGCCCACCACGCCGCGGGCCGTGCCCACCCGGACGGTGAAGATGACAGACCCACAGTCCCGCAGCATCGGCAGCATCCTGGACAGGGTGAAGGAGCGCTCTTGGTGTTGACGGCGAACAACTCGTCGTAGACCACCTCCTGGAACGTTTCGGTCGGGCCGGGGCGGGTGATGCCGGTGATGAGGTCTGTCGGTTTACCGCCAACTCGCCCAACCGGCAACCCACTGAACCGACGCCCGCAAGTCCAAGAATTTGGCGGACGCGACAATGCTGCAGCCTACTCGCGGGTAAGGCGCACACCGCGAGCTTAGGTCCGCCCGGGTCATCGGGAACTGCGGAACAGCAGTTCGGAGCCGTCCCGGCAGTCAGCCTTGGCCTGACGGACCGCAGCGATCCGAGCCAGGGCCTGCTCCTCGGGCAGCGTTTGCAGTTCCTGCCACAGCGCGACGGCGCTGCGGTTGGCCCCAGGGCTCTCCCCGGTGACGCCCGGGATGACACCGACGGCCGAAACGGGCTCGCGGCCGAGCAGGTAATAGGCGGCGGCGCGTTCGACCCCGAGGTGCCGGTGGTCGCAGAGACCCTGGAGGGTGACCCCGAGCGAGCCGACGACCATGGGTACGACCGAGTCGGGGTAGGCCAGCTCACCGTGTTCGTCCACGGTGACCTCGAGCAGGACGACCTGGGTCTCCGCAGGCGCCGGCGTCCGCCAAGCGCCGTACGGCTTGATGTCCTCGTGTACTTCGGCCGGTGTGCCCGGCAGCCGGTTGAGTACGGCCAGGCCTTGACGGGCCAGTGGTGTCAGCTCGCCGAGGACGCCGGCGTGGACGCGGCTGACGCAGATGGTCGGGGCGTCGTCGGTGCAGACCAGTGCAGCGGCCGACGGGTCGATCGGCGCCTCCAGCGCGGCCCGGTCCCGGGGGACGATCGCGACCGCGAGGCAGATGCCGATGAGGGCCGGCAACGGTGCCGCGGCGCGCAGCCATCGGGTATCGGCGACGAGGAGCACGGCGCCGGTGAGCGCGAGGGCGGCCATCCAGATACAGAACGCGGCGCTCACCCGGGCGTCGATGGTCTGGTACAGATAGTTCTGCATGGTGCCGTACATCGGTGAGAGCACCGCGCCGAGCCACAGCGGGTCGACGATCGCGGTGTAGGTGACGAACACGGCACCCGCGACTGCGAGCAGGGGAGCGGTGGCCGGTGTGGGCACCAGCCGCCCTATGCCGAGGCCGAGCCAGGCGGCGGCTACGAGCGACAGCGCGCCGACGGCGGAGATGACGAGGAAGTCGGTCGGGAAGTAGCGCGAGGGCGAGAGAAGAGAGACCGCGCCGGCGACGAGGATCAGCACGTACGCCAGCGAAGTCGTCGCGGCGATGGCAATGAGCAGTGGAAGCATACGGCGTGCGCGTGAGCGGGGGGTCGTGGCGAACAGCTCGGTCACGTTGGTGCGGTGCTCTCGGCGGCCTTGCTCCGCGCCCACCGCGAGGGCCAGCGGCCACAGCAACACGGTGTAGCTGCGCGCGGTCAGGGCCAGCGACATCCATCCGGTCGACCACTGGCCTGGGTTGACGTAGAGGGCGACGATCCCGACGAGCGCCACCATCGCGGCCCCGAGTGCACATGAGCGCCTCAGTTCGAGTCCGACGAGGCTGGCGCCGGGCGCTGGTCCGTGTCTCATAGTCGTTAGGACGATGGCTGCATCGAGTTCGGATCTCGGACGCCCCGTGACGAGTGTCACGCGATACCTGGCTTTCTGAGAGGACGTCTGACTAACGTATTTTGTGGTGTTATGTGGTTTGGGGGTCCTGCCAGCTTAGGGCGATTTCGTCGGTGAGTCGGCGGGCGAGGTTGTCGATCATGGCGATGGTGATCATGCTGTCGGTGATGATGCCGCGTTTGCGGCCGACGATCTTCTTGCCGGCATCGATGCCTTGGGTCTCGGTGGGCACGTTGGTGGATGTCTTCACGCTTTGTGTGTCCATGATCGCCGCGGTCGGTTCGACGGTTCGGCCGTGGTGGTCGCGGACGAGTCCGGTGAGCCGATAGTTGAGTTCGGTGAAGATCCCTTCTTTGCTCCATAAAGCGAAATAGCCATAGACCGTCGCATGTGGAGGGAGTCGTGGGGCAGGTAACGCCAGGCGATATCGGTGCGGTTGACGTACAGAATCGCGTTGAAGATCTCGCGCAGGTCGTGGGTGGGGGTGCGGCCCTTGACACCGATGCTGGTGCGGGCATCGGTGCGGGCCTGGCGCCAGGCGGTCAGCCGGGGTGCGATCAAGGCCCAGCAGGCGTCGGACAGGTCGGACGGGTACGCGCGGCGGTCGCTCATTCTCCTGGCATATGGTGATGTCAGGCTGTCCTGAGGACGCTGAGTCCGTCGATTCCGGGCAGAAAATCAATCAAACACGATCGAGTTACTAAAGGCGCAGATCATCGCAAATACGAAGCGGTTGACAATGCGTAATTCGACTGGATGCCAAGCTGAAGCTACTCCACCACTGCCTTCCACTCAGCCGTAACGCCATAAAGGCTAATGAAACGTCTACTCACTGAGTGTTTTAGAGGGTGGTTGCTCGGGCTTGTTGGAGGGTGGGGCGTTGCTGTCGAGTGGCGGGCTTGCCGCGGGTGGCGGCCCAGTCGAGCAGCCGGCCGGCGAAGCCCTGATCGGCGAACACACACCGGATCACCGTGAACAGATAGACGCTCGGCAGCGCCGTCTTGGCGCCGTCGCGGTCCTGCCACGACGCGGCAGGACGGTGACGCTGACCAGCAAGCCAAGGGTGTCGGTGACGATGAATCGCTGTTCCTCAAGGATCCGTTCGGCGACACCGCGAGCTTTCCACCGCTGGAACCAGCCGTAGACGGTTTGCCAGGGCGGGAAGTCCACTGGTAGCTGCCGCCAGGAACACCCGGACCGGTCGAGGTACAAAATCGCGTCCACGATGTCGCGGAACGATGCTTCGGGATCCGCCCCGGGCTCTTTGATCAACGGGAGCATCGGCTCGATGGTCTCCCACTGCTGATTGGTCAGATCCGATGGATACACGCGTTGACGACCCACCCGGACACCGTCTCGCAGCCTGGAAGATCACCGCGGACACGCCGTCCCACACCCCTCAGAAACACTCTCTTCAGAGGCGAGTCCGTCCCAGTCAGCATGCGACTTCAGTAGACCTACCGGCGTAACACTTTCAGCCGCACCATTTTCGCACCCTTTCCGGCCGTCCGCCGATGACACCCCTGAAGCGACCGACATTCGCCCTCTTGAATACGTGAAGACATTCTGGCAATCTGGCGACAACATGCTGTTAACGTTCACTTACCGCCCGGGACGGCCGTTGCGGCCGGCATGGGCTGGCGCGCCGCGACGAACCGCCGGCCGCCGGGAGGAGCACCTATGCACAAGCGAAAAGGCTGGTTTCTGGCCGCCGCCCTCGCCCTGGGACTCTCGCTGACCGGTGCGGCCGCCCCCACCGCGGCCGCCGCGGCCGCCGCGGCCGAATCGAACGGAGGGGTCCGGGTGATGCCACTGGGGGACTCGATCACCGAGGGAACGCAGGTTCCCGGTGGTTATCGCATCGGGCTCTGGCAGCGGCTGTCCGGCGCCGGCTACCGGGTCGACTTCGTCGGCACGCAGGTCAACGGTCCGGCGGCCCTCGGCGACCACGACCACCAGGGTCACCCGGGATGGCGGATCGACCAGATCGACGCCAACATCTCCCGCTGGCTCGGCACCGCCAACCCCCGCACGGTGCTGCTGCACATCGGCACCAATGACATCCTGCAGAACTACAACGTCGCGTCCGCGCCGAGCCGGCTCTCCGCCCTGATCGACCGCATCACCGCGACCGCTCCCGCCGCGGACGTGTTCGTGGCCACGATCATCCCGCTCGCCTCGGCCGGTCAGGCGGCGTCCGCCCGCACCTTCAACGCCGCGCTTCCGGGCATCGTGCAGAGCAAGGTGAACAGCGGCAAGCGGGTCCACCTGGTCGACATGCACGCCGCCCTGACGACCGCGGATCTGATCGACGGCGTCCATCCCACCGCCGGCGGCTACGACAAGATGGCCGCGACCTGGTACGCCGCGCTGCGCTCGGTGCCCGGCGTCATCGGCGACACCACCGGCACCCCCGGCACCCCCGCCGCCGGGGCGCTGGTCGGCGCCGGCTCCGGGCGTTGCCTGGACGTGCCGGGCAGCAACAGCGCCAACGGCACCCAGCCGGTCATCTGGGACTGCACCGGCGCCGCCAACCAGAGATGGACCGCCTCCGGCCAGACCCTGCAGGCCCTGGGCAAGTGCCTCGACTCACCGACCAACGCCGGCGCCGGCACCAAGGCGCAGCTCTGGGACTGCTCCGGGGCGGCCAACCAGCGCTGGAACCGCAACGCGAACGGAACCGTCAGCAACGTCGCGTCCGGCCTGTGCCTGGACGTCAGTGCCAACGCCACCGCCGCCGGCAGTCTGGTCCAGCTGTGGACCTGCACCGCCGGCGCCAACCAAGTTTGGACCGGTCGATAAGCCATGAGACGCCTGAAGACCATGCTCGCGGCGGGCCTGCTGCTGCTGTCGGGCACCGCGTTCGCCGCCACCGCCACGCCGGCGCAGGCCCTGGACAACGGGGTGGGCCGCACCCCACCGATGGGGTGGAACAGCTGGAACACGTTCTTCTGCGACATCAACGAGTCGCTGATCCGGGGAATGGCCGACAGCATCGTCAGCACCGGCATGCGTGACGCCGGTTATCAGTACGTGGTGGTCGACGACTGCTGGATGAACCCGAACCGTGACTCGAGCGGCAACCTGCAGGCCGACCCCACCCGCTTCCCCAGCGGGATGCGGGCGCTCGGCGACTACATCCACAGCAAGGGCCTCAAGTTCGGCATCTACCAGGCCCCGCTGGACAAGACCTGCGCGCAGTATTTCGGCACTTACCCGGGTGCGACCGGCAGCCAGGGCCACGAGACCCAGGACGCCCGGCAGTTCGCGGCCTGGGGCGTCGACTACCTCAAGTACGACTGGTGCTCCCCCGCCGGCACCATCAACGAGCAGGTCGCCACGTTCGCCAAGATGCGCGACGCCCTGGCCGCCACCGGCCGGCCGATCCTCTACAGCATCAACTCGAACAGCATCCACTCGAAGACCGGTCCCCAGCGTGACTGGGGCGATGTGGCCAACATCTGGCGCACCACCGAGGACATCCAGCTGGTCTGGAAGACCGACCAGGTCAACGGTTACCCGATGGGCGTACAGAACATCATCGACGTCAACGTGCCGCTGGCCGGGTACGCGAAGCCGGGTGGTTTCACCGACCCGGACATGATGGAGGTCGGCCGGGGCACGCTGACCGACACCGAGCAGCGGTCACACTTCGCCATGTGGGCAGTCATGGCCGCTCCGCTGATCGCCGGAAACGACCTGCGCAACATGTCCGCGGCCACCCAGACCATTCTGAAGAATCCCCGGCTCATCGCCATCAACCAGGACACGCTCGGCCGGCAGGGAGCCCAGATCGCGGGGGACGCCAACCAGCGGGTGCTGGCCAAGCGCCTGGCCAACGGTGACGTCGCGGTGGCTTTGTTCAACCAGAGCAACGCGACCCGTACGATCTCGACCACGGCCGCGGCGATCGGCAAGACCGGCGCGTCGTCGTACTCGCTGGTCGATGCCTGGACCGGCGGCACGACCACGACCGGCGGGGCGATCAGCGCGAGCGTGCCGGCCCATGGCACGGTCGTCTATCGGGTCAGCGGCGGCACCACCGGCGACCCGCAGACGCCGGCCTCGGCCGCCCTGGTCAGCACCTCGTCCGGACGCTGCCTGGACGTGCCCAACAGCAACACCACCAACGGCACCCAGCCGGTCATCTGGGACTGCAACAACGCCGCCAACCAGAGATGGGCCACCTCCGGCCAGACCCTGCAGGCGCTGGGCAAGTGCCTCGACTCGCCGACCGGCGCCACGGCCGGGACGAAGGTGCAGCTGTGGGACTGCAACGGCGGCAGCAACCAGCAGTGGACCCTGCAGTCCAACGGCACTCTCCGCAACAACCAGACCGGCCTGTGCCTCGACGTCAACAACAACCAGACCGCCAACGGCACCCTGACTCTGCTGTGGACCTGCACCGGCGCGGCCAACCAGCAGTGGACCCGTCGATGACCGCCCGGCTCCGGCAAACCCTCGCCGCGGTCGCCGCGATGCTGTGCGCGATCACACTGACAGCCTTCGCCCAACCGGCCCGGGCCGACAACCCGATCGTGCAGACGATCTACACCGCCGACCCGGCGCCGCTGGTCCACAACGGCCGGGTGTATCTGTACACCGGCCACGACGAGGACAATTCGACGTACTTCACGATGAAGGAATGGCGGGTGTACTCCTCGGCCGACCTGGTGAACTGGACCGACCACGGTTCCCCGATGAGTGTCGCCACGTTCAGCTGGGCCAGCGCGGACGCCTGGGCCGGCCAGGTCGTCAACCGCAACGGCAAGTTCTACTGGTACGTACCGGTCAAGAACCGGACGACCGGGCGGATGGCGATCGGCGTGGGCGTCTCGACCAGCCCGACCGGCCCCTTCACCGACGCCATCGGGCGCCCCCTGGCCGAGAACGGCGAGATCGACCCGACCGTCTTCATCGACGACGACGGCCAGGCCTATCTCTACTGGGGCAACCCCAACCTGTGGTACGTCCGGCTGAACAGCGACATGATCAGCTACAGCGGCGGCGTGACGCAGATCCCGCTCACCACCGCGGGTTTCGGCACGCGCACCGGCAACACGAGCCGTCCGACGCTGTACGAGGAAGGGCCCTGGGTCTACAAGCGGAACGGCTTGTACTACAACGTCTTCGCCGCGAAATGCTGCTCCGAGTTCATCGGCTACTCCACGGCGCCGGGCCCGACCGGCCCCTGGACCTACCGCGGCACCGTCATGCCCACCCAGGGCAGCAGCTTCACCAACCACGCCGGAATCATCGACTTCAACGGCGGGTCGTACTTCTTCTACCACAACGGCGCGCTGCCCGGAGGCAGCGGCTACACCCGCTCGGTGGCCGTGGAGAAGTTCACCTACAACGCCGACGGCACCATCCCGACAATGACGATGACCACTGCCGGCGCCCCGCAGAACGGCACGCTCAACCCGTACGCCCGGCAGGAAGCCGAGACCATCGCCTGGAGTTCCGGAGTCGAGACCGAGCCGTCGTCCGAGGGCGGTCTGAACGTGGCCAACATCGAGAACGGCGACTACGTCAAGGTGAAGGGCGTCGCCTTCGGCGGTGGCGCGACCTCGTTCACCGCCCGGGTCGCCTCGGCCACCAGCGGCGGGCGCATCGAGGTACGCACCGGCAGCCCCACCGGCGCCCTGGCCGGGACCTGCACCGTGCCGGGCACCGGCGGCTGGCAGGCCTGGACCTCGGTCTCCTGCACGATGACCGGCCTGTCCGGCACCCAGGACCTGTATCTGAGGTTCACCGGCGGCGGCGGCTTCCTGCTCAACGTGAACTGGTGGCAGTTCGGCGGAACCGGCACCGGCGGGAATCTGCTCACCAACGCGGGGATGGAGGACGGCGCCACCGGCTGGCAGGTGAACGGCAGCGGCACGCTCACCGCGGGCACCGCCACCGTGCGCAGCGGCACCCGGGCCCTCACGATCGCCGGTCGTACCGGATCGTGGAACGGCCCGGCCCAGGACGTGACCACCCGGCTCACCAATGGCCGGAGCTACACCACCAGCGTGTGGGTGCGCACCCAGGGCGGCACCCCAGCCGCCAAGGCCACCCTGGCCCTGACCGCCGGTGGCACCACCAGCTACCTCCAGCTCACCCCGGCCACGACGGTGAACGCGAACGGCTGGACGCTGCTCTCCGGCACCGCCACCCCCTCGTGGAGCGGGACGCTGTCCCGGGCGCTCCTCTACGTCGAGACCGCCGCGGGAACCGACAACCTCGTCATCGACGACGCCTCGTTCCAATAGCCGACGAACGGCACTCTTGGGTGCGGCCCGCTGTACCCAAGAGTGCCGGATCTGCTGCTCCAGCGCGCAACGGCGACGGTGTGGCGACTCGGTCAATGATCGACTGACTGGTACATTTCGGGCATGGCAATCGGTACCCGGCGCAGTGTGCTGCGGGCGTTGCCTGTTCTCCTGGTCATGGTCCTGGCGCTGTTCGGCGCGACTCAGGGCCTGGCCGTTCCCGGTGTCGCCGGATCCGTCCGCAGCTGCGCGGCCACTGCCGCGCAGCACGCCGTAGCGTCGTCCGCTACCGCGCCAGCCGACGTCGAGCCGGATCGTCCGACCGCCTCTCCCGCACCTGCCGAGCCCGGCGCCGCCGACCGCTCCGTTGCCCTGTCCGACCAGTTCCTCGCGGTTGTCCGCAGTTCCCGCGCCCCGCCCCCGGCCGTCGCCTGACCGTCCGCGCACCAGACGACGCGGAGGTCTCAGCACGCCGGGCGCACCTCTGCGACGGCGATCGACGACGCGGATGGATTGCTGTCATGAACGTGGTTGCGAGAATGCTGCTGACCGAGCCCACCCCCCTGATCATCTGGGGGACGTTGCTGGCCCTGACCGTGCCGGCGGTGTTGCTGCTGGGCAGCCCCGAGATCCTGCGAGAGCCCGGGCGCGCCCTCCGGGAGCTGTTCGCCGCCCTGCGCCGCACCACGCCGCGCGCTTCCTCGGACGAGGCCGCCGGGGCCGCGCGGTTCAGCACCCTGCGGCGCGGGCCGGCCCGCCCCACCTCGCAGGAGGCGATCGACGCCGTGCGGTTCGCGACGGAGGTTCAGGTCGCCGCCGACCGGGCGACCGCCGCCGCCGACCAGTGGCGCCGGCGGTGGGAGCAGGCCGACCAGCAGCAGACCGAGGACTGGCAGGCGTGGATCGACGCCGACGCGCGGGTGCGCCACAGCCTGGCCGCAGCCGCGTTCCGTAGCCCGTGGTCCGCGCCGACGTGCGAGGAGTACGCGGCCCGGGAGCGTTTCCTGCACCGGACGGTGGCGGCCGCGGTCGAACGCGGCGACCTGCCCGCCGCCGCGATGGCCGACGCCCTCGCCGGCCGCCAGGGCTGGGACGCCCGGCTGCACGCGGTCGAGCAGCAACTGGTCGTCGACCGGGCCACCGCGGCCTACCGGCGCCGGCGCTACGAACTGTCCGCCCAGGCCGAGCAGGCGGCCTGGCGCGACGCGGGCTCGGCCGAGCACGCTGCCCGCGTCCTGCGGGGCACGGCCGCGCAAGCCGCCGTACGCGCCACCGAGCTACGCCATCTGCTCCCGGCCGGCGATCGGGCCGGCCGTCGCGCCGGCACCCGGCTGGTCCCCGCGCCGGCCATGTGACGCGGCCTAGGGTGCCAGCCGCTGGAGCAGCACGCGTCCGATGGCGGCGACCGTGTTCCGGGACTCGGTGACGACCAGGCCGGTCCTCGGACGCCGGCACAGAGCGGCGGCATGGCCCGGTGCCATGACGACCAGGCTGCTCTCACCGGGAAACGGCTCGGGCGACGCGTCCGGCCGCAGCACGCTCGTGTAAATCGCCTGGCGGGTGACCCGCTCGATGTACGGAAGCCACTGGGCCACCTCGCCGGGGTCGCAGTACGAACCCAGCACGACGGCATGCTGCTCGCCGGTGACCGCGGCGCTCATCCGCTCCAGGGCGGGCACGATCGCCGTGTCCGGCGCCGGGCCGGCCGCACCGGCGACGGCCACGTCGAAGGGGCTCCCGACCGGCTGGTGCAGTCCCGGGCGGGCCTCGCGTATCGCCGGCACCGGACCACCGGCCGGCAACCGGAGATCGGCCGCCTCGACCGGCCGGCCGAAATGCCATCCCTGTCCCCACGTCGCGCCGAGTGTCCGGGCGACCTCGACGTCCGCGCTCGTCTCGATGCCCTCGGCGAGCACCACCGCACCGGTGCACCGCGCGGTGGCGGCGACCACCGCGCACACCTGGGCGGTGGACGGCGCGGAGGGGTGACGCACCAGGTGCATGTCGAGCTTGATCACGTCGGGCTCGATGAACGGCAGGAAGGCCAGCGACATCGGATCGGCTCCGACGTCGTCCAGCGCGATCCCGTTACCGATCCGATGAGACTGACCGGCGATACGCAGCAGAGCGGCGGGAAAGCTGGACAGCGCCCGCTCGGTGTACTCGGTGACGATCCGGAACGGCAGATCGCTCAGCAGCAGCTCGAGCAGCCGCGCGGAGATCGGCCGGTTCAGCGCGGCCGGCTCGGCGTTGACGAACAGCATGGGCGGCGCGATCACCGCCTCCAGAGCACACTCGATGGCGCGCTCGACGCAGAGCAGATCCAACGACCCGAGCAGCCCGTCCCGCGACGCTGCGGCGAAGAGCTGATCGGGCCGTTCGAGGGCGGAGCCGGCCGGCCCGCGGGCGAGCGCCTCGACCGCCACAACCGCCCCGGTGGCCAGATCGACGATCGGCTGGAACACCGGCGTCACCAGTCGGTGCTGCACGATCGTCGCCACGTCGAGGGGCCGGTCGTCGACCTCCGGCACGACGATGGCGTCCGCCGGCCTAAGCCTGCTCATCCGCAATCCTCCGGACCGTCCGACTCGCACCGCGTAGGGCGGCTCGTCGTCCTATCGACCGTTCGAAGCCAGGACTGAGGCCTCGGCGGGCAGCAGGCGCGGTCAGCCGGCCGGCAGGAACCCTTCCGCGCCGAGCCACGCCTCGCAGGCCTGAGCCCAACGGGCCGTGTGGGGAATATGAATGGCACCGTGCTCGCCGTAGGCAACTCCGTTGGCCAGGCCGAGGCCGTGCCATCCCCGCGGATAGACGTGCAGCTCCACGGGGATGCCGGCATCGAAAAGCGCTTTCGCGTACGCCAGGGCGTTCGGGAATCCGGGCGGGTCCTCGGCGGTGGCCCACAGGAAGGTCGGACAAGTGTCGGCGTCGATGGCGCACGCCGGTGACAGTTCCTCGCGCAGCTCCATCCGTCCGTCGAGAATCCATCGCACCGGCTCTTCCGGCAGGAGGCGCAGATCCGCCGCCGGGTACGCGAGAATCGCGAAATCCGGCCGCGGCGGCGGCCCGACCAGCCGTTCCGTCGACAGCACGGTACCGGTGGCCAGCAGCCCGGCGAGGTGCCCGCCGGCACTCGAGCCGATGACGCCGACGTGCTCGCCGACGTTCAGCCCGTGCTCGCCGCCGCGAATCCATTCCAGGGCGGCGCGGCCGGACTCCAGCGGCGCGGGGAAACGGTGGTCGGTCATCAGCGGGTACCGCAGGACGAACGCGTGCAGCCCGGCACCGCTCAGCCACCGGGCATAGCCTTCGCCCTCGTGCTCGGTGTGGAATCGGTATCCCCCACCCGGCAACACCAGCACGGCCGGTCGCGGGCCGGGAAAACGCGTGTCGGCCGGGTAGGAGGTGATGTCGGGCTCGCCGACGGGGTGGTCACGCCGTACGCCGGCAGGGTCGTCCCCCACCGCATCCTGACGCGCAGCGGTGGCACTGATCTGGTCGGTGTTCATAGGGTCCTTCGCATCGTCGGTGATGACGACGGAAGCAGCAACGGACAGCCGGAAAAACGGATGAGCGAGGAGCCGGCGTAGCGCACGCCTCAACGGCACACCGCACGATTCACCAGCGTCGAGCCATCGACGGCGGGTGACGTGAGGTGACGTGAGAACTGGATAGGCTCGACCGGCAAGCGACGCGAGGAGCGCGCCGTGGCTCAACGGCTGCTGTAGGTGCTGCCTCCATCGTGTCGGCCCATCCGGGGCACGACAACACCTTAGCGCGTCGGTGGGCTCATGGGGATCCCGCGACGGCTCACACCACGTAGATCTTCTGCCAGCCCTGGTTCAACCCTCCGGTGCAGGCGAACTGACCGGCGACCGCGCCGGCCGCGGTGCTCGCGTCATAGATTCCCAAGCAGAGTCCGCTGCCACGGTTTCTCAGCTCGACGATGGAGCCCGACCTGGGGACGACGAGCCAGTCCTGGTTGAAGGCGCCGCTGCCGTTGGCCAGGATGGCCTTCGCGCCGGGCAGTGTGTTGCCGCGGTTGATACCCAGGTTCAAGCCCGACCTGACGTGCATGAAGGTGCGGTACTGGCCGTCCACGACCTCTTGGAATTCCTGGTAGCCGTTGGTGTTGCGCGGATGCTGCGAGACGTCGACGCCGTTGCTGATGCTGCCGGAATTCTGCAGGTACAGCTTGGACCAGTTGTTCCTGATCCGGAAAGACGAGGCCAGAGACCGCAGGGAGCCTTCCGATACGGACTCCCCTCGGCCGGTCGTCGTGCCCGCCTGGGCGCCGGCCGGGCTCGCCGAGACCACGATCCCCATCGTGAACAGCACCAGCAGGGTCGTTGTCGTTCGTTTCATGCTTGGCACACCTTTCCCCCGTGAGGTGCCGGCAACCCGGATGCGCCGCGGATCGATCGATCGCCGATGCCGCCGGGCGACCGGCGCAGATCAAAACCCAACAGGCCTGACGGTACGCACCACCGGTCGCCCCGGTTGTCGCCGAAGCGACGCCATGCAGAACGGGCGAGTTCGGGCACGGCCGCGACGTCACCGAGATCACCTCGCCCTTGCTTGACCCTGTTCCGACAACACGGTGTGGCATATGACGAAACCGAACGGCGAACGAGTGACTTGGCTCCCAGGGTCTTGCGCCGGAAGCCATCTGAGTTGAAACTTCAACCCGACCGCTGAGTTGAGAGTTCAACTCAGGCGTGCAGGCGGTCGTCGATTCCGAAGGATGTGCAATGACTACACAGTTGACAGGCCGGAGCTACCGCTTCGATCTCGGCGATCTGCAGGTGCGGTTCACCTTCGACTCCGCGACCCAGGGCAGCTTCGTCGTCGTTCAGGGCGCCGGCCTGGCCCCCGACGGTCACACCGAGACGGTGGCGCTGAACCTGCGGGAAATCCGTACGGGCGTCTATCTCAACTCGTGGACCGAGGCGAGCGGGGCGACAGTGACCCACCTGGAGGACTTCGAGAACGGGACGGTCTATTCCAACGTGACCGTCGCCGGCAAGCTCCACAACTTCGTCGGAACCATCAAGGAAGTCTGATCATGACTCAGCAGCCGGCTCCGCAGGACACCCAGGCCGAGCGGAACACCGCGATCGTGCTCACCGCGATGCGGGAGCTGTTCACCGACAAGGACCTGACGGCAATCGATCGGTACTGGGCCGAACCGTACGTTCAGCACAGCCCGCAGATGCCCAACGGGCTGGACGTGCTGCGCACGGTCGTCCCGGGACTGGAAGGCTTCTCGTGGGAGCCGCAACGGGTGGCCGCACAGGGCGATCTGGTCTTCACCCACAGCATCGTCCATGGCTGGGCGGCAGGCCCCGTCGTCATCGTCGACATCTACCGGTTGGAGAACGGACGCATCGTCGAACACTGGGACGTCGTCCAGGACCTCGTCGCGACCGAGACCACTGCCAACGGCAACGCCATGGTGTAGGCCCGGCAGGTCGACAGGCCGGTGCGCCGGCGCAAGTATGGGCATCGTGACGAAGCGACGTGACGACGACCTCGACCGGGACGCCGTGTGGCATGACCTGGTGCTGGCCACCCACCTCCTCGAGGTCGCGCTGGAACGGCAATCCCAGCGTGACGGCGACATCGCCCATGGGCATTTCAAGGTGCTGGTCCTTCTGAACGCCGCCGAGAATCAGACGCTCGGCTTGAAGACGATCGCCGGCATGCTGTGCTTCTCGCTCAGCCGCGTCAGTCACACGATCGCCGTTCTGGAACGCCAGGGCCTGGTCACCCGGGGCCGCGTACCGGTGGGACGGCGTGCCTACGAGGCCACTCTGACCCCGCAAGGCCGGCTGCTCGTCGTACGGGTGCTTCGCGGGCAGCGCAAGGAGATCCGGGACGTCCTTCTCGACAGCCTGGGGGATGCCGACATCGCCGCGCTCGGGAAGATCAGCGCGCGCGTCGTCGAAGTGCTCGACCAGCGGGACTACTCATGACCGTAGCCACCACGTGCGCGGCCCAGAGGCTTGACGCAGTGGCTCGAGAGGGCCGGGGACGGGATCCGCCCGGCCGCCGGCTTGTTCACCATCGATGAGAGGAACTGCCATGAAACCCACCATCGTCCTGGTCCACGGCGCCTTCGCCGAGTCGGCCAGCTGGAGCGGCGTGATCGAGCGGCTGCACGCCGACGGCTACCCGGTCGTCGCCGCGCCCAACCCGCTGCGCAGCCTGGCCGGGGATGCCGCCGTCGTCTCCAGCATCCTGACCACGATCGACGGGCCCGTCGTGCTCGTCGGCCACTCCTACGGTGGGGCGGTCATCTCCAACGCCGCCGTCGATCACGACCACGTCAAGGCGCTGGTGTTCGTCGCCGCCTTCGCCCCGGAGGCCGGCGAGAGCATCTTCGAGCTGTCCGGCAAGTTCGCCGGCAGCACTCTGGGCAAGACCCTCAGCGAGGTGCCCCTGCCCGACGGAACGGTCGATCTGTACATCCAGCAGGACAAGTTCCACCAGCAGTTCGCCGCCGACGTCCCGGCCGGGCGAGCCGCGGTCGACGCGGCCGCGCAGCGCCCGCTGAACGACACGGCGCTGAACGACAGCTCCGGCGAACCGGCCTGGAAGACGCTGCCCTCCTGGTTCCTGTATCCGGAGCTGGACTACAACATCCCACTGGAAGCGCACCGCTTCATGGCCGAGCGCGCGGGCGCCCGGTCCAGCGTCGAAGTGCCCGGTGCGTCGCATGCGGTCCCCGCCTCGGAGCCGGCCGCGGTGGCCCGCATCATCCTCGAGGCCGCCACGTCGATCGGCTGACGTCCGGACGAGGCGCCGGTCCCTGACCGGCGCCGTACCGGATGCCGGTCCGGTGACCAGGACCCCGAAAACCTCGAGCGGGCGGAATCTGACATGAGCGGGCAGTCACAGCGTAGATGGCACACCCCGATGCGGGCGCGTTCGGCCACGGAGCCGCATCGGACGGCTACCCCGCTGGAGCTCTTCTTCGACCTCTGTTTTGTCGTGGCGGTGGCGCAAGCCGCGTTGCCTTTGCACCACGCGATCGCCGAGGATCACGTGGCGCACGGCGTCGGCACCTACCTGATCGTGTTCTTCGCGATCTGGTGGGCGTGGATGAACTTCACGTGGTTCGCGTCCGCTTATGACACCGACGACGACGTCTACCGGATCACCACGCTGGTGCAGATCGCCGGCGTCCTGGTGCTCGCCGCCGGTGTCGAGGCGGCCTTCGAGGACGGCAACTTCACCGCGGCCGTCATCGGCTTCGTCATCATGCGGCTGGCGTTGGTGGCCCAGTGGGTGCGGGCCGCCCGCAGCGACCCGGATCACCGCAGTGTGGCTGTCCGGTACGCGTTCGGCGTCGTCGTCGTGCAGGTGCTCTGGCTGGGCTGGCTGACCGTGCCGGGGTCCTGGTCGGTGCCCCTGTTCGTGGTGCTCGCGCTCGCCGAACTGCTCGTCCCGGCGCTCGCCGAATACGCGCCGGGCGGACCGACGACCTATCACCCGCACCACGTCGCCGAGCGATACGGGCTGTTCACCATCATCATGCTGGGCGAGGCGGTCGCGGCGACGACGATCGCCGTCAAGACCGGGCTGGCGGAGGGTGAGCACCTTGTCGAACTGGCCGCGGTGGCCGCGTCCGGTCTGGTCCTGGTCTTCGCGCTGTGGTGGCTGTACTTCGACCGGCCCGCCCGCCGCCTGACGAGCACGCCACGCGTCACGCTCGTCTGGGGGTACGGGCATTACCTGATCTTCGCCGCGGCGGCCGCCGTCGGCGCGGGGCTCGGGGTCGTCGTGGACTACGAGACCCACCATGCGGAGGTCTCCGGCGTGGTCGCCGGGTACGCGATCGCCGTGCCGGTCGTGGTCTTCCTGCTCGCCGTCTGGCTGCTGCACGTGCGGCCGGCACAGACCGGGGCCTGGCTGTCCACGTACCCGATCACCGCCGCTCTGGTGCTGCTGGCGCCGCTCGGACCAGCACCGGTCACCGTGATCGCGCTGCTGCTCGTGGCCCTCGTGGTGCTCACCGTCTCCGGCAGCCGCCGCGGCGTCGTGACCGCCGGGATCGGGTGAAGCGCCCGCGGCCGGATCCGGCCCGGCGGCGGCGCGACGGCAGCGGTGAGCTTGCCGACTACCGCCTTGACTGTGTTCCGGGAACACGGTCTGCACTGGTTCCCGCCGGACGAGCAGACCGGATCGAAGACGACCATTCAACGAAGGCAGGGCCGACATGGAACAAGCGGAGAGACCACCCGGCGCATCGTCGCGGCCAGTCATCGAGGTGGACCGGCTGAGCGTCTCGTACGGCGACTTCATTGCCGTCAAGGACCTGAGTCTCCGAGTCGAGCAAGGCGAACTGTACGCGTTGCTCGGCACCAACGGAGCGGGCAAGACGTCGGCCCTGGAGGTCATCGAGGGGCACCGGAAAGCGTCGTCGGGCACCGTACGGGTCTTCGGTGAGAGCCCGGCCGACCGGCGGGCGGTACGGCCCCGGATGGGGATCATGTTGCAGGAGAGCGGATTCTCCGCCGACCTCACCGTCGAGGAGTCCGTCCGGCTGATCGGCCGGTTGTCCGGCCGGTCGGATTCGGTCGATCGCCTCCTGGGCGTCGTCGGCCTCACCCACAAGGCCGCGACCCGGGTCGGGCAGTTGTCCGGCGGCGAGAAGAGACGACTCGACTTCGCCACCACCGTCTACGGGCGACCGGAGCTCGTCTTCCTGGACGAGCCGACCACGGGGCTGGACATCCAGTCGCGCGACGCCCTGTGGGAGGCCGTGGAGGAACTGCGCGGCCACGGCTCCACCGTCATCCTGACGACGCACTACCTGGAGGAGGCGCAGCAGCACGCCGACCGCATCGGGCTCATGCACCGGGGCACCCTGCGCACCCAGGGAACAGTGCCCGAGCTGACCCGGGCCCTGCCGGCCGCGATCCAGTTCTCGCTGTCCCCCGGCACTCCCGCCCCGCCGCTCGGCGTGGCCCAGCCTGGCGGCTCGGCGTACCAGATCGAGACGTTCGAGCTGCAAGCGGATCTCAAGCGGCTGCTCGACTGGGCGGACCTGCACGACGTCGGTCTGCACGGGCTCTCCGCCGCACCGACCCGGCTGGACGACGTCTTCCGCGCCATCGAGACCGACCCGGTTCCCACCCCGACACGGTAGAGGCAACGACATGCTCCCCATCGCGTACAGCGAATTCGCCCAGATCTTCCGCAATCGCGCCGTGCTGATCTCCAACCTCATCATGCCGCTGGCCGCCAGCGCCTTCTTCATCTTCCGCCGCGACACGTTCGCTCAGATCGGCAGCCTGGGCTACATCGCCGCGGTCCTCGTCTTCACCGTCGGCGCGTTCAGCCTCTACACCACGGCGGTGACCACCCTGTCGGCCCGCCGGCAGGACCTGTTCCTCAAGCGGCTGCGCTCCACCGCGGCCAGTGACCCGGCGATCCTGTCGGGCCTGACCCTGCCGGTCGCCTTCACCGCCCTCGTTCAGGTCGTGGTCATGCTCGGGATCTTCGCCGCGGTGAGCGGCGGCCCGGCCGAGGTCGCGCTCCTGGTCGTGGCGATCCTGGCCACCTTCGTCATGATGCTCGCCCTGGCCATGGCCACCGCCGGCCTGACCGGCTCGCCCGAGCAGGCTCAGGTCACGACGCTGCCGGTCAGCCTGGTCACCATCGCCGTGGCCAGCTGGGTCGGCATCACCGGTACGGAAAGCCTCACCCTGCTCAAGCGGTTGCTCCCCGGCGGCTCGGCCACCGAACTGATCGTGAACACCTGGAACGGCGGCGTACCCTTCGCGGAATCGTTGCCGTTGCTGGCCCCGACGCTCGCCTGGGTCGTCGTGGCGATCGTGCTCGCTCTGCGGCTCTTCCGGTGGGAACCCCGCCGGTGACTTCCGTCCCGATAACCGATACGCATGGAGGACAGATGGCAGTGGAAGTGAAGGACGTTCCCGGAGCCAAACGGTACGAGGCCCGGGCACCGGGACGATCCGAGGTCGCGGGCGTCGCGGAATACATCCGTACGGCGGAGCTGGTCGCGTTCGTCCACACCGAGGTCTCGCCGGCGTACGAAGGCCAGGGAGTGGGAGCGGCACTGGCCCGCGCAGCCCTCGACGAGGCGCGCGCCGCGAACCTGCGAGTCCTGGCGGTCTGCCCGTTCATCGCGGGGTGGATCGCCCGGCATCCCGATTACCAGGACCTGGTGTATCAGTCCCGCAGCCGGGTGACCGACTGAACAGCCGGGCCGTTCGCTAGAGGTTGTTCTCGTAGAACTTGGCGAGGCGGTCGACGGCGGCGTCGACGTATTCCGGTACGTCGTACATCTCGTAGTGGCGGGCGCCGGCGACCACCAGGCGGTCGACGGGGTTCGGCGCCAGGGCCCAGAGCCGCTCGGCCGATTCGTCGAAGCCGGTGCCCTCGAGGTGCTCGGCCAGGACGAGCTGCAACGGCTGGGTCATGAGCTGGTCGACCAGGTGGTACGCGTCGAAGCCGAGCAGCAGCGCGTCGCCGCGGGAGAGCCGGCGGTTGGTCGAATGCTCGTTGCCGCCGCGTCCGGTGCGGTAGTAGGTAATCGCCTGGAGAAGGTCGACGTCGTCGACACCGGCCGCGGCGGCCTCCTCGAGGGTGTCGGGCAGCCAGTTCTCCCGCGTCAGCACGCCGGTCCCGGCTTCCCGGAGGCGCGCGTCGGCCAGGGCGTCGAGCGCGGCCGCCGGTCCGCCGGGCTGGAACCCGCGGAACGCCGTGCCGATGTTGCCGGGATCGACCACCCCGACCGCCCTGATGCGGTGATCGGTACGGGCGGTGTGGACGGCGTATCCACCGCCGGCGCAGATGCCGAAGACGCCGATGCGGTGCGGGTCGATGCCGGGGATCGTGCTGAGCGCGTCGATCGCATACGAGATGTCCTCGCCGCGACGGTACGGGTCCTCGAGGTCGCGGGGCTCGCCGCCGCTCTGCCCCTGATGGGCGGGGTCGAAGACCAGGGCCGCGATGCCGCGGGAGGCGAGGCGGGACGCGTAGTTCGCGCCGATCTGCTCTTTCACGCTGCTGCCGGGCGTGGCGAGCACGACGACCCGCAACGGCGTGGCCTCGTCGAGGTCGCCGGGCAGGTGCAGGTCGGCCGCGAGCTCGATCGGTCCGCGCGGGATGGTGATGTGCATCGGGAGAACCCTTCGCGTAAAGTTGCGGTTAGTACTTTTCTGCGATATTTCGAACCTGAGATAGTTCGAGACCGAACTAGTACGTAACCGTACCACCTTGGAAGGGGTCCGCGTGGTGGTGGACGCCGCACGGCTGTGGACGCTCAACCACCGTCTGCTGACCGTGGTGCTCGACGCCTGCACCGATGAGCTGGCCGAGCTGGGACTCGAGACGAAGGAGTTCTTCGTCCTGGCCGAGGTGGCCGCGTCGCCGTACCCGGCCGAGCTGGCCGCGAAGCTGGTGATCTCCAAGGCGAGCATGACCGGCTACGTCCGCAACCTGGTGGCCAAGGGCTTCCTGCGGCGCGAGATCGACGACGCGGACCTGCGGCGGCAACGCCTCGTCCTGACCACCGAAGGCGTGACGGCGCGCGACAAGGCCCTCGCGGCGCTCGCGGCCGGCTTCGACCGCAGACTGGCCAGGATCACCCCGGCCGATCGTTCCGAGCTGCAGCGCATCCTCCTCGCCCTGCTCGAGCCCGCGAACTGACCGATCCAGAAAGGGGCTCGACATGGCCTGGAGCACCCGAGAGCTCGCCGCGATCGCCGGCACCACGGTGAACACCATCCGGCACTACCACGGGCTGGGTCTGCTCGAGGAGCCGGACCGCCGGCACAACGGCTACAAACAGTACGACGTCTCGCATCTGATCTGCCTGCTGCGCATCCGCCGCCTCGTGGAGCTCGGCGTGCCCCTGTCCGACGTCGGCATGGCACAGCCGGCCGGGGACGTACCCCCGGAGGTCCTGCGTCAGGTCGACGCCCAGCTCGCCGCCGAGATCGAACGCTTGAGCAGCGCCCGATCCGACATCGCCGCCATTCTGCGCGACGGCGCGCCGGCCGACACCCCGGCCGGCTTCGAGTCGGTCGTGCCCCGCCTGTCGGCCGCCGACCGCTCGCTGATCCACGTCTACACCCGCCTGTACGACGACGACGCCATGAAGGACCTGCGGCGCATGGCGGAAACCGACTCCGAGCCCGTCAACGCCGAGATGGAGGCCCTGCCGGTGGACGCGGACGAGGCCACCCGGCAAAGTCTCGCCGAGAAGCTCGCCCCCGTCATCGCCCGGAACCTCATCGACTACCCGTGGCTGAGCGATCCGGCCGGGCATCTGTCCACAAGCGAGCAGTTCACCAAGCAGACCTTCCTCGAGGCCGTGGTGACGCTCTACAACACCGCACAGATCGACGTGATCGGCCGGGCCAGCATCCTCGCGCACCAGCAGGTGCGGCCGGCTCGCCCGGCCGACGACGGCACCAGCACCGGCTGACCTCCGCCGGGGCCCGCTCAGAGCGCGGTGCCGCCCGAGGCGTCGATGACCTGGCCGGTCACCCAGCGCCCCTCGTCGGAGGCGAGGAAGGCGATGATGCTGGCCACGTCGTCCGTCTCGCCGAGCCGGCCGAGGGCGACGCGCGCCGCCTGCTGGGCCGCGAGTTCCGGGTTGTCGACCAGGTATTGGCTGTTCCGGGTCATGACGATGCCGGGTGACACCGAGTTGACGGTGATCCCGCGCGGGCCCAGATCCAGCGCCATGTCATAGCCGAACCAGTTGAGCGCCGCCTTGCTGACGCCGTAGGCCAGCAGATCCGGGCTGCCGACCCGGGCCGCGGTGCTGGAGACGTTGATGATCCGGCCGCCGTCGCGCAGTCGCGGCAGCGCGAGCTTCGTGATGAAGAACGGCGCCTTCACGTTCACGGCCATCACCTGATCGAACTCGTCCTCGGGGAGGTCGGTCAGGCGGGCGAAACTGCCCTTGGCGGCGTTGTGCACGAGGATGTCGATCCTCCCGTCGGGCACGAGCTCCCGGCCCGCCTCGTCGAAGGCCGCCCAGAACCGAGCCGCGTCGCCGGGCGTGCCCAGCTCGGTGCGCACGGCGAAGGCCCGTCCGCCGTCCTTGCGGATGCGCTCCACCGTGTCGCGGGCCGCCTCCTCGTCGTGGCCGTAGCCGACGGCGACGGTCGCCCCGTCGCGGGCGAACCGCTCGACGGTCGCCCGGCCGATCCCGTGACTGCCGCCGGTGACGACGGCCACTCTGTCCCGCAGTGCTTCTGACATGTCCCGCTCCTTTGTTGAATGACCGCTCAACAAGCAACGTAGCTCGTTCTTGAGCGATCGGTCAACAAGTCGTCCGCCTCACTTTGAGCGATCGCTCTAGAATGGGGTCATGGACACACCGGAAGCCCGGCGAGGCCGGCCGCCATCTTTCGACCGGGCGGCGGCGCTGGCCGCCGCCACCCGCCTGTTCTGGCAGAACGGGTACGAGGCGACCTCGATCAACGACCTGACCCGGGAGATGAACATCCGGCCCGGCAGCCTCTACGCGGCGTTCGGCGACAAGAGGGCGCTGTTCAACGAGGTCGTCGAGGCGTACGGCCGCTCCCCCGCCGGGACGTTCGTCTGGGCCGCCATGGCGCGGGAGGCCACGGCCTTCGACGCCTTCCACCGCATCCTGCTCGATGCGGCGGCGATGTACACCGATCCCGAGACACCGGCCGGGAACCTGCTCTGCAGCGCGGCCGCGGCCGACACCGATGTCGCCACCTACATGCGCGACCTGCGCAACGCCAGCGTCGGCACCTTCGAGGAGCGCCTGACCACCGCCCGGCACGACGGCGAGCTACCGGCGACAGCCGACCCGGGCAAGCTGGCCGCGTACTTCACCGCCGTGATGCACGGCATGTCGCAGCGGGCACGGGACGGCGCCACGGTGGCGGAACTCACCGATACCGCGGAGCTGGCCATGGCCGCCTGGCCGGCGTCCCCACCGGCTCCGGCCGATTGACCGACCGCATCCACGGCCTCAGCGCCCTATGTGGAGAGTCATCCGGTATACCTGGGTACCAGGGCCGGCGCGGAAGAGTCGACCGAGGTACCACGATCCCGGGGTCACGCCGGCCTAGCGTGGTGAGCATGATTCAGGTACGTGAAGTGACCAAGCGGTACGGAGCGAAGACGGTCGTCGACCATCTGTCCTTCACCGCGCAACCGGGCCAGGTCACCGGATTCCTCGGGCCCAACGGCGCCGGCAAGTCGACCACCATGCGGATGATCGTCGGTCTCGACGCCCCGACCTCGGGCGACGTTCTGGTCAACGGCAAGCCGTACGCGTCGTCGAAGGCCCCTCTGCACGAGATCGGCGCGCTGCTCGAGGCCAAGGCCATGCACCCCGGCCGCACGGCGGTCAGCCACCTTCTCACGCTGGCCCGCACGCACGGCATCTCCCGCTCGCGGGTCGACGAGGTGCTCGGCCTGGTCGGTCTCTCGGCTGTCGCTCACAAGCGGGTCGGCGCCTTCTCCCTGGGCATGGGCCAGCGGCTCGGCATCGCCGCCGCGCTGCTCGGCGACCCGGCCGTGGTGATGCTCGACGAGCCGGTCAACGGCCTCGACCCCGACGGTGTCCTCTGGGTGCGCAACCTGCTCACCGGTCTGGCCGCCGAAGGCCGCACGGTGATGCTGTCCTCGCACCTGATGAGCGAGGTGTCCCTGATCGCCGACCACCTGGTCATCATCGGCCGGGGCCGGCTGCTGGCCGACACCACCGTGGCCGACTTCGTCACCGCCGAGGGCGTCCGGGTCGTCACCGCGGCCCCCGACGATCTGCGGGCCCTGATCGCCGGGCCCGGCGTCACTGTCACGTCGACGGGCGCCGAGGAACTGTTCGTCGCCGGCACCACCGCCCGGGCGATCGGGCTGGCCGCGGCCACCCGCGGCATCCCCCTGTTCGAGCTCACCCCGCAGAACGCCTCGCTCGAAGAGGCGTTCATGGACCTGACCCACAACGCTGTCGAATACGAGGCCACCCGATGAAGATCACTCCTGGTGGCGTCGTCGCCGCCGAGTGGACCAAGTTCTCCTCCCTGCGCTCCACCTGGATCACCACCGGCATCTCGGTCGTGCTCCTGATCGCCTTCGGCGTGATCGCCTCGGCTTCCTTCACGGGCGACAACCTGTCGGCCGTCGATCTGGCCCTGTCCGGCAGCACCCTGGCCGCCCTCGCCGTCGGCGTGCTCGGCGCGCTGCTGGGAGCGGGCGAATACACCACCGGCATGATCCGGGCGACCCTGGCCGCGGTGCCCCGCCGGCTGCCGGTGCTGTGGTCCAAGAGCCTGGTGGCCGGGGCGGCCGCCCTGGTCACGATGACGGCCGGCGCCTTCGCCGCCTTCGCGCTGGGCTCGGCCGTGCTCAACGACGGGGTCGGCAGTGTCGGCCTCGGCGACAGCGGTGTGCTGCGCGCCCTGCTCGGCGCCGGCCTCTATCTGGGCCTGGTCGCGGTGCTCGGCGTCGCGCTCGGCATGCTCGTGCGTTCCAGCGCCGGCGCCATCGCGATCCTGGCCGGCGCGTTGCTGATCGTGCCCGGCCTGGCCGCGCTGCTGCCGGACTCGGTCTCCGAGGCCATCACCCCGTACCTGCCGAGCAACGCCGGCAGCGCCGTGATGGCGCTGACCCAGGGTGAGAACACCTTGGCGCCGTGGACCGGTCTCGCGGTCTTCGCCGGCTACGTCGTCGTCTGCCTCGCCGCCACGGCCTATCGCCTCAAGAAGACCGACGCGTAAGGCTCGAGAGACCGACGCGTAAGGCTCAAGAGACCGACGCGTAAGGCTCAAGAAGACTGACGCGTAAGAGGAGAATCGGGTGATGAGCACGCAGGGATGGCTGGTCGACCGGCAGACACGACTGCGGGCGTTCGACAGGCGACAGCCGTGGGTCATGGACACCCTGGTGGCCGTGCCGATCGTGATCTTCAGCATCCCGAGCCTGATCGAGAAGCCGGTGCCGGCCACGATCGCGACCCTGGTGCTGCTGCCGCCGCTGTACTGGCGGCGACGGTACCCGTTCCGGATGTTCCTGGTCACCGCGGCCACCGACCTGGTCCAGGGGATCCTGAACGCCGGGGTGGGCGCCGGGGTGATCCTGCTCGTGATGCTCTTCGGGGTCGCCTCCCGGGGAGCGTGGCGCTCCCTCGCGTGGGCCTCCGGGATCACCGCCGCGCTGCTGTTCGCCCAGATCTACCTCTTCGGGCCGGTGACGGAGAACCTCGCGCTCACGTCGTTCCTGGCGCTCGGCATGTCGGTGGCCGCGGTCGCGTCCGGCGTCGCGGTGCGCACGCGCCGGGCGTACCTCATGGCCCTGGAGGACCGCGCCACCCGCCTGGAGGTCGAGCGGGACCAGCGGGACCGCCTCGCCGTCGCCGACGAGCGGGCCCGGGTGGCCCGCGAGATGCACGACATCGTCGGCCACCACGTGTCGGTGATCGTCGGCCTGGCCGACGGCGGCACCGCGCTCGCGACCTCGCGCGACGAACAGACCGCCGAACCCCTGCGGCTGATCGGGGAGACCGGCCGGCAGGCGCTCGCCGAGCTGCGCCGGGTGCTCGGTGTGCTGCGCGAGGAGGACGCCGACCCGCAACTGAGCCCGCAGCCCGGTATCGACGATCTCGACCGGCTGCTGCCCAGCGTGCGCGCGGCCGGCCTGCCGGTCACCTACTCGACGTCGGGCGACCTGCACACCCTGGGCCGGGGAGTGCAGCTCGCGGTCTACCGCATCGTGCAGGAAGCGCTCACCAACACCCTCAAACACGCGGGCCGGGGTGCGGCCGCGGACGTCACGCTGGCCGCCTCCGACGGACAGGTACGCGTCCGCGTCCGCGACAACGGCCGCGGCGAACCCGCCGCCCCGAGCCACGGCCTGCTCGGCATGCGGGAGCGCGCCGCCATGTACGGCGGGGTGGTAACCGCCGGCCCGGCCGGCAGTGGCTGGCTGGTCGACGTCGTCCTCAAGGAGCCCGCATGACCACCGTGCTGATCGCCGACGACCAGCCGTTGCAGCGCCTGGGTTTCAAGATGCTGCTCGACGGCACTCCCGGCCTGATCGTGGTGGGCGAGGCCGCCACCGGCGCCGAGGCCGTACGGATGGTCGATCAGACCCACCCCGACGTGGTGCTGATGGACGTGCGCATGCCCGGCATGGACGGCATCGAGGCCACCCGGCGGATCACCGCGGCCGGACCCCGCACCCACGTGCTCATCCTGACCACCTTCGACCTGGACGAATACGTCTACGCCGGACTGCGCGCCGGGGCGAGCGGCTTTCTGCTCAAGGACGCCCGCCCGGACGAGCTCCTCGCCGGCATCCGCGCCGTCGCCGACGGAGAATCGGTGGTGGCGCCCAGCCTGACCCGCAAACTGATGACGGCCTATCTGCACGACGCGGCGCCGCTCCAGCAGGATCGCCGGTTGGCCACGCTGAGCGAGCGGGAGCGCGAGGTCCTCGAGGCGATCGGCCAGGGGGCCACCAACACCGAGATCGCCGAACGGTTCCGGCTGACCGAGTCGACCGTGAAGAAGCATGTCGGACGCGTACTGGCCAAGATCGGGGCGCGGGACCGTATCCAGGCGGTGATCTTCGCGTACGACAACGGCCTGGTCCAACCACGCGCCTGAGCCCAGCCCCGATGGCAGCACGGGAGAACGCCCGTCGCCCCCGGGAAGCCGTTCCATCCAGCCACGCACGAGGAGACGACCGTGCCCTGGAGCACACGTGAACTTGCAGAACTTGCCGGCACGACCGTGAACACCATCAGGCACTATCACCGGCTCGGCCTGCTGGACGAGCCCGAGCGCCGGCACAACGGATACAAGCAGTACGGAAATCGGCACCTGGTCAGGCTTCTGAGCATCCGGCGCCTCGTCGAGCTGGGCGTTCCCCTCGCCCTGGTCGGCGAGGCCGGCACGGACGGGTCTCTCCCCCTGGAAACCCTCCGGGAGGTCGACGCCGGGCTCGCGGCGAACATCGCACGTCTGGCCCGGGCCCGCTCCGACATCGCGGCCATTTTGAGTGACGGCGCAGCGGCCGACCCGCCGGCGGCGGTCCGGTCCGTCACCTCACGGCTGTCCGCAGCCCACGGTTCGCTCGCTCCACGCCGGCAAACAGCTCTACGACGATAGGGGTCTCCCCCGCCCGAGCAGTCGACCGGGCCGCATCGGCCCGGTCAAGGGAGGTGGAGTTCCTTGAGCTCGCGGCGTGACGTGATGCCGAGCTTGCGGAAGATGTTGCGCAAGTGGGTCTCGATGGTCCGCGGGCTGAGGAACAGCTGGGCGCCGACCTCACGGGAGGTGACCCCCGTTGCCACCAGACGTGCGATGTGCAGCTCGTGGGCGGTGAGCGCGTCGGCGGGCCGGGCGTTCCGTCTGCTCGGGTGCTCGCCGGTGGCCCGCAGCTCACGGGCGGCGCGCGCCGCGAACGCCTCGGCGCCCATGTCGGAGAGCAGCTTGTGGGCAGTGCGGAGCTGGTCGCGGGCATCCTGGCGGCGACCTTCACGACGGAGCCATTCGCCGTAGACCAGGTGGGTGCGGGCGAGGTAGACGGCCATCCGGCAGTTGCTGAGCCGCTCGATCGCCTGGCGGTAGTGCTCCTCGGCGGCCGGGCCCGTGGTCAGCAGCGCACGGGAGCGCGCGGCCAGTCCCAGCCCGAACGGCGTCCCACTGGCGCGGGCCCGGGAACTGAGTTGCTCCAGCGCGGCGGCCGCGCGTTTCGGCTCGCCGGCCCGGGAGGCCGCTTCGATGAGCTCGGGCAGAGCCAGGCTGCTGTACGCCATGTCGTCGTACTCCCACGGCGGCTGCGCGGCGGCGAGAGCCTCGTCGTAGTTGCCCAGACCGTTGTGCAGCGCGGCCAGCGTGGCCTGAGCCAGGCCGACCGTCGCACCCTCGCCCCGCCCCGTCGCCTCCTCGACCATGGCTGCGTACAGCTCCAGGGTTTCCGGTTGCCGGCCACGCCAGGCCGCCAGCATGAGCCGGGCGTTGGGCAGCGGCGGAGCCCCGGTCGCCTGCGTGATCGCGGTCTCCTCGGCGGTCAGCTCGGCGGCCCGGGCGAGGTCGCCGGTGAGCACGAGCACCGAGGCCACGGTGTTGAGCGCGGCCGGGAGCATGGACAGCGCGCCGGCCTCGCGGGAGAGCCGGACCGCACGCTCGGCCAATACGTACAGTGCCTCGTCATCCCACAGCATCGCCGCGACATGGCAGGCCAGCCACAGCCAGCGGCGGTCGCCGTCACCACCTCGGGAGCCGTGGTCGCGGAGCGCCTCGAGGGCCCGCTGCAACGGGGTGACGCTTGCCTCGTACCCCTGTGTGAACCTCGTGGCCAGCCCGTCCAGCAGCAGATCGACCGGCTGTGGCGGCGCCGACGGCGCGGGCGCGCCGAGTGCGGTCTCGGCCGCGTCGAGCAACCCCCGGCCGCGGGCGAGGCGACCGGCGTGGATGGCGGCATCGACCGCGTGCAGATAGGTCTCGCGGGCCAGCGCCGGGTCCAGCGGGGCGAGTGTCCTGGCCGCGTCGAGCAGCATCCCCGGCACGTCGCTGCCCCGGCTCTGGTCGAACGCGATCTGGGCGCGGAGCAGCCCGAGGCGGGCGCGGGGCAGGGCGTCCAGGGGCCCGGCGGCCGCCACCGCCAGCAGTTCCAGGGCGGCCGGGGTCGCGCCGGCCTCGTGCTTGGCCTGCGCGGCGTCCAGTGCGCGTTTCGCGCGAAGCGCGGGCTCCGGCGTCAGCTCGGCCGCGCGCTGCAGGAACGCGGCCGCGGCGGCCACACCGCCGCGAGCTCGCGCCCGTCCGGCCGAGCGCTCCAGCCCTTCGGCGGCTTCCTCGTCGACTCCGGGCACCGCCTGCGCGCGCTGCCAGGCGCGGCGGTCCGGGTCGGCCTTCGGGTCGGTCGCGTCGGCCAGCGCGCCGTGGGCCCGGCGACGGTCCGGCGGCGTGGCTGCCTGATACACCGCCGACCGCACGAGCGGGTGGCGGAACCGTACCCGGACGCCGATCTCCAGCAGACCGGCGACCTCCGCGGGCGTCGCAGCCTCGCGAGCGAGGCCGAGCCGCGCGGCCGCGCGCCACAGCAGCGCCACGTCGCCCGTCGGTTCGGACGCGGCGACCAGCAGCAGAAGCTGCGTCTCGGGTGGCAGGCTGGCTGAACGGCGCCGGAAACCCTCCTCGATGCGGTGCGGGACGCCGAGCACGCCGGGCAACTCGAACCCGCCGGCGAAAGTGGCCGGCCGCAGGGTGCGGGGCAGCTCCAGCAGCGCCAACGGGTTGCCGCACGCCTCGGCGAGGATCCGTTCGCGCACCTCCTCGTCCAGTGGTGTCCGTACCGCGGCGCTGAGCAGCGCCCGGGCATCGGCCGCGCCGAGCGGCTCCAGAGGGAGCTCCGGCAACCCGGCGAACGGGAGGAGGTCACCTCCGTCGCCGTCCCGCAGCCCGAAGACGAGGGCCAGCCTTTCGGCCCCGACCCGCCGGGCCACGAACGCCAGAACCTGCGCCGAGGCCTCATCGAGCCACTGGGCGTCGTCGACGAGACACAGCAGAGGCTGCTCCTCGGCGACCTCGGCCATCAGGTTGAGGATGGCCAGGCCGACCAGGAACCGGTCCGGCGCGGCGCCACCGTGGAGCCCGAACGCCACCCCGAGGGCGGCCTGCTGCGGCTCGGACAGCGTGCCGGTGCGATCCAGCAGGGGGGCACACAGCTGGTGCAACCCGGCGAACGCGAACTGGGTCTCGGACTCGACACCGCCCGCCGACTCCACCCGGAAGTCCGCGGCGAGCGCCGTCTGCCGAGCGTGCTCGAGCACGGCAGTCTTCCCGATCCCGGCTTCACCGCACACCACAAGGGAGCCGCTGCGCCCGGACCGAGCCAGCGAGAGAAACTTCTCGACCGCTGCACGCTCGGCGCGCCGGCCCACAAGATCCACCGGAGATTCTCCCCCTCAACCCCTAGATCGGATAGCCGACACGGTAGTCGTCCGTGACGTGGGGTGCGACAGCTCCGATCATCCGCTCTCACCTGCGAGTTCCTCGGTGGCGCCACCGTCTCGTCAGCGGGCGTGCCGGCGATGCAGCCGGGCCAGGCTCATGAGCGCCGCCGCCACCTGACGGCGCTGATCGGGCGACAGGCCGGCCGACGCCCGTTCGAGGTCCTCAGCCAGCGGCTGAAGCTCCCGAAGCAGGGTCTCCCGGGCGTACGCGGTGGTCGTGAGGACCTGACGTCGCCGGTCGGTGGGGTGGGGTTCGCGGCGGACCCAGCCGGCTCGCTCGAGGCGATTCGCCAGTCCGGTGGCGGCTCCGGAGGTCAGACCGAGCAGACGACCGAGCTCCACCGGGCCGAGCGCGTCGGCGACGAGCAGGTGTTTGAGCGCCAGGAAGTCGCCGGCGCTCAGCTGAAGCCGGCGGGCGATCGCCGTGTCCAGCTCGGCCGCGGCAACGGCCAGATGATGCAGCGCCCAGGACAACTCGTGCGGTGCCTGTTCCAATCGACCCTCCCCGGGTAGCTTAGTTTCTAAGTTACCTGAGGAGGAGCACGCGATGGACACGACCCGCTCCCTGGCTCTGGCCGGTGCTTGCGCCGCTTTCGTCGCGGTGCCGAACCTGGGCGCGCTGCTCGGCGAGGGTGAGCAGACCAAGCGGTACGACACCGCGATCACCCCGCCCGACTACGCCTTCGCCGTGTGGGCCCCGATCTTCGCCACCTGCGTCGCGTCGACCGTCGGCCAGTGCCTCCCGTCCGGGCGCGGCGATGCGGTGAGCCGGCGGACCGGTTGGCCCCTGGCCGGCGCCTATGCCGTGAACGCCGCGTGGTCGCTGGCGGCCCAGCGTGACCGGTTCGCGCTCACGCCCTATCTGCTGCCGGTGGCCGCCGCCCTGGCCGCGACCGCACATGCCCGGTTGCAACAAGCGCCGCCGACGTCCGGCCTGACCGCGGTCACCCCCGTCAGCACCGGCCTGCTGCTCGGCTGGACGACCCTGGCCAGTGCCGTCAACGTCGTCGCGGCCCGGGATCGGAACGCGCCACGGACGACCGCCGCAGCCTCGGCCGGGCTGCTCACGGTGGCCGCCGCAGTGGCCGCGGGAGTCGCGAGGAGTCGTCGGGGCGGGCTGTCGATCGCCTTGGGGACGGGCTGGGGTCTGGGCACCCTGGCCGGCATGCGCACCCGCCGGCCCGCCGTACGCCTGGCCGCGGCCCTGGGCGCGGCCGCGATCGGCGTTGCCGACCTGGCCGGGAGGTTCAGCCACGGGAGGCGTGGCTGAGGGTGGCGTAGACGACGATGTTGTCGCGGTAGTGGCCGGCGGTGTTGTCGAAGTCGCCGCCGCAGGTGATCAGGCGTAGTCCGGCGTGGTCGATAGGTCCGTAGACGGCGTCGGACGGGAACCGGTTCTTGGCGTAGCGCTCGGTCCTGGCGACGGTGAAGACGGCCGTGCTGCCGTCCTGGCGGGCGATGCTGATGGTGTCGCCGCGGGTGAGATCGACGAGGTGGGCGAACGTGCCCGGTTGCTTCTTGTAGTCGACGTGTCCGGCCAGGACCGCGGGGCCGAGCGATCCGGGCGTGGGGGCTTTGGTGTACCAGCCGATGGTTTTCGCATCGTCCGGAACCTGCATGCTGCCGTCGGGCTGTTGGCCCAACCCGATGACCGGCACCTCGACGCGCAGGGCCGGTATGGCGATGCGAGTGGGCGGTGAGGTAGGCATCAGGGTTCCGCTGGTCAATGTGCCGGTCGTGGCGCCGGGTTGAGGTGTGCCCGTCGTTGCATCGGGTGCCGCGGCGGCCATCCCGGCGGTTTCGGGTGGCTCGCTGCTGTGCCGGAGCGCGGCGGTGGTGATGAAGGCCGCGCCGATGATCGCAAGGACGGCGGTGACCGCCAGCAGCGCGAAGCGCGTGCGGCGGCCACCGGCCGTCGGCGAGGTTCCGCCGTCGGTCATGTCAGGTCAGCTCCGCTCACGCAGCTCGCGCGGGGCGACGAAGGACCGCCGGCGGCTGATCACGAACACGCCGAGCGCGCCGAGCAGGGCCAGGCCGCCGAAGCCGTACAGCGGGGCGGCGCTGCTGCGGGCGCTGCCGTCGCCGGTGGCGACACCACCGACGGGCACGGAGCCGGCGGCCGCGCCGGAGACCATGCCGCACACGGCCGGGTCGGTGGCCTCCTCGGGGATGCCCTTGAGACCGGCGGACTCGGCCAGGGTGGATTCGCCGAGGGCGTCCATGTCGTACTTGCCGTTGTTGTTGGCGTCGATGCCGTGCTCGACGACGTGCAGGTCCTTGAGGTGCTCGAGGGTGCCCTCGGGCAGGTCCGCGGCGGCGATGGTGCGGTCGTAGGACAGGTCGCCCTGGGCGTCGGCGGTCGGCATCCGGTCGACAGCCAGGCCGCTGGCCTTGGTGGTGTCGCCCTTGGTGGTCAGCGAGATGAAGATGTCGCCGTACATCGGCACACCTTCTTCGGTGCTGACGAAACCGTTGCCGTCCTTGTCGGCGGACATGTCCGGGCAGTGGAAGTCCATGCCGTTGGTGGCGCCGTGCATGTGCTGGGCGTGCGGCGAGTTCGGGACCAGACCCTTGGAGCGGATGCTGACCTTCAGATCCCCGTTGTCCATCGCGGTGAGGGTCGCCGTGCCCGAGGCACCGGACTTGTTCAGCGCGTCGAGCTGGACGTGGACGCTTTCGTCGGCGAACGCAGCCGTAGGGACAGCGAGCAGGATGGCGGCGGCCGCCGGGACGACGAGCAGGGTTCGGCGCAGTTTCACAAGCTTCTCCTTGTCGGTCGGGTGTCGCCAGGCATTCGGTGCGACAGACGCGGCGGATGGCTCATAGATCCAGGCTTGTCACTGAGTAGCCGAGTTGTCACTGGGGTGCGGGTACGGCCCAGGTCGGCTTGGTGCTGGACGGATCGCGGAAAGTGGCCAGCAGATCCCGCTGAATTTCGAGACCAGCGGTCCAGTCGCGATCAGCGGTGGTCCACGACAGCTCGAACGGGCGGGCCGCACCCGCGGACAGCAGCACCTGGCGGGCGTGTAGTCGCGGACCCGCTGCCGGTTGCCACGAGTACTCCCAATCGGCCCCGCCGCCGGTCACCAGCAACACACCCATGGCGATCCTGCGGTATCCCGGCAGCGTTCCGCCGCTGAGCGCTGCCTTCTCAGCGGTCTGCCACCATCGCAGCGGGTCGGCGACGTCGCCTTGGCGGCGGTTGACCGTGAAGGTCGTGGAGCCGTCCGGTGTACTGAGGCAGACGACGGATGCTTTCTGCGAGCGGGTCCAATCACGAGGAGTGGCGACCACGAATCCGGTCGGGTCACGGTACGACCGCCACCCGGCCGGGACGGCAACTGCCGCCGGTTGCACGGGTGCGGTATCCAGCGGTTGCCGGTCAGCCGGTTCGCAAGCACTGATGGTATCGGCGGCTGCGGTCGTGGTGGGTGCGGCCGTGCTGCCCGGCTGGGCGAGGTTGTGCCGGCCGTCACCCAGGCTCGAAGCTGCCACGGCACCGGCGGCGGTGAGCACCACGGTGGCGGCGACCAACGCGACGACGATGCGCTTACGCCGAGCACGGCGCGGGTCAGGAGGCGGCTCGTCCAACGCGGCGGAGAAAGCCGGCCATGACGGTGCTGCCGCCTCTGGCACTGCGACAGCGGCTGGACTGAACTGGACATCGTCCGGCCGTCGGCCTGGCGCCGGAACCGCGAAGACGCCCATCGCCGGGTGCGTTGTGGCCTGTAATGCCTGATGCGCTTGCGCTGCGGTGGTTCGTGCCGCCGGGTCCCGCGCCATCAGCGCCGCGATGACCGGATGAAGCGGGCCGGGATGCTGTGGCGGATCCGGGTTCTCGACGAGGGCCGCGGCGAGGGATTCACCGACACTGGACCGGTCGAACGGTGGACGGCCTTCCACCGCGGTGTAGAGAGTCGCGCCGAGCGACCACAGATCGCTGGACACGGTTGAGGCAGCGCCGCCGCGCAGCCGTTCCGGTGCGACATAGTGCGGCGAGCCGAGCAGTGGCGCGGTTCGCGTGTCGTCGCCGATCGGAACGGCATCCAGGGTGGCCAGGCCGAAGTCGGTGAGCATGATGCGGCCGTCGGCAGCCAGCAACACGTTCGCCGGCTTGACGTCGTGGTGCACCACACCCGCGGTGTGGGCCGCCCGTAACGCCTGCAGCATGCTCAGACCGATCCGGGCCGCGTCCCGGTGTGAGAGCGGCCCGTCGCGGATCATCCGCTGCTGCAGTGACTCCGACTCGACGTACTCCATCACGATCCACGTACGGCCGGTGACGTGCAGCACGTCGTAGATGCGCACCACGCAGGGATGTTCCAGCCGCGCCGCGGCCCGCGCCTCCCGCATCGTCGGCAATTGCGCGGTACGCCGGGCACCGACCGGAAGCCCGGCGGGCGGCACCAATTCCTTGATGGCGACCACGCGATCGAGGAGCTCGTCGCGTGCCTGCCAGACCCGGCCCATTCCCCCGGATCCGACAAGCGTCAGCAGACGATACCGGCCGGCGACCGTCAACACGCCCGTCGTCCGAGCCGTACCTACCTCGCCCTCGGAGACCACGCCGCACCGTCCCTCACCGAAATCGCATCCACGGCGGTGATTCGGAACAGATCTGGTGGCGGCTTGGTCCACCTCGTTATCGGGTAGCAGCCAAGCGTGGCCGTTGACGAGGACCGATGCGGGCGGACGGCACGACGGGCTCATGGCCGGACCCGAGACAGTCGCGGAGCCGGATCAGTCCGTCACGCATGCGCGTCTTGACCGTCGGCAGGGCGACGTGCAGCAGATCGGCGACCTCACGGCAGGAGTGCCCGCGGTAATACGCCAGCAGCAACGCCTGCCTCTGCAGATCGGTCAGGCACTCGAGGCAGCTCCGGACCTGCCGGTGGCGCACACGGTCGTCGATCGCCTCGGCCACCTGGTCGTACGCGATGCCGGCCGAGGCCACACCGGCCTTCACCAGGCGGTTGGTATGGGCCTGCTCCGCGCGCACCCGATCGACCGAGCGGCGGCGCGCGATGGTCAGCACCCACCCCAACGCCGACCCTCGAGCCCCGTCGAAACGGCCGGCGGTGCACCACACCTCGGCGATCACGTCCTGGGTGACCTCCTCGGCCAGCGCCCAGTCTCGCAGCACCCCGACGGCAAGCCCGTACACGCGGGGGGCGATGACGGCGTAGAGCCGGCCGAACGCGGCCTCGTCGCCACGAGCCACGGCACCCATCAGCGCTCCGGCATCGAATCCGTCCACCGGTCCGGCCGACGCCGACAGGTGTGCGGCCTCAGGGTGATTGCCGGACTGCGCCACGTCAGATGCCCTTTGCTGGTCGTCATCCAGGCCGTCGCGTCAGGACGTCATCGCCATCGCCGAACGCCGACGGCAATGCCCGGGCCGTACACCTCACCCTAGACCGCATTCTTCGCTTTGGGCGGTTATGGGACGGTTGACTCCCCGTCAGTGCGTCAGCCGCCGGTCGCCTTGTGGGCCGCTGGGCGTTCGTCACGACTCCGGGCATCGAGGATGTCGAGGAATTGCCGGAACGCCTGCTCGGCGCGAGTGGTATCGGCCGTGGCGTCCAGGTCCAGGAGAAGGCCGCGGATGACGGCGAGCAGGAGGGTCGTGAGCTCCGGGCAGCCGATGGTGTTGAGGCCGTCCTGCACCGCATCGCCCGGACATCAGGACAGGAAGTGGCCTGATCCACCCCTAGCGTCGCCCGCATGACGAACAGCCAGCCGGGTCTCCACCCGTTCCGTATCGACATCGCGCAGGCGCAACTCGACGACCTGAACACGCGTCTGGCCAATACCCGGTGGCCGGACGAGCTACCCGGAGTCGGTTGGAGCCGCGGTGTTCCCGTCGCCTATCTGCGGGAGGTCGCTGACTACTGGCGCACCGGCTATGACTGGCGGGCCCAGGAGGCGACCCTCAACCGGCACCCGCAGCACCTGACCACCATCGACGGTCAGAACCTGCATTTTCTGCACGTGCCCTCCCCCGAGCCGGACGCCACGCCGCTGCTCCTGCTGCACGGCTGGCCCGGCGGGGTGGTGGACTTCCTCGACGTCATCGGGCCGCTGTCCGATCCTCGGAGCCACGGCGGCGACCCCGCCGAGGCCTTCCATCTGGTGATCCCGTCCTTGCCGGGATTCGGGTTCTCCACCCCGCTGGCCGGGCCGGGGATGAACGCGGCCCGGGTGGCCGGCATCCTCGGGACGCTGATGAGCCGGCTCGGGTACGACCGGTACGGCGTACACGGCTATGACTGGGGTGCCTGGATCGCCCCCGGCGTGGCCCGGTGGGATCCGGACGGGGTCATCGGCGTCCACGTCGCCGCGATGGTCACCCTCCCGGCCGGAGCCGACGGGGAGCTGGACAGCCTCAGCGAGGCCGACCAGCGACGCTGGCAGCGGATGCAGCACGCGAACGACGGCTACTTCCATTGCAACAGCAAACGCCCGCAAACCGTGGGGTACGCCCTGACCGACTCGCCGGTCGGCCAGCTCGCCTGGATCGTGGAGAAGTTCAAGGAGCACACCGATCCGGAGGACGCCCTGCCGGAGGACAGCATCGACCGCGACCGCATCCTCACCGACGTGTCGATCTACTGGCTGACCGGCACCGCCGCCTCCGCCGCCCAGATCTACTACGAGGAGATCTCGGCGAGCCCGCGGGGCAGCGACGACGGGGCCGGCAGCCGGCGCGGGACCGTGCCCACCGGCGTGCTGGTGTCCGGTCAGGACACCACGATCCGGCCGTGGGCCGAGCGGGACCACCACGTCGTGCACTGGACCGAACTCGGCCAGGGCGGGCACTTCCTCGCCATGGAAGCGCCCGAGCTGCTGGTCGACGACCTCCGGACGTTCTTCCGAAAGCTACGGTGACGAGATTTCATCGCGGCCGGCGGCCGGCGGCTCGCCGGCCGTCAGCCCGGCACGCCCGGCGACGCCGACCGGTGCACGCGGGCCGCCAGAGCCGGGTCGAAAAGCGACGTGATCGGGGCCAGCATGTTCGCCACCTTGAGGAAGGCCGCGCCGACTCCCGGGTCGGTCGCGGCGGCGGCACGAAGCTGATCCAGGTACTGCCCGGCCTGCTCGTCCTGCGTGCTGCGCACGCCTTCGACCCCGGGGAAACGGAGGTCGCTGCCGGTGGCCAGAGCCCACGGTTCGGCCAGCAGCTGGGCGGCCCCGGTGAAGTATCGCCGGGCCAGCTGGCCGGTCCCGTCGCGCAGCAGCGACTCGAGCAGTTCGGCCTCGATCACGGCCACCGTGATGCCCTGCCCGTAGAGCGGGTTGAAATTGCCCATCGCGTCGCCGACGACCAGGTATCCCTCGAGGAAGCGGTCCAGCTTCTCGAAGTGCTTGAGGGAGCTCGCCGGGTTGCGCATCTTCGCGGCTTCGTCGATCGGCGCCGCCGTGCGCAGCACCTCAGCGATCTCGGGGGCGGCCAGCGTCGACGCGAACGCGAGCATGCCGGCGTCGTCGGTGGGCGGCTCGTCGCCGAGGATGCCGGCCAGGAAGACGGCGATCTGGCCGTTCTCCTGCCGTACGGCCGCGCCGCTTCGGGGATTCGCCGGGAAGGCGCCCGACACCACGGCCTGGCGCCCGCCCGGCTGGCCCGCCTCCTGCCGGAAATGACGGGTCACGTAGACGACGTTCGTCCGGACGACAGTCTCGTCAGGCGTGGGATAGCCCAGCTCGGTCAACCAGGTCACGGCCCGTGAGCCTCGCCCGGCGGCGTCCACGACCAGGTCTGCCTCGAGGTCGCTCTCGGCGTGCTCCGCGCCCAGCGGCCGTACGCGTACCCCGCCGACCCGGCCGTCGGCGGTGAGCAGACCGGTCACCTCGGTCCGGTCCTCGATGGTCACATTGCCCAGGGAGCCGGCGCGGTCCCGGATCAGGCTCTCGATCAGTGGCCGGGTGGCCAGATAGTTGGGGGTGTCCGCCAGCGCCCGGGCCAGTTTGTGCCCGTCGAGGTAGTAGTGATAGTCGGCCAGGGCGTCGGCGCGCGGGGCCCCGGCCGCTGTCAGGTCGCCGAGAAAGCCGGGGAACAGTGCCTCCAGACCGGCGGCTCCCCGAGCGGTGACGCCGTGCACGTGCCGGCCCTGGGGGACCCCGCGCCGGGCGACCGGACCGGCCGGAAGCGCGTCCCGGTCGAGGACCGTCACCCGCTCGTACGAGATGCTCAACGCGCGGGCCGCGAGCAGTCCCGCCACACTGCCGCCGATGACGACCGCGTGCCGGCCGGAACCGGATCCAGATCTGTTCTCCATGACACCATGTCTTCCGCTGGTCGGCCGATGCACATCGACGGTGATCGGGACCGTGCCGATCGCCCTCACTGCTCCAGACGTCCCGGCCGCCTCGTAGTTCAGGCTTCCCACATAGGCGTGCGTCAATGTACTGTGGGAGCGCTCCCGAACCGCGTCCGCCACTCTGCCCCGAGGAGTCGAACATGCCGCGAGGGCGTAATCGCACGCTCACCGTGCTGGCCGGCCTGCTCGTCCTGGCCCTGTCCGCGCCGCTGTCGACCTCGGCGTCGGCGGCCGGCGTCGCCGACGCCGGCCCGTCCCGCGCCCGCCCGGCGCCCCTCACCGAGTTGACCGTGGTGTCCGAGCAGGTGGCATCCGGTCTTCGGCGTCCGATCGCGATCACCGGACTGCCGGACGGCCGGATGCTGATCGCGGAGAAGAACGGCACCGTCCGCGCCTATCACCCCGACACCGGCTTGGCCGCCGACCCGGTGCTCGACCTGACGGCCCGGATCGACACCTCGGACAATGAGCGCGGCCTGCTCGGCATCACGCCCGCGCCCAACTTCGCGCGCACCGGCATGCTGTACGTGGCCTACACCAGCCTGCCGGCCGGCGCGCTCACCCTGGCGCGGCTGCCGATCAGCGCCCCGGAGCGGCTGCAGGTGCTGCTCACTCAGGAGCACGCCGAGTACGGCAACCACAACGGCGGCCAGGTGGCGTTCGGACGCGACGGCTACCTCTACTGGTCCACCGGCGACGGCGGCCACGCGAACGACCCGTACAAAGCCGGTCAGGACCTCGGCACCCTGCTCGGCAAGATCGTGCGGATCGACGTCAACCGCGCCTGCGGCACGAGGCCGTACTGCGTGCCGGCCGGCAACCCGTTCGTCCGCACACCCGGAGCCCGGCCGGAGATCTGGCTCTACGGGCTGCGCAACCCGTGGCGGTTCTCCGTCGACCCGATCGACAACTCGCTGTGGATCGGCGACGTCGGCCAGGGTCTGGTCGAGGAGATCAACCACGTCCGCTCCTGGCAGGGCGGGGCGAACCTCGGCTGGTCCTGCAAGGAGGGCACCCCGGTGTTCGACCCGGCGCAGTGCCGGCCCGGCGTGCGATACATCGACCCGGTCTTCGAGTACGAGCACTACCTCACCGAGAACTGCTCGGTGACCGGCGGCGTGGTCTACCGGGGATCCCGGACCCCCGAGGCCCGGGGCACCTACATCGCGAGCGACTACTGCTCGACTCTCGCGTTCGCCGTGCGCCCCAAGCCCGGAGGCGGCTACGAGTCCGCCACGATCGGCAACTTCCCGACCCAGCCGTCCGCCTTCGGCACCGACGTGCACGGCGAGCTGTACGTGCTCAGCGACCTCCCGGGCGGGCTGAGCCGGGTACGGTTCGAGCGGGTCGCGCCACCCTCGGGCGGCGTGCCGGCCGCCCATCGCTGAACCCTCCGTACGAGCACTCCAGCACCCACCTCGCCCGCCGAGACCCGGATCGTCGATCACCTCCCGGCACAGCGACAAGCGATCGGCCGATGCCCCAGGGTCACTGTGCTGTGGGATCTTGATGACGAGTTGTGGGCGTCGACCGAGCCGGTGCTGCCGCCGGGGTGGAAAATGCGCCGGGGCCCGCATCGGCGCCGTTGATCGGGGTCGGCGGACGTGTCATCACGATATGGAGATCGGGGTGACTGGTGTGCCGGCGGTCCTGCGAACCGCTGAGGCACGGCTGCTTCGGGCCGAGTTGCGGGGCGACGATGACGAGCGCGACCGCATCCTGGGCACCGAGTTGTCCGATGGCTGGTGGCCCGAGGTGATGCCGGTCGCCTTCGCGATTGCGGCGTTGCGGCGGTTCGGCCAGTTCGGCGACCGGCGCCTGGTGACCGCCTTCGCGCGTCGTTTCGTCGAACGGGCTCCCGGTGCGCAGGGTTTCGCTGCCCGCACGGTGGAGGCGGTGGTGCGCGGCTCGATGAGTGAGGCCTGGCTGCTCGGTGCGGTCGACCCGGTCCGGGCCGGCGAGATCATGTATGCCGGGTTGTTCGCCTTGGCTGACGACCTGGAACTGGACGACGACCAGGTCGATGGCCTGCTGGCCGAGGCGGAAAAGGTAGTGTCGGCGGTGGCACTTCCGGCCGGTGGCGAGGGTGCCGCCTTGCTCGAGATGCGAACGTGCCGCCGTACCGGGCAGCGTTACCTGACCGACGCGGATCGCCTGCCCGATCTGACCCGCCGGATGCGCTCGCCGTGGCGCCCGCCGGCCCCACCCCGCAGCCGCAAGGCTCAGCGGCGGCAGCCACCCGCACCGGAGCCGTCGACCGTCGTCGGCCGCTATCTGCGGGCGTTGGCTCTGCGTGAGGAGGGGCCGGACCGGACCGTTGAGACGGACGGTACCGAGTTGATGACGCTGGCGTTGTGTGTGCTGGTCCTCATCGTGCGGCAGTACCTCCCGAAGGCGCCGGACCAGCGGGAGATCAGCGCCCTGACCCGGCGTGCCTGGGAGACTTTCCGGCCGCAGACCGATCCGATCACGATCGAACACATGGTGCGCCGGGCCCTGGGCGAGGACATCCCGGTCGACGACATCAGTGCGTACGACCGGTATGGCTCCGCCGTGCTGGTGCTCGGCGCGATCGCCGACGACTGGAATTCCGACGCCCGGGCCGTCGGCGCGGTGATCGCCGAGGCGGAACAGACGGCCATCGACGAAGGCCGGACGCTGACCCGGGCCTGAGTGGTCGAAGGCACAAGGTTTCGGGGCGGGCGTGATCAGTCCACGCCGCCTGCGGTCGCGCCTTCGCCTGCTGCGCGACGATCGGCTTGCCCTGTGTCGGTCCACCGTAGACAGTGGTTCGATCAGGCCAGGACCACCTCACGTCGCCGGCTGCCGGACGCCGATCAGGTTGCCGAAGGGGTCGAGCAGCTGGCAGAGCCGCTCGCCCGTCATGATGGTCTTGGGCCCGCGGTGGGCGGTCGCGCCGTACCGGACCCACTCCGCGACGACCGCGTCGACGTCCTCGACGTCCCAGTAGGCGACGCAGCCGCCCGGCCCGCCGGTGTTGAACTCGTCGACCTGGTGCAGGGTCAGGCTGCTCGTACCGAGGTCGAAGCGTGCCAGCTGAGCGGCCTGCAGGGCGGGCGCGAGGCCGAGGCGGTCGGTGTACCACGCGGTCGCGGCGGCCAGGTCGGGCACGAAGCAGAAGACGTCGGCGACGGTGGTGAACGGGCTTGTCATGCGTGCTCCCCCAGATTTCGTACGACGTCGTGCCCGTGATGCGGGACGGCGACGGTCAGCAGGCGCTGCCAGGTGACCGTGTCGGCGAGCGCCTCGACCCGCCGGCGTATCTCGTCGTCGAAGGGCGTCTGCCGGTTCGTGAGCTGGTCGAGGAACTCGGTCCAGGAGGCCACCCGGTAGCGCTCGACCAGCTGATCCGCGTCGACGGCGTCGCTGAGCAGCACCCACTGCGTCGCCCCGGTGCGCAGCCGGCTGGTCCGCAGCTCGGCGATCGCCCGGATGAAGTCGTCCCGGTGCTCCGGCCGCACGCGATAGCGGACCAGGACCTCCACCGGGTCGTCCGGTGAGACCGCGCCCACGAACGTCGCCTCCGGCAGCACCCCGGCCGGGACCGCCGTCCGGTCGCCGATGTCGGTGCGGCGCAACGGCAGCCACACCCCGGCGATGGTCGTGGCGACCAGCAGGACACCCGCGCCGGCGAAGGTACGGCCCAGCCCGGTCCACGTTGCCACCGCGCCCCAGAGGGCAGCGCTACCGGCGAACGTCGCGAACAGCACCATCTGGTAGACGGCCAGCGCGCGGGCCCGCACCCAGTCCGGCAGGAACGCCTGCACGCCGGCGTTGAGGCCGGCGATCACGGCGATCCAGGCGACGCCGACCGGCACCAGCAGGACGACCGCCACGCCGACGTCGCGGACCAGGGACAGCCCAATCAGTCCGGCGCCGTACACCGCGCCCGCGACGGTGAGCCTCGCGGACGCCGACAACCGGTCCTGCACCAGGGGCATCAGGACCGCCCCGGCGACCGCCCCGGCCCCGGCCGCGCCCAGCAACACCCCGTAGCCGGCGGCGCCCAGTCCGAGGCGGCCTTCGGCCAGCGGCGCCAGCAACGCCCACAGCACGTTGGCGGGCAAGGCGAACAGCACCAACCGGAGCAGGATGCGGCGTACCGCGGGCGAGTTCAGCACGTACCGGCCACCCGCCTCGAAACTCGACAGCGAGGCGGCCGTCATCGCCGAGCCGTTCGCCGGCCGCCCGCCGGGGGTGAACAGCAGCGCGACAGCGAAGAGCAGAAAGCTGACCGCGTTCAGGGCGAAGAGCCACGGCACCCCGAGGTGGGCCAGCAGCAGCCCGGCGACCGCCGGGCCGACCGCCCGCGCGAGGTTGACGCCGAGCGAGCTGAGCGACGCGCCGGAGCCGAGCTCGGAGCGGGGCAGCAGGTCGGACACCATCGCCTGGTAGGCCGGCAACTGGGCGGCCGCCCCGCAGCCCAGCAGGAAGGTGAACAGCAGCAGCACCTCGGGCGACGTGCGCCCGGCCGCGGTGAGCAGGGCCAGGATTCCCGCGATCACCGCCTGCACGCACTGGGTGGCCAGCAGAAGCCGCCGGCGGTCGAGGAAGTCGGCGACCACCCCGGCCGGTATCACCAGCAGCAGCACGGGCACGCTGGAGGCGCTCTGCACCAAGGAGATCAGCAGGCTGGAGCTGTGCTGCTCGATGAGCAGCCACTGCCCGGCGACGGTCTGCATCCAGGTGCCGACGTTCGCGACGAAGGCGGCGATCCACACCGCCCGGAACACCGGATGCCGCAGCGGCGCCCAGGCACCCGCCGCGGTGGTCATGCCAGAGCCTGCCGCAGGAAGGCCAGCGTGCCCTCGACGGCGTGCTCCAGGTAGCCCTCGGCGTGCTTGGTGCCGGGGATCAGCTGGAGCGTGCTGGCCACCCCGACGCCGGTGAGCGCCTGCTGCATCGCCACCGGATCGCTGACCGGGACGAACTCGGCCAGCGAGTTGGCCAGGTAGACCGGCCCGGCCGACGCGACGGCGTGCCGGACGGTCGAGGCCTGGGGCAGCAGGGACCGGTCGCCGCCGACCTCCTGCAGGATGCACCAGCGCAGGAAGGCGTCGTCCCTCCCGGTCTGGTTGATGTCCGCGCTGCGCATGGCGTCCAGATCCTGGGTGGTGGGTGTCGCCGCCACGGTGGCGTCGGTCGCCTCGATGAAGGCCTCGAGGTTGAAGATGCCCGACCAGCTCGCCGCCGGCCGGCCGGTGGCCAGGCCGGCCTCGACAGCCAGGTTGCCGCCCGCCGATCCGCCGAGGAAGGCGAGCCGGTCACGGTCGAAGGCGTACCCGGAGGCACGGGCCCAGTCGGTGGCGGCCAGGATGTCCTCCCGGCCGGCCGGGAACGGGTGGTCCGGGGCGAGCCGGTAGTTGGGCACGAACACGACAAAGCCCGCGTCCACCAGGATTGTCGCCAGCTTCTGTTCCTTCGACTTGTCGCCACGGAACCAGCCGCCACCGTGCACGAGCACGACGGCGGGGCGGGTGCCGGCCGGGTCCCCGTACACGTCCAGGACCTGCTGCTCGGCCGAGGCGTACGGAATGTCGTAGTGGATCGAGGGCATTCCTCACCCTCGCTCCCCGGGCGGGCATGTTGAATCCGTCGAACGACTGCACGAGCCCCGGTCATCGCCAGCTGGAGCACGGACCGACGCACACAAAGCGCGCCCTTGTGCGCTCATCAACGCGCTGTTGACGGACGCGGCGCAGGCGCTCCGCCATCACCAGATCGACCACATCGAGGAGCCGACCATGGCCAGCACTCTCATCGTCGAAGGCTTGAGCGGGACCGGACGCGCGCTGGCCCAGTACTGCACTTCTCCGTGCCGAACTCGCCGTCGGCCGGGTGAATTCTCTGCGCTTCGACGTCGAGGACGAAGCCCCGCCGTGGGTGCCGGTGGCGCCGCCGAACGACGGACCGGCGCCGAGCGCCCACGAGGTTGTCGAGGCCTGCGTTCCCTGTTGAAGCGTGAAGACGCCGACGGACTCGACCTCCACGTCGGATCGTCCCCCGGACGTTGAGCCGCCGTTGACGCGGCCGCGGTCTGCTCGTCGTGCCGCCCTCAACGGGCGGTACGACGAGAAGGATCACCAGTGAAACTGCACGCAGCACTCGCCCGCGCCTTGGCCGGACACGATGTCCAGACGATGTTCGGCCTCATCGGCGACGCCAACATGTTCCTGACACACAGTTTCGTGCACAGTGAGCGCCGCGCCTACGTGGGCGCCGCACACGAGGCCGGCGCCATGTTCATGGGTTTCGGCTACGCCAGCCTCACCGGACAGCTGGGCGTGGTGACCGTCACCCACGGTCCGGCCCTGACCAACACTGTCACCGGGCTGGTGGAAGCCGCCCGGGCCCGGTTGCCCCTGCTTCTGATCGCCGGGGACACGGCCACCCGCAGCCGCACGAACATCCAGGACATCGCTCAGCGCGATGTCGTCCTGCCGACGGGCGCGGGTTTCGAGCAGGCGCGCACACCGGACACCGCTCTCGAGGATCTGGCTGTCGCGATCCGCCGGGCTGTCGTGGAGCAACGCCCGATCGTCTTCAACCTGCCCGCCGACTTCGGCCGGCAGGAGGTGGAGTACCAGGCAATTCCGCTCGGTCTGCCGGTCGATCAGCGGCTGCGCCCCGATCCCACCGCCGTGCGGTACGCGGCGCGCCGCATCGTGAGCGCCGATCGGCCGGTCGTGCTGGCTGGTCGCGCGGCGATCCCGGCCCGTCGGGCGGTGCTGCGGCTGGCCGACCGGATCGGCGCCCCGGTGGCAACCACCCTCAAAGCCAGGGACCTGTTCCGTGGCGAGCCCTTCGACCTGGGCATCGCCGGGGGCCTGGCCGCTCCCGTCTCGGCCGAAGTGCTCGCCGCGTCGGACCTCGTGATCAGCTTCGGGGCCGGGCTGAACGACTACACCACTTCCAAGGGCGCCTTGCTGAGCGATCGCGGTGTCATCGCCGTGGCCAGTGGGCCACAGCCGGGATCCGGGACTTTCGATGCCATAGTGAGCGGGGATCCGGAACTGGTGGCCGACGCCCTCGTCGACGCGCTGGATAGCCTGGCCACCCGCGCCGGCGGCTGTCGCCCCTCAGCCGGCCTTCCCCGGCCGGCCGCGGGCGGAGTGCGCGACGAGAATCTGGCGCGCCGGCTGTCCGAGCAGTACGTCATCGCGCCGCGACCGGCCACCGCGCCCGGGACCGTCGACGCGGCGTTCGTCTTGCGCCGCCTCGACGAGCTGCTGCCGGCGAAACGAGTCGTGGTCAGCGACGGCGGGCGTTTCATGATGGAGTCGCTCCGCCACATCCAGGTCCCGGACCCGCAGTCGTTCATCTTCCCGGAGAATTTCGGCTCCATCGGCACCGGGATGGGCGCCGCCATCGGCGCGGCTGCCGCGCGCCGCCCGCGGCCGGTCGTCCTGGTCTGCGGCGACGGCGGCTTCATGCACGGCGGTGTCGGCGAGTTCAACACGGCCGTCCGGCTGGGCCTCGACGTGATCGTCGTGGTCTGCAACGACGGTGGCTACGGCGCCGAACACGTCCAGTTCACCGACCGGGGCCTCGACCCGTCGCTGTCGCTGTTCGACTGGCCGGATCTGGTGGCCGTCGCCGAGGCTCTCGGCGGCGACGGCGTGACCGTACGGCACCTCGACGACCTGCCGCTGGTCGCCAAGGCCATCGACACCCGCAACCGGCCGCTGCTCATCGACCTGCGGCTGGACGTCAACCACATGACACCTATGCCGCATTGAGGACGGAACGGGGAGGCACCCCGGGGCCTCGGCCGTCTGCCTGCTACCTCAGGGGCGGAAGCTGTCCGGGTGGCGTCGAAGCGCCGACAGCCTCTGCTGGGCGCGCCCCAACCAGGTGCTGATCTGCGCCGACCGGTTGCGGTCGACGGCTCGTCGGTACGCGAGCCGGGCGCCCTCCAGGTCGCCGAGCACTTCGCGGCCACGTCCGATGAAGTATTCGACGGAGCCGAGGAAATGGGTGGAGCCGGCGACCGCGAACTCGTCGCGCCACGGCTCGATCCGCTCCAGCGCCGTCCGCAACTGCGGGCCGGGCCCAGCCAGCGCCAGCACGTCGACGCGGAGGCAGTCCGCGTACATCGACGAGTAGTGCCAGTGCCCGTCCGGTGCGGGCGGACCGAGCACGACGACCGCTTCCTCGACACGTCCGGCCCACGCCAGCCCCGCGCCGACGAAGGCCCGGAAGGCGGGACTGGCATTGCCCGTCGCGAGGGTGACGGCGGACTCGGGAGTCGGCGCGCCCTCACCCGCGGAGACCATCTGGGCCATCGCCTCCAACTCGGGCAGGGCCACGATCTGGCTCCGGCGATGCCGTTCGACGATTTCGTCCGACAGCCGGATCACCAGCGCCTGATCGCCCTTGGCAACCGCCCGGAAGTAGCGCCACCAGGCGATCGGTACGTCGGCGCCGGTGTGCCGCAACCGCCGGGTCAGCTCGGTGCAGCGGGTCATCTCCCGGTCGGCGGCCACGGCGTCACCACGTTGCAGGTGGGCCGCGGCCGCGCCGAACCGGGCGTACAGCTCCTGTTCGCGCGACAGCGGCAACCGCAGCACCTCGGCGGCCAGGTCGAGGCGCTGCGCCGCCGCACCGGGGCGGCCCCAGAGCACGAGCATGCGCATCGCCACGACGTCGGCGAACAGTTCGGTGTCGCCGAGGGGCCGGGCCATGTCGACCGCGCGCGCGGCGATCGCCTCGGCCTCCGGCGAGCACCACTCGTGCGTCAATTCCATGGACAGGCTGGCCAGCACTCGGGCGAGCAGCGGCCCGGGTGGCAGAGCTTTCGCCGATTCGCGCAGAACGGCGACCATCGTCGGATCGCCCGGGCCCACCTCACGCCAGCGCCAGACGCCCGCGCCCCGGAAGCTCGACGCGGCCTCCGCGATCAAGACGATGTCCCCGAGCTCGCGACCCAGCCCGACGGCCGCGTCCAGCGCCTTGCGGGAGCCGGCCACCTCGCCACGGCGGTGCCGGGCGCGGCCGAGGCCGAGCAGGACGTCGTAGCGGCGGCGCGGATCCGGTGACGGCGCGAGCGCCTCGGCGGCGCCGGCTCGTTCCCAGTGCTTGAGGGCCTCGTCCAGGGCGCCGCGGCTCTCGGCCAGCCGGGCGGCAGCCATCGCGTGCCGCACGGCCGGCTCGGCCAGTTCGGGCCGGATGGCCGCGCCGAGCACGAAGTGGTGCGCCACCGCGGTGACCAGATCGGGGTCGAGGCGCAGCCGGCGCTCCAGGGCCACCGCGACGGACGCGTGCAGCAGACCCCGGCGGGTCAGCGACAACGAGGCGACCAGGGTCTCCCGGACCAGGGCGTGGGTGAACCGGTATCGTCCGGGCTGCTCGCCCTCCTCGACGCAGCGGGCGCGCACGGCCTCGTCCAGTCCGTCGATCAGGTCGTCCAGCGACTCGCCCGACAGCTCACCCATCACATCGAGGTCGAACTCGCGTCCGATCACCGCCGCCGTCCGCAGCAGCCGGCCGGTCGGCCCGGACAGCCCGGCCAGCCGGAGCCGGAGCACGTCCTGAATGCCGTGGGGCGCCGGGACATCGCGGGCGCCGGCACCGTGCAGACGGTGTTCGGCCGCCAGCAGGCGAACAAGCTCGATCACGAAGAACGGGTTGCCGTCGGTGCGCTCGGCGACCACGGCGGCGAGTTCGTCGTCGGCCGCCCCGCCGCCCAGCACGTCGACCAGGCTGCGGACGTCCTCGGCGGCCAGCCCGCGCAGGGCGATCCGGCGAGCCTGCTGTCGTCCCAGTGCGCCGAGACAGGCGTCCAATGCCTGATTGTTCCCCACCGGTTCCCGCAGAGTCGCGACGATCATCACGCGACTCCGGGCGAGCGCCTCGGCCGCGTAGGAGAGCAGTCGCAGCGACGACATGTCGGCCCACTGCAGATCGTCGATGACCACGACCAGGGGCCGCTCGTCGGCTTGCCGGGCCAACAGCATCGACACCGCGGCGTAAGTCCGCAGTTCGGCCGATCCGGCATCCCCGCCGAGCGGCGTGTCGGCCGGGGACAGCAGGGCAGCGACCGGCGAATCCGGTCGCACCGGCCCGAGCTCGCGCAGAATCGGCAGCCACGGCCAGTAGGCGGGCGAGAAGTCGGCCTCGTGACAGCGTCCCCAGAGCACCTTGGCGCCCTGCGCGGAGGCCAGCCGATCGAGTTCGGTGACCAGCCGGGTCTTCCCGATCCCGGCGTCGCCGCTGATGAGCGCCGTCTCACCGTGACCGGCGAGGACGCGTTCCAGCCCGGCTCGCAGGTCGGCGACAGCACTCGAGCGGCCGACCAACGCGGGCTCAGCGGCGCCGGGGACGATGTCGCGCACCGGCGCGGCTGGGACGGCACCGGGGTGACCGGCCACGGACTGGGCGAGCACGTCGGCTTCCAGCTTCCGTAGCGCGGGCGACGGGTCGATGCCGAGTTCGTCGGCCAGCACGTCCCGAGCGCGGCGCAGCGCCGCGAGCGCGTCGCCCTGGCGGCCGGAGTGGTAGAGCGCCAGCACGAGCAGTTCCCACAACCGTTCCCGGAACGGGTGAGCCAGCACGAGCGACTCCAGCTCACCGGTTGCCAGTGCGGGACGGCCGAGCCCCAGCAGCGCCTGACTCCGCAGCTCGCGGGACCGCAGACGGAGATCGTCCAGACGCGCGGTCTCGGCCCGGATCACGTCGGCTTGGACCGTCTCGCCGAACGGCAGGCCGGCCCAGAGCTCGGCGGCCTCGTCACACAGCCGCAGCGTCTGATCGGGCCGGCCGGCCGACAGTTCCGCGTCGGCGTCCAGGACAAGAGCAGTGAACTGTTCGAGGTCGACGGTCTCCGGTGGCGCCAGCAGCACGTAACCGGAACCGCTGGTGACCAGGACGGCGGGCTCGGCGCCCTTGGGCCGGTCGGGCTCGATCAGCGTACGCAGCCGGCTGATCGCCACCTGCAGGGAGCCGGGAGTGCTGTCGCCCGCGTCGTCACCCCAGATGTCCTCGATCAGCCGATCGACCGGGACGACCCGACGGCGGGCGGCGAGCAGGAGAGCGAGCACGGCTCGTTCGCGCCGGCCTCTGATGCGGACCTCGACCCCGTCGACGACCAGGCGGACCCGGCCCAGGGCGAGAAAGGAGATCCGCATTTCCATGACGGTATCTCATGGCGCCGCGCCGGCCGGTTTCCGCGATAAGCCCACGGTAAGTGGCGGCCGAGACGAGGCAAGAAAGGGGTCAGCGGGTCCCGGCACAGTTTGGTCCGGAAAGCACTACACCTGCCAGGAGATGAGAACCAGCGATGATTTCCAAGGACCGAAACGCCGCCCTGCGCGAGCTCGCCGCCCTGCTTCCGGGACAGGTGACCGTGGCCGGCGATCCGGGTTGGGACGAGGCGCGGCTGGGCTGGGTCCGCTCGGTGGACCAGCAGCCCGGCGCGGTGGTGACCGTGAACGATGACGAGGACGTGGTGGCCGCCGTCCGCTGGGCCGCGCTCAACGGCTTCAGCGTCTCGGCTCAGCCGGTCGGGCACGGCGCCACTTCGGCGGTCGACGGCACGGTGTTGCTGCGGACCCGGGCGCTGTCCGACATCACGATCGACCTCGATCGCGGGACGGCACGGGTAGGGGCCGGGGTGAAGTGGGGCGAACTGCTGACTGCCCTGAACGGGTCGGGGATGACCGGCCTGGCCGGCAGCTCCCCCGACACGTCCGTCGTCGGTTACACCCTCGGCGGTGGGCTCAGCTGGTTCGGCCGGGCGTACGGCCTCGCCGCCCACAGCGTGGTCGCCGTGGAGATGGTCGATGCCGACGGTCAGCTGCGCCGGGTGACCGGCGCCACCGACCCCGACCTGTTCTGGGCGATCCGCGGCGGCGGAGGTGACTTCGGCATCGTCACGATGATGGAGTTCGTCCTGCATCCGGCCGCGCACGTCTACGGCGGACGGCTGCTGTGGCCGGTGACCATGGCCCGCCCCGTGCTGGAGGCATTCCGCGAGATCACCCGGACCGCACCGGACGAGCTCAGCCTATGGGGCCAGCTGGTGCGGGTCCCCGCCCTGCCGGAGATTCCGGAACCTCTGCGCGGCGGCAGCTTCGTCACGGTCGACCTGACCTTCCTCGGATCCGCCGACGACGCCGAGCATCTGCTCGCCCCGCTGCGGGCCCTGCCGGCTCCCATGGTGGACACGCTCGGCACTGTGGAACTGGCCGACCTCGGCGGCATCTGCGCCGAGCCGGTCGACCCGTTGCCGGTCAGCGAGCAGACCACCCTGCTGGACGGCTTGGACGATGCGGCGATCACCACGCTCCTCGGCGCTGTTCAGCACGGCCCGGACCTGGTGCTCGACGTGGTGCAGGTGCGGCACCTGGGCGGGGCCTTCACCCGGGCGTCGGCTGCGGACGGCGCGGCCGGCCCCATCCACGAGCCGTATCTGCTGGCGGCTCTGGCCGTGCCCGTGAACGCTGAGGTGGGCGCCCGGATCCAGAAGGTGTTCGCCGCCATCACGCAGGCCATGTCCGGCTGGCTCAGCGAGCGGACACCGTTCAACTTCCTCGGCGCGGACAGGGACCCCTCGCGAGCCCTCACGACCGCCGCCCTGGACCGGCTCGGCATGGTCAAGTCCGCCGTCGACCCGGCATCGGTGTTCCGCAGCAACCGGCCGATCCGGACGCCGTCGCGGGTCATCGCGGTGACCGGCGCGACCGGGGCCCAGGGTGGCTCGCTGATCCGGGCGATCCTGGAGCACCCGGAAAGCGGCCTTGTCCCGCGGGCCGTCACCCGGAACCCCGCCTCGGCCGCCGCCCAGGCCCTGGCCGCCCTCGGCGTCGAGGTGGTCCGCGCTGACCTCGACGACCGCAGCAGTCTCGAGGCGGCGTTCGCGGGCGTCCACGGCGCGTTCTGCATGACCAACTTCTGGGAGCACTTCGACGCCGACCGGGAAAAGATCCAGGCCGCCAACCTCGCCGCGGCCGCGGCCTCGGCGAAGGTGCGGCATGCGGTCTGGTCCACCCTGGAGGACACCCGTGACTGGATGCCGCTGTCCGACGAGCGGATGCCGACCATGCAGGGCGCCTACAAGGTTCCGCACATGGACAGCAAGGCGGAGTCCGACCACCACTTCACCGACGCCGGCGTGCCGACGACGTTCCTCATCGCGTCGTTCTACTGGGAGAACATGATCAATCTGGGTCTGGGGCCGCAGCGCGGCCCGGACGGCCTCGAACTCATCCTGCCCTTGGCCGATGCCGCGCTGCCCGGCATCGCCGTCGCCGACATCGGGGCCAGCGCGTACGAGATCTTCCGGGCCGGACCGCCGGCGGCCGAGGAGCGCGTGGGTATCGCCGGCGACCACCTCACCGGTACCCAACTCGCGGCGGCCCTCAGCGAGGCCCTCGGCGAAGAGGTCCGCTACCGCCCGCTGACGGCGGACGCCTTCCGTGCGCTCGGCTTCCCCGGGGCCGACGACATGGGCAACATGTTCCAGTTCATCGCCGACTTCAACGCCGACAACCTGGCCCTGCGCCCGCTGGCGGCCACCCGGTTGCGGCACCCGGGTCTGCAGGACTTCCCCACCTGGCTGGCCAAGAACGCCGCAGCCCTCCCCATCGCCGCCCGCTGACCGACGGCCCGGGACCCTTCGCCTGACGAAGGGTCCCGGGCCGCATGGCGCACATTCACTACCGAAAGTTGATCACCCATGGACACGACCGGCAACACCACAACGCAGCCACCCGCCGGGCTCCATCCGGACGGTGCCACACGATTCACCCTGCTCGGGCCCGTCCGAGCCTGGCGCAGCGGCGTCGAGCTGGCCATCGGGTCACGCCAGCAACGTACTGTCCTCGCCCTGTTGTTGTTGCGGGAAGGCAGACTCATCACCACCGACGAGCTCGTGGACGCCCTGTGGGGCGAGGAGCCACCGCGCGCGGCGGCGACCACGATCCGCACCTACATATCGCGGCTGCGCCGGATCCTGGTCTCCTTCAGCGGCGCCGATGCGCCCCGGATCACCTCGCTCGGAGGCGGCTATCAGCTCCGGACACCGCCGCCGACCATCGATCTCTGGCACTTTCAGGAGCACGCCGCCGCAGCGCGCCACGCAGCCCGGCGCGGCGACTACGACACAGCGGCGCTACGCCTGCGATCCGCCCTCGACCTCGACCGTGGCCGGCCGCTGACCGGAGCGTCGGGGCCGGCCATAGAGACGCAGCGCGACCGGTTGAGCAATCTGCTGTCCGCCGCCGCGGAGGAGCAGCTCAGCGTCGACATCGCTCGGGGCCGGCACGGGGAGGCGATCCCCGAACTCATCACCCTGGTGGCCCGGCACCCGTTCCGTGAACAGCTCCGCGAGTTGCTGATACTCGCCCTCTATCGGTGCGGGCGCCAGGCCGAGGCGCTGGCCCAATTCCAGACAGCCCGCCGGGTACTCGGCGAAGAACTGGGGATCGAACCGGGGCCGGGGCTATGCCGCCTTCAGGGGCGGATCCTGACCGGGGACCGGGACCTCCTGGGAAACGGCGGGTACCGCGAAGCACCCGAACCAGCTGCGCGGTGGTCGCCCTCAGCCGCGGGCGATGTGCACGACCTGCGGCTCGGTGAAGGCGAGCAGACCTTCCTGGCCGTTCTCGACGCCGATCCCACTCCACTTGCTTCCGCCGTACGGAATGTGAGGTAGCAGGGCGCCGTGAGTGTTCACGAACGCGTTGCCACACTCCAGGCGCTCCGCCACCGTCTGGGCAATGTCCAGGTCCGATCCCCAGACCGAGCCGCAGAGGCCGAAGGTGGTGTCGTTCGCCCGGCGGACGGCGTCGTCGACATCGCCGTATCGCAGGATCGGCAGCACCGGGCCGAACTGCTCCTCGTCCACGACTGCCATTCCTTCGCGTACGTCGGTCAGAATGGTCGGCTCGTACAGGTAGCCGGCGCCGCCGATGGCCTTGCCGCCGGTGGCCGCCTTCGCGCCGTCCGCGACCGCCTTGGCGGTCAGCTCACGGACACGTTCGAATTGCGGCGCCGTGGACAACGGCCCCATCCCGACGGATTGATCATCCGGCGGTCCGACCTTGATGCCTGCAGCCGCGGCCACGAAGGCTTCCACGGCCTCGTCGTAGCGGTCGTCCGACACGTAGATCCGCTTCGGCAACGCGCATGCCTGCCCGGAGTTGAAGAACGACAAAGCCGAGAGATGGGGTACGGCAGTGCTCAGGTCGACATCCGGCAACAGGATCGCGGCGTCGTTGCCGCCGAGTTCCAGTGTGAGCCTTTTGAGGTCAGCACCGGCCGCTCTCGCGATGTCCTTGCCTGCTTCGGTCGAGCCCGTGAACGACACCTTCCTCGGCACCGGATGCCCGATCAGGGCCCGCCCGAGCTGGTCGCCACCGGTGATGACATTGACGACGCCGGCCGGGAGCAGCCTGTTGATGATCTCGCCGAGCAGCAGCGTGGAGAGGGGCGTGAACGGCGACGGTTTCAGTACCACCGTGTTGCCGGCCCGCAATGCCGGAGCGATCTTCCAAATCGCGGTGGCCAGCGGGAAGTTCCACGGAGTGATGGCCGACACCACGCCGAGGGGCCGCCGCACCACCTCGATGCGGGCGGCCGCATCGTCCTGCAGCACCTCGCGGGGAATCCGCATGCCGGCGACGACCCGCAGCCAGGTCGCACACACCACCGGCTCGAACGCCGCCACGGAGGCGGGCTTGCCGGACTCGAGGGTCAGCGTCGTTGCCAGCTCCTGCTGAGCGTCGATGATCGCGTCGGCGAGGGTGAGCAGCAGCCTTTGCCGGCCTTCGTCGTCCGCTCGCCAGACCGTGCCCGCCGCGGCGGCTGCGGCGACGGCATCGTTCAGTTGTTCCGGCGTGCAGAGCGGAGCTTCGGCCGCCACCAGCCCGGTGGCCGGATTGATGACGCCGAAGGTGGACTTGGCCTCCACCGTGGACCCGTTGATCGTCATGCCTGCCATGAGGCTTCCCTAACATCGTTCGTCGGTTGTTGCGGTCAGCGCCGAGACGCACGTCGCTAGAGAACCCGCGTCGGGTCAACAACTGCTGGACAGAAGCGGGACGCGGAAGCAACCGGCAATCCGGCACGAACCGGCGACCGATCCTGACGGAGTGTCCCCGAGCCGGCGTCTTACCGATACGGCAACGTACCGACAAAGCAGGCGATCGACGGCTAACCGGGCGTGGTCAGCGGGAGGCGGCCCTCGACCCGGACGCCGGCGCCGGGCGCGGCGGCGATCTCCACCGTGCCGCCCACCGCGCCGAGGCGGTCGGCGATGCCGGTCAGGCCCGTGCCGTCACCGGGCTGCGCCGGGTCGAAGCCGGGGCCGTTGTCGGCCACGGTGAATCGCAACCAGCCGTCGTCGGCGTCGAACCGTACGGTGACGGCGGCGCCGGGCGCGTGCTTCATCGCGTTCTGCAGGGCCTCCAGGACGGCGAAGTAGGCGGCGAGCTCGACGTCTTCGCCCGGGCGGGCGCCGTCGAGGCCGGGGCCGGCGGAGACCTCGACGGAGGCCGGGGCGGCGCGGGCCCGGGCCTTGACCGCGGCGACCAGGCCACGGGTGACCAGCACCGGTGGATAGATGCCGCGGGCCAGGTCGCGCAGGTCCTGGATGCAGCGGTCGAGGTCGGCGCGGGCCCGGGTCAGCGCGGACGGGTCGGTCTCGGCCGCGCCGAGGCTGACGGCCAGCGCGACCAGGTGTTGCTGGGCGCCGTCGTGGATGTCGCGTTCGAGCCGCCGCCGGCCGCGGGCCTCGGCGGTGACGATGCGCCGCCGGCTGGCGATCAGCTCGGCCAGCCGTTGCTCCAGTCGTCCGGTGAGGATGACACCGCGCAGGGCGGGCCCGGCCTGTGCGGCGAGGTCCGCGAGCAGCCGCCGGTCGGCCGGCGACAGGGGCCGGTCCGGTGAGGATCGGACGGCCACGTCACCGACCACCTCCCCCAGGTGCCACACCGGCACCTCGATCAGGCCGGGCGCCGCCTGATCCGCCGGCGCGGCGGGGAACCAGGCCTCGCCCACCCGGTGACCCGGCACATCGGGGGTGTAGGCCCGGACCCGGGCGGCGGGCACGCCGAGTCCGAGGGCGAGCGCGCGAGCAGTACCCGGCAGCACGTCGGCCGGGGCGGGCGTGCGGGCGAGTTGACGGGGCAGGGCGGCCAGAGCCTCGTACGGCGTCGCGCGCACCCCCAGGACCATCCGCCGCGCTGTCCGGCTGATCCGTTCCTTGACCGGCGCGAACAGGACCGCCACGAGCACCGTCGCGACGACCGAGGGCAGCAGCGCCGGCGTGGGGCCGGTCGTGCCGGCGACCCGGCCGAAGGTGACCACCGCGCCGACGTACACCGCGGTGATGCCGACGGTCAGAGCGCCGTAGACGATCGAAGTCACCAGCACCTGATCGAGGTCCCACACCCGGTAACGCAGGGCGCCGGCGACCAGGGCGGCGGGCAGCCCGACCGCCACCGCGGCGACGAAGCCGGCCACGGCGACGTCCTGCAGGCCGGGCACCGGCTGCAGCAGCAGGAAGCCCGCGGCGAGACCGCCGGCGAGGGCCAGCGGGACCAGCCGCCGGCGATCCTCCCCGGTCGTCCGGGCCAGCCGGACGATGAGGTTTCCGGCCGCGAGCACCAGGAGCAGCAGGCCGAGCGACGTGACGATCCGGCTCAGCCCGGCCACCTGGTCGGCGGAGGCGGCGGGCAGCACGCCGGTCCACGGAATGTCGTACTGGAAGGTCTCGTCCGAGATCGGGCCCGGCCGGATCAGATTGAGGACGACGGCGACGACGGTCAGGACGAGGCCGATGGCCGGCACCGCTCGCCAGCGCCGCGACGGCAGGCGTCCGTCCGGGAAGAGCAGCACGAGCAACGCGATCGGCACCGGGAAGAACAGCGGGTCGAGGGCGAGACCGATCGCGGCGACGGCCGAGTGGTCGCGCGCGGCGTACACCCGGATCGCGAACTCGAGGGTGAGGGCGCCGCCGGCGGTGACCAGCAACGGCCCGAGGGGGTTGGCGGGACGCAGACCCGTCAGCAACGCCCCGGTCAGCCCGAACATCAGCCCCGTGCCCAGCGATGTGAGCACGAACAGGTCGGCGCCGGACCCGATCTCCAGAACGGCTCCGGCGACGGCCACCAGGGTCAGCAGGGCGGCACCGGCGATGCAGGCGCGCAGGCGGAGGGTCATGGCCCGCAGTCTGCCGGTCGCGGTCGCCGGAGCGCACTGGTGCGGGCACCACGATCTATTGTCGGGACGTGCCTATTCGGGTGATCGTCGCTGAGGACAGTCTGCTGGTTCGTGCGGGACTGCGCAGCCTGCTGTCCGGCCGGCCCGAGGTGGAGCTGGTCGCCGTCTGTGCCGATCTCGGCGAAGTCCTGGCCGCGGTGGCCGAGCACGACCCCGACGTGGTGCTGACCGACATCCGGATGCCGCCCACGATGACCGACGAGGGCATCCGCCTGGCGGCGCGTCTGCGGCGGGAACGGCCCTCGACCGGCGTGGTGGTCCTCAGCCAGTACGACGATCCGGAGTTCGCGCTGGCGCTGCTGGCCGACGGCTCCCCCGGCCGGGCGTACCTGCTCAAGGAACGGATGTCCGACCCGCGGGAGCTGGTGGGAGCGATCGTCGCGGTCGCCGCGGGCGGCTCCGTTGTGGACGCCAAGGTGGTCGAGGCGCTGGTCCGCGGGCACGCCGACCGGTCGCCTCTGGCCGGGCTGACCGTCCGCGAGCAGGAGGTGCTGGCCCGGATGGCGACCGGCAAGGACAACCGGGCGATCGCCGCCGGCATGTTCCTGACCGTGCGGGCGGTCGAGAAGCACATCAACAGCATCTTCGCCAAGCTCGGGCTGGGCGAGGAGCCTGAGGTGCACAAGCGGGTCAAGGCGGTGCTGCTGCACCTGGCCGGATAACCGGGGACAGCGCTGCGCCGGAAGGTGGTGCCTGCACCACCATCGTTCTCGTGTGCGCACCCTGGGGTGGAGGCGCCGGGTCCGTGAGTCTGTGGGAGCAGACGAAACCACGGAAGGACCACCACGAATGTCCACCCAGACCAAGACCCCCGAGGCCACCCATGGATGGCCGGTTCCGGCCCGCATCGGCGCCGCCGGGATCGCCACCTTCTTCGCCGCGTCGATCGTCACCGCGGCTCTCACTCCGGGCTACCGCTCGACCCGGGACCAGATCAGTGCGCTCGCCGCGCTCGACTCGCCGTACGCGGGCATCATGATCGCCGGTTTTCTGGCCGCGGCGGTCGGGCTGGTCTCGGCCGGCGTCGGTCTCGCCCGGCGGTACGGGGCCACCCTGTCGGGCCGGATCGCGGCCGGTCTGGTGACGGTCGCCGGAGCGTTGACGGTGGTCGCCGGGCTCGCCCGGCAGGACTGCTCACAAGCGCTGCCGAGCTGCGTCGATCACGGCGACGGGGCGCTCGCGTCGAACAGCTTCTGGATTCATCAGTACGCGTCCCTGCTCCTCTTCCTGCTGCTGGTGAGCGCCTCGTTCGTGCTCATCCGGGCGGTACGCCGCACCGAGGGCTTCGGCTTCCTCACCGTGGCGGCGCGGATCGTCGCGTACGGGACGCTGGCGCTGACCGTGGCCATGGTCGTGGTCGGCTTCGGTGACCAGGACGGGCTGGTGCAGCGGCCCTACCTGGCTGTCCTGTTCGGATGGCCGATCCTGGCGGCGGCCATCGCCCCGCGCCGCTGACCCGGACCGGACGGAGCCACCGCCATGTCACCGCTGACGGCCCGCGGCAACCGCCTCACCACGAGAGGACCGGTCGCGCTGACCGTGGTCTCGATGGCGAGCGTGCAGCTCGGCGACGCCTGGTCGGTCTCCCTGGTCGCCACCACCGGGGCGGCCGGCGCCGCCTGGCTGCGGGCCGGCTTCGGCGCGGTGCTCCTGCTCGTGCTGATCCGGCCCCGCGTCCGGTCGACGACCCGGCATCAATGGCGCTCCATCGCGTCGCTCGGAGCGGCCTCGGCCGTCCTGAGCCTGAGCTTCCTGGGCGCCTTGCACCATCTGTCGCTGGGCACGGCGGTCGCCATCGAGTTCCTCGGGCCGCTGGCCGTCGCGGTCGGCCGGGGGCGCCGGCGCGGCCTGGTCTGGGTCGTCGTCGCGCTGGCCGGTGTCCTCGTCCTCACTCAGCCGTGGCACGGGGCGGTGCCCCTCGTGGGCATCGTGCTGGCGGCGACCTCGGCGGTCGCCTGGGCCGCGTGCATCCTGCTGACCGGCCAGGTCGGCCGGCGGGTGCCCGGGCTGGACGGCGTGGCGCTCGCGATGCCGGTCGCTGCCCTGCTTCTGACACCGTGGGGAAGCGTCGCCGCGCTCGGTCACCTCGGGGCGGGCCCGGCCGTACAGGCACTGGGTCTGGCGGCATTGGTGCCGGCGCTCCCCTTCGTGCTGGAGACTGCCGCGCTGCGGCGCCTGCCACAAGCCGCCTTCGCGACGCTGATGTCCCTCGAGCCGGCCTTCGCGGCCGTCGTCGGGTCGATCGTCCTGCACCAGCCGCTCGGGTTCCCGCACGTCGTCGGCGGCCTCCTCGTCGCCGCGGCGGGAGCCGGGGCCGTCCACAGCTCATCGACTGCCGCCCATCGCAAGGAGTCCCCATGCTCACCGCCGCCGGCCCCGCTGCCCATGCTCTCGTCAACCGCCTGCTCGACCTGTGGGCCGCACCCATCGGCGACCCGGTCCAAGCGCTCGACCGGTTCTCCACCGTCTACACCGACCCAGTCATCCTCAACGGGATCGCGTTTCCGCTCACCGCACTGGTCGAACGGGCCGCGGCAACCCACCGGGCTCTCGAGCGCACGGGCGTCGAAGTCCTCGAGGTGGTCGCGCGGGACGACAAGGTGGTGGTCGCCTTCGCGATGACCGCCCGGCACATCGGCACGTGGGCGTCCGCGCTCGGCGAGGTACCCCCGACCGGTCGCACGGTGACCGTCCGAACGATCGACGTCCTCACGATGACCGGGGGGCTCGTCAGCGGGATCTGGGTGGTCAGCGACGAAGCCTCGCTGCTGGCCCAGCTGGGCGCGGCCCTCGAGGAATGAGCCCTTTCATCGTGCCCAGGTCGGGCGTGAGCGCGGTCGGCGGAGGTCATCACCTTCGGGTCGACTGCTGTCACCACCCATGGTCCCGGAACGCGTTTCTGATCTCCGTGACCAGCACCGCGGGCTGTTCCCAGCCCGGGAAGTGGCCGCCCCGCTCCATCTCGTTCCAGCTGATCAGTTTGCGGAACCGGCGCTCGGCCCATCGCCGGGCGATCGGGTACGGCTCGCCGGGGAACAGCGAACACGCCGTGGGAACCTCGACCGGACGGGCGTTCTCCGCCTCCGCACCGAGCGGTGTGTCGCGCCGGGCCTCCCAGTACCAACGAGAACTGGAAGCTCCGGTGCGGGTGAACCAGTACAGCGCGATGTTGTCCACCTGCCGTTGCAGCGGTACCCCGTCGTCGTCCGCGAACGCGGTCATCCTTTCACCCAGCCACGCGGCCAGCCCGGCCGGCGAGTCCAGCAGCGCATAGCCCATCGTCTGCGGTCTGGCACCGAGAACGATCGAGTGGGTGCCGTCCAGGAACAGGAACTGATCGCGCTGAGCCATCATCGCCTGCTCCCTGGGGTCGGCGCTCTGGCGATCCTCGGGAAGGGGGGATGCGACCGGCATCGTCAGGTGCAGGCCCACCAGACGCTCGGGCACCTGGGTGGCGAGCTCGATGGTGACGAAAGCGCCCCAGTCGCCGCCGTGCGCGGCGAACCGCGAGTAGCCCAGTTCGGTCATCAGCGTGGCCCAGGCCCGCGCGGTCCGGGCCAGTCCCCAACCGGTTTCGGCCGGCCGTCCGCTGAACCCGTACCCCGGCAGCGACGGGATCACCACGTGGAAGGCGTCTTCGGCCGAACCGCCGTGCGCGACCGGATCGGTCAGCGGACCGATCAGGTCCTCGAACTCCAGCACGGATCCGGGCCAGCCGTGGGTCAGCAGCAGCGGTACGGCCGACGGCTCGGGCGACCGCACGTGCCAGAACGCGATGTCCAGTCCGTCGAGGTGTGCCCGGTGGTGCCCGATCGCGTTGAACCGTTCTTCCAGCTTCCGCCAGTCGTGGCCGCGCCAGGCCTCGAGCAGTGTCCGCAACCGGTCCAGGGGGACGCCTTGCGAGGGATCGGTCTCGGGCTCCGGCAGCCTCACCCGGTCGAGGCGCTCGGTCAGATCCATCAGGTCGGCGTCGGGGATGCGGACGGGATAGGGCTCGATCATCCTCTCAGTGGAAACCGTGTCGTCACGACACAGTCAAGCCGGATGAGCCGCGACACCGCGCCACGCACAGAAGCGCTCAGGTCTTCGCGTGGGACGGGGAGCTGATCACCACGGTCTACGTGCACATCGCCGTGCAGGCACGCTTCCTCTGCCTGGTGCTCACCACAATCGCCCCGCCGCCTTGCGACGAGCGGCACCGCGTCGTCGACACTGTGGACGGTGAGCGCGCCACCGCTGATCAGCCCGGCTGGCTGGCGACCGGGGCGGTCAGCCGGGCAGAGGCGAAGTTTCCCTCAGCTGTCGATGGCGGCCATGGTCTCCGCATCGTAGCGCTGGCCGGAGGGCGCGGGCAGGTTGTTCAGGCGAGCGATGTGGCCGACCGTGAGCTCGATGCGGTCGGCGGCGGCGTTCTCCTCCAGCCGGGCGACGCGCTTGGTGCCGGGGATCGGCGCGATGTCGTCGCCTTGAGCGAGCAGCCAAGCCAGGGCGACCTGTGCGGGCGTGGCGTCGATCTCGGCGGCCACGGCCCGGACCTCGTCGACGATGCGCAGGTTGCGTTCGAGGTTGCCGCCGGCGAATCGATGGTTGGTGCGACGCCAGTCGTCGGCGTCGAGGTCGTCCAGGGAGCGGATGTCGCCGGTCAGGAAACCGCGGCCGAGCGGGGAGTACGGCACGAAGCCGATGCCCAGTTCGCGCAGGACGGGCAGGATCTCGGCCTCGGGATCGCGGGTCCACAGGGAGTACTCGGACTGGACCGCGGCCACCGGGTGCACGGCGTGGGCGCGGCGGATCGTGGCGGGGCCGGCCTCCGACAGACCGATGTGGCGGATCTTGCCCTCGGCCACCAGCTCTGCCAGCAGCCCCACGGTGTCTTCGATGGGCGTGCCGGGGTCCACGCGATGCTGGTAGTAGAGGTCGATGTAGTCGGTGCCCAGGCGCTTGAGGGATCCCTCGACGGCCGTCCGGATGTTGGCTGGGGTGCTGTCCGGAGCCGAGCCGCCGGTGTGCGAGATCAGTCCGAACTTGGTCGCCAGCACGACATCGGCCCGGCGCCCTCGCACCGCCCGGCCCACCAATTCCTCGTTGATGAAGGGGCCGTACCCCTCAGCGGTGTCGACATGGGTCACCCCGAGGTCCAGGGCCCGGTGGGTCGTACGGATCGACTCGCTCTCGAGCCGGCCGGCGCCGGTGTAGTAGGCCGACATTCCCATGGCTCCGAGACCGATGCGGGAGACCTCGAGGCCGCCGAGTGATGTGTTCTTCATGCTGGAACTCCCCTGCCCATAGTTAAGTACCGGTCGGTGCAGAACCGTAGCACATCAAGACCGACCGGTACCGAAGTCGGGCGGCGACGTTCCACCGACATCTGTACCGAGTGGTACTGTTGTGATATGAGCGAGACGGGCAAGGCCATGGGTCGCCCTCGGGAGTTCGACGTCGAGCAGGCACTGGAACGCGCCATGCGGGTGTTCTGGCGGCGAGGCTACGAGGGCTCCAGCCTCACTGATCTGACCGCCGCGATGGGAATCACCAAGACCAGCATGTACGCGGCCTTTGGCAACAAGGAGCAGCTGTTCCGCAAGGCCCTGCAGCGCTACGGCGCGGGGCCGGCTGCCTACGCGACGCATGCCCTCGAGGAACCGACCGCACGGGCGGTGGCCTTGGCGTTCCTCCGCGGAGCGGTCGGCACCACGACCCCTCCCGGTGGCCCTTGCGGGTGCCTGACCGTGCAGGGAGCGCTCGCGTCGAACGAGGAGAGCCGGCCCGTCCACGACCTGCTCGTCGACTGGCGCAACGACGCGGGGCTCCGCCTCGAGGAGCGCTTCCGGCGCGCTGTCGACCAGGGTGATCTTCCGCCCGACGCCGATCCCCGGCGCCTGGCCCGTTTCATCATGACGATGGGCTTCGGCATCGCGGTACAGGCCGCCAACGGCCTCGGTCCCGCTGAGCTCAATGAGATGGTCGACACCGCACTGGCCGGCTGGCCTACGTAGCGCCCGGCCCGGATCACGCGGCAACCACTCGGCTTTCCGGCGAAAGGAGCAGCTCCGTGTCTGATCTCCGCAGGCCGGTCGGCGTCGGCATCGTCGGCCTGAGCGCCAAGGGAGGCTGGGCGGCCGCGGCTCACCTGCCCGCGCTGGCGGCCGTCGACGGGATCGAGCTTCGCGCCCTGGCGGCGAGCTCCGAGACTTCGGCCCGGGCGGCGGGCGCGGCGTACGGCGTGCCCGCGTACGCATCGGTCGAAGAGCTCGCCGCTGACGAGAATGTCGACCTCGTGGTCGTCGCCGTCAAAGTGCCTGAGCATCGTGAGCTCGTGTTGCCCGTCCTGAAGGCGCAGGTGCCGGTGCTCACCGAGTGGCCGCTCGCGGTCGGCCTGCGCGAGGCCGAGGAGCTGGAGCGGGCCGCCGCGACGACGCGCGTCTTCGTCGGCCTCCAGGGACGCTCCTCGCCCACGTTCCGCTGGCTGAGAGACCTCGTGTCCGAAGGATTCGTGGGAGAGGTGCTGTCCGCCACCGTCGTGGCGTCCTCGACCGAGTGGGGCTCCCCGGTGTCGCAGCGCGCGATCTACACGCTCGACCGCGAGCTCGGCGCCACGATGCTGACCATCGCGTTCGGACACGCGATCGACCTCGTGTCGATGGTCGTCGGCGAGCTTCAGGAGGTGGTCGCCACGACCGCGACCCGGCGCCGGCAGGTCCCCCTCGGGCGCACCGGGCGGTTCGTTCCGATGACCGCCGAGGACCAGATCGCGATCTCGGGCACCGTGGCCGGCGGAGCGATCCTGTCCGTCCACCATCGCGGAGGGATGACCTCCGGCGCCGGCTTCTCGCTGGTTATCGACGGCACGGACGGACGTCTGGAGATCACCGCCGGCGAGTTCCCGCATCTCGGCCCGGCCACGGTGCGCGGCGCACGCGGCGGCGGCCGGCTTGCCGAGATGACACTGCCCGGCGGCTATGACGACTTCCCCGGCCTGTCCGGAACAGTGATCCACACGCTGGCGCACGCCTATGCGGCGATCCGGGACGACCTTGTCCACGACACCGCCGTCGCCCCCGACTTCACCCACGCCGTCAAGCGCCACCGGCTCCTCGACGCGATCGTGCGGTCCGCCGCCACGGGCCGACGAACTGCGCCCGGTCGTCAACCACCCTCCTGACCTTCGTCCACGACGTCCCCGCGTCATCCAAACGTTGATCGCGTCGGGGCATCCTCGAGGGCGCACAGAAGAGGAGCGGACCATTCTTGGTTACGACGTGAGTGCCCGGTCCGTCGCGGAGCCGGCAGTCGTTTATCGGCTGCTCGGCTCGATCGACACCTGGCCGCTCTGGCAACCGTTCATCTCGGCCACGCCCGTCGGCGGCGACGGCTCGGCGAAGGCAGGGACGACCCGCGAACCGGCGATCGGCGATGTCTGGGAACTTCGGGATCGCCTCGCGCTGACCGTCATCGAACTGGTCGAGGTGGTCCCGGACAGCAGGATCGGCTACATCACCCGGCGGCTCGTGGGCGCGCACGACTACCGGGCCGAGATCGAGGTCGCGGCCGCGCCGGGTGGCGGCTCGGTGATCCGCTGGCGTGGAAGTTACCGGCCCACGGTGGCCGGCCAAATCCTGCGATGGTGGCTGCCGCCGCACATGCGCAAGATCGTCAAGGGCCTGGCGCAGTACGCCGGTGATCTCCAGAAGTAGGCCGGCCTCCGTTTCCTCAGGCGGCCGAGCGCTCGGCGAGGGGACGACGGCGCACGCGAGCCGGCCGGCGCGACAGGCCGCGACTCTTGACCGGCGGGCGTGAGGGGAAGGTGGCCGGGTGCATGCCTGCCCGGGCACACACCCGGCCGCTGGAACCGGCGCAGCCGAGCGGCGACGACCCCAGCCGGCCGGATGCCTGCCTCAACGACACCCACCCGACCGCCGGAACCGCTCAGCCCCACGCTGCGACGGCCCCAGACGGTCGACGCGGCGGCCCGACGCGCATGCCGAACCGGCAATCTCCACCTCAGGACGAGCAAGAAGGTGTCGCGGTTCACAGAGCCGACTGCCGCGGCCGGGTTGCCCGGTTGCTTACCGTCGTTCGGCGTCCCCCCACCGGGGCAGCCGGGCGACCGGCGCCGTGAGACCTGCCCGGTTCCGGCCCGGTTCCGGCCCGGTCAGAGCAGGTCGGCGATGATGCCGGCGACGGTTTGCGGCTGCGACAGGAACGGGTGGTGGCCCGCCCGCACCTCGACCACCTTGTCGGCCCGGCGGGCGAACGTCCGTTGCGCCGCCGCCGGGGTCCCCCGGTCCTCGGTGCAGACCACGTACGTCGTGGGCAGGTCATGCCAGGCCACTGCCCGTACGGGCTGCTGCGTCACGGCCAGGGTCTGCCGGACCAGGAGGGCGGCCGAGTCGCGGACGACGTCCGGCGGGCAGTCCTGGACGAACGTCTCGGCGAACAGGTCGGGGCGGGCGCCGAACGTGCCGCCCTCGGCGTCGAAATCCAGGAACGGTGGCGGCACGGCCGGTCCGAACGTCGACAGCGACTCGCCGGGCTCGGGCAGGTAGCTCGAGACGAAGACCAGGTGGCGTACGTTCGCGACGCCCACAGCCGCCTCGGCCGCGACGATGCCGCCGTAGCTGTGTCCCACCACCACGGTCGGCTCCTCGCCCTCGGTCAGGACGGCGCGCACCGCGGCGACGTCCTCGGCCAGCCCGGGACCCTCCGGACCGGCCGGTCGTTCCCCCTCGCCGCAACTCGGCAGCGCCGGGGCGACGCTGCCGATGCCCCGCTCCTGCAGAGCCGCGGCGGCCCGGTGCCACCACCACGACCCGTCACGTACGCAGGCCCCGTGCACGAACACCACACGCATCTTCTTCTCCGTCCCGTCCGCGCGACCAGTCACTCGCAACGGTAGACGTACCGTTTGTTACGCGAAAAAGCGCCGATCGGCCACACCGGGCCGTGGTCGTACTCATGGAGAAACTCCGGGATCCAGCCGGGCTAAAGTGGGCCCATGGCGGTGGACGAGGTCGCGGCGACGTTGCTCTATCAGGTGATGGCGGTGGCCGGCCAGGTCACCGGCAGGATGCAGGAGGGCCTGGAGAGACTCGACCTGACCGGTCCGACGGCGAACCTGATCTGGACCCTGGATCCCCAAAGCGAGCCGCAGTCGCTGCGCAAGCTGGCCACTCTCCTGCACTGCGACCCCTCCAACATCACGCTGCTCAGCGCGAAGCTGGAAGAGCGCGGGCTCGCCGAGCGCCGGCCGCATCCCGGTGACGGACGCGTCCGGACGCTGGTGCTGACCGCCGAGGGCCGCAAGGTCCGCGAGCAACTGCTCACCATCGTGGCCAAGCGGTCCCCCTTCGCCGAGCTCGACGCCGAGGAGCAGCGGACGTTGCGCTCACTGCTGGGCAAGGCCCTCAGCAACGTCTAGCCCACCGGCGCCGTCGTAATTGCTTGAGAAACTCATGTACATTCTCAGCATGACAGCAGAAGCAGGCGCGCGACGCGTTCGGCTCACCTCCACCGGTGGCCCCGAGGTGCTCCGCGTGGAGCCCATGCCCGTGCCCGTGCCCGGTCCGGGACAGATCCTCATCACCATGGAGGCCGCTGGGGTGGCGTTCCACGACGTCACCACCCGGCAGGGCCTCACCCCGGGCGCTCGTCCCGAGGTGCAGGGGTTCGACGTGGTCGGGCACGTCGCGCGGGTCGGCGCCGGCGTCACGGAATTCGCCGCCGGGCAGCGGGTCGGCGCCCTGATCGGCCACGGCGGGTACGCCACCCACGTGCTCGCACCGGCCGGCCGGGCCGCCCCGCTGCCCGAGGGGCACCCGGCCGAGGAGCTCGACGCCCTGGTGCTCAACTACCTCACCGCCTGGCAGATGTTCCACCGGGTGGCCAAGCCGGCGTCCGGTCAGGCGGTGCTGGTGCTGGGCGCGGCCGGCGGGGTCGGCTCGGCGCTGGGCCAGATCGCCCACGCGGCCGGCGTCAGGGTCTACGGCACTTCCAGCCCGGGCCGGCGAGCCCGGGTCGAAGCGGGCGGCGCCACCTGGGTCCCGGATGCCGCAGCGGTGCCCGAACCGGTCTCGGCCACCTTCGACCCGGTGGGCGGCCCCTCGCTGGCCCGCTCCCGGCTGGCCACGAAACCCTCCGGCGTGGTGGTGTCCTACGGTTTCAGCTTCGCCACCGGGGCCGGATACTCCCGGATCGGCGCGCTGGCACGTACGGCCGGGGCACTTCTGCGAGCCAAGCTGACGCCCGGCGCGCGGGTGGTCGTGCACGCCGTGGAACGGATGGTCGACAAGGACCCGGCCGGCTTCCGGGCCGACCTGGCCGGCCTCGTCGAGCAGCTGGCCGCCGGCTCCATCAAGCCTGAGGTCGTCACGCTCCCCCTCGACCGGGCCGCCGAGGCACATCGCCGCCTGGAGAACCGCGAGGTCGAAGGAAAGCTCGTCCTGATCCCGTGATCAGCAACCGGTGCGGAAGCGGCCGGTTTGCCGCCGACCCCGGCGGGAACGATCAACACATGTCTTTCTGGAGCAAGCTACGCGGCAAGCGGCAGGCGCGGCTCGACGAGGTCCGGCGGGACGCGACCCTGAAAGCCGCAGCCGGTGGAGCGACGCCTGAGCAGGCCCGCAAGGCCGGGGAGCGAGCCGCCCGGCGGGGCAGCACCAACGCCGCCATCACCGGCTCGATCAACAGTTGACCCGATCGGCGACCGGCACACCCGCTTAGGGTCTCCGCGTCGCTCAGCCACCCGGGGCGATCAGATGCGCAGCCTCGCGCTCGGTCAGGGCGCTGCAGCGCGACACAAAGGCCGGGTCCGGTTTGTCGATCCCGGATTACCAGGTGCTGGCCGTGCTCAGCGAGAGCCCCGAGGGGCGGATGCGGGTCTCCGAGCTGGCCGGCCGCCTGCAATGGGAACGCAGCCGGCTGTCCCACCACGTCGTCCGGATGGAGAAGCGGGACCTGGTGTCCCGGCTCGGCTGCGCGGACGACGGGCGCGGCGCCTTCGTCCGCGTCACGGCGGCGGGGCAGGCGGCCATCGAGCGCGCCGCACCCGCGCATGTGCGGGCCGTGCGGCGGCTGGTCTTCGACTCCCTCACCGCCGACGAGGTGACCTTGCTCGGCGAGATCTTCCAGCGGCTGCGCTCCCGCGCCGCGGAGGCGGACGTCGGCGCAGACGCGCCTTAGGGCGTATCTGACCGATCACGTGGGAGTGAGGCGTGGTCCGTCAGATACGCCCTAACCACCGAGTCGGCCGATCAGCCTGACCGGCGACGGCCCGCGACCGCCGGTTGAGCAGCGGCGTCACACTGCGCGGGCCGTCCGGGGTGACGCCGTTACGGGTGCACGCCTTGTCCGCTCAAGCGGTCGGCGGGTCGATCGCCGACAGCTGCAGAATCGCGGGTAGCGGCGCGACGCCGGGCCCGCCGTCCTGAACCCACCGGGTGAGATCGTCGACGATGGCCGGCTCCCCGACCAGGCCGAACCACACCGGCCGGGCACCGGCCCGCCGCGCCGCCGGGGCCGGCTGCACCACGACGACATTGGCCTGCTCACACACGTCCAGGCAGAGACTCGTCCGGACCCGGTGCGGCCCGGGCAAGGCTTCCCGCAGCCGCCGGAGCTGGCCGTCGTGGTCGACGTGCGGATGTTTGGCGGCACTGCCGCAGCAGCAGTCCCGGCACACCGTCACCGTGCACCCCTGGGAAGAATCGATCACTTTTCACCCTCGCTCGGACGGACGTGATCAACACCGTAGCCACCGTCGCGGCGACGCTGGCAGGCCCCTCGGGGAGCCGTCCGGATGACGTGACCTGGCCCACCTCGAAGCCTGGAGCCGGTGTTGCCGGCCGGCCAGGCGCCGGCCGGCAACACCGGTCGGATCAGGGTCGGGTCCGGTCGAGGCTTCTGGGATCGTCGGGTGCCTGATGCCGGGCGTACAGGTCGCTTCGGGCGACCCGGCGCCACGGGCGGGCGTGGTTCTCGGCGGCGAGGTCCAGCTCGGCTGTCGTGATGGCGGCCGGGCCGGGCCGGCAACGGGTGATCCAGTCGCCGTTCGGGCTGATCACCCCGGACGGGGCGTTCGGGGCGTCCTGGCTGGTGCCGGCGTAGCTCACCCAGTAGCTGTTCGCGGCCGCGAGCGCCTGGGCCTGCAGGGCGAACGGTCCATTGTTGACCTGCGTTCCCGGGCCGTGGGTGGAGAACAGCACGCAGTCGACATCCAGGCGCTCGTACTCCAGGAAGATCTCGGGATAGGCGGCCTCCATGCCCAGCGCACAGCCGAAACGGACGCCGTCAACGGTGAACGTGACCGGCGCCGAGCCGGGCGTGTACATGTGGCTGACCTTGGTGTTGGACAGCATCCGCTCGTCGTAGCGGGTGGCGATCGCGCCGTCGTCGGAGATGACGTACAGGCTCATGTGCGGGCGCCGCGGCGGGGTCAACGGGTGGACCGACCCCAGAACCGTCCACAGCCGCAGTTGGGCGGCGAGCTCGGTGATCGCCTGGAGCTCCGCGGCCAGCGTCGCCCAGTCGGCCCGGCTCCAGTCGGCCGGCCCGACCGGGTCGGCACCGGAGACCGACATGATGGTCTTGTCGGGGCAGGTGAGCGCGCCCTCGGGCAGGTGCAGCAACCGCGCTCCGGCCGCGTGGGCGTCGCGCATGAGCCGGCGGATGAGCGCACCGCCGTCGCGCAGCGCCGCGGTGTCGCCCGGATCGGGCAGCACGGCGAGTTGGGCGACGGACAGTCGCATGGTCGTGTTCTTCGGCATCGATTCTCCTTGCGGAGCCGTGCGGAAGTGCCTCAGCGCAGCGGTGTAGGACTCGCCGGTCTTGGCGGCCCGGGCGCGTACCCGGCGTTTGAAATTCCTGTTGGCTGTCATCGGCCCTCCGCTGTCCCGTGCGCCGATCCCCCGCGCGATCAAGACGTCCGAGACAACGAACGAGGACAGCGACCCGAGATGACGATCCCTTTGCCTCCGTCGAGGACCGCGCAGCGGGGACGGTCACAGGAGGTTGGGCGTGGGCCACGCCTGCACGCACGCTAGCAGCAGCGGACCGACGCCGCCACCACGCCCTCGGCGTGGCCCGAGCTCACCGTGTTCCCGGCGGGGGCTAGCGGAGCCCCTGGGCGAAAGTGATCAGATCCCCCATGAGGAACGTGCCCTTGGTGGTCGCGATGGGCTGCGCCGGGACGAAGTCCGGTCGCGCGTGCAGGTACGAGGCCTTGTCGGCGTCCAGGATGCCCAGGATGACCTCGGCGACCAGACGGCCGCCGACCGCGCCCAGACGTTCCCCGTTGGCCTGCAGCTCGGATTCGCGCAGGATGTAGAACCACAGCGGCGCCTTGCCGGACCAGCCGGGATTCGCGGGGTCGGGCAGGCCGAGCTGGGTGTTGGTCAGGGCGGTGACGCCCATCCTGGTTGCGACGTCCTGGCCGGCGGGCAGCCCGAGACGCTTACCGCGGAGCAGGTTGCGTTCGGCGAGCGACGTCATGGCGTCCGCCACGACCGTTGCCGGCAGGTCGAACAGCGGACGCGAGAGCTTCGTGTCGATGCGGCGGGCCTGATTACGGGGACCGGCCGGGCGGCCGGGCACGTCGAAGAAGTGCTGCCAGTCGATTTCCAGGCGGGCGGGCAACGGTCGCGAACCACGCAGGTCGGCGCCTTCGGCACCGAAGATCGGGGCCACCACGGGCGGTGTGGTGCGAGCGTTCATCAAGTAGGCCGCCCGGACCATGCTGTGCCCGAACCGGTAGGCGGCCACCGAGTACTCGATCGGCATCATCGGCCGGTGCGGGTTCTTCGGCTTGTAGAACTCCCGCTTGACCTTCCCGCGCCCGTCCAGGAAACGGGCGACCACGTCGGCGCCGACCAGGCGCTCGAGGAAGTCGTGCACGATGATCCACTGGAAGTGCCAGCGGGTGAGTCGCTGCGCGTCGGCCAGGGTGCGCGCGACGCCCGTGTCCAGGCACCGGTTGTGGAACTTCGCGAAGAGCAGATGCAGCTGACTGATGATGAGGTTCTCGTCGTTGCGGTGGTCGCCGACGAGCGCGGTGCCGTCCGCCTGTCGCGGGAGGTCGTCGACGCCGTGCTCGTTGCGGACCACGCGCATACGCCCGGTGCCACCCGGCTCGTACAGGCCCGGGTCCCGGTCGGGGCCGCGGCCGTAGAGAGATCCCAGGTCGAACAGCGGGGTGTCGAAGTTGGTCAGCGCCAGCGGGTCGACCTCCTGGTCCGGCACGGGTGTGCGGTCGAGGGTCATGTCGTGGTCGATGAACTGACCCAGGAACGTGAAACCGGCCGGGACACGCGGGTTGTCCAGGTCGAAGGGGTTCTGACTGTCCGGCTCCCCCATCTGCGCGGCCAGCTTCGTGAGCAGGTCGTCCGGCGGAGCGAAGCCCTGGGCGTCCTTGAACATCACGCCGAAGCGACCCTCCTTGTCGCGCCCGGCCCGCACCGCCACGTCGCTGCCGCGCAGGACTCCCGCCGCGTGGGCCCACCGCTTGGCCGGTCCGGCTGCTTCGGCCGGGGACGCGGCACCAGCAACCGCGCCGGCCTCGGAACTCAGCGCCAAGCCACCCACCGACGCCACCACAGCGCCCGTGGCTCCCGCCAGCAGCGCCCGCCGCCGTACGCCGTCGGTCCCCATCGGACACTGCGACAGTGCCGTCTCGTCGGGCTGAGGAGTCTGATCGGTCTGCTCGTCCATCTCGCGTCTCCCGTAGTCACATCAGCGGCAGCGCCGCCGCCGGCATTGGCGCCGTAGGGAGGAACGTGATGACCCATAACCGGACACGGCAGACAAAACACATGTACGGGAGTTCCCCCGACTGGGGACGGCTGTCCGGCCGACATCCGGCGCCGTTACGACGACGAGTGCAGGATGCAACGGCAGCCGGGGCTGCCCGCCGAGGCCGCAACGCCGCCACAGCAGCGGGGAAGGCACCATCAGGAACGCCCGGGCGGCGGCAGATTGTTCGCCCCGCCGAAGGCAACCGGACGGCAACCGGCGTCGCACCCGATCGGCAACCGCCGGCCGAGAGGGTGGACTCCCCCACCAAGGAGACCGCCCGTGCATATGCGCCGTACCTTCGTTGCCGTCGCTCTGGCCGCCGTCGCAGCCGTTCCGGCCGTGTCGATCGTCTCCGCGCCGGCTCTCGCGGGGCCCGCTGCGGCCAAACCCGCGACCTCCGCCAAGCCCACCAAACCCGCCAAGCCCGCGGTCAAGCCGACCAAGCCCGCCGCCAGGCCGACCAAGCCGGCGGTCAAGCCGACCAAGCCCGCCGCCAAGCCGACGAAGCCCGCCAAGCCTGCCAAGGTCGCGTTCGCCGCCAACGGATCGGTCACCGCCGTCGACGCCGGTGGCGGCACGATCACGGTCGCGGTCAAGAGCGGGACGAAGGACGTGAAAGGCCGGACGGTGACCATCAGCGTGCCGTCAGGCGCCCGGGTCGTCGTGAACGGCGGGGGCAAGAGCCTCAGCGCCGTCGCCGCCGGTTACCGCGTCACTGTCACCGGCACCCGCGTCGGCTCGCTCTACACGGCGGCGAAGGTCCAGGCCCAAGGCGTACGCCCGCAGCCGACGCCCACGGCCGGCCCGACGCCCAGCCCCAGCCCGAGCCCGACGACCAGCCCCAGCCCGACGACCAGCCCGAGCCCGACGTCCAGCCCCAGCCCGGTGGAGACCGAGGACCCGGCGACCCAGCCGACCAGCGACCCGGACGAAGCCGGACAGTAGCCGGGGACTCGAGAGCCGGGGCGGCTGAGAACTCATCCACTGTGCCGGTACGAGCTCCACCGGCGACGCACCACGTCGCCGGTGGAGTCTCGGACTGCAGACCGAGGTCGTCGCGTCAGGTGGACGCGATCCTCATCGTCACCGGCCTGATCAGGGCCGCTCGAGCTCCTGGTCGGTGATCCAGGAACCGTGGAAGCCGGCCGGGACTCGCCGGGGCAGGGTGACGGATGCGACCGGCTTGCCGCCGACGTCGGTGGCATCGAGCACGAGCAGCTTGGAGCCACCGCCGTCACGGCGGCTGGCGATGCTGAGCAGCCAGCCGTCGTCCTCGGCCCGGCCCGGGCTGGCGGACGGGACGAACACCGCTTCGCTGGCCACCACGTCGGGACCCAGGTCGTGTTCGGCGACGACCCCGGCATCGGCGTCGAGTTTGACGATCGCCGTGGCGAGCGGGCCGCCGCCGGAGACGGCGTACCGGTAGCGGGCGAGGCGACCGACTCTGTCGTCGTCGATGGTGGGGAACTCGATTCCCCGGTCATCCAGCGTCGTTTCCGTCACCGTGCCGGTGGTCGGATCGAGCACCCAGCGGTGCAGGCGCGCCAGGCCCGTGTTGGCGGCCGCGGCGGCCGGGCCCTCCGGGTCCGGATGCCCGGGAATCCCGGTCCCGGCGATCGGATTGCCGACGCCTTTCCACGCCCGGGCCACGTCGTCGCCCGCATAGCGTGCGCCGTCGAGAATCACTCGCCCGGCGGCGTCGGTGTGGGCGTTGCCGACGTGGAACACGAAGGACGGTTCGACCTCGTACCACCGAACCTGCCCCGGGCTCTCCAGCGGCATGACACCGATCCGGGCGCCGTAAGACTCGTCCCAGTCGTAAGGGAGCACCTCGTCGGCCCGATTCATATTCAAAGTCAACGGAAGGTCGAGGAACACGGCGTGCTTCTCGGTGATCGCGAAATCGTGCATCATGGTCGGACCGGGGACCTCGATCGCCGCACTGGTCACCAGCTCTCCCGAGGCCGAAAGCTTGTGGTAAGTCAAGAACGGCGGTCGCACCCCATAGCCAAAGAAGTGCAGTTCGCCGGTGACCGGATCGACCTTGGGGTGTGCGGTCATCGAGGTCGTGAGCCGGCCGCCGAAGTCGCTGACGCCCACGGTCTCCAGTTCCGGGGTCATCACATGCGGCAGACCTGACTCGATCAACGTGAAAATCTTGCCGGCGTGCGCGATGACGCTGGTGTTCGCCTCGACGGCGGCCCGGTCGATGTCGCCGTCAGGGCCATATGTCGTCTCCCCGGTCGTCTTCTTGGCGAACGCCTTCGTGCGTACCCAACGGTTGCGGTACCACGTCGCCCGGCCACCCTCCAGCCGGATGCCGTGCACCATTCCGTGGCCTACGAGCCAGTGCTTGGAGGGCTCGCCGGGCAGCGGATTGGGACCGTTACGCAACAGGCGACCGACCAGCTCGGGCGGCAGTGCGCCCTCGACCGGCAGGTCGGCGGCGTCGATCTCGTCCGGGACCGGGGCAAGGTGGCCGGTCACGTGAAGGGGAGCCCCGGAGGTGTACAGGCCTGCCATGGCGGAATCGCCGGTTCGCAGATCTTGAGTCATGGTTCCTCTCTCGGTCCGGTTCTGCGGTGCAGAAGATGTCCCGGGTCGTCCAGCGCCCGGAAAGGTCGAGGTGAAAAGCAGCTCGTCGTGGCTGCTTCGCTGCCATACCGATGGGAGCAGCGCACCAGCGTGATGATGAAGGGCGGAACCAGCCAGGACGGGGGGCAGTTCGGACAACCGGCCTTCGGTGTCAGCCGGCCGGGCCCCGGCTTCCCAGATTTCTCCCGACCCGGCGAGTGCTGCGGATTGATGTCTTCAGCCTCGGACACCGGCGAACCGGGTGACCCCGGGTAACACACGGGTGAAGCCCCGTGTGACCGCACGGGAGGGTGCCGGAGGTGACACTCCCCGGCACGGCTCATCCTGCGGATCTGCGCGCCTCCGTGGGCGTTCGTCCACTCCACCGGACGTACGCCCGGCGGAACTCACGACCGTCGGTGAAGCCGACCTCGGCGGCCACGTCTTCCACCGGCATGGTCGTCCGCTGCAGCAACGAGGTGGCGTGATGCTCGCGGGCACGATCGCGGATCCCGCTGAAACGCTCCCCGGAATCGGCCAGCCGGCGGCGCAGCGTCCGTTCTGTGATGTACAGCCTGTCCGCGACTTCCCGCATCGAGGGCGGTTGCCGTAGATTGCCGCTCACCAGCGTCTCGACCGACGTCACGATATCGGGCCGGGCTTGCTCCGAGGCCAGATATCGGCGGCACACCTCCAGGGCCAATTGCCGGGTGGCCACGTGTTGCGTCGGCAACGGGCGATCGAGCAGTTCTTTCGGGAACACCATGCGGTTGGCGTCGGCCGAGAACTGGACCGGGCATCGGAACGTACGACGATAGCGTGACGCGTAGGTAGAGAAGCGCCGGATCGAGTCCCGTACCGGAGAACCAGGAGCTCACGGACCGACCCGCGCGCCGTCCGAGATCGAGCACTCCCGCCAGCAACGTCGGCAGGATGGCGGCATCACGATCCCCGGGTGGGCGGTCACCGGCCGACGCTGACTCCGTCACCATCGCCTTCCGTTCCAGGACCCCGTCCACTGTGCCACCCACCGTATCCGGCCGGACCATGCACGAACCCGCATGGGCCTTGTCAGGCCGGTCTGGGGAGCGCGTCCCGAAGAGCCCGCCGAGTGGTGATGCCGAGCTTGCCCAGGACTTTCGACATGTGCCATTCCACTGTGCGCGGGCTGATGAACAGCCGGGCTCCGATCTCGGGGTTGGTGTAGCCGTCGCGCGCCAGCGTGGCCACCTGCAATTCCTGGGAGGTGAGCGTTGCGGCGGAATCGCTGGTGGTCTCGCGCGCGACGCCGTCCGCAGCCTCGAGCTCCCGGGCCGCTCGACCGGCGAAGCCCTCGACTCCCATCGCCTTGAACATGTCGAGGGCGATCTGCAGTTGCTCGATCGCCTCCCGAAAGAGCGCTTCGGCGTGCGCACCCTCGCTGAGCAGCGCGCGCGACCGGGCCTCCACGCCGAGCGCCCAGTCGGTGCCGCTGGCTCGGGCGTCCTCGGCGAGCTGCCGCAGGGCCTCGGCCGCGACGGGACGGGATGCCGTCCGGATGCCCGCCTCGACGACTTCCGGCAGGGCCCAGTTGGACGCGCCCAGGTCCGCCGGATGGGCACCGGCGAGCAAGGCCGCGTCCAGCGCTTCGGCATGGTGTCCGGTGCCGTTGCCCAGCACCGCGCTCGCATACGCGACCGCGAAGATGCCGAGCCCCTCTCCCCTGGACCGTTCCTGCGCGGCCGCCGTGTCGATCATAGGACGGGCGTGCCCGTAGCGCCCTTGGATCGCGGCGTAGTGACATCCCGGATAGGAGATGTATTGGCTCCGCATCGCGTCGGTGGCCGCTTCGGCCTCGGCGATCAGAGATTCGGCTTCGGCAAGCTCACCCGCCAGGACGTGCACGTAGACCCGGGCGGCGAGCGCGATCGGGAGCATGCTGAAAGCCCCTGAAGCGCGGACGAGGCGGAGCTGGCGGTCAGCCAGCTCGTGCCAGCTCTCGTCGTCCCAGAGGTCGATCGCGGTCCAGGAGGCCAGATGCATCCAGCGCAAATCTTCCTCGTGGTCCGGCGGCCTCTCGCAATACACCCGGAGGGCCCGCTTGAGGATCGGCGCCGCAGCCGCATAACCGTCGATCAGACGCGTTGCCAGACCTTCCAGCAACAGGCGTACCGCGGGCGGATGGTCGCCGACGCGGACGGCCTCCCGGGCGGCGATCGCCACTTCCCGTTGCATCCCCGGCGCCCCGAGCCGGCCCGCGAACAAGGTGACCGACAACGCCTCCAGATAGGTCTTGCCGGCCAGCGAGGAGTCCAGCGGCTCGAGCCTTCGCGCGGCCTTCAACAACAGCGGAAGAGCGTCCCGGCGGCTCGAAGCGAAGGCGATCTGGCCGCGAAGCAGATCCGACTTCGCCTGGCCCAATGCGCTCATCGGGCCGGCCTCGGCCGAGCTGAGCAGGCTCAATGCGGCCTCGGCGGCTCCCGCCAAATTCTTGACCTGCGCCGCCGCCAACGCGCGCTGGGCCCGTCGGGCCGGATCCGGGGTCAGCGTGCTGGCATGGTCCAGAAACGCGGCGGCGGCGGCGAGACCACCCCGCGCCTGGGCCCGGTCCGCGGACTTCTCCAGTTCGACGGCGACGTCCTCGTCAGCGGACGTCGCGGCCTCCGCGCGGTGCCAGGCGCGCCGGTCCGGATCGGACGCGGCATCAGTCTCCTCCGCCAGCACCCGGTGCACTGCCCGCCGCTCGGCCACGTCGGCCTCGCGATAGACCACCGAACGCAGCAACGGATGCGCGAACCGCACGCGCGCATCGATCTCCACCAGCCCGTCGGCGACCGCGGGCGCTGCCGCCTCGGCACCGATCCCCAGCCGCGACGCCGCACGCCACAACAACGGCACCTGACCGACCGGCTCAGCCGCGGCGATCAGCAGCAGGAGCCGGGTCTGGGCCGGCACCTGGGCCAGCCGCCGCCGATAGCTCCGCTCGATCCGGCTGACCACGGCACCCGCCTCCGGGGTGCGGAAGCCGCCCGCCAGTTCGACCTGGCTGAGCCCGCGGGGAAGCTCCAGCAACGCCAGCGGCACCCCGCGGCTCTCGGCGACGATCCGGTCCCGTACCCGCTGATCTATCCGCCCCGGAAGCACGGTCGTCAGCAACGCATGCGCGGCATTGTCACCGAGCCCGCCCACCTGCAAGGCCGGCAACCCGTCGAGCTCGGGCTGGTTCGTCGGGTCACGGACCCCGAACACCAACGCCACCGGTTCGGCCTGCAAGCGACGCGCCACGAACGCCAGCGTCTCCACCGACGCCCGGTCCAGCCATTGGGCGTCGTCGACCAGGACCAGCAACGGCCGGGACTCCGCCGCCGCGGCCATCAGGCTCAGCACCGCCAGCCCGACCAGGAAACGATCCGGCGGGTGGCCCGGAGCCAAGCCCAGAACAACCCGAAGGGCATCCCGCTGCGGATCCGGCAACTGACCCACCAGAGACTGCATCGGCGCGCAGATCATCTGCAACCCGGCGTACGCCAGCTCCTGCTCCGACTCGGCCCCGGAGGCATGCGTCACCGTACAGCCCGAAGCGAACTCCTCCACGTAGGTCAGGAGCCGGGACTTACCCACACCGATCGCTCCCCGAACGACCAGAACCGCCCGGTGACCCCCGCGCGCCGTGTTCACCACCGAACGCAACACCTGGCACTCACGATCGCGCCCCAGAGGCGGAACCGCAGCACGACCGCCCCCGGAAACCTGCATGATTCACTACACCGTACGAGGTGTTCTGACAACCCGATCAAGCGCCGTGACCTGCGTCGGGCGGCGCAGATCACCCAGGCCGACGAGGCGACGCCGTGCAGCGGCGCAGGGCGTCGATGGTGGTTTCCGGTGAAGTGTTGAAGCAGAGGACGACACCGGGGACGAGCGTGGTGAGAACGTTGATCGCGCGTTCGAACAGCAGCGTGTGTTCCGGCGCGGTGCGCAGGCCGGCGCCGATCATCGCGCCGCCGATCGGGTGGGTGGCCACGCGCTCGCGGATGAGCGTCTCGGCCGCGGCCGGGTCGGCCGGCACCTGGCACGACACGATGTCGAAGCCGGCCGCTCGGACGGCCGCCTCGCCGGCCGCGATTCGAGCAGTGAGCGCGACCTCGTCCAGGCCGGGGTGCCGGGTGTAGTCGATCGCGGACGGGTGCAGGCCCAAGGTCAGGATCACCACGGCACGTCCCCGGCCCGGTCGAAGAATCCCGCGGTCGGGCCGGACGGTCCGATGGTGGCGAGCCGGATGATCACGTCGGTCCCCTCGGTCACGGTCTGGTGTCCGCGATGGCCGGTCAGATCGGTAGCGGTGAATCCGGGCTCGACCGCGTTCACCTGGATTCCGTCGAGCGCACGGGCGTACTGGACGGTGATCATGTTCAGCGCGGCCTTGGCGGCAGGGTATCCGAGCTGCGGCGGAACCGCGGCCCGCACGTGGGGGCGACCGGTGAAGTCGATCGATCCGAGCGTGCTGGACACCATCACGATGCGGGGATGCTCGGCGGCGCGCAGCAGCGGAAGGAACGCGTTCGTCACCCGGACCGGGCCGAGCACGTTGACATCCAGGACTGCCCGCAGGTCCGCGGCCCGGGTGTCGCCGACCGCGATGTCGGGCGTGCCGATGCCGGCGTTGTTGATGAGCACGTCGAGCCGGCCGGCCTGCCGCCGCACGGTGTCCGCGGCGGCCGCGACCGAGGCGTCGGAGGTCACGTCGAGTGGGGCGAACCGCACGTCGAGCTCGGCGGCGGCCGCGCTGCCCCGGGCCTCGTCGCGGGCGGTCAGGTACACGTCCCAGCCGAGCGCGGCCAGGCGCCGTACCGTCTCCCGCCCGAGTCCTTTGTTTGCTCCTGTCACCAGTGCGATCGTCGTCATGGCGACAGCCTGGCGGTGCACGCTCACGGCCGCCAGGACCGGACCCGCATGGGATCAGCGGTACCACCCCGGGGCGTCGGCGAACCGGCACAATGCCCTGATGGACAAAGCGCAACTCGCGGCCGTGCTGCGCGCCGCCCGGGCCCGGATCACCCCGGCCGACGTGGGGCTGCCGGCGGGGTCGCGCCGCCAGGTGCCGGGTCTGCGGCGCGAGGAGGTCGCTCAGCTGGCCGGGCTCGGGATCGACTACGTCGTCCGGCTGGAGCAGGGCCGCGGCCCGGTGCCGTCGGCGCAGGTGCTCGGCGCGCTGGCGCGGGCGCTGCGGCTCGGCGACGACGACCGGAGCACACTGTTCCGCCTCGCCGGGTCCGCTCCCCCGGCGGCGGTTCGGGTACCGACACTGGTTCCCGCCTCCACGCAGGGCCTGCTGGATCGGATCACCGGGCTCCCCGCACTCGTGCTGTCCGCGAAGTCCGACGTCCTGGCCTGGAACCCGCTGGCCGCGGCTCTGCTCGGGGACTTCTCGGCATCCCCTCCGGCGCGGCGAAATCTGATCCGGCAGCGGTTCCTGAACGCAGGGTCCGGAGGTGTGACGGTGGATTCCGGCGCCGACAGCGATGCGGCCGCGGACTGTGCCGGGTGCCTCCGGACCGCTCAGGCCCGCTATCCCGCCGATCCGGACCTGGCCCGCCTCATCGCCGATCTGCGCGCCGGCAGCACGACGTTCGACCGGCTCTGGCGGGCCGGCCGGTCCGGCCGGCAACGCTCCACCAGCATCACGATCGTTCACCCGGGCCTCGGCCGGCTGACGCTCGACTGCGAGGTGCTGCTGGTCCCGGAGGTAGATCAGAGCCTCCTGGTCTACTCCGCGGCGCCGGGAACGCCCGGGGCGTCGGCGCTGGAGCTGCTCCGGGTCACCGGCCTTCAGCGGTTCGGCACCGCGCCGGACGGCGCCGGGCTGTCCGGAGACGGCGGAGAGGAGCGGCGCGGACGCGGTGTTCGGTGGGGCGTCTGAGCACTTAAGGCCGGTGGCTTCAGCATGGATGGCCCAGCCGAAAGGGTGTTCAGCAGGTGCGGCCAGCGCCCTATGCCGGTGCCCTCCCGGAATCGGATGTGCCCATTCAACCCATCCGAGCGTCCAGAGGTGGCGTCGTCACGCCTATCGGCCGGAACCGGTCGTGCGGCCCGCGCCCGATAGCTCCCCGGGCACGGTTCTGTCAGTCAAGCTGTGATGATGCTGTTCCTGACCGAAAGCACGGGCGACCTCGACGAGGCCCGGTCGATCATCGCCCGGCACTTCTACACCAACTTCGTCGACACCCTCTCCGGGCGGCGTGGCTGGCGAGCACGCTTCGGCATCGCCCCGGCAGGCTCGGTCACGCTGGGGGATCTGAGCTTCGGCACTGACATCCGCATGCAGTTCGGCGAGCTGGGCGCCTATCACGTCGATGTACCCCTGACCGGAGCCATGACCTGGCGTCAAGGCAACGGTCCCTCCCACACCGCCACCACCAGCAAGGCGGCCGTGTTCCAGCCGGTCGGCGGGACGACCCTGGAACGGTGGAGCGGCGACTGCCGCCTGCTGGCAATCAAGATCGACAAGCAGGCGTTGGAGAACCACCTGGCCGCCCTGCTGGACGCGCCGGTACCCGGGCCGGTCCAGCTCAGGCCGACCCTGGACCTGTCCGGCGCGGCCGGTGCGAGCTGGCTGAACCTGCTCCGGCTGGTCGCCGCCGAGTCGGCCCGCAGCGGTGGCCTTTTGCATCATCCGGTGCTGGGCGCCCGGCTCCGGGAGGACCTGATCACCGGGCTGCTCCTGGCCGCGGACCACCCGTACCGGGAGGCGTTGCACCGGCCCCGGCCGGTTCTGGCCGCACCGCGCTCGGTCCGCAGGGTCGTCGAAGTCATGCGCGCCGAGCCGTCGCGGCCCTACACGGTCGTCGAACTGGCCCGCATCGCCGGCGTCAGCCCGCGGTCGCTGCAGCTGAGCTTCCGCCGCTACCTCGACATGCCGCCGCTCTCGTACCTCCGGGAGCTACGTCTCGGCGTGGCCCATGAGCAGCTCGTCCAGGCCGACCCGTCGCAAACGACGGTGGCCGACATTGCCTATCAGGCCGGATTCCCCCACCCGAGCCGGTTCGCCGCCGCCTATCGCCATCGGTACGGCGTCTATCCCAGCGAGACGCTGCGAAGCTGAATCGAACCTCGGCCTTCGCACGCTACGGGCTTCCGGGTACCACCTCACCGGCCGCGATCGGCTGATGGCGGCGCACCTGGCCTTTACCGGCGGCCTTGGCCGCGTACAGCGCGAGGTCGGCTTCGTGCAGGAGACAGTCGAGATCATGGCCGGGTCCGGCGGCGGCCGTGACGCCCACGCTGGCGCACGCCCGGATGTGACGGCCGGCGATGCTGATCGGCTCGGCCAGCTGCTCGAGGATGCGGTTGCCGACGGCCACGGCGTCGTCGGGTCCGGCGATGCCGGGGACGACGGCGGCGAACTCGTCGCCGCCGAGCCGGGCCACGGTGTCGCCCTCGCGCAGGGCGGCGGTGAGCCGTTCGGCGACGCCGACGAGCAGCGCGTCGCCGGCCGCGTGCCCCAGCGTGTCGTTGACCTGCTTGAAGCCGTCCAGGTCGAGCAGCAGCACCGCGGTGCTGCTGCTCGGCTGCGCCCGGTCGAGCGCTTCACGCGCGCGGTCGTAGAAGGCGCCGCGGTTGGGCAGCCCCGTCAAGGTGTCGTGGTGGGCCAGCCGGTCCAGGCGGCGCCGCTGCTCGTTCAGGTCGGCCAGCAGGCTACGGACCACCAGAAGGTTGAGGAACTGGCGGAACATGGCCAGCCCGACCGTTGCCAGCAGGGACCAGACCAGCACGGGGCTGAGGGTGCCGCTGCGCCCGTACGCGACGCCCACCGAGGCCAGGGCGACGGCGACCGGGAGATAGGGCAGCGTGCTCCAGGAGCCGGCGGGCAGCTCGGCGGTGGCGGTGTCACCGGGCAGGACGGCGGTCCAGCTGCCCAGCGCGATGGTGAGCCCGGCGATCAGATAGACCGCGCCCAGCCCGCCGGTGTACCAGGGAACGTCCTCGGTGTGGTTGCGGACGCTGATGAGAGCGGCCAGCGCGAACGTGCCCATGCCGGCCGCCATCACCCGCATGGATCGGTACTGTTCGGCGCCCGGGCGCGACATCAGCATGAGGGCGAGCGCAGCCGCGACGATCTCGGGCAGCATGGTGACCAGGAAGACGACGCGATCGTCGGGTGCGAGGCGGACAAGCGTGGGCGCGAGCACGAACTGCCACGCAGTGGCGAAGATCGCGCCGGCGACGGTGACCACGTCGATGGCGTACGTCGCCCGGGCCACCCGGTAGCCGAACGGCGGCACAGCCACCAGAATCGCCGGCACCGTCACCGCGGCGGCCAGGATGCCCAGGCCGCCGGCCGCGTCGTCGAGCACCGTGCCGTCGCGGACGACAGCGCCCACGGTGTAGAGCGCGTACGCGCCGCCGAGCAGCGCGGCCGACACGGCGCCGAGAAGCAGCCCCAGACGCTGCCGGCCACGCCGATCCCGCGCTTGCCGCCGGAATCCGGCGCAGGCACAGAATCCGGCGATCGCGATGGGACTGCTGGAGACGATGAGGCCGGCTCTCAGCGACAGGTACGGCAGCGCAAGCTGGAGCAGGAGCCCGGCCAACCCGACGAGGGCGTACTGCGGCGCCGTCCCTACTCTCACGCCATGGTCATCGGCAGCCTGCCCGGTGACTGAGGGCACCGCTATCCGGATACCGAAGACCGGTCCCGCTCGCGTAAGAACTTTTGCCGAGGCCACGTGACCTTCGTGCCGGCCCTCAGCCGTCGTCGCGGCGGAGCCGATGGCTGGTTCGTCAGACCCGATCACCTGGTCGGAGCATACGACAGCCGGAGGCGACCAGTGCGGAACTGGTCCGTACGGTGGAAGATCAGCAGTCTGGTGCTGCTGAGCGTTGTGCTGGCCGGCACGGTGGGGGGCGACGGCGCTGCTCAGCCGACGTGGTGGACCGCTTCCGCATCGACGCCACCGCTGAGGCTCCACCGCGTGAGGCGTCGCTCTCAATGCGCCAGCGCTTCGGTCGGGGCCAGCCGCGCGGCGCGGACGGCGGGGTAGAGGCCCGCTGTCACCCCCACCAGCAGGGTGGCCAGGAACCCGCCCACGGGCGCCCACAGCGGGATCGTCACCGGCCAGGCCTGCCACCAGGACCCGCCCGCGGTGACCAGCGCACCCATCGCCGCGCCGGCGATCCCGCCCATCGTGGACAGCAGCAGTGACTCCGTCAGGAACTGCTGGCACACGTGCAGCCCGGTGGCGCCGAGGGCGCGCCGCAGGCCGATCTCGCCGCGGCGTTCCAGCACCGAGATGACCATGGTGTTGGCGACGCCGACCCCGCCGACCAGCAGGGCGACCGCGCCCAGGCCGAGCAGCAGGCCGTTCAGCGCGGTGTCCGCCGCCCGGGCCGCGGACAGCGCGTCCGAGGGGCGGGACACCCGCACCTCGGACGGCGCGGCCGGGTTGACGGTGGCGCCGAGCACCCGCCGGACGTCCTCCACGGCCGCCTCGTCGGAGCGGGTGTACACCGTCGTCGGCGAGCCGTCGAAATCGAGCAGTTCCGTGGCCGTCGACCACTCGACCAGGGCGGCCGAGTCGAGCTCGGGCGCCAGCGGGGCGGGCGCCAGGATGCCCACCACCGAGAACCACTGCCCGCCCAGCCAGACGCGGATGCCGGGGGCGTGGACGCCGAGCCGTGCGGCGGCGCCGGAGCCGAGCACCACCGCCGGTGTGCCCGGCACGGTCGTGGTGAGCCAGCGTCCCTTGGCGGTCCGCACCTGGAGGGTCCCGAGCAGATCCGGCCGGGCGGCGAGCACGGTGATGCTCCCGTTCTGGGCGGCTGGGATGTACTCGTTGCGGTAGACCTTGGCGGTGAGCCGGCCGGTGGCGCTGACCGACCGGATCGGGCCGATCCGCCGGACCATCGCCGGCGAGTCGGGCGCGAGCTTCGCGTCCTCGCCGGTCAGGGTCTGCCCGGGGGTGGCGGTGAGCAGGTTGGTGCCCAGCTCGGCCAGGGCGCGGTCCAGCCCGGCGCGGCTGGAGGCGGAGATGCCGACCACCGCGAGCATCGCCGCGATGCCGATCGCGATGCCGGCCGCGGACAGGATCATGCGCAGGGGCCGGGCCCGCAGCCCGGCGGCGCCGAGCCGCAGCACGTCGGAGCCGGCCAGGCGGGCCGGACGGAGCGCGGTCACCCGGTCACCATCCGTCCGTCACGCAGCTCGATCCGGCGGGGCAGGGCGGCGGCGATGTCCCGGTCGTGCGTGATGACCACCATCGTGGTCCCGGCCCGGTGCAGGTCGTGCAGCAGGCTCATCACGGCCGACCCGGACGCGGAGTCCAGGTTCCCGGTCGGCTCGTCGGCGAGCAGCAGGGCCGGGTCGCCGACGACCGCGCGGGCGATCGCGACCCGCTGCCGCTCGCCGCCGGACAGCTCGTGCGGCCGGTGGTGGGCGCGATGCCCCAGGCCGACCTGCTCCAGCGCGCGGGCGGCCCGGGACCGGCGCTCGCGGCGGCGTACCCCGGTGTAGAGCAGGCCGTCGGCCACGTTGTCCAGGGCGGACACCCCGGCGGCCAGGTGGAACTGCTGGAAGACGAAGCCGATCGTGCGGGCCCGCAGGGTGGACAGCGACCGGTCGGACAGCGTGGCGACGTCGTGGCCGCCGATGCGTACCGTGCCGGCCGACGGACGATCCAGCGCGCCGAGCAGGTGCAGCATCGTCGACTTGCCGGAACCGGACGGGCCGACCACGGCGAGCATCTCGCCCGCGCCGACCGTCAGCGACACGTCGTCGAGCGCGGCGACCCCGCCCGGATACGCCTTGTGGACGTTCGTCAGCATGATCACGACGGCATCCCGACGATCAGGCCCTCGGCGAGCCCGGCACCGCGTACCTCCACCAGTCCGTCGGCGAAGAGCCCGACCTCGACCGGCAGGAAACGGCCGGCACCGTCACCGGCCGTCTCGAGCCCGTACCCGCCCTCGGCCAGCGCGACCAGCGCCGCGACCGGCACGGTGAGGACGTTCTCGCGCCGCTCGCCGACGTACGTGGTCTTGACCGGCCCCTCCCGCAGCTTGCCGAGCGGCGGGCGCGCGCCCAGCGTCACGGTGACGGGAATGGTCGGCTCCTGGCCCTCCCCCTCGGGCTCCGCCTTGGTGCCGATCGCCGTGACGGTGCCCGGCGTCTTCTTGCCGTTCGGCAGGGTGACGGTGACCTTGACGCCGGCCCGCGCCCAGCCGCCGTCGCCGGCCTCCACGTTCACGATGACCACCGACTCCGCACCCGTGTAGGTGAGCACTTCCCCGGTCGCCGCCGCGCCCAGGCGGGCGCCGTGCCCCGCGACCCGGATCGTGCCGTTGGCCACGACCAGCCAGGACGGGTCGGCCACCCCGGTCTCCGGCCGGCCGAGATCCTCCTGCCAGCGCCGCACCGCGCTCGCGGTCAGCGCCGTGTACTCGTCGTCGACGGTGAAACCCCCGTAGCCGAGGTCGCGCAGGTTGCGTTCCAGCAGCACGACGTCCGGGCCCCGCACGCCGGGGCGGATCTCCCGGTAGAGCGGCAGCGTGCCGTACAGCAGGACGACCGGGAGGTTGTCGGCGCGCAGCAACGCGTCACCCCGCCCGACGGTGGCGCCGATCTTCGGCAGCCAGGTCACCGTGCCGGTCGCCTTCGAGATGATCGGCACCGTCTCGCCGTACCCCAGCTCTCCATCGACCGTGACCGCCCCGGACAGGGTCTGGCGCACCACCTTGGTCGTGGCCGGTGGGGGCGCAGCGGCCGGCGCGCCGGGAGAGCGGCGTGCGACGACGGCCGCCGCACCCGCTCCCACCAGCACGACGGCGACCGTGGTGATGCCGAGGGCGGCTCGCCGTCCCATCAGTCGGCCTTCTTGATGCGGACAGCGCCCGGCCCGACGCCCCGGCACTTCTCGGCGGCCTTGCCCATCGCCTCGCCGCTGATGCTCTCCTCGGTCAGGGCGACCTCGCCGGTCTCCGGGTCGGGGTCCGGGTAGTCGGCCATCCCGTTCTCCCGCATGCACTTCGACAGCGCCCGCATCTTCGTCAGGTCCTCGGCCGACATCTTGGCCGCCCGGCCGGTGTCGGCCGGGAGCAACGACCGGCACTTCTCCACGGCCGCGTCCAGCTTCGAGGTGTCGGAGCCGACCTCCTGCCCGGGCAGGCCGGAGACACCGTCGGCGTTCGGGTCGGGCATGTCGATGCCGTTGTCCCGCATGCATTTCGCGTATTCGCGCATCTGCGCGATCGTGTCGACGGCAGCCGCCGACGGCGAGGGCCCGCCGCCGGCGGACGCGACCTTGGCGGGCCCCTCCGCGTCGGCGCACCCACTCAGGGCGATGGTGACGAAGAGCAACGATACGAGCGCAGTGAGCCGTGATCTGGTCATGCCCGGAAGCACACCGCATCGCCGATAAGATCAGCATCAGCGCCGGGGCTTACAGGTTTCTTATATCTCGTCCGGTAACCATGGGCGCATGCGTGTATTGATCGCCGAGGACGAGGTCGTGCTGGCGGAGGCGATCGCCGAGGGTCTCCGCCTCCAGGCCCTCGCCGTGGACACGGTCCACAACGGCGATGCCGCCCTGCAGCGGCTCGCCGTCAACACCTACGACGTGCTCGTGCTCGACCGGGATCTGCCCCGGGTGCACGGCGACGACGTCTGCCGGGCCGTCGTCGCGAGTGACGCCGACGTGCGCATCCTCATGCTCACCGCGGCCGGCGAGCTCACCGACCGGGTGTACGGCCTGGGTCTGGGCGCCGACGACTATCTGGCCAAGCCGTTCGCGTTCGCCGAGCTGGTCGCCCGTGTCCGCGCCCTCGGCCGGCGGGCCCGTCCGGCGGCGCCGCCGGTGCTGGAACGGGCTGGGCTGCGCCTGGACGCCACGCACCGGGAGGCGTACCGGGACGGCCGCTACGTCGGGCTGGCCCGCAAGGAGTTCGCGGTGCTCGAGGAGCTGCTCCGGGCGGACGGCGCCGTGGTCACCACCGAGCAACTGCTGGAACGGGCCTGGGACGAGCACACCGACCCGTTCAGCAACGTCGTCCGGGTCGTGGTGATGACGTTGCGCCGCAAGCTCGGGCCGCCGCAGGTGGTCGACACGGTCACCGGAGTGGGGTATCAGATCCGATGAGTGACCGATGGACCGTGCGGCTGCGGCTGACCGCGATGTACGGCGCCCTGTTCCTGCTGGCCGGCGCCGCCCTGCTCGCGATCACCTATCTGCTGCTGGCCCGGGCCCTGGCCGACCAGCCGATCGACGGTACGGCGGTGCGGATGTCGGTCGGACTGTCCGAGGGCATCGAGGTCCGGCAGGCCGTCCCGGCATACCAGCTGGGTCCCGAGGAAACGACCGAGCTGACCAGCCGCTGGCAACTGGCGGCCAAGCTGCAGGACGACTTCCGGGCGGCGACGATGAGCTCCCTGCTGAAGCAGGGCGGGCTGGCGCTGGCCGGCGTCGGCGTGGCCGGGGTCTGGCTGGCCTGGCTGGCGGCCGGGCGCACCCTGCGCCCCCTGAACGAGATCACCGCGACCGCCCGCCGGGTCGCCGGTCGCAACCTGCACGAGCGCATCGGCCTGACCGGCCCCCGCGACGAGCTCCGCAAACTCGCGGACACCTTCGACGACATGCTGGGCCGGCTCGACGCCGCCTTCGCCGCCCAGCGCCGCTTCGCCGCGAACGCCTCGCACGAACTGCGTACCCCGCTGGCGATCAACCGCACGCTGATCGAGGTCGCGCTGAGCCACCCGGACCCGTCCGACGACGTCCGCCGCCTCGGCGACACCCTGCTGGTGATCAACGCCCGGCACGAACGGCTGATCGACGGCCTGCTGCTGCTCGCCCGGGGCGACCAGGAACTCACCGACCCGGTGCCGGCCGACCTCGGCGAGATGACCGCACACCTGGCCGAGGCCGCCCGCGACCGCGCCGAGGCGGCGGGACTCCATCTCACCGTGACCACCGAGCCGTCCCCGGTGAACGGCGACCCGGTGCTGCTGGAACGGCTGGTGCAGAACCTGGTGGACAACGCGATCGCGTACAACACCGCGGCCGGCGACATAGCGGTGACCTGCACGCCCGGTCGGCTGACCGTGACCAACAGCGGCCCGGTCATCGCCGAGTACGAGGTGCCCCGCCTGTTCGAACCGTTCCAGCGCCTCACCGACCGGGTCGGCTCGGCGGACGGCACCGGTCTGGGACTCTCGATCGTCGCCGCGGTGGCCCGAGCCCACGGCGGCACAGCGACCGCGGCACCCGGCCCGGCCGGTGGGCTGACGGTGACCGTGGACTGGCCGGTGCCTGCCGTGCCGGCCCGACCTCATGAACATCGAGCCGGGCGGCCGGCGCTCAGCTAGGCATCTGATGATGACACCGGCCGGCAGATCGGTTCGCTACCAGCGGGTCCAACGGAACCGTGCGGTGTTGCCATGGGGCACGCACGGGGCCACGTACACCTTGGTCGTCTCGATGGCGTGCTGACCCATGCACAGGACGTCGGGGCGACGGGCGTTCTCGATGACGATGCGTTGAGCGGCGCCCGGGGGCGTGACCACCAGCGGCTTCCATTTCTGCTTGGCCGGCAGGTCGGCTCGGCAGTACTCCGCGTACACCCGGTTGGGGTCGGCCGCTCCCTCGGGCGCGGACAGGCACCAGCGTAGGCCGGTCGCGGGGTCCCAGCGGTTGTTGACCACGCGGTACCAGCCGTTCCCGACGCCTTCCCAGGCCCAGTTCTGGTTGCCCTCGTTGTGGCACGAGCTCCAGGCGTAGACGGTGATGGTGGCGGCGCCGGCCGCGTTGAAGTGCTGATCGACGCAGGCGCCGGTCGGGACGTTCTGGATGTGTTGAGCGCCGGCGGCGAGCGCCGGTGACGCTGTGGTGAGACTGCCCGCCAGGATCAGGACGACCACGGCCAGGACTCTTGACATGCGGTGCATGGAGATACCTCCCCCGTATCTGGTGTCTCCGTCGTAGCAGGAGACGGTGCCGCGAGGGTGGCCTCTGTCGTTGATCGGGCAGTGCCGGTGTGCTGCGCTCGAGTGTGGACTGCCCTGGTGCCCGTCGCTCAGGACACCCGGCCGCCGGTGATCTCGACCCGGTCGATCGACTGCTTGAATCCGCCGGTCAACGGCTCGCCACCGGTGACCAGACGCGGCCCGAGCAGCAGGCTCATCGGGTCGGTCGGGATGACCGTACGATCCGTGATGGTCTCCAGGTGGCGGCCGTCGAGGGAGAACGAGACACGCTCGGAGTCGTACTCCAGCGTCGCCGTGTGCCACTCGCTGTCGTACAGGTCCACTCCGGTGTCGACGCGCATCGACGTGATTTTGCCCAGCTTGGCGCTCTCGACGTACAACTGGGTGTCGGAGAAAGGCTCATCGGTGGTGTAGCCGAAGTTGACTTCGTTGAACTGGCTGCCGTCCTCGGCCGGGCCGTCGTCCCACAGCGCGACTCCCCACCACACCGGCCGCCCCTCCGGCCGATCGGTGAGCGCGAATCGCACGGTGATGCGGGCCGCGGTGAACCGGGCGGGCTGGTAGACGAGCTTGGACCAGGAGCCGGGTTTGTCCGGTGCGACGTCGGGGTTCAGCCGGAACCGGGCCTCACCCTCCTCGATCGCCGGGCAGCTGTACTCGCAGCGCCAGGCCTGCTTGTCGAGGGTGTCGAAATTGTCGACGGCGCTGTAGACGGCGGGCGCCTTGTCGCCGGTCACGTCGCCACGATTCTGGGACGCCACGATGATTCCGGCCGACAGAAGCGCCAGCACCGAGCCGCCGGCGACACCCCACACTTTCGGATTCATCCCAGCCTCTCCATGCTCCGAGGCACAAGCATGTCAGATCAACTCCAGGCCGCTGGAGGCATGCCCGGCCGGACCCTTACTTCCCTGTTCGGCGGCACGCCCGGTCATTGTTGACGCGCTTTTCACGCGCCCGGGCGGCGCCGATGGGGGCAGGCCGAGCATTCTGGGGCCATGGACGGATGGTTGCACTTGCTGGCAGGCGTGCTCGGGGTGGTCGCCTTGTTCGCGGCCGCTGCGCTCGGCGCCTATGTTCTGGTGTCCACCTCGGTCCGCCCGCCGCCTGAGTGAGGCGCTAGCGGGCGAGGCGGTTGTCCAGCGGCTCCCCGGCGAGCCAGCGGTCGACCTGCCGGCGGACCAAGCGGTAGACCCGCTCCGGCAGCTTCTCGGTCACCGCGCCGGCGTGCGGCGTGATCAGAGCGCCCGGCTGCGACCAGAGCGGATGCCCGGCCGGCAGCGGCTCGGGGTCGGTCACGTCCAGCGCGGCGCGCAGCCGGCGCTGCTCGAGCTCGGTCAGCAGCGCCGCGGTGTCGACCACCGGGCCGCGCGAGGCGTTCACCAGCAGCGCCCCGTCGGGCAGAGCGGCCAGGAACTCCCGCCCGGCCAGACCCCGGGTCGCCTCGGTCAACGGGACCGCCAGGATCACCACATCGGCGTACGGGAGCAGGCCGGGCAGCTCGGCGATCGACCGGATACCTTCGGCCGGCCGGGCCGAGCGCGCCACGACGGTCAGCTCGACGTCGAAGGGCTGCAGGCGCCGGGCGACGGCCGCGCCCACCGAGCCCGCGCCGATGAGCAGCACTCGCTGTCCGGCCAGGTCGAGACCCGGACTCGGCGTCCACGCGCCGGCGAGCTGGGCCGAGCGGAAGAACGGGAATTCGCGCAGCTGGGCGAGCACGGCCGCCACCACCCATTCAGCCGTGGCGGCACTGTGCAGCCCGCGGGCGTCACAGATGACGGTGGTCGGCGGCGGCAGGTGCGTCCACCCGTCGGAGCCGGCGCTCGGCAGCTGCAGGACCTCCAGCGAGCGCATGCGCGGCACGACGTCGCGGATCTGCGGCTGGTCGAGAAAGGTCGGCACGAGGAAGCCGACGGATCCCGGGTCCGAGGGCAGGGCCGCCGGGTCGTCCGCGACCTCGATCTCGACGTCGCCCGGCAGATCGTGCAGGTAGGTCAGGCCGAGCTTGTGGGGTACCCAGATCTTCACATGCGCCTCCATCACGGATGGCCCACGATCCGAGCCACCCGTACATGGCGACGGCACAGCTGTCCCCGGGTTCGCCCCTGCAGCGCGAGTCACACCGGACGGCGGGGCGCGTGCCCTATACCTTGGCGGTTCGTACCTCACCGGCACGGTGCAGCTGGAAACCGGCGAGGACACCGGCGACCAGGACCGCGGCGAGAAGGCCGACCGTGGCTGCCGGGGAGAGGTCGAGCAGGACGACCACCAGCACCAGGGGGACGCCGGCGCCCGGCCAGACCAGGGCTCCGCGTACGCGCCGGCCCAGATGTGCCTGCATGAGGGCGGCGCTGAGCAGATAGCCCGCGGTGGCGATGCCGAGCACCCAGCGGGTCCCCGCGGTCAGGTGCGGGTCGGCACCGTGCAGCACGGCGTGCTCCAACCCGACCGCCACCGCGGCCAGCGACACCGCCAACGGCAGATGGATGTACACATAGAAGTCGTGCACGCCGTGCTTGGTGACCTCGTCACCCTCCTTGGCCAGCCGGCGCTTCGCCGCACCGCCGGACAGGTCGAAGTAGATCCACCAGAGCGCCGCAGCCACGATGAAGGCCGGCGCGGCCGTGACCACCACGGACCCCTTCCACCCGCCGTCGTGCACCCCGGTCACCACCGCGGCGACCGACTCCCCCAGCACCAGGATGACGAACAGCCCGAAGCGCTCCGGCAGATGTTCCAGATGGAGCGGGACGGCATCTTTCAGCCGGGCCGCAGCAGTCGGCCACACCACGTCCACCAGCACGCCGACGCCCCACAGCCAGTACCGGTCCGGCGTGGGGACAGCCAGCGACACCAGCCAGATCGCCGCCCCGAGACCGTGCCCGATGAGATAGAGCCGGGCGGTCGAGCGCGCCTCCGGCACATGCCGCCACGCCCGCGCGTAACCGGCGATCAACGCGAGGCGGATCACGACGTAGCCCAGGGCGAACCATCGTCCGACGCCTCCGTCGATCTTGTCGACAGCGGCCGCCATCACCACCACGCCGGCCATCGCGGCCAACGTGAGCAGCCGGAAGACCGCGTCGTCGGTGTCGAACCGATTGGCGTACAGGGTCGTGCTGGCCCACGCCCACCAGCCGATCGTCAGGACAGCGGCGAACACCAGCCCGCCGTGCCAGCTCTCGTCCTTCGCCAGCACGTCGGCGCAGCGCGCCACGAACAGCACGAACGCCAGGTCGAAGAACAGTTCCAGACGGGTGGCCGAACGATTCGACTCCTGATTCAGGTCGGGCGGCCGGACCGCTTCGACCTGCTCGGCCTCCTCGTCGTCGAGTTCCCGGTCTCCGTCGCCGAGCCGATCATGGGCGTGGGTCATCATGCCTCCGATCGACCGCAGCGAGCTGAACAAGCCGATTACCCGGACAGCGACGGTTCACACGGCGACCTGCCCGGAGCCGACTTTGGTAGGGGCGGCGACCGACCTTGGGCTGATGCGCCGTAGGGACTGGCGCTGAGAGATTGACGTCATGACGACCGACGATGGCAAAGCCGGACGACTGCGACGAGTCATCACCAGCCCGGTGTTGCTCATCCTCGTCCTCGCGCCGTTCTTCGGTGAGGGCCTGTCGGGCTCCAGCCCACCCCTGGACCTGCTGCTGCCGTGGAACCTCGCCTTCATGATGGCCCTCTACGGCTGCGGGGCACTCGTCTGCCGCGAGGTCGCCCATCGGTTCAGCCTGGGGTTCACCGGCCTGGTTCTGCTCGGCGCCGCTTACGCCGTATGGGAAGAAGCGATCGTCGACCGATACTGGTTCTTCCCCCAGTTCTGGGCCGAGTCGGGCATCGGCGTTTACAGCGTCGTGTGGCACACCAACGTGCTCGTCGCGAGTCACCTGACGGTCTTTCACATGGCGATCAGCATCTGCGCATCGATCCTCGTCGTCGAGTGGCTCGTGCCACGGGCGAGGAACCGTCCTTGGGTGAACCGGCCGGGACTTGTTCTGGCGGGTTCGGTGCTGGCTGTGACACCGATCGTCTACGGCGAGTTCGACCAGCGCCCGCCGGCCGCCGTCCTGCTCGCCGCCGGGGCCTTGCTCGCCGCGATCGTGGTGACGGCGTTCAGAGCGGGCCGCAGGCCGCGTCCGGTTCCGTCGCTGTCCGCCGACCGCGGGCGCCGGCCCCGGCCAGGGCTGGGAATACTGGCTCTGGCCTGCATATCCGCGCACTGGGCTCTGACTTACACGGTTGCGGGCACCGGGCCGGCCTGGCCCCTGGGTGTAGCGCTGTCACTGCTCCCGGTTGCCGCCGGCCTTCTCCTGATCCCGCGTCTGGCTTTGACCGGTCCGTACGGAAGCGACGGCGTCCGCGTGGTCGTCAGTCTGCTCACCTTCTTCGTGCTCCTCGACCTGCTGGTGGCGCTGCTCGGCCGCTACGACATGATCCTCAGCGCGATCTTCACCGCCTGGCTCGCGCGACGGCTGTACACCCGGCGAGCCTCAATCGGGTTCGAGCAACCAGACGCGCGTCCGGCGAAGCTTGCATGACAGCGGCACGGGTGTCAGTTGTGCGCACACGACTCGTGTGGGCACGGGATGTCCAGCGCCGACGGGGTCGGGAGTGCCTGGTCGGCGACGGTCAGCACTGCCCGCAAGGCTGCCGAGGGGTTGTTCGCCCGCCACGCCAGCGCGGCCTGCAACCAGACGGCACGGCCACGCAGCGGCAGGTAGACCAGGCCGCCCTGGCAGACATGCTCCGCCGATCCCACGGTCAGCGTGACCCCCACGCCGGCCGAGACCAGAGCCAGCACGGTGGTCGAGTCGGGCGCTTCCTGGACCACCTTGGGCGTGAAACCCGCGTTCTCGCACGCGCGCATCATCGCGTCCCTCAGGGTCGACCCCGCGTTCGCGGGCAGGCTGACGAACGGGTCGTAGGCGAGATCGGCCAGGTCGATCTCGTCCTTGCCGGCCAGCGGATGGTCCGCCGGCAGCGCACAGACGAGCTCGTCGTTGCCGATGACCCGGGTGCGCAGGCCGGGCCGGCCGACCGGCATCCGGACGAAACCCAGGTCGACTGTCCCGTCCGCCACCGCTTCCAGCACAGCGCCGGCGTAGCTCCGCACCGTCAGGCACAGCTCGAGCCCGGAGTGGGCTCGGCGAACGGACTGTGACAGGCGGGACAGTGCGGCGTGACTCGAGGCGCCGCTGAAACCGATGGTGATCCGCCCGTACTCCCCCGCCCTCGCACCCATCGCCGCCCGCTTGGCCGTGTCCACGTCCTCTAGCACCCGGCGGGCGGGCTCGAGGAACGTCTGACCCGCACTGGTCAGACGCACGACCCGCGTGCTCCGCTCGAACAGCTGGACACCGAGTTCCTTCTCCAACTGCCGGATCATCTGGCTCAGGGGCGGCTGCGTCATCCGCAAGCGGCGAGCAGCCCGGCCGAAATGCAGCTCCTCGGCTACGGCAACGAAGGCGGCGACGTAACGAAGCTCCATGACCGCAACCTTGTTCCGGATCGACAGCTCGGCGCCAGCTCCCGGACCTCGCTGACCCGGATGGGTCATCGAGCGAGAGCACAAGGGGCAGCAGAGCGACCACGAACGCCCGGGCGGCCGCGCACACGGGCAAGATGTCTTACGCGACGAGATCTCGCGACTGTGCCGCTGCACCAAAAGGCAATGAACATTACCCGTCAAGATATGTCTGCGGCTTATCGCCCAATGTGCAAGTAGCCTTCGTGGCTGAGTCGGCGGATTCTTATTCGCTGCCATTCGTACGCCCCGTGCCAGCACATTGAATCGGTGATTTCGTCTCTCGATCTCGCCCCTTCCGAAGCAATTCAGTAGGGCTGCGGCAACGCGGTGATTCCTACGCCGGCATCGATGAACCAGGAGATCTCAGCATGAAGGTATGGAACCCGGCGGTCGACCACCAACCGGCGGAAGTGCTCGTCAGCGCCTCCGTCGACGACGTCCGAGCGGGCCTGGCCAAGGCGGCGGCGTCGGGACTCGGCGTGTCCGTCCTCAGCGGCGGGCACGACTGGCTGGGCCGCTCCGTACGGGACGGCGGTCTGGTCCTCGACCTGTCGGCGATGCGCACGGTCACGGTCTCGGAGAACATCGTCGTCGCCGGCGGGGGTGCCCGCTCCCTGGACGTGGCGATCGTCGCCGAGAAAGCGGGCGTCTCGGTGGTCGCGGGAACAGTGGGCTCGGTGGGCGTCGCCAGCTTCACCACCGGCGGTGGGTACGGATTCCTGAACAGCCTCGTGGGAACCGGATCCGACAACCTGATCGCCGCCGACGTGGTCCTCGCCGACGGCAATCTCGTGCATGCCAGCGAGCAGGACGAGCCGGACCTGCTTTGGGCGCTCCGCGGCGGCGGCGGCAACTTCGGCGTCGTGACCGCGCTGCACCTTCGTGCGCACCCCCTCACCACGGCCCTGACCGGCACGGTGGCCTTCAGCTGGGACCAGGCGGCCGCCGTCCTGCGCGGCTTCGGCGAGCTCTGCGCGGAAGCGCCCGACGAGTTCAGTGCCCGGGCGGGCGTCGTCACGCTGCCCGACGGGCCGACGGTCGTCTATGTCGCCCCGGCCTGGATGGGTGATCCGGCGAAGGGCGAGCAGTGGATGGAACGGGTCACCGGACTGGGCACCCCGATGTTCGCCGACCTTCGGATCAAGCCGTTCAGCGACGTGCTGCGCGAAGGCGAAGCCATGCTGACCGGCGACGACCACCACCACAGCATGGCCACCCGCAACATCGCGTCCCTCACCCCCGATGCCGTGGCCACGATCATCGCGGCCGGCGAGGCTCGCACGTCGCCGGCCAGTGTGATCGAGATCGTCCAGTTCCACGGCGCCGCCACCCGGGTGCCCGTCGAGGCGACCGCTTTCGCCCAGCGCAGCCCGCACTTCCTGATCCAGCTGATCGGCTCGTGGAACGCCGGTGAGGGCGTAGCCAACCAGACGTGGGCTCGCGACTCGTCGCGCCGGCTCGCCCCGTACGCGCTGCCCGGTGGTTACCCGAACGTGCTCGGCCCCGAGGACAAGGAGCAGGTGGCCCACTCCTACGGCCCGAACACCGAGCGTCTGCTGGACCTCAAGCGCCGGTACGACCCGAAGTCTGTCTTCTCCGCCACGCCTTTGCCCCACTGACCCGATGGGTGGCCCGCCCCGCGCCGAACGGCGGGGGCGGGTCATCGCCTGAAGACAAGCGGGGACAGCGGTCAGGGCAGCGGCGTCGCGGAGAACACCCCGTCAGGGTCGTACCTCTGCTTGATGCTCAGCAGCCGCGGAGCGTTGGGACCGTACGCGTCGGCGGCCTGCTGCTGCCGGTCCGGGCCGATCATGTTCGGGTAGCCGCCCGGCAACGCGTACGGGTCCAGCAGCCGTTCGGTGTCCTCGGCCCACGACTCGTGCGGCGCCGCGTCGCCCTCGTTCCAGCTGGCGATGATCTCCACCATCAGATGTTGACGCCGGTTCGCGAACGCCGTGCTGTCCGCCGGCACCCGGACGCCCGCGCCGTGCAGGTGGTGCATGTTGATGGCCGACAGCGGAGATGAACGAGTTGCCGCGGCCTTGGCCAGGGCCGCCACGGCAGCGCTGGTCAGCTCCGGCATCGGCAGGCTCCGGGTACGGATCACGTAGCTGCGGTCGCTCAGCCCGTACATCTGATCCCCGGTCCGCAGTCCCTCGGTCAGCGGCGCCTGTGCCGCCTGCGACAACAGCGGTTCGCCCAGGCTTTCCAGTCGGCCGAAATACGCCGCGCCCTCGGCCGGATCGCCGGCCCAGGTCGGAACGAGATACACCACGGGTGTGCCGTCCGGGCCGGTTGCCAGTCCGGGCCGGACGTTCAGCTCGTCCGGCAGGGTGGGCGCCATGTCGATCCAGTCGCCCAGCACATCGATGGCCTGATCGGCGTGGAACATGATGGTGCCGGTGTACACGGTCGGGATCGACAGCAGTTCCACCCGTAGGGCGGTGACGACACCGAAGTTCCCGCCACCGCCCCGCAGCGCCCAGAACAGGTCGGGCTCATGGGAATCGTCGACGGTGACGATGCTCCCGTCGGCCAGCACCACTTCGGCCCCGACGATGGTGTCGGAGGCCAGGCCGCCCACCCCGGCCATCGGCCCGTAACCGCCCCCCAGAGCCAAGCCGGTGGCCCCGACACTGCCCTGGGTCCCGGTCACCAGCGAACAGCCCGAGTCGACCGCGGCCTCCATCACGTCGAGTGCCCGCGCCCCGCCATCGAAGACGGCGATCCCGTCGCCGACCACCACGGTTCGCATGCCCGACATGTCGATGACCAAGGCTCCGGGTCGAACGGATCGCCCGGCCCAGTCGTGACCACCGCCGAGAACGGACAACGGCAGGCCACTCCTCCGGGCCTGGCGGACCGCGGCACTGACTTCGCGAGCGGACCGGACACGGACGACCTCCGCCGGCTGCGCGGAATAGGCGGCGTTCCAGATTCTCATGGGAGCTCCTTGCGTACGGGTGCTGATCGCGCGATGAACCGCCCTACCCGGCGGTGGCCGGCCGCAAGGCGGTCCCTCGCCGTTCAAGCACCGGGTGAGGGCGGCGGCTCGCTGACCATCCGGCCGGAGCCGGCGGTGAAAGGTTCGGCCGACCCGTCGGTCGCCCGCTCGGTGATGACCGACGAGAAGATATAGACCACGTTGAACGCGAGGAACACGAAAACGGTGGCCGGCAGAGTCAGCGTGACGCGGATGTCCTTAAGCGGGGCCAGGCGTGCGGAGAACGGCGCCGGCGGGCTGATCGGAACGCCGCGCAGGAAGATCGCTTTGACGACGGCCAGCATCGGCCGACCGGACCGCGGTTGTCCGGACATCAGATGATGCCCGTACGGAGCGCGTAGGCCACCGCGTGCGAGCGGTTGCGCAGGTCGAGACGGCGGGTCATGCCGTAGACGATGTTCTTCACGGTCCGTTCCGAGACGGACAGCTTGCCGGCGATCTCGACGGTGTCGAAGCCATCCGCCATCAGCCTCAGCACCTCGATCTCCCGGTCGTTCAGCCCGGAGGCGTTCAGGCCGTTGGTCGCAAGGACGCTCTTGTGCAGTCGTTCGATGTGCTTGAGCAGACTGCCGACCAGGCTCGGCGCCATGACGGCACCGCCCTCGGCGGCCGCTTTGACGCTGTACGCCAAGCGGTCGGCGGTGACGGTCGAGCGGGGCAGGACGGCCACCACCCGGCACTCGACCGCGACCAGCAGATCCGACTCATCGAGAGCGGCGGTCACCAGGATGACCGGCACGCCGACCTCCTTCGCCGACCGGCGCAACATGGCGACGACGTCGACGGTGAGCCGCTCGATGCCGACGACGAAGACCTGCGCCTGGTCGGGGCGGCCACCGGGGACAACCACGAGCTCGGGCCAGGGTTGCAGGAACGCGACAAGGCCCGCCTGGCTCAGGGGGTCGGCGCCCTGGACGGCGACCCGAATCTGTTCAACAGCCATTCCACCGGTCCTTTCGCTGGTGCGGCAGCCGGTTGTGAATTCACCCTGAGCCAGCCGCCCGGAGCGCGACCCCGGGTATCCCACGGGCGGAGCCCCGTGTGATCGCCCGGGCATCCCTGGACCGTCGAAAGCTTCAGATCATGCCGGAGCGCAGGGCGTACGCCACGGCGTGGGATCGGTTCCGCAAGTTGAGCCGGCGGGTCAGGCCGTGGACGACGTTCTTGACCGTCCGCTCGGAGTAGGACAGTTTGCCGGCGATCTCGGCGGTGTCGAAGCCCTCCGCCGTCAGGCGGAGCACGTCTATCTCCCGCGAAGTCAACCCGGAAGTGCCGAGACCGTTCGGAGCAAGCACGTCGTTCTGCAGCCGCTCGATGTGCCTGAGCAAGGTGCCGATGAGGTTGGGGGGCATCACGGCACCCCCGGCGACGGCGGACCTGACGCTGTGCGCCAGAAGCTCGGCCGTGATCGTCGAGCGCGGAAGGATCGCGACCACCCGGCACTCGACCGCGACGAGCAGCTCCGCCTCGGTCAGTTCGTTGATCACCAGAACGACGGGCACGCCGACGGCGGCGGCCGAGCGGCGCAGCTTGGCGGCCACGTCGACGCTGAACCGTTCGGTGCTCACCACGGTGACCTGCGCCTCATCCGGGCGGTCACCGGGGAGGACCACGAAGTCGGGCCGACTCTGCAGAAAACTGGTCAGGCCTTCGTGGCTCAGCGGGTCGGCGCCCTGGACAGCAATGCGAAACTGCTCCACAGCGGTTCCTTCTGTCGTTCGCCCGGTGCGGGCGACGTCTGGCGTTCGCGTACGCATGCGGGCGGTCTGCTCAGAGAGCGGCGACGATATCGATCTCCACCAGGAACTCGGGCGCGAAGAGCGCGGCCACGCCGACCATGGTCTGAGCCGGCGGAGGCGTCGCGGTTCCTTGGCGCAGCGCGGCCATGATGGGCGCCACGATGTCCGGGCGATAGTCGGCGATATAGATCGTCTCCTTGACCACCCGGGACCGATCGGTGCCCACGGCGGCGAGCGCCGTATCGATATTGCGGACGATCTGCTCGGCCTGTTTGCCGTGATCACCGGCTCCGACCAGGTCACCGGCCTCGTTCCAGGCGATCTGCCCCGACAGGTAGACCAGGCCGGCCTTCTCGACGACGACGGCGTGACTCAGGACGCCGGGAACGGGATGCAGACCCCGGGGATCCTCATGGCGCAAAGACATTGTCGGTTCAACTCCATGGTGAGTAGCAACAAGGTGTCAGGACGGCCGCGAGAGAGCTCGAGCCGGATCCCCGAGACCGGCGAGTACCCGAGCGGCAGCCGTCACCGTCCGCACAGTGTCCGGGTCCAGCAGGCTTGTGGTGTGCCGACGGACGCTCGAGGCGTACGACTGCTTCCCGGACGTGAGCCAGTCGATTCCGGTATCGGTGGCGATCACGTTCCAGCCGCGCCGGTCGTCGATCACGAGCTCCCGGCGTACGAGACCCCGCTTCGCCAATCTCTCGACGACCCGGCTCGTCCAGCTGACCGAGAGATGGGTGGCCGCGGCCAGCTCGCTGATGCGCATACGACGCACCGGCGCACCGGCGAGCTGCCGCAGCGTGGTGTATTCGATCAGGTTGCCGTGGTGCTCCGAGAGGTCGGCATTGATGTTGCGCTGCACCGTGATGGCCGCATTCAGGAAGGTCTTCAAGAAGTCTTCCTCCTCCACCGACAACGTCGCGTCAGCCGAGGGCAAGCTTGAGGGTCGAGTCTCCATGTCCACGTCCTTCACGGTCTGCGGCTTGCGGTCGGATCAGATCAGATCCAGAATCTGCGCCGGCTCACGTCGCGGCTTCTGCCGCCAGTTCTCCGGCTTGGCGAAACCGACCGACAGAAGCATCACCGGGAACTCGTCCGCGGCCAGCTCGAACTCCTCGGAGACGGCTTCGGCCTCGAACCCGATCATCGGCGCGGACGACAGGCCCATCGCCTCGGCGGCGAACATCAACGTGCTGGCGCCGAAGGTCGCGGAGCGGATCGCCTCGTCACGCTGACGCTGCGGCTGCTCGAAATAGAGCGCCTTCCCCGCGCCTTCCCAGGCCGTGGCCACGGACTGGGGCATGAGCTCCGACTCGACCGCCGGCCGCAGCCGCTCGGCGATCAGCTGGTGGTCGGCCAGCTGACCGACGACGACGAAGGTCACCGCCGCCTCCGTGATCTTCGGCTGGTCCCAGCCGATCTTGCGCAGCCGGGACTTCGCCTCAGGGGTGCGAACGGCGATGAAACGCCAGTTCTGCAGGTTGAAGGACGAGGGCGCCTTCGTCCCCAGGCGAACCAGCTCGTGGATCGCCTCGTCGCTGATGGTCCGCGTGGGGTCGAACAGGTTGGTCGTCTGACGCTCTTCGATCGTCTTGATGATCGGGTGCATGGTGGTTCCCTTCGGGTGCACACTTGCCTGCCGACGGTTGCCGGCAGTGGAAAGTCGATTACTTCGCCGACGGTCGGTCAGGCGATCGTGTCGACCACGCCACCGTCGACCCGGAGCGCCGCCCCGGTGGTCGCGGAGGCCTGCTTCGAGCTGACGTAAACGACCATGTTCGCCACTTCATCTACAGTGGAGGCACGCTGGATGATCGATGAGCTACGGTGCGCGGCGATGAAGTCGGCCGCCACCTTCTCGACGCTGTTCCCGGTGCGGTCGACCTCGGTCTGCAGCATGCCGGCCATCCCCTCGGACAGGGTGGGGCCGGGAAGCACCGCGTTGACCGTCACGCCGGTTCCGGCGAGCCGCTTGGCCAGGCCCCGCGAGATCGCCAGCTGAGCCGTCTTCGTGAAGCCGTAGTGGATCATGTCCACGGGGATGTTGAGGGCGGATTCCGAGGCGACGAAGACGACGCGTCCCCATCCCCGTTCGGCCATGCCCTGGGCGTACGCCCGGGTCAGCCGGACGCCGGACATGACGTTGGTCTGGAAGAAACGGTCCCATTCGCTGTCGGGAATGTCGAAGAAGTCCTGCGGCCCGTAGACGCCCACGTTGTTGACGATGATGTCGAAACTCGGGTGCTCGGCGATCAGGCGCGAACAGGCCGCCTCGGTGCCCAGATCCCCGGCGAAACCCGTCACCGACCCCGGCGGACCATCCATCTTCGACAATGCGGCGGAGACGCTCCCGTCGCTGAGCCCGTTGACGACGACGTCGGCACCCGCCTTCACGAAGCCCTGAGCGATGGCGAACCCGATGCCGCTGGTCGACCCGGTGACGAGGGCCCGGAGGCCGGTGAGATCGATAATCACGTTGCGACCCTGCCTGTTCGAAAACGATGATGAGCATCACTTTGTAAAATTTTGAAATACAGTGGCAGACCGCACCCATGAAAAAGCGGAATGTGTTCCGGTGACACGCCCGCCGCATTAGTGGCCGGTACAGTTTGGGATGGCGCTGACCGTCGGCGACGCCCTGCCGTCACTTCGGCAATCGCATGACCGGGTCGGGAAAGTCTCTTTCGTTGCCGCCGAAACCTTGTTGCCACGACCATCGTGGCACGACGATATCGGAGCGTCCAATACTGAATAGCTCTTGCGGTGAGAGCGTTTCGCTCATAATCCCGCGGGAGGCCCGGCTCGAGCCGGCGCCATCCGAGTCCGGGTCACCGGCCGGCGCATCCCGAACCGCATTCCCGAGTGATGCAGATCAGAAGTGTCGTATCGGCCGGCTGAGTCCGGGAGAGCGCGCTCGCCGCAACGCCTCGATGTACTTGGGGATCTCCACAGCCGCCTGTTCCAGTCGGCCGGGGGCGACCTGATCGGCGAACAACGCCCCCACCACGAACCGCACGAGCTGGTCGGGCAGGTCGTCGGTCCGCGGAACCGGCTCCTGCCGCCAGACCCGGATCACCCGCAGCCGGGACTCGATCTGGGCCAGGGTGCGCTCCAGCCCGGCGATCGCCTGGTCGGCCTGCGCCGCGTCGACGACGAATCGCCCCTCGTCGGCCAGGCGAAGGAAGAGCTCCCCGCGGAAGGGGAGGGACGATCCGTTCCCGTTCAAGTGTGCTCCTCGACCCGAGGTTCGTCCGGCGCACGCCCGAGCGTCGCCGGCGATCGATGTCGAGTTCACCGCAGCGACCGGGATCAGATACCTCCGGGCGGACGGAACTGCCCCGAGAACGGGTGAACGCTGCCCCGGCGTCCGGGCAAAAGGCACAGCCTGGTGCCGTGACCGTTGCGGACGGGACTTATCCGACCGGTTCGGGAAGCGCGTCGCGAAGGGCTCGCCGCGTGGTGATACCCAGCTTGGCGAAAACCTTGGACAGGTGCCATTCCACCGTGCGGGGACTGATGAACAGCCGGGTCCCGATCTCGGGGTTGGTGTATCCGTCGCGGGCCATTGTGGCCACCTGAAGTTCCTGGGAGGTCAGATTTCCCGCCGGGTCGGCGGTGGTCTCTCGCACGACGCCGTCGGCCGCCTCCAGCTCGCGTGCCGCTCGCGTGGCGAAGCCTTCGACTCGCATGGCCGTGAACATGTCGTGCGCGGTTTGCAGTTGCTCACGTGCCTCGCGCCGCCGGTCGCCGCGGCGCAGCCATTCTCCGTAGAGCAAGTGAGCGCGCGCGAGGTCCACCTTCATCCGGGTACGCCCGAGCCGGTCGATCGCCTCCGCGAAGAGCGTCTCGGCCTCCGGCCCCGCGCTCAGCAGTGCCCGGGACCGGGCCTCCACCCCGGTTGCCCAGTCGGTGCCGGCGGCGCGGGCGTGCTCACTGAGCTGCCGCAGCGCTTCGACAGCGGCGGGGCGGGACACGCCCCGGGTGCCCGCCTCGATCGCTTCCGGCAGAGCCCAGTCGGAGACTCCCAGGTCAGCCGGGCGGGCGCCGGCGAGCAGCGCCGCGTCCAACGCCTCGGCGTAGCGTCCGGCGCTGTTGGCCAGCACAGCGCTCGCCACCGCCGTCGCTGTGACACCGTTTCCCTCTCCCCTGGACCGTTGGTGGGCCGTCGCCGCGTCGATCACCCGGCGAGCGTGGACGTAGCGTCCTTGAAGCGCGGCGTGGTGACATCCCGGAAGGGGGTCGGACTGACTTTGCATCGCCGCGGTGGCGGCTTCGGACTCGGCGATCAGGGCCTCGCCCTCGGTGAGCTCGCCCGCCAGGATGTGCAGGTAGCTCCGCAGGCAGAGTGCGATCGGGAGGACGCTGATCGTCCCCGTCTCGCGCACGCGGCGGAGCTGGCGGTCGGCCAGCTCGTGCCAGCTCTCGTCGTCCCAGAGATCCATCGCGGCCCAGCTGGCCAGGTAGAGCCAGCGGAGATCCTCATCGCGATCAGCCGTCAGCTCGCGGTACGCCCGCAGCGCGCGCTTGAGGATCGGCGCCCCGGCCGCATAGCCGTCGATCAGCCGTGTGGCCAGGCCTTCGAGCAACAGGCGTACCGCGGGCGGGTGGTCGGCCGTGCGAACGGCATTCCGGGCGGCCACTGCCACTTCGCGTTGCACCCCTGTGACCCCGAGCCGGCCCGCGAAAAGCGTGGCGGACAAGGTTTCCAGGTAGGTCTTGCCGGCCAGGGACGAGTCGAACGGTTCGAGGTCCTTCGCGGCCCGCAACAGCAACGGAAGGGCTTCCCGGGCACGGCTCGACGCGAAAGCGATCTGGCCGCGGAGCAGATCCGATTTCGCCCGGTCCAGGGCGCTCAACGGGCCGATCTCGGCCACGCTGAGCAGACTCAACGCCTCTGCGGGGGCACCCGCGAGATTCTTCGCCCGCGCGGCCGACAACGCCCGTCGGGCCCGGCACGCCGGATCGGGTGTCAGCATGCTGGCACGCTCGAGAAACGCCGCTGCCGCGGCGACGCCACCCTGCCTCCGGGCACGGCCGGCGGACTTCTCCAACTCGGCGGCGACGTCCTCGTCCGGAGCCGGAGCGGCCTGCGCGCGATGCCAGGCACGCCGGTCCGGATCGGACGAGGCGTCGGTCGCCTCGGCGAGAATCCGGTGCACCCGTCGCCGCTCGTCCGCGCCGGCCTGGCGATAGACGACCGAGCGCAGAAGCGGGTGTGCGAATCGTACGTGTGCGTCGATCTCCAGCAGGCCGTCGGCAACCGCGGGGGCCGCGGCGTCGGCGCTGATTCCCAGCCGGGACGCGGCGCGCCACAGCAGCGGCACCTGCCCGACCGGCTCGGCCGAGGCGAGCAGCAGCAGAAGCCGGGTGTCAGCCGGCAGGAGCCCGACTCGCCGCTGATAGCTGCTTTCGATGCGGCTGACCAGTCCACCGACGGGAGGCGTACGGAAGCCACCCGCCAGTTCGGCCTGGCTGAGCCCCCGGGGAAGCTCGAGCAGCGCCAGCGGGTTCCCTCGGCTCTCGGCGATGATCCGGTCCCGTACCCGCTGATCCATCCGTCCCGGCAGAGCGGTCGTCAGCAACGCGTGCGCATCGTCGTCGGAGAGCCCGCCGACGTGCAGCGCCGGCAATCCGTCGAGCTCCGACATGGTCAGCGGGTCGCGGAGCCCGAACACCAGCGCCACCCGCTCGGCCCGCAACCGGCGCGCGACGAACGCCAGCGTCTCGATCGATGCCCGGTCCAGCCATTGGGCGTCGTCGACCACACACACCAACGGCCGGACCTCCGCGGCGGCAGCCATCAGGCTCAGAACTGCCATGCCGACCAGAAACCGATCCGGCGCACGACCGGTGGCCAGACCGAGGGCGACCCGCAAGGCATCGCGCTGCGGGGCCGGCAACTGATCCGCCTTCGCCTGCATCGGGGCGCAGATCAACTGCAGGCCGGCGTATGTCAGTTCCTTCTCCGACTCGGCGCCGGAGGCACGCGTCACGACCAGACCCGACGCGCTCTCCTCGAGATGGGCCAGCAATCGGGTCTTTCCCACGCCGATCGGCCCGCGAACGACCAGGGCGGCGTGGTGGCCTCCGCGCACTGCATCCAGGACGCCCTGGAGCACCCGGCGCTCTCGATGGCGCCCCAGAAGCCGGCCCGCCCCACGAGCACCCTCGGACACCCGCCTGACTCCTGCACGTCCAGCCGTGGAGACGTCGGTCATCGGCCATCCTCCTGTCCGAGCGGGAACGCGGTCAGCTTGCCACCACGTTTGTGATAGTACAAGATAGTCACTGTGGCAGAACAATTCCGGATCAGTGGTTCGAGCGCCGCCGAGATCTCCACCAGCATCGAGTGCGGCGTCCGGCTGGGCGAGATCGACCCGGGTGCGGTGCTTCCACCCGTGCGGGTGCTCGCGTCGGAGCTGCATGTCAGCCCGGCCACGGTCGCCAAGGCGTATTCCGAACTGCGCCGGCGCGGGATCGTCGAGGCTGACGGTCGTCGCGGCACCCGGGTGCGATCCCGCCCTCCGGTCGCCGACCCGCGGTCGACCCTGCGTGTGCCGGTTCCGACCGGCATCCTCGATCTGTCCACCGGTGAACCCGACATGAGCCTGCTGCCGCCTCTCGGGCCTGCTCTGGTCCAGGTCGCCGACAAGCTGGGACCGCCGATCGGCTATGCGAAGGCCGGGGCGATGCCCGAGCTCGTCGAGGCCACGCGGCTGCGGCTGGCATCGGACGGCATCCCGGTCGACGAGGCGTCGATCACCGTCACGGCCGGGACCCTGGACGCGATCGAGCGTCTGCTCACCGTCCATCTGCGGCCGGGCGACTCGGTGGCCGTCGAGGATCCGGGGTGGGCCAATCTGTACGACCTGCTGGCCGCTCTCAACGTGCGTGCCGTCCCGATGGCCGTCGACGAGGAGGGCCCGCTGCCCGAGGCGCTGTCCGAGGCCCTCAGGTCGGGCGTCGGCGCCGTCATCGTGACCACACGCGCGCAGAATCCGACCGGTTCGACGGTGAGCGCTCGGCGCGCCGACCAGCTGCGCCACCTGCTCCGAGGGCACGCGGACGTCCTGGTGATCGAGGACGACAATGCCGCCGACCTGGTCGATGTTCTGCCGAACTGCCTGGGGCCGGTCACCGGCCGGTGGGCCTACGTACGTTCGGCGTCCAAGCCCTTCGGGCCTGATCTACGGATCGCGCTGCTCACCGGCGACGAGGCCACCATCGCCCGCGTCGTCGGCCGGATGTGGACCGGCCTCGGCTGGGTGTCCACCATCCTGCAGCGCCTGCTCCTGCGGCTCTGGCAGGACCCGCAGGTCACGACGCAGATCGCGACTGCGGCGACCAGCTACGATCACCGGCGGCTCGGCCTGGTCCGCGAGTTGTCCGCCCGCGGTCAGCCGGCCCAGGGCTCGACCGGCCTCAACGTCTGGGTACGGGTACCGGACGAGACACGAGCGGTCAGTGTGCTGCGCGACGCCGGGTACGCGGTCTCTCCCGGCTCGCTGTTCCGCATCGCCTCGCCGCCGGGCATCAGAATCACCGTGAGCGCGCTCACCGACCGCGACATCGAGCCGTTGTCCGCGGCCATCCTCGCCGCGGCCAACCCCGCCGCGACCGCCACACCCTCACGATGACCCACCCGTCCGCGCCCTAGCTGCCGCCGGCGTCAACGCCAGGACCCATGGTGCAGGGCCGGGAAGCAGCATCTGACGTATGTGCCCGCCAGCTGCGGGTGGAAAGCTGAGTCGGTTCGCCGATCTCCCTGGCCGCCTGCGGACAACGGCGCTTCAGCGGAGGCGGTCGGCTGGGATGCGGTCACAGTGGCACGGTCATCGCGCAGGAGGAAGCCATGACAACCGTCGAGCTGACCCGATTTCGAGTCGACCCCCGCCGATCCACCGAGCTCCGCGCCTTCTTCGACGTCATAGCCGAGCTCGTCAGCAGCGAGGAGGGCACTGAACCGGCGACCACGTAGCCGTCGCCCGGACGCCCGGGGCCTTTCCCCGTGAGTTACCCGGGGTCGCGGCCCGGCCCGTCGGCCGAGGGTGAACCCACCGACGCGAGTGTCGGTATGGGTGCGTCTCCGCGGGAGTTGGCACCGTCCTTTGTGTGAGGAGCGGGTCATGACTGTCTTCCTGTCCAATCCTGACGGGCACGTCGAGGTGCCGATCTACCACCACGTCGCGGTCGCCATCGGCACCAGGCAGATTCATATCGCCGGTCAGGTCTCCTGGGACGAGAACGGCGACCTCGTGGCGCCGGGAGACCTCGCCGGTCAGGTCGCCCAGGTGTATCGCAACGTCGCCAAGGCACTGCATTCCGCCGGTGCGACCTTCCACGATGTCGTCCGCATCACCTGGTACGCCGCGGGGTGGAAGAAGGAGATGTACGACGACTTCATCGCCGGCACCCGGCAGGCCGCCCGGGAGTTCGATCTGCCCATGCCACCGGTTGCAGGAAAGCCCACCCTCCTTGGTCGCGTTCGTCCCTCCCGACGGCCATCGGTCATCGAGTGTCGGCGTGATCCGCGAGTCCACGGATTCGGCGCCCAGCGACGGGCCGGCTCGTGAACTGATGAACGAGGCGCTGGTGAGAGGTGGCAACGCCTTCTGCGCGACCGAGAACGCGATCCACGCCGTCGTGGCCTTGTGCGTCGACGATCTGGTCACCGGCGAATGGGATGAGGCCCTCCGGCTGGCCGACACGGGCTTGGACCTGTGTGAACTGCACGGTTACCGCGAGCTCCGATGGCCGCTCTGGGTGGTCACCGCCGCGATCGCCGCCCTTCGCGGTGACGACCAGCAGGCCGCGGAGTTCGCCGGCAAACTCGCGGACTGGGCCCGCCGCCGCGGATCCGCCACTGTTCAGCTTTACACGCTCTACGTGCAGTGCCTGCTCGCACAGTCCCGAGGTGATTTCGAGCAGGCCTTCCAGCGCATCTCGGGACTTGCGGTGCCCGCCACCTTCACCGCGAACCTCCCGCTCGCATTGGCCGCGTCGTTGGATTTCGTGGAGTGCGCCGTGCGTACCGACCGCACCGACGCCGCCCGCGCCTACGTGACCCTGCTGCAGACAGCTGACCTGAGGATCTTCTCACCGCGGTTGAAACTGCTGACCGCATGCGCCACGGCCCTGGCGCACCCGGGCGACGCCGGCCAGATCGAGCGCTCACTCGCCGCCTCCGGCACCGCCAACCTGCCTTACGACCGGGCACGGGTTCAATTGGCGTACGCCGAGCGGCTGCGCCGCACCCGATCGCTTCGCACTGCGCGCGGTCACTTGACTGACGCTCTGTGCGCCTTCCGCGAGCTGGGTGCCATGCCTTGGCAAGCACGTGCGGAACGGCAGTTGCGGAGTGCCGGGATCGTTGCGAACGGGCCGGCCACCGTCCCCGTCGAGGCACTCACCCCGCAGGAACGGGCCATTGCCGAACTGGCCGCCTCGGGACTCACCAACAAGCAGATCGGCACGAGGATCTACCTGTCGCACCGGACTGTGAGCACGCATCTGTCCCGGGTTTTCGACAAGCTCGGCATATCGACCCGGGCAGGACTGCGGGATGCCCTCGGCCGGACTACGGCCGACCCATCACGATGAGCCGGACAGCTGATGGCGCAACGCTCGGCCTCATCATCAACCCCGGTAGCCGGGATGGGCGGCAGTGTCGGCCTCAAAGGCACCGACGGCGAGGACGTCCTTCAAGAGGCCTGGCGCCGTGGCGCACGCCCGGTCGCCGAGCAACGCGCTCGCATCGCGGTGGCTCGGCTGGCCGATTCGGTGACGCTGTTGCGTGTTCTCACCGGCTCGGGTGAATTGGGCGAGGACGTCGCGCGCGCAGCCGGGCTCGATGTGGAGGTGGTGCACCCATCGGCACCCGGGCCCACCACGTCGGCCGACACCCAGGCTGCGGCTCAGACCATGGCGGCACGCTCGGTGGATCTTCTGCTGTTCGTCGGCGGGGACGGGACGGCGCGCGACGTCCTTGCGGCGGTGGGCGATGCCGTGCCCGTGCTCGGCGTCCCGGCCGGCGTGAAGATGCTCCGACTCGGAACATGTCAAAACGTCGCCGCACAAACAAGCTGTCCACCGCCTGAAGCCCGGCGTCACCGAAGACCCGGACACCAGGGCCATGACATGGCGCGCCTACCAGCGGAAGACCGGTCGCCAGTCGTAGACCGTCGAACGGGCCGTCGGCCGGGCCACCTCCCGTTCAGGTCTGAGGATGCGATCCGACAGGTTCCTTCGAGCACGTCCGCGCCGACCGCCTGCCGGCCGGCCGACGCGGACGTGCTTTACCTGAAGCTGTGCCGCAGAATTACCCGGACGTCAGTTGCCCCAGAAGATGTAGTTGGCGTTGTAGGGAACGCTGGTCTTCTGTCCGTCGGTGCATGCGGTGGACGGAGCCACTCCGCCGAAGGTGTTCATCCGCTGGATGTGGGTGACGGTACTGAGGAAACCTTGGCCGGTACGGGTCTTGACCTCGAGCAACAGCTCCGGGATCGCGCCGGGAACCGGCGAGTTGGCCACCGGCGCGGCAGTGATCAGGGAGCCGTCCGACTCGGACTGCCAGCTCGGCCCGCCGAAGTGGTGGATCCTCCGGTTGGCGCCGTCGAAGAGTCCCGCCTCGGGCACCGAGGGGCCGGTGAACCTGCCGCCGGAGCAGGTGTAGGTCTGCGTGCCGTTGCCGACCACGAACTGGCCGAGGATGGTGAGACCGGCCGGTGGCTGCAGGGACGGGCTCTCCGCCGCGGATGCCTGATAACTGACGGCAGAGATGCCTGCCGCGACCACGGCGGCCGCGGTGAAGGCGATCTTTCGCTTGAATGAAGCCATGCCAGTGGATACGTACCACCGACTGCTGTCGATCACCTATCGCCCCTTGGAACAGAGAACGTGGCCCGAAGGGGCGCTCGGCTTCTTGCGACGGCTCGGCGCCACCGTACGATGACGCCGAGCCGGCAGATCTCACGGCCGATACTTGGGGACCAGTTCATTGAGGATGCGGCGCGCGTAGTTGTCCGCCTCGGCATTGGGCGGCCGGCCGTTCGCGATCTCGGTCGCGAGCGGGCCCGCGTTGTACGCCCACAGCATGGCGACGACCCGGTCAACCGGGACCGTCTGCAAGTCGGCGGCAAGAACACACATGTAGTGGCCCTGGGAAAGGATGGCATCTTCGGGCTCGAAGGGATTCTTCTGCCCGTTCTGGTTCCCGTCCAGACCGTATTTCGCCCAGGTGGCCGGCTTGAACTGCGAGATGCCCTGTGCGCCGGCGGACGAGACGGCGAGCGGGTTCCAGTTCGACTCCTGCTCGATCTGCGCGGCCAGGAGCGGTCCATTGACCTGCTCGCAGAGGCCGGCCGCGAGGCGGATCCAGGGTACGTAGGGTGCCGCCACGTTCTTGACATCGGGCGGACCCGCGTGGGCGCTGGTCACCCCCACCCCGGAGAGGGCGAATCCGACCACGAGCACTGCCCAGGCCTTGACGATCAACTTCATGGCGCCTCCCTTGACCTTTTGCATCCGGACGCCAGGAGCATAATGAACAATTTTCCTCTTTAAGGCAGCTGTCACTATAGGGCGTATTTACCTGCCCCCTGGGGCAATCCGTACTAATCGCTATCGTGGATCGCAATATTCACAACGTTTCCGCGCAATGTGCCGGACGCCCCCGAGTCGTGCCGCGAGCAGTGTGGAACCGCCTCAGCCACACGCGTCGATGACCCCAGGAGACCGGTATGAACCTTTGGAACCCGGCGGTGGACCACCAGCCGGCCGAAGTGATGCGCTGCGTCACGGCCGACGACGTCCGGGCCGGCCTGGCCAGGGCTGCGGACTCCGGGCTCGGCGTCTCCGTGCTGAGCGGAGGACATGACTGGCTCGGGCGTTCCGTACGGCCGGGTGGCCTGGTCCTCGACCTGTCGGCGATGCGGACGGTCTCGGTCATCGGGGACGTGGTCATCGCCGGTGGCGGCGCCCGGTCCCTGGACGTGATGACCGCGGCTGAGGAGTCGGGGTCCTCGGTCGTCGCGGGGACCGTCGGCTCCGTGGGCATCACCGGCTTCACCCTCGGCGGCGGGTACGGGCCGCTCAACGGGCTCGTGGGGACCGGGGCCGACAACCTGCTCGCCGCCGAGGTGGTCCTCGCCGACGGCCGGCTCGCCCACGCCAGCGAGCGGAGCGACCCCGATCTGCTGTGGGCGCTTCGCGGCGGCGGTGGCAACTTCGGTGTCGTGACCGCGTTGCACCTGCGCGCCTTCCCGATCGCCTCCGTACTCGCCGGCATCGTCACCTTCGGATGGGACGAAGCCGCCCGGGTCCTGCAGAGCTACGGCGACATCTGTGCGGAGGCTCCCGACGAGCTCACCGTCCGAGCCGGTGTCACCACCCTGCCGAACGGTCGCGCGGTGGCTTTCGTCGCCCCTGCCTGGGTGGGCGAGCCGGCGGCCGGCCGGCAGTGGATGAAGCGGATCACCGGTCTGGGCCGGCCGCTCACGGTGGACATCCGGTCCAAGTCGTTCAATGATGTCCTGCGCGAAGGCGATGCCATGTTCGCGGGTGCCGGGTTGCACCACGACATGGCCATGCGGAATGTGGCGGCGCTGACAACCGACGTGGTGGCCACCGTCATCGAAGCCGCGGAAGCACGCTCGTCGCCGTTCAGCGCGATCGAGATCTTCCCGTTTCACGGTGCCGCGACCCGCTTGCCGGTCGAGTCCACCGCCTTCGCCCAGCGCGATGGGCACTTCCTGATCGAACTGATCGGTTCGTGGAACCCTGACGAGAGGTCCGACCAGCACTGGGCGCGCGACACGTCTCGCAAGCTCGCGCCCTATGCTCTGCCCGGCGGCTATCCGAACCTTCTCGGACCTCACGACGACGAGCAGGTGGCTCACGCCTACGGCCCGAACACCGAGCGTCTGCTCGCGCTCAAGCGTCGCTTCGACCCGGGGTCCGTCTTCTCCGCCACCCCGTTGCCCCACTGACCGGACAGAGCCTGTCCGGTCGCCGGCGGCGGGAGAGGCCCACGTTCTCACTCCAGCAGCCGGATCGCCCGATCCGAGGCTGTGACACGACGAAAGGTGTGGCGACTGTTGTGGCTGCCGCTCATGACGACCTCCCGAAGGTTCCTTCCCAGCGGCTGGAGTCCAGCACCGGCCTGGGGTGGCGAACGGTCGAGGCCGCGGTCTACGCGGATCCGCCGGCCATCGGAGAGTTTCGCGTCGAGCCGGACCGGCTGATGATCGTCCTGGCCACCAGCGGGCATTACCAGCTCGAACACCGCAAGCGCGGAAGGTGGCACAGCGACGAACGCCGGCCCGGTTCGATCTGCATCGTCACCCCCGGCCAGCAGAACCTCATTCGCTGGCGCAGCACCTCCAACGTTCCGATGCGTTCGGTGCACCTGCTGCTCGACCCCACCGCCGCCGGCGATGTCTCGGTCTTCGACGAGTCGAACGACCACGACCCGTTCGTCACCGCGAGCACCTGGACGCTGTCGAACGCACTGGACAAGGGCGCCCCGGCGCTCTACGCCGATTCGATCGCCCAGGCGTTGCTCGCTCATCTCGCCTGGCGGGCGAGGCGACCCCAGCGCCATGGCGCCGAGCAGCCCCCGTCGTTGAGCCGGCATCAGGTCGACCAGGTCACCGATTACATGCGGGCCAGGCTCGCCGAGAACATCATGCTCGAGGAGCTCGCCGCGGTCGCCAACGTCAGCAAGTTTCACTTCATCCGGACGTTCAACGCCACGACCGGACTCACCCCGTTCCGGTATCTCCGCAGGATGCGCTTGCAAAGGGCAGCGGAGCTGTTGCGCGGCACCGCCTACTCCGTCGTCCAGATCGCGCCCATGTGCGGATACCGCAGTGCTCGCCAGTTCGCCACCGCGTTCCGCGCTGAGTTCGGCGTTTCTCCTACCGCTTTCCGCCGATAACGACGGCCCCGATCGACGTGCCGCCCAGGGTCCTGTGATGCCCGCGGAGGCGCACGTGGTGGACACCCGGGTGGCTTCCCGTGGCTTACCCGGGGTCGTACCTGTTCCGCTTGACTCACGGTGAACTCATCGATCCACGAGCACGGACAGGTTGCTTCCCCGGCGCCCCTTGGATCAATCGGTCTTCACAGATAGGAAGCGAATGTCGACCAGCTCCCTTGCCACTCCACTCAAGGGACGAATCGCCCTGGTGACAGGAGCCGGCCGGCCGCGCGGGATCGGACGAGGCATCGCCCTGGCACTCGCCGATGCGGGCGCCGACGTGGTGGTGACCGACGTCGGCGCCGTTGGCGCCGGCCTTCAGGTCGGAGGCGTCGGGCTCGGCGACAACCCGAAGGACCTCGAGGAATCCGCCGAACTCGTCCGTGAGCGCGGTCGGCGTTCCCTGGCGCTCCCCCTCGACATCACCGATAACGCGGCTGTCGCCGCCGTGCTCGGGCGACAATGCGGGCTTCATCAACGGCGTCGTCCTGCCCATTTCCGGAGGACAACCCGCAGGGCTGAACTGACGAATCGAGAGCTCATCCAGCCGTCAGGTTGAGGAGGGGAGGACCCGATGAACCAGCTGCGCGACTACATCACCGCATGGCAACGCCACGACTCGGCCGGCGTCTTGGCCACACTGACCGACGACTGCGTGATCACCGAATCCTACGGCCCGGTCTACCGAGGCAAGCAGCGAGTCGAGCAATGGATGCGAACCTGGCTCGACGACGGCTCGGTCGACAGCTGGGAAATCACCACGCACACGGTTGCCGGCAACGTCCTGATCGCCGAGTGGCTGTTTTCCTTCACCTGGCAGGGAAAGCCAGGCACCTTGGAGGGGGCCACGGTCGCGAGACTCACCGGCGACAAGATCTCCTACCTCCGGGAGTACGCGACCAATGCGCCCCTCTACGACTGGACGGGCGCTTGGCGCGAATGACAACGACACCACGCACGGCACTGGGCCCAGGCCGGTCGGCATTGCTCGGAATCAGCGAGGTTTCCTGCGGTGGCGGACAGCGAAGGCGATGCCGGCCCTGAGGGTCAGGGGATCGGCCCCTCGTAGCTCATCCAGAAGTCGACGGCGGCCGCCCGCGGGCGGGGCGCCAGCACGGTCCGGTCCCCGAATTCCATGACCTGCTCGGGCGACTGCTCGACCGTGGTCCAGTACGGCAGACCGGCCGAGTTGGGGTCGCCGTTCGAGACGAAATTGATCCAGTAGGCGCTCATCCGGTCGCGCAGCCCGAAGTCGACCGGCCCGTAGTCGGGGCTGCCGTCCTTGCCCAGGTTGTCGTAGGCGTACATGACCTCAGCGCCGTGGTAAGCGCCGAACTTCTCAAGGCCCTTTTCCGGCGGAGTGCGCGTGAAGAAGTAGAGGTAGGCCGCGGACTCGCCGGACCGTGTCTGCAGCCGGGCCCAACGGTGCATGGCTCGCGTCATGACCTTGTCGGTTTCGGCCCGCAGAAGTGACTCGAGCACTCGCTCCGGCGACCCGCCCGGGTACAGGCGAAGGAAGGCGGCGGCATCCGGCCCGTACGTGTCGCGTACCGACGCCTCGTAGGCGGCGGCATCAGTGTCGGGTGGGTCCGCCAGGGCGAGCGAGGCCTCGTCGGCGTTGCTGCCGACAAGGATCGGGACATCGAGTTGCTCTCCGGCCGCGTAGACGTCGGCGGGCGGCCTGGTCAGCACGTGGCCGTCGACCGACGGTCTCCAGTGCGCATCGAGCGACTCCGCCGCCTGCCGGATTCGTTCGGCCGGCATCGCGCGCATCGCGTCGACCGTCGCACCGCCCAACTGCCCGCTCAGCCGCCGGCCGGCGTCCTCCGCCACGGCTCGGGTATCGGCCTGGTCTTCGTTCCCGGTGTCCCCGGTGGTGCCCATGCACGCGCCGCTGCCGGCGATGATGCCGTCCACCAGATCCCGGGCCAGCGGCGTCGCCCCCAGAAGGCAGACGCTCTCCCCACCGGCGGACTCCCCCGCGATCGTCACCCGGTCGGGATCACCGCCGAAGGCCGCGATGTTGTCGCGGACCCACCGCAGCGCGGCGATCTGATCCATGATCCCGTAATTTCCCGACACCCCCTCGTCCGACTCCGCGGCGAGCCCGGGGTGGGAGAGGAAGCCGAACACTCCCAAGCGGTAGTTGAACGTGATGCTGATGATCCCCCGGGATGCCAAGGCCTCACCGTCGTAGATCGGCAGGGCGCCCGAGCCGGTCGCGAACCCTCCGCCGGCGATATAGACCAGAACCGGCAGCTTCGCCGAACCGGGCTTACGCCAGATGTTGAGGGACAAGCTGTCCTCACTGGACGGATAGGGGTTGAGGAAGGTGCCCTCCAGCGGGACTCGGACGACGCGTGACAGGGCCCGGCTGGAAAAGGTGGACGTCGGCTGCAGGGGAACATCGGAGAACCGATCGGCGGTGAACACCCGGCCGCGCTGAGCCGGCGGCTGAGGAGGACGCCATCGCAGTTCGCCCACCGGCGGTCTCGCGTAGGGGATTCCAGCGAAGATCTCGACCGTGCGGTCGTCGTTGTAGACCCCCGTGACCGCCCCTTCCCGGGTCGGCACCGGAGCAGTCGGGCGAGGCTCCTCGCCGCCGGCGGCCCGGTTCTGCGGCGGCGGATGGGCGACGACAGCCGTGGCGCACACGAGAAACGCGGCCAGCAACCATGCCGCCACGCGGAGCACGACCGGCCCCCGCAACCACCAGCGGGCAGTGACAGCGAGCCCGGCCAGCAGCGCCGCGACGAGCACCCACCCCCACCACGGGCCCCGATTCAGCCACACCAGGGCGCAAGCGGTCACACCCAGCGCCAGAAGACCTGCCCACTGCCGGCGGAGCTCGTGACGAACACCCACCATGTCCTCCATATCACCGACGACGTCATCAACCCGGACGTCGGCGTACGGAAGACTCCCTCGCACCGTGTCAGCGGCTTGCTCCATGCGACACCGTGTCCCTGGAACACAGTCAACTATCCGTACGGGATCCAGGCGCTTCCTCCGGATGGGCCTCACGCCGGCGGTTGATGGCGGCATTGACAGCGGTGCCGATGCGACGCAGGGTCGCCAGTTCGTGCGGCTCGAGTTCGTCTATCAGATATTCGCGGACCGCAGCGACATGCTTCGGTGCGGCCGCCACGACCTCCTGGTAGCCGGCCTCGGTCAGCGTCGCGACGGTGCGCCGGCCCGCGCCGGGAACCCGGGCCCGCGCCATCAGCCCACGCTTCTCCAGGCGTCCGACGACGTGCGACAAACGCGACAGCGATGCTGACGTCCGGGTAGCCAGATCGCTCATCTGCAGTGTGCGTTCCGGCTGTTCGGACAGGACCGACAGCACCATGTACTCGAAGAACGTCAGTGGCGTCTCGCGCTGCATCCGGGCGTCCAGGGCGGCCGGCAGGCTGATCATGAGCGCGGAGTTCGCCCACCACGCGGCCAGCTCGTCCTCGTTCAGCCAACGCGTTCCGGTGACCGACTCCGGTTCAGTGGTCCCCTGCGTCGCCGACGCCTCGCTGGTGGCCTCCGGTCCCGTACGGGCACGCCTGCCGCTCGCCGTGGTCTTCGCCATGCCGGCAACCCTACCGCACGTTGTTGACGGATCAAGTTCGGGCGTGCTCTGATGTTGATGCATCAAGTTCTCGTCTCGGGAAGGGCCCCACCATGCAGATCACCCATCTAGGCGGGCTCGAGGTATCGCGTATCGGCCTCGGCGCCATGGGGATGTCGGCGTTCTACACCGGCGCCGGCCGCGACGACAGCGAGTCGATCCGCACCATCCATCGCGCTCTGGAACTGGGTGTCACACATCTGGACACCGCCGAGGTGTACGGGCCCTATGTCAACGAGGAACTGGTCGGGCGAGCCATCCGGGGTCGCCGGGACGACGTTGTCCTGGCCACCAAGTTCGGCCTCGTCTCGCACACCGGCCGGCCGGGCATGGACGGCACACCCGCCAACATCCGGGCCGCGATCGACGGGTCACTGCGACGGCTCGGCACCGATCACATCGACCTGTACTACCAGCACCGGATCGACCCGGGCACACCCGTCGAGGAAACGGTGGGAGCCCTCAGCGAGTTGGTGGCCGAGGGCAAGGTGCGCCACATCGGACTGTCCGAGGCAGGCGCGGCGACGATCCGGCGGGCTCACGCGATCCATCCGCTGGCCGCCGTGCAGACCGAGTACTCCCTGTGGACGCGCGATCCGGAGGCCGACATCCTGCCGACACTGCGTGAGCTGGGAATCGGTCTGGTCGCCTACTCCCCTCTCGGGCACGGCTTCCTCACCGGCACCATCCGCACCCTCCACGGCCTGGACGCGGGCGACTGGCGTCGCACCAATCCCCGGTTCACCGGTGACAACCTCAGCGGCAACCTGCGAATCGTCGACGAAGTGCGCGAAGTCGCCGCCGAGGCCGGCGCCACACCCGCACAGGTCGCTCTGGCTTGGCTGCTCGCTCAGGGAGACGGAATCGTGCCGATCCCGGGCACCAGGCGGGCCGACCGGCTCGAGGAGAACGCCGCCGCCGACGGCATCCGGCTCACCGCCGGCCAGATCGCCCGTCTCGACCACCTGGCCCCGGCATCCGGCGACCGCCACGCCGAGGCCGACATGGCCGATATCGACCATTGACACCCCGCCGTACATCGACCGAGCGGCACGGAACGGTCGTGTCGCCACCGCAACAAGACAAACGGAGATCAATGTCATGTCAAGCACAGTGATTCGCGTAGGCATCATCGGAGCGGACACCAAGGCGAGCTGGGCCGGGGCCGCACACATCCCCGCGCTGGCGGCACAGCCGCAGTACACCCTGGCCGCCGTGGCGACCCGCCACGAGGAAAGCGCCCGCGGCGCCGCCGCGGCCTTCGGCGCCGAGCGCTGGTTCTCCGATCCCCTGGAGCTCATCCGTGACCCGTCGATCGACCTCGTCACCGTGGCCGTCAAGGTGCCGGCCCACCGCGACCTCGTGCTCGCGGCTCTGGCCGCGAACAAAGCCGTCTATTCGGAATCCCCGCTCGGTGCGAGCGTCGCGCAGACGGAAGAAATGGCTGCCGCGGTGGGCTCGTCGCCTACGGCGATCGGCCTGCAGGGCCGGCTGAACCCCTCGGTGCGCCGCGCGGCGGAGATCATCGCGGGGGGCCGGCTCGGACGGCTGCTGTCGGCACGGGTTACTGCGACGACCTTCGGCAACGGCCCGGAATCGATGAGCGCCTACGAGTACTTCGACAAGGCGGCGTCCGGAGCCGGGTTGCTGACGATCGCCGCAGGCCACGTCCTGGACGTGGTCGAAGCAGTCCTCGGTGACATCACCGACATCGACGCCCGCACGGAGATCCTCTGGCCGGAAGTGAAGCTGGCCGACACCGGCGCGACCACTGTCCGGGAGGTCCCGGATCATCTCGACGCCATCGTCAAGACCGCCTCGGGCGCTCCCGCGGGGATCCAGGTCCTGGCCGGCGTTCCCCTGCCCGATGCCCGGTTCAGCCTCGAAGTCCGCGGATCGGACGGCTGGCTGACCCTGACCGGCAACCACCCCGCGGGCGTTCAGGTCGGCGACCTGACGCTGTCGTCAAGCGTGGACTTCGACGCGCCCGACCGCCCCGTCGCCACCGGCGCCGGCCCGACCGCCGCCGACATCTGGACCGGAGCATCCATCAACGTGGGCGAGGTCTACGCCAGTCTGGCCCGCGACATCGCGAACGGGACCCACCACACCCCGGGCTTCCGCCACGCCGCCCACAACAGCCGGCTCATGGCCCGCGTCGAACAGGCTGCCCGCACCGGAACCCGGCAGTGAAGGCGTGTCCGAGGTCGATCCGATGGAAGGACAGAGCGTGTTGAACCTCCTGGACAAGCGAGTTCTGGTGACGGGCGGTTCCCGGGGCATCGGCGCGGCGATCGCCGTGACACTCGCCAAGCACGGTGCCGACGTCGCCATCAGCTACGAACGGTCCGCCGACCAGGCTCAGGAAATCGTCCGCAGGATCGAGAACGAGAAACGGCGCGGTGTCGCCATTCAAGCAGACAGCGCCGATCCCGAGGCGAACGAGAAGCTGGTGGAACGCGTCGTCGGCAGCCTGGGCGCTTGGACATTCTCATCAACAACGCCGGCACGATCCGTCATGGCACCATCACCGATCTCAGCCCCGACGACATCAGTGACGTTCTGCACGTCAACGTCCGGGGCACCGTGCTGACCACTCGAGCTGCCATCCCCCATCTGACGAACGGGGGCCGCATCATCACCATCGGCTCGACTCATGGGGATCGCGTCCCCTTCCCGGGCGTGACGCTCTACGCGCTGACCAAGTCCGCGCACCACTCCTTCACCCGGGGCCTGGCCCGCGAACTCGGACCCGCCGACATCACCGTCAACCTGGTGCAGCCCGGCCCTATCGACACCGCTCTGAACCCGGCCGACGGGGACGACGCGGACTACCTCCGCAGCCTGGTGCCACTCGGGCGATATGGCACCACCGACGAGGTGGCCGCCGTCGTGGCCTTTCTGGCCGGCCCGGCCGCGTCCTACATGACGGGCTCCATCATCACCATCGACGGTGGCTTGAACGCCTGACCGGGCCGGCCCGGCCGGACCCGGCAAGCCAACACTGCAGAAGAACAGGACCTCATCATGGAAATCGGCCTCCACATCGCGGACTACGCATGGAGCGGTGGCTCCGCCGCCCTCGGCCCCCGACTCGCACAGCACGCCCGGGAGGCCGAGGACGTCGGCGTCACGCGCATCACCGTCATGGATCACGTCTGGCAGATGAACGCCTACGACCTCGGCCCGTACGAGAGCGACATGCTCGAGGCGTACAGCGTTCTGAACTTCCTGGCCGCAGTGACAAGCACCGTCCGGCTGCACACGCTCGTCACGGCCGTCGCTTTCCGGCAGCCGGGATTGCTGGCCAAGCAGGTGTCCGCCCTCGACGTCCTGTCCGGTGGACGCGCCGGGCTCGGCATCGGGGCCGGCGCTTCCGTCGACGAGTCGGCGGGGCTGGGTCTGCCCGTCCCGTCCACGCGGGAACGCTTCGAGCTGCTGGAGGAGGCTGTCCAGATCTGTCTGCAGATGTGGTCGGACTCCGACGCGCCCTTCACCGGACGACACCACCGGCTCGAGCGGACCCTGAACGTGCCGCAGTCGCTGCAGCGCCCCCACCCCTACCTCTTGATCGGCGGCGAGGGCGAGAAGCACACCCTGCGCCTGGTCGCCAAGTACGCCGACGCGTGCAACATCGGCGGTGGAGACCAGACCGTGCACAAGCTCGACGTGCTCAAGGCGCACTGCGAAGCGGTGGGACGCGACTACGACGCGATCGAGAAGACCACTTTGTTCTCGATCAACCCCGAGACGACGACGGACGACATCCTCCGCATGGCCGAGCCGATGCGGGATCTCGGCTTCTCGACGGCGTACATCTTCGCCCAGCGGATGCCCGAGCCCGGCAAGATCATCGACGTGATCGCACCGGCCGTCGCCGGACTGCGCTGAGCGGGAAGACGAGAGAATCGATGAGCGACGCTTCTTCCGAGCAGCCTGGTGACGACCCGTTGTTGGTAGCCGACGTGTTGCTCCTGCTCTTCCAGCCGTCCTCCGGCACGATCGCCGGTGAGAACTTCCTGTTCTATGTGCTGGGCGGTGCCGTGGTCACCGACCTGACTCTCCGCAATCTCGCCGCAGCACAGGAAGCGGGCCGGTTCGTCCATCGCGTCGAAGCACGGGGCGAGGCGCCGGATGACGACATTCTCCGCTCAGCGTGGGACTACCTCGCGACGAGACCACGCGATGCTCAGACGGTCATCGCGGCGATCGGCCCCGAGCTTCGCAGCAAGGTGCTCGACAGGCTCGTCGACGACGGGCACCTACGGCGCGAGCGCACCAAGATGTTCGGCTTCATCCCGACGGAGTCCTTGGAGCTGGCAAGCGTACGACGCACGGAGCTCCTCGCTCGCGTGCGCGCGACGCTCGTCGACGGGGTTGCGCCCGACCCGAGGACTGCCGCGATCACGGCGCTGCTGTCGGCGAGCGCCAACCTGCACCGGTTCGACCCCGACATCCCGTGGACATCGTCGGTCATCCACCGCGCGAAGGAGTTCGAGAACGGCAGCTGGGGTGCGGCGGCCGCCGGAGAGGCCGTGACGGTGGCGACGATCGCCGTCATCAGCGCTGCCCTGATCGCCTCGACCGCCGGGAGTGGGGCCGGCTGATCAATCCGTTTCGCCCTCTGGGTCCTTCGACCCCATTCCGCACCGGATCACCGCAGTAATTCATCTCATCATTCTGAGCAGCACGGGAGGCGCTCCCATGAATGGCAGCGAACAGACCGATGATCGCGGGCGGCTGACGGCAGAGCACGGCGCGCTTCGGCGTACCGTCTCCGTGGCGGGAATTGTCGCGGCGGTCGTCTTGAGCGCCGCCTGCTCGAGCGCCGCAGACGTTGTGCAGTCGCCTCGAGTGTCCGGCGATGTGCGGGCGTCTCAGAGCCCTGATGCCGATTTCCTCTCCGAGGACGGCCGTATGTCCGTCAGCCAGGTGAGACAGATGGGCGTGATCATCGAGACGCCGGCGGCCGTCATCTACACGGACCCGACCGGCGGCGGCCACGCCTACGCCGGGCACCCCGCGCCTGACATCGTCCTGGTGTCACACGAGCATCGCGAGAACTACGACATCGAGACGCTGGGAGATCTCGTCGGGCCGGACACCCTGCTCGTCGTGCCCCCGCTCGTCCTCGACAGTCTCCCCGAGCGCTTACGGGAGAGCGCCGTCCCCCTCGCGAACGGCGAGCGGTCCGAGTCCGCCGGAATCACCATCGAGGCGATTCCGGCGTACGGACTCGGCGGGGAAGCCGAGCGCTGGCATCCACGAGGAAACGGGAACGGATACGTGCTGACGATCGGCGACCGCAGGGTATACGTCGCCGGTTCGACCGAGGCCATTCCCGAGATGCTGGCGCTGGATGACATCTATCTCGCACTCCTACCCCTCTATCCGCCGTACGCACTGGGACCTGAGGAAGCCGTGAGAGCAGTGTCAACGGTACGACCTCAATACACATACATCTATCAGTACAACAGCGAAGGGACCCGAGACGACTTCGTGAAAGCCATGGACGGAGCCCCGACGGAAATGGCGATAGTAGCGCCCCAAATCAGCTCCTGAGCCGTTCCCTCGGAGGGTGGGCAGGGCTCAGCCACGCCTTGGATCAGGCCGTTCAGGCGATACGCGCGCCGCCGTCGCTCAGGTGAGGGTGATGACGACCTTGCCGTGGCTCTTGCCGGCGGAGAGGTCGTCCAGGCCTTCGACGGCTTCGTCCAGGGGAAGCACTCGAGAAACGTCGCTCTGGAGCTTGCCCACGGCCGCGTCCTGGGCCAGTGCGGCGATGGTGTCGCGGTCCGGGCTGGCGATGGTGATCCCACCCCCGAGTAGTCCGAGCGACGCGGCGGTGTCGGCGTCGGGGGCGGACGTGATGGTCGACACGGTGCCGCCGGACCGGAGCGCGGCGAGCGGGACGTCCTCGACGGTGTTGGCCCAGAGGTTCACCAGAACGTCGACGCCGTCCGGGTAGGCCGCCCGGACCTGCTCGGCGACCGGTCCGGCGGTGTAGTCGACAACGGTGTCGGCACCCAGTTCCCGCAGCCGACCGGCGCTGGCCGCGGTTCCGGTGGCCACGACCGTGGCCCCGCGTTGGGCGGCCAGCTGCACGGCGTACCGGCCGACACCGCCCGACGCCCCACTGATCAGCACCGTCTGCCCGGACCGCACGCCGGCGGCCTCGAGCGCGGCCAGCGCCGCACCGCCGGCGAGGGGGAGCGCAGCGGCGGCGGCGTAGTCCAGCGACGGCGGCTTCGCCGTCACCGCGGAGGCGGCCAGGGTGGCGAACTCGGCGAGCGTGCCCGCCTGGAACGGCGCCGCGAATCCGATGTGCCCGATCACCTCGTCGCCGATCGACACCTCGGTCACGCCGTCGCCGACGGCCTCGACCACGCCGGCCACATCGCGGCCGAGAACCAGCGGATAGCGATGTTCCATCGCCTCGGCCAGTCCCCCGGAAGCCAGCACGTTGTCCATCGGGTTGAGTGCGGCGGCGCGGACCCGGAGCAGAACCTGGCCGGCCCCGGGGGCAGGCGTCGGCAGCTCGGCAACCTCAGGTCGCTGACCGGCGGCGAGAACAACTAGAGCACGCATGATGTCTGACTCCTCGACGATTCGAACTTAACGCTTTAAGAAGCTACCTCGTACTTAACGCGTGAACAAGTCGATGTCCTAGACTGTCGAGATGTCGTCCATCACGCCGCGCGAGACCGCCCCGCCACACCGAGCCGGTCCGGAAACGTCGGCGGTGCCGACCCGCTGGCTCGACGACGAGCAGCAGAACGCCTGGCGGGCCAACGCGGCGATCATGATCAGGCTGCCGGCGGCGCTCGATGCCCGGATGCAAACCGAGGCCGGCCTGACCTACTTCGAGTACATGGTGTTGTCGTCGCTGTCCGAGGCCGAGGACCACACGATGCGGATGAGCGCCCTCGCCGCCCGCACGTCGTCCTCCCTGCCGCGCCTCTTGCAAGTCGCCGGCCGGCTGGAGAAACGGGGACTTCTCCAGCGAAGTCGCGTGCCCGGCTCCGGCCGGCGCACCAACGCCACCCTGACCGACGCCGGCTACGCCAAGGTCGTGGAGGCAGCACCGCGACACGTCGTCGCCGTCCGCGAATACTTCATCGACGTGCTCGAACCGGGCGACCTGGCGGCCCTGGGACGGATCGGCGCCGCCGTCGGAGTGGCCATCGACCAGAACACCCCCGGACTCGGCGCCGCCGATCCCCCTGCTCCGGCCTCTGATTGAAGACCTGGGTGCGGCAGGACGCGGGCGGACGTATACCGGTGAAGTACAGCCGGGGTGTCCCGGATCGCTGATCGGCGATCCGGAACACCCCGCACGGGTCTCCGTTATCTACTTGGCTTCTCGGGTGCATGGAGCCGAACAGCGGCACACCCCTGGCTGGGTCACCACGGCGGTCCCGACGTCGGTTCCCTGAACGACAGCCTCTTCGTTGTCATACACCGGGATGACAATATTCTGCTCCCTGCTCTTTTCTCGAGTGAGGACGGAAATTACGGTTTAATAGGAAGCTCTTCGCCTCTGAGAAGCTTTTTCCCGGCCTCGACCTTGGCCTCGTACGGCGACGGCGTCTTCCACAAAGCGGCCAGTCGCTGAGCATCGCGGAAATCGTAACCCTCGGCGAAGAACGCATCGACCATGATCGCCGATTCCTGCGTCTGGCCGTCATGAGCCTGCGACGTCGGGGGGAACGGGAGAGGCCGCTTGTCGAGAAGCTGCTCGCCCGCCGCGATCTTGGCCGCGGTGATATCCGGGGTCTTCCAGAGAAGTGCCAGTTTGGCGGCGTCATCGTAGTCATAGCCGGCGGCGAGGAATCTGGTGATCGCCGTGCGCTCAGCCGAACTCAATTGCTCCGAGGGCGTAGCCTGCGCACCCGCCGCCAGCACCGGCTGCTCCGTCTGGCCGTAGATGTGCGCGGCGCCGACGAAAAGGCTGGCGCTGATCACCACACCGGCCGTTGATTGCCGGAGCAACCGACGCTGCCGATACCTCTTGGCCAGGGCCTCGACATTGGCATGAACCACGAGCAGGTCATGGTCGGTGTGGTCGTGCTCGGCCATGGCCTCGCTGAGCGGGTGGTCGTGCTCCACTGCTTCTCCTCAATAGTCACCTGTCCGTCTCAACATGGTGGACGGGTGCGCTCGAACCGCCGCCGGCCCACAGCGGCCAGGCTCACGAGCGCTACATCTCTATGACTTATGCCGGGCAGTGGTTGTGCACCAGGAATGGCGATATGTTGCCGGTCCGATGATGGCAGGTCTTCCGAGCAGAAACGCCCCTGGACCCGAGCGTCGGCTCGTCGGTCCAGGGGCGCTCCGGGTCACCGAGGTGTACTACCTCGGCCCGGCGGCGGTCAGTCGGCCAGGACCCAGCGGTTCTCCCGTACGGTGAGGATGCCGAGCGCGGCCGGCTGCAGGCCGGAGTGCTCCTCGGCGCTGAACTTGAGCGGTCCGCTGACCCCGTCGATCTGCTCGTTCTCGAGCTCGTCGCGGATCCCCTGCGGGTCGGCGGCCTTCGCCCGGCTGACCGCATCGACGATCGACTGGAGGGCGTCGGCGGCGAAGGACGCGAAGCCCGAGTAGTCGCCGTTGGCCTTCTGGTACGCGTCGACCCAGGCCTTACGATCCTTGCCGGCCGGCGTGGCGGTGTCGATGTCGTCGGTGGCCAGCACCTTGGGGAACACCATGTTGGTGCCCTCGGCGGCGGCTCCGGCGCCCTTGATGAACAGTTCGGCGCCCGCGCCGGCGTCCAGGTAGATCTGGCCGCCGTACCGGGCGTCGCGCAGCGCCTTGACCACCGTGCCGGCGGCGGGTGACACAGCCCAGACCACCACCGCCTGCGGCTTGGCCGCCACGACCTTCGAGACCTGGACCGTCACGCTCGTGTCGGCCTGACCGAACTGCTCGGCCGCCCCGACGCTGATCCCGGCCTTCCCGGCCGCCTCGGTGACCGACTTCTGGCCGTCCTGGCCGTAGACGTTGTTGACCGAGATGAGCCCGATCTTGCTGACCTGTTTGCGCTTGAGCTCCGAGACGATGACGGTGGCGTCCTGCGCGGGATTCGGCGAGATCTTGAAGACGTACGCCCGCTCGGCGACCGGGTTCGTCAGGGCGCTGGCCGACGCGAGCGCGATGGCCGGCACCTTGTTCTCGGTGATCGTGGTCAGGGCGGCCAGGCCACAGGCGCTGCACCCGCCCAGGATCAGGGCGTCCGCGCCCTCGTTCTTGATGAGCGCGTTGACGTTGGTGACCGACGTGTTGTTGTCCGTGCGGTTGTCGCGGACGACCACCTTCAGCTTGCGGCCGCCGAGCGTCCCTCCTTCGTTGAGCTGAGCGGCCTTGAGTTCGAGCGCCTTCTGATAGGCGGTGCCGATCGACGCCGTGGGCCCGGACAGCTCCAGGCTCGCGCCGACGACGATCTCGTCCGTACCGGAACCGGCCTGCTCCTCGTCCGCGGCGCAGCCGGCCATGGCGGCCAGGACGGCGGCGGTCAGAGTGAGCGGCAGAACGCCTCGTAGTCGCACTTGTTGCTTCTCCTAGCGGTGTAGTTCACCCGTGGCCGGATCGGCCCCGAGATAGGCCGAACGCACACGTGCGTCACCGCGGAGCGTCGCGCTCGGCCCGGATGTGGTGATGCGCCCGCGTTCCATCAGGTAGCCGCGACTGGCGACCCGGAAGGCGACCGCGGCGTTCTGCTCGACGAGCAGGACGCCGGCCTCCGCACCGGCCAGCCCGGCGATGATGTCCTCGACCTCGGTCACGACGAGCGGGGCCAGCCCGAGCGACGGTTCGTCGAGCAGGATGACCGTCGGCGCGGACATCAGGGCCCGGCCGATCGCCAGCATCTGCTGCTCGCCGCCGCTCAACGTGCCGGCGGTCTGCCGCCGCCGCTCGGCCAGGCGGGGAAAACGGGCGTAGACCTCGGCGAGAGCGGCGGTGATCGCCCGGCGCGACCGGCCGTATCCGCCGAGGAGCAGGTTGTCGTGCACCGACAGGGGAGCGAAGACGCGACGGCCTTCGGGCACGAGGGATACGCCCGCCCTGGTCCGCCACGGCACCGAGCGGCCGGTGATGTCCTGGCCGCGCAGCCGCACCTGTCCCGCGGTGGACCGGATCAGACCGGCCACCGTTTTGAGCAGCGTGGTCTTGCCGGCGCCGTTGCGTCCGATGAGGCACACCACCTCACCCGCGCCGACGGCGAGGTCGACGCCGTGCAGGGCCTCGATCCGGCCGTAGCCGGCGACCAGACCGGACAGTCGCAGCAGGCCGGCGTCAGTCATCGCCGTCCCCCAGGTAGGCGCGCCGGACCCCCGGGTCGGCAGCCACCGCGGCCGGTGGGCCGTCGGCCAGCAGCCGGCCGCGGTCGAGCACCAGGACGCGATCGCTGATCCGCAGGACGCTCGGCACGTCGTGCTCGACGAGCAGCAGGGTGGTTCCGCTGTCGCGCAGCCGGGAGAACAGATCCAGCATCTCGTCGCTCTCGCTGCCGGGCAGCCCGGCGAGCGGCTCGTCCAGCAGAATGACGCGCGGTTCGAGGGCCAGGGCCCGGGCCAGCTCGAGGCGGCGTTGCTCGCCGTAGGAGAGCTCCCCCGGGTACCGCTCCCCCGTGCCGGTCAGGCCGACGTCGGCCAGCAACGCGAGCGCCGCCTTCCGGCCGCGCCGCCGGGCCCCGTACGGGGTCAGCAGGTGTTCGAGCGCAGTGAGCGAGCCGAACAGTCGCAGGTTCTGGAACGTGCGGGCCAGCCCGGCGCGGGCGATCCGGTGCGCCGGCAGTGTGGTCAGCTCGTACCCGTCGAGCCGGGCCCGCCCGTGAGCGGGGCGGACGATCCCCGAGAGCACGTTGACGAAGGTGGTCTTGCCCGCGCCGTTGGCGCCGAGCAACCCGACCACCCCGCCGCTGTCGTGTCGCAGCGACACCCCGTCGATCGCCGTCACGCCGCCGAAGCGCACGGTGAGGTCGTTCAGTTCCAGCCGGGCGTGGGTCATCGGGCGCCTGCCCGGCGGCGCAGAGCGGCCGGCAGCCCGGCGAGCCCGCGCGGCAACACCAGCAGGCTGAGAACCAGGACGATCCCGTACGCGGTGAGCTCGGCTTCCGCCCCCGAGCCGGGCAGTCGTCCCCGCACCACTTCGGTCAGCGTGACCACGGTGAACGCCCCGAGCGGGGCTCCCCACACGCTTTCCCGGCCGCCGACGGTGATGATGATCAACAGCTGCACCGAGTTGAGCAGCCCCAGCATGCTGGGGTCCACATAGCGGAACCAGTGGGCATACCCGCTGCCGGCCACCGACGCGAGCACAGCCGACACCACGAACGCGGTACGCCGCAGGGCGGCGATGTCGATGCCGGCGGCCGCGGCGGCCACCGGGCTGTCCCCGGCCGCGGTGAGCGCGGAGCCGAGCTGTGAACGGACCAGCAGGTGCACGGCCACCGTGCCGATCAGCAGCAGGCCGGCGCCGAGCCAGTAGATCGGCAGATCGCCGGTGAGGCTGACGCCGAACACGTGCAGGGGCGGCAGCCCGCTGAGGCCGGCGTTGCGGCCGGTGGCCGGAAGCTCGTTGACCACCGCGGCCAGGGCCAGTCCGAAGGCGAGCGTGGCCAGCGACAGATAGTGGCCCTGGGCCCGGAAGATGACCGTGCCGAGCGACCACGCCACCGCGGCGGCCAGCGCGGCACCGGCGAGCAAACCCCACCACGGGTCGAGGCCGGCCCGGGTGCTGAGCAGGGCCGACGTGTAGCCGCCGATGCCGTAGAACGCGGCCTGCCCGATGGACACCTGCCGGGCCAGGCCGGTCAGCGGGACCAGACCGAGGGCGCCGATGGCCAGCAGCACCATCAGCACCGCGGTCGACATCGTGTAGAACGGCACCCGGGTGAAGACGGCCGGCACCAGCAGCAGCCCGGCGGCGAGGACCAGATAGCCGGCGAACGGGCGGAGGCGGGCCATCACACGCGTTCCCGGACAGCGGCGACCAGCAGGCCGCCGGGGCGGACCAGCAGCACCGCGACGAGCAGCCCGTACACGACGGCATCGCGGTAGCCGCTGCTGACCAGCCCGGTCACCACGGCTTCGACCACTCCCACCAGCAGGCCACCGGCGATCGCGCCCAGCGGAGAGGTCAGCCCGCCCAGCACGGCCGCGGTGAAGCCCTTGAGTCCCAGGGGCACCCCGGCCGTGGCGTCCGGCGGCTGGATGGGCGCCAGCACGATGCCGCCGATGGCCGCGAGCACAGCCGCGATCACCAGGGCGATCAGACCGGTCCGCAGCGGCGCGATGCCCATGAGCCGGGCGGTCTCGCGGTCGGCCGCGAGAGCTCGCATGGCCCGGCCCGACTGCGACCGGGTCAGCAGCGCCCACACGGCGGTGGCGGCCGCGGCCGCCACCGCCGCGCACCACAGGTACTGCGCCGAGATGCTGATCCCGAACGCCTGGAACTGGTGCTCGCCGCCGAAGGAACCGGCGAAGTGCTGGTCGGCGCCGAAGACGAGCAGGGCCAGACCCTGGATCAGGATCGAGGCGCCGATGGTCAGCACGATGAGCCGGTCGTGCCCGGCATCGCGGGCCGGGGAGAGCACGAACAGGTGCAGGGCCGCGCCGCAGCCGGCGGTCACGGTGAGGGCGATCGCGGCCGCCGCCACGGGGTGCGCCCCCGACTCCGCAGCGACCGCGTAGGTGAGCCCACCCAGCATGACGAAGTCACCCTGAGCGAAGTTGATGATGCCGCTGACCTGATAGACGAGCGCGATCCCCAGCCCGATCACGGCGTAGGTGCTGCCGGTGGCCAGGCCGACCACCACGTACCCCAGCAGTTGTTCCACCGTCCACCTCCCGTCCGCCCGGCTCTGTCACCGGGGCAGACGCCAGAGGGACGGAGGTGTTCACGCAACGTGACGCTGCTCTCCGCTTCGGCGGCTTGGTCACCCGCCGCTGAACCGCCGGACGCGATAACCGGCGCAGGCAACGAGCACCGCGGCCAGCGCCACGAACACCGCCAGCTCCCACCACTGGAACGTCCAGTACCGGTCGCCGGACTGGAAGGTGACCACCTCGTGATACCTCTCGCCGATCCGGACGACGCAGTCGTGCATCTCCTGCCGGACCGCCTCCGTCACCGGGCGGGCCGGGCCGCCGCCGCTCTCCTGGCCGATCGTCGGGCAGGATGCCTTGAGCACCTGGTCGGTGAGTGGCGTGCCGGCGGCGTCGACGATGTCGGTCGACTGGATCCACGCGTCCGGGATGTCCGGCGGCTCGGGGTCGAGCCTGCTCTCCCCGATGCCGAGCAGGATGTTGCCGCCCGATCCGTACCCGGTGGTGTCGGGGTCCAGCGGCCGGTCCATCACCCGGGGCGCCACCACCAGCGGCCGGACCCACTCGGTGACCATGATCCGCACGGTCAGCAGCCCGGCCAGGGTGATCGCCATGGCCGGCAGCGTCCGGCGGGTGACCAGCCCGGCGACCACACCGAGGGCCAGCGCGAACAGGGCGTACCCGATCGGCACGAGGTCACGGGCGTCGAACGTCCCGTACACGGCCGCCGCCGAGTCGTCGAGCGGCGCCGCCCACCACGTGACGAGCATGCTGAGCAGCGTGGTGGCCGCCACGGTGGCCGTACCGACCACCGCCAGCCTGACCGCCAGCCAGCGCCCACGGCTGATGCTCTGCGCCCAGACCAGCCGATGGGTCCCGGCCTCGAACTCCCGGGCGATCAGCGGCGCACCCCAGAACGCGCCGATCAGCGCGGGCACGACGATCACCAGCAGACCGGCCACCGTACGGGAGCCCGTGTTGTCGAGGACGAACGAGACCAGAGCGGGGCACCGGGCGTCCGATCCGCAGTCCCGCCGGGCCGCCGCCGCGGCTTCGGTCAGGTGCGGCCGAGTCGCCAGAACCACGGCGACCAGGGAAATCAGTCCGGCCAGGGCGGTCCAGGCCGAGTCCCGGAACTGGCGTACCGCGAGCCGGATCATGCCGCCCGGCCCAACTCGTCCAGGACCACCCGTTCCAGTCCGGCCGGGTCGGTGATCGCCTCGGCCAGGCGGACCCGCCCGGCCGCGATGACGACGACGTGGGTGCACGTCCGGGCCAGATCCGCCACCAGATGCGTGGAGAGCACCACCGCGCTGCCCGCGTCGGTCGCGGCGGCCACCGTCTCGTCCAGGAACGCGCGCCGCGCGAGCGGGTCGAGGCCGGCCACCGGCTCGTCCAGGACCAACAGGTCCGGGCGCTTGGACAGGGCGATGGTGAGCGCCAGCTGGGCCCGCTGCCCGCCGGAGAGCCGGCCGGCCCGCTGCCCGGGGGCCAGCCCGAGCCGTTCGGTGCGCTCCCGGGCCGCGGCCGCGTCCCAGCGGTGCGGGTTGAGCCCCGCGCCGAGTTGCAGATGGTCGGCCACGGTCAGCCCGGCGTACGTCGGTGCGTCCTGTGCGACGAACCCGACCCGGCCCGACCGCATCGCCGCGTCCGGGGTGCCGCCGAGTACGCGAACCGTGCCGCCCGTCGGCGCCAGCAACCCCACGATCAGCTGCAGGAAGGTGCTCTTACCGGCGCCGTTGGGCCCGACCAGCCCGACGATCGCCCCGTCGGGAATGGACACCGTGCCATCGAGCAGGGCCCACCGTCGCCGGTATCGCTTGGCCAGCGCTTCAGTCTCGAGGATCATGCCGCCGATTTCTACGCGGGCCGCGGTGACAGCCCGGTGACGAACGACTGTCACCGAGCTGTCACCACCGGGCTGGCATGCTGGGGCGATGCGCGTGCTGGTCGTCGAAGATCACGAGTTGCTGGCCCGGACGATCGGCGCCGGGCTGCGCCGGGAAGGTATGGCCGTGGATGTCGTCACCGACGGCGGCGAGGCGCTGGCCGGTCTCGACCTCGTGCCCTACGACGTGCTGGTGCTCGACCGCGACCTGCCGGTCGTCTCCGGCGACGAGGTGTGCCGCCGCGTCGGCGAGCTCGGTCTGCCCACCCGGGTACTGATGCTGACCGCTGCGGGCACCCTGGCCGACCGGGTGGACGGGCTCGACCTGGGCGCCGACGACTATCTGACCAAGCCGTTCGACTTCCCCGAGCTGGCCGCGCGGGTGCGGGCGCTCGGCCGTCGCTCCGGCTCGCCCGTGCCGCCGGTGCTTCGCTGCGCCGACGTCACGCTGGACCCGGCCCGCCGCACCGTCACCCGCGCGGGCCGGCCGGTGCCGCTGGCCCCCAAGGAGTTCGCCGTGCTGGCCCACCTGCTCGCTCGCCCCGGCCTGGTGGTCTCGGCCGAGGAACTGCTCGACCACGTCTGGGACGAGGCGGCCAACCCGTTCACCACGACCGTCAAGACCACCCTGGGCCGGCTCCGGGCCAAGCTCGGCGAGCCACCGATCATCACGACCGTCCGGGAGGGCGGCTATCGTGCCGGCCGCTGAGCTGCCCCGGCTGCGCGCCCGCCTCGCGCTGTTCTACGCGACGGCGACAATCGTCCTGGGCAGCGTGCCGACCGTCGTCGCCGGCCTCGGCGCCTGGTCGGGCGGGTCCACTCAGGAGTTCGGAGCCGTCACCGGGGTGCGCGAGACCAGCAACACCGGGGAGGTGCTGACCGGCGTCGCCCTGGGCCTGATCATCGTGGCGCTGGCGGCGGTGCCGATCGGCTGGGCGCTGGCCGGGCGGGCGGTTCGGCCGCTGGCCACGGCCTACGCCGCGCAACGCCGTTTCGTGGCCGACGCCTCGCACGAGCTGCGGACCCCGCTCACCGTCCAGCGGACGCTGATCCAGGTGACGCTGGCCGATCCGGACGCCGACGCGGAGACGTTGCGTGCCCTGTGCGCCGAGTTGCTGCGCATCGGGGACCAGCAGGAGCGGTTGGTCGCCGCCCTGCTGGCGTTGGCGCAGGGTCAGCAGGGCGTGACGCCGACCGAGCCGGTCGACCTGGCTGCCCTTGTCGCCGAGGCGGTGACGGAACGCGAGCCGGCGACGGCCGACCTCACGGTGCGTACGGCTGTCCGGCCGGCCGTCGTGGCCCGCGCCGACCCGGCGCTGATGGCCAGCCTGATCGGCAACCTGCTGGACAACGCGATCCGCCACAACGTCGCCGGCGGGCGCGTCGAGGTCGCCGTACACACGCATGACGATCTTGTGACCTTGACCGTCGGCAACACCGGCCCCGAAGTGCCGGCCGACGCGATCGACCAGATCCTGCAACCGTTCCAGCGACTGACCACGCCCCGGACGCAGAGCGAAAGCAACGGTCTGGGCCTGGCCATCGTGCAAGCCATTGCCGACAGTCACCAGGCCGAATTGCGAGTGACGCCCAACCCGGCCGGCGGCTTGACGGTCACCGTCATCTTCGCCTCGGCCCTCGACAGATCCAGGTGAGAAGCCGACTTCGTCGTTTCGCCGCCCGCGTACCCGGCGCCGATCATGCTTTCAGCTGGAGGGTCTGACTGCGGTACGGGGTGGAGGCGCCGGATGTCGACGTTCGAAGGCCATGCGTGGATAGACGTCGCCGACCGCGCCGGCGTCGATGCGGTTCTGGCCGTGGTCGACGACGAACGGGTGTGGAGGGCGCCGCAGAGGCTCCGGGCCGCCTTCTACGACACCGGGCAGGGTTGGCGGATAGCTGCGTTCAGCCGCGACCAGGGCCACGCGTACCTGCCCGACTTCGTCGCTCACCTGATGACCCGCACCGGAGTGATCGTCCGGGCTTTCGTCGCTCTCGATCATGATGAGTACGGAGCCGAGCACATCGTTCTCGGATTCCAGGAGGGCCAGGTCACCCTGGTGCACCACCGCTACATCTATCCGAAGTTCGCGGGTTGGCCCCAGCGTGAAGGTAGCCCGTGGCAGACCGATCTGCCGACCATCGGCCCGGTCCGCGGAAGCTTCACGGGACGGCTGGTCGACAGCGCGGATGCCCGATCGGCGCTGGCCGACCTCTACCACGTGCCCCTGCGCCGGATCCGCCGAGCCGGCCGGCGGGCTCTGCGGTCCAACAGCGGGCTGGGGGTCACCTACGAACCCTTCACGCCATGGTTCCAAGCCCTCGGTATCGACATCGAGGAACCGGTCGGCGAAGAGATGGTGCTGGTGCGTGACCGGCCGGTCTGGCGAGAGGCGTTCCTCAGGTACGCGCTACCGGAGCTCCCGGGCGGATGGCAGGTCCTCGACGATGCCGCGCTGCTCACCCCGGTGGACCTGATCGCCTGCGGGGTCCAGCGCGGAATCCCGGCCGGCTTGCGGGTCGTGCTGCAGCCTCTGTACCAGGAAATCGACTCCTGGCTGTTGCTCAGCCATCCCGCCGAGGCCGGAACCCGCTGGTGGGGAAGCTACGAACGGGTCGAGGACGCGGAGGACTACATGCGTGACGCAGTGGCGACCATCCGAAACGACGTGCTGCCGATGCTCGAGACGTACGGTTCCTTGGACGGCTACCGCCGCTTCTGCGCCGAGCGGGCCGACGACGTGAACAATCCGCGAGCGCTCTATCTCCTGGCCGCGACCGAGATCGTTCTGGAACGCTACGACGACGCGAACGCGGCCCTCGACCAGGCGCGGGCGAAAGTCCAGCACCAACCCGATCCCTGGCATCCCGGCCCGGCCACCCCGCAGACCCGCGCGCTGCTTCTCGCCCGGGCCGCCGAGCAACGTCGGCGGCTCAGCCTGCCCGAGTCCTCGTAGGGCGCGCTCGTGCGTGCGGACTTCAGTCCTGCGTGGCGCCGTTGATGGATACGGCCTTGACCGCGCCGCTGCTCAGGTTCCAGCGCTGCAGCAGATCGGCGTAGGTGCCGTTGGCGACCACCTGGTCCAGCGCACCCTTCACCGCGTCCCGGAGCTGACTGTTGCCCTTGGCGAACGGGATGCCGATCAGGCCCGGACTGTACTGGGCGGCCGAGGCCAGCTCGAAGTAGTCCTTGGTACGCGAGTCGGTGGCCAGGTACGTCGCCGCCGGGAAGTCGTTGAGGACCGCGACCGCGCGCCCGGTCCGCAGCTGCAGCAGCGCGTCGGCGTTCGTCTTGTATTCGCTGATCTTCATCGGCCGGCCGGCGCACCCACTCTGCGAGCGGTGCAGGAGATCGGCCTGGATGGTGCCCTTCTCGATGGCGACCACGTTGCCGCACAGGCCGGTCAGATCGGTGATGCGGTGCGGGTTGCCGCGCTGCACGATGATCGACGATCCGGCCGAGAGGTAGTCGACGAAGTCGGCCTTCTTCTGGCGCTCGGCGGTGTCGGTCATCGCCGACAGCACACCCTCGTAGGTGCCGTCGGCCACCTTGTCCAGGGCGGTCTGGAAGGGACCGGTCACAATCTGGATCTTGATGCCGAGAACCTGACCGATGGCGTCGGCGAGATCCGGCTCGAACCCCACGATCGTCCGGCCGTCCGCTGCGAACGACTCCATCGGCGCGTAGCTGGCGTCGGTGACGAAGCGGATGTAGCCGCGGTCGCGCACTGCCTGCGGGAGCGAGTCGTGCAGCGCTTGGTCGAAGGAAACGGTGATCTGCTCGGTCGTCTCGTCGGCCTTGGTGCCGCATCCCGCGAGGAGGACGAGCGCGAGCGTCGAGATCAGCAGTTTCTTCATCGGATCGCCTCCGGGATCGGTACGGAAATCTGTGCCCACGGCATCGGCCGCGAGTAGTGATAGCCCTGCGCCTCGTCACAGCCGGCCGCAGCGAGCCAGTCGGCGATCTCAGCCGTCTCCACACCCTCGGCGGTGACGCGGCACCCGAGCCCCTGGGACAGGGCGATGACCGCGTGGACGATCGCCTGGTTCTCCTTCTCCTCGAGCACCGTCGCCACGAAGGTCCGGTCGATCTTGAGCTCGACCAGGGGCATCCCGCGCAGCCGTTCCAGGCTGGTGTAGCCGGTGCCGAAGTCGTCCATCGAGAAGCCGATCCCCCGGCCGGCGAGCCGATGGATCGCGGCCATCGAGGTCGCCCGGTCGTCGACCATCGCGGTCTCGGTGACCTCGATGACCAGCTGGTCCGGCGCGGTGCCGAACTCGGCCAGCAACGCCTCCACCATCCCGGCGAAGTCGGCGGCCTCGAGGTTGCGGGCCGAGACGTTCACCGAGACCGTCCAGTCGCGGCCGGCTGCCGCCCACGCCACCTGGTCGGCCAGCGCCCGCCGCAGCACCCAGGCGGTCAGCGGCTCGATCAGTCCGGACTGCTCGGCCGCCGGGAGGAACTCCGACGGCGGCAGCAGCCCGCGTTCCGGGTGCTGCCAGCGCACCAGCGCCTCCACCCCGCAGATCGTGCCGTCGCGCAGGCTCACCTTCGGCTGGTAGAACAACACCAGCTCGTCCCGGTCCAGGGCGTGTCGCAGCTCCGCCTGCACCACCAGCCACTGGGTGGGATGGCGGGTTCGCTCGCCGCCCCAGACGACGATGTCGGCCGTTCCCCGCTTGCCCTGATACATGGCCGCGTCGGCGTGCCGCAGCAGCTCCTCGACCTCGGTACCGTGCGCGGGGTAGAGCGCGATCCCGAAGCTCGCCTCGATCGTGAGCGGCACGCCGTCCAGGATCACCTCGCCGGTGAGCACCGTCCGCAGCGACTCGAGCATCACCCGTACCTCGGTGGCGTCCGCCCCCGGCACGATGAGGGCGAACTCGTCCCCGCCCAGCCGGGCCACCGTGTCCTGCTGCCGCACGCCGCCGCGCAACCGCGCGGTGATCACCTTCAGCAGCTCGTCGCCGGCGTGGTGGCCGAGCGTGTCGTTGACCTCCTTGAAGCGGTTGAGGTCCACGACGACCACCGCGCCGCCCTTCTCCTCGCGGAGAGCGGCCGTGGCCCGCTGCCGGAACGCCTCCCGGTTCGGCAGCCCGGTCAGCCCGTCGTGCAGCGCCTCGTGCTCCTGCCGGGCGGCGTAGCGCCGCAACGACCGGGTCGTCGACCAGGAGATCAGGCCCAGCGCCAGGTAGAGCACGCCAAGGCCACCGCCGAGCCGCCAGTAGGTGACCGCCATCTGTTCGTGCAGCCGCTGGTCGATCTTGTCGTACGGCAGGTAGAGCTCGAGCACTCCGATCGCCTCACCGGAGGCTCGCGCGAACACCGGTTGCAGCACCCGGATGACCTTGCCGGAGCCTTCGGTGGCGTCCGCGATCATGGTCGCCCCGGCCACCCCCACGGTCGCCGAGTGGAACGCCGGATCGGCGACCGGCACCCCGCCCGAGGTGGATCCGTCGTCGGAGTAGACGACCTGACCGGTGAAGGTGCGCAGCCGCATGCGCAGCACCGAGCCGTGGAACAGCGCGAGATCGGTCGCCTTGGCCAGCGAGTCGCGCTCGCCCTCGGTCAGTCCCCGGCTCAGGTCCGCGGCGTCGAGCGCCGGCGCCACCGCCATCTCGGCGATGACGGCCGCCTGTGCGACTCCCTGATCCCGCCCCTGCTTGGCCGCGTCTTCCTGGACGCCGTTGAGCAACACCGTGGCCAGCGCCCCGATCGGCAGCAGGCTGGCCCCGAGGTACGTCGCGAACAACCGCGAACCGGATCGCGCCGCTCGCCGTCTTCCTCCGGGTGTCCACACGGCCGCATCATCGGCCGGGTCGCCGGTTAGCTGAGGAAACCGACCTCAGGACCACGGCGAGTCACCACTACCCCCTGCAGTAACAGCAAGGAGTGGTGCTCACCACCACAGCCGCTCCAGGGCACGGTCGGTGCCGCCGGTGCCGTCCAAGCCGTCCAGCGCATCCATGTCGGCGGAGGTCAGCTCGAAGTCGAAGACCTGCGCGTTCTGCTCGATCCGCTCGCGGTGGGTGGACTTGGGCAGCACGATGAGACCGCGCTGCAGCGCCCAGCGGATCAACACCTGAGCCGGCGTACGGCCCAGCCGCTCAGCGATCTCGGCCACCTGCGGATCGCGCAGGTGCCGGCCCGTCCCCAACGGGCTGTAGGCCTCCAGGGCCAGTCCGCGCGCCTCGCAGGCGGCCAGCAGACCGCGGCGGAACTCGAACGGGCTGAACTGCACCTGGTTGACGACCGGGGCCACCTCGGCCACCTTGAGCAGGTCGTCGACCTCGGACGCGCTGAAGTTGGAGATGCCGATCGAGCGCGCGTAGCCGCGCTCGCGCGCACGCTGCATGCCGTCCCAGGCCCAGGTCGGCCCGCCCTGCGGCCAGTGCACGATGTAAAGGTCGAGGGAGTCCACGCCGAGGCGCTCGAGGCTGCGCTGCGCTTCGGCTTCAGGGTCACGCGAACCCGGGTTGAACTTCGTCGTGATGAAGACGTCTTCGCGGGCCACGCCGCTGTCCCGCAGCGCCCGCCCCACGCTGGCCTCGTTGCCGTACGCCTGGGCTGTGTCGATGTGGCGATAGCCGGCTTCCAACGCCCAGCGCACCGCGTTCTCGCACTCGGGCCCGTCCGGCACCTGCCAGACACCCAGCGCGAGCAGCGGAATCTGTTTGCCGTCGGCGAGCACACGGGCCCGTCCGTTGTCGGTCAGCTCTCCTGCAGCCATCGCCGTCTCTCCCTTTTCTGTGACCAGCACCTGCCGGCACTCTTGGTGACTGCCCCGCCTGGCGCCGGGAAAACTTCAGGGAGCCTCGACGGGCGCTTCGACGGGCGCTTCGACGCTGTCCCGTTCGGCGATGGCGGCTTGGATTCGCCGGAGCGTACGCAGGCCTTTCTTCGCCGCGGCGCGGACTTCTCCGTCGAAGACGGTCACGCCGCGGTCGCCGGCCATCAGCCGCTCCAACGTCGGGATGACCCGGTCGTCGCCGGTCGACCCGAGCGCGACGGCAGCCCAGTACCGCTGATCCGGATCGGTGCTGTCGGCCGCGGCCAGCAGCCGGGGCACCACCTCGGGCGTGAACAGGGCGAGCGTGCTGGCGACATAGCCGATCCGCGGAAACCGCCGATGCTCGAACTCGTGCCAGAGCGCTTCCAGGGCCGCGTCGCCGCCGATCCGGGCCAGGGCGTCGGCGGTTCGCTGGCGTAGCCAGTCGGCCGGGTCGCCGAGCAGCGGACGCAGCGCGGGAACGACCGAGGCGTCGCCGAGGCGGCCGAGCGCGATCACCGATTCGTCCCGGACCATCGGCTGCGGATGGTCGAGCAGGGCGATGAGTTGCGGCACCGCGGCCCGGACGTCCATTGCCGCGCAGCCCATCGCGGCCCAGGCCTGGCAGTTGTACCGGGTGTCGCCGAGCGCCGCGAGCAACGGCTCCCCCAGCCCGGCGTCGGCGAAGACGGCCGCCTGGTTCATCGCCCGGGTATAGATCGACCGGTGGAAATCGCGGTAGTCGCGGACGAGCACGTGCAGCGCAGCGATGGCTGATTCGTCGCTGTCAGCCCGGGCGCGGTCGAGCAGTTGGTGCACGTGCGCTTCGCGGGTCTCGAGGGCACCGGATTGCAGGCCCTGCAGGTCAGCGGGATTCACCGCACGACCATACGCGCCGCCGTCCACGCCTGATTCACCACTGCACCGCCTGGCTCTCGCGTTCACACCGGCGCGCGATCGCCGGCGAAGACCCACAGGCGCAGCAGAACGAATCGCGTCAGCCCGACCATAGCGTTGACCCCGGCGATCAGGAGCATCCCGGATCGCCAGTCGTCGCCGACCACGTCCCCCAGCAACGCCAGCGCCAGACTGGACGCCGCCAACGCAGCGGCGGACAGCCCGCCGCCTTCCCACTGTGCGGTCGACCAGGAGATGCGGCCGCCGGCACGGAAGGTGAGCCGACGGTGCATCTCGTTGGCCAGCATCGACGACAGGACGACGCCGGCCAGGTTCGCGACCTGCTCACCGACCCCGAAGAGCAGGAAGAAGACGCCGAATTGGAGGAGAGACGTGATGCCGCCCGTCGCAGCGAACCGCAGGAGCTGGGCCATCACCGCGTCCGAGCGCAACCACGCCGTCGAAACGGGTCGGTCACCGGGCCTGGCGCCGGGAGCGCTCAGGGCGGGGAGGACAGCGGTTGCGGTCATGACGTTCGCCTCCAGCGGTGTCGACGGATGCGCTGTTTCGTAACACCCGTTAGCTAACGCGTGTAAATCTAGCGGGCGCTCGTCGGATGTCAAGAGAGCTCGTACGCTCCAGCCGCCGTTCGCGTCAGGAAAAAGTTTTCGTGGTTGCTGACAACGTCTTCGTCGGCAGGCGGGTCTTACCCGGTGTGACGACCGTTATGAATCACCGAGCGTCCGGGACGCAGGGCGTGGAGCAGGAGTTCCGCGTCTTCGTCCAGGGCATCGCCGACTCGCTGCACCGAACCGCTTACCTGCTGTGCGGGGACTGGTATCTGGCCGATGACCTTGTCCAGGAGGCTCTGGCCAAGGCCTACAGCAACTGGCGCAAGGTTCAGCGGGCCGACAGCCCGTCCGCGTACGTGCGTCGCATCCTGATCAACGAGTCGCGGCGCGGCTGGCGCCGGAACCGCAAACACACGCTGGAGTCCGGCACCCGGGCGCTGGATCCGGCGGTCTCCGACATGGCCGACAGCGTCGTGAACCGGACCGAGCTGCTGCAGGCGTTGCAGTCGCTCCCGGCGCGACAGCGGGCCACCGTCGTCCTGCGGTTCCTCGAGGGCCTGAGCGAACGGGAGACCGCCGCCACTCTCGGGTGCAGCGAGGGCACCGTCAAGAGCCAGACGAGCCGCGCACTGACCAAGCTGAAGTCCCTCCTGAAGGAAGATCACTGATATGTCTCACGACACCGAGGATCGCCTCACCACGGCGCTGCAGAGCTTCCGTTCCGACCCGTCGTACTCGCCGGAGATCGACGAGATCCTGGCCCGCGGCAAGAAGATGAGCCGTCGCCGGATCGCCTGGCGCGCCACGGCCGGTGGCACCTTCGCCGTCGCCGCGGTCACGGCGGTGGCTCTCGCCGCCGGTGGCACCGGCGGCCCGGCCCCGGCACCGGCGCCCAACCTCGCCGCCCCGGGCTCGTCCGCGACCGCCGAGCAGCCTCCGGTGGTGCGCCTGGTCGGTCGCCTCACCACGCTCAAGCAGACCGAGGGCGATGCCACGCTGATCGAGCGCAGCCAGGCCTACACCGACGGCAAAAAGATCGTCGTCTGGGACCTGCACGCCGACAACGGCGACTACTTCTTCGCCAAGACCCGCGCCGGACTCCCGGCCCGGGTCGAGAAGGGCCGGTCCCAGATGGACAAGGCCGACGAGGCCGGCCGCAAGCGGGCGGTCGCCGCGGCGAAGCTGGCCGCCAAGGGTGACCTGAACGAGGCGCGCAAGCGGATGGCGCGGGCCTTCTACACCGGCAAGAACCCTGTGCCGATCGAGGCTCCGGGCGCCGTCAAGCCCCTCTCGGAAGGCGACAAGATCAAGGCGAAGGCCACCGGCACCAAGGCGGTCGCGGGCAACTACACCGACAACTGGGTGTGGAACACCTCGATCGACGCGCTGCGCGACGGCGCCGGCGACCCTGCCGTCCGCGCCGGTGTGCTGCGGCTGCTCGACCAGATGCCCGAGATCTCGATCAAGGAGGGCACCCTCGACGGCCGGAAGGTCCTCACCCTGACCGCCGGCGCCCCGGCCGTCGACAGCCCCGAGAGCGTGGCCGTCGACGCCGAGACCGGCATGCCCCTCAAGTACACCAACACCTTCGTCACCGTCACCTTCACGGTGACCCGGGTGACACTCGCGGAGGTCGCCACCGGCAAGTTCTGACCACCGCGAGGGTCAGGAGACGCATCAACGCCGGGCCAGGGCGGAGCAGGGTTCCTGCTCCGCCCTGGTGCATCGAGGTGCCTTCACGACCAGGGCCCCGCGCGGTCGGCGTTCTCACCGGCGCAGTTCGCCGGCACAGCCGCGTTACAGTCGATCTCCTGCTGGGTCGCACGGTCCAGACGACGGCGACGGCGGCAAGCGATCCGACAAACTCGGGAGGACCTGATGCGCGCCTTGGTCATCGACCATGACCGGACCTCGGGGTTCAGGCTGGGGACCGCGGCGCAACCGGCGCCTCGCCCGGATGAGGCTCTGGTCGAAGTCGGGGCGTTCGCGTTGAACGCCGGCGACCTGGCCACGGCCGGCGGGCTGGACGACGGCAGCGTCCCTGGCTGGGAGGCGGCCGGACACATCGTCGAGGCGGCCCGCGACGGTTCCGGGCCCGCTGTCGGCACTGCGGTGACCACCTTCGGAAACGGCGGAGGATGGGCCGAATATCGCGCTGTCAGCACCGCCATGCTGGGCACCGCGCCCACGGACGCCGACCTGGCCGCCATCAGCACTGTCCCCGTGGCAGCCAACAGCGCGCTGCGCGCTCTTCGCCGCAGCGGGCCGGTCCTGGGCCGACGCATCATGATCACCGGCGCGACCGGTGGCGTCGGACGGTACGCGGTTCAACTCGCACATCTGGGCGGTGCCCAGCCGATCGCCGTGACGCGATCGCCCGAGCGGTTCGGCTCGGAACTGCGGAGCCTCGGTGCCGACGACGTCGTCGCCGACCCGGCCGACTATCCCGGCACCGTCCACACCGTGATCGACACTGTCGGAGGCTCCATCCTCGTACGAGCCTTCGACCGGTTGGAAAGCGGCGGCGTACTGATAGCTCTGGGGCACCTGGCCACCGAGGTAGAAAGCTTCCCTCCCGGTGCGCTCATGGCCACCCCGGACGTCAACAACCGCGCCATCGTCAGCTTCCACCAGTTCGACGGCACTCCCCTGCCGCCCGACTTCACGTGGCTCAGCGGGCAACTGGCCAAGGGATCACTGAAGCCCTCCATCGCGTGGCGCAAGTCGTGGCACCACGTGGAAGAGGCAATCACCGCTCTGCGCAACGGCACCCTGCACGGCAAGGCCGTCGCCGACGTCGACTGACCGACTCGACCTTGTGCCGCCGAAGTCGTCAAGCGCGCGAAGCCTGGCCGCTCTCAATTGCGGACCGGCGGCCAACCCCCGGCCGCGAATCGTTGGCGGACGAGGGCGGTCGCCCCGGGTCAGCCGGTCGGCCGGGAAGCCGGTCTGGGTCAGGATGGTTTCCACCGTCGTGACCAGATCGGCTTGAGCGACCTGTTTCGGCGACAGGTTCACCGACAAGCGCAGTGACCCGGCCTGAGCACCTCCCGAGGCCGGCGATCAGCCAGGCCGGAGCCTAATTACAGCGCTGTTCTTTGATCGTTGATATTGCAGCTGCGCTGGGCAGACGCGATCGTGGAGGGGTCGGCGGACGCTCGGTCACACGGAAGCAATGAGTCACTGAAGGTCATACTCACCCGTGTGCCGAGGTCCGCCGTTTCATCGACCGGCGGATGGCCGATCGGTCGCGCCGGATCTAGCATGATCTCCATGAGCGATGTCAACGCCGGTGAGCTGCCCGAGCTGGCGTTCGTACTCCCGACCGTCCCGGCCTCCGCCGGAGCTCTGGTACGGGGCCGCAAGGGCCGATTGCTCATCCTGAAGCCGACGTACAAGGGCGGCTGGACGATCCCGGGTGGGGTCGTCGAGATCGGCGAATCACCCTGGGATGCGTGTCGCCGCGAAACCAAGGAGGAGTGCGGCCTCGACGTCACCACGGGGCGGCTGGTGTGCGTCGACTTCCTGCGCCCACGGCCGGACCGTCCGGGTGGTATGCGCTTCCTGTTCGACTGTGGCGCCTTCGACGACGCCGTCCTGGACACGGTGGTGCTCCAGCCGTTGGAGATCGCCGAAAGCCGGATCCTGCCGATCGACGCGGCGCTGCCTCTGCTCAGCGGACCGGTCCGGCGTCGGGTACGCGCCGGCTGGAAGGCGAAACAGGTGCGCTACCTCGAGGACGGCCGCCCGGTGGAGGGCGTCAGCCCTTGAGGCGCGAATCGGGGCGGGAGCGACGGATCAGAGTTTGAAGAGGCGGTACTCACTGACGTTCTGGAAGCCCAGCCGCTGGTAGATGCGCGCTCCGCGCGGACTGGCCGTCAGCGTGACGACCGGGATTCCTTGCTCGTGGGCTTCGGCGAGCAGTTCGGCGGCCAGTGCGGCCGCGATCCCGCGGCGCTCGTACTCGGCGACGGTGGCCATGTTGTAGATGCCGGCCACGCCGTTGCTGATGGACAGCGCTCCGCAACTGACCGGCACATCACCGAGCCAGGCGACGTACCGGAGCTGGAGTTCGTGCCGGCCGTTCCGGGCAAGTTCGACGGCCGTTGTGGCGTCTACGTCAGCCGTGGTCATGCCGTTCGGCACCGGATAGATGCTCGCGAACGCCTTCAGGGCCGAAGCCGTCCGTGCCTGTTCGATCCGCACACCCTGCGGCAGCGGCACCACGGGTTTTCCCCGGAGCCGGGCCGCCATGATCGGGACGGTTCCGACCTCGACGGCCCCCCGCTCGAGGAGTTCGTCCGCGACGCCCGGGTCACTGTCAGCCGGGTTGTACCACCAGAGCCAGCTCGTACCGTCGAGGGCGGCACGTGCTCGCTGGATGGCGGTGTCGATGTTCACGTCGCGTGCCCGCAGCACCCCGTTCAACATCCCTTGCGGAAGACCGCTGCGATAGATCGGTAGGTCGGAGAGGACGTCGTCGTCACTGCCCCACCCGAGCCAATAGGCACGGTTGTTCGCCAGCTGCGGCGGCAGATCGTTGATGAGTTCGGTGTCGAGAGACGAGGAAGTCATACGAGGACGACGCTCCAAGGCATGGGAAGTTCATTCTGGTGTCTCCCCTCACAGCTGAGACAACGGGACGAGGCTGCGACAAGGCCTCATGCCGGCGGCGCATCGGGCGATCGACGTCCGGCCTTGGACGCCCGGCTCCGCCCACGCTGTGATCACTGCATGACCTACGTAACCGGCTCCTTCGCCAAACCCGTGATCACCGATCCCGCCACCCAGCAGATGGTGAGTTTCCTCGGCGGTCTGGTCCGCACCCGGCTCGGCGCCGGCGACACCGACGGCGGCTTCTCGATCCTGGAGCACACCGGCGACCGCGGATACTGCTCCCCGCTGCACCTGCACGACAACGACGAGGAGACGTTCCTCGTGCTCGACGGGACGCTGCGCGTCGAGGTCGGCGCCGAGGTGCTCAGCGTCGGCTCCGGCGGGCTGGCCCTGCTGCCACGTGGGCTGGCTCACGGCTTCGTCGTCACCTCACCCGAGGCGCGGTTCCTCACCGTGCACACCCCGTCCGGCTTCGATCGCTTCGTCGACGAGATCGGCGTCCCGCCCGAGACGGCAGCAGGTCAGACCCCGCTGTCACCGCAGGAGCTCACCCGGATCGCGGCCGGCCACGGGATCCAGATCGTCGGCCCGCCGCTGCTGCCCTGAGATCGACGGGGTGGGGCCGGCGGCGGTCCAGATGTCGGGGCGGCGTTCGGCGAGTTCGCCGGCCGCGGCCCGGCAGGCGGCGAGCAGCGCCAGCACCGCGGGCGCCGACTCGTCACGCCGCCACAGGAGGCTCATCCGACCGCTCAGCCCCGGGCCGGGCAACGGGACGAAGGCCAGGCCGGGCAGCTGAGAAAGACGAAACGAGGCCGGTACGACCGAGACACCGAGGCCGTCGGCGACGAGATCGGCCACGGCGCCCGGCGCGGTCGGGATCGGGGCGAGAGACACGTACGCGGCCTCGGCCACAGCGGTCAGGCGGGACCAGCAGTGCCGGCGCTCCTGCACGGGGAACAGCAGAGACTCGCCGGCCAGCGCCTCCAGCGACAGCTCTCCGGCCGACACGGCCGGGTGGCCCGCGGGGAGGGCCGCCACCCAGCGTTCCTCGACCAACGGCCGGGACGTCACGTCCGGGCGGTTGGCGCCGCCCCAGGTCAGAGCGACGTCGACGCTGCCGGCGGCGAGGGCGGCGCTCTGCTCCTCGTCCTTGATGTCGGTCACCGTCACGCGCACACCCGGCTGCTCGGTGCGCAACCGGCGGATCGCCTCGGCGAGCAGGCCCCCGGGCGGGCTGGGAAGCGGCGCGGCAACGACGACCGTACGGGATCCCTGGGCCCCGTAAGCCCGCGCCGCGTTCAGCACTCGCCGGTTCTGGGCCAGGGCGCGCTTCGCCTCGGGAAGCACCGCCCGGCCCGCGCCGGTCAGGGTCGCCCCCTGCGACGTACGGTCGAACAGGCTCACGCCGAGCACCCGCTCGAGTTGCTGGATGCGGCGGCTCAGCGCCGGCTGGGCCAGGCCCAGCCGCTGCGCCGCCCGACCGAAGTGCCCCTCCCCCGCCACCGCGACCAGCGCCCGCAGCAGGCGCGGCTCGACCTCCGACTGCCCCACCGCGTCCGGAGCCGCCTCCGGCGCACTGTCTAGATCCATCACCCGGCAAGTGTAGGAGCGTCTTGTCACCCGCCAGGCCGGTCCTCAGCGGGCCGCCGGAAACTCCCGTACCACTGCAGCGAGACGAGTTCCCGCGCCACCGCCGCGTCCTGGGCCTGGTCACCGGTCAGGACCTGGTTGGCGATGACCTGGATGCCGCCCCAGACGAACACCCGGCTCGCCGTCTCCGGCTCCAGCTCCGGCGCCGTGCGGCCGGCCTGCTGCTCGACCCGCAACCACGCGGCGGCGCGCTCGGTGAACAGCTGCAGCTCGGCCTCCCACGCCGCCCGGGCCGCCGGGTCGTACGCCGCGACCTCGAGCACCGCGGCCAGCAGATGCCGCCGTTCCCGGTAATAGCGGATCACCGCACCCATCGCCTGCTCCATGCTCTCCCGGCCACTCTCCGGAGGGGCGGCGCTGATCAGGTCGAGTGCGGGGGCGGTGAGGGTGGCGGTCAGCCGCAGCAGCAGCTCGGTCTTGTCGCGGAAGTGGAGGTAGAACGTCGATCGCGCCACCCCCGCCTCGGCCGCGAGCCGTTGGATCCCCAGCTCGGTGAAGCGCTCACCCCCGGCGAGCAGCTGCTCCGCCGCGGCCAGGATCTGCGCCTCGGCGACAGCCCGGCGGTCAGCGCCGGCCGAGGCCCGGCGGGTGGTGGAAGCCATAGCCCGATCCTAGGCACCCCGTGATAAACATTGTGTCGGACATGCTGTCCGACACAATGTCCGAGGAGTTAACCGTGAATGTTCCCTCCCGCTCCACCACCCTGCTGCTCGTACACGGCGCCTGGCATGGCCCTGCAGTCTTCGACGCGTTGCGTCGCGAGCTGTCCGCGCTCGGGTACCCGAGCAGCACCGTCAAACTGCCGACCTCAGGCCCCGACCCCCGGGGTGGCCTGCGCGACGACGCCGGCGCCGTCCGCGACGCCATCACGGCCATCGACGGGCCCCTCGCTGTGGTCGCCCACTCCTACGGAGGCGTCCCCGTCACCGAAGCGGCAGCCCTGCCCGGGGTCGAACACCTCGTCTATCTGGCCGCTTACCAGCTGGACCGGGGCGAGTCGGTGGGCAGCTTCCACGGCATGCCCGAGCCGGCCGACACCAGCGGCCTGTCCCCGATCATCGCCGATCCGAGGACGTCTCTGTACGCGGACGTACCCGACGATGCGGCCGGTCTTGCCGTCAGCCGGCTGGTCGAACAGCGGACGCAGTCGTTCACCGACCGCGTCGGCGAGCCCGCCTGGCACACGATCCCGTCGACCTACATCCTCTGCGAACAGGATCAGGCGCTGCCCGCGTCCGAACAGGAACGCATGGCGGTCCGGGCCAAGTCCGTACGCCGCCTGGCGACCAGCCACTCGCCGTTCCTGTCCCGGCCGGCCGAGCTCGCCGCCCTGCTCGCCGAGATCGTCACACCCGCCTCCGACAGCCTTCCCGACCGGTCGGAGGGTTCGACATGCTAGCCACCCAGATCGTCATGAGCCGGCGCCCGTCCGGCCCGCTGACGAAGGAGCATTTCCGGACCGAGACCGTTGTCGTGCCGCCGCCGCCGACCGACCATGTCCTGCTGCGCAACGTCCTCGTCTCGGTCGCGCCGGCGGCCCGCGCTGTCATGCAAGGGCCCACCTATCGACCACAGCTTCAGCCCGGAGAACCCGTTCCCTCCTCCGTACTGGGTCAGGTCGTCGCCGGGCCACCCGGGGGTCCGGCGATCGGCAGCATCGTGGGAGCGGCCGCCGCCTGGCAGGAGTACTCCACCGTTCCGGCGGACGAGATCTGGCCGGTCGAGCGGGTGGGCCGGTTGTCGCATCACCTCGGCCCGCTGGGCCGTAACGGCTTGACCGCGTTCTTCGGGGTCAGAGACGTCGGACAGGTCCACGAAGGACAAACCGTGTTGGTGTCGGGCGCCGCGGGCGGGGTCGGGCACCTCGCCGGTCAATTGGCCCGAGCCGCCGGAGCACGAACTGTCGGCATCACCGGCTCGGCGGAGAAAGGCGAGTTCCTCCAGCGGCGGCTCGGCTATGCCGCAGCGCTCGACCGGCGGTCACCGACGTTCGCCGACGACCTGAGGGCAGCGTGTCCCGGCGGGGTCTCCGTCTATTTCGACACCGTCGGCGGCCCCCTTCTCGGTCAGGTGCTGCCGGCGCTCACGCAGCACGGAAGAATCGTGTGCTGCGGGGTGACGGCTCAGTACGACTCCGATCAGCCGCCACCCGGGCCGCCGGAGCTCGCCGTCACCCTCATCGCCAAGAGTCTGCGCATGCAGGGCTTCCTTGTCGCGGATTTCCGGCCTCGGTGGTCCGAGGCCCAGCGCATCCTGCATGGCCTCGAGCAGAGTGGTGCCCTCACCTTCATCGAGGACATCCGGCAGGGCCTGGACGCCGCTCCCGCCGCGCTCATCGAGATGCTCGACGGGGGAAACATCGGCCAGCTCGCGGTCCGGCTCACCCCCGATCCCGCCGAGTGGTCCGCCGGGACCGGCTCCTGACGCGTCGCTGAGCCAACCCGCGGATTCACCCCTGCCCCCGCACCGGCCGTCCGTGTGCGCCGCCGGGCAAGGACCGAGCGCCGGACGAGAAGAACAGGCCGGCCGGCGCGGACAAGCTTGCTTCGAAGGAGAAGCAGTGGTGGAGCAATGGAGAAGGACCTTATGACGGCGTCGTGCCATTCTTCTGTTCAGTTCGGCTCGGCGCGGCAGCGGTTGGATGCGGAGCGGCGGCTCGCGGAGGTGCATGCGGCTCACGCGGGACCTCTGTTGCGGTTCCTGCGCGGCCTGACTCGGGAGCCGCACGCGGCTGAGGATCTGTTGCAGGAGACGATGCTGCGGGTGTGGCGGCGCTGGGATCTGTTGCCTGACGGTGAGGAGAACGTTCGGCGGTGGTTGTACACCATCGGCCGGCGGGTGTCGATCGATGCGGCGCGGGTGCGGCGGGTGCGGCCCCAGGAGGTGGAGTTGCTTGATGTCTTCGCGAACGCTTCCGTTGAGGACACCGCGGACGTCGCGCTTGCTCGCGAGGCGTTGAATGGCGCCTTCCGCCGGTTGAGTGCCGGTCATGGCCGGGTCCTCCAGGAGATCTATTTTCACGGGTCGACGGTGGAGGAGGCCGCTCGCCGGCTGGATATCCCGGTCGGCACCGTCAAGTCCCGGGCGCACTACGCCGTGCGGTTTCTGCGATCCGCGGTCATGAAGGAGTGAGCGGTCCGGCGACCGGCGCGATCTCGGTCGCCAAGGGCGCCGCCGCCGAGTGACGCGGCGACGCCGGGGACTGTGCTGCTCAGAGGCCGGCCCGGATCTGCGACATCGCGGCGGCCACGCCGGCCGGCGGCACGAGCGTGGGCAGCTAGCCGTCGGCGCGCCCGGCGATGCGGCTGAGCACCTTCGGGCCGTTGCCGGCGTCGATACCGGGGTGTTCGCACGTCACCGGCCGGCGGCGGCGAGCACCCTTTCGGCGGCGAGGCGGCTGCGGGCCAGCTGGCAGCGCTCGGCCCCCTCGACCTCGACCGCGCGCCGCCGGGAGTAGGCCTGGATCAGGTCGGGGAACCGATAGGAGTCCGCGTCGACCGGCTCGATCAGGTGCGCGTCGACGAGGTCCTCGAGCAGGCCCCGAGCGGTGCCGTGCGACACGTCGAGCATCGTGGCCAGTTCGTCCACCGTACGGACGGGTTCGTCCGGCAGCGATCCGAGACGCAACGCCGTCCCGGCCGCCGGTTGCAGCCTCTTCTCGGCGAGCCGGAACGGGGCGTCGACGACCGCGCAATCCTCGTGCATGACGGCGGGCTTGAGCATGTCTTCGGCCAGTTGCGCCAGGATGCGCTCGATGGACCAGAGCGGCCGGTCGAGCAGGCGCGCGGCGGCTACGCGTACCGCCAGAGGCTGATACGAGCAGGCGGCCACCAGCCTCGCCGCGGCCGTCGGCTCGGCGTCGACGCGGGCGCGCCCGGCAAGGACGCCGAGCAGGTCCAGGGCTTCGGGCTCGGGCATGGCGCCCAGCCGCATCCAGCGCGCCGCTGGCAGGTCCACCATCCGGCGCCAGGCCGTGACGATGACCGCCGACGCGGAACCGGCCGGCAGCAACGGCGTGATGCCGGCGCTGTCCGCCGCGTCGTCCAGCACGACCAGGATGCGCCGGCGGGCGGTCAGGGTGCGCCACAGCGCGATCCGCTCGTCCAGCGACGGGGGGATCGCCTCGGCGCCCACCCCGAGCGAGCGGAGGAAACCGCCGAGGACCTGGTGCGGATGCGCCGGTTGCTCGTTGCGGGCGCCCAGGTCGATGAAGAACCGGCCGTCGGGGAACTCACTTCCCAGCCCCTGCGCCAGCCGGACAGCCAGCGTCGTCTTGCCGGAGCCACCGAGGCCGGTGAGCCCCAGAACACGGGAGCCGGCGGCGGTCAGCAGACTTGTCGCCCTGCGCATCTCCACGGCCCGTCCGACGAAGTCGGGTGGATCGGCGGGTAGCTGCACCGGCGCTTCCAGGGGGCGCGCGCTGATCGTTGCGGGCGAGGAATCATCACCGGCCGAGTACGGAGTGGACGGTGCCAGGATCGCCGGGTCATCCGTGAGGATCCTTCGATGCAACTGTTCGAGTGCCGCGCTGGGCGGCATGCCCAGCTCCTCGTGCAGACGCGCCCGCGTACGCCGGAAGGCCGCCAACGCCTCGGCCGACCGCCCGCCGCGATGCAGGGACAGCATGAGCAGCTCGGCGAACCGGCCGTCCAGTGGGTATCGCGCGGCCGCGGCCGCGATCTCGTCGGCCACCTCACCGTGCCGGCCGAGACTCAGCTCCAGCTCGAACAGCAGTTCCCGGGCGTTGCGTTCGGCCTCCAGCAGCCGGGTCCGCTGCGCCGCGACGAAGTCGCCGTGAGCGCCGGTGAGCGGCGGGCCGGACCAGAGACCCAGCCCGCGTCGCAGTGCCGCCACCGCCTGCTGCGGGTCGCTGTGCCGGGTGAGTCTCGCCTGGGCCGTCTCCGCGTGGAAGGCGGTGGTGTCGGCCGGCGCCAGCTCGGTGTCGAGCAGGTAGCCCGATCCGGCGCGGCGCAGGACCGGCGCTTGGTCCACGGTGAGTATCCGGCGCAGACGCGCCACGTAGGTCCGTACCGTGCCCCGGGCGGAGACGGGAGGCTGTGTGCCCCACAACGCCGATACTGCCTCGTCGACGTCGACGGGTGTACCCCGCAACGCCATCAAAGCCAGCAGCCCGCGCTGCTGGGGCGAGCCGAGCGAGAGGTCGGCAGCCGCGCGCGCGACCCGTACGCTGCCCAGCAGCGACACCTCAAGACGCTGGATCGTCACAGACCCGTCCTCTCCCCGTCACTGATCGACGCCGGTGGCACCGGCGTACAGGTAGCAGACGGAGAAGAGGCCACGGAGTTCATCGCAAGCCACAGCAAAGGATGTGAGGGTGGCCACGGGTGGAGGGCCTCCGGCTCACCGGAGGCCCTCCCCGGGATCAGGGGTACGCGGGTGTCACTCGTCACCGATCCCGAGGCTGGCCGCGTAGCGGTGCAGGCTGCCGGTGATCTCGGCACGGTCCCGCAGGTGCGCGAGATCGATATCGAGGTGGGTGTCTGTCAGGTCAGTCGAGCGGGGCGATGTTGTGGTTCAGCCGGAACAGGTTGGCCGGGTCGTAAGCCTTCTTTGTGTGCTGGAGCCGGCGGTAGGTGTCCGGCGAATAGGCCGCGCGCACGGCGTCCGGCTCGAGGTCCTCGCCGGCCATGAAGTTGAGGTACTTGCCGGCCCGCGTCCACGGCGCCAGGTCGTCGAACAACGTCTCCGACCACTGCATCGCCGGCGCGGTGCCGACCGGATCGCCGATGGCCACGACCCACAGGATGAACTCGGCATCGCGGATACCGGCCGCGCCGGCGTCGGAAGGCGTACGGGCGAGGGCGCCGCCGACGTGCCGCAGCTCGACGAAGTTCGCCGGGACGTCGGCCTCCGGACCGGCGGTGGCGATGAGCTTGTGCACGAGCTCGGGCTGGAGCGGCCCGAGGGCCAGGGTGCGCTCGGCGAACGGCGCCGGGTCCACCGGGTCGTTGTAGATGGCGGCGAAGTTCTCGTACGGCATGTCGGCGACCGTGTCCACGATGGCCGGCGCGGCCGCCCGCAGCGGGGCCAGCAGCTTCTCGCCGTCGGCGCTGTCGCCGATGAAGGAGAACCGGACGTGGACGGTGAACGTACCGCGCAACGGCTCGGGGAAGACGGGCAGCGGGGGCAGCCGCATGAACGAGATCGACGTCGTCAGCTCGTCGGGGGCGTTCGCGGTCAGGTCGGCGTAGGCGCTCAGCACGGCCTCGGCATGCTCACCGGTGAAGATGAGCGCCCCGGCGAACAGCGTCCGGACCGGGAACAGGTCGAACTCCATCGCGGTGACAACGCCGAGGTTGCTCTTGGAGCCCCGGACGGCCCAGAACAGATCCGCGTCCGACTCGGCGTCGGCGTGGTGCAGCTCGCCGTCGGCCGTGACGACGTCGATGCCCCGCACGTGGTCGCTCGCCCAGCCGAAGGCCCGGGCCATGGTGGCGCTCAAGCCGCCGCCCAGCGTGTAACCGACCACGCCGACCAGCGGCGACGAACCGTTCAGCGGGGCCAGTCCGTGCGGCGTGGCCGCGTCCACCACCTGCTGCCAGCGGACGCCGGCGCCGACCCGGGCCCGCCGCTGGTGCGGGTCGATGGTCACCTCGTCCATCCGCCGGGTAGTGATCATGACAGTGCCCTCGCCGGGCACCACGGGAGTGTGACCGGTGCTCAGCACCGCGACCGGCCGTCCGTGGGCGGCGGCGAAGCGGACGGCGGCCTGCACGTCGGCCGGGCCGGCCGCGCCGACCACCAGCGCCGGCGCGTTCGGCACCGCGAAGTTGTAGGTGGCGACCTCGGCCGCGTACCCGTCCTGGCCGGGCTGCAGGACGACACCTGTCACCTCGGCCGTCAGAGCCTCGACGGCCGCGGCCGACAGAGCATCGCCGGCTGAATTCTGATCGGAAATCGTCATGACCTTCTCCTCGACGGCTGGGACAGGGGGTGCAGGCGATCCTGTGCCGGCGGCCGTCACCGCACCGGCGGTCGATGACCGGATCGCTTCTCGAGTTCACCGCGCCGGCGCCGACGCAGTGCCGACAAAACGTTGACGGCGGCCGACTGTGGCCGTTGCCACCCCGGCGGTGGGTCGCCACCTGCACCGGGCTCTCGAGGCGTAGCAACTCCTCGACCGCTGCGGGGACCAGCGCCGGATCCGCCTGCAAGGCCTGCCACCGCGTACGGTCCTCCAGCAACCGCCAGACCGCGGTGCCGATGAGGTTGGCCGTGGTGTCATAGCCGGCCAGCAGCAACAGGTAGACCGTGGAGACCAGCTCGTCCTCACTGAGCCGGTCGCCGTCGTCGCTGACCGTGATGAGCGCGGACAGCAGGTCGGGCCCGGGCTCGAGGCGCTTGACGGCGACGCTGTGCCGGATCTGCTCCACCAGCGCCGTGGTGGCCGCCGGCAGTTCGGCCATGCGGGCCGCACCGCCGTGCCGACTGGACCAGGCGGCGCAGGCGCGTGTGGTCGGGCGGGTCCACAGACGTACGGAAGACCGCGAAGTTCACCTCCGGCGGTGGGCTGGTTCTGTTCGTAAGTTCCGGGCTCTGTCCCGTGCAGAGTCTTGATCGACTGCGAGAACCACCGCGTCCTCGATCTGGTTGAGGGACGCGACGCGCTCTTCTGGCCTGATGCCACGAAAGCTTCAAATATCACTGTTGTGCACTGCCGGCGGCTCCCTATGGTCCTCGCATGAGGATCACGCTGCGAGCTCTGACAGACGAGGACATTGAGGCGCACAACGCCGGTGAGGACGAGCACACCGTTCGCTGGCTGAACGGCGCCCCCGGCACCGCCGGGATGACGGCCGCCCACTTCAGCAAGCTGGCCGACAACGCTCGCGCGGGGCGCGGCAAGCGAGGCTTCGGCGTGTGCCTCGATGACCGCCTCGCCGGATATGTCGACTGCGACCCCGATGTCGTCGACGGCCTGGAGCCCGGAGACGTCAACATCAGCTACGCCGTCCACCCGTGGGCCCGCGGGCGCGGAGTCGCAGGTGAAGCCGTACGCCTCATCCTCGAGTACATGCGTGAGAACCGGATCGGAACACGTGCCGCCATCCGAGTCGACCCCGAAAACATCGCATCTGTCCGCGTCGCCGAGAAGAGCGGCTTCGTCTACGTCCACGACTTCACGTCCGGCACCGACAAGCAAGCAGATGGCCGCCCGGCAACGATGCGGCTCTACGTGCACGACGTGTAGGTACCCGGCTGCCTCAACCACCCCCCTGACCGCGGCTCCACATACGTCCGGGAGCGTCGCACCGTCGAGGTGGGACGCTCCCGGGTGCCGCTGATCAGCCGCCGATCTCCAGCGCCTGATCGGTCACGGTGATCCCCTCGGCAAAGGCCACGAGCTGGTCGTCGGGGAGGTTCGCCGAGGCGGGGATCTGGACGAGCACCCGACGGCCGGAGGGGTCGGTAAACATCAGCCAGCGCATGTCGGAGGCCTTGCCCTCGGACTCCTGCGCGAAGCCGAGCCGGCCCTGCTCGCCGTTGATGTCGACGGTCCGCACCTTGTGGTCCGCGCCGAACCTGCTCAGCCCCTGCAGGGACACCGCGATCCGGTCCACCACGCTGAACGCCTGCCCGGGCTGCGGCTCGGTCACCCCTTGGCCGGGTGGCGCGACGACGAACGACGACGCGTCATCGGAGATCACCCGCCAGCCGTCCGGCACGGATCGCACCGTGAACCCCTTGGGCTGCTCGCCCGTCCAGGCCACCAGCCTCATCGGGGTCGCCTGCGCCGTCACGACGCCGGCACCGGTGTCGGTGGCCGGGCCGCCGGGCAGCTGGGCGGCGCCGACGGTCACGGCGGCGACCACGGCGACGGCCGCGCCGGACAACGTCAGGTGACGGCGGCGCCGCCGGGTCACGGCGTGCCGGCCGCGCGCCACGTCGGCGGCCACGATGTCCGGGCCGGCGGGGGCGGTGCCGACGGCCTGCGGCAGGTTGCGCAGGACGTCCATCAGGTCGGTCATGTGGGTGCCTTCCTCTCGGGGGTGGGTCAGGAGAAGTGGTGTGCTCGTACGGGGAATCGGGTGCGCAGGCGCTCCAGGCCTCGCGCGCTCTGGCTCTTGACGTTGCCCTCGCTGCAGCCCATCGCGTCGGCGGCCTCGGCGATGCTGAGCCCTTCGACGTAGCGCAACACCACCGCGGCGCGCATGCTGGGCGGCAGCGTCGCCAGCAGCGCCAGCACCGCCTCCTTGTCGGTGCCGGCGTGCTCGACGGCCACCTCGGGCACCTCGGCCCAGGTCTGCTCCCGCCGGCGGAAGAGACTGCGACGCTCGTCGATCGCCGAGTTGACGACGCACCGCCGCGCATACGCGTCAAGGCTCTCCGGCCGCACCTTGGGCCACGCCGTGTAGAGCCTGACCAGGGCGGTCTGCACCGCGTCCTCGGCCCTGGCGACATCACCGGAAACCAGCAACGCGGCCGTCCGCACCAGCGCGGGACGCCGCGCCGTCACGAACTCGGTGAACTCGCGGTCCCGCTCGGAACGCCGTCTCATCTGGGCCATCGGCCTTCCCTCGTCATGTTCGGAATCGGATGCCTCTTCTACGGCATCGGCTCACCGGACGTTGCATGCCGGCCGAGGTTTGTTGTCGGTGACGGGTTCGACAGGCGAGAAGGGCTGCGGTGGCGAGGTAGGTGAATCCGCGCATGGGGCCTCCCGGGGACGGCTTCGCGGTCATGCGGCGCGGCGGACGCGGCGGATGGCGAGGTAGAGCAGCAGGGCCGCGACGGCGATGAAGATGCCGGTCTCGATGCCCTGGAACAGCCAGTACCGGCTGCCGGGTTGGTAGAGCTGCCAGTTGTAGTTGCCGGAGGTGATGCCGATGTCAGCGCCGCAGGCGGCGCCGGGTCCGGTGGCGTCGGGCGCGCAGGCGATCTGCGCGTTGGCCGTGATCATCTTGCCGGTGGCGTCGCGGATGCCGTAGGACAGGATCCAGTCGCCGGCGGCCGGGTTGGTCTGCTCGGTGGCGTCCTCGATCGGGAAGGTCAGGACGTGGGCGGGCAGGTAGTGCGGCCGGGCGAGCGTCGTCAGGGCGATGCGCAGCGCGAGGAACCCGACGAGCGTGGCGGACATCGCCGGCAGCACTTTGGGCCAGACGGTGCCGGCGAAGATGCCGAGCGCGACTGCGAAGATCGTGTAGCCGATCGGGGCCGTGCCCTGCATGTCGAAGAAGAAGAGGTTGAAGCGGCCGTGCTGACCGGCCTGGCTCATCGGGGTCAGCCACCACGAGACGCCCAGTCCGTACACCAGCGAGGCGACGAGCGCGACGGCGCCGGCGACGCCGAACTTGACCAGCGCCCAGTGTCCCCGGCTGACGCCCTGGGTCCAGACCATGCGGTGGGTGCCCTGCTCGATCTCGCGGGCGACCAGCGGCGCACCCCAGAACAGCCCGGCCAGTAGCGGCAGGACGAGGAAGAGAACTCCGATCAGGGTCATCACGCCGTACTGGCTGTTGAATTGGGTGGACGCCTTGCCGCAGGTGTCGGCGGCGGCCGGGATCATCGAGGCGGTACCCAGCGCGCCGACGCAGTCGTCCAGGCCCAGGCCGGCGAAGGTGTGCCGCATGGCCAGACCGGTGGGGACCATCAGCGCGGCGAGGAGCGCGAGGCCGATCGCGGTGAACAGTGCCTGCTTGCGGTGCTGCCGCCAGGCGAGCCAGATCATGCCGGCACCTCCCACGCGGCGCGCGGCCGGGAGTCGCCGTCGGCGAGGTAGGCGAGGATGAGGTCTTCCACAGTCACGTCGTACGCCTTCCAGGCCGGATCCCGCAGCGCAGCGTTCATGCGGGCCAGCAGCGTGGACTGACGATCGGTGTGTTCGGCCCGCACCACCTGCACGACCCCGGCGGGCAGCGGACCCCCGTCTCCGGGGCCGACCAGCCGCCGGTGCTCGGCGAGCAGGGCGCTGACGTCACCGACGAGCCTCACCTGTGCGGCGTGCAGCACGATGAGGTAGTCGCAGGTGCGTTCGAGGTCCGCCAGGATGTGCGAGGACAGCAGCACCGTGGTGCCTGTCTCGGCGGCCACGCCCATCAACGCCTCCAGAAATTCCCGCCGGGCCAGCGGGTCGATGCTGGCGACCGGTTCGTCGAGCAGCAGCAGCCGTGGGCGCTTGCCCATCGCCAGGGCGAGGGCAACCTGGGCCCGCTGACCTCCGGACAGCTTCCCGACCGGCTTGCCGCGCGGGATGCCGATCTGAGCCAGCCGGCGGTGCGCCAGCGCCGTGTCGAAGCGCCGGTTCAGCTTGGCACCCATGGTGAACAGCTCCTCCGCCGTGAAGTCGCGGTACAGCGGCGTGTCCTGGGCCACGAAGCCGACCTCGGACAGAACGGCGACGTCGTCGTACGGTGTCCGGTCGAAGACCCGTACGGAACCGGCGTCCGGCCGCAGCAAACCGACCGCCAGGTGCAGCAGGGTGCTCTTGCCCGCCCCGTTGGGTCCGACCAGCGCGGCCACCCTGCCGGTCGGAAGGCGCAGCGAACAGTCTCGCAGCGCCCACGTTTTGCCGTACTTCTTCCCGAGCTGGTCGGTTTCGAGAACGATTTCCATCCGTATCCCTTCCCTCCTGCTGACGCGCATTGCCGGTTTCGGTTCTACGTGGACGCTGGTGTCGGGACGGTGCCGCCGGGTGACACCGTCCTGACACCGGCGCCGTGGCATGGTGGGGATCATGCGCGTGCTGGTGGTCGAGGATTTCGAGGTGCTGGCCCGCACGCTCGGTGCCGGGTTGCGCCGTGAGGGCATGGCGGTCGACGTGGTCCTCGACGGCGACGCGGCCCTCGACCACCTGGCCGTGACCCGCTACGACGTGGTGGTGCTCGACCGCGACCTGCCGGGCGTGCCGGGTGACCAGGTGTGCCGGCGAATCGTGGACGAGCACTCGGCGACCCGGGTGCTGATGCTGACCGCGGCCTCGTCGGTGAAACAGCGTGTCGACGGCCTGGGGCTGGGCGCCGACGACTACCTCGCCAAGCCCTTCGACTTCGCCGAGCTGGTCGCGCGGGTGCGGGCCCTCGGCCGGCGGCCGGGCACGGCCGTGCCGCCGATCCTGGAGTACGGGGACCTCACGCTTGACCCGGGCCGGCGGGTCGCGACCCGTGAAGGACGCCGGCTGGAGCTGAGCCCGAAGGAGTTCGCCGTCCTGGAATGCCTGCTCGCCGCGCACGGCCGTCTCGTGTCGGCGGAGGATCTGCTCGAACGGGTCTGGGACGAGGCGGCGGACCCGTTCACCACGGCGGTGAAAACCACCATCCGCCGGCTACGGACCAAGCTGGGCGACCCTGCGATCATCCACACCGTTCGCGAGGGCGGCTACCGGATCGGCGAACCGTGATGCGCGTCCGCATTCCCCGGCGAAGTCTGCACGTCCAGCTCACGCTGCTCTACGCCGTACCCTTTCTGATATCCGGCGTCGTGCTGCTCGCGATCCCGCTGCTGGGCAACCGGCAGGCCATCCCGGCCGGCCCGGTCACGGGTCCAGCCGTCGTGCCCGACGACGGCGGTCAGCTGGACCGGCAGATCACCACCTCGGCGTGGGCCTTGATCGGCATGGTGGTGGTCTCCCTGCTGCTCGGCTGGTTCGTCGCCGGCCGGTTCCTGCGCCCACTACGCACCATCACCGCCACCGCCCGCGAGATCTCCGTCGGCGACCTGCACCGCAGACTCGGCCCGACCGGGCTGCACAACGAATTCACCGACCTGGCCGAGACGCTCGACAACCTGTTCCAGCGGCTGCAGACCGCTTTCGCATCGCAGCGGCACTTCGTCGCCAACGCCTCGCACGAACTGCGCACCCCGCTCACCGCCGAGCGGACCGTGCTGCAGGTGGCGCTGGCCGACCCGGACGCCACCGCCGAGACGCTGCGGTCGGCGTGCCACGAGGTCCTCGCGCTCAACGACCAACAGGAACGCCTCGTCGAGGCGCTGCTCACCCTGGCTGACGGCGAACAGGGACTGCAGCTGCACACCCGGCTCGACGTCGCCGACACCGCCGCCGCGGTGATCGCGACCCGCCGGCCGGACGCCGCCTCGCGAGGCATCCGGCTACACACCTCCCTCGACCGGGCACCGGCAACCGGCGACCCCGACCTGATCGAGCGCTTGATCGACAACCTGATCGACAACGCCATGCGGCACAACGCGCCAGGCGGGTGGGTCGAGATCAGCACGACGACCACCGCGACCGGCGGCGCCGTCCGGGTCAGCAACTCCGGCCCGGTGGTGCCGCCCGGCGAACTCGATGCGCTGTTCCAACCGTTCCGGCAGGTCGGCAACCGCCGGACCAGACATCCCGACGGACACGGGCACGGACTCGGTCTGGCCATCGTCCGCGCGATCGCCGACGCGCACGGGGCCGCCATCAACGCCCGGACGCGGACCGCCGGCGGTCTCGACATCGAGTTACGGTTCCCGGAAATGTGAGCTGCGTCAGCCCCGGAAGTCGCGAACGAAGCCAGTGGGCCGTCAGAACAACGGTGTGATCTGTTCCTCGATGCCGAGCAGGGCCCGCCCGTACACCTCGCGCGACACGTCCGACGCCACCATCTGATGCCGGGTCGCGACCTCGACATCGCGCCAGATGCGCTGCAACGGTTGCCCGGAGGCGAACACGCTGGCCCCGTTCACGTCGAGCAGAAGCTGGATCGCGCCGCGCACCGCCGTCACCGTGGCTGCGGTGTCCATCCGGATCCGGGCCCGGCCCGCGACCGGCAGGGATCCACCGCTCGGTTGTGCCGCCGTGACGTCCCGCACCGCCCGGTCGGTGTGCAGCCGGGCGGTGTCGAGCCGCGAGGCCGCGTCGGCGACACCGAGCCGGACGGCCGGCGAGTCGGTGGCGTTCCGGTAGACGGTCCCACCGATCGCCTTGCCGCGGGCCAGCCGGTCCAGCGTGGTGGTCAGCGCGGCCTGCGCCATCCCCAGCACCGGGCCCAGCATCGCCACCGACAGCAGCGAGATCGGCATCGCCTGGTACAGCGGCTCGCCCGGATGGTCCGCGGCGTAACCACCCGCGAACATCCGCGACGTCGACAGCACCCGATGGGCCGGCACGAAGACGTCCCGGACCGTCAGGGTGTGGCTTCCGGTGCCGCGCATGCCGGCCACCTGCCAGGTCTGTTCGATCTCGCCGTCCGCGACCGGAAGCAGCACCATGCCGTGCTCGGGAACCGCGACCATGGCCCACTGGGCGTCCTGCACCCCGGACAGTGGCTGCCAGCGGCCGCTCACCGTGAAGCCACCGGGCACCGGCTGCGCGGTTCCGGTGGGACCGAAGCCCCCGCACACCATGGCCTGCGGGTCGTCGCCCCACACGTCCGCCCGGGCCTCGTCGCCCAGCAGGGCAGCCAGGTAGGAGCCGCCCGAGGCCAGCATGGCCACCCACGCCGTCGAGCCGCACCCGCGCCCCAGCCGCTCGAAGACGTCGACGGCGGTGGCCAGGCCCGCCTGGTGGCCACCGAGCGCGGCCGGTGCGAACAGGTTCAGGAAGCCGGCCTCACGCACCGCCCGCAGTGCGGGGGCGGCCGGCCGACCGGCCGCTTCGGTCTCGGCCGCGTGCTCACTCAGCAACGGGATCAGCTTCTCAGCGGTCGTCGTCAGGTCGTCGGTCATCGCACTCACTCCTGGATGTCAACGTCGAAGGGCGATCGGCGGTCACCGGCGGCGATGCCGGCCGGGAAGGTGCCGGCGATCGCCCGCATGGTCTCGGAGCTCAGCTGTACGCCCGCTGCCGTGACGTTCTCGGCGAGGTGCCGGGAACGGCGGGTACCGGGCACGGCCACGACGTCGGGCTCGACGGTCAGCAGCCAGGCCAGGGCGAGCTGGGCTGTAGTGAGCTCGACCGAGGCCGCGATGGTGGCCAGTCCCGTCACCAGGCGTCGGTTGTGCTCGGTATTGCCGGGTGCGAATCGCGGCATCGACGAGCGCACGTCGTCCGGTCCGGCCGCGGGGTGACGACCGCGCCGCCCCCGGTGAGCATCCCGCGGCCCGACCGCCTCGGCGAGGGCGCCGAGCGCCGAGCCGGCCAGGCCGCCGGAACCAATGGTGCGAGTCTTCATGTCGATGTCCCAGTTCCTGTTTCTCGTGACGTGAGCGATGAGACGAGCCAAACACCGGCTGCTGTCGCGGAGAAGGCAGAGTGCTGCCTAGGAACGCGATGCCCACCCTCGCGCGTACGCTTCTGTGATGATCCGCAATGAAGCGCTGGCCGACTTTCTGCGCGACCGGCGGGGCCGGATCGAGCCCGGGCGGCTCGGGTTGCCGCACGACCGCCGGCGACGGGTTTCCGGCCTGCGCCGGGAAGAGGTCGCCCAGCACGCCGGTCTGAGCGTCGACTACTACGCCCGGCTGGAGCAGGGGCGGCAACGCACCGCCTCACCCGGTGTCCTGCGCAGCCTCGCCCGTACCTTGGGTCTGAACGACGACGAACGCACGCACCTGTTCACCCTCGCGCACGTCGCCGGCGAGCCGGCAGCGCCGCCCGCCGGGAACCTCGGCGCCGACCGGGTACGCCAGCTGGTCACGCTGCTCGGCGACACCCCCGCCATGGTGGTCGATCCGCTGCTGGACGTGGTGCATGCCAACGCCGGCGCGGTCTTCCTGTTCGCCGACTTCGCGGCGATGCCGGTCGACCGGCGCAACGCCGTCCGCTGGATGATGCTCGCCCCCGAGGCGCGCGAGCGCTACGGCCCGGAGTGGGCCGACGGCGCCGCCGACCTGGTCGGCATGCTGCGCCTGCACGCGGGCCGGCAGCCCGACGACCCCCGCCTGACCGAGCTCGTCGCCGGTCTGTCGCCGAGCAGCGAGGACTTCCGGCGGCTGTGGCAGAACCAGACCGTGTCCACCTGGCGCCGGCCCGCCAAGACGTTGCGACATCCCGGATTCGGTGAGATGTCGTTCACCAACGACATCGTCGCGGTCCAGGGTGCGCCCGAGCTGACCCTGGTCATCATGGCCCCGGCCGAACCCGAGCGGTTCTCCGCCGCGCTGGCCGCTCGGATGTGAGGCCGCCACCTACGCTGTCTGACCTGCTCAGGTCGTTGCCGGACGCGGTGTCGCCGGTCTCGGCGCTGACCGGGTCGGTGATCTTGAAGCCGTTCGCGGCGAGCGCGACGACGCGACGCGTCAGTCCTCGGAGGAGATGACCGCGGATCGCAGGAATCGCACGGCGTAGTGCGCCCGCGACTTGACGGTGCCGACCGGAATATCCAGCCGACGAGCCACCTCTTCCAGGGAAAGCCCGTTGAAGTAGAGCTCCCGCAGAACCTGGCCATGGCCGGCACTCAACCGGTGGAAGGCGCCGCTCAGCGCCTCATGAGCGACCGCGATGTCGGCGGTGTCCTCGCCGGAGTCCTTCGCGAAGACATCAAGCAACTCCACCTCCTGGGGCCGCACCCGCCGCACCCGCGCCGCATCGATCGACACCCGCCGGCCGATGGTGTACAACCACCGCCGAACGTTCTCCTCACCGTCAGGCAACAGATCCCAGCGCCGCCACACCCGCAGCATCGTCTCCTGCAACAGATCCTCAGCCGCGTGCGGCTCCCGCGTCAGGCCGCGCAGGAACCGCAACAGAGGCCCTGCGTGAGCCGCATGCACCTCCGCGAGCCGCCTTTCGGCATCGCACCGCTGCCGCGCCGAGTCGAACTGAACAGAGGGATGGGACAACGTCGTCATAAAATTCCTCCTCGATTCCTGCGGCGTCACACCGGACGAACCGCCGACGCGCGTACGGGGACTCGATGCGCCGCCGTGCGGAAAAGTTCGTTCGGTCTTCTGTGAGCCGGGCCACGCGCGGGGAGGGTCCCGGGGGAACGTGACCGCGACGGCGAGCCCGCTGTGAGCAGGCTCCTGTCTGTTCGTGTCGGCAAGACGCTGGTTCCTCCGTAACCTTGCGGCGTGGCCATAAATGACTCCGAGCTGGTTCAACGCGCTCAGAACGGGGACGCCACCGCGCTGGGCCTGCTGCTGGAGCGGCACGAGGCCGGCATGCGCGCGGTGGCGCTGAGCCTGCTGGGCCACGGGCCGGACGCCGAGGACGCCGTACAGGACGCGATGGTCACCGCCATCCGCCGGGTCGGGGAGATTCGCGACCGGGACGCGGCGGGCGCGTGGCTGCGGGCCGTGGTGCGCAACAACTGCCGGATGCGGTTCCGGGCCACCCGGCCGACGCCCGTGGCCGATCCTGAGCCTTTCCTTCCACCGGCGGCCACCCCGGGGCCCGAAGAGCTGATCGAGCAGACGGCGATGCGCGACTGGGTGTGGCACGCCATCGGTGAGCTGTCGGAGACCGATCGGCTGGTCCTGATGCTGCGCCACTTCAGCGGCGTCACCTCGTACGATCAGATCGCGGCCCTGTGTGCCCTGCCCGTCGGCACCGTCCGCAGCCGGTTGAACCACGCCCGCCAGAAAATGGTGATGTCGCTGCGGGCGACCGCCGACCTGGCCCATCCGGACAGCTCGGCCCGGGCCGCTTCCCGGCAGCGCGAGGCGGCCGACGCCGTGGCCACGGCGATGCGCGGCGACTTCCATCAGGTCGTCGGCGAGCTGTGGCGGCCCGACGCCTCGTTCCTCATCCGTTCATCCGGCCTGCACGGGGGGACCGACCGGGTGGTGCACACCATGGAAGGCGACCTGCAGGCCGGGGTAAGCCAGCGGCTCGTCTCCGTGGTCGCCGGTGACGACGTGCTCATCTGGGAGACCGAAGTGATCAGCCCGTCCTCGGATCCGGGTCACTGCCCGCCCAGCGCGGTGTGGTTGCACTCGCTCGAGGGCGGCCGAGTGCGCTCGATGACGCTGTTCCATCCCGAGATTTCCGCGAACTGAGCGAACTTCCGGGCTCCCCGCGCATCTGGTCCGGTAGGCACGACGCGGATCGGAGAAACCCTTGAGCACCACCATCACACCCGGCACTCACACCATCACCGTAGGCGGCGTCCGGCAGGTGTATCACGTCGCCGGCCAAGGCCCGGTGTGCGTTGCGCATTCCGGCGGGCCGGGCATCGACTCGGCGTACCTGCGGATGCCGCTGCTCGAGCAGCACTACACCATGGTCTACCTGGAGCCGGTGGGCACCGGCGATTCCGGTCGTCTCGACCTGTACGGCCTGAGCACGTACGTGTCCTTTCTCGACGCCGTGGTCGACGATCTCGCCCTGCCGCGAGTCCACCTCCTCGGCCACTCGCACGGCGGTTTCGTGGTCCAGCAATACACGCTCGACCACCCCGGCCGCGTCGCGGGAATCATCCTGTACGACACGTCGCCGGTCACCGGACCGCAGTTCTGGGAGTCGGCGATGGCGGGCGTCACCGCGTACGCCGCCGTCGACCCGCACCTTCCCGCCGCGTTTCAGCGCGCGGTGACCGCCACCGACGACGAGGCGATGAGCTCGGCGCTGCGCGAGGCGGCGCCGGTGTACTTCGCCGACTTCCCCACCCGGCGTACGGAATTCGAGGACTTCGTAGCCGCCATCCGCGCGTGGACGGTCCCGCAGGACTCCGAGCCCTTCGACGTACGCCCACGGCTGGGCGAGATCACCGCGCCGACCGTCGTCATCGTGGGAGCACACGACTTCATCTGCGGACCGGGATGGGCCGCCCTGCTGCACGACGGCATCGCCGGCTCCCGGCTGGTCGAGCTGAAAGCCAGCGGTCACTTCGGCCACATCGAGGAGCCGGTCGCGTTCGCCGACGCCGCCGCCGGGTTGCTCGACCAGTGACGGTGCCCGCAGGCCTACCGCGCCAGCCGTTGATCGTCGAGCCGCCGCGGTGGCTCAGTGACCTCGGTCGATAGTCTGGCGGCATGGGCCCTATCGGCTTGATGGCAACTTTCGCGGGCGCCGGCCTGGTGCTGGTAGGCCTGCTGCTCACGGGCAAGTGGCTGGTGGACCGCCGGCTGCGCGAGCGCTACATGCGGGCCGCGCCGTGGGAGCCGACGCCGCGGGACGGGTGCCTCGTGGTGTTGCCCGGACGGGTCGACGGGGCTCAGCACCGGCCGCGGGAGCGTGGCACCTGCGACTGCCTGGTGGCCGGCGTCCTGCCCGACGGCACGCGGCTCATGCTCGGGGTGTCACCGTCCGCCTTCCATGCCTGGGACTCGAGCGGCAGGTCCGCCGGGGCGGTGCCGCTGGGCCGGCTCCGGTCGATCATGCTGATCCAGCGTGCCTACGGCATCCTCACTCTGCGAGGTAGCCAGTACATCGTGGACGTGGACAACCAGTCCATGCCGGAGGGGCGGCACCACCGGCTGCGGATCATGTTCACCGACCAGTCGTACGCGGAGGTCGCCGTGCGGGCTCATCAGGATGTACGCCGCTTCGTCGAGATCTTCGACCGGATCCACGACGACCTGCAGCTACGGGTGCTCGGCGGCCTGACTCCCGGCACCCCCGAGAACCTGACCGTGCTCGCCGGAACCTTGGCGGTCACGCCGGACACACTCACCCGCCGGCTGAGGTTGATGACGGCTGCGGGGCTGGTACAGCGCCCGTCGAAGAAGACGGTCGTCATCACCGAGGCCGGCGTCCGGGCCCTCGCTGAGCAGACCCGTTACATCGCCGACTGGTCCCGCGTCATCGTGCCGCGCGTCTAGGAAGTATCAACGGGCGTCAGCCGTCACCGGGCCGGGGATGCGTGCGGGTCGGGTGGTGAAGAAGTAGAGCGCTGCGCCGAGGAACGCCGCGATCGCGGTGAACACGTTGAGCCGTACGCCGAAGAAGGTGGTGGCCTCGTCGATGCGCAGCGTCTCTATCCACACCCGACCGGCGGCATAGCCCATCACGTACAGGGCGAAGGCTCGTCCACGCCGGAAAGCAAGGCGGCGGTCGGCGCCCCAGACCAGCGCGGCCACGCCGAGATTCCAGAGCGCCTCGTACGCGAAGGTGGGGTGATACAGCCCGGGCAGCAGCTCCCCGGTTCGCATGTCGTGCACTTGCAGGCCCCACGGCAGCGTGGTGACCCTGCCGTAGACCTCGTTGTTGAACCAGTTGCCGATCCGCCCGATCGCCTGCGCCACGGGCAGCCCGGGGGCGAGCGCGTCGGCCACGACACTCAGCGACAGGTCGCGGCGCCGTACGGCGATCCAGACGCCGAGCGCACCGCCGGCCAGGCCGCCCCAGATGCTCAGGCCGCCCTCCCAGATCGCGAAGGCGCGCAGCGGGTCACCGCCGGCGCCGAAGTAGCCCTGCGGCGAGGTGATCAGGTGGTAGACCCGCGCGCCGAGAATGCCGGAAGGCACCGCCCAGGCACCGATGTCCAGGGCTGTTCCAGCCTCGACGCCGCGCGCCCGCAGACGCCTTTCCATGATGAGGGCCGCAACGACGATGCCGGCGAGGATGCAGAGCGCGTAGGCCCGGATCGGCAGCGGGCCCAGATGCCACACGGAGGTTGCCGGGCTGGGGATGGCAGCGAGTGACACCTCACTGCTCCGCGCGGGCCGAACGCAGCACGGCTTCGGCCCCCAGCGAGGTGTGCGGCTGCCCGAGGTACGCGCTGAGCAGCACCATCAACGCGATGAGCCCCTCGGTGCCGACACCGTTGCGGCGGGCCAGGGACAGGTAGGTCGCGAGCCGGTCGTCGGTGACGCCCTGGCTGACGAGCGCGGCGATCACGGCGACGCTGCGGTCCCGGTCGGTCAGGACGTCGCTCTGCCAGCCGGGGCCGCCGGCCGCCTCGTACGCTTCCCGGGTGAAGGCGGGACCGGCGCGCGCAATCATGCGCCGTTCGGCCTCCGCGGGCGACACCCCGAAATTGCGGGCGTAGACCTCCCGGCCGGCGACGGCGCGCTCACTCAGGTCGTACGGGGGAAGGGTCGGCATGCTCTCTCCTGGTGTCTCATAGGCAGGATCCCCGGTCCTCGACGTCACCGATGATGGTGAAAAGCATCCGGCGCAGGCTCTGGGTCTCGTCCGGGTCGAGGCCGGTCAGGGCCGAGGTCTCGACGGTGTCGCAGGCCGCGGCGACCTTCGCGCGCAGGGCCTCGCCGTCCTCGGTGATCACGGGGATACGCAGGCGGCGGTCGCGCGGGTCGCTGTGCCGCACGACCAGACCGGTGCGCTCGAGCCGGTCGAGCTGGCTCATCAGGGTGGTCTTGTCGAGTCCCAGCGTCTTGCCGAGCTCGCCCTGGGTGAGGCCCGGGCTCTTGTCGAGGGCGCTGAGCACGATGTATTCGCGCATCGTCAGCCCGTGCTTCTCGGCTATCTCCCCGGTCGCGGCGCGCATGCGCTGGGCCGCGCGGTGCAGCAGCCAGGTGATCTCGGAGTCGATGGTGGGCCGCGGGCCGGCGGCCTCAGACGGTTGCGGGCTCTGCATGCGAGAACCGTACGTCCTCAGCGGGACCGCTTCGCTTCCTCGGGGGTCAGCAGCGGAATGCCGTCGTAGGAGCCGAGGTCGTGCGCGGGGACGATCCGCACCAGGCCGTCCAGGGCGATCATGCGGCCGAGATCCTGGCGCAGCTGCCCCCGGTCGCTGTCGGCGAGCTTGCTCAGCAGCCACGGCCGTTCGACCCGCCGACGGATGCCGTCGATCTGCCAGGTCAGGTCGCCGATGAACGCGTACCGGTCGCCGGTCGGCGCGGTCACGAAGACGATGACGGAGCCGGAGGTGTGGCCGGCGGCCGGAACGATGACCACCGAGCCGTCGCCGTGAACGTCGTAGCTCGACGGGAACCCGAGATACGGCCCGTCCGCGAAGGCGTACTCGTGAATCTGGTAGCCCTGGGACACCTGGCGGAACACCTTGCCGTCGGGATCCTTGGCGGCGTACTGCCGCTCCTCCGCGTTCATCCAGAGCGGCGTGCCCCGCAGGCTGTCGAGGCCACTCGTGTGATCCCAGTGGGAGTGGGTCAGCAGCACCCCGAGCAACCGGCTGCGGTCGTAGCCGGCGGCGTCGAGCTGCTCGCTGACCGTCCGGCCGACCTGATAGGGGGCACGCACGAAGACCGGCAGCAGGCGGATGTGCCCGGCTACGCCGGCGCCGAAGCCGGCGTCGATCAGCAGGTCCCCCTGGGGGTGCTTGATCAGAATCGCGGATGCGGCGAAGGGGCGCTTGTCGCGGAACGAGCCGCCCTGCACGGCGAAAGCCGCCCGAGTCTCGTATGTGCCGGTGGGCAGGTGGTAGACGGCCATGTCCGCGGGCGGATGGGCCTCGGGCAGAGGCGCGGACCAGGCGGCAGGTTCCGGAAGCGGTGACATGACAAGATCGTACGAATCAGGAACGTCCGAGGCAAGACTTTCTTGCCTCAGACTTTCTCGACTCGTACGACTTGAGGGACTTGGCCACGGGGGCATCCATCGCGGACCCAAGGTTCCAGGATGATCGCGGCACATATCCATCGATGCTTCGCGACTTGTACCGTCCGTGGCTGTCCCGGACATGCTGAGCCCTTCGTCAGCACGCCGGTGTGCACTCTCCATCCTCAGAAAGGCGAGGTGCCACACACCTATGCGTAGATCCCTGTCCGCCTTGGTCTCCGCGGTCGTGATAGCCACCGTGTCCCTCGTGGCGTCCGGAACTGCCCGGGCCACGACCACGTCCGGCGAGTACGTCGCACTCGGTGACTCGTACGCGTCCGGAGTCGGGGCGTACCCCTATGACGCGGCGAGCGGTGACTGCAAGCGAAGCCCGGACAGCTACCCGCGGACGTACGCGAAGAACCACCCCGCTGTTGCCTTCAAGGACCTGACCTGCAGCGGGGCCAAGATCACTGATGTACGGGCCAACCAGCTGAGCGCTCTGAGCGCGGCCACCACGCTCGTCTCGATCACCGTCGGCGGCAACGACGACGGTTTCACCAGCACCGTGACGGCCTGCCTGACCGGCACCGAGGCGGAGTGCAAGTACGCAACCGACCTGGGGGCGTACTACGCACGGACCAAGCTGACGGACGACCTCACGGCGCTCTACACCGAGGTCAGGAAGCGAGCCCCGAACGCCCGCGTCCTGGTTCTCGGCTACCCGCGCCTGGTCGCCGAGGGAACCGGCAGCTGCGGCGCGCTCAGCCCGAGCGCGGCCAACCGCAAGCAGCTCACCCACAACGCCGACCACGTCGCCGCGGGCATCGCGACCGCGAGCGAGCGGGCCGGCGTGAAGTTCATCGAGATGCGCCTGCCGTTCCTCGGTCACGAGGCCTGCAGCGCGGACCCGTGGATCAACGGAGTGGACGCCGGCCATCTCACCGAGATCTTCCACCCCAACCGGTACGGCTACACCTCCACCTACGCGTTCATGTTGACGGCGCACGCCGACCAGCGCTGAACGACGGTGGCGTGACACGACAAGCTCGGCGGCCGGTCCTGGGTCGCCGAGCTTGGTCCCGGTTCTCGAGGGCCGGCAAGCTTGACGCCCGCCCGGGACAGACCCACGGTAGTACGATGTCGCCCAACAGATCATCAACTGTCGAAGAGGGATCTTGGTGACCGCACTGCGCGTCGGCATCATCGGTAGCGGCAAGCTTGCTCAGGTAAGAGGCGATGCCCTGGCCGCTCAGGACGGCGTCGAGGTGGTGGCTGTCGCCTCGCGGCGGCTGGGTAACGCGGAACGGCTGGCCGGCCGGTGGAACGCCCGGGCCACGGCCGACCACACCGAGCTCACCGGCCGGGACGGCATCGATGCGGTTCTGGTGGCGGTGCCGCACAGGGTCCAGGACGACATGGTCGGCTGGGCGCTGGCCGAAAGGTTGCACACCCTCGCCGGCGGCCCGCTGGCCACCACCAGTGAACGCGGCCGGCAACTCACCGACCTTGCGGCACGCCACGACCTCATTCTCGAAGCCGGATACGAGGCACGCTACAAGTCGGTCTGGCACTCGACCCGGGAGCTGCTCGGTCGGATCGGTGCTCCGGTCAGCGTGCAGACTGTTGCGCTGTTCGACCAGGATCCGCAGTCCTGGTACTACGACCAGCAAGCCAGCGGCGGCATGCTGGTCACTCATCTCACGTACGCGTTCCTCAACCCGTTGCGGTGGCTGCTCGGCCGCCCCCGCGTGGCCGCTGCTCTGGGTAACACCAAGCGTGTCGACCGTCCCGGCTCGATCCGCCCCGAAACGTGCACCGTGTTGCTGGACTTCCCTTCCGACATCGCCTGTTCGATGACGGCGTCGTACGTCAAACCCGGCAATCTCGACGGCTGGCAGGTCACCATCGTCGGCACCGAGGGCGGTATCGAACTGTTCCCCGGCGACCTGGACGGCGGCCACCTGGTCTACACGCCACGCGTGGGCGATCCGGTACGGGTGGAGGGTGCGCCGGACGGTTTCGACCGCCAGGTTGCCGCCTTCCGCGCCGCGGCGCGGACCGGCACCGCCGTCGGCACCGCGCTGCTCAATCCCGCCGGGGACGCTTTGGAGGACCTGCTCATCTGCGACGAGATCGAGCTGATGCTCTGAGCGGAGCTGTCCGGCCGCTGACCCTGGCTCTCACGCATGCGCAACGAGGTCGAGGCCGCGTCCGAGCGGCGGTAAAACCTGGTGCGCAAGGGGACGTTGCGGGACCTGCGCGCGGAGATCGCCCGCCGGCAGTTCGCGGCGTCCAACCTGTTCGAGTACGTGGCTCTGCAGTACCAGATCGCCATGTACGACGGGACCGGCTCGCTGCAGGACGTCCGGAACGCCGACTACCCGGACGTGGTGCCCACCTCGGTGGCCGCATACCTGGCGGGCCCGGGCGTCGCGCACTTCACGGCGCCCGAGACGAGCCAGAAGCAGGAGGACTGGCCCACCACGGCCTGACGAAGAACCGCCCTCCGGCCGCCTGGTCCCCCTGCAGAGGCACGTCCTCTCCGGGAGGACCAGGCGGCCGTTGTCCGTAGTGACGACCATGGTCTGCCACAACGCGGTCACGGTGGCCGTGGTGGAGGGTGGGATTGGTGTGTCCAGGCAAAGCTTGCACTGCCTGACCGCTCGGTGGTGGTGCCACGGTGGGCATCAGAGATCCGATCGAGGAGGAAGCAGTGCTCAGGCAACGCAAATCC
>NZ_JALPVJ010000012.1 GCF_023544445.1 Actinoplanes sp. M2I2 | reverse complement strand
CGGTGGTCATAGCGGAGGGGAAACGCCCGGTCTCATTCCGAACCCGGAAGCTAAGCCCTCCAGCGCCGATGGTACTGCACTCGGGAGGGTGTGGGAGAGTAGGACGCCGCCGGACTCAACGTGACAGTAGGCCCACCCCACACGGGGTGGGCCTACTGCTATTTACGGATTCTTTCGCTCTTTGGGCAGGCTGAGGCCGGCGCTTTGGGGAAGCGGGGCAGCCTGAGGCAGACGCTTTGGGGGGCTGGGCGGACGCTATTTGGTCAGGCTGAGGCAGACGGTGGTGCCGCCGCCGGGGGTTCCCTCGAGAGCGATCCGGCCGCGGTGGCGTTCCAGAATGCGCAGGCACGTGGCCAGGCCGATGCCGTAGCCCTTCTGCTGCCTGGGGTCGACCTGGGCGAACATCTCGAACACCCGCTCGCGTTGCTCCGGCGGAATGCCGATCCCGTTGTCGGCCACCCGCACCACCCATCGGTCCGGAAACGACGACGCGCTGACGGTGATCCGGCACGGCCGCTCCGGGTGGCGGTACTTGATGGCGTTGTCGATCAGGTTCTGCAGCAGTTGGCGCAGCAGCACCGGATCTCCCTGCACCGTGGGGAGGTCGTCGGTGGCGGCGATCTGGGCCTGGCTGCTCTCGGTGGCTGTCCGCAGGTCGGCCAGCACGTCGAGCAGCACGGTGTTCAGGGCCACCGGCTCCGCCTGGTACGGGGTCTGCCCGGCCCGCGCGTACCGCAGCAACGCGTCCACCAGCTTCTGCATCCGCTCGACCGACCTCATCGCCCCGGTCAGCCACTTGCCGGCCCTCTCGTCCAGGGTCGACGAGTATTCGCCGGACAGCAGGTCGAGGAAGCCGTGGGCCGCCGCCATGGGCCGGACCAGGTCGTGGCTGACCGCGCCGGCGAACTGTTCCAGTTCCTCGTTCGAGCGGCTCAACTCGACCAGGGCCGCGGCCAGCTTCTCACCGCGGGCGGCGATCTCCGCGCTGGCTGCCTCGATCTCGCGGCGGTAGGCCCGATCGGCCGTGACGTCGTTCATGGCGACCACGGCGCCGAGCCCCCGGCCGGTGTCGTCGACGAGGCGCCGTCCCGTACAGCTCAGTTGCACGACCGGGCGACCCGGCGCCCGCAGCGTTATCTCGGCGTTCTGGACGACCCCCTCGTGGAGGGCCCGCAGCAACGGCACCTCCTCGGGTTGCAGGCGGCGCTGCCCCTCGGCGTCGAAGAGACCGTAGGTGCCGGGCAGCGACGACGGGTCGAGCGTCGCGTCGGCTTCCCGGCCGTGCCACTCCCGGGCCGCGCGGTTGAGCAGGGTGACGTGGCCATCGGCGTCCGACACCACCACCCCGACGTCGATCGTCTCGAGCACCGTGGTGGTGAACTGCTTCGTGCGTTCGGCGGCGTCGGCCAGGCTCTCGTTCAGCCGGGCCTGGCGGCGCCGCTCGAACAGGGCGACGAGCACGTCGGCCAGGTCGGTGAGACGCCCGGCCTGGTCGTCGGTGAGTTCCTTGACGCAGTCGTCGAAGACGCAGAGTGTGCCCAGCGCGTACCCCTCGGGGGTGATCAGCGGGGCGGAGGCGTAGAAGCGGACCGACGCCAGCTGGCCGGTGACCCAGGGATTGTCGCAGTAGAGCGGATGTTCGCGGGCGTCGGAGACGTGCACGAAGCGGCCGGCCCGGAACTGGATGGCGCACATCGAGTCGGACCGGGCCGTGTTGCCGCCCTCGAAGCCGTACGTGGTCAGCTGGCACTGCCGGCTCTCGTCGATCAGGTTGAGCGTGGCCGTGGGCACCCCGGCGACCAGGGCGGCGACCCGCACCACGGTGGTGAGTTCGTCGTCGGCGGGCGCGTCGAGCAGGCAGTACTCGTGCAGGACAGCGAGCCGGCGTTCTTCGTCCAGCCCGATCCGGGAGCCGCTAACGACAGACGTCACGTTCCCTCATCGGCAGGTGGCGGCCACAACTGAGGACAGGTGGCGCCCGAGCCTCAGAAGCCGCTGGTCATAATGTTGATCAGGGCTGGACCCAGCACCACGATGAAGATGACCGGGAACAGGCAGAAGATGACCGGGAACAGCAGCTTCACGGTGACCTTCTGAGCCTGTTCCTCGGCCCGTTGACGGCGGCGCATGCGTTGCTCGGCGGAGTGCTCCCGCAGGATGCCGGCGACCGAGATGCCCAGCTCGCCGGCCTGCACCAGCGCCGTGATGAGTGTCTTCAGGTCCCGTACGGTGGTCCGCGCGCCCAGCGAGCGCAGCGCCTCGGTGCGGGCGACCCCCAGCCGCATCTCCTGCAGCACCCGGTTGATCTCGTCCGGCATGGGCCCGACGAGCAGCACCGCCACCTGGGCCATGGCCGCGTCCAGGCCGAGGCCCGACTCGACGCCGATGACCATCGCGTCGAGCACGTCGGGCAGCGACCGGGTGAGCGCCGCCTGCCGTTTCGTCCCGGCGTTGTAGACCAGCAGGTTGGGGATGTTCATGCCGAGGAGCACGCCGCCGAGCAGGGCCGGCAGCGCGTACAGGGGCTCGGTGCGCTGGGCGACGTACCAGGCCAGGAGGCCGATCACCCCCGCGGCGACGACCCGGGCGCGGATGACCCGGTCGAGCGGCCATTCCACCGGGTTCCCGGCGTAGTCGAGCCCGCGGGACAGCCGCCGCCGCGCGCCGACGGGCGTGATCGCGTTGCCGACCTGCTGGATGGCCCAGATCACGGGCGGGCGTAGCCGGCCGCCGAGGGGCCGCTGGGCGGCCCGGCCGGCATTGCGGCTCTGGTCGAACGAGGCGAGGATGCGCAGCATGCGCTGGCGGCGGCTGGGCGGGATCGTGACGGCGGCCGCGGCGGCGGCGACCGCGAGCACGGCGAAGGCCGCGGCCACGGAGACGAGCGTCCCGGCTGTCATGCCGCCTAGACCTCGATCTTCGTGACCGCACGCAGCCAGAGCGTGCCGATGAGCACCATGATGGCCGCCACGACGAGAATGACGATGCCGATCGCCGTCTGCCAGAGGACCGCCATGTATTCGCGCCGCGCCACGAACAGCAGGCCCGTGGCGAACAGCGGCAACGCGACCAGCACGTACGCCGAGATGCGGCCCTCGGCCGACAGCGACCGGACGTGCCGTCGCAGATAGGCGCGTTCGCGCAGGGTCTCGGCCGTGGTCTGCATGACCTCGGCCAGGCTGCCGCCGGTCTCCCGCTGCAGCCGCAGGGCCAGGACGAGCCAGCTGAGCTCGGGGCTGCCGACGCGGTCGCCGGCCCGCTGCAGGGCGTCCTCGAACTCGCCGTTGATCCGCGCTTCGGACAGGGCCCGGCTGAACTCCTCGGCCACCGGCCCCTCGTCGTCGCGGACCGCGGCGTCGACCGCCTGTTGCAGGGTGAAGCCGGAACGCAGGGCGCTGAGGACCAGTTGCAGCAGAACCGGGAGCTCGTCGGTGAACTGCTGCCGGCGCCGCCGGATCCGGAGGCTGAGCAGCAGGCCGGGCCCGAAGAAGCCGAGCAGCAGACCGGCGAGGAGGCCGACCAGCGGGTGCAGGAGGACCACCAGGGCGAGCGCGGCCAGCAGCGCGATCGTGCCCCGCAGGACCAGCCACTCGGTCGGGCGCATCTTGGCCGCGGCCTGGTCGAGCTTGGGTTCGGCCCGGGCGGCGAGCCGGGTCAGGGCGGGGGAGCGTTCGACGAAGTCGCCCGCGGCGTGTTGCAGGCGCCGCAGCAGGGACTCCTCGACCTGGCGATCGCCGGCCGTGTAGTGCCGCAGCGTGGCCAGGCGGCGCTGCATGGGCGTACGCCCGAAGAGACGCTCGACCACCACGAAGAAGATCAGGAACGCGGTCGCACCGGCCAGCAGGGCGACGATCGTCATCGGGGCCCGCCGAACAGGTTCGGGGGCAGCGTGACGCCGTACATCGCCAGCGCGTCGACGAAGCGCGGGCGGATGCCGGTGGTCCTGAGCTGGGCGAGGTGCGGCGGGATTTCGGCGCTGACCTCGTGCAGGAACAGGTCCTGCAGGGTGATCGTGTCGCCTTCCATGCCGACGACCTCGGTGATGTGGCTGACCTTGCGGGAGCCGTCCTTGAACCGGGTGATCTGGATGATCAGATCGACGGCCGAGGCGACCTGGTCGCGGATCGCCCGGCTGGGCAGGTCCATGCCGGCCATCAGCACCATGGTCTCGAGCCGGGAGAGCGCGTCGCGCGGGGTGTTGGCGTGCAGGGTGGTCAGCGAGCCGTCGTGACCGGTGTTCATGGCCTGCAGCATGTCGAGCGCGGCGGCGTCACGGACCTCGCCGACGACGATCCGGTCGGGCCGCATCCGCAGCGAGTTACGGACCAGGTCCCGCGTGTTGACGATGCCGCGCCCCTCGGCGTTGGCCGGGCGCGACTCCAGTCGTACGACGTGGTCCTGCCCCAGCCTCAGCTCGGCCGCGTCCTCGATGGTGACGATGCGCTCGTCGGTGGGCACGAAGCTGGACAGCACGTTGAGGATGGTCGTCTTGCCGGAGCCGGTGCCGCCGCTGACCACGATGTTGCGCCGCCCACGCACACACGCGTCGAGGAACTCCGCCGCGGGCCGGGTCATCGTCCCGTACGAGATGAGGTCGCCGACGGTCAGCGGTGTGGCCGAGAACTTGCGGATCGTCAGCGACGCGCCGTCGAGGGCGATCGGCGGCACGATGGCGTTGACCCGGCTGCCGTCGGGGAGCCGCGCGTCGACCATCGGGCTGGCCTCGTCGACCCGACGGCCCACCCGGGCGCAGATCCGGTCGATGATGCGGCGCAGGTGCGCGTCGTCGTCGAACTCCACTTCGGTCCGCTCGATGCGCCCGAAGCGTTCCGCGTAGATGAACTTGGCGCCGTTGCACATGACCTCGGTGACCGACGGGTCGCGCAGCAGGCCCTCGATCGGTCCGTGGCCGATGACCTCGTCGATGACCTCCTTGACGATGCGGGCCCGGTCGCTGCCGGAGAGCGGGGTCTCCTCGCGGGCCAGCAGATCGGAGAGGACCTCCCGCACGCGGGCGTCGAGCCCGTCGTCCTCGCCGCGGCTGGCGTACAGGGTCGGTCCCAGCTCGTCGGCCAGCCGGCGCTGGATCCGCAGGCGTACGTCGTAGACGGGGTCGGCCGCCTGCCGGCCCGCGGCCCGGTAACGCTGGCTCGACCCGGACGCCCGGCGATCCGGCTCGTCGGCCGGTTCGGTGTCCTCCTCGTTGTTCGCCCGCCCGTACATGCCGAGCCGGGCCGACAGGCTCACCGCTTCACCTTCTTGCGGCGGCCGAACAGCCCGCGTTTCGGCTCGGGCGCGGTCTCGGTGCCGGCGCAGCGGTCGGCGAGCTGGCGGATCGCCCGGCTCACCGGGTGCAGCGGCTCGGTCAGCAGCAGCGGCTCGCCCTGGTTGACCGAGATGGGCACGTCCCGGCTCGAGGGCACCAGCGACGCGAACGGCATGCCGATCGCCTCCTCGACGTCGGCCGTGGTCAGGCCGACCTGGGTGTTGGCTCGGTTGAAGACCAGCAGGCTGCGGTCGCGGGGGTACTCCAGCATGTCGAACATCTCCACGGTCAGGCGCACCGTCTTGAGGGTCGGCAGGTCGGGCGTGACGATCGGCACGAACCAGTCGGAGACGTCCAGCGCGGCGAGCACCTGGTCGGTGACGATGGCCGGGGTGTCGATGATGATGAAGTCGTAGTGCGGCCGCGCCACGTCGAGGATCTCCAGCACCAGCTCGCGGCGGACGTGCTCGCCCTGGGCCGGGTTGCCCGGCGCGAGCAGCGCGTCGACCCCCGGGCGGTACGGGGTGACGATCGAGCGCAGGCCGGGCTCGTCGAGGCGGCCGGCCATGGCGATGCCGCCCGCGATGCTGCGGTCCGGCGGCAGCTTCAGCATGATCGCCACGTCGCCGAACTGCAGGTCGAGGTCGACCAGCAGCACGCGGCGGGCGCCCCCGGCCCACAGCGCCACGGCCAGGTTGACCGCGACGAAACTGCGCCCGCAGCCGCCCTTGCCGGCGAAAACGGTAACGATGCGGCCGTGCGGCGCGATCTCGGCGCCCGACCGGATCGAGGTGCTGAGCGCCTTGGAGACGTCGACCGACCGGGCAGTGGCCTGCCGGACGCCGTCCCAGTCGGCCTCCTCGACCACGTCACGCACCCCGGACTGCAGGCAGCGGATCACCTCGCGCGGCTCGATGCTCCTGCGGATCAGCACGACGCCGATCATCGGCCGCTGCAGGCGCTGATAGGCGGTGAACATCAGCGCCTCGTCCAGATCGATGCTCGCGCCGATGAGAACCAGCAGGGTCTCGGGGTAGCGCGGCAGGTGGTTCTCGAGCTCGGCCATGCTGTGCACGATCGCGCCGCCGACCGCCTGGAACTCGGGCCCGCGCTCGGCCAGCATCTCGCGGTCGGGCTCGAGATAGACGTAAAGGCTCATCCAGCGTCCCCGCTCTCGGTGACAGTCGGCGTCGCTGTCACGGTCGCCTTGGCACCCTGCAGCGCCAGGTGCAGGTAACCGCGGTTGTAGGCGTTGATCAGCGCGTCGGCCTGATCGGGCGAGACGGCCAGCGTGGCCACATAGCGCAGCAGGGTGACGGTGCTGGTGGGGCTCGGCGTGGGGCTGGCACCGGCCGAGCCCGACGCCTGGCCGCTGGGCGAGAGCAGCGCCGCGATGTTCGGCGGCACGCTCTCCCCGACGCTGAGCACGGTGGCGGTCGGCAGCACGACCCAGGTCTTCTGCGGGTCCTCCGGGCTGTCGTTGCGCGGCGTGGTGACGAAGACGGTGACCTTGTCGCCGCGCTTGACATTGCCGGCGACCTGCCGGGCGATGCCCAGCTCGACGCTGATGGCCAGTTGTGTGGGCGGCACCTTGAAGGTGGCGGCGGGCTTGGCCGCCGCCTTGACCGCGGGCTCGAACTGGCGGCTCAGCAGCATCTGATCGGGCTGGAGCTGAGTGTTGAGCTGCTTGGCGTCGAGGGCCGGGTCGAGCTTGGCCAGCGCGCCCGAGGGCACCGTCTCGGCCGGCATCAGCACCTGGCGCACCAGGCGGCGCGAGCGGATCTGGGCGCCGGTCGTGCCGCTCGGGATCGCGTCGGTGGCCAGCAGTACCCAGACGCCCTTCTTGCCCTCGACCGCGCGACGGTCGGCGCCGCTCGCGTAGGCGACCACGGCCAGCGCGCTGAGGACCGCCAGCACGGCGGCCACGCCCAGCAGAACGATGCGTCGGCTCATTCCCGACCTCCTTGCGACCCGGTCATCCCGTACGCCCGATGACCGTGGCGCCGAAGTTGGGCCCGGTGCCGAACGAGGGGATGTCGACCGGCACCAGCGTCTTGGTGAAGTAACCGAGGATGCACTGCGAGGTTCCGCACAGCACGCTCTGCAGAAGCCCCGCGACGCCGCCGTTGAGCAGGCTTCCGACCCCCGAGAGCAGGCCGGGGATCAGGGCGGTGTAGCCGGTGAAGACGAACGGCGCGAAGCCGGCGATGCGGTAGGTCGGGGTGAGCGAGATCAGCGGCGCGATGTCGTCGAAGATCGGGACGAGCACCGGCTGCCGGCTGGCCAGCTGGGCCTGGAGCCGGCCCGCGCAGGCGATGCCCTGGGTCAGGCCGGAGAGCAACTGCGATCGCGGCCGGTCGCCCACCTTGAGGGAGATCTCGCAGTTGGCGTCGGGCGGGGAGAGGTCGTTGTTGGCCAGCCACACCCACCCGCGCGGCTCGGTGAGGTCGAATGGCGAGGTGCACGAGGGCAACGGGAGCCCGAGGATGGACGCCGGCAGCACCGCGGGAATGGCGCTCTCCGCGGAGGCGGTCGGGGCGGGCAGGCCGAGAACCGAGTACAGACCGAGCTGGCTGAGCAGGGGACTCAAGGGGCCGTAGAAGGTGGTCCCGTTCTGGGTCATGCGTTTCCAGTCGCACATCGAGAACCCGAGCGCCAGAACCTTGGTCAGGCCCGGCGGGCCCCAGGCGACCCGCCCGCAGGCGCCGGCGGTGACGCCGGTCGACGCCGACCCGGACATCGCGCCGGCGAAGGCCGGCGGGAGGAGGGTCGAGGCTCCCGTACGGGTGCTGGTGCGCACCTCGACGGAGGTGCCGCCGGTGATCGTGGTGGCCGGGCAGGCGGCCGGGCTGTTCCAGGCGGTGCACTGGGCGCTCAGGCTGGAGATGCAGATCTGTGCGTCGGCCGAACCGTCCTTGGTGTTGCGGTTGGCATAGTCCTGGGCGACCACGGACTGCTTGGCCATCGTGCAGTCGGCCGGTTTGGCGATGCACTTGGTGGCGATCGACCACGAGGCGGTGTCGGCCCCGGTCTGCAACTCCTGGCGTTCGAGGGCGATCTGGCCGACGTCGATGACGAGCGCGCCCATCGTGATGATCACGCCGGTGCTCACCATGACGGCGAACAACGCGGCGACGGCGCCGTGCTCGGAGCCATGACGCCGAGAGGCCCGTCGCCAGGCGCGACGGACCGGAGAGAGCAGGTGCCGGGTCAGCCGGTGCATGCCATGACCCCGGTGGCCCTGAGGCTGGTGAGCGTTGTGGTGGAGCCGTAGTACTGCATGAGCGCGAAGACGGGGGTGAGGGCCGTGAACGGCTGGGTGGCCGTGACCGACGCGTCCGCCGAGATCAGGCTGCCACTGGTGCAGATGGACGACACGACGGTGACGTCCATCCCGGCGATGCTTTGAACCTTGGTCTGCACGGCGGCCGCCGTGCCGTTCAGGGCCCCGGTGCGGGCGCCCTCACGAACGGCCGAGGTGAGCAGGGCCTGCTGTTGCAGCGCCCGGCCGAAATCGATGATGCCGAACAGCAGGAGCAGGATGAGCGGTAACACGATGGCGGCTTCAACCGCGGCCGCGCCCTCCTCGCCCCGGGCCGGCCGACGCGCGGTGCGCGGCCCGGGGCTGAGGGAGGGACGACTGGCGGTACGCACTTTCGTGACTACCGGCCTTCCTGCTTACGGGGTGGGCACCTTGATCTTGCCGGCGACGGCGGTGAACAGCTCACTGATCTTGGCGCCGAAGGTCGTGGCGCCGACGATGATGACCACAGCGACGAGCGAGACCAGCAGGCCGTACTCGACCGCCGTGGCACCCTCGTCACGCGACATGCGCTCTTTCACCGCGGTGAAGTGCGACTGGGCGTACGCGGCGATGTAGTGGAAAGGCAGCATTGGGGTCCCCCCGGATCAGTGGCCGGCCGGGTTTTTCCGGCCTGTGACCCTATGAATCGGAGGAGTCGACGCAGAGTTAAGTCGGACCAAAGAAAACTCAGGGTGCAGGAGCGTTGCTGTTGTGCTGGGCCAGAACCGACCGGAGGGTGCCGGCCAGCTGGTCCGCGGTGAAGGGCTTGGCGATGAAGGACGCGCCGCGCTTGATGATGCCCCGGCGGATGGCGATCTCCTGCGGCATGCCGGAGATGTAGACGGTCTCCATGCCGGGGCGGACGGCGTGCGCCGAGCGGGCGAGCTCACCCCCGGAGACGCCGGGGAGGCCGAGGTCGGTCAGGAGCACGTCGATCTTGCCCTCGTGCACCTTGCACTTGGTGATGGCGCTGACCGCGTCGGTGGCGACCAGCACCTGGAAACCGCGCAGCTCGAGCATCTGCGACGTCATGTCGCGCAGATCCTCGTCGTCCTCCACGAGCAGGACGACCGGGCCCTGCTGCGGCGCCGAGGTGTTCCACATGCCTTCCTCCTCGGGCTCGGTGGAGCCGTGCCCGGGGGCGCGGCTCTCCTGGGGGCCGCAAACGGGCGTGGCCTCACCGAAAACGCTAGGCGAAAAGCCACCCCACCGGAGGAATTCGGCGGAAACAGGGACAAGGTCGGTTTAGTTGCCCTCGGCGCGCCCGAGGCGCCAGTAGCCCATGAACGCCACCAGGCGTCGGTCGACGCCGCACTCGGCGACCAGGTGGCGGCGCAGGGCCTTGATCATGGCGGCCTCGCCGGCCAGCCAGGCGTAGAAGCGGCTGACGTCGGTGAACTCCTCGGGCACCTCCCAGAGCATGTCGTGATCGACGTCCACGTCCTCGAGCTCGGCCGGGGCACCCACCTGGTCGTCGCCCAGGATCCGCCGGCTCGCGGCCCGGACGGCCGGGACGAGCCTGGCGCCGTGGGCGGCCTCGTCCCGGGCCAGCCAGGTGACCCGGACGCCCTCGGGGGCGATCAGGTCCAGTGCGTCTGCGGCCGAGGGCACCTCGAGCAGGGCCTCGCCCCGGGCGTCGGCGGGCAGGCCGGCCAGGATCGCGGCGATGGCCGGCACCGCGGTCTCGTCGCCGCCCAGCAACAGGCAGTCGGTGTGGGCGGGCGGGTGGAAGTCGATGCCCCCGTGCACGCCGTCGAAATCGGCGTTGGGCCCGAGCAGATAGGCCGGGGCGCCGGGCCGGGCCTCGGCGGCGAAGCGGGAGGCGGGGCCGTCGACGCCGTGCAGCACCATGTCCACGTCCACCTCGCGCGCCTCGGGGCGCACGGCCCGCACGGTGTACGTGCGGATCGGGTTGCGCTGCTCCTCGGGCAGGGCGCGCCACTCCGTGTACCAGTCCTCGCCGGTCGGCATGTGGGCCAGGCCCGAGCCGGGCAGCGCCGGGATCAGCTTGATGCGCTGGTCGAAGCCGTTGTCGGCGAAGTGGCCCAGGTCGTCGCCGGTGAAGGTGACCCGGAGGAAGTGCGGGCTGAGCCGGCGCACCTGCCGTACCTCGGTGGCGAAGAACCGCCACGGCAGCGTCCGCACGGCCGGGTCAGCGGTCTGAGTCACGGGGGGCCTCCAGGGCAGTTCCAGGACCAAAGGTATGGCTAACCTAACCTGTCGGCCCCGAAGGTCACCACCCGGGTTATTTCTCGGCCGGCGCCTCCGCTGTCGCGGCCGGCCCGTTCGCGGGCTCCAAGCCGTTCGCGGCCTCCACCCGCGCCTCGGCCTCGGCCTTGGCCGCCGAGGTGTAGACGCGGGGCTTGGGAATCGCCGCCTTGGCGCTGATCGGCCTGGACCTCGGGGCCGGTCGCTCCACCGCCGGGGACTCGACCGCCGCGGGTTCCGCCTCCCGGGGCGGCTCCGCCTCCGGCAGCTTTTTCGCCACCGGCGGCTGTTTCCCAGCCGGTGGCTCTTGGGCCACCGGGTGCTCTTTGGCTACCGGCTGCTCTTCTGCGATCGCGGGCTCTTGTGCCTTCGGGGGCGCCGGCTCCTCGCGCGGAGGCGGTTTGGGCAGCGGATCGGCCGGTCCGTCCAGGACGGCGAACCGGTCGACCGGCGGTTGCGGGGCCGGCACGGGGGCGGGGGCGCGGCCCATCCGGCTACGCGGGATCGAGCCCCCCTCGCGCTCGGGCACGCCGATCAGCACCGCCGAGACACGTCCGGGCGCCACCTGCTCGAGATCGGCGGCGACCCGCACGGCCTCGGCCCGCGCGCTGCGGCGGTAATCGGTGACCAGCAGGACGTGGTCGGCCTGGGTGGCCAGCCCGATGCCGTCGGCCACGGCGAGCAGCGCCGGCGAGTCGAGCACCACGACGTCGCACTGCTCCTTGAGCTCGTGCAGCAGGCCGGTCAGACCGCCCGCGGCGAGCAGATCGGCCGCGTTGTCCCGGTCGGCGCCCACGGCGAGCACCCGCAGGTTGACGATCGCGCCGGCCGCCAGCGTCTCGGCCAGCGTGTGCCGGCCGGTCAGGACGTCGATCAGCCCGCGGTCACGGGACAGGTCGAACATCAGGTGCAGCGCCGGCCGGCGGACGTCGGCGTCGACCAGCACGACCCGGCGACCGGACTGGGCCAGGGCGACGGCCAGGTTGGCCGCCGTGGTGCTGCGGCCCTCGCCGTCGCGCCCGCCGGCCACCAGCACCGTGGCCGGCCCGGCCAGCCACGGGTCGAGCCGGGCCCGCAGATAGCGGTACGACTCGGCGTCGGCCGAATCGGGCGAGCGCAGCAGCACCGGCAGCGACGCTCCCGGTCCGCGCGGACGGCGGGCCCGGGGAATCGTGGCCAGCACCGGCAGCCCGGTCTGGTCCTCGTAGTGGACCCGCCCGCGGAGGCGGTCGCGGCGGCGCGCCAGTCCCACCGCGCCGAGCAGGCCGAGCAGCAGGCCCGCGACCGCGCCGACGGTCAGATACAGCCAGAGGGGGAGCCGTTGCTCCTCGGCCGGGCCGGCCGGCGACACGAGCGACGCGGCGATGCCGTACTGCGCGGTGGTGGTGTTGCGGTAGCGCACGTACTCGGCGGCCACGGCCTGCGCGCGTTGCCGGGCGGTTGTGGCGTCGCCGTCGGTGTACGCGATCGTGATCGCCGACCCCTGGGCCGGCTCGACGGTCAGGCCGTCGGCGAGCTCCTCCGGCGACAGGCGCAGGTCGGCGGCGACCTCCCGCAGCACCGTGGCCGACCGGGCGATCTCACGTTCGGTGCCGGCGTCGGCGGGCACCGGGGTCACGTTCGCCCGCAGCCGCGGCGCGGCCACCGCCGTCGCGGTGGAACGGTGGCTGACCGGCTCGACGCGGCTCAGCGCATAGGCCCCAGCGGTGACCAGAACGGTCACCAGGATGATCCACCAGCCGTACCCTCGCAGAAGCCGCACGGGTCTGCCGTTCGTCGTCATACCGGATCCGCCCTCCCGCGTTGCCGCTGCTCACACCCTAAGACCCGACCATCCGGCCCCGCTAGCCGCGCCCCTGTCGGCTACCGGCGACCGGCCGCCCCGAGCCGAAATCATCGAAGCGCTTCGACGATCCGGCGGGTGTCGGTAGGATCGCCTTTCGGGCTGCCCGGAATGGGCCACGGGCGTGCGGAGGGGTGGATGGCGACGATCAACGACGTGGCGCGGGCGGCCGGCGTGTCCCCGAGCACGGTCTCGTACGTGCTGAGCGGCCGTCGCCCGATCTCGGAGCGGACCCGCGAACGGGTGCGGGCGGCGATCGCCGAGCTCGGCTTCCACCCGCACGCGGGCGCGCGGGCCCTGGCCAGCAGCCGGACCAACGTGCTGGCCCTGGTCGTGCCGCTGCGGGCCGACGTCAGCGTGCCGGTCATCATGCAGTTCGCGACGGCCGTGGTCACCGCGTCGCGCAGCCACAACCACGACGTGCTGCTGCTGACCAAGGACGAGGGCACCGCCGGTCTGGAACGGGTCGCCCACAGCACCATGGTCGACGCGCTCATCGTGATGGACGTGGAGCGCGACGACGTCCGCCTGACCGCCCTGCGCAAGCTCAAGCAGCCGTCGGTGCTGATCGGGCTGCCCGAGGACCCGGCCGGGATCGCCTGCGTCGACCTCGACTTCGAGGCCGCGGCGGCCGAGGCCCTGCGGCACCTGGCCTGGTACGGGCACCGGCGGGTGGCCCTGGTCGGTCCGTCACCGGCCGTCTACCGGCGCGGTACGACGTACGCGGAAAGGTTCCTGACCGGGTTCACCGCCGCCTCGGCCGGCCTGGGCCTCGAGACGGTGACGCATCCGTGCGAGCCCGACCGGGCGGGGGTGCGGGCCTGCCTGGCCGACATCGACGCGCAGCTGCCGGGCGTGACGGCGCTGGTCGTGCACAACGAGGAAGTGCTGCGGATGGTGCTCGAGGAGCTGCGGGCCGACGGGCGCCGGGTCCCCGCGGACATCTCCGTGGTGGCGATCTGCCCGCGGGATGTGGCCCTGACCATGCCGCTGCCGCTCACCTCGGTCGACATCCCGGCCCACGACGTCGGCGGGCTGGCCGTCGAGACGGCGATGCGGCTGCTCGACGGCCGATCGATCGAGCCGGTGCGGCTGCTGCCGCCGACGCTGGTCGAGCGGGAGAGCTCCGCGCCACCGGCTACGGCTGCTGGTTGATCCGGACCATGTTGCCGGCGGGGTCGCGGAAGGCGCAGTCGCGCAGCCCGTACGGCTGGTCGATCGGCTCCTGCACCACGTCGCCGCCGCTCTTCTGCACCTGCTCGAAGGCTTCGTCGACGTTGGGCGCGCTGAGCACGATGCTGGCGTAGCTGCCCTTGGCCATCAGCTCGGCGATGGTGCGCTTCTCGTCGTCGGTCAGGCCCGGGTCGACCGTCGGCGGGTGCAGGACGATCGAGGTCTGCGGCTGCCCGGGCGGGCCCACGGTGATCCAGCGCATGTCGCCGTAACCGACGTCGTTGCGCACTTCGAAGCCCATCGTGTCGCGCCAGAACGCCAGCGAGGCCTCGGGGTTGTCGGCCGGAAGGAACGTGTTGTGAATGGTGAGGTTCATGCCGACCACGCTATTGGCCGCGGACCGGGCTCGCTTCTCGATTCCTGACCGGTCTGGTCACCTGTTTGACGACGCATCCGGGCAGCCCCTCGGCCTGTGACTGCTCGGCCGTCAGGCGGCGGTAGGCGCTGGGCGACATGCCCACGAGCTCGGAGAACCGCGTGCTGAACGTGCCGAGCGACGAGCACCCGACCTCGAAGCAGACCTCGGTGACGGAGAGGTCGCCGCGCCGCAGCAGAGCCATGGCCCGTTCGATCCGCCGGGTCATCAGATAGCTGTACGGCGACTCGCCGAACGCGGCCCGGAACTCGCGGCTCAGGTGACCGGCCGACAGGTTGACCCCGCGGGCCAGCGCCTCGACGTCGAGCGGCTGGGCGTAATCGCGGTCGATGCGGTCGCGGACCCGGCGCAACAGCCGCAGCTCCTTGAGGTGCTGCTCGTGCCGGACGTCCCGTGGGAAAGAAGAGTGCGGAGGGGAACCACCACCTCTCGCCATGTTTAACGTATAACACAGTGGGGGGCTTGCCGCAAGACCCCGGTCAGCGCGCAAAATCGCAGGTCGAAGCCACGATCCGGGGGATTTGCGTGAACCAGCAGACGACCAGCAGCGCGTTCGCCCTGCCCGCCCACCTGGCCGCCAAGGCCGACCCGGCCCTGATCGCCGAGGACGAGAAACACTTCGCGGCCGTCGCCGGCAGCCTCCGGCGGACGATCGCCGAGCTCACCGATCGCCTCGAGATCGAACGGAAGGCGCCCGCCGGCAAGGGTCGGCAGGCCGTGGACCGGGACGACGCCGTGCGGCGGCTGACCGCCCGGCTGCGCGCGCTGCGTCGCTACAGCCTGGACATCTGCCTCGGGCGGATGGTGAGCGCCGACGGCGCCGAGCCGGTCTACATCGGACGGTTCGGTCTGACCGACACCGACGGGCGAAGGCTTCTGGTGGACTGGCGTTCGCCGGCGGCCGAGCCGTTCTTCGGAGCGACCCACGCCGACCCGATGGGCCTGGCCAGCCGTCGCCGCTACCGCTGGAGCGGCGGGCACATCACCGACTACTGGGACGAGGTCTTCACGCCGGACGCCCTCGAGGGGCACGCGGCGCTGGACGACCAGTCGGCCTTCATCGCGAGCCTGGGCAGCGACCGGTCGGCCCGGATGCGTGATGTGCTCGGGACCATCCAGGCCGACCAGGACGCGATCATCCGCGCCGGCTCGGGTGGTGCGCTCGTGGTCGACGGCGGGCCGGGCACCGGCAAGACCGTGGTCGCCCTGCACCGTACGGCGTATCTGCTCTACTCCGATCCGCGGCTGGCCCACCGTCAGGGCGGCGTGCTCTTCGTGGGGCCGCACGAGCCCTATCTGGCCTACGTCTCCGATGTGCTGCCGAGTCTGGGCGAGGACGAGGTGCAGACGTGCACGCTGCGCGACCTGGTGCCGGGTGGCGCCTCCTTCCCGGACGAGGCCGACGCCCAGGTGGCCCGGCTCAAGTCCTCGGCCGCCCTGGTGAAGGGGATCGAGGCCGCGGTCGCCTTCTACGAGGAGCCACCGGCCGGCGGCCTGATCGTGGAGGCCGGTGACGACGAGATCCGGCTGACCGCCGGCGACTGGGCCGAGGCGTTCGAGGCGCCCGGCCCGGGCACACCGCACAACGAGGGGCGTGACGAGGCGTGGGAGGAGCTGCTCACGATCCTCGAGGCGAAGTATCGGGGCGAGGAGCCGCCGGACCTGCTGAGGCGGTCGCTTCTGCGCGATCGGGCCCTGGCCGCGGCCTTTCACCGGGCCTGGCCGGTGCTGAAGGCCGAGGACGTCGTCGCCGATCTGTGGTCGGTGCCGGCCTATCTGCGCAAGTGCGCGCCCTGGCTCACCGCTGACGAGGTCGCCGCTCTGCAGCGTACGGATCCTCGCGCCTGGACGGTGTCGGACCTGCCGCTGCTGGATGCGGCGCGGCAGCGGGTCGGCGATCCCGGGTCGTCGCGGTCGCGCCGGCAGCGGGAGGCCGCGGTGGCCGCCCAGCGCCAGGGCATGTCCCGGGTGCTCGACGACCTGATCGACTCGCGGGAGTACGACGACGGCCAGGGTCTGCTGTGGATGCTGGTGCAGCCGGACCTGCGCGACGTGCTGGTCGACGAGGACGCCGTGCCCGCGGCCGTCCCCGACCGGCTGGCCGGGCCGTTCGCGCACGTCGTCGTGGACGAGGCCCAGGAACTGGCCGACGCCGAGTGGCAGATGCTGGTGCTGCGCTGCCCGTCGCGCAGCTTCACGATCGTCGGCGACCGGGCCCAGGCGCGGCACGGGTTCACCGGGTCGTGGCCCGAGCGCCTGTCGCGCATCGGCCTCGACCGGGTCACGATGACGTCGCTGACCATCAATTACCGGACGCCGGCCGAGGTCATGGACGCGGCGGCGCCGGTGATCCGGGCCGCGCTGCCCGACGCCAACGTGCCGGTCTCCATCCGCAGCGGCGGGGTGCCCGTCCGGTACGGGTCCACAGCTGAGCTCGCGTCGGTCCTGGATGGATGGTTGACCGCCCACGCCGACGGAATCGCCTGTGTCATCGGCGATCCGTCGTTCGCGCCGCCGCCCCGGGTCCGGTCGTTGACGCCCGCGCTGGCCAAGGGCCTCGAGTTCGATCTGGTCGTGCTGGTCGACCCGGACAGCTGGGGCGAGGGCATCGAGGGCGCGGTGGACCGGTACGTCGCGATGACCCGGGCGACGCAGCAACTCGTGGTCCTGACGCCCTGACGGGTGGTCCGCCTTAGGTGCACTTCGTGAAGTCGATGCCGTAGGCGGCGGGCGACGGACCCTGACAGGTCTCGCGGGTGACCACCTTGCTGCCGAAGGCGTCCTGGCGGGTGTCGGTGACGACCTCGGTCAAGCCGTCGGCGCCGGCCGTGTAGGTCACCGGGATGGGGTCGCCCTCGGTGGTGAGGCGGGTGACCCGCAGCCGGGCCGGGTGGCCGGCCTGGGCCGCGTCGACGAAGCAGCGGGCCGCGCGATCGGGCAGGGTGTCGCCGAGGTCCAGGTCGAAGTCGCCGCACTCGACAACGGCGGGCATGCCCTGGCCGGGGCTCAGCGTGGTGCTGGGCCCCTCGGTCCATCCGGGGCTGGCCCGGCGGCCCAGGGTGGGGTCGACGAGCGGGGCCTCGGCTGAGGCGCTCACCGCCGGCGAAGTGCCGGCCGGGCCCGGGCCCGAGCCGCCCTCGGTGCAGGCCGATAGGGCGCCGACCAGCAGGAACGGGGTGGCGAGAACGGTCGGCAGTCGCTTCACGGGGCACCTTCTCGGCAGCGGGATGGAGCCGGTTGGACGCGCCGGAAGGGCGATCGGTTGCCTCGGGAAGCACCGCGACGGGCGTTTGATCTCGGTCCTGGAAATGTCTTCGTCACACCGTTGACATCTGTGCAGGACGGAGCCTAGCGTCCTGTCAAAGTCCCGCGTCGAAGCGCTTCGACAATGTCGGTGGCTCTCCGCTCCCTCATCGTCGAAGCGCTTCGACGGACCCCTCCCGGAGGACGAACAGACATGATCAGTTTCCGAGCCGGCCGGTCCGCCGGCGCCCTTTTGCTGGCCACCTCGCTCGCCCTCACCGCCTGTGGCGGCTCGGGCGACTCCTCGTCCGAGGAAGGGGCCGACGCCAAGACCCTGACCCTGTGGCACTACGAGGGTCCGACCAGCGCCATGGGCATCGCCTGGAACAAGGCCATCGAGGAGTTCAAGACCACCCACCCGGGCGTCGAGGTCAAGTTCGAGGAGAAGGGCTTCGAGCAGATCCAGCAGAACGCCCAGATGATCCTGAACTCCGACAGCGCGCCGGACATCATGGAGTACAACAAGGGCAACGCCACCGCCGGCCTGCTGTCCAAGCAGGGGCTGCTCACCGACCTCACCGAGGAGGCGGGCAAGCGCGGCTGGGACAAGGCGCTCAACACGGGCCTGCAGACCACGACCAAGTACGACGACGACGGCATCATGGGGTCGGGCAAGACCTACGGCATCCCCAACTACGCCGAGTACGTCGAGGTCTACTACAACAAGGACCTGTTCAAGAAGTACAACCTGCAGGTGCCGACCACGCTCGACGAGTTCACCACGGTGATGGACACGTTCGTGCGGAACAAGGTCACCCCGCTGGCGGTCGGCGGCGCGGAGTACCCGGCCCAGCAGATCCTGTACTCGCTCGCGCTGTCGAAGGCCGACCGGGCCTGGGTCGACGACTACCAGCTCTACAAGAACAAGGTCGACTTCAAGGGCCCGCAGCTCAGCTATGGCGCCGAGACCTTCAAGCAGTGGGTCGACAAGGGCTACATCGCCAAGAACTCGGCCGGCATCAAGGCCGAGGACATGGGCGTCTCGTTCAGCCAGGGCAAGTTCCCGATCATGATCTCCGGCAGCTGGTGGTACGGCCGGTTCGTCAACGAGATCAAGAACTTCGAGTGGGGCACGTTCCTGTTCCCCGGCAACAAGCTGCACCCGGGCTCCAGCGGCAACCTGTGGGTGGTGCCGGAGAAGAGCAAGGCCAAGGCGCTCGCGTACGACTTCATCGACATCACGATGAAGCCGGAGATCCAGGCGCTGCTCGGCAACAACGGCGGTGTGCCGGTCGCGGCCGACGCCGCGCAGATCACCGACCCCAAGAACAAGGAACTCATCGAGAACTTCAACAAGTTGTCGGCCGAGGACGGTCTCGCGTTCTACCCGGACTGGCCGGCCCCCGGCTACTACGACGTGCTCGTCGCCGGGGTGCAGGGGCTGATCAACGGCTCCAAGACCCCCGGCCAGGTGCTCGACGAGATCGCCAAGCCGTACGACGAGAACCTCGCCGACCTCGGCAAGTGACCCCGGGACGCGGGTGGGGGCGCGAGCCTCCGCCCGCGTACAGGAAAGAGGGACCATGAGACGCAAGGGGTACTGGCCGTTCCTCATCCCCGGCGTGCTGGCCTCGCTGCTGGTGATCGTCGTGCCGCTGGTGATGACCGTCTACACGAGCTTCACCAAGTGGAACGGGGTCGGCGAGCAGCGCTGGATCGGCTTCGACAACTACACACGGCTCTTCGAGGACTCGCTCTTCTGGTCGTCGTTCAGCAACATCCTGCTGCTCATCCTGGCCATGGCCGTGGTGCCCACGCTGCTCGGGTTGTTCCTGGCCGCGGTGCTGTTCGACTACGTGGCCAAGAAGTTCGGCAACCGCTGGGCCTCGCTGTTCCGCTCCGGGTTCTATCTGCCGCAGATCATCCCGGTGGCGGTCACCGGCATCCTGTGGGGCTGGATCCTGCACCCCGAGTACGGCGCGCTCAACCGGATCCTCGACACGATCGGGCTGGGCTCGCTGGCCCACAACTGGCTGGGTGAACCTGGATCGGCGCTGTACAGCGTCATGGGCATCATGATCTGGGTCCAGCTGGGCTATCCGATCGTCATGTTCATGGCCGGCCTGCAGCGGGTCGACCCGGAGCTGTACGAGGCGGCCGACCTGGACGGCGCGAACTGGTGGCAGCGCTTCCGCAAGATCACCGTGTATCTGATCCGGCCGGAGTTCTACGTCGTGCTGGTGACGACCACGATCTCCGCGCTGAAGATCTTCGGGCCGATCTTCGTGCTCACCGGTGGCGGGCCGAGCAACGCGACGCTCGTCCCCTCGTACTTCGCGTACAAGAACTTCTTCGAGAAGGCCCAGGTCGGGTACGGCTCGGCGATCTCCACGGTGCTCACCGTGCTGATCATCGTGCTGTCCTTCGCCTTCCTGCGCCTGCAGAACCGGAGCCTCAAATGACCGTCACGGCCACCCGCGCGCCGGTCGAGCCGGCTCGCACCGAGCACGCGGCGACCAGGGCCAACCCGCTGCGGTTCGTCATCCTCGGGGCGCTGCTCGCCCTCCTGCTCATCGTCATCGCGCCGCTGCTGATCATCGCGATCAACGCTGTCAAGAGCCCGGCCGACTACGCCGGCGGTGGCCCGTTGTCGCTGCCCACCCATCTGTACTGGGACGGCATCGTCGACTTCTGGAACCGGGTGAACTTCGGGCAGAAGCTCTGGAACAGCTTCATCACCAGCTTCGTCGTGGCCGTCCTGGGGGTGCTGCTGTCGATCCTCAACGCGTACGCGCTGGGCATCGGCAAGGTCCGGGGCCGGCTCTGGTTCCTGGTGTTCTTCCTGGTGGCCAACCTGCTGCCGCAGGAGGTGCTGGTCTACCCGCTGTACTTCCTCTCCAAGGAGGTGCAGCTCTACGACAGCCTGATCTCGATCGTCATCATCTTCACGGTCATCCAGGCGGCCTTCGGCACCTACCTGCTGACCTCGGTCTACCAGGAGTTCCCGACCGAGCTGCTGGACGCCGCGGACGTCGACGGCGCCGGCAAGGTACGCACCCTGTGGAGTGTCGTCGTCCCGGTCAGCCGGCCCACGCTCGGCGTGCTGTTCACGTTCTTCTTCATCTGGACCTGGAACGAGTTCTTCCTGCCGCTGGTCTTCCTGGTGTCCAACGACAACCAGACCGTGCCGGTGGCTCTGGGCGTGCTGCAGGGCGACCGGCTCATGGACGCGACCATGACCAGCGCGTCGGGCCTGATCGGCATCCTGCCCGCGCTGATCTTCTTCCTCGTCTTCCAGCGGACGCTGACCCGCGGCATCACCGCCGGCGCCATCAAGTAATCGGCGCCTCCTGAACAAGTAAAGGACTTTCATGAAGTTCACCGACGGGTACTGGCTCAAGCGCAAGGGCTTGACCGTCCTGCACCCGGCGCAGCTGCGCGACAGCCAGGCGGACGAGAAGTCGCTGACCGTCTACGCCGCCACCAAGCCGGTGCGCAGCCGGGCCGACACGCTCGACACCCCGCTGATCACCATCCGGGTCGAGGCGCCGATGCCCGACGTGGTCCGGGTGACGATCGGGCACTTCCTCGGTGGCGTGCCCCACGGCCCCAACTTCGCGATCGCCACCGAGGACCACCCGGTCACGGTCGCCGGCACCGCGCTGACCTCGGGCCGCCTGACCGCCCGGTTCCAGGCCGGCGACCGGTGGGGGCTCGACTTCGTGGCCGAGGGCCGGCGGCTCACCGGCACCGGCTGGCGCGGCATGGGCGTCGTCGACACGGCCGACGGCGAGCACTACGTGCACGAGCAGCTCGACCTGGGCGTGGGCGAGGCCGTCTACGGGCTGGGCGAGCGGTTCGGCCCCTTCGTCAAGAACGGCCAGAGCGTCGACATCTGGAACGAGGACGGCGGCACCAGCAGCGAGCTGGCGTACAAGAACGTGCCGTTCTTCCTGACCAACCGCGGCTACGGCGTGCTCGTGGACCACCCGGGCAAGGTGTCCTTCGAGGTGGCCAGCGAGATGGTGTCGCGCACCCAGTTCAGCGTGGCCGGGCAGACCCTGTCCTACCTGGTGATCTACGGCCCCACGCCGGCCGACATCCTGCGCCGGTACACGGCGCTGACCGGCCGCCCCGCCCTGCCGCCGCAGTGGTCGTTCGGTCTCTGGCTCACCACCTCGTTCACCACGCCGTACGACGAGGAGACGGTCACCTCGTTCGTCGACGGCATGGCCGAGCGCGGCCTGCCGCTCAGCGTCTTCCACTTCGACACGTTCTGGATGCGCGAGTTCCACTGGTGCGACTTCGAGTGGGACCCGGCGATCTTCCCGGACCCGCCGGGCATGCTCAAGCGCCTGCACGATCGCGGCCTGCGGACCTGCCTGTGGATCAACCCGTACATCGCGCAGCGGTCGGCCCTGTTCGTCGAGGGCGCCGAGAAGGGTTACCTGGTCCGGAAGGCGAACGGCGACGTCTGGCAGTGGGACAGGTGGCAGGCCGGCATGGGCCTGGTCGACTTCACCAACCCCGAGGCCCGGTCCTGGTACGCCGGCAAGCTCGCGACGCTGGTCGAGATGGGCGTCGACGCGTTCAAGTCGGACTTCGGCGAGCGGGTGCCCACCGACGTGGTCTGGCACGACGGCTCCGACCCCGAGCGGATGCACAACTACTACACGCAGCTCTACAACCAGGTCGTCTTCGACGTGCTCGTCTCCTTGAAGGGCGAGAACGAGGCGGTGCTGTTCGCGCGCTCGGCGACCGTGGGCGGCCAGCAGTTCCCGGTGCACTGGGGCGGCGACAACTCGGCCACCTACGAGTCGATGGCCGAGAGCCTGCGCGGCGGCCTGTCGCTGATGAGCTCGGGCTTCGGCTTCTGGAGCCACGACATCGGCGGGTTCGAGGGGCGGCCCGACCCGGCCGTGTTCAAACGGTGGGTCGCCTTCGGGCTCCTCTCCTCGCACAGCCGGCTGCACGGCAACCACTCGTACCGGGTGCCGTGGTTGTTCGACGACGAGTCGGTCGAGGTGCTGCGCTCCTTCACGCACCTCAAGTACAGCCTGATGCCGTACCTCTGGGAGGCGGCAAGGCAGGCGCACGAGCAGGGCCTGCCGGTGATGCGGCCGATGGTCCTGGGCTTCCCGGACGACCCCGCGGTGACCTACCTCGACCGGCAGTACCTGCTCGGCGGTGACCTGCTCGTCGCGCCGGTGTTCAGCGAGGGCGGCGAGGTCAGCTACTACGTGCCGGCCGGGCGCTGGACGAGCCTGCTGTCCGGCGAGGTCGTTGAGGGGCCGGGCTGGCGGCACGAGACGCACGGCTTCGGCAGTGTGCCGCTGCTCGTGCGGCCGGGCGCGGTCCTCCCGATCGGCAACCGCACCGACCGGCCCGACTACGACCACGCCGACGGGGTGACGCTCCGGATCTTCGAGCCGGCCGAGGGCAGCACGGCCGTCCGCGTCGGCGACAGCACCTTCACGGTGACCCGCGACGGCACGGCCGTGCGCGTCGAACGCGACGGCGCGGCGCTGCCGTGGCGGGTCGAGATCGTGGGCGGACGGTCGGCCGAGCTGGGCGCCGGCGACGCGAGCTGGGTCGCCGGCTGACCGACGTGGGGCTCGCCACCCTGGTCAGCGGGCCCCACCGGCATAGGATCTCCAGATGACCCCGGCACTGGACCTGTTCGTCCCAGGCGTCGTCTACCTCGACATCATCTTCACCGGGCTCGAGGGACTGCCCGAGCCCGGCACCGAGGTGTGGGCCTCGGGCATGGGCTCGTGTCCCGGCGGCATCGCCAACCTCGCCGTCGCCGCGTCCCGGCTCGGTCTGCGGACCGGGCTGGGCACGGCGCTGGCCACCGACACGTACGGCGACTTCTGCGCCGACATCCTGTGCGCCCAGGAGAACATCGATCTCGGACCGTCGCGCCGCATCGACGGGCACTCGCCCGTGACGGTGTCGCTGGCGTCCGATCGTGACCGCAGCATGATCACGCACGGGCACCCGCTGCCGCTCAACCCCGACGGGCTGGTCGGCGAGCTCCCGTCCTGCCGGGCCGCCTCGGTGTCGCTGACCAGGGATCGGCTGCCCTGGGTGCGCCGGGCCAAGGAGGCCGGGACCCTGGTCTTCGCCGACGTGGGCTGGGACGCGAGCGCCGAATGGCCGGCCGAGGTGCTCGACATGCTCGAGGACTGCCACGCCTTTGTGCCCAACGCGGTGGAGGCGATGCAGTACACCCGGACCTCCACCCCGGCCGCCGCGCTGCGCAAGCTCGCCGGTCTGGCCCCGGTGGTCGTCGTGACCTGCGGGGGCGACGGGGTGCTGGCCCACGACGCGCGCACCGGCGAGACGACGCACGTGCCGGCCGTCCCCGTGCCGGCTCTCGACCCGACCGGCGCGGGCGACGTCTTCACGGCCGGGTTCATCCTCGGCAACCTGCGCGACTGGCCGCTCGAGCAGAGCCTGGCCTTCGCCAACCTGATCGCCGCCCTGTCGGTGCAGCACTTCGGCGGGTCGCTTTCGGCCCCCGGCTGGGGCGACATCGCCGACTGGTGGCGGGTGGCCCGCACGTCCGGGATGGCCGGCCGGTACGCCTTCCTCGACAACGTGATCCCCGGCGGCCAGCAGCGCACCGTGCGCCGCGCCGGCGCCACGATCGCCCGGCTGTCGGACGCCCATGCCCACTAAGCGACTCGTCATCCTCGGCGGTGGCGGTTTCCGCGTGCCGCTCGTCTACGGCGCCCTGCTCGGTTCCTTCGTCGACGAGGTCGTCCTGCACGACGTGGACGCGAGCCGGCTGGCCGCCATCGGGCGGGTGCTGCACGCCCAGGCCGCCGGTGTGCCCGGCGCCCCGGCGGTCAGGGGCACGACCGATCTGACCGAGGCGCTCACCGGGGCCGACTTCGTGTTCAGCGCGATCCGCGTGCACGGGCTTGAGGGCCGCGTGATCGACGAGCGGGTCGCCCTCGACGAGGGCGTGCTCGGGCAGGAGACGGTCGGCGCGGGGGGCATCGCGTACGGGTTGCGGACGGTGCCGGTCGTGCGGGCCATCGCCCGGCGGATCAGCCTGGTCGCGCCCGAGGCCTGGGTCATCAACTTCACCAACCCGGCCGGGCTGGTGACCGAGGCGATGGCGGCCCACCTGGGCGACCGGGTGATCGGCATCTGCGACTCGCCGTCGGCGCTCGCCCGGCGCGTGCTGCGGGCTCTCGGCCTGGCCCCCGGGACGGCCGAGGTCGAGTACGCCGGCCTCAACCACCTCGGCTGGCTCACCGCCGTCCGCCAGGGGGAGCAGGACCTGCTCCCGCGGCTGCTGGCCGACCGGGCGCGGCTCGGTTCGTTCGAGGAGGGCCGGCTCTTCGGCGCCGAGCGGCTGCGCGCGCTCGGGGCCGTGCCCAACGAATACCTCCACTACTACTACGACCAGCAGGCGCTGGTCCGGGCGTCGCTGGCGGCCGGGGAGACCCGGGGCGAGTTCCTGCTCAAGCAGCAGCGCGAGTGCTACACGCGGCTGACCGCGCCCGGCGGCGACGCGTTCTCGGCCTGGCAGGCCGCTCTGGGGCAGCGCAACGCCACGTACATGGCCATGGAGGGCCTGGGTGAGCGCGACGACGCCGAGGGCGGCGGCTACGAGGACGTGGCCCTGGCCCTGATGCGGGCGATCGCGCGCGACGAGCCCACGCCGCTGATCCTCAACGTGCGCAACCGGGGGACACTGCCCGAGCTGGACGACGACGCGGTGGTCGAGGTGCCCTGCGTCGTCGACGGGGCCGGGGCCCGGCCGGTGCCGTCGACGAGGCTTTTCCCGGGTGGCGCCGACCTGGTGCGGCGGATCAAGTCGACCGAGCGGGCCGTCCTCGAGGCGTCGGCCACCGGCTCGCGGGCCCTGGCCGTGCGGGCGATGGCGTCGCATCCGCTCATCGACTCGGTGCCGGTCGCCCGCCGGCTCGTCGCGGCCTATCAGGAGCGGCTGCCCGAGCTGGGCTACCTGACCTGAGCCGGCGCCGCGGGTCGCGTGGTTCAGTGGCGGTGATCGCCGATCAAGGTGTGGGCGAGGTCTGAGCCCGGCGCTCAACCGGCCCGCTGCTGCGCCCGCCGCTTGCGGAAGGCGGCTGCCCGCGCCCGGTTCTGGCAGGTGAGGCAGCAGAAGCGGCGCTTGCCGGCGGGGGAGGCGTCGACGTAGACGTCGGCGCACTGGTCGTCGGCGCAGAGGCCCAGGCGGCCCGGATGCTCGACCAGGTGGTGCCGCAGCGTCAGGGCGGCCGCGGCTCTCCGGCTCTGGGCGGGGTCGTCGACGGTCCAGGACTCGGCCAGGTCGGTGGACAGCTCGGGGCGTACCCCGGTGAGCCGCAGCAGGGCGGTGACCGATCGCGCCCGGGTCGCCGGGTCGGTCGTCGCGAAGATCGGGTGGAGCTCGTCGGCCAGCGTGGTCAGCCCGGGGCCGGGCCGGGGGTCGCGGCCGTCCACCCGGCAGGGTTCGGTGCCCCACTCGTTGACCAGGGTCACCACGTCGGCGATGTCCATGCTTTCGACCCGCATGCGAAAAGGGTAACGCCATCGGGGGCTTCTTCGCGTTGCGTCGATCGCGCCGTCATCGTAACGTGATGAAAGTTCTCATCGCGTTATGAAAGGAACGACCCATGCGGGCGACGGCGGGAGCGCGGGAATGGGCCGGGCTGGCGGTGCTCGCGCTGCCCTGTCTGCTGGTGTCGCTCGACGCCGAGGTGCTCAATCTGGCCGCGCCGCAGCTCGCGGCCGACCTGAGGCCCAGCGCGGTCGAGCTGCTCTGGATCCTGGACAGCTACGTGTTCGTGGTGGCCGGGGCGCTGATCGCGATGGGCGTGCTCGGCGACCGCATCGGACGCCGCCGGCTGTTGCTGATCGGGGCGGCCGCCTTCGCGCTGTCGTCGCTGCTCGCGGCGTTCGCCACCAGCCCGGAACGGCTGATCGCGGCGCGGGTGCTGATGGGGCTGGCCGGGGCCTCGCTGATGCCGTCGACTCTGGCGCTGATCCGGGCGATGTTCGCCGACGGTCGGCAGCGGGGGATCGCGCTCGGCGTGTGGAGCGCCTCGTTCTCGCTGGGCGGCCTGGCCGCCCCGCTGATCGGGGGCGTGCTGCTCGAGCACTTCTGGTGGGGGTCGGTCTTCCTGCTGGCGGTGCCCGCGACCGTGCTGCTGGTCCTCGTCGGCCCGGCGTTGCTGCCGGAGGCGCGCGACCGCGACGCCGGAGGCTTCGACCTGGCCGGCGCGGTGCTCAGCCTCGCGGCCGTGCTGATCCTCGTGTACGGGGTGAAGCGCCTGGCCGCCGAGGGCCGGGCGGCCGTTCCCTTCCTGACGGTGGTGGTCGCCGCCGCGCTGTTCGCCCTGTTCCTGCGTCGTCAGCGGCGGATCCCGCGGCCCCTGCTCGACCTGACGATGTTCTCCGACGCGCGGGTGCGGGTGGCCCTGGCCGCCAACGCGCTCTCGTTCTTCGTGCTCTACGGCACCCAGCTCGCCATCGTGCAGTACCTGCAGGTCGTGCTGGGCCTGTCGCCGCTGCGGGCCGGGCTGTGGGCGCTCCCGTCGGTGGGCGCGTTCCTGGCCGCGTCGCTGCTCGGGCCGCAACTGCTGCGCTGGTTCCCGGCCGGGCGGGTGGTCGCGGTGGGCGCCGTCGTGATGGCCGCCGGGCACGCGACCATGGCGCTGGCCCCGTACGGCGGCGGCCTGCCCGCGCTGGTGGCCGGCATGGTCATCGGCGGGTGCGGGCTCGCGCCGGTCTACACGCTCACCACCGACCTGGTGGTCTCCTCGGTACGGTCGTCGCGCGCCGGCATGGGGGCCGCCGTCACCGAGACGGGGGCCGAGCTGGGCGGGGCCATCGGTATCGCCGTGCTCGGGTCGGTCGTGGTGGCGGCCTATCGCAACGGCATGGCGGAAGCCACCGGCCTGCCTGCGGACGGAACCTTGATGGACGCGGCCGCGGCGGCGGGACGGTTGCCGGCCGCGGCGGGCGCCGCCCTGCTGGAGCGGGTCGACGACGCGTACGGGTTCGCCTTCGCCCTGGTCTCGCTGGTCGCCGCCGGACTGGTGGCGGTGGCCGCGGTGCCGGCCTTCCGGACGCTGTGGCCGCCGGTCCCGGATGGTGACGTGCCGGCGGCGGAATCGCCGGCCCCGATGGAGCCGCCCGCCCCGGCGCTGGGCCGAGGCCGGCTCGAGAAGGCGGCTTCGGTGAACGAAAGAAGTATCAGCGGTGAATGACCGGGTATAGCTGGTTGCCATGCGACCCCCTTCGTCGGACGAGCGTCAGGAGCACGCGCTTCACGTGCGGCTGGCGGTGGCGGCCGCCGTGGCGGTCGCGCTGCTGGTGCCGTTTGCCGTGCTCACGGCCATGGTCGTGGGCGGGGTGGACTGGCTGCACCGGGTCGACCAGGACGTCAGCGTGGCCGTGCACGACTTCTCGTCGGCCCACTCGGCGCTCGTGGACTTCATGTGGGCCTGGTGCCTGGTGTTCGATCCCTGGACGTGGCGGCTCGCGGCCCTCGGGCTGGTGATCTGGCTGGCCCGCCGGGGCGCCCGGTCGCTCGCGTGGTGGGTGGGCATCACCATGACCGCGGGCGGCCTGCTGGGCGTGGTGCTCAAGGTGATCTTCGAGCGCGACCGGCCGTCGTTCCTCGACCCGGTGGCCACCGCGGTCGGCTATTCGTTCCCGTCCGGCCATGCCCTCAACAACGCGCTCGGCGCCGCGGTCGTCCTCGCGGTGCTGCTGCCCCTGACCCGGCACCGCCCGCGGTGGCGCCGGTGGCTGATCGGGGCCGGCCTCGCCATCCCGGCCGTCACCGGACTGTTCCGCGTCGGGCTCGGGGTGCACTGGCTGAGCGACGTGCTCGGCGGCTGGCTGCTGGGCCTGATCGTGGTGGCCGCCACGTCGGCCGCCTTCGTCGCCCACCGCCGCCGGCGGAGCCCGCAGCTGGCCGGCGCGGGGGTGGCCCGGGAGTAGCGATCGGCGTGACTGGGTAGACACCGCCGACATGCCCCCGCTCATAGCGCAAACCGCCAAGCGCCTGCTGCTGCCGGTCACCGTCCTCTTCGGAGTAATGGTCGGTCTCGGCCTGCTGGTGACCCGCGTGGTCGACCACGCGTGGCCGCTCACCGCCGAGGACGACCTCAACCGATCCCTCGAGGCGAACCGCGACGCGCCGCTCAACGTGATCAGCGAGATCGTCAGCCTGATCGGCAGCACCCCGGTCATCATCGCCGTCACCGGGGTGGCCGCCTTCATCCTGCGGGTCAAGCTGGGCCGCTGGCGCGAGCCGCTGTTCCTCTGTCTGGGCGTCACCGCGCAGGCTCTGGTCTTCTTCTTCACCACGCTGGTCATCAACCGCGAGCGCCCGGGCGTGCACCGCATGGACGACTCGCCGCCCACCTCGAGCTTCCCGTCCGGCCACACCTCGGCCGCGGTGGCCCTCTACGTCGGTTTGGCCCTGCTGCTCTTCACGCTGCTGCGGCGCACCTGGGCCAAGCGCGTGGCCTGGCTGCTCGTCCTGATCCCGGTCGGCGTCGCGTTCGCCCGGATGTACCGGGGCATGCACCACCCGACCGACGTGACCGCCTCGTTCCTCAACGGCATCACCTGCGTCGCCATCATGGCCCGCCAGATCCTCAACCGGGCGGTCGACTGGGTCGTGCCCCAGCGCCTGCGGGCCGGCCGGCAGCGGGTGGCGCACTGAAGAACGCCTTGTCCGGTGGGCGCCCGGCGCCCACCGGCAAGCGTCAGAACTCGCCGGACATGAGGCCTTCGAGGGTGGCCCGGGCCCCGCGGGTGTGCAGGCTCAACAGGACCGCGGTGTACGTCGAAACGAACCGCTCGTCGTCGGCCAGGTCGCCGAAGAGCTCGCGGTTCTCGATGAACGCGGTCGGCTGCTCACGCTGGCGCAGGGCGAGGGCGTTCAGCTCGTCCCGCAGGCGATCGACGATCTCGATGGGCCGGCCGTCCTCGTCGGTGCCCTCGTCGTAACGGGCCCACGACGCCACGACGGCGGTGGAGAGCAGGATCTCGCCGCCGCTGTCCAGGTTGTGGCGGATGACCGGGAGCAGCCACTTCGGGATGCGGTCCGAGCTCTCCGCGCACAGGCGGGCCACCGTGTCCTTCACCTGGTCGTTCGAGAACCGTTCGATCAGCTGGTGCTGATACTCGTCCAGGTCGATGCCGGGCACCGGCTCCAGCGTCGGCTCGGCCTCACGCTTCATGTAGGTGAGCAGGAAGCGGGCGAAGACCGGGTCGCGGGCCACGTCGTGCACCAGGCGATAGCCGGACAGGTAACCGAAGTAGCACAGGGCCTGGTGCGAGGCGTTGAGCAGGCGCAACTTCATCAACTCGTACGGCTCGACGTCGGGCACCACCTGCACGCCGGCGTCCTCCCAGGCCGGGCGGCCGTCGCCGAAGCTGTCCTCCAGGGCCCACTGCGTGAACGGCTCGCACACCACCGGCCAGCCGTCGTCGACGCCGAAGTGCTTGCGCACCTCGTCGCGGTCGTCGTCCGTCGTGACCGGCGTGATCCGGTCGACCATGCTGTTGGGGAAGCGGACGTTCTCCTCGACGTACGAGCCCAGTTCCGGATCGCGCAGGGAGGCGAACGCGACGAAGCTCTTGCGGGCCGCGTCCCCGTTGCCCTGGATGTTGTCGCAGCTCATGATCGTGAAAGGCGGCGTCCCGGCGGCCCGGCGGCGCTGGACCGCGGCGGTGATCAGACCGAACGTCGTCCGCGGCTGGTTGGGCAGCGCCAGGTCGTGCTGGACGTCCTTGGTGTCGGCCATGAACTCGCCGGTGACCGCGTTGAAGTTGTAGCCGCCCTCGGTGACGGTCAGCGACACGATCCGGACCTCGGGCGATGTCATCTTGTCGATGACCGCGCCCGGGTCGTCCGGCGCGTACAGGTACTCCTTGATCGAGCCGATCACCCGCGCGTCGAGGGTGCCGTCGGGCGCCTTGACCACCAGGGTGTAGAGGCCGTCCTGCGCGTCGAGCACCTGCTGCATGCGCCGGTCGCCGGGCATCACCCCGACCCCGCAGATGGCCCAGTCCAGGGCCTGGCCGGCGTTCATCAGCCGATCCAGATACATCGCCTGGTGGGCCCGGTGGAAACCGCCGACCCCGAAGTGGACGATCCCGGTGCGCAGGGCGGCGCGATCGTACGACGGGACGGGCAGGTCGGCGGGGAACTGGGACAGGGTCCCGGCGTTGAGGGGCAGCATGGCTCTTCCTCCCGGCAGTGGTTCGCAGGATCTCCCACAGCATCGCACTGGATGGTCCAGGTCACGGGCGTCCGACCCGAAGGATCTTGTGCACGCCACGGTCGCCCCGGACGTCCCGCCGCGCGGAGCGCCGCACGCCACACCGGCGCCGGGATGACCGAGTTGCCACTTCCCATGCCCGTTTTCCGTGGGCCGAACCAGCGGGAGAACCCCCGGGGCGTGCCGATCCGGAGTGCGACGGGCGTCGATAGTCCCTAGGCTGCGGTGGTGTCCCGACCCCCCACGCCCAAACTGGTCACCAAGGCCACGCTGGTGACCGTTTCGCACGCGATCGAACGAGCCGCCCTGGCCGCCGCCGAGGACGGCCCGATGCTGGTCGTCGCGTTCTTCCAGCGGCTGCCCTACTTCGAGCGCGAGCGTCAGGTGTACGAACGCATCGCGAACTCGGCCGCGATCACCGTCCTGGGCCTGGTCGCCGACAACGCCCCGGACCTGCCGGCCGGTACCCACCTGGTGCCGCTCGGCGAGAACGAGGCGTACGCGCGGGAGTGGACCGTCCTGGTGCTCACCCCCCGCTTCGGCGCCGTGCTCGAGGCGTACGACCGGGAGCAGGTCGACGGTTCGGCGCAGACCCTGGAATCGGGCCGCCTCTTCGACGCGTCCTGGAGCTTCCGCCGCGACGACGCGCTGCACAAGGCCCTGTCGGTGCAGGCGGCGGTGGCCGACCGGCTGTCGCCGGGCGCGCGCGACGCCTTCGCCGGGGTGCTGTCATATGTGCGGGACGTGCCCGCGGGCGCCGGCGAGACCCGGGCCGACGCGGTGCTCGACCTGCTGGTCGAGCGGACCGAGCGGGTGGGGACCGAGCTGGCCCGGGCCCGCCGGCTCGGCGCGACGCCGGACGGTTCCCCGGTGAGCGACCCGGACGAGGTCCGCCGCTGGTCCGGCACGGGCGGTGTCACGGCCTCGGGCACTCTGCCGGTGGCCATGCTGGCCGTCCGGGTGCCGGCCCCTCATCAGCTGCCCGAGCAGGCCGGCCGGCGCACCGGGGCGCTGCGCAACGAGGGTCTCATCGCGGTGCTGAGCGGCGTGCTGCGCGACATGGACCGGATCACCCGGCTCGGCGAGAACGACTTCCTCCTGATGCTGCCCGCGCTGGCCTTCGACGACACCGTGAAGCTGTCCCATCGCCTGCACGCCGACCTCGCGAACGCCGCCGCCCACAACCCGTTCCTGGCCGGCACCGCCCACATGGTCGTCCTGTCCACCCGACAGCGGCCGTTCCCGGAGGGCCGTATTCTCGAGGCCCTGGCCTGGGCCGAGCGCGAGGGTGTCCCCGTGGCCCGGCTGGACTGATCCCGCGCTTGAGGCCGGTCGACGGCCGGCCGAAACGGAAAGGACTTCCCATGCAGACCCGCGTCCTCGGCACCGACCTGCGTGTCTCCGCCCTCGGCCTGGGCGCCATGGGCATGAGCCAGAGCTACGGGCCCGGTCCGGGCCGGGACGACAACATCGCCCTGCTCCGCGCGGCGGTCGACCACGGTGTCACGTTCTTCGACACGGCCGAGGTGTACGGGCCCTTCGTCAACGAGGAACTCGTCGGGGAGGCCCTGGAGCCCGTCCGCGACCAGGTCGTCATCGCCACCAAGTTCGGCTTCGCCTTCGACGACGAGGGCAACCAGACCGGGCTGTCGAGCCGGCCCGAGCACATCAGGCGGGTCGCCGACGCCTCGCTCACCCGGCTGCGGACCGACCGGATCGATCTGTTCTATCAGCATCGCGTCGATCCGGACGTCCCGATCGAGGAGGTGGCCGGCGCCGTCCAGGAGCTCATCGCGGCCGGCAAGGTCCAGCACTTCGGGATGTCCGAGGCGTCCGCGGCCACCGTTCGCCGCGCCCACGCCGTTCAGCCGGTGACCGCCCTGCAGAACGAGTACTCGCTGTGGTGGCGGCGCCCCGAGGCCGAGATCCTGCCGTTGTGCGAGGAACTCGGCATCGGCCTGGTGCCGTACAGCCCGCTCGGCAAGGGGTTCCTCACCGGCACGATCGACGCGAACACGAGCTTCACCGAGGGCGACATCCGCGGCAGCATCCCGCGTTTCGACGCCGAGGCCCGCCGAGCCAACCAGGCGCTGGTCGACCTGCTCGGCACGGTGGCGGCCCGCCGGGACGCCACCGTGGCCCAGATCGCGCTGGCCTGGCTGCTCGCCCGCCGGCCGTGGATCGTCCCGATCCCGGGCACCCGCAAGCTGAGCCGGCTCCGGGAGAACCTGGCCGCGGCCGACGTCGAGCTGTCGGCGGACGACCTGAGCGAGATCGAGACCGCCGCCGCGGCGATCGAGGTGCAGGGTGCTCGCTACCCCGATCATCTGGAACGCCTGACCGACCGCTGAGCGAGCCGGCCGGCCGGCCGGTCAGGGTTCGGCGGCCAGCTTGAGCAGGCTCTGGATCTGGGACTGGCGCCGGCTGGTGACGTTGGCGCCCAGGGTCCGGGCCGGCGGGTGCGCGCCGCCGGAGACCTCCATGCGGGCCGTCTCCACGCAGTTGCCGAGGTGCCCCAGGAGCAGCGTGACCGCCGTACGGTCGAAGGTCCGCCCGGTGGCGGCGCGCAGCTCGCCGATGTCCGAGGGGCGCAGGCTGTGCACGTCGCCGTGCCCCGCGTGGGCTCCGGCCGAGGGGTCCGCCGCCAGCGGTTGCCGCCAGTCGCGCAACGAGCGCTCCATCGTCGCCGACTCCTCCCGCCACTGGGCGCGCAACTCCGTGGCCAGGGTGCGCAGGCGCGGATCGGCGGCGCGCTGCTCGGCCAGCCCGGCCACCTGGTCGCCCTCGTCGATCTGGGCCAGGCCCATCTGCAGGAACATCACGTCGGTCGCGTTGTAGGGCGGCGCCGTGGCCTCCGGCGGCGAACCGCAACCGGAGGCCAGGACTACAGCCAGCGCGACCGCTGTCAGCTTGCGGCCCACAGGGCGGGGACGTTCGGCGGCTCCCAGCCGGCCAGCGCGGTGTGCGCCTGACGGCAGGTGTACGAGCGGCCGTTGTAGGTGACGACGTTGCCGGGCTGGTACGCCGCGCCGGCGCGCCACGTGCCACCGGCCGGCGGCTGCGTGGTGGGCGGCGGGGTGGTGGTCGGGGGAGTCGTCGGCGGCGTGGTGGGCGGCGGGGTGGTCGGGGGTGTCGTGCCGCCGCCGATGTTCAGGTCGACGCAGGCGTAGAACGCCATCGCCGTGTCGGCGACGTTCCACCGGGCCAGCACGGTCTGCCGGCCGCTGAAGCCGCGCATGTTGACCGCGTGCGACTTGGTCGCCCCCGGCTGCGCGCCGCCGTCGTTGAACGAGGCGAGCTGCGTGTTGCCGATGAAGTACTCCCACGTGCTGGTCGAGTGCCGGGCCGTCAGCACCCAGTTGAAGGTGACGTTCTGCCCGACCGACGCGGCCGGCCAGTTGCGGCTGTTGTCGTTGAGCACAGCGAACCGGCTGCCGCCGCCGTTGCACTGCTTCGAGCCCTTCGCCGCCTCGACGCTCTGCGGCTCGTAGACGATGTCGCCGCAGTTGGCGACGGCGCCGCTGGCGCAGTTGGCCTGACGGCTGGGCGGGGACGAGATGTAGCCGTGCGCCGAGGCCGGGGAGACGCCGACGGTGAGGGCGGCCGCGGTGGCGGCGACGGTCAGTGCGGGAAGGGTGAACCTGCGTCGCATGAAGAGACTCCTTCGCTTCATGGGGGGATGACCAGGCGTTCAGGGGGTGGTGATATCGACCAACATAAGTTAAAGACTGTTAACAGTAAAGAGGTCTGCCGAGTTCGGCCTTTTATTAAGTTCTCGGTGGCGGAGCCGATAGAGAGGTCGTGCGCGATATCCATGAGGTGCTCGACAGCCGGGCGGTCTTCAGCCTCTTCCAGCCGTTGGTCGAGATCTCGACCGGCCGGGTGCTGGGCTACGAGGCGTTGAGCCGAGGACCCGCCGGCAGTCCGTGGGAGCGGCCGGACCTGCTCTTCGCGGCCGCCCGGGAGGTCGGCCGGGACAGCGAGCTGGACTGGATCTGCCGCGCCCGGGCCTACGAGGGGGCGCTCGCCGCCGACCTCGACCCGGGGCTCACCCTGTTCGTCAACATGGAACCGTCGGCGGCGCGGACACCCTGCCCGCCCGACCTCCTCCCGATGATCGAGCGCGCCCGGCACCGCCTGCGCGTGGTCACCGAGATGACCGAGCGGGCCATCGCCGGCGACCCGTCCGGCCTGCTCGCCGCGGCCGCCGCGTGCCGCACGGCGGAGTGGGGCGTCGCCCTCGACGACGTCGGCGCCGACCCGATGTCGCTGGCCCTCATGCCGTTCGTGCAACCCGATGTGGTCAAGCTCGACATGGCGATGCTGCACGCCCCCGGCGACCCCCACACCGCCACGGTCGTGGCCGCGGTCGCGGCGTACGCGGAAGCCAGCGGCGCGGTCGTGCTGGCCGAGGGCATCGAGACCGAACAGCACCTCGCGATCGCCCGCACGATGGGCGCCACCGTCGGCCAGGGCTGGCACTTCGGCCGCCCCGCCGTGCTGCCCCCCACCTCGGGCGGCGGCGCCACGCTGCCGTTCATCCCGCCGCCCCGCCCCGACGACCGCACCCCGTTCACCATCGTGGCCGCCCACCGCCCGGTCGGCACCGCGACCAAGGCGCAGCTGATGCCGATGAGCCGGCACCTGGAGGCGCTGGCCAACGACGGCGGCGAACCACCGGTGCTGCTCGCCTGTTTCCAGGAGGCCCGGCACTTCACCCCGGCCACCGCCCGGCGCTTCCGCCGCCTGGCCGCGAACAGCCCGCTGGTGGCCGCCCTGGGCACCGGCCTGACCGACGAGCCGATCCCCGGCGTGCGCGGCGCCTGCCTGAGCGAAGACGACGCGCTGCGCGGCGAGTGGAACGTCATCGTGGTCGGCCCGCACCGAGCGGCCGCCCTGGTGGCCCGCGACCTCGGCGACACCGGCCCGGACAGCGAGCGGCGCTTCGACTTCGCCCTCACCCACGACCGCGCCCTGGTGATCGAGGCGGCCCGCTCCCTGCTGACCCGCCTGTCCCCGGCCCGCCTGCCGGAGCTGCAGCTCAGCTGACCTTGCCGTTCAACCAGCGCGACGCAGCTGAGGTTGCTTGGCGCACGCGGTCGGAACGCATCCTGTTCGGTCGCGTTCACGGGCCTGGCCCACGAGAAGATCGCGCACGCCGGCATCGTCACCCGAATCGCCCAGCCGGTCGGCGGCTCGGCCGGGACTGTTGTCACTGCGTCAGTCCGTGATCACGACCTCCACGCGCTATCGAGAGCGAGAAAGTGCTCGTCCTGGTCATAGAGCGAGACATAGGCCAGATCGGCGCCGCCCCGCACCGGCGCCGTCGCGGTCAGGCTGACCGGGTAATTCTTGTAGGTGGTGGAGCCGCCACATTTCAAGCTCGTGGAGACCTCAGGGAAATCCTCTTCGGCTCCGGCAATTCGGGCGTTCACCTTGACGCGCATGCACGCTCCAGCGGCCACCTTCAGGGTGCCGCTCACGCCGACACTCCGGTCGTAGAAGGTCGCCGTCCCGGTGAAGTTGCTCGAACCGTAGGAAACCAGGACCGAATCCGTAGGATAAGCGGCCTGCGCCGGGGCGGAACCGCCGAAGACGGCGGTTGCCGCGATTGACGCTGACACTGCGGCGGCGTGGACAGCGGACATGGCACGTCCCATCGATACCTCCAAGTATGTGAATACCGGGAAATACTGGCAGACCGCGCTTGTGGAATCCTTGCGGGGCTACCGCCGGGACTCGCCGGCCGGCATCCCGGTGCTGGGCACCCGCGCCGACCTCGACCGGGTAGTCGCGGACACCGGTGCCGCGGTGGTCGTCTTCGCCGTCGGCAACGCCGAGGCCGGTCTCATCCGCGAGATCCGGTCTCATCCGCGAGATCCGGGAACGGACGGTCGCGCCGGGGCGCGGCTGCTGGTCGTGCCCGAGACCAGCGACCTCGACGCCCGCAACATGCAGGTGACCGACCTGCTCGGCCGGCACCGCGTCGTCGTCGACCACGCGGCCATCGGCGGGCTCCTGACCGGGCGGCGGGTGCTCGTGACCTGCGCCGGCGGCGAGATCGGCTCCGAGCTGTGCCGCCAGATCCAGCGGTACGACCCGGCCGAGTTGATGATGCTCGACCACGACGAGGCGGCCCTGCTCGCCGTCCAGCTCAGGTCGACCCCCGGGCCGAGCTGCACATCTTGACCTGGCCGACGTCGTGCGCGCGGCCGCCGGCGTCGAAGACGATCGGACGCCTCTGATCCGGGGCCGGGTGGTATCGGAGTTGGGGCGGTTCAGCGGCGAGCGGCGACCATCTTTTCGATCTCGTCGACGACGATCTGGGGCTTGTCCTGCGGGATTTCGTGGGAGCTTCCCTTGGCGGTGAGCAGTGTGCGTCCGGGCCCCGCCGCGACGAACGCGGCTGCCGCGTCGCGCCAGCGCTGGGCGTCCTGCGGGGAGCCGTCGAACGGTGTCTTCTCCGACGCGATGTAGGTGACCGGGACGCTGTCTGGCCAGGAGACCTTGTGGTACGCCTGATGGGTGGGACCGAAGTTCTCGGACGTGGCGATGAGCTGCCGGTTCGCCTTCGTCGACGGCTGCTTCTTGAGCGCTTCAATGTGCGGCGTGGTGAGCGCGACGAGGCGCTGGATTTCCTTGTCGGTGAAGAATTGGGGCACGTTGGCGTCGATGAGCACCTCCCCGGACAGCACGCCCGGGTTGGCGCGGGCGAAGTAGGTGGCAACCTCCCCCGCCTGCGAGTGGGACACGAGGACTACATTGCGGGTGGCTCCGAGCTCGCGCAGACCGGCCTGCAGGTCGGAGGCGGCGGCCCGGCCGTCCCAGGGGCCCTTCACCTCGTCACTGTTGCCCAGCCCCGCCCGGTCGTAGGTGATGATCTGTGACCCGGTCGCCTGGGACAGCTGCGGGACGATGTCCTTCCACTGTGTGTGATCCTCGCCGCCACCGGAGTCCAACACGATGGCCGGTGAGTGCCCGGGGGTGACGTAGAACGCGAGGCGGTGCCCGTTGTTGGTGATCATGTGCTGGTCTGCCGCTGGGGCCGAGTTTGCCGGCTCGGCCGCGCTGGCCGAGGCAGCGGGAGTCGGAGCTGCTGGGCCGGTCGTGTGCGCGGGTTTCGGCGCCGCCGAATCGCCGCACCCGGAGACCGCGCCGACTACGGCGACGGGCAGGACAAGGGCGAAGGCGACCCAGCGGAACCGAGACAATTTCCGAGTGGTGCCGAAATCGTTCTGTACAGTCATGGAGGTTATTTTTCGCAGTTTCTCTGCCGCGTTCGATCCTGCTGGCAACCCTCTCGGATGGGGGGTCAGCCCTACCTGCCCTTGCCACGGGCGGAACAGAACGTGTACCCGGACATTGGCCGGTGATCATGGCGATATTGCGGGCATCTCCGAGCCGATAAGTCTGGTGCCGTATCGGTAAAATCTTGTCACGCCGACCGATCTCGGCTGCTGTTGGCCGGCACGAGCACGCCGAATCTGTGGTGTCTCGCGGACCTGCCGGCCTGCGTCGGCAAGGTGCTCACCTGCACAGGCGACGGCAACCTGATCTTCGTCCGCCGGTCCCTGGACTCGATATTCGACCTCCTCAGCGACGCTCTGGCCGGCGGCAGCGGGCTGCGATGGTCAGACTTTGGGACGACCCTTCACGTTGAGGGAAGAGGCTCGATCGGACGGTTCCTTCCAGTGTCACCAATCGGCGCTGAGCAACGTCCTCTCCTTGTTGAACGGAAGGCTCGGGAGTTTGCCGGAAAAGGCGCCCGCCTGCTCGGCGAAGGCGGCATCCATCCGCCACAGTTCCGGTTCGCCGGTGGCCGCCACCCGCCGCAACCATGATGCAGAGTCGCTTAGCTCGGCTCGCTCCCGGCGCAGGACGGCGTTTCCAGCCCGGGTCACCGGTGGAAGGTCGACCACGATGTACGTACCGATCGCGAGGAAGACTCCCAGGCCGAGCAGTCCCAAAGCCTGTAACGACCGATCCGGCTCGGACAAGTGCGGCAGGGTGAGCCCGGAGGCCACGAGGCACCACAGGGCTACCAACCAGCCAGGCATGCCGCACCAGCGCATCCGCGTCTGCTGCCGTGCCGACAGAACCCAACCCCGGCGGACAAGCCGGACACCGACCACCTCCGCCGCGGCTGACACTTCGCTGTCGCGCAACAGGTCTTCGATACTGCTCGGCCCTCGCGCAGCGGTCAGCACCGCGGTGTACAGAGCCGATGCGCCCTCCGGCAGCGCGGTACCGGAGACGGCGATGATGCCGCGGCTGCCGGCTCGTACCATCTGCCGCCGAGCGTGCGCGCGGGACTGAGGAAGCGGTCACGCGGCGTGGCGTCGACGCAGGTTGGGTTCCCGGCCGGGCAGCGGTCGTGCCACAGCACATAAGTGGCCGCTGTCCGCGCGACCTCGACGCGGGAGGTGGAGCCGGCGGCGCTGACGTCCCGTGCCGGCGACCACGAACGCCGTGAGCGCCAAGGCCCAGTCACGTCGAAGAGACCGGAGCAGGGACACGCCTCCTCTCCGACTACAGCCTTGACGTAACGAAAGTCGCGTCCGATCCACGATTTCCTTGAGTGGAAGGGGTGACGAACCGAATACAGCAGCTGGTACCCCCGGCGAAGCCTGGCGGCCAGCAGACCCCTGGAGATCACTCATGACCAGCCGTCAGTTCGTGACCTTCGACGTGGCGAACCAGTTCTTCGGAGTCCCGGTGGAAACCGTGCAGGAAGTCCTGCTCAACGAGAAGTACACGCCGATGCCGCTCGCCCCGGACGGGTGGGGGGGTCTGTTCAACCTGCGCGGTGAGGTCGTCGGGACGGTGGATCTGCAGGTCCGGTTCGGGCGGCCGCCCAGGTCGATGTCAGGTCCGGTCGTCAACGTGGTCGTGCTGGTCGGCGGTGAGCCGGTGAGCCTGCTGGTGGACCGGATCGGGCTGGTCGCCGATCTCGACGATGCGGCGTTCGAGTTGCCACCGGACACACTGACCGGGCCGACCCGGGCGATGATTGTCGGTTCGTACAAGACGGAGGATCGGCTGCTGCTGGTGCTCGATGTCGCCGAATGCGTCAACACCGCTCGCGCCGCAATGTAGACGGGCCGGCGGGACCGCCCGTACTTCTACCCGGCGAGCGGAACTCTTGGATGGGACGCACGGGTTGTCAGTGAGGGAAAATCCGCCGTCGCGGAGCGCACCCGATCAGGCTGGGCCGCAGTGCACTCAGTCGACATCGAGTGTCCGCTTCTGCCGCGATCCGACCGTGACTGCGAGAAACTCCGATGGCGTTCGGCGGCTCCGGGGCACGAGTCAGGGTCGGCGGTCGAGGAACTCGTAGACGTCCTGGGCGTCGACCCCGGGGAACGTGCCCGGGGGCAGGGCGGCCAGCAGGTGCGAGTGCACGCGGGCGCTGGGCCAGGCCTGGCCGGCCCAGCGGTCGACCAGGTCGGCCGGTGGGCGGCGGCAGCAGCCGGGGTCGGGGCAGCGGGACACCGTACGGCGGGTGGTGTCGCCGCCGCGGAACCAGCGCGCGTGCTCGTACGGGGTGCCGACCGTGACCGAGAACTCGCCGGAGCGCGTCGATTCGATGTGGACGGTGCACCAGTAGGTGCCGGCCGAGGTGTCGGTGACCTGGTAGAACGACGAGTACGGGTCGTCGGCCTGGAACACCGTGCGTGAGGCCCACCGGCGGCAGATCGGCTGTCCCTCGATCGCGCCGGTGACGTCGGCCGGGAAGCGCACCCCGTCGTTCTCGTACGCCTTGTAGACGATGCCGCTCTCGTGCACGCGGGTGAAGTGCACCGGGATGCCGAAATGGTGGGTGGCCAGGTTGGTGAACCGGTGGGCAGCCGTCTCGTACGACACCCCGAACGCGTCACGGAAGTCGTCGATGGCCAGCGCCCGGTCGTCCTTGGCCTGTCTCAGGAAGAGCACCGCGAACTTCTCGGGCATGAGCAGCGCCGCCGCGAAGTAGTTGGCCTCGACGCGCTGGCGCAGGAAGTCGCCGTAGCCGGCCGGCTCGGGGTGCCCGAGCACGAAGTGGCCGAGCGTCTGCAGCACCACCGCGCGCGGGTCGTGTCCCCGGCCGCTGGCCACCTGGGGCAGGTAGATCTTCCGGTTGACCAGGTCGGTCACCGAGCGCGTCGACCCGGGCAGGTCGTTCACGTAGTGCAGCGTGAAGCCCAGTTGCGCCGCGATGTCGAGGATGCCGCGCTGGGACAGCGGGCCCGTCGTGTGCTTCACCGATCGCAGGACGTTCGCCGCCGCCAGCTCGATCTCGGCGAAGTAGTTGTCGCGCTCGCGCATGTCGATCCGCAGCTGCGCGTTGGCCCGCCGGGCCACCTCGGGGGTCGCGCTCTGCTCGGTCAGCCGCCGGTTGAGCTCGCGGTGCAGCCCGACCAGCGACTCGAGCGCGTCGGCCGGGAGGCGGCGGCCGCCCTTGACCGTCGGCAGGCCCAGGGCCGCGTACGCCGGTGACTGCTGGAAGTGGGCCAGGTCGATCTCCAGCCCGGCGCGACGGCTGGGCGCCTCGGGCCGCAACAGATCCTGCAGCGGTACGCCGAGCGCGCCCGCGATGGCCTGCAGCACCGACAGCTTGGGCTCGCGCTTGCCGTTCTCGACCAGCGACAGCTGCGACGGCGCCCGGCCCACCGCCTCGCTGAGCTGCTCGAGCGTCAGGCCCTTCGACTTGCGCAGGTGACGCAGGCGCTGGCCGAGCGTCACGAGATCAACTTGATCGGAAGCGGTCACGGGTTTTGACGCTAACAGAAATTCTGCGTTTCTTCTGCTCACAAACGTCTACAGGTGTCCCGATGGAGTCCGCGAAAGTGAAGTTCTTCCATCAGTGACACCAGCGGCACAGGCGACAGGCAGGGAAGGGATTGGCACATGACTGATCAGCTGACCGAAGTCAGGGGCGGTACCGCAGCGGACCTCACCAGGGCGTGGGCCGGCGATCCCCGGTGGCTGGGCATCAAGCGCACCTACACCGCGCACGATGTGGTCAAGCTCCGCGGCACCGTCCAGGAGCGGCACACGCTCGCCGAACGCGGCGCCGAGCGGCTGTGGCAACTGCTGCACAGCGAGGACTACCTCAACGCGCTGGGCGCGCTGACCGGCGGCCAGGCCGTCCAGATGGTCCGGGCCGGGCTCAAGGCGATCTATCTGAGCGGCTGGCAGGTCGCGGCCGACGCCAACCTGGCCGGCGCGACCTACCCCGACCAGTCGCTCTACCCGGCCAACTCGGTGCCGGCCGTGGTCCGCCGGATCAACAACGCGCTGATGCGGGCCGACCAGATCGACACCGTCGGGGGGAAGCACGAACGGGACTGGTTCGCCCCCATCGTGGCCGACGCGGAGGCCGGCTTCGGCGGGCCGCTCAACGCGTTCGAGCTGATGAAGGGCATGATCGCGGCCGGCGCCGCCGGCGTGCACTGGGAGGACCAGCTGGCCAGCGAGAAGAAGTGCGGCCACCTCGGCGGCAAGGTGCTCGTCCCGACCGCGCAGCACATCCGGACGCTCAACGCCGCCCGGCTGGCCGCCGACGTGCTCGGCGTCCCGTCGCTGATCATCGCGCGCACCGACGCGCTGGCGGCCGACCTGCTCACCACCGACGTGGATGAGCGCGACCGGCCCTTCCTCACGGGCGAGCGTACGGCGGAAGGGTTCTTCCGGGTGCGGAGCGGGCCCGGGGCCGCCATCGCGCGCGGCGTGGCGTACGCCGACTACGCCGACCTGCTCTGGGTCGAGACCGGCAAGCCCGATCTGGAGTTCGCCAAGACGTTCGCCGAGGCGGTGCACAAGGAGCACCCGGGCAAGATGCTGGCCTACAACTGCTCGCCGTCGTTCAACTGGAAACGCAACCTCGACGACGCCGACATCGCCCGGTTCCAGAAGGAGCTCGGCGCGATGGGCTACAAGTTCCAGTTCGTCACGCTGGCCGGCTTCCACGCGCTCAACCACTCGATGTACGAGCTGGCCCGCGGCTACGCGTCGGACGGCATGACCGCGTACGTGAAACTGCAGGAGGCCGAGTTCGCGGCCGAGGCCGACGGCTACACGGCGACCAAGCACCAGGCCGAGGTCGGCACCGGCTACTTCGACGCCGTGGCCACCGCGCTCAACCCCACCTCGTCCACGACTGCCCTCAAGGGCTCGACCGAGACGGAGCAGTTCTGATGGCTTCCGAGGACATCACCATCACCGGTACGCGGGACGGCCGCCACGCCGAGATCCTGACCCCCGAGGCGATCGCGTTCGTGGTCGCGCTCGACCGTGAGTTCGGCGCCCGCCGCGTCCAGTTGCTCGACCGGCGCCGCCGCCGGCGCACCACCCGCACCGACGAGCTCGACTTCCTGCCCTCGACGCTCGCCGTCCGGGAAGGAACCTGGACGGTCGCGCCGCCCGCCCCCGACCTGCTCGACCGCCGCGTCGAGATCACCGGGCCGCCCGAGCGCAAGATGACGATCAACGCGCTCAACTCGGGCGCCCGGGTGTGGATGGCCGACTTCGAGGACGCCACCTCACCCACCTGGGACAACGTGGTGCTCGGACAGCTCAGCCTGCGCGACGCGCTGGACGGCCGGCTCGACTTCACGGCGGCCGACGGCCGGGAATACCGGGTCAACGGGTGGCTCCCGACCATCATGGTGCGGCCGCGCGGCTGGCACCTGCCCGAGAGTCACCTGCGGGTCGGCGGCCGGCCGGTGTCGGCTGCGCTGTTCGACTTCGGGCTCTACATGTTCCACTGCGCGCAACGGCAGATCGACCGGGGCAGCGGACCGTACTTCTACCTGCCCAAGCTCGAGTCGCACCTCGAGGCCCGGCTGTGGAACGACGTCTTCGTCTTCGCCCAGGAGACGCTGGGCATCGCCCGGGGCACGATCCGGGCCACGGTGCTGATCGAGACGATCACCGCCGCGTTCGAGATGGACGAGATCCTGTACGAGCTGCGTGAGCACTCGGCCGGCCTGAACGCGGGCCGCTGGGACTACCTGTTCAGCATGATCAAGAACCGGCCCGACGTGGTGCTGCCCGAGCGCTCCCAGGTGACGATGACCGCGCCGTTCATGCGGGCCTACACCGAGCTGCTGGTGCGCACGTGCCACCGCCGCAACGCGCACGCCATCGGCGGCATGGCCGCGGTCGTCCCCAGCCGCGAGCCGGTCGCCGCCAAGCGCGCGCTCAACCAGGTGCGCCAGGACAAGCGCCGCGAGGTCGGCGACGGCTTCGACGGCTCCTGGGTCGCCCACCCCGGCCTGGTCGACACCTGCCGCGACGTCTTCGACCAGTGGCTCGGCGACGAGCCCCACCAGATCGTCCGCAAGCGTGACGACGTGCGGGTCACCGCGACCGACCTGCTCGAGGTGCGGGCCGGCAGCGTGCAGGTCAGCGAGGTGGCGCTGCGCACCAACGTCAGCGTGGCGCTGCGCTACATCGCCGCCTGGCTGGACGGGCGCGGCGCGGTCGCCCTGGGCGGCCTGATGGAGGACGCCGCCACCGCCGAGATCTGCCGCGCGCAGCTCTGGCAGTGGATCCGCTCGGGCACCCCGACCGACTACGGCGTGCCGGTCAGCGCCGCTCTGGTGACCCGCATGCTGCGCGAGGAGCTCGACGTCCTCAGCGAGACCGGCGCCCTCGACGAGGACGCGGCCCGGCGGTTCGGGCACGCCCGCACGCTGCTCACCGTGCTGCTCACCGAGCGCACCTGCCCCGAGTTCCTGACCCTGCCGGCCTACCTCCGGCACCTGTCCGGCGGGTCGCCCGCCCCGGCCTCCGACCAGGCGACTGTCGCCGCCTGATCCGCCGCGGGCGAGGGGCGCGGTCCCGGGGTTCCCGGGGCCGCGCCTTCCGGCGGCGGTCGGGTGGCGGCGCCGGCTCGGTGCTGCCCGTACCGGCCGGTGGCGTGGCTAGGCGCCGAAGCCGGGCCAGGGCCGGCGTCCTCCCGTGCCGGGGCCGGAGTTGCCGGAGGTCGGCGCTAGAGTCGCTCGGTGCTCAAGCGGCGACTGGCGATCGTGATGACGGCTTTGATGCTGAGCGGCTGCGCCGACAAGCCGGACCTGACCGTGGCGGCGACGCCTAGCGCGGCTCCTTCGGTCTCGATCGCGGCACCCGGGTCGGCCCCGGGCTCAGGTCGGCCGCTTGCTCCGGCGTCATCCCCGGCGGCACCGTCGGCCACCCGGAAGCCGGTGCGCACCCTTCCGAAGCCCGGCAACCCGGGTGGAGGGGCCGAGATTCCGGGTGACGCCCGGGCGGTCGACACGCGCCGGCCGGATCGGACGATCGGGGACGGCACCGCCGCCGGCTGCACCTCGGCCGCCGTGGTCAAGGCGGTCGCGCGCGGCGGCATCATCACGTTCGACTGCGGCCCCGAGCCGGTGACCATCACGATGACGGCCACCGCCAAGGTGCGCAACACCAGCCCGGCCGTGGTCCTCGACGGCGGCGGCAAGGTCACGCTCGACGGCGCGGGCAAGCGCCGCATCCTCTACCTGAACACGTGCGACAAGGCCCAGGGATGGACGACCGCGCACTGCGACGACCAGCCCGCGCCGCGGCTCACCGTGCAGAACCTGGTCCTCACCCGGGGCGACAGCACGGGGGACACCGCGGAGGGCGGGGGCGGCGGCGCCATCTTCGCCCGCGGCGGCCGCCTCAAGGTGGTCGGCTCCCGCTTCACCGGCAACCGTTGCGACCGTACCGGTCCCGACCTCGGCGGCGCGGCGATCCGCGCGCTCGATCAGGGCGGCGACCGCCCTGTGTACGTGGTGGACAGCACCTTCAGCGGCGGGGTCTGCTCGAACGGCGCGGCCCTGAGCAGCATCGGCGTCTCCTGGTCGGTGCTCGACAGCGTGTTCACCGGCAACGCGGCGGTCGGCCGGGGCGCCAACCCGGCTCGCGGCGGCACGCCCGGCGGGGGCAGCGGCGGTGCGATCTACCTCGACGGCAACGACTTCACGCTCACCCTGGACGGCACGGTCGTGCGGGACAACCGGGCGGCGGAGGGCGGCGGCGCGATCTTCTTCGTCAGCAACGACCGCACCGGCCGGCTGACGATCCGCAACTCGAAGCTCCGGCACAACCCGAGCGCCGGCTTCGAGACCGCCGGGCTGCCGGGCATCTTCTTCCTCGGCCGGGGCAAACCGTCGATCAGCGGGCCCTCGCCGAAGAAGTAACCACTACTATCCGTTTGTGGACGATCCGGGCGATGACTCCGAGTGGCCCTTCGAGGGCTCCGAAACGAGCACCCCCCACCGGCGCGGGTGGCCGTGGGTGATCGGCCTGATCATCGTCGTGATGCTGGTCTGCGGCGGCGGGGTCCTCGCGTTGAACGAGTGGGTCGGTCGAGAGCTCGACAAGTCGGCCGCTCAGCCGCCTTAGTCTTCACACTGTTCACATTTACGTGATCCGATGGAACGGTGACCGGTTCCGGCGGCGACGACCTCGCCGCCTTCAAGCGTGATCTGCGTGATCTGCGGGCCGCCGTGGGTCAGCCCAGCGACGGCTGGTTCCGTCGTGCTCCCCACGGGCTCGCCCGTTCGACCCTGAACGACCTGCTCAAGGGCCCGTCCCGGCCACGATGGCTGACGCTCGAGACGTTCCTGCACGCCTGCGAGGAGTATGCGCGAAGCGACCGCGGCACCTGGCCCGGTCGTGCTCTGGAGCGCAATGCCTGGCTGGAGCGCTGGATGCGGCTGCCCAGGACGCCGGCACCGGTCGATCACGACGGGCCACCACCGCCGGCCGAGGAGCGGCGCTGGATCGGTGTGGTGCCACACCCCGCCGGGAGCTACCAGGACCGGGGGCTGGCGGCGGCGTTCTCCGCTCCCGGGCCGCGGCAGCACGTGCTCTCCGGGCTCGGTGGGGTAGGGAAGACCCAGGTGGCCACGCGCCTGGCCCGGCAGCTCTGGGACGCCGGGGAGATCGACGAGCTGATCTGGGTGCAGGCCGGCGCGCGGCACCGCATCCTCGACGCCTATCGGCTCGCGTGGGCCCGGATCGGTGACGACGACGAGGACGGGGACCCGGCCGCGCGGTTGCTGGAATGGCTCGAGACCACCGACCGGCGCTGGCTGGTCGTGCTCGACGACCTCGCCGACCCGGCCGATCTGCGCGGGCTGTGGCCGCCCGCCACCGAGACCGGCCGGACCGTGGTGACCACCCGGCGTACCGACGCGTCCTTGACCACCGACGGACGGGAGATGCTCCGGCTCGCCTCCTTCGGCCCGTCCGCGGCATCGGCCTACGTCCACGCCAAGCTGGCCGCCCGGCCACAGCTGGCCGCCGGCGCCGAGGAGCTCGTCGCCGAGCTCGGTGGTCTGCCGCTCGCCCTCTCCCAGGCGGTCGTCCATCAGCTCGACGTCGACTGGACGTGTTCGGACTATCTGGACCAGCTGCGGCGGCTCCCGCTCCGCGAGGCCGCGCCCGAGACCCTGCCCGACGACCAGACCGCGGCCGTCGCCGCCACCCTGGCCCTCTCGTTGCGGCACGCCGACGGCCTGCGCCCGGCCGGCCTGGCCACCCCGGTGCTGCGGGTGGCTGCGCTGCTCGACCCGGACGGCATCCCGGAGACCGTCTTCACCACCGCGGCGGTCACCTCGGCCCTGGGGATCGGAGCGGACGACGCCCGGAGTGCCCTGCGCTGCCTGCGCCGGGTCAGCCTGGTCGACATCGATCAGATCGACCACGGCCGCGTCCGCGTGCACTCGCTGGTGCAGCGGGTCACGCGGGAGGACACGCCGGCCGAGGTTCTGACCGGGCTGCGGCGCGTCTGCGCCGAGGCGCTGCTGGAGATCTGGCCCGGCGCCGGGGACGACCCCGAGCAGCGCGCCCGGTTCCACGCCAACGCCTCGGCCCTGATGGACGACAGCCTCCTCGCCGGCGGGGTGCATCGGCTGGTGTTCGAGACCGCCCGCAGCATGGCGGCGGCGGGCGGGATCGAGGCCGCGATCGATCACCTCGCCGGCGCGGCGAAGAGGGCCGCAACCGTGCTCGGCGCCGATCACCCCGACGTCCTGCGATTGCGCCACGAGGAGATGTACCGGCGCGGCGTCGCCGAGTACTACGACGTCGCCGCGGAGATGGCGGCGTCGCTGATCGAGGACTGGCAACGGGTCCGGGGCCCGGGCGATCCGCTCGCCCTGGACGCGCGGATCTACCACGCCCGCTGGCTCGGGCACGAGCGCCCGGAGGCGGCGATCCCGCTGCTCGGCGCGCTCATCGCCGAACTCGGGGCCGGCCACGCCGAGGCTCCGACCGTGCGCAACGACCTGGCCTATTTCCGCGGCCGGGCCGGCGACCCGGCCGGCGCGGCCGAGGAGTTCGGGTTGCTCGTGCGCGAGCGGACTGCCCGGCTGGGCCGGATGGCCGAGCACACGCTGATCTCGCGTAACGGGCACGGCTTCTGGCTGGCCGAGGCCGGGCGGATCGACGAGGCGATCCTGGTGCTGGCCGAGGTGCACGCGGACTGTGCCGAGAGGCTCGGACCGGATCACCTCTACACGCTCGGCTCCCTGGGCAACCTCGCCTACGTCCTCGGGCTCCGGCACGGTCCGGCGAGCACCGTCGACCTTTTGGCGCGCGTCCACGCGCGGCTGCTCGACCGCTACGGCGAGCGCAACCGCCAGACCACCAAGTTCGAGGCCGTCCTGCGTGAGTGGCGCGACGTCCTGTCCGGCTGAGGCGGTCGTACGGGTTCGTCCGGTTCGGTGCGGGCCGCGTGGAGCCCGGCGAGGCGCCGACAACTGTCGAGGCATGCGAAGGTCGAAGCGGTTTCTCAGTGTCGGGCTCACGGTGGCCGCGGTCGCCGCCGTGGCGTACATCCTGTCAGCCGACGGGCTCGAACGGGCCGACCAGCTGGCGAGCGTGCTGGCGCTGCTGGTCACCCTCGGCGCGGCCCTGTTCGGGTTGTTCACCCGCGAGGCGCCGCCGCAGAGCATCAGCCAGGTCCGCGACAGCCTGGGCGACCAGATCGACGCGCTGCACGGCCCGACGGCCAGCGACGAAGGGATCTACCAGCACTACTTCCTGCCACCACAGCTGTGCCGGGCCGGCTCGACCACACCGCTGCCGGCCGGCGCCGGCGACCCGGCGGGGAGTGCCGAGCAGTATCAGGCCGCACTGGCCGCGGCGACCCCACGATCCGGCCGGCGCGTCGTCGTGCTGGGCGCCTCCGGCAGCGGCAAGACCACCCTCGCTCTGATGCTGACGCTCGGCCTGCGCCGGGCCGATCGCCGTGAACTGCCCCTGCTGGTCTCGGTAAACAGCTGGAACGTCGAGGACGAGTCGTTCCGGTCGTGGCTCGACCGTCAGCTCGCGCTCACCTATCGCGCGGCCGACGCGCTCGGCGACGACCGGGTGAATCAGCTGGTCTACTGCGACGACGTGCTGATCATCCTGGATGGACTGGACCGGCTCGGGGAGACCCGGCTCGAGCACGCCATGGCCCAGATCAACGCGACCATTCCGCTCGACCGGCCACTGGTCGTGCTGTCCCGTCCGGCGCGCCGGGCCGACCTCGGCGCTCTGACCACGGGGCCGGAGCGGGTGCTGCACCTGCGGCCGTCACCCGGTTCGGCCGTACGCGGCTATCTGCGGTTCATGGCCGCCCGGCTGCCCGCCGCAGCCGGCTGGGACGCGGTGACCCGGCGCAAGCGGGGTGCGGAGCGGGCGGTGCACGAGCTCCTGCGCTCGCCCCTGCTGCTCGACGTCGCTCTGCGCACCTATCGGACCCGCGAGCAGGTCGAGGAGTTTCTCGAACAGGTGCGCCGGCGTTCCGCCCGGGAGGCGGGCGACCGGTTGCTCGACGACTATCTCGCCGCCCTCGACGCGGACCTGCGCACCCCGCTGTCCTACGTGGCCTATCGGCTCGGACAACTCAAGGCGCGCAGCGTCGCCTGGTGGCGGGCGCCCGACGGGGTGCCGAGCCGGGTGCTCGCCGTGGGGGCCGCGGCGAGCCTGCTGCCGGCCTATCAGCTGGCCCTGGTCATGCCGCCCGGGCTCACCCGCGGGCTGGCGATCGGGACGTTCACCGGCGTGTTGCTCGGCCTCCTGCGGGCCAGACGGCTGCGACGGGCCGCCGGTCCGGCCGCGCTGACCGCGTTCCTCATCGTCGTCGCGGTGGGCGCCCTGCAGATGGGGCCCGGGGTGGCGGTGGCCGACGCGGTGCAGATCCCGGTCGCTGTGCTCCTCGTGGTGCTGGCCAAGGACACCCTGATGCCCGGTGTTCCGGCCGGCCGGACAGCTCTGGCCGTGGCCGGGGTCGGCGCTGTGCCGGCGGCGGCGGTGGCCGTCCTGCACGAGCTCTGGCCCTGGGTCGGGCCCGACCGTCACTTCGCCGGGATGTGGATCGCCGTCTCCTCCGGGGTCGCGGTGGCGACGTTCAGCGCCCGGCTGCTGGTGCGGCTCGACCAGCCGGCCCGGCCGTCCCGGGTGACCCTGCGCAGTCGGGGCAGCCGCCTGGGCAACCCGCTGCCGCACGTCGCGGTGGCCATCACGTCGGCCACCGCGGTGGGGGCGGCCGGCGGCGTGGTCGGGCTGTTGCGGGGCGGTCCGGCGTACGGCGTCACGCTGGCCGTCTTCTTCGGTCTCGTCGCCGGCATCCCGATCGGCGTCGTGGCCGGCCTGTTGCGCTGGCTCAATCAGCCGGCGATCCGCCATGTCGGGGCCACGCCGGTGCACACGCTGCGGTGCGACTGGCTGGCCACCGCCGGCTGCCTGGTCACGGTCGGCCTGGTCTCGAGCGGCTCGATCGCGCTCGTGGTGGGCCCGTTGCGGCGCCTGCTCGAGCCGCTGGGACAGCCGGTGCTGGTGCGCCCGTTGCACGGACTGCTCTTCGGCGCGTCGATCGGCCTGATCGTGGCCTGCTACTACAACGCGGCGCCGGGCTTCCTGATCGCCGTGTGCTGGTTCCGGCTGCGCGGCCGGTTGCCGGTGCGCCTGATGGCGTTCCTGCGCGCCGCCGAGACCGCCGGACTGCTCCGGCGGGTGGGCGCGGTCTACGAGTTCCGCCACGAGGAGATCCGGGCGCGGCTGGCTTGGCAGCACGAGCAACACGAGCCCGGCCGTCCGCCGACGCCGGAGCGAACCCGGCCGGCCCGCGTCGGCTCGCTCTAGAAGACGGCGTTCAGCTGGCCGACCGGGAGGAGAGGTAGGCGAGCACCGGCTCGCGGACGTCGGCGAAGCTCTTGTACGCGGCCATGTCCTCGGGCAGCTCGCTCAGCACCAGCTCGAGCTGGTCGCGCCACTCGGGCACGGTCACCAGGCGGGCCAGCGGCGTCAGCTGGGTGGCGATCGTGAAGAGGATGGCGCCGGTCGCCGGGAGCGCGGTCAGGTGCTGGATCTCGATGCGTAGCCGCAGCGTTCCGGGATCGGCGACGACCCGGCGGCGCAGGTCGTCCTCGCCGGGCCAGGTGTGCCGGGCGTCCACGCTCGCGTCCAGGTCGCCGGTCGGCTGCATGCTCCAGTTCAGCCGGCGCACAACCTCGCCGGGCTGCAGCGCGCGCAGGAAGCGCTCGGTGCGGGCGACCATGCCCGACCCGTGCAGGCGGGGGATCGGCCCGTGCAGGTCGGAGAACGACATCCCGAGCGAGAACGTGCTCGACCACGAGGCGACGAAGGTGGCCGCCACCGCGTCCAGTCGTAGCGCGCCGTCGCGCAGGTCGAGCAGGAACAGGTCCTCGGCGACTTCGTGCGCGGCGACCGCCAGGGGGTGGGCGGTGCCGTCCTGGGTGAGGTCGAGCTCCGAGCCGGTGACGGTGTTGCGCCACCGTACGCGGGAGGGGTCGGTGAGATCGGCGGTGGCGACCCGGGGGTGCTCGGCCGCGAACCGTTCGAACACCCACGTGAGGGCGTCCCACTCGGCGGCGTGCATGTGGGGGAGCGCGGCCGCCGCCCGCGGCCGGCGGCGCAGGATCTCGCGGCGCTCGGCGATGACCTCGGGATAGGCCTCGTCGGCCTGGAAGACCGTCGCGCCCCACGAGCCGCCCGCGGTGCGCACCTCGGCCCCGGCCGGCTCGACGTTGGTGAAGAAGCGGTACGGCTGCCCGTCGAACGGCCAGGCGAACCGGTGCGGCGGGGTCTCGGCGCTCATGGCACCTCCAGCCGGAGGGTGGTGGATCCGCGCGAGACACACGCGAGCATCACGTCGCCGCGGGCCCGGTCGGCCGGGCCGAGCACGAGGTCGCGGTGCCGGATGTCGCCGCTGCGCACGCCCACCTCGCACCGGCCGCACACGCCGCGCTCGCACATCCGGTCCAGCCGGACACCGGCCGCGTCCAGCGCGTGCAGCAGGCTCGTCCCGGCCGGCACGTGCAGCTCCCGGCCGGTGTCGCCGAGCTCGGCCGTGAACGGGTCGCCCGCGTCGAGCTGCGGGGCGTCGAAATGCTCGATGTGCAGTCGTCCGGCCGGCCAGGCGAGGTCGGCGGCCGCGCTCCGGACCTCCGCGGCGAAGCCGTCCGGCCCGCAGGCGTACGCGTGGGTGCCGATCGGCTGCCGTGACAGGGCTTCCCGGACCGCGGCCCGCAAGGCCGCCCGCCCGACGACGCGGGTCGTTCGCGGAGGCGCCAGGTCGTCGAGCTCGGATGCGAAGACGTCGCGGCCGGCCCCGGAGCCGACGACGAGCTCGACCTGTCGTCCCCAGCGGCGCGCGGCCCGCAGGTGCGAGAGCAGCGGGGTGACGCCGATGCCCGCGCCGAGCAGCAGGTGCGAGCGGGCCGAGAGCACCGGGGCGAAGGCCGACCGCGGCGGCCCGGCGACGAGCGTCGTACCGGTCCGGGCGTTGTCGTGCAGCCAGGCCGAACCGCCGCCCGGGCAACCGCGGCGCACCCCGATCCGGTACGCCGAGGGGCGGCAGCCGTCGTCGAGCAGCGAGTAGGCGTTCACCACCCCGCCCGCCCGCACCGGCAGATGCGAGCCCGGGACGTACGGGGCCGGCTGCGCTCCGTCGTCCGGCACGAGGGTGAGCTCGAGGACGCCGGGACCACCGGACCGGCGACCGGCGACGCGGTACGTCGTCACGACGCGTCGCAGAGGAACTGGCCGGAGGCGGGCGACCAGTGCTCGCGCGGCTGCAGGCGCCGGCCGCAGCCGTCGCACCCGGCCGACCCGGCGCCCGCCGGCACGGTCGTCGTCGCGCCGCACGCCGGGCAGAACCAGCGGGCCGACGCGGTGCTCTCCACGTTGACCACGATCTCCTCGTCGAGCAGCCCGGCGGCGGTCGCGGCGGCCACCACCCGGGCGACCCGGCCGGCCTCACCACAGACCGCCAGCCGCCAGCCCACCAGCCGGCCCTCGAAGAAGCCGGCCGGCAGATCACCGGCCTCGACGACCCCGGCCGGCTCCTGCGTGCGCCACCGCCCGATCGCACACCGGGCGGAGCCGGCGCAGCCCGCGCGCACGAACGTCCAAGCCAGGGCCCGGGGCAGATCGGGCACCCCCGACGGCCACCGCGGCACCGTCAGCCGCGCCGGGAAGGGCGTGTCGTCACCGCGCATGCGGGACAGGTTAACCGCGTCCGCGGAAGGGCAGGAACGACGGCTCGGTCAGCCCAGCAGCCGGCGTTCCCAGGCCCAGGCGGCGATCTCGACGCGGTTGCGGGCGTTCAGCTTGGTCATGACGCTGCCCACGTGGGTCTTGACCGTGCCGATCGAGATGAACAGCTGCGCGGCGATCTCGGCGTTGGTCAGGCCCTTGGCGGCCAGGCGGACGACGTCCAGCTCACGCGGCGACAGGCCGCCGTCGTCGCCCGACGGGGCCGGGGGTGACAGGTGCTCCAGGAGGCGCACGGTGATGGACGGGCTGATCAGCGCGTCACCCGAGACCGCCGCCCGGACGGCCTCGATGAGCAGGGCCGGGCCCGAGTCCTTGAGCAGGAAGCCGGCCGCGCCGTTGCGCAGCGCCTGATGCACGTACTCGTCCAGGTCGAAGGTGGTGACCACGACGACCTTGACCGGGTCGGTGACGCCGGGACCGGAGAGCAGGCGCAGCGCCTCCAGGCCGTCCATCTTCGGCATCCGGATGTCCAGCAGGGCCACGTCGGGCCTCAGCTTGCGGGCCAGCGCCACCGCCTCGACGCCGTCGGCCGCCTCGCCCACGACCTCCATGTCGGGCTGAGCGCCGATGATCATGCCGAAGCCGGTGCGGACCATGGCCTGGTCGTCGGCGATCAGTACGCGGATCAAGGGTCCGTCCTCGGGTCGATGGGGAACGCGGCGTCGACCACCCAGCCGCCTTCGATGCCGGGCATGGCGGTGATCCGGCCGGCCACCGCGCGGACCCGCTCGGTCAGGCCCACGAGACCGTACCCCGGTCGCTCGCGCGGCGTGCCGGCCCTCGCCGTGATCACTCCGTCGTTGGCTATCCGGACCAGCAGCCACTCGGGCGTGCGCCGGATCCACACGTCGGCCGCCGTCGCGTCGGGCGCGTGCTGGCGCACGTTGGTCAGCGCCTCCATCACGACCCGGTAGGCCGAGGTGGAGATCTCGACGGGCAGGCCGTCCAGGTCGCCGTCCAGGTGGATCCGGGCCTTGGCGCCGCCCGCCGAGTTGAACTGCTCGAGCAGGACACCCAAGTCGTGCACGCCGGCCACCGGGGCCAGCGGCGCGTCCGGCTTCGACTCGGGATCGCGCAGCACGCCGACCATCCGGCGCATCGAGGCCATCGTCTCGGCGCCGGCCCGCTCGATCTGGTCGAGCGCGTGCAGCACCCGCTGCGGGTCCTGCTCGGCGATGAACTTGGCCCCCTGCGCCTGCACCACGATGCCGGTGACGTGGTGGGCGATGAAGTCGTGCAGGTCGCGGGCGAACTCGGCGCGCTGCTCGGCCCGGACCGCGTCGACCGCCCGCTGCCGGGAGCCCTCGATCACGCGCAGGTAGATGCCGAGGCCGATGACCGCGGCCGCGGCCAGGGCCTGGATCAGCCCGAAGATGACGTAGATGGCCTCCTGCCCGCTGCGCAGCGGCGCGAAGCTGACCGCCGCCCCGACGATGAGCAGCGCGATCGCGCCCCGGCCGGCGGTGGAGTGGCGGGCGACGACGTAGCAGACGCCGAGCAGCCCGGCCGACTCGGCGAGACCCCAGCTGGTCCCGTACGAGCCACCGGGCGGCGAGGTGACCGCGATGCCGACGGTGACGAGCAGCGAGAACCCGCCCAGCGCCATCGCCGCCGTGGGCAGCCGGGGCGATCCCGGGCGGTGCACCGGCAACCACACCGCGGCCGCGGCCAGCGCCAGCCCGACCTGGATCAGGCCCAGCACCTCGGCCCGGGTCAAGAGGCCCTGCGCGACGTCGAACATGCCGAGCAGCGCCATCCCGAAGAGCGCGAGGAACTGCGCCAGGCGGCGGAGGATCATCCGGTTGGGGTCGGTCTGCATCGCCACCCAGCGTATGCGCTGGTGCGGGGCCACCCATCGGCCGAAAGACAGATCCGCCCGGGTTCGTGAGCCCGGCCTGGGGCCGATGTGCCGGTCGATCGGCTCCGCACAGACTTCGCGGCGTCGAGAACGCCGTCGAGTGGAGAAATCATGCAGACGCAGAACGTGGACACGCTGGCCGCGGTGGCCGCCGTCGACCTGGTCAAGGTCTACGGCAGCGGGGACACCGCGGTACGGGCGCTGGACGGCGTCACCGTCGGCTTCGCCCGCGCCCAGTTCACCGCCATCATGGGACCGTCCGGTTCCGGCAAGTCCACCCTGATGCACTGCCTGGCCGGCCTGGACACCGCCACCTCCGGGCAGGCGCTGCTCGGCGGCACCGACCTGACGAAACAGCCGGACAAGGTGCTCACCAAGGTGCGCCGCGAGCGGATCGGCTTCGTCTTCCAGGCCTTCAACCTGCTGCCCCAGCTGACCGCGGCGCAGAACATCCTGCTGCCGCTGGAGCTCTCCGGCCGCCGGTCCGACCCGCACCTGTACGGCCACCTGACCGAGTCGCTGGGCATCGTGGGCCGCCTCGACCACCGGCCGGGCGAGCTCTCCGGCGGCCAGCAGCAGCGGGTCGCGATCGCCCGGGCGCTGATGTCGCGGCCCGAGGTCGTCTTCGCCGACGAGCCGACCGGCAACCTGGACTCCCGGTCGGGCGCCGAGGTGCTGCTGTTCCTGCGCAATTCCGTACGGGAGCTGGGTCAGACGATCGTGATGGTCACCCACGACCCGGGCGCCGCCGCGTACGCGGACCGCGTCGTGCTGCTGGCCGACGGCCGGGTCGCCGGTGAGCTCGACCGCCCCGACATCACCTCGGTGTCCGACGCCCTGCAGAGCCTGGCGGTCGCCCGATGAGCGTGCTCCGCACCCAGGTGCGCGGCGTGGCCCGCCGCCCGTCGCGCCTGCTGCTCACCGGCCTGGCCGTGCTCGTGGCCTCGTTCGTCGTCTACGCCACGGTGCTGGCCCAGCAGATCACCGAGCGCAGCGTGCTCAACGGCCTGAGCGGCACCCCCGAGGCGGTCGACGTGGTCGTGCGCGACGGCACCGTCAGCCCCGCCCAGCTGGCCGCCGTCCGCAAGGTGGCCGGCGTCGAGGAGGCGGTCGGCCGCATCGACTACGGCGGTCAGGTCGGCGGCGAGTATCTGCAGCTGCTCGCCGACCCGGGCCGCGGGCCGCTCGCGCTGACCGCGGTCAGCCAGGGCCGGTTCCCGTCGGCGCCCGGCGAGATCGCGGTCACCCCGCGCACGGTCGAGCGGATGGGCCTGAAACTCGGCTCCACGGTCAAGGCGCAGGTGCGCTATGACGACAACGGCGACCCCCAGGCCAAGTCGGACCTCACCGTGGTCGGCGTGGTCCAGGCCCGCGACGACTTCGGCTTCCAGGCGTACGCCCCGACGAGCGAGCTGGTCGAGCTGACCGGGTCGAAGTTCCTCAACCAGATCGACGTCCGGGTCGCGCCGGGCGCCGACGCGGCCACCGTCCTGAGCCGGATCGGTGCGGTGTTCGCCGCGGCCGGCGTTCCCGACGACCAGCGTCCGAAGGTCAGCGACGGAGCCACTGTGCGGCACGAGGAGGCCGAGGCCAAGGTCTCGGACGTGAACGCCATCTTCGCCGTGATCGCCATGTTCGTGGCGATCGCCGTGGTCGCCGCCGGTCTGGTCGCCACCTCGACGTTCCGGATCGTCTTCGCCCAGCGGATGCGCCAGCTGGCCCTGCTGCGCGCGGTCGGCGCCGGCCGCCGCTCGATCGCCGGCGCGCTGGCCGCCGAGGGGGCGCTCACCGGGCTGGCCACCGGCACGGCCGGGGTGCTGCTCGCGCTCGGGGCGGGCCATCTGGCGCCGGTCGCGGCCGGGTGGTTCGGCCAGGAGATCGCCTCGCCCGGTCTCCCGCTGCCGGCCGCGCTCGGCACCGTCCTGCTCGCCGTCGTCATCACCGTGCTGGCCGTGCTGGCCCCGGCCGCGTCGGCCTCCCGGGTCTCGCCGCTGGAGGCGTTGCGCGGCGCGGGCACCACCGGCGCCCGCAAGGACATCGGCAAGCTGCGCTGGGCGACGGGCCTGCTGCTCACCGCGGGGGCGGTGCTGGTGGCCGCGTACGTCGTCATGCACCTGCCGAGCCGCAGCCCGGAGAACTACGACGCCCAGCCGATGCTGTTCGCCGTGGTGGCGTCCGGCGCGTTCGCCTTCTTCGCGCTGATCGCGCTGGGCCCGGTGCTGGTGCGGCCGGTGCTGGCCGTGCTGGGCTGGCCGATCCGGCGCTCCGGTCCGGTGGGCCGGCTGGCCGCCGGGGGAGTGGGTTCGGCCCCGCGCCGCGCCGCCGCGGTCTCGGTCGTGGTCGCTCTCGGCGTCACGCTGATCGCCGGCGCGCTCGTCGGCGGCGCCTCCTTCCGGGTGCTGGTCGACCGGGAGACCGCCGCGTCCTCGCCCTCGGACTACGAGCTGACCGGCGTGAACGAGGACCCGGTGCCGGCCGCCCTGGTCGAGCAGCTGACCAAGCGGGACGAGATCAGCAACGTCACCCCGTACCGGCGGCTGGAGGTCAAGATCGCGCGCACCGAGCTGCCGGTCACCGACCTGGCGATGACCGGTCTGCCGCAGCTGCGCAAGCTGGACGCCGCGGCCGGGTCGCTCGGCGACACCGGGCCGGGCAAGGTGGTGCTCTCGGGCTTCGCCGCCGACGCGACCGGGGCCCGCGTGGGTGACCAGGTGGAGTTCACCGCGGGCAAGCGCACGGTGAAGCTGACCGTGACGGCCGAGCTGGCCGACGACGCGCCGTTGCACGCCTCGGCGGTGCTCGACCCGGCCGACCTGACCCGGCTGGGCGCCCCGGCCGCGTACGCCGGGGTGCTGGCCGACGCGGCAGCGACCGGGGAGAAGGCGCGGACCGACGGCAACCGGGCGATGCAGGACGTGCAGTCCTCGGCCGGCGGCAAGTGGCGGATCGACGTCCTGGCCGACCAGCGCGACCAGATCAACGACAACGTGACGCTGCTGCTGCTGATCGCAGTCGGGCTGATCGGCCTGACGGTGCTCATCGCCGTGGTCGGGGTGGGCGCCACGACCGCCCTGTCGGTGGTCGAGCGGGTCCGCGAGTCGGGGGTGCTGCGCGCGGTCGGCCTGTCCCGCGGTGGTCTGCGCACGATGCTGACGGCCGAGTCGGCGCTGTACGGCGTGATCGGGGCCGCGCTCGGGCTGGCGCTCGGGATCCCGTACGCCTGGATGGCGGTGAAGGCACTGGGCGTCAACGCCCCGCTGACCGTTCCGGTCGGCCAGCTCGCGGCCGTCTTCGCGGTCCTGGTCGCGCTGACCGCGCTGGCCGGCGTGCTGCCCGCCCGCCGGGCCGCCAAGGTGAGCCCGGTCGCGGCACTCGGCGCCGAGTAAAAGGAAGGCGGAGGGCCGGCCGGGTGCGCTAGAAGAGGGGCATGAACGAGTACTGGCCCCTGTTCGGCCTCCGGCTGGCCTTCCGCGACGTGCTGCTGCGCCCCCTGACCGAGGCCGACCTGCCGCGTCTCGCGGCGGTCCTGCCCGATGACGTCGGGCACGACCCCCGGCTGGCGATGTACCCGTCGCAGACCTACGCCGCGAACGAGCGGCGGCTGTTCTGCCAGGGCTACTGGAAGGCGCTCGGCACCTGGGCGCCGGAGTCGTGGGTGCTGCACTTCGCGGTCGTCCACGAGGGCGAGCCGGTCGGGGTGCAGACGCTGGAGGGCGACGACTTCCCGGCCCTGCGGACGGTGGACTCGGCGTCCTGGCTGGTCCCCGGGGTGCGCGGGCGCGGGCTCGGGGTGGCCATGCGCACCGCGATGCTGCAGTTCGCGTTCGGCGAGCTCGGCGCGGTCGCGGCGATCACCTCGGCGACCACGGCCAACGCGGCCTCGCTGGGGGTCTCCCGCCGGGTCGGGTACGCGGAGAACGGGCTCAGCCGCATCGTCGACACCGGCGGCGACGTGGTCGACCTCCAGCACTTCCGGCTCACCGCCGGCGACTGGCCGGGAGCCGACGTGACGGTGACCGGGTTCCCGCCCTGCCGGCCCTGGTTCGGGATGGCGGGCTGATCACTCTTTCGATACCCTCACGCGGCATTTACCGAGATCAACGGGGGTTCACGTGCGGCGTCGACTGGCGATAGGTATGGGGGCCGCGGCCGCGGTTCTCGCGGCGGGCGGCGGGGTCGCCGTCCTGGCGTGGCCCTCCGACCCGGTTCCGGTGGCGCTGCCCGGGCCGGTCGCCCCGGCGCCGGCGCCCGCGGGGGCCCGGGTGGCCGCGACGGCGGAGCCCACCGGCGTCCGCGTCGACCGGGTGGCCCTGGCGTCGCTCGGCCGGTCCTTCACGCTCCCGCAGCGCTCGACCAAGCGGTTCAGCCTGCTCAGCGTCAGCTGGAAGAGCCCGGCCGACCGGCCCGACGGCACCGTTCAGGTGCGGACCCGCAACGTCCGGACCGGCGCCTGGACCGGCTGGCGGTCGCTCGAGGTCGCCGAGGAGGCGGCCGACCTGAAGGCCGAGCGGGCCCAGTCGCGCGGCGCCCTGGAACCGTTGTGGACCGGCCCCTCCGACGGCGTGGCCGCCCGGCTCGTCGGCTCGGGCACCAAGCCGCTGCCGGCCGAGCTGCGCCTCGCCCTGATCGACCCGGACGCGCCCACGGCCGGTGGCCGCGGCGGCGGTGAGCCCGTCCCGGCGAGTCCGCCGGCGTCCCCGGCCCCGGCCACCACCAAGGCGCCGGTCAAGGGCCTGCCGCCGTCGGCCACCGCGGTCGCGCCCCCGGCCACCACCGGGGCCACGCCCACGACCGCGGCCCCCACGACCGCGGCGCCCACGAAGACCGCGCCCACGACCGCCGCGCCCACGACCCCCGCGCCGCCGGCGACCGCGCCGCCCCTGCCCGCCTACGTCTCGCGGGCCAAGTGGGGCGCCGACGAAAAGCTGGTGAAGGCCCCGCCGACCATCGCCAAGGAGGGCGTCAAGATGGTCTGGGTGCACCACACCGGCACCGCGGACAACCCGGTGGCCTGCGCCGACGTGCCGAAGTTCGTCAAGTCCATCATGGCCAACGACATTCAGGAGAAGGGCCTCGACGACCTCGGGTACAACTACCTCGTCGACAAGTGCGGCACGCTCTACGAGGGCCGCAAGGGCGGTGTCTCCGCCGCGGTGGTCGGCGCGCACGTCGCCGGCTTCAACACCGGATCGACCGGCATCGCGCTGATCGGTGACTACACCTCGGTGCGGCCCAGCAACGCCGCGCTGACCACGATCGCCAAGGTCGCCGCGGCGCGCCTGGGGGCGTACGGCTTCGACCCGACCACGACCGCGCAGATGACCGCCGGGGTCACCGGCCTCAAGTGGCCGCTCGGCTCGACGGTGACGTTCCCGCGCATCGCCGGGCACCGGGACGGCACCGTGACCGAATGCCCGGGCGTGATGTTCTATCCGCTGATGGGCACGATCCGGGCCCGCGCGGCGCTGCCCGGCCTGGCCATCACCTCGGTCTCCGGCGGCGTGCCGACCACCGGCACCCCGTACGTGAGGGACAAGGCGCAGGTCCGCTGGAGCGTCGGCGGCGACCCGGCCCAGGCCGGCCGGTTCGACGTGCTCATCGACGGCAAGGTGGCCGCGACCGCCACGGGCGGCAAGGCGAGCGGCTCCGCATCCGTCGCCGTCCCGCCCGGCTCGCACAACGTCGCCGTCCGCGTCGTGCACCGCGCCGGCGTCACCGACACGACGCCGGTCACCAAGGTCGTCGGTGACGTGGTCAAGCCGACCTTCCCGACGGCGCCGTCGGTGGCGCTGAAGACCGGGACCTCTTCGGCCACGTCGGTGCCGGTCGCCGTGACCTTCAAGTCGGCCGACAACAACGGCCGGATCAGCCGGCAGGCGGCCACCTCGCCGGCGTCCGTGGCGATGACCGGCACCTCCACCGTGTGGAACGCGAACGTCAAGCCCAACGTCGCCATGAAGTACGCGGTGGAGGCCGTGGACATGGCCTACAACACGGGCACCGCGGCCGTCACGCGGACGGTCGTCCAGATGCCGGAGACCTCGGCCAAGCGCACCGGCACGTGGAGCGCCCGGTCGTCCGCCACCAGCTACCTCGGTGGCAAGGCGCTGGCCGCCGGGGCCAAGAACGCCAAGCTGACGTACACCTTCAACGGGCGCTCGGCCGCGCTGACCTTCACCCGGATGCCGACGACCGGCCAGGCCGTCGTCTACGTCGACAACGTCAAGGTGGCGACCGTCGACACCAAGGCCGCGACGACGACTCACCGGCAGACCCTGTGGGTCAAGGCGGTGACCGCCAAGACGCACACCGTCTCGGTGGTCGTGCTGGGCACCAAGGGCCGCCCGACGGTCATCTCGGACGGCCTGACGTACGTGAAGTAGGACCTCAGCTGTGCCGGCGGGCCTGGGCCCGCCGGTCCGGCGTGGCCGCCGGGGCCGGGGTGGGTGGCAGCGTGAACCAGAAGGTCGCGCCGTGCCCGTCCTCGCCCTCGGCCCAGATCTCGCCGCCGTGGCGTTCGACCGCCCGGTGCACCGTGGTCAGGCCGATGCCGGTGCCCGGGAAGTCCTCGGCGCTGTGCAGGCGGGCGAACGGCCGGAACAGCTCGCCGGCCTTGCCCGCCGGGAAGCCGGCCCCGTTGTCGCGCACGTAGAAGCCCGCGTCGGCCCGGCCCACCTCCACCGCCGGCCGCTCGACCTTGCGGGTGAACTTCACGGCGTTGTTGATCAAATTCTCCAGGATGACCCGGACCAGGCCCTCGTCGGCGTCCGCGCGCATGCTCTCGTGGACCGTGAAGGCCACCTTGTGTGCCGGGTCGCGGGCCTCGACCTCGCCGATCACCTGCCAGATCGTCACGGTCAGGTCGAACTCGGCCCGTCGCAGGTCACCCCGGCTGGCCCGGGCCAGGATCAGGAGCGACTCGACCAGGTCGGCCATCCGGTGCGCGGCCGCCTGGATGCGGCTCAACCGGCGCCGCGCCTCCTTGCTGAGCGGGTCGCCCTCGTCGTCGAGCATGTGCTCGGCGAAGCTGCTGATCACCTGCAGCGGGCCGCGCAGGTCGTGCGAGACCGAACCGGAGAACGCCTCGAGCTCGCGGTTGCGCCACTCCAGCTCCTCGACCAGCGCCGCCCGGGTCTCGGCGAGCTGCCGGGCCGAGCGCTCCTCGGCCGCGTCCAGTTCGCGGCGCATCAGCTCCTCGCGGATGCGGCGGCTCTCGTCGTGCGACTGCTTGCGCCGGATCTGGGTGCGCACGTGGGCCCGCAACGCCTCGGCGCCGGAATCCGCCCGCACGTAGTCGTCGGCGCCCGACTCCAGGCAGGCCAGCATGTCGTCGTCGGTCGACCCGGTCATCACCACCGGGGTCTCGCCGATCACCGGCACCTCCTTGATCCGCCGGCAGGCCTCCCGGCCCAGCTCGCCGGAGAGCCCCTGACCCAGCACGATGCAGTCGACCGGCTGCTCGGCCAGCAGGTCGAGAGCGTCCTCGGTGCCCGCCACCGGAACCACGTCGTAGCCCTCGTCGCGCAGGGCCGCCGCCAGATCGGCCAGCCGCTGCCGGTCGGGCGTGAGCGCGAGCACCTTGCTCGGCCCGTGCAGGCTGCCGGTGACCTCGATCGGCAGTTGCTCGGCGCTCTGCCGCAGCACTGCGTTGAGCTTGGCCGGCACGATCGCCAGGTTCTGCTGCTTGCGCACGAAGGCGTCGGCGCCGGCGTCGAGCATCTGCAGCTCGGTGGCGTAGTCGTCGGCCGCGGTCATCAGGATGCACGGGATGTCGCGCAGGGCCGGGTCGAGGCGGATGCGCCGGATCACCGTGGCGCCGTCGATGCCGGGCATCACGCCGTCGACGATGATTGCCTGCGGGCGCCGGTCGGCCGCCGTGCGCAGGCCGTCCTCGCCGCTCGGGGCGGTCAGCACGGCGTACCCCTCGGCCTCGAGCAGCTCGCGCAGCTGCTCGCGGAAGGTCCGGCTGTCGTCCACGATGAGCACGGTGGTGCGGTCGTCCGAGCCCGCCGGGCCGTCGCGCAGCAGCTGGCGCACCCGGGCGACGACGTATCCTGCATCGTACGGTTTTCCGACGTACTCGTCCGCGCCGATGCGCAGCCCGGCGAGCCGGTCGGCCACCTCGTCCTCGCTGCTGAGCAGCACGGTCACCACCCGGGCCCGGCTCGGCATGCCGCGCAGCTCGGTGAGCAGCTCCAGCCCGTCGGCGTCGGGCAGCAGCACGTCGAGCACCGCCACGTCGAAGTCGTCGCCGACGAACGCGGCCCGGGCCTCGGCGCCGGTGGCACACAGGACAGTGCCGAAGCCGTCCGCCTCGAAGGCCTCGTGCAGGTCCATCCGTACGGTGAGGCTGTCGTCGACGATCAGCACGCGGTGGGTCATCGACGGCTCCCGGTGGGCTGGAGCTCGACCAGCCGGGCGGCCATCCGGGCCGGCGGCAGGATGTAGGCGGCCGCGCCGATGAGGGCGGCCTCGCGGGGCATGCCGTAGACGACACAGCTGGCCTCGTCCTGGGCGAAGGTGACGGCCCCCCGCGACCGCATGGTCAGCAGGCCCCCGGCGCCGTCGCGGCCCATGCCGGTGAGCAGGCAGCCGGCCGCGCTCGCGCCGTACTCGGCGGCCACCGACTCGAACAGCACGTCGACCGACGGGCGGCAGGAGTGCCGGGGCGGCCCGTCGCTGACCCGGACCATGCCGTCGCGCACCAGCAGGTGCCGGTCGGGCGGGGCGAGCACGACCCGGCCGGACAGGGCGGCCACCGGCGTACGGTCCCGGGCGTAGCTGACGTCGCGGCCGGTCTGCCCGGCCAGCCAGTCGGAGAACGCCACGGCGAACGGCTCGCTGGCCGCGATGTGCTGGACGCACAGCACCGGGGGCAGGAAGCCGACCGGCAGCGCGCGCAGCAGCTCGGTCAGCGCGCCCGGGCCACCGGTCGAGGCGCCGAGTGCCACCACGCGCAGCGCGTCGGTCAGCGACGGGGCCGGCGCGGGGGCGACCGGCTCGGGGCTCACCCGCCCGCGGCCGTCCAGCCGGGCCCGGGGATGGGTGATCACGCGGATGCGCGAGACCAGGCGCACGGCCGCGCACAGCCGCCGCCCCCAGTCGGCGTCCGTGCCGTCGCCCCGCGGCTTCTCCAGCACGTCGACCGCGCCCGCGGCCAGCGCGTTGTACGTGCTGAACAACTCGCGCCGGTCGGCCGAGGAGACCACCAGGATCGGCGTCGGGTGCTCGGCCATGATGTGCTCGGTGGCGACCAGGCCGGTCATCGTCGGCAGCATCATGTCCATCGTGATCACATCGGGCCGCAGCCGCGCGACCAGCTCCACCGCCTGGCCGCCGTCGGTCGCCTCGCCGACCACCTGCAGCTCCGGGTCGGCGGCGAGCGACTCGCGCAGGTGGTGGCGCATGGTCGCGGAATCCTCCACGAGCAGGACACGGATCATCAGAGGATCAGCCTCCGGATGTGGGCGAGCAGCTCCTCCTGGTTGAACTCGCCCTTGACCACGTACGCCGACGCGCCCACCTCGGTGCCGCGGCGCCGGTCCTCGGCGCTGGCCCGCGAGCTCACCAGGATCGCCGGCACGTGGCCCAGGGCGGGATCGGCCCGGGTCCGCGCGACGAACGTGAAGCCGTCGATTCCCGGCATGTCGATGTCGGTCAGGTAGAGGCCGTACCGGCGGGCGCGGGCCTTCTCCAGGCCCTCCTCGCCGGAGGCCGCCAGATCGACCTCGTAGCCGGCCGACTCGAGGATGCTGCGCTCGAGCATGCGGGTCGTCAGCGAGTCGTCCACGACCAGGATCGGCATCCGCGGCTTGACCGGGAGGCTGCTGTCACCGCGGGCCGTGGTGCTCTCCTGGCGGGCCTCGGCCACCAGCCCGTGCGCGTCCAGGACCAGCCGCGGGTTGCCGTCCAGGTCGATCGACACGCTGCCGATCACCGGGGCGGCCGGCGCCAGGTCGGGCAGCGGCCGGGCGACCAGAGTGGACGTGCCGGCCAGCCGGTCGACGCCGATCGCCACCGTGTCGCGGTCGGCCGCGAGCACCACCGCCACCCCGGAACCGGCGCCGCCCTCGGCCGGGGCGATCCGCAGGGCCTGGCTCAGCGGCAGGAACGGCAGCACCTCACGCTCGTGGGCCAGCCGGGCGGTGGCGGTCGCGGCGGCCATCTCGTCGGCGCTCAGGCGCACACAGCGGAGCACAGAGTCCAGCGGCATCGTCGCGGTCGTCCCGCCGGCCTCGACGATCAGGCCGTTCATGCTCAGCAAGGTCAGCGGCACGACGAGGCGTACGGTGGCCCCCTCGCCCGGCCGGTTGACGATGGAGACCTCCCCGCCCAGTTGCAGGGCCACGTCCCGGGCCACGTCCATCCCGATGCCGCGGCCGGCCACGTCGGTGACCCCGGGGGCGGTGCTGATCCCGCCGTGCAGCACGAGGTCGATCAGGGCCTGGGGGGCCGGATCGGCGCCGGGGGCCAGCAGGCCGCGCTCCTCGGCGGTGCGGCGCAACGCGGCCAGGTCGAAGCCGCGCCCGTCGTCGACGCAGCGGAACTCGGCGTACCGGCCGCGCCGCTCGACGTGGACGCCGACCGTGCCCTCGGCCGGCTTGCCGGCGGCCAGGCGCTGCGCCTCGGGCTCGATGCCGTGCACGACCGCGTTCCGGACGACGTGCAGGAACGCGCCGCTGATCAGGTTGAGCAGGTTGGGGCCCATCCGCACGTCGGCGCCCGAGGCCTGGAACCGCACCCGCTTGCCCTCGCCGTCCGCGGCGTCCCGGACGGCCCGCCGCAGCGCCGTGAAGATCGACCCGGCCGGCACCAGGCGCAGCCCTTCGGCGCGGCCGCGCACCTCGTCGAGCTCGCGTTCGACCTGGTCGACGGCGTCGGTGAGGCGGCGGCCGAGCGCACCGAGCTCGCCGGCGAGGCGCCGGACCGAGGTGCGGGCGGACGAGTCCGACACGGTGGTGCGCCCGATGCGCATGCGCTCGCCCAGCGTCTCCACCTTGCGGTGCAGACGGGCCAGCGTCCGGCCGCCGTCGCGGAGCGGGGCGATCCGGGAGCTGGCCTCGCCGATCGCGTCGAGCAGGTCGTCGAGGTCGGCGGTGGCGGCCCGCTCGGGCCGGTCCGAGGCCGCGTCGGCGCCCCGGGCCAGTTCGGCGTCGACGTGCGCCTGGTCCACCTCGGCCTGCGTGGTCGGCTCGTTCAGGGGAACCGTGCGGATCGGCGCCTCGGGCTCGACGGGCGCCGGCGGGGCCGCGGCCGGCGCGGACAGGGCGGTCACGTACCCGGCGATCTCGTCGTTGAGGCGCAGCAGCTCGCGCATCTGATCGGCCGGCAGCGCCGGGACGCGCTCGTCGCGGTGCGGGACGAGCACCTCCTCGAACTCGTGCGCGCGGTCGGCGATCTCCTGTTGCTTGACCACCCGGGCCGCGCCCTTGAGGGTGTGCGCGAACCTCAGCAGCCGGGCCACCACGTCGGGCTCGGGTTGCTGGTCCAGATCGAGCACGCCCGAGCTGATCTGGTCGACCAGCTCACGCGCCTCGATCCGGAAGTAGCGCAGCGGATCGCGGCTCGTCATGACGGACCGCGCCGGACGGCGCCGGACGAGCGCCCGCGGTAGGAGCCGGTCATCAGTGCCGCCCGGTGCCGACCAGGTCCAGCAGCTCGCTGGAGAGCGTGGTGAGATGCGCGGCGGTCTGCTTGGTCTGCACGGCGCTGGCCTCGGTCTCGCGGGTGACCCGGGCGGTGTCCGAGGCCGCGATGTTGACCTGCTCGACGGCGGTGGTCTGCTGTTTGGTGGACAGCTCGATCTCGCGGGTCGCGTCGCTGGTGGTGGCGACCAGCCCGGCGATCCGGCGGAACGAGCTGGTCGCGTCGTCGAACTGCCGCGAGCCGGAGTCCACCGCCTTGGCCCCGATCTCGGTCGCCATCACGGTCGTGTTGACCGCGCCGCGGACGTCCTCGATGAGCGCCCGGATCTCCTTGGCCGACCCGGCCGTACGGTCGGCGAGCTTGCGGATCTCCTCGGCCACCACCGCGAACCGGCGGCCCCACTCGCCGGCGCCGCTGGCCTCGATCGTGGCGTTGATGGCCAGGATGTTGGTCTGCTCGGCCAGCTCCGACACCAGGTCGGCCACCCCGCCGATCTGCTGCGACTTCTCGCCCAGGGCCAGCATGTGCTGCACGATCTGGTCGACCTGGGTGCGGATCGCCGCGATCGACGCCCGGGTCTGCTCCACTGTGGCGTCACCGGTGCGGGCCGCCTCGGCCGTCTCCTCGGCGATCTTGGAGACCCGCTGGGCGCTGTCCGCGATCTGCCGGGAGGTGATCAGCAGCTCGCTGATCGTCGTGGTGATCTCGTTCATCGCGCTGGCCTGGTCGCGGCCGCCCGAGGCCTGCTGGGCGGCGGCCGCCTCGAGCTCGGCCGACGAGCTCTGGATGTGCCCGACCGCGGCGCCCACCTCCCGGCGCAGGTCGCGGCTCAGTTTCCAGGCCACCGCGGCGGCTCCGAGAATCAGCAGGGCGCCGATCCCGATGATGAAGAAGATGGCCATGGTGGCGCGGGTCGACGACTCGTCCCGGCGGGCGTCCACCACGGTCGACTGCCGCTCGATCAGGGCGGCGATCGCCTTCTGAACGGCGATCCGGGCCGCTTTCAGCTCCTGGTTGCCGGCCAGCTGCCGGACGTTGCGCAGGTCGTTCAGACCCGCCCGTTCGGCGATCACCCCGGCCACCACCGTGGCGTGCTTCTCCTCGACGGTGGAGACGGTGTCCAACAGCTCGAGGGAAGTCGGGTCGGTCATCGACTTCCTCAGCGTGGCGACCTGGCCGAGGAATCGCGTCCGGTCGGCCGCGGTGGCGGTGAGATATTCGTCGGTGCCGACCAGCAGATAGGCGCGGTAGTCGGCGATCCGCGACTCCATGTAGGCGCTGAGCGCCTCGGAGCCGACCAGATTCACCCGGGCCGACGTGATCACGTTGTCCTTGCTGCTCATGACGTAGCGCAGGGTCAGCACCGAGGTCGCCGTCATCAGCAGCGTGAGCGCCAGGGTCAGCCCGAAGCCGGCGGCCAGCTTCGTGCCGAAGGTGCGTTCGGCCATCATGGTGCGTCCTCCTCGTCGGCGGCCTGCGCATGCCCGGCCAGGGCGTGCACCAGGGATCGCATGGCCGGGATGTCGATGATCGGGCGGCTGCCGCCGGGCAGGTCGACGAGCCCGCGCAGGGTGCCGCCCAGTCCGTGGCCGCCGTCGTCGCCGGTCTCACCCGAGTCGCGGATGATGTCGGTGGCCGCGGCCCGGACGTGCCCGTCGAGCTCGTGGAAGGCCAGCCCGAGCCGCGGTGTGCCGGCCGCGAGCACCAGCCAGCGGGGCACCTCGCCGACCGGGTGGCCGAGCAGCGCGGCCAGGTCGTAGACGGGCACCACGGCCCCCGCGAACCCGGCCAGGCCGAGCAGCGCGGGCTGCGGCCCGGGCAGCGGCGTCACCGGGCGGTCCGGGTGCACGCCCGAGCTCTGCGAGAGTTTGATGGCGTACGGGCGTCCGCCGGCCCGGATCGTCAGGAGCTCGAAGTGCTCCTCGTCGTGGCTGCGGGCGGGCTCGGCGAACGACTGGTCGAAGTCCTCGCGCAACCGGCGCACCCGCCTGGCGACGCTGCCCGGCCCGGCGGTCACGGGTGGACCCCGCAGGCGTCCAGCTCGGAGCGGCACAGCACGGTGAGGGCGATCCGGCCGAAACCGCCGCCGAACAACGTGATCCGCTCGTCGTCCTCGCGGGCGAGCAGATCCAGCGCCCGCTCCAGCTCGGCCGCCGCGCCGCGGTCGTCACCCTGCCGCCTCGCGAGCTGACCCAGCCTCATCCGGGGCAGGGCGAAACCCGGGTCCAGGTACGCCGCCAGACGGTACTGGCCGATGGCCTCCGCGACCGCCGAACCGTCCTCGAGGCACAGCCCGAGCAGCTGGTGCGCGTCCGGGTTGAGGCCGTTCTCGTCGCTGAGCCGCCGGGCCAGCGCGACCGCCTCGTCGAGCCGTCCGACCTGCGCCAGCAGCACGCCGTGCAGCAGCCGATCACGCTGGCGCAGCGGACCCGGGCGAGGTGCCGCGGCCAGTTCCAGCGCATCGGTGAAGCGCTCCTGCCGCAGCAGATCCAGGGCCCGGTCGTACGTGTTGTCGACGGCCAGGGCCTCGGCGGGCCCCGAGACGGTCCGAGCCTGCTCGGTGACCGGGGGCGTGCCGAGGCGCTGCGGGGTCGGCCCGCCCGCGCGGCGGTAGTAGAACGACTGGCGGGTGTGCCGGAGCTCGAGCCCGTCCGGATCGCTGCCGAGCGAGTCGGTGTGCCCCAGGAACAGGTAGCCGCCCGGCGCCAGCGCCGCGGTCATCCGCTCGACCAGCGCGGAGGTCACGGCCGGAGTGAGATACATGAGCAGGTTGCGGCAGAAGATCACGTCGTACTGGCCGGGGCGCCACAGGCTGTCGTCCGGCTCGGCCACGTTGGTGCGCTGGAACCGTACGAGCCGGCGGATCTCGTCGACCACCCGGTAGCCGCCGTCGTCCGGCCGGAACCAGCGGCGGCGCACCGCGTCCGGCGTCTCCCGCAGCGACCAGGCCGAATACCAGGCCGCCTCGGCCTTGCGCAGCACCAGCGGGTTCGCGTCCACCCCGATCACGCTGACGATCCAGTCCGGGTCGGGCCGCACCTGACGCCCGGTGATCGCCAGCGAGTACGCCTCCTCCCCGGACGAGCACGCCACCGACAGCATCCGCAGCACCCGCTGTGAGGCCCGCGCCGCGGCCCGCTCGGGCAGCGCGTCCTCCCGCAGCGCGGCGAACTGCTCGCCGTGCCGGAAGCAGTACGTCTCGGTGATGCTGAGCCGTTCGATCAGGGCGGTGACCTCGGGCTCCCACCGCCGCGTGGCCAGCCGGGCCAGGTAGGCGTCCCGGCTCATCCCGTGCTCGGCCGCCCGGTCGCGCAACAGCCCGGCCAGCTGCTGGGCGTCGTTGTCGGCGAAGGTCCAGCCGAGCACCCGGGCCAGCAGCTCGCGGAACCGGGTGATCTGCGCGGGCGCGCTCACGACGGCTCGCCCGCGTTCACGGCGGCCGCTTCCCAGACCTCGTCGGGAACGGCACGCATGCTCTGCAGCAGCAGAAGCGGCTCGGTGCCCAGCGTGCCGACGCCCGCGACCAGCCGGGTGCTGCCCCCGCCGAGCAGAGCCGGGTGACCGCCGGTGGGCTCGGCCTCGACGTGCCGGATCCCGAGGATGTCGCCGGTGGCGAGCGCGATGGCGCCCCGCTCGGTGCGGACGGCCAGGAAGCGGTCGGCCTCGGCCGGGCCGCCGCCGAGCAGCCGGGACACGTCGATGACGGGGGTGGGGACACCGCGCAGCACGGTGATGCCCCGGACGAACGCCGGCGTGCCGGCCAGCGGCCGCGTCTCGAGCGGGCGCAGCGTCTCGATGACCTCGTCGAGCCCGAGGGCGCAGAGCAGGGGCCCGGCCCGGAAGACGAGCGCGAGAACCCCGGCGCCCTCACCCTCGTCGGCGTGGGTCGGCGCCTGTCCGTACTGCCGCATTCGCTCAGATTAGCCAGACTTTAGCTGTGTTATCCGAGAATGCTTCACACGGGTGGAGGGGGTGCGTCGCTTTCTGTGGATGCGTCGATTCCCCGTGCCCGCCCGCCTGTGGACAACTGAGCCACCCCCGGCCGAACGGCCTAATCTCAGGCCCTGTGGGAGGGGGCTCGGGATGGCCGCGCGACCCCCCCCAGCAAGATCACGTCACGGCTCCTCGCGCTCGGGGTCATGATCCGGACGACGCCCACCGCCGAACCAGTCGGGCTTCCCGCGCACCGGGCCGCCGGCGTCGAGCGGATCGCGAGCCGGCATTTCGCCGATGAACGGATCTCCGGCCGGCCCACCCGCGCTGAACGGATCTTCGGCCGACCCATCCGCGCTGAATGAGTCGCCGGTCGGCCCGCCCGGCGCGAACGAACCACCAGCCGGCCCGCCCGGCGGGAACGGATCGCGAGCCGGCGTACCGCTGTCGAGCGGATCCACCCGCCGACCCGCCACCGGCAGTCCCGGATCGCGCCGCAGCGGCCCCGGATCGCGCCGCAGCAGTCCCGGGTCGAGCTGCCCGGCCCCGCCCGGCGACTGGTGGCGGCCATCCGGCTCGGCGCCGCCCTCGCCCACGGCGTGACCGGACAGGTCCGCTGTCCCACCCCGCCTCTCCGCCGGGTCGTCGACAGCCGTCGCGGCGTTCCCGCCCGCAGCGGCGTCCCCACCGGTGCCGCGGGGGATCGGCGGCCAATTCGCCGGTGTCCGGGCCATCGCGGCGGCAGCCGACGACCGGGCCATCGCGGCCGGCCGGTCCGGCGCGATCGCTTCGCGCGGCGCGTTCTCCGGCGGCGGGGTGGCCGCTCGGCCCGTGCTCGGCCACAGGCGCGGGCGGCGCCGGGCGGCGACGTCCTCGGCCCAGCCGAAGGCGACCATCGCCCCGAGCGTCAGCGCCAGCGCCACCGCCAGGTCGGACACCGGGCTCAGGCGGTCGCCCAGGTCGCCGAGCGCGAGCACGGTCAGCACCGGCCACACCGCCGCGATCGCGGTGTTGTGCCACAGGTAGATCGTCACGGCTCGCGCGTTGATGACGGAGACGGCGTGGTCGAGCGGCTTGATCCGGGCGAGCCAGCCCATCGGCGGCTGCCAGCGCAGCACTACCAGCACGAAGGCCAGCGACCACAGGGCCTGCGACTCGGCCACCTCGTTGAGGTCGAAACTGCCGTAGTCGTGCGCGAAGTAGGCCGCACCCGCCCCGAGGGCCAGCGCGACCGGGAACGCCACCCAGGGCCGCAGCCGGGCCAGCCGGCCGTCGTGGTGGGCGAAACCCGCGATCCAGCACGCCCCGTACGTGACGAAGTCCCACAGCGCCGAGTCGGCGGTGTCGGGAAGCTCGAAGCCGGTGACGTCCAGCACGGCCATGAGCACCAGGGGGAGCGCCACGGTGGCCCACCCGATCCGCCGCCACAGGGCGAACAGCACCGGCGACAACAGGACGAACCAGAGGTACGCGCGGAGATACCAGAGCGGCTCCCAGACGTCGATGGCCTGGTCGCTGCCGGGCGGGTCGCCGATCGGCAGGATCCAGAACGCCAGGGTGGCCGGGTTGAACGGGTGCTCGCCGTCGTTCTCCGTGGCCCAGCCGGCGACCAGCATGACCGGCACCGCGATCACGCCCAGCAGCCACAGGGGCGGGAGCAGGCGGCGCAGGCGGGAGACCACCACCTGACCGGCGTCCCGCTTGGACAGTGAGGCGGCGGTGAGCGACCCGGCCAGGGCGAACATGACGCCCATCGCGGGCAGGACGACGGAGAGCCAGGGCCATCCGAACAGGTGGTAGACGATCACCCGGACAATTGCGGCGGCACGGAGCAGATCCAGGTAGCGATTGCGCACCGCGACGAGGTTGCCATCCTGATCGGGGTCGCGACGACCTCCGCGCGGACGGCAACAACGAAACCCCCGGACTACCCCGTACGCATGAACTGTCCGAATTGTCTGTGCGGTTGTGCGACGCCCGTGCTGCGGCCGGAGACAGTGAAACCGCAGTTGGACGCAGGATTGGCAGCGATGCCGGCCGTTGTCGCGCCGGCAGCGACCACGATTTCGGAAGTGACCGTGCCCGGTTTGTGACGTTGACTCCCGGTGGAGGTGACCCGGAGCGGCCGGGTGGCCCGGGGAGATATGGGGATTACGGGGCATGCGGAAACCAGTCGTGGTGGTCTCAGCGGCGGCGGCGCTTCTGCTCGCGGGCGGCGTCGTGGCGACCTCGGCGGCCGCCGACGAGAGGCCGGACTCGCCGGGCTGGACCAGTTTCTGGTGGCCGAGCCTGTTCGGCGACGACCGCGCCGACCGGCACGACTACCGCGGTGGTGACTTTCACGATGACGACTTCGGCGACGGCGACTTCCGGGACGACGACTTCCACGGCGACGACCGGGCCTTCGGTGAGCCGTTCGCGGATCGCGGCCCGGCCGAGCGCCCGCGGCTCGACGACGACGCCCGGCGCGATGACCGCGTACGTCCTCAGCAGCGCGACCGCGCATCCCGGCAGCAGCCCGACGCCGCCGGGCGTCAGCCCCAGCGCCCGGTGAGCGCCGAGCGTCCCCTGAGCCCGCAGCGCCCGCACCTCGATCAGCGCGCCGCCCGCCAGAAGCAGCAGCAGAGCGCCACCCGCCAGAGGCAGCAGCAGAGCGCCGCCCGGCAGAAGCAGCAGCAGAGCGCGGCCCAGCAGCGGCAGCAGCAGCGACCGGCCCGGCAGCAGCGCGTCGCGGGCGGTGTCCTGGCCGCCGCCCGGCAGGCCGTGACCGCCCGGGACGTCTCGGCCAGCCCGTCCGCCCCGGTGCAGCAGCGGGTCCTGGTGCTGGTCAACCAGAACCGGCGGCGGGCCGGCTGTGCCCCGTTCATCCTGGACCGCCGCCTGATCAAGGCGGCCAACCAGCACGCGTCGGACATGGCCCGCCGCCGCTACTTCGACCACGAGTCGCCGAACGGCGAGCGCGCGGGCGACCGGGTGAGCGACGCCGGCTACCGGTGGAAGCGCTACGGCGAGAACATCGCGCGCGGCGCCGACAGCCCGTGGGAGGTGGTGGACGGCTGGATGAACAGCCGCTCGCACCGCGAGAACATCCTCGACTGCCGGCTGCGCGAGATGGGCGTCGGGCTGGCCATCTCCCGCGACCGCACCCCGTACTGGGTGCAGAACTTCGCAACGCCGCGATACTGATCGCATCTCCTCAACCGGCGTGCGCGCGAGCCGATCTGCCCTACCGGTTTCGCGCCACGCTCCCTTCCTCGGAGCCGTGAGCGGCGTAGCTGTGCTTCTATGTGCGCACACGTTTCCTGGGGAGGAACCACAGTGGGATCCAGACGGGTAGCGGCCGGAGCCGCCCTGGCGGCAATGGTCGGCGGCGGTCTCGGCGTGGTCGCGCTGGCACCGGCCGGTGCCGGCGCCGCCACGCGGACGCCGGTCACCGCGGCGGTGGTCACCAAGGCCGCCGCCGGTTGCGCCACCGGGAAGTACCAGAAGCAGGTCGAAGGGCTGATCAACAAGTTCGGCGGCTTCGGGAAGACCAAGGTCGACGGCAAGCAGTCCGCCGCCGACTGCACGATCATCAAGAAGTTCCAGAAGCGGTACGGCATCCAGCCCGCCGCGGGACTGGCCGGCCCCACGACGTACGACGTGGCCAAGCGCCTCGCCGCGACCAGTCTCAAGGCCTGCAAGCCGAAGAAGTCGGGCTACACGTTCTGCGTCAACCTGACGCAGCAGACGTCGTGGATCATGAAGAACGGCAAGCAGTTCACCGCTCCGACCGTGGTCCGTACGGGCATGAAGAACTACCGCACGCCCTCCGGCACCTACAAGATCAACAAGCGCACCAAGAAGGAGTGGTCCGACCCGTACGAGGTGTGGCTGCCCTACTGGCAGCGCTTCCAGGGCGGGAAGGGCTTCCACCAGACGACGACCTACATCCACGACAAGTGGCGCGGGTCGCACGGCTGCGTCAACCTGCTGCCGAACGACGCCAAGACGTACTGGAACGTCGGCAAGATCGGCATGACGGTCAAGCTGATCGGGCGCCGGCCGGGCACCTGATCGGCCCGGTGAGGCGTGGCGAAGGCGGGTTGCCCCTGGGCAGCCCGCCTTCGCCGGTTTCTTGTCGGTGGCCCGACATAGAGTGGCGTGCGTGTCCGAACTCCCACGTCGCCGTCCGCGTTCCCTGGTGCTCGCCGTTGCGGGACTCTTCCTCGTCTCGTCGACCGCCGCCTCCTGTGACGACGAACCGACCGATGTCCGCCTCGGCGCGGCCGCGCGGGGCACGGTGGCCGAGATCGTCGAGGCGCCGGGCTCGGTGACAGCCCGGGCCGCGGCCACGGTCAGCGCGCCCGCCGCCGGCACTCTCGACGACCTGCGCGTCGAGCCGGGCCGCCGGGTGAGCAAGGGCCAGGTGCTGGCCGTGCTCGACGCCCCCGAGCTCGAGGCGCGGCGGCAGTCGGCCGAGCGGGCGCTCGACGAGGCGTCCCGGGGCGGGGTCCCGTCCGGCGGCACGTCGGGCTTCGTCGCCGTCCGCCGGCAGACCGACAAGCAGGCCGCCGACGCCTTCGACGAGGCCCGCGCGGCCGCCGCCAAGATCACCGACCCCGAGCTGCGTCAGGTGCTGCTCAAGCAGATCGACGCGGCCGACGAGCAGTACACAGCCGCGTCGGCGGCCGCCGCGGCTTCGCTGCGCTCGGTCGAGCGCGGGGTGGCGTCGCTGGGCGAGGCGGTCAACTCCCTGTCGGCCGCGCAGCGCCTGCAGGCCCAGCAGGCGTACGAACTGGCCGACGCCGCCGTCGAGGCGCTCACCCTGCGGGCGCCGGTCGCCGGGGTCGTGCAGTTCGGCGGCACCTCCGGGGCCAGTGCCTCGTCGCTGTCCGACCTGCTCTCCGCCGGCGGCCCGGTCGCCCCCGCCGCCGGCAGCGGCAACAGCCTGCCCGGGGTCGACTCGGCGGTGCCCCGGGGCGCCTTCGTCGCGGCCGGCACGCCGCTGTTCACCGTGGTCGACGTCGGCCGCCTCGGGCTGGTCGCCGAGGTCGACGAGACCGACGTGCTGCTGGTCAAGGCCGGGGTCAAGGCCACCGTCGAGCTCGACGCGGCCACCGGCGCGGGCTACGAGGCGACCGTGCGCTCCATCGACCTGCTCCCGACGACCTCGTCGCGCGGCGGTGTGTCGTACAAGGTCCGTCTCGATCTGGCCACGGGCGAGGACAAGCCGACGCCCCGGCCCGGCATGAGCGCCGTGATCCGCCTCCAGGTGCGCGAGGCCGACGACGCGGTCACCGTGCCGGCCTCGGCGATCATCAACGTCGACGGTCGCGACACGGTGTGGGCGGTGCGCGGCGAGAGCTACGAGCGGGTGCCGGTGACGCTCGGCGTGCAGGGCGAGGACGTCGTCCAGGTCACCGAGGGCCTCGACGCCGGTCAGCGCATCGCGGTCTCGGGCGCCGACGAGATCCAGCCCGGTGACAAGACCTCATGACCGCGGCCATCGTGGCGACCGACGTCAGCCGCACCTACGACCTCGACGGCGTCTCCGTGTCCGCGCTGCGAGGCGTGTCGCTGACCATCGAGCCGACCGACTACGTGGCCATCGTCGGCACCTCCGGCTCGGGCAAGTCGACGCTCATGCACCTGCTCGGCGGGCTCGACCGGCCCACCGGCGGCACCCTGCTGATCGGCGGGCGCGACGTCTCCGGGCTCGACCCGGGCGAGATGGCCAAGCTGCGCAACGAGACGATCGGCTTCGTCTTCCAGTCGTTCCACCTGCTCGCCCGCACCACCGCCCGCGACAACGTCGCCCTGCCGCTGGTCTACCGCGGCCTGGGCCGGCGCGAGCGCCGCCGGCGGGCCACCGAGATGCTCGAGCGCGTCGGGCTGGCCCACCGGGTCGACCACCGGCCCAACCAGATGTCCGGCGGCGAGCAGCAGCGTGTCGCGATCGCCCGGGCCCTGGTCACCGGCCCGTCGGTGCTGCTGGCCGACGAGCCCACCGGCAACCTCGACTCGGCCACCGGCCAGTCCGTGCTGGCCCTGCTCGAGTCGCTCAACAGCGAGGGCGTCGCCGTCGTGCTGGTCACCCACGATCGCGAGGTGGCCGCGCGGGCCCACCGCCAGATCGTCATGCGCGACGGCCTGATCGTCTCCGAGGCGGCCGTATGAGGCTGGCCGAGGCGTGGCGGGTCGCTCTCGACGCGCTGCGGGCCAACCGGCTGCGCAGCGTCCTGACCATGCTCGGGGTGGTGATCGGGGTGGCCGCGGTGGTCGCGCTGGTCGGCATCGGCACGGGCACCAAGGGCCAGATCGAGCAGCAGGTCGAGGGGCTGGGGTCCAACCTGCTGCTGGTCGTGCCCGGGCGGCTCGAGGCGGGCTCGGCGCCGGCCGCCTCCACGATGACCCTGGACGACGTCGAAGCGGTGGCCCGCGTGGTCGGCGACCGTGACCGGGTCGCCGCCACGATCGCCTCGGGGGAGACCGTGCGGGCCGGCTCCCGCTCGGCCTTCGGCAGCATGCAGGGCGTCCTCGAGAACACGCCGAGCGTCTTCGTCCGCCGGCTCGACCGAGGTTCCTACCTGACCCGTACGGATGTGACGACCGGCCGCCGGGTGGCGGTGCTCGGGGCCGGCACCGCCACGACGCTGTTCGGCGACCGCGACCCGATCGGCCGGCAGATCACCATCGGCGGTGTCCGGTTCCGCGTGATCGGCACGTTCGAGCGGCTCGGGCAGAGCCTCGGCGTCGACCGCGACAGCGAGGTGCATGTGCCGGTCACCGCGGCCCAGCGACTGCTCGGCACCGACCGCATCGACGGCCTGGCCATCCGCGCCCCCGACCGCGAACGCATCGACCAGCTCAGCACGTCCGTGGTCGACACGCTGACCGAGCGCCACCCCGACTCCGACTTCAGCGCGGTCACCCAGGAACAGATCCTCGGCGTGCTGGGCGACATCCTCGGGGTGCTCACCGGCGTGCTCGCCGCGATCGCCGGCATCAGTCTGCTCGTCGGCGGCGTCGGCGTCTCCAACATCATGCTGGTCTCGGTCCGCGAACGCACCAAGGAGATCGGCCTGCGCAAGGCCGTCGGCGCCCGCCCGCGCGACATCGGCGTGCAGTTCCTGCTCGAGGCGGTGCTGCTCACCACCATCGGCGGCATCCTCGGCATGGCCCTGGGCGTCACGTCGGCGATCCTGGTCGACGCGTTCTCCCCGGTGCCCGCGGCCATCACGTGGTGGTCGCTGGCGCTGGCCTTCGGGGTCTCGGCCGTCGTGGGCATCGTCTTCGGGGTTGTCCCGGCCCAGCGGGCCGGTCGCCTCGACCCCGTCGTCGCGTTGCGCACCGAGTGACCAGGTTCAACGCGCCGGCGCCTCTCATGGTGCTGACGGCCATCGCGTCGGTGCAGGTGGGCAGCGCCATCGCCGCCGGTCTCTTCGACGAGCTCGGCGCCACCGGCGTGACCTTCCTGCGCCTGGCGCTGGCCGCGATCATCCTCGCGGCGGTCACCCGCCCCAAGGTCCGCTCCTGGACGCCCGCCGCGTGGCGGGCCGCGATCCTGCTCGGCATCGCGATGGCCGGCATGAACCTGATCTTCTATCTAGCGTTGGCCACCGTCCCGCTCGGCATCGCGGTCACCGTCGAGTTCCTCGGCCCGCTGCTGCTCGCCGTCGTCCAGACCCGGCGCCTGCTCGACCTGTGCTGGGCCGGGCTCGCGGCCGCCGGGGTGCTTCTGCTCGGCTTTGACAGCGGGGCCGGCGCCCCGACGAGCGGCCTCGTGCTCGCGTTCGTGGCCGGGCTGTTCTGGGCGGCCTACATCGTGCTCAGCGCCCGGCTCGGCGGCCTCGTCCCCGGCACGGGCGGACTCGCCGTCTCCCTCGCGGTCGGCGCGATGCTGGCCCTGCCCTTCGGGGCCGGCGGGGCCGTGGGCGTGATCGACCACCCGTCCCTGCTGATCGGCGCGGTGGCCGTAGCCCTGCTGTCCTCCGTACTGTCCTACGGCCTCGAGATCAACGCGCTGCGCCACATCCCCACCCGCGTCTTCGGCATCCTGATGAGCCTCGAGCCCGCGGCCGCCGCCGTGGCCGGCCTGATCATTCTGCGCCAGCGTCTAGGCTGGGCCGAGATCGTCGCGCTGGTCCTGGTGACCCTGGCCAGCGCGGGCGTGACCCTGGCCCGGCGCGACCGCACCCGGCCGGCGGTCTCATCGGCCGGTCCAGCGCCTACCGCAGCCGAGTAACCGGACGCGGCATGCCCAACCGCCGCCGCGACTCACCCCGCCCAAGATCAGGCGACTCACCCCCGTCCCGAGATCAGGTGACTCACCCGCCCCGAGATCAGGCGACACACTCGGCTTCGGTCAGGCGATTTACCCCCGACTGAGTCGGGCGGCCTACCCAGCTTGAGCCAGGGGATTCACCTCGCCTGGGTCGAGCGGCTACTGCGCTTGGGGCCAGGGGGATCATCCCGCTTGGGTCGAGCGGCTACCGCGCTTGGGCCCAGGCGGTTCATCCCGCCTGGGTCGAGCGGCTACCGCACTTTGGCCAGGCGATCACCCCGCGTGGGTCGAGCGGCTTACCCCGCTTGAGGTCAGGCGATTTACGCCGCATGAGTCAGCGACCTACCCCGCCGGGAGTCAGGCGTGCGCTTGGCTCCGACACAGGTGGGAGCATCGCCCGGAAACAGGCGCGGGTGGAAGCTCAAGTATCCGCGGACGTGGCCGAACGGTCCGATAAGCGAAGGAGGTCGGCCGACGGTGCGCTATCAGCTCCGCGACGAGCAGGGGGCAACCCACAGCGTCGCGTATCTGATGCTGGCCGCCGCTCCCGTCGTCTTCCTCACCGGCATCGTGCTGCCCGACGAACACCCGCTCGCCTGGGTCATCGCCATCTCGCTGACCTGCGCCTTCACGGCGGCGATGGGGTCGGCCGCGCTGTGGCGCCCGGGGTGGATCCCGCGCATCTGGTGGCTGCTGGTCCCGTTCGTCGCCACCTTGATCATCGCCGGGATGAACTACGCCTCCCGCGACGCCAGCGCCGGCGCTCAGCTGTTCTACCTGTGGCCGGTGCTGTACGCCGCCAACTTCCTCAGCCACCGCATGACGACAGCCACCCTCGCGCTGATCTCTTCCGGTCACGCGGCGGTCGCGTTCTCCACGCTGATCCCGGCCAAGGCCCTCTCCGACTGGATCTCGGTGACGGTGGCCCTGAGCCTCACCTCGTTCGTCGTGGCGTCGCTGCGCAACCGCAACGACCGGCTGCGCCAGGTCCTCGAGGCGCAGGCGCTCGCCGACTCGCTCACCGGGGTCGGGAACCGCCGGTTCTTCGACGAGCAACTGCCCCGCGCGGTCACCTGGGCCCGGCGCGGCGGCGAACCCCTGGCCCTGATCTCGGTCGACATCGATTACTTCAAGAAGATCAACGACACGTACGGGCATGGCGTCGGCGACCAGGCGATCCAGGTCGTCGCCAACTCGCTGCGGGTGATCGCGCGCCGCGAGGACGACGTGGTGGCCCGGCTCGGCGGGGACGAGTTCGTCGTGCTGCTGCGCACCGACCGGGTCAGCGCCGGCCGGGCCGCCGACGAGGTGCGCGCCGTGCTCGACGCCGTCGAAGGGCTGCCGTGCGGGCCGCCGGGACTGAGCATCGGCATCGCCGTGCTGCCCGACCACGCGGCCACCGCCGAGGAACTGCGGGCCGCGTCGGACGCCGCCCTCTACGAGGCCAAACAGAACGGGCGGGGACGTACGGCGATGGCCCGACCACCGGCGCCCCGGCAGAGCTCCGGGTGGCCCAGCGAGATCAGCGCGGCGGGATGACCGGCTGCTCGGCGGTCACCTCGTCGAGCGCGCCCGGCCCGGCCGGCGCCTCATGCGCGCCTGATTCGCCCGGCATCTCATGCGCGCCCGGCCCGGCCGGCGCCTCATGCGCGCCTGATTCGCCCGGCATCTCATGCGTGCCCGATCCGGCCGGCGCCTCATGCGCGCCCGATCCGGCCGACGCCTGTTCCGCGGTCTTGCCGACGCCCAGGATGTCCTCGCGGGTGCGGGGATAGGGTCCCCAGCCGTCGCGCAGCACGTGGATGTAGACGGCTTCCAGGCAGACGCCGACCCGCGCCGCGAGTTCGGTGTCCTCCGTCCGGCCGAGTCGTACGGCCCGGGCGAAGTGATCGAGAGCCTCCATGTGCCGCCCCTGGTCGAAGCAGGACCGGCCGGCGTTCTCGTGCACCACGCTGCGCAGGGTCTCGGGCACCGCGGCGCCGGTGGCCTTCGCGAACAGCCGGTCGGCCTCCTTGAAGTCGCCCCGCAGCCGCAGGATGTGCGCCAGCTCGGCCTGCGCGATCACCTCGGACTGCAGATCCCGCGCGGACTCGGCGTGGGCCAGAGCCAACCGGCTGGCCGCGGCGGCCATACCCAGCTCACCCAGCAGGCGGTAGACCTCGGCGCGCACGCTGAGCAACCCCGCCTTGGCGACGTTGTCGACCTCGTCGGCGAGCGGCCCGTCGAGGCGTTCCCCCAGATCCCGCAGCGCGTCCCGGTTCTGGACGACCTCGCGCAGGGTGCCGCCGTCGAGCCGCCACCGAATCGCTTCCAGGTCAGCAGCGGAGAGCGCGGGACGCTCCTTCTCCGGCTCGGCCACGGGCGCAACGGCGTCGCGCCCACCCGGACGGGCCGTCATCCGCTCGTCGATCGTCGCCCGCACGGACGCCGCGTCGACCGGTGTCCCGTTCCCCGTCGCGCCGAACTGGGGCTGGTCGTCCCCGACCGGCGCACCCCGTCCCGTCGCGCCGAACTGGGGCTGGTCGTCCCCGACCGGCGCACCCCGTCCCGTCGTGCCCAACCGCGGCTGGTTGTCCCCGACCGGCGGCGCACCGGGGCCCGTCACGCTCCTGAACAGGTCGGACACGTCGAGGTCGATGACCACGCCGTCCCGGGCGTCGACCGGCTGACCCGGAAGTAGTCCGTCCGCAACCGCCGGTGCCTCCGGGAGGAGCCGCGGCTCGTGCTTCGGGTCCGCTGCCGGGAACTGCCGGGGGACCGGCTGCTGATGCGAAGCCTGCGCGACCGAAGAAACGTCGCCTGCCCCGGGCTGCGGAGCACGTGGGCCCGGTGCGACGGCGATCGTTCCGTGCTGCGGAGCGTTCGGTCCCGGTGAAGGGGCGTTTGTTCCATGTTGCGGAGCGTTCGCGTCCGGTGCAACGGCGGTTGATGCCGGCCACGAAGCGTTCGCATCCGGTGCAACGGCAATCGGGTGGTGTTGGGAAGCGTTCGGGTCAGGTGGAATGACGCCGGCTCCGGGCAGTGAAGCCCGCGCATCCGTGGGAAGAGTCGTAGCTCCGGATCCCGGGGTCCGCGCGTCGGGGCGTGAAGCCGCCGCTTCGGATTGCGGAGTCCGCGCGTCCGGGTGCGGGGCCGTTGCTTTTGTCTGCTGAGCCTGCGTGTCCAGGGGAACAGCGTGTGCTTCGGGACGCGAGGCCGGGACCCCGGACTGAGGGGTGAAAGCTGCGGACTGCCGGGCCGGCGCTTCCTGAGACACGGCAGGGGCGTCGAGCCGCGGGGATCGCGTCTCCTGCGGAGGCGTGGATTCGCCGGGGGTCTCCGGCTCACCCGAGTGGGGGTGCGAGACGCGCATCGCCGGCTGCGAAAACGGCGTCTGTTCGGGACCCGCCGGCGGCTCGTTCTGCCCGAAGGAGCCTCCCGAGGGCTGATTGGGACCCGCGCCCTCCACCGGGCCGGGCTGGACGACGCGGTCGTCCGCAGTCGTCGCCGGGGCCTCGCCGGCCTCGTCGGGCTTAGCGGCGAACCACATGCCACCGAACGTGGTCTCCGCGATCCGCTGCGGGGCGTCAGGACCCGACACGGCCAGCCGCCCGATCGGCCGCAGGTTGTGCAGCGTCCCGTCCGGATCCATGTACGGCGCCGCGTGGGCCCCCAACCGGGCCGGATCTTCCGGCGCCGCGCTGCCAGCACCCGGGCCCTGGCTCGGTCCTTCGTGCCGCGGCTCCGGGGCGGAGTGCGCCGTCGGTTCTTGGTGTCGCGTGTCGGGGGCAGAGTGCGCCGTCGGTTCTTGGTGTCGCGTGTCGGGGGCAGAGTGCGCCGTCGGTTCTTGGTGTCGCGAGTCCGGGGCGGAGCGCGCCGTCGGTCCCTCGTGCCGCGAATCCGGGGCCGAGGAGTTTGCCGTCGGCCTGCTGACCACGTCAACGGGCGCGAGTTTGTCGGCCACCCGCTCGTGGCCGGCGTCAGCCGTCGACCGCGGCGACTCGCGGTTGTCCGGTGCGGACTCCTGAGGCGCCTGCGCGGGAATCGGGCCGTCCGCCGCGGGCCAGGCCAGAGGCGCCGTCGATCGTGGGGCCGGCGGCGGTGTCGGGACGTGACCGTCGGCCGCAGGCCAAGACGGCGTGGTGGTCGTGAGGTGGGTGTCTGCCGCAGGCTGGGGCGACGGTGTGACAGCCGTGACGTGCTCGTCTGTCGCGGGCCGGGGCGGTGTGGGGCTCGCGACGTGACTGTCCGTCGCGGGCCGCTGTGGCGCCGGTGCGCTGATCTGGCCGTTGGCGGCCGGCCACGGCGGGGCCGGGGTTGCCGTCCGGCCGTCCGGCATCGGCCCCGAGGCGGCCGGGTCGTCAGCCGCTGACTGTCGCGGTGCCGGCCAGGAGGCGGCCGAGTCGTCAGCCGCCGGCTGTCGCGGTGCGGGCGTCGGGTGCGTGAGCGGGCTTTCCGCCGGCGGTCGCTGAGCGGGCACTTCCGGGCCGCGCCGGCCTGCTTCGGCGAGGGAGGGATCGGCCCCGGTGCCCGGCGTCGCCGATCGAGGCGCCAACGGGAACGTGATCTTCGAGGACGTGCCGCGCCCGGCGTTGGCGGCCGGCGACTGAGGAGCTTCCGCCGGCTGCGGCGGCGAGGCCACGGACCGGGTCGGTGGCAGGTCCGGTCGCGGCTGCGGCAAATCGCCCGTCGGCTGCGGCGCGAGACCGTCGCCCGCGTCCGGCGACGACGCGGGGCGCGGCTGGCCCGCGTGCCTGCTGCCGCCCGTCAGGGGAGCTGTGGGCGGTGTGTCGGCCTGCCCCGGCGACGCCGGCGGCTGGGTCGGCAGGTGGTGGTGTGGCGGGGGAGTGCTCACCTGCCAGGAGGTGGCCTGGTCCGGTGCGGGATGCCCCGGTGTCGCCGGTGCCTCATCTCCGCGCGGCGCACTCGCCGGCGCGGAAGCCGGTGAATCCGGACGCCCCGCCCCGGCCGTGTCACGCGGAGCCGGTGCCCACGGCGATTCGGCCGCCGGTGCTGCCCCGGTCCGGTCTTCGGGCCGATGGCCGGCTTCGGGCCGCGCGGACGTGTGACGCCCGGCCGCGGGCTGGTCGGGCGCGTGACGCCCAGGTGCCGGCGGCCCCGCCGCATGCTGATCCGGCGCCTCGGGCCGAGACGCGCTCCGACCGGGCCCCGGCTGCTGCGGCGCCCGTGGCGTGAGCAGGTCGCCCGTCGGCCCATGCTCGCTGAGCCGGTGCGGGCTCGTCGCCTGCGGGTCGTCCGTGCGTTCGCCGAAAGCGGCTTGGCGCGGCGTGGGCTGGCTCGTCGCCTGCGAGCCGCCCGGAGAGGCGGTTGATGCGTCTGGAACCGGCGAGTGCCGGTTCGCCGCTTGCCGGTCGTGCGTGTTCCGGCTGAACGCGTCCGGGTTCGACGGGTGCTGATCTGCCGCTTGCCGGCTGGGCGCGTGCGAACCCGGCGCCTGCCGACCGGGCCCATCTTCGCCGAGCGGATGCGGAAGACGCGCGTGAGCACCGGGTACGGCCTGGTCAAGCGGGCCCTGACTCGCAGCAGATGCTTCGACCGTGGTCTCGCTCGCGTGCTGACCAGGGAGGTGTCCGGGCGCGTGCTGACCCGGGATGCGGAGGTCTGGCGTGCTCGGCCCGGACGCCTGCATCCCAGAGGCGTGCCGATCCGACGTCTGCCGACCGCGCCCGTGGCCGTCGGGCGCGTGCTGGCCCGGCGTCCGCTGGTCCCGCGACTGTTCGTCGAAAGTGTGGTGGCCCGGGTGGTCGGTCGGTGTGGGATGTCCGGGGGCGTACCGATCCGGTCCGGGCTGGCCGCTGAACTGTTCGTTCGCCACGGCCTGACCCGGCGCGTGCGTGTGGTCACCCGGCGCAGGCTGGGCAGGGACATAGTGACCCGGTGCTGGCCGGCCGTACCCGTGGTCAAGGGATTCCGGCCGGCCAGGGGCGTCGTGACCCGGCCCGCGCCGGCCGGGTGCGTGCTGGTCCGGCGTCGGCGAGGCGGGGGCGGTCCGGTCGGCCGCCTGGGCCCGCGCGTGCTGTTCGAACTCTTGCTGAGCGGCCGAGGGTTCGGCTGTCTGCCCCTGTGCCGGCCGGCCCGGGACGCGATAGTCGGCGGGCGGCCAACTTTCGTCCGGCCGGGCCGCGAGCGACTGCTGGTCGGACGGATGACTGTGTTTGTCCGCGTCGTGGCCGGACGACCCGCCGAACAGCTTGTCCACCGCACGGCGGAAGAAGTCGCCCGGCTTGTGGTGCGTCGAGGCGTGCTCGTCCAGGGACGGCTGGGCTTGGCTGCTCGGCGGCGGCCCGGGCTGCTCGGCGACGTGACGATCGGGCTGAGCGCGGTCGGCGTCCGGCCGAGCGGCCGGGTAGCCGTACGGCGGAAGGGGACCGCCAGGAGCCTGGTCCTGAGGAGCCGCCGGGGCGGGGCGCAGATTCGGCGGGGGCGGCACCGGTCGGGGCGCCGCCGGCTGTACGGGTGTGGAGTGCTGCTTGATCGGCAACACGGGGGTGACCGGCGGCGCGGCCGGCTGCGGTGTGCCCGGTCGTGCCGCGGTGGGCGGGCCGGGATGATCGCCATGCTGCGGCGCGGCCGGCGCGAGCGGACCTTGGACCCCACGCGGTGCCTCCGACACAGGCGTGGGACCGACCGCCGGCGGGGGCGGGTTGTACGAGGCGGGCGCCGGGGCGTGCGCGCCGGCGCCCGGCCGGGCACCGGGCGGCATCCCGCCCTGCGGACCGCTCCGCGGTAGCGGGTGCGATGCCTCGCCCGGTGTCGGGTCCCACGGCGGGGCCGTCGGTCCACCGGTCGGACCGGGCGTCAGGCCGGGCGCGCCCGGAGACACCGGACGACCGAGACCGCCGCTCGGCAGCGCGGCGGGCGGCGCCTCGTCCGCGACCATCGCCCACGGGTCGTCGCCCTCGGAGAGGAACACGTGCGCCGTGCGCGGGCTGCGGCGCGAGCGTTGACCGGGCACCTGCAGCCGCGGATCGGTGGCCGCGAGCGACGGGTCACCCGGAGCCTGCGGCGCGGCCGGCTCCTGACCGGCCGGCGAAGGCCGCGTGCCGGGGGCCGTCGCGGGCCACGAACCCTGGCCCGGCTGGGGCGGAACCGGGGCGGGGGAGTGGACGTCGCCCGGCCTGGGCCCGCGAGCGACCGGTGCGCCCGGGTGCCCGGAGGGCTGACCGCCGGCGGCCGGCGGGGCCGGAACACGGCCGATCCGGGGCGAGCCGACCGGCTGCGGCGGGATCGGGGTGCGACCGTCCTGAGCCGGGTCGACCGGTGCCCGTCCGGGCCCCTGTGGCGGAACCGAGGCACGGGTGGCCTGGCCGGGTGCCTCCGGTGCCGACGCGCCCGGTGCGGCCGCGGCGGCCACGCCCGGAGCCACCGGCGTCACCGGCGCCGGGGGAGGGCTGACCACTCGCGCCGCGGGGACAGGCGCGTGGCTGTCGACGACGCGGGGCGTGGCCGGCGGATCAGTCTTCTTGACGACGCGCGGCGGGGGCGGCGGTTCTTCCTTGCCGACCACCCGCGGCACGGCCGGCGGCGTGGCCTTGCTGATCACCCGCGGACCGGCCGCCTCGGCGGCGGCGCGATCCTCCGCGGACTCCACCTCGACCAGCGGCCCGGCGGCCGGAGCCGCGACCGACTCCCGCTCAGCCGTACCCTCCTGGGCCCAGGCCGGAGCGTCGGCAGCCCGGCTGTCCTCGGCCCAGGCCGGAGCGTCGGCCGCACGGCTGTCCTCGGCCCAGGCCGGAGCGTCGGCCGCACGGCTGTCCTCGGCCCAGGCCGGAGCGTCGGCGGCCGTACGGTCCTCGGCCCGCGCCGGAGCGTCAGCGACCGGTCCGGCAGTGGACCGGATGGGAGCGTCGGGGGCCGGTCCGGCCGTGGACCAGTCCGGGGCGTCGGCCGGCGGGCGTTCCCCGGCCCAGGCCGGAACGTCGGCGGCGGGTTCGACGCGGGCGCGGCCGGTCGTCCGGGGAGCTTCCTCGGCCCAGCCCTGACCACCGACCGGACGGGCGTCGTTCCAGCGCTCGTCCTCGACCCAGCCCTGCCGGTCGTCCCAGGTCCGGGCCGCGGCCGGCCGGCGGTCGTCGCGGACGGGGCGGCGGCGGTCGTCGACGATCTCGCCCTCGATGGTGCGCGGCGCCCGTTCGTCGAGGATCTCGCCTTCGATCGTGCGCGGGGCTTCGTCGCGCGCGGCCGTCCGGCCACGGCGCTCGTCGGCCTCGTCGGGCCGCCGGAGGCGCTCCTCGTATCGTTCGGCGCGGCGCGGGTCGCCCTGGTCGTCGCGGCGGCGCGGCTCGCGCGGGGCCTCGGGGCGGCGCTCGTCGTACTCGTACGCGTCGGGGCGTCGCCGCCCGGAGCGCCGGCGGTCGCGAGGGTCCTCGGGCTCGTAGCCGCGCTGCGGCGCCGCCGGCTCGTCCCAGAGCATCGCCGCGCGCCCGCCCGAGCGCACCGCGTCGTCCGGATGCGGCTCGGGGTAGGAACGGCGCGGCCGATCGTCGTAGTCGTAGGCGTCGTCGCGGCGGGCGGCCGGGCGCCGGTACAGGTTGTGCGGGTCCTCGGGGCGTGCCTCGGGTACGCGGGCCCGCCCGCTGGCCGCCGCCGGGGGCGCAGCCGGGTGCTCCTCCTCGCGGTGGGGGCGGCGTTCCGGAGTGGACCGCCGGGGCTGGTCGTCGCGGACGGGCCGGCGGCGCCACCGGCCGGCCGGGCGCTCCTCGTCGTCGCTGCGGCTGACGGTCTTGACGCCCGGGTCGGGGCCGTGGCCGTAGGCGACCAGGTCGCGGTGGTCGAACGGCTCGTCGATGTCGTCGTTCGGGTCGTAACGGTCGTTGTGCCGGCGCTGAGCAGTGTCGGCGAACGTGTCCGGCGCGTCGAAGTCGGCGCCCAGCTCGGGCCGGTTGAAGTCGACGTCGCCGAAGTCGTCGCCGGCCAGGTTGGGCTGTGACGTGTCGACCGGGGCGAAGTCGGGGTCGTCGAGCCAGCTCGGGCGCTGCCCGTCGAAGGCGGCCCGGGGACGCGGCTCGCCACCGGTGCTCTCCGTGCGACGGCGCCGCCGGGCGGCCAGCTCGTCGGCGGGATCGTCCGGGCCGCCGCGCCGGGTCGGGATGATCGGCGCCGGGCTGTCGCGCCGCTCGTACTGGTGTTCCTGAACGACGGCGGACTGCGGCATGATCGAGTACTCGGAGTATTCGTCGTCCCAGTACTCGTCGTCCTCGAAGCTCATGCCGCGGCTCCGGAGCGGCGTCCACGGCGGTGCTGACGAACAGACCGGCCGGGAGCGTGGGAACGGCGCCAGGGAGAGTGCCCCTCACCCCATAGCCGCATGCCTCGCCCCCCGTTCGTCACGCGTGCCCGGATCATCCCCTCCCACGCGGTGGATGTGGAAGGTTAACCACGGATTTGCGGGCCGCGCCAGCACCCGGCCGGGCGCTTCCCGCGGCGTCGCCCCGGCGCCGGACCCGGGCTCGGGTGCCGGCTCGTTGCTCCGCCGTGTCTCTTCGTCGGCGGAGAGTACGCGGACCAGCGGCGAACAGTTCAAACGCGGTCGGCTGATCTACACACCGTTCGCCCGGCGAAACGTCAGGTCACCGAGCCGGGCGCGCCGAACTTAAGCAAGTCTTAAACCCGGTCCGGCGATACGGACGGGTAACTCCGCGCCCGGCAGTGGCGCATCACACGCTCCCCGCAAACGGATCAAGGTGGTATGGGATGTCACGGTGGAGGAGCGCCCGGGACGACGGAGTCCCGGGTGGAGCCACGACACCGATCGAAAGGAGCGGATCATGCCGCGCCTCGAACTCGGCGCCGTACGCGCCACCTGGCGGGCGGCCCTGCGCCGCCTCGACGTCTGGACGCTCGAGACCCTCAACTCCCCGGCCGGCGGCCGCCGCCCCCGTCTCTGATGGCCGCCGCCGCGCACAAGTAACGCGAACGCTCCCACCGGTCTGCCCCCCATGCCGGTGTGAGGTCGTGCCTGCGCGGTAGTGCCGGGACCGGAACGGCGGCGGGGTTCGCCCCGTCGCCGTTCCGCTGCTTTTCGTCACCGCTCTTTCTGTCACAGGACAGGGGTAGCGTCCCGGGGGTGAGCAGCTTCGAAGCGGATCCCGAGGTCGGTCTGTCCGCGCCGGCCGCCCTGGAGCTGCTCGAGGGCGCCCCCGTCGCGCTGGGCGGCCCCCGCGGCTTCGCCGTCACCCGCACCCTGCCCAACCGCCAGCGCCGCATGGTGGGGGCCTGGTGCTTCCTCGACGCCTACGGCCCGCACGATCTCGCCGGCTCCGGCGGCATGCGCGTCGGCCCGCACCCGCACACCGGCCTGCAGACCGTGACCTGGTTGCTCGCCGGCGAGGTGCTGCACCGCGACAGCCTCGGTCACCGCCAGGAGATCCGCCCCGGTCAGCTCAACCTGATGACCGCCGGCGGCGGCATCTCCCACTCCGAGGAGACCCCGCCCGAGCACACCCCGGTGCTCCAGGGCGTCCAGCTCTGGGTCGCGCTGCCGCACGCGGCGCGCGACATGCCACCGGCCTTCGCCCATCACGCCGATCTGCCCGTCGTCGACGGGGCCGGCTTCACCGCCACGGTCCTCATGGGTGAGTTCGCCGGCGCGACGTCGCCCGCCCGGTGCCACACCCCGCTGGTCGGGGCAGAGCTCGCTCTGGCGGCTTCCGCCCAGGCCACCCTGCCGCTGAGACCCGATTTCGAGTACGCCCTCCTCGCGCTCGACGGTGCTCCGGTGATCGACGGCGTCACGCTCAAACCCGGCCCGCTGCTCTACCTCGGCTCGGGCCGCACCTCCGTCGCCGTGGCCACCGGGTCGGCGTTCCGGCTGCTCCTGCTGCGCGGCGAGCCGTTCGAGGAGCGCCTGGTCATGTGGTGGAATTTCGTGGCCCGCGACCACGACGAGATCGTCCAGATGCGAGCCGACTGGTCCGACCGCACCCCGCGCTTCGGCGAGGTGCGCGGCTACGACGGCGCGCCCCTGCCCGCCCCGGCGCTGCCGATCTCCCGGCTGGTGCCGCGCGGCCGTGTCCGGTTTCCCGCGGGATAACCCGATGGGGTCGAGTTTTCGCACGTGACGCACCACGGGTGCGGTGCCGGTGGCAATCGGGTTGACGCTGGTCCCGCTCGGACGGATGGTCGAGGTACGGCCTTGTCCGCCGTAGTCGAGGAGCATCAGTGGACGTCTGGGATGTGGGAAAGCTCGCTCTGATCGTGGCCACGCCGACCTTGCTCGGCGCGGTCGTGGTGTGGGCGCCCAAGTGGTGCGGCGCCATCGCCGATCGGTGGGAGGCGTCCCGGCCGCAGCCGCCGCAGCCCTTAGGCCCGCCCATCGAGCAGCTCGCGGCCGACCTGCGCCGCCTGCTGCGCCTGCACAGCGAGCTGACCGCCTCGGCCCATCTGGCGATGCGGGCCCACCGCCTGTGGGCGATCGAGGCCGCCATCGGGGCCCGCGCGGTCGACGCGGCCCGGGCGCTCGGCGTCCCGCACCCCGAGATAAGCCTGTACGAGACTCTCACTCGCCGCCAGCTCCACGACCTCCTGATGGCGCTGGCCGCGTCCGGCCTGGTCCTTCCGGCCCGCGTCGGCCCGTTCACGTCCGACGGCCGCATCTGACGGGGCGGAGCTCGCGCCGGCGCGGTCGTCACATCCGGGCGCGAGGACCTACGATCCCGGGGTGACTAGCGCGGCCGCGGCTGAGACTGAGCTGACTCCCGAACCGGACCCGGCGATCGGCGCACCGGCCGAGCGGCCCGTCCCCGGCGTCGTCCGGCGGCGGCTCGCGACGCTGGAGAACTGGCTCGACCCGTACTCGTGGCTCGTCACGGCGGTCATCACGGCGATCGCGGCCCTCCTGCGGTTCAACGGGCTCGGCGACGCCAAGGGTTACATCTTCGACGAGGTGTACTACCCGACCGACGCCTGGGACCTGTTGCAGCACGGCGTCGAGTGGGACGAGAAGACCAACGGACCCGCGTACGTCGTGCACCCGCCCCTGGGCAAGTGGCTGATCGCGCTGGGCGAGGCGGTGTTCGGCAACAACGAGCTGGGCTGGCGCGTTCCGACCGCGATCGCCGGCACGCTCATGGTGCTGATCCTGATCCGGGTCGCCTACCGGCTGTTCCATTCGATCGTGCTGGCCGGCCTGGCCGGTCTGCTGCTCACCCTCGACGGCTTCCAGCTGGTGCTGTCCCGGGTCTCGCTGCTCGACATCTTCCTCGGCCTGTTCATCCTCGCCTCCTTCGCCGCGGTGCTGCTCGACCGCGACCACTACCGCCGCCACCTGCTGCGGACGCTGGAGACCGGCGAGAAGCGGCGGAGCGTCCCGTGGTGGCTGCTGGTCGCCGGCATGCTGTTCGGTCTGGCCTGCGGGGTGAAGTGGAGCGCGCTGTTCTTCCTGCCGTTCTTCGGCCTGCTGGTGATCGTCTGGCGGGTGCGGGCGCGCCGGACGGCCGGGCTGGACCGGGGGATCCTGGCCGACCTGGGCTGGGGTCTGCTCAGCGTCGTCCTGACCGTCATGTTCTACCTGGCCACCTGGACGGGCTGGTTCGTCACGAACACCGGCTACTTCCGGCACTACCGGGAGGCCAACGGCCTGAGCGAGCCGCCGGTGCTGGGCGCCCTGCTCAACCTGCTGCACTACCACTCCGAGGCGTACTCGTTCCACAGTGGCCTGACGTCGAAGCACCCGTACCAGTCCTGGCCCTGGCAGTGGCTGCTGATCGGGCGGCCGGTCAACTTCTACTGGCCCGGCGCCACGGACTGCGGCGCCCCGAGCTGTGCCCGCCAGATCATCCTGCTGGGCACGCCGGTCCTGTGGTGGTCGTTCCTGCCGGCCCTGGCCGCGCTGATCTGGTTCGGGGTGGCCCGCCGGGACTGGCGCGCCTGGGCGATCCTCGTCCCGGTCGTGGCCGGCCTGCTGCCCTGGTTCTACTACGCGATCAAGGACGGCCGGACGATGTTCTCGTTCTACGTGCTGCCGGCCGTGCCGTTCCTGATCCTCGCCGTCGTCTACGTCCTCGGCGCGATCATGACCCCGCCCGAGGGCATCAGGCAGGGCGGGGGCCGCACGGACCGTCAGTTGGTGGGCACGATCGTCGCCGGTTTCTACGTCACCGTGGTGGCCCTGTGCTTCGCCTACTTCTTCCCCATCTTCGTGGGCCAGTCGATCCCGTACGCGGATTGGTCCGCCCGGATGTGGCTCGGCAGCCGCTGGATATAGCGGGCGTCAGGGGCCGGTACGGGCGGCGGTACGCCGTTTGGCCTGGCGTTTCACCTTCGCGTCGACCCCGCAGCCGTCCATCGTGCACCAGCGGCGGCTCCGGTTCTTGCTGGTGTCGACGAACAGGCCGATGCACCCGGCCTCGGCCGCGCACACCTTCACCCGGTCGAGGGGTCCGGTGGTGAGCAGCCGGACGGCGTCGACGGCGATCGGCCACCAGGCGCGGTCCGGGCTGTCGCCGTCGAAGTGCCAGGTGAAGGTCCCGTCGGCAGCCGGCCCGAGACGTCCCGCGGCGACTGCCTCGGCGTAGCGCAGCCGCACCTCGTCGAGCGCGGGACCGGGCGGCGGCTGGCCGTGCCCGACCGCCCGGAACACCTCGAAGATCGCCTCCCGCAGGCCGATGGCCGTGCGCAGCGTCGCGGGGGCGTCGTTCTGCCCGAGCCGTTCCCCGGTGGCGGCGTCGATCAGCCCCAGGTACGCCGACCAGGCGGCCAGCTCGGCGTAGGTGTGCAGGTACTCCGCGGGCCGGGCTGTCCCGCGCCCGCCACCAACTCCCACCTCATGCATTCGGCGCTGCCGAACAGCCCGACCGTCCCGGAACGCCCGCCCGGCCGCGCCCGCCGGGCCGCCGCGGCCGCGCTGCACCGCTTGGCCACCCGTCTCGACCGCGGCGCCGTCCCGAAGCCCGCCTACCGCGCCCAGCCGATCTAGCTGGTGAAGCGGCTCGACCCGAGGATTTTGGTCACGGTGATCTCGATGGCCACCCGGGCCGGGTTGGGGCGGGGTGTGCGATAGCGCGCGGCATAGCGCTCGACCGCCTCGGCCACCGACTCCGGGTCGTCCCGCACCACCGCGAGACCCTCGACCGTGGCCCATCGCGGACCCTCGACCTGACAGATCGCCACCCGCGCCTGACCGGCCCGGACGTGCCGCACGTGGGCCGAGGTGGACGACGAGATCACCCGGGCCAGCCCGGTGGCCGGGTCGAGGGTCGCCCCGACCGCCACCACGTGCGGCGAGCCGTCCGCCCGCAGGGTGGTCAGCGTGCACAGGTGCCGCTCGGTCCAGAATTCCCGCAGTTCCGGGTGGTCGATCGAGACGCGGCCGCTCACCGGTGGCTCCTCACGGACAGGCAGATAGTCATCCGATCATGATGCCGTGACGCGGCCGGGCGGCCCGAGGGGGTCAGGCGGTCTCGGCCGGCAGGATGCCCCGGCGGACGGCGGTGACCAGCTCGTCGTGGTCGCTCTCGACCTGGTCGGCGTAGGCGCGGGCGAAACGGCACAGGGCGTCGGCCAGCTTGCCGCTGCTGCCGATGTAGCCGGCGATCATCGAGGCGCCGCTGGTGCGGGCGTGCGACTTGGCCAGCAGATAGCCGCAGATGCCGGCGTAGTCGCCCAGCGCCGCCGCGTCGATGCCCTCGACGACGATCGCGCCCTTCATGTCGCGGAACTGCCGCACATAGAACTGCAGGTCGCCGACGGTGGCCCAGCCGAGCAGCGGGTCCGAGACCGTCTGCAGCGCCTGCTGGTACTCGACGACCCGCTGACCCTGGTGGCGGTGCCAGGCCGCGTCGCCGTGCTGGTGGTGCGCGACAACCGAGCGGCGTGCCTGCTTGAGCTGCAGGAACACCACGTCGGAGGTGCTCGAGCCCTCGCACAGGGCCACGTACGCCCGGAGCCCGACCGAGCCGACCCCGACCACCTTGTGCGCGATGTCGACGATCCGGTAGCCGGCCAGGATGCGGGCCCAGTGCGGCGGCAGCGTGTTCAGGTAGCCGTCCAGGGCCTCGGCCAGCAGGTCGCGTTCGGCGTCGCTGGGCCGGGTGATCAGCGGCGGCTCCTCGACCAGCCGGGCCGTGCCGTCGCGCCGCTCGGTGAAGCGGGGCAGCGCCCGGTCGCTCGTGCGCCGCCGGGCGCGCCGGGCGGCCCGGTCGATCTCGGCGCGGAAGCTGGGCCGCGACGCCGCCGAGCGCAGCCGGTCGACGTCCATCTGGTCGAACGAGCGGCCCAGCAGCGGTTGCTCGGCCAGGTGCTGGATCTGCAGCTGGTACTCCTCGACGCAGTGCTGCACGGCCTCGGCGCAGGCGCTCTCCTTGAAGCCGTTCTGCCGGCCGGCCACGTGCACGCTGGTCACCAGCCGGCGCAGGTCCCACTCCCAGGCGCCGGGGTGGGCCTCGTCGAAGTCGTTGAGGTCGAACACCAGCTCGCGCTCGGGCGAGGCGTAGAAACCGAAGTTGCCCAGGTGGGCGTCCCCGCAGATGACCGGGGTGATGCCGGTCGACGGCAGGTGCGCGAAGTCGTCGGCCATCACGTTGGCCGAGCCCCGCAGGTACGCGTACGGCGAGGCGACCATCCGGCCGACCCGCAGCGGCACCAGCCAGGGCTGGCGCCCGGCGTTGGCCTTCCTGATCTGGGTGACCGGGTCGACCCGCGCGTCCGGCGCCGACCAGTGCGCGACGTCGGAGCGGTGCGCCCGCTCCCGCAGCGAGCGGCCCAGCTCGTACCGCTGGGCCCGGGACCGCGCGGGCAGGCGCAGCGAGGCGAAGCCCTCGTCGACGGCGCTTTCGAGGACGACGTGCCCGGTTGCTGGTTCCATCACGGCCACCATAAACGCGAGGGTGGGAAGGCTATGCAGTCCAGTACCCGCGATCAGGTTAACGCTCGTTCAACACGAGATGTCAGCGCGCGGTCGCGAGGCCGAACGTCGACGGCGCCACGGAGGGGAACACCTCCGTGAGCGAGCCGACGCCGCAGCGCTTCTGCAGGACTTCCCCGATGACCGACCGATAATCCGTGGTCGCCGCGAGGTCGCCGGCCACCAGCGCGCCCGGGGCCAGGCCGGGCCACTTCGCGTACACCTTGCCGCCCTTGACCCCGCCGCCGAGCAGCAGCATCGCGTTGCCGTGCCCGTGGTCGGCCCCGCGCGAGCCGTTCTCCTGCACCCGCCGGCCGAACTCGCTGATCGTCAGCAGCGTCACCGACTTCAGCCCCTCGGGACCGAGATCGGCCGCGAACGCCGCCAGGGCCAGCGCCAGCTCGGTCAGGTTGTCGTACATCCGCTGACCCTTGACCGCCGGGCCGAGCCCCTCGTGCATGTCCCAGTCGCCGCAGTCGACCGCAGCCGTGGCCAGGCCCACCTTGGCCTTGATCAGCCGGGCCACGTCGCGCAGCGCGCCGCCCAGCTCGGTGTCCGGATAGACCGCGCCCTTGGCCGGTGTGTACGAGGCACCGCGGACGGCGGCGCTCGCGGTCAGCGCCCGGTCGGCGGCCAGCGCGGGCGCGGCCTGCAGCAGCGGCGCGTCGGCGTACAGGGCCCGCAGCGCCGCCGCCCGGGGTCGCTTGACGGAGTCGCCGGCCAGGGTGAACTTGTCGATCCCGGCCATCGAGACCGACGGCGTGGGGCCGGCGAAGAGGCGGTCGGGCATGGCCGCGCCGACCGAGACGCCGGCCAGGGCCCCGGAGGCGCCGGTGGCCCCCAGCATGCGGCCGAGCCAGCCGGTCCGCAGCGAGGTGCCGGGCGCCGCGTTCTCCATCGCCTCCATGGCGGCGAAGTGCGAGCGGGTCGGGTTGGGCTGGCCCACCGCGTGCACGCCGGCGAGCTTGCCGCCCTGCCACAGCGGCAGCAGCGGGGCGAGCGCCGGGTGCAGGCCGAAAGTGCCGTCGCCGGCGATGACCTGGGCCTTGGGCACGCCGATGTTCGGGCGCGCCTGGTAGTAGCCGGGGTCGCCGATCGGGGCGAGCGCCGACAGCCCGTCGAAGCCGCCGTGCAACGACAGCACGACGAGCGTGTCACCGGTGTAGCCGGGTGCGGCGTACGCGAGCTCGGTGGACACCCCGGCCCCGGCCAGGCCGGTCAGGGCGGCCGCGCCGAGCAGGCCGCGCCGGGTGAGCTGCTTCTCCCCGCAGTCGAAGGACACGGTCATCACCTCAGTTGGAAGGAGGGCGCGTCGAGGACCAGCGCGATCAGGTACGGGGCGTGGCCGGCGAGCGACTTGTCGGATGCGGTCAGAGGACTGGTCGGCAGCTTGCCCGCGACGCTGAGCACGGCGGCGGTGTGCCGGGCCGGCAGCTTGGCCCCGATCAGCCGGACGGCCAGCGCGTCGACCAGGGCGCCGTAGGTGCCCGGAAGTGCCGGGACCAGCGACTTGAGCAGGTCCGCGGGGCGGGTGAGCTGGCTGGGGTACCAGCCGGCGGCCAGGTTGAGGTGGTTGTTGCAGCGCATCAGGAAGCCGGACGGCGACGCCCAGGCCGCGGCCACGTCGGGGAACCCGTTCGGCGGGCTCCACCGGAACGGCGCGTTGCCCGCGTTGACCAGCCCGTTGTAGAGCGCGTCGAGGGCCTTGACGCCCGAGGTCTCCGGTCCCAGCCCGAGCGTCCGGATCGTCGCGATCAGGTCCTCGAACGGCGTGCGCGCCTTCTGCCCGATCGCGGCGGCGAACTCCGGCGACGTGAACAGGGCCTTGAGGACCGGCTTGATCGCGGTGTCGTTGTCCAGGTAGACCTTGGCCAGCTTGGCCACCAGGGCGGCGGGCGCCTCGTCGGCGACGAACCGCCGGCACAGCTTGGTGGCCAGGCGCTGCGCGGTGGCCGGGTGCCGGGCCAGGTGGTCGGCGAACGCCGTCGCGGCGGCCTCGCCCACCGCGGGCGTGGCGTTGGCGTGGCGGAAGCCGACGATGTCGACCGCGCCCGTCACGTGGCGGGACCCGTCGTAGACGTACGCCCCGGAAGCGTTGACGGTGAGGCCGGTGAGCAGCCGGGCCGCCGCGTAGACGTCCTGCTCGGTGTAGACGAGGCCGACAGTGTGCAGCTCCATCAGCTCGCGCGCGTAGTTCTCATTGGGGTGCGCCTTGGTCGACGAGCGGTTGTCCAGGTAGGTGAGCATGGCCGGGTGCTTCATCGACGCCTTGAGCATGTCGGCGAAGCGGCCGAACGCGTGCTTGCGGATGACCTGGGCGTCGTAGTCCGAGCGGCTGTCCCACACGCCGCTGGACGGCGCGGCCACGTGCAGGTGGTTGGCCCAGAAGGCGACCGTGATCTCGAACAGCTGCCGGTTGCTCCACGCGGCCCGGGCCACCGCGGCCCGGCCGAGCTGCTTGAACGCGTCGTACGAGTTCTTGGCGATCGACGACCGGACGGTGGCGATGCTCGCGCCGGCCAGCGGCAGCCGGGCAACGAGCCGGTCGCAGGCGGCGTCCTCGATGGAGGCGGGGGAGAGCTGGCGGTCGAGCCAGGCGGCGACGCCGAGCTTGCGCGCCTCGGCCAGCGCGGCCGGGGTCGGGCCGAACGTGGCCCGGCGCACCAGGTGCGCGATCGGGTCGGCGGCGAGCAGCGTGGCCGGGTCGAGGGCGGACGGGGCGGCGGTCGCGGCCGGAGCGGCGACGGCCGTGCCCACGGCGGTGGCGACAGCGGTGGCGGCACCGGCGGCGAGAAGCGTGCGTCGGGTCGTCATGCCAGGCCCTTCGACCCGTGCGCCCGGGGCCGTCGCGGCTGCAACCATGACTAACGGAGCCGCAATCCGCCCGCACCCGTACCGCCGGGGCGATCTCGGACGTACGCTCAGCCCTGTGGATCAGGTTGAATCGGTACGGACTCCCGCCTCCTGGGTCGTCGTCGGCCTCGACAACGGCGGCACCTGCAACAACGCCACGGTGCTGGACGCCACGGGGCGATATCTGGTCGACAACCTCGTCGAGAACCCGAGCCTGGTGACCGAGGGTCCCGAGTCGGCGATCGAGCAGCTGGCCCAGGCCTTCCACAACATCCTCGAGCTGACCAGCACCCCGCTGACCCTGGTCCGCGCGGTCGGCCTCGACACCCCCGGCCCGGCCAGCGCCCACGGCGTCATCTCGTCCAAGGGCGCGACCAACTTCAGCATGGTCTCGTGGCACGGGTTCGACATCCGCAGCGCGCTCGAGGCCCGCATCGGCCTGCCCGTCTTCTATCTGAACGACGCCAACGCGGCCGCGCTCTACGCGCACCACCAGCTGTTCGGCGCCCAGGCCATGACCAAGTCGTCGGTCGCGGCGATCGTCGGCACCGGGCTGGGCGGCGGCGTGGTCTCCGACGGCAAGGTGGTCAGCGGCGCGGCCGGCATGGCCGGCGAGCTGGGCCACGTCCAGATCCCGCTGCACGGCGTGCTCGAGGTCGGTCAGCCCGTGCCCGAGTGCAACTGCGGGTTCACCGGCGACGTCGAGAGCATCGCCTCGCTCACCGGCATCAAGAAGAACCTGCTGCCCTACTGGCTCACCCGGTTCCCCGACCACCCCCTCGCCGCCGAGCCGCTGCCGCAGGCGGCCAAGCAACTGCGGTCGTACGGGGAGAAGGAGGACCCGCTGGCCCTGGCGGTGTTCGCGCAGCAGGCCCGGGCGATCGGCAAGCTGTTCACGGTCGCCGCGAACTTCACCGACCCGGATGCCTACCTGCTGGGCGGGGGTGTCGTCGAGGCGTCCCCGAGGTTCCGGCAGTGGTTCCTCAACACCGTCCGCGAGAGCACCGAACTGCGCGCCGAGCAGCAGGCCGCCGCCACCTTCGCGCTGGTCGCCGACCTCGACATGGCCGGCGCCCGCGGCGCCGCCGTGGCCGCGCTGGAGGCCGTGCAGAACGTCTGACCGACAGCGATCCGCCGCACCGATCCGCCGAACCGCCCCGGGGCCTCGCCCCGGGGCGGTTCTGTTGAAGTCTGTTACGTCTGATCGACATTCCTAGATATCGACGATCTTCTTCAGTAACGTCGGCGGTGCCGTCTGCGGCCGGGGGGCCGCCGATGGGCTGAAGGGGGAAACTTGATGCGAAGAAGCATCGCAACCGTCTCCGTGGCGGTGCTCGGCCTCGCGTTGATCACGCCAGGGGCCGCGCAAGCCGGACCATACTCGCTCGCTCCGCCCGCGCCGTCCGGCGACGGCCTGAGCCCGGCCGACAAGGCCTCACTCGAGGCCGGTGTGGGGATCGCGCCCAAGGCCCCGTACGGGGCGAAACCGAAGGGTCCCAACCCGTTCCTGGCCGAGGTGGCCGATCCGGCCAAGGTGGACTACTCGGGCTGGATCAACTACATGAAGACCCAGGGCAAGTCCAAGGCCGCGACCCGCGACAAGCAGACCCGGGCGCTGAAGGCCGCCGCGGCGCCGAAGCCCGCGGTCGTCGTCGACGAGGACGAGCTGCCCGGCACCTCCGGCGGCAACGACGTGCCGGTCAACGCGCAGCGCGTCACCGGGTACGGCACCGGCGCCGGCCAGTTCTCCAACATCCGCGTCCTGGGCAGCCTCGACAACGAGGTCGTCAGCACCCCGACCGTCGCCCCGGCGCCGGAGGACAACGGCGCGATCCCGCTGGCCGGCCCGACCGGCATCGGTGTCGGCACCCAGAGCGGCGCGGTCATCACCTCGCAGATCGGCGACGGCCCGCACGGGCGGCAGACCGGCGACGGCAGCAACGACTTCGACTTCTACAAGCTCACCGCGCCGGCCGGCAAGGTGCTGACCCTCTCGACGGCCACCCCGACCGGGCCGCTGGACACCGTGCTCCAGCTGTTCAAGCCGGACGGCACGCTCGTCGCGGTCAACGACGACTTCTCGGGCGTCGACAGCCGGATCGTCTACCGCGTGACCACCGCCGGGGACTACTACCTCGCGGTCGCCGCGTACGGTGGCCTGCCCGCCGACCCGTTCGACTCGGGCAGCGGCGGCGGCATCGGCGACACCTCGCCGCCCACCGAGGGCCCGTACACGCTGACCCTGACCTCGGGCGGCGTCGACGAGGACTTCTACGCGGTCAAGCTGCGTGCGGGCGACGTCATCGGCGGCTCCGTGACCGGTTCGGCGGCCTACCTGACGGTCTACGACACCGTGCCGCGCGAGGTGCACGGCTCGCGGCAGGACGCGTCGTTCATCTACCCGATGGACTCGCCGCTGCCCGGTGGCGGCAACGCGGTCACCGACCACGTCGCGACCAAGGCGGGCTGGCACTACATCGGGGTCGCCAGCGGCTCCGGGGCCTACCAGGTCACGCTCGAGGCGTACCGTCCGGTGCTGCAGGGCGCCAAGCCGCCGCAGACCCTCTACCTCGACTTCGACGGAGCCCGGGTCAACACCGGTGTCTTCGGCGGTGCGGGCAACCGGGATCTGACGCCGCTGGCCGCGTTCCTGACCAGCTGGGGCCTGACCCGGGCGGACGAGGACGCGCTGATCGACCTGGTCGTCGCCGGGGTCACCGAGAACATCAAGCGCGACCTCGAGGAAAGCGGTCTCAACAGCAAGTTCAAGGTGAAGATCGCCGACAGCAAGAACAACGCCGACCAGTGGGGCAAGGCGAACGTCAGCCGGGTCGTGGTCGGCGGCACCATCGAGGAGTCCGGCGTCGACACGATCGGCATCGCCCAGAGCATCGACCCGGGCAACTTCGAGACCGAGGAGACCGCCCTCGTCCTCCTGGACGTGCTGAGCTCGCCCGCCGGCTCCACGCCGGCCTCGCTCAACACCTACCTCACCGCGGACAGCGACCGGCTCCGGTTCGTCGCGCAGGGTCTGGCCAACGTGATCTCGCACGAGGCCGGGCACTTCTTCGGTGACTTCCACACCGACAACCAGGACGCGCTGCCCAACCTGATGGACGCGGGCGGCACCGGCTTCGGCACGCTCTTCGGCGTCGGACCGGACGGCGTCGGCGGCACCGCGGACGACCTCGACGTCGACTTCGGTGACAGCACGTTCCTGCCGGCCGAGGGCTTCGTCGGCACCGAGGACACGCTCGGACGCATCGTCTTCAGCCTCACCAGCTGATCCGTACGACAGATCGGGACCGCTCCGAGGGAGTTCTTCAGTCCTTCAGGGCGGTCTCGACGTCGGGGAACAGGGCCAGGTAGTCGGTCAGGCCCAGCGTGTCGAAGAGCCGGCGCAGGAAACCGGACGGCGCGGCCAGACGCACCCAGCCGTCGCGTTCGGTGGCCCGGCCGTGCGCGGTGACGAGCACGCCGACCCCCATCGAGTCGCAGAAGTCCAGCCCGGAGACGTCCACCACGACGCGGGGGGAGGGCCGGTCGACGAGGCGGGTGAGATTCGCCTTGAGAACGGGCGCGGTGTCGATGTCGAGGGAACCTCGCAGCACCAGCACGGCCGTGTTCGGCGGGTGGTGCGCGACCGAGACCTGCATGGCGGTGTCGCTTTCGGTGGAAACTGCGGGGGCGAGGGGTCGTGCTGCGTCGATCGGTCGGAGGGAAAGGGTGGTCTCCACCCTAGGGGAGCGAGGGCCCGATGGCCGAATCCACTACCGGGCGGTAGGTTTCGGGACGTGAGCATCGAGCCGGGGGACGTCGTCGACGATTTCGAGCTGCCCGACCAGGACGGGGTGCCCCGCCGGTTGAGCAAGCTGCTGGCCGGCGGCCCGGTGGTCCTGTTCTTCTATCCCGCGGCCATGAGCTCGGGCTGCACGGTCGAGGCCTGCGCCTTCCGTGATCTGGGAGCCGAGTTCCGGCAGGCCGGGGCGCAGCGGGTCGGCATCAGCCGCGACCGGCCGGCCAAGCAGAAGCAGTTCGCCGACCGGCACGGCCTCGACTATCCGTTGCTCAGCGACCCCGACAGCGCGGTCGCGGCGGCCTTCGGCGTCAAGCGCAAGCTGCCGCTCGGCCCGCTCAGCACCAAGCGGATGACCTTCGTGATCGACACCGATCGCCGGGTGCTCGACGTGATCCACTCCGAGAAAGACATGAACGAGCACGCTCAGCTGGGTCTGGCCGCGCTCCGCTCGGCCGGCTCGTCACCGCGCCCGGCCGAGGGCGCCGGCCCCGCCTGAGCAGCCCGGCCGAGGGCGCCGGCCCCGCCTGAGGTGTGCGGAGCCGGGTGCCCGGCTCAGCTCGACAGCTCCTCGAGGCCGTCGCCGTTGAGCAGATAGGCGGCGGCGATCCGGTCGGCCGGCCCGGTCAGCAGCTTGGCGATCGCGGTTCCGGCGATCTCCGGGCTCAGCGCCGCCGGCAGCTCGGCGGCGAACTGCGCCTCGGTGATCCCCCGGCGACCCGCGTAGGCGTGCACGGCCGCCTGGCCCACGGCGGTCCCGGGCGCGATGGCCGGCAGGATCGCTGTGAACGTCACGCCGGTGCCGTCGGCCTCCCCGCGGGCGTACTCGGTGATGAAGCGGACCGCCGCCTTGGCCCCCGCGTAGCCGCCGCTGAGCGGGGAGCCGAAGAGCGAGGCGGCGCTGCCCAGCACCACGACCGTCGCGCCGGGGGCGAGCGGGCGGCGCAGGACGGCGCCGAGCCAGGTGAACGCGATGCGCACGTCCTGCTCCCACGCCGTGGAGAACGTCTCCCAGGTGAACGACTGCAGGGTTCCGGTGGGCGGCACGGCTCCCGCGGCGATGACGAGCACGTCGGGGCGATACCGGTCGAGGAGCCGGTCGGCCACGGCGGGGTCGGTGGCGTCGGCCGCCACGTCCGTGGCCGGTCCGGCCGTACGGGCGACGGTGACGACGCGGTCGCCCTCGTCACGCAGAGCCCGGGCGATGCCGTGGCCGAGGCCGCGGGTCCCGCCGACGATCAGGGTGGTCCGGTTGCTGGTCATACAGATCAGATCCGCGGGCCGGCGGGAAGTCACCGGCTGCCGGTCAGCCCGGACGGCGGGAAGTCACCGGCTGCCGGTCAGCCCGGACGGCGCGAAGTCACCGGCTGGCGGTCAGCCCGAACGGGGCGAAGAGCTCCGGCTGCAGGAAGACGTGGATGCCGGCGACGCCGGTCGTCGTCACGTCCAGGACGTGCAGGGCGTGAGCCTGGTCGTCACGATCGACGTCGCTGGAGAACACGAATGTCGGCTGCCCGTTGGCGCTCGGCCGTCCCGCCGGCAGCGGCGCCGCCCGGAACCGGCCCAGCACGTGGGCGCCGAGGAACCCGGCGACCGCGCCGCGCCCGGCGAACCAGGTGGCGTGCGGCGGCATCTCCAGGGTCACGTCCTCGCGGAGGACGGCGGTGAGCAACCCGATGTCGGCGTGCCGGAACGCGGCGACGTACCGGTCGAGCAGCGCGAGCCGGCGCGGATCGTCGGGCTCACCGAGGTCGTCGGGAGCGGGCGCTCTGCGGGCCAGCTGCGCCCGCGCCCGCCGCAGCGAACTGTTGACCGCGATCGTCGTCGTGCCCAGCGCGTCGGCGACCTCCTCCGCGCGCAGGCCGGCCACGTCGCGCAGGATCAGCACCGCCCGCTGCCGGGCCGGCAGATGCTGCAGGGCGGCCACGAACGCCAGCCGTACGTGCTCGCGCAGCCCGACCACGTCGGCCGGGTCGACCGGCAGCGGCTGGATCCAGCGCACCTCCGGAGCCACCACCAGCGGCTGGTCGTCCCAGGCGCCGTCGGGCGCGCCCAGGCCGGACGGCATGGCCCGCCGCCCGCGCTGCTCGACGGCGCGCAGGCAGGCGTTGGCCGCGATCTGATGCAGCCACACCCGGAACGAGGAGCGACCCTCGAACCGGTCGTACGCCCGCCACGCCCGCAGGTAGGTCTCCTGCACCGCGTCCTCGGCGTCGGCGGCCGAGCCGAGCATGCGGTAGCAGTGCCCGAGGATCTCTGCTCGCAGCGGCTCGGCCAGCCCGGCGAACTCCTGGTCTCGTTGGCCCATACGGTGAGGATCCGCCGCGCGGCCGGAACTCATCGGTCCGGCCGCGTCCGGGCTCACCGGCCGGCGATCAGATGCTGTTCTTCCAGGCGCGGCCCGAGCGGCCGATCAGGCGGTCGGCGTCGGCCGGGCCCCACGAGGCGGCCTCGTAGGTCGGGATCGGCGACATGTCCTGGGCCCAGTGCTCGATGATCGGGTCGACGATCCGCCACGAGTGCTCGACCTCGTCGCTGCGGATGAACAGCGTGGGGTCGCCCAGCAGGGCGTCCAGCAGGAGCCGCTCGTACGCCTCGGGGGACTCCTCGGCGAACGTCTGCTCGTACGAGAAATCCATGCTGGCCGTGCGGACCCGGAACGAGTGGCCCGGCACCTTGGCCCCGAAGCGCAGCGAGATGCCCTCGTTGGGCTGGATGCGCAGGATCAGCGCGTCGGCCTCGAGCCCGGTGAGCTGGTCCTGCGGGATGGGCAGGTGGGGCGGCCGCTGGAACTGCAGGGCCACCTCGGTCACCCGGGCCGGCAGCCGCTTGCCGGTACGCACGTAGAACGGCACGCCGGCCCAGCGCCAGTTGTCGACGTTGAGCCGCATGGCCGCGTACGTCTCGGTGCGCGACAGCGGGTCGACGCCGACCTCCTCGCGGTAGCCGGCCATCAGGTCGTCGCGGGTGCCGCCGCGGGTGTACTGGCCGCGCACGGCCAGGTCGGCGATGTCGCGGTTGGTGGGCAGCCGGATCGCCTGGAGCAGCTTGACCTTCTCGTTGCGCAGGCCCTCGGCCTCGAACGACGCCGGCGGCTCCATCAGGGCGAGCGCGAGGACCTGGAGCACGTGGTTCTGCACGATGTCGCGCATCGCGCCGGCCTGCTCGTAGAAGCCGCCGCGGGTGCCCACGCCGAGCGTCTCGGCCACCGTGATCTGCACGTGGTCGACCCAGGACCGGTCCCAGATCGGCTGGAAGATCGAGTTGGCGAAGCGCAGCGCCAGCACGTTCTGGACGGTGTCCTTGCCCAGGTAGTGGTCGATCCGGAAGACCTGGGGCTCGTCGAACGAGCCGTGCACGACGGCGTCGAGCTCGCGGGCCGAGGGCAGGTCGCGACCGTACGGCTTCTCGATGACCAGCCGCGAGAACGAGCCCTCGCGCGCGTGGTTGAGCCCGGCGCCGGCCAGCCCGTTGATCACCGGCTCGAACGCCTCGGCCGGCGTGGACAGGTAGAACAGGCGGTTGCCCGCGGTGCCGCGGACCGCGTCGAGCTCGTCGAGGGTCTCGGCCAGCCGCTTGTAGGTCTCGGGGTCGTCGTAGCCGCCCGAGACGTACCTGATGCCACCCTGGAGCTGCTGCTTGTCGAGCAGCGAGCGGTCGCCGAGCGCGCTGGCCGCGAACTGCTCGTCGGCCATCGGCGTGCGGGCGACGCCGACCAGGGCGAACTGGCTGGGCAGGCGATGATGCCGGGCGAGACTCTCCACGGCCGGGAGGAGCTTGCGCCGGGTGAGGTCGCCCGAGGCGCCGAAGATCACCAGCGTGGCGGGTGGGGCGCTGCGCTCCTGAATGAGCTGAGGGGCGTTGTCCATGGTTTCGCGTGTCCTCCGACCGTTGGGACCGTCCGGGAAAACCTTACGCAGTGAGGCTCAGGAAAGGTTCATATCCATCCCCTGATGCGACCAGGGATACACCGACAAAAGTGGCAAACTGGGGTGTACCTATGCGCACCTAGGGGGATCCGTGAAGTATCGGCTCGTGACCCGCAGCGACTTCGACGGTCTGGTCTGCGCGGTGTTGCTGCGTCACCTCGACATGATCGACGACATCAAGTTCGTCCACCCCAAGGATGTTCAGGACGGCGAGGTCGAGGTGACCGAGAACGACATCCTCACCAACCTCCCGTACGCGCCCGGCGCCTACATGGTCTTCGACCATCACCACTCGGAGACGCTGCGCAACGAGGGCAACTTGAGCAACCACGTCATCGACGCCGAGGCCCCGTCGGCGGCCCGGGTCATCTACGAGCACTTCGGCGGCCGGCAGCGCTTCCCGCAAGTCTCCGACGACCTCATGCGCGCCGTCGACCAGGCCGACTCGGCCGACTATGCGCTCCACGACATCCTCGACCCGCGGGGCTGGACGCTGCTCAACTTCCTGATGGACAGCCGTACGGGTCTGGGGCGGTTCCGCGACTTCCGCATCTCCAACTACCAGCTGATGATGCAGCTGATCGACGCCTGCCTGACGATCAGCGACGCCGACGAGATCCTCGCGCTGCCCGACGTGGCCGAGCGCGCCGAGTTGTTCCGCGAGCAGCACGGCCTGTTCGTCGAGCAGCTCAAACGGGTCAGCCACACCGACGGCGACGTCGTCGTGGTCGATCTGCGGGACGAGGAGGTGATCCACGCGGGCAACCGCTTCATGGTGTACGCGCTGTTCCCCGAGGCGCGGGTCTCGATGCACGTCATCTGGGGCCGGCAGAAGCTCAACACCGTGTTCGCCTGCGGGAAGTCGATCCTCGACCGCACCTCGCCGGTCGACGTCGGCGAGGTCATGCTGCGTTACGGCGGGGGCGGGCATCTCGCCGCCGGCACCTGCCAGGTGCCCCACGACCAGGCCGAACGGGTCGAGCGGGAGATCGTCGAGGCCCTGCGCACGCCCCGGACGGTGCCGGTCTGACGCGGAGGTACTCGGGGGCGGGAGAGACGAACTCTCCCACCCCCGTCCACGGGTCGCGGGCCATGCCCAATGTCCCCACCCGCAGGTCGTGCGCCGCGCCCCACGCGCGCCATCACGACGGGATCCCGCGTCCACCATCGCGGGAGTCTAGCTGTCAGCCCTTGTAGGCCCACTTGCTCGCGCCGCTGCCGGCGGTCACCGGCTCCTTGTCCTCGACGACCTTGTCCTCGACGACCTCGGCCACCGGGGTCTCGCCGGCCGCCTGGGTCTCGTCGTCGTCCGGCTCGTCCTCCTCGGCGCGGTGCCGGTTGCGCAGCATCATGACCGCGCCGCCGGCCAGCGCCAGGGCGGCGACGACCCAGCCCGCGTACGACCAGATCGAGGAGCCACGGCCGGCCTCCGCGATCGCCTCCTGGAAGAACTGGTCCTCACCGGGAGCGGCGTTCCCGGCCGCCGTGCCCCCGCCGCCGTGGGCGTGAGCCTGCGCCGCCGCCTGGCTGCCGGAGGGGTCCGGGGTCAGTGTCAGGGTGGCCGGCGCGGTCGCCTCGCCGGGCTTGCCGTCGGCGTAGGTCGAGGCGATGTCGAGCTGGATCGAGCTCAGCGTCGGCAGGGGCCCGACGGCGACGGCCAGCTCGGCGCTCGCGCCGGGAGCCAGATCCTTGCCCGGCATGGCCAGCCAGGTGATCGACGCGGCGGTCTCGGTGGTCTCGGTGTCGCCGTGCAGGGTCTTCAGCGGCGTGGCCAGCTTGCGCATGGCGATCTTGGGCGCCCAGTCGTCGACCGACAGCGGGTAGGCCTCGGCCAGCGGCGTGTCGTCGCGGAACTTGAGCGTGATCGTGTGGACCGGCTTGTCCCCGTCGTTGGTGTACTTCAGGGTCAGGTTCTGCCCGCTGCCCTGGGGGGCGGTCGCCGGCGACACGGTCGCGTCGGCCAGGGCCGGGGTGGCGACGAGCATGCCGAGGACGGCTGCGGCGACCGGGACGCCCGCGCGGCGGGCCAGCTGAGAGTGCCTCACGGGGGGTAGTTCGGATCACAGCCGTCAAAGGTTCAACGCCCCGCGGAATTCTTTTCGGGCGATGCCGGATGATGGCGGGATGCGTGACATCCCCATCGACGGCGACATGATCAGACTCGGGCAGTTCCTCAAGCTGGCCGACCTCACCGACACCGGTGGGGAGGGCAAGGTGCTGATCGCCTCCGGGGACGTCTCGGTCAACGGCGAGGTGGACACCCGTCGCGGTCGTCAGCTGCACCCGGGCGACGTGGTCGAGGTCTTCGGCAACCAGGCGCGGGTCGTTTCCTCATAGGACCGGGCGGGTGTGCCCGTTCGTCCGACGGAACGTGACGAATGGTTGACATCGTGTCGATCTCAGGCATGTACTGAGGCCCGGTGTTACCGGTGTCACAGATGTCGATGGTGCCGCCGGGATCAGCAAGCCTCGCCGGGGAGGCCCCATGTCACGCAGGCATACACGCGCCGTGCTCGCCGCCGCTGCCACCTTCGTGCTCGCCCTCAGCGGGTGCGCCGGATGGGGCGGCGGGCCGGGTGGTGGCGGACCGAACAGCATCAACATCCTGATGGTGAACAACCCGCAGATGATCGACCTGCAACGGCTCACCGCGGACAACTTCACCCGCCAGACCGGCATCGACGTCAACTTCACCGTGCTGCCGGAGAACGACGTCCGAGACAAGATCAGCCAGGAGTTCTCCAGCCAGGCCGGGCAGTACGACGTCGCCTCGCTGAGCAACTTCGAGATCCCCATCTACGCCAAGTCGGAGTGGATCGCGCCGCTGGACGACTACGTCGCCGCCGACCAGCAGTTCGACCAGGCCGACATCCTCGCGCCGATGACGCAGTCGCTGACCGCGGACGACGGCAAGCTCTACGGCGAGCCCTTCTACGGCGAGTCGTCGTTCCTGATGTACCGCAAGGACGTGCTCGAGTCGGCCGGCGTACAGATGCCTGCGAAACCGACCTGGCAGCAGGTCGCCGACATCGCCGCCCGGGTCGACAACAAACAGCCCGGCATGCGCGGCATCTGCCTGCGCGGGCAGCCCGGCTGGGGGCAGATCTTCGCGCCGCTCACCACGGTCGTGAACACCTTCGGCGGCACCTGGTTCGAGCAGGACTGGACGCCCAAGGTCAACGGGCCCGAGTTCACCGAGGCCACCAAGTTCTACGTCGACCTGGTGCGCACGCACGGCGAGAACGGCGCCCCGCAGGCCGGCTTCACCGAGTGCCTCAACAACCTCATCCAGGGCAACGTGGCGATGTGGTATGACGCGACCAGCGCCGCGGGCTCGCTCGAGGCCGACGACTCGCCGGTCAAGGGCAAGATCGGGTACGCCCCGGCGCCCGTGGTCAAGACCGACAGCTCCGGCTGGCTGTACGCGTGGTCGTGGAGCATCCAGCAGGCCAGCACCAAGAAGGACAACGCCTGGAAGTTCATCTCGTGGGCGTCCAGCAAGCAGTACGAGGAACTGGTCGGTCAGCAGGTCGGCTGGTCCAGCGTCCCGGCCGGCAAGCGCGCCTCGACGTACGAGAACCAGGACTACCTCGGCGTCGCGTCCTCGTTCGCCGAGCCCACCCGGGCCGCGATCGAGTCGGCCGACCCGCGCAACCCCGGCGTGCAGCCGCGACCCGCGATCGGCATCCAGTTCGTCGACATCCCCGAGTTCACCGACCTGGGCACCCAGGCGTCGCAGTACGTCAGCTCCGCGATCGCCGGCCAGATGAGCGTCGACGAGGCCCTCGACCGGGGTCAGCGGCTGGCCGAGGACGTCGCCGAGCGCTACCAGTCCCGCCAGGAGGGTTGACCATGACATCGGTCGCCGAGGACACCGGGATCCGCACCGGCAGTCCACCGCCCGCCCGGGGCGCCGCGCGCCGGGCGTCCGCCTGGGCCCGCCGTGCCCCGCTGCTGCCCGCCCTCATCTTCATGATCATCGTGACCCAGCTGCCGTTCGTGGCCACGCTGGTCATCTCCTTCATGGACTGGAACGCGTACTACCCCGACGAGCGCGGCTTCGCCGGGTTCGACAACTTCGTGCGGGTCTTCACCGACGTCAACATGCGCGACGCGGTCTGGACCACCATCCTGCTCACCGTCGGCGTCGTGCTGATCAGCCTGCTCCTCGGCCTCGGCATCGCGCTGCTGCTCGACCGCAAGTTCCGGGGCCGCGGGGCCGTGCGCACGATGATGATCGCGCCGTTCCTCGTGGTGCCGGTGGCCGCGGCGCTGATCTGGAAGCACGCCCTCTACAACCCCGAGTACGGCCTGTTCAACGGCGCGCTCACCTGGATCTGGGGCCTGTTCGGCTCGGACAACCCGCCGCAGCCCGACTGGATCAGCAACATGCCCCTGTGGGCGGTCATCTTCTCGCTGGTCTGGCAGTGGACGCCGTTCATGATGCTGATCCTGCTGGCCGGCCTGCAGGGCCGTCCGCTCGACGTGATCGAGGCGGCCCGCATCGACGGCGCCGGCACCTGGCAGATCTTCCGCTCGATGACTCTGCCCCACCTGCGGCAGTACCTCGAACTGGGCGCGCTGCTGGGCTCGATCTACATCGTGCAGAACTTCGACGCGGTCTTCACCATCACCTCGGGCGGGCTGGGCACCGCGAACCTGCCCTACACGATCTACCAGATCTTCTACCAGGCGCACGACTACGGACGGGCCTCGGCCGCCGCCGTGGTCGTGGTCATCGGCACCATCATCATCGCGACGTTCGCCCTGCGGACCGTCTCGTCGCTGTTCAAGGAGGAGTCCGGCCGATGAGCACAGTGACCGACACCGCGCCCGTCCCGGCGACCCGCGACGACGCCGGCCGCCCGGTGAAGAAACGCCGCGAGGGCGCCAACGTCTGGCTCTCGCTGCTCGCCTGGGTGGTCGGCATCCTGTTCGTGCTCCCGGTCGTCTGGATGGTGCTGACCTCGTTCCACTCCGAGACCGACGCCGCCCAGAACCCGCCGGCCGTCTTCGCGCCGCTGACCCTGGAGGGCTACCGCGAGTTCTTCTCCGGCGGCGCCTCACCCTGGCCGCCGCTGCTCAACTCGCTGACCGCCAGCGTGGTGTCCACGCTGCTGGTGCTCCTGCTGTCGCTGCCCGCCGCGTACGCCCTGAGCATCAAGCCGGTCAAGAAGTGGACCGACGTGCTGTTCTTCTTCCTGTCCACCAAGATGCTGCCGGTGGTGGCCGGCCTGCTGCCGCTCTACCTGTTCGCCCAGAACACCGGCCTGCTCGACAACATCTGGCTGCTCGTCCTGTTCTACACGTCGATGAACCTGCCGATCGCGGTCTGGATGATGCGCTCGTTCCTCTCCGAGGTGCCGGTCGAGATGCTCGAGGCGGCCCAGATGGACGGGGCCAACCTGACCAAGACGCTGCGCTCGGTCATCGCCCCCGTGGTGACTCCGGGCATCGCCGCCACCGCGCTGATCTGCTTCATCTTCAGCTGGAACGAGCTGCTGTTCGCCCGGGTGCTCACGGCCACGGTCGCGGAGACGGCCCCCGTCTTCCTGACCAGTTTCGTCACCAGCCAGGGCCTGTTCCTGGCCCAGCTCTGCGCGGCCGCCTTCGTGGTCTCGCTGCCCGTCCTGGTGGCCGGTTTCGCCGCCCAGGACAAGCTGGTGCAGGGGCTCTCGCTCGGCTCGGTGAAATAGCCCCCCACTCCGCCCGAAGAAAGGTGGCCGGCCCGTTGCCGGGGGCCGGCCACCCGCCTGTCCGCCGTCAGCCGACGACGGCGAGGGCGTAGCCGGCCGTGGGGATCGCGAAGAACAGCGACAGGACGGCCAGCCGGGGGATCGTCGGGCGGCGGGTCAGGATCGCGTACGCGGCCAGGAGCACCGGGATCGTCACGAGCTGGCCGGTCAGCGTGGAGCGGGGCACGACCACGTCGGCGGCGGCGCAGGCCACGCTGACGACCAGGGCGGCGGCCCACAGGGTGAGCCCCGCGACGTAGGCGGCGCGGGCTCCGAAGCGTACGGCGAAGGTCCGGTCGCCGGCCCCCTCGTCGGCCGGCAGGTCGGTGACCGTGGTCGGGACGTAGAGGGCCGCGGCGAAGAGCAACCCGATCAGGCCGAACTGCCAGGGGAAGTCCCACGGCGCGCGGGTGATCGACCAGCCCGCGGCCGGGGAGACGACGCCGACGACCAGCGCGTTCACGGCCACGTCCCAGCCCGGGCGGGTCTTGAGGCGCAGCGGGGGAGCGCTGTAGGCCCAGCCCAGCAGCAGGACCCCGGCCACTCCGAGCACGAAGAGCGGCCCGACCGGCAGCGCGACGACGACGCAGGCCAGAGCCATCCGGCGATACCAGCGTCGCACCGTCCGGTGATCGACCGCGCCGGTGACCAGCGGCGCGGTGGCCTTGCGCGGGTTGGCGCGGTCGCTGGTCAAATCGTGCAGGTCGTTCTGGGCCAGCACCGCTCCCCAGACCAGCGGGCCGAGCACCAGCAGGGCGAGCAGGGCCCGCGGCGGGTCGGCCGGGAACCACTGCCGGTCGGCCAGCACCGTGCCCAGATAGGCCGGCACCCACGAGACGGGCCAGAACCAGGGCCGCGACACCGCGATGACGAGGGTGGCTGCTGTCATGCCCGGATCCTGGACCGTCCCGGCTGTCAGGGCGCTGAGAGCGCCCCCGCCGTCGATTCGCCCACCCGGGGAGGAGAAGACTGAGTAACGTGCGCATCGTGCAGATCCGGCAGTTCACCGAGTCCGACTGGCCTCAGGTGTGGGAGATCGTGCGGCCGGTGGTCCGCGCGGCCGACACCTTCACCTACGACCCGGCCATGACCGAGCGGGAGGCCCGGGCGACGTGGCTCGAGGCCCCGCCCGGCGAGACCGTGGTCGCGCTGGACGGCGACGAGATCCTCGGCACCGCGAAGGTCGGCACCAACCGCCCCGGCCCCGGGTCGCACGTGGCCACGGCCAGCTTCATGGTGGCGCCGATCAGCCGGGGCCGCGGGGTGGGCACGGCGCTGGTGCGTTTCGCCCTGGAGTGGGCCCGCCGGCGCGGCTACGCCGGCATGCAGTTCAACGCCGTGGCCGAGTCCAACAAGTCGGCCGTGGAGCTCTACCTGCGCGAGGGCTTCGAGATCGTCGGCACCGTCCCCGGCGCCTTCGCCCATCCGTCCCACGGCCGGGTCGGCCTGCACATCATGTACGCCCACCTCGCCCCCTGACGCCGCGGCGCTGCCCGGGAGCAGCGCCGCGTCGCCCGTGCGGCTTCCTAGGGGCAGCGGGTCACTGCACGCCGAGGAGGTCGACCACGAAGATCAGGGTCTCGTTCGGCTTGATGACGCCGCCGGCGCCCTGCGCGCCGTAGCCGAGGTGAGCCGGGATGGTCAGCCGGCGACGGCCGCCCACCTTCATGCCGACCACACCCTGGTCCCAGCCGGCGATGACCTGGCCGCCGCCGAGCGGGAAGGCGAAGGGCTCGCCACGGTTGTAGGAGGCGTCGAACTCGCGGCCCGTCGAGTGCGCCACGCCCACGTAGTGGACGCTGACGTACTGACCGGGCTTCGCCTCGGGCCCCTCGCCGACGGTGATGTCCTCGATCACGAGGTCGGCCGGGGGCGCGCCCTCGATCGGACCGACGTCGGGCTTGTCCATGGGAACTCCATTCGTTGACTTCTCGAGCCCCGCCATGCAATCACACGGGCCGTCACCGCCGGTGACGGACGTGCTGAACGACTCACGGGTTTCATCCGTACTACGCGATCGTGAGGATTCATCGTCTGGCCGCCGTGGCACTGGCGGTCGCCGCCGTGACCGCGCTCGCTCCCGCTCCGGCCAGGGCGCACGGGTCGCCGACCACGCCGATCAGCCGGACGGCGGCCTGCGCCTCCGGCGGTGTGGACACCGGCAACGCGGCCTGCCGGGCCGCCCGTTCCGCGAACGGTCGTGGCTTCGGCACTTTCGACAACCTGCGGATCGCGAACGTCGGCGGCAAGGACAGCCAGGTGGTGCCCGACGGCAAGCTCTGCAGCGGGGGACTGGCCGCCTTCAAGGGCCTCGACCTGCCGCGCGACGACTTCCCGGCCACCAGGGTGACCGCCGGGCAGACGCTGAAGATCCGCTACCGGGCGACCATCCCGCACGCCGGGGAGTTCCGGATCTTCCTGACCAGGGCCGGGTACGACCCGGGCGCGCGCCTCACCTGGGCCGACCTCGGCGGCAAGCCGCTCGCCTCGGTCACCGACCCGTCGCTGGAGGACGGAGCGTACGAGCTGAAGGCCACGTTGCCGGCGGGCCGGACCGGGCGGCACATCCTCTACATCGTCTGGGAGACCTCGCGGACCCCGGACACGTATTACTCGTGTTCCGATCTGGTGTTCCCCCCGGCCAAGGCCAAGGCCGAGACCAAGGCGGAGACGAAGAAGGCGCCCGCGGCGACGACGCGGGCGGCAGTCCCGAAGTCCCCGGCAGTGAAGCCCGCCGTCAGGACGGCGACCACCGCCCCGGCGGTCGTGAAGGCGACGGCGGAGCCCGCACCGAGCCGTTCCCCGCAGGCCCTCCAGCCGGTCAGCGACACCAGCAAGGTGACTCTGGGTCACTGGATCGTCGCCGGCGCGCTCCTCGCAGGGTTCGCCGCCGTCGCCTGGGCCGGCGCCGGGGTCCTTCTTCGCAAACGTCGCGAAAACCGTTGAACCGCAAGGGTTCGCGTCTCGTACTGATGAGCGTCGACATCGCAAGCAGGTCCCGTTCCCTCGCAGGAAACACGAAAGGCCGAGCATGAGTCGAGTTCGTTACGGTCACCGAGGCGTGAACCGCCGCCGCGTCCTGGCGATCGCCGCCACCGCCGGTGTCGGGGTCTCGGTGGCCGGCGTGGCCGGGCTGAGCCTGGCCGGCGAGTCCGGTGAGACGTCGGGCGCCGGGCCGCTGGTGCTGTCGCTGCGGGACGCCGAGAAGGGCACGTTCGACGTGTTCGCCGGCGGTTCCAGGACCACGCTCACCGACAAGAAGCTCGCCGCCAAGCTGCTCAAGTCGGCTCAGGGCTGAGGGGAGGATTTCCGTGTCATCACACCGTGAGGCTCCCGAGATCAGCAAGGATCCGGTGGCCGACAGCTCCGATCTGTACGCGTTCGTCAGCCCGGACGACCCGGACACCGTGACGATCATCGCCAACTACGTGCCGCTGCAGCTTCCGGCCAGTGGCCCGAACTTCTTCGAGTTCGGCGACGACGTGCTCTACGAGATCCACATCGACTCGAACGGCGACGCCCGCCCCGATGTGACGTACCAGTTCCGGTTCCGCACCGAGCTGCGCAACGACAAGACGTTCCTCTACAACACCGGCCCGATCGAGTCGCTCGACAGCGAGAACTGGAACCGCCGGCAGTTCTTCTCGGTGACCAAGGTCGACGCGTACGGGAAGAGCACCGTCCTGGCCAAGCGCCTGCCCTGCCCGCCGTGCAACGTCGGCAAGCTCTCCATCGCCGACTACGAGGGCCTCGCCGCCGACGCAGTGGCGCAGCTCAAGACCGGGGAGAAGGTGTTCGCCGGCCAGCGCGCCGACGCGTTCTTCGTCGACCTGGGCGCGATCTTCGACCTGGGCACGTTGCGCCCGTTCCAGGACAAGCACCTTGTCGGGCAGACCCTGTTCAACTACGCCGGCAAGGCGGTCAACGCGACCGACAAGCTCAACGTGCACAGCATCGCCATCCAGGTGCCGCTTCAGGCCGTACGCCGGGAGGGCAAGAAGAAGGTCCGCGGGCGCGACCCGGGCGCGGTCATCGGCGTGTGGACCTCCGCGAGCCGCCGCCAGGTGCAGGTGCGCAACGGCGACAAGGCGAACGACGACGTCGTGGTCGGGCCGCAGGTGCAGGTCTCCCGCCTCGGCAACCCGCTGTTCAACGAGGTCATCGTGCCGATGGCCGAGAAGGACAGGTGGAACAGCCTGCCCCCGGCCGAGGACAAGCGCTTCGCCCAGTTCGTCGAGAAGCCGGAGCTGCAGACGCTGCTGCCGGTGCTCTACCCGGGTCTGTTCGACAAGCTCGCCGCGCGCGACAAGCAGGGCGACCCCCGCGCCGACCTGGTCGCGATCCTGCTGACCGGCATCCCGGACGGGATCATCGAGAACTTCCAGAACAACACCGGCGAGGTGCAGGCCGACATGCTGCGCCTGAACACCGCCATCCCGCCGGCGAAGGAGCCGAACAAGTTCGGCGTGGTCGGCGGCGACCTGGCCGGCTTCCCGAACGGGCGGCGCATCGCCGACGACGTCGTGTCGATCTCGCTGCGGGCCATCGCCGGCGCGACCCTCCCGCTGGTCGAGAAGGACTTCGAGCCGGACGCCGCGGCCGCGCTGGTCGAGCAGGGCCTCAGCATCAAGGACGCGAGCGCCGGCCTGCTCAAGAAGTTCCCCTACCTCGGCACCCCCTTCGACGGATTCGGCAACCCGACATGACGCAGGACCACGGCTGGCACAGCATGACCCCCTCGGGGCAGGGCACGGTCATGCTCAACATCGGCGCCGGCGTCGGCGCGCTGATCATCAACACCCCGGGCCGGATGCACGGCCGGGAGATCGAGGTCAGCCCGGTCGACGACCCGGCCCGCCGGACGCACGCGGCGGTCCGTGCCCGCTACGTGTGGGGCGGTGTCTGCTACAGCGTGGTGCTCGACAGCCTGCCCGAGGGGCGCTACACCGTCTGGGACAACCCGGTCACGCCGCTGGGCGAGATCGAGGTGCCCGGCGGCGGGGTCGCCGAGTTCCTCTGGCCGGTGGCCGTCGCCGCCGCCTAGGAACCGTCGGGTCTAGGGTGGACGCCATGGTCGGCGTCCACCAGGCTCGTCCCGAATCACCCGGCACCGACGCGGCCGTGCACTTCTCCCTCACGACGACCGATGTGGACGAGGCGCGGGCCTTCTGCCGCCGCATGTTCTACGGCCCGTTGCGGGTCGACCCGGTCGGCGACCGGGCCACGTTCGCCTTCCAGGGTGACGTGGTGAGCCTCGGACCGATCACCGTGGGCGAGATCAGTTACGGCACGGACATCCGCGTCGCGATCGCCGACCTCGAGACGTCCTACCACGTCCTGGCCCCGCTCAGCGGCGTCCTGCAGTCGCGCCACCGCGGCACGACCGTGGTGGCCGACCGCACCCGGGCCGCCGTCTACCGCCCGGTCGGCGACATCGATCTGGCCTGGCCGGGCGACTGCCGGCTGCTCAGCGTCAAGGTCGAGCGGGCCACGCTGGAACGCGAGCTGGACGCGGCGCTCGACCAGCAGATCGTCAGCCCGCTGCTGCTGGGTGACAGCTTCAGCGTGGCCGACGCGCCGGGGCGTACGTGGGTGTCGCTCGTCCGGTTGTTCTTCGGCGAGCTGATGCGGGGCCGGGGCCTGACCGCGCAGCCGCGGATGGCCGCCCGCTGGCGGGACATGGTGGTCAGCGGCCTCGCCCTGACGGTCGAGCACCCGTACGGCGAGGAGCCGGCCGGGATGCGCGGGCCCAATCGGCCGCGCACGGTCAAGCGCACCCTCGACGCGATGCACGCCGAGCCGTGGCGGCCGTTCAGCGCCACCGAGCTGGCCTCGATCGCCGGGGTGGGGGTGCGGGTGCTGCAGGAGTCGTTCCGCCAGCACGTGGGCATGTCACCGCTGACCTACCTGCGCCGGCTGCGCCTCGACGGGGTGCACGCCGAGTTGTCGCGTTCGGACCCGTGGCAGGTGAACGTGTCCGAGGTGGCCTACCGCTGGGGTTTCACCCACCTCGGACGGTTCGCCGGCGCCTACCGGGCCCGGTACGGAGTGCCCCCGTCGCAGACGCTGCGGGAGCGGCGCTGACCCCGGGGGAGGGGCTCAGAGCTCGATCTTCTGGCCCTTGCCGATGACGACGACCCCGTTGTCGGAGACCGTGTAGAGCTTGCGGTCGCGATCGAGATCGACACCGATCTGGGCGCCCTCGGGCACGACGACGTTCTTGTCGACGATCGCGTTGCGGATGATCGAGCGCCGGCCCACCTTGACGCCCTCCATGAGCACCGACCCCTCGACGTGGGCCCACGAGTTGACCCGGACGTTCGGCGAGATCACCGACCGTTCGACCAGCGCGCCGGAGACGACCACGCCGGGCGAGATCATCGACTCGATGGAACGGCCCTGCCGGTCGTCGTACCCGTGCACGAACTTGGCCGGCGGCCACGACCCGTAGTTCGTGAAGATCGGCCAGTCGTGGTTGTAGAGGTTGAAGATCGGCTCGGTGGCGATCAGATCCATGTGGGCGTCGTAGAACGAGTCGAGCGTTCCCACGTCGCGCCAGTAGCCGCGGTCGCGATCGCTGCTGCCGGGAACCGCGTTGTCGCGGAAGTCGTAGACGTTGGCCTCGCCCCGCTCGACGAGCATCGGGATGATGTTGCCGCCCATGTCGTGCTTGCTGTCGGGGTCCTTGGCGTCCTTGGTGACCGCCTCGCACAGCGCCCGCGTGGTGAAGACGTAGTTGCCCATCGACGCGTAGATCTCGTCGGGCGAGTCGGGCAGCCCGTCGACCTCCTTGGGCTTCTCGCGGAAGGCCTTGATCCGCTTGCCGTCCTCGGCCACGTCGATGACGCCGAACTGGTCGGACAGCGACTTGGGCTGCCGGATGCCGGCCACCGTGACGGCGGCGCCCGAGGCGATGTGGTCGTTGACCATCTGCTTCGGGTCCATGCGGTAGATGTGGTCGGCGCCGAACACGATGACGTAGTCGGGCGACTCGTCGTTGATCAGGTTGAGGCTCTGGTAGATGGCGTCGGCCGAGCCGGCGAACCATCGGGGACCGAGCCGCTGCTGGGCCGGCACCGGCGTGACGTAGTTGCCGAGCAGCGTCGACATGCGCCACGTCTTGGAGATGTGCCGGTCGAGCGAGTGAGACTTGTACTGCGTCAGCACGACGATCTTCAGATAACCGCCGTTGGCCAGATTCGACAGCACGAAGTCGATCATCCGGTAGATCCCGCCGAACGGGACGCCGGGCTTAGCCCGGTCGGCCGTGAGGGGCATCAGGCGCTTTCCTTCGCCACCGGCCAGAACGATCGCAAGCACCTTGACAGCCATGGAAGGACGCTAACTTTCCGCCAGCCGGAGCGCCAGCCGAAGAAGGGAACTCGCCGGGGTCAGCTCGGCGACGGACAGGGTAACTGATCTTGGTCCCCGGGCGCGAGACATCCGATCAAGTACTAGGCTGCGGGCGTGGCCGACAGATTGCGCGTGGACCTCATCAGCCGGGAGTACCCGCCGGAGGTGTACGGCGGCGCCGGTGTGCACCTCGAATACCTCACCCGCGACCTCCGCGATCTCGCCGACGTGCGGGTGCACTGCTTCGGCGCGCCCCGCGACGAGCCCGGCGTGACGGCCTATCCCGAGCCGGCCGAGCTCAAGGGCGCGAACGCGGCCCTGCGCACGATGGGCGTCGACCTCGAGATCGCCGCCGGCACCGAGGGCACCGACATCGTGCACAGCCACACCTGGTACGCGAACTTCGCCGGCCACACCGCCAAGCTCCTGCACGGGGTCCCGCACGTCGTCACCACCCACAGCCTCGAGCCGCTGCGCCCGTGGAAGGCCGAGCAGCTCGGCGGCGGTTACGCGTTGTCGTCGTTCTGCGAGCGCGTCGCGATCGAGAACGCCGACGCGGTCATCGCGGTGTCCGGCGGCATGAAGCGGGATGTGCTGACGGCGTACCCGTCGGTCGACCCGGCCAAGATCCAGGTGGTCTACAACGGCATCGACACCGCGCTCTACGCCCCCGACAGCCGGACCGACGTCGTCGAGCGCCTCGGCATCGACCTCAACCGGCCGAGCGTGGTCTTCGTCGGCCGCATCACCCGCCAGAAGGGCCTGCCCTACCTGCTCCGGGCCTGCCGTCTCCTGCCGCCCGAGGCGCAGATCGTGCTGCTGGCCGGCGCGCCCGACACCAAGGAGATCGCGGCCGAGGTCGAGGCGCTGGCCGACGAGCTGCGCGCCGCGCGCGACGAGCACGGTGTCATCTGGGTGCAGGAGATGCTGCCCAAGCACGAGGTCATCCAGGTGCTCACGCACGCCACCGTCTTCGTATGCCCGTCCGTCTACGAGCCGATGGGCATCGTCAATCTCGAGGCGATGGCCTGCGAGACGGCCGTGGTGGCCACGGCGACCGGGGGCATCCCCGAGGTGGTGGCCGACGGCGAGACCGGCCTGCTGGTCCCGATCGAGCAGGTCCAGGACGGCACGGGTACGCCGGTGGACCCCGACAAGTTCGTCGCCGATCTCGCGGCCGGCCTGACCGAGCTGCTCTCCGACCCGGCCCGGGCCCGCGAGATGGGGCTGGCCGGCCGGCGGCGCGCGGTTGACAAGTTCAGCTGGTCGAGGATCGCCGAGGAAACCCTGACGGTCTACCGGTCCGTGCTCTGAGCCGACGCCGCCCGGGTGACCGGTCGCCCGGGCAAGGCACACTGGTCCCCATGCTCCGCGTCCCCCGCCCCTCCGTACGGCTGATCCTCGTCGTCGTCGCGGTTCTGCTGACGACGTCGGTGCTCGGCTTCGGGCTGCTCCGGGCGGCCACCTACGAGCCCACCCCGGTCGGCGGCGCGCCCTGGCCGTCGGCGTCGTCCCGGCCCGGTTCCGCCCCCGGGGCTTCCATCCCCGGGACCGAGGGCCGATGCGGCGCCGTGCCGGTGCGTGCGGCCCGTGAGCTGCGGGGCATGTGGCTGACGACGGTGACCAACATCGACTTCCCCAGCCGGCGGGGCCTGCCGCAGGCTCAGGTCAAGGCCGAATACCAGCGCTGGCTCGACCTGGCGGTGGCCCAGCGCCACAACGCGATTTTCGTGCATGTGCGGCCGAGCGGCGACGCGTTCTGGCCTTCGGCGTACGCGCCCTGGTCGGAATGGCTCACCGGCAAGCGCGACGGCAAGTCGCCCGGCTGGGACCCGCTCGACTACATGGTGCGGGAGGCGCACGCCCGCAACCTCGAGTTCCACGCCTGGTTCAACCCCTACCGCGGCACGCAGCCCGGCCCGGTCGGCCCGGGCGCCGACTTCGCCAAGATCGCACCGAACCACCCGCTGCTGAAGCACCGCGACTGGGCCATCTCGTATCCGAAGGGCCGCAACGGCCGGCTCTACTTCGACCCGGGCATCCCGGCGGCCCGCGCGTTCGTCGAGGACGCGATGCTCGAGGCGGTGCGGAAGTACGACGTCGACGGCGTGCACTTCGACGACTTCTTCTACCCGTACCCGCAGGAGGGCGAGGACTTCCCGGACGCGGCGAGCTACGCCCGCTACGGGGCCGGGAAGAGCCGCGACCAATGGCGACGCGACAACGTGGACACGCTCGTCCGCGAGATGCACGAACGCATCCAGCAGCTCAAGCCGTGGGTGAAGTTCGGCATCAGCCCGTTCGGCATCTGGCGCAACAAGACCACCGACCCGGGCGGTTCCGACAGCAAGGGCCTCGAGGCGTACGACGCCATCTACGCCGACACCCGCAAGTGGGTCCGCGAGGGGTGGCTCGACTACATCGTGCCGCAGCTCTACTGGACCGTCGGCTTCGACAAGGCCGACTACGCCAAGCTGCTGCCGTGGTGGACCGCGCTCATCAAGGGCACTCAGGTGCAGCTCTACATCGGGATGGCCGACTACCGGGTGGGCGAGGACGGCGCGTGGAGCGATCCCGGCCAGCTCGACCGGCAGATGGCCCTGAACGACAAGTACGGCTCGCAGGGGCAGGTGCACTTCAGCGCCAAGCAGATCCGGGCCGACCGGCTGGGCGCGATCACGCGATACCGGAACAAGCACTACGCCAAGCCGGCCCTGCTGCCCCGCATGCCCCGGCTGCCGTCCAAGCCGCCGGCAGCGCCGCGCCTGAACGCGGCCACCCGTGCCGGCGCGACGCTGACCTTCCAGGCCGCGGCCGCCGGCGCGACGAGCTGGGCCCTCTACCGGGTCGCCGGTGACGCCGCCGACCTGGTCGCCACCGGGCGGGCCGGTTCCCCGGTCGTCGACCCGTCGGCCCCCGCCGGTCCGGCCACGTACTGCCTCAGCGGCCTGGACCGTTCCGGCAACGAGGGCCCGATCAGCCCGCCGCTGGCGGTGCCCTGACGGCCACTCGCCCCGAAGCCCTCACCGCCCCGTCGCCCCTCACCGCCCGGGCAACCTTCACCGCCTCGCTTTCACCGCCCCCTGCGCCCCTCGCCGGCTGCTCGGTGCTCGGTGCTCGATTCATTTGCTTCCGGTCCTGCGCTCGCTACCTATTTGTCCGCGGTTCGGTGCTCGTCGACGGTCTGCTCGGCCAGGTCCCACAGGCGGTCGGCGGCGGCCGGGTCGACCGACCAGGCGGCGACGCCATTGGCCGGCTCCGGACCGCCGGCCACGACCACGGCCTCCTGGTTGTCCTCGTCGAAGTAGCGGCCGGTCACCCCGGCCAGCAGCGGGGAAGCGGCCAGCAGCACCTCGGTGGCCGCCCCCTGCTCCGGGGTCTTGAACGTCTCCGGGTGCAGCAGGTTGCCGTCCTCGTCCATGGCGCCCATCGCCCGCATGGTCGCCGGATTCAGGTGGCGCTGCAGGTTGGTGTGGATGCTGCCCGGGCTGAGGGCGTTCGCCGAGATGCCCGGCCAGCGCCGGCTGATCGCCACGGCCAGCAGCGCCTCGGCCGCCTTGGACTGGCTGTAGGCGACCCACGGGTCGTACGGGCGGCTCTCGAAATGCGGGTCGTCGAGGTCGACGCCCGCGCGCAGCTGGGCCCCCGAGCTGACCAGCACGATCCGGGCGTCCATGGCGAGATGCTCGCGGAGACCGGTGACCAGGGCGAAGTGGCCCAGGAAGTTGGTTGCGAGCTGCGACTCCCAGCCCTGAGCGGTGAGGCGGCGCTCGGGCACCGCCATGATGCCGGCGTTGGCGATGACGGCGTCGACCGTGCCGCTCCAGGCCTCGGTGAAGGCGCGCACCGAGGCGAGGTCGGACAGGTCGAGCTCCGCACGGGCCGGGGCGATCACCTCGGCGCCGGCCCCGCGCAGGGCGTCGGCGGCCGCGCGACCCAGCCCGGAGCCGCCGCCGGTGATCAGGACGCGCTTGCCGGTCAGGTCGACCCCGGCGAGCACTTCGGCGGCAGTGGTCCGGACGGTGAACGGGGTGGAGATCCTTGTCATGGCTTCACTGTGCGCCCGGATGCTTGGATGCTGAATGGCTCAAGGTCCAAGATAGTTGCGTGAGAGTCCAGTCCGATCCCCTCGATGACGTCCTCGCGCTCGTCGGCGTGACCAGCAGCCTCTCCGCCGGTCTGGTCGCCGGCGGCACCTGGGCGGTCGCGTTCGAGCCGCCTCCCGCGGTCAAGTTCAACGCCGTCCGCCGAGGCAGCTGCTACCTGCTGGCCGAGGGCAGCGTCATCGAACTGCACGCGGGCGACTGTTTCCTGCTCACCCGACCGGTGGCGTTCACGCTGGCCGGCGCGCCCGACGTGCCGCCCGAGCCCGCGCATCCCCTCTTCGCCGCGGCCGGCGACGACGGTGTCGCGCGAGCCGGCCGAGGCGACGACGTGTTCCTGATCGGCGGCCGTTTCGGCTTCGGCGAACGAGCCCAGGAACTGCTCCTCGACGAACTGCCGGCGGTCGTCCACGTGCCCGGGGCCAGCACGGCGGCGGCCGCTGTGCGCTGGGCCCTCGAGCAGATCGACGCGGAACTCCGCGACCACCCGCCGGCGTCGACGCTGCTGACCGAGCACCTGGCGCTCGTGATGCTGATCCACCTGCTGCGCCTGCACCTGGCCGCGGCGCCACCCACCGACGGTTGGCTGGCCGGCCTGGCCGACCCCGTGGTCGGGTCCGCCCTGCGGGCCATGCACGGCAAGCCCGCGTACGCCTGGACGGTGGCCGACCTGGCCGCGGTGGCCGCAGTGTCCCGCTCGACGCTGGCCGCCCGCTTCAAACAGGTGGTCGGCCAGGGCCCGCTGGATTACCTGACTCACTGGCGCATCGAACTGGCCTCGGCCCGCCTGCGCGAGGGCGACCACACGGTGGCCGCGATCGCGCGTGAAGTCGGCTACGGCTCGGAGAGCGCCTTGAGTACGGCTTTCAAGCGCGTGACCGGCACGTCACCACGCGCCTACCGAGCATCTCGCCCCTCGTGAATCGGGTACCGGATCGGTCCAGCTCCGGCCTGTCGGCATCTGATCAGTGACTCCACGGTGGTCAGCCGTTGGGGCGCATCTCCATCGCCTGCAGCGCCCAGCTGTTGCCGTCGGGGTCGCGGAAGTAGACGAAATCGCCCCAGGGCTGCTTGTCGACCTCGCCGGTCTCGACGCCGGCCTCGATCAGCTGAGCGCGGGCTCTCTCGGCGTCCGCGACCACACACTGGATCTCCTGCGTGCCCGGCGGCTTCTCGGTGATGCCCTCGCCGATCACGATCGAACACGCCGAGCCCGGCGGGGTCAGCTGCACGAACCGCAGGCCCTCCTGCACGCGATGGTCGTGATCGGCGTTGAAGCCCACGCGCTCGTAGAAGGCCTTGGCCCGGTCGACATCGGTCACCGGCACCGGGATGAGCTCAATCTTCATGTCCATGGGCACAAGGTAGGCCGGGGGTACGACAGGATCCGCTTCGTGCCCGGGAGCCGGTCACATTTCCGGGGGCTGTCCGGTCTTGCTGGACGCAGGCGGTCATCGGAAGGGAAGGGCGGTCACGCGATGCGTACCAGTCGGCTCGAGGCGTTCAGTGACGGCGTGCTCGCCATCATCATCACGATCATGGTGCTGGAGTTGAGGATCCCGGAGTCGCACGACCTCGCCGGCCTGCTGCACGAGACCGGTGGGGGACTGCTGACCTACCTGCTGAGCTTCGTCTGGGTCGGCATCTACTGGGTCAACCACCATCACATGTTCCATCTGGTGCAGCGGGTCGGCGGCGGCGTGCTGTGGGCCAATCTGGCGCTGCTTTTCACACTGTCGCTGTTCCCGTTCACCACCGCCTGGATGGACGAGTCCGGGTTCGCCCGCACGCCGGTCGTCGTCTACGGCTTGAACCTGACCGCCGCGGCCCTCGCCTACCTCGTACTCCAGCGCCTGATCATCCGGCAGCAGGGGCCGGAGTCGCCGCTGCGGCACGCCGTGGGCAACGACCTCAAGGGAAAGATCTCGCCGGTCCTCTATCTGGCCGGCATCGTGACCGCCCTGCTGGTCGACCGGGCGGCGGTCGCGGTGATCTTCTTCGCCGCCTGCGCGCTGTTGTGGTTCGTCCCGGACCGCCGCGTCGACCGGGTGGTGCGTGAGCTCGAACCGCAGGTCTGAGGCGTCAGCCGCGGCGCAGTCCGCGCGGAGCGGTCAACGCCGGGCGGCAGCCCTGGCGGGCCGGAACGGACTCGGTCCGTTCCGGCCCGCGATCGATTCCGTCGTCCCCCGCGATCTCGTCGCGGCCGGAATCGAACGGCTCCCCGAGAGGAGTCATCGCTTCCCCTTGAACTGCGCGCAGCCCGTCTCGTCGGGCAGCAGCGGCCGGAAGGTGATCAGGTATTTCTGACCGTCGGCGGTCCAGGGGGTCAACTGGTTGGCCTTCTTGGCCGCGGCCAGCACCTTGTCGGCCTGGACGCCGTCCACGACCACGCAGCCGATCTTGAAGGCGGGGTTGAGGTAGTCGCCGGGCAGAGCCGGCCCGGGCCAGGTGATCTCGGGTTGCGTCCCCTCGCCGGCGGTCTCCTTGGTCCACGGGCGGGCCAGCGCGGCCACGGCCTCGGGCTGATAGGCCGCCGAGGTGCCCGCGTCCTCGCCGGTGGCGAGGTCGCCCAGCTTGTCGACGAAACCGGCCAGCTTGGCCCGGGCAGCCTCCTGGGCGGTGGTGAGCATCGGGTCGTCGGCCTGGGCCTCGTTGAGCGCCTCGACGGCGACCGACTGGGTGCCCTCGGCGGTGGTGACCGTGACCCGGGTGGTCGGCGCGTCGGCGACGTTGGGCCGGCCGAAGTCGGTGCCGGCCCGGACGCCGGCGTCGCCGGCCTCCTTGACGACCTGCCGGAGCCGGTCGGGGCTGAGCGTGACGACCTGCAGGTTGGGCAGCGCGGGCCCGGGATAGATGGCCGGGGTCGGCCCCTCGGTGATCACCCGTCCGTCGGCGTAGACGCTGATCGACGGCAGGGCCCCGACCGTACGGTCCGGCGGGACGAAGCCGCCGAACGACTCGACGCGAGCCACGAGTCCGTCCCCCGCGCCGGGGGAGGCGGAGGCGCTCTCCGGCGCGCCGGAACCCGGTGCGCCCGCGCCCGCGCCGGTGGCGCCGGGTTGCGCGCAAGCGGCCAGCAGGAACAGGGGAACGGCGGCGGCGATCAGGGTGCCGCGGAGTCGAGTCATGCCCTTCAGACGATCGGGGGCTGTCCGCGGTTCCGGGCCCTCCCCGAATGAGCCGCCAGAAATTTTGCGTTGCAGTCGTATTGGAAACCGGCTAACCTTCGCGGTGCAGTCGTATTGCCAAGACTGTGACCGACCAACCGGTACGGGCCGAGGAGGACCAGTGGCGATCGTGGATCTGCGGGACATCACGGCCGGCATGGTCGAGCGGGTCGGGGGCAAGGCCGCCGGCCTGGGGCAGTTGCTCAGGGCCCGCGAGCGGGTGCCGGCCGGTTTCTGCGTCCCGGCCGACGTTCTCGAGGTGCCACGGGACGAGGTCCTTCAGGCGTACGAACGTCTGGGTGGGGGCGCGGTGGCGGTGGCGGTGCGCTCCAGCGCGACCGTCGAGGACGCGCCCGGCGCCAGCTTCGCCGGCATGTTCGACACCGTCCTCGATGTGCACGGTCCCGAGGCGCTGCTCGCCGCGATCGACACGTGTCGTGCCTCGGCGTCCAACGCCCGCGCGTCGGCCTATCGACGCGACGGCGGGCCGGCCGACAGCGTCCCGATGGGCGTGGCCGATATGGGCGTGAAGGACATCCGGATGGGCGTGGTTGTGCAGCGCATGGTCGCCGCCGTGCGGGCGGGCGTGCTGTTCACGGCCGATCCGGTGAGCGGATGCCGCACCGAGATGCTGCAGGAGTCGGCCGCGGGCGGTGGGCCGGTGGTCGTCGACGGCCGGGCCGACGTGGAACGCCGCCGGGTCGGGCGCGACGACCCGCTGTGGGCGGTGGGGGAGCGGCTGCAGAAGCTTTTCGGGGCGCCGCAGGACGTCGAGTGGGCGATCGACGAGCACGGCGAGCTGTGGATCCTGCAGTCGCGGCCGATCACCACCCTGTTCCCGGCGCCTCCGCCGACCGGTGGTCCTCTGCGCGTCTACTTCGAGTTCGGGCACGTGCAGGGCATGCTGCAGCCGGTCACGCCGATGGGCCTGGACACCCTCAAGGAACTGGTCAAGGCGATGCTCGCGCCGCTGGGGCTGCGGGTGGAGATCATCGACATCGGTGGCCGGCTCTACGGCGACCTGACCGACCTGGTCCGTGACCCGGTCGCGCGGCGGCGGCTGGTGCCGCTGATGGCGGTCGACTTCGGGCCGCGGGCCCAGGCCGCGATGCGCCACGTGCTCGACGATCCCCGCTTCGCTCCGCAAAGGACGACCCGGAAGAAGCGAGAGGGGAGCCTGCCGCCGATCGGACGGGCGGTCCGCGGTGTCCTCGGGGCGCTGGCCAACCCCGACCGCGCCCGGGAACGGCTTCACGACGCCGTCGAGCGCATCCGCCGCGAGTCCGGCGACGACGGCCGTGTCCTGAGCACCGGCGAGCGGCTGAGGCTCGTGCGCGAGCACGACCAGTCGGACGGCCCCGACGCGATCATCTGGCCGATCGTGGCCGGCATGCTGGCCAGTGCGCTTCCCCCGCGGCTGCTCGCGGGCATCGCCCAGCCGGCGGAGGTCCAGGCCGTCCTCGGCGGCATGCCGCACAACGTCACGATCGAGATGGACCTCGCGCTCTGGCAGCTCGCGCGGGGGGCCGACGACCCGGCCGACATCGACCTCGAGGATTTCCTGGCCAGGTACGGGCATCGGGCGGCCGCCGAGGTCGATCTCGGCGTTCCGCGCTGGTCCGAGGACCCGGCCCCGGTGCGCGCGGCGCTGGCCAATCTGATGCGGGTGACCGACCCCGAACAGGCGCCCGACCGGCGTTTCGCCCGCGCGGCCGAGCGGGCCGAGGCCGCCCTGCGCGAGCTCGACGAGCGGGTCCGGAGGCGGCGTCCCGTCCGTGGGCGGCTGGCCGTGTTCCTGCTGCGGCGGGCCCGGCGGCTGGCCGGGCTGCGCGAGTCGGGCAAGTTCGCGGGCCTGTATCGCCTGGCCGAGTTGCGCCGGCACCTGCTGACCGTCGGCGCCGACCTGACCGACGCCGGCGTTCTCGAGCGGCCCGGCGACATCATGTTCCTGACCCTCGACGAGGCCGAGCAGGCGGCACAGGCCGCACCGGCCGACGACCACCGCGAGGTGATCGCCCGCCGTCGTGCGGTCTACGAACGCGAGTCGTGCCGCCGTTCCGTGCCGGTGGCCCTGCTCTCGGACGGCACCGACATCGAGGCGATCCTGCCGGCCGTGCACGACCCGGCGGCGCTGCGCGGGGTGGGCGCCTCGGCCGGACGCGCCACCGGGCCCGTCCGGGTCGTGCATGACCCGGCCACCGCCCACCTCGAGCCGGGCGAGGTGCTGGTCACGTCGACCACCGACCCGGGCTGGACGCCGCTGTTCCTCACCGCGGCGGCGCTCGTGACCGAGACCGGCGCCGTGATGGCCCACGGGCCCACGGTCGCGCGCGAGTACGGCCTCCCGGCGGTCATCTGCGTGCCGGGCGCAACCCGCCACCTTCGTACCGGTCAGGTCGTCACCGTCGACGCCTCGGCCGGCACCGTCACCGTCGTGAAGGGTTGACGATGAGCCTTCTCCGCCGCGCCGCCGCTGCCGAGGCAGCCACCTGGCGCAACCTGGCCCTCTGGGTGAGCCGCCGCCCCGTCGACGTGCATGGCGGCCGAGCCTTCGGCTATCTGGAGGTGGTCAAGCCGATCCTGGGCATCTTCCTGGTGCTGTCGGTCGTGGAGATCCCGATCCTCGACCTGATCGTCAAGCACGTGATCCCGTGGGGGCCCGCCCGCCTCATCATGCTGGCGCTCAGCGTGTGGGGGCTGTTGTGGATGCTCGGCTTCCTGGGCGGCCTGATCCGGCACCCGCATCTGGTCGTCGCCGAGGGCCTGCGCATCCGGATGGGGCCCGGCCTCGACGTCACCGTGCCGTGGGCGGACATCGCCTCGATCACCAAGCGCTACCGGTCGATGCCGTCCAGTCGCTCGGTGCAGGTCGAGGACGGCGCGCTGCACATCGTCGTGGGCAGCCAGACCAGCATCGACGTGCGCCTGCGCCGTCCGCTGGTACTGGACGTGCCCCGGGCAACGGGCGAAGCCGTCGATGAGGTACGCCTGTACGCCGACGACTCGGACGGCCTGGTGCGGGCCGCCCGGGACCACCTCGAGGCGTACGCGGAGTGACGAGATGCCCAAGAAGGTCGACCATGAGGGCCGCCGGCGCCTGATCGCCGACGCGCTGATGCGGGTGGCCGCCGAGCAGGGACTCGAGGCGGTCAGCCTGCGCCACGTGGCCGCCGCGGCGGGCGTCTCGACCGGGATGGTGCAGCACTACTTCCGCACCAAGGACGAGATGATGGCGTTCGCGCTGAGCGCGGTGAGCGAGCGCAGCCAGGCCCGCATCAGCGCCGCAGTGGAGCCACTCGGCGCCGAACCGCCACCCCGCGACCTGCTACGCGCGATGATCGCCGCGCTACTGCCCCTGGACGAGCCCGCACGCGAGGACGGACGGGTAGCGCTGGCCTTCCTCGCCTACACCGCCGTGCGCCCCGCCGCCTCGGCCGGCCTGCGCCCCGGCACGGCCGACTTCGTCCACTTCATCGCCTCCAAGCTGCCGAGCGGCGAGCCACAGCAGGCAGCCGGCCTGCTCGCGCTGATGGAGGGCCTGGGCGTCTATCTGCTCGGCGGCCAGTACGACACCGAGCAAGCGCTGGACGCCCTCGACGCCCAGCTCGACCTCCTGTTCGGCGTCCCCGCCCCGACCACCGCCGACCGGCCGGGCTGGGAGTTCCGCCACGGCGTGAGAGACACCCTCGCCGAACCCTCCGAGGCGATGGGGCCGGGCGTTGAGTTGCTGGACGGCCCGAGCACGGCCGATGCCGGACCGCCCGTAGGAAAGGACCCGAGCCATCCTTCCGGGACGGCTTAAGTGCGGCCGCTGCCGACCGTTCGCGGCGATGCAGTGAACCTGTAGCTGCGGGATGGCTCGAACGCACTGGTACCCCGGTCCGCAGGCCGTCCGGAGCGAAGGCATGCGGAGTAGCTCTGACCCGTTGGCATACACGGTCAGGCGCTGGCCGGCGGCGCCGCCTGGGATTGCGGCCTGGCCGGCGGTGCGCTTCCTGACGCAAACCTCCGAGAGACGGGGCCTGACGCCGTTTATCGTGTACTGCGTGATCGCCGGTGTGGCCGGCCTCATCTGGCTGACCGTCGGTCAGTCCAGGGGCCGGCGGGCGACCGTGCTCGTCTCCCGTCCGGTGAGCACCCATCCTCCGATGTAGGCGATGACCGGCAGGCCGACCAGGATGGCGGCCAAGTTGACCAGCGGCGGGTGGGCCAGCCACTGCAGCTCCTTGTGGTACCAGGCCAGCAACGCCAGGTAGGTGCAGGCGGTCCCGATGATTCCGCCGGTCAGCGCGAGCGAGCCCGCGGTCGCGGCGGTCAGGGCGCGGCGGGTGCGCCGGCGTGCCCCGGCGGCCGCGAGGGTACGCAAATCACGGGCCGTCTCGCTGCGGATGAGCCCGACGGTCATGGCGAGCACGCCGAGTGCGACGGCGATGCCGGCGGCGGTGAACCAGGCCGCCAGGCGGGTCTCGTCGGCGCCGGTCGGGCGGGACTCGACGTAGAGGCCGGCGGTGGACGCGAGCTGCTGGGCGGCGTCGACCTGGGCCGCGGTGAGCTTGGCCGGCGCGTCGATGAGGAAGCCCACCGGCACCTCGGTCAGGCCGAACTTGTCCATGCCGCGCTGAGTGAACAGGACGTTCGGCAGCGACTGGTAGTCGGGCAGCGTCACGTGTTGCAGGACCGGCTGCGGGCCGCGGCCTCTGCCACCGGGAACCATGTCGTAGCCGTCCAGGCTCGCCAGCGGCGTGAGGACGTCGGTGTCGGCGCCGACGCCAGCCGGCTCGATGCCGTAGTGGGCGAGCAGTCCGGGGGTCGCGACGTAGATCGGGACCATGTCGACGTCGCGGTACGTCACGCCGCCCGGCTCGCCCGGACCAGCGTCGCGCCGGATGCCCAGCACCGTCGGCGCGCGGCCACCGCTCTCGCGGTCGACCGGCCCGTTGGGGTCGGCACCGCCGGTCAGCGGCAGCACCGTAGCGTGCAGCTCGGCGGCGATCGTGTCCGCGTGCCGGCGCATGCCGTCCAGCTCGGAGGTCGTGACGCTCGGCACGGGCCCGCTCATCCGCTCCGCGGAGAGCCAGATGATCATCTGGTCGGCCGGGATGGCGCCGCCTGTGGGGGCCGCGGTCTTGGCCACGGTGACGGCTGCGCTCAGAGCGACCATGGCGGCGATGCCGATGGCCAGGGCGATCGCGGCCAGTGCGGCCCCGGAGCGGGCCTGGTAGCGGGCCAGGTCGCGCATGGCGATCCGGGCCGCGAGGGGTGCGTGGCGGGCAGCGGCGCCGATGGTGGCCACGCCGACCGGGGCGAGCAGCAGCAGCGCGAGCGCCGTGATGAGCACGCCGCTCAGGATGTAAAGCGCCTTTGACTGCTGCGACAGGTACAGCCCGGTCAGCCCGACGGCGAGCAGCAGCACGCCGACGGCTGCGAACCGGTGGGCGGGGCGCGGCGGGGCAGGCCGGGCGGAGAGGGCGGCGACGACCGGGATGCGGGCGGCGGCCCGGGCCGGCCACCAGGCCGCGAGCACCGCGGTCACGGTGGCCAGCGCCACGGCGAGCAGCAGTGGACCCCAGGGCAGGTCGAACCGGTCGATGCGGTGGCCGAGCAGCGGCTCGAAGACGGGGCTCAGCGCTACCCAGCCGGCGACGCCGACGCACGCGCCGGCCAGCGCCCCACCGCCGCCGACGGCCAGTCCGTTGGCCAGCATCACCAGCCGGATGTGCCGGTGACTGGCGCCGATGGCGCCGAGCATGCCTAGCGCGCGTAGCCGTCGCTGGGCCATGACGTGGAACCCGGCCACGGACAGCAGACCGACGAAGACCAGCCCGACAGTGGCGAGCACGAGCACAAGAGTGGTGGCCGAGTCCGTCTCGTCGTTGCGGCGCTGGGTCGACACGCCGTCCGGGCGGGGCTTGGCGATGTACTCCGCGTGCGGCACCTGCAGCAGGGCGTCGACGCGGTTGACCGCTGCGCCGAGCCGGCCGGGCGCGACGAGGGCGAACGGCTCGTTGAGGTTGAGGGGGTTCTCCGCCACCCCGACAACGGTCCACGGCCGGCCGGCGGCGTTCCAAGCGCCGCCCAGGTGCAGGCCGGCCAGCTTCAGCACGCGGTCGGTGACCGCGATCTCGCCGGGGCCTTGCGGCCACCGGCCCCGGTCCAGGCGCAGCATCGAGCGGCCGTACGGCCCGTTGGGGTCCTGGGCGCGCAGGTCGACGCCGTCGGCGCTGCCGGGCACCGGGACCTTGTTGGCGTGCTCGATGACCTCGACCGTCCCGTAGTTGCTGCGCAGCTGGGCGAGGTCGGCGTCGCGCTGCGCGCCGGTGCCGTCGACGGTGACGATGTGGTCCGCGGCGCCGAACATCCAGGCGTCGTTCGGGGCGTTACCGGCCACGGCGAGCCCGATGGTGGACGCGGCGACGGCGAGCAGCAGCAGGGTGATCACGATCGCCTGCTGGCGCCACTCGCGGCGGAACAGCCGCCAGGCCCAGCGCGCCACGGCGCGGCGGGCCGCCATCCCGCCGTTGCCGGTGCCCAGGGCGAGTGGCCGGTCCGGCATCGCGATGGTCATCAGGCCGTCTCTTCGGCCAGCAGCGAGTCCGGCCCGCGGCGCGGTGCGGTGCGGTCGACGACGCGCCCGTCGCGGATGAACAGCACCCGGTCGGCCCAGGAGGCCAGCTGTGCGTCGTGGGTGACGATGACGGCAGCGACGCCGTGCTTGCATGCGGCCAGGATCATGCGCATGACGGCCTCGCCGTTCTCGGAGTCCAGCGCGCCGGTCGGCTCGTCGGCCAGCAGCAGCCGACGGTCGCCGACGACGGCCCGGGCGATCGCCACCCGTTGCCGCTCGCCGCCGGAGAGCTGGTCCGGGAACCGGGCCGCGCGCTCGGCGAGGCCGAGCTCATCAAGGGCGCGCAGCCCGGTGGCGCGGGCCTTGCCGGCGCTCACGCCGTCGAGCTCCAGGGGCAGGGCCACGTTCTCGGCAGCGGTCAGTCCAGGCAGCAGGTTGAAGTCCTGGAACACGTAGCCGATGGCCCGCCGGCGCAGCCGGGCCCTGTCGTCGCGGGACATCGTCGACAGTGGATGGCCCGCAACGAGCACGTCGCCGGAGGTCGGCGTCTCGAGGGCGCCGGCGATGGTGAGCAGCGTGCTCTTACCCGAGCCGCTGGGGCCCATGACGGCGACCATCTTGCCGGCCTCGACGGCCAGGTCGACCTCGCGCAACGCGTGCACCTCATCGGCGCCGTCCAGGTAGGTCTTGGACACCCCGCGCAGCTGCAGCACCCCGCTCATCGGCGCACCCCCGCTCGGCGCCGGATCAGCGGTGCGGCGGCCCTCGCCGGGGCCGGCGGCTCGAGGGCGGCCCGCTTGAGCCGGCCGTCGGCGGTGTCCAGCCACTGCACGACGGAGTCGAGGCGGTACAGCTCCGCATCGACCACCAGCGCCAGGCCGAGGTCGAGGTCGCCCTCCTCGTCCTTGAGCCGGGTCCACTGCTGCATGAGCTCCACGATGTAGCGGCGGTGCGCCTGGATGACCTCGTGCACGTCGACGCCGGGCAGCCGGACCGCGACGAGCACCTTGATGACCAGCTCGTCCCGCGGCGGCGAGGCAAGGTCGGGCGGCGTCCGCAACCAGCCGGCCAACTCGTCGGCGCCGCCGGCGGTGATCCGGAAGCCCTTCTGTGGCCCGGGGTCGGCGTCGTCGTCCGACTCGACGAGCCCGTCGCGCTCCAGCCGCTGCAGCGTGCTGTAGACCTGCCCGACGTTGAGCGGCCACACCTCCCCGGTGCGCGCCTCGAACTCCTCGCGCAGCTGCAGCCCGTACTTGGGGCCCTCGCTAAGTAGCGCCAACAGCGCGTGCCGGACGCTCATAGCGTCGAATCACTCGATATCATGCTGAGCACTATACTCGGTATACAAGGGGTGTCGAGCGTCTCGAGTTCGCAGATCGAGTACGACGACATCCTCCTCAACCGGATGGACATGCAGCCGGGTTGTCGGTTGTCGAGGGCCGGGGTGTGGCTGACATTCTTGAGGCCATGCTGCCCACCGACGGACATGTGCACACCGAATGGTCCTGGGACTGCGAACCCGGTGACATGGAGGCCACCTGCGCGCGGGCGCTGGCCATCGGCTTGCCGGCTGTTGCGTTCACCGAGCACCTCGACTTCACCGTCTGGACCGATGTGGAACCGGCGCCGGACGCCCCCGCGAAGGTCACCGACCTGATCACCGAGGACGGGACGCTGGCCCCGCCCCCGCTGGACGTCGATGGCTATCTGGCATGTGCGCAGCGGTGCCGGGAGCAATTTCCCGACCTGGTGATCCTCACCGGGGTGGAGGTCGGCGAGCCGCACTGGCATCGGGATCAGGTTGCCGCGGTGCTCGCGGCGGGGCAGTTCGACCGCGTACTCGGCTCGTTGCACACCCTGCCTCTGGGCGCCGGACTCAATGAGCCGGGCGAGCACTTCGCGCGACGCCCGGCCGCGGAGGTGGTTCGCGAGTACCTGGCCGAGATCGCTCGGCTGGTGGCCGGATCCACGGACTTCGAAGCGCTTGCCCACATCGACTTCGTCACCCGGTACTGGCCCGCGGCCGCGGGGCCGTTCGACGCCGCGGACTTCGAGGAGGATTTCCGGCAGGCGCTGACGGCGGTTGCGGCCGCCGGCCTGGCGCTGGAGGTCAACACGAATCGGCGGCCCTTCCCGGAGGTCGTGCGGTGGTGGCGAGAGGCCGGCGGCGAGGTGGTCACGTTCGGCAGCGACGCGCACCATCCCGGCGGCGTCGGTCTCGGCTTCGCGGAAGCAGTCGCCATGGTCGAGGCGCTGGGCTTCCGTCCCGGCCGACACCCGTACGACAAGTGGTACGCCTGACGCGCGGCGGGTTGCCAGCTCAGGTGCCCTGATCCGCCGCCGACAAAGTCGACCCGGGCCTCATCCCCGAGAGCGGGGACGCGCCGTCCTGAGGCCGGGGAGATCGAAGGAGACTCGGATGACCCCGGCGGGAACCCGCGTTCAGTGTTTGAGGGCGACCGTGAAACGGGTGCGGTAGACCGACGCGCTCAGGCCGTAGTGGGACTTGAAGCGGCGGGCGAAGTAGTTCTGGTCGGGCCAGCCCACCGACTCGCCGATGCGGTTGATGGGCTGGTCGGTGTGCAGCAGGCGGGACGCGGCCAGTTCGACGCGGAAGCGGGACAGGTAGGCCATCGGCGGCAGGCCTGTGGCCGATTTGAACAGGCGGACCAGGTAGCCGGGGGCCAGGTGCAGCTCGGCGGCCAGTTCAGTGAGCGACCACTGGTGGGCCGGGCGGTCCTCGAGCATGCGCATCGCGTCGAGCACGGCCGGGTGGGCGCCGGCCGCACCGCCGGCGATCTGGTCGGTCTCGGCGGCCACGCGGGCCAGGCCGCTCAGGAACAGCATCAACCGGCCGACCAGGTCGCCGCGGTAGTCGCCGGGCGGCAGCGTGCGCAGCTTCTGCAGGCCGTCCAGGTGCTCGAGACAGCCGACCAGGGCGTCGTCGTGCAGGTGGGTGTAGAGGATGCCGCGGCGCTGACCGGAATACGGGCCGGTCCACAACAGGTGGCCCAGGTGCGGGTCCTGCCTCGTCCAGGCCAGCTCGCGTTGCAACAGCTCGGGGGAGAAGCAGCAGTTGTACAGGTCGAGCCGCCGGCAGTTCTCGTAGCCGTGCCACACGCCGGGCCGCAGCAGCACCGCGTCGCCCACCTGGAGCTCCTGGCGGCCGGCCAGGCTGTGGTGGACCCCCGACCCGCCCATCACGACGGCGATCTCGACGAAGCTGTGCGTGTGCACGGGATGGGTGTCCTCGTGCAGGTAGTGACCGGCGTAGGCCACCGAACCGTCGATGAAGTGCAGCAACGTCCGGGTGTTCTCGACCGGGGGGTCTTCGGCCATGCCCCACCGTAGGCCCCAGGTGAATTTCGTGCTAGCTCCGGTTCACCACGGGCTATGTCGTGGGCCACACCGAAACAGAGGATCGGGGGCACGGCGAAACCTTCTCGCCACGAAAGCGAAACACAGCGATCGTCCTCCCGCCGCGCCTGCTCTTGAATCGTTTCAGCGGTGGTTGGCGATCCGTGACGCCCGCACAGGAGAGACATGCCGGACATCGCGCCACCCACTTCGCTCCGCTTCGACCACCACCCTGCGCCGGTGCTCGGCCTCGGCACCGCCAACCCACGCCTCTCCTGGCAGGTGCCGGCCGCCCCCGCGGGCTACGTCCAGACCCGGTACGCGATCGAGATCACCCGCGGCCGCGGGCAAGCCCCCGCCGGCCTCGCCACGACCGAGGTGTTCGAGGTCGTCTCCGGTGACCAGGTGCTCGTGCCGTGGCCCGGCGCGCCGCTGGAGTCGCGGGAGGCGGTCACCGTACGGGTGCGGGCCGGCGACGACGGCGGCTGGAGCGACTGGAGCGAGCCCGCCACCGCCGAGGCCGGCCTGCTCGACCCGGCCGACTGGACCGCCCGCTTCGTCAGCCCGGCCGAGATCGGCGCCTGGGGTCAGCCGTCGCCGATCCTCACCGGCACGATCGAGCTGCCCGCGAACGTCACCCGGGCCCGCCTGTACGCCACCGCGCACGGTCTCTACGAGGCCCGGCTCAACGGCGAGCGGGTCGGCGACGAGCAGCTGGCCCCGGGCTGGACCGCCTACCAGCACCGGCTGCGCTACCGGTCGCACGATGTCACCGGCCTGGTCGCCGAGGGCGTCAACCGCCTCGAGGTGCAGCTGGGCAACGGCTGGTTCCGGGGCTACCTCGGCTTCCGCCACCAGCACAGCCTCTACGGCGACCGGCTGGCGCTGCTCGCCCAGCTCGAGGTCGAGACCGCCGACGGCCGGGTGCTCCTGCTCGCCACCGACGGCACGTGGACCGCCCGCGAGGGCAGCATCCTCGACGACGACCTCTACAACGGTCAGCGCACCGACCTGCGCCGGGAGCCCGGACCACAGACCCCGGTCGACGTGCTCGACGCCGACCTGGCGCTGCTGGTCGCCCCGGACGGCCCGCCCGTCCGGGCCACGCAGGTGCTGCCCGCCGTCGCCGTCACCACGTCGCCGTCCGGCCGGACCTTGGTCGACTTCGGGCAGAACCTGGTCGGCTGGGTCCGCCTGACCGTCCGGGGCGCGCGGTCCGGTCAGGCTGTGGTGATCCGCCACGCCGAGGTGCTCGAGGACGGCGAGCTCGGCGTTCGCCCGCTGCGCAGCGCCCGCGCCACCGACGAGTGGGTCCTGGCCGGCCCGGAGCAGGTCGTTCTCGAGCCCGGCCTGACGTTCCACGGCTTCCGGTACGCCGAGGTGACCGGCGTCGACGACCTGCGCGCAGCCGACGTCGAGGCCGTCGTGGTCGGCAGCGACCTGCGCCGCACCGGCTGGTTCGACTCGTCGCACGCGTTGCTCAACCGCTTCCACGAGAACGTGGTCTGGGGCATGCGGGGCAACTTCGTCGACGTGCCGACCGACTGCCCGCAACGCGACGAGCGGCTCGGCTGGACCGGCGACATCCAGGTCTTCTCGCCCACCGCGTCGTTCCTGTTCGACACGGCCGGCTTTCTCGGCAACTGGCTCGCCGACCTGGCCGCCGAGCAGCAGAAGGACGGCTCGGTCCCGCACGTCGTCCCCGATGTGATCCGGCAGCCCGGCCCGGCCGCCGCGGCCTGGGGCGACGCCGCCGCGATCGTGCCCTGGGTGGTCTACCAGCGCACCGGCGACGCCGGGCTGCTCGAGCGGCAGCTGCCCAGCATGCGCGCGTGGGTCGACCGGATCGCCGGGCTGGCCGGCCCGGACCTGCTCTGGTCCGGCGGCTTCCAGTTCGGCGACTGGCTCGACCCGGCCGCCCCGCCCCAGGACCCGTTCCGGGCCCAGGCCGACCCGGACGTCGTCGCCACCGCCCACCTGGCCCGCTCGGCCGGCATCGTGGCCCGGGCCGCCCTCGCGGTCGGCGACGGCGACGTGGCCCGCGAGTACGGCGAGCTGGCCGAGCGGGTGCGGGCCGCGTTCGCCCGCGAGTACGTGACCGGCGGCGGCCGGGTGCTCAGCGACGCCCCGACCGCGTACGCGCTGGCGCTGCGGTGGGCGCTGCTGCCCACCGAGGAGCAGCGCCGCGCCGCGGGGGAGCGGCTCGCCGACCTCGTCCGCTCGTCGGGGTTCCGGATCAGCACCGGTTTCGTCGGCACGCCGCTGATGACCGACGCGCTGGCCGACGCCGGCCGGCCCGACCTGGCGTACCGGCTGCTGCTGCAGACCGGGGTGCCGAGCTGGCTCTACCCGGTGACGATGGGCGCCACCACGATCTGGGAGCGCTGGGACAGCATGCTCCCGGACGGCTCGATCAACCCGGGCGAGATGACCTCGTTCAACCACTACGCGCTCGGGGCGGTGGCCGACTGGCTGCACCGCCGCGTGGCCGGCCTCGCGCCCGGTGAGCCCGGCTACCGCCGGATCGACGTGCGGCCGTTGCCCGACCGGCAGCTCACCCACGCCTCGGCCCGGCACCTCACCCCGTACGGGGAAGCCTCGGTCGCCTGGCGGCGGGACGGCGGTGAGCTGCGGCTCGAGGTGGTGGTGCCGGTCGGCGCGACCGCCACGGTGCACGTGCCGGGGCGCGATCAGCCGGTCGGCGTCGGCCACGGCCGGCACGAGTGGGTGCTCGAGGACCCGTACGCCGGGGAAGCCGCCAGGCCCGCCGAGCCGACCATCCGGCAGCTCATGGACCACGCGCCGAGCTGGGCGAAGCTGGTGGCCGCGGCCCGCGAGGCGGGCGTCGCGGGCGGCGAGGCCGACCTGGCCGACCGGCTCGGGCGCTATCTGGACGCGCCCGCGACCCAGTTCGCCGACGCCGCGACCGCGCACGGCTTCATCCCCGGTGGCGATCAGCTGGCCGCCCGCCTGACCTCGCTTCTCTCGTCCGACAGATAAGGAAGTTCCCCATGACACGACGTCACATAGCGCTCGCCGTGCTGTCCGCCGCCACCCTGGCCCTGGGCGCGTGCAGCGCCGGCGACCTGGGCAGCAGCGACGACGAGGGCGGCGGCAAGGTCACCCTGTCGTTCCTGGCCGACAACCAGCCCGAGACGGTCAAGATGGCCGAGGGGCTGGCCAAGGACTTCACCGCCAAGAACCCCGACATCACGATCACCGTCGAGACCCGGCCGCAGGGCACCGAGGGCGACAACATCGTCAAGACCCGGCTCTCCACCGGCGACATGACCGACATGTTCATGTACAACTCGGGCTCGCTCATGCAGGCGCTGGCGCCGCAGAAGAACCTCACCCCGGTGGACGACTTCGCCGGTCAGCTCGACGACAACTTCAAGAAGTCGGTCGGCTCGGACGGCAAGATCTACGGCGTGCCCTTCGGTAACTACATGGCCGGCGCGATGCTCTACAACAAGGACGTGTACGACAAGAACGGCCTGAAGGTCCCGGCCACCTGGGACGAGTTCATGGCCAACAACGCCAAGCTCAAGGCGGCCGGCGTCGACCCGGTCATCCAGACCTACGGCGAGACCTGGACCTCGCAGCTGTTCATCCTCGGCGACTACCACAACGTCGAGGCGGCCAGTCCCGGCTGGGCCGATCAATACACCAAGAATCAGGCCAAGTACGCGACCACGCCCGCCGCCAAGGCCGGCTTCGACCACCTGCAGCAGGTGCACGACGCGGGCTACGTCAACAAGGACTTCGCCTCGGCCAAGCTGACCGACGGGCTCACCAAGCTGGCCAAGGGGCAGGGCGCGCAGTACCCGATCCTGTCGGCCATGGTCAGCCAGCTGATCGCCGACAACCCCGGCAGCGAGAACAAGATCGGCCTGTTCGCCATCCCCGGCGCCGACGCCGCGAAGAACGGCCTGACCGTGTGGGCGCCCAACGGCCTCTACATCCCGGCCAGCACCACGGGGGCCAAGCTCGACGCGGCCAAGAAGTTCCTCGGCTTCGTGGCCGGCCCCGAGGGTTGCGAGTCGCTCGGCCGGGCGACTCAGCCGACCGGGCCGTACGCGGTCACCGGTTGCAAGCTGCCCGACTCGGTGCCGCAGGCGGTCAAGGACATGCAGACCTACATCGACAAGCAGGGCGCCTCGAGCCTGGCGCTGGAGTTCCTCTCCCCGGTCAAGGGCCCGGCGCTCGAGCAGATCTGCGTCGAGGTCGGCTCCGGCATCCGCAAGGCGGACGCCGCCGCCGAGCTCTACGACGAGGACGTCAAGAAGCAGGCCCAGCAGCTCGGTCTCGAGGGCTGGTAGGCCCGGTGGCGACCGACACTGTCCGGCGGGCGGCCCGGGAGCGTGCGAACGCGTCCGGGCCGGCCCCGGCCGGCCGCAAGCGCAGCCCGTACCCGAGCTGGTTCTACCTGCCGGCGGCCATCGTGTACGCGGTGCTGTTCCTCGTGCCCACCGTGACGTCGTTCTATTTCAGCCTGACGCGCTGGAGCATCTTCGACTCGCAGTTCATCGGGTTCGACAACTACGTCACGTTCTTCCGGGAACCGGCGCTGGTCTCGGGCCTGTGGCACACCGTGGTCTACGCGGTGGTCACCTCGGGTCTCAAGGTCGTGCTCGGCCTCGGCCTGGCCGTGCTGCTCACCTCGCAGATCGTCGGCCGCGGCTACCTGCGCTCGGTCGTGTTCTTCCCGGTGCTGGTCAGCACGATCGGGGTCGGCCTGACCTTCACGATCCTCCTGGACCCCGAGGAGGGCCTGATCAACGAGTCGCTGGCCCTGATCGGCATCCAGGGGCCGGGCTGGCTCACCGACCCCAGCTACGCGCTGATGTCGGTCGCCCTGGTCGACGTGTGGAAAGGCGTCGGCCTGGCCACGCTCATCTACATCGCCGGCATCGTGTCGATCCCGCAGGAGTACTTCGAGGCGGCTCGCGTCGACGGCGCGACGGCCTGGCAGAACTTCGTGAAGATCGTGCTACCGCTGGCCCGTCCGGCGACGTTCACGGTCATCCTGCTGTCGCTGATCGGCGGGCTGCGCTCGTTCGACCTGATCTGGGCGATGACCCGCGGCGGGCCGGGCTTCACCTCGGACGTGATCGCGTCGGTGATCTACAAGCAGTACCAGGCCGGCTTCTACGGCCTGTCGACCGCCGGCAACGTGGTGCTGTTCCTGCTGGTCACGGCGATCATCTTCCCGTTGTCGCGCTACCTGAACTCCAAGGAGGTGGACCTGTGACGGCCGCCGTGACCACGCGCCGCAAGCCCCGCGGAAACATCGCGCTGAGCGTGGTGGCGATCCTCTTGTCCGTCGTGGTGTTCCTGGTGCCGTTCGCCTTCATCCTGCTCACCGCGGTGAAGAGCCGGCAGGAGGCGTCGCGGCTCGACTTCTCGTGGCCCACGCAGTTCCAGTTCGTGCAGAACTTCGTCGACGTGGTGCAGGCCCGCGACTACATGCTGATCATCGCCTTCATCAACAGCACGATCCTCACGGTGGCCTCGGTGGCCATCCTCGTGGTGCTGTCGGCGATGGTGGCCTTCGTGCTGCAGCGCCGCCGCACCCGGTGGACCGGCCTGATCAACTTCCTGGTGCTCTCGGGTCTGATCATCCCGCCGGCCGTCGTACCGACGATCTGGGTGCTGCAGAGGCTGGGGCTGTTCCGGACGATGCCCGGGCTCATCCTGATCGAGGTGGCGTTCGGGCTGTCGTTCTGCATCCTGCTCTTCCGGGCGTTCATCGCCACGATCCCGCGCGAGCTCGACGAGGCGGCGGTCATCGACGGCGCCGGGCCCCTGCGGCTGTTCTTCCGGGTGATCCTGCCGCTGCTCCGGTCGGTCATCATCACGGTCGTCGTCGTGCAGTCGGTGACCGTCTTCAACGACTTCGTCAACCCGCTGTACTTCCTGCCCGGCGACCAGAACGCCACGGTCCAGCTGACGCTCTACAACTTCTCCAGCGCCTACTCGACCCAGTACAACCTGCTCTTCATGGACATCCTGCTGATCACCGTCCCGCCGCTGATCATGTTCCTGTTCTTCAACAAGCGCATCGTGGCCGGCATGACCGCGGGCGCCGTCAAGGGATAGGGGAGAGACTGGGGGTCGCGCTGTTGCCTCAGCGCGGCCCCCTCGTACCGCACGGAGGTCAGCATGCTCGTGTCCCGCCTTCACGCCGCCGGTGACGTACGGCTGTCCGAGGAGGAGCAGCCGCAACCGGCCGGCCCGCAGGAGCGGCTCGTCGAGGTGACCTCGGTCGGGATCTGCGGGTCCGATCTGCACTGGTTCACCGAGGGCGGGATCGGCGATGCCGTGCCGGGCCGGCCGCTGGTGCTGGGTCACGAGATGGCCGGGGTCATCCGCGGCGGGGCCGACGACGGCGTACGGGTCGCGATCGACCCGGCCGTCCCGTGCCACCACTGCGAGCCCTGTCTCGACGGCTACCCCAACCTGTGCCTGAACATCGTCTTCGCCGGGCACGGGTCCACCGACGGCGGGCTGCGCCAGCTCATGGCCTGGCCGGCGAACCGTCTGCACCGGCTGCCCGACACCGTCACCGATGACGACGGCGCCCTGCTCGAGCCGCTCGGGGTGGCCGTGCACGCGTACGACCTCGCGCACGTGCGGATGGCCTCCACGGTGGCGGTCGTCGGGTGCGGGCCGATCGGCCTGCTGCTCGTGCAGCTCGCGCTGCGCGGCGGGGCCACCCGGGTGGTCGCCGCCGAGCCGCTGCCGCACCGGATGGCGGTCGCCGCGCGCCTCGGGGCGGTCCCGCTCACGGACGAGGGCGTCGCCGATGTGGTCTTCGAAGTCTCCGGCTCCCCGGCGGCGGTCGAGGCGGCGCTGCGGGCGGCCAAGCCCGGCGCCCGGGTCGTGCTCGTCGGCATCCCCGACGGCGACACCACGACGTTCAGCGCGTCGATCGCCCGCCGCAAGGGGCTGACACTGGTGCTGGCCCGCCGGATGGGTGAGGTCTACCCGCGTGCGATCGCGCTGGCCTCGCAGAAGCTGGTCGACCTGGGCTCGCTCGTGTCCGACACGTTCCCGCTGTCGGCGGTGTCGGACGCCCTCGGGACGGCCGCCGCGCGTACCGGTCTCAAGGTGGTCGTCCACCCCAACGGTTAATCCATTGTCCCGGTGGCGGGCCGGACCCTACCGTAGAGATCACCAACAGGTCGGGGGAGAAACGGATGCTCTGTCTCATGTCGCACGGTGGCTCGGCCGCCGTGCGCCCCGACCGCATATCCGGGCGGCGCTGACCCTTCACCGGCAGCGCCTCCCGGGCTGATGTCCACAGGGAGGTGACCCGGTGAGTGATGTGCTGGTGCTCAACGCCGACCTGGGGCCGCTGCACCGGGTCAGCCTGCGGCACGCCGTACGGATGCTGGTGCGGCAGGTCGCCGAGGTGCACGAGTCCCGCCCCGACGGCGTGATCGGGGTCTGGCCGGTGCCCACCGTGGTGCGCCTGGTCTCGTACGTCGTCACCCGCTGGCGGCACAGCCGGGGCCCGTCCTGGTCGCGGGCCGGTGTGCTGGCCCGCGACGGCCGGCGCTGCGCCTACTGCGGGCGCGCGGCCTCGACCATCGACCACGTGCTGCCCCGCTCGCGAGGCGGCGCCAACAGCTGGCTCAACACCGTCGCCGCCTGCTACCCGTGCAACCAGCGCAAGGGCAACCGCACCCCGGCCGAGGCCCGGATGCCCCTGCGCGCGGTCCCGGTCACCCCGACCTGGACGTCGTTCGCCGTCCAGCGGTCCTGAGGGTCCCCGGGTCAGCTGTCCTGAGGTATCAGGGCCAGGGTCGCCTCGGCGGCCTTGGCCCCGACCACCGGGTCGACGTACTTGGGTCCATAGTGGTCGTACTTCTCGTGGTACACGCGGTCGATCGGTCCGGGGTCGGCCGCGCTCGCATCGGCGAAGGTGACGTCGCGCTCGACGCCGCCGGCGCGGATGCGGCCGGCGCCCGCGGCGCGGGCACGGCGGAACCAGCCGTTCTCCGTGCCGTAGGCCGAGCGCACATAGAGCTGATCGCCGGCCCGGACGACCCAGATCGTCACGTAGGGCCGCAGCGTCCCGTCGTCCCGCCGCGACGCGATCTCCAGCTCGTCGGCCCCGCCGATCCTCGCCAGCTCATCGGAGTTCCAAGCCATGAGGCCTCCTCAGGAGTGTCGTCCCCACGCTACTTCGCGGCTCGCGGCTCGCGGCGGCCAAGTGTCAGACCCTCGTGCCATGCTCGGGCCATGGTCGTCGACTTCGATAGCGAATTGTGGCTGTGGGCAGCGCGCAAGACGGAAAGCTGGACGTTCGTCAGTCTGCCGGTCGAGGCGTCCGACGAGATCCGCGACCGGACCGAGGGGTTGCGGCGCGGCTTCGGGTCGGTGCGCGTGAAGGCCTCGGTGGGCACCAGTCACTGGCAGACGTCGATCTTTCCGGGCGGCGGTGACGGGGCCTACGTCCTGCCGATCAAGCGGGCCGTCCGTCAGGCGCAGAAGCTCGAGGTCGGCGACGTGGCCACCGTCTCGGTCGAGCTGATCGATCTGTAGCCGGGCCGCTCCGGGCGCCGGCACGCTCGCCGCTTTGTGCCCCGGCGCGCGCTGGCGCGGCGCGCCGGGGCCGCTTCCAGGGCGCGCCCGTCCGAAGCCGGGGGACAACGGACGGACGGCCCTAGCTGGGGGTCCTACCAGGGACGGCGCTTCTTGTAGTGGCCGTGGTGGCGGTAGTGACCGTGGTGCTTGTAATGACCGTGATGCCCGTACGCAGGCGGCGGCCCGTAGGCGCCGTGACCGTAGCCCGGCCCGTAGCCGCCCTGGCCGTAGCCCGGCCCGTAGCCGCCCTGGCCGTACGCGCCGGGGTGGTGGCCGTGGCCCTGCGAGCGGGCGATCCGGTTGTTCACCTCGCGCAGGAGCCCGTTGGCGACAGCGTTGTGTCCGCCATGGTGAGCCCGCTTCTGCAACTTCGACGCGAGCATCGACAGCAGGAACCTCTTGACGGAACCGCTCAATGTGACCTCCTCGGCTGGTACCTACCACGGTAGGTCGCCAAGTCCAGTGCAGGCTGTGACGCGACTGGCGATTTCCTGAGACCGGCTACGACACGCGGTAGCGCTCGACCAGATCGGCCAGGATGTCACGCGTACGGTGCAGGTCCTCGATCTGCCGGTTCACCCGATCGAGTTCCGAGGTCAGCCGGTCGGCCAGCCACGGCGTCCGGATCGCCTCGTTGCTGATGCAGGGCAGCACATCGGTGATGGTCGTGCTGGTGAGCCCGGCCGCCAGCAGCGCCTGGATCAGCGACACCCGCTCGACCGCCGACTCCGGGTAGTGGCGCTGACCGCCACCGCTGCGGGTGCTGGACAGCAGCCCCTGCTCCTCGTAGTAGCGCAGCGACCGGGCGCTCGCGCCGGTCACCGCGGACAGGTCGCCGATCCTCATCGGAGCATCCTTCCTCACCGGGACTTGACCCTCACACTGATGTCAAGTTTTAGCCTGACCGCATGACCACCACAACCGCTCTCGTCGAGCCGGTCACCGTCGCCGGCTTGTCGTTGACCAGCCCCTTCGTCATGGCCCCGATGACGCGCGAGCGTTCGCCCCACGGCGTGCCGACGCCCGAGGTCGCGGCCTACTACCGCCGCCGGGCCGAGAACGGGGTGGGCCTGATCATCACCGAGGGCGTGCTCGTCGACCACCCGAGCGCCGGTCACCAGCGCGACGTGCCGCGGCTCACCGAGGGCGCGGCCGAGGCCGGCTGGCGCCTCGTCACCGCCGAGGTGCACGCGGCCGGCGGACGGATCGCCGCTCAGCTGTGGCACCTGGGCAGCCAGCGGGAACCGGCCCTGTGGACGCCGGGGACCATGTCCGGCGGTGACTTCGAGACCCTCCTGCGGGCGTACGCCGACGCGGCCCGGGTAGCCGTCCGGGCCGGCTTCGACGCGATCGAGGTGCACGCCGCGCACGGCTACCTGCTCGACGAGTTCCTGTGGCCGGTCACCAACCCGGGCGGCCACCACCGCGACTTCCCGGCCGAGGTGGTCCGGGCCGTCCGCGCCGAGATCCCCGCGTGCATGCCGCTGATCGTCCGGTTCTCCCAGTTCAAGGAGCGCGACTTCGGCGCCCGCATCGCCGCGACGCCGGCCGAGCTGGGCGTGATCCTGGACGGCTTCCGGGTGGCCGGCGCCGATGTCCTGCACGCTTCCCAGCGCCGCTTCTGGGAGCCGGCGTTCGAGGGCAGCGACCGGAACCTGGCCGGCTGGGCCCGGCACCTCACCGGCCTGCCGTCGATCACCGTCGGCTCGATCGGGCTGACCCGCGACTTCGCCGGCTCCGACCGGATGCGCGAGCTCCTCGACCGGCGGGCCCGCGGCGAGTACGACCTGATGGCGCTCGGCCGGGTGCTGCTCGGCAACCCGGCGTGGGTGCGACTGGCCGAGGCGGGCCGCTTCGACGAGATCCGCGACTACCGCAAGGCCGATGAAGAGCATTACGCCTGAATCCCAGCGGGACCGCTGCTCGGCTTGGTGCAATTGGGGCTATGGGTGCCGAAACGCCGAGAGCCGCCGTCCGCGCCTGGCGTGACGGCCTGGTCAACCTCGACGCCGGCAACCGCCTGCTCAACCTGCGCCCCGGCGCCGGAAGCCTGGAGATCGCCGGACCGGCCGCCCCCGACATCCTCGCCGCGCTCCGGGGCGGACGGCCGTTCGGGTTCCTCCCCGGCGGGGCCAAGCCCGCGCCCGGCTGCCTGTTCCGCACCGGCCTGACCCCGGTCGTGCTGGGCACGACACTGCGGCGCCTGCTCCGCCGGTCCCGTCAGGAACTCCTCGACCGCGGCGTGGCCACCCTGCACCTGGCGATCGGTTCGCTGCGGTGGCGCGACGAGGAGGGCGCGGCGTTCACCAGCCCGGTCCTGCTGGTGCCGGTCGAGCTGACCACGCGCGGCCCGGGTGATCAGCCCCGGTTGCTGGGGCGCGACGACGACCCGGTGGTGAACCCGGCGCTGGCCCTGCGGCTGCGCCGGATGGGCATCACGATGCCCCGGCTGGACGGGGTGGCCGAGCTCGACGCACGGGGCTATCTGGAGGCGTTGAGCGCGGCGGTGAGCAATCGGGGCTGGCCGGTCGACGAGGGCGTGCTGCTGGCCTGCTTCAGCTTCCACAAGGAGGCCATGTACCGCGATCTGCTCGACAACGAGTCGCGCATCGTGGCCCACCCGCTGGTGCGGGCCCTCGCCGGCGAGCCTGGCGTCCTGACTGGAGGGCGTGTCGAGCGGCGTGTCGCCGAGAATGGCACGGTCGCGGTGGACGGCGACGAGTTGCCGCTGGTGCTCGACGCGGATGCCACCCAGCGGGCCTGCGTGGAAGCGGCGCTGTCCGGGCAGAGCTTCGTGCTCGACGGGCCGCCCGGCACCGGCAAGTCCCAGACGATCGCCAACCTGATCGGCTGCCTGCTGCACGCCGGCAAGCGCGTCCTGTTCGTCTCCGAGAAGGCCGCCGCCCTCGACGTCGTGCGCAACCGGCTGGCCGCCGCGGGCCTGGAGCCCTACCTGCTGGAACTGCACAGCCACAAGGCGACCCGCAAAGAGGTGGCCCGCGCCCTCACCGACGCCCTGGCCGCTCCGGCACCGAGCACGCCCGCCGCGCCGGAACAGGCCGAGCCGGACGGTGTGGTCGACCGCAACCGGCTGAGGGAGGTGCGGGACCGGCTGGACGCCTACGCCATCGCCATGAACGAGCGCCGGGAACCTCTCGGCCGCTCCCTCCACGAGGTGCTGGGGGACTGCGCGCGTCTCGGTGATCAGCCGGAACTGCTCCTCCCGGCCGACGCGCACGCCCTCACCCCGGACAGCCTGCGGCGCACGCTCGAGGCCGCCGAGGAGCTCGGCCGGTGCCGTCGCGCGGCGGTCACCGACCGCCCCGTCTGGCGTGAGGTGACCGAGCCGCGACCTCTCCGGGACACGCTGCACCGGGCCACCGCCGCCCTTCGCGCCTTGCGGGACGAGACCGAGGCGTACGCGCACGTGGCCGAGGCGTACGCCCTAAGTCGCCCGGCCGACGCCGTGGCCCTCGCCGCGCTGGTCACCCACCTGGCCCACCGGCCGCCCGCGGTGGACGACGCCTGGCTGACCGCGCCCGGCCTGGAGCCGATCGAGCGCGCCGCCGAACGCCGGGGCCGCCTGCTGGCCGACGCCGACAAGGCCCGCGCGGCCGTGCGCGTCGCCGCCGGCGTCGAGTGGCACGAACTGCCCGACCGGGACCTGCCCGCCCTCGACCAGGGCACGCTCACCGCGGCCGCCGCCGACCTGGCCGCCCGCCGTGCCACGGCGGAGGCCGACGCCCTCGACGAGCTGCGCGTGGCGGCCGGTCCGGTCGCCGCCCGCCTCGGCCTGCCCGCCCCGGTCACCTTCGCCGATCTGGCCCGCTTCGCGGCGCTGGCCGAGCTGGCCGGGCGCGGCAACCGGCCCGAGCCGTACTGGTTCGGGCCGGGGGTGCTCGCCGGGGTCGCCGACGCGGCCGCGGTGCTGCACCGGTGCGCCGCCGACGTGGCCGTGTCCGGGGCGGAGTGCCGGCGCTGGTTCTTCGACGCGATCGTGGACGAGCCGGTGGAGCAGCTCGCCGACCGGCTCACCCACGAGCACCGCGGGCTGCGCAAGCTGCTTCCCGCGTACCGCCGGGACTGGGACGCCGTGGCCGCTCACGCGTTGCCGACGGTGCCGCCGGCCGAGGCCGTCGCCCACCTCGGCGCGGCCGTGGCCTGGCAACGGGCGCTGCGGGAGCGGGCCGCGGCCGAGCGCCGGTACGCGCCGCTGCTCGGCCGCTACCGGCGGGGCGAGGCCGCGATCGACGAGGCGCTGCGGACCGCCGGCGACCTGCTGAGGCTGAGCCCGCCCGAGGCCCGGCCGGCCGTGGCCGACCAGATCTGCCGGCCCGCGCCCGACCCCGCCCTGGTCCGGCTGGGCGCCCGGGCCCGCACGCTCGCCGCCTGGGGGCCGCCGGCCGCCACGCTGCTCGGCGCCGCGGCCGAGCGGCGGGCCCAGGCCGGACCCTTCGCCGAGGCGGCCGCGGTGCTGCCGGAGTTCGGCCGGGCCACCGGACGGCCGATCGATCTGGCCGAGGCGCGGCGCCTGGCCGGTCTGCGCCGCGCCGCCGCCGACCGCGAGGCCGCCCTCACCGCCGACGCCGGCGCGACCGCAGCCGCCCTGGGGCCCGCCGCCGTGGACGCCGGCGACCTGGTCGACGCGGTGGCCTGGGCCAAGGTGGCCCGCCGGCTGGGCTCCGGAGCGGACGCGCCGCTGACCGGTGCGCAGGCCGGCCTGCGCGTCGACGGCGCCGGTGAGCTGGCCGGACGCGTACGGGAATGGGTCGACGCCCGGGAAGCCGTCGTCGCGGCCTTCGCCCCGGGCCGCAGGGCCGAGCTGGCCGCCGAGCTCGACGACTACGACGGGGACCTGCTGACGCGGTTGCTCGACGACGAGACCGGCCAGGACGAGTGGCTCGGTTACCAGCACGCCCGGGACATCCTCGGCGACGCCGCCGTCGCGTCCGGCCTCGAGCTGCCGGCCGGGCAGATCGGCCCGGCCGTCGAGCGGGCGCTGCTCACCGCCTGGGGCGACGCCGTCATCCGCGACGACGAGCGGTTGCGTCCCGTCGGCGGCCCCGAGCACGACCGCCTCGTCGAGGAGTTCCGCCGTCTCGACGCCGCCCTGACGCGGGAGGCGCCCGCCGCCATCGGCGCGGCGATCGAGGCCCGCCGGTCGCCGGTGCCCGACGAGGTCGCGCTGCTGCGGCGCGAGGGCATGAAACAGTCCCGGCACCTGCCGGTCCGGGAGCTGATCGACCGCGCCCGCACGACGGTGCAGTCGGCCAAGCCGTGTTTCCTGATGTCCCCGCTCGCCGTCAGCCAGTATCTGCCGCCCGACCTGACCTTCGACGTGGTGATCTTCGACGAGGCGTCGCAGATCGCCCCGGCCGACGCGGTCAACTGCGTCTACCGCGCGACGTCGCTGATCGCCGCGGGCGACGACCGTCAGCTGCCGCCGACCTCGTTCTTCTCGACGCGGGCCGAGGCGGACGACGGCACCGACGTCAACGACTTCCAGTCCGTGCTCGAACTGGCCGAGGGCTGCGGCGCCTTCCCCGTCCTCCGCCTCGGCCGGCACTACCGCAGCCGCCACGAGGCGCTGATCGCGTTCGCCAACCACCGCTTCTATCAGGGTCGCCTGCTCACGTTCCCGGGAGCGGACGCCGACCCGGAGAACGGCGTCGAGTTCGTCCCGGCCGCGGGGGTCTATCGCCGCGGCGGCGCGCGGGACAACCCGGAGGAGGCCGAGAAGGTGGCCCAGCGCATCGTCACCTGCCTGACCACCCGGCCCGAGCTGTCGCTGGGGGTGGTGACGTTCTCGGTGGCCCAGGCCGAGGCGATCGAGTCGGCTGTCGAGCGGGCCGCCACCCGTCACCCGGGCCTCGAGCGGCTGCTGGGCGGCGACCGGCTCACCGGGTTCTTCGTCAAGAGCCTCGAGTCGGTGCAGGGCGACGAGCGCGACGTGATGATCTTCTCGGTCGGGTACGGCCGCGACGAGCACGGCCGGATCAGCAGCAACTTCGGCGCGCTCAACCAGCCCAACGGCTGGCGCCGGCTCAATGTCGCGATCACCCGGGCCCGGCGCCGCGTCGAGATCATCTCGTCGGTCCGCTCGCGGGACATCCCGGAGTCGCCCAATCCCGGTGTACGCCTCCTGGCCGCGTACCTCGATTTCGCCGAGCGCGGCCTCACCGCCGTGCAGCCCCGGCCCGTCGCCCCCGGCCCGCTCGCGGCGGCGGTGCTGGCGACCGTGCGGTCGTGGGGGTACGACGCGCAGGCCGGCGTGGGCGGCGACGGCTACCGCATCGACGTCGGCGTGCGCCACCCCACGCCCGGCCGTGGCTACCTGCTCGGCATCGAGTGCGACGGACCGCTCTACGGCTCGCTGGGCGCGGCCCGCGACCGCGACCGGCTCAGCGCCGAGATCCTCACCGGACTGGGCTGGCGGCTGCACCGCGTGTGGGGCACGGCGTGGCACCGCGACCGGGCCGGGGAGGAGAAGCGGTTGCGTGAGGCGATCGATCAGGCGGTCGGCCCGCTGCCCGCCCGGCGACCGGGGCTGCTGCGGCTGCTGCCCGTCTCCTGACCGAACGCTCAGGACCGATTACGGTATTGACTCGTTGCGCGTTGGTGTCCAGCATATGTCGCGTGACAACAGGGAGCGCTCCGGCGCCGGCCGCGCCGGTCAACTGCGTTGCGTTCCGGGCCGACGGCCGGCGGCTGGCCAGTGGCACCCAGGCGGGCGCGGTGACCGTCGTGGAAACCAGCGACCCCTCGCGGCCCCAGACCGTGACCGAATTTGCCCATGAGTCGGCGGTGCTGGCCGCGGCCTGGAATCCGGGCGCCTCCGATCTGCTGGCCATCGGCTCGGCCGACGGCGCGGCCGCGGTCTGGCGGGTCGTCGACGACCGTCCGCCGTACCTCATGAACGTTCTCGGCGGTCACCCCGCCGCGGTCACCGGTGTCTCCTGGATGCCCGACGGTCAGCATCTGCTCTGCCGGCTGGCCGACGGCCGCGCGGCCGTGTGGCACGCTTTCGGCCCGACCTACCTGGGCGAGATCGAGGACTGCGTCGGCCTCGACGTGAGCAGCGCCGGCCTGGTGGCGACCGTGGGCCGCAGCGGCTTCGTGGCCGTCCGCGACCTCGCCCAGGACCGGGTCCCGCTGGCCGGTCGCGCGGCGCCCGCCGTCGAGGCGTGCGCGTGGTCGCCGGACGCCTCGACGCTGGCCCTGGCCCGCCGCGACGGCGCCATCGAGCTGCGCAACGCCCACCTCGACCCGATCCGGACGATCCGCGCCGGGGACGCCCCGCTGCGCTCGATCACCTGGTCGACCGACGGCCGGCACGTGCTCGCGGGCGCGTACGACGGCGCCGTGTTCGCCATCGACCCGTCGAGCCGTCCGGTGTGGCGGCTCACCGACCCGACGATCCGCACCCGCTCGCTGGCCGTCGGGGGCCCGGTGCTGGCCACCGCCACGTTCGCCGGGCGGCCCTACCTGCTCGACGCCACCTCGGGCACCTCGCTCACGCCCGGCCTGTCGCTGCCCGCGCTGCCCGCCCCGACCCGGCCGTTCCGCGACGGCGTGCTGGCCGCCGAGGGCCGCGTCGTCACCGCCGGCCCGCCGGGCGACCGCCGGGTCGTCGTCGAGCACGACCTGCGGGTCGGCGCGATCGACGCGCTGGCCGACCGGGTCGTCGTCTCGGCTGCCCACCAGGCCGTCCGGGTGGCCCGGCTCGACCCGGCGACCTACGAGGTGGAGCGGGGCATCACGCTGCGCGCGCCCGAACCGGTGCGCACGGTGGCCCTGCTCGGCACGGCCGAGACGACCGTGGTGGTCGCCGCGTCGTACGAGTTCCGCCTCTACTCCTGGACGGTCGACTGGACCGGCCCGCCGGTGGGGCCGACGACGGCCGGCGAGTTCGGCGCGGGCATCGCCGCCCTGCAACGCCTCGACGAGCAGCGCCTCACCGCCACCGACCACCGCGGTCAGCTGGCCATCCTCGCCCTGGGCGCCGACGGCGCGCTGTCTTCCTGAGGCTCAGGCGAAGCGGGACGGGTCGCCGGCCCCCACCCGCAGGATCTCGGGCTCACCGCCGGAAAGGTCGACGACGGTCGTGGGCTCGACGCCGCCCTCGCCCGAGTCGACCACCGCGTCGACCGCGTGGTCGAGGGCCTCCTTGATCTCCCAGCCCATCGTCATCGGCTCGTCCTGGCCGGGCAGCAACAGGGTGCTCGACACCAGCGGCTCGCCCATCTCGGCCAGCAGGGCCTGGGCCACGACGTGGTCGGGGATGCGCGCGCCGACCGTCTTCTTCTTCGGGTGCAGCAACCGCCGCGGCACCTCCTTGGTGGCGGGCAGAATGAACGTGTACGGACCCGGGGTCGCCGACTTGACCAGCCGGAAAGCCGCGTTGTTGATCTGCACGAACTGGCCCAGCTGCGCGAAGTCGCGGCACATCAGCGTGAAGTGGTGCCGGTCGTCGAGGTGCCGGATCTCGCGGATGCGGTCCAGCCCGTCCTTGTTGCCCATCCGGCAGCCGAGCGCGAAGCACGAGTCGGTCGGATAGGCGATCAGCCCGTCCGCCCGGACGATGTCGGCCACCTGCCGGATCGAACGGGCCTGCGGATTGTCCGGGTGCACATCAAAGTACTTCGCCACCAGCGCAGCTTAGGGCGTGCCGGGTGGATCGCGTGGGCGCCGCAGCCCGGCGTGACCCACCAGATACGTCCTATTTCGCCGGCTCCCGGAAGGCGTGGACCACCGCCGCCATGTCCGCCTCGGCGTGACCGCGGGCGGCGGCCGACGCGTACAGGTCGCGGCAGGTGTCGAGCAGCGGCGACGCGATGCCCCGGCGGCGCGCGGCCGCGACGATGAGCTCGTTGTTCTTGAGCACGTCGTGGATCGCCGCCTGCACCTCGAAGTCGGCGTCGACCAGCTTGCCGGCCTTGCCCCGCGAGACGGCGCTGGCCATCGGCCCCGCGTCGAGCACCTGCCGCAGCAGCCCGGCGTCCAGCCCGTGCCCCTCGGCGAAATGGAAGGCCTCGGCCAGCCCGGTGACCATACTGATCAGGAAGGTGTTGACCGCCAGCTTCATGAGCAGCGCGCCGGGAACGGCCCCGCAGTCGACCACCTGCCGGCACATCGGCGCGAGCAGCGGCCGTACGCGGGACAGGTCCTCCGGGTCTCCGGCGATCATGGCGATGAGCTCGCCCGCCCGGGCCGGCCCGCGGGAGCCGGAGACCGGAGCCTCGACGTAGCGCCCGCCCGCGGCCTCCACCCGGGCACCCAGCCCGGCCGAGTACTCGGGGCTGGTCGTGCCCATGTGGACGACCAGCTTGCCGGGGAGGGCAGCCGGGAGCACGGCGTCGACGGCCTGCTCGGTCGCCAGCATGAGGAACACGGTGCCGGCCCGGTCGAACACCTCATCCGGCCCGGCGGCCCGGGTGGCGCCCGCCGGCGTGTCCCCGCGATCCGTACGACTCCAGACGATCAGGTCGGTGCCGGCCGCCGCGAGGTTGGCCGCCATCGGCCGTCCCATCACGCCGAGCCCGATGAAACCCACGGTCATGCCGCTCACCGTAAAGCCGGCGCCCGCACCGCCGAGGGGCCAATCCGCGGCTCGTGGCCCCAGGCCGCCGATGTCGTTTTCGTCCAAGACGGCCGCAGGCTCGTTTCTTAGTCTGGTCACGTCACCCCGCACTGGAGGAGTTGCAAGATGCGCGAGCTTGTCTACACCGCTTTCACGTCGCTCGACGGCGTCGTGGATTCGCCCGGCGGCCCGGTCGAGGGCCACCGCAGCGGCGGCTGGGTCTTCAAGGACATCGAGTTCCTGCCGGAGGTGTATTCGCTCAAGTCGGAGGAGCTCGAGGAGACCTCGGCGCTCATGTTCGGCCGGACGAGTTACGAGGCGTTCGCGCCCTTCTGGCGCGATTCGGAGGACCACGTCGCCTACAAGGACCTGCCCAAGTACGTCGTCTCGACCACGCTGCCCGAGGACGCCGTCGTCGAGGGGTGGGGCGCGACGACGATCCTGCGCTCCACCGACGAGGTCGCCGAGCTGAAGAAGGGCGAGGGCGGCGCGATCTTCATCCACGGCAGCGCCGAGCTGGCCCGCCGGCTGTCCGAGGCCGGTCTGATCGACCGCTACCACCTGCTGGTCTTCCCGGTGCTGCTGGGCGCGGGCAAGAGCCTGTTCAGCCGGGCCGACAACGACAAGCGGCGGCTGACGCTGCGGTCGTCCGAGGCGTACAAGAACGGTGTCCTGAAGGTGATCTACGACGTCGGCTGATCCAGGTCGAGGGCGATCGGACCGGCGGCGCCCCCGCGCAGCTGCGCCGCCGTCCGCCCGACGTACCGGCGCAGCGCGCGGGCCAGATGCGGTTCGTCGAAGTAGTCGAGCCCGGTGACCACATCGGCGACCTGGTCGCCCCGGGCCAGCAGCGTCGACGCCCGGCGGGCGCGCTCGATCTGCCGGACGGTGCCCTGGGCCAGCCCGGTCGCCGCGCGGAAGCGGCGCTCGACCGTGCGGGCCGAGACATCGGGACTCTGGCCCCGGCGCACCCCGGTGACGAGCGGGTCGCGGACCACGGCGCCGGCGCGGACGAGCCGGGCGACCAGAGCCTCGGCGTCGTCCGGGCCGGGGGTATCCCAGCGGGCGCCGTCCAGCCGGAACGACGTCCGGGTGGTGTCGGGCAGTTCCAGCCCGCCGTCGACCAGGGACGACGCCGGCAGCACCCGCAGCGACGTCCCCACGGCGAAGTCGATGCCGACGAAGGCGGCGCCCTCCGGGACCGGCGCCACGCCGGTCGCGGTCTCCGGTCCGGTGACACTGGCGTACGCCCGGCCGTCCCAGCGCCAGAACACCAGACCCCAGCACGCGGTGGCGACGGAGGTCATCTCGGCGACCCGCTCACTGGTGCAGGTCCAGACCGTCTCGACCCACGGCGAATCCGACCGGCGCGTGGAGAACCGCAGTTCCATCCGGCCGAGATTACCCGCCGCCGCGCGTCACCTCACCCCGCCCATCAGGCGGCGCAGCCGGGGCGCCAGAGCCAGCAGCGCGCCGCCCAGCACGATGGCGATCGCGCCCAGGATGCCGAAGTACGGGACCTCGTGGTCCTCGCTGTAGTAGCCGGCCAGCGTGCCCGACAGGGCCGTGCCCAGGGCTACCGAGAGGAAGAAGAGCGCGACCATCTGCGTCCGGAAGGCCTCGGGAGCCAGCTTGGTCGTCAGCGACAGGCCGACGGGGGAGAGCAGCAGCTCGGCGATCGTGAAGACCAGCAGGATGCCGGTCAGCCCGAGCAGCGGCACGCTCGCCGTGCCCGCGAACGGCAGGAACAGCAGGAAGGCCAGACCCATGATGGCGGTGCCGGCGGCGAACTTCACCGGGGTGGACGGCTGGCGGTCCCCGAGGCGGGTCCAGATCGCCGCGAAGACCCCGGACAGGATGATGATGAAGACCGGGTTGATCGACTGGACCCAGGAGACCGGCATCTCCCAGCCGAACAGATTCCGGTCGAGCCGCTTGTCCGAATAGATCGTGACCACCGTGAACTGCTGCTGGTAGAGCGACCAGAACGCGGCGCTGGCGATGAACATCGGGATGAAGGCCAGCACCCGCCGCCGCTCGACGTCGCTGATCCGGTGGCTGGAGAGGATCACCACGAAGTAGGCGATCGCGGCCAGGATGCTGAGCGCCACGACGATGTTCGACAGCCAATCGGCCCGGACCACCCCGGTCAGCGCGAGCAGCGCCACGACCACGACCACGAGGGCGGCCACGCCGAACACCAGCGGGCGGCGCGAGGCGGGCAGGGGGTTGGCGATCTCGTGCGCCTCCGGGGGCAGGCCCTTGCGGCCGACGGCGTACTGGATCAGGCCGATGGCCATGCCCACCGCGGCCAGGCCGAAGCCCCAGTGGAAGCCGGCCTCCGACTGCAGCAGGCCGGTGAGCAGCGGCCCGGCGAACGCGCCGAGGTTGATGCCGAGGTAGAAGATCGAGAAACCGGCGTCGCGGCGCTCGTCGCCCGGCTCGTAGAGCAGGCCGACGAGGGTGGTCGCGGTCGCCTTCACACCGCCGCTGCCCAGCGCGACCAGCACCAGACCGGCCGCCACACCGGGGATGCCGGGGAGGACGGCCAGCGCGATGTGCCCGGCCATCACCAGGACAGCGCTGCCGAACAGCACCCTCTCGGGCCCGTAGAGCCGGTCGGACAGCCACGCGCCGATCACCGTGGCGAGATAGACCGAGCCCCCGTACGCCCCGACGATGCTGGTGGCGGTGCCCTCGTCGATGCCCAGGCCGCCGCGGGACGCCTCGTAGTACAGGTAGATCAGCAGAATGCCCTGCATGCCGTAGAACGAGAACCGTTCCCACAGCTCCACGCCGAAGAGGTTGGCGAGAGGCCGGGGCTGCCCGAAGAACGTCATGCGGCCCGGCGTACCCACAACCATGGCGGTGAAAAGCGACGTGGACCATGCTGGGGACGTGGAAACTGAACTCTTCATCGGCGGCAAGTGGGTCCCCGCATCGTCCGGGAACCGTTTCGACGTTCTGGACCCGGCCACCGGCGACGTGCTCGCCTCGGTGGCCGACGGCGGCGAGAGCGACGCGATCGCCGCGGTCGACGCGGCCGCGGCGGCCGGGCCGGCCTGGGCGGCCACCCCGCCGCGGGTGCGTGGTGAGGCCCTGCGCCGGGCCTGGGAGCTGATGACCGAGCGGGCCGACGAGCTCGCCAAGCTGATCAGCCTGGAGAACGGCAAGGCCCTGGTCGACGCCAAGGGCGAGGTGACGTACGCGGCCGAGTTCTTCCGCTGGTTCGCCGAGGAGGCCGTCCGCGGGGCGGGCGAGTTCGCGACCGCCCCGTCCGGGGCCAACCGCATCCTGGTCACCCGCCAGCCGGTCGGCGTCTGCGTGCTGGTCACGCCGTGGAACTTCCCGGCCGCGATGGCCACCCGCAAGATCGGTCCGGCGCTCGCGGCCGGCTGCACGGTCGTGCTCAAGCCGGCCAGCGACACCCCGCTCACGGCGCTGGCCATGGCCGCGATCCTGGCCGAGGCGGGCGTACCCGCCGGCGTGGTCAACGTGCTGCCGTCGCGCAGCTCGGGCAAGGTCGTCGGCCGGATGCTCCGGGACGCCCGCGTCCGCAAGCTGTCCTTCACCGGGTCGACCGAGGTCGGCCGCCTGCTGCTCGCGCAGGCGGCCGAGGGCGTGGTGAACACGTCGATGGAGCTGGGCGGCAACGCGCCGTTCCTGGTCTTCGCCGACGCCGACCTCGACGCGGCCATCGAGGGCGCGATGATCGCCAAGATGCGCAACGGCGGCGAGGCCTGCACCGCGGCCAACCGGTTCTACGTCGAGTCGTCGATCGCCGCCGACTTCTCCCAGCGGCTGGCCGCGCGCATGTCGCAGCTGCGGGTGGGTCCCGGCACCGAGGAGTCGACGCAGGTCGGCCCGCTGGTCAACGAGGACACCGTGGCCAAGGTCGACTCCCTGGTCCGGGCGGCGCTGGAGGACGGGGCCAAGGCCGAGACCGGTGGCGCCCGCCCCGCCGGTGCCGGCTTCTACTACCCGCCGACCGTGCTCACCGGTGTCGCGTCCGACGCGGCCATCCTGCGCGAGGAGATCTTCGGCCCGGTCGCGCCGATCGTCACGTTCACCGGCGAGGACGAGGCCGTGCGGCTGGCCAACGACACCGAGTACGGCCTGGTGGCGTACGTCTACACGAGCGACCTGTCCCGCGGCCTGCGGGTCAGCGAGGCGATCGAGGCCGGCATGGTCGGCCTCAACCGTGGCCTGGTCAGCGACCCGGCGGCGCCCTTCGGCGGGGTCAAGCAGAGCGGCATCGGACGCGAGGGCGGCCACGAGGGCCTGCTCGAGTACCTCGAGTCGAAGTACATCGCCGTCAACTGGTGAGGCTCTTGCCCATCCGCACGATCGGGACGGGGGCGCCCCCACGGGCGTCCTCGATCCGTTCCACTTCGACGAAGCCGTAACTGCGGTACAGCGGCTCGCCCGCCAGGGTCGCCATCAGCTCCAGCCGCGTGTACCCGGCGGCCGCGGCCGCGCGCTCGCACAGCCCGAGGATCATCCGGCCCACCCCGCGCCGCACGAAGGCCGGATGGGTGTACATGGCGCGCGCTGCTGCGGATCTGCTCGTCGGTCAGGAACTCCTTCGACAACTCGGCGATCGCCCGGTCGATCAGGTCCCGCAACACTTCCACGTCGTCGCGCGTGGCCGGCCTGCTGCTCAGTGACATCCCGGCATTGTCGCCCGGACCGCGCCCGGCCGGTACGCTCGGCCGGTGTTCTCGCCCCGGGGTCCGTCGCTGCGTGAGCTGACCGTGCAGGCGCTGTCGTCGGTCGAGCGCGGCTACGACCTGCTGGCCCCCAAGTTCGACCACACCCCCTTCCGGACGCCGGCGAGCGTGCTCGACGCCACCGTCGAGGCGTTGTCCGGGCTCGGCCCGTTCGAGGCCGGCCTCGACGTCTGCTGCGGCACCGGCGCCGGTCTGACGGTGCTCGAGCCGTTGTGCGAGGGCCGCCGCACGGGCGTGGACTTCAGCGCCGGCATGCTCGCGCAGGCCCGGGCGGCCCACCCGGGCGCCACGCTGGTGCGGGCCGACGCCCGGGCGCTGCCCTTCGCCGACGGGTTCGACCTCGCGGTGTCCTTCGGCGCGCTCGGGCACTTCCTGCCGGCCGAGCGGCCCGCGCTCTTCGACGGCATCCGCCGGGCGCTGCGTCCCGGCGGGCTCTTCGCGCTGGTCGTCGGCGTGCCGCCGCCGCTGACCTCGCCGGCGCACTGGGTGACGCTGGGCTTCGACGTGGTCATGCGGGTCCGCAACGCGGTGTGGCGCCCGCCGTTCGTCATGTACTACCGGACCAGCCCGATCCCGGCGCTGCGGGCCGACCTGACCGCGGCCGGCTTCACCGTACGCTCGGCCCCGCTGCCCGTCGCCGCCCGCGTCCTCGACGGCGGCCCCCGCTTCGAGCTCCTCCTCGCCCGCAAGCCGGCCGCGGCGCCCTGACACACCACGTCAGCCCGGCGAGGCCTCCCAGAACGCCGTGGCCAGACCGAACGCCCGGAAGTCACCCGTCGTCGTACCGGACATCTTGTTCATCGCGTAGGCGATGGAGGTACGCGCGTCCAGGTCGATGACGGCCAGCGAGCCGCCGTAGCCGCCCCAGAACAGCGTGTTCGGGTGGGGCAGGAAGCCGGTGTTCAACGCGAAGCCCAGCCCGAACCGCATCGGCACCCCCAGGATCAGATCGACCCCCTCGACCTGCGGTTCCAGCGCTTTCCGGCAGCCCGCCGCGGACAGGAACCGCCGTCCGCCCACCGTGCCTTCGTTGGCCAGGACGGCGTGGACGCCGGCCACGGCCCGCGCGTTGCCGATGCCACCGGCCGCCGGGATCTCCGCGCCCCGCCACTGCCTGGTCCCGGTGACCTGAACGTCCAGAGCGGGGTTGGTCGCCACGTTGATCTGCAGCTCGCTGCTGCCGGCGCCGCCCATCGGCGCCTCACCGGCCGGGGCGACGAGGTCGGCGACCCGGTGATCCTCGGACGCGGGGAGGCCGATGTGGAAGTCCGCGCCCAGCGGTACGGCGATCTCCTCGCGGAACACCGTGCCGATCGACCGCCCGGTGATCCGCCGGATCACCTCGCCGACGAGGTATCCCTGGGTCATCGCGTGATAGCCGGACGCCGTCCCGGGTTTCCAGAACGGTTCCTGGGCGGCCAGGAGCGCGGTCGCCTTCTCCCAGTCGTACAGGTCGTGCCGGGTGATCGGCTCGCGCCAGCCGCACAGCCCGGCCGAGTGACTCATCAGGTGCGCGACCGTGACGTCCGCCTTGCCGGCGGCGGCGAATTCCGGCCAGTAGCGGGCGACCGGCGCCTGGAAGTCGAGGTCACCGCGGTCGGCGACCAGCAACGCGGTCAGGGCGGTCATGGTCTTGGTGGTCGAGTACACCCCGACCACCGTGTCCTGGCGCCAGGGCCGGGTCCGGGCTTCGTCGGCGAATCCGCCCCAGAGGTCCACGACCGTCTCGCCCTCCACGGTCACGCAGAAAGACGCGCCCAGGTCCTCGCCGCTCGCCAGGTTCGTGTCGAAGGCGGCCCGCACTTCCGGAAATCGTTCGGTCACCGGCCGATGATGACCGCTCCCGCGCTCGCCGTCGATCCATATTCGACCGGTCGAGGGGTTGACTGTCCGGAGTGGTGCAACGCTATTGTGCTAGGACACTAGTTGAATGGCGGTACGCGCATGATCGAGTTCCATCTGGACTCCCGGTCGGGGGTGTCGCCTTACCTGCAGCTGGTGCAGCAGGTGCGGCACGCCATGCGGCTGGGGCTGCTCAAGGAGGGCGACCGGCTGCCCACGGTCAAGGACGTGGTCGCCAAGGTGGCGATCAACCCGAACACGGTTCTGAAGGCCTACCGCGAGCTGGAGTACGAGGGGCTCGTGCAGCCCCGCCCCGGGATCGGCACCTTCGTCACCAGCACCCTGGGTGGCGACGACGACAGCCGCGCCGCGCACGAGCCGCTGCGCCAGGAGCTCACCGAGTGGTTCGAGCGGGCCCGCAAGGCCGGCCTCGACGACGAGGATGTCGAGGCCCTTCTTCTCAGCACGTTTCGCGATTTTTCGGAAGAGAGAGCGGGGCGAAGGGGATGAGTGACGTCGTCACCATCGAAGGCCTCACCAAGAACTACGGCCGGCGCACCGCGCTGACCGACTGCACCCTCGACATCCCGGCCGGCCACGTCGTCGGCCTGGTCGGCCCGAACGGGGCCGGCAAGTCCACGTTGCTGCAGCTGATCTGCGGCCTGCTCAGCCCGACCGCCGGCCACATCTCGGTGCTCGGGGCGCCGCCGCAGAGCGGGTCGCCGCGCGTCGGCTTCGTCGCGCAGGACACGCCCGTCTACGCCGGCCTGACGGTCGCCGAGCATCTGCGGCTCGGCGCCCACCTCAACCCCCGCTGGGACGCGTCGCTGGCCGACGGGCGCATCGCCGAGCTGGGACTCGACCCGCGGCAGCGGGCCGGCAAGCTCTCCGGCGGCCAGCGGGCCCAGCTCGCCCTGACGCTGGCCATCGCCAAGCGACCCGAGCTGCTGCTGCTCGACGAGCCGGTGGCCGCCCTCGACCCGCTGGCGCGCCGCGAGTTCCTGCAGGGCCTGATGGCGTACGCGGCCGAGAACGGGACCAGTGTGGTCATGTCCTCGCATCTGGTCGCCGACCTCGAACGCGTCTGCGACTACCTGATCGTCCTGGTCGCCTCGCGGGTCCGGGTCACCGGCGAGGTCGAGGAGTTGCTCGGCACCCATCACCGGCTCAGTGGCGCCCGCCGCGACCCGGACACGATCGGGCCCGGCCGGCACGTGGTCGCGGCCAGCCACACCGACGTGCAGTCCACGCTGGTCGTGCGGAGCAGCGCGCCGATCGAGGACCCGTCGTGGTCGGTCGACGGTCTGGACCTGGAAGACCTGGTGCTCGCCTACATGTCCGAGGCCGGCTCGTCCGGCCGTGACCGCGTACTGGAGAAGCGATGATCTGGCTGACCTGGCGGCAGTTCAGGCTTCAGGCCTGGGTGATCGCCGCCCTCGTCGCCGCGATCGCGGTGGCCCTGCTCGTCTCGGCACCGGGCCTTTTCGACGTCTATCGCGACACGGGTATGGCCGCGTGCACCGGCGCCTGTGAGACGGCCCTGGATGCCTTCAAGTCCGAGGTCGGCAACAGCGCCTACTTCGCGGTCTATCTGGTCGGGTCGGCTGCTGTGCTGCTGCTGCCCGCGCTGATCGGGGTCTTCTGGGGGGCGCCGCTGGTGTCCCGCGAGTTCGAGTCGGGCACGCACCGGCTGGTGTGGAACCAGACCGTCTCGCGGGGCCGGTGGCTGGCCGTCAAGCTGGCCGGGATCGGCGCGGTGGCGATCCTGGCGGCCGGACTGCTCAGCCTGGTGGTGACCTGGTTCGCGGGTCCGATCGACCGGGCCGGCGACTTCGGCCGCGTCACGCCGCTGCTCTTCTCGGCGCGCGGCGTCGTCCCGATGGGGTACGCGTTGCTGGCCTTCGTGGGCGGCCTGGCGATCGGCATGCTGACGCGCCGGTTGCTGGTGGCGATGGCGCTGACGCTGGTCTTCGTCGTGCTGTCCCAGCTCGCCGCCCCGTACGGGTACCGCGAGCACCTGGTCGCGCCGGCCACCAGCAGCACGGGGTTCGACGCCGAACGCATCGCGTCGCTCTGGATCAACCAAGCCAACCAGGTCCACATCGAGCTGACAGCGCCCGAGCGGAGCGCCTGGGTGCTGAGCAACGTCACCGTCGGCCCGGACGGCCGGGAGTACTCGGGTCCGGTCGATCCCACCGCCTGCGGCCGTGCGGGCGGCCCGGACGAGTGTCACGCCTGGCTCGCTCAGCAGGGTCTGGTCTCGGAGATCGAATACATCCCGTCCGATCGTTTCTGGGCCCTGCAGTGGCGCGAGTTCGGCTTGCTGCTCGTCACGGCAGGGCTACTGTCCGCATTTTGCCTCTGGTGGATACGCCGCCGAGTGTCATAGCGTGAGATCTTCTCCGTCATCGATGTGTAACGGGCAGGAAACGGATGAAGATCTCACGGAGCATCGCCCTGGCGGCGGTGGCCGGACTGGCCGCCGCCGCCCTCTCGGCCTGCGGCGACGACGAGGGCAGCGGCGGGAGCGGGGAGACGCTCACCGTCTGGAGCCTCGAGAACCAGACCGAGCGTGTGCAAGCGACCCAGGCGATCGCCGACAAGTTCACCGCCGCCAGCGGCATCAAGGTGAAGATCGTGGCGACCGACGAGAACCAGTTCTCCAGCCTGATCACGTCGGCCGCGGCCGCCGGCACCCTGCCCGACGTGGTCGGCGCGCTGCCGCTGGCCGCGGTCGCCCAGATGGCCACCAACGACCTGGTCGACGCGGAGGCCACCAAGGCCGTCGTCGACGGGCTCGGCACCGGCACCTTCTCGCCCCGGGCCCTCGAGCTCACCTCGCAGGACGGCAAGCAGCTCGCGGTGCCGTCCGACGGCTGGGCCCAGCTGCTCTTCTACCGCACCGACCTGTTCTCCAAGGCTGGTCTGCCCACCCCCGACACGTACGACAAGATCCTCGACGCGGCGGCCAAGCTGAACACCGGCGGCACCGCGGGCATCTCGCTGGCCACAGTGTCCAACGACGCGTTCACCGAGCAGTCGTTCGAGAACCTCGCGCTCGGCAACGGCTGCGAGCTGGTCGACGCGAACAAGACGATCACGCTGGACTCGCCGCAGTGCGTGCGGACCTTCCAGCTCTACGGCGACCTGACCACCAAGTACTCGGTGCCCGGGGCGCAGGACGTCGACACCACCCGGGCCACGTACTTCTCCGGCAAGTCGGCCATGGTGGTGTGGTCGTCGTTCCTGCTCGACGAGCTCGCCGGGACCCGCAACGACGCGCTGCCGACCTGCCCGCAGTGCAAGGCCGACAAGAAGTTCCTGGCCAAGAACACCGGCGTGGTCACCGCCATCGCCGGCCCCGACGGCAAGCCCGCGCAGTTCGGCGAGATCACCAGCTGGACGATCACCAACGGCGGCGAGCGCACCGACGCGGCCAAGCGCTTCGTGAACTACCTGATGAACGAGGGCTACACCGATTGGCTGGGCATCGCCCCCGAGGGCAAGTTCCCCGTCCGCAAGGGCGACGCGACCGATCCGGCGAAGTTCACCAAGGCCTGGAACGACCTGCCCGCCGGCGTCGACACCAAGCAGCCGCTCGGCGACGTCTACCCGGCCGAGGTGATCGACGCGCTGGCCAAGAGCCCGGACACGTTCCAGCGCTGGGGCTTCCCGCAGAAGCAGGGCGCGCTGGTCGGCGCCACCCTCTCGGAGCTGCCGGTGCCCAAGGCGATCAACGCGCTGTCGGGCGGGGAGAAGGACGCGGCGGGCGCAGCCGAACAGGCCGCCGAGGACGTCCGTAGCATTCAGAAGTCCCTCGAATAATGGTCGCGACCGAGCCGCGGCAGGCGCCGCCGGAGCCGCCCGCCCGGGCCCGGCGGGTGCTCACCCGCCGGCAACGAGAGAACCGGGCCGGCCTGGCCTATCTGTCGCCCACGCTGATCGTGGTCGTGGTGGTCGTGGTGCTGCCGGTCCTCTGGACGGTGATGCTGGCCTTCCAGCGGATCCGGCTGATCAACCTGCGCCGGGCCGGTGTCTTCGGGGACTACACGCTGGCGAATCTTGAGCTGGTGCTCACCTCGCCCGGCTTCTGGTCCTCGTTGTGGACGACGATCGTCTACACCGTCGGCGCGACCCTCGGCTCGATCGTGATCGGCCTGATCGCCGCGCTCGCGCTGCGCGGGCGGTTCTTCGGGCGCACTTTCGTACGGGCTTCGGTCCTGCTGCCGTACGTGGCTCCGGTGGTCGCCGTGACCTTCGTCTGGGAGATCCTGCTCAGCCCGCAGTTCGGTCTGGCCAACAACTGGGGCACCCGGTTCCTGGGCTGGGATCAGCCGATCGCCTTCCTCAGCCAGCGGCAGTACGAGGTGTCGCTGCTCGGCTGGCACTTCGACGTCCCGCTGGCCCTGCTCACGGTCATCGTCTTCGAGGCCTGGCGGTACTTCCCGTTCGCGTTCCTGTTCCTGCTGGCCCGACTGCAGGCCGTGCCGGCCGAGCTGGAGGAGGCGGCCCGGGTCGACGGCGCCGCCCCGACCCAGATCTTCCGGCACATCCTGCTGCCGCAGCTGGGTCCGGTGATCGCCCTGTTGACGGTTCTGCGCTTCATCATGACGTTCAACAAGTTCGACGACGTCTATCTGCTGACCGGTGGCGGCGCCGGCACCGAGGTGGTCAGCGTCCGGGTCTACAACTTCCTCACCGCGCGTTTCGACATCGGCGCGGCCTCGGCCCAGGCGCTGATCCTGGCCCTCGGCCTGGTCGTGCTGCTGGTGGTCTATCTGCGCTATCTGGCGCCGCGCGTGGAGGGGGAGGAGCGATGACCGACCGGGCCGCCGTCGAGACCCGGGTGCTGCGGGTGCTGCGCTGGGTGGTGATCATCGGGCTCGTCCTGGTGACGCTGTTCCCGTTCTACTACATGGCCCTGCTGTCGCTGCGGCCCATCGAGGAGGTGCTGCAGAACCCCGGGCGCATCTGGGCCGGGCCGGCCGAGTGGACGGTGAGCACCTATCGCGAGGTGCTGTCCTCGGTCGACGACGGCGGGCAGGGGTTCATGCGGTTGCTGCTCAACTCGGCGATCGTGTCGGTGGCGGCGACCATGGTCACCTTGCTGGCCTCGATCCCCGGGGCGTACGCGGTGAGCCGGCTGCGGTTCACCGGGCGGCGGCAGGTGCACTTCCTGTTCCTGGCCGTGTACCTGTTCCCGTCGATCCTGCTGGCCATCCCGCTGTTCGTGTTGTTCACCCGGCTCGGCCTGCGCGGCTCGCTGCTGGGGCTGACGATCGTCTACGTGGCCCAGACCGTGCCGGTCTCCATCTACATGCTGCGTAACTATCTGACCACGATTCCGGAAAGCCTGGAGGAGGCGGCGGCCGTCGACGGCTACACGCGGCTGCAGACCCTCCGCAAGGTCGTCCTGCCGCTGGCCGCACCGGCCGTGATGGCCAACGCGCTCTACGTGTTCATGATCGCCTGGAACGAGTTCCTGTTCGCGCTGCTGTTCCTCGTCGAGGATCGCGCCGATTGGACCGTTTCGCTGGGTCTCGCGCAGCTCTCGGGCGGCATTGAGGTGAGCAAGACTGTCCTGATGGCCGGGTCGGTGGTGCTGACCGTACCGATTGTGATCATCTTCTTCGCCGCCGAGCGGTTGCTCACCGAGGGGCTGACCGCCGGCGCCGACAAGGGCTGAGCTGCAAGATCACCAGGTTCCGTACAGTCTGTGATGCGAGTGTGCTCACGGACGGGAAATGAACTATTTTTCTTCCCGGTGCCGTACCCCCTGTCGGGCGCACCCGGGTCTGCCTGATACTTGGTCGCTTGGCCAGTCAGGGGCAGCCCAGCGCCAGGCATGGACAGGTCGAGTTTCATCGGAGAGGACGACCCACCAAATGCGCAAGAAACTGTTGGCTATCGCCGCCGTCGGCCTGATGGCATCGGCCACCATGACTGCGTGTGACGACTCCGGTGACACGGGTGACGCGAGTAGTGACAGCGGTTCCACCTCCGGCGGCGGCAAGGCGCGCGTCGGCGTGATCCTGCCCGACACCCAGAGCTCGAAGCGCTGGGGCAACGACGACCCCAAGTACCTCAAGGCGGCTTTCGACGCGGCCGACGTTCCGGTCGAGATCCAGAACGCCCAGGGCGATCGGGCCAAGTTCCAGCAGATCGGCGAGTCGATGATCAACAGCGGCGTCAAGGTGCTGATCATCGCCAACCTCGACTCGATCAGCGGCAAGGCGGTCCTCGACAAGGCCCGGGCCAAGAAGATCCCGACGATCGACTACGACCGGCTCACCCTCAACGGCGGCGCCAACTATTACGTCAGCTTCGACAACAACAAGGTCGGCAACCTTCAGGCGTACGGCCTGATCAAATGCCTCGAGACCAAGGGCGTCCAGAACCCGGTCATCGCGCAGCTCAACGGCTCGCCGTCGGACAACAACGCGCACCTCTTCAAGGAGGGGTACGAGGTCCCGCTGAACGACAAGTACGACAGCGCCGAGTTCACCAAGGGCCCCGACCAGTGGGTGCCGGACTGGGACCCGAAGGAAGCCACCCGGATCTTCGAGCAGATGCTGGAGCAGGCGCCGAAGATCCGCGGGGTGCTCGCCGCCAACGACGGCATCGGGGACGCCGTGATCAAGGTGCTGCGCAAGAAGAAGCTCAACGGCGTCGTCCCGGTGACCGGCCAGGACGCCACGCTCGAGGGCCTGCAGAACCTGCTGACCGGCGAGCAGTGCATGACGGTCTACAAGGCGGTGGAGCTCGAGGCGGTCAACGCGGCGAACCTCGCGGTCAAGCTCTACAAGAACGAGAAGCCGGCCGTCACGAACACCATCAAGGACCCGGAGTCGGGCGGCTACGTGCCGTTCGTGAGCCTGCCGCCGCTGGCCATCACCCTGAAGAACATCAACAAGGTGGTGGCCGAGGACAAGTACGTTCCGCAGGCCGATCTCTGCAAGGGCAAGTACCTGGCCCTGTGCAGGGAGCACGGTGTCGGCACCTTCGTGAAGACCGACGCGGACGAGGACGAGAACCGCTAGAGGCGTACGACACGGCAGGCCGGGCGGATCACCGCCCGGCCTGCCGCTGTCCTGGGGTCAGGAAGCGAGCAGTTCCTTGACCCGGGGGATGACCCGGGTGCCGTACAGCTCGATCGCGGTCATCATCTTGTCGTGCGGCAGCGTCCCGGCCGAGTACTTGAGGTCGAACCGCTGGACGCCGAGGTGCCGGATCGTCGACGCGACCTTCTGGGCGACGGTCTCGGGCGAACCGGCGTGCCAGGCGCCGTCGCGGATGTCGTTCTCGAAACGGTCCCGGCTCAGCGGCGGCCAGCCCCGCTCGCGCCCGATCCGGTTGAGCATGTTCCGCGCGTGCGGCCACAACGTCTCGACCGCCTCCTCGTCGGTCTCGGCCACGAAGCCGGGGCAGTGCACGGCGACCGGCTGCGTGGGCTGCTCGAACTCCTCGAGAGCGCGGTGATAGAGGTCGACATAGGGCGCGAAGCGGGCCGGCTCGCCGCCGATGATGGCCAGACCAGCGGCAGCCCGTGCCGCGCCGCCCGCACCACCGACTCGGGGCTGCCGCCGACGCCGATCCAGGTGCGGATGTGCCCCGACTCGGTCTTGGGGTACACCTGCTGCTCCTTCAGCGCCGGGCGGACGGTGCCCTCCCAGCTCACCGGACCCTCGCCGAGCAGCTTGACCATGAGGTCGGCCTTCTCCTCGAAGAGCCGCTCGTAGTCGTGCAGGTCATAGCCGAACAGCGGGAACGACTCGGTGAACGAGCCGCGGCCCAGGATGATCTCGGCCCGGCCGTGCGAGACGGCGTCGAGGGTCGCGAACCGCTCGAAGACGCGGACGGGATCGTCCGAGCTCAGCACGGTGACCGCGGTGCCCAGCTTGATGCGCTCGGTCCGCGCCGCGATGGCCGCGAGCACGATCTCGGGCGACGAGACCGCGAAGTCGTCGCGATGGTGCTCACCGAGCCCGAAGCCGTCGACGCCGACCCGTTCGGCCAGCACAGCCTGCTCGACGACGTTGCGGATCACTTCCGCGTACGGAAGCTTCTTGCCCTGCTCGTCGACGGTGACGTCGCCGAAGGTGTCCAGTCCGAATTCCACCCGATCATGCTAGGCCTATCCGGTGCGGCCCTTCAGGCGGCGGCCCATCTCGCGGGCGATCTCCCGCTGGGCGTCCCGCTCGGCCAGGACCTGCCTCTTGTCGTACGACCGGAGACCGCGCGCCATCGCGAGCTCGACCTTGGCCCAGCCCTCGTTGAAGTACATCGACAGCGGCACCAGGGTGAGCCCGTTGCCGTCGCGCAGCTGGGCCAGGATCTTGGCGATCTCGGACTTGTGCAGGAGCAACTTGCGGGTCCGCCGGGGCGCGTGGTTGGTCCAGCTGCCGTAGCCGTACTCCGCGATGTGCAGGCCGTAGAGCAGGAGCTCGCCGTTGTGCTCGCCGGCGAACGCGTCGACCAGCGACGCGCGGCCCTCCCGGAGCGATTTCACCTCGGTGCCGGCCAGCACGAGGCCCGCCTCGTAGGTCCGCAGAACGGCGTAGTCGTGCCGCGCCTTCTTGTTCGAGGCGATCACCTTGCGCCCGGTCTCCCTGCTCACGCAGAGAATCTAGCTCTACGGCACGGCACGCCGCATCGAATATGTGACGCTGCTCAGCCGGTGGGGCTCGTTGTGCACGTGCATCGCCGCCCGGTCGTACGCCTGCCAACCGGCCGCCCCGGCCCGGTTGAGGTGGCGCAGATCGTCGAAGCGCTCGTCGGTGCCCCAGCGCAACAGGCCGCCGGGGTGGTGGAAGGTCGCGGTCCAGTCCATGAACCGGTCGGCACCCAGCGTGCCGGCGGCCCGGTACTCGAGCCGCGCGTATTCCCAATTGGTCACGCGAGGAATTATGCCGACCTGACCTTGGCCGCCGCGACCTGAACCGTCGGCCGGACGTTCCCCCACATCTCCCGCCAATGTGGATCGGACGTGTGGGGGATCACCCCTAGATAACCCTGAGTGCCTCTCCGGGGGGTTCAGATGGTCACGCGCACGGGATTACGCTCCGCAGGTCCGGCAACACGTCACGGGGGGCCGGCGAATCTCGAGGGGGATCGAGATGGCAACGGGTGGAGTGGCAAGACTGGTCTGCGGCCGCTGGTCGAAGTGGATCGTGCTTGCCTTGTGGATCGTCATTCTCGGTCTGGCCGGGCCCCTGGCGGGCAAGCTGACCGAGGTCGAGAAGAACGACAACTCGGCCTGGCTGCCGGGTAACGCCGAGTCGACCCAGGTGGTCGACCTGCAGCGGCAGTTCCAGCCCGATGACATCGCGCCCGCGATCATCGTCTACGAGCGGCCGGGCGGGCTGACCGACGCCGACCGGGCCGCCGCGGCCGACGACGCCCGGGCCCTGGCCGGCGGTGAGGGTGTTGCCGGCCCGATCGTCGGCCCGATCGAGTCGCCCGACAAGGCGGCCATCGAGGTGATCGCCCCGATCCGGATCGACGAGGACGGCTGGGACGCGCTGCCCGACATCGCCGACGGCCTCAAGGCCACGGCCGAACAGGGCGCCCCCGGTGGGCTCGAGGTCTATCTGGCCGGCCCGGTGGCCGCCGCGGCCGACTCGGCCGGCGCCTTCGCGGGCATCGACGGCACCCTGCTCTACACCACGCTCGCCGTCGTCGCGGTCATCCTGCTCATCACCTACCGCAGCCCGGTGCTCTGGCTGTTGCCCATCCTGACCGCGGGCGCGGCGCTGGCCGGCTCGCAGGCGGTGATCTATCTGCTGGCCAAGCACGCGGACCTGACGGTCAACGCGCAGAGCGCGGGCATCCTCACGGTGCTCGTGTTCGGCGCCGGCACCGACTACGCCCTGCTGCTGGTCGCCCGCTACCGCGAGGAGCTGCGCCGGCACGAGGACAGGCACGAGGCGATGCAGTTCGCCCTGCACCGGGCCGGCCCGGCGATCATCGCCAGCGCGGCCACCGTGGCGGTCGGCATGTCCTGCCTGACCCTGGCCGAGCTCAACTCGACCGCCGGTCTGGGCCCGGTCGCCGCGCTCGGCGTCGTCGTCGGGCTGGCCGCGATGGTCACGCTGCTGCCGGCGCTGCTGGTCATCTTCGGACGCTGGCTGTTCTGGCCGGCGCGTCCCCGGTTCGGCACGCCCGAGCCCACCGCGACCGGCCTCTGGGCCCGGCTCGGCGGTCGCATCGCCCATCACCCGCGCCGCGTCTGGATCAGCACGGCCGTCGTGCTCGGGGCCATGGCGCTCGGCCTGCTGCAGCTCAACGCCACCGGGCTCAGCTCGGCCGACCAGTTCACCACCGAGCAACCCTCGACGGTCGCCGAGCAGGCCCTGGCCCGGCACTTCCCGGCCGGTGGGGGCCAGCCGGTCACGGTGATCGCGAACGCGTCGAGCGCCGATCAGGTGCGCCAGGCGTTCGCGTCGGTGCCCGGCATCAGCGAGGTCACCGACCCGGTGGCGCGCGGCGACCTGGTCCTCATCGACGGCACGCTGGCCAGCGCCCCCGACAGCAAGGCGGCCCAAGCCACGGTGGAACAGGCGCGCGACGTCCTGCACGCCGTTCCGGGGGCGGACGCCAAGGTCGGTGGCGGCACCGCCATCCTGGTCGACATCAACGCGGCCAACGACCACGACAACCGGCTGATCATCCCGCTGGTGCTGCTGGTCGTCCTGGTCATCCTCGCGTTGCTGCTGCGGGCGATCGTGGCGCCCCTGATCCTCATCGGGACCGTCGTGCTGTCGTTCGCGGCGGCGCTGGGCGTGAGCGCGCTCGTGTTCCGGCACGTGTTCGGCTTCCCGGCCGAGGACACGTCCTTCCCGCTGTTCGTCTTCGTCTTCCTGGTCGCCCTGGGGATCGACTACAACATCTTCCTGATGACCCGCGTCCGCGAGGAGGCGCTGCAGCACGGCACCCGCCGGGGCGCCCTGATCGGCCTGGCGGCCACCGGTGGCGTGATCACCTCGGCCGGCATCGTGCTGGCCGGCACCTTCGCCGCGCTGGCCAGCCTGCCGCTGGTGGCGTTCGTCGAGATCGGCTTCACGGTGGCCTTCGGCGTCCTGCTCGACACGCTGATCGTCCGGTCGGTGCTGGTCACCGCGCTCAACCTCGACATCGGGCGCTGGATGTGGTGGCCGAGCAAGCTCAGCCGCGTGCCCGACGGCGACGGCCCGAACGCCGCCGTGCCACCGGCCACGACCGAGCCCGAACCGGAACCGGAACCGGTCCGATGAGCCGGGCCGGAACCCCGATCGTGCTCCGGCCCGACCGCTGATCGGTCGAACAGCCGTACGGTCTGCCCGACCGGGGGTTCACCGCACTTGAGCGCCCTTCCTACCGTGGGTTCCCCGGGAACCAGGAGGAGACTCGTGCGCGTGGCCCTGGCCGCGGTTGTGGCGGCCGTGCTGCTGGCGGTCGCCGGCGTGATCGCCTGGTCGTTGCGGTCCCCGGCGACGGTCGCGCTGATCACGGCTGTCCACGGTGGCACGGTCACCACCGGCGACGGGGTGTCGGTCCGGTTCGGGCCGGGCGCGCTGACCCAGGACACCCGGGTGCGCATCGCGCCGCGGCCCAGCATCGCGGCGCCGGACGGGCTCACCTGGCTGGCCGAGCCGGTCGACATCGCGCTCGGCGGCGCCCGGCTGCGTACCTTCGCGACCGTGACCCTGCCCCTGCGCGACCCCACCGGCGACGGACTGACCACCGTGGTGTCGCGCGACGACGAGGGGGTGTGGAGCAGCCAGGGCGGCACGGTCGACCCGGGCGCCGGGACGATCACGACGGTCGTCGGTCACCTCTCGATCGTGTCCGCCGGCCGCGCGACCGTCACCGCCCCCGGCCTCGCGCCGGGAACGGGCGCCTACGACGCTCCCGAGCCCGAGTGCGGCACCACCCGCTCCGGCCGGTGGACCGCCCGGGCCGAGGGCGCCGCCGTGAAGACCTGCGTGGCCGCCGGCGCGGCCGACCGCTCGGCCCTGCTGCGGGTGGCCGGCAACCGGGCGTACGGGCAGTTCGCCGAACTCGGCGCGTACCCGCAGATGGTGATCCCCCCGCCGCACCGGCCCGACGCCGCCGCCACGGTCTGGCGGGAACTCGCCGCGGCCGACCCCGCCCACACCTACCTGCCCGGCCGGGGCACCCTGGACCTGGCGCTGCCCGGCAACTACCGGACGATCGAGTTCGTCCTGCGGACCGGCCCCGAGGTGACCGTGGCCGAGTACGTTGTCGAGGTCATGAGCGCGGCGTTCGTGCCACCCCGGGCCACGGTGAGAGCCGTCCGGTGCGCCCTGGCCCAGCCCCGTCCCGACCAGGTGGCCGCGTGCGTGCACCAGGCGCTCGCCACCGAGCGGATCCTGCCCGGGACGGCCTCCGCGACCGACGAGAAGCGGGCGCGACAGCACCGGGAGAAAGCCGCCCGCGCCGTCCGCACGGCGATGCGCGGCCTGCCCGCCGTCGTCACCGCTCGCACCCCGCCCGCCTCCTCGTCCGCGGTGGTCGCCCAGCGCAGCCCCGTCATCCCCCGGAAGGCGCTCAACGAGCCGGGCGGGACGATCCCGGCCGCCGTGCTGGCCACCCAGGAACGGCTGTACGGGGCGGCCGTCCGCGACGCGCTCCCGGAGGTGCTGCCGCCGCCCGGCCTGATCTGGTCGAACACCGGCCTCACCGGCCCCCGGGTCACCGACGCCGTGGCCGCGCTGGTCACCACGCCGCCGCTGCGCTGGCCGTGCGACGAGACCTCCCGCGACGGCTACGTCTACGGTCTGGCCGACCACAATCTGCTCACCTACCCGGCCCGCCTGATCGACCTGGGGATGCCGGCCGAGGACGTGGGCATCGTGCGGCAGACGGCCGGGAACGGCAAGAACTACCGGTTGTGCGTCGCGCTCGACGGCACCTGGACGTCCCTGACCTACAACATGCCGGCCGGTGGCTTCCCGGCCGACGAGGCGGCCCGGCTCGGCGCGGCCGGCCCGGGCGACTGCCGGCTGACCCTCGGCGGCCCGTTCCTGCCCCCTGACGCGGGATGCCGCCGGTCCGTCCGCACCGATCTCGACGGCGACGGCGGCACCGACACGCTGCTGCTCTACGAGCGAGCCGGCACCTGGACCGCCCGCGCGATCCTGGCCGCCGGCCGCGTCTCCGACCTGACCCTGCCGTACGAGCAGGACCGGCAGCCGGCCCCGGTGGCCGACCTCGATCTGGACGGCGAGCCCGGCGAGGAGGTGGTGCTCGGCACCGGGCCGGCGCTGCGCCTGCTGTCCTGGGCGCCGGAGGGCCCGACGCTGATCGGCTCGCCGTTCACGACCGTGTCGACGCTGTCGCGGACGGCCGGCCTGGGCTGCGCCGACCTCGACCACGACGGCCGCCCGGAGCTGCTCGAGGCGGCCGCGACCTTCGAACGCGACCCGGCCACCGGGGCGATCGTGGCCGCGCGCACGACGGAGACCCGCTGGAACTGGTCGGGCAAGGCGCTGTCCCGCGGCGAGACGATCGTGCGGGAGCTGACCGGCATCGAGGCCGGCGACGCCGCCGCGCCGCCGTACCGGGACGTCACCTGCTCCTGGCGCTGATCGGGGTACGGGCTCGCTTGCCGCAGGTCCATGCGCTTCCGGCTTCGTCGCGGCCGTGCTTCAGATCCAGCTTCCACGGCTTCCGTCCGGACCCGCTTCTTGTCCCGGCTACCGTTTCGCCCGGGTGCTGCTTCGCGGTTCGGCGGGCCCTGTGCGCCCCGGCTCCGCGTACGAGCCGAGCCGGCCCCACGAGGCGACCAGGCGGCCGAGCCACGAGGGACCGGCGACGGCCAGGTCGCTCTGGCCCGCGTGCCACCGCACGACCGTGGCCACGTCCGCGGTGACCGAGCCGTCTGCGGCGAACCCGGGCGGCTGCGCCAGAACCTCGTTGCCGGTGGCGCTCAGCACCAGCCAGAAATGGTCCGGTGGCCGCCGGTCACCGATCCGGAACTCCACCACGATCCGGGGCCGCGGCAGTGTGGCCGGACCGACCCGGCGAGCCACGGTCCAGAGCGCGAGGCGGGGGTCCTGGCCCGCGGGATCAACGTCCCGCCAGCGCGCGCCCCACTCGCCGAGAACATCACCGACCCGGGCCAGCTCCCGTCCGCTCTCGGTGAGCCGGTAGAAGGTGCCCCGGCCCGCCCGCTCCCGCTCCACGACCCCGGTCCGTTCCAGTACCCGCAGCCGCTGCGACAGCACGCTGCGCGGCAACCCGGGCGCGCCGTCGAGGATCTCGGTGTACCGCTCACAACCGAGATCCAGATTCCTGATGATGATCGGCGTCCACCGCTCCGCGTACACTTCCGCGGCGAGCGCGATCGGGCAGTACTGTCCGTAACCCCGCACCTGCTCACCATGCGCTCACCTGGCGATTCCCGCCGCCCCTTTTCGTCCTCTGTCGACAACCGGACGCACCGTCGGCCATCCGCCGTGGACGCGGACCGCCGCGCTCGGCCTTCGGGGCGCAGGTGATCCCGGTGCTCGCTTGAACGCCCGATTCGGTTCCGGCGAAGGGAGACTTGGGGTGGTTCAGAGTTTCTTGGCGTAATAGACCAGGGTCCACGCCCAGCCGGGCCGATGCACCCGCACCCGCAACACTTCGGCCCGCTGCTGTCCCGACGGCCCGAATCGGCCCATACCGACAAGATGGCCGTTCAGCTCGGCGACCAGGAAGGCGCCACCGCTGCGAACGAAGCGACCGGTGATGTCGGCCAGGTCCGGGAAGTCGACGGGCGGGCTCGTCGCCGGCGGCAGCGGCAGCGGAACAGTCGAATCGGCTGTCGCTCCGATGTTCGGCAGATCGCTGAGCGCCCACGACGTCGGCGCGTCGATGTCCGTGAACCTTCGAACCCTGATCACAGCTCACACCCTGGATCAGCCGCCTCACATCGGCGATCCCTTTCGCGCGCGCCGGTCCAGGTTTCGAGTCGTGCTTCAGCCCGGATTCTGCGGGCCGGTGCGAGTGGCGTTGATCGACGGAGAACGTCCAGCGGGCCATAGGGTCGAGGCATGACTGAACGTCTCGACTGGAGTGATCCGACGCTGCGGGAGTGGGACTGCACGGTGCTGTGGTCCGACCCGGCCGACCCCGAGGCGGGCATCGTGCTCGACCGGTCGGCGTTCTATCCCGGCGGGGGAGGTCAGCCGCCGGATCACGGTGTGCTGCTGTGGCAGGGCGTGCGCACCCGCGTCGTGGACGCCCGCAAGAGCGATGACGGGCCGCGCCTGATCCCCGCCCCGGGCGAACCGGTGCCGCCGGTCGGCGCGACGGTGCGGGGCGCGATCGACGACGAGCGGCGCACCACGCTCATGCGGACGCATTCCGGCCTGCACATCCTGTGTGGCACGGTGTTCCGGGACTTCGGGGCGCTCGTCACGGGCGGCAACATGCAGCCCGGCGAGGCCCGCATGGATTTCAACCTGCCCGAGGTGCCGGCCGGCTTCAAGCAGTCGCTCGAGGAGGCGGTCAACGCCGAGATCTCCGCCGACCGCAAGATCGTGGCGCGGGTGCTGCCGCGCGAGGAGGCTTTGCGGATCCCCACCCTCGTACGGACGCAGGACGCGCTGCCGCCGCTGCACGAGCCCGAGATCCGGGTGATCGACATCGTCGGGCTCGACGTGCAGGCCGACGGTGGCACGCACGTCGCCTCGACGGCCCAGGTGGGCCGGGTCGAAGTGGTCAAGGTCGAGAGCAAGGGCCGGCAGAACCGCCGCGTGCGCATCCGCCTCGCACCGGCCTGACACCCGCCTGCTCTGAAGCCTGTTCGGCCTGACTCGACCCGGCGTGATGCCGGCCCTGAGTGATCGGAAGCGGTTCAGGAGAGCGCGGCAGAGAGCGCCGGATACCAGCGGTCGGCGATCTTCGCGTTGCCGGCGTCGTTGGGGTGGACGCCGTCGTAGGTGTCGGTGGCGGGGGCGAATCCGGTCCACTGGTCGACGACCGTGATGGGGGAGGCGGCCGTCGACAGGCCCGCGGCCCAGGACGGGATGGCGGCGTTGAGGGCGACGACCCGCTGGGCGCAGTCGGCGCAGTTCGAGGCGTTCATGGGGATGATCTGGGCGACCAGGATCCTCATGGCCGGGTTGGCCGCCCGCATCTGCGCGACCAGGCGGGTGAACGCGGCCAGGATCGTCGCCGCCGGGCGGTTGCTCCAGACGTCGTTGGTGCCGAAGTGCATGAGCACGACGTCCGGGTCGGAGGCGGCGAGCCAGCCGACGAGCTGATCCTGGTCGGCGACGGTCGTGGCCAGGAAACCGCCGTGGCCTTCGTTCTCACCGTCGTACGGGAAACCGCAGCCCTGGCCCGGGAGGGTGCCGACGAAGTCGACGCGGGAGGCGGGCAGCTTCTGCCACAGCAGGGCCCGCCAGCAGCCGGGCGAGCCGGTGATCGAGTCACCCAGCGCCATGATCTTCACCGGCGAGCCGGGCGGGGGCGTCGACGGCGGCGTGGTGAGCGGCGGCGTGGTGAGCGGCGGCGTGGTGGGTGGCGCGGCCGTGGGTGGCGGCGCGGTGGTCGGTGGTGGCGTAGTGGATGGCGGCGTCGTAGGAGACGGCGAGCCGGTGCAGGCGGTGCCGTTGAGGGCGAACGACGTGGGCGCCGGGTTGCTGCCGGTCCACGAGCCGGTGAAGCCGACAGCCGCCCTCCCGTTGGTGGCGAGTGAACCGTTCCAGCCGGCATTGCGTACGGTGACCGCCGACCCGGCCTGGGTGACCGAACCATTCCACAGCTGGGTGATCGCCTGCCCGCCGGTGAAGGTGAACGTCAGCGTCCAGGAAGGGACCGGGTCTCCGAGGTTGACGATGTCGACGGCCGCACCGAAGCCACCCGGCCACGAGCTGGTGACGGAGTAGCGAACGTCGCAACCGGCGGCGGCCACGGCCGGCCCGGCGGCGGCCACGGCGAACGAGCCGGTCAGCACGGTGGTCGCGGCGACGAGGGCGGTCCAGCGAGGTCTGGGCATCGGGACTCCGGTGCGTATCGACGATGGCGGATACATGCACTATGTCATGGGAGCGCTCCCAGTCCAACCTTGACCGCAGCGTCGCCATGCGCGACCCTGGGAACGCTCCCATTCACGTCTCTCGATCTAAGGACCGCCCGTGGCCAGAAGAGGAATCGCGACCGCCCTCGCCGTCGCCACCGCCGGCGCGGGCATCCTGGTCGCGGCCCGGGCCGACGCCGCCGCCGGTTGCCAGGTGCGCTACGCCATCGCGAGCACCTGGCCCGGCGGCTTCGGCGGCACCGTCGACATCACCAATCTCGGGGACCCGGTCAACGGCTGGACGCTGGCCTTCGCGCTGCCCGGCGGCCAGACGATCACGCAGTTGTGGAACGGGTCGGTCAGCCAGTCCGGGCCGGCGGTCACCGTACGCGACGCCGGCTGGAACGCCACCCTGGCGACCAACGGCTCGACGAGCTTCGGCTTCAACGCCGACGGCGCCTCCGGGACGCCCGCGTCGTTCACGCTCAACGGCGTCGCCTGCACGGGCGCGACCCAGCCGACGACACCGCAGCCCACCACTTCGCGACCGACGACCGCGCAGCCCACCACGCCGTCACCGCAGCCCACGGTTCCGACCACCCCTAACCCGCAGCCCACGACGACCGCGCCGACGGACGGCAAGCAGCGGGAACGACTCGACCGCGGCGTGATCAGCGTCCGCTCCGGCTCGGGCAACCTGGTCAGCTGGCGCTGGCTGGCCACCGACCCGGCCGGCATCGCCTTCAACGTCTACCGCGGCGCGACCCGGCTCAACGCGTCCCCGCTGACCGGCTCGACCACCTATCTCGACGCCGGCGCGGCCGCGAACAGCGCGTACACCGTACGTCCCGTCCTGGGCGGGGTCGAACAGGCCGCCGAGGGCCCGTCGCTGACGTTCGGCAACGGATATCTCGACGTGCCCATCCAGAACCCCAACAGCTCCCTGTACGCCGCGAACGACGCGAGCACCGGCGACCTCGACGGCGACGGCCGGCTCGACCTGGTCCTCAAGTGGGAGCCGCTCAACGCCAAGGACAACTCGCAGTCCGGCGTCACCGACCCGGTCTACGTGGACGCCTACAAGCTCGACGGCACCCGGCTCTGGCGCGTCAACCTCGGGCGGAACATCAGGGCCGGCGCGCATTACACCCAGTTCCAGGTGTACGACTACGACGGCGACGGCCGGGCCGAGGTGGCCATGAAGACGGCCGACGCCACCGTCTCGGGCACCGGGCAGATCATCGGCAGCGCGGGCGCCGACCACCGCAACTCGTCCGGCTACGTGCTCACCGGCCCGGAGTATCTGACGATGTTCGACGGCCGCACCGGCGCCGCATTGTCCACCGTCAACTACGAACCCCCGCGCGGCACGGTCAGCAGCTGGGGAGACTCGTACGGCAACCGGGTCGACCGCTTCCTCGCGGGCACCGCCTACCTCGACGGCAGCCGGCCCAGCCTCATCATGGCCCGCGGCTACTACACCCGCAGCGTGATCGTGGCCTGGGACTTCCGCAACGGCGCCCTGACCCGGCGGTGGACCTTCGACAGCAACAGCTCGACCAACAGCGGCACCGCCGGCCAGGGCAACCACCAGCTCTCGGTGGCCGACGTCGACCGCGACGGCCGGGACGAGATCGTCTACGGCTCCCTGGCGATCGACGACAACGGCGCCAAGCTCTGGAACACCGGCTTCGGCCACGGCGACGCCCTGCACGTCGGTGATCTCGACCCCTCCCGTACGGGCTTGGAGGTCTTCAAGGTCGACGAGGACGCCAGCAAGCCGTCGTCCTGGTTCGCCGACGCCCGCACGGGTCAGATCCTGTGGAGCACGCCGGCGAGCGGCGACAACGGCCGCGGAGTCTCGGCCGACGTCTGGGCCGGCAGCCCCGGCGCCGAGTCGTGGTCCTCCGCGGTCGACGGCGTTCGCAGCCCGTCGGGAACCGTGGTGGCGAGCCGCAAGCCGAGCTCAGCGAACTTCGTGATCTGGTGGGACGGCGACCCGCAACGAGAGCTGCTCGACCAGACCCGCATCGACAAGTACGGCACGTCGGCGGACACGCGCCTGCTGACCGCCTCGGGCGTGCACTCCAACAACGGCACCAAAGCGACCCCCTCCCTCAGCGGCGACCTGCTCGGCGACTGGCGCGAGGAAGTCATCTGGCCCACCACGGACAACACCGCCCTGCGCATCTATTCGACCCCCGTCCCGACCGACCGCCGGGTGGTCACCCTGCTCCACGACATCCAGTACCGCGAGGCCCTGGCCTGGCAGAACACCGCCTACAACCAACCACCGCATCCGGGACCTGGTGTTCTGTAGATCAACCATGGTCTGGGTCTGTCCCGGGTCGTCATCGCCGGCCGTCCGCGTCTTGTCGCTTCGCTCCCGGAGGGGCCGGCATCGCTCATCGAGCGAAGAGTCCTCCGCGCTGGGCAGTCAGGACAGCGCCGAGCCGGTCCTTACAGCCCAGTTTGCGGTACAGGTTTTCTTGATGCTTGGAGACGGTCGCCTCGGTGATACCCAGGCGCCGCGCGATCGCCCGCGCGGTCAGGCCCTCGGCAAGCAGCGCCAGTACGGTGAGCTGGCGAGGAGTAAGCCCCAGCGCGTTGGCCCGACGGCCGAGCTCTGCCGGCGCCTCCGCGCGCGTCCGCAGGCGTGACAGCTCGGCCAGATGCCGGTCCAAGCGAAAGAGCAACGGCTGCACCCTTCGCATGAGGCTCACCTCATGGTCGGTGTAGTCGAGCCCAGGCCGACAGATCAGGAACAGCCTCGCCGCGCCCGCCGCACCTGGTATCGGGACACCTAGATGCCGGATCGCGCCGTCCACATCACGCCGGCAGAGGTTGTACACCGGGTTTCGCCGCCACGACCGGTCATCCGTGACATCGCTGACTCGGAGCACCGATTTTTCGCCGGCCACATACAGCTCGCCCAGCGGATGCGCCCGGCGTAACGCAAGAACATATTTGTTCGCCCGGGCGACCGATGGCGAGCGCGTCCATGCCAGCACTGGACCCGTACTGGTCGGCGGCGGCCGATCGTCCTGGAACAGGGCGGCATTGGCCCGCATCGCGGCCTGCAACTCCAACGCCATCAGGGGCCACGGCGGCTCCTCTGACTCGTCATCGAGGAGCGCCACAGTCATGTCGAGGAAGCGCGCGTACTCCAACTGAGCTGCCACCACATCGACGATCCTCGCCCACGCCGCATTCCTCTACGTAGTTCTCCGAATTTCGCCAGGGCCGGCTCGCTGCGAACGTGGATTCACACCGGCCGGAGGCGCCGGACAAAAAGAGGGAGAAGATCATGTCCAACACGACCCAGCGACGTTTGGCCGGTGGCCTTGCACTCGGTGGCGCATTGCTGCCCTTGATCGGCAAGGTGACGGCGGGTTCGTCGCGGTCCTCCTCGCCGTCGACCGCGACTCTGGCCCCGCTCGGTCAGCTGAACGAAGATGGCGATGGTTGGTACGCGTCATCGAGTTCTGTGCCGCCCGCGACAACCTGCACCATCAATGCCTCTGCTGCGGCGTTTGTGCAATCGGTGGAGGGCTCCGACGGCACGTTCGTTCGCAGCCTGATGGTGCAGACGAACGCCGACATTCATAATCCGTATGTGTTCGTCGGGGTCACGCTCGGAGTCTCGGTCGACGTGATCGACAACAACGGAGTCACGTTGGCCACCTTCTATCACGAGGCCTTCGCCGGCGCGTGGTTTGATCCGCGTGGCAACAACAAGGCGTATACCTGGATCGACAACAAGGTCATGCCGGATGCGCGCCTCAACCGTATCCACCACGTCCGCGTTCGTTTCTCCAACGTGAGCTGACCTCTTTCGAGATCAGTTCCGATGAGGTCTGCAACAGCGCCGGAAGTGCCGTTCGCCCGGTACTTCCGGCCCGCCGTGCGCCCGCTCCCGCGCCGGCCTGTGGAGTGGAGTCGCGGCACCGGCTGAGGAAGCCGGGGTCTCTCCCTTAGGGTCTCAGCATGATTTTGCGACACGTGACGGTCGACAGCTCGGAGCCGTTCGAACTGGCCCGCTTCTGGAGCGAGGTCACCGGCTGGCCGCTGGGCGACGACGACAACCCGGGTGACGACGAGGTGCTGGTCGAGGCGCCGTCGCCGGTGCCGGGGCTGCTGTTCATCCGCGTACCGGAGGCCAAGACGATCAAGAACCGCCTCCACGTCGACTGGATGCCCGACGAGCGCACCCGCGACGAGGAGGTCGAACGGCTGACCGCTCTGGGCGCCAAGCTCTACGAGGACCACCGCACCCCGGACGGCCTCGGCTGGGTGACCATGCAGGACCCCGAGGGCAACGAGTTCTGCGTCGAGCGCAGCACCCTCGAACGCGGCCTCTGACCCGGCGCCGTTCGGTCGGTGCCGGACGCCCGCCGTCTGTCAGGATGCCCGCATGGACGAGAAGATCACGCCCATCCTGCATGTGGGAGACGCTGAAGCCTCGGCCGCCTGGTATTCGCGGCTCGGGTTCGCCCAGCAGTGGGAGCACCGCTTCGAGCCGGGGTTCCCGCTGTTCGTGTGTGTTTCCCGCGGGCCGATGCAGCTCTACTTGTCCGAGCACCGCGACGATGCCCGGCCCGACACGCTCCTGTATCTCCACGTCGGTGACGTCGACGCGGTGGCGGCCGAGTTCGGGGTTGCCGTCGAGAACGCGCCGTGGGGACGCGAGGTCCACCTGCGGGATCCGGACGGGAACCGTCTCCGGATCGGTGGCGCTCGGTGATCCGTCTGGTTCACCGGCTCAGCCGGGCGACGCCGTTGCGGAGGGCTCGGGGAGCCAGCCGCCGGTGTACGGCGGACAGCGGCGTCCAGAGCAGGCGCGCGGACGGACGGTCGTAGCGGATGTAGGTCGACAGGGAGACCTCGCCGTCGGCCGCTCGTACCACCAGGTTGGCCGTCATGGCCGGAGAGGCCGCCTCCATGCGGATCGCCTCGTCGCCGCGGCCGGCGATGCGCCAGCCCGCGATGGTTTCGGGGGAGCGCCCGCTGCTCAGCCGCAGGCCCAGGACGATCCGCCAGATGAAGAACTCCCCGGGATCGGGGACGTCGCCGAAGATCGAGCGGGCCCACTCCTCCGGTGGTCGCCGGGCGTCGGTGCGAACGGTGAAGCGGTCGGTGTAGTGGATCGCGGAGAGCGGCCGGAGCACGGTCATCGTCGTTCCCTTCCCCTGTACGGTACCGTATAAGCCCAGGCTAGAGCTGTTATACGCAGCCGTATATACGGTGGCGTACACGGGAGGAGTGACGTGGCGCACAATGGCTTCGCGACCCGGACGCCGCGCGAGCGGTGGATCGAGGAGGGTCTGCGGGCGCTGGCCGCGGGTGGGCCCGACGCCGTACGGGTGGAGACGCTGGCGAAGCAGCTCGGGGTGACCAAAGGCGGCTTCTACGGGTCCTTCGCCGACCGCGATGCCCTCCTGACCGCGATGCTCGACACCTGGGAGCGGGAGAGCACCGACGAGGTCCACGAACGCATCGAACGCGAGGGCGGCGACCCGAAGAAAAAGATCGAACGGGCCGGGCTGCTGACCTTCTCCAGCGATCGGCTGCTCCCGATCGACCTGGCGATCCGTGACTGGGCCCGCCGCGACGACGAGGTCGCCGAGCGCCTGCGCCGGGTCGACAACCGGCGGATGGCCCTGCTGCGCGAGATGATCGGCACCTTCTGCTCCGACCCCGACGAGGTCGAGGCACGCAGCGTCCTCGCCTTCTGCCTGCTCATCGGCGAGCATTTCCTGGCCGCCGAGCACGGCGACCGCACCCGGGCCCAGGTGCTGGCCCGCGCCGGCGATCTGATCCTTTCCCGTACGCCGAAGGCCGGCCGGCCGGGCAGCCACCAGGCGAGCCGTTGATCGTCGGGAGTGGGCATCATGGTGGCGTGCGAAGCCGTCATGTGAACGAACTGCGTCCCGACTACCCCGTTCGGACCGAGCGCCTCCTGCTTCGTCCGCTGGCGACGGACGACGTGGACGCCCTGCTCGCCTATCGCAGCCGTCCCGAGGTCTGCCGCTACGTTCCGTTCGAGCCGATGGACCGCGACCTGATCGCCGACCGGCTGGCCGGGCCGTGGGCGCGGACCGAGCTGACCGAGGAGGGTCAGTCCCTGACGTTGGGGGCCGTCCTGGCCGACACCGGCCGGCTGATCGGTGACGTGGTCCTGTTCTGGCACAGCAGCCACCACCGCGGCGGCGAGATCGGGTACGTCTTCAACCCGGACTTCGCCGGGCGCGGCTACGCCACCGAGGCGGCGTCCGCCGTCCTGCGGCTCGGTTTCGAGGACCTGGGTCTGCACCGGATCGTCGCGCGCCTCGACGAGCGCAACGAAGCCTCGGCCCGGGTGGCCCGCCGGCTCGGCCTGCGCCAGGAGGCCCGCCTCGTCGACAACGAGATCTTCAAGGGGGAGTGGAGCACCGAGCTTCAGTTCGCCATGCTCGCCGACGAGTGGGCGCGAAAGTAGAAGGGGTCAGCCGGTCAGGATCGGCGGCTGCGGGGTGCCGGCGCGTCGAGGGCCCACTCCACCGTGATGGTGACCGTCAGCGCCTGGCGGCCCGGCTCGAGGGGGACGGACGAGTCCGACGCGGCGAACCGGTCTCCACCCTTCCACTGAGCGGGACTCGCCTCGCTCACCTTGAGCACCCGGCCGAGCGGCCGGCCGGCCTCGCGGGCGTACAGTGCGGCCCGCTGGCGGGCGTCGGCGAACGCCTTCTTGCGTGCCTCGGCCAGCAGCGCGGCGTCGTCCTCGATCGAGAAGGACGCGCCGAGCACCCGTGCCGCGTCGCCGCCGGCCGCGACGGCGGCGGACATCAGCGCGCCGCCCTGCGGCAGGTTGCGGATCCTCGCGGTGAGCCCCTGGTTCGCGGTGTAACCGATGACGGTCCCGTCGTCCTTGCGGGTCGAGGTGAGGCTGACGTTCGACGTCTGCAGGTCTGCCTTGGCCACCCCGCGCCGGACGAGCGTGTCGCGCATGCGAGCAGCCGCCGTGTTGGCGCGTTTGAGGGCTTCGGCGACCGTGGACGCGGTCGTCTCCACGGCGAAGGTGGCGTCCAGCGTGTCCGGCTTGCCGAACACTTCCCCCTCGCCGGTGACCAGCACACTCTCCGGGGTCTGATCGGCGGACGTGGACTTCGCCGCGGCGGTGGCCGAGGCCGGCGCTGGGCGGCCGGCGTCGAGGGCGGGAACGGCAACCAGCGTGGCCAGGACGGCGACCGCCGGAGCGGCCAGGCGTGATGACTGTTTTCTCATAGCTTCAGGCTATATGTCGCATCCCGAAATGTGCGTGACCGTGGCCGGGATCGTGGCGAGCTGTGCCAATATCCATAGACGTAGGTTGATATCCGGACACATGGGTGAGAGTATTTCTGGGAGCGCTCCCATGATCGTATGAACGCCGAAGAATGGAGGACAGATCGTGCGTCCACACGAGTTCCGATCCGGCCGGAGCCCCGTCCGTGCCGTCGTCGTGCTGCTCGCCATGCTGGCTGCGCTGCTGCCGTGGAGCAGCGCGGCTCAGGCCCACGGCACCGTCGTGAGCCCGGCGACCCGCGCCTACCAGTGCTGGCAGTCCTGGGGCAGTCAGCACACCAATCCGGCCATGCAGCAGCAGGACCCCATGTGCTACAAGGCCTTCCAGTCCAACCCCGACACCATGTGGAACTGGATGAGTGCCCTGCGCGACGGCCTCGGCGGTCAGTACCAGGCCCGTACCCCGGACGGGCAGCTCTGCAGCAACGGCCTGACCCGCAACAACAGCCTCAACGAGCCGGGCGCCTGGCGGACCTCGAACATCGGCCGCAACTTCACGGTCCAGCTCTACGACCAGGCCAGCCACGGTGCCGACCACTTCCGGGTCTACGTCAGCAAGCAGGGGTTCAACCCGGCCACCCAGCGCCTCGGCTGGGGGAACCTCGACTTCATCACGCAGACCGGCCGGTACGCGCCGGCTCAGAACATCTCGTTCAACGTCTCGACCTCCGGATACACCGGACATCACATCGTCTTCGTCATCTGGCAGGCCTCGCACCTCGACCAGGCCTACATGTGGTGCAGCGACGTGAACTTCACCTGATCAGCGGGGCCCGGGGCATCGGTCGATGCCCCGGGCCGCCCGCTCCCGAAGTGACCACGCGGCCGGCGACGAGGTGAGAGCGAACATGAAGTCCTGGAAGGACCTCGCGGCGGGGCTCCGGCACCGCTATGTGGGTGCGGCGGCGATCCTGCTGACGGTGTCGGCCGGTGCCCTCATCCTGGCCACTCCGGAGGACGAGCCGGCCGATCTGCGGACCCAGATCGAGACCCGGATGCGCGACACGCTCGAACAGTCGGACCCGGGCCGGCACAACCACGCCGGTCACGACGTCGCGACGGCGGCCGGCGCGGATGTCAAGCCGATCTGCGGGGTCCGCGTCTACGGCTACGAGCCGGCTCAGGCGGTGGCCCTCGCGGACGTCCGCAAGGTCTACGGCTTCCACCTCTGCGGGGTCGCCGAGCCGAAGCGCCCGTGGGACGTGGCGGTCAAGCTGGCCGGCCCGGTCATCGTCGACATGTCCACCCAGCTACCGGGCATCCAGGTCGTCGAGGCCACCGCCGACGTCACGTTCGCCGACCGGCTCCGCGAGATGTTCCCGGCCCGGTACGCGGACCTGGCGCAGAAGGAGGCGCTGGCCGAAGCCGAGATGGCCGGCCTGCGCAGCCGCTACGACGACGCGGCCGGACTCTAGGGCGTACGCAGGGCGTCGGCTCCCAGGCCGCGCAGGGAAGCGTCGAGAACCTGGGCGGTGTGGGCCATGGCCAGCTCCGCACCTTGACGGCGCAGGGCGGCGGCCACCTGCATCATGCACCCCGGGTTGGCGGTGACCAGCAGCTCGGCGCCGGTGGCGAGCACGTTGGCCGCCTTGCGGTCGCCCAGCTCGGCCGCGGGCACCGGGTTCAGGACGTTCCAGATGCCGGCCGAGCCGCAGCACAGCTCGGGGTCGGCGATCTCGCGCACGGTCAGCCCGGGGATGCCGCGCAGCAACGCGCGCGGCTGGGCCCGGACGCCCTGGGCGTGAGCCAGATGGCAGGCGTCGTGATAGGCCACCGTCAGCGGCAGGGGATGGCGGGGCGCTACCGGGCCCAGCTCTTCGAGCAGCTCGGCCAGATCGCGGACCTTCGCGGCGAACGCCGCCGCCCTTCGCGCGTACGCCGGGTCGTCCGCGAGCAGGTCGCCGTACTCCTTGAGGCTGGAACCGCAACCGGCCGCGTTGACCACGAAGTAGTCCATGCCGGTGTGCTCGAACGTGTCGATCAGCCGGCGGGCGAAACGCAGCGCCTCGTCGCGCCGTCCGTTGTGGACGCTGAGGGCGCCGCAGCAACCCTGGCCCGGGGGGATCACCACGTCGCAGCCCTCGGCGGCCAGAACGCGTACGGTGGCCGAATTCACCTCGGGGAAGAACGCGCCCTGGACGCAGCCGGTCAGCATGCCCACGACGGCCCGGCGGGCGCCCCGGGCCGCGACCCGGCTCGGCGGCGGGGGGACCTTGCGCAGCCGCGGCGCCAGCGACTCGAGCGTCGCCAGGGTGGGACCCAGACGGTCGAGCAGGCCGCTGCGGGCCACCAGTCTCTGCAGACCCGAGCTCTGGTACGCCCGGAGCGGCCCCCGCAGCAGGCGGAGCCGGCGCGGATAAGGGAAGAGCGCGAAGATGGCCCGCCTCAGCAGGGCGTCGCCGCGGTCGCGGGTGAACCGGCGTTCGACCTGGGCCCGGGTGTCCTCGATCAGGCGGTCGTACTGCACGCCGGACGGGCACGCGGTCACGCAGGCCATGCAGCCCAGGCACTTGTCGAAGTGGGAGACCATCGACGGGCTGAGCGGTTCGCCGTCGACGCCCTCGTTCATCAGGTAGATGCGGCCGCGCGGCGAGTCGGCCTCGGCGCCCCACAGCACGTACGTCGGGCAGCTGGGCAGGCAGAAGCCGCAGTGCACGCAGTCGGCCAGCAGGTCGGCGCGCGGCGGGTGGTCGTGGTCGAACGCCCGGCCGTCGTCGACCGGCCCGAGCACGTCGCGCGGCGGCTCGCCGGTGCCCCAGGTGGCGTCGACCATCAGATGCCTCCCACGAAACGCCCCGGCGCGAAACGGTGACCGGGGTCGAACTGATCCTTGATCCGCCGCATCAGCGCCAGTCCCGGCACCGGCCCCCACATGTCGAGGATGTCGCGCACCTCGGCCGGTGCGGTCAGCACCACCGCGTGCCCGCCGCCGCGCACGCACAACGCCCGTAGCCGCTCGACCTCGGTGATGTCCCGCGCGGCGGCGTAGAGGACCCCCGTGCCGGCCGAGCCTCGCAGCGCCGCCCCCGAGTCGATCAGCGAGGGCACCTTCGACAGCGGCACCGACAGCTTCATCCCGATCTCGTCGGGCGCCCACGGGTCGCGGCCCCACCACCCGGGCGCGGTCTCGCTCAGCTCCCCGGCCAGCAGCTTCTCGACCAGGGCGGACCTTTCCCGGACGCCCGCCGGCGTGCCCTCGAGGAGCACGGCGAGCTCGCCCGTGGCCGTGTCGATCTCGATCGCGGCCGGCGCGACCTGGGCGGCCAGGATCGCCGGCACGGCCTGGGCCGGGGCGGTCGAGCGGACGTACGCGGCCGCCGCCGGCCGGGGATGCAGCCGGAACACGCACTCGGTGATCAGCCCGAGTGTCCCGTACGACCCGGTGTAGAGCTTGCCGAGGTCGTAGCCGGCGACGTTCTTGACCACCTTGCCGCCGGACCGCGCGACGACGCCGTCGGGCCGCACGATGGTGATGCCGATCAGCAAGTCGCGCGCGGTGCCGTAGTGCAGCCGCCGCGGGCCGCTCGTCCCGGTCGCGACCACGCCGCCCACCGTGGCCGCCGCGGGGGCGTCGAGGGCCAGCTGCTGATCGCCCAGCTCGAGGTCGCCCAGCGGCGTCCCGGCCCGCAGCACGGTGATCAGGTCGCCGGCCGCGTGCTCGACCACCCCGGCCAGCCGGCCCGTGTCGATGATCAGATCGAGCGAGCGTGGGGGCGGGCCCCAGTGCAGTTTCGTTCCGCCGCCCCGGACGACGACGGTCAGGTCGCGCGCGGCGGCGACCAGCGCGGCCGCCTCCCCGGTCGAGGCCGGCGCGGCGACCAGCCGGGCCGGCACGCCGCCGACGTGGTCGTCGTCGCCGGCCGGGCGGGTCAGCTCGTCGAGCGCCCCCATCAGAACACGTCCACGCCGGGGAAACGTTCGGCCAGGCCGCCACCGGGCCGTTCGCCGCACAGCCGCGGGGTCGGGAACACCTTGCCGGGGTTGGCCAGCCGGCCGGGGTCGAACGCGCACCGCACCAGCTGCATGGTGTCGAGGTCGTCGTCGCTGAACATGCGGGGCATGTACTTCGCCTTGTCCATGCCGACGCCGTGCTCACCGGTGATCGAGCCGCCGTACTCGATGCAGAGATCGATGATCGCGCCGGACACCGTCTCGGCCCGCTCGGCCTCACCCTCGACGCGGGCGTCGAACAGCACCAGCGGGTGCAGGTTGCCGTCGCCGGCGTGGAAGACGTTGGCCACCCGTACGCCGTGCCGCCCGGCCACCTCGCCGATGCGGCGCAGCACCTCGGGCAGCGCGGTCCGCGGGATCACGCCGTCCTGCACGATGTAGTCGGGGCTGATCCGGCCCACCGCGGCGAAGGCGGACTTGCGGCCCTTCCAGAACAGCGCCCGCTCGATGTCGTCGGCCGCCGTCCGTAACTCGAACGCGCCGGCCCGGTCGCACAGCGCGGTGACCTGGTCGAACTGGGCCTCGACCTCGGCCGCCGGCCCGTCCAGCTCGACGATCAGCACGGCCGCCGCGCCGGGCGGGTAGCCGCAGGCGACGGCGGCCTCGGCCGCCTCGATGGCCAGCGCGTCCATTATCTCGATCGCGGCCGGCACCACCCCGGCCGCGATGATCGCCGAGGTGGCCGCGCCGGCGGCGTCGATGCTGGGAAAGGCGGCCAGCAGCGTGCGCACCGCCTCGGGCAGCCGGGTGAGCCGCACGGTCACCTCGGTGGCGACGCCCAGCGTGCCCTCCGAGCCGACGAACGCGCCGATCAGGTCGTACCCCGGCGGGTCGAGCGCGCGGCCGCCGAGCCGCAGCAGCTCGCCGTCGGGGGCCACGATCTGCAGGCCGGTGACGTGGTTGGTGGTGAAGCCGTACTTGAGGCAGTGGGCGCCGCCCGAGTTCTCGGCGACGTTCCCGCCGATCGAGCAGATCTGCTGGCTGGACGGGTCGGGCGCGTAGTAGTAGCCGTGCGGTGCGGCGGCCTTGGTGACCTGCAGGTTGATCACCCCGGGCTCGACCACGGCCCGCTCGTCGGCCGGCGCGATGTCGAGGATGCGGCGCATCTGGGCGGTGACGATCAGGACGCCCTCGGCGTGCGGGAGCGCCCCGCCGGAGAGCCCGGTGCCGGAGCCGCGGGCCACGAACGGCACGCCGGCCGCGACGCAGGCCCGGACCACGGTGGCGACCTGGCTCGCGGTGTGCGGCAGCACGACCAGGGCCGGAATGACCTTGTAGTGGGCGAGGCCGTCGCACTCGTACGTCCGGAGCTCCTGCCGGTCGGTGACGACCTGCTCGGGGCCCAGCTCGGCGCGCAGCCGCAGAGCAAGCGCGTCGATGTCCGCCATGCGACCTCCTCACCTGAAGGGTCTCGGGGACAACCTATCCCGTCGCCTCCCGTTTCGTCACCGAGAGTCGAGCCCGGATGCCGGTCGGTAGTAGTCGCGGCATCGTCGTCGGGGCCGCCCGCCGGTCTGGGAGGATGGCCCGATGTTCGTGACCGCAAGAGCCTCCCGACTCGCCGCGACGACGGCGTTGGCCCTGCTCGCGGTGGCCGGCTGCTCGTCGGACGACGAGCCGGCGCCCGAGCCGACCGGGCTCGTCGACGTCACCACGATGCGCGGCGCGCTGCTGCAGGCGGCCGAGATCGGCCCGACGTGGCAGCCACCCGCGCAGAGCGCCGACCCGGGCAAGCTGGTGAGCCTCTGCGGCGGCACGTCGGCCGCGCCCACCGTGCCACCCGGCGGGGAGGTCGTGGCGTCGTCCTTTGTGGACGAGGGAAAGAACGGCGCGCAGACGCTCGACCAGACGGCGCTCGTCTACGGCGACGTCACGCTGGCCACGGCCGCCCACACGGCTCTGCGGGCGATCGCCGACAGCTGCCCGCCGTCGGTGTCGGTGCCGGCCACGGTCAACGACGACAAGTCCGAACCGGGCTACACCGAGAAGATCGAGATCAAAACGTTGGACGAGGCCGGTTGGAAGGGCTTCGTGGTGATCCGGCACAAGACGTACGAGAAGGCCCACCCGGGTGCGGCCGACACCGCGGTGGCCATCCTGAACAGCCGGAACGTCGTCCTCGTCGATCAGTACGCGCTCTACCGGCTGGGCACGTCGAGCGCCGCGTCGAACTTCGACGCCGACTGGCAGAAGCTCGTCGGCACCGTGGTCCAGCGGGTTGGTTAGCTGGTCCAACGGTCGGCTCAGCCGGCGGGATAGACACGACAGCCCGCTGTCGTCTAATGTTCCGAGTGCGCCGTTGCGAGTTCTTCCCCCGTGGAATTCGCAGCGGCGTCTTATTTGTGCCTGCTTCTGCGACCGGTTCTTTGAGGCGGCCAGCTCTCACGCAGTCGTCACCGGCAGGCTGTCGAAGCCGCGGATCGTGAGGCTGTTGCGCCGCTCGGCGCCGTCCGCCCGCCGCAACCCCGGCAGCCGCTCGAAGAGCCGCGGAAAGGCGATCTGCGCCTCGAGCCGGGCCATCGGCGCGCCCAGGCAGTAGTGGATGCCCCCGCCGAACGACAGCGACGCGGTGTCGGCCCGCAGCAGGTCGAGGCGGTCCGGGTCGGTGAAACGCCGCGGGTCCCGGTTGGCCGCCCCGGTGTAGGCCACGATCCGCTGGCCCGGCTCGAGCGCCACCCCGGCCACCGACGCCGGCTCGATCACCGTACGGTCGATGTTCTGCACCGGGGAGTCGAAGCGCAGCAGCTCCTCGACCGCCGCGGCCGGGTCGGCGTGCAGCCGGGGCAGCTGCTCCGGATGGTCGAGCAGCGCGGCCAGGCCGTTGGAGAGCAGGTTGGTCGTGGTCTCGAAGCCGGCCGCGAACAGCAGACCGGCCATGGTCAGCAACTCGTCGCCGGTGAGCCGGTCGCCCGCCTCCTCGTGCTCCACCATCGCGCTCATCAGGTCGCCCCGGGGCCGTTGCCGTCGCTCGGCGGCCAGCCCGCCCAGATAGTCGCGCACCGCCTGGGCAGCCGGGTCGGCCTTGAGCAGCACCTCGGGCGTGATCTCGTCGAGCACCGCCGACCAGTCCTGCACCAGATGCTGGAAGGGCGCGCGGTCGGCCTCGGGAACCCCCAGCAGCTCGCTGATCACGTTGCAGGGCAGGGGGAACGCGAACGCCGCGACGAAGTCGGCGGTGCCCGCGGCGGACAGGTCGTCGATCAGGTCGTCGATCATCCGGGTGGTCGCCGGCCCCAGCTCCCGCACCCGGCGCGCGGTGAAGCTCGAGCTGACCAGCCGTCGCAACCGGGTGTGATCGGGCGGGTTGATGCCCAGCAGGCTCGTGAAGTAGCCGTGCAGCGCCGGGTGCTCGGCCCAGTCGGCCAGGCCGGCCAGCGGGAGCATCTCGATCGGCATCTTGCCCAGCCGGTGGTCGCGGGAGACCGCCTGGCAGTCGGCGAACCGGGTGACGATCAGGGTGCCGTCGGGCTCGCGCAGCACCGGCCCCAGCTCCCGCAGCCTCGCGTAGTGGCCGTAGGGATCCTCTCGTCCCACCATGGTGCTGAGCTCGTCCAGCAGTGCCGAAACTTCGCGACCTTCCACAATGCTCGCCACAACCTGACCATACAAGTTCCGCGCGTCCCGGTAACAAGACAGCTCTTCAGGCCCTTGAGCAGCGCGATGAGGTGTTCTAGGCTGCATCGGGTCCGTCAACGTCAGTTTATGGCGCCTGCATCGGGGGATGTGCATGGACGTGAGGCTCGCGTCCCTGCTCATGGCGTCGTAGGCTGCGTGATGACCAAACGGGAGGGAGGCGTGGGTGGGCGCCTTCTCCATCGCCGGGAGACTGGACAGGCTTTTCAAACAGCTGCGGCCCGAGCCGAGTTACATGGCCGTGGCTGAGGCTGTCCGGTCCGGCCAGGGAGTGTCGATCTCCCATACGTACATCTGGCAGCTGCGCACCGGCCGGCGTGACAACCCGACCATTCAGCATCTGACCGCGCTCGCGACCTACTTCGGGGTGCCGGTGTCGTATTTCATCGACGACGAGCAGACGACCCGCATCGATTCCCAGCTCGACCTGCTGCGGACGATCCGCGACGCCGGCGTCACCGAGCTCGCCCTGCGGGCCGCCGACGTGTCGCCGCGCGGCCGCGACACGATCAGCGAGCTGATCCAGAGGGTGTGGGAGTCCGAGAAGGGCCTGCGAGGCCACGGCTGACCCGGCTGAGCCAGGCGACCTCGTCGGCCATCGTCGGGCCGACCGGCGCCCACGAGCCCGGGGTCTCCAGCGGGCTCCCGGCCGCCCGGCGGTGCAGGGCGGCCGCGATGGCGGCTGCCTCCTCGTCCGGCGACGGGCCGTGCGGCGACGCGTACGGGCGTAACGCCAGCATGCCGTCGCGGATCTCGATGACCCGGCGGTAGAGCCGCAGGTGCACGTCGTCGACGCCGGCCAGCTCGATCACCGCGCGCCGCGGCGTGAAAAGGATCACCTCGGGGAACGCGTCCCGCATCGCCTTCCAGAGCGGGCGCAGCACGAGCAGGGAGCGATAGGCCGCGTACGCCGCCCGGGCCCGCCGGGTCGCTGGCACCAGCAGACCCGCGATCGTCAGGATGAGCCCACTGGTCTGCACCGTGCGGCCGACCGGCTCGACGGTCGAGAACGCGACGGTCGTGCCGAGGTTGTGCGCCAGGATCAGGCTCCCCTTGACCGCGGCATAGCAGGCCACCAGGGCTGTCCCGGCCGCCGTCACGCGCAGCCCGGCCCGGGCCAGCCGGGCCCGCGCCTCGCCGCCGATCCGCCAGAAGAGCAGGGACGTGCTCACCAGCACCGTGCCCAGGTAGGCCTCGAGCACCACCCAGTACCCGGCGACCGACCAGCCCTGGTCGCCGGCCAGCAGCTCGGCCTCGGTGTCGATGCCCCCGGCGATCACGTCGAGGACGCACAGGACCACGAGCACCGTCAGCAGCAGTGCCAGCTGCCGCGACCGGACACCGGTGTGGGTGACCAGGGCGATGAAGCGCTGCAGGAAGAACGCCGAGGTGACCCCCAGCAGGTGCGGCACGATCGGCAGGTCGACCTGCGCGGCGACCGGTCCGAACGACACCGTCTTGGCCAGCGCGATCGCGCACACCGCGGCCCACAGCGCGCGCTGCCGCTGGTCACGCCAGAGGGTCGGGACCCGTACCAGCGTCGCGCCCCACAGCAGCACCAGCAGCGCGACGTCGAGGATCATTCGAAGCCCAGCGCGTCGGCGACCCGTCCGAGCGTGGTGCGCGGACCGCGGGAGGAGCGGCCGCGGATGAGCGAAGCCATCATCTCGGCCTCGCGCTCCTGCCCGTCGGAGTAGCCGACCCGGCCGAGCATGCGCCGGACGGCGCCCGGCTCGAGGTCGGGGAAGAGCCGTTCGATCGCCGCGTCGGCCCCGGAATGTCCGCAGAGGATGTGCGAGAGCTCGTGCAGCACGATGTGCTCGGCGTGCAGCGGCGAGGTGCCGGGGTCGTAGAAGACGTGGTCGGCCGTCTCGGTGCCGATCCAGAGTCCGCAGGGCGCCTCGGCGCTGAGCCCCGGAACCGGCTGGCGGATCAGCGGGCGGCCGCGGCGGCCGGCGATCTCGTCACAGAACTCGTCGAGGTCGAACGGGTCGGGCACACGCAGGCCACGCAGCTTCTTCTCGCAACGTCGTCGCAGTCCCTCCACCGCGGCCACGCTACTCGACCGCTCCGCTGCGCGGAACTGCGCGGAGAAAGCGCTTACCGAACAGCGGGTGTCGGGCACCTGTGGAATACCCCACCGCACTGTTAACTATTAGGCCGAAGTCTGCATAGCCTTACGAACCTTGGGGGCAGGAACCAGTTCGGCCGAGGAATCAAAACCGGAGGTGGCTGGCGGTGGCAAAGTACGTCTACGACTTCGCCGAGGGAAACAGGGATCTCAAAGACCTTCTCGGGGGCAAGGGCGCCAACCTCGCGGAGATGACCAATCTCGGCCTGCCGGTCCCGGCCGGCTTCACGATCACCACCGAGGCCTGCCGCCGGTTCCTGACCGACGGCGCGCAGATCGGCGGGCTCGGCGACGAGATCGACCGCCATCTCGCCGGGCTCGAGGCCGCGATGGGCCGCCGGCTCGGTGACCCGGCCGACCCGCTGCTGGTCAGCGTGCGGTCGGGGGCCAAATTCTCGATGCCCGGCATGATGGAGACCGTTCTCAACGTCGGGCTCAACGACGACTCGGTGGCCGGGCTGTCGCGGCAGGCCGGCGGCAACGACCGCTTCGCGTGGGATTCCTACCGCCGGCTCATCCAGATGTTCGGCAAGACCGTGTGCGATGTGCCCGGCGACGAGTTCGAGGACGCGCTGCACAACGCGAAGGTGGCCAAGGGCGTCGAGGACGACGTGCAATTGGACGCCGACGATTTGAAATCGCTCGTGTCGGCGTACAAGAAGGTTTTCGTCAAGCACGTCGGTCACGATTTCCCGCAGGACCCGCGCCGGCAGCTCGACCTGGCGATCGAGGCGGTTTTCCGATCCTGGAACGCGGACCGGGCCGTGCTCTATCGGCGCCAGGAGCGCATCCCGGCCGACCTGGGCACCGCGGTCAACGTCGTCGCGATGGTCTTCGGCAACCTCGGGCCCGATTCCGGTACGGGCGTCGCGTTCACCCGCGACCCGTCGACCGGCGACAGCGGCATCTACGGCGACTACCTGCAGAACGCGCAGGGCGAGGACGTGGTCGCGGGCATCCGGAACACGCTGCCGCTGGCCGACCTCGAGAAGATCGACAAGAAGTCGTACGACGAGCTCCTGCAGATCATGGCCACGCTCGAGGGGCACTATCGCGACCTGTGCGACATCGAGTTCACGATCGAGCGCGGCAAACTGTGGATGTTGCAGACCCGCGTCGGCAAGCGCACGGCGGCCGCGGCCTTCACGATCGCCGCGCAGCTCGTCGACGAAGGCATGATCGACCTGGACGAGGCGGTCACCCGGGTCAGCGGGGCCCAGCTCGCGCAGCTGATGTTCCCGCGCTTCGACCTGGCCGGCCACCCGTCCCCGCTGACTCGCGGCGTCGGCGCGTCCCCGGGCGCGGCGTACGGCTCCGTCGTCTTCACCTCCGCCCGCGCCGTCGAGCTGGCCGCCTCCGGTGAGAAGGCGATCCTGGTACGGCGGGAGACCAACCCCGACGACCTGCCCGGCATGATCGCGGCCCAGGGCATCCTGACCTCCCGCGGCGGCAAGACGTCGCACGCCGCCGTGGTGGCCCGGGGCATGGGCAAGACCTGTGTCTGCGGGGCCGACCAGGTCGAGGTCGGCCGCGACCGGTTCACGGTCGGCGGTCAGGTCGTGCGCGAGGGCGACGTGATCTCGATCGACGGCACGACCGGGCGGGTCTACCTCGGCGAGGTGCCGGTGCGCCCCTCCGAAGTGGTGCAGTACTTCGAGGGCGACCTCGATCCCGCGCTGGCCAACGAACCGCTGGTCGCCGCCGTGCACCAGCTGATGACCCACGCCGACTCGCGGGCCCGGCTGCGGGTGCGGGCCAATGCCGACACCGGTACGGACGCCGCGCGGGCCCGGCGCTTCGGGGCTCACGGCATCGGCCTGTGCCGCACCGAGCACATGTTCCTGGGCGACCGGCGCGAACTGGTCGAGCGGCTGATCCTGGCCCACGACAAGACCGGGCGTGACGGGGCGCTGGCCGCGCTGCAGCCGTTGCAGCGGGCCGACTTCCTCGACATCTTCCGCGAGATGAACGGCCAGCCGGTCACCGTGCGGCTGATCGACCCCCCGCTGCACGAGTTCCTGCCCTCCCTCGAAGAGCTGGCGGTGCAGGTGGCGGTGGCCAAGGAGCGCGGCGAGGAGGCCGAGCGCGACGAGCGGATGCTCGCGGCCGTGCGGCGCATGCACGAGCAGAACCCGATGCTCGGCCTGCGCGGCGTACGCCTGGGCCTGGTCATCCCCGGTCTGTTCGCCATGCAGGTGCGCGCGATCGCCGAGGCGGCGGTCGCGCTGGCCGCCGAGGGCGGCCGCCCTCGCCCCGAGATCATGGTCCCGCTGGTCGGCGCGGTCCAGGAGCTCGAGACCGTACGGGCCGAGGCCGAGAAGATCATCGCCGAGGTGGTCGGCGACACGGGCGTCGAGGTGCTCATCGGCACGATGATCGAGGTGCCGCGGGCCGCGCTGACCGCCGGGCAGATCGCCGAGGCGGCCGAGTTCTTCTCGTTCGGCACCAACGACCTGACCCAGATGGCGTGGGGCTTCTCGCGCGACGACGTGGAGGGCGCGTTCTTCTGGCGCTACCTCGAACTGGGCATCTTCGGGATCTCGCCGTTCGAGTCCCTCGACCGCGACGGGGTCGGGCGGCTGGTGCGCATCGCCACCGACGAGGGCCGGGCCACCCGGCCCGGCCTGAAGCTCGGCGTCTGCGGCGAACACGGCGGCGACCCGGAGTCGGTGCACTTCTTCCACGAGGTCGGGCTGGACTACGTGTCGTGCTCGCCGTTCCGGGTGCCGATCGCCCGGCTCGAAGCCGGTCGCGCGGCAGTGGAGTCGGCCGGCTCCGACCATCGCTGAGGCTGTGCCGGGCCCGGCTGCTCCCCAAGGGCCGCCGGGCCGTTCGCCGCGGCATTTCGTCGGCTTCGCCCGGGAGGGCCGGGATGGGCGACCACTGTTCGGGTGGCGATCCGGCGGAGGACTCAAAATTGTCGGGGGGCAGGTCTAGCGTCGGGTTCGTTCGCAGCAGTCGTTTCCGCAGCCAAGGGAGTCTGTGATGGCGTCTCAGCTCAACCCGTATCTGACCTTCGACGGCAACGCCCGCGAAGCCATGGAGTTCTACCACGCGATCTTCGGCGGTGAGCTCAAGGTCAACACCTTCGGCGAGTTCGGCGCCCCCGACCCGGCCATCGCCGACAAGGTCATGCACGCGATGCTCACCACCGACCGGGGCTACGTCCTGATGGCCTCCGACACGGCCCCCGGCATGGGCACCTTCACGCCCGGCGACACGATGACAGTCAGCCTGAGCGGCGACCCCGGCGAGGGCCTCGAGGACGTGTGGGAAAAGCTCGCCGACGGCGCCACGGTCACGCTGCCGTTCGAGAAGCAGATGTGGGGCGACCTCTACGGCCAGCTGGTCGACAAGTACGGCGTCCCGTGGATGGTCAACGTGGGCGCCACGCAGTAATCCCCGCCGGCGCTCCTCGCCGCGCTCCACGCCGGTGCGGCGCCTCACGCCGGTGCGGCGTCTCACGCCGGTGCGGCGTCTCACGCCGGTGCGGCGCCTCACGCCGGTGCGGCGCCTCACGCCGGTGCGGCGCCCCTCGCCGGCGTGGCGCCCCTCGCCGGCGTGGCGTGCCGGTCAGCTGCCCTTGGAGGCCGACGGCTTGCAGAGGTTGGTCTTGGTGATGGCCACGATGCGCTGGCCCTTCTTGGCGTCCACCGCGAAGAGGCTGATCGCGTCGGTGACCGCCTCGCTCGTCGTCATGCCGTTGGTGAAGTCGGTGCAGAGGTTGTAGCCGTTGTCCAGCGCGGCCTGCTTGTCGGCCGTCAGCTTGGCGTCGACCGACGTCAACGCCAGGAGGTAGGTCTCCTCGTCCCCCTTCGGCAGGCTGGGAGCGGCCTCCTGCTCGGCGACCACGGGTGTGACGATCTTCGGCTCGTCGTCGTCCGCCGAACAGCCGCTCAGCGTCCCCAGCCCGGCCAGAGCCACAACGGCGCCCGCCACGAACAGACGTGCCCCCACGGGCGCCCCCTCGGTCACGTCGAAGCGATCTTCACGCTCCGTACCGCAGGCACGCTACGGCCCCCGGACCGGCCTCACTACCGACACCCGGCCGACTTCTCCGCCCGACCGGCCAGCGCGGCACACACCACCGCCCGGCCGAGCAGACGACCGGCCCCGGCGCCCCGCCCGACGGACGACGGCCATCAACCGCGGACGACACTCGCCTTACAAGCGAGTGCTGTCCACCTGACCCCCCGTTCAGGGGCGGACGGATCAGTCGTAGTCGGGCGGCGGGGGCTCGTGGTCGTAGTCGAGGTCGGGCGGCTCCTCGTCGAAGACGAAGGCGTGGGTGGGCTCAGCGTCACCGAAGCGGGAGGCGGCCGCGGAGGCGCTGCCCGAGGCGGCCGCGGACTTGGCCGGTGGTGGTGGCGTGGGGGAGTCACCGGAAGTGCCGGGGCCGTGCAGGGTGTCGAGGACCTGCTGGCCGAACTTGGTCAGCTTGCCCTGGCCGACGCCGCTCACCGTGCCGAGCTCGCCCAGCGTCTTGGGGTCGAGCGCCGCGATCGCGCGCAGCGTGGCGTCGTGGAAGATCACGTAGGCGGGCATGCCCTGCTCCTTGGCCACGGAGGCCCGCCACGCCCGCAGGCGCTCGAAGGTGGAGGCAGCCGCGGGGGAGAGGTCGGCCGCGGGAGCAACGGCGGCCGTCGCCCGTTGCTTGGGCGCCTTGACCTTGGCCGGGGCCTCGCGGCGCATCATCACCTTGGTGTCGCCGCGCAGCACACCGGCGCTGGCGTCGGTGAGCACCAGGGTGCTGTATTCGCCCTCGACGGCGATCAGCCCCTCGGCCAGCAGCTTGCGCACGACTCCGCGCCACTCGGCGTCGCGCAGCTCCTTGCCGATGCCGAAGACGGACAGCTCATGATGGCGGAACCGCTGGACCTTGTCGGTCTCCTTGCCCAGCAGGATGTCGATCGACTGGCCGGCGCCGAATTTCTGCCCCCGCTCGCGCTGCAGCCGCAGCACCGTCGACAGCAGCTTCTGAGCCGGCACCGTGCCGTCCCACGACTCCGGGGGCACCAGGCAGGTGTCGCAGTTGCCGCAGTTCTCCGACGGGGAGGTCTGCCCGAAGTAGTTCAGCAGCTGCGACCGCCGGCACGTCACGGTCTCGCACAGGGCCAGCATGGCGTCCAGGTGCCGGCCCGCGTTGCGGCGGTGGGCCAGGTCGCCGTCGGAGCTGTCGATCATCTTGCGCTGCTGCACGACGTCCTGCAGCCCGTACGCCAGCCAGGCCGTCGAGGGCAGGCCGTCGCGCCCGGCCCGGCCCGTCTCCTGGTAGTAACCCTCGACCGACTTGGGCAGGTCGAGGTGCGCGACGAAGCGGACGTCCGGTTTGTCGATGCCCATGCCGAAGGCGATCGTCGCGACCATGACCAGGCCGTCCTCGCGCAGGAAGCGGGACTGGTTGGCCGCGCGGACCCGGTTGTCGAGGCCCGCGTGGTAGGGCAGCGCGTTGATCCCGTTCTGCGACAGGAACTCGGCCGTGCGCTCCACCGACGCCCGGGACAGGCAGTAGACGATGCCGCTGTCGCCGGGGTGCTCGGTGCGCAGCAGGTCGAGCAGCTGCTTGCGCGGCTCGTTCTTCGGCACGATGCGGTATTGGATGTTGGGCCGGTCGAAGCTCGCGGTGAAGTGGCGCGCGTCGGTCAGCTGCAGCCGGGTGGCGATCTCGTCGCGGGTGGCGCTCGTCGCCGTCGCGGTGAGCGCGATGCGCGGCACCTCGGGCCAGCGCTCGTGCAGCATCGACAGGCCGAGATAGTCGGGCCGGAAGTCGTGGCCCCACTGCGACACACAGTGCGCCTCGTCGATCGCGAACAGCGAGATCTTGCCCCGGTCGAGCAGCCGCTGGGTGGCCGGGACGCCCAGCCCCTCGGGGGCCACGTAGAGCAGGTCGAGGTCGCCGTTGACGAACTCGGCCTCGACCCGCCGGCGCTCGTCGTAACCCTGGGTGGAGTTGACGAAGTCGGCCCGCACCCCGAGCGTGCGCAGCGCGTCGACCTGATCCTGCATCAACGCGATCAGCGGCGAGACGACCACGCCGGTGCCCGGCCGCACGAGCGCGGGAATCTGATAGCACAGCGACTTGCCCCCGCCGGTCGGCATGAGGACCAGCGCGTCGCCGCCGCCGGCCACATGCTCGATGATCTCGTGCTGCTGCCCGCGGAACGACGGATAGCCGAAGACCCGGTTGAGGACGTCGACGGCGGCCGTGCCGTGGGCGGGGGCGTGGGCTGAAGTCACCCCGCGACAGTACAGAGAAAGGCCCGCCTCCCGCGAAGCCCTGTGGACAACCGCGAGTTGTGGACAACCCGCAGGCCGGACGCCGGAGCGAGCAGACTTTCAGCGCGCCGGCAGCAACGCCACCAGCTCGAGAATCACCTGAGCGGGCGTGCCCGGCGCGGCGTCCAGCACGAGAGGAGCGTTCTGAGCCGCATGATGACCTGCCACCTGGTGCAGCACCGACACCCCGGCGCTGGACAGATGCGTGACCCCCGACAGATCCACCGTCAGTGGCACCGTGCCGCCCCGGCCCCGCCTGAGCAGCTCCTGGCGGGCCAGCGCCGCCGTCGTCAGGTCGAGCGGCCCCTCGAGCCGCACCCGCGCCTCGTCGTCGCCGTCCTGCTCGACGACCCGGAATCCGGGCTCGTCCCCGCGCGCCGGGTGCGGCGGCGCGGTGGCGAGGTCGAGCAGCCGGGCCGGCCGGCTCAGCCGGTGCGAGATCCGCGCCACCGTCCCGGTCTCGGTGTGGTCCACCGTCAGCAGCGACACCAGCTGGGCGGTCAGGGCCAGTCCGCGCCCGCGGTTGCCCTGTCGCTGCGGCTCCTGCCACGTCCCGTGGTCGGTCACCGCGACCAGCACGACGCCGGCCGGGTTCAGGGTCGCCTCGACCGAGACCGTCGCCTCGTCGGCCGTCCCGGCGTGCTCGACGGCGTTGGCCAGCAGCTCGCCGACCGCGTGCTGCAGGGCGAAGACGTCCTCCCCGGTGGCTCCGAGCTGCCCGAGCCACGCGCCCAGCTCGTGCCGGGCGGTTCGCAGCTCGGCCGCCTGGGCCGGCAGGTCCAGGGCCAGGTCCGGCACGACCGGTACGCGCTGAACCGCCAGCAGCGTGATGTCGTCGGTGTGCCCCGTCGCGCGCACCAGCAACTCGACCGTCTGCGAGCAGACCCGTTCGGCCGGCGTCGCCACCGGGTCGTGCAGGGCCCGCCCGGCGGCGCTGTCGGCGGCCACGTGCGCCAGTTCGGCCCCGCTCGAGGCGTGGTCGCGCCCCGGCCGTTCGAGGATCCCGTCGCTGTAGAGCAGGAGCAGCTCACCGTCGCCGAGCCGGTCCCGGCGTACGCCGAAGGTTCCACCGGTCCCCAGCGGCGCCCCACCGGTCAGCGGCAGATAGCGGGTCTCGCCCGACGGCCCGACCACCAGCGGGGCCGGGTGCCCGGCGGTGCAGTAGTCGAAGTCGCCGCTCACCGGGTCGAGCGCCACCAGCGCCACCGTGGTCGCGTGGGCGGCCGGCACCCGGGCCGCGAAGCGGTCGGCCGCGGCGAGCGCCTCGACGATTCCGGCGCCTTCCTCGAGCCTGTCCTGCAGCACCGCGCGCAGCTGTCCCATCACGCCCGAGGCGGTGACCCCGTGCCCCACGACGTCGCCGACGACCAGCGCGAGGCGGCCGTCGCGCTGGGCGACGGCGTCGAACCAGTCGCCGCCGGCAGCCGTGTCGGCCTCGGCCGGCAGATAGCTGGCCGCCACCTGGGCCCCGGGCAGCACCGGCAGTCCCGAGGGCAGCAGCGCGCGCTGCAGGGCCGTGATCACCTCGCGGCCCTGGTCGTAACGCATCTGCAGGTGGGCCGTGCGCTCGGCCGCGGCCTGCCGTTGCTGCACCATCGCGGTGACGTCGAAGCCGACCCCGATGACCCCGCGCCGCTCCCCGTCGACGGTCCACGGGGTGATGGTGAAGTTCGCATACAGCTCGTGCACCGAGCCGTCCGGCGCCGTGATGTGGGTCCGCCACTCCCGGCCGTCGACCGGCTCCCCGGTGCGGTAGACCTCGTAGTACGCGTCGACGAACTGCTGCCCGGCGAGGTCGGCGATCACCTCGCGGATCGGCCGGCCGCGGAACTCGCGACCGGCCAGCACCGAGCGGGTGGCCGCGCTGAGGGTGAGCACCCGCAGCTCCGGTCCCTCGCACACGGCCAGGATGAAAGGCACCTGGTCGATCGCGGTCAGCACCAGCGCCGGGTCGTCCACCATCAGCTCATCCTGCCGGACATCGGTCCCGGAGCGTCACTCGGCCAGCGGGAGGTCGATCGTGTGCGCCGTGTGGGAGGCCTTGGTGGCCAGATAGCGCACGTTGGCCGCCGACATGTGCACCCCGGTCGGGACCCGCTGGGTGACCTCGATGCCCGACTTCTCGAGCTGGAGGGCCTTGTCCGGGTTGTTGCTCAGCAGGCGGATGCGGTCGGCGCCCAGCGCGAGCAGCATCTGGGCCGCCGCGGTGTAGTCCCGCTCGTCCTCGCCGCGGCCCAGGGCCACGTTCGCCTCGTACGTGTCCAGGCCGGCGTCCTGCAGGGCGTAGGCGTCCAGCTTGGCGTAGAGGCCGATGCCGCGACCCTCCTGGCGCAGGTACAGCAGGAAGCCGCCCTGCTCGGCTATCCGCTCGACGGCCTCGCGCAGCTGCGGACCGCAGTCGCAGCGCTGGCTGCCGAAGACGTCGCCGGTCAGGCATTCGCTGTGCGGGCGCACCAGGGGCGCCCGGCCACCGGCGGCCGACTTCTTCAGCGCGCGCTGCCAGTCACCGAGCCCGAGGGCCAGATGCTCCTTGCCGTCGACGAGCCCGTCGAAGGTCATCACACGAGCGGAAGCTGCGTAGCCGTCGCCGAATCTCAGCGGGACGGTCACCTGCTGCCGCAACGTGGCTTCTAACATCGGTCCTCCTCGTTGGTTCCCCGTTGATCCGCTTACCCGCCGGCCGGAGTCACCGCACCGCAACAGACCGCGAACGTGCCAGTAATCGTGTCGCGGATTATCTTGGACGCAACTGTTCGACCAGGGTGACGATCGTCGCTCTACTGGAGGCGTCATCAGTGGTTGAGCGTCCTTATATCTTGCTGAGCTGTGGCATGTCGATCGACGGCTATTTGGACGACGCGGCGCAGGAACGGCTGCTGCTGTCCAACGAAGCCGATTTCGACCGTGTCGATGAGGTTCGTAGTGGTTGTGATGCGATCCTCGTGGGCGCCACGACCATCCGTCAGGACGACCCGCGGCTGCTGGTGCGCTCGGCCGAGCGCCGCGCCGCGCGGGTGGCCCGTGGCGAGGCTGCCAACCCGCTGAAGGTCACGGTCACCGGTCGCTGCGATATCGACCCGACCGCCCGGTTCTTCACCGTAGGAGACGTGGACAAGCTCGTCTACTGCGCGTCGTCGACGTGTGACTCGGCGCGGAAGCGACTGGGTGACGTGGCCACGGTCGTCGACGCCGGCGACCCGATCGACCTGAGCGGCGTGCTGGCCGACCTGTCCGGGCGCGGCGTGCGCCGGCTGATGGTCGAGGGCGGCGGCACGATGCACACGCAGTTCCTCACCGCGGGCTTCGTCGACGAGTTGCAGCTGGTGGTGGCGCCGTTCTTCGTGGGCGACTCGCGGGCCCCGCGCTTCGTCGGCGACGGCGATTTCCCGTGGGGTCCGCGCCGGCGCGCCACGCTCGCCGACGTCCGCCAGATCGGCGACGTCGTGCTGCTGCGCTACGCCCTGTCCGACCGTTACGACCCCCGCTGACGCCGGCCGGCGGCGGGAGCGGACGGCCTGGACCCGGGCGGGTGCGCCGGGACGGGTACGGAGCGCCGGCCCCCTGCTGAGGGCCGGCGCCGGTGGGATCGAGCTGTCGGTCATGCGCTAGGCGCCGGCGGGGGCCAGCTCGCGGCCCGCCATGACCAGAGCCGGCTGGGTGGCCGGCTGCGGCGGGGCGGCCGGCAGACCGTACGGGACCGGGGAGATCGGGGCGGCCAGGCGGACCGCCGCCGCAGTGCGGAAGCGGGCGAAGGCCCGGACGATCAGGACCGCCGCGCCGGGCAGGGCCGCCACGAAGGCGAAGACGCCGTAGACCACCGCCGTCGTCAAGCCCTGCGTGGCGCTCAGGCCGGCGGCGCCGAAGGCCCAGGCCGTGACCGCCTCGCGCGGGCCCCAGCCGCCGATGTTGAGGGGCAGCGCCATCGCCAGCAGGGCCAGCAGCATCAGCGGGGCCAGGCGGGTCAGCGACGCCGCCGAGCCGGCCGTCCGGGCCGCCACCACGAACGTCGCCAGGTGACCGGCCAGCACGATGACCGAGGCCAGCGTGACGCCCGGCCAGTTGCGCCGGGCCAGCAGGCCGGTGCGGATCTCGGCCAGGCCGGTGCGCACCCCGGAGGCGACCCGGGAGCCACCGCTGCGGAGCTTGCGGAAGGCCAGCAGCACGAGCGCGACGGCCAGCGCGACGGCGGCGAGGACCACGACGACCGTTGCGCCGTGCTGCCGCAGGACCGTCAGGACGGGGGAGGGAACGGTCAGCAGCACCGTCACACCGACCGTCAGCAGCACGATCTGGCCGGCCGTCCGCTCGAGCACCACCGCCCGGACGCTCTTGGCCACGTCACCCTCGTCGCGTCCGTGCTGGACGGCGCGGTCGACGTCGCCGAGGACCCCGCCGGGCAGCGCGGCGTTGAGGAACAGCGCCTTGTAGTAGTCGGCGATCGCGGTGCCGACGGACAGCCGCAGGCCGAGGCCGCGGGCCACCAGGCACCACCGCCAGGCGCTGAAGACCGTGGTGACGACGCCGATGCCGAACGCCAGGGCCAGCGCCGGGGCGTCGATCACCCGCAGACCGTCGAGGAACGCGCCCGTGCCGAGCCGCCACAGCAGGAAGACGAGAATCCCCGCCCCGCCCAGGATTCGTGCCCAAGCCCAGATTCGTCCCACGTCGCCGTTCCCTTCAGGTTGCCCGTCCTTCCCCTAGTACGCCGGGACGGGCACAAAGGGTTCAGCCGAAGATCGCCAAAAGATCGACATGCCCGACCGACACGGTCGGGATCCGCTCCAGACGGGCGGCCAGATAGTCGTCCAGTTCGAGGGAAGGTTGCTGGTCACGGGCCGCGCCGACCCAGCCCCGGAGCCATTCGGCGGTCAGTTCCGGCCGGTCCGGTCCGAGCCGCCACGCGCTCGGCCGGGTGACGACCGTCGCACCGGCCTTCTCGAACGCCTGGGCCGCGTACGCCGGGGCGTCCGGACCCAGCAGCCGCCGTCCGTCCACCGTCCGGCGCTGGTGCTCGTCGAACGCCTCGGCCACGCGCGCGTCCTCCGGGCGGGCCGGATCGAAGCTCACCTCGCCGGCCACCGACAGGGTGAACAGCGCGGCCGCCCCGGCCGAGGCCAGCGCGGCCACCAGCGCGTCGATCTCCGCCTCGGTGAGCAGGTCGAGCAGGGCCGAGCAGGTCACCAGGTCGGTGCCGTCCAGGTCGGCCGCGGTCAGCGTGGTCACGTCGCTCAGCGCGCCCTCGACGGTGACTCCGGGCACCCGCACGTGCGAGGTGGCGTGGTGCAGCAGCTTCGGGTCGCGGTCGGCCAGGATCCAGTGCTGCGGCGTGGGCAGCTCGGGGGCCAGCCAGCGGGCCATGGAGCCGGTGCCACAGCCGAGGTCACGGATCACGTGGACGGGTGTGGGCAGCATCCCCACGAGGTCGGCCGCGCGAGCCTCGGCGTCGGCCGGCTCCCGCAGGCCGAGCCACGACTCACTGAACTCTCCGGTCATCGAGGGATCTCCTTCTCGGCGGGCAAGCCGCCATCACCAGGTGCGTCGTCGGCGGGTGAGCGGACGGCGGACAGCAATCGGGCGGTTTCGCGCCAGGCCGGGAGGGTTTCCCGGCGGGCGTGGGCGGCGGCGCGCAGGCGTTCGCGCAGCGCGCCGTCGGTGAGCCAGTCCCGCAGCGCGGAGGCCAGGGCCGGCCGGTCGTCGGGCGGGATCAGGAGGCCGGGCCGGGTGCCGTCGGGCGCGGCGCCGAGCGCCTCGGGCACGCCTCCGACGGCGGTGGCCACGACCGGCAGTCCACGGGCCAGAGCCTCGGTCACCACCATGCCGTACGTTTCGGCACGCGACGGCAGGACCAGCAGATCCGAGGTCGCGTACGCGGTGTCGAGCGCGGCCCCGGCCAGGGGCCCGGTGAAACGCAGGCGCGGATCGCTGTGCGGGACGGGCCGCAGCACCGCTCCCGCGAACGTGCACTGCCAGTCGAGCCCGCGCAGGTCGTCCTCGAGCGCCGGCACCAGCAGGTCCTGGCCCTTGCGGGGGCTGACCGCGGCCACGCAGAGCAGCCGGCGCCCGGCCGGGTCGGGCCGGGCCGGGGGAGCGGGGTCGACGCCCGGCGGGGCCACCTCGACGCGGGCCAGGTCGTGCAGGGCGGCGATCCGCTCGGCCGCCGCCGAGCTGGTGGCGACCACGGTCCGGGCCAGGTGCAGGGCCCGGCGTTCGCGGGCGCGCAGGTCGGCCGCGTCGGTGGCCGACAACCCGGTCTCGTCGCTCAGCGGCAGGTGCACGAGCACGATCAAACGCAGCCGCGAGGCGTGCAGCTCCAGGATCTCCGGCACGCCGCAGCCGACCAGCCCGTCGATCAGCACGTCGGACATGTCGGGGATGTAGGACAGAGCCGTGGTCAGGGCGCGGCGGGCCTCGGGTCCGGGGCGTGGCCACGAGCCGTTGACGGCCACCTCGTGCACGTCCGGCAGCAGCGACAGCACCGCGCGGTCGTAGCGGTTCCCCCCGCTCGGCGCCGCCGGGTCGTCGATGCCGCCCGGCACCACCGCCCACAGCGGCCCGGCGGTGGACGGGCGAGCCCCGTGACCGGCGGCGGGCCGGTCACGGGGGGAGGACGCCGGGCCCGAGGTCACAGATCGCGCTCGTACGAGGCCCAGGCGATGTGCGACTCGTGCAGGGTGATCGACAGCCCGGTCAGCCCGGTCGCGCCCGGCCCCAGGTCGCCCGCGGCGATCCGGGCGGCCAGCCGGTCGGCGATCACCTTGGCCAGGAACTCGGTCGACGTGTTGATGCCCAGGAAGTCGGGCTCGTCGTCGAGGTTGCGGTAGCTCAGCCCGCCGCAGATCGCGTGCAGCTCCTGGCTCGCCAGGCCGATGTCGACCACGATGTTGTCGTCGTCGAGCTCGGGCCGGCGGAAGGTCGCGTCCACCACGAAGGTCGCGCCGTGCAACTTCTGCGCCGGTCCGAAGACCTCGCCGGAGAAGCTGTGGGCGATCATGATGTGGTCGCGGACGGTGATGCTGAACAAGGGCTACTCCTCGGGATAGTCGATCACGTGGCACAGGGCGGGGCTGCCGGCCGCCAGGCGGGACAGCACCTCCGGGAGCTCGGCGAAGGGCGAGTGCCCGGTGATCAGCGCCTCGAACCGCTCGTCGGCGAGCAGGTCGAGGGAGAGCGCGAGCCGGTCGGCGTACGTGCGGCGCCGGCCGGGCACGATGCCGCCGACCTGGCTGCCCCGGATGGTCAGGCGGCGGGAGTGGAAGAACTCGCCGAGCGGCACGCTGACCTGCTTGTCGCCGTACCAGCTGAGCTCGACGACGGTGCCCTCCGGGGCCACCAGCTCGAGCGACCGGGTCAGCCCGGCCGACGTCGCGCTGGCGTGGATGACCAGGTCACAGCCGCCCAGCGCCTCCTGTGGCGTGGCGAATCCGGCGCCCAGCCGGGCGGCCAGCTCGGCCCGGGCCGGGTCGATGTCGACGAGCTGCAGGCGTACGCCCGGGAAGCGCGCCAGGATGGCCGCGGCGCAACCACCCACCATGCCCGCGCCCACGACGGCGACGCGATCGCCGACCAGGGGCCGGGCGTCCCAGAGGGCGTTGACCGCCGTCTCCACGGTGCCGGCCAGGACCGCCCGGTGCGCGGGCACTCCGTCCGGGACCACGGTGACCGCCGATCGTGGTGCGACGAATCGCGTCTGGTGGGTATAGAGGCTGAAGACGGTCCGTCCGAGCAGCTCGGGCGGGCCCTGCTCGACCCGGCCGACGTTGAGGTAGCCGTACTTCACCGGCGCCGGGAAATCACCCTCCTGGAAGGGGGCGCGCATCGCCGGCCATTGGCTCTCGGGCACCCGGCCGGCGAACACCAGCGTCTCGGTTCCCCTGCTCACCCCCGTGTGCAGGGTGCGGACGAGCACCTCGTCCTCACCCGGCTCACCCACCACGGCCGGGCGGATCTCGCCCCGGCCCGGCTCGGCGAGCCAGAACGCGTACGCGTCACTCGTCATGGGTTCTTCCCTCCGCCCGCTGAACCGTTTGTCGTCCGGGCGCGTGTTAAGCGCTGACGACGGCAACCATACGCGGCGGCCGATCTTGGATATGGAGGCCTCGGTGACTTCAGCAACGGCACCCACCAGCGAGTCCTCGCGCGCCCCGTTCACCGGTATGGCCGCCCAGCTCGCCCTGCTCGCGCTTCTCGGCAGCACCCTCGGGCTGACCGCGACCGGTCTGATCGCCGGCGCGGCGTACGGCCTGGGACTCTGCGGCCTGCTCGGCGCCGGGCTGGCCCGGGCCGGGATGGCGCAGATGGGTCCGGCCAACGCGGTGACGCTGGCCCGCGCGATCCTGGTCGGCGGCGTGACCGCCATGGTCGTCACCTCCTTCGCCCAGCCGGTCAGCACTCCCGCGCTGGTCACGATCGCCGGGGTGGCGCTCGCCCTGGACGGCGTGGACGGCCAGGTGGCCCGGCGCACGGGCACCACCACGGCGCTCGGCGCGCGCTTCGACATGGAAGTCGACTCGTTCCTGATCCTGGTGCTCAGCGTCTACGCCGGTGACCGTTTCGGCTGGTGGTGGGTGGCGATCGGGGCCTTCCGGTACGCCTTCGTGGCCGCCGCCTGGGCCCTGCCGTGGCTCAACGCCGCGCTGCCGCCCCGGTTCTCCCGCAAGGTCGTCGCCGCGCTGCAGGGGGTCGTGCTGGCCCTGGCCGTCGCCGGGCTGCTGCCCACCGCGCTCACGATGGTCGCGCTCGGCGTCGCGCTGGCCTCCCTGACCTGGTCGTTCGGCCTGGACGTGCACTGGCTGTTCCGTGCCTCCCGCATCCGCGCGGCGGCCCGGGAGCGCTGGGCGGCCACACACCGCCGCCCGGCCCTCGCGCACTGACCGGCTCCCTCTGTCGCGGGCTCAGCTCACCCGGGCGATCGCGCCGGCGGGCGGCTGGGACACGGCCCCCGGGTGCAGGATGGCGGCGATCGCTTCGACGCCGTCGACCAGGCGCGGGCCGGGCCGCACGATCAGGCCGTCCGCGTCGAGCGCCCACACCTGGGCGCCGGGGAAGTGCGGGACCACCTGGCGGGCCTGCCCGATCGCGCCGTCGAGGTGGAACCCGCACGGCGTGACCAGCACGATCTCCGGGTCCCCGGCCGCGAGCCCGGCGTAGGTGGTCTCCACGGAACGTTTGCCGCCGTTCGCCCCGACCGGGTCCCCGCCGGCCGCCGTCACCAGATCCGGCACCCAGTGCCCGGCGGTGAACGGCGGGTCGAACCACTCGACCACGGCCACCCGGGGCCGGCGGCGGCCCGCGACCGCCGCGGCCACGGTCGCCAGGCGGGCCCGCAACGCGGTGACCAGCGCGTCGGCGCGGTCCTCGACCGCGGCCGCCGCGCCCACGGCCCGGATCGTGCCGAGCACCTCGTCCAGGCTGTACGGGTCGAGCGAGACCACGTCGGCCCGGCAGCCCAGGTGGTCGAGGGCGTCGGTGACCTGCCCGGACGGCAACGCGCAGACCCGGCACAGGTCCTGCGTGAGGATCAGGTCGGGGGCGAGCCCGGCCAGAGCGTCGGCGTGCAACGTGTACAGGTCCCCGCCGTCGGCCAGCCGGCCCCGCACGTACGCGTCGATCTCGCCCGGCGTCATGCCGCGGGTGTCCTTGCCGCCCACCACGACGGCCTTCTCCGTCCGGGCGGTGGGCGGTTCGTCGCATTCGAAGGTGACCCCGACCAGGTCGTCGCCGAGCCCGAGGGCATAGACGATCTCGGTGGCCGACGGCAGCAGGGAGACGAGGCGCATGCTCCCATCCTGCCCCGGCGGGTCGGCCGAAAGTCGTAGGCCCGGCACCGGATCCGGTCCCGGGGGCCGATGTTCCGGCGGCGGCCAGTGCCGATGCTTGTCCTACCGCGCCGAACAGCCAGGGGGAACACCGATGACGACGGCACCGCTCGCTCACACGGACGTGATCGTTCTCGACTACCTCGCCGCGCTCTGGGCCCAGAGCGAAGACCTCACGCCCGAGCTGCGCGACGAGCTGATGACCACGGTCGCCGACTACATCGCGGTGCGCCGCACCTCGCCGTCGGCGCCCATCGAGGACGCGACCGAGATCGTGCGCCGGTTAGGCCCACCGGAGGCGCTCGTGGCGGCGGCCCGGCGCGGACACCTGCCCCCGCACATCCGATTGCCCGCCCTGGTCCCGTCTCCCCCGCCGGCCGCCACCGGTGGGGGAGCGGCTGAATTCACCGCGATCGGGCTGATCACCGCGGGTGCCTTCGTGCTCCCGGGGGCCGGTCCGGTCGCCGGCATGCTGATGGCCAGCGCCTCACCGCACTGGACGGCGGCCGAAAAGGCGGCCGCCTGGTTCCTGGTGCTGGGGTCGGGCGCCGCCGCGTTCGCGGCCGCCCTCTTCTTCGCGGTGGCCGGGGCCGGCCCCGCCTCGGGGCTGTTGCTCGTCTATCTGATCGCGGTCGGCGGCTCGGTGCTCGCGGGCAAGCGCCTGCACGACGGCCTGCGCCGCTGACGCCTGTTCCGGAGCGCGGCCCCGGCGGTGCCCCGGGCCGCACCGCGACTCGGCCCGCGCCGGAACGGGCGGCAACCCGGTCAGGCCGGTTGGGTGCGCCGCCCGGCCTGACCGATGATCTCGTCGATCACCTGCGACCAGACGGCCGCGGGCGGGAACTCGTGCCCGACCCCCTCGAGCCAGACGAGCCGGGCGCCGGGGATCTCGGCGCACAGCGCCTCGGCGTGCGGTGGCGGGAAGAAGCAGTCGAGCGTGCCGTGCAGGATCAACGTCGGTGCGGTGATCGCCCCCAGCCGGTCGCGCACCGGCGGCCCACCCGCGCAGCTGAAGTGGTTCGTCTGCGAGGCGGCCATGTCCTGCGTACGGTCGAAGACCCGTTCGGCCACCCGGCGCAGGTGCGGGACGTCGGCGGTGAACGGCCCGCCCAGCCGCCGGACGTCGGCCACCAGCCCGTCGACCGCGGACCGCCGGTCGGTCCACACGCGCTCCTCGGCGTCGCCGTCGCCGGGCAGCTCGAGCTCATAAGCGGGCGGGACCGTGCTGGTCGACATCAGCGTCAGCGACAGCACGCGATGCGGCCGTTCGACCGCGATGCGCTGGGCCAGCCCGCCGCCCATCGAGAGCCCGACCAGGTGGGCCCGGTGGATGCCCAGCGCGTCGAGTACGCCGAGCGCGTCGTGGGCCAGATCCACATCGGAGTAGGGCGGCTCGCCGACCGGGAACGCCGTCGACCGGCCCGTGTCCCGGTGGTCGTACCGGACGACGAACCGCCCGCCCGCGGCCAGGCGCCGGCAGAACTCGTCGTCCCACCAGTCCATCGAGCTGGCCGCCCCGGCGATCAGCAACAGGGCGGGCTCGCCGGGCTCGCCGAACGTCGCCACGCACAGCTCGATGCCGTTGACCGGCATCATCGTCTCGGTCACCACCCGCTCATTGTCGGGCATCGCATTTGACGCGCAGGTTAAAACTCGATCACCGCGTCGTACCGTTTCGCGGTGACGTGATCCGATGATCACCGCGCTGCCTGGTTTGAGGGGATATAACCCTCACCGGACCGTGCTTCACGCTTCCCTCAAGGGAATTCCGGCCCCCGGTCTGCGGGCCGACCGCTAGGTGTGGACGAGGGCGAGCGTCAGCGACGTAAAGCTTCACTCACGAAGTCCATTGCGGCGGGCAGGCACCGCGACCAGTAGCCGAAGTTGTGCCGTCCCTCCGAGAAACTGCCCGCCGCCAGGGGTTCGGGCAGCGCCTCGGCGAGCGCGCGGACGTTGTCGAGGAGGCCGTCCTGGAGGCCGCACCACAGGCCGACCTTCGTGCCCCGCAGTTGCGCGGCGGCCGTGAAGATCTCATCCCCCGGGCGGACGGCGGGGGAGAGCGCGGCCACGGCCCGGGCGAAACCGGGATAGGCCTCGGCCAGCAGCAGCGACCCGTATCCGCCCATCGACCAGCCCAGCAACGCCAGCCGCGAGGTGTCGAACCCCCGTCGCGCGCACCAGCGGGGGATCTCCTCGCGCACCATCCGCTGCGGATCGTCGCCCGCGTCGGGGCGCCACCAGAGGCGGTCGCCGGTCGCGCCGGCCAGCACGAACGGCGGCGATCCCCGGCGTACGGCATCGGTCAGGAACCGTCCGAAGCCGAGCGCCGGGAAATCGGCCGCGGTCTTGGACCCGCCGTGCAGGATCAGGCAGACGGGCAGGCCGCGGCCGGTCCCGTGGCCCGCCGGCACCGCGGTGTAGAAGTCGACCGGCCGGCCACGGGCGGCGGAGGCGCGCCTTTCCAGCCGCTCGTCACCCACCGGCGCCTGGGGGACGACCGGCTCCAGGTAGCCCGATCGGCTGTGATAGCCCACCCATCCGGCGGCACCGGCGGCGGTTGCCCCGATGGCCAGGAATGTTCGTCGTCTCATCGTCACCCACAACGGTGATCGCCCGGTTGGCGTGACGTTCATAAGCTCGCGGCGTGCGCAGACCAGGCCCCGCCCCGCGATCCGGCCGAAGCCGCCGGGCCGGGCGGCCGGGGCTGATCATCCTGGCCCTGCTGGCCCTGCTGCTGGACGGGCTCGGGGCGCCCCGGCCGGCCGAGGCGCGCGGGGCCGTGGCGACCCGCCAGGTGCAGCTCGCCCGCGGTGTCGCCCGTCCATTGCCGACAACGCTGTGGTACCGGACGCCGCTCACCGGGCGTCACCCGATCATTCTCTTCAGTCACGGGCTGGGGGGCTCGCCGCAGCAGTTCGCGCCGCTGGCCGCCGGCTGGGCCGAGGCCGGCTACGTGGTGGCGGCGCCGGCCTATCCGCACACGAACGGGCGCGGGCCGGTCGACCGCCGGGACATCGTCAACCAGCCGGCCGACGCGGCGTACGTGATCGACGCCGTGCGGGACCTCGACGGCGTGGCCGGGGACGCGCTGGCCGGGCACCTCGACGTCGACCGGGTCGCCGCCGTCGGTTTCTCGGCCGGCGGCACCACGACCCTTGGGCTGTTCGGGCCGGGACACGCGCCGTACCTGCGCGCCGGGGTGTCGATCAGTGGCCGTCGCCCGCCCGCGGGGTTCGGCGGCCCGGTCGCCCCGCTGCTGTTCGTGCACGGCGACCGCGACCCGGTCGTGCCGATCCGGGCCGGTCGTCAGGCGTACGCGACGGCGCCCGTCCCGAAGCAGTTCGTGACGGTCGGCGGGGCCGGTCACGGCGAGTTCCTGCTTCCCGGCGACGGTCGGTACAAGCGGGTCACCCGCCGGGTTCTCGCCTTCCTCACCGCGAACGTGCCGGTCGCCTGATTTGCCCGTGAGTAGTTTCACCCACAGTCACCCTCGCGGACGAGATCATCGGCCGAACGGCCAGGTCGGCACGCTGCGTGATGAGAACTAGGCTGCTCAGGTGCATGTTCCCCACATAGCAGTGGCCGCGGCCGTGACTCTCAGTGTTTCCGCCGTTTGTTACTCACAGTTCGATACGAAGCGTGCCGAGCAGCAGGCCCGGACCGTCGCCGCGCAGGCCACCTGCCGCGCGGTCGACTCGGCGATCGTCGCCTACGTCGGCGTGCACGGCGACCCGCCGGCCTCGACGGCCCAGATCGCCGGGTATCTCGACGGCGACATCACCGCCTACCGCATCGTCCGCGGCCGGGCCGCCGGGCCGGGCTGCGCCTGAGCTCGTCCGGATCCCGGCTGCTGCCGCGTATGCCTTGACAGTTATATGCGTATGACGGCATGGTGGGAGTCGTGGACGTTCTCAGTGCTCTGGCCGAGCCGACCCGGCGCCGCATCGCCGAGGCGTTGCGGCTGCGCGAGTGCACGGTGTCGGAGCTCGTGGCGTCGCTCGGGATGAGCCAGCCCGCCGTCTCCAAGCACCTGCGGGTGCTGCGCGAGGCCGGTGTCGTCACCGCTCACGTGCGCGCTCAGCAGCGCGTCTATCGGCTCGAGCCCGGGCCGTTCCGCGAGCTGGACGCCTGGCTGGCCCCCTACCGTCGCCTGTGGACGCACCATCTCGCCGAGCTCGAGCGGCACCTCGACGCGGCGTCCGGGCCCGCCGGCGCCGACGAGGGCGGGCGACAAGGCTGACGAGCGCGTGAATGCTCCGGCGGCCCGCCGGAGCGCGGGGACGACGAGGAGGAAACCGTGAGTCTGGATCTGGGAACTGCCGGCGGCGCGCGCCTCGAGGGCGACGGCGAGCCGTGGACGCTCGTGTTCATCCGGGAGCTGCGGCAGCCACCGGCGGTGGTCTGGCGGGCGCTGACCGATCCGGCCGAGCTCGACCAGTGGGCGCCGTTCAGCGCGGCCCGCGATCTCGGCGAGCCCGGCGCCACCACGCTCACCATGGTCGACGGGGACCGGACGCTCGATCTGCCGGCGGTGGTCCGCGTGGCCGAACCGCCGAACGTGCTCGAGTACTCGTGGGGCTCCGACCGGCTGCGCTGGGAGCTCGAAGAGGCCGGCGACGGCACCCGGCTGACCCTGCGCCACACGCTCGTCGAGCCGACCGACCACGCCTCCGTCGCCACCGGGTGGCACCTCTGCGTCGCCGTTCTGCGGCGCCTGCTCGACGGTGACCCGCACGGGGTCGTCCGCGGCCGGGCAGCCCGGGAACACGGCTTCGACGAGCTCCGCGAGCAGTACGCCAAGCTGCTCGCCGGCTGATGCAACCTTTCCCGCGTCCGCATTGTCCTTGGAGGAGGTGACGGCGACGCGGGGGAGACCACGGATGGGGTTCGACGACTTCGTGCGACGTCGCTCCACGGGTCTGCTGCGTGTGGCGTACCTGCTGACCGGCGACCGGCACGCCGCCGAGGACCTGTTGCAGGAGGTCCTCGAGCAGATGTACGTGCGCTGGCGCCGCATCGAGGGCGCCCCCGAGGCGTACGCCCGCCGGGCCCTGGTCAACCGCGCGACGAACCGCTGGCGGTCGCGGGCCCGTCGCCCCGAGACGCCGCTGGGCGCGCAGCACGAGCAGCCGGGGCCGGATCACGGCGACGACGTGGCGCTCCGGTCGGCCGTGCTCGACGCCCTGCGCGACCTGCCGGCCAAGCAGCGCGCCGCGGTCGTGCTGCGTTACCTCGACGACCTGCCGGTGCACGAGGTCGCGCAGGCGCTGGGCTGCAGCGAGGGCACCGTCAAGAGCAACGCGTCGCGCGGGCTGGACCGGCTGCGCCACGTGCTCGGCCCGACCTTGATCCCGGAAGGGGCGGACCTGTGACCGACATCGAGATCCGGGACGTGCTCGCGCGGACCGCCGGTGACGTCAGCCCGGCGCCCGACCTGCTCGACCGGGTCCGGGCCGGCGGGCACCGGCGGGTGATCCGGCGGCGCACCGCGCTCGGCGGGGCGCTCGCCCTGGCCGCCGCCGGTGGGCTCGTCCCGCTGACCCGTCACCGCGGCGGCCCGCCGCCCGCCGGCCGGGTCGTGCACGGCGACCTGGCCCACGACCACGAGCTGGTCGGCCGGGTCCAGCAGGTGTGGGGCGGCGGGGCGCGGGTGCACTGGATCGGCGCCACCCCGGCCGGGCCGGTCGCCGCGGTGGTCCGGCCGTCGGCGACGGGGCTGGACGAGCAGAGCTTCGTCGAGACCGTCGGCGGCCGGCTCCGGGGAGTCGGCAGTTCGATGCTCGTGCAGCCGGGCACCATCGAACCGGCCGCGCTCCTGGCCGGGCCCGGCCGCGACGTTCTCGTCGTGATCACCGGCGAGGGCGGGGTGTCGTTCTCCGACAGCTACAGCCTCGACGCCGCCGGACGGATCGCCCGGACGTTCCGGCCGCTCATCGAGGTCGACGGCGCCGTCGTGCGGCGGATCCCGAGGCCGGCGGGGAGGGTGCCGATCGCCCTGCGGGCGGCCGGCGACCCCGGCACGGTGTGGCTGGCCAACCTCACCGTGGTGGACGACCGGACGGCGGTCGACCGGAGACCCGAGCGGATCGAGCAGCCGCTGCCCGGCCGCGAGAAGGCCTGGCGGGACGAGCCGACCGGCTCCGAGAAGGACTGGTGGGACGTCGGCGCGCAGGAGCCGTACCGGGACCGATTCGGGTATCACGCCGGGACCGGCCCGAGCGAGTGGCGGCTGAGCGGCGCGACCGCCGACGGGCGCCGGCTGGTGGTGCAGACCCTCGCGATCGACGGACGGGCCCGGGCGTTCTGGATGGCCGCCCGGGCGGGCGAGAAGCCCCGGGTCACCTATCTGGGCCTGCTCGAGGACGGCCTGTCGACCGACGCCACGGACGGGTCCGGCCGGAGGTACCCGATCCTGCACGCCCGGCTGCCGCAGGAGCTGGGGGTGGCGGTGGCCGCGCTCGGCTGCGAGCTGCTCTATCGCGTACGGAAGGGATCGTGGTTGCCGGTAGCCGGGCACGCCGCCGTGCTCCCCGCGGCCGCGACCGAACTGGAGGCACGCCCGCACCGTGGCCGAGCGGTCCGCGTCTCCCTGCCCTAGGTTGAAGGGCCGGGAGACAACAGGAGGACGCGCATGGACGTCGTGATCGGGATCGACACCGGAACCACCTCGACCAAGGGGGTGGCGGCCGGGCCCGATGGCACGCTTCGCGCGCTGACCAGCGTCCACTATCCGCTGATGGTGCCGGCCTCCGGGCGGGCCGAGCTCGACCCGGTCGCGGTGCGCGACGCCGCGGTCAAGGCGCTCGTCGACATCGCCGGGGCCTGCCGCGAGAACGGCGACCGGGTGATCGGCATCGGGCTCAGCGCGTTCCTGCACGCCGTCGTGCCGATGGACGCCGACGGCCGGCCGATCGGGCCGCTGGTCACCTGGGCCGACGGCCGGGCCGGGGAGCAGAGCGAGCGGATCGTCGCCGACGGGCTGGGCAAGGGGCTGCAGGCCCGCACCGGCACGCCGGTCCACCCGATGTCGCCGCTGACCAAGCTGGCCTGGTGGCGCGACAACGATCCCGAGACCCTGCGCAAGACCCCGCGGTGGGGCGGCGTCAAGGAGCTCATGGTCGCGGCGCTGACCGACGGCCCGTATGCGGTGGACCTCTCGATCGCCAGCGGCACCGGGCTCTACGACATCCACCAGCGGCGCTGGGACCCCGAAGCGCTCGACATCGCCGGGGTGCGGGCCGGGCAACTGGCCGAGGTGCTGCCGACGACGGCCCGGCTGCGGCTCAGCCCGGCCGTCGCCCGGGCGGCCGGCCTCGACCCGGCCACGCCGCTGATCATCGGCGCGGCCGACGGGCCGCTGGCCAACCTCGGGGTCGGCGCCACGCCGCCCGGCGTCGCGGCGGTCTCGCTGGGCACCAGCGGCGCGCTGCGCACGGTGGTCGACCGCCCCACGGCCGACGAGGCGGGCCGGTTGTTCTGCTACGCGCTGACCGAGGACCGCTGGGTGATCGGCGGCGCGGTCAACAACGCCGGGTCGGTCGTGCGCTGGGCCGGGCAGAGCTTCGCCTCCGGCTTCGAACGGCCGGGCGCCGAGGGGGAGGACGCCGACGAACGCGACGCGGCCCTGCTCGAGGAGGCCCAGGGCGTGGTGCCCGGCAGCGACGGGCTGCTCTGCCTGCCCTACCTGCTCGGCGAGCGGGCCCCCTGGTGGAAGTCCGGTCTGCGCGGCGCCTACCTCGGCCTGCGCCGCGAGCACGGACGCGCCCACCTGGTGCGGGCCGCCGTCGAGGGGGTCTGCCAGCAGCTCGCGCTGGTCCGCGACTCGTTCACGGCCGAGGGCACCGCGGTCACCGAGGTCCGCGCCACCGGCGGGGCGGTCGCGTCGGAGCTGTGGGTCGGCGTGCTCGCGGCCGCGCTCGACGTGCCCGTCCGGGTGGCCGACACGCCCGAGGGCACCGCGCTCGGCGCCTGCCTGCTGGCCCGGCACGCCCTCGGCGAGCTGCCCGACCTCGACGAGGCCGCGGCGCTGGTGCCGGTCGGCGAGCCGACCCGCCCCGACCCGGCCAACGCCGAGCTCTACGCCCGGCTGCGGCCGCTGGTCGAGAAGTCGGCCCTGGCCGTGCTCGACGTGGTCAGGGAACTCGACCGGCTCGCCCCGCAGCCGCTGCCCACCACCGAGAAGGCGGTGGGGGCGTGACCGAGGCTCAGATCACCCCGCGTTGACGCGCCGGTCGGCGGTAGGCCAGCATGACGGACGAGCGGTAGCGGAGGAACCCGGTGCGAATCCGGGACGGTCCCGCCACTGTGACCGGGGAGCGACCCGCCACCAGAGGCCACGATCGGAAACGGTCGGAAGGCGCGCGGCAAGCGACGATCCGGGAGCCAGGAGACTCCGGCCGCTCGTGCCAACCGCCCGCGCGGGCGTGGACACCCGCGCAGAAGGGGAGTCCTCGTGACGCCGTACCCGTTCTCGGCCGTGGTCGGCCTGGCCGACCTCCGCCTCGCCCTCTTGCTCACCGCCGTCTCGCCCGCCGTCGGCGGGGTGCTGGTGCGTGGTGAGAAGGGCACCGCCAAAAGCACCGTCGTCCGGGCGCTGGCCGCGCTGCTGCCGGAGGTCGCGGTCGTCCGCGGCTGCCGGTTCGCCTGCGACCCGGCCGCGCCCGACCCGCTCTGCCCGGACGGGCCGCACGCCCCCGACAGCCCCGGCCTGAACCGGCCCGCCGCCCTGGTCGAGCTGCCGGTCGGGGCGACCGAGGACCGCGTCGTGGGCACGCTCGACATCCAGCGTGCGCTGGCCGACGGGGTCAAGGCGTACGAGCCGGGGCTGCTCGCGGCCGCGCACCGCGGGGTGCTCTACGTCGACGAGGTCAACCTGCTGCCCGACCACCTGGTCGACCTGCTGCTGGACGCGGCGGCGATGGGCCGTGCCCACGTCGAGCGCGACGGCGTGTCGGTCAAGCACGCGGCCCGTTTCCTGCTGGTCGGCACGATGAACCCGGAGGAGGGCGAACCCCGCCCGCAGCTGGTGGACCGGTTCGGGCTGGTGGTCACCGTGGCCGCGCCGCGCGACGCCAAGGACCGGGCCGAGGTGGTGCGCCGGCGGCTCGCGTACGAGCTGGACCCGGACGTTTTCGCGGCCCGCTTCGATGCCGACGAGTCGGCGCTGGCCGAGCGCATCGCGGTCGCCCGGGAGCGGCTGCCGCGGGTGGTGCTGCCCGACGGCGAGCTCGACCGGATCGCCCAGGTCTGCCTGGCCTACGGGGTGGACGGGATGCGCGCCGACATCGTCGTGGCCCGCTGCGCGGTCGCGCTGGCCGCCTGGCACGGCCGCGACCGGGTCACCCGCGACGACGTCCGGGACGCGGCCCGCCTGGCCCTGCCGCACCGCCGCCGCAAGGACCCGCTCGACCCGCCCGGCACCGACGAGGAGCGTCTCGAGGACGCGCTGGCCCAGGCCGACGCGCAGCAGCCGGACGAGGACGGACCGGACGACACGCCGCCCGACGGCGGCGACGGCGGACCGGGGCCGGACGACGGCGGCGGCGGTGGCGGCGGCCCGGACGGAGGTACGCCGTCCCGGCCGCCTGCAGCGAGCAACGAGGGACCGGACGCGCCGGCTGGGCCGTCACCCGGCCCCGTGCCGGAGCCGGGTGACGGCCCGGCCGCCGAAAGCGTGCCGGCCGACGACAAGCCCGGCCGGCAGCAGCCGGCCGGGGCGGCTGCCTCGCCGGGCGCCGCCTACCGCACGAGAAACCTGAGCATCGCGCGCCGCGGTGAGGGCGGCCACGCCGGACGCCGGTCGCCGTCGCTGTCGCGCCGGGGGCGCGTCGTCGGGTCGCGGGTGCCGGCCGGGAAGCTCGCCGGGGCGCCGCATCTGCCGGCCACGCTGCGAGCCGCGCTGTTCCGGACCGGCGCGGACCGCGGGCCCGGCGCCGGCCGACTGGTGACGCCGCGGGATCTGCGCGAGGCCGTCCACGTCGGCCGCGAGTCGAACCTGGTGCTGTTCGTGGTCGACGCGTCCGGGTCGATGGCCGCGCGCAAACGCATGACGGTGGTCAAGACGGCCGTGCTGTCGCTGCTGCGCGACGCCTATCAGCGACGTGACCGGATCGGGATGATCACGTTCCGCGGGCACACCGCCGAGCAGGTGCTGCCGCCGACGTCCAGCCACGAGGTCGGGGTGCTGCGGCTCGCCGCGCTGCGCACGGGAGGGCGTACGCCGCTGGCCGAAGGCCTCCGGACCGCGGCCGCGACCATCGCGACCGAGCGTCGCCGTGACCCCCGCCGCCGGCCGCTCCTGATCGTGGTGACCGACGGCCGGGCGACCAGCGGACCCGACCCGGCGACCGTCGCGCCCGCGCTGCGCGGCGTGTCCACGGTGGTGGTCGACTGTGAGTCCGGGCCGATCCGGCTGCGGCTCGCGGCCCGGCTCGCCACCGCGCTCGACGCCGACCTGATGCCGCTGGACAGCCTCGAGACGGGAAGGGCCGCCTGATGCCGCAGGGCAAGGTCACCGCCGTACCGGACGACGGCCTCACCACCCGTCAGCGCCGCCGCCAGGCCGTCCTGGCCGTCCACACCGGACACGGCAAGGGCAAGTCGACCGCCGCGTTCGGGATGGCGCTGCGCGCGTGGAGCGCGGGCTGGCCGATCGGCGTGTTCCAGTTCGTCAAGTCGGAGAAGTGGCGGGTCGGCGAGGAGTCCGCGCTCAAGGCGCTCGGTACGACCGGGGGAGCGCCGGTCACCTGGCACAAGATGGGTGAGGGCTGGTCGTGGATCCAGCGCGCCGGCACCGAGCGCGACCACGCCGCCGAGGCCGCCGAGGGCTGGGCGCAGATCAAGCGCGACCTGGCCGCCGAGACCTACAAGTTCTATGTGCTCGACGAGTTCACGTACCCGATGAAGTGGGGCTGGGTCGACGTCGACGACGTCGTGGCCACGCTGACCGAGCGCCCCGGCAACCAGCACGTGGTGATCACCGGCCGGGACGCCGCGCCCGCGCTGCTCGAGGCGGCCGACCTGGTCACCGAGATGACGAAGGTGAAGCACCCGATGGACGCCGGTCGCAAGGGACAGCAGGGCATCGAATGGTGAGCATCCCGCGCGTCGTGATCGGCGCGCCCGCCTCCGGCCACGGCAAGACGACGGTGGCGACCGGGCTGCTGGCCGCCTTCGCGCGCCGGGGCCTGCCGGTGGCCCCGTTCAAGGTCGGACCCGACTACATCGACCCCGGCTACCACGCGCTGGCGGCCGGCCGGCCCGGCCGCAACCTCGACCCGGTGATGGTCGGGGAGGAGCTGATCGGCCCGCTGTTCGCCCACGGCTCGCAGGGCGCCTCGCTCGCCGTAGTCGAGGGTGTGATGGGCCTCTACGACGGCCGGACCGGCGCCGGCGAGACCGGGTCGACCGCGCAGGTCGCCGGGCTGCTCGACGCGCCGGTGATCCTGGTCGTGGACGCGGCCGCGCAGGGCCGGTCGATCGCCGCGCTGGTGCACGGCTTCCGCAGCTTCGGCCGCGTGCGGATGGCCGGCGTCATCCTCAACCGGGTCGGCTCCGACCGCCACGAGGCGATCCTGCGCGAGGCCTGCGAGGAGGTCGGCACGCCCGTGCTCGGGGCGCTGCGCCGGGCCGACGCCGTCTCCGCCCCGTCCCGCCACCTCGGGCTCGTCCCGGCCGCCGAACGCCGGGCGGAGGCCCTGGCCTCGGTGGACGCCCTGGCCGCGCTGATCGAGTCGTCGGTCGACCTGGCCGAGGTGATGGCGGTCGCGCGGTCGGCGCCGCCGCTCGACGTCGAACCCTGGTCGCCGGTCGCCGCCGATCCCGTCCCCGGCCGTCCGGTCGTCGCGCTCGCGGGTGGGCCGGCCTTCTCCTTCGCGTACGCCGAGACGGCCGAACTGCTGGCCGGAGCCGGCGCCACGGTCGTGACGGTCGACCCGCTGCACGACGAGAAGCTGCCCGACGGAACGAAGGCCCTCGTCGTCGGCGGCGGCTTCCCCGAGGTGTACGCCTCGGAGCTGTCCGCCAACGAGCCGCTGCGCCGCGCGGTGGCCGAACTGGCCGCGGGCGGAGGCCGGATCGCGGCCGAGTGCGCCGGGCTGCTGTGGCTGTGCCGCACTCTCGACGGCGCCCCGATGTGCGGCGTGATCGACGCCGAGGCGGCCATGACCCCGACGCTGACCCTGGGCTACCGCGACGCGGTGGCGCTCACCGACAGCCCGCTCGCCCCGGCCGGCACCCGGGTCACCGGTCACGAGTTCCACCGCACGACCGTGCACCCCCGCTCCGGCCTGCTGCTGTCCCCGGCCGGCGGGGCCGCGTGGGCCTGGCGCGGCGCCGATCCGGAAGGCTTCGCGACGGCCTCGGTGCACGCGTCCTACCTGCACCTGCACTGGGCCGGGAGCCCCGGCTTCGCCACCCACCTGGTCGCCGACCGGTGACCGTGGCGGTCGGGGTCGGCGCCCGCCCGGGCGTGCCGGCCGCCGTCCTGCGCGCGGCCGTCGACGCGGTCCTGTCGTCGGCCGGACTGACCCCGGCCGACGTGTCGGTGCTGGCCACGGTCGACCGGCGGGCCGCCGAACCCGCCGTCCGGGACCTGGCCGCCGACCGGGGGTGGCGGCTGCTCGCCCTGCCCGCCGCCGTGCTGGCCCAGCAGCCGGTGCCCAACCCGAGCGGAGTTGTCGCCGCGGCGGTCGGCACCCCGAGCGTGGCCGAGGCGGCCGCCCTCAGCGCGGCCGGCCCGGCCGGCGCCCTGCTGACGCCGAAGCGCATCTCGGGCGGCGTCACCGTGGCTCTGGCCGCGCTCGCGCCGGGGCTGAACGGGGCCGCGACCGCGGGATGGGACCGATCCCACCGGCGAACCGGACATTAGCGTCGGTCGCATGAGCACAGCGTCGGTCAACGGCATCACGATCGGGTACGACGACACCGGCCAGGGCCGGCCGCTGGTGCTGGTGCACGGCCACCCGTTCGACCGGTCGATGTGGGCGCCGCAGGTTGCCGCGCTCGCCGGTCCGACCGCCAGTTCCCGTCCCGCATCAGCGGCCTCGTGCTGGCCGACACCTTCCCCGGCACCGACACCGCCGAGGGCCAGGCGCACCGCCGCGCGACAGCCGACCGCCTCGAAGCCGAGGGGATGACCGGCTACGCCCGGGACAACCTGGCCAAGATGATCGCCTCCTACAACGTCGAGGCCATGCCGGCCGTGGCCGCCCACGTCACGACCATGATGACGAGCGCCCCGCCGGCCGGGGCGGCCGCCGCCCTGCGCAGCCGGGCCGAGCGGCCCGACTACCGCGACCTGCTGGCCACCGTCACCGTCCCGGCCCTGATCGTCGTCGGCCGCGACGACGAGTTCACCCCGGTCGCCGACGCCGAGGAGATGCACGCCCTGATCCCCGGCTCGACGCTGGCGGTCATCGACGGCGCCGGGCACCTGCCCAACCGAAGGACTCAGCTGAGGCTGTCCGGCTGAACTGCCCCGCTCCGACCGGGCCGGGCAACGCCGGCCCGAGTAGGTCAGCTGGGGTAGGGCCACTCGTGCACGGGGAGGTTCTCGTGCATGAGTGGCAGGTACTGCCCGAGCATCTCGTGCAGAGCCTTCTGGCGGTCGTTGCCGTCGGCCTCCAGGGCGTGCAGGGTCTGCACCTGCCAGACGGCGCCGTTGCGGTGGCGCAGGCAGCGCTGTTCGATGATGCCCAGGAGACGGTCGCGTTCCCCCTGCGAGACGCCCCAGCGTTCGAGCCCCTGGTGGGCCATGGGCAGCAGCCGCCGCAGCACGAGCTCGGTGACCTGGATGTAGCCGAGCCCCGGCCAGAACACGGTGGCGTCGATGCCGTGCCGGGCGCAGGTGTGGAAGTTCTCCTCGGCCGCGCTGAAGCTCATCTGCGTCCACAGTGGGCGCTCGGCCTCGGCCAGGGTGCGGATCAGCCCGTAGTAGAAGGCGGCGTTCGCCATCGTGTCGACCACGGTCGGGCCGGCCGGCAGCACCCTGTTCTCCACGCGCAGGTGCGGGCGGCCGCGCACGACGTCGTAGATCGGCCGGTTCCAGCGGTAGACGGTGCCGTTGTGCAACCGCAGCTCGCTGAGCTCGGGCACCTCGCCCCGCTCGAGGATCTCGGCCGGGTCCATCTCGTCGCAGATCGGCAGCAGCGCCGGGAAGTAGCGGACGTTCTCCTCGAAGAGGTCGAAGACGCTGGTGATCCACCGCTCGCCGAACCACACCCGGGGGCGTACGCCCTGAGCTCTTATCTCCTCGGACCGCGTGTCGGTGGCCTGCTCGAACAGCGGGATGCGCGTCTCGCGCCACAGCTCCCGGCCGAACAGCAGCGGCGAGTTGGCACCGAGGGCCACCTGCACGCCGGCGATGACCTGGGCCGCGTTCCAGTACGCGGCGAACTGGGCCGGGCTGACCTGCAGGTGGAACTGGGTGCTGGTGCAGGCCGACTCGGGCGCGATGGTGTCGGTGGTGACGGCCAGCCGGTCGACCCCGTCGATCCGGATGTCGAGATCCTCGCCGCGGGCCGCGAAGATCTGCTCGTTGAGCAGCTTGTAGCGCGGGTTGGCCGAGAGCGCGTCGTCGGTCATGTGCTCGCGCCGCAACGTCGGCAGGATCCCGATCATCACGGTGTGCGCGCCGACCGTACGGGAATGCTTCTCGGCGTTGTTGAGGCTGGCCCGCAGCGTCCGCTCGAGGTCGGCGTTCTCGTCGCCGGCCAGGCGCCGCGGCGGCACGTTGATCTCGATGTTGAACTGCCCGAGCTCGGTCTGGAAGTCCGGGTCGGCGATCGCGCCCAGCACCTCGGCGTTGCGCATGGCCGGGTCGCAGTTCTCGTCGACCAGATTGAGCTCGATCTCCATGCCGGTCAGCGGCCGCTCGAAGTCGAACCGGGACTCGCGCAGCATGGCCGCGAACACGTCCAGGCTGCGACGGATCTTGTGCCGGTATCTGGCGCGGTCCTCACGGGTGAAGTTGGCCTGCTCGACGTCCTCGCCCACGGCACACCCCCTCGGGTAACTGGCGCTCATCACATTCACACACACCCCCGGCGGACGCGCCAGGCGACACCAAAGCATGAGATCGCACGGGCAGTCCTTCTCCGGCCACGTCGGTGTGGCGGAGGGTGGTTCCGGGGACACGTCCGCTGCGGTACCCCTTCGCGGCGGATTTCATCCGGATCCGCAACCCGGGGAGGGCATGATCGTGAACGTGCGGCGGTTGCTGATCGGCGTGGTCGTGGCTTCGGTCCTGTCCACGACGTTGACGGTCACCTGGGCGGCGCTCGGCCCGTTGCGGTCCGGGGCGCCGTCCCCGCAGGCGTCCGCCCAGGCCGCGGCCCCTTTGCCGCCGCCCGTGCCGCGCGAGCCGGAGTTCTCGACAGCGTGGTCGGCCGCGCCGTCGGCGGCCAGCCGCACCCGGCCGGCCGGGCACACGATCCGCAACGTGGTCCACACGACGATCGGCGGCCCGCTCGTGCGCGTCCGGCTGAGCAACCGCTTCGGCGTCGGGGCCGTGCGCTTCGGGCACGTCACGGTCGCCCTCTCGGCCCACGGCGGTGGCCGCCGGGACGGCACGGCAGACCTCAGCGACGGTACGGCCGCACCCGGCACCCTGCGTGACCTGACCTTCGACGGCCGCCGCGGCGTGACCGTGCCCCGCGGCGGCGACGTGCTCAGCGACGCCGTGCCGCTCGCCGTGCCGGCCGACGCCGACCTGCTGGTGACGGTCTGGACCCCGGTACGGCCGCGCGCGGCCACCTTCCACGGCGAGCCCAAGCAGCGGTCGCTGATCAGCCCGGACGAGGCCGACCGCGCGGCCGACGAGACCGCCACGGCGTTCACCCGGGGAACGTGGGCCTGGTTCTTCGTGACCGCCGTCGAGGTGACCGGCGCCCCCGGCACGATCGTCGCGTTCGGCGACTCGATCACCAACGGCGCGGCCTCCACCCCGGGCCGCAACCGGCGCTGGACCGACCTGCTGGCGGCCCGGCTCGCGACCACGCCGGACCCCGACTACGGCGTGGCCAACGCCGGCATCAGCGGCAACCGGATCCTGCTCGACGCCGGCCACCCGCGCTACCGGATCACCGCGGTGGCCGGGCGGTCGGGCCGCGTGCGGTTCACCGAGGACGTCCTCGAACGCTCGGGCGCCCGCACGGTCATCCTGCTGGCCGGCATCAACGACATCATGCAGGCGCCCCGGCAGACCGACCCGGCCCGGATCGCCGCCGGGCTGGCCGGCCTGGCGGCGCGCGCCCGCGCGGCGGGGCTGCGGGTCGTGGCCGGCACCATCACGCCCTGGCAGGGCTACCACGCGTACACGCCGGCGGCCGACCGGGTGCGGCTGCGGGTCAACGCCTGGATCCGGTCGTCCGGCGGTGGCGCTTTCGACGCGGTGGCTGATTTCGATCGGGCCGTCCGCGATCCGTTCGCCCCCTTGCGGCTGAGCGCCCGCTACGACGGGGGCGACCATCTGCACCCGAACGACGAGGGCATGCGGGCTCTCGCCGAGGCCGTGCCGCTCGACCGGCTCTAGAGCGTCCAGAACGCCACGACCGCGATCAGCAGGGCGAGGCCGAGCCCGGCCTGGAGCAGCAGCGCGGGACCCAGGTGCGACCACATCGTCGGGATCCGCGGGGTCAGCGGCTGCATGGTGGTCAGGTTGACGCACCGCACCAGGCGTACCGGGAGCGTCGGGTCCTTCTGCGGGACGGTCGTGACCTGCACCAGGTCGCCGCGGTGCAGGGCGGACTGCGGCAGTTGCCCGTGCATCTCGACCTCGTAGGTCTGTCCGAGGTCGTCGCGCAGCCGCACCGGTGTCACCAGGAACTCGGGGCCCTTCTTGAGCTCCTTGAAGCTGCGCCGGCCGGCCTTCATCCGCACGATCGCGCCCAGCAGGTGGATCACGCTGGAGGCGAGAAAAATGGCCATGAGCAGGGGCTGACCGATTTTGACCTCTCTGGTGTACGAGGTCCGGAAGCCCGCGAACCGGCCGGTGATGATGGGCCCGACATGCCGGAGGATCTGCTCGCGGTGCAGGTCGAGGTCGTCCATGGGCACCTCCTGAGGGGTTCTCACATCGTACGGAGAGTTAATCAACGAGCACCGTGAGTGAATACGTGAGCACGGTAAGCGTCATGGCTCTGCTTCTTGCTCGTTCGCCACCCGCGTCGCCGAAATGCTGAAAAGCCCGCGAATCGCCCCCGATCAGCGGTGAACTTGTCTCGTGTATGCCGAGGCGCTCGCCTCGGGACGAATGGGGGCGGCTGACGTGGCACCGACCAAGGCCTTCGTGGATCCGGAGAGCGTCCTGGCGCGGACCGCCCGCCAGATGCTCGAGGCGCACGCCGGGGGCCGCGGGCCGGGAGGCGGTCTGACCACGTGTCCCGCGTGCGGCGAGCGGCTGCCCTGCGCAGCCGGCCGGTCCGCGGCCGAGGTGGTCGAGGCGGCCGGGCTGGCCGAGGAATCCGGGTTGGTCGCCGCCTCGCGGCAGGGGCTGGGGGAGCCGTACGGGACAACGGGGAGCGGCTTCGGGTCGCGGGGCCCGGGCGTGGGCGCGGTGCCGCCGCTTGACCCGCCCACGGCGTTCGGCTCGCCCGACGTTCACGACGCGCCGGAGGCGTTCGGCTCATCCGATCGTCTCGGGGCGCTGACGGCGTTCGGTTCGCCGGTCGTCCTCGACCCGCCGACGGCGTTCGGCGCACCCGGCACGCTCGGCGCGCCGACGTCCGGTTCGCCCGACGTTCTCGACCCGTCCACGGCGTTCGGTTCGCCTGATGTTTTCGACCCGTCCACGGCGTTCGGCTCGCCTGATGTTTTCGACCCGCCCACGGCGTTCGGCTCTCCCGGCGTTCTTGAGCCGCTGACGGCGTTCGGCTCGGCTGACAGCTCTGAGTCGTCCACGGCCCCCGGCTCGGCTGCCTCCGGTTCGTCGTCGGAGTCGGCCGCCGGCTCGCAGCCAGAGATGCTGGTCAACCGATCGTGGCAGGAGGAAGGTGCCTCTGGCCTGGACGGTGGTTCTGTGCCGGACGGTGCTGCCGCTGAGGGTGACAGGGCGGCCTTCGGGTCGCACCAGGACGACACTTCGTGGCGGGAGGACGAGGTGTCGGCTGCCGGAGGCTTCGCGGCGGCTTCCGGGCCGGCAGGGGACCACCTGTCCACCGGCTTGCAAAGTTTCCATCAATCGCGCGAAGCGGCGTTCCCCGACGAGCCGGCGCGACCCGAATACGCGGCTCGCCGCGCCGCACCGGACGACGACAGCCCCTCGGCCGGGCCGCGATACCGCGACGCCCGGCACGCGGGACCGGTCGACGTGTCCTTCCAGGCCTCCGCCACGCCGGGAAACGCGCCTCCGCCGATCGAGCCGCGGCCCGAGGCGCTGCCGGAGCGGGGCCGCCACGAGAAAGACGACTGGTCCGGTACGCACCTCGAGCCGAGCGGTCCGCAGCCCGCGGTCGACCCCGACCGTTCAGTGGTGGCGGAATCAGGGCCGGAGATCGGCAAGCCGAGCGGTCCGGGGGCGGGAGCGGATCAGGGCCGACCGATCGTAAAATCGGAACCGCGGTCGGCGATCGGCGAACTGAGCGCTCTGCAGTCCCGGATGGATCAAAGTCGATCCGAGGCGGAATCGGAGCCGCGGCCGGGGATCGGCGAGCTGAGCGGCCTGCAACCCGGGACGAGTGACGGCCGGCCGGCGGTGGGATCGGGGCCACGGCCTGAGATCGATGAGCCGAGTGGCCTGAGAGGCGTGACTGCCCCGGCGACAGCCGGAGGGCCGGTCATCACGGAACCCGCAGGACGTCCCGCCGCTCCCGAGTCGCCGGCTGCCGACGGCGGCCCCACCATCGTGCCGCCGGCGCAGGCGCCGGACCTGACCCCGTCGACGAGCGTTACTGCGCCGCCGGTCGCGGGAGGAACGCTCGGCGGCCGGATCGGCGAGGCGCCGATGGGCGGAGACGGTGTCGGCCGGCAGGACGACGCGCCGATCGGGATGCCGCATCAGGCCTCGGCGCCGCAGCCGGTCGCCGACGAGCCGCCGGCGCAGCGCAAGGCGTCACCGCCGCTGCCACCGAACTGGCGCCAGAGCCGGCCTCTCGACGCCCCGACGTTCGTCCCGTCCCGCCCGGTGGCTCCGCGGGCTCCGGGCGCCAACGGGCACACGCCCCCGGGCATGCCCGGCGGCCCCAGCAAGCCGCCGGCCGTCGTCACCGGCCCGCAGCCGCCCGCCGCGCCGGTCACACCGATCGGAACCACGCCTCCCTCGGTCGCGCTCGATCCGACGGCGCCCACTCCGGTGGCCGGTCCGTCGGCGGACGTCGGCGGGTCCGCGGCCCCACAGTCCTCCATGCCCACCGGCCAGGAACCCTCGGGGTTGTCCGGGCTCTTCGGTGGTTCGGCAGGGTCACCCGCGCCGTCCGCCGGAACGGCACAGCCGACCCAGCCCGGTCGATCCGACCAGCCTGGGCACTCGGCCCAGCCCGGTCGGCCGGGCCAGCCGACGCAGATCGGCCACCTCGCTCAGCCGACCCAGATCAGCGAGCTGGCTCAGCCGACACAGATCGACCGGCCCGGTCAACCGGAGTCCGGCGCGCCGAACGAGCCGTCCGGCCTGGCCGGCATCGCCACCGGTCGCGAGCCGTCCGGTCTGCCAGGCCTCGCGCCCACCTCGCCGGCGGCGCACGAGTCGTCGGCCGTGCCGGCGCCCTCCTCACCCTTCAGCCACGAGACCTCGGGTCCGGGAACGGCCGGCAACCAGACGTCCGGTCTGGGCCGGGCGCCCGGATACGCCGGTCCGGCGCCGGCCACCCAGCCCGGCCCGCCCGCCTCGACGGACGCGGAGCCGTCCGGTCTGCCCGGCCGACCGGCCGGGGGTCCGGCCGTCCTGCCCGGCCTGGGCAACAGCTCGGCCCGCTTCGGCGGCTCCGGGCCCGAGCAGAACGCCGCGCCCCGCGCCGCCCTGGAGACTCCGCCCTCCACCCCGATGAACCGCCTGCCGTCCGCCGGGCACCCCGCCGCGCCGGGGGAGGGTGGTCCGGGACCGCGTCCGGCGCGGCCCAAGCTGGAGGCGCCCAACATGGGTCAGCTCAACAAGCCGCTCACCGATCGGGACCGTCCCGGCCCGCCGCCGAACCCGGAACGGTGAATTCTCCTCGACCCGGCCGCGGAAGTTTGAGCGCTGATGAACTAGGGCACTAGTGTCGCCGATGGGCGATGGGGTTCATACCCGGTCGCCCCCATTGACGTGCGGCGTCTGCGCGGACGCCTGGCCCACCCGAGCCGGGACTCGCGGCCGGACCCGTTGACAGGAGGGCCGATGTCGGAGACCCGGATCGATCAGTCCCCGGCCGACCAGGGCATCCTCGGCCGGATGGCCACTCCGGTCACCGATGACGGGCTCGAGGACCTCGACGCCGTCGCGCTCGCCTACGCGGAACGCACCGCGATGGCCGGCCCGGCCGAGCGCGCCGCCCTCCGGGACACCCTGACCCGGCTGTGCCTGCCGTTCGCCGGTCGGCTGGCCCGGCGCTACCGCGGTCGCGGTGAGACCTTCGAGGACATCGAACAGGTCGCGCGGCTCGGTCTGGTCAAGGCGATCGACCGGTACGACCCCGAGCGGGGTTCCTTCACGGCGTACGCGGTCATCACCATCTCGGGTGAGATCAAGCGGCATTTCCGCGACAAGACGTGGGGCGTCCACGTGCCCCGGCGGGTGCAGGATCTCAGCCTCGAGGTCGGGCACGCCACCATGGCCCTGACGACCGCCCTTTCCCGTACGCCCACCGCGGCCGAGATCGCGGCCCGGCTCAACGTTCCGGTGGCCGCCGTGCTGGAGGCGCAGGAGTCGTCGGCCGGTTATTCGCCCTCGTCGCTGAACGCGCCCGTCGGTGGTGGCGACGGCGCGGCCGAGTTCGGCGACCTGCTCGGCGACTTCGACGGCGACCTGGAACTGGTCGACGACAAGGTGACCGTCGCCGACCTGCTGATGCGCCTGCCCGCGCGGGAGCGCCGCATGCTCGCGATGCGCTTCTACGGCAACCGCACCCAGGCCGAGATCGCCGCCGAGCTGGGCATCTCCCAGATGCACGTGTCGCGTCTGCTCAGCCGGGCGCTGGCCTGGTTGCGCGAGGCGATGCTCAGCGACACCCCGCCGCGCTGGGAGGGCGCCGAGAGCCGGTCGGAGCGGCACCCGTTGCAGGTCGAGGCCGTGCGCGAGGGTTCCCTGGTGATCGCCCGGGTGCGCGGCGAGGTCGACCGCGACACGGCCGAGCGGATGCGCCTCGGGCTGCGTCACGCGATCGCCCTGGCCGGACGCGACCGGGTCGTGATCGACCTGTCGGGCGTACCGCTGCTCGACGCGGCCGGCATCGCCGTGCTGGTCGACGCTGCCTCGGCGGCCGCGGTCGCCGAGATCCCGTTCTCCCTGACCGGCGCCCAGCCCTACGTGGCCAGCATCCTCTCGGTCACCGGGCTTGCCCGCCTGCTGGAAGGCTGAGGCCGCGGGCTCGCCCGCTTGCTGGAAAGCGAGACGTCACTCTGCGCGGCGCAGGGAGGCCCACACCACCTTGCCATCAGCCGACGGCATGCAGCCCCAGGTGTGCGCGGTCGCGTCGACCAGCAACAGACCACGCCCACGCCGGGCTTCGATGGGCACGTGGCCCGGTGGCCGCACCTCGACAGCCGAACCGTCGCGGACGGCGATGTTGAGGTAGCGCGACCGCAACGACAACTGCAGCGTCATCATCGTGTGGGCATGGTCGACGACGTTGCTGACCAGCTCGTTGGCGATCAGGCTGGCCGGGGCGACCAGATGCGGCAGGTCCCACCGCAGGCAGGCGTCGGTGGCTACGTCGCGGGCGTGCCGGGCCGCGCCGGCGACCGGAAGCAGTTCCTCCGAGAGGGCCGGCATCTCGTCGTGCGGGGTGCCGGCCAGACTGGAGCGGGCGGCGGTCAGGCTGTCGACGACGGTGAGCCGGCGGTAGGCCGGCCCGTCCAGGGCATCCCGGGTCGCGCCCGGCGGTGCGCAGAGCAGGATGGGAGTGCCCGGCCACCGGGCTGCCTGCCGCGTCGCCGCCGTGAAGACGGACAGCGCGAGAGGCTCGGAGACCAGCATGCCGGAGACGTCGAGCAGCAACGCGTCGGGCTGTTCGGCCAGCGACTTCAGCATGTGGAGGTAGAGGCTGGTCACGTCGGACAGGCGCAGAGCACCGGCGATCGAGCCGACCAGGCCCGCCTCGTCGATGCTGACCTCGTACGTGATGGCCATCCTTGTGCCTTCCGCATCCTCGCCGTTCCCAGCCGGGGCGACCGCTGGGGCATACCCTTCGTCGGAATCGGCAAACGGGCGCCTCAGACCGCCTCGGTCGAGCCGGTCTCCATGACGATGATCGCGCCCTCGAGCCGGCCACCGTCGCGGCGCCGCAGTGGCGTGCACGCCACCCGTACCGATATCGATCGACCCCGCCGGTTCACGGCGTCGACCTCCAGTTCGACGCCGGTCGCCTCCGGGGAGGTGGCCGCCCGCAGGATCGGTCGCAGCTGGTCGATCGGCAGGCCGATGTCGAGGTTGAGGAAGTGCTGACCGATCACCTCGGCCGAGCGCAGGCCCCACAGATCCTCGGCCCGGCGATTCCACATGCGGACGCGCAGGTCAGGATCGACCACCGCGACGCCCGCCTCCATGCTGGTCAGCACCGTCTCGAGGAACACGTTGGCCTCGTCCAGCTGGACGCTGGACATGCGCAGCTGGTCGTTGATGCTCTGGAGCTCGTCGTTGGTCGACTGGAGCTCCTCGTTCATCGTCTCCAGTTCTTCGTTGGTCGACTGGAGCTCCTCGTTGGTGGTCTCCAGCTCCTCGACCGTGGACTGGAGCTCCTCGTTGGTGGTCTCCAGCTCCTCGTTGGTCGACTGCAACTCCTCGTACGCCGTCTCGAGCTGCTGGTTGGCGTGCTCCAGCTCGTCCTTGAGCCGCCGCGACGCGGTCACGTCATGGAAGGCGAGCGTGACGCCGAGAAGGCTGCCGTCCGCCCCCGCGAGCGGGCTGACCTGCACTTCGAGGGTGAGCTGGTCGGCGCCGCGCTGGAAGTCGACGTCGGGGACCCGGAGCGCGCGCCGTTCGAGCTGGGCCTGCTCGACGTAGCGGCGCAGCTCGACCGGGCGGTAGGACAGTTCGAGGTCGCTGAACGGGCGGCCGATGTCGCGCGACGACACCCCGAACATCTTCTCCAGCTGCCGGTTGAACACCGCGACGTGACCGTCGGGAGTGAGCGTGAGCTGGGCCAGCGGGCTGGCGGCGAAGGCCTCGTCGCGGAGCTCGCCGAGCCCGGTCACCGCCAGGTCGGGCGGCGTCGGCAGGTCGGCGAAGGCGGTGCCGGGCCGCGCGTAGAGGCGGGGAACCCGGCGGAAGACCCGGCGCTTGAGGTCGATCGGGGTGAAAAGGCCGGTGTGGCTGAGCAGCATCTCGGCCTTGCCCAGGAACAGCACGCCGTCGTCGCGCAGCGCGAAGTGGAACCGCCCGAGGATCTTGGCCTGGGTCTCGGCGTTGAAGTACATCAGCGTGTTGCGGCAGGCCAGCAGGTCGATCCGGGAGATCGGCGCGTCCTGCACCAGATCGTTGCGGCCGAAGATGACCGAGCGGCGCAGGTCCTTGCGGAAGGCGAACCGGCCGTTCACCGGCTCGAAGTAGCGCTCGGCGAGCTCCGGCGGCACCGCCTCCATCTCGCGGTCGCCGTACGTCGCCTGGCGGGCCTCGTTGAGCTGTTCCTCGTCGATGTCGGTGGCGTAGATCTTGACCCGGTCCTTGAAAGCCGGCACGCCGAGCAGTTCGGCGAAGGCCATGGCGAGGGTGTAGGCCTCCTCGCCGGACGCGCAGCCGGCGCACCAGATCCGGATCGGCGAGTCGTCCGGCTTGGCCGCGATCAGCGGCTCGAGCACCTCTTTGCTGAGGTAGTCCCAGGCCTCGCTGTCGCGGAAGAAGCTGGTCACGTTGATCAGGACGGTGTTGAACAACGCGGCGAACTCGTCCGGATGGACCTGCAGATAGTCCAGATAGTTCTGATAATCGGTCGCGTTGATCTGGCTCATCCGCCGGTTGATCCGCCGGGCCAGGCTCGACCGCTTGTAGCCGGTGAAGTCGAAACCGCGCGACTCCTTGAGATAGACCAGGAGTGCCTCTAAATGCGGATCCGTCGGCTGCACACACAGACGCTACCGCACTTCAACCCGTACGGACCCCGCCCGGTGCGCCGATGGCGGCGGGTCAGATAGTCGCCGCGCGCAGGCGCGTCCACACGACTTTGCCGTCGGTCACCGGCAGCACGCCCCAGGCGTCGGTCAGATCCCGGACGAGGCGCAGGCCCCGCCCGCCGGGGTCGGAGAGCGCCGCCTCCTTGGGCCGGGGCATCCGGCGGCTGTGGTCGCGCACGCTCATGCCCAGCCGGCCACCCTGCAGCGGCCGCATGGTGAAGTCCATCGTGGTGTGCGCGTGCCGCACCACGTTGGCCACCAGCTCGGTGGCGATCAACGTCGCGGTGGCCACCAGGTCGGCCCGTTGCCAGGCTGTGCAGGCCTGGCCGACCAGCCCGCGCACCTGCCGGCAGGCCTCGGGCATCGGCCGCAGGCGCACCCGCAGCGGCGGCGGGGACGTCCCGGCGCCGGTCGACGCGACCGCGGCCGTGAAGTCGTCGGCGTAGCGCAGCTCCGCGCAGTCGGGCGCGTCGTTGATCATCGCGCGGGTCCGGGCGTCGGCGCCGCAGAGCACGACCGGCACGTCCGGCCACTCGTGGGCCTCGCACACGGTCGCGCTGAGCGCGGACAGTCCGACCGGATCGCCGATGCGCAGCCCGGCGACGTCGAGCAGCAGCACGGACGGCTGGTCGGCCAGCCGCAGCCGGACGGCCTGCTGGAGGGCGTCCCCGGTGACCTGATCGAGGGTGCCGCTGACGCGCAGCGCGGCGACCGGGAACCCTCGTTCCGGCCGGCACACGAGCTGACTCGGCACCCTGCCTCCTTCGTCGGACAATCTGCCGTGTCGCTTTGCCCGGCGTGAAGGTGACACAAACGCGTCGCGGGCCGGTAGTCGTGACCAACCGCTCAGGAAAATGAAGTACCGTAGCCCGCCATGGGTGTGTCTCAGCGGCTGAAGAGCCGGTTTCGCAAGTTCTTGCAGCGTCCGGGCACGACGGTCGACCTGGCGCCGTTCCGCAAGCGTCTTCCGGCCATCGACGCTCGTGAGGAAGCGCTCCGCGAGCTCGACGACGAGGCGCTGACCGCGGCCGCCCAGGAGGCCACCGACTTCACCGAGATCTGCGCGATCGGCCGCGAGGCGGCCCACCGGGCCCTCGAGCAGCGGCCGTACGACGTGCAGCTGCTCGGCGCGATGGCCCTGCTCTCGGGCAAGGTCGCCGAGATGGCCACCGGTGAGGGCAAGACGCTGACGGCGGTCGTCGCGGCGTACGGCCACGTCCGCCTGGGCAACGGCCCGGTGCACGTGCTCACCGTCAACGACTACCTGGCCCGCCGCGACGCCGAGTGGATGCAGCCGGTCTACAAGCTGCTCGGCCTCAGCGTCGGCTGGGTCACCGAGGCGTCGACCCACGAGGAGCGCCGCGAGGCCTACTTGGCCGACGTCACCTACGTGTCGGTCAGCGAGGCCGGTTTCGACTATCTGCGCGACCAGCTGGTCACCGACGTGGAGGACCGGGTGCAGCGCGAGCTGGCCACGGCGATCGTCGACGAGGCCGACTCCATCCTGATCGACGAGGCCCGGGTGCCGATGGTCCTGGCCGGCAGCCTGGCCACCGAGGCCGACCCGGTGCTCGGCGCGGCCGACCTGGTGCGCCAGCTCCGGGCGGGCAAGGACTACGAGGTGGCCGAGGACGGCCGCAGCGTGGCCTTCACCGAGGCCGGGCTCAAGAAGATGGAGGAGCAGCTCGGCGACATCGATCTGTACGCCGACGACCAGGTGCGGCAGCTGTCCGCGGTCAACGTGGCGCTGCACGCCGAGGCCCTGCTGCGCCGCGACGTCGACTACATCGTCCGCGACGGCTCGGTCGAGCTGATCGACGAGATGCGCGGCCGGGTCGCTCAGCGCCGCCGCTGGCCCGACGGCCTGCAGGCCGCCGTCGAGGCGAAGGAGGGCCTGACCGCCACCGCCGAGGGCGAGGTCCTCGACACGATCACCGTGCAGGCCTACATCGCGCTCTACCAGACCGTCTGCGGCATGACCGCCACCGCCGTGCACGTCGGCGAACAGCTCCGCGAGTACTTCAACCTCGAGGTCGCGGTCATCCCGTCGAACGCCGAGAACATCCGCGACGACGAGCCCGACCGCATCTATTCGGCCCACGAGACCCGCGACGAGGCTCTGGTCGAGGAAATCAAGATCGCCCACGAGAAGGGCCGCCCGGTGCTCGTGGGCACCCTGGACGTGAAGGCGTCCGAGCTGCTGGCCAAGCAGCTGGCCGCGGCCGGCGTGCCGTCGAACGTGCTGAACGCCAAGAACGACGCCGAGGAGGCGCAGATCATCGCCGAGGCGGGGGCGCTGGGCGCGGTCACCGTCTCGACGCAGATGGCCGGCCGGGGTGTCGACATCCGCCTCGGTGGCAGCGACGAGACCGACCGCGACCGCGTGGTCGAGCTGGGCGGGCTCTACGTGATCGGCGCCGGCCGGCACGACAGCCGCCGCGTCGACGACCAGCTCCGCGGCCGGGCCGGCCGCCAGGGCGACCCGGGTGGCTCGGTCTTCTTCGTCAGCCTGGAGGACGAGCTGGTCACCCGGCACGCGGGCGACATCCTGCCGGCGTCGCCCCGGATGGACATGGACGGCGTGGTGCACGACGACCAGGTCGACTACGCGGTCGAGCACGCCCAGCGGGTCGCCGAGGGCGTCAACCACGAGATCCACCGCAACACCTGGCGCTACAGCGTCGTCATCGAGCAGCAGCGGGTGGCCCTGGCCGAGCGCCGCGAGCGGCTGCTGACCTCCGAGGTGGCGACGATCATGCTGCTCGAGCGCTCGTCCGAGAAGGCCAAGGAGCTCGACGAGGACGTGCTCTCCGACGCGGCCCGGGCGATCGCGCTGTACCACCTCGACCGGCTGTGGGTCGAGCACCTGGCCGAGCTGTCCGAGGTGCGCGAGGGCGTGCACCTGCGGGCGCTGGGCAAGCTCGACCCGCTCGACGAGTTCCACCGGGCTGCCGTGCCGGCGTTCCAGAAGGTCCTGCTCGAGATCGAGCGAAGGACGATCGAGACGTTCGAGGAGACCGACTTCAGCGACGGCTGGGAGCCCGACCGCGCCAAGATCGTCCGGCCGAGCGCCACCTGGACCTACCTGGTGCACGACAACCCGTTCGGTTCCGAGCTCGATCGGCTCATCGCCGCGGTCGGCCGCCGACTGGTCTCGCGGGGCGAGTAACGGCGCCGCCAAGGGCGGGAAAAAGGGCAACTGTCATCCGGGCGTTCCTTCGGGAACGCCCGGATTCTTTTTGCTCCGGCAACGAAGAATGGTGTGGCTCTCGTCTCAGAAATGTCGCCCGAACGACCCTCCGCAAGCACTCCCACCAGGCCATATGTTAAGGACCGGAGGAATGCTCGGTACGTCATGCGTTCGGCAACGCGTAATCAGTCTGACAGAATCCGTTACCGGAATGCATTTTCCGCGGTGGAACGATTTTCCCACAGTGTGGTTGACGGGTTGACCCGGCAACGAGGCTGACGGAAACATCGTCCGCGGTATTACGGAGGGTGATCGGTCGTATTCGGTTGCCGACATGCTTCACAGCTGGGTCAGCTTTCAGGGGGATCAATTAAATGCCGGCCAGTGCGCTTTCACCTCGGCTCGCCCGACACGCCACCGGGCCGGTCCGCGGCTCCGCCGCCACCCGTCGCCCGGCGGAACCCGCTCTGACCGTCACGGTCGCCATCCCGCTCACCGGTGATGCCATCTCCCCGCAGGCGCACAAGCTGATCGAGGCCGTGCGCGAGCTGGTCGAGGTCAGTCAGGGCACGGTCACCCTCGAGCCCGCGGCCGCGCCGCGCGAGGACGCCGACCTCGAGCCCGCCCTCGGCGCCGGTCCCGAGGTGCGCCTGCTCACCGGCACCCGGCAGGTCATCGTCGACGGCGCGCCGCTGCCGCTCACCCGGCTCGAGTTCGACCTGTTGCTCTTCCTGGCCGAGCGGCCCCGCCGGGTCTTCACCCGGGCCCAGCTGCTGACCGGCGTCTGGGGTTACGACCACACCGGCGAGCGCACCGTCGACGTGCACGTGCGCCGGCTGCGTCTCAAGCTCGGCGGCACGGCCCCGCTCATCACGACCGTCTACGGCGTCGGCTACCGGCTCTCCGACGACGCGCACGTGGTGATCAAGCCGAACGAGTGACCGCGTCCACGACGATCGAGCCCGGCGGGTAGCTTCGACGCGTGCGTGTCCGGCCCGTCTCCACCGAGGTTCTCGTCGACGAACTCGTCGATCTGCTGACATGTCGGAAAGTCGACAGTCACCTCCGGGTCGCCGTCGACGGCGCCCCGGCGGCCGGTCCCGGTGAGCTGGCCGACGCCCTGGTCGGCCCGCTGCGGGCCCGCGGCCGTCCCGCGCTGCGGATCGACACCGGCGACTTTCTGCGGCCGGCCTCGGTGCGCCTGGAGTTCGGCCGCCACGACCCGGACTCGTACTACCAGGGTTGGTTCGACGAGGCCGGGCTGGCCCGTGAGGTGCTCGACCCGGCCGGCCCCGGCGGCTCGGGCCGGGTGCTCACCAAGCTGTGGAACCCGGCCACCGACCGGGCCGCCCGCGAGCCCTACGCCGATCTCGCTGCCGGAGCGATCCTGCTGGTCAGCGGGCCGTTGCTGCTCGGCGGCGGCCTGGCCTTCGACGTCACCGTGCACCTCGAGATGTCGGCCGCCGCGCTGGCCCGGCGGACCCCGCCCGAGGACGCCTGGACGCTGCCCGCCTTCGGGCGGTACGCCGAGGAGGTCGGGCCCGCCTCGTTCGCCGATGTGGTCGTGCGGGTGGACGACCCGCGCCGCCCGGCGATGGTCCTCGAACGTTCATGAAGCGAGTCTGTAGCGGAACCCACCACTGACAGTTATGCTCCGGTTACTTTTTCAGCGGAGGCCCCGTTTGGGATCTTCGGCGGTGGGTATCAGGCGGCTCCACGGTGCGATGGTGTCGACTTCGGGGGACTCGCCGGCAGGGGCGTATGAAGGGCAGGGGGAGCGCATGCTCGTCAATCAAGCGGTCATCACGGGGAAGAGTGCCGCGAAGGGGCGTACGCCGGAGGAGCTCGACCAGATCCGTTCGACTCTGCGCAACCGGTTCAACGACCTGAACGCCGAGTACGAGACGGCCGTCGCCGAGAACCACCAGCTCCGGCTGGTCGAGATCGGCGACTCGGCCGGCGACGACCAGGCCGACAGCGGCTCCAAGACGGCCGAGCGCGACGCGGCCACCTCGCTGCTGCGCACGCTGCTCGACCGGCGCACGCAGGCCGAGCACGCGATGGCGCGGCTCGAGGACGGCACGTACGGCAACTGCGAGGGCTGCCACAACCCGATCCCGTGGGAGCGGCTGGAGATCTTCCCCTCGGCCACCACGTGCGTCAACTGCAAGCAGAACCGCGAGCGCCGAGCCGGCTGAGCCGGCCGGGAAACCGCGAGACGTCCGGGTCCGCCGCTCACCAGCGGCGGACCCGCCGTATCGGGGCTAGCGTGAACGGTATGGGCACGATCGAGGTCGGCACGGCGTCCTGGACGGACAAGACGCTGCTCGACTCGGGGTGGTACCCGGCGAGCGCCGACACCCCCGAGAAGAGGCTGGCGTACTACGCGAAGCAGTACCGGGTGGTCGAGGTCGACTCCACCTACTACGGACCGCCGGCCGAGCAGACCAGCAAGCTCTGGGCGCAGCGCACGCCCGACGCCTTCACCTTCAACATCAAGGCGTTCAGCCTGCTGACCGGTCACCCGACCAGGGTGTCGGCGATCTACAAGGATCTGCGGCCCGAGACGGACAAGAAGAACATCTATCCCGGCGACCTCCCGGCGCAGGCCTACGAGGAGGTCTGGACCCGGTTCCTCGCCGCGCTGGATCCGCTGGCCGAGGCGGGCAAGCTGGGCGCGGTGCTCTTCCAGTTCCCGCCGTGGTTCGGCATTCGCCGGTCCAACAAGGACTATCTGCTCGAGGTCGCGGCCCGCTGCAAGCCGATCGTGCCGGTCTTCGAGTTCCGCAACGCGACGTGGTTCGAGGGCGACAACCAGGCCGAGACGCTCGACTTCCTGCGCACCCACAAGCTCGCCTTCGTCGGTGTCGACATGCCGCAGGGCCACAAGTCGTCGGTGCCGCCCGTGCTGGCCGCCACCTCCGGCCTGGCCGTGGTCCGCTTCCACGGCCACAGCGACAAGTGGACCAGCAAGGACATCCACGAGAAGTTCGGCTACGAGTACTCGCGCGACGAACTGGCCGGATGGGCGCCGCGGCTGCGCGAGCTGGCCGGCGAGGCCGACACCACGCACGTGCTCTTCAACAACTGCTATCGGGACTTCGCCCAGCGCAACGCCACCGAGATGATCGAGCTGCTAGAGAATGTCGAAGGGGACTGACTGCCAGGCCTCGGCCATCAGGTCGGCCAGTTTGTCGCCGGCCGAGTAGCTGAGGTCGTCGATCGAGGCGATCTCCTGGCGGACGGTGCGCGAGTTGACCGCGACGGCCGCCGTGAAGTCCAGCAGCTCGGAGAGCGGCACGGGCCGCATCGTCCACGGCACACCCTGCATGGTCAGCGAGATCTGCAGCAGCACCATCGTGACGCCCCGGAGCATCGGCGCCTGCGGCCAGATCACCTGGTCGCCGTTGAAGAACGCCACGTTCCAGACCGTGCCCTCGCGGACCAGGCCGTCCGGGCCGACCGACAGCGCGTCGTCGTACCCGGCCGCCCGGGCCAGCCGCTGCGCGCGGAACAGACCCATGGTGGCCGAGTGCTTGTGCTCGGGCCACTGGCGGCGGAAGTCGGGGTCGATGCGCACCCGCAGTGGCGCGGCCGGCTCCTCGGGGGCGGGCTCGGCCACCGCGACCACCACGTCGGGCGGTCCGTCGGGGTAGGGGCCGGGCACGTAGGACACCCGCACGGAGGCGTCGCGGGCGTCGCCGAGCGCCGACAGGATCAGCTCGCGCAGCCGGTGCTCGTCGTCCAGCTCGGCGCGCCAGCCGAAGAACTCCTCGTTGCCGTCGGCCAGGCGGGCGAAGTGCAACCCCAGACCGCGTACGCCCCGGTCTCTGACCTGCATCGACGTGAAGTGGCCGTAGTTGACCGTGGCGAGCCGATGGGTGTCGGCGAGATCGGGCGTCCGGCCGTTCAATTGGATGGTGCGCACGGTCTCACCTTAAGGCGGGGCACCCGCGTCACCGGCAGGCCCCGCCGCTCGGCCTCGGCCGCCAGCACCCCCGCGTCGATCACGGCCGCGCCGCCCGGGTCGTTGTTGAAGAAGACGAACCCCTCCCGTACGCCCGACAACCGCTCGGCCCACGTCCGCAGCGCCCCCCGTCCGTAGCGCGGCCACGGCTTGGCCCGCCCCTCGTGCAGGCGCAGATAGACGAAGTCGGCGGTGTCCCACAGCGGCGTGATCGGGCGGCTCAGCCGGTCGGCCCAGCACAGCGCGGCCCCGTGCTTCTCGAGCAGTCGCCGGCAGTCGTCGGTGAACCAGGTGGCGTGCCGGGGCTCTACCGCGACACGGACCCCGGCCGGCACGAGGCTCAGCGTCTCGTCCAGCGCGCCCAGGTCGGCCTTCAGGGTCGGCGGCAGTTGCAGCAGCACCGGGCCCAGCTTGCCGCCGAGCCCGGTGGCCCGGTCGAAGAACCGCGCCACCGGCTCCTGCGGGTCCCGAAGCCGCTTGATGTGGGTCAGATAGCGGCTCATCTTCACCGCCACCACGAAGTCGTCCGGGGTGCGCTCGCGCCACTGCTCGAAGGTCGTCCGCTCGGGCAGCCGGTAGAACGCGTTGTTGACCTCCACGGTCGCGAACCGCTCGGCGTAGTGTTCCAGCCACGACCGCTGCGGCAGGCCGCCGGGGTAGAGGTATCCGGTCTCGTCGGCCCCGCGGGCCGGCCGCCAGTCGCGGTACTGCCAGCCCGACGTTCCGATCACAAGCATGTGAGCGGGGTTACCCGTCCCGGCGCGGGTTAGACCGGATGATCACGGGGTACCGCTTCGCTGCCGGTCACAGTGAGGTGCCCGGCGCATCCACCGACGCCAAGGAGCTGCAATGTCACTGAGCGACGACGACATCACCTCGACCACGGGTACCGGCTCCGGCGAGGGTCCGGCCGACGGCGGCGCGAACCCGGGTGGCCACGACGGTGGCGCGGACGGCAGCGCGGGTGAGGGCCCGGCTGACGGCGGCGCAAACCCGGATGGTCACGACGGTGGCGCGGACGGCAGCGCGGGCGAGGGCCCGGCTGACGGCGGCGCAAACCCGGATGGTCACGACGGTGGCGCGGACGGCAGCGCGGGCGAGGGCCCGGCCGACGGCGGCGCGAACCCGGGCGGCCACGACGGCGGCGCCGACGGCACCGCGTCCTGAGAGAGCCCGGGATGACTGACGACGCGCCGGGCGGCTCCCGCCCGGCGCTTTCCCGTGCCGTGGCCGTCGATCCGGTCAAGTTCGCCGCCGCGTACTGGGGCAAGGTCCCGCTGCTGTCCCGGGCCGGTGAGCTCGCGGGCGCGGGCGGTTTCGATGATCTGCTCTCCCCGGGGGCTGTCGACGAGTTGCTGAGCCGGCGCGGGCTGCGCACGCCGTTCCTGCGGGTCGCCCAGCAGGGCAAGGTGCTGCCGGCCGACCGGTTCACCGGCGGCGGCGGGGCGGGCGCCGAGATCAGCGACCAGGTCCTCGACGACCGGGTCATGCAGCTGTACGCCTCCGGCGCCACGCTCGTCCTGCAGGGCCTGCACCGGCTCTGGCCCCCGCTGATCGACTACAGCCGCCGCCTCGGCGCCGAGCTGCGCCGCCCGCTGCAGGTGAACGCCTACCTGACCCCGCCGGGCAGCCAGGGTTTCAGCACCCACTACGACACCCACGACGTCTTCGTGCTGCAGGTCGACGGGACCAAGCGCTGGCGCCTGCACGAGCCCGTGCTGGCCGACCCGCTGGAGAAGCAAGCCTGGGGCGGGCGGGCCGACGAGGTTTCGGCGACCGCGCAGGGCGAACCGGCCATGGACGTGGTGCTCTCCCCGGGCGACGCGCTCTACCTGCCGCGCGGCTGGCTGCACTCGGCCGAGGCCCTGGGCAGCCGCTCGCTGCACCTGACGATCGGGGTCCGGGCGCTCACCCGGTACGCCGTCGTCGAGGAGCTGCTGGCGCTGGCCGCGGGCGACGCCCGGCTGCGGGCCACCCTGCCGTACGCGCTGGACGTGTCCGACCCGGACGCGATCGAGCCCGAGCTGACCGAGACGGTCGAGGCCCTGCGCGACTGGCTGACCACGGTGGAGCCGGCCGAGGTGGCCGCCCGGCTGCGCGGCCGCGACTGGCCGTCGGCCCGTCCCGAGCCGGTCAGCCCGCTGGCCCAGCTCGACTTCGCGGCCGGCCTGGGCCGCGACGACCAGATCCGGGTCCGCGAGGGCCTGCGCTGGCAGCTCGCCGAGGACGGCCCCGAGCACGTCGCTCTGCGGCTGGTCGGCCGCACGATGCGCTTCCCGGCGTCCTGCGCGTCCGCGCTGCGCATCGCCCTGGCCGGCGACCCGGTGCGGGTCGGCGACCTGCCGCTGGAAGACGACGCGGACCGCTCGGTGCTGGCCCGTCGCCTGCTCAACGAGGCTCTGGTCGTCCCCGCCCGCTGACGCCGGCTCAGGCTGTCCGCAGGGCTGCCACCAGAACGCCGGCCGTGACCAGGCCGGTGATCAGCACGGTCGCGACCGTCGCCGCATCGAGACCGGTGCCGCGGCGGTCGGCGACCCGCTTGGCCCCCACGACGGCCAGCACCGGGCAGGCCAGCAGGGCCAGCAACGCCACCACCGGCAGCGCGTCCTTCCAGGTGCCGTCGGGGGCGTCGGCGCCGGTCTGCCGCAGCACCTGGTTGACGATCGCACCGGCCACCCCGCCCAGGAAGCCGAACACGGCGAACATCAGCTTGACGCCGCCGGTGATCGGCCGGGCCGGGGCGGTGTACTTGACCTTGGTCGCCACCTCGTCCAGGTAGTCGGCGGCGTCGCGGTCGCTGCGCTGCCGGGGGATCGCCGCGGGTGGCACCGTCCGGCCGTAACGCTCGGCCACCGGACCGACCTTGTGCACGTACTCCGACCACAGGCCGGCGGCGCGCGCGTCCACCTGTTCGACCGTGCGCTGGGCCGCCGCCACCTCGTGCCGGGCCTCCTCGACCGCCTCGTCGGCGGTGCGGACAGCCTCCTCGGCCGCCGCCAGCCGCTCGTCGTGCCAGCGCAGCGCCTCGGCCCGCAGCGTGGCCGCCTCGTCGTCCAACGTGGTCAGCCGCCGGAGCACACTGCGGTAGTCGGCGGTCGCGAAGTCGGCCGGCTGCAGGCCGCCGCTCGGATTCATGAGCCCACTCCGTACGGGATGATCGCCTCGGCGCCGCGGTGCACCGAGCGGTCGAAGTGCAGCGCCCGCCACGGACGCGGATACCAGGCCGGGGTGCTGGTGCCCGGATAGAACGGGGCCAGCTCGCTGCCGTGCACGTCGAGCGCCACCCACGCGCCGATCGGGTCGGTGCGCGACGCCGGGCCGCCCAGGGCCTCGCGCAGCAGGGCCGCGCCCCGCCACCAGCCCAGGACGTGGATGCGCCGCTCCGGGCCCTGCCGCAGGATCGTGCGCAGCTGGTCGGCGGCGGCCTTGCCGCCCGGCAACGCGTCGGCGGCGTAGATCAGCAGGAAGTGCGGACGGTCGGCCGGCCAGGACGCCTCGGACTCGGCCGCCGCGTCCTCGAGCACCCAGTCGGCGTTGTCGTGCTCGTACCAGCCGCACTCGGGCAGCTCGGCGCAGAGCGCGGCCGCGGCGGGCCGGGCGTCCGAGTCGAGGCAGAGGATCGAGTAGCGGGCGCCGTCCGGCGGGAACTGCGCGGCCAGCGACAGCGCGGCGGTGGCGAGCACCGAACAGGCCTCTTCGGTGCGCGTGCCGAGCACGGCCAGGTTGCGGCCCGGAGCCCGGCGCAGCACCGTGCGTGCCGACCGGGCGGCCACGTCGATGGTCTCGCCGAGCAGCACCACCGGGGCCGGCATCTGCTCGGCCGGCGCGAGCCGGCGGAAGTCCGGGCTGTCGGCCAGCCGCGGCACGACGTCGCCGTCGAACAGGCGCGGCGGGTCGTCCGGCCGATGCCGCCATAACCGGTGCTGCAACGCGTTCCACCGCTCGCGGTCGCCGGCCGCCGGCACCCGGACGACCCGGTTGGCCTCGGCCGCGCCCGAGTCGGCGTTGACCACGGCGTGATAGCGGGGCAGCGACTCGGCCGCCGTGTTCTGCTCGGCCAGCACCCGCCGGGCCCGCGGCAGAGCGATGCGCAGCGAGAACTGCGCGACCAGGGCCGGGCGCCCCCACAGCGCCTCGATGCCCGAGACGTCCTGGCTGGCCAGGATCAGGTGGATGCCCTGCGAGCGGCCGCGCCGGGCCAGGTCCTCGAGCAGGTCGACCGCTTCCTTCTCGACGGCGTCCCGGCCCGAGAGCAGCACCTGGAACTCGTCGATCACCGCGACGATCCGCGGCCACGAGCCCTCGGGGTCCTCGGCCCGCAGCTCGGCCAGGTTGGTGACCTCGTAGCGCTTGGCCGCGTCGGCCCGGCGGCGCAGCTCCTCGCCGAGGAACCGCAGCAGTGCCAGCCCGAACTCCCGGTCGGTGTTGACGTTGACGCCGACCAGCCGGACGTGCGGCAGCCACGTCTGGTCGCGCCGGCCCGGCGCGAACCGGGCGAAGGACACGCCCTCCTTGAAGTCGAGGAGGTAGAACGCCAGCTCGTCGGGGGAGTAGCGGGCGGCCAGCGCCCCCATCCAGGCGTAGATCAGGTTGGTCTTGCCCGTGCCCGACGGCCCGGCGATGAGCGCGTGCGGCGGATAGTCGGCCAGCGTCACTGTCACCGGCACCCCCAGCGGGCTGTCCCCGAGCGGCGCGGTCAGCCCGGTGGCCGAGCTCTCCTGCCACTCCACCTGGGGCAGCAGGCTGTCCAGGGCGACCGGGGCGGGCCCGGCGGCGACCGCCTCGGCGATCCGGCGGCAGGTCGCGGCCACGACCGCCTGCGGCGGGCCCCCGTCCAGCCGTACGGGCAGAGCGCCCGCGCTGCTCATGCGGGCGCGGTCGTCCGGCGCCGCCGTGATGAACTCGATGCCCGGCCCGGCCGGCACCGGCAGCCCCTGGATGACCAGGTGCACCCCGCACGCCGCCCCGGTGCGCAGCAGCCGCTGGAGCTGGGCCTGCTCGGCCCGGCTGAGCTCGCCCACGCCGAGCAGCACGGCGATCCGCCACGGCTCGGGCCGGCGGTGGGTGGCCGCGTTCAGCTCGCGCAGCGACGTGTACTCGCCGGCCAGCACGGTCTCGTTGATCCGGCGTACCTGGTCGGTCAGGTCGTCGAGCAGCGAGCCCAGCCCGCCCGGCCCGACGAAGGTCAGCACGTTGGCCGGCGCCAGCGGGGCGAACCGGGCCAGCCCGCCGCCGAGGTGCTCGGGGTCGTAGCCGATGATCTGCACCCCGCCCGGCGGCGCCGTGCCCAGCGCGCGCAGCAGCAGGCCGGCCACCACGTCGTCACCGATCCGCCGGTCGCCCCGCACCACGACGTGACCGCGGTCGAGCAACGGCACCAGGGCGGGCACGTCCTCCGGGTGCGGCAACAGCAGCCGGCCGACCCGCAGCTCGGCCGCCCGGTCGAGCGGGGTGGCCTGCCAGTCGTCCCACGGGTCGCCCGCCGCCCCCGGGGCGGCCCGGTCGGCCGCGGCCGCGGCGGCCTCGGCGTACGCCGCCAGATCGGCCTTGTGCTGCTGGTCGATCTCGGCCAGCCGGGTGTCCCGGGCGGCGGCCACCTTGTGGCGGCGGGCCTCGGCGGCCTCGGTCACCCGGCGGCGACGGTCGACGGCGCGGGCATAGCCGGCCCGGGCGGCCTCGAGGGCGGTCGACGCCGCGCCGAGCGCGTGCGACAGTCCGGCCCGGATGCCCATCACCTGCTGCGCGGTCGACTCAGCCATGGCTCTGCACGTTCTCGTCACTCTCACCCGGGGCGTTCGTGTGGTGCGTCATCGTCTGTCGTCGGCCTCGGCCGGGCGGGGCACCGGGTCGGGGGCGGACGGGTCGAGCGTCCCCGCGTCGCGGCCCAGGCGGGCGAGCAGCACGCCGGTCAGCACGCCGGCGGTCACCGCGCTGTCGGCCGGATGCGGGGGCTGGGGCGGCGTGTCCTGCGCCGGGACACGGCAGATGCGGGCGATCAACGTCTCCAGTACGGCCGGGGACGTGCCGGGCAGCAGGGACTTGACGCGGCCCTCGGCGGCGGAGCGCAGCCGGGGGACGTCCTCGGGGCGCGGCGTGTGGCCGAGCAGGTCGCCGGCCAGGCGGTTGAGCACCGGCGAGCTCACCGCCGAGAGGGCGAGCCCGGTCGAGGCGTTCACCCGGTGCAGCTCGCGGCCGAGCCGGGCCCGGTCGCCGGCCCGGACCCCCGACGCGACCCGGCGCAGCAGCTCGGCGGTGTCCGGCTTGTCGGCCGTGTCGGGCTGCTCGGGGGCCGGCTCACCGGTCAGCTGGGCGACGCGCTTCTGCCACCAGGGGCCGAGTTGCTCGGGCGGGGGAGCGGCCTCGGCCTCCGGCGCCGGGGCCCGGTCGGGTTCCTCGAGGCCGGCCTTCCAGTCGCGGTCGGGCGGCGCCGACGCGTCCCCGCTCAGGCCGATGCTCGCCAGGTAGCGGGCGATCGAGTCCTGCGCGAGGCGCAGCGCGGCCGCGGCCCGCTCGGCATGCTCGGTGGCATTGCCCAGCTGCGGCACGCCGACCGGGTCGACCGACGTCTCGCGGACCCACATCAGCAGCTCGGTCGCGCTGCGCAGCTTCTCGAGCGCGATGGTGACCTGACCGGTGGGCAGCTCGTCGGAGATCGCGCGGAGCTGGGCGCCGAGGTCCTGGATCAGCGACATCTCGTCAGAGGTTCGCCGTGTAGGTCTGTGCCTGATCGATGGCCTGCAGCGTCGCGCTCAAGCAGTCCTCCAGTGACTGGTCGGCCTGCGACAGTGAGGCATGCGCCGTGCTGACGGCGTCGTTGCCGCTGCCGTCGAGCGCGGCGGCCAGGCTCTGCTGGGCCTCGCCGAGCTTCTCGCGGGCCGCCTGTATCGCCTGCTGCCCCTCGGTGACCTGCTGCAGTGCAGCGTCCACAGCCGCTTTGACCTCGGCGACACTGGCCACCCGTAGAGCCTCCTGCTATGTGATCCCGACTACCTACGCCAGACTACTGCCCCGTCCGTTCCCGTTCGTGCGGGCGGCCCCCTGGCGATGCGGACCCATCGTCCCTATTGGAAAGCTTCGTACCGGCCGCGCCACCCACCGCTCGACCGGTCCGAGATCCGACCGCTGACTGAACAGGAATGAATCCTGAGAGTGGCAGCCGCCGCCCCTCGACGGAAGCGCAGGCCCAGCTCAGGAGCAAGCTTTCACCCCGGCGAGCGCGGATCGGCCCGCCGCCGTGAACCCGGGCACACCCGTCCCGGTGATCAAGGTTTAGGCGCGCGCGGGCGACGTTGCCGTCGGGGCGGACTCCGTGGTGGCGGTTCAAGCCGGGTCGGCGGACCACTTGGGACGACGCCGGGAGCGGGTGTGGACGGTGGCGGCCATGGCCGCGATGGCCGGCAGCGCGGCCAGCGGGGCGAGAGCGAAGCCGGTGCGGATGCCGGCATCGGTGAGCGGGCCGGCCGCCGCCGCGCCCAGGGCGCTGCCCACACTGAAGGCGGTCACGATCCAGGCGAAGGCCTCGACGGCGGTGCCGGGCGGCGCCAGCCGGTCGGCGGTGAGGAACACGGCCGTCAGCAGCGGTGGCAGCATCACCCCACTGAGGACCAGCAACGCGGTCATCGCCGCGGTGCCCGGGGCGATCAGCAGGGGCAGCCAACCGGCGGCGAACGCCGTGGCCAGCAGCGGCAGGCGGCGCGGTCCGCCTGGGGTGGCCCGGGTGTAGAGCAGGCCGCCGACCAGCGCGCCGCCGGCCTGGGCGGCCAGCAGCCAGCCGGTCAGCGAGCGGTCGCCCGCGGCCTCGGCATAGCCGGTCAGGACGACGGGGATGCTGCCGACCGCGGCGCCGGCGAACGCCACGCCGGTGATCAGGACGGCCAGGCGGCGTTCGCGCAGCGGCCCCAGCCAGTGCCGGTGGACCGACGTCCCGCGCCACCGGCGCACGGCCGGGGCGCACCCGAACGCGATCACACCGGCCAGCTGGAACAGCGCGGCGGCGTAGAGGCCGGCGGCCGGTCCGGCGATCGCCACGGCGGCCAGGGTCATCAGCGGGCCGGCCACGAAGATGACCTCCTGCAGCGCGATGTCCAGGGCGTAAGCGGCGTGCACGGCGTTCGGCGGCACCAGCGCGGGCCAGAGCGCCCGCAGGCAGGCCTCGAGCGGCGGGGTGCCCAGCCCGGCCAGCGCGGCCCCGAGGCCGATCACCAGGGGCCGGCCGGGAGCGAGCGAGACGATCACATAGCCGGCCGCGGAGACGGCCGCCGAGCCGTACAGCACGGGTGGTTGCCGGTAGCGGTCGACCACCCGGGCCAGCACGGGGGCGCCGACCGCCATCCCGGCGGTGAAGACGGCGACGAGGGCCCCGGCCGCGACGAGGCTGACCGACTCGCGGGCGAAGAGCAGCAGCGCCAGCGGCGACGCACCCAGGGGCAGGCGGCCGACCTGGCTCGCGGTCAGGACGAGGGGAACGTAGGGCCGGCGCAGCACGGCGCGCGCGCCGACCCGCTCGGCAGATGGTGCGGACATACGCGTTCACTCCGGAGGTCTCGACGGCCGACCGGGCGGCGAAGGCTCGCGAGCGGTCGGGAAGGCGCCCGGTGGACCGGGCGGTCGGAGCCGCCCGGAACGATCGGGCGGCGGGTGCCCCGGGGCCGTAGTGGTTCGGCGGACCGGGCGCTCATCCGGCGCGGGCAGCGCCTGCCGGAGAGCGGCGCACCTCAGGAAGGTCGACCCCAGAGGGAACGAGAGGGCGCGAAGTCGCGGCGCCGGTGGTCGTCGCCGTACAGCGGCAACTCGGGCGTGATCCAGCCCATGGCCGGCGCCCAGGCAAGGGCTGCGACCCAGGAACGGGCGGCGACCCAGGAACGGGCGGCGAAGCGTGCGATCACCGTCACAGCTTACCGGCGGGGGACGCTCGTGGGACCCCTCACTTCGGCCCCGAGACCGGTGACGCGATCGCGGAGTCCCCGGTCGGCGGTGATCACCACGACGCGTCGCTCAGCGGCCGAGGCGCGGACGAGATCGGTGATCGTGTCGTCGCCGGAGCCGTCCGCCCGGATGACCGAGACGCCGTTGCCGGAGGCCGGGACCTGCCTGGCCTGACCCTCCACGACCAGCGCGACCTCCACCGGGCCGGGCAGGTCGGGCAGGCCGGCCGCGAGGACCGGGTGCAGGGCGTCGCGCAGCCGCTCGGCCGCTCCGGCGCGGTCCCGCCACCACCCGTCGGGTACGGAACCGACGACGTTGGCCCCGTCGACCACCACCAGAGGTACGGTCATGAAGTTGAGCGTACCCGAGTCAACTTTTCGCGGGAACCGGGAATGGAGGGCCGGCCCACAGCGCTGATACGGGGCGTGCGCGGCGGGTATCCCGTCTGGCACGAAGGCTACGTAAAGAGAAGAGAAGACGTATGAGCATCGGACCGATCGGACCGACTGGTCCCGGCCAGTGGGACGACTTCTTCGCGCGCTTCTTCGGTGCGGCGGATCCGCGCCGTTCCGCGCGCATCGACATCACGAAGTACATGAGTGGCGACGCGCGTGAGGTCCTCTCCGCGGCGGCCCGCCGCGCGGCCGAGCTCGCCGATCCGGATCGTCCGGTCGCCGACCTGGACACCGACCACCTGCTGTGGGCGGTCCTCCAGCAGGAGCCGATGAAGCAGACCGTCCGCCGCGCCGGCGCCGACCCCGAGTCGCTGCTCGCCGCCCTCGGCCGTCCGGCCGGGGTGCGTGAGGACCTGCCGGCCCAGGTCGCGCTGACCCCCGCCGCGAAGCGCGCGCTGCTCGACAGCCTGCAGATCTCGCGGGCGCTGGGCGCCTCGTACGTCGGTCCCGAGCACATCCTGATGGCGCTCGGCCTCAACCCCGACTCCGCCGCCGGGCGCCTGCTCGCCGGCAAGCTCGACCCGCAGGCGCTCCAGGCGCAGCAGGGTGACCCGCAGCCCGGCCCGGGCCGCAGCGGCCCCGGCAGCCGTGGCGGGAACCCGAGCAACCCCAACACGCCCACGCTCGAGCAGTTCGGGGTGGACCTCACCGAGATGGCCCGCCGGGGCGAGATCGACCCGGTGATCGGCCGGGCCGACGAGATCGAGCAGGCCATCGAGATCCTCTCCCGGCGCACCAAGAACAACCCGGTGCTGATCGGTGAGGCCGGCGTCGGCAAGACCGCGATCGTCGAGGGCCTGGCCCAGCGCATCGTGGACGGCGACGTGCCGCTGACCCTGGAGAACAAGCGGGTCATCCAGCTCGACCTGGCCGGTCTGGTCGCGGGCACCCGCTACCGCGGCGACTTCGAGGAGCGCCTCCGCAAGATCATCGACGAGATCCAGAACGAGGGCGACGGCCTGATCGTCTTCCTCGACGAGATCCACACCCTGGTCGGCGCCGGGGGCGGCGGTGGAGACGGCGGTGGCATGGACGCGAGCAACATGCTCAAGCCGGCTCTCGCCCGGGGCCAGCTCCGGGTGGTCGGCGCGACCACGCTCGACGAGTATCGCAAGTACATCGAGAAGGACGCGGCGCTGGCCCGGCGTTTCCAGCCGGTGCTGGTGGGTGAGCCGTCCGTCGAGGACACCGTGCAGATCCTGCGGGGCCTGCGGGACAACTACGAGGCGCACCACCAGGTGCGGATCACCGACGAGGCGCTCGACGCCGCGGCGGAGCTGTCCGACCGCTACATCACCGATCGGTTCCTGCCCGACAAGGCGATCGACCTGATCGACCAGGCCGGGGCCCGGGTGCGGCTGCGGGTCAAGACGCCCGACGCCGGGGTGCGTGAGCGGGAGCGCCGGCTCGAGGAGCTGTCCCGCGACCGCGACCAGGCCGTGGCGGCCGAGAACTACGAGAAGGCCTCCGCGCTGCGCGACGAGATCAACCGGCTCAAGTCCGAGATCGAGCAGGGCGTGACCGGCACCGAGGGCGTCCCGCACGTCACCGAGGCCGACATCGCCGAGGTGGTGAGCCGGGCGACCGGCATCCCGGTCTCGCAGCTGACCGAGGAGGAGCGGGAGCGTCTGCTGCGTCTCGAGGCGCACCTGCACGAGCGGGTGATCGGCCAGGACGACGCGGTCGAGGCCGTCGCCGAGGCGGTGCGCCGCTCGCGCGCCGGGCTGGGCGACCCGGACCGGCCGGTGGGCAGCTTCCTGTTCCTGGGCCCGACCGGGGTCGGCAAGACCGAGCTGGCGCGTTCGCTGGCCGGGGCGCTGTTCGGCGACTCGGACCGGATGATCCGGCTCGACATGAGCGAGTTCCAGGAGCGGCACACGGTGTCGCGGCTGGTCGGGGCGCCTCCCGGTTACGTCGGCTACGACGAGGCCGGGCAGCTGACCGAGGCGGTTCGCCGCCGCCCGTACAGCGTGGTCCTGCTCGACGAGATCGAGAAGGCCCACCCGGACGTGTTCAACATCCTGCTGCAGGTGCTGGACGACGGACGGCTGACCGACAGCCAGGGTCGTACAGTGAGCTTCAAGAACACCGTGCTGATCATGACCAGCAACCTGGGCTCGGATCTGATCAACGGCTCCCGCCGCAGCGTCGGCTTCGGCGCGGTCGGCGGCGCCTCGCCCGACGAGGAGCTGCGCGACCGGCTGGACCGCCGGCTCAAGGAGCAGCTGCGCCCCGAGTTCATCAACCGGATCGATGAGATCATCATCTTCCGGCAGCTGGAGCAGGAGCAGGTGCGGCAGATCACCGAGCTCATGCTCTCGGAGACGCGGCGCCGGCTGCACAACCAGGACGTCAGCCTGGAGATCACCACGGCGGCGGTCGACTGGCTCGCCGACAAGGGCTTCCAGCCCGAGTTCGGCGCCCGCCCGCTGCGCCGGGTCATCCAGCGCGAGCTGGACAACCGGCTGTCGACCATGCTGCTCGCGGCCGATCTGGCCCCCGGCCAGACGGTCCAGGTCGACGCGGCCGACGGCAAGCTGACCTTCGCGGTCACCTCGCCGGCCAAGGTCTGACCCGTACGAACGAGAGGGCCCGGCACCGCGCCGGGCCCTTTCGCTATGCCTCGTTCACCGCGGCCAGCCCGCGCCCGACCACCCCGAGGTGCGGGTGGTCGCGCATCCAGTCGACGAAGTCGGGGTTGCGTTCCACGACCTCCTGATAGGCCTCCTGGGCCATCACCATCAGCTTGGCCGAGCTGAGCGCGGCCATCGAGTCGGGATGCCAGCCCAGCACCAGCCGCCAGCGCAGCGGAGAGCCCCGGAGCGGGCGCGAGGTGAGCCCCCGCGGCGGCCGGAACGTCCCCTGGCAGAGCGCGAGCGCCATGCCCGACTCCACCATGTCGAGGCAGCCGCGCACATCGCTCTCGAGCATGCGCCGCGGCGTGAAGCCGGCCCGCGCGCAGGCCGCCGCGAAACAGTCGCCGAAGCAGCCGTCGCCGGTGGAGGCCACCCACGACTCCGAGGCCAGCTCGGCCAGGTCGACGTCGGCCTCCTTGGCGCCGGGATGGTCCTCGGGCATCAGCGCGCAGATGCCGTCCACGGCGATGGTCTGCCAGACCAGACCGTAGTCGGCCGACGGGATCGCGTCGCCGCACACGCCCACCTGGGCGTAGTCGAGCTTGCCGGCGAGCACCATGTTGGCCAGGTCGTCGACGTAGTAGGAGGCGTGCGTGGTGATCTGGGCATCCGGCTGGGCCTGGGAGAGCCGGGACACCATGCCGCCGATGATCGGGCCGCCCACCGCCCCGATCCGGTAGCGGCTCAGGCTGTCGTGCCCGCTCGCCCCGGCCAGCCGGGCCGCCTCGTCCTGCAGGCCCTTCATGGCCGGCAGCAGGACCCGGGCCCGGGCGAGCACCAGCTCGCCCAGCGCGGTGGGCCGGGCGCCGCGACGGTCCCGCTCGAACAGCGGGCCGCCCAGAGTGCGTTCGATGCGCTGCAGCTGCGCGGTCAGGGCCGGCTGGGCCAGCCCGAGCTGCGATGCCGCCTTGGTGACGCTGCCGGTCTCCGCGATGGCGCAGACCACCTTGAGATGCCGCAGCTCCAGGTTCATAACGTGACGTTAGGACCAAGAAGACATCGAAGGCTAGCCCTACGGCCTTGCGAAAGATCCTCCACTTATGACAAATGGGTTAACGAATCCGGTGTTTTCCCTACAAATCCTTGGCGTACGTGGTCCGCCGCGTGACGGCATCGCGCAGTTTGTCCACGACGGCGACGGCCGGATCGACCACTTTGTTCCACGGCGGGGTGGAAGGTGTGCCCGGGTGGGGGCGGGTCGGGGCCGCTTCCTCCGCCGTCTCGACCCGGTTGCCGACGCGGATCAGATCCTCGATCGGCACCATCTGCACGAGAACGGGCAGCAGTTCCTCGGCATCCGCGTCCACGTGCCGGCGTACGGCCGCGGCCACCTCGGCCACCCGCTCGGCGCGGCTCTCGCTCCCGGCCCGCTGCAGTTGTTGCAAAGTGACCAACAGCTGGTGGTCCTCGGCGAGCTCGCGGTCGGCCAGGTCCTCGCCGCCGGGCACGGTGCGCCGCACGGCGGGATAGAGGTACTGCTCCTCGGCGCTCAGGTGCCGGGAGAGCTCGGCGATCACGACGCCGGCCAGGCGCGTGTCGCCGGGCGCGGCGATCAGCCGGTCGCACAGCTCGAGCAGATCACGGTGCTGCCCGGTGATCACATCGACGACGTTGCGGCCGGTGGTCTCGCCGCCCACCGGCGGCAGCGGGGGAAGATTCAAGGAAGACACGGCCGCCGCATTACCCTGAGCCGCGCTCAGATCAAACCCGCACGGCAAAGGCGACACAGTTTGCTGGTAAGAAGGGCGGATGGAGACCACCACCGCCGCCGATGAGGTCGTCGGCATCTGCCGTGACCTGCTGCGCATCGACACCACCAACACCGGCGACCCGCGCACCACGGTCGGCGAGCGCGTCGCCGCCGAGTACGTCGCCGCCCAGCTCGGCGAGGCCGGCCTCGAGGTCGAGCTGCACGAGTCGGCGCCCACGCGGGCCAACCTGGTCGCCCGCATCCCCGGCGCCGACCGCAGCCGCGGCGCCCTGCTCGTGCACGGGCACCTCGACGTGGTGCCGGCCGACGCCGGCGAGTGGTCGGTCGACCCGTTCTCGGGGGAGGAGAAGGACGGCTACCTCTGGGGCCGCGGCGCGATCGACATGAAGGACTTCGACGCGATGATGATCGCGGTGGTCCGGGACTGGAACCGCACCGGATACGTGCCCCCGCGGGACATCGTGCTGGCCTTCACCGCCGACGAGGAAGCCGGCATGCAGTTCGGCTCCCAGTGGCTGGTCGAGAACCACCGCGATCTGTTCGACGGGTGCACCGAGGCGGTCGGCGAGGTGGGCGGCTACTCCTACACGGTGAACGACGACCTGCGGCTCTATCTCGTGCAGACGGCCGAGAAGGGCCTGGACTGGCTGCGCCTGCACGCGACCGGCCGGCCCGGTCACGGCTCGTTCATCCACGACGACAACGCGGTCACCAACCTGGCCGAGGCGGTCGCGCGGGTCGGTCACCACCGGTTCCCGACCGTCCTCACCCCGACCGTACGGGCGTTCCTCGAGCAGGTCGGCGACGCGCTGGGGATCGACGTCGACCCGGCCGAGCCCGAGCCGGCGATCGCCAAATTGGGCCCGATCGCCAACCTGATCGGCGCGACCATCCGCAACACGGCCAACCCGACCCGTCTCGAGGCCGGCTACAAGGACAACGTCATCCCGGGCCGGGCGTCGGCCACCATCGACTGCCGCACGCTGCCCGGCGAGGCCGACTCGTTCCTGGCCGCGATGCGGGAGCTGATCGGGCCCGACATCGAGATCGAGCACGTGCACCAGCAGCCCGCCGTGGAGACCTCGTTCGACGGCGCGCTCGTCGACGCGATGGGCGCGGCGCTGCGGGCCGAGGACCCGGGAGCGCGTACTGTGCCGTACCTGATGTCGGGTGGCACGGACGCGAAGGCTTTCTCGACGCTGGGCATCCGTTGCTTCGGGTTCGCCCCGTTGCGGCTTCCCGCCGACCTGAACTTCGCCTCGTTGTTCCACGGCATCGACGAGCGCGTCCCGGTCGAGGGGCTAAAGTTCGGCGTGCGTGTGCTCGACCGTCTGCTCCGGAACAGCTGACCTGTTGGAAGGATCCATACCGATGACCGACCAGAACGCGGAGCTCGACGTCGCCCTAGAGCGGGTGATCGAGGCCTCCCGGGCACATCTCGCGGCGGTCAAGGCGGCCGGGGGCCGTGTTGACGACGACGGCGTCTGGCAGGCGTATGTCGACCTCAACAACGCCTCTTTCGCGTACGACGAGAAGCTGCTCGACGCGTACGGCGAGGTGACGCCGTGGGACGTCGAGTCGATCGACCCGAACGAGGCCGACCAGCGCTTCGGCCTCGGCGTGGCCGGTCTCGACGCGGCCGACGGCGCCGACCCCTACCCGCAGGTGCTCTCGGTGCGTCAGCGCCGCGACTACCGCGTGCCGAGCGTGTCGGCCCTGTTGCGCCGGGCCGAGGACGAGCGCCGCAAGGCGGTCCCCGAGGACGAGGACGCCGGCCCGGTCGAGACGGTCGGCGAGGCCGTGCTCGAGCTGCTGCAGGCCGGCGACGGTTCGCTGTCGTCGCTCGACCTGCCCGAGCTGGAGCCGCTGGACGGCCTGCTCACGGTCACCGAGATCGCCGAGCCGCTCGACCTCGACGAGTTCGAGGACGCCGACGGCGACGGCCCGTTCGCCCCGAAGCAGGGCGACCTGCTGGTCGGCCGTCTCGACGAGCACCCGTTCCTGCCCGACGAGGACGAGGACGAGCACGACCACGATCACGCCGGGCACAACCACCAGCACTGACCGAGGGCGTGACCAGGAAGGGCCCGTCCGATCGGACGGGCCCTTCTCAGTAGCTCAGACCCGGCTGCGGGCTGGGCTGAACACGGCGGCGGAGCATCACCTTGCGGGTGCCGTCCCGGAAGAGCTGGACGCGGGCCAGCTCCCACCCCGAGAACTCCGCCTGAATGGCGAGCTGCGCCGCGGCGGTCAACCGATCGACATTCGAGGGCAACCGCAGCGGCGCGTATTCGTAGTCCATGGCAAGTAGCATGCCTCGGTTTTGAGGGCTCCGACAAGCACTGACCAGCGCGTATCCAGGTCGATCACGGACCGGGGAGGGCGCCGGCGCGGGTGCTCGCCGGATCTGGCCTGGTCAAGCCGCGCCCGCTCGCCGAGGCTGCGGCGATGATCACAGGCCACCCTCCGGGACCCGGGTGTCCCGGCCCGGGCGTCGACCGTTCGGCCGGCGAAACGCCGGACTTGCTGCGGGCGAGGGCCACACCGCACAAGCTCAGCCGACGGCCCGTGGTGCAGGTCACACCGCAGGGGACAGCCTTTCCGGCGGTTGCGCGCCGGCGTCGCCGCGGCCGCACACGCCGCAGGCCGGACGCCGCCGCAGGTGGTAGCCGAGGGTCGCCGCGCCCAGCGCCACGCTCCAGATCGGCCAGGTCAGGATCGGTGCGGCGGCGAGACCGTGCACCACCATCTCGGCGAAGGCGCCGGCCTGGGAGAAGAAGGCGACCGAGGCCGACATCACGAAGACCGCGACGATGGTGGCCGGCACGGTGGCCAGCCGGATCGGGACCCGCCGCCCGGCCAGGCCGGGCATCCAGCGGGGGAACACCTCGCCCCAGCGCTGCACGAGGCCCAGCGTCAGGACCGCACCGGCCACGGCGAAGGCACCCAGCCCGGCCCCGGCCCAGACGAGGCCGCTGTCCTGCATCTCGCGGAGGAACTCGGACGAGATGCCCAGCGGAATGCCGGCCGCCCAGGCCAGCCGCACGACGCCGTACAGCACCGGGACGAGCGCCGCCAGGTAGGCCGCCCACCGTCCCCACCGGGCCGCCGACTCGCGCGATGTCCAGTTCCGGCCCCGGGCGCTCCGGCCGCAGTCCTCGCAGGCGCCCGTGGCGCCGAAGTGCGCCCGCAGCGCCGCCCGGGCCAGCAGCAGGCCACCCAGCACGGCGAACGCCTGGTTGGCCAGGGTCCAGGTGAAGATGTCGGCGTAGTCGACCGGCGGCCAGCCGAACGGGAGCCCGACGATCAGCATCGGCAGGTAGCCGGCCAGCGTGAGCAGCCGCACGTCCGGCAGCACCACGAGCAGGACGGTGGCGACCAGCCCGACATAGGTGAGCATCGCGATCCGGAGCGCCCGCGGCGGCCGGCCCCCGCTCAGGCCCAGCAGGACGACCGCGGCCACCAGCAGGACGCCGGCGAACAGGGGCGCGCCGATCTCGGGGGACAGGGCTCGCAGCGGGCTCGCGTCACCGGTCTTGTTGCCGGGGCCGTAGGGGAAGCCGGCGCCGGTCACTGTCCAGACCAGCGCGACGGTGCCGTAGAGGGCGGCCCATCCGGCCGCCAGCTTCTGTGCCGTGTTCGTCATACCCCGACGATCGCGGAGACGCGGGCTTGCTGGATCCCGGCCGCGAGGGAACCGTCTCCCCCGTGCGGGGGAGCGGGGTCAGGGCTTGATGAAACCGGTGCGGTACGCGGTGACGACGGCCTGCGTGCGGTCGCGGACCCCGAGCTTGCCGAGCACGCTGCCGACGTGGGTCTTGATCGTCTCGACCCCGAGCACCAGGCGGTCGGCGATCTCGGCGTTGGACAGGCCCTCGGCCATCAGCGCCAGCACCTCGGCCTCCCGCTCGGTCAGCCGGGCGCCGGGCAGCCGGCCCCCGGCCGGGCGGTGGTGGGCGGCGGCCAGCCGGCGTACGGCCGCCGGGAAGAGCAGCGAGTCGCCCCGGGCGACCAGGCGCACGGCCTCGGCTATCCGCTCGGGCCGGGCCCGCTTGAGCAGGAAACCGCTCGCCCCGGCGGCCAGCGCCTCGTACACGTACTCGTCGTTCTCGAAGGTCGTCAGCACAAGCACGCGGGGCGGGTCGTCGAAGCGCTCCAGCAGCAACCGGGTGGCCTGCAGCCCGTCGATGCGGGGCATCCGCACGTCCATGAGAACCACGTCGGGCCGCAGCCGGACGGACTGGGGCACGACCTCGTCGCCGTCGGTCGCCTCGCCCACGACCGTGATGTCGCCGGTGGCGCCCAGCACCGCGCTCAGCCCGGCACGGATCAGGTCGTCGTCGTCCACGATCAGCACCCGGGTCACCGGTCACCTCCGATCGGCAGCCGGGCCACGACCCGCCACACCCCGTTGTTCTCCCCGGTCTCCAGCCGGCCGCCGAGCAACCGTACGCGTTCGCGCATGCCGGCCAGGCCCCGCCCGCCGCCGGGATCCGATGTGGAGCCGACCCGGTTGGTGATCTCGATGAGCAGCTCGTCCGGGGCGGTGATCCGCAGCGCCGGGCGGCCCCGGCCGTGCTTGGCCGCGTTGGTCAGTCCCTCCTGGACGATGCGGTAGGCCTCGCGGGAGACGGTCACGGGCACCTCGACGTCGGCGACTTCGGCGTCCACGTCGGCGGTGAGCAGGCGGTCCAGGTCGGCCAGCGTGGGCGCCTCGGCGTCGCGCAGCAGGCCGAGCACGGCGTCGAGCTCCTCCAGCGCGGCGCGGCCCTGCTCCTCGATCGCGGTGAGCGCGCGCCGGGCGAACCCGGGATCGTGGTCGAACACCGTACGAGCGGCGCCGGCCTGCAGAGTGACCGCGGTGAGGGCGTGCCCGACCGAGTCGTGCAGCTCGCGGGCCAGGCGGTTGCGCTCGGCCAGCCGGCGTTCCTGGGCCTCCAGGTGGGCCGTGCGCTCGGCCTGCGACGGGCCGAGCAGCACCGGCGCCATGGTGGCGGCGAGCGAACCCAGCCCGGCCGTGGCGTAGAGCGCGGCCACCAGCAGCACCACGCCGACCGCGACGCCCGGCACCGGGCCCAGCAGCCGTTCCTGCCCGGTGATGGACAGCACGGCCAAAGGCACGGCGATCAGCACGGCCGCGCCGATCACGGCGCCGGTCAGCAGATGCAGGCCGAACCACAGGGCCGCCCGGAGCCGGGCCTCGCGGGCCAGCGGCCGGTTGCGGTCGTGCGCGGGCAGGTCGACCTCGAGCAGCGCGCGGGCCGCGGCGATCTCGAGCTCGCGGGTGCCGCCCAGGAACGGCGGGACGGCGGCGACGGCCGCGGCGACCAGCCCGGTGGCGACGATCCCGGCGAGGTCCTCCTCGGCCGCGAGGAACATGCCCACGATCAACGTCGTGATCAGGGCGTACGGCAGCAGGACGACCGCGCCGAGCAGGAGGAAGACCGCGCGCCGGTAGGTGGCGGCGCGGATCAGCGGACGCAGCAGGACGACGGGTCAGCCCTCGCCGTCCGGATAGCCCACACCCTCGCGCTCGGGATAGCCGACGTCGATCGCGGAGACGTCGTCGAGCGCGTCGGCGATCTCGGCCGGCAGGGTCAGGTCCTCGCTCTGCAGCGCGCCCTGCAGCTGGGCGGCGGTGCGGGCGCCGAGGATCGGCGCGGCGATGCCGGGCCGGTCGCGGATCCAGGCCAGCGCGACCTCGACCGGCGAGACCCCGAGGCCGGCGGCGGCCGTGGCGACGGCCTGCACGATGCTCGAGCTGCGCGGCTCCAGATAGGTCTGGACGAACGGCGCGAGGTGCTCGGTGGCGGCGCGCGAGTCGAGCGGCCGGCCGTTGCGGTACTTGCCGGTCAGCACCCCGCGGCCGAGCGGCGACCAGGCCAGCACGCCGAAGCCGAGCGCCGCCGAGGCAGGCAGCAGCTCGCGCTCGATCCCCCGTTCGAGCAGCGAATACTCCATCTGGGAGGCGACGATCGGGGCCCGTCCGGGGTAGGCCGCCTGCCAGGTCGCGGCCCGGGTGGTCTGCCACGCCGCGAAGTTGGACACCCCGACGTAGCGCACGCGACCGCTGCCGACGGCGTGGTCGAGGGCGGCCAGGGTCTCCTCGAGCGGGGTCATCGGGTCGTACCCGTGCACCTGCCACAGGTCGACGTAGTCGGTGCCGAGCCGGCGCAGCGACGCGTCGAGCGACCGCAGCAGGTTGCCGCGCGAGCCGTCCCGGCGGCGGTAACCGTGCGGGGTGAGGCCGGCCTTGGTGGCGATCACCACCTCGTCGCGGGGCACGAGGTGGTCGAGCAACGACCCGATCACGTCCTCGGCGTCGCCGTCGCCATAGACGTCGGCCGTGTCCAGCAGCGTGCCGCCGGCCTCCAGGAACAGCTTGAGCTGCGCCGCCGCGTCATCGGGGTCGGTGTCGCGCCCCCAGGTCATGGTGCCGAGCGCGAGCCGGGAGACCGCCAGCCCGCTACGGCCGAGCGGTCGTTGCAGCATGAGTGAACCTTATTCAGACAGCGCACATAGCGAAATGCCCGCGCAGCCGTCAACCCCGTCGGTAACCGGACCGAGATCGCCCGGCGCGCGATCAGTAGTCTTCACCTGACGGCTCCATGTGCGGGAGAGGACGACATCGTGCGGCTCGGACTCAGCCTCGGCTATCAGGCGGCGTGGACCACGCCCGCGGACCATCTGGCGATGGCGCAGGAAGCGGACCGGCTCGGCTATGCCGTGGTCTGGTCGGCCGAGGCCTACGGATCGGACACGGTCAGCATGCTGGCCTGGATCGCCGGCCAGACCCAGCAGATCGACCTGGGCGCCGCGGTCATGCAGATCCCGGCCCGGACACCCGCCATGACGGCCATGACCGCGGCCACCATCGACGCTCTCTCCGGCGGCCGGTTCCGGCTGGGCCTGGGCGTCTCGGGCCCGCAGGTCTCCGAGGGCTGGCACGGCGTGCGCTTCGCCAAGCCGCTGGGGCGCACCCGGGAGTACGTCGAGATCGTGAAGATGGCGATCGCGCGGCAGCCGGTGGCGTACGAGGGGGAGCACTTCACGCTGCCGCTTCCCGACGGCCCGGGCAAGGCGCTGCGACTGGGGTTCCGCCCGCCGCGCGAGGCGGTGCCGATCTATCTGGCCGCCGTCGGCCCCAAGAACCTGGAGCTCGCCGGCGAGGTCGCCGACGGCTGGCTGGCGATCTTCTTCGCGCCCGACGCGGCGGGGGAGTACGTGCAGCACATCGAGCGCGGCCGGGCCAAGCACGGCCTCGGGATGACCGGTTTCGACGTGGCCCCCAGCGTGCCGGTGGTGCTGGGCGACAACGTGGCCTGGTGCGCCGACGTCATCCGGCCCTATGCGGCCCTGTACGTCGGTGGCATGGGCAGCCGCGAGCAGAACTTCTACAACCAGCTGGCCGTGCGCATGGGCTACGCCGAGGAGGCCGCCCGGGTGCAGGAGCTCTACCTCAGCGGCAAGAAGGCGGAGGCGGCCGAGGCCGTTCCCCAGGACTTCATCGAGCGCACCTCCATCCTGGGCAACAAGATCCAGGTCAAGGAGCGCCTCCGGCAGTACGCGGCGGCCGGCGTGGGCACGCTCTCGATCAGCCCGTACGTCGGCGACCTCAAGAGCGGCCTCGACACGCTGCGCATCGTCGCCGAGGCGTACGAAGAATCCGGCGTGGCCGAGTAGTGGCCACCGTACTGCTCCTCCGGCACGGGCGAACGACGTCCAACGTCAGCGGCGAGCTGGCCGGCCGCCGTCCGGTGGAACTCGACGACACCGGGCGTGGCCAGGCCGCCCGGGCCGGTGAACGGCTGCGGGCCCTGCCGCTCGCCGCGGTCGTCACCAGCCCGCTGATCCGCTGCCGCACCACCCTCGAGCTGGCCCTGCCCGGCGTCACCCCGGTGGTCGACGAGGGGCTGACCGAGTGCGGGTACGGCGACTGGGAGGGACGCCCGCTCAAGGAGCTCGCCCAGGACCCGCTCTGGCCGGTCGTCCAGCAGCACCCCAGCGCGGCCGTCTTCCCCAACGGCGAGGCCATGGCGGCGATGTCGGCGCGCGCGGTCGCCACGATCCGCCGGTGGGACGCGAAGGTCACCGCCGAGCACGGGCCGGACGCGCTCTGGCTCGCGTGCAGCCACGGAGATGTGATCAAGGCCATCATCGCCGATGCGATGGGCCTGCACCTCGACCAGTTCCAGCGGATCGTGGCCGACCCGGCCTCGGTCAGTGTGATCCGTTATACGCCGACCCGGCCGTTCATCGTGCGCCTGAACGACACCGCCGACCTGGCCTCGCTGATCCCGCCCCCCGCGGCCCAGGCGGAACGCTCGGAGGCGGCGGTCGGCGGCGGCGCGGGCGGCGGCGTCTGATCGCGCCGGCGGCCGCGGTGCCCGGCCACGGTGTCCGGCTGCGTTGTGTGACCGGCGTGTTACCGCTGGCTGGTCGGCGTTGCGCCCTCGGCGAACCCGGCCGTCCGGGATGCGCGGGCCGTTCCCTTCGCGGTTAGGGTTGTTCGCATGACCCACCAGGTGCACTCGTTCGAGCCGCCGGAGCGGTTCGTCGCCGGGACGGTGGGCGAGCCGGGCGATCGGACGTTCTTCCTCCAGGCGCGCGGCGGCGGCCGGGTTGTCAGCGTCGCGCTGGAGAAGGTCCAGGTGTCGCTGCTCGCCGAGAAGCTCGAGGAACTGCTCGTCGAGGCCAACAAACGCTTCGGTGTCTCGCTGCCCGACGCCCCCGTGCTGGCCGGGCACGACAACGAGCCGCTGGACACCCCGGTCGACGAGGAGTTCCGGGTCGGCACGCTCGGCCTGGCCTTCGACGTCGACACCAGCACTGTGGTCATCGAGGCCATCGAGGCCGGTGAGGCCGAGGTCGAGATCGAGCTGGGCGACGAGGACGACGTGCCCACCGTCGAGGACGACGACGACGAGGACGACGCCGACGACGAGCCGGACGACGACCTCGACCGGCTCCGCGTGCGGCTGACTCCCGAGGCGACCCGCGCGTTCATCGACCGCGCCCGGCGGGTGGTGGCGGCCGGACGCCCGCCGTGCCCGCTCTGCGGCCAGCCGCTCGACCCGGCCGGCCACCTCTGCCCCCGGCACAACGGCTACCACCGGTGACCACCCAGCCCGCCGCGGCGCTGGCCGAGGCCGACGCCCTCGAGCTGCTGGCCCGCGGCCGGCTCGAGATCGAGGGCCGGCTGGTCGACGCGTCCAACACCACACTGCGGGCCGAGATCACCCTGGACGGGCTCACCCGTCGCTGCGTCTACAAGCCGGTGCAGGGCGAGCGGCCGCTGTGGGACTTCCCCGACGGCACCCTGGCCGGGCGTGAGGTCTCGGCCTACCTGGTGTCGCGGGCCACGGGGTGGGATCTGGTGCCGCCCACGATCCTGCGCGACGGGCCGCTCGGCCCGGGCGCGCTGCAGCTCTGGATCGACGAGCCCGACACGGCCGAGTCGCTGATCGGCTTCGTGCCGGCGTGGGACGTGCCCGACGGCTGGCTGCCGGTGGCCAACGCCCGCGATGAGGACGGCGACGCGTACGCCCTGGCCCACGCGGACGACCAGCGGCTGGCCCGGCTGGCCGTCTTCGACGCGGTGATCAACAACGCCGACCGCAAGGGCGGGCACGTTCTCTACCCGGCCACCGGCTCGGTCCACGGGGTCGATCACGGGGTCAGCTTCCACGTGGAGAACAAGCTGCGTACGGTGCTCTGGGGCTGGACCGGCAAGCCGCTGATCCCCGAGGCCGCCGAGGTGCTCCCGGCCCTGCTGGCCCGCCTGGACGGCTCGCTCGGCGAGTCGCTGGAGGAGCACCTGACCGTCACCGAGGTGCAGCACGTCCGGCTGCGCGCCAAGCGGCTGCTGCGGGCCAAGCGCTTCCCCGATCCGCCGCAGGACTGGCCCGCGATCCCCTGGCCCCCTGTGTAGTTTTGTTCACGCCCCCGGGGTTTCCGGCCGGGGCCCTGGATAGGCTCCTGACCATGGATGCATGGACCGGGCACGACGTGCCGACCCTGGAGGGGAAGGCGCCGCTGCCGCGCCTTTACGACTCGGCCCGCCGCGAGATCGCCGAGACGGCTCCCGGCTCCACCGCCACGATGTACGTCTGCGGCATCACGCCCTACGACGCCACCCACCTCGGCCACGCCGCCACCATGATCACCTTCGATCTGGTCAACCGGGCCTGGCGCGACGCCGGTCTCGATGTCAACTACGTGCAGAACGTGACCGACATCGACGACCCCCTGCTCGAGCGGGCCATCCGCGACGGCGAGGACTGGGTCGTGCTGGCCATGCGCGAGACCGCCCTCTTCCGCGAGGACATGGAGGCGCTGCGGATCATCCCGCCGGCCCACTACGTCGGCGCGGTCGAGTCGATCCCGGCCATCGTCGAGCACGTGCGCGAGTTGCTGGACTCCGGCGCGGCGTACACGCTCGACGACGGCACCGGCGACGTCTACTACTCGGTGGCCGCGGCGCCCCGGTTCGGCTACGAGTCGAACCTCGCCCGCGACGAGATGATCACGCTGTCCCGCGAGCGGGGCGGCGACCCCGACCGCGAGGGCAAACGCGACCCGCTCGACCCGCTGCTGTGGCGCGGCGCCCGCGACGGCGAGCCGGCCTGGGACGGTGGCGGCCTCGGTCCCGGCCGCCCCGGCTGGCACATCGAGTGCACGACGATCGCGCTGGGCCGCCTGGGCGAGACGATCGACGTCCAGGGCGGCGGCAACGACCTGCTCTACCCCCACCACGAGTGCTCGGCCGCGCACGCCGAGACGCTGACCGGCCGGGCGCCGTTCGCGAGCCACTACGTCCACGCCGGCATGATCGGCCTGGACGGCGAGAAGATGTCGAAGTCCAAGGGCAACCTGGTCTTCGTCTCCCGCCTGCGCGGCGACGGCGTCGACCCGATGGCCGTACGCCTCGGCCTGCTGGCCGATCACTACCGCGGCGATCGTGAGTGGACCGACGAGGTGCTCAAGACGGGGGAGGAGCGCCTGGCCCGGTGGCGGTCGGCCGCCGCCGCGCCGGCCGGGCCGTCGGGCGAGGGTCTCGTGGCCGCCGTGCGGGAGGCGCTCACCAGCGACCTCGACTCACCGGCGGCGCTCGCCGTGGTGGACGCCTGGGCCGAGGCCGCGCTCTCCGGAGTGGGCGACGACGACCAGGCGCCGGTGCTGATGGCCCGCACGGTCGACGCGCTCCTGGGCGTACGCCTCTGAGCGTTCACCTCTGTCCCTCCGGGCGATGCCAGCAGTCGTCTGTCCGGTTTGCGGCGCGGAGGACCCCGCGCCGACCTTAGACGCTGTTCATGACCAAATGGGCGTTTTGGGAACTTTGTACGCGCTTGGCTGGACTCGGCCGGAATGAGCCACAATTCGGCCACGATTCCGCGAGACTTTCGGTGGTCCTGAAAAACGTCCGAAAGGAAACACCATGCGTCGTCCGGTCCTGTACATCGCCGGCCTCTTCCTGGCCACCGGTGCGAGCCTCGCCTTCGCGGGTCCTGCGGCTGCCGCCGTCTCGCACCACGGACAGACGTCGTCCGTCGCCCACAGCCCGTTCGGTGACGGCGACGACTACGACTTCGACTACCGGTCGTCGAGCTACGACCTCGACTACTCCGACAACAACGACTCGTACCACCAGTTCGCCCTGCTGAACATCCTCAGCCCCAACGGGCAGGGCAACACCGGCCTGGGCCTGCTGGGCCGCTGACCGGCAGCACGGAGACGACGGCGGTCCGCCGCCGCTGACCAAGAGACCCGAGGGGCCCTTCGCACGGGGCACCTCGGGTTTTCCGTTGTCCACCGTCCCGCCGGGCGGCGCTGGGGAGCGGCTCAGGCGAGCGCGAGGCCGGGGTCCGGGTCGGGCTCCGGGGCCGGCGCGGGGATCTTGTACTCCTCGGTGAGCGTGGTCATCGGGCCGGGCCAGGTCGCCTGGGCCACCTCGATGGGCTTGCGGGTCTCGTCGAAGGCCACGTGCAGCAGGTGCAGCACCGGGGTGTCGGGCCGGATCTGCAGGATCTCGGCCTCCTCGCGGCTGGGCTGCCGGGCGCTGATCGTGTCGGTCGCCGAGGCGTACCGTTTGCCCAGCACCTCTTCGGCCTCCTGGTAGAGCGGGCGCCCGAAGGCCTCGGCGCGCTCGATGGAGGTCCCGCTCGCGTCGGTCACCCGGAACCAGGACGCGCCGACCTCCACGGCGGCGTCGTCGGTGCGCACGATGTGCCGGCGGACGAGCATCTCGGTGCCGTCGCGCACGCCGAACGCGTCGGCGACCTCCGGCGGGGCCGGCTCCCGGCGTACGGTGACCAGCTGCTGCCGATAGCGGGCGGCGAGATCGGCGTGGTAGCCGCGGTGCGCGCCGTACCGGCCGCGCGACAGTCGGTTGAGGCGGCGCCGCGTGCCCCGGACGTAGGTGCCGGAACCCGGCTTGGTGATCAGGACGCCCTCAACCCGCAACTGGTCGACGGTGCGCTGGACGGTCTGCTTGGCCACGCCGAACATCTCGGCCATGGCCGGGATCGACGGCAGGCGCTCGCCGGGCTGCCAGTCCCCGCGGCGGATGCGTTCCTTGAGCTGAGCGGCGATCTGCCGATGCGGGAACTCGGCCGCTCCCGGATTGATCGTCATCCCGACCTCCTAGACCCTAGGTTCCTAGGATGCCCATCGGTGGCCTAGTGGCTCGCAGCGACACGCCGTCATCGGCATGAACATGCAGGACGGCTGTCTGCTACATAGCTATCAGCGAGACGGAGGAAGGCGCGCTTGAGTGACCTATATCGGGCACGCCGGCTTCCTATCCGGCCGTTCGCGAAGTGCCGACGTCGATTGCCTCGCAAATAGGGCGAGTTCCTATCTGCAATATTGCAGATAGCATCTTCCGATCAAGGTTGATCCCGCCACATACTGAGGACGCTGGGGAGCGGACTTCTCCCTCACGCATCACAGGGCGACCTTCAGCTCGCGACTGGAGCCACCCCCGGGCTCGATCTCCTGGCGGAGGGAACTCGGCACAAGCTTGTCCGGCCGATTCCCCCTACCGGTATGTCCCTGAAGGGGGCCGCAGCGATGTCGGTGTTCTATCAAGGCAGACGTGCGTTCATCACCCATGAGGTGTTCGAGACGACGTCTCTGACGCGACACACGTACCCGATCAAGGATCTGGCCGACGTGCGGATCGTCCGCACGGAACCTGAGCGCAGCGCGACCGACCGGGTCATGGGACTCTCGGCGACGGGCGCGGCCCTGCTCGTCATCCCCGTGGTGGGCCCGGTGTCCCGCATCCTCGCGGGATTCGCGGTGCTGGTGCTCGCGGTGAGCGCCATCGCGAGCCTCGGCCGGCGACCGGTGACCCGGTGGGATCTCGTGGCCCGTCACCGGGGGCAGGCGACGACGTTGTTCTCCTCGGCCGATCGCACGGAATTCGACCAGGTGTGCCGGGGGTTGCGGCGGTCTCTGGAGCGTCACTGGGATGTACGGTGAATTCGGGAAGTCCGGGACGCGTCTTCTGCTCCGCGCCCCGGGCAATTCCTAGAGCTCGAGATTTCCTTCTTTGATCGCCGTCACGAAAACAGCCCATTCGGCCGCGTCGAATGCCAATGGCGGTTTACGGTAATCCTTGGAATCCCGGATAAGGAATGTGTTTCCGGTCCGAGCGACCTCGACGCACATATTGCTTGCGCAGACGGAACTCCTCCGCCATTCCAGGTCAGGTTGCGAAATATTCATCCTTCTCCTCGATGCCGTGTCGGTCAGGCCGCCGGGGAGTGGCGACCGCGGGCGTTTATCCCGTGCACCCGGCTCTGGCCAGGGGTGGGTTGCTTCCGGGGTGATGGTGAGAGCAGTAAGCGATGCGTCGTCACGTGAATGCTCGCGATCTCTGGTAATCGTGCTGCGCCGACCCGCGCCTTGCATTTCTGTGCCCCGCCGACCCGGTCCGTCAAGGGGTGGTGGCCGAGGCTGAGTTCCACCGTGACAACCGCACTGCCTATTCCTTCATACCACACGGGTATCGTGAGAGGGCAAGAAGAATCCGCCGGCGAGGACGGAGAGAAACCCGGCGAGCATCGTGCCCTTCTTCGGGTGATCTTCGAATGCGCAGTTCGGACCGGCGGTCTTTCGCGGGCGGCGCGCATGTCCGGGTCCGGTGAAAAAGCGAGGGGCGCTCCGCGACAGGAGCGCCCCTCGAACTACTGTGACCGGCTGACCTAGAAGTGGTCTGCCTTGATGTCTTCGGTGAACTGGCGCCAGGCCGCGGCGTCGAGGCGCAGCGGCGGGCGGCTCGGGGCCTTCGAGTCCCTCAGGAGGACCTCGTCGCCGGACACGGCGATCTCCACGCACGACTTGTCGGCGCAGTAGGAGCTCCGGCGCCAATCCAGGGTGGTGTCTGGTGCGCGTAGCAACTTTCTTCCTTTCTCGCCCGGCCGGCAGGCTCGGACCCCGAGCGGCCGGGCAGTGATCCGGTCCCCTCAGGGGGTGTCGAGTGACGCTCTGAGGCTCGCGGCCTTCGCCGTGATGCGGCGCAGGGACGCGTCCTCGCGATAGGACTGGTTCCAGACCTGCTCGAAGACGGCTCCGTAGCGGCCGGTCTTGGCGGGGTCGTACTCGATGCTGTCCTCGTCGAACTGCTCCCGGTAGAGCACCGAGTCCTCGGTGTCGCCGTCGAGAGTGAGCAGGGCGAAGGATCCGAGATCGGCAACGAAGGCGCCCTTGTGGAGCGGCATCAGGCGGATGAGGACGTTCGGCCGGGTTGCGACGTCTGCGAGGTCCTCGAGTTGCTCGGCCATCACGCGAGCGCCGCCGATGATGCGCTCGATGGCCGACTCGTCCAGAATGAGCTGATATATCGGCGGCTCTTGGCGTTCCAGGACTGTTTTCCTGCGCATCAGCCGGACGTCGAGGATGACCCGGCGGTTCTCCGGCGTGCGTTCACTGCCCGACTCGTTGATGATGTAGTCCGCCATCGCCGGTGTCTGCAGCAGGCCCGGCACAAGGTTGGGCTGGTACGCGCGGATGTGCGTGGCGGCCAGCTCGAACTGGATGAGCTGGCGGGTGCCGTACGTCAGGTACTGCCGGTGCTCGGGCGGCGTCCACCATCGCTCGCGCCGGGCGAGGTACGCATCGGTGACCAGTTCGTCGACGACCGGCTGAGCGGTGATGTCGTAGATGGCCAGAAGGGCCCGCAGATCGGTCTCGGACACCGCTACTTCGGCCGCTTCGATGCGCTGGACCTTGGACAGGGACCAGCCGAGACGCTGAGCGACCTCGCCCTGGGTGAGGCCCAGAGTCAGCCGGGCCTGGCGCAGGCGGCGGCGTACCTTGTGCCGCGCCACCGCCGGCGAGTCGCCGAGTGAGCCGTTCATGACGTCACGCCAGTCCGTATTCAGGGAGCCACATTTCTGGGTGCTATATCGCAGTTAGCAACATAGCAGCCAGAGATGTCTCCCGTACATTCTCGCGCGCTTCGTCCGTCCGGCGCTGCGGATTCGCTACCAGGAGCCGGCGGTCGGACCGGCGGAGCCGCCGCGGCGGCGCAGGTACTTCTCGAACTCGCTGGCGATCTCGTCGCCGGTCAGCGGCTGGATGCCCTCGTCGCCGACGCGCTCCTCCAGCTCGCGCACGTACTCGCCGAGCTCGGCGTCCTGCTCGGCGGCGGCCCGGACGCGCTTCTCCCACTCGTCGGCCTCTTCGGCCAGGTCGGCCAGGGGCACCGGCAGGTCGAGCACGTCCTCCAGCCGGCTGAGCAGGGCGAGCGTCGCCTTCGGGCAGGGCGGGTTGTTGGCGTAGTGCGGCACGTGCACCCAGAACGACAGCGCGTCGAGGTCGGCCCGGCCCGCCGCCTCGTGCAGCACGCCGACGATGCCGGTCGGACCGTCGTAGCGGGTGGGAACGACCTTGTACTTGTCGGCGGCGTCGCGATCGGTCGCCGAGCCGCTGATCGGCAGCGGGCGGGTGTAAGGAACGTCGGCCAGCAGGGCGCCGAGCAGGACGATCCGGTTGACCTCGAGGCTGTGGCAGATCTCCAGCACCTGCTCGCAGAACGTACGCCAGCGCATGCTCGGCTCGATGCCGCGGATCAGCACGACGTCGCGGTCGGAGCCGGGCGGGCTGGCCACGGTGAACCGTGTGGTCGGCCACTCGATCTTGCGGGTCTCGCCCTCGGCCATCGTGATTGTCGGCCGGCTGACCTGGAAGTCGTAGAAGTCCTCCGGGTCGATGGTGGAGATCTCGCGGGCCTGCCACACCTGTTCGAGGTGGTCCACGGCCGCGGTCGATGCGTCCGCCGCGTCGTTCCAGCCCTCGAAGGCGGCGATGGCCACGGGGGAACGGAGCAGCGGGAGGCCGTCGAACTCAGTCATGGGAGACAGCCTACGTGCGGCCGTCGTCCATCACCCGGCGGCCGCGCCGCGCCTGGACGCCGTGGGGGAGAGAACAGCAGCACAGCGCAGGTTGCGGTAGCGGCCCTCGTGGTCCAGGCCATAGCCGACGATCAGGCCCTCGCCGACGTCGAAGCCCACGAGGGTCGGGGTGCCCGCCTCGACATGGGCGGTCTCGGGCTTGCGCAGCAGGGCGCACACCGCGAGCGACGCCGGGCCGCGCCGGGTCAGGTTGGTGATCAGCCAGGACATGGTCAGACCGGTGTCGATGACGCCGTCGACGAGGACGACGTCGCGTCCCGCGATGTCCAGGTCGAGGTCCTTGAGCAGGCGCACCGAGCCCGACGCGCGGTTGCGGGTGCTGTACGACTTGACGGCCATCCAGCCGATCTCGACCTGACCGGGGTAGGCGCGGGCCAGGTCGACGGTGAAGGTGGCCGCGCCGCCGAGGACGCCGACCAGCACCGGCGTCCGCGACCCGTAGCGGTCGTGCAGCTCGCCGGCGAGAGCACCGACGCGCGCGAGGATCTGGTCCTCGGTCAGGAGCACGCTTTCCAGGTCGTCCGCGACATGACTGGCCTCCACGGGAGTCCTCCGTCCGATTTTGCCGTCCGCGTCCTTTGAGAGTTGTTCAACTTCTAGTAAGGTCCGCGCGGTTGATCATTCACCTATCGGTAGCAGCAGGAGATCGGCATGGCGCAGCGGTTCCCCCTCGAAGTGATCCGCGACCGCACGTACAAACAGCGTGACGCGTGGTGGACCGTCGGGCTGGTCGACCCGCTCGCCTCCCGCCTGGTGTGGCTCGTCTCGCCGTGGCGTTCCGTGACTCCCAACCGCCTGACGCTGCTGGCCTTCGTCGTCGGTCTCGGGAGCGCGTACTCGTTCTGGCGCGCCGACTACCCGTGGCTGCTGCTGGGTGCGCTGCTGTTCCACCTCAGCTTCGTCCTGGACTGCATGGACGGCAAGATCGCCCGGCTGAACGGGACCGGCTCGCCGTTCGGGTCGTGGCTCGACTACGTGTTCGACCGGTTGCGGGTGGCCGCGTGCGCGGTCGGTCTGTTCGGCGGGCAGTACGCGGCGACGGACAACCTGACGTACCTCTGGGTCGGCGGGGTCGTCGTCTTCCTCGACATGTTCCGCTACCTCAACGCGCTGCAGATGGGCAAGGTGCGCGCCGACCTCAACCAGGGCGCCGTCGTGATGACCGACGAGGACTCCGAGGCCGGCCCGGTCGTGGTCGCCGAGCCGACCGGCGGCGAGTCGCCGGTGTGGCGGCTGCGCAACTTCCTCGTCCGGCACCGGATCCGGCCGCACCTGTTCAGCGGCATCGAGTTCATGATGTTCGTCTTCATCCTGGGCCCGGTCACCCGGCAGATCATCCTGGTCGCCGAGCTGTCCTCGGTGCTGATGGTCGCGTTCGAGCTGCTGCTCATCCACCGCCTGTACGCCTACACGAAGAGCAAGAGCCGCCGCCCCGAGGAGCAGCGGGTCCCGGTCGCCGTCTAAAGGACGTTGTCCATCACGGTGATCTCGGTCAGGGCGTCGAACCCGGCCCGGGCGTAGAGCTCGACCGCCCGGGCATTGCCGGTCTCGGTCTGCAGGGAGAGGCGGTGCGCCCCGGCGGCGCGCGCCTCCTCGCCGACAGCCACGAGCAGCGCGCGGGCCACTCCTTGCCGCCGCGAGGCCGGTCGTACGTAGAGGTCGCGTACCAGCCACACAGTGCGCAGGGTGAGGGCGGCCGGCACCACGGCGACGGTGCAGATGCCGTCGGCGTCGCCGGCGATGTAGACCCGGGCCCGCGCCGACTCGACCTGCTCGCGCAGCCACGTGGCGACCGCCTCGGGCGCCGGGTTGGCCCCGTAGTGCTGGCGGTATTCGTCGAGGAGCCCGGCCGCGGCCCCGACGTCGCCCAGGCTGCCCAATCGCGTCACGGTCACCTGTTCATAATCACCCAGAGAACCGGCAAACCAGGGCATAATCTCATCGTGACGCACATCGACGAGGTGCTCGGTCCCGATGACGACACGGTGACGTTCTTCCAGCCCCGGGCGATGGTCTACGTCACGATGCTCTGGGTGATCGCCGCCGTCTGGGCCACCACGCTCGGGCTGTTCACGCTGATCCGGCTGGCCGCCGGCGATCGGCCCACCCCCGGCGACCTCGTCCTCTATCTCGAGCTGGCCCTGATCGTGCCGGTCGTGCTGGCCGCCGTCATCGTGCTGGCGGCCTGGAACCGGTTCGGCTGGCTGCACAGCTCGATGCGCGGGCTCGACTTCGCCGCCACCGGTCGCCGCCCCGTGCACCTTCCGTGGGCGGGCATCGGCGAGGTGGCGCTGCGTTACCGCGGCCCGTTCACCGAACTCGTCATCACCCCGGTCGACGCCGACTTCGTGGAGCGACTGGGCGGCCCCGGGCGGGCGCCCCGGACCCGGCGGCGCGGCGGTCAGGTGGCGTACCTGGTCGACGTGGGCCTGATGTCCCCGGCGCCCGAGGTCCTGCTGGCCGAGCTGCACCGCCGCCTGCCCACGAAGGTCTGAGCCTTGACCGGGCGCAGGGTGATGGGGACCCTGGCGGCATGGGGGCGCACATCCATTCCGTGCCGGCGGTGATCTCGGCCGAGCCGTGTGAGGTGGCGGTCCGCCCGGCGCCGCCCGCCCTGAAGCCGTACGTGCTGGGGTTCTCGGGGTTCCGCTCGGGATCGGGGTGCCCGGTCGAGCATCTGCTGCTGCCGCTGGCCAGCACGACCGTGATCGTCGACTTCGGGTCGCCGTCGGGCATCGTCTCGGGCGCGCGCGAGGTGGCCACCACGCGGGGCGGGACCAGCTGGGGGCACGGCGTGAGTGTGGGGCTGACCCCGCTCGGTGTGGGCACGCTTCTGGGGGTCCCGATGCGGGAGCTCGGGGAGTCGTCCGTGGCGCTGGCCGACCTGCTCGGGCCGGCGGCGACGGAGCTGCCCGGGAGGCTCGGCGCCGCCGGGGGCTGGGGCGAGCGGTTCGACCTGCTGGAGGCGGTCCTGGAGGCCGCTCTGCAGGGCCTCGGGGCCGGCGTACGTCTGCGCGGCGCCCGGTCCGTCACGCCCGAGCCCGCGGTGCTGACTGCGTGGCGACGGCTCCAGTCGGACAGCCGCCCGACGGTCGAGCGGCTGGCCGGCGAGCTCGGCGTCACGCGGCGCCGGTTGGAGCGGGGCTTCCGGCGCCACCTCGGGATGTCACCGGCGACGGTGGCCCGGATCGCCCGGTTCCAGCGCGTCGTGGGGCGGCTCGGCGCGGGGGCGGCGCTCTCGGACGCGGCGGCCGACAGCGGCTACGCCGACCACCCGCACCTGGCCCGCGAGACCCGCGCGATGACCGGTCTGACCCCGACCGCGCTCGCCGCCCACCTCCGGACCCCTCCGCTGACGGTGTCGCATTCGTCCAAGACCGGCGGCGCCCGCCGGTCCTAGCGTGCGGGCATGACGCTGACGGGAAAGACCGCGCTGGTGACCGGAGGCTCGCGCGGCATCGGGCGGGCCGTCGTCGAGGAACTCGCGGGCGCGGGCGCCCGGGTCGTCTTCACCTACCGGCAGGACGCCGCGGCCGCCGCGAAGGTCGTCGAAGGCACTCCCGGCGCCGTCGCCGTCCGCGCCGATCAGGAGGACCTGGGCGACCTGGCCGCGATGCTCGAGCCCGTCCGGGACGGCTTCGACATCCTGGTCAACAACGCCGGGACGGCCGCCGCGGCGCTGATCGGGGACCTCACCCCGGAGGAGTTCGACCGCGTCTTCACGATCAACACGAAGTTCCCGCTGTTCGCGATCCGCGCGGCGGCGCCGTTGCTGCGCGACGGCGGCCGCATCGTCAACATCTCCACGCTCAACACGGTCACGCAGGCGGCCGGCCTGGCCCTGTACTGCGCCAGCAAGGCGGCCCTGGAACAGATCACCGCCGTCGCCGCGCGGGAGCTGGGCCCGCGCGGCATCACGGTCAACTCGGTGCTGCCGGGTGCGACCGACACCGATCTGCTGCGCTCGGCCAACCCGCCGGAGGCGCTGGCCGGCGTGGCCGCGATGACCGCCCTGGGCCGGCTCGGCCGGCCCGCCGACGTGGCCGCCGTGGTCGGCTTCCTGGCCTCGCCGCAAGGCGGTTGGGTGACCGGCCAGCACATCCGGGCCACCGGCGGTCTGATGGTGTGACGCTATCGTGCGCGGTGTGCAGATCGTCACCCGCGCCGAGCGGCCCGACCTCGACGAGCGGGCGGCCGAGGTCTTCCGCGAACGCTGGCCGGAGTTCATCTTTCACGACCACGTCCCCAAGCGGTATCTGCCCCGGGCGCAGCGCTGGTTCGGGCGCTTCGACGTGGTCGCGCTCGACGACGAGGGCGCGGTGCTGGCCGGTGGCTGGGGTGTGCCGATCGCCTGGGACGGCTCGTTCGACGACCTGCCGGGCGGGTACGACGACGCTCTGGTCCGGGCGGTCGAGGGGCACGAGGTCGGCCTGCCGCCGACCACGCTGTGCTTCATGGCGGCGGCGGTGGGGGCGGCTCACGACCGGCGCGGGCTGGCCGGCGCCGTCCTCGAGGAGCTCGAGCAGCGGGCCGGCGCCGACGGGCTGGCGCACGTCGTGGCCCCCCTGCGGCCGACGTGGAAGGACCGTTACCCGACCGTCCCGATGGCCGAGTACGCGACGTGGGCCCGGCCCGACGGGCTGTCGATCGACCCGTGGATCCGGACCCACCAGCGCATGGGTGCGACCGTGCTCGGCCCGGCCCGGCGCTCGATGGTGATCGCCGGGACCGTGGCCGAGTGGGAGCAGTGGACCGGGATGCTGTTCCCGGTGACCCGCGACTACGTCGTGCCGGGCGCGCTCAACCTCGTGCACGTCGACGTGGAGCAGGACCGCGGGGTCTACGTCGAGGAGAACCTGTGGGTGCGGCACCGCTGACGGGGGTGGCCCGGCTCAGATGATGGCCCGCAGCACCACGATGGCGAAGAAGACGATGAGGAAGGCCAGATCGATCGCCGCGCCGCCGATGCGCAGCGGCGGGACGACCCGGCGTACGGGGGCGAGGATCGGCTCCGTGACGGTGTAGACGCCGGACATCAGCTTCGACCGGAAGCCGCCGGCCTGGGCGGGCCCGGCCAGCACGGTGCTCCAGTCGAGCAGGGCCCGGGCGACCAGCAACAGCTGCACGAGCAGGAGAACCAGGTCCACGAGGGCCAGGATCAAGGGATACCTCCAGTACCCGAAGGAACGACCCCTCTACTGTGCGTCGCTCAGCTGTGCGATCGCTGTGCGCTGTCTGCGAGGAGCCGGCGGACCATGTCGTGCATCGACCGCTGCTCGGCGTCGTTGAGGACTCCGTCGAGTCTTTCGGCCACGGCGGCGTCATAGGTGACCGTGGCGGCGGCCAGGCGGGCGCGGCCCTCGGCCGTCAGGGTGATCAGGCTGGCCCGCCGGTCGGCCGGGTCGGCGGTACGTTCGATCAGGCCGGCCGCGCGGACACGATCGGCCAGTTTGCTGGCTCCACCGACGGTGATGCGCAGCCCCCGGGCGAGGTCGCCGACCCGCAGCGTGTCCCCGCCGGCCAGCGCCAGCAGCGCCTCGAAGAACGCGAGCGGCAGGTCGTGCTCCCGCTTGAGGCGGGCGTCGACGTGGTCCCAGAGCAGGATCTCGAGCCGGATCAGATCGTTCAGCCAGTGCACCCGTCGCGTCACGGGACCAATTTACCTTCCGTGGAATTAGATTCCATGGAATGTTGTTTCCCGGGGCATGAGAGCGATCGTCCTTACCGAGCCCGGCCCCGTCGAGAACCTCCAGATCCGTGACCTGCCCCTGCCGTCCCCGGGTCCGGGCCAGGTGCGCATCCGGGTCAGGGCGTTCGGCCTGAACCGTTCCGAGCTTCACCTGCGCCTCGGGTACGCCGACGGCGCCGTCCTGCCGGTCGTGCCCGGCATCGAGGCGGTCGGCGTCGTCGATGCCGCGCCGGGCACCGACCTCGTCCCGGGACAGCAGGTCGCCGCGATGATGGGCGGGATGGGCCGCACCTTCGACGGTGGCTACGCCGACTACACCGTGGTGCCGCGCTCGCAGGTGGTCCCGTTCCGCTCCGGCCTGCCGTGGCAGGTGATCGGCGGCGTTCCCGAGACCCTCCAGACCGCGTACGGGACCCTGACCGCCGGCCTCGACCTGCGCGCCGGGCAGACGCTGCTCATCCGGGGCGGCACCTCGGCCCTGGGCTACGCCACCGCCGCCCTGGCCCGTGACCTGGGCGCCACCGTGCTGGCCACCACCCGCCGGCCCGACCGCCTGGCCGGGCTCGCGGCCAACGGCGTCGACCACCCGGTCCTCGACGACGGCGCGGTCGCCGCCCGGGTGCGCGCGGTCGTGCCGGCCGGGGTCGACGCCGCCCTGGAACTCGTCGGCACGCCGACGCTGCGCGACACGCTGGCCGCGACCCGCGTGCACGGCACGGTCTGCTTCGCCGGGATGCTCTCCGACCAGTGGACGATCCCCGACTTCTACCCCATCGACTATCTGCCCACCGGTGTACGCCTCACCGCGTACAGCGGAGACGCGGCCGACCTGCCGCAACACGTCCTGCAGGACGCGCTCGACCGCCTGGCCGCCGGCACGCTCAAGCTGGGCCCGGTGACGGTGTACCCGTTCGACCGGATCCGCGACGCCCACCGCGACATCGAGGAGAACCGCGTCAGCGGGAAGGTCGTTGTCCTCAACGGTAGCTGAAAGTAGTCAATCGTTCGACGTATGGCAATCTTCGAGGCTGCGCCCGATGATGACGGGAGACGATTGCTCTGAGGAGGCGCCCTATGCCGGACGTGGTTGTCGTCTCCGGTCACCCGAGCCCCGGGTCGCGAACCCTGCGGCTGGCCGCGGCCCTGGGGGAGCGGATAGCGCGGAGCCGCGGCGACGCGGCGTTCGTCACCGTCGACGTCGCCGAGCTCGGCCCCGGCCTGCTCACCCCGGCCGACGGCGCCACCGGGGCGGCCCTGCTGGAGGTGCAGGACGCCGCGGTGCTGATCGTCGCGACCCCGACCTATCGCGGCACCTTCTCGGGCGCGCTCAAGGTGCTGCTCGACCAGCTGCCGGCCAACGCGCTGGCCGGCGTGCTGGCCGTGCCGGTGGTCACCGCCGAGGTGCAGTCGCAGGCCGACACGGCCGAGGCGTTCCTGGCCCGGCTGCTGCGCGAGCTCGGCGCCGACGTGGTCGACTTCGGCCTCACCGCGGCCGGCCCCGAGCTCGCCGACCCGGCCGGCGTGGCCGACCAGTACACCGCCGCCCTGATCCCCTGAGGGCAGCCGAGCACGGTTCAGTAGGCGCGTCGCAGATCGCGCATCCGCCGCATCAGGGTGGTGGCCGTCTCGGCGTTCAGCGCGGCCGGGGTGAACTCGAACCCGGGCAGCACGTCGCGCAGGGCGACCTTGAGCTCCGGCGAGGTGCTGTCGACCAGGCCCATCGACCAGTCCGGGAAGGTTCGCTCGGGCACGTCGTGCACCGCGATCAGCGCGATCTCGCGGTGCCGGGGGTCGTCGCTGATCGTCCGGAACGTCCGGGTGATCTTCTCCGCGTCGCCCTCCAGGCACTGCAGGAAGTAGTCGCGGTTGAACAGCAGCACGCCGGTGATGTCGCGATCCACGTTCTTGCGCCGGGCCTCGTCACGGATCTCGAAGATCCCGTTCGGTGGCAGGCTGTTCTTGCGGCTGCGGTAGATCAGCTGCGTGACGCTCATTTCCCCAGGCTAGAGGCTAGGTGGGGGCCAATATGTGGGTCCGGCCGAACCCCACCGCGACGCCCGGCGAGTACAGGACGCTCACCGGGGGATCGGACGGCTGGGGGAGACCGGCCGCGCCGATCAGGGTGTCGGAGAGCGACAGCAGCTCGGCGCGTCGCAACGGCCAGCTCGGGTGCTCGTTGGCGAGATGGCGCGTGCCGCCCCACGCCGAGGTGTGCAGGCCCCAGCGGGCGGTGACGAACTGCTCGAGCGGCGTCGGCTCGTCCACCGGGCCGCCCACCCGGATCGACAGCTCGCTCGTCGCGGTGCGCGGGCCGGGCCAGCGACGGCGCGACGTGTACGTCAGGACGTCACCGGCCCGGGTGATCCGCATGCGCGCCCACATGTACGGCAGGCGCAGCGACAACCGTGCGGCGATCACCGGGATGAGGCGCTCGGCCTCCAGCGAGCGGAACACGACGCCGCGGCGGCCCTGCTCGTCGACGCTGTAGAGCCGCACGTTGGTCTCGGCGAACGTGCCCAGGTAGGGCACGCCCGGACCGCCCAGGAAGCCGACGCCCTCCATGCGGAAGCCGATCAGCCCGACGTAGGTGAGACCGTCGAGGGTGTCCGGCGTCGTGCCGACCGGCAGCAGCGGCGCGACCAGCGCGGGATCGACCGGCCAGTGCAGGAAGGCCAGGTCGGCCCAGCGTTGCCCGAGCAGGGACCGCCGTAGCGGGCGCGGCGTGTTGAGGGTGACGGCTTCGGGGTTCAGCGGGGACCTCACTCACGTCGGCTTCCTGCCGCCGAAGGTACGCCGCCCCGCCCCGGCCGGGACAGTGATGGAGGTAACGGCGGCCCGGTACCGATCCCGCGGGGGACAATGGCTGCGACACCCACCTTGACGATGGAGGCTCATCCTGAACGCCCGACGACCGGCCGCGGTGCTCTTCGACATGGACGGAACGCTGGTTGACAGCGAGAAAGTGTGGGAGATCGCCCTGCACGAGCTGGCCGCCCGGGCCGGGGGCACGCTGTCCCCGGCCGCCCGCCACGCCATGATCGGCAGCAGCATGGCGAACAGCATGCGGATCCTGCGTGACGACCTGGGTCAGCCCGACCGCCCCGAGGCGCCCGACGTCGAGTGGCTGACCACTCGCGTCTTCGAGCTGTTCGGCGACGGGCTGGTGTGGCGGCCTGGCGCCCAGGCGCTGCTGCACGCCGTCCGGTTCGCCGGCCTGCCGACGGCGCTGGTCACCTCGACCGGCCGCCGGCTCGTCGACGTCGCCCTCGAGACGATCGGCCGGGACAACTTCGACGTCATCGTCTGCGGCGACGAGGTCACCATGCCCAAGCCCGACCCCGAGCCCTACCGGGCGGCGGCCAAGCTGCTCGGCGTCGCCATCGAGGACTGCGTCGCGATCGAGGACTCGCCGACCGGCGTGTCCAGCGCCCTGGCCTCGGGCGCGGCCGTGCTGGCGGTCCCGTCCGAGCTGGAGCTGCCGCCGACCGACGGGGTCCACCTCCGCACCTCGCTGGTGGGCGTGGACCCCGAATATCTGGCCGGTCTGCTCGTCAATCGTGGGCTATTGCAGCCAGAACGTTGAGCCGGGCGGCCTTGATCGAAGGCAGCACGGCGGCCAGGACGCCGACCACGGCGGCCAGGCCGAGGTAGAGGCCCATCTGCGCCCACGGCAGCACCAGATCGGTGATGCCGTCGCTCTCCAGGGCCCGCACCACCGCGGCGCCCAGGCCCGCGCCCACGACGACGCCCAGCAGCGCGCCGAAGACCGAGATCACCACGGCTTCGACCGTCACCATGCGCATCGTCTGGGCGCGGCCCAGGCCGACGGCCCGCAACAGGCCCAGCTCGCGGGTGCGTTCCAGCACCGACAGCGCGAGCGTGTTGACCACGCCGAGCACCGCGATGAGGATCGCCAGGCCGAGCAGCACCTGCACCATCGTGATGACGGTGTCGAAGTCGCCCGCCTGCTGGTTGATGTAGCTGCTGCGGTCGGTGGCGTTGACCTCCGGGCTGTCGGCCACCAGCGCCTTGATCTGCGGCAGCACCTGGGCCACGGTGGCGCCGTCGGCGAGCCGCACGAAGCCCAGGATCGGCTGGGTCAGCCCGAACTCCCGGGTCGCGGCCGGCGGCAGCAGGTAGCTGCCCGGCATGGCGTCCTCGTCGTAGGTCGCGGCGATCGTGTAGCGATGTTCCGCGCCCCGGGCCAGTTGCACCGTCAGCACGCTGCCGACCGTCCAGCCGTGGCCGGCCGCCTCCTGCGTGCTCACCGCCATCTGGTCGGGCCGCAGAGCCGGCAAGGGCGTCGACCCGTACGCCTCGGCGAGCCGGGCGAGGTTGTCGGTGGCGTTGACGTAGGTGCGTTCGCCGTCGATCAGCGCCTGGTCGTTCCACACGCCCGCGGCGGCCCGCACTCCGGGCACCGCGGCCGTCTCGGCCAGCACGGCCGGATCGAAGGTCGGTGGCCGCGGCCCGTTCTGCTCGCCGCCGATCACGATCTCGGCCTTGACCGTGCTCTCGGCCTGGGCGGCCAGGCTCGACTTGGCCGAGTCCATCACCACGGTCACCCCCGTGACCAGGGCGATGCCGACCATCAGGGCGGCCGCGGTGATCGCCGTACGCCGGGGGTTGCGCCCCGAGTTGAGCCGGCCCAGCCGCCCCGGCACCGACCACGAGAACAGCCGGCCCAGCCCGGACACGACCGGCTTGGAGATGAGCGGGGTGAGCAGCGCGACGCCGATGAACGTCACCAGCACGCCGCCGAGGATCAGCCACAGCGAACTCGTCCCGTACAGACCGACCCCGAGCATGGTGGCGCCGGCCGCGCCGATCACGGCGCCGGTGACGGTGACCCGGGTCAGCGGCCGGTCCGGGGTGGACACCTCCTGCATCGCGGCGATGGGGGCGATCCGGGCGGCGCGCAACGCCGGCAGCACGGCCGCGACGACGGTGACGACCACGCCGACGATCAGCGAGCTGAGGATCGCGGCGAGCGGGACGCCCACCGGCGCCGGGTCGAGCCCCCCGCTCATCGAGCCGAACAGGGTGACCAGCAGCGCCCCCACGCCGACCCCGGCGCCCAGACCGAGCACCGCGGCGATCAGCCCGATCACGAGCGCCTCGACCAGGACGGAATTGATCACCTGACGGCGGCCGGCGCCGAGCGCGCGCATCAGCGCCAGCTCGCGGGTCCGCTGGGCCACGATGATCGAGAACGTGTTGAGGATCAGGAACGTGCCGACGAACAGAGCCACGCCGGCGAAGCCCAGCAGGATGTTGTTGAAGAAGCCGAGCGCCTCCTTGAACTGCGCCGAGCTCTCGGCGGCCAGCTGCTCACCCGTCTTGACGTCGTAGCCCGCGCCGACCTGGGCGGCGATCCGGTCCCGTACGTCGGCGGGCTCGGCGCCGTCGTCGACGCGCACGGTGACCTGGTTGAAGACGCCGGTCCGGCCCAGCATCGAGCGCTGCGCGACCGGTTCGGTGAAGGCGACCTCCTGCACGCCGCCGATGCTGTCCCGGCCGTCGGTGTAGCCCCACACCCCGACCAGCGTGAACGTCTCCTTCGGCAGCTGGGTCAGCACGCCCACCCGGTCGCCGACCTTGAGCCCGGCGGCCTTCGCGACCGCCTCGTTGACCGCAATCTCGGTGTCCTGGCCAGGCCCGCGGCCCTGGCGCATCTCCATGATGTCGTCGGTGCCGACCCAGTTCATACCGATCCGCGGCGGACCGAAGCTGGTCACCACCTTGCCGTCCGAGCCGATCACCCGGGCGCCGTCGGTGGCGACCACGCCGATGGCCTCCCGCACGCCCGGGACCTGGCCGACGGTCGCCACGACCGACGCCGGCAGTGGCGTGTCGACCTGCTCGCCGTCCATCTCGGCCACGGCGATCTTGGGCTTGGCCTTGACGGCCACGTCGGTCGTCGCGTAGCCCTCGGCGAACAGGTTGTCGAACGTGCGCCCCAGCGTGTCGGTGGTGACGAACGCGCCGGCGACGAACATGACCCCGAGCACCACCGCCAGCCCGGACAGCACCAGCCGCAGCTTGCGGGCCAGCAGGCTTTTCAGCGTCGCGCGCAGCATCAGACGAGCACCTCCCCGGCCTTCATCTGCTCGAGCACCGACTCGGGGGTCGGGTTGTCGAGCTCGGCGACGATCTCACCGTCGGCCAGGAAGACCACCCGGTCGGTGTAGCCGGCGGCGACCGGGTCGTGGGTGACCATGACGATCGTCTGGCCGTGTTCCATCACGCTGCTGCGCAGGAACGACAGGATCTCGGCCCCGGCCTTGGAGTCCAGGTTGCCGGTCGGCTCGTCGGCGAAGATGACGTCGGGCCGGCTCATCAGCGCCCGCGCGCACGCCACCCGCTGCTGCTGGCCGCCGGAGAGCTGGCTGGGCCGGTGGCCGAGCCGGTCGCCCAGGCCCACCGTGCCGATCACCGTGTCCCACCACTGCGGGTCGGGCTTCTTCCCGGCGATGTCGAGCGGCAGCCGGATGTTCTCGGCCGCGGTGAGCGTCGGCAGCAGGTTGAACTGCTGGAAGATGAAGCCGACGCGGTCGCGCCGCAGCCGGGTGAGCGCCTTGTCGCCGAGGCCGGTGACCTCGGTGCCGCCGATGTGCACCGTGCCACGGGTGACCGTGTCGAGGCCGGCGAGGCAGTGCATGAGGGTGGACTTGCCGCTGCCCGACGGGCCCATGATGGCGGTGAACTTGCCGCGCTCGAAGTTCGCGCTCACGCCGCGCAACGCCACCACGCGCGCTTCGCCCTTGCCGTACACCTTCCAGACGTCGTCGGCGCGTGCGGCCTGTGTCCCGTTCATCTCTGCCCCCTGGTCGTGGTTTCTGCTGGGGTCAGTGTTCCGGTATGACGGCGCGTTGACGTCAGCCCACGGGCGTACGGGAACGCGGAGATTCGGGTACGGGGAGCACCCAGGGGCCTCTCAGGGTCCACCCTGAGATGTCATGGTGACTGCGGTGTGACACTTGACTGACGTCATGAGTGACGTCATAGTGGTCTCATGGACCTGACGCCGTACCTCGAAACGCTCCGGGCGGACCTCGCCGCCGCCGCGGCGCCGGCCGGCCCCGAGACGAGCCGCGCCGCCGAACTGCTCGGGCACTCCCTCGAGTCGTCCGCCCGGCTGGCGCTGCTCGAGGCGCTGTCCGACGCCGCCGCCGAGATCACCACGCGGCTGCCTGACGCCAGCGTCGAGGTGCGGCTGCGCGGCCGCGAGGCCGACCTCGTGGTCAACCACCACGTCCCCGAGCCGCCGGCGCCGCCGACCCCGCCGGCGCCGCCGGCCGCCCCGCTCCCACCGGACGCGGGCGACCTGACCCGGCTCACCCTGCGGATGCCCGAAGCGCTGAAGACCCACGTCGAACAGACGGCGGCAGCCGAGGGCATCTCGGTCAACGCATGGCTGGTGCGCGCGGTGACCGCCGCGGTCAACGCGCCGGCACCGCCCCCGTTCCCCTTTTCCGGTGGCCGGCCCGGTGGCCCGCCCGGTGGCTCGCCTGGTGGCCGTAACCCGAAGCGGGTGACCGGCTACTTCCAGGCCTGACCCCCGCCCTCCCTGCTTGACCTTGACCCTCGGTGAGGGTCGAGCCTCATCCGCATGCCCTCATCCGGCAGGAAGAGAGACCCCTCATGTACGAGTTCCCGCACCCCACCCCCGTCACCGTGGCGCTGCACGCCCGCAACGGAGTCGTCCGGCTCTCGGCCGAGGACCGCGACGACATCCAGGTCACGGTCGAGCCGATGGACGGCAAGGACACCTCCCGCGAGGCCGCCGACAAGACTTCCGTACTGCTCGAGGGCGACACCCTGATCGTCGGGGAGTCCGGCACCATGTCGTGGTCGCTGCGCCGGACCCCGAAGCTGGCCATCACCGTCCGGGTGCCCGCGGGCAGTTCGGTGGCCGGCAAGAGCGCCTCGGCCGACGTGACCGCCACCGGCAACTGGAACACGGTCACCCTGGACGTCGCCTCGGCCGACGTCCAGATCGACGAGGCCGCCGGTGACGCCGGTGTGGACAGCGCCAGCGGAGACCTGCGCATCGGCCGCATCGGCGGCTCGCTGCGCGTCAGCGTCGCCTCCGGAGACGTACGCGTCGGCGACGTCACCGGTGACGTCGCGGCGAAGTCGGCCAGCGGAGACCTGAGCTTCGACGGCATCGACGGCGCGCTCCGCGCCTCCACCGCCTCCGGCGACATCCGGGTCGGCCGGCTGCGCGAAGGCCAGAGCCTGATCAAGACCGCGTCCGGCGACGTCCAGGTCGGCATCGAGCCCGGCGCGGGCGTGTGGCTCGACGTGAGCACCGCCTCCGGCCGCACCATCACCGACCTGACCCAGCAGGGCGTCGCCCCGCCGACCACCGACGGCCCGACCATCGAACTGACCGTCCGCACCGCCAGCGGCGACATCCACCTGCACCGCGCCACCGCCGAAAGGAAGGCCGCCTGATGCTCCCCGACAACCGCTTCAACCTGGAAAGCTCCGTACGCCGCCGCCTCACCGCCGGTCGCAAGCGGGCCGGCCGGTTCACCCCGCCGGACTGGCCGGTGAGCCGGGGCCCCACCCCGAACCCCCGCCGGTCCGACTGACTGTCGCCGCCCGCCCATCGCCGCCCGCCCGAGCCGGGATTTCGCCCCGGCCCGGGCGCTGGGTCGGCAGCCGGGTGTTGTCGACAGTTCTCGGTTGTCCACAGTCCCCGGTTGTCCACAGCCCGGCGCTCCTCACCCGCAGGATCATGCGGCTTTCCGCGATAATGAACAGCGGGGGAGCCCCCTGAGGAGGGCGGGCTGTGTGGTCTGCGGGGTCTGCGGGTTGCGTGGTTTGCGGGCTGCGTGGTCTGCGGGTTCGGGGGCCGGACCTCGCAGCGACCGCACGGCTTCAGGCGCCCGGCTTGACCAGTCCGGTCTCGTAGGCGAGCACCACCGCCTGGGTGCGGTCGCGCAGGCGCAGCTTGGTGAGGACGTGACCGACGTGCGTCTTGATGGTTGTCTCGCCGACCTGCAGGGCCGCGGCGATCTCGGCGTTCGAATGGCCGCGGGCCACGTGGACGAGAACCTCGCGCTCGCGTTCGGTCAGCGAGTCCAGCTTGGACGACGTGGTGGTCTCGGGGGCGGGCAGCGCCTCGGCGACACGGGTCAGGATGCGGGCCAGCACCATCGGGGTGACGACCGCGCCGCCGGCGGCGATCGCGCGAACGGTGGCGACGAGCTCGTCGGCCGGCGCGTCCTTGCACACGTAACCGGCCGCCCCGGCGGCGATCGCCGCGAGCACGTCCTCGTCGGTGTCGTGGTCGGTGACGATCAGCACGCGCACCGGCAGGCCGGCCGCCACGACAGCGCGGGTGACGCCCAGCCCGTCCAGGCGGGGCAGGGTCAGGTCGGTGATCAGCACGTCGGGGAGCAGGCGCCGGGCCAGTTCCACCGCCTCGCCGCCGTCACCGGTCTCGGCCGCCACCACGATCTCGCCGTGCGCCGCCGAGCTACCCCCGTGAGCCGCCGGGCCGCCGCCGTGGGCTGCCGAGCTGCCGTCGTGAGCTGCCGAGCTGCCGCCGTGAGCCGCTGCACCGCGACCGTATGCGGCCGACCCGCCGCCGTGAGCCGCCGGGCCGCCGCCGTGAGCTGCCGGGCCGCCGCCGTGAGCTGCCGGGCCGCCGCCGTGTGATGTCCCCGCCTCGGAGTTGCGGGCCCGGAACGTCCCGGCCGCCGTCCCTGCATCGTCGCCGAGCTGCATCCCGGCCGTTTCCGTGGCTCTGCCGGGCAGCGTCCTGGCTGCTGCCGCGTCGCCATCGGGCGGCATGCTCGCGTCGCCGGCGGGTGGCGGCGCGGTCGCGCGGTGCGGCGCTGCCGTCAGCACGGCGCGGAGGCCCGAGCGCTGCAGGGGCGCCGCGTCGGCCAGCAGGACCCGCAGGGGCCGCGGTGCGGTCACCGGGCGTCCCGGGCGCGCGTGGAAGGCATGGCGGCAACCCTAGGGGGTCGGGCTGGGCGGTCAGGCCAGGCGGTCGTCGTCGGCCGGGCCGGCCGGCAGGGGATCGGCGGAGGCGCCGGGCGCGGCCGGGTAGGGCGGGGGTGTGCCGCCGAACGCCGGGCACAGCGCCTGGTGGCTGCACCAGCCGCAGAGGCGGCTGGGCTTGGGCGGGAAGTTCTGCTCACGCTTCGCCCGCTCGATGGCCTCGGACAGGGCCACCAGCGTGCGCTCGAAGCGTTCCAGCTCCTCGGCGTCGGGGCTGTAGTCGCAGGCCTCGGCGTCTTTCAGGTAGACCAGGCGCAGCACCCGGGGGACGACGCCACGGGTGCGCCAGAGCACCAGGGCGTAGAACTTCAGCTGGAACAGGGCGCGACCCTCGAAGGCCTCGCGCGGCGCGCCGCCGGTCTTGTAGTCGACCACGCGGAGGTCGCCGGCCGGCGACACGTCGAGCCGGTCGATGTAGCCGCGGATCAGCAGCTCCTCGTCGACCAGGGTGGACACCAGCGTCTCGCGCTCGGCGGGCTCGAGGCGGCGCGGGTCCTCGACGGCGAAGTAGCCGGGCAGCAGGGCCTGGGCGCTGGACAGGAACGCGGCCAGCCGGGCGTGCCCGTCGGCGGTCGCGGTGACGCCCCCGGTCGCGTCGATCTCGGCCGAGGCGGCAGCCGGGTCGACCAACAGGTCGCCGGCCGGGGCCGCGTCGAGCAGCGTGGGTGGGGCCGGGTCGCCGGTGGCGGCGGCGAAGATCTCGGCCAGCGCCGGTTCCTCGGCCAGCAGCCGCTCCCACGACGGGGCGACCAGCGCCGCCGCGGCGGCGGGGGTGCGGTCGGCCGCGGGCAGGTCGAACAAGGCCTCGAGAACGGCGTGCACCAGCGTGCCGCGCACCTGGTCGGCGGTGGGCTGCTCGGGGAGGCGATCGACCGTGCGGAAGCGGAACAGCAGCGGGCAGGTCTTGAAGTCGGCCGCACGCGACGGCGACAGCGAGGGCCCCGAGTGTGGAGCCGGAGTGTCGCTGTCAGCTGAGTCACTGTCAGCCGCAGGGTCGGTGGGGGAGACCGTCGGTGCCGTCATGGGGAAAAGGCTAGGGCAGGGGTACGACAAAACGCGCCCCGGGACTTCCCAGGACGACTCCGTAGCATCGACGCCGTGACTGACAGCGCGGCGGGCGGCAACGGGGCGAGGCAGCGGCGGCGGACGGGCCGCCCGGCCCGGCCGGTGGGCCACGTGCTCGGCATCCCGATCTTCGTCAACGGGTCGATGATCCTGCTCGCGGTGCTGGTGACGGTCGTCTACGGCAACTACGTCCGGGGTCAGCTCGACCTGCCCGGCCCGGTGGCGTACCTGGTGGGTTTCGGGTTCGTGGTGTGCCTGCTCGGCTCGGTGCTGCTGCACGAGCTGGGCCACGCGCTGACCGCCCGCCGTTTCCGCATCGGGGTCCGCGGCATCACGCTGGAGCTGCTGGGCGGCTGGACCGAGATGGACCGGGACGCGCCCACGCCCCGGGTCGACGCCCTGGTCAGTCTGGCCGGCCCGGCCGTGAGCCTGCTGCTCGGCGGGATCGCCACGGCCGCGTTCGTCGCGCTGCCGGACCGGACGATGGCCGGCCAGATCGCGTTCCAGCTGGCCGCCAGCAACATCCTCGTGGCCGTCTTCAACGTGCTGCCGGGTCTGCCGCTCGACGGCGGGCGGGCGCTGCGCGCGGGTCTGTGGGCGATGCTCAAGGACCGCGACCGCGCCACCGAGGCGGCCGGCTGGGCCGGGCGGCTCATCGCGTTCGGCACCGGCATGACCGCCTTCTGGTTCTACCGCCTGGGCACGCTCACCCTGATCGGGTTGTTGTTCGTGCTGCTGGTCGTGTTCACGCTGTGGCAGGGCGCCGGGCAGTCGATCCGGCTGGCCCGGATGACCCGCCGTTTCCCGCTGGTCGACCTGGCCGGCCTGGCCCGGCCGCTGCTCACCGTGCCGGCCGGCACCCCGCTCGGGGAGGCCCAGCGCCGCCGCTCGCAGGACCCGCGACCCGACGTGGTGCTGGCCGTGTCGGACTCGGCCGGTAACCTCACGGCTCTGGTCGATCCGGTCGCCGCCGAGCGCGTCCCGGTCGACCGGCGCCCGTGGGTGGCCGTCGACAGCGTGTCCCGTTCGCGCGACGCCGTGCCCGCGCTGCCGCTGGGGCTCACCGGCGAGCAGGTCGTGCGCGCGTTGCAGGCGCACCCTGCCGCGCAATACGTCGTCACCTCGGGCGAGGATGTGGTGGGAGTTCTGCGCGTGGGCGACGTCGCCCGGGTGCTGGAGCCCCGCCGTGCCGGACCGTCCGTGAAGCAGAGAGAGAAGTAGTGACCATTTCACCTGCCACCGTCGTCGACGAATCGCAGCCCGCCCACCGCGGGCCGTTCCGGGCGGGTGACCGCGTCCAGCTCACCGACCCCAAGGGTCGGATGCACACGATCGTGCTCGAGCCGGGCAAGTCGTACCACACCCACCGCGGCGCGCTCGAGCACGACGCCCTGATCGGCCTGCCCGACGGCAGCGTCGTCACCTCCACCGGCAACACGGCCTACCTGGCGCTGCGCCCGCTGCTCAGCGACTACGTGCTGTCGATGCCGCGCGGGGCCCAGGTGATCTATCCCAAGGACGCGGCGCAGATCGTCGCGATGGGCGACATCTTCCCGGGCGCCAAGGTGCTCGAGGCCGGCGTCGGCTCGGGCGCTCTGACCTGCTCGCTGCTGCGCGCGGTCGGCACGAGCGGCGAGCTGCACTCGTACGAGTTGAGGGACGACTTCGCGGCGATCGCCCGCAAGAACGTGGAGTCGTTCTTCGGCGGACCGCACCCGGCCTGGCACCTGCACGCCGGGGACGTCGCGAGCAACGCGGAGACCGGTTTCGACCGGATCGTCCTCGACATGCTGACGCCCTGGGAGGCGCTCGACATGGTCGAGCGGGCCCTGCTGCCCGGCGGCGTCTTCGTCGGCTACGTCGCCACCACGCCGCAGCTGTCCGAGCTGGTCGAGGCCCTGCGCGAGCGGGGCGGCTGGACCGAGCCGCGGGCCTGGGAGTCGCTGGTCCGCGACTGGCACGCGGAGGGCCTGGCGGTCCGGCCCGACCACCGCATGATCGCGCACACGGCGTTCCTCGTCTCGGCCCGCAAGCTCGCGCCCGGCGTCACCGCCCCGCCGAGGCGCCGCAAGCCCAGCAAGGGCGCCGAGGCGTACGCGTTGAGGCGCGCGGCCCAGGCCGCTCTGGCCGCCGCGGCCGGGCTCGACGCGGCCGAGATCGATGAGGATACGCCGGACGAGGCCGCCGGGGACCGCTCAGCGACGGAATGAGGCCGCCCGGCTCTGGCGATGTGACGCGGCGCGCGGCGTTCGGGTAGCTTCCAGTTCGGCAGTGGCACGGCTCGGGGAGGATCGGGTGGGCGCGATGAGTTCTCCGCCGTTCGGTGGCAGCAACGAGATGCCGGCGGTCTTCCCCGACTGGTCGCCTTATCAGGATCTCGACTCGGCCGCGCGGGCCTACCTGCGCGATCCCGAGGTGGCGCTGGACGCCCTGTTCGGGGTGCTGCGGGGAGCGTCGGTGCTCTGCTTCACGCTCGAGCGATTCGTCAACGAGGTCAACGGCGTCTGGCAGGAGGTCGTCATCTGCGACGGCAGCCGCCTGGTGCTGTGGCACGGCGAGGACGTCGCCCCGGGCGACGGGCCGGTCGGCTCGATGACCTCCTCGCTGCGGGTGGTGCCGCTCTCCACGGTCACCGAGGTGGGCTGCCGGCGCCGGCTGACCCGCACCTCCAACGGTCAGGCCCGGGTCGACAGCATCGACGTCTACCTGCTGCTGAGCTCGGTCGACGACGCGGTTCCCCCGCCCGGCATGGACGAGGCGGAGTCGCGGACGACGATCCGCCACGACGCGCTGCGCTTCGGCAAGACGCTGGACGACGGCGGACCCGGACAAATCGCCCGTCTGGAGGAGTTCTCGCGGGTGGTGGCCTCCCTGGTGGGCCGGCCCACGCTGTAGCCGGGTCCCGGATCCGGCCGCCCCGGACGGCGGAAAGCGTTTCGGGCGTGTGACTTTTTTCGTAAACGCCGCACCGGGATCTGACCGGTGCCGGGTCGGCCGCCGCCCTTCGAGAGCACCGTTTCCGGCGTACCCGTGAGGGCCCGACGACCGGTCGCGCGGAGGCCCCTCCCACGGCAAACGTGCTGATCCGCCCCGATCTGGGGCGGGTCGCCCCGGGTGTGCGCGGACACGCCCGGCCGCGGGGAGGCACAGCGGCCCGACCGTACCGGAACCCCCCGACAAACTCCTTGCCAGCACCGGCCGAACGGATCAAGACTCGGTGACGAGGGTGTTGCATGGGTCGAAATCCGGTCCGCAGCGGCTAATGTTGACGCAAGACGTTCGAGCCCCCGGGGAGGTGGGACGTGGCACGTAGCGACGAGGCGGACTCACGAGCCGCACGTTGGGAGAAAGAGGCCAACGATCTCTCCAGCCAGGTCGCGTTCCTGCAAGAGGAACTCGCCCTCGTTAGGCGGAAGTTGACCGAGAGCCCACGACACGTCCGGCAGCTCGAGGAACGGCTCGCGGCAACGCAGACGCAGCTGGCCCGACTGACCGAGAACAACGACAGGCTCGTGGCGACCCTCAAGGAAGCCCGAGCTCAGATCGTCACTCTCAAGGAAGAGATTGACCGGCTCGCCCAGCCGCCCAGCGGTTACGGCGTATTCCTCACGGCACACGAGGACGGCACCGTCGATGTCTTCACCGGCGGCCGCAAGCTCCGCGTGGCGGTTTCCCCGTCCCTCGAGGTCGAGGAGCTCCAGCGCGGGCAGGAGGTGCTGCTCAACGACGCGCTCAACGTCGTCGACGCGTTCGGCTTCGAGCGCAGCGGCGAGGTGGTGACGCTCAAGGAGGTCCTCGCGGGCCCCGACGGCCAGCGTGGCGACCGTGCTCTGGTCGTCTCGCACGCCGACGAGGAACGCATCGTCTTCCTGGCCGACTCGCTCGAGATCAGCAAGCTCCGCGCGGGCGACTCGCTGATGATCGAACCGCGGTCGGCGTACGCCTACGAGCGCATCCCCAAGAGCGAGGTCGAGGAGCTCGTTCTCGAGGAGGTCCCCGACGTCGACTACACCGACATCGGCGGCCTGCACTCGCAGATCGAGCAGATCCGCGACGCGGTCGAGCTGCCGTTCCTGCACGCCGACCTGTTCCGGGAGCACCAGCTGCGCCCGCCCAAGGGCATCCTGCTCTACGGCCCGCCCGGCTGTGGCAAGACCCTGATCGCCAAGGCGGTCGCCAACTCGCTGGCGAAGAAGATCGCCGAGCGGCGCGGCGAGGAGAAGCACACCAGCTACTTCCTCAACATCAAGGGCCCGGAGCTGCTCAACAAGTACGTGGGTGAGACCGAGCGGCACATCCGCCTGGTCTTCCAGCGGGCTCGCGAGAAGGCCGGCGAGGGCACCCCGGTGATCGTGTTCTTCGACGAGATGGACTCGATCTTCCGGACCCGTGGCTCCGGTGTCTCCAGCGACGTGGAGAACACGATCGTCCCCCAGCTCCTCAGCGAGATCGACGGCGTCGAGGGCCTGGAGAACGTGATCGTGATCGGCGCGTCCAACCGGGAAGACATGATCGACCCGGCGATCCTGCGCCCCGGCCGTCTCGACGTGAAGATCAAGATCGAGCGTCCGGACGCCGAGGCGGCCAAGGACATCTTCGGCAAGTACATCCTGTCCGACCTGCCGCTGAGCAGCGACGACCTCACCGAGCACGGCAACGACCGCGACATGACGGTCGCCGCCATGATCGAGGCGGTCGTGCTCCGGATGTACACGGAGACCGAGGAGAACCGCTTCCTCGAGGTCACCTACGCCAACGGTGACAAGGAAGTCCTGTACTTCAAGGACTTCAACTCCGGCGCGATGATCCAGAACATCGTCGACCGCGGCAAGAAGATGGCCATCAAGGAGTTCCTCACCTCCGGCAAGAAGGGGCTGCGCCTGCAGCACCTGCTCGACAGCTGCGTCGACGAGTTCCGCGAGAACGAGGACCTGCCCAACACGACCAACCCGGACGACTGGGCCCGCATCTCCGGCAAGAAGGGCGAGCGGATCGTCTACATCCGCACGCTCGTCTCCGGCGGCAAGGGCGCCGAGGCCGGCCGCTCCATCGAGACGGCCAGCAACACCGGTCAGTACCTGTAACGAACGCTCAGCCAGCGCGGGCCGGGGTTTCCCCCGGCCCGTGCTGTCGTTGCACCCGGCATGAGAAGGCTGGCCTGGCTCGACGCCCTCCGCGGGCTCGCCGCCGTCACCGTCGTGCTGTTCCACCTGAGCCCGCAGGTGATCGGCACCGGGCCGCACCTGGCGGTCCTGCGGCACATCGACCTGGGCAAGTACGCCGTGCTGCTGTTCTTCCTGGTCAGCGGCTACGTCATCCCCATGTCGCTGGAACGGCACGGATCGCTGCGGCGGTTCTGGATCGGCCGGCTCTGCCGCGTCTACCCGGCCTACCTCGCCACCATCGCGCTGTTCGCGGTGCTCGCGACGGCCGGGCTGCTGCACTGGCCGGCGTCCCTGCGTGCCGAGACCGGCGCCGGGCTGCTCGCCCACGTCACGATGATGCCCGACCTGGTCGGCGTGCGCGGCGTCGTGCGGGTGTTCTGGACCCTGTCGTACGAGATGGTCTTCTACCTGATCGTGGCCGGGCTCTTCGCGTGGCGGGGGCACCGGCACAGCGCCTGGTACGCGGGCGGGCTCGGGCTGCTCGCGGTGCTCGCCGGGCCGCACCTGCCGGACGCGCTCCTTGTGAGCTCCCGGCAGGACCGTCGCGTGCTGGCCGCCGTACTGGTGCTGGTCGTGGTCCTGACCGTGGCCCTGCAGATCAGGGGACTGGTGGCCGGGGCGATCGGCGTGGCCTTCGTGCTCCTGCCGGCCCTCAACGGGCACCCGGGCGCGGGCAGCACCGTCACGTCGTCGCAGCAGGGGCTGCTGTTGCTGGCCGTCATGTTCGCGGGCACGGTCGTCTACCGATGGCAGCACGGGCAGACCGGACGCGCCGCCGGCCTGACCGCGCTGACCGTCGTCACTGCCGGACTCATCGATACACAGAAGATCTGGACCGTCCTGGCGGTGATGGCGACCTTCCTTTCGGCGTACGTTTTACGCACCCGCGCGATGCCCCGAGCGCTCACCTGGCTCGGGCAGGTCAGCTACTCGCTCTATCTGCTGCACGTGCCGGTGCTCTTCCTGATGCCGCGTCTCGTCCCAGAGATCGGGACGGCAACCCTGCCCATCCGCGTCGCGGCCGGGCTCACGTACGTGATCCTTGTGCTCGCCCTGGCCGGACTGTCATACCGCATGGTGGAACAACCGGGTCAGGCCCTCGGCCGTCACCTCCTGCGCGCGATCGACACACATCCGCCGCGACACCGGCAAACGACCACCGAGCGTGCCGCATCGGGCACCCGGCGGGGCGAGAACAGCCGCGAGAGCGTCTAGGCTCATTACATGAGCAACAGGGGCAACGTGGCAGGCGGGGTGGTCGCATGAGCGTTCGACGGATTATGGGCACCGAGGTCGAGTACGGCATCAGCGTCCCCGGGCAGCCCGGCGCCAACCCGATGGTCACCTCCTCACAGGTCGTCAACGCCTACGGAGCACGGCCCGAGCTCAACCGCAACGGGCGCGCACGCTGGGACTACGAGGAAGAATCACCGCTGCGCGACGCGCGCGGCTTCACCTACTCCGGCGCCGCCTACGACCCGGCCGACGCCCTCGCCGACGAAGACCTCGGCCTGGCCAACGTGATACTGACCAACGGCGCCCGCCTCTACGTCGACCACGCCCACCCCGAATACAGCACCCCCGAGTGCACCAACCCGCTCGACATCGTCAAATGGGACAAAGCCGGCGAGCGGGTGATGGCCGAAGCCTCCCGCCGCGCCGCCACCATCCCCGGCACCCACCGCATCCAGCTCTACAAGAACAACACCGACAACAAGGGCGCCTCGTACGGCTCCCACGAGAACTACCTGATGCGGCGCCAGACGCCGTTCGCCGACATCGTCGCCCACCTCACGCCGTTCTTCGTCACCCGGCAGATCTTCACCGGCGTCGGGCGCGTCGGCCTCGGCCAGGACGGCTCCGGCTCCGGCTTCCAGATCAGCTCCCGCGCCGACTTCTTCGAGGTCGAGGTCGGACTCGAGACGACGCTCAAGCGGCCGATCATCAACACCCGCGACGAGCCGCACTCCGACGCCGACAAATACCGGCGCCTGCACGTCATCATCGGCGACGCCAACCTCTCCGAGATCGCCACCTACCTCAAGGTCGGCACCACCTCGCTCGTGCTCAACATGATCGAGGAAAAGGTGTTCAGCGGCGACCTCGGCATCGCCGACCCGGTCAGCGAGCTCAAGGCGGTCAGCCACGACCCGTCGCTCAAACACCTCATCCGGCTGCGCGACGGTCGCAAACTCACCGCCCTCGACCTCCAATGGGCGTACTACGAGCGCGCCCGCCAGTTCGTCGACGAGCGCGAAGGCGACGACACCGACGAGCAGACCAAGGACGTGCTCGACCGCTGGGAGGACGTCCTCGACCGGCTCGGCCGCGACCCCATGGAATGCGCCGACACCCTCGACTGGGTGGCCAAGCTGCGGCTGCTCGAGGGCTACCGCGAACGCGAGAACCTCGGCTGGTCGTCGCACAAGCTCCAGCTCGTCGACCTGCAGTACGCCGACGTGCGGCCCGAGAAAGGCCTCTACCACCGGCTGGTCGCGCGCGGATCGATGAAGACGCTGCTCGACCCCGACGACGTCCAGCGGGCGATGTCCGAGCCGCCGGAGGACACCCGGGCCTACTTCCGGGGCCGGTGCCTGGCCCAGTACGCGTCCGAAGTGGTCGCGGCCAGCTGGGACTCGGTCATCTTCGACGTCGGCCGCGAGTCGCTCGTCCGGGTTCCGATGATGGAGCCCGAGCGCGGGACCAAGAAGCACGTGGGCGCGCTGTTCGACAAGTGTGAGAGCGCGAAGGATCTGCTCGAAGTGATCACCAGTCGCTGAGAAACGCCCATGGCAGCAGGCGGTTTTGTCACAACCGCGAGGTAGGTTTTTCCCAACCCGATGTCACAGGCTTCGGGTGGCTGAGAAGGGGGACACCGATGGCAACTCGGGACAGCGGCGGGCAGTCGCAATCGGGCAAGGGCCGGCAGGACGAGGAAGTCCAGGACGCCACCGTCGAGGCCAACCCGGAGGTAGCCGAGCGGCATGCCGAGATCACCGAGGACGTCGACGACCTGCTCGACGAAATCGACTCCGTTCTTGAGGAAAATGCCGAAGAATTCGTGAGGGGATACGTGCAAAAAGGGGGGGAGTGAACTAAATGTCCGATTTACGGGGGTCGGACGGAAAGCACTGCCCTCAATGTCGTCGGACGTTGCCACGGGAGAGTTTCCACAGCAACGTTCGACGGCCGGACGGTTTGGCCTTCTATTGCCGCGACTGTGCGGCGCAGCGATCCGAGACGAGCCGGCGCAAGCGTGGCGTGCAGCCGCGCAAACGGTCGGCGGAGCCCGTGCCGGTCGGGTCCCAATGGTGTCCGGACTGCGACACCATCAAGCCGCTCATCGACTTCGCCCGCACGACAGCCAAGGCGAGCGGCTACCACTCCTACTGCCTGACCTGTCATACGGCCCGAGGTGTCGAGTCCAAGATCAGGCTCAACGGCGGCACTCGCGAGTACCACCTGCGGCGGCGCTACGGCATCGGTCAGGCTGACTTCGACGAGATGCTGTGGCGCCAATTCGGACGCTGCGCGATCTGCCGGGCGCCGGACCCTCAACACGTCGATCACGATCATCGCACCGGCGCTGTGCGCGGGATATTGTGCTTCAACTGCAACGGCGGCCTGGGGCAGTTCCGGGACAACCAGGACTACCTCGCCGGCGCGATCGAGTATTTGAAGGGAACCACGTGGCAAAGGACTTTGATCCATCCGGGCGTGTACCGGATTACTTCGTCAATGCGGGAACGTCCTCCTTCACGCAGTTCCTGACGCACGTTTCTCCCGAGCTGCTGCCGGGTCGCCGGCCGTTGCCCCCGGGTCTGTCGGCCGACATCGCGCCGCACGGCACGACGATCGTCGCGATCGCCACCGCCGAGGGTGTCGTGATGGCCGGCGACCGGCGCGCGACGATGGGCAACCTGATCGCCAGCCGGGACATCGAGAAGGTGCATCCGGCCGACTCGTACTCTTTGATCGGCATCGCCGGGACGGCGGGCATCGGCATCGAGCTGATGCGGCTGTTCCAGGTCGAGCTGGAGCACTACGAGAAGATCGAGGGCACGATGCTCTCGACGGACGGCAAGGCCAACCGGCTGGCCGGCATGGTGCGCGGCAATCTGGGCGCGGCGATGCAGGGCCTGGCCGTGGTGCCGTTGTTCGCCGGTTACGACCTGTCCCCGGCCGACCCGGCCAAGGTGGGGCGCATCTTCAGCTTCGACGTGGCGGGTGGCCTCTACGAGGAGACCGGCTACGACGCGATCGGCTCGGGTTCGCTGTTCGCGAAGTCGGCGCTGAAGAAGAAGTACCGCGCGGGTCTGAGCACCGATGACGCTGTCCGGCTGGCGGTCGAGGCGTTGTACGACGCGGCCGACGACGACACCGCGACGGGTGGGCCGGACCTGACCCGCAAGATCTTCCCGGTGGTGATGTCGGCGACGGCGAACGGGACGCACCGGCTGACCGAGGCCGAGATCACCGCGGTGGCCGAGCAGGTCGTCGCCGGGCGCATGGAAAATCCGGGCGGCTGAGTCCGGTTGTTCTCCGCAGCCGAATTCACCAGGGACGAGAGGGAGTAGCCACCCGTGGCCATGCAGTTCTACGCATCACCCGAGCAGGTCCAGCGCGACCGTTCGGAGTACGCCCGTAAGGGCATCGCCCGCGGCCGTTCCGCCGTGGTGCTGACGTACGAGGGCGGCATCCTGCTGGTCGCCGAGAACATCACGACGCTGCGCAAGATCAGCGAGATCTACGACAAGATCGGTTTCGCCGCGGTCGGGCGGTACAACGAGTTCGAGAGTCTGCGCCGGGCCGGTATCCGGATGGCCGACGTGAACGGTTACAGCTACGACCGGCGTGACGTGACCGGCCGGTTCCTGGCCAACGCCTACACGCAGACGCTGGGCGCCATCTTCACCGAGACGCAGAAGCCGTACGAGGTGGAGATCTGCATCGCGCAGGTCGGGTCGTCGCCGGAGACGGACGAGCTGTACCGGATCACGTACGACGGTTCGGTGATGGACGAGCCCGGTTTCATGGCGATGGGCGGCCAGGCCGAGGCCATCTCGAACGTGCTGCGTGAGCGGCACGACGCGTCGGCCGAGTTGCCGGCCGCGCTGGCGCTGGCGGCGGCCGCGCTGGGCAGCGTGGGTGGCGAGAACGGTCAGACCCGCAAGCTCGACCAGAAGCAGCTCGAGGTCGCCGTGCTCGACCGGCGGCGTAAGGGCCGGGCGTTCCGGCGCATCCAGGGTCCGCCGCTGATCCAGTTGCTCGAGGGTCTGAAGGACGTGCTCGACAAGGACCTGGGCGGCGTGGACGCGGCTCCGCCGCAGCCCCCGTCGGTCGACAAGCCCACGGTGTCGGCGGCGGCCGAGGAGGACGTCGCCGGAAAGCCGGAGGCGACCGGGGCGGCCGGGAAGCCGTCCTCGACCGAGGCCGACCCGGCTGAGCCGGCCGACGGCGTCAACGGCGACGGTTCCTGACGTGGTCCTGCCCCCGGCCGGATAGTCCGGGGGCAGAACCAGGACAGGGCCGGGGCTCACTTCGGCGACGGCTTTCATGGCCGCCGACGATCGTCGCCCCGGCTACAGCAGCCGCCGTTGGTGGTGGCGCGACGGGCTCTGGCGCCCGCCCGCGGGCCGGTCAGTCGTTCAGCAGGGGCTGCCACCAGCCTGGGTTGTCGCGCTACCAGCGGACCGTGGCGTTGAGGCCCGGGACGAACTCGACTTGGGGGCGCCACCCGAGCTCCTGGCGGATCTTGCCGTCGTCGACGGCGTGCCGGGCGTCGTGTCCCGGGTGGTCGGCGACGTACCGGGCGCGCTCCCAGCCGGCGCCGAGCTCCTCGAGCAGCAGGCCGGTCAGTTCGCGGTGGGTGAGCTCGATGCTGCCGCCCACGTTGTAGACCTCCCCGGGCCGGCCGCCGGCCACGACGGCCGCCACGGCGCGGATCAGGTCGTGGACGTGCAACCAGTCGCGGGTGTGGGCGCCGTCGCCGGGCAGGTCCGCCGTCGCGCCGGTGAGCAGGCCGGTCACGAGGCCGGGGATCAGCCTCCGCGGGTGCTGGTGGGTCCCGTACGTGTCGCTGGGCCGGACGATCGTGGCCGGCAGGCCGTGGGTGCGGTGGGCGGCCAGCACCAGCAGGTCGGCGGAGGCCTTCGTCGCGGCGGAGGGGGTCGTCGGTGACAGGGCCGCGGTCTCGGTCCAGGCGCCGGTCGCGATCGGCCCGTACACCTCATCGGTCGAGATGTGCACAAATCGGGCCACGCCGGAGCGGCGGGCGGCGTCGAGCAGCACCTGGGTGCCGAGCACGTTGGAGACCGCGTCGTCGGCCGCCGCGAAGTGGACGACCGTGTCGTGCCGGCGGGCCACCACCTCGACCAGGGCGGTGTCGGCCACGTCGCCGGGGACGAAGTCGAGGCGCTTGTCGTGGGCCACCTCGTCCAGGTTGGCGAAACTCCCGGCGTACGTCAGCTTGTCCAGGACCGTGACCCGCGCGCCCTCGAGGCCGGCCAGGCGGTCGGCCAGGGCGGCCCGCACGAAGTGCGAGCCGATGAAGCCGGCGCCACCGGTGACCAAGACGTTCATCCTGTCGCGAGTCTAAGCGCGTCGCGGGCGCCAGGCGCCGGTGAAAGCGCGAGTGGTGACTGCCAATGGATGGCTTATGCGGCTAGTGTTTCGTCATGGAACGGCGAATTTTCGGCCTCGAGACCGAGTACGGCGTCACGTGTACTTACCGGGGGCAGCGGCGGCTGTCTCCCGACGAGGTGGCCCGCTACCTGTTCCGCCGAGTGGTGTCCTGGGGACGCAGCAGCAACGTCTTTCTCCGTAACGGTGCCCGTCTCTACCTCGATGTCGGTTCCCACCCTGAGTACGCGACGCCCGAGTGCGACTCCGTGACCGATCTGGTCGCCCATGACCGCGCCGGTGAGCGCATCCTCGAGGGCCTGCTCGTCGACGCCGAGAAACGGCTGCACGACGAGGGCATCGCGGGGGAGATCTACCTCTTCAAGAACAACACCGACTCGGCCGGCAACTCGTACGGCTGCCACGAGAACTACCTGGTGTCGCGGCACGGCGAGTTCGGCCGGCTCGCCGACGTCCTCATCCCGTTCCTCGTCACCCGCCAGCTGATCTGCGGCGCCGGCAAGGTGCTGCAGACGCCGCGCGGGGCCGTGTTCTGCCTGTCGCAGCGGGCCGAGCACATCTGGGAGGGCGTCTCCAGCGCGACGACGCGGTCGCGCCCGATCATCAACACCCGCGACGAGCCGCACGCCGACGCCGAGCGTTACCGGCGTCTGCACGTGATCGTCGGCGACTCGAACATGAACGAGGTCACCACGCTGCTCAAGGTGGGCAGTGCCGACATCGTGCTCCGCATGATCGAGGCCGGCGTCGTGATGCGCGACCTGTCGCTGGAGAACCCGATCCGCGCCATTCGCGAGGTCAGCCACGACATCACCGGCCGCCGCAAGATCCGCCTGGCCAACAACAAGGAGGTCAGCGCGCTCGAGATCCAGCAGGAGTACCTGGCCAAGGCGACCGAGTTCGTCGAGCGCCGCGGCGGCGACCCGACCGCCAAGCGCGTCGTCGAGCTGTGGGGCCGCGTGCTCAACGCCATCGAGAGCGAGAATCTCGACCCGGTGGCCCGCGAGATCGACTGGGTGTCGAAGTACAAGCTGATCGAGCGATACCAGGCCAAGCACCAGATCCCGATGAGCCACCCGCGGATCGCCCAGCTCGACCTGGCCTACCACGACGTGCGCCGGGGCCGCGGCCTCTACGCGCTGATGGAGAAGCGCAAGCAGGTCGACCGCATCTCCAACGACCTCGAGATCTTCGAGGCGAAGGAGACCCCGCCGCAGACCACCCGGGCTCGCCTGCGCGGCGAGTTCATCCGTCACGCGCAGGAGAAGCGCCGCGACTTCACCGTCGACTGGGTGCACCTCAAGCTCAACGACCAGGCGCAGCGCACCGTCCTGTGCAAGGACCCGTTCCGCGCCTACGACGAGCGGGTGGAACGCCTGATCGCCAGCATGTGACCGGGCGTTAGGCTGGTCGGGCGATGAGCCCGCCCGACCAGCCACCCCCGTCCCGCCTCGAGCGCCGGCGCAACCGGATCCGCGCCGAGATCCGGCGCAACCGCGAGGGCGGCCACCGGGTGCCGACCTGGGTGCTGGCCGCGGTCCTGGGCGTGGTGCTGCTCGGCTGGCTCTACCTGATGATCACCTCGTAGGGCGCTATCTCGTCGGGCGCTATCTCGTCGGGCACAGGGCGTCGTCGAGCAGTGCCTGCACGGCCTCGTCACTCGGCCGGTCGGTGCCCCAGGCGACCGACAACGTCACCGCCCGGTGCGGTCCGGTCGCGAAGACCCACGCCGACGCCCCGTACGCGTCTCCCATGTGCCCGTAGGCGGTGCCGCACCGGGTGTCCACGAACTCGAGCCCGAGGCCGCGCTCGGACGGCGGCCGCACCGGCTTCATGCGGTTGAGCAGGCGCGGCGGCAGGGTCGTCAGGAACCGGTTCAGGTCGGCCGCCGTGGAGATGACTTCGCCGGCGGCGCCCATCACCGACGGGTTCAGCTCGGTGACGTCCACGACGCCCCCGTTGCCGTCCGGCACATAGGCGTGCGCGTGCGGCCCGGGGATCCGGGTGCCGGTGCCGGGGAAGATCGTCTCCGGCAGTCGCAGCCGCCGCGATGCTTCGACGGCATACGGCTGCCCGGTGACCCGCTCGATGAGCATGCCGGCAACGAGATATCCGGTGCTCGAATAGGCGTAGCCGCGCCCGGCCGGGAACGTCGGTTCCTCGGCTGTGGCCCGTGCGATCAGCTCCCGTGGGGTCCACGTCTTCCACCGCAACGGCAGGAACGCGACGGGCGGCCGCAGCGGCAGTGTCCTCGTCACGTCGTACAGGCCGCTCGTGTGATCGAGCAACTGCCGCACCGTCACACCGTTCCCGGCCGGCAACAGCCCCGGCAGCCACCGGTCGACCCGATCCTCGAGCCGGATCCGCCGCTCGGCCACCAGCTGCAGCACCACGGACGCGATCAGCATCTTGGTGACGCTGCCGACCCGGAACCGGCCGCGCGGATCGACCCGCTCGCCCGTCCCGTACCGGACACTCCCGGCGGCCAACCGCACCGTCCGGCGCCCGTCACGCACCTCGACCAGCGCGCTGACCGGCCCCTCGGCCACGATGGCGTCGAGGTCCCGCTGCAGCTTTCCCGGCCCGGCCTGCACCGGCGTCACCACAGCGATCATCGCGGCGGCGGCCAGTCCGGCCACCCAGAATCTGTAGGACATCGTTGCGCTCCCTCCACGAGTCGACAGAGCTCAGCGTTGCCATCGACAGCGGTGCGTGTCATCGGGCATCGCCCCCACCCAGCCCCCTAAGTCACGCCTGAGCCGCGTCTGCGGATCATCGGGAAATCAACCGCGAAGCACAGACCGGTGTCGTAGCGGGGTGGGTGGTGCCGACCGCTGCTCACGCCGAGGGCCCGGGCGGGGCGAGCAGGGCGCTGGCGCGCCCGGAACGCTCACCCCGCCCGGGCGACCTGCGTGCGTGTCGCGCTCGCGGCGGGTAGCCGAGGTCGTCCCACAGGATCAGCGTGGCGACCCGGGGATCGGGGCACCGGCTCGGGTGGCAGCCGCCGGTACCCCACGACGAGGAGGACCGATGACCGACGCCACCGCAGGCCGGCGCGGAGGCGGCTCGGCCGTGGCGTCGGCTGGTCGCCTCAGCTGAGAGGGCGGTGGGACGCCCGCGGACCGGGCGATGCGCCCTCAGCGGTCGGCCGCGGCCAGGACCTCGGCGAGTTGCCGGGCCACCTCGGGGCGGGAGATCAGTTCGGCGTAGCGCCGGATGTCGTCGGGAGGCTGCGGGCCGTCCGGCGACGGCGTGGCGGGGGCCGGCGGCTCGGTGACCCGTACGGCGATCTGCAGGGGTGTGCCGAGCCGGCGGCTCAGTGCCTCGACGACGGCCGGGCGCAGGCGCGACTCGAGGACGTCGCGGGTGAACGCGTCGGGGACGTCGACGAGCGCCACGCCCTCGACGATGGCGGTCAGGCGGGTCACCGCCAGGAACGACCGCTGCTGCCGGGAGGTCACGTCGGCCATGAGGTCGTGCTGGGTGTCGGCCCACACCTCGTCCAGGCTCTTCGGCGGCGGGGTGAGCGACGCGCGGCGCCGGCCCGCCTCGGCCAGCCACTCGTCGACGGTGAGGCCCGCCGCGGCGGCGGACGAGGAGAACAGGGCGTGGTCGGCTGCGCTGATGGTCACCTGGGGCATCAGCTCATCCAACCCCTCGGCGGCCGCGACACGCGAAACCGGGGGAAGACGACACGCACGTACGGAGGCGCTTTTCTCGGCCGGTGTTCCTGGCCGCGGCACGGCGTTGGCTGTTGCTGACACAGGCCCCGCGCGCCGCCCCGGCCCTGAAAACCGGTGGCTCGGCACCGCGGGGCGCTATTACCGTGCGGCTCGACCAGGACGTCAAGGCGAGGACGTGCCGTTGTACACCCTGTGAGACCTCCCGAGCGCTGATCTGTCGCGCGTCGCGCATCTGGCGCCGCGCTCCTTCTTGCTGCGGACTTCTCACTGAAACCGGTGTACTTCTGTGCTCGACAACTGGATGGTCGTGCCCATCGGCCTGCCCCTCGTCCGTCTCCGTTGCCACGCCTGCGCGTCCGAGCGGTTCCGCCCGAGCGGCAAATTTCGTGTCAACGCCAACCACAAGCTGATCGACGCCTGGCTCCTCGTGCTCTGTGCCGCATGTGGAGCGACAGCGAAGCTCGCGATCCTGGAGCGGGTGACGGTGCGCTCCATACGACCTGAGCTGCTGCATCAGCTGTACGGCAACAATCCCGGCCTGATAACCGAGGTGCTCGGGGATCCGGGCTTCCAGCGGCGCAATCGCATCGCCCTCGACTGGGGTGGCGCCTGGCGCCTGGACACCGGCGGGTCGGACTACCGGGACCGCGAGGTGATCGACGTCGCCGTCCGGTTCGGGGCGCCGATCCCGGTCCGGCCGGCGCGACTGATCGCTGAGGGTTGCGGTCTCGCGCGAGCCGAGGTCGAACGGCTGATCGCGCAGGGCCGAGTCGCTGCGACGATTCGGCTGAGAGGAACGGTCTCCGGCGACTTCACCTTCACGCTCAAGCGCTGAGTCGTCCTCGCGGGCGCGGGCCTGTCCGGCATGATGCGCTGGGCCGGCCCGCGCTCGGCCTGCCGGTCGCCGCGTCCGGCACGAGGCCGCCGCCGCCCGAGCCGGATTCCGGAAGCGTTCCGGCGGGTGGCTCCGGTGGCCGCGTGCGGCTTTGTAGCAGGTCCGTGGCTCGTCAGTCAGGGACTTCGCCGGCCAGGCCGATCACGTTGCCCTCGGGGTCGGTGAAGTGGGCGACGACGAGTTTGGTGCCGGGGGACCGTACCGGACCCATGACCCGGCGGCCGCCGAGACTTTCGGCCTTCGCCAACGCGGCTTCCACGTCCGGGACGCCGACGTAGAAGACGGTGTGCGGCCGGAAGCCGGCGCCGCCACCCACTCCGCCCGGGATCGTCGCGCCCTCGGTGAAGCCGTAGTCGCCGGCCTCGGACACCGTCTCGGCGACCGGCCCGCCCGTGGCGAACTCCCAGCCGAACAGCTCGCCGTAGTAACCGCGCAGCCGGCCGGGATCGGACCCGATGATTTCGAAGTGGACAACCGGCTGTCCCATGTTCGCCCCCCGCCGTGGTGAATGCCGACCTGGGCCATCCTGCCAGGGCCGGTACGTCGGCGGCGCCCGTCCGAGCTCGATCCTCGGCCCGCCGCGCTGCTCCCCACGCGTGGCGGGCGGTCGCAGCGTCAACGAGGCAGAGGGAGTTCCCGCAGCGGGTCGCCGCCGTCGACGAACAGCCGGGCGCCGGGACGGGTGGCGTCGGTGAGGCGGGCCATGATCCGCTCGCCCAGGGCCGGGTGGCGGCCGTCGAGCGCGCCGACCCGCACGGCGAACACCAGATCGTACGGGTCCTCCCCGAGACTCAGGACGAGCTCCTCGGCTGCCATCTGGCGAACGATCAGACGGCCCGCGGCGATCTCCTCGGCCGATCCGGCCCTGGCCTGCGCGACGGCGGCCGCCGACCGGTCGATCGCCAGGATGTGGCCGCTGTCGAGCCGGGCGGCGACCAGCCGGGCGGCGACGCCGGGACCGCAGCCGATCTCGAGGACGCGCAGGTGGGGCCGCAGGGGCAGCGCGTGCACGATCGCGCGGAGGCGGGGCGAGGCGGAAGCCGGCACAGTCACAGCTTAGATCGCCGATCAACCGCTCGATCTTGCCTGGTGCGCCTCCGCCTCCCCCGCCCACAGAGAGGATGGTGATGAGCACCTCCCGCCGGGGTTTGACCCACCCTCCCACTGACTTCGGGTCTTGCCTGGGATCTGTCGACTCCGGCCGGGAGGTGCTCGTGCACTCACCGGACGTGGCGT
>NZ_JALPVJ010000001.1 GCF_023544445.1 Actinoplanes sp. M2I2 | reverse complement strand
GCGTACGCCGCCATGAAACTGATCAGCACAGCCGGGAGCACCGCACCCAGCGTCACCACGGCACTGTTGAGGAAGTACCGGATGAAGTCGTTCTCCACGACCGTCGTGTAGTTCTCGAACGTCAGATTGGTCGGCGGAGCCAGCGGGTTGGTGATGAAGTAGTTCGCCTGGGTCTTGAAACTCGTGATGACGATCCAGTACAGCGGGATCATCACGACCAGGAGCCACAGCCAGCCGAACGAACCGCCGAACCAGTTGAGTCGAAGCAGGCGCGCCATGTCAGCCCCTTCCGTCGGCTCCGGTCCGTCCGTCCGGCCCGGCCACCGGCGCGTCGGGTTCCCCCCTCGCGGCCGAGTAGACAAGCTCGCGTTAACGTAAAATTGCGAAAACGTCATGTCAAGGCTTCGAAAACTTTCGACGCTCGACCGAGGGGCCGGACCGGCCGGCCTGCTACCGCGCCGGGGCGGTCGACTTCCGGATGATCAGCTGGGTCGCCAGCTCGATCCGCGGTGACGCCAGCTCCTCCCCCGCGATCAGCCGCAGCAGCCGGCGCATGGCGACCCGGCCCATCTCGGCGAACGGCTGCCGTACGGTCGTCAGCGGCGGCGCCGACCACTGAGCAGCCGAGATGTCGTCGAAGCCGACGATACTGACGTCCTCGGGCACGCGCAGGCCAAGCGTGCGGACGGCCTCGATGGCCCCGAGCGCCTGCCCGTCGTTCGAGGCGAACAGCGCGCTCGGCCGGGGGTCCCGCCCGAGCAGCTCCAGGGCGGCGGTGAAGCCGGTGTCGAAGGTGAACGGGCCGGCCATCATCAGCTCGGGGTCGCTGGTCAGCCCGCGCTGGGCCAGCGCGGCGTGATAGCCGTGGAGCCGGGCGATCGCGACCATGGCCCCGGGCGGCCCCTCGATGAAGGCGATGCGGCGGTGCCCCAGGTCGAGCAGGTGGGTGGTCGCCGCCATGCCGCCGTTGAAGTTGGTGGCTCCCACGCTGGGCAGGTCGGCGCTGGGCAGGTTGACGGGGTCGATCGTCACCACCGGGATGCGCTGCTCGGCGAAGTGGCGCGCCTGCTGCGAGTTGATGTCCGAGGTGACCAGGATCAGGCCCTCGCGGCGGGCCGAGGCCATGCGCCGGGCCCAGGCGGCCCCCAGCGGGTCGGCCGGGACGGTGCCCACGACGACGTCGACCTCCTCGGCCGCCGCCGCTTCGAGCGCGCCGTGCAGGATGTCGAGGTTGTTCGGCGTCTGCATGGCGTCGAAGACCACATCGACCGTGCGGCCCACGGGCTGCGCCCCGCCCGCCCCCCGGGCGATGTAGCCGTGCCGCACCAGCAGCGTCTCGATGCGGGCCCGCGTCTCGGGCGCCACGTCGGTGCGGCCGTTGACGACCTTGGAGACGGTCGGGACGGACACGCCCGCCTCCCGCGCGACGGCGGCCAGCGTCGCGCGCTGCGGTGACGACTCCCGAGCCACGGCGACCCCCTTCGACAACGACCGAAAGCAGTATCGCAACACTTTCGACGTCTGCGGCAACCCTCACCCTTCGAGAAGCATGGCCACCCCGATGCCGACCGGTGAAGCCCGGGTACTGCCCCGGAGTGACGTTCCGGGCGGATCTCGGGCGCCCGGCTCCCTGGGCGAAGAACAATGCCAGAATCACGGCCGAACCGTCTTCGCGCGTCCACGCCGTCGAGTGGGACGCGATCAAGTCGCTCCGTACATTGTGGAAGGCAGACAGGGTGAAGAAGAAGTTCGTTGTCGCGGTCTCGGTCGCGGCGTCCCTGCTGGGTGTCGTCGTGGCCACCCCGGCCCAGGCGGCCGAGGCTCCGGTGTACTTCAGCCGGATCAACTACGACTCGCCCGGGTCGGACACCCGCAGCAACGTCAGCCTGAACGGGGAATGGTTCCGGCTCTCCAACAGCACCAAGAAGGCCATCCAGCTCAAGGACTTCACGGTGCGCGACACCGCCAACCACATCTACAAGTTCGGTTCGTACGTGCTGAATCCCGGCAAGTCGGTGACTGTCCACACCGGCAAGGGCACCGACGGCAAGCCGGCCGCCACCGACCGCTACTGGGGTTCGGGCGCCTACATCTGGAACAACACCGGCGACACGGCGATCCTGCGCAGCGCCACCGGCAAGACGATCAACTCGTGCACCTTCGGCAAGGGCACCGCGACCAACTGCTGACCCGGAACACCACGGCCCGAACACAACGGCCTGAACACAACGGCCCGAACACAACGGCCCGAACACAACGGCCCGAACACAACGGCCCGAACACAACGGCCCGAACACAACGGCCCGAACACAACGGCCCGGACCTGACGGTCCGGGCCGTTTCGCGTTCTCCGGACCCGTCGGGGAGCGCTTTAGCAGATCGCCGGACGCGCCGAGCGGGGCCCCTGAACGGCCGTGACCTGCGCCCTTGAGTTGCCCGCGCCGGCCACTGCCCCCAGAATCGATGTTAGGTTAGGCACCCCTTAGTTGAAGTTTGCAGAACTGGAGTCCGGCGCATGCGCGCTCACCGTTTGCTGGCGGCTGCTGTAGCCACCGCCGCCGCCCTGGCCCTCACCGCCTGCGGTGGCGGCGACGAGACCGACGAGCCGGCGGCCGGCGGCAGCTCGGCCGCGACCACCTCGTTCCCGATCACGATCAAGCACAAGCTCGGCACGACCACCATCGAGAAGAAGCCCGAGCGCGTGGCCACCGTGCAGTGGGAGAACCACGAGGTGCCGCTGGCTCTGGGCGTCGTCCCGGTGGGCATGGCCAAGGCCAACTTCGGTGACGACGACGGCGACGGCATGCTGCCCTGGGTCGGTCAGAAGATCAAGGAGCTCGGCGGGCAGACCCCGGTCATGTTCGACGAGACCGACGGCATCGCGTTCGAGGCGGTCGCCAACACCAAGCCGGACGTCATCCTGGCCACCTACTCGGGGCTGACGCAGCAGGACTACGACACCCTCAGCAAGATCGCGCCGGTCGTCGCGTACCCGGACGCGCCCTGGGCGACCCCGTGGCGCGACATCGTCAAGCTCTCCAGCCAGGCCCTCGGCCTCGAGGCGCAGGGCAACGAGCTCATCGCGAGCACCGAGAAGGCGATGAAGGAGGCGGCCGCCACCAAACCGCAGCTGGCCGGCAAGCAGACGATGTTCGTGACGCACATCGACCCGACCGACCTGAGCAAGATCGGCTACTACACCTCGCACGACACCCGGACCCAGTTCTTCAGCGACCTGGGGCTGAAGATCGCCGATGTGGTGGAGAAGGCGTCCGCGGGCACCGACCAGTTCACGCTCAACCAGAGCGCGGAGCAGATCCAGGCGTTCGACGACGTCGACGTCATCGTCATGTACGCCGACAACGAGAAGATGCTGGCCAACCTGCAGAAGGACCCGCTGCTGTCCAAGATCCCGGCGATCAAGCGCGGTTCCGTGGTCAGCCTGGTCGGCAGCACCCCGCTCGCGACGGCCGCCAACCCGACCGTCCTGGCCATCCCGTTCGTGCTCAACGACTACGTCAACCTGCTGGCCGCCGCCGCCGACAAGGTGTCATGACGCAACTCGCCTCCCGTCCCGGGCCGGGCCCCGCCGCTCGCCGGCGGCACCCGGCCCGGGTACGTACGCTCTGGCTGCTCGCCGGCCTGGCCGTGCTCGCGCTGCTGATGCTCGCGTCGGTCGCGTTCGGCTCGCGCATCGTCGGCTGGCCCGACCTCGTGGCCGGCGTGCAGGGCCAGGACGACAACCTCGGTCAGGCCGCCGTGGTCAAGCGCATCCCGCGCACGTTCCTGGCCGTCCTCGTCGGCGCGGCGCTCGGCCTGGCCGGCGCGGTCATGCAGGGGGTGACCCGCAACCCGCTGGCCGACCCGGGCATCCTCGGCGTCAACATGGGCGCCTCGCTCGCGGTGGTCACCGGCATCGTCTCGTTCGGCCTGTCGTCGGCCGCGGGCTTCATCTGGGTGGCCATCCTGGGCGCGGCGGTCGCGGCCGTCTTCGTGTACGCCGTGGGCTCGCTCGGCCGCGGCGGAGCGACGCCGCTGAAGCTGGCCCTGGCCGGCGCGGCCATCTCCGCCGCGCTGGCCTCGCTGATCAGCGCGTTCGTGCTGCCCCGGAGCGACATCGCCACCGGGTTCCAGTCCTGGTTGATCGGCGGGGTCGGCGGCGCCAGCTACGACAGCCTGCGGCACGTGCTGCCGTTCCTGGTCGTGGGTTTCGCGGTCTCCCTGCTGTCGGCCAAGGCGCTCAACTCGCTGGCCCTGGGCGACGACCTCGCGGCCGGGCTGGGCGAACGGGTGCCCGTCGTCCGCGCGGTGGCCGCCCTGGGCGCCGTGCTGCTGTGCGGCGCGGCCACCGCCGTCGCCGGGCCGATCGCCTTCGTGGGCCTGGTCGTCCCCCACTTCTGCCGGCTGCTCGTCGGCCTCGACCACCGCTGGCTGCTGCCCTCCTCGGCCCTGGCCGGCGCGGCCCTGCTGACCGCGGCCGACGTGCTCGGCCGGGTCGTCGCGCGCCCGCAGGAGATCGACGTCGGCATCATCACCGCGCTGGTCGGCGCGCCGTTCTTCATCCACATCGTCCGGCGGCAGAAGGTGCGGGAGCTGTGACCCTCCAGGCCGTCATCGACAACCGGGTCCGCCGGTCCCGCCGCCGGGGCTCCGTCCTCGGGGTGCTCGCCCTGCTCGTCGTCGTGGCCTACGCGGTCTCGCTGATGGTCGGCGAGACCTTCTACCCGCCGCGGGACATCCTCGACGTGCTCCTCGGCGAGACCGTGCCGGGCGCGTCGTTCACCGTGGGCGAGCTGCGGCTGCCCCGGGCGACGCTGGCCGCGCTGGCCGGGTTCTGCTTCGGGATCGGCGGGGTCACCTTCCAGACCATGCTGCGCAACCCCCTGGCCAGCCCCGACGTCATCGGCATCACCTCGGGCGCGAGCGCGGCCGCGGCGTTCGCGATCGTGGTGCTCGGGCTGGGCGAGACCGGCGTTTCGGCGTTCGCGATCGGGGCCGGGCTGGCCGTGGCCATCATCGTCTACACGCTGTCGTTCCGCGACGGGGTGGCCGGCACCCGGCTGATCCTGATCGGCATCGGCATCGCCGCGATGCTGGACAGCGCCACCGCGTACGTCCTGAGCCAGGCCGCCCAGTGGGACCTGCAGCAGGCCCAGCGCTGGTTGACCGGCAGCCTGAACGGCGCCACCTGGGACGAGACCGCGCAGGTGGCGCTGGCCCTGGTCGTGCTCGGGCCACTGCTGCTGGGGCAGGCCCGCAACCTGTTCATGCTGCAGCTCGGCGACGACACCGCGGCGGCCCTGGGCGTACGGCTGGAACGCACCCGCATCGTGGTGATCGTCGCCGCCGTCGGCCTCCTGGCCTTCGCCACCGCCGCCACCGGGCCGATCGCGTTCGTGGCCTTCCTGTCCGGCCCGATCGCCGCCCGCATCCTCGGCTCGGCCGGGTCGCTGCTCGTCCCGGCCGGGCTGGTCGGCGCGCTGCTCGTGCTGGTGGCCGACCTGATCGGCCAGTACGCGTTCGACATCCGCTACCCCGTCGGCGTCGTCACCGGCGTGCTCGGCGCGCCCTACCTCGTCTATCTGCTCATCCGCACCAACCGCGCGGGAGGCTCCCTGTGACCGCTACCCATTCGCTCGAGGTCTCCTCCCTGAAGCTCGGCTACGGCGACCGGACCGTGATCGAGTCGCTCGACCTGGTGGTGCCGCCGGGGCGGATCACGGCCATCGTCGGGGCCAACGCGTGCGGCAAGTCGACCCTGCTGCGGTCGATGTCGCGTCTGCTCACCCCGCGGGCCGGTCACGTGCTGCTGGACGGCCGGGCGGTGCACCGCCTGCCGGCCAAGGAGCTGGCCCGTACGCTCGGGCTGCTCCCCCAGTCGCCGGTCGCCCCCGAAGGCATCACCGTCTCGGACCTGGTCGGCCGGGGCCGCAACCCGCACCAGCGGCTGCTGTCGCGGTGGAGCCGCGAGGACGACGAGGCGGTGGCCGCGGCCCTGGACGCGACCCACACGGCCGACCTGGCCGACCGCTCGGTCGACGAGCTGTCGGGCGGCCAGCGCCAGCGGGTGTGGATCGCGATGGCCCTGGCCCAGCGGACCGACCTGCTGCTGCTCGACGAGCCCACGACGTTCCTGGACGTCAGCCACCAGGTCGAGGTGCTCGACCTGCTCACCGACCTGAACCGCGACCGCGGCACGACGATCGTGATGGTCCTGCACGACCTGAACATGGCGGCCCGGTACGCCGACCACCTGATCGCCCTGGCCGACGGCCGGCTGTACGCCGCGGGCGTACCGGAAGAGGTCCTGACCCGCGAATGCGTGCGGGCCGTGTTCGGCCTGGACAGTCAGGTCATCACCGACCCGACCTCGGGCAAGCCGCTGATGCTGCCGCTCGGCCGGCACCACGTCGCGCTCAGCGGAACATAGGCAGCGACCGGCCGCTCCAGAAGTCGCCGACGTCGTTGGCCAGCCACTGCGGGGCGGCGGTCAGCGGGTCCCAGACGAACACGCCGGGTCCGCCGTCGCGGGGCACGCAGAAGGGCGCCCCGGTGCCGTCGTCACCGAAGGCGACCAGCTCGCACCGGCGGGCGCCGTCCTTGCCCCAGTCGTGCTGGTTGCGCCACGGCAGCTCGGACAGCGGCCAGATGACGAACCACCGCCCGCGCTCGTCGAAGACGCCGTCGCTGACCAGATACAGCTTTCTGAGCTGGAGCGGGAAGCAGGCTTCGAGCTGCTTCTCGTACGCGGCCAGGTTCTCTTCGGTAGCGCCCGGCCGCAGCTGGAAGCCCTCGGCCGTCTTCAACAAGCGGTGCCAGTCAGTGAGAACCATGTCCGAATTGTCGCATTCTTTTGGCCCGCAGCCTCGCGTCGCTTCCGCGCCGAGTCTCTATCAATTCGGCAAAGGCCGGTTCCAGGATCGCCGCCAGGACGGCCCTCGTCCGGTGGCGTCCCCGCAGGCGACCAGCCGCCCGCACCGGCCCGCCGAGGGCTCATTTCCTGGACTGCTCTCCGCGAACTCGGCGCTGGAACCGCCACTGCAGCTCATTCTTCGGACCGCCTCGACGAACACACTCCTGAGACCGGCCTTGCCGAGCTCACTCCCCGGACCGGCCTCCTCGAGCTCACACTCAGCACCGCCTGCGCGGGCTTTCTTCTTTCTCTTGAGGACGGCCTTCGCGGGCTCGTTTCTGAGGAACGCCTCCGCGAGCTCGCTTCTGAGCATCGCCCTTGCCGGCCCGCGCGGCCAGGTACTCCTGCCAGATCAGGCGGGCGGCCACCGCGCGCCACGGGCGCCAGGCCTCGGCCCGCACGACGGTCTCGGCCGGCGTGGGCAACGACGGCAGCTGCCACAGCGCGGCGATCCCGGCGATCACGGCCAGGTCGCCGGACGGCCACGCGTCCGGCCGGCCCAGCGCCGAGAGGCGATAGATGGCCGACGTCCACGGGCCGATACCCGGCACCGCTTGCAGGCGGGCGTCCACCTCGTCGTCGGCCAGATCGGACAGGGCCTCGAAATCGAGCGAGCCGTCCACCACCGCGCCGGCCACCGCCCGGGCATACCGCGCCTTCTGCCGGCTGAACCCGGCCGTCCGCAACTGAACGTCGTCGAGCTTCAAGAGGTTGCCGGCCGTGAGCGGATCCGCGATCACCCGGAGGCGGTCGAACGTGGCCCGCGCCGACGCCAGCGACACCTGCTGCTCCAACATGATGTGCAGAAGAGAAGCCATCCCCGGCGGCCGCTCCCACGTCGGCGGCATCCCGTGCCGCGCCACGACGCCGGCGAAGACCGGCTCCCGGCGAGCGAGCTCGTCGACGCCGCGGCGCAGATCCGCCTCGCTCATGCGGCCCAGGGTGGTGCGCCCGTCGTTCACCCGGCCCACGATAAGCGTCGGGAGCGGGACGACCGCGCCGACGCCCAGCCGCGCCGCACCCCATTCAGCGCCGCACTCTCGGGCCGGGCCACCGTCGGCGTCTCGGGCGTCCCGGGCATCTCGGGCTGGTCGGCCAGATCCGGGGGGCACGAGCCGGCCGATCGCCGCGTCCAGCCCACAGCGGCTCCTACAACCCGCACCACAAAACCGTCTCACGAGACCGCACCGCACAGCCGGCCCGCGCAACGTCGCGCGAACCCAACCGCGCAGCGCGCCGACCAACCCTCCCGCGAAGCCGGCCCGCTCAACCAACCCCCGCGGGCCCGCCATGCATCGCGCCGCGCAAGACCACGCCGCACAACCGCCGCGCAAGACCACGCCGCACACCTGTCCGCGCAAGACCACGCCGCACAACGGTCCGCGCAAGACCACCCCGCACGCCCGTCCGCGCAAGACCACGCCGCACACCTGTCCGCGCAAGACCACGCCGCACACCTGTCCGCGCAAGACCACGCCGCACAACGGTCCGCGCAAGACCACCCCGCACGCCCGTCCGCGCAAGACCACGCCGCACACCTGTCCGCGAGACGGCACCGCACGGCCGCTCCCCGAAACGTCCCTCGAAACCACGCGAACAGCGAACCCGCGCGCCACGCACCGCACAAACGCTCCGGGAAGCGTGGCGGTTCTGCTGGTGGCGGGGATGGGCGGGACCGCGCCGCACGATCGCCTCGCGACACGGCCCGCACAACCGCCGGCCCCTCCGTCGGCGTGACCGAGCCGCGCAACCAACGCACGCGGCCGCGCTCTGCAACCGGCCGCACAGCGACACGCACAGCGGGCCTACACGACCGCGCTGCCAATGCAGCCCCCGCACAACAACCCGCGCCGCGCCGCAGCGCCGCACAACAACCCGCGCCGTCCGCTGACTCGCCCGACCGACCGCCCGCGCCGTCCGCTGACTCGCCCGACCGACCGCCCGCGCCGTCCGCTGACTCGCCCGACCGACCGCCCGCGCCGTCCGCTGACTCACCCGACCGACCGCGCTGCCGGGCCGCAAGATCGACTCGGATGACCGGGCCGTACCGCCCGATCGATCGACGGTTTCAAGTCTCGCGGCACGCCCGAAAAAATCTGGGTCGAAGTCACTAGACTTTCTTGGCAGAGCCCGGTAATGTTCCTGGTGTTGAGAGACGAGGTCAGTCAAACACGCTGACGACGCAGACCGAGCGTTACGCAGGGCCCGGATCCACTTCGTGGCTCGCTCGGCACAGCGGTGGCACCATCGAGCACCGCCTGCAGTACGACAGAGCACCACGGCACGAAAGTAAGACAGCAACACAGCACGGAGAAGCAAGAAAGCACTACCGAGTAAGTCAGCAAGGAACGACAGCACGGAAAGCAAGGAACAGAGTTCGTCGCACGTGCGTGAGGCCATGAAACGCGTGGGGCTTCGCCACCGGCGGGCAGCAGTATCAGCAACACCGCACATGGAAGCAGAGGAAAGGGAGGGCTCGACACCGTTGGATCGCCCGCTACCAGGGCACAGTTTTCAAGCCTGGGGCGGTCACCGCAGTTTCCATCGCACGAAAGGTGGTCTCCGGTCACGCTTATGCGATCCTCGCATCCTGTGCCGCCGACGGCGGCAGATGCGGATACGACAATCCGACGAACCAGTCGGTAGATGGTGTTCTTGACCCGCAACCCTGGGCCCCGGCGCTTCGCGCCGGGGCCCTCGTTCACGGAGAGATGTGTATGGCCCAATCCGACGACATGTTCGGCGACGACGACTACCCCGCCTACACGATGGGCCGCGCCGCGGAGATCACCGGCGCTTCGCAGGACTTTCTGCGGCGGCTCGACGAGGCGAAACTGATCAAACCGTTCCGGTCGGCCGGCGGACACCGCCGCTACTCCCGCTACCAGTTGCGCCTGGCCGCGCGCGCCCGGGAGATGGTCGAGCAGGGCACCGCCCTGGAGGCCGCGTGCCGGATCATCATCCTCGAGGATCAGCTCGAGGAAGCCCTCCGACAGAACGAGAGCTACCGGCGCCAGCAGGAAGCCGGCGCCTGACGGCAGCTCCGCGACGGGTACGGCCCATTCAGCCGCCCCGTCCCCTGTGCCCTGGATCGAGTTTCCCGACGTGGCCGTGGTGCCGACCCGGGTGCTGACCATCACACCCGCCGCGGCACCACACCCAGCACGGGGCAATGCAGCCGGCACGGGACCACAGCGGTCACGGCACCACAGCGTGGTGGCGCCAAGGCGAAGGTGCGCGAGCGGCTGGCCAGCCTGCTGGTGGATCTGGCGTTGCGAAGCCCGGGCACCACAGCCCTCACATCACCAAAGCCGGCACCGGCAGCGCGAATAGCCGTACCGCCGTTTGGCACGGGCGCCGCAGCGTTACGGCACTACGGTGACCGGCCAGCGGCCGCAGCGGACGAGTTTGGAGCCGATCGAGCCGGCCACCCGATGCAGCACGTTGGCCGAGCGGCCGACGATGACCGCGTCGGCCCGGACCTGGCGGGCGGCGTCGCACAGTTCGGTGTAGGGCTCGCCGGCCCGGACCACCAGGCGGGCGTCGAGGCCCAGGTCCTGGATGCGCTCGGCGAAGGCCTCGCGCAGCTCGCGCTCGACCGCGTCCTGGGTGTCGATCACCGTGGCGATCGCTCCCCCGGTGTCGGCCAGCGGCAGCAGCGCGGACGGCAGGGTGCGGACGTAGACGACGACCAGCCGGCTGCCCTGGCGGCGGGCGAGGCCGAGCGCGTACGCCCCCGCGCGTAACGAGGACGTGGAGCCGTCGACGCCGACCAGAATCGTGCCGGGACCGTCCCTCATGACTTCCTCCACGCTCATCCCTGAACGCCGCAAGACCTGAAACCGCAAGACCCGAAACCGCAAGACCTGAAACCGCAAGACCTGAAACCGCAAGACCTGAAACCGCAAGACCTGAACCCCGCGAGATCTGAACCCCGCGAGATCTGAACCCCGCGACCTGACGCCGCTGGACCTGACGCCGCGAAATCTGAACGCCGCCAAATTCGAGCACTCGAAGACCTGCCAAGATCCGCGGACACACCGAGATGTGAAGACTCACCGAGTTACTGAACGCTGCCCGTTCTCTATCCTCAGTGTATCGTTACGGTTACCGTTCAGCAATGTGGGGGACATGCGGTGACCGTGACTTCGACACCCGGCCGGCCGCGCGATCCGGAGGTCGATCGGCGCATCGCCCGCGCCGCGATGGACCTGTTCGGCGAGGCCGGCTGGGCCGGTTTCGCCATGGAGGCCGTGGCCCGCCGGGCCGGCGTCGGCAAGGCCTCGCTCTATCTGCGCTGGAGCACCAAGGAGGCCCTGCTCACCCACGCGCTGCGGGTCAGCCTGCCGCACGTCAGCGACGTCGACACCGGCACGCTGCGCGGCGATCTGAACGAGCTGGCGACCCAGATCCTCGACGTCTACGCCGGCCCGTCCAGCCGGGCGGCCATCCGCCTCATGCTCGAGGGCCGCGCCATCCCCGGCGTCGCCGAGAACTACGCGGCCACCCGCAAGGCGCAGACCCTGGCCGCCCGGGCGATCGTCCGCCGCGGCATGAGCCGGGGTGAGCTCTCCCCCGCGGTGTCGGTCACGCTGCTGCTCGAGACGCTGATCGGCGGGGCCATGATGCACGCGCTGACCGCCCCGCCCGACGGGAGCGCGGCGCATGCCCGCAAGCTGGTCGGCTTCCTGCTGGACGAGGTCGCCTCGCGCGTCTGAGCGACGCGATTAACCCGGCCGAGGCGGGGCACCCCCGTTTCATGACATCGACGATGAATCCGTTCGCAGTAGTCACCGGCGCGTCCAGCGGGATCGGGTTCGAGCTCGCCCGGCAGTTCGCCGAACACGGCTACGACCTGCTGATCGCCGCGGAGGACGACGCCATCGAGGAGGCGGCGACCGCGCTGCGCCGCGACGGGCAGAACCAGGTCGTCGCCGTACGCGCGGACCTGGCGCAGTTCGACGGCGTCGAGGCGGTCTACGCCGCTGTCCTGGAGACCGGCCGGCCGATCGACGCCATCGCGCTCAACGCGGGCCGCGGCATCGGCGGCGACTTCGTCCGCGAGACCCCGCTGGCCGACGAGCTGAACGTGATCGACGTGAACGTCACGTCGACCGTGCACCTGGCCAAGCGCGTGCTGCCCGACATGGTCGCCCGCGACTCGGGGCAGGTGCTGTTCACCTCGTCGATCGCGTCCACCATGCCCGGCACCTACCAGGCCGTCTACAACGCCTCGAAGTCGTTCGTGCAGTCGTTCGCCGAGGCGCTGCGGGCCGAGCTCAAGGACACCGGCGTCACCGTCACCTCGCTGATGCCCGGCCCGACGGACACCAACTTCTTCCACCGGGCCGACATGGACGACACCCGCGTCGGCGCGAGCAAGAAGGACGACCCGGCCGTGGTGGCCAAGCAGGGCTTCGACGCCCTGATGAAGGACAAGGAGAAGGTGGTGGCCGGCTCCGTGAAGACCAAGGTCCAGGGGGCGGCGTCGAAGGTGATGCCCGACAAGGCCAAGGCCGAGATGCACCGCAAGATGGCGGAGCCGGGCTCGGCCGACAAGTAATCGGTCGGCGAGGACAATGTCTGCGGGGCCGCCTGATTCAGGCGGCCCCGCATCGACTACACAAGTTGGCTACAGCCGATTACGGCTTGAGAACCACCTTGATGCAGCCGTCTTCCTTCTTCTTGAACATCTCGTAGCCGTGCGGGGCCTCCTCGAGCGGGAGGCGGTGCGTGGTCAGGTCGTCGACCCCCAGCGGGTCGTCGTCGCCGGTCAGCAGGGGCAGGATGTCGTCGACCCAGTGCTTGACGTGGGCCTGACCCATCCGCATGGTGACGCCCTTGTCGAACAGGTCCATCATCGGGAACGGGTCGGCCTCGCCGCCGTACACGCCGATGATCGAGATTGTGCCGGCCCGCCGGACGGAGTCGAACGCCGTCCGCAGCGCGGCCATCCGGTCGACGCCGAACGTCTCGGTGGCCTTGCGGGCCAGCGCGTCGGGCAGCATGCCGGCCGCCTTCATGGCCGCGGACTGGAACGGGGTGCCGTGCGCCTCCATGCCGACGGCCTCGATGACCGAGTCGGCGCCGCGACCGTGCGTCATGTCGCGGACGGCTGCTCCGATGTCGTCGACCTTGTCGAAGTCCAGCACCTCGATGCCGTGCCGCTCGGCCATCGCGTTGCGCTCGGGCACGCTGTCGACGGCGATGACGCGCTCCGCGCCGAGGTGGCGGGCGATCCGCGCGCACATCTGGCCGATCGGGCCCAGACCGGTCACCAGCACCGTGCTGCCGGGCTCGATGTCGGCCCACTGGGCGGCCTGCCATGACGTGGTCAGCACGTCCGAGAGGAACAGGTAGCGCTCGTCGGGGTGGTGGTCGGGCACCTTGATCGGCCCGAAGTGGGCCTGCGGCACCCGCAGGTACTCGGCCTGGCCGCCCGGGACCTGGCCGTAGAGCTTGGTGTAGCCGAACAGCGAGGCGCCCTTGCCCTGATCCTTGACCTGGGTCGTCTCACACTGGGCGTAGAAACCCTTGCGGCAGAAGAAGCAGTGCCCGCACGAGATGTTGAACGGGATCACCACCCGGTCCCCGGGCTTGATGTGGGTGACCTCGGCGCCGACCGCCTCGACGATGCCCATCGGCTCGTGCCCGAGGATGTCGCCGGCGTCCAGGTACATGCCGAGAACGTCGTACAGGTGAAGGTCGGACCCGCAGATCGCGGTGGAGGTCATTCGTACGATCGCATCGGTCGGTTCCTGGATCACCGGGTCGGGGACGGTCTCGACGCTGACCTTGCCGGTTCCTTGCCATGTCAATGCACGCATATGTCTCCGGATACCCGGCGACTGCGAGGGTATGCAGTCCGTTCATGAGTTCACGTGTAGTGGTCCTGACCGGTGCGTCGAGCGGCATCGGCCGGGCCTCGGCCCTCGCCTTCGCCCGGCGCGGTGACCGGGTGGTGCTGGCCGCCCGCAGCGAGGAGGCCCTGTCCGCGGTGGCCGAGGCCTGCGGCAACGACCCGTTGGTCGTCCCGACCGACATCACCAGCCGGGCCGATCTGGAAGCGCTGCAGAAGGCCGCGGTCGACCGGTACGGGCGGATCGACGTCTGGGTCGACTCGGCCGCGGTCATGGCGTACGGGAAGTTTGAGGACCTGCCGCCCGAGGTGTTCGAGCGCGTCGTCGGCACCGACCTGCTCGGTACGGCCAACGTCGCGCGCACCGCGCTGCGGCAGTTCCGCGCGCAGGGCCACGGCACGCTCATCCTGGTCGGCTCGCTGCTGGCCCACGTCGCGGTGCCGTACATGTCGGCCTACGTGACCGCGAAGTGGGGCCTGCGCGGTCTGGTGCGGATCCTGCAGCAGGAGACCCGGGACGCGCGGCACATCCACGTCTGCGGGGTGGCGCCCGGCAGCGTCGACACCTCGATCTACACCAGCGCGGCGAACTACGCGGGCTTCGTCGGCCGTCCGCCGCCGCCGGTCGACTCGGCCGAACGTGTCGCCGCCAAGGTGCTCAAGCAGGCCGCCAAGCCGCGGCCGGAGGTTTCGGTCGGAGCGGCCAACCGCCTGATCGAGTTCGGCTTCAACGCCTTCCCCCCGCTGTACGACGCTCTGGTCACGCCGCTGATGGAGCGGGGCGGCCTGTCCCGGCGCCGGATCGCCCCGAACGACGGGAACGTCTTCGGGCCGAAGCCGCGCGTCGAGGGCGGCCCCGGCCGGTGGACCCGGGCCCAGGTCGGCGCCGTGGTGGCGGCCGGAGCCCTGGTGACGGCGGCCTCGGTGAGACGTTTGCTCCCTCGCAAATAGCTGGGCATATCCCGGGGCCGCCCGGGTATCACTGAGCCGTGCTCAAGATCGAAGCAACAGATCTGCCGCTACCCGGCAAGGGTGCCACGGCAGAAAGATTCCGCGGGCTGGCCGACCTCGGCCGCACCGGCCCGGTGGTCGCCCGGCTGGGCGAGGGTCACGCGGACGCTGTCGCCATCCGGGCCGAACTGGGTGACGACGGCCCGCCGGTGGACGGCGAGCGCTGGGGCGTGTGGGCCGCGGCGCCACGGACGTTGCGAGCCGTCCGGGACGGCGACCGGTGGCGGGTCAGCGGCGAGCGGCCCTGGTGCTCCGGCGCCGGGTGGTGCACGCACGCGCTGGTTACCGCCGAGGCCGAGGACGGCATCCGGCTGTTCGCGGTGGCCAACGAGGCGCCGTACGCCGTGCCGCTCGACGGCACCTGGCCCGCCGTGGGCATGGCGGGCAGCGACAGCCGCACGATCCGGTTCACCGACGCGCCGGCCCGGCCCGTCGGCCACCCCGGGGAGTACGTGAACAGGCCCGGCTTCTGGCACGGCGGCATCGGCGTGGCCGCATGCTGGTACGGCGGCGCCCTGGGCATCGCCGACGCCCTGCACGCCGCGGGCAAGGACGACCCGCACGCGCTGGCCCACCTGGGCGCGGTCGATGTCGCGCTCGGCTCCGCCCGGGCCGTGCTCCTCGAGGCGGCCGCGATCATCGACGCCGACCCGACCGCGATCCAGCACCGGCTCGCGCTGCGGGTGCGGGCCACCGTCGAGGGTGCCGCCACCGAAGTCCTCGACCGGGTCGGCCGGGCGCTGGGCGCCGGACCGCTGTGCCGCGACGAACGGCACGCCCACCGGGTCGCCGACCTCACCGTCTATCTGCGGCAGAGCCACGCCGAGGCCAACCTCGAGCAGCTCGGCCGCCTGGTCCTCGAGGAGTCGCCGTGGTGACGCCGATCGTCGGTGAGGGCACCGCCGAGCAGACGTGGCGGGACTGGCCGGCAACAACCCGGTGGCCGGCCCTGCCGCTCGACGCCGCCGTCGCGCCACTGATCGTCGCGCCGCATCCCGACGACGAGATCCTGGGAGTGGCCGGCCTGATGGCGATGCTGGACGCCGCCGAACTGGTCGCCGTGACCGACGGCGAGGCCTCCCACCCCGGTTCCACCGTGCACACGCAGGCCGAGCTGGCCGCGATCCGCCGTGCCGAGACCGCGGAAGCGTTGCGCCGCCTCGGTCTGGGTGACGCGCCCGTACACCGGCTCGGCCAGCCCGACGGCAAGATCGACGAGGACGCGGTGGCCGAAGCCCTCACCGGACTGCTGACGCCGGGACGCTGGTGCCTGGCGACCTGGCGCGACGACGGTCACCCCGACCACGAGGCGGTCGGCCGGGCCGCGGCCCGCGCGTGCGAGGCCACCGGCGCGGTCCTGCTGGAGTACCCGATCTGGACGTGGCACTGGGCCACCCCCGACGACCCTCGCGTGCCCTGGCACCGGGCGTACCGGATCGACCTGACCCCGGCCGCCCGGGCGGCCAAGGCCGCGGCGATCGCCGCCTTCCCCAGCCAGATCGCGCCGCTGGGCCCGGAGCCGGCCGACGCCGCGATCCTGCCCCCGCACGTGCTGGCCCGCTTCGCCCGCCCGTTCGAAGTGGTCTTCCGATGAGCACCCCGACGGGCTACTTCGAGGACATGTACGCCCGGAGCAGCGACCCGTGGAGCTTCGCCACCCGCTGGTACGACGCCCGGAAGCACGCGCTCACGGCGGACTCGCTCACCCGCCGCCGCTACCGGTCCGGGTTCGAGCCCGGCTGCTCCACCGGCATGCTCACGGCCCGGCTGGCCGAACGCTGCGACCGCCTGCTGTCGGTCGACGCCGTCCCGGCGGCCGTGGCCACGGCCGCTCAGCACCTCGCCGCGTTCCCCCACGTCACCGTGCGCGCCGCGAGCATGCCGGCGGACTGGCCGGACGAGACGTTCGACCTGATCGTGCTCTCCGAACTCGGCTACTACTTCGACGATCACGACCTGACAACCCTGATCGACCGCGCGGTCGGCTCCCTGGAGCCCGGCGGCGACCTGGTCGCCGTGCACTGGCGCCGCCCGGTCGACGAACACGCCCGCCCCGGCGACGAGGTGCACGCGCGGATCGCCGCCGCCCCCGGCCTGGCCCGGCAGGCGCGGCACGAGGAACCCGACTTCCTGCTCGAGGTCTACACCCGTACGCCGCCCGAGGCCTTCTCGGTGGCCCAGCGCGAGGGGCTCGCATGAACCGGATCGCCGTCATCGTCCCCGCCCACAACGAACAAGAACTGCTGCCCGCCTGCCTGACCAGCCTCGCCGAAGCGACAGCCCCCGTCCCCGTCGAAATCATCGTCGTCGCCGACGCCTGCACCGACGACACCACCGCCGTGGCCGCCACCTCCGGCGCGACAGTGCTGCGACTCGACGCCCGCAACGTCGGCCGCGCCCGCGCCGCCGGCATGGCCCACGCCCTGCGCGACGGCCCCGAAGGCCTGTGGCTGACCACCACGGACGCCGACAGCCGCGTAGCTCCCGAGTGGCTGCTGTGGCACCTGGCCCACGCCTCGGCCGGCGCGGACCTGCTGGCCGGCACGGTCCTGGTCGACGACTGGGCGGGCTGGCCGGCCGCGCTGCCCGGCCTCTACGACACCCGGTACGCCGGCACGGACGCCCACGTCCACGGGGCCAACCTGGGCGTCTCGGCCGAGGCTTACGTGGCTGTGGGCGGTTTCCAGCCCATGGACCACGACGAGGACCGCGACCTGATCGAGCGGGTACGAGCGGCCGGCCGCCGGGTGGTCGCGGACGCGACCTGCCCGGTGGTGACCAGCGCCCGGCCGGACGGGCGGGCTCCGCTCGGCTTCTCGTCGTACCTCAACGGTCTGGCCTCACCCCTGGCCGCCTGAACGGTCGGGCCTGTTTTTGGTCACCTGAAGGGTCGGGCTTTTCCGCCGGCCGCCAGAACTGGTCAGACCCCTCCGGTTCACCAGAACAGTCAGACCCTTCCCTAGCCGCCAGAGCAGCCAGGCCTTCTCCCCCGCTGTCCAGCAGACAGGCGCCGGGCCCGATTGACCTGGCCCTTCCCGGACGACGCCGGGTTGGCGTGCGCTCCGGAATGGTCCGCTTTCCTTGGTGTACCGGCGTGATCCCGGTCAGGGCTGGCCCTGCCGATCCTGCTTCAGGTGTGAACGAGTTCCAGCATGGCTGTCAGCCCGCGCTCGGCCGCTGCTCGCATGATCACCGAGGCGGTCGCTACGACAGCTCGAGCCGGGCACGCGGTTGAGCCGGGCACGCGGTTGAGCCGGGCACGCGGTTGAGCCGGGCACGCGGTTGAGCCGGGCACGCGGTTGAGCCGGGCACGCGGTTGAGCCGGGCACGCGGTTGAGCCGGGCACGCGTTGTGGTCGACGCGCTTTCTGTCCCCGGGTCCGCCGCCGACGTCGAGCACTCCGCCGCCACCGAAACGCCGGCCAGCACCGTCGTGGAGCGTCATGTGCGAGTCGGGCCTCGCCGCGTGCAACACCTTGCCGCCCTGCGATGCGGCCACCGCCAACTGGCTGTTGCCGTGAATACCGAACGAGATCGTCATGTGCCTTATCTTCTGATAAATAGAGGGCCACGATTGTCGGAATTCGCGACGGCTCGTGAAACGCGGCGCCTATGTTGCTTGTCGGAAATGCTGCTTTGCACGCATTCCTGGATACCGGACAACGGCAACGGCAACGGCAACGGCAACGGCAACGGCAACGGCAACGGCAACGGCAACGCACTATTTGGCATGATCAACACATGCTCGAAAGCCGGATCAGCGGGATAATTGTGCGATGCGGCAGCTGCAATTGTTCACCTCAGCTCAATTGGCAGTAATGCGTGATCGGACGGCATCGCACAGCTATTCACCGCAGGGCGAAATATTCCGCCGCGAGCATGCCCGGCACCGCGCATGGGGCCTTACCCGGCGCCACGCCGAGAAGTTGGCCCGCCTGCGGCCAACAGGTCCGGCCTCGAAGCCGGCCGCCATGAGCAACGCGCCCGCTCCGCAAGCCGAGAAGCTGGCCCGCCCGCGGCCAACAGGTCCCGCCTCAAAGCCGGCCGCCATGAGCAACATGCCCGCTCCGCAAGCCGAGAAGCTGGCCCGCCCGCGGCCAACAGGTCCCGCCTCAAAGCCGGCCGCCATGAGCAACATGCCCGCTCCGCAAGCCGAGAAGCTGGCCCGCCCGCGGCCAACAGGTCCCGCCTCAAAGCCGGCCGCCATGAGCAACATGCCCGCTCCGCAAGCCGAGAAGCTGGCCCGCCCGCGGCCAACAGGTCCCGCCTCAAAGCCGGCCGCCATGAGCAACATGCCCGCTCCGCAAGCCGAGAAGCTGGCCCGCCCGCGGCCAACAGGTCCCGCCTCAAAGCCGGCCGCCATGAGCAACGCGCCCGCTCCGCAAGCCGCTTCCGCGCAACCGACATCGCCCCGCCCCGGCGGCCATGGAGGGCACCGCACACCCGGCGCCTGCTCCAACGTTGTGCCTCAACCGCTACTCAGTTCACAACCGCCCGCTTCCCCGCCATCGCCATCCCCGCGGTCGACCGCTGCGCGACCAACCGCTACACCACTGAATGGCGCTACGCGGCGACCAACGTCAGCCGCGCCTGAGCCGACGATGGCGCACCAGCCGAATTCGAATGCCGGATGTAGAGGTGAAGGCCTCGCCGCCTTGCCCTACTCGACCCATCCGGCCTCCAAGCCGCCACTACTTCGTATGCTGCCGCTTTCCTTGAGGCCGTCACCTCGAACCGGCGAAACGACGGCGGCGGCGAAGAACAGATATTCGCCTCGGCGTATCACGCCCTGCCGAATCGTCACCAGCGAGACACCTCGGTCCAGCGCCTGCGGTTCGCGCCCGCGCTCGTCCGGCCATGCCCATATCCGGCCATCACAGCACGGCGATCGACGCCTTCCCAACCACTTGCTTCCGCCCGATCTGGCGGGTGTCCCGCTACAACGATCATCGACCGTCACGCCGATTCCGACGAGGGCAGTCTGCGGCACCCGTGTCCCACGCCGGTCGAAGAACAAAGCGCATCGACTGCGCCCGGCACGGCGGGACTCGGCGGCGATATCAGCGCACGACACACTCCCCAGTCGACGAGCGCATCGCCGCAATCCGAAACGCACCGAGCACCGAGCACCGAGCAAACACCGTTGCGTGCCGACAACAGCCACGGACGACGGGCTCAGCCGGACGGCAGGCTCCGCCGGAACGGCGGGCTCGGGCCGGGCGGCGGGTCGGGGTGGGCTCAGAGGCCGTGGACCGCCAGGACGTCGGGCAGGGACTTGGCGGGAACGCCTCGGCCGTCGGGGCGGGGCCAGTGGACGCTCACTTCGTCGAAGCCCAGTTCGGCCAGGCGGCCGGTGGTGTCGGCGTAGCGGTCGCGGCTTTCGAAAGGCCAGTACGACTCGAGGCCCACGTTGACGATGCGGCGGATCCGGCGGCCCTCGAGCACCTCGTCGAGCTGGCGGGACTGCTTGCGCAGCGCGGCGAACCAGTCGTCGGGGGACACCGCGGGACCGTACGGGCCGTAGGTGACCCAGGCCTGGCCGTGCTGGGCGACCAGGCGCAGCGAGCGCGGGCCGGTGCCGGCCACGGTGAACGGCACGCGCGGGGTCTGGACGCAGCCGGGGAGCTGGTGGGCGTCGATCGCGCTGTAGCGGTCGCCGTGGGTGGTGACGATCGGTTCGACCAGCAGCTTGTCGAGCAGGCCGATCCATTCGGCGAAGCGGTCCAGGCGTTCGCGGGGGGTGAGCGGTGGGTCGCCGAGCACGAGGGCGTCCAGGCTTTCCGTGCCGGCGCCCAGGCCGACCTCGAGGCGGCCGCCGCTGAGCTGGTCGAGCGTCATCAGCTCCTTGGCGAACGGCACCGGGTGGCGGTAGTTGGGCGTGGCCACCTGCACGCCCAGGCGGACCCGCTCGGTGGCGCCGGCGGCCGCGGCCAGCAGCGGCACACAGCCGTACCAGGGGTTGTCCCGCAGCAGGGGCCAGGTCAGGTGGTCGTACGTCCAGACCGTGCGCACCCCGGCCCGCTCGGCCTCGACCACCTCGGCGAGGAAGGTGCTGGTGGGGTGGCGGTCGGGCAGCACGAGGACGGAGAGCTCGGTCATGCGGCGATCATAATCATCAGTCTCGGTTGGGGGCGCCGTCGGCGAAGGTCACGAGCCAGCCGGCTCGGTGGCGCCGCGATCGGCTTCACGGTAGGTGGACGTTCGGCCGTTGCCCCGTGTCCGGCACGGCCGGCGGCGATCGTGGTCCTGACCCGTACGAGACCACGGAGACGTGCCATGAAGATGCGAACCGCCGCGGCCGGCCTGCTGACCCTCACCGGTCTGGCCGCCACCACCCCCGCCTGGGCCGGGACCGTCCGGACCGTCGCGCTGAACACGCCGTTCACGGTGGCCTGGACCGACGACTCGAGCAAGGAGCAGCACAGCATCACCGCCACGGTCACGAGCTTCCGCTGCGGCAAGGACACGGCCGGCGACGTCGAGCTGGGCCGGAAGGCGGCGGCCGAACGGTACGGCCAGTTCGCCGATCCACAGCCGGCGGTGGAACCCGGTCACCAGCTCTGCACCGCGCAGCTGACGATCGTCAACAGCGGCCGGAAGAAGGCTCAGCACAATCCGGCGGTGACCGCGCTGGACGCCACCGGGGTCGAGTTCTCCGAGGACGACGCCTTCACCCGATGGGTCGGTACGGGCGTCACGCACTACCAGAACCGGGATTCGTCCGGTGGGGACACTGTCGACTTCAACCCCCGCCAGACGGCCCGGTCAGCCGTGGCGTTCCTGATTCCGCTGGACACCCGGGTCACCACCCTGCGGTACGCGGGTGAGGCCTACCCGATGGTCGACACCGCGCAGGTGAACGTGACTGTGGTCTGAGACGGACCTGATGTCGAGAACGGCGTGGCGGCTTCGTCCCCGGCGTGCAAGCGGTCACGGTGGCCGTACGACATCGAGGAGACAGCATGGCGATCCGCCGGATGGACAACGTCCTGATCGTGGTCGAGGACCTGGACGCGGTCATCGCGTTCTTCGTCGAGCTCGGCATGGAGCTCGAGGGCCGGGCCCCGATCGAGGGACGCTGGGTGGAACGGGTCATCGGGATCGACGACGTCCGCCAGGAGGTCGCCATGCTGCGGATCCCGGACGCTCCCGGACGCATCGAGCTGGCCCGGTTCCAGCAGCCGCAAGCGATCAGGCCCGAGCCGAAGGACGCGCCGGCCAACACGCTGGGTCTGCGGCGCGTGATGTTCGCCGTCGACGACATCGACGCCGTGATCGCCCGCCTGCGCGTCCACGGCGCCGAGCTCGTCGGTGAGCTGGTGACGTATCAGCACGAGGAGGGCGATCCCGGCGTCGACTCGGGCTACCGGCTCTGTTACGTCCGGGGGCCGGAGGGCATCATCGTCGGCCTCGCCCAGGAGACCGCCTGACTGCTACGTACAGGGGAAGTTTGCGGGTCATGGTGATCCCGCCGTCGGCCGTGGTGCCGACGACCACCCAGCCCTGGCAGCCGGCCGACTTGAAACGCTTGACCAGGCTGGTGAGCCCGGGACGGCCGGCCGTGACGAACGACATCCCGATGCGCAGCCGGCAGTTCCCGTCCGGTGTCGCGTCGTTGAGCCGGGTGACGATCGTGTCCGTCTGAGCGAACGGATGGCGCCGCGGATGGCCGAGCCCCTCGGCGCGGCGTTGATCAACCGCTCGAGCTCGAGATGGATGGTGTCGTCGCTGCCCGTCGCGCGAGGGTTGGTGAAGTGAGCCCGGACCGGATGGCCGCCGATCGGCCGGTCAGGGCGTGGCCAGCGCCCGGGCGAGCAGCTCGCCCAGCTTGGCGGCGCGGGCCGGACGGCCCTGGGACATCCACGCGACCCGGCCGGCCAGGTGGGCGGCGAAGTCGGGGTGGCCGTCGCGGTTGGCCTCGGCGAGCCCGTGGGTGGCCGCGTCGTGCAGGACGGCCCGCAGGCGGTCGTACTCTTCGCGGGGCCCGGCCGGGCCGGTGTTGACCACCAGGCCGGTCAGCAGCTGGCGCTGGGACTGCCGCCGGACCCGGGTCTTGCCGGGATGGACCCGGAAGCCTTCCTCGTGGGCGATCTCGCCGGCCAGCGTGACCAAACGGTCGATGCGGGTGGTGTCGAGCGCGCCCGAGAAGGCCAGGTCGTCGGCGTACCGCGCGTAGGCGACGCCGAACCGGCCGGCGAGCCCGCTCAGTCGCCGGTCCAGCCGGAAGGCACACAGGTTGGCCAGGGCGGGTGACGTCGGCGCCCCCTGCGGCAGATGCGGGCGGCGCAGCAGCGCGGCCAGATACGGGTCGGGCGCCGAGCGCAGGACCGGAGCCGGCGTCCGGGTCGTGGTCAGAGCGGTCAGCGCGTGGGCGACCGGCTCGGGATAGCCGATGCCGCGGAACAGCCCGTAGATCCGCGCCGCCGTGATGCTGGAGAAGAACGCCCGCAAGTCCAGGCTGATCAGCACGGGGCGGCCGGCGTGGGCCCGGGCGAAGCTGTGCGTTCCCCGGCCGGGCACGAACCCGTGGACGCCGTCGTGGACGGGCACCACCGACAGGATCCGGTCGAGCACCTGACGCTGCAGCGCGCGCATCCGCGGCTTCGGCGCCTCGATCAGCCGGTGCGGCCGCCAGACGTACCGGTAGTGGCGCAACCGCTCGTCGCGAGCGTGCCGGTTGATCTCACGACGGTCGGCGAACCAGTCGAGGGCGCCGTCGTCGAGCCCGAGGAACCCGGCGAGCTCGCTCAGATCACCGAGAGCGGGGGCACCCCACCGCATCCGTACGACCCGGGTCGGCGCGACGAGCCGGCGCCGGATGACCGCCCGGCGCACTGTCACCGCGGGCGCGCTCACCAGGAACCGGCTCAGTTCCCGGGGCCGGTCGGCCGGTGCGCGCGGATAGGCCAGCAGCACGGCGTCGACCAGCCGGCGGGCCCCGGGGGTGCGGCTCGCGGTCACGGACCGGACCGCCGCGAGCATCATCCCGGGTTGCCAGTCGGTGGCCAGCAGGGCGTCGGCCAGCGCGTCCGCGACCCGGGACGGGGGCTGCCGGCGCGGGGTGTACCACGGGCGGGCGGCAGCGTGCCCCGACGAATCCCGGTCGTGCCTGCGCAGAGCTGCGCGAAGCGCAGAGGCGCGCCGGCGATGAGCTGCGGTGGTCAATCGAACGTCCCCGGGGTTGCCCCGGAGAGCCCTCGCCGCCGGTGACGGCGGGCGACGGCCAGCTCGGGACACGCTGCCACCCGGACAGCATAGAGACATCCGCGCCACATCTGGTGGCGCTCGCGGCTGCCGCCGGATCACGTGCCGGCACGTTAGGGGTCGGACGTGGCGGGAAAGCGTACGGTCGCCATCCGCCGGGAGGACCCTGTGACCAGCATCGACAAGGGGACGAGCCCTGATGGCCGCGCCCGGTCCGCCCGGTGACCGGTTGCGGGCCGCCACCCTCAACGTCTGGGGGTCCGGCCCCCACTGGCCCGAACGACGGGACCATCTGATCCGCGGGTTCGGGCGTCTGCGAGCCGATCTGGTCACCCTTCAGGAGACCGTGCACCGCCCGGGCCGGGCGGGCGCCGTGGATCAGGCCCGCGAGATCCTGGGCGCCGGCTACCACCTCGTACGATCCGAGGCCCGCGAACCGGACGGGCGGGGCATCACCACGGCCAGCCGCTGGCCGGTCGGCGAGGTCGTCGAGCTCGACCTGCACGTCACGGCGCGCACCCACGCCTTCGCGTGCACGGCGCTGCTGGTGGAGATCCACGTGCCGGCGCCGATCGGTCGGGTGTGGTCGGTCCACCATTTCCCCGACTATCAGCTCGATCACGAACACGAGCGGACCCTGCAGGCTCGCGTGGTCGCGCTGGCCGTCGAAGAGAAACTCCGGTCGCGTCCGGGACATGTGGTGCTCAGCGGCGACCTCGACGCCGAGCCGGCGGCGGACAGCCTCCGGTTCCTCCGCGGACTGCACGTGGTGGGGGGCCTGAGCGTCTGCTACCGCGATGCCTGGACCGCCGCGCACGGGAACGACAGCGGACGAGAGACCTTCGTGCCGGAGAATCCTTACTGCGCCGACTGGGACTGGCCGTTCCGGCAGATCGACCACCTTCTCGTACGGTGCGGCGAGCATGGCGGGCCCACCCTGCGCGTCCTCGAATGCAGCCGTACCTTCGACCAGGCGCACACCGTGGCCGGCGATCACTACGGTCTCTTCGCCGACCTCGCCCCGCCTCCCGAGGGGGAGCTGCAGGCTGGGTGATGCAGGCCCGGCCACGTTCGGGTGGAGTTCCGGGACTTCGGTCACCGGCCCATTGACCCGCCCTGGTGACCGAACCAGACTTCGACCCAACCGACCAGCGACAATGGTCAATCCGGGAGAAGGACGCGCCATGGGCGAGGATCCTCCGCACCTGCTCGGCTACGGTGACGACGAGACCGGGGCCGGCGTTTCGGTCACGTGCGACGTCGACACCGCCGTGATCGAGATGTCCCTGCACGGCCGCTGGAGCAAGCGGATGGCGTCCGAGACGTACGCCGGATTCCGCAAGTGCCTCGCCCAGCACCCCGCAGCGATCATCGTGGAACTGCATCAGCTGGCCGACCCGCATGCGGCCAGCGCCGCCCTGTGGCTGGCCGCGCGAAGGGCGGCCAGCACTCTGGAACCGCCTGTGCAGGTCGCGTTGAGCCTGCCGGCGACCGAGCCGTTGTCACAGCGGCTGCGCTGGATCGGCGTGACCCGCAGCGTGCCGGTCTATCCCACCACCGAGAAGGCCCGCTCGGCCGTCGCCGGTCACCGTCCTCTGACCGACTGGTTGCAGCTGACCCGGCGGCGACCGGCCGGCGGCGACTCGGCCCGCGCGGCCCGCGAGCTGATCGACGAGGCCTGCGCGGTCTGGGGTTTCCCCGACCTGCGGCACCCGGCCCGGTTGGTCGTCTCGGAACTGGTCGCCAACGCCGTCCAGCACGCCGGCACCGACATCGCCGTCACCGTGTGGAGACGGCCCACCGGGCTCCATCTCTCGGTGCGCGACGGCGATCCCCGGATGCCCCGGCTGCGGCCCCGGCTGTCCGCGAGCGGCCGGCCCTGCCGCGGCGGCCTGGACATCGTCGACACGCTGTGCGCGGGCTGGGGAGCTGTCGCCACCCACGACGGCAAGATGGTGTGGGCGACGATGCGCTCGATCCGCCGGACGTCGCCATGACGATGTCCACCCGCTCCGGGGTCAGCGCGGGCTCACCGGCGTCGTACGTGACGGTGACCTCGGCCGTGCCCGGTGAGATGCTGACCATCGCGGTCTGCGGGGAGCTCGACACCGCCACGCAGCACACGGCGCGGGCCTCGCTGTCGAGCATCGTGGCCTCGTACCCGCCCTGCCGGGTCACTCTTGATCTGTCACGGCTGGATTTCTGCGACTGCGCGGGGGCTCGCATGCTCGCCGATGTGCAACGCGACTGTGGCGCTCAGGGCTCGCCGTGCGTCACTCGCGACCCGCAACCGCATGTCGCGTGGCTTCTGAACTGGATGCGGCACGAGGATCCGGCTCCACCCTGATCGACTCGCTTGCCGTCGTAACAAACTCTGTCGTATCGAAACCTCCAGGCACGCCGGCGCCGATGAACGACGCCGGCGTGCGGACACCGGCTCAGGACCAGATCAGAACGGGGCGGGGCCGCTGCCGGTGAGTGACATCAACAATTGCGTGGCGAGCAGCTTGCGGACACCGGTGACGGCCACCGTCCCGCCCTGGTCGTAGGGCAGTTCCAGGTACAGGCCGTCACCCGCTTCACGCACGTCGGCGCTGGTCTGATCCGGGCGGAACGTGCCGCCCCAGCCCTCGATGCCGCCGCGCTGATTGGTGCTGAGTGAAGCCATGCCGGACACGAGGGTGCCGTCGCCGAGGGTCAGCCTCGCCGGACCGGAGTAGGTCGTCATGGTAGTCAACCGTAACGGGCTTTCCCGGCAGTGCGGAGCACTCGTGCCCGACCTGGTCGGTTAGCCGACGAAGTCGCACGTCAGAGCGGTCTCGGCCGGGCCCGCCCGGCAGTGCTCCCGCGTACCGGGAAACGCCCGCGCCCCGGGCTCGCGGGCCGGCATACGCTCCGCCGAGCACTGGGCGCCGCACTTCACCCAGAATTTCTTACCGAATGAGGTCGCATGGCTACGATGAGTTCATCGTGACCGGGTCGGCCGTGCAGGTGGTCGACTACGACCCCACGTGGCCCGCCCGAGCGAGGTCGGCCGCCGCCGAACTCCGGTCAGCCCTCCGGGATGCCTTGTCGGAAATCGAACACATCGGCTCGACCGCGGTGCCCGGCCTGGCCGCCAAACCGGTCATCGACCTCCTGGCAGCCGCCGACCACCTGGAACCGGTGCGCGACTACCTTCGCTGTCACCCGAAAGAGGCCGAGCGCTACGCCTTGTCGTGGAGGGTGATGGCGTAACCGTCGGGGTCGCGCAGGGTGAAGGTGCGCCCGAACGGGCCGTCGATCGGCGCGGCGACGATCGGCACGCCGGCGGCGGCCAGGTCGTCGTGCAGGGTCTGGGCGTCGTCGGCGTGCAGCCACAGCGCCACACCGGTGCCCGGCTGCGGGGTGACGGCGTCCAGGTCGACGCCGGGCAGCGGCTCTCGTACGGCGAAAGCGATCGGGCTGGTGGCGAAGACGATCGCGTGCGGCGGGCTGACCGGCGCGCGGCGCAGACCGAGACGGTTCTCGTAGAAGTCGGCGGCGGCGTCGAGGTCGCGTACCTGCAGGGCGATGAAGTCGGGCCCGGTGACCGGCATGTTTTCTCCTCGGTGTCCTTGTCAGGTTCCTGACATGCCCGAGCGTATGTCAGGATGCTGACATGACGCAAGAAGTCGGTGACCTGAACTTCTCCGTCGGCTACGCCTTGAAGCAGGCGGCCGCGGCGCTGCGCACGGCCATGGACGCGGGCCTGCGCCCTCTCGGCCTGTCGGTGCCGCAGTACGCCTGCCTGGAGCTGCTCGGCCAGCGCCCCGGGCTGTCCGCGGCCGACCTCGCCCGGGGCGCGTTCGTCACCCGGCAGTCCATGCACGCCGTCCTGCTCGGCCTCGAAGAAAGGGGCCTGCTGGAACGCCCGGCCGTCGCCCCTCAGGGCCGCGCCCTGCCGACCCAGCTGACCCCGGCCGGGCGCGACATCCTCAGCCGGGCCAGCCGCATCGTCGCCGCCGTCGAGCGCCGGATGACCCAGTCCTTGACGACCGAGGGACACCAGCGGTTGCGCGCCGACCTGGCCGCCTGCGTGGCAGCGCTCGGCCAGGACCCCGGCGACCATTGACGTTCCGTCACCGCTCACTGACCGATCGCCAAGGTGGCCGGGAGGCTCCGGGGATGGCCGGCCGAGGCACCGTTCAGCCCTACTACGATGCCGTCATGGCGTCCCTCACGACAGCGGCCGTACCGGCTCCACCGCGTCCTCGCATCGACGGGACGCGCGCCGCGATCACCGTCTGCCACCGGTTCGTGTGCCGGTGAGGCAGTCACGCGCGCTGTCGGAGGTCGGCCCGGTCCTGGCCGTGGTCGTCGTCACCGCCGTCGTGGCGGGTGCGGTCGCCTGGGCCGAGCTGCCGGCCCGGTTGAGCGTGCACGGCGAGTTCGTCGATCTCTCCGTCTACCAGTACGGCGGCCGGCGGCTGGTGGACGGCCTGTCGCTCTACGGGGCTCGTGACCCGGCGACCAATCTGCGGTTCACCTACCCGCCGTTCGCGGCGCTGGCGATGGTCCCGCTCGCGCCCCTGCCGTTCTGGCTCGCCACCGCGTTCTGGACCGCGGCTTCGGTGGGCGCGCTGGCCGGAGCCATCGTGGTGGTGGCGCGCGCGCTCGGCCGCACCGTCTCGGGCCGGCTGGTCGCCCTGCTGACGGTCGGGGCGCTCGCTCTGGAGCCGGTGTGGCAGAACCTCACCTTCGGTCAGATCAACCTGCTGCTGATGCTGGCCGTGCTGATCGACCTCCTGTATCCGGAACGCCGCTGGTCCGGCATCCTGCTGGGCATCGCCGCCGGGGTGAAACTGACCCCGCTCGTGTTCGTCGTGCTGCTGGTGCTGGCCGGCCGCCGGGCGACGGCGGGGAGGGCGCTCCTGGCCTTCGCCGGCACCGCAGCGATCGGACTTCTGCTGATCCCCGGCGCGGCCAAGACCTACTGGACCCACAACCTCATCAAGGCCGGCCGGGTCGGTCCCCCGGAACTGGCCCACAACCAGTCGGTCTTCGGCACGATCACCCGGCTGCTGGACCACATCCCACCGACGCTGCTGTGGCTCGCCATCGCCGGGCCCCTCGCCCTGGCCATCGTGGCCGTCGGCGCCGTGTGGTGGCGCCGCGGCGACCGGGTGCTCGGGACCGGCCTGGGGGCGTCGGCCATGCTGCTCGCCTCCCCGGTCTCGTGGTCGCACCACTGGGTCTGGGCCGTGCCGATCGGGCTGGCGCTGTGGCAACGCAACCGCTGGGCGGGCGTCGCCTGGACCGCGGTCTTCGTGGCCCGGCCCTTCGTCTGGCCACCGTGGGGCGACACCCGCGAGTTCAAGTGGAGCCCCATCGAACACGTCCCCGGCAACGCCTACGTCCTGGCCGCGCTGGCCCTCTCGATCTGGGCAGCCGTAGAACTCACCCGCCGGTCCGACCCGCTCGCGGAACGCCCACGCGCCGAGGCACTGCCCGCAGGCCCGTCCAGCCCGGCATAGCCGAACATCGGCGAAGTTGCATCGGACGCGACCGGAAGGCCGGTGGTCGCGGATGGCCGGCCTGCTCGCAGACCAGCGCCCTGGGTGAATCAGGGTTGCAGGAAGCGGGCGCGGTCGCGCAGTTCCTCGGGCACCAGCTCGACGAGCTGGTCGGGGCGCAGGGGCAGGTCACGCAGGCTGAGCTTGACGCGGGAACGCGCGCCGTGCGTGTTCTGGTCGAAGCGGACCACGTTGGCCGCGTTCGCGCGCATCCGCACCACCATGTCGGCGCCGGCCGCGACGGTGAAGGTGGCGGCGCCGTCGAGCGACAACCGGGTCTCGTGGCCGGCCGCCCGCAACCGGACGGTCTCGGCCCCGCCCAGCACGATCGGGCGGGTGATGCCCGACATGGGGGCGACCGGGGTGAGCCCGATCAGCGGCGCCGAGGGCGAGATGATCGGCCCGCCCGCGGCGTAGTTGTAGGCGGTCGACCCGGTCGGCGTGCACACCACCAGCGCGTCGCTGCGGAAGTAGCCGTGCCGGACGTCGTCGATCTCCAGGTCGAGGCTGACCGCGGTCCACGGGACGGTGTTGGTCAGGACCACGTCGTTGAAGGCCAGAGCCGGCTCCCCCGGCCCGTCCAGCTCGAGGCAGCTGTGCGGTTCGAGGCCGAAGTCGCCGGCGACCAGCCGCTCGAGCGCATGCGGCAACTGGCTGGGCGACACCTCGATGAGGAAGCCGACGTTGCCGTGGTTGACCCCCAGCACCGGCGTGGGCCGCCCGGCGACCAGCCGCATGGCCCCGAGCATCGTGCCGTCGCCGCCCAGGCTGAAGACGAAGTCCACCTTGTCGGCGAAGCCGGCCTCGTCCAGCGCCTCGACGCCCGGGCCGAGACGCTCGGCGTCGGCGGGCCGCGCCACGACCCGGATGCCGTGCCGGCTCGCGAGCGCCGTGACGGTCGCCACCGACTCGCTGACGTCGTTACGGGGGTGGACGACCAGACCGAGCACGTGGTGACCCATGCCCTCGACCATGCCACGTTCCCGGCCCGCCCGCGGCGCAGCCGCCCCGATGCCCACAGCGGCAGCCCGCAGCGGCGGGCTCGCAGCGGCACGCTCGCAGCGCCGGCCCGCAGCGCCAGCCCGCAGCGCCAGCCCGCAGCGCCCGCCCGCAGCGGCACGCTCGCAGCGCCCGCCCGCAGCGGCAGGCCCGCAGCGCCAGGCCAGCCCCCCTGCCGACCGAATGCCGCCTGGACCAGCGCCAGGCTTCAGGCACGGCGCACGGCGCACCTCTCACGCCTCACGCGACGGCGTCCACCGTCAGGTGGACGACGAGCGGGGCGCGGGCGCGGAACGGCGGGGCGGCTCGGTCAGGCGCGAACGCCGATCGCCAGGGCGCGCAACAGGAAGCGGGGCTCGGTCAAGGCGCTCGGGTGGGCCAGCATCGTGGTGACCTGACCCAGGCGGTGATTGATCGACTGGTCACGCATCGACGCCTTGAAGACCAGGCCGCTGGCCCACTGGATCGCGCGGTAACCCTTGGGGTACGGGCCGTCGACGTGCGGCAGCGCCAGGTCGGCCATGGTGGAGACCTGCCAGGCGGCGTCCACGACGACCTTGACGTCCTGGAAGTACGAGGTGGCCGGCTTGGTCAGGTCGGGGTCGCCGCGCAGATACTCGGACAGCGCCGAGGCGTGCAGCGTCGCCGAGGTCATGCCCTGCCCGTACACCGGGTTGAACGAGGCCACCGCGTCCCCGGCCGCCACCAGGCGCGCCGGGAAGCGGTTCAGCCGGTGGAAGTCGCGGCGCCGGCTGTCGGCCTGGTGGTAGGTGATCACGTCACCGACCTGCGCCGCGTTGGTGGCCACCTCGCCGAACTCGGCCGGGAAGTCGCCGACGCACCGATCCCGGAACTCACCCGCGTCCCGGCCCGGCCGGTCGTCGGCGTAGCCGGAGACCAGCACCGTCCACCGGTCGCCCTCGATGGGGGTGAACCCGCCGATCCGGGCCACCTTGCCCGGCCCCGGATTGGCGATCGAGATGCAGGTCTGCACCTTCGCGTCGGCCGGTCGGCGGAACAGCGCGGTGGCGTAGTTCAGCTTGATGCCCATGCGCTGCATCGGCGGTTTCGGAAAGCCGTACGACTCGAGCCAGTCACCCAGCCGGCTGGATCGCCCGGTCGCGTCGACCACGAAATCGGCGGCCACCTCTTCGTCGCCCCAGCGCACACCGGAGACCTCGTTGTCCTTGAGCACGAGACCGTCCGCGCGCCCGCAGACCGCCCGGACATTCGGCAGAGCCAGCACGCGGTGCCGGATCAACGCCTCGAGGAAGGGCCGGCTGGAGACGAGAGCCTGCGCGGCCGGACCGCTCGGCGGATCCTCCCGCAGGGCGCCGTCCATGTAGAACCGGTTGGTCGCGGGAGGCGGGTCGACCGCCCCGGCCTCGAGCGCCGCGTCGATGAATCCGGGGAACCAGCGTTCCAATTGCTTGAGCCCGGACGGCAGCAAGGCGTGCACCTGGCTGCCTTGCGGAACGCCCGGTCGTGGCCCGACCGCGTGGATCGGGTCGGCGGCGATCCGCTCGTCGGGGACGTCGAGCTCGGCGAGGTCGTCCCGTTCGATGATGAGGACGTGGTCGGCGTGGTCGCTGAGGACCCGGGCCGCCATCAGTCCCGCGATGCTGCCGCCCAGCACCACCGCCTGCTGGAACAGCACCCGCTGCCCCGTCGGGCGCTCCGACGTGGATATCGCGGCGAATCGATGCGCAGCAGTCACCCGGGCCCCCATGAACGTGAATGTTTCTTACTTGCTCACGATAACGTTGCATCGAGGAAGGTTGCTATAGCACTCCCGTCCCAGGTGCCGGCCCTTCCGGAGTCGCCGATGGAGAAGTCCCCGTTACCGCAGGTAGGAGGCTCCGTTCAGATCGAGGACGGCGCCGGACGACCAGGCCGCCTCCGGAGAGCTCAGGTGCAGGACGGCGGCGGCGACCTCCTCAGGTGTGCCCACCCGGCCGAACGGGCTCTGCCCGCGGATGGAGTCGTCCACTTTGGGTTGCTGGCGTTCGGTGCCGATGAAGCCGGGCGCCACCGACGTGACGGCGATGCCGTGCGGGGCGAGAGCCACCGCCATCGACTGCCCGAAGGCTTGCAGGGCGGCCTTCGCGGCCCCGTACGCGGGGTAGGCCGGCTCACCGCGATAGGCGCCGCGGGATCCGACGTTCACGATGCTGCCCGGCGCTCCCCGACCGATGAGGTGGTTGGCCACGCAGTAGGTCACGTCGGCCGCGCCGAGCAGGTCGACGTCGATCATCCGCCGCCAGACACGGTGCCATTCCTCGTAGCCGATCGAGGCGACATCGTGACGGTTGTCGTCGCCGGGCGCGATGGCGGCGTTGTTGACGAGCACGTCGACCCCGCCCAGCGCCTCGACGGCCGCCTCCACGACGGCCTTCGCCTCGGCCGGATCGCCGAGGTCGCCGCCCACGAGAGCATGCCCCGGTCCGTCGAGCATCCGCAAGGTCGCCTCGCCGTCGGCGCGGCTCGACCCGTAGTGGACCGCGACCCGGTCACCGCGCGCGGCGAAGGCGATCGCGACGGCTCGGCCTATGCCCCGCGACGCTCCGGTGACCAGGACGCGCCGCCCCCCGGCGCCTTCGCTTCCGGCACGCGTCCCACCGTCGACGCTCACTTGGCGAACACCTGGCTCTCGTCGCGGAACGCCTTGAACTCCAGGGCATTGCCGGCCGGGTCGCGGAAGAACATCGTCCACTGCTCACCCGGCCGCCCCGGGAACCGCAGACAGGGCTCGATGAGGAAGGTTGTCCCGGCCTGACGCAGCCGGTCGGCCAGCGCGTGGAACTCGTCGGCCGTCAGCAGCAGACCGAAGTGCGGGATCGGCACCTCGTGCCCGTCGACCTCGCTGTCGCCCGCCGCCCGCACCGGCCCGGGCACGACATGGGTGACCAGCTGATGGCCGCGCAGGTCCCAGTCGACCCAGTGGTCGCTGGACCGCCCCTCACTCAGGCCGAGCACGGAGCCGTAGAAGACCCTCGCGGCGGCAAGGTCGTCAACCGGGACGGCCAGATGCACGCCCGGCCTGTTCACCTCGGTCATGCGGTAACCCCTTCCACTTCAGACAGCGACACCCTCGCCGGCTCGGAGCGTGCGTCCGCACAGCGACAGCTGCCCGATGCTCGCCACGACCCCGGAGGTGGATCGACCATAGCGCTTTCCGGCAGGCGTCAGCGCGTTATCCACAGGCACTGTCGTTATCCACATTCCGGCCGGGCGGGATGGCGCTCGGCCGCTTCTTCCGGTATGCGCGAACCCCTCTCATGAACTCCGAGAATTGCCGAGACAAATAGCATTGCGGACGCGCCACGGACGGCCTACCGTGGTCATCACACCGGGAGACGACAGGACAGGAGAGACCGATGCCGCAGCACGCCGCGATCACCACGCAGCTGCTCATGCCGCACGTCGGTGCCGTCCTACTGTGTGCTCTTGCACCGTATGGCCAGCTCTATCAGGGTCGGTGGCGCAGCTAGCGAACGCTAGCGCAATCACGCCGCCGAACCCGACGAGGGGACGGCGGTTTTTCGTTTCTCCGGTTTTTTCCATTCGTGCCGCGGGTCAATTCCTGCTGCCCTGATAATTGCTTCGGCCGCGGCCGGCAGCATGGGTATTTGACAATTTCACAGCGGATGGCACAACAGATCCGGAGCAAGGGGAAGGCCCGCGCGCCTCGAGAGCGTGAGACACCCCGTTCGACTCGGGGGCTCCGGACGATGCGGTTGTAGCTCAGTCAGGCAGAGCGCCACCTCGCCATGGTGGAGGCCGCCGGTTCGATCCCGGCCGACCGCTTTCCCGCCCTCGTAGCCCAACGGCAGAGGCACGACGTCGAGAACGTCGACAGTGCGCGTTCAAATCGCGCCGAGGGCACGCACCACCCCGCAGCGGCCGGACGAGGCCCGCTGACAATTGAAACGCCCGGGTAGCCCAACGGCAGAGGCACGCCGCCCAGGACGGCGCGAGTGCGCGTTCGAATCGCGCTCCGGGCACGTACCCGCATACGCCTCAGCGGGAGTCTCGCAGCACCTTGATGGCCTGCACGGTGGCGTAGCCGCGCCATTCGAGGGCGGCCGCCGGGCTGTGGGCCGCGAAGGTGACGGTCCAGCCACCGTCGGCCTGTTGCTGGGCGGCCAGCCGTCGCAGGTCGGCGGTGACGGCTTCGGCGTCGAAAAGGGCACGGGACGGCGAGTCCGGGTCCGGGGTGAAGTCCAGTGGGTACAGCACTTCGCCTTCCACTCCTTCCGGCACGGGCGTCGGGCCGTCCATGCGTACGTGCCGGACGAAGTCACCCAGCGCAGCCTGGGCGCGGGGCGAGACGGGTGCGACGGCGTCCAGGAAGTGCATCGTGAACATCACCTCGTACACGGACGGCGTCTCGGACTGCTCGATCGTGTCCAGGCAGTACGCCGTCGCGGCCCGCAGCCACGGGTGCTCCGCGAGGTCGGTGCGGTGCCGGGCCAGGCGGTGGGCCTGCGCGGCCAGTTGCGTCGTCATCTGCAGGGACGACTCGGTGGCATCGACGGCGCGCCAGTGCGGTGCGCTGCCTTCCGTGTCCTGATAGGGCAGAGCGAACGGCACCCCGCCATCGGGCAGCGCGTGGCCGGCGAGCCAGTCGAGCAGCTCGGGCGCCCGGTCGCTCTTCGTGTCCCGGACCTCGGCGAGCACTTCGAGGGCGTGCATGGCCGCCACCGGCTGACTGGTCGCGGAGCGCAGATCCGGCTCCAGCGCCCACCCGTACCCGCCGTCGTCGTTGCGATGGGCGTCGAGCGCGACCAGCACATCGCCGGCGGACGCCGCCCCGAGGAGGTGACGCAACCGGCGCCTCTCGAGGGGCCGGGCGTGGGTGGTGAGGAACGAGATCGCAGCGTCGAGATCCGGGGCCATACCCCATCTAATCCCAAGTCGCCGGAGTCCGCGGGTACGCGTCCCGCCCCGGCCTGGTTCCGGTAGCTCAGCGGGAGAGCGCCGCCCCGACAAGGCGGAAGCCGCTGGTTCGATCCCAGCCCGGAACACGCACGTCACGTTGCGCGTCGTGGACGGCGGCACGTCCAGCGGTCCGTAAAACCGTCGCCTTTGGCAGACCTGGGTCGGCACCAGGGACGCGCACCACAGTCGCATGCCCGAGTGGTCAGGGAGCCGCCTGCAAAGCGGTGTACGCCGGTTCGAATCCGGCTGCGGCTTCGAAGCCATCCGCCGTGCTGCCGGCCAGACCCGGCGCACCGCCGGACCGGCGCCGGCCACCCGGGAGCCCTGGGGCCGCGAGCTGATTCAGGCGGCCGCAGGGCGTGAAGGCCAGCGGACACTCCCGGAACGACGACCCGGCCCGCGTCCCCGGCCACCCAGAGTTCGACCGGCTCCTATATTGACGTTTATTAGTAAGTCTTCCTAATATTTAGTGGCCCGCAGTCATCCCCACGGTGCATTCCCCCGCGCCGGACACGAAGGGTCGCCATCCCCATGGTCATCAGAAGAAGGAGCCGGTGGGCGTCAGCCGCCGCCGCGCTCACCGTCGCCGCCGTCGGCACGATCACGGCGCTCGCCGTCCAGGGCACGTCCCAGGCGGCTGTGCTGCCCAACGGCTTCAAGAGCGTGGGCTACATGCCGTCGTGGGCCGGCAACGTCACGAGCGTCCAGTACTCGAAGCTGACCCACATCAACTACTCGTTCGCCCTGCCCAACGCGAACGGCACCCTCCAGCCGATCGAGAACACGTCGAAGCTTCAGCAGCTCGTCACGCTCGGCCGCCAGAACAACGTCAAGGTCTCGCTGGCCATCGGCGGCTGGAACGACGGCAACGACTCGGCCTTCGAGTCGCTCGCCGCCAACCCGGGCACCCGGACGACCTTCGTCACCACCGTCATGAACACCGTCCGGCAGTACGGGCTCGACGGCATCGACATCGACTGGGAGTACCCGGACCCGGGCGCCTCCGGCAACAACTACACCGCTCTCATGCAGCAGCTCAGCACCGCCCTGCACAACGAGGGCAAGCTGCTCACCGCCGCGGTCGTCAGCGAGGGCGGCACCGCCGAAGGCGTGCAGCCGGCCGTGTTCGGCGCCGTCGACTGGCTCAACATCATGGCGTACGACGGCGGCAGCCCGCACGCCAACTACGACTGGTCCGTCGCGTCGGCCAACTTCTGGAAGAACCGGGGCCTGCCCAAGGCCAAGACCGTGCTCGGCGTGCCGTTCTACAGCCGGCCCGGCTACCTCACGTACGCCCAGCTGGTCGCCCAGGACCCGGCGAACGCGAACCGCGACTGCACCCCGTCGGGCGAGTGCTACAACGGCCTGCCCACCATCCGCCGCAAGACCCAGTGGGCCATGGCCAACGCCGGCGGCATCATGAACTGGGAGCTCTCGCAGGACGCGACCGGCGCGAACTCGCTGGTCAGCGCGATCTACGAGGTGGCGACCGGCGGTGGCGGCAACCCCACCACCCCGCCGCCCTCGGGCCGCACCGGCCGGATCACCGGCGTCGCCGGCAAGTGCGTCGACATCGCCGCCGCCAGCAGCGCCAACGGCACGGCCGTCCAGCTCTACGACTGCAACGGCTCGAACGCGCAGAACTGGACCGTCGGCACCGACGGCACGATCCGCGGCCTGGGCAAGTGCCTGGACGTGGCCGCCGCCGGCACCGCGAACGGCTCGCTGGTGCAGATCTACGACTGCAACGGCACCGGCGCGCAGCAGTGGCAGGCCCAGTCCAACGGCACGCTGCGCAACCCGGTCAGCAACAAGTGCCTGGACGCGTCGAACAACTCGTCGGCCAACGGCACCCGCCTGCAGATCTGGGAGTGCTTCGCCGGGACGAACCAGCGCTGGACCCTCCCCTGATCGACCGACTTCTCTGATCGACCCATTTCCCTCGTCATACGCGGCCCGTCTCCCGTCGGAGGCGGGCCGCGCCTGTTGGGGACCAACTGACGGCCGGAGCACGCTGCCCACCTTCGGCACCGTTCACGGCCGAAACCGACCGCTCCTGTTCGGCGCCACCCAAGGCCGGAACGGGCCGCGCCTTTTGGGGTCGGCTGGTCGGGCGGCCTCGTGCGGGCGACTGACCTGCGGCTTTCCGGTCGGCATCATCGCCGCATGCCCTGTTGTGCAACCGGACCCGGCCACCGGAATCCCTCGTCGTCGTGGCCTGGGTAATGACCTTCGCGGCGCTCGCCGCCGTGGCCTGGGGAGTCTCGGACTTCCTCGCCGGGCTGCTGGCCCGTCGCATCCCCGTCCTGACCATCCTGATCGGCTCGAAGGTCGCCGCCATGCTGCTGGCGGTGGTGGTCGTCGCGGCCCGCGGCGTGCCCCCGCCGGACGATTCCCGTCTGTGGCTGGGCGTCGTCGCCGGGCTGATCGGCTTCCCGGCGATGGGCCTGCTCTATCGCGCGATGCGGGACGGCTCGCTCGTCGTCGTGGCGCCGGTGGCGGCCGTGGCAGCGCTGGTGCCCGTCGGGTGGGGCCTGCTGCACGGCGAGCGCCTCGGCATGGTGGCCGCGCTCGGCGTCGTGATCGGCCTGATCGGCGTGACCATGGCGAGCTGGCCGGTGGCTTCACAACGCCGGCCGCCCCGCTCGGCGCAGGCGTGCGCCCTCGGCGCCGCGATCGGGCTGGGCGTCTATTTCGTGCTGTTGCACGAGGCGGCAGCCGCGGACCAGATCTGGTCGACCGCCCTGGCCCGGATGACCGGCGGCTCGCTCGCGCTTCTTTTCCTGATCACCGTCCGCCGCCTCCCCCGCCCGCCCAGGGACGTGGTGGAACCTATTCGACAATCGACCGGCAAAACGGCTTGTCCACAAGTCGGTCTTCGTCCACAGCCCGCCTTGCGCCTCCTGCCGAAGTCGCCCTCGGCGCGGACCGGGCTGGCCATCGCCGTGCCGGTCTCCCTCGTCGGGGCCACCGATGCCCTGGCGGACGCGTCGTTCATCCTGGCCGCGTCGGCGGCGCTGGCTCCGGCCGCGGTGGTCGCGTCCCTCTACCCCGCCGTGACACTCCTGCTCAACCGGTCCTTGCTGCGCGAGCGGCTGCACACCGTCCATCTCTACGGAGTCCTCGCCGCCCTCTTCGCCGTCGCCTGCCTGGCCCGCTGAGCCTCCCCCACCCCGACATCGGCTCCAGCGACGGCCCCGGCCCCGGCATCGGCTCCAGCGACGGCCCCGGCCCCGGCATCGGCTCCTGCGACGGCCCCGGCGTCGGCCCCCGCATCGGCGCCCGCGACAGCCTCGGCGTCGGCGTCGGCTCCCACGACAGCCCCAGCGTCGGCCTCGGCGAAAGCTCCCGTGTTGCCGAACCCCGCGCGACGCCGAGTCCGGCCCCACGGCTTGTACACCGACAGCACGGTGGCCAGGCTCAGCAGCGTCAGCGAGACGATGGGCGGCATGATCAGGCTGCTGACGTCGAAAGAGACCGCCTCCCCGGCCGACAACCTTTCCCCGTACGCCCGAATCTCCGGCATGCCCGGCCGGAGCAGCAGCAGAATCAGCGTGCAGAGCGCCAGATTCAGCCCCAGCTTGACCGCCACCCACCAGTAGCGCACCAGCCCCCACTTCGTGCCCAGCCCGAGCACCAGCCCGGTGCCCAGGCAGACCAGCCCGGACACCAGCATCGGCCAGAGGACGAACGACCCCAGCGCCTGATAGGCCAGCCCGCGCCGCGCACTGTCGTCGCTGAGTGCGCCCACGCCCACCAGCACCGCCACCAGCACGTCGATGCCGATCCACGCGCTCGCCGACACGATGTGCAGCACCAGCCAGAACTTCCGGTGCACCGGTTTCAAAGCCATGCGCCCAGCCTGAGCCTCGTCGAGCCGGCGCGCGTCGGCGCGCGGACGTACGCCCGCTGACGTACGCGCCCCGCGCCCGCTGATGGCACGGTGGTCTCATGCGCGTACGCGACCTGGCCGTACCGGTCGCCCTCGCGGCAGCCGGTCTGGCCACGCTTCCGGTGCTCAACGAGCTGCGGGCCACCGACCGACCGGTCGACGCGGTCGCGGTCGTGCTGGTGGCCGCCACCGCCGCGGTCACCCTGCTGCGTCACCGATGGCCCGGCGCGGCCCTGCTCACGGCGGCCGCCACGACCTCGGCCTACCTGATCATCGGTTTCCCGTACGGCCCGATCCTGCTCGCCTTCGCGGTCTGCGTGTACGCCGTGGCCCGGGCCCGGCCGCTCCGCCAGGCCGCCGCCTGGGCCGTTCCCGCGCTGGTCGTCCTGCTGCTGCACCTGTTCCAGGACCCGCTTTCCGGTCTGGCCCCGGGCGCCGCCTGGGTGGTCGTCCCGTTCACCATCGGCGCCGCCCGCCGCCAGGTCGCCGACGCCCGGGCCCGGGAGCGCGCGGAGTCGGAACGCCGCGCCGCCGACGCCGAGCGCCTCCGGGTGGCGCACGAGGTGCATGACGTCGTGGGCCACGGCCTGGCCGCGATCCAGATGCAGGCCGACATCGCGCTGCACCTGCGCGACACCCGCCCCGAGATGGCCCACGAGGCGCTGGCCGCGATCAGCTCGGCCAGCGCCGAGGCCCTGGCCGAACTTCGCGCCACGCTCGCCGGCCTCTCCCCCGAGCCCGGCCCGGCCCAGATCGACGACCTCGTCACCCGGGTCCGGGCGGCCGGCGTCGACGTCGACCTGGTCGTCGCGGGCACGCCCGCCGTGCTGCCGCCCGCCGCCTACCGGGTCCTGCAGGAGGCCCTTACCAACGTGGTCAAGCACGGGTCGGCCCGGCGGGCCCGGGTGGCGATCGACCACCGTACGGAGTGTGTGGACCTTTCGGTGTCCAACCCCGCGCCGGGACGGGGGCACGACGACGGCTTCGGCATCACCGGCATGCGCCGTCGCGTCGAGCGGGCCGGCGGCACCCTGTCGGCCGGCGCCGCCGACGGCGTCTTCACCGTGCACGCCCTCGTCCCCCGGGAGCTTCGCCCGTGATCTCCGTGCTGCTGGCCGATGACCAGCACCTTGTCCGCATCGGTCTGCGCGCGTTGTTCGAGGCCTCCGACGGGTTCGCCATCGTCGCCGAGGCGGCCGACGGCCTGGCCGCGGTGGCCGAGGCGCGCCGCACCGGCCCGGACGTCGTCCTGATGGACATCCGCATGCCCGGCATCGACGGCCTCGAGGCGACCCGGCGCATCGTCGCCGATCCCGCGCTGTCGGGCACCAGAGTTCTGGTGCTGACGACGTTCGAGCACGACGAGTACGTCTTCACGGCGCTGCGTTCGGGCGCCAGCGGCTTCCTGCTGAAGAACACCAGCCCGCCGGCTCTGCTCGACGCGGTCCGCACCGTCGCCGACGGCGGGGCCCTGCTGGCTCCGTCGGTCACCCGCACCCTGATCCGGGAGTTCACCGCCGCGGCGCCCCGTTCGCCGGACCCGCACCCCGAGGTGTCCCGCCTGACCGACCGCGAACGGGAGATCGTCGCCCTGGTGGCCGAGGGACTGAGCAACCACGAGATCGCCGACCGGCTGCGGGTGAGCCCGGCGACGGCCCGCACCCACGTGAGCCGGGCGATGACCAAGCTGGGCGCCCGGGATCGCGCTCAGCTCGTCGTCTTCGCCTACCGGTCCGGTCTGGGCCGTTTGTAACCGTTAAGTTTCGGAACAATAAACAAGACTTTTCGATTATTGCGTCAAAGTTATGGACGCGCATGCAGAAGTCCGCCTACCGTCTCGAAGCATCGATCCACGTCGAAGCCTGGGCGGTCTCATGAAGAAGACACAGCTTGCGCTGTTAACCGTCGTCACCCTCGCGGGCTTGTTACCCGCCCTTCCCGCTGCTGCCGCCCCTCCCCCACAGGAGCCCGGCATCACCCTGCGCACCTACGATCTGCAGACCACGCGGGACTCGATCTGCGCACTGAAGCCCGGCCAGACCCCCAACGTCGACAAGAAGCTGTCCACGATCAACTGGACCACCGCCGCCGACTTCGGCCTCGAGGACCGCTTCCAGTCCGAGGTGCTCGGCAACGTCACCATCACCACGGCGGGCTCCTACACCTTCCGGCTGACCAGCGACGACGGCTCCCGGCTGCTGATCGACAACGCGACCGTCATCAACCACGACGGGGCGCACGGCGCGACCGCCAAAGAGGGCGCCGTCACCCTGACCACCGGCTACCACGCGCTGCACATCGACTACTTCGAGCGCGACGGCGGCCAGCAGCTCACGCTCGAGTGGCGGCCACCGGGCGCGACCGCGTTCACGGTGGTGCCGGCGAGCGCGCTGAGCACGGACGCCGGCGTCGTGCGGGTGACCGCGCCGGGCCGCAAGGAGTGTGAGACCGCCGGTGACAGTGGCGGCGACGGCCTGCCGCTGACCGGCGTGCACCCCGGCTACACGCTCACCAACCTGCGCCCGTCGGGCTTCCAGCCGCAGGTCAGCGCGATGGACTGGTTCCCCGACGGCCGGCTGGCCATCGCCACCTGGGGTGGCAGCGAAACGGTGGCCGGTGAGGTCTACGTCCTCAGTGGCGTCACCGGGACCACCTCGCCGAGCCAGGTCACGTACAAGAAGATCGCGACCGGGCTGCGGGAGCCGATGGGTCTCAAGATCGTCGACGGCAAGATCTACGTGTCGCAGAAGCACGAGCTGACCGAGCTCAACGACACCAACGGCGACGGCACCATCGACCAGTACCGCCGGGTCGCCACCTGGCCGTTCGACGGCAACTTCCACGAGTTCGCGTTCGGCCTGCTCTACCAGGACGGCTTCTTCTACCTGAACCTGTCGGTGTCGATCAACCTGGGTGGCGCGACCACCGAACCGCAGGGCTCGCCCAACCGCGGCACCACCCTCAAGATCAACCGGTCCACCGGAGCCGTGCAGTACGTCGCCGGCGGGCTGCGCACCCCGAACGGGCTGACCTTCGGACCCGACGGCGACATCTTCGTGCTGGACAACCAGGGTGGCTGGCTGCCCGCCTCGAAACTGGTGCAGGTCAAGCAGGACCGGTTCTTCGGGCACTACACCAACCCGGACGGACCGTTCGACCAGCAGCCGGTCACGCCGCCGGTGCTGTGGCTGCCGCAGAACGAGATCGCGAACTCGCCGAGCACTCCGCTGATGCTCAACTCCGGCCCCTACTCGGGTCAGATGTTGTTCGGCGACGTGACGTACGGCGGCATCCAGCGGGCCTACCTGGAGAAGGTCAACGGTCAGTATCAGGGCGCGGTCTTCCGCCTGACCCAGGGCCTGGAGATGGGCGTGCTGCGGCTCAACCAGGGTCCGGACGGCGCTCTCTACGTCGGCGGGCTCGGCGCGGGCGGCAACTGGGGCCAGGAGGGCAAGCTCACGTACGGCCTGCAGAAGCTGGCCCCCAACGGCGCGAACGTCTTCGACATCAAGGCGATGCGGGCGGTCGCCGACGGCTTCGAGCTGGAGTACACCCAGCCCGTGTCCGACGCCACCGCTGCCCAGCTGGCCGGCCGCTACCGCGCCCAGCAGTGGCGTTACCAGCCGACACCGCAGTACGGCGGCCCGAAGATCGACGAGGAGACGCTCGCGGTCACCTCGGCGACGCTGTCGGCCGACCGGCTCAAGGTGACGCTCAAGCTGTCCGGTCTCAAGCCGGGCCGGGTCGTGCACGTGCGCTCGCCGCGCCCGTTCACGTCGGCCTCGGGTAGTTCGCTGTGGAGCACGGAGGCCTGGTACACGCTGAACAGCCTGGCCAACGGCACCACGGTCAAGTCCGACCGGGTCGAGGCCGAATGGTCCGGGCTCAGCCCCGGCACGTCGGTCGGCACCGACCACCCCGGCTACACCGGCTCCGGCTTCTCGGCCGGGCACAGCGCGGTGGGCGCGGCGACGACATTCACGGTCACCGTGCCGACGGCCGGCGCGTACCCGACCACGCTGCGCTTCAGCAACGGTCCCAACCCCTCGGCCGGCGCCAAGACGATCAGCCTCTATGTCAACGGCGCCAAGGTGAAACAGGTCAGCCTGGCCGACACCGGCAACTGGGACACGTGGGCCACGCTGGCCGACACGGTGACCCTGCGGGCCGGTGGCAACACGGTCTCCTACCGCGTCGACACCGGCGACATCGGGCACGTCAACCTGGACAGTCTGACCGTCGGCACCACCGGCTCGGCCGCCGCGTCCCGCACCGGCACCATCACCGGGATCGCCGGCAAGTGCCTGGACGTCGACAACGCCAACACGGCCAACGGCAGCAAGATCCAGATCCACACCTGCAACAACTCGTCGGCGCAGAGCTGGACCCGCGACGGTGACATGCTGCGGGCGCTCGGCAAGTGCCTCGACATCGACAACGCCGGCACGGCCAACGGCACCAAGGTGCAGCTGTACACCTGCAACAACAGTGCCGCGCAGGCGTGGCAGCCGCAGGCCAACGGCTCGCTGCTCAACCCGGCGTCGGGCAAGGTGCTCGACGTGGCCGGCGGGGCCACCGCCGACGGCACCGCGGTGCAGCTCTACGAGTGGGCCAACGTGGCCCAGCAACGCTGGACGCACAACGGCACCAGCCGGGTGACGCTGTTCGACGGCGGCAATCTCAACGCCTTCCAGAACGCCGACGGCAGCGCGGCGACCTGGCCGATCTCCGGGGGCTCGGCCGAGGTGCTCGGCGGAGACCTGCGGACCAAGCAGACGTACGGCGACTTCAAGCTGCACGCCGAGTTCTGGCTCCCGAACCTGCCGGCCGACGTGACCGGTCAGCAACGGGCCAACAGCGGCATCTACCTGCAGGACCGCTACGAGTTGCAGGTGCTCGACACGTACGGGAAGGCGACCCTGGCCAACGACGACTCCGCGGCCATCTATCAGAAGCGGGCGGCCACGACCAACGCCGGAACGGCGCCCGAGACCTGGCAGACCTACGACGTCACGTTCCGCGCGGCCCGCTGGAACGGCAGCACGAAGACCGAGAACGCCCGGGTCACCGTGGTCTGGAACGGCGTCACCGTGCACAACAACATCACCATCGACGGCCCGACCGGCAACGGCGCGGCGGAGAGCGCGGCCGCTCTGCCGATCCGCCTGCAGGACCACGGCGACCCCGGCGCCAACGTCCGCTACCGCAACATCTGGATCGAACCGGCCTAGCGAGCCGGGGCCGGGTCGTCTCCTCCCGCCGGCAAGGGAGGGGACGGCCCGGCCTTTGCCGTCGGCCGGGTCCGGGCAAGACCATCTGTATAGGGTTCCCACCATGGACGTTGTCGTGGTGGGAGCCGGGATCGCCGGGTTGTCGTGCGCACGGGCGCTGACCGACGGTGGGGCCCGGGTCCGGGTGGTCGAGCGGGGCCGGGTGGCCGGCGGCCGGCTGGCCAGCAAGCGTTACGACGGCCGGTACGCCGACATCGGCGCCGCCTATTTCGTCGCCGACGACCCGGATTTCGCCGCCCTGGCCACGTCGTGGCAGTCGCGCGGCCTGGCCCGGCCGTGGACCGACACCCTGCGGGTCTTTCCCGGCGACGAGCCGACGACCGGACCGGTACGGTGGGCGGCGCCCGGCGGGCTGCGGTCCTTGGCCGTCGACCTGGCCGAGGGCCTCGACGTGCACCTGTCGACCCCGCTGGACGCGGTGCCGGACGACGCGGACGCCGTCGTGCTGGCCATGCCCGGCCCCCAGGCCCTGCGGCTGTCCCCGCCGCCGGGGATCGCCGAGGCCGCACGAGCCCAGACGTGGCAGGCCGTGATCGCCGCCGTTCTGACCTACCCGTCCCGGCAGTGGGGCGAGCTGAAGGGCGCCTTCGTCAACGGCCACCCCGACCTGGCCACCGTCTTCGACGACGGCGACCGCCGCGGCGACGGCGCCCCTGTCCTGGTCGCGCATTCGACGCCGGCGCTGGCCGCCCAGCACCTGGAGCACCCCGAGGCCGCCGGACCGATCCTGGCCGCGGCCGTGGCCGAGGTGCTGAGCTTGACCGACCGCCCCGAGGTGCAGGTGCACCGCTGGACCTACGCCCAGCCCGAGCCGGCCGACGTCCCGTACGTCGCCGGCGGCCGCGTCTGGCTCTGCGGTGACGCCTTCGGCAAGCCCCGCGTGCAGACCGCCTGGCTCTCCGGCCGCGCCGTCGCCCAGGCCCTGCTCGGCTGAGCGGGCCGGGCTGTCAGAGGGCGGCGACGGCCTCGGCGAGCCGGGCCCGGGCCCACTGCTCCTGCCGGCCGTCGGTGTGGCCGCGATAGACCGCCTCGACGACCATCGTCAGGGTCAGGTGCAGGTTGTAGAGGCGGCGGCGAGCCTTCTCGTCGTCGGTGAAGCCCGCCTTGCCGTAGCCGCGGACGAAGGCCGTCGGATCGCCGAACGCCGGCAGCTGGGTGGCCACGAAGCCGGCCTCCATGAGCGGGTCGCCGTAGAAGGCCCGCTCGTGGTCGATCACGCAGACGATCCGGCCGTCGCGGACCAGGACGTTGCTGGGCCACAGGTCCCACTCGACCAGGCGGGGCGAGGTCACCTCGTCGAGGCAGCCGGCGTGGGCGGCGACCAGCGAGCGGATCGCGGCGTAGTCGAGCTCGACCGACCGCCGCTCGCCGTCGCCCAGGACGTCGTCGACCAGGCCCAGAAAGCACTGCCGCCAGGTGGGCACGCCGGGGCCGGCCAGCGGGCCGAAGGCAGCGCCGGTCAGCGCGTTGACCTCGCGGGTCACGGCGCCCACGGCCACGTCCAGCTTGTCCTGCTCGCAGGCCGACAGCGACGAGCGGATGATGCCGTAGTTGTCGGCGTCCACGAAGGGCATCATGAACCAGTCGGCGTCGACCAGCTCGCCGCTGCTGTCGGCGAAGTCGACCCGGGGCACCGGCACGCCGGTGCCGGTCGAGATCAGCGACAGCGCGGCCAGTTCGGTGGCCATCGCCCGGCGCTCGTAGGTCAGCACCTCGACCCCGGCCGGCGGCGCGACCTTGAGGACCGCCTGGTAGCCGTCGCGCAGGCGAAGCCGGTAGGCCACGTTGAACCAGCCGTGGCCCAGCTCGTGCACCCACTCCCGCGTACCGGAAGGAACTTGATCGGGGCCGTAGGCGCGCGCCACCATCGCCCGCAGGGTGTCGAGCGACTGCCGGTTCTTGGTGATGCTCTCCATGGTGGCTCAGGATCCTACGTAGTCGGCCAGGTGCTCGCCGGTCAGGGTGGAGCGGTCGGCCACCAGGTCGGCCGGCGTGCCCTCGAAGACGACGCGGCCGCCGTCGTGACCGGCGCCGGGGCCCAGATCGATGATCCAGTCGGCGTGGGCCATGACCGCCTGGTGGTGCTCGATGACGATCACCGACTTGCCCGACTCCACCAGCCGGTCGAGAAGGCCGAGCAGATTTTCCACATCGGCCAGGTGAAGCCCGGTGGTCGGCTCGTCGAGGATGTAGACGCCGCCCTTCTCGCCCATCCGGGTGGCCAGCTTGAGCCGCTGCCGCTCGCCGCCGGAGAGCGTGGTGAGCGGCTGGCCCAGCTTGAGGTAGCCGAGCCCGACGTCGGCCAGCCGAACCAGGATGGCGTGCGCGGCCGGAAGCTTGGCGTCACCCGTGCCGAAGAACTCGACCGCCTCGCTCACCGGCATCTCGAGGACCTGGCTGATGTCCTTGCCGCCGAACTGGTATTCCAGCACGGACGCGTCGAACCGCTTGCCCTCGCAGACCTCGCAGGTGGTGGCCATGCTCGCCATCACGCCGAGGTCGGTGTAGATGACGCCCGCGCCGTTGCAGTTGGGGCACGCGCCCTCGGAGTTGGCGCTGAACAGCGCCGGCTTGACCCCGTTGACCTTGGCGAAGGCTTTGCGGATCGGCTCGAGCAGGCCCGTGTACGTGGCCGGGGTGCTCCGCCGCGAGCCGCGGATCGCCCCCTGGTCGACGGCCACCACGCCCTCGCGGGGCGCCACCGAGCCATGGATCAGTGAGCTCTTGCCCGAGCCGGCCACGCCGGTGATGACCGTCAGCACGCCGAGCGGGATGTCCACATCGACGTCGCGCAGGTTGTGGCTGTCGGCCCCGCGCACCTCGAGCGTGCCGGAGGGCCGGCGCACCTTGTCCTTCAGCGTGGCGCGGTATTCGAGGTGGCGGCCGGTGAGCGTGTCGCTGGCCCGCAGGCCCTCGAGGCTGCCCTCGTAGACGATCTGGCCGCCCCCGCTGCCGGCGCCCGGGCCCAGGTCGACGATGTGGTCGGCGATCGCGATGGCCTCGGGCTTGTGCTCCACGACCAGCACCGTGTTGCCCTTGTCGCGCAACTGGACGAGCAGGTTGTTCATGCGCTGGATGTCGTGCGGGTGCAGCCCGATGGTGGGCTCGTCGAAGACGTACGTGACGTCGGTGAGCGCCGAGCCGAGGTGCCGGATCATCTTGGTCCGCTGGGCCTCGCCGCCGGACAGCGTGCCGGACGGCCGGTCGAGGGAGAGGTAGCCCAGCCCGATCTCCACGAACGAGTCGAGCGTCTCGCCCAGCGCGGTGAGCAGCGGCGCCACCGACGGCTCCTTGAGCTCGCGCACCCAGCCGGCCAGGTCGCTGATCTGCATCGCGCAGCAGTCGGCGATGCTGATGCCCTTGATCTTGGACGAGCGGGCGGCCTCGCTGAGCCGGCTGCCGTCGCACTCGGGGCAGGTCTTGAAGATCGCGACCCGCTCGACGAACGCCCGGACGTGCGGCTGCACGGCGTCGAGATCCTTGGACAGGAACGACTTCTGGATCGAGGGGATCAGGCCCGCGTACGTGAGGTTGATGCCCTCGATCTTGACCTTGGTCGCCTCGCGGTAGAGAAGGTCGTCCAGCTCCTTCTTGGTGAACTTCTTGATCGGCTTGTCCGGGTCGAAATAGCCGACACCGCGGAAGATGCGGCCGTACCAGCCCTCCATGCTGTAGCCGGGGATGGTGATGGCGCCCTCGTTGAGCGACTTGTCCTCGTCGTACAGCTGGGAAAGGTCGATGTCGTTGACCGCGCCGCGCCCCTCGCAGCGCGGGCACATGCCGCCCAGCAGGCTGAAGGTGCGCTTCTCCTTGACCTCGCGGCCGCCCTTCTGCAGGGTGACCGCGCCGGCCCCGCTGACCGAGGCGATGTTGAACGAGAAGGCCTGCGGCGAGCCGATGTACGGCTTTCCGAGCCGGCTGAACAGGATGCGCAGCATGGCGTTGGCGTCGGTGGCCGTGCCCACCGTGGACCGGACGTCGCCGCCCATCCGCTCCTGGTCGACCAGGATCGCGGTGGTCAGTCCGTCCAGGACGTCGACGTCGGGCCGGGCCATCGACGGCATGAAGTTCTGCAGGAAGGCGCTGTAGGTCTCGTTGATCAGCCGCTGCGACTCGGCGGCGATGGTGCCGAAGACCAGCGAGCTCTTGCCCGAGCCGGAGACGCCGGTGAAGACCGTGAGGCGCCGTTTCGGGATCTCGACGCTGACGTCCTTCAGATTGTTCACGCGCGCGCCGTGCACGCGGATCATGTCGTGGCTGTCGGCGTCGTGCATCCCCGGCTCCCTCGTTCGTCGGCTCACCCGGGGAACTCTAAGCGCGGCGGCGATCGCGTCGCTTCTTCATTCCTGATCAGGCGATGAGCAAGTCTCCCAGGTCGGACGCCCCGCCGGGGCCCGCCGCACTCAGCTCCGGGCGGACAGCACCTCCGGCGGCGACCAGGCCTGGACGGCGGTCAGCCGGCGGGCGGCCACGGACGGCGGGGTCAGGCGCAGCAGGACGTCCCGCAGCGGGCTGCGGCTCTGCAGGAGCCGGCCCATCACCCGGGCCTGGCGGGCGAGCGCCTGCGTGCGCGAGCGGCGGTCGTCGTACGCCCGGAGGGCCTCGGCGATCGGCCGGGTCCCGAGCAGGTCGGTCAGGGTGGCCGCGTCCTCGAGGGCCAGGTTGGCGCCCTGGCCCAGATCGGGGGTCATCGCGTGGGCGGCGTCGCCGAGGAGCACCGTCGTGCCCCGGACGAAGGTGGGCAGGGGCCGGGCCAGGTCGTGGATGTCGGTGCGGACGATCGCCGCGGGATCGGTGGCCTCCAGCACCTCGGCGATCGGCGCGTGCCACCGGTCGAAACGGCGGCGGACCTCGGCGTACTCGTCGGGGAAACCCGTGCCCGGCGGGACCGACACGACGCCGAACCAGTAGACGCGGCCGTCGGGCAGCGGAGCGAGGCCGAAGCGCTCCCCCCGGCCGAGCGACTCACCGGCCGCGCCGAGCAGGTCGACCGGACGGCTGGTGACGCCCCGCCAGCTCGTCCAGCCGCTGTAGCGGACCGGAGTCCCGCGTGTCGGCGACCGCAGACCGTCGGCCGCCACCACCACGTCATAGCCGTCCGGAATGCCTTCGACCCGCTTCCCGTACGTGACGGTGCCGGGCTCGAGCGCGTCGGCCAGCACCCGGTGCAGGTCGGCCCGGTGCACGACGCGCAGCTCGCACAGGGCCTCGGGCGGTGTCACGGTCAGCCGGCGGCCGTCGCTGCGGCGCAGCCCGGCGGTGAGGCGCTGCTCCGGCCCGGCGATCGCCCGCACGGCGTCGCCGGCGCCCACGAGGTCGAGGGCGCGGAAGCCGTTGGCGAACAGGGACAGGCCCGCGCCGACCGGCGCTGGCGCGGCGGCCCGTTCGAAGACGGCGACCTCCCAGCCGTGGCGCTGGAGACCGATGGCGGTGGTGAGGCCGCCGACGCCGGCCCCGATGATGGCTACTCTACGCATGTAGAGGACTCTACGCGTGTAGAGTGGAGTTGTGCAGGTGTCATCGACCACAGACCGGCGCGCGGCCATCGCCGACGCGGCCATCGCCCTCGTTGCGGCCGAGGGGTTGCGGTCCCTGACCCACCGCGCGATCGACCGGGCCCTCGGCCTCCCGCCCGGATCGACCTCGTACTACGCGCGCACCCGGCGGCAGCTGATCGAGCTGATGGTTCACCGGCTGGCCGGCCGCACGGTGGCCGACCTCGGCCCGGACGCGCCGGCCGCCCTCCTGGACCGGCTGGCCGAGCGGGCGGCCGACCACCGGGTGCGGTACGCGCTGATGGTCGACCTGGCCGGCGATCCGTCGCTGCACCCCCTGCTCACGACCGCCTCGCCCGCGCGGGCCACGTTCCTGGCCGCCGCCGAGGCCACACTGACCGCGGCCGGGGTGACCGACCCGGCCCGGCACGCCCCGGGCCTGGTCGCGCTGGTCGACGGCCTGCTGTTCGACCGGGTGGCCGGCTCGGCCATCCCGGACGCCGAAGAGGTCGTCCAGGCGTACCTGCGGGGTCTCAGGGGTATCGGCTGAGCATGGCCACCAGGAAGCAGACCTCGAACCAGCTCGACGCCGAGGACCGCGACGCCCTGCCGGACAGCGCGTTCGCGTTCCCCCGCGTCCGCAAGGAGCCCCTCAACGACGCGCGGCACGTGCGCAATGCGCTCGCCCGCTTCGACCAGGTGCGTGACGTCACCGACCAGGAGCGCGACGAGGCGTTCGAACGGATCCGGCGCGCGGCCGGCCGGTTCGGCGTCGAGATGACCGAGGACAGCTGGCGCGAGCTCGGCAAGCCGGCCCCGGCCCGCCGTTCCTCCGACAAACCTCGACCCGAGGCCCCCAAGAAGGACCTGTACGCCGAGGCGCAGCGCCGCAAGGTGCCCGGCCGCTCGACGATGACGAAGGCCGAGCTCATCGAGGCGCTGCGCGACCGGTGACGGGTCAGGACCCGACGGCTGTTCCTTCCAGCTCGACCATCAGGCCGGGGACGGCCAGCCGGGTCACCCCGAGCATCGTCGTGGGCGGCGCGGCCCCGGCGGCGCCCAGCCGGGAAGCCAGCACGCCGTAGTGCTCGAGGAGCTGGTCGACGTCGGTGGTGTAGACGGTGAGCCGGACGAGATCGGCCAGCGACATGTCGGCGGCGCCCAGGACGGCCTCCAGGTTGTCGAGGCTCAACGCCACCTGCCCGGCCAGGTCACCGGGATGCTGCGGGCGGCCGTCGCCGCTCATCGCGGTCTGCCCGGCGCAGTACAGCGTCCGGGTCTGACCGGAAACGATCTCTCCCTGGTGGAATCCCATCCCGGCCGACCACGTCCACGGGTTGACTGCCGTTCGCTCCAGCGCCATGCCTGCTCCCTCGGTTCGGAACCGTGGGCACTCGCCCGCGGCCCGGTGAGCTTCGCAGCGCAATCACGACATCCTGTGTCATGTATTTCTGACACAATCCGCCCATGCGAGCCGACCGGTTGGTCTCGCTGGTGCTGCTGCTGCGCCGGCACGGCCGGCTGTCCGCGACCGCGCTGGCCCGCGACCTCGAGGTGTCCACCCGCACCGTGCTGCGAGACATCGACGCCCTGTCCGCGGCCGGCGTCCCGGTCTACGCCGAACGCGGCCGGCACGGTGGGTTCGCGCTGCTGCCCGGCTTCCGCACCGAGCTGACCGGGCTCACCGACGACGAGGCGATCGCCCTGCTGGTCGCCGGTTCGCGGCCCGGCGCCCAGGCGTTCGGCCTCGGCTCGGCCCTCGCGTCGGCGATGCTCAAGGTGGTCGACGCGCTCCCCGGCACCTACCAGGACGTCGCGGCCGAGGTGGCCGGGCGTCTGCTCATCGAACCCGAGACCGACCTGCTCTCCCGCCGGCTGGTCACCGAGGAGCTGCCCGGCCCGATGATGAACGAGGTCCGGCGGGCCGTCCTCGCCGGGCGCCGGCTGCGGATCCACTACGCGGCGGCCGACCAGCCCCCGCAGTGGCGCAGCGTCGACCCGATCGGCCTGGTCACCGTGCGCGGCCAGGGCTACCTGCTGGCCACGAGGTCGGGCGCGGACCGCACCTACCGGCTGTCACGGATCCTGGCCGCCGAGGAACTCGACGAGCCGGCCCGGCGACCGGAGCACGTCGATCTGGACCGGGTCTGGCAGGAGCGCGGCCTCCGGTTCCGGACCGGTGGCGACCAGGTCACCGTGCTCGCGCGGGTCGAACCGGCGCGCCGCGAGGAGCTGGTCGGCACCGCGCTGGCCGTCCTGACCGAGCAGACCGAGGAGGACGGCCGGCTGCGGCTGGAGGTGACCTTCCAGGATCGAAGGCACGCCGAGTGGGCGCTGTGGCGGCTCGGCCCGTACGCGGAGGCCCTGACCCCGCCCTGGCTGCGGACGTCCCTGAGAGACCGCGCCGCCGAGATCGTCACCCGCTACGAGCAGTAGGCCGATCCTGGGAGCGACGCGGCCACCTACAGGGGCGCCGGCCCGCCTATGGTGATCGCATGTTCCGCCGAGACGTCCCGCCCCGACGCGAGATCTGGGCCCGATGGCTGGCCGCGCGCCGCCTCGGGTGTCCCCGCCGGCCGGCGCCCCCGAGCGACGACGTGCCGGCGCCCTCGGGCGACCACGTGGTCCGGGTGCCGCGCGCGCATCGCCGATGGCGGTGCCAGGCCCGGCCCGGCGGGGTCGACCAGACCTACGCCCGGCGTCCGCGCACCCGCTGACGACCCCCGTTCACAGCCGGCCCGGGATGCGGACGGCGAGCATGGCGATGTCGTCGGCCCGGTCGCCGGGCATCTCACCGGCCAGCCGGGCGAGCAGGTCCCGCGGCATGCCGAAGTTCCGGATGCTCAGGCGGCGGTAGAGGCGGGCGAACCCCTCGTCGATGTTGTGGGCCCTGTTCTCCACCAGCCCGTCGGTGTGCAGCAGCACCGTCGAGCCGGCCGCCAGCGGAGCCGTGTACGTGTGCCGGGGACAGCCGCGCCGCGCCCCCAGCAGCATGTCGTTGCCGGTCAGCGGGCGCACCTGGCCGTCCGGCTGGATGACCACCGGCGGCGGGTGGCCCGCGTTCGACCAGCGCAGCCGGTGACCGCCGTTGGGCGCCCGGTCGATGAAGGCCACGACGGCGGTGGCCATGGTCGGCTCGCCCAGCGCGTGGTTGGCCGCGTCGAGCCGGCGCAGCAGCGCGGACGGGGGCTCGCGGCGGTCGACCAGGTAGGCCCGCAGCATGTTGCGCAACTGCCCCATCTTCGCCGCGGCCGCCGTGTCGTGCCCGACGACATCGCCGATGACCAGGGCCAGCCGGTCGTTCGGGCCGGGGATCACGTCGTACCAGTCGCCGCCGACCCGCTGCGAGGTCGCCGCCCGGTAGTAGGCGGCCAGGTCGTAGTCGTCGAGGTCGGGCAGCGGCGACAGCATCGCCCGCTGGAGGGTCTCGCTGACCGCGGCGCGGGCGTCGTGCTTGACCGCCCGGTCGAGCGCCTGCCCGATGTAGAGGGCCAGCGTGGCGATGACCGCCCGGTCGAAGACGTAGAACGTCTGCGGCTCGTCCCAGGCGATCAGCACGGCGCCGGCCAGGTCGGGCAGCGGGGCGCAGACCGCCGCCTGCCAGCCGAGCTCGTCGATGCTCTCGGCCAGTCCCGGGTGGACGACCGTCAGGTCCATGGTGCTCTCGTAGTACTGAGAGTGACGGTCCCGGATGGCCGCCCCGGTCAGCGCGTCGGACACCACCGTGGCCGCGCCGCCCCGCGGGCTCGGGGTGATGCCGGCCAGCACCACAGCGACGTGCGTCGCCGACAAGGCCTCACACAACAGCGCCGGAACGGTCACGAGGACGTCGGCGGTGGTGGAGGTGGAAGCCAGCGCCTCACTGGCGTGCAACAGCAGCCGGCTGCGGCGCAGGGCCGCGTCGCTCTGCACGGTGCGTTCCATCAGGACGGGATTTCGCTCGGTCACCATCGGTCTGCTCCCCCCAGGTTCGTGGTTAAGAGCCTGCCGACCGAAGCGCGCCCGTGCATCCGCCATTTTACTGTCGTGTCCCCTGGAAACCGCCTCAGTCGCCTGTTTCACGCAGTCAGTGACGCCGGTTGACTCCCGATTTCAGCGGGAACATGGCTAGATGCACCCGGCGGCTGCCGACCGGACGATCACGCCACTTGCCCCTCGGCACCGATCCATGCGGATGGCCGGCGCGCATACCGCCGCGGACGTTCGTCAGGGACGGCTCAGACCACGCCCTTGTCGCCGACCTCCGTTGACGGTTCTGGTGTGACACGGACAGGGTTCAGCACCAGCAACAGACAGGCCAATCCGGCCAGGACGATCGTGGTGTAGAGCAGATAGTCGGTCGATCGCGCGACTACGGCCGCCGAAGTCAGCAACGGTCCCGCCGCCAGGCCGAGGGTCTGCGAGAGACTTGCCAAAGCGTTGTATCGCCCGCGCAGGTCGTCGGGTGCTATCCCGTTCACAAGGGTGGGTATGGCCCCGGCGAGCAGGAGCTCCCCGAAGCCGATGAGCACCGAGGCCACCGTCAAAGCCGCTCGAGTGTTCAACCCCATACCGAACACGGTCGGAATGCAGACCGCCCAACCGAGCGCCCACAGCGCCGCCGTACAGAGCAGGGCGGTGCGTGCCGAGATGCGATTGGCGAGCCGCAGGGCGATCGGTGCCCCGACGACCACGGCGGCGGCGTTGGCCACACCCGCCCATCCCAGCGCCGCCGGGTCATCTGCCGCCAGTGCCAGCACCGAGGGAGCGGCGTTGTAGACCCCGAGACCGACCGTGGAGAGCAGCACCGAGGCGCCGAGAACGCGCAGCAGCGTGCGGTCGCGCAGAGCACGCCGGTAACCGCCCCGCCGCACGTGGTCGTCCTGGGACTTCAACGGCATCTGGCGGCCGGCGAACATGGACAGGACGATTGCCACCACGCAGGTGAACGCGCCAACGACCCAGAGCAGGGGAAGGACGAACCTCCCCGTCTCGGTGTCGGGCGGCATCCGGGCGAGGGCAACCGCACCCAGAGCGGCGCCGATCGCCATGCCGAGGTTCATGATCACGTACTGAAAGGTGAAAACGCGCGATCGGATGCTTTCCGGAGCCAGAATCGCCAGGCGCGTGCCCATGGCGGGGATCACCAACGACCAGCCCAGACCCCCGATCATGACGCCGGCTACCGCCGAGACCAGACCGGGGCCGTACGCGAGGACCAGCAGGCCGGCGCCGACGATGGCCAGGCCGGTGACCATCACCAGCCGGCCGCCACGTCGATCGATCAGCGGCCCCGCGACGGCGTTGCCCACGATGGTGATGACCGGACCGAGCGCCCAGATGCCGGTCGACACGGCGAGCGAGAATCCTCGCACCTCGTGGAGCAGCACGACGGCGTACGGCTGGGTCAGCCCGACGCCCATCGCGAGGACCAGGTCCCCGGAGAGCAGCAACCACACACCGACGGGAAATCGAATCCCACCCTTGCGGTGCCCCTCGGGGTCCTTGTCGCGTGGCTGCTCGGCGACGTCCGCTTCCGTGGTCAGGACGCACCCCCATGCCGTGAGAACCCCGGCTTGACACGGAATCTATTCAGGAGCGCCGATCTTATGACCGTCGCCGTCTCGAGTCCACCCCGGCTTCGCCGTGACACCGGGGTGAAGAAGAATTGTCCGGTGAGGGGGCACCGAACGAGTCGGCGAGCACCTAAGCTCCGCAGTGGACAGACCAGGCCGACCCCTGGGAGGGTTCATGGCGGAAAGCCTCCACGACCTCGACGCGCAGATCGCTGATCCCCGACAGATTCAAGGCAACATCCTGCAACCCTTCGACGGCCGTCACCAGGCCTTCGTGTTCCTTTCCTTCGGCAGCAGCCGCACCAGGGCGCGCGAGTGGCTCGCCGCGGCGGCCGCCCGGGTCGACTGCACAGCCGATGTGCTCGCGGCTCGCGACGGCACCCACATCCCGCCCGGCCGAACGCTGATGGGCGTCAGCCTCACCGCCACCGGACTGGTCACCCTCCACCCCGAGGCGGCCGACGACCTCGTGGCCTTCGAGGCGTTCTGGAAGGGACCGCTCGGCAACCGGCTCGACGAGAGCGGCCGCATCACCAGCACGCCCGCATTACTCGGCGACGTGGGCGACAGCGACCCGACGACGTGGGTGGTCGGCGGCGTCCGGCGCGCACCGGTCGACGCCCTGGTGTCCCTCGCCGCCGACGATGAGCAGACACTCCACGCCAGGGTCGCTCGGGAAAGACAGCAAGCCACCGACGCGGGCCTGGTGGTCATGCCCATCGCCGGATCGGACGGGGACGGCCCTCTCGAGCAGTACGGCACCGTGTTGCGCAATGCTGACGGAAAGCCGATCGAGCACTTCGGCTTTGTCGAGGGCATCTCCAATCCTGGAGTCCGTGGCGTCGACGGCGCCGCGGCCGGCTCCCCGTCCGTGGCGGCCGGAGAGTTCGTGCTCGGCCTCACCGGCGAACGCCGGCCGCTCACTCTCGGGTCTCGGCCCACGCCGGCGGCCTGGATGCGGGGTGGCTCCTTCCACGTCTTCCGCCGGCTTCGGCAGGACGTGGCCGGCTGGTGGGACAAGATGGAGAAGCTGAGCGACGACAACACCTCACCCGAGGACGTCGCCGCCCGGGCCGTCGGCCGGCGCCTGGACGGCACACCCCTTGCGCACGACGCCAATCCGAACGACCCGAACGACTTCAACTTTCAGGGTGATGAGAACGGCGACCGGACGCCGCTCTACGCCCACATTCGGAAAATGAACCCCCGGCGCGACGAAATGTTCCGGGACCGTAGTCACAAGCTGCTTCGGCGGGGCATTCCGTTCGGGCCGCCGATGGACCGCACGGCCCCCGACGGCAGCGAGCGGGGAATGCTCTTCAACGCGTACATGGCCAGCATCGAAGATCAGTTCGAGTTCCTCCAACGCTGCTGGGCGAACGATCACAAGTTCCCGTCACGTCTGATCGCGAAGTTCGACCTGGAGCCCGGCGCGGCGGCCGACCGCGTCGACGGCATGGACCCGGTGATCGGCTACAGCGCCGACGCGGCGCACCGTCGTCACGGCGACGCAGTCAAGGATGTGCACCCACTGGCATTCGGCGGCTTCGTCACCACCACCGGTTCTGTGTACGCATTCGCGCCTTCCCGTGCGGCACTGCATCTGCTGTCAGAAAATGTGTCGCTTAATGCTCTGACATAGATCTCAGGAGACTGAAATGACTGTGTTTTCCAGTGATGCAGGTTTCGAATTACACGGAGCATGCGAGCACTCCCTGCGTTTCTCTTTCGCAGCACCCGTCGGCTACCCCTACGCACCCGCAGAAATGGCCGACGAAAACCCACCGCCGGCACTCTTCCGCCGCATCCAAGCCGCTTCACCACCGCCCACCCGCCAAGGCGCGCCGTGGCAAACCGGCCTCACCCTCGACGGCGAGCCGTTCCTTCCGGACGGGCCGACCGACCGGCTCGCCCACGTTCAGCATCCTGAAGGCGCCGCGAATCTGGATACCCCGGCACCAGACACAGTGATCCTCAACTGGATGTTCGACATTCCTCGCCACCAGCACACCATCACTGCACCCGGCGACGACGAAAACAAACTTCTGCTCTCCATCCCCTACTGGAACCCCGCCGAAGCCACGGGCCAGACCATCACCCAAAGCGTCGACTACTACGCCACCCACCGCATCGAATGGACCCAGAAACCCGAAACCGACTGGGTCGCCGTCAGCTTCGACGACTTCTTCCCCAAAGACCGCGACAGCGCCGACATCCTCATCCCCCTCGGCGAATGCGACCAACTCTGCCGAAACTAAGAACAGGAGACTGAAATGTCCGTGTGGACCAGTGATGCAGCTTTCGAGTTGCACGGAGCGTGCGAACACTCCCTGCGTTTCTCTTTCGCAGCACCCGTCGGTTATCCCTACGCACCCGCCGAAATGGCCGACGAAAACCCTCCCCCGGTGCTCTTCCGCCGCATCCAAGCCGCCTCCCCGCCACCCACCCGCCAGGGCGCGCCGTGGCACACCGGCCTGACCCTCGACGGCAAGCCGTTTCTTCCGGACGGGCCGACGGACCGGCTCGCCCACGTGCAGCACCCTGAAGGCGCCGCGAACTTGGATACCCCGGCGCCCGACACCGTGATCCTCAACTGGATGTTCGACATTCCTCGCCACCAGCACACCATCACTGCACCCGGCGACGACGAAAACAAACTCCTGCTCTCCATCCCGTATTGGAACCCCGCCGAAGCCACGGGCCAGACCATCACCCAAACCGTCGACTACTACGCCACCCACCGCGTCGAATGGACCCAGAAACCCGAAACCGACTGGGTCGCCGTCAGCTTCGACGACTTCTTCCCCAAAGACCGCGACAGCGCCGACATCCTCATCCCCCTCGGCGAATGCGACCAACTCTGCCGAAACTAAGAACAGGAGACTGAAATGACTGTGTGGAGCAGTGATGCAGCTTTCGAGTTGCACGGAGCATGCCAGCACTCACTACGTTTCTCTTTCGCAGCACCCGTCGGCTACCCCTACGCACCCGCAGAAATGGCCGACGAAAACCCTCCCCCGGCACTCTTCCGCCGCATCCAGGCCGCCTCACCGCCGCCCACCCGCCAAGGCGCGCCCTGGCAAACCGGCCTCACCCTCGACGGCCAACCCTTCGACCCCGATGGCCCACACGACCGGCTCGCCGACATCAAACACCCCGAAGGAGCCACCAACCTCGACCAACCAGCACCCGACACCGTCATCCTCAACTGGATGTTCGACGTCCCCCGCCAGCAACACACCATCACCGCACCCGGCGACGACCAGAACAAACTCCTGCTCTCCATCCCCTACTGGAACCCCGCCGAGGCCACCGGCCAGACCATCACCCAAACCGTCGACTACTACGCCACCCACCGCGTCGAATGGACCCAGAAACCCGAAACCGACTGGGTCGCCGTCAGCTTCGACGACTTCTTCCCCAAAGACCGCGACAGCGCCGACATCCTCATCCCCCTCGGCGAATGCGACCAACTCTGCACCAGCTCTCAGTAGCTGCCGGGGGCGGACGGCTGGCGTCGTGATGGCGCCGGCCGATGGTTACGCGCCATCCACCGGCTCACTGTTCGCCTGAGCCGCTCGTGACGGCCGGCATGTCGGTCAGCGGCTTGGAGCGGAGCCGCGCCGCGGCGGGAACAGTGCCTGGGACGGCACCCGTTGCCGGGCCCGCCGGTCTTAGCTGGCCAACGGCGCAACGACACTCTGCGTGAGCGATCGAGCGGGCAGGCGACATGTTCGCGGAGGGCTTCACCCTGACGCTACGAATCGCCAGGCAGCAATCTGCCGGATACGGTCGAGCGGATCGCTCAAGCTCGGCAGATCTCGTCGCATTCGCTGATCGGGACGATGACCTCGGCGCTGTCGCGCTCCGGAGGGAAGAAGGCGTCGAAGCTGACTGCCACCCAGTCCCCGACCTTCACCGGGCGGGTCCAGGTCATCTCATACGTGTCGTCGTAGTAGGCCACAGTCTTGCGAGTGGCTGCCTGGCCCTCAGGGACCGGGCTCCAGTAGCTGATCGAGAGCAAGTACCGGCCGTGATCGCGGCCCGGAAAGTCGATGTCCTTCTGCTGCTGACCCACCCGGAACCATTCGTCGAGCACCACGGCGCCGGGGGCTGCCGCATCGAGCGACGGGATGCCCTCGTCGCAGATGACTTCGGCGAGCTTGTCGACAGCGCCCTGAGGTTGGAAGGGCTGCCCGGCAAGCGTCATTCCTTGGTGCCAAGGCTCCCCGGCCCGCGTCGGCGGCGGCGATACTGCCTGGATCCGGCGGAACAGTGCCGGCGGCAGGCTTTCGCGGCTTTCCGCCAGCCGCAGGCCGCTCGGATATCCCAGCGGGGCTCCGAACGCGAATCGGAGCGAGTGGACGCACGCACCGGAGAGTTCGAAGGCGGCGTCGCTGAGGCCCACAGACATGATTGATCCCCCATTGGCGACAGACTCGCTGAGAGTGATGATTGATCCCCGACAGTACGATCCGAAGGGTGGCCGCACAAAGCGTGACGCAGGAGCCGCAGAGGGATCCTCCGTCCCAGATCGTGAGCGAGTTGGCCACGACCTGGCGGTCCTATCTGCCCGAACATACGCTGCGGCTGCTTCTGACTGCCGAAAGTGTCAGCAACCCGCCAGTGACGCAGCGCGCCGACGCTGTCGTCCTCTACGCCGACGTCGCCGGGTTCACCGCTTTGGCTGAAAGCTTCGCCAATACGGGCGCCTTCGGCACCGAGCAACTCACCCGCATCATCAACCGCTGGTTCGCGGTGACTGCCGATGCCGTCGCCGCGTCCGGTGGCAGCGTGGTGGACTTCGCCGGGGACGCCCTGGTCGGCATGTTCGATTACACGCCGGAGACGGCGTCAGCTGTGGCACGCAGGGCGATCCGTTGCGCCGACTTGATCAGGGAGGCCACCGCAGAGGTTCCTCCCGTACCGACACCGGACGGCGCACGGTCCTTGACGATCCGAGTCGGGCTGGCCTCCGGACCCGTGCTTCTCATGCTCCTGGGCGATCCAGCAACCCGACTGCAGCACCTGATCGCCGGCCCGGCCCTGACAGGCGCGATCGACGCTCTGCACCAAGCCGACCGCGGTGAAGTCGTGGTTGATTCAGCGCTGCGGAGGATTGCCGGTCCACCGACGGCATCTGATCCCCCTTTCGTCCCACCGGCGCCGTCCACCACTGAGCTGGAGGGGCTGATCGAACCGTTCTTGCATCCGGCGATCCGCACCAGACTGCGCTTCGGCCGGCACGAACTGGTGAACGAACACCGTAAGGTCACCACTGCCTTCGTGCAACTGCCCGACCTGTCGATCGACGATCCCACGACCGTCGACGCCCTGCAGCGATACCTCGCAGCCGGCGTCAAGGTCATCGACCGGTTCGGAGGACACCTGCGTCATCTCATGGCCGACGACAAGGGCACCGTGCTCGTCGCCGTCTTCGGAACACCGGTCAGCCATGAGGACGATGAGGAGCGTGCTCTCCGATGCGGCCTGGAGCTGCTGAAGCTGTCCGGCGGCGTCGACAGCGGTGGCGTCACTACAGGGCCGGTCTTCTGCGGGGAGGTGGGGTCCGATGTCCGTCGCGAGTACGCGGTCGTCGGGGACGCGGTCAACCTGGCCGCCCGTCTCATGCAAGCCGCCCCGCCGGGACACCTTCTCGTCGACAGAGCCACGTACGAGCGCGTTCGCAATCTCGCCGTGGCCGGCGACGAGATCAGCGTGACTGCCAAAGGAAAAGCCAAGCCGGTGCCGGCCTGGCCCGTCAGCGGTCTGCTCGAGTCCACGCCCACCCGGCCACTACCACCCGCAACGCCCGGAGCGCTGGTCGGACGCACGACTGAGATGGCTCGCCTGCGCCAACTGGTTCACGAGACACTTGCCGGGCGAGGAAATATCGTATGGCTGCACGGCGAAGCGGGAATCGGCAAGTCACGTCTGGCCGCCGAAGCTTGCCGCATGAGCGACACGCTCGGTTTCACCGGATACGGCGGTAGTTGCCGATCGCACGGAACCAGCTCCAGCTATCTCGTATGGCGCTCCATCTGGCGAGAATTGCTGGAAGTGGATCCAAGCCTGGAGCTCGATCAGCAACGAGCCGTACTGACCGAGCAGATCGCCCGCTTCGACGGCACGGGCGAGCGAGCACCTCTGGTGGCCGCCGTCATCGGCCTGCCGATGCCGGAAAACGACCTTACCGCCCAGTTGGATCAAACTGGTCGTGACGTGCTGCTGCGTTCGACCCTGCTCGCTTGCCTTCGAGACCGGGCCTCGCGCAACCCGATTGTCCTCCTGCTCGAGGACTGTCACTGGATCGACCCGGCCTCGCTGACTTTGCTCAACCTCCTCGCCGACCGGCTCACGGAGCTGCCGGTCCTGCTGCTGGCCACCTCGCGCGAGCCGGCGCCCGGCACCCTGGCCGAGGCCGACCACATGACAAGCCTGGGACTCGGTCAGATGACGAGCAGAGATGCCCAGGGCCTGGTCGTACAGCGATTACGTGACCGATACGGACACCTGGCGAAGATCGCTGATGAGCTCGTCGGACAGATCGACGAGCAGGCCAGCGGAAACGCCTTTTACATCGAAGAACTTGTGGCTTATCTGCACGGCACCGGGGTCGACCCGTCCGACCGGCGCGGGCTGACTGCTCTCCACCTGCCTGACAGCCTGCAGCGGCTGGTGATGGCCCGCATCGATCAGCTCACCGACGACGAGAAGGCCGCCATCAAAGTGGCGAGCGTGATCGGCCGCCGCTTTCGGCCGCCGTGGATCTCGTCGGTCTACCCGGCTGCGGGATCGCCGGCGCAGGTCGCCGCCAACCTGAGCCGGCTGCATGTTCTGGAGCTCACGCCGCAGGTCACAACGGCGCCGGAGCCGGAGTACGAATTCCGGCACCCGATCACGCAGGAAACGACGTATCAGAGCATGACCTATGACACGAGGGCGACCCTGCACGAAAGGGCCGGAATCTTCATCGAGGCGAACTTCTCCGACCGCCTGCCGCAGTACGTCGACCTGCTCGCGCACCACTACGCCCGCACCGATCGGACAGACAAGCAGCGGATCTGGTTCCGGGCGGCCGGCGACCGCGCTGAAGCAATTTTCGCCAACGAGGCTGCGACCTACTTCTACGAGAAGTTGCTCCCGCTCCTGCCTGAGGCGGAACAGGCGGCACTGCACATCAGAATCGGCGCCGTCCATCACCTCACCGGGCGATGGACGGAAGCGGAGCGTCACTACCGGCTTGCGATGCGGGCAGCAGAGGCGACCGATCGCCGCGATATCGTGGCTGCGGGGCAACGTCAGCTTGGCGACCTCTTGATGTATACCGGCTCCCACGCTGAGGCACTGAGCTGGCTGGAAAGGGCTCTCAACGGGTTCCAGGGCCTCGGCGACGCCACCGGATTGTCACGGACCTTGGACCGGATGACTTTCGTGCTGTATCGCCAGGGAGAGTATGGCGAGGCCATCACGATGGCTTACCGGCACCTGGCCATGGCCACCGAGTCCGGCGACCTGCCCGCGATGTGTGCGGCTCTCAACCATCTCGGTCTGTGTCTGCTGAACACCGGCCGTTCCGAAGAAGCCATCGATTATCTGCAACAGGCCTTGAGTACGGCTTCGCGCGCCAACGACCGGCACTGGATGCTGTTCGGCGCCGGCAATCTGGGCGTGGCGTTTCGGCGCAACGCAGATCACGGTGAGGCCATAACGTCGTACCGCCAGGCTCTGGAAGTGGCCCGCGACATCGGTGCTCGGCCGACCGCCGGTATCACCGTCGGCAACATGGGCGAGATCTATCGAGACGAAGGCGACTTCGTGCGAGCGCAGGCATGTGCCATGTACTCATTACGTGTCACTGTCGAACAGCGCGACTGGATACCAGTCGTCGATCAGGTGACCGGTCTCGGTGCGATCGCCGCCGCCGAGGGCCGCCTCGATGAGGCGCAGCGTCTGCTGGAGCGTGTCATCCCACTGGCAAGAGAGCTGGATGCGCCTCACTACCTCTGCGAGTCGCTTCATCGGCTGGCCCGTCTTCACCTCAGCGCGGGCCGTTCGGCCATGGCTGAGCGATTGAACGCTGAGGCTTTGCGCGTGGCCGAGGAGCACGACGAGCGGGAGACACAGGTGAACGCTTACATCTTGGCGGTCCTGCTGAGAGTCGGACGAAATGAGATCGAACCCGCTTTCGCGGCCCGATCGCTGCGCAAGGCGGCCGACCGTTGGACCGAGCCTCATGAGATAGCGGCGCTGCTGGACGCCGCCTGGCAGGCCGATCCCCGTGACGACGACGCCCGACAGGTGGCGGCCGACATCTACAAGAGGCTCTACTTGCGGGCGCCTAAAATGGAGTACCGGGACGCTTATCGTCGGCTCACGGGCGTGCGTCTGGCACCCGGGCCGCCTCTACCGGCCCTGCCGCAGTGGATCGTCACGGACAGTGGCCCCAGCCTGGATTCTCTGCTCCATCGCATCGATCGGACTCCTCGTCACGCTGCTGCCTAGCCGTCCAGGTCATCGTCGCCGGCAAGCCGACGCAGGATCGGCAGGGAGGGCGCAAAAGCATAGACCGCGCCGGTCGTCGTCACGAAACCGCCGTACGCGGGCTTGGGCATTTCCTCGACGACGGCGGCGGGGAGGCGATTCGCCGCGTCCTCGCGACTGTCCCCGAGTACCGGGTCGAGGCCGTCGATCCGGGGCGGCTCGGCCGCGACCCGGCCGTACTCCGCCAGAGAGCTCGCGGGAAAGCCGGGGTTGTTGGCCCAGCGCCGCTGGATGAACTCGAACTGGTCCTCGATGCTCGTCAGGTAGGAGTTGAAGAGAATGCCGCGCTTTACGCTGTCGGGACGCTCCCGGTCGAACAGCGGCCCGAAGGGCAGGCCCCGGCGCAGCATCTTGTGGTTGCGGTCGCGGAAGACCGTGTCCTCGCGCGGGTTGACCTTGCGGATGTGCGCGTAGAGCGGAGTCTTCTCGCCGTCGGGGTCGTCGGCGAAGGTGAAGTCGTTCTCCTGGCCCGGCTGGGCGTCCGGCTTGGCCAGCGGCTTGCCGTCGAGCCGGCGGCCGAGCGCCCGCGCGGCCGCGTCCTCAGCCGTTTCGCCCGGCCCAGCGAACTCCTCCATGCGTTTCCACCAGCCGGGCACGTCCTGCTCCAGCCTGCGGAAGACCTGGAACGACCCGCCGTGCATCCAGCGGGCCGGGACCGGCCGCTGCTTCCACGACTGGGGGCGCCGTTCGGCCGCGCAGCCGAGGATGAACTCGCCCGCGGCGATGCCGGGCGAGCTGAACCGGGCCTCGTCGTCGGGGAAGCCCTCGACGGCCGGCTGGGAGATGCCGTCGGCGAAGCCGAAGTGCTCGATGCGGTGCCCGTCGTCCTTGTCGCGGTGGACGATGCCGTACTCGGTGTGGAGCTCTTTCAGGCCGGCGCCGGTCGCGGCGGCCAGCTCGCTCCGCACCACCTCGCGGATCGTCTCCTCGTCGCCGGCGGCGAGCGTCAGCAGCGCGTCGACCGGCACGCCGAGGCCGCCGACGACCCAGGTCTGGGGGTCGTTCCGGCCGGTGTCGCCGACCAGCGCCGGCGTGGTGGTGAGCCGGCCCGCCTCGTCGACCCGGGGGCCCAGCGGGCCGGCCCAGAACGCCTCGTACGGGGCCAGCCGGCTCGCGGTCTCGGGGTGCAGCAGCACGAGGCCGGACGCGGTGAGCCCCACGTTGAGCAGGGTCGTGCCGGGCGCCAGCCGCGTCTCGCCGCGGGGAGCCCGGGGCGGGACGCCGGCCGTGCCGGTGACGCGGCTGGCGACACCGGCCAGCCAGCGCCGGGCTCCGGCCTGGTCGTTGGCGAACGACAGGGCCAGGAAAGCCTGATGGCCGCCGCCGAACGGCCGCAGGATGTTGCCCTGGATCTGCTCTGGACGGGCCAGCGGTGAATCAGCGGGAATCGCCATGGCTCGAGGCACCCCTTCGGTCGAGTTCGGCGCGACCGATGGTAGTCCGGCTTGCTACTGACCAGTCAGGACTGTCGTGATTCGGTCGTTTCCCCGCTGCAGCGGGGCCACCGGGATGGTCAGCGGGGCGGGGCGGATCGTGCGGTCGACGAAGATGGCCCACCACAGGCTGAACATGGCGACCGTCCACACCTTGCGGGAGTTGTCGGCCACGCCGGCCCGGTGGTCGGTGAGCAGCTTGAGCGCGTAGTCGACGTCGATCAGGTGGCGCGGGGCGGAGCCCGAGATCAGGCCGCCGACCCAGTCGCCGATGCTGCCCTTGAGCCACAGCCGGGTCGGGGTCGGGAAGCCCAGCTTGCGGCGTTCGCGCACCGACTCGGGGACGATGCCGCGCATCGCCTCGCGCAGCGCGTGCTTGGTGGTGGTGCTGTGCGGCGGCAGTTTGAGGTCGGTCGGCAGCCCGGCCGCGGCGGCGTAGACGGCCTGGTCGAGGAACGGGACGCGCAGTTCCAGCGAGTGGGCCATCGACATGCGGTCGGCCTTGGCCAGGATGTCGCCGGGCAGCCAGGTGTGCAGGTCGACGTACTGCATCGAGACCGTGTCGTCGACGTCGGCGGTCTCCGCGTACAGGTGGGCCGTCACCGCCGTGTGCGAGTCGGCGGTGAAGCGCAGCAGCTGGGCCTTCTCCTCGGGGGAGAAGATGCGGGCGTTGCCGTAGTAGCGCTCCTCGATGGGCGTCGTGCCGCGTTCGAGGAAGCTGCGGCCGCGCATCCCCTCGGGGATGGCGTGGGCCAGGCCGCGCAGGCCGCGCTTCACGCCGTTGGGCAGCCGTTCGATGGAGGACAGCGACATCGGCTCGCGGTAGATGGTGTAGCCGCCGAACAGCTCGTCCGATCCCTCACCGGAGAGGGTGACGGTCACGTAGCGCGACGCCGTCTGGGCCAGGAAGTAGAGCGGGATCAGCGAGGGGTCGGCCACCGGGTCGTCGAGCAGGTGGACGATGCGGGGCAGTTCGCGGATCACGTCGTCCTCGGTGACCACGGTCGGGGTGAGCCGCACGCCGAGCTGGTCGGCGGTGTCCTGGGCGATCTCGATCTCGGAGTAGCCCTCGTCGGCGAACCCGGCGGTGAACACGTGCAGGTCGGGCTTGACCTCGCGGGCCAGGGCGACGATGGCCGACGAGTCGACGCCGCTGGACAGGAACGCCCCGACCGGCACCTCGGCGTGCAGGTGCTTGCGCACGCTGTCGCGCAGGGCGTCGCGGATGGCCGTCTGGGCGTCCTCGGCGCTGGTGTTCAGCGGGCGCAGCTTGGGCCGGAAGTAACGCTCCATGCGTACGCCGCCGGCGGCCGTCCAGGTCAGCCGGTGCCCGGGCGGGAGCCGGCGGATCTGGCGGTGCAGGGTCAGCGGGTCGGGCACGTACTGGAACGAGAAGTAGTGGGCGAGCGCGTCGGTGTCGATCGACGGTCCGGAGCCGGCCGCGAAGGCCAGCAGCGCCTTGCGCTCGCTGGCCAGGAACAGCCCGTCGACGGTCTCCAGCAGGTAGAGCGGCTTGATGCCGAACTGGTCGCGGGCCGCGTGCAGCGTGCCGGTGAACCCGTCGTACGCCACGAAGGCGAACATGCCCCGCAGTCGCGGCAGCGCCCCGGGTCCCCAGAAGTGGAAGGCCGCGGCCAGCACCTCGCTGTCACCCTCGGTGGCGAACGTGGCCCCGTGGTCGTTGATCAGCTCGGCCCGCAGCTCCCGGTAGTTGTAGATCTCGCCGTTGAAGACGACGGTCCACCTGTCCCGGTAGTGCACCGGCTGGGCCGCCTCGGCCCGGTCGATGATGGCCAGCCGCTTGAAACCGAACGCGGCCCCGTCGGTGAACTCGATCCGGGTGTCGTCGGGTCCGCGGTGGTGCATCGTCTCGAGCGACGCGGCGAAGGCCTCCGCCGTGGCCGGGTCCGGTGCCCCGGCACCCGGTCGACTGCTCACGAAGACGTTCAGCCCACACATCGTTCACTCCCCTGGTCGGATGCCGGGAAACGTAGGCGGGCGGCTGTGAAGAACTTGTTGGGATATCGCAATCGGGAAGGAACTTCATCGGAATCTCACATTCGTTGGCCGGGGTGGCGAAGCACGGTCACAATCGCGGCGTGACCGCACGCATCCTCGTGGCCGACGACGACCCCAAGCAGGCCCAGCTCATCCGCCTGTACCTGGAGCGGGAGGGACACCAGGTGATCACTGTGGGTGACGGCCGGGCCGCGCTCGACGTGGCCCGGGCGCGCAAGCCCGACCTGGTCGTGCTGGACGTGATGATGCCGCTGGTCGACGGCCTGGACGTGTGCCGCATCCTGCGGGCCGAGTCGGATGTGGCGATCCTGCTGGTCACCGCGCGGTCGTCGGAGAACGACATGCTGCTCGGGCTCGACGTCGGCGCCGACGACTACATGACCAAGCCGGTGAGCCCGCGCGAGCTGACCGCCCGGGTGCGGGCGCTGCTGCGGCGGGTGGGGGCGGCCGACGGACCGTCGTCGATCGTGCGCGTGGGTGAGCTCGAGGTGGACGCGGGCCGGTTCGAGGTGCGGGTCGGCGGCGAGACGGTGACGCTCACCGCGAAGGAGTTCGGCATCCTCGAGCTGCTGGCCCGCGAGCCGGGCCGGGTCTTCACCCGCGGCCAGATCATCGACAAGACGTTCGGCTTCGAGCACGACGTCTCGGCCCGCACCGTCGACGCGCACGTGGTCAACCTGCGCCGCAAGATCGAGATGAACCCGGCCGAGCCCCGCTATGTGCAGACCGTCTACGGCCGGGGTTACCGGATGGCCGAGCATTGAGTTTCCGGCTCCGCATCTTCGTCCTGGTGCTGCTGGTCGCCTCGACGGCGATCGGCGCGACGGCCTGGCTGACCCTCAACCTCACCTCCCGCGGGGTGACGCAGGCGCTGGACGACCAGAGCCGGCACCGGGCCGAGATCATCGCCGAGATCCAGCGGTACGGCCTGCGGCACGGCCGGTGGCCCGGGGTCGACCGGGTGGTGACCGGCCTGGCCGACCGCACCGGTCTGCACATCCAGCTGCAGACGGCCGAGGGTGACGTGCTGGTCGACTCGGACACCGAAGCGAACCGCACGTCCGGGCCGGTCCAGGCGGTGGCCTACGACATCGATCCGCTCCCGGTCCCACGACTGCCCGGAGTGACGCCGGGGTCCGTGCCGCCCGCCGTGCCCGCCGCGCCCCCGACGTTCGAGCTACCACCGTCGACCGGTCTGGCCAAGACGAAGCTCGTCCTCACGGACCTCTTCGGGCCCGGTCCGACCGACCCCGAGATCATGAGCCCGGACGTGCTCGCGCTCCGCCAGGCCGCACAGTACCGGGCCGGCCTGGTGCTGGTGCGCTGCCTGAACGACGCCGCCCTGGGCGAGCCGGCGCTGGGGCTCGACCGGGCCCCGTACCTGAACCGCGACCAGCTGACGACGTCGCCGGCGTGCCTGCGCAAGGCCACGTCCCGGGTGCTGAGCGACCAGGCCTGGTTCCAGGGCTACTGGGACTTCCTGCTGCGCTGCCAGCGCGTGCGACCGAGCGAGGGCATGGACGCCGACCTGACCTCCGCGTCCTGTCTGCGGGGCGCCTTCAACGACACGGTGGTGACGAGCTCGGCCCCGCCGCTGCTGCTCTACCTCGGCGGCCGCAACACGGTCGAGATCGCCGACTTCGGTGGACCGGCCCTCATCGGCGCGGCCGGCCTGCTGGTCGTCGCGCTGGCCGGCACGTTCCTGATCGCCCGGCAGGTCAGCCGCCCGGTGCGCCGGCTCACCGGCGCGTCCATCCTGCTCGCCGCGGGCCAGCACGACGTGCGGGTGCGCGACGAGGGGCACGGCGAGCTGGCCCAGCTGTCCCGGTCGTTCAACGCCATGGCCCGCGCGGTGCAGGAGAGCGAGGAGCGGCAGCGCCGGCTCGTCGCCGACGTCGCGCACGAGCTGCGGACGCCGTTGTCGAACCTCCGCGGCTACCTGGAGGGCCTGTCGGACGGGGTGATCGAGCCGAGCCGGGAGCTGTTCACCTCGCTGCACGAGGAGACGCTGCTGCAGGGCCGCATCCTCGACGACCTGCAGGTGCTGGCGCTGGCCGAGGCGGGCGACCTCGGTTACACCAGGACGCCGACCGATCTGGCCGAGCTGGCCGCGGCCGGGGTGACCGCGCAGCTGGCGGTGGCCGCCGAGGCCGGGGTGGCGCTGACGGTCGACGCTCCCCGGCCGGTCTGGGTCGTGGCCGACCAGGACCGGATGCGTCAGGTGCTGGGCAACCTGCTGACCAACGCGATCCGCTACACCGACCGGGACGGCCAGGTGGTGGTGCGGGCGGCCGTCGAGAACGGCGAGGCGGTGCTCTCGGTCCGGGACACCGGCGTGGGGATCGCCGCCGGGGACCTGCCGCACGTCTTCGACCGGTTCTGGCGGGCCGACCCGGCCCGCCAGCGCGCGACCGGCGGCACGGGACTCGGGCTGACCATCGCCCACCGGATCGTCACCGATCACGGCGGCCGCATCGAGGTCGCCAGCCGTCCCCACCTGGGCACCACCTTCAGCGTGCGGCTTCCGTCGGCCTGAAGCCGGTCGGCGATCTTGCCGGAAGAGCCGCGCGCTGCTTTCGACGGATGACGCAAAAGTTATGCCGGTCGATCCAAAAGTCTGGACAGGACAGTTCGTTAGTTCATAACGTGATGCCCACTACAGGAATGTTTCCGGTACGTGTCGGTTCCCCCACCGTCGTGCCGGGACACGCCTGAGCCACAGCAATCCCCGGCTGCGGCGCGGCGGCACGCGCCCCGCCTGGCGACTCGAGTCAGGAAGGGACCACGTGAAAAACACCCCAGTCCATCGAAGAGTGGCGATAGGTACGGCAGCTCTGCTGTTCTCCTCCGTCCTCACGGTCGCCGCCGGGCCGGCCACCCCGGCCTCCGCGGTGATCAACCCGGCCGACTTCCAGCAGGTCACGCTGGCCAAGGGCGTCGCCGAGACCGGCGAGCCGATGAGCCTGGCCGTGCTGCCCGACCGGTCGGTGCTGCACACCGCGCGCAACGGCACCCTGCGGCGCACCGACGCGGCCGGCAACACCGCGGTCGTGGCCACCATCCCGGTCTACACGCACGACGAGGAGGGCCTGCAGGGCGTGGCGGTCGACCCCGGCTTCGCCACCAACCGGCAGATCTTCCTGTTCTACGCCCCTCCGCTGAACACGCCGGCCGGTGATGCCCCGGCCAGCGGCACGGCGGCGAACTGGGCCACCTGGGCCGGCGTCAACCGGCTGTCGCGGTTCACCCTCAACGCCGACTTCTCGGTCAACCTGGCGAGCCAGGTGAACGTGCTGGACGTGGCGACCGACCGCGGGCAGTGCTGCCACGTGGGCGGCGACATGGACTTCGACGCGGCCGGCAACCTCTTCCTGTCGACCGGCGACGACTCGAACCCGTTCGAATCGGCCGGCTACTCCCCGATCGACGAGCGGACCGACCGCAACCCGGTCTACGACGCCCAGCGCAGCGCGGGCAACACCAACGACCTGCGCGGCAAGCTCCTCCGGATCAAGGTCAACGCCAACGGGACGTACTCGATCCCGGCCGGCAACCTGTTCCCGGCGGGCACGGCCAACACCCGCCCCGAGATCTACGCCATGGGCTTCCGCAACCCGTACCGGATCAGCGTCGACAAGGCCACCGGCGTCGTCTACGTCGGCGACTACGGACCGGACGCGGGCACCACGTCGGCCACCCGCGGGCCGTCCGGGCAGGTGGAGTTCAACCGGGTCACCGCGCCCGGCAACTTCGGCTGGCCGTACTGCACCGGCACGAACACCAGCACCGAGACCTACAACGAGTGGAACTTCGCCACCAGCGCGACCGGCGCCAAGTACAACTGCGCCGGCGGCCCGACCAACAACTCGTTCCGCAACACCGGCCTGACCACGCTGCCGCCGGCCCAGCCGGCCTGGATCCGGTACGCCGGCGACGCGGGCTCCCCGCCGGAGTTCGGCGGCGGCTCGGAGTCGCCGATGGGCGGCCCGGTCTACCGCTACAACGCGAGCAACCCCTCCACGACCAAGTTCCCGCAGGTCTTCGACGGGCAGTTCTTCGCCGGCGAGTTCGGCCGCGGCTGGATCAAGCCGACCGTGGTCAACGCGAACGGCACGCGCGGGGCGATCGACACGTTCCCGTGGAACGGCAAGCAGGTCATGGACCTGGCATTCGGCCCGGACGGCGCGCTCTACGTCCTCGACTACGGCACCGGCTACTTCAACGGCGACGCCAACTCGGCGCTCTACCGCTACGACTACGTCGCCGGGGGCAACCGGGCCCCGACGGCCCAGGCCGCGGCCACCCCGACGTCCGGGTCGGCCCCGCTGACCGTGGCGTTCTCCTCGGCCGGCAGCAGCGACCCCGAGGGCGGGGCGCTGACCCACTCCTGGACGTTCGGCGACGGCACCACGTCGACGGCGGCCAACCCGTCCAAGACGTACAGCACCAACGGCACGTACACCGCGACGCTGACCGTTCGGGACCCGCAGGGCGCGACCGGCTCGTCGAGCGTCACCGTCACGGTCGGCAACACCGCGCCGAAGGTCACCATCAACACCCCGTCGGCCGGGCAGCTCGCATCCTTCGGCGACAGTGTGCCGTGGAGCGTCACGGTCACCGACCCCGAGGACGGCACGATCGACTGCACGAAGGTCACCATGGCCTACGTGCTCGGCCACGACCAGCACGGTCACCAGATCACCTCGCAGACCGGGTGCTCCGGCACGATCACCATCCCCACCGACGGGGAGCACGACGACGCCGCGAACATCTTCCCGATCTTCGACGCCACCTACACCGACAAGAGCGGGCTGACCGGCAACGCCCAGCACATCCTGGCGCCGCGCAAACGGCAGGCCGAGCACTACAAGACGTCGTCGGGCGTCGCCAAGATGACCAAGACGTCGGCCGAGGGCGGACAGACCGTCGGCGACATCAACAACGGCGACTGGGTCCAGTTCGACCCGTACAAGCTGAACAACGCCACGTCGTTCAGCGCCCGGGTCTCCTCGGCCGGCATCGGCGGCACGCTGCAGCTGCGGACGGGATCGCCGACCGGCACCGTGATCGGCTCGGCGGCCGTGGCGCCGACCGGCTCCTGGGACACGTTCGTCACCGTCACCGGAACGATCAGCGGGGCGCCGGCCGGCACCACGTCGCTCTACCTGACGTTCGCCGGGACGGGCACGGGCGCGCTGTACGACGTGGACAGCTTCTCGTTCACCACCGGCACCGCCCAGAGCAGCCTGCTGTCGCTGAACAAGCCGGCCACCGCCTCCAGCACCGAGAGCGCCACCTACCCGGCCTCGGCTGCGGTGGACGCCTCGACGACCACCCGGTGGTCGAGCGCGTTCGCGGATCCGCAGTGGATCCAGGTCGACCTGGGCGCGACCCGCACGGTCAACCGGGTACGCCTGCAGTGGGAGGGCGCCTACGGCTCGGCGTACCAGATCCAGACCTCCACCAACGGCACGACCTGGACCACCGCCCGGTCGGTGACCGGCGGCAACGGCGCCGAGGACGACAACACCGGCCTCAGCGCCCAGGCCCGGTACGTGCGGATCAACGGCACGACCCGGGCCACCGCCTGGGGTTACTCCCTCTTCACCTTCGAGGTGTACGGCAGCTGACCTTCCCCCTGGAGTGGGCGCCCGTTCCCCCAAGCGGGCGCCCACCACCCCCGTCACAGGAGGTTCCATGCGCAAGCTCGTAGCCGGCGCGGCGACCCTGGTCGCCCTCGCCGCCTGCACGTTCACGGCGTCGCCGGCAACCGCGGCCGACGCCCCGTACGACGTCCTGGTCTTCTCCAAGACCGCCGGCTTCCGGCACGACGCGATCCCGGTCGGCATCCAGACCATCCGGGATCTCGGCGCGGCCAACAACTTCACGGTCACCGCGACCGAGGACGCGAACGCGTTCACCACGGCCAACCTGGCCCAGTACGAGACCGTCGTCTTCCTCAACACCACCGGCGACGTCCTCAACGCGACCCAGCAGACGGCCTTCGAGTCGTACGTGCGGGGCGGCGGCGGTTACGCCGGGGTGCACGCGGCGGCCGACACCGAGTACGACTGGCCCTTCTACGGTCAGCTGGTCGGCGCGTACTTCCAGTCGCACCCGGCCATCCAGCAGGTCACCACCCGGGTCGAGGACCGGGGGCACGCGAGCACGGCCCACCTGCCGCAGGCCTGGACCCGGACGGACGAGCTCTACAACTACCGCACCAACCCGCGCAGCACCGCGCACGTGCTGGCCACCCTGGACGAGTCGACGTACTCCGGCGGCTCGATGGGCGCCGACCACCCGATCGCCTGGTGCAAGACGATGGACAGCGGGCGCTCCTGGTACACCGGCCTGGGGCACACGCAGGCCTCGTACGCCGAGGCGAACTTCCGCACCCACCTGCTCGGCGGCATCCGCTACGCGGCCAACCGGGCCAAGGCCGACTGCCGGCCCGAGACCGGCTACACCGCCCTCTACAACGGCAGCACCACCGGCTGGACGCAGGCCGGGCCGGGCGGCTTCACCAGCAGCGACGCCACGCTGAGCTCGACCGGCGGCATGGGTCTTTACTGGTACTCGGCCAAGCCGTTCACGTCGTACTCGCTGAAGGCCGACTGGCGGCTCACCGGCGACAGCAACTCGGGCATCTTCGTCGGCTTCCCCAACCCCAGCAACGACCCGTGGGTGGCCGTCAACCAGGGCTACGAGATCCAGATCGACGCCACCGACGCGGCCGACCGCACCACCGGCGCGATCTACACGTTCAAGTCGGCCGACCTGGCCGCCCGGGACGCCGCGCTCAACCCGGCCGGCGAGTGGAACACCTATGAGCTGCTCGTCGAGGGCCAGCGCATCCGGGTCTACCTCAACGGCCGGCTCGTCAACGACTTCACCAACACCGACCCGGCCCGCAACCTGGACGGCTACATCGGCATCCAGAACCACGGCGCGGGCGACCAGGCCGCGTTCCGCAACATCCGGGTCAAGGAGCTGACCGGGCAGCCGCCGGTCAGCAACCTGGCGCTCAACAAGACCGCCACCGCCTCCAGCGTCGAGAACGGTTCCTACCCGGCTTCCAACGCGGTCGACGCCTCGACGACGACCCGGTGGTCGAGCGCCTTCGGGGACCCGCAGTGGGTCCAGGTCGACCTGGGCGCCACCTTCAACGTCAACCGCGTCCGCCTGCTCTGGGAGGCGGCGTACGGATCGGCGTACCAGATCCAGACCTCGGCCAACGGCACCACCTGGACCACCGAGCGCTCGGTGACCGGCGGCAACGGCGGCGAGGACGACCTGACCGGCCTCAATGCCCAGGCCCGGTACGTCCGCGTGCTGGGCACCACCCGCGCCACGGCGTGGGGCTACTCCCTCTTCACCTTCGAGGTCTACGGCAACTGAGCCGTCCGCGGGCCGGGACCCACAAGGTCCCGGCCCGCGCACCACAGCAACAAAAGGAGGACCAGATGACGACCACCGGAGTGTGGCTGATCGGAGCACGCGGATCCGTGGCGGTGACCAGCGTCGTCGGGGCCCTGGCGCTGCGCGCCGGGCTCGCCGAACCGCTCGGCTGCGTCACCGAACTGCCCGAGCTGGCCGGCCCGGCCCTGCCCGGCCTGGCCGACCTGGAGTTCGGTGGCCACGACATCAGCGACCTCACCCTGGAGAAGAAGGTCGAGAGTCTGGTCGCCGCCGGGGTGCTCCCGGCCCGGCCGGCCGGCGCCGTGACCGATCAGCTGGCCGCGGTGCAGCGCGAGATACGCCCGGTGCCCACGGCGGACTCGCAGCTCGAGACCGCCCGGTTGATCGCCCAGGACATCGACGACTTCCGCCGCCGGCGCGGTCTCGAGCGGGTCGTGGTCGTCAACGTCTCGTCCACCGAGCCGGCCGTGACGCCGCATCCCGCCCACGAGAGCCTGGCCGCGCTCGAGGAGGCCCTCGGTTCCCCGGGCGAGCACGTCTTGCCGCCGAGCTCGCTCTACGCCTACGCCGCCTTCACGGCCGGCTGCTCCTTCGTGGACTTCACCCCGTCGACCGGCTCGCGGCTGCCCGCCCTGCGGGAGCTGGCCGACCGGCACGGCCTGCCCTACGCCGGGCACGACGGCAAGACCGGCGAGACGCTGGTCAAGTCGGTGCTGGCCCCCATGTTCGCGATGCGGCACCTGCGGGTCCGCACGTGGTCGGGCACCAACCTGCTGGGCGGGGGCGACGGCGCCAACCTGGCCGACCCGGCCGCCAACGCCGCCAAGGCCGGCAGCAAGCAGCGGGTGCTGGCCGAGACGCTGGGCTACCAGCCCGAGGGCAGCAGCCACATCGAGTACGTCGACGACATCGGCGACTTCAAGACCGCGTGGGACCTCATCACCTTCAGCGGGTTCCTCGGCACCCGGATGCGGATGGAGTTCTCCTGGCACGGCTGCGACTCGGCCCTGGCCGCCCCGCTCATCCTCGACCTGGCCCGGCTGACCTCGGCCGCGCACGCCGCCGGGCGCGGCGGACCCCTCGCCGAGCTGGCCTTCTTCTTCAAGGATCCGATCGGCGAGGTGCCGCACGCGCTGCCCGACCAGTGGGCCGCGCTGGTCGCCTTCGTGCGGGGCCTCCATGCGCCTGCGTGACCTGGCCGAGCTCGTCCGCGCGCCGGCCGCCCTGTCCGTCCCCGGTGACACGGTGGCCGGGGCGGCCGCGGCGGGCGGGCTGCGACGCTCGACTCCGGCCCTGGCCGCGGCCTCGGTCTGTCTCTACTGGGGTGGCATGGCCGCCAACGACTGGGCCGACCGGGAGCTCGACGCCGTCGAGCGGCCCGGACGGCCGATCCCGTCGGGCCGGGTGCCGGCGCGGCACGCGCTGCTCACCGCGGCCGGGCTGACCGCGGCCGGCGTCGGCCTGGCCGCGGTGGCCGGCGGACGCCGGGCCGCCGCGGTCGCCCTGCCGCTCGCCGCGACGGTCTGGGCCTACGACCTGTGGGCCAAGAACACAGCGGCCGGACCGGCTGTGATGGCGGCCTGCCGGGGCCTCGACGTGCTGCTCGGGGCCAGCGGCGGCAACCTCCGCCGGGCCGTCCCGCCGGCTCTCACCGTGGCCGCGCACACCTACACGGTCACCGAGTTGTCGCGCCGGGAGGTGTCCGGAGCGACGCCGGCGCTGCCGCTGGCCACCCTGGCCGCGACCGCCGCGCTGGCCGCCACCACGGCGGGCCGGCGACCGGGCCCGGCCGGGCTGCTGGCGGCCTGGTACGCGGCCGGCTACGGGACCGCGCAGGCCCGTGCGGCCGCCGACCCCACGCCGGGCCGGGTGCGCGCGGCCGTCGGCGCCGGCATCACCGACCTGCCCCGGCTGCAGGGCGCGCTGACGGCCAAGGCGGGCGCTCCCGCGTACGGGCTGGGGCTCGCCCTCGTCGCGCCGCTCGCCCGGATCCTGGCGCGGAAGGTGTCACCGACATGAGATTCGGATACGGCACGAACGGCTTCACCAACCACCGGCTGCCCGAGGCGCTGGCCGTCCTGGCCGACCTCGGCTACGACGGGGTCGCGCTCACCCTCGACACCAACCACCTGGACCCCTTCGACGCCGACCTGGCCCGCCGCACCGCCGGCGTGGCCGCCGACCTGCAACGGCACGGCCTGGCCGTGGTCATCGAGACCGGCGCCCGCTACCTGCTCGACCCGTGGCGCAAGCACTCCCCCACCCTGATGGACGACGACCCGGCCCGCCGGCTGGAATATCTGCGCCGGGCCGTGCGGGTCGGCGCCGACCTGGGCGCCGAGGCGGTCTCGTTCTGGGCCGGCATCGGCCCGCCGGAAGCCTGGGACCGGCTCGTCGACGGCACCCGGCAGATCGTCGAGCTCGCCTCAGAGACGGGCGTGACGCTGGGCTTCGAGCCGGAGCCGGGCATGCTCGTCAACGACATCGCCGACTGGCGTCGGCTCCACGACGACCTCGGGCGACCGCCGAACTTCGGCATCACCCTCGACATCGGACACTGCCGCTGCCTGGAGACGTTGCCGGTGCCCGAGTGCGTCACCGCGGTCGCCGACCACCTCGTCAACGTGCAGATCGACGACATGCGGCGCGGAGTCCACGAACACCTCGAGTTCGGGACCGGCGAGATCGACTTCCCACCCGTGCTGGCCGCGCTGTCGGCCTCCTACGACGGGCTCGTCTCGGTCGAGCTGCCCCGGCACGCGCACGCGGCCCCGGCGATCGCCGCCCGCTCGCTCGAGTTCCTGCGCAACGCCGCCAAAGAGGCAGGAGACCGGCATGACCACCCTCGATGAGCTCCGCACCTTCCTGCCGGCCGAGTTCCGGCCCGGCGACGTGCCGGCCCTGTTCCCGGCCGCGGCCCGCCGCTACGGACGCGAGCCGCTCACCGAAGGGTGGACGACCGACGAGGCGGCCCGCGCGCTGATGCTCGCCGCGGTGCCGCCGGCCGAGGTCCACGAGATCTACCGGTACGGGGACACGGCCGAGAAGCTGGCCGTGCTCAAGGCGCTGCCGCTGCTGCCGATCGGGGACAGCGCCGTGCCGCTGCTCGAGGACGCGTTGCGCACCAACGACACCCGGCTGGTGGCCGCGGCCCTCGGCCCGTACGCGGAGCACCTCGGCCAGGAGGCGTGGCGTCAGGCCGTCCTCAAGTGCGTCTTCATGGGCGTGCCGCTGCGGCTCGTGCACGGGCTGCCCGAGCGCGCCGACCCCGAGCTGCGGGCGATGCTCAGCGCCTTCGCCGCCGAACGCCACGCCGCTGGCCGGGACATGCCGCCCGACGCTCTCGCCCTGCTCGATTCGCTCCAGGAGGCCTGATGCGCATCTTCGACCCGCACATCCACATGACGTCGCGCACCACCGACGACTACCGCCGCATGGCCGAGGCCGGAGTGCAGGCGGTGGTGGAGCCCGCGTTCTGGCTGGGGCAGCCGCGCACCAACCCGGGCTCGTTCACCGACTACTTCGACTCGCTGATCGGCTGGGAGCCGTTCCGGGCCGGCCAGTTCGGCATCCGGCACCACGCCACGATCGCGCTGAACCCCAAGGAGGCCAACGACCCCCGCTGCCGGCCGGTGCTCGACCTGCTGCCGCGCTACCTGGCCAAGGACGGCGTGGTCGCGGTGGGCGAGATCGGGTACGACTCGATGACGCCGGCCGAGGACGAGGCCTTCGCGGCCCAGCTGGCCCTGGCGCTCGATCACGACCTGCCGGCCATGGTCCACACCCCGCACCGCGACAAGGCCCGCGGCACCCAGCGCAGCCTCGACGTCGTCAAGGAGTCGGGCATCGACCCGGGCCGGGTGCTGCTCGACCACCTCAACGAGGTCACGGTCGGCCTGGCCCGCGACGCCGGCGTGTGGGCCGGCTTCTCGATCTACCCCGACACGAAGATGTCCCCGGACCGCATGGTCGCGATCCTGCGCGAATACGGCCCCGACCGGGTGCTGGTCAACTCGGCGGCCGACTGGGGCAAGTCGGATCCGCTGCTCACCCTGCGGACCGCCGAGGCCATGCTGGCCGGCGGCTTCGACAAGGACGACGTCGACCGGGTGCTGTGGCGCAACCCCGTCGAGTTCTACAGCCAGTCGGGCCGGTTGGACCTGTCCGACCTGCCCGAACCGGACGCCACCTTTGCCGGCAACTCGATCCTGCGCGGAGGCAGCTGATGCATCTGAGCTACTGCACCAACGTGCACCCGGCCGAGGACCTGGCCGGCATCATCGAGCAGCTCGACACGTACGCGCTGCCGATCCGCCGGCGCCTGGGCTCGGACGTCCTCGGCCTAGGACTGTGGCTGGCCGCCCCGGCCGCGGCCGCCCTGGCCGACGACCCGGCGCTGCGCCAGCGGCTGCGGCACGAGCTCGACGCGCGCGGGCTCGAGGTGGTCACCCTCAACGGTTTCCCGTACGAGGCGTTCCAGGCGCCGGTGGTCAAGCACGCCGTCTACCACCCCGACTGGACCTCCCCCGACCGGCTGGACTACACCCTCGACCTGGCCCGGGTGCTCAGCGACCTGATGCCCGAGACGGCCACGTACGGCTCGATCTCGACGCTGCCGCTGGCCTGGCGCACGCCGTGGGACCCGTCCCGCGCGTCGGCCGCCCGCGGGCACCTCGACGACCTGGCCCGCGGGCTGGAACGCATCGCCGCGGAGACCGGGCGCACGATCCGGGTCGGCTTCGAACCCGAGCCCGGCTGCCTGATCGAGAACACCACGCAGGCCGCCCACCTGCTGGCCGACGTGGACAAGCGGTGGCTGGGCGTCTGCCTCGACCTGGCCCACCTGGCCTGCGCCTGGGAACAGCCGGCCGCGGCGCTCGACCGGCTGGCCGCAGCCGGGGTGCCGGTGGTCAAGGTGCAGGTGTCGGCGGCCCTGCAGGCCGACGATCCGCTCGCCACCGAGGACGTCCTGCGGACCTATGTGGAGCCGCGGTTCCTGCACCAGACCCGCTCGGCGTTCGGCGGGGCCACCGACGACCTCGACGCGGCGCTCGGGGAACAGCTGCCCGGGCCGTGGCGCATCCACTACCACGTGCCGTTGCACGCCGTGCCGTCCGCGCCGCTGACCTCGACGGTCCCGGTGCTCCGGCAGGCCGTCCACGAACTCCTGACCCGGACCGACTGCGAGCACTACGACGTCGAGACGTACACCTGGGGTGTCCTGCCGCCCGATCAGCGGCCGGCCGACGCGGCCGGCCTGGCCGACGGGATCGCAGCCGAGCTCGCGTTCGCCCGCGACCTGATGACAGCGGAGGTGGCCCGATGACCCGGCTGCTCGTGCTCGACGTCGTCGGCCTGACCCCGCGGCTGCTCGAACACATGCCCCGGCTGCGCGCCGTGGCCGACCGCGGCTTCCAGGCCCCGCTCGGGACGGTGCTGCCCGCCGTGACCTGCTCGGCCCAGTCCACCTTCCTCACCGGCGCCACCCCGGCCGAGCACGGCATCGTCGGCAACGGCTGGTACTTCCGCGAGCTCGGCGAGGTCTTCCTCTGGCGCCAGCACAACGCACTGGTCGGCGGCGAGAAGCTCTGGGACGCGGCCCGCAAGGTCTCCCCCGGCTACACCGTGGCCAACGTGTGCTGGTGGTACGCGATGGGCGCCCAGGTCGACTGGACCATCACCCCCCGGCCGATCTACCGCGCGGACGGCCGCAAGGACCCGGACTGCTACACCTACCCGCCGGAGCTGCACGACGAGCTGCCGCCGTTCCCGCTCTTCACCTACTGGGGGCCGGCCGCCGGGATGCCGTCGTCGCAGTGGATCGTCCGGGCGGCCCAGCACCTGCTCAAGACCCGCAACCCCGACCTCACCCTGGTCTACATCCCGCACCTGGACTACGACCTGCAACGCTTCGGCCCGTCCTCCCCCCAGGCGGCGGCCGCGGCCGCCGCCCTCGACAAGGTGCTGGCGCCGCTGCTCGACCAGCCCGGCCTCACCGTGGTGGCGCTGTCCGAGTACGGCATCACCGACGTGAGCAAGCCGGTCGACATCAACCGGATGCTGCGCACCGAGGGCCTCCTCGAGGTCTACACCCAGGACGGCATGGAGTACCTCGACCCGTGGGTGTCGCGGGCCTTCGCCGTGGCCGACCACCAGGTGGCCCACGTCTACGTCCGCGATCCCGGCGACCTCCCGGCCGTGGCCAAGCTGTGCGCGGCTCTGCCCGGCGTCGACCAGGTGCTCGACGAGGCCGGCAAGGCGGCCCACGGGCTCGGCCACGACCGGGCCGGCGACCTCGTGCTGGTGGCCGACCCCGACGCCTGGTTCACCTACTACTACTGGCTCGACGACGCCCGGGCCCCCGACTTCGCCCGCTCGGTCGAGATCCACCGCAAACCCGGGTACGACCCGGCCGAGCTGTTCTTCGACCCGGCCGACCCGGGCGCGGCCAAACGCCGGGCCGTGAAAGCCGTGGCCCGCAAGAAACTGGGCCTGCGCTACGTCATGAACCCGGTCGGCCTCGACGCCGGGGCCCGCGCCGTCCGCGGCTCGCACGGAAGGCTGCCCGACAACCCGGCCGACGCCCCGGTGCTGCTGTGTTCCGACCCCTCCGCCGTACGGGACAAGGTCGAGGCCACCGAGGTCAAGGCCCTGCTCCTAGGGCTGGCGGGCCTGTCATGACACTCGAAGCGACCCGCCCCCCGGCCGCCGCCGAACTGCGCCGGCGCTTCGACCTGGCCCTCGCCGCCTTCATCGACCGGCAGGACCCGGCCTGGCCCGACGGCGCCCCGCGCGGGGCCCTGGACAGCCTGCGCCGCTTCGTACTGGCCGGCGGCAAACGACTGAGGCCGACGTTCTGCTACTGGGGCTGGCGCGGCGGCGGAGGCGAGGACTGCCCCGAGGTCGTCAACGCGGCGGCCGCGCTGGAACTGTTCCACGCGTTCGCCCTCATCCACGACGACATCATCGACGGCAGCGACCGGAGACGCGGCCAGCCCTCGATGCACCGCTTCTTCGCCACCCTGCACGACCGCCACTCGTGGCGAGGCGACTCCCTGGCGTTCGGCCGCAACACAGCCCTGCTGTGTGGCGACCTGTGCGCGGCGTGGGCCGAGCAGATGTTCCACGAGTGCGGCCTGCCACCCCGCCAGATCCACCAGGGCTACGCGGCGTTCGCCCTCATGCGCACCGAGGTGATCGCCGGCCAGTACCTGGACCTGGTCTCCGGCGTAGGCGACGGCTCGGTGGCGAGCGCCCTGACGGTGATCCGCATGAAGGCGGCCCGCTACACGGTCACCAGACCCCTGCAGATCGGCGCGTGGCTGGCCGGCGCCCCGAGAGCGTTGTACACGGCCTTCACCGACTTCGGCGACCCGCTGGGCGACGCGTTCCAGCTCAGGGACGACGTGCTGGGCGTCTTCGGCGACCCGACGATCACGGGGAAGTCCACCCTGGACGACCTGAGAGAAGGAAAACCGACGGTCATGATGGCGCTGGCCCGGGACGCGGCCACCCGGGCCCAGGCGCAGCAGATGGCCGGGCTCTTCGGCAATCCGGACCTGGACGCGTCCGGCGCCGAGGAACTGCGCGCGATCATCATCGAGACGGGAGCGCTGGACCAGATCGAACAGATGATCCGCGTGCGGGCCGAAGCCGGCTTGGCGGCGCTGGCTCTGGCGCCGGTGCCGTCGTTCGTGCGGGACGCTCTGAGCGATCTGGCCACGGCCGCGGTCGATCGGGTCAACTGAGGGCGGCCTGACGGGTGGGTGGACTTGTTGCGGTTGACGGGTGGGGCCGAGGGTGGCCAAGCTCGGCGGTAAAGCGTCTATGGCCGTGCTTGGCCACCCTCGGCCCCACCCTTGCGGGGGAGCACGCGGCGGCTGAGCGGTGGGTCGCCGGCTGCTGATCGCCTGGTGAAGGCGGCGGTCACCTGACGGGTGAGGGGTCTGGCTACCGCGCTGTGGTCACCGGACCGGAAGTCGGCAAGGGCGGGCAGACCTGAGTGGTGGGTCAAGGGGACCGAACCCTGCCGCTTGCGGTCAGCACGTCACGCTTGGGCGATGGAAGGCTGCGCCGCAACCGAACGGTGAGCCACCCGTCTTTCCTCAGCGCGCCCCCGGCTCGGGGGATCTCCGGGCGACGGCAGCCCAAGCTCATCGCGAGGTGAGGGAAGCCGCAACCGGGGTTTGGTTGCGGCTTCCCTCAGCTTGCGATTCGCTACGGCAGCCGCCGCCCGGAGATCCCCCGAGCCCCTACCGCAACCATCGCCAGAGAGATCTCCAGCGATGGCCGGGGTTCGGGGCAGAGCCCTGAGGTCCACCCCCGACAACAATGAACATCTCTTAACGCAAGCCGCGACGACCTCACCGGTCGAGAGCCGCACCCACCCCCGATGAGAAGATCACGCCATGGGCGAACAAGCGACACGCCGCACCACAGCCCGCCTGACCTGCGCGGAATGGCACCCCAACGCCACCACCACCGTCCTGGCCCTGCACGGCCTGACCAGCACCTCAGAAACCTGGTCCCCCTTGGCGACCGCCCTCCCCCACACCCGCCTCCTGGCCCCCGACCTCCCAGGCCGGGGCGGCTCCGTCACCACAACCGCCTCCCCCGGCCTCCCCGGCCACGCCGCCGCGGTGGTGGCCCTGGTCGACGACCTCGACCTGACCGACCTCACCGTCGTAGGCCATTCGATGGGCGCCTTCCTGGCCCCGCTGGTCGCAGCCGCCCTGGGCGACCGGGTCCGCAAGCTGGTGCTGGCCGACGGCGGCATCCCACCCGACCCCTCCCCCTTGCTGAGCCGCCCCGTCGTCAAGGCGATCTTCACCGCGCAGGCGCTGTTCCTGGGCCGCCGCTGGCGCACCCCCGACGCCTTCCTGGAGGCGACCGAGGGCCGGGTGTTGCGTACCCGCCCCGATCTCCGCCCGTCGGCACGGGAGGCCGCCGCCTACCTGCTCGACGGCAACGGTCGCCCCCGATTACGCCGCCACCGCCTGGTCGCCGACGCCGCCGACACCCTCGCCGGACCGCCCACCCTCACCGCCGTACGGGATCTGGAGGTGCCGGTGCATCTGCTGGCCGCCGCCCACGGTACCCACGACGGGGCCGCGGCCTTCCTCAACGACGCCGCGCTGGCCCGCGCCTCGGCGCTGCTGCCCCGGCTCACCATCGAGCGGGTCGACGCCAACCACGTAACCCTGCCGTCCCACCCCCGGCTGGCCGCAGCGGTCAGCTCAGACCCAGCATGAACTCGGCCCCGCCAGCCGCTGCCGTCAGCTCAGATCCAGCATGAACTCGACCCCGCCGACCGCCGCCGTCAGCTCAGGTCCAGCGTGAACTCGACCCCGCCGACCGCCGCCGTCAGCTCAGGTCCAGCGTGAACTCGGCCCGGTTGACGCCGCCGGCCACCTGGAACTCGAGGAACGCGCGGTAGCGGCCCGCGCCCGGCACCGACACGTTGAACCTGATGGCGCCGTCGACCAGTTCCTGGTCGGGGTGGACGTGGACGTAGCCGAGGTCGCCCTCGCGCAGCACGACCAGGTGGCCGTACGCGCCCAGGTAACGCTCCAGGGTGGCCGGGCCGGGGGCGCCGGCCCGGGCGACCCGGAAGCTGACCGGGACGGTCGCGCCGATCGTGGGCTTGCCCTCCATGGTGACGGCGAAAGAGCCGGCCTGGGCCTGGGTGGCCGCCTTGGGCAGGGCGAACTCCGGCGCGGTCCCGGGCACCAGGTGATCGACGCCCAGGACGAGCGGCGTGGGGGCGCCGTCCGCCGTGGCCACGGTGAAGTCGGCGAAGATGCGGTAGGCGCCCGCCCGGGGCAGGGTCAGCGGCACCGACCACAGGCCGTCGGGCGACATCGTGGGGTGCAGGTGCTGGAAGCCGCCCAGGTCGCGGCCGGCGATGACCAGGTGCAGGGGCTGGTCGTGCACCACGGCGAAGCGGGTGGCCGGTTGGCGGTCGGCGCCGACGATCCGGAAGGCGTACTCGACGGTCCGGCCCGCGGGTTGGGAGCGGCGCACCGGCTGCAGCGTGTAGCCGCCCGCGCTGACGGTCGTGCCGGCCGCGTCCACCGTGGCCGCGCCGGCGTCGCTGCCCCCGTGCTGGTGACCGGCTCCGGCGGCAGCCGGGACCGCGGCCGGGCCGGTCGCGCCGGTCGCGACCGGCGCACGCTGCTCGGGGACGGTCGCGCGGCCCAGGGCGTAGCCGCCGACGAGCGCCACGACCACCGCGCCCACCGCGATCGGCACGACCGGAAGCGGAGTCCGGCGGCGCCGCACGAGGACGACACCGGCCACCGCGGCGACAGCCGCGACCGTCCCGCCGAGCCAGCCCAGCCACGCGTATCCGCCGGAGTCGTCCTGAGGCTGTGCGGGCGCGGCCGCGGCCGTGGGGGTGGCCGCGGCGGTGGCCGTGGGGGCCGCCGCGGCCGACGGGCCGGGGCCGCCGGAGCCGGTGAGCGCCGGATCGGCCTGGTCGGTCGGCGGCGTCCACCCGGCCGGGGCCGGCGTCGCGGGCCCGGTGTACTTGAAGGTGACGGTCCCGTGCACGGAGTCGCCGTCGGAGGCCTTGGACAGGTAGTCGACCTTGTACTCCCCCGCCGCCGGCAGGTGGGCGACGCGCACCCGGGCCGGGAACCCGGTGGTGTACTGCCGGGGCTCGAACTTCCCACCCTCCATGAAGTACTCGGTGACCGGCTTGTCCAGCGGCCGCGGGCTCGCGTGCTCCCAGCCGCTGTCGACCCGGCCGCCGCCCGGGGCGGTGACCGTGAAGTACGCGTTGTCCGGCACCTTCTCGGTGAAGAACAGCTCCACGCTGCCGACCGGAGCGGCCAAGGTCGTCCCGCTGGCCGGGTTGGACATGGCGAGCGTGCCGTGCGCGGCGGCCGGCGAGGGCGCGGCGAACACGACGACGACGGCAGCGGTGAACGCGAGGACAACTCGGTGGAAGACGCCCATCGACCCATCCTCGGAGAACGGAAGCTTTAGTCAAGGTATCGAGATCTTTTATTCGCCAGACCGAAGTTCTGCCCGCCCCGATCTCCAGCGTCCCGGTCAGGCAGCCGTCAGTCGATAATCGACTTCTGTATATTTCGGGTCCACCTGACGCCGTTAGCGTTCCCCCGTCTCCGACTGGATGGGGTTCGCGATGGCCGAGCTGGATCGCCGGACGTTTCTGCAGATGCTGGGCATGCCGGCGGTCGCGTCGGCCCTGCCGGCGAGCCTGGACAAGGCGCTCGCCATCCCGGCCAACAACCGTACCGGCAGCATCGAGGACGTCGAGCACGTCATCTTCCTGATGCAGGAGAACCGCTCGTTCGACCACTACTTCGGCACCCTGCGCGGGGTGCGTGGCTTCGCCGACCCCCATCCCGTACGGCTGCCGACCGGCAAGAGCGTCTGGCATCAGCCGCACGGCGACTCGGAACTGCTGCCGTTCCGGCCCGAGGTGCCGGACATGGGTGACACGTTCCTGCCCGACCCGCCGCACGGCTGGAACGACACGCACGACGCCTGGAACGGCGGCCGGTACGACCGGTGGGTGCCCAACAAGGGCGTGCAGACGATGACCCACCACACCCGGGCCGACCTGCCCTACCACTTCGCGCTGGCCGACGCCTTCACAGTGTGCGACAACTACTTCTGCTCGCTGATGGGCTCGACCGACCCCAACCGCTACCACATGTGGACGGGCTGGGTCGGCAACGACGGTAAGGGCGGCGGCCCGGTCGTCGACAACGCCGAGGCCGGGTACGACTGGTCGACCTATCCGGAACGGCTGGAGCGCGCCGGCGTCCCGTGGAAGATCTACCAGGACACGGGGATCGGGCTGACCGCGGCCGGATCGTGGGGCTGGACGAGCGACCCGTTCATCGGCAACTACGGCGACAACTCCCTGCTCTACTTCCACCAGTACCAGAACGCCCGGCCGGGCAGCCCGCTCGCCGACCGGGCCAAGCGCGGCACCGAGATCGCCCAGCTCGGCCGGGACCCCGCGAAGTTGCTCAGCGACTTCCGCGAGGACGTGCGCAACGACCGGCTGCCCGCGGTGAGCTACATCGTCGCGCCCGAGGCGTACACCGAGCACCCGAACTGGGGACCGCACTACGGCGAGTGGTACGTCTCGCAGGTCATCGACATCCTGGCCGACAACCCGCGGGTGTGGAGCAAGATGGCCCTGTTCCTCACGTACGACGAGGAGGGCGGCTTCTTCGACCACCTGGTGCCGCCCACCCCCGACCCGGGGCGCTCGACCGTGCCGATCACCAATGAGATCTTCCCCGGCAGCGCCGACCACCCGACCGGCCCGTACGGCTTCGGGGTGCGGGTGCCGACCATCGTGGTCTCGCCGTGGACCCGGGGTGGCTGGGTCAACTCGGAACTGTTCGACCACACCTCGCTGATCCGCTTCCTGGAGCGGCGCTTCGGGACCCGGGAAACCAACATCACCCCGTGGCGGCGAGCCGTGGCCGGCGATCTGACCAGCGCGTTCGACTTCAAGACCCCGAACCGCCGGCTCGTCGACCTGCCCGGGACGGCCGCGTTCAAGCCGACCGAGCTGACCCGGCAGCCCGACGACGTCCCGGTGCCACCGGCCGACCCCAGTCTTCCGGTCCAGGAGCAGGGCGTACGCCCGGCCCGCGCCCTGCCGTACGAGCTGCACGCCGACGGCAAATCGGCCCCGACCGGCTTCACGATCGAGTTCCGCAACACGGGCCGCGCCGCGGCGGTGTTCCAGGTCCACTCGGCCGACCCGGCCCACGAGCCGCGCACCTACACCGTCGAGCCGCGCAAACGGCTCACCGGCATGTGGCCCACCGGCCAGGCGTACGACCTGGAGGTGCGCGGCCCGAACGGCTTCTACCGGCACTTCCGGGGCACAGCCGGCCGGCCGTCGGTCGAGGTGCGCGCCGAGCAGCACGACCACGTCGCCGTCCTCGAGGTCAGCAACCACGGCTCCGCCCGGGCCCTGGTCAAGGTGGTCGACCGCTACACCGGGCGGACCACCACCCGGGCTGTCCCGGCCGGCGGCAGGCACACCGAGAGGCACTCGGCCGAGAAGGCCCGCGGCTGGTACGACCTGAGCGTGACGGCCGAGGGCCTCGAACGCCGGTACGCCGGGCACCTCGAGAACGGCCGGGAGAGCATCAGCGACCCGGGCATGGCCGGACTGACCTGATCAGGCTGCGAGTTCCCGTTCGACGGCGGCCGGGCGGTAGCCGGCGACCTCGTGCGCGGGCATCGGCCGGCCGTAGTAGTACCCCTGCGCGTAGCGGTAGCCGAGGCGCTGCAGCTCGACCGCCTGCCCGGCCGTCTCGACGCCCTCGGCCACCGCGCGCAGCCCCAGGCCCTGGCAGATGCCGATCAGGGCGGCCACCACGACCGCCTGCGGGCCGTCGTCGGTGACGTCGTCGACGAACGACTTGTCGACCTTCAGAACGTCGGCCGGGCAGGTGCGCAGCAGACCCAGCGACGAGTGGCCGGTGCCGAAGTCGTCCAACGCGATCTTGACGCCGAGCGCGGCGATGGCCCGCAGCTCGGTGAGCGCGGTGCCGCCGTCGAACACCGCGGTCTCGGTGACCTCGACGGTCAGCACCTCGGGCGGCAGTCCGGTGCGGCACAGGACGGCCGCGACCTCGTCGGCGAAGCCGGCCTCGCGCAGCTGGCGAGCCGAGACGTTGACGGTGACCGTGCTGGGGGCGCCCGCGCCCAGCTCGGCGCGCCAGCGCATCGCCTGACCGCAGGCCTCCTCCAGGATCCAGGCGCCCAGCGGCACGATCAGGCCGGTGCGCTCGGCGGCCGGGATGAAGACGGCCGGGCCGATCGGGCCGCGCTCGGGGTGCCGCCAGCGGATCAGGGCCTCGACGCCGTACAGCTCGCCGCCCGGCATCGTGACGATCGGCTGGTAGAGCAGCGTGAGCTGGTCGGTGTCGAGGGCGATGCGCAGGTCGGCGGCCAGCCGCGACTGCTCGGCGGTGCGCTGGTCCATCGCCGTGGCGTAGGTGACCTGGCGGCCCTTGCCCTGCCCCTTGGCCTCGTACATGGCCACGTCGGCGCGGCGCAGCAGCTCGTCTGCGGTGTCGCCGTCGCGGGCCGGGGCCAGGCCGATGCTGGCCTCGACGACCAGCTCGTGGCCGCCCGCGCGCACCGGGCGGCGCAGCCGCGAGGCGATCGCGGTCAGGGTCCCGGCCGCGTCGCCGCGCAGCAGGAGGGCGTACTCGTCGCCGCCGAGCCGGGCCGCGACGCCGCCGGGACCGAGCCGCGACCGGATCGTCGCGGCGACGGCCGTGAGCAGCTCGTCGCCGACCGCGTGGCCCAGGTCGTCGTTGATGGCCTTGAAGTCGTCGAGGTCGATCAGCGCGACGAACACGTCGGCCGGGTCGTCGGCCAGCGCGGCGGTGATGTCCCGGGTGAGCACGGTCCGGTTGGCCAGCCCGGTGAGCGCGTCGTGGCCGGCCTGATGGGCCAGTTCCCGCTGCCGGGCGTCGAGGTCGTCGAGCAGGCGGGCGTTGTCGCGCAGGGCGACGAGCTGACGGGTGGCGACCAGCAGGGTCACGGTGACCGAGCCGATCGCGATCGCGATGAGGTCGGCGCTGTTCTCGACCGCGGTGGAGAGCAGCAGGCCGCCGGTGGCCAGGACGGCGGCGTACGGCATCAGGCTGAGCCGCTGCATCGGCGGGCGCGGCAGCGGACGGCCGACCCGGGTGGCCCGGATCTGGCGGTCCGCGGCCAGGCTGAGGCACAGGCAGCAGGCCGGCAGGAGCACGTGCGCGGTGTTCAGGTACGGCCTGTCGGCCAGCAGGGGCGCGAACGCCCCGCCGCCGGCCCCGACCGCGCCGGTCAGGGCCAGCAGGTGCAGGGCCCGCCGGTCGATCGGCCCGGTGCCGGTGAACGCGACCTTGACGAACGCGAAGACGCAGATGATGCCGGCCGACAGCACGATGATCACCGTGGCCGAGTCGGCGAAGCCGCCGCCCAGCCAGCTCTCCCAGCGCGGGAAGGCCAGATGCCAGGTGAAGGTGAGCACGGTGACGATGACCGTGGCGATGTCGAGGCCGAACCGGATCCACTCGATGCGCGACCGGCGGGCCCCGGGAATGCGCAGGAGTCCCATCAGGAACACGGCCAGGCCGCTCACGTACACCGCCGCGGTGAACCCGCTGATGTGCTGGCCCTGCTGCGTGCCGCTGTAGTAGTCGTAGGCGTTGGAAGCCCCGCCGAGGCCGATCAGGACGATGCCGACCGATGCGTATCGCCAGTAGGTGCGGCCCTGACGGGAGGCCCGCCAGGAGGTGGCCGCGGCGAGCAGCACGGCGATCACCACCGGGACCCAGCCCGACCACGACGGGGTCAGGCCCAAGAGGCCGACCGCGAACCAGAGCGACGCGATCACGAGGACGGCCCCGGCGATGGCCAGGGTACGCGTCAGACGGAACGGCGGAACGGTGGCTGCCTCCGCGCCGGGTGTCCTCTCCACATCGATCCCATCGGCTCGATAACGCCGCGGATGAGAAAGATCGCGGCGCCGCCCGGGCCACAGGTTAGACCCCGGGCCGCACCCACGCGAGGGACGAACGGATGATCGATGAACCGAAACCGGCCAGGTCCGGATCGCTTTTGACCGGCCGGGACAATTACCGGGACAGTAGGGGCGTGAGATCGGCCCTGGCTGCGCTGACCGTCGCGGCGTTCGTGACGCTGCTGGTGGACGTCGGCGGCGGTCATCGCGACGGCGTGGCGCTGCTGCCCGGCTTCCTGTTCACCGTGGTCGCCACGCTCGGGTTCGGCCGGGTCGAGCGCCGGGATCACCGGTTTCTCCGGTACGCGTACACAGCCGGGCTGCTCGTGCTGGGCTTCGCGGCCTTCATCGTCTCGCACGCCTCGGTCGGGGCCACGCTCATGCTGGTGGTCCTGGTCGTCCAGGCCACCCTGCTGCTGCCGCTCGGTGCGGTCGCGGTCGTCGTGCTGCTGCTGCCGCTGCTGCACACCGGCATGGCGTTCGTCGAGGGCGTCCGGGAAGGGCTCGGCCTGCTCGCCGTGGGGGCGTTCGCGGCGGTCGTCACCAAGTCGCTGATGCGCGAGCGGGACGCCCGGGCCGCCCTGGCCCAGGCTCAGCTCAAGGTGGAGGCGCTGGCGGTCCTCGAGGAGCGCAACCGGGTCGCGCGCGACATCCACGACGGGCTGGGTCACGCGCTGACCGTCGTGCAGATGCAGATCAAGGCGGCCCGCGCGGTGCTGGCGGCCGCCCCCGAGCGGGCCGACGACCTGCTGGACAAGGCTCAGCACCAGGCCGAGGAGGCCCTCCGGGAGGTACGGCGGTCGGTCGGCGCGCTGCGCGAGCAGAGACCGCCGGTTCCGCTGCCCGAGGCGTTGCGGGCGCTGACCGAGGCCGCCGGGCTGCCGACCGTGCTGGACGTCCACGGCGACCCCCGGCCCCTGCGGCCCGACGCCGAGGAGTCGCTGTTCCGCGCGGCGCAGGAGGGCCTCACCAACGTCGGCCGGCACGCGCACGCCACCCGGGCCTGGCTGGTCCTCGACTATTCACCCCCCGGCGTACGCCTGGAGGTGCGCGACGACGGCGCCGGCGTCATCGGCTCGACCGACGGCGGGTTCGGGCTGCTGGGGCTGCGGGAGCGCGCGACGCAGCTGGGCGGCCGGCTGACCCTGGACTCGGCGCCCGGGGACGGCGCGACGCTGCGGATGGAGTTGCCGGGATGAGCACCGTACGGGTCCTGCTCGTCGACGACCAGGCGCTGTTCCGCGAGGCGCTGGCTGTGCTGCTGTCGGCCCACCCCGGTCTGTCCGTCGTCGGCGAGGCGGGCGACGGCGCCGAGGCGGTGCGCCGGGTCGCCGAGCTGTCGCCCGACGTCGTGCTGATGGACCTGCGCATGCCCGTGCTCGACGGCGTCGCCGCCACCCGGCGCCTCCGGGACGAGCACCCGGCGACCCGGGTCATCGCGCTGACCACCTTCGACGACGACGCCGACGTGTTCGCGGCCCTGCGCGCGGGCGCGGTCGGCTACCTGCTCAAGGACGTGTCGTCGGAACGGCTGGTCGAGGCGGTCCGGGCGGCCGCCCGCGGCGAGTCGGTGCTGCAGCCCTCGGTGGCGGCCAAGGTCGTGGCCCGCTTCGCCCAGCTGCCCGACATCGAGGCCCCGGAGGCGGCGGTGCCGCTCTCCGAGCGCGAGCGGGAGGTGGTGCGGCTGCTCGCCCGCGGCCGCAGCAACCGCGAGATCGCCGCCGCGCTGTTCCTGGCCGAGGGCACGGTCAAGAACCACGTGACCACGATCCTCGGCAAGCTCGGCGTGCGCGACCGCACCCAGGCCGCGCTGCGAGCCCGCGAGCTGGGCCTGCTGCGGGAGTGACCCCGGTCGTGACTTCCGGCACCTGCGCCCGTGACCCGGCCGCCGCGACGATCGGCCCATGACAACGACCACGTCCAGCCGCACCCGTTCCCGTCTCCGCTTCGCCGGCCACTACCTCGAGATGGTGGTCGCCATGCTCGTGGGCATGGTCGCCCTCGGCCCGCTGTGGTCGGCGGCGCTGCCCGGTCTCGACGCGTACCCCGACGCGGCGGCCATGGTGATGGCCACCGACATGTCCATCGGCATGGCCGTGTGGATGCGCCTCCGCCGGCACGACTGGTCGCACATCGGCGAGATGTGCGCCTGGATGTGCGCGCCGTTCGTGGTGCTCCTGGTCCCGTACTGGATGGGCCTGATCGACGGCGGCGTGCTGATGACGGCCGGCCACGTCCTGATGTTCCCCGCGATGCTGGTGCCGATGCTGCGGCACCAGCACTGACGTCGGTCCTCAGGTACGGGACCGCAGAGCCGAGAGCAGCGCGGCCGGCGTACGGGGGTCGTCCAGGGTGACGGCGAACCGGCGGCCGTCGGTGCGGTGCACGACCAGACCGGGCCCGCGGCGCAGCACCAGCGCGGCCCGGCCCGGCGTCACCCGGTAGCCCCAGCCGCCCCACTCCAGCGGCTCGATGTCGGCCACCTCGACGCCGGCGATGCCGGTCAAGGGAATGGTCGTGAACGGCAGGCCGATCAGCCCGGCCACCAGCCGCAGGCCGCGCCGGTCGGCGGTGACCCGCACCTGGCCGAGGACCAGACCGGCGAGGACGGGCAGCGCGAGCACCGGCCAGAGCACGCTCAGTCCGGCGGCGGCCAGGACCGCGATCAGCAGGGCGGCCGCCCCGGTCACGGCGAGGATCAGCGGGGCCCGCAGCGTGGTGCTGTAGGCGGCCCGCTCGGCCGGTCCGAGGTCGAGCGGGGTGACGGCCGGGGCCGGCGGCGGCGGCGTGACCGGCGACGGCCCGGCCACCACGGCGACGGCAGCGCCCCAGGCGATCCCGGCCACGACGAACAGGAAGCGCCACCCGGGCCGGGGGTCGGCCGGATCGGCCAGATTCGCGGTCGCGGCGGCCACCCAGACGCCGGCCGCGCTGCCGGCCAGCACCCCGGCCCCGCCCAGCAGGTAACGCCGGCCGGGGACGCCGCGAGCGCGGAACGCGGCCACGACACCGGCCAGACCGGCGACCATGCCGGCCACCAGCATCGCCGTCGCGAACGCGCCCGACGAGCTGTAGCCGTCGGCCGCGCCGGAGCCGTTCCAGTGCGTCGCCATCCGCTCGGGCAAGCGGTCGGACCAGGCCGCCCACGTCGCCGCGGTGACCACAACGGGCAGCCAGATCAGGATGATCGCGGCCACTGTCCTCGGTCGGTTCATGGCTGTGCCTCCCTCAGTATCGCGTGAATCTCGGCGTCGGCCAGGCCCTGCCGGCGGGCCTCACCGACGAACTGCCGGGCCAGCTCGACCAGGCGCAGCCGGGCCGCGTCGGCGTCGCCGCGGACCACGGCACCCCGGCCGCGCCGCAGCTCGATCAGCTCCTCGTCGCGGAGCTTGGCGTAGGCCCGGAGCACGGTATGCAGGTTGACGTCGAGCACGTCGGCCAGCTCGCGGGCGGCCGGCAGCCGCTCGCCCGGGGTGAGCTCGCCCCGCAGGATGCCGCCGCGCACCTGCGCGGCGATCTGATCGGCCAGCGGCTCCGCCGCCGACCCGTCGACCCTGAACAACATGTTTGCATTCTACTATAACAAGTCGATGTGAGCGACGACCGTAGAGTGCCTCGCATGCCCGTGCCCGACTGGATCGACGACACCCGGAAGTCCTACGACACCGTGGCGGTGAGCTACGCCGATCTCCTCCGCGACGCGCTCGCCGGCGAGCCGTTCCAGCGCGGGATCCTGGGCATCCTCGCCGAGATGGTGCGGGCCCAGGGCGGCGGACCGGTCGCCGACATCGGCTGCGGGCCGGGGCGCCTCACCGGCTACCTCGACGGCATCGGGCTGGACGTGTTCGGGGTCGACCTGTCCCCCGCGATGATCGAGGTGGCCCGGCGCGACCATCCCGGGTTGCGCTTCGAGGTCGGGTCGATGACCGCGCTGGACGTCGGTGACGGGTCGCTGGCCGGGGTGCTGGCGTGGTTCTCGCTGATCCACGTGCCGGACGACGAGGTGCCGACGGCCCTGAGCGAGTTCCACCGGGTGCTGCGGCCCGGCGGCGCCCTGCTGATCGGCTTCCACGCCGGCGAGGGCAGCAGGCTCAAGACCGAGGGGTACGGCGGGCACCCGATGAACGTCTACGTGCACCGTCGCAGCCCGGGGCGAATGGTCCCCTGGCTCGAGGCGGCCGGCTTCACGGTCGAGGCCGAGATGCTGCATCACCCCGGGCCGGGAGTCGAGGGAGGATTCCTGTTCGCCGGGAAACCGCACCAGGCGGTCACGGCCCGCGTGACCGGGGGCGTCCACCGGTAGGGTCGGGACGTGATCAACCCCTTGGACGCCGCGGGCCCGCTGCGTGCCGCCTACCTGGGCGTCGACTGGGCGGCCGGACTGGGTCCCGTGTCCACGTGGAGCCCGACGCTGCTGGGCGCGGTGGACCTGGTGCTCAACACCCGCAACGCGGTCACTCTCATGTGGGGGCCGGATTTCCGGCTGGTCTACAACGCCGCGTACGTGCCGATGATCGGCGACAAGCACCCGGCTGCTCTCGGGGCGCCCGCGCGCGAGGCGTTCGCCGAGATCTGGGACGAGATCGGGCCGATGCTCGAGTCGGTGCGGGCGGGCCGGGGCGCCACCTGGACCGAGAACATGAAGCTGCTGATGAACCGGCACGGCTACCTCGAGGAAACGTACTTCACCTTCTCGTACTCGGCGGTGCGGTCCCCGGCCGGCGAGATCGAGGGCATCATCGACATCGCCTCCGAGACCACCGCGCTGGTCATCGGCCGGCGGCGGCTCGAGCTGCTGGACCGGCTCACCGAGCGGGTCGCCGATGTCGAGTCGGTGCCGCACTTCCTCCAGCAGGTGCTGCCCGTGCTGCGGGACGCCTCGGACGACCTGCCCGGGGTGGACCTCGAGAGCGGCCCCCGGCTCGGCGGTGACAGCCGGGTGCGGCTGCCGCTCGCCGAGGGCCTGGAGCTGGTCACCGGGCTCAGCCCGCACCTGCCCGACGACGAGGACTATCGCGGCTTCCTGCGCCTGGTCGCCTCGGCGCTGGTGCTGGGGCTCAACCGGGTGGCGTCGCGCCGGACGGCGGCCACGGAACGCCAGATGGCCGAGGCCCTGCAGCGCAGCCTGCTGAGCCACCCGGCCCAGCCCGACCACCTGGAGGTGGCCGTGCGCTACCACCCGGCGGCGGAGGGCGCGTGGGTCGGCGGCGACTGGTACGACGCGTTCCAGCTCCCGGGCGGCCGCCTGGCCGTCGCGGTCGGCGACGTCACCGGCCACGACCGCGACGCCGCCGCGGCGATGAGCCAGGTCCGCAACCTGCTGCGTGGCATCTCGTACGCGCTGCCGGTGCCGCCCGGCGAGGTTCTGTCATCTCTCAACGACGCGATGACCGGCCTGGTGGTCGACGAGCTGGCCACGGTGGTGCTGGCCCACATCGACCTCGCGACGCACGACATGCGCTGGTCCAACGCGGGCCATCCCCCACCGGCGCTGCTGGGGCCGGACGGCGCCGCCCGTCTGCTTCAGGCGGCCTCCGAGCCCCTGCTGGGCACACACATCCGCACCGGCCGCACCAGCCACGAGGTGCATCTGGAGCCGGGCACCACGGTCGTCTTCTACACCGACGGGCTGCTCGAACGTCGCGACCGGCCGCTCGACGAGGGCTTCGCCGCCCTGCTGGGGGCCCTCACCGGCCAGTCCCACCTGAGCGCCGAGGAGATCTGCGAGCACCTCTCCGACGCCCTGATCACCGAGTCCGAGGACGACGTCGTCCTCGCCGTGGTCCGCCACCAGCCGGAGTGAGCCGGGCCGGTCAGCGCCGGCCGTCGTCCTCCATCAGCGATCGCAGCCGCCCGAGCGCCTTGGCCAGCAGACGCGAGACGTGCATCTGCGAGATGCCCATCTCCTGGGCGATGTCGGCCTGGGTGCGGTTGCCGTAGAAGCGCAGGGACAGCATCCGCTGCTCCCGCTCGTCCAGCGCGGCCAGCGCCGGCCCCAGCGCGATGCGCAGCTCGGCCAGCTCGTAGCCGTTCTCCTCGAAGCCGAGGGTGTCACCCAGCTCCTGCCCGCTCTCGTCGCCGATCGGGGTCGACAGGCTGGTGGCGCTGTAGGCGCGCGCGCCCTCCAGGCCTTCGAGGACCTCTTCCTCGGTGACTCCCAGGTGGGCGGCGACGTCGGTGACGGTCGGCGCGCGGCCGAGCGTGTGACTGAGGGTCTGGTTGGCCGTCGTGATGGCCATCCGCATTTCCTGCAGGCGGCGCGGCACCCGGATCGCCCACGCCTTGTCGCGGAAGTGGCGCTTGAGCTCGCCCAGGATGGTCGGGATGGCGAAACCGGCGAAGTCGACGCCCTGATCGGCGTCGTACCGGTCGACCGCCTTGATCAGGCCGACCATCGCGACCTGGACGAGGTCGTCAGCGGGCTCACCACGGCCGGTGTAGCGACGGGACAGGTGCTGGGCCAGCGGAAGCCACGACTCGATGACCCGGCGACGCAAATCGTCGCGGCCCGGATGACCGAGGTCCATGACGGCGAACGCCTGAATGAGCTCGCCGGCCTGGTCGCGGTCGACGTTGATCTTTGTACGGCGGGCAGAGACAGCAGAAACCTTCACAGGTTCTCCCTGAGACACAAACGAACTCCCCGCACCTCCGCCAACGTATCCTTTCAGCGGAGCGATTGCCAACCGAAAGTATGAGGTGTCGCAGGTACGTTCCCGTTTTTCCGCTCGGCCTCGGGCCGGGATAGTGTGTAGGCGCCCCTCGACCACGACGACGCAAGGTTGTCAGCATTGCCCGAAGACAGCGCCGGTGACCTGTACGAGAACGCGTTGTGCGGCAACCTGACCTCGTCCCCGGACGGCACGATCGCCAAGGTCAACGCCACCCTGCTGGGCTGGCTCGGCTACACGCTCGACGAGGTCGCCGGGCGCAAGCGGTTCGGCGACCTGCTCACCATGGGCGCCCGCATCTACTACGAGACCCACCTGTCCCCCCTGCTCGCCATGCAGGGTGAGATCAGCGGTGTCGCCCTCGATCTGCGGGCCAAGGACGGCAGTTCCTTCCCGGTCCTGGTCAGCTCGCTGCTGACCCGCGACGACGGGCGCCCCGGCCTGATCCGCACGATCGTCTTCGACGGTCGCGAACGCCGGGCCTACGAGCAGGAGCTCCTGTACGCCCGGCAGGCCGCCGAACGGGAGACCCGGCGCCTCCGCCACCTGGTCGCCGACCTGCAGCGCAGCCTGCTCCCGGCGGTGCTCCAGACCCCACCCGGCCTGGAGGCCGCGGCCCACTACCGGATGGCCTCGGTCGACGAGGTGGGCGGCGACTTCTACGACCTGTTCCCGCTCGACGACGACCGCTGGGGATTCTTCCTCGGCGACGTCAGCGGCAAGGGCATCGACGCGGCCACGGTGACGTCGCTGGCCCGGTACACGTTGCGGGCCGCGGCCGTCTACGACCCCGACCCGGCCGCGGTCCTGCACAACCTCAACCGCGTGCTCTATCAGGAGTACCGCCGGGACGCCCGCTACTGCACCGTGGTGTTCGGCATCCTCACCCCGGAGCCGGCCGGTTTCCGGGCGGTGCTGGCGAGCGGCGGCCACCCCGAACCGCTCGTCCTGCGGGCCGGCGGGACGGTGGCCCGGCACCCCACCAAAGGCCGCATGGTCGGCGTGTTCCCCGACTCGGTCTACACCAACACCCCGCTCACGATGCGGCCCGGCGACACGCTCGTCCTGCACACCGACGGCCTCAACGAGGCCCGCACGACCCGCGGCGCCAGCGATGACGACCGCTTCGGACTGGACGCGGTGACCAGCTTCGCCGCCGACCGGGCGCCGGCGTCGGCCACCGCGGTCGTGGAAGCCTTCGTCGGCCTGCTCGACAGCTTCGACGACGGCCTCGACGACGACACCGCCGTCATGGCGATCGGCGTGCCGGATCCGGGCGTTCCACCGCCTTCGTGAGCCGTACGTCCTCCTCGAGGAAGCCGCGGGCGGCGTAGAAAGCCCGGGCGCCCGTGTTCGCCGCACCGGTCTCGAGGGTGAGGTGACGCCGGCCGCGGGCCCGGGCCCACTGCTCGGCCGCGCGCAGGAGCAAGGTGCCGATGCCGTGCTTCTCGTGCTCGGCGCTCACCACCAGCTCGCCCACGTAGGCGTCCACCTCACCGGAGAAGTGCCGGCGCTCGCCCACCGTCACCAGTCCGGCCGGCCGCCCGTCGTCCGCCACGGCCACGAGGACCTGGCCGTCCGTCCCGTCGATCGCGTCGCGGACCCAGCCGGCCACGGCCCGGCCGACCGCCGCGGGGTCGCGCCAGGGGGCCACCCCGATGGTCAGGCGAGGGGCCAGCGCGAGCACGGCTTCGCGGTCGGACGACTGGTACGGGCGGACGCTCGGCATGAGCCGATGATGGCAAACGACCGGCGCCCGAATAAACAGCCGATTCCGGCCCCGAAGGGACCGGGTGGCGTCGGCTACACGTCGGCCATGGTGGTGATGCCGCCGGCGGCGACCACGGCGCCGAGGGCGATCAGCAGGGCTGTGCACAGTTTGCGGGTGCGCGGGCTGGGCGGCGCCTGGTCCAGGACGGCGACCATCACGCCCCACACGGCCGCGAGTCCGCCGACCAGAAATCCGAACATCGTTGCAGGATGCCGTCACCGACCGCCGGGCCGCTCCAACGGCCGATGACGTCCGCGTGAACAGCGGGCTAGTTCTTCGATCCCTCGGGCAGCAGGGCGGCGGCGCGGTCGATGTCGGCCTGCTTCACCGCCGCGAGTGAGCCGAAGTTCCGGACCGCCTGGTAGTAGATCCAGGCGAGACTGACGCAGGCCGCCTGCGAGACCGAGCCGTAGCCCGCGCACACCCGCTTGAGGTCGGCGTAGAACGCGTCGTCGACCCGCGCCTTGTTGGCCGGGAAGGTCCCGATCGCCTTGTAGTTGCGGTAACCGAAGTCGTGATGCCAGCAGGAGACGTCGAAGGCGAAGCCGAGCGGGTTGTCGGGACTCGAGGAGCAGTAGTCGGTGGACCAGTCGAAGTTGTACGACGCCCACGGCCGGCGGTCGGCGCGGGCGGCGTTCCAGGCCGCGGTGGCGGCTGCGGTCGGCTGTGTCCAGCGGGCCAGGACGGTGGCCTTGGAGTCCGCGGCGTGGGCGGCGCCGGCCGGGAAGAGGGCGGCGACGGCGAAGAACAGGACGACGAGGATGCGTCGGGTCAACGGAGCCTCCTTGAGGGGGATGCTCCGAGCGTCCGGTCAACCGGTGAACGAATCCATGCCAATCGATGAAATCCCGCACCCGCGGACGAAGATACCGACGAGTGTTCCTGAACGGTCCTTCAGTTGGTTAGGGTCAGTATTTGAGGTGCTGCCGGGTGAGCTGGGCGACCTTCTCGACCAGCGCGATGCCGGTGTCCATCGACTGGTTGTTGTGCGACAGCACGGCCAGCGACACGTTGACCTTGCCGTCGGGCGAGGTGACCCGGCCGATCGTGTTGACCGCCCACAGACCGCCGTCGGCCGAGCGCGTGTCCCAGCCGTTCTTGACGGTGGCGCTCTCCCCCGGCTTGGCGACCACCGGCACGCCCCAGTTCTGGTCGTCGTTGACCGTGTTCATCAGCGAGAAAGCGGTCTTGCGCGAGTCGGCGTCGAGCGGACCCTTGGTGTCGGCGAACTTGGCCAGCAGCTTGACCTGGTCGGCGGCCGTCGTCTTGGTCAGGCCCCAGGCCTTGTTCACCGTCGTCTGGGTCAGGCCGAGGCGCTTGTTGCACTTGGTGATCGCGCTCCGGCCCCCGAGACGCTGGAACAACGCGGTCGTCGCGTCGTTGTCGCTCGCCCGGATCATCGGGGTGGCCAGCGCCATCTCGGCCGCGGTGGGCTCACGGTCGGCGTCCTGGGCCTTGAGCAGCTCGCAGGCGAGGATCTGGGCCTTCACGATGCTCGCCGTGTCGAACGTCGTCGCGCCCTGATAGGCGTACGTCTGCCCGGTCTTCTTGTCGAGGACGGCGACCGAGAAGTCGGGCGTCTCGGCCGCGACCTGCTTGAGGGCGGCGTCGAGGGCCTTGGCCCGTTTCGCGCGCTCGCGCTTGGCCAGCTCCTCGGCACTCGGGCCGGCCGGTTTCGCGTTGCCGCCGGTGAGAGCAGCCGGAAGGACGCCGTCGTCGTCGTCGCTCACGCCGAGCGCGATCAGGCCGCCGCCGCCCAGGATCACGGCTGCCGCCACAGCAATGATGAGGTTTCGCCGATGCCGCACCGGTGCATAGTGCCGTCTCCGCGCCGAAGACTCAAACCCCGGCACTTTGGGCATCGGCATCGATACGTACCGTGATCGACTTCAGCCTCTCGTAGAGCTCGGCATAGCCGGCCGCCATCACCGCCGGGGAGAACCGGCGAGCGGCCTCGGCCTGGCATTCGGCCGGGTCGATGAGACCGGCCTTGAGCACCAGTTCGCCCAGCTCGACCTCGTCGGTCGTGTGCAGGCCGGTGCGGCCGTGCTCGATGAGCTCGGGCAGACAGCCCCGGGCGATGCCCACGACCGGAGTGCCGACCGCCAGGGACTCGACGATCGCCGTGCCGCCGGGCTCGTTCCAGCGCAGCGGGAACAGCGACGCCCGGGCCCGGGCCAGCAGGTCGTCGCGAGCCTGACCGACCAGGGTGCCGACCCAGCGCACCCGGTCGCCGTCGACGTACGGGGCCACGTGCTCGCGCCAGAACGCCACATCGGGGTTCTGCGGATCGGCCGCGGCCAGGGCCTCCGCGTCGTGGTAGGGCCCCACCGGGCCGGCCAGCACGAGATCGAACCCGTACTCGTGGGCCAGCCGGGCGGCCAGGTCCTGGCCCTTGCCGGCGTTGATGCGGCCCAGCACCACGGCGTACGCACCCTTGTCGGGGACCGGGCGCGGGTCCGCCGCGAGCGGGGTGGCCAGATGCACATGGCCGATGGCGTGGGCCCGCAGCGCCGCGGGAGCGTGTGTGAGCTGGTCGGCCGAGACGCCGTTGACGAACACCCGGCCGCCCCCGTCGAACGAGCCGTAGAGCTCGGGATGCTTCTTCAGGTCCCAGTGCAGGGTCTGCAGGGCCGGGGGCGCCGAGGGGCCGAGGGCCGCCGCGGTCATCAGGCCGGCCGCCTCGACGTGGTCGTGCAGGACGTCGATGTCCCCCTCGGCCAGGCGGCGGATCACCGCCAGCTGGTGCGCGGGCACCACCCCGCACACCTGGTTGTACGGCCGCTGGAGGAGCTTGAACTGCCCGGACGGGAAGGCCGCGATCTTCTCCTCGACCGGCAGCTCGCTGTCGCCGACCGTCGCCAGCACCACCTCGACGCCGAGCCGGCGCAGCTCGGGCACGAGTGTGGCGACGATGTTCTCGATCCCGCCGTAACCACGCGGCGGCACCGGCAGCCAGGGGCCGGCGTTCATCAGGACCTTCACGCGGCGCGCACCGCCGGACGCGGCACCGTGACGAGCGGCGGGCGCTCGTCGACCGAGACGTCGGACACCACGACCTGCCGGTTCAGGTGCGGCAGGGCGTCCTCGCCGCCACGCTGGAACTGGGTGAGCAGGGTCGTCGGCGGCACCGGGGTGGTGGCCAGGCCGTGCCGGTGCAGCCGGCTCCACGCGGTCACCATGATCTGCGCCGACATGCGGCCCAGCGCGTCGATCGTCTGGTGCCGGTGGTGCCGCTCCCCGAGGTCGACCTGGGCCAGCGCGTCGAGGCCGACCAGGTCGAGCAGGTCGATGAGCATGGCGATCTCGACGCCGTAGCCCGAGACGAACGGGATGCTCTCCAGCGTGTGCCGGCGACCGGCGTACTCCCCGGCCAGCGGCTGCACGAACCCGGCCAGCTCGGGCCAGAACAGGTTGATCAGGGGCCGGGCGCTGAGCTCGGTGACCCGGCCGCCGCCGTCGACTTCGACGCTCGTGGCCCCGACCAGCGGCCGGTGGTAGAAGCCCTTGACGAACTCGACCGACCGGTTGGTGACCAGCGGGCCGACCAGGCCGGTGACGAACGTCGACGAGAAGTCACGCAGGTCGCCGTCGACGAAGGCGACAATGTCGCCGGTGCTGGCGGCCAGTCCGGACCAGAGCGCGTCGCCCTTGCCCTCCATCCGCGGCAGGCCCCGGGTCATGTCGTCCTGGGCGACCACGCGCGCGCCGGCCGCCCGGGCCAGCATGGCCGTGGCGTCGGTCGACCGCGAGTCGACCACGACGATCTCGTCGACCAGCTGGACGCGCTCGATGAGGTCGCGCCGGATGACCGACACGATGTCACCGATGGTGTCCTGCTCGTTACGAGCCGGGATCACCACGCTGACCCGGTCCTTCTTGGTCGCGGCGAGCTCGGCCGCCGTCCACTGGTTGGCGTTGCCGGTGCGGTACGTGGCCCACGCTTCGACCACGGGCAACGGGCCGGACGGATTGGACATGTGCGGCTGCTGCATGGACACCCCCGATGTCACATCGACAATGGAGATCGCCAGTTGCCCGGCCTGAGCGCTAATCAATCTTGATTTTCGATTAACTCCGTGAGACCAGCATCTCGGGGGCCAGATGTCCGATGTTTCGCAGGTCGCGGGCCGGAAAAGGTGTGCCGCCGTATCACTCATCGACGAAGGGGACGGCTGCATGGCGGCGACACGGGTTGGATTGATCGGAGCGGGCGGGGTGGCTCAGCGCCACGCGCGGGTGCTCGCCGGTCTGCCGGATGCCCAGTTGACGGCGGTTACGGACGTGGCGCCGGCCGCGGCCGGCGCGCTGGCCGAGACGTACGGGATGAAGGTGGTGCCGGACGTCGAGGCGCTGCTCGCCGAAGGGCTGGACGCGGTCTATGTATGCGTGCCTCCGTTCGCCCACGGGCCGGCCGAGCGAGCGGTCATCGAGGCTGGGCTCCCGCTATTCGTGGAAAAGCCCATTGCGGTTGATCTAGACATTGCACGTGAACTGGCCGCACTGGCCGACGAGCGCAAGATTCTCACCGCCGTGGGACATCACTGGCGATACCTGGCGATCGCCGACCGCGCCCGGGCCCTGCTGGACGGCCGGCCCGTCCGCCTGGTGACCGGCGCCTGGCTCGACAAGGTGCCGCCGGTGGGCTGGTGGCCGCACCGCGACCGCTCCGGCGGCCCGGTCGTCGAACAGGCCGCGCACGTGCTCGACCTGGCCCGCTACCTGGCCGGCGAGGTCCTCGAGGTCTCCGCGGTGGGCAACGGCGTCCCGCCCGCGGTCGAGGGCGCCGACATCGACAGCACCACGGTGGCCACGCTGCGGTTCGCCGACGGGGCGATCGGCACCCTGGCCGCCACCTGCGTGCTCGGCTGGAAGCAGCGGGCCGGCCTCGAGATCTTCGCCGACGGCCTGGCCCTGTCGATCGCCGAGGACGGCCTGACCGTGCGGGACGGTGACGAGTCCTACTCCGTCGCCAGCGATCCCGACGAGGCCCGGGTGGCCGTCGACGCCACGTTCATCAGCGCGGTCCGCGGCGAGGGCGACGACGTCCGGGTCCCGTACGCGGAGGCCCTGAAGACCCACGCCCTGGCCCTCGCCGTCGCCGCGTCGGCCGTGGCCGGGCGACCCGTGGCGGTGCCCGGTGTCTGACCGCAACCTCATCGTCGCGGCGCCCGGACAGCTCGAGGTCGTCGAGGAGCCGGTCGCCGACGGGCCGTTCCGGGTCCGCACGCTGTTCAGCGGCATCTCGGCCGGCACCGAGCTGACCTTCGTCAAGGGCACCAACCCGGCGCTGCACCACAGCTTCGACCCCGTCCTCGGGCTGTTCGGCGGGCCCCCGGCCGCGGCCTACCCGGTGACCCGGCTGGGCTACATGGAGGTCGGTCAGGTCACCGAGAGCCGGACGCCGGCGGTCGCCGAGGGCAGCGTGGTGGCCATGACGTACGGGCATCGCAGCGGCTGGACCGGCGATCCGGTGCGCGACCGGGTGGTGCCGTTGCCCGACGACCTCGACCCGCTGCTCGGCATCTACGTCGCGCACATGGGCCCCATCTGCGCGAACGGCCTGCTGCACGCGGCGGCCGACCTGCACGGGCCGGCGGTGCGCGGGCTCGGCGACGGCGTGGCCGGCCGCCGGGTGGCGGTGACCGGCGCCGGCGTGGTCGGGCTGCTGACGGCGCTCTTCGCCAAGGCGCACGGGGCGGCCTCGGTGGTCGTGCTCGACCCGACCCCGGCCCGGCTGGCCGTGGCCGCCGCGCTCGGGCTGGAGACGATGGACTCCTCGGCCGACCCGGCGCCCACGCTCAAGACGGCGTGGCGGCACACGGCCGACGACCGCGGGGCCGACGTGGTCTTCCAGTGCCGCGGGCAGGCTTCGGCCCTGCACCTGGCGCTGCGGCTGCTGCGACCCCAGGGCACGGTCATCGACCTGGCCTTCTATCCGGGCGGGGCCGACGACGTACGCCTCGGCGAGGAGTTCCACCACAACGGGCTCGGCATCCGCACCGCCCAGATCGGCCGGGTGCCGCGCGGGCTGGCGCCGACGTGGGACCGCGAGCGGCTCTCGGCGGCGACCATCGACCTGCTGCGGGGGCACGGCGAGGCCATCCGGAAGCACCTGATCACCGCGGTGGTGCCGTTCGAGGACGGGCCCGCGTTGCTCGACCAGCTGGCGTCGCGGGAGCGGCACGAACTCCAGGCGGTCCTGAGCTTCTGAGCACGGGTCGGGCGTGGTCGGTCGGGCTCCCGTGATCGGCGCGTGAGGTCAGGTGCGCCCGAGCGGGCTCCCGTGATCGGCGCGTGAGGTCAGGTATGCTCGGTCGGGCTCCCCTGATCGGCGCGCGAGTGCCCGACCCGTTCGGCGTGCCAGGCGGCGGCGGGGCGCCCGGCCGGTTGCCCGCCCTTACCCGCGTCGGACCACTCCGGCTCGTCCGGCCACCCCGGGTCTCCCGGTTGACCCGGGCGGCTGGGGTGGCTCGGCTCGAGCGGTTTTCCTTGCTCGACCCCATCCCGCAACTTATCCGACTTATCCGAATTGTTTGGGTCGTTCGGGTCGTTCGGGTCGTTCGGGTCGTTCGTCCGGGCCTCGGCCGGGGGCGACGGCGACTCGGCGCGGGCGGTGCGGTCGGCCGGGAGGTGGACGGTGATGGTGGTGCCCTCGTTCTCGGCCGAGGTGACGCCGATGGTGCCGCTGTGGTTCTCGATGATGGTGCGCACGATGGCCAGGCCCAGTCCGGTGCCGGGGATCGCCTGCCGGATGGCGTTGGTGGCGCGGAAGAAACGGCCGAACAGCGCCTGCTGCTCGGCGGCGGGGATCCCCATGCCGGTGTCGGCGACGACGAGCACCGCATGGTCGCCGCGGCGGTCGGCGTGCACGGTCACCGTGCCCTCGGCCGGGGTGAACTTGACCGCGTTGGTCAGCAGGTTGTCGAGTACCCGGGCGAGTTGGGCGCTGTCCCCGCGTACCGGAAGGGGACCTCGGACGTCGAGGTGCAGAACGACCGCGTTCTTGTGGGCCACGGGGCCGATCGCCACGAGGGCTTGGTCGATGACCTGGGCGAAGTCGAGCGGGGTGCGGTCGCTGTCGTAGCCGCCGGATTCGATCCGGGAGAGCGTGAGGATGTCCTCGACGAGATCCCGCAGCCGCCGGGTGTTGCGCGCGATCACGTCGAGCATCCGCCGCTGAGCGTCGTTCAAATCGTCCGGCTGGGTGTCGCGCAGCAGCTCGAGATAGCCCGAGATGCTGGTCAGAGGCGTGCGAAGCTCGTGCGAGACGGTCGACATGAAGTCGGTCTTGACCGTGTCGAGCGCCTCGAGCCGGGCGATGACCAGTTCCTCGTTGCGGCGGATGAGCTCGCTGTGCTCGGCGGCCGCGTTGACCGCCTCGGCGACGGCCCGGATCTCGACCGGGCCGCTCGTGACGTCGGCCCGGGCGTCGAGCTGCCCGTCGCGGACGCGGCCGAGGGTCTCGACGACCGCTCCCAGCGGCCGGGTGAGGCGGCGACCGGCCCGCACGGCGATCAGGACGGCCGATGCGGCCACCGTGACAGTCAGCACCGCGACGACCACGACCGCCACCGTTTGCAGGGTGCGGACCCGGCCGCGAAGACCGTCGGCACGAGCCTCGAGCGTGACCCGGAGCTCGTGGTTGGCAGTGACGAAGGACTGGTAGAGGGGTCCGGCCCGCTCGGCCGACCGGATCGCGGCATCGCTACGGGCCGGCGCGGTCCGCTGGGTCTCGGCGTTCGCCCACCAGCTGTCGGCCTTGGCGATCTGGTCCTTCGTGGCGTCGGCGTGGTGGTCACCGCTCAGCCGGCGCAGGTCGTCACCGGCGACCGAGTATTCGCCGCGCGCGCCGGCGTAGGCGTCGAGCCACTGCCGGTCGCCGGTGAGCAGGTAGCCGCGCAAGCCGCTCTGCGCGTCGGCCAGCGCGTCGTGCAGGCCGGCGTTCGCCAGTTGCAACGGTTGCACCTCGGCGGTGAGCTGCTGCACGGCCCGGTGCTCGACCAGCAGGGTGGTCAGCTGGGCCAGGCCCGAGCCGACGATCAGCGCGACCAGGACCGCGAAGGCCCTGCTCAGCAGTCCGCTGACGCTGAGTAGCCCGCCGGCCTTGCGCGGCTTCCCGTCGCTACGCGGCTTGCCGTCGCTGGGCGGCTTCTCGTCGCTGGGCGGCCCGTCGACGCTGTGCGGCTTCCCGTCGCTGGGCGGCTTCCCGTCGCTGGGCGGCTTCTCGTCGCTGGGCGGCTTCTCGTCGCTGGGCGGCTTCTCGTCGCTGGGCGGCCCGTCGACGCTGTGCGGCTTCCCGTCGCTGGGCAGCCCCTCGACGGAGCGGTCACGTGGCATCGTCCCGTAGCGTCCGGCCGACCGGCCCTCAAGCCCGGGCCCGGCTCAGAAGGGATTGAATGCGTGACACCAACTCGCGCGGGCTGAACGGCTTGGTCACATAGTCGTCGGCGCCGGCGCTGAAACCACCCTCGACGTCCTGTTCCTGCACGCGCGCGGTCAACATGATGATCAGGATCCCGGCCGTGGACGGGTCGGCCCGCAGTTTGCGGCACACGTCGATGCCGGACAGCCCCGGCATGGACACGTCGAGCACGGCCAGCGTGGGCTGCCGATCACGAGCCTGCTCGACCGCGGCCTGCCCGTCCTCGACGGCGATCACCTCGAAGCCCGCCTGCTCCAGCTTGAACGCCACCAGGTCGCGGATGTCGGCGTCGTCATCGGCGACCAGGACCACCGTCACGGCACTCTCCCTCGGTTGTCAGCGCAGACGCTACTTCGGGACCATATCCGGTTAGTCGGACTTGTGAGGCCGCTCCGAGAATGCCGACGCGCCCGCCCGGATTGCCGGCGGCACCACCGCCCCCAGCAGAGGCCCCTCCGCAAATGCCGATGCACCCGCACGAGACAGCCGGCGGCGCCACCGCCCCCGGCAGAAGCCGAGGAGTGCCGACTTGTGCAACCCACGCGCACCCGCCACGCAGCACACCTGCATCCGCGCTCGGGTGTTCTGGTTGCAGGCCCCACTTGCGCCGCCCGGGAGGTTTCCGATGAACACAGTCCTCGACTCGATCCGCACCGAAGCTCTCTTCGTCTCCAGCCTGCAGCGCTCACAGAGCCCCACCCCTGAGCTGATCCGCGAGGCGGTGACCACCACGGTCGACCGCCTCGGCGAGGCCCGCTGCGCCGAGCTGGTGGCCCAGGAGTTCGGCGAGCACCCCGACTGCGCCCTCGGCCGCATGCGGTGGGCCCGCAAGGCCGTCCGCTCCGCCTTCGACTGACCGCCCAGTCCGGCGCGCCGCTCGGCTGCCACCTGACCCAGCACGTCTCTGTCCCCACCCAATGTTGGCGTGCCACCCCGTCGCCACCCGATCCCGGCACGCCACTCCGTCCCCACCCGATCGAGTGCGCCACTCCATCCCCACCCAAGCCGGGTGCGCCACTCCATCCCCACTCGAGCCCGGCACGCCACTGCGTCCCCACGCGATCTCGGCACGCCAATTCGTCCCCACTCGATGCCGGCGCGCCACTGCGTGTCCACTCGATCCCGGCGCGCCACTCGTCCCCACCTGACCTGGCGGGCCACTCCGTCTTCGTACAACCCAGCGCGCCACCCCCTTCCCCTTCGAGGGCGGGCCGCTTCCGTCCTGGTCTAAGCAGGGCGTGCCACTCATTCCAACCTGACCCGGCGGGCCTCGTTCGTCCTCGCCTGACCCGTCGCGCCACTCCGTTCCCACCCGTTTGTCCTCGCCTGGCTCCGGCGCGGCGCTTGGCATGAGCGGCGCGCCCCAGCCGGCTCCGGCGGTGGTCCGGCCGGGGGAAATCTGGGACGGGGGTGGTGTGGCTTCGGCGGCGGGTCGTAGGCTCGGCACCATGCTGAACGCGCGAAGGAACTGGTGGCCCGCCTGACTGGCGGCCATACTTCTCGCGTACCCACCACGCGGCCGCCTCCCCGAGGCGGCCTTTTCGTATGGTCGGGCCTCGGCCGGCGCCGCCGAGATCCGAAAGAGGACCACCATGCGGCCTTTCGCCCTGCTCCACCGGGACGGCGCCGACCACGTCGAGGTGCTCGAAGGCGACGTCGTCACCGTTGCCTCGCTCGACGACATCCCGCTGCACCGGGGCCGCCCCACGCTGGCCGTCATCCCCTACCGGCAGATCACCGAGCGCGGCTTCGACTGCGTCGACGACGGCGCACCCCTCGAGTGCCTGGTCGTGCGGTCGTCGCGCCAGGAACCGCTCGACGCCTTCCCACCCGGGCCGCTCAGCATCAGCGGTGGCGGATTCGACCTCTCCGACGACGCCTACGGCGCGATCGTCGAGGACGTGCTGCGCGACGAGATCGGCCGCGGGGAGGGCGCCAACTTCGTGATCCACCGGGTCTACACCGCGCGGGTCGACGGCGACCCGATCGCCGCCGCGCGAGCCGCCTTCGGCCGGTTGCTCGCCGCCGAGCAGGGCACCTACTGGACGTTCCTCGTGCACACCGGCACCCGCACGCTGGTCGGCGCCACCCCGGAGCGGCACGTCAGCGTGGTCGACGGCATCACCATGATGAACCCGATCAGCGGCACCTTCCGCAACGGCTCGGGCCACCTGCTCGACTTCCTGCGCGACCCGAAGGAGATCGAGGAGCTCTACATGGTGCTCGACGAGGAGCTCAAGATGATGGCGACCGTGGCCGAGCACGGCGGTCAGGTCGCCGGGCCCTACCTCAAACAGATGACGCACCTGACCCACACCGAATACCTCCTGGCCGGGCGCGGCTCCCTCGACGTGCGCGACGTGCTGCGCGAAACCATGTTCGCCCCGACCGTGACCGGCAGCCCCATCGAGAACGCCTGCCGGGTGATCGCCCGCCACGAGCGCCGCGGGCGTGGCTACTACGCCGGCGTGCTTGCCTTGCTCGACCACGACGACCAGGGCCGGCAGACCCTGGACGCGCCGATCCTGATTCGCACGGCCGAGATCTCGCCGGACGGCGCCCTGCGCGTGCCGGTCGGCGCCACCCTCGTACGCCACTCGACAGCGGCGGGCGAGGTCGCGGAAACCCACACGAAGGCCGCGGGCGTCCTGGCCGCGCTCGGCGCCGTCGCGTCCCGCCCCGGGCCGGCCCGCGCCGAGGTGGAGTCGCCGGAGGTACGGGCGGCGCTGGCCGCACGCAACGAGGGGCTGGCCCGTTTCTGGCTCGACTCGCGGGCGCCGGACGCGCTCACCGTCCCCGGCCTGGCCGGCCGGACGGCCGTGATCGTCGACGCGGAGGACACCTTCACCGCGATGCTGGCCCACCAGTTGCGGGCCCTCGGGCTGACCGTCACGGTCGTCCCGTGGACGGCCCTGCGCCCAGCCGGTACCCCCATGACCGATACCGCCGTGGCAAGTGCCGCCGTAACCGGTGCCGCCGTAACCGGTGCCGCAGGAACCGGTGCCGGCGTGGCCGTGGCTGATGCCGACCTGGTCGTCGCCGGGCCGGGGCCCGGCGACCCCGGCGATCAGGCCGACCCGAAGATGGCGGTGATGCGGGAGCTGGTCGCGGCCCGGCTGGCGGAAGGGAAGCCGCTGCTGACCGTGTGCCTCGGGCATCAGATCCTCGCCGGGCTGCTCGGGCTCGACCTGCACCGGCGCGTCTCGCCCTATCAGGGGCTGGCCCGGGAGATCGACCTCTTCGGGACGCGGCGGAGGATCGGCTTCTACTCGAGCTTCACCGCGCTTTCGGCCGTCGATGAATGGGACACCCCGTACGGCCGGGTGGAGATCGCTCGCGACACCACCGACTCGGCCGTGCATGCGTTGCGGGGCACCGGATTCGCCGGTTTGCAGTTCCACCCGGAGTCGGTGCTGAGCCGCGACGGCGTGGCCGTGCTCGCCGAACTTCTGCCGGAAGTGATGTCCGACGTGATTAGCATCGCCAAGAACGGGTAGCGAAGATAATGCCGGTGGTTCAAGGGGATCGAGAGCCTCCGCTTGGGCCACCGGCCCCGTACGCCCGGCGATCGGATAGCCGGCGAGCAACGGGGCCTCAGGGCGACTACCGGGCCGGCACATCGTCGAGCACCTCGTCCAGCACCTCGACGAATCGCTCGGGCCGCTCGAAGAGCACCGGGTGACCGGCGCCCGGCACGACGACCAGTCTCTTGTCGGGTGCCCGCAGCCGCGCGTACCAATCGTCGAAGAGGACCCGTAGACCGCGCATCTCGTTGCCGCCCAGGAGGAACCACGTCGGCACCGTCAAGCTCGGCACATCGCGGCGCAGATCGATGCCCTGCATCCGGGGATAGAGGACGCTCCAGGTATCAAGGATCGCGTTCAGCACATGCGCCTTCTGCAGCAGCGTGTACTCCCGGACGCCCAGCCCCAGGTCGAGCGGCTCCTGGTCGTACGCCTGGTTCTGGTAGGTCAGGATCGGCTCGTAGGCCCAGAAGTCGGGATATGGGGGCGGACCCTGCCTGGTCAGCTGCCGGACCACCCCCTCGCGACCGCTGGAACGCGCCCAGGCCAGGATGTCGTCGTAGAAGATCTGGTCGCTCGCGGGCAGGTCGACGGCCTGGCCGGTGCCGATGTAGGCCGCGAATTTCTCCGGGTGCCGCCGCACCGCGAGGACGGACAGGATCGAGCCGCCGGAATGACCGAGCAGGTAGATCTTGTGTTGGCGAAAGCGCCCGCGTAGATAGTCGGCCACCTCGAGGATGTCGTCGACCATCCGGTCGGGCGTCACGCGCGAGGTCGGGTCGAGCGCCGGATAGGACGAGCCACCGCCTCGCCGGTCGAGGGTGGCCATGATGAATCGCTGCTCGACAGGCGCCAGGCGGTTGCGGACGTTACCCAGCTCGGACCCGCCGGGAGCGCCCGGCACGAACAGCAGCACCGGCAGGTCGGCCCTCGCCCCGCGGATCATGACGCCGAGGCGCCCGACCTGGGTCAACTCGGCCACGCCACCCGTGATCGGCGCGGTGCGGGCAGGCACGGCGATGACGGCGGTCAGCAGGAGCAGACCGGCCGCGGGCAGGGCCACGAGCACACGACCCAGCCGCCGGCGGACGCCCCGGCCGATCGCGAGGCCCAGCAGGAGCGGCAGCAAGGTCAGCACCGCCTGCACTCCCCGACCGGCGATCAAGACGATCACGCCGAACGGGCTGGCATGTGGAGGGCCGGTGGACGGACCGGCGACACGGGCGCGGGTTAGCTCGAGCGCCACGACGAAGAAGACCGGCACCAGCCACACCAGACGGGACCGGCCGGACCGGCCGGCGGCCCACCCGATCGCGGCGCTGACTCCGACCGAGCACAATGCTTGGGTGACGGTGAGCGGGCCGCGCGGTGTCCACCACCCTGCGACCGCACCCCAGGAAGCAGCGACCAGAGCCCAGACGATTGCCGGAGGAAAAGTCATGGCGCTGAGAATCGCCGCTCGCGCCGCTGAGCACAGCCGCCATCGGTCGGGGGTCGACCCAGTACTTTGGTAGGTCCCCAACGGACTCGTCGCCTCGTAGGCTCCGCTCATGTCGTCGCTCCTGTTCGCCTTGCTGGTGCCCGGTCCGCCGGGCAGCCGGCACGCGGTGCTGCGCGACCGGGCGGCCGACACCATGGCTGTGCTGATCGCGCTGGCCTACGGCGCCGTGATGGTCGTGCTGGGCGACGCGACCGCGCCGCACGCGGCCATCCCGTGGCAGGCTGACGTGGCGATCGGTGTCGCTTGTGCGCCCGCTCTGCTCGTGCGCCGACGATGGCCGCTCGGGGTGTGCCTCGCGCTCCTGCCACTCGGCGTCATCTCGGTGATGGCGACGGGACCGATCCTGATGGCGCTCTTCACCGTCGCCATCCGCCGGCGGGCGGTTCTCGTGCTGGGGCTCGCCGCCGCCCACGTCGGCACGGGCGTCGTCTATTACGCGCTGCAGCACGACCCGCCTTTCGAGCTCTGGGTCGATCTGCTTCTGCGATCCGTGACCGTGCTGGCCGCGGCCGGCTGGGGGCTGTTCCTTCGGGCCTATCGCCATCTGACCTCGACGCTGCGGGCCGAGGCGGCGAACGCGCTGGCTCAGCAGCGACTGCGGATGCAGCAGGCCCGCCTCACCGAACGCGCCCGCATCGCCCGCGAGATGCATGACGTGCTCGCCCACCGCATGTCCATGGTCAGCCTGCACGCGGGCGCCCTGGAGGTCCGCGCCGACGCCCGTCCCGACGAAATCGCGGCGGCCGCGCGCACGATCCGGGTCAGCTCCCATGAGGCGCTGGAAGAGCTGCGCTCCGTCATCGGCGTCCTGCGTCAGCCGGACCAACCCCACACCGGCTTGAACGCTTCGGCGGATCTTGCACGGCGTCAGCAGAACGATTCCGGCAACCCCGGCAACCCCGGCGAACGCGGCGACTCTGACGAACGCAGCGACTCCGGCGACCGCGGCGGCCGCGGCGAGGCGGGGGCTGAGCAGGACGCCGCAACACCGGACTCCGACGACATGTGGGCCAAGATCCTTGAGGAGGCGGAGTCGGAGACCGACGCGGAGGACGAGGCCTGGACGGAAGGCGTCCGTGAACGGTTGGAACGCTTTCAGCCTGAGCCGCCGCAGCCTCGGTTCTGGGATCTGCCCGATCTGCTGGACGGGGCGCGGACGGCGGGGATGAACATCGACTTCGCGTGGGTGGTGCCGCGGGCATCGCCCTCGCAGGAGCTGGGGCGGACGGCCTACCGGGTGGTGCAGGAGGCGCTGACCAACGCGCGCAAGCACGCTCCGGGGGCCGACATCGAGGTGCTGCTCGACGGCGGCGGTGACCGTGACCTCCGGATCCTGGTCGTCAACTCGCTGGGTGGCCACCACGGCGACGTGCCGGGTGGCGAGGAGCTACCCGGATCCGGCACCGGCTTGACCGGCGTCGGGGAGCGCGTGGGGCTGGTCGGGGGCCGGGTCGAGTACGGCGCCGACGGCGAACGCTTCCGATTGGAGGCGTGGCTGCCGTGGCAGGAGTAGCACCGCCGCCGATCGACGCTGCCGGGCGTCGTGTCGGCGCCGGCGGAGGTGGCGCTGGTGAAGGTTGCGCTGGTGAAGGCGGCGCTGGTGAAGGTCGCGCTGGTGAAGGTGGCGCTGGTGAAGGTGGCGCTGGTGAAGACCTGGTTCACGCTGGCGGAGGCCGCGGTGGTGCCGGAGCGGGCGACGGCCCGGACCAGGGACAGGTCGACCCCCTGCGCGGGGATGAGCGGCCCATCCGGGTGGTGATCGTCGACGACGATCCGATGGTGCGCACCGGGTTGCGGTTCCTGCTGGGCGGGCGGTCCGACCTCGAGGTGGTGGGCGAGGCCGAGGACGGGGCGCAAGCAATCGTCGCGGCGGACGCGCATTGGCCCGATGTGATGCTGATGGACGTCCGGATGCCGCGGATGGACGGGGTGCTGGCCACCCGGCTGATCCGGGCGCGGCCGCGGGCGCCGCAGATCCTCATTCTGACTACGTTCAATGTGGATGACTACGTTCTGCAGGCTCTTCGGAACGGCGCCAACGGGTTTCTGCTGAAGGACACGCCTCCGACTGAGCTGATCGCGGCCGTGCGGAAGGTCGCCCGGGGCGAGAGCGTCCTGTCACCGCAGGTTATCGGGGCGGTGGTCGGCTTCGTCGCTGCCTCGGGCGGCGGGTCACGCCGTGCCTGGGCGCAGGAGCAGCTCGGCAAGCTGACCGATCGGGAACGCGACGTGGCGATCGGGCTGGGGCAGGGCCGGTCCAACGCCGAGATCGGGGCCGCGCTGGGCATGGGGGTCTCGACCGTGAAGGGCCACGTGTCGCGTGTTCTGGGCAAGCTGGGCATGAACAACCGCTCGCAGGCGGCGGTGATGGTCCACGACGCCGGCCTCGTCTGAGCGAATGCCGGGCAAGACGTCGGCAGGCGCGGCGGGCGGGACATCGGCTGGCGGGGCGCACGGGCGCTCCGGGCATGAGGCGGGCGCCCGGCGAGAGGCCGGGCGCCCGTGGGGGGGTGGCGGTCAGACGGTGGTCACACCTGCGGTCTTGTCCTCGTGGAGGGTGATGTTGCGGCCGTCGCGGGGGTCGAACAGGTGGATTTTGTCGAGGTTCATCCAGACGCGGGCGTCTACGCCGTCGCGTACTCGGGACTCCGCCGACAGGCGGGTCACCAGGCTGTCCTGTGGGGGGAGGTCGGCGCCGCCCGCGTCGGCGGCCAGGTCCTCCAGGTCGGCGGCCGTGGCGTGTTCGCCCTCGACCGTGAAGTAGACGTACTTGTCCGAGCCCATCGACTCGACCAGGTCCACCGGCATCGTGAACTCGAAGCCCCGCTCGCGCTGGTGTTCCTCGATCAGCCGGGCGTCCTCGAAATGCTCGGGCCGGATGCCCAGGATCAGCTGCCGCGGGGCGTCCGCGCCGCTCAGCGAGCTCCGCAGCCGGTCCCCCAGCGGCAGGTCACCCAACGGCGTCCGCAGCAGGCTCTCCTCGACCGTGGCCGACAGGAAGTTCATCGACGGCGAGCCGATGAAGCCGGCCACGAACAGGTTCTTCGGGTTGTCATACAGCGTCTGCGGATCCCCCAACTGCTGGATGTAGCCGCCCCGCATCACCACGACGCGGTCGCCCAGCGTCATCGCCTCGGTCTGGTCGTGTGTCACGTACACCGTGGTGGTGTTCAGCTGCTTCTGCAGGCGCGACACCTGCGTACGCATCTGCACCCGCAGTTTGGCGTCCAGGTTGGACAACGGCTCGTCCATGAGGAACGCCTTGGGCGAGCGGACGATCGCCCGGCCCATGGCCACCCGCTGCCGCTGCCCGCCGGACAGGTTGGCCGGCTTGCGGTCCAGGTATTCGGTCAGCTCGAGGACCCGGGCCGCGTCGTCCACCTTCTGCTTGATGAGCGCCTTGTCCATCTTGGCCAGCCGCAGCGGGAACGCCATGTTCTCCCCCACGGTCATGTTCGGGTACAGCGCGTACGACTGGAACACCATCGCGATGTCCCGGTCCTTCGGCTGCTTCTCGTTGACCCGCTCGCCGGCGATGCGCAGCTCACCGGAGGAGATGTCCTCCAGGCCGGCGATCATGTTGAGGGTCGTCGACTTCCCGCAGCCCGACGGCCCTACCAGGATGATGAACTCCCCGTCGGCGATCTCGAGGTCCACCTCGTGCACCGCGGTGGTGCCGTCCGGGTATTTCTTGGTCACCTTGTCGAGAACAATGTCAGCCATCGATACCTAACCCTTCACGGCGCCGGACGTGAGGCCCGCGACGATGCGCTTCTGGAAGAACAGCACGAACAGGATGATCGGGATCGTGATCACCACGGCGGCCGCGGAGATCGCGCCGGTGGGGTCCTCGAACTGGGACGCACCGGTGAAGAACGACAACGCCACCGGGACCGTGCGGGACCGCTCGGTCGAGGTCAGCGAGATGGCGAACAGGAAGTCGTTCCAGCAGAAGATGAAGACCAGGATCGCCGTGGTGAAGACCCCGGGCGCCGCCAGCGGGGCGATCACCCGGCGGAACGCCTCACCCTGCGTGGCGCCGTCCATCTTGGCCGCCTTCTCGAGGTCCCACGGAATCTGCTTGAAGAACGCCGACAGCGTGTAGATGGCCAGCGGCAGCGCGAACGTGATGTACGGCAGGATCAGGCCCGGCCAGGTGTCGAACAGCCCGGTGTTGCGCTCGATGTTGAACAGCGGCGACACCAGCGACACCTGCGGGAACATGGCGATCAGCAGCGACACCCCGACCAGCAGCTGTTTGCCGGGGAAGTCGAGCCGGCTGATCGCGTAGGCGGCCATGGTGCCGAGGACCACCGCGATCAGCGTCGAGATCAGCGCGATGCCGATCGAGTTGATCAGCGCCCGGACGAACTGGTCGGTCTGGAAGATCAGCTTGTAGTTGTCGAACGTCCATTCCCGGGGGATGAAGTTGCCGTCGGTGAGGGTGGCCGGCGTCTTGAACGACAGCGACGCGATCCACAACACCGGGATGAGCGCGAACACGACCACGACCGCGTCCAGCACCCCCCACTTGACCTTGGCCGAGGTGGTTGCGGCGGCCATCAGCGTCTCCCCTCGTCGCTACCGGGCGCGGCCGTGCCGAACAACTTCACGAAGATGAACGCGATGATCGCCACGGTGAGGAAGATCAGCACCGACATCGTGGAGCCGATGCCGAGGTTGAGGCCCTTGATCAGGTTGTTGTAGGCGATCATCGAGACCGACGACGTCTCGTTGGCGCCGTTGGTGAGCACATAGATGTTGTCGAAGACGCGCAGCGCGTCGAGCGTGCGGAACAGCAGCGCGACCAGGATGGCCGGCTTCATCACGGGCAGCATGACCTTGGTGAAGCGCTGCCACCAGGTCGCGCCGTCCATCGACGCGGCCTTGAGCAGGTCGTCGGGCACCAGGGCCAGCCCGGCCATCAGCAGCAGCGCCATGAACGGCGTGGTCTTCCAGATCTCGGCCAGGATGATGATGCCCAGCGCGCTGGCCCGTTCGGTCAGCGGCGCCCCTTCCGGCGAGACCAGGTTGGCCAGGTAGCCGGTGCCCGGCGTCCAGGCGTAGCGCCAGCTGAAGGCGGCGACGACGGTCACGATCCCGTACGGGATGAGGGCCGACGTCCGCACCAACCCGCGCCCGACCAGGGTGCGGTGCATGATGATGGCCAGTCCCATGCCGAGCACGAGCTCGACGACGACCGAGACCAGGGTGATCAGCATGGTCACCCCGAACGCGGTCCACCAGTACCCGTTGGTCAGCACGGTGACGTAGTTGGAGAACCACACGAACTCGCGCTCGTCGGGGAACTTCAGGTCGTACCGCTGCAGCGACAGCCAGAACGAGTAGAGGATCGGGTACGCGGTGACCGCCACCATCACGATCGCGGCCGGCGCGCACAGCAGCCAGCCGAGCTTCCGCTCCTGCTTCTTGCCCTCGCTGAGCTCCACCCGGCGGCGACGGCCGCGCTGCTTCGGGATGGCGCGCTCTTCGGCGTCGGCGGCCGCCGACGTCGCCGGGGTCGTGCTGGAGATGCTCACGGCAGCACTCCCTTCGAGTCGATGGCGGCCTGGATCGACTTTCTCAGCTCACCCGCGGTCTTCTGCGGCTCGATGCCGGACGGCGGCGACAGCTGAGCGGCGACCACAGTGGAGAGATTCTGGTAGGCCGCCGTACGCGGGCGGGGCGAGGCGTTCTTGAGCTCCTCCAGCAGCGTGTCCTTCATCGGGTAGGCCTCGGCCATGTCGGCGTCGTTGTAGATGGACTCGATGGACGGGGGCTGCCCGGCGTTGATCGCCAGATACTTCTGCGACTCGCGGTCACGCAGGCACTTGGCCGCCTCGAAGGCGAGGTCGGGATGCTTGCTGTACGAGCTGACCGCGATGTTGGAGCCGCCGATGGTGGTGACGCTGGGGGTGTTCGGGTCGATGCCCGGGTAGCGGGCCCAGCCGACGTTCCGGGCCAGGTCGGGCGCGTCGCCCTGCATCGAGGCCCAGACGAACGGCCAGTTCAGCTGGAACGCCCCGCCGCCGTTCTGGAACGCGAGCCGGACGTCGTCCTCGAGCGCGTTGGAGAACGACGGGGTGGTGACCCCGGACGTCGCGAACGTCTTCAGTGTCTCGAGCCCACGGACCGCGCCCTCGTCCATCACCGCGGTCTTGCCGTCCTCGCTCACGACCTGCCCGCCGGCGCTGGCCACCAGGCTGTTGAAGAGCACCACCAGGCCCTCGTACTGGGCGCCCATGGTCACGACCTGGTAGGTCTTGCCCTCGGCCTGCAACTGCCGGGACATCTGGATCATCTCGTCCCACGTCTTCGGCGGGGTGGGCACGAGGTCCTTGCGATACCAGAGCAACTGCACATTGGTGTTGTTGGGCGCCGCGTACACCTTGTCCTCGTACTCGGCCGAGGCCAGCGGGCCCGGGAGGGTGCCGTTCTCGATCTCGGCCCGGTCGTCCCCGGTCCACTCCTTGATCCAGTTCGCGCTGGCGAACTCCTGGGTCCAGGTGACGTCCATGCCCAGGATGTCCATGCTGTCGTCCTTGGCGGCGAGCCGGCGGACCATCTGCACCCGCTGGTCGTCGGCCGAGCGGGGCAGGACCTGATAGACGATTTCGTACCGTCCCCCCGCCTGCTGGTTGCATCGGTCGATGACGCTCTGCATGTTCTCGACGGGGAATTGATAGAGATTGAGGACGGGTACGCCGCCCTCGTCGGATCCGCAGGCTGCCAACGGTGCGACCAGAGCGATCGCGGCCCCCGCCGCGAGTGCCCGGGCGCGCAGGGTGCGCCGTTGCGGATGTCGGTCTGAGATCGCCATTGACCCTCCATCCGGCCGGTACCGCGCCAAGTGATCTTCATCACTTGACGGCCAGTGGTTGTCCTGCCCCAGGCAGTGACGAAACAAACCAGAAACGCGTCGGAGAGATCTAAGCTTCGTCCATGGAAGCCACCTACTTCTTCGATCCCGTCTGCCCGTTCACCTGGCGCACGTCGCGCTGGCTGGTCGCGGTCGCGCCCGAGCGGGACGTCACCGTGCGCTGGCGGTCGTTCAGCCTGCTGATCCTCAACGGCGACAACACCCCTGAGAAATACCGCGGCGGTGTGCTCGCCTCGTTCCGCGCGTTGCGCCTGGTCGAAGCGCTGCGAGCCGACCACCGCGACGACACGATCGCGACGTTCTACACCGAACTCGGCACCCGCGTGCACGACGACGGCGCCGCCCTGGACGACCAGCTGGTCGACCAGGTCGCCGAGGCGGTGGGCATCGAGGACGCGAAGGCGATCCTCGACGACGAGCGCTGGGACGAGGCCGTCCGCGAGTCGCACGAGACCGCTCTGAAGCTGGCCGGCCCGGACATCGGTTCGCCGGTGCTGCACGCGGAGGGGGCCACCCGCGGACTGCACGGCCCGATCATCGACGTGGTTCCCTCGGGCGCCGCGTCGACGGCGATGTTCGACTCGGTCGTCACGCTCATGCGCACCGATACGTTCTACGAGGTGAAGCGCGGCCGAAGCTGACCGGCCGGCGAGTACGTTTGGCGGCGTGACGCGCACGGGTCTCGGCGTCACGCCGTTCACCACAGGGAGAATCGATGACCGCCGAGCCTCAGGTCACGTTGGATACGAACACTCTCAGCCCGGTCGAGGCGAAGCTGCAGGGCGCGCTCGAGGAACAGCTCACGTCCGCCCTCCAGGCCGCGACCGAGAAGATCAGGCACTCGTACGCCGGGGAGAGCGTCGAAGAGGTCACCGGTCAGCTGCTCGAGGGCACCAAGGCGGGCCTGCACCCGGACATCGCCGCCGGTTTCGAGCCCGACCACAACCAGCTGCGCCGTGTCGCCGAGGCCATCGTCACCGGCCACTAAGGCGCGTTTCAGACGATCCCGCGGATCACGTCCATCGCCTTGAGGCGGTCCGCGCCGGTGCCGAGCAGGCCGTCCGGGATGATCAGCTCGTCGAGACCCAGATCCGCGTACGCGGCCACGTCGTCGGCGAGCTTCTCCGGTGACCCGCCGATGACCGGTGGTCCGCTCTCGGGCACCGGCCCGTTCACCACCGCGAGCGCCTGCGCCGTGCGCGCGATCGCGCCCGGGTCCCGTCCGACCGCGGCGCAGTGCTCGTCGAGCACGGCCGACTTGTGCGCGACCAGGTCCGGCCGCCCCCAGCAGTTCCACTCGTCGGCGTGCTCGGCCACGACGCGCAGCATCCGCTTCTCGCCCTTGGCCCCGATCAGCAACGGCAGCGGCCGCTGCACCGGCTTGGGCTCGCAGACCGCGTCGGTGATCCGGTAGTACGAACCGTCCACCGTGGTGCGCGCGTCGGCGAGCAGCCCGCGCAGCACCCGCAGGGCCTCCTCGAACCGGTCGATGCGCTGCTTGAGCGGGGGCAACTCGCCACGGCCAGCGCCGCCACGACCGAGCCGCACTCCAGCACGGGCCAGGTGTCGTCCTCGCCCGGCTCCGTGTTCGGCATGAAGTGGTCGGCGAACCACACGCCGTCCCATCCCGTGCGCTCGGCGTGCCGGGCGGCCTCGAGCACCCCGGCGAAGCTCTGCCCGGCGCCGGGCCACAAGGAAAGTCGCATGCCGCCACCCTGCCATGCGGCCGCCCCATCGGCCGATCACTTGCCGTAGTCACCCTGTAACGGTCCGAATTGTATTCACCAGACCATTTCGGGTTGTTTCAAGTGGGGTCCGCGTCCGCCGAAGATTCCGCCGACTGAGCGGCACGGGGCCGCTCCGGAAGGGGCAGGCGTGTTCGGGAACGGTAGGCGGGCGGCTTTCGACCAGGTGACGGCCGAGCTCGCGGAAGCACAGGCGGACGTCCAGGCGGTGACCGCGATCATGCGGGCGATGGAGACCGCCGCCTCTCCCGAACGAGCCATCGGCACGGCCCTCGACCTCGTCCGTCAGTTGTTCGGCTGGGCCTACGGCTCCTACTGGCAGCTCGACCCCACCGGCAAGGCGCTTCGGTTCGCCCAGGAGAGCGGAAGCGTCAACGAGGACTTCCGCCGGGTGACCCTCGAGGCCTCGTTCCCCGAGGGGGTGGGCCTGTCGGGGCGCACGTGGCGCAGCCGCGACCTGGTCTTCGTCCGCGACATCGCCGACATGACCGACTGCGTACGGGCTCCCGTCGCCGCGCGGGCCGGTGTCCGCAGCGGCGTCTGCTTCCCGCTCGTCGAGAACGACCGCGTCGTCGGCACCATGGATTTCTTCGCGACCGAGGAGCTGCACCCGTCGGAGGGCCGGCTGGCGGTCCTGCGCTCGGTCGGCCAGCTGGTGTCCGCAGCGCTGGCCCGCCTGCACGAGGCCGTACGGCAGGAGAAGGCGGCCCAGGACGTCGAGGCGGTCTCCACCGTCATCCGTGAGCTGACCCAGGCGACCAGCCGCGATCAGGCCCTGCGGTCCGCGCTGGAGACGATCCGCCAGGACTTCGACTGGCAGTACGGCTCGTTCTGGCAGCTCGACGAGGACGACAACGTGCTGCGCTTCGCGCTCGAGTCGGGCGACGCCGGGGCGGAGTTCCGCAGGGTGACGATGTCCGCGTCCTTCGCCCGGGGCGTCGGGCTCTCCGGTCGCGCCTGGGCCCGCGACGACCTGGTCTTCGTCGAGGACCTGGGCGAACTGACCGACTGCGTGCGCCGGCCGGCGGCCCAGGCCGCCGGGGTCAAGTCGGGCGTCTGCCTGCCGATCAAGATCGGCGGCCAGGTCGTCGGCACGATGGACTTCTTCGCCACCCGCACGCTCATCATGTATCCGGGCCGGGAGGCAGCCTTGCGGAACACGGCCTACCTGGTCGGTCAGGCGCTGGAGCGGTTCGCCGCGGCCGAGCAGCTGCAGAACGCCGGCCGCGAGCTGCTCGACTCCATCGCCGAGGTCGAGCGCAACGTCACGTCGGCCGCCACGGTCGCCGAACAGGGCGAACAGCTCACCGTCGAGGCCAACCAGCAGGTGGCCGGGCTCGGCGAGGCCAGCGCCGAGATCAGCAAGGTGGTGCAGACGATCCAGTCCATCGCCGCGCAGACCAAGCTGCTGGCGCTCAACGCGACCATCGAGTCGGCCCGCGCGGGAGAGGCGGGCAAGGGCTTCGCCGTCGTCGCCGGCGAGGTCAAGGCCCTGTCCGACGAGACCGAGCGGGCCACCTCCGAGGTGAGCTCGAGGGTCGACGCCATCCAGGCCCGCGTCGACGCCGTCACCGCTTCGCTCGCCGAGATCCACACCGCCGTGGAAGAGATCAACCAGACGCAGAAGCTGATCAGCGGCGTCCTCACCGAACAGGTCGCCGTCACGGGCGCCATCCTCAACTGACCGGAGACTGACCGGCCGGCTCGCTGCCGGGCCGGCGGAGCCGGACGGCCGCCAGTACGTGCGCGACGAGGCCGTCGGCGTAGTCGTTGGTGAGCGGCCCGGTGCGCAGCAGCCAGCGGTGGAAGATCGGGCCGAAGATCAGCTCGACTGCCTGGTCGAGGTCGGCGTCGCCGGGCACCTGACCGGCCCGCCGGGCGCCGTCGAGGCGGTCGCGCACCGCGGCCAGCTGGGGCCGCAGAAGCCGGTCGCGCACCTGGTCGCCGAGGGCCTCGTCGGCCAGCGTCTCGGCGGTGAGCGCGCGGGTCGTGGCCGACAGCCGGGGATCGGCGAACTCGGCGACCGTGCCCCGCACGACGGCCCGCAGGTCGGCCTCCAGGTCGCCGGTGTCGGGCAGCTCGGCCGGCACGGCGTTCTCGACCAGCGCGTCGAGGATCACCGCGCCCTTGCCGCGCCACCAGCGGTAGATCGTCTGCTTGCCGACGCCGGCCCGGCCGGCTATGGCCTCGATCGTCAGCCGGGCGTACCCGGTCTCGGACAGCAGGTCGAGCGCCGCGGTCAGGATCGCGCGGCGGGATTGCTCATTGCGGCGGGCGAGGTCGGGCACCCGGCCAGCGTACCGGCTGCGAGACGATACGTCTCGTCTTGACGCGAGCACGAGACGAGACGTACCGTCTCGTTGTCGAAACGCGTCGAGCCGAGCGAGGAAACATGCCGCACATCGCCATGGTCAGCATTCCGTTCCACGGCCACGTCAACCCGAGCATCGAGATCATCCGGACGCTGGCCGCCCGCGGGTACCGCGTCACGTACGCCAACGCGCCCTCGTTCGCCGACGTGATCACCGGCGCGGGCGCGGAGCTGAAGCCGTACGCGTCCACGCTGCCCGCGACGGACGAGCAGTGGTCCGACGACCCGGTCGACCAGCTGACCGTCTTTCTCGACGACGCGATCGAGATGCTGCCGCAACTGCGGGACGCCTACGCCGACGACCGCCCCGACCTGTTCCTCTACGACATCGCCGGCGCGCCGGCCCGGCTGCTCGCCGAGCAGTGGAAGATCCCGGCCGTGCAGCTCTCCCCCACCTTCGTGGCCTGGGACGGGTACGAGCAGGAGATGGCGCCCCTGGTGGAGGCGATGCGCGCCGACCCCCGGGGCGCCGACTACTACCGCCGCTTCTCGGCCTGGCTGGCCGCCAACGGATCGTCCACGACCGACAGTCAGGCGTTCCAGGGGCGGCCCGACCGCGGCCTGGCGCTGATCCCCCGGGCGCTGCAACCACACGCCGACCGGGTCGACCCGGCCGTCTACGACTTCGTCGGCCCGGTCTTCGGTGACCGGTCGGCCCAGGGTTCCTGGACCCGCCCGGCCGACGCCGAGAAGGTGCTGCTGGTGTCGCTCGGCTCGGCCTTCACCAACCACCCCGGCTTCTACCGGCGGTGCGTCGAGGCCTTCGGTACGCTGCCCGGCTGGCACACCGTCCTGCAGATCGGCCGGCACGTCGACCCGGCCGAGCTCGGCGAGGTGCCCGGCTCCGTCGAGGTGCGTTCCTGGGTGCCCCAGCTGGCCGTCCTCGAACAGGCCGACGCGTTCGTCACGCACGCCGGCATGGGCGGCAGCAGCGAGGGCCTGTACTGCGGAACGCCGATGATCGCAGCCCCGCAGGCGGCCGACCAGTTCGGCAACGCCGAGCAGCTGGCCGCCCTGGGCGTCGCGCGGGTCGTCGAGTCGGCCACCGTCACCGCCGGGGAGCTGCGGCGCCTGCTCGGCCTGATCACCGATCCGGAGGTGACGGCTCGCTGCGAGCAGATCAAGCACGAGGTACGCACGCAGGGCGGCGCCACCCGGGCCGCCGACCTCATCGAGAAATCGCTATGACGCGGGCATGCGGGCGGCCGGCTGGTGAGAGCCCCACCGGCCGGCCGTTTCCCCACCCCTGCCCCCGTGGGCGCCCGGACTCAGGAGGACGGCTCGCTGCCCTGGCAGTGACGCCAGAGCCAGCGGCCGTCGACCTGCTCCACGAGCCCCGACACCCGATAGGGGAAGTTCTCCCGGCCACCCGCGTCGGCGCGCGCCTCGCCGTCCGCCTCGGCGAAGACGTAGGCCCGCGAACCCGCGCGGTGGACGGTGCTCTCGCGGGCCTGCCAGGCGTACGCCTCGGGCCGGGCGAAGACGTCGCCGAGCAGGGCGGTCAGGGCCGCGCGGCCCCGGGCCGACTCGGTGAGCTCGGAGCCGGTGTAGCCGATGTCGTCGCCGGGGGCGAAGCAAGCCAGGGCCGCGTTCAGGTCGCGGGCCGCGAAGGCCTCGCTCAGATCGCGTACCGCCTGCGCCGGTCCGTCGCTCATACCGGGATCCCCTCCCGCTCGATCTCCGCGGTGGCCCGAGCGGCGCCGACCGGCACGTCACCGGAGGCAGCCGCCGGACGCTCGATATAGGCCAGGCCCCCTTCGCGCAGGTGCCGCGGCCGGTAGCCGGCGTTCTCCTCGATCCGGCGCATGCCGGGCAGGAACAGGAAGCCGAACGTGACCACCGCGCCGAGCAGACCGGCGCCGATCAGCGTCTCGCGCACCCCGATCCACGCCGCGATCGGCGCGGCCAGGGCGTACGAAAGAGGCAACAGCGCGGTCGAGACGAACCAGTCGAGGCTGGACACCCGGCCGAGCATGCCCTCGGGTACGAACCGCTGTTTGGTCGTCGCCCAGGCCACCGTTCCGGCCGCCTCCAGGCCGTTGACCAGCACACAGGCCACGGCGAGCTGCCAGGTGTGGGTCGCCGCGCCGTATCCGGCCACGGCCAGGGTCGCGACCGCCCAGACCGAGTACATGTAGGTCATGAACCGCCGCGGGATGCCGAACCAGCCCACGGTCAGCGCCGCCGCGATCGCGCCCAGGCCGCCCGAGGTCAGGACCAGCCCGAGGGCGGTGGCGCTGCCACCGAGCTCGTGCTTGATCACGTACGGGAGGAGCACTTCGGTCGGCCCCACGAACAGCAGGTAGGTGAACGTGGCCGACAGGAAGGTCCCCCACAGCCACACCTGCCCCCGCACGTACCGGAAGCCGGCCCGCATCTCCTGCCACATCGACTCGTCCGACGAGGACGGTGCGGACGCCTCGGGAGATTCCACGGACGCGATGCGCCGCATGGCCAGCAGACAGGCGACCGAGAGCGCGAACGTCGCCGCGTCGATGGCGAAGGCCCAGCCCGCGCCGGCGATCCCGATGACCGCGCCGCCCAGCATCGGGCCGAAGATCTGCAGCCCGGCCGGCCGGACGAACTGGTCGAGGGCGTTGGCCGCCACCAGGTCGCCGGCCGGCACGATCCGGGGCACGGTGGCGTCGAAGGCCGGCCCGAAGAACCCGGCGGCGGCGCCGTAGATCGCCGTCAGCACCAGGATCGACCAGAGCGAGCTCAGCTGCCCGGTCAGGCTCAGGGTGGCCAGCGTGGCCATCACCAGTCCGCGCACCAGGTCGGAGCCGAGCATGACCTTGCGCGGGTCGAACCGGTCGCTCACCACGCCGCCGAACAGCAGCGTGACGACCTGCGGCAGGGAGAGGGCGACGCCCACCGCCGACATGGCGGCGGGCGTCCCGTACAGGTCGTACACCTGCCACGCCAGGGCGACGAGGAGGACCCCGTCGCCCACCAGCGACGCGCTCATCCCGGTCCACAGGAGCCGGAACTGGCGATTGCGCAGCGGCGCCAACGGACCGGCGAGCCTCACTTCTGGACGCTGCGCAGCTTGCCGGCCGCGGCCAGGTCGGTGATGACGGCGTTCAGCTCGTCCAGCTCGTCGTCGGAGTTCGCGGCCGTGACCTGGGCGCGGAAGCCGACCTGGTCGCGCGGCACCAGCGGGTAGGCGGCCAGCGTCACGTAGATGCCGCGGTCCCACAGCAGCTTGCCCACGGCGTCGATGTCCTCGCCCTCGGCCAGCGGCAGCTCGATGACCGGGGTGCTGCCGGTGTTCGGCGTGTAGACGCCCAGGCCGCGCACGTGGTCGAGCACCTTCATGGTCTTGCGGTACAGGTCGGCGCGGATGTCGTCGCCGCGCTTCTCGTTGAGGTCGAGCCCGGCGTTGACCGTGGCCAGCGATGCGGTCGGGGCCGGGCCGGAGTACAGGTAGGGCGCGGCCGAGACCTTGAGGTGGTTCTTCAGCCAGGTCGGCAGGGCCAGGAAGGCGAGCAGCGACGAGTACGACTTGGAGAAGCCGCCGACGAGCACCACGTTGTCGTACGTCTCGCCGCTGTACTTGACGATGGCGTTGCCCCGGAGCCCGTACGGGGACTTCTCGTTGGCGCCACGCTCGCCGATCACGCCGAAGCCGTGCGCGTCGTCGACGTAGAGCAGGGCGCCGTGCTCGCGGGCCACCGCGGCGAACGCCTTCAGGTCGGGCGCGTTGCCGGTCATGCTGTTCACGCCGTCCATCGCCACGATCTTCGAGATGCCGGACGGGGCGGCCGCCAGCAGCTCCCGCAGGTGCTCGTGGTCGTTGGCGCGGAACCGCTGCACGGTCGCGCCGAAGCCGCGGGCGACCATGCTGCCGTCGTAGATGGTCTTGTGGGCCTGCGAGTCGAGGAAGATCATGCCCTTGCCGGCCAGGATCGGCAGCACCGACATGTGGATGTGCGTGATGGTCGGGAGCACCAGGGTGTCGGGCGCGTCGAGCAGCGCGGTCAGCTTCTCCTCGATCTGCGGGTAGAGCGACGGGTTGCCGAGCAGGCGCGACCAGCTCGGGTGGGTGCCCCAGCGGGCGACCTCGGGGGCGATCGCGTCCATGATCTCGGGCTCGAGGTCGAAGCCGAGGTAGTTGCAGGACGCGAAGTCGGCGAGCCAGTGGTCGCCGACACGGATGCGCCGGCCCTTGATCTCCTCGATCGTGGCGTCGTACATCGGGTTGCCGCTGCGCAACCGCTCCAGGTCGGCCCAGCGTCCGTCGCGCTTGACGAACTCGAGACCGGAACCGGCGAGGGGAGCGTCGTTCATGAATTTCCTTCCGAACAAGGGGTGGGGACTTTCAGTGGGAGAGCGCGGTGTGCCGTGTCCGCAGGTATTCCTGGAACTCGTCGGCGGTGATCGGCTTGGAGAACAGGTAGCCCTGGCCGTACGAGCAGCCCATCTCGGTCAGGGCGATGCGGTGCCCGTCGAGCTCGATGCCTTCGGCCACGACGGCCAGGTCGAGCGTGCGGGCGAGGTTGACGATGGTCTCGACCAGCGCCAGCTGCTGTGGTTTGTGCAGGATGTCGTCGATGAACGACTTGTCGATCTTGAGGACGTCGACCGGCATGTTGCTGAGGTAGCTGAGCGACGAGTAGCCGGTGCCGAAGTCGTCGATGGCGATCCGCACCCCCATCGCGCGGAGCTCGCGCAGGTCGCGCCAGACCTGGTCGGCGTCGTGCAGCACCAGGCTCTCGGTGACCTCGAGGAGCAGGGAGCGCGGGTCGGCGCCGGTCCGGGCGAGAACGCCGCGGACCTCGTCGACGAACCCGGGCGCCCGGAACTGACGGGCCGAGACGTTGACGCTGACGTACCGCAGGTCGCGGCCGGCGTCGGTCTCGCGCCACTCGGCGAACGCCCGCAGCGCCTCGCGCAGCACCCAGCCGCCGATGGCGACGACCGAGCCGTTCTCCTCGGAGAGCTCGATGAACTCGTTCGGGCCGAGCAGGCCGCGCACCGGGTGCTGCCAGCGGACCAGGGCCTCGAGCCCGGCCACCTCGCCGGTGGGCAGATCGATGATGGGCTGGAACCGCAGGCGCATCTGGCCGTCGGCCACCGCGTCGTTGAGCGCCGAGCGCATCTCGAGCCGCTGCAGCATCGTCTCGTGCATCTCGTCCTGGTAGCGCTGCCAGGTGTTCTTGCCGACGGTCTTGGCGCCGTACATGGCCACGTCGGCGCGGCGCAGCAGCTCGCTGATGCCGGGGGCGTCGGCGCTGGTGGCGACGCCGACACTGGCCGCGCCCCGGATCAGGTGGGTCGATCCGGTCGCGTCGACGACCTCGACCGGCTCGGCCAGGGCGGTGACGATCCGATCGGCGACACTCTCGGCGTCGTCGGCTCCACCGTGCTCGATCAGCACGGCGAACTCGTCGCCGCCGGTGCGGGCCACGGTGGTCAGCGGGCCGGCCACCTCGGCGATGCGGCGGCCCACGGTGATCAGCAACTGGTCGCCGGCGGCGTGGCCGAGGCTGTCGTTGACCTCCTTGAAGTCGTCCAGGTCGACGAAGAGCACGCCCACCTCGTGCCGGCGGACCGCCGCGTACGAGGCCGCGTTCTCCAGCCGGTTCTGGAACAGGACCCGGTTGGCCAGCCCGGTCAGCGCGTCGTGGTACGCCTGGTGCGCCAGGTCGTTCTCGAGCCGGCGCCGCTCGGTGACGTCGCGGATGGTGACGACCAGGCCGTTCACGGCCGGCTCGCCGCGCAGGTCACGGCAGGTGCATTCGACCTGGAGCAGCAGGTCGTCGCCGGAGACCGCGGTCAGGTCGACGCCGTCACGCGGGCCGCGACCGGCGCGCACCTGGTCGAGCAGGTCGAGCAGGGCGCCGTGGTCGGTGCCGGCGATGAGGCGCCACAGCGGCATGCCGACCAGGTCGGTGCGGCCGAAGACCGGCAGCGCGGACGGGCTGGCGTACCGGATGGTCTCGTCGTCGCCGACGATGAGGATGACGTCGGAGGCGCTCTGGATCAGCGCGCGGAAGTAGTCCTCGCTGCTCCGGCGGTTGACCTCGTCGGTCAGGGTGATGCGCTCGACGGCCATGGTGCCCTGGGCCATCAGCGCCTCGAAGGACGGCTCGAGCGCGGTCAGCACGTCGTCGGCGGCGGCCAGGAAGACCTGGTTGTTCCGCGGCGGCCCGCCCGCGGTACGACCACCGGCGACCGCCTCGGCGTGCAGCGCCCACTCGAAGCCACCGAGCTCGGCGACGACCTCCGGCGGCAGATCGGCGATCCGCACCCGCCCCGTGCTCAGCAGGCCGGTCTCGGCGCCGGGAACGGCGTCGAAGGCCCGCATGTACCAGCGGTGGTCGGCGCCCGACGGCACGATCGAGGTGACGGCCTGGGTGAGGGCCGCGCCCGCCTCGTCCACGCTGCTGGCCGCGACCAGGTCGGCGCCGGTGAGACGGAGCGTGCGCTCCCGTACGGCGGTTTCCCGCTGCGACTTCATCAGACCGGCGACCCGGGCCATGACCAGCAGGAACATGACGCCGGAGGCGGTGGCGATCATCATGGCGTCGGTGATCTCGCCGGCCAGGTGCTCGACCAGCAGGACAGCCGGAGCGATCAGCGCGGCCAGCGACATCAGCGCGAGACGCCGCCCGCCGACGATGCCCGGAGGCACGCGGTCGCTGATCGTCAGCTGCCGCATCGAGGGGTGCAGGGCCGAGAGCGCGATCGCGGTGTAGAACAGCACCCAGCCCGCGTCGACCGGGCCGCCGACCTGCCACGTGCCGGCGAGCTGCCGCAGGCCGTAGACGACGTCGGTGAGCAGCAGGCTGGCGACGCCGGCGACGAGCACGGTCAGCGCGACCGGCTTGCGGCCGCCGGCGGTGAGCAGCCGGGCCAGCATGGCCAGGGCCAGCACGTCGCCCAGCGGGTAGCCGACCGAGACCAGCTTCTCGACGAACCCGAGGCCGGTGTCACGCACGTACGGCGAGATCAGGAAGACCCAGGCCAGCAGGCCGAGACCGGCGGTGGGCACCAGGGCGTCGAGCAGCGCGGCCCGGTTGTCGGCGCCGGCCCGGGCCCGGATGAAGACCAGCAGCGCCACCGCGATCATCGGGTAGACGATCAGGTAGAACACGTCGGCCAGGGACGGGAACGGGTTCTCGACGCCGAGGAAGTCGGTGAGGATGTTGTAGGTCGTGTCGCCGAGCGTGAAGCTGGCCACCACGGCCGACAGCAGATACCACGGCAGGCGCCGGGACGGCTGATGCACCCGTACGCCCACCAGCACCATGGCGGCGGCGGAGAGACCGATCGTCGCCCAGGTGTACATGCTGTACTGCGGCAGCACGTAGAAGACGATCGTCAGGGTGACGACCCAGGCGCCGAAGCACGCTTGCATGCGCTTGGCCGACATCCGTGCTCCGATCCGTCTCAGGGGTGGTTGAGCCCCTTTGATCGGCACCCGGATGCCGTTGCTGAAAAGTCTGGGTCAGCTCATGCGTTGCAGGGCGGTTCGGATCCGGTTGAGGTCGCGGCGGCGGCGCTCCAGCGTCGTCGCCAGCAGCACCAGCACCAGACCGGCGACCGCGAGCGGGATCCACCGCGGGATCAGGTCCCAGACCTCGGCCAGCTCGTGCAGGGCCAGCACGGTCAGCACCGCGCCCCCGGCGACCACCGGCGCCCGCAGCCGGGTGGCCACCCCGGCCGCCACCACCGCCACGCAGGCCCCGCCGAGCAGCAGACGCCGCAGGTGTTCGCCGTCGTCGACCAGGATCACCATCAGCTGGGGCAGGAGCCCGACGGCCAGGGCCGGCCCGTAGACGACCCAGCTCGACCGGCCCCGGCCGAGGACGAGACCGGCCACGACCAGGAGGCCGTCGAGAATCAGGGCCGTCCACCAGGGCAGTCCGAGACCGGCCGGCACGGTCAGCGCCAGCACCGCCACCGAGCCGAGCGTGCCCACCCGGCGCCACCCGGCCGGGAGCAGCAGCACCAAGGCCGCGCCCAGCACGGCCACGGCGGCGGGCAGCTCCCAGCCGGACGGGCCGGTCCGGGTCGTGTCCAAGGCCCGCACCCCGGCCTCGGCGGCCAGGCCCAGCGCGATCAGGCCGGGCGCCCCGGCCACGGCCAACGCGCCGGGACGGCCACCGAAGCGGCTCGCCAGCGTCAGGAGCAGAGCCACGATGGCGACGGTCAGCAGCGCATCACCGTGCACGAGCAGGTGCGCCACCCGGCTCACGGCGACGCCGGCCGCCACGACCAGCAGATTCACCGCGACCTCGCGGGCCCACGGCTGCTTCGACACCACGGCCCCGGCCAGCACCGTCGCGACCGCGATCAGCAGCGAGCCACCGGCGAGCGCGGCGTCGCCGGGGTCGCCGGTCGAGAAGAGGCCGGTCAGGGCGAATCCGCTGGCGATCACCACCGCCAGGCCACCGGTCGCGGCGCCGGCGAGGCGCAGACCCCGGTGGGGCTGGGCGAGCACGGCGACGTCGACGGCCGCCACCGCGGCGAAGGCCAGCGCCCAGCCGGCCGGACCGGGTCCGGCCGTGGCCGCCAGCAGCGGGATCACCGGGTGGGCGACGACCAGGGCGGCGTATCGGGGCCCGGTCAGACCGGTGACGTGCTCGTACCCGGCGGCCACGGCGGCGGTCAGGGCGAAGACGGCGCTCGCGTAGCCCCAGCCGTCGGTGGCGGCCACGCCGAACAGGTCGACGTGCCAGGCCGCGTACCCGTCGAGCAGCATCAGCAGAAGTCCGATGGCGGCGAAGGTCTCGGCCGTGGCCCGCAGGCCGCGCCGCAGCGCCACGAACGGCACGGCCAGCGCGACGCCGGTGAACGTGAGCAGCACCAGCGCGCGGCCGCCCAGGCCGAACTGGGCCCAGGCGACCGCGGCGAAGACGATCGCGGCGACCCCGAGCAACAGGCCGCCCAGCACGAAAAGCACGGTCTGCGCGAATGTCGACGAAACTTCCCGCCCGGCCCGGGGAACGTCCGGAGCGGCGCCCAGGGAGGCGCGGACCCGGGCCGCCGCGGCCTGCCGGCTGTTCCAGACCCCGGCCAGCCGGGCCTCGATCTCCCCCACCCGCTGCCGGGCCGTGACCAGCTGGGCGTTGAGCTCGGCGATCTCGGCATCGGCCCGGACCACCTCGATGGCGTCCGGGTCGGGGCCGCGCCCGCAGGACGGGCAGCCGCTCTCCGGCGAGGCCGGGGCCGAGCAGTGCGGGCAGGGATAGGTCATGGCACCGATCCTCGTGCCCGCACCGGCCCCCGCGGATGAGCATCCGTACCCAACCTGGGGCTGGGCCGTCCGCCGGGATCTCCCGGATCAGTGACCTGGGTCACTCCGAGTCACAGCCGAGCCCGCCGGTCCCGTCCCGCGGTCATGACTGACGTACTCATCCTCGGGGCGGGCTACGCGGGCCTGAGCGCGGCGACCAACCTGGCCGGCCGCGTCCGGCGCCGGGCCGGCGTCCGCCTGACCCTGGTCAACGCCGACGAGCGGTTCACCGAACGGCTCCGCCTGCACTCCACCGGGGCCGGCCGGGCCACGGCCGACCTGCGCCTGCCCGATCTGCTGGCCGGCACCGGCGTCGAATTCGTGCGCGGGTGGGTGACCGCGGCCGACGCGGCGGCCCGGGTCGTGCACCTGGACGACGGCCGGGAACTGCGCTTCGACAAGCTGATCTGGGCCCTGGGCAGCGCGGCCGACACCGCCGCGGTGCCGGGCGCAGCCGAGCACGCCTACACGTTCGACAGCTACCGCGACGCCGAGGCGCTGGCGGCCCGGCTGGCCGGCCTCGACGGCGGCGCCGTGGCGGTCTGCGGGAGCGGCCTGACCGGCGTCGAGGCCGCCACCGAGATCGCCGAACGCCACCCCGCCCTCACCGTCCACCTGCTCGGCCGCCAGGCCCCGGGCGCGACGATGGCGCCGGGGGCCCGGGCGTACGTCGAAGCGACCCTGCACCGGCTCGGCGTCGAGGTGCGCAGCGGTGTCGAGATCTGCGAGGTGCGGCCCGGCTCGGTGATCCTGGCCGACGGCCGGGTCGACGCCGACGTGGTGCTGTGGACGGCCGGCACCCGGGTCTCGCCGCTGGCCGCCGCGGCCGGGCCGGCCGTCGACGACCGCGGGCGCATCGTCACCGACCCGTGCCTGCGCTCGGTCTCGCACCCGCAGGTCTACGCGGTCGGGGACGCGGCCGCGGTCCGGCTGGGCTTCGGCGTGCTGCACGGCACCTGCCAGAGCGGCATGCCCACCGGCGTGCACGCCGCGGTGTCGATCGCCCGCGAGCTCGAGGGCCGGGAGCCCCAGCCGTTCCGCTTCGGGTACTACCACCGGCCGGTCAGCCTGGGCCGCGGCGACGCCGTCGTGCAGTTCACCCGGCCCGACGACAGCCCGCGCCGCGCGTACCTGACCGGGCGCACCGCCGTCTGGTACAAGGAGACGGTGAGCGCCTCCCCCTGGCCCGTCTTCACCCGGATGCGGGCGCACCCGGCGATGGCCTCGTGGTGGCCCCGCGGCGGCCGGTACACCCGATGACCGTCTTCGACGAGCACCGGCGCCTGCTGTTCGCAATCGCGTACCGCATCCTGGGGACGGCCGGGGACGCCGAGGACGCCGTGCAGGACACCTGGCTGAAGTGGTCGGCGGCGGACCGCACGAACGTCGCCGACCCCCGGGCGTACCTGGCCCGCATGGTCACCCACCAGGCGATGGACCAGCTCCGGTCGGCCCGGCGGCGGCGCGAGACCTACATCGGCCCGTGGCTGCCCGAACCGATCCTGACCACCGGTGACGTCGACGCGGACGACATCTCGCTGGCGATGCTCGTCGTGCTCGAGACGCTCAGCCCGCTCGAACGGGCGGTGTTCGTCCTCAAGGAGATCTTCGACTTCCCCTATCCCGAGATCGCCGCCGCCGTCGACCGCACCGAACCGGCCGTCCGCCAGGCCGCCCACCGCGCCCGCGAGCACGTGCGGGCCCGGCGTCCCCGCTTCCACACCGACCGCCGTCACCAGCGCGACGTGACCGAGCGGTTCCTCGCGGCGGCCTCCGGCGGCGACCTCAACGGGCTCCTGGAGCTGCTCGCCCCTGACGTCACCCTCTGGACCGACGGCGGCGGCAAGGTCCGCCACGCGCGCCGCCCCGTCGTCGGGGCCGAGCGGGTGGCGGCCTGGATGGCCGGTGTCAGCCGGGTCCCGTACGAGGGTGTCGCGCCCGCCGACATGCGGGCCGACCTGGTCGACCTCAACGGCAGCCCCGGGATCGTCTTCACCGGCGCCGGCCGGGTGATCTCCACGCTGTCGTTCGACTTCGCCGACGACGGCCGCATCCGGGGCATCTACACCATGGCCAACCCCGACAAGCTGCGCGCCGTCACTCCGGGGACCACGCCGCCCAGCGCCGGACGGTGATCTCGATGAACGGCCCGGCGGGCGGCGTCCCGCGATACTGCGGATAGCGCTCGACCAGGGCTTCCAGACCTTCCGCGTACGTCTCGAGGACGCGCGCCGTCCCGTCGGCGCGCGCCCACCACAACCGCGACCAGTCCGCCTCGTAGTGGTCGGCCAGCACGCTGACCCGAGGCTCGGCCGCGATGTCGGCCAGCCGCCGCAGCGCGCGGGTGCGCTTGGGTTTGTGGTCCACCGCCGAGACGATGACGTCGGTTCCGACGAGCGCGAAGACGATCGGCACGAGGCGCGGCGCCCCGTCCGGCCCGACCGTCGCCAGCCGGGCCACGGGCACCGTCGCGAACAGCTCGGCCGGGGTCACCGGCCGGTCAGCTCGCCGATGGCCGCCTCCCACTTGGCCAGCGCCGGCTCGACGATGCTCCACGGCCCGGACGGCAGCCACACCGAGACGCAGTCGACGCCCGCCCGCTCGCACTGCTCCAGCGCCTTCGGGTCGGGCGGCACGCTCAACATCTGCACCTGCAGGTAGCGGTCGGCGCGGGCTCGCAGCTCGGCGATCCGGGCGAACACATTCTCGTCGCGCCACTGCGGGAACCAGCCGTCGCCGTGGTCGAGCACCCGGTCGACCACCGTCGGGCCACCGCCACCGATGAGGACGGGCGGGTGCGGGCGCTGGGCCGGCTTGGGCCACGACCAGATGCGGTCGAAGTCGACGTGCTCGCCGTGGAAGGAGGCCTCCTCGGTCGTCCAGATCTCGCGCATGGCCTTCAGCCGCTCGGTCAGGACCGGCACCCGGCGGCGCGGGTCGGTGCCGTGGTTGCGCATCTCCTCGCGGTTCCAGCCCAGCCCGACGCCGAAATCGAACCGGCCGCCGCTGAGGTGGTCGACGCTCGCGACCTCCTTGGCCGTCGTGATCGGGTCGCGCTCGGTGACCAGGCACACGCCCGAGCCGATCCGCAGCCGGCTCGTCGCCTCGGCCGCCGCGGTCAGCGCGACGAACAGGTCGTAGGTGTGCCAGTACTTGCGCGGCAGCTGGGCCCCGCCCGGCCAGGGCGTCTCCCGGCTCGCCGGGATGTGCGTGTGCTCGGCGAAGTACAGCGCGCTGTGCCCGCGCTCCTCGGCCCGGCGAGCGATCTCGCCCGGCCGCATGCCGTCATGGGTGGGGAAGTAACCGACACCGAAGTCCATGCGCCGATCCTAGGAACCGGGTGGCCCTGGGAAAACGGCGACTCCCCGTGCCGGGGTGGGCCGGCACGGGGAGCAGAGAGAGGCCGCGGTCAGTTGGCGGCGTTGAGGATCAGGGCGCTCAGGACGACGCCGATCACCCCGCCGGCGACACCGGCCGCGGCGGCGTACCAGCCGAGCGGACGGTCACCGAGGAAGCCGCCGACCAGACCGAGCACGAGCGCGGCCAGACCGAAGACCACCGGCACGAAGAACACGGCCACCGCGGCGAACACGAACGCGAGGATCGTGCACACCCGAGCGCCGGAGATGCTTCTGCGGCGGGTTGTCACCTGAGTCATCGGAGTTACCTTTCCCCGTGCGAGAGTCGTTGGCGTCCTTTGTGTACCCGACTCCCCCGCGCGCCAATCATCGTCCGGCTGCGCGGTACGCCTTTCCCGCCTCGGTCGGCGTGGTGGCGTTGCGGTAGAGGCCGTAGTCGACCGAGTCATCGACGGCCGGCAGTGAGAACCAGGCGTAGCGCTCGACGTACGAGGCCGCCTCGAGCCGGCGGGCCGACTCGGTGATGAACGCGGTGATCTGCGCGGTGCTCGGGAACTTGGGCGTACCGGTGAAGTTCATCAGGCCGTACTCGGTCACCCAGATCGGCAGCCCGTACCGGTCGTGGACCGCCTGGACGTACCCCATGAACTGACCGGCCGCGGCCGAGCTGAAGTCCGAGCCGTACCAATGCAGGGTGATGAAGTCGACGCGCAGACCCCGCTGCTCGGCGCCGGTCATGAACCGGTCGAGCCATCCACCCGGGGTGTTCCCGCCGAACGCCACGGCCGGGCTGCCCAGTCGCATGCCGGTCGCCTGCAGCTGCGGCCACAGATCCAGGGCCTGCTCGACGCTCATCTCGGCCTGCCCGGCGAGGTCGGGCTCGTTGAAGCCCAGCAGCGTGCTGCCCTCGGTCTTGACCTTGGCCAGGTTGGCCGGGGTCACCACGTTCTCGTCCCAGATCATCGGGACGAACTCGGCGCCGGCCGGCGTGCTGTCGTTGTTGGTTCCCCAGTTGTAGTACCACTTCGCGCCGACGTCCTGGACCGCGCCCGACAGGCCGGTGAACTGCCAGGTGCTGACGCCCTTCTTGGCCGCGGCCGGCGCCCCGGGGGCCGGTGGCGTGGTGGGGGCCGTGGTGGCCGGCGTGGCCGGAGCGGTGGTGGCCGGCGCGGTTCCGCCGGGCACGGTCCAGAGCTGGTTCGGGTTGCCGGTGCAGGTCCAGATCTGCAGGCGGGCGCCGTCGGCGTCCAGGCACTTGCCCGACCCGGCGTTGACCAGCCGGCCGCCGGTGGCCGACCACTTCTGGGCGCCGGTCCCGTTGCAGTCGTAGATCTGGACCCGGGCGCCGTCGGCCCGCGAAGCCGCCGCCACGTCGAGGCACTTGCCCAGCGCCTGGACGCTGCCGCCGTCGATCGTCCACTTCTGCGCCGCCGTGCCGTTGCAGTCCCACAGCTGGACGGCTGTCCCGGCGGCCGGGTTGGCCCCGGCCACGTCGACGCAGCGGCCGGCGGCGCCGGTGATCGGCCCGGCGTCGGCCGCCGAGGCCGCCGTGATGCCGAGGACGCCGAGTCCTCCGACAACCACGGAGGAGATGAGGATGGCAAGCGTTCTGCGTGACATGCGGCGACCGTAACGGCGTTCCCCGTGCGCGCAGAAGCCACTTAATCAGCCGCTAAGAACATCGGACCGTACGGGCAGAAATCGACGGAAAGTGTTATCGGCCGACGACTCTTGCCGAGGCGGAAAGAGTTGTGATAGTTTCCTTCATGGAAACAGTCCCCGTGCCGAAGGAGGCCCCATGGACGTCGACGAGGCTTCACGATCGCTCGCCGAGATCGACAAGCGCCAGCAGGAGACGCTCGAGCGGGGCGGTCCCCGCCGCCTGCCGGCGTGGTTCACCTACGGCGGCGCGGCCGCGCTCACGCTGGGCTGGGCCGGCACCGACCTGACCCGCCCGGCCTCGACGATCCTGACCGCGGTCAGCGCCGTCGCGCTCATCGCGCTGGCCTGGGCGCTCGAGCGCTCCACCGGCGTCCGGCTGCGCCGGCGCAGCCTGCGATATCGGCCGCTGCTGGCCTTCGTGGCCGCCGTGGTGGTCACCGGCATCGGCGTCGGGACGGTGCTGCGCCTCTTCGACGTCCCCGTCGCCGGCACGATCGGCGGCCTGGCCGCCGGCGCGGTGTGGATCGGGGCGATGGGCATCGCGCAGACGGCCGCCACGACCCGTCGCCCGTCGTGAGCGCGCTGCATCCGCCGGGCTTCAACGAGGTGCTGCACGCGCCGGTCCGGCTCACTCTCGTGTCCCTGCTGGCGCCGGCCGTCCACGTCGAGTTCGCCTACCTGCGCGAGGCCACCGGGCTGAGCGACTCGGCGCTGAGCAAGCAGATCGGCACCCTGCAGGAGGCCGGCTACGTGGAGCTGCAACGTCAGGGCCGCCGGGCCACGGTCCGGCTCACCGCCGAGGGGCGGCACGCGCTCACCGGGCACGCCGCCGCCCTGCGGGCCCTGCTGGGCGACACGCTCCAGGCCGCCCCGGAGGTCAGCGGCGCAGGGTGAGGATCAGGTCGACGACGAGGGCGGTCCAGCCGGTCTGGTGCCACGCGCCCAGGCCGGCCCCGTTGTCGCCGTGGAAGTACTCGGGGAAGACGATCAGATCCTTCCAGTCGGGGTGGGTCTGGAGCACCTCGTTGGCGCCGTAGATCGGCCGCCGGCCGTCCGCGTCGGGCAGGAACAGCGAGATCAGGCGGCGCGAGAGGTCGTCGGCCACGTCGGCCAGCGGCACCTTGCGCTGCGAGCCGGTCGGATACTCGGCCTTCATGTCGTCGCCGAAGAACTCCGCGTACTCGCGCAGGGCCTCGATGAGCAGATAGTTGACCGGCATCCAGACCGGGCCGCGCCAGTTCGAGTTGCCGCCGAACAGACCGCTGGTGCTCTCGGCCGGCTCGTAGCCGACGGTGAAGTCCGAGCCGCCCAGCGAGACGGTGAACGGCTTCTCCAGGTGGCTGCGGGACAGGGTGCGGATCCCGTAGGCCGAGAGGAACTCCTCGGGATCGAGCATGCGGGCCAGGATCCGCAGCAGCTGGTCCTGCCCGACCATGGACAACAGACGTTGCTGGGCACCCTGGGCCGACAACCGGCGGGCGCTGATCACGTCGGCGTACTCGCCCTGCGACGCCTGCAGCCAGCGCAGCCGCGCGTGCAGCTCGGGCAGCCGGTCCAGGGTCGTCTTGGTGAGCCGGGTGGTGGCGGCCAGCGGCAGCAGACCGACGATCGAGCGCACCTTGAGCGGCAGCTTGTGCCCGTCGGGCAGGCGCAACTGGTCGTAGAAGAAGCAGTCCTCGTCGTCCCACAGGCCCTGCCGGTAGGCCGCCTCGGCGATGTACGCGAAGTGCTCGAAGAACTTCGTCGCCATGTCCTCGTACGTGCGGTCGTGCAGCGCGAGCCGGATCGCCATGTCGAGCAGGTTCAGGGCGTACATCGCCATCCAGCCCGTGCCGTCGGACTGCTCCAGCACCCCGGCCACCGGCAGCGCGGCCGACCGGTCGAACGGGCCGACGTTGTCGAGCCCGAGGAAGCCGCCCTCGAACACGTTGTTGCCGCCCACGTCCTTGCGGTTGACCCACCACGTGAAGTTGAGCAGCAGCTTGTGCATGATCCGGCCCAGGAAGTCGAAGTCACGCCCGCCGTCGATCTCGAACACGCGCAGCGCCGCCCAGGCGTGCACCGGCGGGTTGACGTCGCCGAAGGCCCACTCGTACGCCGGGATCTGCCCGTTGGGGTGCATGTACCACTCCCGGAGCAGCAACAGCAGTTGCGCCTTGGCGAAGGCCGGGTCGACGCGGGCGATGGAGACACAGTGGAACGCCAGGTCCCAGGCGGCGTACCAGGGGTACTCCCACGGGTCGGGCATCGAGATGACGTCGAAGCTGTTCATGTGCCACCAGGCGTTGTTGCGCCCGTAGCGCCGGCCCGGCGGTGGTGGCGCCGAGCCCGGGTCGCCGGTGAGCCACTGCTTCACGTCGAAGTGGTAGAACTGCTTGCCCCACATCAGCCCGGCGATGCCCTGCCGGGCCACGGCCGCCTCCTCGGGCGAGGCCGCCGCCGGGATGATCCCGGCGAAGTAGGCGTCGGCCTCGGCCTTGCGCCCGCCCATGACCGACGACCAGTCGTCGCCCAGGTCGAGGGGGCCGATCGGGTCGTCGTCCTGGGTCAGGCGCAGCCGGATGGTCCGGCTCTCCCCCGGTGCCAGCGTCAGCTCGTAGTGCAGCGAGCCCTTGGTGCCCACGCCGGCCGGGTTGACCGTCGGCGCTCCGGCGACGATGTGGTCGTTGATGCCGTCCTTGGGATAGAGGCTCTTGCCGGGCTGTCCCCACAGCCGCTGCGCGTTGGTCTCGTTGTCGCACAGCAGCGGCGTGGCCCCGTCCTCGCCCTCCAGCACCAGGTGGCCGAGCGTGCGGTGGGCGCCGGCGAGGCGCCCCGGACGGCCGGTCAGGCTCGGCACCGGACGGTTGGGCAGGCCCCACGACCATGTGTTGCGGAACCACAGCGTGGGCAGCACGTGCAGGGTGGCCGGGTCGGGCCCCCGGTTGGCCACCGTCACGGCGACGCACATGTCGCGCGGGGAGGCCTTGGCGTAGTCGACGGTCACGACCCAGAACCGGTCGTCGTCGAAGACCCCGGTGTCGACCAGCTCGTACTCGGCCTCGCCGCGGGAACGCTGCCCGTTGACGCGCACCAGTTCGTCGTACGGGAAAGGGTCCTGCGGGTAGTGGTAGCGCCAGCTCATCCACGAGTGGGTCGGCGTGGAGTCCTGATACCACCAGTACTCCTTGGCGTCCTCGCCGTGGTTGCCGCCGTCGCCGCCGAGGCCGAACATGCGCTCCTTGAGGATCGGGTCCTGCCCGTTCCAGAGGGCCAGCGCGAAGCAGAACGTCTGACGCTCGTCGCAGAGCCCGGCCATGCCGTCGTCGTTCCACCGGTACGCCCGGGAGCGCGCATGGTCGTGCGGGAAGTAGTCCCAGGCCGTGCCGTGCTCGCTGTAGTCCTCCCGGACCGTGCCCCAGGCCCGCTCGGCCAGGTAGGGGCCCCAGGCCCGCCACGGCTGCTCGCCGGAGTCCGCCTGCGCCAGCCGTAAGCGCTCCGCCACGCCTGCCTCACCCCTCGCACCCGCCGCCCCGTGCCCAGCGTCTCACTGCCGTGTGTCAGATGTGTTGACACCGCCGATTGTGCACGACGACCGACGGTGACCTGACCACTACGCGAAGGGGCCTCGCCTCATTCCCGCGGGGGACGGCTACCGCTGAAGGCCGCCGAAGTCGAGCTCCGGCGCGGGCAGGGACAGCGCGAACTCGGTACCCCCACCGGCCGCCGGGCGCGCCGTGATGGTGCCGTCGTGCGCGTCCATGATCGCCTTGGTCACGGCCAGGCCCAGGCCCGTGCCCTTGATGCCGGCCTTCTGCGCGTTGCTGGCCCGGAAGAACCGGCTGAACAGGTGCGGGTACTGCTCGGCCGGGACGCCGATGCCGTTGTCGCTGATCGTGATGAGCACGGCGTCGCCGTCGTGTTCGGCGGTGACCGACACCGTGCCGCCCTCGGGCGTGTACTTGACGGCGTTCGAGATCAGGTTGTCCAGCGCCTGACGCAGGCGTTGCGCGTCGGCCAGCACGTGCAGGTCGGGCTTGATCGACGCGTTGAGGGTCAGGCCCTTGGCCGCGGCGCTGAGGTGGTGGCTGTAGAGCACGTCCCGCAGCACGGTGTCGGCGGCCATCGGGCACGGGTCGATGCTGATGTGGCCGGCGTCCAGACGGGCCAGGTCGAGCAGGTCGTCGACCAGCCCCTGCAGGTGCCGGGTGCTGCGGTCGACCACGGTGGCGTGCTTGCGCTCCGCCTCGCCCAGCGCCGGGCTGTCGAGCAGGACCTCCGTGTACGCCTTGATGACGCCCACCGGGTTGCGGAGCTCATGGATGACCAGCGCCGACAGCTCGTCCTTCATCCGGTCCAGCTCCCGCAGCTTGTCGACCTGCTCGCGCTCCTGATCCAGCAGGCGCTCGCGCTGCTCGGAGAGCTCGTGCCGATCGGTCACGTCGGTGGACAGCCCGTCGACGAAGAACCGGTCGCCCTCGACCCGGGCCGCGGCCCGGGTCCAGATCCAGCGGACCACGCCGTCATAGCCGACGAGGCGGCACTCCACCTCGGCGTGCTCGCCGGCGGCCAGCTTGAGGTTGAACTCGTCGAGGAGGCCGGCGTCGTCCGGGTGGACGAGCTCGCCCAGCACGGCCGGCGACTCGTCGGTCACCTCGCGGCCGAAGACCGCGCGGCCGTTGGGGCTGCCGTAGACCAGGCGGGGCTCCTCGCCGGGGGTCGTCTCGACGGTCCAGACGTAGTCGTTGACCTGCGCGACGATCCGGTCGAAGTTGCGGCGGGCGTCGGCCAGGGCCAGGGACATGTCCTCGGCCCACCGGCGCTCGACGAAGCGGCCCAGGTGGGCCGCGACCGCGTCCAGCATCTCCACGGTGTCGGTGTCGAAGGGCAGGTCCTGGTCGGTGTAGAAGGCGAGCACGCCGAGGGTCCGGCGGCCGGAGCGCACGGGCACACCGACCGCGACCCGGATGCCGACCTCGTGCAGCTCGGCCCGGCCCTGGTCGACCATGTCCGTCGGCGTCTGGCCGGTGTCCCACCACACCTCACGGTTGCGCGCCCAGACGAGGCCGGGCAGGCCCTCGCCGAGGACGAAGGTGAGCGCACGGTCGTTGGTGAAGGCGGACAGGTCACGGTCGCCGGTGGTGTGCGAGCTGTGCCGCACGATGCTCTTGCGGTCGTCGGTGACCTGCCAGTACTCGCCGCAGAGCCAGCCCAGCGAGCCGGTGATCGCGGCGACCGCCTCGATGCCGGCGTCGCGGGCGTTGGTGGCGTCGGAGAGCACCTGGGCGACCGCGTGCCGGGCGCGCCGCAGCTGTTCGGCCCGGTGCGCCTCGGTGATGTCGTGGAAGGCCACCACCGCGCCGAGCCGGCGGTCGTCGCGGGTGTCGATCGGGCGGCCGTTGGTGACGAACCGGCGCCAGGAGTCCTCGCTCTTGACCAGAACGTGCCGGCCTTCGACGACCTCACCGCGGTGGGCCCGGGTCAGCGGCATATCGCTCACCAGCTCGCGACCGTCCGGCTCATAGGCCTGGAAGGCGGCCAGCCACTCCTCGACCGGAGTGTCGGGGGACGTCTGGTGGCCGGTCATCTCGCGGGCGGCCCGGTTGAGCAGGCTCAGCCGGCCCTCGCTGTCGCAGGCGGCGATGCCGACGTCGACGCTGTCCAGTACGGCCTCGAGGAACGCGTGCTCCTCGTCGAGCTTCTTGCGGTGCTGCTCCATCTCGGCCGTGGCCACGAGCCGTCCGGTGATGTCGTGCACGAAGGCGTGGCAGATCGTGCCGCCGGGCTCGGTCACCACCTGGAGGGTCATCTCGGCCGGGAACTCGCGGCCGGTGCTGGTCAGCGCGGCGATCCGCAGGTGCTGTCCGCTCAGCTGCGAGTCACCGGTGGCCCGGACCCGGGCCAGGCCGGCCAGGTGGTCGGCGCGGAACCGCTCGGGGATGATCAGGTCGGCGACGTTGCGGCCGATAGCCTCGCCCGCGCGGTAGCCGAACAGCCGCTCGGCGGCCGCGTTCCAGCCCAGCACCTCGCCGGTCAGATCGGTCGAGATGTACGCGTCGTGGGTCGCGTTCAGCACGGCACTCATCCGGGCCGACGAGATCTGCTGCTCGGCCCGGGCCAGCCGCAGCGCGACCTCGGACTCGGCCGACTCGGCGAGGTCGTGCAGCACGGCGAGGTCCTCGGGGCTCCACTGCCGCGGCACCGAGTCGACGACGCAGAACGACCCGAGCACGTGGCCGTCGGGCGAGCGCAGCGGAACGCCGGCGTAGGCGATCGCGCCGAAGTCGCCGATCGCCGGGTTGTCGTGCAGGCGGGCGTCCAGCCGGGCGTCCGGGACGACGAGCGCGGCCTGACCCTCGACGACGTGCTTGCAGTACGAGTGGGACAGGGGGGTCTGCCGGGTCTCCTCGATCTCGCCGGAGAGGCCGTAAGCGCTCGCAAAGCGCTGCCGGTCCTCGTCGACCAGCGACACGAGCGCGGTCGGGGCCTCCAGCATGCGGGCGGCCAGCCTGGTCAGCCGGTCGAGGGCGTGCACGTCGCGAGCCTCGAGCAGCCCGGTGGCCCGCAGGGCACGCAGACGCCCCGAGCTCTGCGGCAAGGTACCCGGTGAGTTCAGCACGAAGCTTGTTATCGGTGCCGCCCCGCCCGACTTGAGTCTTCGCCCGGGCCGGCGTGGCGCGGCTTCACGTCAGCTCGCGAGGCTTCTCCTCGGACGGCTCGTCCCGCAGGTAGAGATACCAGTACGACGTCGCCACGAAGACCACCGCGCCGACGAAGTTGCCGAGGAAGGCGAACAGCCAGTTCCGCAGGGTGTCGTCCCAGCCCAGATCGGGGACGCCGGCGAAGATGGCGGCGGGCAGGAAGAACATGTTGGCCACCACGTGGTCGAAGCCCATCGCCACGAAGGCCATGATCGGGAACACGATGACCAGGACCTTGCCCGAGAGGGTGTCGGCGGCCAGCGACATCCAGACGGCCAGGCAGACCAGCCAGTTGCAGCCGACCGCCCGCAAAAAGATCTGCCAGTTGTCCTCGTGCAGGGCCTTGGCCTCGGCGATCGAGGCCAGCCGGTCGTAGGTCATCGCGCCGGACGTGCCCGCGTCGCTGCCGACCTGGCCGATCACGCCGGTCTGCACGGCCAGGAAGTAGGCGACGAACAGGGCGCCGACGACGTTGCCGATCAGGACGAGGGTCAGGTTGCGCGCCACGTCGGCCGCGGAGAGGCGGCCCTGCATGGCGCCGATCGGCACCAGCAGCATGTTGCCGGTGAGCAGGTGCGAGCCGGCGACCAGCACGAGCACCAGGCCCAGGGTGAAGGCCAGGCCGGTGAACAGCGTGGGCAGGCTGCCCCAGGTCCGCGGGTCGAGCCCGGACGACACGGCGATGGCCACCAGCCCGCCGAAGGCGATGTACGCGCCGGCCAGGAACGACCCGACCAGCACCTTGTCCCAGCGCAGGTCGGCCTTCTTCACCCCGGTGGCGACGGCGGCGTGGGCTATGTCCGAGGGCTCCTTGGCCGGCATGCGCGGCGCGTACCCCGGAACCGGACGGTTAAGCCAGCCAGCCCGGGCGGATCAGGCCGGCCTCGTAGGCGTAGACGACCAGCTGCGCGCGGTCGCGCGCGCCCAGCTTGATCATCGTGCGGCTGACGTGGGTCTTCGCGGTCGCCGGGCTGATCACCAGGCGGGCGGCGATCTCGTCGTTGGACAGGCCCTCGGCGACCAGGACGAGGACTTCGCGCTCGCGGTCGGTGAGGTGATCGAGGGAGGCGGGCGGGGTGGCCGGGGAACGCCCGTGACCGCCGCCGGCGAACTCGCCGATGACCCGGCGCGTGACGCCCGGCGAGAGCAGGCCGTCGCCGGCCGCCACCGCGCGCACCCCGCGGATCAGCTCGACCGGCTCGGTGTCCTTGACCAGGAACCCCGACGCGCCCAGCCGCAGCGCGTCGAAGACGTACTCGTCGAGCTCGAACGTCGTCAGGATGACCACCCGGGTGCCGGACAGCGCGGGGTCGGCCGCTATCCGCCGGGTCGCCTCGAGGCCGTCCACGCCGGGCATGCGGATGTCCATGAGCACCACGTCGGGCCGGGTGGCCTGGGCCTGCACGACCGCCTCGAGGCCGTCGGCGGCCTCGCCGACCACCTCGATGTCGGGCTCGGCGTTGAGCAGGGCCCGGAACCCGGCCCGGACCAGCAGCTGGTCGTCCGCCAGCACAACCGAGATCACTCCATCGCTCCTTCTCGTCGCGGCCGATCGCCGACCACCGCATGGCCCCCGGCCGGGAGCAGCACCGACACGAGGAAGCCGTCCGTCACCGGGCCGGCCTCGAGCGTGCCGCCGAGGCTCTGGGCCCGGGCCCGCATGCCGGCTATGCCCGTGCCGGCCGGCCCGCCCTCGACCGGCGCCGGGGCGTTGGCGGTGTCGTTGCGGACGGCCAGGTGCAGCGCGGTGGGCAGGTAGTCGACCGCCACCGAGGCGGACGCCCCCTGGCCCGCGTGCCGGCGCACATTGGTCAGCGCCTCCTGCACGATCCGGTATGCCGCCCGGTCGACCTCGGCCGGCAGGGTGCGCACCTCGCCGGTCACCCGGGTCTCGACCGGCAGCCCGGCGTCGGCCGTCAGGTCGTGCAGCCGGCTCAGGCCCAGCGCCGGCTGCCGGGGAGCCGCCTCGTCCTCGGTGCGCAGCGCGCCCAGCACCGAGCGCACCTCGCGCAGCGCTTCGGAGCTGGCCGTCTTGATCGCCGACAGGGCCTCGCGGGCCTGCTCGGGCCGGCTGTCCATCAGGTGCAGACCCACCCCGGCCTGCACGTTGATCAGCGACAGGTGGTGGCCGATCACGTCGTGCAGCTCGCGGGCGATGCGGAGCCTCTCCTCGGACGCCTGGCGCCGCTGCTGCTCCTGCTCGGCGCGCTCGCGCTCGGCGCGCATCTTCATCGTCTGCGCCAGCTGCTCGCCCCGGATCTTGGCCATGCCGCCCAGGAAGATCGCCGCGGCCAGCGCGATCCCGAGCAGCAGCGCCTCGCGCAGCCCGGGCCGGGCCTGGCCGGGCAGCCCGATCGGGTCGGCGAAGACCCAGAAGACCAGCAGGTACGCCGTGTAGGCGACACCGGCGGCGATCAGGGCGGCGGTGCGCCGCCCGGCGCAGGCGATGGCGAACAGGGCGACGATGGGCGCCACGGTCCAGAACCAGTGCGGCTGGGCAACCGTCGCGAAGCCCAGCGAGGCGGCGGCCGCGACGGCGAACACCGTCACCGGGTAGCGGCGGCGCAGGAGAAGGGCGACCGGGCCGACCAGCAGCAGCAGGTAGAGCGCCGGGCGCATGGCGACCAGGATGTGCCCCTCGCCGGCCTGCTGCTTGGCCCCCAGGGCCTGGAACAACCCGGCGCCGACGGCTGCGCCGACGCCCGGCCCGCGGAACTGCCCGGCCCCGGGCGGCCCCCCGTGGAAGCGGCCGGTGCGCTGGTCGCGCCCCCAGGGCGGCGCCGGCGGCCCGTGCAGGTGTTTCACGCTGTGCTCACCGTCCCCGTCCGTTCCGCCGTGCCCCGGGCTGTTTCCCGGCACTGCCGAAGCTACGGCACCGGCGGGCCCGCGGGCATCGGAGCACGGGCGGGTTTCGGCTACTCCCGGGGTCGTACGCCGGGCGGACGTCGTGCGCCCCCGGGCGTACGAGCGGGGGCCGGAACCGTCCCGGAGGCCGCCCGGAAGATGCTCCGCCGGGCCGACGACCGGCGGCGGCGGAAAGCCGATCCTGGTACCAGGAAGCCCCACTGAGGAGGAACCCGGTGCAACCCAACGACACGACCTGGTCCAGCAAGCGGCTGCGGACCTCCGACAAGGAACGCGAGCAGGTCGCCGAGATCCTGCGGGCGGCGATGGCCGAGGGGCGCCTCGACCTGACCGAGGGCGAGGAGCGACTGGCCGCGACGTACGCGGCGAAGTTCCGCGACGAGCTCGGCCCGCTCACCGCCGACCTGCCCAACGGTGGCCTGAGCGCCCTGGCCGACACTCCCGAGGCCCGGAACGCGACACGCCGGAGCCTGCGGCGGCACGGCGGGATCATCCTCTCGATCGCCATGATCCTCACCGGCCTGTGGATCATCTCGGGGGCGCAGTTCTTCTGGCCCGTCATTCCGCTCACGTTCCTGCTCATCGGCTTCTTCAAGCACGCTCGCTACCGCCGCTGGCAGGTCGAGTACAGCCTCGGCCACGGCGTCGCCCCGTGGAACGCACCCGGCTACGGGGGACCGCACCGGTTCCACAGTGGACATCGAGGTTGTTGATCAACCCTCCCCGCTCTGACAGATTAACGGGGTTTGAGCGCTGTTCAGCTCGGGGAGGGCAACACTCGCATGATGGGTCCGTCGCACGCTCTTTCGGGGGCGACCGCCTGGTTGGCCGGGACCTGGGCCCTCGATCACTTCGCGGGGTACGAGCAGTCGCCGCTCGCCATCGCCGTCGGCACGCTGGTGTGTGCCGGCGGCGCCCTGCTGCCCGATCTGGACCTGTCCGGCAAGGTCACCCGCAACCAGGGCGGCGCGACCGTCGCCCGGACGTTCGGCGTGTTCTCGCTGTTCGCCGCCGAGGTGATCGAGAAGATCTCGCTGGGCATCTACACGGCGACCCGGCTCAGCCGCGACCCGAGGCGGACCAACGGGCACCGTACGTTCACCCACACCCTGCCCTTCGCGGCGCTGGTCGGATGGGGCACGACCTGGCTGAGCGGGCACTACGGCAAGTGGGCCGTGGTCGGCATCGTCTTCTTCATGGCCGGCCTGGCACTGCGGGGCCTGTTCGACAAGTGGGCCGAGCGGGCCGGCTGGGTCATCGTGACGATCTGCTCGGCCGTGATCGCCATGTTCACCGCGGCCAACCTGCCCGGCGACCGGGGCTATCCGATGCTCGGGTTCGCGGTCGCGGTCGGCTGCGTGGTCCATCTGCTGGGCGACATCATCACGTCGGCGGGCGTGCCGATCCTCTGGCCGATACCCACCGGGCGCCGGCTGTGGCGGATGGTCGGCGTGCCCAACAGCATGGCCGTCCGGGTCGGCGGCAAGGTCGAGACGGTCGTCCTGCGGACCGCGTTCGTCGTCATCTCGCTGCTGGCGATCGCCGGCATCTTCGCGCCGGGCCTGTTGCAGCACATCGAGCTCCAGGCGTGGGCCGACAACAGCGGCCGCTGACCGCTTTCCTCGGGGGCCGCCTGCCCGTAGGCGCCGTTCCCGGCCCGCACTGTTGACAACGTTGTAACCAAGCACGGACTCTCGGGGAATCCCCCATTCCCTCATCCCCGGGAACTGTCATGAGAAATCGGTACCTGTCAATGGCTGTCGCCCTCGTGGCGGCCGCCACCCTCGCCACCGCCACCCCCGCCGAGGCCGGACAGACCTCACTGCGCGCGGCCGACCCCAGCGTGCTGCGGGTCGGCGGCACCTACATCTCGGTGCAGTCGACCGGCGGCGGCATCGCCGTACGGCAGGCCTCGTCGACCGACGGGCTCGCCGCGGCGCCGGCCCGCCAGGTCTGGAGCGACACCCGCAACCTCGGTGAGGTGTGGGCGCCCGAGATCACCACCGACGCCGGCCGCTACTACATCTACTTCTCCGCCGGACGCGGCCCGGCCCACCGGATGTACGCCATCAGCTCGGCGTCGGCCGCAAGCGGTTACACAGCCGAGACGCGGCTGGCGCTGCCCGACGACAAGTGGGCCGTCGACGGCGCCATGTTCGTCTTCGCCGGGCAGCGCTACTTCGTCTGGTCGGGCTGGGCCGGCGACACCAACGTCGAGCAGAACCTCTACCTGGCCCGGATGAGCAGCCCCACCACGACCACCGGCGGGCGGTTCGTCATCTCGCAGCCGCGGGAGAGCTGGGAGCGGGTGGTCGGCAACCCGTTCATCAACGAGGGGCCGCAGCCGATCCGCGACCCCGACGGCCGGCTGCACATCGTGTACTCCGCCAACGGCAGCTGGAGTGACCAGTACTGCCTGGCCGACCTGCGGCTGCGCGCGGGCGGCGACCCCACGTACGTCTGGGACTGGTACAAGTCCAACGGGTGCCAGTTCGGCTCGAACCGGGCGACCATGATGGCCGGCTGGGATCCGACGGTGTCCGCCAACGGGCCCGGCCACCACACGTTCGTGCTGCTCAACGGCGACATCGCCACCAGCCCGCCGGCCGGCCCGCGCTTCCCGCTGATGTATCACGCCGTTCCCAAGGGCACGCCGTACGCCTGGGAAAACCGGCACTGGTACACCGGGATCTTCGCCTGGTGGGGCGGCTCCACGTACACCCGCGCGAACGTCCCGGGCGCGACGTCGGACACCGGCTTCGGTCTCAAGTTCTTCGAGTGAGCGTTCGGGCACGCTTCGATCGGTTCCATTGACAACTGTTAACTTTGCGAAACATTCTGCGAGAGCGCTCTCACCCCGGAGCGTCCCCCAGAATGAGGAGCCGACTTGCGTAAACGAACCGCATGGCTGAGCGCGGTGGCGGCCCTGGCCGTCGCCGCGCCCGTCGCGGCGGTGACGATGCCCGCCTCGGCGGCATCCCCCGCCGTCCTCCCCGTCACCGTCAGCAACAACACCGGCCGCGGCGACGCGGTCCACCTCTACGTCATCGGCATCCTGAACGGCCGCTGGGGCTCGGTGAACAGCGGCGCCACGTTCACGCCGTGGCCCGCCGGCGGCCTGCCGCCGACCCCCGCGCCGGACGTGTCGATTCCCGGCCCGGGCAACGGCGGCAGCACGACCATCCGCATCCCCAAGGGCCTGTCCGGTCGCGTCTACCTGGCGATGCGCGACAAGATCAAGTTCTTCATCACCCCGGACGGCTTCGTGCAGCCCGCGCCGTGGGCGCCCGGCGACCCCAACTTCAACACCCTCTTCGACACCAGCGAGTTCACCTTCAACGACTCCGGGCTCTGGCTGAACAGCTCGCAGGTCGACTTCTTCGGCATCCCGCACGCGGTCACCGTCACCAACGGCGCCGGCCAGACCAAGCGCACCGGCGACGTGGTCGCCGACGGTCGCAACAAGGTCATCAACGCGATCAAGGCGCAGCCCGGCTGGGAGCGGTCGGTCATCACCCGCTCGGACGGCACGGTGCTGCGGGTGCTCGCGCCGGGCAAGGCCACCGACGCCGGCCTCTTCCCCGCGAACTACCTGGACGCCTACATCAACTCGGCGTTCGCCGCCTACACCAGCCGGACCCTGACCGTGCAGCCGCGGCAGGCCGAGCCCAACCGCAAGTTCTTCGGGCGCACCGTGGGCAACACCCTGCGGTTCACCGACAGCTCGGGCGCCGAGGTGGCGACGGTCGACAAACCCAGCACCTCGAACGTCTGGGGTTGCGACGGCGTCTTCAACGCGCCGAACGTCGCGCCGTTCATCCAGAGCGAGGTCCGGCGCACCATCTGCACGGCGCTCGTCCGGGGCACGCTCGGCACCTCGACCGTGGAGCCGGTGTACGACGCCAACGCGTTCTACAAGAACAGCGCCCCCAACCACTATTCGCGGATCATCCACGCGAACATGGCCGACGGCAAGGCCTACGGCTTCGCGTACGACGACGTCGGCGGCTTCGAGTCCCTGGTCAACGACGGCGACCCGCAGCGCGCGGGCATCATCATGAGCCCGTTCGGCGCCGGCGGGACCACACCCACCCAGCCGCCGGCGACGACCCCGCCCACCACCACGCCGCCGACCACGCGTCCCCCGGCGACGACCCCGCCGGCGACGCAGCCGCCGGCCGGCACCACGTGGGCGGCGGGCACCCCGTACGCCGTGGGCCAGATCGTGACCTACAACGGCGTGCGATACCAGTGCCGGCAGGCGCACACCGCACTGCCCGGCTGGGAGCCGCCGAACGTCCTGGCGCTCTGGCTCCCCCTCTGAGAACCGCTACCACTCCGGAAACAGCCGCCGCCGCGACGAGCCGCCACCGTCGCGGCGAGCCGCTGCTGTGACCAGCGCACGCCACTGTGACAAGTAGCCGCTGCCCCAAGCGGCTGCCACTGTCACAAGCGGCTGCTGTGACGAGCGACCGCCGTTGTGATGAGCAGCCGCCCTTGTGACGAGCAGCCGCCCTTGTGACGAGCAGCCACTGCTGTGACGAGCTGCGGCTGGACTGGCGCTGGGCAAGCGGGGTCGCTGGGAGGGCTGCCCTGTCGCGGCTGGCTGCGGAGTGACGAGCGGCTGCTCCTGTGACGGGCGGCTGCTCCTGTGACGGGCGGCAGCCCGGTGACGGGCGGCAGCACCCTGTGACGGGCGGCAGCCGGCGTGACGGGCGGCGGCCGCTTGTCACAGCGCCTGCTGCTCTCAGAACGGCGTTCACAAGGGTTCGGGCGGCCCCTCCGAGGACGCGTTCGCCCTTCTGATCCGATGCGGAGCGTGCCGATCCGGGCCCGCTCCGCATCGGCCAGGCACACTGATGACGATGCGGCCGGTCACCGTCGCGGCCGGGATGATCCCTGCCGCGACCCGAACCCGGCATCACCGTTTCGGTTGATGCATCCGAGTGTCGGACGGCGCATCATTATCGCTCCGTAGCCCGAGAAAGTGTGCCCATGTTCAAGACCGCCGACACCGACGCCCGTCGCACCCTCGCGAACGAGATCGCCGCGCTCCTGCGCGCCGAATACGTCGCCAGTGGAGACCGCGCCTACCTGCACGCCGCCACCATTGCCCTGAGCAAGGCGCGGCCGACCGGGACTTCCCACACCGACGAGCTGACGGCGCTCTTCGCCTCCTGACAGCATCCGTCGCCCACCTTCCGGCACCGTCCGACCCGGAGCACGTCGAGAACGCGGCGTGATCCTAGGTCCGGTCGACCCCAGGTCCGCTCGCGTCCTCGTCGACGGGGAGGCGTCATCCCGGATCCGTCGGCGTCCCCCTCAACGGACAGGCGTCAACCCGGATCCGTCGGCGTCCCCCTCAACGGGCAGGCGTCAACCCGGATCCATCGGCGTCCCCAGCCAACGGGCAGGCGTCAAGCTGGATTCGCCCGCGCTCCCTGAACGGGCACGCGTCATGCCGGATCCGCCCGACGTCCCCGTCAACGGGCAGGCGTCAAGCTGGATTCGCCCGCGCTCCCTGAACGGGCACGCGTCATGCCGGATCCGGCCGGCGTCCCCGTCGACGGGCGGCAGCACCTGTTCCCAGGGGAGCGCGTCGCGGCGCGGCTCTCCCTGGGAAACAGGCGCTGGTGGCCGTCAGCAGAGGACGTCGGTCACCAACCGGAGGATGCGGTTGTCCACGGCCGCCGACGGGGCCGGGTCGGCGAGCCCGGTGGTGCGATAGAGCACCACGGCCCGGTCGCCGGCGCGGCTGACGCCGTTGAAGGTGCTGGTGCCGACCACGTCACCCGGGTGGCCCCAGAAACCGCCGCAGTCGTTCGGCACCTGGAAGATGCCCAGGCCGTACCGGATGCCGGGCACGATGTCCTGCATGCCGTCGGCCAGGACCGTGCGGTGCATCTGGGCCGCCTGCGCCGGGCGCAGCAGCTCGCCGCGCTGCACGGCGCGCCAGAACCGGGTCAGATCGGCGGTCGTGCTGACCATGCCGCCGGCCGCGCCGGCCGCGGTCGGGTTGAACTCGGTGACGTCGAGCAGCGGGCCGCCCGGAACGAACTGCTGATAGGACCGGGCGTGCGGGCGCGGCAGGGTGGATCGGTCCTGCGGGTACGACGTGTCGTTCAGCCCCAGCGGGCGCAGGATGCGCGACCGCACCTCGGACGACCAGGAGTGCCCGGTGACCCGCTCGATGATCATCCCGGCCAGGATGTAGTTGGTGTTCGAATACTCCCACCGGGCGCCCGGCGCGAACCCGGGCTCGTGCTTCATCGCGATGGCGACCAGGTCGGCCGGCTCGTAGTGGTCGAACCGGTGGGCCTGGTAGGACTCCGCCGAGCCCAGCGCGGCCAGGTCGTTCGTGTAGTTGAACAGCCCGCTGGTGTGCTGGAGGAGCTGGCGTACGGTGATCCGGCGCCCGTCGTTGCCGTTGCCCGACACCACGCCGGGCAGCCGGCGCTCCACGGTGTCGTCCAGCGACAGCCGCCCCTCACCGACCAGTTGGAGCACCACGACCGCGACGAAGGTCTTGGTGTTGCTGCCGATCCGGAACCGGCCGTCGAGCGGCATCGGCCGGCCGGTGCGCCGGTCCGCCACCCCGCTGCGGGCCACCACGTCACGGCGACCGGCGGAGATCTCCCCCTGCGCGCCGGTGATGCCCAGGGCGCGCAGATCGTCGAGAGCGGTCTGCAGTTCCGAACGGGGCGGTGCCGCCCCGGCCGGGGCTGCCCCGGCCGGGACCGCGCCGGCCGGGACCGCGCCGATCGCCGGGACGGCCAGCACGGCCGCCGCGACCACCGCTCCCGCGTGCACCACACTCCGCCGGATTCGAGAATTCGTCACCACTGGGATCCCCCTGTTTCCACATCGGAACGAGGACCTCACGGTACGAATGCGCGACTCCCGGCGGCCATCCGGCTGACCCCATGGTTTCTGGTGGTGCCAGCACCCTGGCGATCAGCCGGATGGGACGGTCAGCCGCGGAAACATCAGCCCGCGGGAATGTCAGCCCCGCGGGAACGTCAGCGGCGGGACCGGCGGACGACGCGGCGGACCACGGCGTACGCGACACCGGCGCCCAGCACCCACGGAGCCGCCACGATGATCGGATCGAGCGGCTGGTGGACCTTGTCCGCCCGCCGGTCCCTGAGCCGGGAGGACAGCCCGTGGCGGGACACCTCGCTCAGCACGCCGGTCTCGGTGATCGGGTTGTCCGGGCGGCGGGACACGAACGAGCGCAGCGTGCTCTCCACCGCGTCGACCCGGTCGGAGGCCAGCAGCAGCAGCCAGTGCGCCGCGCGACCCTCGCTGTATTTCGCGTACGAGTAGCGGCGGATGCGGCCGGAGAGCCCGCGCGGCGGGCAGGACGTGCCGAAGACCGGGGTCAGGAAGGCGTGCTCGATCGACCGCTCCCGCGGCCACAACTCGGGCTGACGCTCGGGGAACTCCCAGTGGGCGCCGCTGAAGGTCGGGTCGAACTTCTCGCGCGGCACCGACGGGCGGTCCTTCGGGTCGAGGTCGGCGCCCCACCCGGGGATGCGGGCGCGCAGCTCCTCGGTGCTCTCCGGGAGCTTGGGCTTGTCGGGCGTGTAGGCCATGGCTTCCCCCTCAGGCGGACGGGACGATGAGCGGCTTGATGCAGCCGTCGAGCTTGGCCGAGAACATGTGATAGCCCTCGGCGATGTGCTCGAGCGGGATCCGGTGCGTCACGATGTCGCTCGGCTTGAGGTAGCCGTTGCGGATGTGCTCGAACAGCCGGGGCCACTGCCGCTTCACCGGGCACTGGTTCATGCGCAGCGTCAGCCCCTTGTTCATCGCGTCGCCGAACTTGATGGCGCTGAACATCGGCCCGTACGCGCCCATCACCGAGATGGTGCCGCCCTTGCGCACCGAGTCGATCGCCCAGTTGAGCGCGATCGGCGAGCCACCCTGGAGCTTGAGCTTGGCCGCGGTCACGTGCTGCAGCAGGTTGCCGTCGGCCTCCGCGCCGACCGCGTCGATGGCCACGTCGGCGCCGAGGAACTCGGTGGTCTTCTTCATCTGGACGACGATGTCGTCGTACTCGGTGAAGTTCATCGTCTCGGCGTGGGCGAACGTCCGGGCCTTCTCGAGGCGGTAGTCGAGGTGGTCGATCACGATCACCCGGCCCGCGCCCATCAGCCACGACGACGCGGCGGCGTAGAGCCCCACCGGTCCCGCGCCGAAGACGACCACGACGTCGCCCTCCTTGATGTCGCCCAGCTGAGCGCCGAAGTAGCCGGTGGCCAGCGCGTCGGTGAGCAGCACGGCGTCGTCCTCGTCCATCCAGTCCGGGATGGGGCTGGGACCGACGTCGGCGAACGGCACCCGGACGTACTCGGACTGGCCGCCGTCGTAGCCGCCGCAGGTGTGCGAGTAGCCGTAGATGCCGCCGACCGCCGTGGCGTTCGGGTTGACGTTGTGGCAGTTGGAGTACAACCCGCGGGCGCAGAAGAAGCACGTACCGCAGAAGATGTTGAACGGCACCATGACCCGGTCGCCGACCTTGAGGTTCTGCACCGAGCCACCCACCTCGTCGACCACGCCGACGAACTCGTGGCCGAACGTCATGCCGACCCGCGTGTCCGGCATCAATCCGTGGTAAAGGTGCAGGTCGGAGCCGCAGATGGCAGCCCGGGTGACCCGGACGATCGCGTCGTTCGGATGCTCGATCGACGGGCGGTCCTTCTCCTCGACACGGACACGGTACGGCCCGCGATAAACCATGGCTTGCACCGGAACCTCCTGATTGGCGCAGGGCTGACCGGTGTCTGGCTACCCGTGCCCTTCGAGGGCAAACGCGCCGCCGCGCTCCGGGGCACACGACAACCGGGTGAGCCTTCGTTGATCCGTTGCCGTTCCCCTTCCGTATCTCTGGCTGTCAGGGGGGCCCGACGTAAACGGAATTGGAGGAGATTGACGTGTCCGCCGTCGATCGCTTGTCCCGCCGCAGCCGCCTGACCGCGGTGGCGATCACCGCCCTGGCCCTCGTGCTGCTCGAGCCGAGCGTGGCCCGGGCCGAGCCCGGAGTGCCGCTACCGCCGAACGGGCTCATCAAGGACACCGGCACGGGGGATGTCGCCGCCGCGGACCGCGACTTCGCCGTGAAGGTACGCCTGGCCGGACTGTGGGAGATCCCGGCCGGCGAGATGGCCCAGGAGAAGTCGGACGATCCCCGGATCAAGGCCATCGGCCGCGACATCGCCGCCCAGCACGTCGTGCTGGACAAGATGGTCCGGGACGCGGCGCGCAAGCTCACCATCAAGCTGCCCGACAAGCCCAACGCCGACCAGCAGAGCTGGCTGGCCGAGATGCGCGACGCCGAGGGCGAGGAGTTCGACCAGATCTACATCGACCGGCTCCGGGCCGCCCACGGCAAGATCTTCCCGGCCATCGCGACGATCCGGACGAGCACCCGCAACGACACGATCCGCAAGCTGGCCCAGCGGGCCAACCAGTTCGTCATGACCCACCTGACCCTGCTCGAGAGCAGCAACCTGGTCGACTACGCGGCCCTGCCCACGGCGCCGCCGCCGGCCCCGGCCGCCGCCGCCGCTGCGGGAACCGGCGGCGGCGCGGGCCCGGCGCTGTCCGCGGTCGGGCAGACCACCTCCGCCTCCACGGTCAACCTGCCGCTGGTCGGTGGCCTGCTGGCCGTGATCGTCGGCCTGGCGTTCTTCGTCGGCCGCAGCCTGCTGACCGACCCGCGACGCCGGCGCCGCCGCTACCGATCCCGGTACTGAGAACGCGCCGCCTGGGGTAAGAGACGTCCATGGACCCCAGGCTGGTCGTCTTCCCGTTCTCGACGGGGCGTGGCCGGCCGCCGGTCAGCCTCGAGCCCGGCGTACAGGACGCGGTGGTGAAGGCCCTGGAGGAGGGCGGCACGAGCGATCCCCGCATCGACGAACGGGCGCGCCGGCTCGCCGGGTGGGAGGTGAAGCGGGCCTGGTTCATCGTGCTCACCGGCGCCGGCGCGGTGACCCAGGCGGGTGGCGCGATTTTCCGCGTCGTGACGGGCAACGACGACTGGTTCCAGGTGGGACTGTCCGCCACGCTGGCTTTCTCGTTCGCCGGGACCTGCTGGGCGGCCGTGCGGAGCCGGCGGCGTGCTCTGCGCTATCTGGCGGGCCGCTGAGCCCGCACGTCACCGGGCAACGTAGGCCCACGCGACGCCACCCGAGGCGAGTGCCGCCTCGACCCGGCGGTAGTCGTCGACCTCGTACTCGTCGGCCCGGCGCAACTCTTCGTCGGTGAGCTCGAAGACCGAGCCGTCGACGGTGTCGTCCGGCGATCCGGTGACCAGGATGGGATGGTGGCTCTCGCCGCTCAACGCCACCACCTCGGCATCGGCGATTTCCAGCATCTCGAGGCGGAAGCCGACGAGGCGGTCCGCCCGGCCGGCCAACGTACGCCCGAAGGTGGCTTTCTGCACGGCCGGGTCGCGCAGGGTGCCGTACGAGAAGAGCAGCGGCATCAGAAACGCACGTCCTCGGGTGCGTCGGTCGTCGGCAGGCCCGCCGCCAGCCACGCCTCGACGCCCCCGGCCAGGTCGGTCGCGTTGGTCAGGCCCACGGCCTGCAGGCTGGCCGCGGCCAGGCTGGAGCTGTAGCCCTGCCGGCAGACCACCACGATCACCCGGTGGGGGTCGCCGGCCTCCGGGATGCGGTTGGGCGACGCCGGATCGAGGCGCCACTCCAGCACCGTACGGTCGATGACGATCGCGCCGGGCAGCCGGCCCTGGCTCTCCCGCTGGACGTCGGTGCGGGTGTCCACCAGCAGCGCGCCGGCCGCGACGGCGGCCCGCGTCTCGTGCGGGTCCAGCCGTCGCAGGCCTTCGCGAGCCCGGGCCAGCAGGGCGTCCACGCCCCGGAGGTCGACAGTAGTCACCCGGCGATCATGCCGGGTGCCGCGGAAGTCCGCACGCCGATCGGCCGCCCGGGCCGACGCTGCTCACTCGATCTCGTACGCCAGGTTGGGGCGCAGCCAGCGCTCGACCTCGTCGACCGGCATGCCCCGGCGCCGGGCATAGTCGGTGATCTGGTCCTTGCCGAGCCGGCCGACGGTGAAGTAGCGCGACTGCGGGTGGGCGAAGATCAGACCGCTGACGGCGGCGGCGGGCATCATCGCGTACGACTCGGTGAGCCCCACGCCGATCTCGGACGTCCCGAGCAGCTCGAAGAGGTCCTTCTTCTCGCTGTGGTCGGGGCTGGCCGGGTAGCCCAGGGCGGGCCGGATGCCCCGGAACCGCTCGGCGTGCAGGTCCTCGAGCACGGGCTGGGCGTCGGGCTCGAACCACTCGCGCCGGACCCGCAGGTGCAGGAACTCGGCGAACGCTTCGGCCAGCCGGTCGGCCAGCGCCTTGACCATGATCGCGCGGTAGTCGTCGTTGTCGGCCTCGTACTTGGCGGCCAGCTCGTCGGCGCCGTGGATCGCGACGGCGAAACCGCCCAGGTGGTCGGTCGCGCCGGCCGGCGCGACGTAGTCGGCCAGGCTGCGGTTGGCCCGGCCGGCCGGCTTCTGGGTCTGCTGGCGCAGCATCGGGAACGTGACGCCGTTGCCGAGCACGATGTCGTCGCCGTCGCTGTGCGCGGGCCAGATCGCGTAGCGCCCGCGGGCCTCGAACGAACCGTCGGTGATGATCTGGTCGAGCAGCGTGCCGGCGTCGTCGAACAGCTCCCGGGCGACCGGCTGCTCGAGGATCGCCGGATACTTGCCCTTGAGCTCCCAGGCCAGGAAGAGGAACTGCCAGTCGATCATCTCGCGCAGCTCGGCGATGGACGGCCGGACCTCCCGGACGCCGGTGAAGGCCGGCGTGGGCAGGTCGGTGAAGTCGACGGTCTCGCGGTTGGCCCGGGCCTGGTCGAGGGTGAGCAGGGCCTGGGAGCGCCGGTTGGCGTGCTGCTCGCGCAGCCGCTCCTGGTCGGCCCGGTTCGCCGTGTCGAGCCGATCGGCCCGGTCGGGCTCGAGCAGGTCGCTGACGACCCCGACGACCCGGGACGCGTCGAGCACGTGCACGGTCGAGCCGTCGTACGCTGGGGCGATGCGCACTGCCGTGTGCTGCTTGGACGTGGTGGCGCCGCCGATGAGCAGCGGCAGCTTGAGCCCGCGGCGCTGCATCTCGGCGCCGACCGAGACCATCTCGTCGAGCGACGGCGTGATCAGCCCGGACAGACCGATGACGTCGGCGCCCTCGCTGATCGCGGTGTCCAGGATCTTGGCCGCCGGCACCATCACGCCGAGGTCGATCACCTCGTAGTTGTTGCAGCCCAGGACCACGCCGACGATGTTCTTGCCGATGTCGTGGACGTCGCCCTTGACCGTGGCCAGCACGACCTTGCCCTGCCCGCGGTGGGCCTCGGCCCGGCCCTCGAGGCGGGCCTGCTCCTTCTCGGCCTCCATGAACGGCTCGAGGTAGGCCACCGACCGCTTCATGACCCGGGCGCTCTTGACCACCTGGGGCAGGAACATCTTGCCCGAGCCGAACAGGTCGCCGACCACCTTCATGCCGTCCATCAGCGGGCCCTCGATGACGTCGAGCGGCCGGGCGCTCTCCTTCCGGGCCTCCTCGGTGTCCGCCTCGATGAAGTCGACGATGCCGTGGACCAGCGCGTACGAGAGGCGCTCGGCGACCGGGTTGTCCCTCCACGAGAGGTCGACCTCGCGCTGCTTGCCCTTGCCGGTGACCGTGGACGCGAACGTCACCAGCCGGTCGGTGGCGTCCGGGCGGCGGTCGAACAGCACGTCCTCGACCAGCTCCAGCAGTTCGGCCGGGATGTCCTGGTAGACGGCGAGCTGACCGGCGTTGACGATGCCCATGTCGAGGCCCGCCTGGACCGCGTAGAACAGGAACGCCGAGTGCATCGCCTCGCGGACCACGTCGTTGCCGCGGAACGAGAACGACAGGTTGGAGATGCCGCCGCTGGTGCGGGCGCCCGGGCACCGCTCCTTGATCAGCGGCAGCGCCTCGATGAACGCCTTGGCGTAGCCGTTGTGCTCGGCGATGCCGGTCGCGACGGCCAGCACGTTGGGGTCGAAGATGATGTCGCCGGGCGCGAAGCCGGCCTCGTTGACCAGCAGGTCGTAGGCGCGCCCGCAGATGCTGACCTTGCGGTCGCGGGTGTCGGCCTGGCCCTGCTCGTCGAAGGCCATCACCACCACGCCGGCGCCGAAGTCGCGGATGCGGCGGGCCTGGGCCAGGAACTGCTCCTCGCCCTCCTTGAGGCTGATCGAGTTGACCACGCCCTTGCCCTGCACGCACTTGAGCCCGGCCTCGAGCACGGTCCACTTGGAGCTGTCGACCATGACCGGGATGCGGGCGACCTCGGGCTCGGTGGCGATCAGGTTGAGGAAGGTGGTCATCGCCTGCTCGCTGTCGAGCAGGTCGGCGTCCATGTTGACGTCGAGCAGGTTGGCGCCGCCGCGCACCTGGTCGAGCGCGACGGCGACCGCGCCCTGGTAGTCGTCGGCCTCGATGAGCCGGCGGAACTTGGCCGAGCCGGTCACGTTGGTCCGCTCGCCGATCATGACGAAGCCGGTGTCCGGGCCGATCTCGAACGGCTCCAGGCCGCTGAACCGGGTCGTCTCGCCGGGCGGCGCGATGTCTCGCGGCTTGGCCTCGCGCACCGCCTGGGCGACCCGGCCGATGTGGGCCGGGGTGGTGCCGCAGCAACCGCCGACGATGTTGACCAGGCCGCTCTCGGCGAACTCCTGGATCAGGCCGGCGGTCTCGGCCGGGGTCTGGTCGTAGCCGCCGAACGCGTTGGGCAGCCCGGCGTTCGGGTGCGAGGCGACATAGACGTTGGAGAGGCGGGCCAGCTCGGCCACGTGCGGGCGCATCTCGGCCGCGCCGAGCGAGCAGTTCACGCCGACGACCAGCGGCTCGGCCCGCTCGATGGAGCGCCAGAACGCCTCGACGGTCTGGCCGCTGAGCGTGCGGCCGGACAGGTCGACGATCGTCACCGAGATCCACAGCGGCAGCTCGGGCGCCACCTCACGGGCCGCGGCGATGGCGGCCTTCGCGTTGAGCGTGTCGAAGATCGTCTCGACCAGCAGCAGGTCGACGCCGCCCTCGGCCAGGGCGGCGATCTGCTCGGCGTACGCGGCCTTGACCTGGTCGAAGGTGACCGCGCGGTAGGCCGGGTCGTCGACCTTGGGCGACAGCGACAGGGTCACGTTGAGCGGACCGACCGAGCCGGCGACGAACCGGCCGCCCGCCTCGTCGGCGGCCTGCCGGGCCAGCTGGGCGCCGCGGATGTTCATCTCGCGCACGTACGACTCCAGGCCGTAGTCGGCCTGGGCGATGCTCGTCGCGGTGAACGTGTTGGTGGTGGTGATGTCGGCGCCGGCGGCCAGATATTGCCGGTGGACGTCGAGGATCACGTCGGGCCGGGTGAGGATGAGCAGGTCGGGGTCGCCCGTGACGTCCTGCTCGTGGTCGGGGCCGATCAGGTCGCCCCGGTAGTCCTCGGGGGTGAGCTGGGCCCCCTGCAGCATCGTGCCCCACGCTCCGTCGAGCACCAGGATGCGCTCGTTCAACAGGCGCTTGAGCTCCGCGATACGTCCGCTTCGTCCGAGATCTGTTTCCACACCGACCACCTCCGGTTCAACGGAGGCGCCCTTGGTCGGTTTCCACCGAGCGAGCGTGGCGGGTGTCACCCCGTTGCAGCGCCTCTCGCTTCGGACCCACCAAGCTACCCGATTTTCGTTGCCGCCTCCTCGCGGAAGCCAACTGCTGAGACGTCGCGTCGTTCACCTCGGTGGCTATTTCGCGTCGACATAGGCCTCCACCACGGCGACGTCGAGCGGGAAGCGCACGGTGGTGGCGCCGAACAGCAGCCGCCCGGCCTGCTCGGCGCACTCGTGGACGGCCGCCACGACCTCGTCGGTCTGCTCGGCCGGGCAGTGCACGACCACCTCGTCGTGCACGAACAGCACCATCTCGGCCTTGCTGCCCTCGAGCGCGGTGCGCAGCGTGGCCAGCAGGACGAGAGCCCACTCGGCGGCGGTCGCCTGGACCACGAAGTTGCGGGTGAAGCGGCCCCGGGCCCGGCCGGAGGCGCCCACGGGCTCGGCCTCCTCGGGCGGGTCGAGCCCGGCATCCCGCCAGGCGGTGGCCGACGGCGGGCAGGTGCGGCCCAGCCAGGAACGGACGATCCCGCCGGCCTCGCCCACCCGGGCCGCGTGCTCGACGAACTCGAACGCGGTCGGATAGTGCCGGCGCAGCACGGCGAGCGCGGGGACGGCGGAGCCGCCGGTCTGCCCGTACATGGCGCCGAGCAGCGCGATCTTGGCCTTGGCGCGGTCGCCGTCGAACGAGTCGGTGGCGAGAGCGGCGTAGAGGTCGCCGGCCGCGGCCGCGTCGGCCAGCCGCTGGTCGCCCGAGATGGCGGCGAGCACCCGCGGCTCGAGCTGACCGGCGTCGGCGACCACGAACCGCCACCCCGGGTCGGCCACGACGGCCCGGCGCACCGCCTTGGGCACCTGCAGGGCGCCGCCGCCGCGGGTGGCCCAGCGACCGCTGACGACGCCCCCGGGCACGTACTCCGGCCGGAAGCGTCCCTCGATCACCCAGGCGTCGCACCAGGACCACCCGTGGGCCGTCCAGATGCGGTAGAGCTCCTTGTATTCCAGCAGGGGCCGCACCGCCGGGTGATCGACCTGCTTGAGCACCCAGGCACGCGTGTTGGGCACGTCGACCCCGGCCCGGGCGAAGGCCCGGACGACCTCGGCCGGCGAATCGGGGTGCAGTCCCCGGGTGCCGAAGGCCGCGTTGATCTCGGCTGACAGCTCGGCCAGGCGGCGGGGCGGCCCGACCGGCTGGGGCGGGCCGAGCAACTCGCGCAACAACTCGTCGTGCAGGTCGGCCCGCCACGGCAGACCGGTGTGGCCCATCTCGGCCCCGACCAGCGCGCCGGCCGACTCGGCCGCGACGAGCAGCCGGAACCGGCCCGGGTGCTCGGTCCGGGCCAGGCGGGCCAGCTGATCGGCGTAGACCTCGCGCACGACCTCGATGGCCACGCTGGCCGAGTGGTCACCTGACGTCTCGAACAGCGACGCCTGGGCGAACCCGGGCGGCTCGGCCACCCGCGGCGGCGGATCGGGCGGAACCGGCAGCCCGTGCAGCCGGGCGTGGGCCGCGGCCGGCGACCGCGGCTCGCCCCAGCGCCCGGCATGGCCCGAGAGCAGCGCCTCGGTCAGCTCGAGATCGTGACAGCGGGCCACCCGCACCCCGGCCCGCAGCAGGGCCGGGTAGAGATCGGCGGTGGCCGGCCAGACCCAGCGCGGGTGGTCGGCCGCCTCCCGCTCGCCGATCGCCGCGGCCAGGTCGGCGGTGTGCCCGACGGGCCCGGCGGCCGTGCCGTCGGCGCGCAGGTCGAGCAGGCGGCCCCCTCGACCGCCCGCATCCGCCACCACCGCTGTCAGCACCCGGTCATTGTCGCCCGGAGGTACGACACTTTGCGGCGGCCCCGGGCCGACATGCGGCCGGCGCGGGCCGGGCATGCGGGAACGTCGTGGCCGGGAACGGCCGCACCGGTCAGGATGGTCGGCATGACCGACACACTGACCGTGGCTGTTCTCGGCACCGGCATCATGGGGGCCGCGATGGCCCGGAACCTCCTCAAGGCCGGACACACCGTACGGGTCTGGAACCGCAGTGCCGACAAGGCCGCGGCGCTAGCCGGCGACGGCGCAGTGCCGGTGGAGAGCGCGGCCGAGGCCGTCCGGGACGCCGACGTGATGCTCACCATGCTCTACGACGGGGCGGCCGTCAGCGAGGTGATGGACGAGGCCCTGCCGGCCGTCAGATCCGGGGCGCTGTGGATGCAGTCGACCACCGTGAGCCTCGACGACGTCGACCGGCTCGCCGCCCGGGCCGCCGAGCACGGGCTCGCCTTCTACGACGCGCCGGTGCTGGGCACCCGCCAACCGGCCGAGGCCGGGCAGCTCACCGTGCTCGCGGCCGGCCCGGGCGAGCGGCGCGAGGAGCTGACGCCGATCGTCGAGGCCGTCGGCAGCCGCACCGTGTGGCTCGACCGGCCCGGCGACGCGACCCGGCTCAAGCTCGTGGCCAACAGCTGGGTGCTGGCCCTGACCCACGCCGGCGCCGAGACCCTCTCGCTGGCCGAGGCGCTGGGCGTCGACCCGGACAGGTTCTTCCAGCTCATCGAGGGGGGTCCGCTCGACAACGGCTACCTGCGGGCCAAGGTGGGCCTGATGCGGAGCGACCAGCTGTCCCCGGCCAGCTTCGCCGTGACCACGGCCGAGAAGGACGCCCGCCTCATCGCCGAGGCCGGCCGGCGGCACGGCGTCCGGCTGGACCTGGTCGAGGCCGGGGCCGAACGGTTCCGACGGGCCGCCGACCAGGGCCACGGCGACAAGGACATGGCGGCTACGTACTACGCCAGTTTCGACAAGTAACGCCGGTCAGATGCCGATCTCGGCCAGGTCGTCCGACGTGAGCGTCAGCTCGGACGCCTGGGCCGAGTCGCGGATCGTCTCGGGCCGGCTGGCTCCGGGGATCGGCACCACGACCGGCGACTTGGCCAGATGCCAGGCCAGGCAGACGCGCTGCGGGCTCACCCCGTGGCGCTCGGCCACCCGGGCGAAGGCGTCGGCCCGCCCGCCGAGCTCGGACGCCTTGCTGATGCCACCCAGCGGCGACCAGGGCAGGAACGCGATGCCCAGCTCGTCGCAGAGCCGCAGCTCGGGCTCGGACGACAGGAACGCCGGCGAGAACTGGTTCTGCACCGAGGCCAGCCGCCCACCGAGGATCTCCTGCGCCTGGCGGATCTGCTCCGGGTCGGCGTTCGAGATGCCGGCCAGCCGGATCTTGCCCGCGTCGAGCAGGTCGCGGATCGCGCCCACCGACTCGGCGTACGGAACCTCGGGGTCGGGACGGTGGAACTGGTAGAGCCCGATCGTCTCGACGCCGAGCCGCTTGAGCGACGCCTCGCACGCCTGCTTCAGATAGTCGGGCGAGCCGTTCAGCGTCCAGCTGCCGTCGCCCGGGCGCAGGTGCCCGCCCTTGGTGGCGACGAGCACGTCGGAGGTGTCCCCGCCGTAGGTGGCCAGCGCACGGGCGATCAGCGTCTCGTTGTGGCCGACCTCGTCGGCGTGGATGTGGTAGGCGTCGGCGGTGTCGATCAGCGTGATGCCCGCGTCGAGCGCGGCGTGGATCGTGCGGATCGAACGGTCCTCGTCCGGCCGGCCCTCGATCGACATCGGCATGCCGCCGAGACCGATCGCGCTCACCGTCACGTCACCGATGCGGCGACTCTGCATGGTCAAACCCTTCCTTCGCGCGTACGGGGCACGCGCCCCTGACCTCATCCTGGTACCCCACCGGCCGGAGAACATCCGGACCCGGGCGGACGGGGAATCGACTAGCATTGCCGCGTTTCCAACGGCGACGGCATAAACGAGGCGACATGCGGTGGTTCCGGCGCGGTTCGGGCAGAGACAAGACTCCCGGCCTCGAGCAGGCCCTGGTCGAGGACGTGCGGGGGCGTTTCGGCCCGCACCTGCCCGGGTCTTTCCCCGACCAGGCCGACGCGGTCGTCGCGGTGCTGGCCGGGGACGACGGGGTGGTCGCGGCCGCGGCGATCCTGCGGGAGTTCGCCGACGCCGCGTACGCCGACCTGCGCGCGCAGGCGGCCGAGCTGTCCCGGCGCACCGGTTACGCGTTCCCGGTCGACCGGGCCAACTACCGCCCGCTGTGGCGGGACACGCAGGGCGGGCTGCGGTGGCCGCTGTTCACGCTGCCGTGCCGGCTCCACCCGTACATCCAGGTCAGCGCGGCCGCCACGGTGGTCGGGACCGAGGCCAAGCGGGTCGTGCGCCAGCTCGACGCGCATCCGCTGCTGGCTCACGTCTTCGAGATCCTCGACCTGACCGTCGACGGCTGGGAGTTCGGCCGCGTCCGCCCGGACACCGACGGCGCGACCCTGGCCCACCGGCTGATCGTGACGGCTCGCGACCTGCGCGCCGCGATGAGCGACGAGCCCCCGCTCCCCCAGCCGGTCCGCGAGCTCATGCGCCGCAACAACACCGTCGAGGTGTACGACCCGGCCTCGCCCCGGGTGGTCGCCGGCTTCAACCCCGGCAAGGAGATGCGCGAGGCGCTGCTGGCGTGAGAGCGGCCACGGTTTGCCGCCGCCCGGATCGGACAACCGCAGAGGCATGAGCGAAGAGACGCGGGTGGCCGTGCTGGGCCTCGGCATCATGGGCGCGGCGATGGCCGGCAACCTGGTCGCGGCTGGACTGCCCACCACCGTGTGGAACCGCACGCCGAAACCGCTGCCGGGAGCCACGGTGGCCGCCTCGCCCGCCGAGGCCGTCGCCGGGGCCGACGTGGTGATCACCATGCTCTCCACGCCCGAGGCGGTGACCGAGGTGATGGTCGCCCGCGGCACGCTGGAGTCCCTCGCCCCCGGCGCCGTCTGGGCCCAGATGGGCACGATCGGGCTCGACGCGACGGCCGCCCTGGCCGGTCAGGCGCCGGACGGGGTGCTCTTCGTGGACGCTCCCGTCTCGGGCAGCAGCGGCCCGGCGCGGGCCGGCCGGCTGCTCATCCTGGCCTCGGGCCCCGACGCGGCTCGCCGACGGGTCGAGCAGCCGTTCGCCGCCATCGGCCGGGAGACCCTCTGGCTGGGGCCGGCCGGCCGCGGCAGCGCCATGAAGCTCGCGATCAACGCCTACATGTCCGTGCTGATCGAGGGGGTCGCCGAAGCGCTGCGGCTCGCCACCGAGCTGGGCCTCGACCCAGCCGATCTCGACCGGGCCATCGAGGGCGGCCCGCTGGACGCCCCGATCGCCGACGCCAAGCTGCACAAGATGCAGAGCGGCGACTACTCGCCCGAGTTTCCCCTGGAGTGGGCGCTCAAAGACGTCGACCTGGCCGTCGCGGCGGCCGGCGCCGACCGCTTGCCGCTGCTGCGGGCGCTGTCGCAGCAATGGCACAAGGCGGTCGGCGAGGGGCACGGCCGCGAGGACGTGAGCGCGGCGCGGCTGGCCCTCTGACCCCAGGCAGATCTCCACCCGTGGTCCGATGCCTCCAACCGAATCCCCCGGGAGACTGGCCCGGTGAGATTCCGTTGGATAGCAGCCGGTGTCGTCGCCCTCCTCGTGGTGGCCGCCGGCGGCCTGGCCGTCGCCTACCCGTCGGTCGCGGCGACGACCTGTCCCGGCTGCTACGGCCTGACCCGGGTGGCCGACGGCCTCTGGAGCGAGCGTGACCTCAGCACCGCCCGCAAGGATCAGCTGACCGCTCTTGCGGCCGACGCCCGCCGCCGGGTCGGTGACTTCTACGGCGGCCGCCGGTCCGACCCGCGGCTCGTCGCCTGCTACACCGATGAGTGCTACGACCGCATCGGTGGCGGCGGCGAGAAGGGCATCGCCGTGCTCAACCGCGCCGTCATGCTGTCGCCCCGCGGTCTCGACGTCGTCATCGCCGCCCACGAGATGTCCCACGTCGAGCTGCACGAACGGCTCGACGCCGAGGTCCCGCAGTGGTTCGACGAGGGCCTGGCCGTCGTCGTCTCGGACGATCCCCGCTACCTGGGCGAGCATTGCCCCCCACCCGGCAAGACCTCCCAGCCCGACGAGGCGCTGCCCAACGAGGCACCCTCCAACGAGGCACCCTCCAACGAGGCACTGTCCAACGAGCCGCTGCCCGGCACGCTGTCCGACTGGCTCACCGCCGCGAGCGCCGACCCGCAGGTGTACTCCCGGGCCGGGTGCCGGGTCAGCCGGTGGCTCGAAGCGAACGGCGGACCACCGGCCGCGATCAAACTCATCGATGATCTCAACCGCGGCGAACCGTTCCCGGCGCTACGGTGAGGGGCATGACGCTGCGCGAGACGCCACCGTTCCGGGCCGACCACGTCGGCAGTCTGCTCCGCCCCGCCCGGCTGCTCGAGGCCCGCGAGCGCCGCGCCACCGGCGAGATCGACGCCGACGAGTTGCGCGCCGTCGAGGACGACGCGATCCGCGACGTCGTGCGCATGCAACGCGACGCCGGCCTCCGCTCGGCCACCGACGGCGAGTTCCGCCGCACCTCGTGGCACATGGACTTCATCTATCGCCTGGGCGGCATCCACCCCACCGACGACAAGATCCAGGTGCACTTCCGCAACGCCGAGGGCGAGATCGACTTCGAGTCCGCGGCGCTCGCCGTCGACGGGCCGATCCGCCTCACCGAGACCATCTTCGGCGACGACTTCGCCTTCCTGCAGTCCATCGTGGACACCGAGGTGACCGCCAAGCTGACCATCCCGTCGCCCAGCATGGTCCACTACCGCGGCGGCCGGGCCGCGATCGACCCGGCCGTCTACCCCGACCAGGACCAGTTCTGGGCCGATCTGAGCGCCGCGTACGCCGAGCAGGTGCGCCGGGTGGCCGATCTGGGCTGCCGCTACCTGCAGCTGGACGACACCAGCCTGGCCTACCTGAACGACCCGGCCCAGCGCCGCCTGCTCACCGAGCGCGGCGACGACGCCGACCACCAGCACCTGCGCTACATCCGCCAGATCAACGCCGCGATCGCCGACCGCCCCGAGGGCCTGGCCGTGACCACCCACATGTGCCGCGGCAACTTCCGCTCGTCCTGGACAGCCGAGGGCGGCTACGACTTCGTCGCCGAGGCCCTGTTCAGCGAACTGGCCGTCGACGGCTTCTTCCTGGAGTACGACGACGACCGTTCCGGCGACTTCGCCCCGCTGCGCTTCGTCCCACCCGGCAAGCAGGTAGTCCTGGGCCTGGTCACCACCAAGCGCGGCGCCCTCGAGTCCAAGGACACCCTGAAGCGCCGCATCGACGAGGCCGCCCGATACGTCCCCCTGGACCAGCTCTGCCTCTCCCCCCAGTGCGGCTTCTCCTCCACGGTCGAAGGCAACGTCCTCACCTACGACGAGCAGGTAGCCAAACTGACCCTCATAGCCGAAACAGCCCAGGAAGTCTGGGGCTGACCCCCACTCCGACCCCCACTTCCAGACCCCACACCCAACACCGCACTTCCAGCCCCGGCGCCGTACTCGCCCAACGCCGACCGGTCCATCGCCGCGCCGCGCGCGGCCAGCCCAGCCACACTTCCAGCCCCGACGCCGCGCACCCCGACGCCGCGCACCCGACGCCGCAGCTTCCGGACCCCACAACCGACGCCGCAACACACCAGCACCGGCGCCGTGTCAGTCGCGGATGAGCCGCTCAACCTGCCGTCCGAGCAAGGCCCCTCCCGGCGCTGCGGCAACCGGTGCCCCAGCCTCAGTAGCAGACGAGCCGTGCCCAGCCCGACCTTCGAGTTCCGACCGCCCGGACACGGCCGCCGCCCAGCCCGCCGCCCAGCAAGAAGCACGCCACCCAGCAAGAGCACGCACCCGGCGAACGAGACCGCCCGGCGCAACCATGAGCGCCGTGACGATTGTGGTGGCGCTTCAACCCGACCCACGCGGCAGCTGCTGACCCGGTGGGGAGGCATGCTGCCCGTGAATCCGACGAGCACCGCGCAGCCCACGCAGGACGCCACCCAGGCGGCGCTGACGGAGGTGTCGCCGACCCCTCGCCGAGTCAGCTGTCGCTGACCTCGCAAGCTTGCCGTCGGAACCCGACCTGTCCCGGCCGAAAGCGGCACTGTCCGGCCGACAGCGGCACTGCCCCGCCAACAGCGGCACTACCCGGCCGACAGCGGCACTGCCCGGCCAACAGCGGCACAGTCCGGCACAGCGGCAGGCCCAGCGTCGCTCTTCCGCTCGCGGACGTGCGAGCCCGAGCCGCAACCCCCGCCCAACGACGCACCGAGTCCAGCCGCCGCCCAGCGAACGCGGTTCACCCCGCCCCAGCCAGCCGCGGTGACCCAACGCCCAACCGCGACATGCTGACCGCAACCGGCACGGTCCGGCTCCCTTGACCCACCACCCAGGCCCGCCCGCCCAAGCCAACACGCAGTCCGGTGACCACAACGCGGCAGCCAGACCCCAAACCCGCCAGGTGACCGCCACCCCAACCAGGCAATGAGCAGCCGGCGACCCATCCCCAAGCCGCCACCGGCGACCCCGCAAGGGTGGGGCCGAGGGTGGCCAAGCACGGCCATAGACGCTTTACGGACGAGCTTGGCCACCCTCGGCCCCACCCGTCCACCGCAACAAGACCCCCACGCAGCAAACGGCTCCCCCCGAACCCCGGGAGGAGCCGCTGAGCGACCTACTTGACGGCCCCAGCCGTAAGCCCAGACTGAATCTGCCGCTGGAAGATCCCGTACACGATGATCATCGGAAGGATCGTGAGGACCAGAGCGGCGAAGAGCGTCGACCACTCGGCCTGATACCCCGCCGACACGCTGATCTGGGCGATGCCCTGGGTGAGCAGCAGCTTCTGATCCGCCCCAGGCCCGCTCATGATGACCACCGGCAGCAGGTACTGGTTCCACTGCCCGACGATGTTGAAGATCGTGATGCTGACCAGCCCCGACCGGGCCATCGGCATCATGATCTGGAAGAACTTGCGGACGTGGGACGCGCCGTCGACGGTCGCCGCCTCCTCGATCTCGTACGGCAGCGACTTGAAGAACGCGGCCAGGAAGAAGATCGTGAAGGGTAGCGAGTACGCGATGTACACCAGGATCAAGCCCGTGAACGAGCCGAGCAGCCCCATCCCCTTGAGGATGTAGAACAGCGGCGCCAGCGCCATGAACGTCGGGAACGCCAACCCCGAGACGAACAGATAGTAGATCGCCCGGTTGCCGAAGAACTTGTAGCGGGCCAGCACGTACGCGGCCATCGAGCCGAACAGCATCGTGCCGGCCGTGCTGATCAGCACCACGAAGACGCTGTTGATGAAGTAGCGGCCGATGTGTGCGTCGGTCCACGCGTCGGCGTAGGTGCTGAACGAGAAGCTGGCCGGCAGCGCGAACGGCTTGCCCAGGAAGATCTCGGTGTTGCTCTTGAACGACGCGAGCAGCACCCAGAGCAGTGGACCGGCCGTGACCAGGGCCCACACGATCAGGGCCACGTGCGCGAGGCCGTTGAACGCCTTGAACTCGCGCCGGCTGTCGGGCTTGCGGCCCGCGCTCTTGGAGGCGCCGACGGGTCCGGCGGTCGGAACGGCGTCCGTGCCGGGAGTGCTGGTGATGTTGGTCATCGCCTCGCCTCTCAGGCTTCGAGGGACTCGCGACGAGTGACCCGCAGGGTCAGCGCGGCGAAGGTCAGGGTCAGGAAGAAGAGAACCACGCCCAGCGCGGAGGCGTAACCGGCCTGCGAGAACTCGAAGGCGTTGCGGTAGATCATGAGGCTGAGGACCGACGTCGCGCCGTCCGGGCCGCCGCGGTCCACGGTCATGATGTTGACCAGGGCGAAGGCGTCGAAGGCGGCGATGCCGAGGTAGACCCACGCGACCTGGATGGTGTTCCAGAGCAGCGGGATCGTGATCTTGAAGAACAGGGTGACCCGGGTGGCGCCGTCGATCGCGGCCGCCTCGTACACCTCGGTCGGGATGTTGCCCATGCCGGCCGAGAACAGCACGACGTAGAAGCCGACCGCCTGCCAGACCAGCACGATCAGGATGCAGGCCATCGCGTAGCGCTCGTCGGCCAGGAACAGCCAGGGTGACCACGAGTCCGGGAACAGGCCGTTGAGCATGCCGCTCTTGTCCGGGCCGAACACCCGGCCGAAGATCACCGCCACGATCGCCAGGGCGAGCAGCTGCGGGAAGAAGAAGATGATCCGGTAGACCTTCGAGCCCCAGACGCCGCGGGTCACGCCGCCCTTCGAGCCGCCGCCGACGTTCAGCAAAAACGCGAAGACCAGCGCCAGGATGACCGTGATGATCGGCAGGAGCACGAGCAGGAACACGTTGTGTTTCAGCGACTGCCAGAAGGTCGTGTCGTCCAGCATCTTCCGGAAGTTGCCGAGGCCCACGAAGTTGGTCACCGGCCCGAGGCCGGACCACTCGTAGACCGACAGGTAGAACGCCTGAATGTACGCCCAGACCACGAAGGTCACGTAGAGCGCCACCGGCACGACAAGGAAGCCGATGATGAAGGGATACTTGCCGTGCCGCATGGCGTCTACCGTCCTGCCTTGTTGCTAGGTGCGGGTTACTTGGCGATCAGCTGCGGGTGAACTTGGTGACGGAGGAGTCCTTGGCGACAGCCTGGGACGCCTTCTCCATCCGGTCGCAGAACTTCGCCGCGTCGTAGTCCTTGAACATCAGGTCGTTGGCGGCGGCGCGGGACTCGTCGTCGAGCTTCTTGTACCAGGTGTCGAACAGGTAGCCCATGAAGATGTCCTTGCCGGCCTTCGTCACCGCGTCGTTGGCGCTGGTCAGACCGGGAGAGATGGTCTGGCCGTCGGCCGCGCCCGCGACCACGGTGAGCGACTTCGTGAGCTTCGTGAACTCCAGCGCCGCCTCCTTGGAGAGCATGGTGCGCAGGTACTCCTTGCCGCCCTGGGGGTTCTTGCCCTTGGCGGCGGCGAAGTAGATCTCGCCGGCGGCCGCGTTGATCGCGGTCGCCGGGAGCTGGTCGGCGCTGGTGACGCTCGGGTACGGGGCGAGCGCGTACTCGAAGCCGGCCGGGGTGTCCTTGGCCTGCTCGTTCTCGAGCCAGGAGCCGCAGGGGTAGAACGCGACCTTGTCCTGGTTCTGCTGGAGCTGGACCTCGGTGTGGCGCAGGCCGAGGAACGTCTTGTTGATGTACTTCTGGCCGATGCCCGCCCAGGCCGCGGCGGCCTGCTTGATGGCGTCGTTCGTCCAGGCGCCCGGCTTCAGGTTGTCGATGTCCTTGAGAACCTGCTCGGAGCCGATCTTGCCGGCGCTGGTGAGGATGGCCCGCACCATGTAGTACGACGCGTTCGCGCCCGCGTAGCCGAACGGCGTGATGCCGGCGGCCTTGATCTTGTCGAGAAGCGCGGTGAACTCGGTCCAGTTGGTGGCCGGGGTCCAGTTGTTCTTCTTGAACAGCGCGGCGTTGTACCAGAGACCGAAGACGGTGTACGAGTAGTTCACCGCGTACGGCTTGCCGTTGTAGCTGCCCTGCTCGATCGCGCCCGGCACCAGCGTGTCGGCCACGGTCTTGCCCTGGATGTCGAGCGACGGCGCCGCGAACAGGTCGGTCAGCTCGGCCGCCTGGCCGGCCTTGACCAGCGCGCCGAAGTCCATCAGCTTCGAGCCCGAGTTGTTGATCATGTCGGGCGGGCTGCCGGCGTTGATGCGGGGCTGGATGACCGTCGAGATCTCTTCGGCCTGCGAGTACGTGATCTTGGCTTCCGGCCACTTCTTGTTGAACAGCGGCGTGTCCACCTTGGTGGCGTAGTCGGTGCCCAGGCCGCCGTTGAAGATCACGATCTCGACGCCGGCCTTCGGGTCGATGCCGAGCGGGTTGTCCGCCGACTTCGTACCGGTGGCCTGCTCCGGGGCGTCCTCCTCGGAGCTGCCTACGCAGGCGCTGAGCATGCCCACGGCGGGGGTGGCCAGCAGACCGACGGCAGCCGCGCGACGCAGCAGCGTACGACGGTCCAGCTCGGGCTTGGTGAATATGTCGGTCACAGCATCTCCTCAGTGCTTGCCGTACTGCCTTACCGGTGTTGAGTCCTGATCATCCCTTGACGGCGCCGGCGGTGAGGCCGGTGGCGATATTGCGCTGGATGATGAGGAAGAAGATCACCACGGGAATCGAGGTGATGATCGCACCTGCCATGAGGGGCCCCCAGGCGGTACCGCGCGTTGTCTGGTTCTGCAGCAGCCAGGCCATCAGATTCTGCTTGTCCGGGCTGTTGAGCGTGTTGATGATGATGAATTCGTTCCAGGCCTGGATGAAGCCGTAGACGCTCGTGGCCACCAGTCCGGGGCCGGTGAGCGGCAGGATGATGCGCCAGAAGACCTGGGCCCGGGTGCAGCCGTCGATCATCGCCGCCTCGTCCAGCTCCCGGGGGATGCCGGAGATGAAGCCGCGAAGCGTCCAGACGGTGTAGGGCAGGATCAGCACGAGGTAGGTGATGCTCACACCGATCAAACTGTTGGTCAAGTTCGCGCTCTGCAGCATGAGGAAGAGCGGGATGAGCAACGACAGGAACGGGATGAGCTGCACCACGAGCACGACCAGGATGATCGCCTTGCGGCCGTAGAACGAGAACCGCGCGATCGACAACGCCCCGAGGAACCCCACGACCAGGGCGCCGGCCACCGCGAGCAGCGTGACGATGACGCCGTTGAGCATGTCGGTGAGGAACAGCGGGGCCTTGAAGGCGGAGATGAAGTTGTCGAGGGTCGGGCTGGTGGGCCAGAACGTCGGCTCCAGCGCCAGCACCTCGTCGGCCGGCTTGAACGCGGTGTTCAGCACCCAGTAGACCGGGAAGAGCATCAGCACCGAGAAGACGACGCCGGCCGTGTTGGCCAGGACGGTGCCGGTCCGGCTGCGGCCGACGGTGACGACGCCGTCGTCGGGCTTGGCCCGGCGGCGCCGGAGGGGGACGGTGGAGGCCGGCGCGGGAGCGGGCCTCGCTGCGGGAGCGACCATCAGTCCACCTCTCCGATCCTGAACATCTGCCGGATGTAGAAAATCATCACGCCGAGCATCAGCAGCACGGTGATCACCGCGATGGCCGAGCCGAGACTGTAGCGGGACTGACCGAACGCCTGCGTGTACGAGTAGGTCGCGAGCGTCTGGAACTGGGGCTCCGGGTGGCCGTCACGCAGCACCCAGGCCTGGGTGAACAGGCCGAAGTTCCAGATCACCGAGAGCGTGGTGACGATCATGATCAGCGGCTTCAGGATCGGCAGGACGATGGTGCGCAGCGCCTGCCAGGGGGTGGCGCCGTCGACCGTGGCCGCCTCGAGCAGCTCCTTGGGCACCTGGGTCAGGCCGGCGTTGAGCGTGATCGCCAGGAACGGGATGCCCGCCCACACCACCAGCATGGTGATGACGCCCCAGCCCTGCCAGGGGTTCACGAACCAGCTGTGGTTCTGGTAGTTCACGCCCGGCAGCTTGTCGATCAGGTAGTTCACGACACCGAAGTCGGAGTCGGTCATCCATCGGAAGATCTGGGCCGCGACCAGCTGCGGCAGGGCCCACACGAACATCATGGCGACGACCATGAACAGGCGGACGCCGCGGCTGACCCGGCGCATCAGCAGCGCGATGCTCAGGCCGAACAGCACGGAGATCAGGACCGAGACGAACGTGAAGGCCACCGTACGCCCGACGACCGCCCAGAAGACGCCGTCGGAGAGCACTCGGGTGTACTGGTCGAAGCCGACCCACGGGGGCGTGCGCCCGCTGAGCAGCTCGCGCAGGCGCATGTTCTGGAAGGACAGGACGACCATCCGGACCAGCGGGTAACCCAGCAGGCCGGCGATCAGCAGGAGTGCGGGTAGGGCGAGCAGCCACGGGGTACGGCCGTTCTCGCGCCGGCGGCGCTTGGGGGCGGCGTGACCGGTGACCCGGTTCTGCTGCGACCGGCCGGGGTCGCTCGACCGTCGGGTCGCCGGGGAGTCGACGACGGACATCGGCTTTCCCTCTCTGAAGGGGGTGGGCGAGCTGCCCGCCTCTGGCAAAGGCGGGCAGCCCGGCGGATGTCAGCTCTCGTTGAGCGTCGAGTTGAGCTGCTCGTCGGCCCACTTGGCCCCGTCAGCCACCGACTTCTTGCCGGTCAGGATGTCGGTCAGCATCGTCTGCAGCACCGCGCCCTTCTCGACGTCGGCCCACTTCTCGGCGTTCGGCGGGAACCAGCTGTTCTTCGCGGCCAGCGCGGCCGGCGCGATCTTCGGGTTGTCCGCGGCCGCCTTGTCGAGCAGCGCGGTCGCGTTCGGCAGCGCGTTGGCCTTGACCAGCCCGGCCATCGAGGTGCTGTCGGTGAAGGCCTTGACCCACTGGGCGGCCAGTTCCTTGTTCTGGCTCTTCTCGGGGATGCCGAGGTTCGAGCCGCCCAGGAACGACGGGATCTCCGGCATCGGCGCGGCGGCCAGCTTGCCCTTGACCTTGGTCGCCACCAGCGGCGAGTTCGGGTCGTTGGGGTCCTTCTTGGTCTCCTCGGCCGAGCCCTGCTCCCAGGCGTTGCCGTAGAACATCGCCGCGGTGCCCTGGGCGAACGTGTTGGCCTGGTCGTTCTCGTTCTTGGTGGGGTCGGCCTTCGAGTACTTCTTGGCCAGGTCGACCCAGCGCTGCAGGCCCTCGATCGAGGCCGGCTGTGAGAGCTGGCCGACCCACTTGTCGCCGTCCTGCTTGGCGATCTCGCCACCGGTCGACTTGACCCAGCTCATCGCCGCGTACCAGTACTGGCCCGGCATGTAGACGGCGCCGAACTTGCTGTTGGCCTTCTCGGCCGTCTGCACCTTGTCGGCGGCCGACAGGAACTCGTCGTACGTCTTGGGGGCCTCGGCGATGCCGGCCTTCTTGAGCAGGTCGGTGCGGTAGATCAGCACGCGCGCGCCGGCGTAGTAGGGCACGCAGTAGGTCTGGCCCTCGAAGTCACAGGCGCCCTTGAGGCCCTGCAGCCAGGAGCCCGAGTTCTCGTAGTCGGCCGGGTTGATCGCCCCGAACGCGCCGCTGAAGACGTACTTGGGGAACTCGGTGTTGCCCAGCTCGACGACGTCGGGAACGTCGCTGCCGGCCAGGGTCGCGTCCAGCTTGGTCAGGTGGTTGGCCCACTGCTGGTACTCGACGTTGACCTGTGCGCCGGTGGCGTCGGTGAACCGCTTGCTCGCGTCGTCGACGACGCTCTTCCAGGCGGTCTGAGCGTCGACCATCAGCCAGACCTTGAGGGTCTTGCCGGTGCCGTCGACCTTGCCGGAAGCCGAGGTGGTAGGGGCGTCTTCGTCGTTCGAGCCGCAGGCTGCGGCGCCGAGCAGCGTCGCAGCGATGGCCGCGGCGGCCGCGATCTTGCGCTTCACGCTTCCTCCAGGGAGTTATGTCTTGCACAGGTTTCAGGTGGGGGGTGGAGCTCAGGTGGTGCTGCCGTCCTTGACCGCCTTGTGACCGTGTACGGCCTGTGCAGTGCGCTGGAAGGCGGCGTGCGAACGTTCGTGGGTCCGCTGCGCGACGGCGACGTAGAGAAGGTCGAGGACCACCAGCTGCGGGTGACGGGCGCTGAGCGCGTCCGGCCGGAAGGTGGTCGCCTGGGTTGCGGTGAGGAGGGTGATGTCGGCCAGCTCGGCCAGCGGCGAGCGCGGGAAGCTGGTCAGGGCGATGGTGGTGGCGCCCCGGCTGCTCGCCTCGGCGAGCATCTCGATCGTCTCGCCGGTCGCCCCGCTGTGCGAGATGCCGAGCGCGACGTCGCCGGGACGCGAGAGCGCGGCGCTGGCCAGACCGTTGTGCACGTCGGTCCAGGCCCAGACCGGCACCCCGATGCGGTGGAGGCTGAACTGCATTTCCTCGCCGACCAGCGCGCTTCCGCTGGCGCCGAAGATGTTGACCCGAGCCGACGCGGCGATCGCAGCCGCGGCCCGCTCGACCTCGGAGAGGTCGAGCAGCGCGGCCGTGTCGTGCATGGCCTGGGTGTCGGCGGCCATGATCTGGCCGAGGACCCGCTCGAGCGGGTCGCTGGGCTGGATCTCCCGCCCGATGTCGACGGTCCACCCGGCGGAACGGGCCCGCCCGGTCTCCGCCGCGATGCCGAGGCGCAGGTCGGCGTACCCGTCGAAACCGAGCGCCCGGCAGAACCGGGTGATGGTCGCCGGCGAGGTGCCGCTGCGCTCGGCCAGCTCGACGATGGTCGCCCGGGAGGCGGCGGCCGGGTCGGTCAGCACGTGCTCGGCGACGCGGCGCAGCGCCCCCGTGAACTCCGGCAGCATCGACCGCACCCGGGCCAGAACGCCGTCCGAGTTCAGCTGCCCGCCATGGTTGTGGCTGGTGGTGACCCCGGCCCGCGGAACCAGGGGGTCGACGACCGCGGTCGACGCGGCGCCGTCCATCTCCGGCTCGCTCATTGGTCACCCTTTCAGGAAACAGTGTTTACTGTCGCGGTAAAAGTTCTTACTAACAGCCCCTCTGTGTCAAGGAGTTGGGCGAAGTTTTCAAACCGTTACCTGACCTGCGCAGATGAACGCGTGTTACGGCGGTACCGCTTGACGGCCATCGATCCGGAAATGTTCTTTACGGCGTGACAGCCATCACATGCGGTGATTCGTACCGTTTTGCCATCGGCCTCTTTACGGAGGCCGGCCGACCGATCAGCTGAGCCGTGGTGGTCCGGACGGACCATCTCTTGGCGGTTGTGAAACGCGGTTTTTACGTCGGAAACAAGATCAAGACCTTTCCCGTACGGACGTCACGTCTGCACTGAAGGCCTTGCACGCTGCTGGGACAGCACTGTTCGGCAGCGCTGCCTCGACGGCGCTGCGGCTGGTTTCGACGGTGCTTCCCGCGTACGCGGGCGAGCGTGGCCCGCCTACGCGGGCGAGCGTGGCGGCAACCCGGGCCGGGCTGCGGTCAGGCGGTCGCCTCGATGGCCGCGGCGAAGGCCTCGGAGCGGTGCTCGAAATTGCGGAACTGGCCGTAGCTGGGGGCAGCCGGCGACAACAGGACCACGCCACCCGGCGGGGTCAGCTCGCGCGCCCGGCGTACGGCATCGGCCAGGTCGTCGGCGACCGCGGTGGTGACACCCGGCAGACCGGCCAGCTCGGCCAGGATGCGGGGACCGCTGTCGGGAATGCCGATCACGGTCAGTTCACGCTCGGCCAGGAAGTGCCGCAGCGGTGTGTAGTCGAGACCGCGGTCGGTGCCGCCCAGCAGGACCGTGAGGGGCCGGTCGGCGTACGCGTCGATGGCGTGCATGGCCGAATACGGGCTCGTGGAGAGCGTGTCGTCGACGAAGGTGAGACCGGACGGGTCGGCGATCTCGGTGAGCCGGTGCGGCAGGCCCTCGAACGACGCGACCGCGGCGGCCAGGGTGTCCTTGCGGCCCGGGACGTCGATGCCCAGCCCGTCGAGCACGGCCAGGGCCACGCACAGGTTGCGACCGTTGTGCGCGCCCTTGAGCCGCAGCGTCGCGCGCGGGAAGAGAGGCTCGTCGGAGCAGTAGACCAGCTCGCCCTCGACCCGGAACCGCGAATCGTCGGCGGCGGCCGGGACGGGCGGGAAACCGTTCGCGTCGGTCACTCCCCGGATCTCGTCGCGCAGCCGCTCGTCGGCGCCGTTCACGACGATCATTTCCGGTCCGTGCCGCAGCAGGTTGAGCTTGTCGCGGTAGTACTCCCGCTCGCCGCCGTGCGCGTCCAGGTGCTCGGGGAAGAGCGAGGTCACGACCGCGACGTGGGGCGAGTCGGTCAGGTCGGCGCACTGGTAGCTCGACAGCTCCAGGACGTACTGCGGCGCGTCGGGCAGATCGAGCAGCGGCACCCCGATGTTCCCGCCGAAGACGTTGGGCCGGCCGACCGCCGCCAGCAGGTGGCTGATCAGGCTCGAGGTCGTGCTCTTGCCCTTGCTGCCGGTGACGCCGATCGTGCGCGCGGCGTGATCGGCCATCCACAGGGCGCTGCCCCCGGTGACCGTGACACCGCGGCCGCGCAGCTCGGCCATCCACGGGTGGGTCTGCGGCACGCCCGGCGACCGCACCACGACGTCGGCCGTGACCAGCGCCGCGAACGCGTGGTCGCCGCCGGCCAGCGGGGCCTGGGCGGCGAGTTCGCCCTCCCACGCGACCGACAGGAAGTTCGCGCTGTCGTCGACCGCGATCAGGCGGGACGGCCCGTGCGGCGCGATCGCGGTCACCGCGGCGCGGCCCTCGCGGCCCGTGCCCCAGACCGCCACGGATCGCCCTTTGAGGTCAGCCAGGCGCACGTTCTCTCCTCTTCGACGAGTCGCACTAGTATTGCCGGTCGATCCTCAGACAGGAGTTCCCGGGTGCAGTTCGACGTCATGCGCTTCCCTTCGTACGCCCTCGACCCCGCGACCGGGGTGGTGACGTTCGACTACGTGCTCGACGGCCCCGACCCGCTGCACTTCACCGAGACGATCACGCTGCCGGTCCCCGACGGCGACCACGAGGTCCCGGTGGCTCTGGGCCGCGTCCTCGATCTGCTGCACGTGGTCGCCGGGGTCAGCTACTTCAAGGTCGGTGCCCCGGCCCGCGTGGTGGCTCCCCAGCCGGTGGCCCCGGCCGTGGCCGATTTTTTCACCGCGATCTACACCAAGGGCATGGCCGAGTACGCGTACCGCAATCAGCTCCCCCACGTCCTGGACCTGGTCCTGGAGGTGCCGGAAGGCGACGTCCCGGTGACCGAGCCGGTCGACAACAGCCAGGCCCGGCCGCTGTCGGCGGTCGGCGGCGGCAAGGACTCGATCGTCACGCTCGAGATCCTGCGCGCGGCCGGGCTCGACCCGGTGCCGTTCTCGGTCAACCCCAACCCGGTGATCCAGAACGTGAACGCCGCCTCGGGCCTGCCCGCGCTGGCCGCCCGCCGCAAGCTCGACCCGAGCCTGTTCGAGCTCAACAAGGCCGGCGCGCTCAACGGTCACATCCCGGTCACCGCGATCAACTCGCTGATCGCGATCGCCACCGCGGTGTGGCACGGGCTCGGCCCGGTGGTGATGTCCAACGAGCGCTCGGCGTCCGACCCCAACCTGATCTGGAACGGTCACGAGGTCAACCATCAGTGGTCCAAGGGCGTCGAGGCCGAGGGTCTGCTGCGCGCCGCGGTGACCGCCCACGCGGGCCTGACCGAGCCGTACTTCTCGCTGCTGCGCTCGCTGTCCGAGCTGCACATCGCGCAGCTGTTCGCCCGTCACACCCAGTACGACGACGTGGTGACAAGCTGCAACAAGGCCTTCAAGCTGCACGACCCGACGGTCCGCTGGTGCGGCGACTGCCCGAAGTGCCGCTTCGTCTTCCTGGCGATGGCGCCCGCGATGGACCGCACCCGGCTGACCCGGATCTTCGGTCACGACCTGTTCGCCGACACCGCCCAGGTCCCCGGTTTCCTGGAGCTGCTCGGCATCGACGCCCACAAGCCGTTCGAGTGCGTCGGCGAGGTCGAGGAGTCGCTGGTCGCCCTGTCGATGCTCGACGACGACGCGCCGGTCCTGGTCGCGCTGCGCGCCGCCGTACCCCCCGAGGCCTGGGCCGCCGCCTCCCGCGACGACGTCCTGACCCCCGGCGGCCCCGCCTACGTCCCGCCCACCTACGCCAAGATCCTCACCGACGCGCTATGACCGACCGGACCACGAACGACCCCCAGGCAGGCGCCGTCCACGCCGAGACGAAGCCTGGGGCCGACGACGCCACGACCGAGCTCGGGGCGGGTGCGTCCTCCGTCCCGACCGAGCTCGGGGCGGGTGCCTCCTCCGTCCCGACCGAGCTCGGAGCGGGTGCCCCCTCCGTCCCGACCGAGCTCGGGGCGGGTGCCGTCTACGTCGGCAAGGCCGACCTCGACGCGCCCGAGGAGCAGGGCTGGCTGCTGGGACACTTCCGCCCCGCGGACGATCCCCGGCACAGCGCCGCCGTCGAGATCAAGTGGGGCCGCCACCCCAAGGGCGACCGCCGCGCCCGATGGGTGACCGGCGAGGAACGCACCGCCCTGCTGGTCCTGATCAGAGGCCGCTTCCACATGGAGTTCCCGGACCGCACGGTGGTCCTCACCGAACCCGGCGACTACGTCGTGTGGGGTCGCGGCGTCGACCACTCCTGGCTGGCCGAGGAGGAGGACACCGTTGTCCTCACCGTCCGGTGGCCCTCCGTCGCCGGCTACAAGGTCCCGCCCGCGGAGTAGGCGCCTTGTCCCGCCTTCCACCTGCCGGGGTCCGGCCGGGCGAGACGGAGCAAATCGGTCTGCCGGCCGCGCCTTGGCGTACTACTCCGGCGCGTCGTGGTGGATGCGTTCCGGGGCTACGCCGAGTTGTTGCAGGGCCAGGCTCGTGGCCGTCAGCATCAGGGGCGGGCCGGCCAGGTAGACCTCGTGGTCGGACCACTCGCCGTAGGCCGCCACCGCGTCGGTGACCAGGCCGGAGGCGTACGGTCCGGGGTCGCCCTCGGAGACGACCGGCACCACGGTGGCCCGGCGCGCGGCGCGGGCCGTCTCGGCGATCTCGTCGATGTCGTAGAGCTCGCCGAGATCGCGGACGCCCCAGAAGAGGACGGCCGAGCGCGGGTCCCCGGTGTCGGCCAGCTCGGTGAGCAGGGCTTTGAGGGGTGCCACACCGGTGTCGCCGGCGATCATCAGCAGGTTGCGGCCGGGCTCGTCGGGCAGGGTCATCGCGCCCTCGGCCCGGCTCAGGCGCACGCGATCGCCGACGTTCGTGCGGTACACCAGGGCGGCGCTCACCCCGGACGTCGTCTTGGCCCGCACGTGCAGCTCGACCAGATCGTCGCGGCGCGGTGCCCCGGCCAGCGAGTAGGGTCGCCAGATCGCGGGCAGCTCGGGCACCTGGATCCGCGCGAACTGCCCCGGCCGGAACGGCATCGGCAGCTCCGGCCGCAGCCGCACCACGGCCAGGTCGGGCCGGCGGCGCTCGTGCATCACCACGGTCGCGTCCCACACCGGCGGGTCGTAGGCGGCGCGCGCCGCGCCGTGCGAGATCCACTCGTACACGTGCTGCCAGGTCGACCGCCAGGCCAGATCGAAGTCCTGCCGCCACTGCCCCGGCGCCATGCCGGCCCGCATCGCCTCGGCCAGCGCCGCGCCGACCAGATGCATCCGGCCCGGCTCGATCTCGCACGCGGCCAGCGCCGCCCCGAGCCGTCCGGTCCCCTCGACCAGCACGGGTGGCCGGTCGAGGTGGTGCACCAGCCAGGTCAGGGCCCGCGCGAGCTGCGCCGTCCGCGTCGCCGGGCCGCCCGGCAGCGCCGCCATCAGCGAGGGATGCGCCTGCAACAGGGCGACCCGCAGCCGCTCGGCCACTTCGACGGGCCCGCCGGCGAAGGTCAGACTGGTGCTCAGCAGCCGTTGCGTCTGCCGCAGGAGCGCGTCGTCGGCCGGGTCCATCCCGTCCCCCGCGCCCGGGCTCCGCGACACCATCGGCGGCATGACGTGCGGCAGGTCGAACCCCGGCAACCGCGGCGCCGGCGCTCCGGCCGCCCGGGTGGCGTGCGCGCCACCGTCCCGCTGAGCATCGCCTTGCAAGAACCCACCCTCATCCCGTACGCGGTCATCCCGCACCCTGCCCCCGGCCGCCCACTCGGGCCGGGGCCCCGCCTCGAACTCCGGCCCTTCCGGCGCCCACGGCTCAGCAACCGGCCGGACCACCCTTTCGGCCCGCCGCCCCGGAAGCCCCGCGAACTGGTTACGGCTCGGCTTGCCCACCGCCTCGACGTCGGCATAACGCCCAGCTTCCTCGGGCGTCGTCACCGCGTTGCCGGGCCGTCCTTCACCGGCACGGACGACCGCACGACGCGCAGAGTCCTCCGGCACCATCAAAGCCTGGCCGGGAGCACGCGCCTCGTCCGCACGGGCAACATCCTCGTGCGACATCAACGCCTTGCCCGAAGCACCCTCACGGCCACGCGCCTCGATCTCACGAGCGGCATCCTCGGGCGACATCAACGCCCTGCCGGGCCGCCCGCCACCCTCACGGACCGCAACCGCCTCCGGTGACATCGACGCTTCGTGACCCCACACGTGCCGCTCGACCTCGTCCGACGCCGACGGCTCCGTGCCGGTCCTGCCTCGGTGGCCCCCGGAGTGACCGGCGGCGTCATCCCGAGACGTCATCGCCAGGCCGGACTCGTCGCCGGATCGGGCAGCCTCCACCGGCGCGCGAAGGCCCTCGGCCGACGGCAGGCCGACATCCTCGTGCGGCACTTCACGCGGCGGCACCGGTGCGGGCAGGTTCCGGCCGCTCGGCCGCGTCGGGTCGATCGCCGGCATCCACGGCCGCCTCGCCGTCTCGGCCGGGCCGGGGGCGGCGCGCGTTCCGGCGCTCCCGCCGCCAGACCCGTCAGGCAACGCCTCAGGCTCACCGGGCAGGGCGCCGGATCCGCCCGGCAAAGCTCCCAGGTCGCCACCGGATCCGCCCGGCAAAGCTCGCGGGCCGCCAGATGAAGTGCCAGGCCCGCCAGTCAAACGCTCACGCCTCAACGCCGGCGGAACGGCTCGCACCGAACGCCGCTCCCAGAACGAGCGCCCCGGTGTCGGCCCCGCCTCGTCGGACGGCACACCAGCTCCAGCCGAAGCCGACTCGGCTCCCCCCGAGGACCGACCGGTCGGGCCCGCGCCCGCCCGATCGACGCCGACCTCAGCAGCTCCCGGCCGACCCAGGACAGGGCCATCCGCGCCAGAACGGTCAGCGCCCATCCGACCCGCGACGGGCCGGTCGGATCCGGGCCCGTGTGGGCTGGGCTCGCCGGCATCGGGTTGGGCCGCGGTCGGCGGAGCGGCGCCGGGGTGGTTCGCGGTCGGCGAGACGACGCCAGGACGGTTCCCGATCGGCGAGGCGGCGCCAGGACGGTTCCCGATCGGCGGAGCAGCGCCGGGATGGTTCGCGATCGGCGAGGCGGCGCCCGGACGGTTCCCGGTCGACGGAGCGGCGCCGGGATGGTTCGCGGCCGGCGGGACAGCGCCGGGGCGGTTCTCGGTCGGTGGAGCGGCGCCGGGGTGGTTTGCGGTGGGCGAAGCCCAGCGCGGGCGCAGGGGTTGGCCGGTCGTGGCCGGGTCGTGGTGGGAAGGCCCGGTGGGCAGACCGAACCGTGCGGGGCCCGGGGGCAGCGCCTCCCGTGGCTCGACCGGCGGCAGCACGGACGGGCCCGTCTCGGCCTGCTCGCGGAGGGCCTCGACGGTGTCCGCGATACCCGCGGCGACCGCGTCGGGGGCGGCCTGGCGCAAGCGGATCGCGCGCAGCAGGGCCATCAGATGCTGATCCGCGGCGGAACCCGAGCCTGATCCGGACGACACTGGCACACCCCCGTTCGGCGGATCGATCGACCAGTACAACCGTACGTCCGGACGCCGCGCCGCGCCGCTCGACCGGAAGACAGCACAACCCCAACCGGACCACCGGCCTCGCGCGTCCCCTCAGGAAACGTGCCGGAACCGGAACACCCGTCGCGCCACCGGATCACGCGGCGCTCACATCATGGCCGAAACGGTGCACCGGACCGGCCGGCACTGCCTGGCCGGCGCGTGCGGTGCTCGGACGAATCCGCTCGCAGCGGGTGGGCTGGTGGTGGCCGCGACTGTCGAAGCCGTCGCCCGCCGACAGAACACGTCGATCAGAGCACCGCTTCACCGTCGGCCGACGACGCCCGTCCGGACAACCGCCGCACAAGTGGCCGGCGCCGTCGAAGGTCAACCCGGAAGCGCGGAAACGAGCGCGACGACGCGGTGGAGCTTTCAGACCGATACGGCGGACATGCGGCTCACCGCCTCGTCGAGGATTTCCGGGCTCGTGGCGAAGTTGAGGCGGACATGCCCCGAGCCGACCGCCCCGAACCTGGTGCCCGGCTCGAGCGCGACCAGGGCGTCGTCGAGGAACCGGTCGCGCGGCTCGGCGTCGCGCCCCCACGCCGAGGCGTCGAGCCAGGCCAGATAGGTCGCCTCGGGCGGGGTCCACCGCACCGCGGGCAACCGGGACGCCAGCAGCCCGCCGAGTTGCTCGCGACGGGCCGCCAGCGTCGTGATCAGCGCCTCGAGCCAGGAGTCGCCCTCCTCGAAGGCGGCCACGGAGGCGAGCAGGCCGAGGTGCCCGGTGCGTTCGGTGACCTCGCGGGGCAGCCGTTCGACGATCTGGGCCATCCGGGTCGAGGCGGCCACGACGGCGGCGCACTTGAGCCCGGCCACGTTGAACGCCTTGCTGGCCGACACCACGCTCAGCGCTGTCTGATCCGCGCGGGGCACCGAGAGCAGCGGCGTGAAGCTCGCCCCGGGCAGCACCAGGGCGCCGTGGATCTCGTCGCTGATGATCGGCACCTCATGGAGCAGGGCGAGCCGGACCAGCTCGGCCAACTCGTCGGGCGTGTGCACCCGGCCGACCGGATTGTGCGGGTTGCACAGCAGGTAGGCCGCCGGATGGGTGGCGAACGCCGCCTCGAGCCCGGCCAGGTCGAGCCGGCCGGCGGCCAGGGGCACCTCGACGACCCGGCCGCCGGCCTCGGGCACCCAGTCGAAGAACGGCGGATAGACCGGCGGGCTGATCACCACCGGATCGCCGGGACGGACCAGCTGCCGCAGCAGCTCGACGACCCCGACACCGACGTCGGTCACCGGGAGGACCCGGCCGGGATCGGGCTCCCATCCCCACCGCCGGGCGGCGAACCCGGCGAAGGCCCGGCCGAGCTCGGGACCGGGTGTCGAATAGCCGGCGTCACCGCGCGCGACGGCCTCGGTGAGCGCCGCCGCGACCGGCGGGGCCAGCGCATAGTCCATCTCGGCGACGAACAGCGGCAGCACGTCGCCGGGGAAGGTGCGCCACTTGACGCTGCGGCGCAGCCGGAGGTCGGACAGCGGGGGGACAGTCAGTTCCGCGTTCATGCCGACATCCTGCACCTCGGCTCCGACAGTTTCCCGGCGGAAGTTTTCTGTGAATCGACTGCGAGTCGGGCCGGGCTCTGGGAGGCTGCACGCAGGATTCCGACGGTTGCCCCCGGGCCGCTCGGCTTGAGCCCACACGAGGCGGAGCCATGAGCATCAGCCACCATCAGACGGCCAGTGGACGGCCACTGCGCGTCGCCCCGGCGTGGGTCGGCGGCGCCGGCGTGGCCCGGGACGAGCCCCTTCTCCCCGTACGGGAAGCGGTGTGGGTCTGGAGTGTCCGCCGCTATGCCCGTCTGGCGCTGTGGGCGCTGCCGGTCGCGGCTCTGCTGCACGGTTGGACCACCCTGGGCCTGGACGCGCCGACCGGGCCCCTCCTGGTGACGCTGACCGCCGGTTGGCTGGCCGCGGTCGCGATGATCGCGCTGGCCGGGTTGCTCGCCGGCTCGCGCACCCGCCGGTCGGCCCTGGTCGGTCTGCTGCTCGGCCTGGCCGGGTTCGTGCTGAGCCTGCCGCTGATGGCCCTCCCGCCCGGTACGGCCGCGGCCGGCTCGGCGCTGACGGTCGACCAGTTGCGCCTGGTCGAGCTGGGCGCCACCGCCACGCTCGGCGCGGGCTGGGTGCTGCTCGGCTGGGCGGTCTTCCGGTCGGGGCTGGTCAACCCGGCCGACGGCGTGCTGCTCATGCTGGCCGCCGCGGTCATCGGCGCCGGCGCGCACGCCCAGCGCCCGCTGCCGGCGGTGGGGGCCCTGCTGCTGCTCGCCGCGGGCACAGGCCTGGCCTGGACGGGCGGCCGGCTCCTCCCCAAGCACTGAGACACCCCGCAGCACCCATACTCCGCAGCACCAAGGCCCCGAAGGCCCCCGCACCGGAATGTCGGACCCCAGTGGCATGCTCGCAGTCGGCCCCGGGAGACCCCGGGATCGGCCGGAAGGAGCAGCCATGGCCAAGGTGGTCGCCGACATCTCGGTGTCGCTCGACGGATTCGTGACCGGTCCCGAGCCCGGCCCCGGGCAGGGCCTCGGCCGCGGCGGCGAGGCGCTGCACACCTGGGCCCTCGACGGTGACGCCATCGACCGGGCCGTCCAGGCCGAGACGGTCGACGCCACCGGTGTGGTCATCATGGGCCGCACCCTGTTCGACATCGTCGACGCCCCCGACGGCTGGAGCGACGAGATGGGCTACGGCGCCGGCCTGGCCGCGGAGCCGCCCGTCCTGGTCGTCACCCGCACCCCGCCGGCTCACGTGCGGCTGGCCGACCGGTTCACCTTCGTGGTCGACGGCCTCGGCAGCGCGGTCGACAAGGGCCGGGCCATGGCCGACGATCGCGACGTGGTCATCATGGGCGGTGGCGCGGTCGTCCGGAGCGCCGTCGACGCGGGCCTGGTCGACGAGGTGCGGCTGCATCTCGCCCCGGTGCTGCTGGGTTCGGGCACCCCGCTGTTCGACGGCGCCGTGCCGCGCGGGCTGCGCCAGATCCACGTGCGAGCGTCCGGGCACGCCACCCACCTGACCTACCGGGTCGACTGAGCGCCGTGCCCGAGATCCATCTGATCACCGACCCCGGCGACGACCGGCTCGGCGACTACCGCGCCCTGACCGACCTCGAGCTGCGCACCCGATGGGAGCCGCCCAACGGGCTGTTCATCGCCGAGGGCGAGCTGGTGCTGCGCCGCGCGCTGAAAGCCGGCTATCGGCCGCGGTCCTACCTGATCGACGAGAAACGCACCGATCAGCTGGCCGACCTGCCCGGCGACGCGCCGATCTACGCGGCCACCCCGGCCGTGCTCGAGGAGGCCACCGGCTTCCACGTGCACCGTGGCGTCCTGGCCTCGTTCCATCGGGCGCCGCTGCTCACGGCCGGCGAGGTCGTCGCCACCGCGCGCCGCGTCGCCGTGCTGGAGGACGTCAACAACCACACCAACATCGGCGCCGTGTTCCGGGGCGCGGCCGCGCTGGGCATCGACGCCGTGCTGCTGTCGCCGACGTGCGCCGATCCGCTCTACCGTCGCAGCGTGCGGGTCAGCATGGGTGAGGTGTTCGCCGTTCCGTACGCCCGCCTGGAGCCCTGGCCCGACGGCCTGGAGCTGCTCCGCCGGAGTGGCTTCACCGTCCTGGCCTTGACGCCGGATGCCGGGGCGGTGCCGCTGCAGCGGCTCACCGGCGAGCAGCGGCGCAAGACCGCGCTGCTGCTCGGCGCCGAGGGCCCCGGGCTCTCGAAGAACGCGCTGGCGGCCAGCGACGTGCCCGTCAAGATTCCGATGCGCCGCAACGTCGACTCGCTCAACATCGCCGCCGCGGCCGCCGTCGCCTTCTGGGAGCTGGGCCGTGACGACCCGGAGGCGTGAGAGCGGCGACGGTGCCAGGACGCGACGACCTGGAGGCGTGAGAGCGGCGACGGTGCCGGGACGTGAAACGGCCGGCCCCTGACGGAGCCGGCCGTTGTGCGTGAGGTCAGGCGCGTTCGCGGTCGACCACGCCGTTGTAGTCGGCGCCGCCGAGAGCGGCCGACGGTGGGATCGGCTCGGCCGCGGGCAGTGCGGCCGTCTTGTCCTGGTCGCCGCTGACCTGAGCCTCGGCCACCCGTACCTGGTCGTTGACCTTCTGTGCCTCGGCCGCGGCCGACGCCGCCGCCTCCGAGGCCTCCCGCTCGACCGCGGCCGAGTCGACCGTGGACTTCGGGATGTCGCCCGCCATGTTGGCCAGGCCGCCCAGCGCGCCGCCCATGCCCTCGAGGGCCTTGGTCAGCTCGGTCGGCACGATCCACACCTTGTTGGCCGTGCCGTTGGCGATCTGCGGCAGAGCCTGCAGGTACTGGTAGGCCAGCACCTTCTGTGACGGGTTGGCCGTGTGGATGGCGTCGAACACCGTCCGGATCGCCTTGGCCTGGCCCTCGGCCTGCAGGATGCGGGCCTGGCGGTCACCGTCGGCCCGCAGCACCTGGGACTGCTTCTCGCCCTCGGCGGTGAGGATCGCCGCCTGCTTGTGGCCCTCGGCGTTCAGGATCGTGGCGCGTCGTTCCCGCTCGGCGCGCATCTGCTTCTCCATGGAGTCGCGGATGCTCGGCGGCGGCTCGATCGCCTTGATCTCGACCCGGGTGACCTTGATGCCCCAGCGCCCGGTGGTCTCGTCGAGCACCGTGGAGAGGTGCCGGTTGATCTCCTCGCGGCTGGTCAGGGCGCGCTCGAGGTCGAGCGAGCCGATGACGTTACGCAGGGTGGTCACCGTGAGCTGCTCGATGGCCTGCAGGAAGTTGGAGATCTCGTAGGTCGCCCGCACCGGGTCGACGACCTTGAAGTAGAGCACCGTGTCGATCGACACGACCAGGTTGTCGGACGTGATGACCGGCTGCGGCGGGAACGAGACCACCTGCTCGCGCATGTCCACCTTGCTGCGCACCGAGTCGACGAACGGCACCAGCAGGTTGAGGCCCGGGGACAGGGTCCGCTTGTACTTGCCGAGCCGTTCGACCACGTCCATGCGCTGCTGCGGGACGATGCGGACGGAGCGAAGCAACGTGACGATGGCGAACACCACGATCACGATGATGAGGACGCCGACTACAGCTTCCATGGCACCCCTCTCTAAAGGTTGGGCAGATCGTCGCGCCACACGATGGCCGTGGCGCCGTTGACCTTGATGACCCGGACGCGTTCGCCGGGCAGGTATTTCTCGTGGCCGTCGAACGAGCGGGCCTGCCAGTGCTCGCCGTCGATCTTGATCATGCCGTGGGCGCCGTCGACCTCTTCCAGCACCATGGCCTGGGTGCCCTCGAGCGCCTCGACGCCGAACGGGGTGTCACCCGTCTCGATCGCCGGCTTGGCGTGGCGGAGGATGATCGGCCGCAGGGCGGTGACCGAGAGGCCGGAGACGACGGCGAAGACGATGACTTGTAGGAGGAGAGGCGCGCCGAGAGCGGCCGCGCCGGCCGCGGCGAAAGCCCCGACCCCGAAGAAAATGATCAGAAATGTGGCCGTGAAAGCCTCGGCGATCGCCAAGGCGATGCCGAGCACGATCCAGAGAACCGCTTCCACGCATCGATCGTGACACGCGCGCGCACGTCCGGCGACGCTCCGTGCCCCCACACGGAAAATGTCATCGAACTGCCATGGAAGCCGGGGGCCGGTTCGGCGTAGCCATATCGCCCGTACGGAGTTATACCCACGAGTCACACATCGAGAGGGTCCACCGTGTCGCTGCTGCCGGAGACCGGCCGACGGGTCGAGGAGATCGCCGTCCGCGCGCAGGCCGAAGGGCGTACGCCGTCCCTCGCCCTGGCGATCGTCCGGGACCGCGCCGTGCTGCATCAGGTCGTCGCCGGCGAACATCCCCGCCCCGACGCGAAGACGCAGTACCGCCTCGGCTCGATCACCAAGACGATCACCGCCGCGCTGGTCCTGCAACTGCGCGACGAGGGCTTCTTCGCGCTCGACGACCTGCTCTACCGTCACCTGCCCGGCACCCCGATCGGCGGCGTGACGCTGCGCCAGCTGCTCGGCCACGTGTCGGGCCTGCAGCGTGAGCCGGACGGCGCCTGGTGGGAGCGCACTCCCGGTGGCGACGTCGACAAACTGCTGGCCGAGCTGGGGTACGACAAGGTGGCCGGGGCGCCCTTCCGGCGCTACCGCTATTCCAACCTGGCGTACGGGCTGCTGGGCGCCGTCCTCGAGCGGGTGACCGGGGAGAGCTGGGCGACCCTGGCCGGTAAGCGGGTGCTCGACCCGCTGGGCATGAAACGGACGACGTACTCCCCCGTCGAGCCGTACGCCCGCGGTTACGTCGTGCACGCGCTCGACAGTTCGCTGCACGAGGAGCCACGCCTGGACTCGGGGGCGATGGCGCCGGCCGGCCAGCTCTGGTCGACGCTCACCGACATGGCCAAGTGGGCCGCCTTCTGGACCGATCCCGCGCCCACGGTGCTGGCCCGCGAGACGGTCGACGAGATGTGCGCGCCGGTCGTGATCAGCGACCTGGAATCGTGGACCGAGGGCCACGGTCTGGGCCCGCACCTCTACCGGGTCGGCGAACGGGTCTTCGTCGGGCACGGCGGCTCGATGCCCGGCTACGTGGCCCAGTTCGCCGTGCACCGCCGGAGCCGCTTGGGCGTGGTCGTGTTCGCCAACGCGTACGGCCTGACCGGCACGACGATCAAGGACGTGGCACTGGCGGCGCTGGCCGTGGCCGTGGAGGCCGAACCGGCCACGCCCGCACCCTGGATGCCGCCCGCCCCGCCCACCGGCGAGGCGGCCACCCTGGTCGGCCGCTGGTGGTGGATGGGCCGCGAGTTCGAGATCACCCCGTACGGCGACTCGCTGCTCATGACCGGGCCGAACCACCGCTCCCGGTTCACCCGCGAGGCCCCGGACCACTGGCGCGGCATCGAGGGCGACAACGAGGGCGAGATCCTGCACCTCCTGCGCGACGACGAGGGCCAGGTCCAGGCGATCGACATCGCGACGTTCGTCTTCAAACGCGATCCAGCACATCTGGCCTGAGGCCCGCCGGCCCCGAAACGGCGGGCGCCAGGACAGGCGGCGCGTCGGGGGCGGCGGCGCGGCCGGGGCGGAAGCCGAGGGCCAGGCCGGCCGCGACCACGGCGACGCCCGCCCACACCGCCAGGCCCGGCATCGGGCCGCCGAGGGCCACACCGACGGCGGCGGCCGCGACGGGGGCGATCCCGGTCAGCAGGCCGGCCCGCGCCGGGCCGAGCCGCTGGACGCAGGTGTACCAGAGCACGAACGCCACCGCCGTGACCGCGACGGCCAGGTAGACGCCGGCCAGCACGTCGTCGGGGCGCAGGCGCAGGACCGCGCGGGGGCCCTCGCCGACCAGGCCGGCCGCCCCGAAGGCGACCGCGGCCATCCAGGTCGAGTGCACCGACACCCCGTGCGGCCCGTGCCGGCCCAGCACCGGGACGGCCAGCAGCGTGAAACCGGCCTCGCAGGCGAAGGTGACCAGGGCCCACACCAGCCCGAGGCCGTCGGTGCGGCCGAAGCCCTGCACCAGGGCGGCTCCGGCGGTGACCACCAGCGCGGCCGCGACGAGCCGCCGGGCCGGGGTCTGGCCCTCGAGGAGCGGACCGGCCACGGCCAGCAGCAGGGGCACGCAGGCCACGGCGACGCCGAGCACGGCCGGTTCGGCGTGGCGGGAGCCCTGCACCAGGGCCACGTTGAAGATCAGCATGCCGGTCAGGACGACGCCGCCGAGCCAGAGCCAGTCGGAGCGCCGGGGGCGGACCAGGCGCTTGCCGGCGAGGCGGGCCCACAGGACGAGCAGCAGGCACGCGAGCGCGTACCGGAGGGATTGGACGGTCAGCGAGGGCGCGTCGGCCAGGAAGCCGGAGACGGCCACGCTGCCGCCGACGAAGGCCATGCCGGTGGCGCCGGCCAGGGCGGGCGCGAGAGGTGTCTGCACACCGGTGATGCTCGTCGCGATATGGTCCGGATTGAAGGACCAATTCGCCCCGGCTGAGGAGGACCAATTTCCGGATCGGACTTTCTCCAGCTGCGGGCCGAGGACGCCCCGGCCAAGGGGCTGACCGCCTGGCTGGCCGACGGGCTGCGGTCCGCGGTGGCCGGGCGGCGGCTGGCTCCGGGTGAGAAGCTGCCGCCGACCCGGGTCCTGGCGGCCGAGCTGGGGATCTCGCGCGGGGTGGTGGTCGACGCCTATCAGCGGCTCATCGACGAGGGGCTCGCTCAGGCCCGCACGGGGGCCGGCACCACCGTCGTCGCCCATCCGCACGTCCGCGACAGCCCGTCCGACCGGCGCCGGTCCCTCGACACGCTGCGGCTGCCCCTGCCGCCGGCCGACGGCATCGACCTCGACCTCTCCCCGGGCATCCCGGACCTGGCCGCTTTTCCCCGTACGGCCTGGTTGCGCGCCGAGCGGGCCGTCCTCGGCGAGATCACCGCGGCCGACCTGGGCTACGGCGATCCGGGCGGCACGCCGCGCCTGCGGGCCGAGCTGGCCGGGTGGCTGGCCCGCACCCGCGGCGTACGGGCCGAGCCCGACGACGTCATCGTGGTGAACGGCGTGGCCCAGGCGCTGGCGCTGCTGGCCCAGACCCGGCCGGCGACGAGCATCGCGGTGGAGGACCCGGGGTCGCGCGGGGCCCGCGACCAGATGGCGCACTGGGGTGTCCGCCCGGAGCCCGTCCCGGTCGACGAGGAGGGACTCGTCGTCGACGCCCTGACCCAGGACGCGGTCGTCGTCACACCGGCCCACCAGTTCCCCACCGGCGTCGTGCTCAGCCCGGAGCGCCGCCGCGCGCTGCTGGCCTGGGCGGTCGCCGGGGGCCTGGTCATCGAGGACGACTACGACGCCGAGCACCGCTACGACCGGCCCCCGGTGGCCGCCCTGCAGGGGTCGGCGCCCGACCAGGTGGCGTACGCCGGAAGCGTCTCGAAGTCGCTTGCGCCGGGCATGCGCCTGGGCTGGCTGATCGCCCCGCGACGGCTGCAACCGGCGTTGCTCACCGCCAAGCACGACAGCGACCTCGGCAGCCCGGCGCTGCCCCAGCTCGTGCTGGCCCGGCTGCTCGCGACCGGCGACTACGAACGGCACCTGCGCAACGTCCGGGCTCGTCAGCGCCGCCGCCGGGACGCGCTGCTGGCCGCGCTGGGCGCCCACCTGCCGCGGGCCCGGGTGATCGGCGTGGCCGCCGGGCTGCACCTGTTGATCATGATGCCGGGCGAGGAGGCCGACACGCGGCTGGCCGACCGGGCCGCGGCGGCCGGTGTCCTCGTCCACCCGCTGTCGTGGCACCGGATGACCCCGGGACCGCCCGGGCTGATCCTGGGCTACGCGGCCAACCCGCCCGACCGGCTGGCCGAAGCGGCCCGGCGCCTCGGCGAGGTCCTCGGACGGTGAGTCACCTGGGTCAGGGGACGGTGACGAAGTCGATCAGCCGCTCCATCGAGTTGATCAGCGGCGTCTCGACGTCCCGGTAGCTGCTCACCGACGACAGGATCCGCCGCCACATGTCGGCCGGCTCGCGCACGCCCACGGCTGCGCAGATCCCTTCCTTCCAGGGCCGCCCGGGCGGGATCACGGGCCATTTGGAGAGCCCGACGCGCTGCGGCTTCACCGCCTGCCAGATGTCGACGTACGGGTGACCGGTCACGAGCACGTCGGGATCGGTCACCGCGGCCACGATCCGGCTCTCCTTGCTGCCGGGGACGAGGTGGTCCACGAGGACGCCGAGCCGCCGCTGCGGGCCCGGCCGGAACTCGCGGACCGCGCCGGCCAGATCGTCGATGCCGTCCAACGGCTCGACGACGATGCCCTCGATGCGCAGATCGTCGCCCCAGATGCGCTCGACCAGCGCGGCGTCGTGGATGCCCTCGACCCAGATCCGGCTGGCCTTCGCGACCTGGGCCCGGACGCCGTCGACGGCGATCGAGCCGGACGCGGTGACCTTGCGCTGGGCCTGCGCCGGCGCCGCGGCCGGCCGGCGCAGCGTGACCGTCTTCCCGTCGAGCAAAAAGGCGGCCGGCGCCAGCGGGAAGTTGCGCCGCTTGCCGTGCCGGTCCTCCAGGACGACCGCGCCGAGCTCGAAGCCGATGACCGCCCCGCAGAAGCCCGACTCGGCGTCCTCGACGACCAGGTCGCGTTCGGCGTCCACCTCGGGAATCACCTTGCGCCGCCGCCAGTTCCCCTTGAGCACGTCCTCCCCATACATGCAAGGCACCGTAACCCGTGCGTTGCGACACGGGGTTTCTGACTCTCCGGCCGAGACAACCTTCCCGGCGGGCACGTACCCTTGCTCGCATGTTCCCCGCAGCTGATGCGGCCACCCGCGTCGCGCGGCGCTCCACCCGGTTCGTGACCTGGGTACGCGCCTGGCGCGCCGGCCTGGTCCCCTTAGACGAGCTGGCCGACGAGATCGCCCGCGACGAGGAGCACCTCGTCGCCGACGCGCCCGGCACGTGGACCGACGTGCCGCTGCCGCAGGGCCTGCCGGCCTTCGCCAAGGTGCACCCCGACGACATCCGGCTGGTGCTGCCCGCCCCGGGCGACCCGCGCGGCCTGCCCGGTCCCGGCCCGCTGACCGGCAGCGCGATGCTCGCCGGCGAGGCCGTGATGACGCCGTCGTTCGGGGTCGTGCCCGAGGTCCGGCGGCACGTCTCCGGCTCCGGTGTCGAGTTCGAGACGGTGCTGTGGCGCTGGTTCCCGGTGGAGAACTACCGCCCGGTCTTCCAGATGGGCGCGGCCGAGGCCGAGGGCGAGCTGACCGTGGCGCTCGGCGAGGCCACGACCCAGCTGACCCGGCTCGACGTGGCCCAGTGGAAACCCGAGCTGGCCGGGGCCCTGCAGGCGTTGCGGCGCCCCGAGAGCACGGCCACGCTGCCGCCCGGCTTCGACCCGCGCGCCCGCCGCCTGTTCGCCCGCGCCTCGATCCTCGACCAGGTGCTCGCGCTGGCCGAGACCAACGCGCCCGGCGGCGCCATCAACGGCTATGAGGCCCAGCAGCGCGACGCCGCGCTGCGCCCCCTGCTGGACGCGTGCCGCCAGGCCCTGGTCGCCGCGTGCAACTCGCCGTTGCATGCCTGACCGTTTCAAGCACTGCACGTATTGCGGCGCGCGTTTCGTGCCCGGCCAGCCCTGGCCGCGCCGGTGCGCCGCGTGCGGCGAGACGACGTACCGGAATCCGACCCCGGTGGCGGTGGCGGTGCAGCCCGTCGGCGGCGGCCTGCTGGTCGTACGGCGGGGCATCGCGCCGGCCGAGGGAAAGCTGGCGTTGCCCGGCGGTTTCATCGACTTCGGCGAGTCCTGGCCGGACGCCGCCGCCCGCGAACTGTTCGAGGAGACCGGCTTGCGGGCCGATCCGCTGAGCGCCGTCCTCTACGACACGATCAGCGCCCCGGACAGCACCCTGCTCGTCTTCGCGCTCTTCCCGCCGCTCCCCTCGGCCGATGCCCTGCCGCCTTCGGTGCCGACCGACGAGACGTACGGCTGGGAAGTGCTGAAGGGTCCGGCCGAGCTCGGCTTCAGCCTGCACACCGCCGTCGCCGCCCGGTTTTTCGCCGAGACAGCCGACTGATCCCGTCAGTCGATGAGGCCGGCGGCCGACAGTTCATCGAGCAGCACCCGGATGGCCGGAGCGCAGCGCGCCGAGTCGGCCGAGCCGAACCAGGCCCACTCCGCGATCTCGTTCGACGCGGCCGGCTGGTCGTCGGTCTTGCCGCCGGTGAAGCAGATCAGCCGCACCGTCGTGCCGGGCGGGCGGTTGTGGGCCGGGGCCACGATCTCCGTCCACAGTGCGAGATCGGCCGGATCGATGACGAGGCCGACCTCCTCGCCGGTCTCGCGGGCGGCGGCCTCGGCGTACGACTCGCCGGGCTCGGGTTTGCCGCCGGGCAGATAGAAGGCGTCCGAGGCGTCCGGCCGCACCACCAGGACCCGGCGCTCGCGGACACAGACCCAGGCCGCGGCGATCACTTCGCTGGTCACCGGGCGAGCGTAGCCGCGTAAACCGGAAGCGCCCGGACCGCGGGGGCCGCTAGCGTGCGCGCCATGGAGATTCGGGCTGAGCGGGACGGGGACGACGTCGCCGAGGTGCACCGGGCGGCGTTCGGCGCGGACGGGGACCACATCGCCGAGCTGGTGGCGGCGCTCCGACGCGACGACCCCGGCCTGCTCTCGCTCGTGGCCGAGGCCGACGGGCAGGTGGTCGGCAACGTGATGTTCACCCGCAGCCTGCTCGACGCGCCGCGGCGCCTGGTCGACGTGTGGGTGCTCAGTCCCCTGTCGGTCCGGCCCGGGCACCAGCGTCAAGGGGCCGGCCGGGCCCTGATCCGGCGCGGCCTCGAGATCGCCGACGAGCAGGGCGTCCCGCTCGTGTTCCTCGAGGGCGACCCGGCCTACTACGCCCGGGCGGGCTTCCGCGCGGGCGGCGACCTGGGCTTCCGCAAGCCGTCGCTGCGCATCCCGGACGCGGCCTTCCAGGTCTACCCGCTCGGCGCCTACGAGGAGTGGATGACCGGGACGCTGGTCTACTCCGCGACCTTCTGGGACTACGACAGCGTGGGGCTGCGCGACTCCTGAGCCCGGCCGCGCACCGCGGAGGTCACTCCACCACGGTGAGCACGACGCCCTCGGGCAGGCGGCGCAGCAACGTGCGCTGAACCTCCGGGGGCACCCGGATGCACCCGTTGGAGATGCTGCGCCCGAAGGCGGATTCGTCGTGCCACGCGTGGATCGCCGTGTGGCCGTTGCGCAACGAGGCCGACAGCGCGTCCCGGTCGTCGGGGATCGCGCCCAGCACCAGCGCGTCCAGCCCCGCGTAGACGTCCCCGTGGGTGATGGTGCGGCCGAGCACGAAGGTGCGCCCGAGCGGGGTGGGCGTCCTCGAGGAGCCGACCGCGACCTCCCAGGCGCCGCGCTGCCTTCCGTCGTGGAGCCAGGTGAGCCGCCTCTCGCTGAGGTCGGCGACGAGTTGGTCGCGCAGCGGTCGTACGGTGCCGGCGCTCTCGGGGACCCACCCGACCCGGCGGTTGATCGACGGGATCAGCACGGCCAGCCAGCCGGGCCGCCGGGCGACGACGGGCGCGGTCACCGGCAGGCCGCTCATGGTCCGTGGGAGGAAGGCTTTCGGCGTGCCGCCCGGAGCGTCGTAGACGGCGGCCTTCCGGTGCGGGCGCAGCGCTTCGGCCACGAACGCGACCGAGTGCGGCGCCGGATCGTGCGGAAAGCCCTGGGCCGCGTGCCAGTAGGAGATCGTCGGCAGACCGGGAGGCGCGGGCGCGGCCTTGGGGATCGGCGCCGGCTTTGCCGTGGGCACGGCCGCGGCCGGCACCTGGCGCACGGCCACCGTCCCGGGGTGGTCGTCGCGCGCGGCGGCGACGGCCGTGACCGTGGCGGCCAGCGCGACCAGCACCCCGCCCGCGATCGCCCTACCGGTGTACATGACAACACACTAGGGCAAATTGGCCATCTGCGAGAATGCCCCGATGCGAAAGGCGATCATCTTTCATGGGACCGGCGGGAACCCCGGTGTGGTCTGGTATCCGTGGCTCGCGGGCCGGCTGGCCGAGCGGGGCTACGAGGTCGAGGTTCCGCATTACCCCGGGATCAACGTCGAACCGGTCGGCGAGTTACTGCCCCGGGTGCTGAGCGCGCACAGCTTCGACGAGCAGACCGTGCTCGTGGGCCACTCCGGCGGGGCGGCGCTGCTGCTGGCGCTGCTCGAACACGTGAAGGTCGACCAGGCGATCCTGGTGGCCGGCTACTGCACGCGGCCCAACTCGTCCGACGAGCCCGTGCTGCGGGCGAGCTACGACTGGGACACCATCCGCGCCAACGTCCGCGATCCCTACTTCATCAATTCCCGCCACGACCCGTACGGCTGCGACGAGCACCAGGGCCGGGCCATGTTCGACCGTCTCGGCGGCACCCAGATCGTCCGCGACGACGGCCACTTCGGCGATTACAACCAGCCCTACGACGAGTTCCCGCTGCTCGACCGTCTCATCGGCTGAGCTGGTCGAGCCGGGCCACCCGGCGCGGCCCGGCCGTGCGGCGATAACTGGCGTCGAGCAACTCGCCGATCTCGTCCCAGTCGGCGCCCTCGGCCAGGTCGACGCCGATCCAGCCGCTCGGCCCGAGGTAGGCCGGCACATAGCAGCGCGGATCGTCCTCCAGAGCGGTCCGCTCGTCCGGCTCGAGCAGCACGAGCACCGACCGGTCGTGCCGCCGGTACTCGCCGTCCACCTTGACCGAACCGCCGTAATAGGCGAACACCTTGGTCGTGAAGAACGCCGGAATGCCGTGCGACACCTTCTCGGCGGCATCCGGAAAAGCCAGAGCCAGCTTCCGTACGCGAGCGAGCACCGGATCCGACTCGTCGAACATGACCGGGTGGCCCATCGCCGGCCCCGGTCAGATCTCGGCGATCAGGTCGGCGACCGAGTTGACGATGCGCGACGGGCGGAACGGGTAACGCTCCGCCTCCACGCGGGTGCTGATGCCGGTGAGCACGAGAATCGTCTCGAGCCCGGCCTCCAGCCCGCACAGGATGTCGGTGTCCATCCGGTCGCCGATCATGGCCGTGCTCTCGCTGTGGGCCTCGATGGTGTTCAGCGCCGACCGCATCATCATCGGATTGGGCTTGCCGACGAAGTACGGGTCGACGCCGGTGGCCTTGGAGATCATGGCGGCCACCGAGCCCGCCGCCGGAAGCGCGCCCTCGTTGGACGGGCCGGTGGCGTCCGGGTTCGTACAGATGAACCGGGCGCCGCCGCCGATGAGCCGGATCGCCTTGGTGATCTGCTCGAAGCTGTAGGTGCGGGTCTCGCCGAGCACCACGTAGTCGGGGTCGAACTCGGTCAGCACATAACCGGCCGCGTGCATGGCCGTGGTCAGCCCGGCCTCGCCGATGACGTACGCCGTGCCGCCCGGCCGCTGGTCGGCGAGGAACTGGGCGGTGGCCAGCGCGGCCGTCCAGATGGACTGCTCGGGAACGTCGAAGCCCATCCGCGTGAGCCGGGCCTGCAGGTCACGCGGCGTGTAGATCGAGTTGTTGGTGAGGATCAGGAAGGGCTTGCCGGACGTCTTCATCCGGTTGACGAACTCGGGGGCGCCCGGCACCGGCACACCCTCGTGGACGAGAACCCCGTCCATGTCGGTGAGCCAGCTCTCGATGGCCTTGCGCTCAGGCATCATGCTCCTCGTCGCTGCGGAGGGGGACAGCACGGGACCGGGCAGGTGTCCCAGACCGGCAGCGTACCGAGCCGGTTGAGGGGCGCACCGGCGGTACGCTCCTGCACCAGTTCGCGGACCATCGTCACGAACCGCGGATCGGTGCCCGGCGTCGCGGCCCGCGCGTATCCGAGGCCCAGCCGCTTGGCCGTCTCGGCGGCCTCGTTGTCGAGGTCCCAGATCACCTCGAGGTGGTCGGAGACGAACCCGATCGGGCTGACCACGACGTCGGTGACGCCCTGCTCCCGAAGCTGTTCGAGGTGGTCGTTGATGTCCGGCTCGAGCCACGGCACCTGCGGCGGACCGGAGCGGCTCTGCCACACCAGGTCCCACGGCAGATCGGCGGCGGCCGACGCGTGCACCAGACCGGCCGTCTCGTGCAGCTGGGCCTCGTAGCGTCCGCCCGTCGGCCCGGCTGTCTTGGCCATGCTCGAGGGGATCGAGTGGGCGGTGAAGACCAGCCGCGTCGTGGCCCGCCGGCTCTGGTCGAGCGTGGCCAGCGCGGAGCGTACGGCCGAAGCGTGCGGGTCGACGAAGCCGGGGTGATCCCAGAACTGGCGCAGCTTGGAGATCACCGGCGCGCCCGGACCGACCTTGGCCCGGGCGTCCGCGATGTCCTCCCAGTACTGCTTGCACGACGAATAGCCGCCGTACGCGCTGGTCGCGAAGCCGAGCGCGTGCTTGATGCCGTCGTCGCGCATCTGCGCCACCGTGTCGGCCAGCATCGGGAACCAGTTGCGGTTGCCCCAGTAGGTGGGCAGGTCGATGCCGTTGCCGGTGAACTCGGTGCGCACCGCGTCGAGCAGGTCCCGGCACTGCTGGTTGATCGGGGAGACGCCGCCGAAGTGGTAGTAGTGCTCGGCCACCTCGGCCAGGCGCTCGTCCGGGACGCCACGCCCGCGCACCACGTTGCGCAGGAACGGCATCACGTCATCGGGCTTCTCGGGACCACCGAAGGACAGAAGGACGAACGCGTCGTAGACCACCCGTCCATCCTCCCACCGTCCTAAGCGCCGAGCGCGTGGTAACCCCCGTCGACGTGGACAACCTCACCGGTCGTGGCGGGGAACCAGTCGGAGAGCAGGGCGCAGATCGCCTTGCCGGTGGCCGTGGTGTCGTGCAGGTCCCAGCCCAGCGGCGCCCGGCCGGCCCAGGCGTCCTCGAACTGCTCGAAGCCGGGGATGGACTTGGCCGCCATCGTGCGCAGCGGCCCGGCGCTGACCAGGTTGCTGCGGATGCCCTGCTTGCCCAGGTGCAGCGCCAGGTAGCGGTTGGCCGACTCGAGCCCGGCCTTGGCGACGCCCATCCAGTCGTAGACCGGCCACGCCTTGGTGGCGTCGAAGGTCAGGCCCACGATGCTGCCACCGGACTGCATCAGCGGCAGGCAGGCCACGGCCAGCGCCTGGTACGAGTACGTCGAGACGTGCAGCGCCTTCGACACGTCCTCCCACTGGGCGTTGAGGAACTCGCCACCCAGCACGCTCTGCGGACCGAACGCGATCGAGTGCAGCACCCCGTCGAGCCCGTCCACGTGCTCGCGCACCTTGTCCGGCAGCGCGGCCAGCTGCTCGGGGTCGGTCACGTCGAGCTCGATCACCGGCGGCGGCTCGGGCAGCCGCTTGGCGATCCGCTCGACCAGCGACATCCGGCCGAAGCCGGTCAGCACGACGGTCGCCCCGTTCTCCTGGGCGATCTTGGCCGCCGAGAACGCGATCGAGGCGTCGGTGATGACGCCGGTGATGAGCAGCCGCTTGCCGGCCAGCAGTCCAGACACAGGGTTCGCCTTTCGAGTACGAGGGAGAAGGTCAGTGGCCCATGCCGAGGCCGCCGTCGACCGGGAGGACCGCGCCGTTGATGTAGCCGGCGTTGTCCCCGGCCAGAAACGTGACCGCGGCTGCGACCTCGTCGGTGGTGGCCAGACGCCCGGCCGGAACCGCCTTGATGATCTCGGCGCGACGGTCGTCCGACAGCACCTGGGTCATCTCGGTGTCGATGAACCCGGGGGCCACCACGTTCGCGGTGATGTTGCGGCTGCCCAGCTCGCGGGTGATGCTGCGGGCCAGGCCGACCAGCCCGGCCTTGCTCGCCGCGTAGTTGGCCTGGCCCGGCCCGCCGTACAGCCCGACCACCGACGAGATGAAGATCATGCGGCCCCACTTGGCCCGCAACATCTTGGAGCTGGCCCGCTTGGCCACCCGGAACGAGCCCTTGAGGTTGGTGTCGATCACCCGCTCGAACTGCTCCTCGCTCATCCGCAGCAGCAGGGTGTCGTCGGTGATGCCGGCGTTGGCCACGAGCACCTCGACCGGGCCGAGGTCCTTCTCGATCTGGGTGAAGGCCGCGTCGACCTGCGCCGGGTCGGTGATGTCGCACTGCACCCCGTACAGGCCCTCGGGCGCGCCGCTGCCCCGGTGCGTCACCGCGACCTTGTCGCCCTGCGCCGCGAAAGCCTGCGCGATCGCGAGGCCGATACCCCGGTTGCCGCCTGTCACCAGAACCGTGCGCGCCACGAAACTTCGCTCCTCATACCCAGGTAGGGGGTGCCGGATGGCACCTCGGGGGCACGACGGCGCGCTGGGCAGCGCCGTAACCTGCCGGAGTGGAGACTATCGGCCCGGTGACCCGGCGCAATGCCACGGGGCCGCTCCGCCGCCTGCTCTGGTCCCGCGAGACGGTCCGCCCCGCACCCCGGGCGCGCATCTGGGTCTATCTCCTGCCGCTCGGTCTGCTGGCCCTGGCCGGCCTGGGCCTGGCGACCGGCGCCTACCTGACCGACAACCGGCAGCTCGACGACGTCTGGGTGGTGATCCTGTCGATCGGCTCGGTGCTGCCCATCGTCGTCACTCTCCGTCGGCCCGTCCTGGCCTGGCGGCTGGGCTTCGTGATGCTGTTCCTGGGCACCCTGGAGCCGAGCGTCAAGGAGTCCTGGCCGTGGAACACGGTGCAGATCCTCGGCTTCCTGCTGGTGCTCGGCCGGCTCGCGGTGATCGAGGGCGCCCAGCTCACCGTCTGGGCGACGGCCCTGAGCCTGGTGCCGGTCTTCCTGTACGCCCCGGCCGCGAACGCGTGGGGCGCGGCCCTGCTGCTCGTGGCCATCGCCGCGCTCGGCGACATCGTGTCCCGGCGCCGGCGTACGCAGGCCCTGCTCGCCGAGAAGGAGGAGCTCACCGAGCTGGAGCGGGCCCGGCGCGCGGTCCTCGAGGAACGCACCCGCATCGCGCGCGAGATGCACGACGTGGTCGCCCACCACATGTCGATGATCGCCGTCCGGGCCGAGACCGCGCCCTACCGGGTGGGCGGGCTGTCGCCGGCGGCCCAGGAGGAGCTGGCCGGCATCGCCGGGTCGGCGCGGGAGGCGCTGACCGACATGCGGCGGTTGCTGGGTGTGCTGCGGGCCGAGCAGGACGAGGCGCCGCGGGCTCCGCAGCCGGGGTTCGCCGAGCTCGACGACCTCATCGCGGCCGCCCGGGCGGCCGGGGTGGAAGTGTCCTACAGCGCGTCCGGCCTGACGGGTCAGGTTGTCGGCGCGGCACGGCCTGTGGACGAGTCGGCCGGCGAACGAGGGCAGCCTGTGGACAACGAGACGCAGCACGACGCGGAAGGCCATAGGCTGCCCACCCTGGGTGGGGCGGCGGCTGAGCTCGCGGCTTACCGCATCGTCCAGGAGGCGCTGGCCAACGCGGCCCGCCACGCGCCCGGCAGCCCGGTGACCGTCGAAGCCCGCGGCCTCGGCGACCGGCTCGAGCTCACCGTGCGCAACCCGCTGACCGCCCCTGCCACCCCCGGCCGGGGGCACGGCCTGGAGGGCATGCGGGAACGGGCCGAGCTTCTCGACGGCACCCTGTCCGCCGCTCCCGACGGCGACCACTTCGTAGTGCGCGCGGTGCTGCCCTGGGGAGGAGACGAGTGATCAAGATCGTGATCGCCGACGACCAGGCGATGGTCCGGCAGGGCTTCGGCGCCCTGCTGGCCGCCCAGCCCGACATGCTGGTCGTCGGGGACGCCGCCGACGGCGCGGCCGCGGTCGTCCGGGCCCGTGAGCTCCGCCCCGACGTGGTGCTGATGGACGTCCGCATGCCTGTCATGGACGGTCTCGAGGCGACCCGCCGCCTGGGTCTGCGCGACGACGGCCCGAAGGTGCTGATCCTGACCACGTTCGATCTGGACGACTACGTGTACGCCGCCTTGCGCGCCGGGGCGAGCGGCTTCCTGCTCAAGGACGCCCCGGCGGCCGACCTCATCCACGCCGTCCGGGTCGTGGCCGCCGGCGAGGCCCTGCTCGCGCCGTCGGTGACCCGGCGCCTGATCGCCGAGTTCGCCGCCCGGCCGATGGCCGACCGGCCCCGGCCCGTCGCCCTGAACGCGCTGACGCCGCGCGAGACCGACGTGCTGCGCCTGATCGCCCGCGGTCTCTCCAACCAGGAGATCGCCGGGGACCTGGTGGTGGCCGAGCAGACCGTGAAGACCCACATCGGACGGATCCTGGCCAAGCTGGGCCTGCGCGACCGGGCCCAGGCGGTCGTCTTCGCCTACGAGACGGGCCTGGTCATACCGGGGTAGCACCGTCGATTGCGGTCTGCGGGGTGACGTCCGGCGGGTCACCGCGGCCGGACGCTGCGCGGCATGCGCATCCTGCCTCTCGCCCTCGTGCTGACCGCCCTCCTCGGCCTGACCGCCTCGATTCCCGCCCGGCCCGTACGGGCGAAGACCCCGCACCTCCCGGCCTTCACGGCGGCGTACCGCGAGACCGCCACGCACATGCTCGCCACCGGCTGCCCGTACGCCACCTGGGCCGCCCACGGCCGCCGCTTCCTGTTCTTCGACCCGGCCGGCGGCGGGCGCGCGGCCGAGGTGCTCGGCGATCTGGCCACGGCCACCCGGATCGCCATCCTCGTCCCCGGGGTCGACACGACTCTGGCCGACTTCGACCGCGGCCTGGGCGGCGTCCCCCGCCGCGCCCCGGGCGTGCAGGCCCGCGCCCTGCATGACCTCCTGGCCAAGCGGGACCCGCACACCGCCGTCATCGCCTGGCTCGGCTACGACCCGCCGGAGGGGGTCGGCCCGGCCGCCGCCACCGAGGGCCGCGCCCGGGTCGGCGCGGCCGCGCTCAGCACGTTCGTCGGCGATCTGCGGAGCCGGCGACCCGGCGCCACGGTCACGCTGATCGGGCACAGCTACGGGGCGGTCGTCGTCGGCCTGGCCGCGAAGAACAAGCCCGGGATCGACGACGTGATCACGCTCGGCGCGCCCGGAGCCGGTGTGGACCGCGCCGCCGAGCTCGGCGGCGCACGGGTGTGGGCGGCCCTCGCCCCGACCGACTGGATCCGTCGCATCCCGCAGGTGCGGTTGTTCGGTCTGGGCCTCGGCCGCCGCCCCAGCTCCCCCGGGTTCGGCGCGTCGGCCCTGCCCACCGACGGTGTGGCCGGGCACGATTTCTATCTCGTGCCGGGCAGTGTCACGCTGCGAGCCGTGGCCGACGTCGTCCTGACGGGTGGTCCTCGACACGACCGGCCGGGCCACGTTTCTTAAGCGGGGCTTAAGGGGTACAGTTCCTCGCGGTCCTGATGCCGAACGACTTGCTGGAGGTGATCGCTGTGCGAGATAGCGATCCTCCTAGTCGTGGCCGGGCCGCTCGTCAGCCTCGCCGCTGACGCAGTGTCAGCGTTCCGCTGACAGACAAGCCCCGCATCCACCGGTACGCCCGACAGGGCCGCCCGGGTGAGTCGTGTGCGCCGCGACGCCGGATGCGTGGGTGCCGGCCGCGACGTGACGTGCGCTGAAAACGCCAGTCACCAGCGGAAGAAGCCGTCAGATGAAGAACCTCATCGCTCCCCTGACCTTCACGGTCGCCGCCGTCTACGTGGTCGTCCTCTTCGTCCTGGCCCACAGCACGCCCTGACCCCAGGCACGCCCTGACCGCAGGCACGCCCTCACCGGGGCCGGCCCGGCCCGTCGGCCGTCCGGCACCGGCGATGATCAGGGCAGGCGGGACGTCCAGATCAGGGACAGGCCGGCCGCCACCAGACCCAGCAGCAGAGCGAGCCCCGCGTACCACTGAGTGACCTCGCGGGGCTCCACCCGGTGGCCGATCGAACTGCCCATGTCCTCGTAGACCTGCTTGAGCTCGCTGACCGAGGCGGCCTCGTAGAAGTAGCCCTTGGTGTTCTCGGCCAGCTGCTGCAGCGACAGCCGGTCGACCGGCACCCGCTGCAGGGCGCCGCGGATGTCGACCACGCCGGTGTCCGTACCGAAGGCGATGGTCGAGACCGGCACGTTGGCCTGCGACGCCGCCGTGGCCGCGTCCTCGATCGAACGGCCCGACGTGCGGTAGCCGTCGGAGAGCAGCACGATGCGGGCCGGGGGCGCCCCGTCGGCCCCGTCGGCGGGCACCGAGCGGATGGCGTCGAGCGAGGTGAAGACCGCCTCGCCGGTGGCGGTCGCCTCGGCCAGGGTCAGCCCGTCGATCGCCGCGACCACCTCGGAGCGGTCCTTGGTCGGCGACACCAGCACGTTCGCCGCCTTCGCGAACGACACCAGACCCAGGTTGTAGGTGGGCGGGAGCTCGTTGACGAACGCCTTGGCCGCCTCCTGGGCGGCCTCGATGCGGTTGGGCGCGACGTCGTCGGCCTCCATCGACAGCGACACGTCGATCGCCAGCATCACCGTGGCCCGCTCGAGCGGCTCTTCCTTGTCGACCGACGGGCGGGCCAGCGCCGCGCCGAGGGTCAGCAGCGACAGCAGGAAGGCGACCGCCGAGACGTGCTTGCGCCAGCCCAGGCCCTTGGGGGCGAGCGTGCGCAGCAGGTCGACGTTGGTGAACCGCATCGCATACGTGCGCTTGCGGAACTGCCGCCAGGTGTAGAGGCCGGCCAGCAGGAGCACCGGCAGCACAGCCAGGAGCCACCACGGCTCCAGGAAACGGATCATCGGGTCGTCCCCCGGGTGCGTGCGTGTCGTTGGGCGGCCACGAATCGGACCATATCCAACAGCCAGTCGGTGTCGGTGCGCAGGCGCAGGTGAGCCGCGCCGGCCGCGCGCAGGGCGCCGGCGATCGCGCCCCGCTGCTCGGCCGCCGCCTCGGCGTAGCGCCGGCGCAGGTTCTCGTCGGCGGTCTGCACCTCGTGCAGCGCGCCGGTCTCGGGGTCGGCCAGGGTGAGCACGCCGACGTCGGGCAGTTCCAGCTCGCGCGGGTCGACGATCTCGATGGCGAGCACGTCGTGCCGCACGCCGAGCTTGCGGATGGGCCGCGACCAGCCCTCGACCGGCGCCATGAAGTCGGAGATCACGACGGCCACGCCGCGGCGGCGGGGCGGCCGGTTGAGCTTGTCGATCAGCTCGCCGAGGTCGGTGCGGCCGGGGCGGATCCGGGTGCCGGCGATCGCCCGCAACAGGCCCTGGGCCTCCTTGCGGCCCGGTCGCGCCGGCATCCGTACGACCGAGGGGGCGACCGTCTCGGCCGGTCCGGCCTTGTCCCGGCGCCAGCGGCGGGGCTTGGTCTCGGCGAGAGAGCCCGTCCCCACCACCGCTCCGATGCGGTTGCCACCACGCACGGTCAGGTGAGCCATCGCCGTGGCCGCCGCGAGCACCAGGTCGCTCTTGAGCCACTGGGCCGTGCCGAAGTCGAGGCTGGCGCTCAGGTCGATCGCCATCCACGTCTCGAGCTCGCGGTCGGCCACCGTGCGGCGCACGTGCGGCATCGTGGTGCGGGCGGTGACCGGCCAGTCCATGCGGCGGACGTCGTCGCCGGGCCGGTACTCGCGCGACTCGCCCGCCTCGCTGCCCGGGCCGGGGAGCAGACCGGCGTAGTCGCCCTGCAGCAGCCCGTCGAGTTTGCGGGTGACCAGCAGCTGGAGCCGGGACAGGACAGCCTCGGCCCGCGTGGTGCCGGCCTCGCCGCCCAGGGCCGCTGTCCGCGCGGAACCGCCCAGCGCCGAGCCGGCCGGCGCCGAGGTCCGCGCCGTGCCGGCCTCGCCGCCTAGTGCTGGGCCGGCCATACCGCACCGGTCTGGTTCTGCGGCTGCGGCCCGCCGCTCACCGGGGCCGCCGGGTGGGTGCCGTTGGGCGACGTGCCCTGGCGGGCCGCGACCGAGGGCAGCGGGACGCTCTGCATGATGCGGGCGACGATGTGGTCGGCCGGGATGTCGTCGGCCAGCGCGTCGTAGCTGAGCACCAGGCGGTGGCGCAGGATGTCGGGCGCGATGTCCTGCACGTCCTGCGGCAGCGCGTAGTCACGGCCGCGCAGCAGGGCCAGCGCCCGGGTCGCGCGGACGATGCCCAGCGAGGCGCGCGGGCTGGCGCCGTACTGGATGAGCTGAGCCACGTCGGGCATGCCGTGTTGGGCCGGCGCGCGGGTGGCCAGCACCAGCCGGACCGTGTAGTCGACCAGCGCGTTGTGCACGAACACCTGGTCGGCCCGGCGCTGCAGGCCGAGCAGGTCCTCGGTGGTGAAGACCGTCTTGGGCTCGGGGGCGCTGACGCCCATCCGGTAGACGATCTCGCGTTCCTCGGCGTCGGTCGGGTAGCCCACCAGGATCTTCATGAGGAAGCGGTCGCGCTGGGCCTCGGGCAGCGGGTAGACACCCTCCTGCTCGATCGGGTTCTGCGTGGCCATCACCAGGAACGGGGTGGGCACCTCGTGGGTCTGCCCGCCGATCGACACCTGGTGCTCGGCCATGACCTCGAGCAGCGCCGACTGCACCTTGGCCGGCGCCCGGTTGATCTCGTCGGCCAGCAGGAAGTTGACGAAGACCGGGCCGAGCTCGACGTCGAACTTCTCGTTGCTCTGGCGGTAGATACGGGTGCCGACGATGTCGGCCGGCACCAGGTCGGGGGTGAACTGCACGCGGGAGAAGCTGCCGCCGACGACGCGGGCCAGCGTCTCGACCGCGAGCGTCTTGGCCACCCCGGGGACGCCCTCGAGCAGGCAGTGCCCGCGGGCGAGCAGCGCCACGAACATCCGCTCGACCATCCTGTCCTGGCCGACGATGACCCGTTTGACCTCGAACATCGCGCGCTCGAGCTGGGACGCGTCCTGGGCCGGGGGCACGGGGGCGCCGGCACCGGGGTTGATCTCGGTCTCGGGCGTGAGCGGCTGAGCCACCGGTCCTCCACAAGCGGTCGAAAGCCAATGCCGACGCTCAAGACTTACACGACCGACCTGAGTGCGTGCTCGTGGTGTCGCTTTACGCGCCGTCGATGCCCGCCGCCATGGGTCAAGCAAGTCGATCTTTCTGCGCGATACGCCGGATCGGGCACCCCCGCGGGGAGGATGCGCGGCGTCCCGAAGCGTGTAACATCGTCCCCGTCGCCGGGCGACTTCCCCCGTGGTCGCCCGGCGCTCATACACTTTCTGGTATGGATGGCTCCTCGTGATCGGCCCCGGCCCCTTCTCGGGCTCCGCATCGGGCCCCTCGGAGCCTCAGTGCTCCGCCAAAGGATGTCGCGCCGACGCCCGGTGGCAGCTTCACTGGAACAACCCCAAGCTGCACACCCCCGAGTACCGCAAGACCTGGCTGGCCTGTGACGAACACCGCGTCACCCTGGGTCAATTCCTGGACGTACGCGGATTCCTGCGCGAAGTGACGCCCTTCGGTGCGGCGTCGGACGCGTCGATCTCCTAGGGTGAAGAGGTGACCGTCGACGCCCTGACCCCCTGGCCCGACACCGTCGAGTGGCGCACGGTCTCGCCCAAGCTGATCACTGTGGAGCTGATCGTCCGCTGGAGCTGGACGATCATCCTCGTCGCCGGCCTGGTCGTCGGCCTGGTGCTGCAGGGCCACTGGCTGTGGCGGCTGGGCATCGCGCTGGTCGTGCTCAACGCGATCTGGCGCTCGTTCGTCACCGTCCGGGCCGTGCGGGCCTGGGGTTACGCGGAACGCGACCAGGATCTGCTCGTCCGGCACGGCCTGGTGATCCGGCGGCTGTCCATCGTCCCGTACGCCCGCATGCAGTTCGTGGACGTGACGGCCGGCCCTCTCGAACGCGCGTTCGGCCTGGCCACGGTCCAGTTGCACACCGCCGCGGCGGCCAGCGACGCGCGGATCCCCGGGCTCCCGCCGGCCGAGGCGGCCCGGTTGCGCGACCGGCTCACCACGCTGGGCGAGGACCGGGCCGAGGGCCTGTGACCGCCGCCGGCCCACCACCACCGACCCTGCCGCCCGAGGCGGCCGTCGCGGAGCCCCGCCGCCGGCTCCACCCGCTCAGCCCGGTGCTGCACGGCGCCAAGAGCATCGCGGTGGTCGTCGCGGCGCTCTCCTGGCAGACGCTGTCACAGGTCGGGCTGGAACGGTTCGCGCTGGTCGTGCTGGTCATCGCGGTCGCCGTGGTGATCTTCTCGATCTTCGGCTGGCTCACCACGGGCTACCAGGTGGTCGGCCGCGAGCTGCGCATCTCCGACGGTCTGCTCTGGCGGCGCAACCGGGCCATCCCGCTCGAGCGGCTGCAGGCGGTGGAGCTCCGGCGGCCGCTGCTGGCCCAGCTCACCGGGCTCGCCGAGCTGCGCCTCGAGGTGATCGGCGGCGGCAAGACCGAGGCGCCGCTGGCCTACCTGACGGTGCGCGAGGCGGCCTCGCTCCGGGAGCGGCTGCTCGCGCTGGCCGGGCGTCCGGCGGTGGCCGCGCAACCGGGTGACCAGCCGGTGACGGCGGGGGCCGCGGCGCCCACCCTCGAACGTCCGCTGCTGCGGGTCCGCAACCGCGATCTGGTCGTCAGCCAGTTGCTCACCCCGCAGGCGTTCTTCCTGCCCGTCGGCGTGGCCTTCGTGGTGCTGCAGTTCGTGATGGAGGGCTCGTGGACCTTCGTCGGCATCGCCAGCACGGTGACGGCGATGGCCGGTGTGCTGCTGCAACCGGTGCGCCGGGTGCTGCAGGACTGGGATTTCCGCCTGGCCCGTGACCCCGAGGGGCGGCTCGCGGTGCGCTACGGGCTGCTCGAGACCCGCAGCCAGGTGGTGCCGCTCAACCGGGTGCAGGCGGTCGGGGCGACGTGGCCGCTGCTCTGGCGCGGGCAGGGCTGGCTGCATCTGCGGCTCGACGTGGCCGGGTACGCGGGCGAGGGCGGGGGCGACGCGAAGCGCTCGGACAGGCTGCTGCCGGTGGGCGAGTTCGCGACCGCGCGGGGGCTGGTGTGGGAGGTGCTGCCGGGCGTCGATCTGGCCGCGCTGGCCACCTCGCCACCGCCGCGCCGGGCCCGCTGGCTCAACCCGATCGCGCTGCGGTCGATCGGCGTGGGCCTGACGCCCGAGGTGCTCGTGACGCGCTGGGGCCTGCTGACCCGCGAGATGCACCTGGTGCCGTACGCCCGCCTGCAGAGCGTGCGGGTGGTGCAGGGGCCGCTGCAGCGGTGGCTGGGGCTGGCGACCGTCTATGCCGACACCGCACGGGGACGCTCGGGCCAGGCCAAGGACCGCGATCTCGCCGAGGCGTACGCCCTGGCCGCCGAGCTGGCCGTGCGGGCCCGGCAGGCCCGGACGCCCGAGCCGGCCACCCCCGAGGCATATTGGCAGTCACCCGCCCAGCCCTAAGCTCATGCCATGGAGCTCCCGGAATTCCCGCCCGGCCTGTCCGCCCGGGTCGAGTTGACCGTCACCGACGCCGACACAGCCCAGACGCTCGGCTCGGGGGACGTGCCTGTGCTGGCCACGCCCCGCGTCCTGGCGCTGGCCGAGGCGGCCACGGTCGCCGCCACCGCCCGTCACCTGCCCGGCGGCATCACGACGGTCGGCGTGCGGGCCGAGATCGCCCACCTGCTGCCCAGCCCGGTCGGCCACCGGGTGCACGCGCTGGCCACCCTGGCCAAGACCGAGGGCCGCACGCTCTTCTTCGAGGTCGTCGTGCGCCACAACGACGACCTCGTCGCCGAGGTGCGGGTCGAGCGGGCGGTGCTCGACCGTCAGCGATTCATCCAGAAGGCGATCGGCTGAGGCCTACAGCGCGCCCCAGCGGGCGGTGACCTCTTCGTTGGTCGGCATGGCCACGGCGCCGCCGCGGCGCTCGCAGACCAGGCCGGCCACGGCGAGGGCGAAGCGCACGGCGCGCTGCCAGCCCTCGAGGTCCTTGGGCAGGCCGTCGGCCAGCAACCGGCGTACGAGGGCGCCCATCACCGAGTCACCCGCGCCGGTCGCGTCGATCGCGTCGACCTGCGGGGCCGGCAGCATCACGGTGCCCTCGGCGACCGACACGAAGGCCCCCTTGGAGCCCCACGTGACCACCACGGCCTTGGCGCCGAGGCCGCGGATGCGCTCGGCGGCCTGCTCGGGCGTGGCCCCGTCGTAGAGGACCTCGGCGTCGGCCGCGCTCAGCTTGACCAGGTCGGCGGTGGCGAAGAACTCCTCGGACAGCTCCCGCAGGTGGGTCACGGCGGCGCCGTCGGGCAGCAGGGTGGGCCGGGCGTTGGGGTCGAAGACGCGCAGCGGCCCGGGCACGGCCCAGGCGGCGCGCGCGGCGGCCCGGAACGGCTCGCGCAGCAGGCAGATGGAGCCGGTGTAGAGCACGTCGGCCCCGCCGATGGTGGCCGTGTCGACGTCGGCCGGCCCGAGCACCGCGTAGGAGGGCGGCTCGCCGTAGAACGTGAACGTCGGCTCGGCCCCCACGAACGTGGTCACGGCGAGCGTGGTGGGCACCGGGACCCGCTTGACGCCGGCCGTCCCGACGCCGCGCTCGGTCAGGAACCCCGCGATCCGGTCGCCCAGCACGTCGTCGCTCAGCGAGCCGACGTACTGCACCTCGCCGCCGAGCCGGGTGGCCCCGACCGCGACGTTGAGCGGCGCCCCGCCGATCGCCTGGCGGTAGACCACCTCACCGGCCTGCTCGGCCTCCTGGAGGTCGATCAGCGCCTCGCCGAGCACCACCGCGTAGCCCATGCCATTCCTCCTGTGTCCGATGGGCACAGCCTTCCGTTCCGGAACGCCCCGCACCAGTGCTCGCACGATATGTCCAAGTTTGGGATGATCACGGGATGTTCTCACGCGCGCTCGCCCTCACCGTTCCCCTGTTCATGATCACCGGCTGCACGAACGCGGTCGAGGTCGGCCCCACGACCACCGCGTCGATGCTCACCTCGGCCTCGGCGTGGACGCTCTACCAGGGCGCACCCAGCCCTTCCCCGGCCGCCTCCCGGGCGCCCGACACGGTCGCCTCCGGGACGTTCCTGCCGTACCGGCCCGGCTCGACGGCGATCACCTACGACCCGGCGGCGGTCCCGCCCGGGGCGAGGGCGTCGGTCGCGATCACGAGCAACCCCCGGAGCACCGAGGTGCGCCTGGAGGCCGGCGGGCTGGTGCCGCGCCGGACGTACGGGGCCCACCTGCACACCGAGCCCTGCACCGCGACGCCCGACCAGGCCGGGCCGCACTACCAGCACCAGAAGGACCCGAAGACGCCGTCGGTCGACCCCTCGTACGCGAACCCGCGCAACGAGGTGTGGCTCGACTTCACCGTCGACGGCTACGGAACCGCCGTGGTCTCGGCCGTTCAGCCCTGGGCCTTCCCGACCGGCCGATCGGCCCGGTCGCTGATCCTGCACGCGCAGGCGACCAAGACCGCGCCCGGTGTCGCCGGGACCGCCGGGCCCCGGGTGGCCTGTCTGACCCTGCCGCAGCAGTGACGCTTCGGGGAAGGCGGTAACGTCGGAGCTTCGGCGACTCTTCGGCGTCGCACGACGTGCTGAGATCGGAGGCGCCACCATGGCCGAGCAGAAGGCCGCGCAACCCGCGGCCAAGACGGAATCCCACGACCCCGCCTTCCCCGAGGCCTTCCTGCAGTTCATGCGGTCCGGCTGGCGTGAGGACCCGCTGTCGGTCAGCCCGCTGCCCGAGGTGCCCAACTACGCGAAGCGCCGCAACGCGCTCAGCGAGGCCTTTCCCGGCGAGACCCTGATCATCCCGTCCGGCAACGAGAAGGTCCGGGCCAACGACACCGACTACTCGTTCCGCCCGGGCAGCGACTTCGTCTATCTGACCGGCGACCGCGACCCCGACAGCGTGCTGGTGCTGCGCCCCAGCGGCTCCGGCCACGACGCGGTGCTCTACACCCACCAGCGCAACTCCAAGGACACCGACGCGTTCTTCCGCAGCCGCAACGGCGAGCTGTGGGTCGGGCGCACGCACACGCTGGCCGAGAAATCGACCGAGCTGGGCGTCGAGACGGCGTCGCTGGGTGAGCTGGGCGCGGCCCTGGCCGGTTCCGCCCCCGGGCGTACGAGGGTGCTGCGTGGTCTCGACGCGGCGGTCGACCGCACGGTGCTGGCCTACGAGCCCGACCGTGCCAAGCCCCGCGACCGCGAGCTGGCCTGGGTGCTCAGCGAGCTCAAGCTGATCAAGGACGAGTGGGAGATCGCCCAGCTGCAGGCCGCGATCGACGCCACCGTCCGCGGCTTCGAGGACGTGGCCCGGGTGCTGCCGGCCGACCGGGGGGTCAAGGAGCGCCTGCTCGAGGGCGTCTTCGGCCTGCGCGCCCGGCACGACGGCAACGACATCGGCTACGGCTCGATCGTCGGCGCCGGCGCCCACGCGACGATCCTGCACTGGGTCCGCAACACCGGCGTCACCACCCCGGGCGAGCTGCTGCTCATGGACATGGGCGTCGAGGGCGACAACTTCTACACCGCGGACGTGACGCGCACGGTCCCCGTCTCGGGCCGGTTCACCCCGTTGCAGCGCCAGGTCTACGACATCGTGCACGCCTCGCAGCAGGCCGGCATGGACGCCGTCAAGCCCGGTGCGCTGTTCAAGGACGTGCACAAGGTCTGCATGCGGGTGCTCGCCGAGGGCCTGCACGACCTGGGCCTGCTCCCGGTCAGCGTCGACGAGGCGATGAGCGACCAGAGCACGGTCTACCGCCGCTGGACCCTGCACGGCTTCGGCCACATGCTCGGCATCGACGTGCACGACTGCAGCAACGCCCGCAACGAGACCTACCGCGACGGCCCGCTGCGGGAGGGCTACGTGCTGACCGTCGAGCCCGGCCTCTACTTCCAGCCCGAGGACGACCTGGTGCCGGAGGAGCTGCGGGGCATCGGCGTCCGCATCGAGGACGACGTGCTGGTCACCGCCGACGGCTGCCGGAACCTGTCGGCCGGCCTGCCCCGCTCGTCGGCCGAGGTCGAGTCCTGGCTGGACGCCCAGCGCGAGGCCGGCCCCCGCCTGCCCGGCTGATCCACGGCCACGCTCACCGGCGCCCGGGCCTGTACGACCGAGCGCCGGTGAGCCGGCCCAGCGCCGGTGAGCCGGCCCAGCGCCGGTGAGCCGGCCCAGCGTGGGGGCCGTCGTGGCCACCGCGGTTACGAGAACGAGCCGAACAGGTGCTCGTCGAGGTCGGCCGGTCGCGCGCTTTCCGGCGACGCTGCCGTGTAGAAGTTCATGGCGACGACCACCCGCACGGCGCTCTGTTCGCGCAGCGGCCGTACGTAGTGCGGCCATCGGCGGGCGTCAAAGAAATGCAGGTGACCGGCGACCGGATGGATGACCTCACAGTCCTCTTCCACGGCTTGCACCGAATGCGCGTCGGCATTGCGCGCGACACACAGCTCACCGCCTTCGCCGGGCAGGTGCGTGGTGACGTAGAGCAGCCCTTGGACCGGGTTGGAGTCGACGTGGCACTCGTAGGGCATCGGCCCCCGCTGCAAATTGAGGACCGCGCCGTAACGCAACTCCTCCGCCGTCTTGACCGGCTCACCAGCGAAATGCGCGGCGAGGTCCCGGAAAGTGGTCCGGTACAGCTCGGTCAGCCACGGGGCCAACCGGCTCAGCACTTCACCGTCGACGGTGTACGAGGGAGTCTCCGTATCGGGACTCTCCTCGCGGGAGGTGACCGACGACGCGGTCAGGATCTTGAAGACTGCCTCTTTCTGAGCTATGTCGACCAACTGCTGGCGCCAGCCGGCCGGCAGAAGAGCGCCGATCTGGGTCGTCGACCAACTGAAGCCGGGCAGGCCGGAATAGCTCATCAGGGCCCCTTCTTGGAGTATTTCCAGAGTTGCTGCACGTCGTGCAGGCGGTTCGCCGCGCTGTGCCGGTCGGCTCGGATCCACCGACGAGGATCAGAGCCGGGATAGAGGTAATAGACCCCCGGCCGACGCCCCGGATCGGACGGTTCGTAGACGATGAGCTCGTCCAACGTGCTGGCGAATTCTCTCAGGTAATCATTGTCGAAGAATCGGATCTCGATGCCCTGATACTCGTTGGTGATGACCTGCGCACGCTCGACAGCCCGCTCGGTATAGGGCACGAGATAACGATACTGAACACCGCGGTCCAGATTGTGCACCACCACCGGCGCGAAAGACGGTCCGGTGACGGGATATTCGAACTCGATGGAGTCGTCGGTCGACAACGACCATACGCGTTTCCATGCGTCCTGGGTTTCCACGAGGTAAAGCTCGTTGTCACTCAGGACATGCGAGCCGACGAGCACCGGCGCGGAGCGCAGAAGTTTGGTGAGCCGTTCCGACGCCGAGCGCGACTCGTCGGTGCCGGTGGCGAGAAAGGTGCCGAACGTGTTGAGCACCTGCTGGATGACGGTCTGCGCGCCGAGCAATTCCTCTTCGAAGTCGTCGAAGGAAACGGAACGGGAGCCCTCCAGCGAAGCGTGCTCCAGCGGTTCGTCGAGCGCGACCGCCCGCAGACCGAGAAGGTTCCTTTCCAGTTCCTGGCGCCGCGCCCGCTCCTCGTCGGTGAACGAGGCGGGATCGGGCAGCGTCACCTGGCCGCTCTCGGGCCATGTCTCCCGAGCGAAAAGCACAGCGTAGTCGCGCAACCGGCCGATCGGCGGCGGCGCGGAGAGCCGCCGGGTGTTCTCCCAGGCCGAGATCGAGGGCTCGGACACCTGCAACGCCTCGGCCAGCTGCCGCTGCGTCAAAGGTCGTTGCAAGCCTTGGGTACGCAGGGCTCGCAGACGTTGCGCCAGCTGCACCGCCGCGGCATCCGGGTCCATAGCCTGCCACCTTCAGAAAAGTTCAGAGTTCGCCAGCCGTCCCGGCGACACACTGTACGCGCAGAGGTCACGGCTGAGGTCACCGACCCGCGGCATTGTTGCCGAAAACGATCAAGAACCTCGGGAAACTTCGCTCAACTTCGGAGAAGTTCATTGCTTCAGAAGCTTCTGAACCCCTACATTGAACGAAAGTTAAGGTTCCTTGGCGACCGGGGCGCGGCAACGCCCCGGTTGCCGGGGAGGGGGTCGCGATGCGGAAAGACCGGGCGCCACCGGCCGATCAAGTGCCCTGCGTGACGAGTGCGCCGCTCGAAATGAACAACAGGACTTGAGAAAGAGGGACACCCCTGGATTGCGGCCAGGGGTGCTCTCGAGTTGGCCATCCAACCGTTTAGCCCCGGAGGAACAGCCATGTCCACCATAACCCCGGAGTCGCAGTCGGCGAAACCTTCGTCCACGATTCACACGACAGCCACTATTACCCCATCCGGCGAAGCGGCCCCGGCCTCGGCCATTCCGTCGTCCGGCCTCGTCGTCGTCGCCGTCCTGCTGCTGATCCTGGCCGGCGGCGCGTTCCTGCGGGCGGTCGAGCCGGTGCTGGCAGTGATCAAAGCAGCATTCGCCGCGGCCGCCACGCTGATGTTCATCGGGATCGCGGTGGTGATCCTGTTGCTGACGTTTCTCCGGTGAATGCGCCGGCCCGTGGCCGGCTTCTCAGGACGCCGAGGCGTAGTCGCTGACGTTCCAGCACTCCGGGCCGGAGCCGACGTCGATGGTCACCTTGACCGGGTGGCCGTCGGTGGTGTCGAAGGCCTTGGTGACCTCGCCGCCGTCCTCGGCGGCGGTCTGGGCCATCTCGAGCAGGTCCTTGAGGGTGAAGGCCTCGATCTCCTCGCCGGTGTCGCCGGTGGCGGGACCGAGGTCCTCCTCGGCGCCGCCCGACGGCTGGGCCGCGGCGGCGTCCAGACGTTTCGAGGTGGCGACCGACCCCGACTTGACCTGTACCTCGTAGCGGCCCACCGGCGCGGCGGTGTCGCAGCCGCGGGAGAGCACGTAGGAGTACGTGGCCGGCTCGGTCCAGGCCGGAGCCGACGCGGGCGCCGCCGGAGCAGCCGGTTCGGGGTCCGACGACGACGTGCACCCGCCGACCAGCGCCACCAGAGCGAGGCCACCCAAGGCCCACTGCAACCGCACAACGTCTCCCCTCGCCGAAAACCGACCCGCAATCTAACGCAACGACGCTTCCCCGAAATTTGTCGTGGGCGGTGTCGATCGGGGTCGGCCCCGTTCGACCTGAGGATGAGAAGGTCGGCGAGCGACCGGACCGGAGACGAGGAGAAGCCGTCATGGCGAAGTACATGCTGATCATGCGGAACACCGACGAGAGCCTGGCGAAGATGATGGAGACGCCGTTCGAGGACATGCTCGACTCGGTGGGCCGCTTCAACGACGAGCTCATCAAGGCCGGCGTGCTGGTCGCCGCCGAGGGTCTCGACGACGCGGCGCAGGGCGTGGTGGTCGACTACAGCGGCGAGACGCCGGTCGTCACCGACGGGCCCTACGGGGAGACCAAGGAGCTGTTCGGCGGCTTCTACATCCTCGACGTCGCGTCCAAGGACGAGGCGATCGAGTGGGCCAAGCGCATGCCCGCGATCCCCGGCTCGAAGTCCGAGATCCGCCGCGTGCCCGGCATCGACGAGTTCCCGCAGGACAACGAGTGGGTCGAGAAGGAGCGCGTCTGGCGTGAGCAGACCGGCCAGCTGTTACCACGCTCGAGGCTGTCTGGCGCATCGAGTCGGCCCGCATCGTCGGCGCGCTCACCCGCTGCACCGGCGGTGATCTCGAGCTGGCCGAGGACGTGGCGCAGGAGGCGCTGGCCGAGGCCCTGACCAGCTGGCCGCGGGACGGCGAACCGGGAAACCCGGTCGGCTGGCTGCTGGCCACCGCCCGGCGGCGGGCGATCGACAGCTTCCGCCGCCGGGCGGCCCGCGACGAGAGGTACGCGCGGCTAGCCGCCGAGGACACCGACGGCGGCGACGGCCACCTGTGGGATCCGGACCGGATCGACGACGACGTGCTCGCGCTGATGTTCGTCGCCTGTCATCCGGTCCTCTCCCCCGAGGCCCGCGTCGCGCTCACCCTGCGGACGGTCGGCGGACTGTCCAGCGAGGAGATCGCCCGCGCGTTCCTGGTGCCGGTGCCGACGATCCAGGCGCGCATCACCCGGGCCAAGAAGACGATCGCGGCGGCCCGGGTGCCGTTCGAGGTGCCCCCGGCCGACGAACGCCGGGAGCGGCTCGGCGGCGTGCTCAGCGTCCTCTATGTGATCTTCACCGAGGGCTCGACCGCGACGGCCGGCGACAATCTGCTGCGCACCGAGCCGGCCTACGAGGCGATCCGGCTCGCCCGGACCCTGGCCGCGCTGCTGCCGGGCGAGCCGGAGGTGTTCGGGCTCCTCGCCCTGTGCGAGCTCACCGCGGCGCGCTTCCCGGCCCGGACCGGTCCCGACGGCGAGGCCGTGCTGCTGGAGGATCAGGATCGCCGGCGCTGGGACCGGTCGGCGATCCGCCGCGGGCTGGCCGCTCTCGGTCAGGCCACGGCGGCCGGTCGCGGTCTCGGCCCGTACGGGTTGCAGGCCGCCATCGCCGCCTGCCACGCCACCGCCGGCTCGGTCGCCGGGACGGACTGGGAGCGGATCGTGCTGCTCTACGAGGCTCTGGGCCGGGTCGCGCCGTCCCCGATCGTCGAGTTGAACCGGGCGGTCGCCGTGGCCATGGCCGGCGGTCCGGCCGAGGCGCTTGCTGATGGTCGACGAGCTGGTCGCCACCGACCGCCTGCCCGGCTCGCATCTGGTGCCGAGCGTCCGCGGCGAGCTGTTACGCCGGCTGGGCCGCACCGCGGAGGCCCGCGCCGAGCTCGAACTGGCCGCCCGCCTGTGCGCCAACACCCGCGAGCGGGCCGTCCTGCTGAACAAGGCGGCCGCCCTCAGCTGACCCGGGGCGTGGCCGGACGGTCGATCGGGTAGGGGTCGGCCATGGATTTCATGTTCTGGCTACGAATGGTGATTCTGGCGATCGGGGCCGTCCTGGTCGTCCACGGCTTGTCGATGGTGATCACCGGTCGCCTGTCGGAACGGTCGCGGGCCGCCTTCCGGTCCGCTCGCGACGCCGGCCTGTACTCGTTGTTCAGCGGCCTCGGCCTGGTGTTTCTGGCGCTGGGACAGCTGGCGGCCGACACCGACCGCTACCCCATCGCCCTCACCTTCGGCGCGGTGGTCCTGGCCTTGACGTTCATGGGGGTCGCAGTCGTGCGCTACCGGCCGCGGAAGTCGGTTTCGCGTCGGTGACGGACGCCGTGGGTGGTCAATCCGCGGCCCGCTCCAGCACCAGCAGGTCGCTCTCCTCCTCGACCGGGCGGGGGCGGCGCTCGGCCCGGACGGCGGCCTCGAGCGCGTCGAAGCCGACCATGATCTCTTCCTCGGTGAGGCGCTCGAACGTCGACGAGCCGCGCAGTTTCAGCCGGGTCTCGTAGTCGGCCAGGCTGTCGGCGATGCGTTCCTGCACCCGCTCGACCGTCACGAACCGCAGACCGGCCGCGGCGAACGTCTCGAGCAGCGGATCCATCCGCGGGAACACCTGCTCGTCGATGTCCCGGGCGCCGGGGAAGTAGCTGTACCACGGCAGCTCGGGCATCCGGTCGGGGAACAGGCTGCGGATCAGCACCCGGCCGCCGGGGCGCAGCACCCGGGCGATCTCGGCGGCCGCGCCGGCGTGGTCGCGGACGTGCTGCAGCACGAGGAACACGACGGCGAGGTCACAGCTCGCGTCGGGCAGCGGGACGGCGGTGGCCGAGCCGGACAGATAGGTCACGCCGGGATGGGCGGCGTGCTCCTCGGCGCCGGCCCGCATGTGCTCGGACGGCTCGACGCCCCAGACCGGACCGCCGAACTCATCGGCCAGCGCCGGGCTGAACCGTCCGGTGCCGGAGCCGAGGTCGAGCACGGCGAGCGGGCGCCGCTGCGGGGCGTGCCGGGCGAACACACGCAACCACTCGGTCAGCCTCTCGGGCGTCAGCGCGCGTGCCCGCGCATAGACCAGATGCTGCCGATCGTCGTAGTTCACCTCACGCAACGACACACCTCCGCCGCCCATCTTTTCCCAGGACGGCGTGGAGCGCGACCCCCCACAGCCATCCGGGAGGGGACTCACAGCTGAACCCCAGGCGGCGTCGGCCGTCGATCAGGCGGTGTCGGCCACGAACACCGCCACCGACCGGGCCGGAACGATCAGCTCACCCGCGGCCGCCTTGGCCGTGCGCAGCAGCGGGTCGGCCGACTCGACCAGCTCGGGATGCGGGCGCAGCCCCTCGGAGAGCCCGGGAACGGTCTGCACGGTGTCGTCGCCGGTCGCGTTGAAGACGACCACCACCTGACTCCACCGGGGGTCCAGCCCGGTGCCGTCGAGGCACATGACGATCACTCCGGGCGTCTCGGCCGGGCCGCCGAGCGGGAACGTCACCCGCCGCTGCACCTCGTCGGCCGTCGGCAGCCCGAACACCGGCGAGGACCGGCGCACGCGCAGCAGCTCGCGGTAGCGCTCGGCGGCCAGCTCGATCACGTCGGGCGGCGGCACCAGCGCGGGCTCGGCCAGCAGCGGACCGGCCATCGCCCACCGGTCCTCGTTCTCGCCGGCGGGCGGCAGGCCGAGGCCGAAGCCGTTGCCGAGCGCGGGATCCCAGCGGATCTGGTTGAACCAGTCGCCGGAGTTGTGCGAGTTGCGGTCGAGCGACTTGGACCGCAGCCGCTCGCTGCCCATCGCGACGAACCCGGCGCCCTGCCCGAGCACCACCAGCGAGAGCGCGAGCACCTGGAGCCGGGCCCGGTCGAGCGGGGAGGTGCCGATCGGCAGCTTGAAGGCCATCGCGTCGTAGAGGATTTCGTTGTCGTGGGCGTCGACGTAGTTGACCGTCTCGCCCGGGGACATCGCGTAGCCGCTGGGCGAGCCGTTGTAGTCGACCTGAGCCCCGCTCTGCTCGGCGCCGGTGTGGGTGACGAAGCGGTAGGCCGCCAGCCCGCCGGCCAGTCCCACCTTGATCTGGTCGTGCACGACGAGCGGCGTCCGACCGCCCAGCCCGGTGGCGAAGCCGGGCACGGACGGGTCGCCGAACGAGCCACCACCGCGGGCGGCGTCGCGCAGCCGGTCGTTGAACGTGCCGATGCCGGTGCCGGCCAGGTTGATCTGGGTGGCCTGGGCGAACCGGGCGTCGTTGGCCACCTCGCCGAAGTTCCACCCCTCGCCGTACAGGAAGACGTCCTTGCCGTTGACGCCCTCGACCTCGGTGGTGAGGTGGTCGAGGTTGACCCGGACCTCGAGGATGTTGGCCCGCGGGTGGTGCCCGATGAGGTCGAACCGGAAGCCGTCGACCCGGTACTCCCGGGCCCAGGTGAGCACCGAGTCGACGACCAGGCGGCTCATCATCATGTGCTCCGGGGCCGTGTTGGGGCAGCACGTGGACTCGGCGGTCGAGCCGTCGGCCAGCAGGCGGTGGTAGTAGCCGGGGACGAGACGGTCGAGCACGCTGAACCGGCCGAGGCCGTCGGCCATCGTGTGGTTGTAGACGACGTCCATGATCACGCGCAGGCCGGCCGTGTTGAGGGCGGCGACCATGCGGCGGAACTCCAGCACCCGCGAGGGTCCCTCGGGGTCGACGGCGAAGCTGCCCTCGGGCGCCGTGTAGTGCCACGGGTCGTAGCCCCAGTTGAACCCGTCGGCGTCGGCGACCGCCATCACCGCGCGTTGCTGCTCGGGCGAGTCGGGCGGGAAGGCGGCCAGGTCACAGGCGGGGGTGGCCTGGTCGGCGCGGCGGTCGGGCACGGAGCCGAAGTCGAACGCGGGCAACAGGTGCACGTGGGTCAGCCCGGCCTCGGCGAGCGAGCTCAGGTGGCGCATCGAGGCCGAGCCGGAACGGGTGAAGGCCGCGTACGTGCCCCGCTCGGCCGGTGGCAGCGAGTGGTCGAAGATCGAGAAGTCGCGGATCGACACCTCGCTGATCTGCATGCGCGCGGGAGCGACCGCGTCCGGCTTGGCCAGGGTGTCCCAGCCGGACGGCTTGAGCGCGGGGTCGTCGAGGTCGACCAGCAGGCTGTGGGTCGAGTCGGCGGCCAGGGCGAGCGAGTAGGGGTCGGTGACGCTGGTGGTGACCACCCGCTGGGCGGCCGGGTGCCAGACCTCGACGCGGTAGCGGTAGTAGCGGCCCAGCCATTTGGGCTTGAGTGCGGCCGTCCACACGCCGGTCAGCGCGTCGCGGTCCATCGGCACCAGCTTGGGCTCGTCACCGGGCGTCCGGGACAGCTCGAGCTCGACCGTGCGGGCCGTGGGCGCCCAGACCGACAGGCGCGGGCGCTCGTCGCCGAGGACGAGGCCCAGCTCGGCGTCGGCGGCGTCGGCGTAGAGGTCGTCGAGGACCCCCGGGATCTGTACGCCGGTGAGCGCGGTGACCTGCCCGCCGGCGTCGCGCCCCTCGACGAGCACCGGGCCGCGCAGCAGCTCGCCGAACGCGGCGTCGCCCATCTCGCGGACCGAGAACGCGCGGTAGGCCCGCAGATGCGGGAAGCGGCGGCTCTGGCCCTGGAACAGCCCGCCGGGACGCGCGGTCAGCGGAAGCGCGGCCGCGCCGAGCAGCGAGAACGTCACGGCCCGGTCGGCCAGCCAGCCGGGCAGGGCGATCGTCGTCCGGTCGATGAAGACGGCGAACGCGCGGGCCCGGTCGAGCTCGGGGCCGAGCGTGCCGAGGTCGGGACGCACGGGCGCGACATTGCCGGCCCGCAGCCACACCTCACGGGCCACGGTGAGGTCGAGCCGCTGGTCGTCGGGCAGATCCTTCTCGTCGCCGCGATGGAGCACGAAGCGCAGGCCGATCGCGTCCTCGCGTACCGGAACCTCGAAGACGGCCCCGAAGTCGTCGAAGGAGGCGGGGCCGAGCGGCCGGTGCCAGTCGGGTCTGCCGATCGTGCCTTCCCAGGCGTGCAGACCCCAGCCGGCGTAGTCGCCGGCTGGTCGCTGGTAGTGGATCACCACGGCGTCCGGAGAGCTGATCACCTGGTCATACTTCCACCAGGGCCCGACAGTTTCAGTGCGTAGCAATCACCGTGGTGATTCTCGGCCCGTCCGGGCCGACCCGCAGCAGATAGCTGTAGCGCTCGCCTGGAACGGCATTTCCCCGCGAATCGAGGTATTCCCACTCCACGGCGACGAGGCTGAGCACCGCCGACAGCGGCTGAACGTCGAGCATCTGAGCGTGGGCGGCCACGATCTGCTGTTCGTCGTAGGTCGGGGCGGCACCCAGGAACGACAGCGCCACCGCGGCCGGCGAGGTGAACGTGAAGCTGTACGCATCGGCCACCACCATGCCCGGCAGCGCGTAACAGTTGGCGATTGCCGTGACATCTCCGCTGGTCAGAGCGTTTCCGTAGCGGTTGAAGAAGTCGGTGAGCTGGGCCAGATCGGTAGGCGCCTTCACGGTTGGGGTGTGCCCGGCGCGGGATCGGAGTAAACGTGAGACAAGGGAGACCCCGCCTTGCGCACTCTTACAAGACGGACGTACGGTTTACAGACGAACGTGAACCGAGAGTTAGGTATGCCTAACCCGAAGGCCGCCCTTTCGGTGCGAAAGACTTGAACGACAGTCGCTGGGTGTGAAGGAGATGACGGTGGCCAGCCTCGACACCTTTGGTGCGAAGAGCGAGCTCCGCGTCGGTGACGCGAGCTACGAGATTTTCACGATCGACAAGGTCGAGGGGCACGACCGCCTCCCCTACTCCTTGAAGATCCTGCTGGAGAACCTGCTGCGGACGGAGGACGGCGCCAACATCACGGCCGACCACATCCGCGCGCTCGGCGGGTGGGACCAGACGGCCGACCCGAGCGTCGAGATCCAGTTCACCCCGGCCCGGGTCCTCATGCAGGACTTCACCGGCGTGCCCTGCGTGGTCGACCTGGCCACCATGCGCGAGGCCGTGAAGGACCTGGGCGGCGACCCCACCAAGGTCAACCCCCTCGCCCCGGCCGAGCTGGTCATCGACCACTCGGTCATCGCCGACCTGTTCGGCCGCGAGGACGCCTTCGCCCGCAACGTCGAGCTGGAGTACCAGCGCAACCGCGAGCGCTACCAGTTCCTGCGCTGGGGCCAGACCGCGTTCAACGAGTTCAAGGTCGTCCCGCCCGGCACCGGCATCGTGCACCAGGTCAACATCGAATACCTGGCCCGTACGATCATGGAGCGCAACGGGCAGGCCTACCCCGACACCGTCGTGGGCACCGACTCGCACACCACGATGGTCAACGGCCTGGGCGTGCTCGGCTGGGGCGTCGGCGGCATCGAGGCCGAGGCCGCGATGCTGGGCCAGCCGGTCAGCATGCTCATCCCGCGGGTCGTCGGCTTCAAGCTCTCCGGCGAGATGCCGGCCGGCACCACCGCCACCGACCTCGTGCTGACGATCACCGAGATGCTCCGTGAGCACGGCGTGGTCAGCAAGTTCGTCGAGTTCTACGGCCCCGGCGTGAGCGCCGTGCCGCTGGCCAACCGGGCCACCATCGGCAACATGTCGCCCGAGTACGGCTCGACCGTCGCGATCTTCCCGATCGACGACGAGACGATCAAGTACCTGAAGCTGACCGGGCGCACCGAGCAGCAGGTCGCGCTGGTCGAGACGTACGCGAAGCGGCAGGGCCTCTGGCTCGACCCGAACGCCGAGCCCGACTACTCCGAGCGGCTCGAGCTCGACTTGTCGACGATCGTGCCGTCGCTGGCCGGCCCCAAGCGCCCGCAGGACCGGGTCCCGCTGAACGCGGCCAAGTCGATGTTCCGCGACGCGCTGACCAACTACGTGTCCGACCAGGGCCCGGCCGACGAGGCGAGCGAGGAGTCCTTCCCGGCCAGCGACCCGCCGGCCAACCACGAGGACTCGGCGGCCGACAAGCCGCACGTGTTCAGCGCCGCCCGCAACGCCGACGGCCGCCCGTCCAAGCCGACCCGGGTGGTCGGCGAGGACGGCGTCGAGTACGAGCTCGACCACGGCGCCGTGGTGATCGCCGCGATCACCTCCTGCACCAACACGTCCAACCCGCAGGTCATGATCGGCGCCGCCCTGCTGGCCAAGAAGGCGGTCGAGCGCGGCCTGACCCGCAAGCCGTGGGTCAAGACCACGCTGGCCCCGGGTTCCAAGGTCGTCTCCGACTACTACGACCGGTCCGGCCTGACGCCGTACCTGGACAAGATCGGCTTCAACCTGGTCGGCTACGGCTGCACGACCTGCATCGGCAACTCGGGCCCGCTGCCCGAGGAGGTCTCGGCCGCGGTCAACGAGGCCGACCTGACCGCCGTCAGCGTGCTGTCCGGCAACCGCAACTTCGAGGGCCGGATCAACCCGGACGTCAAGATGAACTACCTGGCGTCCCCGCCCCTGGTCGTCGCGTACGCGCTGGCCGGCTCGATGGACATCGACATCACCACCGAGCCGCTGGGCATTGGCTCCGACGGCGAGCCGGTCTTCCTCAACGACATCTGGCCCAGCGCCAAGGAGATCGACGACGTCATCGCCTCGGCGATCGGCGCCGAGGGCTTCAGCACCGCCTACGCCGACGTCTTCGCCGGCGACGAGCAGTGGCAGTCGCTGCCCACCCCGGAGGGCAAGACCTTCGAGTGGGCCGACGAGTCGACCTACGTCCGCAAGCCCCCGTACTTCGAGGGCATGTCCGCGTCGCCGACGCCGGTCAACGACATCAGCGGCGCCCGGGTGCTGGCCAAGCTGGGCGACTCGGTCACCACCGACCACATCTCGCCGGCCAGCTCGATCAAGGCCGACTCCCCCGCCGGTAAGTACCTGGCCGAGCACGGCGTCCCGCGCCACGAGTTCAACAGCTACGGCTCGCGCCGGGGCAACCACGAGGTCATGATCCGCGGCACGTTCGCCAACATCCGGCTGCGCAACCAGCTGGTGCCCGGCGTCGAGGGCGGCTTCACGGTCAACCACCTCACCGGCGACCAGAGCAGCATCTACGACGCCTCGGTGGCCTACCAGGAGGCCGGCGTCCCGCTGGTCATCCTGGCCGGCAAGGAGTACGGCTCGGGCTCGTCGCGCGACTGGGCGGCCAAGGGCACCATGCTGCTCGGTGTCCGCGCCGTCATCGCCGAGAGCTACGAGCGCATCCACCGCTCCAACCTGATCGGCATGGGCGTGCTGCCGTTGCAGTTCCCGGCCAAGACCAACGCCGAGTCGCTCGGCCTCACCGGCACCGAGACGTTCACGATCACCGGCGTGACCGCGCTCAACGACGGCGACACCCCGCGTACGGTCAAGGTCCGCACCGACACGGGCGTCGAGTTCGATGCCGACGTGCGCATCGACACCCCCGGCGAGGCGGATTACTACCGCCACGGCGGCATCCTGCAGTACGTCCTCCGCAAGATGCTCGAAAGCTGACGCGACCGTCCCCGATGCCCCGTCTCCCACTCCGGGAGGCGGGGCATCGCGCATCCACCGGGTGTCAGCGCTCAGAGTGCTCGACCGCCCGCCCTTCGGCATCCTAGGAACCTAGGCTCACAACTGGCTGCTGTTTCGCCGCCACTAGTCTCGAGACCATGTCCCGCGCGGTCTTACCCGGCACGTTCGACCCGTTCACGCCCGGCCACCTCGACGTCGTCGACCGCGCCCGGCACCTCTTCGACGAGCTGGTCGTGCTCGTGGCGGTCAACGGCGACAAGCAGCCCACCCGCGCGGGCGAGGCCCGCGCTCAGGCGGTCCGGGCCTCTCTCTCCCCGGCCTGGCGCAACGTCACCGTCGCCGCCTGGCGAGGCCTGACCGCCGCCTACTGCCACGACCACGGCGTCTCCGTGATCATCCGAGGCGTGCGCACGGCCAAGGACGTCCGTCAGGAGCAGGAACTGGCCGCCATGAACGAGTCCCTCGGCGTGTCCACGCTCCTGTTGCCCACCCGGCCGTCCCTCGCGGCCGTCTCCTCCACCGTCGCGCGCGCGGTGGCCGACGAAACTCCGCCGCCCTCTGAGCGAGCGCGGTGACAGGCAGCCGCTCGGCATGAACCGACCGGCATGCCACCCGCCGAAGCCGGGTAGACGGAAAACCATGCGCATCGGCAACACGGAAGTCCGGTTCCTCGGCGGCCCGCTCGGCTGCCTCGGCATGATTCTGCTGTCGGTGGTGGCCTCGATCGTGCTGACCGTGGTCATCAACGTCCTTCTGTAGCGCCCGGGGCCGCCGGCCGTGAGCCGGATTCGGGCCGAAGCCGGAGGTCGTGTCACATGAGCGGCCCCGGCGGTGCTTACCTGGCATGGACTTGGCATTGGCCCATGGCAGGGAGGACGGCGTGGCCCTGTCGAAACGAGCTCCGGTCGTCCGGCCCGACCTGGAACAGATCTTCCGGGCCGCCTACCCGCGCGTGGTGGCCGTGGCCGCCCGCGTGCTCGGCTCGCGCGACGAGGCGGAGGACGTCGCGCAGGAGGTGTTCCTGACCTTCGGGCGTTCCGACGTGCCGGCGGGCGAGGCGCTTCCCTGGCTCTCGGTGGCGGCTGCCCACACTGCTCTCAACCACATCCGTACGGGAAAACGCCGCGCCGGCCGTGAGCGCGCCGGCCGCCCGGACGACGCAGTCGTGCCCGACGTCGCCGACGCGGTGGTGGCCCTGGAGGAGCGCCGCCGCGTGCGGGCCACCCTGGCCCGGCTCCCCCGGAAACAGGCGGTCGCGCTCGTTCTGCGGCACAGCGGCCTCAGCTACGCCGAGGTGGCCGCCGCCCTCGACCTCTCCCCCGGCAGCGTCGGCACCACGGTGCGGCGCGCCGAATCCGCTCTGCGCAAGGAGTTGAACGCATGAAGCGCCATCCGAACGACGGCGTGCTGCGCCGGCTCGTGGACGAGCCGGCCGGTGTCGCCGACGCCGACCGCGAGCACGTCGACGCCTGCCCGGTGTGCCGGTCGGGGTTCGAAGCAGCCCAGCGCGACGCCGCCTTCGCCGCCACCGCCTTCACCGCCACCGCCCTGTACGCCGGGGCCGACCCCGATGTCGACGCCGCGTGGCAGCGGCTCGACCGGGCCGGGGCCGCCCAGCCCGGCCGGAAACCGCAGACCAGATGGAAGCTGCGGAGTCCGATCGTCGCCGGTCTGGCCGCCGCCGTCGTGCTGGCCGGAGCGGGCGCCGCCGCGGCCGCCGACTGGTTCCCGATCTTCCGGACCGAGCGCATCGCGCCGGTGACGATCCACCAGGCCGACCTGATGGCGATGCCCGACCTCTCCTCGTGGGGTGACGTCGAGATCACCTCGAAGCCCGAGGTCCACCGGGTCGCGGGCGTGACGGCCGCCGAGAAGGAGAGCGGGCTCGACCTGCCCGAGGTCGGCGACCTTCCGCGCGGGGTGACCGGCGACCCGGCATACCAGGCCGGCCGGCGGATCAGCGCGACGTTCACCTTCCGGGCGTCCAAGGTGGCGACGTTCGCCGCCGGCCAGGGCGGCACCCTGCCCCCGATGCCTGCGGGTCTGGACGGCAGCAGTTTCCGGCTCACCGCCGGGCCCGGCGCCGCCGCCGTGTGGGCGAGCAACCAGGGCGTGCCGTCGCTGATCGTGGCCCGGGCGGTCGCGCCCGCGGCGTACTCGACCGGGGTGCCTTTCACGACGGCCCGCGACTACCTGCTGTCGCTGTCCGGGCTGCCCGCGGACGTCGCGGCCCAGTTGCGGCGCTTCTCGGCCGACGGGACGACGCTGCCGCTGCACGTGATGCCCGAGGAGATGACCAGCAAGGCCACCGAGGTCGGGGGCACCCCGGCGACCCTGCTCACGTCGACCGACGGGTTCCTGTCGGCCGTGGTCTGGGTCCGCGACGGGGAGGTCACCGCGGTGGCCGGCTCGCTCAGCGCCGACGAGGTGCTCTCGGTGGCCCGGGGGCTGCGGTGAGCACCGCCGCTGTCGCTCAGGCAGCGGGGAGCTCGCCGGCGGTGTGGGCCTCGGGGCTGCGCAAGCGCTACCGCCGCCGGCAGGCCGTCGACGACGTGACGTTCACCGTGGCCCGCGGCGAGGTGGTCGGGCTGCTCGGGCCCAACGGCGCCGGCAAGACGACCGTCATCAAGATGCTGCTCGGCCTCGTCCGGCCCGACGCGGGCGAGATCATGCTGCTCGGGCGGCACGGGACCGACCCGGCGTCCCGGGCCCGGATCGGCTATCTGCCCGAGCTGTTCCGCTATCAGCCGTGGCTGACCGCAGACGAGGTGCTGCGGCTGCACACCCGGCTGGCCGGCGCGGCCGTGCCGGCCGCCGAGCAACGCGCCTGCCTCGGGCTGGTCGGGCTGGCCGACCGGGCCGGCGACCGGGTCGGCGGCTTCTCCAAGGGCATGCAGCAACGCCTCGGGCTGGCGGTCGCCCTGGTCGCCCGGCCCGAGCTGGTCGTGCTGGACGAGCCGACCAGCGCCCTCGACCCGATCGGCCGGGCCGACGTCCGGGACCTGTTGCTCTCCCTGCGCGAAAGGCAGGTCGCGGTGCTGCTCAACTCGCATCTGATCGGCGAGGTGGAACGGGTCTGCGACCGGGTCGTCATCCTCGACCACGGCCGGGTCGCCGCCTCCGGGACGCTGGCCGAACTGCTCGGGCAGCGCGAGCTGCGGCTGCGGCTCGAGGGGGTGACCCCCGAGGCCGAGGCGCTGCTCGACGGGGCGGCCCGGGACGGCGACGCGTTCGTCCTGCCGATCAGGGATCCGGACGACGTGCCGGAGATCGTCGCCGGCCTGGTCAAGCTGGGCGTGCGGGTGCACGCGGTGGAGCCGGGCCGGATCACCCTCGAGGAGCGGCTGCTCGAGGTCATCCGGGCCGGGGAGGACCGATGACGATCGTGCTCACCATCGCCGGTCTGACCCTGCGCGAGGCGGTACGCCGCAAGGTGCTGCGCTCGCTGGCCGTGCTGACCGTCCTGCTGTTGTCGCTGAGCGCCTGGGGCTTCTCCCGCATCGACGCGGAGTTCGGCGGGCTCACCAGCGGCGAGTCCAAACTGATCGCCGCCATGGTGCTCAACCTGGTCATGTTCGGGCTCAGCCTGATCGCGGCGCTGGGCACGGCCTTCCTGGCCGGCCCGACCGTGTCCGGCGAGGCGGAGTCCGGGATCGCCCTGGCAGTGCTGGCCCGTCCGGTACGCCGGACGGCCGTGCTGCTGGGCAAGTGGCTCGGCCTGGTCGTGTTCGGCACCGGCTTCGTGGCCGTCGCCGGCACCGCCCAGCTGCTGATCGTCAAGCTCACGACCGGGTACTGGCCACCCGATCCGGTGGCCGGTCTGGCCCTGCTGGCCGGGCAGGCGGTCGCCCTGCTCACGCTGGGGCTGCTGCTGTCCACGGTCATCTCGCCGATGGCCTCGGGCATCGTCGCGGTCGGCCTGTTCGGCGCCACCTGGATCGCCGGGGTGGTCGGCGGGCTCGGCGGCGCCCTCGGCAACGCCAGTGTCGAGCGGATCGGCACGGTGTCGCAGGTGCTGCTGCCCACCGACGGGCTGTGGCGCGGCGCGATGCGCTCGTTCCAGGACCCGTCGCTGCTCTCGCAGTTCAGCGAGGCGTTCGAGGGTCACCCGTTCCTCAGCGCGGCCCCGCTGACCGGCACGTACCTGATCTGGGCGGTGGCCTGGACGGCACTGGTGCTGGCCCTGGCCGGGCTCGCGTTCCAGCGCCGGGACCTGTGAGGCGCGTTCCAGCGCCGGGACCTGTGAGGCGCGTTCCAGCGCCGGGACCTGTGAGGCTCCGGCGGCGGCGCGGGGACAGGGCCGGCGTAACGAGGGTCATGGCGGGGCCGGATGAGAACAGTGGCGGGTGCGCATAGGCTTCCGGGCATGGATGACAAGACTGTGCTGAGCCGGATCAACGGCCTGGTCGATGAGGAGCACCAGCTGCGCGGGCAGCTGGCCAAGGGCGAGATCTCGTCGAGCGAGGAGCACGCCCGGCTGAAGGAGTTGGAGGAGGCCCTGGACCAGTGCTGGGACCTGCTGCGCCGGCGCCGGGCCGCCCGCGAGGCGGGCGACGACCCGAACGCCGTGCAGGCGCACAGCGTCGGCGAGGTCGAGGGCTACCTGCAGTGACGCGGCCCCGGCCGCGGCCGCCGAGTCCTGGGCGGTCGCGGCCGGAAGCCATCCCGGCATCTCTCCGGAGGCCGGCTGCGTCTCACTTGAGGCCGGCCTCGTAGAGCAGCCTCTCCACCAGCTCGTCGGCGTCCACCTCGAGGCCGCGCTGGGTGAACCAGGCGGCGACGTTGCGCACGTCGCGGGCGATGAAGTCGCCGCCCTGGGGGTTGGCCACCACGTCCACGATCTGCGGCAGGTCGATGAGCACCAGCCGCCCCTCGTGCACCATCGTGTTGTACGGCGAGAGGTCGCCGTGCGCCACCTGCGCGCGGGCCAGCACCGACAACGCGTCGGTCATCTGCTGCCAGAGGTCGGCCAGCTGGTCCCGGTCGGCCCGCACCTGCGCGAGCCGGGGCGCCGCCTCGCCGGTCTCCCAGTCGCCGATGAACTCGAGCATCACCTCGGTGCCGATCAGCTGCACCGGATAGGGCACCCGCACCAGACCGCTCTCCTGGCCGAGCTGCCAGAGCTGGCTGAGCGCGCCGAACTCGGCCACCGCCCACTGCCCGGCGATCATCTCCTTGCCGAACGCCGTACGGTTGGTCATCGCCCGCATCTCCCGCGAGCGCCGGACCCGGCGCCCCTCGAGATAGCCGGCGTCGCGGTGGAACAGGCGGTGGTCGCCGTCGCGGTATCGCTTGGCGGCCAGCATGCTCACCGCGTCGGTGTCGGGAAGAGCCCGGCGTACGAGAAAGACGTCGGCTTCCTTGCCGGTCTTCAGCATGCCGAGCTCGGTGTCGACCGCGCCGTGCTCGGTGCGGACCCAATCGGGCCGGGGCACCGGGCCGTGCAACGCGCCGTCCCAGGTGGACCAGCGGTCGCCGGTCTCGGGCAGATCGGGATCCTCCTTCAGCTGCGGCTCGGGCCGCCCGCGCTTCAGGAAGGTTTCGTCGTCGTCGAACTTGCGACGGCCGCGGCGGATGGTGGCCGGGCCGAAAGAGTCGTGCTCACGCACTGGAGGGTCTCCTCGAGAGAAAAGAAAGGAAGTGACATCGGGACAGCAGGCATCGCAATGACAGCCATGGAGTCCACCCCCTTCTCTCTCGAGCCCTCTGCGGGCTACGCGCACACTTTCCCGGACCGGCTCCGGGCGGCGCAACCGATTTATTTCGCGGCGGCCATGATGGCCGAGATCCCCTGGATGACGTTGCCCACGATCTGGGTCGGCGCGAACCGGTTGTCGGTCCACTCGCGGCCGCGATGCAGCCAGACGCTGGGCAGGCCCATGGCCGCGGCGCCGCCGATGTCGGCCTCGGGGCTGTCGCCGACCACCCAGGCGCCACCCAGGCGCATCCGTACCCGCTGCGCGGCGAGCGCGAAGATGCGCGGATTGGGCTTGCTCACCCCGGCCCGCTCCGAGATCACCCAGTCGGCGACATAGCGGTCCAACCCCGTCCGCCGGATGCGGCTGTCCTGGATCTCGGCCTGGCCGTTGGTGACCACCACCGGGACCAGGCCGGCGTCCCCGGCGATCTGCAGCGCGCAGCCGACCAGCGGGTCGAGCTTCTCGAAGGCCAGCGGGCCCTCGTGCAACTCCTCGACCACGTCGATCGAGGGGATGGTCAGCTGATAGCGCTCGCGGATCAGATCGGCCAGGTCCCAGCGCGAGGTCAATCCATCGGCATCGACGGACAGTAACCAGTCCAGGTCGTCCTGGGGCGCGCCGATCTCATCGAGGAATCCTTTTGCCCACAGCCGGAACGCACCGCTGCGGTCGAGCAGAGTGTCGTCGAGAGCTATCAGGACAAGAGGCACCCGGGCACTTTACGTGAGCGAGGAGGGCAGCGAACAGTCCAGCACTGTTAACAACTAAGGGCGTTATGTCGGAATTCGTACTATCCGTCCGTCGCTGTCGGCTCCCTTGCCAAGACGTACGTACGGATTGCATGCGAAAGGGCCCACGTGACACGATCCAGGAGTGCCCAGAGTGAGTCAGGACCAGCTGGACGCCCGTCGCACCGAGATCCTCGCCGCGGCCCGCGACTGTTTCGCGCGGTTCGGCTACGAGGGTGCGACAGTACGGCGGCTCGAGGACGCAACCGGGCTGTCCCGTGGTGCGATTTTCCACCATTTTCGTGACAAGGAATCGCTGTTCCTGGCCGTCGCCGAGGACGACGCGGCCGCGATGGTCGAGACGGTGGCCCGCAACGGCCTCGTCCAGGTGATGCGTGACCTGCTGGCCCGGGCCGGCGGCAGCGAGGGCGACACCGCCGGCTGGCTCGGCACCCAGCTCGAGGTGTCGCGCCGGCTCCGCACCGACCCGGCGTTCGCCCAGCGCTGGGCCGAACGCTCCGCGGCCATCGCCGGCGCCACCCGCGACCGGCTCGAGCGCCAGCGCGAGGCCGGTGTGCTGCGCGAGGACGTCCCGGTCGAGGTGCTCACCCAGTTCCTCGAGCTGGCCTATGACGGGCTCGTTTTGCACCTGGCCACCGGCCGGCCGCCCGGAGAGCTCCGCCGGGTCCTCGATCTGGTCGAGGAAGCCGTCCGAAGGGCCTGATCACAGGCCTTGCGTCACTCTGCACAATGAGGGCCTGAGCGCCGCGACGAGCAGGAAGGCCCAGCCCATGAACGACACCTGGGGCATCTCCGGCCCGACCTTCCTCACCTACTACCTCGGCGCGATGATCGCGATCGTGATCATCGCGGCGTTCCACCGCAAGGCGTTGTTCCGTGGCGACCGCACGGCCCAGGTCGACCACCTCGGCCCGCAGCAGGTGGCCTATCTCAACGGCGGCGACCGGCTGGCGATCTACTCGTCGATGGGTGGTCTGCGAGCGGCCGGCGCGCTCGGCACCGGCCCCGGCGGCACGCTGGTCCGCTCCGGCCCCCTGCCGGCCGGCGTCACGCCGCTCGACAGCGCCGTCTACAACGCCGCCGGCCACGGCGCCCGCACCCGCGACCTGCAGCACGACCAGTGGGTCGCCTCCGCGATCGAGCAGTTGCGCGACCACCTCGAGCGCGGTGGCCTGGCCGTCAGCGCCGGCAAGATGCGCGAGGCCCGCGTCTGGGTGCTCGGCGGCCTCACCCTCGTCGCGATCGGGATCGCCCGGGTCCTCGCCGGTCTCAGCAACGACAAACCGGTCGGCTTCCTGATCGTCGCCACCATCGCCGCGTTCATCCTGACGCTGACCCTGCTGCGCACCCGCCGCTGGGCCACCGACGCGGCCGTCAAGGGCCTGCGCGACCTGCGCCGCCGGCACCACCACCTGGCCCCGAGCAGTTCCCCGTCGTACGCGACGTACGGCGCGACCGGGGCGGCCATGGGCGTCGCGCTCTACGGCGGCGCCGCGCTCTACTCGATGGACCCGGCGTTCGCGGCCGAGGCCGAGGTTCAGCGCATCGCCGCTTCGGGCGGCACCACGGGCGGCGGCGACAGCAGCGGCGGCGGCAGCTCGGGCGATTCCGGCTCCTCCTGCGGAGGCGGCGGAGGCGGCGGAGGCGGTTGCGGCGGCGGGGGTGGCTGCGGTGGCTGACCCGTACGGGGTGGGGGTCGGCTGGCGGCCGGAGATCGCCGGCTTCGTGGCGGAGCTGCCCGGCCTGCGCTTCGTCGAGGTCGTCGCCGAGTCGGTGCACGCCCACGGCGAGCTGCCGCCCGGCCTGCAAGAGCTTCTCGACCGCGGCGTCACCGTGATCCCGCACGGCGTCCGGCTGTCGCTGGGCGGCGCCGACCCGGTCGACCCGGCCCGGGTCGAGCACTTCGCGGCGGTGGCTGCGCGCCTGGAGGCGCCGCTGGTCAGCGAACACATCGCGTTCGTGCGGGCGGGCGGCATCGAGGCGGGCCACCTGCTGCCGCTGCCCCGCACGCGCGAGGCGGTCGACGCGGTGGTCGCCAACGTCCGCCGGGTGCAGGCGTCGCTGCCGGTGCCGATCGCCCTCGAGCCGATCGCCGCCCTGTTCGACTGGCCCGACGACGAGCTGACCGAGGCCCAGTTCCTCACCGAGATCCTCGACCGCTCCGGCGCCCGGCTGCTGCTGGACGTGGCCAACGTCTACGCCAACGCCCGCAACCGGGGCACCGACCCGGCCGAGCTGCTCGACCACCTGCCGTTGGAACGGGTGGCCTACGTGCACGTAGCCGGCGGCGCCGAACACCAGGGCCTCTACCACGACACCCACACCGACGCGGTCCCCGAGCCGGTGCTCGATCTGGTCACGGCCCTGTGTGAGCGGCAGCGCCCACCGGCCCTGATGCTCGAACGCGACGGCGACTACCCGCCGGCTGCGGCCCTGGCGGCCGAGCTGGACGCCATCGCGAAGGCCTCCGGCTACCCCTCGGTCACATGACCGCTCCCCCGGCCGGGGCGGGCGGTCTGGGCGAGCGGCAGGCCGCGCTTGTAGCGGCGCTCACGGCCGGTCGACCCGTACCCGAAGGCTTCGACGGTTTCCGGTTCGAGGCGGCGAGGGTGGCTCTGCTGCGCAAGCGGGCCGGTGAGGTCGCGCGGCAGTGGCCGATGCTCGCCGCCGGCTTCGGCGACCGGTGGAAGCGGGAGTTCGCCGCGTGGGCCGCGGCCCGCCCGGCTCAGGGCTCGCTGCGCGACGGCTGGGACCTGGCCCGCGACCTCACCCGGCGGGGCGGCCTGCCGTCGGTGGCCGCCGCCGAGCTGGCCGAGCGCGAGGCCGCCTGGCACTACGACGGCGCGTCGGCGCCCCGCTCCCGCCGCGGGCCGGCCCTGCGGGTCACCTCCGGCGCCGCGGCCCTCCAAGTGGCCGGCCGGGTCTGGCTTCTGCGACGGCCCTGACGTACCCCCAGGGCCTATGCGTCGTCGGCGTCGCTCTGCGTGGCCGGGCCCCTGCTACGCAGCGGGCACCTTGTCGAGGAAGCCATGCACCCGGCGGATGCGCCCGCCGGCGTCCAGCTCGGCCACGTCGAAGCCGACAACCAGGGGATCTCCGGCGCCGGCGGCCAGATTCCAGGTGAAGCGCACCTGGTCGTGGTGGCCGTCCACCGGCCCGCCGACGGTCAGGGTGTGACCGGGGAACTGCTGCTGCACGGCGCCGATCAGGCCATCGAGCGCCGCCCGGCCCTCGACCGCGGCCAACGGGTCGACGTAGCGCACGTCGTCGGCGAAGAGGTCGTCCACAGCCTTGCGGCGGGTGACCGGGTCCGGCTCGTTCCACACGGCGAGGTAGCGGTCCACCAGGGCGTCGAAGTCGCTCATCGTTCTGTCCTCCCGGACGAAAGTCGCTGATGACGATCACTGTCGCCCGCGGACGGACGCCGGTCGATTACCCGCGAGGTAATGGCCGCGCTTCCCGGTGCGCGCCTACGCTGCGGGGGCGCAGCTCGACCTTCCCTGCGCGCGGAGGAGGTGCGGGATGAGCGCGGTGGGCGGGCTCCTGCGGGAGTGGCGGACCGACCGGCGGCTGAGCCAGCTGGAGCTGTCGGTGCGGGCCGGGGTGTCCGCGCGGCACCTGTCGTTCCTGGAGACCGGGCGCTCCCGGCCGACCCGCGACATGATCCTGCGGCTGGCCGAGGAGCTGGGCGTGCCCCTGCGGTCCCGCAACGAGCTCCTGCTGGCCGGGGGCTTCGCACCGGCGTACGGGGAAACGGCTCTGCACGGGCCGCCGCTCGCAGCGGTGCTCTCGTCGCTGCGGGACGTGCTGGTCGGGCATGCGCCGTATCCGGCTGTGCTGATCGACCGGCACTGGACGATGGTCGACGCGAACGACGCGGTGGCCCGCTTCACCGACGGCTGCGCGCCGTGGCTGCTCGAACCACCGGTCAACGTCCTGCGTCTCTCACTGCACCCGGACGGCATGGCGCCGCGCATCGGCAACCTGCCCGAGTGGCGTACGCACGTGCTGCACCGCCTCGGCCGGCAGGCGGAGGCCACGAACGACCCGGTGCTGCGGGAGCTGCACGCCGAGCTGACGGCCTACCCCGGCGGCGCCACCACGGCCGGCGAGCCGCCGCACGGGCTGGTCGTGCCGTTGCGCTTCGACGATCTGGCCTTCTTCAGCATCACGTCGGTTCTGGGCACACCGCTGGACGTCACCCTGTCCGAGCTGGCGATCGAGTCGTTCCTGCCGGCCGACCCGGCGACCGCCGCCGCCCTGCACCGCTGACCGTGGCGATGGGAGGATCGGGGCATGGATCTCGGACTGGCTGATCGCGTCTACGTGCTGACCGGAGCCTCGCGGGGGCTGGGCTACGCCACCGCCAAGGCGCTGGTCGCCGACGGCGCCAAGGTGGTGATCTCCGCGCGCGACGAGAAACGGGTCACGGAAGCCGTCGACGCTCTCGGCGGTGCCGAGCACGCCGTGGGGGTGACCGCCGACCTGACCGACCCCGCGACCCCGCGCACGCTGATCGACACGGCCGGCGATCGCTTCGGCCGCTTCGACGGCGCCCTCATCTCGGTGGGCGGCCCGGCCCCCGGCACCGCGGCCGCGATGGACGACGAGCAGTGGCGCAACGCGTTCGAGACGGTGTTCCTGGGCTCGATCCGGGCCGCCCGCGTCTTCGCCTCGGCGCTGCCCGAAAGCGGCGTGATCGGCCTGGTCCTGTCCACGTCGGTCAAGACGCCGCTGACCGGCCTCGGGCTCTCCAACGGCCTGCGCCCCGGCCTGGCCATGGCCGCGAAGGACATGGCCGACGAGTACGCCCCGCGCGGCGTCCGCATCCTGAACCTGCTCCCCGGCCGCTTCCTGACCGACCGCAACCTGGAGCTCTTCGCCGCCGCCGACGACCCGGCCGCCGCGGCGGCGGCCGTCGCCAGGAGCATCCCGATGCGTCGTCTGGGCGAGCCCGCCGAGTTCGGCCGGGTCGCGGCGTTCCTGCTCTCCCCGGCGGCCAGCTACATGACCGGCAGCACGGTGGCCGTCGACGGTGGCAACCTCCGCGCGCTCTGATCACGGCGCGCTGTGACCTCGGCGCGCTGTGACCTCGGCGCGCTCTGACCTCGGGGCGCTCTGACCTCGGGGCGCTCTGACCTCGGGGCGCTCTGATTGCCGGCCGCGTGGTCGGTGCCGGTCCGGCCGGCGGGTGTTGTCCGCGGTTCGGTGGATACGCTCGTACGGTGCCCGCGCCCACCCCCGCCGAGGTGGCGGCCGCCGCCGGCCGCACCATTCCCGACCTGATCGGCCCGGGTCTCCGGGTGCTCTTCTCCGGCATCAACCCGAGCCTGTACTCGGCGGCGACCGGCCACCACTTCGCCCGCCCCGGGAACCGCTTCTGGCCGGCGCTGCACCGCTCCGGCTTCACCGACCGCCAACTGCACCCGTCCGAACAGGACCAACTACCCGGCCTCGGCCTCGGGAGCACCAACGTGGTGGCCCGCGCCACCGCCCGGGCCGACGAGCTCTCCCCGGCCGAGCTGATCACCGGCGGCGAGATCCTGGCCGCGCTGGCCGACAGGTGGCGCCCGCGATACCTGGCCGTCCTCGGCGTCACGGCCTACCGCACCGCCTTCGCCCGGCCCAAAGCCACGATCGGTCCGCAGCCCGACGCGATCGGCGGCGTCCCGGTATGGGTCCTGCCCAACCCGAGCGGCCTGAACGCGAGATATCAGATCGGCGACCTGGCCATCCAGTTCGCCGAGCTACGGGCCGCCGCGACCTGACAAGCGCCGGACGACAGCCGCCGAATATCGACAACGCCCGGTAGCGTGCTGTCCCACGACTCTCCACTGGAGGCGGCGGACTCGCTGCGCGAGCTGGACGAGCGCACACGACAGGAGCAAGCGTGACGGACCTGAGCCTCACCCCGGCCGCACAACCCGCCACCACGGCAGCCGGCAGGACCGTGCTCATGCGTACGCTGATCGCCCTCCAGCTGTACGTGGTCGCCGCCTATGTCTCCGCCGCCGTCATCCCTTATCTCTGGCGCGACAACGCTGCTCCGCCGACGTGGGTCTGGATCGTGCCGGGCTGGCTGCTCGGCGTGCCCGGCTTCTGGATCACTCTGCTCGGGGCAGTGCTCGCCGTCCCCCTGGCGCTCCTCGGTGCCGGCGCGACGGCGCTGCGGTACCGCACCCTGTCCGCCCGACTGCGCTGGTGGAGCGTCTCGGCCGCCGTGCTCACCACCGCCTACGCCGTGTTCACCCTCACCCCGCCGGCAGCGACGATCGCCGCCTGGGTGGCCGACTGACCGCGCCGGCCGGGTGGTTCCCCGTGCCTTGAGCACCCCCGGTCCTGACTCGATCGGGGTGTCGGGGCGACGAGAGAGGTGCTGTTTTAGCTACGGTCGGGGCCATGACGACGGAGACCAGCACCCTGATGGCAGCGGCGGCCGAGCGGACCGTCCCCATCGTCCGGGGCATCCGCGACGACCAGCTCGGCGACTCGACGCCGTGTGCCGAGTTCCAGGTGCGTGACCTGCTCAACCACCTCTTCCAGGTGGTCGTCAACTTCCAGGCCGCCGCGCGGAAGGAGGCGATGGACTTCTCCAGCACGCCCGATTTCCTCGCCGAGGGCTGGCGCGACCGGTTCGCCGCCGAGACCGATCGTCTCATCGCCGCCTGGTCCGACCCGGCCGCCCTCGACGGCATCTCCCCCGGCATGGGCATGCCTCAGCCGATGGTCGGCAATCTCGCCCTGACCGACCTCACCGTGCACGGCTGGGATCTGGCCACGGCCACGGGCCAGCCCTACCGGCCGGCCGAAGCCGCCGTCGAAGCGCTGCTGCCGTTCGTCGAGCAGATGGCGCCGACCGGCCGCACGATGGGCGTTTTCGGTGCGGAGGCTCAGGCCCCGGCCGACGCCGAGATGTTCGAGCGCCTCCTCGCGATCAGCGGCCGCACCCCCGCCTGACAGCCGTCCCCGGCCGAGGCGAAAGGGGCCGCACCGCCTCGCTCCACAACAGCACTCACCAGGCGAGCTGACTCCACCCCGACCCGGTGCTGGAGCAGGCCGGACGACCAGCGGGGACGGCCTCGGCTTTGCGGTAGCTCGGGGCCGCCGGACCGCGTCGCAAGCCCTGCCGGTGCTCCGCCCTCACAAAGGCAGCCCGCAGACATCGCCACGCTGCGCCAACGCGTTGATCGGGCGCCGGATGGCCCAGACGCCCGCGCGGCCGCAAAGTCCCGGACCAGCTCACTGACCATCTCGGCGGCGCCCGAGCCGACCCGCGACCATCCGCCGTCCACCGTCCACCGTCACCGAGTTGTCCCAGCGCACCGGCAGTAGTCGGGTTACCGGGCCCGGCCTCCCGGAGCTCCGGCGCCGTGGGCGGTCAGGGCTCGATCTGGCCGGCCGGCACCGTGACGATCTCGACGTCGTCGGCGAAGGTGGCCGCCGGGGAAGCGGCCGCGAACTGGGTGCGGTAGAGCTCGGCGTAGAGGCCGCCCGCGGCCACGAGCTCCTCGTGGCGGCCGCGCTCGACGACGCGGCCCGCGTCGAGCACCAGGATCTGGTCGGCGTCGCGGACGGTGGAGAGCCGGTGGGCGATCACCAACGCCGTGCGACCCTCGAGCGCCACGGCCAGGGCCCGCTGCACCGCCGCCTCGGACTCGCTGTCGAGGTGGGCGGTGGCCTCGTCGAGCACGACGATCGACGGGCGCTTGAGCAGCAGCCGGGCGATCGCCAGCCGCTGTTTCTCGCCGCCGGAGAAGCGGTAGCCACGCTCGCCCACGACCGTGTCGAGCCCCTCGGGCAGCGCCGCCACCAGCTCAGCGACCTGGGCGCCGCGCAACGCCTCCCACATGTCCTCGTCGGTCGCGTCGGGACGCGCGTATCGCAGGTTCTCGGCGATCGTCTCGTGGAACAGGTGGGCGTCCTGCGTGACGACCCCGATCGTGTCGCGCAAGGAGTCGAGCGTCGCGTCGCGGACGTCGACCCCGTCGATCCGTACGGCGCCCGAAGTGACGTCGTAGATGCGGGAGACCAGCATCGACGTGGTCGACTTGCCCGCGCCGGACGGGCCGACGAGCGCGACCATCTGGCCGGGCTCGACGGTGAAGTCGACCCCGCGCAGGATGGGCGCGTTCTCCGTCCGGTCGAGGGTCGCCACATCCTCGAGCGTGGCCAGGGAGACCTCGCTCGCGCTGGGGTAGCGGAAGTGCACGTCGCGGAACTCGACCCGACCGGCGCCGGCCGGCAGGTCGACGGCGCCGGGGCGCTCCTCGATGCCGGGCCTGAGGTCGAGCACCTCGAACACCCGGTCGAACGACACGAGCGCGCTCATCACGTCGACCCGCACGTTGCTGAGCGCGGTCAGCGGGCCATAGAGCCGGGTCAGCAGCAGTGCCAGGGTGACCACCGTGCCGGCCGTGACGCTGCCGGTGACTGCGAGCCAGCCACCGAGGCCGTAGGTCAGGGCCTGCGCCAGCGAGGCGACCAGCAACATCGCGACGAAGAACGTGCGCGAGAACATGGCCTGCTGGATGCCGATGTCGCGGACCCGGGCGGCCCGCTCACCGAAGCGGTCGGCCTCGGCGCCGGGACGGCCGAAGAGCTTGACCAGCATCGCGCCGGCGACGTTGAACCGCTCGGTCATCGTCGCGTTCATCTTGGCGTCCAGGTTGTACGACTCGCGGGTGATCTCGGCGAGGCGTTTGCCGACCCGGCGCGCCGGGATGATGAACAGCGGCAGCATCATGAGCGACAGCGTGGTGATCTGCCACGAGAGGCTGAACATCACCGCGGCCGTGAGCACCAGCTGGATGACGTTGCTGACCACGCCGGACAGGGTGGACGTGAAGGCCCGCTGGGCGCCGGTGACGTCGTTGTTGAGCCGGCTGACCAGGGCGCCGGTCTGGGTGCGGGTGAAGAACTGCAACGGCATGCGCTGCACGTGGTCGTACACCTTGGTGCGCAGGTCGAGGATGATGCCCTCGCCGATGCGGGCGGAATACCACCTCTGGGCCAGCGACAGGAACGCGTCGACGACCGCGAGCACCGCGATCATCACGGCCAGCCGGATGACGGTGGACGCCGCGTCGGGGTCGCCGTCGGTGATGGCGTTGATCACGTGACCGGCGAGCAGGGGTGTCGCGACGCCGATGCCGGCGGCGAGCACCACGGTGATGAGGAAGACCAGGATGTCCCGGCGGTAGGGCCGGGCGTAACGAAGGATCCGCCGGGTCGTGCCCTGGCGGAGGCGGTGTTCGGCCACCCGGTCCGAGTTCTGGATCGAGCGCAGCATGGACCACGAGGGCATGCTCATCTCGTCACCTCCCGGGTTTCGGCTCGGTGTCACATCGTGCGGGCAGAAAGGATTCTGCCCGGCGGGTATGACAACTCCGGGTGGTGAGGAGACTATTCCGACAGATCCCGCAGGCGGCGGGTCTGCGCCTCGCGCTCGGCGCGGTCTTGTTCGGCGTACGTTCGCTGGGTGGCCCCGGACAGCAGCGCCTTGATCTCGGCGACCGCGCCGCGATCGGCGGCGAGCACCGCGGCGGCGAGGTCGGCGACGGCGCCCTCCAGCTCGGCGGCCGGCACGACGGCGGTAGCCAGACCGATGCGTACGGCCTCGTCGGCCTCGATGCGCCGGCCGGTCACGCAGATCTCGAGCGCGCGGGAGGGCCCGACCAGCTCGGTGAGCCGCTTGGTGCCGCCCAGATCGGGCACGAGCCCGAGGGTCACCTCGGCCATCGAGAATCGCGCGTTGTCGGCCAGTACTCGCATGTCACAGTTGAGCGCGAGTTGAAATCCGGCGCCGATCGCATGTCCCTGCACGGCCGCGATCGTCACGATCGAGGGGTTACGCAGCCACGTGAACGCCGACTGGAAGCCGGCAATCCGATCCGCGCACTCCTCTGGTGACAACTGCGAAAGCTTCGCAAGTGAAGAATCGCCTTCGCCCCGTGCGGCCGACAGATCCAGGCCTGCGGAAAAAGAGCGTCCGTCGCCGCGGACAATGACGACTCGTACGTCGCCAGGTAATTTCCGCGAAATGTTCGCGAGCTCGGCCCACATCGCCGGCGTTTGCGCATTGAGGACCTCGGGCCGGGACAACGTCACCGTTGCCACCGGCCCGTCCAGGTCGTAGCGAACGCCCGACTCGTCGGCGGGGAGGCCGGGTGCGGCGTCGCCGATCGTCACGCCTTCTTGCGGCGACGAGCGCCACCACGCTGGCGGAGCTGCACACCGGACTCGGTGAGTACCCGGTGCACGAATCCGTAGGACCGGCCGGTCGAAGCGGCGAGGGCGCGAATGCTCTCCCCCGACGTGTAACGCTTCACCAGATCCTTCGCCAATGACTGGCGCTCGCTGCCGACGATTCGGCGACCCTTCTCAGTACTGGTGGCAGTGCCCGTGGCTGGCATCTTGAATCCTCACGTCCCAGACAGTGCGGTTCATACGGTCTCACCTATTAGACCGCCTCCAACGATCATGCGCTAGGTATCCAGGCCTAGCCAACGTGCCCATTTATCACTGTCAGGAACTTGACGATGACCACGGCCATCAATGTCAGACAGTTCACAGTCGTTAGGGCGACAGGCTTTCGGAACCCGCGTAAGGCTTCGCTCACCTTTCCGCCAAGACCATCGATCACCTGCGAAAACTCGCGATCGAGAGCCGTCGTCGACCGGACATGACTGAGCGTCGATGCGTCCCCTACCCACCGCTGCCGAGCCGGGAGGGCCCACGGGGGACTGCCCGGACCGGTGCCCGACCTGACCGCAAACGCCCGAACGTCGCACTGTCTGTGTGGGCACCGGTTGACAAGAGACGATGGCGATGATCCCGCGATCAGGCCAGTTCGACGAGCTCCAGCAGGTCGTCGCTCCACGCGTCCTCGTCGCCGTCGGGCAGCAGAATGGCCCGGTCCGGCTTCAGCGCCTGCACCGCGCCGGCGTCGTGCGTGACCAGCACGATCGCTCCCGGGTAGTTGGCGATGGCATCGAGCACCTGCTCGCGGCTGATCGGGTCGAGGTTGTTGGTGGGCTCGTCGAGAAGCAGCACGTTGGCGCCCGAGCACACGAGCGTGGCCAGCGCCAGACGGGTCTTCTCGCCGCCCGAGAGCACCCCGGCCGGCTTGTCGACGTCGTCACCCGAGAAGAGGAACGCGCCGAGGATCTTGCGCAGGTCGGTGTCGGTCTGGTCGGCCGCGGCGCTGCGCATGTGCTCGAGGATCGTCCGGTCGACGTCGAGCGTCTCGTGTTCCTGCGCGTAGTAGCCCAGCCGCAGGCCGTGCCCCGCGTGCACCTCGCCGGTGTCCGGTTCGAGCAGGCCACCGAGCATCCGCAGCAGGGTGGTCTTGCCGGCGCCGTTGAGGCCGAGGATGGCCACGCGCGAGCCCCGGTCGACCGCCACGTCGACATCGGTGAAGATCTCGAGCGACCCGTACGACTTCGACAGGCCGGACGCGGTGAGCGGCGTCTTTCCGCACGGGGCCGGGTTGGGGAACCGCACCTTGGCCACCTTGTCCGAGCTGCGTACCTCCTCGAGGCCACCGAGCAGCTTTTCGGCCCGGCGCGCCATGTTCTGCGCGGCGATCGTCTTGGTGGCCTTGGCCCGCATCTTGTCGGCCTGGGCCATCAGGGCGCCGGCCTTCTTCTCGGCGTTCGCCCGCTCGCGGCGCCGGCGGCGCTCGTCGGTCTCGCGCGACTCGAGGTACTTCTTCCAGCCCATGTTGTACATGTCGACGACTGAGCGGTTGGCGTCGAGATACCACACCTTGTTGACCGCGGCCTCGAGCAGCTCGACGTCGTGGCTGATCACCACCAGCCCGCCCTTGTGCTGGGCCATGTAGCCGCGCAGCCAGGCGATCGAGTCCTGGTCGAGGTGGTTGGTGGGCTCGTCGAGCAGCAGGATGCCCTTGCCGTTCTGCCCGGAGTTGGCGAACAGGATGCGGGCCAGCTCGATGCGGCGGCGCTGGCCGCCGGAGAGGGTGCCGATCGCCTGCGCCAGCGCCCGGTCGGGCAGGCCCAGGTTGGAGCAGATGCGGGCGGCCTCGGCCTCGGCCGCGTACCCGCCCAGGGCGGAGAACTGATCCTCGAGCACGCCGTAGCGGCGGATCAGCTTGTCGTCGGCGCTCTCCTCGAGCTTGATCTCGAGTTTCTGCATCTCGGCGATGATCGCGTCGAGGCCGCGGGCGCTGAGCACCCGGTCGCGGCCGGTCACGTTGAGGTCGCCGGTGCGCGGGTCCTGCGGCAGGTAGCCGACCTCGCTGGTGCGCTCGACCTGACCCGTGTAGGGCTGGCCCTCGCCGGCCAGGACCTTGAGCGTGGTGGTCTTGCCCGCGCCGTTGCGGCCGACCAGACCGATCCGGTCGCCCGGCTGCACCCGCAGGGTGACCGGGGACAGCAGGATGCGGGAGCCGGCGCGCAGTTCGAGTCCGGTGGCGGTGATCATGTTTTGACTGCTCACTCTCAGAAGAAGGCTGGCTCCGGGCACAGAAGAACGCCGGCCTTCGCGCTGTTCCTCCGTCGGAACAGCCAAGGGTCGGCGCGGGGCAGGTCAGCCTTCGCAGAGCAGCACCCGGCAATAGTACCGGGCGGCCCGCTGTACCTCCCACCCGATTAACCAGCAAGATCATCGGGTACGCATCGGGGACTCCCGCCGCACTCCCTCAGTGAGGAAGAAATGGAACTCAACGAGAACGCCGACATCGATACCAGTCAGGTCGAGGATCGACGTGGTTCCGGCGGTGGCGGGGGCGGCGGCCTCGGCGGGCTGCCGATCGGCGGTGGTGGCCTGGTCGGCATCATCATCACGATCGTCGTCGCCGTGGTCGGTGGTTACTTCGGCATCAACCAGATCGGTGGTGGTGGCACCGACACGGGTAACAACACCAACATCCAGCAAACGTGTTCCCAGGACAACGCCACCCAGCAGCTGGAGTGCCGGAACGTCCTCTACATCAACTCGATCCAGGCGTACTGGAACAAGGCGACGCCGCAGTATTTCGGCACGCAGTACCAACCGGCCAAGACGGTGATCTTCTCCCGCCAGGTGAACACGGCGTGCGGCGCGGCCGACTCCGGCGTCGGGCCGTTCTACTGCCCCGGCGACAACCAGGTGTACATCGACCTCACGTTCTACGACGTGCTGTCCCAGCAGCTCGGCGCGCCCGGCGAGTTCGCCCAGCCCTACGTGCTGGCCCACGAGTACGGCCACCACATCCAGGACATCACCGGCCAGGAGGCCAAGATGCGCCGGGCTCAGCAGGGCGCGGGCGAGAGCGAGAAGAACGCGCTGTCGGTGAAGCTCGAGCTGCAGGCCGACTGCTACGCCGGGGTGTGGTCCAAGGCGGCCACCGAGACGACCGACACCAAGGGCCAGAAACTTTTCACGAGCCTGACCCAGCAGGACATCGAGGAAGGCATCCAGACGGCCGGCCAGATCGGTGACGACGTGCTCCAGAAGCGCAGCGGCAACCCGGTCAACCCGGAGGAGTTCACGCACGGCACCGCGGCCCAGCGGCAGCAGAACTTCCAGAAGGGTTACGACTCGGGCAATCCGGAGAGCTGCAACACCTCGTTCTAAGGTTCCTTCACCAGGACGGACACGGCCCGGGCCCCGGCCACCGCGGAGATCAGCACCGCGTGCCGGGGCTCGGGCACGTCCAGGAACCGCTCGGCCCGCGCGGCGGCCAGCGGGGCCAGGTTCGGCGCGGTCAGGATGGCCTCCACCGCGGTGCGGTCACCGCCCGTCACCAGCGCGGCGAGGTCCCGTACGGAGGGCAGCAGAACACGCGCGACGATGTCGGCGCCGTCCGCGGCGGCCGCCTTGGCCTGGTTGTCGCGGCGGCGCGCGAAGCGCTGCTGTGACCAGCCACCAGCCGCCGTGCGCCCCTGCACATAGTTCCTGTCCACCTTGGACGCGAGGAGCGTGGCACCGTCGGCGACGCCCACCGCCACCGCGCCCTTACGGGCGAGCAGCAGGCCCAGCTTGCGCGGCCGCTGAGCCGTCTCGATCAGCTCGGCCAGAGTCGCCACGCCGGCCGCGCCGGGCGGCGTCCGCCAGTCCGCCGAGGCGCCGTCCTCGGCGATCAGGGTCAACCCCTCTTCCCGGTACGGGCCGTGGCGGCGCGCGAAGTTCTCCAGCCACCGGGTCATCCGCTCCGGCGCGACATCGACCCATTTGCCGCCGCCCGCGGCCGTCCGTTCGCCCATTCTTGTCAGACTACGGTGGCAGGATGCGGGCCATGACCGACCTGACCGCGACGCTGCTGGAACGGCTCGACGAGCGTTTGCTGCCCGCGGCCGACCCGGTTCGGGCCGCGGGCCAGGCGGCGTACATGAAAGGCCGGTTCCCGTTCCTCGGCCTGGCTTCGCCGGCCCTGCGAACGATGCAACGCGAGGCCGTGCGAGACCTGCCCCGGCCCACGGAGGATGATCTTCGCTCGATCGCCCTGGCGCTGTGGTCCCGTCCGGAGCGTGAGTTCCAGTACGTCGGCTGTTCCTACCTCGGCGCCAACGTGACGGTGCCGGGCCCCGGCTTCGTGCCCACACTGCGCGAGCTGATCACCACGAAGTCATGGTGGGACACGATCGACCCGCTGGCCACCCGGTTCACCGGGGGGCTGGTCACGCACCACCCGTCGCTGGTCGCCGTCATGGACGAGTGGTCGAGGGACGACAACCTGTGGCTGGTCCGCACGGCGATCCTGCACCAGCTGCATTACGGCGGCGCGACGGACGTCGACCGCCTGTTCGGCTATTGCCGGGCCCAGGCCGGCCATCGCGACTTCTTCGTGCGCAAGGCGATCGGCTGGGCCCTGCGCCAGTACGCCCGCACCGACCCCGACGCCGTCCGCGCCTTCGTCGAGGCTCACCGGTCGACGCTCTCCGGCCTGTCGGTCCGCGAGGCGATGAAGCATCTGTGAGGCGTATCGGCCCGCGAGCGGTTCAGTCGGTCAGCATCCGTGAGTTCAGTCGGCCCGCCGGGGGATGAAGCATCCGTGAGTTCAGTCGGTCCGCGAGGGGATGAAGCATCGGTGAGTTCGGTCGGTCCGCGAGGGGACGAAGCATCGGTGAGTTCGGTCGGTCCGCGAGAGGGTCATGGTTCTGTGAGTGAGGGAGCGAGGGTGTGAGGCAGCCGGTGCGCGAGATCGGAGTCACCGACGCGGCGGCCGGGCCCTACGGCATCGTCGCCGGGCCCGACAACGCCTTGTGGATGACACTCGTCCACGGTGGTCGCGTCGCCCGGCTGGCCATGGACGGCACCACGGAGGAACATCCACTCGACTCGGCCACGAGCGGACCGTCGGTCGTCACCGTGGGCGGTGACGGAGCGTTGTGGTTCACCCGTAACCGCGACGACCGCATCGGACGCCTCACCACGGACGGCAAGCAGACCTCCTTCACCGTGCGTGGTGCACCCTTCGGCATCGCTCCCGGCGCCGACGGCGCCCTGTGGTTCACCGAGATGAACGGCGACGCCGTCGGCCGCCTCACGGTCGACGGCCGGCTCACCGAGTTTCCCCTGCCCAGGGCCGGCGGCTTCCCCTCGATGATCACCCCCGGCCCCGACGAAGCGCTCTGGTTCACCCTCAACCAGGCCGACGCGATCGGCCGCATCACACTCGACGGCCAGGTGACGCTGCACCCGCTGCCCACCAAGGGCGCGTCGCCGGTCGGCGTCACCCTGGGCGCCGACGGGGCCCTGTGGTTCGTCGAGATCGGCGCCGGCCAGGTCGGCCGCATCACGCCCGACGGCACCGTCACCGAATTCCCGCTCCCCGACCGAGCGGCCCGCCCACACGCCATCACCGCCGATCCCGGCGGTGGCTGCTGGTTCACCGAGTGGGGCGCCAACCGCATCGCTCACATCAGCGTGGCCGGCAAGATCGAGGAATTCGACCTGCCCACCCCGTCCTCCGAGCCGCACGGCATCACCATCGGCCCGGACGGCGGCGTCTGGGCCGCCCTGGAAACCGGCGCGGTAGCCCACCTGTCCCGCTGAACGCCCCTGCGTCGTGCAGGCCGGGCCGACTGCGGTTCTCCGGCCTTGCGAGCACGCGTCCCGTCAGCTGTTCCTCTTGCCCTCCTCCAGCGTTCCACCGCGAAAGCGGGCGCCCCGGACCGAGTTTTGTTTCACTTGCCTGCCCTACAGTGCTCCGCCAGGAGAGCAGTCGAGGAAGCGATCGCCCCGGCCGAGCCACTCCATTTGCCCACCCCACAGCGCTCCACCGCGAGGAGCGGGCAAGAAGCAGTGGCTCCGGACTGAGCCGTTCCGCTTGCCTGACCTACAACGTTCCGCCACGAGAACAGGCGAAAAAGCGGTCACCCCGACCGAGCCGCCCGGCTTGTCCTCCCCCGCGATCCACCGCGAAGCAGGCGAGAAAACGGTCACCGCGGCCGAGCCGCCCGGCTTGTCCCTCAGCGTTCCACCGCGAGAGCGGGCGAGAAGGCGGTGACTCCGGACTGGCCGCTCCAATTGTCCGCCCTACAGCGTTCCGCAACGAGAGCAGGCAAGAAACAGTCACCCCGACCGAGCCGCCCGGCTCGTCTCCCCCCAGCGCTCCACCGCGAAGCAGGCGAGAGAACGGTCACTGCGGCCGAGCCGCCCGGCTTGTCCCCGGCGTTTCACCTCGAAAGCGGGCGAGGAAGCAGTCGCCCAGCCAAGCCGCTCCAGTTGCCCGCTCCCAGCACTCCACCGCGAGAGCGGGCGAGAGCGGGCGAGAGCGGGCGAGAGCGGGCGAGAAAGCGGTGACTCCGGACTGAGCCGTTTCCGCTCGCCCGCCCTACAGCATTCCGCCACGAAGTCGCACTGACGTAGACGGGTGGGGCCGACTCAGGCCGGGAGCACCAGGCGGACAGCCAGGGCAGCTATGACGATGCTGGAGACCAGCGCCGTCCAGGTGCGGCCTCGTGGGCCGGTCAGCCGGCGGCCGATGAGCGAGCCGCCGGCGGCGATCACGAGTTGCCAGCTGGCGGAGGCCAGGATGACGCCGGCGACGAAGGGCACGCCGCCGCCCTCGCCGGCCCGGCCCAGGACCAGCGCGGCGAAGTAGATGACGGTCGCCGGGTTGAGCAAGGTCAGGCCGAGCACGCCGACGTAGGCCCGCCCGGGCTTGACAGGCCGATCGCCCACGGCGGCGGTACCCGGCTCACGAAAGGCCGCCCGGGCTGTCAGCGCGGCGATGATCAGCAAGACGACGGCCGCGACCCAGCGCAGCGGTGCGGCCATCGGCGCGATCAGGCTGGCCACGGCTGCTCCCCCGGCCACGGCGATAGCCGCGAAGAGGCCGTCCGCCGTGGCTGCGCCCAACCCGGCCGCCGCGCCGACCCGGAGGGACGTGCGCGCGCTGAGACCGGCGATGAGCACGCCGATGGCTCCCATGGGCAGCGCGACCCCGTAGCCCGCGACGACGCCGGCCAGAAACGCCGCGCTCATGACCGCTGCTGACGAACCGCCGTTCCGCGGGGGCCGGTCCGCTGCTGTCGCGCGGCCCGATCGGCCACAGCGACAGAGACAGCGGGGTGCGGGATCGACTTCGTCACGGGCCCATGGTCGCGTTCCCGGCACACCACCGCGACCGATTTATCGCGCCGCCCGCGCAAGCTCCAGCGACCGACCGCCGGCGCCGTCTTGGTGCCGTCGGGCGTCACACCGGAGCAGCTCGCTCGGTAGGGTCGGATCATGAGTGTGGTTGCCGAACTTCTCCTCGTCCGGCACGGGCAGAGCCTGGCCAACGTCGCCTTTCCCGCCGCCGATGCCGGAGGGCTGCTCGAGGCCGAGGTCAGCGGGCGTGATGCCGAGGTGCCGCTGACCGAGTACGGCCAGGAACAGGCCGCGGCGCTCGGCGAGTGGATCGGGGAGCTGCCCGAGGACGAGCGGCCCCAGGTCGCCATCACCTCGCCCTATCTGCGGGCCCGGGAGACGTGGCGGATCGCGGCGGAGAAGTCCGGCGTCGAGCTGCCCGCGCCGACCACTGACGACCGCCTCGTCGATCGGCTGCTCGGCTACCTCGAGATGCTGACCCGGGCCGCCGTGGCCCAGCGCTTCCCGGACGAGGCCCAGCGGCGCGCCGACGCCGGCGAGCATCACTACGCTCCGCCGGGCGGCGAGTCCTTCGCGGACATCGAGGTGCGACTGGGCGCCTTCCTCGACGACCTCAACCGCGACCACGCCGGCGAACGGGTCATCGTGGTCGCCCACGACGCGGTGGTGCTCATGATGCGCGCCGTCATCGAGCAACTGACCTGGGACCAGGTGCTGGAGGCCGAGCGTTCCGCCGGCAGCGTCCGCAACGCGTCGCTGAGCCGCTTCGTCGCTGTCGACGGACGGCTCGAGCTCGCCTACTACAACGCGGTCGACCACCTGCCGCCCGCGTAGCCCACGACCAGCGCACACACGTGACCGAGGCGGAACCCGCCTGATGGTCACGCCGACGATTTGCGTCAACGTCCGACCGACGGACCGAATCCGACGTTCCCGACGACTCGGCACGGCTGGCGGTAGCCCCGCGTCGGCCGGCGAGCGCCGCGAGGCGGGCCGGTCGCGCAAGACTGAACAGTCAGCCCGCGAGCCAAGTCAACCGCGCAAGACAGACCGGCCCGCGCGAGTCAGACCGGCCGCGCAAGACAAAGCCGGCCGCGCGAAACAGGCCGAAGCACGAGGCAGGCCCGGCCGCGTTCAGTCGGGGTTCGACCAAGAGCGCAGCTGCGTCAGCACCTCCCGGTCGCCCTCGATCCGTAGGTTGTGGAACGGCACCCGGCCGTAGAGCGCCAGCACCAGATCACCGGCCGGCCCGCGCACGGTGACCACCGGGTCGCCGCCGGCCGCGGGATCGAGCCGGCCGCCCGACGGTGACAGATCGAGAGTGTGAGTCGGGCCGTCGACGGCGGCGAAGGCGATCCGGGCCGGGCGGTGCGGCCACGCGCCCAGCGAGCCGACCCCGACCTGAAGGAACTCGGCCACTCCGTCGACCGCGACAACGCCGGGCAGCGGCTCGGCCCGGCCCACCGCCTCCTGCGCGTCGCGGGCGTGGACGGCCGCCTCCTGCACCTGGTGGCGGGCGATCGCACCGACGGTCAGGGGTGCGGAGGAAGCGCCCCACCAGGCCCACGCCGGGGCGTCGGCGGACGAGCTGTGAAGCGCCTTGAGCAGCAGGTCGGTCGACTCGGCCGACCACTGCAGCAGGTCACCGCGCGGCTCGCGGTCGCCCAGCGCGGCGGCCGGCGGCGGGCCGGTCGGGTCGCCCTCGGTCACCACCACGGCCCAGAAACGCTGGACCGCGCCCAGGTGAGCCACGAGATCGCCGAGATCCCAGTCGGGGCAGCCGGGCACCCGGGCGCCGGGAACAGCAGCGGCGGCGACTGCGTCACGCAGCGCCGCCGACCGCTCGTCGATCAGGGTGATGAGGGCGGGAAGTTCCATGCCCTTTTTGTAGCAGGGGGGTCCGACAGAACTCAGACGTTGAAGCCGAGCGCCCGCAGCTGCTCGCGGCCGTCGTCGGTGATCTTGTCGGGGCCCCACGGCGGCAGCCACACCCAGTTGATGCGGAAGTCCTTGACCAGGCCGCCGCCGGGGCCGGTGGTCAGCGCCGTCCGCGTCTGGTCCTCGATGACGTCGGTCAGCGGGCAGGCCGCCGAGGTGAGCGTCATGTCGAGGGTGGCGATGTTGTCGTCGTCGACGTACGCGTCGTACACGAGGCCGAGGTCGACGACGTTGATCCCGAGCTCGGGGTCGACGACGTCCTTCATCGCCTCTTCGACGTCCGCGATGGAAGCCTTGGAGACCTCCGCCGGGGCGACCGCGGTGGCGCCGTCCTCGGGAGCGGTAACGGGAGTGTCAGTCATGCCTTCACCTCTGAAGCCTCTGGAGCGGTTGCGTCTGTCGAGGAAACGTCCACGCCTGCCCGGGCGGCGGCGTCCTTGAACGCCATCCACGGCAGCAGCGCGCATTTGACCCGGGCCGGGAACTTCGCCACCCCGGCGAACGCGATGCCGTCGCCGAGCACGTCCTCGTCGGGCTCGACCTGGCCGCGCCCCTGCATCAGCGCCACGAAAGCCTCGTGGATTCCCGCCGCGTCGGCCGTGGACCGGTTGAGCAGCAGCTCGTACAGCACCGAGGCGGACGCCTGGCTGATCGAGCACCCCAGGCCGTCGTACGAGATGTCGGAGAAGGACGAGCCGGCGGCGGTGACCCGGACGGTGATCTCGTCGCCGCACGTCGGGTTGACGTGGTGGGCCTCGCCGTTGAACGGGTCGCGCAGGCCACGGCCGTGCGGGTGCTTGTAGTGGTCCAGGATGATCTCCTGGTACAGCCCGTCGAGCATCATCAGCCGAACACCTTCTTGACCTGGTCGAGGCCGCGGGCAAGATCGTCGATCTCGTCCGTGGTGGTGTAGAGGTAGAACGACGCGCGGGTCATCGCCGGGACGCCGAAACGCACGCAGGTCGGCTTGGCGCAGTGATGCCCGACCCGCACCTCGACCCCGAGCGCGTCGAGGACCTGCCCGACGTCGTGCGGGTGCACCCCGTCCACGCCGAACGACAGCGTGCCGCCACGGCCTTCGGGGGTGGCCGGGCCGAAGAGGCGGACTCCCGGCACGTCCAGCAGGGTCTTGAGGGCGTACGCGGTGATGTCCTGCTCGTGCTGGTGCACCGCCTCCATGCCCAGCCCGGTCAGGTAGTCGACCGCCGCGCCGAGCCCGACCGCCTCGGCGATCGGCGGGGTGCCGGCCTCGAAGCGGGCCGGCGGCGCGGCATAGGTGGTGCCGCCCATCGTCACCGTCTCGATCATCGAGCCACCGGCGAGGAACGGCGGCATCTCGGCGAGCAGGGAGTAACGCCCCCACAGCACGCCGATGCCGGTCGGGCCGAGCATCTTGTGACCGGTGAACGCGATGAAGTCGGCGCCGAGCGTGCGCACGTCGACCGGCAGGTGCGGCACCGACTGCGAGCAGTCGAGCAGCACCAGCGCGCCGACCTCACGGGCCCGCGCGACGATCCGGGAGACGTCGTTGATCGTGCCCAGCACGTTCGACATGTGCACGACCGAGACCAGCTTGGTGCGCTCGTTGACCAGCGTCTCGAGCTGGGACTCGTCGAGCCGGCCGTCGTCGGTCACGCCGAACCAGCGCAGCGTGGCGCCGGTGCGCTCGCAGAGCAACTGCCACGGGACGATGTTCGAGTGATGCTCCATCTCGGAGATCACGATCTCGTCGCCCGGCTGGAGCCGCAGGTGCTGCCCGGCCGAGTGGGCGACCAGGTTGATCGCCTCGGTCGAGTTCTTGGTGAAGACGATCTCGTCCGGGGTGGCGGCGTTGATGAAGGCCGCCACCTTGGCGCGGGCGTCCTCGTACGCCGACGTGGCCTCGGTGCCGAGCGTATGCACCGAGCGGGACACGTTGCCGTTGTGCCGCTCGTTGTGCACCCGCATCGCCTCGATGACCTGCCGAGGCTTCTGCGAGGTGTTGGCGCTGTCCAGATAGACCAGCGGGTGGCCGTTGATCTCCCGCGTGAGGATGGGGAAATCGGCTCGGACCTGGGCCACGTCGAACGTCATGTGCCAGCCCCCGTCAGACCCGCGTGCCCACGTAGCGCTCGTAACCTTCGGCCTCGAGCTGCTCGGCGAGCTCCGGGCCACCCTCCTGCACGATCTTGCCGGCGACGAAGACGTGCACGAAGTCCGGCTTGATGTAGCGCAGGATGCGGGTGTAGTGGGTGATCAGCAGCAGGCCGGTGTCGCCGGTCTCGCGGACGCGGTTGACGCCCTCGCTGACCACGCGCAGCGCGTCGATGTCGAGGCCCGAGTCGGTCTCGTCGAGGATCGCCATCTTCGGCTTGAGCAGCTCGAGCTGCATGATCTCGTGCCGCTTCTTCTCACCGCCGGAGAAGCCCTCGTTCACGTTGCGCTGGGCGAACGCCGGGTCCATCTGGAGCTTCTCCATGGCCCCGCGCAGCTCGCCGGCCCACGTCCGCAGCTTGGGCGCCTCGCCGTCGATCGCGGTCTTCGCCGTACGCAGGAAGTTGGCCACCGAGACGCCGGGGACCTCGACCGGGTACTGCATGGCCAGGAACAGGCCGGCCCGGGCGCGCTCGTCGACGGTCATGTCGAGCACGCTCTCGCCGTCCAGCTTCACGCTGCCGCCGGTGATCTCGTACTTGGGGTGGCCCGCGATGGAGTACGCCAGCGTCGACTTGCCCGAGCCGTTCGGACCCATGATGGCGTGGGTCTCCCCCGACTTCACGGTGAGGTCGACCCCGGCCAGGATCGGCTTCAGGTCGCCCTCGGGCAGCTTGACCGACACCTGCAGGTCGCGGATCTCCAGGGTGCTCACGGGTTTACTCCATTACTCGGGGTCGTCGATACATAGATGTCGCCGTCGCGGATCTCGACGGGGTAGGTCGCCACCGCGGTGAACGCGGGCGGGCCGCTCGGCTCACCGGTGCGCAGGTCGAACCGGGAGCCGTGCAGCCAGCACTCGAGCATGCAGCCCTCGACCTCACCCTCGGAGAGGGGGACCGTGGCGTGCGAGCACTCGTCGCGTACGGCATAGAAGTTGTCGTCGTCGGCGTGCACCACCGCGACGTCCACACCGTCGACCTCGACCGAGATCGCGGCGCCCTTGGCGACGTCGGCTGCCGAGCCGACCAGCTCGAAGCTCACGCGCCGCTCTCCGCCAGCCTCGCCTCGATCGCGTCGCCGAGCCGCTCGCGCAGCTCCTCGACCGGGATCTTGTTGAGCAGCTCGGCGAAGAAGCCGCGCACCACCAGCTTGCGGGCCTCGCCCTCGGGGATGCCGCGCGCCATCAGGTAGAACAGCTGCTCCTCGTCGAAGCGGCCGGTCGCGCTGGCGTGCCCGGCCCCGACGATCTCACCGGTCTCGATCTCGAGGTTGGGCACCGAGTCGGCCCGGGCCCCGTCGGTCAGGATCAGGTTGCGGTTGATCTCGTACGTGTCCGTGCCGGTCGCCGTGGCGCGGATCAGCACGTCGCCGACCCAGACGGTGTGCGCCGACGCGCCCTGGAGCGCGCCGCGGTAGCCGACGTAGCTGCGGCAGTCCGGCACCGAGTGGTCGACCAGCTGGCGGTGCTCGAAGTGCTGGCCGGCGTCGGCGAAGTAGAGACCCCACAGCTCGGCGTCGCCGCCCCGCCCGGTGTACTCGACGCTGGTGAACTGGCGGACCAGGTCGCCGCCGAGCGCCACCTGCACGTGCACGGCCCGGGCGTCCTTGCCGACCCGCAGCTTGACGTGCTGGGCCTGCACGGCGCCGGCGTCCCAGCCGGCGACCGTCACGAAGGTCAGCTGGGCGCTGTCGCCCACCACGACCTCGATGTTGTCGGCCAGTGTGGTCGTGCCGGTCTGCTCGAGGACGAGGGTGACCTTGGCGAACGCGCCCACCTTGACGAAGGTGCGCGCGGCCGCCGCGTCGCCGCCCTTGCCGACCACGCGGATCACCACGGCCTGCTCGGGCTCGGTCTCGGGCGCGACCTCGATCAGGGTCACGCCCGCGGCCGCGCCGAAGGCCAGCGCACTGACCCGGTCGAACGGCGTGAGCACCGGGTCGACCTGGTCGACGCTCCGCACGCTCACGCCGGCCGGCAGGTCACCGGTCTCGAACTGCGGTGCGGTGCCGGTCAGCGACGTGGCCGTGACCAGCTCGCGCAGCCGCTTGAGCGGGGTGAATCGCCACTCCTCCTCCAGGCCGTTGAGGGCCGGGAACTCGGTGACGTCGAAGGAGCTCAGCACCTGCGACTTGGTGCTGGGCGGGGCGATCGTGGTCTCGGTAGTCATCTCGTCCTTATGGCTTGCAGCTTGACCATCGGGCGCGGCGGTGGGATTAGCCCACAGCCCCTTCCATCTGGAGCTCGATCAGGCGGTTCAGCTCGAGCGCGTACTCCATCGGGAGTTCCTTGGCGATCGGCTCGATGAAGCCGCGCACGATCATCGCCATCGCCTCGTCCTCGGTGAGACCGCGGCTCATCAGGTAGAAGAGCTGGTCCTCGCTGACCTTGGAGACGGTCGCCTCGTGCCCCATCGACACGTCGTCCTCGCGGATGTCGACGTACGGGTACGTGTCCGACCGGGAGATGGTGTCGACCAGCAGCGCGTCGCACTTGACCGTGCTCTTGGAGGACGACGAGCCCTCCAGCACCTGCACGAGACCGCGGTACGACGTACGGCCGCCGCCCCGGGCGATCGACTTCGAGATGATCGTCGAGGAGGTGTGCGGCGCGGCGTGCACCATCTTGGCGCCCGAGTCCTGGTGCTGACCCTCGCCGGCCATGGCGATCGAGAGGACCTCGCCCTTGGCGTGCGCGCCGGTCATGTAGACGGCCGGGTACTTCATCGTCACCTTGGAGCCGATGTTGCCGTCGACCCACTCCATGGTCGCGCCCTCTTCACAGGTGGCGCGCTTGGTGACCAGGTTGTAGACGTTGTTCGACCAGTTCTGGATGGTCGTGTAGCGCACCCGGGCGTTCTTCTTGACGACGATCTCGACGACCGCGGAGTGCAGCGAGTCCGACGAGTAGATCGGCGCCGTGCAGCCCTCGACGTAGTGGATGTAGCTGCCCTCGTCGGCGATGATCAGCGTCCGCTCGAACTGGCCCATGTTCTCGGTGTTGATCCGGAAGTAGGCCTGCAGCGGGATGTCGACGTGCACACCCTTCGGCACGTAGATGAAGGAGCCACCCGACCACACCGACGTGTTCAGCGCGGCGAACTTGTTGTCGCCGACCGGGATCACGGTGCCGAAGTACTCCTTGAAGATGTCCTCGTGCTCGCGCAGAGCCGTGTCGGTGTCGAGGAAGAGGACGCCCTGCTCCTCGAGGTCCTCACGGATCTTGTGGTAGACGACCTCGGACTCGTACTGCGCCGCGACGCCCGACACGAGGCGCTGCTTCTCGGCCTCGGGGATGCCCAGCTTGTCGTACGTGGCCTTGATGTCGGCCGGCAGGTCGTCCCAGGTGGCCGCCTGCTTCTCGGTCGAGCGCACGAAGTACTTGATGTTCTGGAAGTCGATGCCGGTGAGGTCGGCGCCCCAGTTGGGCATGGGCTTGCGGTCGAACAGGCGCAGACCCTTGAGCCGCAGGTCGAGCATCCACTGCGGTTCGTTCTTGAGCGCGGAGATGTTGCGCACCACGGCCTCGGACAGCCCACGCTGGGCGGTCGAGCCCGCCACGTCGGCGTCGGCCCACCCGTATTCGTACCGGCCCAGGGCGGCGAGGTGCTCTTCCTGGCTGACGATCTGGTCGGTCATGTATCTGTCCTAACCGTGGTTGCTGGAGTTACTCCTCGCGCCGGGGCTGGGATGTGCGTGGTGCACACCCGGTCGCCATGCGCGATCGTGGCGAGACGCTGCACGTGGGTGCCGATGAGCCGCGAGATGACCGCGGTCTCGGCGTCGCACAGCTGAGGGAACTCGGCGGCCACGTGCGCCACCGGGCAGGAGTGCTGGCACAGCTGGCCGCCGGACGCGATCACGGTCGCGTTGGCAGCGTAGCCCTCGGCGGTCAATGCCTCGGCGAGCGCCTCGGCCCGGGCGATCGGGTCGTCGCCGGCCTCGAGCAGCGCGGCCCGGCACCGCTCCTCCAGACCGGCGACCTGCGCCGACGCGAAGGCGGTGACGGCCTCGGGCCCGTGGTTCTGCTCGATCCAGCGAAGCGCGGCCGTCGCTATACCGTCGTAGAAGTGCGGGTTGAGATTCTCGCGGGCGGCCGCGGTGAGGGCGAACGCCTTCGCCGGGCGCCCCCGGCCGCGCGGACCGGCGTTGCGGACCTCGCGGGTCTCGACGAGCTGATCGGCCAGCATCGCGTCGAGGTGCTTGCGGATGGCCGCCGGGCTCAGCCCGAGCAGGGCGCCGAGCTCGGCCGCGGTGGCCGACCCACGCTCCAGCAGGAGCTGGGCGACCCGGTCACGGGTGCGACCGTCCGAAGCGCTGGCCGACGCCACCGCCCCGATCGGGATCAACACCTCGTTTTTCACTACTCCAACGTTACGTATTTCCGCGGAGCCCTGCAAACCGACTCCCCGGTGATCCACGCCACCGACGCCTCCGGGCCCTGCCAATCAAGATCAAATCCCTGCGTACGATGCCAGAGGTGAGATTCCTGCCGCTGCGCCCCCTGGCCCTGGCGTCGCTGGTCGCGAACGTCGCGCTGGTCGTCACCGGCGCCGCGGTCCGGCTGACCGGGTCGGGCCTCGGCTGCCCCACCTGGCCGCGGTGCACCGACACCTCGTACACGACGACCGCCGAGATGGGCGTCCACGGCGTCATCGAGTTCGGCAACCGGCTGCTCACCTTCGCGCTCGGCATCATCGCCGTGGCCTGTGTGATCGCCGCCCTGCTGGAAAAGCCACGCCGCCGCTCACGGGTCCTGCTGGCCCTGGCCGTGCTGCTCTACATCCCCCTGCAGGCCGTGGTCGGCGGCATCACGGTGCTCACCGACCTCAACCCCTGGGTCGTGGGCGTCCACTTCCTCATCTCCATCGTGATCATCGCTTTCGCGTACGCCCTGTGGAGGCGAGCCGCCGAGGGCGACGGTCCGCCGGTGCAGCTGGTGCCGCGCCCGCTACGCCACCTCGTCTGGATCCTCTCCACGGTCAGCGCCGCGGTGATCGCCCTGGGCGTGGTGGTGACCGGCAGCGGCCCGCACGCCGGCGACCTGGACGCCAAGCGCAACGGCCTCGACCCGGCCGCGATCTCCCAGGCCCACGCCGACGTGGTGTTCCTGCTGCTCGGCCTCACGCTGGCGCTGGTCTTCGCCCTCCGCGCGGTGAACGCCCCCCGGGCCACGGTCCGGGCCGCGGTGGTGCTGCTGGCCGTCGAGCTGGCGCAGGGCCTGATCGGCTTCGTGCAGTACTTCACCCACCTGCCGGTCCTGCTGGTCGGCGCCCACATGCTCGGCGCCGCCCTGGTCTGGACGTCCACGCTGGCCGTGATCTGGTCCCTGCGCAGCCGCCCCGACGTGCCCGCCGCGGTCGAAGCGCCCGCCGAGCCGTCCCCCACCGTCGCAGCCGAAGAGCCGGTCCCCGCCCCACGCTGACCCGGCACGCAGCCCTCACCGCACTGTCCCGGCACGCAGCCCCACCTCGCTGACCCGGCACGCAGCCCTCACCGCACTGTCCCGGCACGCAGCCCCACCTCGCTGACCCGGCACGCAGCCCTCACCGCACTGTCCCGGCACGCAGCCCCACCTCGCTGGCCCGGCACGCAGCCCTCACCGCGCCGACCGAGCCGCGCAAGCTCGTGGCCCGCCGGGGCACCGGTCAGTTCCGCCCGGTCGGCTCTGGCCGCGGCGACCTGGCGGGCCGGCTTGCCGAGCTGGCCGGTGGCCGACGAAGTTCCCCGACGCTTGCCGCGAATGCCGATCTCCGCAGTTCCGGCTCGCCACTAGATCACCTCGACCGCCTACTCTCCGGACCACCTTCTCCAGCCAGCCTGTTTCTTGCCGGCCATCCCGAAGACCTTGCGTTTCCGACTACGAAAAGCGTCGGCGCCCTCGGCTATGAAACGCACTGAACAGGCCCTATGCGATTCGCCCCTGTGGATAAGCGGCGTGTCGTCCACAGGAAAAACATCGGCCCGGCATTGATCGGCTCACTTCGGCACGCTGTCCCCATGCCGCGAACAAGCCTCATCGCCTTCGAACAGCAAACGGAAACGGCGCTGGCGTCTATCGCCTCCGCGATCTTCCAACGAAATTCTCCCCAGCCGGCTGCGGCAAGCCCGACCGATGTCAGTCGAGCCGACACCAATCGAGCTGGTCCGAACAGAGCCTGTGCCAGCCGAGCCGCTCCCAGCCGAGCCGCTCCCAGCCGAGCTGGCCCGAGGCGAGCCGGTCCCAGCCGAGCTGGTCCTAGGCGAGCCGCAACCAGCGGAGCCGGTCCCGGCCGGGCCTGCGCCAGTCGAGCCGGTCCTAGCCGAGCTGTAACCAGCGGAGCCAGTCCCCCGAGCCTGCGCCAGTCGAGCCTCGGCGAGTGGCCACCGCGACCCTCCTGAGCGGCCACCACTTAGTTGGCAAAGCCGCGCCCAGCTGGGGCGCCGAGGACTGCGCTCCGCGAAGCGGAAGCCTGCCCCGACGCGTCGCACCGCGCCGCGAGTATCCCGCCGACACTGCGGCTTGCCGCAGGGCCGGCGCGTTGGCCGCGCCGGCCTGATCCGGCCGGCCCTCAGACCCGGCAGGGCTGTCGGTCCGTTACTCGTCAGGCGGACCGGCATCCCGCGAGCCCTGCCGAAGGGGTGGCGTCCGTTTCCAGCCGTCGACATCGGATTCCCCACCGAGACGGCTCCTCGGACGCCACCCAGTCAACCGGCGCCGCATGCCAGGTGCCGGACCGGCGCGGCCGAGTCGTCCGGCCGCGCCGCCCACCGGCATGCCGCCGGCATCCCGATAACCACGCCATACGAGAGGAGGTGGGCCTATACGGAGGCTTTCGTCGGCGCGGGCGGTCGTTCCCGGTGTCTCTGCGCGACCGCCACGCCAAACCACCAGGGCACGGGTGGTGGCCCCCCTCTCCGGCCACCACCCGCCGTCCAGGCGTTCTCAAGCCGGGCCAACCCACCGCAGAACACCTGCTGGGCTCAGGCCAGACCGGACAAGCGACGGGATTTACCCACAGGCGATCCTCCGCCCCACGCAGCAACCGCCTCACGCAGCCAAACGCTCAACGCAGCCAAACGCTCAACGCGGCCGAACACCCAACACGGCCGAACATCGAACGCAGCCAAACGCCGGACGCGAGCAAGCGCCGGAAGCGGGCTCCGACGCGAGTAAGCGCCGGAAGCGGGCTCCGACGCGAGTAAGCGCCGGACGCGGGCTCCGACGCCGGCGGGTAACCGGACGCGCGCTGCGACGCCGGCGGGCAACCGGACGCGGCGGATGGTCAGAGCCGGCCGATGATGGCCTCGGCCAGGCGGGTGGTGGCGGCGTCGCCGCCTTCGGTGAGGAAGAGCGAGGGCTCGGCCAGTTCGAGCTCGACCAGCAGCGGGGTGCCGTCGGGGCCGGGGATCAGGTCGACGCGGGCGTAGAGCAGGCGCTTCGTGCCGCCGGGGATGACCTCGAGGACCCGCTCGGCGGTGCGGCGCTCGGCCTCGGTCGCGGTGCGGGGGTCGATCTGTTCGCTGCCCGGGTCGATCAGGCCCTCGTCCGGGCCGGTGAGCATCGCGCCCTTGCGGATCGCGTGGCTGTAGCCGAGGTCGCCGGAGGAGTCGGGCAGGAAGATCAGCGCGGTCTCGCCCAGTTCGTCCACGGCCGCGAGGTAGGGCTGGATCATCGCCGTCCGGCCCTCGGCGGTCAGGCGGGCCACGTGGGCCTCGGCCAGGTCGCTCTGGGCGGGCAGCACGTAGCGGCCGGTGTCCTGGCTGCCGGCGCTGACCGACGGCTTCACCACCCACTCGCCCGTCGTCGGCGGAGTCCACGTCTGGCCGGGGGCCACGAACTCGGTGGGCGTGACCGGCAGCCCGGCCTCGGCCAGCTCGGCGAGGTAGCGCTTGTCCGTGTTCCACTCCAGCACGTCGGCCGGGTTGAGCAGGCGGGGCACGCTGTGGGCCCAAGCCAGGAACTGTGGCCGGCGGGGAACGTAGTCCCACGGTGAGCGGATCACCGCGAGGTCGTACGACGCCCAGTCCGCTGCGGCGTCGTCCCAGCTGACCGCGTCGACGTCGACACCGCGGGAGCGCAGGGCATCTCGCAGCTCGACGTCGTCCTCCCACAGGTCGGGGAAGAGGTCACACGTGACGAGAGCGACCCGGGATCGCTCCCGGGCCGCTTGAGGAGAGGACATCTCGGTCAAATCAGCGGGCCATGCTCCGGCGGGACATCGAGCGCCACAGGTCGTTGCTGGGGCGCATCTGCTCCATGAGCTCGCGCTCCCACTCGTTCTCCACCTCGACGCCGGCGCTCTCGCAAGCCTTGCGGGCGGTGCTGGTGTCGTCGGCGAACTGGTCGGACCATTCGCCGTCCTCGCCCACGAGGACGATGCGGGCACCACGCTTGCCGACGTACTCGATGACCGCCTTGGCACCACCGTGGCCGGCGGCGAAGGACTTGATCCCCGCGGTCAGTGTCGTATCGGAACCTTGAGCCATGACGGAAGAGTAAGCAGCCCCAAGGCGCAGGCAAGTATCTTCTGCTGCCTTTTGTGAGAGGAATTACCTGCGGGTTTACGCTATGGACACGTCGGTATAACGCGCTTTTGACCGAATTGTCGCATACACAGGTTTCCATCGAAGGAGTGACGCACCGTGACGAAAAATAGGGCGGATTCGGGCACGTTGTGCGACACCCGTAACCCTCGGCCCAACACTCGCCTCATCTGCAACGCCCGTGGAGGACGAGCTTTTCAGCAGCGCTGGACGCGAGCACCACTCTGATACATCGGTGACCATGCCCGCTCGGGTTCCGGCGCAAACCGCGGCCGAGATAGCCGCTCGACCGATCAGCGTCGCGGTACGGCGTACAGGCAGCCGCCCGGCCGCCAAGCCGGCCCTTCTACGGCAGCGCGCCGTCCCACCGGACCCGGGCCCGCAGCGCGCCGTCCCACCGGACCCGGGCCCGCAGCGCCCCGACGCGAAGCCGGATACGGCAGCGCGCCCGTCCCGCCAGTGGCGGAAGCGGGCGCGCGACAGACGAGCGCGGGAGCGGACGACTCAGACGAGCGCGTCCACCGCCACGGCGATGAACAGGATCGTCAAGTAGGTGATGGACCAGTGGAACAGCCGCATCGGCTTGAGCGGCTCCCCCGCCCGCGAACGCTTGACCAGCAGCAGGGCCTCGGTCAGGAAGGCGATCCCGGTGACGATCGCCGCGACGCCGTAGATCGGGCCCAGCCCCAACGGCCACGCCACCAGCGAGGCAGCCACGGTCAGCACCGTGTAGAGGACGATTTCGCCGTTGACTCGCGCGGCCGAGCGCACGACCGGCAGCATCGGGACGCCGGCGCGGGCGTAGTCGTCCTTGTACTTGATGGCGAGCGCATAGAAGTGCGGCATCTGCCAAAAGAAGACAACCGCAAAAAGCGCCCATCCCAGCGGGGCCACGCTGCCCGTGACGGCGGCCCAGCCGATGATCACGGGGGCCGAGCCGCAGATGCCGCCCCAGAACGTGTTCGCCGGGGTGCGCCGCTTGAGCCAGAGCGTGTAGACGACGTCGTAGTAGAAGATCGCCGCGGCGGTCAGCGCGGTCGCCAGCCAGTTGGTGAAAACGGCCATCAGCGCGACGGAGATCACGGCGAGCGTCAAACCGAAGATCAACACGCTTCGGGGGGTGACCGTGTTGGCCGGCAGCGGGCGTCGCTTGGTCCGCCGCATGACCTGGTCGATGTCGCGGTCGATATAGCAGTTGAGGGCGCTGGCCGCGCCGCCCGCCATCGCCCCGCCGATCAGCACCACGGCAAGAGTGCGCAGGTCAGGCCACCCGCCGGCGGCGACCATCATGGCCGGGACCGTGGTCACCAGCAGCAACTCGACGATCTGCGGCTTGGTCAGCGCCAGATAGGCGCGGAACAGCGCTACGGGATCGCGACGTGTCTCGGAGCGCACCGCTGCCGCGGCGTTCTCCGGACCGCCGGGCGGCCGTCCTGGGACGGGACGCTCGGTGATCATGCTCACGGACTGCCACCTTCCGGCTTCGGCACTAGCCAATTCACGACCGTTACCGGCGCCAGCCGGCGGCACGCTGGATCAGCCTACGCTCAGCCATCTGCGCTGCTCTGGCGACCCTTGGCAGGTGCACGGCGTCACACGTCGGCGTGTCCGCTCTCAGCGTATGGGCCTGAGGCGTTCCCCGGGCGCGGGTTTAGCCCAAGTGGATAGGGTCAAGCTCAAAAGGGTTCCCAAAAAAACATGCCCGAGGAGCACAACCGACGTGGCTGCCACAGATCCTGCTCTCAATTGGTCCGACCTAGACCGCCAAGCGGTGGACACTGTCCGGGTACTGGCCATGGATGCGGTCGAGAAATCCGGTAACGGCCATCCCGGCACCGCGATGAGCCTCGCGCCCGCCGCCTACCTGCTGTTCAACCGGGTCATGCGGCATGACCCGACCGATCCCCTGTGGGCCGGCCGGGACCGGTTCGTGCTCTCCTGTGGGCACTCCAGCCTCACGCTCTACATTCAGCTGTATCTCAACGGCTTCGGTCTGCAGCTCGACGACCTGGCCTCCCTGCGGCAGTGGGAGTCGCTGACCCCGGGTCACCCGGAGTACGGCCACACCCCCGGCGTCGAGGTCACCACCGGCCCGCTCGGCCAGGGTGTCGGCAACGCGGTGGGCATGGCCATGGCCGCCCGGCGCGAGCGCGGTCTGTTCGACCCCGAGCCTGCCACCGGTGACTCTCTGTTCGACCACAACGTCTACGTGCTGTGCTCGGACGGCGACATCGAAGAGGGCGTCAGCCACGAGTCGAGCGCCATCGCCGGCGTGCAGAAGCTCGGCAACCTCACGGTGATCTACGACGACAACGAGATCTCCATCGAGGACGACACCCGCATCGCCAAGAACGAGGACGTCGGCGCGCGCTACGCCGCGTACGGCTGGCACGTCCAGCACGTCGACTGGCGCAAGGGCGACCCGTCCAAGGGCAGCGAGTACCACGAGGACGTCGAGGCGCTGCACGCGGCGATCGTGGCGGCCAACAAGGTCACCGACAAGCCGTCGTTCATCGTGCTGAAGACGATCATCGGCTGGCCCGCGCCCAACAAGCAGAACACCGGCAAGATCCACGGCTCGGCGCTCGGCGCCGACGAGGTCGCCGCGACCAAGGAGATCCTCGGCTTCGACCCGCAGAAGTCGTTCGCGGTCGCCGACGATGTCCTCGCGCACACCCGTGGGGTGGTCGAGCGGGGCAAGGCGGCGCACGCCGAGTGGGACGCCAAGTTCGAGACCTGGGCCAAGGCCAACCCGGAGCGCAAGGCGCTGTTCGACCGGCTGTCGGCGCACAAGCTGCCCGAGGGCTGGGAGAAGTCGATCCCCGAGTTCCCGGCCGACGAGAAGGGCCTGGCCACCCGGGCCGCGTCCGGCAAGATCCTCGAGGCGCTGGCCCCGACGCTGCCGGAGCTGTGGGGCGGCTCGGCCGACCTCGCCGAGAGCAACAACACCACGATGAAGGGCGAGCCGTCCTTCATCCCGGCCGAGTACGCGACCAAGGCCTTCCCCGGCAACGAGTACGGCCGCACGCTGCACTTCGGCATCCGCGAGCACGGCATGGGCTCGGTGCTCAACGGCATCACCGCCCACGGGCGCACCCGCCCGTACGGTGGCACCTTCCTGGTCTTCAGCGACTACATGCGAGGCGCCGTACGCCTCTCCGCGCTCATGAAGCTGCCGGTCATCTACGTGTGGACGCACGACTCGATCGGCCTGGGCGAGGACGGCCCGACCCACCAGCCGATCGAGACGCTGTCCGCACTGCGCGCCATCGTCGGCCTCGACGTCGTGCGCCCGGCCGACGCCAACGAGACGGCGTGGGCCTGGCGTGGCGCCCTCGAGCACGGCGACCGCCCGACCGGTCTGGCGCTGTCCCGGCAGAACCTGCCGACGATCGACCGCAGCAAGTACGCGTCGGCCGAGGGCACGCTCAAGGGCGGCTACATCCTGTCCGAGGCGTCCGGCGTCGAGCCCAAGGTGATCCTCATCGGCACCGGCTCCGAGGTGTCCGTCTGCCTGGCCGCCCAGGAGCGGCTGGAGGCCGAGGGCACCCCGACCCGGGTGGTCTCGATGCCGTGCCTCGAGTGGTTCTACGAGCAGGACACCGCTTACCAGCAGCAGGTGCTGCCGCGTGGCGTCAAGGCCCGGGTGACGGTGGAAGCCGGCATCCGGCAGAGCTGGGACCGGATCCTGGGTGAGGCGGGCGAGCCCGTGAGCATCGAGCACTACGGCTCGAGCGCCCCCGCCAAGATCCTCTTCGAGCAGTTCGGGTTCACCGCGGACAACGTGGTGGCCAAGGCCAACGCCGCCCTGGCCAAGGTCGGCGAGATCACCGGTCACACGACCGGTAACTGAGGGAGTACGTGATGACCGACAGGCTTGCAGAGCTGTCCGCCGCTGGTGTGGCGGTCTGGCTCGACGATCTCTCCCGCCCCCGCCTGACCACCGGCGGGCTCAAGAAGCTGATGGACGAGCAGCACGTGGTCGGCGTGACGACCAACCCGAGCATCTTCCAGAAGGCGCTGTCCGACGCCGACGCCTACGACGAGCAGCTCAAGGACCTCGCCGCTCAGGGCGTCACGGTCGAGGAAGCGGTCCGGCTGATGACCGGCCGCGACGTACGCGACGCCTGTGACGTCGAGCGCCCGGCCTACGACGCCTCCAACGGTGTCGACGGCCGCGTGTCCATCGAGGTCGACCCGCGCAAGGCGCACCAGACCGAGAGCACCGTGGCCGAGGCCAAGACGCTCTGGTGGCTGGTCGACCGGGAGAACCTGTACATCAAGATCCCGGCGACCATGGCCGGTCTCCCGGCGATCACCCAGGTCCTGGCCCGGGGAATCAGCGTCAACGTGACCCTGATCTTCTCGAACGAGCGTTACCGCCAGGTCATGGACGCCTTCCTCGACGGCATCGAGCAGGCCAAGGCCAACGGCCACGACCTGTCCAAGATCGGCTCGGTGGCCTCGTTCTTCGTCTCCCGCGTGGACTCGGAGATCGACAAGCGCCTCGACAAGATCGGCAGCGACGAGGCCAAGGCGCTCAAGGGCAAGGCGGCCATCGCCAACGCCCAGCTGGCCTACGAGGCGTACCAGGAGGTCTTCGGGACCGACCGGTGGAAGGCGCTGGAGTCCGCCGGGGCCCAGCCGCAGCGTCCGCTGTGGGCGTCCACCTCCACCAAGAACCCGGAGTACAAGGACACCATCTACGTCGAGGAGCTGGTGGCTCCGGGCACGGTCAACACCATGCCCGAGTCCGTGATCCACGCGTTCGCCGACCACGGCGAGACCCGCCCCGACGCGGTGACCGGCTCGTACGACTCGGCCCGCAAGGTCTTCGCCGACCTCGAGCGGGTCGGTGTCGACCTGCCCGACGTCTTCAAGGTCCTCGAGGACGAGGGCGTCGACAAGTTCGAGGCCAGCTGGAAAGAGCTGCTCGAGGGCGTCGACAAGTCGCTCAAGGCGGCGGCCAAGGGCTCGGACAGCCCGAGCGACGCGGCCTGACGAACGCAGTGAGGGGACTCGTCTGACACGGGTCCCCTCCTCTGTCCCTGCTTAGACACTTGCATGACACCGAAAACTGGCAGGATGGATCACGTGGGCAATCCGCTGCGTACCGCACAGGACCGCAGGCTTCCCCGGATTCCGGAGCCGTGTGCTCTGGTGATCTTCGGAGTCACCGGTGACCTGTCCCGAAAGAAGCTCATCCCGGCCGTCTACGACCTGGCCAACCGCGGTCTGCTGCCGCCCGGTTTCGTGGTGCTGGGCTTCGCCCGCCGCGACTGGGGTGACGGCGACTTCGAATCGCTGGCCTACGAGTCGGCGAAGAAGGGCGCCCGGACCCCGTGGCGCGAGGACGTCTGGCAGCGGCTCGCCAGCCAGTTCCAGTTCGTGCCCGGCTCGTTCGACGACGACGCCGCGTTCGACAGCCTGGCCGAGACCCTCGACGACCTGCGCGAGCGCAACGGCATCCCGGGCAACGCCGCGTTCTACTTCTCCATCCCGCCGGCCGCGTTCCCGCTGGTGCTCAACCAGCTCGCCCGCACCGGGATGGCCGACAACGCCAAGTCCGGTGGCTGGCGCCGGGTCGTGGTCGAGAAGCCGTTCGGCAACGACCTGCAGACCGCGATCGCGCTGAACCAGCTGGTCGACGAGGTCTTCACGCCGGTCGACGTCTATCGGATCGACCACTACCTGGGCAAGGAGACGGTCCAGAACATCCTGGCCCTGCGCTTCGCGAACAGTCTGTTCGAGCCCGTGTGGAACTCCAAGTACGTCGACTCGGTGCAGATCACCATGGCCGAGGACGTCGGCATCGGCACCCGCGCCGCGTTCTACGACGCGTCCGGCGCCGCCCGCGACGTGCTGCAGAACCACCTGCTCCAGCTGCTGGCCCTGGTGGCCATGGAGGAGCCGACGAGCTTCGACCACGACGACGTCCGCGCCGAGAAGCTCAAGGTGCTCAAGGCGATCGCCATCCCGAAGGACATCGCCCAGGGCACGGTCCGCGGTCAGTACCTGCCGGGCTGGGTCGCCGGCGAGCGCGCGGTCGGTTACCTCGAGGAGAAGAACATCCCGGCGGACTCCACGACGGAGACGTACGCCGCGGTGCGCCTCGGCATCCAGAACAGGCGCTGGGCCGAGGTCCCCTTCTACGTCCGCGTCGGCAAGCGGATGCCGCGCCGGGTGACCGAGATCGCGATCCTGTTCAAGCGTGCGCCGCACCTGCCGTTCGACCCGGCCGACGTCGAGATGCTGGGCAACAACCAGCTGGTCATCCGCGTGCAGCCCGACGAGGGCGTGGTGCTGAAGTTCGGCTCCAAGGTGCCGGGCACCACGATGGAGGTCCGCGACATCGCGATGGACTTCCAGTACGGCGAGGCATTCACCGAGTCCAGCCCCGAGGCGTACGAGCGTCTGGTGCTGGACGTGCTGGTCGGCGATCGGACCCTGTTCCCGGACGCCGCCGAGATCGAGCAGAGCTGGCAGGTCATCGACCCGCTGGAGGACGCGTGGGCGGGCACCAAGCCCGAGCCCTACCGGGCCGGCGAGTGGGGCCCCCGCGCTGCGGACGAACTGCTGGCCCGCGAGGGTCGCGCCTGGAGGCGAGCATGATCGGGTTGTGGGACACCACCGGCAACGAGGTGGTCAAGGCGCTCGCCGCCGAGCGGCGCAGCGCCGGCGGTGTGGCCTCCGGCCTCGCCCTGACGCTGGTGGCTGTCGTCGAGGAGAAGAAGGTCCGCGAGGCCGAGGCCGCGGCCACCATCGCGGCCGCCGCGCACCCCTGCCGGCTGCTCATCGTGGTGCGCTCCGATCTGGAGGGCCGCAGCCGCCTGGACGCCGAGATCGTCGTCGGCGGTCGTCTCGGCCCGGCCGAGGCGGTCGTCATGCGCATGTACGGTCGGCTCGCGCTGCACGCCGAGTCGGTGGTCATGCCGCTGCTCGCTCCGGACGTCCCGGTCGTCAGCTGGTGGCACCAGGAGCCACCGGACATGATCGCGAACGACTTCCTCGGGGTGGTCGCCGACCGCCGCATCACCGACTGCGCGCAGGCGCCCGACCCGGTGGCCGCGCTGCGCCAGCGGGCGATCGACTACGCGCCGGGCGACACCGACCTCACCTGGACCCGCATCACGCTGTGGCGCACCCTGGTGGCCGGCGCGTTCGACACCACCGAGGCCCGGGTGACCGGCGCGACCATCGTGGCCCCGCCCAAGGACCCGACGGCCTGGCTGATGAAGGGCTGGCTGCAGTCCCGGCTGGGCATCGTGCCCGAGCTGCAGGCCTCCGACCGTGCCCCGCGCATGCACTCGGTGATGCTGCAGACCGAGACCGGCGACACGGTGACGGTGACCCGCGAGGAGAACACCGCGCTGTTCAGCCGCACGGGCCAGGAAGACCGTTACATGCCGCTGCCCAAGCGCCCGGTCGGTGACGAGCTGGCCGAGGAGCTGCGGCGGCTGGACGCCGACCAGATCTACGCCGACGCGCTCGGCTCGATGGCCGGCGTCTCCGGGCTCGACCACAAGCCGCCGATGCGCGTCCACGTGTGGAAGGACCCGGCGCTGGCCGCCAAGGCCGGCGACGAGGCCGCGATGGCCGGTCCCGGCGGCACGGCCGCCTGAGTTCCAGGAACGAGTAGTGGGGCCGTCCGCCGTAACCGGTGGACGGCCTCTCCCATTGACGCCGACAGGAGACGCACAGTGAGCAAGACCCTGGTCGTGGTGGTACCGGACGCCGACACCCTGGCCGCGACCGTGGCGTCCCGGCTGATCGCCAAGATCGTGGACGCCCAGGCCGAGCGGGGCTCGGCCGGTGTGGTGCTGACCGGCGGCCGGATCGCCAAGCGGGTGCTGACCGCCCTCCGGACGCTGCCCGAAGCCGCGGCGATCGACTGGACCCGGGTCGACCTGTGGTGGGGCGACGAGCGTTTCCTGCCCGCCGGCGACCCCGAGCGCAACGAGACCCAGGCCCGCGAGGCGCTGCTCGACGCGCTGCCGCTCGACCCGGCCCGGGTGCACGCCATGCCCGCCTCGGACGGCCCCGACGGCGACGACGCCGAGGCGGCCGCCTCGCGGTACGCCGGGGAGCTGCGCCAGGGCGAGGCCGGCCTGCCGCCGTTCGACGTGCTGATGCTGGGGGTCGGCGAGGACGGCCACGTGGCCTCGCTCTTCCCCGAGCACCCGGTGCTCAACGAGACCGTCGGCACCACGGCCGCCGTGCACGACAGCCCGAAGCCGCCGCCCACCCGGATCACTCTGACGATGCCGACGATCCAGTCGGCCGACGAGGTGTGGCTCATCGCGGCCGGCCCCGACAAGACCGACTCGGTCGGCCGGGCGCTCAACGGCGACAAGCTGGTGCCGGCGGCCCACGCGACCGGCCGCACGAAGACGTACTGGCTGCTCGACAAGGCGGCCGCCGCCAAGGCGAGTTAGCGTCTGCTTCGCTCCGGCAGCCGCGCTCTCCGACCATCTGTCGCCGGACGGTGATCGAGGCCACACCGAACGCGGATCATAGACTTCCGGTGTGCAGCCAGAGATCCGCGCCTATCAGCCCTCCGACCTCGACGCCGTCTACGACATCTGCGTCCGTACCGCCGACGCCGGCGGGGACGCCCGGGGGCAGAACAGCTCCGACCGCCTCGTCGGCGACATCTTCGCCGCCCCGTACGTCGTCCTGGAACCCGCCGTGGCCCGCATCCTCGACGACGGACGGGGCAACGCGGTCGGCTACGTCGTCGGCACTGCCGACACGGCCGAGTTCGTACGCCGCTACCGCACCGAGTGGCTGCCCGTCACCGCCGGCCGGTACGGCGACGACCCGCGCGACGAGTTCTGGCTCGAGCTGCACCACAACCCCGAGCGCATGCTGGTGCCCGAGCTCGCCGGCCATCCCGCGCACCTGCACATCGACCTGCTGCCGGAATGGCAGGGCCGTGGTCTCGGACGCGGGTTGATGTGGTCGTTCCTGGCCGGGCTGCACGCGGCCGGCGTGCCGAGGGTGCACCTGGGCATGGCCCCGGCCAACACCGCCGCGCGTGCCTTCTACGACCGGCTGGGCTTCGAGCAGATCGTGGTGCCGTCGCAGCCCGGCGTCATCTACCTGGGCCGCGACACGGCTGTCTGAGAGGGCTCAGTTGCCCCGGCCGCGGCGCTGCCGCAGCTTGGCCAGCGCCTCTTCGAGGATCTTGGCGCCGTCCTCGTCGGTGCGCCGCTCCTTGACGTACGCCAGATGCGACTTGTACGGCTCGGCGCGGGACCGTCCCGGCGGGTTCTGCCGGTCGAGGCCGGCGGGCTGACCGCAGCGCGGGCAGTCCCAGGCGTCGGGCGGCGCCGCCTCGGCGGCGAACAGAATCTCGCTGGCGTGACCTGCCGCGCAGAAATAGGTCACCTCACGCCGCGGGGCGGGCTCGCTGCGCTCGTCGGGGCGGACCGGGGACGAGCCGACCCGGCTGCCACGGATCGCACTGCCACTGGACACGGAGGAACTCCTGTCTCGAGGGCGCTGATGTTTGCTGGCCGAAATCAGGCCGAAACAGAGCAAGAAAAATGCCGCGCGCCCGGCAGAACCGGACGCGCGGCAGATTCTACGACTATGACGCTCCGTCAGGAAGCACGGGGCGGGGAATCAGCTGCCCGGGATGGCGAGCCGGAGCCACAGGCCGAGCCCGACGATGCAGGCGAACCAGATGATGCCCACCAGAACGGTGTAGCGGTCCAGGTTTTTCTCGGCGACCGAGGAGCCCGCGAGGCTGGACGTGACGCCGCCGCCGAACATGCTCGACATGCCGCCGCCCTTGCCGCGGTGCAGCAGGATCAGCAGGGTCAGCAGAATGCTGGTGAGCACCAGCAACACGATCAACGTGTACGCGAACCACATGGGCATAGTCGGGCCGAATCCTCTCGAAGGGCACTGCAGCGGGTCAACAATAGCGTGTGCCCGGGCGCTCTATGCGCCCGGGCACACGGACAGACATCAGCGCGCTACGTGCTCGCGGAACCGGGCGATCGAGGCGAACTCCTCGGCGTCCAGGCTCGCGCCGCCGACCAGGGCGCCGTCCACATCGGGCTGGGCCATGATGGCCGCGATGTTCGCCGCCTTCACCGATCCGCCGTAGAGGATGCGCACAGCGTCGCCGATCTCGGCGCCGTACTTGTCGGCGAGCCGCTTGCGCAGCTCACCGCAGACCTCCTGGGCGTCCTCGGGCGTCGCCGTCTTGCCCGTGCCGATCGCCCAGACCGGCTCGTACGCGACGACGATCTGCTTGACCTGCTCGGGCTTCAGCCCGGCCAGGCCGGCGTCCAGCTGCGACACGCAGTGATCGCGGTGGCCGTCGGCCTCGCGGACCGACAGGCCCTCACCCACGCACAGGATCGGCGTCAGGTTGCTCGCGAAGGCCGCCTTCACCTTCGCGTTGACCAGCGTGTCGTCCTCGTTGTGGTACTCCCGGCGCTCGGAGTGACCGGCCAGCACGAACGTGCAGCCCAGCTTCTCCAGCATGGACCCGGCGATCTCGCCGGTGTACGCGCCCGACTTGTGCTGCGAGATGTCCTGGGCCCCGTACACGATCCGGAGCTTGTCGCCGTCGACCGCGGTCTGCACGGTGCGCAGGTCGGTGAACGGCGGCAGGACAGCCACCTCGACGTCGGTCAGCTGCTGCTCGCTCAGGCTCGCGGCGAGCTTCTGCACCAGAAGGTTGGCCTCGAAGTGGTTGAGGTTCATCTTCCAGTTGCCGGCCATCAGGGGCCGGCGAGCGTCCGCCATCACTTCTCCAGTGCGTCGATGCCGGGGAGGGTCTTGCCCTCGAGGTATTCCAGCGAGGCGCCGCCGCCGGTCGAGATGTGCCCGAAGGCGCTCTCGTCGAGGCCCAGCGTCCGCACGGCCGCGGCCGAGTCGCCGCCGCCGACCACGGAGAAGCCGTCGATCTTGGTGATCGCCTCGGCCACGCCCCGGGTGCCGGCCGCGAACGGCGCCAGCTCGAACACGCCCATCGGGCCGTTCCAGAAGACCGTCCTGGCCGACCCGACGGCCTCGGCGAACAGCGCGACCGACTCGGGACCGATGTCCAGGCCGAGCCGGTCGGCCGGGATCTCGGAGGCCGGCACGGTCACGTGGTCGGCGTCGGCCGAGAACTCGGTCGCCGCGACGACGTCGACCGGCAGCACGATCCGTCCCTGCGCCTCGGAGAGCAGGTCGCGGCAGGTGCCGACCATGTCCTCCTCGAGCAGCGACTTGCCGACCTCGTGGCCCTGGGCCTTGAGGAACGTGAAGCACATGCCGCCGCCGACGAGGAGCTTGTCGACCTTGGGCAGCAGGGCCTTGATCACGGCCAGCTTGTCGGACACCTTCGAACCACCGAGCACCACCACGTACGGCTGCTCGGGGCTCTCGGTGACCTTCTTGAGCACCTCGACCTCCTTGAGGACGAGACCACCCGCGTAGTGCGGCAGGCGGGCCGCCACGTCGAAGACCGAGGCGTGCTTGCGGTGCACCGCGCCGAACGCGTCGTCGACGTAGACGTCGGCGAACCCGGCCAGCTGGTCCGCGAAGGCGCCGCGCTCGGCGTCGTCCTTGGCGGTCTCGCCGGCGTTGAAGCGCAGGTTCTCGAGCAGGAGCACCTGGCCGTCCTCGAGCGCGCCGGCCTTGGCCGACGCGTCCGCACCCACGGTGTCGGCGGCGAAGATCACCGGCGAGCCGAGGAGCTCACCCAGACGGGTGGCGACCGGGGCGAGCGTGTACTTGGGGTCGGGCGCGCCCTTGGGCCGGCCCAGGTGCGACATGACGATGACGCGGGCGCCCGCGTCGCGCAGCGCGACCAGCGTGGGCAGCACCGCGCGGGCGCGGCCGTCGTCGCTGATCACGCCGGGGTTGCTCTTGTCGAACGGGACGTTCAGGTCGGCGCGCACGAGCACGCGCCGACCCGAGACACCCTCGCCGAGCAGGTCGTCGAGAGTCTTCACGATGTGTCAGCCGACCAGCTTGACCAGGTCGACGAGGCGGTTCGAGTAGCCCCACTCGTTGTCGTACCAGCCGACGACCTTGACCTGGTTGCCGATGACCTTGGTCAGGCCGGCGTCGAAGATGCAGGAGGCCGGGTCGGTGACGATGTCCGAGGAGACGATCTGGTCCTCGGTGTAGACCAGGATGCCCTTGAGCGGGCCGTCCGCGGCCGCCTTGATCGCGGCGTTGACCTCGTCGACCGAGGTCTCCTTGCCGGCGGTGAAGGTCAGGTCGGTGGCCGAGCCGGTGGGGATCGGCACCCGCAGCGCGAAGCCGTCGAGCTTGCCCTTGAGCTCGGGCAGCACCAGGCTGACGGCCTTGGCGGCACCGGTCGAGGTCGGCACGATGTTGAGGGCGGCGGCGCGGGCGCGACGCAGGTCCTTGTGCGGGCCGTCCTGCAGGTTCTGGTCCTGGGTGTAGGCGTGGATCGTGGTCATGAGGCCACGCTCGATGCCGATCGTGTCGTTCAGGACCTTCGCCATCGGCGCGAGGCAGTTCGTGGTGCAGGAAGCGTTCGAGATGATGGTGTGCTTCGCACCGTCGTACAGGTTGTCGTTGACGCCCATGACGATGGTGATGTCTTCGTTCTTGGCCGGGGCCGAGATGATGACCTTCTTGGCACCCTGGTCGACGTGCGCCTTGGCCTTCGCGGCGTCGGTGAAGAAGCCGGTCGACTCGATGACGACGTCGGCGCCCAGGTCGCCCCAGGGCAGGTTGTTGGGGTCCTTCTCGGCGTACGCCTTGAAGGTCTTGCCGGCGACGGTGATCTCGTCGGCGGTGGCCTTCACCTCGTGCGGCAGGCGGCCGAGGATCGAGTCGTACTTGAGCAGGTGAGCCAGCGTGGCGTTGTCGGTCAGGTCGTTCACGCCGACGATCTCGATGTCCGCACCCGAGGCGAGAACCGCCCGGAAGAAGTTGCGGCCGATACGGCCGAAGCCGTTGATGCCAACCCGGATGGTCACAGGTGGATCTCCTCGTTTCGGTCCGCCGGAATATGCGACCGGCGGAGGGGTCTGCGTTGCCGACCATGTCGAGGGCCGGCAGAGGGGCGTCCGGTCGCCGCGCCTGAAGCTGTGTGAGGCGCCGCGTCAGACTGGCGGCGCACAGCGCGGTCGGCCGAGCTGCCGGCACCGTCGCCGTCGGTAAGACCCTATCCGAGACCTCCCGGAAACTTTCCGAGGGGTCACGACCCCACCCTGCTGCGACGCCACCGTTAACCAGCACTTCTCCTACCGGACAACACGGCCGTACGCGGTGTGACAGTGACCGAGCGCAACGACACCGGACAGCGCGGCGGCCGGCCCGGTGGCCGATCAGCAGGCCATCATCTCCGGGGTGACGGCGGCCTCGGTGTCGGGGATGCCGAGATCACGGGCGCGCTTGTCGGCGAGGGCGAGCAGACGCCTTATACGGCCGGCGATCGCATCCTTGGTCAGCGGTGGGTCGGCCAGCGCGCCCAGCTCCTCCAGCGACGCCTGCCGGTGCTCGAGGCGCAGCCGGCCGGCCGAGGTGAGGTGGTTGGGAGCCTCGTCGGCCAGGATCTCCAGGGCCCGGGTGACCCGGGCGGCCGCGGCGACGGCGGCGCGGGCCGAGCGGCGCAGGTTCGCGTCGTCGAAGTTGGCGAGCCGGTTGGCCGTGGCCCGCACCTCGCGGCGCACCCGGCGCTCCTCCCAGGCCAGCACACTCGAGTGCGCCCCGATGCGGGTGAGCAGCGCGGCGATCGCGTCGCCGTCCTTGATCACCACGCGGTCGACGCCGCGCACCTCGCGGTCCTTGGCGGTGATGCCGATGCGCCGGGCCGCGCCCCGCAGGGCCAGGGCGGCCTCGGGGCCGGGACAGGTGATCTCCAGGGCGCTGGAACGGCCGGGCTCGGTGAGCGAGCCGTGCGCCATGAAAGCGCCCCGCCACGCGGCGACCGCGCAGCAGACGTTGGCCGAGACGACGTGCGGCGGAAGACCCCGCACGGGACGGCCACGCACGTCGAGCAGGCCGGTCTGGCGGGCCAGCGCCTCACCGTCCTTGACGATGCGCACGATGTAGTGGCTGCCCTTGCGCAGCCCACCCGACGCGAGGACGTGCACCTCGCTGGGGTACCCGTAGACATCGGCGATCTCGCGCCGCAGCCGCCGGGCCACCGCACCGGTGTCGAGCTCAGCCTCGACCACCACGCGCCCCGAGACGATGTGCAGGCCGCCCGCGAACCGGAGCAACGCCGCCATCTCGGCCCGCCGGCAGCATGGCTTGGGCACGTCGACCCGGCTCAGCTCATCCTTGACCGCTGCCGTCATAGCCATCGTGTTGTCACCTCATGCGCCGGATCTTGAACAGTGAGTGCCGCATTACGCCCTTGCTTTAACGATCGGCACCGAGGACAGGCACCAGGGCAACGCCCAACGATGCAGGATCATGCTTCGGGCTGCCGTCCGCAACGGCCACGGGGGCCAGGACCAGGCGGGCGCCCAGAGCCTCCGCGGCCCGGCGCACCGGCTCGGGCTCGCCCACCCAGCGCCCGTCGGCCAGCACGACGTCGACCCGCAGACCGGGCTGATGCCAGTGCAGGGCGGCCAGATGGTCGGCGGCCGACAGGCCGAGCGTCTCGTTCTCGCTGGCCAGGTTGAGCGTGACCAGCCGCCGGGCCGGGCTTTTCATGATCGCCTCGGCCAGCCCCGGCACCATCAGGTGCGGCAGCACGCTGGTGAACCAGCTGCCCGGGCCGAAGATCAGCCAGTCGGCCTCGCCGATCGCGGTGATGGCCTGCGCGCAGACCGGCGGGTCGGCCGGCTCGATGCGGACGGCCTCGACGTGCCCGTGCGCGACCGCCACGGCGTGCTGACCGCGCACGGTGACGATCTCGTCCGGATGCTTCGGGTCGGCCCCGCGGACGTCGGCCTCGATGCCGATCGCGTGCCGGGCCATCGGCAGCACCCGCCCGCGCGCGCCGACCATGGCGGCCGCCTGATCGAGGGCCTCCACCGGGTCGCCCAGCATCTCCATGAGGCCGAGCAGCAGAAGGTTGCCGACGGCGTGCCCCACCAGCGGGTCGGGACCCTCGCCACCGACCGCCGAGATCTCGGCGAAGCGATACTGCAGCAGTTTGGCGGTGCGCTGGGTGGTTGGCTGGTCGTCGGCCAGCGCCGCGAGCGCCTGACGCAGGTCGCCGGGCGGCAGCAACGCGTCGCGCTCGGCCAGCAGGCGCCCGCTGGAACCACCGTCGTCGCCCACGGTGACCACCGCGGTGATGTCCAGATCGAGCTGGGCGGCGCTGCCCCGCAGGGCACGCAGCGAGGCGCTCAGCCCGTGGCCGCCGCCGAAGGCCACCACGCGTACCGGGGGCATGGTCACTCCCGCCCCAGGTCGCGGTGGGACGGGTGCGCGGCCAGGCGCATGTCACGCAGCTGGGCGGTGAGCTCCTCGGCGATCGCGACGCTGCGGTGCTTGCCCCCCGTGCAGCCGACGGCCACGGTCAGGTAGCGCTTGCCCTCACGCTCGAAGCCCGTCGCGGTGGCCGCGATCAGACCCGCGTACGTCTTCACGAAGTCGCCCGCGCCCTCCTGGTCGAGGACGTACGAGCTGACCGCGTCCTCCAGGCCGGTGTGGTCGCGCAGCTCGGGCACCCAGAACGGGTTGGGCAGGAAGCGGGCGTCCATCACGTAGTCGGCGTCCGGCGGCAGACCGTACTTGAAGCCGAACGAGAGCACAGTGATGCGCAGCCGCCGCACGTCCTCGCCGCCGAACAGCTCCTCGACGCGACGGCGCAGCTGGTTCACGTTCAGGTGGCTGGTGTCGATGATCACATCAGCCTGCTCGCGGGCCTCCTCGAGCAGCTTGCGCTCGGCCGTGATGCCGTCGGCGAGGCGGCCGTCCCCCTGCAGCGGGTGCGACCGGCGCACCGACTCGAAGCGGCGGATCAGCACGTCGTCCTCGGCGTCGACGAAGACGACCCGCGGCGAGAAGCCACGCTCGCGCAGAGCCCGGATGGCGCCGGCCAGGTCGGTGGAGAAGGCCCGGCTGCGGACGTCGAGAACCATCGCCGTACGCCGCGCGGCCCCGCCGGCCTGGAAGGCGAGCTGAGCCATGTCGAGCATCAAAGCCTGCGGCAGGTTGTCGACCACGTAGAAGCCGACATTCTCCAGCGCGCGGGCAACCGTGCTGCGCCCACCGCCGGAAACCCCGGTCACGACCACCAAGTCGGTGGTCACCTCGTCGGGATCGGTCGCGTCGGCCACGAACTCCGGCATCGACTCGGTCACGCACGCCTCCCAGCGTCGCTTCGCCCGCGCCCCCGGCGGACACAACATCCTAGGCCGAAGCTGGGGCCGGCATCCGCTCGGAGGCATGTCATCCATCCGATCGGTGCCTCTGCTCCGGTCGTCACAACAGATCCTCTGCTCGGTCGCCACGACACCGCTGAACCAGCTCCGCCTGTCACAACACCGGCACGCCGTCCCGCCTTCCGCCCGGACGCACGTTTTTCGATCTTGCTTCGTGCGGCCAAGCCATCCCGAGCCCCCTCCCTCCCGGGGCAGGGAGACCCTACTCGCTCGCAAGAGCGCCGGCGCGTTGTCCACAGGGGGCGGCCCGGCCGGCCGAGCGTTGTCCACAGGCAGCGTGGCGAGGCGCTTCTTCCGCCACGCTGTCCCGGTGACCGAACGACGACGAACGCACCTGCGGCGACGGCGTCTCAGGCCGGGACCCCTCAGGCCGGGACCCCTCAGGCCAGGACGCGGCGAGGCGCCACTCCTACGGCCGGGACGTCTCGGTCCAGGACGCTTCAAGCCGGGTGGCTTTGGGCTTGGACGCCTTGGACCGGTTGGCACCGGCCTTGGTGCGGCCCGCTCCCCCGGCCGGCACGGTGCCGGGCTCGGCTGCGCCGCCCTGTTCGGCTGCGCCGCCCTGCTCGCCTGCGCCGCCCTGATTGGCCGGTCCGGCCTGGTCAGACGCGCCGTCTTGGCCAGCCGAGCCACCTTCGCCCATTGGGCCACCCCGGTCCACCTGGCCGCCTTCGTCCGCAATGCCACCCGGGTCCGCGGAGCCTCCCTGGTCGGCCCGGCCACTCTGGTCGGCCCGGCCACTGTCGTCCGCCAGGCCGCCCTGATCCACCAAGCCGCTCCGGTCGGCCCGGCCACCGTCGTCCGCCAGGCCGCCCTGATCCACCAAGCCGCTCCGGTCGGCCCGGCCACCGTCGTCCGCCAGGCCGCCCTGATCCACCAAGCCGCTCCGGTCGGCCAGGCCGCTGTCGTCCGCCGGGTTGCCCTGGTCCACCGGGTCGCTCTGGTCGGTCGGCTTGGCCTTGTCGGGGTTGAGGGCCGCCAACAGCGTCTCGGCCGTGCGCCGGCCGATCCCGGGGATCTCGGTGATCTCCTCGGGCGTCGCCGCGGCCACCCGTTTGAGCGATCCGAAGTGGCGCAGCAGCGCCTTGCGGCGGGTCTCGCCCAGCCCGGGCACGTTGTCGAGGGCCGAGGCGGTCATCCGCTTCGAACGGCGCTGCCGGTGGAACGTGATCGCGAAGCGGTGGGCCTCGTCGCGGACGCGTTGCAGCAGATAGAGCGCCTCGGAGGTGCGCGGCAGGATCACCGGGAAGTCCTCCCCCGGCAGCCACACCTCCTCGAGGCGCTTGGCCAGGCCGCACAGCGCCACGTCGGTGATGCCCAGGTCGGCCAGCACGGCGGCGACGGCGTTCACCTGCGGCTGGCCGCCGTCGACGACGACCAGCTGGGGCGGATAGGCGAACCGGCGAGGCCGGCCGGTCAGCGGGTCGATGCCCGGCAGGTCGGCGGTGGCGATCTCGTCGCCCTCGCCCAGGACGGACGCCTCCGTCTTTCCGGCGGGGGCCTCGACGGCGGCGGACGCGGTAGCTGCCGTTCCGGTGAGTGCCCCACCGGCGGCCGACTCGGCGGCTGCTGCCGCCTCTGTCCAACTGGGGACGGCCTCACCGACGCCGGACGAAGCAGCGCCACCAGCGGTCGACCCGCCGGTGGCCGGCTCACCGCCCGGCCCGTCCAGCTCATCGGGGTCGTCGGGGTCGGGGCGATCCTGAGGGGCGTCGGCGCCGGGACGGGCGCGGAAGCGGGCGAAGCGGCGCCGCATCACCTCGCTCATCGCGGCCAGGTCGTCGGTGCCGCTGCCGTCGGGGTTGCCGCGGATGGCGAAGCGCCGATATTCGCTCTTGCGGGCCAGGCCGTCCTCGAAGACGACCATCGAGGCGACCACGTCGGTGCCCTGGATCTGCGAGACGTCGAAGCACTCGATGCGCAGCGGCGCCGTGTCGAGGCCGAGCGCCTCGGCGATCTCGTCGAGCGCCTTGCTGCGTGTGGTCAGGTCGCCGGCCCGGCGCAGCTTGTGGCGCTGCAGGGACTCGCCGGCGTTGCGGGCCACCGTCTCGAGCAGCGAGCGCTTGTCGCCGCGCTGGGGCACGCGCAGCGAGACGCGGCTGCCCCGGTGGTCGGAGAGCCAGTCGGCCAGCGCCCCGGCGTCGTCGGGCAGCGCGGGCACGAGCACCTCGCGCGGCACGTCGCCCTCGCCCTCCTCGCCGCCGTAGACCTGGCTGCAGAAGTGGTGGACGAGGTCGCCGGTGCTCAGGTCCTCCACCTTTTCGACGACCCAGCCGCGCTGACCGCGGACCCGGCCGTCGCGCACGTGGAAGACCTGGACCGCCGCCTCGAGCGGGTCCTCCGCGAAGGCGACGACGTCGGCGTCGGTGCCGTCGCCGAGCACGACGGTCTGCTTTTCCATGGCGCGGCGCAGGGCGGCGATGTCGTCGCGCAGACGCGCGGCCCGCTCGAACTCGAGCTCCTCGGAGGCCTGCATCATGTCGCGCTCGAGCCGCTTGACGAACGTGTCGGTGCGCCCGGCCATGAAGTCGCAGAAGTCGTCGACGATGGCGCGATGCTCGTCGGCGCTGACCGAGCCGACGCACGGGGCCGAGCACTTGCCGATGTAGCCGAGCAGGCAGGGGCGGCCGATCTGACCCGCTCGCTTGAAGACGCCGGCCGAGCAGGTGCGCGCCGGGAAGACGCGCAGGAGCAGGTCGAGCGTCTCGCGGATGGCCCACGCGTGCGAATAGGGACCGAAGTAGCGGACACCCTTGCGCTTGGCGCCGCGCATCACCTGCAGCCGTGGGTACTCCTCGTTGAGCGTCACGGCGAGGAACGGGTAGGACTTGTCGTCCCGGTATTTGACGTTGAAGCGCGGGTCGAACTCCTTGATCCAGGAGAACTCGAGCTGCAGCGCCTCGACCTCGGTGCCGACCGTCACCCAGTCCACACTGGCCGCCGTGGTCACCATCTGCTGCGTGCGCGCGTGCAGCGACCAGGTGTCGGCGAAGTAGGAATTCAGCCGGTTCCGCAGATTTTTCGCCTTGCCGACGTAGATGACGCGGCCGGTCGGATCGCGGAAGCGGTAGACGCCCGGCGACTCGGGGATCGTTCCCGGCGCGGGGCGGTAGCTGGAGGGGTCTGGCACAGACTCAACACTAGTGCGGGGGACTGACATGATTACCCGACCGGAGGTCCGTCGCCGCCGCCACGGCACGGACCTCCGGCCGGATCAAGTCGCCGGGAAAGACGCCGGCAGCACAGCCACCGGCAGCCAAGCCGCTGCGAGCCCAGCTACCGGGAGCCGAGCCGCTGAAAGCACAGCCACCGGCAGCCAAGCCGCTGCGAGCCCAGCTACCGGGAGCCGAGCCGCTGAAAGCACAGCCACCGGCAGCCGAGCCGCTGGGAGCACGGTCAGGCCGCGACGATGTTGTCGCCGTCCACCTTGACCTTGGTCTCGGGCAGGGCCTTGGTGGCCGGGCCCGAGGTCGGCTCGCCGGTCTCGATCGAGAACTTGCTGTTGTGGCAGGGGCAGGAGATCTGGCCGCCGTCGATCTTGTTGACGTCGCAGCCGGCGTGGGTGCACACCTTGCTGAACGCCTTGTACGTGCCGGCCACCGGCTGGGTGATCACGAGGTCGCCGGCGATGATGCCGCCGCCCTCGGGGATGTCGCCCGTGGCCGCGAGGGCCGAGCCGCCGGCGTCGCCGGAGCCGCCGCTGTCGCCGTTGCCGGGGCCCGCGCTGCCGGCCGGGCCCGGGGTGTCGCTGAAATCGGTGCCGTTGGTGTTGCTGGACGGCGTGGCCGTGCCGCAAGCCGCCAGGACGGCCGTGGCTCCCGCGGCGCCGGCGCCGAGCAGGACCAGACGGCGCGTCGAGGCCGTAGCCGGACGTCGGGGTTCCTCCTCGCGGAGCTCCTCGGCGTCGGTCGTGGTCTGCACGTCTGTCATCGGTTGCCCTCCAGTGCCTGGTCCGCGTGAGTGGTCACACGGCGTCGCCTCTACATACGCTGCCGCGGCTTGCCGGGTTCAGGCGTACCGCGAAATTATCCGCCGCCGGATGCGGCGATCCCTCCCGTTTTGCGGGCGTTCATCCCACCCGCAGACCGTACAGCGACACCCGGTCGAGGCTATGGCCTCGACCGGGTGTCGTAGCTATGGGTCACCTGTGATGTTGCTGAAGAGTGAGCGACCTCAGACGGTGGCCTTGGCCCGCGACCGCGTGGCCCGGGCCTTGGGGGCCGCCTTGGCCGCGCTGCCGTTGGCCTTGGCCGCGCGGGCCGTCGCGGCCGACGCTCCCCCGGCCTCGCCCTCGAGACCCAGCACGTGCCGCAGGAACTGGCCCGTGTGGCTCTCGGGCACCTCGGCGAGCTCCTCGGGCGTGCCGGTGGCCAGCACCAGCCCACCCTTGCTGCCGCCCTCGGGACCCATGTCGATCAGCCAGTCGGCCGTCTTGATGACGTCGAGGTTGTGCTCGATCGTGATCACGGTGTTGCCCTTGTCGACCAGGCCGTTGAGCACCAGCAGCAGCTTGCGGATGTCTTCGAAGTGCAGGCCGGTGGTCGGCTCGTCGAGCACGTAGACCGTGCGGCCGGTCGACCTCTTCTGCAGCTCGGACGCCAGCTTGACGCGCTGGGCCTCGCCGCCGGACAGGGTCGGCGCGGGCTGGCCGAGCCGCACGTAGCCGAGGCCGACGTCGACCAGGGTCTTGAGGTGGCGGTGGATCGACGTGATGGGCTCGAAGAAGGTGGCCGCCTCCTCGATCGGCATCTCCAGCACCTCGGAGATCGTCTTGCCCTTGTAGTGCACCTCGAGCGTCTCGCGGTTGTACCGGGCGCCCTTGCACACCTCGCAGGGGACGTAGACGTCGGGCAGGAAGTTCATCTCGATCTTGATCGTGCCGTCGCCCGCGCAGTTCTCGCAGCGGCCACCCTTGACGTTGAACGAGAACCGGCCCGGGCCGTAGCCGCGCACCTTGGCCTCGGTCGTCTCGGCGAACAGCTTGCGGATGTTGTCGAAGACACCCGTGTACGTCGCCGGGTTGGACCGCGGGGTGCGGCCGATCGGCGACTGGTCGACGCCGACGACCTTGTCCACATTTTCCAGACCGGAGATGCGGGTGTGCCGGCCGGGCACCATGCGGGCGCCGTTGATCTGGTTGGCCAGCACCGTGTAGAGGATGTCGTTGACCAGCGTCGACTTGCCCGACCCGCTCACCCCGGTGACGGCGATGAACTGTCCGAGCGGGAAGCCGACGGTCAGGCCGCGCAGGTTGTGCTCGCGGGCGCCCTGCACGATCAGCTCGCGGCCCGGGGTCTGCGGGCGGCGGCCGGCCGGGGTCGGGATCGACTTGCGGCCCGACAGGTAGGCGCCGGTCGGGGACTTCTTGTTCTTCAGCAGGCCCTCGACCGAGCCGCTGTGCACGATGTGACCGCCGTGCTCACCGGCGCCGGGGCCGATGTCGACGATCCAGTCGGCGGTGCGGATCGTGTCCTCGTCGTGCTCGACCACGATCAGCGTGTTGCCCAGGTCGCGCAGCCGCACCAGCGTCTCGATGAGCCGGTGGTTGTCGCGCTGGTGCAGGCCGATCGACGGCTCGTCGAGCACGTAGAGCACGCCCACCAGGCCCGAGCCGATCTGGGTGGCGAGCCGGATGCGCTGGGCCTCGCCGCCCGACAGCGTGCCGGCGCCGCGGTCGAGGGACAAGTAGTCGAGGCCCACGTCGACCAGGAACTGCAGCCGGGCGTTGATCTCCTTGAGCACCCGCTCGGCGATCATCTTCTGCCGGTCGTCGAGCGCGATGCTCGCCAGCAGCTCGGCGCAGTCACCGATCGACAGGTTGCAGACCTCGGCGATGCTCTTGCCGGCGATCGTCACCGCGAGCACCTCGGGCTTGAGCCGCGTGCCGCCGCAGACCGGGCAGGGCACGTCGCGCATGTATCCCTCGTACTTGTCGCGGGACCACTCGCTCTCGGTGTCGTTGTGCCGCCGCTCGATCCACTGCACCACGCCCTCGAAGCCGGTGTAGTAGGAGCGCTCACGGCCGTACTTGTTGCGGTAGCGGACGTGGACCTGGTCTTCGGCGCCGTGCAGGATCGTTTTCTGCACGCGGGAGGAGAGCTGGCGCCACGGGGTGTCGATGCTGAACTTCTCGGACTTGGCCAGCGCCTCGAGCAGGCGCAGGAAGTATTCCTGGGTCTGGCCGCCGGCCCAGGGCTGGATCGCACCGTCGCGGATGCTGCGTTCCTCGTCCGGGATGATCAGCTCGGGGTCGACCTCTTTCTTGGTGCCCAGGCCGGTGCACTCCGGGCATGCGCCGTAGGGCGCGTTGAACGAGAAGACCCGGGGTTCGAGGTCCTCGATCGCCAGCGGGTGATCGTTCGGGCAGGCCAGGTGCTCGGAGAAGCGGCGCTCACGCTGCGGGTCGTCCTCGGGCAGGTCGACGAAGTCGAGCAGCACGATGCCGCCGGCCAGGCCGAGCGCCGACTCGATCGAGTCGGTGAGCCGCTGCTTGCTGCCCGCCTTGACGCTGAGCCGGTCGACCACCACCTCGATGGTGTGCTTCTCCTGCTTCTTGAGCTTCGGCGGCTCGGTCAGCGGGTGGACCACGCCGTCGACCCTCGCCCGCGCATAGCCCTTGGCCTGCAGCTCGGCGAACAGGTCGACGTACTCCCCCTTGCGGCCGCGGATCACCGGGGCCAGGACCATGAACCGGGTGCCCTCGTCCATGGCCAGGACCCGGTCGACGATCTGCTGCGGGGTCTGCTTGCTGATCCGCTCACCGCAGACCGGGCAGTGCGGGATGCCGGTGCGGGCGAAGAGCAGACGCAGATAGTCGTAGACCTCGGTGATGGTGCCGACCGTCGAGCGCGGGTTGCGCGAGGTCGATTTCTGGTCGATCGACACCGCCGGGGACAGGCCCTCGATGAAGTCGACGTCGGGCTTGTCCATCTGCCCGAGGAACTGCCGCGCGTAGGACGACAGGGACTCGACGTAGCGCCGCTGCCCCTCGGCGAAGATCGTGTCGAACGCGAGGCTGGACTTGCCGGAGCCGGACAGACCGGTGAACACGATCAGGGCGTCGCGGGGCAGGTCCAAGCTGACGTCGCGCAGGTTGTGCTCGCGCGCGCCTCGAATAGTCAAACGGTCGGCCACCAGCCAGCCTCTCCGTACAGGTGTTTGAAAAGAGCAGAGCCGCGGCCACTCTAGCCATGGGGTACGACAAGTTTCGCCGCCGACCGCGCCGTCCAGGTGCAGCGCTTGTCACATCGCGCTAATTCCCGCTGCTCGGAAGGCCTGAACGCCGCTTTCGGGTGGTCGTGGGCGACCGGCCCGAACTCACTCCTCCGGGGGAACCGGCAAGAAGCGTACGTCCCACAGCCGCACGCCGCCCACCTGCTGAGGCGGCCCCAGCGCGGCGGTGACGGTGTCGAGCAAAGGCCCCTCGTTGCGGCTGCCCGGGACCAGGACCACCACGGCGGCCCGCCAGAAGATCAGATCCTCGGTGATGCGGGCCTTGTCGCTGTCGGTCAGTTGCGGGCGCCGGCCGTACTCGCGTACCTGCCACAGCAGGTCGGAGGTGAACCGGCGCGGCGCGTTCCACGAGCCGGTGTCGTCGAGCGGCGGGTTGACCGGCCCCATGAAGTAGCCGCGGGGCACCCGGAAGTCGAGCCCGGACAGCGCCGCCCACCGCATGCCCGTGCGCCCCGATGTCACCTCGGGCAACGGCACGGTCACCAGGCTGCGGTCGCCGGTCACGTACTGCCGCCAGGTGCCCTGGGTCAGGAACGGCGGCAGCGGGTCGCCCTCGACGATCGGCAACGGCTTGGGGAACAGCGGCACCAGGGCCAGCACCAGCCCCACCAGCCAGAGCCGCCGTCCGCGGGTCGTGAAGGTGGGCAGCCGGTCGGTCGCCAGGGCGAGCAGCACACCGGCGATCGTCGCCGGCACCATCGCGAACCGGGTCACGCTGACCAGGTCGATGATCGGCACGTGGCTGATCAGCCCGAACGGCAGCGGGACGCCCGTGTCGTGGCCGAGAACCACCAGGTGGGGCCCCATCGACGCGATCAGCAGCACCAGCGCGGAGATGGCCAGGGCCCGGGCCGCGACCGAGCGCCACAGCACGACCACCGACGCGACCACCAGCACGAAGCCGACCGGGCCGAAGAACATGTTGTCCTCGGTGCCACTCACGCTCATCTGCCGGGTGAGCTCGGCGTTGCCGGCCACCGACTGCCGGGCGAAGCCGACCAGCGAGGCCAGGTCGGTCGCGTACTCGTCGGGAGCGAACGGCTGGCCGTGGTAGTTGCCCGGGGCGAAGAACTGATACCACAGCGGGTACGCCAGCAGGGCGCCCGAGACACCGACCGCCACCCCGAGACCGGCCAGCAGGTGCCGTGCCTCGGACCTGGCGCGGGCCGGGGCCATCAGCGCGTACGCAACGACGAAGACCCCGAGGGCGAGCGCGGTGAACAGCAGGCTTTCCTCGTTGATGAACACCTGCACGACGATCAGCAGGCCGAGGACGACCCCGCCGCACCAGTGCCGGCCGGGCTCGCGCAGCCGCAGCGCCTGCCAGACGATGAACGGCAGCACCCACTGGCTGACGAAGTTCACATGCCCGTTGGCGTGCGAGACCATGGTCGGCGCGAAGCCGCACCACAGCCCGCCGATCCAGGCCGCGACCCGGCTCGTCACCAGGTGGCGGGAAAGCACCCAATACCAGGCGAAGGCCGTGCCGGCCAGGCCGAGCGTGATCAGCAGCGCGACCGAGAACCCGGGCCCGAACCAGTGCGTGACCGGGGCCAGCGGCAGGCTCAGGGCCAACACCGACGTGTTGGCCATCATGTTGACGCCGTCGGGCACGTTGAGCCGGTCGCTGAAGAACGGGTTGGCCCCGTGGAACAGCACCCGCTCGCCGTGGGCCAGCATGAACAGGAAGACGCCGTGGTCGTCGTCGTTGGTGGCCAGCACCCGGCCGTTCGGGTCGCGCCACAACCGGATCGTCACCAGCAGGGCGAGAGCCGCGTAACACAGCCCGGCCCAGAGATCGACCCGGGAGCGCCGGGGAGCGGGCGTCTCGGGCCGCGGACCGGCGCTCTCGACGACTTCCTCCACCGCACGCACCGGAGCATTGTGACAGAGCGGTCTGTCAGGAACGCCTGCGGCGGTGCCCGGCCGCCCCGGCCAGCCGGGCCGTCTGCCGGGCCGACTCGACCTCGATCTCGTGCCGCAGCCGGGACCAGCTGGCCAGCCGCCGGGGCGCGAGCGAGCCGTCGGCGACCGCGAGCGTCACCGCGCAGCCCGGCTCCGCGTCGTGCCGGCAGTCGTCGAAGCGGCACCCCCCGGCCAGCGCGGTGATGTCGGCGAAGGCCCGGCTGAGCCCCTGCGCGGTGTCGAGCAGACCGACCCCGCGGATGCCCGGCGTGTCCAGCACGGCGCCGCCGCCGGCCAGCAGGACCAGATTCCGGTACGCCGTGGTGTGCCGGCCCTTGCCGTCCCCCTCGCGGATCTGCTGGACCGGCATCACCGGCGTGCCGGCCAGCGCGTTGACCAGCGTCGACTTGCCGGCGCCGGAACGACCGAGCAGCGCCAGGGTGCGGCCCTTCCCCGCGTACGACCGCAGTTGCTCGACGCCCAGCGCCAGCCGCGCGCTCACCGCGACCACCGGCACACCCGGCGCGATCTCGGCCACCTGCCGGGTGATCGCCTCGGGATCGGCCGACGTGTCGGCCTTGGTCAGCACCAGCAGCGGCCGGGCGCCGGACTCCCAGGCCAGGGCGAGCAGGCGCTCGATGCGCGCGTCGTCGGGCTCGGGGTGGATCGGCTCGACGACGGCGACCGTGTCCATGTTCGCGGCGAGGACCTGGCCGGTGCTGTCCTTGTCGGAGGTGCGGCGGATCAGACAGGTCCGCCGGGGCAGGACCGCCTCGACCGTGATCCGCCGGTCGGGCCAGTGCCGCTGCACCACCCAGTCGCCGGCGCAGGGCAGCCGGGCCGGGTCTTTCGCGGCCGTGAGCAGCACGGCGCCGCCCAGACTGGCGCGGCCGACGCCGGTCGCGCCGAACACGGTGCAGACGCCGCGGTCGGCCCGCAGCACGCGGCCGGCGGAGGTGTCGGAGCGGTCGAAGGGACGGTATGCGGATGCGAGGGACTCGTCCCAGCCCAGCTGGGACAGATCGTGCGACATGGGAACCCGTTTCGGGAAGGGAGGACGCCGGACCCGCGGGTCAGGCGGATGCCTCCGGGTGAAGGGACGCCAGAACGAACAGCACGCTCCCCACCTCCTCCGCGAATCTGACCGACGCGTCAGCACAGACGGTACGGACGCGGCTACCCCAGCGAAAGCGATTTCCGTTCCACTAGGGTTCAAGGCGTGACGCCATCTCAGTTGTCATGCCGTCCCGGCCCTCGCTGCGCTCGGTGCAGTCCGTCATGACTGAATTTCAGTTGTCATGCCGTCCCGGCCCTCGCTGCGCTCGGTGCAGTCCGTCATGACGATGGATCCGCTGGTCTTGTTGACGGATGTCGACCGGGCGACCGACGACCTGCTGCGGACGGTGGCCGACCTGGAACCGGCGGCGGTGGGTTCGCCGTCGCGGCTGCCCGGGTGGACCGTCGGGCATGTGCTCACCCATGTGGCCCGCAACGCCGACGCGATGACCAACCTGCTGACCTGGGCTCGCACCGGGGTCGAGACCCCGCCGTACGCGTCCCCCGACGCGCGCGAGGCCGGCCTGCAGGAGGGCGCGGACCGCCCGCTGCGCGAGCAGATCGAGGACATCCGCGCCTCGCACGAGCGTTTCGCCGACGCCGCGGCGGCCATGCCGGCCGCGGCCTGGGCGTTCTTCCTGCCCCCGCTGGAGCAGTCGGCCGCGGCGGTGCCGTGGGCGCGGCTGCGCGAGGTGACCGTGCACCACGTCGACCTCGGGCTCGGCTACACGGCGGGTGACTGGTCCGACGCCTTCGCGCTGCGCCTGCTGCGCGAGATCGTCGCCGGGGCGGGCGCCGACTGGCCGGCGGTGCAGCTGCGGCCGTACGGCATCGAGCACGCGCTGACCATCGGGGCCGAGCCCCGGCCGCCGGTCGTCGGCGGACCGACCAGATCGATCGCGGCCTGGCTCGCGGGCCGGGCCGACGGCGCCGACCTGACCGTGTCGCCGGACGGCGTACTCCCGACACCGGCGAGGTGGCGGTGACCTCGAGGAGCGAGCACATGACCTATACCGGAGAAGTGACCCGCGGCGGGCAGCCGGCCGTTCGCGACCTGGGCAGCCTGACGATCGTCAAGGTGTCGGTCGGCGAGATGGACAACAACGCCTACCTGCTGCGCAGCGGTGACGAGCAGATCCTGATCGACGCGGCGAACGACGCCCGGACGCTGATCGACCTGGCCGGCGAGGCCGGGCTGGAGACGGTGGTGACGACCCACCGGCACGGCGACCACTGGCAGGCGCTGGCCGAGGTGGTCGAGGCGACCGGCGCCGCCTCGCTGGCCCATGCCGACGACGCCGCCGAGATCCCGGTCGTCACCGGCACGCTGCGCGAGGGCGCCCTGGTCGCGGTGGGTGAGCACGCCCTCGAGGTGATCCACCTGGTCGGCCACACGCCCGGGTCGATCGCCCTGCTCTTCCAGGACCCGCGGGGCACCGCCCACCTCTTCACCGGGGACAGCCTCTTCCCGGGCGGGGTCGGCAACACCCGCGGCAACAAGGACAACTTCCGGACGCTGCTCGACGACGTCGAGCTGAAGCTGTTCAACCGGCTGCCCGACGACACCTGGTTCTACCCCGGCCACGGCAACGACTCCACCCTCGGCCGGGAGCGCCCGCACCTGGCCGAATGGCGCGACCGGGGCTGGTAGCCGCTCACCGACGGCCGGATCGGGCCGATCAGGGAGATGTGCGACGCGTCCCCCTGTTCCTGGCGCCGGCCCTGGCCACGGCCGCGGGTCTCGTCTCCGCGCTCCGGCCGGGCAGCGCGGCGGCGCAGTGGTCGTACCAGATCGTCTTCACGATTCTGGTCGCCCTGGCCTGGACGAGGTGGCGGGCAATGCGGGGTCCGGCGCGTTCCGGGTACGCCCTGATCGCGGCGGCGCTGTCGGTGTGGCTGGCCGGCGACGTGCTCTACGAGATCCTCAGCCGGCTGACCGAGCTGGGCGATGTGTCGGTCTGTGACGCGCTCTGGATCGCGGGCTATCCGCTGCTGGCCACCGGGCTGGTCCGGCTCGCCCAGGTGCGCGCGCCGGGCCGGCTGAGCGAGGGCGTCCTCGACGCGCTGGCGATGGCCACCGCGGTCGCCTGGCTGTGCTGGCAGTTCGTGATCCTGCCGGCGGTCGAGAACGAGCGGTTGTCGCTCGCGGTGCTGGCCACCGCCTTCTACCCGCTCGGGGACGTGCTGCTGTTCGCGGCGGTCGTGGCCCTGGTGCTGGTGCCCGGGTCCAAACGCGGGCCGACTCCCTATCTGGTCCTGGCGCTGGCGGTGACCCTGGTCGGGGACTTCACCCTCTCGGTCCTGCCCGAGCTGTCCCCCGGCCTCTATGACGACGCCCACGCGGAACGGCTGGACGGCCTGCTGCTGCTGGGCAACAGCCTCCTCGTGGCCGCGATCATGCATCCCGACGCCGGGCGGGGCGCCGATCACGCCGTCCGGGACGAGCGGCTGCACCCGGCCCGGGTGACGTTCCTGGGCATCGCGCTGGTGGTGCTGCCGATCACGGCCGGCCTGGGCGGCTTCCACAGCCTGCTCAGCCGGCTCTCGCTGATCTGCTCGGTCGTGCTGCTGAGCGGGCTGGTCCTGGCCCGGTTCGTCGCGCTGGTCCGCGAGCAGGAGCGGATCCGGGCCGTGCTGATGCATCAGGCCGAGCACGACCAGCTCACCGGGCTGGCCAACCGGCCGGCGTTGCTGACACGCCTCGAACACGCGCTGGCCCGGCCCCGCGACGACGACTTCGGGCCGGTGCTGCTCTACCTCGACCTCAACGGCTTCAAGCAGGTCAACGACCGGTACGGGCATGCGGCGGGCGACTTCGTGCTGGTCGAGTGCGCCCGCCGGCTGGTGGCCGCGCTGCGTCCCGTCGACGTGGTGGCCCGGCTCGGCGGCGACGAGTTCGTGGTGCTGGTGGACGACGTTCCCGACGAGCGGCAGGCCCGGGCCCTGGCCGACCGCCTGCGGCGCCTGGTGGCCGAGCCGGTGCGCCGGGGCGACGACGAGTACCGGATCGGGGTGAGCATCGGCGTCGCCGCCGCCGGGCGGCTCCTCCAGCCCGACGCCGACGCCCTGCTCGCCGCGGCCGACCTGGAGATGTACGCCGAGAAGACCCCGCGTCAGCTCGTCGTGAACCCGCCGAGCAGGCCCGTGTAGCGCTTGGCGGGCGGCCGGGCGTACTCCCCGCGCGCCGAGGTCCGCAGGCCCAGCGTGATCAGCGACTGCACGAGCAGGGTGGCCGCGGCCACGCCGTCGATCACCGGCACCCCGAGCTCGTCGGCGACGTCGGCGACCAGGGCGGCCAGGCCCGCGCACCCGAGGACGACCACGTCCGAGCCGTCCCGGTCCAGGGCGTCGCGGGCCAGGGCCACCACCCGTTTGCGGGCGGCCGGATCGGTCTCCAGCTCGAGGACCGGGATGTCGCAGGCGTGGACGCCGCGGCAGGCGCCCGCGGCCACGTAGCGCGCGGCCAGATCGTGCGCTCGTCCCCGCGTACGGGAAAGGGTCGTGACCACGCTGAAACCGCGACCGACCAGCGTGGCCGCGTGCATCGCGGCCTCGGCGATGCCGACCACCGGGCCGGTCGCCAGCTCGCGGGCGGCGTCGAGGCCGGGGTCGCCGAAGCAGGCCAGCACATGACCGTCGGCCCCCGACCGTTCGCCCTCGGCGATCGCGGCCAGCACCCCGGGCACGGCCAGCGCCTCGTCGTAGTGGCTTTCGATCGAGGCCGGTCCCATCGCCGGCGTGACCGCGTCGACGACGGTGCCCGGACCGGCGACGGCCCGGGCACTCGCGGCGATCAGCGCGGTCATCGACTCCGTGGTGTTGGGGTTGACGACCTGGATTCTCATGCGACCGTGGTCTCCCGCGCCGCCGCCGTCCTCCGGGCCAGCGACAGGTAGACGACGAAGCCGAGGCCCATCCCGATGAACCAGCTGTACTGCGCGGTGGTGTGCATGCCGGGCCCGCCGGTCCACAGCACCGGCACCATCGCGATGATCGCGCCGGCCGCGGTCGCGATGATCGCCGGCGGGTTGTAGCCCTTCTTGTAGTGGTAGCGGCCGTCGGGAGCCATCGTGAACATGGCGTCGACGTCGACCTGCTGCCGGCGGATCAGGTAGTAGTCGGCGATCAGCACGCCGAACAGCGGGCCGATGAAGGCGCCCAGCGTCTCGAGCGTGTAGTGGATGACCTCCGGGTTGTTGTAGAGGTTCCACGGGGTGATCAGCACCGAGCCGACCGCGGCGATCATGCCGCCCATCCGCCAGCTGATCCGCTGCGGGCTGACGTTGGAGAAGTCGAAGGCCGGCGAGATGAAGTTCGCGACGATGTTGATGCCGATCGTGGCGATGGTGAACGTCAGCGCGCCCAGGGCGATCGCGAACGTGCTGTCGATGCGGGCCACCGTCGTGACCGGGTCGGTGATCAGCTCGCCGAAGACCGGCAGGGTCAGCGACGCGGTCACGACCACCAGGATGGAGAAGAACAGGAAGTTGAGCGGCAGGCCGAGCAGGTTGCCCCGCTTGACCGCGCCGAACGACTTGCCGTACCGGGAGAAGTCGCCGAAGTTGAGCATCGGACCGGAGAAGTACGAGACCACGAGCGCGACGGCGCCGAGCATGACCGGCACCGCGTCCCAGCCGTGGTACTTCACGTCGCCCAGGTTGAGGTCGATCTGGCTCCAGCCGGCCTTGTAGATCAGGTAGCCGCAGAGCAGCACCATGACGACGTAGACAGCCGGGCCGCAGAAGTCGATGAACTTGCGGATCGTCTCCATGCCGGTCCAGAACACCGCCGCCTGCAGGACCCAGAGCAGGGCGTACGTGCACCAGCCGAGCAGCGGCAGGCCGAGGAAACCGTACTGGTCGACGTCGGCGTACGGGGCCAGGCCGGGCCAGAACTTGAGGACCACGATGTCGAGGGCGGCCGAGGCCAGGTACGTCTGGATGCCGTACCAGGCGACGGCGATCGCGCCGCGGATGATGGCCGGCACGTTGGCGCCGAGCACCCCGAACGCGACCCGGTTGATCACCGGGTAGGGCACGCCGGTGACCTGGCTCGGCTTGGCCACGAGGTTGCAGAAGAAGTAGACGATCGTGATGCCGGCCAGCAGCGAGACGAGCACCTGCCAGCTCGACAGGCCCAGCGCGAACAGGCTGCCCGCGGTCACGTAGCCGCCGACGCTGTGCACGTCGGACATCCAGAAGGCGAAGATGTTGTAGGAGCCCCAGTGCTGTCTCCTCAGGGGCGCCAGATCCTCGTTGGTCAGACGCGGATCGTACGAAGGTTTGATGACGCCGCTGCCGACCGGCATGCCGGCGGCTTCGACCACGTCCTGGGGCTTGCTCGTTGTGATGTCGGCCATGGCCGTCACGCTAGAAATTCGCTGTTTCAGCGCGATGAGCGCAAATATATATCTTCAGCCTTCGATCTCGAACAGGCCGGTGTCCTGCGGCAACGCGCCGATCGCGGTCTGCAGCCGGTGGTGGTGGGCGGCGAAGACGGCGGTCAGCGCCTCGGCGTCGCGGGCGCAGAAGGCGGCGAGCATGCCCGCGTGATCGGCGTGCAGCACCTCCCGTTCGGCGCTGCCCAGGTGCGACATCGGCTGCAGCGGCTCGGTCTGGTTCCAGGCCAGGTCGAGCATGTGCAGCAGGCGCCGCATCCGGCACGGCCGGATCAGCGCCAGGTGGAACCGCCGGCTCTCCCGGTGGTAACGCTTCCCGTCGTACGCCCCGATCGCCTCGTCGAGGGCGCCGTGGGCCGACCGGGCCTGCTCGTCGTCGTCGGCGCAGGCCAGCTCGACGGCCGCGCGCAGCCCGGCCGTCTCCAGGGCCTCGCGCACCAGGTAGATCTCGGCGAACTCGTGGGCCGTCATCAGGGCAACGCGGTAGCCGCCGTTGGGCCGGTGATCGACCAGGCCCTCCCCGATCAGGGTCATCAGAGCTTCCCGTACGGGGATGCGGCTCACCCCGAAGGCGGTCGCGACGGCGTCGACCGGGATGGCGGAGCCCGGCGGCACCTGCCCGTCCAGGATGATGCCGCGCAACTCGTCGAGCAGGACGTCCCGCGGGCGGCCGAGGGGCCGGTCGGCCAGCCGCGAGATCAGGATCGACCGGCGGCGGGGACCTGGCATGCCCGGACCCTAGACCCGGCGGGTTACAGGCCCTTTACCGTTTCCGCGAAGAACGCGCGCCGCCGCGGCTCGCGCAGTCTCCGCCCTGAGCGGAAGGGAGCGCCGGGATCGGTGGGGCTGGATAGGCTGAGAGCGCCCCGCAGTGTGATCGGCGCGGGTCCCGGGAGGTGTGTGCGGTGGAGATGCGGCACGATCCGACGCGCTGGGGCCAGCCCCAGCCGCAGCAGCCCGAGCCGTGGCAGCCGCCGGGCATGGCCGGCTGGCTCGAGGAGAAACTGTTCGATCAGCGCATCGTGCTGATCCGCGGGCAGCTCACCGCCGAGAGCGCCACCGGCATCGCCGCCGCGCTGCTGACCCTCGACGCCGCCGGGCCCGCGCCGGTGCAGATGCACCTGGCCAGCCAGGGCGGCGAGCTCGGCGCCGCGCTGTCGGTCATCGACATCATCGACGCGATGACCGCTCCCGTGCACGCCGTCGTCACCTCGCAGGCCGGCGGCGCCGTGGTCGCGCTGCTGGCGGCGGCCGAGCGGCGGGCCGCCTACCGGCACGCCCGGTTCAAGCTCAACGAGCCCCGGTCGTCCGGTTTCGCCGGGACGGCCGACGAGGTCGCCCGGGCCGCCGGGCAGCACCTGCGCGAGCTCGAGGAGCTCACGCTCCGGCTGGTCGAGGTCACCGGCCAGCCGCGCAACCGGATCGAGGACGACATGTCGGCCGGGCGCAGCCTCACCGCGCAGGAGGCCCTGGACTACGGGCTGATCGACGAGATCGTCGGCAAGGCCTGAAAAACGGGCCCCGGGACGACCCGGGGCCCGTTTCTCAGGTGCTGAATCCGTCTTTCTCAGGTGCTGAATCCGTCAGATGCCGGATCCGTCGGATCAGGAAGCGAGCTTCACGCCCATGGAGCGGGCGGTGCCGGCGACGATCTGGATCGCGGCGTCGATGTCGTTCGCGTTGAGGTCGGGGAGCTTGCGCTCGGCGATCTCCTTGACCTGCGTGTTGCTCAGCGTGCCGACGGTCTGGGTCAGCGGGTTGGAAGCGCCCGACTGGATGCCCAGAGCCTTGCGGATCAGGAAGCTCGTCGGCGGCGTCTTGTAGATCAGCGAGTGGCTGCGGTCCTCGTAGACGCTGACGATCACCGGAATGATCTCGCCGCGGTTCTTCGCCGTCGCCTCGTCGTACTCGACCTTGACCGCACGCATGTTGGCCCCGGTCGGACCAAGCATCTTGCCGAGGTCGACCATCGCGGCGTTACCCGCCTCAAGCGCGAGGGTCACCTCATGGGTCTTTTTCTTGGGCGGCATTGCGTAAGGCTCCTTAAGGTGAGCTGCACGGGCCGTTTATAGATCGCAGCTCGCCAGCTTCTTCGACACACGACAACCCCGAGACCTTACACTCGCCGCGTTCAGCGGGTCAAAAGAGGTCCCGGGTACTGCCATCCAGTGTATCCCGGCCGTCAGAACTGGTCGCACTCGCACCGGTTCATCAGCGAACGCACCGCCGCCACGTACTGAGGATTGGGCAGGGTCCGGCTCTCCGCCGCCGCCTCGATACCGCCCTGACCTGCGTTGTAGCCCGAGATGACGACGTTGAGCAGGCACCACGACGTGTGCGACTTGCACTTGCCCGGGCTGAGGTTGTAGTTCTCCTTGAAGTAGTTCTGGCCCGCCCACCGGGTGAACCACGCGATGTAGTTGGCGCCCACGAACGCGTTGTCCTTGTAGTTCTGGGCGTCGTACTGCAGGCCGAACCGATTGTTGATCATGTCGACGGTGTCGGGCATCACCTGCATGACCCCGGTGCCGCCGTCGCAGTTGTGGATGTTGGTCTGCCAGCCGCTCTCCTGCCAGGCGATGGCCTTGACGAGCGGATAGTTCAACTTCAAGGTCGGAGCCTCGGTACGCCAGTAGACGCGCGCCGAGGCGGCCTTGAGCGCCTTCTTGACCGTCTTGCGCGGGACCGGCTTGGTCTTGTCGCGGCGGGCGCACGCGGGCAGCTCGCTCCAGAACACCGGCTGGGTCGGCTCGGCGGCCGCGGGCGGCTTGCTCGTCGGTCTCTTCGACGGCTTCCTCGCCGGCTTCGACGTGGTCACCTCGGGCTCGGGCGTCGGCTCCTCCGCGACCGGATCGGCCGTCTCGCCCGGGGTCTCGGACACCTCGGCCGCCACCGGAGCGGCCACCTCGTCATCCTTGCCGCCGACCAGCCCGCACCCCGTGACCATGAGCAGCGCGGCCACCGCCGCGCCCAGTTTCCGTCCTCGCGTCATCAACCCGGCCTTCCTCCCCGTTCGCGCCTGTCGCAGCGGCACGCTAGCCTCCGGGCGGGCTCCGGCGCAGCACCCTTAACCGAGGACTGAAACGTCGATCGACCCCGACCCCGGACCGCAACTTTCTCCGGGGACAATGGGTGTATGCAGACCCGCACCGACCTACGCAACGTCGCCATCATCGCCCACGTCGACCATGGCAAAACCACCCTGGTCGACGCCATGCTGCGCCAGGGGAGCCAGTCCCACGCGCGGGGCGAGATGGCCGACCGCGTCATGGACTCCGGAGACCTGGAGCGGGAAAAGGGCATCACCATTCTCGCCAAGAACACGGCGATCAGCTACCAGCCCACCGGGGCCGACGCGCCCGTCACCATCAACATCATCGACACCCCCGGCCACGCCGACTTCGGCGGCGAGGTCGAGCGCGGGCTCACGATGGTCGACGGGGTCGCCCTCCTCGTCGACGCGTCGGAGGGCCCGCTGCCCCAGACGCGATTCGTGCTCCGCAAGGCGCTGGCCGCCAAGCTGCCGATCATCCTGATCATCAACAAGGTCGACCGTCCCGACGCCCGGATCAAGGAGGTCGTCGACGAGACGTACGAGCTCTTCCTCGACCTCGACGCCGACGAGCACCAGATCGAGTTCCCGATCGTCTACGCGTGCGCCCGGGACGGCATCGCCTCGCTCAACCAGCCCAAGGACGGCACCGTCCCCGAGGACTCGACCGACCTCGAGGTGCTGTTCAACACCATCCTCGAGACCATTCCCGCACCGACCTACACCGAGGGCGCGCCGCTGCAGGCGCACGTCGTCAACCTCGACGCCTCGAACTTCCTCGGCCGCCTGGCCCTGTGCCGGGTGCACGAGGGCACGATCCGCAAGGGCCAGACCGTGGCCTGGTGCAAGACCGACGGCACGATCAGCAACGTCCGCATCTCGGAGCTGCTGATCACCGAGGGCCTCGAGCGCAAGCCGGCCGAGAGCGCCGGCCCGGGCGACATCATGGCCGTGGCCGGCATCGCCGACATCATGATCGGCGAGACCCTGGCCGACGCCGAGAACCCGATCCCGCTGCCGCTGATCACCGTCGACGAGCCGGCCATCTCGATGGTCCTCGGCACCAACACGTCGCCGCTGGTCGGCAAGGTCAAGGGGGCCAAGGTCACGGCCCGCATGGTCAAGGACCGGCTCGACCGCGAGCTCATCGGCAACGTCTCGCTGCGCATCCTCAACACCGAGCGGCCCGACGCCTGGGAGGTGCAGGGTCGTGGCGAGCTGGCCCTGGCCATCCTGGTCGAGCAGATGCGCCGCGAGAACTACGAGCTCACCGTGGGCAAGCCGCAGGTGGTCACCAAGACCATCGACGGCAAGGTCCACGAGCCGGTCGAGCGGCTGACGATCGACGCCCCCGACGAGTACATGGGCGCCATCACCACGCTGCTGTCCACCCGCAAGGGCCGGATGGAAGAGCTGATCAACCACGGCACCGGCTGGCTGCGCATGGAGTGGCTCGTCCCGGCGCGCGGCCTGATCGGCTTCCGCACCGAGTTCCTCACCGAGACCCGCGGCACCGGCATCATGCATCACCTGTTCGAGGACTACGAGCCGTGGTTCGGCGAGCTGCGCACCCGCAGCAACGGCTCGATGGTGGCCGACCGGGCCGGTGCGGTCACCGGGTTCGCGATGATCAACCTGCAGGAGCGCGGCCAGCTCTTCGTCGAGCCGGCCACCGAGGTGTACGAGGGCATGATCGTCGGCGAGAACTCCCGCGAGGACGACATGGACGTCAACATCACCAAGGAGAAGAAGCTCACCAACATGCGGGCCGCAGCCGCCGACAACACCGAGCGCCTGATCCCGCCGCGCAAGCTCTCGCTGGAGCAGGCGCTCGAGTTCTGCCGCGAGGACGAGTGCGTCGAGGTCACCCCGGCCGCGGTACGCATCCGCAAGGTCGTGCTCGACCAGCAGACCCGAGGCCGCGCCGCCGCCCGCCGCAAGCACCAGCAGTAATCCAGCAACGTCAACAGCGTCAACAGCAGATGTCGTAGCGGGGTGGGCGGTACGGACCGCTGCTTCCGCCGAGGGCCCGGGCAGGGCGAGCAGGGCGCTGGCGCGCCCAGAACGCTCGCCCCACCCGGGCGACCTGCGTAAGCGGTCACGCTCAAACCCGATCAACCCCAGGCCGCAGCGCTTGACGCGATCAGGGCGCGGCGTGCCAGCGCGCTCGTGCCACCCGGACGACCTGCGTAAGCGGACACGATCAAAGCCGTCGACCCCTCAAGCTGCAGCGCTTGAGGCGAGCGGCGTACCAGCACACCCATACCACCCGGACGACCTGCGTAGCGGACGCGATCAAAGCCGTCGACCTATCGAGCCTCAGCACCTGAGGGGAGCCGGGCGTCGGCGCGCCAAGAACATTGCCAGGCGATCCGCGTAAGCGGTCACGTTCAAGAACCGTCAGCCCCAGGCCGCAGCGCTTCAGGTGAGCAGGGCACTGGCGGTCAGAGCACTTACCCCACCCGGGGGCGTCCTGCGTGAGCGGTCACGCTCGAAAACCCATCAACCCCTCAAGCCGTGTGGCTTGAGGGGTTGATTTTTGCAGTTGGGCGTTACCCATCACTCACGTCGCCGGGGTGGGATGAGCGCTCTGGGCGCGCCAGCGCCCTGCTCATCGCACCGCGGCCCTCGGCGTGAGCAGCGGTCCGTACCACCCACCCCGCTGCGACAAGCCTTGCTCTCATGGTTGAAGCCCGCTGCTCAGTGGTGAAGCCCGCTGCTCAGTGACGCCCGCTCAGTGGTACGCCCGCTCAGTGGTTCGAGCCTGCCAGCGGTTTCTTGGCGTCTCGGGAGGATTTGATCAGGCTTGCCGCGGTGGCGATGCCCAGGGTGCCGATGATGATCAGCAGGGACAGCCAGATCGGGATCTCCGGTGCCCAGTGCACGCCGTGCCCGCCGTTGATGAACGGGATGGTGTTGGTGTGCAGCGCCTCCAGGAAGAGCTTCACACCGATGAAGGCGAGCACCGCGGACAGGCCGTAGTTGAGGTAGACCAGCCGCTCGAGCAGACCGCCGAGCAGGAAGAACAGCTGCCGCAGGCCCATCAGCGCGAACACGTTCGCGGTGAAGACGAGGTACGGCTCCTTGGTGATGCCGAAGATCGCCGGGATCGAGTCGAGCGCGAACAGCAGGTCGGTCGTGCCGATGGCGATCATCACGATGAGCATCGGCGTGAACAGCCGCTTGCCGGTCTCGGAGACCACGGTCATCGTGCCCGGGCCGAACGACGACGAGACGGGCAGGGCGCGCTTGGCCCAGCGCACGAGCACGTTCTCCTTGAAGTCGTCCTCGTCGTTCTGGCCCTCCTTGAGGAGCGAGAAGGCCGTGTAGACCAGGAACAGGCCGAAGATGTAGAAGACCCAGGAGAACTGCGCGATCAGTGCGGCGCCGGCAGCGATGAACGCGCCGCGCATCACCAGCGCCAGCACGATGCCGATGAGCAGCACCTTCTGCTGCAGCTGCCGCGGCACGGCGAACCGGGCCATGATGATCATGAAGATGAAGAGGTTGTCGACGCTCAGCGAGTACTCGGTGAGCCAGCCGGTGTAGAACTCGGCCGCGGGCTGCCCGCCGGCGAAGATCCAGATACCGACGCCGAAGGCGAGCGCGAGGGCGATGTAGAACGCGACCCAGCCACCCGACTCCTTCATCGAAGGCTCGTGCGGACGCCGGCCGACGATCAGCAGGTCGACCGCCAGAACGGCGAGGACGGCAACCAGGGTGACGATCCAGACCCAGGCGGAAATGTTCAACTAAAGCCTCCGGCAGACACTGTGCGGCGCTGCGCCCGCACCGGGAGTGGCGGGAACAGTGGCGTGCGACTGTCGGAGGTCTCTTCCGCCGCCTATGGCGACCGCCGGCCCCGGGCGCGCCCTGTAGGGGGTGGGCGTTCCGTGTTGACGAGACCGGCGCGAAGGAATACTCCCCTCCTTCGGCAGCCATTGTGTCGCATGGAACGGCACAGCGGCATAGCACCCCGGCAAACCGTGTCGAGTCTCATTCTGCGGCAAGCTCCGGAGCGGCCATCTCCCACGCTACCTCGCCTGGGGGCACTCCTCGCGGTCACTCCTGCTATCAGGCAGACCGCGGCATGACTAAAGCGGCGATACCTACCGAAGTTTCGCATCGCGCACACCGCCGGAGGCCATGCCGGGCCGCCTTGACGCGGGAACCAGTCCCTCAGGCACTCGGCCGGATACGCCGAAGACAATCAGTTCGACGGGCAGATCGACGCCTGCCGGCTTGGAGTAGCCCGTCAGCACCGGCGTGGACGTGACCCGCCGATACCGGCGGGGAGGAAGCCCGTTGGCAGCGGCGTGGCAGGTCTGGCACCGGTTCGGTGGGCGTCCTAGGACCCTAGTTTGAAGGAGGTGTGGAAGGCTGTCGACCATGGTTCTCGAGGTCGCGCTGATCGACGTCATTCCCGGCTCCGAAGAGGGCTTCGCCGCCGCGTACAAGATCGCCCATCCGATCCTGGCCACCACACCGGGCTGCCTCTCGGTGCGGATGACCCGCGGCGTCGAGTCGCCGTCGCGTTTCGTGCTGCTGGTCGAGTGGGAGAGTCTGGAGGCGCACAGCGAGAACTTCCGCAACAGCGAACGCTTCCCGCGGTGGCGCGGCTTGATCGGCGAGTTCTTCGCCAAGCCGCCGCTCGTCGAGCACTACCTTGACGTGCCGGCCGGCGACCGTCCCGGCCCGGAACACAACTTCACGACCGAGTGAGCGATCAGCTACCGCCGCACGTCCGCAGCGCTCGTCGGCTCTCGCAGCGGCCTCAGTCCTCGGCCGGGTCACCTTCGGTGAGGCAGTAGACGCCGCCGGCCGGATCGCGGAGCGTCGTCCAGTGCGGCCACTCGCCGACGATCGTGGCACCCAGCGACTCGTGCCACGATCGGGCGGCCGGAATGTCGGAGCAGGACACGTCCAGGTGAGCCGACGCGGGGCGTTCCTCGCCGAGCCGCTGCACCAGGAAACGGACGGGAATCGGCGGCTCGGGCTGCAGCCGCACGAACTCGTCCTCCTGCTCGCCCGGGTCGAGACGCCACCCGGTCACCGTCTGCCAGAAGCGCACCTCGTCGTCGTACAAGGAAGGCGCGAGGTCGAAGCAGAGCTGATGCGGTCGCAGGCTCACCCCGGCCGGGCCGTTGTAAGGCCTCGGCCGTACGTGCTGACCGCGCCACGCGGCCGTGCAGAAGGGCAGCCCCGCGGGCGACCGCAACGTCTGCCAGCTGCCGTGGTCGATCAGCATCGTGGCCCCGGCACTGAGCGCCCGCCCGTTGAAGGCGGCGAGGTCGTCGACCCAGAGATCGGGGTGGTGGCCGCCGGGCCCCTCGCGCACACCCTGGATCTCCAGCCAGTCATCGCCCGCGGCCGTCGTCAGCCGCACGAACCCGGGATCCTTCTGCGGTGCCGGCTCCGAGCCGGTCACCGAAGCCCAGAACGCGACAGCAGCGTCCAGCGACCCGACCGGCCGGTCAAGAAAGGCATCCACCCACCGGATCATCAACGGCTCACCCCCGAGAACGTCCACACCAAGGCCCAGTCGCCCGTACGCTCCGGCGGCCCGGTCCACCCGACCTGCGGCGCACAGGGATCGCGCCGAGAGCGGCTCCGCTCGGCTGTCCGACCCCGAGCGCAACGGCGTGTACCCGCTTCGGGCACGCTGATGCCTCCGCGATCAGGCCGGCGAGCCGAGTGGGAAGCGGGTTCGGCGGCCCCCGGTCGGCGAAGCCGAGACGCGGCAGAAGCCGGACGTACTGATGCCTCCACGACCAGCTCAGCGAGTCCGGTCGAAACCGGGCTCGGCGGACGCGGACGGCGAAGCCGAGACGGCGGTAGAGCCCAGCCGCGCTGACGGTTCCCGATCAGACCGGCGAGGCGGGTTGGAAGCGGGCTCGGCGGCCGCGGTCGGTGAAGCCGAGGCGGCGGTAGAGCTCGGCCGCGCCCGGGTTGTTGACGTTGACGGTCAGGTGGGCTTGGGTGTTGCCGGCGGCGCGCATGCGCGTCAGGGACTCGGTGATCAGCGCGGCGGCCAGGCCGCGGCGGCGGGCGGTGGGCACCACGCCGACCTGGACCAGCCAGCCGCGGGCCGCGGTGATGAAGCCGGCGTCGCCCAGGTCGGGCAGCGTGACCAGCAGCGAACAGTCGGGCAGGAAGTCGTCGTCGTCCTCGTTCTCGGCGATCCACTCGTCGGCCGGGTCGCCGGGGAAGCCGGGCCGGTCCTGGAACGACGCGTGATAGGTGGCGTGGAAGCGGCCCGCCACGGGCTTGCTCCAGCTCGTCATGGTCGCGCCGTCGGGCCAGGTCGACCCGGGCAGTGACGTGCCGGTGAGGTCGATGCGCAGGACGTCCTCGGCGAACACCTGCCGCAGCCCGCGCGAGGCGAACAGCGCCGCCGCGTCGTCGGTCAGCGTCTCGCTTTCCACCGTGACGACCCCGCCGGTGGAGTCATGCTCCCCGTCCGCGGGACCCGCGGCATGAGCACCGGCCGCATGAGCACCGGCCGGGCTGTCGTCGCCGCCGGTCAGCGTCAGGCCGTAGTCGAGCAGCTCCGAGCCGAGGCCCCGGCCGCGGGCGGCCGGGTCGACCAGCCCGGTGAAGGCCGGCCCGGCCGGTGTGAGCCGGACGGCGCCGGCGGCCAGCAGGGTTCCGTCACCGGCCCGCAGCCCGAACGCCGACACGTCCTCCCCCGCCCAGCGCCGCCCCAGGAAGCCGGGGTCGGCGGCCAGCGGCAGCCCACCGTCGGCCGCGAGGCAGCGTTCGGCGAGGGCGAGAAGCTCCGCCGGCAGGCCGGTCAATTCGGTCCAGCTGGTCTGGCCGGTCGGGGTCTGGCCGGTCGGGGTCTGGCCGGTCGGGGTCATCCGGCCAGACTACGCACGGCCACCACCGGGAATCGACTCATTTCACCCCGGCGGCGTCCATCCCCCGGAGCTCCTTCTTCAGCTCGCCCATCTCGTCACGGATCCGGGCGGCCAGCTCGAACTGCAGCTCTCGGGCCGCGCCCAGCATCTGCTCGTTGAGATCCTGGATGAGCTGGGCCAGCTCGGTGCGGGCCATCCCCTTGGTCGCCGGGGCACCCGTGCCGCGCCCCTTGGACCGGGTCTCGGGGACCGGCGCCTTGCCGCGCGAGATCTGCCGGCCGCCCCCGCCGACCATTGGCGTGACCTGGGCGTCGGTGTCCTCGGCCTCGCGGTAGATGTCGTCGAGGATGTCGTGGATGCGCTTGCGGAGCGCCGTCGGCACGATGCCGTTGGCCTCGTTGTGCGCGATCTGCTTGTCGCGCCGACGGTTGGTCTCGTCGATGGCGTCGCGCATCGATGGGGTCATCTTGTCGGCGTACATGTGGACCTCGCCGGAGACGTTTCGGGCCGCCCGGCCGATCGTCTGGATGAGCGACCGCCCGCTGCGCAGGAAGCCCTCCTTGTCGGCGTCGAGGATCGCGACCAGCGACACCTCGGGCAGGTCGAGGCCCTCGCGCAGCAGGTTGATGCCGACCAGCACGTCGTAGTCGCCCTTGCGCAGCTCCTTGAGCAGCTCGACCCGGCGCAACGTGTCGACCTCGGAGTGCAGGTAGCGCACCCGGATGCCGTTCTCGAGGAGGTAGTCGGTGAGGTCCTCCGACATCTTCTTGGTCAGCGTCGTCACCAGCACCCGCTCGTCGCGCTCGGTGCGGAGCTTGATCTCGTGCATCAGGTCGTCGATCTGGCCCTTGGTCGGCTTGACCACCACCTGGGGGTCGACCAGGCCGGTCGGGCGGATCACCTGTTCGACGTACTCCCCCTGGGCCTGCTGCATCTCCCACGGGCCGGGGGTCGCGGACAGGTAGACCGACTGGCCGACCCGCTCGAGGAACTCGTCGAAGCGCAGCGGACGGTTGTCGGCCGCGCTGGGCAGCCGGAAGCCGTGCTCGATGAGGATGCGCTTGCGGGACGCGTCGCCCTCGTACATGCCGCCGATCTGGGGGATCGTCACGTGCGACTCGTCGATGACGGTGATGTAGTCGTCGGGGAAGTAGTCGAGCAGCGTGTAGGACGGCTCGCCGGGTGAGCGCCCGTCCATGTGCATCGAGTAGTTCTCGATGCCGTTGCAGAAGCCGACCTGCCGCATCATCTCGACGTCGTAGGAGGTGCGCATGCGCAGCCGCTGCGCCTCGAGCAGCTTGCCCTGCCGCTCGAGCTCGGCCAGCCGCTCCTCGAGCTCGGCCTCGATCTGGTGGATCGCCCGCTCCATGCGCTCGGGGCCGGCCACGTAGTGCGAAGCCGGGAAGATGACCAGGTGCTCGACCTCGCGGACGACCTCACCGGTGAGCGGGTGCAGGTAGTAGAGCTTCTCGATCTCGTCGCCGAACAGCTCGATGCGGACGGCGAGCTCCTCGTAGGCCGGGATGATCTCGAGGGTGTCGCCCCGCACGCGGAACGTGCCGCGCTGGAAGGCCATGTCGTTGCGCGAATACTGGATGTCGACAAGGCGGCGCAGCAGCTTGTCGCGGTCGACCTCCTCACCGACCTTGAGCCCGACGGACCGGTCGAGGTATTCCTGCGGGGTGCCCAGGCCGTAGATCGCGCTGACGGTGGCGACCACGATCGTGTCGCGCCGGGTGAGCAGCGACATCGTGGCCGAGTGACGCAGCCGCTCGACCTCTTCGTTGACCGACGAGTCCTTCTCGATGTAGGTGTCGGTCTGCGCGATGTAGGCCTCGGGCTGGTAGTAGTCGTAGTAGCTGACGAAGTATTCGACCGCGTTGTTGGGCAGCAGCTCGCGGAACTCCTTGGCGAGCTGGGCGCACAGCGTCTTGTTGGGCGCCAGCACCAGCGCGGGTCGCTGCAGCTTCTCGATCAGCCAGGCGGTGGTGGCACTCTTGCCCGTGCCGGTCGCGCCGAGCAGCACCGTGTTGCGGTCGCCGCGCCGGACCCGCCGGTCGAGCTCGGCGATGGCGGCCGGCTGGTCACCGGCCGGCTGGAATTCACTGACGACCTCGAAGCGGCCGTCGAGTCGTGGAAAGTCGAGCGCCATGGGACCTACCGTACGTCGGGGGTATGACAAGTTTTCCGGGTCGCGCCGGGCGGCCGGGCGACCGTGTGGGACGGGCGTGCGCAGGGTGCACATTCGGCCCTGTCCGGCGGCATTGTTCCCGGTTGTGCGGCGCGCCTACCCTGATCGGGTAGGCCGCTCGCGGCGGCCGCCCGGCACCGAGCGGGGCCAACCACAGGTTCCCTCGGCCGGCTCGTGGTCGTTGCGCCCCGGCTTACCGGCGAGCGCACCCGCGGGTGGTCGCGCCCAGCGCAGACCGGCCGCCGCGAGCGCCCTTCTTCCAACGGCTGACCCCGACCGTTTCTTCCGTCACCCGGACGCGTCGCGCGCCGCTCAGCAGTCCGGCTGCCAGCCGGTGGACTCGGCCCAGTCGTCGGCGGCCCGGGCCTCCTCGTCGAACCACGGCTCCTTGGCCTCGGCATACGTGTAACGGTCGTGGTGCTCGGCCGACCACCGCGCCTTGGCCGCCGCGTAGCCGTCGCGCGCCTCGGGCACGGCCCGCAGGTGGTCGCGCATGAGCAGGGCGAACCGCCAGCCCGGCGAGCCGGTCACCCGGACGTGCAGATTCACCGTACGACCGGGGTCGGCCCCGCCGTGCAGGCGCTTGGGCCAGGTCTCGCCGGGCATGCCGCGCGCGTTGTCGACCCACTCGCCCGACCGCTTCGGAAAGCCGGCCGCGGCCAGCCGGTCGGCCAGCACGTCGGCCTCGTCGAGGGTGCGCACGGCCAGCATGAGGTCGATGACGTCCTTGGCCGGCAGTCCGGGCACGGCCGTCGAGCCGATGTGCGACACCGGGTGGCCCGCGGGCAGCGCGTGCTCGATCCGGGCGATCAGGCGGGCGGCCTGGTCGGGCCAGGTGGGGTCGGGGTCGGCGATGTGCAGCCGGCGGTCGGGGCGGGCAGAGGCCCGCAGGCGCAAATTCTCCTCGTACGGCCGTAGCCTCGTCGCATACAGCCGGTCGACCTGAGCGTTCAGCTCGTCGAGCGGGCCGTCGTTGGTCAGCACCACGTCGGCGGCGCGGCGGCGCGCGGTGTCGTCGGCCTGGGCGGCGATGCGGGCCCCGGCCTGCTCGGCGGTCATGCCGCGGGACTCGACGAGGCGCCGGACCCGCACCTCGCGGCCGGCCTCGACCACGATCACCAGATGGTACGAGGGGGCCAGCCCGGTCTCGACCAGCAGCGGCACGTCGTTGACGACGACCGCCTCGGCCGGGGCGCCGGCGACCAGCTCGGCGGTCCGGGCGCGTACCCGGGGGTGGATGATCTTTTCCAGCCGGCGGCGGGCCTGGTCGTCGCCGAAGACCTGGGCGGCCAGGGCGGGCCGGTCGAGCTCACCGCCGGCCGTCAGCACGCCCGCCCCGAACGCCGTGACGATCTCGGCCAGCCCGTCGGTGCCGGGGGCGACCACCTCGCGGGCCAGCGCGTCGGCGTCGATGATCACCGCACCCCGCTCGGCCAGGCGCCGCGCCACCGAGCTCTTGCCCGCACCGATCCCGCCGGTCAACCCCACCTTGAGCACTCGACCAGTATTGCTGCCCGGCCGGGAACGGAACAGCCCGTGGCCGCGGACAGAAATCCGGCCTGAAAAAGGCGAAAGGCCGCCCCGACCGGAGTCGGGGCGGCCTTTCCGTGATGCGGACCGGCTCAGCTCAAGGGCTGGGTCAGTTCTTGCCGCCGGCGAGCTTCTCGCGCAGAGCGGCGAGGGCCTCGTCGGTGGCCAGGGTGCCGGACGGCTCCTCGTTCGCGCGCGCCGGGGCCGGCGAGCTCGACGAGGTCGAGGACGACGTGGACGTCGACGACGAGGTGGTCGCCGCACCGACCGGGGTCGGGTTGAGCGCGGCCTCGGCGTCGGCGTCGCGGGACGCCTGCACCTGCTTGGTGTGCGCCTCCCAGCGCTCGCGGGCGTCGGCGTACTGCTTCTCCCACGTCTCGCGCTGCTTGTCGAAGCCCTCGAGCCACTCGCCCGTCTCGGGGTCGAAGCCCTCCGGGTAGATGTAGTTGCCCTCGTTGTCGTACGTGGCAGCCATGCCGTAGAGGGTCGGGTCGAAGTGCTCCTCGCCCTCGACGAAGCCCTCGTTGGCCTGCTTGAGCGACAGCGAGATGCGACGACGCTCGAGGTCGATGTCGATGACCTTGACCAGGACGTCGGAGCCCACCTGCACGACCTGCTCGGGCAGCTCGACGTGCCGCTCGGCCAGCTCGGAGATGTGCACCAGACCCTCGATGCCGTCGTCCACGCGGACGAAGGCGCCGAACGGAACCAGCTTGGTGACCTTGCCCGGCACGATCTGGTTGATCGCGTGGGTGCGGGCGAACTGGCGCCACGGGTCTTCCTGGGTCGCCTTCAGCGACAGCGAGACGCGCTCGCGGTCCAGGTCGACGTCGAGCACCTCGACCTCGACCTCCTGGCCGACCTCGACAACCTCGGAGGGGTGGTCGATGTGCTTCCAGGAGAGCTCGGAGACGTGCACCAGGCCGTCGACGCCGCCGAGGTCGACGAACGCGCCGAAGTTGACGATCGAGGACACGACGCCCTTGCGGACCTGGCCCTTCTGCAGCTTGTTGAGGAACTCGGTGCGGACCTCGGACTGCGTCTGCTCGAGCCAGGCACGGCGGGACAGGACCACGTTGTTGCGGTTCTTGTCCAGCTCGATGATCTTGGCTTCGAGCTCGCGGCCGACGTAGGGCTGCAGGTCGCGGACGCGACGCATCTCGACCAGAGAAGCCGGCAGGAAGCCGCGGAGGCCGATGTCGAGGATGAGGCCACCCTTGACAACCTCGATGACGGAGCCGCGAACGACGCCGTCGTCCTCCTTGATCTTCTCGATCGTGCCCCAAGCGCGCTCGTACTGCGCGCGCTTCTTCGAGAGGATCAGACGACCTTCCTTGTCCTCCTTGGTGAGGACGAGGGCTTCGATGTGGTCACCGACCGACACCACTTCCGCGGGGTCCACGTCATGCTTGATCGACAACTCGCGCGAGGGGATGACACCCTCGGTCTTGTAGCCGATGTCGAGCAGGACCTCGTCCCGATCGACCTTGACGACGGTGCCTTCGACAATGTCGCCGTCGTTGAAGTACTTGATGGTCTCGTCGATGGCGGCGAGGAATGCTTCCTCGGACCCGAGATCGTCGACGGTGACCCGGTTGGCGCTCGAGGTGGCCTCGATGCTGCTCGTCATGTGGACTGTTGCTCCGAACGGATGGATTCGTGGTGTCTCTCGCGCGCCGCGGAACTGCCGGCGGGCACGGCACGAACAACATCAGAAGGACCGGGCAGTCCGAAAGGACCAGAATCCTTGCAGTCGATCATGTCGAGACCGACGACCACGGAACCTGCTCCCTGCCGAGGCACACGATCCGCGAGCGCATCGACTAGCTTACCGTGCGCATTACCACAGGTTGCAAGCCCTCCTGACGAGCCAGGCACAATGTTCGACCGAAACCCCGCAGCATGACCGTAATGTGGTGAATCGGGACGGCGCCACGCCCTGCCGTACCGTGTCGGCGTGACCGAGATCAACCCGCCGCCCGCCGGTGAGCTACGGCGGCGGCCGATCACCGACGCCGAGAGCCGGGTCGCCAGCCGTGGCTGGTGGGACGCCGACGCCGACGAGTACCAGGCCGAGCACGGCGCCTTCCTGGGTGACCTGGACTTCGTGTGGTGCCCCGAGGGCCTGCGGGAGGCCGACGCGCGGCTGCTCGGCGACGTGCGCGGCCGGCGCGTGCTCGAGTTGGGCGCGGGCGCCGCCGCGGGCGCCCGCTGGCTCGACGGGCAGGGCGCCGAGGTGACTGCCCTCGATCTCTCCGCGGGCATGTTGCGGCATGCGCGGGCGGCCGAGCGGCGTACGGGCGTACGCGTCCCGCTCGTGCAAGCCGACGCGCTGGCGCTGCCGTTCGCGGATGGCGTATTCGACATCGTGTGCACGGCCTTCGGGGCGGTCCCGTTCGTGGCCGACTCGGGCGCGGCGATGCGCGAGGTGGCGCGCGTCCTGCGTACCGGAGGCTCCTGGGTCTTCTCGATCACCCACCCGATGCGCTGGATCTTCTGGGACGAGCCGGGCGAGGACGGGCTGATCGTCCGCAACTCGTACTTCGACCGCACCCCGTACGTGGAGACCGGCGAGGACGGCGTGCCGGTCTACGTCGAGCAGCACCGCACGCTCGGCGACCGGGTGCGGGAGCTGGTGGCCGCCGGGTTCGCGCTGCGCGACCTGGTCGAGCCGGAGTGGCCGGCCGGGCACGAGCAGATCTGGGGCCAGTGGAGCCCGCTGCGGGGCCGGCTCTTCCCGGGCACCGCGATCTTCGTGTCGGACCTCACGGGCTGACCGTTTCCGCAGGCCGTTGCCGGGTATCCGACCCTCATGGCCGAGGAGAAGAGCCTGAAAAAGGGCGACGACGTGACCTGGAAGAGCCACGGGCAGAACGTCCACGGCGAGGTCGAGCAGAAGATCACGAAGCGGACGGAGGCGGCCGGACGGACGGTCGACGCCTCCCCCGACGACCCGCAGTACAAGGTCAAGAGCGACAAGACCGGGCGCGAGGCCGTGCACAAGCCGGGAGCGCTGAAGAAGGATGGCTGAGCAGGACAGCGACACCAAGGACGTGTACGCCGAGTTCCGCGAGGCGGTCAACATGACGGCGAGCGAGCTGGAGAAGTGGCTCAAGTCCGACGAGTCCAAGGACGTGGGCCAGAAGCCCTCGGGCGGCGGCGAATCGGTCGGCCACGACTCCGGCCGGAAGATCATCAAGATCCTCGGCACGAAGAAGGGCGACCTCACCGAGGCCGACGAGGCGCACATGCGCAAGGTCGTCGGTTACGTGCACCGGCACCTCGCCCAGCACCCCAAGGGCGACATCGAGGACACCAAGTGGCGGTACTCGCTGATGAACTGGGGCCACGACCCGCTCAAGAAGTGAGCGTCAGATCGGGATGCCGGTCTCGAGCAGGGTGCCCATGACCGCCAGCGCCGCCGGGATCATCCGGTAGTAGACCCAGGTGCCGCGGCGGTCGCTGTCGACCAGGCCGGCCTCGCGCAGCACCTTGAGGTGGTGCGAGATGGTCGGGCCGGTCAGGTGGAACTCGCCGGTCAGGTCGCACACGCAGACCTCGCCGCCGCGCGCTGAGGCGATCATCGACAGCAGTCGCAGACGCACCGGATCGCCGAGCGCCTTGAACATCGGCGCGAACGCGTCGGCCTGGGCCGGCTGCATCGGCTCCCGGGTGAGCGGTCCTCTCCCGGCGGCGGCGTTTTCCATCGTGCTGCTCCCCATCGCGTCACCCTTGCAAAGCGCCGCAACCGCGACAGGTCACGGCGTGCTGGCTCTCCGCAGCCGCGGCATACGCGGCCGCGGAGAGCGTACGCCGTCAGGTCAGCCGACGACGATCCGGAACGACGCGGTGTTGTCAGCCGGGTCGATGTCGGTCTGCTCCGTGTACCTCCAGGACGCGACGGCCGTGGCCGTGCCCGTGCCGGTGGTGCCGGTGGGTGTCCCGGCCGGTGCGGTGATCTGCAGGTCGAGAGTGCTGGTCTGGCCCGGCGCGAACGGCCCGCCGGCGAGGTAGCACCACGGGAACATGCACATCGTGTCGTTGCCCGCCCCGGCGAACTCGAAGCCCTCGGGCACGAGGGTCTCCAGCGCCAGTTCGTCGTGCGGGGCGTCGCCACCCCAGCGGACGGTCACCGGAAGCGTCCCGAGGAAGCTGCCGTCGCCCTGCCGGGTCAGCGTGACCTCGCCGGGCGAGGTGACCGAGAGGTCGGTCTGCACGTCCTGCACGTAGGGCTGCGGACGGGTCAGCACGCCGGTGGTGGACCGGAACAGGGTGCGCGAAGTCGCCGTGGCCAGGACGGTGTCGGCGCCCGACCGGACCAGCTGGGTGGTGGTGTCGGCGGCGCTCATCGCGACATCTCGCGGCGTGGTCAGCACGCCGAAGTCGATCCGGAACTTGCGGACCTCACCGGGAGCGAGCTCGCCGCCGGGCAGGCCGCAGCCGATCACACGACGGCCGGAGACCGGACCGTCGTACAGACACGCTTCGCTGGGCCGCAGGCCGCGGAACGAGCCGGCGACCGGCTCGACGATGCGGACGGAGGCCCCGGCCGGCTCGTCGCCGGTGTTGGTGACGGTGACGTGGTAGGTGCCGGTGTAGCCGCGCTCGCCCGGCTCGAGGACGAGGCGGGTCGCGCTGATGGCCAGGTCGGTGTCGGCGGCCTGAGCCGGGGCGGCGACGCCGAGAGCGGCGCCGGTGAGCAGGGACGCGGCGATCAGCCCACGGCCGATCACGGTACGCATAGACAAGGTTTTTCCCCCGTGGATCTTCGATGTCTGGGCGTGCCGACTCTATCGAAGCCCATCGAGATTTTCCGCCCCGCTCTAAGGTGGAGCCATGGCACGGGACGACGCGCGCACGCCGGTGCGCGAGCTTCTGCAGGTCTTGACCATGTGGTTCGGGTGGGGCGAGCCGGAACCGGGGGACGGGGCGGCCCCGGCCGGGCGGCGGGCCGGTTATCTGCTGGTGCAGACCGTCGCCGCCGTCGTCCTCGGTTTGCTCGCGGCCCTGATCTTCCTGGGGGTCAGGGGCGGGCCGGTCCCGGTGGGGTGGCCCGCGCCCTACGTGGCGTTGTTCGTTCCGCTGGCGATCGCGGTGGCGCGCCGTCCGGCCGACGCCCCGCTGCCCCTGGCCGCGGGTCTGGTGGCCGGCGCCCTGATCGCCGCCGTCGTGCTGGTGGCGCTGCCCGGCTCCGGTTTCTGGCTCTGGTTCGGCGCCCTGGCCGCCGGATCGCTGGCCGCCGGTGCCGTCTTCGGAGCGATCGCGGGCCGCCGCCCCGACGTCCCGGCGTAGGCCGCGGCCCGGATGCCGGAGACTCCGCCGTAGGTCAGTGGTCGGCGCCGTTCCAGTCGCGGCCGTGGCCGACGGAGACCTCGAGCGGGACCGACAGCGGGTAGGCGCCGCCCATCTCGCGGCGGACCAGCTCTTCCAGCGGCTCGCGTTCGCCCGGAGCCACGTCGAAGACCAGCTCGTCGTGGACCTGCAGGAGCATCCGGGACTTGAGCCCGGTCTCCTTGAGCGCGGCGTCGACCCGCAGCATCGCGATCTTGATGATGTCGGCCGCGGAGCCCTGGATGGGGGCGTTGAGGGCCATCCGCTCGGCCATCTCGCGGCGCTGCCGGTTGTCGCTGGACAGGTCGGGCAGGTAGCGCCGCCGGCCGAGGATGGTGGCCGTGTAGCCGTCCTGCACGGCCCGGCGGACCACGGCCTGCAGGTAGTCGCGCACGCCGCCGAAGCGCTCGAAGTATTCGTCCATGAGGCCGCGGGCCTCGTCGGTCGGGATGGTGAGCTGGTTGGACAGGCCGAACGCGCTCAGACCGTAGGCCAGGCCGTAGTTCATCGCCTTGATCTTGCGGCGCTGGTCGGGCACGACCTGCTCGACCGGCACGTGGAACACCGACGAGGCGGTGGCCGCGTGAAAGTCGAACGCGGAGTTGAACGCGGCGATGAGCGCCTCGTCCTTGGACAGATGCGCCATGATCCGCATCTCGATCTGGCTGTAGTCGGCCGTCATCAGCTGCTCGAAGCCCTCGCCGACGACGAACGCCCGCCGGATGCGGCGGCCCTCCTCGGTGCGGATCGGGATGTTCTGCAGGTTGGGGTCGGTCGACGAGAGCCGGCCGGTGGCCGCGACGGTCTGGTTGAACGTGGTGTGGATGCGCCCGTCGTCGGAGACCGACTTGAGCAGCCCGTCGACGGTCGACTTGAGCTTGGCGACGTCGCGGTGGCGCAGCAGGTGCTCGAGCAGCGGGTCGCCGGTCTGGGTGAACAGGCTCTGCAGCGCGTCGGCGTCGGTGGTGTAGCCCGACTTGATCCGCTTGGTCTTGGGCAGGTTGCGCTCGACGAAGAGGATCTCCTGCAGCTGCTTGGGCGAGCCGAGGTTGAACTCGCGGCCGACCTCGGCGTGCGCGGCCTGCTGGGCCGCCTTGACCTCGGCGGCGAAGTGGGCCTCGAGCTCGGAGAGGTAGTCGGTGTCGGCGGCGATGCCGAGGCGCTCCATCTCGCCGAGGACCTCGGACAGCGGCTGCTCGACCTCCATGAGCAGGCTCTGCGACTCGCCGCCGTCGCGCGACAGCTCCTCGGTGAGCACGTCGGCCAGGTCGAGGGTGGCGCGGGCCCGCAGCATCACGTTCTGCTCGGCGGCGCCCTCGTCGCCCATGCCGGCGAGCAGGTCGAGCTGGCCGTCGGTGGGCTCCTCGACCCGGAGCTCGCGCTTGAGGTAGCGCAGGGCCAGGTCGGTCAGGTCGTACGCCCGCTGGTCGGGCTTGGCCAGGTAGGCCGCGAGCGCCGTGTCGACCCGGACGCCGGTCAGGTGCCAGCCGTGGGCCCGCATGGCCAGCGAGGCCGGCTTGGCGTCGTGCAGCACCTTGGGCCGGTCGGGGTCGGTGAGCCAGTCGGCGACGGCGCGCTCGTCGGTCTCGTCGAGGGCGGCCGGGTCGAACCAGGCGGCCGGGCCGTCGCCGGTCGCGACGGCCAGCCCGGTGAGCGTGCCCGTGCCGCGGCCGAAGGTGCCGGTGACGGCCACGCCGACCGGCGCGGCGGCGGCGTGGGCGGCCAGCCAGGGGGCCACCTCGCCCGCGCCCAGCGCCCGGCCGTCGAGGTCGAAGCCGGCCTCGGCCTCGGGCTCGACCGCCTCGAGGTAGGAGTAGAGGCGCTCGCGCAGGACCCGGAACTCGAGCGCGTCGAAGACCTGGTGGACGGCCTCGCGGTCCCAGCCCTGCCAGCGCACGTCCTCGGGGCGCAGCGGCAGCTCGAGGTCGGTGCGCAGCCGGTTGAGGTCGTAGTTGCGCATGACCTCGGCCAGGTGGGCCCGCAGGCTGTCGCCGGCCTTGCCCTTGATCTTGTCGGCGTTGGCGATGATGCCGTCGAGACCGCCGTACTCCTTGATCCACTTTGCCGCGGTCTTGTCGCCGACGCCGGGCACCCCGGTCAGGTTGTCGCTGGTCTCGCCGACCAGGGCGGCCTTGTCCCGGTAGAGGTCGGGCGGGACGAAGTATTTCGCCTCGATCGCCTCGGGCGTCATGCGCCAGACCTCGGAGACGCCGCGCACCGGGTAGAGGATGGTCGTCTTGTCGCCGGCCAGCTGGAACGCGTCGCGGTCGCCGGTCGAGATGATCACGTCGAAGCCGGACTCGCGGGCCTGGGTGGACAGGGTGGCGATGACGTCGTCGGCCTCGAAACCGGGCTTTTCGACCACCGGGATGCGCAGCGCCTCGAGCACCTCTTTGATCAGGCTGACCTGACCAAGGAACGGCTTGGGAGTCTCGGACCGGCCGGCCTTGTATTCCGCGTACTGCTCGGTGCGGAAGGAGACGCGGGAGACGTCGAAGGCGACGACGATGTGCGTCGGCTTCTCGTCGCGCAGCATGTTGATCAGCATCGACGTGAAGCCGAACACCGCGTTCGTCGCCTGGCCGGTCTGGGTGCTGAAGTTTTCCACCGGCAGCGCGAAGTAGGCCCGGTAGGCCAGGGAATGGCCGTCGAGCAGCAGCAAACGGGGGGTCTCGGCGTCGTTGCTCACGTCCAGGAACTCTAGTCGCCGGGTCCGACAGAAACCGGGAGCCCCCCGCCCGCTTACAGCACCTTGCTGAGGAATGCCCTGGTTCGCTCATGCTGCGGGTTGCTGATCACGTCGCGCGGCGGACCCTGCTCGACGACGACCCCGCCGTCCATGAAGATCAGGTTGTCGCCGACCTCGCGGGCGAACCCGATCTCATGGGTCACCACGATCATGGTCATGCCGTCCTGGGCCAGGCCCTTCATCGTGTCGAGGACCTCGCCGACCAGCTCAGGATCGAGCGCGCTGGTGGGCTCGTCGAAGAGCATCAGCTTGGGCCGCATCGCCAGCGCCCGGGCGATCGCCACCCGCTGCTGCTGGCCGCCGGAGAGCTGAGCCGGGTAGTTGTCGACCTTGGCGCCGAGGCCGACGCGCTCGAGCAGGCTGAGCGCCCGGTCGCGGACCTCGGACTTGTTCTCGCCCTTGACCCGGCACGGCGCCTCCATGACGTTCTGCAGCACCGTCATGTGCGGGAACAGGTTGAAGCGCTGGAACACCATGCCGATCGACTGCCGCTGCTTGGCGACGTCCTTCTCACCCAGCTCGTGCAGCTTGCCGCCGCGCTCGCGGTAGCCCATGAGCTGACCGTCGACGAAGATCCGGCCGGCGTTGACCTTCTCCAGGTGGTTGATGCAGCGCAGGAACGTCGACTTGCCGGAGCCCGAGGGCCCCAGCACGCAGCACACCTCACCCGGCCGGACGGCCAGGTCGACGCCCTTGAGCACCTCGAGCGAGCCGAACGACTTGTGCACGTTGTCGGCCCGCACCATCTCGTCGGTCATCCGCTCTCCCCTGTCCCGCTGAACCGGCCACCCTGCTCGGCCTGGATGTTCCGCAGCCGCTGCTTGGCCTTGCCCGCGGACCCATACCCCTTGCTGAAGTGCCGCTCCACGAAGAACTGCGCGATCATCAGCACGGTGCACAGGATCAGGTACCAGATCAGCGCGGCCACGATCACCGGCAGGACCACAAAGGTACGCGCCGAGACCTGGGTCAGCTGGAACCAGAGCTCGAAGGTCACCGGCACGAACGCCACCAGCGACGTGTCCTTGACCATCGCGATGATCTCGTTGCCGGTGGGCGGCACGATCACCCGCATGGCCTGCGGCAGGACGATCCGGCGCAGCACCTTTCCGCGGGACATGCCCAGCGCGACCGCCGCCTCGGACTGCCCGGGGTCGATCGACTGGATGCCGGCGCGCACGATCTCGGCCATGTAGGCGGCCTCGGACAGGCCCAGGGCCAGCATGCCGGCGACGAAACCGGCGAGCAGGTCGCTGGCCTTGATGCTGTAGAACTGCCCGTCGAAGCCGTCCAGACCGAACAGCTTGCCGATCTGCGTGCCGAAGGGCAGGCCGAAGCCGACCCGCTCCCACAGGATGTTCAGGTTTCCGAACAGCACCGCCAGCACGAGGCGGGGCACCGCCCGGAAGAACCAGGTGTAGACGAACGCCACCGACGACAGGATCCGGTTCGTCGACAACCGCATGATCGCGATGACGACGCCCAGGCCGATGCCGATCGCCATCGACGTGAGGGTCAGCAGGATGGTGCCGCGCAGGCCCTCGAGGACCGGCTCGGTGAACATCACCCCGCGCTTGCCGTCCTGATACTCCAAAAAGATGAACGACCAGCGGAACCGGTCGTTGGTCACGAGCAGGTGCACGAACATCGCGACCAGGATCGCGATGACGCCCAGGGCCACCCAGCGGCCGGGGCGCCGCACGGGCACGGCCTTGATCGCTTCAGGCCGTGCCCGTCCGGAACTTGTCTCGTCGCTCATGCGTGGATCAGACCGACGGGTTCACCGCGGGCGTGGTGATCGCACCAGCCGTGACGCCCCACTTGTCGAGGATCTGCTTGTAGGTCCCGTCGGCGATGAGCGCCTGCACCGCCTCGCCGATCACGCCGGCGAACTCGGTCTGGTCCTTGGCGATCGCGTACCCGTACGGCGCCGCGTCGTAGATGTCGCCGACCAGCGCGAGCTGCCCGTTGGTCTGCTTCACCGCGTACGCCACGATCGGGGAGTCGGCCAGCATGGCCTCGTCCTTGCCGGTCACCACGGCGTTCGTGGCGTCCGACTGCTTCTGGTACTGGTCGATCGTGATCTTGGCCTTGCCGCCGTCGGTGCACTTCTTGGACCGGGCGTTCAGGTCGTCGACCTGCACGGTGGCGGTCTGCACGGCGATCTTCTTGCCACAGACGTCGTCCGGGTTGATCGTCACCCCGGTCTTGGCGGCCCACTGGGTGCCCGCCGAGAAGTAGGAGACCATGTTGACCTCCTTCATCCGGTCCGCGTTGATCGTGAAGGAGGACACCCCGACCGCGTACTTCTTGGTGGTCACGCCCGGGATGATGCTCTCGAACGTGGCCGAGGTCCACTCGGTCGTCAGGTTCAGCTTCTGGGCGACCGCGTTGAACAGGTCGACGTCGAAACCGATGACGGTCTTGCCGTCACTGTCGAGGAACTCGTTCGGCGCGTACGACGAGTCGGTTCCGATGGTGAGCTTGCCCGCGCTCTTGATGTCGGCGGGGACCTTGTCGGCCAGAGCGGTGTCGGCGGACGCGCTCGGCGCCGGGGCGCCGCTCGAACCCGAGTCGTCCGACTCCGAGCCGCAGGCGCCCAACGACAACGTCAGCGCCGCCGCGGCGGCCAGGCCGAGGATCGCCCGGCGGCCGGGGGTGGTGCGGAACATGATGACTCCTACTCGAAAGAAAATCGGGTCACGCGACGCCGAGATAGGCGTCCTTGACGGCCGGGTCGTTCAGCAGCTCGGCGCCGGTGCCTTCCTTGACGATCCGGCCGGTCTCCAGAACGTACGCGCGATGCGCCCGGGACAAGGCCTGTTGGGCGTTCTGTTCCACGAGCAGCACGGTCGTCCCCTGCTGGTTGATCTCCACGATGATGTCGAAGATCTGCTGGATCAGCATCGGCGCCAGACCCATCGACGGCTCGTCGAGCAGCAGCAGCTTGGGCCGGCTCATCAGCGCCCGGCCGACCGCGAGCATCTGCTGCTCGCCACCGGACAGAGTGCCACCGGGCTGCTTCTCGCGCTCCTTGAGCCGCGGGAACAGAGTGAAGGCCCGCTGCATGTCCTCGTCGATCTCGGACCGGTTGCGCCGCGTGTAGGCGCCCATCTCGAGATTGTCCCGGACCGTCATGCCCGGGAAGATGCCCCGGCCCTCGGGCGACTGCGAGACACCGCGCACGACCCGCAGGTCGGCACGCAGCTTGGTGATGTCCTCGCCGTCGAACTTGATCGAGCCCTGCGCCACCGGCCGCAGACCCGAGATGGCCCGCATCGTGGTGGACTTGCCGGCGCCGTTCGCGCCGATCAGCGCCACCACCTCGCCCTGCCCGACCGTCAGGCTGATGCCGTGCAGGGCCTGGATGCGCCCGTACGCCAGCGTCACGTTGTCGACCTCAAGCAGCATCGGTGGGCACCCCCAGATACGCGGCGATGACCGCCGGGTTGTCCCGCACCTCGGCGGGCGTCCCTTCGGCGATCTTCTTGCCGAACTCCAGCACGACGATCCGGTCGGTGACGCCCATGACCAGGCGCATGTCGTGCTCGATGAGCAGCACCGTCACGCCGGTGTCACGGATCTTGCGGATCAGCCGGAGCAGATCCTCCTTCTCGGCCGGGTTGAAGCCGGCGGCCGGCTCGTCCAGGCAAAGCAGGGTGGGATTGGTCGCGAGGGCACGGGCGATCTCCAGCCGGCGCTGCTCACCGTAGGAGAGATTACGGCTGACATCGCCCGCCCGGTGCGCGATCCCGACGAAACGCAGCAACTCGATCGACCGGGCGCGACCCGACTTCTCCTCCTGCCAGAACCGCGGCAGACGGAACAGCGCGCTCAGCACGCTCGTCTTGTGGTGCGCGTCCGCGCCCACCATGACGTTCTCCAGCGCGGTCATCTCGGGGAACAGCCGCACGTTCTGGAACGTGCGGGCGATGCCACCCCGGGTGATCTCGTGCTTCTTCTTCCCGACGACCGACTCGCCCTGGAACCGGATGGCCCCGCTGGTCGGCCGGTAGACACCCGTCATCGCGTTGAAGCAGGTGGTCTTGCCGGCGCCGTTCGGCCCGATCAGACCGAAGATCTCGCCCTTGCGCAGCGAGAAACTGACGTCGTTGAGCGCCACGACACCGCCGAACCGCAGCGTCACGTGGTCGACCTCGAGAAGGACGTCCTCACCCCGTACGGAATCCGAGGTCGTCGCCCCACCCGGGTTGCCGGTGGGAGCGGCCTCGTCGACCGGGCGCTCATTGGCCCGGTCGAGCTCCTCAGGAGTCTCCATGTGCGGCTCAGACATGACAGCCCTCCGCTTCGCTCCGGGACAGCCCGGGGAAGCCTTCGCCTCGCTGGGTCACTGGGGAGCCACCTCCTTCTCCCTGTCCTTGAGCTCCATCGCCCGCCGCCGGCTCGGGATCAGACCCTGCGGCCGCAGCACCATGATGATGATGATCACCAGGCCGAACATCGCGAACCGGTACTCGTACAGGTCGGTGTCGCCCAGCGAGATACCCCGCAGGCGGTCCGGGATGTACGAGATCAGCGCGCCACCCAGGATCGCGCCGGCCATGTTGCCGGAACCACCCATGACCACGCCGGCCAGCACCAGGATCGAGAACTGCAGCACGAACGTCTGCGAGTTGATGAAGCCCTGCTCACCGGCGAACAGCACACCACCCAGACCACCGATGAACGCGCCGATGGCGAACGCCCACAGCTTGTACTTGATGGTCCGCACGCCCATGATCTCGGCGGCTTCCTCGTCCTCACGGATCGCCAGCCACGACCGGCCCACCCGGCTCCGGTCCAGGTTCCGCACACCCAGGATGACGGCGATGATGACCACCAGACCGAGCCAGAAGTACGGCACCGCGTCGGTCACACCGAAGATCGGCTTGCCACCCCACTCACCCGGCGGGTGCGGGATGCTCGCGAAACCACGGTCTCCGCGCAGCGTCGTCGTGCTCGTCGCGAAGATGCGGATGATCTCGGCGAAGCCCAGCGTCACGATGGCCAGATAGTCACCGCGCAACCGCAGCGTCGGCCAGCCCAGGACCAGGCCCGCCACCATGGTCAGCGCCAGCGCCACCGGCACCGCCATCAGCCACTTCCAGCCCGTGTCCGCGTACAGGACCGAGTCGGGAGAGGTCAGCAGGGCCGTGCCGTACGCGCCGACCGCGAAGAAGCCGACATAACCCAGGTCGAGCAGACCCGCGTAACCGACCACCACGTTCAGGCCCAGGGCCAGCAGCACGTAGTAAGACATGTTGAAGAGCGCGCTCGGCCAGTCGATGCCCTCGGTGACGATCTGCGGGCCGATCAGCGGCACATCACCCGCGTACGGCAGCAGGAACGCCAGCACCAGCGCGACCGCCACGACCACGCTGCGAACCCAGGTCGGCTGCCGGCCGAACCAGCCCCGCACGCCGCCGTTCTCGCGGAAATTCGCCTTCTCGCTCATGCTCGAGCCCTTCCCAGCGACTCACCAAGCAGACCCGTCGGGCGGAACAGCAAGATCACGACGAGCAGCACGAAGGACGCCGCGTGCAGCCACTGCGAACCGAACAGGCCGGCCGCGTAAGCCTGCAGCACACCCAGCAACAGCCCGCCCAGCAGCGCGCCGCGCAGGTTACCGATACCACCGAGCACCGCCGCGGCGAACGCGTCGATACCCAGCAGGAAGCCCGCGTCGTACCGGGTGACACCGATCTTCAGGTTGTACATGACCGCGGCGACACCGGCCATCAGACCGCCCAGCAGGAACACCAGCCCGATCACCCGCGACTTGTTGACACCCATCAGCGCCGCGCTGTCCGGGTTCTGCGACACCGCGCGGATGCCCCGGCCCAGACGCGAGGCGTTGATGAAACGATCCAGCAGGAACATCATCACCAGCGCCAGCACGACGATGAGGAGCTGCAGGTTCGTGATCGTGGTGTCGCCGATCGTCAGGAGCGGCTTCGCCTGGATGATCGGCGGAACACCACGCTGATTGCGGTGCGTCAGCACACCGGTCAGCTCGGAGATGAAGAGCGAGGCGCCGATCGCGGTGATCAGGAAGGCCAGCGGCGGGGCGTTGCGCCGGCGCAACGGCCGGTACGCGACAACCTCGACCGCGAGCGCCGTGAGACCCGACGCGATGATCGCCACGATCAGGCCGATGGCCAGGTAGAGCAGCATCCCACCGACCGAGGGGGCGGCCGAGTCCTGGTTCAGGCCGAACCAGCCCCACACGATCAGACACGCGTACGTGCCCATGAGGAAGACCTCGGAATGCGCGAAGTTGATGAGCCGCAGAACACCGTAGACCAGCGTGTAGCCCAGGGCGAACAACGCGATGATCGCGCCCTGGGCCAGCCCGGAGACGGTGAGCGGCCCGAAATCATTGATCAGACCGGAAAAATCCACAGAAGGGCTCCAAAACGACGAGGTCGGTGTGGCCGGAGATCATCCGGCCACACCGGCCCAACAGAGAGTTAGCGCACTACCCGATCAGGAGGTCTTGATCTCCACGTCGGACTTGGCGTCGCCGGAGCTGTCGAACTTGAACGCCCACACCTTGATCAGCGACGGGTCGAGCTCGCCGGTCGCGGTGAACTTGTAGGTGTTCGCGATGCCCTTGTAGTTCACGGTCGACAGGAACGTGTTCAGCTTCTCGGTGGTGTTGTTACCCGCGTCGATGCCCTGCAGGAACACGTTCGCGGCGTCGTACGCCACGTCCGAGTACGTACCCGCGTCGACGTTCCACTTCGCCTTGTAGTCATTGACGAACGTGCCACCCGCAGCCTCCGGAGGAGAACACGGGCAGGTCACCACGGTGCCGACCGCAGCCTGCACACCCGAGGCCTTCGACAGACCCGGGTCCTTCATACCGTCGCCACCCAGCAGCGTGCCCTTCCAGCCCGCCGCGGTCAGCTGCTTACGGATGATGCCGGCGTTCGTGTAGTAGCCGCCGTAGAACAGCGCGGTCGCGCCGCTCGACGACACCTTCTGCACCAGAGCCGAGAAGTCGGCCTGCTTGCCGTCACCCTCGGTCTTGTCCGTGGCAACCACCAGCGAACCCAGCTTCGACTTGACGACATCGGCCAGGCCGGCGCCGTACGCCGACTGGTCGTCCGCCACGAAGACCTTCGTCGCCTTCAGGTTGTCCTTGATGTACGCGGCCGCCGCCGGTCCCTGCGCGTCGTCGTTCGCGACCGCGCGGTGGAACGTCTTCCAGCCCTTCGACGCCAGCGACACCCGCGTCGCCGACGGCGTGATGGTCGGGATGCCGGCCGCCTCGAAGATGGGGTCGGCCGCTTCGGACTCACCCGAGAACGGCGGGCCCACGATGCCCAGGATCTTCTTGTCCGCCACCAGGCTGCGAGCGACACCGGGAGCGACCGAAGCCTCACCCTGCGAGTCGAACTTCGCCACCTCGATGCACGTGGAGCCCTTGGTCTTGTTGTACTGCTCAATAGCCAGCTCGAAGCCCTGCTCGATGTTCACACCGAGGTTGGCGGCCGAGCCGGTCAGAGCGCCGAAGTATGCGAGCTTGTAGCCGCAGTTCGAACCGCTCGCGGTGTCGTCGCTGCTGGAATCGCTGTTACAAGCAGCGGCACCGGCGATGAGCCCGATGATGGCCACCCCGCCGATGGCTCGTGCGAGAACCTGCCTCAAGGTTGGAACCCTCCTCCATACCGAACCCACCGAGCCACCGCTGATCGATTGGCACTTGCGTGCGCCGGCGACCACCCGTGCCCCGTTATGGGGCGGGACGCTATCCCAGGTGCGCTGCCTGCCAAAAGACTTCGGTGCGGCTTTCACCGAACCGTTACGTCCGGTGACCCTCGGGCCAGGATCGGTGTTACAACCGGGCAACCAAAGATCAACTTGTGGCCGGTTGCGCTCCGCCCGCTTCCTGACCCTCGGCGAGGATCCGATCCGCCACCTCACGCATCGTCATCCGGTGATCCATCGCCGTACGCTGAATCCACTTGAACGCCTGCGGCTCGGTCATCTGATACTTCGTCATCAGCTCGCCCTTGGCGCGCTCGACCGACTTACGCGTCTCCAGACGGTCGGTCAGACCGGCGACCTCAGCCTCCAGGACGGCGATCTCCGAATACCGCGACAGCGCGATCTCCACCGCCGGCACCAGATCGGACTTCTGGAACGGCTTCACCAGATAGGCCATCGCGCCGGCCGCCCGGGCCCGCTCCACCAGATCACGCTGGCTGAACGCTGTCAGAATCACGACAGGCGCGATCCGGCCCCCGGCGATCCGCTCCGCGGCCGCCAAACCATCCATGATCGGCATCTTGATGTCGAGGATGACGAGGTCGGGACGCAACTCCTCGGCCAGGCGGACGGCGGTCTCCCCGTCACCCGCCTCACCGACGACGTCGTAGCCCTCCTCGACGAGCATCTCGGCCAGGTCCAGGCGGATGAGCGCCTCGTCCTCGGCGATCAATACCCGCTTGCGCTCGGCACCAGCCTGCGAGTCGGCCACGGAACCCCTACCCCCAACGTTCCCGAAGTTGCGACACCCCGGTATGCGGGTGTCGCTGCTCTAAGCGTAGTGGGTACGCTGTCATCGGCTCATCTCGGCGGGAGGAACTTTCCTCTTGGCCGGCGGAACTTTTCCAAGGCGAGCCTGCTGGCCCCTGTATTCCAACCGGCAGAGAAGATGGTCTCAAACACCATACAGTGTGGGTTCGAATCCCACCGGGGGCACAAAAACTGTCGTACCCTTCCGCGACAATCACCACGTGCATCCAGCTCGTCTGCGCAAGGAAGCTCTCGCACTGCACGCCGCCGGCGTGCCCTTCAGCGACATCTGGCGGCGGCTCGGGCTGTCGCGCAATACCGTCGCGTCCTGGCTCTACAGCCGGCGGCAACTGACTACCAAGATCGACAATAGGTGTCCCCGCTGTGATCGGCCGGTCCGGGCGATCGACGACCCGGACTCTTATGCCTACCTGCTGGGCCAATACCTCGGCGACGGCCACCTGCTGATGACCCAACGCGTTCCGCTCCTGACGATCGCGTGTGACCTGCGCTACCCAGGGCTCATCCACGAGGTGTCCTACGCCGTCGAGGCCTGCGGCGCCAAGACAGCCGGCTTCCAGGAGCGGGCGGGATGCGTGAGCGTCCGGGCGCACTGGGCACATTGGCCCTGCCTCATACCTCAGCACGGCCCCGGCGCGAAACACCTACGGGTGATCGCATTGTCGAATTGGCAGCACGAAGTGATCGACGGCCATCCGGAAAGGTTCCTGCGTGGCCTCTTCCATTCCGACGGCAGCCGTTTTACAAATCGTGTCGTGCGCAATGGCCGCAGCTACAGCTACCCGCGTTACAACTTCGTTAATGAATCCGTCGACATCATGGGCTTGTGTGCCCGGCACCTCGATCGACTGGAAATAGCGTGGCGAATGGCCCGTCCCAATGTTCTGTCGGTGGCGCGCCGGGAGGCGGTGGCGCGGCTGGACGAGTTCGTGGGCCCGAAGTGGTGACCGTTCGCCCCCGGGCGGACGCCACGAAGGGGCACGTCCGGTGAGCGCCCTCCGTGACGGCCTCTCGATGGCCGCGCTTGCGAGTCACTCGATGCCGTCACGCTGAGCATCTCCCGGGGTCGGCGTGGCCACGGTGGGTGAGACGGCGTTGTGTCGTTCCGCTTTCTTGCTCGGTCCACGACTCTTACTCGGCGGCCCGGTCTCCTTGGGGGTTTTTGTCGGTTTGTGGGTGTTGGGTGTCTTGGTCGGCCGGGAGGAGGGTGGCGCGGTCGGGGCGCGGCCGGGCTGGACCGTCTGGCTGGCTTCCGGGGTGGTGGTCGGGCTCGGCGGTTCGGACAGGGGCGGCGCCTCCGGTGCTGATGGCCCTGGTCCGGGTGAGGCGCTGCTCGGCGCCGGCTCGGCCGATGCCTTCCGGTGCAGGTCGCGGCAGTATTTGGCGATGCCGTCCTCTCCCCCGGCGGCGGCGCTGAGTTTGCGCCGGTCCTCACGGCTGAGGGGCCGGTCGGGGGCGCCCCAGGCCTGGCACCAGCCGAGTTCTATGACCTGGTGCGAGGGCCGGGGCCGGGGCCGGCTGCTGCCGGGGGTGGTGGGGTTGGGAGCGCCTGTTCTCGGCGCAGGTACGCCCAGCGCCGAGAACAGGCGGTGCGCGTGCTGCTGGGCGTCCTGGGGGAGGTTGCCGGTGCGGGCGGCGACGGCGGTCCCGGCGAGGATGAGGAGAGCCAGACCGGCCGTGACGGGCACGAGCACGGCCCGGATCCTCGCGTGGGTGCGGTGTCGTCGTTCGCTGCGGGCAGCACGCCTGCGGTGGGCGACGAAGGCGGCGACCGCCTCCGTCTCGCCGGCGAGTTCCTCCGGGGTGGCGGGGGCTCGGGCTGCTTCGAGGAGGTCGGCCAGGCCGGGGTGATCGGTGCCGGACGGGTGGCTGGCGTCGATCGGTCGGGCCGGGTTCCGGTTCCGTCGCGTGCGCAGTGCACGGAGGAGAGCGTGGAGGGAGCGCATTCTGTTACACCCCCTGTCTCGTACGGATCTGGGGATGGGTGGCGAGGCGGCGGAGCCCGCGCATGGTGGCGATGCGGACGGCGCCGGGTTTCTTGCCGAGGATGCCGGCGGTGGTGGCGACGTCGAGTCCGATGACGACGCGGAGCATGACGGCTTCGGCCTGGTCGGGGGGCAGGTCGGCGATGATGGTGAGGGCCCAGGTGGTGGCGGCGCCTTCGGCGGCCTGGGTGGCCGCGTCGGGTGCTGTACGGGTGGGTGGGTCGGCAGTTTCCCGCGTACGGGATTGGCGTCGTTTCTCGTCGATGCCGCGGTGCCGGGCGATGCGGAAGAGCCAGCCGCGGAAGCCGTCGTGGTCGCCGTCGAAGTGGTGGAGGTCGCGGATGACGTGGAGCCAGGTTTCGCTGGCGGCGTCTTCGGCGTGGTCGCCGGCGAGGACGCGCAGGTAGCGCAGGACCGCGGGGTGGTGGGTGCGCCAGAGCGTGGCGAAGCCGGCCGCGTCGCCTTGTTGTGCGGCGCGCAGGGCTTCGGTGAGTTCTTTGTCGGGCACGGCCTCTCCGGGTCTGGGGCGCTGGTCTGGTACCCGGCTGTGAATCTGCGCGAACCTCGGGTTCGGGGGTCGGCTGGATGTTGTCATGGCAGGGACACGTTCGGCTGGAGGCCTCATGTTGTGGTCCGGTTCTTCGCCCCTGTCCGTGATGCGGGAGAGCATGTGGGGGTTTCTGCTGTTCGCCGGGGTGGCGTGGCTGGCGATCGGGTGGAGTGTGTTGCGGCTGGAGCCGGCCGATGTGGTGGCGGTGGCGGGCCCGGTGATGTTTTTCGCGGCGTTGTGTGAGGTGGTGCGGGCGCTGGCCGGCACGCGGACGTGGTGGGTGAATGCGTCTTTGGCGGTGTTGTTCACGGCGACCGGCGTGGTGATCATGCTGGATCAGGGGTCGACCTATGCGACTCCGGCGGCGCTGGTCGGGTGGTTCCTGCTGGTGCGGGGGGCGGTGGATGTCGCGGTCGCGACGATGAACCGGGGCACCGACCGTACCTGGGGTCTGCTGGTGACTTTGGGGGTTCTGCAGGCGGGTCTGGGTTTTTACGCCTCGGGCCCGCTCGCCCGGACGGCGGATCCGGTCATTATGACCTTGGGTGCGCTGGCCGTGTTGCGGGCTGTGGCTGATCTGGTGACCGGGTTGCGGTTGCGGGAGGTGGCGGCGGCGCGGCATGACGTGTTGCGGTTGTCGCCGGAGCGTGAGGCCGGGGTGGCCGGCTATGCCGCCGGTCTGGCTGATTTCGAGACGCATCCGCAGACCGGGCACAGCGCCGAGGAGATGGTGGAGGGCGCGGAGAAGCGTCTGTGAGGCTTTGGTCTCCCCGGCCCCGCCGGGCCGGGATCCGTTTCGGTCAGTCGCCGGGCCGGGGTCCCGGCCGGGCGGGGCTTTCCGTCAGGGGCGCTCGCCGACCCGCCTGAGCAGGCCTTCCTGGACGGCGCTGGCGATGTGGACGCCGCTCTCGGTGTACATGCGGCCGCTGGCCAGGCCGCGGCTGCCGCTGGCCGAGGGGCTGGTGCAGTCGTACAGGAACCAGTTGTCGGCGCGGAACGGCCGGTGGAACCAGAGGGCGTGGTCGAGGCTGGCGCCGATGACACCGCCGGGCCCCCAGCTCTCACCGTGGACGGAGAGCACCGAGTCGAGCAGGGACAGGTCGCTCGCGTAGGTGAGGGCGCACGCGTGGATCAGCGGGTCGTCGGGCAGGGTGCCGTTGACGCGCATCCAGACGCGTTGCTGTTCGCTGGCGTTGCGGTCGCCGGGCGGGACCCAGCCGGGGTCGTTGACGTAGCGGATGTCGACGGCGCGGGGCGCGGCGTTGAACGCGGCCCGCCGGCTGGGGTATCTGCGGACCCAGTCGGCCATGGTCTGCACGTCGTCGGGGCCGGGGACACCGTCGGGGGCGGCGGTGTGGTGGTCGAGGCCTTCCTCGCGGACCTGGAAGGACGCCGACATGAAGAAGATCGTCTTGCCGTGCTGCTGGGCGGTGGAGCGGCGCACCGAGAAGGACCGTCCGTCGCGGATGGTCTCGACGCCGAACGTGATCGGTTCGGTGGGGTCGCCGGGCCGCACGAAGTAGCCGTGCAGGGAGTGCACGAACCGTTCCGGGTCGACGGTGCGGCCGGCGGCGACCAGGGCCTGACCGGCGACCTGGCCGCCGAAGACGCGCTGGGCGCCGGTCTGCGGGCTCTCCCCCACGAAGGTCGCCGCGTCCAGCTGCTTGAGGTCGAGGACCTCGAGCAGCTGGTCGACGGCGGCCTGTCCGTGGAGGGGTTCGGTCACAGCTTCGCCGGGTCGACGAGCGAGCCGAGCTGGTGCACGCGCAGGGTGTTGGTGGAGCCGGGGGCGTTCGGCGGGGAGCCGGCCACGACGACGACGTAGTCGCCCGGCTTGGCCAGGCCGAGGCCGAGCATCTTGGCGTCGACCTGACGGAACATGTCGTCGGTGTGCTGGACGAAGTCGGTCAGGAACGTCTCGACGCCCCAGGCGACGGCGAGCTGGTTGCGCACCTCGGGGACCGGGGTGAACGCGTACAGCGGCAGCTCGCAGTGCAGGCGGGACAGGCGCCGGACGGTGTCGCCGGTCTGCGAGAACGCGACGAGGGCCTTGGCGCCGATGTTGCGGGCGATCTGCGACGCGGCGACGGTGAGGGCGCCGCCGTGGGTGCGCGGGTCGTGCTGCAGCCGCGGGACGGGGATGGAGCCGCCCTCGGTGGTGCTGACGATCCGGGCCATGGTGCTGACCGTGAGCACCGGGTACTTGCCGACGGAGGTCTCGCCGGAGAGCATCACGGCGTCGGTGCCGTCGAGCACGGCGTTGGCGACGTCGGACGCCTCGGCGCGGGTCGGCCGCGAGTTCTCGATCATCGAGTCGAGCATCTGGGTGGCGACGATGACCGGCTTGGCGTTCTCGCGGCAGAGCTGCACGGCGCGCTTCTGCACCAGCGGCACCTGGTCGAGCGGGAGCTCGACGCCGAGGTCGCCGCGGGCCACCATGACGCCGTCGAAGGCCAGCACGATCGCCTCGAGGTGCTCGACCGCCTCGGGCTTCTCGACCTTGGCGATGACCGGGACGATGCGCCCCTCCTCGGCCATGATCTCGTGCACGAGCTTGATGTCGTCGGGCGAGCGCACGAACGACAGGGCGACGAGGTCGCAGCCGAGCCCGAGGGCGAAGCGCAGGTCCTCGGCGTCCTTGTCGCTGAGCGCGGGAACGCTGACGGCGACGTTGGGCAGCGAGACGCCCTTGTTGTTGCTGACCGGCCCGCCCTCGACGACCAGGCAGCGGATGTCGGTGTGGTGGTCGACCGCGGTGACCTCGACGGCGACCTTGCCGTCGTCGATGAGCAGGCGGTCGCCCGGCTTCACTTCCTGCGGCAGCTTGGTGTAGGTGCAGGAGACCCGCTCGCGGGTGCCGGGGATGTCCTCGCTGGTGATGGTGACGAGGTCACCGGTGTTCCAGACATGCGGCCCGTCGGAGAACTTGCCGAGCCGGATCTTGGGCCCCTGCAGGTCGGCGAGGATCGCCACGGCCCGGTCGGCCTGCTCACTGGTGGAACGCACGAGGTGGTACATCTTCTCGTGGTCCTCGTGGCTGCCGTGGCTGAAGTTCATGCGGGCCACGTCCATGCCGGCCTCGACGAGTCCGAGCATGCGCTCGGGCGAAGCGGTCGCGGGCCCCATGGTGCAGACGATCTTTACGCGGCGTGTCACGGCCATCAGGCTAGTCTCTCTTTCTCATCGGCCTGGCGGCCGACCCCCGTCGTCGGGGTGAACTGCGTCTGTCGGGCGACGGCGAGGCTGCTCGGGCTCTGGGGAGCCGGCGCGCTGCGCTGAGGACCTGCGGGCTTCGACGACCGCAGCCCCAGCTTATCGGCCTGCCCGCGCGAGCTTTACCCAACGCCCTTTCCGTACGCCGGCGGGCGCTCTCCCCCGATCGGCCATCGCCCACCGGCGATGCTGCCACTACAGTCCGTATGCCGTGTTCGTGTCCGGAAGGGGTGTCGTGACCGATTGGGGCCCGCTGGGCGAGGTTCTCGCGCGTGAACGATCCGATCGCAACCGCGCGAATGTCGAAGAGCTAGTCGCCCACGCGAAAGATCTGCTGAAGCTGGTCCGCGACACCTTCCCGACGTACACGATGCACGACGAGCAGCACGCCAGAAACGTGATCGGTCTGATGGGCGACCTGGCCGCGCCGCGCATCGACGTGATGAGACCGCTGGAGGCGGCTCTCCTGATCCTGGCCGCCTACTTTCACGACGCGGGCATGGCCTACTCGGCGGACGAGCTCTCGCTCGTCCCGGACGAGGAGGAGTTCCGCGCCTTCCTCGACATTCACGACGAGGCTTACCTTGCGACCCAGCGCAACGGTGGCACTCCGCCGGCGACTGTCGTCGAGCAGTACTGTCGCTCGCGGCATGCCGATCGCGTGCGCCTTCACCTCGAGCGGTGCGATCGCACCCTGCTGCAATGGGACCGGCGGCCGATCATCGACGCCCTGGAGCTGATCTGCCGCAGCCACAACGAACCGACGGCGGCCCTCCACGAACCACGCTTCAAGACCGACTTCATGTACGGCGCCGACTTGCGCTTCTGCGCGATCATGCTGCGGCTGGCCGACATCCTCGACCTGGACGACACACGGGCGCCGGCAGTCATCTACGAGCACCTCAACCTGGCTCGCCACGCGACGCCGGAGGCGGCGACGAGCGATCGCGAGTGGAGGAAGCACCTGGTCGGCCGCGGTTTCGCCTTCCCGCCGCGGCAGGTTCCGAATTACACCCTGCAGTTCGTGGCCGAGCCGGACAGCCCGGGGGTCGAACATGACCTGCGCACCTTTTTAGGGGTGATCGAGGAGGAGCTGCTCCAGTCGCGCGGTGTCGTGGACGTGTGCGGGGATCGCTGGCGAGGGCTTCCCCTTCCCGCCGAGATCGACACGAGCACGATCACCAGCAACGGCTACAAGTACGGCGAGTTCCGTTTCGAGCTGGACCGCACAGCCGTGCTGGAGCTGTTCACCGGCGAACAGCTCTACGACGACCCTTACGCCTTCATCCGTGAGCTGCTGCAGAACGCTCTCGACGCGATTCGCGCCCGTACCCACCTTTACGCGCACGAGTCGAGGGGCGTACGGGTGTACTGCTGGGAGGACGTAGGCGGCTACCTCTGGGTACGGGTAGACGACGACGGCATCGGGATGGACGAGGAGGCGCTGCGCAACTACTTCCTGCGGGTCGGCCGGTCGTACTACCGGTCCGCCGCGTTTGAGGCGGAACTCGCGCGCAGCGGGCTCGCCGACCGGCCGTTCGGTGTGATCAGCCGGTTCGGGATCGGCGTTCTGTCGTGCTTCATGGTGGGCGACCGGGTGGAGGTGTCCAGCCGGCGGGTGGGTGGCGGCAGAGCGGTGCGGTTGTCGATCGACCGCCGCGACGACTATTTCGTGCTGCAAGAACAGGGCATGGCCGTGACGGCCATGCCCGGCAAGCACGGCGACGAGCCGGGCCTGCCGGGCGGGCCGGGCACCCGCATCGCCGTGCGCATCGATCCGAACCGCACAGGGGTCACCCTCGACGAGATGCGCGCCGGGGTGGAGAAGTATGTGTTCGCCCCGCCTGTGCCGGTCCTCGTTGACGGCCGGGACGTCGGTCTGGCGACCTCGCTCCTGGTGGACGAGCCTCCCCGGCCGGCGCCGATGGTCATCGACATCGACCACATCCCGCTCAGCCGACACCCGGGCAGAAGCAACGAGGCCGCTGAACGGCCTTTCCTGCCCTACCTGGGTCCCCTCCGCGTCGCCGTCGTGCCACTCGATCTGGGCCGGGTGTCCGAAAGCCGGGACGTCCGGGGCCAGCTCGTGGTCTATGTTCCTCTGCTGCCCGAAGGCCCGGAGCTCCAAGACCTGCTGGCCGGCTGGCCGGCCCGCGACGTCGATGTCGCGCCGCCATTGCTGACGGCGGTGGCGGCGATGCAGATCAACATGATGACCGACACGTACGACGGGGCCGTCGATATCCACGTCACGCGAGCCCTGCGGGCGGAACAGCTCCGCAAGGTTGCCACTCTGCTGGAAACGAAAGCCACGCCGATTCAGGAGTGGGGATACGACTGGGCTGCCCAAGATCATTGGCCGGATTCTTTGCACCTCCGGCGACCCTCGGCCGACCTTGACGTGTTCGTCCGCCACCACGCCAACCACCTGAACGCGTGGACCGAATCGGTGACGACGGTCGGCCTCGGGGATCTCGCCGTCGAGGCAGGGTTTCCGGCCTCCCCGTTGGCCCGGTCCTGTCAGCTCGGTTACAACGGGATAGCCCTGCCCGTAGGATCGCCCCGTTCCGACTTCACGTTGCGTTCGCCGACCGGTCTCGCCTTCGGCGCGATCAGCCTCTCCGGTGATCTCCGGCCCGACCTGACCGTCTCCCGGTCGCGTATGCGCGGCCTCGCCTTTCCGATCCGCTCGGCGATCCATCTGGCGATCAGGCGGGCCTGTCGCGAACAACTGCCCGCCCACGACGTGCCGGCGCCCGTGATCCGTGAAGTAGCGGAGACCACGGTCAGCTCCATACTGACCACCGCGGCGAATGTGCCGGCTGCGGAATACTGGGCCGATCCCCTTCTGCGGTCCGGGGCTTGGAACGGCGAGCCGGTCATCACCACAACGGCGGGACGAGAGAGTGTCGCCGACCTCCGGGCCCGGAACATCCTCGGTCCGTCGTCCGAGATAAGCGTGGCGTGGCCTACTTCTCCGCTGTTCCTGCACGAAAGTGAGTTCTACAGCACCCTGCAGCTCGCTCTTCTGCACTTCTTTGTCGACGTCGAATGGCGTCCCCTCTCCGTCGGCACGAATCCGAGAACCAGCGACCTCCTGTGGGACATTCCGGTGGACGGCGAGCTGCTGGTGACGTCATCCGCGTCACCCGAGAGACATCCCCAGTCGCTCCACCTTCCCCTCCTGTTCGCCGTCCCCTACCGCGCCGACCGGGACCTCGCGCGGACTGGACGCGGAGCGCCTCTCAACGCTCGGCACCCGTTGGCGGGCTGGCTGCTGGACCATGCCGACGAGCTCACCGCGGACTTCCCGGCCCCGTTCGAGCAGAGCCTTCGCCCGCTGACGTCGGTCGAAGCGGTCAACAAAGCGCTGGACCAAGTGGCGCGGGCCCGGCCCCGGCTGACTCCGCCGACCGGCGCCTACCTGCGCAAAGACGAAAACGGATGGTGGTGGTCGCGGTGACGCAGCCGTCGGATATCGACCGGGCTCAGGCGTTCGAGGTCGAGCGGTACAAGTTTCTGTTGCAGCAGCTGCATACCGTCAACGAGAACGTCTACCGGTTCCTGGCGATCTATCAGACCCTGGCCACCGTGCTGGTGGGGGCGGCCCTCACGCTCTTCGTACGGTGGGACGACTGGAAGGTCGAGCGGGGCACCGCGCAGATCGGGATCGTGTCGATTCTGGCCTTGGTAACGGTCATCGCGGCGTTCACGGTGCTGCTCATTGTGATCGGCGTCGTCACCTGGCTCGACTATCGACGCGAGGAATGTGAGCTCACTGAGGTGGCTGTGCGGCCCGGTTATCGCAAGGCGCCGGATCCGCGGAACTTCTGGCGGTGGTACGAGACGTACATCGTGCTCTTCATCGTCGGGTCGGTGGGGATCATGTGGCTGGGGGCCGCCTTCGTCCTGTTGCCGGCCATGTCATGAGGCCGGGTCACGACTTCATCGGAGTGGGCGTCGGCGCCATGGTGTTCGGTGATGAGGGGCTTGTGTTCCTGGCTCGGCGGGGGGCGGCGGCGCGCAACGAGGCGGGGCTGTGGGAGTTTCCGGGCGGCATGGTGAGCTTCGGGGAGACGCTGGCCGATGCCGTCGTGCGGGAGTTCGACGAGGAGTACGGGATGGTCGTCGAGGTGACCGGGCTGCTCGGGGTCTCCGACCACCTTCTGCCCGAGGAGGGGCAGCACTGGGTTTCGCCGTCGTTCACCGCGCGCCACCTCGGGGGGACGCCGGCGATCAGGGAGCCGGACAAATGTACGGAGATCGGCTGGTTCCGGCTGGAGGCTCTTCCCGGCGAATTGACCAAGGTCAGCCTGGACACCCTCGCCGCGTACCGGGAGAAAGGGCCCGCCCAGAACTGAGCGGGCCCCGGTAAGAACCTCAGGCGCTGATGGGCTGGGACATCGCGTTGACCGGGGCCGGCAGTTCGCCTCGGGCGCCCAGGTAGTCGTGGATGGCGGAGGCGGCGGAGCGGCCCTCGGCGATCGCCCAGACGATGAGCGAGGCGCCGCGGTGCATGTCGCCGGCCACGAAGACGCCGGGGGCCGACGTCTGCCAGGTGATGTCGGCGTCGAGGATGCCGCGGCGGTTGCGTTCGATGCCGAACTGTTCGAGCAGCGGCTGCTTCTCGGTGCCTTCGAAGCCGATCGCCAGCAGGACCAGGTCGGCCGGGAGGTCGCGCTCGGAGCCGGGCGCGACCGTGACCGTGCGGACGCCGTTGATGCGCTCCACGGTCACGTCGGCGACGCGGACGGCCTTCACGTTGCCGTTGCCGTCGTCGACGAACTCCTGGACGGCCACGCCGAAGACGCGTTCGCCGCCTTCCTCGTGGGCGGGGTAGTTGCGCAGGATGATCGGCCAGGTGGGCCACGGGTGCAGTTCCGCGGCCCGCGCCGACGGGGGCAGCGGGTACTGGTCGAGCTGGATGACGTTGGCCGCGCCCTGGCGGTGGGCCACGCCGAGGCAGTCGGCGCCGGTGTCGCCGCCGCCGATGATGACGACGTTCTTGCCGGCGGCGTCGATCGGGGTGGTGTCCTGCAGGCCGGCCACCACGCGGTTGGCCGGGACGAGGTGTTCCATGGCCAGGTGGACGCCGTTGAGGGTACGGCCGGGGGTGTCGTGGGCGTCCCGGCCGGCCAGGGCCCCGGCGGCCAGCAGCACCGCGTCGAAGCGGTCGCGCAGGTCGTCGGCGGTGACGTCCCGGCCGACCTCCACGCCGGTTTCGAAGACGACGCCCTCGGCGGCCATCTGGGCCAGCCGGGCGTCGACCACCGACTTCTCGATCTTGAAGTCGGGGATGCCGTAGCGGAGCAGGCCGCCGATGCGGTCGTCGCGTTCGTAGACGGTCACCGCGTGGCCGGCCCGGGCCAGCTGCTGGGCCGCCGCGAGTCCGGCCGGGCCCGAGCCGACGACGGCGACCTTCTTGCCGGTCGCCGCGGGTGCGGGCTGCGGTCGTACGAATCCCAGGTCGAACGCGTGGTTGGCGATCTCCACCTCGACCTGCTTGATGGTGACCGGGTCGTCGGCGATGCCGAGCACGCAGGCCGCCTCGCACGGGGCGGGGCACAACCGCCCGGTGAACTCCGGGAAGTTGTTCGTCGCGTGCAGCGACTCGGCGGCCGCCTCCCACGCGCCGGTCCGCACCAGGTCGTTCCAGTCGGGGATGCGGTTGCCCAGCGGGCAGCCCTCGTGGCAGAACGGGATGCCGCAGTCCATGCACCGGGTGGCCTGGTCGCGGATGAGCTCCTCGCCCGCGGGCGGGTAGACCTCGCGCCAGTCCTGGATGCGGACGGGCACCGGGCGGCGCTTGGGCAGCTGCCGCTCGTAGCGAAGGAAACCGTTCGGATCAGGCACTCTTGACCCCCATGACCGCCTCGTCGATGTTGCGACCGGCGGCTTCGGCGGTCCTGATCAGTTCCATCACGCGCTTGTAGTCGCGCGGCACGACGGCGGTGAACCGCTCGACGGCCGCGGGCCAGTCCTTGAGCAGACGCTCGGCCACCGTGGAGCCGGTCTCGGTGGCGTGCTTCTCGACGAGGCCGTGCAGGTTCTCCTGCTCCTCGGCCGTGAGCGGGGTCAGGTCGACCAGCTCGGGGTTGACCTTGGTGGGCGCCAGGTCGAGGACGAACGCGGTGCCGCCGCTCATGCCGGCGGCGAAGTTGCGGCCGGTGGGCCCGAGCACGACGACCGTTCCGCCGGTCATGTACTCGCAGCCGTGGTCGCCGACGCCCTCGACGACCGCCTGCCCGCCGGAGTTGCGCACGGCGAACCGCTCGCCGGCCCGGCCCCGCAGGAACAGCTCGCCGGCGGTCGCCCCGTACAGGATGGTGTTGCCGGCGATGATGTTGTCCTCGGCGACGAACGGCGCGCTGTCGTCCGGTCGCACGATGACCCGGCCGCCGGAGAGTCCCTTGGCCACGTAGTCGTTGGTGTCGCCGATCAGGCGCAGCGTGACCCCGCGGGGCAGGAACGCGCCGAACGACTGGCCACCGGTGCCGCGCAGGGTGAACGAGATGGTGTCGTCGGGCAGGCCGGCGCCGCCGTAGCGACGGGTCACCTCGCCGCCGAGCATCGCGCCCACGCTGCGGTTGTCGTTGCGGATCGCGACGTCGGCGTGCACCGGGGCGCCCTCGGTCAGGGCGGGTGCGGCCAGCTCGAGCAGCTTGTTGTCGAGGGCCTTGCCGAGCTCGTGGTCCTGTTCCCGGATGCCGCGGCGGGCCGCGCCCTCGGGCAGCTCGGGGACGTACAGGATGGGCGACAGGTCGAGGCCCTGGGCCTTCCAGTGGTCGACCGCCGGGCGCACGTCGAGGATCTCGGCGTGGCCGATCGCCTCGTCGATGGTGCGGAAGCCGAGCTCGGCGAGGTATTCGCGGACCTCTTCGGCGAGGAACAGGAAGAAGTTCTCGACGAACTCGGGCTTGCCGGTGTAGCGCTCGCGCAGCACCGGGTTCTGGGTGGCGATGCCGACCGGGCAGGTGTCCAGGTGGCAGACGCGCATCATGATGCAGCCGCTGACGATCAGCGGGGCGGTGGCGAAGCCGAACTCCTCGGCGCCCAGCAGGGCGGCGACGATCACGTCACGGCCGGTCTTGAGCTGGCCGTCGACCTGCACGGTGACCCGGTCGCGCAGCTTGTTGAGCAGCAGCGTCTGCTGGGCCTCGGCCAGGCCGAGCTCCCACGGGGAGCCGGCGTGCTTGAGCGAGTTCAGCGGGGACGCGCCGGTGCCACCGTCGTGGCCGGAGATGAGGATGACGTCGGCCTTGAGCTTGGCCACGCCGGCCGCGACGGTGCCGACGCCGATCTCGCTGACCAGCTTGACGTGGACCCGCGACCTCGGGTTGACGTTCTTGAGGTCGTGGACGAGCTGGGCCAGGTCCTCGATGGAGTAGATGTCGTGGTGCGGCGGCGGCGAGATCAGCCCGACGCCGGGGGTGGCGTGGCGGGTCTTGGCGATCCACGGCCACACCTTGTTGCCGGGCAGCTGCCCGCCCTCGCCCGGCTTGGCCCCCTGCGCCATCTTGATCTGCAGGTCGTCGGCGTTGACCAGGTATTCGCTGGTGACGCCGAAGCGGCCGGAGGCGATCTGCTTGACCGCCGAACGGCGCCGCGGGTCGCGGAGCCGGTCGACGTCCTCGCCGCCCTCGCCGGTGTTCGACTTGCCGCCGAGGTTGTTCATGGCGATGGCCAGCGTCTCGTGCGACTCCGCGGAGATCGACCCGTACGACATGGCGCCGGTCGCGAAGCGCTTCACGATCGCGGAGGCGGGCTCGACCTCGTCGATCGGCACGGGGGTGCGGCCGGTCTTGAACTCGAACAGCCCGCGCAGCGACCCGGCCTCGGCGGCCAGCCCGTCCACCTTCTCGGTGTACTTGCGGTAGACGTCGTACTGCTTGGACCGGGTGGCGTGCTGCAGCAGGAAGACCGTCTCGGGGTTGAAGAGGTGGACCTCACCCTCGCGGCGCCACTGGTACTCGCCGCCGACCTCGAGCCGGCGGTGGGTGCGCTCGGCCGGGTTGGCCGGGTACGCCTTCTCGTGCCGGGCCTTGACCTCGGCGTGGATGTCGGCCAGCGAGGCCCCGCCGATGCGCCCGTTGGTGCCGGCGAAGTAGCGCTGCAGCAGCCGGTTGTCCAGGCCGACCGCCTCGAACACCTGGGCGCCGCAGTACGACGACACCGTCGAGATGCCCATCTTCGACATGATCTTGAGGACGCCCTTGCCGAGCGCCTTGACGTAGTTGCGCACCGCCGCCTTGGGGTCGAGCCCCGCGAGCGAACCGGTGGCGATCAGGTCGTCGACCGATTCGAAGGCCAGGTACGGGTTCACGGCCGCGGCGCCGTAGCCGATGAGCACGGCCGCGTGGTGCACCTCACGGCAGTCGCCCGACTCGACGACCAGGGCGACCTGCGTACGGGTCTGCTCGCGCACCAGGTGCTGGTGCACGGCCGCGGTGAGCAGCAGCGACGGGATCGGGGCGAGATCGGCGTTGGAGTCGCGGTCGCTCAGCACGAGGATGCGGACGCCGTCCTCGATCGCCTCGGACACGTGCCGGCAGATCTGGGTGAGCCGGGCCTTGATGCCGGCCGCGCCGTCACGCAGCGGGTAGAGCCCGGAGACGCGCACCGCCTTGAAGCCGGGCAGGTCGCCGTCCTCGTCGATCGAGAGGAGCTTGGCCAGCTCGTCGTTGTCGATGATCGGGTGCGGCAGCACGATCTGCCGGCACGACGCCGGGCCCGGGTCGAGCAGGTTGGCCTCGGGACCGATGGTGGTCGACAGGCTGGTGACCAGCTCCTCGCGGATGGCGTCCAGCGGCGGGTTGGTGACCTGGGCGAACAGCTGGTGGAAGTAGTCGAACAGCAGCCGGGGCCGCTTCGACAGCGGCGAGATCGGGGTGTCCGTACCCATCGAGCCCAGCGGTTCCGCACCCGAGCGGGCCATCGGCCCGACGAGGATCTTCAGCTCCTCCTCGGTGTAGCCGAAGACCTGCTGGCGGCGCAGCACCGAGTCGTGGGTGTAGATGACGTGCTCGCGCGGCGGCAGGTCGTCGAGCTGGATCAGCCCGGCGTGCAGCCACTCGTCGTACGGCTCGGCCGCGGCCAGCTCGGCCTTGATCTCGTCGTCGTGGACGATGCGGCCGGCGTCGGTGTCGACCAGGAACATCTTGCCCGGTTGGAGGCGGCCCTTGGCGACCACGGTGGCCGGGTCGAAGTCGAGCACGCCGGCCTCGGAGCCCAGTACGACCAGCCCGTCCGAGGTGTGCCACCAGCGTCCGGGGCGCAGGCCGTTGCGGTCCAGGACCGCGCCGATCATCGAGCCGTCGGTGAACGCGACGCTGGCCGGGCCGTCCCACGGCTCCATCAGGCTGGCGTGGAAGCGGTAGAAGGACCGCCGCTTCGGCTCCATGCCCGGGTCGTTCTCCCACGCCTCGGGAATCATCATCAGCATGGCGTGCGGCAGGCTGCGCCCGGACAGGTGCAGCAGCTCCAGCACCTCGTCGAAGCTCGCCGAGTCGGACGCGTCGGGCGTGTTGATCGGGAACAGCCGCTTGATGCTGCCGGGCAACGTCTTGGACTGCAGCAGCGCCTCGCGGGCGGCCATCCAGTTCTTGTTGCCGCGGATCGTGTTGATCTCGCCGTTGTGGGCGATGAAACGGTACGGGTGAGCCAGCTTCCACGCCGGAAAGGTGTTCGTCGCGAAGCGTGAGTGGACCAGGGCGATCGCGCTCGACACGCGCTCGTCGACCAGGTCGGGGAAGAACGCGGGCAGCTGGTCGGGGGTGAGCATGCCCTTGTAGGTGATCGTGCGCGAGGACAGCGACGGGAAGTAGGCGGAGACGCCGCGCTGCGAGGTCTCCCGCTCGGCCTGCTTGCGGATGGTGAACGCCACCCGGTCGAGCTCGATGCCGCTCAACGGGGCGCCGGCCGGGCCCGCGGCGGAGCCGGTGAGCCGGTGCGCGGCCAGGAACACCTGCATGATCGCGGGGCGGGCGTCCTCGGCGGTCTGGCCGAGCCCGTCGGGACGCACGGGCACCTCGCGCCAGCCGAGGATGTCGCCCCCCTCGACCAGGGCGTACTTCTCGAAGACCTTGATCGCGCGGGCGCGCTCGCCGGCGTCGGTGGGCACGAAGACCAGGCCGGTGGCGTAGTGACCGGGGGCGGGCAGCTCGAAGCCGGCCACCGCGCGGTAGAACTCGTCCGGAACCTGGATCATGATGCCGGCGCCGTCGCCCGTGTTGTACTCGGCGCCTCGGGCGCCCCGGTGATCGAGGCGGATGAGTGCCGAGAGGCCCTTGGCGACCACATCGTGGGAGCGCCGGCCGTAGAGGTCCGCCACGAAGGCGACACCGCAGGCGTCGCGCTCCTGGGACGGGTCATACAGCCCCTGAGGGTGCGGAAAAGCCACCGGGCCTCCTGTCGTCACTGGTGTTTCGCTTCAAGGTCGGGACGACGTCGGCCCTGCAAAGTCTCTGAAGTCTACGTTAGTAGGTGCCGATCTCCGCCAGTTCAGATAGATCACACTTGAATCGGGCGCTCATCGACCTTCACGTCACTCATCGATCTTTACGGCAACGATCCATCTTTACGGCAAATGGGGTAGCCGGACAGCCGCAGTGGTTGGGTAGTCTCGCGCGGTGGCGCAACAGGATACCGACGTCTTCGTCAGGCTCGAGCGTTTTTACGATGCCCTGCCCCGGCCCTACGCACGGGCCGAGGAGTTCGGCGGGCTGGTGCTCTTCGTCCGCGAGGGCGAAGGCTGGCCGTACTACGCCCGCCCCCGGATAGGGGCGGACACTCCGTCTGCCGCCGATATTACTGCCGTCCGGCAGCGGCAACGAGAGCTGGGCCTTCCCGAGGCTTTCGAATGGGTGCACGAGACGACTCCCGACCTGCTCGCGGTGGCCCGCTCGGCCGGGCTCGGCGTGCTGCTCGCGCCGCTGCTGACCCTCGACCCGGCCGCGCTCGTGCCCGATCTGCCGGTCCAAGGCGGGACCATCCGCTTCCTCGACCCGGCCGGGCCTACCTTCGCCGCCGACCTGGCCGCCTCGCAGGCGGTGGCCCAGCTGGGCTTCGGCGCGCCCGCCTCGGCCGGGCCGGCGACGGGCGGCGCCCTGCTGATCGACCCGGCCGGTCCGGCCGAGCGCGACGCGGCGACCGGGCAGCTCAGCGAGGCTCTGATCACGAGCCAGCGGGAACGCAGCGCGTCCGGCGACTACTACACGGCGGTGGTCGATTCGGCCGACGGGATCCTGGCCACCGGCGCGGTCATGCGCTCCGGCGACGTGGCCGAGATCGCCGGGGTGGCGACCCTGCCGTCGGCCCGGCGGCGCGGCTACGCCTCCCAGCTCACCGCGGCGCTGGCCCGCCGTTCGCTGGACGACGGCGTCAGCCTGGTGTTCCTGTCGGCGGGCGACGACGACGTCGCCCGCCTCTACACCAAGGTGGGATTCCGGCGGATCGGCACGGCCTGCATCGGGGAGCCGGCCGCGGCGCCGCTGTAGAGCAGGGGCGCCGCGCCGGAGAACCGGCGGCGCGGCGCCGCTGGAGAGCCGGGCTGCCGCGCCGCTGGAGGACCGGGGCGCGCGGTGGCTCAGGAGCGCCGGCGGGCCCGGCCGAGGGTGGCGAACACGACACCCAGCAGGACGAGCAGACCGCCGGCCAGCGCGACCCACATCACCGGGGTGCCGGTGATCGGCAGACTGCCGCCCCCGCCGCTGCCACCGTCCGAGCCGGTCCCGGGAGCCGGGGCGGCCGTAGGTGCGGGGGATGCCGAAGGCGTCGGGGATGCCGTCGGCCCGCCACCGGCGGCGACGGTCACGACGTCGGAGATCACGATCCCCTGAGCCGCCTGCCCGGTCACCCGCGCGGTCGGCGGCGCGAGGACCCGGTAAGCCCCCGCGCCGGCCCGGGCCGTCGTGAAGGTGTACGTGCCGTCCGCGCGGGACACAGTGGTCGCCACCGTCGTCCAGGTGGCGCCGGCGCGTCTCTGCAGGGTGAGCCGGCGATCCGGGTTGTCCCAGACGAACGCCTCGCACGCGGAGAGGTCGCAGGCCCGGGTGAGCTTGATCGCCTTGCCGGTCACCGTGAGCTTGGCGCCCGTCCTGGCCTTCACGGTCAGCCGGCCGCCGTCGACCGGCACGGACACGCCGGTGTAGCCGAACCAGCCGTTCGGCGCCGTGCGGAGGCCGACGGCGAGCGGGGTGGGCCGCTTGGGGATCACGAACGACGTCGCCGTGGTCGGCTCGGCCAGGTGGTCGTAATCGGTGTAGACGGGCTGGGATGCGACCGGGATGTACCGGACGGGCACCACCGGGGTGTCGAGCGGGTCGCCGGGGTTCGGGTCCGTGTACTCGCCGGGTTTCCAGGTCATCAGGATGGTGCCGTCGGCCCGGGGCACCACCGAGGTGACCACCGCGGCGGGGTCCTGGTCGGTGTCGAACTCCGGCGAGTCGGCCGGCTCGCTCAGGGCGTTGCCGTCCGCGTCGACGACGGTCACCCGCACGCGAAAGTTCGCGCCGAACAGGCCACCCCACATCGGAGTCCGGTTGGGCCGGCCCGCCTCCACGAACTTCGGCTGCATGGAGATCCCGCCGCCGCCGATCAGTTCCAGCCGGGTGCGCGCGTCGCCGGCCTCGTCCCAGGTGATGACCGCCTCGGTGCGGGCGTCCGAGGTCCAGGCGAGCGTCACGTTGGTGGGCGCCGGCTCGCTGGGCGCCATAGCCACCGGCGCGCCGGTGGTCGCGGGTGAGAGGGCGAGCACAGCCGCCAGATAACCGAGCACGGGCGGAGCATAGCGCTGGGATCAGGCCCCAACGCTCTCGTCGATAAAGATTTGATAACGACTACGAGATTCGTCGCTACCAATGTCCTATTCGGTGCCGAGGACGACCCCGCCGACGATGTCGGCCACCGGCTCGCATCGGTCGGGGCCAGGCCGGAGCAGGCTCGGACCGGGCCGGGGCGGGCTGGAGGCCGGGGGTCGGATCGTGTCGGACTGAGGGCCGAGTGGCGGGCCCGTCAAGCCGGTGGTGACCACTCCGCGAAGGGTCCGCTGAGCAGGCGCGGGCGCAGATGTCCGAGAGCCGCGTCCCGGGCTCGCAGCGCGAGGCGGCCGCGGGCCCGCACCACCGCCGACATACGCTGCGTCTGACGGACCACGGTGGCCGCGCGTGGCTGCCGTACGCGGCTGTAGGCCTCCAGCGCGGCGGTCAGCCCGGCGCCCGGGGTGGCCTCGCCGGCCAGCGAGCGCAGGGTCGCCGCGTCCTCGAACGCCAGGCAGGCGCCCTGGCCCAGGTGGTGCGGCATGGCGTGGGCAGCGTCGCCGAGCAGCACCACGCCGCCCGGGCCGGAGGGGAAGGCGTACGCCCGCGGCAGCGGACGTAGCTCGCGCACCTCCCGCGGCACGAGGTCGCCGGCGTGGGTCGCGGCCAGCAGCTCCCCCACGGGCGGATGCCAGCCGGCGAACCAGCGCCGCAGCAGCTCCAGCTGGGTGGCCGGGGACTCGGGGCGGGGCGCGCCGGCCGCGGTGGCGATCCAGTAGACGCCGCCGTGGCCGGCCGCCCGGTCGCCCAGCGGGACCGACACGAACCGGTAGCCGACGCCCAGCGTCTCGCCGCCGGCGGCCGGGCCGCCGGAGCGGGACGGCAGCCGATAGCCGGGGACGACGGCCTGCCATGCGGCGAAGCCCGAGCCGACCGCGACGGACCCGGGCGCGAGGATCCGGCGGATCGTGCTGTCGATGCCGTCGGCCGCCACCACCAGGTCGGCCTCGATCTCGGTGCGGCCGTCACCGACGACCGGGCGCAGGCCCGGACCCGTAAGGATGGTCGTGACCCGGAAACCGGTGCGGACCTCGACCCGGTCGCCCAGGCCGGCCACCAGCGCGTCGTACAGGTCTTCGAGGTGGACGGCGGAGCCGGCGCCGGCCGCGCGCGGGGCGACCAGCCACTGACCGTCGGGGCGGCGCACCCCGCCGTCGGCCAGCGGGGAGGCGATCATCGACCAGCCGCCGTCGGGGTCGAGGGACTCCAGCGCCCGCCGGCCGTTGGGCCACAGCACCAGCGCCGTGGGCGGTGCGGCCACGCGCTCGGCGCTCTCCAGCAGCACGACGTGCCAACCCGAGCGGGCCAGGGCGCCGGCCGTGGTCAGCCCGGCCAGCCCGGCGCCGACCACGACGGCGGTGCGCACCCGGGTCAGCGTTCGTCGACGCGGGACTCCGGGTCGGCGTCACCGCCGGCAGGCTTGTCGCGGCCCGAACCGGCGGCCTTGCCGGTGGCCAGCAGGGCCTCGCCCGCCCCGGCCGGGCCGGCCGGGTCCCGCTCGACCGGGTGGCCGCCGGCGGCGATCTCCTCGGCCATGTCGGCCGGGGTGTCGGGCGGCAGGATCCCCGTACGCCGGTAGGCCTGGAACCTCGCCTCGCTGACCACCTGGTAGCCCTTGGGGATGGCGCTGCCCGACGGCTCGGCGGCGGCGGTGACGTCGACCTGGGACACGTCGCCGGTCGCGGACGGCGCCGACTCGGTCTCGGGCGCGTCGTCGGGCACCACATAGGCCCGCGGACCCTTGACGACCAGGAAGTAGATGAGCGCGCCGAGGAAGACGACGATCGACGTGAAGACGTTGAGCCGGACACCGAACAGGCGGTTGGCCTCGTCGACGCGCAGCATCTCGATCCAGGCCCGGCCCACCGTGTACGCCATCACGTAGAGCGCGAACGCGCGGCCCCGGCCGAACTTGTACTTCCGGTCGGCCAGCCACACCAGCAGGGCGACGCCCAGGTTCCACAGCAGCTCGTAGAGGAACGTCGGATGGTAGAGATCGGGCAGCGTCACGGCCTGACCGTCGATGCGGGTCGCGTGCCCGGGGTTCGACCTGTCCATGTCGTGGACCTCGAGACCCCACGGCAGCGTGGTGACCTTGCCGTAGAGCTCGTTGTTGAACCAGTTGCCGACCCGGCCGACCGCCTGCCCGACCGCAAGCCCGGGGGCCAGCGAGTCGGCGACCACGCCCAGCGGCAGGCCGAGCTGACGGGCGCCGAGCCAGGCGCCCACCGCGCCGCCGAGCACCGCGCCCCAGATGCCGAGGCCACCCTCCCAGATGTAGAGGGCCCGGACCGGGTCACCACCGGCGCCGAAGTAGTCCTGCGGGGACGTCGCCAGGTGGTAGAGCCGGGCGCCGACGATGCCGAACGGCACCGCCCACACCGCGATGTCGAGCGAGGCCCAGCGGGCCACCCCCCGGCTGCGCAGCCGATACTCCATGATCAGGCAGGAGGCGACGATGCCCAGCACGATGCAGATCGCATACGCCCGCACGGGCAGGCCGACCACGTGCCAGACGGAGGTTGTCGGACTCGGTATCGCGGCGAGGTTCACGGATGCATACGCTACCGGGTTCGTTCGCGTCTACTTCGCCGGGTTGCGCACACCCTCGGCCAACTCCGCGCTCAGGGCACGGAGCCGGGACAGCCCGGTGGCCGGGTCGGGAGCCTCGAGCACGCAGCGGATCAGGGCGCTGCCGACGATCACCCCGTCGGCGAAGCCGGCCACCTCGGCCGCCTGCGCCCCGGTGCCCACGCCGAGCCCGACGCCCACGGGCATGTCCGGGTTGGTGTGCCGGATCCGGTCGACCAGGTCGGGCGCCTGCGACGACACCGACGTCCGGGCGCCGGTGACGCCCATCAGCGCGGTGGCGTAGACGAAACCGCGGCACTGCGCGACCGTCATCGCAAGACGGTCGTCCGTCGAGGAGGGCGAGACCAGGAACGTACGGTCCAGCCGGTGCTCGTCGGCGGCGGCGATCCACTCGGCCGCCTCGTCCGGGATCAGGTCGGGCGTGATCATGCCGGTGGCGCCGGACGCCGCCAGGTCGCGGGCGAACGCGGCGACCCCGTACTTCTCGACGGGGTTCCAGTAGGTCATCAGCACGACCGGGACGCCCGCGCTCGCGACCGCCTCGATGATCCGCAGCGTGTCGCGGGTGCGCACGCCCCGGCTCAGCGCGATGTCGCTGGCCCGCTGGATGACCGGGCCGTCCATGACCGGGTCGGAGTAGGGCAGCTCGACCTCGATGACGTCGCAACCGGCCTCGTGCATCGCGATCATCGAGGCGATGCTGTCGTCGACGGTCGGGAAGCCGGCCGGCATGCAGCCCACCAGCACCGCGCGGTCCTCGGCCCGGGCCTTGTGGAAGACCTCCGCGATGCTCACGAGTTCTCCCCCGGGACCAGCGTCTCGACCTGGTCGAGGATGCCGAAGTAGGCGCCCGCGGTGTGCACGTCCTTGTCGCCGCGGCCGGACAGGTTGACCACGATCGTCGGCGTGCGGCCCAGCTCGGCCCGCAGCACCGGCGCGATGCGGGCGACCCCGGCCAGGGCGTGCGCGCTCTCGATGGCCGGGATGATGCCCTCGGTGCGGCACAACAGCTGGAACGCGGCCATGGCCTCGTCGTCGGTCACCGGCTCGTACGTGGCCCGGCCGGTGTCGTGCAGCCAGGCGTGCTCGGGCCCGACGCCCGGGTAGTCCAGACCGGCCGAGATCGAGTGCGACTCCACCGTCTGGCCGTCCTCGTCCTGCAGCACGTACGTGCGGGCGCCGTGCAGCACGCCGGCCGAGCCGCCGGTGATCGAGGCCGCGTGCCGGCCGGTCTCCACCCCGTCGCCGCCCGCCTCGAAGCCGTACAGCTGCACGGCCTCGTCGGGGACGAACGCGTGGAAGATGCCGATCGCGTTGGACCCGCCGCCCACGCAGGCTGCGACCGCGTCGGGCAGCCGGCCGAGCTGGGTCAGGCACTGCTCGCGCGCCTCGACGCCGATGCCGCCCACGAAATCGCGCACGATCTCGGGGAACGGGTGCGGGCCGGCCGCGGTGCCCAGCAGGTAGTGCGTGGTGTCGACGCTGGCCACCCAGTCGCGCAGCGCCTCGTTGAGGGCGTCCTTGAGGGTGCGGGAGCCGTTGGTGACCGGTACGACCGTGGCGCCGAGCATGCGCATGCGGGCCACGTTGAGGGCCTGCCGCTCGGTGTCGGTCTCCCCCATGTAGACCACGCACTCGAGGTCGAGCAGGGCCGCCGCGGTCGCGCTGGCCACTCCGTGCTGGCCGGCGCCGGTCTCGGCGATCACCCGGGGCTTGCCCATCCGCTTGGCCAGCAGGGCCTGCCCCAGCACGTTGCGGACCTTGTGGGCGCCCGTGTGGTTGAGGTCCTCCCGCTTGAGCAGGATCTCGGCGCCCAGCTTCTCGGAGAGCCGCTCGGCCCGGTAGAGCAGCGACGGCGTGCCGGCGTAGTTGACCAGCAGATCCTGGAACCGGGCCTGGAAAGCCGGATCGGTCTTGGCCGACCGGTACGCGGCGTCGAGCTCATCGAGCGCGCGGACCAGCGCCTCGGGCACGAACCGCCCGCCGTATCGCCCGAAATGCCCGGACAGGTCGGGCAGGGCCGGGGCGCTCATCGGACCGGCCGCGGTGTCGCGGGGTGGTTGCCGGCGTTGACCAGCTCGGCCACCGCGTCGCGGGGCGACTTCTGGGTGACCAGACCCTCGCCCACCAGCACGGCGTCGGCGCCGGCCGACGCGTACCGGATCAGGTCGTGCGGCCCGCGCACCCCCGACTCGGCGATCTTCACGACGTTGTTGGGCAGGCCGGGCGCGATGCGCTCGAAGACCGACCGGTCGACCTCGAGCGTGCGCAGGTCACGGGCATTGACCCCGATGACCTTGGCGTTCGCCTCCAGGGCACGGTCTGCCTCCTCCTCGTTGTGCACCTCGACCAGCGCGGTCATGCCGAGCGACTCGATGCGCTCGAGCAGGCCGACGAGCACGTTCTGCTCGAGCGCCGCGACGATGAGCAGCACCAGGTCGGCGCCGTGGGCGCGGGCCTCGTGTACCTGATAGCTGGAGACCACGAAATCCTTGCGGAGCACGGGGATCCGCACCGAGGCGCGGACGGCCTTGAGATCGTCGAGCGACCCGCCGAACCACCGGCCCTCGGTGAGCACGCTGATGCACCGGGCGCCGCCGGCCGCGTACTCGCCGGCGAGCTCGGCCGGATCGGGAATGTCGGCCAGCGCGCCCTTGGACGGCGACGACCGCTTCACCTCAGCGATCACCGCCACGCCGGGCTTACGCAACGCCGCATAGGCGTCGATGGCCGGTGGGGCCGCGGCGGCCGCCTCCCGAACCTGCTCCAACGGCACCTGCTCCTGCCGGGCCGCCACGTCCTCGCGCACTCCGGCGAGGATCTCCTCCAGCACGTTCTGCGGTCCGCCAGAACCCGCTTCCGCCTGCTGATCGGATGTCACGAAATGACTCCCCTCTCCGGGTGTCCTCCGCCCGATGCTAGGAGGTCGCGGTCACGGGAGGCCGCCCGGGGTACGACCCGCCACACCAGGTGGCCTGGGGCATAATGCGCCCTGCTCCGGCGCGTTCTGTCTCTTCCGTCACAGCGGTCCCTTCTCTCCGGCGCCTTGTGCAGGGACACCTCATCTGATCGGTGGATCCCACGGCGCGTTGACCGACACGTCACGCACCGGAAATACGGTCCGGTCAGGATGAGTCCCAGGCAAACTGATCCCGGCGTCCCGCACGCCAGCCAGTTCCGAGCGATCGATGTGGAGTTTCCCGTGGCCGTCATCCGGACTGCTCCGGCCGAGCCCGCCGGTTTCGTCACCATCTCCCGCGCCCTCGTCTCCGCGGCCGCCGACCTCGTCACCGGGGTGCAGCGGCGCGTGGTCGGCGACGACAAGGTGCGCACGGCCCGCGACAACGCCTGGGCCGCGACCCTCGAGGACCGTGCCCGGCACGAGGCCCGTGCCGAGCTGACCCGCGAGGTCGCCGCCCTGGTCGCCCGCCGCCGCGCCGACCGGCAGCGCGCCGACCGACGCCTCGTCGACGCCCGCTGAACCCGGCACCTGCTGAAACGGCACCCGCTTAATCGACGCTCGCTGAGTCGGCGCTCGTTGAGTCGGCACCGGCCGCTCGGCCGATCCCGGCCGGTCGGACGCTGACCGTCAGGCGGTGGGGTCGTCGCCGCGGTCCAGGGAGTCCCACGCCGCGCGGTTGTCGACCGGCTTGGTGTTGAGACCGGCGGGCGCGGGCGCCGCGCTTTCCGGGGCCGGGCTCCGGTCGTACCGGGCCGACATGCGTGGCCAGCGATGACCCAGACGGGCCGCGGTGAGGCCGCCCAGCGCGATGACCACGCCGCCGACGGCGCAGGCCACCGGCCACACCGTGGCGCCCGCGCCGGCCGAACCCGGATCGAGACCCACGCGGCCGGCGATCGCGCCGGCCGTCACGCCCAGACCGGCCACGGTGAGCAGCCCGCCCAGGCCGCGCCGGACCCAGCCGTGCGTGGCCAGCAGCGCGCCCGTGCCGGCCAGCCCGACCAGGGCCAGGCCGATGACCCAGGGCGCGACGTCGGCGCCGGTGCGCACCGTGCGCAGCTCGGACAGGCCCGGACGCGGCGTCTCCAGCACCGACCAGGTGCGGGTGGCGCCGTACGCGGCCAGGCCCGCGCCGGCCAGGCAGGCCAGCAGCGACAGCAGATAGGAGCGGCGGCTCATCGAGCCGCGCGCAGGGTCTCGGCCGAGGCGATCGCGGCCAGCACCGCCGCCGCCTTGTTGCGGGTCTCCTGCTCCTCGGCGGCCGGGTCGGAATCGGCCACGATGCCCGCCCCGGCGCCCACGTAGGCCACGCCGTCCTTGATCAGGGCGGTGCGGATGGCGATCGCCATGTCCATGTCGCCGGCGAAACTGAAGTAGCCCACCGTGCCGCCGTACAGGCCGCGGCGGGTCGGCTCGAGCCCCTCGATGATCTCCATGGCGCGGACCTTGGGCGCCCCGGACAGCGTGCCGGCCGGGAACGTCGCGGCCAGCGCGTCGAACGCCGACCGGTCGTCGCGCAACTCGCCGGTGACCGTCGAGACGATGTGCATGACGTGGCTGTACCGCTCGATGCGGGCGAACTCCGGCACCTCGACCGAGCCGGCCCGGCACACCCGCCCCAGATCGTTGCGGCCCAGGTCGACCAGCATGACGTGCTCGGAGCGTTCCTTGGGGTCGGCCAGCAGCTCGGCGGCCAGCGCGTTGTCCTGCTCCGGGGTCGCGCCGCGCCAGCGGGTGCCGGCGATCGGGTGCAGCAGCGCGCGCCGGGTGCCGCCCTCGTCCGCGCTGACCTTGAGGTGCGCCTCGGGCGACGAGCCGACGATGTCGAAGTCGTCGAACCGCAGGAGATACATGTAAGGGCTCGGGTTGGTGGCCCGCAGCACCCGGTAGACGTCGAGCGGGTTGGCGTCGGTGGGCCGCTCGAAGCGCTGGGCCACGACGATCTGGAAGCACTCGCCGGCCCGGATCGCCTCCTTGGCCTCCTCGACGGCCTTCTGATACTCCCCCGGCGCGGTCCGGCTCACCGGCTCGGCGGCCGGCCGGCGTTCCACGGTGGAGATCATCGGTGGGGTCGGCCGGGACAGTGCCGTGGTCATCGCGTCGAGCCGGCCGACGGCATTGTGATAGGCCGCCCGCTTGGCCTGGTCGTCGGCGTCGGCCGCCAGCACCGCGTTGGCCACCAGGACGGCCGAGCCGTCGTAGTGGTCGAGCACGACCAGGTCGGTGGCGAGCATCATGCCGAGCTCAGGCAGCGCGAGGTCGTCGCTCGCCTGACCGGGCAGACGCTCGAACCGGCGGACCAGGTCGTAGCTCAGATAGCCGACCATGCCGCCGGTCAGCGGAGGCAGACCGTCGGCGGCCGGGCCGTCGGCGAGAGCGGCCACGGTCTCGCGCAGGGCGGTCACCGGGTCACCGTTCAGGGGTACGCCCGCGGGCGGGGCGCCGAGCCAGTGCGCCTCGCCGTCCCGCTCGACCAGCGTCGCCGCGCTGCGCACACCGACGAACGAGTATCGCGACCAGGCCGCCCCGGACGGGCCGGCGCCCTGCTCGGCCGACTCCAGCAAAAAGGTGCCGGGACCGCCGGCGAGTTTCGTGTAGACCCCGACCGGCGTCTCCCCGTCGGCGAGCAGCCGCCGCGTCACCGGCACGACGCGGCGGGTCTCCCGCAGGAAGCCGGCCTCGTCCGGGAAGACGACCCCGCTCGTCATGACCGCGTCTCCACCGGGGAGCCGCCGGCCGTCACCGGGAGGTCGCCGGTCGTGACCGGGAGGTCGCCGGTCGTGACCGGGAGGTCGTTGAAGAAGCAGGTGTGCTCGCCGGTGTGGCAGGCCGCGCCGATCTGCTCGACCGTGACCAGCAGCGCGTCGCCGTCGCAGTCGAGGGCGACACCACGCACGTACTGGTGATGGCCCGAGGTCGCGCCCTTCACCCAGTACTCCTCGCGGCTGCGCGACCAGTAGGTCGCGCGCCCGGTGGTCAACGTGCGGTGCAGCGCCTCGTCGTCCATCCAGGCCAGCATGAGCACGTCGCCAGTGCCCTGCTCCCGCACGATCGCCGCGACGAGCCCGTCGGGGGTGCGCTTGAGCCGGGCCGCGATCGCCGGATCCAGTTCGGTCTTGACTGCCACGTGACCGATTCTCCCCCATCGCCGGGAGTACCCCGAGCCCGCCCGACACGGGTGACGGTGGCCCGGCGGTCCAGGGCCGGGAAGCGGCGCCGGCGGGCTCGGGCGGGGCCACGATCCGGGCACGGGTAGTGCCTCCGAACCGCCGGTTCGGTACCGTCGTCGTGCGTTGCACCCAGCCAGGGGTGCTGATGACCGCCTCCCGAGAGGGTAACCGCAGCTCACGTGAGCGGGTGGCGGAGCCGCAGCGACGGGAGTCTCAAACCGATGGAGCCGACGTCCAACCCCGACAATGCTCGGGCGACGCGCGGGCTGGCCCGATTCTGGCCGGCCCACCGCGACGCCGACAGCGAGGCGGCTGCGTCCGATCCCTCGGCCGCGGCCGGCTCCCTTTCGGGTGAAACCGAGATGGTCGCCCTCGGCTCGCGTCGAACGTCGGAAGGCCTCGGCGCTTCGGTCAGCGGGCCGCCCAGCCCGCAGCCGCCCGCCGGTGAGCCCGTCGCGGGTGGTCCGCGGCTGCCCTTCGCCGCCGGCACCTACGGTCCCAACGGCACGTCGACCACCTACGGTTCCGGGCCCTCGGCTTCGTACGGCCGGCCCGGCGCACCGTCCGGCGGCCCCGAGCCCACCGGCGGCTCCCAGCCCACCGGCGGCAACGGCTCCCTCGGCGGCGGCCCCACCGCTAGTAACGGCCCGCTCGGCGGCGGCCCGACAGGCAGCAACGGCCCCCTCGGCGGCGGCCCGACAGGCAGCAACGGCCCCCTCGGCGGCGGCCCGACAGGCAGCAACGGCCCCCTCGGCGGCGGCCCCACGGGCAGCAACGGCCCGCTCGGCGGCGGCTCGGGGGGCAGCAACGACCCGTTCGGTGGCGACACGCCGCCCCGGGGTGACGGCCCGCTCGGCGGCACCGGTTCGCGGGCCGGCGGATTCGGGCTCGACGGCCCGACCGGCGAGAACTTTCCGCTCGGGGCCGGCCGCCGGGCCGGCGCCGGAGACCCGTTCGGGTTCGGCGATCCGGCCGACGACAACTCACCGCCCGACGCCACCGCCCGCGACGGCGAGCCGGCCGGGCGGAGCGGACCGGGCGCCGGCTTCGCGACCCGCGGAGCGGCCGAGACGGACGGCGGCCGGGACGCCACGAACGCGCCCTCGCCGGTCAGCGGCCCACCCGCGCCCGTCAGCGGCCCACCCGGACCGGCCGGCGGGTCGCCGCAGCCGGTGAACGCGGGTCCCGCACCCGCGAGCGGCCCTCCCCGGCAGGTCAGCGGTCCGCCCGCCGCCACCGACGGCCGGGAGCAGCCGGACCGCGATCCTGATCACTCCCGCGCCGCGGGCGAGAGCGCCGATGGGCGCCCGGCCGTAGAGTCCGGTCGAGGTAATCCCTGGGAACGGGACTTCGGGGGCTTCGGACTGGGCGGGCGTAACAGCCGGTTCCTGTTCGGCGGGCGCGATCCGGCCGAGCCGCGGCCGGGCCTCAACGGGCACGCGCCGGGCGAGGTCAACGGGCGGGCCGCGGGAGCGGACCGGCCGGCCGTTCCGGGCGCCGCCGGCCACGGGGAGGACCCCGAGCACGCGGAGACGCGAGACGAGAACGGGCGTGATGACATGAACGGACGGGCCGGTTTCCCCGGTGTCCCGACCTCCGGCGCCGGATCGGCCGCGCCGGTCTCCGGCTCGGGCGACGTGCCCGGCCGCCGCGCCGCCCCGAGCCCGGAGAGCGACGAGGCCACCGGCCGGCGGTCCTTCACCGGCTCCGGCGAGGCCGGGCGCCGCGCCTTCCCGGGCCTCGGCGACGACGAGCCCGGCCGCCGTGCCTTCCCCGCCGCCGACGCGGGCCGCAGCTTCCCCGGCGCCGACGGCGCCACCGGCCGCCCGCCCTTTCCCGGTTTCGCGACCGACGACCTGAGCAGCCACCGGACCGCTGCGGACAACGACGACCCCACCGGTCGCCGAACCGCTCCGGGCAGCGACGACCCCACCGGTCGCCGAACGGCTCCGGGCAGCGACGACCCCACCACCCGCCGAACGGCTCCGGGCAGCGACGACCCCACCACCCGCCGGACCGCTCAGGGCGACGACGACGCCACCGGCAACCGCGGCGCCCTGGGCGGCAACGACGCCACCGGCCACCGCGCCGACCCGGGTCCGGACGCGCCGACCGGCCGCCGCGTCTTCCCCGCCGCCGAGAGCGGCCTCGCCTTCTCCGGCAACGACAGCAGCGGCTTCCCCGGCAGCGACAGCGGCAGTTTCCCCGGCAACGACAGCAGCGGCGGCTTCCCCGGCACCAGCGGCAGCGCCGATGACTTCACCGGCCGCCGCGGCGCCCCGGAAGACGACCCGCGCCGGGCGGCTTCGGGCTGGGCTTCGGTGCCCACCTCGACCCACCCGATCGTCGGGCCGACCTCGTCGCCGCCGGTCTCCGCGCCGCCCGCCTCGAGCGCCCCGGTCTCGGCCGCGCCCGTGTCCGGCGGGCCGGTCTTCGGCACGAGCTTCGGCCAGCCCCCGTCCTACACGCCCGGCCTGCCCGACCCGTCCGCCGGTCCGGTGTCGGGTGTCCCGGCGCCGCGCGCGGCGGTCAGCATCCCGGTGCCCGTGGCCAAGCCGCAGCCGCCCCGGGCCGACCCGGGCCGTGACGAGAAGCAGCGCGATGAGAAGCAGCAGGTGAGCATCAGCTTCGGCGACGCGCCGGCGGCGCCGCGGCCGGAACCGGAGCCGGAGCCGGACGAGTCGGACACCCGCGCGCCGTCGCCGCGCCGCTCGGCCAGCCTGGAGGACGCCGAACCGGCCCGTCGCGGCCGCCGCGCCGCCACGGACGAGATCGGCGACGAGGCGCCGCTGCGCCCGGGGGATGTCCCGGCCGGGCAGATCGCGTTCTGGGACGAGGACGCCGTGCGTCACTTCCGGGCGGCCTGGCACGAGGTGAAGGCCGAGTTCGTCGACGACCCGGTGACCGCCCTGACCCGGGCGCACGACCTGCTCACCGACGCGGTCAACGAGCTCACCGAGGCCCTGCTGGCCGAGCGGGACGAGCTCGACCCGCTCCGTGGCACGGGCACGCCCGACACCGAGAGCATGCGGATGGCGATGCGGGGCTACCGCGAGTTCCTGGATCGCATCATGACGCTCTGAGCCGAGAAGAAGACCCCGGTCCCCGTACACGGGCCGGGGTCTTTTTCGATCTCGGAATTCATCTACCGTTGAGTTCAACGCCTGATGAATTCTGTGGGGGTCACGATGGAGAACGCGATCGAGGTCCGGGACCTTGTCGTCGAGCGCGGCCGCCGGCGCGTGCTGCACGGCATCTCCTGTGACGTCGCGGCGGGCCGCGTCACCGGGCTGCTCGGCCCCAGCGGCAGCGGCAAGACCACCCTGATCAGGGCGGTCGTCGGTGTGCAGGTCGTCCGCTCGGGCACGGTCACGGTGCTGGGACGCCCGGCCGGCAGTGCGCCCCTGCGGCGCGAGGTCGGCTACGTGACCCAGGCGCCGAGCGTCTACGCCGACCTTTCCGTACGGGAGAACGCGCGCTACTTCGCCGCGCTGCACGGCCTCGGCGCCCCCGTGGCCGACCGCGCGATCGCCGACGTCGGTCTCGCCGCCGCGGCCGGTCAGCTCGTCGGCAACCTCTCGGGCGGCCAGCGCAGCCGGGCCTCGCTGGCCTGCGCGCTGATCGGCGATCCCGGACTGCTCGTGCTCGACGAGCCCACCGTGGGGCAGGACCCGGTGTTGCGCGCCGACCTGTGGTCCCGTTTCCACGAACTGGCCGCGGGCGGCACGACCCTGCTCGTCTCGAGCCACGTCATGGACGAGGCCGGCCGCTGCGACCGCCTGCTGCTGATCCGCGAGGGCCTGCTGATCGGCGACGGCGCCCCGGCCGCCATCCGGGCCAGGGCCGGCACCGACGACCTGGAAGAGGCGTTCCTGAGGTTGATCCAGGAGCGGCCGGAGGTCGCGGCATGAGCCTCCGGATCACCTTCGCGACCGCGGGCCGCATCCTGCGGCAGTTGCGGCACGACCGGCGCACGGTGGCGTTGCTGCTGGTCGTCCCGGCTCTCCTGCTCGGGTTGCTGTTCTTCATGTACGACGGGCCGGGCGCGACCTTCGACCGGATCGCGCTGACCATGCTCGGCATCTTCCCGTTCGTGATCATGTTTCTGGTGACCAGCATCGCGATGCTGCGTGAGCGCACCACCGGCACGCTCGAACGGCTGCTGACCACCCCGCTCGGCCGGCTGGATCTGCTGTTCGGCTATGGCTTGGCGTTCGGCCTGGCGGCCACGCTGCAGGGGGCGGTCGCCACCGGCGCGGCGTACTGGCTGCTGGGTCTGCGGACCACCGGGAGCGCCGGGCTGGTCGTGCTGATCGCCGTCCTCAATGCCGTCCTCGGCGTGGCGCTCGGCCTGTTCTGCAGCGCCTTCGCCCGTACGGAATTCCAGGCCGTACAGTTCCTGCCGGTGGTCGTGGTGCCGCAGATCCTGCTGTGCGGGCTGTTCGTGCCGCGCGAGCAGATGGCCGGCTGGCTCGGGGCGATCAGCGACGTGCTGCCGCTGACCTACGCCGTCGAGGCGCTCACCCAGGTGGGCAGCTCGGCCGGCCTGACCGCCACGATGGGACGCGACCTGGTCGTGGTGGCCGGCGCCGCCGTCGTCGCGCTGACGCTGGCCGCGGCGACCCTGCGCCGGCGGGCCCCGTGAGAACTGTCGAGGGAGCTTGATTGGTCAGGCGCAGTGGGCGGCGTCCCGGCAACCAGGACACGCGCGCGTCCATCCTGGAGGCCGCGCGGGCGAGCTTCGCCGAGAAGGGGTACGACAAGGCGTCGATCCGGGCCATCGCGGGGGACGCCGGCGTCGACCCGGCCCTGGTGCATCACTATTTCGGCACCAAGGAGAAGCTCTTCCTGGCCGTGCTGAACGCGCCGATCAACCCGGGCGAGCTGATCCCCCAGGCGCTCGAAGGCCCCCGTGACCAGGCCGGGGAACGGCTGATCCGGCTCGCTATCAGCGTGTGGGACTCGCCCGCGGGCACGGCGGCGCTGGCCGTCTTCCGCTCGGCGCTGAGCAATGAGTGGACGGCCCGGCTGCTGCGCGAGTTCGTGGTCACCCAGATCCTGCGCCGCGCGGTCGGCGAGATCATCGCCGACCCGGACGAGGCCCCGATGCGGTCGGCGCTGGTCGCCACGCAGATCGCCGGGACCCTGGTCACCCGCTATGTGCTGCGGATCGAGCCCCTGGCCGGCGCCCATCCCGACACCATCGCGGCCGCGGTCGGCCCGAACATCCAGCGGTTCCTCACCGACCCGATGCCCGAGGTCTTCCCGCCGTCCTGAGCCGCGCCCCCAGCCGGTGCAGCCTCTCAGCCGGTGCAGCCTCTCAGCCGGTGCAGCCTCTCAGCCGGTGCAGCCTCTCAGCCGGTGCAGCCTCTCAGCCGGTGCAGCGGTGGCAGAGCACCGGGTGCAGCAGGTGGGCCAGGTCGTGACGGTCGGTCACCGGGCGCGGGAAGGCCAGCCGGGCCAGCTTGTCGTCGAGGCGCACCAGGAAGCCGTAGCGGTCCATGCGCACGACCTTGGGCTCGGCGACCGGCTGGAACGTCCGGCCGAGCTGGCGGCGCACGTAGGCGCTCATCTCGGCCTCGTGGTGGTCGAGCAGGTCGGCGATCAGGTCGAACTCGATGCGGCAGAGCGGGTCGGGCGTGGCCTCGGCGAACTCGTCGATGTCGACGTCGTGCAGGTTCTCGTTGCGCTCGTACCGCACCTCGGCGATGTCCACCCGGTGCAGGACGTGGCCCTCGCCGACGTCGAGCAGGTCGCCCGAGGCGTCGATCTCGGCGTAGTCGAGCGTCGCGGCGCGCGCCTCGTCGCCCTCTAGCAGGCTGGCCCAGCCCGACATCCACACGCGGCCGAGAGCGGGCGAGCCGGCCATCGGCGGCACGTCGGAGATGTCGAGCACCATCGCGGTGTCGTCGGTGCCTTCCTGGGGACGGAGGGCGCCCGCGAGGGCGCCGTCGCGCGGCGAGAGCAGGAGCACCCGGCCGTTGGCATCGGTGACGTGCCGCACGGGCAGGGGCCCCGGACGGCACGCGACGTGCGCGACGCCGGGGAGGTGGCCGGCGGCGAGCGTACGCGCGATCTCGGCGTGGGTGGGCTGCATGGTCAGAACCTCCGGGCACACGTTAGGCTTGCCTTAGTAAGGTGAGGCTAACCGTAACAGCTGATGTTCGGAACACCGGCCTCAAGCGCAAGTGACTCGGAGACTTCATGAACAACTCCCGACCCAAGGCCAAGCTCTCCCGGGCGCTCGGCATCCCGCTGACGCCGAAGTGCGTGAAGTACTTCGAGAAGCGGCCCTTCCCGCCGGGCGTGCACGGGCGGTCCCGCCGCAAGGCCTCGGACTACCAGGTCCGGCTGCTCGAGAAGCAGCGGCTGCGGCACCAGTACAACATCAGCGAATCCCAGATGCGCAAGGCGTACGACGACGCCCACCGGGCCGAGGGCAAGACCGGCGAGACGATGGTCACCCTGCTCGAGCGCCGGCTCGACGCCACCGTGGTGCGGGCCGGCCTGGCCCGCACCATCTACCAGGCCCGCCAGCTGGTCGTGCACGGGCACTTCACGGTCGACGGCAAGAAGGTGGACCGGCCGGCCTACCGGCTCAAGCCGGGTCAGGTCGTCGAGGTGCGCGAGAGCAGCCGGCAGAAGCCGCCGTTCCAGATCGCGGCTTCTGGTGCTCACCTTGATGGGCCTACTGCGCCTTATCTCTCTACTGTGCTTGAGGATCTTCGTACTACCGTGATTCGGCTTCCCCAGCGGTCGGAGATCCGGGTGCAGTGTGATGAGCAGCTCGTGGTGGAGTTTTACGCTCGGTAGGTGTGAGGTGAGGTCTGGGTTGGGGTGAGGTCTGGTTTGGGGTGAGCTCTGGTTGGGGTGAGCTCTGGTTTTGGTTGGGCTCTGGACTTTCGGTCTGCTGTGTTTATGGCTCCGCTTCGCTGCGCGGGCGATTGCCTCTTTTAGGCCAATGAGGAGGGAGCCGTTTTCCCGCCGCCGCAAAGAGCGCGGCGTCGGGAAAACGGCTCCCTCCTCATTGGCGAGGCAATCGCGGGTAGCTGGACAGTTCAGGGGCGCAGGAAATTTGCCGTGTCGGCTGCGCCGAAGAACGGTGTGCTCCCGCCGGCTGGGAATTTGCCGTGTCGGCTGCGCCGAAGGACGGTGTGCTCGCGGCTAAGGCGCGGGGCGCGGGAGCGCGGGAGCGCGGGAGCGCGGGAGCGCGGGAGCGCGGGAGCGCGGGAGCGGGAGCGGGAGCGCGGGGGTGCGCTACCTGGTTTGTTCTAGCCAGGAGGCGTATAGGTTTGCGTAGATTGAGTCTTTTTGGGTTAGTAGGTCTGCGTGGGGGCCTCTTTGTACTACGCGGCCTGCGTCTACGACGATCACCTCGTCGGCGGCCTGGGCTGTGGAGAGGCGGTGGGCGATCGCTACGGTGGTGCGGCCTCGGGTTACGAGGTCCAGGGCGTGCTGGAGGCGCACCTCGGTGGCGGGGTCTACGGCGCTGGTGGCCTCGTCGAGCACCAGCAGGTCGGGGTCGGCCACGTAGGCCCGGACCAGCGCCACCAGCTGCCGCTCCCCCACGCTGAGCGCCTCACCCCGCTCGCCCACCGGGGTCTGCAGCCCGTTGGGCAGGCCGGCCAGCCAGTCGGCCAGGCCGAGCTCGGTGAACGCGGCCGTCAGCTGGTCGTCGGTCAGCGACGCGTCGGCGAAGCGGATGTTCTCGCCGATGGTGGCGTCGAACAGGAAACCGTCCTGCGGCACCATCACGACCCGCGACCGCAGAGCCGAGAACCGTACGTCCCGCAGGGGCGTCCCGGAGAGCAGAACCTCACCCTCCACGGGGTCCATCAGCCGGGTGAGCAGCTTGGCGAACGTCGTCTTGCCCGAGCCGGTCTCACCGACCACGGCGACCTTGGTGCGGGCCCGCAGCGAGAGGTCGACGTCGGCCAGCACGATCGGGCCGCCGGGGTAGCGGAACGACACGTCGGCGAAGCGCACCGACAGCGGCCCGGCAGGCAGGTCGACGCCGGCCTCGTCCGGGTCCTTCACGTCGGGTTCGAGATCGAGCACGTCGAGCACCCGGCGCCAGCCGGCCACCGCGTTCTGCGCCTCGTTGAGCATGTCGGTGGCGATCTGCACGGGCTGGATGAACAGCGTCACCAGGAACAGGAACGCGGTCAGCCGGCCCACGGTCAAGCCACCGTCCACGCCGATCAGCACGCCGGCCACGACCACCCCGGCCAGGGCCAGGCCCGCGCCCACCTCGCCGCTGGAGAAGCTGGTCACGCTGGTGCGCAGGGCCTTCTTCTGGGCGACCTCGAGCCGCCCGATCGAGGTGTCCAGCCGCTTCTCGGTGCGCCCGGCCACCCCGTACGCCCGGATGACGGTGGCCCCGACGACGCTCTCGGCGATGGCGCCCAGCATGACGCCGGTCCGCTCGCGGACGGCGCCGTAGACGGCGGCCAGCCGCTTCTGAAAGAGCCGGATGATCGCCACGGCCGGGCCGAACGCGAGCAGCACCACGATCGTCAGCTGCCAGGAGTAGATGAACATCACGATCGTCGAGACCAGCAGCTGCCCGCTGGCCAGCAGCAGTTGCACACCGCCGGTCTGCAGGAACAGCGAGATCTGGTCGACGTCGCTGGTCACCCGGGACACCATCGTGCCGCGCCGCTCGGACTGCTGGTGCAGCATCGACAGGTCGTGGATGTGCCGGAACGTCCGGGAGCGCAGCGCCCCGAGCGCGGTCTCGCTGACCGTGAACAGGCGCCGGGTCATCAGGTAACCGGCCAGCGTCGAGATCATCAGCGCCACGAACGTGAACGCCACGACCTTGACGACGAAGGCCAGGTCGGGACCGCCGGCGCCGCGGATGCCATGGTCGATGCCCTGCTGGACGGCGATCGGCACGGCCACCCGCCCGGACATCTGCACCACCGCGAGGGCGATCGTGCCGCCCAGCCCCGGACGCAGCTCGGGGGAGAGTGCGAGCCCTCGTTTGATGGTCGCGTAGGTGCCGGCGGTCATGCCTCTGCCTCGACCCTCTCGGCCTCGGCCTTGTCGGCTTCGGCCTTCTCGTACGCGGTGACCAGATCGACGTAGCCGGGGTGGGCGGCCAGCAGCTCGGTGTGCGTGCCGGTGGCGACGACCTTGCCCTGCTCGAGGTAGACCACCTCGTCGGCCAGCGCGATCGTGGCCCGCCGGTAGGCGACCACCAGGATCGACGCGCCCGCGTCCCCGCCCCGCAGCGAGGCCAGGATGGCCGCCTCGACGCGCGGGTCGACGGCGCTGGTCGCGTCGTCGAGCACCAGCATCCGCGGGCGTCCGGCCAGCGCGCGGGCCAGCGTGAGCCGCTGCCGTTGCCCGCCGGAGAGCGACGTGCCGCGCTCGCCCACCGCGGTGTCGAGGGCGCCGGGCAGCTTGGCCACGAAACCGTCGGCCTCGGCCAGCCGCAGCGCCTCCCAGACCGCGGCGTCGTCCACGGTCTCGCGTTCGAGCGTGATGTTGCCCCGCACGGTGTCGTCGAAGACGAAGGGCAGCTGCGGTACGAGCGCGGAGGCGGTGGTCAGGCCGGCCTCACTGAGCACGGGCAGCGGCGTGCCGTCCAGGGTGATCTCGCCGGCGTCCGGGTCGACCAGGCGCACGGCGAGCGACGCGATGGTCGACTTGCCCGAGCCGGTCGCGCCGACCAGCGCCACGGTCCGGCCCGGCGGCACGGTGAAGGACACGTCGTTCAGGACGAGCGGCCCGTCCCCGTACGCGAAGTCGACCTTGTCGAACCGCAGCGTGGCCGGTCCGCTGCCGGCCACGGTGGCCGTGCCGTAGGCGAGGTCGCCCTCGGCCGCCAGCACGGCCTGAACCCTCTCCCAGCCGGCGACGCTGCGCGGCAGCTCGCCGAGCACCCAGCCGATCGCCCGCACCGGGAAGGCCAGCACGGTGAACAGGAACGCGACGGTGACCAGCTCGGTCACGGTGATCGCGCCGTTCTGCAGCCGCCAGGCGCCGAGCAGCAGCACGGCCAGCGTGCCGACGCTGGGCAGCGCGTCCATGATCGGGTCGAACAGCCCGCGCAGCCGGCCGACCGAGATCAGCGCGTCGCGCAGCTCGTCGACGAAGACCTTGAAGCGGCGGGACTCGTCCTCCTCGCGGCCCATGGTCTTGACCACGAGCGCGCCGTCGAAGCTCTCGTGCGCGACCGCGCTGACCTTGGCCCGCATCCGCTGCGCCTTGATCTGCCGCGGCGACATGCGGCGGGCGTAGAAGGTGTTCAGGGCGAACAGCGCCGGAAAGAGCACGACGCCGACCATCGCGAGCACCCAGTCGGTGAGGAACAGCGCCACCACGGCGGCCAGGATCATGACGATGGTGCCGACCGCGAACGGGAGCGGCGCGATCGGCACGAAGGACGCCTCGACGTCGGAGTTGGCGTTGGAGAGCAGCGTCCCGGTGGCGTGCTTCTGGTGCCAGGCCGGCGGCAGCGACAGATAGCGCCGGGTCACCGCGCGCCGGTAGCGGGCCTGCAGGCGGAACTGCATGTAACCCGCGCCGAGGCGGCGGCCGAAGATGGTCGCCACGCGGAGCACGCTGAGACCGAGGAAGACGGCGGCGATCAGGACGAGGGTGCCGGTGGTGGTGGAGCCGGCGCCGAACGCGGGGACCACGACGCGGCCGATGACGGCGCCGACGACGTACGAGTTGGCGATGACGAGCAGGCCGAAGACGCTGCTGCCGGCCACCCCGATGGTGAACAGGCGCGGCTCGGTGCGAATCGCCTGGCCCAGCACCCGCAGTCCCCGTACCAGCACGTCGCGGCTGGACCTGGTGCTCAAATTTCCTACCTGACTGGTAAGTGTTTGCCGACGGTTCCGGCCTTACATACCCATCTTGGCGAACACGTCGTCGTGGTTCACCTTCATGACCTGTGTCTACGATCACGTTGTGACCGCCTATGCCCAGCGTGAACGACGCCTCCTCGCGGACCTGCTCCTTCGCCTCGGCCCGGACGAGCCGACTCTGTGCGAGGGATGGACCACTCGCGATCTCGCGGCGCACCTGGTCGTCCGGGAACGCCGGCCCGACGCGGCAGTCGGGGCGATGCTCCCGCCCCTGCGGGGTTACGGCGAACGCGTCCGGCGGCGGACCGCCGCTCGACCTTACGCCGAGATCGTGCACGAGATGCGGACGCAGCCCTGGTGGAACCCGATGAGCAGTCCACCGCTGGACAGGGCGCTCAACACGCTCGAGTTCTTCGTCCACCACGAGGACGCGCGGCGCGGCCGGCCCGGCTGGGAGCCGCGCGAGCTGGAACCCGGCCTGGAGGCCGCGCTGTGGCGCAACCTCAAGCTCACCGGCAAGCTGTCGCTGCGCCGGACCGGCGCGGCGGTCACCGTCGAGGCCCCCCGGTACGGGTCGTTCGCCGTCGGCGACTCGCCGGCCACCACCTTGTCGGGCCCGCCCGGCGAGCTCGCCCTGTTCCTCACCGGCCGCCGCGAGCACGCCCGCGTCACGGTCGACGGCACCGGCCTGGACGAGGTTCGCCTGAGCATCTGATTGGCCCGATCATTCGGCACCCGATTGGACCAAACGGCGAGCCAATGCCCGCCTAGCGTGAAGCCATGCCTTCGAACAATCCGCGAGCGGCGGGCGCGACCACCGGACTGTCGCTCCCGCAGGGCGTCGCGCTCTGCGTGGGCGCCGTGCTCGGCACCGGCGTGATCTCGATGCCCGCCCTCGCGGCCGAGGTCGCCGGCCCGGCCTCCCTGGTCGCCTGGCTCGCCCTGATCGTCCTGTCCGCCCCGCTGGCCTGGACCTTCGCGGCCCTCGGGGCCCGGCACCCGGACGGTGGCGGGGTCTCTACCTACGTCCGGCTGGCGTTCGGCCCGCGCCTGGGCGCCGCCGTCGGCTGGTGCTTCTTCTTCGCCGTGCCGCTCGGCGCGCCGGCCGCCGCAGCGTTCGCCGGCGGCTACGTGGCCGACGTGATCGGCGGCGGCCGGACCACCGTGCTGCTGACGTTCCTGGCCATCGTCGGCGCGGTCTTCGCGATGAACTGGTTCGGGCTGCGCGTCACGGGGCGCGTCCAGCTCGTGCTGACCGGGGTGCTGGCCGTGCTGCTGGTGGTGACCGTGGTGGCCGCGCTGCCGCACGCCCGCTGGGACAACCTCACCCCGTTCGCGCCGTTCGGCTGGTCGGGGGTCGGCTCGGCGGCGGCCGTGCTGGTGTGGGGGTTCGCCGGGTGGGAGGCGGTGTCGTCGCTGGCCGGCTCCTACCGCCACCCGCGCCGGGACGTGCCACGGGCCACCGCCATCGCCGTCGTGGTGGTCGGCGGTCTGTACCTGGCCGTCGCGGTGACCAGCGTGCTCGTGCTCGGGCCGGCGCTCGGCAGCAGCTCGGCTCCGCTGGCCGACCTGCTCGCGTCCGGCTTCGGTGGTCCGGTCCGGGTGATCACCGCGGTGGTGGCCGTGCTGCTGACCATCGGGGCGGTCAACGCGTACCTGGCCGGGGCCTCGCAGCTCGGGGCGGCGCTGGCCCGCGACGGCGCGCTGCCCGTGCGGCTGGCCGGGACGCCCCGCCGGTCGCTGCTCGTGGTCTTCCTGAGCAGCCTGGTCTACGCCGTGCTGCCGATCGACCTGCACACCGCGCTGCTGCTGGTCACCGGGTGCTTCACGCTCGTCTACGTGATCGGGACGGCGGCCGCGCTTCGCCTGCTGCCGCGCGGCCGCCTGCGGATCGTGGCCGCGACCGGGCTCGTGTCGGTGCTCGGGCTGCTCTGGCTCAACGGACCGCCCGCGCTGCTCAGCCTGGTGATCGTCGCGGCGTCGCTGGCCTATCAGACGTGGCGGTCCAGGAGGCCGGCTCAGACGTGGCGGTCCAGAAGGCCGGCTCAGACGTGGCGGTCCAGGAGGTCGGCTCAGACATGGCGGTCCAGGAGGTCGGCGAAGAGCGCCAGACCCTCGTCGATCAGCGCCGGATCGGTGGCGCCGAACCCGAACACGAAGCCGGCCTGCCTCGTCGGCGAGTCCGAGTAGTCCCGCAGGTCGTCGAGCGCCAGACCGGCCCGGGCCGCCGCGGTCACCACCGCGGTGGAGTCCGCGTCGGTCAGCGCCGTGAGGTGCAGACCGGCGGCCGAGGCGACGATGCGCAGCCCGGGCTGGGCGCCGAGGGCCGCCGCGATGCGGGCGTGCCGTTCCCCGTACGCCTTGCCGGCCCGGCGGACATGCCGGGCCAGCAATCCCTCGTCGAGGAAGCGCGCGAGGGCCGCCTGCACGGCCGGCTGCCCGTAGCCGTCACCCAGCTGGCGCGCCGCGACCAGGGCATCGCGCAGCCCCGGCGTCGCCAGCACGAAGCCGGTGCGCACGGCCGGGATCATGCTCTTGGAGAACGTGCCCACATAGAGCACCCGGCCGGCCGTGTCCAGGCTGTGCAGCGGCTCCAGCGGGCGCGCCGAGAAGCGGAACTCGCTGTCGTAGTCGTCCTCGACGATCGCCGCCGGCCGGGTGCGGGCCCAGTCGAGCAGCTCGCGCCGGCGGGCCAGGCTCATCGCCCGGCCGAGCGGGAACTGGTGGGACGGCGTGGTGTAGACCAGCCGGCAGTGCGCGGGCAGGTCGGCCACCACGAGGCCCTGCTCGTCGACCGGCACGAGGGTCACCCGGGCGCCCAGCGCGGCCAGGATGCGACGGGCCGGCGGATAGCCCGGCTCCTCGACGGCGACCACGTCCCCCGGCCTGACCAGCACGCGGGCGATCAGGTCGAAGGCGTGCTGTGCGCCGTTGGTCACGACCACGTCGGCCGCGGTCGTCCGCACGCCGCGGGAGACGCCGAGATAGCGCGCGATCGCCTCGCGCAGGGCCGGGTGCCCGGCCGGTTCCCCGTACGTCCCGGGGTTGTTGGCCCGCAGCCGGAGCTCGGCCGCGACCAGGCGCCGCCAGGCGTCGAACGGGAAAAGACCGGCGTCGGGTATGCCGGTGCGGAAGTCGTAGCGCGGCGCCCGCACCGCACCGCTGGCCGGCAGCGGCTTCCAGCTCCAGTCCGTACGCGGTCGCAGCGGATCGGCGGTCGTCCGGCGCCGGGACCGGACGGCGGGCACGGCCGCCACGAACGTCCCCGCCCCGACCCGCGACGACAGGTAGCCCTCGGCGGTGAGCCGCTCGTAGGCGGCGGCGACGCTGCCCCGCGCGACGCCGAGGTCGGCGGCCAGCGCCCGGGTCGCGGGCAGCCGCTCCCCCGACGGCAGCCGCCCGTCCACGATCGCCGTCCGCAGCGCCCGGTACACCGCGGCGGTCTTCCCGTCCGTCCCGTCCAGCCGAATGATCAGGTCCACCCGCCCATTCTCCGCACTATGGCCCAATCGGTATGGCAGCGATCGAGGCTCGTCACGCTTAGGCTCACCGGTAATTGAAGTGACGAACGTCTATTCAAGCTCCGGGAAGGATCAGTATGGCGACTCGACGTACCCTGGCCGCCGGCCTGCTCGCCGCGGTCACCGCGATCTCCGCGGCCGTCGCGGGTGGCACCGCGGCCGCGGCCGCCCCCGCCGGGGAGATCCGGCTGGCCGGCACCGCCACCGCGGTCCCCGGCAGCTACATCGTCGTTCTGAAGCCGGGCGCCAAGTCGCTCGGGGCCACCTTCGGCGGTCAGATCCGGCAGCGCCTCGACGTGATCAACGGCTACGAGACCAGCATGACCGAGGCCCAGGCCAAGCGGCTCGCCGCCAGTTCCACCGTCGCGTACGTCGAGCAGAACCAGACGATCTCGCTGTCCGCCACCCAGAACAATGCCACGTGGGGCCTGGACCGCATCGACCAGCGCAACCGGCCGCTGAGCACGACGTACACCTATCCCGTGACGGCGTCGAACGTCACCGCGTACATCGTCGACACCGGCATCCGGTACACGCACAACGAGTTCGGCGGGCGGGCCACGGCCGGGTACGACGCCGTCGGCACCGGCGCGGTGGACTGCAACGGACACGGCACCCACGTGGCCGGCACGGTCGGCGGCGCGGCCTACGGCGTCGCCAAGGCGGTCCGGCTGGTCGGCGTGCGCGTGCTCAACTGCTCGGGCAGCGGCACCACGGCCGGCGTCATCGCCGGCGTCAACTGGGTCAGCAACCAGACGGCCCGGCCCGCGGTGGCCAACATGAGCCTCGGCGGCGGCGTCAGCTCCACGTTGGACAACGCGGTCAACACCGCGATCACCCGGGGCATCACCTTCGCTCTGGCCGCCGGCAACTCCAGCGCGAACGCCTGCAACTCCTCGCCCTCGCGCGTGGCCGCCGCCATCACGGTCGGCGCGACCACCAGCACGGACGCCCGGGCGAGCTACTCCAACTACGGCACCTGCGTCGACATCTTCGCCCCCGGTTCGTCGATCACGTCGGCCTGGTACAACTCCAACACCGCGACCAGCAGCATCAGCGGCACCTCGATGGCCAGCCCGCACGTGGCCGGGGCGGCCGCCCTGGTGCTCTCGCGCAACACCGGCTACAGCCCGGCCCAGGTCCGCGACAGCCTGGTCAACAGCGCCACCACCGGCGTCGTCACCAACCCCGGCACGGGTTCGCCCAACCGCCTGCTCTTCGTCGCCCAGTAGGCAACTGCCGGCTCAGGGTCGCCCGGCTCCGCTCGTGCGGGGCCGGGCGCTCCGGTGTACCGAATAGATGTCCGTCGACAGCGCGGACCTTATCCTGCTGTGCGTGACGATGAGACCGCGTAACGTGTTCTGGTCCGGAGTGGGGCCGTGAGCTCGTTGTGGCGCAACCGCGAGTTCACTCTCCTGTGGACGAGCCAGAGCCTGTCCGATCTGGGCGGGGCCATCGCCACGCTGGCCATTCCGCTGCTGGTCCTCGACGTGACCGACTCGGCCGTGCAGGCCGGGGCCGTCGGGACGGCGGCACAGGTCACCAAGCTGATCTGCCGCCTGCCGTCCGGCGTGCTGGCCGACCAGCTCAACCGGCGCCGGGCGATGCTCGCCTGCGACGCGATCCGGCTGCTCGCGTTCGTCGCGCTGGCCGTGGTCGTGGCCGGCGGGCACGCGAGCCTGACCGGGATCATCGTCGTGGCCGTCGTCGACGCGGTCTGCGGGTCCCTGTTCCACACCACCGAGCACGCGGCCCTGCGCAGCATCGTGCCGGCCGGGCAACTTCCCGCCGCGGTCGCCCGGAACGAGGCCCGCAGCTACGGCACCTCGCTGGCCGGGCCACCGCTGGGCGGGGTCCTGTTCGGCATCACCGCCGCGCTGCCGTTCCTCGGGAACGCGCTGTCCTATCTGGCCTCGCTCATCGGCATCGCCCTGATCCGCAAGCCGCTGCAGACCGAGCACCGGCACCGGCACCGGCACGGGCACCGCGCAGCCCTGCTGGAGGGCCTGCGCTTCGTCACCGGCAACCCGTTCCTGCGGACGGTCCTGCTCATCGCCGCCCCGCTCAACCTGGCCCTGTACGGCGCGACGTTCACCATCGTCGTCACCCTGCAGAGCCACGACGTGACCCCGGGCGTGATCGGACTGACCGAGACCATCGTCGGGGCCGGCGGGCTTCTCGGCGCCCTGGCCGCACCGGCCCTGCAACGGCGGCTCTCGTTCGCCGTCCTGATCCGCGGCCTCTGCTGGGCGGCCACCCTGTTCCTGGTGCTCAGCGCGTTCCTCTCCGGCAGCGTCGCGGCGGCCACGCCGATCGCTCTGGCGATCTTCGTGGGGCCGGCGTGCAACGCCGCCCTGTTCGGCTATCAGGCGGCCATCACGCCCGACCACCTGCAGGGCCGGGTGCTCAGCGTCATCTTCCTGTTCGCCATGTCGGCCGGCACCGCGGCGCCGCTGCTGGCCGGGGTCTTCGTCACCGTCTGGAGCCCACCGGTGGGCATCCTGCTCTTCGCGGCCGCCGTCGCCGTGTCGGCCGTGACCGCGAGCCTGGCCCCGGCCATCCGCGAGCTGCGCCCCCTCGACGAGGCGGTCCCGCTCTGACCAACACCCGCCGAGCTCCGACGACGGCCGAGATCACGCTCGCGCCGGACACCGACGACCTGACCCAGCCCCGCACAGGCCGACACTCGCCTGAACGACGGTGGTCCGGCCGCGTGGAACCCCGCCGAGCGGACGCTCGGCTGACCAGCGACCACGCCGACATCGTGGCGCAGACCCGCCGCGCCTCGACCAGGCAGCCCACACCATCAACGGCCCCGCCAACCCGCGCTCCGACGAGGCGACCCCGCGCCCATCAACGCCCACCGACCGGCGCGCTCCGAGGAGGCCACCCCGGGCCGATCAACGCCCGCCGACCGGCGCGCTCCGAGGAGGGCCGAAACTCCGCCCGCGCCAGACACCGACGACCTGACCCAGCCCCGCACAACGCAACGCCCGCCGACCGCCGCGCCTCAGCGAGGCAACCCCGCATCCATCGACGCCGACCAACCCGCGCGCTCCGACGAGGCAACCCCGGGCACTTATCAACACCCGCCACCGGCGCGCCCCGACGAGGCAACCCCACAGCCATCGACGCCTACCGAGCCGCGCCCTCCGACGAGGCAACCCCGGGCCGATCAACGCTCGTCGACCGGCGCGCTGCGACGAAGCAGCCAGCACCGATCAACCCACACCGATCAACCCGCACCGCCCGGCGCGCTACGACGGGGCAACGCCCAGCCGATCAGCGCTCGTCGGCCAGGCGGTGCCGGTATTCGCGCATCGCCAGGGCGTACGTCTGGTCGTCCAGGGTCCAGTCGCTGTGGCCGGGCTCGGCGGCGCCGCGGTTGAGCTGCGTCTGCAGGGTCATCACGGCCGACGACAGGCCGCTGAACGGGCGGCCCCGCCACAGCTGCTCACCGGCCGGCGCGACCTCGACCAGGTCGTCCTCGACGACGATCAGCCCGGCGCCGGCCAGGCGACGGATCGACTCCTCGAGCTCGGCCCGGCTCGGGACGCTGTGGTGCAGGAAGTCGGCCGCGCCCAGCAGGTCGGCCAGGCTGGCCCCGGCCATCGGCAGGGCGGCGTGCTGGGCGCGGTCGCGCTCGAGGCGCTCGGCGATGACCGCGGCCACGAAGATCCAAGCGTCGTTCCACTGCCAGCCGCCAGCCCCCATGCGGCAATGATGCCGTGCGACCCGGGCCCCGGGAAGCAAATGTGTCGCGATGATCGCAAACCTGTGACTGATGATCTTGAGTGCTAAACCGAATCAGTGTCGCAAACCGCTCAGTCCTTTTCGGACCTCCGGACGCGGTTCGCCGCCGGGCACCGTGCACAGCGGCAGGAACAGCTGCACCAGCGGTCCGATGGCCAGAGCGTACGCGATCGTGCCGATCCCGACCGTGCCGCCGAGCAGGAACCCCACACCGAGGACCAGCACCTCGATCGAGGTGCGGACCAGCCGGACCGACAGCCGCGGGAAGCGCCCGACGATGCCGGTCATCAGCCCGTCCCGCGGGCCCGGCCCGAACCGGCTGCCGATGTACAGGCCCGTGGCCAGACCGTTCAACAGGATGCCGGCCACCAGAAACCCGATCCGGGCCGGAAGCGACGCGACCGCGGGCAGCACGTGCAGGGCGCCGTCCACCGCGAAGCCGACCACGACCAGATTGGCCACCGTGCCGAAGCCGGGGCGCTGCCGCAGGGGGATCCACAGCAGCAGGATCGGGATGCCGAGCAGGATCACCACCCACCCGAAGCTGATCCCGGTGACCTTCGACAGGCCCTGGTGGAACACGTCCCACGGATTCAGGCCCAGTGCCGACTCGATCGTCAGCGCCATGCTGGCGCCGTAGAGCACCAGCCCGGCGAAGAGCTGGACGGTGCGCCGGATGAGACGACGATCTCGGTTGTCACTCGGGTCCATGAATGCCACTCTGAAGGCCAATCAGGCGGAGCTGAAGAGCCAATTTGCCGGGAGTGGCTGTGACGACGACGATACGCGGTGGCCAATTGGCCCGGCTGCTCGGCCAGTGGCATTCCCTGCCCGGTCGTCACCGCAGTCCCGACTACGCGGCTCTCGCCGCCGCCGTCCGGGGTCTGCTCTCCGACGGGCGTCTGCCCCTGGGGGTACGGCTGCCGGCCGAGCGCGAGCTGGCCGAGGCGCTCGCCGTGAGCCGTACGACGGTCAGCGCCGCCTATCGCACCCTGCGCGAGACCGGCCACCTCACCAGCCGGCGCGGCGCCGGCAGCTGGACCACGCTGCCCAACGGCCACCGGGTCGCCACCTCGGGGCTCTGGACCCCCGACGACGACCGCAGCGTGATCGACCTCGGCGTGGCCGCCTCGGCCGCCCCGGCCGAGCTGGTGCCGGCCGCCCGTGCCGCCGCCGACGACCTGCCGCGCTATCTGGGCAGCGCCGGCTACCACCCGACCGGGCTGATCGAGCTGCGCGAGAAGGTCGCGGCCGGCTACCGGGAGCGCGGGGTGGCCACCTCGGCCGAGCAGATCCTCATCACCGGCGGCACCCAGCAGGCCCTCGACCTCGTGCTCCGGCTGCTCACCCCGCCCGGCTCCCCGGTGCTGGTGGAGGCGCCCACCTATCCGAACGCGCTGGCCGCGCTGGCCGCCCGGCGCGCCCGCATCAGCACCCACGGGCTCGACACGGCCACCGGCTGGGACGGCGAGATGCTGCTCGGGGCGCTGCGCCAGACCCGTCCCCGGCTCTCGTACGTGATCCCCGAGTTCCACAACCCGACCGGGCACCTGATGACGGCCGACCTGCGTGAACGGCTGGTCGCCACGGCGCACAGCACGGGCACCGACCTGATCGTCGACGAGTCGTGGGTCGACCTGCGGCTGGACGGCGACGAGATGCCCCCACCGGTTGCGGTGTTCGACCGGCACTCCCGCGTGGTGTCGATCGGCGGCATGAGCAAGGGCTACTGGGGCGGCCTGCGGATCGGCTGGGTGCGCGCGTCGGCGCCGCTGGTGCAGCGTCTGGCGGCCATCCGGGTGGGCGTCGACATGGCCAGCCCGGTGCTGGAGCAGCTGGTCGCCGTCCGCCTGCTCGACCAGTCGGCCACGATCCTCGGCGACCGCCGGGCCGAACTGCGCCGGCAGCGCGACGCCCTGGCCGCGGCGGTCACCGAGCTGCTGCCGGAGTGGCGTTTCGTGCTGCCGCGGGGCGGCGCCACCATCTGGGCCGAGCTCGACGGCCCGATCTCGAGCGCCCTGGCCCGGGCGGCCGAGGACGTCGGCGTACGCCTGGCTCCCGGACCCCGCTTCGGGCTGGACGGCACGCTGGAGCGCTACCTGCGGTTGCCGTTCGCCCTGCCGGCCGAGGAGCTGACCGAGGCGGTACGCCGCATCGCCTCCGTGCGGCACGACCTGGACCGGGCGACGACCCCGTCGTGGCGCACGCCCTCGGTCATCGCCTGAGGGACAAGACCCTGACGGACGAGCCCCTGACGGACGAGACCCTGACGGACGAGCCCCTGACGGACGAGCCCCTGACGGACGAGCCCCTGACGGACGAGACCCTGACGGACGAGACCCTGAGGGACGAGCCTCAGACGAGCCAGGCGCCGTCGCGCATCAGGAGCCGGTCCGGGATTTCGTTCTCCTCGCGCCAAGCCTGGATGCGGTCGGGGCGCAGGGCAAGGAAGACGTAGGACTCCCCGGCCGTCCGGGGGTCCCAGTCGCTCTGGGCGGCATAGGCCGCACCCTCGACCTCGGCCTCGGCGACCGGGATAGTGGCCTCGAGCGCCGCGTCGACCAGCACGACGTCCCGGGTCGGGCCCAGACCGATCCGGGCCCGGCTGCCCGCGGCGAGATTGCGCGCCGTCACCGACGTCCTCGAGGTGGCCAGCAGGATGCGCTCGTCGAGCCAGGCCAGGGTGAGTGGCACCAGATGGGGCCCGGCGTCGCCGGCCGTGGCCACCCAGGCGTCCACCACCGGGCCGGTGAGCCGGGCCAGCACGTCCGCCTTGCGTTCCTGCCGGGATCGGGGATCGTCAGCCATCGCCGCAGCCTACGACGAAGCGGCCGGGACCTCAGCCCCGGCCGCCTGCGTGAGCGACGTCAGATCTGTGCGAGCGACCCGGCGTACATCTTGTCGATCTGCTCGGCGAAGTTGGTCTCGACCGACCGCCGCTTGATCTTCATCGAGGGGGTGATCTCGCCGGCCTCGATGCTCAGGTCACGCGGGAGGATCGCGAACTTCTTGATCGTCTCCCAGCGGTTGAGCTTGGCGTTGAGCTCCTGCACGTAGCCCTCGACCATCTTCTCGGTCTCGGGCGCGGCCACGATCTCCTCGTAGCTCTTGCCGGCCAGCGGACCACCGGCGGCCCAGCCCTTGATCGCGTCCTCGTCGAGCGAGATCAGCATGGTGACGAAGTTGCGGGCCTGGCCGACCACGACCGCCTGCGAGGTGTAGGGGCACACGGCCTTGAACTGGCCCTCGATCGCGCTCGGGGCGATGTATTTGCCGCCGGACGTCTTGACCAGGTCCTTCTTGCGGTCGGTGATCGTGAGGAAGCCGTCGGCGTCGAGCTCGCCGATGTCGCCGGTGCGCAGGAAGCCGTCCTCGGTGAACGCCTCGGCGGTCTCGGCCGGCAGGTCGTGGTAGCCCCGCATGACCGGCCGGCCGCGCAGCAGCACCTCGCCGTCGGCGTCGATGCGGCACTCCAGGTCGCCCAGCGGCAGGCCGACCGTGCCGATCCGGAGCTTGTCGAGCCGGTTGACGAAGTTGGCCGCGCTGCTCTCGGTCAGGCCGTAGCCCTCCATGATCGGCAGGTTGGCGGCCGCGAAGAACTCGGCGATCTCGCGGCTGAGCGGCGCCGAACCGCTGACCAGCACGCGCAGGTGCCCGCCGAGACGGGCCTGCAGCTTGGAGAAGACCAGCTTCTCGGCCACGGCGAACTTGAGCTTGAGCGCGCCCGGAAGCGGCTTGCCGGCCTGCTCGAGCGCCACCTTCTGCTTACCGGTGGCGACCGCCCAGTGGAAGATCTTGGCCTTGGCGCCGCCGCCGGCCAGGGCCGTGGTGACGGTCTTGTTGTAGACCTTCTCGAAGATGCGGGGCGCCGCGCACATCAGCGTCGGCCGGACCACCGAGAGCATGTCGACGAGCTTGTCGACCCGACCGTCCACGTACGTCGGGACGCCGACGTGGATGATGCCGCAGAGCAGCGTCTTGCCGAAGGAGTGCGAGAGCGGCAGCCACAGGTACTGCAAGTCGGTCGACTCGAACAGACCGAGACTCGACTGGGCGACACCCTCCCAGGTCCAGCCGGAGTGCAACAGCTGCACACCCTTGGGCCGGCCGGTGGTGCCCGAGGTGTAGATCAGGGTGGCGAGGTTGTCGGGCCCGATCGACTCGACCACCTCCTCGATCAGGGTGGGGCGCTCGCGCAGGACGGCCGCGCCACGCTCCTCGAGCTCGGCCATCGTCATCTGCGGCGGAGTCGCGCCCGCGTCGGCCGGGCCGTCGATCAGCACCACCCGGACCACGTCGGTGTCGATGCCGGAGATCTTCAGCGCCTGCTTGGCGTTCTCGGCGATCAGCACCTTGGACCCGGAGTTGGACACGATGAAGCTCGCGTCCTCGGGCTCGGTCGTCGGGTAGACCGTGGTGGTGGCCGCGCCGGCGCAGTTGATGCCGAGGTCGGCGAGCACCCACTCGAAGCGCGTGGAGGACAGGATGGCCACCCTGTCCTCGAGGCCGACACCGAGGTCTCGCAGGCCCGCCGCGATCGCCGACGCGCGCTCACCCACCTGCGCCCACGTGAACCAGACCAGGCCCGTGTCGTCGGCGTTCGGCACCGCGAACGCCTGACCGTTGGGGGTGGCGGCCACGCGCTTGAAGAACATGTCGGGGATCGACCGGTAGGGAACCTCGAGAGCCATCGGCGCCGCCTTATGGTCAGTTGTCCGGGGGATTTAACTTTTCTGTTACCGCAGGGTATTGGCCCGGCGGCAGGACGGCTAGTGCCGTTCCGGCGTCGGCGAAACGCGCGGATCGACACCACAAGTGTATCGACCGCCACATCGGCTCGTCCCACGACGTGAAACGTGGTTTTGCCCGGCTTCGGGCCCCCCGGGCAGTTGTCCTCCGGCATGCATTTCTCAGGACATTCCCAGCCTCGCGCGGCTCAGCGAACCGGGTTTCCGGCCCGGCCGAGCGCCTGCTTGACCTCGCCGATGGTGAGATCTCCGAAGTGGAAGACGCTGGCGGCCAGCACGGCGTCGGCGCCGGCGGTCACCGCGGGCGGGAAGTGCTCCACGGCGCCCGCGCCACCGCTGGCGATGACCGGGATGCCGACCACCGCCCGGACGGCGGCGATCAGGTCGAGGTCGAAGCCCGCCTTGGTGCCGTCGGCGTCCATCGAGTTGAGCAGGATCTCGCCCGCGCCGAGCTCGGCCACCCGCGCGGCCCACTCGATCGCGTCCAGGCCGGCGCTGCGCCGCCCGCCGTGCGTGGTGACCTCCCAGCCGCTGGGCTGCTCGGCCGAGCGGCGGACGTCGAGCGACAGCACGAGCACCTGGTTGCCGAAGCGCTCGGCGATCTCGCGGATCAGTTCGGGGCGGGCGATCGCCGCCGTGTTGACCCCGACCTTGTCGGCGCCGGCGCGCAGCAGCACGTCCACGTTCTCCACCGAGCGGACGCCGCCACCGACGGTGAGCGGGATGAACACCGACTCGGCGGTCCGGCGGACCACGTCGAGCATCGTGCCGCGGTCGTCGGAGGAGGCGGTCACGTCCAGGAACGTCAGCTCGTCGGCGCCGGCCGCGTCGTACGCGGCGGCCAGCTCGACCGGGTCGCCGGCGTCGCGCAGGTCGACGAAGTTGACCCCCTTGACCACGCGGCCCGCGTCCACGTCGAGGCAGGGGATCACACGCACCGCAACCGTCATGCTCCTACCCTAACGAGCCGGCCAGGCCCGGTTTTCAGCCTGGTCAGCCCGAGCAGGACGCCACCGACGACCAGCACTCCCCCGGCCACGTCGACCGGGTGGACGCGCTCGCCCAGGAAGAGCGCGGCCGAGGCCACGCCGAAGAACGGGAAGTGGTCGAGGCCGGTCTCGATCACCACGAAGTTGAAGCCCCAGACGGCCATGACGGCCACGGCCAGTCCGATGTCACGTGGTTTCATGAGGCGATCCTCGACGCCGCGAACCGTTAAGCACCATCGAAATCCGCTACACCCAGGATGTAGCGTGACTGAATGATCGATCTGGGTCGTATGCGCGCCCTGCACGCCGTGGCCAGCTACAAGACCGTGCTGGCGGCCGGCGAGGCGCTGCACTGCACCCCGTCCGCGGTCTCGCAGCAACTGGCCAAGCTCGAACGCGAGACCGGCGCCACCCTCGTCGAGAAGGACGGGCGGCGGCTGCGGCTGACCGAGGCCGGTCAGGTGCTCGCCCGGCACGCCGAGAAGGTGCTGGCGACGGTCGACGAGGCCGAGGCGGCGCTGGCCGCCCACCGCGACACGGTCGTCGGCCGGCTCACGGTGGCCGCCTTCGCCACGGCGTGCCGCGCCCTTCTCCCGTACGCGTTGCATCGCCTGGCCTCGGAACACCCGCAGCTCGGCACGGGGCTGATCGAGGTCAACCCGCACGAGGGGCTGGAGTCGCTGCACCGCGGGCACGTCGATCTGGCCGTGCTCGACGACTGGCCCGAGGTGGCCCTGCGCTACCCGAGCGGGATCACCCACGTGGAGCTGGGCTGGGACCTGGTCGACCTGATCGTGCCGAGCGGGCACCGCTTCGAGGACGCGGTGCCGCTGTCCCGGGCCCGCAACGAACGGTGGATCGCGGCCAAGGCCGGCGACATCTGCCACGAGTGGCTGCTGCGGGTGCTGCCGGGCGTACGACCGGACTTCCACGTCGGCGAGTTCGAGAGCCAGCTGACGCTGATCGCCGCTGGTCTGGGCGTCGCGGTCATCCCGAGGCTGGCCCGGCCGGCTGCGCTTCCCGAGGGCGTACGGGTCGTCCGCCTCACCCCGGTGCCGCGCCGCCGGGTCGTGGTCGCCTGGCGCGAGGCCTCCGCGGCCCGCCCCGCCGTCGGAGCAGCCGTGGAGGCCCTGCGCGAATCGTGGCTCAGGGCCGAGACAGCACGTCGAGCGCCTGCCGCACCGTGAACGCGCCGGCGTAGAGCGACTTGCCGGCGATCACACCCTCGACCCCGACCGGCTCCAGCGCCGCGAGTGCCCGCAGGTCGTCCAGGGTGGACACGCCGCCGCTGGCGATGACCGGCTTGTCGGTGGCCGCGCACACCTCGCGCAGCAGCTCGACATTCGGGCCGCGCATCGTGCCGTCCTTGGTGATGTCGGTGACCACGTAACGCGACGCGCCGGCCTTGTCCAGCCGGGCCAGCACCTCGTACAGGTCGCCGCCGTCCCGGGTCCAGCCGCGCGCCGACAGCGTCCGCCCGCGCACGTCCAGCCCGATCGCCACGCGGTCGCCGTACTCGGCCACGACCCGGTCGCACCACTCGGGGTCCTCCAGGGCGGCGGTGCCGATGTTGACCCGCTCGCAGCCAGTGGCCAGGGCCCGGGTCAGCGACTCGTCGTCCCGGATGCCGCCGGACAGCTCCACCTTGACGTCGAGCCGGCCCACCACCCCGGCCAGCAGCTCCGCGTTGGAGCCGCGCCCGAAGGCCGCGTCCAGGTCGACCAGGTGAACCCACTCGGCGCCGTCGTTCTGCCAGGCCAGCGCGGCCTCGAGGGGATCGCCGTAGGCCGTCTCGGAACCGGCGGCGCCCTGCACGAGGCGCACGGCCTGGCCGTCGGCGACGTCGACGGCCGGCAGCAGCGTAAGGGTCATGCTTGTCTCCAGGTTGTCAGCCGGCCTTGCGGCCGAGGATCACCACGACGAGTGCCGGCGCGGAGAGAACGAGCAGAGTGGTCAGTACGATGCGCAACGGCAGGTCGGGGATGAACACCCACACCGCGGCCACGAGCACCAGCGGCACCAGCACGATGCCGAGCCGCTCGCGACGGTTGCGGCGATGCAGCCGTCCGGCGTTGCGCCGCTGCGGGGTGAGCCGCTTGACCAGCTGACGCCGCTTCTGCCGCCGGGCCACCTTGCGGGCCCGGGCAGCCTTGTCCTTCTCGTGGACGGCGAGCCGCTCGGCCCGCCGCCGGGCCCGTTCCTTGGACATCTACAGGCCGGCGACCCAGTTGCGCAGCAGCCCGTAGCCGGCGTCGCCGGATTTCTCGGGGTGGAACTGCGCGGCGCTCAGCGAGCCCAGCTCGACCGCCGCGGCGAACGGGCGGTCATGGGCGGCGGTGGTCACCGTGGCGCCGGCCTCGCGCAGGGCCCCGAGGTCGTTGGCCGCGTACGAGTGGACGAAGTAGAAGCGGACGTCGGCCGGCAGGCCGGCCAGCAGCGCCGAGCCCTCGGGTGCGTCGACCGTGTTCCATCCCATGTGCGGGATGCGCTCGGCGGCGAGCTTGTCGACCACGCCGGGCAGCAGGCCGAGGCCCTTGGTCTCGACGCCGTGCTCGACCCCGCCGTCGAACAGGATCTGCATGCCGACGCAGATGCCGATCACCGGGCGGCCCTCGGCCACCCGCTCGGCGATCATCGGACCGGCGTCGATCTCGTGGAGGCCGGCCATGCAGGCCGCGTACGCCCCCACGCCCGGCACGACCAGGCCGTCGGCCCGGGCGGCCTCCCGCAGGTCGCTCGTGACGGTGACCCGCACGCCGGTGCGGGCCACGGCCCGCTCGGCCGAGCGCAGGTTGCCCGAGCCGTAGTCGAGCACGACCACGTCCTTCACCGGCTGATCCCTCGTCTCCGCCGCCGACGGGGCCGGCATCAGCTGTCCCCGGGGAGCAGCCAGAGCACGCCACCGGCCGTGGCGACGGCGGCGAGCACCCCGACCAGCCCGATGCTGAACTTGGTGGCGCCCGACCGCGCGAGCTGGATCACGCCGCCGACCAGGAAGCCGGCCACGATGAACAGGACGACCGCCATCACAGCACGCCCTTGGTGGAGGGCAGCTGACCGGCGTTGCGCGCGTCGATCTCGACGGCCTCGCGCAGCGCCCGCGAGAACGCCTTGAACTGCGTCTCGACGACGTGGTGGGCGTCGGGCTTGCCGCCGTCGCGGGCGGCCCGCAGCACGCTGACGTGCAGGGTGAGCTTGGCCGCGTGCCCGAACGACTCGAAGATGTGCCGGGTCATGCTGGTCGGGTAGACCGGGCCGATGTACGGCGCGAGCTCGGGCTCGTCGTGCACGATGTAGGGCCGGCCGGACAGGTCGACCGCGGCCCGGCAGAGGACCTCGTCCATCGGGATGGTCGCCGACCCGTACCGCCGGATGCCGGCCTTGTCACCCAGCGCACGCGCGAACGCCTCGCCGAGGGTGATGGCCGTGTCCTCCATCGTGTGGTGCGCGTCGATCTCGAGGTCGCCCTCGGTGCGCACCGTCAGGTCGAAGCCGCCGTGCCGGGCGAGCTGGTTGAGCATGTGGTCGTAGAAGCCGACCCCCGTGCTCAGGTCGCCCTTGCCGGTGCCGTCGAGGTCGATCTCGACGAGCACCTTGGTCTCGTTGGTGACGCGCTCCACGCGCGCGATGCGGCTCATGCCAGGGCCTCCAGGAATGCGTCGGTCTCGGCGGGCGTGCCGGCGGTGACCCGCAGCCAGCCCGGCAGGCCGACGTCGCGGACCAGCACACCGCGGTCGAGCAGCCGGCGCCAAGCGATGGTCTGATCCCCGCCCACCTCGAACAGCACGAAGTTGGCGTCGCTGTCGGCCACCCGCATGCCGCGCTCGCGCAGCGTGGTGACGATGCGGTCGCGCTGCTGCTTGATCACCTCGACGGTGGCGAGCAGCGCGTCACGCTGCGACAGGGCCGCGCGGGCCGCGGCCTGGGTGATCGCGGACAGGTGATAGGGCAGCCGCACCAGCTGCACGGCGTCGACCACCGCCGGGTCGGCGGCCAGGTAGCCCAGGCGGCCGCCCGCGAAGCCGAACGCCTTGCTCATCGTGCGGCTGACCACCAGGCGCGGGTGACCGGACAGCAGGGCGAGCGCGCTCGGGGTGCCGGGCCGGGCGAATTCCGCGTACGCCTCGTCGACCACGACCATGCCCCGGGCCGCCTCGAGCACCGCGGTGACGACCTCGGGGTCGAGCGCCGTGCCGGTCGGGTTGTTGGGCGAGCACAGGAAGATCAGATCAGGGTCGTGCTCCTGGATCTGCGCGAGCGCGGCCGCCGGGGTCAAGCCGAAGTCGGGGTCACGCAGCGCGCCGATCCACCGGGTGCCGGTGCCCTGGGCCAGCAGGGGGTGCATCGAATACGACGGCCCGAAGCCCAGCGCCGTGCGGCCCGGCCCGCCGAACGCCTGCAGCAGCTGCTGCTGGACCTCGTTGGAACCGTTCGCCGCCCAGGTGCCGGCCCCGGTCAGGCCGTGACCGAGGTAGTCGGCCAGGTCGGCCCGCAGCGCGACGGCGTCGCGGTCGGGGTAGCGGTTGAGATCGCGCAGCTCGGCCTGCACCGCCTTGGCGATCGCGTCGACCACCGCGTCGGGCAGCGGGTACGAGTTCTCGTTGGTGTTGAGCCGCACGGCCACGTCGAGCTGCGGGGCGCCGTACGGCGTCTTGCCGCGCAGGTCGTCGCGGATCGGCAGCTCGTCGATGGTCGTCATGCCTGCTCCCCGGCCGGGAAACGAGCCTCGACGGCCTGGCCGTGGGCGGGCAGATCCTCGGCGTTGGCCAGCGCGACCACGTGGCCGGCGACATCGCGCAGCGCGGCCTCGTCGTACTCGATGACGTGGACGCCGCGCAGGAACGACTGCACCGACAGACCGGACGAGTGCCGCGCGCAGCCGCCGGTGGGCAGCACGTGGTTGGAGCCGGCCGCGTAGTCGCCCAGCGACACCGGCGACCAGGCGCCCACGAAGATCGCACCGGCATTGCGCACCCGCAGCGCCCACTCCCGCGCGTCGCGGGTCTGGATCTCGAGGTGCTCGGCCGCGTACGCGTCGACGACCCGCAGCCCCTGCTCGAGGTCGTCGACGAGCACGACGCCGGACTGCTCGCCGGTCAGCGCGGTCTGCACCCGGGCGGCGTGCTTGGTGCTGGTGATCTGGCGCAGCAGCTCGGTCTCGACCGCGGCGGTCAGCGCCTCGGAGTCGGTGACCAGCACACTGGCCGCGAGCGGGTCGTGCTCGGCCTGGCTGATCAGGTCGGCCGCGACGTGCCGCGGGTCGGCGGTGTCGTCGGCCAGGATGGCGATCTCGGTCGGGCCGGCCTCGGCGTCGATGCCGACCGTGCCGCGCAGCAGCCGCTTGGCCGCGGTCACCCAGATGTTGCCCGGGCCGGTGATGACGTCGACCGGCTCGCAGCGGTCGCCCTCGTCGGCGCCGTCGGAGCCGTAGCCGAGCATGGCGACGGCCTGGGCCCCGCCGACCGCGTAGACCTCGTCGACCCCCAGCAGCGCGCACGCCGCGAGCACCCGGGAGTCGGGCAGGCCGCCGTTCTCCTTCTGCGGCGGGCTGGCCACGACCAGGGACTCGACGCCGGCCTCCTGGGCGGGCACCGCGTTCATGACCACCGTGGACGGATAGACGGCCAGGCCGCCGGGGACGTAGAGGCCGACCCGGCGCACCGGGATGAACCGCTCGGTGACGGTGCCGCCCGGCACGACCTTGGTCGTGACGTCGGTGCGGCGCTGATCGGCGTGCACCTTGCGGGCGCGCTCGATCACCACCTCGAGCGCGGCGCGGACGTCGGGCTCGAGGCTCTCGACCGCGGCGGCGATGGCGGCGGCGGGCACGCGCAGCCGCTCGAGGGTCACGCCGTCGAACTGGTGGGTGGCGTCGCGGATCGCGGAGAAGCCATGCTCCCGGACCGCCTCGACGACGGGGCGGATGCGCTCGACAGCCACGGAGACGTCGAGCTGGGCACGGGGCAGCAGGCCTCGCGGGTCCCGGAGGGAGCCGCGCAGGTCGATCCGATTCAGCACGCCGCCAATTCTAGGCGGCGCCTCCGACAGAACCGCGCCCGCCGCAGCCCGGCTCAGCCCGTGAGATCCCGATCACCCGTTCGCCACCGCCCACCGGGGCTCCCGGCCGGGCGGAACCGGACGCCGGCCCGGGTGACGAGGGTGGGACGGGTTGACCATGGTGGGGCGACCGATAGGCTGAACCCGTGAGCAAGCGGCTGCCGGTGTTCCCCCTGGGTACGGTGCTGTTTCCCGGCCTGGTGCTGCCCCTGCACATCTTCGAGGAGCGCTACCGCACGCTCGTGCGCGAGCTGGTGGCCAGCCCCGAGGACGGCCCGCACGAGTTCGGGGTGGTGACTCTGCGCCGCGGGGCCGAGGCGCCCGCCCCCGACAGCGAGGACAGTCCCGAGCCGGAGACGCCGCCGATCGAGACCGGCGACCTCTACCCGACGGGTTGCACGGCCGAGCTGCGCCAGGTCACCGAGCTGCCCGACGGCCGCTACGACATCATGACCGTCGGCCGGCGCCGGTTCACCGTCAAGAACATCCACCAGGGGGACGAGCCCTACCTGACGGCCGACGTCGAGTGGCTGCCCGACGAGTCGGCCGATCAGATGGCCGAGCTGCTGGCCCCCCGGGCGCTGGCCGCTTTCCGGGCCTACCTGGAACTGCTGCGCCCCGACTCCGAGGTGCTCGACGCCGTGCCCGGCGACCCGACCGTGCTGTCCCACCTGATCGCGGCGACCGCTCAGCTGACCACCGACGAGCGGCAGCTGCTGCTCTCCGCGCCCGACACCACGACCCGGCTGCGCACCGAGCTCAAGCTGCTCAACCGCGAGGCCGGCCTGCTCGCCCGGGTGCGCGCCGTGCCGGTGCCGCTCAGCGACCTGGCCCGCCCGGCCAGCCCCAACTAGCTCGGCCCGGCCTTACCTCTCAGGCCCGCCCCAGCCGCGCTCCTCGCCCGGCGGCGGGTTGGCCGGGTAGGGCTGATAGGGCGGCGGCTGCGCGTCGTCGCTGTCGTCGTCCTCGTTGTTGGGGCCGTAACCCGGCTTGGCGCCCGGCTGGTCGAGGTCGGGGTCGTTGGACCAGCCCGCCATCAGGGTCAGCGCGATCGCCGCCGCGAAGGCCGGCACGAGCATCGGGCCGAGCGAGTGCACCTCGGGCGGCGCCGCGTAGGTCGCACCCTGCTGGGCCGTGTCGATCCAGCGCTGGTAGTCGGCCCGTCCGCTCAGCTCGCCGGCCCACGGCGCCACCAGCCAGCCCGCGCCGAGCGCGCCCAGCACCACGCTGAGCAGCAGGAACGGGCCCCGGTCACGGCGCAGCACCAGCCACGCGCCGATCGCCACGAGCAGGCCGAACCCCAGGCCGAGCAGCGTGAACCAGCCGTCGGCGGCGATGTATTCCTCCGGCGACGGGTCGTTGACGACCACGCCCGCCTGGCCCGCGTCGATCACCGGAACGGACGGGGCGAGCCAGCGCCAGAGCAGGCCCAGCGGCCCGCCCAGCGCGAGGATCACCAGCAGGCAGAGCCCCGCCACGACGAGCGTGCGCTTCCACGGCCGGCGCGACGACCCGCTCAGGTCGAACGGGCGGCCGAAGACCGTGCGGGTCCTTTCCGGCGGGCCGGACGGGTGGGCCAGCCCGAACCCGCTGCCCGGGGCGCCGTAATCCAGGCCGCCACCCGGCTCGCCCGGGTGTTCGCCGGGCTGCTGCGGCGGCGCCGGTTCCTGACTCGCGTTCACCCTACGATCCTGCCAGGTGCCGCGGGTCCGCGTCCCGCGTGCCCGGTCACGGCGCTCAGGCCACCGCGGACGGGCCGAGGATCATCTTGAGGTCGGCCCGCAGCGCCGGCGTCGGGGAGACCCGCACCGCGCCCAGCCGCAGCACCGTCGTCCGGCTGCCGTTCTGCAGGTGGACATGCACCTCGGAGTCGCCGGGATGGCTGGTCAGGATCTCCTTCAGCTCCGACACCAGCGGCGGCGTGCACCGCGTGATCGGCATGGTCAGCGTGACCGGCTTGCTGTCGGGGTTGTGGCTGACGTCGGGCAGCGACATGTCCATCGCCATGATGCGCGGGGTGTCGTCGCGCCGGTCGACCCGGCCCTTGACCACCACGATCGCGTCCTCGGCTATGAACTGGCCGATCACCTCGTAGGTGTTGGGGAAGAACAGCGCCTCGACCCCGCCGGCCAGGTCCTCCAGGGTGGCCGAGGCCCAGGCCCGGCCCTGTTTGGTGATGCGGCGCTGCACGCCGGTGAGGATGCCGGCGAGCGTGACGACCTGGCCGTCGGGGACCGAGCCCTCCTCGTTCAGCGCGGCGATCGTCGTGTCGGCGGAGTTGTGCAGCAGAGCCTCGAGACCGGCCAGGGGGTGGTCGCTGACGTAGAGGCCGAGCATCTCGCGCTCGAAGGCCAGCTTGTCGCGCTTGTCCCACTCGGAGTCGCCGATCACCGGCATGGCGACCGTGGCCGCGCTGGCGCCGTCGGTGTCGCCGAACGCCCCGAACAGGTCGAACTGCCCGGCGGCCTCGTTGCGCTTGACGTCCGCGTACGCGTCGATGGCCTCGGCGTGCACCGCGAGCAGGCCCTTGCGGCTGTGGCCCATCGAGTCGAAGGCGCCGGCCTTGATCAGCGATTCCATCGTCTTCTTGTTGCAGGCGACGGCGTCCACCTTGGACAAGAAGTCGTAGAAGTCCTGGTATGCGCTCTTTTCGGTGCGGCACCGGACGACCGCCTCGACCACGTTGTTGCCGACGTTGCGCACGGCGGCCAGTCCGAAGCGGATGTCCTTGCCGACCGGGGTGAACGGGCCGGCCGACTGGTTGACGTCGGGCGGCAGGACCTGGATGCCCATGCGCCGGCACTCGGCCAGATACATCGCCATCTTGTCCTTGTCGTCACCGACGCTGGTGAGCAGACCACCCATGTACTCGGCCGGGTAGTGCGCCTTCAGATAGGCCGTCCAATACGACACCAGGCCGTACGCCGCGGAGTGAGCCTTGTTGAACGCGTAGCCGGCGAACGGGACCAGAACGTCCCACACCGCCTGGATCGCCTCGTCGGAGTAGCCGTGGGCGCGGCAGCCGTCGCGGAACGGGCCGAACTCCTTGTCGAGGATCTCCTTCTTCTTCTTACCCATGGCCCGGCGGAGCAGGTCGGCCTGGCCGAGGCTGTAGCCGGCCAGGATCTGGGCGGCGCGCTGCACCTGCTCCTGATAGACGATCAGACCGTACGTCGGCTCGAGGATCTCGCGCAGCGGCTCCTCGAGCTCGGGGTGGATCGGGGTGATCTCCTGCAGTTTGTTCTTGCGCAGGGCGTAGTTGGTGTGCGACTCGACGCCCATCGGGCCGGGCCGGTAGAGCGCCAGGACGGCCGAGATGTCCTCGAAGTTGTCCGGCTTCATCAGCCGCAGCAGCGATCGCATGGGGCCGCCGTCGAGCTGGAACACGCCGAGCGTGTCGCCGCGGGCCAGCAGCTCGTAGGCCGCAGGGTCGTCGAGCGGCAGCGTCAGCAGGTCGAGGTCGAGGCCGTGGTTGAGCTTGATGTTCTTGACCGCGTCGTCGAGGATCGTGAGGTTCCGCAGGCCCAGGAAGTCCATCTTGAGCAGGCCGAGCGTCTCGCACGTCGGGTAGTCGAACTGCGTGATGATGACGCCGTCGGCGGGCCGGCGCATCAGCGGGATGTGGTCGATGATCGGCTCGGCCGACATGATCACGCCGGCCGCGTGGACGCCGGTCTGCCGGATCAGGCCCTCGATGCCACGCGCGGTGTCGATCACCTTTTTGACGTCGGGGTCGGTGTCGTAGAGCGTGCGGACCTCGCCGGCCTCGCTGTAGCGCTTGTGCTCCTTGTCGAAGATGCCCGACAGCGGGATGCCCTTGCCCATCACGTCGGGCGGCAGCGCCTTGGTGATGCGGTCGCCCACGGCGAACGGGTAGCCCAGCACGCGGGCGGAGTCCTTGATCGCGGCCTTCGCCTTGATCGTGCCGAAGGTAGCGATCTGGGCGACCTTGTCGTCGCCCCAGCGGTCGGTGACGTAGCGGATGACCTCGCCGCGCCGGCGCTCGTCGAAGTCGATGTCGACGTCGGGCATCGAGATGCGCTCGGGGTTGAGGAACCGCTCGAAGATCAGGCCGTGCGGCAGCGGGTCGAGGTCGGTGATGCCCATCGCGTAGGCCACCAGCGAGCCCGCGGCCGAGCCACGGCCGGGGCCGACCGCGATGCCGTTGCGCTTGGACCACTGGATGAAGTCGGCGACCACCAGGAAGTAGGCCGGGAAGCCCATCTGGATGATCACGCCGAGCTCGTACTCCGCCTGCTTGATGTGCGTGTCGGGGATGCCGTCGGGGAAGCGGCTCCGCAGGCCCTCGAAGGCGACGTGACGGAAGTATTCCTCTTCGGTGTAGCCGTCCGGGATGGGGAACCGGGGCATCAGGTTCTTGAAGGTGAACATGCCCTCGATGTCGACCCGCTCGGCCACCAGCAGCGTCGTGCGGCAGCCCTCCTGCCAGGCCTCGGACGAGTCGACCGTGCGCATCTGGTCGGCCGACTTGACGAAGTAGCCGTTGCCGTCGAAGCGGAACCGGTTGGGGTCGGCCACGTTGCTGCCGGTCTGCACGCACAGCAGCACGTCGTGGGCCTCGGCCTGCGCCTCGTGGACGTAGTGGGAGTCGTTGGTGACCAGCGGCCTGATGCCGAGTTTCTGCCCGATCTCGAGCAGGCCGTCGCGGACCCGCTTCTCGATGGACAGGCCGTGGTCCATGATCTCGAGGAAGTAGTTGTCCTTCCCCAGCGCCTCCTGATACATCGCCGCGGATTTCAGGGCCTCGTCGAACTGGCCCAGCCGCAGACGGGTCTGCACCGCGCCGGACGGGCAGCCGGTCGTGCCCATGATGCCCTCGGCGTGCTCGGCGATGATGTCGAAGTCCATCCGCGGGTACTTGCCGAGCTGGCCCTCGATCGACGCCCGCGAGTTGAGGCGGAACAGGTTTTTCAGGCCCACGGCGTTGCGCGCCCACATCGTCATGTGGGTGTAGGCGCCGTTGCCGGCGACGTCGTCGCCCTTCTGCTCGGGGCGGCCCCACTTGATGCGGTTCTTGGTCAGGCGTGACTCGGGCGCCACGTAGGCCTCGACGCCGATGACCGGGGTGATGCCGGCCGACTTGGCCTGGGTGTAGAAGTCGTACGCCCCGTGCATGTTGCCGTGGTCGGTGATCGCCGCGGCCGGCATGCCCAGACGCGAGGCCTCGGCCATCAACTCCTTGACGCGGGCGGCGCCGTCGAGCATCGAATACTCGGTGTGCACATGGAGATGCACGAACGAGTCAGACACCCCGGGCCCCCTTTGCATTGCCCTCGCGTTGGCATTGCCCTCACGTGCATTGCCCGCGCGGAGCGGCGGAGCCACCACCGGTGGCTCAGTTGTGTGGACCCGAGCGACTCTAGCCGGACCCCCCGACGAGATTCGAGGGCTACACGCGTGTCATTCGGCGAATGGCTCGATCATCACACTGGCCGCCTTCAGCCACGCCGTGCGCGTCTCCGGCTGGAGCTCCGCGTACTCGATCGAGGAGCCCACCTCGAGCGCCTGGTCGTAGGGCACGACCGCCACCGCGCGGGTGCGGGTGGCGAAGTGCTTGGCGAAGTCGTCCAGCAGCGGCAGCGGGCCCGGCGACGGGCACGAGATCAGCGTGACCGCGTTGGCGACCAGGTCACCCATGCCGCTCTCGTCCAGCACGTCGAGCATCCAGTCGGCGGTGAACGCGGCGTCCTCGCGCGGCACCGTGGTGATCACCAGCTGGTCGGCCTGGCGCATGACGGTCTGCCAGTTGACGCTTTCGACGTTGTTGCCGGTGTCGACGCAGATCACGTCGTGGGTGCGGCGCAGCAGATCCATCACGCGACGCACCGTGGCCTGGTCGAGCCGGGCGGCGAAGCGGGGGTTCTCCTCACCGGCGAGCACGTCGTAGGACCCGTCGGAGGCGTGCCGCAGATAACCGTCGAGCTCCTGCAGCAGCCCGTCGCCGTGCAGGTTCTCGATCTGCAGCAGATCGGCCAGCAGATGCTTGATCGTGCGGGCGTGGCGGGCGCTGCCGGCCCGCAGGCCGAGCGTGCCGCGCAGCTCGTTGTCGTCCCAGGCGAGCACCCCGCGGCCGCGGACGCTGCCGATGGTGGCCGCGGCCAGCACGGTCGCGGTCGTCTTGTGCACGCCGCCCTTGGGATTGGCGAAGGCCAGCACCCGCGGCTTGCCGAGCTTGCGCCGCATCACCGCGACGGCCCGCTCGAGCTGGTCGTCGGTGCGGCTCTGCCGCCACTCGATGCGCGCGGCCGCCGGCGAGGTCGGCTGGGGGGCGACGGGCAGCTGAGGGGCCGGCATCTGAGGGGCCGGCGCTTGAGGGGCCGGCGCTTGAGGGGCCGGCATCTGCGGGGCGACGGGGATCGGCGGCGGCATGACCGGCGCCGCGGCCGAGGCCCGCACCTGCGGGTAGTCGCGGCCGGGCGGCGGCGCGGCCGGCGGCCGGGCCGAGGGGCTGAAGAAGCTGTGCTGCTCCTCCACCGGCGGGGCGAGCGACGAGACGACCGGTGCCGGCGGCGGGGCGTGCGGCGCCGGTGGCGGGGCGTGCGGTGCCGGCGGCGGGGCGTGCGGAGCCGGGGCGGGCGACGGCGCGGCCGCACGCCGGGTGGGCGCCTCGGCCTGCCGCTGCCACCGCGGGTCGAGCGGGTTCATCGGGCGCTGCGGCATCGGGCGGGGCTGGGGCGGCTGCGGCTGCGGCTCGGGGCGCTGCTCGTAGCGGCCCGCGCCGTACTGACCGCGGGTCTCCAACGGGTTGACCGGGCGCCGGGTCGGCAACGGCTGACCGTACTGGTGCGGCGGGTTCGCCGGGGCCGGCGGCGTTTCCTGTTCCGGCTCGGGCTGGTCGTCGGCCGGCCGGGAACCGTGCCGGGCGCGGTCGAGCAGCGCCCGCCATCGCGGGGCTGGTTCCGCAGGCCGGCCCCAGCCGGTCTCGGTCCCGTCCACGGCACGTCCTCCCTGCACTGCTCGTCTGCCCAGCTTCTGCTGGCCGGTCGGCTGCTGCTTCGTCGACCGGCCCAGCTTCGGACCGGCCTTGCTTCCCGAACCGGCCCTGCTCTGGACCGGCCCTGCTTTGGACCGACCCTGCTCTGGACCGACCTGGTCGCCTGCCGGTTGATCACGCGCCGGGCTCTCGCCCCTGACAGGCTACGGAGCGAACCCCGATCGGGCCACTGCCCGTTTCCGGCAGACCGCGCCCGCCGCCGGCAGCGCCGCCCGCGGACGAGAGAACTAACGCCCGGAAGCGGCTCAAGGTGCTGCCGAGCGGCTTGTCGCATCGTGAGCAGGAGTCGCGTCCGAAGCTGAGGGTACGGCAGCGCGCTCCTGGGGCGCCGGGACGGAAGGCGGCGCCGTGCGGACGGCGCCGATTGATGAGGCACTTGTCACAGACGTCTCGGGCGACGACATTATCGGCGCGGGCATCCGCGAGGCAATGCCCTCGGAACCGGTTGGCACAGCCGGCGTGCGGGTCGGTTCGGCCGGAACTGTGCCGTTCTGTTCGGGCAGCGGCGGCCGGAACTCCGTACGGTCCAGTTGCCGAACCTCGGGCGCCGGGTCCACCGACCGCACCCCCGGCCGGCCGGCGACCTCGCGCAGCGCGGCGGGCGCCGCCCGGACCACGGCCGCGAAGACACAGGAACACCCGGAGCGGTACGCCGAGGCCTCGGCCGCCGCCGTGCGGGCGGCCGACGCGTACGCCCGGCGGGCGCGTTGCCGGTTCTCGTCGTCCCCGGTGAGACGGCCGGCCAGTTGCTCGTAGCCGGCCTGCTCGCGATCGCGCTCCAGAGCCGTGTCGAGCATGCCCGTGAGCACGTCGGCGGGCAGCCGGTAGACCGGGATGCGGACCACCGGGGTGTGTCCCTCGGCCAGCGGCACCCGGGCGTAGACCTGGGCCACCGCCGTACCCGAGAGGACCTCGGGGAGCACCCCGGCGGCCACGTAGCTCTCCAGGCTCACCAACGCCCAGGTCTCTCCGGCGGCGGGGGCCGAGGGGTCGGTCAGGGCGCTCAGCTCGGTGCGGGTCGCGTCCAGATAACCGGGCACCGACTGGCCCTGCACCACCCCGACCCGCACGACCTCACCCGGGTCGCCGGTGGGCGCGGCCTCGCGCCGGCTCAGCCAGAGCGAGCCGAGCAGCAGGACGCCGGCCGAGACGAGCGCGATCGCCGCCGCCAGACGCGCGGCGGGGGCTCCGCGCAGCGCGGGGCCCCGTACTCGGTGATCGGCGGGCCCCACCGGTTTCCGCTCTCCCGAGTCAGCTCGCGTCCTGCAGCACGCTGAGCGCGTACGTCAGGTCGTCGGGATAGTCGCTGACGAAGCGGACCTCGTCCTGCGTACGGGGATGGAGGAAGGACAACTCGCGGGCGTGCAGCCACTGGCGGTTGAGCTTGAGCCGGGCGGCCAGCGTCGGGTCGGCGCCGTAGGAGATGTCGCCGGCGCACGGGTGCCGCAGCGCCGCGAAGTGCACGCGGATCTGGTGGGTGCGGCCGGTCTCGAGCTTCACGTCGACCAGGCTGGCCGAACGGAACGCCTCGACCGTGTCGTAGTGGGTGACGCTCGGTTTGCCCGAGTTCATCACCGCGAACTTGTAGTCGGCGGTGGGGTGCCGGTCGATCGGCGCGTCGATCGTGCCGCGCAGCGGGTCGAGGTGTCCCTGCACGACGGCGTGGTAGCGCTTGTCGACCTCGCGCTCCTTGAACGCCCGCTTGAGCACGCTGTAGGCCATCTCGCTCTTGGCGACGACCATGATGCCGGTGGTGCCGACGTCGAGGCGGTGCACCACGCCCTGCCGCTCGGCGGCGCCGCTGGTCGCGACGTTCTGGCCCATCGCGGCCAGGCCACCCACGACCGTCGGGCCGGTCCAGCCCGGGCTCGGGTGCGCGGCCACGCCGACCGGCTTGTCCACCACCACGATGTCGTCGTCGCTGTAGATCACCCGCAGGCCGTGCACCGGCCCGGCCACCACGGCCGGCTCGCTCACCGGGGACGGCAGCGTCACCTCGAGCCAGGCGCCGGCCGAGACCTTGTCGGACTTGGGCCGGGGGAAACCGTCGACCAGCGCGTCACCCGACTCGACGAGCGTGGCGGCGGCCGTGCGGGACAGGCCGAACAGCCGCGACACGGCCTGGTCGAGCCGCATGCCGTCGAGCCCGTCGGGCACCGGCAGGGAGCGCTGCGAGCTCACTGGGCGTCGTCCTTCTTCTTCCGTACGGAGATGCGGCTGCCGTCCCGCTGCCGGCCGGTCAGCTCGAGCAGCACCGCGAGCACGACACCGACGGTCAGGCAGCTGTCCGCGATGTTGAAGACGGCGAAGTATTCCCCGCGCGGCCCGAAGAGGCTGATCATGTCGACCACGTGGCCGTGGAACGGCCCGGGCGCGCGGAACAGCCGGTCGATCAGGTTGCCGAGGGCGCCGCCGAGCACCAGGCCCAGCGCCAGGGCCCACGGCAGCGAGCGCAGCCGGGCCGCCATGAAGCCGATCCAGCCGATGACCACCAGAGTGATCAGCGGGAACACCCAGGTGTAGTCGCTGCCGAAGCTGAAGGCGGCCCCGCTGTTGCGCAGCAGCGACAGGTAGATCAGGCCACCGAGGATTCGGACCGGGTTGCGCTCGTCCAGATTTTCGGTGGAGAGCCATTTGACCCATTGATCCAGGGCCACGGCGACAACGGCGGTGGCGCCGAGCACCGCCACGGCACGACCCCTGAACCGGGGCTTGGGCCCTGGTTCCGGCTGGTCCACCGCGGTCGCGCCCGTGGCCTCGTCGGCGTTCAGCGTCGTTCCTCCAGCTGCTTGCAGGACACACAGAGAGTCGCGGACGGGAACGCCGCCAGTCGCTCGACCGGGATGGCGTTGCCGCACCGCTCGCACCAACCGTAGTTGCCCTCGCCGAGCCGGTCGATGGCGCGTTCCACCTGTGTGATCCGCTCCAGCAGATTGTTGGCCAGAGTGATCTCCTGCTCACGCTCGAGCGTCTTGGTGCCGGTGTCGGCCTGGTCGTCGCCGGCCGAGTCGGCGAGACGGTCGCGCTGCAACTCGGTGAGCTCGGTGATCGACTGGTCGTACTCGAGCTGCAGCTCGTCGCGCCGCTCGACCAGGGCAGCCCGGATCGTCTCGGTCTCGGCGGCGCTGCGGCTCCGCTTGCCGGTGCTCTTGTCGTCGCTCGCCGCGGTCGACCTGGTGCCGGTTGCCTTCGCCATCGTCGCTCCCTCAGCCGCGCCCCCGCGGCGATCCCGTTCCCTGCTCCGCCGATGGTGCCCACCCGGCGACCGGCTCACGCCCACGGTCACCGGGCACGCCCGGTGGCGGCACGCCGTGCCCCGGCCGGGCAACGCCGTAGATCTTCCCCCACCTGCCACAACGGCGCGGCCGAACCGACCGCCGCGCACTCCGGAGGGTGGCAAGGATACGGAACGTATACCGCACCGACAACAGGCCGTACCGAAGCGTGCTCGCCGACCCGTGCCAATCTTCCCGAAATATCCCGTGGAGTGCCCGTCGCTACCCGCCGGCCGGATGCTCGCCGCCGTCCTCGCCGAACCAGCGGGCGAGCCGGCCCCGGCGGCTGACCGCGCGCAACCGGCGCTCGGCCCGGTCGCGGGCCGCGGCCGTCGCCACGATCAGCAGGGCGTCACCGGTGCGCAGGCGGGTGTCGGGAGCGGGGACGAAACCCGCCCCGTCCCGCACGACCAGCGTCACCGACGCGCCCGACGGCAGGCGCAGCTCGTCGATGTGCACCCCGGCCAGGCGGGATCCCTCGGCCACGTCCATCTGGAGCAGGTCGGCGTTCATGCGCTCCAGCGGGGCGGTCTCGACGTGCACCTCGGCGGCCTCCCCGGGCGCCGTCACCCGGAGCAGCCGGGCGGCCGGGCCCAACGTGCTGGCCTGCAGCAGCGTGAAGATGATGACCAGGACGAACACCGCGTCGAACAGCCCCTCGGCGCCGGGCGTGCCGGCCGACAGCGGGATCGTCGCCAGCACGATCGGCACGGCGCCGCGCAGGCCGGCCCACGACAGGAACGCGCTGCCCCGCCAGCCCACCCGGTTGCCAGCCCGGCGGGGTCCGCGCACGGGCCGGGCCAGTACGGCCGCGATCACCACCGACAGCGGGCGGGCCAGCAGCACCAGTGCCACCCCGGTGACCAGCGCGGGCACCAGCGCCTCGTCCAGGCGGCCGGGCGAGCTCAGCAGCCCGAGCAACACGAACAGGCCGATCTGGGCGACCCAGGCCAGGCCGTCGGCGAACCCCAGGATGGCCCGCCGGTGCGGGATGCGGCCGTTGCCGAGCACCACGCCGGCCACATAGACGGCGAGGAAGCCGGAGGCGTGGGCCACCGCCCCCGCGGCGTACGCCAGAACCGTCAGACCGACCGCGGCGATCGGATAGAGCCCGGCCGACGGCAGCGCGGCGTTGCGCAGCAGCCAGCGGCCCGCCGCCCCCACCGCGAAGCCGATCGCCGCGCCGGCGGCCAGCTCGTAGGCGACGATCAACAGCTCGTACCACCACGGGTGCATCTCGGCGAGGTCAGCGCTGAGCAGGACGACCAGCAGCACCACCGGGGCGTCGTTCATGCCCGACTCGGCCTCGAGCGTGGCCACCAGCCGCGACGGCAACCGCAGCCGCCGCAGTGTGGCGAAGACCGCGGCGGCGTCGGTCGAGGAGAGCACCGCGCCGTACAGCAGGGCCAGCTGCCAGGGCAGGTCCAGGAGCAGGTGGACGGCCAGACCGACCACGGCGATGCTGACCGCCACACCGACCGTGGCCAGCGAGGTGGCCAGGCCCAGCACCGGGCGCAGCGTGGTCCACCGGGCGGTCAGCCCGCCCTCGGCGATGATCACGATGAGCGCACAGAAGCCGAGGGCCCGGGTGAGCTCGGCGTCGTCGAAGCGGATGCCCAGGCCGGCCTCGCCGATCAGGATGCCGATGGCCAGATAGACGAGCAGGCTCGGCAGCCCCACCTTGGTCGACACGCGCACCGCGGCCACGGCCACCAGCAGGACCGCGGAGCCGATGAGGAGCGCGTAGTCCAGCCCGCCGGTCACGCGGGTGGTCTCATGCCGCACCGTCCCGCAGCGCGGCCAGCCGCCCGGCGAGCCCGGCCCCGGGCGCGGCGACGGTGAACACCTTGTCGCGGCTCGTCGCACCGAGCCGGAGCTGCACGTCGCCCGAGCGCACTCCGAGCGCGCCGGCGAGCGCCCGGCGTACCGCCTCGGTCGCCTTGCCGTCGACGGCCGGCGCGCCCACGGCGACGATCAGGGCCGGGCCGTGCGGCCCCTCGTACCGCCCGCCGACGCGATCACGCCCGGCGCCGGGCCGCACGCGTACGGCTACGGACAGGACACTCGCGTCAGGCGGGGGCACACGGCGCTGGACCATGCCTCATTGTGCCGATCGATCTCTCGCCCCGGCAGGGGCCCGGCCGTCACCGGCGGACAGACAGCCCGGTCGTCACCGGCGGACAGGCAGCCCGGCAGTCACCGGCGAACGGGCAGCTCGGCAGTCATCGGCGAACGGGCAGCCAGCAGTCACCGGCGAACCGCGGCACCGACCAGACGGTCGACCGGGCGGCACAGGCCGCAGGGGCTGAAGCCGAGCTCGACGGCCTCGCGCACCGGGATCGGCTCGGCCAGACGGCCGGTCAGGCTGGGGCAGTCGGACACGTGGTAGCGCGGGCGGCCGTCGACGACCAGCACCTCGGCGTCGAGGCGGGCCACCCGGACGGCGTCCGTGGGCTGCACCGCCTGGGGCAGCGGCTCGTCATCGGGGTCGTCGGCGGCAGGCTCAGCGAAATCGTCGCCGGCCGCGGCCGGCCCGGCGAAGTCACGGGCGGCCGGCCCGGCGAAGTCAAGGACCGCCGGCTCGGCGAAGTCACGGTCGGCCGGCTCGGCGAACTCGCGGGCGGGCTCGGCGGAACCGCGGGCGGGCTCGGCGGAACCGCGGGCGGTGAAGTCGTCGTCGGCGGGCGAGCGGCGCCAGGACTCCTCGCCCGGCGTCCCGCTGCGGGCCGCGTTGATGGCCGAGGAGGCGCGATCATAATCGGGATCGTCGGCCGTCGACGGCTCATCTGCTGACAAATCGCCCGCCGGCGCACCCGCCTGGTCGGCGAGGTCGGACCCCGAGGCCGACCGGGCCGCACCAGGCTGATCGAAAGCGGGCTGATCGAAAGCGGGCTGGCCGAAAGCGGGCTGGCCGTAGGCCGGCTCGGTGTAAGCGGAGTCGGCGTAAGCGGGCTGAACCTGAGTGGCCTGAGCGTCCGCGAAGTCGGGCCCGTCCGAGGGCCTCGCCGCCGCCACGTCGGCCGGATCGAACTGAACGGTGTCGCGCCGATCATCGTCGGCGACGTCGCCCGCCGAGCGGCGGCGGGCCACCTCGTCGGCGGCGGCCGCGAACTCGGGCTCGGCCACATAGACCGTGTTGTCGTCGGGGAGCGGGGCCGCCAACGGCTCGGTGGGCGACCCGCGCCGCGCCGCGGCGGACTGGCGCGCACCCACGACCAGGGAGACAGCGGCCAGCAGACTGGCCACGATGGAGCTGATGAGCAGGCTGCTCGACCCGCCGGTGAGGCCGAGCACGAGCAGCGTCACCGCGACGAGGATGAGCAGCAGGCTAACAACGATCATGGCTCATCCTCGTCGAGGTACCGGGGGTTGTTTCTCCGTGGGCCGGGCTCAGCGGCCGGACTCGATGGCGTTGCGGCCGCCGTAGGAACCGGCCAGACCGGCCGCGGCCAGACCGCCGCTGCCGCCGACGGCACGCCCGGAGTCGGCCCGCGACATCTCGGCCTCGAGGCCCTGGCCCCGGCCGTCGAGGTCGCGCAGCTGGCTCTCGAGGTAAGCCTTCAGGCGGGTGCGGTACTCCCGCTCGAACTGCTTGAGCTCCTCGATGTGCTTCTGCAGCGCGGAGCGCTTCGCGTCGAGGCCGCCCATGGCTTCCTGGTGACGCTGGCGCGCGTCGCGCTCCAGGGCGTCGGCCTTGGCACGGGCCTCGCGGGTGACCTCTTCCGCCTTGGAACGGGCGTCGGAGAGAAGCTTGTCGGCCTCGCGACGGGCGTCCGCGACGTGGTCGTCGGCCGTGCGCTGGGCCATCATCAGCACCCGCAGGGCCTGCTGCTCGCCGTCGGCACCGGACCCAGCGGCGCCACCGCCGACCGGGCCCTGGGCACGAACCTGCTCGAGCTCGGCCTGCATCTGACGCGCGGCCTGCTCGGCCTGCGCCTTGTCACGCTGCACACGGTCAAGCTGAGCCTTGACCTCGTTGAGCTCGGCCGCAAGGCGCGGGTCGGCACTCGGACCGGCTGGCGCGCCACCCCGACCGCCGCGCTCCACCTGGGCGCGCAGCTCGTTGTTCTCCTCGATCAGACGGGCGAGTTCGCGCTCGACCTCGTCCAGGAAGGCGTCGACCTCCTCCTCGTCATACCCCCGCTTGCCGATCGGGGGCTTCTTGAAGGCGACGTTGTGCACGTCGGCCGGGGTCAGCGGCATCGAAACTCCTCGGGTCAGTCGCGGCCGCGGTTGGGGCTGCTGTTTAGCTGAAGTTCAGGATCAGTCTTTGAAGCACGAACCTCATGAGCACGAACAGGATAACCAGCAGCACGATGGAAGCCAGGTCCAAACTCACGTTACCAATGCGCAGCGGGGGGATCACACGCCTCAACGCCTTGAGGGGAGGATCAGTGACGCTCCACACCGTTTCGAGTCCCGCCGAAGCCCCACGACCGGGTTGCCACCGACGCCCGTATTGGAGTACCGCACCGAGCACGAACCTGGCAAGCAGGACGAGGAAGAAGATGTAGACGACTAAATACAGTATCTGGAACACGATCGAAAGCACTCGTGCGGATCCCCCATCTGGGTGGCCGGCGCGCGGGCGCCCGCCTCAGGCCTGACCGAAGAACCCACCCTCAGCGATCTTGGCCTTGTCCTCAGCGGTGACCTGGACATTTGCCGGTGAGAGCAGGAAAACCCGGTTGGTCACGCGCTCGATCGTACCGCGAAGACCGAAAGCCAGCCCGGCGGCGAAGTCGACCAGGCGGCGGGCGTCCCCTTCATCCATCTCGGTGAGATTGATGATGACCGGCACACCGTCGCGGAAGTGCTCGCCGATGGTGCGCGCCTCGCGGTAGGTGGTGGGGTGCAGCGTCGTGATCTGGTAGCGCTGCTCCTCCTCGACCGGGCGCGGACGGGGCTCCGGCTGGTGCACGGTCTGCGGCGCCAGGGCCAGATTCTCCCGCGTGGAGTAGCTCAGCGCGGACGAGTTGTCACTCGCCGTGGAGGGCCGGGTGATCGATCGGACACTGGCCCGCTCCGAACGCTCGGAACGTTCCACCCGATCGTGGTCGTCCACGTCGGCGTGCGATGACAGACGGTCCGACGGGCGGCTACGCTCCGCACGAGCACGGGGCACGGGACGCTCGTCCTCGAGCTCCTCCTCGTCGGCGAACTCGTCGTCGGAGTACCGGCTTCCCGAGTACCGGTTCCGAGGACGGTAGGGGCCTTCGTCGTATCCGTTGTCGTAACCGCGGTCGTCGTCCTCTTCGACGAGGCCCAGCCAGACGCCCGCCTTCCGAAGCGCGCTCATGCCTTCACCCCATCACGCCACCGCGCGTCCACCCGACCAGCCATGTGCCCCCACCTTCGTCCGCCGCGCGGAACGCACCCCCTCGGCGTACCGCATTCCCCCCTTGCACGGTCGGAGGGTCCGATGCGGACCCTCGTCCCGTGACGTGCCGCGCCGTCGACCCGAGTCCCGTCGCGGATGATCTTGAAACATGCCCACGTACGGTTGTCGCGTAAACAACACCCATGTAGTTTGCTGCCCGCCGCAAGGCTACCGCAGCGTGTTTCGCATTCCGAGCAAAGAAGTGCCGATCCGGACGTGTGTCGCGCCGTGCCGGACAGCGGCCTCGAGGTCCCCGCTCATGCCGGCGGAGATCGTCGTGGCACCCGGATGAGCCGCCACCAGCCGCTGCGACAGGCCGCGGACCAGCTCGAACGCGCGGTCGGGGTCCCAGTCCACGGGCGCCACCGCCATCACGCCGCCGAGCTGCAGGGTGTCGGCGGCGGCCACCGAGTCGGATACCCGCCAGAGATCATCGCCGGTCACGCCGCCCCGCGACGCGTCGCCGTCGACGCTCACCTGCACCAGGATCTCGAGCGGGGCCGACCGCCCCTCGGCCGCCCGGGCCAGCGCCTCGGCCAGCCGCACCGAGTCGACCGATTCCACGACGTCGGCGTACCGCACCACCGACCGGGCCTTGTTGCGCTGGAGCTGGCCGATGAAGTGCCACCGGGGGCTCGCGCCGGCCGCCTGCACCTCCGCGGCCTTGGGCCCGGCCTCCTGGTCGCGGTTCTCGCCGACGTCGGTGACACCGAGCCCGGCGAGCAACACGACATCGCTCGCCGGGTATGTCTTGGTCACCGCGACCAGGGTGACCTCGTCCGCGCCCCGGCCGGCCGCGGCGCAGGCGGCCTCGATCCGGCCGTGCACCTCGCGCAGGGCGGCGGCCACCTCGGACCGCCGTCCCGCGTCGGTCACGGCGTCAGGAGCCGTTCTTGAGGAAGTCCGGCACGTCGACGTCGTCGAAGAGCACCCGGCGAGGCGTCGGCGTGGCCGCCGGCGGTGGCGGCGTGGCCGCAGCCGGCGTCGACACCGTGGTCGCCGGAGGCTGCGGCGTCAACCGCTCGGCCGGCTGCTGGATCACCTTGCGGGCCGGCTCGGACGGCTTGTAGGAGGGCGTGCCCCCGTCGAAGCCCGCCGCGATCACGGTGACCCGCACCTCGTCCCCGAGCGCGTCGTCGATGACCGCGCCGAAGATGATGTTGGCGTCCGGGTGCGCCGCGTCGGTGACCAGCTGGGCCGCGTCGTTGATCTCGAACAGGCCCAGGTCGGAACCGCCGGCGATGGAGAGCAGCACGCCGCGGGCGCCGTCCATGCTCTGCTCGAGCAGCGGGCTCGAGATCGCCTTCTCGGCCGCCTCGACCGCGCGGTTGTCGCCGCGGGCGCTGCCGATGCCCATGAGGGCGCTGCCGGCGCCGCTCATCACGCTCTTGACGTCGGCGAAGTCCAGGTTGATCAGACCGGGGGTGGTGATCAGGTCGGTGATGCCCTGCACGCCGGAGAGCAGCACCTGGTCGGCCTGACGGAACGCGTCCATCATGCTGATCCCGCGATCGCCCAGCGCGAGGAGCCGGTCGTTCGGGATGACGATGAGCGTGTCGCACTGGTTGCGCAGCTCGTCGATGCCCGACTCGGCCTGCACCTGACGGCGCTTGCCCTCGAAGGAGAACGGCCGGGTGACCACGCCGATGGTGAGCGCGCCGAGCTTGCGGGCGATGTTGGCCACCACGGGCGCGCCGCCGGTGCCGGTGCCGCCGCCCTCGCCACACGTCACGAAGACCATGTCGGCGCCCTTGAGCACCTCTTCGATCTCGTCGCGGTGGTCCTCGGCGGCGTTCTTGCCGACCTCGGGCTGCGCGCCGGCGCCGAGGCCCCGGGTCAGCTCGCGGCCGACGTCGAGCTTGACGTCGGCATCGCTCATCAGCAGCGCCTGGGCGTCGGTGTTGATCGCGATGAACTCGACGCCCTTGAGCCCGACCTCGATCATGCGGTTCACAGCGTTCACGCCGCCGCCGCCGATCCCGACGACCTTGATGACCGCCAGGTAGTTATGGGGAGGTGTCATGGGCTCAGCCTTCCCTTCCAGGGTTGTGGATGTCGTGGGCCCCGTGCGGTCCGGCCAGACCGCACCTTCGACACCCGCTGCCGGACAAGGGAGGGCGAGGAAACCCTCACCCTCTACTAGAGGCTTAGGGTTATGTCAACCACTCAGCCTCTGGTGGCAACGTAAGCGGACTTCCGACGTCAACCAAAGACCCGGCGCGGCGTGTCGGCGCCCGCTTGAGTGGCGAAAATCCGACGGAGCCGTAACCTCGGCCACTTTGAGACGTTTCGGCCTCAATGTCCGCTTTGGAGTCGATGCTACCGGATCGTCACCACGGTCGGGGCGCTGACGTCGATCTCCTGACCGGCCCGCTTCAACAGGGCGGTCGCCACTTGGCTCTTGGTCTCGCTCTGGGTGTCGTCGCCCCACACCACGGTGCGGTCCTTGCGGAGCTCGAGGCGGATCTGAGCCGGAGTCCGGACCGAGACCGCCAGCACCTGCTCGCGCAGTTCCTCGCTGAGCGCGGCCAGCACGGTCAGCGCCGACCGCGTGTTCACATCGGACGGGCCGGGCCAGTCCACCCGCACGAGCGGCAGACCCCTCGGCGCCTCCTTGACCACGCGGTAGGGAACGCCGGCGCGGTCGATCACCGAGAACTGCCCGGCCTGCGGCACGGCGGCCACCGGCGTACGCTCCACGACCTCGACGACCAGGGTGGACGGCCAGCTGCGCCGCACCACCACCCGGTCGACCGGGGGCAGATCCCGCACCCGCACCCGCACCGCGCCGAGGTCGACCCGGGCCAGCGGCTCGCCGGACGGCACGGCGACGGCCTGCTCGACCTGCACCGGCGTGAGCAACTCGACGCCGACCACGTCGACGTGGCGCACCCCCAGCACGGAAGTGCCGTAGACGAGCCAGGCCACTACCCCGATCACGGCCAGCACCCCCGCGCCGACGGCCCAGGGCAGGGCGGCGCGCATCTTGCGCTGGCGGGCGCGGGCCATGAAGCGCCGCGCGGACGACGGCACCGCGTCGGTGTCCGCCCGCACCAGCCTCCAGTTGCGTCCCCCGCCGCTCATGAGGCTAGCGCCGGTCGGCGTCGTCGAGCGCGGCCAGCAGCTCGTCGCCCATCAGCGAGATCGGCGGGGCGCCCATGGTGACCACGACGTCGCCCGGCCGGCTGCGCCGCACGACCTCGCGCGGCACGTCCTCCCAGTCGGGCACGAAGACCTTGTGGTCGGCCGGCAGGTCGACGGCCGCGGTCAGCGCCACCCCGCCCTCGCCGGGCTGGCGCACCTCGCCCGGCCCGAAGACCTCCATGCAGATGACCTGGTCGGCCAGGCTCAGACCGCGGGCCAGCTCGGCCTGCAGGTCGCGGGTGCGATAGACCCGGTACGGCTGGAAGACCACCAGCAGCCGGCCGTCACCGGCCACCTCGCGCAGGGTCCGCAGCGCCGCCTCGACCGAGGTCGGGTGGTACGCGTACTCGTCGTAGACCCGCACGCCGGCCGCGATGCCCTTGCGCTCGAAGCGCCGCCGGACCCCCGGGAACGACGCCAGCGCCTCGACGATCTTGTCGAGCGGCAAGCCCAGCCGGAGCGCGGTCAGCACGGCGGCGGCGCTGTTGAGCCCCATGTGCTTGCCGGGCAGCGCCAGGTGCAACTCGCCGAGCGGCTTGCCGTCGAGCTCGGCCTCGTAACGCACCCCGCTGGCGGTCGAGACCACGTCGCTGATGCGCAGGTCGGCGTCGGGCGACTCGCCGTACGTGAGAACCGTCCGGCCCTGGGCGCGCAGCGCCTCGATCAGGCCCCGCGTGCCGGGGTCGTCGGCGCAGGTGACCACGAAGCCGTCGGCCGCGGTGAGCTCGGCGAACTGCTGGAAGCCGGCCTTGAGCCCGTCGAGGTCGCCCCAGTTGTTGAGGTGGTCGCCCTCGATGTTGGTGATGATCGCGACGTGCGGCCGGTAGATCAGGAACGACTTGTCGCTCTCGTCGGCCTCGGCCACGAAGTGCGGGCCGGTGCCGTGGTGGCCGTTGGAGCCGGCCTCGCTGATCTCGCCGCCGATCACGAAGGACGGGTCCTGCCCGGCGTGCTGGAGGATCACCGTCATGATCGACGTGGTCGTGGTCTTGCCGTGGGTGCCGGCCACCGCGATCGTCTGCCGGTTGGTCATGGCGGCGGCCAGCGCCTCGGAGCGGTGCAGGATGCGGAGCCCGCGCCGGCGCGCCTCGGCCAGCTCGAGATGCTCGTACGGGATCGCGGTCGAGTAGACGACCGTGTCGACCCCGTCGAGGTTCTCGGCGACGTGGGACATGTGCACGGTGCCGCCCAGCGCCCGCAGCCCGGCCAGCGCCGGCCACTCGCGCAGCTCGCTGCCCGAGACCGGGACACCCCGGGTGAGCAGCAGGCGGGCCAGCCCGGCCATGCCCACCCCGCCGATGCCGATGAGGTGCACGGTGCCGAGATCCTCGGCGGTCACCTCGCCGGCCGGCCTGAGCTCCGCCGTGTTCACAGATCCACTCCCTCAACCAGGTTCATCGGGTCTTCGCCACGGCTTCGAGAACGAATTCGAGCAGCGCCTCGTCACCGTCGCGACGACCGTACCGGGCGGCCGCCTGGCCCATCACGGCGAGGCGCTGGTAGTCCCGGGCCAGCGGGATGACGTTCTGCTCGATCCACTCGGGGGTGCACTCGTCGTTGTCGACCAGGATGCCGCCGCCCGCCTCGACCACCGGCAGGGCGTTGCGCTTCTGCTCCTGGTTGCTGAACGGGTAGGGCACGTAGACGGCGGGAACGCCCAGCGCCGTCGTCTCGGCCACCGTGATCGCGCCGCTGCGGCAGAGCATGAGGTCGGCGGCGGCATAGCCGAGCTGCATGTCCGACAGGTACGGGATCACGACGTAGGGCACCGGGAGGTCGGTGGGCACGTCGAACGGGTCGTTGCGACCGCCCTGCACGTGCAGCACCTGGATGCCCGCGTGGGCCAGACGCTTGGCCGCGGCGGCCACGGCCAGATTGATCGTGCGGGCGCCCGACGAGCCGCCCGAGACGAACAGCACCGGCAGGTCGGGGCGCAGACCGAAGTGGTGGAGCGCCTGCGGCCGGAGCGCGGCCCGGTCGAGGTGGGTCAGAGCTGTCCGCAGCGGGACGCCGACGACCCGGGCGTCCCTGAGCGACTCGGCCTGCTGCGGCTGCTGCGGGAACCCGACGGCGACGTTCTTGGTGAACTTCATGCCCATCCGGTTGGCCACTCCCGGCGGCACGTTGACCTCGTGGATCACGATCGGCGTCTCGCGCCGCCACGCCGCCAGGTAGGCCGGGACCGACACGTAACCGCCGAAGCCCACCACGACGTCGGCCTTGACCTCGTCGAGGATCTTGCCGGCCGCGTGCGACGACTTGTACATGCGGTCGGGCGTGCGCAGCAGGTTGAGGTTGACCGACCGCGGCAGCTGGAACGCGGGAATCACCCGCAGGTCGTAGCCGGCCGGCGGGATCAGCTCGTTCTCCATGCCCTTGGGGCTGCCCAGCGTGGTGATCCGCACCTCGGGATAGTGCCGCCTCACCGCATCGGCGAAGGCGAGCAGCGGGTAGATGTGACCGCCGGTGCCTCCCCCGGCAAGCACGACCGACCGCAGCATCCCCATCTCACCGTCTCCCATCAGCCCCCGCCGCCGCTGTGGCCCGGGTCGGGCCCGGCCGCCGGGGCGGGGGGAGCGGCGGCAGCGGGGCCCAGACTAGCCGTACCCACCGAGCGGGCGGACGGGCGTTCAGGGCACGTGACGCATCCGGCTCGGCGCGGGCGAACGAGGCCAGCATGCCGACCGCCGCCAGCGTGACGACCAGGGCACTGCCACCTGCGGAGATGAAGGGCAGCGGGAGGCCGGTGATGGGCAGCATGCCGGTCACGCCGCCGATGTTGATCACGGCCTGGGCGACCAGCCAGGTGGTGATCGCGGCCGCGGCCAGGCGGCGGAACGGGTCGTGCGAGCGGCGGGCGATCCGGAAACCGGTGTAGGCCAGCACCGAGAACAGCGCCAGGATCACCGCACAGCCGACCACGCCCAGCTCCTCGGCGACCACGGCGAAGATGAAGTCGTTGTCGGCCTCGGGCAGCCAGTTCCACTTGAGCGCGCCCTTGCCCAGGCCCACCCCGAACCAGCCGCCCTCGAAGATCGCCGAGCGGGCCTGGATCAGCTGGTAGCAGGGCCCGTCGACGTCGCACGACTCGAGCGGCTGCAGGAAGTTGGTGAGCCGGGCGAGCCGATAGTTCTCCTCGCCGGCCTGGCCCGAGCCGGCGCCGCCGGAGGCGGCCGCGATCAGCAGGCTGATGCCGGCCAGGCCGAGCACGCCGAGCGCGGCGAAGACCCGCAGCCGGACGCCGGCCGCCCACAGCAGCCCGATGATGAGCGCCAGCAGCACCAGCATGCTGCCCAGGTCGTTATAGCCGACCAGCACGAACAGCAGGCCGACGACGGGGAACAGCGGGCGGGACAGCTCGCGCCAGTGCCCCAGGGCGGCGCCCTTGCGGGCGATCACGTCGGCCCCCCACAGCACCATGCCCAGCTTGGCGAACTCGGCCGGCTGCAGACCGACCGGGCCGAAGTACAGCCAGAGCAACTCGGCGTGGACCGGGCCGATGCGCGGCTTGTCGAGCAGGCCGACCGACTTCAGCGCGCCCAGCAGGTCGAGCACGAAGAGCATCACGATGGCCGCGCCGAGCACGAACTTGCCGAGGTCGCGCAGCGTCCGGGCGGGCAGGCGCTGGCAGACCCAGAACGCGAACAGGCCGAGCAGCGCGAAGACGGCCTGGTTGGCGATCGCGCTGAACGCGTTCCCGTCCTCGGCGTACGCCTTCACGCTGGTCGCCGAGAAGACCATCGTGAGGCCGATCAGCAGCAGCAGACCGGAGCTGGCGAGCAGCAGATAGTACGAGGAGAGCGGCCGCGCCAGCATCCCGTGCACCGCGGGCAGCAACTGCCGGCTCAGTGACGGGCGGGGTGCCTGATCGGTCCGTTCCGCCATTCCCTCATCATCGTCCCGGCGGCACGCGGGCCGGTGTCACCACCCGGGCGTGTCGCGAGAAGTGTTCTATCCCATGACCGCCAGGAAGTCTGAATAGAACAGTCCCAGGCCGATGGCGACGCAGATGCCGGCCACGATCCAGAACCGCACCACGATGTTGACCTCGCTCCAGCCGGCCAGCTCGAAGTGGTGATGCAGCGGCGACATGCGGAAGACCCGCTTGCCGGTGGTCTTGAAGGAGACGATCTGGATCACCAGGGACATCGTGATGATCACGAAGAGCCCGCCGATGATGACCGAGAGCAGCGTCGTGCGGGTGGCCACGGCCAGACCGCCGATCAGGCCACCGAGCCCGAGCGCGCCGGCGTCGCCCATGAAGATCCGCGCCGGCGACGTGTTCCACCACAGGAAGCCCACACAGGCCGCCGCGGCCGCCGCGGCGATCATCGCGATCTCCAGCGGATCTCGGACCTGATAGCAGTAGTCGTTGGCCCGGGCGTAGTCCGAGTCACCGCACCAGTGGCGGTACTGCCAGAAGCCGATCAGGGCGTACGCCCCGAGCACCAGGATCGAGGCGCCGGTGGCGAGACCGTCGAGACCGTCGGTGAGGTTCACGCCGTTCGACATCGCCATGATGACGAAGACGAAGACCAGCACCGAGCCCACCTTGCCGACGTCGAGCCAGCTGATGTCGCGGATGAACGAGATGTGCTCGCTGGCCACCGTCTCGCCGTTGGTGCTGGGCACGTAGAGCGCGACGATGGCGAACGCGGTGCCGACGATCAACTGGCCGAGCAGCTTGCCCTTGGCGCTCAGGCCGTCGGAGTTGCGGCGGCGGATCTTGAGGAAGTCGTCGAGGAAGCCGACCACTCCGCAGAACACGAACAGGCCGAGCAGGACCAGGGCGGTCATGGTCGGCGATTCCTGCGCGATCTGCCGCTCGGGCAGCGTGGTCAGGGCGACATGCCCGGCCGCGTACGCGAAGACGGTGGCAATGATGAACGCGACCCCGCCCATCGTGGGCGTGCCCTTCTTGCCCTGGTGGCTCGCCGGCCCGAGGCTGCGGATCGGCTGGCCGGCCTTCATCGCCGTGAAGACACGGATGGCCACCGGGGTGCCGAACAGCGAGATGATGAACGCGACCGCGGCCGCGACGATGACTGCCCTCACGGGCGAACCTCCTCGGGACGCAGTGAGTCCACCACGTCCCACGTGCGGTACCGGGAACCCTTGACCAGCACGACATCCCCGCCGTTCAGGTCGCCGGCGAGAAGCTCGATGGCCGAGGCCTGATCGGGCACGACCACGGCCCGGCCCTTCCACCCCTCGACGGTGTGCGCGCCGTCCGCCAGGGCCGCGGCCTCGGCGCTGACCACGATCAGCCGGTTCACGCCGAGCTCGGCGGCGAGCCGGCCGACCTCCTCGTGACCGGAGCGCTCGTGCTCGCCCAGCTCGGCCATGTAGCCCAGCACGGCGGTGGTGCGGCGCCCGCCGGCCATGGCGGCGAGAGCGTGCAGCGCGGCCGCCATGGAGGACGGGTTGGCGTTGTAGGTGTCGTCGATGACCGTGCCGCCGTCGGGGCGGGTGAAGACGTCCATCCGGCGGGTCGACACGACGCCGACCTCGCCGAGCGCGGCGGCGACCTGGTCGACCGGCATCCCGGCCGACAGCGCCACCGCGGCGGCGGCCAGCGTGTTGGCGACCTGGTGCCGCCCGGCGACGACCAGCGTGACCTTCGCCGTCCGGCCCTCGAAGGACAAGGTGTAGGACGCCCGGCCGGCCGGATCGAGGCTGATCTCCGTCGCTCGCACCCCGGACTCCGGCGACTCGCCGGTGTACAGCACCCGGGCGTCCGTCCGCGAGGCCATCGCCGCGACGAGCGGGTCGTCGGCGTTGAGCACCGCCACCCCGTCGGCCGGCAGCGCCTCGACCAGCTCGCCCTTGGCTCGCGCGGTGCCCTCGACCGAGCCGAACTCGCCCAGGTGGGCCGCCCCGACGTTCAGCACCACGCCGATCGACGGCCGCGCGATGCCGGTCAGGTAGCGGATGTGCCCGACGCCCCGGGCGCCCATCTCGAGCACGAGGAAGCGCGTCTCGGTCGTCGCCTGGAGCACCGTGTAAGGGAACCCGAGCTCGTTGTTGAGCGACCCGGCCGGCGCCACGGTCGGCCCGAGCCGGGCGAGCAGCTGGCCGATGTAGTCCTTGGTCGTGGTCTTGCCGCTCGAGCCGGTCAGCCCGACCACGGTGAGCCCGTCGAGCCGCGCCACGACGGCGTGGGCCAGCGCGGCCAGGGCGGCCAGGGGCTCCGCGACGACCACGCCCGGCTGCCCGGTGTCGCGGGTGCTCAGCACGGCGGCGGCGCCCGCGGCGATCGCCGTGCCCGCGTACTCGTGGCCGTCGACCTTCTCACCCTCGAACGCGACGAACAGGCCACCCGGGCAGATCTTGCGGGAGTCGTACTCCACTCCCCCGGTGACCGCGACTTCCGGCTCGGCGTTCAGCACCTGGCCGCCGGTGATCTCGGCGATCTCGGCCAGCGTCAGACGGATCACGAGGCGCCCCCGGCCGCGGCGGTCAGCGCCTCGGCAAGCTCGATCCGGTCGTCGAACGGCAACATCTGACCGTTCACCTCCTGGCCCCGCTCGTGTCCCTTGCCCAGCAACGCGATCACGTCCCCCGGCGCGGCCAGCCGGACCGCCTCGTCGATCGCGGCCCGGCGCCCGGGCACTTCGATGATCTTCGCAGCCCCGCCGGAGTGTTCCGCACCGACCCGCACCGCGGCGCGCACGTCGGCCGGGTCCTCGGTGCGCGGGTTGTCGTCGGTGACGATGACCAGGTCGGCGCCGCGGGCGGCGGCCGCCCCCATCAGCGGGCGCTTGTCCTTGTCGCGGTCGCCGCCCGCGCCGAGCAGGCAGATCAGCCGGCCGCCGCGGCCGGTGGCCAGCTCCCGCAGCGCGGCCAGCGCGGCCACGATCGCGTCGGTCTTGTGCGCGTAGTCGACGACGCCGAGCACCTCGCCCGGGGCGGTGACCCGCTCGAGCCGGCCGGGCACCCCCGGGCAGGCGGCGATGCCGTCGGCTGCGACCTGCGCCCCGACGCCCGCGGCGACCAGCGCGGCCAGGGCCAGCAGGGCGTTGGCGACGTTGTGCCGGCCGGGCAGCGCCACGCCGGCCTGCAGCTCGACCCCGGGACCGTGCGCGACGAACCGCTGGCCGAACTCCGCCGGGCGGACGTCGGAGGCCCACCAGGTCGCCGCCGGGTCGCCGGCCGCCGAATAGCTGATCGTGGTCGGCTTGAACAGCGGTCGCAGCGCCGGGTCGTCGAGGTTCAGCACCTCGAACCGGCAGCGCCCGTCGAACAGCTTGGCCTTGGCCGCGAAGTAGTCGTCGGCGTCGGCGTGGAAGTCGAGGTGGTCGAGGCCGAAATTGGTGTAGCCGCCGACCGTGAAGCCGATGCCGTTGACCCGGCCGATCGCCAGGGCGTGGCTGGACACCTCCATCACCACGGCCTCGACCCCGCGCTCCAGGCCGGCCGCGAGGACGGCGTGCACGTCGGTGGCCTCCGGGGTGGTCCGCACGCTGCTGACCACCAGGTCGCCGATGCGCGTCTCGACCGTGCCGATCAGCCCGGTGACCACGCCGGCGGCCCGCAGGCCCGACTCGACGAGGTAGGCCGTCGAGGTCTTGCCGGCCGTGCCGGTGATGCCGATCATGGTCAACCGGCCGGACGGGTCGCCGTAGATCGCCGCCGCGGCGGTGCCGAGCACCGCCCGCGGGTCGTCGGCCACCAGGACGGGCAGACCCGCGGCGACCGCGGCGGCGTGGCCACCGGCGTCGGTCAGCACGGCGGCTGCACCGGCCGCGGCCACGTCGCCGATGAACTCGGCGCCGTGCCGGTTGGCCCCGGGCAGGGCGGCGTAGAGATCGCCCGGGCGGACCGCGCGGCTGTCGTGGGTCACGCCCGTGACCTCGGCATCGACGCCGGTCAGCGTGGCCGGCAACAGCGCGGCCAGCCGGGCCAGCCGATAGGGAGCGACGGAGTCGGGACGGGGAATGCCGGGCACGGCGTCAGACCCTACCCCGTACCCGGCGCCCCGCGAAAAACGCCATGCGGCCACCCGGATCCGTGGTCGGCGCCGTCGGCCCGGTCACGGGTGGATCTTGAACTTGGGCGCCGGCGTGCTGGACGGCGGCACCCGGTAGTGGAGCAGCGCGAACGACATCATCTTGGCGAACGCCGGGGCGGCCACGTCGCCGCCGGTGCCCTTGGGCACGTCGGCCGACACCGCGATGACGTACCGCGGGTTCTCGGCCGGAGCCATGCCGATGAACGAGCCGTAGTTGGCGCTCGTGTACTGCCCGTCGATCAGCCGCTTGCCCGTGCCGGTCTTGCCCGCCACCCGATAGCCGGCCACCGCGGCCTGAGTGCCCGTGGCGCCGTCGTTGTCGACCACGGCTTCCATCATGGTGCGCAGGTCGGACGCCACTTTCGGGTCCAGTACCCGGTGCCGGGCAGGCTCGGCGGCGGGGGTCACCGCGCCGGTCTTGCCCGAGATCATCGACTTGATCAGGTGCGGCTGGATGTACTCCCCGTCGTTGGCGATCGCGGAGTAGCCGGCCGCCATCTGGATCAGCGTGGCGTCCACGCTCATGCCGATCGGCACCGAGCCCGACGCCGAGCCGCTCCACTCGTCCGGCGTGAGGATCTTGCCTTCGGCCTCACCCTGCATGCCCTCGTTGGTCGCCTTGCCCAGCCCGAACTTCTGCTGATACTCGTAGACCCTCTGCTTGCCCAGCATGTCGGCGATCAGGATCGTGCCCACGTTGGACGAGTACGCCAGCAGCCCCGGGATCGTCATCTTGGTGCCCTTGGGCTGCATGTGGCTGTCCTGGAAGCGGTAGCCGCCACGCTCCAGCGCCGGGCCGATCGCCAGCGTCGAGTCCGGCTTGATCAACCCCTCCTGCAGGGCCGCGCCGAAGATGAACGCCTTGTGGATCGATCCGGGGTCGGCCACGATGCTGCTCGGCGCGTCGTCCCGCTCGGTCGGCTCGTAGTCCAGCGGCTTCGCGGCGTTGTAGGCCGGATAGCTGGCCTGGGCCAGCACCTCACCGGTCCGGACGTCGATCACCACGGCGCCGGCCATCGTCGCCTTGGTCTTCTTGCTCTGCTCGGCCAGGATGCGCTGCACCTCGTACTGCAGGTCACCGTCGATGGTGAGCTGGAGCGAGGTGCCCGGCTGCGGTTCGACCGACTTCTGGAACCCGCCCGGGATGGGCCGGTTCAGGTCGCCCTTGCCGATCTCGAACTGCCGCTCGCCGTCGGTGCCACGCAGCAGCGAGTCGTACCCTGCCTCGAGACCCTCCAGACCGGAGTTGTCGGCGCCGGTCCAGCCGATCAGGTTGGCGGCCAGGTCGGCGTTCGGCACATCGCGCCGTTCGTCCTCCTTGACCACGATGCCGTCGAGCTTCATCGCGAGGATCCGGTCACCGGTCGAGATGTCCACGCCCTGGGCGAGGAACTCGAACCGCGACTGGCTGCCACCCGGCTGCTTGTGCGGCTTCATGAGCGGGATCAGCTTGGACTGCGGCACCCCGATGAGCGGCGACAGGAGGGCCGCCGTCCCCACCGGGTCCTTGACCAGTTCCGGGTCGGCGCCGACGAAGCGCGCCTTCACGCTGTGGGCCAGCACCGTGCCGTCCCGGTCCAGGATGCTGCCCCGAGGCGCGGGCAGCCGCACCTCGGCCAGCCGGCTCTCCCGGAGCTCGACCAGTCGCTTGGCGTCCTCGGGGGACGAGGCGACCTGCAGGATCACCAGGCGGACGCCGATCATCATGAACAGCGACAGCGCGATGACGGCGCCGATCCGCAGCCGCCGGATGCCGTTGGCCAGCTTGGGCGGTTCGGGTGCGACCGCGCGCACGGCCCGGTCGACCCGCGGTCCGGTCACGGTCCGCCGGGCTCCGGCCTTCCCGGGCGTACGGGGTGAGGCCGTGACGCGACCCGGCCGGGCCGGCTTCGCGGTCGTCCGGCCGCGCCCACGGTCGGCGACGGTGCGCCCACCCCGGCGGACGGGACGGGCGATCTCGTCGTCGTCGTCGAACTCCGGCTCGGGCCGGCGGCTGCGGGGCGGCTGCCTCTTCTCGGGCCTGGCCTTCTTCGCCGGCTCGGCCGGGGGCGGGGCCGGCGTCTCCCGTTCCACCGTCTGACGTCCGCGGCGGGGCGGCTGACCGCCGTCGAGCACCTGCAGCGCCGGGCGGAACGGGTCGGAGGTACGGCCGGCCCGGGGCGACCGGGTGCGCTGGTCGCGCTCGGCCACGGTGCGGCCGCGCGGGGTGTAGGCCCGCGCGTCGCCGATGCCGCCGAACCCGCGGCTCGCCCGGCCGGTCGTCGCCTCGCCCTCGTCGGGCAGGTCACGAGACGTGCCGCGCCGGGGCTGAGCGCCCCGGCGCGGTGGAGTGTCGTCGTTTCGCGGCGGCATGGTGCTCTACCGCCCGGCGCCGTCGGCCGGCGTCACGTTCTCCGCACCCTTGTCGGTGATCGGCGCAACCTCACCGATCGCGTCCTGCGCGGTCGGTGAGCGCTTGCCGGTGGCCGGCCCGCGGAAGTTGATGATCTTTCCGTCGGGCAGCCGGATCTGGGCCACGTCGTCCGGGGCGGCCTTGACCAGCCCGAGGCGGCGCGCCGCGGCGTCCAGATTGCCGATGCTGGACGCCTCGACCAGCTGGTTGTCCAGATCCTGCCGCTGGTTCTCCAGGGCGGTGTTCTGCTTCTGCAGGTCGGTGATGCGGAACGAGTTCTCGTTGGTCTTCGTGTTGATCAGCAGGATGCCCAGCACCCCGACGATCACCACGCCGATCATCGACGCCACGAACGGCGCGCGCGGTCCCCGGCTGATCGGCGGCGGCGGCGCGACCCGCAGGCGCGGACCGGCGGCCGCGTCGGTCGCCCGCAGCGGCTCGGGCGTGATCTCGATCTGCAGCGCGGCGGCCCCGTCGACCGGAGCCTCCACCTTGCGGCCCGCCGCGCCCCGGCCACGGCCACCGAGCGCCCCGGCCGTCGCGGTCCGCTTGCCCCGTACGGCGTCCCGCGCCTCAGCCCGCACACCAGCGGCGTCACGGGCCTTGGCCCGCACACCCTCGATGTCACGCGCCTTGGCCCGCACACCCTCGGTGTCACGCGCCTTGGCCCGCACACCCTCGGTGTCACGCGCCTTGGCCCGCACACCGTCGGTCTTGGCGGCGCGGGCACGCGCCGGGCGCGGCTCGCCCCGCTCCGGGCCCGCGTCGCGGGCCGTCCGGTCGTCGCCCCGCATCCCTGATCGGCGCGTGTCGGACCGGCGCGGCCCGCCGTCCCCCTCGCCACCGGCGAAGCGCCGCGCCCCCCGGGCGGCACTTCCCGGAGCGTCCGCATCGCGGCTCATGCCTGTCGTGTCACGCCGTCCGGCCTCACGCTGCGCCGCGGTCCGGCCCCCCGACCGCGGCGCCTGGCTGCGCTCGCTCATGCTTTTCCCTCCCCCTCTTCCCGTTCCCCCGGGCGTAACCGCCCTTGTCCCCCGTGCGTTGTAGACATTCGGGGCCGTTCGCGGGCGGCCCCGGTCGTACCGTCCTGATCGAGGCGCTCGACCGCGCGCAGCTTCACCGAAGCCGCCCGCGGGTTGTCCGCGACCTCCTGCTCGCCGGCCGGCTCCGACCCCCTTGTCAGCAGCCGCAGCGTCGGGCCCGTCCCGGGCAGCTCGACCGGCAGGTCGACCGGCCCGGTGCTGCGTGCCCTCGCGGCGAGGGCGCGCTTGACGATCCGGTCCTCCAAAGATTGGTAGCTCATCACCACAAGGCGCCCTTTCGGCGCCAACGCGTCCAAAGCCGCCGGCAGGGCGGCCTCGAGCGCGGCGAGTTCGCCATTTACCTCAATACGTAACGCTTGAAACGTTCTTTTTGCGGGATTTCCACCCGTTCGCCGCGCGGCGGCCGGGATCGACTCCTTGACCAGGTCGGCGAGCCGCGACGTCGAGGTGATCCGGCCCTTCTGACGCTCGCGCACGATCGACGAGACGACCCGCGTCGCGAACTTCTCCTCGCCGTACACGCGCAGGATGCGCACCAGCTCGCCCGGCTCGTACTCGTTGACGACCTGCTCGGCCGTGAAGCCGGACGTCTGGTCCATCCGCATGTCGAGCGGAGCGTCCTGGGCGTACGCGAAACCGCGGTCGGCCTCGTCGAGCTGCAGCGAGGAGACGCCCAGATCGAACAGTCCGCTGTGGATCGCCGGCCGGTCGAGCTCCTCGAGCACCCGCGGCAGCTCGTCGTAGACCGCGTGCACCAGGTGCGTACGGCCGGCGAACCGGGCGAGACGGTGCCGGGCGTGGGTCAATGCCTCGGTGTCGCGATCGAGTCCGATCAGGACGACCTCGGGAAACCGCTCGAGGACAGCCTCGGCATGACCGCCCAGGCCCAGCGTGAAGTCGACGTGCACCGCGCCCGGCAGCTGGAGCGCCGGGGCGAGCAGCTCGAGGCAACGCTCGAGCAGCACCGGCACATGCGTGCCGCGATGCTCCCCCATGTCGACCCCCACTCGCTGTCACGCGCGCCCCGCACCGGCACCGACCTGCCGATTGTTCGCTTCACACCGCCGCGTCCGTCACCGTTCCGCAGCTCCCGGACGCCAGTCCGTACCGCCAGATCCCCATCCGCTCGTGCCCGTTGCCATCGGGCGCGCCCTTGGCCGGACACGCGCCTGGCGCCGGGGAAGAGGCGCCAGGTGCGGGAGCGGCTGGAGATCTCGCAGTACGGGAAGGGTGACGTCCGGGCCTTCGCGGGCCCAGCCGAGTGCCACGCCTCACAGTCCGCCGGGCAACACCCCCTCCTCGATGTCGGCGAACTCGTCCTCGCTCGCCGCGAGGTAGTCCTCCCAGGACTGCTTGTCCCAGATCTCCACGCGGGTGCTCGCCCCGATCACCACGAGCTCACGGTCGAGACCGGCATAGCCCCGCAGGTGGATCGGGATGGTGACCCGCCCCTGCTTGTCCGGGATCTCGTCGTGCGCGCTGGCGAAGAAGACCCGGCCGTAAGCCCGGGCCGCCTTGTTGGTGACCGGCGCCTCGCGCAGCTGACCGGCGATGCGCTGGAACTCCGGCATCGGGAACACGTACAAGCAGCGTTCCTGCCCCTTGGTGATCACGACACCTCCCGCCAGCTCATCGCGGAACTTCGCCGGAAGGATCAGCCGACCCTTGTCATCGAGGCGTGGGGTGTGTGTGCCGAGAAACATCGGCGCCACCCCCTGCCCCTGGGCGGTTCGCGGTCCGCCTGTCAACCCGGGCCGGCAGGCCCCTCAGGTGAGGTTCTCCATCGGCCCTGCCACTGCGCTCCACTCTACTCCACTTCCCTCCACTCGCAAGCGGAATGGACGGGGTCACGAAGGTTGCTCGCACCTAAAATCCCAGCTCAGCGAGGTGGGCCAGGAGTGGAGCGGGAAAGCATGATCAACCCCGTCCGGTTTCCGACATCCTCTCCAACGCCCCTCAAGAACCCGGACGAACACGCCCAAACCTCGCGCCAAGGAAACGTGTCAACCCCCTCCGGGGAGGAAAGTGGAGGGCCGGGCAGCGGATGGTGGAGGGACCGGGAGCCCGTGGTGGACGGCGCCGCTGGCGGCCCCGGGCAGGTGCGGCCGTACCCGGACAAAGAAGAAGGGCCCGACCGGCGAACGGTCGAGCCCTGAGAACGGTCCAGCTTGAGAACGACAGTGGGGCGCGACCGAACCGGTCGCGCCCCGCTGAGTCCTGATCCCTGCCGGCTGTCAGGCCAGGCGACGGACCACGTAGTTGGAGCCGATCATCTTGCGCTTGGACACCCGCGCACCGGTGTGCGGGGAGTCGTACATGTAACCGCTGCCGGCGTAGATGCCGGCGTGGTAGCCGTACGAGCCGTTGCGGAAGACGACCAGGTCGCCGATCTGCTTGCTGCCCTTGGCGACCGCCTTGCCGTACTTCTGCTGCGAGTTGGCCTTGTGCGGCAGCTTCTTGCCGGTGGTCTTGCGGTAGACGTACATCGTGTAGCCGGAGCAGTCGAAACGCGAAGGCCCGGCCGCGCCGAACTTGTACAGCGAGCCGACGTGCTTGCGCGCCTCGTTGATGATCTTGTTGCCGCTGGCCGCGCTGACCTTCGGCGTGACGCTCACGTACGTCTTGCCACCGGCCAGCGAGGTGAACTTGGCCGAACCGGCGTAGACGGCCCTGAGGTAACCGCTGACCTTCGGGGCCATGGTGAGCGCCACCGAGCCGCTCTTACCCAGGTTCTTTGTGGCCTGGTTGACCCACTTGCCCTTGCGGTACGCCTGCAGGCGCACCGTGCCGGACGTGACCACCTTGCCGTTGGTCGGGTTGATGTACTTCGCGGTCACCTTGACCTTGGCGCCGTACTTGACCTTGCGGGTGGAGAACTTGGTCGTGACGACGGGCTTGACCTTCGCCGAGACAGCGGCCGCCGTGATGGGAGCGGCGGCGGCAGCGCTGGCGGGCGACACGCCGACCAACTGGCCGGCGCAGAGGCAGATACCCAGAGACAGGGCGACGGTGCCGGCGCCGCGCATGCGGCGGCCACGGCTCGAACTGAGTTCGCGCACGGTAGTGATATCCCTCCGGCACGCCTGCGAGGTTAGCTGTCGGGTTCGGGCGGGAAGGTGTGCCCGGTCGCCTTTCGGCAACTTCACCCCAAGGCCTTCTCCGTGTTCGCCACCGGAGCGGGTGGCGCGGAGCGGACCGCAGTTGGGTCCCCCGTCCCTGCCCCCTGGTGCCTGTGTGGTGGTACGTGGTGCTCGGGTGGTCGCGTCGACCGGCCCGGGGCAGGGCTCGGCGTGAACCAGGTCGTCGCGAGTCGGGCAGCGGGCGCCGCCGGCCAGACCTTGCTACCTGAAATTCGAAGGACGTGCCTGGATTGATTCCGTCACTCACCGTATTTGGCATGAAGGCGGCTGTCCGGTTTGTTACTAGCAGGAGATAAATGCCATGACGACCGGTGACCGGCGAATCACTCAACGTCTAAGGTTACGGGTGAATCAGAACACATAAATCCTCACCACCATTTGGGTGATGGCGCCCCGCCATTCACTCTTCCGCTGCTTAAACCTTTCCCACCGGCCAAAATGGCTTCCGCCGAATGGCTGAGCTCGATGCCTCAGCGACGTCATCGGGACCGGAAGCTGAAATCGGACTCTCGGCAACTCGACGTAACCTCCTGTTCCGGTACCCTCGTCGCCGTGACGGACGGGAAAATGCCCCTGCGCGCCAAGGTCGCGACCTCCGTGTCGAAGACCGCGGCCGCGCTCTCGAGGGCTGCGGGACGCGGCGACGGCTCGGTCATCGGCGGCTGGATCGGCCTCAAGATCGATCCGGAGCTGCTGAGCCACCTGGCCTCCGGCCGGGCGATCGCCCTCGTCTCCGGCACCAACGGCAAGACGACCACCACCCGGCTCGCGGCGGCCGCGCTCGGGGTGCTCGGTCCGGTGGCCACCAACTCCTTCGGCGCCAACATGCCCACCGGGCACACCTCGGCCCTGGCCAAGGCGGGCGCCACGCCGTTCGCGGTGCTCGAGGTCGACGAGCACTACCTGGCCCGGGTGATCGACGAGACCAACCCGCGCGTGGTGGCCCTGCTCAACCTGTCGCGCGACCAGCTCGACCGGGCCAAAGAGGTCGCGATGATGGCGCAGATGTGGCGCACCGCGCTGGCCGGCCACCCCGACGTGGCCGTGGTCGCCAACGCCGACGACCCGATGGTCGTCTGGGCCGCCCGGGGCGCCTCGCACATCACCTGGTTCAGCGCCGGCCAGCGCTGGCACGACGACTCCTTCGTCTGCCCCGAGAGCGGCGACCCGATCGAACGGGCCAACGGCGACTGGTGGTGCACCGGCTGCCCGCTGCGCCGCCCGCAGGCGCAGTGGCGCGTCGAGGACGACGGCGTGGTCGACCCCCGCGGCGACTGGCACCTGGTCAAGCTCCAGCTTCCCGGCACGGTCAACATCGGCAACGCGGCGACCGCGCTGGCCGTGGCGGCCGAGTTCGGGGTCCGCCCGATCGAGGCGCTCCCCCGGCTCACCACGGTGGCCTCGATCGCCGGCCGCTACGCCCAGGTCGACCGGGACGGCCGCAACATCCGCCTGCTGCTGGCCAAGAACCCGGCCAGCTGGCTGGAGGCCTTCGACATGGCCGAGCAGGCGCCCACGCTGCTCTCCATCAACGCCCGGGACCCGGACGGGTTCGACACGTCCTGGCTCTACGACGTCGACTTCTCGCCCCTGCACGACCGCCCGGTGCTGATCACCGGCGACCGGGCCTACGACCTCGCGGTACGTCTCGAAGTGAACGAAATCCCGTTCCGGCACGTGTCGACTTTCGAGGAGGCGGTCCAGTCGGTGCCCCCGGGACGTCTCGAGGTGATCGCCAACTACACGGCGTTCCAGGACATCCGGGCGGGGCTCGACCGTGTCAACTGATCTTCCCCGCGGCCGGTCGCCGCGGCGGCGAACCACGTCCCCGCGGCGGCGAATCGAGGTCGAAGCATGAGTGACAGCACGCTCCGCATCGTCTGGATCTATCCGGACCTGCTCTCCACCTACGGCGACCGGGGCAACCTGCTGATTCTCGGCCGGCGCGCGGCCATGCGGGGCATCCCGGTGGAGACCTATTCGGTGCGCTCCGACCAGCCGATGCCCTCCACCGCCGACATCTATCTGATCGGCGGCGGCGAGGACGGCCCGCAGGCGCTGGCCGCCCAGCGGCTGATCAGCGACGGCGGTCTGCACCGCGCGGTCAACCAGGGCGCCGCTGTCCTGGCCGTCTGCGCGGGTTACCAGTTGTTCGGTCACTCGTTCTTCGCCAAGGGCACCAAATGCCCCGGGCTGGGCCTGCTGGACCTCTCCTCCGACCGCGGCGAGACCCGCGCGGTCGGCGAGATCCGGGGCGACATCGACCCCCGGCTGGGTCTGCCCCTGCTGAGCGGTTTCGAGAACCACGGCGGGCGCACCCACCTGGGTCCCGGCGTCGCGCCGCTGGCCCGGGTCACGGCCGGCATCGGCAACGACGGGCAGACCGAGGGAGCGTGGCACGGAAAGATCCTGGGCACCTATTCGCACGGGCCCGCGCTCGCTCGCAACCCGGCTATAGCCGATCTGCTACTGCGTTGGGCGATCGGCGCGGATAGTCTTGCCCCCGTCGACGACACCTGGCCCGACCGGCTCCGAGCCGAAAGGCTCGCCGCCGCCGGCGCCTGAACTTTCGAAGCGAGTCCTGACCCGACAAGCACTTGGGCGGTATCACTGCATGACTGACATCCTGATCGCCCCGCGGGGCGCACACCTCGCGGACCCTCAGGTTCCTCAGCCTTCGCAGCAGGCTCTCGAGTCCCAGCAGACGCCGGCCTCTCCCGGCCTGAGCTGGAAGCGTCGCGTCGCCCGCTTCGGCATTCTGGGCCTCGTGCTCGCGGCCGTCGCCGTCGCCGCCGCCGTCCTCCCACTGCAGGAGATCGCCGACCAGTTCGCCCGCCTCGGCCCGGCCGCGGCGGTCGTGATCGCCGTGGTCGGCGGCCTGCTGCTCTCGGTGCTGGTCCCCCGTACGGCCATCACGCTGGCCTGCGGCGCCCTGCTCGGCGCGGCCACCGGCGCGGCGACGGCCCTGGCCGCCGCGGTCATCGCCGCCACCGCCACGTACTACGCCGGCCGCTGGGCCGGTCGCGGCGCCCTGTCGGCCCGCACCGGCGGCAAGCTCCAGCGCCTCGACGGCTGGCTCAACCGCCGCGGCCTCTCCGCCGTGCTGCTGGTCCGCTTCCTGCCGCTGGCGCCCTTCGGCCTGATCGGCTACGCCTACGGCACCACCAGCGTCTGCCGCAAGCGCTACCTGCTCGGCACCACCCTGGCCTCCATCCCGTCGGCCGTCTCCTACGCGGTCATCGGCGCCGCGGTGGTCAAGCCGGGCGAGATGAGCCCGCTGTCGCTGGCCCCGGCCCTGATCGGCTTCACCCTCACCACCAGCATCGTGCTGTGGTGGAAGCGCTCCGCCAAGAAGGCGGCCGCGGCTGCGGCGGCGACCGCCTGACCAAGCTCACACAAAGAACCCGCCGGCGCTCGCCGGCGGGTTCTTTGCTGCGCTGGGTGGGAACGGTCAGACGACGACGCTGACCAGGCGGCCGGCCACCACGATGACCTTCTTGGGATCGCGACCGGCCAGGGCCTCGGCCGCCGCGGCCAGAGCGGCCTCGCGCACCTCGGACTCGGTGGCCGTCGGCGAGACCTCGATGCGGGCCTTCACCTTGCCGTTGACCTGCACCGGGTAGGTGATCGACTCGGCCTTCAGCTGCTCGGGGTCGGCGACCGGGAAGGCCGCGTAGGCCAGCGTGCCCTCGTGGCCCAGCTTGCCCCACAGCTCCTCGGCCAGGTGCGGCGCGAACGGCGACAGCATCAGCACCAGCGGCTCCACCGCCTCACGGGAGACCGTGGGCAGCGGGGTCAGCGTGTTGGTCAGCTCGATCAGCTTGGCGATCGCCGTGTTGAAGCGCAGCTCGTCCAGGTCTTCGGTCACGCCCGCGATGGTGCGGTGCAGGTGCTTGCGGACGGCCGGCTCCAGCGGCTGGTCGCCGACCCGGACCGCGCCCGACTCCTCGTCGATCACCAGGCGCCAGACGCGCTGCAGGAAGCGCTGCGAGCCGATGACCGCGCGGGTCTCCCACGGGCGGGAGACGTCCAGCGGGCCCATCGCCATCTCGTAGACGCGGAACGTGTCGGCCCCGTACTGCTCGCACATCTCGTCGGGGGTGACGACGTTCTTCAGCGACTTGCCCATCTTGCCGTACTCGCGGATCACCTCCACGCCGTCGAAGACGTACTTGCCGTCGCGCTCGGTGACCTCCTCGGCCGGCACGATGACGCCGCGGGAGTCGCGGTACGCGTAGGCCTGGATGTAGCCCTGGTTGAACAGCTTGCGGAACGGCTCGAACGACGAGACGTGGCCCAGGTCGTACAGGACCTTGTGCCAGAAGCGGGCGTACAGCAGGTGCAGCACCGCGTGCTCGACACCGCCGACGTACAGGTCGACGCCACCGCAGTCGCCGTCGCGCCGGGGGCCCATCCAGTAGGCCTCGTTGTCGGGGTCGACCAGCGCCTTCTCGTTGTGCGGGTCCAGGTAGCGCAGCTCATACCAGCAGGAGCCGGCCCACTGCGGCATGGTGTTGGTCTCGCGGGTGTACGACTTCAGGCCGTCGCCCAGGTCCAGCTCGACGTTGACCCAGTCCTTCTTGCGCGACAGCGGCGTCTCGGGCTCGCTGTTCGCGTCGTCCGGGTCGAACGTGCGCGGCGAGAAGTCGTCGACGTCGGGCAGCACGACCGGCAGCATCGACTCGGGCAGCGCGACCGGCAGGCCGGTCTCGTCGTAGACGATCGGGAACGGCTCGCCCCAGTAGCGCTGCCGGCTGAACAGCCAGTCCCGCAGGCGGAAGGTGGTCGCGCCGCGGCCGTGGCCGTGCTGCTCCAGCCAGGTGATCATCTCGGCCTTGGCCTCGACGACGCCCTTGCCGTCCAGCCAGTCGCTGTTGATCGCCACTCCATCGCCGGTGTAGGCGCCCTCGAAGTCCTCGGGGGCCTGCACCGTACGGATGATCGGCAGCTCGAAGACCTCGGCGAACTCCCAGTCGCGGGTGTCCTGCCCGGGCACCGCCATGATCGCGCCGGTGCCGTAGCCGGACAGCACGTAGTCGGCGATGAAGACCGGGATGCTCGCGCCGTTGACCGGGTTGGTGGCGTACGCCCCGGTGAAGACGCCGGTCTTCTCCTTGCCCTCGGTGCGCTGCTCGTCGGTCTTGGCCGCGGCCTCGGCCCGATAGGCGGCGATCGCTCCGGCCGGCGTGGCGTGCCCACCGGTCCACTTCTCGTTGGTGGACGCGGGCCAGGCGGCCGGGGAGATCTCGTCGACCAGCTCGTGCTCGGGCGCCAGCACCATGTAGGTGGCGCCGAACAGCGTGTCCGGCCGCGTGGTGAAGACGGTGATCGTGGCATCGTCGACCGCGAAGTCGACGTGGGCGCCCCGCGAGCGGCCGATCCAGTTGCGCTGCATCAGCTTGACCGGCTCGGGCCAGTCCAGGGTGTCCAGATCCTCGACCAGGCGGTCCCCGTACGCGGTGATCCGCATCATCCACTGCTTCAGGCTGCGCTGGAAGACCGGGTAGTTGCCGCGCTCGCTGCGGCCGTCGGGCGTGACCTCCTCGTTGGCCAGCACCGTACCCAGCCCGGGGCACCAGTTGACCGGGGCCTCACTGACGTAGGCCAGGCGGTGGTCGTCGATCAGCTTGCGCCGCTCGACCTCGGACAGCGCGGCCCACGGGCGGCCGTCCGGCGTCGCCTTGGCGCCCTGCTCGTACGCCGAGATCAGCGACGCGATCGGGCGGGCCTTGCGCACGGCCGGGTCGAACCAGGAGTTGAAGACCTGCAGGAAGATCCACTGCGTCCACCGGTAGTAGTCCGGGTCGGTGGTCGAGAAGGTGCGCCGCTCGTCGTAGGCCAGGCCCAGGCGGCGCAGCTGGTTCTTGTACCGCTCGACGTTGGCCGCCGTGGTGACCGCCGGGTGGGTGCCGGTCTGCACCGCGTACTGCTCGGCGGGCAGCCCGAAGGCGTCGAAGCCCATCGGGTGCAGCACGTTGAAACCGGCCATCCGCTTGTAGCGGGTGTAGCTGTCGGTGCCGATGTAGCCGAGCGGGTGACCCACGTGCAGGCCCGCACCCGACGGGTACGGGAACATGTCCTGGACGTGCAGCTTGGGCGCGCCGGCCCGGGGGTGACCGGGGTCGGCCAGCTCACCGGCCGGGTTGGGCGCCTGGAAGGTTCCGTTCTCAGTCCAGTAGGACTGCCAGCGCGGCTCGATCTCGTTGGCCAGCGCGGCGGTGTAACGGAACTTCGGGGTCTCTGACTCGCTCATCGTCGGCATCCGTCTTCTCGTCTGGTGGTGGCTGGGCACAAAAAAACCCCTCACGCAGGAGGGGTCGCCGTGCTGTTCGCCTCAGAGGCGATCGCAGCACGGCCGGCTAAGAAGCAGGAAACGCCGAGCCATGCGTTGCATGATACCGGTCGCCGCCCGGAAGCGGCGACCGGTATCTCTCGTGCTGTTGTTACGCCGCCGCTCCGTAGACCGCCAGCTCGGTGCTGTCGAGGAAGACGCAGCCGCTGACTGTCGGCGGCTGGCCGGCCGGGCAGAGGCCGGCGTCCTGACCCTGCGAGGTCAGCATCGTGAACCGGACGAACTGGATGTCGTCGCCCGTGCCCGCGGCCAGCGCGATCGGGGTGGGCGTGACCGTGCCGGCCGGGAAGACGCCGCTCGCGGCGACCGCCCAGGTCGTGCCGTCGGCCGAGGTCTCGACGCGGTAGCCACCGGTCGAGGCGGTCTCGTCGTCACCACAGGTCGCCGACGGGTTGATCACCAGCTCGGAGACGTCCACGGCGCCGGAGAGGCGGATCACGGCGTTCACGCCGCCGTCCGCGATCTCCGAACCCCAGCCCGCGATCTGCGACTGGTCGATCAGCTCGGCCGGGCCGCAGCCGTACGCCGTGTAATCGACGCCGGTGAAGCTGACGATCGCCGCGCCGCCCGAGGAGGCCGCCCAGTCCTTGCGGACCGACCAGTTCTCGGTCCTGGTGCCGGAGTTGATCGACAGCGTCTTCACGACGAGGTCGTAACCGGCGCCACGAGCGAAGACCTTGGCGTACGTCCCCGGGATGATCCCGGAGATCGTGTAGGTGCCGTCCGCGGCCGTGGTGGCCCGGTAGTCACCGGCGAAGCCGGAGGCGTGCCCGCCGAACGCGACGGTCAGGCCGCCCACCGCGGCACCGGTGTCCGAGTCGGTGGCCTTGCCCTTGAGGGTGCCCCGCGGCGAGTTGGCCGACGGCGGCGTCGAGAAGTCCTCGACCGGCTGGGTGTCGTCGCCGTCGATCGCGGCGGCGAAGTAGCCCATGCCCCGCTTGGCGAACGTCTTCCAGAGGGCCTTCTGGTTCTTGCCCTTGTTGACCACCAGGTCGGCGGCGAGGATCGAGTTGCGCATGTCCAGGAAGGACGGGTTGGACGGCGAGAGCTCCATGCCGCGCGTCACGATCGACTGCGCGGTCCGGCTGCCGACCGCCTGACGCAGGTCCCACAGGGTCTGCGCCCAGATCTCACCGTCGGCGTGCACCTCGGGGCCACCGGCGACCTTGCCGTAGTCGCCGTAGGTGTAGCCGCCCGGGCCCGCCGTCGGGGTGCCCGGGCAGACCGTGGCGCTCGCGCCGACGGAGCAGTCCAGGGCCTCGCTGCGGATGGTGCCGCCCGCGGTCCAGTACTTGCCGAGGAGCACCTCGCCGGGCTTGGCGGTGTCCTTCTCGAGGCCCTTGGCCACCAGGTAGTCCCAGGCGTAGAAGTCGCTCCACGCCTCACCCATGGAGCCGCCCTGCTGGGAGCTGAGCGTCGAGTTGCCGTCCGCGTCGACCACCAGGCGGTTGGACAGGCCGTGGGTGTACTCGTGGAACACCACGTCGGCCTCGTCGCCGGTGTTGGCGGCGACCGACTGCGGCCCCGGGGACAGCAGGTACATCTGCATGACCGGCGGGATGCCGTCGGGCGGGGTGTTCATGTTGGCGTTGTCGGTGTGGTTGCCGTCAGGCAGGCCGTCCGCGGTGTTCGCGCCGTCCATCGCCTGGCCCTGCACGGCGTCGCCGTCGCGCGCCTCGAAGTTGCCGGCCGCGCGGGTGAAGCCGATCGGGCCGGCCTTGAGGTGGTCGTGGAAGGTGCCCAGGAACGCGAACAGCTGCACCGCGTTCTGCTTGCGGTTGGTCTGCCACGAGTTGGGCGTCTCCGGGTCCCACGAGCAGGGGTACGCGTCGGAGCAGAGGCCACCGACCTCGTCGTTGAAGTCGACGAACGGGTAGTCCCACTGGCGTACGCCGGACGGGCCGACCTCTTCGCTCGCGTCGGGCAGGTCGTTGTCGTTCACGTCCGACCAGACGTGCGCGACGTTGCCGCTCAGGGCGCGCGCGTTGTTCGGCAGCCAGTCCTTGGCGTTCAGGTCGACCGGCTGCTGGCGGCCGCCCTTGGGGGCGCCCGGGTAGTTCTGCCAGACGTCGGCGGTATCGTTGGCGACCGTGCTCTTGCGGTAGAGCACCTCGCCGCCGGCCGCGTCGATCACGTGCACGTAGCCCTCGTCGACGGCGATCGTCTGCCAGGCCAGGCGCACGCCCGAGGCGGTCTGGAACCAGACCTTCTTGGCGTTGCCCTTGTCGCTGAAGACGGTCTTGGCGCCCTCGGTCTTGGTGACCTTGGCGGTGGACGTGCCGAAGACGTCCTTCACGGCGGCGGCCCGGGCGGCGGTGGCCGAGAGCTTCGCGGCGCCGGCGCTCGGCGGCAGCGACCGCAGCGGCGCGCCGTCGACCTGCACGAGCCGGCCGTCCTTGGTCACGTGCGCCTTGAGGCCGTTGCCGAAGACCGGCACGCCGTCGGCCACCTGGACCCAGCTGAGGTGGTGAGTGCCCTCGATGTCGACGTAGTCCTGGCGCAGCACCAGGGTGGCCAGGTCGGCCGCGTCCAGGCCGAAGACCTCGGGGTGGGCCTTGATGTAGTCGAGCGCGATCGTGGTCGGCTTCTTGCCGCTCGGCCCGGTGAGGAAGCCGTCCAGCTTCGCCACCCGACGCGGGGTACCGGTCGCCCGGTCGATGTCGATGATGCCCTGGACGCCCAGGGAGTCGCGCAGGGTGTTCACCGCGGCGTACGAGGGCGCCGGGACGAGGGCGCGGCTCAAAGTGGCGGTCGGTGCGGCGGCCGCGGCAGCGGCCAGGTTCTGGCGGGAGTCGTAATCGGCTCGCCGCTGCTGCTTGCTGTCGGTCGCCCCGTTCACGGCCCCGGGCAGCGGCGCGGCTTGTGCCTGCGTCGGCAGCAGGGTGGCCAGCAGGACGACACCCGCGGCTGCCGCCCCCACCCGCCGGGTCGCGGACGGTACGGATAACGGTCTCAATTCAGCCCCTCTCGATCGGGCCTCACTGGTGAAGCCCGTCGATGGCTGACTCTGGTTGTTTGGTCACGCATATAACTAGAGCGATGTCTGTTTCTTTACCTATCCGAGACCCTTGTCCGGTTGACGGGTGTCGAAACAGCTCGACGGCCGACCTCGGCGTGTCGCTGTGAGCGGGCTAATCTGTGGTGACAGGGCGACTCGCTCAGCTCTTTCGCTGCCCTTTCGCCCCGGGTGCCCACGATGGGCGCGCATACCAACCTGGAGGAGGCCCGTGACAACCCCGACCTGGGACGAGCCCGGTGGACCGATGACGGGCGAGGAATTCCGCGCCGCCACGCAAGCCATCATGTCCAACATCGAACAGGTCATCGAGGGCAAGGGCGCGACGGTCCGGCTCGCGCTCGCGGTTCTCCTGGCCGAGGGCCACCTGCTCATCGAGGATGTGCCCGGTGTGGGCAAGACCAAGCTGGCCAAGGCGCTGGCACGGTCCATCGACTGCTCGGTGCGCCGCATCCAGTTCACCCCTGACCTGCTGCCCAGCGACGTGACCGGGGTGAGCGTCTACAACCAGGAGACGCGCGACTTCGAGTTCAAGCCGGGCGCCGTGTTCGCCAACCTGGTGGTCGGCGACGAGATCAACCGGGCGTCGCCCAAGACCCAGTCCGCCCTCCTCGAGTGCATGGAGGAGCGGCAGGTCACCGTCGACGGCACGACCTACGAGCTGCAGGCGCCGTTCATGGTCATCGCGACACAGAACCCGATCGAGATGGAGGGCACCTACCCTCTTCCCGAGGCGCAGCGCGACCGGTTCACCGCGCGCATCGCCATGGGCTACCCCGACCCGCGCGCCGAGCTGGCGATGCTGAGCGGCCACGGCGCGCACGACCCGCTGAACGACCTGCGGGCCGTCACCGACGCCGCGACGGTTCGCCGCCTGATCGCCACGGTGCGTGACGTGCACGCCGCCGACGCGGTCCAGCAGTACGCGATCGCCCTGGTCACGGCCACCCGGGAGGCGCCCGAGCTCCGTCTCGGCGCGTCACCGCGGTCGACGCTCCAGATGATCCGCACCGCCAAGGCGGTGGCCGCGCTCGAGGGCCGTGACTACGTGCTCCCCGACGACCTGCAGGCGCTGGCCGTGCCGGTGCTCGCGCACCGCATCATCCCGACCGCCGACGCGCAGCTCAACCGGCGGACGACCGACGCGATCGTCTCCGAGATCGTGCACCGTCTGCCGTTGCCGCACGACCGCGGCCGCTCGCCGTACGACACCCGCAACGGCGGCAGCGCGACCAACCAGTACGAGTCCCGGGGGCGCTGAGCATGCGCGAGGCCTTGCGCGGATTGACCACGCGCGGCCGTTCGTTCCTGGCCGCGGCCGCGGCGGCCGGCATCTCCGCGATCATCCTCGGCGAGCGTGACCTGCTGCGGGTGGCCATCCTGCTGGCCGCGCTGCCGCTGCTGGCGGCGGCGTACGTCGGGCGCAGCCGGTACAAGCTGGCCTGCACCCGCGCGCTCGACCCGGGCCGGGCCCCGGTCGGTTCGAGCGCGCGGGTCATCCTGCGCCTGCAGAACATGTCCCGCCTGCCCACCGGCACGCTGTTGCTGGAGGACCGGCTGCCCTACGCCCTGGGCAGCCGCCCCCGGGTGGTGCTCGAGCGGCTCGGCGCCCACCAGGCGAGCAGCGTGGCCTACACGGTGCGGGCCGACGTCCGGGGCCGCTACCCGATCGGCCCGCTGGTGATCCGGCTGACCGACCCGTTCGGCCTGTGCGAGCTCACCCGCTCGTTCCCGAGCGTCGACCGGCTCACCGTCATCCCCCAGGTGGTCACCCTTCCGGCCGTCCGGCTGGCCGGCGAGTACGCGGGCACCGGCGACAGCCGGGCCCGGTCGGTCGCCGTGCACGGCGAGGACGACGCCGCCACCCGCGAGTACCGGCGCGGCGACGACCTGCGCCGGGTGCACTGGCGCTCGACGGCCCGCACGGGCGAGCTGATGGTGCGCCGCGAGGAGCAGCCCTGGGAGAGCCGGGCCACCGTGGTGCTCGACACCCGGGTCTACGCCCACCGCGGCGAGGGCCCGACGGCGAGCTTCGAGTGGGCCGTCTCGGCCACCGCCAGCATCGCGATGCACCTGCGGCAAGCCGGTTACAAACTGCGCCTGGTCACCGGCTCGGGCATCGACATCGACGCCGCCGAGGCGGCCGGCGAGGGCATCATCCTCGACACCCTGGCCGACGTGAAGCTGGCCCAGAACGGCGACATCTCGGTGCTGGTCGAGCAGGTCCGCCGCCGCTCCGACGGCGGCCTGGTGATCGGCATCTTCGGCACGCTGTCCGTGCCCGAGGCCGAGCTGCTGGCCGGTCTGCGCGGCAACGGCGCCACCTGCATCGGCTTCGCGATCGACAGCTCGACCTGGGTCAACCTGACCCCGGGCGAGCGACAGGACGCCGACCGTGACCATTCCGCGGCCGCGCTGGCCCTGGTGCACAGCGGCTGGCGCTCGGTGCCGGTCGTGCACGGGTCGACGCTGCCCGCGCTGTGGCCGGCGGCCGCCCGGGGCTCCAGTGGCTTCGCGTGGCGCGCGGCCATGGCTGAGACTGTGAGTGGAGTGAACCGATGAGCGGCCGACGCCGTCTCGGGCTCGTCGCGGCGGGGGCGACCATCCTCGCCGCCGCGCCCATCTCGTCGATCTTCGACAGCTACACCTGGTTGATGGAGTGCCTGCTGACGGTGGGCCTGATCGCCGGCGTGGCGGTCGGTGCCCGGACCCTGCGGTTCCCCGCCTGGGCCCAGGCGCTCGGCATGATCGTCATGCTGCTGCTCACGCTGACCTGGCTCTTCCCCAGCGGTGAAGAGTTCCTCATCCCGACGCCGTCGACGTTCGGCCACTTCGCCGAGCTGTTCACCCAGGCCGGGCAGGACACCCGGTCGTACGGCGTGCCCGTGCCCGACCGGCCGGGCCTGCTCTTCGTCACGGTGCTGGGCATCGGCGCGGTCGCGATCGCGGTCGACCTGCTGACCGTGGTGGCCCGCAAGCCGGCCCTGGCCGGCCTGCCGATGCTGGCGATCTACTCCGTGCCGGTCGCGGTCTACGTCGACAGCGTCCCGGTGCTGCCCTTCATCATCGGCGCCTTCGGTTTCCTCTGGCTCCTGGTCAGCGACAACATCGACCGGGTACGCCGGTTCGGGCGCCGCTTCACCGGCGACGGCCGGGACGTGGACGTGTGGGAACCGTCGCCGCTGGCCGCGGCCGGACGCCGCCTGGGCGTCGTGGGCGTCGTGGCCGCCGTGCTGCTGCCGCTGCTGGTCCCCACGATCAGCGGCGGGCTGCTCTCGCAGCTCACCCAGAGCGGCTCGGGGGTGGGCGTCGGCCCCGGCACCGGCTCGGGCGGACGGATCAACCTGTTCGCCTCGCTCAGCGGCCAGCTGAGCCAGACCGAGGTCGCCGAGCTGGTCCGGCTCAAGACCGACGAGAACACCCCCTACTACCTGCGCTTCGGGGTGGCCGACCAGCTCAGCATCAACGGCTTCGGCAGCACCGCGCCGACCGGCGAGACCGTCACCCAGGGTCTGCCCGACCCGCGTACGGCCACCGCCGCCGGCTCCTTCAGCGAGCACCGGGCCGAGGTCGAGATCAGCGACAAGCTGACGCAGGGCATGCTGCCGCTCTACCAGAACACGGTGGGGCTCGACGGGCTGCAGAACGGCTGGTCCTTCGACGACAACCAGCAGGTCGTCTTCTCGAGCCGGCGGTCGACCCGGGATCTGAATTACTCGTTCGACTACGTGCGGGCGCGGTACACGCCGGCCCTGCTGCGCCAGGCCGAGCCGCTCGACCGGGACGACCCGATCGTCCGGCGCAACACCGCCCACCCCGACGACGCCACGGTCAGCGCGCTGGTCCGGCGGATCGTCGCCGGCAAGCAGAACGATTACGACAAGATCCGCGCGCTCTACGAGTACTTCTCTACGAAGAACGGCTTCACCTACCGGCTGTCGACGCAGCCCATCGCCAACAGCTCCGAGATCTCGGCGTTCCTGCAGACCAAGGTCGGCTACTGCCAGCAGTACGCGGCCGCGCTGGCCTGGATGGCGCGGGAAGCCGGCATCCCGGCGCGGGTGGCGTTCGGCTTCACCCGGGGCGAGAAGGAGGGTGACACGTACGTCATCACCAACCGCAACGCCCACGCCTGGACCGAGATCTACCTGAAGGGCTTCGGCTGGATCCCGTTCGACGCCACCCCGGCGTCGAGCGTGGCCGGCGCGGCCCGGTCCGACTACGCCCCCGACGTCGACCAGCAGGCCCCGACGGCGACGGCGTCGGAGTCGGCGGCCGCACCGGGCGCCGACCCGTCGGCGGCCGCGGGTGGCGTGGAGCGGCCCGACCGCCCGGACTTCAACGACCAGGCGGCGGCCGGTTCGACCGGGTCGAGCACGAGTGCCCTCTCGGGCACCGCGCTGCTGATCATCGCCCTGGCCGCCCTGTTGATCGCGTTGCTGCTGGTGCCGGCCCTGCGCCGGGTGCTGGTGCGACGCCATCGGCACGCGGTCACGGCGCCGAAGGAGCCGAAGGTCAGGTCTCTGGAGGGGCCGGGCGACATCGTGGTGACGGCCGAGGTGGTGAAGGCGCGGGCCGACGCGCACGCGGCCTGGGACGAGCTGATGGACACGATGGTCGACTTCCGCATCCCGATCGACCCGAGCGAGACACCCCGGGTCACAGCCCAGCGACTGATCAACGACGCGGTGCTGCTCGACGAGCCCGCCGCGGCGGCGAACCTGCTGGGCACCGCGGAGGAACGAGCCCGCTACGCCCGCAAGCCCCTGGAGGGCCAGGAGCTGACGGTGGCGCTGGGCCGGGTCCGCAGAGGCCTGGCGCGGTCGGCCAACCGGCGCACCCGCCTGGCGGCGGTACTGATGCCACCTTCGGTGCTGATGCGCTGGCGCCTCGGCCTGGCCGACGCCTCCGCCCGCTTGGTGGGCGCAGGCGGCCGCCTACGAGAGACCCTGGCCAAGGCCAGCCCGCGCCGCCTCCTGCCACACCGCACCCGCTGAGTCACTGAGTCACTGAGTCACTGAGTCACTGACGGTCGATGCCGCCCCTCCTGGTGAGGGGCGGCATCGCCGTTCCAGGGGCCGTCGCCGTTCCAGGGGCCGTCGCCGTTCCAGGGGCCGCCGCCGTTCCAGGGGCCGCCGCCGTTCCAGGGGCCGTCGCCGTTCCAGGGCCGTCGCCGTTCCAGGCGCCGTCGCCGTTCCAGGCGCCGTCGCCGTTGCAGGGGCCACCGCCGCCCCGCCAGCCACCGCCGTCCCGGGGGCCACGGCCGTCCCGCCAGCCACCGCCGTCCCGGGGGCCACGGCCGTCCCGCCAGCCCGTCCCGCCAGCACCGCCGTCCCGCCAGCACCGCCGTCTGCGGGATTCGCTGTCCCGCCAGCACCGCCGTCCCGCCAGCCACCGCCGTCCCGCCAGTACCGCCGTCTGCGGGATTCGCTGTCCCGCCAGAACCGCTGTCTGCGAGCATCGCTGTCCCGAGGACTGCCGCACTGTCCCAAGGACACCGGCGCCGCGAAGGCTTAGCCGCTCCGAGGGCTGCCGCACTGTTCCGAGAGCTGCAGCGCTGCCCAAGGGGCTGCTTCGCTGTTCCGAGGGCATGGCCGTCCCGAGGACTGCCGCACTGTTCCGAGAGCTGCAGCGCTGCCCAAGGGGCTGCTTCGCTGTTCCGAGGGCATGGCCGTCCCGAGGACTGCCGCACTGTTCCGAGAGCTGCAGCGCTGCCCAAGGGGCTGCTTCGCTGTCCCTGGAGTTGCCTCGCTGCTCCAGGGAGCTGCCTCGCTGTCCCGAGGGCATGGCTTTTCCCAGGAACGACCCCGCTGTGCCCAGCGACTGCCTCGCCGTTTCCGGGAGCGACCTCGCTGATCCGGGGTCAGACGTAGCGATCAGGGTCGCGTCAGGTCGGGGGCCAGCCCGTTATGCGGCCTCTTGTCACCGCTGCTGCGACCGCGCTGGGGCCGTTGGGGCCGCCCGCCGCGGGATGGCGAGCGACTCGCGGGCCCGACCGGTCATGGGGGCGAACCGGGAACCCGGCTCGCCGGCGAACCCGGCCGTTCCGCAGTCACCGTCGCGGCGACGACCGCACAGGGCGGTGTAGGTGCCGGTGGCGACCAGGATCCGTTCGATCAGTGGGTTGCAGTTGAGCACGCTGAGGCTGCGCCGCTGGGCCTGCGCATCCCTTGAGCAGGCGAGCAGGGCATTGACGACCGACGCGTCTATGAAGGTGACCCGGGCGACGTCCAGCGCGACCGCTTCGTGCCCGTCGAGGAAAGCCGCCTCGACCAGGGCAATCAGCATCGCGCGGTTGTCCCGGTCGAAGTCCCCCCGCGCGGACAGCAGCGCATTGCGGCCGTCGGAGGCGATGATCGCGACATCGCCCACGGATGAAGGTCCAGTCATGTCCATGCTCCCGATGTCGGTGAGCCGGCCTGGTTCTCTCTTTCCGTTCCCCGGACCGTCAAAAATCATGCGGGAACGAAGGCGACCGACCACACGGACCGTCGTGGACGCGAAGACGACCGACCCACTCCACGCGGCCGCGAGGGCGACCCACCGGCACAGTGCAGGCACCAGGGCGACCGGCAATGCGCGAGCACGAGGGCGACCGACATTGCGCGGGCGCCAGGACGACCAACCGGCACTGCGCGCGCCAAGACGACCAACCAGCACTGCTCGGGCCCCAGGACGACCAACCAGCAGTGCGCGGGCGCAAAGACGACCGACCAAGGCGCTGCGCGGGCGGCGAGGCGACCAACCACGGTGCTGCGGGCGTGGAGGACACAGGAAAGCCTGATGGCGGCCGGTGGCCGCCATCAAAGAGCTTGTGCGAGGGCCGCGGCTTCCCTTGTGGCTGTCAGCCGCGGTCCGTCAGCCGGTCAGCGATGTCCCTCGGGGCGCTGGCGCCAGCGATCCTCCAGGCGATCGAGGAAGCCGGACTTGCGGGTCTGGCGTGTGCGACGCGTGGCGGTGCCGCCCACGGCCTGCAGGTCGGGAGCCGAACCCTTGCGCCGGGACTGCATCGCGAAAGCGGCCGCGCCGAGCATGACGACGAAGCCCGCGACGCCCAGCGGCGTTGTCCGGCTGACCGTGCCATAGACGACCAGCGCTAGGCCGAGCACGATGACGAACGCGGCGACGAGGAGCCGGCGTCGCGCGTGAAAACGCGGGTCGCTGGCCCGCACAGCCGAGGCGAACTTAGGGTCCTCGGCAAGCGACCGCTCGATCTGATCGAACAGCCGCTGCTCGTGCTCCGAGAGCGGCACGGCATTCCTCCCCGGGCGCAGATCCAACCCCCCAGGCGGGGTCGGGGTGTCACTGAGGTAAGTGGCGCGGGACAGCCGTCGGCTGCCTTACCGAGCAAGTCTACGAGGGGGTTGGCGGGTCGGAAAGCGGGACGACCGTCGAGTGCGGGTGATTTTCGGTTCTGCGCAGGTCGCTTCGTCCCAAAAGACTGGCTGGACCGAGACCGCCGGGACCGAAACGGGCGATGACGGCGTCGCGCGCGGCCTCGGCCTCACGCCAGCCGCGCTCGGGCTCACCCAGGCTGAGCTGCCGCGATGTGGTGGCCGTGGCGGTGAGGCCCTCGACGCGGACCCCGACGAGGCGAATATGCTCGCTCGCGCCCAGCGCGGTGAAGAGCGACCAGGAAATCTCAAAGATCTCCCGGGCGACATCGGTGCTCGTGTGCACCGTGCGGGAGCGGTTGACCGTCCGGAAGTCGGCCAGACGCACCTTGATCGCCACCGTGCGGCCCACGACGCCGGCCGAGCGCAGCCGGGCGCCGACCTTGTCGGCCAGGGCGAGCAGGCTCCGGCGGATGAGCTGAGGGTCGGCGATGTCGACGTCGAAGGTCATCTCGGCGCCGATCGACTTCTCCTCGCGCTCGGTGCTGACCCGGCGCGGGTCGCGGCCCCAGGAGAGCTCGTGCAGGTGGGTGGCGGCGGCCTCGCCCACGGCGCCGCGCAGCATGCCGAGCGGGGCGTGCGCGATCTCGCCGACCGTGGTGAGGCCCAGGCGGCGCAGCGACTCGGCGGCCCGCTCACCGACACCCCAGAGCGTGTCGACCGGCAACGGGTGGAGGAAGTCGAGGACGAGGGGCCCCGGCACGACGATCACGCCGTCGGGCTTGGCCCGGGTCGAGCCGAGCTTGGCCACGAACTTGGTCGGCGCGACGCCCACCGAGCAGGTCAGATCCTGCTCGTCGCGCATGCGCCGGCGGATCAGGTGGGCGATCTCGGTCGGGCGGCCGAGCAGGCGCTGGGCGCCGGCCACGTCGAGGAACGCCTCGTCGGACGAGAGCGGCTCGACCAGCGGCGTGACGTCCCGGAAGATCGCCATGACGGCCCGGGAGGCGGCGCCGATGGCCGGACCGTCGACGGGCAGGAAGACTCCCCGGGGGCAGAGCGCGCGGGCCCGGGCGGTCGGCATGGCGCTGCGCACCCCGAAGCGGCGGGCCTCGTAGCTGGCCGAGCTGACCACGCCGCGCGGGCCGACACCACCCACGATCACCGGCTGGCCGCGCAGCTCGGGCTGCGACCGCACGGCCACCGAGGCGAAGAACGCGTCCATGTCGACGTGCAGGATCGAGCAGCCCGCGTCGTCGGCGCCCGGGCCGAAACGCGGGTCGCGTCCTTTCGGCACCGCCTGGCTGCGTCCCACGTCAGGGAGGTTAGCCCGACCCCCCGACAAAACCGGATCACCGCAGCCCAGCGCGCCTTTCCGCGCCGACCCATCCCCCAGCCCGACAGAGACCCGGACCGGGAAAAGGGCTGGTCAGCGGGCGATGAGCAGCGGGATCTCCATCTCGGCGGCGGTGACCGAGGCGTGGAAGGCGATCAGCCGGCCGATCGTCGGCGGCTCCCAGCCACCGGCCAGCGCGATCGCCCGGCCCTGACAGATGATCACCACGTCGCCGATCCGGCCGCGGTGGTCGGCCGGCACCGGGCCGTACCAGCCGCCGTCGATCGCCTCGTCGCGGGTGAGCACCCAGGCCGCGTCGCCGAGCACGCCCTTCCAGGCGGCGACCACGTCGTCGAGGGCGCCGGGCGCGGCGTAGAGATAGCGGACGCGGGGCTCCCCGGCGACGCCCACGATCCCGTCGCGCAGTGCCGGAATGTCCGCCATGTCGAAACGTGCGTCCAGCGGAACATTGAGCTGGCCGTGGTCGGCCACGACGAGCAGCGCCGATCGCGGGGGCAGGCCGTGCACGAGCCGGTCGAGCAGCGCCTCGACACCCCGGGCGGCGGTGCGCCAGGCCGGGGAGTCGACGCCGTCGCCGTGGCCGTGATGGTCGAGGTCGGGGTGATAGCCGTAGACCAGCGCCGGTCCGGTCGCCGCCTCGAGCGCCGCCAGCATCCGGTCGGCGAGGGCATCACCGCCTGCCGGTGTGTAGTGAGCGCCGCGGTAGGCCGCGACGGTCAGGCCGCTGCCCTCGAACTCGGGCCGGCTCACCGCGGTCGCCGCGACCCCGGCCGCCGCCGCGAGCTCGAAGCGGGTCGGGACCGGTTGCCAGGCCGCCGGGTCGGGGTCGTGCTTCCACTGGATGTGGTTGAGCACCCGCCCGTCCGGTCGCCGCGTGGTGAAGCCGAGGATGCCGTGCGCGCCCGTCGGCACGCCGGTGCCGAGAGTGACCAGGCTGACCGGAGTGGTGGACGGGAAACCCGCGGTCAGCGTCCGGCCACGGGCGGCCAGGCCGGCCAGAACCGGGGCGTACGGGGTGATCAGCGGCAGTTGGTGGGCGCCGAGCCCGTCGACGAGCAGCACGGCGACGCGGGTGACGCCGTCCAGTTCGTCCCGCAGGCCGAGGGGGTCGGACGCGCCGGGCACGCCCAGCAGCGCCGAGACGCTGGGCAGCACGTCGGCGAGGCTGCCCGAGCCGTACGCCGGCCGCACCGGCTCGAACGCCGAGGCGGGCAGCTGGTCGGCCGGCACGACCAGCGGCTCGGCGGTCACGGCTTGCGGGCGAAGAGGTGCAGCTGGGAGGCGATGTCGCGGAACGGCGGCCGGGACGACAGCTCCAGCTCGAGCTCGAGCAGCGCCTGCGGGTCCTCCTCGACGACGGCGGCCGGCAGCAGATCGGCCAGGACCCGTACGCCATGGGTCTGCTCGATCGTCAGCCCGGCCGCGTCCAGCAGGTCGGTCGCGGTCGCGGCGTCGTAGCGCCGGCGCAGGGTGTCGCGCGCGCCGGCCCGGCCCTCGGGATCGGCCGCCACCGCGCCGGCCGCTCGCAGATGCCCGTTGATCGCCCGGCCCAGGATGGCCGCCGCCCGGCCCGCCACCAGCACACTGACCGCGCCGCCGGGACGCAGCGCCGTGGCCATGGCCGCGACCACGCCGGCCGGGTCGTCGACGACCTCGAGCACGGCATGGCACAGGATCAGGTCGACGCTGTCCGGAGCGATCAGGCCGGCCAGCGCGTCGCCGTCGCCCTGCACGGCCCGGATCCGGCCGGCGACTCCGGCGTCGGCGGCCCGCCGGGTGAGCGCGGCCAGCGCGTCCGGGCTGGCGTCCACGACGGTGACGGCGTGTCCGGCCTCGGCCAGCGGGACGGCGAAGCCGCCGGTGCCGCCGCCGACGTCCAGCACGGTCAGCTCCCGGCCGGCGTGCCGTTCCAGCTCACGGCCCAGCACCGCCCAGACGGCGGCGGTGCGGGCGGAGACGAGCGGGCGCGCGGTCCGCGTCGATGCGTTGTCCACAGGGGCAGAGTAACGGCAGGCGGGTGCGGGTCTCAGAACCGGAACAGGACCCCGGTGGCGCGGCGCATCTCGCAGCTGTTGCCGAACCGGTGGGTCCAGCTGACGTCGCGGCCCTGCCACGTGCCGCTCAGCGTGGCGGTGATCGGCTTGTAGAGCAGGATGCAGGCGGTCGACGTGCGCGGGATCCGGCCGGGGTCGGCGTCGACCTGCTCGAGCGTGGCGCAGGCCTGCACCGCGCGCGGGTGACCGCCGCCGGGTGGGTCGCAGGTGAGCTTGACCGCCATCGCGAAACCGGCGTCGGCGAGGTAGCTCAGTGTGACTTCGCTGCGGGTGGTGGGGCGCGGCGCCGACCCGTACGTCGGCTTGGGATCGGGCACGGGGCCGATCAGCGCGGTGAGCGTGGCGGCAAGCAGAACTGGGAGCATGCCACTAAAGGTACAAAATCGGGCGAAAGGAATGTTCAGCGGAAGTCCCGCGAGGCCGGCGACACCGGTGGGGTGAGCGCCTCGAGCCGGTCCGCCACCAGGTTGAGCACCCCCTCGGCCTTCTCGAGCCGGCCCCGCACGATCAGCGCCGAGCTGGTGCGGGCCACCCGCCGATAGCGCTGCCACAGCCCCGGCGAGCAGGTCACGTTGAGCATCCCGGTCTCGTCCTCCAGGTTCACGAACGTCACCCCGCCCGCGGTCGCCGGTCGCTGCCGGTGGGTCACGATCCCGCCCACCCGGATGCGGGTGCCGGCCTCGACCCGGCCCACCTGGGCGATCGGCAGGGCGCCCACCTGGTCGAGGCCGGCCCGCAGGAACTGGGCCGGGTGCGTCTCGGGCGACAACCCGGTGGCCCAGACGTCGGCGACCAGCTCGTCGACCGCGCTCAGGCCGGGCAGCATCGGCGCGTCGGTGCCGGTCACCGTGCCGGGCAGCCGGTCGGGCCGGTCCTGCGAAGCCGCCCCGGCCGCCCAGAGCGCCTCCCGCCGGGTGAGGCCGAAACTCGCGAAGGCGTCGGCCGTGGCGAGCGCCTCCAGGTGGGTGGTGGAACAGCCCGTACGCCGGGAAAGGTCGGCCATGCCCCGGTACGGCCCGTTCGCGCGCCGATCCTGCTCGATCCGTCCGGCCAGGTCCTCGCCGAGCGTGCGGATGCTGGCCAGCCCCTGCCGGACAGCCGGGCCGCCGAGGCCCCACGCGTGCGGCGGCTCCCCCGGAAGCGCGCCCCACCGGGTCTTCGGCGTCGACTCCAGGGTGGCCTTGGCGTCGCTCAGGTTGATGTCGGGCCGGCGCACCTCGACACCGTGCCGGCGGGCGTCGTCGACCAGCGACTGCGGCGAGTAGAAGCCCATCGGCTGGGCGTTGAGCAGGGCCGCGCAGAAGGCGGCCGGGTGGTACCGCTTCAGCCACGCGCTGGCGTACACCAGATAGGCGAAGCTCATCGAGTGGCTCTCCGGGAAGCCGTAGTTGGCGAAGGCGGAGAGCTTGGTGAAGAGGTCGTCGGCCAGCTCCCCGGTGATCCCGTTGGCGGCCATCCCCTCGTACAGCCGCTTCTTGATCCTCTCCATCTTCTCGACCGACCTCTTCGAGCCCATCGCCCGGCGCAACTGATCGGCCTCGGCCGGGTCGAAGCCGGCCACGTCGATCGCGAGCTGCATGAGCTGCTCCTGGAAGAGCGGCACGCCGAGCGTCTTCTCAAGCGCGTTGCGCATCAGCGGATGGGGATAGGTGATCGGCTCCAGACCGTTCTTGCGCCGGATGAACGGGTGGACCGAGCCGCCCTGGATCGGGCCCGGCCGGATCAGCGCGACCTCCACCACCAGGTCGTAGAACACGCGCGGCTTGAGCCGGGGCAGGGTCGCCATCTGGGCACGGCTCTCCACCTGGAAGACGCCCACCGAATCGGCCCGGCAGAGCATGTCGTAGACCTCGGCGTCGGTCAGGTCCATGGTGGAGATGTCCAGATCCGATTCGATCATCTCGTACGCGTACCGCAGCGCCGACAACATGCCCAGGCCCAGCAGGTCGAACTTGACCAGCTCGATCGCGGCGCAGTCGTCCTTGTCCCACTGCAGCACCGTGCGGCCCGGCATGCGCCCCCACTCCACCGGGCAGACCTCGATGATCGGGCGGTCGCAGATCACCATGCCGCCCGAGTGGATGCCCAGGTGGCGGGGGAAGTCCTGCACCTGGTTGGCGAACTCGACCACCTGGGCCGGGATGTCCTCGACGTCGACCGTGGCCACGCTGCCCCACCGGTCGATCTGCTTGCTCCAGGCGTCCTGCTGACCCGGCGAGAACCCGAACGCCTTGGCCATGTCGCGCACCGCCGAACGCGGCCGGTACGAGATGACATTGGCGACCTGGGCGGTGTGCTCGCGGCCGTGCAGCTCGTAGACGTGCTGGATGACCTCCTCACGCCGGTCCGACTCGATGTCGACGTCGATGTCGGGCGGGCCGTCGCGCTCCGGGGCCAGGAACCGCTCGAAGAGCAGGTTGTGCGCGACCGCGTCCACATTGGTGATACGCAGCGCGTAACAGACCGCGGAGTTGGCCGCGCTCCCCCGGCCCTGGGCGTAGATGCCCTGGTCACGGCAGAACTGGACGATGTCGTAGACGACCAGGAAGTAGCCGGGGAAGCCCAGCTCCTCGATCATCCGGAGCTCGTACTCGAGCTGCTCGTAGGCCCGGGGATGCGCCTGCGGCGGGCCGTACCGGTCGCGCGCGCCGCGCATGGTGAGCTCGCGCAGCCAGGACATCTCGGTGTGCCCCGGCTCGGGGATCGTGAAGTCGGGCAGCCTCGGGGCGATCAGCTGCAGGTCGAACGCGAGGTCCTCGCCGAACATCGCGGCCGCCTCGACCGCACCCGGCCAGGCGGCGAACCGGCGGGCCATCTCGTCACCGCCGCGCAGGTGGGCGGTGCCGGCCGCGGGCAGCCAGCCGTCCATCTCGTCGAGGCTGCGGCGCGAGCGGACGGCGGCCAGCGCGGTGGCGAGCCGGCGCCGGGCCGGGGTCGCGTAGTGCACGTTGTTGGTGGCGACGACCTCGAGGCGGCGGCTCCGGGCCAGCGCGTGCAGGGCGTCGTTGCGGTCGTCGTCGTACGGGTCGCCGTGCGAGGTCAGCTCGACCGCGACGTTGGGCCGGCCGAACAGGGCGACCAGGCGGTCGAGCTCGGCCGCCGCGGCGTCGAGGCCCCCGGTGGCCAGCGCCTTGGGGACCGGCCCCTTACGGCAGCCGGTGAGGATCAGCACGTGGTCGCGCAGCGTCTCGGCGAGATGCTCCAGGTCCCCGTACTCGGGCTTGCCCTTCTCCCCACCGGCGAGCTGACCCCGGGAGACGACGCTGGCCAGCCGGGCGTACCCCTCGTGACCGTGCGCCAGGGCGAGCAGGTGGCGGCCCTCGGGGTCGGCTTCGCCGTTCTGCGGCTTGCTCAGGTCGAGCGACAGCTCGGCGCCGAAGATCGTGGGCAGGCCCAGCTCGCGGGCCGCCTGGGAGAACCGGACCACGCCGTAGAAGCCGTCGTGGTCGGTGACGGCCAGGCCGTTCAGCCCGAGGCGGGCGGCCTCCTCGGCCAGCTCCTCCGGGTGGCTGGCGCCGTCGAGAAAGCTGAAGTTGGAGTGACAGTGGAGTTCCGCGTACGGGGTGACGTGCTCGCGCCGCACCAGGGCGGGCGCCTCGTAGGGTTGCCGCTTGCGTGACCAGGCCGGCGAGTCCCCGCCGTCACCGTCGACGGCGAGCGGATCGACGACCGGCTGCAGGTGCCGCTGCTCCTTCGCGTCCCCGCCGCCCCCGGTGAGCGTCTTCTCCAGGTCCGCCCAGGACATCTTGGGGTTATGAAAGCCCACACCGTCTCCTAGTCATAAAGGGCGTCCACGGCCCAGTGGCCGGCGGCCAGGCTCAGCAGGAAGGCCCGGCCGTCCGCCAGCACCACCTGGAACCGGGCCCGGCGGCGCGACTCGGCCGGGTCCCACCAGCGCTCCTCGACCGGCCACGGCCCGGCCCACCCGGTGATGGCGACGGGCCGGGCACGTTCGACGATCAGGGCCGCGGGGCTGCCGGTGAGCTCGAGACGCGCGCTCACCCCCACCGGCTCGCCGTCCCGGTCGAGGACCACCGCCGGGAGCGGCCGGGTCAGCACCAGAGCGGGGGCCGGCCTGGGCAGCCGGCCGGGCCAGGGCGGCCGGACCGGCGGCTTGGCTGTCCGCTGACGACGCCGGCCACCCGGCGGCACCGCCACCACGGTCACGGTGTCCGGCTCCGGGTGCGCGGCCGGCCTCGGCCGCGTTTCCTCCTGCGCGCGGCGTTCCCGTACGGGGGCGAGCTCATCCCGTACGCCGGGAACGAGGTCCGGATCGCCCGGCTCGGTGAACGTGAGGGCGGGCTGGACGTGCGGGGGCAGCACCGGGTGGGTCTCGATGCCCGGAACCGGGTCGGCGTGCGGGGCCGCCGGGCGGTGCGGGTCGCGTTCGTCGCCCCAGGGAACCAGGCGGATCTGGTCGTCGGCGTTGCGGCCACCGCCGAACACCGGGGTGACCACCGACTCGGGGCCGAGCAGACCCTGCACGCGGCTGAAGGCCCGGTGGGCGCGCTCGCGATCGGCGCCGGCGTCACCCCAGAGGCCCGGCTGCAGTCCGAGATGGACGAGTACGCCGTCGGGGATGAGGCGCAGACGCACGAGACCGGCGGTGGGGCGGGCCGGGGCGCCGCGGCGGGCGCCGGTGAGCCAGCCGTCGAGTTGCCAGCGGACCCGCTCGGCGATGGCCGCGGCGGTGAGCGTGCCGTCGTGCCGCCAGACGCGGTGCAACTCCTGGCCGTTCGCGGTGACCGCCTCGATCCCGAGCCGGGTGCAGGCCAGCCCGTACGCGGCGAGCTTGTCATGCAGCCGCTCGGCCAGCGCGCGACCGGCGAACGCGGCCACGTCCACCCGTTCCAGCGGTTCGTCGTAGGTCTCGGAGACCTCGAGGTCGGGCGGCGGCCGGCGGACCGCGAGCGGCCGGTGGTCGAACCCGGCGGCGAGCCGGTGGACCAGCGCGCCGTCGAAGCCGAACCGGGCCAGCACGTCACCGGCCGGCAGCGCCGCGAAGTCCCCCAGCGTCTTGAGGCCGAGCCGTTTGAGCAGGTCGGTCAGCTCGGGCCGCTCGATCGCTTCGATCGGCTGGGCCCGCAAAAAGGCCGGCGTCCCGCCGGGCGGGATCACCCGGCCGCCGCGGGCCGCGAGCCCCGCCGCGAACACCCCCTCGGCGATGCCGACCTGACTCTCCACCTCGCAGGCCTGCGCGACCTGCTCGACGATCCGCTCGGCGGCCGCCTCCTCCCCGCCGAAGTACCGGGACGGCCCGCGCGCGGCGAACGCCAGGGCCCCCGGCCGGATCACCTCGACGCCGACCGCGACCTCCTCGACGGCCCCGACGACCGGCTCGAAGGCCCGCGCGTCCCGCCCCGGGTCGTGCTCGACGACGGTGAGCCGCGGGCATCGGCTCTGCGCTTCCCGCCGCCGCAACCCCCGGCGTACGCCCTCCTGCCGCGCCGTCTCCGAGCAGGCGATCACCCGGTTCCCGTGCACCACGGCGACCGGCTGCGCGGCCGGCAGCCCCAGCACGATCTCGGCCGCGATGACCGGCCAGTCCGGGCACCAGAGCAGCATGGTCCGCGCGCCGGCCGTCCCGCCCGCCACCTCACCTCACCGCCGGCACAGAGGCAAGCCGGCCCGAACGACCCGGGGCTGCCGAGGCCGCGGACGACAGGCCCGCGGCCGGCCCCGAACGGTCTGATCTCGCCGCCGGGAACGCGGGCGGCTCCGAACGATCCGATCCCGCCGCCGCCGACGCGGGCGACCCTGAACGATCCGATCCCGCCGCCGCCGACGCGGGTGATCCCGAACGGTCCGATCTTGCCGCCGGGGACGGGGACGGCGGCGAGTCGCCGGTGGGGACGGAGGTGAGCTGGGGACGAGCGGTCCGGTCCACGGTGGACTCGACCAGCGGGGCCCGGTCGGGAGCCGGAGGCGGCGGGGTCAGCGGGCGGATCGTCACGCCCGGCATCCACATGGTGACCTCCTTGGGGCGGGCCGCGGCGCCCCGGCCCCGGGCCAGCACCCGCACCCGGCGGCGGCGCAGACGGCCGTGCCCCTCGTCGAGGCCCTCCCAGTGGGCGTCGAGAACGCTCAGGGTCACGTCGGCGCCGGACCAGTCGCCGTACGGAACCAGGACGCTGCCGCGCTGACGGGCCCGGGCCACCAGGCGCGAGGCGATCGAGGCGGAGACACCACCGGGCACGGCCAGGACGATGAGGTCGACCCCGTCGATCAGGGCGGCCACCACCGTGGGCCACTCCGGCCCCGGGTCAGGCACCAGAGCCAGCCGGTCGAGGACGATGCCGCTCTCGGCGGCGGCGATCGCGCCCAGCGACGGTACGCCGACCACCGCGCACCAGGACCCCTGCCGGGAGGCCTCGGACAGCAACGCCAGCAGCAGGGACGTCCCACCGGCAGCGGTGGCCGACCGCCCGGCGGCCACCGCCACGGTGCTGCCGCGGCGCAGCCCGTGCCCCGGCAACAGCGAGCTCAGCTCGGGCGCCACCGGCAGCGTCCGGTGCAGGCCCGCTGTCTCGGTCTCACCCGCCGTCCGAACCAGTTCGGCCAGGGCGGCCGCACCGCTGATCATGCGTCCCGCCATGTGCTGCCTCACCCTGTCGCTCGGTTTCCCGCTCTGCCCACCCTGAGCCGCTCCCACGCCGGCCTCCCTCCTCAGCCCCTCCGTCTCCTCCTCAACCAAGTCCTCACCAGCCCTCACCGGCTGGCGGGCTGCGCGAAAGCACAAGCTGCGCAAACACTGACTGCGCAAAACACTGACTGCGTGAACACGAGCCGCCGGGCACGGCCGCCGGGGCACGGCCGCCGGGGCACGGCCGCCGGGGCACGGCCGCCGGGGCACGGCCGCCAGGCACGGCCGCCAGGCACGGCCGCCAGGCACGGCCGCCAGGCACGGCCGCCAGGCACGTGCAGCCAAGGCACGGGCCGCAGGGCACGCGCAGCCGGGCGCGACGACGAGACGCTCGCCGAAGTGGCCGGCGAGCGCTCAGCCGGAAGATCACGGTGAGGCCGGACTGCGGCCCGACGGGACCGCGGGGAAGGTCAGGCGGCCAGCGGAGGCTGGTAGGTGAGGCCCAGGGCGGACTCGACGACGGCCACGAACTGCTCGGCGGCCCGCAGGAGGTCGTCGGCCTCGCGCGGGCTCACCACGCGTGGGATGCCGGCCTCGGCCGCGGCGCGCTTGGAGGCGCCCAGGGCGAAATAGTTGGCCCACTCGCCGAAGTCGGGCGCCACCAGCACCAGCAGCGACCAGACGCTGGTCACCCGGCTGCGACGGCTGGCCGGGGCGGGACGGGCGCGAGCCGCGAGCACGGCGGCCGCGGCGCGCAAGGCGGCCAGGTGAGCCGCCGCGTAGCGCAGGCCGTCGGGCCCGGTGCGCGCCGCCTCGGCGAGGCCCTCGCGGGCGATTGCCAGCAACTGGGCCGGAGTGCGCTGGGGCAGCATGTGCGCCGGCACGGTAGGGGCGTCGGCCCGGGCAGCCGCGGTCGGCGCATGCGCCAGCCCCGGAGCAACCGGACCGGGAACAGCCGGACCAGGAACAGCCGGCCCACCAACAGTCCGACCAGCAACGCTCGGACCGGGAACAGCCGGACCGGGAACAGCCGGCCCAGCGACAGCCGGACCGGGAACAGCCTGCCGAGGCGCGACCGTCACCGGCGCGGCCTGGCGGAAAGCGGTCGCGCCGGGCGCAGCCGGACCAGGCGGGGCCGGACGAGAGGTGGGCACGCCCGAGGTGGACCGGTGGCTGGAAGTCGCCGGCCCCTGAGCCGGGCGCGGCGTCGCGGAGTCGGCGTAAGCCGAGCCGGACACGGCCAGGCCGGGTATCGCCGGATGGACGGAGGCCGAACCGCGCACGGCCGTGCGGGCGTGGGCCGGCTCGGCGGCCGCCTGGCTGGGCTGGACGGCAGAAGCCAGGTCGGGAGCCGGCCAAAGGCTCGGCGCTGTGTGGCTCGCCATGTGTTTCTCCTCGCGTGTCTCGCATCCGACGTGCCGGGTCGAACCGAGGCGCTGCGGAGGAAGGCGCAGCAGCCCGTGGTGGGTGACCGGCCGGGTGTGAAGCTTCCCCACACCACACCCGGCCGGACCTGCCGGCGGGTCCGCCGTCCGCCACCCGGGGGTCGGGGGGAGCGGACGACGGTCCTGCCTTGTCTGAAGGCCCGGACCCGCGAATGCCCGGAACCTCACGCGCGGCACTTCGCGGGTGCCGCACCCGGGAGCCGCGCCGCGAAACACCGCTCCCGTAGCCAGACCGGACATCCGCCCCGAACCTCGAAGGCGGACCTCGAAGTTCGAAGGTGTTCGAACATCCGTTCTAACCAAGAAGAAGACTAGCACTGACGTACGACAAAAACGCAAGACAGCGAACCCGAGTGGGCCCGGGGAAGTTCACACTGTGATGACGACCTTGGCCCGGGCGTGCTCCTCCTCGACATACCGGATCGCCTCGGGCACCTCGGCCAGCTGATAGGTGCGATCGATCACCGGACGCAACCGGCCCGCCTCGGCGAGCTCGCGGAGCTCGGCCAGCAGCTCCCGGCTCGGCGCCGTCGCCGGCACCTCGATGCGCGGGCCCGAGCGGGACGACCGGGCCGCGAGCCGGGCCCCGAGGATCAGCCGCATCGGCCCGAACACCCGGGGCCGGCCGCGCGACGTACCACCGCCGGAGAGCACCAGCGTCCCGCCCGGCGCCACCGTCCGCCGCAGATCGCCCAGCGACCGGTTGCCCACCAGGTCGAACACCACGTCGAAGCGACGGCCGAGGCGGGCGAAGTCGCTCCTGGTGTAGTCGACGACCTCGTCGGCCCCCAGCGAGCGGACCAGATCGACGTTGCGGGTGCTGCACACGGCCGTCACCGACCCGCCGAGCGCCTTGCCGATCTGAACGGCGAACGTGCCCACCCCACCCGAGGCTCCGTTGATCAGTACGCTCCGGCCGGCCCGCACCCGGCCGCGCAGGCCCAGCAGGGCCGTTCCCCCGGCCAGCGGCAGCGCGGCGGCCTGCTCCCAGCCGAGTCCGGCCGGCTTGAACTCGATCTGGTCCGCGGGAGCACAGACGTACTCGGCGAACGCTCCGTGCGCGTCACCCAGATCGCCGTAGACCTCGTCGCCGGGCCGGAAGCGGTCGACCCCGGCGCCGGCCGACTCGACCGTTCCCGCGAAGTCGGTGCCCCTGATCCGGCGTCGCGGCCCGCGCGGTCCCATCACCGCGGGCAGCAGCAGCCGCCCCAGATAGGGGTCGCCGCGCATCACGTGCCAGTCACGGGCGTTGACCGACGCGGCCCGGACCCGCACCCGCACCTCGCCCCGGCCGGGCTGCGGCTCGGCCACGTCCTCGAGCCGCGGGACGCCGTACTTCTCCTGACAGATGGCCTTCATGCGGCTCAGCGTGACCGGGGCGGGCGCCGGTTTCATCGGAGCGGAGGCCGGACCGGAGCCGGCCGATGGCGGGAGTCAGGGGTGGCCGGAAGTACGGCCCGTCTCGTAGGCCCACATGGCGATCTCCACCCGGTTGCGGACCACGAGCTTGGCCATCAGCGCGGCGATGTGGGTCTTGACCGTGCTCAGGCCGATGTGCAACTCGGCCCCGATCTCCGCGTTGGTGCGGCCTCGCGCCACCGCGGCCAGCACCTGCTCCTCGCGGTCGGTGAGCGGGTCGACGGGCTGCGCCCGCGGACCGGCCGGACCCGCGTCGGCGAAGGCTCTGAGCAGGCGCGTGGTGACGCTGGGGGCGATCAGGGCGTCACCGCGGGCGGCGGCGTGCACGGCCTGGCTCAGCAGGGCCGTGCCGGCGTCCTTGAGCAGGAAGCCGCGGGCCCCGGCGCGCAGAGCGGCATAGACGTGGTCGTCGAGATCGAACGTGGTGATGACGACCACGGCCAGAGGGTCGGTGACCGCGGGGCCGGCAAGGCGACGGGTGGCTTCGATGCCGTCCATGCCGGGCATCCGGATGTCGAGCAGGCACACGTCGGGGCGGAGCTGCCGGGCCAGTTCGACAGCGCGGCGGCCGTCGGGCGCCTCACCCACGACCCGGATGCCGGGCTCGGCGTTGAGGATCATGGTCAGGCCGGTGCGCACGATCTCCTGGTCGTCGGCGACGACCACCCGGATGTCGTCGTTCATCTAGACAGCTGCCCCGGCGCGTGGCAGCGCCGCGGTGACCGTCCAGCCGCGCCCCGGGCCGGGGCCGGCCTCGCACGTGCCGCCGAGCAGGCCAGCCCGCTCGGCCATGCCGGCCAGGCCGAACCCGGTGACCACGGAGGCCCGGGAGGCCTCGCCGTCGTCGCTGACGTGCAGGCGCACCACGGCGTCGTCGGCGGCCACGCGGATCGAGATGCGAGTGGCGTGCCGGGCGTGCCGCCGCGCGTTGGTCACCGACTCCTGCGCGAGGCGATAGACGGCCGTGCCGACGGTGGCGGGAACGTCGTCGAGGTCGCCGGTCAGCTCGACCGAGACCACCGGGCCGGACGGCGACCGGCCGGCCAGGCCGCGCAGGTCGGCCAGCCCGGGGCTGGGCGCGAGACCACCGGCCTGGGCCTGACGCAACGCGCGCACCATCGTGCGCATCTCGGCGAGGGCGCGCGTCGCCTCGGCCTCGATGACCCGCAGCGCGTCGACGGCGGCCTCGGGCTCCCGCCGGGCCACCGCGATGCCGGCCTGGGCCCGGATGGCCATCGCCGAGACGTGATGGGCCACGGTGTCGTGCAGATCGCGGGCGAGCCGTTCGCGTTCGCGCAGCTTGACCTCGTCGAGCCGGCGGCCGAGCAGCCGGGCGCGGTAGCGGAAGGTGGTGGCCAGCGCGAACGCCGCGATCATGGCGACGAACCCGAGGAGCAGGTCGGTGGCGCCGATGTGGCCGAGGGCGGCGGACACCGTGATCTTGGCGAAGATCAGCGCGGCGCCGGCCAGTGCCTCGCGCCCCGAACCCCAGCGGAACAGGGCGTACGGCAGAACGAGCAGATAGGCCAGCGTGCCGTTCCCCGGGTCGAGCCAGAACAGGCAGACCAGGAACGCGATCGCGACCATCAGCAACGGCCGGGTGCGGCGCAGGAGCAGAGTGGGGGCCAGCAGCAGCCCGAGGATCATGCCGGACCAGGCCGCGGTCAGCAGACCCTCGAGGACGGTGGCCACGACGACGACGCCCAGCAGCACCCAGTCGCGCCGGACGCGGACCGGCGCGCCGGGCGACCGGGGTTCCCGCCACACCGAGCGGAGCAACTCGTGCACGCCCCGATCGTACGAAGGATGCGCCCGGACCGGACCGGCCTAAAGTACTAGCTCCTTGACGAAGGCGAGCTGGTTGTACGGCGAGGAGTCGTACGACGGGACCTCGCGGTAGCCGGCCGCGCGGTAGAGAGCGATCGCCTCGGTCAGCGAGCCGTGCGTGCCCAGGCGCACCGTCGTGACACCGTGCGCGGCGGCGTCCCGTTCGAGCGCGGCCAGCAGCCGCCGCCCCAGCCCGATCCCCCGCACCGCCGGGCTCACCCACAGGTGCCGGATCTCGGCCGACGACCGGAGGGCCGCCGCCCCGGCGGCCGCCGACTCAGAAGCCGCCAACCCGGAGGCCCCCTGCCACAGCCCGCAGCCGACCGGCCGGCCGTCCTCCCGGGCGACCAGAAAGGTGCCCTCGGTCAGGGCTCCGGGCGGGATCAGGGCGGCCGCGGCGTCATACCCCTCGGGGAACCGGCGAGCCAGTTCCCCGGCGTACGCCTCGAGACACTCACGGGCCTCCGGCGCGTCGTCGGGGACCGCCTCGACGGTGACCGTGGCCAGGCGCACCAGGCGGCGAATCTGCGCCTGCGCCTCGAGCAATCGCTCGCGCTGGCCGTCGGTGAGCGGATCGAGCAGCGCGGCGACGCTGTCGCGGGAGCGTGACTCCAGGTCGGCCCGCTCGCGCCGCCCGGCCCCGGTCAGCGACGCGATCCGCACCCGGCCGTCGGAGGGGTGCGGCCGCACCGTCACCAGGCCCTCGCCACCGAGAGCCCGCAGCAGCCGGCTGAGATACCCGGAGTCGAGGCCCAGCCGGGTGCGCAGCTCGCGCAGGTCGGCGCCGTCGCCGATCTCGAAGAGCAGCCGGGCCTCGCCGAGCGGTCGTCCCTGACCCAGGTAATGATCGTTGAGCACGCCGAGGCGTTGCGTGTAGAACCGGTTGAAGTCCCGCACGAACTCGATCTGATCCACGATCTCTGACCTTAGTCAGAGATCGACCCCGGAGGACAGGAGATCCCATGAGCCGGACCGTGGTCGTCACCGGGGGCAGTTCGGGCGTCGGGCTGGCGGCGGCCGAGCAGTTCGCCGCCGCGGGCGACGAGGTGGTGCTGGTCGGCCGCACTCCGGCGCGCCTCGAGCAGGCCGCGCGCCGGGTCCCGGGCGCCACGGTGATGAGGGCGGATTTCGAAGACCTCGATCAGGTACGCGACCTCGCCGCCCGGATCGGCGAGCGGTACCCGAGGATCGACATCCTGGCCAACAACGCCGGCGGCATGGTCGAGCACTACCGCCGTACGAAGGACGGCTTCGAAGCGACTGTCCAGGGCAACCACCTGGCGCCTTTCCTGCTCACCCACCTGCTGCGGGACAGGCTCACCGGCGGCCGGGTGGTGAACACCTCCTCGCGGGCGCACCAGCGCGGCGCGCCCGACCCGGACGACCTCGCGGGCAACCCGGCCCGGTTCCGCTCGTTCCCGGCCTACGGCGCGGCCAAGACGGCCAACATCCTCTTCGCCGCCGAGGCCGCCCGCCGCTGGCCCGGCATCACCAGCGTCTCGTTCCACCCGGGCGTCGTGCGCAGCAACTTCGGCGTGGGCAAGGTGACCCGGTTCTTCTACAAATACGCGCCCTTCCTGGTGACGCCCGAGAAAGCCGGCGCGCTCCTGGTCTGGCTGGCCACCACCGACGGTCTCACCAACGGCGGCTACTACGTCGACCATCACCTCGAGAAGCCCGCCGCGCACGCGAGCGATCCGGCCGCCGCCGCGCGGCTCTGGGACGCCAGTGAAGAGGCCACCGGCGTCCGCGGATAACGGAAAAACCCGAAACCGACGGCTTGTTCACGATCCCCTACCGGCCCGGCGAAAGGCTTTGTACGGTCTCGCTTCGTGCGAAGCGCGGCCCGGCTGACAGCGGCCCTCACCCTGCTCGCCGTCACAGCATTGTGGACGGCGGGCCGGGACGAGGCGCCCGGAGGCCTGGCCGCGTGGGGCCGGCTCGCCGCGCTGTGGTCGGCCGACCTGCTGATCCTCCAGGTCGTGCTGATGGCGCGCATCCCGTGGGTCGAGCGGGCGTACGGCCAGGACACGCTCGCCCGGTGGCACCGCTGGACCGGCTTCGCGTCGTTCCACCTGCTGCTGGCCCACGTCGTGCTCGCCTTCCTGGCGTACGCGGAAACGCAACCCTGGCCGCGGCTGGCCACCGAGCCCGGGATGCTCCTGGCGCTGGCCGCCCTGGCGGCGTTGATCCTGGTCGTGGTCACGTCGGTGCGTCGTACGCGCCGGCGGATGCGGTACGAGTCGTGGCATCTGCTGCACCTCTACGCCTATCTCGGCGTCGGGCTGGCGCTGCCGCACGAGTTCCTGCTCGGCACCGACTTCCGCACACCGGCCGCCCGGGCGTTCTGGTGGAGCCTGTACGCGATCGCGGCCGGCTCGGTGCTGGTGTTCCGACTCGGCCTGCCGGTCTGGCGGACGCTGCGGCACCGGCTGACCGTGGACCACGTCGACCCGGAGGCGCCCGGCCTGGTCTCGGTCTATCTGAGCGGGCGGCGGCTCGACCGGTTGCCGGTCCGCGCGGGGCAGTTCTTCGTGTGGCGCTTCCTGGACGGCCGCGGCGCGCTGCGCGGCAATCCGTTCTCGCTGTCGGGGCCGCCGCGCGGCGACAGCCTGCGCATCACGGTCAAGGTGGTGGGTGACGGCAGCGAACGGGTGGCGGCGCTGCGGCGGGGCACGCGGGTGCTGATCGAGGGACCGTACGGGCGGATGACCGCGGCCACCTACGCCGGCGGCTCGGTCACCATGCTGGCCTGCGGGGTCGGGGTGACGCCGCTGCTCGCGCTGCTCTGGGACCTGCCGTACGGGCACGGCCGGGCCACGCTGGTCTATCGCACCCGGCATCCGCACGAGGTGGCGTTCGGCCGTGAGCTCGCGTGGCTGGCCGAGCATCGCGGCGTCCGGCTGGTGCCGCTGGTCGGCCCGCGCGCCGAGGCCGGGTCGTGGCTGCCCGCCGAGTACGCCGACTACGACGACGCCGAGGCGCTGCGGTCGCTCTCCCCCGACATCGCCGGGCACGACGTGTACGTCTGCGGGCCCGACGCCTGGGCCGCGTCGGTGTTCCGGGCCGCCCGCGCGGTCGGGGTCCGCCCGGCCCGCCTGCACCGGGAACGGTTCGGGTGGTGAGAATGGGCTGATGAGGGAACACCCCAACGTCATCGCCGTGCAGGACGCCCTGGACGCCGCCGGCGCACACACCACCGACGACGCCCCGTCGCAGGTGATCGTCCTGGACTCCGCGGCGCACACCGCGGCGGCGGCCGCCGAGGCGCTGTGCATCGAGGTCGGCCAGATCGCCAACTCGCTGATCTTCGACGCGGACGGGGAGCCGCTGCTGGTGCTGACCTCGGGCGCGCACCGGGTCGACACGGCCAAGGTCGCCGCCTCGCTGGGACTCGGCAAGCTGCGCCGGGCCACCCCCGAGTTCGTCCGCGAGCACACCGGGCAGGCCATCGGCGGGGTCGCCCCGCTGGGCCACCCGAAACCGGTCCGCACGCTGGTCGACACCGCCCTCGAGCAGTACGAGGACGTCTGGGCGGCCGGCGGGGTGCCGCAGGCCGTGTTCCCGATCTCGTTCGCCGAGCTGGTGCGGGTCACCGCCGGCACGCCGGCCGACGTGGCCTGACGCCGATGCCGGTCACAGTGCACGTCTGGCGGGTGCCGCGGCGCCGGGTCGGGGTCGCGATGTTCCGGCTCGCCTTCCCAGGTCCGCATCGGGCTCGATTCGCCAAGTTTCTCGGTACGGCCGACGGTGTCGGACCCACTGACGCCGATCTGACCCGGTACGCGGCGGTGACCGTCAGCGACCGGCCGGTCGTCCTGCACCACTGGGACACCCTGGCCGTCAAGAAGGCGCGGATCGACATCACGCCCCTGTCAAGCCGGGGCAGCTGGTCGGGACGCGAGCCTTTTGCGGTGACAAACCGGGAATCCGAGGGCCGGAAATTCGAAGGCATGGTGCTGGCACTGACCCGGGCGCGGCTGCGGCCGACGCGGGCGCCGGCGTTCTGGAAGGCCATCGCGCCCGTGGCGCAGGAAGTCGATCAAGCACCCGGCCTGCTGGCCCACTTCGGCATCGGCGAGGCGCCGCTCGGCTTCCAGGGCACCATCAGCGTGTGGCGTGAGGCGGCGGACCTGGCCCGATTCGCGTACCGTCAGCCGGAGCATCGAGCGGTGATCGCACGGACGCCGACCGATGGGTGGTACGCCGAGGAGCTTTTCGCCCGATTCGCGGTCGACGACATCTCCGGCGACCGCGAGGTGCTCGGCTGGACAGCAAGAGAGGCGTGACTCGACGATGAGGCTCGTGGCGTGGCAGCCGGACGACCTGCTGCGGCGGCTCGACGACGTGGTGAGCGTCTACGGCGAAGCGATGGGCTACCGCAAGGAGCTGCTCCAGACCCGCCGGGGCTACATCGGCGCCCACGTGCGCCGGGCCGGTTTCCGGGCGGTCGCCACACTCACCACCGACGGCCGGCTCGCCGGTTTCGGGTACGGCTACACCTCCGGCTCCGGCCAGTGGTGGCACGACCAGGTGCGTTCCCACCTCGGCGAGCCGGATCGGCACCGCTGGCTGAGCGACTGCTTCGAGGTCGTCGAGCTGCACGTCCGCCCGGCCGCCCAGGGGCACGGCGTGGGCGCCCGCCAGCTGCGCGCGCTGCTCGCGATGGCCGAGGGCGAGACGGTGCTGCTCTCCACGCCCGAGGCCGACGAGCAGAAGTCCCGGGCCTGGCGGCTCTACCGCCGGTTCGGCTTCGCCGACGTGCTGCGCCACTTCCACTTCCCCGGTGACGAGCGCGCGTTCGCCATCCTCGGCCGCGACCTGCCGGTCGTCGAGCGCCCCGCGGAAGACGCGCCCGGCATTGTCGGTCTCTAAAGGCTGGCCCTGGGCGCTGCTCGGGGCCCTGGTCCTCGCTCAGATCTGCTACCCGCTGACCTCCGGCGGGACGCGCGCCGCGATCACCGTGGCCACCGTCGTGCTCGGCTACCTGCTGTCGGTGACGCACGCGCTGCTCACCCGCGGTCCTCGCGCGGCGCTCGCCCTGATCGGCACGGCCACGCTGGGCGGCTTCGCGGTCGAGGCGATCGGCGTGGCCACCGGCTTCCCGTTCGGCACCTACGACTACTCGGGGCAGCTCGGCCCGAAGGTGCTCGGCGTCCCGTTGATCATCCCGCTGGCCTGGACCTGGATGGCCTGGCCGGCCTGGCTGGCGGCGCAGCGCCTGCCGGTCGCCCGCTGGGCCCGCATCGGCCTGGCCGCGTTCGGCCTGGCCGCCTGGGACCTCTTCCTCGACCCGCAGATGGTGGCCGAGGGCTATTGGCAGTGGCAGTCCCCCACCCCGGCGCTGCCCGGCGTGCCCGGCATCCCGATCGGCAACTACCTGGGCTGGCTGGGCTTCGCGGTGGTGCTGATGACGGCCCTGAGCTTCCTGTCGAGGGTCCACGAGCCGCGGCCCGGTGACACACCGATGCTGGCTCTCTGGCTCTGGACGTACGCTTCGTCCGTGCTGGCCCATGCCGTCTTCCTCGGCCTGCCCGCGTCGGCGGCCTGGGGCGGGGTCCTGATGGGCGCGGCGGTCCTGCCCGTGGTGCTCCAGCTGCGCCGATCGGGGTCGCCGCTCGAGGCCGCGCGGGGCCGGCCGTGAGGTGGCTGGCGCTGCTGCCGTGGGCCGCGCTGACCGCGCACACCGCGGTGAACGCGCTGCTGCTGCGCCGGCCCGCCGCGACGGCCACGACCGAGCGGGTCGCCGTGCTGCTGCCGGTGCGTGACGAGGCCGGCCGGGTCGGGCCGTGCGTGGAGTCGCTGCTGGCCCAGACCGGCGTCCCCGGCCTGACGATCCACGTGCTCGACGACGGGTCCACCGACGGGACGGCCGAGGTCGTGCGGTCGGTGGCCGGCGACAAGGTGCGCCTCCACACCGGGGCGCCGCTGCCGCCGGGCTGGCTGGGCAAGCCGCACGCGTGTCAGCAACTCGCCGACGCGGCCGGGGACGCCGACGTGCTGTCCTTCGTGGACGCCGACGTGGTGCTCGAGCCGGCCGCCATCGCCTCGGCCGTGACCGAGTTGCGCCGGGCGCGGGCCGGCCTCCTGTCGCCGTACCCGAGAATCACCGGGGCCGGGCGGCTGGTGCAACCGTTGCTGCAGTGGTCGTGGCTGACCTTCCTCCCGGTACGCCTGATGGAGAGCTCGCCGCGCCCCTCGCTGGCCGCGGCCGGCGGGCAGTGGCTGGTCGTCGACGCCCCGGCGTACCGCAGAGCCGGCGGCCACGCGGCCGTGCGCACCGAGATCCTCGAGGACATCGCGCTGGCCCGGGCCGTGAAGCGCTCGGGCGGGCGGATCGCGCTGGCCGACGCCTCCCGGCTGGCGACCTGCCGCATGTACGACTCGTGGCGCGAACTCACCGCGGGGTACGCCAAGTCGCTCTGGGCGTCCTTCGGCACGCGGTCCGGCGCCGCCGCCGTCGTGGTCTCCCTTCTTCTGCTGTACGGCGTTCCGCCGCTCGCCGCCGCCGCTCTGGCCGCGGCGGGTGAGTCCGAGTGGGCCGCGATCGCCCTCACGGCGTACGCCCTGGGGGTCGGGGGCCGGGTGGTGGCCGCCCGGGCGACGGGTGGGCGCGCGTGGCCGGACGCCCTGACCCACCCGGTCTCGATCGTGCTGTTCGCCCGCCTCGTGGCCCGGTCGTTCCGGCTGCACGCGCGAGGCGGCCTGACCTGGCGGGGGCGGCCGGTATGAGCCGGATCGTGGTGATCGGCGCCGGGGTCGGCGGGCTGACCGCGGCCGCGCGCCTGGCCGCCACCGGCCATTCCGTGGTGGTGTTCGAACGGTCCGGCGACCTGGGCGGCAAGCTCGCCGTGTACGAACGGGACGGCTTCCGCTTCGACACCGGCCCCAGCCTGCTCACGCTGCCGCAGGTCTTCACCGAGGCCGAGCCCGACCTGGTGGCCCTCGACCCGGTGGTGCGGCACGTCTTCGCCGACGGCACCGTGCTCGACTCGTCGGCGACGCACGCCGAGTTCCTCGACCGCATCGCGGCGGCGCTCGGCCCGGAGGCGGCACAGGACTGGGACCGGTTCTGGCGTCGCGCCCGGCGCATCTGGGACGCGTCCTGGCGGTCGGTGCTGCGCAAGCCGGTGACCCCGGCGTCGCTGGCCGGGCTGTCGTGGCGGGTCGGCGACCTGGCCGCGATCGCTCCCGGCCGGTCGTTGCGCGCGCTCGGCCGGCACTACCTGCGCGACCCCCGGCTGCGGACGATGCTCGACCGGTACGCCACCTACACCGGAGCCGATCCGCGACGGGCGCCGGCCGCGCTGGCCGCCGTGCCCTACGCGGAGCTGGCGTTCGGCGGCTGGTACGTGCCCGGCGGGCTGGGCACCCTGGCCACGGCCCTGACCGCACGGTGTTCCGCGGCGGGCGTACGGATCGTGCGCGACGCCGAAGTCCGGAAGATCACCACCGAGGACGGCCGGGTCACCGGCGTCCGGCTGGCGAGCGGCGAGGTGGCGCCGGCCGACGCGGTGGTGTCGAATGTGGACGCCCTGACCGTCTACCGCGATCTGCTGCCGTCACCGCGGCGGCTGGCCGGGCTCACCGACCGCAGCCTGGGCGGTTTCGTGCTGCTCCTGGGCGTACGCGGCGAGACGCCGTCGCTGGCCCACCACACGGTGTTCTTCCCGTCGCACTACGACCGCGAGTTCGACGACATCTTCGGGTCGGCGTCGCGGCGGGCGCGACCGGCCGACGACCCGACCGTGTTCGTCACCCGGGCCGACGATCCGGCGGTGCACCCGGCCGGCTGCGAGGCCTGGTTCGTGCTGATCAACGCGCCCCGCCACGGCACGGACTGGCGGGCGGTGGACTGGCGACGGCCCGGGCTGGCCGAGGCGTACGCCGATCATGTGCTCGGCGTGCTGGCCCGGCGCGGTCTCGACGTCCGCGACCGGCTGGTCTTCCGGGAGACCCGCACGCCGGCCGATCTGGCCGCCGCGACGGCCGCCCCGGGCGGCGCCATCTATGGCACGGCCGGCGGGCTGATGCGGCCGGTCAACCACGGACCCGTGGCCGGCCTGCATCTGGTCGGCGGCTCGGTGCATCCGGGCGGCGGCCTGCCGATGGTGACGCTGTCGGCCCAGATGGTGGCCGACCGCATCGGCCCGGTCGCCGGCTGACGCCGGCGCGCCGGATCACCGCGGGGCGTGAGCGGCCAGGAACGCCTTGGCGATGGCGGACGACAGGTCGGCCGGGTTGGTGGCGGGGAACGCCTTGCCCCCGGTCGCCTCGGACATGTCGGACAACGCCTTCATGTCGACGTCGGGGCCGTAGCCGAGGGCGAGGACCGGGACCGGGCGGCTCGGGTCCTGTTCGGCCGCCAGCTTGGCCATGAACTGGGCCTGCGTCATCTTGAAGGTCGACTCGCCGTCCTCGCCGTCGGTCAGGACCACGACCAGCGTGACCGTGCCGGGCGAGACCTTCTCGCGCATCTCGGCCACGCCGTCGAGCACCGACTTGTAGAGCGGGGTGCCGGAGTTGTCGGCCGCCCGGTAGTCCTCCATCGCCTTGGCCAGCGCGTCCCGGCGGAGCTTGCCGTTCACCGGCCCGGTGACCGGCCCGTAGGACACGACTTCCTTGTGCGGCGGGCTGGTCGGCGTCGGCTGGCCGAAGAACCACATCCCGACGTTGGTGTCCTCGGCGAACAGCTCGGCTGCGAACCGGCCCGACTCGCGCAGCAGCCCGGCCCGGGTGGTCGTGCGGCCACCGGGGGCCGCGATCTTCTTGTTCATCGAGCCGGAGGCGTCGATGAGCAGCAGCACCTGCGTGCTGAGCGACTTGTATCCGCTCCACATCGTGGCCGGGGCGAGCAGTGCGGCCGGCTTCTCGGGCAGCGGCAGCGTGTTGGGCATCGGCGCCGGGCGGAAGCCGGCCTTGGTGAGCGACGAGCGGGTGATCGCGGCGCGCAGCTGGGCGGTCAGCTCGGTGTCCTGGTTGTTCTTGGCGACCGCGAACGGGTAGTCGGCCTCGACCATGCCGTCGGCCGGGAACGCGCCCTTGAGCTGAACGGTGTGCTTGCCCCGCTGGTAGGTGCGCAGCTGCTGCTCGGTGATCGGGAACACGCCGACGTCGTAGACCACGCCGTTGGTGTTCCACTGCTCGGCCAGCCGGGTCATCAGCTGGGTCGGGTCGACCGAGGCCTCCTTGAGCCGGCTGCGCAGGGTCAGCGCCCGCAGCTGGGCGATGCCGCTGTCGGGCGTCGTGCGGGCCATCGCCGCGTTGACCCCGTACACCGAGAGGAGGCCGATCGTGCTGGCCTGCGCGTCGGGCATGGTGACGGCGGCGACCTTGCCGGCGGCCACGGCCCCGGTCAGCTGGGCCCACGACGTCTGGTCGCCCTTGGCCAGGCCCTCGGTCACCGCGGTCGGGGCGGCCAGCACGATCGGCGAGTGGGCCATCGGCTTGCCCTCGGCCGTGAACGCGGCGCCGCCGGCGTTGGCGATGCCCACCCAGGCGCTGCTGGACGGGATCCAGACGTCGGGCTTGGCCGCGGACGACACGGTGGAGCCCGGCTCCTCGGCGACGACCTCGATCGGGTCGCACGGGTTGCGCTCGTCGTCGTCGAGGGTCTTGGCCGCGGCGCTCACCACCGGCGCGATCTCGGGGGCGGCGACGACGCGCAGCTTCACGCCCGGGCAGGCCGAGGCCGACGGCGTGCGGGTCGGGGTGGCGGTGTTGGACGTCGGAGCGGGGTCACGGGTGTACATCCACCAGGTCGTGCCGCCGGCCACGGCGACCAGCAGCAGCACGATAGCGGCGGCGAGCAGGACACGGCCGACGCCGCCACCGGGCGGTCCGTGGTGAGTGACAGGCTCGTCCATCGGTCGCGGGTTGCCCCGCGGCATTTCCGACATCGCACCCACCTCTCCCTCTACCTCCGGCTCGTCCGGCGCCGTCCGATCGTCCGGATCGCGGCTGCGATCAAGATCGGCGCATCGAGCTGCCTCGCTACAACGTGAGCGAATAGTAATCACATATCGGCGGCCGACAACGGTCGGCCCCGTATTGGCACATTGCCGATAGACAGAGCGTGGCCCCTCACCTACCCTGCGGCCACGCCATCGCGTTCACCATCGATTTCCCATCTTCACCAGTAGCAACAGCCTTCCGGCGGCACCGGTCGCAGACCTGCGGACATCGATGCTCATCACTTCATTGGCCGCTGGAGATCGCTCCCGGACCCGAAGCGCAGCGTGGTCGATCGGAACGGTTCATCACTGTGAGTAAATACATAGTGCCGAGTTCCCGGAACGGTGCCATCGCCCACAGAATTTACGGCCATCCATGTGTTGACCGCCCCGGCGCCCGACCTGCCCACCGGCCGACGTGTCACCCCGTGCCCCGGACGACGACCTGTCGGCTACGCCAGGCGATGACCGGTCGGCCACCGACGACGATCGAGCGGCGCGGCGCCGGCGGAGTCGGCGACCACTGCTCGTCACCGACGAGGAACTGCGCCACGTGACTCGCCATGAGGGCCGCCCCGGACGACCGCCGCGGCCGGGCGCCGATCCTCGACTCTTTCGATGCCCGGCAGGACATGAGGCCGCGCCCGCTCCCGATCGTCAGAACTGTTCGCAAGCGCGAACGACGATAGGGTCGAGCTCATGGACTGGCTGGCCCCCGAGCGGTACGCGACGGAACTCGAGGCCGAGGCCGGGCGCCTGGGCCCGGCGGCGGCCGGTCAGGATCCCGGAGCGATCGTGCCGGCCTGTCCCGAGTGGACCGTGCGCGACCTGGTCAGCCATGTCGGCACGGGCCACCGCTTCGCCGCGACGATCATCGAGACCGGCGCCCCGGCCCGGTACGAGCGGATCGACGCGCCGGCCGAGCCGGCGGCCTGGACGCCGTGGCTGCTCGACGGCGCCCGGCGATTGAACGCGGCCGTGAGCTCGCACGGCTTCGACGGCGCGGTGTGGACCTGGCACCCGAGACACCAGACGGCCGGCTTCTGGCTGCGGCGCATGGTGCACGACCAGATCATCCACCGCTTCGACGCGGCCCAGGACGGCGACCTGGCCCCGGACCTGGCCGCCGACGGGATAGCCGACTCGCTGCTCACCTTCGAGGTGATCGGGGCGCTGCGCGGCGACGGCGAGACCCTCCGGTTCCGCGCGACCGACCTGTCCCGCACCTGGCACGTCACGCTCACCTCCGACGGCCCGGCCTGGACCGAGGACGACCGCCCGGCCGACGTCACCGTCACCGCCCCGGCCCGGGAACTCCTGCTGGTCCTCAACCGCCGCCTCCCCGCCCCCGAGCTCGCCGGCGACCCGGCGCTGTGGGAGCGATGGCTGGCCGGCTCGCGCTTCTGACCCGGGTTCCCCAGCGGGCGGCCCCCGGCAACAGCTCCTTCCCGGCTCCTCAGAGCGGGCGGACCCCCAGCGGCAACTCCTGAGTGGCCACATGGTGGAGCAGGGTGGCCCGCAGCGCCTCGGCGGCGTGCGGCAGCACCGCGTGCCGGCGGTGAGCCAGAGCGATCGTGCGGCGCATGCCCGGCGGAGCCAGCGGGGTGGCTCGCAGCAGCGGCCGGTTGGCCAGCACCATGCTCGGGACGAGAGCCACGCCCAGCCCGGCCTCGACGAAGGCCAGCACCGCGTCCATCTCGCCGCCCTCGACGGCGAACTTCGGGGTGAAGCCGGCCTTGCGGCAGGCGTCCAGGGTGACGCCGCGGATGTCGTAGCCGGCCCGGAACATCACCAGCGGCGTGTGCTCCAGCTCGGCCAGCGCGATCTGCGCGTTGGCGGTCGGCGGCGGCCCGTCGGCCACCGAGGCCACGACCAGGCTCTCGCGCAGGACGGGTGAGGCGCTCAGGGACTCGTCGACGCCCTCCCCGGGCTGGACGATCAGGGCCAGGTCGAGCGTGTGGGCCTGCAGGTTCCCGATCAGGTCCTGCGAGCCGCCCTCGTTGACGTACAGCTGGATGTCGGGGTGGTGGGAGCGGAACGTGCGCAGCACCTCGGGCACCAGCGACGAGCACAGGCTCGGTGTGGCGCCCAGCCGCACCTCGCCCCGCCGGAGGCCGACGATGTCGGCGACCGCCTCCTGGGCCGCGTCGGCGTCGGTCACCATCCGCTGAGCCAGGGGCAGCAACGTCCGGCCGGCGGCGGTCAGGGTCACGCCGCCCCGGATACGTTCGAACAGCGGTGCGCCGAGAGTCGCTTCGAGCGTGTGAATTTGCTTACTGAGAGTCGGCTGGGAGACGCCCAGATTGTCAGCCGCTTGAGTGAAATGCCGGGTTTGTTCGACTGCGAGGAAGTACCGAAGCTGCTGGAGCTGCACCTCGATAGCCTATCTCTATGATGACTGCGTCGATCATGCATTAGACGAATCGTCGCGCGGTCCCTACCGTCCAGAGTGTGGCGGTAGATACTTCGACCCGGAAGACGCCGGCGGTTACGCCGGCGCCGGGCAAAACGACGCGGCGGCGCTCCTCGGTCGCCCTCAAGATCTTCATGGCGGTGACCGGCCTGCTGCTGGTCGGCTTCCTGTACGCGCACATGATCGGCAACCTGAAGATCTTCTTCGGCGCCGAGACCTTCGACCACTACGCGCACTGGCTGCGGACCATCGGCACGCCTCTGCTGCCGGAGGCCTGGTACCTGTGGATCCAGCGGGCCGTGCTGACCGTGGCCGTGCTCGGGCACATCGTGGCGGCGACGATCCTGGCGCGCCGGGCCCGGCAGGCTCGACCGGTGAAGTACGCGCACCGCCCGAAGGTGCAGGGCAGCTACGCCGCCCGCACGATGCGCTGGGGTGGCGTGATCATCCTGCTCTTCGTGATCTACCACATCCTCGACCTGACGACGGGGACACTGAACCCGAACGGGGTCGCCGGTGAGGCGTACGCCAACGTCGCGGCCGACTTCGCGCCGTCCCGCTGGTACGTGACGCTCTTCTACACGCTGTCGATCGTCGCGGTCGGCTTCCACCTGCGGCACGGCCTCTGGAGCGCCGTCCGCACGTTCGGCCAGCAGAGCCCGCGCGGCGAGCTCTACGCCCGCGCGACCGCCCTGGTGCTGTCGCTGGTGCTGGTCGTCGGCTACCTCTCGGTGCCGTTCGCGGTTCTCGTCGGATTGGTGGACTGAACATGGGTGACTTCTGGAACGACGGCGACGCGATCGTCGACACCGCCGCCCCCGAGGGTCCGATCGAGACCCGCTGGGACCGGCGCAAGTTCAACGCCAAGCTGGTCAACCCGGCCAACCGCCGCAAGCTGACGGTCATCGTGGTCGGCACCGGCCTGGCCGGCGGCTCCGCGGCGGCCACGCTGGCCGAGGCGGGCTACCACGTCAAGTCGTACTGCTATCAGGACAGCCCGCGACGGGCGCACTCGATCGCCGCGCAGGGTGGCATCAACGCCGCGAAGAACTACCGCAACGACGGCGACTCGATCTACCGGCTGTTCTACGACACCGTCAAGGGCGGCGACTTCCGCGCCCGCGAGTCGAACGTCTACCGGCTCGCCACGGTGTCGGTGAACATCATCGACCAGTGCGTCGCGCAGGGCGTCCCGTTCGCCCGCGAGTACGGCGGCCTGCTCGACAACCGCTCGTTCGGCGGCACGCAGGTCTCCCGGACGTTCTACGCCCGCGGCCAGACGGGTCAGCAGCTGCTGCTCGGCGCGTACCAGGCGATGGAGCGCCAGATCGGCCTGGGCAACATCGAGATGAACAGCCGCCACGAGATGCTCGAGCTGATCATCGTCGACGGCAAGGCCCGCGGCATCGTGGTCCGCGACATGATCACCGGCGAGATCGCCACCGAGATGGCCGACGCCGTCGTGCTGGCCTCGGGCGGCTACGGCAACGTCTTCTTCCTCTCGACCAACGCCAAGGGCTGCAACGTCACGGCGACGTGGCGGGCGCACCGCAAGGGCGCGCTGTTCGCGAACCCCTGCTACACGCAGATCCACCCGACGTGCATCCCCGAGTCGGGCACGCACCAGAGCAAGCTCACGCTGATGAGCGAGTCGCTGCGCAACGACGGCCGGGTCTGGGTGCCCAAGCGGGCCGAGGACGGCCAGAAGCCGGCGTCCCAGATCGCCGAGGAGGACCGCGACTACTACCTGGAGCGGATCTACCCGTCCTTCGGCAACCTGGTCCCCCGCGACATCGCCTCGCGCGCCGCCAAGAACGTCTGCGACGAGGGCCGCGGTGTCGGTCCCGGCGGCCTGGGCGTCTACCTCGACTTCGCCGACGCGATCAAGCGGCTGGGCAAGAAGGCCGTCGAGGCCAAGTACGGCAACCTGTTCGAGATGTACCAGCGGATCACCGGCGAGGACCCGTACGAGACGCCGATGCGCATCTATCCCGCGGTGCACTACACGATGGGCGGTCTCTGGGTCGACTACGACCTGCAGTCGACGATCCCCGGCCTGTTCGTGGTCGGCGAGGCCAACTTCTCCGACCACGGCGCCAACCGGCTCGGCGCGTCCGCCCTGATGCAGGGTCTGGGCGACGGCTACTTCGTCCTGCCGACGACGCTGGGCAACTACCTCGCGGCCGGCCCCTTCGAGAAGGTGGCCGAGGATCACGAGGCGGTCGTGGCGGCGCGGGCCGAGGTCGAGAGCCGCATCAAGCGCCTGCTGGAGATCGACGGCGACCGTACGGTCGACAGCTTCCACCGCGAGCTGGGCCACATCATGTGGGAGTACTGCGGCATGGAGCGCACCGAGGAGGGCCTGACCAAGGCCATCGGGCTCATCCGGAGCCTGCGCGAGGAGTTCTGGCAGCGCGTCAAGGTGCCCGGCACCGGCGAGCAGCTCAACCAGAACCTCGAGAAGGCCGGCCGGGTCGCCGACTTCTTCGAGCTCGGCGAGCTCATGTGCATCGACGCGCTGCACCGGCGTGAGTCGTGCGGCGGCCACTTCCGGGGCGAGTCGCAGACCGCCGACGGCGAGGCCCTGCGCCACGACGACGAGTTCAGCTACGTCGCGGCCTGGGAGTACGCCACCGGCGAGAGCGCCAAGCCCACCCTCCACAAGGAACAGCTCGAATTCGAGTACGTTCACCCGAGCACCCGGAGTTACAAGTAATGGACATCCAGGTACGCGTATGGCGCCAGGAGGGACCGTCCGACGGCGGCCGGATGGTGACCTACGACGTCAAGGACATCTCCCCCGACGCGAGCTTCCTCGAGATGCTCGACGTGCTGAACGAGAAGCTCATCCTCGACGGCGACGACCCGATCGCGTTCGACCACGACTGCCGTGAGGGCATCTGCGGCGCATGCAGCATGGTGATCGACGGCGTGGCGCACGGCCCCGAGAAGGCCACCACCGCCTGCCAGCTGCACATGCGGCACTTCAAGCAGGGCGACACGATCGACGTGGAGCCCTGGCGGGCCGCCGCCTTCCCGGTGATCAAGGACCTGGTCGTCAACCGCGGCGCCCTCGACAAGATCGTCGCGGCCGGTGGCTACATCACCGCCCCGACCGGCGCCGCCCCCGAGGCGCACGCCACCCCGGTGCCCAAGAAGGACGCCGACCTGGCGTTCGAGGCGGCCACCTGCATCGGCTGCGGCGCCTGCGTGGCAGCCTGCCCGAACGGCTCGGCCATGCTGTTCACCGCGGCCAAGGTCGCCCACCTCGGCCTGATGCCCCAGGGCCAGCCCGAGCGCGACACCCGCGTGATCGACATGCTGCAGGCCCAGGACGACGCCGGCTTCGGCGGCTGCACCAACATGGGCGAGTGCTCCCAGGTCTGCCCCAAGGGCATCCCGCTGCACCTGATCGGCCGCCTGAACAGCGACTATCGCAAGGCCGTCCGCAAGAGCTTCTGAACGGTCGACCGGAGGCCGGGCACACCGACGTGCCCGGCCTCGACCCTGCCCGGCCATTGCCCGGTCGCCGCTCGGCTACCGGCGCCCCGCACCCGGCCCGCCGGTTTGTTCGCCCACGCCTGCGGCTTCCGCTTCGCCCGGCCGAACAGGACGCGGACTGCCCGACCTGGACCATCTTCGCCCTGTTCGGGGGATGAGATCACGCCAAGCGCGGGGCCTGGTGCCTGCTCCTCCGGCCGAGGGCCAGGACGCCGGTGGCGGCGCTGATCACGGCGGCGGCCACCAGCGGCGGGACGGCGCCCAGGTGCACCGCGGCGGCGCCGAGCGGGATGCCGAGGGCCACCGGGCCGAACATGACCGTGTTGGAGGTCGCGGCGACCCGGCCCAGCAAGTGGTCCGGCGTCGACGTCTGGACGGCGGTGACGGCGGCGATCAGCGACCAGGGCAGGCCGAGGCCGATCAGCGCGCTGCCGACGATCATCGACGGCCACCAGGGCAACGCCTGCGCCAGGCAGCCGGCGGCGAAGACGACAGCGCCGATCGCGGCCACCACGACGGGCGCCAGCCGGGCCAGCACCCGGCCCACCACCAGACCGGCGACGATCGAGCCGGCGCCCTGAGCGGAGCCGAGAAAGCCGAGCCGGGTCGCGGGCAGGCCCAGATCGTGGACGAGGTGAGCCAGCACCGCCGCGTCCTTCAGACCGGAGGCGCCGATGGCCACGCCCGCGACGAGCACCGGGACCCGCACGCCGGGCACCCCGAACAGCGCCCGCAAGCCGCCCCGGAAGCCCCGGTCACCCACGCCCCCGCCCCGCAGACCGACGGCGCTCCCGTCCCGGTCCGGACGGGCGCCGCCGTCGGCGTCGTCGTCGTCGGTGGTGGCGGTGGCGGCCGCGGTGGCGGCGGTGGCGGCGGCCGCGGTGGCGGTGGCGGCGGCCGCGGTGGCGGTGGCGGTGGCGGTGGCGGCGGCCGCGGTGGCGGCGGCCGCGGTGGCGGTGGCGGTGGCGGTGGCGGTGGCGGTGGCGGTGGCGGTGATCGTCGTGTGCTCCGGGGCGCGCAGCCGGACCAAGGCGTAGCAGGCGGCGGTCAGCAGGGGCAGCGCGGCGCTGAGCAGGATCACGGCGGCCGGGCCCCGCCACGCGTACAGGCCGGCGCCGGCCAGGGGCGCGACCAGCTTCATGCCCTCCTGGGCGCTGGAGCGCCAGCCGTTGACGTCGGCCAGGATCCCCGGGGAGAGCGCCGACGGCAGGATGGCCGTCTCCCCGGCGTCGATCAGCACATAGCTGACCCCGCGGGCCAGCAGCACGGCGAAGATGAGCCACGCCGCGGCGGCGGACCGGACGAGGAGCAACGCCAGCAGCAGCACGCCCAGGGACAGATCGACGGCGATGAGCAGCGGACGGCGGGGCAGCCGGTCGACCAGGGCGCCGAGCCAGGGGGCGGCCAAGGTCGGCGCATAGACACAGACGGCGGTCAGCGCGGCCAGGCTCACCGAGCCGGTGAGGTCGAGGACCCAGAGGCCGGCGGCGAGGGTCATGGCCGTGCTGCCGAAGCCGGACAGCAGGGAGATCAGCACAAACAGGGACGCGTTGCGCCGCATGAGACCCCCGAGGTTGAGCCACTAGGACTCATATCCTGCGGAGTTGAGCCGCCATCTGTCAATGTCGCGGTGACGCGGCGGCCAGCGCCCCGCGCAGCCGATCCACGGCAGCGCGCGTCGGCGCCGGAAGCGCACGAGCCGCGGAAGCCCCAGCGGCACCCGGCCCGGTCGCGCCGTCCGGACCGGTCAGGGCGTCGAGGTCGGCCATCACCGCCTCGGCCAACGCGAACAAGGCGCCACCGGAAGCGCCGGGAACCGCGGCGAGGGTCTCGCGAACCAGGACCGCCCGGGTGAAACGACGGTCCCATCGCCGGTCGGCGCCCACCCGGCGATGCAGCTCCAGGGCAGCTTTCCGCAGGCCGGCGATGCTTTCGCCATAGGCCTCGTCGGTGGCCGGCGAGGTGCGGACGACCCCGACCAGCCGCAGCCGCCGTTGCTCGGCAGCCTGACGACTGCCGAGACCGAGCGCCGACGCGATCTCGCCCCACGTCGCACCCTCGCGCCGGGCCCGGTCGATCAGGTCGAGCTCCTCGGCGTCGAGCCGGGCCCGGGCGGCGGGAACGGCCCGCAGATCGGTCAGGTCAGCCATGCGATGAGCATAAGCAGCATGTCAACCAATCATTGACATCTTGCGACCCGTCAAGCGGCTTGAATCGAGTCCGGGGTCAGACCGACGGTCGCAAAGACTTCAGAAGGGAGATGTCGGCGGCGTGACCCTCGTGATCGACCGTCGGCGTCTCGACGATCACCGGCAGGCCGGCGGTGGCCGGATGCGCCAGCAGTTCGGCGAACGCGGCCGGCCCGATACGCCCCTGACCGATCGACTCGTGCCGGTCCCGGGTGGAGCCGCACTCGTCCTTGGAGTCGTTCGCGTGGATCAACCGCAGACGACCGGGACCGACGGTGGCCACCAGGGCGTCGAGCGTCTCGGTCATGCCGCCCGGTGTGGCCAGGTCGTGACCGGCCGCCCAGGCGTGACACGTGTCGAAGCAGACGCCGAGCCCGGGATGGTTCTCCACCGCCTCCAGGTAGCGGGCGAGATCCTGCACCTTGGAGGCCAGGCTGCGCCCGCCGCCCGCGCTGGGCTCGACCAGGAGCTGCGGCATGCCGTCCCGTTCGAGCAGCGGCAGCAGCGCCTCGTGCAGCTGGTGGAAAGCCTTGTCCTCATGGGCCTCCTCGACCGCGCTGCCCGCGTGGAACACCACGCCGGCGGCGCCGATCGCCTTGCCCCGCTCGAGCGCGTGAGCCAGCACCGCGATCGACTTCTCGACGGTCAGCTCCGTCGGCGAGCCCAGGTTCACCAGCAGCGAGGCGTGGATGTAGGCCGGGATCCCGCGGCTGCCGATGCCGTCGCGGAACAACACATCCTGCTTCGGGTCACCCGGGGGCAGGGCCCAGCCACGCGAGTTCGACACGTAGACCTGCAACGTCTCGGACCCCGCCGCGTCGACATACGGGAGGGCGGCCTTGGCCAGCCCGCCCGCTGTCTTCGTGTGAGACCCGACCGGACGGGCTGTGTCTCCCCGCAGCGGAAAACCGAAAGATTCCTCAATCAGAAGCACTGCAGGGCGACCTCGGACTGCGGCTCGACCTGGGTGTTGCCGGCCGGCTGCTGACTGCGGACGAAGGCGTCGCCGTTGAAATCGATCCGGACCCGCAGACCCAGACCCTCGAGCGACTGCTTGGCCTGCTGACAGGGCTGGTTGGTCAGGTCGGGCACGGTGACCAGCGGCGGGCCCTTGCTGACGTCGAGGGTGACCTCGTCGTCCTTGTTGGCGCCCGTGCCGGCCTTGGGCGTCTGCCCGATGACCGAGTCCTTCGGCTGGTCGCTGTCCTTGTACCGTTCGACCGCGGTCAGCCCCAGCCCGGCCAGCTCGTTACGGGCGTCGTTGATGTTCTTGCCGCTCAGGTCGGGCACCCGGATCGGGGCGCGGCCCTTGCTGACCACGACAGTGACCGTGGCACCCCGCTTGAGCTGCGTGCCGGTCTTGGGGTCGGAGGAGATGACCGCGCCTTCGGGCACCGTGTCGCTGTACTGCCCGGCACCCTCTTTCAGCTTGAGGCCGAGCTGTTCGATCTCGCCCCGGGCGGCGGCCAGCTCGGCGCCGGCGAGATCGGGCACGGGGAAGCGCTCGGGGCCGAGCGACAGCGTCACCGTGATGATGCCGCCCTTGACCACCTTGCCGCCGGGCTCCGGATCCTGCGACACCACCGTGTCCTTGGGCACCGTCTCGCTGTAGGCGCCGTCGCCGTAGAGAACCTCGAAGCCCTCCTGCTGCACGCTCAGCTCGACCTGGGCCCGGGTCTGATTGACCAGCGAGGGAGCGTCGGTGTAGCGGCCCAGCGTGACCCACCACGTGCTGCCGATGACGACCAGCACCATGACGGCCACGGCGGCCGACAGCAGGATGCGGCGCCGGTCGGGGCCGCCGTGCCGGGCCGAGCGCGGCAACCGGCCCGCGGTGTATTCCTGGCCGCGCGGGGCCTGGTTGGGCAGCCGGGCCCACGGCGGACGGTCACCGGCGCCGACGGCGGGCACGACCGCGGTCGCGTCGGTCACCGCGGAACGCGAGGGCGGGACCTGGCGCAGCAGCGCGGTCTCGACATTGGCCGCGCCCAGGTCGTCGCGGACGGTCTGCACCTCGGTCAGCAGCGCGCCGGCGTCGGTCGGCCGGGCGCCCGCGTCGCGGCGGGTGGCCCGGGCGGTCAGGTCGTCGAGCACCTTGGGCAGGCCCTTGACGACGCTCGAGGGCGCGGGCACGTCGTTGTCGACGTGCTGCCAGGCGACCGCGACCGGGTCGTCACCGTCGAACGGCACCCGCCCGGTGAGCATCTCGAAGAGCACGATGCCGGCCGAGTAGACGTCCGTCCGCGCGTCGGCGTGCCCGTCGGTGACCAGCTCGGGCGCCACGTAGGCCACGGTCGCCATCAGCTGGCCGGACTCGTCGGCCGGGCTGCTCGCCTCGACGGCGCGCGCCAGCCCGAAGTCGGCCACCTTGACGACGGCGTCGACCAGATTGGCCAGGCCACCGCTGGGCGCCTCGGCCACCAGCACGTTCTCGGGCTTGACGTCGCGGTGCACCAGGCCCGCGCGGTGGGCGGCGGCGATCGCGGCGAGCATCTGCTCGAGGATCGCCAGGGCCTCGACCGGGCTCAGCCGGCGGCGCTGGGTGAGCAGGTCGCGCAGCGTGCGGCCGTGCACGTACTCCATGACGAGGTAGGGCAGACCCTGGTGCCGGCCCTGGTCGTACACGGCGACGACGTTGGGATGGGTGAGCCGGGCGATCGTCTTGGCCTCGTCGGTGAACCTGTCCACGAAGTGGGCATTGCTCGCCTGCGACGGATGAATGATCTTCAAAGCGACGGTGCGCTCGAGCCGCTCATCAACTGCCGTGTAGACGGTCGCCATGCCACCACGGGCCACGCGACCGGTGATCCGGTAGCGGCCGTCAATCGTCGTGCCGATCAACGTGTCGGCGACTGTGGTGTCCATCGGCGTGAAGTGTATGTGTCTTTCGCTTGGGGCAGTCGAGGATGTCATAGCTGAGTCCGAACGGGTACGGAGCCCTGTGTCACCCACGCCGGAACTGCCCGGCCAAAAGCGGATTTAGCGGTGCCTCCTATGCCGCCGGCCGTCCCACGATCGGCTCGTCGACGGGGAGGCCGACTGGTCCGCGGAGTCGCTGGGCGACGGGTGCGCGCTCGGCGGCCACGACTCCGACGGCGACGGTGTGGGCGACGGCGACGAGGCCGGCGCGGTCGGCGTGGGCACCGGCACCGCACAGTGACACTCCGCAGCCGTCGGTTTCACGGTCCGCTTCGGACCCGTACGCCGGGTCGTCGGCGTCGTGGCCCGCGGTGCCGCGGGCTTCCCCCCGGCGGCGGGCGGCGCGGGATCGGCCGGCCCGCGATCGGCCGGCACCGGTCCGGCCGGCCGGACCGGTAGGACGGTCGACGATCCGACCGGCGCGGGCCGGGCCACGGCCGGCGCGGTCGTCGCGACTCGCCCGGCCGTCGCCGAGGGTCCCATCGCCGCGGCGGTCGTCACCGCGGCCCGGGACGGAAAGGCGTCCGCCGCGGCCGGGCTCTCGGCCATCAGCGAGCCCAGCCCGTTCACCACGACCAGGTACGCCCCGGCCGCCCCGAGCACGGTGAGGGTGGCCAAGGCGGCCACGGCCGCGGTCCGCCGCGGGCGACGGGCCGGGGGTGCGGGCGCGGACCCGGCCTGGTCGACCAGCCCTTCCAGACCCCAGGTGCTCATCCCGGTCGACGTCACGTCCGGGCCGGGAACGGGCGTCCGGGCCGGCGGCCGGCCCAGGTCGTAGCGCAGCGAACGCCACGCGCCGGCCACTTCCGTGCGGGTCCTGCGCAGCAGGCTCATCGGGTTCCTTCTCCGCTCTCGTACGCTGTAGGGGTGAGCGATTCCGTAACCGCCGGACCGACCGAGTGGGTCACCCTGCCCGACGTCTCCGAGAAGCTCGATGTGTCGATCAGCAAGGTGCACCAGATGATCCGGGACGGGCACCTGCTCGCCGTCCGTCGTGACGGCATCCGCGTGGTCCCCGCCGAGCTGGTGGCCAACAGCACAGTGCTGAAGCACCTCCCCGGCATCCTGACCCTGCTGCGTGACGCCGGGTACAACGACGAAGAGGCCCTCCGGTGGCTCTACGAGCCGGACGAGACCCTCGACGGCAACGGCGCCAAGGGGCTCGGCGGTGACCGCGCGCGCGAGGTGAAGCGCCGCGCCCAGGCGCTCGGTTTCTGACCGCATGGGTCACCTCGGATACCTGGCGGTCCTGGTCGGCTGCCTGGTCGCGGCCGTGTGGCTGGAGCCGGTCCTCAAGGTCAACGTGCTGCGCCGCTGGCGCCGCCTGTTGCTGACCCTGCTGCCGGTGGCGATCGTCTTCGTCCTGTGGGATCTGGCCGCGATCGCCGCCGGGCACTGGTGGTTCGACCACGACCAGATCACCGGCGTCTTCCTGCCGGGCGGGCTGCCGGTCGACGAGGTGCTGTTCTTCGTGATCGTGCCGGTCTGCGCGATCCTCGGCTTCGAGGCGACCCGGGCCGTGCTCCGCAAGCCGGTGGGTGACGAGCAGTGACGTACACCGTCGCCGCCCTGCTCGGCGTGGCCGGGGCCGTGCTCGTCGACCTGTGGGTGCTGCGGACCCGGCTGCTGACCAAGGTGGTCTTCTGGGCGACCTACCCGATCATCATCACGTTCCAGCTGCTGTCGAACGGCATCCTGACCGGCCGGGGGATCGTGCTGTACTCCCCCGACGCGATCATCGGCTGGCGGATCGCGTACGCCCCGGTCGAAGACCTTTTCTTCGGTTTCGCGCTGGTGCTCCTGACCCTGTCGATCTGGGTCTGGCTCGGCCGCCGGGGCGTTCAGCGCACCCCGGCCGCCGGCGAGGGCAGCGCCCTGCTCCGCCTGCTCCGCAGCAAGATCAAAAGCTAGACGGTACGGCGGGTGGCCGCGTCGGCCAGGCGGTGCAGGACGTCGCGGGCGTCCTCGTCGATCGGCGCGGCGGTCAGCGCGGCCAGCGACGACGTCATCAGCTCGTCGATGCGCCGCTCGGTGGCCGCCAGCGCGCCGCTGTCCCGGATCAACGCCCGCAGCCGGTCCACCCGGCGGTCGTCCAGGCCCTGGTCGCCCAGCCCGGCGTCGAGCTCGGCGCGGTCGGCGTCGCCCAGCGCCGCGAAGGCCGCCGCCACCAGATAGGTGCGCTTGCCCTCGCGCAGGTCGTCCCCGGCCGGCTTGCCCGTGCGCTCCGGGTCGCCGAACACGCCGAGCACGTCGTCGCGCAGCTGGAACGCCTCGCCCAGCGGCAGGCCGAAAGCGGAGTACGCGTCGAACACCTCGGCCGGCGCCCCGGCGAGCGCCGCGCCCAGCAGCAGCGGGCGCTCGACCGTGTACTTCGCCGATTTGAACCGGGCGACCTTGCCGGCCCGCTCGAGCGACGTGTCGGCCGTCGCCTGGGTCAGCACGTCCAGGTACTGCCCGACGGTGACCTCGGTGCGCATCTCGTCGAAGATCGGCCGGCCCCGGGTCAGCTCGGCCGCGCCCACCCCCGAGGTGTGCAGCAACTCGTCCGACCAGACCAGGGCCAGATCGCCGAGCAGCACCGCGGCGCTGTCGCCGAAGGCCGCTGCCCCGCCCCGCCAGCCGGCCGCCGTGTGCCGCGCCTCGAACCGCCGGTGCACCGACGGCTCGCCGCGCCGGGTGTCCGAGCGGTCCATCAGGTCGTCGTGGATGAGCGCGCTGGCCTGCACCAGCTCGAGCGCCGACACGGCGGTCACGACCTGCTCGGTGTCGGCGCCGCCGGCCCCCCGATAGCCCCAATAGGCGAAGGCCGGCCGCAGCCGCTTGCCGCCGCCCAGCACGAAGTCCTCCAGCGTCTCGGCCACGGCGGCCAGCGCGGGGTCGATGCCGGTGAGGCGGGAGCGCTGCTCGGTGAGGAAGGCGGCGAGCGCCTTGTCGACCCGGGCGCGCAGGTCAGCGGCTTCCAAGGGGGAGGTCACGGGACGACGCTAGCGGAAGCCGTCGGTACAGTCTTGTTGTGGCTCTCGGACTTCCTTCACGTCTTCCCGCTACTCCGGCGATCGGTGAGCTGGTGCGTGGGTCCAAGCCCACGTTCTCGTTCGAGTTCTTCCCGCCCAAGACGCCCGAGGGTGAGCGGCTGCTGTGGCAGGCCATCCGCGAGCTCGAGCCGCTGCGGCCCAGCTTCGTCTCGATCACCTACGGCGCGGGCGGCACCACGCGCGACACGACGGTCCAGGTCACCGAGCGGGTCGCGACCGAGACGACGCTGCTGCCGATGGCCCACCTGACCGCGGTCAACCACTCGGTGGCCGAGCTGCGCAACGTGGTCGGCCGCCTGGCCGGGGCGGGCATTCGCAACGTGCTGGCCGTGCGCGGCGACCCGCCGGGCGACCCGATGGGCGACTGGGTCCGTCATCCCGAGGGCGTGCTCTACGCCGAAGACCTGGTGCGCCTGGTCAAGGAGTCGGGCGACTTCAGCGTCGGGGTGGCCGCGTTCCCCTACAAGCACCCGCGATCGCCCGACATCGAGACGGACACGTCCCATTTCATCCGGAAGTGCCGGGCCGGCGCCGACTTCGCCATCACCCAGATGTTCTTCGACGCCGACGAGTACCTGCGGCTGCGCGACCGGGTCGCGGCGACCGGCTGCGACGCGCCGATCGTGGCCGGCGTCATGCCGGTGACCCGGATGGCCACGATCGAACGGTCAGCCCAGCTCTCCGGCGCCCCGTTCCCGCCCGCGCTGCTGGCCCGCTTCGCCGCGGTGGCCGACGACGAGGCCGCCGTACGCGAGCTGGGGGTCGAGGTGTGCGCCGAGATGTGCGCCCGGCTGCTCGACGAGGGCGTCCCCGGCATCCACTTCATCACGCTCAACCGGTCGACCGCCACGCGCGAGGTCTGGCAGCTGCTGGCCCCGCCAGACGTGGCCGCGGCCGCCTAACCCGTGCTCTGGGACGACTACGCGGCAGCCTGGTCCGGGCTGCACGGCGGCTTCGACCCCCGGCGGGCCTCGGTCCTCGTGCGGGGCTGGGTCCGGATCGCGTACGGCATAGGCTCCTGGCTCAGCCGGCACCGCATCGGCCCGATGGCCGTGACCACCGCGGGCCTGCTGATCTGCGCGGCCGTGCCGGCGTCGGTCGGGCTGCTCGACCGCCCCGGCATCTTCCTGGCCGCCGTCCTGGTGCTGGCGGCCGCCCTGGCCGACGGCCTGGACGGCGCGGTGGCGGTGATCACCGGCCGGACGACGCGGCTGGGCTACGTCTACGACTCGGTGGCCGACCGGCTGGGCGAGCTGGCCTGGCTGGCCGCCTTCTGGCTGGCCGGCGCGCCGGGCTGGCTGGTCGTCGCGGCCGGCGCGGCGAGCTGGCTCCAGGAGTACGCACGGGCCCGGGCCACCGCGGCCGGCATGTCGGAGATCGGCGTGGTGACGGTGGCCGAACGCCCCACCCGGGTCCTGGTGGCGATCTTCGGGCTGCTCGGCGCCTTCGCCTACGCCCCGCTGATCACGGTCGCCACCGCGGCGTGGCTGGCCCTGGCCCTGGTCGCCGGCGTGCAACTGGCCGTGGCCATCCACCGCGCCCTGGCCCCCTGACCCCGGCCCCCTGACCCCTGTCGCCCGATGATCGTTAATCGGTTGTGAGGGGGCCGCGACGGACCGTACCGTTGTCCACATCGGAGCCGCCGGGTCGGCGGCGGGCCGACACGGGGGCAGGTCCGCCGACCGTCCCGGCCCCGGATCATCCGGTTGCGGATAATCCCACGTTATGCTGGATCGGTGGCTGCCCCCGAACGCACCGAACGTGACGTCACCGGCCTGCTCAACATGGCCGGCCACGCGCTGACCAACCGCCTCTCGGCCGCCCTGGCCGAGGTCGACCTGACGCCGCGCATGCAATGCGTGCTGGTGCACGCCCTCGAGCAGGAGCGCACGCAGATCCAGCTGGCCGCGCTGGCCGACCTCGACAAGACCACCATGGTCAGCACCGTCGACGACCTGGAACGCCGCGGCTACGCCGAGCGCCGCCCGTCGGCCACCGACCGCCGCGCCCGCGTCATCGCGGTGACCGAGAAGGGCCGCCTCGCCGCCGAGGAGGGCCAGCGCATCGTCGACCGCGTCCACGCCGACGCCCTCAGCAGCCTTCCGGACGCCGCCCGCGCGGCGTTCGTCGAAGCCCTGGGCCGGCTCGCCGACACCACCCGCGACCCGGGCCCCCAGCCCGTCCGCCGGGCGCGGGGCCGCTGACGTACCTTGCCCCCGCCGATTCGACCGTAACGGATAGTCCGCTAGCAGATTATCTGTTACGGTCGGGCCATGAGTGCCTCCCCGAAAGAGCGCGCCGGTGCCCTGGCGGTCCTGTGCGCGATGTCCCTGATGATCGTCCTGGACAGCACGATCGTGGCCGTCGCGGTGCCGGACATCCGTCGCGACCTCGGCTTCTCCGACGCCGGCGTCTCGTGGGTCGTCAACGGCTACCTGGTCGCCTTCGCCGGGCTGCTCCTGCTGGCCGGGCGGCTCGGCGACCTGGTCGGCGCGTGGCGGGTGTTCCTGGCCGGGCTGGGTGCCTTCACGGTCGCCAGCCTGCTCTGCGGGTTCGCGCCCACGGCCGGCCTGCTCATCGCCGGACGGTTCCTTCAGGGGGCCGGCGGGGCGCTGGCCGCGGCCGTCGTCCTCGGCATGATCGTGCGGCTGTTCCCGGAGCCCGCGGAGCAGGCCCGCGCGATGGGCATCTACAGCTTCACCCAGGCCGGCGGGGCGGCGGCCGGCTTCGTGCTCGGCGGCCTGCTCACCGACGCGCTCGGCTGGCCCGTCATCTTCCTGATCAACGTGCCGATCGGCCTCGCCGTCGGGCTGGCCGCTCGCCGCCTGCTCCCCCGCGAGACCGGCCCCGGCCTGCGCCAGGGCCTGGACCTGCCGGGCGCCCTGCTGATCACGGCGGGGCTCTCCCTCGGGGTGTACGCGATCGTGCGCACGGCCGAACCGGGAGCCGGCCCCACCGCGGCCGCCACCGGCGCCACCGCCGTCCTCCTGGTCCTCGGTTTCCTGCTGCGTCAGCACCTGGCCCGCCGCCCGCTGATCCCGTTGTCCGTCCTGGGCCGCCGGTGGCTGCTCACCGCCAACGCCGCCGTGGTCCTCGTCTTCGCGACCGGCATGGGGTTCCAGTTCCTGAACGCCCTGTTCGTACAGCGGGTGATGGGCTACGACGCACTGGGCACCGGCCTGGCCTTCCTGCCCACACCGATCGTGATCGGCCTGATCTCACTCTTCGTGGCGCCCCGCCTGACCGGCCGCTTCGGCCCCCGCCCCGTGCTGATCGGGGGGCTGACGCTCCTGTTCGCCGGGCTGCTGCTGCTCGCGAGCATGCCCACAACGCCCTCCTACTGGGCCGACATGCTGCCGCCGCTGGTCGTCATGGGGCTCGGGGTGGGCGTCACGGTCCCCTCGATCATCATGCTGGCGATGGCCGGCGCCGAGCCCGTCGACATCGGCCTGGTCTCCGGCTTCAGCAACACGGCCCAGCAGGCCGGCGGCGCGCTGGGCCTCTCCGTGCTGGCCGCGGTCGCCGCCGCCCGGACAGCCGGGCAGACCAGCGCCGGCGGCACCGCCGCCCTGCACGCCGGCTACACCCAGGCGTTCCTGGTCGCAGCCGGCTTCGTGCTCACCGCCCTGCTGATCGTCGTCCTCGCCCTGCGCCACGCCTCCGCCCCGCACGCCGAGCCGCCGACCGCGGCCCGACACCCCGTAGCGGAGGGCACAACCGCGACGCACCACCCCGAAACGGACGGCACAACCGCGACCCACAACCCCGAAACGCACGGCACAACTGCGACCCACCACCCGTACACGCACTGCATGACCGCGGCCCACAACCCCGAAACGCACGGCACAACTGCGACCCACCACCCGTACACGCACTGCATGACCGCGGCCCGGCGCCCCGAAACGCAGGGCACAACCGCGGCCCGGCGCCCCGAGCCACCGGTCACGGCCGTCTGCGCGGGCGACGGCGCGCCACCAGCACCATGACGACGATCACCATCACACCCCCGCGCCGACGATCGCCCACCCGGACGTAGCCCTAGGCGTCACCGTCCTCCAGCCGCAGCACTCACGACAGCGGCGACAGCACCAGGGCCCGTCGTAAAAGTGGGGTCGAGGTGCGATGAAGTCCAGGCGTCGTCCGGCCGTGCGCCCAAAAGGTCCGATACCGTTGGTGTATCAGGGCTTTTGCGGCGTGCGGCCAGGCCGCGCCTGGGCCACGCCGTAGCCGGCTCCACTTCCGGAACGCCGCCCCAGGTCCCCGGCCGCGTGATGGCCACCGGTCAGCGGACAGGCCACCCGCGACAGCGCGGTTCCACGCACGGCGATGAACTCCCGAACCCCGGACACCGGCCCTCCCCCACATCGGTCGAGAACGTCCCGGCCGCGTCCTGGTCGGGGGCGGGTATTGTCCTTCCCGGTCTGGGGAGGCGAAGGCTCGGTGGCTCAACTGCATTTCCGGTACGCGGCGATGAACAGCGGCAAAAGCACGATGGTGCTGCAGTACCGGCACACGTACGCCGCGTGCGGCCGCAACGGGTTGCTGATGACCCGGCTCGACCGGGCCGGCGAGGGCATCGTCTCGTCGCGCATCGGGATCAGCGCCGACGCGATCGAGTTCGGCGCGGCCACCGACCTCGGCCACGTCGTGCTGGCCCATCCGGGGGCCCGGGTCGACCACGTCATCCTGGACGAGGCGCAGTTCCTCTCGGCCGATCAGGTCGACCAGCTGGCCTGGCTCGTCGACGACCACGACATCGACGTCTTCACGTTCGGTCTGCTGTCCGACTTCCGCGGCGAGCAGTTCCCCGGCTCGGCGCGGCTGGTCGTGCTGGCCGACGTGGTCGAGGCGCTGCAGGTCTATCCGATGTGCTGGTGCGGTCAGCCGGCCCGGATGAACGCCCGCGTCACCGGCGGCGTCATGGTCCGCGACGGCGACACTGTGGTGGTCGGCAACACCGACACGGCCGGCGACAGCGACACCGACGCCGAGGTCAGCTACGTCGTGCTGTGCCGCCGCCACCACCGCGCCGGCCGCCCGTACGCTCCGGCGCCCGTCGTCACGCTCGTGGCCTGAGCCGCTCGCCCCAGGAATCCCGGCGCGCCAGAAAGCAGGGCGTGGCCTGAGCCGCTCGCCCCAGGAATCCCGGCGCGTCAGAAAGCAAGGCGTGGCCTGAGCCGGTCACCCCAGGAATCCCAGCACGTCAGAAAGCAAGGCGTGGCCTGAGCCGGTCACCCCAGGAATCCCAGCACGTCAGAAAGCAAGGCGTGGCCTGAGCCGGTCACCCCAGGAATCCCAGCGCGTCAGGAAGCGGGGCGTGGCGGGATGGGCCGGCCGTCGATGACGAGCGGATCGGCCGGCGGGTGGCCGGTCAGCAGCGGCGGCAGGAGCGTGAGCAGGTCGCGCGGCGAGAAGATGTCCGCCGACGCGGCGATCTCGGGCAGGCGCCACCAGCGGAACTCGCCCACGTGCTCGGCGGCCAGCTGCTCGGGCGTCAGGGTGCCGCGCGGGGTGAACGCGGCCACCCGGACCAGGAAGTAGTCGTTGACTACGCCGTCGTAGCCGGGCACGTAGTCGGCCCCGGGCGTCTCGCGGTGCCACACGTGCGGGGGCGTGCCGGTCAGCCGCAGGCCCGTCTCCTCGGCCAGCTCGCGCCGCAGCGCCTCGAGGAGCGTCTCGCCCGCCTCGATCCCGCCGCCGGGCGGCACCCACAGCGTGGCCCCGCCCAGCGGCGTCGCGTAGAGCAGCAGCCGGTCGTCCGGATCGACGACCAGGCCGCGTACGGAATGACGGAACCTCATGCGTCGCGCAGCAGCCCGCCGAGCACCTCGATCGCCCGGTCCAGCCCGTCGTCGTCCACGTCGAGGTGGGTGACCAGCCGGGCGACCGTCGGGAACATGGCGACCAGCCGCACACCCCGCTCGGCCGCCGCGGCGACCAGCGCCGGCGCGTCCAGGCGGGACTTGGACAGGTCGAGCGGCACCAGGTTGGTCCGGATGCGGCCGGGGTCGACCACCCCGTAGGGCGCCAGCGCCTCGGCCAGCCGCCGGGCCCGGACGTGGTCGTCGGCCAGCCGCTCGAGGTGGTGATCGAGCGCGTACAGCCCGGCCGCGGCCAGGATGCCGACCTGGCGCAGGCCGCCACCCAGCCGCTTGCGGATGAGCCGGGCCTGGGCGATCCGCGCGGCGCTGCCGACGATCACCGAGCCGACCGGCGCGCCCAGCCCCTTGGAGAGGCAGACCGACAGGGTGTCGAAGACCTCGCCGTACGCCGACAGGGGCACCCCGTCGGCGATGTGCGCGTGCCAGATGCGGGCCCCGTCGCAGTGCAGGGCCACGCCCGCGGTGTCGGCGGCCGAGCGCAGCGCCCGCAGCGTCTCGAGGGGCACCACTCCCCCGTACCCGAGGTTGTGGGTCTGCTCGACGGCGATGGCGTGGGTGGGCACCGACGGGTAGCCGGCCGGGCGGATCATCGCGGCGATCTGGTCGACGTCGAGGTCGGCGCCGACGGCCGGCCAGGTACGCGTCGAGATGCCGCCGAGGGCCGCGGCCGCGCCCAGCTCGTAGGTGACCACGTGCGCGTCGGCCCCGACGAGCAGCTCGTGGGCCGGCGCCACGACCAGCTGGAGCGCGATCTGGTTGGCCATCGTGCCGGACGGCGCGAACAACGCCGCCTCGTGCCCGAACATCTCGGCGACGCGGCGCTCGAGGGCCTGCACGGTCGGGTCGTCGCCGAAGACGTCGTCGCCCACCTCGGCGTACGCCATGGCCTGCCGCATGCCGGCCGTGGGGCGGGTGACGGTGTCCGACCGGAGATCGACGAAAGAGGGCTGATCAACCACGAAGCATCTCCGCGACGAGGAACGCGAGCTCGAGGCTCTGCTGGGTGTTGAGCCGGGGGTCGCAGGCAGTCTCGTACCGGTCGGGCAGGTCGAGGTCCTCGATGCCCTGCGCGCCGCCCAGGCACTCGGTCACGTCCTCGCCGGTCAGCTCGATGTGGATGCCGCCCGGGTGGGTGCCGAGACCGCGGTGCACCTCGAAGTACCCGAGCACCTCGTCGACGATGCGGTCGAAGTGGCGGGTCTTGTAGCCGTTGGAGGACTCGTGGGTGTTGCCGTGCATCGGGTCGCACTGCCAGACGACCTTGGCGCCGGCCGCGGTCACCTTCTCCACGATCGAGGGAAGCGCGTCGCGGATCTTGCCGTTGCCCATCCGGCTGATCAGCGTGAGCCGGCCGGGAATGTTCTCCGGGTTCAGCTTCTCGCACAGCTCGATGGCCGTCTCGGGCGACGTGCCGGGGCCGAGCTTGACGCCGATCGGGTTGGCGATGCGGCTGATGAAGTCGATGTGCGCGTGGTCGAGCTGCCGGGTGCGCTCGCCGATCCACAGGAAGTGCCCGCTCAACCCGTACGCCCGTCCGTCGCTGACCCGGGTCAGGGCGCGGTCGTACTCGAGGGCCAGCGCCTCGTGCGAGCAGTACAGGCTGACCGTCCGCAGGGCCTCGCTGTCGGTCATGCCGCAGGCCCGGATGAAGTCGAGGGCGCGGTCGATCTCGCGCGCGATGGCGTCGTAGCGCTCGCCGGCCGGCGAGGCCCGCACGAAGTCCTTGTTCCAGTCGTGCAGTCCGTGCAGGTCGGCCAGGCCCCCGGCCAGGTAGGCCCGGAGCATGTTCATCGCCGCGGCCGAGTTGGCGTACGCCCGGATCATGCGCTGCGGGTCGGCCACCCGGGCCGCCTCGTTGGCCTCCAGCGAGTTGATCAGGTCGCCCCGGTAGGCCGGCAGCCCCAGCGAGTCGGTCGGGGCCGAGCGGGGCTTGGTGTACTGCCCGGCGACGCGGGCGACCTTGACCACCGGCATCGAGGCCCCGTACGTCAGCACGACCGCCATCTGCAGCAGCGTGCGCGCGTTGGCCAGCAGGTGGCTCTCGGTGTTGTTGTCGAACGTCTCGGCGCAGTCGCCGCCCTGGAGCAGGAACGCCCGGCCCTCGCACACGTCGGCCAGCTTGACCCGCAGCTGGTCGACCTCGTAGGGCGCGACGATCGACGGCACGTTGTCGAGGACCTGGCAGACCGAGGCGACTTCTTTCGGGTCGGACCAAGGCGGCACCTGCAACCGGGGCAGGTCGCGCCAGCGGTCGAGGCCGAGCGCCTCGTCCTCGGCGGAGTCGGTGGACGGGCGGGACGTCTGCAGAGCCGGGTTGCCCACCCCGGGGTAGCTGAGCTGATGCCACTCTCGGCGCATGCCTGAAAGCGTACGGAAGCGGGGCACCGAGCTTGCGCCCGGTGCCCCGCTTCCTTACTGAGGAGATGAAAGCTCAGAGGTTGTTCTTGATGGCCGTGATCAGCTCGCCGTTGCTGGTGTCGCCGGAGAACTCCCAGAAGAAGGCTCCGCCGAGACCCTGCTGCTTCACGTAGTTCATCTTCCCGGCGATGGTCGACGGGGTGTCGTAGCTCCACCAGTTGCTGCCGCACTTGGCGTACGCGGTGCCCGCGATCGTGCCCGTGGCCGGGCAGCTGTTCTTGAGCACCTTGTAGTCCTCGATGCCGGCCTCATAGGTGCCCGGCGCCGCGCCGGTCGCCGAGCCGCCCGGGGTGGCCTGGGTGACACCCGTCCAGCCGCGGCCGTAGAAGCCGATGCCCAGGAGCATCTTGCTGGCCGGGACGCCCTTGCTCTTGAGCTTCTGGATCGCCGCGTCGGACCAGAAGCCCTGGTTCGGGATGCCCGGGTACGAGGTGAGCGGCGAGTGCGGGGCGGTCGGGCCCTGCGCGGCGAAGGCGCCGTAGTAGTCGTAGGTCATCGGGAAGACCAGGTTCAGCTTCGAGATGCCGGCCGCGTAGTCGGCCGCGTCGAGCTTGCCGCCGTTCGAGCCGTCGGCCGAGATCGCCGAGGTGACCAGGGAGCTCTGGCCGAACTTGGTGCGCAGCGCGCTGATCACCTTGTTGTACGAGTCCGGGCCGGATGCGTCGCAGCTCAGGCCACAGGCGTTGGGGTACTCCCAGTCGACGTCGATGCCGTCGAAGACGTCGGCCCAGCGGGGGTCCTTGACCAGGTTGTAGCAGGAGTTCGCGAACGCGGTCGGGTTCGCGGCGGCCTGGGTGAAGCCGCCGGACCAGGTCCAGCCGCCGAACGACCAGATCACCTTGATGTTCGGGTACTGCTTCTTGAGCTTGCGCAGCTGGTTGAACGAACCGCGCAGCGCGCCCGCGTCCCAGGTGTCGGCGACGCCGTCCACACTGTTCGCCGCGGTGTAGGCCTGGTCGTAGTCGGCGTACGCGTCACCGATCGAGCACTGCCCGCCGGTGGTGTTGCCGAAGGCGTACAGGATGTGGGTCAGCTTGGCCGCGGAACCGGACGTGACCAGGTTCTTCACGAAGTACTGCCGGCCGTAGACGCCCCACTCGGCGAAGTAGCCGACGACGTTCTTGCCACTGGCGCCCGGCGGGTTGCTCGTCGGGGGCGTGGTCGGCGGAGTCGTCGGAGGCGTCGTGGGCGGGGTGGTGGGGGGTGTGGTGGGGGGTGTGGTCGGGGGCGTGGTGGTGCCGCCACAGACGCCGTTGTCGATCCAGACGGCCCACTGACTGCTGTTCGTGGCGGGCGACTCGTTCTGAGTCCACCACTTGGCGGTGTAGTTGTGGCCGTTCTGTGAAGCGACGTTGTCCTTGACGTAGGTGGCGGAAGCAGACCACGCGGGGGCACAGGCCGCAGCGGCCGAGGCCTGAGTCGCCGGGATCGCGCCGGTGGCGGCCACCAGCACGATCGCCGACGCCCAGGTGGCGCGGCGGAGGGATTTCTGCACTGGGTCTCCTCATGGAACAGTTAGGAAACTTTCCAAAAAGTTTGTGGGAGTGACGGTAGTCATAGAGATTCACCGTCGTCAAGATGTCCGGCGGGATTACTCGAACGCTTAACTTTGTCGCCCGGACGGCTACGGGGTGCACACTGATAGACACAGCGCGTAGTCTGCGGTCATGACCATCTCCGACGTCGTAGTCACTGAGGCCGCACGCCGACGATGAGCATTCGAGTGATTGGAGTCGATGCTTACGCGCTCGGTTGGGTCGGTGTCGAGCTCCGGGACGGCTCGTTCGGCCGGGCCGTGCTGGCCTCCACGCTGTACGAGATCGTGGCCGGCAGCTCCGGCGCCTCGGTCATCGGCGTGGACATCCCCCTGGGCATGCTTCCCGACCGGTGGCGGGCCGCCGACACGCTCGCCGCGGACCAGCTGGGCCCTCGCCGCGGCAGCGTCTTCCGCGTGCCGCCGCGCGCGGTCTGGCAGGAGGCCGATTTCACCACGGCCAACCGGCTGTGCCGCGAGCTCACCGGGGCCGGGCTGAGCCGGCAGTCCTGGGCCCTACGGCCCAAGCTGCTCGAGGCCAACGCGATCTGGGAGCGGCACCCCGGCCTGCTCTTCGAGGCGCACCCCGAGGTCTCGTTCCGCACGATGGCGGGCGAGCCCCTGCAGTACGCCAAGAAGACCTGGACCGGTCAGGCCCGGCGCCGGGAGCTGCTGGCCCGGAACGGGATCGTGCTGCCCGACCAGCTCGGCCCAGCCGGTCAGGCGCCGCCGGACGACATCCTGGACGCGGCCGCCGTGGCCTGGTCGGCCCACCGGATGGCGACCGGGTCGGCGCTGAGCCACCCCAGCCCCCCGGAGGAGAACAACGGTTCCAAGATCGCGATCTGGTACTGAGGCACGCCTCAGCGCGCGGTGTCGGCGATCTCGCGGGCCCGGTCGCGGGCCGCCTCGAGCGCGCTCGAGAAGGCGGCTCGCACGCCGCCGGCCTCGAGCGCGCGCAGAGCGGCGGCGGTCGTGCCGGCCGGCGAGGTGACCGACTCGCGCAGCACGGCCGGGTGCTCCCCCGAGTCGCGCAGCATGACCGCCGAGCCGACGGCGGTCTGCACGGCCAGGTCGTGGGCGACCGTGCGCGGCAGGCCGAGCAGCACCCCGGCCTCGATCATCGCCTCGACCACCAGGTAGAGGTAGGCCGGGCCGGAGCCGGAGAGCGCGGTGACCGCGTCCTGCTGGTACTCCGGGACGCGCAGGGTCCGGCCGATCGGCCGGAAGATCGCCTCGGCCGTCGCCAGATGCTCCTCGGTCGCGTGCGCGCCGCCCGAGAGCACCGACATCGCCTGGTCGACCAGGGCCGGCGTATTGGTCATGACCCGGACGACCGGGAGCCCGGCCGGCAGCCGCTCGGCGAAGAAGCTGGTCGGCAGGCCCGCGCAGAGCGACACGACCAGCTTGTCGGCGGGCACCCGCGGGCCCAGGTCCTCGAGCAGCTTGCCCGCGTCCTGCGGCTTGACCCCGATGACCAGCACGTCGGCCTCGAGCACGGCGGCCTCGTTGGAGACCGGGCGGATGCCGTAACGCTCGGCCAGCTCCGCGGCGCGCTCGGGCCGCCGGGCGGTGGCCAGCACCTGCTCGACCGGCCGGCCCGAGCGCAGCAGCCCGGCCAGGACCAGCTCGCCGAGCCGGCCCGCGCCGATCACCGCGACACTGTGCTTCGTCATCGTCACCCTCTTCGATGAGTAAGGGGCGGCCACTTGGCCGCCCCTTACCTCACGCTTGCCGGCAGATCAGCTGCCGAAGAAGACCTCGGCCTCTTCGTACCGCGACAGCGGAACGGTCTTGAGCTCGCCGGTGCCGTCGATCAGCGGCACGCGCACGATGTCGGTGCCCCGCAGCGCCATCATCTTACCGAAGTCGCCCTCGTTGACGGCGTCGATGGCCTGCAGGCCGAACCGGGTCGCGAGCACCCGGTCGAACGCCGTCGGGGTGCCACCACGCTGGATGTGACCGAGGACGACCGTGCGGGCCTCCTTGCCGGTCTTCTCCTCGAGCTGCTCGGCCAGCCACTGGCCGATGCCGCCCAGGCGGACGTGGCCGAACGAGTCGAGCTCCTTGCTCTGCAGCGACATCTGGCCGTCGAGCGGCTGGGCGCCCTCGGAGACCACGACGATGGGCGCGTACTCGACCTGGAAGCGCTTCGTCACGTACGTCGCGACCTGCTCGACGTCGAACGGGCGCTCGGGCAGCAGGATGACGTTGGCCCCACCGGCCAGGCCGGCGTGCAGGGCGATCCAGCCGGCGTGCCGGCCCATGACCTCGACGACCAGCGTGCGGTGGTGCGACTCGGCCGTGGTGTGCAGCCGGTCGATGGCCTCCATCGCGATGTTGACCGCGGTGTCGAAGCCGAACGTGTAGTCGGTGGCGTTCAGGTCGTTGTCGATCGTCTTGGGGACGCCGACCACGTTGACGCCCAGGTCGTTGAGCTTGGTGGCGACGCCGAGGGTGTCCTCGCCGCCGATCGCCACGAGCGCGTCCACGCCCTGCTCGGCCAGGTTCGCCTTGATCTTCTCGACGCCGCCCTCGATCTTGAAGGGGTTGGTGCGCGAGGAGCCCAGGATGGTGCCGCCGCGGGGCAGGATGCCGCGGACCTCGGCGATACCGAGCGGCTTCGTCAGACCCTCGAGGGGGCCCTTCCAGCCGTCCCGGAAGCCGACGAACTCGTGGCCGTACGCGGCGACGCCTTTGCGCACCACAGCCCGGATCACCGCGTTGAGACCGGGGCAGTCGCCGCCGCCGGTGAGCACGCCGATACGCATGTTTGCTCGTCCTCCCTGTATCGGGTTTGCGAGAAGCAGATAGCCCGTCGAGCCCCAGGGAGAAGATGGTCGGCAGCGTTGCCGGGCCCGGGGCGGGCGACCCGAACTCTAGTCGCCGCCCGCCGCCCGGATGCAGCCGCCCCGCTAAAGCCGCACTGTTTCGTTCTCGCCCGCGTCCGGGGTCTTTCCGGTCACGGCGGCCTTGGCGTACCCCAGCAGAGTGACGACCTTCGAGCTGTGCGCCGCCTCCCAGTACTCGGCGCTCTCGGCATGCACCTTGACCAGAGTGAGCGTGGGCGTCTCGAGCCCCTCCGGGAACCACGCCTTGAGCACCGGGTTCCACAGCTCCTTGGCCTTGGCCGGGTCGTCGGTGCGCTCCGCGTGGCCCGCGATGGAGATCCAGTTGTTCTGCTTCTGGTCGCTGAACGACACATTCACCTGAGGGTGAACGGCGATCTGCTCGACCAGGTCGGAGTCGGAGTACGTGAAGAACCACAGGTCGCCGTCGAACTCGACCTCCTGCAGGGCCATCGGCCGGCTCACGTGCTTGCCGTCCGCCGTCATGGTGGTCAGCATGCTGATCCGGGCGTCCTTGACCATCTGCTTGACCTTGTCGCGGCGTTCCTGATCGGTGTCGGCCATGTCAGTCCTCTCCTCGTGGGTTCGTCCTTGCGGTTCCCGCGTACGAGGAGGTCAAACAGCGTTCAGCCGGGCCACGCCCGCGGTGGTCAGCCGCCCATGGCCCGCCACCGGGCCAGATTGTGCCGGGCGTCGACCAGCGCGTCGTGCCGGCCGGCCATGGTCGGCAGCGTCGGCCGGCCCTTGTCGTCCCAGAGCTGGCGCAGATCCTTGGTGAAGCGCGGGATGTCGCGGGGCAGGGCCGGCATCGCACCCCACAGCTGGGCCAGCGCCACGTGGTCGTAGGCGGCGAACCAGGCCCACAGCTCGATCTGCTCGTCGCGACCGGCCACCGGCTCCTTCAGGAACGCGTAGAGGTCGTCGCGGATGCGCTCGCGCGAGCGCCACGCCGGGTCGGCCGGCGACGGCAGCTTGTCGAGCACGTTGCGGCGCACCCAGGGGATCGCGCGGCTGTCGTCGAACTCGGTGCTGACCGCGTAGAACTCACGGCCGAACTCGTCGACCACGCCGATCGAGACCAGGTCGACCAGGCGCCCGTCCTCGATGAACTCGCAGTCATAGAAATATCGGTAAACCACCGGGCCCATCCTCCGCCATCGTCACCCGGCCGGGGACTCCAGGGCGGCCCGGGCGCGTCGCAGCCCCTCCGGCCAGCCGCGGCGGACCGCCCGATCGGCCTGCACGGCCCAGCGCAGGCGCAGCAGCACCGGCAGCACCGCGTGCAGCTCGTCGGCCCCGACCGGGCCGGCCGCCAGGTAGCCGTCGATCAGCTCGCCCGACCGTGGCAACCCGCCGGCGTAGACGACGGCCGCGGCCACGTCGTAGGCCAGCGGGCCCACCCCGCTCGCCCCGCAGTCGAACACCCCGGCCCGCCCGGTGCCCGGGTCGACGACGAAGCCGCCGGGCGCCGGGTCGCCGTGCAGCACCCCGTACGTCAGCCGGTCGGTGACCGTCAGGCGGGTGGCCGCGGCCGACGCCTCGGTGACGGCGTCGCGCAGCCACGGCTCGGCGTCCAGGTGCCCGGCCGCGGGGTCGAGCGGCTGCCAGGGGCGCAGGCCGGGGTGGTGGAAGCCCTGCAGCACCCGGTGCACGGCGCCCAGCCGGTCACCCCACCACTGCTGGTCGACCGGGTCGCCGCCGTCGAGCCGGCGGCCGGGCACCCGGCGCAGCACCGCGAACGTGCCGGCGTCGGTCTGGACGGTGAGGCCGCCGGACAGCGTCCGCACCGGCTCGCCGGCCGGGACGTCGTGGCCGCGCAGGTGATCGGCGGCGGCCAGACCGGCCTCGACGGGGAGCCGGCTTTCGGGGTCGCTCAGCCGGACGACGTATCGGCCGCCGGCGGCGGTCACCTCCCATCCGTACGACAGGAGGACGTCGTCCAGGGCGGTCAATTCGGACGGGAAGAGATGCCACTCGTCCCGCAGCGTCGATCGAAGCAGCTCGGCATCCGGCACCGCGGGATTGTCGAGGCGCCCGCAACGGGCCCGACGGACAACCGGGGCGTCTTCGTCAAATCGCCCGGGTCGCTTCCTGTCCCCCGACCCGGTGCTCACCCAAAGCATTCAGAGGTTTACAGATAGCGACACGCACGGAATGATCCTATGAGGCGCTCGCGGTGCAGGTGCGCAGAAATGGCGCCGGCGGGTTGCTGTGTGCTAAGAGTGATCGTTCGCGTCGAGGGGCCGACGTGGTTCACTCGCCGCTGCGGCTCCCACCGGGGGAGGGATGACGCCGTGGACCATCGCATGCCCGACAATGGCGACGCGCTGACCGGGGTGGACATGTTCGCCGGTCTCGAGCCGGACGTCCGCCAACGAGTCATCGGTCTCGCCGTACCGCGCACGTACCGCAAAGGACAGATCATCTTCGTCGAGCACGACCCCGGCGAATCGCTGATCATTCTGAGACGCGGGGCCGTCGCCATCTTCCGCACCGCCCCGACCGGTGAGCGCGCCGTGCTCACCGTCGCCCGCCCGCCCGAGGTCCTCGGCGAGGTGTCCCTTCTGGACGCCTCGGCCCGCAGCGCCTCGGCCGAGGCGATCGAGGACTGTCAGGCGCTCAGCCTGTCCCGCTCGGCCTTCATCGACCTGGTGCACGCCAACCCGCGGATCCTGGACGCGGTGATGCGCTCGGTCGGCGCGCTGATCCGCCGGCTGACCGAGCAGAACACCGACCACGTGTTCCTCGACCTGCCCGGCCGGGTGGCCAAGACCCTCGTCCGGCTGGCCGGCGAGAGCCAGGCGCCGATGATCACGATCGAGCTCAACCAGAGCCAGCTGGCCGAGATGGCGGGCGGGTCGCGACAGAGCGTCAACCAGGCGATCGGATCGTTCGCCAGCCGCGGCTGGCTGCGCACCGAGGGCCGCCGCATCGTGGTCACCGACCTGCCGGCCCTGCGCCGCCGAGCCGGAATGCTCAACTAGCCGGCCCGGCTCCGCCGGCGTGCACCGCGCCGGGGACGCCTAGCCTTTCTCGCCGGCCTCGGCACCGGCAGGCGCAGTGCGACTGTGGTTGGCCGGGGCGGGCGACTCGATGGACGTCTTCAGTTTCGAGGCGTAGACGTCCACGTACTCGCGGCCGGACATCGCCATGAGCTCGAACATGATCTCGTCGGTGATGGCTCGCTCGATGAAGCGGTCGCCCTTGGCGTGGGCGTAGCGGGAGAAGTCGAGCGGGGTGCCGAACCTCAGGCGCACTCGCTTGACCTTGGGGATCAGGCTGCCGGTGGGCTGGATCTCGTCGGTGTTGAGCAGGGCGACCGGCACGACCAGGGCGCCGCTCTCGAGCACCAGGCGGGCCACACCGGTCTTGCCCCGGTAGAGCCGGCCGTCGGGCGAGCGCGTGCCCTCGGGATAGATGCCCGCCACGCCACCCTCGCGCAGCACCCGCAGCAGCGTGTCGAGGGCCGCCTGGGCCGCCTTGCCACCCGAACGGTCCACCGGGATGGTCCCGGTGCCGCTGAAGAACTGACGCATGAGCCAGCCTTTGAGACCCTTGCCGGTGAAGTACTCGGCTTTGGCGACGAAGGTCACTCGGCGGTCCACAACCAGGGGTGTGAAGATCGAGTCGGAGAACGACAGGTGGTTGCAAGCCAGGATCACCGGCCCGCTCCGGGGCAGGTGGGACAAGCCGTGCACATGGGGACGGAAGAGAAGCTTGAGCAGGGGCCCGAGGGCCACATACTTGAGCAGCCAGTAGAACACGATGTCCTTCCCTGGGCGGCCGGGGCGTCTTGGAAGCGTACGAAGCGGGGCGGCGCGCCACAACGCACTCCCGCAACCTGTCCATGTCGTGTCACCATTCAAGGCACGGTCGGCGAGGGAGTGTGCAGGGGTGACAGCGGGTGGTGCCCGCCGCGGGCGGCGGGACAACGGGCTCGACGCGGCCGATTACGCGGTCGCGGGCGACGTGGATCCGCGCGTCGGAGAGCACCTGCTCGACGTGCTCGCAGCCGGTGGCATAGCCGCCTATCTGCAGCCCACGGCCGATCTCAATCCTATTCTGCGGGCCACGACCCTGCCCGCGCGGCCGATCGACCGGCTCTATGTCGACCGGGCCCATCTCGCGGTCGCCCGCGAGCATCTGCACAAGGTCACCGGGGGTGAGCCACCCACCCCGCCGCCGGCCGACCCGACCGCCGCGCCCCGCGACAACGTCGACATCGAGGCCGAGTGGGCCAAGATCGTGGCCGGCTTCCACACCGCGGTCGACCCGACCGCCGCCCCCTGGCCGGCCTCCGAGGGCGTTCAGGCGCCCGAGCCGCCCCGTACGGGCGGGTTGTCCAACGCGGCCGACTTCTCCGGCGTCTCGCTGAACCGGCGCCGGACCGACCAGCCGCCCGCCGGCGAGCAGGACCCGTCGCTGCTCGACGGCCTCGACAGCTTCGGCGCCGGGCTGCCCGACGACGGCGAGGACGACGAGGACGAGCGCTACGTCCCGCCACCTCCGCCGCCGCTGCCCCGCTTCTCGAAATACGCGGTCATCGGCGTGCTCGCCGTGATCGTGGGCTTCCTGTTGTTCCTGTTCCCCACGGTGCTGCCGATCGAGCGCGACTACGTGACGCTGCTCGGCTTCGCGGCGATCGTCTCGGGCGCGGTCATGCTGGTCTGGCGGCTGCGCTCCGGCGACGACGAGGACGACTACGACGACGGCGCGGTCGTCTGACACAAAGTTCGCATATTAAAACCGTGTTTAATCGATGGCCGTCGGTCTTCTGGGCAGTAGTCATCCGATAACCTTCGGTGATGCGCCAGAGCTCGCTGGTCGTCGTCGCCAACCGCCTTCCGCTCGATGACAACGTCGCCCCCGACGGAGCGTGCGAATGGCGCCGAAGTCCCGGCGGCCTGGCCGGCGCCCTGCGCGCGATCCTCCAGCAGACCCCGGCGACCTGGGTCGGCTGGGGCGGGTCGATCGGCGACGCCCGGCCGCTGCCCGACATCGGCCCCCTGCGGCTGTGCCCGATCCCGCTGGGCGAGGAAGAGCTGCGTGGTTACTACGAGGGCTTCGCCAACTCGACACTGTGGCCGCTCTATCACGACGCGGTCGAGCAGCCGGTCTTCGACCGCGGCTGGTGGGAGACGTACCGCGCGGTCAACCGGCGCTTCGCCGAGGCGACCGCCGAGGTGGCCGAGCGCGGCGCCACCGTCTGGGTGCAGGACTACCACCTGCAGCTGGTCCCCCAGCTGCTCCGGGAACTGCGGCCCGACGTGCTGATCGGCTTCTTCCTGCACGTGCCGTTCCCGCCACCCGAGCTGTTCATGCAACTCCCCCGCCGCCTCGAACTGCTGCGCGGCATGCTCGGCGCCGACCTGGTCGGCTTCCAGCGGCCGCAGGCGGCGCACAACGTCGCCCAGCTCGCGGCCAAGCTGCTCGGCGCCCGCGGAGCCGACGACGCGATCATCCTGGAGGACCGCGTGGTGCGCACCGGCGCCTTCCCGGTGTCGATCGACGTGGCCGAGATGCGGTCGCTCTCGGCCCGGCCCTACGTGCTCAACCAGGCGCGACAGCTGCGGCAGGACCTCGGCTCGCACAAGCGGGTGCTGCTCAGCGTCGACCGGCTCGACTACACCAAGGGCATCGAGCACCGCCTGACGGCCTACTCGGAGCTGCTGCGCGACGGCAAGGTCAAGGTCCGCGACGCGGTGATGGTGCAGGTGGCCGTGCCGAGCCGGGAACGGGTGGAGAACTACCGCGGGCTGCGCGACCGCATCGAGCGCGAGGTGGGCCGGATCAACGGCGAGTACGGGCGGGTCGGCCAGCCCGCGATCCACTACCTCAACCAGCCGTTCGACCGGGCCGACCTCGCCGCGCTCTACCAGGCCGCCGATGTCATGGTGGTGACGCCGCTGCGCGACGGGATGAACCTGGTCGCCAAGGAGTTCGTGGCGGCCCGGCGCGACGACACCGGCGCCCTGGTGCTCAGCGAGTTCGCCGGCGCCGCGGCCGAGCTGGGGGACGCCTTCCTGGTCAACCCGCACGACGTCGACGGCCTCAAGGAGACGCTGCTGCAGGCCCTGGCGGCCACGCCGGGCGACCTGGCGACCCGGATGAGCGCCATGCGCTCCTACCTGACCACCCACGACATCCACGCGTGGGCCCGCGCCTACCTCACCGAGCTCGAACCGGCCCGCTCCCTGTCCCGCTGAGGCTCACTGTCCCGCTGAGGGCAGTTCCTTGTCGAGCCAGTCGAGGACGGCCTCGATCGGCTCCGACCACGTCACGTCCAGCATCAGGTCGTGGCCCATGCCGGGGAAGAGCAGCGGCGCGCCGCCGTACCGGGTCGCGGTGCGGTCGAGCGACGCGCGCGGTACGACGCGGTCGTCGGGGCTGCCGGCCACGAGCACCGGCGGATCACCCGCCGGGCGCGGCACCGGCCCGTGGGTGACCAGCTCACGGCCGGGCTTCGCGGCCACCCGGTCGAGGATCGGCCGGGCCTGCTCGGCGGGCATCGCCGGACCGAACAGTTGCTCGCGGCTCATCCTCAGCCGTCCGCCGAACAGCGCCGGCAGCGTGCCGAACGGGTTCGCGCGCAACGCGGCCCACAGCGTCGGCCAGCCGTCCAGCACAGGGGCGGCCAGCACACCGGCCCGGGCCGGATAGCGACCCATCGCGTACGCGACCACGAGCGCACCGGTGCCGTGGCCGACCAGCACCGCCTGACGGGGCAGCGACGCCGCCACCTGGACGACGTCGTGCACCTGGGCCCGCAGGTCGCCGCCCGCCCGCGGGGTGAGCGCGTGCGCCGCGAAGCCCCGCTCGGCGGCCCGCGGCAGCCAGTGCTCCGCGAACGCCCACGCGCCATGGCCCAGACCGGGCACGAACAGCAGCGGCGGCCGATCGCCCCGGGCGCCGTCGGTGAGCGAGACAACCTCCCGCTCGACCGCCCGCACCGGGTCCGTCCAGTCCTCGAACCGCACCAGCTCGGACTTCACGACCCCGCACCTCTCGTCGGCCGACCCGCTCGGCCCTGCGCCGGGAGTCCGTCCATCGCCGCGCCCGGGGGCCGCCCGGTGCCGTCGCTCATGCCGTCTCCATCTCGCGCAGCAGGCCCTCGACGGCTCGCAGATAGTCGGTGTGGCCCACCTCGAACCAGTGGCGGGTGGTCGGCACGACCCGGCGGCGCGACCAGCTCGCGACCGGCCGGGCCGACTCCTTCTGCTGCACCGCGGCGGCGCGCTCGGGGTCGGTCACGCGCAGCCGCAGCCAGCGCGCGACCGCCACGCTCTGCCAGTGCGCCAGCGGGAACAGCCCGAAGTCGGCCTGCACCAGCCCGACCACGGCGAGGGTCGGATGCCGGCGGGCGAACGCGTGCAGGTGCAGATCGGGGCGGCCGTCCTCGGCCGTACCGAGCAACTCGGGGTCGAGAAACTCGAAACTGGGCCGGTAGCCGGTCGCGGTGATCACCAGGTCGGGCTCGATGCGGCGGCCGTCGGCCAGCACCGCCGAGGCGCCGTCGAAGCCCGTCACGTCGGGCACCGGCGTGATCCGGCCGTGGCCCAGGTAGTACGGGAGCTGGCTGTTGACGATCGGGTGACTCTCGTACGGCTTGTGGTCGGGTGCGGGGAGGCCGTAGCGGGTCAGGTCGCCGGTGGTCAGCGCGAGCACCCGGCGATAGAGCCACTGCCGCAGGCGCAACGGCACGCGGAGCTGGAGCATCCGGTCGTTGACCTGGTCGGCCGGACGACCGAAGAGATACTTGGGGGCGTACCAGTAGCCGCGCCGCGTGGAGTGCCAGACGGCGCCGGCCTGCTGGGCCGCCTCGACCGCGATGTCGCAGCCGGTGTTGCCGCCGCCGATCACGAGGACCTTGCGGCCGCGCAACTGGGCGGGGTCCTTGTACTGCGCGGAGTGGATGACCTGGCCCCGGAAGTCGCCGGGGATCTCGGGCCGGGCCGGTGACCAGTTGTGCCCGTTCGCCACGACCACCCCGGCGTACCGCTGCACGCGCGACGACCCACCGCCGGTGCTCTGCGTGGTCACGTCCCAGCGGCCGTCGCCGACCGGCGCGACCGAGACCACCTCGGTGCCGAACCAGACGCTGTCCCCGAGCCCGAAGTGAGCCGAGTACCGCTCCAGATAGGACAGCACCTGGCGATGGTCGGGGTAGTCGGGCCACGTGTCGGGCATCGGGAAGTCGGGGAACTCGGTCAGCGGCCGCGAGGAGATCAGGTGGGTGCCGGCGTAGACCGGGCTGCGGTCGTGCCGCCAGTTCCAGGCGCCGCCCACCGACGTCTCCCGCTCGTAGCAGTCGACCTCGAAGCCCTGCTCACGCAGGTTCTTGATCGCGGTGAGACCGCTGGCGCCGGCCCCGACGACGCACACGGCGTCTCGACGGTCGGCGATGTCGGGAGTGTCGGGCACGCGGCGATATTGCCAGACCGGCCCCTCAGGCGGAAGGGAGCAGGACGTCCACGACGACAGGAAGATGATCACTCGCGCGGCGGGCCTGCTCGGACTCCACCACCTCGTACCGGTCGATGGTGACGCCCGGGCTGACGAAGATGCCGTCGAGCCGCCGGTTGGGCAGCGTGGCCGGGAAGGTGGGCGGCGCGTCGGCCGAGGAGACCAGGCCGTCCTCGACCGTGCGCCACGCGCCGCCGCCCGGGCCCTCGTTGAGGTCGGCGGCCGCGATGACCGGGCCCTCGACCCTGTTCAGCTCCTGCTTCCAGAGGGCCGCCTGAGCCGGGCGCTCGGTCGGGTCGGTGGCCAGATGCGAGCCCGAGACGGTGAACGTGCCGCCGCGCACCGAGCCGCGGGCGAACGCGGCCCCGCGCAGATGACGGCCGGGCGTGAGCGGGTAACGCATGCACCACGTGTCGTGCACGGCGACCCGCAGACTGACCAGCAGCAGGTTGCCCAGCGAGGGCAGGCCCCCGGCCGCCACCACGAGACCCAGGTCGTCGGCGAGCGCCGCGCTCTTGTGCCGCCAGCGGAACCGGCGGGGCGCCTCCTGCACGACCAGCACGTCCGGCTCGAGCTCGCGGATCACCCCGATCAGGGCGGCCCGGTCGTCCTTGAGCCCGTGGATGTTGTAGCTGACCACTCGCAGCCGGGGCGCGGGCATCAGACGCGACGCGCGAGGTCGGCCGCGCCCACGACGCCGGCCGTGTTGCCCGTCTCGGCCGCCTCGATCTCGGCCACCGGGAACCGTCCGCGTTGCTTGAGCTGGTCGCGGTAGGTCGTCCGGGTGGGGACCATGAGCAGGTCGCCCGCGTCGACCACGCCGCCGACGACCACCAGGATCTGCGGGTCGAAGCTCTGCGCCAGGTCGGCCATCGCGACCCCCAACCAGTAGCCGATCTGCGCGAACGCGTCCCGGGCCACGCCGTCGCCGGCCCGGGCCGCCTCGGTGATCTGGCGGCCGGCGATGGCCAGCGGGTCGCCGCCGGCCAGTTCGAGCAGCTGCGCGGCCCGTTCCGGCTCCTGCCGGGCCCCGGCCTGGGCGAACCGGACCAGCGCGTTGCCGCTCGCGTACTGCTCGAGGCAGCCGAGCCGGCCGCAGCCGCACGGGTGGCCGTCGGGCACCGACTGGATGTGGCCGAGCTCGCCGGCGATGCCGTTGGCGCCCCGCCACAGCTTGCCGTTGAGCACGATGCCGCCGCCGATGCCGGTGCCCACGGTGATCATGACCATCGAGTCGTCGGCGTGCCGGGCGACGCCGTACCGGAACTCGGCCCAGGCGGCGACGTTCGCGTCGTTCTCGAGAACCGTGGGCAGGCCGACGGCCTTGGTCACGTAGTCCCGCAGCGGCTCGTCACGCCAGGCCAGGTTGGGGGCGAACAGCACGGTGGCGCCGGGCGCGTCGATCCACGCGGCCGCACCGATGCCGACGGCGGTGGCCTGCGGGAACTCGCGCGCCAGCTCGGCCGCGACCTCGACGATCGTGTCCCGGGTGCCCGCCGGGTCCTCGGCGGGGGTGTCCCGGCGGTTCGAAGCCAGCACCGTTCCGTGCTCGTCGACCACTCCACCGGCCACCTTGGTGCCGCCGACGTCGACTCCGATGGTCAGCGTCACGCTGCCCGTCCCCTCATCTGTCGCTCATGCCGCGCCGCCGTCGCGGGCCTCGTCGCCCGTCCCGCCGTCGCCCTCGGCGTCCGTGTCCCCGGACGCCGCTTCACTCGTCACTTCCCCGGGCGCGCCGCCGGCCTCGTCCGGCCCGGTGGCGCCCGAGTCGCCCGCCTTGCTCGGCGCTTCGGTGACCGCGTCGCCCGCAACATCATGATCCACGGCGGCGCCGGATGCCACGGGGGCAACACCCGCATCGGCCGTGGCCGCCGCCCACACATCCAACCTTCGAGGGGTGCGGGCGTCGCGCGCCACCGGCCCGGCAGTGTCGCCCGTCTCGCCCGCCGCCGAAGCAGCCGCGCGTTCGGCCTCCCGACGCGCCTTGGCCAGGGCCGCCGCCTCGGCCACCCGGCGCTCGGCCTCGGCCGCCGCCCGCAGTGCGGCGGCCCGCCGCTCGGCGAGCTCGGCGGCGTGGCGGGCGGCCACGCCGGCGGCGCTGACGGTCGTCGCGGCGGCCCACGGGTCGTTGCCCCGAGCCTCGGACTGCTCGCCGTCGGTGGCCGCCGCCCACGCCTGACCGGAGTTGTCGCGGTCGGCGGCGATCCGGTCGGCACCGGAGTGATCGGCCCGGGTCGCCACGGACCAGGCCTGGTCGGCGTTCGGCGCGGGCGGCGGCGAAGGCGGCGGGGCCGGCCGGGACCGCTCCCCCACGATCGCCGAGACCGAGCGCAACAGGCCCGCGACCGACCCCGCGAGGTCACCCGCCCCACCGGCCAGCCGGGCCGCCGTCTCGGGTTTCGGGTCGCGCATCGCCGCGATGGCCTTGCACACCGGGCACACGCAGCACTCGGGCTCGCCGGTGGCCCAGCGCTCGCCGAACGCCTGACCCGTCACGGCCCGCGCCAGCACCGAGGCGACGAGCCGCTCGGCCTCCTCACGCGCTGATCCGGCCATCGGAACTCCCCCGCTCGTCAGCTCGGCAGACTTTCGACCCGGCGCTTGAGCTGCTTCAACGCCGTGTCCATGATCATCTTTTCGGCTTTGCGGCGGAACATGCCGAGCATGCCGATCGAGAGCTCCACCTCGAGCGTGTAGGTCACCGTGGTCGCGCCGTCGCCCCCCTCGACCAGGTCGTAGGAGCCGCGCTGGGACTTCTGCGTCTTCGACGGCTCGACGAGGTGCCACTCGACGCGGGACAGGTCGTCGGCATACGCGTACTCGAGCGTGTAGTCGTCGGCCATGACCCCGGCGTCGATCACGAAGCGCACGCGGTAGGCGTAGCCGTCCTCGTACTCCTCGAGGACCTCCACCCGTTTCATCGCCTCGGCCCACTCGGGGTAGCGCGGGAAGTCGCTGATCACCGCGGCCACGCGGTCGAGGGGCGCATGGACCTGGATCGACTGCGTCGAGGTATCCGCCATGCCACGGAGGCTACCTCCCACCACCGACATTCCCGCCGGGCGGGCCGGGCGGGATGAGCCGGGTCCCCGACCTGCGGCTAGCATCCCTGGGGTGCCGGTCCTTGCCAGCTTCACCGCGCGCGTCCAACCGCTCGCGGTGGCCGCGCGCATCGTCATGCTCGCGCTGGTCGCGGCGCTCACGCTGATCGCCACCGGCGACCCCGCCCAGCTCGGCTGGATCGCCCTGCTCGCGGTGGCCGCCCTGCCCGCGGTGATCGCCCCCGACCACCACCTCTTCGCGCCGCTGGGCCGCTTCGCCGAGGTGGCTGTGACCGGTCTGGCGGCCGGCTCGGTGGCCGTGGCGAGCGAGTTGAACAACACTTTGGACGCGGGCTTCGGCGCCGAGGCGATCCTGCCCTACCTGGTCGTCCCGCTGCTGACCGCGGCCCTGCGCCGGCGCCCCACCGAGGGCACGGCCCTGCTCGGGGTCGCGGCGGTCACGATGGTCGTCGGGGGCACGCTGGTCGGCGAGGTCAGCCCGATCACCCAGCCCGGGTTCCTCGCGGCCTGCGGCCAGTGGCTGGTGCAGGGCGCGATCATCACCTTCGCGGCCGACACGATGCGCCAGTTCATGCAGCCGTCCGAGCCGACCCCTCAGCCGTACGCGGAGGCCACCCGGCTGCTCACGCAGTTGCGCAGCGTGGCCCGGTCGCTCCCCGGCGCCACGCTCGACCCGGGCGGCATCTCCGAGCACCTCCTCGAGGAGTTGCGCCTGGTCAAGCCGTCCGACCGCGCGGCGGTGCTGTCGGCCAGCGGCGGCGGCCGGCTCGTCGTGCTGGCCCAGACCGGCGTCGAGCGCGTCGACTGGGAGGTCACCCTCGACGCCGACTCGGCGATCGCCGACGCCTGGGCCAGTCAGCAGCCCCAGGTCGCCAGCCGCTCGCAGGCCCGGTCGAGCCGCCGCGGCGACGTCTCGTCGCTGGTCGTGCCGCTGGTCGCCGGCGTGCGCACGATCGGCCTGGTCATCCTCGAAAGTGATGTCGCGAACGCGTACCCCAAGGAAACCGTCAACGAGGTGACCTGGGTGACCGAGGCGGCCGCCCTGCGGCTGGAGGCCGCCCTGCTCTTCGACGACGTGCGGTCGCTGGCCACCAATGAGGAGCGCCAGCGGCTCGCCCGCGAGATCCACGACGGGGTCGCGCAGGAGCTCGTGATGGTCGGCTACGGCATCGACAACGCTCAGGCCACCCTGCCCGAGGGCGCCGAGGAGACGGCCGAGGAGCTCCGGTCCCTGCGCGCCGAGGTGACCCGCGTGATCACCGAGTTGCGGCTGAGCCTGTTCGAGCTGCGCTCCGAGGTCGATCGCAACGGCGGTCTGGCCGCCGCGATCGCCGAGTACGCCCGAACCCTGGGCACCTCGGCCGGCCTGCGGGTGCACTTCACCTTCGACGAGTCCACGGCCCGCCTGCCCGCGGCCACCGAGGCCGAGTTGCTGCGCATCGCCCAAGAGGCGATCACGAACGCCCGGAAACACGCCGGAGCCTCTAATCTGTGGGTTACCTGCACCATCGACCCGCCGTACGCCGAGATCGAGGTCTCCGACGACGGCCGGGGCTTCGCCGACGACCGCCCGGACGGCCGTTACGGTTTGACCATCATGGCCGAGCGGGCCGAACGGATCCGGGGCCGTTTGAAGATCACGCCGCGACACCCCAGCGGGACAACCGTTGCCGTAGTGCTGGGATCTTCCGCAAGGCGCGATAGCGTGCGGAATAGCGTTTCCGCTCCAGAAGGGGAGTAAGCCGAGCATGTCGACCAGTCCGGCGCCGACGACGCGCACCAAGGTTCTCCTTGTCGACGATCATGACTTGATTCGTAAGGGGCTGCGACACGCATTCGAGCGCGACCGCCAGTTCGAGGTCGTCGGCGAGGCGGCCACGGCCGCCGAGGCCGTCCGCCAGGCCGGCGCCCTCCAGCCGGACGTCGTGATCATGGATCTCCGCCTGCCCGACGGCAGCGGCCTCGAGGCCACCAAGGCGCTCCGGAAGAACAACGCCAACATGGGCATCGTCGTCCTCACCATGTACGCCGGTGACGACCAGCTGTTCGGCGCCCTCGAGGCGGGTGCGAGCGCGTTCGTGCCCAAGACGGCCCCGGCCGACGAGGTGGTCGCGGCCGCCCGGCACGCCGCCTCCGCGCCCAGCGCCTTCACCGCGGCCGACCTGGCCGAGGCCATGAAGCGGCGGCTCGCCCCCTCGGGCCCGCAGTTGTCCCCGCGCGAGGGTCAGGTGCTGCGCCTGCTGGCCGACGGCATGAGCGTGGCGGGCATCGCCAAGCAGCTGTTCGTGTCGGAGTCCACGGCCAAGACCCACATCTCCAAGCTCTACGAGAAGCTGGGCGCGGCCAACCGGGCGCAGGCGCTGATGACGGCGCTCCGGCTGGGCCTGCTCGAGGCGCCCGACGCTCCCAAGTTCTGATCCTCCCCACTCCCCCACGACGTCAGCGCCCGGTCCCCCCACCGGGCGTGTCGTGTTTCCCGGGGTCGATCAGCGTCCCCTCCGCTCAGGCGCTGCGCGGCTGCTCAGGCGCTGCGCGGCTGCTCAGGCGCTGCGCGGCTGCTCAGGCGCTGCGCGGCTGCTCAGGCGCTGCGCGGCTGCTCAGGCGCTGCGCGGCTGCTCAGGCGCTGCGCGGGCCGCTGAGGCGCTTGATCGAGAGGTAGGCCTCGCAGCCCAGGCACAGCCCGAACGCCGCGTTGAGGAAGGCCGCGAGCAGCCCGAACGCGGTGAAGACGACACCGAGCACGGTCAGCCCCGAGAGATAACCGACACTCGCGACAGCCAGAAAGCTCAAACCGACCAACTGCGCGAACCGTACGGGCGTTGCCGGCTCCCGCTCGGCCGGCGGCCCCAGCCTCGGGAGCAGCAGGGCCCGATAGGCGTACGCGTAGGGGCCTCGCCGCGGATCGGCGGCGGTGATCGCGAAGACGACCGCCTGGGCCAGCGCCAGCCATCCCCAGCCCGTCGCCAGCACCACGACCAGGACGATGCTGGTCAACGTCGCCGCGAAACGCTGTCCGCGGGGATCCAGTTCCATGCCCCACAGCGTCGCACCTCGCCTGCGGAAAGCCCTGGTGAGAGGCATCACGGGCGCGGCGGTCAACTTTCCAGGTCGCGCACCACCTTGCGCAGCAGCCCGTTGAGCTGGATGAGCTCGTCGTGCGAGAGAGCCCTCAGCAGACGCTGATCACGGGCCATGCCCTCGAAGATGTACTTGTTCCAGAGCGCCCGGCCGGCTGCGGTCGGCCGGATGAGCACCCGGCGCCGGTCGGTCTCGTCGTTCTCGCGGGTCACCAGGTCGGCGGCGAAGAGCCGATCGAGCCGGCTGGTCATGGCGGCCCGGGTCACCTTGGCCGCCTCGGCCAGTTGCGCCGGCGTCGCCTCGATGGGCCACGGCTGGATCATCAGCACGTGCAGCGTCTTGTAGTCCTCGGCCGTGAGCTCCTGCGCTTGGGCGAAGGCGACGGCGTCGGCGCGCCGGGCCTCCCGCTGGATGAAGTTCATCCGTACCAGCGCTCCCTCGACCTCGGGGGCGAAGGCCGGTTCGTTCTCCCAGAACACCGACCATCTCGCCACATGATGATCGACGCTGTCCTGCTGCCGGTCCTCGCCCTTGGCCATCCCAGCATTATGCCACCGTCTAATTTTTAGATTGCTAATAGTTAGACGGTGAATTAGTTTGGCCGACATGCGCCTCCCCGACTTCCACCTGCTCGCCACCGGCCAGACCCTCTCGTGGATCGGCAACGGCTTTCAGACAGTCGCGCTCGCGGTCGCCGTCATCCAGGGCGGCGGCGGTCCCGGCGACCTCGGCCTGGTCATGGCCTCGTCGATCGTCGCCCGGCTGGTCTGCACCCTGTTCGGCGGCGTCTGGGCCGACCGCCTCCAGCCGCAACGCGTCATGGTCGCCTCCGACCTCGTCCGGCTGCTCGCGGCCGGCGCGATGGCGGCGATGTTCGCCGGCGACGGCTACCACCAGGTGCTGCTCTGCGCCCTGGCCGCCGTCTCGACCGGGGCGGCGAGCTTCTTCGATCCCGCGTTCGGGGCGCTGCGCCCCCTGCTGGTGCCGGCCAAGAAGCGCCAATCGGCCAACGCCACCCTCAGCATGCTGCAGACCGGCAGCCAGGTGGCCGGCCCGGCCCTGGGCGGGGTCACGGTCGCGGCGTTCGGCGCCTCGGCCGGCTTCACCGTCAACGCGCTGAGCTTCCTGGCCTCGATGGTCGCCGCCCTGATGCTGCGCGTCCGCGCCGAGCGCGGCGCCCGCACCTCGATGCTGAGCGAACTGGCCGAGGGCTGGCGCGAGATCGCCCGGCGCGACTGGCTGATCGCCGGCCTGTTCGGCGCCTCGGTCTACCACATCGCCAACGGCGTGATCCTGGTGCTGGTGCAGGTGGTGGCCATCGAACGCCTGGGTGGCCCCTCCGCCGCCGGCTTCATCGCCGCCGCCGAAGGCCTGGGCGGCCTGATCGGCGCCGCCATCGCGCTGCGCTACAAGCCCCGCCGCCTGCTCCGGGCCGGCTGGCTGACCCTCCTGCTGATGCCGTTGTGGGCGCTGGCCTACGTCTGGCCCGCCGAACTGATCGCGGTCATCGCCGGCGCCCTCATCGGCTACGCGGGCCTGATCTTCTTCGACGTGGCCTGGGAGACCGCCGTCCAGGACCACGTCCCCCAGCGCATGCTGGGCCGGGTCTCCTCCTGGGACTACCTGGCGTCGTTCCTGGCCATGCCCGTCGGCAACGTGCTGGCCGGCCCCCTGGAAGCCGCCTACGGCACCTCCAAGGTCCTCACCGCCTGCGCCGCCGTCCTGTTCCTGGCAGCCGCGTCCCAACTGCTGATCCCCGGCACCCGCAACCTGACCCGCGCCACACCCGCGACCCCCGCGCAGCCGACCCGACCACCCGAACTGATCGAGACCACCGGCATGTGACGGCTTCCCCGCCCGCCGGAGCCCGCCGGCGCACCACCGCGGCCGGGCGTCGGCGAGCCGGCCCGGCGGCGCCGGTCAGAGGACGTCGCCGAGCGCAGCGATCAGCTGCGGCTTACCCGGAACGCCGGTGGCGCGCTTGGCCACGCGGCCGTCCGCGTCGAGCACCAGGAGAGTAGGGGTGCGCCAGATGCCCAGGGCCCGTACCGCGTCGAGGTGGCTTTCGGCATCGACCTCGACGTGCTGCACACCGGGGACCAGATCGGCGACCTCGGAGCTGACCCGCCGCACCGCCCGGCAAGGCGCACAGAACGCCGACGAGAACTGCAACAGCGTCGCCCTGGCTTCGCCGACCCCGAGGTCCCGCAGAAGCGCGGCATCCAGCCGCTCCCCGGCGGCACTCGGGTCGGCGCCGTTCTCCTCGATCACGCCCGGCTCCTCACGCACATCGGCCGACACCCCGCGGCCACCACCCACCACAGACTGCTCCGCCCCACTCGACAACCGCTGCGATCCCAGGTCACCCCCGCCCGAAGCCCGCTGCGACTCCGACCCATCACCAGCCGACACCCGCAGCGACCCGAGCCCGTCCTCGGCCGACACCAGCTGCGGCCCCAGCCCGTCCCCGGCCGACACCAGCTCATCGCCGTCCGACGCCAGCTCATCGCCGTCCGACACCCGTTCCGGCGCCGGTTGCCCGCTTCCGGACGATCGCCCGGATTCGCCCTTTCGCGGCTCCCCAAGCCGCGCCCGCTCCGAGCCCGGTCGCTCGTCACCTGTCGACGGTCCGGCCTTTGACACGTAGGCATTTACATACGGCCCGGGTTCCGACCTGCCTGGACCCGATCGCATGCCACCTGGTGACTGCGGGCCGGTGTCCCGCATGAGGAGCGGCCCGTCTGCGGAGACGACCGCACTCCGCGGCATTCCTACGGCGACCGGAGTCACGTCTCGCAGGCGGCCATCGGTGCGCCGGCGCCACAGTCCCACCACAACGCCGACAACCAGCACGACCGCGATCGCCGCAAGACCTATCGAATCCATAGGCCCACTCTGACACGCCTTCACCGGACGCGACGAGGCCAGACCGGGCGGGGGCCGGACCGGGCGGGGGCCAGACCGGGCGGGGGCCAGACCGGGCGAGGGCCGGACCGGGCGGGGCCGGGCCGGCCGGGCCACCACACACGCCGCACAGACGCGACGTCCGCGTCGGAAGTGGCGTTCGGTCAGGCTGGGGCGAGCAGCTTGGTGAGGCGGGCCGCCTGGGTCTCCCAGCGCCACTCCCGTTCGACCCAGGCCCGGCCGGCCGCGCCCATGGACTTGGCCTTGGCCTGGTCGGTGAGGAGGTCGGTGAGACGCGCGGCGATCGCCTCGACGTCCTGGCCGCCGACCACGTAGCCGGTCTCGCCCTCGCGGACCGCGTCGGGCGCGCCGCCGGAATCGCCGCCGACGACCGGCAGACCGGTGGCCGAGGCTTCCAGATAGACGATGCCGAGGCCCTCGACGTCGAGACCGGCGGCTCGCGTGCGGCACGGCATGGCGTAGACGTCACCGGCGGCGTAGTGGGCCGGCAGCTCGGACCACGGGACCGAACCGGTGAAGACGACATCACGCTCGACATCGTGCTCGCGGGCCAGCCGGGCCAGTGTCTTGCGGTACGGCCCGCCGCTCACCAGCAGCAGGGCGGCGCCGGGGACACGGCGGCGGATCGCGGGCAGGGCGCGGATCAGCATGTCCTGACCCTTGCGCGGGACCAGGCGCGAGACGCAGACGATCACCGGCCGGCCGGTCAGCCCGTGGCGGGCGCGAACCTCGCTGCCGTCGACACCGGGGTGGAAGGCCTCGATGTCGACGCCGGGGGCCAGGCGCTCGAGCGAGGTGAGGCCGTGCAGCGCGCGGTCGAGGCGGGTGCGCTGATAGTCGCCGAGGTAGGTGATGACGTCGTTGCCCCTGGCTATGCGGCGCAGCAGGGTGCGGGCGCCGGGAAGGGCAGCCCAGCCGATCTCGTGGCCGTGGGTGAGGGCCACGGCGCGTTCGATGCCGGCCCGGCGGCGCAGCCCCTCGGCCAGCAGACCGAGCGGGGCGGCCGCGCCGAACCAGACGCGGTCGCAGTCATGGGCACGCGCGATCTCGGCCGCCCGCCGTGCCACCGCGGGCGTCGGCAGCAGGACGCCGGTCTCTTCGCGGACGACCTCGAACGGTTGCCGGGCGTCGAACTCGTCCGTCCCACGCCAGGTGGAGGCGTAGACGACCACCGAGCCGGCCGGCTGGCGCACGGCGAGGTTGTGCACGAACTGCTGGATGCCACCGGGGCGCGGCGGGAAGTCGTTGGTGACCAGCAGGGTGCGGCCCATCAGCGGGCGCCCCGGGCGTAGGCGCGCGCGGCCGCCATCCGCTCGACCGTGGACGGGTGCGAGGCGAACATGGCGTGCTCCCAGGCGGGCGGGTCGGGGTCGGACAGGTTGACGGTGCCCAGGCGGCGCTGCATGGCCTCGAACGTCGACGGGTCGCCGGTGAGATCGAGCGCGTGCCGGTCGGCGCGGGCCTCGATGCGCCTCGACACGAACGCCTGGGCCGGACCGGCGATCAGCCCGGCGATCGTCACCAGCGCGATCAGCAGACCGATGGCGCGCGGTTCCCCGATCGAGCCGACCTCGGCCCGGTCGAGCAGCCAGCCCCACGAGCCCAGCAGGAAGAGCGCGATCACCGCGGCCGCCGTGCCCAGAGCGCCCAGGATCGTGCCGGTGAGAACGTCGCCGTCCTTGGCGTGGCCGAGCTCGTGCGCGGCGACCGAGACGACCTCGGCCGGTTCGGCCTCGGTGAGCATGGTGTCGTAGACGACGATGCGGCGGGTCGGCCCCAGGCCGGAGACATAGGCGTTGACGGCCTTGGTGCGGCGGGACGCGTCGGCCACGAGGACGTCCTTCACCGGTACGCCGTCACGGGCCGCCAGCTCGATCAGCTCGGTGCGCAAGGGACCGTCGGGCATCGGCGTGAACTTGTTGAAGACCGGCTCGACCAGCACCGGCAGCACGAACGAGAGCAGCACCACCAGGCCGGCCGCCCCGGCCGCGCCGAACGCCCACCACCAGCGCGGCGCGAAGTGCGTCACCGTGTAGAAGCCGGCCAGCGCCAGACCCCCGATGACCGCGCCGACCGCCCACGACTTCAGCAGGTCGGCGCCCCAGGCTCCCCACGACTGCGTGGAGATGCCGTAGCGCACGACGATCGTGTGCCGCCAGGCCGCGAGCGGCAGCGTGACCACCTCGGACACCAGCACCACCGCGAAGCCGCCGAGGACCGCCTGGGCCAGCCAGTGGCCGCCGAACGGCCGTCCGGCCTGGGTGACCAGCCACGCGCCGAGCGGGGTGAGGCCGACGACCAGGGCGATGACCAGGCCCAGAGCCATCGACGCGTAGCTGCCGGGCCGCAGCTCGGAGCGGAACTCGCGGGCCCGGGCCACCTTGTCGCCGGGCAACCGGCTCAGGGCGTCGATCTGATCGGCGCGCGGGGCGGGCGGACGGTGCCACGGAATCATCAGGTACGCCACGACGGCGAGCGCAACCAGCAGCACGACCAGCGTGCCGGCCGCCCAGAGCCGATTCATCCGCACCTCCCCAACGCACCGTGACCGCCCATCCTAGAGACCCGTGATCACGCCACGTGACGCGCTCGCGGATACATGGGGACGACCACCGGCGGGTCGGGCGTCTCGAGCAGCTCGACCTCGAAGCCGGCCAGCTCGAACACCTCGATGGCCCGGAGCTCACCCGGCGTCAGGTCCTCGATGCCGTCGGGCGTGTTCATGAGGGTCCCGACCAGGCAGCCGTGGCACTCGGCAGGCTGCCCCTGAGCGGGGCCCGGTTTGTCGCAGCGACCGCAGTCGACGATCATCACTCCTCCTCCCCGGGTGGCGGCGCGACGTCATAGGGGGAAGCATCGTCGCGGGCCGACCACCATCGGTGACCATCACGCTAGGGGTGGGGTATGACAAAAACCGGAAACCGCAGGTCAGGACCGCGAGAGCCGACGTAGCAGAGAGTCCGCCCCCATCGGGTACGCGCCATGGCGGCGTACGCCGTCGGCGACCTCGCGGTCGGAGGAGATGACCACGATCGGGCGCCCGGCCGGCTCGCCCCGCACCAGCTGGCGGATCAGCTCGTCCGCGGTGTCGCCCTTGCGCGAGAAGAGGACGCGCACGTTCCGCGGCGCCGGCGGCAGCCCGTGCACCCGCTCGGCCCCGTCGAAGACCACGGTCACCTCGTCGCCGGTCTGGGCCGCGATGCCGCCCAGCCCGGTGATCAGGCGTTTGCGCTGCTGTTCGAGCGACATCTCGGCGAAGCCGCGCTTGGTCACGTTGTAGCCGTCGACGATCAGGTGGGCCCGGGGCAGGGCGAGCAGCTGATCGAGCCGGCCGGGGTCGTCGGTGTCCTGGGCCCGCGCCTGCGACCGCTCGGGCGTGCCCGGCCGGTCGGCGGCGGCGTCGGCGACGAAATCGGCGGGCATCCGGTCGGACGGGTTGAGCGCGAGCTCGCGCCGCAGACCCGAGGCGGCCTGGCCGATGGTCTCGATCAGCAGCCACAGCCGGGCGTCGTCGGCCGCCCGGGCGTCCTTGGCCGCCTGCTTGCCCGTCGCGGCCAGCGCCTCGGCCTCGGCGAGGCGGGTCTTGAGGCGGCGTACCTCGGAGTCGTGGTCGGCCGCGACGCGCGACGCGCGTCCCTTCTCGGTGGCCAGCAGGTCGCTCGCGCGTTTCTGGGCGGCCTGCGACTCGCGCAGGGCCTTGGTGGTGGCCCGCGACTCCTCCCGCAGCTGGCCGAGCTCCTCGCGGACCCGGGCCAGCTCGTCCCGGAGCTTGTCGGCCTCGACCTTGGCCACCGCGCGGTCGTGCTCGGCCCGGGCGGCGCGCTGCTCGGCGTCGCGCACCTGGGCGGCGATCGCCGCGCTGTCGGCCTCGGCCTGGACCGTCCGGCCGGCCTTCTCGACCAGCTCGCGCCAGCCCTCGGGCCGGGTCAGGTAGGCCAGGGCGGCCACCTCGACCGGGTCGGCCGCGGCGGGGGCCATGCCCGAGGCGACGGCCGCGCCGAGGTCGCCGGTCTCGGTGACGACCCGGCCGCTGATGCGCTGGCGGAACAGCGGGTCGGCGGCGAGCTGGGCGGCTATCTCGCGGCCGCCGAGCCGGGCGCGCCGGTTGGGGGCGAACCGGGCGACCTTGCGCATCTGCGCCGGCATCTCGTCGGCCGGCAGGGCGGGCAGGGCCGCCGCCGTCAGGGTGGTGATCCGCAGACGGACCGGCTCCGGGAGAACGGGTTCGAGCGCGACCTCCGCATCCAGGACGGCCGCCTCCGGATCGGGGCGGTCGTCGGACGGCAGAAGCTCGGACATCTCCCCATTCTCCCACCGTGTCCAGGAGAAAAGCTTGTCGAAGCAAGTGATGTTTTCCGGGGAGCGCGCGCGTTCTTGTCGTACCCCCTCTCTAATCTCCCCGCCGTGGCACAACCGGCATATGTCCAGGGCACTCTGGACACGCTTCTCAGCGCCGACGGGACGGTCGACCCGGCGGCGCTCTCCCTGGCCGACACCACTTTCGTGGTGCTCGACCTCGAGACGACCGGCGGCGCGGCCGACGGCGGCGGCATCACCGAGATCGGCGCGGTCAAGGTGCGCGCCGGGCAGGAGCTGGGCGTCTTCGCGACGCTGGTCAACCCGGGCGAGCGGCTGCCCCCGTTCATCACCGTCCTGACCGGCATCACCGAGGCGATGCTGGCCCCGGCCCCACCGATCGAGGCGGTGCTGCCGAGCCTGCTCGAGTTCCTGCGCGGCTCGGTGCTGGTGGCCCACAACGCCCCCTACGACGTCGGCTTCCTCAAGGCGGCGTGCGCGCGGCACGGCTACACCTGGCCGCAGCCGCGGGTGCTCGACACGGCCGCCGTGGCCCGCCGGGCGCTCACCCGCGACGAGGTGCCCAACCGCAAGCTCGGCACGCTGGCCCAGTTCTTCCGGGCCGCCGTCCAGCCCACCCACCGTGCGCTCGACGACGCCCGGGCCACGGTCGACGTGCTGCACGGCCTGATCGAGCGGCTGGGCAGCTTCCGGGTGCACACGCTGGGTGACGCGATCGAGTTCGCCAAGGCGGTCACGCCCACCCAGCGCCGCCAGCGCCACCTGGCCGACGGGCTCCCGCACGCCCCAGGCGTCTACGTCTTCCGGGCCGCCGACGACCGGGCCCTCTACGTGGGCACCTCCAAAGACATCGCCACCCGCGTACGCAGCTATTTCACCGCCAGTGAGAAACGCGCGCGCATCTCCGAGATGCTCGGCGCGGCCACCCGGGTCGAGGCGGTCGAATGCGCCCACTCGCTGGAGGCCGAGGTGCGCGAGCTCCGGCTGATCGCCGCGCACGCCCCGCCGTACAACCGCCGGTCGAAATATCCCGAACGGGTCGTCTGGCTGAAGCTGACCGCCGAGGCCTACCCGCGGCTGTCGGTGGTTCGCGCGCTGGCCGACGACGGCGCCGCCTATCTGGGCCCGTTCTCGTCCCGCCGGACGGCCGAGCTGGCCGCGGCCGGGGTCTACGACGCGGTCCCGCTGCGCCAGTGCAGCCACAAGCTCTCGGTCCGCACCCCGACGCCGGCGTGCGCGCTGGCCGAGCTGGGCCGCTGCCCCGCCCCCTGCGAACACAAGATCACCCCGGAGGCGTACGAGGAAACGGCCGCGCTGCCGTTCCGCACCGCCCTCGACGGTGATCCCTCGCAGGTCGTCGAGGCCCTGATGACCCGCATCGACGAGCTGTCCGACAAGCGCCGCTACGAGGAGGCCGCCGTCCTCAGGTCCCGGCTGATCGCCCTGCTCCGGGCCACCGTCCGCATGCAGAAGCTGACCGCGCTGACCCGGCTGTCCGAGATCGTCGCCGCCCGGCGCGACACCGTCGGCGGCTGGGAGATCTCCGTCGTCCGGCACGGCCGGCTGGCCGCCGCGGCCACGTCGCCGCCGCGCGAGCATCCTCGTCCCACTCTCGACGCCGTACGCTTGACAGCGGAGACAGTCCTTCCCGGACGCGGCCCGGTGCCGGCGGCCTCGGCCGAGGAGACAGAACGGATCCTCGCCTGGCTCGAACGCCCCGACACCCGGCTGGTGGAAACTTCTGGCGACTGGGTGTCACCGGTTCGTGGCGCGGCGCGCTTCACTTCCCTGCTCACCAGGGCCGAGGCAGCCGCGTCCGGAAAAGACTCGGCCGTTCGCTCATCGGTAACTGACCGTTCGGATGACGCTCGCTCGCTTAGGCTGTAAGGCAAGTGGATTCCCGGGCGTGGTTCGCGGGGCTTCACGACGATTTGGCCACCGGTTTCCGCGGTCCCCCGCGCGAGCTCCGGCGGCCCAGTGGTGAGGGGGTGTCCAGTGGACGTCGACGCCGGCCACGGCGCCGCCCTTGGACGCGCCCTGCCAACGTCCCAGCGAGAGCTGTCGCTCACTCAGCGTTTGCGCTCGTTCCTGAGTTTCCCCGGCAACGACGACGATCCGGTGACGACGCTGACCCGGGCCCACCGCCAAGTTCATCCGGCGGCGGACGCGGGCGTCCTGCGGCGCAGCTACGCGATCGCCGAAAACATGCATCGCGGGCAGATGCGCAAGTCGGGCGAGCCCTACATCACCCATCCGCTCGCGGTCGCCCAGATCTGCGCCGAGCTCGGCATGGACACGACCACCCTGGTCGCCGCGCTGCTGCACGACACGGTCGAGGACACGAGCTACACGCTTGAGGCCCTGCACGGCGACTTCGGTCCCGAGGTGACCCACCTGGTCGACGGGGTGACCAAGTTCGACAAGGCGTTCTACGGCAAGGCTGCCGAGGCCGAGACGATCCGCAAGATGATCGTGGCCGCGGGCAAGGACGTCCGCGTCCTCGTGATCAAGCTGGCCGACCGGCTGCACAACATGCGTACGCTCGACGCCCGCTCCCCCGCCTCGCGCGCCCGCATCGCCACCGCCACCCTCGACGTGCTGGTCCCGCTGTGTGACCGGCTCGGCATCCAGGCGCTCAAGCGCGACCTCGACGACGTGGTGCTCTTCCACCTCGAGCCCGACTCCTTCGCGCGCATCGACGAGCACGTCCGCAACCGCCCGGGCTGGTCGGATTACCTCGACGAGGTCACCGGCAAGGCGCGGACGGCCCTCCGGCGTCAGCGTGTGACCGCCGAGGTCACTCCCCGGCCGCGGCACTACTACTCGATCTGGAAGGACACGGTGGCCGGCGGCCACAGCGTCCCGTTCGACCTGCCCCGCATCGCGGTGATCGTCGATGGCCCCGAGACCGACTGTTACGCCGCGCTGGGGGCGATCCACGGCCGCTGGCGCCCGGTCGCCGGCCGGTTCAAGGACTTCATCGCCTCCCCCAAGAACAACCTCTACCGCTCCCTGCACACCACGGTGACCGGCCCGGACGGCCGCCTGGTCGAGGTGCTGATCCGCACCGAGGCGATGCACCGCTACTCGGAGTACGGCGTCGCCACGACCTACCGCTACCCCAAGTACGCCGAGACGGCCGAGGCCTCGGGCGCCGACCAGCTGACCTGGCTCAAACGCGTGCTCGACTGGCAGCAGGACACCACCGACGCCGCCCAGTTCCTCGCCTCGTTGCGCTGCGACCTGGCCGAGGCCCAGATCACCGTCTTCGCCCACGGGCACGCGTTCGAGCTGCCCAGCGGCTCCACCCCGGTCGACCTGGCCTACGAGCTGAGCCCGCAGAAGGGCGATCAGTGCCTGGCGTCGACGATCAACGGCCGCCTGGCCCCGCTCAGCTCGCAGCTGCGCGACGGCGACGTGGTCGAGATCTTCTCCGAGACCGACGGGCATATGGAGGTGGAGCCGAACGCTCCGCGCGGCCCGCGCCGCGAGTGGCTCGGCTTCGTCAAGTCCAGCCAGGCCCAGATGCAGATCAACCGGTACTTCGACGAGAAGAACGAACCGGGCATCAGCATCGCCGACAAGGTCCGCCTGGGCCGGGCGACGATCGGGCTGACGCTCCGCAAGCACGACCGGGGCCTGGCCAGCGAGGTCCCGCTGCGCCGCCTGGCCGAGGAACTCGGCTATCCCGACCTCGAGACGATGCTGGTGGCGGTGTGTGAGCGCACCCTCGAGCCGGACACGGTGGTCGAGCAGCTCATCGCCCTGGTCGACCACCCAGACTGAGCCACTGCCGAGACGCCTGCGGCGCCCCGCTAGCCTTACCGTCGTGAGTTTTCCTCGGCGCGTGCGGGCGTACGCATATCAGGCGTTCTATCGCATGCCGGGCTCCCTGCGCCGGGCCGTCGTCATCCTGGTCGCTCCGAAGTATCTGGTGGGCGCGGTCGCCGTGATCCGCGACTCAGAGACCGGCAACCTGTTGCTGCTGCGGCAGCCGTCCAAGGGCGGTTGGAGCCTGCCCGCGGGCCTGCTGAAGCGCCGGGAGCCGGCTGCCGTCGGTGCGGCCCGCGAGCTCTTCGAGGAGACCGGCGTCCGCGTCTCCCCGGACGATCTGACACCCGGCGTGCCCAACGCGATCGTCCACCCCATCGGCGTGGTCGACACCGTCTGGTTCGGCACGGTCCCGGCGTCGCAGATCGAGCTGCACATCGACGGCGGCGAGATCGTCGACGTGGGCTGGTTCCCGGTGGACGCCCTCCCCCGCCTGACCGCCAACACGATCAAGCTCCTGTCCCGATACGACCTCGCCCCACAGCGAGCCACCACTCCCGACGACGCAGCTCCCGGCGAAGCAGCCCCCGGCGAAGCAGCCCCCGGCGAAGCAGCCCCCGGCGAAGCAGCCCCCGGCGAAGCAGCCCCCGGCGAAGCAGCCCCCGGCGAAGCAGCCCCCGGCGAAGCAGCCCCCGGCCCGGCCGAGGGTGCGGCCGGCGCCGGGGAGAATCGGCCGTGAGCGCCGTCGCCGGAGTGATCCTCGCCGCCGGTGAGGGTCGCCGGCTGCGCCCGCTCACCGAGCTGGTGCCCAAGGCCCTCTGCCCGGTCGGCAACGTGGCCCTGCTCGACCGCGCGCTCACCCGGCTGGCCGGCCTGGGCCTCGCCGGGCCCGGTTCGGTGGCGGTCAACGCCGCCTATCTGGCCGACCAGGTGGTGCGGCACGTCGGCGACCGCGCTCATCTCTCCGTGGAGCCCGACGGTCCGGTCGGCACCTCGGGCGGTATCGGACGCCTCCGGTCCTGGATCGACGGCCGCGGCGCCCTGGTCGGCAACGCCGACGCCTACCTCGCCGACCCCACCCGGGAGCCCGGCAAGGACATCGCCGCGATGCTCGACGGCTGGGACGGCGAGACGGTCCGCATGCTCACCAAGCCGACCCTTCCCGGCACGACGGGCGGCTTCAGCGGTCGCCGTTTCACCGGCTTCTCGCTGCTGCCCTGGCGCTACGTGCGTGACCTCTCCGAGGAGCAGAGCGATCTCGTACGTACGGTGTGGCGCCCGGCCGAGGCCGAGGGATCACTGGAGCTGATCGACTTCGACGGCGTCTACATCGACACGGGAACTCCCGCCGACTATCTGCTGGCCAACCTGCAGGCCACCCGCGGCGGTTCCCTCGTCGACCCCACAGCCACCGTCACCGGCACCGTCACCAACTCGGTGGTCGGCCGCGCGGCCCAGGTCGAAGGCTCGGTCCACCGGAGCGTCGTCTGGCCGGACGCCCAGGTCCTCGCCACCGAGTCGCTGACCAGCTCGATCCGAGCCCCCGGCAACCTCACCGTGCACGTCTGACCGCATACGGGGAACGAGGCTCGTCTCGAACTGGTCGTGCGCCGCGAAGACCAGCAACGCCGCGGCCGTAGTCACCGCCGGTCGGATCCTCGCGCCGCGCCTGCACCGGACGCTAGTCAGGCGTCCCGTCGCGCTCGGCTTTGCGGGCGAGGCGCTCGGCCTGCCCGTCGTGCACGTCGCTCACCCACTCCCAGCCGGGCTCGGCCGACGCGCCGATCCGTGGGTCGTCCGGACCCGAACCGGCCCGCAGGGCGAGCACGTACGCCCTGTCCCGCTCGATCCGGGCGCGTACCTGATCGGCCCGGCCGACCGACCCGTGACCGGGGACGACGACCTGGGCGTGGCCGGCCACGGTTTCCAGCAGCCGCAACGCCGCGAGATAGTCCCCGACCGGATCGTCGGTGCCGTTCAGATCCAGCATCGGGACCAGCACATCGGAAAGCATGTCGCCGGCGACGAGAACTCCCCGCTCCTCGAGAAACAGCGCCGCATGGCCCGGAGCGTGCGCCCGATGCTCGATGATCCGCACTTCAGGACCGTCCCACGGGATCCGGGTGGCTCCGGCGGGCAGCGCGGTGACGAGGCCGTACAGATCGAGCGGAACCTTGTCGGCGATGCCCGTCCCGTCCAGGTGGTCGATGATGTGAGACTTGGCGTCCGGGTCGGCCAGCTCCACCTCGACCGTGGCCGCGCACCCAGCCGTGGCGTACCGGGGAGCCCCGCCGAATCGGGCGTCCCACAGCAGGTGGTCCCAGTGCGGATGCGTGGAGAAGCCGGCCACGACGGTCCGGCCCGAGGCGGACAGATCGTCTGCGAGGCAGGCCAGTTCGTGATCCTGTACGCCGGGATCGATCAGCAACACGCCGGCCCGGCCGTGCACGACAACGGCGTTGCTCAGGACGAACTCGCTCTGATGAACCAGCACACCCTCCGCCACCTGGTTCAGCACGGGCAGCCCCCTCCGCTTGTGATCTGCAACCGCTTGTCGGGACCGTAGTGGCGGCGATAGTAAAGTGCAAGCACTATGGCCGAACCGCAGGAGCCCCGCTCCGGGTGCCCGATCAACGCCGCCATCGAGGTGTTCGGCGATCGCTGGACGCTGCTCATCCTCCGCGACATCGTTTTCGGAGACCGCCGGTATTTCCGGGAGCTGCAGGCCACCTCGCTCGAGGGGATCGCCTCGAACATCCTCGCCGACCGGCTCAAGCGTCTCGTCGAGTCGGGACTGCTCACCCGCGAGGACGTACGCCCCGGTCAGCGGGCGCGCTACAGCCTGACCGAACCGGCGATTCAGCTCGTTCCCGTCTTCGCGCAGCTGGGCAGCTGGGGACTCCGCCACCGCCCGACGAGCGCCGCGCTCCGCGTACGCGCCGAGCTGCTCGAAGAGGGCGGCCCCGCACTCTGGCAGGAATTCATGGACGAACTGCGCCACACCCATCTTGGCACCGGCAACCCACCGCGGTCACCCAGCGTTCGCGAGCGCCTGACCGCGGCCTACCTCGCCGCCACCGATCCCTCGTAGCGGGCGGCGTCCCCGTCAGTCGGCGTCGGGGAGGCCGATGGCGAAGGCGTCCTCGAGGTCGTGCTTGGAATAGGCCCGGAAGGCGATGTGGGACTCCGTGTTGAGGACGCCCGGAGTCTTGGAGATCTTTCCGGCGATGACCTCGGCGATGTCGTCGAACTTCGGGACCCGGACGATCGCGATCAGGTCGACGTTGCCGGCGACCGAGTAGACCTCGCTCACGCCGTCGAGAGCCGCCAGGGCCTCCGCCACCTCGGGAATCGAGTCGGTGGCGCAGTCGATGTGCACGATCGCGGTGTTCACCTGCGGGCTCCTCGGCTGTACGGGCGGGCTGACCGGGCTGGATGGGTCGCGACCATGCTATCCGCAGCGCTGCGGCGGCGAACAACAAAGGGGCCCGCCGAAGCGGGCCCCTTTGCATCGCGTTGTCTTACTTCCGGCCGGAGGTGATCTCCTCGCGGCTGTCACCGCTGATCGGAGGCATGCCGGGCGAGACCGGAGCCTCGGACGGCTTCTCGACCGGGTAGAAGAAGCCCTTGACCGCCGGCGCCAGGGCCCCGACGCGGTTCATCTTCTTCGGAACGACCCAGCCGCCGTACTCCAGCGGGATCGGGTGGCCGTGGTCGTCGACCGGGCCGAGCGGCTGGTGGACCTCGACGAACTGCCCGTTCGGCAGGCGCCGGATGATGCCCGTCTCGACGCCGTGCGCCAGCACCTCGCGGTCGTGCTGCTGGAGACCCAGGCAGACGCGGACCGCGATGAAGTACGCCAGCGGCGGCAGGACGATCAGGCCGATGCGGCCGGCCCAGGTCATCGCGTTCAGGCTGATGTGGAACTTGTCGGCGATGACGTCGTTGGCGCCGGAGATCGTGGCGACCATGAAGAACGTGACGGCCATCGAGCCGATGCCGACGCGCTCCGGGTTGTCGCGCGGGCGCTCCAGCAGGTTGTGGATGCGCTTGTCGCCGGTCTTGCGGGCCTCGAGCCAGGGCCACGCCATCGGCGCCGTGGTCAGGAAGCCGAGGCCGACGACGGCCGGCCAGAACAGCGGCGGGATGCTGTAGTCGCCGATGTAGATCTGCCAGTTCGGCGTGAGCCGGACCAGGCCGTCCATGAACATGACGTACCAGTCGGGCTGCGACGCCGACGACACCTCAGAGGCGCGGTACGGGCCGAACAGCCAGATCGGGTTGATCTGGAACAGACCGGCCAGCAGTGCCACCGTGCCGAAGACGGCCATGAAGAAGCCGCCCTGCTTGAGCGCGTACCGCGGGAACATGCGCTCGCCGACGACGTTGGTGTTCGTGCGCATCGGGCCGGGCCACTGGGTGTGCTTCTGCTTGAAGACCAGACCCAGGTGGACGCTGATCAGCGCGAGCAGGCCACCGGGGATGAGCAGCACGTGGGCGATGTAGAACCGGCCCATGATCAGGTGGCCGGGGAACTCGCCGCCGAAGATCGAGGCCGAGACCCAGGTGCCGACCACCGGGATCGACAGCATGATCGCCGAGGCGATGCGCAGACCCGTGCCGGACAGGCCGTCGTCGGGAAGCGAGTAGCCCGTGAAGCCGGCCAGGAAGCCCAGCAGGAACAGAGCCATGCCGATGACCCAGTTGGTCTCACGCGGCTTGCGGTAGGCGCCGGTGAAGAAGACGCGCATCATGTGCACGACGATCGACGCCATGAACAGCAGCGCGGCCCAGTGGTGCATCTGGCGCATGAACAGACCACCGCGCACCTCGAAGGAGAGGTGGAGCGACGACGCGTACGCCTGGGACATCTCCGTGCCGCGCAGGGCCGGGTAGGCCCCCTCGTACGCGGTCTCCGTCATCGACGGGTCGTAGAACAGGGTCAGGAAGACACCGGTCAGCAGCAGGATGATGAACGAGAAAAGCGCGATCTCACCCAGCAGGAACGACCAGTGATCAGGGAAAACCTTGTTGAGCAGTGCCCGCAGGGGCGTGGAGGCCTGGAACCGCTCGTCTACGCCCTTGGCGAAGGTGACCGGCGCCTGTTGGAGGTCTGCTTTCCGGCGCTTCACGGCCGCTCCCAGAAGTCAGGTCCGACGGTGTCCTTGAAGTCGGACGTTGCCACGAAGTAGCCCTCCTCGTCGACCCCGAGCGGCAGCATCGGCAGGCGCCTGGTGGCGGGTCCGAAAATCGGCTGCGCGTTCCGGGTGATCAGGAACTGCGACTGGTGGCAGGGGCACAGCAGACGGTTGGTCTGCTGTTCGTAAAGACTAGCCGGGCAACCGGCGTGGGTGCAGATCTTGGAGTACGCGACATAGTCGCCCCACATCGAGCCGCGGTTGCGACGATCCGCCTCGGCGTTGCGGCGGGTCTCCTCCGCGTCGTCGGACCGCAGGTGGATCAGCAGGGTCGGCGAGTCGGCGTACTCGTTGGTCGCACCGTGCGGCACGCCCGGGAAGACCGTCATCTGGCCGCCCGTGCTGACGTCCTCGGGCCGGATCGGCGTGCCGTCGTCCCGGGTCAGCCGCACGACGCTGCCGCCGTTCTTGACCGGGCTGAAGCCGGTCGTGAACAGGTCGGGCTGGTCGGCCTTGTGCGGGTTCTCGATCAGGCCACCGATCAGCGGCGCCGCGGCGACCAGGCCGATCGGGGCCAGACCGAAGCCGATCGCGCCCTTGAGCAGCGGCCGGCGCTGGACGCCCTGGCCGAGCTCCTCACCGACGAAGACCATCGTCTGACCGGTGATCTTCTGCTCGTCGGTCGGCGGCATGCCGTCGTGCCGGGCCTGGATCGACACCTCGTGCGGCAGCAGCTTCTTGGCCCAGGACAGGATCGCGAAGCCGACCGCGAACAGCGAGATGGCGAGCGTGATGCCCAGCAGCGGGGTGAAGTAGTCGCCCATCGTGTGGCCGAGCTGGAACCGCCACGGCCACCAGATGTAGAAACCGAGGAAGGCCAGCGCGGCCAGGCCGGCCAGGATGAACAGGAAGGAGATGTTGCGCACGACGCGCTTCTCGGCCTTCGAGTTCGTTCCTTGGAACTGCGACTCGTAGGTGACCAGCTCGATCTCGTCGCGGCGCAGGCCCTCCTTGACGATGTCGAAGCGGGTCAGCCTCGGGTCGTGGACGTCGACCGGCTCGGGAGCGTCGGGCGCGTCGTGGTGCAGCGTGGTCATGACTTCCCCGCAATCCACAGCGACGTGAAGACCAGGATGGTGACGCCCACGACGAAGATCGCGACGCCCTCGGTCGACGGACCGTAGCGACCCAGGTTGAACAGGCCGCCCGGGTCCTTGTCGTCCTGCAGCTGCAGGGTGATGTAGGTGATGATCTCGCGCTTCTCTTCCGGCGTGAGCTGGTTGTCACCGAACACCGGCATGTTCTGCGGGCCGGACAGCATCGCCGCGTAGATCTCTTCCGGCGTGGCGTCGTGCAGGGCCGGGGCGTACTTGCCGGAGGACAGCGCGCCACCGGCGCCGCCGAAGCTGTGGCACGAGGTGCAGTTGATCCGGAACAGCTCACCGCCGCGGGCGACCGCCTCGGGGTTGTCGTCCAGGTTCTCGACCAGCTCGCCGGCCGGCAGCTGCGGGCCGCCGCCCAGCTCCTGGATGTACTGACCCAGCTGCTTGGTCTGGTTCTTGTCGAACTGCGGCACCTTCTGCTCGGCCTGGGCCTCCTGGCGGGTCATCGGCATGCGGCCGGTGCCCACCTGGAACTCCACCGACGCCGAGCCGACGCCGATCAGGCTCGGGCCGCGGTTCTCGACGCCCTGGCCGTCGCGCCCGTGGCAGGTGATGCAGCTGTTGTCGTACAGCTGCTTGCCCTCGAGAGCCGTGGCGGACAACTGCCGCGGCTCGTCGGCGAACGCCCCCGGGGCGAAAGCGGTATAGACGCCGCCGGCCAGCGCGAGCGCGGCGAGCATGCGCGCCGCCGCACCGAGACGCCGGCGCGCCCGGCTGGGCGCGCCGCGCCGCCGGGAGAACACCCGGAACCGCCGGGCGGGGCTCTCAGAAGTCATGGGTTGTGTCCCTCTGCGTTTTGACCAGTTGCTCATGGACGGGCGGGGCCGCTACTGCAGCCAATAGATCATGGCGAACAGCGCGATCCACACGATGTCCACGAAGTGCCAGTAGTACGACACGACGATCGCCGAGGTGGCCTGCGCCGGGGTGAACCTACCCATGGTCGTACGGATCATGTAGATGATGAAGGCGATCAGACCGCCGGTGACGTGCAGGCCGTGGAAGCCGGTGGTCAGGTAGAACATCGAGCCGTAACCGTCGCCGTTGAGCTTGATGCCCTCGTGGACCAGGTTGCGGTACTCGTTCGCCTGCCCGAGAACGAAGATCAGGCCCATCACGAAGGTGATCGTGAACCAGCGCCGCAGCGCGAACACATCACCCTTCTCCGCCGCGAACACGCCGAGCTGGCAGGTCACCGAGGAGAGCACCAGGATCACCGTGAACGTCGTCGCGTACGGGATCTCGAGATGTCGGGTGTGCTCCTCCCACTGCTCGGGCGCCGCCGCGCGGATCGAGAAGTACATCGCGAACAACGCCGCGAAGAACATGAGCTCGCTGGAGAGCCACACGATCGTGCCGACGCTCACCATGTTGGGTCGCGTCAGCGAGTGGATCCTGCTCTTGTCGATGGCTGAGGCCGCTGTCACGAGGCTCATTATTGCCCCGCGATCAGTGCAACGTGCTGCGGGGGGTCGAATTCAGGCACGAGTTGCAGCCCGGAATTATCGGCCGGCACCGGATGGGCCTAGCCTCGAGTGGTGCACCTCGCCGAAATGCCCGCACTCGCAGCCTCCAGCGGGGATACTGTTCTCCCACCGTTCACCCCGGGCGCCATCTTCACCGAGATCCACCTGGGCAGCCTGGTCGCCCTGTTCCTGGTGGTCGCGGCCGCGCTCTACGGCTACGGCGTCCACCGGCTCCGCCAGCGCGGTGACCAGTGGCCGGTGGGGCGCACCGTGGCGTTCGTCGCCGGTGGACTCGGCTCGATCGCGGCCGTGACGGTCACGGGCATCGAGGCGTACGACACAACCCTGCTGTCCGTGCACATGGTGCAACACATGGTGCTGTCCATGGTGGGCCCGATCTTCCTCGCGCTCGGCGCGCCGGTCACCCTGGCCCTGCGTACGCTGCCCGCCTCACCCCGTCGCCGGGTGCTCGCCGTCCTGCACAGCCGGGTCGCCCGCGTCATCACGTTTCCGCTGGTCGCGTTTGGCATCTTCGTGGCCAACCCGTTCGTCCTGTACTTCACCGACCTCTACCGGCAGACACTGCTGCACTCGTGGCTGCACGAGTTCATCCACATCCACTTCATCGTGACCGGCTGCCTGTTCTTCTGGCCGCTGCTCGGGCTGGACCCGCTGCCCAACCGCTGGCCCTATCCCGGCCGCGCGCTGCTGATGGTGCTGTCGGTGCCGTTCCACACCGTGCTCGGCCTGACGATCATGCAGAGCACGACGCTGCTGGCCGGCGCCTACTACACCAGCCTCGGTCTGAGCTGGACCGACCCGAAGAGCGACCAGGTCATGGCGGGCGGCATCCTCTGGGCCGGCGGCGAGATCGTCAGCGTCACGATGCTCGGCATCCTCGTGGTGCAGTGGGTCCGCCAGTCCGAACGAGAAGCCCGCCGGATCGACCGCGCGCTGGACCGCCAGGAGGCCGAGGAGGCCGCCGAGCAGGCCCGTGGAGAGGCCGCCACGATCACGAACGGGGCTCCGGCCGACACCCGCGGACCGGGGTCGGACACCCCGTAGTCCGTTCCGTTACGATCGGCGGGCACCTACGACGTGAGCCGAGGCACAAAAATGAGCGACGCGCAGATCACTCAGTACACGGTCCTGCTCTACAGCGACGACCCCGCTGTGCGCGACCGGATCCGGCTCGCCATCGGCACGCGACCCGCCGCCGACCTCCAGGTCGAGTTCGCCGACGCCACCAACTGGCAGGACTGCCGCGATCTCCTCGACAAGTACGAGATCGATCTGATGGTGCTCGACGGCGAGGCCGCACCGGCCGGTGGCCTCGGCATCGCCCGGCAGACCAAGGACGAGTACGCCACTCCCCCGCCGGTGTGCGTCGTCCTCGCCCGGGCCGCCGACCGCTGGCTCGCGGCGTTCGCGCAGGTCGACCAGACCCTGATCATGCCGCTCGACCCGGTCACCACCGGGCAGACGGTCGCCGCGATGCTCCGGGCCCGCCGCAACGGCGCGATCCCGCTGGGCACCCTCGGCACGCTCGGCTGACTCCCACCGCCGCCCGGGTCCGGCCAGGCCGGACCCGCATCCCCCGGAGGCTCCCGCCATGGGCGCACGCACCTGGCCGAACCTGACGAGCGCGCTGCTGCGCGGCGAGGAACTCGGGACCGCCGACACCGCCTGGGCCATGGGCGAGATCATGGCCGGCAACGCGACCCCGGCCCAGATCGCCGGGTTCGCCATCGCGCTGCGCGCCAAGGGTGAGACGCCGGGCGAGCTGGCCGGCCTGGTCGAGGCCATGCTGGCCAACGCCGCCCCGGTCGAACTGCCCGAGAGCGTACGGACGACGGCCGTCGACGTCGTCGGCACCGGCGGCGACCGCGCCAACACTGTGAACATCTCCACGATGGCGGCGATCATCACAGCCGCCTCCGGTGTGACCGTGGTCAAACACGGCAACCGCTCGGCCTCGTCGACCACCGGCACAGCCGACCTGCTCGAACACTTCGGCATCCCGCTCGACCTGGGCCCCGAGGGTGTCGCGAGCACGGTGGCCACCGCCGGCATCGGCTTCTGCTTCGCCGCCCGATACCACCCCGGCATGCGGCACGCCGCGGTCACCCGCCGCGAGCTGGGCGTGCCCACCTTCTTCAACGTGCTGGGCCCGCTGACCAACCCGGCCCGTCCCACGGCGGCCGCGGTCGGCTGCTTCGACCAGCGCATGGCCCCCGTGATGGCCGCCGTGTTCGCCGGCCGCGGCGATTCGGTGCTGGTCATGCGGGGCGAGGACGGCCTCGACGAGTTCACCACCGCGGCGCCCACCCGGGTCTGGCAGGCCAAGGACGGCGACGTCACCGAGCACCTCATCGACTCGGTCGAGCTCGGGCTCCCCCGCAGCGAACCGGCCGCCCTGCGCGGCGGCGACGCGGCCTTCAACGCCGACGTGGCCCACCGCACGTTCGCCGGCGAGCCCGGCCCGGTGCGGGACGCCGTCGTGCTCAACGTGGCGGCCGCGCTGGCGGCGCAGGGTGGCTTTCCGGGCGACCTGAGAGACACGCTGCGGGCCGGAATAGCCCGGGCCCAGGAGACGATCGACTCCGGGGCCGCGACGGCTCAGCTGGCTCGCTGGGTGGAAGCGGCCCGCAAGGCCAAAGCCGCCGAATAAGGAACCTCACACCGGACACGCCGAGGCCAATACTCCCCAATGCCCGATATACGTGGCAGCGTCGGAATCAGTTTCGGGTCAATCCACCTTCCGGCGAAGAGAGGAGCCACCCGTGTCCGACCGCGAACCCCGCTGCGTCATCTGCGACGGCGACATGATGTTCGAGGTGCCGAACAGCACGGACGACCCCACCGAGGAACTCGTCTGCGCCCGCTGCGGCGCCGCCGAGGTCGTCACCCCGATCGTCGCCCATCTGTGGCTGGGCGCATCCACCCCACCCCGTCGGATAGCCCCTAAGCAGCGGCAGGCCGCTTGAGTTGGGGGTCGCGAGCCCGTACCGGGCCGTGGCGAGCTGAGCGGGCCGGCGACTGCTGTGGCTGAGCTGGGCCGAATTGGTCACCCGCTATGGCTGAGCTGGGCGGGAACCTGACTGTCGGCGGCTGAGCTGGGCGGGCCGGCAACTGCCGTGGCTGAGCCGGGCCGAATTGGTCACCCACTATGGCTGAGCTGAGCGGGAACCTGACTGTCGGCGGCTGAGCTGAGCGGGCCGGCAACTGCCGTGGCTGAGCCGGGCCGAATTGGTCACCCACTATGGCTGAGCTGAGCGGGAACCTGACTGTCGGCGGCTGAGCTGGGCGGGGACCTGACTGTCGGCGGCTGAGCTGGGCGGGGACCTGACTGTCGGTGGCTGGGCTGGGCGGGGACCTGACTGTCGGTGGCTGGGCTGGGCGGGGACCTGACTGTCGGTGGCTGGGCTTTGTGGGGACCTGACTGTCGGTGGCTGGGCTTTGTGGCTCGGTCGGCTGTACTTATGGCTCCGCTGCGCTCCGCGAGGGCGCTCGCCTTTTAGGTCAATGACTTGGGCTCGGTTTTCCAACGTCGCAAACCCCGCGACGTCGGAAAACCGAGCCCAAGTCATTGACGGCGAGCGCCCAGGCAGCTCAGGAGGAACGTGCGCACAGAGGAAAAGTGGGATGCCCGCGCAGTGGGTGCCGTGATCACCGCACCCCACCCGGGAGGGCCAGACCAACAGCCCACGGCCGCCACTCCGGCGCACGGCTCACAAGCGGCACACCTTCGCGTGGCCGTGAGGATCACGCAGAGCGCGCTCAACGCGTTGGACGTCGCGGGCCACGCCGCGCGTGTTGGTCTTCACGCGTTGGGCCTGTGTGCGCGGGTTGGTCTTGCTCCGTAGGCGACGTGAGCGCGGTCCCAGTGAGCTACCCGGGGCAGTCGCCGTCAATGAGTTGGGCCCGGTTTTCCGACGCCGTGCTCTTTGCGGCGTTGGAAAACCGGGCCCAACTCATTGACCTAAAAGGCGACTGCCCACGCGGAGCGCAGCGGAGCCATAAGCACAGCTCGGCTACAACCCGACCTAGTGCTCGGCCGGGTGGCGGGTGCCCGTGTAGTACTCGAAGATCATGGAGGAGGAGGAGACGACGACCAGGACCATGCCCAGCGTGACGAGCCACCACTGCCAGAAGACCAGGCCCAGGCCGGCGATCGTGGCCGACAGCGCGATCCCGAACGGCCAGTAGCTGCCCGGGCTGAAGAAGCCGATCTCGCCGGCGCCCTCGGCGATCTCGCCGTCCTCGCGGTCTTCGGGGCGCAGGTCGATGCGGCGGGCGACGAACCAGAAGAAGCCGCCGCACATCGAGCAGAGCAGGCCGGACAGGATCAGCGCGACCGTGCCGACCCACTCGACGTGGGTGCCGGTGCCCCGGGTGTAGAAGCCGTAGACGATGGCCGCGGCGAAGAGGAAGCCCGCCACGCCCGCGAAGATCTTGTATTCGGTGCGCACGCTGTCCCTACTTCCCGGCCGTCGCGTTGGCGCCCGCGCCGTTGGCGACCGCGTCCTGCTGGTTCCAGCTGTTCTTCTGGCGCCGCGTGTTGAACGGCTCGGTGGTGGTCGCGTAGGACGCGTCGCCGGTGAAGCCGATCGCCGCCATCGCCTCCTGGGTGGTGGCGCCACCCTCCTTGGCCGCGAGGAACTGGTCGAACCGCTGCGGCGCGACCGAGACCAGCTCGAAGTTCATGAAGGCGTGGTACGTGCCGCACAGCTCGGCGCATCGGCCGACGTAGCGGCCCTCCTTGTCGAGAGTGATCTCGAAGGTGTTGCGCACGTTGCCGGGGAAGACGTCCCGCTTGAAGAGGATCTCGGGCACCCAGAACGAGTGGATGACGTCCTTGCTCGTCTCCTCGAACCGGATCTTGCGACCGGTGGGGAGGACCAGGATCGGGATCACGTCGGAGGAGCCGACCGTGGAGGCGACCGTGTTGGCCTCGGGGCCGACGCCGTCGCGGTAGTTGAACTGCCAATTCCACTTGAACGCCACGACCTCGACGACCTGGTCGGGGTTCTTGGAGAGCTTGTCGACGTCGGTCTGCACGATCGCCGTGTAGTAGAAGAGCACCGCCACGATCAGCACCGGGGTGACCGTGTAGAGCACCTCCATCGGCATGTTGAACCGCGTCTGCACGGGCAGCTCGTCACCGCGCTTGCGGTACCGGATGATGCACCAGAAGATCAGGCCCCACACGAAGACGCCGACGATCAGCGCAGCGATCACCGAGGCGATCCACAGGTCGTACATCTTGTGGGCCTGCAGGGTGATGCCTTCGCCCGGCCACCCGAAGTGACCGAAGGCATCGCCGACGCCCTGCAGCGAACACCCCGAGAGCACCAGCAGCAGCGCCGACCCGGCGAGACCGAGCCCGGCACCCCGGACTGCCGCTCGCGGCCGTGCGGCCGAACCTTTTGCGCTCACCTGCTCTTGCCTCCTTAGCAGCGCCGCCTCCCGCCCGAAAAAGGACACGAGTGGCCAGGCGTTACCGACGGTCGCACATTACTCGACCAGGCCCTGTCCTACCTTTGCGGGGTCCGATCTTCAGCGGTGCCCGTATACCCGTCGACAACCGGACGATACCGTTCCCGGGGTGGAATACACGGGCGATCTCGCCGGTCCGGCATACCTCGATGCCGCGACGGCCGTTCCGCTTCATCCGGTGGCCCGCGAGGCGCTGCTGGCCGCGCTGACCGACGGCTGGGCCGACCCGGCCCGGCTGTATGCCGCGGGCCGGCGGGCGCAGCAGCTTTCCGACGCGGCCCGGGCCGCGTTCGCCGAGGCCCTGGGCGTACGGGTCGACGAGGTGTCCTTCTGGCCGTCGGGCACCGCGGCCGCGCAGGCGGCCGTGCTGGGCGCGCTGGCCGGCCGGGCCCGGCAGGGCGACACGCTGGTGCACTCGGCCATCGAGCATTCGGCGGTGCTGCACGCGGCCGCCCGCGGCAAGGCCGTCGAGGTGGGGGTCGACCGTCTGGGCCGGCTCGACCTCGACGCGTGGGACGCGGCGGTCTCGGCGCCCGGCGTGGCCGTGGCCTCGCTGATCAGCGCCAGCCACGAGGTGGGCACGGTGCAGCCGGTCGCGGCGGCGGCCGCCTACTGCGACGAGGCCGGTGTGCCGCTTTTCGTGGATGCCGCCCAGTCCGTGGGCCGGGTCGACGTACCGCCGGGCTGGTCGCTGCTGAGTGCCAGCGCGCACAAGTGGGGCGGTCCGCCGGGCGTGGGGGTGCTGGTGGTCCGCAAGGGTGTGCGCTGGATCTCACCGTACCCGCAAGATGATCTTTATCGCCCCGGGACGCCGGGCAGTGCCGACCTGCCGGCGGTGGTCGCGGCCGCGGCGAGCCTGCGGGCCGTGCGCCAGGAGGCCGCGACTGAGGCCGTACGTCTGAGTGCGCTGGTGGAGCGCATCCGGGCGCGCGTGGCGGCGACCGTGCCGGACGTCGAGGTGGTCGGCGACCCCGAGCAACGGCTACCGCACCTGGTGACGTTCTCGTGCCTCTATGTCGACGGGGAGGCACTGCTGCACGCCCTGGACCGGGCCGGCTTCGCGGTGTCGTCGGGCTCCTCGTGCACGGCGTCGACCTTGCGGCCCAGCCACGTCCTCGAAGCGATGGGCGTGCTCAGCCACGGCAACGTCCGGGTCTCGCTGCACAGTGGCACCACCGAGGCCGACGTGGAGCGGTTCCTGGCCGTGCTGCCCGGTCTCGTCGGCGACATCCGGCGGGAGGCGGGGATGTGATCGAGCTCGACTGCCGGGGCCAGAAGTGCCCGCTGCCCGTGATCAAACTCGCCCAGACCATCACGAAGTCCGAGGTCGGCGACGTGGTGCGGGTCCTCGCCGACGATCCGGCCGCGGCCAACGACATCCCGGCATGGTGCCGGATGAAGCACCAGGAGTTCGTGGGCTCCCCCGAGCCGCACACGTTCGACGTGCGCCGGCTCAGCTGAGTCAGGGGCTCAGGTAGTCGACGACCGGGCCGACCGGCTCGCGGGCCAGAAAGGTGTCGACGACCAGGCGCGGGCCCAGGTACGGCTCGTACTCGGCCTGGCGCTCCAGCACCCGGACCCAGTCGGGGACGCCCTCGTGGTCGCGGGCCTGGTAGCGCTTCTCGACCCGCCGGCGGTGCTCGGCGTCGTCACCGACCACCACCTCGACCACGCGCAACGGCACGCCGGCCCGCTCGGCCACGTCGACCCACAGCTGCCGGGCTGCCTTCACCGGGCTGACCGCGTCGATGATCACGTGGTGGCCGATGCCGAGCTGGACCTCGGCGAGCGCGGCCACCGCCCCGTACGCCGCGAAGCCCGGTCTCGGCTCGACCACCTCATAGCGCTGGAGCGCGAAGTCGACCGTGTCGACGGCGAGCACGCACGCGGGCAGCTCGGTGGCCACCCGCGCGGCGAGCGTGCTCTTACCGACACCGGGGAGCCCGGCGAAGACGGCCAGCACCATGGGTCCCCCGGTTCTTTCGGCCCTCGGTGAGAAAGTCAGGCGGGCAGGAACTGCTTGATCTCGGCCGCCGCGGCGTCGCCGTACGAGTCGGCGAAGCGCTTGGCGAAGTCCTCGCCGCGGACCTCGTACTCCTGGGCGCCGGCCGACTCGAGCACCAGCGCGGCGAGCAGCGAACCGACCTGTGCGGCCCGCTCGAGACCGAGGCCCCAGGAGATCGCGGCGAAGAAGCCGCCCCGGAAGCCGTCGCCCACCCCGGTCGGGTCCTGCGGGATGACGTCGCGCGCGACCGGCACGTGGATCCGCTCGATGCCGCGCCCGGTGATCTCCACGCCGTCCTTGCCGAGCGTGGTGACCCGGATCCGTACCTGGTCGAGGACCTGCTCGGAGGTGAGCCCGGCCTTGGTCTCGAGCAGCGAACGCTCGTACTCGTTGGTGAAGAGGTACTCGGCTCCGCTGATCAGGGTCAGCACGTCGCTGCCGTCCATGCGGGCGAGCTGCTGCGACGGGTCGGCCGCGAACTTGTAGCCCCGGGCCCGGCACTCCTGGGAGTGGCGCACCATGGCCGCCGGGTCGTTGGCGGCGATCAGCACCAGGTCGAGGCCGCCGGCCCGCTGGTCGACCGGGGTGAGCTCGATGTTGCGGGCCTCGGCCATCGCGCCGGCGTAGAACGAGGCGATCTGGTTGAGGTCGTCGTCGGTCGTGCAGACGAAGCGGGCCGTGTGCGCGACCTCGCTGACGTGCACCGAGTCGCAGTCGACGCCGTGCCGCTCGAGCCACGAGCGGTAGTCGGCGAAGTCGGCGCCGACCGCGCCCACCAGGATCGGACGCAGGCCGAGCTTGCCCATCCCGAACGCGATGTTGGGCGCCACGCCGCCGCGCCGGACCACCAGGTCGTCGACGAGGAACGAGAGAGACACCTTGTGCAGCTGGTCCGCGATGAGCTGGTCGGCGAACCGCCCGGGGAAGTGCATCAGGTGGTCGGTGGCGATCGAGCCGGTGACGGCGATCTTCATGAGGGCCCTCAGGGTCATTCGGGAACAGGGGGGCTTACGTACGCAGCCTACCGGCAAGTTACGCACAGCAGGCCGTCCCGTGAACGGGACGGCCTGCTGGTGGTTCTGCTGTGCCTGGTTCTGCTATGCCGCGGCGATCAGTGGAACGAGTCGCCACAGGCGCAGGAGTTCTGCGCGTTGGGGTTGTCGATCGTGAAGCCCTGGGCGTCGATCCGGTCGGCGAAGTCGATCGTGGCGCCGGCCAGGTAGGGCGAGCTCATGCGGTCGACGACGACCTCGACACCGCCGAAGTCGCTCACGACGTCACCGTCGAGCGAACGCTCGTCGAAGAAGAGCTGGTAGCGCAGGCCGGAGCAGCCACCGGGCTGCACGGCGATGCGCAGGCGCAGGTCGTCGCGCCCTTCCTGCTCGATCAGGGCCTTGACCTTAACCGCGGCGACGTCGGAGAGGATGATGCCGGACGGGGCGGTGGCCTCGACCGACTCGGTGTGCGCTTCAGTGGTCACTGTGTATCTCCCTGCGAGGTGCGGACATGATCTGCCGTACTGGCCAACGCTAGCCCTATTCCCGCCGATTCCCAATCGGGGTGGTTGACTTCACCGCCGGTCCGGGGTTCGGGCTTCGCGGTCCCGCCCGAATCAGGGGCGGCTCCACTGCTCACTGAGACGTTCGGCCAGCTCACGCAGCCCGCGGGCGGGCTCGCTCATCGCCGTGGCGGTGCTGCCGAAGTGCTCGGTGAGGGAATAAGTTTCTGTCACACCGGCCGCGGCGGCCTCACGATGACCCGTCTCGTTACGCCCGGCGAGCACGACGCAGGGCAGTCCGCGGTCCCGGGCCGCGTTCGCGATGCCGGCCACCACCTTGCCCCGCAGCGACTGATGGTCGAAAGATCCCTCTCCGGTGATCACCAGGTCGGCCGCGTCCAGTTCCTTCTCGAGCCCGATGGCCGTACTGACCAGCCCGATGCCCGACACGACCCGGCCGCCCAGGGCGATCAGCGCCGCGCCGATGCCACCCGCCGCGCCACCGCCCGGGGCCTGTCGGAGCTCGGTGACCCCGAAGGCCTTCTCCAGCACGCCGGCGAACTGCTCGAGCGCGGCGTCGAGGCGGTAGACGTCCTCGCGGCTGGCGCCCTTCTGCGGGCCGAAGACGTTGCTTGCGCCGTGCAGGCCGGTCAGCGGGTTGTCCACGTCCGTCGCGGCGATCAGGCTGACCTGCCTCAACCTGGGCGCTCCGCCGAGCGCGGCCGCGGCGTTCAGATAGGCGCCGCCATACGGCAGGGCGTAGCCGGCGATGTCGACCGGCGGGGCGCCGAGCGCGGCCAGCATGCCCGCTCCCGCGTCGTTGACCGCCGAGCCGCCCAGCCCGATCACGACCTCGGCCGCGCCCGCCTCGACCGCGGCCAGCAGCAGCAGTCCCAGCCCGTACGAGCTGGCCGCGTTGGGGTCGCGCTCCTCGGGGGCCAGCAGGTGCAGGCCGCAGGCGTGCGCGCTCTCCACGTACGCCGTGGCGCCGGCCAGCAGGATCTCGCCCTCGGCGGGCCGGCCGAGGGGGTCGACCGTGGCCACCGGTACGCGCCGGCCGCCGACCGCTCCGGCCAGCACCTCGATGAACCCGGGGCCGCCGTCGGAGAGCGGCCGCCGGATCAGCTCGTCGGGCCGCGACCAGCCGGCCACGACGGCCTCGGCGACCTCGGGGGCGGAGAGGGTTCCGGCGAACTTGTCAGGACAGATGAGCACGCGCACGCGTCGAGTGTCGCAGCTCCCGCCGGGCCGCCGCGCCCGCGTCCGGGACCGGCCGGGGCTGCGCTGGTTGTCACACCGATCGCCTTCCCGAGCTGTGCGACGATGGCTGACGTGACGTCGACCTGGACCGAACCCTCCAACACCGCCACCGCGCTGCTCCTGCTGGGCCGGGGCAGCGATCCTGCTTCCGAGCGCGGCGTGGACTGCCCCGGCGACCTGCCCGCCCCGAGCGACCCCGATCTGGTCGCGCGGGCGACCGCGGCCAAGGCTGCGCTGGGCGACCGGGTCTTCGTGCTCGGTCATCACTACCAGCGCGACGAGGTCATCCAGTTCGCCGACGTCACGGGCGACTCGTTCAAGCTCGCCCAGCAGGCCGCGGCCCGGCCCGACGCCGAGTTCATCGTGTTCTGCGGCGTGCACTTCATGGCCGAGAGCGCCGACATCCTCACCACGCCCTCGCAGCGGGTCATCCTGCCCGACCTGGCCGCCGGCTGCTCGATGGCCGACATGGCCGTGCTCGGCCAGGTGCAGACCGCGTGGGAGCACTTCGAGGACCTGGGCATCGCGGGCGACATCGTCCCGGTGACCTACATGAACTCGTCGGCCGACATCAAGGGCTTCGTGGGCCGCAACAAGGGCGTGGTCTGCACGTCGTCCAACGCCAAGCGCGCCCTGGACTGGTCGTTCGAGCAGGGCAGCAAGGTGTTCTTCCTGCCCGACCAGCACCTGGGCCGCAACACCGCGGTGCTCGAGATGGGCTTCTCGCTCGACGACTGCGTGCTCTGGGACCCGCACAAGCCGCAGGGCGGTCTGACCGACGAGCAGCTGCGCGACGCGAAGATGATCCTGTGGCGGGGCCACTGCTCGGTGCACGGCCGCTTCACGCTGGACAGCGTCAACGAGGTGCGCGAGCGGGTTCCCGGCGTCAACGTGCTGGTCCACCCGGAGTGCCGGCACGAGGTCGTGCAGGCCGCCGACCACGTGGGCTCCACCGAGTACATCATCCGGGCGCTGGACGCGGCCCCGGCCGGGTCGAGCTGGGCGGTCGGCACCGAGCTCAACCTCGTGCGCCGGATGGCCCTGGCCCACCCGGACAAGCAGATCATGTTCCTCGACCGGACGGTCTGCTACTGCTCGACGATGAACCGCATCGACCTGCCCCACCTGGTCTGGACGCTTGAGGAACTCGTCGCCGGCCGGGTGCCCAACGTCATCACGGTCGACAAGGAAACCGCGGCCGACGCGCGTGTCGGACTGGACCAGATGCTCGCCCTGCCGTAACGGTATGTAGTCGGTGGGGTCCGTTTCGGGTCCGTTTTTCTTTGTGCTGTCTTAACCGTGGGCTCTTGGGCGTTGTCCGACTGGCATCCTTGTCACTCAGCGCTATGCTCACCCGGTTGCAGAAACGGGGTACCCCCACCCGCCCCTGCTTCCCCTCGATCATTTGCGGGTGCTTTCCTGTGCGCCCACCGGCTGGAGGTTACGTTGACCGACGACGTCTTGGTCGTGCACGGCGGTACGCCGTTGCAAGGCCAGATCCGGGTCCGTGGCGCCAAGAACCTCGTTTCCAAGGCCATGGTGGCCGCCCTGCTGGGCGAGTCGCCGAGCCACCTGTACGACGTGCCGCGCATCCGCGACGTCGAGGTCGTCCGCGGCCTCCTCGGCCTGCACGGTGTCAAGGTCAGCGACGGGCTCGACGACGGCGAGATCGTCATGGACCCGACGAACGTCGAGAGCGCCACCACCGACGAGATCAACGTGCACGCCGGCTCCAGCCGGATCCCGATCCTGCTGTGCGGCCCGCTGCTGCACCGCCTCGGCCACGCGTTCATCCCGGACCTCGGCGGGTGCCACATCGGCCCGCGCCCGATCGACTTCCACATCCAGGCGCTGCGCGAGTTCGGCGCGGTCGTCGACAAGACGCCCGAGGGCATGCATCTGAGCGCGCCTCACGGCCTCAAGGGCGCCAAGCTCGAGCTGCCCTACCCGAGCGTCGGCGCCACCGAGCAGATCCTGCTCACCGCCGTCCGCGCCGAGGGCGTCACCGAACTGCGCAACGCGGCCATCGAGCCCGAGATCATGGATCTCATCTGCGTGCTGCAGAAGATGGGCGCGATCATCACGGTGCACACCGACCGGGTCATCGAGATCCAGGGCGTGCCCCGCCTGCACGGCTACAAGCACAAGCCGATCCCCGACCGCATCGAGGCCGCGAGCTGGGGCGCCGCCGCTCTCGCGACCAAGGGCGAGATCGAGGTGCTGGGCGCGCGCCAGGCCGACATGATGACGTTCCTCAACGTCTTCCGGTCGATCGGCGGCGAGTTCGAGATTACCGACGACCGGGTGGCCCGGCCGGGCGTCACCCCGGTCGAGGGCGGCATCAAGTTCTGGCACCCCGGTCACGAGCTGCAGGCCGTCGCGCTCGAGACCGACGTGCATCCCGGCTTCATGACCGACTGGCAGCAGCCCCTGGTCGTCGCGCTGACCCAGGCCCGCGGTCTGTCGATCATGCACGAGACCGTGTACGAGCAGCGGCTGGGCTACACCGAGGCGCTCAACCAGATGGGCGCCACCATCCAGGTCTACCGGGACTGCCTCGGTGGCACGCCGTGCCGGTTCGGCCGCCGCAACTTCAAGCACTCCGCGGTGATCGCCGGCCCGTCCAAGCTGCACGCGGCCGACCTGGTCATCCCCGACCTGCGGGCCGGCTTCGCCCACCTGATCGCGGCGCTGGCCGCCGAGGGCACGTCCCGGGTGTACGGGGTCGACCTGATCAACCGGGGCTACGAGGACTTCGAAGCGAAGCTGGCCGCGCTCGGCGCGCACGTCGAGCGGCGCTGACCGGCCGGACGGACTCCGTTTCATCACTATCAGCGGCGCGGTGTGAAACACACCGCGCCGCTTGGCTACTCTCCTAGCGTGCCCTCGCTTTTTCGCCGCAAGCAGTCCGACGTCGCCACTCCCGAACAGGTCGAGGAGGTGACACCGGCGGCGCGCCCCAAGGGCTACACGCCCAGCAAGAAGGAACTCGGCGTGGCCACGCCCAAGCGGGTCAGCCCGGGCCGCCGGGTCGGCGCCGAGACCGCGGCTCCGGCCAACCGCCGCGAGCAGGTCAAGCAGATGCGTGAGCGGCAGCGCGTGGAGCGGGCCGAGGCCACCGCCGGCATGAAGGCCGGCGACGAGCGCTACCTGCTGGCCCGCGACCGCGGTCCCGAGCGCGCGCTGGTACGCGACATCATCGACAGCCGCCGGACGGTGGGCACCTGGTTCTTCGGCGGCGCGCTGATCGTGCTGATCGGCTCGACGGTGCAGATCCCGGCCGTCCAGCTGGCCAGCAACCTGCTCTGGCTGCTCCTGGCGCTCGGCGTGATCGTCGACAGCGTTCTGATCTCCCGCAAGGTCAAGCGCCTGGTCAACGAGCGCTTCCCCAAGACCAGCCAGCGCGTGGGGTCCCTGCAGATCTACGGCGTGATGCGCGGCCTGACCTTCCGCCGCATGCGCGTCCCCAAGCCGCGGGTCGAGCTCGGCCAGGCGGTCTGACGGCCCCGCTTCTCTGCCGGCCCTAGCTCTTCAGCTCGGGGTCGAGGTGGCTGCGTTCGCCCTCGTGGTCGAGGATGCACAACACCTCGGCCGGGCCGCCGTGGGCGCCGAACGCGTGCGGGACCATCGTGGAGAACTCCGCCGCCTCGTTCGTCTCGACCATGATCGTCCGCTCGCCCAGCCGTAGCTCGATCGTGCCCGAGAGCACGGTGAACCAGTCCCGGCCCGGGTGCACTCTGAGGTCGGCGGGCACGGCGCGAGTGATGCGCATCTTGGCGACCGTCTGACCGCTGCCGCGCGACAGCACCCACGTCGTGATGCCGCGCTCCGGGTGCTGCTGCGGCCGGATCACCACGTCGTCGTCGCCCTCCGGCTCGACCAGTTGATCGATGGTCGCGCCCAGCGCCCGGGCGATCGCGGCCATCTGGTCGAGGGCGATGCGCCGGTGACCGGTCTCGATCCGGCTCAGGGTCGACGGGCTCAGCAACGAGCGGCCGGCGAGCTCGTCCAGCGACCAGCCCCGGGCCACGCGCAACCCACGGATCCGCTGCCGGACCACCGCCTCGAGGTCTCGGTCTTGCTTCATACGCAAGATGCTATGCGTTTCCGGCAAGCGGCGGCTAGCGTCGGGACATGGCTCACAACCACATGATCGAAATACTCGACCTGGACGCCGAGGTCCTGCACGAATACCACCACGACCTGATCACCTGGGTCGGCCGCGAGGCCGCCGATCGGCCGCGCGTCATCGACCTGGGCGCCGGCAGCGGCACCGGTTCGCTGTCCCTGGCCCGCGAGCTGCCCGGCTCGCGCGTCACCGCGGTCGACGTCTCCCCCGAGATGCTGGCCCACCTGCGCACCCGGGCCGAGGCCGCCGGGCTGGGCGATCGCATCGGCACCGTCGAGGCCGACCTCGACCAGCCGTGGCCCGACTTCGGCCCGGCCGACGTCATCTGGGCCGCCTCGTCGATGCACCACATGGCCGACCCGGCCCGCGCGCTCGCCTCGGCCCACGCCGCGCTGCGGCCGGGCGGACTGCTGGTGATCGCCGAGCTGAACTCGTTCCCCCGCTTCCTGACCGGCACCGCCGACGCCGCCCTCGAGGACCTGGTCCAGACCGAAGGAGACAAGCTCCGACACGAGGCCGGGCTTCACTTTCACGAGAACTGGGGCGAGCAGATCACCCGGGCCGGCTTCACGGGCGTCACCGAACGGCATTTCGACATCGCCCTCAAGCCCCCGGCGGCGACCACTGCCCGCTACGCCGAGGTCTCCCTGGCCCGCATGCGCCACCAATTGGAGGACCGCCTGTCTCCGGCCGATCTGGCCGCCTTCGACCGGCTGGTGACCGGCCTGCCCGCCCGCGACGATCTCACTGTCCGCACCGAGCGCACGGTCTGGCTGGCCCGCCGATAGGCCCATCCGGCGACTCGGCACTGCGCTCCCCCGCGCGGCAGCGTTCACGCTGCTCGACATCGGCGGGCAGCGTTCGCGCGCTGCTTGAAGTCGGCGGGCCGCGCTCGCGCGCTGCTCGACATCGGCGCGGCGCCGTCCGCTGGGACTGTGGACAGAGTTGTCCACAGGGGGCGCTCGGCCCTCGCCGATCCTCGGTAGTCTGCCCCGGTCTTCGATGAACCGGGGGGTTCGGCCGTGGTGCTCAGAGCGATACTCGTCAGCCTGCTGGCCTTGGCCGCAGCGGGCTGTGACTCGAGCAGCGACCCGAGCGGTCAAACCGCCGCGCCGCCCGCCGGTGACCCGCTCGCGCAGGTCCGGGCCGCGGCCGTCAAGACCGCCGGAGTGCCGGCGCACGTGTCGCTGACTTCTCCGGGCGTCGAGGTCGCCGGCGACACCGACCCGGCCGGCAAGGGGCTCGCCCTGACCGCCACGACCAGCGCGGACGGCGAAACCACCGAGTCCCGGATCCGGGTGGTCGGGGACGACGCGTGGATGACGCTGGGCAAGACGTACCTGCCGAATCTCGACCCGGCGAAGTTCATCCGGTTCCCGGCGTCGGAGTTTGCCCGGGCCTCCCTGGTGCACCTGGGCGACCCGTTCGACCCCGCCGGGCTCAAGGGTCTGTCAGCGACGATGACCGCCGCGACGCGGACGGCTGAAGGCGCCTACACCGGTCGGCTCGATCTGACCGAGGCGCCGGCCAGGGTGTCCCGGGGTCTCCTGCCGGCGACGGCCGAGCAGTTGCGAGGCAACGGCGGCCTGTCACAGTCCGTGCCGTACAAGGCTTCGGTGGACGCTCAGGGCTATCTGACCTCGCTGACGGTCACGCTGCCGACCTATGCCGAGACGGCCGAGTTCTCCGATCTCGGCAAGCCCGTCACCATCGCCCGGCCGGGCGCCGCCGAGGTCATCGAGGTGCCCGACGGCATCCGGAAGCTGCTGGCCGACTAGGGCGCGCCCGGGCCGGGGCCGGACCGGGCCGAGGCCGGAGCCGAACCGAGGCCGGAGCCGAACCGAGGCCGGAGCCGAACCGAGGCCGGAGCCGAACCGAGGCCGGAGCCGAACCGAGGCCGGAGCCGAACCGAGGCCGGAGCCGAACCGAGGCCGGAGCCGAACCGAGGCCGGAGCCGAACCGAGGCCGGAGCCGAACCGAGGCCGGAGCCGAACCGAGGCCGGAGCCGAACCGGAGCCGGACCGGGGCCGGAGCCGGACCGGGGCCGGAGCCGGAGCCGGACCCGGGGGCCGGCGTCGGCGTCGGCGTCGGCGTCGGACCGGGGGCCAGAGTCGGGTTGCCGCCTGGCCGGAGCCGGGCTGCCGCCTTGCCGACGCCGGGCTGCCGCGTTGCCGGCGGCGATTCAGTCGACGCCAGCCAGGCGGAGCAGGGCGGCCACGGCGGCGGCTGCGACGACCACCACGACGAAGGGGGCCCGACGCCAGGCGAGCAGCGCGCCCACCGCCACACCCGTGGGGCGGGCCAGGCCGGCGAAGCTGCTGCCGGACATCAGGGCGGCGGTGCCGGCCAGGGCGGCCAGCAGCGCGGCGGCCGCCATCGGGAGCAGGCGCTGCCAGGCCGGCGAGAGCGTCAGGCGGTCGCGCAGCACGATGCCGCCGAGACGCATCGTGTAGGTCCCGACGCCCAGGATGAGGATCGCGGCGAGCAACATCAGGCCTCCCGATGACGACGGCCGAAGCGGACAAGGGTGAGCAGACCCAGCAGGGCGCACAGCACGGGCAGGCCGGCGGGCAGCACGGGAGTCGCGGCCACGGCGATCGCGGTGCCGGTGAGGGCGACGACGCGGGTCGCCCGGTCGCGCAACGAGGGCAGGATCAGCGCGATCAGGCCGGCCGGGAACGCGGCGTCCAGGCCCAGCGCCTCGTAGTCGCCGACCGCCGAGCCCAGCAGCACGCCGAGCAGCGTTCCCACGTTCCACGAGGTGAACAGCGTGAGGCCCATCAGCCAGTAGGTGCGCCGGCGGCGGGCCGGGTCGTCCTCGGCCAGCGTGAACGCCACGACCTCGTCCGTCATCAGGTGGCTGCCGACGATCCGCCGCCAGCCGGTGCCCATCGTGCTGCCGATGGCCAGGCCGAACGGGAGGTGGCGGGCGTTGAGCAGCAGGCCGGCCAGGACGGCGGCGATCGGGTTGCCGGCCGCGATCAGGCCGACGGCCAGGAACTGCGCGCCCCCGGCGAAGACAACCGTGGACATGAGGAACGGCACCCAGGTCGGCACACCGTACGCGATCGCGATCGCTCCGAACGAGGCGCCGACCGCCACCATGGCGGCCGCGATGGCCGCGGCGTCGCGGATCTGCCTCCGGTCGAACGGATGCGTTCGCTGTATCGTACGCATGGTTTGAAATACTGAACGATGTCACTGGCGTTCGTCAAATCGAACGGAACGATCGACGGAGTGAACATGCAGCAGCCGTCGCCCCCGTTGGCGACCATCGCCGCCGCCCTGCGCCGCGAGCGCGAACGGGCCGGCATCTCGATCGCCGAACTGGCCCGCCGGGCCGGCCTGGCCAAGTCGACCCTGTCCCAGCTGGAGGCGGCCACCGGCAACCCCAGCATCGAGACGCTGTGGTCGCTCGGCGTCGCGCTCGGGGTGCCGTTCAGCCGTCTGGTCGAGCCGCCCGAGACGCAGGTGCGGGTCGTCCGGGCCGGCGAGGGGCCGCGCCTGCGGGCCGATCAGGCCGACTTCGTGGCCACTCTGCTCGCCGCCGGATCGCAGCACACCCGGCGTGACATCTACGTGATGGAGGTTCAGCCCGGACAGGCCCGCGCCGCCGCCGCGCACATCCCCGGCAGCGTCGAGCACCTCGTCGTGGGGGCCGGTCGCCTGCGCACCGGACCGGACGGCGACACCGTCGACCTCGGCCCGGGCGACTACATCACCTTCCCCGGCGACGTCCCGCATCACTACGAGGCCCTCGAACCGGCCTGGGCGGTCCTCGTCATGGAGCACCGCTGAGCCCGCCCGCGCCTGAGCCCGCCCGCGCCTGAGCCCGCCCGCGCCTGAGCCCGCCCGCGCCTCAGCCCTCGGCGCTTCGACCCTCGGCGCTTCGACCGTCGGTGTAGAGGCGGGCCACCACGTCTTCGATGTCCGGTTCGACGACGGAGAGGTCACGCACCTGCGCGGCGGTGACCAGTGCCGCGACGGCGGCCCCGGCGGTGATCGACTCGAGGGTGAAGGTCACCCGGTGGCCGTCGGCCTCGGTCCCGGTCATCGTGGCCCCGGGCAGGACGAAACCGGGTGGGAGCGGGGAGTCCAGGTCGGCGACCAACCGGCGGCGTGAGCCGTAGCGGGCGTGCAGTTGCTCGATCGTGCCGTCGTGGACGACGCGGCCGTGGTCGATCACCACGAGGCGGTGACAGAGCCGTTCGATGTCGGCCAGGTCGTGGGTGGTGAGCACGAGCGTGACGTCGCCGGTACGCCCCAGCTCGCCCAGGAACGAGCGCACCGCCTGCTTGCTCACCACATCCAGCCCGATCGTCGGCTCGTCGAGGAACAGCACCTCGGGCCCGTGCAGGAGCGCGGCCGTGAGCTCACCCCGCATCCGCTGGCCCAGCGACAGCTGCCGTACCGGAATGTCGAGAAAGCCGTCCAGGTCGAGCAGCTCGCAGCAGCGGCGCAGCCGGGCCTCATGCTCGGCCGCCGGCACCCGATAGACGGCCCTGAGCAGCCGGAACGAGTCGCGCAGGGGCAGATCCCACCACAGCTGGGAGCGCTGCCCGAAGACGACGCCGATGCGCAGCGCCAGCGCCGTGCGCTGCGGCACCGGCCGGAGACCACAGACCGACACCTCGCCGCTCGTCGGGGTGAGCACGCCGGTCAGCATCTTGAGCGTGGTCGACTTGCCGGCGCCGTTCGGGCCGATGTAGCCGACCATCTCGCCCCGCCCGATCGACAGGCTCACCCCGTCGACGGCCGCGATCGTGCGTTTCTCCCGGCGCAGGCGCCCGGCTTTGACCCGTACGGTGAAGGTCTTGCTCAGATCACGCATCTCGATCATGAGCCGGTGCTCCGGTAGTGCCGCACGCCCGACCTCCAGACCACCGCCGCGACGCCCACCGCGGCCAGCGCCACCAGCGGCGACAGATAGCCCGCCCAGGCCGGCAGCCCGAGCGGGTCGGCCCGCCCGAGCAGGGTCAGCGCCGGCTGATAACTGACGAACCCGAAACCCAGGCCGTACGCGAAGAGCGTGCGGAACCACGAGCCGTAGACCGTGATCGGGTACGAGGTGAAGTCGCGACCGCCGTACGTGAAGCCGTGCCCGAGCTTGCCGGAGTCGACCCACCAGAACGCCGTGGCCGCGCTCAGCACGAAGATCGCCCCGAAGAGGACCGCGCCGCTGATCGGAGCGGTGACCAGCAGCAGCACCCGTCCCGCGGTCCAGTCGATGTCGTTGCGGGCGAGGGCCACTCCCAGCACGCTGAGCCCCACGGCCAGCCGCATCAGCTTGCGCAGCGGCAGGTCGGCCAGCACCAGCTGGGGCAACACGGCCAGCGGGCGCACCAGCACGGCGTCCAGCCGCCCCGTCCGCACGTACGTCTCGAGCTGGTCGATGTTGCCCACGGTCAGGTCGGCCAGCACGAAGGCGAACGCGGTGATCCCGGTCATCAGGAGCGCCTCGTCCAGCGTGAAACCGCCCACCACCGCCGCCGTGCGATAGAACACGAAGACGGTGGCCACGTCGATCGCCGTGCCGGCCGCGTTGGTGACCAGTTCGACGGCGAACGACGCCCGGTACGCCGTGGCCGAGCGCAGCCGTCCGCCGAACAGCGCCGCGTACGCCCGGAGCTCACCCACCCTGCACCACCAGCCGCCGCTCGGCCCGGCGCTGCACCCACCCGGCCAGCGCGAGCATGATCACAGCCCAGACCGCCTGCAGCGCCACCAGCCCCACCTGCAGGGCCGGCGGGTCCCGCTCGACCAGCACGTCGAGCGGCGTCTGCAGCAGGCCCGGCAGCGGGGTCGCCACCCACAGGGTGACCGCGAGCCAGTCCGGCAGCAGCCGCAACGGGAAGTAGAGGCCGGCGAGCACCCCCGAGCCGAGCGTCCAGAACACGAGCGGGCCACGGGCGTCGCCGAGCCAGTAGGCGGTCGCGTTCACCAGATAGCGGCAGCCGAAGGAGCCGACGACGGCCAGGAGCACAGAAACTGCGAAAAGCGGCGCGGTGAGCCATCGCGACGGCGTGGCCAGCGGAAAGAACAGGGCGCCGACGAGCACCGGCGGCCCCACCCGGGTGAGCAGCGCGTGGCCACCGCGCCCCAGGTCAGCCGCGAGGTAGGCGATCACCGGCGAGACCGGGCGGACCAGGTCGGCCACGATGTCCCCGGTCCGGATGCGCTCCGACAGGTCGACCCAGCCCCACAGGCCGACCACGTTGAGTAACCCCTGGCCCACCCAGACGAAGGTGGCGAGCTGCCGCGCGTCGTATCCGCCGGCCGTCGCCCCCACGGTTCCGGCCGCGACGGCCAACAGCACGTAGCAGCGAAGAAAGCCGAAGACTATGTTGGTGAACGTTCCGGCGACGGTGGCCTGCCGATAGGTCGCGTAGCGGCGGAAACCCGACCCCATCAACGCACGGAAAGTAGTGACGGAGGCGCGGAACGGACGACCGGGAGAGATCGTCGGCACGCTGGCGTCAAGCGCGTCCACGCCGTTAATCTCCTTCTCTGATTCTCAGTGCCAGACCCTGCGGTGGAGCCGGGCGATTCTACTCAAGTCGCCAGACGACCACCGCGCCTCTTTCGACACGCAGTTCTCGACCAGAAGTGGAAGTTCGCCGTGACGGAGCGCCGCCAGACGCCGGGCCAGGCCTTGGGTGCCCGATGAACGGCTGGAGCTCTCTGGGCGGCGACGGCTGGGGCGACGAGCCGGCCTGGGTCTACGAGATCACCTGGGAGTGGGAGCCGCAGCCCGGCCAGCGCTATCCCGGCGGTCCCGGGCGGCGCAAGGCCGTGCACACGCCGGTCTACGAGGCGTCCCCGGACCGGGCCGACGATCCCGGGCCGGACGATCAGACCCGTTCCCCGTACGCCGATCCGCGCTCGCGACACGACCCGGCCCACGGTGGGCGCGACGGCTACCCGCCCGCGGCACGGCCGGGCGAGCCGCAGGGCCGATCCGGCGCCGAGTCGCGCCGCGAGGAGCCGCTGTGGAACCGGCCCGGCGGTGCTCGGCCCGAGCAGCGGGGCGACTCTTGGGGTGCTGCCCCCGAGCAACGGGGTGACCACCAGCGCTCGTGGGGCGCGGCTCCCGAGCAGCGGGGCGACGAGCAGCGCTCGCGGGGCACAGCTCCCGAGCAGCGGGGCGACGACCAGCGCTCGCGGGGCACAGCTCCCGAGCAGCGGGGCGACGACCAGCGCTCGCGGGGCACAGCTCCCGAGCAGCGCCGGGGGTCGGCGCCGGTCTACGGTCGTCAGTCCGAGACTCAGTCCGGCAGCTCCTACCGCGACGCCGTGCAGTTCCGCGAGGCCCAGAAGCGCGACTCCACGCCGCGATCACCTCAGCATCGTCCCGACCACGAGTCTGCGGCCGGCTCCTACCCGCCGGCGGGCCGGGGCAGCGCGGCGCCCGTGTCACCGGGCCGCCCGGAGACGCCGTCGGACTCGTCCGGGCCTCGTGCGACACCATCGCCGAACGCGCCGTCCTCGCCGGGCGGTCCGGCCTCGCCGGGTGTCTACGGCGCCGCCCGGCAGCAGGCGCCCGGCCCCTACTACGGGCGCCGGCAGGCGTCCGACGACCAGCGGGACGACCACCGACCGGTCTCACCGGCCACCGGTGTCTACGGCAGCGCCCGGCCCGCCCCGGCCGACGCCTTCCCGTCGCGCCCGGACCCGCGACCGGCGCCCGGTCAGCGTGACGGGCGCGAGGACACCCCGTTCGAGCTGCGCCCGGCGCCGCCGACGCGGGGCACGCCGGCCGAGGCCCGCCCGGCGCCGCAGCCCACCCGGGTCACGCCTTCCCGCCCGGCGCCGCCCGCGACGTATCCGGACTCCCCCGGCCGGCCGATCCCCACGCCGGCGCGACCGGTGTCGGCTCCGGCATCCAGCACGGCGGCGGCGCCATCCTCGGGCTTCACCCAGCACTCGTCTTCCCAGCACACGCCCCAGCCCGCCGCGCGCCCCGCGAGTGTGCCGGTCCAGCCCGGCCACAGCCGGCCGGCCGACGGCCGGCCCGAGCCGACACAGCCCACCTACGGGCAGCCCGCGTCGAACCAGCAGGACCGCCCCGAGCCGACCCCGCCGCGCTCCGGGTACGCCCAGCCACCGTCGCACCGGTCCGGGCAAGCACAGCCACCGTCGGACCGGTCCGGGCAAACACAGCCACCGTCGGACCGGTCCGGGCAAACACAGCCACCGTCGGACCGGTCCGGGCAAACACAGCCACCGTCGGACCGGTCCGGGCAAACACAGCCATCGTGGGATCGGTCCGGATACTCGCAGCCGACGTCAGGCCAACCCGCACACCCACAGCCGTCGTCAACGCGGCCTACCTACCCGCAGCAGACCTCAGGCCAGCCCGGATACATCAAGCCGACCTCGGGCCAGCCTGGATACGGCCAGCCGCCTTCGGACCGGCCCGGATATCCACAACCAACCTCGGGCCAGCCCGCACACGCTCAGCCGCCTTCGGACCGATCCGGATATCCAAGGCCGACGTCAGCGCAGCCCGGATACGCACAGCCCCCGTCGGCCCAGCCTGGCTATCGGGAGCCGACGTCGGGTCAGCCCGCACATCGGGAACCGACGGCCGTTCAGCCTTCGACGCCGCACCCAGCGCCCGGTCAGCGGGATCCGAGCCGGCACTCGGAGCAGGCCCACCCCGTGTCGGCCGGGCCGGCCTCGGCCGAGCGGCCGCAGGCTCAGCCGGATTCCGCCCCGCCCGCCGCGGGCGACGACTCCGGCCGGCCCGGCGCCATGCACCATCACCAGCCCGACGCGAGCCCCCGCCGGGGCGAGGCCGGCGAGCAGGCGACCAGCTACCCGTCCGCGCCGACCGCCCACTCCGGTGACGACGCCGTCGATCCGGTCACCGCGCCGCCCTATCCGGTGCCGGAGAGCCGGACCGCGACGGCTGGGTGGGACAACGCCGACGACCTGCCGCGTTCCGTTTCCGGGTCGCCGGCCGGGTCCGTGCCGCAGTCCTCGGCGGGTAGCGCCATGACCGAGCCGCGCCCCGACACCGCCGAAGAGCCGGAAGCCGGCCGAAGCGGGTCCATCTGGGACACCGCGAAGAATCGCGACGCCGCCGCCCACGACCCGCGGCCCGCCTCGGCGGTGCCGATCTCGTCGGCCGGGCCTCCGCCGCCCCCCGCCGAAGAGGACGACGAGCCGCACGGCCTGGGCTGGTTGCTCTCGCAGAGCGGCCTCGGCGCGGTGACTCCCCTGCCGCCGCCCATCCCCCAGCCGATCACCGGGTCGCCGGTCGCCCACCCGGTCGTCATCGAACCCATCGTGGAGCCCAGCTCCCCAGCACCCGTCAGCTCCCAGCCCGTCAGTGCCCGACCTGTCAGTGCCCAGCCCGTCAGTGCATGGCCGGTCAGTGCCCAGCCGGTCAGTGCCCAGCCCGCCCCCACGCAGCCGGTCACCACGACGCCCGCCCAGACGCAGCAGGCCGGCCCCGGCCAGCCGATCAGCGCGGCTCCGGACGCTCAGCCGGTCAGCTCCTGGCCGCCCGCAGCGGCAGGCTCGGTGAGTACCCCGCCCGACACCGCCCCGGTCGCCGACCGGTCCAGGTCGGAGCACGTCCAAGCCCAGCCCGGGTTCTCGCCCGCCGGCCCCAGACCTCCCGTCGAACCCGCGGGTGCGCACCCCTTCACCAGCGAACCCGTCAGCGCCCAACCATCCGCCGCGCAGCCCGTGAGCGGCTGGCCCGCCGCCATTGAATCGGTCGACCCCCGGCCGAGCGCCAACGAGCCCGTCCCTACGCACCCAGTCTCTGCGCACCCGATCTCGGCGCAGCCAGTGTCCGCGCAGCCAGTCTCTGCGCACCCGATCTCGGCGCAGCCAGTGTCCGCGCAGCCGGTGTCCGCGCAGCCGGTGTCCGCGCAGCCGATCTCCGCGCAGCCGATCTCCGCGCAGCCGGTCAGCGCCTGGCCGGCCGCTATCGAGCCCGTCAGCTCCCAGCCGACATCCGCGCAGCCCGTCAGCGCACAGCCGGTCGCCGCACAGACCGCCAGCTCCCAGCCGACGTCCGCGGAGACCGCCGGCCCTCAACCGACATCCGCGCAGCCCGTCGACTTCCAGCCGACGCCCGCGGATGCCGGCAGCATCCAGCCGCCGGCCTCCGAGCCAGTCGTCTCGCAGCCGGTGTCGGCCGACCACGTTGCGGCCGGCACAGACAGCGCGTCCACGTCCGCTGGGCCTCCGCTTGCAGCCCAGCTCACCTCGGACCAGCCCACCGCAGCGCAGACGTCAGCCGCACCTCTCATCGACGAGGTCCGCCCGACCAGCGCCGTGCCCGAGAAGCAGGACTGGTTTGTCCCGTCCGGCGCGCTGCCCATCATCGTCCCGCGCCGTCCCGGCACTCCCCCGTCCGACCTGGACGATCCGACCGGCGACATCGACCGCCCAGCGGCATCTAGGACCCCGGAAGCGACCGGCACCGGAGCAGAGACGCCCTACGCCGACCTGCCCTACGCCGACTACGACGAGCCGATCGCCGTCCAGGCGATCGTCACCCAGCGCGTCGCAGCCCCCGCGCCCCCCGCCGGCTCCCACCCTGTGCAGCCTGCATTCGACGAGCCGGCCGCGGCGCAGCCCGCCCAGGCCCAGCACACGTCAGCGCACCGGTCCCCACCAACGCCATTCGCCCCCGAGCCCCTCGCGCCGGAGCCCGTCGGCCCCCGTCCGGTTCCCCCAGAGCCCACCTCAGCGCAGCCCATGTCAGCGCAGCCCATCTCGGCCCAGCCCATGTCAGCGCAGCCCGTCTCGGCCCAGCCCACGTCAGCGCAGCCCGTCTCGGCGCAGCCCATGTCAGCGCAGCCCGTCTCGGCCCAGCCCACGTCAGCGCAGCCCGTCTCGGCGCAGCCCGGCCCGGCAGAGTTCGAGACGGCACAGCCGACACCCCTCTTCGGTGCCCACTCGGCGACTGCCGCGAACGCTCAAGACCGCACAGCCTCGGATGACAATTCGGCCCATTCCCCTCGGAACCCGAACGAGCCCCTGGCGGCAACCTCGCCCCCGGCAGACCCTGACTTCGTCGAGATCTCGGAGCACCACGCCGGCCACCGAGCTGACGAGGACGAGCCGGCCGCACGGTTCTCGACCGAGGCGACCGACGTCTACGACGAGGACGAGCCGATCGAGGTCGAGCTCATCGAATTCGACCGGGACGCCCGGAAGCCCGTAGTCGTGCACGCCGCCGGTGCGGCCGACGACGACGACATCGTCGACGCGGAGCTCATCGAGGACCCCGAGCACGGAGCCGCCGAACTCGAAGCCCCGACCGCGCCACCCGCGCTCACGGCCAAGCCCCACGCCACTTCCCCCGAGGCCGAGCCCGACACGCTCCGAGAAGCCAACGCCGAGACAGCAGCCCGGCCCGACGACACCGCCACCGTCCGCTCTGACAACGCCGAGACACCCCGGGCCGACGACACCGAGACGGCTCACGAGCGGACCGAGCCGGGCGACCGGGAGAAACCCGCTTCCGCCGAGCCGACTGCCCCGTCCGATCCGGAACCGCACGCCGCCGAGACGGGCAACCACGCCGGCGCAGCCGCATCCGTGGCCGAGCCGGTCGACGACCCGGACGGTTCGAGCGAGCCCCGAACGGACACCGACACCGCGGAAGCCCACACCGTCACGCCCTCCGCGGAGACCCGGCCCGAAAGCACGGTCGCCGACGACGAGGACCACGCCGATGCGGCGAGCACCGGCTCCCCGGCCGTCGGCTCCCCGGCGTACGGGAAGGACGTGGAACCGATCCGGCAGCGCCGGGAGCAGCGGGCCGACCCGCGCAACCGGCGCACCGACCCGGAGCAGATCCTGGCCGCCTACCCGGTCACCTACGATCCGCAGACGCTGCGCGAGCAGATCGAGGACGACGAGCCGATGTGGGTCGTCATCGACCGGCTCACCGACAAGCTGGAGTACGCCGAGCGGGACGCCGACCGGGCCCGTCTGCTCAGCCTCCGGGCGGTGGCGTCCCGGCTGCTCGAGGATCTCGACCCGGCGCTGGACGACGCCCGGGCGGCTCTGGCGCATGCCGAGGCGGCCGGCGAGCTGGTGCGTACGGCGACCGTCCGGGCCCGGCTCGCGCACGTCCTGCAGTGGCGGGGCGACTACGCCGAGGCCGACCGGATCTACGCGAAGACCAACACCGCCGAGCTGCCCGCCCGGTTGCGCGCCGAGATGCACGAGCTGGCCGGGCGGTCGGCGTTCGAGCAGGGGCGCTACCTGGAGGCCGTCAACCACCTCGAGGGCGCCCTGGACCTGCGCAACGGCGCCGACCCGGATCTGGTGCAGCGGATCGAGCTGGCGCTGGACACGATCACCGGGCGGGCGGTGGACGGGTGGGGGCCCTATCCGCGCACCCGGGCCGAGATCCTCGGTGAGACGACGCCGGCGCGGCCGGTGCGGGACGAGGAGTCCGGGCTGTTCGGCTATCCCGGCCTGCTGCCCGCACGGTTCGCCCAGGCGCAGCCGTTCGCGGACGGTGTGGCCTGGGTGCGCCGGCCCGAAGCGCCCGCCTGGGAGCTGATCGACGAGTCCGGCGCGCTGCTGATCGACGCGTCCTCCGGGTATCGGGCGGCCGGGCGGTTCGCCGACGGGCTGGCCTGGGTCTCGCGCGACGACGCGGGTGGCTGGCACGCGATCGACAAGCAGAACCGGGTGATCGTGCCGGGCGCGTTCGAGGACGCGCGGCCGTTCCACAACGGGCTGGCGCTGGTGCGGCGGGGCGGCTGGGGCGCGGTCGACCAGCACACCCGGATCGTCGTGCAGCCGCACTACCAGGCGTTCGCGACGATGCTGGCCTCGGGCGAGCCGGTGGACGGTTTCACCGAGGAGGGCCTCGCCGTCGTGGACGCGGGCGAGGTGTACGGGGTGGTCGACCGCACCGGTCAGCTGCTGGTGCAGCCGGTCCACGCCGCCCTGTTGATCCACCCGGCCGCTTTCCTGGTGGCCGACCGGTTCGGGCTGTGGGGGGCGCTGGACCGCCAGGGCGCGCCGCTGGTCGAGCTGAAGTACCGGGAACGGGCGGACGTGCTCGACGAGATCGACAAGTTGATCGAGGCGACCCGACCCGTCCTCTGAAAGCTGCGCGGGGCGGGCATAGTGTCGGGGGCATGGAGTTCCGTCACCTAGGCCGTTCCGGCCTGCTCATCAGCGAGATCGCCTACGGCAACTGGATCACCCACGGCTCCCAGGTCGAGGAGGAGGCCGCCGTCGCGTGCGTGCGGGCCGCCCTCGACGTGGGCATCACCACCTTCGACACCGCCGATGTGTACGCCGGCGGCCGGGCCGAAGAGGTGCTGGGCCGCGCCCTGAAGGGCGAGCGCCGCGCCGGCCTCGAAATCTTCACCAAGGTGTTCTGGGCGACCGGGCCCGGTCCGAACGACCGCAGCCTGTCCCGCAAGCACATCATGGAGTCGATCGACGGCTCGCTGAGCCGGTTGCAGACCGACTACGTCGACCTCTACCAGGCCCACCGCTACGACTACTCGACCCCGCTCGAGGAGACCATGCAGGCGTTCGCCGACGTGGTGCGCTCGGGCAAGGCCCTCTACATCGGCGTCTCGGAGTGGACCGCCACCGAGATCCGGGCCGGTTGGGAGATGGCCCAGGACCTCAAGATCCCGTTCGTCTCCAACCAGCCGCAGTACTCGGCCCTGTGGCGGGTCATCGAGGCCGAGGTGGTGCCCACCTCGATCGAGCTGGGCATCGGCCAGGTGGTCTTCTCACCGATCGCGCAGGGCGTGCTGACCGGCAAGTACGAGGTGGGCAAGCAGCCGCCGGCCGGCTCGCGGGCCACGGACGAGAAGTCGGGCGCCACCTTCATCTCGCGGCTCATGCGCGACGAGGTGCTGGAGGCGGTGGCCCAGCTCAAGCCGCTCGCCGAGCAGGCCGGGCTGTCCCTGGCCCAGCTGGCGGTGGCCTGGGTGCTGCAGAACCAGAACGTCTCGGCCGCCATCGTCGGCGCGTCGCGTCCCGAGCAGGTGCGTGACAACGCCGCGGCCTCGGGCAAGAAGCTCGACGCCGACCTGATGAAGGCGATCGACGCGGCCCTGGACGCGGTCACCGAGCGCGACCCGGCCAAGACCCAGTCGCCGGCCAACCGCCCGTAGTCACGCTGAGCGTCCGTACCCGGCCAGCACCGGGTACGGACGGTCAGTTCCAGAAGCGCATCAGTTCGAGACCGACCTGGATCAGGACCTGGGAGAGCCCCAGCTTGTCGGTGATCCAGAAGACGAGGTCGTAGAAGTAATCGCCGACCCGGGTCTGCCACAGCAGCAGGAAGAGCAGGATGAAGCCGTACGGGGCGAACAGGTTCCACGCGCGCTGATAGGCCGGGCTCATCCACGGCGCCAGAATGCTGCCGCCGTCCAGGCCCGGGATCGGCAGCAGGTTCAAGATCGTCGCCGTCACCTGCAGGAAGGCCAGCGCCCCGAGCGCGGCCCAGAACTCCAGATGGTCGCTCGATCCGCCGGCGACGAGCTGGCCGCCGACCACGTCGAGCGTCGGCCCGACCCCGATCAGGAACGGGATCGCCAGCACCAGCGCCAGGATCACGTTGGTGAGCGGGCCCGCCGCGCTGATCAGCGAGTCCTTGACCCGGCTGCGGATGTAGCGGTGGTCGATCCAGACGGCGCCGCCGGGCAGGCCGATGCCGCCCAGGATGACGACCACCACCGGCAGCACGATCGACAGCAGCGGGCTCGTGTACTTGAGCGGGTTGAGTTTCAGATAGCCCCGCTCGGCCACGGAGCGGTCGCCGGAGAAGTAGCCGATCAGCGCGTGCGCGTACTCGTGCAGGCACAGCGAGACCAGCCAGCCCGCGACGATGAACAGGAAGACGTCGACCCGTACGTTGCCGAAGCCCGTCCACGCCATCCAGCCGCTGACCACGAAGACCGCGACGATGCCCACGAAGACGGGACTGGGCACGAACGCATGGCGCGGCGTGGTGGTATGGACGGGCTCGTCGTAGGTCACGTCACTCCGCCGGCAGCAGGCTCATCGGGTATTCGACCCGGTCGTCCTCGACCAGCACGACCTTGGCCACGCCGGCCTCGGCCAGCCCGCGCCACTCCTGGCCGATCCACGACTCGGCGTCAGCCTGGCTGCTGAACGTCTCCGCCGGCCCGGCCACCGGCTGACCGTCGACGTTCTCGTACCGCCAACTCCACGGCATGCGCCGCCCCCTCACGTTCTCGGTCGGTGTCCTCCACCCTACGGCGTCGCTCTGTGCGGCCCGGCCTTAAGGTACGGGGCATGTCCGATGATCGGTGGCACACGGTCCTGGTGCTCGGCGGGATCCGGTCCGGCAAGTCCGCGTTCGCCGAGTCGCTGGTGGCCGACGCCCCGGCGGTGCGCTATGTGGCGACCGCGGCCGGCGGCGAGGACGACCCGGAGTGGCTGGCGCGTATCGAGGAGCATCAACGGCGCCGCCCGCAGTCGTGGTCGACCGAGGAGACCGGCGCCGACCCGGCCCGGTTGACCGAGCTGCTGACCGAGGCCAAGCCCGACGACACGCTCATCGTCGACGACCTGGGCGGGTGGGTGGCCGGGCTGCTCGACCCGGCCCGCCAGCCCAACAACGACGAGGCCGACGTGGCCGCCCTGGCCGCCGCGGTGCGCTCGTGCACGGCGCGGCTGGTGCTGGTGAGCCCCGAGGTCGGGTTGTCGCTGGTGCCGGTCACGCCGGTGGGGCGGGCGTTCGCCGACGCGCTGGGCACGACCAACCAGGCGCTTGCCGACGCGTGCGACCGGGTGGTGCTCGTGGTCGCCGGCCGCCCGGTCTGGCTCAAGACGCCCACTGCTAGCGACGTACCGGCAAGCGTCCCGGCAAACGTCCGGACCGCGACCGGCCCGCTGACCGCGGAGACGCCGGTCGAGGCCTCGACGGTCGGCGACACCGCGGCGGGGGCCGCCGGGGCGACCGCGGCGAGCAGTGCCGGGGCGACCGCGGCGACCAGTGCCGGCGCAGCCGGCGCCGACGCCGGCGCGGAGCTGATCCAGCCCGGGGAACCGTCGGGCCCGCCCGCGGAACAGTCCGCGCCGCTGGTCAGCCCGGTCACCCCCGACGAGGAGCGGCCCGCACCCCGCGCCCCCGGCGTGATCGACGAGCCGACGATGATCCTGCCGCTGGTGGCGTCGACGGTCGTCTTCGAGCCCGGCATGGACCTGCCCATGCCCGACGGCGACGCCGGCCCGGACGCCCGCGACCGCCTCGTCACCGTGGACTTCCCCGGCGCCGGCCTCGGCCGTCTGGCCGAGGCGGTGGTGTTCGCCGCCGCCACCCAGGGCACCGTCACCCCCAAGCCGTGGTCGGCCCCACGGGTGCTGCTGATCTCGGGCCGCCACTCCGGCGGCGCCGCCGCCGGCGACGACATCGCGGACGTCGAGCGCCGGATCGCCCAGGTCGAAGCCGGGGAGGGCGTGCTGAGCCGCCTCGCCGGCACGGCCGGGGCCGACATCGCTGTGCTGCGCACCGGCGAGGCCACCCCGATGGAGGACATGGCCGCGGCGAGCGGCGACGACGTCGACCGGGCCCTTCAGCAGGGCTGGCTGCTGGCCGACGCGGCCGCCGAGGCCGGCAAGGACCTGCTCGTCATCGCGTCGATCGGCGTCGGCACCGACGCGGTCGCGGCCGCCGTCTCGGCCGCCACGACCGGCGCCGAGGCAGTCGCCGTGCTGCCCCGCGTCCTGCTGCCGGGCGGCGTCTACGACGACGAGTCCTGGATGGAACGGGCCGCCGCCGTACGGGACGCGCTGCACCGGATCCGCCGGGAGCCGCGGGGCGCCAAGGACATCCTGCGCGAGCTCGGCGGTCAGGACCTGGCCGTGGCCACCGGCGCGCTGCTCGGCGCGGCGGCCCGGCGCCTGCCGGTCGTGCTCGACGGGCCGGTGGGCATCGCGGCCGGTCTGATCGCCCGTGATCTGGGCGGCCAGATCCGGCACTGGACGCTGCTGGCCGACGCGGGCGACCTCGAGCTGGTGCGCCAGGGCGGCGACGTGCTCGGCCTGAGTCCCGTACTCGATCTGGGCCTGGGTCTCGGCGAGGGAGCGAACGCTTTGGCCGCGCTGCCGTTGCTGCGCACGGCGATCGGGCTGGCGTCCTCGGTGGGCCCGCACCCGGGGCTGCGGCCGGAGGACGACGACGACGCCTTCATCGAGCCGGAGCCGGACGGTCCTGGGCCGGCGACCACCACGCCGGAGTGAGCCTCGGGGCGGGCGTCCGGCTCTCGATCACGACGCTGACGGTCCTGCCGGTCCGGGCCGGGCGGGTCGACCGCCCGGCGGCCGCGGTGGCGATGAGCGTGGCGCCGGCCGTGGGGGCCGTGCTCGGCCTGATCCTGGCCGCGCTCCTGGGGCTGCTGCGCGAGGCGCACGCCCCGGAGCTGGTCGCGGCCGCGGTGACGGTGACCGCGGCCGCCCTGCTGACCCGGGGCATGCACCTGGACGGACTGGCCGACACGATCGACGCGCTGGGCTCCTACCGCCGGGGCGACGCCGCCCTGCAGATCATGAAGAAGTCCGACATCGGGCCCTTCGGCGTCGCGGCGATCGCGCTCACGCTGCTGCTGCAGGCGGCCACGCTGACCACCCTGCCGCTGGCCGCGGTCGTCGTCGCGTTCGCGGCCAGCCGGGTGGCGATCCCACTGGCCTGCCGCCGGGGCGTTCCCGCGGCGCGACCCGAGGGCCTGGGGGCGCTCGTCGCCGGGACCGTGCCGATGCCGGTGGCCGTTGCAGCCGCGGCGCTCGTCGTGGGTGCGGCGGCGGCCGCGACACCGGACCGCCCGTGGCAGGGGCCGGTCGCCGTCGTGGTGTCGCTCCTGGCGGTCCTGGGGCTGGTGCGGCACGCCGTACGGCGTTTCGGCGGCATCACCGGCGACGTGCTGGGCGCAGCCGTGGAGGTAGCCACCACGATCACGCTGGTCGGCCTGTCTTTCCGCTGACCAGCCGGCCCACCACCGCCCGACGGCCCAACGAGCCCACCCGACCAACCGGCCTACCCCGCCCGACCAGGGGGCGGGCCCAAACTACGCCGCTCGCGACGCCCAAATGGGTTGTCCACAGGGCCGGTTTCGTGATGCCGGCGACAGATCGATGCTGGCGACAGACCTCAGACGCGCTTCAGCGCACGGACGTCCGGACGAACGGCGGCTTCACGACGCGAGCCTCCGCGCGCCGACCCCGGATGTCGATCTCGACCAGGTCGCCGTCGCTGATGCCGGCCGCGGTGTCGATCAGGGCCAGGGCGATGCCGACCTTGCGGGTAGGCGAGAACGTGCCGCTCGTCGTCTCGCCGATGGCCTCCCCACCGGACACGCCCGCGGCCTCCCCACCGGACACGCCCGCGGCCTCCCCACCGGGGGCACCGGCGTACACCCGCATGTGACCCCGCGGAATCCCGCGCCCCGTCAGTTCGAGCCCGCGCAAGGTCCGCCGCGGCCCCGCGGCCTTCTCGGCGAGCAACGCGTCCCGGCCCCAGAAGGCCGGCTTGCCCCACCCCACTGCCCACCCCGAGCGCGCCTGCACCGGCGAGATCTCCAGCGTCAGCTCCTGGCCGTGCAGCGGATACCCCATCTCGGTACGCAGCGTGTCGCGCGCGCCCAGCCCGCAGGGCCGCACCCTAGCGTCGATCAGCTTGTCCCACACCTCGCCGGCCGCGTCCCAGGGCACGACCAGCTCGTACCCGTGCTCCCCGGTGTAGCCGGTGCGGCAGACGATCAGCTCGGCGTCGCCGAGGCGGGCCGGCTCGAACGACATGTAGTCGTGCGCGGGCGCCAAGCCGAGCTTGGCCAGCGCCTCGGCCGACTGCGGGCCCTGCACCGCCAGCACGGCCCAGTCGCGGTGCTCGCCGGTGACGGTGACGCCCTCGGGGGCGGCGGCGGCCAGCCGGCGGACGACCTCAGCCGTGTTCGCGGCGTTGGGGATGAGGAAGACCTCGTCGTCGGAGATCAGGTAGGCGATCAGGTCGTCGACCACGCCGCCGCTGTCGTCGCAGCAGAGCGTGTACTGGGCCTGGCCGGGGCCGATGCGTCCGAGGTCGTTGGTCAGGCAGGCGTTCACGAACGCGGCTGCGCCGGTCCCCCGTACGCGGGCCTTGCCCAGATGCGACACGTCGAACACGCCCGACGCCTCACGGACTGCCGTGTGCTCCTTCACGACGCCGCCCCGGGCGTACTCCAGGGGCATCTCCCACCCGCTGAAGGCGGCGAACTTCGCCCCCAGCGCGACGTGGCGTTCGTGCAACGGCGATCGGAAGAGGGCATCGTGGTGCTCGGCAGACATGGCAGTCAACTTACCCGTGACCTCGGCCTTGGTTAGAGTCGCGGGGAACCCCCACCCCCGGCGTCACCGCGCCGGGGACCACAGACCAGCCGGCGCGGCCCATGAGGCGGCTGGCTCTTCACGTCCGCGGAGTGCCCGAGTGACCCAGCCCAGCCTCAGCCTGGTCGACACCGACCCGGCCGAATTGGCCGTCGACGCCATCGTCATCGGCCTGCACAGCCAGCCCGACGAGGGCGGCGCCCTGCTGCCGGCGGCCGGCGCCGAGAGCATCACCGCCGCGTTCGATGGCAAGCTGACCTCGACGCTGGCGCTGCTCGGCGCGAGCGGCGCGCCGGGCGAGGTGACCAAGCTGGCCACCCTCGGCACGATCGCGGCGCCGCTGGTGATCGCGGTCGGCCTCGGCGACGAGCCGTCCGGGTCGGCGCCCGACCCCGAGACGCTGCGCCGGGGCACCGGCGCGGCGGTCCGCGCGCTGGCCGGCAGCGGGACGGTCGCGCTGGCCCTGCCGCTGCCCGACGACGAGGACGCGCCGGCGGTGCTGCGCGCCATCCTCGAGGGCGCGCTCCTGGGGTCGTACAAGTTCGCCGGTTACAAGACCAAGCCGCAGCCCAACCGCCGCGACCCGGTCGCGGCCCTGCAGGTGCACGTGCCCGACGCCGGCGACGCGGCGGCCGCGGCCGAGGTGACCCGGGCCGAGGTCGTCGCCCGCGCGGTCCGCCTGACCCGCGACTGGGTCAACACCCCGCCCAACCTGCTGCGCCCGCCGCAGTTCGCCGACGCTGTGGTGGCCGCGGCCGAGGGCACCGGCCTCACCGTCGAGGTGCTCGACTTCGACCAGCTCAAGGCCGGTGGCTACGGCGGCATCGTGGCCGTGGGCCAGGGCTCCGAGGCGCCGCCGCGGCTGGTCAAGCTGAGCTACGTGCCCGAGGGCGTCGAGTCGCCCAAGCGGGTCGCGCTGGTCGGCAAGGGCATCACGTTCGACACCGGCGGCATCAGCATCAAGCCGGCCGCCGGCATGTGGGAGATGAAGTCCGACATGGCCGGCGCGGCCGCGGTCGGCGCCACCATGCTGGCCGTCGCCGCCCTCAAGCCCGGCGTCGCCGTGAGCGCCTATCTGGCGATGGCCGAGAACATGCCGTCCGGTACGGCGTACCGGCCGGGCGACGTCATCACGATGTTCAACGGCAAGCGGGCCGAGGTCTACAACACCGACGCCGAGGGCCGCATGGTGCTGGCCGACGCGATCGCCCGCGCCTGCGCCGACGGCACCGACTACGTCTTCGAGACCTCCACGCTGACCGGCGGCCAGGTCATCGCGCTGGGCAAGCGCATCGCCGGCCTGATGGGCTCGGACGACGCCGTCGAGCGGGTACGCGCGGCGGGCGCCGAGGTCGGCGAGCCGGCCTGGCCGATGCCGCTGCCGGACGAGGTGCGCAAGGGCATGGAGTCCGACATCGCCGACATCTCGCAGACCAACTCCAACCTCGACCGCGCCGGGCACATGCTGCAGGGCGGCATCTTCCTGCGCGAGTTCGTGGCCGACGGCGTCGAGTGGGCGCACATCGACATCGCCGGCCCGAGCTACCACACGGGTGAGCCGAGCGGTTACTGGAGCAAGGGCGGCACGGGCGTCCCGATTCGTACCCTGTTGTCGGTTATTGACCAGTTGGGCTGATTGTTTCCGGTTCCGGGCGCACGACGCCCGGAACCGTGTCAGTTTTCCTGGGCGGGACGGCGCTTCTGGCGCTCGTTGTAGTCGCGCATCCGTTGCGGATAGCCGAGCAACCGCACGTCATAGATGGGAACACTGAGCTGATGAGCCCACCGCCGGGCGATCTCGGGCGTCTCGGTGCGCCGCCGCGTCCACTCGCCGTCGTGGGCCACGAGCAGCACGGTGGTCTCGGTCACCGACGTACGGGGCTCGATGAACGCCTCGACCCCGCGCCGCGTGCGGACGAACTCCGCGAGATACTCAAGATCGGCACGGTCCAGCGGTCGTCCGGCCGCCCGCTGCGGCTCTCGGCGGCGACGAAACCAGGCCACTACCCGCTCCTCACGCTCAATTGCGGCAAGAGTACGTCGAGCGGGCCAGCACGTGGGGAACCTGACTACATCGATGGGTTCCACAAGTGACAAGATGGCCGGGACATACTGTGACCGTTTCCATTGTGTGACCCGCATGGCAACGACGCGAACACTGGAGTCAACGTGAGCCAGCCGAACGGCGGAACCTTCGACATCGTCATCCTCGGCGCCGGCAGCGGCGGCTACGCGGCCGCCCTGCGTGCGGCCGAGCTCAACCTCTCCGTCGCGCTGATCGACAAGGCCGAGCTGGGCGGCACCTGCCTGCACCGCGGTTGCATCCCGACCAAGGCGCTGCTGCACGCGGCCGAGGTCGCCGACCAGACCCGCGAGAGCGAGCAGTTCGGCGTCAAGGCCGACCTCGTCGGCATCGACATGGCCGGCGTCAACGCGTACAAGGACGGCGTGGTCGCACGCCTCTACAAGGGCCTGCAGGGCCTGCTCAAGCAGGACAAGATCACGGTCGTCAACGGCGCCGGCAGGCTCGTCGCCAAGGACACCGTCGAGGTCGACGGTCAGCGTTACACCGGTCGCAACGTCATCCTGGCCACCGGCTCCTACTCGCGGACCATCCCGGGCCTCGAGGTCGACGGCACGCGGGTCATCACCAGCGAGCACGCTCTGAAGCTCGATCGCGTGCCCTCCTCCGCGATCGTGCTGGGCGGCGGCGTCATCGGCGTCGAGTTCGCCAGCGTCTGGAAGTCGTTCGGCGCCGACGTCACCATCATCGAGGCCCTGCCCCGGCTGGTCGCCGCCGAGGACGAGGAGATCTCGAAGACGGTCGAGCGCGCCTTCCGCAAGCGCAAGATCAACTTCAAGGTCGGCAAGCCGTTCGAGAAGGTCGAGCACACCGACAACGGCGTCCGCGCGACCATCGCCGGCGGCGACACCGTCGAGGCCGAGGTCCTGCTGGTCGCGGTCGGCCGCGGCCCGACCACGGCCGACCTCGGGTACGAGGAGCAGGGCGTCACGCTCGACCGCGGCTTCGTGATCACCAACGAGCGGCTGCACACCGGCGTGGGCAACATCTACGCCGTCGGCGACATCGTTCCCGGCCTCCAGCTGGCCCACCGCGGCTTCCAGCAGGGCATCTTCGTGGCCGAGGAGATCGCGGGCCTCAAGCCGGCCCCGATCGACGAGGCGGGCATCCCCCGCGTCACCTACTCCGACCCCGAGATCGCGTCGGTCGGCCTGACCGAGGCCAAGGCCAAGGAGCAGTACGGCGGCGACAAGGTCACGACGTACAACTACAACCTCGGTGGCAACGGCAAGAGCCAGATCCTCAAGACCGCCGGTTTCGTCAAGCTCGTCCGGCTCAACGACGGCCCGGTCCTGGGCGTTCACATGGTGGGCGCGCGCATGGGCGAACTGGTCGGCGAGGCGCAGTTGATCTACAACTGGGAGGCGTTCCCCGAGGAGGTCGCCCAGCTGGTCCACGCTCACCCGACGCAGAACGAGGCGCTCGGCGAGGCGTTCCTGGCCCTGTCCGGCAAGCCCCTGCACGCGCACAGCTGATCCCCGTCGTTCGCCCCCGAGCTTGATCTAAATCCGTGGTTAAGGAGTTCTGAGACATGCCGACATCGGTCACCATGCCGCGGCTGGGTGAGAGTGTCACCGAGGGCACCGTCACTCGCTGGCTGAAGCAGGAGGGCGAGCGGGTGGAGGCCGACGAGCCGCTGCTCGAGGTCTCCACCGACAAGGTCGACACGGAGATCCCGTCGCCGGCCGCGGGCGTGCTCACCCGGATCGTGGTCGGCGAGGACGAGACGGCCGACGTGGGCAGCGAGCTCGCGATCATCGCGGGCGACGGCGAGGACGCGGGCTCCGCGTCCCCGGCGCCCGCCCAGCAGCAGGAGGCCCCGCAGCAGGAGGCCCCGCAGCAGGAGGCCCCGCAGCAGGAGGCCCAGGCTGAGCCCGAGCCGCCCGCGCCCACCACCCCGTCGACCGAGAAGCCGGTCGAGGAGGAGGCTCCGGCCCCGCAGGCCGCCGCCCCGGCGAGCCAGGGCCAGGGCACCGCGGTGAAGATGCCGGCCCTCGGCGAGAGCGTCACCGAGGGCACCGTCACCCGCTGGCTCAAGCAGGTCGGCGAGTCCGTCGAGGTCGACGAGCCGCTGCTCGAGGTCTCCACCGACAAGGTCGACACCGAGATCCCCTCGCCGGTCGCGGGCACCGTGCTCGAGATCAAGGTGCAGGAGGACGAGACGGCCGACGTCGGCGCCGACCTGGCCATCATCGGCGCCGAGGGCGCGGCCCCGGCCGCCGCTCCCGCGCCGCAGCAGGCACCCGCCCCCAAGCAGGAGCAGGCGCCGGCCCCCGAGCCCGCCCCGGCCCCCGAGCCCACCCCGGCGCCCGAGCCGGCCCCGGCGCCGAAGATCGAGTCGGCTCCCGCGCCCGACTTCGCGCCGGCCGGCGAGTCCTACGCCAGCCCGGCTCCCGAGGCCGAGGTGGCCAAGGACCCGGTGGCCGCCGAGCGGGCCGCCGAGCCGCCCGCCCCGTCGAAGCCACGGGTCGAGACGGCCAGCCCGAACGGTGCCGGCGACGCCGGCTACGTCACCCCGCTGGTGCGCAAGCTGGCCACCGAGAAGGGCGTCGACCTGTCCGCGCTGAGCGGCACCGGCGTCGGTGGCCGCATCCGCAAGCAGGACGTCATCGACGCCGCCGAGAAGGCCGCGGCGGCCAAGGCCGCGCCCGCGCCGCAGCAGCAGCCGGCCGCTCCGGCGGCGGCCAAGCCGGCCGCGGCGGCCAAGCCGGCCCCGAGCCCGCTGCGGGGCCGCACCGAGAAGCTGACCCGCACCCGGGCGACGATCGCCCGCCGCATGGTCGAGTCGCTGCAGGTCTCGGCGCAGCTCACCACGGTCGTCGAGGTCGACGTCACCCGCGTCGCCCAGCTGCGCAACCGGGCCAAGGCCGACTTCCAGGCCAAGCACGGCGTCAAGCTCAGCTTCCTGCCGTTCTTCGCGCTGGCGACGGTCGAGGCGCTGCAGCAGCACCCGGTGGTCAACTCGTCGGTCGACGTCGAGGCCGGCACGGTGACCTACCACGACTCCGAGCACCTGGGCATCGCGGTCGACACCCCCAAGGGCCTGATCGTTCCGGTGATCAAGGACGCCGGCGACCTCAACCTGGCCGGCCTGGCCAAGCGGATCGCCGACGTCGCCGACCGCACCCGGAACAACCGGATCGGCCCGGACGAGATCTCGGGCGGCACGTTCACGCTGACCAACACGGGCAGCCGGGGCGCGCTCTTCGACACGCCGATCATCAACCAGCCGCAGGTCGGCATCCTCGGCACCGGCTCGGTGGTCAAGCGGGCCGTCGTGATCGACGACCCCGAGCTGGGCGAGATCATCGTGCCCCGCTCGATGGTCTACCTGGCCCTGAGCTACGACCACCGGATCGTCGACGGCGCCGACGCCGCCCGCTTCCTGGTCTCGCTCAAGGACCGTCTCGAGGGCGGGCACTTCGAGGGTGACCTCGGCCTGGCCTGACAGTTCCGCGACAAGCGGTAAGCAGGAAAGGGAGCACACCGGTTCGCCGGTGTGCTCCCTTCGTTTTGAACAGGTTCGATTCAGGGCATGATGAAGTCATGCGGATCCTGATCTCCGGCGCGTCCGGTTTCCTCGGCGCACATCTCGTCGAGCGGCTGCGCGGCAACGGCCACGAGGTGACCAAGCTGGTGCGCCGGCCCGCCCGGGGCGCCGACGAGGCCACCTGGCAGCCCGCGCAGGGTCAGCTCGACCCGCACGTGATCGCCGCCGCCGACACGGTGATCAACCTTTCCGGCGCCAACGTCGGCGACAAGCGCTGGACGGCCCGCTACAAGAGCGAGCTGCGGTCGAGCCGTGTCGACACCACCGGCACGATCGCCCGGGCCATCCACAAACTGCCCGCGGCCGACCGTCCGCGGACCCTGCTGCAGTCCTCCGCGGTGGGCTGGTACGGCGAGACCGGCGACACCCCCGCCACCGAGGAGGCGCCGGCCGGCACCACGTTCCTGGCCGATTTGTGCCGGGTGTGGGAGGCCGCCGCCCGGCCCGCCGAGGACGCCGGCACCCGGGTGGTGCTGCTGCGCACCGGCCTGACCCTCGACAGCCTGCTCAAGCCGCTGCTGCCGCTGTTCAAGCTGGGCGGCGGGGCCAAGCTGGGCGGGGGCCGGCAGTGGATGCCGTGGATCAGCCTGCCCGACTGGCTCGGCGCGGCCGACTTCCTGCTCGAGCGCGAGGACATCTCCGGGCCGGTCAACATCGTCGGCCGCGAGCAGATCACCAACGCCCAGTTCACCAAGGCGCTGGCCGCCGCCGTCCATCGGCCGGCCCTGCTGAGCGTGCCGAGCCCGGCTCTGCACCTGGTGATGGGCGAGCTCGCCGGCGAGTCGCTGCGCAGTGCGCGGGTCGTGCCGGCGGTGCTGGAACGGACCGGTTTCCGGTGGGCCTACCCGACGATCGACGGCGCGATGCGGGCCACCGTGGGTCACGAACCGGCGGCGTCCCGCTGACCTGCGGGGCGGCTTGCTAACCTGCGGTCGATGTCCCTCGCCGTGAACACTCCCACGTCCTCGCCGGACAAGCCGGAACCCCCCGACGCCCCGAGAGCGACTCGGCGGTGGCGGTCGCATCTGTTCGTCGCCGCCATGGCCCTCGCGCTGGGCGGCTACGTCGTCAGTCGGCTGTGGCGTGACCCGTTCCAGCACGCCGTCGCCGAGAACGTGGGCGACCAGGCGTTCTTCGAATGGGTGCTGGCGTACGGCGTCCATCTGCTGCACCACGGCGGCGACCCGTTCTTCACCGACCTGCTCAACGTGCCGAACGGCGTGAACCTGGCCGCCAACACCTCGATCACGGTGTACGCGATCCTGTTCGCCCCGCTCACCATGCTGGCCGGCCCGCAGGTCACGTTCCTGACGATCCTCACGCTCAACCTCGCGGGCTCGGCCTTCGGCTGGTATCTGTTCCTCGGCCACTTCGTCACCCGCAACCGGGCGGCGGCCGCGCTGGCCGGGCTGTTCTGCGGTTTCGCGCCGGGTTTCGTCGCCCACGCCAACGGCCACCTCAACTGGACCTCAGGGTGGATCGCGCCGCTGGTGCTGTGGCGGCTGCTCAAGATGCGCGACACCGACCACTGGTTGCGCAACGGGCTGATCCTGGGCGTGACGCTCGCCGTCGGCTTCTCGATCGCGGCCGAGGGGCTGTTCTTCACAGCGCTGGCCGGCGGGGTCTTCGTCATCGTGTGGGCCCTGGCGCGCGTCAACCGGGCCGAGGCGCGGGCGGCGCTGCCCCGGTTCGCCGCCGGTCTGGGAGTCACCGCCGTGGTGGCCGGCGCGCTGCTGGCGTACCCGCTCTACATGCACTTCGCCGGGCCGCAGACCTTCAAGGGCACCGGGTTCAACCAGCGGCACTACTCCGAGGACCTGTTCTCCTTCTTCTCGTTCAGCGACCGTACGCTGGCCAGCTGGGCGGGGCTCGACAACGACTTCGCGGCCAACAAGACCGAGGAGACGAGCTTCTTCGGCCTGCCCCTGCTGGTGCTCCTGGCCGCGTCGCTGATCATGCTGTGGCGCCGCGCCGGCGAACGGCAACGGGCGACCCTGCGAGCTCTGCTGATCGTCGGTGGCCTGTTCTTCCTGATCTCGCTCGGCCCCCGGCTGCGGGTGGCCGACAACGAGACCGACATTCCCCTGCTGTACGCCTTGCTGCAGCACGTGCCGCTGTTCGACTCGGCGCTGCCCGCCCGGTACGCGCTCGTGCTGGTGGGCGTCTTCGGGGTGATCCTGGCGATGGCCACCGACCGCGCGCTGGGCAGCGGCGCTGCTCGGCCGCTGTTCGCCATGGGCCTCGTCGTCGCGCTCGTGCCGATCTTCCCGCTGCCCCTGGAGTATCGGCAGCGCGCGCCCGAGCCACGCTTCATCGCGGACGGCACCTGGGAGAAGTACGTGCCCAACGGTGGGGTGATCAGCGCGCTGCCGTTCGCGATCAACGTGGCCGCCGACGGGCAGCGCTGGCAGGCGTACACCATGGCCCGGGCCGGCCGGGAGTTCCGCATCCCCGACGGCTACTTCCTCGGCCCCGACGTCGACGACAGCGAGGGCCGGGGCCGCATCGGCGTACGGCCCCGGGCCACCGACTGGATGTTCCTGCGCGCGGCGCTCTACGGCTATCTGGCCAGGATCGACAACGCCGACCGGGCCACGGCCCGCGCCGACTTCCAGCACTGGGGTGTCGAGACGCTGTTCCTGCCCGACGAGATCACCGGTCCGCAGGGGCCGCTGTACCACTCGGCGGTCGAGGCCACCGCGACCGATCTGCTCGGGCCGCCCGAGCGGGTCGACGACGTGCTGGTGTGGCGCATCCGTCCCGGAGTGGATCCGGTCGACCGCTGACCGGAGGACTACCGTGGAGCGCGTGACAACCTCCACGCTCACCGTTCTGCGGCCCGGTCTGGTCGACTACCGCGAGGCCTGGGACGAGCAGCGGCGCCTGCACGACGCCGTGGCCGACGGCACCCGGCCCGACACCGTGCTGCTGCTCGAGCACCCCAGCGTCCTCACGGCCGGCAAGCGCACCGAGCCGGCCGACCTGCCGATCGACGGCACCCCCGTGGTCGAGGTCGACCGCGGTGGCAAGATCACCTGGCACGGCCCCGGTCAGCTCGTCGGCTACCCGATCCTGCGCCTGGCCGACCCGATCGACGTGGTCGCCTACGTCCGCCGCACCGAGCAGCTGCTGATCGACGTCTGCGCCGAGTTCGGCGTCACGGCGGCCCGCAGCGACATCAAGGGCCGCAGCGGCGCCTGGGTCCTGGCCGACGAACGCGGCCCCGACCGCAAGATCGCCGCCATCGGCATCCGGGTCGCGCGTGGCGTCACGCAGCACGGCTTCGCCATCAACTGCGACTGCGACCTGACCAACTTCGACCGCTTCACCCCGTGCGGCATCCGCGACGCCGGCGTGACGTCGCTGTCGGCCGAGCTGGGCCGCGACGTGACGGTGGCCGAGGTGCTGCCGGTGGTCGAGAAGCACCTCACTACCCTGCTCTGATGGCTCTGTATCGGGACCCGAACGACAAGCGTGTCTTCGTCCCCAAGCGTGGTGGCGGGGTGGCCCTGAACTTCGGCCACCCCATCGCCTGGGTGATCCTCGTCTGCACGACGATCATCCCGCTGGCGATCGTGATCGGCATGACGATCGCCGTGCTCGCCTAGGCAGCCCGGCTCAGCGCACCCGCCACACCGTGTACGTGACGTTCGGCGTCTCGCAGGACAGGTACGGCCCGGCGGCGGCGCACGCGCCCGGCAACACCAGGGGCAGCGTTCCACGGGCGCGGCCGTCGAGACCGAGCACCGTCGTGCCGCCGGCCGCCGGGTACAGCCGGAGGCCCCCGACCGGCGCCGACGGCCCCAGCTCGCGCACGACCCGGCCCGTCTGCAGGTCGACCACCGCCGATCGGCCCCTCTCCTCGCTGAGCACTCCGCCCGGCTGGACGTACTGCCAGTTGGCCCCGCCCCAGCGCACCGAGCCGTCGGCCCGGTCGAGCACGGTGAGCCCGCCGGGCCCGAAGGCGCACAGCAGGCGGTCGTCGCACGCGCTCACCTGGTAGGGCGCGACGCCCCGGGTGAGCCATTGACGGGTCAGCCCGTCCCGCCGATAGCCGGCCAGGTAGTCGCCACCGAAGACGATCAGCTGATCGCCGGCGAGGCGGGCGGCGGCTCCGGGCAGGCCGAGGGCGCGGCGGGGAGTGACCTCGCGCCCGTCAGCCGCGCTCACAAGCGTGGCGCCGCCCCGTTCGTCGACGATCGCGACGTACGCCTCGTCGCCCGTGTAGGCCGAGGCGGGCCGCGACCAGAGAACCCGGCCGGTACTCAGCTCGTGCACCCGCAAGCGCCGGTCCTCGGGGTTCCACGCCGCCACCCGGCCGCCGATGACGTCGACGGACAGCACGCCGGGCAGCCGCCATCGCAGGGCGCCCGTGCGCGCGTCGAGGACGGTCACCACAGCCGCGTCGGCGCCGTCGATGACGAGCGTGTCGCCGGCCTCGGTGAGCCGCTGCCCGGCCGGTGCCCGCGAGGTCCACCGGGGGCAGCCGGGACACAGGGGGTGCGCCTCCACGGTGCCGTCGAACTTGACGATGTAGAGCGCCTGCGCGGTCAGCAGCGTGGCCAGGGCGCCCTGCCCCGGCACGGTGATCACTTCGGCCAACCCGCCCGGCCGAGGCGGCGCGACCGACCCGCCGAGCAGCGCCAGCAGCAGCACCGCCACGGTGGCGACGACGTACGGAAGCGGCCGCCGGCTCCGCGAAGAAGGCTCGGTCACCGGTGTGACGTCGAGATCGATCAGCACAGCTGGACTCTATGCCCGGCCGATGCCGACGAGTGTCGATCTCAGTCCGCGCCGGGCGGCAGGCGCCACACCCGGAACCGGGCGTCGAGCGTACGGCAGGCGAGGAGGTCCGCCGCCGCGGTGCAGGACCCCGGCGGCACCCGCGGGATCACGCCGAGCACGCGCCCGTCGGCGATCCGGCGGATCAGGGTGCGGGCGTCCCCGTCGTCGACCACCTGCAGGCCGGCGACCACGCTGCCGCCGCCCAGGTCGTCCTCGATCCGCCCGGTGGCCAGGTCGACCCGCGCGGACCGGCCGGTCTGGTCGAGCAGCGTCGTCCCGTCGTCGGCCAGGCCGCGCCACCGCGAGCTGGTCCAGCGCACGGTTCCCGTACCGGGGTCGAGAACGGCCAGGCCACCGGAGGACAGCGCGCAGATCTGCTCGCCGCACCCCGCGACGGCGAACGGCTGCGCGGTCGTCGTCCGCCACAGCGGCGCCAGGTCGGCGATCCGGAACGCGGCCACGAACGCCGTGCCGAACACGACGAGCCGATCGGCGATCACCTGGGCCGCCACCGACGGCGGCGCGAACTCGACGCCCCAGGCGACGTCCAGGTCGCGGGGGCCGGCCAGCACCCGGCCGTCGGCGGCGGCGAGGACCGTCGCGCGCCGCCGGCCGTCGAGCGTCACCACGTAGCGGTGCGCGTCGTCGACGACGAAGCCCGCCGCCGGACGCGACCAGACCAGCCGTCCGGTGGCGACGTCGCGGATCCGCAACGTCCCGACCGGGCTGGGCGGTGCGGGCCGCCAGTCGGTGACCCGGGCGCCGAGACTGCGGACGGTCGCGTAGTCGGTCGTGCGCCAGCGGATCCGGCCGGTGCGGACGTCCAGGAAGGTGGCCTGGCCCGCGTCCCCGGTCTCGTTGACCAGCACCGTTCCGGTCTCGTCGAGCCACAGGCCGCTTCCGGCCGCGGGCACCTGGGTGATCCATTCCGGTCCGCCCGGCCGCACCGGGCGGGCCCAGATGTCCGACGTGCTGCCGGCCGCGGGCTCGTGCTGGGTGAAGAGAGCCGTCCGGGTCAGCAGGCTGGCGGTGATGCCGCGGCCGTCGCCCTCGAGGACGGCGGACAGGTCGCTCCTGGGCGGGGGCGGTGCTGATGCCGTGGCCAGCACGAGCACCAGCACCGCGACGGCGAGGACGTCCCACCGCGTACGCCGCCGGCCGTCCCGGGTCGGGATGGCGGGAGCGACGTCGAGGTCGATCGTCATCGTCAGGGGCTCACCCGGTTGAGGTCGCGGGGAAAGGCGGTCACCTCGCGCACGTTGGCCGTGCCGGTCAGCCGGGCCACGAAGCGTTCCAGGCCGATCGCCCAGCCGCCGTGCGGTGGCATGCCGTACCGGAAGCCGTCGAGATAACCAGCGTACGGCTCCAGCGGCTCACCGGCGCGCCCGAGCGCGTCCACATAGTCCTCGTACCGGTGCAGGCGCTGCCCGCCGGTGACGATCTCGAGGCCGCGGAAGAGCAGGTCGAAGCCGTTCGAGTAGGCGGGGTCGGCCGGGTCGGGGTGGGTGTAGAACGGCCGTTTCCGCATCGGATAGCCGGTCACATAGAGGAACTCCGAGCCGTGCTCGCGCAGCGCCCACTCCCCCAGGGCCCGCTCGTGGGCCGGCGCCAGGTCGGGCTCGTCGTCCGGCGCCCCGGCGATCCGCAGCGCCTCGCCGAAGGGCACGGCGGGGATCTCGGACGGCACCCGCGGGGTGGTGAACCGGGCCCGGGCCGAGACGGTCGCCATCATCACGGTCAGCGTCCGGGTGAGGGCGGCCATCACGTCGCGATGGTCGGCGATGAAGCCCATCTCGGCGTCGAGCGACGTGTACTGGGCCAGGTGCCGCACGGTGTCGCTGGGCTCGGCGCGGAAGACCGGGCCGACCTCGTAGACGCGCTCGAGGACGCCGACCATGAGCTGCTTGTAGAACTGCGGCGACTGCGCGAGGTAGGCCGGTCGGCCGAAGTAGTCCAGCGCGAACACGTTCGCCCCGGACTCGGTGGCCGACGCGACGATCTTGGGCGTCTGGATCTCGACGAACCGCTGCTCGCTCAGCGCCGCCCGGAACCCGGCGGTCGCCGCCGCCGCGACCCGCAGGGCCGACCGGCGTGCCGGGTGCCGCAGCGCCAGGGCCGCGTGGTCGAGCTGGGTCGGCAGGCTCGCGCCGATCGCCGGGCGATGCAGTTCGAAGGGCAGCGGCCCGGTGACGGCCGAGAGCACCCGGATCTTCGGCCCGGTGAGCTCCACGCCGCCGGGCGCCTGCTCGTTGGGGGTGACCGTGGCGGTCACCTCGACGACGCTCTCCTCGGAGAGCTCCTCGAGCTCGGCCCGGGTCGCCGGCTCGGCCACGACCACCTGGGCGAGCCCCTCGGCGTCGCGGACGATCAGGAAGGCCACCGACTTGAGCAGGCGGCGGCGGTGAACCCAGCCGGCGATCGTCACGGTCTCGTCGACGTGCGCCCGAAGCTGGGTGGAGAGGATGCGTTGCATGGCGGGTGACCTCCTCGGAAAGCTGCAACGCGGCCCCAGGGAGGTGTGGGCGAGCGGGATCCTCGCGGTGCCACCACACCTTCACGCCCTCGGACTGTCGCCTCGGGCGCCTCTTGTCGTGCTGCGGCTCGGGAGTGTCTTCACGCCCCGGCGAACGGGCCACCTTCCCAGCGATCGGTGGCTCTCTCGGCCGGCGTGACGGGGCGTTACTCGGTTCCTTCACAGCCGTGCCCGGACGTTAACAGCAGGCGTCCGGACCGCGAAAGGCAATTTAACCGGTTCATATGACCGCGGTCACACCTGCTGTCACGTGAGCCTCGTCGCCCCTCTCTAGGCAGGAGGCCCCGCAGGCGTAATCTCGGGGTTGTGACTATTGCTCCCGAAGGCCGGCGCATGCTTCGGATCGAAGCGCGCAACGCCGAAACTCCCATCGAGCGAAAGCCTCCGTGGATCAAGGTCAAGGCCAAGATGGGCCCGGAGTACACCCAGATGCGCGGCCTGGTGCAGAAAGAGGGCCTGCACACGGTCTGCCAGGAGGCCGGGTGTCCCAACATCTACGAGTGCTGGGAAGACCGCGAGGCCACCTTCCTCATCGGCGGCGACCAGTGCACCCGGCGCTGTGACTTCTGCCAGATCGACACCGGCAAGCCGGCCGAGTTCGACGCCGACGAGCCCCGCCGCGTCGGCGAGTCCGTCGCGACGATGGGCCTGAAGTACGCCACCGTCACCGGCGTGGCCCGCGACGACCTGCCCGACGGCGGCGCGTGGCTCTACGCCGAGACCGTCCGCCAGATCCACAAGCTGCAGCCCGGCTGCGGCGTCGAGCTGCTGATCCCCGACTTCAACGCCGAGCCCGACCAGCTCGCCGAGGTCTTCGGCGCCGAGCCCGAGGTGCTGGCGCACAACGTCGAGACCGTGCCGCGCATCTTCAAGCGCATCCGCCCCGGCTTCCGCTACGAGCGCTCGCTCGACGTCATCACCCAGGCCCGCGCGGCCGGCCTGGTGACCAAGAGCAACCTGATCCTGGGCATGGGCGAGGAGCGCGCCGAGATCTCCCAGGCGCTGCGCGACCTGCACGACGCCGGTTGCGAGCTGATCACCATCACGCAGTACCTGCGCCCCACCCCGCGGCACCACCCCGTCGAGCGCTGGGTCAAGCCCGAGGAGTTCGTCGAGCTGAGCCAGGAGGCCGAGCAGATCGGCTTCGCCGGCGTGATGAGCGGCCCGCTGGTCCGGTCCTCCTACCGGGCCGGCCGCCTCTACAAGCAGGCCCTCGAGGCCCGCGGCTGACACTGTCGTTCCCGATGCCCCGGCCCTGAGGCCGGGGCATCGGTGTTTCTCCCCCCGGACGGCTCCGGCTCAGCTACCCCGGCCTGTCGGCCGATGCTGTGAGACGAGAGCCGATCACAGCGACGGGGAGGTCAGACAGTGCGCCGGTCCATGTTCCTGCTCGCCGCCGCGGCAACGCTGGCCGCCACCTTCGCGGCGCCCGCGACCGCCTCGGCCGCCGAGTCCTGCGTCGCCGCCTCGTCGGCCACCTACCGCCACACGTTCGACGGCGCCTCCGGCAAGGCGACGATCACCGCCGTACGCCGGCTCTGCCCCGGCCAGACCCAGTCGTTCGGCCTCGTCTCCTACACGGCCGGCGCAGCCACCGGCAACGCCGGCCAGTTCCGGTACGCCACCGACCGCGCGACGATCACGTCGACGTCCCGCAGCGTCGACCTAGACGCCGTCGTCCCGCCCTGTTACACCCAGGTCACCGCGATCACCGGCACCGCCCTGCAAGACGAGGTCTCCAACGGCGACAACCCGTACGGCGCGAAGACGCTCGGCGCCCCCGGCAGTCGCTCCACCGGCCCCCGGGCCCACTACCGCGGCGGCTCGGCCGAGTGCACGACCGCCCCGCAGGTCACCTTCGCCAGCGCCTGCGACGGCTCGTACCGCGCCACCCTCACCAACGCCCCCGAGGCCACCGTCAGCGCCGCCTTCCTCATCAACGGCCGCCTGACCCGCCTCGCCCCCGGCCGCTCCACCACCGTCCCCGGCCCCACCGGCGGTTCGCTGACGATCAGGGACAACACCTTCACCACGTACGTAGGAAGCTGGCGCCCACCCGCCTCAGGCTGCACCGCCGCCCCCGCCCCGCCGCCCTCCGCCCCGGCCGCGCCCACCACCCGGCCGTCCACGGACAAGGCCCCCTCCCCCGGAGCAACGCCCGCCCCCACCGCGACGACCACCCCCACCACCGACGCCGCCAACGCCCCCGCCTTTTACTTCACCCCGCCCGCCACAGCCACGGCGGAGCCCCAGGCCGCCCCCGCAGGCATGAGCACCGGCAGCATGCTCGCCGTAGCCTTCGGCCTGCTACTCATCGGCGGCGGCGGCTACTTCCTGTACCGCGTCCTACGCACCCTGCGCGACCCGTCCTAGCCCGCCGCAGCCTTCGGCCTGCCGCACATCCGTGGTCGCGACTACCTCCCGTACCGCGCCCCGCGCACCCTGCACGACCCGGCCTAACCCGCCGCAGCCTTCGACCTGCCGCACATCCGTGGCCGCGACGACCTCCCGTGCCGCGCGACCCGTCCTAGCCCGCCGCAGCCTTCGGCCTGCAACTCATCCGTGGCCACGACTACCCCCTGTACCGTCCCCCGCGCGACCCGGCCTAGCCGGCCGCCGCCGCGGCCGGACGAAAATTGGTTTCGCGTCGGGCCGCAGCCGCCTTACGGTCCGACCCATGGACCTCCTCGAGGAACAGCGCGCCTACTACCAGGCCCGAGCCGCCGAATACGACGAGTGGTGGTACCGCCAGGGCCGCTACGCGCTGGAGCCCGACGAGGAGCGACGCTGGTTCGCCGACGTGGCCACGGCGGAGCAAGCGCTCGACGATTTCCGGCCGGCCGGGAACGTGCTCGAGTTCGCCTGCGGCACCGGCCTCTGGACCCGCCACCTGGCCCGCCACGCCACCACCGTGCTGGCCGTGGACGCCTCCCCCGCCGTGATGGACCTCAACCAGGCCCGCGACCTCGGCCCCCACGTGCGTTACCACCAAGCCGACATCTTCGGCTGGACGCCACCACCGGCCGCGTTCGACGTGGTCTTCTTCGGCTACTGGTTGTCCCACGTCCCGGCAGACCACTTCGCCCCGTTCTGGTCGAAGGTCGCCTCAGCCCTGCGCCCCGGCGGCCGCGCCTTCCTGCTCGACAGCCACCACACCGCCGAGCTGCCCGGCCACGTACAGCAGCGCGTCCTCAACGACGGCCGCGAGTTCCGCATCGTCAAGCACTTCTGGTCCCCCACCGACCTGACCGCCGCCGTAGCCCCGCTCGGCTGGCACCTGACCGCCAAGGTCACCCCGAACGGCCACATCCTCCAAGCGACCGCCACACCCCGATGACCCCGATCACCGGCAGCCAGGTCCACTTCAGTCCGCGAGCAGACCCAGGCGGCGGGCCACCGCGGCAGCCTCGCCCCGATTGGTCACCTCCAGCTTGGCGATGATGCGGGAAACGTGCACGCTCGCGGTCTTGGGCGAGATGTAGAGGTCAGTCGCGATGCGGCCGTTGCTGTGGCCCTCGGCGACCAGGCGAAGGACCTCACGCTCCCGAGCGGTCAACAGCTCGTCGCGCTCACCGCCCGGCGCCGACGCACGGATGCCGAGCCGCCGCGCCAACGTGTCGGCCGCCTCGACCAGCGGAACCGCGCCCAAAGCCGAAGCGACAGCAACCGCCTCGGCGATCGACCCAGCCAGATCAGACGTGACACCGGTCCGTCCCGCGACAAAACCAGCCCCGCCACCCACCGCAGCATCGGCCGGATCGGCGACGGTGCGAGCGACGCCACCGGAACCGGCAATCCGGGCAGCGTCCGAGCGCGCCGCCCCACCAGGACCGGCAATCCGGGCAGCGGCGTCCGAGCGGATGGCCGTGCGGGCGGTGGCTTGGGCCTCGGCCAGACCGAGGAGGGCGGCGGCGAGCTCGTAGCGATGCCCGTCGGCGCGCCACGCCTCGACGGCCTCGCGCCAGCACGCTTCCCCGCCCTGGAGGTAGGCCCGGACCTGCGCCGCGAACGCGATTTCGGCGGGGTAGCGCTGTGGCAGTCCGGCGGCCACGGCGGCGACGGCCCCGGACAACTCGGGGTCGGCGGCGCGGGCGGCGGCTCGGGCCGCGTGGGCCAGGATGGGCCAGGTGTAGCGGGGCCGCGCGGTCAGTTTGGGCTCGGCCAGGGCGGCTCGGGCGGCCTCGAGCGCGGCGGCCGGGTCGGCGTCGTCCAAGGCGGCCAGGATGCGCACGTCGAGCGTGGCCAGGCGGCTCTCGATGCTGAGATAGGGGCGGCAGAGGAAGTCGAGCGAACGGTTGACCAGGGACTCGGCGTCCTCGCGGCCGCGAGCCAGGCGGATGCGGGCGCGCAGGCGCAGCCAGGGCAGGGCCAGCGTCTCGGGCGGGTCGAGGCGGGCGGCCTCGGCCAGGCGAGCGTCGGCCTCGTCCCAGCGGCCCAGGGCGATCAGCGCCTCGGCGTGGTTGGCCAGCAGATAGACGCCGGTGGTGCGGCCGACGCCGATGCGGCCCGCGTCGGGCAGGCCCTCGGCCGCGGCGGAGGCGGACTCCTCGTAGCGGCCCAGCTCGAACAGCGCGTCGGAGACGTTGACCAGGCCGCGGGTGAGGGCGGGCAGGTCACCCGCCGCACGCGCCCGGGCAACAGCGTCGCGCATGACCGGCAGGGCGTCGGTCGGGAGCAGGCGGCCGGCGCAGGCCGATCCGAAGGCCACCTCGGCGGTCACCAGCGCGGCGAGATCGTTCTGCTCGGAGGCGTCGGCCATCGCGACGCGGGCGACCTCGGCGGCGCGTTCGGCGTCGATGCCGGCGAGCTGATGGGCCACCTCGGCCAGCAGACGGAGCCGGTCGGAGCCGCGCGGCGCCTTGCTGAGCAGGCGGAAGGCCTCGTCGCACTCGGTCTGGCCGTCGGATCGGCCCGCCGCGCGCAGCAGCTTGGCCCGCCGCACGAGCAGGCGACCAGCGCGCAGAGGCTGGGCCTCCTCGTCGATGTCGCACAGGGCCGCCCGGGTGAGGCTGAGCGCGCGGACGTGTTCGCCGGAATCGTTCGCGGCCAGTGCCGACTCCTCGAGCAGGTCGAGGTGGTCGATGCCGAGCAGGGTCTCGGCGTCGGGCACGTCCTCCCAGAGCTGGAGCACGCGGTCGAGCAGGCGCGCCTGTTCCCCGTACGCGTAGCGGCCTCTCGCCTCGTCGGCCGCGATCTTGGCCGTGATGAGCGCGCGCGGATGGTCGCGGGCCGCATGCCAGTGATGGGCGATCTCGGCCGCCGCCCGCCCCAGCGGGACCAGATGGGGCTCGGCCTCGACGGCCCGCGCGTAGCGGCCGTGCAGCCGGGCGTGCTCGCCGGGAAGCAGGTCGTCGTGGACGGCCTCACGGACCAGAGCGTGGCGGAACTCGTAGCCCTCGTCGGCGTCGACCACCGTGATCAGCTGGGCCGCGACGATGACCCGCAGCGCCGACTCGAGAGCCGCCTCCTCCAGGCCGGCGACCCGGGCGAGCAGCTCGTGGCTGAACCGGGTGCCTCCCACCGCGGCCATCCGCAGCACCCGTTGAGCCGGCTCGGGCAACTGGTCGGCCCGGGAGAGCAGCAGGTCACGCAGGTTGGCCGGGATCTCGCCGAAGGCCGAGCCGGCGAACTGCTCGATGAAGAACGGGTTGCCCTGGGACCGCTCGGTGATCATGTCGACGACGCGGGCGCCGGGCTCGGCGCCGAGCAGGTGGGTCAGCATCTCGGCGGTGCCCTCGCGGTCGAGCCGGTCGAGCTCGAGGCGCCGCACGCCGCGTACCCGATCGAGCTCGGCCAGGAACGGCCGCAACGGATGGCCGCGGTGCAGCTCGTCGGTGCGGTAGGTGATGACCAGCAGCAGCTGGGGCAGCCGGGCGGCGCGCACCAGGAAGGCGATCAGGTCTCGGGTGGAGCGGTCGGACCAGTGGAGATCCTCGATGAACAGGACCAGCGGCCGGCGCCCCAGCAGCGTGGCCACCGCCTCGAAGAGCAGGCCGCGTCGGGCGTCGGCCTCGGGCGGCGGGCCCAGCTCGGGCAGCAGGCGGGCGAGCTCGCGCTCGTGGCCGTCGAGCGCGGCGACACCCTCGGCCCGCACCAGCTCGCGCAGCGCGCCCGCGAACGGGGCGAAGGGCAGCCCCTCCTCGCCGAGCTCGAGACACTGGCCGGCCAGCACCCGGACGGGCTCGCCGGTCAGACCGTGGCGGAACTCCTCGACCAGGCGGGTCTTGCCCACCCCGGCCTCGCCGCCGACCAGCACGGTCGACGGCTCGGCGTGGCGGGCCCGTTTCAGCGCATCGCGCAGCACGGCGAGGTCGGCCTCGCGGCCGACGAGCACCTCGCTCTGCCCATGCACCGTCATGAGTTGGAGCATGCCATGGGGGTGCGACAGGTTTTCCGGCCCGAATCCGCCCGTCACGCCGCCACCGCGGCCCGGGCCCGGCGGGATCGGCGGGGCCACCGGCCGAAGCGGGTGGCCCGGGCCGAGCCGGCCTCCCGCGCCCGGCGCGCGGAGGCGGCCTGGCCGATCAGCTCGGCGGTGCGTTGGCGGTGCAGGTCGAGCACGGTATGGGGGTCGTTGTAGGGGAACATCTCGGTGTCCTTCCGGTCGAGTTCGCTGAGAAGAACTCTTCGCCGGAAGGCCCCCGCCGGGCATGGGGAAGCTGCCCCATGCCCGGCGGGCCCTGACTCCTTACCGGTAGGGAGGACCACCGGTGCGTAAGTAAGGACCCGCCCCACTACACTTTCGAGTTATGGCAAAAGAGCAGGAGAAGGTGTCGTTCGGCACGCGCCTGAAGCAGATCGGTCAGGTGTTCTCGTTCACGGCGAAGCAGGACAAGTGGTTCGTCCCGCTGCTCGCCGCCGCGGTGCTCATCCCGCTCGCGATCACCGTCGTGCTCGTCCTGCTCGCCGGCTGGATCTATCTGCCGATCGGCATCATGGTCACCCTCCTGGCCGCCGTGATCGTGCTCAACCTGCGGTCGAACGCCGCGATGATGAACGCGGCCGAGGGCCAGCCCGGGGCGGCCGCGTCGCTGATGGAGAACATGCGCGGCGACTGGCGGGTGCGCCCGGCGGCTGCTTCGACGACGCAGTACGACATGGTGCACGTGGTGGTCGGCCGGCCCGGCGTCATCCTGCTGGCCGAGGGCAACCCGCAGCGCGTCCGCGGCCTGCTCGGCCAGGAGAAGCGCCGCCTCTCCAAGGTCATCGGCAACGCCCCGCTGTACGACTACGTGATCGGCACCGAGGAGGGCCAGCTTCCCGTACGCAAGCTGCGCTCGACGATGATGCGGCTGCCGCGCAACCTCACCGGCAAGGACGTCAACTCGCTCGACAAGCGCCTGGGCGCGCTGATGGCCCGGCCCCAGATGCCCAAGGGCGCGATCCCCAAGAACATGCGCCCCAGCAAGGGCGCGTTCCGCCAGCAGCGCCCGCGCTAGCTAGGTACGCCGCACAGCTGGGCACATCACACGGCTGGGCACATCACACGGCTGGGCATGCCGCACGGTCCGGGTCAGGACGGCTGGACCATGATCGAACGGGCGGCCCGGTCGTGCAGCCCCCGCCCGTCGCCGTCGCTGATCGCCGGCGGGATGACCAGCGCCAGGAGCACCGCGCGGACGATCGCCCGGGGCAGGCCGATCGCGCCGCCGTCCACCATGGAGACGCACCGGATGCGGGCCAGCGCCATGCCCGCCGTCTGTCCGAACAGGCCGACGAAGAACGCGTGGACCACGACGAAGACGCCCAGCTGAGGCCACGGGTTGGTGCGCAGGTCGTCGACGAGCAGGGTCGCGACGACCGTGGCGAGCGCCCAGTCGACCAGCAGCGCGCCGAACCGCCGGCCGAACGACGCCGGCCTGATGCCGGACAGGTCGAGCGCGCCGCGCGTACCGGAAGGGGTCTTGCCTGCCGAAACCATGCAACCAGCCTAACCTCGGCGGGTTTCGCGGTAGCCTCACTGAGGCCGGTCATCGACCGTCGGCAGCCTCCCACAGACTCCGTAACATGACGGAAACAATAGGGATACGCCTGGGCAACTCCCGCCCCATAGCGTCGCGACCAGCCCAGCCACGCGGCGGAACCACGCCGCCCCGGTATCGAAATCCTGTGCCAGGAGGACGTGTTGTTCGCCAATCCCGAGGAATTGCTGCGATACCTCAAAGACGAGGACGTCAAGTTCGTCGACGTGCGGTTCTGTGACCTGCCCGGTGTGATGCAGCACTTCAACATGCCGGTCGAGTCGTTCGACGACAGCGTCGTGACCGACGGCCTCGCCTTCGACGGATCCTCGATCCGCGGGTTCCAGGCCATCCACGAGTCCGACATGATGCTGCTGCCGGACGTGAGCACGGCCTTCATCGACCCGTTCCGGATCCAGAAGACGCTGGCGCTGAACTTCTTCATCCACGACCCGTTCACCCGCGAGGCGTACTCGCGTGACCCGCGGAACGTGGCCAAGAAGGCCGAGACCTACCTGGCGTCCAGCGGCATCGCCGACACCGCCTACTTCGGCGCCGAGGCGGAGTTCTACATCTTCGACTCGATCCGCCACTCCACCGCGGCGAACCAGGCCTTCTACTACATCGACTCGGTCGAGGGCGCCTGGAACTCCGGCAAGGAGGAGGAGGGCGGCAACCGCGGCTACAAGACCGCGTACAAGGGCGGCTACTTCCCCGTCGCGCCGCTCGACCACTACAGCGACCTGCGCGACGCCATGGTGCGCCGCCTGATCGACGTCGGCTTCACCGTCGAGCGTTCGCACCACGAGGTCGGCACCGCCGGCCAGGGCGAGATCAACTACAAGTTCTCGACGCTGCTGCACGCCGGCGACCAGATGCAGATGTTCAAGTACATCATCAAGAACACTGCCTGGGAGCACGGCAAGACCGCGACGTTCATGCCGAAGCCGCTGTTCGGCGACAACGGCTCGGGCATGCACACCCACCAGAGCCTGTGGATGAACGGCGAGCCGCTGTTCTACGACGAGACCGGCTACGCGGGCCTGTCCGACACGGCCCGCTGGTACATCGGCGGCCTGCTGCACCACGCGCCCAGCCTGCTGGCCTTCACCAACCCGACGGTCAACTCGTACCGTCGCCTGGTGCCCGGCTACGAGGCCCCGGTCAACCTGGTCTACTCGCAGCGCAACCGCTCGGCCTGCACCCGCATCCCGGTGACCGGCAGCAACCCGAAGGCCAAGCGCGTCGAGTTCCGCGTGCCCGACCCGTCGTCGAACCCGTACCTGGCGTTCTCGGCCCAGATGATGGCCGGCCTGGACGGCATCAAGAACAAGATCGAGCCGCCGGCCCCGATCGACAAGGACCTGTACGACCTGCCGCCCGAGGAGTGGGGCAGCGTCAAGCAGGTGCCCGGCTCGCTCGACGCCGTGCTCAACAGCCTCGAGGCCGACAACGAGTTCCTGACCGCCGGCGGCGTCTTCACCGACGACCTGATCTCCACCTGGATCGACTGGAAGCGCACCAACGAGATCGACCCGGTCCGCCTCCGCCCGACCCCGCACGAGTTCGAGATGTACTACAACGTCTGACTTGATTTAGCGCGCTGACCTGCGGTTTTTCTGACAGCAGCGTTACCGCGCTAAGTAGACGACAAACCGCGAAGCGGCGGTCACGCCTGGCTCCCAGCCGGTGTGGCCGCCGCTTTCGGCTTTCCCCAGGGCACCGTCGACCAGCGATCGCGCCCAGTCCAGCGCATCCGGTCACTCGTGCACGTGATCTCCTCCGTTCCCACCGAACAGCTCCCCCAGCCGCAGCCCGCATCCGGCAGCCACATACACGGCAGCTGACAGCCGGGTCGGCATCGGTTGGGCGAGAAGCGGCAGCTGCTCCGGCGGCGGTATCACTCGGTTGTCGCGATCGATCGCTGAAATCCTGACACCGACGCAGGGCGAACTAGCGATCAGCTGATCGCGCACCGCTGCTGAGAAGATCGACTTCAGGTAGCTTTCCACCACCCGCAGCATCGTCGGCGCGAGCAATCCGACCGCCGCGCCTTCGGCGTCGATCCGGCCACGCATGGGCAACCTCGGCGGAACGCAGCGAAGCCCTCGGGACCTTCCCGGTGATGGGGGACCGAGGGCTTCCGCAAGAGCGATCTGCTTGCTCCAGCGCTATGTCACCAATGCAGGCGCTTCGCGTCCATGTCTACTCCCCGCGAGGCGCGAGGTGGCGTGAGCGAACGCCATGCGAGCCAGGCCGTCAATATGGCCACCCCTTGAAGGAGCAGTAGCACGAAATCCCAAGCGCTCTCGTCGGGCAGGAGAAGGAGCCGTCCCCCAGCGATGGCCACAGCAGAGCAACCCGCTGCCAAGGCCAGAATGCGCCGGCTGCGGACCGACAGTCTGCGTAGCGCCACGGCGAGACCATAGCTGCAGATCCACGTGGACCGCACCCCTCGATCGAACCGTAGACAGACGAGCCAAAACTCGGTATTGGTGCGCCTCCAGCAGGCAGGATCTCCGACGCTGTAGCCAGACAGCGCCTTCGGAGGCCGGTCTACGCGCCCGGACCGCACGAAGCGCGGCGGTCCCGGCGGTTCTGGGATGCCGAAGCCCTTGCTCATCGCACACGGGGAGGCAGCCAGACTGCGTCTGCCCGGGCAAGGTAGTCCGACGTAGGTGCTTAGTCAGGCGCTTCGGTACCGATGACTCCGCTGGGCTGAGGGGTGCACGAAGATCTACCAGACTGAGTGCTGTCTCAGAGAAGCGAACCGCGTTGGTGATCGGCTTCAGATGGTGAACGTCGATCTCCCCGGTGGCCTGCCCGGCCCAGAAAGTGTCGTACGCCTGCTCGACCATGGTCCCGTGATGGCAGACGTGCGACAGCTGAGCGAGGACGCGGCGAAACTGGCCGCGGCTCCGTTGTGGCCGCTCGGCGATGATGAGCTGACAGCGTGCCTGAAAGCGGCGCATCGTGTTGAGCAATGTGCCGCCGCTTTGCAGGCGCGGCTGGTGCAGCAGACCGACGCCCGCGGTCTGCCCGCCGCGCAAGGCCACCGCAACACCGCAAGTTGGCTCCGCAGTCTGCTGTTGATCGATCCGCAACCGGCACGCGAGTTGGCCGGTCAGGCCGCCGCGCTGAGCCGGCATCCGGCCGTCGAGACGGCGGTCCTGGACGGCCGCCTCAACCTGCGCCAGTCCACCGTGATCGGTGCGACCCTCGACGCCCTTTCCGAAGACCTCGCCCACCACAGCGACAGCGAGGCCCACAGCGAGCACCACGGCGGCGATGGCCAGGACTGCCATCCCCACTGCGACGGCGACCGCGACAGTCACGACGGCTGCCAACGCCACGGCGATGGCCGTGGCGGCGAGCTAGGTGAACGCCAGGTATCGCGCCTGGTCGAGCTGGCCCGGACCACGATGATCGGCATGGCCGAGCGGCTACCGGCCTACCAGCTACGCCGGGTGGGCGAACGGATCCTGGCCTACGTCGCCCCGGAGCTGGCCGAGCGCGCCGACGAAGCAGCCCTGGCCCGTCAGGAGGCCCGCGCCTACCGTCGGCGCGGCCTGACGTTGTCGTTGCCGGTCGACGGGCTGGTGCGGCTCTCCGGCCTGCTCGGCACCGAAGACGCCGCCCTCATGCACGCCGCCCTGCACCCACTGTGCACCCCGACTCCGGGCGACGACCGCACGGCAGAGCACCGCCGCGCCGACGCCCTGATCGACATCTGCCGGCTGGCCCTGCGCACCGGCGAGCTGCCCACCGACGGCGGCGAACCACCCCAGCTGGCCGTCACCGTCGCCTACGACCTGCTCACCCGACTCCCGGTCACCGGCATCCAGTTCGTCGGCGTCTCGAACACCGACACTTCGAGCACCGGCATCTCGAGCACCCGCATCCCGCACATGGGCACCCCGGACACCCGCACCCCGCACATGGGCACCCCAGACACCCGCACCCCGCACATAGGCACCCCAGACACCCACACCCCGCACATAGGCACCGGTATCCCGCACATCGGAACCCCACACGTCGGCACCCCAGGCGTCGGCACCCCGAGTGTCGGCACGCTGAGCGTCGGGACTCTGAGTACCGGAAACCGGACCGCGGACGCCCTGAGCGCGGACGCCCTGGCAGACGCTCCGAACGCAGACGCCCTGACCGCGGGCGCCTTGACCGTAGACGCCCCGAACGCAGACGTTCTGCGCACCGGAACGCTGAGCACCGGAACCCTAGGGATTGGAACCCTAGGGATTGGAACCCTAGGGATTGGAACCCTAGGGATTGGAACTCTGGGGATTGGAACTCTGGGGATTGGAACTCTGGGGATCGGGACCACCGATACCGGGCAGCGCCTGTCGGCCGCCGCGATGCGTCGGCTGGCCTGTGACGCCCGGATCCTGCCGTTCGTCCTCGGCGGGGCCGGGCAGATCCTGGACACCGGGCGTGCCCGCCGACTAGCCACCGGCCCGCTGCGCCGCGCCCTGCACGTGCGCGACCGGGGCTGCGCTTTCCCCGACTGTGATCGGCCGCCGCGCTGGACCGACGCCCATCACCTCACCGCCTGGAGCAACGGCGGTCCCACCAGCCTGGACAACCTGGTGCTGCTCTGCCGCCATCACCATCGCCTCGTCCACCACCCGGGTGGCGGCTGGCAGATCCGCCTCGGTCCCGACCAGTGCCCGGACTTCTACCCACCGCCGACCGTCGACCCACTGCGACGACCGCGGCGCAACCTCTATCACCGGCCCGCATCGCTTCGAGGACGTCCAGATCCGCTCGGCACGAAGACGCCAACAGCACCGGGAAGCGCAAAATCCGTTCCCTCCGGGGCGGTGGGCGTCAGTGGGTGACCGGCGGCTCGGAGGACCACGGGAAGTTGATCCACTTGTCGGTGCGGGACCACACGTACTCGCAGGTGACGGTCGACTGTGGCTTCTCGTAGACGACTGCCACGCGGGTGTCGGCCACGTGCGGAGCGCAGAAGTCGCGGACCAGCTGGAGCGTCGCTCCGGTGTCGGCCACGTCGTCGACGATCAGTACCCGGGCGCCGTTCAGGTCGGCGGGCTGGGGCGCCGGCGGGAGCAGCACAGGCATCTCCAGCCGTGCGTCGACGCCGGTGTAGAACTCGACGTTGACCAGGTACATCGCCTTGACGTCGAGGGCGTAACTCAGCGAACCGGCCAGGAACAGCCCGCCGCGGGCGACCGTCAGCACCAGGTCGGGCCGGTAGCCGTCACGGGCGATGGCCACCGCCAGCTCGCGGCCCGCCCGGCCGAAATCTGCCCAGGTCAGGTTCTTACGGTCGGCCATCTCGTCACCCTAGAGGTCGCGGCCGGGTCGGTCCGAGACCGGCCACACGTACGGCAGGTCGTCGGGCACGTCGGGGCCGAACAACGGCCGGTAGAAGTCGGGGTCCTTGCGCAGCAGCGCCGACTGGTGGCTGCGGTGCACCTCCGCCTCGCCCAGCCACGGCGGCAGCTCGCCGGCCTCGGCGAGAGCTTCCCGCGTACGGATCTCGGTGCCCTGGCCCCAGTCGGCCAGCAGCGTCGCCACGGTGGTGTCGGCCCGCCCGGTCGCGGTCCAGACGCCGGCGACATCCAAGCCGTAGCGGATCAGCCCCTCCTCGTAACCGCGCCACATCTTCACGGCGGGGTGGTGGCGCCAGCCGTACCCGGGAGTGATCAAGCCGCGTAGCACCTGCACGGTCTCGACGCGTTGCTTGCCCAGCCGTTTCTGGTCGAGTGCCCGGGCCGAGGCGAGGAAGTCCGCGTACGGAAGAAAAGTCTGCACCGGCCCGACGGTAGTGTCTGGCCGTGGCCACCGCCTTGCTCGTCACCGGAACGGTGGGCTCGGGCAAGACGTCGACCGCGGAGGCCGTCGGTGATCTGCTCACCGCCCGTGAGATTCCGAACGCGGTGATCGACGTGGACTGGCTGCGACGATGCTGGCCGTCACCGCCGGGTGATCGCTTCAACGGTGCCCTCACGGTGCGCAACCTGCGTGCGGTCACCGGCAACTTCGTCGACGCCGGCGCTCGGCGCATCGTTCTCGCCGGGGTGATCGAGAGTCGGACCGAGCGGCAGTCCTACCAGGACGCGCTGGGCCTGCCGTTGTCGGTGTGCCGCCTCCGCGTGGCTCTGCCGGCCGTCCACGCCCGCCTCCGGCGCCGTCACGCGGACGATCCGGAGGGGCTGTCCTGGCACTTGCACCGTTCCGGCGAGCTCGACCGGATCCTGGACGCGGCCGGGGTCGAGGACGTCGTCGTCGACGTGACGACCGAGACAATTCCGCAGGTGGCCGCGTCCGTGCTGTCCGCGGCGCACGTGATTGGATGACGGGGTGACGATTTCGGTTACCGACGTGCCGGAGAAGGACCGCTTCGAGGCGCGCGACGACGACGGGACGCTGGCCGGGGTGATCACCTATCAGGTGACCGGCAACGTCATCGCGTACACGCATACCAAGGTCGAGACCGCGTACGAGGGTCATGGCACCGGTGGCCTGCTGGCTCGCGCGGCCATGGAGGACGCGCTGGCCAAGGGTCGTGTGGTGGTGCCGATCTGCCCGTTCCTCAGCTCGTGGCTGGAGGAGCACAAGGAGTACGACAAGATCGTCGCCCGCTCGCACCGGCGCGTGAAGTAGCCGCCCTCAGGAGAACGGCGTGACCGGCCGATCCTGCGGCACGCCGTCGAGCACGATGTCGACCCGCTCGTTGTAGAAGCAGACCAGATCACGGATCTTCGGGATCTCGGCCACCGGGTCGGGGTAGCTCCACGCCGCGTCGGCCAGCCCCGGATGCGACCAGTATCGGGCCACGCCCTTGTACGGGCACCGCGTCACCGTCTCGCTCGCGCTCAGCCGGTCGGTGCGCACATCGGCGAACGGCAGGTAGTAGCGCGTCGGCAGGTGGGTCTCGAAGAGCAGCACCGGGCGAGCGCTGTTGGCCACCTCCTCGCCGTCGATCAGCACCTGCACACGTCGCGAGCTGTGCAGCGTGTCGACCCGGTGACGAGGCGAGCGGGCGTGGACGAAGATCTGCTCGTCCTCCTCGTACCACTCGAGGGTCTCCCACGAGAACGTGACGTGATCCTTGAGCTGGTTGAACCGGTCGTCGGTCCAGGCCCCGCCGTCGGCCCGCCGACCGCCCGCGACCACCGACCAGCGGCCCTCGGCCCCGTCGGCCAGAACTCCCGGGCGCACGTCCTCGTACGGGAGGAAGTAGGTCGGGAAGCCGCGCTCGCTGATCTCGTCGAGCAGAAGGGCGCGACTGCTGTCGGCGACGACGGTGGAGCCGAGGCGCACCCGGATGCGGCGCGGCGTCGGCTCGACGATGGCCGCGGGCGGCCGGAACTCGTTCATGACTCCGGCATACACCCCACGGCACCCTCCTGCCCAGCCAACGACGGCCGGCACCCCGCCGACGACGAAGACGGCTCGTGCCAGCCAACAACGGCAACAACCGACGTTCAACCAGCGACGACGACCGCCGGCACCCACCAACAACGACGGCCAGCCCCAGCCAACAACGGCAACAACCGACGTTCAACCAGCGACGACGACCGCCGGCACCCACCAACAACGACGGCCAGCCCCAGCCAACAACGGCCGCTGGCACACAACCGACGACGACGGCGCCCGGTGTCTAGTCACGACGGCCGCCGACGTCTAACCGACAACGGCGGTGCTCAGCGGAAGACGACGGCCGCCGGTGCCCAGGCGAAGAAGGCCGCCGGCGCAGGCAACGACAACGGCCGGTTCCCCAGCCAACGACGGCAGCCGCCGGTGCCCAGCCACGACGGGTACCGGTGTAGTCAACGACACCTGCCGACGGCGGTCGGCGGCTGTCACAGGGGCGGGAGAAGCGCCGCGATTGCCGCCTGGCCGGCCGCGTTGGGGTGGTCGCCGTCCGGCGCCAGCAGGCCTGTCGGATCGTGGGATCCGTCGTCGCCGTGGAAGGCCGGCTCGGTCGGTACGAAGGTCGCGCCCGTTCGGGTGGCGGCGTCTCGGAGGGCCTGGTTGACGAGGGCGGTCGCGCGGGCCGCGTCGCGCACGCCGTCGGCTCCGTATTGCGCCGCGCCGACCTGCCCGTCCTGCACGACATTCCAGTAGCCGAGCAGGATCACCGGGACCCGGTGGAGTTGCTCGATCGCGGTGACCGTGGCCGTCACGTCGTCGTCGACGCCGGCCGCGACGGTGGCGTACTGCGCCGGGTGGCCGAAGACCGCGGCCATGTCGTTGGCGCCGATCATGATGACCACCTCGGCCGCCGAGGCCACCTGGCTGCGCTCGGCGGGCACGGCGGCACGGACGTCGGCTGCGGTGGCGCCGGACCGGGCCAGGTTGACGTCGGTGGCGTGCTGGGCCCGGGCGTACAGGGCCGGGAACGGCGAACAACCGCAGGCCGAACCGGCCGCCACCGAATCGCCGAGCGTGAGGACCTCCGGCGGCCGTGCCGGCGACGACGACGGAGCTGCGGCGGCGCAGCCACCCAGCAGCAGCACCGCGACCAGCACGGCCAGGCGCCTCACGACAGTGTCCGGGCCACATCGGCGGGAGGCCGACAGCGGCAGGACCAGCGATGCCAGGCGCCTCACGAGAGGGGCCGGGCCAGGTGGGCGGAGAGCCAGTCGAAGGCGGGCGCTTCCATCTGCCGCCACACCGCGCTGCTGTGGCCGCCGTGCGCCACCACCGCGGTGGTCAGGGACACCGGGCGGTGGCACTCGGCCGCCAGCCGGCGCGAGTCGGCGGCCGACTGCTTGTCGTCGCCGGCCCAGCCCAGCCAGAGCCCGACCGCGGGCTGGGGCAGGTGGCGCAGGCGCCAGCCGGAGTTGTTGGTGGTGTTCTGGGAGCCGTCGCCGACGTCGATGCCCGGTTCGGCGTAGCCGGACAGGCTTGCGGCGGCTGCGTACTGGCGGGGGTGGCGCAGCACCAGGTTGATCGCGCAGAACGCGCCCGCCGAATAGCCGGTCAGGCCCCAGGCGGCCCGGTCGGGGCGTACGCGATAGTGGGCGCGGGCGAAGGCGGGCACGTCGACGGTCAGGAACGTCTCGGCCCGGGGGCCGGCGCGCAGGTTGGTGCACTCGGTGTCGAGCAGGCGCTCGGGGGTCTGATAGGGGAAAAGGACGACCGTCGGCGCCATCCGGCCGGCGGTGATCTCGTGGTCCAGATAGGACTGCACGTTCAGCTTGCGGAGCCAGGTCAGGGGCGTGCCCGGATAGCCGTGCAGCGCCTCGATCACCGGGAAGCGGGCGCTGCCGCTGCGGTAGGCGGCGGGCAGGTAGACGTACATCGGCAGGGTCAGGCCGCTGGCCGGGCCGGTGACCATCACGGTGAGCATCCGACTGCCGTCGGGGTCGGAGGTCGTCGAGGCGGCCTGGGTCTCCGTCGGGTAGGCCTCGGTCAGCCGGTTGACCTGGACGGCCACCGCGGCGACGACGCTGAGCAGCGAGGTGACGACCAGGGCGGAGCGGCTGATCGCCCGGGTCCGGTTCCAGCCGAGGGCGAGCAGCGTGGCGGTCGCCAGCACGGCGGCGAGGGTCAGGGCCGTGGTCATGACGGCGTTCCGGCCGGTGGCAGACGGAGCGGGGCGGTGAGGGCGGGTGGCAGGGCGGTGACCGGCTGGTCGAGCACGGCTGCCCCGGCCGGTTGCCCGGTGACGAAGGCCGCGGCGAGCGGCTGGCGGCCCACGACGTCCCAGCCTGCGGTGGTGACCCGCAGGTCGTGGCTGAGCCGGTCGGGCAGGCTGCTCAGGGCGGCGGCGGTGGTGCCGGCGGTGGGCGCGATCGTCACGGTCACCGCTTCCGGCGTACGGCGGGGAGGCGCACCCGGGCCGCCGGGCCCGGCGAACGCGAGCACCACGGGGAAGGCCACGCCGGGCCGTTCACGGTAGTCCGGCGGCAGCGTCACCGTCGGCGGCCGGGCCAGGCGCCACGCGGCCAGCCCCTGAGGTCGCCAGGTCAACCGGTCGGACCGCACGCGATCGTCGAGCAGGCCCGCGTGCCGACGATCGGCCACCGTGGCCGTGCCGGTGTCGCCCTGCAACGCCTGCCAGGACGGATAGAACTGCTCGTGCCGGTTGACGACCAGCCCCGCGGTCAGCACGACCAGCGCCTCGACGACCAGCACCCCGGCGACGCGGGTGAAAGGCTGCAGCCGCCCGCCCCGCGGCCACACCCAGCCGACAGCCGCGCCGGCCGCGGCGGTCGCGGACGCCGTGAGCAGGATCAGCGGTACGCCGGTGAGCGTCATGCCGTCATCGTCTAAGCGTCGGCTGTGAACTCCCTTGCGGGTTTCCTGTGCACTAGCTCGGTGCCTGTTGAGCTGCACAAACGCGACTGTGTCGTGGCTCGCACCCCGGGACGAAAGCCTCAGCCCACCAGTCGGTCGACGAAAGCGGTCAGGGCGTCGTCCGGGGTCACGTCGGCGCCGATCGACGTGGTCAGCAGGTCGAGGAGCAGGCCGTCCATCGCGTAGTGCAGCAGGGCGATCTCGAGAGCGCCGCCGGGCAGGCCGGTGGTGGCGTGGAAGGCGACGTCGTCGCGGTAGCCGGCGCTCAGCGTGGCGCCGAGGATCTCGGCCAGACCGGGACGGCGGGCAGCCTCCAGGCGCAGCTCGATCAGCGCCCGGGTCAGTTCGGGATGCGCCGTCGTGCGCTCCAGGATGTAGCGCAGGTAGTCGACGAACAGCTCCCGGCCGGCCGGGCGGGCGGCCAGCCGCTGGACGACAGCCGAATCGGGCGCGAAGCGTTCCAGGACGCGCTCACCCAGCGCGCCGAGCAGGGCGTCACGCGTACGGAAGTAGTTGGAAGCCGTGCCGGTGGGCAGGCCGGCCTCGGTGTCGACCGCGCGATGGGTGAGCCCGCGGGCGCCCGACTCGGCGAGCACCCGCAGACCCGCGTCGGCCAGCAGACGGCGGCGCTCAGGGTTCTTGACCACGTCGGAAAGACTAGCCCAACCACTACAGCTGTTGTAGTTTGAGCGCCATGCGAAAGCTCATCTACTACGTGGCCGCGACGGTCGACGGGTTCATCGCCGCGCCGGACGGCGACTTCGCCTTCTTCGGAGCGCTCAGCGAGGAACTGACCGCCTACATCCACGCGCACTACCCGGAGACGCTGCCCACCGCGCTGCCCGAAGCCCTCGGCATCACCGCGCCCCACCAGGCCTTCGACACCGTGCTGATGGGCCGGGGCACCTACGAACCGGCGTTGCGGGCCGGCATCACCAGTCCGTACGCCCATCTGGAGCAGATCGTCTTCTCCCGTACGGTCGACCCGGCCATCGACCCGGCGGTGACTGTCGTGACCGGGGAACCGGTCGGCTACGTGCGCGAGCTCAAGCAACGGCCGGGCCGCGACATCTGGCTCTGCGGCGGCGGCGCGCTGGCCGGCGCGGTGCGTTCCGAGATCGACGAGTACGTCATCAAGCTCAACCCGGTTTTGGCCGGCGACGGCATCAAGCTGACCGCAGGGCCCTTCGACCCGGAGCGGCTGACCCTGATCGACGCCACGCCGCTCGGCGCGAGCGGCGTGGTCGTGCTGCGCTACCGGGCCGGGTGAGCGACCTGGTCGAGGTCCTTGACGAACACGATCCCGTCGATGCCGGTCAGGTGGGCCGGGTCCAGCGGGGCGTAGCCGTACCAGGGGGAAACCCGCGCCGAGGGCCGGCCCGCGCCGAGGAGGGCGGCCAGGCGGTGAGGGCCGACGACGAAGCGATCGTCCGAGACGGCGTACAGGTGGCCTTCGAGGGTGTCCGGGGGTGGAATCTCCACTCCGTGATGGCGGATGGTGCCGACGGCCGTGGCCAGGAACGCGTAGTCGTCGCGCAGCCGGGCGCCGGCGATCGCTCCGGCGCTCCACCACTCCACCGGGCTGCCGCCCATCCGCATGCTGCTGCGCTCACGCTGCAGGTGTCCGTTGTGGGCAAAGACCAGGGTGGGGCCGCGATCGGTGAGCGCCAGCAGGTTGGCCGCCATCATCGAATCCCGTACGCCGAGCAGCCAGGCCAGACGGCCGGGCGACCGATCGGCCATCCAGAAGTGGTACCGCAGCAGACCGGTGGCGGTCCGGCCCAGCAGGCGGGCCCGCTGCTGGCCCTCGCGCGGATCGTGCATGTCCAGCAGGGCCACCAGATCGTCGGCCAGCAACCGCAACTCCCGGGCCTCGGGTGACCGCCCGGCGGAGCGGGACGGGTCCATCATGGCGGCCGGCTCGGTCCAGCGATCGTCATCGCCGAGCAGGCGGTCGAGGGTCTCCGCGGTGCACGGCAGCAGGTCGGCGGCGACCCGCTCGGCCAGGTGGGCGTGCAGCGCGGTCAGGACCGGGCGGGGACTCGCGGCGGCGGTGATCTCGAGCGGACCGTCGAAACCGGCGAACCGCACCCGCGCGGCCGGCGGCCGGCCTTCGTTGTGCGCGCGCATCCACCGTACGAGATCGCGGTTGCCCTCGAAGGCGCCCCACTCGTGGCTGAAGCCGCGCTCCATGGCCTCGTCGAGGGTGCCCACGCCCGACGTGACGTAGTCGTCCACGATCAGGCCCCGCAGGCAGTCGGTCTCGATCGCGATCGTCCGGTAGCCGGCCCGCTCGACGAGCTGCCGGAACAGGTCGTTGCGCACCTCGAGCAGCACGTGCTCACCGTGGGTGGGCTCACCGAGCGCGAGCAGCTGGGGCCGGCCCGGGAGCAACCGCATCACATCGTCGACAGCAACAGTCATGCCTTTGAACTGTATCGTTGAACCAACGATTGAAACTTTTCCGCGACATCGGCAGGCCTGTGGACCGAAAGCCTCAAACACTCCGTCCGGTCGATCTCGCGCGGGCGCATGGCCTGTCGACGCAGGCGGTCCGGAACTACGAGGCGGCCGGCATCCTGCCGCCGGCCGACCGCACCGAGTACGGCTACCGCTCCTACACGCCGCGCCACGAACAGGCGCTAACCGCGTTTCTCGCCCTCGTGCCCGGCCACGGCCACGGGACAGCCGCAGCCATCATGGCGGCGGTCAACCGGGGCGCGACCGGCGAGGCGCTGCAGCTCATCGACGAGAGCCATGCCCAGCTTCTCGACGACCGCCGCACCCTGCGGGCCGTCGAAACCGCGCTGCAAGACCTGATTCCCGTACGACCGGAAAGGGGCGACACGTTCGTCGGCCCGCTGGCCCGGCGCCTCGGCCTGCGCCCGGCCACGCTGCGCAAATGGGAACGGGCCGGCCTGGTCGAGCCGCCTCGTGACCCACGGACCGGCTATCGGGTCTACCGCGCGGCCGACGTGCGCGACGCCCAGCTCGTCCACCAGTTGCGGCGCGGCGGCTACCGCCTCGAGCAGATCGCCCCGCTGATCACCCAGGTCCGCAGCGCCGGCGGCGTGGCCCCGCTCGCCTCGACACTGGCCGACTGGCAGGACCGCCTCACGGCACGGGGCCGGGCTCTGCTCGCCGGCGCGGCCGCCCTGGACGCCTACCTGAGCCCGGGCCAGCCCGAGAGGCACTGACACGACGATGACTCGCCCGGCCGGGTGCCAAGTTACTCCGTAAGGTGTACGGTATTAACCGCCCCCATCTCCGTGAGGTATACGGAGTTAGTTGCGCCGGTGGTCCGAGCGGTTCAGCCGACGCTCGTGTCCCCACGCCGCCCGATGTGTCACCAGGAGAGCCCATGAGCCTGATCCGTCAACTGGACCGCCTGCTCGAAGCCGGCCTCGCCGGCGTCACGGGCCGCAGCCCGGCGGAGCTCGCCACCTACGTCGCCGCTCTGCCGGACGAACCCCACAGCGTGCTGGCCGTGCACCCCACGCTGGCCACCGCCCGTCACCTGGCGCCCCTGCTGCGCCGCCACGACAAGCCCGGCTTCGTCGTCGACGACCTGGTCGACCTGGAGCAGTTCGTCCCCATCGCCGGCCTGACCCTGCCCGACCGCCCGCTCTACCTCATCCACGAACCCGACCGCGGCGACGACCTGCGCAACTGGAGCCCCAACGAGGCGCTGCCCGCCATCCTCGAACGTGGACGGACGCCACTCACCGTCAACGAGGGCATCAGCTGGCTCCTGCAGGAACCGAAGGTGCTCGAACCCAACCATTGCTTCATGACCATCGGCTCCCGCAAACCCACCGGGGACACCCTCGACGCCCGGACCCCCGCCATCTGGATCAGCGGCGGCACCGGACACGACGGCCCCGCCCGACGCAAGGCACCCAAGATCGGATGGTGCTGGGCCGGCAACCGGCACACCTGGCTCGGCTTCGCCTCCGCCCGCCACCGCGCCCCACTCGACCGATGACGTGACTCCGGCACCGCGCCAAGAGAAAACGAAGCGGATCGCACCGGTCGCGCAGGGCGGGCAGAATCGGACGGGTGGAGATCGCCGTGCTCGGGCCGTTGGAGCTGCGCGGCCGGGCCGGTGAGGTCGTGCCGGTGTCGGGTGCGCGGCTGCGTGCCCCTGCTGATATTGCTCGCTCTCGAACCGGGGCGGGTGATCTCGGCCGACCGGCTGATCGACGGTGTCTGGGGTGACGAACCGCCGGCCGCCGCCGGCAACGCGTTGCAGGCCCTGGTCTCCCGGCTGCGGAAGGCGGGGTTGGTGGTCGAGGCCGCCTCGTCCGGATACCGCCTGGTCATCGATGCGGAGCAGATCGACGCGCATGTCTTCACCCGGCTGGCCGAGTCCGATCCGGCGGCGGCGCTCACCCGGTGGCGTGGCGACCTCGACTTTCCCGACGCGGCCCGGGCCGAGGCCGCGCGGCTGCACGAGCTCCGCCTCGCCGCGATGAAGCGCAGCCTCGCCGGCGCGGAGGCCGTGCCGGCCTTGGAAGGTCTGGTCACCCAGCACCCGCTGGACGAGCAGCTGGCCGGGCTGCTCATGCGCGCGCTGCGGGCGAACGGCAACCCGGGCCGTGCGCTGGAGGTCTTCGAGCAGACACGGCGCCGGCTGGCCGACGAGCTCGGCGCCGACCCGTCCGCCGAGTTGCAGGGCCTGCATCTCGAGTTGCTGCGCACCAGGCCGAGCGGCAACCTGCCGACCGAGCTGAGCAGTTTCGTGGGCCGGGAACGGGACGTCCGGGCCGTTCGCGCGCTGCTGGCCGGCCATCGCCTGGTGAGCCTCATCGGGCCCGGCGGCAGCGGCAAGACCCGCCTTTCCGTGGAGGTCGGCGCGGGCCTGAGCGAGGACGTCTGGCGCGTCGAGCTGGCCCCGGTCACCGACCCGGCCGAGGTGCCGCAGGCCATTCTGACCGCGCTCAACCTGCGCGGCCAGGCGATGCTCGACCGTCCGAAGAGGAGCAGCGAGCTGGCCCGGCTGCGGGAGGTGCTGGCGGGCCGCACGATGCTGCTCATCCTGGACAACTGTGAGCACCTGATCGACGCGGCCGCGCGGGTCGCCGACGAGCTGCTGCGGGCCGCGCCGGGGCTGCGCGTGCTGACGACGAGCCGTGAACCGCTGGGCATCCCGGGCGAGCAGCTTCACCCGGTCGAGCCGCTGGCTCTCCCGCCGGTGGACGCGGACGTGTCGACCGCTTCCGGGTTTCCTTCCGTACGCCTTCTGGTCGACCGCGCCGCGGGCTTCACGCTGACCGGGCAGAACGTCGAGGCCGTGGTCCGGATCTGCCGCGCGCTGGACGGCATGCCGCTCGCCATCGAGCTGGCCGCCGCCCGCCTGCGCACGCTGCCCGTGGCCGTGCTCGCCGACCGCCTGGCCGACCGGTTCCGCCTGCTGACCGGGGGCAGCCGCACGGCGCTCCCCCGCCATCAGACGCTGCGCGCGGTGGTCGACTGGAGCTGGGATCTGCTCGACGAGCCGGAGCGGCAGCTGTGGCGCCGGTTCGCGCTGTTCAAGGGAGGCGCCGACGTCGCCGCGGTCGAACAGGTCTGCGGCACCGACGTCGACGCGCTGGCCGCCCTGGCCGACAAGTCCCTGCTCGCGCTCGGCCGGGACGGGCGCTACCGCATGCTGGAGACGATCCGCGAGTACGGGTTGGAGCGGCTGGCCGAGGCCGGCGAGTCCGACGCGCAGCGGCTGCGGCTGGCCGGCTGGCTGCTGGAACTGGCCGGCCGGGCCGACCCGCGGTTGCGCGGCCCCGACCAACTGGTGTGGCTGGCCCGGCTGGCCACGGAGCACGACAATCTGCACGCCTCGGTGCGCGCCGCGATCGAGGCGGGCGACCGGGCGACCGGGGCCGCGTTCGTGGCCCGGCTGGGCTGGTACTGGTGGCTGAGCGGGCACCGGTCGGAGGGGGCTGCGCTGGCCGCCGAGGTGTCGTCGATGCCGGGCGACGTCCGTCCCGAGGATCTCGCGCTGACCCACACCTACGCGGCGATCAACGGGCTGGAGGGCGGCCTGCCGGTCGATCGGGTGCAGGCCGAGTTCGCGCTGGCTCAGCAGCGCAGCGCCGGTCTGGGCTCGGCGCACCCGGCGTTGCGGCTGATCCCGCCGCTGGCCGCGATGTTCGACGACCCGAGCGGGCCGGAGTCCGGGTTCCGGCTGGCCGAGCCGCTGTTCGACGACCCGGAGCCGTGGTTGCGAGCCGTGGCCAAGATGTTCGTGTCGCAGTTGCGGCTCAACTTCGGGCAGAGCGCCGAGGTCGCCGAGGCCGAGATGCGCGAGGCCCTGGCCGGCTTCCGGGCGATCGGCGAGCGGTGGGGCATGGGGTTCGCGGTCAGCCTGCTGGGCGATCTGGCCGCGGCGCGGGGTGACTTCGCGACGGCGGTGGACCGGCAGCGGGAGGCGATCGCCCTGGTCCGCGAGGTGGGGGTGCGCGAGGACCTGCCGCAGATGGAGGTGAAGCTCGCCCATCAGCTGTGGATGGCGGGCGAGGTGGCCGAGGCGCGCACGGTGCTCAAGCAGGCCCGGGTGGCCGCCGAGGAGGTCGCGCTGCCCGAGGTGCTGGCCTCGGTGGCGTACGGCCACGCCACGTTCGCCCGGATGGAGGGTGATCTGGAGGAGGCGCGGCGCAGCATGGACGCGGCGCTGGCCCGGTTGCGCCACCCCGCGGTGGTCCCCCAGTTCCAGGCGATGGCCCTGCACACCCAGGGCCTGATCAGCGCCGCGACCGGCGACCTGGACACGGCCCGGGTCAAGCACCTGGCGGCCGTCCGGATGGCGACCGGGTCACGGGACTCGCCGGTGGTCGCGCTGACCCTGGTCGGCGCGGCCGATCTGGTCCTGCGCGAGGGCGACGCCGGCCGGGCGGCCTTTCTGCTGGGCGCCGCCGACGAGGTGCGCGGCTATCGCGACCGTTCGGTTCCCGACGTCGCCCGCATCACGGCCGAAGCCCGCGCCACCCTGGGCGACGCGGGCTTCGAGCAGGCATACCGCCGGGCGGCCGGCACCACGGTGGCCGACGCGCCCGGTCTTCTCGGATGATCTACCGGTCTTCTCGGATGATCTAGAGGAGCCGGCCGAGCCGCAGCAGGACGGTCTCGCCGGTGGCGTCGTCGAGGGCGTCGTTGTCGGTGACGGCGTAGGTCTGGCCGTCCCCGCCGACCGCGAGGCCTTCGACCTTGTCCTGCACCCAGCCGTTGTCCGCCTTCAGCGCCGGCAGCAGGTCCTTGACGAGCTTCTTGGTGACGGCCGGGGTGCCCGTCCAGGTGGCCGGCACGTCGAACTTGTAGACCTTCTTGATGGACGCCTGCGGGCCGCGCTGGTTGTCGCGCTCGATCACCGCGAACGTGTTCGCGTCGACCGCGACCAGCTCGGACAGTCCGGTCCAGCCCAGCGGCGCGGTGTCCAGCGGGTACAGCAGCCACGACCAGGCGCCGGTCCCGAGGTCGTAGCGGCCGATCCGGACGACGCCGGCCGGGTCGGTCTTGAGCGGGCGCTGAACGGCGACCCACACGGCGTGGCCGGACTCGGCGACCCCCTCGAAGCCGTTCGTGGTGACGGCCGCGGCGATGTCGGCCGGCAGCGGGATCTCCTGGCGCACCGCGCCGCGCGCGTCGAGGCGTACGAGAAGGTTGGGGGTGTCGGCGGAGCCCTCGCTCGCAAGCCAGTAGCCGCCTCCGGCCCGGGCCACGAGGCCCTCGGCGTCGTAACCGGCCGGCTTGCCGTCCTTGGTGACGGTGAGCTGCCGCTCGATCCGGGCCGGGCGCCGCGCGGTGTCGATCGTCAGGATCCGGGTCGGGGTGTACGCCGAATCGGTCACCGACACCAGCTGGGAACGCTTGCCCGGCACCGCGGAGAGGGCCGACAGCGTGCCGAACGGGATCAGGTCGTCCGAGACGATCGACGGGAACCGGCCGTGGCCGAGGCCGTAGATCTGCACCGAGCCGCGGATGTTCGCGTCCGGGATCTCCTCCTCGCTCGAGACCACGAGCAGCCCGCGCGACGGCACCGCGACGACTCCCTCGGGGCCGTTCGTGGTCGGCAGCAACTGCTGGAACTGCGGCTTGCGGGGGTTCGACACGTCGTAGACGGCGGTGAAGTTGCCGCGCTCCGAGTTGACGAAGACGTAGGGCGTCCGGCCGATCCGGGCGAAGGCCACGTTCTCCGGCTCGATGCCCTTGGCGTCCGAGCGCTTGTCCGGGTAGAGACCGTGCTCGACGGCGAGGTGCTCGAGCGAGTTGCCGGCGTCCCACACCACCCGGCCGTCGCGCGAGAAGATCGTCCAGCCGCGCGAGCCGCCCTCGTAGTCGCCCTCGTTGGCCGTGGCGAACAGGTCGTCGCTGATCCAGGCGACGCCGTCCGGCTCCCGCTTGGCGGTGATCGTGCCGTCCAGCGTGATCGTGTCGTCGTCCTTGGTGTCCACACCGGACACGGTGACCGCGCCGGCCGGGAAGTGCCGGACGACCTTCTTCGACTTCAGCGACACGACCGCGAGGTGGTTGTTCTCCTGCAGCGAGACGACCGCCTCGTCGCGGGAGTTGACGCTGACGTACTCGGGCTCGGGGTCCGTCGGCGCGACCGCGGCTAGCCCGGTCAGGTCCACCTTGGCGGCGGTCCAGGTACGGGTGTCGATCACCGAGAGATAACCGGCCGGCAGCTGCGGGATCGCGCCGTCGTCGACGTCCTCGTCACGCTCGTTCTCGATCGCCACAGCGATGTACCGGCCGCTGGGCGCCACCGCGACCGAGTCGGGCTGGCCGCCCAGGTCGATCTCGCGCACGACCCGGCGGCTGCGGTCGTCGATCACCACGAGCTTGCCCGACGGATCGGTGAAGCTCTCCCGCGTGTTGACGCCCGCGAGCAGCAGGTGCCCCAGGTGCGCCACCGAGGTGGGCTCGCCGTCGAGGGCCAGGGTGCCGGCCGCCGCGGGCCGGGCGGGGTCGGTGATGTCGACGAAGCCGAGGCGCCGGCCGGGGCTGTCGGTGTAGACCACCGTACGGCCGTCCTCGGTCACGGTGGAGATCTCGGCGGCGGCCGTGTCGTCGATCGAGGAGTTCAGATAGGCCGGGAAGGTGGCCAGGCGGCGGAACTCGTCGGTGTGCGAGGGATGCGCCGACGCCGGTGCCGCGGTCAGGGTGGCGGCTAGGCCGGCAAGGGCGAGTGCCGAGGTGGCACGGCGTTTTGACATGGGCCCTGACTACGTGAGGATCTTGTCCGGCTCGTGGACGTCGGCTGAACGACGGGTGCCGATGGGTGTCCAGATCAGCAGGGCCAGGCTGAACCAGACATAGAGGTTGCCGCCGATCAGCTCCAGCGGCGGCCGGGGGCGCTTCTCCCAGAGCCAGGTGAGCCTGCTCGTCATCAGCAGATAGGCGGCGACACCGAGATACAGCGGCCCGGGATGCAGCGGCCGCCGGCCGGTGCCGGCCAGGCCCGCGTCGACGCAGCGGACGATCGCCGGGAGCAGCCAGACACAGTGGTGGATCCAGGTCACCGGGCTGACCAGGCAGCCGACGATGCCGGTCAGCGCCAGTCCACCCATGATGTCGTCCGGGACCCGGGCGACGCGCCAGGCCCAGAAGGCCAGCGTGAGCAGCACACAGACGATCCAGACCCGGGACTCGACCTGCGGGATGGGCAGGCGGGCCAGGAATCCGCGCTCCGACTGGTTGGACAGAAAGGACAGCACGCCGACCCGGTTGGTGTCCCACAGCGCCGACGTCCAGAACTCGCGGGACTCGTCCGGGAAGATCGCGGCGGCGAGCAGGGTGGCCCCGGCGGCGGTGCCACTCGCCGTCGCGGCGGCCCGCCAGCGCCGGGTGACCAGCAGATAGACGATGAAGATGCCCGGCGTGAGCTTGATCGCGGTGGCCAGGCCGATCCCGACACCGGCCCACTTGCGCCCCCGGGACAACCCGAGCAGCAGATCGCCGGCCACGAGCGTGAGCAGCAGCGTGTTGACCTGACCGAACGTGATCGTCTCGCGGACCGGCTCGAACGAGATGGCCAGGCACACGGCCAGGGCGTACGCGAACCAGACGGGCCACCCGCGGCGGCGGATCAGCGGACCGGCGAACCACCAGGTGAGCAGCGCGGTGGTGAGCACCGTGGCGACGATCGCGACCACCACGACGAGCCCGAACGGCAGGAACGCCATCGGGGCCATGACCAGCCCGGCGAACGGCGGATAGGTGAAGCCGTACGGGGTCCCGGGCCGCAGCCAGTCGTAGACCATGCCGCCGTCTCCGCGGAACCAGTACTGGATCGCGCCGTAGTAGACCTTGGAGTCGAAGTATCCGTTACGCGTCTCGGCCAGATAGACGATCAGCAGGGTGACCGCCGCGGCCGCCGTGACCAGTCCGATTTTTCGCTTCATGGAGTGCTTTCCAGGTCAGGTAGAGGATCAGGCCCGTCATGGCCACCGCGCCCTGAGTCTTCACGGCCAGGGCCAGGTTGTAGCCGTCGGGCAGGCAGAGGGCCGCCGCCACGGCGCACGGCACGACGAGCCATCGCAGGTGGGCGTGCAGAGTGGCGGCGAGGACGGCGAGCGGCCAGAGCGCATACCAGGGGTGGAAGACCGGGGCCAGCAGCACCGTGGCCGCCAGGGCGTAACCGGCGTACAGCAGCGGGTCGTGGTCGCGGGCCCGCCACCAGAGGACCACCAGCACCACGGCGAGCACGGCGATGCCGATGATCCGGGTGACCGGCACGGCATCCGGCCCGATCAGACCGATGGCGATGCCGACCGCCGTGGGCGGCGAGGTCCACTGCACCGAGACGCCGCTGCCGCTGAGCGCCGTCACCCAGCCGAAGCCGCGGCCGCTGACCAGGGAACAGGCGGCCAGCGCGACGACCAGGCCGCCGGCCAGCATCGCGATCTGTTTGACCGTGTCCCCTCGCGCTGCCGTCCCGCCGGTCGGCCGGCGATCGACGAGCAGGAGCAGGGCGAACGGGACGACCACCACGGCGGTGGCCTTCACCGCGACGGCCAGGCCGAGGAGCACGCCCGCCGCCCACCCCACCTTCCTGATCGCGAGCGCCAGCCCGGCGACCATCAGACCCACCATGAGGGCGTCGTTGTGGGCGCCGGAGATCAGGTGGATCGGCACCAGCGGGCAGGCCAGCACCAGCCAGACCGCACGAGCGAGCGGGACGTTGCCCCGGCGGGCCAGCACCGGCAGCGCGACGGCGATCAGCGCCACCCCGAGCACCGCGATCACCCGCAGCCCGGCGAGGGTGCCCATCAGCGAACCGTCGCTCAGCGCGGCCGCGACACCGGCGAGCACGAGGAACAGCGGACCATACGGGGCCGGGGCGGCACGCCAGGTCGGCGCGACCGCATCGGCCCAGGGACAACCCAGCAGATCGACCCCACCCGCGTACGGGTCCAGGCCCGCACTCTGCTGCCAGCCCTGACAGGCGTAGGAGTAGGCGTCGTAGCTGCCCAGCGGCAGGAACGCGAGCAGCGGCAGCATCCACAGGCCGGCCGTCACATAGGCCCAGCGCGCCGAAGGACCACTCGCCGACATCAGGCGCACGCCGGCCAGCCAGGCCGTGATCAGCAGCCCCGTGCCGAGCAGCCACGCGACCGGCAGCAGCACACCGTCCTGGCCGGCGAAGACCGTGCCCGGCTTCATGGTCGGTTCCCACGGGTTCGTCGCGCCGCCCAGCCACGCGGCCACCGCGAGCAGCAGGCTGCCGGCCAGGCCCGTACTGCGGACGACGGCGGGGCGGGACATGGCGAGCACCCTACCGTGACACGCTGCAACCCCCGGCCGTACCGGTAGGGTCTGTTGCCGTGTGGGCTCGGCACCGGCTGGAGTGGTTCACCGCCGGGCTCGCGGCGGTGCTCGGCGCCGTCTATCTGCTGCTCCCGCCGATGGGCTCCGACCTCGCGGCCCAGGAGGCCCGGGCCGGTTTCTTCGCCGGGCACGGCTACACCCCGATGGACCTGCGGTGGTACGCCGGCGTCGACCAGCTCGGCTACAGCCTGATCTCACAGCCTGTGATGGCCCTGCTCGGCGTACGCGTGACCGGAGCACTGTCCCTCCTGGCCGCCGCCGTGCTCCTGGCCGTCCTGCTGCGCCGCACCGCCGCGCCCCGCCCCCTGCTCGGCGCCGTGGTCGGCACGGCGTGCCTGGCCGGCAACCTGGTGAGCGGCCGGGTGACGTACGGCCTAGGGGTCTGTCTGGGCCTGGCCGCGCTGGTCGCCCTGACCGCCGGCCCGCGCCGCGTCTGGCTCGCGGCCCCCCTGGCCCTCGTGGCCGGCGCGACCAGCCCGGTGGCCGCCCTCTTCCTCGGCCTGGCCGGCGCCGCCCTGCTGCTGTCCGGCCGGATCCGCCCCGGCCTGCTGCTGGCCGTGCCCGCCGCTGTTCCCCTGGCCCTGACCGCCCTGCTGTTCGGCGACGGCGGCTGGATGAACATCAGCCGCACCGACACCGTGCGGGCCGTGGTCGCCGGCCTGGTCGTCGCCGCCCTGGTCCCCCGGCGCCCGGTACGCATCGGCGCGCTGCTCTCCTCGGCCGGCGTGCTGGCCGCGGCCCTGATCCACACTCCCGTGGGCCTGAACGCCACCCGGCTGGCCGTGATGTTCACGCTCCCGCTCCTGGCCGCCTACGCCGCCTGGCCCAGCCTCACGGTCTTCCCACGGCGCACTACCACCGCCTCACCATCAACCGCCTCGCCATCGACCGCCTCGCCATCGACCGCCTCGCCATCGACCGCCTCGCCATCGGTCACATCGCCATCGGTCACATCGCCCTCGGGTGCCGCACCATCGACCGCGGCCAGCTCCTCCTCAGGCGGGGCGCCCTCTCTGCCGCCGCCTCGGGAGCGCCCGGCCCGCCCAGCCCGGCCGCTGCCCGGTTGGGCAGTGCTGGCACTGCTCATCGCGGCGTGCTGGTGGCAGCCGCCGGTGGTCATCGGCGACGTCCGCGACATCGGCAATCCGACAGCCGACCCGGCCTACTTCCACCCGCTGCTGGACCGGCTGGCCCAGGAAGACCTGACCGGCCGGGTCGAGATCCCCTCCACCCGCGACTACTGGGAGGCGGCCCACCTGGGCGACGTGCCGCTGGCTCGGGGCTGGCTGCGGCAGGCCGACATCGACCGCAACCCGCTGTTCTTCACCGAGATCCCCGGCGCCCGCGGCACCGGCGTCGCCCTGACCGCGGACAGCTACCGCCTCTGGCTGGACGAGCTGGCCGTCCAGTTCGTCGCCGTCCCCGACACCGAGCTGACCTGGTCCGGCCGCCCCGAAGCCGAGCTGGTCACCGCCGGTCTCCCGTACCTGACGCGGATCTGGCGCAACGATGACTGGCAGCTCTACCGGGTCACCGGCGCTCGCCCGATCGTCTCTCCGCCCGCCCGGCTGGTACGCCAGGACGCCGCATCGCTCACGGTCGACGCCGCGGCCGCCGGCACTGTGGCACTGCGACTCCGTTGGAGCCGCTGGCTGACAGCCGACAACGGTGCGACGCTCGAACGCCAGGGCGACTGGACGACCATGCGTGTGCCCGGCTCCGGTCGTTATACCGTGACCAGTCCGGGCTAGCCGGTCCAAGAACACGGTCCAGCAAGGACACGGTTCAGTTCAGTGAAGACGCGGTGCGGTGTGCTGCCAGGTGCGGGTCGACGGCCCGGCCGCTCCGCTACGGACCTCGCCGTGTCAGCGAGTGATCATTCGCCGGACCGGGCGGGCGGGCTGACCGGTTCCACGCGGCGGTGTGGCTGGTTCAGCGGCGCGTCGCCGGGCAGGTCGGCGAAGTACGCGTTCAGATGCGCGTACGGGTTCTGACACGGATCACGAGAGACGCGCGCGTGCTCGATCTCCTGGCGGCGCAGCGTCACGGCGAGACGGAGCGCCGACCAGATCCGCAGCCGGCGCGAGGAGTCGATGGCCGCGAGCACACGGGCAAGCCCGTCACGATCCCGCGCGGGTACGCACGTCAGGATGATGATCAGCGGAAGCACGGCCGCGAGGATCTCGCTGAGGACGATCAGCAGCACGATCAGCGCGACGATCCCGGCCAGCAAAGACATAGTCATCGAGGTCTCCGGTCCTTGACGAGGGCGGGGTCGCCCGGGCGCGGACCCGGACGGCTCGGGAAGAGCGACCACTCAGGGGCCGCTGACCGCTGCCGCGGCCACCAGGACGAGGGCCGCGACGACCGCGACCGGAGAGAGTGCCGGCGCCGTGGCGGCTCGGACGGGAGCGCCGGCGGCGAAGGGACCCGGCGCAGGAACCGCGTGACACGCCGGGCTACAGGACGGACGGTGTGGCGAGCAAGAGGCACATCGATCGAAGAACCAACACGTACCGCATCGAGGAAGCCGTCGTTGCTCGTCGGTGGGGTGGGTACGGACGGGAGCATGTGATCGACCTCCACATCAGGCCGCATATGCACTGCCAAGGGCCCGACCTCGACGTCGCTCGGCGAAATGATCACAGAGCGAAGTTGATGCCTGCGCCTGCAGTCATTCCTACGTGACCCTCTGTGTTTGAATATCCAGGGTTATGCAGCGCTTGGCAAGAGTGATGCGCGTACGTGAATTCGTCTTCAGACTGTTCACGATGTGGCGCGTGGGGTTTCGGTTCACTCCACCGTGTGGTTGCATGGTCTCTATGCGGGATACACGCATAGAGCCTTGACGAGTCATGTATAGTCCGCGTACGTGACAAACTTACCGAAACCGGGCGCAAAGCTGCGCCTCACTATGTATGCCTCAGATTGCGGCACCGGCACGTGCCCGACCGTGTACGGCGCGGACGAAGAATCCGTCGTGGTACAGGGATATATCGTCACTGCTGAGGACGCCGGGATCAATCTGCCCGCGGGCGAGCAACTCGTGATGATCCCGAAGGACATCCTCATCGCTGCGGCCAAGGCGGCCAGTTAGAAGGGGGGCGAGCGGAGATGTCCGACTCGCCCACCCCTCCCAAGAGCGCCGGCGAAACCGTCGGCGCCGCGCTTGCCCGCTGGCGCAAGCGCAAGAAGATCTCCGGCCAGGTCCTGGGCGACAAGGTCGGTATGAGCCAGGCCAAGATTTCCCGCCTGGAGACGGGAGTCTCCACTCCCGATCCGCAAGTGGTCCGGCTGCTCGCCGAAGGGCTCGACCTTCCGCCCGACGAGGTCGACCGGCTGGCGTCGCTCGCGGAGCACTCGGACGAGCAGTTCGTGGACTGGCAGAGCGTTGAACCGAACCTGTGGAACCGCCAGGAATTCGTCAGATCGCTCGAGGCGCCGGCACATGAAGTGCGCGTCTTCCAGCACGCCGTGGTGCCCGGACTCCTGCAGACCAGCGAATACGCGCGGGCCATCCTGCAGGCCATCCGCTTCGAGGTCGGCGACCGGACGTCCGCCGGGTCCGATCACGCCGTGCAGGAGGCGGTCGCAGCGCGGCAGGCCCGGAGCATGGCGCTCTACGAGACCGACCGCCAGTTCCACTTCGTCATCGCCGAGACCGTGCTTTGCAATGTGGTCTGCAAGCCGCTCGACATGGCCAGTCAGATCGGTCGCCTGCGGGAACTCGCCACCTTGCCCAATGTGTCAATGCGTATTATTCCGCTCAACGCTCGATGGCCCATTCCGCCCCTGAGCGGCTTCGAGCTCATGGGCGACAAACACGTGATGACGGATTTGATCAACAGCAGTCTGGTCTCGCGAGCCGGACGCAAGGCGGTCCGGCAGCACAGGGTCGTCTTCGACGCTCTTGAAGAGATCGCGACCACCCATATCAGTCCCATATTGGACAGATATCAAGATATGTATCGCACCATGCGAACGGACGCCGCCGCCTGACCCGTTGTAGCGATGGCACTTCTCTCCGTACCTTGGGTGACATGGCGACCCATGACGACCACCTCACTACCGCTGAGACGGCCGCTGTTGATCTGCGCGTCGAAGCACTTGTCGGCAAAGCCTGCGGAAGCGGGACCTGTCCGGCCGTCTATCGGACGAACCGGACATCACTGGTGGTCCAAGGCTATGCGGTTGACGCCGCAACCGCCGGAGTCGAGCTGCCCGCAGGTGAGAACCTCGTCGAGATTCCCCGCGACGTTCTCCTGGCGGCGGCCAGGGAACTGCTCGACGAGCACTGAGCGCACTCGCCTCCGGCAAGGCAGCACAGGGCCACGATGTCGTCGGTCGAAATGCGATCAGCCATGGGCGCCCTCAATCAGCTCAGCACCCAGCACCCAGCACCCAGCACCCGGACGCTCCGCGGTGCGCTGCCGTCCGGGTGGCTGCTGCTGCCGCCCGGACGTTCGGGAGGCAGTCAGCACTCGCCCCATCCGCAGCGTGCGGTTACGGCGTCACCAGCCGAAGCGGCGCTTTTTCTTCTGGCCTCGCAGGCCGGTGACGAAGTCGGCGCCCTGGCGCAGGAGCCGGGTGCTGCGGCTGGGGCCTCGCTTGGCTTCGAGCGTTTCGCTCAGTTTGCGGGCGCCGGCTGCGGCGAGCGGGACAGCGATCGCCATGATGGCGTAGCGGCGGACAAGGTTGAACAACATTGGTGACCTCCCTGGGGTTCGTCAGGGACATACCCACCGGTGCGGGACTTTATGACTCGAGCACCCGCTCCATCGCCGCCCGGGAGCGGCGGGTCAGCCTCAGGTAGCGGTCGACGAACTCGCCCGGGTCGTCGCCGCCGAGAAGTTGCACCGTGCCGGCCAGCTCGACGCCGTGGCGGGGCAGTTGGTCGGTCGGGCGGCCGCGGACCAGGGTCAGCGCGTTGCGCACCTGGGCGGCCAGGGTCCAGCCGGCGGTCATCGCGGCCGCGTCGACCTTGTCGATCAGCTTGGCCTTGAGCGCCGCGTCGAGGGCTTCGAGCGTGCGGGTGCGTCGCAGGCCGGGGACCGCGTAGGCGTGCCGCAACTGGAGCAGTTGGATGGCCCACTCCACGTCCGAGAGGCCGCCGCGGCCGAGCTTGGTGTGGGTCTGCGGGTCGGCGTTGCGGGGTAGGCGCTCGACTTCGACGCGGGCCTTGATGCGGCGGATCTCGACGACCTGCTCGCGGGTGAGGCCGCCCTCGGGATAGCGGATCTTGTCGGCCAGTTCCTCGAACCGGCGGCCCAGGTCGGCGTCGCCGCAGACGAAACGGGCGCGGAGCAGCGCCTGGGCCTCCCAGACGCGCGACCAGCGGGCGTAGTACTGCTGGTAGGCAGCCAGGCTGCGGACCAGGGGGCCCTGCCGGCCCTCGGGGCGCAGGTCGGCGTCGATGCCGAGCTCGGGGTCGGGGGCCGGCGCGGTCAGGGCCCGCCGCATCTCCTCGGCGATCACCCGGGCGGCCGTGCTCGACTCGCTCTCGGGCACGCCGGGGGCGGGGTCGTAGACGAACAGGACGTCGGCGTCGGACGGATAGCTCATCTCGTAACCGCCGAGACGTCCCATGCCGATGATCGCGAAACGCAGTCCGTCGGGGCCGGGATGGGCGCGCCGGGCCACGCTCAGGGCGGCGTTCAGCGTCGCGTCGGTGACGTCGGAGAGCGCGATGCCGATCGCGTCGACGTCGAGCGGCTGGGCCGGCGCCAGCTCGCCGGCCCGGCTGAGGATGTCGGCGCAGGCCAGGCGGAACAGCTCGCGGCGGCGACGGGCTCGGACGGCGGCGATCGCCTTTGCGGGATCTTCGGTGTAGCGGTCGGCGGCGGCCACGAAGCCGTCGAGCAGCGACTCGCGCGAGCGGGGCTGCAGCTCGGTGTCGTTGGCCAGCAGGCGCAGCGCCTCGGGGTCGCGGGTGAGCAGGTCGGTCGCGTACCGGGACAGGCTGAGCACCCGGGCCAGCCGGCGGGCGACCGGGCCGCCGTCGCGCAGCAGGCGCAGATACCACGGCGTGCTGCCCAGCTTGTCGGAGACGTGGCGGTAGTTGAGCAGGCCGCGGTCGGGCTCGGGCGCGTCGGCGAACTCCTGCAGCAGCATCGGCAGCAGGGTGCGCTGGATCGCCGACGTGCGGGTGACGCCGCCGGTGAGCGCCTGCAGGTGGCGCAGCGCCCCGGCCGGGTCGGCGAAGCCCAGGACCTCGAGCCGGCGGCCGGCCGACTCGGTGGTCATCCGCAGCGCCTCGGCCGGCACCCGGGCCACGGCCTCGAGCAGCGGCTGGTAGAGCAACTTGATATGCAGGCGACGGACCTGGGCGGCGTGGCCCACCCAGTCGGAGCGGAACGCCTCGACGGCGTCACGGCCGGGCAGAGCCGTGTAGCCGAGGGCGGCGGCCAGCCAGCGCTGGGCGGCCGGATCGTCGGGCACGGTATGCGTACGCCGGAGTTGCTGAAGTTGCAGGCGGTGCTCGACTCCCCGCAGGAAGCGGTAGCCGCGCAGCAACGTCTCCCCGTCGTCGCGGCCGACATAGCCGCCGGTGACCAGCGCGCGCAGCGCCGGGATGGTGCCCGGCGCGCGCAGCGTCTCGTCGATGCGGCCGTGCACGAGCTGCAGCAGCTGGACGGCGAACTCGATGTCGCGCAGCCCGCCGGGACCCCGCTTGATCTCGCGGTCGACCAGCCCGGGCGGCACGTTCTCGATGATCTTGCGGCGCATGTCGCGGACGTCGGGGACCGCCTCGGGCCGCTCGGCGGCATGCCACACCAGCGGAGCCAGGTCGTCGATCCAGCGCCGGCCCAGCCCCAGATCGCCCGCGGCCGGGCGGGCCTTGAGCAGCGCCTGGAACTCCCAGGTGCGCGCCCAGCGACGGTAGTAGGCCTGGTGGCTGGCGAGCGTGCGGACCAGCGGGCCACGGCTGCCCTCGGGCCGCAGGGCCGCGTCGACCGGCCAGGCGACCATGCCGCAGATCTCGATGAGCCGGGCCGCGACGACGGTGCCGGAGTTCAGGTCGTCGTCGGAGTCGGCCACGAAGATGACGTCGACGTCCGAGACGTAGTTGAGCTCGTTGCCCCCGCACTTGCCCATCGCGACCACGGCCAGGCTCGGCTCGGCCGTGCCGGCCGGCAGACCCGCGACCGCGATGGCGTACGCGGCGGCGAGCGTCTCGTCGGCCAGGCGGGAGAGCGCCGCCATGGTCGGTTCGAGCCCGCGGCCGCCGGTGAGATCGGCCGCGGCGATGCGCAGCAGCGAGATGCGGTAGGCCCGGCGCAGCGCCGGCACGCTCGGCTCGTCGCCCTCGACCTCGAGATGCCCGTCGGCGTTGGGCGGCAGCCCGGTCTTGCCGGTGCCGAGCACCCGCCAGTCGTCCGGGTTGGCCACCAGGTGATCGCCCAGCGCGGACGAGGCGCCCAGCACCGCGACCAGCCGGCGGCGCAGGCCCGCGTCCCCGGCCAGGGCGCCGAACAGCTCCTCGGTGGCCTCGTTCGTCGTGATCTCGCCGCCCGGACCGGTCACCGGGCCGCCGTTGCCGCGCGCGGCGGCCCTGGCGGCCGCCTCGACCAGCCGGTGGAACTGGCGCAGAGCCAGGTTGGGATCGGCCGCGCGGGACAGCGTACTGAGCAGATCGGCGGCGTCGGCGCTGGTGGGCGCCTGCGACTCCGCGTCCCACAACCGCAACCCGGTCGGGCCGAGCAGATCGGAGGCGCGGGCCCCGTTGTCGGCGAATCCGTACCGGGCGAGCCGGCTGGGCCGGGTCACGGGTCAGTGCCCCAGCAGCGGGAGGGTGCGGCCGGTGCCGGCGTCGGGTATGTCGGCGTCGGGCAGAGTGCCCAGGGCCAGCGCGGCGAATCGGGCGGCGAACGGCTGCCACACCTCTTCGACGTCGGGCAGCAGCTCGGCTGTGGCGTAGACGACCGCCTCGGGGTCGTAGCCCAGCTCGTCGATGGCGGCCCGGTCGCTGACCGCCCACTGCTCGATCATCTCGACGTCGCACTCGATGTGGAACTGGATGCCCCAGGCGCGGTCGCCGATGCGGAAGGCCTGATGGGGGTAGCGGCTGGAGGCGGCCAGCAGCACCGCCTTGAGCGGCAGCTCGGTGATCTCGTCGCGGTGCCACTGGATGACGTCGGGCAGCAGCGGCACCCATTTGAAGAGGGGGTCGGTGTCGGCGGCGTCGCGCTTGCCGACCAGGCCCGGACCGATCTCGGGGCCGCTCGTGCTGCGCTCGACCAGACCGCCGTGGGCGCTGGCGAGCAGCTGACCGCCGAGGCAGACGCCGAGCGTGGGCACGCGGTGGCGTACCGCCTTGCGCAGCAGCCCCTCCAGCGAGGGGAACCACGGCGCGCCGGGCAGCCCCTCGGCGTCGGAATACGCCGCCTGGTCGCCCCCCATGACTATGAGCGCGACGTAGCCGTCGAGGGTCTCGGGGATCTCGTCACCGGCGTGCGGCCGCAGGACGGTGAGCTCGAGCCCCGCCTCGGTCAGCCACTCGCCCAGCCGGCGCGGGTCGTCGGACGGGTCGTTCTCGATGACAAGTGCAGTCGCCACGCTCACGAGGCTAACCCTTCAGGGGACGGGAAACGCATCGGCGGCTCGGTGTGGACCGCCGTGCCCGGCGAAGTGGGATCACCGGAACGGCGTACGACGAGGTTGACCTCGTTGATCGGGTCGATAGCGTCCACGGGAGGCAACGTAGACCGGGGGTACGACATGTCCGGCGCACCCCTGCTGGTGCTGGTGTCCGTGGCCTCGATCCAGTTCGGGCAGGCGGTCGGGCGCACGCTCTTCGACGATCTCGGCGCGACCGGCGTCGTGCTGCTGCGCGTGTCGATCGCGGCCCTGGTGCTGGCCGTCGTGACCCGGCCCCGCGTGCGGAGCTGGCCGCGGGCGGCGTGGCGGGCCGCGGGTCTGCTCGGTGTCGCGGTCGCGGGGCTCAACCTGCTGTCGGCGCTGGCGCTGCGCACGGTGCCGCTGGGCGTGGTCGTGACCGTGTCGTTCCTGGGCCCGCTCACGGTCTCGCTCGTGCAGACCCGACGGCTGCTCGACCTGTTGTGGGCGTTGCTGGCCGGCGCCGGGGTCGCGCTGCTGTGGTGGCACCCCGGCGCGGCGGTGCCCCTCGGCGGTCTGGTGCTCGCCGGGCTGGCCGGGATCTGCGGGGCCGGCTACATCCTGCTCACGGCCCGGCTGGGCGGGCTGGTGCCCGGGGCCGGCGGGCTGCCGGTCTCGCTGACGGTGGCGGCTCTGGTCGCCCTGCCGTTCGGCGCCGGGGGCGCGGGCGCGGTGGTCGAGCGGCCCGCGCTGCTGCTCGGCGCGGGCGCGGTGGCGTTGCTGCAGACCGTTTTGCCGTACGTCCTGGAACTGAGCGTCCTGCGCCGGCTGCCGACCCGGGTCTTCGGCATCCTGGCCAGCCTCAACCCGGCCGCGGCGGCGATCGCCGGCCTGATCGTGCTGGATCAGCGGCTCGGCCCGGTGGAGATCGCCGCGCTGGGTCTGGTGACGCTGGCCAGTGGCGGGGTCACGCTGATTCGGGCCGGGTCCAGCGAGCCACCAGTTCCGTCCCCTCGGTCTCGCCCGTCTCACGGAAGCCGAGCGTCCGATACAGGCGCCGGGCCGCGATGTTGTCGGCGGCGTAGCTGAGCGCCACGTTGGGCGTGCCCGGTTCGGCGATCAGGCGCTCGCGCAACTGCCGCACGATCGCGTGGCCGATGCCCTGCCGCTGGCGGCGGCCGTCCACGACCAGCCCGCCGATCCAGGCGCTGCGGTCGTCGTCGACGCCCCACATGACGAACCCGACGACCTCGCCGTCCTCGGTGGCGGCCAGCGGGTGCCAGGTGTCGCCGTAGGCACACAGGCAGAGGTAGTAGGTGACGGCACTGACGAACCGCTGCTGCTCGCCGTGCACGGTCAGCGCGGCGCAGTCGCGCCAGTTCTCAGCGGTGACCGGGACCAGCTCGATCTTCGGGTCGGGGGCCATCGCGCCATTCTGCCGCAGCGGCCCCACCCGTGGCGGGGCCACCATGGTCGCCGGATGCGGGCGTCAGGCGATGCAGGCGCACACTATGAGCGCGGCGCCGAAGTGGGAGGCCGCGCTGACCAGGGCGCCGCCGTGGCGTTCGGGGGTGCAGATGACGTCGCCGAGCTTGCCGGGGGTCATCCAGTCGAGCACCAGGAACGCCGCGCCCATGATGACGATGCCGATCAGGCCGAACAGAACCGTCGAGGCCAGGCCCTGGCCGAACGAGTCGTACGACGTGAAGATCGCGGTGAAGACGATCGCCGAGATGCCGAGCTGGTTGGCCGCGAGCAGCAGCGACGCGTTGGGGTTGCGCTCCACGAAGATGAGGTCGCGCAGCTTGCCGGGGGTCAGCACGTCGATGAGCAGGTAGCCGACGGCCATCAACCCGATGCCGACGAGTCCGAATACGATGCTGCGCCCAGCGCCCTCGAGCAGATCTTCAAGCACGGCCTCTCCTTGTCACGCGACGTCAGGAGAGACCGTACAAGACAGTAGCTACGTCTGTGCATTCCCGCAGCGAAAAGCCGCCGGGAAACCTCGTTCTACAGCGCGCCCAGGTAACGCTGCCGCTCGTACGGCGTCACCTCGCGACGGTACTGCTCCCACTCGGCCGTCTTGTTGCGCAGGAAGAAGTCGAAGACGTGCTCGCCGAGCACCTCGGCGACCAGCTCGGACTTGCTCATGACGTCGATGGCCTCGGACAGGTTCTCCGGGAGCGCCTCGTAGCCGGCGGCCTTGCGCTCGGCCGGCGACAGCGACCACACGTCGTCCTCGGCGCCCGGAGGCAGCTCGTAGCCCTCCTCGATGCCCTTGAGGCCGGCCCCGAGCATGACGGCGAAGGCCAGGTACGGGTTGGTGGCCGAGTCGATCGAGCGGACCTCGACGCGGGCCGAGTTGGGCTTGCCGAACGCGGGCACCCGGACCAGCGCGGAGCGGTTGAGGTGGCCCCAGCTGACGAAGGCCGGCGACTCGGTGACCACATTCGGCAGCTGGAGCGGGAAGAGCCGCTTGTACGAGTTCACGTACTGGTTGGTCACCGCGGTGTACTCGCGGGCGTGCACCAGGAGGCCGGCGATGAACGAGCGTGCGGTCTTGGACAGCTTCATCGGGTCGTCGCCGTCGAAGAACGCGTTGCGCTCGCCCTCGAACAGCGACAGGTGCGTGTGCATGCCGCTGCCGGGCTGGTCGGTGTAGGGCTTGGGCATGAACGTGGCCCGCACGTGCTGCGACAGCGCCACCTCCTTGACCACGTGCCGGAAGGTCATGATGTTGTCGGCCGTGGTCAACGCGTCGGCGTAGCGCAGGTCGATCTCCTGCTGACCGGGCGCGACCTCGTGGTGGCTGAACTCGACCGAGATGCCGATGCGCTCGAGGGCCAGCACGGCCTGGCGGCGGAAGTCGCGGGCCACCGAGTGGGTGGTGTGGTCGAAGTAGCCGCCCGTGTCGACCGGGATGGGCACCGAGCCGTCGAGCGGGCCGTCCTGCACGAGGAAGAACTCGACCTCGGGGTGGGTGTAGAAGGTGAAGCCCTTCTCCGCCGCCCGGGCCAGCGCCCGGCGCAGCACGTGACGCGGGTCGGCCCAGGCCGCGTTGCCGTCGGGCAGCAGGATGTCGCAGAACATCCGCGCGCTCTCGCCGCTGGCGCCACCCTCGAACGGGAACACCTGGAAGGTCGTCGGGTCGGGCATGGCCACCATGTCGGACTCGTACACCCGGGCGAAGCCCTCGATCGCCGAGCCGTCGATGCCGATGCCCTCCTCGAAGGCGGACTCCAGCTCGGCCGGGGCGACCGACACGCTCTTGAGCGTGCCGAGCACGTCGGTGAACCAGAGCCGGACAAAACGGATGTCGCGCTCCTCGAGAGTCCGGAGCACGAATTCCTGCTGTCGGTCCACGTTCACCCCTCGTAGTAATGCCCTGACGAGCCAGTCTGACCTGACTCGATTACGCCGAGATTACGCTGGCCCGGGCCTGCCGGGACGCCCCGGGTCGCGATATGCGGGGTTGTGACAACCTCCACTCACCCCTGACCGCCGCGCGGGCCGGAGTGCGACGATTTCTGCATACCCGGGGACCGCACTTCCGCGGCCTCGAGGGAAGGAGAAGAGCCATGTCGGACATCCCGGCCCTGTACGGTGGCCCGCCCACCCGGCGGGTCCGCACCCGTGACCTCATCGCCGCCAAGAGCCGTGGCGACCGGTGGCCGATGCTGACCTCCTACGACCAGTACACGGCCTCGATCTTCGATCAGAACGGCGTACCGGTGCTGCTGGTCGGCGATTCGGCGGCCAACAACGTGTTCGGTCACGAGAGCACCCTGCCGATCACCGTCGACGAGCTGCTGCCGCTGGTCCGCGCGGTCGTCCGGGCCACCCGGACGGCGCTGATCGTGGCCGACCTGCCGTTCGGCAGCTACGAGGAGGGCCCGACCCAGGCCCTGCGGACCGCCGTCCGGTTCATGAAGGAGAGCGGCGCGCACGCCGTCAAGCTCGAGGGCGGCCGCCGGGTCGCGGCCCAGATCGAGGCGCTCACCGGCGCCGGCATCCCGGTCATGGGCCACGTCGGCTTCACGCCGCAGAGCGAGCACACGCTCGGCGGCTATCGCGTGCAGGGCCGCGAGCAGGACGGCGCCGAGGTGCTGGCCGACGCTCGCGCGGTCGCCGCGGCGGGGGCGTTCGCGGTGGTTCTCGAGATGGTGCCGGGCGAGGTGGCCAAGACCGTCACCAAGGAGCTGTCGATCCCCACGGTGGGCATCGGCGCCGGTCCCGACACCGACGCCCAGGTGCTCGTCTGGCAGGACATGGCCGGTCTGCGCACGGGCCGCATGCCGCGCTTCGTCAAGCAGTACGCCGACCTGGCCGGTGCGCTCGCGTCGGCCGCCCAGCAGTTCTCGGCCGAGGTCCGCGGCGGCGAGTTCCCGTCGGCCGAGCACACGTTCTGACCGTTCCCGCGAGGCCGCCCGGCCGGCCTCAGGCCTGCTCGAACAGCACCTTGCGGGTGACCGGGTCGGCCTCGATCAGGCGCGCCTGGATGCGTACACCCAAGGGCAGCGCACCCAGGCAGCGCGCCCGGACCGCGGGCTCGTCGATCGCGACCGTGCCGCCGGCCGGGCGCTTCTTCGACGGCTCATCGAGGTCGAGCACGCCGGCCTCGAAGTGCTCGCCGACCCGGTCGTGCAGCAGCACGGCCTCGGCCAGGTCGATCGCGCCCCGGTTGGCCGCGCCGGCCAGCCGGTCGGACTCGGACATCGCCTTGGGCAGCCTCGGCAGGGCGGCCCGCGCCCACTCCGGGATCGCCGTGCCCGCCGCGACGGCCAGGCACACCTCGGTCGCATAGCGGTCGGCCAGCCGCCGCAGCGGCGCGGTGACATGCGCGTACGGCGCCCCGACCCCGCCGTGCCCGGTCTGCTCGGGCGGCGTCCCGTCGAACGGCGTGTAGGCCGCACCGCGCAACAGATCGGCCGCCTGATCGAGGAACGCGGCCCCGCGCGGGCTTGCCGGATCGACCGCGGCCACGACCGTGCCCACCGGCGCCCCGGACGGCCACAGCACGCCCAGTGACTTCGCGGCGCCCTGCAGCTTGGCGATCGCGTCGGGTCTGGGCGCGGGCATCGTGCGCAGCAGGCCCACCCCGCCGCGCAGCATGAGATCGGCCGCCGCCATGCCGGTGAGCAGCGAGATCTGGGCGTTGTGCTCCTCGATCGCCAGGGGCGCCCGCAGCACGAGACGCCAGCCACCCCCGTGCTCCTCGACCTCCTGCTCGGGCAGCGGCAGATTGACCGCTCCCCGATCGGTGGCCCGGGCCGCGAGCAGCCCGCCCAGCTCGGGCAGCAGGGCCAGCGGCTCGGGCGTCGTGCCCGCGTCCACCTGCTGCTGGACAGCCTCGTAGCTGAGCTTGGCCCGGCTGCGGACCCGTGCCCGCTCGAGCCCGACCGACATGGTGTCGCCGTCGGCGTCGAGATCGATGGTCCACACCACGGCCGCCCGCTCGACGTCCGGGAACAGACTGACCGCGTCCTCGCTGAGCACCGGCGGGTGCAACGGGATCCGGCCGTCGGGCAGGTAGATCGTCTGCCCGCGCACCCACGTCTCGGCCTCGAGCGCGCCACCCGGCCGCACGTAGGAGGCGACATCGGCGATCGCATACAGCACCCGGTAGCCGCCGCCGGGCAGCCGGCTCAGGTGCATGGCCTGGTCGAGGTCTCTCGACGTGGCCGGGTCGATCGTCACGAACGGCACGTCGGTGCGGTCGGCCACCGGCGGGAGCGGCCCGGCCGCCGCGGCCTCGGCCTCGGCCAGCGCCTCGGGCGGGAACTCCGCCGGCAGTCCCAGCTCGCGCCTCAACGCGGCGAAGTCGATTTGCGGCGCTCGCACACGTCTGATCGGCACGGGTCATTCCTACCAGCTACGGCCCCGGCCGGCTGGGAAGCACGAAGGGCCGCGCCGGACGGCGCGGCCCTTCGGGTGCCGTGATGTCAGCGGCTGCGGCGTCCGGTCGTCTTGCGGGCCGGGGCCGGGGTGGCGTCCATCATGTCCGCGGCCGGGGTGTTGCCCAGCGCCGCCTGCCGGGCGGCGGCCGCCGTGGTCGCCTTGGCGACCCGCGACGCGTTGGTCGACGAGTTCTTCGCGGTGGCGCCGGCCCGGGGGGCGTTGGCCGACCGCGCGGCCCCGCCCCGGGTCGCGCCGGACTCGTTGGCGGTGCTCCGCTTTCCCGTCGGCGTGGCCGTGGGCTTGTTGCCGCCGCGGGCCGCGACCGGGCTCAGCCCGGCCACCTTGGCGACCGCCGAGCGCGGACCGGTCGTCGAACGGAGGCCGGCCGCCGGGCGGGCGGGGGCGGCTTCGACCGGCGTACGCCCGAGCGTCTTCGGCGCCGTTGTCTTGCGCGGGGACGCCGTCGTCGCCTTGGTCGCGGTCTTCTTGGCCGGTACGGCCGCCTTCTCCGCGGCCGGCTTGGTGGCAGTCGTCCTGGCCGCGGTCTTGGTCGCGGCAGTCTTGCTGGCCGCCGCCGTCGCCTTGGTGGTGGACGCGGCCTTCGCCGTCGGAGCCTTGATCGAGCCGGCGGCGACGGCCTTGGTGGCGGGCGCCTTCCGCGGGGCGGCCTTGCTCGCCGGAGCCTTCTTCGCGGCCGTCCGGGAAGCCGGGGCCTTCTTCGCCGCGACCTTGATCGCGGCCGACTTCGCGACCGACTTCGCGGCGGCGGTCGCCTTGGTCGCGGCCGTCTTCGTCGCCGCCGTCGCCTTGGCCGCCGCCGTCTTCGCGGCCGTGGCTGCCTTCGCCGCGGGCGCCTTCTTGGCGGCGGTCGCCTTGGTGGCGGTCGCCTTGGTAGCGGTCGACTTGGTGGCAGTCGCCTTCGCAGGAGTCGCCTTGGCGCCGGTGGACTTGGTGGCGGCCTTGGTGGCGGGTGCCTTCTTGGCCGCGGTCTTGGTGGCGGTCGCCGTGGCCTTCTTCGCCGCGGCGGTCGCCTTGGCTCCGGCCTTGGCGGCGGTGGCCGCGGCCCGGTTGGCGGCGGTGGCCGCGGCCCGGTCGGCGACCGCGGCGGCATTCCGGTTGGCCCCCGACTTGCCGGTGGTGACGGCCGCCTTGTTAGCGGAGGCCGTGGCGCTGCGGCTGTATCCGGCCTTGGCGGTCGAAGCCGCGGCCTTGTTGGCCGACGCCGTCGCGTTCCGGGCGCCGGCAGTGGCCGCCGCAGCAGCCTTGGCCGCCGTCGTGGCCTTCGTCGCGGCCGCGGATTTCGTCGCAGCCGTCTTTGTCGCAGCCGTCTTCGTCGCAGCCGACTTTGTCGCAGCCGTCTTCGTCGCGGCGCTCTTGGGCGTCGCGGCGGTCGCCTTGGTCGCGGTCGTCTTCGTCGCAGCCGGGCGGGCCGGCTTCTTCGCGCTCGCCGTCTTGCCGGCAGTGGTCATCGAACCCGCCTTGGTCGCCGCCGTCTTGGCGGGAGTCTGCTGGGGAGCCGGGGCGTCCGTCTCCGTCGTGCCGATGATCGCCGTCGTCATCGCCGGGCCCGGCTCGGCGGCCGCGGCTGTCCGTCGTGGAGTCACCGGACGGCGGGCGCTCGGCTTGGCGGCCGCCCGCGCGGCGGTCTTGGTCACCGGCTTGGCGGCGATCCGGGTGGCCGTCTTCGTGACCGGCTTGGCCGCGGCCCGGGCGGCCGACTCCGTGACCGGCTTGGCGGCGGTCTTCGTGACCGGCTTGGCGGCGATCCGAGCGGCGGTCCTGGTGACCGGACCGGCAGTCTTGATGACCGGGTCGGCGTTCTTGGTGACGGGCTTGGCGGTCCTGGCGACCGGCTTGGCCGCCTTGGTGACGGGCTTGGCCGCCTTGGTGACGGGCTTGGCGGCGGCCCGCGCCGACGTCCCGGTCACCGGCGCCGGCGCCGTCGCCGCCTCGCCGGCGGGCGTACGCGAAATACGGCTTTTGTCCGCCCTGGTGACAGAGCGGGGGGCCTTTTTGGCAGCGGCCATCTGGGTGTTCCTCCTTGCGAATGACTGCGCGAATGGCTGCGGGCTCGTCTCCGCACGGAGACTGCGACGTTCAGTACAAGAACGATCGATAGCGAAGCTGGAGGCGGCGTGGACTCAGAGGGCCGGCGCCACAGTCAGCTGACCTCCCCGTTCCAGCGGGCATCCTCGGCGTCCCAGTTCGCGTTGCGCTTCTCGACGGTCTCGAGGGCACGCGAAGCTTCGTCGGCCGTGGCGTAGGGGCCGAGACGATATTGGGCCGGACAGACGTCGTCGCCACTCTCGACTCGATGGTGGCGGAGGCACCAGAAGTAGCCGCCGCCGGGCCCACTGTCGCTCATGCAATCACTCTGCACCTCAAACCGACCATCCGCCACCGATTCGGGCAAAAAGTCCTAGATTTCCACATTGGAGCATGAGGGCAAGAGCACAAAAACCGCCCCGGCCGTGCGGCCGGGGCGGTCATCAACTATGGAGATCTACAACTCGGCGGCGACCAGCTCGGCGACCTGGACGGCGTTGAGCGCCGCGCCCTTGCGCAGGTTGTCGTTCGAGACGAAGAACGCGAGACCGTGCTCGACCGTCTCGTCGGCCCGGATGCGGCCCACGAAGGACGGGTCGCGGCCGGCCGCCTCGAGCGGCGTCGGCACATCGGACAGCTCGACACCGGGCGCCGCGGCGAGCAGCTCGCGGGCCCGGGCGGGCGACAGGGGCCGGGCGAAGCGGGCGTTGATCTGCAGCGAGTGGCCGGTGAAGACCGGGACGCGTACGCAGGTGCCCGACACGAGCAGGGACGGCAGATCGAGGATCTTGCGACTCTCGTTGCGCAGCTTCTGCTCCTCGTCGGTCTCGTCGCGGCCGTCGTCGACGATCGAGCCGGCCAGCGGCAGCACGTTGAAGGCGATCGGCTTGGCGAACGATCGGGGGGCCGGGAACTCCACGGCGGACCCGTCGAAGGCAAGCCCGGCGGCGCCGTCGGCGACCTTCTTGATCTGCTCGTCGAGCTCGCTCACGCCGGCCAGCCCGGCGCCCGAGACGGCCTGGTAGGTGGTGGCGACCAGGGCGACCAGCCCGGCCTCGTCGTGCAGCGGGCGCAGCACCGGCATCGCGGCCATGGTGGTGCAGTTGGGGTTGGCGATGATGCCCTTGGGCCGGTTGCGGGCGGCGTCGGGGTTGACCTCGCTGACGACCAGCGGGACGTCGGGGTCCATCCGCCAGGCCGAGGAGTTGTCGATGACCACGGCGCCGGCCTCGGCCACGCGCGGGGCGAGCTCCTTGGAGCTGCCCTTGCCGGCCGAGAACAGGACGATGTCGAGGCCGCTGTAGTCAGCGGTGGACGCGTCCTCGACTGTCACCTCGCCGTCGCCCCACGGAAGAGTGCGACCCGCGCTGCGGGCGGACGCGAAAAAACGGAGCTGCTCAACGGGAAGGGCCCGCTCGGCCAGGATGCGCCGCATGACGCCGCCCACCTGTCCCGTCGCGCCCACAATGCCGATCCTCATGACCTCAAAAGTACGGCTTGATCTGCGTAGCGAGAAATCACTTACCGACGGCTGGTTCACATCGTGAGATTGTTGTCCCACATGAGGAGACACCAGGCTTACCGTCGACGCCATGACGACGTACACCCATGGTCATCATGAATCGGTCTTGCGCTCGCACCGGTGGCGCACCGCAGAGAATTCGGCGGAGTACCTCCTGCCGCATCTTTCCTCCGGCGTGACGGTGCTCGACATCGGCTGCGGCCCCGGCACGATCACCGGCGACTTCGCGAGCCTCGTCACCCCGGCGCGGGTCACCGCCCTGGAGATGACCGAGAACGCGCTGGGTCTGGCCCGGGCCGAGATCACCCGGCGCGGCCTGACCAACGTCGACTTCGCCGTCGGCGACGTGCACCGGCTCGACTTCCCCGACGACACCTTCGACGTCGTGCACGCCCATCAGGTGCTGCAGCATGTCGCCGACCCGGTGGCCGCGCTGCGCGAGATGCGCCGGGTCGCCCGGCCGGGCGGGCTGATCGCGGTGCGCGACAGCGACTACGCGGCCTTCGCCTGGTATCCGCGACTGCCCGAGCTCGACGAGTGGCTGGCCCTCTACGAGCGGGTGGCCCGCGGCAACGGCGGCGAGCCGGACGCCGGCCGGCGCCTGCTGGCCTGGGCCCACGAGGCCGGCTTGACCGACGTGTCGGCATCGTCGAGCACCTGGTGCTTCGCCACCGAGTCCGACCGCTCGTGGTGGGGCGGCCTGTGGGCCGACCGGATCCTGCAGTCGGACATGGCCGCGACGGCCGAGCGCACCGGCGCCGCGACCCGGGCCGACCTCACGCGGATCTCGGCGGCGTGGCAGCGCTGGGCGGCCGATCCCGACGGCTGGATGTCCCTGCTCCACGGCGAGCTGATCGCCCGCGTCTGACCATTCAACCCACGCGCGCTCAGACGGACTTGGGCTTGTAGGCCCAGTGCCAGTTCTCCCGCGGCACGTTCATCACGAAGCCGTACTTCTCGCCGTTCTGCTTCATCCAGGACAGCGCCTTCGCGTTGAGGTCGAGGTCGGTGGCCATGCCCCAGCCGTGCTCGCTGGTGCCGGGCTTGGCCGCCAGCCCGCCCTGGGAGTACAGGCCCTTGCGCCGGGCGAGATCGACCTGCTCGGCGTACGGGCGGTAGGAGTCGGTGATGCCGATGTGCACGCCGTCCTTCTTGGCGTCGCCGATCATCTGGTTGAGCGACTGGGCCGCCGGCGCCCACAGCTTGTGCCGGGTGTTGCCGACCGGTTCCAGCGCGCTGGCCGGGATCCGGCCGTTGCCGTAGGCGGCCAGGTCGGTCGGGATGCCCTTGCTGTTCAGCGAGTACGACTTGTTGGCGGTCGGCGCCGCGTTCACGGCGTCCTTCAGGTAGTCCGCGAAGTCGCCGCCCGGGCCGGACGCCGCCTTCGCCGGTTGCGCCTGCACGTTGCGGCCGGTCTGCTGGGTCTGCAGCGCGATCATGCGGCTCTGGATGTCCGCGATGCGCGAGCTCACGTTCTCGATCCCCACGAACTCCTGTTCGGCACCCGCGCGAAAACCTGAGGGCCTCGGCGCCTGTTTCGGTGGAGCCCTACGAGAGGTTCACCGGTTCGCGGCGCTCGGCGCCCTCGAGGCGGTGGGCCAGGTCGAGCTCGACCTCGGAGGTCCGGTTGCGGCGGTTGGGCAGCATGTTGGTGACGAGCACGACGACGGCGCCGATGCCGGCGTAGAGGGCCAGCACGATCAGGTGGTGGTGGATCTCGGCGGCCGGGAAGTAGAGGTTGTCGCGCACCGCCTGCACGCCGGCGCCGGTCGGCAGGTTGGCCCCGAGGATCCGGCCGAAGTCGGGCAGGAACTCGGGCAGGATGCTCGCGCCCGAGATCACGGTGCCGAGCGTGAAGTACAGCGCGCCGATCACCGCGCCGGGCGGGCCGAAGAGGGCGACCGCGCCGGCGGTGGAGGCGGTGATGGCCAGGGAGATCAGCGAGAAGATGGCGAGCATCTCACCGCGGTCGGCCGTGATGCCCACGCTGAACCAGCCCATCGACCAGATGACGACGGCGGCCGAGGCCACGGCGTAGACGATGAGCGTGCTGACGTGCGCGATGCCGCGGCGCCAGGAGCGGCGGGTGCGCGGGATGAGACGTCCGAGGCCCATCGAGGCGACCGTGCCGCCGAGGGCGAGCGCCTGGGTGATGAAACCGAGCGAGACGCCGTTGACGTCGTCGTCGGGCAACGGCACCACGTCGGTGATCGGCGGCGGCGCGTTCAGCTGCTGGGCCCGGGCGACCGTGATGCGGCTGCCCGACTCGGCCAGCTGGGCCAGCGTCGCCGCGGTCTGCTGCTGCACGACCGAGGTGAACGTGGTGCGCAGCAGGTTGGCGGCGGCCGGGCCGGCGGCCGAGGCCACGTAGAGGTGGGGCTGGGTGCCGGTGATGTCGACCCCGCCGTACACGTCCCGGCGTTTGATCGCGATCTCGAGGTCGTCGGCCGTGGCGTAGTCGGTGACCTTGAAGTAGCCCTGCCGGGTCAGCAGGCTGACCACCTCGGTGCGGTCGGCGGCCGGCGACACCAGCCCGACCGGCACGTCGCGTGGTTGCGCCTTGTGCCCCATGCCGAGGTAGTACGCGGTCAGACCGAGCTGGACGAGCACGCCGATCACGCAGACGGCCAGCGCGAACCGCCGGAACCGCAGCACCGACTCGGCCGGTTGTTGCTCTGCCACCGCTCCCCCTTTACGGCCGTCCTCCCGAAAGCTTTACGGACGAAAGGCATTCATGGGAGCGTTTCGGTCTAACCGACCTTCTCGTCGATGAGGGCGAGAAGGGCCCGGGCCGCCGCGCTGGGCCTCCGCAGGGCGGAGACCGCGAGCCCGAGAGGCCACTCCAGGTCGGCGCCGGTCACGTTCTTGATCACCAGACCCGTACGGTCGTCGGGCACCACGAAGGGCGGCAGGATCGCCACCCCGAGCCCCTCGCGGACGAAGCTCGCGCCGCTGGCGATGTCGGTGACCTCGATGGCCACATGGCGCTGCACCCCGGCGTCGGCGAACGCCTTGTCGGTGACGGTGCGGTTGCCGTAGCCGGCCGGGAAGTCGACGAACGACTCGCCGGCCAGGTCGGCCACGCGCACCTCGGCCGCGCCGGCCAGCCGATGACCCTCGGGCAGCACCAGCTCGAGACGGCGGGATCCGACCGGGCGTACCCGGATGCCGGGCGGCGGACGGCCCGGCGCCGAGACGACGGCCAGGTCGAGCGTGCCGTCGACCAGCCAGTCGAGCAGCCCGTCGGAGCCGCGCGGCGACACGTGCAGCCGCAGGCCGACGTGCGGGTGGACCCGGTGGAACGCACCCAGCAGAGCCGGCACGTCGATGAGGCCGACCGAGGTCAGCGTGCCGATGCGGACCGTGCCGCGCAGCCCTCCGCGCACCTCGTCGACCGCGTCGCGGGCCTCCCGGGCGGCGTCCAGCGCGGCCCGCGCCCGGGGCAGCAGCGCCTCGCCGGCGTCGGTCAGCTCGACCCGCTTGGAGGTGCGGTCGAGCAGGCGCGCGCCGAGCTCCCGCTCCATGGCCTTGATCACGGCCGAGACGCCGGACTGGACGACGTGCAGGCGGGCCGCGGCGCGGGTGAAGTTGCGTTCCTCGGCGACGGCGACGAAGTACTCGAAGTGGCGGAGCTCCAGCACGAGACGTGATTGTAGTCAGCATCAATCATCGTTGGTGCTGATGCTTGCGCGGCGCACTCTCAAGGCATGACCGTCTTGACCCAGCACCGTCCGGCGAGCCCCTCCCCCGCCGAGGAGGGATCGTCGCGGCACGGCCGTGGCTTCTGGCTCATCGCCGCCGTCTATCTCGTCGCGCTCGCCTTCTCGACGGTGCCGACCCCGCTCTACCCGCTCTACCAGCGGGTGGACGGTTTTTCCGCGCTCACCGTCACGGTCGTCTTCGCCGTCTACGCCATCGGTGTGATCACGAGCCTGCTGCTGGCCGGGCACGTCTCCGACTGGCTCGGCCGGCGCCGGGTGCTGCAGGCGTCGCTGGCTCTGGAGATCCTGGCGGGGGTGCTCTTCCTCACGTGGACGGCGCTGCCGGGCCTGATCGCCGCCCGGTTCCTCACCGGGCTGGGGGTCGGCATGCTGACCGCCACCGCCACGGCGTACCTGCTGGAACTGCACAAGGCCCACCGCCCGCGGGCCACCGGGATGCGCTTCGAGATCGTGTCGTCGGCCGCCAACCTGGGCGGGCTGGGCGCCGGCACCCTCGTGGCGGGCGCGCTGGCCCAGTTCGTGACCGCTCCCCTGCGTACGCCGTACGTGGTCTTCCTGGTCCTGCTGGCTCTGAGCATGGTCGCAGTCGCGGTCGCACCCGAGACGGTGGTCGCACCGGCCGACCGGCCAAAGTACCGGCCGCAGGGCGTGCGGATCGCCGGCCCCCGCCGGTCCGTGCTCGTGGCCACCACCTCCGCCTTCGCCGCGTTCGCCGTGTTCGGCCTGTTCACCTCGCTGGCGCCGAGCTTCGTGGCCGGCGCGCTGCACCACCCGAGCCGCCTGCTGGCCGGGGTGACCGTCTTCGTGGTGTTCGGTGCCGGCGCGGCCAGTCAGGCGGTCAGCGGACGACTGACCCCGCGCGCCCGGTTCGTCAGCGGGCTCGTCGCTCAGGCCACCGGGCTGATCGTGCTGGCCACCGGCATGGAGACCACGTCGCTTCCCGCCTTCCTGGTCGGCGGCGCGATCGCCGGCGCGGGCGCGGGCATCCTGTTCAAGTCGGCGGTCGGCACGATCGCCGCCAGCGCCCCCGCCCACCAGCGCGGCGAGAGCCTGGCCGGGCTGTTCCTGATCGCCTATCTCGGCCTGGTCGGTCCGGTCCTGGGCCTGGGAGTGGCCAGCCGGTATGTGGCGTCGACCACCTCGATGCTGTGGTTCACCGGCCTGCTGCTGGCCCTGCTCGGCGGGATCGCCCTGCTGGGCCGCCGGTCCCGCTGACCGTGCGGCGAGCCGGGGCGCGTACGGGGTGATCGTTGGGGCCCCAACGAAATGGCTACGCTGGGAGCGTGGCCGATGACCCCCTCGAACTGGAACGCCAGGTGTGCTTCGCCCTGTCGGTGGCCTCGCGCAGCGTGGTGAGCCTCTATCGCCCGCTGCTCGAGCCGATGGGCCTGACCCACCCGCAATACCTGGTGATGCTGGCCCTGTGGCAGCACGCGCCGCTGTCGGTGCGCGACCTCAGCCGGCTGCTTCAGCTCGATCCGGGCACCCTCTCGCCGTTGTTGAAGAGGCTGGAGACCATCGGGTACGTCGACCGGCAGCGCGATCCCGCCGACGAACGCAGCCTGGCCCTGACGCTGACCGCCGAGGGCCGGGCGTTGCGGTCGGAGGCCGAGAAGATCCCGCCGGCGATCGTCGCCCGATTGGGCATGCCCCTGGCGGAACTCGAGACGTTGCACGCGGCACTCACCCGGGTGATTGCCGCCGCCCACTGATCGAATTTTTAAATACCGTCCCGGCGGCGGCCGAATTGTTTCGCAGAAATATCGACTGGCCGAAATACGCACGCCTCGTCCGAAAGGCGCAGGCCGCGGATCGACCATTACAGAGGAACGGCAGGTCGATGGGCACGAAGACGACCATGGATGCCCGCACGGGCCGCCGGACCCCGGCGCGCTGTGACGCCTCGTGCGTTGACGTGCAAGTTGCACGACTCATAGTGTCGAGGGTGTGACGCACGGTGTCCGAGATACAGAGATCGCTGAAACCGGCGATCTCGCTGAAACTGGCGAGATGCTGAAACCGGCGAGATTGCAGATGCGATCGCCGGTGCTCGGGCCGCCCGTGACTGCAATGACAGACCGGCCGAGGAGAGCCTACCCATGAGTGTCACGATCGGCATCAACGGATTCGGGCGGATCGGCCGAGGGCTGGCGCGCATAGTCGCGGCATCACCCGATCTCGGCATATCCATTGCCGCGGTGAACGACCTTGCCTCAACCGAGAAAATGGCCTACGGCCTGCGCCGCGACAGCATTCGCGGCGCATTTCCCGGAACCGTCACGGCCCGCGCGGATCACCTGGTGGTGAATGACCACGCCATCCGCTCGTTCCACCATGAACGGCCGGAACGCATTCCCTGGGCCGACGCCGGGGTGGACGTGGTCATCGAGGCCACCGGGCGGTTCCGGGCCGGCTCGCTGGCCCGCACCCACATCACCCACGGTGGCGCCCGCAAGGTGGTGATCAGCGCGTCGGCCGACGAGCCCGACGCGTTCCTGATGTACGGGGCCAACCACACCACGTACGACCCGGCGCGGCACGACGTCGTCTCCCCCGGCTCGTGCGGCGTGAACGCGCTCACCGTGATGGCCAAGGTGCTGCTCGACCGGTTCGGGCTGCACGGCGTCAACACGTCGGTGGTGCTGGCCACCCAGGGCTGGCAGAAGGCGCAGGACTCGGTCACCGGGACGTCGCGCGAGGACCCGCGGCTGGGCCGGGCCGCCGGCGAGAGCATCATCCCGCACAACTACGTGGTCGGCGACCTGGTGCGGGTGGCGCTGCCCGAGATCGGCGAGATGCGCTACAGCTACTACTGCGTGCCCACCCCGATCGGCTCGCTGGCCGAACTGTCCGGGCAGACCGATCGGCCGGTCAGCGTCGAGGAGGTCAACCGGGCGATGGCCGAGGCGGCTGCCGGGCCGCTGCGCCGCGTGCTGGCGTACGACCCGGACCCCACCGTGTCGATCGACGTGAAGAACAACCCGGCGTCGTGCCTGTTCGACCCGTCCGGCACCCAGACCACGGCCGACGGCGGGGTCAAGGTGCGCGGCTGGTTCGACAACGAGTGGGGCTTCTCCAACCGATTACTCGATCTCGCGCGTCTGGTGGGCGAACGTACCCCCGCCACGTCGCGGACCATGAGCTGGAGCATCGCCTAGAGTTGCCCGGTGATGGTCAAGATTGACGACGTACGCGCGGCCGCCGAGCGCCTCGGCGGCCGGGTGCGACGGACGCCCCTCCTGCGGGCCGACGGCGGACTCTGGTTCAAGCTGGAGCACGCGCAGCACGCCGGTTCGTTCAAGACGCGCGGCATGCTCAACCGGATCCTCGCGGCCCCGTCGATCCCCGCCGCCGGCCTCGTCGCGGCCTCCGGTGGCAACGCCGGGCTGGCGGCGGCCTACGCGGCCCGCGAGCTGGGCATCCCGGCCGAGGTGTTCGTGCCGGCGACGGCGCCGGCGGTGAAGGTCGCCAAACTCGGCAAACTCGGCGCCCGGGTCGTTCAGGTGGGCAACGAGTACGCCGAGGCCTACGCGGCCGCCGTGGTCAGCGCCCAGTCGTCCGGCGCCCTCTTCTGTCACGCCTACGACGACCCGTTCATGGTGGCCGGCAACGGCACGCTCGGCCTCGAGCTGCTCGACCAGCTCCCGTCGGGCTTCGACACCGTGCTGGTGGCGGTCGGCGGCGGCGGGTTGATCGCCGGGGTGCTCGCGGCCCTGCCGCCGGCCGTACGGGTCATCGCGGTCGAGCCGGTGACGGCCGCGGCCCTGCACTCCGCGCTGGCCGCGGGCGAGCCGGTCGACGTACCGGTGTCGGGGGTGGCGGCCGACTCGCTGGGCGCGCGGCGGGCGGGCCTGATCGCGTACGAGATGGCGGCCTCCGCCGGAACGCCGTCGGTGCTCGTCGACGACCAGGCCATCGTGGACGCTCGCCGTCGCCTGTGGGACGACTACCGGCAGGTCGTCGAGCACGGCACCGCGGCGGCCTACGCGGCGCTGACGTCCGGCGCCTACGTGCCGGCCGACGGCGAGCGCGTGGTCGTCCTGCTCTGCGGCGCGAACACCAACCCGTCCGATCTGGTCTGACCGCCCCCGCCGAGGGGTATACGACCGGCATGGAACTCGGACCCGGTGAGCCTGCGGCCGGACCCTGGCGGGTGGAGCCGATCGACGTCTTCGCGCGGTCGGTGACCTCGGCCCCACCCCGCGGCCGGCGTCGAGTCATCGCCGTCGACGGGCGGGGCGGGGGCGGCAAGACCGTGCTGGCCGACCGGCTGAGCCGCACGCTGGGCTCCGCGGTCGTCGTGCACTCCGACGACGTGGCGTGGCACCATTCCCGCTTCGGCTGGGACGACCTGATGATCGAGGGCATCCTGCAGCCGCTGCAGGCCGGCGAGGCGGTGCACTGCCGGCTGCCGGCCTGGGAACGCCTCGGGCGGCCCGGCCACATCGACGTGCCGGCCGAGACGCCGACCGTGATCCTGGAGGGCGTCGGCGTCTCGCGGCGCTCACTGACCCCGCACCTGGATGTCGCGATCTGGGTCCAGTCCGACTTCGCCGAGGCCAAGCGGCGCGCGATCGTCCGCGACCTGGCCGAGACCGGCCGGACGGAGGCGGAGGCGCTGCTCCACTGGGACGAATGGGAGGCCGAGGAGGTGCCCTTCCTGCTGGACGACCGTCCGTGGGAGCGGGCCGGCTTCATCGTCGCGACCACCTCGCCCCTGCCCCACGACCCGGAGACCTCCGTCGTCGTCTCGGGCTGATCACCCTCGGGGACAGCACGCCGGGCACTACCGGTGGGCGACGGACGAGTCAGCCTGTACGCCGGATTCTCGCGTACGAGTATGCGCTGAGCTGGGCATTCATGCCTCCCAGGGTCCGATTTGCGGCCCTTGGGCCGTCGCTGGGCCGTCAGGATGCTCGCCACCACGGCGGAACAGGGCGTCGATCGCCCGGCGGGTGCGGTCCTCACTGGCCGGCATCAGGTGGGTGTAGACCCGCAGCGTGAACCCCGGGTCGGTGTGGCCCAGGTAGTTCGCCAGGGCCTTGACGCTCTCGCCCGCGTCCAGCAGCGCCGAGGCGTAGAAGTGCCGCAGCGCGTGCACGCCGGTGGCCTGGCTACGGACGATGCCCGCCGCCTCGAGGGCCGGATGCCACAGCTGCGAGTCGAACCAGCTGCGGTTGAGCGGCGTGCCGCGGGAGGTGTTCAGGACCAGCCGGTACGAGCGCCGGTCGTCGCTGAACGGGTCCTCCCAGGGCAGGGTGACCAGAGCCGCCGGGTAGTCCCGCAGGTGAGCTCGCAGAACGTCGGCGACTGACTCCGGCAGCGGGATCCGTCGCGCTCGATCACTCTTGGGCAACCCGAAGACCAGCCGTGACCGGACCCGCTTGATCTGGTGAGTGACCCGCACCCAGCCGCCGTCGAAGTCGAGGTCGTCGACCGCAACGCCGAGGATCTCGCCCTGCCGCATGCCGCATCCCGCGTCGAGGTCCACCACCGGCCGGTACCGGACCGGCAGACCGGCACGGATGGCTTCCACCTGCTCCAAGGTCCACGGCACCGGATGGCGCTCGGACGGACGCGGCTGCTTCACCGACCGCGCCGAGCACGGGTTCTTGGCGATCCGCTCATCGTCGACCGCCGCCCCCAGGATCGAACGCAGGTGAGTGAACACGACCGACCGGGTCGACGAGGCCAGCCTGCCCACCATGCTGGTATCCCACTCCCGGACGTGCCCCGGCTTGATCGCGGCGAGCTGCCGGTCGCCGAAGAAGGGGTACAGGTGCTTCCTGACTCGGCGCTCCGTGGACTCCCGGCTCGACTCGTCCAATACCCGGGTTCGCAGCCAGTCCTCGGCATAGACCCGGAACGTGATCCGTCCGGCCGCCGGGTCAACGTACGAGGCCCGGAGCTTGTCCGACTCGACCGAAACCAGGAACGCTTCAGCGTCGCGCTTGGCCCGGTCGGGAAACGACTCACTGCGCTCCCGACCGGCCGGGTCGATGTAGCGAACCCGGTAGCGCAGTCCCTTACCGAAGCGAGCCGACTTGACCCGTTGGGTGCCGCCGCCTGCCTGCCGCACCGTCTTGTACCAGCGGTCCTCGACATGCCCCATGGTCAGGATGCCTGCCGTTCCCGGAACCAGGCCTGAACAACGGCCGGTTCATAGCGCAGATAGCGGCCGACCCGGGACGCGGGCGGGCCGTAGTGCCGCTTACGCCAGGCGTACAGCGTCTCCTCCGGCACACGCAGGTAGGCCGCCACGTCAGCGACCGTCCAGCAGGGCTCCTTATCAGGTTGTGCCATTACGTCTCCCCGTCGATTCGGCGTCAAGACTTGCTTGACGGTTGACGGCCGTTCACGCGGCCAATGCGGTCAGGTGCTCACTGGCGGCATCGGCGTGTTCTCGGGCCATCGCGGCGGACGTGTTGGCGAGCATGGCGTCAGCAGGTGTGCGCCACCCGGCGCCGACGAACTGCAGAAAGTTGACCACCAGCGTCGTCGGCTCCGTAGCCGCATCGGCTTGTTCCGGGCCGGCTTTCTGGGTGCGGCGGTAGACGACGCGGTTGTCGCGGAGCAGGCCGAACGTGATCGAGTACCGGCGGCTCTTGGTAAGGAAGTGACCTCCGAAGCCGAGCATGTGCGCCCACTGGCGTAGCCGGGCGTACGGGCTGGGTTCGTCCGAGGCTGCGGCGGCGTGCCGTTCGACGCAGGCCGGGCAGGTGTGGTGGTGGCGGCACAGCTCGGCCGGGCACCGCCATCGGGCGTGCGCGAGCCGCCAGCAGGCGTCGACGAGCCGTTCGGTGTGGGTGCCGTGCCGGTCGGCGTAGACCGCGATCAGTTCCTCGGTCATCCGGGTCGAGGTGTGCCCGGTGACCTCGGTGGATTTGGTGGCGTACTTGGCCAGGTACACGGCGACCTGGGCGTCGGTGACCTCACCGAGCAGACCGGACAGCAGCCATGACGCCGTTCAAGCGATGGCGTATCGCTATCCCGCTCGTCATCATCTCCGCCATCGCCCTGGGAGCCACCGTGCTCGGAGCATGGGCCTACTGGGAAAAAGACACCACCGCCCAACACCTGCTGACCGTCTTCCTCGGCATCATCTTCGCCCTCTGCGTCGGCATCAGCATCAGCATCGGCGCAGACCGCAAAATCGAAGACACACCCTGGCTACGGATCGGCACCGTCGCCCTGTTCATCCTGCTCGCCTGCGGTGTTAGCTGGGTGCGCGACGTCGTATGACTACTACGACCGCTTCCGTGTCAAGGAACGATCATGGTCGTTCGACCTTGGGGTTCACCCCGGCTGACCTGCGAGAAGAGTCCGCCAACGTCCATGTTCGTCCGACATCGTCACCGCTGGTTGTCACTCAGTTAGACACTCACGACACGAGAAGCGGTCGGGGTCGATCCACGTAGTGCAGTTTCAGTAGTCTCCATCGGTGACTCCTTGGTGGGCAAACCTGATCAGCGTCGCGATTGGTGCGCTCGTTGGTGGTGGTGCAAGTCTCTGGGGCGTGAAGATCGTCCAAGACCGGACGGATGCTCGGGAGCACCATCGCATTGACGTTGAGAACGAGAGGGAACGCCGCAAGCTTGCCTCGGAGCGTCCGTCCAGGTTGCGGCCAGACCGCATCGCGGTCCTCTATGAGATCGGCAATCTGCTACACAATATCGACGGCTCACTTGCGATTTTGTTTGACCGCAGCGAGCATGACGAGTCCTACGACTGGGATTCAGTGGCTGCTCAGGCCGCAGGTCATGCTTCGACGGCTCGCCTGATGGACATTCGCGTTCGCTTGCTCTTTCAAGGTGATGAGCTAGTGGACGAGTGGCGCAGACTCGATGCTGCCTTGGCGGGCCTCGAATCCGTCGTTGACCATGGGTACCAGCTTGTGCCGGCCGACCCACTCACCGAGGAGAACGAGCGACAGGTCTGGGGCTTGATCGTTGATGCGGGCAGGAAAATTGAGACCGCCGCTGCTGATGCCTACACTGCCATCAGAACGGCAATGTCGAAGATCGATAACGAGTAGCACTCGTTATCTCGAACGCACCGCCCCTGGCTGACGACTCCTTGACCCCCAGGCAACAACCACCACCGGCCGACCTCGACCGAGAACTGCGCTGACCGGCTCAAAGTGTCCGTTGACGTCCATGGGTGTTCGCCGGTGTTGCTGGTGATCGTCACTCAGTTAGTCACCCAGACCAGCGCAGCGCAGTACGGGCGCGCCGACGGATAGCCAGCGCCGGAACAAAACTTCGACGTTATCGCCGGCATGGACAGCCGCACTGATTTGCTCAAGCTCTCGCCCAGCGAGTTCGAGCACCTCATCCGCCGGCTCTTCGAGGCCATCGGCATGAAGTCCTGGGTTACTCAGGCCTCTAAGGATGAAGGCGTCGACGGTGTCGCCATCAACGAGGACCCCATCGTCGGCGGACTATGCATCATCCAGGCCAAGCGTTACGGCAGGATCGTGGGGCTCGAGGCCGTCCACGCCCTTGCCGGCGTAATGGACCACAAGCGTGCCGCCAAGGGTGTCCTCGTCACCACCTCATGGGTGGGCAAGGCTAGCCGCGATTTCGCCGCAGCCAACGGACGTATCGAGATCATCGAAGGCCGCAATCTCAAATACATGCTGAAACAACATCTCGGCCTTGAAGTCCTGATCGGCCTTGAGAAGCTCCCGCGGGTTGGCAGAAGACGGACGTGTCGTAGAAGGGCGCGACAAAGCCCCCAAGACTCGCGAGGGTCGGTCACGTGTAACCCTTGCTTGTAAGTTCTGGGCGCGCCGTCCGGACTCGTCCGTCTGTCGCTGCGACCTCGGACGGTCGTCCGACAAGGGCTCGCCCTGGTCCTCGTCGTCCGCGCCGGCTGCTGTCACCGTTGCTGTCAGACGCGACTCCCACACTGCCAGGACGGTTCTCAGGCAAGGTCACTGCGCTGCAAGTTGTTCACCTGGGCGAATGTCGGCCGACTGCCCGTAGCTTCCCTCTACGCCCCGACCATGACCGACCGTTCTGGCACGGATCTGGCACGGTCGCGGTGCGTCACTCAGTTAGACATTCGGCTGCCCCCTTCGGCTGATCAGGATCCCGATCGCTGTCATCCTGTTCTTCATCCGCTGATTCTGCCCGAAGAGAGACTATGAGTAGACCCAGGGCAATTGTAAAGATTAGCTGCCAAATCACGAATGCTTGCAGTCCAAGCGAGAAAAACGCGAACACTCGCCCAGCGCCACCAGCGCGCCACGCCGGCGGTTCTGCGATACCAAATAGCGCGGTGAGCTCTGCACCTACTGCTAGCAGGATCAAAAAGGAGGGGTGGATGAAAACATCCATATAACCCATCGCTCGCGCGGATGCAGGCGAAATAAACTTGGCAATCGCTTGGGTGATTCGCATAGCTTTGGGTGGATTCTCAGCCATTTGGCGGAATTTGGCCGAGAACGCTACGGCAACTGTTAGTAGCTCCTTCTGGAGGACCAGGGCCAAAAGCAGGGTCGGGATTACGCCTGCGGCAGACGCGAATGCGTCTTTGAAGTTCCAATCATGATCAGCGGCTGCGGCCATGGCGATCCTCTCGACGCCCCACAGCCAGTCGAGGATAACTTCACTACCTTGTCAACCCCAGTCAACATGGTCGTCTATCGCAAGCTTGGCCTTGCTGGCTAATTACCGGCCAGGTTGCAGCTTAAGACGCCTTGACCCCCAGGCAACCAACACCCGGCGTTGACCTGCGCTCGACGTACCGATGAGCTGCCCAAACAGTCCCTTGACGTTCATGGGCGTCTGCCTTGTACGCCTCGATCGTCACTCAGTTGGTCACCCACCGCCTGATTCCGGGCCGCCTCGCGATGCCGTAACTCCGGGTAACATGGCACCTCATGCGTCCAGGTGGCTTCAATGTTGGGCAGTCGGCTGCAGTCCGTACCGCGATTCAGCGGCACCACTTCACCGGCCGTGCGCAGGGATCGCGAATCATATCCCCTCCTCGTGCGGCAATAGCGCAGGTGGTTGAGGAGTTGACGCAGGCTCCACTCACCGAACACGAGCTGGCCTTGCTGATCGAAGTCTCCCAGGAGGGTCAGCCCGAGCAGATCGAAGCACGGCTGAAGGACACGCGGCTTTGGCATCTGCTCCAGGTGCTACGCCAGAACGATGTCCGGATTCTGACCTATGTCATGGCATTGCTCATGATCGTCCAGCTCATCTCGGACCGGAATCCGCCGAAGCAAGAACCGTCATCTCCTCAGCCCACTCCCCAGGTGACAGTCATCGTCGAGGTACCAACCGACGAGATCGTAGATGAGCTCGAACGCCGGCTCCGAGAGCAGGACACTGAACACGACGGAGATACGCCGGCACTGCCAGTTCGGGACGAGGAGTCGACAGCTCCCGCCGGCCCCGATCATCGGCCGAAGTAGGCGATCGAGCGACGAAGGCGCCGCCTCTGCTCGTCGTAGCTCAGAACTCACCGGGTAATCAATTTGGAAGATGATCACCATCGGTTTCGGAAGCCTTGCTACCCCACTCTCCGCATCGGCTTGTCCCTAGTCACGCGCAGGTCAGTCCCTTTGGCGGCCTGCCTGATGTGGACCCCTGGTGCCCGGTGATGGCCGTTGCGTCGGGCACGGATAGGGCACGACGACATGCGTCAAGCAGCGTTCGCACCGGAACACACATCACCGGCCACTCTAGGTCGAGCGATGTCTGTGTTAGGCAGCTGGACCCTCCAGACTATGGTCGATGCGTGCCAGAAGAGCCTTCCTCCAGCGAGATTGTGCCGTCCGAACAGGACCTTCAGGAGCCTGACGACCAGTTTGAAGCAGCTCCATTAACCGCGTGGGAGCGTGCTGGCGCACTCTTCTTCGGCCTCCTTGCTGGTGGCGGCGGTGCTTGGTCCGTCTTTGCAACTGAGAACCAGGCTGGCTCAGCTGTGCTGGTATTGATGGGCGCTGCGTTCCTGCTCATGGGGTTGCAGGGAACGCCGCTAATCAGGCTTGGAACCTCGGAGCATGGGGTTGAACTGGAACGTCGGCGACGCCGCGTTGAGCGGGCGATCGAGCAGGCTCGGGCAGAAGACAACGCTGAAGTGGCAGCAGGCATCGTAGAAGCGGCCTCCATCATCGAGCCGAGCCTTATGCAGTCGCCGCGTTACAGACATGATCTGTACCTGACTCGTTTGACGCTTGCGTTCCAAGCGGCCGGAGCTATGGTCGTCCGTAATGATCATGACCGAGGTGCCGATTTGACGCTGATCGTCAACAAGAAGATGGTCGACGTAGAAGTCAAATACGGCGTAAGGGGCAGCCTCGGGATGCCTGCAATTTACCAAGCGCGAGGTTTTGCTCGCGGCAACGTAGTACCTGTCCTGGTGGTTACCAATCAGCCCTTGGCTCCCGCAGTTCTGGAAAGTAACCGACTGGCGACCTCCAACGGTCAAGAAGCCTCCGATAAACCGTTTGTAGAGGCGGTGACCTGGACGGGAGACGCCGACACTCCGGTGCTGACCAGAGCTCTGATGAGGGCGCTCTCGCGTATTGAGCCCGCGCCCCCGGAGAATCCTTAAGGTTGGGCCTTGAGGCGCGCGTGCTCAGCCTTCGCTAGCGCCTCCTGGCGTGTAGGCGCTAGGTACCAACGGGTATCTGCGATGTTGATCGATCCAGCGCCGGTCTGTCGGTTTTCGTAGGCAACCAGAGGGAAGATCGCCGAGGAGTCGTCATGCTCCTTGATCTCGCGTCCGATGTGCCACCCGATGACACGACCGAGAAGGATCTCGTCGTTGTCGCCTAGATCTTCAGCAAGCCAGAGTTCATAGCCCTGTGGAAGCATGGAGGCATCGTATCGATTCAGGGCTAACTGTATGCACTCACAGGCGCTTCCGTCCGCATGCATCGTCAAGGCAGGGTTGACACCGACGTCTCGGACTTTAGACGGAGGACCAGCCGCTATGCATCGGCGGCGTCAGCGCCATCCCGTCACCCTCGATCCGCCTTCCGGGGAGCGGGCTCGGCCGGCGCCCGCCATGCCGGACGGCCCGTGACCCTAGGCACCCAGGTTGGCGGGCGCCGGCGGAGTCTGCTCGGCTTGCCCCGGATCGAGGGTGGCGGGTGTGCGCGACCATCCCGGGGCTGGAGAGCCCCGCCGGAGGCGCAGTAATCGCAACCACGCACGAGCCCGCCACACGCGCTACGGCCCGACGCGGCAACTGCACCGCGTCGCCCAGGCCGTGCCGGTTGGCTGCCGGACGGAGCATCCCTAGAACCGAGACTCTGACGGTCTTCGGCAGGCCCGACCTCCTCCTCGCTTTCCACGAGTGTCGCCGAGGAGCGCTTAGCGTGCCGCCGCCCGCATCCCTCGCGGGCGGCGGTGCGCTGCCCTCGGCGACGGAGTGAGCGGCCCGTTTCGGGCCGCCTTAAAGTCGTACAGGAAATTGGAACAGGGAGATTTCTTCGTGACTGTCTTGTCCCGGGACCTGCGTGACAGATCGGTATCAGGGCGTGCGTGACACCAACATCCGGCACATCACGGTCTGTGAAACTGAGGGCCGAACGACGCGCGGAACGCCCCTTGGATCGACATGTGTCCATCGCTGCTTCTCGCTGCTGTAGCGATGCAACGATCGGATAGAGGCATGGGAAGGAAGGTGGTCGCTATGCTGCCTGACCTGCTGGCAGAGATCCAGCGTCAGGGCGGTTACGAGTCAGGCGTCGGGTCGGAGCCGGTCGTCAGCCTTGAGTTGTTTTTCGAGGGAAACGAAGACCTGGGATCGATTGGATGCAACCTCATCCACCATCCCGGTGTGCGGGCGTTCTTCACTGTGTTGCGTGACGTCCGAGAACAGCCCGACGTACACGACGTCCAGGTGGGCATCAGTGAGGTACTAGGCGACGACGAGTGGCCATTCAGCGATCACGTGTATGTCGTCACGAGGGCTCCCGCAAGTGAAGTGCTGAGACTGACCGCTGCGCTCAATCCCGAGCAGGAGGTGTCGTACGAGTGGTGGAACGATGCGCCGCCGGCTAAGCCAATACCCGTACCTGACGGGATGCGTCTGCAGACGCTCTGGTGGGATTGACTCGGGACGTCGTCCAATTTGATGGAGTGCACTCTTCTCGGCGTGTGAGGACGTACGCCGCGCGTTTCGCAAGACTACGGGCTGTCATCACCGTCCGGGCGATCGACTCTAGCGGTGTCACGCAGGTGCTGAGACTCGTTTGTCACGGACGTCATGAGACGCGACAAGATTTCTTCGTGACCGCTGAGCACGAATGGCGGTGAGAACTTTCTCTACATCTTCAAGGCGCGGTCCGGGATCGACGCCTTGCCGCTGCGCTCCCGGCGTCGACCCGGCCGCGCAGACCGAAACCTCGGCCGACCACGACGAAGCCCCGGCCGTCTCATTACAGAGACAACCGGGGCTGTTGGCTTCTAGGTTTCAGGAACCGTCGGCTCCGAGAGTGCCCTCGGGAAGCTGAGCCGTAATGCCAGCGATCAACTCGCGCTCAACAGTGCCGTCAGGGTCGGACTCAGTGCTCTCAGGGTCGAGCCAAGGGACGTTCCCCTCGCCGGCCTCGGCCCACACCGCCAGAGTGAGTACCGCGTATCGCCAGTCGGACGCTGACAGTTCGACGCTAGTGAGCTGGTCAAGCGGGAGCTGTCGTTCGTCGGTTTCGTAGAGGCCGGCGCTGGCCGCTTCTCTCACGCGTTTGGCGACCGGCACGATGTTGTGTGGGTCGCCTTCTTCGACCGCCATGGAGGTCGCGTTGTCCATGACGTCCATGAGCGCCCCCCAGTCCTCGGCGCGCAGCGTCACTGCGATCGGACGCGAGCCATCAGTTGCCATATGCGGACCGTACCGAGATGCTGAGGCGCTTCGAGTCAGATCCGCTCTCTCCGGCCACCCTGTGCTGCGGCATCCCGTCGACCCACATGCCACACAGCTGCATACTGTCTCTGGCAGCAGGGTCGACTGCACGGTAATGGGCGGGACTCGGGGTGCGGACAGAGTCGCCAGCCCTGTTGTCTCGGTCGCGCGAGACGTCGCACTAGCGGCAGCCTCCGGCGGGCAGGATCTCCGACCCTGCACCCGGGTAGTGCCTCCGGCGGCCGGGCTACCCGCCCTGGACCCGGCGGCTCTGGGATGTCGAAGCCCGGCGGGTACCCATCGCACACCGGGAGGCAGCCAGACCGCGCCTGCCCGGCCGGGCGGGGCCTGCGCGACGGGATGCCCGCTCAGGTACGCGACCCTCCCGCTTTGAAGATCGTTCCTGGGCCGTCCCTGGGCCGTCTGGGCCGTGGCGGGGCCGTCTGGGCCGTGGCGGGGCCGTCTGGGCCGTGGCGGGGCCGTCAAACGTCGACCACCATCGACTGATGTCGACTAGAACCTACGTTCGAAACACCAGGTGGATGAGGGCACAAAGCACCCTGACCAGGAGGGTGACGGACGAGTCAGCCGGTACGCCGGATTCTGTCCCGGCGGCCCGAAGGCCGCCATGGGCGGTCATCCATCTCGGCCGGCCGTTGCCGGCTCGGCTCTTGCGGCCTACCCGCAGGCTCGGGCGAGCAGCCCTCGAACGCCTGCGCCGGCCACCGCCTCGCGGTGGTGGCCTTGCTTGGCCTTGCTCCGGGTGGGGTTTACCTAGCCACCCCGGTCGCCCGGGGTGCTGGTGAGCTCTTACCTCACCGTTTCACCCTTACCGGCCCGTGAAGGCCGGCGGTCTGTTCTCTGTGGCACTGTCCCGCGGGTCACCCCGGGTTGCCGTTAACAACCACCCTGCTCTGCGGAGTCCGGACGTTCCTCGGCGGCACCCCGGAGGGCGCCGACGCGACCGCCTGGCCGACTCGTCCGTCGCCCGGTCAGTCTACGGACCGCCTCGGCGGCTCCCCCACCGGCCGTCCGGGCCCGTAGATTCGACCTCACCATGGATCTCTCACATGTCCTGCTGCTGGTGGTGGCCGGCCTCGCCGCCGGGGCGATGAACGCGATCGCCGGCGGCGGGTCGCTGATCACCTTCCCCGGCCTGATCGCGACGGGCCTGCCCTCGGTGGCGGCCAACGTGACCAACTCGATCTCGGTCTTCCCCGGGTACGTCTCGAGCGTGGTGGGCAGCCGGGCCGACCTCGCCGGGCAACGGGCCCGGCTCGTCCACATCCTGCCCACCTGCGTGGTCGGCTCGGCCGCGGGCTGCGCGGTGCTGCTGCTCACCCCGGCCCGCGCCTTCGAGCTGATCGTGCCGTTCCTGGTGCTCGGCGCCGCCGCCACGCTGGCCTTCCAGGAACGGCTGCGCGGCCTGGTCGGGCACCCCCGGCACATGTCGGCGCGCCGGGCGGCCGTCTCGTTGCAGGTCGTCGTGTTCGTCGGGGCGATCTACGGCGGCTACTTCGGCGCGGCCCTGGGGGTCATGTACGTCGCGGCGCTCGCCCTGATCCTGGACGAGCCACTCAACCGCATCAACGCGCTCAAGAACGTGCTGTCGGCCGCGGTCGGGCTGGTCACGGTGCTGGTGTTCGCGGTGTTCGCGCCGGTCAACTGGGGCGCGGTGCTGATCCTGGCGCCGGCCACGGTGGTCGGCGGGTACGCGGGGGCCAAGGTGGCCCGCCGCCTGCCGTCGGGGGTGCTGCGGGCGGTGATCGTCGCTTTCGGCACGGTGATCGGGCTGTTGCTGCTGTATCGCGCTGTCCGCTGACGCCGGCGCGCACCGAACGATCGCTTTCAAGATCAGTGAGCCACCGCCTCTCGAGCTGTTCCTCCGGCGTGGCGCCCGGGTCCGCATCTCGACTCGAGGCGACACAGACCGTCCGGCTCGCCCGCAACACCGGCCTGATCGCCCGGCCGAGAAGCCGCCCAAACGCGACCTCGACCGGTCTTGTGCGCTGTTGTTGCAGGCCGACGGCGCCACATGCTCAACTCGACGACCGAGTTCGACGGCCGCGACGACGACCTGCGTGTCGACAACACCGCGCTGTCCTGACGAGGTCACCGATCTGACGGTCAAGCATTTCGGCCTGGCCCCGCTGAACCCGCCGGTCCCCGGCCCGGCGGAGCTGAGTCGGCGCTGATTCTGCGGCCGGTTTCCGGCATCCGCGCCCGCCCGCGCGGCCGGCAATCGCAGCGACACCGCGAGCGTGTCGCGACCGGGGCGTTCAGCCGTCGATCTTGGTGAGGAACCGGAAGAAGTGCGGGTCGAACCGGGCCGGGTCGGCCGCCGCCAGCTCCGCTTTCGACCACCAGCGCACGCGGTGGAACTCTTCGTCGTCCACCACCAGAGGCTGCTCCTGTTCGCAGGGCAGCAGGTACCAGAGACTGACGTCGGTGTGCCCGGCGTCAAGGCCGACGGTGCGGGTGACCGTGAGGAACACCGGCTCCCGCGACACCCGCGAACCGTCGAGCCCCAGTTCCTCGCCGATCTCCCGCTGGGCGCTGACCAGCGGATCCTCGTCGGGCTCGACGTGCCCGCCCGGCGGCAGCCAGAGCCCGGCGTTCACGTGGTCGACCAGCAGGACCGCCCCGTCGCGGGGATCGACCGGCACGACGTACGACACCAGGTGCTGCTCCGGGGTGGCCGGTTTGGCCCGCCGGAACACGTCGTCGGTCCGCTCGAGCCAGGCCAGCACCCGCCCGCGGTCGGACGCCTCGACGTCGTCCCCGGCCCGGAGCCCGTTCACGACCGCGTGCACAACCCCCACCGACGTCCGCATCGCAGCATGGTCTCACCCCGGCGGGCGCTCAGACCGGCGGCGTGAGCCGGCGTGCCGCCGCTTCGAAGGTGTCCGACGGCGTGCTGTTGAAGGCGATCGCCGCCCCGGCCGCGTGCCGGTGCACGAGGTTGACCACCAGCTCGAACAGGTCGAGCTGGTCCTCGGTCCGAAGGCCACCGCCGATGACGACGACCTCCCATGAGCACCGCCCGAGCGCGGCCGTCACGACCGCCTCGATGTCGTCGCTGCCGTCGAGACCGACGAGGCAGCTCTCGGCGCCCACCCCGGCCGCCGCGAACTCGGCTATCCCGGCCGCGATCTTCTCGGCCACGGGCGCCGGATCCCACGGCCCGGGCACCCGGTACGGATCCAGCCCGATCACCAGTACCCGCGGCTCGCTCATTTTTTCAAGCTACGCCGGCCCGGGGACGCGGCGCGGCCGGGCGGGCGGGTCACAACCGACGCGCGAAGCGGCGGCAGACGTGGACGCGGCGGAAGTGTTCGCGGGCCCACTGCTCGTCGGGCATCCGCCCGTGCAGGAAGCCGGCCATCGGTTTGAGGCCCGGCCGGGCGGTGAGGCCGGCGCTCTCCGGCTCCGCCGGGCCGGCGTACCGGTCCGCGTACACGTGGAGGTAGTGACTGCTTTCCGCGAAGCCCAGACTCCGGTACCAGGTCAGCGTGCCCCGATCGTCCCGGGTCCAGGCATCGAGCTCTGTGACGCCGTCCGCGCGCAGCAGCGGGATCGCCTCGTCGAGCAGAGCCCGCCCTGCCGCCGGAAATCCGGGTGGACCACCACGGTGTCGATGGTGGCCGCCTCCCGGTTCACGGTCGCCGTCAGGATTCCGGCGACCGTGCCGGCGGTCGCCGCGACCAGATCCAGGCCCGCGGACGGCGGCTTCACCGGCCAGACGTCGTCGAAGTACGCGGTGTCCAGGAAACCCAGCACCCGGCACCGCAGCCAGGACGGTTCGTCGGCCGGGTCGTACGTCCGCACTGACCACGTCACGGCGGGAGTCTAAGACTACGGCTCCCCGGGCCGGCGCCGCGTCGCCCGAGGCGTCCGATCCGGTTGCCAGGGAGGGCTACGGTCGGTTCATGGCTTCCGCTTCCTATTCGCGCGCCGTCACCGTGGCCACCCTGAACACCGCCTTCACCAGCGCCTGGATCGCCGCCCGCGAACTGCCGCCCGCGAAGCGACGGCTGGTCCGCCTGGGCCTCGTCGCGGTCGGCGCGGCCGGCTATGCAGCCGCCGCGCCCGATGCACGACGGGCCTTCCGCGAGATCCGCTCGGAGGTGGACGCGCTGCGCGACAAGCCGGCCGACTCCCCGGAGCCCGCGGCCGCCGACTCCGACGGGTCCGGCGAACCGGCCACGGCCGACGCCGACCCGGCGAAGCCGATCGCGGAGTTCACGCTCGACAAGCGCCAGACTGCCGCGCTCGTCGGCGTGATGGGCGTCACGATCGCAATGACGTTCGGCCGGCACCAGCTCGAGAAGCGCTGGCTGGCCCGCCTCACCCGGGACGGCCACCCGCATCCCACGCGGGCATTGGCCCTGCGCATGGCGCCCATGGCGTTCGCGGCCGAAATGGTCTCGCAGCTGATCGACATGCATACCCCCGGCAAGAAGCGGTGACCGGCTGAGCGCGCTTTCCCGAGGCGTCCGGCGAGGCGGTGATGCGCGCGACGGCGCGTACGGGAGCAAGGATCCTGACGGGATGGACGATGCGCTGGAAAGGATGCGGCTGGCGGCGGCGCTGTGGAGCGTCGAGGGTGATGACGCCGCCGAGCTGGTCGACGCCGCCTGCGCCCTGCTCGTCGCCGGGCATGACGGCGACAACGTCGCGATTCTGGCTGGGGTGATGCGCAAGGACGCCGAGGAGGAAGCGCCCGCGCTCCTGGAGGCGGCGCTGCGCGACGTCGGCCTCGAGCACTACGCGCCGGACGCGCACGAGGCCCAGCGCATCGCCGTACGGCATCTGGCCTCCCAGGCGATCGCCGGGGAGTTGGTGCCCGCCGACTTCCTCTGGCGGGCCATCGGGTCGAGTTCCGATTTCGCGGACCGGCTGTTCGTGCTCGGCCGGGAGTACCTCTCGGACCACCGACGGGCGACTCAGCTGATCGACGCGGACGTGCTCGCCGAGGCCCACCGCCTGCTGGATCGACGATGAGCGACGGAGGTGCCGTAGCCTCCAACGCCATGCAGCTCGATCAGCGCCTCGTGGACGCGGCCGTCGACCAGATGAACCGCCGATGGTCGGCCGAGGAGTACGGCGGGGCAGCCGCGGTGTATCTCGAGGACGGTCAGATCCTCACCAGCGTCTGCCTCGACAACATCAACATGGGCGTCACCCTGTGCCACGAGACCGGAGCCATCTGCCAGGCCTACACGCTGGACAAGCGGGTGACGGCGTCGGTGTGCGTGAGCCGCAAGCCCGGCAGCGACGACATCGTGGTGCTGGCCCCGTGCGGCATCTGCCAGGAGCGTCTCGCGCTGTGGGGCCCGGAGGTGCAGGTCGGGGTGGGCGATCCGCAGAGCCCGTCCGGGTGGTCGACGCGCACGCTGCTCGAGGTCAACCCGTTCTACTGGGCGGCGCGCTTCGCCGACGGCGGCATCTGGCCCTCGACAGCCGCCCACACCGGCTGAGCCGGCTCCACTTCGGAGACGCGGCTCAGCGCCGCAGGACCTCAGCGCCGCAGGACCTCAGCGCCGCAGGACCTCAGCGCCGCAGGACCTCAGCGCCGCAGGACCTCAGCGCCGCAGAACCGACGCCCCCAGAGTCATGATCACCATCAGGCCGACGATCACGCCGAACGACACCGTGAGCGACGACAGGTGGGCGATCCCCCCGATGATGCCCGGGGCGATCAGACCACTTCCGTACGCGATGCCGGCCACCCCGGCGATGCTGCGCCCCGGGTGTTCGCTGCTGCGCCCGGCCGCCGCGAAGACCAGCGGCACCACCACGGCGATGCCGATGCCGAGCAGCCCGAAGCCGGCGATCACCAGCGCCACCGGCTCGAACACCACGATCATCAACGCGCCGGCGGTCGCGAACACCCCGCTGATCCGCACCGTCGTGACCGGCCCCAGCTTGCGCACCACCCAGTCACCGCCGAAGCGGGCCACGGCCATGCACACCGAGAAGATCGAGACCGTGGCCGCCGCGGTCGCCGCCGGGCTGCCGAGCAGATCCCGTACGTAGACCGCCGCCCAGTCGAGGCTGACGCCCTCGGCGAAGACCGCGCACAGCCCGATCAGCCCGATCGGCAGCACGGCGCGGGACGGCAGCGCAAACGCGGGCGGCTCCTCGAGCGACGGCTCGGGCCGGTGCGGCACGATGCCCGGCGAGGCCACCAGCACCACGACGGCGAGCACGGCCACGGCGATCGCGAAGTGAGCCGGCGCCCCGAGCCCTTCCCGCGCCGCGAACACGGCGATCGCCGACCCGCCCAGGCCGCCCACGCTCCACCACCCGTGGAAGCTGGACATGACCGACCGGCCGTACCGATCCTCGACCAGCACGGCGTGCGCGTTCATGGCCACATCGGCCAGCCCGGCGGCCGCGCCGTACCCGACGAGCGCCAGACAGAGCAGCCACAGCGAGGTCGGCAGCGCCGGCAGCAGCAACACCCCGACCCAGCAGAGCATCAGCACCCGCACCAGCGACCGCAGATCGAACCGGTGCACGAGCCGCCCCGACAGCGGCATGGCCACGAGCGCCCCGACCCCCGGCATCAGCAACGCGATCCCCAGCCCACCCGGCCCCACCCCGACGTGGTCCGCGATCCACGGCACCCGCGCCGCGAACGTCCCCGTCACGGCCCCGTGAGCCGCGAAGATCGCCGACGTGGCGACCCGAGCCCGCCGCAGACCAGAGACCTCAGTGCCGATCATGCTCCTGACCGTAATCGATGATGGTCAGCGCGGGGACTCGGCTCACGAACCGGAGGAGGACGCGATGCCGCTACGGAGGCGGAAGCAGTGGTGGGGCGTGACGTTGGACGCGCCGGACGGGGCTGCGCTGGGGCGGTTCTACGCGCGGCTGCTGGATTGGCAGTTCTTCCCGGCCGAGAACGGGCTCGGGGGTGCTGTCTCGCCCGGTGCGGACGCGGGTTACAACCTCGGGTTCCAGACCGAGGAGAACTATGTGCGGCCGGTCTGGCCGGCCGAACCGGGGCGGCCGCAGATGTCGATGCACCTGGAGATCGAGGTGGACGACCTCGACGAGGCGGTGGCCCACGCGGTCGCCGTCGGGGCGACCCGGGCCGACTTCCAGCCGCAGGCCACCGTACGGGTCATGATCGATCCGGCCGGGCACCCGTTCTGCCTGTACCTGGACGAGTCGGAGCCGGCGTCGGGCGATGGTGGATCAGGTGACGGTGGATCAGGCGACGGCGCATCAGGTGAAGGTGAAGAGGCGGACGTCCGGTAGGAACGGGTCGGGGGCGCGGGTCAGGCGGTGCACGCCGACCCGGAAGCGGGCGTCGGACGGCGCGGTGAAGGCCAGCTCGGCGAATCCGTTGGCGGCGAAGACGTCGCGTACGGTCTCGGCCTCGGAGCCGGCGCGGGTCCAGACGACCGTGCCGCCGGGGGCGAGCAGGCTGGGCAGCGCCGCGATCGTCCGGCGGGTGTCCTCGTCGGCGATGTTGCCGAAGACGCCGCAGGCCAGCACGATCTCGGCCGGGGCGACCGGGGCGTACGGGGTGGTCGTGCCGGCGTCGGCGGTGAGCACGGTGACGCCGTCGGCGGCCGAGCGGCGGGCCCGGTCGGCGAGCACCGGATCCCCCTCGACGAGCACCGCGCGGGAGCCCGCGGGCAGCAGCGGGAGGACGTCGCGACCGTCGCCGGCGCACATGCTGATCACGCTGCGGGGGCGGTCGAGCAGCGGGCGCAGGTGGCCGCGCACCACCTCGAGCCGCCGGGCCAGTGCGGAGCCCGGGGTCGCGTACTCGTCGTGCCAGCCGACCCAGTCTCGTGTCACCGGGCCATTGAACAGCACCGGTCGGGGAACAGAGAACGCCGCGCCCTTGGCGGAGGGCGCGGCGTCTCCTTGGCCCGGGAGCGGGCCAGGCTCGGTCAGGTCGACGACGGGCGGTCGACCGTGGCGACCACGTCCTTGTCGATGCGCGGGTCGCCCTCGTCGGCGAAGTAGTCGTCCCGCGTGGTGCCGTCCACGCCCTCCGGGCTCTTCGCGGCCCGCAGGATCAGCGTGGCGATCACGGCCACCAGCAGGTTGACCAGGACCGTGACGAAGCCGACGTAGATCGTGCGCTTCGTGTCGAAGCCGAAGTCGGACAGCGGGAACGCCGAGCCGCCGAAGTGGGCCCGCCCGGTCGCCGCGTTCGGGATCTGCCAGAGCATCCACATCGACAGGCCCATGCCGGCGACCCAGCCGGCGATCAGCCCGCCACGGTGCAGCCAGCGGGTGAACAGGCCGAGCGCCACCGCGGGCGCGGTCTGCAGGATGATGATGCCGCCGATGAGCTGCAGGTCGATCGAGAACTGCGGGTCGAGGAAGACGATGCAGGCCACCGCGCCGACCTTGACGACCAGCGACGTGATTTTCGAGACGCGCGCCTCCTGGGCGTTGGTGGCGTCCTTCTTCAGGTACTCCTTGTAGATGTTGCGGGTGAACAGGTTGGCCGCGGCGATCGACATGATCGCGGCCGGCACCAGGGCGCCGATGCCGATCGCGGCGAAGGCGACGCCGGCGAACCACGCCGGGAACTGCATGTCGAAGAGCAGCGGTACGACCGTGTTGCTGTCCACCTTGCCGGTCGCGGGGTCGGCCAGCGGCTTCACCCCGGACGCGATGGCCGCGTACCCGAGAAGCGCGAGCAGCCCGAGCAGGAAGCTGTAGGCCGGCAGGGCCGACATGTTCCGCTTGATCACGTTGCGGTTCTTGCTGGCCAGAACGCCGGTGATGCTGTGCGGGTAGAGGAACAGCGCGAGCGCCGAGCCGATCGCCAGCGTGATGTATTGGATCTGATTGTTGGCGTTCAGGGTGATGCCGTCGTTCGGGTTGGGCGAGGCGTCGAACTTCGCCTCGGCCGCGTCGAAGATCGTGCCCCAGCCGCCCAGCTTGTAGGGCAGATAGATGACGGCCACGATGATCACGATGTAGATCAGCGTGTCCTTGACGAAGGCGATCAGCGCGGGCGCCCGCAGGCCCGACTGATACGTGTAAGCGGCGAGGATCGCGAACGCGATGATGATCGGCGCGTGTCTCGCCAGCATGCTGTCGCCGGTCACGCCCATGGTCTTGAGCACCGCTTCGATGCCGATCAACTGCAGGGCGATGTACGGCATGGTGGCGACGATGCCGGTGATCGCGATCAGCAACGCCAGCGTCGGCGAGTCGAACCGGGTGCGCACGAAGTCGGCCGGCGTGACGAAACCGTGGCGGTGCGAGACCGACCAGAGCCGGATCAGGATCAGGAAGAACAGCGGATAGATGATGATCGTGTACGGCACGGCGAAGAACCCGGCCGCTCCGGCGCCGAAGATCAGGGCGGGTACGGCGACGAACGTGTACGCCGTGTAGAGGTCACCGCCGACCAGGAACCAGGTGATCCACCCGCCGAAGCTGCGGCCGCCCAGCCCCCACTCGTCGAGGTGTTCCATGTCCTTGGGCGCCCGCCACCGCGCGGCGACGAAGCCCATGCCGCTGACCAGCAGGAACAGAAGGGTGAAGACGACGATCTCGGTGATGTGGTCGCCCATGCCGTCACTTCCTCGTCATGCGGAAGACGATCGTCGTAGTGGTCACGCCGACGAGGATGAACAGGAACTGGAGCCAGTAGAAGGCCGGGAAACCCCACAACCGGGGCGAGTCGTGATTGAACAGCGGGGTCAGCACGGGCAGCACGATCGGGATCAGGAGCAGCCAGTTCCACGGGCTGCGATCGCTGCGGGCTGCGGGCACTGCCTTCGGCGTCTCGGAATCCGCCATCAGCCGTACCTCCTGGTAACTGTGGAGACGGTCACAGTCACGCTAACGAGGCACGACCGTGACAAGCGATCATCATGCGCCCAACGGGCGACACGCTGCGCCGAACGGCGACCGTCGATGCGGCGCCGGAGGGGGTGGCGGGCCGGGCGGCGCACCACCCCCGTCGGCGGTCAGGGAGTCCAGAGACCCGTCGAGACGGCCTTGGTCAGCGACGCGTTGGCGTCATCGCCGTCGAGCGACCACATCATGGCGCCGCCCAGACCCTTGCTCCGGATCCACAGGGACTTCTGCAGCATCACCGCCGGGTCGTCGTACGTCCAGAAGGTGGTGCCGTCGTAGAGCCACGCGTGGCCGGCCTTCAGGTCCCGGTGGACCTTGAAGCCGGGCAGCGTCTTGACGGTCTTGTAGTCCTCGGTGCCGGCGGCGAACTTACCGGGCGCCGCACCCGTGGCGGGCGCGAACAGGCCGTTGCCGCCGCCGGTCACGCCCGTCCAGCCCTGGCTGTAGTAGGGCAGGCCGAGGACGAGCTTGCGACGCGGGGCGCCGAGCGACACCCACTTGTCGATCGCGACCTCGGATGAGAAGTCGGGATTGTCGGGAGCTCCGGCCGGCACGCGCAGAGCCGACTGCTGGTTGGTCCGCGCCTCCCACGAGCCGTGGAAGTCGTAGCCCTGAACCGTCGCGAAGTCGAAGTACTTGAAGATCTCGCCCTCGAAGCCGGCGTCGACCTTCGCGGGCGCGGCGGGCAGGAACGCCGTCAGGTCGTAGCGCTTCTTCGTCGTACGGGAGAGGGCGTTCAGTTGCTTGCGGAACTCGGCGGTCAGCAGCGTGAAGTTTCGCTTGTCCTCGGGCCGGATGATGTTGCCGACCTCGCCGCCCGAGCCGGGCCACTCCCAGTCGAGGTCGATGCCGTCGAGGATCCCGGCCGCGGCCCCGGCGGGCAGCTCGGGCAGGTTGCCCTTGATCCAGAGATCCACGCAGGATGCGACGAGCTTCTGCCGGGACACGTCGGTCAGGGCCGCGTCCGAGAAGTACTTGGAGCCGGACCAGCCGCCGAGCGAGATCAGCACCCGCAGCTTCGGGTTCTTCTTCTTGAGCTCGGCGATCTGGTTCAGGTTGCCGGAGAGGGGCTGGCCGGCGACGTCGGCGACGCCGTCGACGCTGTTCTCGGCCGAGAAGGGCGTCTGCCAGTCGGCCCACGGGTCGGCCGAGGCGCAGACGCCGTCGGCGGTGACCGGGCCGAACGCGTAGTTGATGTGGGTGAGCCGGGCCGCGGCGCCGGAGTTCTGCACGTCGGCGAGCTGGAAGTCGCGGCCGTAGATGCCCCACTGGGTGAAGTAGCCGACCTTGACGTACGGCTTGACGTTCGCCTGTGCGGGTGTCGCAGCGGCCGTCGTGGCCACCGCTGCGACGGCCGCCGCGGCGATGAGACGGCGGGTCAGAACACGCATGAGCCCTCCAGGGGGCGAAAACGTTGAAGAAAGTTTCCTAATTGAGGAAGCTAAACGTCCCGCCCTGGAGAATCAATGGGCAATCATGAGGTCAGCGGAGATGAGCCGTCTCGTTGACCGAGCGCACGGCGATGTTCCCGTCCGGCCAGGCATCCATGGTGGACACGCCCGCGGTGTCGAGGTAGAGCCGATGCAGGAACGCGTCGGAGGCGGCCAGCGCGTCCCGCAGGATCAGCTTGATCGGCGAGACGTGCGAGACCAGGACGACGACCCCACCGGCGTACGACTGCAGGACCGTCGCCATCGCCGCGCGCACCCGCTTGGCGACCGCCTGGAACGACTCCCCGCCGGGCGGCGCCACGCTGGTCGAGGCCAGCCACGCGTCCATCTCGCGCGGCCAGCCCTCCTGCGCCTCGGCGAAGGTCAGGCCCTCCCAGGCTCCGAAGTCGACCTCGATCAGGTCGTCGACGACGGTCACCGGGACGCCGCCCACCTCGGCGGAGATCAGCTCGGCCGTCCGCACGCAGCGGCTCAGCGGCGAGCTGACGATCGCGGTGACGTCCCGCGCGATCCCCGCCACCCGGCCGCCCGCGGCCATCGCCTGGGCCTCGCCCTCGTCCGAGAGCGGCACGTCGCCGCGACCCGAATAGCGGCCCTGCCGGGTCAGCGTGCTCTCGCCGTGGCGGACGAGGATCAGCCGGGTCGCGTTCTCCAGGGACGGCGGCGCCCACGATCGCGGCGGCGCCGGGGTGACCACCTCGGGCTCGACGCGATCACGGACCGGCTTGCCCGCGGCCTCGTCCATCGCGCGGTTGGCCAGGGCGTCGGCCGCCTTGTTGCGCTCGCGCGGGATCCACTCGAAGGACACCCGGCCGAGCCGGGCGACCAGCTGGGCGGCCTCGGCGGCCAGCGGGCGCAGACCGGCGTTCTTGATCTGCCAGCGGCCGGACATCTGCTCGACCACCAGTTTCGAGTCCATCCGCACGTCGACCTCGGTGGCGCCCAGCTCGATCGCGGCCTTGAGCCCCTCGATCAGCCCGGTGTACTCGGCGACGTTGTTGGTGGTGACGCCGAGCGAGCCCTGCCGTTCCAGCAGGACCCCGCCGGCGCTGTCGAGCACCACCGAGCCGTACCCGGCCGGGCCCGGATTTCCCCGGGACCCGCCATCGGCCTCGACCGTGACCCTCACAGTCCCGATTCCTGGGTGCGGACCATGATGCGGCGGCACTCCTCACAGCGGACCACGTCGTCCGGCGCGGCCGCCTTGACCCGGTTCAGGTCGGCGCCGTAGAGCTCGATGCGGCAACCACCGCAGCGGCCCGACCGGAACAGCGCGGCCCCGAGACCGGACTCGAGCCGGATCTTGTCGTAGAGCCCGACCAGGTCGGTGGGCAGGTCGGCGGCCAGCGGACCCCGCGAGGAGGCTTTGAACTCCTGCTCCTTGGTGATGTCGGCCAGCGCCTCGTCGCGCCGCCGCTCGGCCGCCTGGCGGCGCTCGTCGGCCGCGTTGATCCGGCCCTGCACCGCGGACAGCGCCGTCTCGGCGGTCTCCCGCTGCTCCATCAGCTCGAGCTCGGCGTCCTCGAGCTCGGACTGCCGCCGGTTGAGGGTGGCCATCTCGTGCTGCAGACCCTCGATCTCGCGCAGCGCGCCGCCGGCGTCGAGCCGCTGCTTGTCGCGATCCTTGCGGGCGCGGACCTGCTCGATGTCCTTCTCGAAGCGGCTGATGTCACGGTCGAGGTCGTCGACCGCGACCTGGGCCCGGACGCGCTCGTCCTCCAGGGCGGCGAGCTCCCGCGCCACGGCGTCGAGCTCGGCGAGCTCGGGCAGCGACTTGCGCCGGTGCGCGAGCTGCGCCAGGGCGGTGTCGACGGCTTGCAGGTCGAGCAAGCGGCGCTGGGCTTCCGGCGAGGCCTTCACAGCAGGGGCTCCTTCTTTTCGGGTACGTCCCGGGCGTGCACGGTCCAGGGGTCGGTGTCCACATCAGACACGATGACGTCGGCGCCGGACTCCCCGCGGAGCCAGTCGCTGACGTCGTCGAGCCAGGGGCGTTCGGTCGCCCAGTGCGCGACGTCGATCAGCGCGGGCCCGTCCTCGGCGAGATGCTCGCTCGCGGGATGGTGGCGAAGATCGGCACAGAGGTACGCGTCGACGCCCGCACGGGTCGCGTCGGCCAGGAACGAGTCGCCCGCGCCGCCGCAGACGGCGATCGTGCGCAGCAGGCGTGACGGGTCGCCGGCGGCCCGGATGCCGGCCGCGGTGGCGGGCAGCCGGGTGACCGCGAAGCCGGCGAACTCGGCCAGGTCCATCGGCTCGTCGAGCCGGCCGATGCGGCCGATGCCGCGGCCCTCACCGGCGGCGGCGCCCGAGGCGGGCACCAGCGGCCGCAGATCGCGCAGGCCCAACCGGGCCGCGAGGGCGTCGGAAACGCCGGGATTGGCCACGTCGGCGTTGGTGTGCGCGCTGTAGAGCGCGACGTCGTTGCGGATCAGCCGGTGGATGATGCGGCCCTTGTACGTGTCGGGCGCGATCGACGAGACCGGCTTGAGCAGCAACGGGTGGTGGGCGACGATCAGGTCGGCCCGCACGGCGAGCGCCTGGTCGACCGTCTCGGGCACGCAGTCGACGACGCAGAGGATCCGCCGGACCGGGCGCTCGAAGTCGCCGAGCACCAGTCCGACCCGGTCCCACGACTCCGCCCAGTCGCGCGGATAGCGCCGGTCGAGGGCGTTCACCACGTCGAGAACGGTGGGTGCTGCGGCGGAATCGGTCACGGCCGACAACTCTATCGGGCCCCGGCCGCCCGATCGGCAGGACAGGCCTACGCCGGTTCCACCTGGCTACCGCTGCTCATCGACACCGGGCTGCTGACCGCCTGCAGAGCCCGCCGCCAGGGGAATTGGCCCCGGAACCGGTCAGACTGTCCCGGTATGCCCAGCCGGCACACGTCCTCGCCGTAGAGCACGTGCACGCCCCAGTCCCGCAGCTTGGCCAGGCTCTCGTGCAGCGCCGGGTGCAGGGCCATGACCTTGTTCGTGTACGGGACGACGGCCGTGGGCACGCCGTACCCGTAGCCCTCGATCAGCAGACCGAGGACGAGGGTGTCGGTGATGCCGGCGGCCCACTTGTTGACGGTGTTGACCGTGGCGGGGGCGACGATCATCGCGTCGGCCTGGGGCAGCACGTCGGGGTCGCCGGGGCTTTTGTAGTAGCTGCGCACCGGATGACCGGTCTGGGCCTGGAGCGCGGCCACGTCGACGAACTTGCGGCCGTCGGGTGTCGTGATCACGCAGACCTCCCAGCCCTCCTGCTGGGCCAGACCGACCAGGATGCCGACGTCGCGGGCCATGGGCGAGCCGCAGACCAGGACATACAGCACCCCGGGCGCGACGTTGCCGATCGTCACGTCCGAATCCCCCACCCGCCACCCGGCCGCGGACCGAAGGCCCTGCTCATACACCGACTCCCATCTGCTCGGCCAGTTCCGCGATCGGAGCCGGCGGAGTGCCCCGCGTGCGGCGGAGCACGTCGGAAAGAACCTCGTGCGCGAGCGGGCGGCAGCGGATCTCGGACGGGGCGAGCCGGTCGCCCTCGAGCAGCATCTCGCTGGCCTTCTCGATGTCGCCGATCTGGGTGTAGCCCCGGGCGATGTCCAGGAAGTGGTGCGCCCGGCGTTCCGGCAGCAGCGCGTTGAAGCCGACCACGTCGATCTTCTCGTGCGTGTCGACCGCGGCCCGGCCGTCGCCCAGCTCGACCGCCGCGGCACACCGGTGCAGCTGCACGTTGGTCGGGCCGAAGCTGGTCCAGTAGTGGTTGAAGTCGCCGCCGAGCTCGAGCGAGGCCTGTTCGGCGCCGCAGAGCAGGTCGCGCACGGTCGCGCTGTCACCGATGCGGGCCGCCGCCATCGCCCCGTTGAGCAGCAACATGCCGTACACCGAAAGCCGTTGGCCCTTGTGCTCGGGCTCCTGGGTGTGGGCCGGAGCCAGCCGGTTGGCGATGTTGACGTTGACCTCGAGCGAGGGGCGCACCCGGCCGAGCGCGAGCAGCGCACTGCCCACCCGGAAGCTGGCCAGACCGGCCAGCAGCTGGTCACCGGCTCGCTGCGAGACGGCGATCGAGCGGTCGGCGGCCAGCCAGGACAGCTCGTGCTCGCCCACCTTGCGCAGCGCCGACGACGCGATCTGATAGACCTGACCGAGCAGGTGGGCCGCGTCCTTGGCCTCGGCGCCGGTCGCGTACGCGCTGTCGGCCGCCTGGGCATCCCGCAGCAGCTTGGGCAGCATGCGCGCCAGGACGCCGTACTTGGCGTGCTGATAGGTCAGCCACGCGTGGCTGACCGCCTTGCGCATCTCGGCCAGCGGCGGCGAGTGGGGCACCGCCTGGAAGAACGCGCTCATCTGGTCGTACCGCTCCAGAGCGGCACGAATCTCCTCGACCTCGACCTGGTCGATGCAGTTCTGCGTTTCCGGCCGGCGCTCCACGTCCTTGCCCAGCAACAGCTGGACATCGACCTGAAGGACGTCGGCGATCTCGTAGACGACGGAGAACTTGTCGAGCCGGCGGACTCCCCGCTCCACCTTGTCGACCCAGCTCTTGGACTTTCCCAGCCGGTCAGCGAAAACCTGCTGGGACATCTTGCGTCGGCCGCGCCAATAGGCGACGCGGCGGCCGATCGGCAGCTCGTCCACGGTGCCTCCCCCGACTCACCGACGACCCCCGCCGGCGAGCCCTTGTGTCATCTGCAGTCTGACCCCTCCACGTCCGCACAAGTCGCACAGAGTGTGTGATCGCCTGCTCACCGATGCTCGTAGTTTTTCGGGCAACTTGCAAAGGGTGGATCTGCCGGGACCAACGAGGCGTGTCGCGCTTGGATACGGCGCCTCCGGTTGATATGGCCACCAGGCCACTGAATCGGGGTTCATCGACCTATGTGGTGGACCGTCCATCGGCCGTTCGTACCGTCGGCGCCGCTCCGCCCGCCGCAGCCGGCACCCACCGGCCTCAGCAGCACACTTCGCCGGGCCGGGCATGTCGAGTGACACCGTAGTACTTCAGAGGGTGACGGTCGAGTCACTCAAAGGGATGAACTCTTGCTGGGCCGGGCCCGCACGTGGATGCGGGCGCCCTGACTGTCGAAGATCGATAGAAACTCGACCGCCTCGCCCTCGGCACTGCCGAACCAGTGCGGCACCCGGGTGTCGAACTCGGCCGCCTCGCCCGGCGGCAGGATCAGGTCGTGCTCACCCAGGACGAGCCGTAGCCGGCCGCTCATGACGTACAGCCACTCGTAGCCCTCGTGCGTCTTGGGATCGGGCTCCTGCCGATGGCCGGCCTCGATGAGGTGCTTGAACGCCTGCGGACCTCCGGGATTGCGGGTCAGCGGCAGGATCGTCTGGCCGAATCGGTGGACCGGCCGGGCGTACACCCGGGGGTCGCCGGTCGGCGGCGCACCGACCAGCTCGTCGAGGGGCACGTGATAGGCCCGGGCCAGCGGCAGCAGCAGCTCGAGGGTCGCCTTGCGCTGCCCCGACTCGAGCCGCGACAGCGTGCTCACCGAGATGCCGGTGGTGTCGGCCAGGGCCGTGAGGGTGATGCCGGCGCCACGGCGCAGGGCCCGCAACCTCGGCCCCACCTCCCGCAGCACGTCTTCGTTTGCCGTCATAGCAACCAAGCTTCGCGCATTCGGCGAAGCCGGGCCCGATCACCGGGGATCCGCGGCCGCCAGCTCCCGGTAGGCCGTGATCACCGCGGCCGTACGGTCGGCCAGCTCGGGACCGGCCTCGGTCATCGGGGCCGCGTGCCGATCGGCCAGGCCGGCCAGCACGAACTCGGCCCGCCGGGCAGTCTCGTCGATCTCGCGCTCCCGCAGGAAAGCCTCGCCGGCCAGCGCGGTGCGGTCCAGGCCGCGCAGGATGCGGTTGATCCGCCGGCCGGTCTCGCGCCACAGCTGATCGGCCCGGTCCCGCTGGGCGGCGAGCGCCTGCACAGCCGGGCTGTCGGCCGGGACGTCCTGACGCCGTACACCCTGGATCTCGGTCCGGAGGCGGCGGAGCTCCTGCCGTCGGGCCAGCAACCCGCCCAGGTCGTCGAGGGCCCGGGTCAGCGACCGGTCGGCCAGATCCGGGTCGATCATGCCGGAGAGCCCGGGCCAGGTACGCCGGATGCGGCGCGAGACACCGACGGCGCGCTGGAGGACGGCGCGCTCCTCGCCGGTCCGCAGCACGTGCACGTCGTCGCCGGCCGGAATGTCGAAGCAGGCCTCCTGGGCGGCCCGGTCCTGCCGGTACCAAACGGTGGCCACGGTGGCGACGGAGGCGGCGAACGACAGCCACCACGGCACGCCGACGGCGTAGAGAGCAGCGGAGACGAAGACCAGCGAGAGGCTGAGGCGGCAGGCGCCGGCCCGGCGGGCGGTCCGGCTGACGCCGCTCGCGGGCACGGGGACGAGCTCGGTCAGCGACCCGGATCGGTGCTTGACGGCGCGGCCGGTGCGCAACCTCAGGGCGTACGGGGAAACGACGGTCTTCTCGGCGTCCATGCCGATCTGCAACTCAGCCGGCATGCGCCCTCCGCCTTCCGATCGCTTGCGGTCGCAGGGCGGGCCCGATCGCCGGGGGGATGCCGACCGGGGCCCGCCCGCCGGCGGGACGTCCCGCCGGCACTCTCAGCAATCGGTGATCGGGGGGCCCGGTTGAGGAACCGCTCGGGTGCAGACCGGGTGCCCTTTGCCTCCCTCGGCGCGTCCCCTGACCCGGCCCGCCGCCTCCCCGGCCCGCCGCCTCTCTCGGTCCGTCGCCTCTCTCGGTCCGTCGTCTCTCTCGGCTCGTCGCCTCTGTCGGCCCGTCAGTCGAAGATCCGGAAGACCAGGCGCTCGTTCCACGGCTTGTTCTCGTCGGCCGACTGCGCGGCCTCGAACATCGCGACGAACGCGTCGAACGCCGACCGGCCCAGCGCCATCCGGATCACCGAGGTGTGCGTCCAGACGAGCTCCACCGGTCGCGGATCGCCCGCCGCCACCCGCTCCCGCAGAGACCTCAGGGAGGGCCGGTACGGCGGGCCGTAGCCGAACGCCCCGGCCAGGCGCCGGAGCAGGTCTGAGCTCCCCTTCCGTAGGGTGGGGCGGTGATGGATCCCGTCCGTAACGCGATCGCCGGCGAACGCCGCCGGGTCGCCGACCTGATCGAGTCGCTGACCCCGGCCCAGCTCGACACGCCCAGCCTCTGCGGCGCGTGGACCGTCCGGCAGGTCGCGGGGCATTTGCTGGCCGCGGTCGAGACCCCACCCCGCGCGACCCTGTCGGCGATGATCCGCGGCCGGTTCCGGCTCCACCGGGCCAACGCGCTGCTCGCGGCCGAGGTCGCCCGGCAGCCGCCCGCCGCGCTCGCGGCCGGCCTGCGCCGGCACGCGTCGGCCGGCTTCCGGCCGCCCATCGTCGGGTACCTCGGGCAGCTCACCGACCTGCAGGTGCACGGGCAGGACATGCGACGGCCGCTCGGGCTGCCGCACGGACTCAGCCTCGATCACCTGCGGAGGTCGCTGGACTTCCTGACCGGCGGGCGGGCGGTCGGCTTCACCCCGCGCCGGCGCCTCACCGGGCTGCGCTTCGAAGCCACCGATCTGGACTGGGCATACGGGACCGGCGCGCTGGTCACGGGGCCGGCCGAGGCCCTGATGATGGCGCTGACCGGACGACGGGCCGTGCTCGGTGAGCTCGACGGTCCGGGAGTCCGCGTGCTGGCCGCGCGAATCCCCTGAAATCGCCCGCCCGGCACCGCCGAAAACTGTCGGAGGGTAGCCCTAGGGTCACGGCCATGAATGACACCGCCCTCCAGTCATCCCCCATCACCCTCGATCGCCGCCTCGTGTTCGGCGAGATCGATTACCAGGTCACCGCCTTCCCCACCGACGACCACCGCATCGACCTCTGCATCGTCAGCAGCGACGGCGACGGTCACGTGGTGAGCGAGATCAGCGGCGGCATCTCCCCGGCCGACCTGCCCACGCTCACCGACGTCCTCACCTCGACGCTGGCCGGCCTGATCGCGATGACCCGGTCGCGGCCGGCCCCGGCCGGTCCACCGCCCGACCGGCACGACCGGCACCCCAACCAGGGCGCCCGCTGGACCTCGACCGACGACGAACGCCTGGTCACGCGTTACCGGGCGGGCGCGCGCCGGCGGGAGCTGGTGGCCGAGTTCGGGCGCAGCACCGGCGGCATCCGGGCCCGGCTCGAACACCTCGGCGAGCTCGCGCCCGGCGGTCGCTGGGGGTCGGCGGGCGACGGCTCCGCCGGTCTCCCGGCCGTCGATCCCCCGCCCACCGGGCCGGCGGCCACCGAGACCGCCGGCTGAGGGGGTCGGTGGGGCCGGGCACTACCGCGCGTCCGGCCCCACCGGTGCCACCACGTCCGGGACGGCCGTCGGCCAACAGCCGTCCCCCCTGGTGACGGGCGACGGCGCGACGACCGGCCGCCGGCGGGGCGTATGCCCGCGAACGGTTGTCGCGCCGGCGCCGCCTTTCCCGGCCCTACTCGCCGCCGACCGGCGCGGCGTCGGCCGGTGCGCGGTTGGCCGGTGCACTGTTCGCCGGAGCACTGTTCGCCGGAGCACTGTTCGCCGGAGCACTGTCTGGTGGCGGGCTGCCGGCTGCCGTGATCAAGCCTTGGCGGGGGCCGGCCAGGCAGGCCTCGACCCGCAGGATCTGCCCGTGGGTGAACATGAACATCGCCGCGTCGTCGGTGTAGTCCATGTAGTTCACGAACATGTCGCCGTCCGGCCCGTTGTTGCAGGTGACCGACGGGAAGGACGGCGTGCCGAAGTTCTGCCCGGCCTGGTTGGGGGTGTCCGACACGAAATCGGTGCCGCTGCAGCCCGTGCCGTCGTCGCCGCCGATGTGGAACAGGTTGAGCCAGTGGCCGATCTCATGGGTGGTGGTCCGCCCGAGGTTGAACGGCGCGGCCGCCGTACCGGTGGTGCCGAACCCGGTGTGGGTGATCACCACGCCGTCGGTGGCCGGCGGCCCGCCGGGGAACTGGGCATAACCCAGCAGACCGCCGCCCAGCCGGCAGACCCAGACGTTGAGGTAGCGGTCGGCCGGCCACGCGTCGGCGCCGCCCCGGGCGGTGAACTTCACCGCCTCGTCGTCCGAGAAGGAGAGCACATCCGTGCGCCGCCGGGTGACGCCGTCGGTCGGGTTGCCCTGCGGGTCGACGCTCGCCCGCCGGAACTCCAGACGCGCGTCGGCGACCAGGCCCTGCCACACCGGGGGCACGTTCGCGACGTCGGCGTTCGTTGCCCGGAAGTCCTCGTTGAGCACGGCGATCTGACTGTCGATCTGCTCGTCCGAGACGTTCTGCTCGTCGGCGCCGAAGACGACATGGACGACCACCGGCACGGTCACGACCTCGGCCCGCGACGGTTGTTCCTGCCCCGTGGCGAAGGCGAAGGCGAGATTCTCGATGGCGGCCCGGTTGAGCCGGTAGTTCAGGCTTTCGTTGAGCAGCCGGCGGTGCACGTCCTCGCTGCCGCAGCGGCGCCGTACCGGTGTCTCGACGATGTCGGCGGTGTCCATCGGGCTTCATCTCCTCGCGCTGTCTGCTTTCGCTGTCTGCTCGCATTTCGCTGTGTGCTCGGGTCTCGCTGCCTGCTCGGCTCTTGCTGCCTGCTTCCGCTGTCGGCGCCAGCTAACGGCGGATCCTCAGCACCTGGTCGTCGTGGGCGACGATGTGCAGCAGGCGGGACGCCGCGCCGGCCCGCACGCGGACGGCGTCGCCCTCCCCCGGCTCCCAGCGGCCCGGGCTCGCGACGGCTCCGTCGACCGGCCCGGCGGCGTACTCGACATAGGCGCCACCCGGCCGCAGCTCGAAACCCGGTCGCGGCGCCCGGCTGGGCGGGAACGGGAAGTCGGCGGGCCGGTAGACGGCCTGGTCGTCGGTGTCCTCCTCGAAGGAGCGATACCAGCGCCGGAACAGATCCGGCGAGATCTCGGCCATCCGGCACCCTCTCCGGCAGTGCTTGACGTGGGCGTGCTCCCCGGCGGCGCCGGCGTTCGTGTGGTGGCCAGGGTGGCAGCATCGCCGCTGGTGAAGCGGCATTCGGTCCGTGATCCGACACCATCGGGAGACGAACGACCGATGACCCTTGCCGTGGGTGCGCGGCACGGTCGGACGATGAGCTGGCGACGCACCGACCACCGACTCGCCGCGATCGACGCCTACCGCGCTCCCGCGATCGTGCGCCAGCGCTTCGCGGCCGAGCACGACAAACTGGCCCAGGCCGATCTCGATCAGGTCGAGTCCGCGACCCGGCAGTGGTTCCGCCTGGCCGCCCGTCATCCCCGGGCCAAGCTGACCATGCCGTCGTCGGCGGCGTACGCCCTGTGGCGCGGGGTGGCCCTGCAGACCGATTACGCCGCCTTCAGCAAGCAGGCCTTCGGCCGCCGGTTCCCGCCGCCACCGGCCGATGCCGCCTCGCCGCCGGGTGTCGATTTCGGAGCGCTGGCCGAGACGCACCGGCTGGCCCGGCAGGACGAGCCGGGTGGTCCCACCGCGCTGCCGTTGCTGTTCCGCATCGACCAGCAACTGAAGTTCCCCGGCGGCCGGCGCTACCTGGCCGACTGCGGGGGCCGGGGCACCTGTTACGACGTGCCCGGCGCCCTCTGCCTGCAACACCTGCAAGGCGCCGGCCGCCCGGTCCGGGGCCGCAACCCGTTCGGGCCGCCCCCACCTGACTACTCCTCCCCCGGCGGCGGCGGTCCCGGCTGCGGCGGCGGGGCCGGCTGAGCCGTTCCTCGCGCCAAAGCTGTCCACCTGCTCCGCGGGGTCGGGCGCGGCTCCCAAGCGCAGCCGGAACGCCGTACGCGGGCCTAATTGCCTTGCCGCAGGGTTTGCCGGACGGTGAGGATCCGGACGTGACGGAATCCGTGGTCGAGTTGTTCGACCGTGTCGCCGGGCGCTACGACGACGTGTTGCCGTTCTTCGCCGGCTTCGGGCGGCTGGTCGCCGGACGTCTGCCCGCCCCGAAGCCGGGAAGCCGTCTGCCCGCCCCGAAGCCGGGAAGCCGTCTGCTCGACATCGGAGCCGGCCGCGGAGCGATCGCCGTTCCGGCGCGGGCGCGCGGTTTCGAAGTGACCGCGACGGACGCCGCCCCCGCCATGGTGGCGCGGCTGCGGGACGAGCAGCCCGGCCTCGACGTGCGGCTGATGGACGCGGCCGGCCTCGACTTCCCCGACGACTCGTTCGACGTGGTCACCGCCGGGCTGACGATGCACATCCTGGACGATGCCGAGGCCGTCAGCCGGGAAGTGCGACGGGTCCTCCGCCCCGGTGGCCTGTTCGCCTTCACCACCCCGGGCCGCGTACCCGAAGGTTTCAAGTTCGCCGACGGGGCCAACGCGCTGTTCGCCGAGTTCGCCTCGTACCTGCCACCACAAGGCAGCATGGGCGCACCCTTCGACGAGATCGAGACGCTCACCGCCGCCGGTTTCGAGCAGATTCGGGAAACAGATCTGAGGCTGGAGCTGCCCGTGGCCGACGCCGAGACGTTCTGGCAGTGGTTCCAGACCCACGGCACCCGCAAGTTCTTCGACGACCTGCCCCCCGCTCGCCGCGCCGACTTCCGGCGCCGGCTGATCGACGACCTCACCCCGCGCGGCCCGCTGGTCCTGCGCCGGTACGCCTGGCTCTACCAGGCCCGGAAACCGGCACAGCAGCCGTGACGAGCCACCGCGGCAGTCGCCCCCCGACGGCCCCCCTCACCTCAACAGCGTCCCCGATACTGACGATGTGAATCTTTCCGCCGGTCCGAGCTTCTTCCGCACCATCCCGGCCGGCTACCTCGGCGCCAACCTGCTGACCGACGGAGTCGCCGACGTGGCCGACGGCGACCACTGGGGCTGGCTCTGGATGTTCTTCGGAGCAGTCGCCCTCGCCTTCCTGGTGCAGCACCTGCGCGAGCAGGCCCTACGAGGCCTCAACCGCCCGGGCGCCACCTGGTCGCGCACCGACACCGCCAACGTCGGCATCCTGACCGTCGTGACCGCCCTCATGCTCGTGGACACGATGATCGAAACCAACACACCGCCCGCGGGCAAGGCCGCCATCTACACGATGGTCGCCGTCTACGCCGCGCTGACGCTCGACTTCGCCTTCCAACGCAGCCAGGTGATCCGAGCCTCGACCCCGGCCGCGAAACCCACTCTCACACCTCCAGCGGTGTAATCGTCACCCAGCCGTCCGACTCCGGCGCTCGACGCGCGAGACGTCACGACGAAGCCGACGTCGCCGAAGTGCCGAGACCAAGCTGCACCCAAACCACTGCGAGCCGTAGCCCACCGGAGCAAAGCACCCGTACAGCCGGAGTGCCGACTTGAGCGGTCCCGTCTGCCCGCCGGGCGTGCGGCTACGCTGGAACACTGACGTTGACGTCAGATGTCGGCGTCGCGGATGGAACGGCCTGTCGGCCGGAGGAGGGGACCATGCGGATCGGAGACCTGGCGGCACGCACCGGGGTGAGCGTGCGCGCTGTGCGCTACTACGAGGAACAGGGCCTGCTGTACAGCGCCCGCAGCGCCAGCGGGCAGCGCCACTACACCGAGAACGAGGTGGGACGGGTGGCGCTCATCCAGTCGCTGTACGCCGCCGGACTGTCCAGCCGCACGATCCTCGAGCTTCTGCCCTGCGTGCAGACACCGACCGACGAGAACTCCGACCTTGCTTTCGAGCGGATGATGCAGGAACGCGACCGCTTGACCGCACACATCGCCGATCTCACCGAAACCCGCGACACCCTCGACGGCCTGATCGCCATGAATCGGGAGCACCGAATGGGTACCGCTACCTGCTGAACCAGAGGCGGGAGCTGCTGAACACACGGGTGGGCGCGGTAGGTTTCGAACCTACGACCCCTCGCTTGTAAGGCGAGTGCTCTCCCACTGAGCTACGCGCCCGGCACGGCATGCGGCCGGAGTGGTCATCCTACCCAAACTCAGCCGGGCAGGTCGGTCAGGGCGGCCAGCCAGGCTTTCTGGTCCCGGGGCTCGCCGGGGCCGCGCATCTCGGCGAAGCGGATCACGCCGTCGCGGTCGATGAGGTACGTGCCTCGGTTGGCCATGCCGCCGCCGGTGTGGAAGACGTCGTACTCCTGGGCCACTGCGCCGTGCGGCCAGAAGTCGGCCAGGAGGGGGAAGTCGAAGCCTTCCTGCATCGCCCAGACCTTGTGGGCGTAGACGGAGTCGACGCTGACCGCCAGGACCTGCACCGACTCGTTCTGGTAGTCGGGCAGGTTGTCGCGGATGCCGGCCAGCTCGCCCTGGCAGGTGCCGGTGAAGGTGAACGGGTAGAAGACCAGCAGCACCGCCTTGCGACCGCGGAAGTCACCGAGGCTGACGAGCTGGTTGTTCTGGTCTTTCAGCGCGAACTCCGGCGCGACGACGCCGACGGCGAGTGGCATGGGCACAACCTTAGCCAGGCCGGCGTCCCGTTGGACGCCGACCGCAGGTGGAAGGGCAGCGAGCTACTTCTTCTTGTTGCCCCTGGGGGAGACCAACCGGGCGCCGGTCCAGTCCTTGCCCGCGTTGACCGTCGAGGTCTGCTGCAGACCGGCCGTGGGGGCCGACTCGCTGATCTCGCTCGGTTCGACGTGGTTGTCCCGGCCCGCTTTCGGGGTCAGCAGCCACACCACGCCGTTGTCGGCGAGGGGGCCCAGGGCATCGGTGAGAATCTCGAAAAGATCACCGTCACCGTCGCGGTACCACAACAGCACCGCATCGACGACCTCGTCGGTGTCTTCGTCGACCAACTCGCCGACACGTTCGGTCAGGGCGTCACGGAGGTCCTCGTCGACATCGTCGTCGTAGCCCATCTCCATGACCACCATGTTCGGCTCGAAGCCGAACCGGTCCGCCAGGCTGCGTACGCCGTCGGCCTGACCAGCGGTCGCGCTCACTGTCGAAGTCCTCCTAGCTGTCAATTCCAAGGTAAACCTGGGGGTAGTCCACACACTCCCGGGCCCCAGCGCAAGTGGCGCACCGAGTGTGTGGCAATTTACCGCGCCAGCAGGGCGTGGGCACCCTGTGTGATGGCATCCTCCCCTACCAGCACATGCTGTGCTGCCGGACCCAGCGGAATCAGTGAATCGGCCGATGCGATACGGCGAGCGGCGCCGACGAAACCGCCATCGACCAGGGCGGCCAGAACTCCCTCGCCCACGCCGCCCGATCGGCGGGTCTCGTCGACGATCAGCACGCGGCCGGTGGCGGCGGCTTCGCGGACCAGATCGTTGACCGGTAGCGGACTCAACCAGCGGAGGTCCACCACTCGGGATCCGTAACCCTGCTCGGCCAGACGGGCGGCCACACGCAGCGACATGCGCAGCCCGTTGCCGTACGTGATGATGGTCAGGTCCGCCGCGTCGCCGACCGGGTAGGTGCGGGCCCGGCCGATCGGCACGTGCTCGGTGGCCCACGCGGCCGGGCCGGCGTAGGGCGCCAGCCACTCGTTGTCGCCCTGCTCGTAGAGGTCGCGGGTGTGGTAGAGCGCGATCGGCTCGAGGAAGACGCAGACGGTGCCGTCCGAGGCCGCCGAGGCCAGGCAGGACCGCAGCATGGGGGCCGCGTCGCCGGGCCGGCTGGGCACGGCCAGCACCAGGCCGGGGATGTCGCGCAGCACGGCGACCGAGTTGTCGTTGTGGAAGTGCCCGCCGAAGGACTGCTGGTAGGCGAGCCCGGCGACCCGCACGACCATCGGGTTGCGGTAGGCCCCGGACGAGAAGAACGACATGGTGGCCGCCTCGCCGCGCAGCTGGTCCTCGGCGTTGTGCAGGTAGGCCAGATACTGGATCTCGGGCACCGGGAGCTGCCCGTCGAGCCCGGCGCCGAGGGCCAGCCCAAGGATCGTCGTCTCGTCGAGCAGGGTGTCGAAGACCCGATCGTCGCCGAACCGCTCCTGCAGGTGCTTGGTGACCCCGTAGACGCCGCCCTTGCGCCCCACGTCCTCCCCGAAGACCAGGACGCCGGGGTGGTAGGCCAGAGCGTCGGTCAGCGTCGCGTTGATGGTCTGGGCGAGCGTGAGCGGGCCGGACTGCTCGGGCAGTTTGCCGCCGAACGCCCGGGAGCGGGCCGCGGCGCCGGGACCGAGGGCGCGCGAGGCCACCTCGGTGATCTCGTGGGCCGCGCGCAGGGGGCGGCGCGGGGCGAGCGGCGCGACGATCTCGGCCACTCCGGCCAGCTTGGGTTCGCCCAGCACCTCCTCGGCCACCTTGCGCACCTGCCAGCCGACCTCGTCGTAGCGGGTGATCACCTCGTCGGGCCCGAGCAGGCCGGCCTCGACCAGCAGCCGGGCCGTGCCGATCAGCGGGTCGCGCTCCAGGTCGCGGTTGATCTCGTCGGTGGTGCGGTAGGCGACCTCGGCGTCGGCTCCGGCGTGTCCCATGAGTCGTACGGTCGACAGGTGCAGCACGGCGGGTCGGCGCTCACGGCGCACGTAACCCACGGCCTCGGTCGCGGCGTCGTAGGTGGCCGCCAGATCACAGCCGTCGGCCGCTGTGTAGCGCAGCCCTGGGCGCGACCCCAGCATGGCCGCCATCCACCCGTCGGGCGTGGGGACGCTGATGCCCAGGCCGTTGTCCTCGCAGATCAGGAGCAGGGGCAGCCGTACGCCGGAGTGGTCGAACCACCCGGCCGAGTTGAGCGCCGCGGTGGCCGCGGCGTGGTTGGCCGAGGCGTCGCCGAACGAGGCCACGGCGATCGCGTCGCGCGTCCACCGGCTGTCCGGGAGCGCCCGGGACAGCGAGTACGCGAGCCCGACGGCCCGGGGCAGGTGGGACGCCACGGTGGAGGTGGTCGGGACGATGTTGAGGTCGGCGCTGCCGAAGACCTTGTGCCGGCCGCCGGCGATCGGGTCGCGGGAGGACGCGACGACGCCGCGCAGCACGTCCCGCGCGGCGTCGGTCAAGCTCTTGGCCCGGGCGCAGAAGAACGCGGCCGACCGGTAGTGCAGCAGAGCCGGGTCGGTCGGCAGCAGCGCGGCGGCCACGGCCGCGTTGCCCTCGTGACCGGACGATCCGATGGTGTAGAAGCCCTCGTTGAAGCTGCGCAGCCAGCGGGCGGCGAGGTCGAGGTGGCGGCTGGCGAGCTGGGCGTCGAACAACTCGAGGGCGCGGGCGCCGGTCAGGGTGGAACCGTCGCGGACGGCATCGCCGGGCGGCCGGCGGCCGTCCGGAGCGGCCTGGGTCGGCTCGGACCGGCGGAGTCCCATGACCGCATTGCGGAAGCGCTCATCGAGGTTCTGCGGGGTGGTCACCGGACCAGCATTGCCCACCCGTGCGCGCCCCGCCACGCCGCAAATCGCCTCGTGCCCGGCCACACGTGCCGGGACCTGCGAAGGCTCGCCGGGCAAGCTGGCAGACTCGGGCCATGCGTACCGAAGTGATCACGGTTCGGACCGGGTCGCGTCCCGTGGTGCGGGACATCACCCGTGAGGCCGAACGGTTCGTCGAGTCCGAAGGGGACGGGCTGCTGCACATCTTCGTGCCGCACGCGACGGCCGGTCTGGCGATCATCGAGACCGGCGCCGGTTCGGACGACGATCTGCTGGCCGCGATCGACCAGCTGCTGCCGGCCGAGGACCGCTGGCGGCACCGGCACGGCTCCCGGGGACACGGCCGTGATCACGTGCTGCCGGCCTGGATCCCGCCGTACGCGTCGGTGCCGGTGATCGGCGGCCGGATGGCCCTGGGCACCTGGCAGTCGGTCTGCCTGGTGGACACCAACGGCGACAACCCGGAGCGCCAGGTACGGTTCAGCTTTCTGCCCGGTTGAGTCACCGAATAGTTACTCATCGGTAACCGATGTGTCCCGGATCGCCGCCCGCACGGTAGGCGTGACGATGCGCACGGCGAAGGGGCAGGATGGAGTTACACCCGCGCGACTCACACAATGGGCCGCTCGGTTCCGACACCCGACCAAGAGGAATGCCTGTGGCCACGGAGCGCAAGCGCCCGGTGATCAGTGACGGCCTGCCGAGCCAGCTTCCGGACATCGACCCCGAAGAAACCAATGAGTGGGTCGAGTCGCTCGACGGAGTCATCGACGAACGCGGCGTCAAGAGAGCCCGTTACGTTATGTTGCGCCTGCTCGAACGGGCCCGGGAGCGACAGGTCGGCGTTCCGCCCCTGACCTCCACGGACTACATCAACACGATCCCGCCCGAGCAGGAACCCTGGTTCCCCGGCGACGAGTTCGTGGAGCGGCGCATCCGGGCGTACATCCGGTGGAACGCGGCCATGCTGGTGCACCGTGCCCAGCGGCCCGAGATCGGCGTGGGCGGCCACATCTCGACGTACGCGTCGAGCGCCAGCCTCTACGAGGTCGGCATGAACCACTTCTTCCGGGGCAAGGACCACCCGGGCGGTGGCGACCACATCTTCTATCAGGGTCACGCCTCCCCGGGCATGTACGCGCGGGCTTACCTCGAGGGCCGGCTCACCACCGACCAGCTCGACGGTTTCCGCCAAGAGCTGTCCCACGCCCCGAACAGCCTGCCGTCGTACCCGCACCCGCGGCTGATGCCCAATTTCTGGGAGTTCCCCACGGTCAGCATGGGCCTCGGCCCGCTGAACGCGATCTACCAGGCGCGCTACAACCGCTACCTGCAGAACCGCGGCATCAAGGACACCAGCCAGCAGCACGTCTGGGCGTTCCTGGGCGACGGCGAGATGGACGAGGTCGAGTCGCTCGGCGCGATCGGCCTGGCCGCCCGCGAGGAGCTCGACAACCTCACCTTCGTCATCAACTGCAACCTGCAGCGGCTCGACGGCCCGGTGCGCGGCAACGGCAAGGTCATCCAGGAGCTCGAGTCGTTCTTCCGCGGTGCGGGCTGGAACGTCATCAAGGTCGTCTGGGGCCGGGAGTGGGACCCGCTGCTGGCCGCCGACACCGACGGTGCGCTGGTCAACCTCATGAACGTCACGCCCGACGGCGACTTCCAGACCTACAAGGGCGAGTCCGGCGCGTACGTGCGGGAGAACTTCTTCGGCCGGGACCCGCGCACCCGCAAGCTGGTCGAGGGCATGTCCGACGACGAGGTCTGGAACCTCAAGCGCGGCGGCCACGACTACAAGAAGCTGTACGCGGCGTACAAGGCGGCCACCGAGCACACCGGCCAGCCGACCGTGATCCTCGCGCACACGATCAAGGGCTGGACGCTGGGCTCGCACTTCGAGGCCCGCAACGCCACCCACCAGATGAAGAAGCTGACGCTGGACGACCTCAAGGGCTTCCGCGATCGGCTCTACCTGGACATCAGCGACAAGCAGCTCGAGGACAACCCGTACCTCCCGCCGTACTTCCACCCCGGCGAGAAGTCCGACGAGATGCAGTACATGCTCGAGCGGCGCCGGGAGCTGGGCGGGTCCATCCCGTCGCGGCGCACCACGGCCAAGTCGCTGAAGATCCCGGACTCGAAGGCGTTCGGCGACGTCAAGCGGGGCAGCGGCAAGCAGAAGATCGCCACCACGATGGCGTTCGTCCGGCTGCTCAAGGACCTCATGAAGGACAAGGAGTTCGGCGCCCGGTGGGTGCCGATCATCCCGGACGAGGCCCGCACGTTCGGCATGGACTCGCTCTTCCCGACCAAGAAGATCTACTCGCCGCACGGCCAGACCTACACGTCGGTCGACCGCGAGCTCTTCCTGTCGTACAAGGAGGCGACCAACGGCCAGATCCTGCACGAGGGGATCAACGAGGCCGGGTCGACCGCGAGCTTCATCGCCGCCGGCACGTCGTACGCCACCCACGACGAGCCGATGATCCCGCTCTACATCTTCTACTCGATGTTCGGGTTCCAGCGCACGGCCGACGAGCTGTGGGCCGCGGCCGACCAGATGACCCGCGGCTTCCTGCTGGGGGCCACCGCCGGGCGGACCACGCTCAACGGTGAGGGCCTGCAGCACGAGGACGGTCACTCGCTGCTCATCGCGGCGACGAACCCGGCCGTGGTGGCCTACGACCCGGCGTTCGCGTTCGAGATCGCGCACATCGTCGAGGACGGCCTGCACCGCATGTACGGCGAGAAGCAGGAGAACATCTTCTACTACCTCACCGTCTACAACGAGCCGGCCGTGCAGCCCGCCGAGCCGGCTGACCTCGACGTGGAGGGCCTGCTCAAGGGCATCTACCGGTACGCGCCGGCCGCCGAGAGCACCGGCCCGAAGGCGCAGCTGCTGGCCTCCGGCACCGGCCTGGCCTGGGCGCTCAAGGCCCAGAACCTGCTCGCCCAGGACTGGGGGGTCAGCGCGGACGTCTGGTCGGTCACCTCGTGGACCGAGCTGCGCCGCGACGCGGTCGAGGCCGAGGAGCACAACCTGCTCCACGTCGGCGACGAGCCCCGCAAGCCGTACATCCAGACGAAGCTCGAGGGCACCGAGGGCCCGGTCATCGCGGTCAGCGACTTCATGCGCGCGGTGCCCGACCTGATCTCGCGGTGGGTGCCGAACGACTACACGTCGCTGGGCACCGACGGCTTCGGCATGAGCGACACCCGGCACGCGCTGCGGCGCCACTTCAACGTGGATGCCGAGTCGGTGGTCGTGGCCACGCTGCGTCAGCTGGCCCTGCGCGGCAAGGTGCCGTCGCACGTGCCGGCCGAGGCGGCCAAGAAGTACGCGATCGACGACGTGAACGCGGCTCCGGTCGGCGAGACCGGCGGCGACAGCTGAGCTGAACGGGACACCAACGCCGGATCCGCCCCTCGGGGCGGGTCCGGCCTTGCCGTCTCAGCCCGGGCCGGCCGCGTCGGCGCCCTCCCAGAACACCCGGTAGCGGCTCATCCACTCGTCGGCGGCCCGCAGCGGCTCGGCCTCGAGCCGGCACGGCCGCCACTGCGCCTGCCGCCCCCGCGAGATCAGACCGGCTCGTTCCAGCACCTTGAGGTGCTTGGAGACCGCCGGCAGGGTCATGGCGAACGGCTCGGCGATCTCGTTGACCGTGGCCGGCCCCTCGGCGAGCCGGGCCAGGACGGCCCGGCGCGTGGGATCCGCCAGCGCCGCGAAGACGGCACTCAGCCGATCGGCGGCCACCTCGCTCATCAGGCCGGGACGTAGGTGACCACGTCGACGCCGGTCGTGGTCTGCCAGGTGCCGGTGAGCGACAGCGCGATCTTGGTGCCGTCGGCCCAGAGCTTGCGACCCTCGCCCTGCACGACGGGGAAGATCATGATGCGGTACTCGTCGATCAGGTTGTGCCGGGTCAGATAGTTGACCAGGTCGGCGCTGCCGTTGATGAGCAGCGAAGCCGGGCCGGCCTTGAGCTCTCGGACGGCGTCGGCGACCTCGCCCCGCAGGAAGGTCGCGTTCCACTCCGGCTCGGTGAGCGTGGTGGTGGCCACGTGCTTGGGCATCGAGTTCATCTTGACGCCGAAGTGCCCGGTCTCGGCCTCCATCTGCGGCCAGGCCGCCTTGAAGCCCTCGTACGTCTTACGGCCGAGCAGCAGCGCGTCGGCCTCCCGCAGATTCGCGTCCTGCCAGGCGCCGAGCTCGTCGTTGAAGTACGGCCCGCTCCAGCCCGGCTCCTCGAAGACCCCGTCGAGGGTCACGTACTCCACCGCGATGATTTTCCCCATGCCTGACCCCTAGCTGGTTGTTTTACTCGCCGGTTAATTAGCCGTTCGGTAAATTACCGCTACCCACAGCACCGGTCAAATGACACAGGGTCTGGACCACTCGTCCCCCTTATCCGTAAGCTGCCGAAGTGGGTGGCCGCAGGCCTTCCCGAGGGGTCTGTGATCCTCTAATCTCCGAGGAAATTTCACCTTTCGAGGAGGCCGGATGGCCGTCGCGCACGGAGTTCCGGTCCTCGCCACCCCGGTCGAGCCGGTACGCCGCTCCTGGATCGGCCTGCTCTTCGCGGCCAACCTCGGTCTCTGGATGGCCTACTTCACGCCGATCCAGATCCTGCTGCCGATGCAGGTCGCCGACATCGCCCCGGACAACAAAGAGCTCTGGCTGGGCGTGGTCACGGGCATCGGCGCGATCGTCGCCATCGTGGTCAACCCGCTCGCCGGGGCCCTCTCCGACCGCACCCGCCTCAAGCTGTTCGGCCGCCCGTACGGCCGGCGGCACGTCTGGACCCTGGGCGGCTGCATCATCTCGGTGCTGGCCATCGCCGTGCTGGCCGAGGCGCCGAACCTGCTGACCGTGACGCTGGCCTGGTGTTTCGTGACGATCGGCATCAACACGATGCTCGCGTCGCTGACCGCGGCGGTGCCCGACCGGGTCCCGGTCGCGCAGCGCGGCCTGGTCTCGGGCTGGATCGGCATGCCACAGGCGCTGGGCCTGGTGATCGGAGCCATCCTGGTCACGGCCGTCTTCACGGACATCGGCACCGGGTACATCGCCCTGGGGCTGGGCCTGGTCGTGCTGACCACCCCGTTCGCCCTGCTCACGCAGGACGACCCGCTCCCGGGCGACCACAAGGTCAAGGTCCGGTGGAAGATCGACCTGCGGGGCAAGCCCGACTATCTCTGGGCCTGGGGCACCCGCTTCCTGGTGCAGCTGGGGAACGCGCTCGGCACGCTCTACCTGCTCTACTTCCTCACCGACGCGGTCAAGCTCGAGGACCCCGACACCGGCCTGCTGTACATGATCCTGCTCTACACGGTGGGCATGATCGGCACGGCGATGCTGGGCGGCTGGCTCTCCGACCGCCTCGGCCGCCGCAAGATCTTCGTGGTCTGGTCGGGCGTGCTGATCACGATCGCCGCCACCCTGCTGGCGATCTGGCCGACCTGGCCCGTCTCGATCGTCGCCTCGCTGCTGTTCGGGGCCGGCTACGGGGTCTATCTGGCCGTCGACACCGCCCTGATCACCCAGGTGCTCCCGTCGGAGGGCGACCGGGCCCGCGATCTGGGCGTGGTCAACATCGCGAGCGCCGCCCCCCAGGCGCTCGGCCCCCTGCTCGCCGCCCCGATCGTCACCCACCTGGGCGGCTATCCGGCGCTGTTCGGGCTCACCGGCGTCGTCACCCTGGCGGGTGCGGTAGCGGTGATGAAAATCCGCTCAGTGGCGTAGGTACCCTTAGCGGGTGACTGTTCGAGTACGCTTCGCCCCCTCCCCGACCGGCATGTTCCACGTCGGCGGCGCCCGTACGGCGCTGCAGAACTGGATCTACGCCAAGCAGCATGACGGCGTCTTCGTGCTGCGCATCGAGGACACCGACGCCGCCCGCAACCGTCCCGAGTGGACCGAGGGCATCCTCTCGGCGCTCGACTGGATCGGCATCGAACGAGGGTCGTACGAGGGGCCGTACTACCAGTCGTCCTACGCGCAGGACCACATCGCCGCGGCCACCCGGCTCTACGGCGAGGGCAAGGCCTACTACTGCGACTGCAAGCGTGAGGACGTCATCGCCCGCACCGGCAACCAGCACACCGGCTACGACGGCTTCTGCCGTGACCGGGCGCTCGGGCCGGGCGAGGGCCACGCGCTGCGCTTCCGCACGCCCGACGAGGGCGAGACCGTGGTGGTCGACCTGGTGCGCGGCAAGCCCGCCTTCGAGAACAAGCTGATCGAGGACTTCGTCATCGCCCGCAGCGACGGCTCCCCGCTGTTCCTGCTGGCCAACGTCGTCGACGACATGACCATGGGCATCAACCACGTGATCCGGGCCGAGGAGCACCTGCCCAACACGCCCAAGCAGCAGCTGCTGTGGGAGGCGCTGGGCCACACCCCGCCGATCTGGGCCCACGTGCCGGTCATCGTCAACGAGAAACGGCAGAAGCTGTCCAAGCGCCGCGACAAGGTGGCCCTGGAGAGCTACCGCGACGAGGGCTACCTGGCCGCCGCGATGAAGAACTACCTGATGCTGCTCGGCTGGGCGCCCAGCGACGACCGCGAGATCGTCCCGTGGCAGGTCATCGAGGACGAGTACCGGCTCGAGGACGTCAACCACGCGTCCGCCTTCTTCGACATCAAGAAGTTGCGGGCCTTCAACGGCGACTACATCCGCGCGCTCTCGGTCGAGGAGTTCATCCAGCTCTGCACGCCGTGGCTGAGCGGCACCGACACGATCCCGTCCCCGCCGTGGAGCCCGGCCGCCTTCGACGTGGACGTCTTCACCGCCGTCGCGCCGCTGGCCCAGACCCGCATCGCGGTGCTGGCCGAGATCGTGGAGTACGTCGACTTCTTCTTCCTGGACGAGCCGGCCTTCGACGAGGCGTCGTGGGCCAAGGCCATGAAGGAGGGCGCCGGCGACATCCTGGACGCCACGGTGACCGCATTCGAGGCGCTCGAGGAGTGGGCGGCCGAGCCGCTCAAGGGCGCGCTCGAGGCCGTGGGCCTGGCTCGCGAGCTCAAGCTGGGCAAGACCCAGGCGCCTGTACGCGTCGCGGTGACCGGCCGCTCGGTCGGGCTGCCGCTCTTCGAGTCGGTCGAGGTGCTCGGGCGCGAGCGCACGCTGGCCCGGCTGCGGGCCGCGCGAGCCCGCCTCACGGCCTGAAACTTCGCCTGAAACGTCCCTGTTTATCGCATAGGTGGCCCGGTCCGCCATTCGTCCGCCGTCGTAACGGTGGTGAAATCCGCTGAGCGGGTGACCGGGCCCCCATCCCTTGCGGGCAGTAGGTACTATTCGGCCCGCTGATCAACGGCCCTCGTAGTGTCGAACGTCATCCACCGGATGGCAGCAATTCGTCCGGCCTGAGATGCGCCCGGGCGTCCGCTCGGGAAGGCTGAAGGCCTCGGTCGCTCCACGACGGACTGTCGCGGGAGTGGCCAATGGTGCGCGAAGCCATGTCCACCACGGGGCGGGGAGGCCGGACGATGGTTCGAGGGGTATTGGGTCGGGGGACGCCGGGTCACGGTTCGCCTGATCACGGTTTGTCGGGTCACGGTTCGACTGGTCACGGTTCGACTGGTCACGGTTCGACTGATCACGGTTCGCGCGCCCGGGTGGCGCTGACGCGGTTGGTGTCGGCGGCCGGGGTGCTCGCGGTGACGGCCGCGCTCGCGATCGGGCTGGCGCCCAACGCCGCCTCCGCCGCGCCGAAGCCCGCGCCCAAGGCGAACACCATCCAGATCGTCGGCAAGGACATCGACAAGGCGATCGTCATCACCATGGCGGAGAGCAAGCGCCTGTTCGGGAGCCTGCTCAGCGAGGTCAACTGGATGTCCTCGGCCCGGTCGCAGACCACGGCGCTCAAGGCCGACAAGCTCGGGCCGAAATACACGATCACCGTGCTCGCCAACAAGTCGGCCCTGCAGACCTACGAGCTCTTCCCGATGGCGGCCGGTGGCCCGCGGGCGCACCGCCCGGCCAAGCAGCCCGGCACCAAGAAGATCGCCGACGGCTGGTTCTACGGCCGGCTGACCATGCCGGAGACGTTGCGGGTCAGCGGCGTGCCGATCAAGGCGAAGCCCGACGTGGTGGCCGGCGGCATCGGCGGCGGTGTCGGGCAGGATCTCGACGCCCAGGCCGAGGCGCCCGCCGACGCGAGCGAGGTGCTCGGCGAGATGCGGCGGCTCTTCCTGCTCAACGGCGGCGTGCTGATGATCATCCTGGTCGGCCTGGCCGGCATCGCGTTCCTGATCCGCCGCCGGGTCTGATCGACCACAGCACCTGATCGACCACAGCGCCTGATCAACCACAGCGCCTGATCAACCACAGCACCTGATCAACCACAGCACCTGATCAACCACAGCACCTGATCGACCACAGCGCCTGATCGACCACGGCGGCCCGCGGCCGGGTTCGCGCCGCTCTGCTCACTTGACGGGTGTCCGGAACGCCGGGCACCCGTCGTCGCAGTTCTCGTCCACGTCGAAGGCGTCGAAGACCCGCTCGTCGGTCGCCACCTGCTCGACCTGGGCTCCGGTCAGCCCGGGCTTCCCGCGCCGCGCCCCGACGCCGGGCTCCCCCGCGACCTGCACGGCCAGCACACGATCGCCATCGAGCCGGCGGGCGAGGGTCTGCCGCACCTGCCGGTCCGGGTCGCTCACGTCGTCGTAGCGGACGAACTCCAGCCCGCTCGCCCGGTCCGCGCGCGCACACGCCTCGGGATCGGCCGCCACCGGGAAGCACCACTTCCGGCGGACGTCGAAGACCGCGACCTGGACCGTGCCGCGCGAGCGTCCCTGAGCGTCGGTGAGGCCGTACTCCCGCCAGCCGTCGCCCTTGCGCTGCGACGCGGGCTCGACGCGCAGCTCCCGCCCCTTGACCAGCGGCCCGATCACCTTGAGGACCCCGTCGGACGCGGGCCCGGGCGCGGGCCCGGGCGCGGACGCCCCGCTGGGCACGGGCGGCGGCGGGACCGCCGCAACCCCGGCCGGAGTGCTGGGGCCGGACGAGATGGTGGCCGGTGGCGCGTCGAGCAGGGTGGCGGTCAGCACGTAGCCGAGGACGACGATCAGCCCGGCCGTCCCGGCGCCGGCCAGAAGCACCGCCTGGGTCCGGCGGCGGCGCAGCCGGGCCGCGCGGCGGAAAACGGCGTCGACCTCATCGCCCAGCGGCGGCTCCCCCTCGAGCACGTGCTCGAGCAGCCGGTTCAGCGGCGCGCTCATCCGGCCATCGCTGCCTCGGACTCGCCGAGCAGCTTCTCCAGGGCCGCGAGCCCGGCCTTCTCGTAGGCGGCCACCTGCTCCTCGTCGAGGTCGAGCATCGCCCCGGTGGCCGGCACGTCGAAGCCGTCCCAGTGACGCAGCACCAGGACGGCGCGGCAGCGCGGGGTGAGCTTGTGCAGCGCGTCCAGCAGCAGGATGGACTCGGCCTCCACGCCGGCCGCGCCGGGCGACGCCACGAAGACGTGCTCGCGGCGGCGGTTGCGGCGGCGGCAGGCCTCCATCAGGTCCGCGTACGCGTAGACGTCCGCGTCCGCCACGACGCCCCGCCGGCTGTCCGCCACCGTGCGGGCCAGGGTGGCGCGGGTCAGCTCGGTGGCCATCCGCCAGTCGCCGCACATGAGAAAGGCCGAGCGGCGCAGCTGAGGCAGGCGGCTGGTCACGAACTCGCGCAGGGCCGTGTCGTTGTCGCCGGACATAGGCCCTTTATAGGTGCCGAACACCCCTGTTCGGTGCGGAACAGCGTTTACGCCACCCGGACGGCGGTCTCCACCAGGCGTACCAGGTCGGACAGGTCGGCCTCGAACTCGGCCTGACCCGCCTCGGGCGTAGCCGGGGCCGGCAGGCCGCCGGTGACCTCGCCGGTCGCGTAGCCCAGCAGGAAGGCCACGATCATCCGGGCCAGACGCGGGACGTGCCCGGCGGGGACACCCGCGTCGTGCAGGACGCCCCGCAGAGCGGCGGTCAGCCACGACGTCGAGGCGCCGGCCGCCGAGCGGTTGAGCAGCAGCGGGAACGCCCCCGGATGTCGAGCGGCAAGGCCGCGCACGGCCCGGCCCAGCGCTCGCAGCCGGCGCCGCCAGTCCGGCTCCGCCCCGCCGTCGCCGAGCCCGTTGTCGCCGAGCCCGTTGTCGCCGAGCCCGTTGTCGCCGAGCCCGTTGTCGCCGAGCCCGTTGTCGCCGAGCCCGTTGTCGCCGAGCCCGTCGCCGACCTCGTCGCCGAGTTCCAGGTTGAGCAGGTCGACCAGGCCGTCGAGCAGCGCGTCCTTGCCGCCGACGTACGGGTAGAGCGCCATCGAGGTGAGCCCGACCCGCTCGGCTACCGCTCGCATCGACATGGCGGCGAGCCCGCGTTCGTCGACGAGAGCCAGCGCCTGGTCGAGGATCAGCCGTCTCTTGTCGTCCACCGGTTCACCGTTCCGGCTTCGCGGCCCGGCCGCCGGGACGCGCCCGGGAGCAGACGCGTGGCTCACCCGACCGTGGTACTCAGCACGCCGTCAGCACCAGCGTCCCGGCGGCCGGCCGCGACCGGCTGCGCGGCGGCGCGGGCGCACGGCCCCGTGCAGGTGGCCACCGGCCCAGCCGTGCAGCTCGGTGCGGCAGCCGACCCGGCTCGGCCCCGGGTCGTCCTGGACCACCGGCGGAGCGGGAAGCTCCTCGGCCGGCACGGCGATCGCCGGAACCGGCAACGCCTCCGTCGCCGGGGCGGGCTCGATCTCCCGTTCCGTCATCTCGCCTCCCCTCAAGCTGTCGCGGTCTTTCATCGGCAGTTCGTAGCCCGCCCTGACCCCGGACGGGTGTGAGTCTGCCGACGCTAGGACGACACCCTGCCAGGTCACCGACCGAAATCACGGCAGGGGCGCACCGCTACTCCGGACTTAAGGGTCAAAACGGTATGAAACTCACCCGGCCCGCGCTCGTGGCACGCTAAGGACGTGTCAGAGACCGCGCCGGCCACCGGCGCCGCGAAGCCGCCACCGGCCGCCACCCTGCGCCGGATCGAACGGCACGCGGGCGCGCTGGCCACCTCGGCGGTCGCCCGCATGGACGAGACACTGCCCTGGTTCCGCGCGCTGCCGGCCGACCAGCGGTCCTGGGTCATGCTGGTCGCCCAGGCCGGCGTCCGGTCGCTGGTCGAGTGGCTGCGGTCGGGCGGCGTGGTCGCCGAGACCACGCAGGAGATCTCCGACGACGTCTTCGCCGCGGCGCCGCGCGCGCTGGCCCGGTTGCTCACGCTGACCCAGACCGTTCAGCTGATCAAGGTGACCATCGACGTGGCCGAGACGGAGGTGGCCGCCCTGGCCGCCCCGGGCGAGGAGGAGCCCCTCCTCCAGGCCATCCTCAAGTTCTCCCGGGAGATCGCCTTCTCGGCGGCCCGGGTCTACGCGCGCGCGGCCGAGTCGCGCGGGGCCTGGGACGCCCGCCTGCAGGCCCTGCTGGTCGACGCCCTGTTGCGCGGCGACTCCTCGGACGTGCTGGCCAGCCGGGCCGCCGCCCTCGGCTGGGCCGACGCCCCGCCGGTGGCCGTCGTGGTCGGCCGGTCACCCGGCGGCGACATCACCGCCGTCCTGCACGCGGTCTACCGGGCCGCCCGCCGCGCCCGCATCGAGGTGATCGGCGGCGTGCACGGCGACCGCCTGGTGGTGGTCATGGGCGGCGCGACCGACCCGGTGGCCACGGCCGAGGCGCTCGCGGTCAGCTTCGGGGCCGGTCCGATCGTGGTCGGCCCGGCCGTGCCGTCGCTCGACCAGGCCACCGAGTCGGCCCGCGCGGCTCTGGCCGGCTTCCGGGCGGCGCCCGCCTGGCCCGGCGCGCCCAACCCGGTGGCCGCCGACGACCTGTTGCCCGAACGCGTCCTGGCGGGCGACATGGACGCGCGCCGGGCGCTGCGGCACGACGCCTACGGCGCCCTCGCCCGGGCCGGCAGCGGCCTGCTGGAGACGCTGGACGCCTTCTTCGCCTCCGGCGGCGTGCTCGAAAGCGCGGCCCGTGAGCTCTACGTGCACCCCAACACGATCCGCTACCGCCTCAAGCGGGTCACCGAGGTGACCGGCCTGTCGCCGCTCGACGGCCGCGACGCGTTCGCCCTGCGGATCGCCCTGACAGTGGGCCGTCTCGATCCTGCGACATAACTCACTGCAGCGGATGAGAGATCGTTCAGCTTCTGAAGGCCCCTCAAAAGAGGACTATTAAGGACGATTAACGGAGGCGTTTGTAGGGTTCCTACAATCGCTGTCGTAGGGTTTGGTGGCCGCCGTCAACCCCGCAACCGCGACCGATCCGGAAGAGTCGAGGACGTGCTCGCCGTACTCTCCCCCGGCCAGGGTTCCCAGAAACCCGGCTTCCTGATCCCCTGGCTCGATCTGCCCGGCGCCGAGACCAAGCTGCGCTGGTGGTCGGCTCTGGCCGGCGTGGACCTGGTGCACCTGGGCACCGAGGCCGGCGCCGAGGAGATCAAGGACACCGCCCGTACCCAGCCTCTGCTGGTCGCCGCTTCGCTGCTCGCCGCGGGCCGGCTGCCGCTGGAGCGCGTCGACGTGGTCGCCGGGCACAGCGTGGGTGAGCTGGGCGCCACCGCGATCGCCGGGGTCCTGCCCGCCGAGGCCGCGATCGCCCTGGCCGGGGTGCGCGGCCGCGAGATGGCCGCCGCCTGCGCCCTCGAGCCCACCGGCATGAGCGCCGTCCTCGGCGGCGACCCCGAAGAGGTCCTCGCGGCCATCGACAAGCAGGGCCTGCACCCGGCCAACCGCAACGGAGCCGGCCAGATCGTGGCGGCCGGGTCGCTGGACGGGCTGGCCCGGCTCGCGGCCGAGCCGCCCGCCAAGGCGCGGATCATCGCGCTCCAGGTGGCCGGCGCCTTCCACACGCCCTACATGGCGCCCGCCGAGGCCGCGCTGGACGCGATCGCCGGCGGTGTCACCGTCACCGGCCCGGCCCGCACCCTGCTGTCCGACCTCGACGGCGCCGCCGTGACCGACGGCGGCGACATGGTCCGGCGCCTGGTCCGCCAGGTGACCGCACCGGTGCGCTGGGATCTCGTGATGCGCACGCTGGCCGGCCTCGGTGTCACCGGCGTGCTCGAACTTCCGCCCGCCGGCACGCTCGCCGGGCTGGTCAAGCGCGAGCTCAAGGGCGAAGGGGCCCCCGAGATCGTCACCCTCAACACGCCGGACGACCTGCCCGCCGCCCAGGATCTGATCGCCCGGCACGGTGGACACCCGATCGAAGGAGCACCACGATGACCGCCGGCACCCGGATTCTCGCGATGGGCCACTATCAGCCCTCGCGCGTCGTCACCAACGACGACCTAGCGGCGACGATCGACACGAACGACGAGTGGATCAAGAGCCGGGTCGGCATCGCCGAGCGGCGCATCGCCGACGGCGAGTCGGTCGCCGACATGGCCACGTTCGCGGCCGAGAAGGCGCTGGCCGCCTCCGGCCTGACCGCCGCCGACATCGACCTGGTCACGGTGGCCACCTGCTCCGCGGTCGACCGGTGCCCCAACATCGCCACCCGGGTCGCGGCCCGGCTCGGCATCACCGCCCCGGCCGCGTACGACCTGAACACGGCCTGCTCCGGGTTCTCGTACGCCCTGGGCACGGCCGACCACGCGATCCGGGCCGGCGCCTCGCGCAACGCCCTGGTCATCGGGGCCGAGAAGCTGTCGGACGTCACCGACTGGACCAACCGCACGACCGCCGTGCTCTTCGGCGACGGCGCGGGCGCCGCGGTCGTCACCGGCGTGGCCGACGGCGAGCAGCCCGGCATCGGCCCGGTCCTGTGGGGCTCGGCCCCCGACAAGGGCGACGCGCTGCGGATCGAGGGCTGGCAGCCCTACATCGAGCAGGACGGTCAGACGGTCTTCCGCTGGGCGACCACCGCGCTGGCCCCGTTCGCGCTCGAGACCTGCGAGAAGGCCGGCGTGAAGCCCTCCGAGCTGGCCGCCTTCGTGCCCCACCAGGCCAACACCCGGATCATCGACGGCATCGTCAAGCGGCTCGGTCTGGGTCCCGAGGTCGTCGTGGCCAAGGACATCGTCCACTCGGGCAACACCTCCGCGGCCAGTGTGCCGCTGGCCCTGTCGAAGCTGATCGAGAGCGGCGGGGTCGCCTCGGGCGCCCCGGTGCTGCTCTTCGGCTTCGGCGGCGGCCTCACCTACGCCGGCCAGGTCGTCCGCTGTCCGTAAGCGTTCTTCCTGTCGGAGCAGTCCCCACCATCGAGAGGAACTACCAGTAATGGCTACTCGCGAAGAGATCACCTCCGGCCTCGCCGAAATCCTCGAGGAGGTCGCCGGGGTGAACCCGGACGACGTCGCCGAGGAGAAGTCCTTCACCGACGACCTGGACGTCGACTCGCTGTCCATGGTCGAGGTCGTGGTGGCCGCCGAGGAGAAGTTCGGCGTCAAGATCCCCGACAACGAGGTCCAGAACCTCAAGACCGTCGGCGACGCCGTGACCTACATCGAGGCGAACCACTGACATGAGCAACGTCGACGTCGTCGTCACCGGGCTCGGCGCGACCACCCCGTTGGGCGGGGACGTCGCGTCCACCTGGGACGCCATGCTCGCCGGCCGCTCCGGGGTGGGTCGCCTCACCCTGGAGTGGGCCGAGCAGCTCACGGTCAAGATCGGGGCCCAGCTCAAGGTCGACCCGTCCGAGGTCATCGAGCGGGTGCGGATGCGCCGGCTCGACCGCTCCGAGGCGATCGCGCTGATCGCCGCGAAGCAGGCCTGGGCCGACGCCGGCCTCGAGGGGTCGGAGATCGACAAGGAGCGTCTGGCCGTCAGCTTCGGCAGCGGCATAGGGGGTGCGCTCACGCTGCTCAACCAGGACGACATCCTCGAGGCGTCGGGGCAGCGCAAGGTCAGCCCGCACACGGTGCCGATGCTCATGCCCAACGGCCCGGCGGCCTGGGTCGGCATCGAGCTCGGCGCGCAGGCCGGGGTGCACGCCATGGCCAGCGCCTGCGCGACCGGCGCCGAGGCCATGTCGCTGGGCCTCGACATCATCCGCTCCGGCCGGGCCGACGTGGTCGTGGCCGGCGGCACCGAGGCGGTCATCCACCCGCTGCCGTACGCGGGGTTCGCCAACATGCGGGCCATGTCGACGCGCAACGACGAGCCGGAGAAGGCCTCCCGCCCCTGGGACAAGGGACGCGACGGCTTCGTCTTCGGCGAGGGCGCGGGCGCGCTGGTGCTCGAGCGCGAAGACCACGCGAGGGCTCGCGGCGCGCGGATCTACGCCCGGCTCGCCGGCGCCGGCATCACGTCGGACGGTTACGACATCGTCCAGCCCGACCCGGAGTGCAAGGGCGGCGCCCGCGCGATGACCCGGGCGATCCGCGACGCCGGGCTGACCGGCGCCGACATCGTCCACGTCAACGCGCACGCCACCTCCACGCCGGTCGGTGACATGGGTGAGATCGTCGGCATCAAGGCGGCGATCGGCACCCACCCGGTGATCACCTCGACCAAGTCGATGTCCGGCCACCTGCTGGGCGCGGCCGGGGCTCTCGAGTCGATCGCCACCATCATGGCCATCCGGGAGAGCGTGGTTCCCCCCACGATCAACCTGGACGACCCGGACGACAAGCTCGACCTCGACGTGGCGGCGCACAAGGCCCGCCAGCTCGACATCCCCGCAGCCATGAACAACTCGTTCGGCTTCGGCGGTCACAACGTCGCGCTGGTCTTCACCCGCGTCTGATCATTCGCCGGAAGCCCGGCCGTCTCCTGGAGTTTCCGGGGACGGCCGGGCTTCGCCGTCAGCAGGCGGTGCGGGGCAGCCCGGTGACAGCCACCGGGCTCCGGCCGGGCGCCTGGGCCTTGCCGGCCAGCACGGCGGCCAGGGCGTTCAGCGAGAGCTTGCTCGACGAGTACGTGGCGACGAGCACCGGTGACCGGGACGAGGCCAGCAGGTGCGGCGTGTCCATCATGACGGTGACCCGGGCCGCCGGATCCAGGTCGACGGACTTGTCCCCGTACCCGACGAGGCGCACCACCGCCCCGCCGGCCGCCTGCACCTTGAAGCCCTGCGCCTGCAGCGCGCGGACCAGGTTGACCCGCGCCACCTCACGGTCGCCCGGCGCGGTGACCGTGACCGGGCCGCTCAGCAACGCCCCCGAGCAGGGTCCGCGCAGCACGGTGATCGAGGCGGCGTCCAGGGCCGCCACCGCCTTCTCGTGCTCCGGCGAGCCCACCACGGCCAGCTCGGGCCGGGTCCGCGCGGCGGTGCGGAACTTCATTGTGAGGATCCGGGTGACCGCCTCGACCAGCCGCTCCTTCTTGAGCGAGCCGCCTTTGAGACCGGCCAGGATGCCGTCGCGGGCGGCGCCGAGGTTCGGCGGCATGAGCAGCATGTCGTTGCCGGCGTTGAGCGCCCGCACCGCAGCCTCGCCCGGCGGCCACTTCATCGCCGGCGGCATGTTCATCGCGTCGGTGACCGCGACGCCGGTGAACTTGAGCTGCCCCCGCAGCACGTCGGTCATGATCTTCTTGGAGAAGGTGGCCGGCACGCCCTTGTCCAGCGCTCGCACGTCGAGGTGGCCGGACATCACCACACCGGCCCCGGCGCCCACGCCGGAGCGGAACGGCGGCAGATCCTGTGCGGTCCAGGCGGCCCGGCTCTGCGAGATCACCGGCAGCCCCTCGTGGCTGTCCCCGCTGGTGTGCCCGTGGCCCGGGAAGTGCTTGAGGCCGGCCGCCACGCCGGCCCCCTCGAGCCCGCGCACGGCCGCCGCGACCTGCTGGGCGTTCGCCTGCGGGTCGGAGCCGAACGCGCGCGAGCCGATCACCGTGTTGGCCGGCGGGCCGAGGGTGTCGGCGACCGGCGCGAAGTCGACGGTGACGCCCATCGCGGCCAGCTCCTCGCCGGCCGCCCGCCACGCCGCCTCGGTCAGCCCGGGCTGCGCCGCGGCGCCCGCCCCCATCGCCGAGGGCAACATGGTCACGCCCTCGGTGATGCGGGTGACCACCCCGTACTCCTGATCCGTGCCGATCATCAGCGGGGCGCCGCCGGGCAGTTTCCGGGCGGCCTCCTGCAGGCCGTCGGTCAGCTTGCGGACCTGCTCGGGGTTCTCCACGTTGGTCGTGGGGTTGGTCGCGCCGGTCGGGTCCTTGGCGGTGAAGCTGACGAGGATCAGGCCGCCCAGGCGGTACTTGGCGATCATCTCGGCGGGCGTGTCCACCCCGGCGAGACCCTGGTTGCCGGCGGCCGAGCCCTTGTCCACGACCGTGGCCGAACTGCCGTAGGCGTACGGCATGAGAACCTGACCGGCCAGGTCGGTGTCGCTCATCGCGGCCACGGCGGCGGCCGCCCGCGCCGAGGGATCTCCCGACGGGCTCGGGCTCGGATCCGAGGGCGCAGCCGACGGAGGCGGCGCCGCGGGTGCGCTCGCCGCGGGCTCCGGTTCCTCGTCCGAGCCGCACGCCGCCGCCGCGAGCAGCAACGGCACGACCAGAGCGGCCCGCACGGCCGCCATCTTCTTCGGACCCGCCGGTGTCATCACGCCCGCCATCGAATCAGCACGCGGTTGCCGGGGCATCCCGGGGGGCCGAACTACGGCGCATCCCGGGGGGGCCGAACTACGGCGCATCCCGGGGGGGCCGAACTACGGCGCGCTCGAGCACCGGAGCCGGGCCACGGCATGGCCGAGCCGCGACCTGGCCGCACTCGGACACACGCCCCGGGCCGGCTCCGGCGTGGCGGACGCACGGCCGATCCGTAAAAGTGGATCATGACCGTACGGGATCAACCCACCCGGGTCAGCAACGTCACCGGTGCGCCGTCGCCGGCGTACCGGTAGGGCTCCAGTTCGGCGTCCCAGGCCGTGCCGAGCGCCTTTTCCAGGGCATGCGCGAGCGCCTCGGGCGCCCGCGCGGAGGCCATGATGGCGCGCAGCCGGTCCTCGCCGATCTGGATGTCGCCCGACGCGCCCATGATCCCGTGGAAGAGGCCTCGACCGGGGACATGCATGAAACGCTCGCCGTCGACTCCGGGACTGGGTTCCTCGGTCACCTCGAAACGGATCATGGGCCACTGCCTGAGGGCAGCAGCCAGCTCGGCGCCAGTACCGGCCCGCCCGGTCCAGCTGCACTCGGCGCGCCGCATGCCGGGATCAACCGGCTGCGCCGTCCAGTGCAGGGTGACCGGCGCGGTCAGTACGCGCGCGATCGCCCACTCGACGTGCTGGCACACGGCGAGTGGAGTCGAGTGGACGTATACGACGCCACACGTTGGCACGGTGACCTCCCGGAGACCGAGGTGCGTCTTCCCCTACGACCTCGACCGCGGTTGATCGTGTCCCATGATGCCGGTTGGTACGGATGGTGCGCCAGAGAATCGGCAACATCGACATCGGCTCGGCCGTAGCGGCACACCCTGAACAACGCTTCAACCTGCTCGGACGGCACGGTCCCGCCGGTATCGTGTAGAGTTACCAAGGCCTTTTTTCTGCTTTCTCCAAGGAGTCCCGCCGTGGCGAGCAACACCTCAAAGACCGCCCGCGCATCAGTCCGCGCGGGCCAGGGAACGGGCGGCGCGCTCAGCGTGCTCGGCGAGTACAAGTACGTCATCCCGCTCGCCAAGGGTCGCTTCGCGTACGTGCGGAACCTGACCAACGGCAAGACCGCGCACCTCAAGACCGACTCGGACGCCTTCGTCGAGGAGATCCGCGTCCTGGCTGCCGCCGGCCACGGTGCCAAGATCCGTGCCGAGCTGACCGCTCTCGACGAGGCCCACCCGCAGGACGGCTGGGGCGCGACCGAGAAGCGTCTCGCCGAAGCCGGCATCTTCGAGGGCTGAGCGTCCCCGACGTCAAGGCGCCCGCCGGCCATCGGCCGACGGGCGCCTTTTCATTTGGTGAATCTCAGCCCATGCGTCGAGGATCGGTGCATGAAGATCACCGAGGCATGATCACGACTTAACGGGCGATCAGGGCAGCAGCTCGACCAGTCCCGTGTCCAGGTCGTAGACGGCGCCCACCAGACCGGCCCGCCCGCCGGCCACCGCGTCGGCCACCACGTCCACCGCGTTCAGCCGGCGAACCGTGCGGCCCACGTGGGCACGCATCGCCTTCTCGGAGGCCTCGGGGTCGTCGACGCCGACGGCCCGGACGGCCGGGGCGATCTCGTCGACCAGGTAGCCGATCTCGCCCGCCGGCACCTCCCCGGCCCGTAGCGCCGCGACGGTGGCGCTCACGGCCCCGCAGCGCTTGTGGCCCAGCACCATGATCAGCGGGACGCCCAGCTCGGCGACCGCGAAGCTGACCGAGCCCAGCACGGCCCGGTCGAGCACGTGCGCACCCGAGCGCACCACGCAGATCGAGCCGAACGTCTGGTCGAAGATCGCCTCAAGCGGCACCCGGGAATCGATGCAACCGAGGACGACGGCGTGCGGCTGCTGGCGGCCCGACGCCGCGGCGGCCGCCGAGACCTGATGGCCGTGCTCGGGGCGGGCGCTGACGAACCGCTTGTTGCCGGCGAGCAGCTCGGCCAGGGCTTCGTCGGCGTTCGTGATCGGAACGGCGGGCCCCGCCGACGGATCGGTCGTCATACGAGTGATTCTCACCCAATTCGCGCTCTCGGACAGTGAGTGCGAGCCAACTCACGTTCCGCACGGAAATTTTCGGCCCGGTCGCGTCGATTCTGCCGATGGCTTTTCGAGTGATCACGAGTGATGCTTATTACCCGTGGGTACAACGGGGTTGTGCGGATCTCGGAGGTGCCCATGTCGGAGCGATCGGAGTTGACCCTTCCCGACGGGGTCACGTTGCACGTCGAAGTCCATGGCCCCGCGAACGCCCCGGTCACCGTGGTGCTCACGCACGGCTGGTGCCAGGACAGGCGGACGTGGCAGCACCAGGTGGCCGCCCTGCGCGTGCTCGGCGCCCGCCGTCCCCGCGTCATCACGTACGACAGCCGGGGGCACGGTCGATCCGGCGCCACCCACCTCGCCCGGGCCACCCTGGGCCAGCTCGGCGACGACCTCGCCGAGGTGCTGCGGCGGTACGCCCCTACCGGCCCGGTCGTCCTGGGCGGGCACTCCATGGGCGGCATGACGATCATGGAATACGCCCACGCCCACTCCAGGACCTTCGCCGAGCGGGTGGCCGGGCTGCTCCTCGTCTCCACGACCGCCGAGGGCCACACGCACACCCAGTACGGTCTGCCGTCCCGGCTGGCGGCGTTGCTGCGGGCCGGCGAGACCGTCGGCGCCGGCCTGCTGGCCCGGTCGGGCCCGTGGTGCCCGCACCGGGCGCTGGCCCCGGTCCTGCGCCCGGCGGTGCGCTGGTTGCTGTTCGGCGACGAGTGCGACGAGGCCGCCCTCGAGCTGGCCATGCGATCGTTCGGGCGCGCGTCGCTGCGGTCGATCGGCGGTTTCCGCCCGTCGATCGGCGCCCAGCAGCGCCTGGACACGCTGGCCGAGCTGGGCGACATGCCGGCCGCCGTGCTGGTCGGCCAGCGTGACCGGCTCACCCCGCCGGCCTGCTCCGAGTCGATCGCCCAGGCGTTGCCCGGTGCCGACCTGAGCGTGCTGGCCGGCGCCGGTCACATGTTGCCGCTGGAGCGCCCGCAGGAGGTCTCGGCCGCCCTGACCGCGATCGTCGAGCGGGTCACCCCGGCCAAGCGGAGCCGCCGGGCCCGGACCCGCCCGGCCACCCAGCTCAAGAAGGCGGCCTGAGGCCGGATCTCAGTCGGTCAGCGACTTGCCCAGGGCGTCCATCAGGTATTCGGTGCCCGCGCGGCGCTTGCCCGGGTCGTCCAGGCCGTCCAGATAGACGCCCTGCTCGGTGATGGCGAAGTCGGTGCCGCCGGACGGCGCCGGGCGGAACTCCACCGTGACGACCGAGACCGAGATGCGGTCGTCGTTCAGGGACATCTCGTACGTGTAGACGAGCCGCTCGGCCGGCACGATGTCGGTGTACGTGGCGGCGAAGCCGTACCGGTTGCCGTCGGCGAACACGGTCGTGGCCGTCTCCCGCCCACCCTCGCGGAAGTCGAAGGAGACCCCCTCCTGGACCGTCGCGGGGTCGGGCGAGCCGAACCACTTGGCCTTGGCCTCGGGGTCGGCGAACGCGCGGAAGACCCGCTCGGGCGCGGCGGCGTAGTGGCGCTCGATCCGGAACGTGTCGTGCTGGGCGGAACGCGGCGTCATGACTGGTCTCCTTCAGAGTCGAGCTCAGGGGTTTCGAGGTAGTCCCCGAGGCGGTCGAGGCGGCTCAGCCACTCGGCCCGGCGGTCGGCGATCCACTGCTCGGCGGCGTTCAGCGCGGCCGGCTCGAGGTGGCACGTGCGCACCCGGCCGCTCTTGGCCGAGCGCACCAGGCCGCTCTCCTCCAGCACCCGGAGGTGTTGCAGCACGGCCGGAAGCGACATCACCAGGGGCTCAGCCAGCTGTTTCACGGTGGCCGGGCCCCGGCTGAGCCGGTCGACCATGCTGCGGCGGCTGCCGTCGGCGAGCGCCGCGAACATCAGGTCGAGCGAGGGCGAATGGTTAAGCACCTGCTTAAGTATTGGGCTTGCCGCGCCGATGTCAAGACCGGGTGAGACGCGAGCCCCTCCGGAGGAGTAGGTTCGAGTGCTCCCTTTGTGCGAGCACGCTGCCCGAACGCGTGCACATGGGGCCGGAAAGTGAGATTCACCGAGTTGAGCGACGCCACCGTTCTGCAGCAGGAGATCGCGGTCGAGCAGCAGCATGTCGACCTCGTCTATGCCCGGCTCGCCGTGCTCCGCCGGGACGCCTCCCGCGCCGAGAAAGAGGGCTACCAACTGGCCGGCGTGGGCACCTTCGGCGCCCTGGTCGAACGCGACGCAATGGTCTTCCACGCCGCCCGCCGCCGGCACGCGCTCGATACCGAGTACGAAGGCCTGGTCTTCGGCCGTCTCGATCTGCTCACCGGCGCCACCCACTACGTCGGCCGCATGGGCATCCGGGACGACAACTCCCAGCCTCTGGTCGTCGACTGGCGCGCCCCGGCCGCCGCCGCCTTCTATCGCGCCACCCCGGCCGAGCCGCTCGGCGTGGTGCGCCGGCGGATGATCCAGTCGAGCCGCGAGCGCGTCACCGGCATCGAGGACGACCTGCTCGATCCCGAGGCGGCGCCGGCCGACATGCGCGTGGTCGGCGACGGCGCGTTGCTGGCCAGCCTGTCCAAGGCGACCGGCCGCGGGATGCGTGACATCGTCGCGACGATCCAGCGCGAACAGGACGAGGCGATCCGCTCCACTGCCTCGGGCGTGACGATCGTGACGGGCGGACCGGGCACGGGCAAGACCGCGGTGGCCCTGCACCGGGCGGCCTACCTCCTCTATTCCGACCGCAACCGGTTCGCCGGCGGCGGCATCCTGGTGATCGGCCCGTCCGGCGTCTTCGTCGACTACATCGCCACCGTCCTGCCCTCCCTGGGCGAGGACACGGCGACTCTGCGCTCGCTGGGCACGCTGGTTCCCGGCTACAACGCGACGCGGGTCGACTCGAGCGACGTCGCGGCGATCAAGGGCTCGCTGCGGATGCGACGGGTGCTCGAGCGGGCCTCGCACGACGCCGTGCCCGACGGCCCGACCGAGTTGCGCCTTCTCTACCGAGGCACGCTGCTGCGGCTCGGCGCCGGCGACCTCGATCGGATCCGCCGGGCGGCGCTGCCCCGCGGCGCCCGGCGCAACGAGGTACGCGGCGCCGGCTTCGACCGCCTGTTCGACGCGCTCTGGTCGCAGGTCCGTCAGCACAAGGTCTCCGGCCTGCCCGAGAAGCCGGATTTCGAGGCCGAGCTGGCCGACCGCTCCGAGTTGCGCGAGTTCCTCAAGGCCTGGTGGCCGCGGTTCACGCCGATGCGGGTGCTGCGCTGGCTCGCGGTTCCGGAACGGCTCCGGTCGTACGCCCATGGCCTGCTCTCCAACGAGGAGATCACCCGCCTGCAAAGGTCGTTCCAGGCGCTCGACGCCGAGGGCCCGACCATCGCCGACGTGGCGCTGCTCGACGAGCTCGACGAGCTGATGGGTCGCCCCCGGCGGCCGCAGCGCAGGTCGTCGAACCCGTTCCACGTGCGCGACGGCGTCCAGGAGGTCAGCACGTTCGCCGACCGCCAGGCGGCGCAGCGCGCCCAGCAGGTGCAGCGCGAGGAGGACTACCGGGAGTACGCGCACGTGGTGGTCGACGAGTCGCAGGACGTCTCGCCGATGCAGTGGCGGATGATCGGGCGCCGCGGCACGTACGCGTCCTGGACGATCGTCGGCGACCCGGCGCAGACGGCCTGGGTCGGCGACCCGGTCGAGCTCGACCGGGCCCGCGACCGCGCGCTCGGCTCCCGCAAGCGCAACAGCTTCGCGTTGACCACCAACTACCGCAACTCGTCGGAGATCTTCGCGGTCGCGGCCTCGGTGATCAAGGCGATCATGCCGGATCTGCCGCTGCCGACCGCCGTGCGCAGCACCGGGGTGGACCCGGTGGATTCGGTGTCCGACCCGGCCAAGCTGCCCGCGACGGTCCGGGACGTGGCCGAGAAGCAGCTCGCCGAGGTCGACGGCACGATCGGGGTGATCACCCCGGTGACCCGCCGCGACGAGATGGCCGGCTGGGTCGCCGGCCTGCCGGAACGGGTCCAGGTGGTCACGGCGCTGGAGGCCAAGGGCATGGAGTACGACGCGGTGGTGCTGGTCGAGCCGAACTCCCTCACCCGGGATCCGGCCGGCATTCGCACCCTCTACGTCGCGTTGTCCCGGGCCACCCAGCGCCTGACCACCGTCGGAACCGATCCGGACTGGCGACCTCAGGGGATCGGCACGGCCACGGCGTTGTAGGTCGTGGTCGGCGTCGGGGTGGTCGTGAAGCGGGCGTTCGGCAGGTAGAACCGCTTGCCGAACTCGGCGATCGTGGTCGGCACGTCGAAGGACGGGCTGCCCGTCCGCGAGACGACCGTGCCCTCGGTGGCCCGGCGGTCCAGTTCGACCTTGGCGATCACGTTGAGCCGGTTCTGCACCACGTAGAGCGTGCGGCCGCGCAGCCACAGGCCGTCGCCGTTGACGACGGTCTCGGACCCGAGCGAGATCTCCTTGCTCGCGCCGTCGTAGCCGACGCGGAAGAGCTTGCCGAGGTTGGACTGCACGATGATCAGCCCACGGCCGTCCGGCGTACGGGAGATGCCGTTGGCGTTGTTGCCCGCGGCATACTCGATGTCGCCGCTCAGCGGCACGGCGACCGCCTCGGCCGGGAGGCTGCCCTTCTTGCCGAGCGGCAGCTTCCAGAGCACCGGGTTGGCCGAGTCGGTGAACCAGGCGGCGTCCCGGGTGAGCACGACGTCGTTGATGAACCAGGTGGAGGTGCCGGGGGCCTTGAGCGAGTACGACTTCAGCACCTTGCCGCTGCGCAGGTCGACGACCCGGGCGCTGCCCGCGGTGCCGCCGGCCACGAACAGCCTGTGGTCGTCGACCTTGAGGCCGAGCGACGGGTTGCCGGCGCCCGGGCCCTCGCTGAACACCGAACCCTTGCCGGTGCGCAGGCTGACCCGGTAGATGTCGCCGTCGACGCGGGAGCCGAAATAGGCGTACGGCTTGTTCCCGATGGCGATGCCTTCGGGCTGGAAGCCGGCCGGCAGCGCGAGCTCGGACGGCCACCGTTGGGAGGAGTGAGCCGCGGCCGGAGCTGCGCCGGCGAGCACGGCGAGCACCGTGGAGATGACAATCGCGAGAGTACGTCTGGACACGGATTTCCTTTCCAGGCGGAGCTTGCTGTCACCCCTTGCTTACCCCGTTTCCGGCAATCGGTTCGACGATCTTCTTCTTGCACACATAGCGATGTACGCATACATTGGTCGAAGCGCGGGGCGCCGACGGAGGGTTGAGGCATGGGAGCCGGGCACGATCACGGGGGCCAGGCGCTGCGAGCGGGGGCGAGACACCGCACGCGGCTCTGGTGGGCGGCCGGGCTGCTGGCCGGCTTCATGGTCGTCGAGGCGGTGGCCGCGCTCGCCACCGGCTCGCTGGCCCTGCTCTCCGACGCCGGCCACATGTTCACCGACGTGCTGGGCATCGCGATGGCCCTGGCCGCCATCACCGCGGCCGGCCGCGCCGCAACCGACTCGCAGCGCACCTTCGGCCTCTACCGCCTCGAGGTGCTCGCCGCGCTGGCCAACGCGGCCCTGCTCACCGGGGTCGCCGGCGTCGTCGTGGTGCAGGCCCTCCGCCGCTTCACCGACCCGCCCGAGGTGCCGGCCGGCTCGATGCTGATCGTCGCGGTGGGCGGCCTGGTGATCAACCTCATCGCGTTCGGCCTGCTGCGGGGCGGCGCCCAGGAGAGCATCAACGTGCGCGGCGCCTACCTCGAGGTGGTGGGCGACCTGCTCGGCTCGGTCGGCGTCATCGTGGCCGCCGCGATCATCGGGCTCACCGGGTGGGCGTACGCCGACCCGATCGTGGCCGTGGTGGTCGCGCTCATGATCCTGCCGCGGACCTTCGCGCTCGGCCGCTCGGCCGTGCGCATCCTCGTGCAGGCCGCTCCCGAGCACCTCGACATCACCCGGGTGCGCGCCCGCCTGGCCGCCGTGCCGGGCGTCTGCGACGTGCACGACCTGCACGTGTGGACGCTGACCTCGGGCATGGACGTCGCGTCGGCCCACCTCAGCCTCGAGCCTCAGGCCGAGCTCGGCGCCGTCCTGTCCACTGCCCGCGAGGCCCTGCACGACGACTTCCACATCGAGCACGCCACGCTTCAGGTGGAGCCGGTGGCCGCGGCGGGCGGGTGTTCTCCCGCCGGGTGGTGAGCCCGCGGCTCACGTATGGCGATCATCACACTTCAGGGTGCACGCTGATCACACCGGTCACCACGTGTGCCGACTCTCATCAAGATTTCGGCTTCCTCTCTACGCTTGGTGACCATGCCATCACGGGAGGACACCAGCATGACCACCGTCATCCACCAGCCGAGGGTCGCGTGGGACGCCGCCCGCGCCTTCGTCCGCGCCGCGGGTAGTGCTCACTCCGAGGGTTTCGCCGCTCGTGTCCTGAGCCGGCTCGGCAGCGAGATGTACGGCCACTTCGCCGACACCCGTCAGCGGCTGCTCACCGCTTTCGTCGAGACCGGCGGTGACCGGTACGCGTCCGATCTCGAGGCCGGCAAGTGGCGCGTCCGCCTGGAGGACCTGCTCCGGAGCCGCCCCGAACTGACCGGGGCAGTGATCGAGCTGACCGGCGAGGGATTCGAGGTCTGACGGCTTTTGCGGTAATCCGCACCTAACGGGCGTCCAGCGGCAACAATGCCCTATATGGGCGACGCTCGGGTAATGGTCTTCGCGCCGGCACCACAACTCACGGTGACCATCGAACAGCAACACAACCAGCCGGAACTGCACGTCCATCCGGGCGGTCAGGGCATCTGGCAGGCTCGCATGATCACCTCCCTCGGCGCCGACGTGACCCTCTGCACCGCGGTCGGCGGCGAGGTGGGGCGGGTCCTCAAGCCGCTGCTCGACTTCAAGGGTGTCCAGCTGCGCACCATCCCGCGTGAGAGCGGCAGCGGCTGGTATGTGCACGATCGCCGCGGCGGCGCGCGCCAGGAGCTCGCCGAGCAACCCGGCGCCCCGTTCACCCGGCACGAGCTCGACGAGCTCTACAACCTCGCGCTCGCCGAGGGCCTGCGCTGCGGCAACGCCATCCTGAGCGGCCCGGCGCACCCCTCGGTGATCCGCGCCGACGTCTATCGCCGGCTGGCCCACGACCTGCGCGCGCACGGCTGCCGGGTGATCGCCGACCTGTCCGGCGACCACCTCAACGCGGTGCTCGACGCCGGCCTCGACGTGGTCAAGGTCAGCCACGAGGAACTGCTCCGGGACGGCGTGATCAAGGACGACTCGGAGAAATCGCTCACCGACGCCCTGATCAAGTTGCACGAGAGCGGCGCCGAGATGGCGCTGCTCTCGCGGGCCGACGCGGGCGCGCTGGCGCTGTTCAACGAGCAGATCTACCGGGTCGGCATCCCGAAGCTGACCATCGCCGACCACCGCGGCGCCGGCGACTCGATGACCGCCGGGGTCGCCGCGGTGCTGGCCAAGGGGGGCGAGATGGCGCAGGCGGTCCGGACCGGGGCGGCCGCCGGAGCGCTCAACGTCACCCGGCACGGGCTCGGCACCGGGCACCTGGACGCGGTCCAGGTGCTCACCGAGCGGGTCAAGCTCACCCCGATCAAGAAGGCGCGATGACAAGAATCCTGGTCACCAACGACGACGGCATCGACGCGCCGGGCCTGCGCTGGCTGGCCCGGGCCGCGGCCCGGGAGGGGCACGACGTCGTGGTCGCCGCGCCGGTCACCGAGGCCAGTGGCAGCAGCGCCGCGATGACCGCCGTCGAGGAACACGGCAAGATCATCCTGCACAAGCGTGAGCTGCCCCACGCCCGGCACATCCCGGCCTACGCGGTGGCCGCCTCGCCGGCGTACATCGTCCTGCTGGCCCTGCGGGAGGCGTTCGGCGAACCGCCGGAGATGATCTTCTCGGGGATCAACCGGGGCGCCAACGCCGGGGCCGCCGTGGTGCACTCCGGCACGGTCGGAGCCACGCTCACCGGCTCCTACGCCGGCCTGCACGGGCTGGCCGTCTCGCTGGACGTCATCTCGCCCCGCGTCTCCTCGACCCGCACCGGGGGCGCCGCGCTGGCCGCGCTCGACCACGAGGAGGACGAGAAGCGGCACTGGGGCAGCGCGGCCGAGCTGGCCGTGCGCCTGGTGCCGACGCTGACCCACACGCCGGCCGGCACGATCTTCAACCTCAACGTGCCCGACCTGCACCTGGACGGAATCCGCGGGCTGCGGCGGGCGTCGCTGGCCCAGTTCGGGCAGGTTCAGGTGAGCATCGCCGAGGCCGGGGAGGGCTTCGTGCGCACCGCTGTGCAGGCCGTGGACGACACGTTGCAGCCGGACACGGATCTGGCCGCCCTGGCCGAGCACTTCGCCGTGGTCACGCCCATCCGGCCGCCGCACGAGATCACCGAGCTCAAAATCAACCTCGAGACGATCCCGGTGCACACGCCGGCCCTGCAATAGGGCCCCCGCCCGCTGAGCCTCCGGGCCGTGGGCCCTGCAGGCCCGTGCGAGCCCTCCAGGCCCGTGCGAGCCCTCCAGGCCCGTGCGAGCCCTCCAGGCCCGTGCGAGCCCTCCCGGCCCGTGCGAGCCCTCCCGGCCCGTTCCGAGCCTTCAGACCCGTGCGAGCCCTCCAGGCCCGCGCCGAACCCTCAGGCTCGTGGGAGCTGTCTCGGCGTGTGAGAGAAAGCCCTGGGCCGGGCTGAGGCCTTGACCTGACGACGCCGGGGCCTTCCGGGCACACGAAAGCGGGCCGGGTCAACGACCCGGCCCGCTTTCGGTGATCAGATCAGGTGCCGGAGACGGCGGGCTGAGCCTTGTCGGCCTCGCCGAACGGCTGCGGGTTACCGAAGAGACCGAGCAGCCCGGTCACCCAGAGCTGCCGGTGCGCGAAACGGCTGGGCCGGGTCACGATCAGCTTTACCTCGCTGACCTGGGCGAGCTGGAACGCGGCAACGAGCGCGCTGATGCCCACCGAGTCGATGAAGGTCACGTTCTGCAAGTTGAGCTCAATGCGTACGAAACCGCCCGCGGCCAGCTGTGTCCCTACAGCCTCGCGGATCTCGTACGCGTTCTCGACGTCGATCTCACCGCTCGGCGAGACCTCCACCACGTCGTCGGCAAGCGTCGACGTCTTTATCGACAGCGTCACGCCAATTCCCTCCACCCGCCCGGAATCTCCGGGCGTCATTCCTCGTGTGCGGGCACTCCGGACGAGCCGATCTCGCTGGACGCCACCCGCACTCGGGGGCGGTCAGGACTACCCCCGGAAGGTTCGGTGAAACTGACCGAAAGGTTAGGACCCGAACCTGTCAGGCACCTGAGTGCCTTGTGTGAACCGGGTCAAGAGTACCGGTGGGTGGCAACTTGTTTCCGAAACGTGATGGCGTCCACAGCGGACACGTTTGCTGAACGACGCACGAGGGCAGGGTTAATCATGAGCGAGCCGGGAGGTAAAAGGGGATGTTCTCCAGCAGGAGCAAGGCGGAACGGACGGCCACGCAGGCCTGGGACTATCTGACGGCCGCCATGGCGGCGGCGGGCGAGACCGCCGAGGACACCGGTGACAAAGCCACCAAACTGGCAGAAAAGGCCAGTGGCCAGAGTCACAAGCTGGCCGGTCGGAGCCAGAAGCTGGCCGGCCGGGCGAGCGGCAAGGCCGATGTGGCCTGGGGCCGGGCCAACGCCGCCGCGGCCGCCCTCGCCGGGCGCAAGCCGTCGCGGCCGTGGGGCCTGATCGCGGGCGTCGGACTGCTCGGCGTCGCGGTCGGATGGGCCGTGGCCACGTCGGCCCGGGCCGCGCTCGAGCGCCAGGCCGAGCAGGAGGAACTGGAACTGGCCGAGACCGCGGTCGTGGTCACGCCGACGTACGACAACTGACACATCCCCGGGCGGCACCTGCCGCCCGGGAAGTGTCGTACCCCACTTCTAGGCTCCCGGGCATGGAGGCAACGTTCTTCGACAGCCCGGCCGAGCTCCGCGCCTGGTTCGGGCGCCGGCACGAGACGGCGCCCGAGCTGGTCGTGGGTTACTGGAAGAAGGCATCCGGCCGCGCCGGCCTCACCCACCCTCAAGCGATCGAGCAGGCGCTCTGCTTCGGCTGGATCGACAGCGTCGGCCGCAGCATCGACAAGGACCGCTACCAGGTGCGGTTCTCGACGAGGCACAAACCACCCTTTTCCAGTCCGAAGAGAGCGCCTGGCAGTGGTTCTCGTCCGAAGAGAGCGCCTGGCAGTGGTTCTCGGCCCAGAGCCCGTCCTACCGCCGGGCGGCCGCGCACTGGGTGGTCAGCGCCAAGCGGGCCGACACCCGGGAACGCCGCTTGACCCAGCTCATCGCCGACTCGGCCGCGGGCCGTAAGGTGCCTCCTCTCGCCCCCCGCTGAGCCGGTGGGCCGGTTACAGTTTCGCCGTCGCTCCGCTGTGGTTCGCCACCCGATTAGATAAGGTCCGTTGGTGCTTGCTGCCGGTCACCTCCTGGGCAACCGTTATCGGTTGGACGAGCGCATCGCCACAGGCGGGATGGGTGACGTCTGGCGCGGCACCGACGTCGTGCTGGGCCGGGTCATCGCCGTCAAGGTGCTGCGCTCCAACATGATGTCCGACCCCGAGTTCGCCGCGCGCTTCTACGGCGAGGCGCGCATGATGGCGGCCTTCCGCCACCCCGGCGTCGTCGAGGTCTACGACTACGCGAGCGCCGCCGAGTCGGGCAGCGACGACGTGGCCTACCTGGTGATGGCCTACGTCGAGGGCGAGCCGCTGTCGACCCGCGTCAAGCAGGGCCCGATGCCGGTCAACGAGGTCATGTCGATCGTGGGGCAGGCGGCCGACGCGCTGCACGCCGCCCACCAGGCCGGCACGGTGCACCGCGACGTCAAACCGGGCAACCTGATCGTCAAGCCCAACGGCACGGTCGTGCTGGTCGACTTCGGGGTGGCCCGTTCGTTGGCGGTGACCAGTGTGACGGCCGTCAACGCGATCGTCGGCACCGCGCTCTACATGGCGCCCGAGCAGGTCGCCAAGGGCAACGTCACCGCCGCCACCGACATCTACGCGCTCGGCGCGGTGGCCTACCACTGCATCGCCGGCCACCCTCCGTTCGACGGCGACAACGCGCTGCAGGTCGCTCTGCGCCACCTCGAGGACGAGCCCGAGCCGCTGCCCGATCACGTGCCCCTCGAGGTGCGTGAGCTGATCCAGCGGGCCATGGCCAAGCAGCCGGCCGACCGGTTCCAGACGGGCGAGGAGTTCGCCGAGGCGGCCTTCGCGGCGGCCGGGCCGCTCGACTGGAAGCGGATGACCGGCACCACGATGGCCGCGCCGCTGAGCCCGGCCGCGCCCACCCGGGCCGTGCCGCTCCCCCGCGATCTGCCGCCGCGGGTGCCGCCCGCCTCGCCGATGTCCCTCACATCGACCGCGCCGGAGGCCAAGCGTCCACCGCGCAATCAGACCGCGCTGCTGGTCGCCGTGATCGCCCTGTTGGTGCTGGCCGGCGGCCTGACGTTCGCGATCACGCTGTTCAACAACGACGACGACGACCCCCGCACGGTCAACAACCCCGGGCCCGTGGCGTCGGTCGAGCCGACCACCGACGCGGTGACCCCCACGGTGTCGACGCCGACGAGCCAGGTCCCCAGCAGCCGCTCGGTCACCCGAGGCAACGTACCGAACAGGACCCGCACCCCGAGCGCCTCGGCGAGCACCTCGGTCCCCACGTCGGCGCCCACGACAGCGCCGACGCCGACGACTCGGCCGACCACCACCCCGCCGACGACTCGGCCGACCACCACCCCGCCGACCACCACCCCGCCGACGACCCCGCCCGACACCACGCCGCCGGTGGACCCGCCGGAGGGCGGCGCCGGCGGCGGCAACGACCCGAACCCCTGAGGCCGGCAGCGGCGGCGGCAAGACCACCGTCGCGCGGTCCGGCACGGTCGTTGACTCTCACACTGTGTCAGGCCGGAAGCTGAGGAAACTATGTTCAGCATCGGAGAGTTCGCGGGACTGGGCCGGGTGTCGGTGCGCATGCTGCGCCACTACGACGCCATCGGGCTGTTGCGGCCCGCCCAGGTCGATCCGCACAGCGGCTACCGGTTCTACACCGCGGCCCAGCTGCGCCTGCTCAACCGGGTGACCGCCCTCAAGGATCTCGGCTTCAGCCTGCAGCAGGTGCAGACGCTGATCGACGAGAAGGTCGACACGCAGGAGCTGCGCGGCATGCTGCGGCTGCGGCGGGCCGAGCTGGCGGCGCGGATGGAACAGGACACCGCCCGCCTGGCCCAGGTCGACGCGCGCCTCCGCATGATCGAGAGCGAGGGACACATGGACACCGGAGATGTCATCCTCAAGACCGTTCCGGCCCTGCGGGTGGCGACGCTCGGCGCCACCGCCACGAGCTACGACGACCCGACATCGATCACCGAGAACCTCAGCCCGCTCTACCCGCGGCTGATGGAGCTCATGGAGAAGCACGGCGTCCCGATGACCGGGGCGCCGATCGCCTATTACGTGCCGGCGCCGACCGGGCCGGGCGACGAGACGGTCGCGGTGCACGCCGCGTTCCCGATCGGCGACGGCCCGGTGCCGGACGACGCCGGCTTCGACGTGGTCGTGCTGCCGCCGGTCGACCAGGCCGCCACCGCGGTGCACCACGGCTCGATGTCCGAGGCCTTCCGCACCGGTCAGAGACTGGCCAACTGGATCGACGACAACGGCTACCGCGCGGACGGGCCGGGGTTCGCCGTCGAGGTCTACCTGGACTGCCCGCCCGGCGACTTCGACAAGTGGGTCACCGAGATGCAGGTGCCCGTGAAAACAGCAACCGACTGACCTCAGGTCGACCCGAGCGCGGCCGATGGACTCGGGCGGCACGGAATTGCAACCGAGCCGCTACCGAGAGGCCCGCGAGATGACAGCTCCGATCCCGTACGCGCAGTACCCGACCGCCCCGCCCTGGGTGACGCCGTCCTCGGCACCGGCACCGGCCCCGGCTCCCGGCCCGCAGACGCACCACGGCCGGCTGCTCGTGCGCTTCCCCGAGGAGATGGCGCGGGCCGCCCGGCCGCAGGCGCCGTCCTGGGCGCCGGTGATGTTCTGGACTCTGCTGCTCGTCGTGCCCGGAGTGGTCTCGGCGGCCCGCCGCGGCGCGGAAGCGCGCCGCGGCGGCAACGAGCGTTACCCGTACTGGATCGCCTTCGGCGCCGTCCTGGCCGCCGCCGTCGTCGCCTTTCTCACCCTCACGACGAGGTGACGGCGGCGTCAGAACGCGACGGGCACGCCGTCCCGGACCAGTTGCCCGTTCTTGACGAAGAAATCAGCCGGGTCGGTGGCGCCCTCGGTCCGGGCCCATTCGATCAACAGCTGGCGGATCTCCGGCTGGGCGTTGCAGACCTGCGTCTTCAGCTCCGCGACGGTCTTGTCGTGCTGGGCGCGGACCGCCGCGAGGACCCGGGGGCCGGCTTCGACGGTGGCGTTGAGCGTGGTCCCCGACTTGGTGACGACCGTCCACCGCCCGTTGCGCCGGACCAGGTCGAAGTCCATCTTGGTGAGTCGCCGACCCCACTTCGACGGCTCGCACAGCAACACCTGCGCCCCGGTGCGCGCGTCGGTCACGAACCGCTGGGGCACCTCGTTGTGCGCGTGCCCGAACAGGATGGCGTCGACAACGGGTTCTCGACCGGCAACTCGGGCCCGTAAGTGGACGTGCCGCTGTCGCCACCGGGCACCGAGATGAGCACGACGTCGGCCTGCGCCGGGGCTCCTGACTCACATCCGTTCGGGCACCGGGATGCCCAGCAGGTCGAGGCCGAGCCGCAGGGTCCGGCCGGTGCGCGCGGTCAGTCCGAGCCGGCTGGGCGAGGACAGGATCGGGCACTTCTCGTAGAAGGCCGAGAACGCCACCGCCACCTCGTGCAGGTGAACGGCCAGCCGGTGCGGCTCCCGGTGCTCGATCGCGGCCGCCGCGGCCGGCTGGAAACCGAGCAGGGTCAGCGCCAGCCGCCGCTCGGCCGGATCGTCCAGGACCACCGGGCCGGGCGCGTGGGCGGCCCGGGCCAGAACGGAACGGATCCGGGCCACGGCGTATTGGAGGTACGGGCCGGTGTTGCCGGTGGCGGCCAGCATGCGGTCCCAGTCGAAGACGTAGTCGCTGCGCCGGTCGGACGACAGGTCGGCGTATTTGATCGCGCCGATGCCGACGGCGGGTGACGTCGCCCGGGCATCCGCCTCGTCGAGCAGGTCGGCCAGTTTGACCGTGCCGCCCGACCGCGTCCTGAGCATCTTGCCGTCCGGCCCGAGGACCGAGCCGAAACCGATGTGCTCGGGCATCGCTCGGGTGAGCCAGCCGGCGTCCCGCCCGACGGCGAAGAGCATCCGGAAATGCGTACTCTGCGGGGCGCCGACGACGTACAGCAGCTGGTCGGCCTTCAGATCGAGGGCCCGATGCCGCAGGGCCGCCAGGTCGGTCGCCGCGTACCCGAAACCGCCGTCGCTCTTGCGCACGATGAGCGGAAGCGGCTCGCCGTCGCGGCCGGTGAAGCCGGCCGGGAACACGCAGAGGGCGCCCTCGCTCTCGACGATCAGACCCTTCCCGCTCAGCTCGTCGACGATCGAGGCCAGCTGATCCTGATAGGAGCTCTCGCCGGCGAAGTCCCCCCGGCCGAGCGTGATGCCGAGCCGCTCGTAGTCGGCGACGAAGTGCCGCTCGGACTGGTCGACCAGCCGCTGCCACATCGCCCGGCTGGGCTCGTCGCCGCTCTGCAGCGCCACCACTCGCAGCCGCGCCCGCGTCCGGAAGTCGTCGTCGGTGTCGAACTTCAGCCGGGCCTGCTGGTAGAAGCCGGTGAGATCGCCCAGGCTGAGCTCGCCGGCGGGCCCGCCCAGATCGGCCATCTGCTCGATCAGCATGCCGAACTGGGTGCCCCAGTCACCCAGGTGGTTGACCCGCACCACGTCGTGGCCGGCCCAGCTGAGCAGCCGGGCCAGCGCGTCACCGATGATGGTCGACCGCAGATGGCCCACGTGCAGTTCCTTGGCCACGTTGGGCCCGGAGTAGTCGATGACGACCCGGGCCGGCCCGACCGGTGGCGGGGAGTCCGGCTCGGCCAGCAGCGAAACGAGAACCTCGTCGGCGACGGTCAGGTTGAGAAAGCCGGGGCCCGAGATCGCGACCTCGGCCAGACCCTCGAGGTCGGCCCGGGCGGCCACCTCGGCGGCGATCTCCCGCGGCGGGCGGCCCAGCCGGCGGGCCAGGGCGAGCGCGGCCCCGGACTGGAAGTCGGCGTGCTGCGACGCCCGGACGACCGGGTCGACCGGCTCACCGGCGACGGCCTCGAGGGCCACCGCCAGCCGGGCGGCCAGGAGAGCTTCGAGATTCATGATCAAACCCATCGACGTACGCGGGGACGGGTCGACCGGGTCTGCGGAAGGAACCGGCGGGATCGACCCGCCGGAGGACAGCACTCAGCGGCGGACGGAACGCCGGCGTCGCTCGCTGAAGGTGTGCATGGGCACGACAATAACGCACGCGGCAAGATGACATCGTGACGCCGCTGTGGGAAGCCGGGACTGGGGTGCTGCGACTGCCGTCGGGGCGGCTCGTGCGCGGACGGGGGCTGCGCGATCCGATGCCGTCGGGGCACCCACCGACCTTCGGCGTCTATCTGCTCGGCGCGGCGCCGCCCGAGTTCGGCTGGGTGAGCCGGTGGATCCGGTGGCCCGACTTCCGGTTGCCGGGCGACCCGGCGTACGCGGGAAGGGTCTTCGAGGAGGCCTGGCGGCGCGCCGGATCGGAGCGGGTGGAGATCGCCTGCGGCGGCGGGCGCGGGCGGACCGGGACGGCGCTGGCCTGCCTGGCCGTCCTCGACGGGGTGCCCGCGGCCGAGGCGGTGGCGTTCGTGCGCGAGCACTATCACCCGCGGGCCGTCGAGACGCCGTGGCAGCGTCGTTTCGTGCGCGACTTTCCCCCGCCCGAGAAAACGAGGCAGTGATCAGAACCGGCCACTACGCTGGAGCAGCACGCCGACGCCTGGGGGACTCATGATCGTCGTGGAGCGCACGCTCGCCGTGCGGGTCGATGCCGGTGTGGCGCTCGGCTACCTGAGCGACTTCGGCAACACCGCGGTGTGGGATCCAGCCGTGCGGCGGACGACCCGCGACGACACCGGGCCGATCGCGCCGGGGGCCCGGTGGCAGCAGACCTGCCGGCTCCTCGGCGTCACCACCGAGATGACCTACACGCTGGTCGAGGCCGCCCCCGGGCGGCTGGTCTTCCACGGGCGCAACGAGGGCGCCACGTGTGTCGACACGGTGGCGGTGCGGCCGGCGGGGACGGGCAGCGAGGTGACCTACCGGGTCGAGCTCGAGGTGCACGGCCTGGTCAAACTGGCCACGCCGGTGCTCAAGATGGAGTTCGAGAAGCTGGGCACGGCGGGCGCGACCGCTCTCACCGAGGCGCTCGACGAGCTCGCCCCCGGCGCCCGCGCCGCCGAGCTGCGCTTCCCGGCCGCTCCACACCCGACACTCCCGCCCCGCGGGCAGGAGGCCCAGGCCTGATGGCCCGGCCTCCCAGCCGGCTGATTCCCGCGGGCGGCGGGGTTCCGGCGCCATGCCGCGCACAACGACCTGACTCCTTGCCGCGCGCGGGCGACAGCCGCCGGGCTTCAAGCGCCGGCGGCGGCAACCGGGCTCACGCGCGGGTGGCGATGACCTGCAAGTAGGCGGACGGGATGCGGGCCGTGCCGTCCGTGGCGGTGTTGTGGCGGCCGACCAGCGCGACCAGGTCGTCGTAGAGAGGCTTGCCACCGTCGGGTCCGAGCGCCTCGAAGGCTTTGAGGGTCGGGCCGTAGTGCTCGCGGAAGTAGTCGGCGAAGTTCTCCGGCGTGGCGAACCGGAAGACGAACTCGCGCCGCTCGGTCCGCAGATCGCGGACCCGGTCGCCGAACAGCTCGCGAACGCGTTCTTCGCTCCCCCACTCGACCGGGCCCCGGATGCCGGGCGGCGGCGGAACCCGCCGGCCGACGGTCCGGAACATCTCGCCGATGAAGCCGTCCGGCGTCCAGTTGGCCATGGCGATCGTGCCGCCGCCCCGGCACACCCGGGTCAGCTCGGCCGCAGTCCGGTCCTGGTCGGGAGCGAACATCGCACCGACCACCGAGACGACCGCGTCGAAACGGCCGTCCGCGTACGGCAGGTTCTCGGCGTCGGCGATCTCGGTGGTGAGCGGCAGGTGCTCGGCGGCGGCCCGCTCCCGGGCCCGCGCCAGCAGGCCGTCCACGTAGTCACTGGCGATGACCCGGCAACCGCACCGCGCGGCGGCGATCGAGGCGTTGCCGGTGCCGGCCGCGACGTCGAGCACCTCGGCCCCCGCCGACAGGTCGGCCGCCTGGACGGTGTCCTCGGCCATCGGATGAATCAGGGCGGCCACGGCGCCGTAGTCGCCGCTCGCCCAGGTCTTCTGCTGCTTGGCCTTCAGGCCTTCCAGTACCAGTTCGCTCATGTCTTCGACGCTAGGAAACCGCGGGCCCCGGCACATGGGGAGAGCTCCCTATGTTGGCCGTGCGGTTCCCCGGGCTTTCAGCCCCGGCCGGCGCTTGCCCGGCGACATCCGGGGGCTCCGCCGGCTTCCGCGCTGCGGGTCGCGGTGGGGTTCAGGTGCCCAGGCTGCGGGGTCGCGGTGGGTTCAGGTGCCCAGGCTGTGGGGTCGCGGTGGGAGTTCAGGTGCCCAGGCTGCGGGCGAACCGTCGGCGTAGCGGCGGCACCGCGGCGGTCAGCCGGAGGACCGTACGGAAGGAGGCCCGGCCCACGGCGGTGGAGTGGGCGGCCTGCCGGGCGTTGCGCAGCGACTGCCGTACGGCGGCGAAGCCGTACGTGAGCATCTCCCGCTCGTACTGCTCGATCGCCCCGAGCAACGGTTGACCTGCGGAGACACCGATCAGTTCACGACTGAGCAGGGCAGCGTCGCGCAGGGCCGTGTTCGCTCCGACCCCGGCCATGGGCGTCATGCTGTGGACGGCGTCGCCGAGCAGGGTCACGCGACCTGTGGACAACTCGACGGTCTTGTCGGTCGTGGAGCGTACGGTGGCGCCCCTCCCGGTCGGGTGGGCCGGCGCGCGTACGGTGATCGCGCTCTTGACGCGAAAAGCGTTGACGGTGGCCGGGTCGCTGCGTCGCACCAGACTGCGGAACTCGGGCGCCCAGCCGCGCAGCCGATCCTCGACGAGATCGGTCAGCGCCTCGGGCCCCAACCCCTCCACGTCGGCCGGGAACCGCTCGGTGGCGTCGGAGAATCCCCACAGCACCTGCTCCTCGGCGTCGCCCGTCCACGCGGCCGTGAACAGCGAGCCCCGGCCGCGGGGCACCACGACGTTCGCCCGGGTGGTCAGCGTCGGCGGCAGGCCGCCGGTCGACCGGCAACGGCCGGCGATCGTGAGGACTCCCGTGTCCACCCGGCCCGCGGCCGACGGCAGCAGCTGGGCCCGCACGCGCGAGTTGGCGCCGTCGGCTCCGACCAGAACGTCGCCCCGCGCGGAGGTGCCGTCGGCGAAGCGGGCAATCACCTGCTCGCCGTCGAGCTCGTAGGACACGAACTCCCGGCCCGGCACGAGCACCTCGTCGGGGCCGTCGAGGAGGCCGTCGAGCAGGACCCGGCGCAGCTGGACGCGGCCGATCCCGTAGTGCCGCCCGGCCGGCCCGGCGGCGGGCGCGTTGATCTCGTCGTCGGCCAGCCCGAGCAGGTCGGCGCCGCGGTCGGTGAGGAAGCCGAAGCCGCCGCCGGGCGAGACCTCCCGGGTGAAGGCCGACCACCCGCCCGGGGGCAGCAGGTCGTGCAGGGCCCGGGCGCCGGCCGGGTTGATGTGGATGCGGTAGCCCTGGAGCCAGTCGGCGCGCTCGTGGGTCCGCTCGAAGACCCGGACCGGGATGCCGGCCCGGCGCAAGCCGTGGGCCAGAGCCAGGCCGCCGATGCCGCCGCCGATCACCATCACGGAGATGTCCATGCCGCCAGTGTCAAACGTTCGCATGAAACTGTCAACCAACCGTTTGATTGATAAGCTCGGCAGCATGTCCGACCAGGCCCGGCCCCGCCGATCACCCGCCGGCGTCGAACGCCGGCGCGACCCCGACCGCACCAAGGAGCGGATCCTGGACGCGGCGCTGGTCGAGTTCGGTGAGCACGGCTTCGCGGGGGCCCGGATCAGCGCGATCGCCCGGCGGGCCGGCGCCAACCAGCAGCTGATCTCGTACTACTTCGACGGCAAGGCCGGTCTGCACCGGGCTCTGCTCGAGCGGTGGCGGCACGTCAGCGCGGGGCTCAGCCGGCCCGAGGCGCCGCTCGACGAGGTGGTCGCCGCGTTCACCGACGTCGGCGAGTCGCAGCGGCACTGGGTCCGCCTGCTGATCTGGCAGGCCCTCTCGGGTGAGCGGGAGGAGGGCGACACCGACTACCGGCGGGCGATGGTGGACGACCTGCGGCGGCGTCAGGAGAACGGCGAGGTCGCCGGTGATCTGGACCCGGCCTATCTACAGCTCGTGCTGTTCGGCGCGGCGCTCGCGCCGACGCTGCTGGCGGGCTTCGCCGAGGACTTCACCGGGCTGCCGGCCGACTCCCCCGAGTTCCGCGACACCTATCGCGAGCAGCTCAAGCGAGTGATCGGCCACCTCAGCGGCGAGCGTTAGGCTCCGGCGCTGGTTCTCGTTCCACCAGGACGATCTTCTCCACCGCGAACGAGTCCAGATCGGCCGACATCCAGTCCTCCCCCGGCCGCAGCCGGTGGAACCGGAATGTCCCGTTCGTCGAGTTGGCCGACACGACGCACCGCACCGCGACCGCACTCAGGCCCTCGGCCACGAGGCGACAGACCTCCAGCGCGAACCCCACGCCCTGACGCAGCAGCACCAGCTGGTCCACGTCGGAGATCGACGGCTCCCCGTCGGCGGACAGCCGGACCTCGACCGGCACCACGTCCTCCAGGTGAAAGCTGCTGGCCGACCGCTCCCAGCGGGTCAGCTCGACCGCGCTTGTGAAGGCTGATTCCGGCCACATCGGCTCGTCCTTCCACACCACGGCCTCGCCCCGCAGCTCGACGCCGCGGGCGGCCATCGCCCGCAGCCCCTCGGAGAGCCCTTCAGGCGGCATCGTCAGGCCCAGCCCGGCCGACACGCCCAGACCGGCCGCGGCCGCATCGTTCATCCGAATCGCCAGCACACCGACATGTTCCCGCGCGGGGTCAACCCGCGGGTGGTCAGATCAGGCCGCGCTCCCGGGCCTCGGCGGCGGCGCGGCCCCGCGACGAGACACCGAGCTTGCTCAGCACGGCCGAGACGTGGTGGTCGACGGTCTTGGCCGAGAGGCTGAGCTGGGCCGCGATGCCCGCGTTGCTCAGGCCGTCGGCCATCAGCACCAGCACCTCGCGCTGGCGGCCGGTGAGACCGGTCGGGTCGGTGGCGGTCGACCGGCGCGGGCCGCGAGGCACCCGCCAGCCGCGCTCGCGCAGGTCGGCCCGCAGACGGCGGGCGGGCGCCACCGCGCCGAGCCGGTCGAAGACGTGCAGCGCTTCGGCCGCCGCCCCGGCGTCGCCGTGGGTCAGGCAGCAGGCCGACAGATAGGTGCAGCCCATCGCGGCCCACGCCGCCGCGGCGGCCCGCCAGTCGCCGTCGATCAGCAGGCGGAACGGCGCCGCCGCGACCGGTGGCGCCGGGGAGTCGTCGCCGCAGCGCCACTTCCAGAACGCGAGCTCCCCGGCGAACCAGGGGTGGGCGGCCCGCAACGCCACCTTCAGGCCGCGGCCGGCCTCGTGGGCGGCCCGCGGAAGGTCACCGGCCAGCCAGTACGCCTCGGCCAGCGCGACCGCCGCGAGGCAGAAGAACTGGGCCTCGTCCGTGGGGTAGCCGCGCTCGGCCGCCTCATGCGCGTCGTCCAGCGCCCCGGGCTCGCCCCGCCGGGCCCGCAGCATGGCCCGGGCCGCCACGGCCGGCACCAGCCCGCCGCCGCGCATGGCCGGGCCGGCCAGCGCCTGGGTGACGTCGTCCCCGGCCGCCGCCCAGTCGCCGCGGGCCAGCAACAGCCGGGCGCGGTGGCCGAGCAGGTGGCGGTGGTAGCCGTCGAGGTCGCGGGCGACCAGGAACGGGATGATCCGGTCGAAGGTCGTCTCGGCGACGTCCAGGTCGTACCGGTCGACGGCGCTGCTGGCCAGGTTGACCAGGGCCCGGCCGGCGTGATCGTCGAGCCCGCCGGCCGCCACGGCCAGATCGTGGGCCCGGCGCAGCTCGGTCACCCCGGTGGGATCGCCGATGTGCAGCCGCGACGAGCCGATGTTGATCAGCGCGTGGACCTCGGTGTCGAGGTCGCCGAGGGCTCGGGCCAGCTCGGTGGCCCGCAGGCCCCAGGCGATCGACCGTTCCTCCTCGTCGCCGAGCATGAAGAGCTGGGACAGATTGCTGTACGCCGCGGCGAGCTCACGCCCGGGCGGCTGCGTCTCGAGCACCTCGACGGCCCGGAACCCGAAGTCGCGGGCCTCGTCGGGCCGGCCGTTCCACCAGCTCAGCCGGGACATCCAGCGCAGACCGACGCCGATCGCCACCGGCTCGCCCAGTTCCCGGCGCAGGGCGAGCGCCGACCGGCGGGCCTCCAGCGCCTCGGCGAGCCCGCCGTGATAGCCGGCCAGCGAGTATTCCTCGAGCAGCTCGGCGCGCTCGGTGGCCGGCCGGTCGGCGGCCAGCGGCAGGGCCCGCGCGTAGTGGGCGGCGGCCTGCCGGTGGGCGCCCAGCGAAGCGGCCAGCCGGGCCGCCACGGGCGTCCAGCGCAGCACGGCCCCGCTGTCCCCGGCGTGGTGGGCGTGGTGCACGAGCCGGGCCGGGTCGGCCCGGGCCCGTTCGAGGACGGCCAGGATCTCGGCGTGCAGGGCCTGCCGGCGTACGGGGGAGAGACTTTCCTCGACGGCGCGGCGCAGCAGTTCATGGCGGAAGGCGACCCCCTCGCCGCGCGCGGTGAGCACCCCGCGGGCCAGGCACTCGTCGACCTCGCCGAGCCGGTCACCGAGCAGCTCCAGGCCGGCCAGCGACGGCACCACCGACACCAGGTGGGCGACCTCGCGGGCCGGCTGCGTGAGCGTGGCCAGGCGGCTGAGCACCAGGTCCCGTACGGTCGGCGGCACGCCCGCGGCCGGGGCGGCCAGCACCTCGGTGACCAGCAGCGGGTTGCCGCCGGTGACCGCGTGCACGCCGGGGTCGGCCCGGCCGGCGCGACGGGCCAGCTCGGCCACCGCGGCCGGGCTGAGCGGCGGCAGCCCCACCCGGCGGATCAGTCCCGGCGGGAGTCCGGCCAGGACGGTGCGCAGCCGGTGGTCGGGCCCGACCTCGTCCTCCCGATAGGTGATCAGCAGCAGCGCCCGGCAGAGCGCGAGCCGCCGGCCGAGGAACGCCACCATGTCCAGCGTCGCCTCGTCGGCCCAGTGCAGGTCTTCGAGCACGACGACCGGCCGGGCGGCCTGCGGCGGCCGGTCGAGCGCCTCGAGCAACAGGTCGAAGATCTCGCCCCGCGGGCCGTCGCCGATCCGGTCGCGAAGCCGCCCGCCGAGCCGCCGGGCGATGTCGTGCAGCGGCCCGAGGGCGCGCGGGGTGAGCAGCGGATCGCAGGCGCCCCAGAGCATCTGGGCTCGCGCGCCGGCCGCCTCGGCGAACGCCGCGGCCAACGTGGACTTGCCGGCGCCGGCCTCCCCGCTGATCACGGCGACGCGCCCGCCGGCCGCGCTGCCGGCGAGCAGGCCGTCCAGAGCGGCGAGCTCGGCCGAGCGCTCCAGCAGCACCGTCACGCGCTCAGGCTAGACACGCAGGTCAGCGCAGCCAAGCAACTATCGGACAGCGGTCACCTCCGACCGTCCCTCCGCCGGGTCAGGTCATCCGCGGGAACGGCCGTCAGGCCGCGCTCTCACCGGGAGCGACGGGTCATGCCCCCATCGAAGCGCGGCTGTCCATCCGGGCCAATCCGAAGACGTCCTCGACCAGGTCGAGCGCCTTCATCCAGGGGAAGGGGGCGGCACTGCCGGGGACCCAGCCGTCGACCGGGCCGAACAGGACGCGGACACCCTCGGCGCGCAGCTCGTCGAGGGACCGGCGGAAGGGACGGCGGGCGGCGAGCGGCTCGTTGACCGCGGGCACCAGCACCGTGGGCACGCCCCGGCCGATCACGTCGGCCATCGAGCTCAGCGGGTAGGTGTCGGCGATGCCGTTGGCCAGTTTGTTGATCGTGTTGAACGTCGCGGGCGCCACGATCATCGCGTCGGCCGGTGGCGAGATGCGGGTGCCGTCGGCCGCGAAGCGGTACGTGGTGCGGATCGGGCGGCCGCTGGCCCGCGCGACCTCGGACGGGTCGAGGAACTCCAGCGCGCTCTTCGTGGCCGTGACGTCGACCGTCCAGCCGCGCTGGCACGCCGCCCGGATCAGGCCGAGCACTCCGCCCGCGGCCGACCCGCCGCAGACCACCACTCGCAAATCACCCATGGCTGGATTCTCCTGGATCGTCGGGCGCCACCGCTGACTTACCGGCGAGTTCCTCGCCCGGGGACGGGGACTCGGGTGGCCGCTTGATTGCCGTGTTGTAGGAGCGATAGGTGAGCCACAGCGCGACCACTGCGGCGACCGCCGCGGCCACACTGGACAGCTGGTCGGCCCGGGTCGGTCCGAGCGCGGCCACGAAGACGGTCACCGTCAGCAGCACCAGGACGCCGAACCCGGCGGTGCGCAGCCGCTGCGACGGCGGGCCGAGACCCCGGTGGCGCAGGATCAGGTTGAAGCCGGCCTCGACGAGCACGATCGCGGCGGTGACCAGGATCGGGACCTGCCAGGCGTCGACCTCCACGTCGTTCACCGCAGCACCCCCTGGATGTCCTGGATGAAACGCTGGGTGAGCTGCTCGTCCTCGTACAGGTAGCGGCGCAGGTGGTCGGCGAAGAGCTGGGCGAACTCGGTGTACCGGCGGTGCATCGGCCGGGGCCGGGCCGACTCGACCGCGTACCGGATGCCGTTGAGGTGGGGCAGCGCCTCGCGCAGCCCGGCGTCGATGTAGGCGTTGAGGCCGGTGGGCGCGAAGCCGTACTTGGCCAGGTGCAGTTGCGAGGTCGCGCTGGTCAGGAAGTGGATCGCCAGCTCGGCCGCCTCCCGGTGCTCGCTGGCCGCCGAGACGGCCAGGCTCTGCCCGCCGATGATGCCGATCGGCAGGCTGCTGAGCCGGATCTCGGCAGTGTCCTTCTTGGTGCGCTCGGCCCGGTCGATCGCGGGGTACGAGACCGGCCAGTTGCGCATGAAGCGCAGGTTGGACCGCTGGAACGTGCGGAGCGTGTCGTCCTCGCCGGCCTCGATGCGGACCTTGCGAGCCTTGATCGCCTCGGCCAGCGGGGCGACCGCCGCACGCCACTGGCCCAGGCTGAACGAGAGTGTGCCGTCGTCGGTCAGGATCGCCTCGTCCTGGGCCAGCGCGTGTTCCAGGACGTTGACCACGAACGCCTCGTCGGTCTGCGGGCTGACCGTCTTGAGCTGCCCGACGAAGCGGGCCGGCGAGGACGCGAGGACGTCGCCGAGCTCGGGCTGGACGTCGGCCACGGACTTGTCGGCGACCCGCCGGTAGAGCATGCCCACGTCGGTGTTGAACGGCAGGGCCCAGAAGTCGCCGGTGTCGCCCCGCTCGCTGAGCCGGCGCACCATCGGCAGCAGCGAGAGCTCACCGCGCGGGGTGATCGGGACGATGCGGCCGTCCTCGGCGAAGCGCGGGATGTGGATGACGTCCAGGTTGAAGATGTCGGCCTGGGTGCCCAGAAACGTGTCGTACTGGTCGCGGGTCGAGCTGTTGACCTCCTTGAGCTCGATGCGGGCGCCGGGGTTCAGCTCGTTCCACATCGTCACGAGGAGCCGGCGGCCGCCGGTGCTGTCCACACCGGACGCGAGCTTGAGCTGTACGGGTTCGCGGCGCGTCAGCACGTAGCCCGCCGCGGCGGAGAGCGTGCCCGCGGTGAGGACGCCGGCGAGGAACGACCGTCGTGAGTAGAGCTCCGTCATGCACCCTCCGTTCGTGCCTCCCAACCTACCCGGTAGATCGCCATCAGGTGATCCCCGTCACTCGTCGGAAACGACCGCCGCGAGCGTCACGGTATTCATTCCAGCCAATATGAATTTCCGGCAACGACCTATTAAGGGACGGGAAACGGGCCGGAAATCTGCCGTCCCGAGACTGGCCGTACTCATCGATCGGCACGGTCGCCGATCCGCTGAACAGACCCCGGGTGAACAGCCGGAACGGGTCTTCTGATCATGCCGCGGAATGACGAATTCTCACTGACTCGTGCCCCTCGAGGGGCAAGGAGGCTCCATGTTCAGAAATCGCGGACGCCGGCTGGCGACCGTCATCGTCTCTCTCGGCACAGTCGCGGCGCTGACCGCCTGTGGCGCCAAGACCGCCGACTCGGCCGCCGCCCCGGCCGGCGGCGGCGCGGTCGTCGACACCTCCGGCGCCAGCGTCAAGATCGGCCTGCTCAACTCGCTCTCGGGCACCATGGCGATCAGCGAGGTCACCGTCCGCGACGCGATCCAGCTCGCCGTCGAGGAGATCAACGCGGCCGGCGGCGTGCTCGGCAAGCAGCTCACCCCGGTCAGCGAGGACGGCGCCTCGGACTGGCCGACCTTCGCCGAGAAGGCCCAGAAACTGATCAGCCAGGACAAGGTCGCCGCGGTCTTCGGCTGCTGGACGTCGTCGAGCCGCAAGGCGGTCAAGCCGGTCTTCGAGAAGAACAAGGCGCTGTTGTTCTACCCCGTGCAATACGAGGGGCTCGAGCAGTCGCCTTACATCTTCTACACCGGCGCCACGACCAATCAGCAGATCGTGCCCGCGCTCGATTACCTCAAATCGGCCGGAAAGACGTCGGTCTACCTGGTCGGCAGCGATTACGTGTTCCCCCGCACCGCCAACAAGATCATTAAGGCGTACGCCGCCGCGAACGGGATGAAGGTGCTGGGCGAGGACTATGCGCCGCTCGGGTCGACCGAATTCTCGACGATCGTCAACAAGGTGAAGGCGTCCGGCGCGAGCGCGGTGTTCAACACCCTGAACGGCGACAGCAACGTGGCCTTCTTCAAGGAGTACAAGTCGTCCGGCCTGACCGCGGAGTCGATGCCGGTGGTCTCCGTCTCGATCGCCGAGGAGGAGGTCAAGAGCATCGGCACGCAGTACCTGGCCGGGCAGCTGACGGCGTGGAACTACTACCAGACCACCGAGGGCGCGGCCAACGACAAGTTCGTGAAGGCGTACAAGGCGAAGTACGGGGCCGACAAGCCCACGAGCGACCCGATGGAGGCGGCCTACACCTCGGTCTACCTGTGGAAGGCGATGGCCGAGAAGGCCGGCTCCTTCGAGATCGAGAAGGTGAAGGCGGCGGCCAGCGCCGGCGGCATCACCTACGAGGCGCCCGAGGGTCTGGTCACGGTGGACGGCGCCACGCAGCACGTCTTCAAGACGGCCCGAATCGGCAAGATCGGTTCGGACGGGCTGATCGAGGAGGTCTGGAACTCCGGTGAACCCGTGAAGCCGGACCCGTACCTGAAGAGCTACAGCTGGGCGACCGGCCTCTCCTGACGATCCCGGCGGGGGTGGGGCGCGGCCCCACCCCCGTACCCAAGAAGGGGTTTGCCCGTGTCGCTGATCGTCAGTCAACTCTTCAGCGGGGTGAGCATCGGCGCGGTGCTGCTGCTCATCGCGCTCGGCCTGGCCCTGACCTTCGGCCAGATGAACGTGATCAACATGGCCCACGGCGAGTTCATCATGGCCGGCGCCTACACCGTCTATGTCCTGCAGCAGAGCATCTCCAGCGCCGGGGCGTCGCTGCTGATCGCCCTGCCGGTCTCGTTCGCGGTGGCCGGCCTCATGGGCATCCTGCTCGAAGTGCTGCTGATCCGCCGCCTGTACGCCCGCCCGCTCGACACGCTGCTGGTCACCTGGGGTGTCTCGCTGATTTTGCAGCAGGCCGCCCGCGACATCTTCGGCGCGCCCAACGTGCAGACCCGGGCGCCCGAGCTGCTGACCGGCAGCGTCCGGATCACCGAGGACATCGTGATCGCCAGCAGCCGGCTCTTCATCCTCGGGCTGGCCCTCGCCGCGGTGGCCGCGCTGACGATCGTCCTCAAGACGACGTCGCTCGGCCGCCGGATCCGCGCGGTCGTGCAGAACCGCGACCTCGCCGCCGTGTCGGGACTGGCCACCGGCCGGGTCGACCGGCTCACCTTCTTCATCGGCTCGGGCCTGGCCGGCATCGCCGGGGTGGCGCTCACCCTGATCGGCCCGATCGGCCCGGCCATGGGCACCAACATCATCGTCAACGCGTTCCTGGTCGTCGTCGTCGGCGGCATCGGCCAGCTGAAGGGAACGGTGATCGTGGCTTTCGTCCTCGGCATCCTGCAGTCCATGGTGGAGTACACGACCACCGTCAGCGTCGCCAGCGTGATCGTCTTCGTGGCGATCGTGGCCTTCCTGCAATGGCGTCCCCAAGGCCTGTTCACCCTGCGGACCAGGAGCCTGGCATGAGCCCCCGGGTGCGGGCCCTGGCCGGCTTCGGGATCACCGCGGTGCTGCTCTTCGCGGTCGCCCCGCTGCTGCTGGGCGACTTCCGGCTCGGCCTGCTGGCCAAGTATCTGTGCTTCGCGATCGTGGCCGTCGGCATCGGGCTGGCGTGGGGCCGCGGCGGCATGCTGGCGCTCGGCCAGGGCGTGTTCTTCGGCCTCGGCGGCTACGCCATGGCGATGCATCTCAAGCTGGCCGACGCCGGGCCGGGCAACCTGCCCGACTTCATGACCCTCTACGGTCAGCTCGACGCGCTGCCGTGGTGGTGGGTGCCGTTCCAGAATCCGATCTTCGCGCTGCTGGCGACGGTCCTGCTGCCGATGACCGTGGCCCTCCTGCTCGGTCTGCTGATCTTCCGGCGGCGGGTCCGCGGCGCCTACTTCGCGATCCTGTCGCAGGCCCTCGCCGCCGCCTTCGCGATCCTGCTGATCGGCCAGCAGGGCACGACCGGCGGCACCAACGGCCTCACCGACATTCGCGGCTTCTTCGGCTACGACCTGAACGACCCGGTCAACCGCCGGATGATCTACTTCATCGTCGCGGTGGCCCTGCTGGCCATGCTGGGCATCACGTGGCAGCTCATGCGCAGCCGCTACGGCGAACTGCTCGTGGCGGTCCGCGACGGCGAGGAGCGGGTGCGGTTCCTCGGCTACGACCCGGCCAACGTCAAACTCGTCGCGTACGTCGTCGCCGCGGGCATGGCCGGGCTGGCCGGCGCGCTGTTCGTGCCGGCCGTCGGCATCATCTCGCCCGCGCTGATCGGCGTGGTGCCGTCCATCGAGTTCGTCATCGGGGTCGCGGTCGGCGGGCGGGCCAGCCTGGCCGGGCCGGCACTGGGCGCGATCGCGGTGGCCTGGGCCAAGACGGCGCTGTCGGAGCGGGTCCCGTCCGCGTGGACGTACTTCGAAGGCCTGCTGTTCGTGCTGCCGATCGTCTTCCTGCCGGGCGGCATCGCCTCGCTCGTGTCGCTCGTCCGCCGCCGGCGCGCGGCCGCTCCCCCGCCGGCGGTCGATCAGCGGCCACCGCTCGTCCGGGAGGGGGCCGCATGACCGGCCTGAGCGTCCGCGATCTGCGCGTGGTCTTCGACGGCTTCGTCGCCGTCGGCGGGGTCGACCTGGAAGTGCCGGAAGGGGACGTCCGCTTCGTCATCGGCCCCAACGGCGCCGGCAAGACGACCCTGGTCGACGCGATCACCGGTCTGGTCCGCGCCACCGGGCACGTCGCCTTCGACGGCCAGGACCTGCTCGGCCGCAAGGTCCACCGGATCGCCCGGCTGGGCATCGGGCGTACGTTCCAGACGGCCGCGGTTTTCGAAGAGCTCACCGTGCTGCAGAACCTCGACATCGCGGCCGGCTGGAGCCGCAAACCGTGGAGCCTGCTGCGGACCCGCCGGTCGATCCCGGCCGAGGTCGAGAAGGCGATGGAGACCGTACGCCTGAGCGCGGTGCGCGACCAGCTCGCGGGCACCCTGGCCCACGGCCAGAAGCAGTGGCTCGAGATCGGGATGCTGCTCGTGCAGGACGCCCGGCTGCTGCTGCTCGACGAGCCGGTGGCCGGCATGAGCCAGAGCGAGCGCGACGCCACCGGCGACCTGCTCGGCGAGCTGAGCCGGGACCGCACCGTCCTGGTGATCGAGCACGACATGGACTTCCTGCGCCGATACGCGCGGACGGTCACCGTCATGCACGCCGGCAAGGTGCTCTCGGAGGGCTCGGTGACGGAGGTCCAGGCCGATCCGCGGGTGCAGGAGGTCTATCTGGGACGGGGGGCGTCGTGATCGCGTTCGAGGAAGTCCACGTCGGCTATGGCCGCAGCGTCGTGCTGCACGGGGTGTCGCTGGCCGTCCCGGAGAACGGGGTGGCCGCCGTGCTCGGCCACAACGGCGCCGGCAAGAGCACTCTGTTGCGGGCCGCCGTCGGCCTGCTCAAGCCGCGCCGGGGCGCCGTCTTCCTGGACGGCGAGGACATCACCCGGCTGGCGCCGCACCAGCGGGTGGCCCGCGGGATGGCCTACGTCCCGCAGGGTCAGCAGAGCTTCCAGCACCTGACCACGGCCGAGAACCTGCAGCTGGTGGCCGATGGTCGCAAGGACGGCAGGGAGGCGACGGCCGAGGCGCTGGACCTGTTCCCGGCCCTGCGCCCGCTGCTGGGCCGGCGGGCCGGGCTGCTCTCCGGCGGTCAGCGCCAGCAGCTCGCGATCGCCCGCGCCCTGATCACCCGTCCTCGCCTGCTGCTGCTCGACGAGCCCACCGAGGGCATCCAGCCCTCGGTGGTGACCGAGATCGAGCAGACCATCCTGGCCGTCGCCGGCCGGGGCGGCATGTCGGTCCTGCTGGTGGAACAGCACGTGGGTTTCGCCCTCGAGGCGGCTCAGCGCTACTACGTGCTCGAGGCCGGCCGGGTGACGTCGTCGGGCGACGGCGGCACGGGCGCCGAGCCGGCCGTCCGGCAGGCCCTGACGGTTTAATGGCTGGCGGGAGTGCGGCCCGTCGGCCAGGGTAGGGATCATGACGAACTTCGACGGAATGTGGGCAGCGCCCGGCGACGACCCGCGGACGTACGGCCAACCGGTCGGCGAGCTGGCCACTATCCGGGAGTACCTCACGAACTATCGCCTGACCCTGGGCCTGAAATGCGACGGCCTGACCCCGGAGCAACTGGCCACCCGCTCGGTGCCGCCGTCCATCATGAGCCTGCTGGGCCTGATCCGGCACATGGCCCGGGTCGAGCACGGCTGGTTCTACCGAACGTTGCAGGGCAACCCCGACGTCCCGCGCCTCTACTCGTCGCCCGACGGCGATGAGGAATTCCACGGTGCTACGGCCGACCCGGCCGTAATCGAGGAGGCGTTCACGAGCTGGCGGGCGCAGATCGCCGCAGCCGACCGCTGGCTGGACGACGTGACCGATCTGGGGGCGATGGCCAAGGTCGCGGGCGGCGACGGCGAGGCGAGCGTGCGCGACATCCTGATCCACATGGTGGAGGAGTACGCGCGCCACTGCGGCCACGCCGACCTGCTGCGCGAGTGCATCGACGGCCGCACAGGTCAGTGAGGCCGGTCTGCGGTTCTCGTCCCGGGCCGCGCGGCATCTTGTCGCACGCCGATCCTCCCCGCTTTCCTGCCGGCCCTCGACATTTCTGTCGTACCTCTTCGGCATGAACTCTGCCGTGGCGCCGCGGCGACCTCGACTGGGCGCTGAACGCAACCCGTAAGTACGGGCCGCACCACAACGCGCAGCCCTATCGGTTGTCCGCGGTCATCGCCGCCCAATTGCCACCCGACAACGAGGTCTCCTTAATCCGCCTGATCCCCCTGGTCGGCGGCTGACCGCATAGCGGGCTCACCGCGTCAGATCCTGGAGATGATCGATCGCAACGTCTCGGCCACCTCGCGCAGGAACGCGGCTGCGCCGTCGTCGCTCTGGTCGTGGTCGATTCCCCAGTTGGCGTCGTCCTCCACGAGTCGCAACAACGTGCCCGGGGGCTGCGGCTCGACCAGGATGACGTCCAACGCTTCGAGATACTGCCGCAGAAAGAGGTCGTTGGTCCGCGCCGTCCGCAGCAGTTCCGCTCGGATCTCGTCGAAGTTCTCCGCATCCGCGACATAGCCGTGGAGCAGCGCCCGCACCTTGTCCATCGGCGCGAGCGCGGAGCGCTGAGCGATCCGCCGGCGAACCGACTCGGGAAGCCCCGACGTGTCCATCGGCTTACCCTAGCCCCGCGGGGAACGCGCTGACGATGAACGGCACCGCCGGATCCGAGCCTTCCACAACGCGGATACGCACCCGGAAAAGACTGGTCTCGCCGTACTCCGCCTGCCGCGGACCGGCGCCGTACATGCCCTTGTTGTAATAGCCCTGCCCGACACGGTGCCCGGCGTCGGACAGGCCTTCATGAAATTGGTCGATCGCAAGATCGTCGCGGATCGCCTGCCAATTCTCCCGGACGTATCGGTTCACTTCCCGATTCATGGTTCCGACGTCGGTCCACTTGTAGGACTTGCTGGCCGCCTTGTCCCATCCCGTCTCGCTGTAGATCCGGCCCTCGACCGTCCGCACACCTGGCTGCCTCGGCAAAGGCAGCTGAGGCCCGTGCTTGAGAACCGTGTGCGCACCGTCGTCCTCATACGTCCGGTCATGCGCGGCGATGTCGAACCGAGGAGGATCGTCGCCGAGCTGGTCGTATCGCCGCTGAACGGCCTGAAGCTCGATGTCACCGGACGTGGAGCCGGGCGCAACGCGATCACGGCCGGCCCCGGGATGACCACGCTCGGCGACCTGCTCCGCCTTCCTCTGGGCGGCGGCCACACTGCTCACGGGGCCTGGGTCGGCACCTGACTCCGGGCGATCCGGCGACGACTCTTGACCGTCGTCCTCCCCGTCGCCGTGGTTTCTGGGTCGCGCAGTCACGACTATGCCTGCTGCGGTTCAGCCCGGTCGCAGTTTCTTCTCATGCTGCAGCACGGTATCAAGCAGCATCTATGCGTTGATCTTCCTGACTGACACGCTGACGCGGGCCGCGAGGGCTTGCCACAATGTCCGGATGCGGTATGAGAAGGCCGTGCGGCGGCTGCGGACCATTGCTGACAGTTGTCAGCGGGCTGTCGCGTACCCGGGCCAGGAGCCCGTCCTGGTGGCGGCCTACACCTTCGGGCCGATCTTCGACGGGCCCGACGAGGTCGACGTCGTCCGGGTGGCCTTCGCCTTGGACCTTCCGGCGGAGGAGGTTCCGTGGGGTACGACGCCGCCGGTGTCCGTCGGTCTGGTTGCCCTGCTGGGTCTCGACAAGGCGCCCGCGCTCCGGTGCTGGCGTTCCGCACGCCGGCCGGTGGCCGACAGCATGGTGGACCGGCCTTTGCGCATCTGGTCGCTGGACGGCCCCGACTCGGCCGCCCTGGACGCGCTCGCGCGGCGGGACGCGGAGCACCTGCGCCTGCTGCCGCTCACCGACGACGAGCAGCGTCAGCGTCTCGCCGAGGACTTGGCCATCAGTCTGCGCCACCTGCGACAGGTGCGAGACCGCTATGCGGACCGGGATTGGCGCAGCGATCACCGCGGTCACGGCGTCTATCCCGAGAACCACCTGTGGGACGCCGTCGACGGCTACCTGGAATTGCTCGACCTGGGGCAACAGTAGGGCCGGCGCTATCCCGGGTGGAGCTCGCGGCGCAGGAATTCGAGGATCAGGGCCCACATCGTGGCCGCCTGGTCGTTGTCGGCCGCGCCGCCGTGGCCACCCTCCACGTTCTCGTAATAGGTGGCCTGGTGGCCCTTTTCGCGTAACGCCGCCATCATCTTGCGGGCGTGACCGGGATGGACCCGGTCGTCCCGGGTCGAGGTCATCAGCAGGGCGGGCGGGTACGAGCCGGGCCGGACGTTCTGGTACGGCGAGTATTCGCGCAGATAGGCCCAGTCCGCCTCGTCGTCGGGATCGCCGTATTCGGCTGTCCACGACTTCCCGGCCAGCAGCTTGGTGTAGCGGCGCATGTCGAGAATGGGCACCCGGGCCACGACCGCGCCGAACAGTTCCGGGTAGCGGGTCAGCATGACGCCCATCAGCACACCGCCGTTGCTGCCGCCCATGATGCCCAGCCGGGACGGCGTCGTGATGCCGCGTCGCACCAGGTCGGTGGCGACCGCGGCGAAATCCTCGAACGCCCGCATGCGGTTGCCACGCAGCGCGGCCCGGTGCCATTCGGGACCGTATTCGCCGCCACCGCGAATGTTCGCGACCACGTAGGTGCCGCCGTGCGCGAGCCAGCCCCGTCCGAGGACGCCGCTGTAGCTCGGCAGCAGCGGGATCTCGAATCCGCCGTACCCGTAAAGGAGGGTCGGCCCCTCGGACGGGCCGCCGACGACGAAATAGGGAACGCGCGTGCCGTCCGCGGAGACGGCGAAGAACTGCCGGACCGTCATCCCGTCCGTGTCGAAGAACGCGGGCTGGCGTTTGAGGACCTCGGTGCCCAGGCTCAGAGTCGCCGGCCGCAGGAAACCTTCGGACGCGATCAGGTACGAGTCGTTGTTGTCGGGGTCGGTGTCGACGATCCAGGTGTGGTCGAATTCCGCGGTGCCGGCCATCGACTCGCGGCGCCAGTCCGGGGTGTCCGGCGTCAACACGTACGCCTCGGTCCGGACGTCGGTCATCGTGACCAGGATCAGATGGTTCCGGGTCCACGAATACGACCTCAGCGAGGTGTGGTCGTCCGGCTGGAACAGGACCGTCAGATCACGGTCGCCGCTCAGGAAACGGTCGAAGTCGGCGGCGAGCAGCGCACCGGACGGAAAGCCGAGCCACGGTGACCGGAGCCGGACGAGCAGCCAATCGCGGTGCACGTCGGCCCTCGCGTCGTCCGGAACCTCTATCCGTACGAGCTCTCCGCTCGGCCTCCGCAGGAAGTGCTCGCTGTGGTAGAAGTCCACACTGCGGCCGACGAAGTCGCGCTCGAAACCGGGTGTCGCATCGTGCCGGGCCCGGACCGAGACGTCGTCGGGCTCCCCTTCGAAGATCAGCTCGGCCTCGGACAGCGGGGTGCCGCGCCGCCACCGCTTGACGACCCGCGGATATCCCGAGGACGTCAGCGAGCCCGGCCCGAAGTCGGTGCCGACGAAGATGTGATCGGCGTCGATCCAGCCGACGTCGGTCTTGGCCTCCGGCACCGAGAAACCGTCCTCGACGAACATCCGGCGGACGAGGTCGAACTCACGCACCACCACGGCGTCGGCGCCGCCGCGGGACAGTTCGATCAGGCAACGGTCGTAGCCCGGCCGGAGCACCGTCACGCCGGCCCAGGTCCAGTTCTCCCCCTCGGCCCGGTTCAGCGCGTCGACGTCCAGCAGGACATCCCAGTCGGGCTCGTCACCGCGGAACTGCTCCAGGGTCGTACGCCGCCACAGCCCCCGCGGATGGTCGGCGTCCTGCCAGAAGCTGTAGTAGAAGCCGTCGCCCCGCCAGGCCGGATACGGGATCCGCTCCTTGCTGTCGAGGACCTCCCGAAGCGCGTCCCGCGTCCGGTCGAAGCTTTCACCACTCAGCGCCGCCAGGGTCTCGGCGTTGCGCTCGGTGACCCACCGCATCGCGTCGGCGTCGTCGACAGCCTCGAGCCAGAGGTACGGATCGTCGGCGTCCAGCGTTGCCACCCCCACCCTCGATTCACTGGCTCGACGATCGCACCACCGCGCCCTCCTTGCCAACCCACCCCCTCGTACGGCGGGTAATCTCTGCGTCCATGCAGCCCACCTCGAAGCTGGAACGCCGGGTGGTGACCGCGGCCGAGCGGGCGCTCACGCAGCAGCGTCAGGTGAGCCCGCTGGACGTGCTGACCGCGATCGGCTGGGTGCCGCCCGGGGTGGTGACCGACTGGCGGCAGGGCCGGGCATCCCACCTCGAGGCGGTCGCGGCGGTGTCGGCCGACCGGCTCACCGACGCGCTGGAGATCTTCCATCGCTGGGTGGCCGGTCAGGGTCTGCGGCCGAGCGAGATCGAGTACGTGGCGGCCACCCGCGACCGGCACCCGTTGCGTTTCACCGCCGCGGGCGATCCGGAGCGGGAACGCGCGTACCGCACGCACTGGATGCCGGCCGACCTGACCGAGCAGCAGCGGGAGCGGCTGACCACCAAGCACAGCAAGCCGCCGGATCTCGTCGTGATCCAGCCCGTCAAGTCGTTCACGTGCACCGGCTGCGGGCAGACCGACGCCGACCTGCTGACGATGGAGAACGACGGCCCTCTCTGCCTCGTCTGCGCCGACCTCGACCACCTCGTGTTCCTGCCGGCCGGCGACGCCGCGCTGACCCGGCGGGCCAAGCAGGCCAGCCGGCTCTCGGCCGTGGTGATGCGGTTCAACCGCTCCCGCAAGCGCCACGAGCGGCAGGGCCTGCTGGTCGAGCCGGCCGCCATCGAGCAGGCCGAGCTGCAGTGCCTGTCCGACGAGGAGGCCCGGGCCCGGCGTCGCGAGCGCGACCGGGAGCGCCGGGAGGCCGCCGACGAGACCTTCCAGCACCGGCTGGCCGAGCAGATCGGCCTCCTGTTCCCCGCCTGCCCACCGGCCCGTGCGGCGGCGATCAGCGAACACACCGGCACCCGGGGCAGCGGCCGGGTGGGCCGCAGCGCCGCCGGCCGGGCCCTCGACCCGGACGCGGTGAGGCGCGCGGTGGTCGCCTCGGTGCGCCACGAGGACACCCCGTACGACGACCTGCTCATGGCCGGCGTGCCCCGCGGCGAGGCCCGCGAGCGGATCCGCGAGGACATCGACCGCGTCCTCCAGCAGTGGCAGCGCCCGGGCCCGTAGCGGTGGCCGGCTCAGGCCGGCCGGCTGCCGATCCGAAGCCGCGTCGCCGTCGTCCGCTGACGTTCCAGCAGGCGCGACACACCGTCGGCGGTCATCGGCACGGCCAGGTGGAAGCCCTGGCCCAGGGTGTAGCCGAGCTCGCGGAGCGCGGTCACCTGCTCGGGGCTCTCGATGCCCTCGGCCACGGTGTCCAGGCCGAGCGCGTGAGCGAGCTGGATGACCGCCCGGGCCACCGCCCGACGGGCATCCGCGGCGGCCGGATGGCCGTCGTCGATCTCGATGCCGTCCACGAACGACTTGTCGAGCTTGACGATCGCGGCCGGGAACGCCCGCAACAGGCTGAGCGACGACTCTCCCGTGCCGAAGTCGTCCAACGCGAGACGGATGCCCATGCGGTCGAGCTCGTACAGGGCCCGGGAGACCTGCTGACCGCGCAGGACCGCCGATTCGGTGACCTCGAGGACCAGCCGCTCGCACGGAAGCCCGCTGTCGGCCAGCGCGGCAGCCACGTCCGAGACGAAGTCGGGGTCGTGCAGTTGCCGCGCGGAAACGTTCAGCCCGGCCTCCTTGAGCGCGTCCGGCCCGAACTCGGCCAGCCACGCCGCGGCCTGACGACAGGTCTCCCGCAACACGAACCGGCCCAGCGGCACGATCAGACCGGTCCGTTCGGCGGCCGGGATGAACTCGGCCGGGCCGACCACGCCCCGGGTCGGGTGATGCCACCGGACGAGCGCCTCGACCCCGATGATCCGGTGACCGTCCAGACGCATGATGGGCTGATAGACGACCCGGAACTCGTCGTTGTCGAGGGCTCGCCGCAGCTCCCCGCCGAGTTGCATGTGGGCCAGCACCGGCTCCCCCATGCCGTCGGCGTACCGGACGAAGCCGGCCTTGCCCTGCTGTTTGGCCATGTACATCGCGACGTCGGCGTTCCGCAGGATCGAGTCGACGGTGGCCCCGGGCGCCGCGACGGCTATGCCGATGCTGGCCTGCACCAGCAGCCGGTGCTCGCTGATCGGCTGCGAGAGAGCGGCCAGCAGCCGACCGGCCAGGCCCTCGGGATCGGCGCCGTCCCCGGTCAGCACCACCGCGAACTCGTCGCCGCCCACCCGTACCGGCAGACCGCTGCCGCCCGCTTCGGCCTGCAGCAGCCGCGCCACCGAGATGAGCAGCCGGTCGCCGACCCCATGCCCGAGCAGGTCGTTCACGGCCTTGAAGTCGTCCAGGTCGATGAGCAGCACCGCGACCGGATCCGCGGCGCCCAGCGCGGTCGTGAGCCTGTCCCGGAACAGCGCCCGGTTGGCCAGCCCGGTCAGACCGTCGTGGCTGACCTCGTACTGCAGCCGTTGCTCCTGGAAACGCGCGTTCCGCAGCAGGCGGGCATTCTCCTGGTACGCGAGATACTGCCGGGCCATGACCAGAGCCGTCACCACGACCGCGGCGATCAGGACCACCCGCACCGGCCAGCGCAACGGCGCGCCGAACGCGACGGCGACCAGCGGCACGTCGACCAGCGCCATGGCCAGGTACGGCAGCAGCACGCCGACGCGAGCGGTGTCCCGCCGCAACCCGCGGTCCGCGCGCCCCTGAGCGACGACCCCCAGCGTGATCAGCATCGGGGCCAGCGGCATGACGATCGCCTGGGCCGGAACAGTCGCGATGTAACCGAACTGCACGGCGAGCACGGAGACGACCGCGGCCGGAACACCACCGGCGCCCGCGATGAAACGGATCGCCACCCGGTCGACCGGCCCGCCGGCGATGTACGAGGCCTTCGTCGCGGCCCCCACCGCGACCACGAAGCCGAGCCCGACCAGCACCATCGCCTGCCGGCTCCACGGCTCCCGGGCCGACAGCATCGGGGCCAGCCCGAGATACCACAACACCGCCGAGCAGCCCAGGAACGCGATCGTCCGATCGAGCACGAGGCGCCACCGCTCGACGCCGCCGGCCGCGACGACCGGCACCCGGGCCAGTGCCCAGATGGCGATCACGAACCCGAGGACCGCGAAGGCCGCCGCCGGCGTGGGCATGCTGCGGGTACGGACCTGGTCGACGTGCGCGAACATGTCCACCGCGAACCACGCGTACCCGAACGTGATGGTGCCGACCGCGACGAGGACAGCGCGCCAGAACCGTACGGCCACCGGGTCGAGCCCTGACTGCCTGCGCACCAGGTCGTAGACGGACGCGGTCGCCAGCGCGCCACCGATCGGGACGAAGACGTACGCGAAAGCCTCGAGCCCGGCGCCGACCGTGAGATAGGCCAGGCACCAGACGGTGCCGACCACGACGACGGCGGCGGTGGCTTGCACGTACCGCCGAGAGGTCGTCGGCGCCCCGGCCGCCTCGGTGCTGCGGCGAGCCGTCGGCTGAACCGCTGTCCGCATCACGCGCCCGACACTAACGGTCCCGGTGTGGACCGGATCTCCCCCGAACGTTCGACCTTCAACGAGCCGGCCATCACGTTCCGGAGATCCTGCGCGCCCGGCACCGGCGCCGGTCTTCGATCAGCTTTCCGGACGTGCGGTCGATAGGAGGACGACGGGCACGACAGCAGAGGCGGTCACGTGACGAACGACGGTGCCGAACGACGGGTGCCCGGCGCCCTGTACGGACGTACGGCGACGGATCTCACGGGTGCTCTGCAGCCCACCGGGACCCGTGTCGCGTACCGCCACGCGTACACCCGCCGGGACGAAGGGATTCTGCGCTCGCTCGGCGTCCTGCATGTGATCGCCGCCGTGGCGCTCGCGGTCTACCTCCTGCTGCCCGGCAACCTTCCAGCCCTGCACACCCTCGGCCCCGTGGCTGCGGTCCTGACCGTGGCCGGCCTCGCCGTCATGGTCGGCATGCAGATCATCGTCGCCCTGCGCACCCTGGTGCTGACGTTCTTCGCCGCCCGGGCCCGCGATCCGATCCCGATGGTGCCGCCCCCGGGCCTGCGCGTGGCTGTCCTCACCACGATCGTTCCCGGCAAGGAACCGGTCGAGCTCGTGATGGCCACGCTGCGCGCGATGCTGCGGATCCGGCACGACGGCGTCCTCGACGTCTGGCTGCTGGACGAGGGCGACGACCCGGAGGTGCGGCGCCGGTGCGAGCGGCTCGGCGTACGCCACTTCAGCCGCAAGGGCCGGCCGGAGTGGAACCAGGCCACCGGTCAGTTCCGGGCCCGCACCAAGCACGGCAACCACAATGCCTGGCGGTCGGTGCACGAGACCGAATACGACGTGGTCGCCCAGATGGACCCCGACCACGTGCCGTACCCGAACTTCCTGGAACGCACCCTGGGTTACTTCGCCGACCCGGACACCGCCTTCTTGGTGGCCCCGCAGGTGTACGCGAACCTGACCGAGTCGTTCGTGGCCCGGGGCGCGGCGGAACTCGCCTACCTCTTCCACGGCGTGATCCAGCGGGGTGGAAACGGGCGCGGCGCCCCGCTGCTCATCGGCACCAACCATCTTTACCGGCCCGCGGCGTTCCGGCAGATCGACGGCTACCAGGACTCCATCATCGAGGACCACCTCACCTCGATGGTGATCTTCGGGGCGGTCAACCCCGTCACCGGCAACGCGTGGCGCGGCGTCTACACCCCCGATGTGGTCGCGGTGGGCGAGGGCCCGGCAACGTACTCCGACTTCTTCAGCCAGCAGAAGCGCTGGGCGTACGGCATCTGGCAGATCGCCCGCGGCCACTCGCCCGCGGTCCTGCGCCGGCTGCCTCTGATGAGCCAGCGACTGTCCTTCGCCGCGCTGCAGACGCACTACCCGACCACGGCGATCTCCTGGCTGGGCGGCATCTTCCTCACCGGGCTCTATCTGGTCGGGGGCGTCACGATCACCCGGCTGCCCAGCCTCGTGTGGGCGGCGCTGTTCCTGGTGAACCTGGTCGCCGGCCTGGCCTTCGTGCAGTTCACCCGCCGGTTCAACCTGGTCACCCATGAGCGCCGCTCCTGGGGCTTGAGCGGGATGGTGCTGGAACTGGCCACCGCGCCGGTATACCTCGCCGCTGCCGCCGCCCAGCTGGCCGGGCGCCCCCTCGCGTACGTCGTCACGGCCAAGGGCTCCGCCGCGACCGGCGACTCGTGGCGCACGTTCCGCCCGCACCTGGCCTGGACGGCCCTGAGCGCAGCCTTCATCGTCGCCGGGGTGGCGATGCACCACGCCTTCGTGTCCCTCTACATCTGGGCCGGCCTGACCATCGCCACCTGCCTGATCCCGGTCGCCCACCTCACGCTGAGCCGCTGGTCACCCGCCCAGCCGGTGATCGCCCGGCGCCGGGTCGGCCACCTGCTCATGGCCGCCGGCCTGCTGACCGAGGCCCAGCTGGGCGAACTGCTGGACCGCCAGATCACCACCGACGGCCCGTGGCGCCGTCTCGGTGACCTGGCCGTCGAGGAGGGCTACGTGACAGCCACCGAACTGGCCGAGGCGACCGGCGTCGCGCGGCGGCCCGACGTCGTAATCGGGGCCGCCGGCGGCGCTGGACCACGCTCATGATCAGTCGAACGGCTGGCTGTCGCTCGTGGCCATCGCCTCGCCCGCCCGGGTGAGCTTCGACCGGAGGAAATACGGGCCGTCGGCCTTGGGCAGCGGAATCCAGAAGCTCACGCTCGCGGTGTCGTGATCAGACGTCGCGGTCAGCTCGTACGCAAGGTTCTCGTTGAGCCAGGAACCATAGATCCGGGTCTCGGTTCCGGGTCCCTGCCACAACGACCACGACAGGGCGACCGTCTTCCCCCGTAGCCCCTCGATGTCGAGGTTGACGTCGACGACCGCGCCCACCATCTGCTTCTTGCCGCTGTTCGTCAGCCTGGTCCGGCTTCCCTTGATGATCCGCTTGACCGTCGCCCGGGACTGCGCCGACGACTGCGGGCGGCCGTCGGCGGCGGCTTGTCGAACCCTCGCCAGGGATTCGGCCACCTCGCCGCAGCGGTTCAGGCGCTGACCGGCGCAGGCCCGGGCGGCGGTCACCTTCGCCTCCGAGGTGGCCTCCGGTTCGGTGTCCGGGACCACGAGTCGCACCGAATCCCCGGCCGGCTGCTCCTGCTTCAGGAACGGCTCCCCGGAGGCGGGCTGGCCGGCGTCCGCCGGACCGGCCGGCGACGGCGTGGCCGCGGCGAGCGCCAGCCCGTGACCGAACGGGTGCGGAGGTACGAGTCGCTGCTGGTACTCCTCGTACGAGACGCCACTCGTCACGACCACGGTCCGGAACGAACCCATGTGGGCGGGCCGATCGACGACGGCCAGAACCACTCCGGCGGCGGTCGCGGCCGAGCCGACGGCGGCGATCAGGTGACCCACCACCGTCCCCCACCGTCCGCGTGCGGCGTTGTCGGACGACGGGACCGGCGCATGTCCGCGCGCCGGTCCGGCGGCCGCGACACTTGTGTATGCAGCCATCACTCGTCCTCGATCGTCAGACGCTGAGCGCCGCGAGAACCGCCGCCCGCCAGCTGTTGTCGCGGATGACGACACCGGCCAGCCGGGTCAGCGTGTCGAGCCAGGACGGGCTGGTCGTCCATCCGATGTCGCACCCCACGCTGCGGTCCAGGTGGATGAGGAAGTCGCCGTCGGGTCCTCCGGTGCCGTCCACGTTCATATTGAAGATCGCGACGTCCTTACCGGTGCGGACCGGCTGTCCGGTCGCGCCGCCCAGGATCTTCCATTCGTAGACCGGCTCCTTCGACCAGGCCAGGTTGATCCCGAACTCGCGGCGGCTGTACCGGAGGAAAGAGTCGCCACGCCCGTTGGCGAGCGCCACCTTCTCGCCGAACGCCACCGGGCGGGCCTGGTCACCCGGACGGGCCAGGAACCAGCGGCGGACCGCCCGCTCGGTCGCCGGTTCGGTGTCGCGGCTGTAGATCAGGTTGATCCCGAAGTTCTGCTCGCCGTACTGCAGGAGCTTGCGCAGCTTGAGGCTCTTCAGGCTGAGGTTGCGGTCCGGCCGGCTTTCGAAGACCGACTTCGGGTAGATGAGCTCCGGCTGCGGCCGGCCCTGACCGAAGCGCCACTGCTTGAGCTCGGTGGCGATGTTCTGGATGTTGATCGTTGCAGCGGTGGACATGTCGTCGCTCCTCCTGGATCGGGTGCTGATGCCAGGAAGCGTCGCCCGGGCCGGATAGGCGGCACATCGGGAACTGACCCTTAGATGTGAACGCCGACCTCCTCAGGTATTCCGCGACCGACCTGGGGCGGGCATCCTCAGAAGAGTGGGGCCGGCTGATGAGGTCGTGGCGGCGGCCGTCGGTGGACGGTCCGGGACACTGCTCGTCTCCGGTGAGGCCGGGATCGGCAAGACCACGATGGTCCGGGCGGCGTGCGAGGGCGCTCCGGCTCGTACGCTCTGGGTGCCTTGCCTGCCCCTTGCCTCGCTCGCGGCGCCGCTCTTGCCCCTGCGCAGCGCCATGCCCGCGTTCAGCACCGTGCTGGAGTTCGACGACCACCTGGAGCAACTCGCGGCCGAACGACCGGTCCTGCTGGTCGTCGACGATCTCCAGTGGGCGGACCAGAGCTCGCTCGACGTGCTGATGTACGTGATCGCCGGACGAGCCGAACGGCGGCTGGCGGTGCTCACCACGATCCGTTCCGGGGAGGACCAGAGGTTACGCCGCTGGCTCGCCGACGTGCGCCGGCTCCCGGGGGTACGAGAGATCACGCTCGACCGGCTGGACCGGGTGTCGACGCGCGAGCAGATCACCGTCCTGCTCGGCCGGCCACCGTACGAGTCGCTGGTGGACGACGTCCAGGAGCGCAGCGACGGAAACCCGTACCTGACGAAGCTCCTCGTCCAAGGCCTCGACCCGGACGCCCGGCACCTGCCGCCACACCTGCCCACGGGCCTGCGTGACGCGCTCGCCCGCAGCTGGCACGATCTCTCGCCCGCCGCTCGCCGGCTGACCACCGAGATCGCCGTCGCCGGGCGGCCCTCGCCGGTGTCGAGCCCGGAGCCGGTCGACGCCGGCATCCTGGCCGCCACCGACGACGGGCTCTACTGGTTCACCCATCCCCTGCTGGCCGAAGTCCTGGTCGACCAACTGCTCCCAGACCAGCGGCGGGCCATGCACGCCGAGCTGGCCGAGCGGGTCGACGATCCGATCAGCCGCGCCGATCACTACTTCCACGCCGGGATGCGGTCGGCGGCCTACGAATCGGCACTCCTCGCGGCAGATCACGCCGAAGCGTCCGGCGGCAGCGCGGAGTCCGTCCGTCTGCTGACCCGGGCCTTGAAGCTGCGTCCCGAGAAGGAATCCACCGTGCCGCTCCTGCGTCGCATTCTGCGGGCGGCGAGGCAAGCCGGTCGGCACGCCGAGGAATTGGCGGCTCTCGACGAGTTGCTGGCCGTCGTCGACCATGCGACGCAGCCCCTGACCGCGGCCGAGTTGCTGGCGCGGCGGGTCAACCTTCGCTACGGCCTGGGCATCGAGCTTGCCGGTCTTCCCGACGCGACGCTGGCCGAGCAGTTGTCCGCGGCTCATCCGCACAGCCGGGAGCATGCGCTGGCGGTGGCCGCGGCCGCCTACGCCATGTTGTGGCACGGTGTCCCGGAGGGGGCCGCGCGCGCCGCCGAGGCGGTACGGCTGGCCCGCGCCGGCGGTTGGCCGGACGCCACCGGATCCGCCCTGATCGCGCAATCGCTGGCGTATCACCAGAACAGCGACCTGGCACGCGGCGCCGAGGCGGCCCGCCGAGCTTGGACGATGGCGTTGAGGGCCCGCGACTTCGACCTTGCCGTCGAGGCCATTTACATGATCATGAACACGTCAACGGTGTCGACGTGGACGGCACTGGCCGACGAAGCCCGGCTCTGCCGCGAGGAGGCCGAGCGCTCCGGCGCGCCGCACGGTCACGTGTCGGAGATCTGCTCGCTCGAGGCCGAGACCCTGCTCACCGCCGGCGATTGGACGGCCTGCCTCGATCGTCTGCGAGTGACCCTGGGCGCCCGGCCCAGCGTCCTCGCCGACGCCCGGGCCCGCAACACGGCGGCTCTGCTGGCCGGCCGCCAGGGTCGCACGGCCGAGGCGGAGGCGCACGCGGCGCGGGCGGCTGAGTTGATCATGAGGCCGGCCGAATTCCACGCCTTCAATTTCGACGCGGTGCAGGCGGAGCTGGCCGTGACCCGCGGCGACACGCAGCAGGCGTTCGACATCGCCGCGCACGGCTTGGCCATGGTGCCTCTGCCGCTCTGCTCGGAGGTCCTTCTGCCCATCGCGGTACGGGCTCTCGCGGACCGCATTCTGGTCTGCCGCGAAGGCAGCCCGGACCACATCGCCGAGCTCGGCCGCCTCCGTGCGCTGCGGGAGTGTTATCCCACGGTGGTGGGCGACGACATCGCCCCCGCCGAGTTCGAGTTGCGGTGGCGGGCGGCCCTGCAATGTATCGCCGACGCCGAGACGGCGCGGGCAAGGCGGGACGAGAACGAGGCGGACCAATGGCACGAGGCGGCCGAGGCGTGCTTCACCGCCGGCATTCCCTGGGACGAGGCGTATTGCCGGTGGCGCGCGGCGCAGTCCGGGCTGCGCCCCAGGAGCGATCGCGTCCAGGCCACGGCCGCACTGCGCCGGGCACATGAGCTGGCCGTCGACCTGCGGGCGAACCCGCTCCTCGCCGACATCGAAATGCTCGCCGCGAACGTACACGTCACCCTCGGTGCCACTGGGGAGCCGGCCACGACCCTATCCGTACCCGGTCTGACCGCCCGGGAACTGGAGGTGCTCACCCATCTCGCCTCCGGGAAGACGTACCGGGAGATCGCCCACACGTTGGTGCTCAGCGAGAAGACCATCAGCGTCCACGTCTCCAACATGCTCCGCAAGACCGGAACGCGCAGCCGCGCCGACCTCGTCGATCACGCCAGACGCCGATCCCGTCACCCGAGCCGGTAGAGGATGGCGCCGTCGATGTCCTCGCGGGTGATGCCGAGGCCGTCGATCGGGCGGCCGGGCACGCCCTCCCACGGGGTGCCGCTCAGCCACTCGGGCAGGACGACGACCGACCTGATGCCGTCCGCCCGCAGCGCCGCGATGCTTGCCGCGTCCGGGAAGGTCATGCTGCCCGAGCGGATCCGCTCCTGGCCGGCCGGGACGAAGGTGACGATGCCGTTGGGGATGCGCGGGAAGCCGTTCGTGGACCACAGCATGATGGACATCTCGAGACTGCCGCCGCTGGGCAGCACCAGGGTGGGTTCCGCCGCGGCGCCCATCGCGGCCGGATAGCGCAGCAGCTCGGGGTGGGGGGTCTTGTTGATGCCCTCGACGACGACCAGCCCGAGCGGGATCAGCAGGGCGAGGCGGAGCGCGACGAACTTCCCGCGGGCCAGGTGCTCGGGCCGCCCGGCGCCGGCCTTGGGCCAGGGCGCGACGTCCCGTACGTGGGTCACGAAGGCACTGACCGCACCGGCGGCCAGGATGGCCATGAGCAAAGTGGTCCACAACGTCATCCGGCCTGGGGTGCGCAGCGCCGACCAGCCCGGCAGGTGTTTGGAGAGGGTCAGGTAGCCCGGGTCGCCGTTCCAGGGCAGAGTCGCGCCGAGCGCCAGCACCACCGCCACGGCAACGCCGATGCTCAGCAGGACCCGGTGGCGGGTCCGGAAGACCGAGAAGAACATCCCCGTCGTGGCCAGGACGAGCAGGACCACGCCGCACAGCAGCGCCATCTCGGGCGGCCACGGCAGTTCGGAGCGCGCCGCGGCGTGCCGGGCACCCCACAGCCAGGACGACTCGGGCGCGATGAAAAGACCCCGCCAGGCCGGCGAGTACGTCTCGGTCCAGGCCAGCGAACGGTCGGCCTGCGGGTTGAGCTGCACGACCCGGGAGAAGGCAAGCCCCATGTACAAGGTGGCGGCGCCGAAACACACCCCGCCGACCAGATCGGCCACCAGCAGACGACGCCCGAAGGCCGGCCGGCCGCGCCGCCACCAGACCCAGCCGAAACACGCCGCGGCCACCAGACAGATGAAGATCATCACGTACGCGAAGACGAGCCCGATGGCGAGCCCGAGGCTGATCTGCCAGGCGCCGACCAGCCAACCGGCCAGCGCCCACCCCGGGCTGTGCCGTTCCGGGCGGTGGCCCCGGCGCAACGACCAGCCGTGGCCGCGAGCGATCATGGCCAGGCTCAGCGCGATGCCACCGGTGGAGATGACGTTCAGGTGCCCGACATGCGCGAGCCGCCACGGTGCGAACGCCCATGCGACGCCGGCCACCGTCGCCCCGAGCGGATGGGCGCCCAGCTGGCGGGTCAGGGCGTACGCCCCGACGAAGGCGAGCGCGTGCAGCAAGACGTACAGAATGTTGTAGCGGAGGACGGCCGCCTCCATCCCCGACCCGATCATGCCGAGCGGCATGTAGCCGAGGACGGTGTCGGTGAAGGCCAAGGAGTACGGGTCGGGATAGAACGTGTTCGAGTCCCACAGGTGCAGCGGATTGTGCAGCAGCGCGTGCCCGCCCCAGGCGATCTGCCAGGCGAACATGGCCGGGTCGCCGATGTCGCCGGGCACGGTGTGGCGGGGGTCGCGCATCGTCGGCCAGGTGAGCAGCACGGCGAGCGCGAGACTGCCGAGGATCACCAGGATCCATTCACGGCGAGCCCACAGCCGCCTCAACACGCTCGGCGCCGCCACGGGCCCTTGATCGCTCCCGCCGGCCACCTGCTCACCGGGCACGGCCGCAGCAACAGCGCCGCCCGACGAACCTCCGATTGCGCTCACCCAAGCCCCCGCATTCCCCGGGTCGGTCGTACCACCCCCGACGCGTCACCAAGCGGAGCACATTGTCACACATCAATGTCACTCCGTGGTCGACAAGCCCGCTGACCGAGAAGGCAGGCTCGGCGATCCGCCGGTCGACGAGCTGCTCGCTTGGCGCAACAACTTGAACAACCTGATCGAGGTCATCAACCAGCCGCCGCGTGTCGGCGGCCAAGCGTGACGCCGCGCGGCAGACGAACGGAGGCGGACTGCCGACCATCCTGACTGACAAGTCAGAGAAGACCAGGAGCCTCAGTCGGCAGCCCTTCTGTTCGCGCGACATCGAGCATCCGTTTGTCGTAGGTAACCAGCGTGTCCAGCGAATCACCAAGGACTTGAGCACTGGCTACCTGAATCGCGTCGAGCGTCCGGAGGGAACCAGGGAGCTGGGCTGCCGCGCTGGGAACGCCACAGGGATCGTGGCGTGTGGTGGACTGGGTGGCGTGCAGATACGTCCAGCGGAACTGGCGGCCATCCGTGCCGGCGATGTCGATGTGGCGTTCCGGCGGTGGGAACGGCCTCTGGTCAAGGTCGGTACCCGGATGCGTACCGCGGTCGGGCTGGTCGAGGTCACGTCCGTCGATCCGGTGGCAGTGGGGTCGCTGACTTCCGCGGACGCCCACCGGGCCGGCGCGGCGTCGCTGGCCGCGCTCCGCCAGGGATTGGACCGCCTGAACCCCGACCGGCCGGTCTATCGGGTCGGGCTACGGTACGCCGGTGTCGACCCGCGGCAAACGCTGCGGCAGACGGTGCCCGAGGCCGCGGAGATCGACGTGATCGTCGCGTGGCTCGACCGGCTGGACCGCGCCTCGCCGACCGGGCCGTGGACCCGGGCGACGCTCCTGCTGATCGACGAACTGCCGGCCACCCGGGCACCCGACCTCGCCCAACGGATGGGGCGGGACACCCCGTCCTTCAAACAGAACGTGCGCAAGCTGAAGGAACGCGGCCTGACCGAGTCACTCGACATCGGGTACCGGCTCTCGGCGCGCGGCGCCGCCGTCCTGGACCACGAGGGTCATCCCCGGGCGGCCCAGGATCGACCGGAACTGGAGCCCGGCACCCCTCTGCCCCACATCGGCGCACCCGCGACACGGGCACTCAACGCGCTCGGCGTGGTCCGGCTCGAACAGGTGGCCGCTTTCAGTGAGGATCAGGTCCAGGCGCTGCACGGAGTGGGGCCGTACGCCCTCAGCCGACTGGGAACGGCGATGGCGGCGGCCGGGCTCGCTTTCCGCGACGACCCTGCTGCCGACGCCCGGGCCGAGACGCCCGGCTCGTTCTGATCGATGGCGTACTCCGCGCGAACCAAGCGGCCCCGCTCTAATCCTGGCCTCAGGTTGCTCGGGAAGAGTAAGCGGCAAAATACCGACTGAAAGGGGGCGGGCCGGCGTGCGGATCATGATCGCGGATGACGAGGCGGCCATCCGTGAGTCGCTGGAGCGGGTGCTGCAGGTCGAGGGCTATGACACCAGCAGCGTCGCCAACGGTCTCGATGTGCTCGACGGGGTCGGTGGGGCCGGCGGTGACGCGCTGGATCTGCTCATCCTCGACGTGATGATGCCCCGCCTCGGCGGCCTGGAGACCTGCCGGCGGTTGCGGGCCGCGGGCCGGGATCTGCCGGTGCTGATGCTGACCGCCCGTGACCAGGTCTCCGACCGGGTCGCGGGGCTGGACGCGGGCGCCGACGACTACCTGCCCAAGCCGTTCGCCACCGAGGAGCTGCTGGCCCGGGTGCGGGCCCTGCTGCGCCGGCGCACGCCGGGCGACGGGGAGTCGCAAATTCTGTCGTACGCCGATGTCCGGCTCGATCCCGACAGGTTCGAGGCGTGGCGGGGCGGGCGGCCGCTGCGCCTGACCCGGACCGAGTTCTCCCTGCTGCAGGTCCTCGTGCGCAACGCGACCCGGGTGCTGACCCGCGACGCGCTGTTCGAGGCGATCTGGGGATTCGACATGAGCGCCACCGCCAACAACCTCCAGGTGTACGTGAGCTACCTGCGCCGCAAGATGGAGGCCGAGGGTGAGCCGCGATTGATCTACACCCTGCGGGGCCTGGGATACACCTTGCGGGAGACTCCTCCATGAGCTGGAGGGCCGCCGGCCGGGCCTCGCGCCGGCTGACCCGTTGGTGGCGCCGGCGGTCCCTGCGGACCAGGCTGACGGTGATCGCGGCGACGGCCATCGCGGTCAGCGTGTTCGTGTCCTTCCAGGTGGCCAGCGAGCTGCTGGACGGGGAACTGCAGGACGCCACCGAGGATCAGCTGCGCGCCGACTCCCGCGCTCTGGCGGCGAACGCCGAGCGGGCCGGTCCGGCGCAGGTGGAGCTACCGCCATATCCCGGATCCGGTCAGCTGGTACGGGTCATCCTGCCCGACGGCTCGACCCGGACGCCGTACGGCCAACCCGCGCTGCCTCCGGTCAGCGGGCCCGCCGGGCGCGTGGCGCAGGGCGGGCCGGCCGACCTGATGGAGTCGGGCGACCGGGACGAGGACGGCCACATCATCTACACGCTGCGGGCGGGCGGCGGCGCGGTCCAGGTGGCCCGCGTCGCCGACGACAGCCCGATCAACCAGTTCGGGTTCGGCATGCTGCTGATCGGGCTGCTCTGCGTGGTCGGCGGCGCCCTCGTCGGACGGACCGTGGCGCGGACCGGGCTGGCGCCGATCGACCGGCTGACCGCGGCCGCGGTCCGGGTCGCGCACACCCGGGATCTCGACGCCGACATCCCGGATGAGGGCGGTGGGGAGATCCGGCGGCTGATCCAGGCGATCAACGACATGCTGGCCGCGCTCCGCGACTCCCGGCGGGCGCAGCGGCTGCTCGCCGAGGACGCCGCCCACGAGCTCAAGACCCCTCTCACCAGCCTGCGCCTCAACGTCGAGCTGCTGATCCGGCTCGATCGGCGCGGCACCCTGGACAGCGCGCTGCCGGCGGAGAGCCGGACCCGGCTGCTCAACGATCTCGGCGCTCAGGTGGCCGAGTTGAGCACCCTCGCCGCCGAGCTGACCGACCTGGCGCGCGGTGACGTCAGCGACGAGAGCACCGATGTGCTCGACCTCGCCGACGTGGTGGCGACCGCCGCGATTCAGGCGCGTTCCCGCGTACCCGACATCGAGGTCGCGCTCGACGTGACCTCCGTGTGGGTGAGCGGGCGTCCCGCCGCGCTCCAACGGGCGGTGCTCAACCTCGTCGACAACGCCGGCAAGTGGTCCCCCGCGGACCAGCCGGTCCAGGTCCGGCTTCGTGCCGAGGGCGCGTCGGCGGTGCTCGAGGTCGACGACGCCGGGCCGGGCATCGACGCCGCCGACGTACCGCGGGTGTTCGACCGGTTCTACCGTGCCGACAGCGCCCGGGCGTTGCCGGGATCCGGTCTGGGGCTGTCGATCGTGCGGCGGGTCGTCGACGCCCACGGAGGCCGGGTCACCGTCGCTCGCTCCGCACGCGGTGGCGCGCTGCTCCGGGTCGACCTTCCGGCCGCGGCCCCGCCCGACCCGGGCGCGCGGCTCACCACCGGGACCGAAGGGCGGCGGCCGTCGGGCCGATGAAAAAGGTCCGGGACGGGTCTGGTTCCCGTCCCGGATCTCGTACGTGCCGCCGCGCTCACCGTTGCAGCGCGGGCTCCTCATCCTCCACGAGCGGCCGTCGACGGTCCGGCGGTTCCACCGGTCGGGACAGCCGGCTCGGCCACCACATCCGCCGGCCGATCAGCAGGGTGAGGGCGGGCACCAGGACCGACCGCACCAGCAGGGCGTCGAGCAGCACGCCGAAGGCGACCAGGAACCCGACCTCGATCAGCATCACCAGCGGAAGGGTGGCCAGGACCGCGAACGTGGCTGCCAGGACCAGGCCGGCCGAGGTGATGACACCACCGGTGGCGGAGAGGGCCTTGAGCATGCCGTCTCTGGTGCCGAGACGCACGGTTTCCTCACGGGCCCGGCTGGCCAGGAAGATGTTGTAGTCGACGCCGAGTGCCACCAGGAACAGGAAGGCCAGCAGCGGCACCGAATAGTCGACGCCCTTGAACCCGAGGATCGTGTCGAAGACGAACACGCTGCCGCCGAAGGCCGCGGCGAACGAGACGATCACCGTGGCCATCAGGATCAGCGGGGCCACGATCGCGCGCAGCAGCAGCCCGAGGATGATCAGGACGACGGCGAGCACGAGCGGGATCACCAGCTTCTCGTCGCGGCTGGTGGTCACCTCGGTGTCGAGGTTCTCCGCGCTCGGCCCGCCGACGATCGCCTCCGCCCCGTTCACCGCGTGCACGGCGGTGCGCATCCGTTTGATGGTGTCGTACTCGGCGACGGTGTCCGGCGCGTCCGTCGGGAACACGGAGATGTCGGCCCAGCCACCGCTGGTCCCTCCCGGCACGGCCACTGCCACACCGGGAGTCCCCTTGACGATGTCGAGGACCCGTTCCTGGTACGCCGGCCGCGTGAAGATCGTCATCGGCTGGCCGCCCAGCTCCGGGAAGTGCTGGCGGAGAACGGTGAAGCCGGTGACCGACTCCGGCGCGTTCAGGAACTGGTCCTGCTCCCGCAGGGCGCCGGTGTTGCCCGTCAGCCCGATGGCCAGCACGCCGAGGACACCGAGCGAGCCAAGCGTCGCCACCCACCGGCGGCGGCTGATGGCAGTGCCGAGCCGTCCCCACAGCCCCGGCTTCTCCTGTACGGCCGTGCTGAACCGCGGGATGGCCGGCCAGAAGACCCGCCGGCCGAGCACCACGAGCATCGCCGGGAACAGCGTCAGCATGGCCACCAGCGCGCACAGGATGCCGGCCGCCCCGATCGGGCCCAGCCCGCTGGTGCTGTTCAGGTCCGCGACGAGCAGGCAGAGCAGGCCGGCGACCACGGTCGCCGCGGACGCGACGATGGCCGGCGCCGCGCCGCGTAGAGCGTGGACCATGGCGACCCGGACGTTCTCGTGGTGGTGCAGTGCCTCCCGATATCGGGCGATGAGCAACAGCGCGTAGTCCGTGCCGACGCCGAAGACGAGGATCGTCAGCAGCGCCGAGTTCTGGTCGTTGACCACGATGCCGAAGCCCTTGACGAGCAGGTAGACGGTCGCCATCGCGGTCAGCGCGGCCGCGCCCACGGCCACGAGCGGGATGAACCACAACACCGGGCTGCGGTAGGTGAGGATGAGCAGGAGCGTGACGACGATGACGGTGGTGAGGAAGACCTGCAGGTCGATGCCGTCGAAGACGGCGTCCAGGTCGCCGTCGATCGCGGCGGGGCCGGTCACCTCGAGTTCCAAACCGGCGGGGCGGTCCTTCGCGGCGTCCCGCAACGGACCGACGATGGTCTCCGGTGCGCCGTAGGTCGTACTCACATCGAGGGTGAACATCATCGCCTGGCCGTCGGTGGAGGGTCTCGTCGGTGGTCCCTCGTCGTCCTCACCGGCCGGGGCCGGCACCTTCGGCGGGTACTGCTTGGCAAAGGCGTCGTAGTGGCGCTCGACCGTCGCGCGGTCGGCGCCGGTCAAGCCGCCGGCGCGGTGGTACACGAAGACGAACGTGTTGTCCTCACCGCCGGGGAGACTGTCCTCCAGCACCGCCACCTTGGTGGACTCGGCGCCGGCGGGCAGGGTGTCCACGGCTCTGTCGGTGGTGACCGAGCTCAACTTTCCGCTCAACGGCACCATGACCGCGGCCAGCACCAGCCACAAGCCGATCACGAGCCACGGCACCCACCGGCCGGGTGGCGCTTCCCTGGCTGGCGCTCCGTTGACTGACATCAATAGCCTCCTGACGGGTCGCATCACTTTGTCTGAGGCCGAATTCGTACCGAGCGAATCTGAGACGACCGTTAATCCGGTGATCAGGCCGGCCGGCGAGGCCCAGGCAACACAGCCGCCGGACCGGGAGTAGTACCGCGGTACCGCCTCGCTCCCGACGATGACGACCGCGGTACGACGAGAACTGACGGAATCGGTCCTAGCGTTCGGGCTATGAGGAAATCTGACAGTCCACGGTGGAAGTTCGTGGCGGGCGCCATGACACTGGTGACAGCGTTCGCTGCTGTCGGAGCCTGCGGATCGGACGCCGACAGTGCGGCGCCCTCAGCGACCGGCCCGCACGGCGCGCACGCGGGCGGGTCGTCGGCTCCACCGCAGCCGGTGCGCGCCGGCGAGCGGTTCCTGGACCTGAAGATGGCCGAGGCCTACACGCCCACGCCGCCGGAGGGCGGCGGCTCGGACGAGTACCGGTGCCAGCTGATCGATCCGGGCCTGACCAGGACCGCGTTCCTGACCGGGACCCAGTTCGCACCGGAGAACGTCGCCATCGCGCACCACGCCATCGTTTACGCGGTGCCGCCGGGCGGCGCTCCCGCGGTGCGTGAGCAGGACGCGAAGACCCCCGGTATCGGCTGGCAGTGTTTCGGCGGAACCGGCGTGGCCGGCGCCCAGGTCGAAGAGGGGGACGCGGCGTGGGTGGACACCTGGGCGCCGGGTGCCACGGAGACGCTGCTCGACCAGGACGCCGGCCACAAGCTGGAGCCGGGCAGCCTGGTCGTCCTCCAGATCCACTACAACCTGCTCGCGACCGACGGCAAGCCGACCGGATCGGACCGCTCGGCGGTGCGGCTGCGGCTGACGGACGGCACGCCCCGGACCCGGGAACTCGAAACATGGTCGCTCGACGCGCCGACCGACCTGCCCTGCGCCGCCGGTGAATCGGGTCCGCTCTGTGACCGGGCGGCATCGATCACGGACGTGACGAAGCGGTTCGGGCCGGAGGTCGGCGACATGGCGGACGATCAGGTGGAGGAATGCAACCCGGGCGGCGCGCCGAAGCCCGGTGACACCCAGACCTGCGACCACGAGGTGGAGGCGCCGGCGACGCTGTTCGCCGGTTTCGGTCACATGCACATGCTCGGGCGGGCGATGAAGGTCGAACTCAACCCGGGCACGCCGAACGCCGAGGTCGTGCTGGACGTGCCGCAGTTCGACTTCGACAATCAGCGGCTGATGAAGCTGCCGTCGCCGGTGGAGATCGGTCCCGGGGACACGCTGCGGGTGACGTGTACGCACGACGCGGGGCTGCGCAAACTGCTGCCGCAGCTGAGGAAGCTGCCGCCCCGCTACGTCGTGTGGGGCGACGGCACCAGCGACGAGATGTGCATCGGCATCATGACGGTCTCCCCCCGCAAGTCCTGACGGGTGCTAAACCGGCCGGGTGAGTCTCAGGTTGTAGGCGAGGATGACGGCCTGGATCCGGTCCCGTGCCCCGATCTTGGCGAGGACCCGCCCGACGTGGGTCTTCACCGTCGACTCCGACAGCGTGAACCGTTGCGCGATCTCGCCGTTGGTGAGGCCGTGGCCGATGGCGACGAGCACCTCGCGTTCGCGATCGGTCAGAAAGTCCAGCCGGGGATCCGCCCGCACAGGCCCGCAGAGGTCATCGTCGAGCTGGTCGGCGAACGCGTCGAGCAGCCGCCGGGTCAACGCCGGCGCGATCACCGAGTCCCCGGCGGCGACGGCCCGGATGCCGGCGAGCAGTTCCTCGGGGCGGATGTCCCTGAGCAGAAAGCCGCTCGCCCCGGCCCGCAGCGCGGCGAACGCGGACCGGTCCGAGTCGAGCGTCGTCAGCACCAGGACCCGCGAACGCCCACCGGTGGCGACGATGCGCCGGGTCGCCTCGATCCCGTCGACGCCCGGCAGGCGGATGTCCATCAGCACCACGTCGGGACGCAGCTCGGTGATCCGGCGAACCGCCTCGCCACCGTTCCCGGCCTCGCCGACGATCTCGGTGTCGGCGGTGCTCTCCAGCAGCATGCGAAAGCCGAACCGCTGCAACGGCTGGGCGTCCGCCACGAACACAGAGATCATGAATGGCTGCCTTCCAGGATCGCGGCCGTCCGGTAAGGGGCCGACGCTGAACCCGTGCTGCCGTGAAGCGCGGCGCGTCCGGCCATGCCGACGAGGCCGAGACCCGCGTCGCCCGGCGATGCCTAGTTCATACCGAGCGATCCTGAGACAACTGTTAGAGCGGTCCTGACAGGCCAGGGTGCGGGGACCCCCGAAGGTCCCCGCACCCCGTCGTACGCGGTCTGTCCGATCAGCTGTAGACCTCGAACTCGAACAGCGAGTAGCCCCAGGCGGTGGCCCGGGCCGTGCCGTTGATCCGCACATACCGGCCGGTGGTGGCCAGCGCGGTGTGGTCGTCGACCGCACCGTCACCGCCGGTGATCGTCCGGGCTGTGGTCCAGGTCGTCCCGTTGGCCGACGTCTGGATCTGGTACGCGGACCCGTACGCCCCCTCCCAGGTCAGTTTGACCCGATTGACGGGGTAGGACTGACCGAGGTCCACCTGGATCCACTGCGGGTCGGCGAAGGCGCTCGCCCACCGGCTGGTCAGCGAACCGTCCACCGCCGCGGAGGCCGGGTAGGCGACCGCCTCGGTGCTCGACGCCGTCGCCGGCTTGTTCACCGCCAGGTTGCCCGAGGGCTGCACGACGCCGCCGCCGTACACCTCGAACTCGAACAGCGAATAGCCCCAGGCGGTGCCGCGGGCGGTGCCGTTGATCCGCACGTAGCGACCGGTGGCGCCCAGCGCTGTGTTGTCGTCCACCCCACCGTCGCCGCCGGCGACCGTCCGTACCGTGGTCCAGGTCGTCCCGTTGGCCGACGTCTGGATCTGGTAGCCGGAGCCGTAGGCCGCCTCCCAGGTCAGCTTGACCCGGTCGATGGCGGTCGACTGGCCGAGGTCCACCTGGATCCACTGCGGATCGCCGGCCGTGCTCGCCCATCGGGTGCTCGGCGAACCGTCCACCGCGGCCGACGCCGGGTAGGCGACGGACTCCGTGCTCGACGCCGTCACCGGCTTGTTCAAGGCCAGGTTGCCCGTCTGCGGCGGGGTGGTGCCGCCAGAGGTGAACGTGAAGTCGTCGAGGTCGAACAGCGATCCCGCGCCGCCGGTGAACACCAGGTACAACTGCTGCGTGCCGGCCGGTGGGCTGACCGTCCCGGTGACGTCGGCCCACGTCTCCCAGCCGCCGGTCGGGGCGACCTGCACCGTGCCGGCCACCGGGCCGGTCGGTGAGCCGGTCCGCACGGTCAGCGTGCCACCGACGCCGGCCGAGGCGACTCGCGCTTTGATGCCGGTCACGCCGGCCAGGTTGTACCGGGCGAAGGAGATCCAGTCGCCGTTCTCGATGTAACCGATGGCATTGCCGCCGTGCGCGTTGGCCTTCGCGGCGACCTGGACGCCGTTCATGGTGCTGAAGTGTTCGGCCTGCCGGGTCCGCGGTTGCAGCAGGTGCTGAGCCGAGACCGCGACCCCGGTGACGGGGGTGTACTCCGCGGCGAGCACCCCGAAGATGTTCGCGCTCGCGTCGTGCTCACCATCCACAGTGGTCTGGATCGCGCCGCTGCAACCGTTCTTGCTGGTGATCGGGTGACCGTGGCTGTCGTGGCCGAGCACGTAGTTGAGCACGACCCGGTTGCAGTCGATGGTGCCGGCATTCGGGTCGGTGACCCTGATCTCGTACGGCACCAGGTCGCCGAACTGGAACACCGATCCGTCGGGCGGTGCGATCAACTGGATGGACGGCCGGCCGACTCCGACGACCGTACTGGCCGTCGAGGTCTTGCCGCCGGAATCCCGTACCGTCAGCGTCGCGGTGTATTCGCCGTTCGCCGGGTAGGTGAACGTCGGGTTGGCCGCCGTGGAGTCGGTGCTGCCGTTGCTGGTGAAGTCCCAGGCGTACGTGATCGGGTCGCCGTCCGGGTCGTTGCTGCCCGCCGAGCTGAACTGCACGGTCAGCGGGGCCGCACCGGAGGACGGGGTGGCGCCGGCCTGGGCGATCGGAGCCCGATTGCCGCCACTGTTGTACTCGATCCGGTAGAGAGCCGAATTCTCATCTCCGCCGAACCAGGTCGTGCCGTAGTCGAGAACGTACAGGGCGCCGTCCGGGCCGAACTCCATGTCCATGATCGCCGTTCCGGTCCACGGGATCGGCTCGATCGCGCCGGCCGTGCCGTCGCCGTTCAGGGTGACCGCCTTGATCCAGCGACTCGTGAATTCCCCGAGCAAGACCTTTTTGTCGTACGACGCCGGGAACTTCACATCGGACGCCAGTGCGGGGTTGTAGTTGTAGACGGGGCCGCCCATGGGTCCGCCCCCACCCAGCTCGGGCCGCCAGGGACCCTGCCCACCGTAGGGCAGCCAGGCCGCCTGCGACGCCGGCAGCGCCGTGACACCGGTGTTGTTCCGCGAGTTGTTCGTCGGCCCACCAGCACAGTTGTACGCACCGGACGACGGCCCGGTGGGGAACGCGTACTCCTGGTAGGGGGTGTTGTAGTTGGAGCAGTAGGGCCAGCCGAAGAAGCCCGGCCGGGTGATCCGCTCGAACGAGACGGTGCCCGCGGGCCCGCGCTGCGGGTCGGCAGCGCCGGCGTCGGGGCCGTAGTCACCGAGGTAGACGACGCCGGTGGCCTTGTCCACGCTCATCTTGAACGGGTTGCGGAAGCCCATGGCATACACCTCGGGCCTGGTGTTCGGCGTGCCCGGGGCGAACATGTTGCCGCCCGGGATGGTGTAGCCGCCGGTCGCGCCGGGCTTGATCCGCAGCACCTTGCCACGCAGATCGTTGCTGTTGCCCGAGGTGCGCTGCGCGTCGTAGGCGGGATTGCGGTCGGCCCGCTCGTCGAGCGGCGCGAACCCGGCCGACTCGAACGGGTTGGTGTCGTCACCGGTGGACAGGTACAGGTTGCCGGCGGCGTCGAAGTCGATGTCGCCACCGACGTGGCAGCACAGCCCACGACTGGTCGGCACGTCGAGGATCGTCACCAGCGAGGCCGGGTCGATCGTGTTGTCGTCCCGCACGGTGAACCGGCCCAGCTTGTTGGAGCCGTTGAACGGAGCGAACTGCGCCGCCGTACCCGTGGACGGAGCGTCGCCGCCGGGCGTGCTCAACGGTGGCGCGTAATAGACGTACACCCAGCGGTTGGTGGCGAAGTTGGGGTCGGCCTTGATGCTCTGCAGACCCTCCTCGTCGTGGCTGTAGACCGGCAGCGTCAGCGCGACCTTGGTGTTGCCGTTGACATCGGTGTACCGGATGACGCCGTTCCGCGAGGTGTGCAGCACACCCCGGTTGGGCAGCACGGTGAGGCCCATCGGCTCACCGGTCTCCGCCGCGCCCTTGGCCAGATTGACCTGGCTGAACGTGCCGGCGGGACCCTGCACCGAGCAGTTGCCGAGGTTCTGCGCGGCGTACTTGATGCCGCCGAGCAGGTGGGTGCGGAAGTGGGCCTCGGTGTAGCTCTCCTGAGTGTGGCCGAGGCCGGTGTACCAGGATCGGCCGCCGTCGTAGGGCCGGCACCACGAGATCGGGTGGTCGCCGTTCATGCTGCCGCCGGTGTACGTGGCCTCGTTGAGATTCGCGAGGACGTGCACCTGCGGGCGGGGGTTGGTGCGGTAGTTGTACAGCTCGTCGGTGCGGTTCCAGTTCACCGGGATGCCCGCGTTGGACGGGTGAGCGGTGTCCTCGATGCGAACGGTGGCCGGCTGGATCGCGGGGTGACTGGCGAAGTAGGCCCCGACGAGATTGCCGTACCAGGGCCAGTCGTATTCGGTGTCGGAAGCCGCGTGTACGCCGACATAGCCGCCGCCAGCGCGAAGATAACGCTCGAACGCGGCCTGCTGGGTCGCGTCGAGCACGTCGCCGGTGGTGGACAGCCAGATCACCGCCTTGAACCGGGCCAGGTTCGTGTCGGTGAACTGTGCGGCGTCCTCGGTCGCCTCGACCGTGAAGTTGTTCTGCGCGCCCAGTTGCTGGATCGCGGCGATCCCCGCGGGGATGGCGTCATGCCGGAACCCCGCGGTCTTGCTGAAGATCAGCACCGAGAAGTCGGCAGCGAAGGCCGGGGCGGCGTTGACACCCATCCCGGCCAGGACAAGGGCGACGATCAGTAGCACTCTGCGAATCATGGGGTCCTCTCGTGAGGAAGCAGCCGAGACGTGCGCCGATCACGTCTCGAACGTGGCCGCGGTAGGCGCCCCCGCGATGGGTCCCTGAGCGCGCATGACAGTGCCGCGTCGGTCCCAGCGGTGGAGGGTCGGCACGTCGCGCATCGGGGGACGTCGCGCGGCGCCGCGATGGGGGATGGAGGTGGTCGTGGGCGGCTGCGACGGCACCTGATCGGGGATGCGGTGCCGTCAAGTCTTGGAGCTCAAAGCCTCGGAGAGCGCTTTCTCAGAGGTGCTGAAAAGTTAACAGATTCGTCATCGCCCATCAATGCCTTCATCGACCGTCATGAAACCAGGCAGCCGAAGTTCCCCTCGCCCGAGAACGCAGGACGCCGATCGACGAACCACTGCGACGAGTACGAACTGGCCAGGCCCCGCCTACCATCGCTTCAACGTCGACCGAGCAGGTGCGACACAAGCGCACGCCACACCTGCTCGTTAAGGCAACGCAACCTCCGACTGTCCCACTGGGCGGAGAGCGCTTCCCGAGACCTCCCGGCAACCTCGACGCCGACAAAGGCGATCAACATGCCGATGGTGCCGCTGGCGACTTCTCGTCCACACCCAGACGTGCGCGACGCGCATAGACAGCCTTCCTTGCGTCATGCCACAAATGTCTGCGCCTTCAAGAACTCGGAGCCGTCTTGAGGGGCAGAGGGAGGCGCGGGCAGTGCAGCATCGCCAGTACCGGTAACTGCAGCGGTGGCCCGCCACGGAGATATGGCGCTGGCTGCGATCGGCACCCCATGCGCAGCGCCGGGCGATGGTGGCATCCGCTGGGCACGTCTTGCCGGATCCGCAGGTCGGGTCGGGTCCGAACGTCCAACTGAGAGCTATGGTGTCCGGAGATACCCGGTTCCGGGGGCGCCGTTCATCGAATCGTTGGGGGTGGCCGATGCCGCGACGGACTGTTGTGGCCCATCCCGACTTCGGTCGCAAGCTCAAGGAGCTGCGTGAACAGCATGGACTGTCGCTGCGCCGACTCGGCGGGATGATCCATTGTTCGCACGGCCACCTATGGGATCTCGAGTCGGGACTGAAACGTCCGAGTCTGTCGGTCGCGGTTCTGCTGGATCAGTCGCTCGAGGCGGGTGGGCAGTTGTCCGCCATGGTGTCCGAGGTGTCAGCCGACACCGATGCCCGGCCGGTCGCGCTCGCACAGGCGGTGGTGGCCGTGCCGTCCGGGCTAGAGTTCGCGCCGGACTGGCGGCACGGCATAGATGTCGCTGTTGATCTTTGGCGAGGCGATATGCAGCGGCGGGACCTTCTTCGACAGGTCGGCTTCAGCGCGACGGCCTTTCTGCCTGCGGCGATGCGGTGGCTGATGTCGTCGCTCGACGAGCGCCCGACCGGCAACGGTGAGCGGCTGATCGGGGCCGCCGACGTCGAGACCGTGCGCCGGATGACCTCGACGTACCGATCACTGGACAACCAGTTCGGCGGCGGCCACATCCGCGACAGCCTGGTCCGGTTCCTCAACGCCGATGTCACCGAGCTGATCAGCGGCCGCTACGACGCGGCGACCGGCCGCCAGTTGCTGTCCGCCGTCGCGGAGACGACCCAGCTCGCGGGCTGGGCTTCGTATGACGCCGGGCTGCACGGGATGGCCCAGCGATACCTGATCCAGGCTCTGCGCCTCGCGGCGGGTGCCGGTGATCGGGCGCTGGGAGCCGAGATTCTGGCGGCGATGAGCCATCAGGCCGCGTTCCTGCGCGCGTCCGGCGAAGCGGTGGATCTCGCCAAGGCCGCCGGCCGCGCGGCAGCCGAGGCGGGTATCGCCGCGATCGAGGCGGAATCAGCGGTCCTCGAAGCCCAAGGTCATGCCGTCGGCGGCAACGAGAAGGCCTGCGCATCGGCGTTGAACAGGGCAGAGATGATTTTCGACAAGGCTGACCGGACCAGCGAGCCGCAGTGGATCGGCTACTTCGACGAGTCGTACCTGGCAGCGAAGTTCGGTCATTGCTTCACCGCTCTGGGCAGGGGCGATATCGCTACGCGGTTCGCCACTCGGTCGCTGGACATGGACGGTCGGCAGTATGCGCGGGGACGGCAGTTCAACCTCGTCCTGCTGGCCGTGGCGCACGCGCAGAACGACGAGCCGGAAGAAGCCGCGCGTGTCGGTGTCGACGCGGTCGAAGCCACGGAAGGGCTGCACTCGTCACGCGCCCGCGACTACCTGACCGACCTCGCCGATCGTCTCTCCAAGCATGTCGGGCTACCCGCGGTGCAGGACTTCGCCGAGCGGGCCCGACCGGTCCTGGCGAGCGCCTAAAGTTTGCCGGCCGCCTTGCGTAGCAGCAGGGCGAGCAGCCCGGAGACGGAGCCGGCACCGACGATGGTGCCGCTGTCGATGTGCTGCTGGATCTCGTCGAGCGGGATCCAGCCGAGGCGCTCTGCTTCGTTGATGTCCGGGGCCGCGCCGGTGAAGTCGGCCCCACGCGCGAGGTAGACGATGTTCTCCTGGTCGATGGTGCCCACCATCGGCTGGAAACTGATCAGCTTCTCGATGCTCCGAGGCCGCCAGCCGGTCTCTTCCTCGACCTCGCGAGCAGCGCAGGTCATGGAGTCCTCGGCCGGGTCGAGGTAGCCGCCGGGCAGTTCCCAGACCCAGCGGTCCACGATGAAGCGGTGCCGCCACATCATCAGCACGCGCTCGTTGTCGTCGAGCACGATGACCATCGCGGCGGCCGGAATGCGCAGGACGTACTGCTCGAAGCGGACGCCGTCGGGTAGCTCCACGTCCGCGATGCTCAGCACCGCCTTGCGGGTGTCGTCGACGACCCGTTCCCCGTGGATGGTCCACTCACTGGCCCTTTTCGGCTCAATGCTCATCAGCGCACTGTAGCCGTACGCCTTCCGGGTTGTACTCCGACACCTGTCGCGTCGGCTGACAGCGGCTGACGCCTGCCGCCTTCAAATCTGGGTCACCGGACCGCCACGCTGTGACCGAAACACCTGGTAAATCACAGCTAAGCCCACGGCGACCGCCGCACGACGACGGCCGCCACCCCTTGGATCGAGACCGGGCACACGGTCCCCGCCGAACCACAGAAACACCCGGGTCAGCGGGACCACCGTGACGGTACGTCACAGATCGATGTGCCCTCGCCCATCACGGAAGGCAGGACATGGCGACGACCACGAACGACCTCGTTCGCGGAGGTGAAGCCCGGTGGTGGCGATAGCGGCGACGAGCGCGCTCCTGGCGGGGTTCCTCGCGGGCCTGATCAGCTTCAAGGTCAAGAGCCGATGGTGCCCGCACTGCGGCGCGATGACCACCGCCGACCTGCCCGCCGCGACCACTCCACCACACCCTCCGAGTACGCCAAGTTGGGCGACGCAGCCGACGCAGTCCTACAACCAGGTCGGGCGGGCGGGAGCACTCACTCCGGCTCAGCGGCGCCGCGCGAACGGTGGCCATTGATGCTGATACCGAGGACGCCACATCAGCCCGACCGGCCGACGTGGGATTGCTTGGCCTGCGGTGAACCGTGGCCGTGCGCGCCCGGCAAGGTCGAACTGGCCGAACAGGTCTCGGTGAATCGACGATCGCTGCGGCTCTACCTCGAGTCCTGCGCGATCGACATGATCGACGACCGAGCCGACGGGCACCACGTCAGCGGCCGTGACGACGCGATCTACGACCGCGTCCTCGGATGGCTCGACACGTCCCCGCCTGCTCCGGTCCACCGCGCGACGCGACGGGCGGCCTGACGATCATGCGGCACTACCCGCCCGCAGTGCTCGTCCACGTACCGGAGTGCATGGAGGGGTCCGCGCTTCCTGCGGTCATGGCGTCCGTCCTGGAAACCGGCTTCTACAGCCACCGATTCCACTTCTGCTTCGCCGAGGCCGGCTACCACCTCGCCACCGTCACGGCCGCTCATGTCATCCGTGACGGCATCGTCCCGATGGTCACCGTGGAACGACTCGACTACCGACCACATCGCTACGTCGCCAGCGACGACCAGCCGGCCGACGCCCTGCACGCCCGTTGTCGCGTCTGCTACGGCACCCACGGCGAGGACGAACCGAGGCCACACCCCGCAGTCGGAAGCGAAAGCACTTCCTCATGAACGCCCAGCGATCGGGTTCTCGGCCTTCAGACGCCCGGTCCGGTCGCCTTCCCTGCAAAGACGATCGGCCGCCTCCTGGAGAACCCCGCCTACACCGGCGACATCGTGTACGGCGACACCCACGTCCCTGACGCCCACCCCGCGCTCAACGACAGCGCCACCTGGGACCACATCCGCGAGATCGCCGACTCACGCTCCGACGCCCACAGCCAGCGAGCCATGAACGGATCCGACTACCGCCTCACCGGCCTGATCAAGCGACGATTACCTGACCGGCTCGGGACTGGCCGGGAGTCGGCTCCCGGCGCGCCCGACTGAGCTCTGGGAAGCAGATCCAGCACCCGGCGATCTCCGCTCGGTGCGCTCGGCCTCCGCAACCGCCAGGACCGCCGCGTGGTTGGCGTCGCTGTGGGTGTTCTCCCAGCCCGCCTCGACGTGGCAAGGGTCGCACTGGTCGTTGAAGCTCTTGCCGTTCTTCGAGGTGGGGCGGCGCTTCCCGCAGATCACGCACAGCTTGGGAGCCTTGCCCGCCTGGGCAGCTGCCCTCTCCGCGACGGCGCGGCGCTCCAGTTCCTCGGTGATGGCCGGCACCAGCGCATCCTTCTTGGCGGCGGACATTCCCTTGAGACCCAGGTCCTTGGCGAGGCTGCGGAGGGCGGGAACGGTGGTCGGCAGCTCCGTAGCGGCGGCAGTCATGGTTGGTCCCTTCGGTTGGGGTCGAAACCGGAACAGTCACGCTCCGTCACCAAATACGCTACGCCAGGTAATTGGAATGTAGGTACAACGAGTTTGCCGCGTCAACGAAGACGCAGGTCGGCCACTCCTGCGTCCGGCCGTTACGTAACTGGCGCGGACGGGTCGAGGCCGCCAGCACCTGGCTCATCTTCGAGCGGCGCCATGTACCGCGTCATGGCCGCGTTGACGGGCCAGTCCGCTCGGTTGCCGACCCAGGCCACCATATTGCGAGCTTGACCTAGAGTGCCGAGCAGCCAGATCAACCAGACGTAGCCAAGAATCATCGAGACGACTGCCAACCCCAAGAGCCATGCCCTCGCCCAGCCGTCGAGTTCGCCTTTCACCACAAAGATCGTGATGGAAAGGCCGGCAGCGAAAAGTATCGCAACCAAGTGGCGCAATGCGACGAAGCCTGCGCGCAGGAGATAGCTATTGAAGGAAACAGGATTTTCTTTGAACCATTGGATGATTCTTTCGTGCTCATTCCACATTTCAGCTTCCGCTAGCTGCGCAGCCTCTGATCGACGCGCCCAGAACACCTGCCATTTCGGCGTCAAGATGTTGGCAAGAATTGAAAGCGGGATGGAGGCCGCAAGGCCAACCAGGAAGAGGATCAACTTGCCCTCCGTCGGCATGCCGGGTTTTGGTCCAGGATGGACCATCGGGCCAAGAATGCAGAGCCGCTACCAGGAAACTATTGTAGGTATATACCAATGAAAGGCTTAAGCTAGCATCTCGTCATTCGAAGGGACCGAGCGATGATGCCTCCGGAATTACCCCCAGCCGATGCCGATCCGATCGTCTGGACGCTCACCCGGCAAGTGGCCATCGACCACCGGCCGGACTCGACGGGCTTCTGCGTCACATGCCGGGAGTGGTCCCCGTGCGGCCGGGCGGAGTGTGCCGGCATCGTTCTTGAGTTAGGCGCTCGGTGCAGCTGACTGCTGCCTGATTGTGAGTGACAGTCTTGAGTTCCCGCTCGTCAGCGCGACGGCGCATCGCCATCGAACGCCCGTTCCATCGACGTATGGTGCGTCCGTCGCTACGGTGCGCTAATGAGCCAGGATGCGGCGGCCCAGGCGTTTCGAGTTCGTACAACTACAAAGCATCAGCCTCCCAACGTTCTTGACTTCACGACGGTTGACGTCAAGCAGGGCAGGCGGGTCTTCGAGTCGGCCACCATCCTGACTATCTCGGATGAGGAAACCGGCGAAATCAAACGGCGCGAGTTCAAGGTGCAAACCTTCGGCAGGAGCCTCAATGGTCCTGGCTTCAGCTTCGAGGACAGGGCGGAGCATCGGTGGTATTGCGAGGATCGGGAGATCGAGGCAGTCAGGGATCTGCTCAACAACGCTTTCCCAACCGCTGGCGTCTACCAATTTCCCGCGCACGATTCAGCCGTCCAGCAGCTGATTGCAGGTATCGATGAGGGTCGCGTCGATGCGGAAGCTGTCCACCGTGTGGTTACGGCAATCTGCAACGCACCCGATTTAGCGGAGGCCCTCGCACGGATGGACGAGGCGGGGGTGCTCGCGGACGTCATCGAGCGAAATCGCCAGCTCCAGGGCCTCCGCAGATGGCGCCAGGTTGTCGAAGATCCCGCCAGCCTGGAAGGAGACATCCAGAAGGTTCTGGACCAAGAGTGGTGGGTGTTCGGAGGTCGCTACATCAAGGCCGACGTTCGCCGGCAACTCGTGCCGGGGGACGAGATGGATCTCCTGCTGGTCCGGTCAGATGGATCGCTGCATGTAGTCGAGATCAAGCAGGCGAATATCCCCAAGTTAATTCGGGAGCACCGGAGCCACTATCGGGTCGGCAACGAAGTGCACGAGGCGGTCTCGCAGGCGGCCAACTACCTGCGAAGCTTGGACGAGCAGCGTGACTTCATCCTCAACCGCTTCAAGGTGGATCCGCGTCGTGCGTCAGCGACGGTGGTCATTGGCCATCCGATGTTCGTTGAGAGCCGAATTCCGCAGGAAGCTATCAACGAGGCAATCCGTACCTACAACAGCCATCTCTCCCGCATCGAGGTGATGACGTTCGCAGACTTGATCGAGGGCGCTGAGGGCTCGTTTGCCCTCACCGATGCGGATGGCGAGGACGAAGGCGAGCGAGACGTGGAGGAGTACTGGCCGGAGCCAGAAGAGGACCCGTGGCCGGAACCCGCGTCGTACCGCGATCCTTGGGATGATCCGCCGTTCTGAGGCGGCTTGGACTCAGATGCCGCTGGACGGACCGCATCGGACGACACGAGCGGACCTGAAACGGGTCCGGCGACTGAGGAGCCTTCGGCGAACCAGGGCGAATGCCCTGGTCCTACCCGTGGGGCGGGCGGGACTCGAACCCGCGACCGAGGGATTATGAGTCCCCTGCTCTAACCCACTGAGCTACCGCCCCTTACCGGCGGCGATACTAACCCGTGCCGCGTACCCACAGCCAGCGATCTCCCCGCTCAGACGCCGACTCGCGCCCCTAGCCGGGACAGCACAGCCCCGGCCGTCCGCCAGCCGCCGGCCAGCGCGCCCTGGATCGAGGGGCTGTCGCGGTGGTCGCCGGCCACGAAGAGGCCGTCGCCCAGGTCGACGGGTTTGCGCAGTTGAGCTTGCGGGACGCGGGCCGCGGGCAGGGCCTCGGGGATGCTGATCATCTCGAGCATCTCCCAGTCGTCGGTCGGTACGCCGTACAAGCGGGACAGCTCGACCCTGATCACTGTCTCGGAGGCTGAGGACGGGGCCGAGACGCCGACCACCGAGGCGGCGATCAGGGATTTGCCGGGCGGCGCGTATTCGGGTGCGGCGTTGCTGATCACCACCGTGTTGGCGATGATCTCGCGGCGGTCGCCGTCCAGCAGCAGGGTGGGCTCGGCGATGGGGGCGCGGTCGGCGCCGAAGTAGAACGTGGTCAGGCCGTGCATGTCGGTGTGCGGCAGTTGCGGCAGCAGGGCCGACGCCGAGGACGGGTCGGTCGCGACGATCACGGCCCGGCAGCGGATCTCGCCGCCCTCGGTGACGACCACGCCGGGGGCGACCGACAGGGTGCGGGCGCCGATCAGCAGCTGGGGGTACGGCAGGGGGCCGGCGATGGCGGCCGGCAGGGCCTGCATCCCGGCGGCCGGGACGCCGATCCGGCCGCGGGCGAAGGAGCGCAGCACCATCGCGAAGACGTGGCTGGACGTGTCGAGCGAGCGGTCGGCAAAGACGCCGGAGAAGAACGGCCGCAGCACTTCTTCGATCATGCGGTGGGACAGGCCGGCCTTGCGCATCATCTCCTGCGCCGTCGTCTCGCGGGCGTCGAGCAGCCGGGAAGCGGGCAGTGTCGCGCAGCGGGCGGCCAGCGCCGCGAACTTGAGCCGGTCGCTGAGCGTGCCGACGTGCGCGTTGAGGGTCTGCGCGGCGGACAGCGGTTCGCGCAGCGGGTTTTCGAGCCGGTGCAGCTCCCCGCCGCGGCGCACCAGGGCGCCCGCGGTGAAGTAGCGCATGTCGAGCGCGTCGATGTCGACCAGGGCGGGCACCCGCGGGTAGGCCGTGTTGAGCACCTGGAACCCGCGGTCGAAGTGCCAGCCGTCGACGACGTCGGTGGCGACGCGGCCACCGATGCGGTCGGAGCCCTCGACGAGCAGCCACTCGACGCCGGCGCGGTCCAGCCGCCGGGCAGCGGCGAGTCCGGCGAGACCGCCGCCGACGATGACGACGTCCACCTCAACAGGTTGCGACACGTGCACCTCACAAGGGGACGAACCAGGCAGGCCCCAAGAGTAACGGTGGTCGGTGATCGCGGCAGCGGAAAGACCAAGACCGGCGGCGGCTCACGGCAGGTAGGCGACCTCGGGGAAGGCCCGGCTCGGCCCGTCGAGCAGCCGCCGACGCCGGCCTCGCAGGTGCTGGTCGAAGAACGCCACCGGGTACGCCTGGTCGATGCGCACCGCCCGGGCCGGGTCCAGGTCGCCGATCCAGCCGTGCAGTTCCTCGTCGCTCATCCCGACCACCTTCGCCACCTGGGGCATCAGCGCCTGCAGATCGTGGTACGCCGTATGTGTCGCGCCGGCTGCCTCGATGTTGAGCCGCCAGCCGCGCAGCTGGGTCCAGAACGCGGCCACGGCGGGCTCGGCGGCCCGGGTGAACTCGGCCGTCATCAGCAGGAACGGCCGTCCGGTGTGACCGGTCAGGGCCGGCAGCAGCGGTGGGTCGATGGCCAGACCGGCCTTCACCCGCCGGTCGGCCAGCAGCACCCGCGCCGTGGCCGTTCCGCCCTTCGACCACCCGGACATGCCGATCCGCCCCAGGTCCGGAGCACCGGCCAGGCCGTCCGGGAGCCGGCGGCCGTCGATGTCGGGGTTGCGTCCGGCGGCCAGGTCGCCGATCTTGTCGAGGACGAAGCGGGCGTCCCGCTCGAAGTCCGCCGGATACAGCGACTGCTCGGTCGGCACGACGACCCGCCCGTCGGGCAGCCGGCTGTAGGCGTCGCCGAGGTGGTCGATCGTGACGACCACATACCCGTGACTGGCCAGCTGCTGAATCATGATCGAGTCACCGTTGCGGTGATCGCCAGCCCCGTGGGAGAAGACGACGACCGGCAACTTCTTTCCCGTACGCCGGAGCGGCGCCCCTTCGTGCCCGGCCGTGAGCGGCGACGCCAGGACGTCCGGCGCGTACCCGGCGTCGGTCAGGTAGCGCCGCATCACGGCCGGCTCCATCCACGGCACTCGGGGGTAGCGGGCCGTGTCGCGGGCCGGATACCAGACCCCGACCATCAGCTCGCGCCGATGCTCCGTACCCGTGAAGGGATCGGGACGGGACGGATCGAGCAGATGCAGCGGCACCGAGCCCACCTGGTAGGGCCCGGTGGGCGCGGGCAGCCGGAGCCGGGCCGGAGCGACGGCCGCCGGGGCCGCCACCGCCCGCCCGGCCGGCGCCGCGACGACCGTCGCCAACGCTCCGGCGATCAAACTCCGACGGCTGACCTTCATGCTGCCTCCCCGTGCCGGCTGACTATTCTCTCAGCGTATACGCCGAGTGAGTAGAGCACCAGAGCAATCCGGCCGGCCCCGTTCATCACGGTGCCGGCCGGACGTCAGCGGGTCAGCTGGTCAGCAGGAGAGGTTGCCGCCCGGGTCCACGCCGAGGATCTGCGCGAACTGCCGATAGGAATCGACCCGGCTCTGCACCTGCCCCGGGTTGCCGCCGCCGCACTCGATAGCGCCGTTGATGCTGCGGATCGTCTCGCCGAAGCCGGCGCCGCCCGCCATCGCGGCGTGCGGGGTCATCGAGCCCGGCCCGGTCTGGGTCATCCAGTACCAGAGCGCGGTCTGCCAGGCCACCGACGCGTCGTTCAGCACCAGGTCCGGATTGTTCAGCAGGTCGACGCCGAGCGCGTCGCCGGCCGCCTTGTAGTTGAAGTTCCAGCTCAACTGGATCGGACCGCGCCCGTGATAGGCGGCCGTACCGGCCGGGCACCCGTACGGCTGGGTGGTGTCGCAGTAGTGCTCCCAGACATTCCGGTCGAGCTCCTCGACGTGCACCAGCCCGCCGGACTCGTGGCCGACGTTGGCCAGGAACGCGGCGGCCTCACGCTTGGCCACGTCCTCACCGCCGCCGGTGAACTCCGGGAACTTCTGCATCGCGTCGAGCAGCCCCGTGTACGTGTAGAACGGGATCCGGTTCGGGAACATCTGCTGGAACTGGGTCTCGGACACCGGCAGGGTCGCGGCCGAGGCTCCCGTACCGGGAAGCAGGGCGGCCAGACCGGCCACGACGGCCACCGCGGCGGCGCCGGCCGCGGCGAGAATTCTTCTGCTCATGCTCAGCTCCTTGTGCTCAGGTGAAGGGCGACTGCGCGCCCATCCGAAAATCCGAAGGGCGACAGCGCCAAGTCGAAGGGCGACAGCGCTCAGTTGAGGGGCGACTGCGCTCAGTCGAAGGGCGACTGCGCTCAGTTGAAGGGCGACAGCGTGATGCCGATGGCGCTGGGGTCACCGCTGTGCACGAGTGATTCCTGGTTGGCCACGTCGTCGAAGGCGAACGCGTAGGCCTTGCCGTCGACCATGTTGGCGTGGATGAGCTTCGCGTACTCGTTGGTGGGCTCGTTGCGGTAGAACGTGGCCGGGTCGGTGCCGGGCTCGACCGGCAGCGTCCCGAGGGTGCCGCGGGTCAGCGCCGCGCAGAGGCTGCGGGCGATCGGACCGACGACCAGGTCGTTGGGCGCGCCGAGGTTGCCGTCGCAGCCCCACACGTTCGCTGTCGTCGGCTTGGTGAAGCTCGCGACCCGTGCGCCCGTGCTGTCGGTGAAGTTCAGGACGTCGCCCGAGGTGCGCCCGGTGAAGGCCTTGTCGGGCTGGTCGAGGAACGGCCTGACGGTCAGGTCGGCGTTCTCGTACGCGCTCCAGGCCCGGTCGATGGAGCCGGCCAGATAGTTCGGGTCGAAGCCACCGGCGTCGGCGCCCTTGCCGGGTGACAGCACCCGCAGCACGGTGCCGTCGTCGCGGGTCTGCACCAGCTTGGCGAAGTCGGCGTCGGCCCGGAGCCCGTCGATCACGGCCCGGTGGCCGCCCGGCTTGAGCTCGCCGGTCTCCAGCGTCCGGCCGTCCGATCCGGTCACACTGACCTTGTGCGGCACGGCGAACATGTCCACCTGGGAGCTGTTCAGGAACACCCCGGAGTCGTTGTAGGTGAACTCGCTCCAGTCGAACAGGATGTCGCTGTTGGGATCGCCGGCCGCCCACGGAGCGGGTTGCACGAGGCCGCCGTCCTGGGCCAGCCTGAAGTCGAGCTTGTCGCCGAACGCCATGTACATGCGCCCGGACAGCCCCTTGGGCACCTGGATCGTCTTGGCGGCCCCGTTGCCCGGCCCGTCGATCGCCACATCGGGCGCAACCACCGGCGGATTGCCCCCGGCCGGCCACGGGGTGAACGTGCCGGCCTCGGTCACATAGCCGAGCCGGCCGCCGGACTCGCCGAGCACGTAGAGGTGCACGGCCTCGCCACGACCGGAGTCGTTGGTGACGGTCAGCGGCAGCAAGTCCGGCCCGGCCGCGTCGGCGGCGGGAACGACCGCCACGGCCGCGGAGACGGCGACAGCGGCGACGGCCGCTCCGAGCAGGGATTTGCGCTTGGTACGCATAGGCACTCCACAGTCCGGCCCCCGGGTGACACGGGCCCGGCGTGCCGGAGGGGATCCCGCGTCGGCCGGAACGCTTCGGGGGCGGACTGGGAAGGGGGTTGCGCCCCGGCCGTGACGCTCCGTCATGCACGAGAGCGCTCTCACACCCTCACCCCGCTACCGCACCGTGTCAATCGATGCCCGTCACGCTATAGCACATGCCACCGCGCACCCCCGATGGAGGCCGTCTTCGCAGGTCAGCACTTTGTTGCGCGACGGACGGGCAAGGATGGCCCGGATTCGAGGGCAACATGGATCGGACCGCACGGTGACTGCGGCACCTGTCGCACCGTAATCACCCTGAGCTGGGCAACCCCCGTGGACAGCTTCGAAGTAACCGTGGTTACATGCAGGGGTGTCGGAAGAAGTCACGTCTCCTGGTGGGGCGCGGGCCGGACGGTGGGTGCTGCTGGCGTACCGGATACCCCGCGAGCCGTCCCGCCCGCGCATCGCGGTCTGGCGCACCTTGGAGCGCCTGGGCGTCGCCCGGCTGGGCGACGGCCTGGTCAGCCTGCCCGCCGACGCCCGCACCCGGGAGCGCCTCGAATGGGTCGCCGAGGAGGTCACCGACAACGGCGGAACCGCCACGATCTGGCTGGCCGAGCCCACCTCGGTCGCGCAGGAACGGCAGATCGCCACCGCCCTGCGCCTGGCCCGGGCGGCGGAATATCAGGCGGTCGCCGAGCAGGCTCAGGCCGCCCGGGACGGGGACACCGGCGAGCAGGCCCGGGCGGCTCGCCGGCTGCGGGGCGAACTGCGCCGCATCAACCAGCGCGACTACTTCCCGCCACCCGAACGCGACGCCGCCCGGCTCGCCGTCCAGGAGCTGGCCGATCAGGCCGCCCGGGACGGGGTGCGGTCGTGAAGTGGGCGACCCGCGCCGGCGTGCACATCGACCGGGCCGCCTGCGCCTGGCTGATCCGCCGGCACGTCGATCCGGAGGCGACGTTCGTCTTCGTCGGCGACCCGAGCCACGTGCCGGGCGACGCCACCCCGTTCGACATGCGCGGGGTCGACCTGGGGCATCACGGCGGGGACTGCACGTTCGAGACCATCCTGCGCCGTTACGACCTCGCCGATCCGGTGCTGTGGAAGATCGCCGAGATCGTGCACGAGGCCGACCTCGACGACGAGCGCTACGACGCCCCGGAGGCGCCCGGCCTCGACGTCGTCCTGCGCGGGCTGTCGCTGGTGTGCACCGACGACCAGACCCTCGCCCACACCGCACCGCTGTTCGACGGCCTCTACGAGTACCACCGTCGGGCCCTGCTGCTCGACCGGCCACCCGCCTGATCCCCGCCCGGAGGAAAGCTCGTGACCACCACCGACCCCGCCGCCGCGCAGCCGGCCCGGGACGTCGTCCCGTTCCGCGAGGCGACGAAGGCCTGGTTCCTCATCTCCCTGCAGACCTTCGGCGGGCCCGCCGGGCAGATCGCCGTCATGCAGCGGCACCTCGTCGACGAACGGCGCTGGATCGGCCAGAAGCGGTTCCTGCACGCCCTCAACTACTGCATGCTGCTGCCCGGCCCGGAGGCCCAGCAACTCGCCATCTACGTCGGCTGGCTGCTCAACGGACTGCGCGGCGGTCTGGTCGCCGGCACGCTGTTCGTGCTGCCCGGCGTGGTCGCGCTGCTCGCGCTGTCGGCCGTCTACGTGGGATTCGGCGACACCACCGTCGTCACCGCGCTGTTCGCCGGCCTGGCGCCCGCTGTCGTGGCCGTCGTCGCCCAGGCCGTCTGGCGGGTCGGCAGCCGCGCGCTGACCAACGGTGTCCTGGTCGGCTTCGCCGTCGTCGCGTTCGCCGCCCTGGCGCTGTTCGCCGTGCCGTTCCCGATCGTCGTCGCGGCGGCCGCGCTGGCCGGCTGGGCCCTGCACCGGTGGCGACCGCGGCTGGTCACCGGCGGCCGGGGGCACGGCTCGGCCCAGGACGGCCCCGAACCGCTGATCTCCGACGACGCCCTGCACCACAACGAGCCCAGCACCGGCCGGGCCGCGCTCATCCTGACCGTGGGCCTGCTCGTCTGGCTGGTCCCCGTGGCCGCGGTCGCCCTGCTCACCGGGACCGGCAGCGTCTACACCCAGCAGGGCCTGTTCTTCTCGGGCACCGCGGTGGTGACCTTCGGCGGCGCGTACGCGGTGCTGGCCTTCGTGGCCCAGCGCGCCGTCGAGCACTACGGCTGGCTCTCCGCGGGCGACATGGTGCGCGGTCTCGCGCTAGCCGAGAGCACGCCCGGTCCGCTCATCATGGTCGTCCAGTTCGTCGCGTTCCTCGGCGCCTACCACAACCCCGGGCCGCTGGACCCGTGGACCGCGGGCGTCCTGGCTTCGCTGCTCACCACCTGGGTCACCTTCGTGCCGTGTTTCCTGTTCATCCTGCTCGGTGCCCCGTACGTCGAGAAGCTGCGCGGCAATCAGGCCCTGTCCGCGGCCCTGGCCGGCATCACGGCGGCCGTGGTCGGCGTCATCGCCAACCTCGGGCTGTACTTCGCCCTGCACACCCTGTTCGCCGAGGTCCGCGAGGCCGGCGCCGGCCCGCTCCACCTCCAGCTGCCCGACGTGACCACGGTCCGGCCGGTCCCGGTCGTCATCGCGATCGTCGCCGCCCTGCTGACCTTCCGGCTCAAGTGGTCGGTCCTGCGGGTCCTGGGCGTCTGCGCGGCCCTCGGTCTGGTGGCCGGACTGGCCGGGCTCCCGGTCTGACGGCCACCCGGCCTCAGCTGCGAGTCCGGCCGGGTCCGAGAAGGCGCTGGATCAGCCGGGTGTCGCCGGGCCACGCGGCCAGGATGACGCTCCGCGGGACCTGCCGGGCGGCGTAGCGCAGCGCCAGCGCGACGACCACGATGTCGTCGAGCGGGCCGATCACCGGGAGGAACTCGGGGATCAGGTCGATCGGGCTGGCGACCCAGAGCCCGGCGATGACGATCGCGATCCGGGCCCGGCGCGGGACTCTCGGGTCCTTCCGGAGCCGGCGCACGGTGGTCACGCAGTCGGGGATGAACGCGGCGAGGTCGCGCAGGAGGCCGGGCGGCAGCCGCCGGGCCAGCACGATGAGCACGAGCCAGCTCGCGATGACACAGACGATCCCGACGACCAGGGCGATGAGCCAGTCGCGCACCGTCAGCCCCGGGCCGGCACGTCGGTCGAGCAGCAGGAGCAAGGCTCGTCACCCCGGCCGGCCGGGGTGACCGGGAGCGCGCAGCACGCGTCGCCGCGCCAGGCCTCGCGGCCCTCCCGGACGGCGACGACGGCGATGACCAGGGCGGCGATCGGGTCGGCCCACGACCAGCCGAACAGGCTGTTGAGGGCCAGACCGACGAGCAGGACACCGGACAGGTACGTACAGAGCAGGGTCTGCTTGGAGTCGGCGACCGCGGACCGGGAACCCAGCTCGCGGCCCGCGCGACGCTGCCCATAGGACAGTCCCGGCATGATCAGCAAGGAGAGCCCCGCGAGCACGAGACCGACGCTCGAGTGTTCGGCCTCCGAGCCGCCGATCAGCGCCCGGACCGACTCGAACGACACGTAGGCGGCCAGGGTGAAGAACGAGATCGCGATGACGCGCAGCGCGACCTTCTCGCGGGCTTCCGGGTCGCGGCCGGCGAACTGCCACGCCACGGCGGCGGCCGAGGAGACCTCGATGACGGAGTCGAGGCCGAAGCCGATCAGCGCGGTCGACGAGGCGACGGTGCCCGCGCTGATGGCCACGACGGCTTCGATCACGTTGTAGGTGATGGTCGCCGCGACCAGCAGCCGCACGCGGCGGGTGAGGATCGCCCGGCGGTCCGGCGACGGCCCGGACGGCGCCGGCGGGATCAACGGCAGGCTCATCAGCAGCAGTCCTTCTCGTCGGCCTCCGGGCACGCCGTCGGGTCGACCGCCAGCACGAGGCCCAGGAGGTCACCGAGCGCATGGGTCAGCCGGGCGTCGGCGAGCTCGTACCGGGTGCGCCGGCCCTCGGGCACGGCCACGACCAGGCCGCAGCCGCGCAGGCAGGCGAGATGGTTGGAGAGGTTCTGCCGGGTCACGCCGAGCTGATCGGCGAGCTCGGCGGGATAACCCGGGCCGTCGCGCAGGACGAGCAGCAGCCGGGCCCGCGTCGGGTCGGACAGAGCATGACCGAAACGGGCCATCACCTGCCCGTGCGCCAGGGTTTCCACGGCCTGACCGTACACCAGATCGTGTATACAGCGAAGACTGTACTTGCATCCGGTACCTGGGTACGGGCTTACCGTCAGGGCATGACGCCCGAAGCGTGCACCCTTCCCACCGCCGACCGGTCGCTGCGGCTGGCCGAGTTCGACGACCTGTTCACCACCTCGCTGCGGGAGCAGACCCGCCTCTCCCCCACCACGCTGAGATGGCAGTTCCGCGCGGATGCCGAGAAAATCGCCCGTGACCTCGCCGTACGGGAAAGCTCCTGCTGTTCGTTCTTCTCGTTCACCTTCACGCCGTACGGCGACCGGCTGGAAGTCGACGTGCGGGTTCCCGAAGCGCACGTCGCCGTCCTGGACGCGCTCGCCGGCCGGGCCACCGCCCGCCTGACGACGTGACCGGCCTGCGCAGCAGCGAGGTGGCCGCCGCCGCGGGCGTGAACCTCCAGACGCTGCGCTACTACGAGCGGCGCGGACTGCTCGCCGAACCCGGACGCAGCCTGGGCGGGCACCGCCTGTACCCGGCCGAGGCGGTCACGATGCTCCGGGTCATCAAAGCGGCGCAGCGGCTCGGCTTCACCCTCGACGAGGTCGCCGGCCTGCTCGAGGCCGGCCGCCACCGGCATCGGCGCCCCGACGCCGGGCTGCGGGCCCGCGCCCGGGCCAAACTCGCCGAGGTCGAGACCAGGATCGCCGACCTCACGGTCATCGCCGACACCCTGCGGGCCGCGGCCGACGCCGGATGCGACGACCTCCTCAGCTGCGCCGAAGAGCCACGCTGCCCGATCCCGTTCGCCACCATCGCCACCGGTGCCCGGGAGGCCGCGACGGCGCCAGAAACGGGAAAAGGGCCACCGAAGTGGCCCTGACCTGGGTAAAGCTCCCCCGATTGGACTCGAACCAATAACCTGCCGGTTAACAGCCGGCTGCTCTGCCAATTGAGCTACAGGGGACTGCTGCAGCACCGCATCTTTCTCGGTGCCGGAGAACAGAGTACATGACCCGGCGGGCGGGGTGCCAAGGGGTTCCCGGGCGCGCCGAAGCAGGGTGAAACGCAGCGCGCAGGAGTACGAAACCGGCAGCATGGGTATGCACAAAGCATCGACGCACGCGCGTCACGAACGGAAGGAGCCGCCATCATGCGCGGAAAGCTGATGTTCATCACCGGTCTCGCGGCGGGCTTCGTCCTGGGCAGCCGCGCCGGCCGGGAGAAGTACGAAGAGATCACGGCCAACGCCAAGAAGGTGTGGGAGCACCCGACGGTCCAGGAGGCCGCCGGCGTCGCCCAGGCGCAGGCCAACAAGCTCTACAGCGAGAGCAAGGACAAGCTGCAGTCGTCGAAGCTGGGTGAGAAGCTGCACACCAGCGACACGACCAGCACGACCAGCACCACCGACTCGACCTTCACCGAGCCGCTGGCCACGTCGTCGAACAGCAAGCCCGCGCTCTGAGCGAACTGCGTCACCTGAGTACAGCGTGAGGCCCTGAGGCCGCCCTCGACGTCGAGGGCGGCCTCAGCCATGTCCCGGCTGCTCCGGCCGGCCCTACGACCGGTCCGGCCGGCTCTAGGACCGGGAGAAGGCCGCGTCGAACGCCGAGGTGGGAGCGTCGAAGGCGAGCTTCCGGACGAACTGCAACGCCTCGGGCGCGCCGAGCAGGCGGTCCATGCCGGCGTCCTCCCACTCGATCGAGATCGGGCCGTCGTAGCCGATCGCGTTCAGCGCCCGGAAGCAGTCCTCCCAGGGCACGTCGCCGTGACCGGTCGAGACGAAGTCCCAGCCGCGCCGCAGGTCGGCCCAGGGCAGGTGGGAGCTGAGCCGCCCGCGCCGCCCGTCGCCGGTGCGCACCTTGGCGTCCTTGCAGTCGACGTGGTAGATCCGGTCCTTGAACTCCAGGATGAAGTTGACCGGGTCGAGGTCCTGCCACACGAAGTGCGACGGGTCCCAGTTGAGCCCGAACGCCGGCCGGTCGCCGATGGCCTCCAGCGTGCGGCGGGTCGTCCAGTAGTCGTACGCGATCTCGCTCGGGTGGACCTCGTGCGCGAACCGCACGCCGACCTCGTCGAACACGTCCAGGATCGGGTTCCACCGGTCGGCGAAGTCCTGGTAGCCGCGCTCGATCATGGCCGGCGGGACGGGCGGGAACATGGCCACCGTGTGCCAGATCGACGACCCGGTGAAGCCGACGACGGTCTTGACCCCCAGGCGCGCGGCGGCGCGAGCGGTGTCCTTGATCCGTTCGGCGGCCCGCCGGCGTACACCCTCGGCGTCGCCGTCGCCCCAGATGTCGGCGGGCAGGATGTCCTGGTGCCGCTCGTCGATCGGGTGGTCGCAGACCGCCTGGCCGACCAGGTGGTTGCTGATGGCGAAGACCTTGAGGTTGTACTTGGCGAGTTGCTCGCGCTTGCGGTCGATGTAGTCGGGCTCGGCGAGAGCCCGGTCGACCTCGAAGTGGTCACCCCAGCAGGCGATCTCGAGCCCGTCGTAGCCCCACTCGGAGGCCAGCCGGCAGACCTCGTCGAAGGGCAGGTCGGCCCACTGGCCGGTGAACAGCGTGATGGGTCGCGCCATGGTGTTTCTCCCTCGCAGAAGAGCAGGTAAAGGTGGGCGGCGAGGGAAGGCCGCCCGATGGCACGACCGTGCTGGGCCGCATGACCGGCGGGGGTTGCGCCCCCCACGACCCGGCCGGCCCGTCACTGTGGTGCCAGGACCGACTCTAGACGGATTTCACCGTACGGGGCAGGGCTCATTTTCCGGCGCGAGGCCGAGGGCGGCCAGCTCGGCCAGCAGGTACGCGACGTCGCCGGCGATCTGCTCGACCGGCTGACCGGGCGCGCGGCCGACCAGGGTGAGATTTTCGGTGAGCGGTCCCTGCCGGCCGAACAGCCGGCTCAGCCCGTCCCGCCAGGCGCCGGTCGTCGACCCGGCCACGGCGCTCAGGCGTACCTCGACGATGGCCAGACCGGCGTCGGTGAGGGTCTCGATGCCGGCGGCCGGGTCGGGCCAGCACTCGGCGGCGTGGCCGAGGTCGAGGCACACGCCGAGCCGGTCCTTGTCGATGCGGCTGAGCGCGGCGACCGTCTGCTCCGGGCTGTCGAGCACCCGTCCGGCCGCGGGCCGGAAGCCGACCCGCACCGCGCGGCCGTTCTGCCAGGCCAGGTCGGCCAGGCCGTGCGAGAGGCGGCGCAGGATGCCGGTGGTGGCCTTCTCCTCCGGCTCGCCCCACCCGTCCCGCGGGCCGAGGCCGATGGTGCTGACGCTGCCGCGCACCGCGTCCTCGTCGAGCAGGTCGAGCAGGATGCGGGCAAGATCGAGGGTGTACTCCCGGCGGGCCGGCTCGTTCCAGGCGGGAGCCTCGCCGCCGCCCTCGTCGAAGGGCGCGCCGCTCATCGCGACGACCTCGAGCCGACGGGCGTCGAGTTCGGCACGAAGCCGGGTACGGGCGCGGCTCTCCACGGCGAGGGCGGCGGCGAGCGAGGGGGGAAGCCAGGGGCTCACGCCGAGGGAGTCGGCGCCGAGCCGGGCGCGGACCGCGCCGTACGTGTCGAGTTGTGCGACGACGGCGGGTAGATTGCCTGCCGTCCCCGGAGTGATCTCACAGGAAAGATGCACGATGCGGCCGGATGGATGTCTCAGCCGCATCAGAGTCCTCCCCGGACGAGTGCACCGGCGCATCTGCACGTGCATTCGCACGTGCTCACTGGTCCAGTATGGACCATGTGGGGGCTTGTGCTCGACGCGCGCGTGGCGGGCTTGCGCGTGGTCATGTCATCTCCATCCGTGGGATCACCTGCCCACGGATACGAGAGTCATGCGTTCTCAGGATCAGCGGCGTACGAACCGTGCGACGCCGTGACCGGCAAGAACATGATCGGTGAGACCTCGCCCAATTGGTAGGGGTCGATCGTCACGCCCGTAGTGACCAGCCAGTAGAACCGGAAAGGGTGGCCCCCGAACGGTTCCACGAGAGTCGATCGCTGTGCACGATCTGAATATTCGGGCATGCACGAAACGATCACCCGTGCGCCCGCACTCGATCTTGCCGCGTGCGTCCGTGGATCACGCCATGACAAGCGTCCGCAACGGGACGCACGACGTTCGCGTTCGCCATCCGACGAGCCTTCAGAGCGCCGCACGGGCCCGCTCGTCCCCGATGGCCGTGTTGGCCAACCAGCACGCCCCGCCCAGGGGAGCCCACCCGAACGACTCGACCTGGGCGACAACCTTGCGCACCATCGCGGGCTCCGGGTCGGGCCAGCTTTGGAAACCGGTGTCGCCGATGTCGCCGGCGGTCATCAGGCCACCGAGAATGAGCTGTTCGAGCAGCGCGACAGTCAGCGCCCGAAAGTCGAGCCCGGCCTCGTCCGCCGCCTCATGGGCCGCCCCGATCACCGTGTCGACGGGCACCCAGTCGTCGAGCCCCTCGATGAGGATCTCATTCGCCATGGAGTCGGTGTTCATTCCAGATGAACCTTCCGGTCTCTCTCGCCGGGCCTGAAGATGTCTATCGTCTCGCCACCGGAACGAGAGCTCAGCCGCCACTGAATGATCGTGCCGTCGGCCAGCCTATAGACCTCGTGGATCTTGGGACCGCGTGCCGGCTGAGCCTCCGCACCCTCGGTCCACCGGTCGAAGAGCCCGCGGAGTTCCGCACCGCTCGCGGCTGTGCGCACGTGGCTCTGCCGGCCCGCAGGCAAGCCCTCGAAATCGGACTGCCATTGGCGCCCCACCTGAGGCGTCACGGGTCCAGCCGCGGTCGTCTCCGAGCCACTTCCGTCGGCGCGCCCTGTTCGAGCTTCGGCGAGCACGGCGTCCTGACCCTCGGCCACACTGGCGACAGGATCCCGCCGGGGCCCAGGTCCGTGGGGCTTTTTCGCCACGCTCGCCTCACCCGCCCGTATCGAGACATCTCGATACGGACTTTAGCGGCGGGGCGCTACCTCAGATAGCCGTTGTTGTCGCAGGTGCGGCGCTGGAGGATGCAGTTCTTGGTCTGCTTGTTCATGAAGGCCGGGTCCCACATGACGAAGGCGTCGCCGTGCATCGAGGAGGCGCTCTTGCCCACCTTGTCGGAGGACAGGTAGTAGCCGGCCTTCGTGCCCTTCGCGCCGTACTGGATGTCGAAGGTGATCGCCGGGATGCGGACCGGGTGGCTGGACGGGCAGGCCTGGTCGGAGCCGAACGCGACGTGTGCCTTGTGGGTGGGGCTGTCCAGGTTCTTGCCGTCCCAGCAGTCCGCGAACTGCATCATGAAATGCAGCGTGGCCCCCTCGCCGCAGATCGGCCAGTTGCCGTTGTCGCTGCGGGCGATGCCGTCCAGGTCACCAGGACCGTAGAAAGCGCAGTAGAACTGACCCTGCGCCCCGCGCGGGGTCGGCACCTTCTTCTTGGCGTCTCCGGCGACCATGCGCAGGCCGTTGGGCATCGGCTTCACGTCGGCCGACTTGTTGCGGAGCGAGCGGTAGTAGACCCGGAAACCGGTGGTCTCGACGGGCTTGCCGGTCGCGTTGTCGTAGAGCGTCGGCACCCAGTAGGACGAGTGGTCCTGCACCGGCTTGCACGTGGTGGCCGTGAACTTCATCAGATCCGCGGCTGTCGTGCCGGCATCGACCGCCTTGTTGCCGACGAAAGAGTGCATGTGCGAGGCGCCGGGCAGACCGGGCAGGACGATCGGGTCGTCGGCCAGCCGGTGGCTGTACTTGCAGTCGGCCCGGAACTCGGGAAGGTTGCCGACGCTGCCGGGCGCGGGATCGATCTTCCTGCCCTTGTACGCCGACAGCTGCTTCTGCCACGCGGCCTGATCCACCGCGATCCAGCCGGGCTTGGCCACCGTACGCGTCGTCGGCGTGGAGCCGGGGGCGGTCGAGGCCGAGGCGGAGGCCGACTTGGTCGCGGCGGTCGCGGGAGGCGTGGTCGCTCGCCGGGCTGCCGGCGGGGCGACGGCCGGGGCCGACGTCGCCACCGCAGCGACGGCGGCCACCTGAGCCGGGCCGGGCGCGGGGTCACCGCCCGTGCCGGCCAGAGCGACGGCCCCAGCCGTCACAGCGACAGCGGCCACGGCGACGGCGCAGAACACTGCCGCTGCCCGCCTGGGCCGGCGCCGATGACGGGACTGCGGCACGCCGTCGTCGGGCCGGCTGTTCGTCGCATACGACACAGGGTCACTCCTCACCAGAACGCCGCCCGGCGTTGATCACTGGCTAGGGAGACGTGGGGTGGCGCGACCGATAACCAAAAAAGGCGACCGAGAAACGAGCGGATCAGGCGGCGCGGAGCACTGCGACGAGGAAGTCGGCGTCCGGGGTGAACGGGCGCAGGTCCCAGGTCGCTAGCAGCAGGTCGCTGGTCAGGCCCGCGGTGGCCGCGTCGGCCAGGAAGTCGTCGAAGGCGTAACCGCGGCCGGCGCCGAAGCCGACGACCAGGCGTCCGCCGTCGCCGAGGTGGCGCCCGCACCGGCGGAGGATCTCGGCGCGGGTGCTGGGCGCCACGAACGTCATGACGTTGCCGGCGCTGACGATCAGGTCGAAGCGGTCGGGCAGGTCGAGCTCGCTCAGGTCGCCGGTCAGCCAGCGGGCGCCCGGGTGGGTGGCGCGCGCCTCGGCGATCAGGGCCGGGTCGAGGTCGACGCCGACGACCTCGTGACCGGCGGCGGCCAGGTGGCCGCCGACGCGTCCCGTACCGCAGCCGGCGTCGAGCACCTTCGCCCCGCGGGGCAGCATCGCGTCGACCAGGCGGGCCTCGCCGGCCAGGTCGGCGCCGGCCTCGGCCATCGACCGGAAACGGTCGATGTACCACTGGGAGTGGTTGGGGTTCTCGCCCAGGAGCTTGAGCCAGCCGTTCTGATCACTCATTGCGCCGATGGTAACCGGCCCTCCCGTTCTCCCGGGATCACACCGGGCGTGAGCCTGACCGTCCGGGCCTCGCCGGGCAGATCGTTCCTGGGCTGATCGCCGGGGCGGGCCCGGGCGAGGACCTCCTCGGCGGTCAGCGGGCTGCGCGGGTGGTGGGTGAGCGAGAGCGGCGTACGGATCTTGCGTGGGGGTGCGCCCTCGGCGGCCAGGTAGAACTCGCCGACGGTGAGGCGGGAGATGTCGGGCACGTCGCCGCCCTTGGCCTTGGCCATGTCGCGGGCGGCCTCGATCTGGATGGGGCTGTTCATCAGGCCGTACATCTGGGTCGCGGCGTTGCCGGGGATGCGGTTGTGCAGGCCCTTGGGCGCCTGGGTGGCGAAGATCAGGCCGAGGCCGTACTTGCGGGCCTGCGCGGCCAGCGCCAGGGTGCTCTGGGTGCAGGCGGTCATCGCGCCGGACGGGGCGAACGTCTGGGCCTCGTCCATGACCAGCAGGCCGAGCAGGGGGCGGTCGCCGGCCGGGTTCTTCTTGATCCACGCGAACAGGGCCATCTGCAGCTGGTTGACGAAGCTTTGCCGTACGTCGTCGGAGGGCAGCCCGACCAGGCTGATCACCGAGACGCGGGCGCGCTTGCCGGGGGCCGGGGTGAGCAGCAGGCCCGGGTCCATCGGGGTGCCGTGCCCGCCGAAGAGCGGATCGTTGACCATCGCCGCGGTGAGCGTCTGGGCCAGACCCAGCGCGATCTTGTCGGCGTCGTCCAGGTCGATCGTGCCGTCGGGCAGGGCGGCCAGGGTGTCGATGAGCCCCTTGAGGCGGGTGCCGCCCCGGCGGCCGTAATGCTCGACCGCCTTGCGCAGCACGGCCAGGCCCAGTGCGGCCTTGGTGGTGCGGCCGGTGACACCGGCGCGGGGCGCGAGCGACGCGACGGCGGCCTCGACCGCCTCGTTGAACTCGTCCTCGTCGTCGCGGACGCTGCGGAAGTCGGGCAGGGGCTGGAAGCTGAGCGGCCGACCGGACGCACGCCGGGGCGTCCAGACCACCACGTCGGTGTTCTCCAGGTATTCCGCGGCGTGGGCCGGATCGTCGGGACGCCATGGGGCGGGCGGTTCCGGCCAGGCCTCGCCCAGGCGCGCGAGGTCATTGTTGGGGTCGAGCACGATGGCCGAGACGCCTTGCAGCGCGCACTCCTCGATCACGCGCCGGATCAGCACCGTCTTGCCCGAGCCCGAGCCGGCGAAGATGGTCGCGTGCTTCCGCAGCGCCTCGAGGGGCAGGCGGGCCGGCGACCCGTCCTGGTAGTCGTACCCGACGGTGAAGGCCGGCTCGGAGCTGTCAGGGGCGGTCGCGGCCTGTGCGGGCGCATCGACAGCGGGGGCATCGACAGCGGGCGCATCGACAGCGGGCGCTGAGCTCACCGCGGCCGGCGCGATCCAAGCTGCCACATCGGACAAGGCTTCCTGCAGAACAGTGAGACCGTGGGCCGGACGGCGCTCGGCCAGCCAGCCCTGCAGGTCCATCGTCGTCTCGGCCAGCATGACGTGCAGCGCCGACAACGTCCGCAGGTCGTCCTCGCTCAGCGCGAGCGTCCGTCCGCCCCGACGCTCCAACTCGGACACCGCATCCCGCGTACGCTCCCCCGCCCCCCACTTACCGTTGCGCAACAGGAAGAGGCGCCTCTTCGGGGTGCCCGCGTCGACCGCCGCCGCCCGGGACGCCTTGCGGATCCGGGCCAGGGCCGCGCTGGGATGGTGCTCGTCGCTGATCGCCCGGAAGCACCAGTGCGCCTGATCCTCCGTACGCTCGTCCAGGGTCAGCCGCAGCCGCGCGTGCAGCGGCGGATCGGCGCTCGGCGGCGGGTCCACGCTGAAGGCCTCGTCGCCCCGCTCGAGGATCCAGGCGGTGAGCCCGGCGGCCAGCAGCGCCGGCATGGCCCGATCCTCGGTCGTACGCCCCAGCGGCGTGACCACGTCGGCCGCCTTCCGCAGCTCTGCGAACCTCGCGTCGTACGCCTCCAGCCCGTCGCCCGCCGGAACCGTCGACACCGACCGGGGAACGACCGGCTCGCCGAGGCGCTCGAGGATGCGCACCTCGCCGTCCGCGAGACAGGCCCGGACGTGCTGGTCGATCTCCATCAGCAGCTGGCGCGGCGTGAACTGGCCGGCCTCGGCGAACGCCCCCGCCGCGATCGGCCAGGTCGGGAACGGCGGCTCGAAACCCGCCTCCTGATAGCGCAGCCCGAACCGCTTCTCGATGATGGCGCGGGCGAGGTCGTCGTCGTTGATCCGCTTGAGCTGCGGCGTCAGCCGGAACCGGTCGGCCACGGTGTCCGCCGCCGTCGACGAGACGATGGTCCACGAGTTGGGGATGCAGGCCAGGACGGTGAGCGTCCGGCGGGTGATCTGCCGCAGGGTCATCAGGCCGTCGGCCATCCGCGCCAGCATCAGCGCCTGTTCCGGGTCGACGACCGCCGCGGCGGCCAGGGTGGGATCGCTCTGGACCGCCACCTGCGCGATCAGCGTGTCGATCTGGTCGATCGCGATCACCGACGGCCCGGTGAGCGCCAGCAGCCAGGACAGGTCCTGGACGATGAGCTGCGCCGGCCGGGCCGCGCGGCGCATGCCCCACGCGTTGCGCTCGCCCGCCACGTTCTCCTCACCCGAGACGAAGTAGTTCTCGGCGAGGTCACGGTGCGCGACGTCCTCGGAGGCACTGAGCGCGAGCGCCCGGGCGGTCTCCTGGCTCGACCGCGCCACCTGCCGGTCGTACTCGCCCAGCCCCTCGATGAACGCGTCGAGGTCGGCCCGGGTCAGCTCGGTCTCCCCCATGACCGCACGCCGTGACTTGCGGGGCGCGCCGACCATCGCCGACAGCCGGCGCAGCAGCACGGTCAGCTGGGTCTGATCGGTGCCCGGGATCGGGCGGGACAGTCCGTCCAGCATCGCCGCGAGCACGCTGTCCCAGAAGCCACCCGCGTCGAGCAGGCTGACCAGGAAGAAGTACCCGCCCTGGCCCTGCACCTGCTGCCGCACCCAGCCGAGCAGGTGGGTCTTGCCCGACCCGCGCTGCCCCTGCACCACCAGCCCGATCGGGCTGGCGTCCCGGCTGGCCCCGGCCTCGGCGTAGCCGTCGGCGATGTCACGCAGCGCCGGCAGATGCAGGCCGTCGACGTGGAACGGCAGCGGACGCCAGATGTCGTCGGGAACCGGCGCCCAGTTGAACCGCAGGGACGCCAGCGCCGCTCGTTGCGCCTCGTCCATCACACGCCGATCGCCAGCAGGTGGTTCCGCTGACCGCCGAGCTGGAGGGCGGCCTCGTCGTCGGCCGCCGTCAGGGAGCTCTGGTTGGACTCCGGAACGATGTTCACGCCGTCCTCCCGGCTGAGCCGCCGCAGGGCCTCGTCCAGGTCGGCCCGGGGCACGTCGGCGAAGAACGGGCGCAGCCGGGCCAGGCTCACCCACGCGCCGGGCTCCCGCGCGAGCGCGTGATAGGCGCTGACCAGACGCGGACCCAGATCACCGGGAGCGGCCGACGTCGCGCGCATCTCGGTCTGCGCGAACAACTCGGTGAGGTTGGCCGCGCCGCTGCGCTCGAGGAGGCGGTCACGCAGGTCGGCGTGCAGCGCGGTCAGTGCGGCCCCCAGCGCCGTGGCCCCGCGCGCCTTGAAGTCGAAGTCGCTCTGCATGCGCACCCAGCCCTTGTCGTCCAGCTGCATCGCCACGGTGCGCCCGCTCCGGCGGCTCGACACGTAGTGCAGCCGGCCCAGCTTGTCCCGCTGCTCCTTGCGTACGTCGAGCCCGTACCGGGCCTTGAGCTCGGTGTTGAGGACCTCGCGGGCCTCGACCATCAGGACCATGAGGATCGCGCCCTCGGTGGGGGTCAGGTCATCGCCGGCCATGGTGGTGTCCTTCCGCTGTATCGCGCCGCCGTCCCCGCACATACGTGCCGATCTGGTGAACCACGGCGCCGACGTCATGAATGATCCGGGCATTGGTGAAACGCAGGACGGCATAACCGTCGAGAGTCAATTGCACGTCACGCCGCCTGTCCTGCTCATAGCGCAGCGGATGGCAGTGCTCGGGCCCGTCGATCTCGACGACACACCGCTCCCGCGGCCACAGGAGATCCAACCGTACGGTCGGGGTGAGCGCATTCGACCGGTGATCCTGATTCCAGCGGCGCCCGGTCGCCCACGCCTCCTTGGCCAGCGCCGCCTCGAGCCTGGCCTCGACCGTGCTCGCGGGGTGTGGGCGGCCCGCCTCCGCGGTGCTGGCTTTCCGAGCAGGCAGCCCCAGATGTACTGCGGGGACGCGCTCACTGCCGGCGCCGAGCAACCAGACTGCGGGGCCGCCGTTGCTCACCAGCCACTCGGCCCCGGCGACGACAGCGTCGACGCCGCCGACCCGGTCGGCTCCCCCGGCGGGATCGACTTCGTCGGTGCGATCGACTTCCCCGGCTCGATCAACTCCGCCGGTCCGCTCGACTCCACCGGCTCGATCGAGTCCGCCGGTCCGCTCAACCCCACCGGCTCGATCGAGTCCGCCGGTGCCATCGACGAGCAGCACTGTCCGGCGTCGGCCGAACGCCTCGGCGACCAGCCGGGCCAGCTCCCGCGCCCGGATTCGCAGCGGTGGCAGCCGGTGCGGCCGGTGGCCGGTCAGTGCCAGAACGGCAAGATCGGTCAGGAACGTCCGCGGGTAGTGGCTCTTGCGCGCGAGGTCAGCGGCCAGCAGACGCGCGGCGGCGATCCCGCCCACATCGGCCCGGCTCCCACCCGCCTCGGGAAGCCAGGCCGGCAGCAGTTCGACGGCCGCCTTCTCGAGCGCCCCGACCGCAGCCTCGGCGAACGCTCCCGGGCTGGCACAGGAAGCAGGCACGCGAGTCACCAGCGGCGCCAGCTCCCCCGCCTCGGCCAGCGCCCGAGCGAGATCGTCGACCGCGACCCCGGGAAGCGAGACGACCCGGTCGACCGGAATCCCCGCCCCGATCATGCGGCGATCGAAACAGCCACAGCCGCGGTGATCAGTGTTCTCAACCCTTTCCGACCCGGATCCGTACGCCCCGGACAGCCTACGAATCACCACCGGCCGGCGCCATAGCGCAGATGTGATCCTTTTCCCACCGAACGGCCGATTGCCGCGGCCGGGCCCACCGACCTTGGCCTCGCCGATGCGTCGCTCTCCTTGCCATTCGATCGGGACCTACCGATTTCATGATCGAACCGATCACTGCGCAAGATCCATATTGCACCATCGAATTGATTGATGACGATTGCTATTCTCCGCATTGACCGGTGGATGACCTCGACGCTGACCTCAGGTCGGAGAAATGTATCGATCCGTGACGTCACGCCCCAGGAACCACGGCGACGGCGACGGCCCTGATCCACCCGATCGCAACGACCCTCCGGATCCACCCGACCGCAGTGATCCACCGCCTGGCGGCGATGAAGGAAGTATCGGCGGAGGCCAGAACGCCGTGCATCGAAGAGCCGCACTCGGACGAGCGGATCCGAGCGCGCAAGGCGGGTCAAGCAGCGGCACCACTGATTCGCCTAGCTCCCAAACTGCGGAAGACGCATGCTCAGCGCCGCTTTGAGGACCTACGATCAGCTTGGCCCGGAACCTCCGCGGATCAATCTCGCGCAGAACGATCACGACAACAGCACGGCACACACGATCGCCCGGCACGGTCCTGATGTTCCGCTCCGTCGAGATCCCGATGTGCAGACCATCGAGGGACGCATCTATAAGGACACGGGCTGGAGAAGACCGGAGAACCAGTCGTTTCGATGGGACAGCCCGGCTGTCATGACGCGAGAGATCAACAGGTACGTCCGGCAGAACTGGGAAGCCATCCGCAGTGATCTAGCTCTGGGTGGGCGGCACGAGGACTACTTCACGTCCGACAATCGAGTGGGCGAAGGATTTCTCAACGGCGGCATGTACGGGACCGGGCCACGCCAAGCGCACTACATGGTGACGAAACTGATGCTCATCAGGATCGAGCTCGTTCCGAACTCCGATCCGGCGAAGGCCTTTGTCGTGAGCGCTTTTCCAGCCGGGATACTACGGTGAGGCCCATGGACACCTCCCGGCTTCCGGAGCCGCTGCGGGCGCGAATCGCTGAGCGTGAGGCGCGCCCGGCCATGGAGAAGGCGCGCTCGCTCCTGCGAAGCTACGTCGTTGACACAGACGGCACAGATGAGATCCGAGAGCAGCTCCTCGCAACAGCGCGCTACAACACCTACTACCTTCGCCAAGAGGTGGCCGCGCTCGAAGAGATCCTCACCGCCGATCTTCCGCAAGGAACGCTGTTCCTCCTGGTCTCCGTCGACGGAGGCTGGCCGCTCGATCACGATCCGACTGATGACGGTGCGACGGTGTTTCTCGGGGAGTTGGCCGGGTGGGTTCATGCCGCGATCGACCAGGCCGAACAAGAACGTACAGATCGATGATTGACGTGGCGCGGTAGAAAGAAGTGGTGACCGAGCCTCTCTTGGATCCGGACAGTTCGCGGGAGTACCTGCGGGACTGGAAGGGGCGTGTCGATCGGGCCGCGGCCACCGCTCAGGCCCTGAGCGAGCGCCTCGAGGGGCTGCGGATCAGTGCCGCCGACGGGAACGGGCTGGTCGAGGTGACCATCGACTCGAGTGGGGTGCTTGTCTCGGTGGCGTTCACCGAGCGGATCCAGCGGGTTGCGCCCGAGGCCGTGTCCCGGGCTGTGATGACCGCGCTGGGGATCGCCCGGCGGGAGGCGGCCGAGATCAGCCGGCGGATCATCGACGAGACGATGGGGCCGGGGTCCACGGCGGGACGCGTGATCGAGGAACAGGTCCTGCGGCAGTTGCGGGGGACGGCGGATGAGTGACGGGTTCCAGGTCGACGCGGGGCAGATCCGGGCGCACGCCGCCAAGGTCGACGCGATCCAGCAGCGGTTCGCGGCGGTGAAGGCGGCGAGCACGGCCATCGTTCAGGACGACGCCGCGTACGGGATGCTCTGCGGATGGATGGCCGGCATTCTCGAGGCCCGGCACGCCAAGCAGGACGAGCTCTACGCGTACGTCGAGGAGAACTTGCGCCTCGCGTCGGACGCGCTTCTGCGGACGAGCCAGGATTACGAGGTCGCCGACGATGCCGCGGCCGAGCGGCTGCGGAAGGCCGGTGGGCTGCCATGACCAACCTGATCGCCGTCGCCTCGACCGGGCCGGGCACGTCGGGCGCCTCGTTGGTCGACAGCTTCCAGGGGTTGCAGCAGTCGATCGCGGGCGGCGGCTGGGTCGATCAGGCGCTGGCCGGTGGGGCGTTCGCCCTGGAGGCCGGCGCGGCGGTGCTCGACCCGTTCGGCACGTTGCTGGCGAACGGGCTGGGCTGGGCGATGGAGTACTTCGAGCCGTTGCGTGAGGTCCTCGACAAGCTGGCCGGCATCCCCGCACGCGTGGCCGCGCACGCCGCGACCTGGGAGAACATGGGCCGCGAACTGGCCGCGATGGCCGGTGATCTGCAGGGCGCCCTGGCCGCGGACGTGCCGGACTGGACCGGGCCGGCCGCGCTGACCTACCAGAGCCTGATGGCCAACAACGTCGACGCCCTCGGCGGGTTGTCGTCGCTGGCCACGACGATGTCGTCAGCGACGCAGGCGGCGGGCAACCTGGTCATGTTCACCCGGGATCTCGTACGGGATCTGATCGCCGACCTCGTGGCCCGGGTGATCGTGTGGGCGGCCGAGGCGTTGCTGGTCGTGACCATCCCGATCGTCGCCGCGCAGATCGCGTCGGCGGTGGTCAAGTGGGCCGGTCGCATCCTCGGCTACACAATGGCGCTGGTCACGAGCCTCACCAACCTGAGCCGCCTCGTGAACGGGTGATCCCGTCACTCCGCCGTGTGAGGCCGGTCGTCACTTCGCCGGGTGACCGTGTCATGGTTCGCTGGTGAAGGATCATCACCAGGGGCCGGCTTACCTGGACGAGATGCGCGTGCTGATGGGGCAGGTGGTGTCGGCCGCCGACGCCTCGATCCCGGCCGCCTCGATCATGGCGGCGTTGCACGACCATCTGGAGACCGAGGAGTTCGCGACCAGTCTCTACCTGGTCTGGGGCTGCCTGGGCGAGAGTGCGTGGGAGCCGGAGCGGGCGGCCGACGCCGCCCGGGAGTGGCTGGCCCTCGACCACGGCGATCGCGAGGCCGTACGCCTCTATTACGACCACTGGCTGTTCGACGTCTGCGGCTACCAGAGACCGTGAGAAACAAGCGGCCACAAATAGACCGTGAGAAACAAGCGGCCACAAGAAGGCCGTGAGAAAGTTCCGTCACGGGCCGGCCCGGCGCGGGGCGCAACCGCGCCGATCCCTCGCCGGCCCGCGACGGACGTCTCTCACACCGGCTGCAGGGCCGGCTCCACCGAGGTCCACTGGGCCGACTCGGCCGACCGGCTCACCGCGTCCAGGACGAGCTGCACCTGCAGCGCGTCGGCGAACGACGGAGTCGGCTGCTGACCGGTGGCGATCGCCTCGATCAGGTCGCGGACCTCGTGGGTGAAGGTGTGCTCGTAGCCGATGCCGTGGCCGGGCGGCCACCACGCCGCGATGTACGGGTGGTCGGCCTCGGTGACCAGGATCCGGCTGAAGCCCTGCTCGCTGCTGGGCCGCGTGCCGTCGTAGTACTCGAGTTCGTTGAGCCGCTCGAAGTCGAACGCCAGCGAGCCGAGTGAGCCGTTCAGCTCGACGCGCAGTGCGTTCTTGCGGCCGGTGGCGAACCGCGTGGCCTCGTACGTGCCGATCGCTCCCCCGTCGAGGCGGGCCAGGAACAGGGCCGCGTCGTCGACCGTCACGTCGCCCAGACCGTTCCCGTCGGCCGAGGCCGAGAGGCCGGACGAGGCGCCGGGCAGCGGCCGCTGCTTGACGAACGTCTCGGTCAGCGCCGACACCGAGCTGATCGACTGCCCGGTGACGAACTGGGTCAGGTCGATGATGTGGGCGCCGATGTCGCCCAGCGCGCCCGAGCCGGCCAGCTCCTTGCGCAGACGCCAGACCAGCGGGAACTCCGGGTCGATGATCCAGTCCTGGAGGTAGCTGGCCCGGACGTGGCGGATCGTGCCGATGCGGCCGTCCTCGACGAACTTGCGCATCAGCGCCACCGCCGGCACCCGGCGGTAGTTGAAGGCGCACATCGCCCGTACCCCGGAAGCCGCCGCCTTGGCCGCGGCCGCCGCCATCTCCCGCGCCTCAGCCACCGAGTTGGCCAGGGGCTTCTCGCACATCACGTGCTTGCCCGCGGCCAGGGCAGCCAGCGCGATCTCGGCGTGGGTGTCACCCGGGGTGCAGATGTCGATCAGGTCGATGTCGTCCCGATCGATCAGCGTGCGCCAGTCGGTGGTGTGCTCGGCCCAGCCGAGTTTCGCGGCGGCGGCCGCCACCCCTTCCGGGGAACGGCCGCTCACCGCGGTCATCCGTGCCGACAGCGGCAGATCGAAAGCGTGGTTGACGGTGCGCCACGCCAGCGAGTGTGTGGCGCCCATGAACGCGTAGCCGACCATGCCGACCCGCAGCTGCTCCGACATCGAATCTCCTCTGTGTGGAAAGCCCAGCTCAGAAGCCGAGCTTGGCGTACTGCGCGGCGTTGTCCTTGGTGATCGTCTCGGAGGTGAGAGTGATGTCCGTCGGCACCTGCAGCTCGACCAGGTCACTCATACCCTTGCCCTGCCCGATCAGCCGGGCCAGCGAGATGGCCGAGGAGGCCATGGACGGGCTGTACGTCACGGTCGCCTTGAGAACGGAGTCGTCCTTGGTGATCGCGTCGATGGCCTGCTTCGAGCCCGCGCCGCCGACCATGAAGAACTCGCTGCGGTTGGTCTGCTTGATCGCAGCCAGCACGCCGATGCCCTGGTCGTCGTCGTGGTTCCAGAGCGCGTCCATCTTGGGCAGCGCCTGCAGCAGAGCGGTCGCGGCGGCCTGGCCGGAGTCGGCGGTGAACTCCGCCGGGCGCCGGTTGGCGACCTTGAAGCCGTACTGGGCCAGGGCGGCCTTGAAGCCCTCGCTGCGCTCCTGGGTGAGCTCGAGCGAGTCGATGCCGGGGATCTCGCCGATGATCGGGTTGGCGGCGTTCTTGGCCTTGAGCTGCTCGCCGATGTAGTGGCCGGCGGCCAGCCCCATGCCGTAGTTGTCGCCCTTGATCTGCAGCCGGTAGGCCGCCCGCGAAGGGAACGCCCGGTCGAGGTTGATGACCGGGATGCCGGCCCGCATCGCCTCGAGGCCGGCCGCGTCGAGCTCCTTGCCGTCGGCCGGCAGCATCACGATCACGTTCGGCTTCTGCGCGACGAGCGTCGAGATCGCGGCGCGCTGGGCGGCCGCGTCGGCGCCCGACTCGACGGCCTTGAACTCCACGTCCTGGTACGCCGCGGCCTGGGCCTTGGCGTTGTTGGTGATGGCGGCGAGCCAGCCGTGGTCGGCGGCGGGGGCCGAGAAGCCGATGACGACCTTCGCACCGGCCGCCGCGTTCGGGTTGGCGCTCGCGTCGGTGTTGGTGTTCACCTGCGCGTTGTTGTCGGGCTCGTTGCTCGTGCAGGCGGTCAGGAGGGCGCCGGCACCGACGGCCGCGCCGCCGAACAGAATGCGCCTACGGGACAAAGCGGACATGAATCCTCCCAAGGGGGTACCCGGTCGAGCGGATCCGGGCGAAAGAGATCAGCGCTTGAACAGTTGCGTGAGGGATTTGTAGCGGAACTGCTGGATCAGGACGGCGGCCACGATGATCGCGCCCTTCACCATGTTCTGGACCTCGGTGGAGAGGTTATTGATGGCGAACAGGTTGGTGATGGTGGAGAAGACCAGCACCCCGAAGAGGGCGCCGACGATGGTGCCGCGGCCACCGCTGAGCAGCGTGCCACCGATGATCGCGGCGGCGATCGCGTCCAGTTCGTACAGGTTCGCCATGGCGGCCTGGGCACTGGTCGCCTGCGACGTCAGCATGATCGCGCCGATGCCGCAGCAGAGGCCGGAGAGCGCGTAGAGCAGCATCGTGTGCCGCTTGACGTTGATGCCGGCCAGCCGGGCCGCCTCGGGGTTGCCGCCGACCGCGACCGTGCGCCGGCCGAAGGTGGTGCGGTTGAGCAGCACCCAGCCGGCGGCCACGACCAGGCCGAGAATCCAGACCAGCAGCGGGATGCCGAGCAGCCGCGTGCTGGCCAGGTCGTTGATGAAGGTGTTGGCCGAGATCTGCGTCTGCTTGCCGGAGATCTGGGCGGCCAGGCCCCGGGCGGCGACCAGCATCGCCAGCGTGGCGATGAAGGGCACCAATTTCCCGTACGAGATCAGCACTCCGTTGACGAGGCCGACCGCGATGCCGACGATCAGCGCCGTGAAGATCATGCCGCCGGCGCCGTAGCTCTGGGTCGCGAGCGTCGTGGCCCAGACACCGGCGAGCGCGATGATCGCGCCGACGGACAGGTCGATGCCGCCCCCGATGATCACGAAGGTCATGCCGACCGTGACCACGCCGATGGCCGACGCCTGCTGCAGGATCGTCAGGAAGTTGTTCTTGACCCAGGTCGGGTCGCTGTAGAGGTCGGGCTTGGTGATGATGCCGACGACGATCAGGAGGACCAGCACGCCGACGAGGCCCAGATTACGCAGGACCCCCTCGTCGATCTTCCGGCGTTCCTGCTTGGCGGGCGCCACAGGGGGCGCCGTCTGGGTAGTCATGCTGGCTCCCCTTCCAGAATGGACTCAGTGGTGAGCGACCCCGCCATGACGAGGTCGAGAACGGTGTCCTCGTCGATCTCGTCGGCCGGGGACTCTCGGATGATCCGGCCCTCGCGCATCACCAGCACCCGGTCGGCCAGACCGAGCACCTCGGGCACCTCGCTGGAGACCAGCAGCACCCCGACACCGCGGGCGGCCAGGTCGTGGATGACCTGGTAGAGCTCGGCCCGGGCACCCACGTCGACGCCGCGGGTGGGCTCGTCGAGCAGCAGCAGCCGGGTGTCCTCGAGCAGCCACCGGCCGACCACGACCTTCTGCTGGTTGCCGCCCGAAAGCGTGCGGATCGGGCGGTTGACGTCCCGTGGCCGCAGTTCGAGCGCTTCGGCCGTCTTCTCGGCGGCCCGGCGTTCGCCGCCGACGTCGGTGAAACCGGCCTTGGCGAAGCCGGAGAACGACGCGAGCGTCATGTTCTTGTAGACCGGCTCGTCGAGCAGCAGCGCCTGGCTCTTGCGCTCCTCGGGAGCCATGCCCATGCCCTTGCGGACGGCGCTGCCGACGCTGGTGATCCGCTTGCCGTCGAGCTTGACGGTGCCGGCATCCGCGCGGCGGGCGCCGAAGATCGTCTCGAGCAGCTCGGAGCGGCCCGACCCGACCAGGCCGGCGATGCCGACGATCTCGCCGGGCGCGACGGTGAGGTTGGCGTCGGCGAACTCGCCGGTGCGGCTGAGCCCCTCGACGACCAGCAGCGGGTCACGCTGCTCGGCCGGACGGCGCGGCGGGAAGACGTACTCGATGGTCCGCCCGGTCATGCGGCTCACCAGGTCGCGGGTGGGCGTGGTGCGGGCCGGCAGGTTGGCCGCGGTGGTGCGGCCGTCCTTGAGCACGGTGACCCGGTCGCCGATCTCGCGGATCTCCTCGAGGCGGTGGGAGATGTAGATGACGGCGATGCCCTGGGCCGTCAGCTCCCGGATGATGCGGAACAGGTTTTCCACCTCGTCATGAGCGAGCACAGCGCTGGGCTCGTCCATGACGATCAGCCGGGCGTCGTGCGAAAGCGCACGGGCCATGCTGACGACCTGCTTGCCGGCGGCGGGCAACGAACGCACCGCCTGCCCCGGCGGGATCTCGGCGTGGCCGAGACGGGACAGGATCTCCCGCGTCCGCTGGGCCGTGGACCGCCGCCGGGTGAAGCCGAGGCGGGTGTCCTCGTGGCCCAGGAACGCGTTCTCGGCGACCGAGAGGTCGTCGACGAGGTCGAGCTCCTGATAGATCGTGGCGATGCCGGCCCGCATGGCGGCCTGCGGCGTGGCCGGTGCGAAGGGCTCGCCCAGCCAGGTGATCTCGCCGCCGTCGGCGTGGTGCACGCCGGCCAGCACCTTGATCAGCGTGGACTTGCCCGCGCCGTTCTGGCCGAGCAGACAGTGCACCTCACCGGCACGCACTTCCAGCTGTACGCCGTCGAGGGCGCGGACGCCCGGGAAGGTCTTGACCACATCGGTCAGGCGCAGGACCACGTCACCGGGGCCGTCGCCTTGGTTGTCGGCCGGCGGGGCCGGCACCTGCTCATCGATCTTGAGGGCGGTGGACGCGTCGGCCGAAGCGCCGTCGCGAGGGGAAGGAATGGTCATCATGCCTGCTCGAAAGCCGTGTCGCTGGCCAGCACGGCGGCGCCTGTGACGCCGGCCCGGCTGCCCAGCTCCGAAAGGACAACGGGGAGGTTGCCGGTGGCCAGGGGCAGCGACCGGCGGTAGACCACACTGCGGATCTCGGCGAGCAGCACGTGGCCCAGCAGCGCCAGACCGCCGCCGATGACGATCATCGAAGGGTTGGAGAAGGACACCAGCGTGGCCAGCACGCCGCCGACGCGGCGGCCGCCCTCACGAATCAGGCGGATACAGGTGACGTCGCCCTCGGCGGCGCCGTCGGCGACATCACGGGCGGTGATGGCGACGACCGGCTCGGGGCGGTCGTCGTCCGGTTCGCCGCCGGCCGAGTTCTCGGCGGCGGCCTGATTGGCGGCGGCCTGGTACGCCGCGAGGCGCTCGGCCAGCGCCGGGGACTCGCCCGAGCGGGCCGCCGCGAGCGCCTCCCGGGCCAGGGCGGACCCGCTGAACAAAGCCTCGAGGCAGCCGGCGTTGCCGCACGAGCAGACCGGCCCGTTGGGGTCGACCTGGATGTGGCCGATGTCGCCCGCGCAGCCGTCGACCCCGCGATAGACCGCGCCGCCCAGGTGGATGCCGCAGCCGATGCCTGTGCCGATCTTGACGAACAGGAAATCGTCGACCGAGTGGGCGACGCCGCCGTGCCGTTCGCCGATCGCCATGATGTTGACGTCGTTGTCGACCACGGCCGGGCACCCGTGTTCCCGGGCGAGAAGCTCGCGGACGGGATAGCGGTCCCACCCCGGCATGATCGGCGGCGACACCGGGACACCGTCGCGGTAGCTGACCGGACCGGGAACGCCGATGCCGACCGCGTCGAGCCGGTCGAAGGCGCCGTCGGTGCGCGCCTTGTGCAGAAGTTCGTTGACCCGTTGCAGTATGTGACGCGGGCCGGACCGGATGTCGGCCGGCTCGCGGTAGGTCGCCACCGGCTCGAGCCGGCCGTTGGTCACCTCGATGTCGATCGAGCTGGCGCCCAGATCGACCGCGGCGAACCGCAGGCGCGGGTGCAGCTCGACGAGCGTCGAACGGCGCCCGCCACGCGACGCCGCCATGCCCGCTTCGGCGATCAGACCGGCCGCGACGAGACGCTCGACCTCGGCCAGCAAACGCGGCCGGGTCAGCTCGAGACGGTCCCCCAGCTCGGCGCGGGACACTGGTCCCTCGTCGCGCAGCAGGCGCAGGACCCGCAGGTGGGGAGCATCGGCCACGTGCACGAAAGACCTCCGGAGACGCTTAACACCGGGGTAACCCCTCGGTGTTGTGCCCGTCACAGTAGGCACGTTGTGCCTCCGGAGTCCATACCTTCTCGAAGATCAATCCTAACTTTTGTCTATTGGAGCAAAAGTTCGGTTCGTTACCGGTCGTTGACCTCACTCTGCTTTGTCCGTCGCGACCCACCGGCGGGCACACGAGAAGACCCCCGGCCGAGAGTGCCGGCCGGGGGTCTTTCGTCGCGGGTCAGTTCGTACTCAGGCCCTGTTCGCTGCCTTTTTTGAGCTTGCGGTCGTCCCGCAGCTCGAGGAACGGCTCGTCCGACGGGTCGTGGCCGGCCGCGATGGCGCGCCCCCGCTCCAGCTCGGCGTCGAGCTCGGCGCCGAGCAGGATCGCGATGTTCGAGATCCAGAGCCAGACCAGGAAGGCGATGACGCCACCCAGGGTCCCGTACGTCTTGCTGTAGTTGGCGAAGTTGGCCAGGTAGATCGCGAACGCGCCCGACGCGACCAGCCACAGCAGGACGGCGAAGATGCCGCCCGGGCTGACCCAGCGGAAGCCGCCGGTCTTGGCGTTCGGCGAGGCCCAGTAGAGGATCGCGAACATCAGGCTGACCAGCAGGATCAGCACGGGCCACTTGGCGATGCTCCACACCGTCACGGCCACGCCGCCGAGCCCGATCTGCTCACCGACGACCCGGGCGAGGTCCCCGGTGAAGATGACGATCACGGCCGAGAGGATGAGCATGATGCCGATCACCGCGGTCACGCCGACCCGGATCGGCAGCGTCTTCCAGATCGGGCGACCCTCCGGCACGTCGTAGACGGCGTTCGAGGCGCGCATGAAAGCGGCCACGTAACCGGAGGCCGACCAGAACGCCAGCACCAGACCGATGATCGCGGCGAAGCCGGCCGTGCCGGTGTCCTTGACCTGGCTCAGGACGGTGTTGACCAGCTCTTCGATCTGCTGGTTGTTGGCGATCTCGCCGACCGTGTCCTGCACCGTCTGCTGGCCGTTGTCGCTGAGCAGACCGAGGATCGACACCAGAACCAGCGCGCCGGGGAAGATCGACAGCACGCCGTAGTAGGTCAGGGCGGCCGCCCAGTCGGAGATGTTGTCCTCGGAGAACTGCTTGAACGTCCGCTTCACGGCGGCGAACAAGCCCTTGCCCTTGAGCTCGGCCGGGCTGTCCGGACCGGCATCGGGCGACGGCGCGGACAGGTCGTTCGCCTTGTCCTCGCCCGTGCGCGTGCTGGATGCGGCAGCCACGTCGTAGTCCTTCTGACCCTTCGACCGGGCTCGCTCAGCGTCGGGCGAGGCGGTCGCCTTCTCGTCGTCGTGCTTGTGACCCAACTTCATCGTCTTCCTCCGGCGCCCAGCGTGCTCGTTGTGGGTCGTCCTGCCGCCGCCACAGCCCCGCCACGTGCATCAACGACCCGTAGAGGTGATGCCCGCCACCGGGCCGGCTTAACCAACTTCCCCTGCCCCAATCACCCGCCGTGACCGGAAAGGCCTCGCGAGTGCGGGAAACGCCGAAACGTCGGCCGGCCGCCGGATGACCGTCGGGTGACCGTCGGATGACCGGGGTTTGCCGGCCGGGGCCGACGGTATCCGGATCGTCGTTCCCCAGGTAGGGGCCGACATCATGATCAGGAGGATCGATGTCTCGAAGCAGAATCGGCCGCTGGGCCACCCCGCTGAGCGCCGCCGCCCTCGCCACCGCGGTGGTCGCGGCGATCAACCCCTTGCCGAGCGCGGTCGCGGGCGGCGCGGGTCAGGATCGCGGTACGGCACGCAACGTCATCTTCATGGTCGGCGACGGGATGGCCGCCGCTCACCGGGAGGCAGCCCGCCTCCACCTCACCGGTCTGACCGGAAAACTCGCCATGGACAGCCTGCCCCAGACCGGTCTGATGACCACGACCCCCGACGACCCGGAGGCCGTCGTGACCGACTCGGCCGCCGCGGCCAGCGCGTGGGCGACCGGCCGGCGCACCTTCAACGGCGCGATCAGCGTCGACCCCGCCGGCAACCCGCTGCCGACGCTGGGCGCGCGGGCCAAGGCGGCCGGCAAGCGGACCGGGTTGGTGACCACGGCGCAGGTCACCGACGCGACTCCGGCCGCCTTCTACGCCAACACCCCCGACCGGGCCCGGCAGGACGACATCGCCCGGCAATACCTGCAGGTCAGCAAGCCGGACGTCATCCTCGGCGGCGGCGAGGACTGGTGGCTTCCGGCCGGCACGCCCGGCGCCCATCCCGACCAGCCGCCGGCCGACCCGTCCGAGGGCAGCCGGGGCACCCAGGGGAACCTGATCCAGCAGGCCCGGCGGGCCGGCTACACCTACGTGACCGACCGGCAGCAGCTCACGGCCGCGCCCGAGCGGGACCGGCTGCTCGGGCTGTTCAGCAACGAGGAGATGTTCCAGCAGCGGCCGGAGGGCGAGGGCGACGTCTATGCGCCGGTGGTGGACCTGCCCACGATGACCCGGACCGCGCTCGATCACCTCGACGACAGCCGCAACGGCTTCTTCCTGCTGGTCGAGGAGGAGGCCGTCGACGAGTTCGCGCACAACAACAACGGCACTCGCATGCTGCAGGCCATGGCCGCGCTGGACCGCACCGTGGCGCTGGTCCGCTCCTACGTCGCGAAGCACCCGGACACGCTGCTCATCGTGGTCGGCGATCACGAGTGCGGCGGCCTGACCATCGAGGACGTCGACGACGAGGACGAGTCGGGCACCGGCGAATCGGCCGAGGACGGGCCCTTCACGGTCAAGGGCAGCGACAAGACCTTCGTCATGGACTGGACCACGACCAGCCACACGGGCACGCCGCTGCCGCTGACCGCCAGTGGGCCGGGGGCTGACCGGCTGGCGGGCACCTTCCCCAACACCTATGTGCACGACGTGCTGGAGCCGGCGCTGACCCGTCGGTGACACCGCCCGGGGCCGGTCCCGTCGGTCACGGCCGGCCCCCGGCGCGGCTCACCCGAGCGGTTGATCATTTGCAGAGTTGTTTGGCCATGCGGCGGCCGGCGATGGTCAGGCCGGCGGCCAGCAGCGCCAGAAGGTACAGGACGTCGACCAGCTGCAACCAGCCGAGCGTGCCGGTGCTCAGCGCCCGGACGAGGTCGACCGAGCGATAGAGCGGCGTCACCTCGATCAGCCAGCGCAGCACGTCGGGATAGGCCGTCGGCGGGACGAACGTGCCCGAGAAGAGGAACAGCGCGAACTGGCCGCCGGCGATGAGGTCGAAGTCCTGCCAGCTGCGGATGATCGTGGAGACCGCCATGCCGAGCGCGCCGAAGGCCAGGCCGACCAGGAACGTCGCGGGCAGCATGACGACGGCCCGGGCCCACGTGGTCAGGCCCATCAGGGTCATGATGACCACGAAGGCCGCCGAATAGATCACGCCGCGGACCATCGCCCAGGCCAGCTCGCCCAGCGCGATCTCGATCGGCCGCACCGGCGTGGCCAGGATGCCCTCGTAGAGCCGGACGAACTTCATCTTGCCGAAGAAGTTGAACGTCGTCTCGGACAGCGCGCCGGTCATCGCCGAGGCCGCGAGCATGGCCGGGGCCACGAACTCGGCGTAGCCGACCACCTCGCCCCCGGGCAGCGTGATGTCGCCGATCAGCGCGCCCACCCCGACGCCGATCGAGAGCAGGTAGAGGACCGGCTCGAGGAAGCCCGAGATCATCACCACCCAGTAGGCCGACCGCAGCGTCGCGATGTTGCGTTCGGTCACCGAGGCGGCCCGCCGGCCCGTCCCCTCGAACGAGATCAGCCGGGGCATCACCAGCGTCACCATGCTCAGATCACCAGCCTGCGACGGAAGCGGGAGTGGGCGAGGAGGAAGCCGGCGGCACACCAGGCCACCAGACAGGCCGCGTGGACCAGGCCCATCCAGCCGGGGGCGGTGCCGAGGGTCGCGTCACGGCTGAGCTCGACGCCGTGCCACAGCGGAAAGGCGTACGCCACCCAGCGCAGCACCTCGGGCAGCGACTCGACCGGGAAGAAGACGCCGGAGAAGAGCGACATCGGCAGCACCGCGAACCGCATCAGGATGATCAGGTAGCTGTCGCTGGTGATGCCGGCCGCGTAGGCCACGGTGGGCGCGGCCACGGCCAGCCCGACGACCAGCGAGACGACCAGCGTGAGCGGGGCCCACCAGGAGTGCAGCGTGCCGAAGGCGGCCGCCACGGCCAGGAACGCCGTCGACGTGACCAGGACGCGGAACAGCATGAAGGCGAGGTGGCCGCCGAGGATGTCGACCACCCGCAACGGCGCCGCGGCCTGCGCGAAATAGACCTTGATCCACTCGAAGTAGCTCAGCACCGGCCAGGTGGCCTCGCCGACCGCCGCCTGCAACGCCGTGGACGCGATGAGCCCGGGCACGATCCAGTCGAGGTAGGGCACGCCGTCGACCCCGGACGAGACGTAAGCCCCCACGCCGACCCCGAAGCCGAGCACGGTCAGCAGCGGCATGACCAGCGTCGACAGGGCGCTGGACTGCCAGGTGCGGCGGTAGTTGACCAGGTGATACTCGAGGACGGAGAGCGCGGCGGCCATGTCAGTCCACCAGCGTCCGGCCGGTGAGGTGCAGGAAGACGTCCTCGAGACCGGACCGCCGCACGAGCACCCCGGCCGGGCTCAGCGAGCGCCGCTGCACCTCGGCCGTCGCCGCGTCGCCGTCGGCCACGTAGAGCAGGATGCGGTCGGGCAGCACCTCGAGCCGTTCGCCGATGCCGGCCAGCTTGTCGGCGTACGCCTCCTGCCCCGCGGTGTCGAAGCGGAGCTCGACCACCTCGCGGGTCGAGTACCGCTCGATCAGCGTCCGCGGCGAGCCCTCGGCGACGATGCGGCCGCCGTCCATCACCACGAGCCGGTCGCAGAGCTGCTCGGCCTCGTCCATGTAGTGCGTCGTCAGCACCAGCGTGACGCCCTGCTGCTTGAGCCGGAACAACCGCTCCCACACCAGGTGGCGGGCCTGCGGGTCGAGGCCCGTGGTGGGCTCGTCGAGCAGCACGATCTCGGGCTGGTTGACCAGTGCCCGGGCGATGGTCAGCCGTCGTCTCATGCCGCCGGAGAGCGGCTCGACCTTGCTGTCGGCCCGCTCGGTCAGCTGGACGAACTCGATCAGCTCGTCGGCGCGGCGGCGGGCCTCCTTGCGCGCGATGCCGAAGAAGCGCGCGTAGGTCGTGAGGTTTTCCCGCACGGTCAGCTCGAGGTCGAGGTTGTCGAGCTGGGGGCAGACCCCGAGCTTGGCCCGGATGCGCGGGCCGTCGCGCCGCGGATCGAGACCGAGGATCTCGAGGACGCCGGCGGTCGGTGGGGACACGCACCCGATCATGCGCATGGTCGAGCTCTTACCCGCGCCGTTGGGCCCGAGGAAGCCGAACGCCTCGCCGCGGCGCACGTCGACGTCGATGCCGTCGACCGCGGTGAAGTCGCCGAACCGCTTGATCAGGCCACGCGCGTGGATGAGGGAGCCCTCGGCCGGGTGAAGGGTGGTGCCCGTCGATCCGGTGGCGGGGTGGTTGGTTGGGTCCACGCTGACGACCCTAGAGACGGGGTACGACAGAAACGACCGGAATTCAGTCCGGCGCGGCCATCGTGCTCCGCGCCGTCGCCACGAGCTGATCGGTCAGCTCGGTGACGGCGGGCAGCTCCACCGGGGTACCCGAGTCGTAGCGGACCGCCCAGGTGAGGCCGTTGCGGCCGGCGACCCGGCGCCCGACGACCCGCACCCCGCCCGCGCCGGACGGCAGCGGGTGGTGGGTCGTGTAGGCCACCGACTTGGTCACCCGGGTGCGTACCTGGTCGGGCAGGTCGCCCGGCGAGAGCAGCAGGAACGTCAGGACCGGCCCGTCGACGAAGACGGTGTAGTCCTCGCGCTCCTCGGCGATCTCGGCCGGCGTGATCCGCAGCTCGCGGCCCGACCAACCCGCCTTGTGGATGTCGTGCCAGCCCAGGAAGGCCGGCGAGCCGGGCAGCCAGAGGCCGTGGTTGGTCGCCACGACCGCCTGGTCGTCGGAGACCAGCGCCCACGCCACCACGCGCTCGTCGGGAGAGAGCCGCGGCTTGAGCGCCGCCGGGAGGGACGGTCGTCGCCGAAGGAAGTTCACAGTCCACCTGCCGCTTGTTCGCGCAGAGCGCGCGCCTGCTGTTCGAGCGAGAAGAGCTCACCGGCCAGGGCCAGATAAGCGTCCTTGTTGGCCACCGGGTTCATCCGCTGCACCTTGGACTTGAGATCGCGGATCCGGGTGGTCACCGCGCCCCACTGCAGCCGGGCCAGCGTCTTGCGGACGTAGATCGGGTCGACCGCGCCGTCGACGCGCAACGGCTCGACCGCCAGCTCGGAGATGAGACCCTGCCCGGCCAGGTCGGTGCAGGTGTCGCGCACCTTTTCGATCCACACGACACCGCCCGACGACACCGACGACGCGCCGCCGGCGCCGTCGACCGCCACCCGGATGGCCTGATAGACCGGGTCGGCGTAGTTGTCGGCGCCGACCACGTCGAACATCGGGCCGGCCAGGACCGGTTCCTGCAGAGCCAGCTTGAGGGCCTCGCGTTCGACGAGCCGCTGCGGGGCCTCGACGGCCGGTCGCACCGGCGCACCGGACGACGAGGAGGCGGCGTCGCCGCGCATGGCCGAGTTCACGGCGCGCTGCACCGGTTCGAGGTCCATCCCGAGGTCGCCCGCGAGCTTACGGGCGTACTCGGGGCGCTTCTCCCGGTCTTTGATCTTGGCGACCAGCGGGGCGGTGCGGCGCATCGCCTCGACCCGGCCCTCGACGGTGTCGAGGTCGAACCGCTTGAGCGTCTGGCGCAGCGCGAAGTCGACCAGGGGCTCCCGCCCGGCGATCATGTCGCGCACGGCCAGGTCGCCGCGGGCCAGGCGCAGCTCGCACGGGTCCATGTTGCCCGGGCTGACCGCGATGAACGTGCGCCCGACGAAGCGCTGGTCCTCCTCGAAGGCCCGCAGCGCCGCCTTCTGCCCGGCGGCGTCGCCGTCGAAGGTGTAGATGATCTCGCCGGTGAAGCTGTCGCTGTCCATCAGCAGCCGCCGCAGCACCCCGATGTGGTCGACCCCGAACGCCGTGCCGCAGGTGGCGACGGCGGTCGGCTCGCCGGCCTCGTGGCAGGCCATCACATCGGTGTAGCCCTCGACGATCACCGCCCGGCCGCGCTTGGCGATCTCGCGCTTGGCGTGGTCGATGCCGTAGAGCACGTGCGACTTCTTGTAGAGCGGCGTCTCGGGGGTGTTCAGGTATTTCGGGCCGTCGTCGTCGTCGAACAGCTTGCGCGCGCCGAAACCGATCACGTCGCCGGACAGGTCGCGGATCGGCCACAGCAGCCGGCGCCGGAACCGGTCGATCAGCGAGCCCGAGCGGGCCGGCTTGGTCAGTCCGGCGCTGTTGAGCTCCTCGGCGGTGAAGCCCTTCTGCCGCAGGTGCTTGGCCAGCGCGTCCCACGAGTCGGGGGCGAAACCGCAGCCGTACCGCTCGGCCGCGTCGCGCCCGAAGCCACGCTGGGCCAGGAACTCGCGGGCCTTGCGGGCGCCCGGGGTGCCGAGCTGGTCGCGGTAGAAGTCGGCCGCGGCGAGGTTGGCCGCGAGCAGCCGCTGCCGCTGCCCGGTCTGGGGCCGGGGGGCGCTGGGCGAGGTGTCGGTCTCGTACCGGAGCTGGATGGCGGACCGCGACGCCAGCCGCTCGATCGACTCGATGAACGACAGGTGCTCGGCGTCCATCAGGAACTTGATGGCGTCGCCGCCCTGCCCGCACCCGTGGCAGTAATAGACGCCGCGGGCCGGCGCGACGGTGAACGACGGAGTCTTCTCGTCGTGGAAGGGACACAGTCCCTTGAGGTTGCCGCCGCCCGCGGGACGCAGCGTCACCGACTCGCTGATGATGTCGGCGATCGACGTGCGGTCGCGGACGAGCGCGATGTCTTCGTCCTTGACCCGGCCTGCCACGGCATACATCCTGCCTCGCCTCAGGCCCGGGCTGCCACCAGGGTGCCGTGCCAGGTCACCGCGGCCGTGTCGGTGAGCGAAGCCACCTGGTCGATCACCACGCGCAACGCCTCGGCATCACTGCCGGCCGCCTCGAAGAGCGGGCCGAAGACCGGGTCCAGGGCCGAGGGCGTCCGCAACAGCGCCTCCACCAGCTCGATCAGGATCACGCGCTGCTGTTCGTACCAGCCTTCGGCCGCCCGGGTACGCATCACGTAGCGCAACGCCATGCCCTTGAGCAGCGCACATTGATTACGGACGGTGCGCGGCACGATCAGGTCGGCGTCGTAGCGGCGCACCGGCTCGGTCCCGTACCGGCTCTGCGTCGCGCCCACCGCCGAGGCGACGAAACGGCCGGTCAGCACGCTGGTCATCCGTTTGAGCGCGACCTGGGTGCGGTAGCTGCCGTCGTATCGGGCGACCTCGCTCACCACCGGGTCGGCCAGCAGGTGATCGAGGGCGGCGGCCAGCTCGCCGGCCGGCTCGTCGGAGTAGGTGGCGGCGACGTCGGCACAGAGGGCGTCCCGCTCGGCCTGGTCGTCGAGCAGCGGTCGCAGCCTGAGGTATCCGCCGTGCACCCCGTCCTCGACGTCGTGCACGGAGTAGGCCACGTCGTCGGCCCAGTCCATGACCTGCGCCTCGAGGCAGCGCCGCTCGCCCAGCCCGGGCGGCCTCACCCAGTCGAAGACCGGGTGGTCGTCGGCGTACACCCCGAACTTGCGCCGTCCGGGCTCGAGCGGCCACGGGTACTTGCAGGTCGCGTCGAGCGACGCCCGGGTCAGGTTGAGCCCGGCCCCGGGCACCTTGGCCTCGAGCCGGGTGAGTACGCGCAGGGTCTGGGCGTTGCCCTCGAACCCGCCGCACGACTCGGCGACCTGGTGCAGCGCGTGCTCGCCGTTGTGGCCGAACGGCGGGTGACCCAGGTCGTGGGCGAGACCGGCGACGTCGACCACGTCGGGGTCGCAGCCGAGGCGCTCGCCCATCTCGCGGGCGATCTGCGCCACCTCGAGCGAGTGGGTCAGGCGGGTGCGCAGGAAGTCGTCCGAGCCCGCGGTGTGCACCTGGGTCTTGGCGGCGAGCCGGCGGAACCCGGCGGAGTGCAGCACCCGGGCCCGGTCGCGCTGATAGGGCGTCCGTCCGTAGCCGCTGTCCTTGGCCGGCTCGGGGATCCACCGCTGGGCCTCGAACGCCGTCATGGGATCAACCCTATGCGGGCGCGGTGACGGGCGGACCGGCTATCCGCGCTTCGAGGACAGCACGCAGAACTCGTTGCCCTCGGGGTCGGCCAGCACCACCCAGCTCACGTCGCCCTGACCGACGTCGACGTGCCGGGCGCCCATGTCGACCAGCCGCTCGACCTCGGCCTCCTGGTCGTCCGGGCGCAGGTCGATGTGCAGCCGGTTCTTCACCGTCTTGGTGTCCGGGCACACACCGAAGAGCAGGCCGGGCAGCTCGTCGCGGCTGCGGCGGATCTCCACCTCGTCGGGCTGCTCGTGCACGATGACGTAGCCGAGCGCCTCGGCCCACCAGCGGGCCAGCCGCGCGGGGTCCTCCGCGTCGACGACGATCTGCTCCCATTGGCTCGGCATACACGGTCCCTTCATCGAGAAGTGGCGATCATGTTACGCCGCCATGCCGATTGTGCCTTGCCCGAAACGGCGCACTGACGGTCCGCCGCGATGCTCCTCGATGCCGCCGAGGATGTCATCGTGATTCCAGGTTCCAAGGCCACCGCGAGCCTGCGGCGCCAGCTGACCGAACTGGGCGAGTCGGCCCGTACCGGCGCGCTGCACGTCGGCGGACGTCCGGGCGGCGTCCTCTATCTGGTGGCCGGCCGCATCGCGTACGCCGAGACGCCCGCCTGCCCCGGCCTGGGCGAACGCCTGGTCGCGTCGGGCCGGGTCGCCGCCGCGGCCTGGCGCACGGTGCTGGCCGAGGGCCGCGGAGCCCACCGGGTCGGCCGCCTGCTGATGCGCGACGGCCTGATCGGGCAGAACGAGCTGGCCTCGCGGGTGGTGGCGACCATCGCCGACGCGACCCACGAACTGCTCCAGTCGATCGAGGCGCCGGTCCGGTTCGTGCCCGGCGAACGGCATTGGCTGGGCCCGGTGCGGGGCGTCGATCTCGGTTCGCTCGGGCACGTCACCGCCCGCCGCCTGCGGATCGGCCGCGGCGGCGGGCCCTTCCGGCCCGGCCACGCTCCCCGGCCGCCGACCATGACGCACAGCGGGTGCGACTGACCGACTTCCCCCGGACGGAGGATGGCCCACGGTGACGGCGGTACGACGGTGAGCGTCGCGTCGCCCGAACCGACCGGAGGCACGCCGGTGGCCGCGGCAACGACGCACGGCCCGGGCGGAAGCAGCGCAGCGCTGAGGAGAGATGTGCCCGGCGTCGACCACTGTCTACAGGAGGCCATGGCGATCCCTGGCGCTGTCGGCGCCAGCATCGTCGACTACACCACCGGCTTCCCGGTCGCCACGACGGGAGCCGCACCCAATTCCGACCACGAGGCCGCGGCGGCCGGCACGGCCGACGTGGTGCAGGCCGCGAACAGCCGCGCGCTGTTCGTCTCGGCCGTTCCGCACGACCTGCTCGAAGACCTGATCATCACCACCTCCGGCGGCTACCACCTGCTGCGGATGGTGCGAACCGACTTCGACAGCCGGCTGGTGCTCTACGTCTGGCTGGACCGGGGGCTGGGGAACCTCGCGGTGGCCCGCCGCCGCATGCAGAAGCTCGCCGACGAACTCGTCGCTTCGTAACAACGTTCGCTGAAAGCCGGGGATGGGAGCTTGACCGTGACAGCCGCGAAGACCGCCGCGCCGGGGCGCCTGCTCAAGCAGGTGGCCGGCGAGCGGCAGACCGGCGTGCTGGTGGTCGGCGGCAACCCGGGCGGCGCCGTCTACGTCCTCGAGGGGCGGGTCATCTACGCCGAGTCGCCGGCCGCGCCCGGCGTCGGCGAGTTGCTCACCACGTCGGGCCGGCTGGCCGCGCGGACCTGGCAGAACGCGCTCGACCTGGGCACCTCGACCGCCCGGGTGGGACGGCTGCTGGTCGAGCAGGGCCATCTCACCCAGGGCGAGCTGGAACTGTGCGTGCTGGGCGCGATCTACGACGCGGCCTACTTCGCGCTCTCCCCCGGCTCCGCGCCGGTCGAGTTCCTGGCCGGGGCCACGCACTGGCTCGGCCCGGTCGTGCACGTCGATCCGGCCGCGGTCGACCGGGAGGTGAGCCGCCGGGTGCGCCTGCTCGACGAGATCTTCCCGGACGGCCGGGTGGACACGGCCGCGGTGGCCCCCGTGCCGCGCCCGCCGCGCGAACGGGTGACGCTCACGTCGCCGCAGTGGGAGCTGCTGGTGAACGCGGACGGCCAGCGCACCCCGGCCGACCTGGCCCTGTTGCTGGGCCGGGCCGGCTACGCCACGGTCCAGGAGCTGCGCCGGATGGCGGCGATGGGCCTGCTCGAGCTGCCCGAGGTACGGACCGAGGGCCCCGAGTTCGTGCGGTTGCCCCGGGAGCGGGGCCCGGCGGTCGACGTCCGGCGCCCCGTGGTGCGGCCGGACGACGCGCCGACCGTGCCGGTGGTCGCGGGCGCCCGGGCGGCCGCCTCGGTCCCCGCGCCGGCCGTCGTCGCCCCACCGCCGCCCGCCTCGGACGCACCCCCGGCGCCGGACCCGCCCCGGCACTCGCTCGCCGAGGAGAGCGGCGCCAACCAGATGGTCTACCGGCCGGGCCGGCTGGCCCGCCGCAAACCCGGGGCCAGGCTGCCCAAGGAGGTCGCCGGCGAACCCCCGCCGGAGCATCCGGGCACCGACGAAGTGCTGCTCAAGCGCATCCGCACCGCATTGCGGGCCTTGCGGTGACCCGCGCACCCCCGTACGGAGAGGAGAGACCGAGGATGACCGTGGATCCGGCAGTGCTCGAGGAGCTCGACCGCCTGCGCGGCCGGCTGCACGAGCTCGCCGGCAGCGTGCTCGCCACCACCGACGGGCTGGTGGTCGCGCACGACGCGCACGACATCGAACCGGACAGCATCGCCGCGCTGGCCGCCGCGCACCTGGCGCTCGCTCGCCGCTTCGCGCACGCCGTGAACCACGGCGAGCTGCGCGAATCGGTGGTGGAGTGCGACCGCGGCTACATCACCTCGTACACGGCCGGCCCGAACGCCCTGCTCACCTTGGTCACCTCCGGCGACGCGAACCTCGCCATGGTGCATCTCGAGGCGCGCCGATGCGTACGCCGGCTGGTGCGGATCCTGAGATTGGACAACAAGCCGCTCGCCCGGCCGGAGATCCCGCACCAGCCGGGACCGGCCCCGCTGACGCGCCGCACCCCGATGGCCACCCTGCCGACCAACGCCCGCCGGCGGCAGGCAGCGGGCTGAGAGCCCGCCCCCCATGCGGCACCCGCCGCGTTCGAACGGATCCGCCGGAGGACGGCGGACCGCCATCCCACCGCAACGGAGGACAATTCCATGGCCGACATGGACACCGCACTCAAAGAGATCATGGAGATCGACGGCGCCGTTGGCGTCGCGCTGGTCGACCACACGAGCGGCATGGCCCTCGGCACGGTCGGCGGCGGCAAGGATCTCGACCTGACGGTCGCCGCCGCCGGCAACACCGACGTGGTGCGGGCCAAGCTGCGGGCGATGGAGATGCTCAACATCACGGAGAAGATCGAGGACATCCTCATCACCCTGGACACCCAGTATCACCTGATCCGGCCGCTGACCAGCCGGGCCGGCAAGGGCCTGTTCCTCTACGTGGCGCTGCGCCGCGACCGGTCGAACCTGGCCATGGCCCGGCACCAGCTCAAGCGCATCGAGAACGACATGGACGTCTGACCTTCGACGCGTCGCTTGGTGGGGAGGGCCACGTCGGCCCTCCCCACCGCGTTATCTAGTGTCTTGAGATGTGTCTGTGCCTGGAGTCGTGCGCGACGTCGTCAGCGGCGCGATCGGGTACGAGGCCGGGCTGGACGCCCTGACCGTCGCGCCCGCCGCGGAAGTCGACGCGGCGCTCGGCGCCGCGCTGCGGGAGGCTTTCGACCGGCTCTTCCGGGGCGGGTGGCAGCCGGCCGAGCTGCATCGCGTCGTGGCCCGGCTCGGCGATCCGGTGAAGGCCGGGCTGGTCGCCTCCGGCGCGGCGGCGTACGCGTCGACGTTCGCCGACGTGGATGCGCGCTGGCAGCACCAGGTCGCGTCGCTCCCGCCCGGGCCGTCCCGCCGGCCCGACCGGATCACCCTGCTGGACTCCTCGCTCGGGCTGCTCCGGGAGTTGCGGCAGCTGCCGGCGGTCGAGGTGCTGATCCCGCCGCCGGGCACCCCCGCCTGGACCCGGACCGACCGGACGGACGACCGGATGCTCGAGCGGGTCCGCGCCCTGCTGGCCAAGGCCGAGGCGACCGACTTCCCGGCCGAGGCGGAGGCGTACTCGGCCAAGGCGCAGGAACTGATCGCCCGGCACAGCATCTCCGAGGCGCTGACCAGCGCGAACCGCACCGAGGTGGTGCCGTTCGCGCGACGGATCGGCGTCGATCACCCCTACGAGAGCGAGAAGGCCAGCCTGCTCGACGCGGTGGCCCGGGCCAACCACTGCCACACGGTGTGGTCACCCGAGCTGGGCTTCTCGACGGTCTTCGGCTTCGACGCCGACATCGACGGGGTCGAGCTGCTCTACACCTCGCTGCTGGTGCAGGCCAACCGGGCGATGGCGCGCGACGAGCCGGTCAAGGGCAAGGCCCGGATCAAGGCGTTCCGGCGCAGCTTCCTGGTGGCCTATGCCGTACGCATCGGGCAGCGCCTCTCCTCGGCGACGCGGCACGAGATCGCGCAGCAGACCGCCGATCTGCTCCCGGTGCTGCGCGACCGCGACCTCCAGGTGCGCGAGGCGATGCGGAAGTCCTTCCCGCGTACGGTACGCACGCGCGGCAGCCGCATCGACAGCCTCGAAGGCTGGGAGTCGGGCCGGGCCGCCGCCGACGAGGCGGAACTGCGCTGACAGGTGCGCCCGGCTCGCGCCGCACGGGTCAGCCGCCGCTGTTCTCCATCTCGGCGTCCTCGGGAACGGTGTCGTCGTCGCGGCTGTCGAGCCAGCCGTAGGGCAGCGACACCTTGCCCGGCGCGTTCACCCGCCCGCGCGGCTTGCCCAGCTCGGCGACCGGGAAGGGCTCGCCCGGGTCGAGCTTCTCCAGCAGGTCGTCCAGCTCGGCCAGCGACGAGATCATCGCGAGCCGGCGCCGCAGCTCCCCGCCGATCGGGAAGCCCTTCAGATACCAGGCGACGTGCTTGCGGAAGTCGGCGCAGCCGTGCTTCTCGTCGCCGAGCGCGTCGACCAGCAGCTCCGCGTGCCGCGACATGATCTTGGCGACCTCACCCAGCGCCGGCAGCACCGGCTTGTAGTCGGCGCCCTCGGTGAACGCGGCCTCGAGGTCGGCGAACAGCCACGGCCGGCCCAGGCAGCCGCGCCCGACGACCACGCCGTCGACGCCGGTGTGCTCGACCATCCGCAGCGCGTCGGAGCCCTCCCAGATGTCGCCGTTGCCCAGCACGGGCACGTCGAGCGCCTGCTTGAGGGTGGCGATCGCGTCCCAGTCGGCGTTGCCCGAGTAGCGCTGCTCGGCCGTGCGCGCGTGCAGCGCCACGGCAGCCACGCCGGCCTCCTGCGCGGCCAGGCCCGCTTCGACGTACGTCAGGTGGTCGTCGTCGATGCCCTTGCGCATCTTGATCGTGAGCGGGATGCCGTAGGGCCGCGCCGCCTCGACCGCCTGCCGCACGAGCCGCCCGAAGAGCTTGCGCCGCCACGGCAGGGCCGACCCGCCGCCGCGCCGGGTCACCTTGGGCACCGGGCAGCCGAAGTTCAGGTCGATGTGATCGGCCAGCCCGTCCTCCCCCACCATCCGCACGGCGGCGGCGGTCACGTCCGGGTCGACGCCGTAGAGCTGCAGGCTGCGGAAGTCCTCGTCCTCGGCGAAGGCGATCATCTTGAGCGTCTTGGGGATCCGCTCGACCAGCGCCCGCGTGGTGATCATCTCGCACACGTAGACGCCGCCGCCCTGCTCACGGCAGAGCCGCCGGAAGGCCACATTGGTGATCCCGGCCATCGGAGCGAGCACAACGGGCGGTTTCACGGCGTGATCGCCGAGCAGGAGCGGTGCAGTCACCCCTCGAGGATAGTTGCCCCTTTTCCGTACGCTCATCGGATGGAGGCCCGGAAGCAGAGCGCGTGGAAGAGCAAGTATCTGATCACCGACCGTGGCCGCGAGGTCGCCACGTGGGACAGCTCGGTCTGGAGGAGCGGCGGCGAGCTCACGCTGGACGGCCGCCGGTTCCAGGTCCGGGCCAACGGCTGGGGCAACAAGTACACGATGACCGACGAGACCGGCGCCGTCATCGCCTCGGCCGGTCGCGTGGGCCGCAAACGCTGGACCGTGGAGGCCGACGGCCAGACCTACGAGTTCCGCCGCGCGTCCTTCTGGCGCTCCGAGGAGGAACTGGTCCTGGGCGACACCCGGGTCGGTTCGGTCCGCAAGGCGAGCTTCTGGGGCGGCACCATCGAGGTCGAGCTGCCCACCCTGACCCCGGCCCTGCAGCTCTTCGTCCTGGGCGTAGTCATCAGCAAGTGGGACGCCGAAGCCGCCGCCGCCGCGTCCTGAGCGCCGTGGCCCTAGGGCGTATCTGATGGATCACGTGGGAGTGAGGCGCGGTCCAGGTCGTGGCTGGCGTCGGCCGCAGGGCGGTCCAATACCGGTGTTGTATTGGGCCGTTCTGCGGACGCCGTCAGGCGCGGGCTGGGCCACGCCGCAGCCCCGCGTGATCCATCAGATACGCCCTAGGTGACTGGTGTTAAACGATGACTGCTGCCGGTGTGGCAGGCATCGTTAACCCCGATATCTAGTAGTTTGCTGGGATGACGTTGGGTAAAGCGTCGCAGCAGTTGGATCTTCTTGATCCGGTCA
>NZ_JALPVJ010000004.1 GCF_023544445.1 Actinoplanes sp. M2I2 | reverse complement strand
TGCATGTGTTAAGCACGCCGCCAGCGTTCGTCCTGAGCCAGGATCAAACTCTCCAACAAAATCTTTGGAAAAGCGTCCCGGCAACAAAATAATGTTGCCAAAGGAATCTCCCACCTAACCTGCACCATCCCTCCCGAAGGAGAAGAAAGTGACAAGCCGGCCGGGGTCTTACTAATTGGCACTGGCTTATCAAGCACCCTGTTGAGTTCTCAAAGAACAACCACACCCGGCTAACCGCTCCGGGGCACTCGCTCAACTTTACTAGGCCCTCCCGGGGTTGTCAACCGGTTTTTCCCGGTTGGTCCCGCTTCGTCCTAGTCACCCCACGGTCCGAGGCGCGCAGCGTTGCTGCGATCCGCAGTCCGTAGGATTTGGCAGGACGGCCGGAGCGGATCTCTCCGCTGCCTCGCCCGTTTCCCTGCCGGCTCGGAAAACATTACACGCGCGTTGCCCGGGCTCCAAATCGGGTACCAGTGTCTCGCATCTGTGCAGCTCAGCGCTGGGAAACCGTCATGGTTGGGCCACCTCGACCTGACCGGCCTCGACCCGGACACGCAGCAGCGGTTGGTCGTTGGCCGCCGGACCGTGGACGGCCACGCCGTCACGGAGCCGGAAGGTACTGCCGTGCCAGGGGCACACCACACAGGCGTCCCGTCCCTGGCCGACGACCTCCCCTTCGCCCAGTGGTCCGGTCTCGTGGCCGCACCGCTCGAGCATCGCGGTGACTTCGTCCCCCTGGCGCCACAGCAGCACGGGAACGTCGTCGGGCAGAGTCCGTACGGCCGGCTTGCCCTCGGGGAGGGAAGCGAGCGACCCGACGGACGTCCACTCCGCAGGCACCCGGTTGAGGTCGGGCGCCGCCTGGTTCATGCCACCGGCCCGGGCGTACGAGAGGTGGCCGCCGAGATAGGCGCCCATCCCGGCCACCGACAGCCCGGCGTAACTCAGCACCCGTCCGGACCGGCCGCGGGACCGGGCCACCAGGGAAGCCGCATAGAGGCCGACCGCCACCACGTTCGCCGTGGCGTGCACCAGCCCGACCCGCTGCTTGTCCTTGGTCATCTGGGACCAGTCGGTCCAGCCGGCCGCGGCCGCCGGGGCCACGGTCGCCGTACCGACGGCGATCAGGGTCGTGGCGGCGCGGCGCTGACCCGGCAGCAGGTCGAGCACGGCGGCCGACATGAAGGCGCCGACCGGCAACTGCACGAGCACCGGGTGGAGGGGATGCCCCAGCCCCACGCCGTGCAGCACGTCCCGCACCCGTTCCGGCGCCGACACGATCACGGACTGCACCTTCTCGATCACGCCGTCGAAGGAACGGTTCTTCTCCAACCGGTTCAAGAGCTGCATGAGAGGACGTTTCCCGCTCGCACGCGTGCGAAACCCCGCGGTGGGCATGGCGGTGAAGCGGCCCGGGTACCTGGGCCAGGGTCGGAGGGAGAGCGTCATGACGTCGGTGGACCAGCTGGAGCCCGGTGATCATGCCTGTCTGACCTATTCCGAGCCGGAGGAGCGGCTCGACCTGCTCGCGGCCTTCGTGAGCGAGGGCCTGCGCCGGGGTGAGCGGGTCCTCTGCTTCACCGACTCGCCGGTGGCCGCGGACCTGCGCCGGCAGGGAGTCGACCGGGGCGAGACCGTGCTCCCGGTGGAGGAGTTGTGGGGGCCGGGGTCGGCGCCGAGCGCGGCGGCCATGGTGCGCCGGCTGAGTGACGAGCTCGGTCAGTCGCCCCGGGGCCTGCGGGTCAGTCTCGACATGTGCTGGGCCGCTCGTCCGCAGGCGGGCGCCGAGCAGCTCCTCGTCTTCGAGAACGAGGTGGCCAAGCTCTTCGCGGACGGCGGGCTCACCGCGCTCTGCGAGTACGACCGGGAGGCGTTCGATCCGGTGACGCTGGCCTACGCCGCGAGGACGCACCCGCGTACGGTGGCCGCGGCCGTCTATCACGAGGACGCTGAGCTGCGGATCTGCCGTCAGCACGTGCCGCCCGGCATCCGGATGACCGGATCGCTGGACGTGAGCCGGGCCGGCGCGTTGCGCGACGCGCTGTCCGAGGCCGTGCGGCTCGACCCGGATGTGCACCTGAACCTCGGGATGCTGCACTCGCTCGACGACGGCGCGGCTGCCATGATCGTCCGTGCCGCGGCGGGCCTTCCCCGCAACCGCCACATGATCGTCGTCGGGGACCGCCGGATCGGGCACACGTTGCGCGTCGCCGGGGCGCACGGCGTACGAAATCTGAGGGTGCTGGAAAGGGACCGCTGACGTGATCGCACCGGGTTTCGAGGCGGTGGCCGAGGCGTTCGCCACCGAGCCACGAGGCGGCTCGGCGCTGACGATCCTGCGTGCCGGCGAACCGGTCGTCGAGCTGGTCGAGGGCTGGCGCGACACGGCCCGCACCGATCCGTGGCGGCCGGACACTCTGGTGCAGGTCTACTCGACCGGCAAGCCGGTCATCGCGATGGCCGTGGTGCTGCTGGCCGACCGTGGCCTGATCGATCTGGACGCGCCGATCTCGGCCTACTGGCCGTCTTTCCGAGCCCCTGCTTCCGTACGTCAGCTGCTGTCCCACACTGCCGGGCTCCCGTCGTTTCCGGTGAGCCGTCCGGCGTCCGCGTTCGGCGACTGGGATCTGCTCTGCGGCGACCTGGCCGAGGCCGCCCCCGAATACGAACCGGGCAGCGTGGCCGCCGAACACGCGTTGACGTACGGCCACCTGCTCGGCGAACTGGTGCGCCGGGTCGACGGCCGGACCCCCGCCCGGTTCGTCGCGGACGAGCTCCCCTTCGACTTCGGCTTCGCGCTGTCCGATGAGGACATCGCCCGCTGTGCCGACCTGGAGTTCGACGCCCCCGACTGGCCGGCCCGCAACGCGGGAGCCCCCGGTTCACCGAAGGAACGGGCGATCGCCAACCCGCCCGGCGCCCGGGATCTGGCCGTCGTCAACAGCCCGGAGTGGCGCCGCGCCTCGGTGCCGGCGGTGAACCTGCACGCGAGCGCCGACGGCATCGCCCGCTTCTACGCCGCCCTGCTCGACGGCTCGCTGCCCGCTGTGGCCGTGCCCCAGTACACGGGCCCGGACCTCTTCATCGGCGAGGACGTCACCTGGGGCTTAGGCGTGCAGATCGAGCCCGACGGCACCTGGGGCCATGGCGGCCTGGGCGGCTCGGCGGGGTACGCGGACCCGGCCCGCGGCTTGGCCATCGCCTATGTGAGCAGGCGCCTCGGCGACTTCGCGGTGCTCGACCGCGTCGACGCGGCACTGCCCCGCTGAAAAGTCTCATCCGCCGGCCCGCCCGGCCGATTCTGAACCTTCGCGGAAAGAGGGTTCACCAGGAGAGTCGGTCGTGAGGGAGCGGTGGCGGTCCAGGGCTGGTGCCCGCCACACTCACGGTCGTCTCCGCTGCCGATGCCCGCGACGTCGTCCCCCGAGGCCGGCGTCGCGGGCATCGTCTGTACGTGTCGTCAGGCGTGCGTGAGGGACCAGCGCCGAGCCGCGGTGATCACGGCGGCGAACCCGGCGATCGCCAGCGCGATCTCGATCAGGACGATCGCGATCGAGGTGCTGTAGCCGGTCACCCGGGCGAACATCATGATCAGAGGAACCAGGACGACCGCGCTGAGTGGTGTCAGTGCCGCGATCGCCGCCGCGGTGCGCCCGATGGCCGGGAGGTGGCGCAACAGGATCAGCACCCCGATCACTGCGCCGCCGAGCGCCACCAGCCCGATGCCGCCGTAGTAGATGCCGGCCGCGAGCGCCGGGGGCATGGTGAAGTCGGCCGGCCGATTGAACGCCTGGACCACGATCGTGTAGACACCGGCCACGATCAGCACGCCGACGAGGACTCCGACCACCGCGCCGGCCAGGGCGGTCGCGGCGATCTGGCCGTACCGTGCCGGCACCGGCCGCAACCCGGACTCCTCGACCAGCCGGCGGGCGAAGACGGTGACGTCGCCGTCGATCAGTTCCTCGGTGGGCACCCCGTCAGCCAGGGCCGCTTCGAGGTCGAGTCGCAGGTCGGCGGCGAGCGCCTGACGATCCCGTGACCGCAGGCCCAGCCTGCGCCACTCCCGGGCGGCGGCCGTGATCGCCTCGTCGATGGTCATCCTCGGCTCCTCGCCTGGCTGGGGTCGTCGGCCAGGACGCGGCCGACGACATTGACGAACTCGTTCCATTGCGCGGTCCAATCCGCGAGCCGCTCACGCCCGGCGCCGGTGACCGCGTAGATCTTGCGAGCCGGGCCGTGCGGGCTGTCCTGCACTTCCTGAGCGACCAGGCCGAGCCGCCGCATGCGGGTGAGCAGCGGATAGATAGTGCCGTAACCGGCCGACGGGAAACCGGCCTCGCCGACCCGCCGCACCAGCTCATAGCCATGGCCGGGATGCTGCGAGAGCAGCGCCAACAGGCACATGTCGAGCGCACCGCGCAGCAGTTGAGCCTGCCGATCCGCATCTCCGCCATCTATCATGCGACACATAATAGCCAGCTATTCGGCGGCGCACAATAGTGGAACACCGCGCCCGTCGACGGGGCTGCGTGCGAAGTGAGCGGCCTCTATGCTCCGGAGCGCTCCGGTCCTGGGAGCTCTTCACGGGAGGACCTGCTCATGTACCACAATCTCGGGCGGCGCCTGGCTCTCGGCGCCGTTGCCCTTGCTGCCGCTGCGGCGGTCGGCGTGGCCGCGCCGGCCCAGGCCGCCGGCCCTGCCATCACCATCGGGATGCTGGATACCCGGGTCCCTCAGGGTCCGGGCTACGCCGGCGTCCGCGCGATCATGTTCTCGGATCAACCGATCTCCGTGCCGCGGGCGCAGTTGACCTTCGAGCTGTCGGCCGGCTTGGAGGGCATCCGGGTCAGCGACAGCCAAGGCGAGTGCAGTTCGGCCTTCAAGCCGATGTACACCTGCGACTACAGGTTCGGCTTCAAGCTGGGCCCGGATTCGTTGTCCCTTCCGTCGCCGGAGGGGCCGTACCCGTCGCTCTCGCCCGAGCTGATCGCGTCGTCGGAGGCCAAGGTCGGCCAGACCGGCACGATCACCATGACCTTGACCGCCGAGGGCCTCGCGCCGGTCACCAAGACCGCGAAGGTGACCGTCGTCGAGAAAGTCGACCTGAGCGCCGCCGGTCCCCGCGATCCTGAGCTCACCGTCAAGCGCGGTTCCTCGTTCGACCAGACCCACCAGGTCAGGAACGAGTCCGACAAGGTCGTGCACGGCGCCGTGGTGACTCTCGATCGCGGTGACCTGTACGGCACCACCGACCCGAAGCGGTTCTCCAACTGCCTGTACCGCGGCGACCAGGTGAGCGCGTGCACGTTCGATCAGGACCTGCAGCCGGGCACGACCTATGAGGTCCGCCTGCCGCGCCGCCTGCGCCCGGACGTCCCCGCGCCGGTGAAGTTGAGCGAGAGCATCCGATGGATGACCCCGGCCGACTTCGACGACCTGGTCGAGAGCTACGACCAGCTCAGGAACCCTCCCTTCGGGGACGAGGGGAACGGCGGCACGCTGTCCCTGACCCCGGTGATGTCCGCGGCCCGGCGTGCGGACCAGACGGACGGGTCCCGCGGGAACGAGTCGCAGATCCTCACGATCACGTCCGCGGGTAAGCAGGGCACCGACTTCGCCGCCCTGGGAACCGAGGCCAAGGCGGCCGAGGGCGACACGGTGAGCGTGCCGGTCGGGCTGCGCAACCACGGTCCGGCCACACTGGACAGCGGCTACATCCCGCAGAACCCGAACGGCTACGTTCCCGGGCTGCCGGCCGCGGCCGCGGTCGTCACCTTCCCGGCCGACACCGAGGTCGTGGAGGTTCCGAAGCTCTGCGTCGACGGCCACCGCCTCGCCAGCCGTCCCGATGCGGTCACCCCTCGGTACCTGTGCCGCAGCTCGTCGAGGTTGTTCAAGACCGGCACGACCGAGACGTGGACGTTCGGCGTGAAGCTGACGGCCGAGCTGCGGAACGCCGAGGGCCTCGTCGAGTCCAACCCGGCCTGCTGCGCGCTTTTCACCCGCGACATCAACACCAAGAACGACACGGCAAAGATCGTCTTCAACCCGCTCAGCGCCGGCGGCCCGGGCACCGGCAACGGTGACGGCACCGGCGGCGGGCCGGGCAGCGGCGGCGAGGGCGGCACCGGCGGCGAGGGCGGCGGTCTCCCGATCACCGGCCCGCAGACCGGGCTGCTCGGCGGCGCCGCGGCCGTCCTGATCGCCGCGGGCGCGTTCGGGTTCGTCCTGGCCCGGCGTCGTCGGACGCGGTTCGAAGCCTGATCGGCGCAGACAGAAGCAAAACGCGGTAGAGCCCGGCTGGGCCCTACCGCGTTTTCTTTCGCCGGGGCGGGCGCCTACTTGTCAGGTTCGATCTGTGAGCTGGTGACTTTCCCGTCCTCCACCTCACAGCTGAACTGCCGCAAACCGGCGTCCTTCATGGCGAACTCACCGGACACCGTGATCACCTCGTCCCCGTCGACCCGGAACGACGACTCCTGCCACACCTTTCGCCACGGCGTCGGTTCGACCGCGTCAACTTCGGTCTTGCAGAGCTCGACAGCTGCGTCATGCCGTTCCCTGAGGGAGTCGGGCCATAGCGTGATCGCCGCGACGATCGCCACAACCACCAAGGTGACGAGCGCCCAGAAAACCGGACGACCGCGTCGGGTGCCGGGCTGGTACGAGACGGGCTCGGTCATGAGTGACATCCGACCATGGCGAGGTTGCGCCCGGGCGATGCCGGACAGCGGCCGACAGATGGCTCGTTCACCAGGAGCCGCACGGGTGGCTTGATCTTTGAGGCAGGCCGGACAGCAAAACGTCCACCGAGCGTTTCCGCTGGTGGACGATGCTCAGTGCCCGGCGAGAGGCCTGGTGGCCAGGGGCGGGGTCGAACCGCCGACCTTCCGATTTTCAGTCGGACGCTCGTACCAACTGAGCTACCTGGCCTTGACGTGCGTTGCGGTCCTGACGGGACTTGAACCCGCGACCTCCGCCTTGACAGGGCGGCGAGCACTCCAACTGCTCCACAGGACCTTGCTTGTTCATCTTGCTCGGTACTTCTTACCAGTCAGCCTAGCGACTGCCTGCCGCTAACCTACCAGTACCCCCAACGGGATTCGAACCCGTGCTACCGCCTTGAAAGGGCGGCGTCCTGGGCCACTAGACGATGAGGGCAACGCCGTCAGTATTGCACGTCTGCAATGCTTTTCGGCTTTGACCCCAACCGGGCCCCCGCTTGAGGCTTGGAAAGCATACGTGATCCACCGCCCGCATTCCAAACCGGTATCCCCCTTCGTGCGGCGACGCCCTGACCAGGGCGAACGTCAGCGGACGGCGGCGGCGACGGTTTTCACGGCGTCGTTGAGGCTGGTGAGCTGGAGCACGCCGGGGGGCAGCGTCGCGGGCCAGCCGGGGCCGGCGGCGGCGGTCAGCAGGGGCGGATGGGGCAGCGCCGTGACCCGGCCCAGCTGGTCGGGGTCGGAGCTGGTGGGCGTCTGCGACCAGAGCACGACGACCACGGGACCGGTGCGGGCGATCGCCTCGGCCAGGGCGGTGGGTGGCACCCGGGCGCCCAGCAGGCGGCTGGGCACCCCCACCTCGGCCAGGGCGGCGGCCAGCGCTTCGAGCGGCAGCGTGTGCAGCTCCTCGTCGGCCGCGGCGAGCAGGACCTTCGGTGGCACCGAGCTGTCGGGGCGGCGCACCGAGCCGAGGACTTCGGTCAGCGTGCGCGAGATCAGGTGCTCGACCTCGACGAAGCGCTTGGTGGCCTCGTAGCGCTCGCCGATGCCGATCAGCACGGGCGTCGCCACCTCTTCCCAGGCCCGGATCACTCCGCAGTCGGCGATCACCATCTCGAGGATGTCGCGCATGGCCGACGCGTCCAGGCGCATGGCGGCGCGGGCCAGCCCCCGGGCGGCGGGCTCCACCGATCCGAGGGCGATGGCGTGGCCGCCGCCGTCCCGGGCCTGCCGTGGGGGAACGTCGTCGACGGTGAGAGGGGTCCGCTGCGCCCACGCGGCCGCCTCGGCGGGGGTGACTCCCTGGGCGGTCAGCCGGCGCATCACCTGCAGGCGGTCGAGGTCCTGCTCGGTGTAGCGGCGGTGGTGGCCCGGCACATGCTCGCTCGGCCCGAGGCCGTACCGCTGATGCCACGTACGCAAAGTGGTGACCGCCACCCCGAGACGGCGGGCGACGGCCCCTGCGGTGAGTCCCTCACCGGCCATCGGGATGGGCGGAACGGACCTCAACCGCCTCGGTCGCCTCGGCCAGGCGCTGAGTGACTCCGAGAAGCCAGGGGGCGTACGACCGGGAGTCGCTCTCCATCTCGCCGAGCAGCCCGGGCAGCGACGTCCATCGCAGGCCGGCCACCTCGTCCGGATCGGGCACGGGCTGCACGTCTGCGGGGAGGTCGCCCACCAGCACGTGGTCGTACTCGTATTCGACGCGGCCGGTCGCCGGGTCCTCGGCGTAGTAGGCGTACACGCCGACCTCGGTCAGCGGCACGTCGGCGATCCCGACCTCCTCGATCAGGCGCCGGGCGGCCGCCACGTCGAGCGCCTCGCCGGGCAACGGGTGCCCGCAGCATGTGTTGGCCCAGCGCAGCGGGAAGCGGGTCTTGGCCGCCGCCCGCTGCTGCAACAGCACCTGCCCGGACTCGTTGCGCAGGAACACCGAGAACGCCCGGTGCAGACGACCCGGGGCGCGGTGGGAGTCGGCGACGGTGGCCGTGCCGACCGCGTGGCCGTCGGCGTCGACCAGCTCGACCAGGTGGGCCTCGCGCGCGGTCACGACTTCACCTTGGTGATGCGGGCCGCGGCCAGCTTGCCGGAGATCAGCACCATCGGCACCCCCACGCCGGGCTGCGTGCCGGAGCCGGTGAAGACCACGTTGTCGAGGCCGGGGTGCAGGTTGGAGGGGCGGAACGGGCCGGTCTGGGCGAACGTGTGGGCGGCCGCGAACGGCGTGCCGGCCGCCATGCCCTGGTCCTCCCAGTCGGCCGGCGTGATGATCTGCTGCACCTCGATGCCGTCGCCGAAGCCGACGTAGCCCCGCTGCTCCAGCGTGCGGACCAGTGAGGACGCGTACCTCTCGCCGAGGCCGCCACGCCAGTCCATCGGGCCGGCGACGAGGTTGGGGGTCGGTGCGAGCACGTAGTAACTCTGCCGCCCGTCCGGTGCGGCCGAGGGATCGGTGTGGGTCGGGTTGGTGACCAGCAGCGAGGGGTCGCTCATCAGCAGCCCCTTGTCGATGACCTCCTGGAACGTGCCGCGCCAGCTGCGTCCGAAGTGGATGTTGTGGTGCGAGATCTTGCTGTAGCTCTGGCGCGACCCGATGTGCAGAACCACACAGGAGGGTGAATACGTCAGGTTGCGCTGACGCCCCGGCTGGGGCAGGAGGTCGCGCTTGGCGACGGGCAGGTCCGGGTTCAGGACGACCACGTCGGCCGGGATCCGTGAGCCGTCCTCGGTGATCACGGCGGTGGCCCGGCCGTTGACCGTCTCGACCTCGGTGACCGTGGTCGAGTAGCGGAACGTGACGCCGTGCTTCTCGGCCGCGCCGGCCAGGGCGCGCGGGACGGCGTGCATGCCGCCCTTGGGGAAGAAGACGCCGGCGACCGAGTCGAGATAGGCGATCACGGCGTAGATGGCCAGCGCGTCGTGCGGCGCCAGACCGGCGTACATGGCCTGGAAGGAGAAGATCCGCTGGGTGCGCGGGTCGCGGAAGTACTGGTTGATCTTCGGCTGGAGCCGCCGGAACCCACCCATGCCCAGCAGCTTGAGCAGGTTGAGGTTGACCAGGTCGATCGGGGTGTCCAGGTTCCGGTCGATGAAGTTGTTGCGCTCCAGCTGCCACAGCTGCCGGGCGAAGTCGACGAACCGCAGGTAGCCGTCGGCCTCGCGGGGACCGCAGACCCGGCTGATCTCGGCCGCCATCCGGACCGTGTCGGTGCGGACGTCCAGCGTCGAGCCGTCGGGGTAGAACGCCCGGTAGGCCGGGTCGAGCGGGGTCAGCTCGAGCCAGTCGGACAGGTTCTCACCGACGGCGGCGAGCGGCTCGGCGATCAGCTCGGGCATGGTGAGCACGGTCGGACCGGTGTCGAACTCGTACCCCTGCAGGTTGAGCCGTCCGGCCCGGCCGCCGGGCACGGCCTCGCGCTCGACGACGGTGACCTGCCGGCCGGCCGCGGCCAGATGCAGGGCGCAGGCCAGTCCGGCCAGTCCAGCGCCGACCACGACCACGTGGTCGGTCGGTCCTGTAACGGTTCTCATCGTGTGCACCTCCGGGTGGACATCATGCCGGGCGGTGCGTGACGCGAACCGCCAGCTCGATGAGCGCCGCACGCGCTTGTTCATGGATGGGGGCCTGGGCCAGCGCGGCGACGCCGTCGGCGACCCGCTCCTGGATCATCGCTTCGAGGCGCGCGGGCGCGCCGGTCTCAGTGATGACGCGAGCGCGCCGCTCGATCTGGGCCTTGGTAAAGCCGCCGGAGCCGTCGGCGGGGTTGACGGCTCCGGCGGGGTCCAGGGTGAGCTCCGCCCGCTGGGCCGGGGTGGCCAGCTTGCGGGCGAGCATCAACAGGGTGGTGGGCTTTCCGGTACGCAGGTCGTCGCTCGCCGGCTTACCGGTCACGGCCGGGTCGCCGTACACACCCAGCAGGTCGTCCCGCAGCTGGAAGGCCTCACCGACGGCGAGCCCGTAGGTGCCGTAGGCCTGGTGGGACTCGTTCTGCGGGGAACCGGTCAGAGCCAGCCCGAGCTGCAACGGGCGCTGGACGGTGTAGCTGGCCGTCTTGTGCCGGGCGACGAGCAGGGCGCGGTCGACCGACCAGGCGCCGGGCTGACTTTCGCCGAGAACGTCGAGATACTGCCCGGCGATCGCTTCGACGCGCATGCGGTCGTAGCAGGCGCGGACGGTCGGCGGCGAGCCGGCGCGGGCCAGCAGCTGGTCGGCCCACACGAGACAGAGGTCACCGATGAGGATGGCGGCGGCGGAGCCGAAGCGCCCGGGGTCGCCGACGCTGCCGTCCTCCTGGTGCTGGTCGGCGAAGATGCGGTGGGCGGTGGGCCGGCCCCGGCGGGTGTCGGAGTCGTCCATCACGTCGTCGTGCACCAGCGCGAAGGTGTGCATGAGCTCGAGCGCGGCGAAGGCCGGGAGCACCGGCTCGACCGGCGCGTCGGGTCCGGCGATGCCACGCCAGCCCCAGTACGCGAAGACGGGTCGCAGTCGCTTGCCGCCGGCGTGCACCAGCTCGCGGGCGGTGCGGGCGAAGCGGCCGAGGGCGGGGTCGATCGCGTCGAGTGAGGCGATCTGGGCGGCCAGGAAGTCGGCGAGCGTCCCCTGAATCGCGTCGATCAGCGCGTTCGGCGAGGCGCCCTGCCGGGGTATGCCCCGATGCAGGTTTCCCTCGAGCGTGTGATTGGCCACGAGCTGTACCGTACCCTTACTTTGAAGTTGCGTCGATTCGTGCGTCGTTTTTTCTCCGGAGGCTTCCGTGGACATCGATCTGGCTGCTGCCTACGAGCGCTGCCGTGAGCTGCACAAGCGCCACGGGCGTACCTACTACCTGGCGACCAGGCTCCTTCCGGCCTGGAAACGACGCCACGTGCACGCCCTCTACGGATTCACCCGGTATGCCGACGAGATCGTCGATCAAACCTCCGAGCTTCCTCCGGCCGAGCGGGCGGCCCGGCTCAACGAATGGTCCGGCGCCTTCGTCGCCGGACTGCGCGGTGAGCCGGTCGACGACCCGCTGCTACCAGCGGTTCTGCACACGATCGCGGTTTTCGATCTTGATGTCGACGACTTCGCGTCGTTCCTGCGCTGCATGGCGATGGATCTCACAGAGACCTCGTACGCGACGTACGACGACCTGCTCGACTACATGGAGGGCTCGGCCGCCGTCATCGGCACGATGATGCTGCCGATCCTGGGGTCACGGGACCCGGTCGCGGCCCGCGAGCCCGCCCGTCAGCTGGGCTTCGCCTTCCAGCTCACCAACTTCATCCGGGACATCGCCGAAGACCTCGACCGCGGCCGGGTCTACCTGCCCGAGTCGCACCTCGGCCGGTTCGGCGTCACGCGCGACGACCTGGCCCGCGGCGTCATCACACCCGCGATCAAGGACCTCATCCGGTACGAGATCGGGGTCGCCCGCGAGCACTACGTGGCCGCCGCCCCCGGCATCGTCATGCTGGAGCCCGCGTCGCAGGCCTGCATGCGCACGGCGTTCGCGCTCTACGGCGGCATCCTCGAGGAGATCGAGGCGAACGACTACGACGTGTTCGCCCGCCGCGCGACCGTGCCGAACCGACGCAGGGCCGCGGTCGCGATGCGCAGCCTGCTCACCCGGGCCGGCACCCCGGTGCGGACGGCCGCCTGAGATGCGCACCGCCGTCGTCCTGTTCACCCGCGACCTGCGGGTACGAGACAACCCCGCCCTCGCCGCCGCCTGCGCGAACGCCGAGCAGGTCGTACCGCTGTTCGTGCTCGACCCGGATCTCGGCAAGCTCTCGCCCAACCGCACCCGCTTCCTGCACCAGTCGCTCGCCGACCTGCGAGCGGCGCTGCGGGAAAGGGGCGGTGACCTGGTGATCCGGATGGGCGACCCGGTGGCCGAGACGATCGAGCTGGCCCGCTCGGTCGGCGCCGAGGGCATCGGCATGGCGGCCGACGTCAGCCACTACGCCCGCCGCCGGGAGGAGCGGATGCGGGAGGAGTGCGAGCGGCACCGGATCGCGTTGCGGCTGTTCCCCGGCCTGACCGTGGTCAACCCGGGCGAGCTGCGGCCCGGCGGGGGCGGTCCCTCGTACCGGGTCTTCTCGCCCTACCACCGGGTCTGGCGGGCGGCCCAGTGGCGGGCCGAGGTCGCCACGCCCGACCGGATCACCCTGCCGCAGGGCGTCGCCACCGGCCGGCTGCCGGCGATCCCGGAAGGCGAGTCACCGGACGCGGCCGCGGGTGGCGAGACCGAGGCCCGCCGCCGGTTCGCGACCTGGCTGCGGCACCTCGGCCCGTACCCCGAGCTGCACAACGACATGCCCGCCGACGGCACCAGCCGGCTCAGCCCGTATCTGCGGTTCGGTTGTCTGTCTCCTTTGGGGCTGGCTCGGGCCGCGCTCCAGCAGGACGCCGACGACTATGTGCGGCAACTGTGCTGGCGCGACTTCTACTACCAGGTCGCGCTGTCCTTCCCCCAGCTGTCGACCAGACCGCTGCGGCCGAACGGCGACACCGAGTGGCGCGACGACCAGGACGCGCTGCGGCACTGGCAGGATGGGACGACCGGGGTGCCGGTGGTCGACGCGGGGATGCGCCAGATGCGGGCCGAGGGCTGGATGCACAACCGCGCCCGGCTGATCACCGCCGCGTTCCTCACCAAGCATCTCGGCATCGACTGGCGGCCCGGCGTGCAGTGGTTCTTCCGCTGGCTGCTCGACGGGGACGTGCCGAACAACTCGGGCAACTGGCAGTGGGTCGCGGGCACCGGGAACGACACCCGGCCCTACCGCAAATTCAATCCGATTCGTCAGGCTCAGCGGTTCGACCCCGAAGGCGTGTACGTTCGGCGCTACGTACCCGAACTCAAGGGAGTCGAGGGCGGCGCCGTGCACCAGCCCTGGCGCTTGCCGGACAACGTCCGGCGTGGCCTCGACTACCCGGGGCCGCTCGAGTCACACCGAGATGAGGCGGTGTGGCTGCGGCCGTGACCCCGCCCGGTACGCCCGGGCGGGTCCCAGCGGGGTCCGCCGGCCCGTTGCGTCCGTCATAACGTTGCGGTCGGCGGGCCCCGCGCCCTGTTGCGTCGCGAAGCCAGGACCATGTTTCCCCCGCCCGCCGGGTAGTCATGCACACCGGCGCGAACTGCTCTACGGGCTCAGCGCAGGCGAGCCGCTCGCGACTCGAGATAGCGCTGCTCAGGGAGGCTCAAGGTCTGCCGGGCGGCCAGCAGATACTCCTGCCGGGCCAGGGCGAGGTCGCCGGCGCGCTCCAGCAGATGGGCCCGGACGGCGGCGACCCGATGATGGCCGGCCAGGGCGGGATCGGCAGCCGCCTCCTCCAGCGCGCGCAGGCCGATCAGCGGCCCGTCGACCTCGGCCAGGGCGACGATGCGGTTCAGCGTGACCATCGGGCCCGGGGCGAGCGCCTGCAGGAGCCGGTACAGCTGGAGGATCTGCGGCCAGTCGGTGCCGGCCGCGGAGGGGGCCTCGGCGTGCACGGCGGCTATCGCGGCCTGCAACTGGAACGGGCCCAGCTCGGTGTCGCGCAACGCGGCGGTGATGATCTCGACGCCCTCCGCGACGGCGGCCCGATCCCACCGGCTGCGGTCCTGCTCGGCGAGCGGGACGAGGGCGCCGTCGGGACGCGTGCGGGCGGGACGCCGGGCGTCGGTCAGCAGCATCAGCGCCAGCAGGCCGGCCACCTCGCCGTCCCGCGGCCGGCGGGCGTGCAGTTGCCGGGTCAGCCGGATCGCCTCGGTGCTCAGTTCGACGCGGTGCAGCGACGACCCCGAGCTGGCCGTGTGGCCCTCGTTGAAGATCAGATACAGGACCTGACGGACGCCGGTGAGGCGCTCGGCGAGGTCGGGCGGCAGGACGAAACGGGCGCCCGCCTCGCGGATCGTGCGCTTGGCCCGGCTGATCCGCTGGCCGACGGTCGCCTCGGGCACGAGCAGGGCACGGGCGATCTCGGCGGTGGTCAGGCCGCCCACCGCGCGCAGGGTCAGCGCCACCTGGGAGACGGCCGTCAGGGCGGGATGACAGCAGAGCACCAGCAACGTCAGTTCGTCGTCACCGCGTACGGCCGGAACCGGATCCGGTGGCAGCGCCTCGCGCCGCCGCCGGGCCTGCTCGTTGCGCAGCGACTCGATGCGACGGCGCGACGCGACGCGGATCAGCCACGCGCGCGGATCGTCGGGCACCCCCTCGGCCGGCCACTGCCGGGCGGCCGCCAGCAACGCCTCCTGCACCGCGTCCTCGCTGGTGTCGAAGTCGCCGTAACGACGCACCACCGCGCCCAGCACGCCCGGCGCGGCGGCCCGCAGCACCTCTTCCAGCGGAGTCAAGGGGTCAGAACTCCCACCCGCTCATGTCCAGGACGGGGCGCACCTCGACCTCGGTGTTCGCCGCGTCGGGCACCTTGGCGGCCCACGCGACAGCGTCGTCCAGGCTGGGCACGTCGATCAGATAGAAGCCGGCGAGGTGTTCCTTGACCTCGGCGAACGGCCCGTCCGACACGATCGTCCGGCCGTCGCGGACCGAGACGAACCGGGCCAGCGACGGATCGGCGAGGCCCTCACCGGCGACGTGCACCCCGGCCTCGGCCATCTCCTCGTTCAGTTGCAGATGACCGCGACCGAAGGCGGTCCGCTCGTCGTCGGACATCGCGTCCCAGACGGCCAGGCTGCGCGGGTTCGACTGGATGAGAATCAGGTATTTCACGGGTCATCTCCTTTGCCTCACCCAGCATGTCGAAGCCGACCGGCCGGTTTCGACGTCCCGGGTGAAGTTCGCCGAAGTTCCGAGAAGAGGAGACAAGACCATGCGCGAGATCCGAGAGGTGATCGAGGGGCGGGCCGCCCGGCTCGGCCAGGGCGACGTGCGGGGATTCCTGGCCTACTCGGCGCCCGAGGTGGTCACGTACAGCCTGGCGCCGCCGCTCGGTGAGCGGGTCGACAGCAGCGACCCGCTGCCGATGGAGCAGTGGCTGGCCACGTTCGAGGCGCCGCCGCGCCGCGAGGTCACCCAGCTGGAGATCACCGCCGACGGTGACGTCGCGTTCGCCACCAGCATCGACTCGATGAGCGCGACCCCCAAGGGCACGACCGACGCGTTCACCCTCTGGTATCGGGTGACGCTGGGTCTGCGCCGCATCGACGGGCGCTGGCTGGTCGTGCACGAGCACGAGTCGGTGCCGTTCCTGATGGACGGCTCGTTCGCCGCCGCGACCGACCTGGAACCATGATTCGTACGGGTCGGCGCCGGTCTCAGGCCCGGCGGGCGATCGCGTACAGGTCGCGGGCCGGCCCGATGAGCTGATCGGCGGCCCGCCACACCGCGCGCAGGCGTCGCTGCAGCGGGACGGCGGCCGGCACGGCCACCAGCGTGCCGGCCGCCAGCTCGGCGATCACCGCCAGCGAGCTCAGCACGGCCACCCCGGAGCCGGCGGCCACCGCGTGCTTGATCGCGGTGGTCGACGACAGCTCGAGCAGCGGCGCGGCCGCGATCTGGTCGCCGAGCGCCTGGTCGAACGCACGGCGGGTGCCCGAGCCGGCCTCGCGCGACACCAGCGGGGTCGCGGCCAGCTCGGCCGCCGTGACCGCGCGGCGGCGCCGGGCCCACGGGTGCGCCGGCGCGACCACGACGGTCAGGCGGTCGGTCGCCACCACCTCGGCGTGCAACCCGGCCGGCAGGTCGGGTCCCTCGACGAAGCCGAGCTCGACCTGACCGTCGAGCACGGCCGCGGCGACCTCGGCCGAGTTGGCCGCGTGCAGGGTCACAGCGAGTTCGGCGTGGGCCGCGCGGAGCGCCACCAGCCAGGCCGGCAGCAGATATTCCGCGACGGTCTGGCTGGCGGCGACGGTCAGCCGGCTCTCGTGGGTCGCCCGCAGCGCCGCCAGGCCGACCGCCAGCGCCTCGGCCGCGTCGACGGCCGAACGGGCCCAGTCGGCCACCAGCGCGCCGGTCGCGGTGAGGGTGGAACCTCGCGGCGTGCGGTGCAGCAGAGTCAGCCCGGCCCGTCGCTCGAGCTCGCGCAGGCGGGCGCTGGCGGCCGGCTGCGAGATGCGGTGCTCGGCCGCGGCCCGGCCCACACTGCCCAGCCGGGCGACGCTGAGCAGCAGGTCGAAGCCGGTCAGGTCGGCGATGAAGGGCGGCAGAGGCATAACCGGAGCTTATGACCTCAGGGGGGATCGCCGCCTACCGGATCATCGTGGCGGGCCGCAGGGTGGAGACATGATCGGACCCAACTGGTTCGCCTCCGTCATGGGCACCGGGATCGTCGCCACCGCGGCCGCCACGCTGCCCGTCCACCTGCCCGGCCTGCGCGCCTTCGCGACCGTGATGTGGCTGCTGGCCACGCTGGCGCTGGCCGCGGTCGTCACCGCGTTCCTCCGGCGCGGCACGAGCAACGCCGGCGATCCGGTGCTGGTCCAGTTCTGGGGTGCGCCACCGATGGCACTGATGACCGTCGGAGCGGGCACCCTGCTGCTCGGCCCCGGCCGGTTCGCCGTCACGGCCTCCCTGGTCCTCTGGAGCGCCGGCACTGTGCTCGGCCTCATCGTGGCGGTCGCCGTCCCGTACCGGATGATGACCCGGCCCGGCGCCGGGCCGGACGCGGCCTTCGGTGGCTGGCTGATGCCGGTGGTGCCGCCGATGGTCTCCGCGGCGACCGGCGCGCTGCTCGTGCCCCACGTGCCGGACGGCCGCGACCTGCTGCTGGGCTGCTATGCGCTGGCCGGGATCAGCCTGATCGCCTCGCTCGTCGTGATCACGCAGATCTGGACGCGGCTGGTCGGCCACCAGGTCGGCGCGGCCCGGATGGTCCCGACACTGTGGATCGTGCTCGGCCCGCTGGGTCAGTCGATCACCGCGTTCCACCTGCTGGGGCGCTCGGCCGAAGGGGTGTTGCCCGAGCCGTACGCCGCGGGCGCCCAGATGCTGGCGCTGCTCTACGGCGTACCCGTTCTGGGGTTCGCGCTCTTCTGGGCGGCGCTCGCGGCGGCGATCACCGTGCGGACCGCGCGGACCGGACTGCCGTTCTCGCTGACCTGGTGGAGCTTCACCTTCCCGGTCGGCACGGTGGTGACCGCCACCGGCGGACTGGCCGCCCGAACCGGCTCGCCCGTGCTCACCGGGCTCGCTGTCCTGCTCTTCGGTGTCCTGGTCACGGCCTGGGCCGTCGTCGCCACCCGCACAGTCCGCGGCCTGCGTCGCGGCGACCTCCGCCAGCCCGCCCCGGCTCCAGTGGTGGCCACGGTCTGACACCCATCTGCCGAACCGGGCACCGGCCCAGGCCTTGAAGCGCGCTGTGCGGTCGATAAGAGTGAGCTGCAGGGCGTCAAGGGGTCCGGCGGGTGGAGGAGGACGGCGTGCTGACATTCACGAACGCGGCCGAGCAGGCGGCCTGGAGCATGGCGGAAGCGCTCAGTGAAAAGGCCTTCGCCGCGATGAAGAACGCCGAGGAGGCTCAGGAGGTGTTCCGGTCCGGCCGGATGGCGATGCGCCGGCAGTTCAAGGCCCGGGGTCTCTCCGAGGTCGACGCGGCCATCCGCTGGAAGAGCACGTCGCAGGCCCAGTCGGCGCTGGCCGACCACGAGTTCTACATGTCGCTCGCGTCGATGTACAACGAGGCCGCGACCGCCCAGTACGCCAAGGCGCTCTATCTCAAAGGGCGCTGAATCTCGAAGGACGCTGAATCTCGGCTGAGGACGCCGACGGATCAGGCGGCGCGGTGGCGCAGCGTCGCCACCGTCGAGCCGGCCAGGGCGAGCAGGCAGTCGGGCAGCTGCCCGTCGGCGATCGCGGCGCCGAACAGGGCCTCCCCGGTGGGGATGTCCCCGTTCACATACGCGCTGACGAACCGGGCGACCCAGCGCTTGTCGTACCGCGCGTCGTCGATGCCGGGGAAGTCGAGCGTCCACGCGCCGCCCGACGGAATCTGCCCGACCATCGTCGCGGCCAGGCACCAGGCGACGTCATAGGCCCCGACGATGCCCGAGCGGTCGACGACCGAGTCGAACGTGCCGACCACCGCGTCACTGTCGCCGCTCAGCGCACTCCGAAGCACGAGTGCCGCGTCGTCGATAGCGTGCTGTGGTACCTCGGTCACGAGAAAGAAGGTACGTGGAACGGTCAAGGTCTGCCTGTCGGGACCGGAAAATTCAGGCTCCGCGGAGCAGGCAGGTGATGCGGGCCGTACAGACGCGTTCGCCGCTGTCATCGGTGATCACGATCTCGTACGTCGCCATCGTGCGCCCGCGGTGCACCGGGGTGGCCACGCCGGTGACGACGCCGGAACGCGCGGACTTGTGGTGCGTGGCATTGATGTCGACGCCCACCGCGAACGGCCGGTCGACGGTCTGCCCGTGCATGACCGCCCCCACCGAGCCCAGCGTCTCGGCCAGCACGCACGACGCGCCGCCGTGCAGCAACCCGTACGGCTGGGTGTTGCCCTCCACCGGCATGGTGCCGACGACCCGTTCCGCGGAGGCCTCGCTGAGCTGGATGCCCATCCGCTCGCCGAGCGACCCGCCACCCCCGGCGGTGAGGAGCTCCTGCACGCTGTCGGCCGCTATGTCCATTCGATGAACGTTACCGGCGTCACTCGGCTCGCGGCGCTGTGACTTGGGTCTTACTCTTCCCTGCGACCATGTACGCGATATGCCGGGAGGCCTGATGACCGAGCCGCAGGAGACTGTCGAGACACGCGGGAACGACCGTGTCGACCTGATCGCCCAGGACGCCAACGGCGACGGCAAGCCCGACGTGTGGGTGTCCGACACCGACGGGGACGGCAAGCCTGATCTGTTCCAGTTCGACACCGACGGCGACGGCAAGGTCGACATCACGATGGTCGATCTCGACGAGGACGGGAACCCCGACCAGATCGTCGACGGCGACGGCGGGCACCCGCCCGTCGTCTAGAGCGACGCCTCAGGCTCCGCCCAGTGCGCTCAGGGCGACCCAGAGGACGGCGATCGCCACGACCGTGGTGACGACCGTTTCCGCTCTGTGCCGCCAGGAGACCCGACCGGCGACGGCCTCGGCGTGTCCGAGCTGTCGCAGCACCGCCCGCTGCTCGCGGACGGCCGCCTCCCAGGAGGCGGTCGATCCCGCGTCCGCTCGGCTGAGCTCGACCGCCAGCCGGGCCTGGGCGCGCTGCAACCGGCGGACGGCCGCCGCCGCCGTACGCCCGGCCCGATCGGCGGCCAGCCGGCGCGCGGACGCCCGCCGCGACCCCGACCGGAGCGCCTCCAGCTCGCCCGGGGTGACCAGCGCCGGATCGGGCAGGGTGGCCAGCCGGCCGACGTAGTAGTCGGCCTCCCGGTCGTGCGCGTGCCGCACCAGCAACAGGATCAGCAGCAGCGGCGGCAGGCCTTTGATCAGCAGCACACCGAGCAACGCCAAAACCCCGTTGCCCAGCCCGTCGACGAACAGCGGCGCGTTCCAGAGCACATGTGAGGCCCAGGCGCCGAACACGGCCAGCACCGCGACGCCCATCCGGTGCGGCCGCCCCCGTTCCCGGCTCACCACCAGATAGCCGATGCCGGCCCCGGCCAGCGCGCTGAAGAGCGTGTGGCTCCAGATGCCGCCGAGGAAGCCGCGCAGCAGGAAGGTCGCGATCACCGGCTGCAGCTGGTCGCCCTGTCCGGCCAGGGCCACCGCCCCGACGGCGAACACGATGTCCTCGGCGATCTGGAACCCCAGCCCGACCATCGCGCCGTAGACGACGCCGTCGAGCACGCTGTTCACCTGGGCGCGGGCGATCAGCACGATAGCCACCACGCCGAGCGTCTTGGCGATCTCCTCGACCGAGGGCCCGGCGAGGGCGGCGCCCCAACTCGCGGCCAGGCCGGGTGAGCCGAGTTTGGCGACGAGGTCCTCGAGGGCGACGCCGCCGGGGATCGACACCGTGGTCGCCACCAGCCCGCCCCAGGCGAACGCCAGCACCAGCAGCCGGGTCGGCTCCCGCTCGAAGAAGTCGAGCTCGGCCACGAAGAGCCAGAAGGGCACGGCCAGCAACGCGAAGAGCAGCAGCGAGAGGGCCGTCGCCTTCGGGTACGAGGTGAAGAACTCTCCCGCCAGCCGGGCCATCCACAGCCCGCCGGCCACCAGCACGGCGAGCACCACCCAGAACGCGGGCACCCGGACGAGCGCGACCTCGCGCGAACCGTCGGCCGGCCGCACCACCGAGGCGGTCACCGCGGCTCGTCCGTGCGCCGCAGGGTGCGGGTGCTCGCCTCGATCTGCGGCAGGCTGCGGCCGAGGTCGAGGTCGTTGCCGCTGATCGTCACCTCGATGGTGAGGCCGCCGTCGACGAAGACCGCGTAGCGACCGCCCCGGCCCGGCGCGGTGTAGCCACCCTGCAGACCGGCCAGCCCACCGGCCGTGCCCACGGTCAGCTGCGCGCTCGTGACCTGGTAACCGGTCGTGTCGACGATTCGCTTCCGCAGGCGCTCGGCCGCCGCGGCGAGGTCGCCCCGGAACGGCCGGACGGCGATCGCATAGCGCACCGGTCCGAGACGGAAGAGAACCGTTCCCTCGGAGTCGCCGGGTCTCGTGCCGGTCACGTCGACGGTGGCGCCGCGCGGCGGCACGACGGTCACCCCGGCGCCGACCGGATAGGGCCGGCCGTCGGGGACCGCCCGCTCGGCCGGGAGCGACCGGTCGATCGCCGGCAGCCCGAAGGCCAGACCGCCGAGGGTGGCGACGACACCGAGCGCACCGAGGAGATTCGTCAGCTGACGCCGGTTGATCCTCGCCATGCCCCCACGCTAACGGCGGGTGCGCGGCACCGTGACGTACGGCCATTGTGGAGACCGAACGTTACGGATTTGTCCGTTCTGGCAGGAGGTACCTCGACGGCACTTCGGTAGTCAGCCAGACCCTGTTGGCGCTGAGGTGGAACACGTGCCCGGCCGCCGCCATCTCGCCGGCGGCCACCCGCAGGACGGCCACGTCGGCCGAGCGGCGGCGGCCGACGACCAGGGCGGTCGGCACGTCCACGGAGAGGTGCACGTGGTGGCGGCTGCGCGACCGCAGCCCTTCACTCATGATCGACGCGAGGTTGATCCGGGGCGTGCCGTGATAGAGCACGGGCGGCGGATCGGCGGGCGGCAGGTCCAGGTCGACAGCCACCCGGCGGGAGTGCCCCTGACTGGCCCGGATCCAGTCGGCGCCGTCGTCCCGGCGGGCGATGGCGAAGCGCGACTTGTCGTTGTGCTCGACGACCGCGTCGAGCTGGTCGCGCGAGATCTCCAGCGCGGCGAGCAGGTCGCCGACCGGCACCCAGCCGTTCGCGTCGAGGGTCAGACCGGCCGCGTCGGGCCGGTGCCGCAGCACGAGAGCTATCCGCCGGCTGATCCGCACCTGGTCCCGGGTCAGCGCGGTCACTCCGTCAGCTCCATCACCGCAACGTAGTACGGACGGTCGATGTCGTCGATGGCTTTCAGGCGCCACCGGCTGCCGGCCAGCAGCGTCTGCAGCTCGGCGGGCGAGCAGTTCAGATAGTCGAACCACTCGGTGGCCAGCAGGCGGTAGCGCAGCCGCAGTCGCAACTGCCCGCCGAGCCGGCCCCGCTCCCGGTTGCGCCGGTGATAGCTGACGTGCACGGGATCGGTGGTGCCGTACGGGTCGGTGCCCTGCGCGATGAGGCGCGCGCCCGGGTTGGCCAGGCGGGCCAGCGCGTCGAGCAGGACGGGAGCCCGTTGCGCGCTCTCGAGCAGACCGAGGTTGTTGCCGAGCAGCAGGAAGGTGTCGTAGCGCGCGCTCGCCGAGGCGTACGCGTCGACGGTGTTGAGAACGGTGTCCCGCAGCCCGCGCGCCCGGGCGATCGCGATGGCTCCGGCCGACGTGTCCAGGCCGGTCACGGCCATGCCCCGGCGCTGCAGCTCGAGGGCCGTGCGCCCGGCCCCGACACCGATGTCGAGAACGTGCCCACGGCACAGGCGCAGCGCGCGGTGGTCGTGCGGTTGCCACTGGCCGGGCTCGGCCAGGTAGTGATCGGCCGGCGCCCCGTTGATCAGCCCGTCGTCACGCTCGATCACCTCGATGACCGGCCGGGGCACCCGTCCGCCGGCGAGCGGCCGCGGCCCCACGCCGGTGTGCACCGCGTACGCATCTTTGATCATCTCGCCGAACACGTCGCCGATGGGTGGCTCATCCATGGTCACTACCCTTGGCGCATGGCCACACTGGAGCAACTCGGTTCGGAGAAGTACGTCCTTCTGACGACGTTCCGGAAGGACGGCTCACCGGTGGGCACTCCGGTCTGGGTGCTGCCCGACGGGACGGGCGTGGCGATCTGGACCGAGAGCCGCTCCTACAAGGTGAAGCGGGTTCGCAACAACCCGCGGGTCACCGTGGCGGCCTGCGACTTCCGCGGCAACGTGCGCGGCGAGACGGTCGAGGGCACAGCCCGGATCGTCGGCGACGCCGAGCGCGACCGGTTCGCCAAGGTGCTGGGCCGCAAGTACTACGTGACCGGCATCCTCGGCTCGCTCCGCTACCGGCTGCTCGGCCACCGGGACCGGATCACCGTGATCGCGGTCGCGCCGGCCCAGGGCTCCGCCACCGGGGCGCCCTGACGCCCCGCGGCGGAGACGAAGAAGGGGCGATCGCCTTCCCCAGCGTTCGCCCCTAGCTACGATCTTTCGTCTCGACTGAGGTAGGTTCAGTCACCCTGACGCTGCGTGGGAATCTGCCCCTGCAGCAGGGCACGAACCTCCGACTCCCGGTAACGACGGTGGCCGCCCAGAGTGCGGATCGCACTCAGCTTGCCTGCCTTCGCCCACCGGGTGACGGTCTTCGGGTCGACACGGAACATCGACGCCACCTCGGCCGGAGTTAGTAGCGGCTCAGGATCATGCGTACGCGATGCCATCGGTCACTCCTCCACAGGTACCTAAAGACATCGGCCGGGGTCCCGCCGGCCGGTGCGTCTCTCATGGTCCGGCTAGTCCCCGATGTCCGACATGGGCCGAACGGACGAACGTCCCCAGATAGACGGATGAAGCATGCCCGATTTTTACGTGTTTTCTACGCCAGATAGTGTCGCGTTTAGTCCGATTATCACGCTTCGGCGGACGGTGATCACGAAGAGTATTCACCTCGGGAGCGTTCCCACGGGCGTCATATCCCCGTATTTCCGCAGGTCAGTTGCAGCGCTCCAGAAGCTGGACAGCGCGCCACCGTTCGACCAGCTTCTCGTACGCGGCCGAGGCGTCGTCGGCGTCACCGCGGGAGAGCGCCGACAGACCCGCCGCCACCACTCCGGGTGAATCGTCACCAGCGAGAACGTCCTCCGGCAGAAGGTTGACGAGGCCGCCGTAGTCAAGCTCGACGATCGACCGTGGGTGGAACTCCTCGAGCCAGCGCGTGCCCTCCTCGACCGCCTCGGTGATCGGGGCGTCGCCGAGCGACTTGCGCAGGACCGCCACCGCCCGGTGCGCACGCCGCCGGGCCTTGGAGATCTCGGTGCGATAGCGCAGCGTGCGCGGGGTGGAGGCGAGGTCGATGACGCGCTCCTCGAGGTCCACGAAGACGAACCAGCGCAGCGGCACACCCCAGGTGGCGATCTGCTCGTGCACGCGGGGCACGCCGTGCTCGAGCACCTTGGCCCCGCTGCGCCAGTCCTCGACGACGGCCTTGGCCTGGCCGGCCAGCACGGGCGGCACGAACGCGTCGGCCAGCACGCTGGGCACGCCGTCGCGCGCGTTCAGGGCCGCCTCGGCGACCCGCAGGCGGAGGTTCCACGGGCAGACCAGCAGCGAGTCGCCCCACTGCAACACGTACGCCTCGTCGGGCAGGTCGGGCAGCCTGGTCCAGCCGGCGCCGAGCGCCTCGAGCACAGCCGACCGCTGGCGGACCGGGCCGTCGACCGGGCCCAGGGCGCGGCCCTCGCGGGCGTATTTGCGCCAGAAAATCTGACGGTCGCGGTCGAAGGCGGTCAGCGGCTCGTAAACCCTCAGGTACGACGCGAACAGTGACGGCACGGCGCGATCCTTTCACGAATTCGGCCGGGTGGAACTTCCCGCGCTGACCCAATCCCGACGGCGTACCCCCGACTAGGCTCGGCCTGTCCGGCCCACCCCAGCCGGACAGACCTGCCCCACAAGGGCCCGGACACCAGATCAGGAGAACAGCCATGGGCGTGTTCGACACCGACGGCACCGACGCCACCGGTCACGAACAGGTCGTCTTCTGCCAGGACCGGCAGACCGGCCTCAAGGCGATCATCGGGATCTACTCGACGGCCCTCGGGCCGGCGCTCGGCGGCACCCGCTTCTATCCGTACGAGAGTGAGGAAGCCGCCCTCGCCGACGTGTTGAAGCTCTCCCGCGGCATGGCTTACAAGAACGCTCTCGCGGGCCTCGACCTGGGCGGCGGCAAGGCCGTCATCTGGGGCGACCCGGCCCGGGCCAAGTCCGAGGGCCTCCTGCGGGCGTACGGCCGCTTCGTCGAGTCGCTGCACGGCCGGTACTACACGGCCTGCGACGTCGGCACCTACGTCCCCGACATGGATGTCATCGCCCGCGAGACCCGTTACGTCACCGGCCGCAGCCTGGAACACGGCGGCGCCGGCGACTCCTCCATCCTCACGGCCTGGGGCGTCTTCCAGGGCATGCGCGCCGCCGCCGAGCACACGTGGGGCCGCCCCACGCTCGCCGGGCGCACGGTCGGCATCGCCGGGCTCGGCAAGGTCGGGAAGTATCTGGCCGGTCACCTGATCGAGGACGGCGCCACGGTGATCGCCACCGACGTGAACGAGGCCGCGCTGGCCTGGGCCCGCACCACCCACCCCCAGATCGAGCTGGTCGCCGACACCCGGGCCCTGATCACCTCGGATCTCGACGTCTACGCCCCCTGCGCGCTCGGCGGCGCGCTCGACGACGACACCGTCCCGGCGCTGCGGGCCAAGGTCGTCACCGGTGGCGCGAACAACCAGCTGGCGCACCCCGGCATCGAGAAGACCCTGGCCGAGCGGGGCATCCTCTACACGCCCGACTACCTCGTCAACGCCGGTGGCGTGATCCAGGTGGCCGACGAGATCGAGGGCTTCAACTTCGAGCGGGCCAAGCTGCGGGCCACCGGCATCTTCGAGACCACGCGCCGCATCCTGCGGGCGGCCGAGGCCGAGGGCGTCGCTCCGGCGGTGGCGGCCGACCGGCTCGCCGAGCAGCGGATGGCCGAGGTCGGCCGCCTGCGGTCGATCTACCTGAGCTGAGTCACCGGCGCCCCGGCGAGCCGTCGTCGGCTGAACGGGCCGCTCCGGGCACCCGAACGGAGGGCCCGGCGGCGGGAAAAGAGAGCGGTTTAGTGCCTGCCGCGCGTTCCGGGACGGAAAACCGCGACGCGCGGCAGTGTCACACGCAACCCGAGGTGCCGAAGACGGCATCGCCCATGTACCGTAAGACCCACGAGAGATGCCTAACGTCATCGGGGCCCGCCTTCGGGCTGCCCCGAATTCTGTGCGAGGGGGTCGAGCCATGGGGCGCGGCCGTGCTAAGGCCAAGCAGACGAAGGTGGCCCGGGAGTTGAAGTACCACTCCCCGAACACCGACCTCACCGCCTTGCAGCGCGAACTGGCGGGTGCCGGTAAGTCCGACCGTCACTTCGACGACGACAACGATGAGATCGTCGACGATGACGAGGACGACGCTGACGACGATCAGGACACCTGGTCGCCGACAAGGCGCTGACCCCGCATCGCACAGAGCACGCGGCTGACCGCGTGCTTCCGTGTGTCGTGGTCACTTGCCTGCGGTAAGAATTGTCTACGGTTCACATTGCTACGGTTCAACACGAAGCCCACGCGGGTTGGTACTCGCGTGGGCTTCGAACCGGGCAGCCGAGTCTGCGCTATCGCGGTCGGTTGTTCCAGTTGTAGAACGTGGGAATGTTCTCGAAGTGGTTCCAGGCGCAGACCGCCGAGCCGTCCGTCGACGTGCTCTCCGCGCGGGCCTGCCGCGCCTGTTCGGCCTCGTCCAGGAGCGCGGCCAACCCGGCCCGGGTGTCGTGCACCCGTGCCGTCACCGGATCGGTCCCCGGCTCGTCAGACAGCCGAAGGCTCGTGATCTCGGGCATGGTCCAGCACTCCCTCCAGTAGGCGAATCTTGCTGTTCCGGCAGTGGTCGGTCTCGGTGGTGTCGAACCGGCCCTGCTCGAAGTAGCGGTTGGCCGCGTGGGCGCCACCGCAGAAACCGAAGTATGGACAGGTCGCCCGGCAGGCCTCCACGCCCTGCAGGAACTCGCCGATCCAGGGTGTCGACGCGGCGCCGGCCAGGATCGCGGCCAGGGGGGTGGTCAGCACGTTGCCGCTCGTGAAGTCGCCGTACCGGGGGTCGGAGAAGCCGGCCAGCTCGGGCGAGAGCAGCACCACCGAGCCGTCGTGGGCCACCGTGGGGATCGGGTCGAGCCGGCGGGGCAGCAGTTCGTCGGCGGTGCCGTCGAGCACCGCGGACACGTAGCGCAGCGACCACTCGACCTCGCGCAGGTGGATGCGGGGATCGGCCCGCCACGCGGTGACGAGCTCGGCCCAGAACGCGGTGACGTCGGCGGCCACGTGGCCGTTGGCGCGGGTGTTCACGCCCTCCTGCTCCTCGACGTTGATGCCGAGCACGTCGCAGCCCAGCTCGAGGAAGTAGTCGTACAGCTCGGTGGCCGCGCCGGGCCGCGGATCGCCGACCACGCAGAGCGCCGAGAACGGGATGCCCCGGCGGCGCAGCGTTTCGATCCCGCGCAGGATCCGGTCGTACGCCGGTTTGCCGCCCCGGGTGACCCGCTCGCCGTTGCGGGCCTCCGGGCCGTCCACGCTGACGCTGACCCGCATGTCGTGGGCCTCGAAGAAATCGCACCAGGCGTCGTCGATCAGCGTGGCGTTGGTCTGCACGTGGTGCTCGACGCCCGCCCCGAACGGCGCCAGCAGGGCGGCCAGGTGCTCCCGGCCGGCCGCCAGCGGTTCGCCGCCGTGCCAGACCACCGAGAACCGCCCGCCGCGGGCCCAGCCGTCGACCGAGGCGGCGACCGCTTGGGCGACCTCGACCGGCATCCGCTTGTCGGCGGCGCGGAACGGCAGATAGCAGTAGGCGCAGTCGAGGTTGCAGAGGGTCGTGGGTTGCATGACGACGTAGGTGGGGTCGGGCGCGATGCCCCGCATGCCGCTCCACGCTTCCGCCATGCCGCACCCCCGTCCCGCCGTCATACGTGAAGAACTCACGTCAGAGGCTAGGCCCCACGGTCCACCGGAGTAAACGAAAGATCCGTATGCGTCACACATCGACGCATACGGATCAATTCCTGACGGCCACCCGGCCGGCCTCGTCAGCCGCGGGTGTACTGGCCCATCATCTGCACCTCGCCGGTGCCCTCGATGACCTCGCCGACCTGCCACGCCTCCACGCCGCGACCGGTCAGGTAGGCCATCGCACGGTCGGCGTCGTCGGCCGAGACGACCGCGAACATGCCGACGCCCATGTTGAACGTGGCTTCCATCTCGGAGTCCTCGATCCGGCCCTTGGCCTGGATGAGATCGAAGATCGGCTGCGGGCGCCAGGTCGAGCGGTCGACCACCGCGTCGACGTGCTCGGGCAGGACCCGGACCAGGTTGCCGGGGATGCCGCCGCCGGTCACGTGCGAGAACACGCGGACGTCGGTCTCCTCGATCAGGCCCAGGCAGTCCTTGGCATAGATCTTGGTGGGCGTGAGGAGCTCCTCGCCCAGGGTGCGCTGGCTGCCGAAGTCGTCGACCACCGAGTCGAGGCGCATCCGGCCGGCGCCGAGCAGCACGTGCCGCACGAGCGAGTAGCCGTTGGAGTGCAGCCCCGAGGACCGCATCGCGATCACCGCGTCGCCCACCTCGACCCGTTCGCGGCCGAGGATCTCGCTCTCCTCCACCACGCCCACGCCGGTGGCCGAGACGTCGTACTCGTCGGGACGCAGCACGCCCGGGTGCTCGGCGGTCTCGCCGCCCAGCAGGGCACAGCCGGCGTAGCGGCAACCGTCGGCGATGCCGGCCCCGATCTCGGCCACCTTGTCGGGCACGACCTCGCCGCAGGCGATGTAGTCGAGCAGGAAGAGCGGCTCGGCGCCACAGGCCACCAGGTCGTCGACGACCATGGCGACCAGGTCGATGCCGATCGTGTCGTGGATGTCGAGCTGCTGGGCGATCACCAGCTTGGTGCCGACACCATCAGTCGACGAGGCCAGGATCGGGCTCTTGTACTTCGCCGTGTTCAGCCGGAACAGGCCGGAGAACCCGCCCAGGTCACCGATGACCTCGGGCCGGGTCGTCTTCTTGACCTTCGACTTGAGCAGCTCGACGGCCCGGTCGCCGGCTTCGATCGAGACGCCCGCATCGGCGTACGTGGCCGTACGCTTGCGCACCCCGCGGCCGCCACCGGCCGTCCACGGCCGGCGGTCACCGCCTTCAGCGCCGTTGGAGCCGGCACTGTTGCGCTCGGACACGTGCGTCACGGTTCTCCCCTTAGAGCGTTCGTCGAAGTCACGGGTGGTGCTGTGCGCTCGGACCACCAGCCTGGCCGGCCAGCTCGCGAACGTCGTACTCCGTCTCGAGCTCGGCCACCGCCGCGGTCGCCGCCTCGTCGGTCGCCGACGGCATCGAGGCCCGCTTGCCGACGCCCTCGAGCAGGTGCTTGCCGATCAGGTTGCCGGCCGGCAGCTCGATCGGGTACTGACCATCGAAACATGCCATGCACAGGCGGGTCTTCGGCTGCTCGGTCGCCTGCACGAGACCGTCCAGGGAAACATAACCCAGGCTGTCGGCGCCGATCGAGCGGCGGATGCCCTCGTTGTCGAGACCGTTGGCCAGAAGCTCGGCCCGGGTGGCGAAGTCGATGCCGTAGAAGCAGGGCCACTTGACCGGCGGCGAGGAGATGCGCACGTGCACTTCGAGCGCGCCGGCCTCGCGCAGCATGCGCACCAGGGCCCGCTGGGTGTTGCCGCGGACGATCGAGTCGTCGACCACGACCAGGCGCTTGCCCCGCACGACCTCGCGCAGGGGGTTGAGCTTGAGCCGGATGCCGAGCTGACGGATCGTCTGCGACGGCTGGATGAACGTGCGGCCGACATAGGCGTTCTTGGTCAGGCCCGCGCTGAAGGTGATGCCGGACGCCTCGGCGTAGCCGATCGCGGCCGGGGTGCCCGACTCGGGCACCGGGATGACCAGGTCGGCCTCGACCGGGTGCTCCTTGGCCAGGACGCGGCCGATCTCGACGCGGGCCGAGTACATGTTGCGACCGGCGATCGTGGTGTCGGGACGAGCGAGATAGACGTACTCGAAGAGGCAGCCCTTGGGCTCGGGCGCGGCGAACCGGGTGGACCGCAGGCCGTGCTCGTCGACCGCGATCATCTCGCCCGGTTCGACCTCACGGACGAAGCTCGCGCCGACGATGTCGAGGGCGGCCGTCTCACTGGCGACCACCCAGCCCCGCTCCATGCGGCCGAGCACCAGGGGGCGGACGCCCTGTGCGTCGCGCGCGGCGTACAGGGTGGTCTCGTCCATGAAGACGAAGCTGAAGGCGCCCCGCAGGCCCGGCAGCACCTCGAGCGCCGCGCCCTCGACCGACAGGTCGGGGCGACTGGCCAGCAGCGTGGTGACCAGGGAGGTGTCGGAGGTGGCGCTGTCGACCTCGAGACCACGCTCGGCGACCTCACGGGCCAGCTCGGCCGTGTTGACCAGGTTGCCGTTGTGGGCCAGCGCGATCGTCGTGCCGGCCGTGGTGGCGCGGATGGTCGGCTGGGCGTTCTCCCAGTTCGAGCCGCCGGTGGTGGAGTAACGGGTGTGGCCGATGGCCAGATGGCCGCGCAGGCTGGCCAGGGTCGGCTCGTCGAAGACCTGCGACACCAGGCCGAGGTCCTTGTAGACCACCACGCCGGAGCCGTCGCTCACCGCTATGCCGGCGGCCTCCTGGCCGCGGTGCTGGAGAGCGAAGAGCCCGAAGTAGGTGAGTTTGGCGACCTCTTCCTCGGGGGCCCAGACGCCGAAGACGCCGCAGGCATCCTGGGGTCCGCGCTCCTGGGGGTCGAGATCGTCGGTCAACCGGCCGTCGCCTCGGGGCACCTGTCGCTCCCTCAATCTGATCTGCTCATCTGACCGGCCTGTTCAACTGACCGATCTGTTCACCTGAGCGGGCAAAAACGTGCTGGACCGTCCGACCGACCAGTGTACGCGAGCCGGCCGGCCCGGGCTGCTGCTCAGAACGTGGGACGCGGCGATCATCCGGCCGCCTCGCCGGTCAACGGCAGGTATTCGGTCAGGTCGGTGCGAATGCCGCTGGCGCGCAGCCGTCCGTCACGCACCGCATCGGCCCAGCTCATACGCTGCGTGGCGACGAGCAGCCAGGTGACCGGATCGGTCTCGACCACATTGGGCGGTGTGCCGCGGGTGTGCCTGGGACCAGGAACACACTGAATCGCGCCGAAAGGCGGAACCCGGACCTCCACCGACCGGCCAGGCGCCTTGCGGGACAGCTCGGCCAGCAGCGCTCGCACAGCGTCACGCTGCACTGATCTCTCGGGTTGGACGCCGCGATCCAGCGCGTCCAACGCTTCCATGACCGACTCGGATTTATTGTGCGCAGGGGACACGTCGGGACGATACGACTCGCTTCAGCGAGATTGGTACGCGGCCCTGGGTCGCGCGATGGACGTATGACAAGGCATAGTGGCCGACGGTGTTTTAGTCGCGGGATGTAACCGGCACCCTTTGATCGGCCGGGAGACCGTGCGACCGGAAGGCGGTGGATGGTGAGAACGCACCTACGAGCCCGGGCGGCCCAGGCCGGTGCGTTACTGGCGGTGGTCTTCGGCGGAATCTTCGTCGCACCCGCGGTGGCGTTCGCCGATCCGCCGAACGTGGAGATCACCGACCTGCAGACCGAGGTGCCCTCGGGCGGCCGGCTCACCATGCAGTTCCAGGTCGCCTCGGCCGGCGACAACCAGGGCCAGGTCCCGGCGACCATCACCGTTAACGGTGGCGGCATGGACTGCAACGGTGGCGACTGCCGCCGCATCGCCCAGATCGGCGGCGACGGGCGCGAGTTCTCCGTGCAACTGACCGCACCTGAGGTCAACGACGGCGAGACACGTCAGGTGACGGTCGAGATCGTCGCCGCTGTGCCGAACGAGCAGCCGGGCCGGGCCAGCCAGCAGATCACGATCAAGGGGCCGGACCGTCCGCAGACCGTCCGGCAGGTCTCGGGTCGCGTGAAGGACCAGGACGGCAAGTCGATCGCCGGCGCCACGATCGGCATGAAGGACAGTGCCGGGCGCGTCTTCCGGGGCACCTCCGACGGCTCGGGCCGGTTCTCCTTCACCTCGTCGGACAACAAGCCGATCGCCCCCGGCCGCATCTCGATCGGCGCCGCCAAGGACGGTTTCGATCAGGTCGATCTGCGGCGTGACGCCGAGGCCGGTCAGAACCTGACCGTGTCGCTGACGCTGAAGGCCGAGGCCGTCGCGACCCCGTCCAGCTCGCCGACACCGAGCCCGTCGGCGACCAGCTCCCCACCCGCCGAAGAGCCGACCGAGGAGCCGACGGCCGACGAGCCCACGGAGACCACTCAGACCGAGACCGATCAGGCCGCCTCGACCGAGGACGGCGGTGTCTCGATGCTCTACATCGTCATCGGCGTCCTGCTCGTCGCGGCCGGCATCGGCGCCATCGTGCTGGTCATGCTGCGCCGGCGGAACAGCGGCGACAACGGTGACGACGACGACCCGACCGGGCTGTCCGGCTCGGGTGGGGTCGTGCCGCCGAGCCAGGGCCGGTTCGCCGACGCGACCCGGGTCGGCGCGCCGGTCGGCGGCGGCGGCAACGACGCCACCATGATCGCCCACATGCCGCCGTCCGGGGGGCCGTCCATGGCGGACGCTCCGACGATGCTCCACCGCCCGGTGCCTCCGGCCGAGGACGAGTTCCCCGACCCGTACGGCGTGCCGCTGCCCCAGCACGGCGGGTTCGCCGGCGCCCCGGCCGGCGACTGGGACGACGCGCCGCAGTACGGCGGCACCCAGCAGTACGGCGGCGGGACGCAGCAGTACGGCGGCGGCGGCACCCAGCCGTACAGCGAGCCGACCTCGTACGGCCGGCCGCCGGAGGACGACGGCTACGGCGCCGCGGCTCAGCCGGCCGGCAACTACGGAGCGTACGGCGAAGCCACCGGCATGTATCGGCCCGAGGCCGAGAACGACGGCGGCTACGGTGCTCCGCAGTACGGCGGCAACCAGTACGGCGGCACCCAGCAGTACGGCGCCGAGCCGGCCGGCGGTTACCCGCCCGGCGGTTACGGACAGGAGCAGCCCGATCAGGGCGGCTACGCGCCGTGGGGGGCCGCGGCCGACGCTCCCGACAACAACGGCTACGGCCCGCAGGGCAGCGGCCAGTACCCGGCCGGTCAGCAGTACGGCGGCCAGGGCACCCAGCAGTACGGCGGCGGCTACGACGACGGTTACCAGGCCGAGCAGCGCGGCGGATACGAGTCGTACCAGGGCGGCGGCTACGACGAGCGTGGCGCCCACGACGAGCAGTACGGCCAGGGTGGCCCCCGCGACCAGCACGGCACCGGCCAGCACGGCGGCGAGCCGCCCCGGGACACACCCGCCCCGCGGCGCGGCGGTCACGACTACTGAGTTCTGAGAAAGCGGGAGCCCCTGAGGGCTCCCGCTTTTTTGTCGGCTCCTCTGCCCACGGCGACGAAAGAGCCGGTCAGCGCGAAGCTGACCGGCTCTTGTCGTCTGTCGCTGTCAGTCGGCCGAGCCACCCGGGCGGTCGTCCTCGGCCGGCGACGGCTCCTTGACCTCGGCCACGGCGGCGGCCGGAATGCCGTCCGCCTCGATCGGGGCCGCCGACTCCATCGCCGCCCCGGCCGCCGCGGTGATCAGCACCTCGGCGCCCCGGTCGGGAGACGCCGGCGCCGTCGGGTCGGCCGCGTGCTCCGGATCGCCGTGCCGGTTGGCCAGCTCGGCCGCGCCGCCGAACAGGCGGGGCAGCGTGCCCTCGTACGCCTCGCGCGCCTCGTCGAGCGGCAGGGTGAACTGGTCACGCACCTCGAGCACCGGCTCGGCGGAGGTGCTGCCGATCGGGGTGCACGGGACCCCGAACTCGGCGGCGAGACCGGCGAACGCCTTGTCGTGCCCGCGCGGGACGGCGACCAGGGCGCGCCCGGCGGACTCGCTGAAGAGCTGGACGAAAGCGGAGTTGCCGTCGGCCGGGAGCGTGATCCGGGCCCCGACGTTGCGCCGCAGGCAGCTCTCGACCAGCACCTGGGACAGGCCACCGTCGGAGAGGTCGTGCGCCGCGCTGACGTGACCGGCCTGCGAGGCGCGAGCCATCAGCTGGGCCAGCCGGCGCTCGTTCTCGAGGTCGACCTTGGGCGGGCGTCCGCCCAGGTGGCCGTGGGTGACCCAAGCCCACTCGGAGCCGGAGAGCTCGCACGCGGTGTCGCCCAGCAGGAAGAGCAGGTCGCCCTCGGCGGACGGGGCCGGGAAGCCCATCGGGATGCGCCGGGCGACGTCGTCGAAGACGCCCAGCACCCCGACCACCGGGGTCGGGTGGATCGCCGCGGCGCCGGTCTGGTTGTAGAAGCTGACGTTGCCGCCGGTCACCGGGGTGCCCAGCTGCTGGCAGCCGTCGGCCAGACCGCGGACGGCCTCGGCGAACTGCCACATCACGGCCGGGTCTTCCGGCGAGCCGAAGTTGAGGCAGTCGGTCACGGCGACCGGCTCGGCCCCCGTGACGGCGACGTTCCGGTAGGCCTCGGCCAGCGCCAGCCGCGCGCCCTCATAGGGGTCGAGGCGGGCGTAGCGGCCGTTGCCGTCGACCGACAGCGCGACACCGAGGCCGGTGCGCTCATCGATGCGCAGCACGCCGGAGTCCTCCGGCTGGGCCAGGATCGTGTTGCCGAGCACATAGCGGTCGTACTGCTCGGTCACCCACGTCTTGTCGCACAGGTTCGGCGAGGCGGACATGCGCAGCACCGTCTCGCGCAGCTCGTCGCCGGTCGTGGGGCGGGGCAGCGTCTCGGCCTTGTCGGCCTGAAGCAGTATCAGGTCGGCGGGCTCGCGGATCGGGCGGGCGTAGACCGGCCCGTCGTCGGCCAGCGAGCCCGGCGGCACGTCGACCACGATGTGGTCGTTCCAGCTGATCACCAGGCGGCCCGGTGAGCCGTCCTGCTCGGCCGGGGTGACCTCACCGATCGCGGTGGCCCACACGCCCCACTTCTCGGCGACGCCGAGCACGGCCGCGAGGTTCTCCGGCGTGACGATCAGGAGCATGCGCTCCTGCGACTCGCTGGCCAGGATCTCGGTGGGCGACATGGACGCCTCGCGCAGCGGAACCCGCTCGAGCCACACCCGCATGCCGGTGCCGGCCGCGGCCGCGGTCTCGGTGAGCGCGCAGGTGAGGCCCGCGCCGCCGAGGTCCTGGATGCCGGCCACGAGACCGGCGTCGTAGAGCTCGAGGCAGCTCTCGATGAGCAGTTTCTCCATGAACGGGTCGCCGACCTGCACCGACGGACGGCGCTGCTCGGCGCCCTCGTCGAAGGTGGCCGAGGCCAGCACCGAGACGCCGCCGATGCCGTCGCGGCCGGTGCGCGCGCCGAGCAGCACGACGACGTTGCCGACGCCGGCCGCTTCCTTGTGCTGCAGGCGCTCGACCGGCAGCACGCCGATGCTCAGCGCGTTGACCAGCGGGTTGCCCTGGTACGTGGGGTCGAAGACGATCTCGCCGCCGATGTTGGGCAGCCCGAGACAGTTGCCGTAGCCGCCGATGCCGGCGACGACACCGGGCAGCACGCGGGCGGTGTCCGGGTGGTCGGCCGCGCCGAAGCGCAGCGGGTCCATCACCGCGATCGGGCGGGCGCCCATCGCGAGGATGTCGCGCACGATGCCGCCGACACCGGTGGCCGCGCCCTGGTAGGGCTCGACGAAGCTCGGGTGGTTGTGCGACTCGACCTTGAACGTGACCGCGAGCTCGTCGGAGATCTGCACGACGCCGGCGTTCTCGCCGATGCCGGCCAGCATGCGGGTGCCGGTCGGGGCCTTGTCACCGAACTGGCGCAGGTGCACCTTGCTCGACTTGTAGGAGCAGTGCTCACTCCACATGATCGAGTACATCGCGAGCTCGGAGGCGGTGGGACGACGGCCGAGGATCTGCCGGATCCGGTCGTACTCGTCGTCCTTGAGGCCCAGGTCGGTGTGCGGCTGCAGCTCGTCGCCCGTGCTGAGGGCCCGCTGCACGGTGTCGGGGCCACCGTCGAACTCGTTGACCAGCACGTCGGTGGCGGCGAAGCCGGTCGGCTTACCCGCTGCCGGCGACTGGTTCGGCGTGGCCGACGGCGTCACCGCGCCGCTGGTGGCCGTGTCCGGCTGCGTCGTCATTACTGGTGTCCCCCTGCGTTCGCTCCCGCGGGCGCCCCGGCCAGGGCGCGCAGGACGGAGGTGAAGAAGCCGAGGCCGTCCAGGGACGGACCGGTCAGCGTCTCCACCGCGTGTTCCGGATGCGGCATGATGCCGACGACGTTGCCGGCCTCGTTGGTGATCGCGGCGATGTCACGCTGCGAACCGTTCGGGTTGCCGCGGACGTAGCGCGCGATCACACGGCCCTCGGCCTCGAGCTGGTCGAGCGTGCGCTCGTCGGCGACGTAGCAACCCTCGCCGTTCTTCACCGGGATCAGGATCTCCTGGCCGGCGGTGAACGAGTTCGTCCACGCGGTGTCCGTCGACTCGACGCGCAGGAACTGGTCGCGGTTGCGGAAGTGGAGATGCTGGTTGCGGGTGAGCGCGCCGGGCAGCAGGTGAGCCTCGCAGAGGATCTGGAAGCCGTTGCAGATGCCGAGCACCGGCAGGCCGCCGCGGGCCGCGTCGATGATCGAATCCATCGCCGGGGCGAAGCGGGCGATCGCGCCGCAGCGCAGGGCGTCGCCGTAGGAGAAGCCGCCGGGCAGCACCACGGCGTCGACGCCGTGCAGGTCGGAATCGCCGTGCCAGAGACGGACGACGTCGGCGCCGGCGATGCGCGCGGCCCGGGCCGCGTCCCCGTCGTCCAGCGAACCCGGGAAGGTGACCACACCGATGCGCATGGTCAGGCAACCTCCGCCACAGCGTCATCCACGACGTGGATGTGGAAGTCTTCGATCACCGGGTTGGCGAGCAGCTTGTCGGCGATCTCCCGGGCCCGGTCGAGATCGGGCTCTCCGGTGAATTCGATCTCGATCCGCCGACCGATGCGGACGGACGAGACATCGGTGACCCCGAGCCTGGGCAGCGCGTTGGCGACCGCCTGGCCCTGCGGGTCGAGGATCTCCGGCTTCAGCATGACGTCGACCACGACGCGAGCCACGGGCACTCCTGACTGATAGGTGTAAGCATCTGCGAGCCTACCTGGTGAACCCGGCCACGGAATTGTCGGCCGGTGTCGCGCAGACGACGTTGTCGGCGCTGAGCAGGCAACTCGTCGGTGATCTCGACCACGGCCCGATCAAATCTTCAACCACTGGGGCCTGCGCCTCAGAGGATCGGGGCGGGGCTGTATTTCGCGGCCGCGGGGTGCGCGGCGACGATCGTCGCCACTCGGTCGGCCACCGCGTGCACGTGGGAGGACGCGGCGCCCACGAAGGCGGCGCGATCGGCGACCAGGCCGTCGATCTCGTCGCGGGACAGGCCGAGCCGTTCGTCGGCGGCCAGCCGGTCGAAGAGATCGTTGACCGCGGCGCCCTTCTCCCGCATGGCCAGCGCGACGGCCACCGCGTGCTCCTTGATCACCTCGTGCGCGACCTCCCGTCCGACTCCCTTGCGGACGGCCGCGACCAGGATCTTGGTCGTCGCGAGGAACGGCAGGAACCGGTCGAGCTCGCGAGCGATCACGGCCGGGTAGGCGCCGAACTCGTCGAGCACCGTGAGGAACGTCTGGAACAGGCCGTCGGTGGCGAAGAACGCGTCGGGCAGGGCGACCCGGCGGACGACCGAGCACGAGACGTCGCCCTCGTTCCACTGGTCGCCGGCCAGCTCGCCGACCATCGACAGGTAACCGCGGACGATCACGGCCAGACCGTTGACCCGCTCGGAGGATCGGGTGTTCATCTTGTGCGGCATCGCCGACGAACCGACCTGGCCCGGCTTGAAGCCCTCGGTGACCAGCTCCTGACCGACCATCAGGCGGATCGTGGTGGCCAGCGACGACGGCCCGGCGACGATCTGGGCCAGCGCCGAGACCACGTCGAAGTCGAGCGAGCGCGGGTACACCTGGCCGACGCTGCTGAGCACCCGCTCGAAGCCCAGGTGGCCGGCGACGCGCTGCTCGAGCTTGCCCAGCGAGTCGAAGTCGCCGTCGAGCAGGTCGAGCTGGTCGGCGGCAGTGCCGACCGGGCCCTTGATGCCCCGCAGCGGATAGCGGGCGATCAGGTCGTCGAGACGCTCGTAGGCGATCAGCAGCTCCTCGGCCGCCGACGCGAACCGCTTGCCCAGCGTGGTCGCCTGGGCCGCGACGTTGTGCGAGCGGCCGGTCAGCACGAGCTCGGAGTACTCGACCGCGCGCTCGGTGAGCCGGGCCAGCGTGGCGATCACCCGGCCGCGGATCAGCTCGAGCGACGCCTTGATCTGCAGCTGCTCGACGTTCTCGGTCAGATCGCGCGAGGTCATTCCCTTGTGGATCTGCTCGAAGCCGGCGAGCGCGCTGAACTCCTCGATGCGGGCCTTCACATCGTGGCGGGTGACGCGCTCACGGGCCGCGATCGAGCTCAGGTCGACCTGATCGAGCACCGACTCGTACGCCTCGACGGCGCCCTCGGGAACGGCCACCCCCAGGTCGCGTTGTGCCCGCAGGACGGCCAGCCAGAGCCGGCGCTCCATGCGGATCTTCTCCTCCGGGGACCAGAGGGCGACGAGGTCGGTCGAGGCGTATCGAGCGGCAAGGACGTTCGGGATGGTCACGCGACCGATTCTTTCACGGGACCGGTCTGCGCCTTGGGCACCTCGTGCGGCAGGGTGCGCACGTCCCGGCTGCACAGCATGCCGACCACGGCGAGGGTCATCAGCACGGTCGCCCCGACGAGCGTCGGCTCGACCCCGACGGCGTGCGCGATCGGGCCGACCGCCATCTCACCGATGGGGATGGCCACGAACGAGCCGACCATGTCGTACGAGTAGACCCGGGCCAGCTTGTCGGCCGGGATGTGCTCCTGCATCGTGGTCTCCCACGCGATGCCGAACTGCTCGAGCATCAGGCCGGCCAGCAGCGCGCCGGCGAAGAGCAGCCAGAGCTGCGGAGAGGTGCCCAGGATCAGCACCGGCACGGCCATGAAGAAGGTGCTGAACACGCCGAAGAGCAGCATCCGGCGCATCCGCAGCCGCATCGCGATCAGCGCGCCGGCGATCATGCCGAGGGTCTGCGCGGCCAGCACCAGACCCCAGGCCCGGCGGCCGATGGTGTCGTCGGCGACGACCGGCCCGAGGACATAGAGCGACCCGCTCCACGAGGCGTTGATCACGCAGAAGCCGGCCACGACGGCCCACAGCCAGGTGCGCGACCAGAACTCCGACCAGCCCGTGCGCAGGTCGGCGAAGATGTTGGGGCGGGACGGCTCGACCGCCGCCGCGCCGGGTGTCTGCTCGTCACCGATCACACCGGGAGCCGTCGCATCCGGAGCCTTCGCATCCGGAGCCTTCGCATCCGGAGCCTTGGTGACCGGGGCGGCCGCCTGCGCGCGGGGCACCCGCAGGAAGGCGAACAGCAGGCCGCTGACCAGGAAGGTCAGGGCGTCGACGGCGATCCCCCAGCCCGGGTTGGTCGCGGCGACCACCACGCCGGCCAGCGGGGCGCCGAGGACGGCGGCCGAGTTCAGCGACAGGCGGTTGAGCGCGTTGGCCTGCTGACGGATCTCGGCCGGCACGATCTGCGGCAGGATCGACGAGGTGGCCGGCAGGGCCAGCGCGCCGACCAGGCCGTTGAGGGCCGAGATTACGATGAGTAACGGGATGGTCGCGGTGCCGGTGAGCACGAGCGCGGCGATGAGGCCCTGGGTCACGGCCGCGGCCAGGCTGGCCCCGACCATCAGCAGGTGCTTGGGCATGCGGTCGGCCAGAACGCCGCCGAACAGCAGGAACACCACGTTGACGAGCGTGCGGGCGCCGACCACGAGGCCGAGGTCGGTGGCCGAGCCGGTCAGGTCGAGGACGGCGAAGGCGAGCGCGATCGGCGCGAACGAGTTGCCCAGCGCGTTGACCGTGCGGCCGGTGATGAGCAGGCGGAACGCGGGGATGCGAAGCGGCGCGAGAGCGCTCATGCGGGCGACTCCATCTCGAACATCGCGACGGTGGTGCTGGTGCGGATGGTGCCCGGGGTGCGCGGCGGCTGGGCCGCTTCGTGCAACTCGGCGACGAGATCCTTGAACCGGTGCCGCAGGTCGAGCCACTTCTCCGGGTCGATCCAGAACTCGCCGTCGCCGAGCAGGATCTTGGCCTCGAAGCGCCCACCGGCCGTCCGGCGGACCAGCTCGTTGCCGAGGGCCGCGAACAGCGCCCGTTTCTGCTCGGGGGTCTCGGACGCACGGTCGCGAGCGGCATCGTATCGATATCTCTTGGCGACGCCACCCCGGATCTTCTCCTCGCCGGCGACGACGATCATCCCGGCCGAGTGGAGGTTGCGCAGGTGGTAACTGGCGTTGGCGTGGGTCAGACCGAGCTCGCGGGCGACCTCGGCCGCGGTCATCGGCGCACCGGTCAGCAACGACATGATCTGCAGCCGTACGGGATGGGCCGTGGCGCGCATCGAGGCCGTGCCCCTCGCATCTCCCAAAGACATGTTGGGGAGTCTAGGCACCCGATCGGCGACTGTCCAACAGTTGTTGGGGAGTGGCACACTGCACGAGGAAGCGGCTCTGCCGCTAGGGTTACTGACGAGTAGGCACAAGGCTCATCCCGAAAGGTCACCGATGACTGACTTCAACCCGGACGCGCTCGCCTCGATCGGCCCCAAGGAGTTCGCCTCGCTGGTCAAGGCGACCCCGGACGCCCGGCTGGCCGAAGTGATGGCCGGCGACTCGCGCAGCAAGATCCTCGACGAGGTCTTCAACCGGATGCCGACGCTGTTCCGCCCGGAGAAGGCCGGCAACACCACCGCGGTCATCCACTGGATCATCACCGGCGGCGCCGGCGGCGCGAGCGACACCTACGAGACGGTGATCGAGAACGGCGCCTGCACGGTCACCAACCAGCCGGTCCGCGACCCGAAGCTGGCCATGACCATGGACCCGGTGACGTTCCTCAAGGTCGTCTCGGGCGACGGCAACCCGATGATGATGTTCATGACCGGCAAGATCAAGGCCAAGGGCGACCTCGGCCTGGCCGCCAACGTGGCCAAGCTCTTCGACATCCCGAAGGCGTGATCTCCGTCGGGGGCGCCGCTCGGCGCCCCCGGCTCACCTTCGCCGGCAGCAGGCACTACAGCGTGATGCGACCCTCGACCGCGCCCAGCGCGATGTCGGTACGGAACTGGGCGCCGTCCAGGCGGATGCCGTCGACCAGCGCGTACGCCGCGTCCCGGGCCGAGGCCAGGTCGGGCCCGGTGGCTGTCACGCTCAGCACGCGGCCACCGGCGGAGATCAGGGCGCCGTCGTCGCGCCGGGCCGTGCCCGCGTGGATGACCCCGGGCACCTCCGCGCCCTCGATGACGTCCCCCGTCCGCGGGGTGCCGGGGTAGTTGCGGCTCGCCACCACCACCGTGATCGCCGCGCCGTCCCGCCAGCGCAGGGGCGGCAACGCGGCCAGCGTGCCGGTGGCCGCGGCGTTCAGCAGGCCGCCCAGCGGCGTCTCGAGCAGGGCCAGCACCACCTGGGTCTCCGGGTCGCCGAACCGCGCGTTGAACTCGATGACCTTGGGACCGTCCGGGGTGAGCGCCAGCCCGACATAGAGCAGCCCGGCGAACGGCGTGCCGCGACGGCGCATCTCGGCCAGGGTCGGTTCCACCGTCTCGGCCAGCACCCGTGGCACCAGGTCGTCCGGCGCCCAGTCGAGCGGGGCGTACGCCCCCATGCCGCCCGTGTTGGGCCCCTCGTCGCCGTCGGCCAGCCGCTTGAAGTCCTGCGCCGGCATCAGCGGCACGGCCGCCGTGCCGTCGGTGACCACGAAGAGCGAGACCTCGGGACCGGGCAGGTACTCCTCGATCACGACCCGGCCGCAGTCGGCCGCGTGCCGTTCGGCCGTCGCGCGGTCATCGGTCACGACGACCCCCTTGCCGGCCGCGAGCCCGTCGTTCTTGACCACGTGGGGAGCGCCGAGGTCGTCGAGCGCACGGCTCACTTCCTCCGCCGTGGTGCAGGCGTACGACCGGGCGGTCGGCACGCCGGCGGCGGCCATCACATCCTTGGCGAACGCCTTCGAGCCCTCCAGCCGGGCCGCGGCCGCGCTGGGGCCGAAGCAGGCGATGCCCTTGGCGCGTACGGCGTCCGCGACCCCCGCCACCAGCGGCGCCTCGGGGCCGACCACGACCAGGTCGGCGGCGAGCTCGACGGCCAGCGCCGCGACCGCGCCCGGATCGGTGGCCGTCACCTCGTGCAGCTCGGCGACCTGGGCGATGCCCGGGTTGCCGGGGGCAGCGGCCAGAAAGTCGACGGAGGGGTCGGCGGCGAGGCCGACGGCGAGGGCGTGTTCCCGCCCGCCGGAACCGATCACAAGTACGCGCACGAGCGGCGATCCTACCGGCGGCCCACTTCCCCACGTCGCACAGCACGGCGGTCGCGTAAACTTCGGCAGTACCCGGACCTCTGCCGAGTACGACTGTTCGACGGAAGGCTCACGCACGTGCCGGTGATCGTGTTGGTCGGCGCCCAATGGGGCGACGAGGGCAAGGGCAAGGCCACTGACCTGCTGGGCGACCGGCTCGACTACGTGGTGAAGTTCAACGGCGGAAACAACGCCGGTCACACTGTTGTGATCAAGGGCGAGAAGTACGCGCTGCACCTGCTGCCGAGCGGCATCCTGACCCCGGGCGTGGTCCCGGTCATCGGCAACGGCGTGGTGATCGACCTCGCCGTCCTCTTCCAGGAGATCGACGGCCTGGAGTCACGCGGCATCGACACGTCGCGGCTGCGCATCAGCGCAAACGCGCACGTCATCCCGTCGTACAACCGCTCGCTCGACAAGGTCAGCGAGCGGTATCTGGGAGCGCGGCGGATCGGCACGACCGGTCGCGGCATCGGCCCGACCTACGCCGACAAGATGAACCGCGTCGGCGTCCGGGTGCAGGACCTCTTCGACGAGTCGATCCTGCGGCAGAAGGTGGAGGCGGCGCTCTCCTTCAAGAACCAGGTGCTGTCGAAGATCTACAACCGCCAGGCGGTCAAGGTCGACGACGTGGTCACCGAACTGCTGTCCTACGTCGAGCGGCTGCGGCCCTACGTGGGTGACACGGCGCTCGAGCTCTCCGACGCGATCGACGACGGCAAGGTCGTGCTGTGCGAGGCCGGCCAGGCCACCCTGCTCGACGTCGACCACGGCACCTACCCGTTCGTGACCAGCTCGAACGCGACGGCCGGGGGCGCCTGCACCGGTTCGGGCATCCCGCCGACCCGGATCGACCGCGTGGTCGCCGTGCTCAAGGCGTTCACCTCGCGCGTCGGTGAGGGCCCGTTCCCCACCGAGCTGCACGACAAGTTCGGTGACCACCTGCGCGAGGTCGGTCAGGAATACGGCACGACCACCGGCCGCCCGCGCCGCATCGGCTGGCTCGATCTGGTGATGGCCCGCTACGCCCAGCGGATCAACGGTGTCACCGACTTCGTCCTGACCAAACTGGACAACTACGACGACCTCGACGAGATCCCGGTCTGCGTGGCCTACGAGGTGAACGGCGTCCGCCACGACGAGATGCCGTTCAGCCAGACCGACTTCCACCACGCGATCCCGATCTTCGAGACGATGCCGGGCTGGAAGCAGAACATCTCCGGCGCCCGCTCGTTCGACGACCTGCCCAAGGAGGCGCAGGACTTCGTCATCTTCGTCGAGGAGCGCATCCGGGCCCGCATCTCGGTGGTCGGCGTCGGTCCCGCGCGCGACCAGGTCATCGAGCGCCACTCGGTCCTGAGCGAGGCCTGAGATGTACGACGTCGTGGTGCTCAGCCTGGCCGAGGGCCAGGGCTCCGGCGGCCAGGGCTCCGGCGGCGACGCGTGCGGCTCCGGGTGCGGTGGGTGTGGCACGCCCGCCACCGCCTGCGCGCCGCGCGTTCCGGTGCTGCGCTGCGCCGAGGCGCTCACCGCGGCCGGCGCCCGGGTCGAGACGATCACCGCCGCCTCCGATCAGGAGATCGACGAGGTGCTCGCCCGGTTCGACGGCCCGGCCCGGCCCGACGGCCTGACCTGGCCCGACGCCGACAGCAAGATCAGGCTGGTGGTGGCCTCGGCCACCGACGGACAGTTGCGCGCCGTCGTGCGACGGATGGTCCGCCGGTACGCTCCGCCGCCCAGCAAGCGACCGGCCGACCTGCCGACCGGCCGCACGGTGCCCGACCTGCCTCCGCTGGCGATCCTGCCGCTCGACGCCGGCGACACCACCGACCTGGCCGCGCAGCTGGGTCTGCCCCGCACGCCGGCGCAGGTGGCCGCGGCCGTCCTGAGTGGCTCGGCGCGACGGCTCGACCTGCTGCGCAACGACGGCGGATCGGTCACGGTGGACGGCGCCCTGGTCGGCGGCATGGACGACGACGGGCGCGCGGTGCCGTGGCGCGGCCGGGTCGAGGTGGACGACGCGGTGCTGTCCGACGGCACCGATCCGATCCTGGCCTGCGCGATCGGCAACAGCGCCGGGTACGCCGAGTTCGCCGGGATGCGCCTGCTGGCCGACGGCGACGCGGTCGACGGTCAGGTCGAGGTGGCGGTGGCCGTGCCGACGATCGTCAAGCAGCGGTTCCGCGGCACCAAGATGCGTGTCGAGGTGCGCCGGGCGCGCGGTCGTGCGGTCTCCGTGCTGCCCCGGGACGGCGAGATCCAGTTCCTCGACGACGGGGTCGGCGGCGCGATGAGCCGCAAGCGTTCCTGGTGGACCGAGGCCGGTGCCTGGGCGGTGTACGCCGGCTGACCCGCTGTGCGACGCTGAAGTAGTACGCAGGTTCGACACGGCTTCCAGGACGACACTGTTCCAAGGTCGACACTGCATCCGGGGAGGTTTGCATCCGTGGCATCGGTGGAGGACGAGAACGCTGACCGCGTCTACGTCCCGGGCACGTCCAACAACCCCGCACCGCCCGATCGGGACGTCGAACCGTTCTGGGCGCCGGAGGAGCTGGAGACACCGGTGCACGGGCGGCCCGTGCCGCACGAGGCGCCACCGCCCGTGCCGCTGCCGCACCATCCGAACGGGGCGCCGGGCGTCTACCGGCCGGGTGAGCGCATCCTGGTGCCGCCGCCCGCTTCCGTGCCGGTGCCGCCACCCGCCCATCTCTCGGTGCCGGCCCCTCGACCGGCCCCGGACATGCAGCCACCGCCGACGCAGGCCTGGCCCAACCTCGAGCCGCAGGCGCCCGGTCCGGCCGGGCCCACCTCAGCCGCGCCCGTGTCCGGCGACGACCCGTCCGAAGTGCACACCACGCCCGGCTCGCCGTGGGCGCAGCCGCCGCAGCGTCCGGCTGCTCCGGCGGCCGGGCAGCGGGAGCCGGCGCCCCCGCGCGCTGTCCCCTCCGCCGCACCGCCCGCTCCCGACCAGCCGCCGGTGAGCCGCCCCGACATCGCTGGGCCGGCCAATGGAGCGATCTATCGCCCGGCCGCTCCGCCGCCCCAGGCCGGCGCTCCTGTCGTACCTCAGCAGCCGGGCCCGCAACCTCAGCTCAGCCCGCACGCGCAACCCCAGCCCGGCCCGCACGGGCAAGCGCAGCCCGGTCCGCAGTCTCAGCCCGGTCCGCCGCGCCAGCCTGGTCCACAGCCTCAGGCCGGCCCGCCACCTCACGCCGGTTCTTCGCCTCAGGCCGGCCCGCCGCCGTACCAGCCGACGGCCGACGGCCGGCAGCCACAGCCCTCGCCGCGGCCGATGCCCGGGCCCTATCCGCCCACCATGGACCCTCGCGCGATGCCGCCGCAGGCACCCGTGCCCCACCCGCAGCCGCCGGCGCCCGCGACCGACCCCTTCCAGGACCTTCCGTGGGTCTCCGACGGCACGCCGACCGCCGAGGAGTTCGCCCGCCGCCGGATGGCCCGGCCGGCCGATCCGGTGGCCACCCAGGGAGCCCGGGCGATCCTCCGCAAGGGCACGATGGGCCTGGTCAAGCTCGCGCCGGGCAAGCGGGAGCAGGAATACAAGCAGGACGTCGAGATGGTCCGCCGCAACTTCGGCGGGCTGCGCCAGGTCACCGTGGTCAACCCCAAGGGCGGCGCCGGCAAGACCGTGGCCGTGCTGCTGCTCGCCATGACGTTCGGGCAGAAGCGCGGCGGTTACGTGCTGGCCTGGGACAACAACGAGACCCAGGGCACCCTGGGCATGCGCGCCCAGCAGGACTTCCACGCGCGCACGGTGCGCGACATGATGCGCGACCTGCATCTGTTCCGGGGCTCGCACGGGCGCGTGGGCGATCTCTCGCAGTACGTGCGGGCACAGGGCGAGGGCATGTTCGACGTGCTCGCCTCGGACGAGTCGGCCACCGCGGGCGAGATGCTGACGGCCGACGCGTTCGGTGAGATCCGCGAGATCGTCAGCCGGTTCTACAAGCTGATCTTCGTGGACACCGGCAACAACGTGCGGGCCCAGAACTGGCAGGCGGCGATGGACGCGACCGACCAGCTGGTGATTACGATGTCGGCCCGCAACGACTCGGCCGAGACGGCGGCGCGGATGCTCGACCATCTGGAGCAGAGCGGCCGGCAGCGCCTGGTGCGCCAGGCCGTGAGCGTGGTGACGATGCCGCCGACCCGGAAGGACATCGACCTGCCGGCCATCCAGCGGCACTTCGCGGCCCGCACGCGGGCGGTGCTGCTGGCCCCGTACGAGAAGCTGATCGACTCGGGGGAGCCGATCCGCTACGGCCACCTCTCCACCAACACGAAGGACGCCTGGTTGAAGATCGCCGCAGCCGTAGCGGAAGGCCTCTGATCAGCTGAGCGCGTCGGCGGCCGCCGGGTCGCTGTCGCGCAGGAACTGGGCGCAGCGGGCGGCCTCGTCGGCCTCGCCGATCTCGGCGGCGGCCTGGGACAGGGTGTGCAGGCAGCGCAGGAAGCCCTGGTTGGGCACGTGCGCCCAGGGGATCGGGCCGTGGCCCTTCCAGCCGTTGCGACGCAGGGCGTCGAGCCCGCGGTGATATCCGGTGCGGGCGTAGGCGTACGCGGTCACCGGCTCGCCGGCCGCCAGGGCGTCAGCCGCGAGGGCACCCCAGGCGGCGCTGTAGGCCGGGTAGGCCGCGGCGACGGTCTTGTAGGCGGCGGCGGTGCCGGTCGCGGCGGCCTCCGCGAAAGCCTTGTCGGCCTCGGCGTCGGCGGGCAGCTGGGTGGCCGGGGGCTCGGGAAGCAGGTTCTGCATGAACCTATTCAACCGGCCCGGCCCCGGGGCATTCCGCCGGGGCGCGCAAGATCACCCTACGGGCCGGGCCCCGTCCCAGGCGTCGGCCAGCCGGGTGAGCCGGTCGGCGTACTCGATCTGCTCGCGCCACGCCGCCGGCCAGGCCTCCAGGCCGAGGGCCGCGCCCGCGAAGGCCCCGGCCAGACAGGCGATCGAGTCGGAGTCACCGGACGAGGCCGCGCCCCGGCCCAGCACCGCCAGCGGCTCGTCCGGCGAGATCAGATAGCAGTACAGCGCGGTCGCGAGCGCCTCCTCGGCGATCCAGCCCGCGCCGGTCGCCAGGCACGGGTCCCCCTCGAAGGCGCCGGCCGCGAGCGCGGCACCGACCCGGTCGAGGGCGGCCGCGGTCTCGTCCCAGCCGCGGGCGATGAACGCTTCGGGCGAGGCGGCGTCCGACCGCTCCCACAGATCGCCCAGCCACTCCGACCGGTAGACCTCACGCTGACTGTCGGCGCGCTCGCGCAACGCTCCCAGCAGGTCACCGGGCTCCAGGCCGCCCGCCAGCCACCGGCAGGCGTACGCGGTCAGCTCGCTCGCGGCCAGCCCGGTCGGATGGCCGTGGGTCAGCCCGGCCTGCAGCTGAGCCAGACCGGCGCACCGGTCGTCGTCCAGGCCGGGGTGCAGCCCGACCGGGGTGACCCGCATGTTGGCGCCGCAACCCTTCGAGCCGGCCACCGTTGCCTGCTGCCACGGCCCGCCGTGGCTCAGCGCCGCGCACGCCCGCAGGCACGTGGTGCCCGGCGCCCGGTTGTTGTCGGGGCTGACGGCCCAGTCGAGGAACGCCTGGCGCAGCCGCGGCTCCAGCGCCGCGGGCGTGAGCTCGGGAGCGGCCAGCATCGCCTCGCCGACGGCCAGCGCCATCTGGGTGTCATCGGTGACCAGGGCCGGCGTCCCGGTCATCCGGCGCGGCCCGCCGGCGCCGTAGGTGGCGACGATGGTGGCGTAGTCCTGGAACTCGGTCGGTTTGCCGAGCGCGTCCCCGTAGGCCAGCCCGAAGAGTGATCCCGCGACGTTTCGCACAGTGGTTACCCTACGTGTCATGCCAGGCGACCCCTTACAGCCCGTGCTCGGCGGGCCTCTCCCGTTCGACGCCACCGCGAACGAGATCGAGACCCGGGCGGAATTCGACCTCCATCTCGCCGGCAAGTCGCTGACCGGCCTGGTGATCCTGGGTCTGCGGCTCGACCTCGACCCGCCGGCGCTCGCGGACGTGGACGTGCACGGCGCGCTCTTCGTCGGCTGCCGGCTGGAGAACGACGACGTCGAGATCGACCTGATCCGGCGTGGGGCGCATCTGATCCCGCCGTTCGACGCGCGGCCCTACCCGACCCATCCGGCGACGCTCTACACCCCCGAGGACCTGTCGTACGGGTTCGCCGCCGACGGCTTCGCCGGCATGTACGACACGCAGGTCTACGACCACTTCGTGGCGCACGGCGGAGCCGCGCCCGACATCCGCGAGGCGATCGCCCAGCGCCTGCACGACGCGGGCATCGACAACGCCCTGGGCAAGGCGCTGGCCGCGTGGGTGCAGGCCCGGGGCCGGGAGGGCGCGGTCGGCATCATGGGCGGGCACGCGGCGCCCCGCGGCTCGGCGGCGTACCGGATGGCGGCGACCCTGTCGTGGCGGCTGGCCGCGGCCGGGCGGCTGGTGGTGACCGGGGGTGGGCCGGGGGTGATGGAGGCGGCGAACCTCGGCGCCTATTTCTCGACGCGGCCGGCCACCGAGCTCGACGCGGCGATCGGGATGCTCGCCGCGGCGCCGCACTTCGCCGATCACGATCCCTACACGGCGGCCGCCGTGGCTGTCCGTGCCGCCTATCCCGCCCCGCCGGCGCCGGTGACGGACGTGGCCGGGCGACTGCTGCATGGCGGCTTGGCCCTGCCCACCTGGCTCTACGGTCACGAGCCGGCCAACCTGTTCGCCGGGCAGATCGGCAAGTACTTCTCCAACGCCGTACGGGAGGACTCGATCCTGCGGCTGTGCCGGGGCGGCATCGTCTTCGCGCCCGGCTGGGCCGGAACGGTGCAGGAGATCTTCCAGGCCGCGACCAAGACCTTCTACCAGACCGACGGGCCGTCCGGCGCCTTCGTCTTCCTGGGCGTCGACCACTGGCGCCAGCTGCCGGTCGAGGAGCTGCTCCGGCCGCTGCTGGCCAAGAGCCCGCACGGCGACCAGTCGAACCTGGTGGTGGTCACCGACTCGCTCGACGAGGCGATGGCCGCCCTGTCCACCGGGTCAGGCGACGTGCACACGCCGCCAGTTGGTCACGGGTAACTCGTTCTCGGGCACGTCGGTGATGCCGTTCTCGTCCATCGCGTTGAAGACGGCCAGCCGCGCCCCGTCAAAGAGGAACTCGACCGCGTGCAGCACCCGGGGCCGCCACTCGGCCACCGTGACCAGTTCGATGATGTTGACCGCGCGCAGCACCGTCCCGCGGGCATGCCGGAGGGCGGCGTGCGGGTCGGGGCGCCAGTCGAAGTGCTCGTACCAGTCGATCGGCACGTTCAGGTCGATCTGGTCCCAGGTGATCGCGCACTCGTCGAACTTACGGTGCGTGATCTCGACGTGCGTGTTCCCGAAATCCAGGATGACCGGGCCGTCCGCGAACCAGCCGCGCTCGGCGATGTCCCACATCAGCCAGCTCGACCGCAACTTCCGCCCGATGAGCCGCACAAATCTCGTACGGTGGACCGCCGCGAGGGCCTCGGCATCATGGTGCCACTCGGGTTCGTAACCCTCGATGCCGAGCACGATCTTGGCCCCCCTCTCAAGGAGGATCGATCGTATACATACCTCTGAGTAACCCGGCAACACGAGAGCGGCCGGCCCCCCTCGTAAGGGGACCGGCCGTCACCGTTCGACTACTTATCGACCACTTCTCATTACTTCGAGAGGGTGGTGCCCGACGAGCGCAGGTGCTCGCACGCCTCGACGACCCGCTGGGCGAGGCCGTTCTCGGCGAGCTTGCCCCAGGCGCGCGGGTCGTAGGCCTTCTTGTTGCCGACCTCGCCGTCGATCTTGAGGACGCCGTCGTAGTTCTTCATCATGTGGTCGACGACCGGACGGGTGAACGCGTACTGCGTGTCGGTGTCGATGTTCATCTTGACCACGCCGAAGTCCAGCGCGCCGTGGATCTCCGACAGCAGCGAACCCGAACCGCCGTGGAAGACCAGGTCGAACGGCTTCTCCTTGCCGTACTTGGCGCCGACCGCGTCCTGGATCTCCTTGAGGATCTCGGGGCGCAGCTTGACGTTGCCCGGCTTGTAGACGCCGTGCACGTTGCCGAAGGTCAGGGCGGTCATGTAGCGGCCCTTCTCACCCAGGCCCAGGGCGGCCGCGGTGGCCAGGCCGTCCTCGACGGTCGAGTAGAGCTTGTCGTCGATCGCGGCGGAGACACCGTCCTCCTCGCCACCGACCACGCCGACCTCGATCTCGAGGATGATGTGCGCGGCCGCGGCGTCCTTGAGGAGCTCTTCGGCGATCTGCAGGTTCTCGTCGACCGGCACGGCCGAGCCGTCCCACATGTGCGACTGGAACAGCGGCGCCTTGCCGTTGGCCACGCGCTCCTTGCTCAGCGCGAGCAGCGGGCGGACGTACCCGTCGAGCTTGTTCTTGGGGCAGTGGTCGGTGTGCAGCGCGATGTTGATCGGGTAGTTCTTCGCCACCTCGGTGGCGAACTCGGCCAGGGCGACCGCACCGGTAATCATGTTCTTCACGGTCGGGCCGGACGCGTACTCGGCGCCGCCGGTGGAGATCTGCACGATGCCGTCGCTGCCGGCCTCGGCGAAGCCCTGCAGGGCCGCGTTCAGCGTCTGCGAGGACGTCACGTTGATCGCCGGGTAGGCGAACGCGCCGGCCTTGGCGCGGTCCAGCATCTCGGCGTAGACCTCGGGAGAAGCGATGGGCATCGGTGCGCTCCTTGCTCTTTGCGTTCATCAGACAGAGGGCAGGACCGCGCTGTCCTCCAGCGGCCAAGTATTCCGTAGCCGCTCCGGCGTTGGGAAATGACCCCGTAACTGTCCAGCCGAAACCGGCTCATGGGACATAGAGGGCGATTTACGCTGCGACCATGCCGTCGATCCGCACCGTACTGGCGCTTTTGATGCTCCTGGTCCTCGCCCCGGCGGCACCGGCCGCGGCGGCGCCGACGACGGCCACTCTCGAACCGCACTTCACGCCGGTCACGCTGGCCCCGGAGAGCTCCGAGACCTACGGCGTCCTGTGGGTACGCACCAGAGACGCCGAGCCGGGCACTGCGGTACGCATGGAGGTGACCGTCGATCTCGGCGGAGCCACCACGTTCGCCGACATCGGAATCGACACCGGCTTCGGCTCGAACCGGCCCCCGGCACCGTGCCGCCTCGCCGACGACAAGATCACGTGTTCGTGGACCGCGACCCCCACGACGGACGAGGACCTCAGCACCGCCGCGTTGGTCACCGTCACGCCCACCAAGGCGACGAAGGCGGGCGATCGCGCCGCGATCACGATGACCGCGCGGATCGGCGACGGCGCCGTGACCCAAGGGTCGTCGGTGATCCAGGTGGGTGCGGGTGTCGATCTGGTGTCGGACGGCGATCGGACCGTCGAAGCCGGGCCGGGAAAGCCCGTGCAGCTCACTCCGGCGGTCCGCAACGGCGGCAAGGTCCCGGTCGAGGGCGTGGTCCTGGTGTTCGAGGCCCATCCGCGGCTGCTCGGGAAGTCGTCCTACCGCAACTGCCGCTACGACATCGGGCTGGTCTGCGCCTTCGACACCACGCTGGAGCCGGGACGGCGCTACGCCCTGTCCGCACCGATGATCCTGACTTCTCCGGGCGACACCGTGCCCGGCAGCGTCGCGCCGGTGGCCGTCCGGTGGTTGACGCCGAGCGAGTGGACGAACTCGGAGCCGGGTGACTACGGCCCGCCGGGCACCGGTGCGCCGCTCACGCTTCAGCCGTTGGCCGGCGCGCAGGGGGCACCGCAGGCCGACGTCCGTCCGGAGGACAACTCGGCGGCCATCAGGTTCGCTGTCACGGGCACAAGACATCCGAGCCTGGTCGCCGTCGGATCGGGTATCGAAGCCGCCGTCGGCGATGACCGGGCCGTCACGACGGGCTTGATGAACTTCGGGCCGGGCACTCTGCGCCCGGACCTCTTCGAGAACAACGCGCTGGCCCTGACCGTGCGCATGCCGGGCAACGTCGCCGCCTACGAGGCCGCTTCCGGTTGCTACTCGACCGACGTGGACGGGTGGTTCTGTCGCCTCGGGCAGGAACTCGGGCCCGAGCAGCGCGCCACCTTCGCGTTCCAGGTCCGGGTGGAGGACGAGTGCGGCCGGCCGGGTGAGGTCGAGATCCTTCCCGACGCTGACGGTGACGGGGACGCGGACGGGGTCGTGCGGCGGGGCAGGAAGATCGGGCCGCTGTCGGTCGAGGTGGCCGGCGCCACCTGCGCGACGGTCGCCCTGCCGATCACCGGATCGGAAGCGGGGTGGACCGCGGCGGCCGGTCTCGCCCTGATCGTGGCCGGGCTGCTGCTGACCGCCCGCCGCCCTGGCCGGTCGATCGCCGGCCCGGGTCTGTCCACAGGCCGGCGGCGTTCGGTCCGGCGCCGTCCACAGGCGCACAAATAGGTCGCCCAAGATCGCGTCGAGCGCCCATCATCGGGGGCGTGCTTCTCACCGTGACGACCACGCACCGGCCCGCGACCGACCTCGGTTACCTGCTGGTCAAGCATCCTGACCGGGTGCACCGGTTCGACGTGCCCACGGGCACGGCCTACGTGCTCTATCCCGAGGCCACCGACGAGAGGTGCACGGCCGCGCTGCTGCTCGACGTCGATCCGCAGCGGCTCCGGGCCCAGCAGGACGCGTTCGCGCTCGGCCAGTTCGTCAACGACCGGCCCTACGCGGCTTCCAGCCTGCTGGCCGGCGCGCTGGCCAAGGTCTTCCGCAGCGCGCTGCGCGGCGCGTCCAAGGATCGACCCGACCTCGTCGGCACCCCGCTGCCGCTGCTGATCCGGGTGCCCGTCCTGCGGGGCACGACCGACCTGGCCACCCGCCTGTTCGAGCCGCTCGGCTGGTCGGTCACGGCCGTCCCGATCCCGCTCGAGCCGTCGCTCGGTGGCGACAGCCCCTATGTCGATCTGGAGCTGAGCGGTGAGCTGCCGCTGTCCGCGGCCCTCAATCACCTGTACGTTCTGCTGCCCGTGCTCGACGACGCCAAGCACTACTGGGTGGCCCCCGACGAGATCGAGAAGCTTCTGCGCTCGGGGGCCGGCTGGCTCGCCGCCCATCCGGAAAAGGTGCTGATCGCCCGGCGCTACCTCGTGCACAAGCGGTCGCTGACGACCACCGCCCTGCAGATGCTCGAGGGCGAGGAGGCCGAGGAGCCGCCCGCCGACGAGGAGGCCGAGCTTCCCGTCGTCCGCCGGCAGCCGCTGGCCGAGCAGCGCCGTGACGCGGTGCTCGCCCTCCTGGCCGAGGCCGGCGCGAGCCGCGTGCTTGACCTCGGGTGCGGAGGCGGCGCTCTGCTCGCCGCCCTGCTCAAGGACAGGCGCTACACCGAGATCGTCGGCACCGACGTGTCCGCGCGGGCGCTCGAGACGGCGGCCCGCAGGCTGCGCCTCGACCGGATGCCCGAGCGGCAGCGCGCCCGCCTCTCCCTGTGGCAGTCCGCCCTGACCTACCGCGACGACCGGCTGCGCGGCTACGACGCCGCCGTGCTCATGGAGGTCGTCGAGCACGTCGACCCGCCGCGGCTGCCCGCGCTCGAGGCGAGCGTGTTCGGCCATGCCCGTCCCGGCACCGTCGTCGTGACGACGCCGAACGCGGAATACAACGTCAACTACCCGGGACTGACCGGCCTGCGACACTCCGACCATCGCTTCGAGTGGACACGGGCCGAGTTCGCGGACTGGGCGACGTCGGTGGCCGGCACGTACGGCTACGCCGTGTCCCTGCGTCCGGTCGGCGAGATCGACGAGGCCACCGGCTCCCCCACTCAGCTCGCCCTCTTCACCCTCGACCCGGAGGTGACCGCATGATCGACCTTCCGGAGCTCGCGCTCGTTGCGCTGGTCGGCATCTCCGGCTCGGGCAAGTCGACCTTCGCGCGCGCCCACTTCAGGCCCACCCAGGTGCTCTCCTCCGACTACTTCCGCGGGCTGGTGGCCGACGACGAGAACGACCAGTCAGCCTCGGCCGACGCGTTCGACGCGCTGCACTACGTCGCGGCCAAGCGCCTGGCCGCCGGCCGGCTCACCGTGGTCGACGCCACGAACCTGCAGCCGCACAGCCGCGCCGGGCTGGTGCGTGTCGCCCGGGAGCACGACGTGCTGCCGGTGGCGATCGTTCTCGACGTGCCCGAGGCGCTGGCCTGGCAGCGCACCGAGGCCCGGGCCGACCGCGACCTCGGCCGTCAGGTCCTCTCCCGCATGCACCGCGACCTGCGACGGACGCTGAGCTCGCTGTCTCGCGAGGGGTTCCGCAAGGTGCACGTGCTGCGCGGGCCCGACGAGATCGCGGCGGCCGAGATCCGCTACGACAAGCTGTTCAACGACAAGCGCGAGCTGACCGGGCCGTTCGACATCATCGGCGACGTGCACGGGTGCCGGGCCGAGCTCGAGACCCTGCTCGAACGGCTCGGCTACGCCCTGGTCCGCGACGACTCCGCCCGGCCGGTCGACGCCGTCCACCCGGACGGGCGCCAGGCGGTCTTCGTGGGCGATCTGGTCGACCGTGGTCCCGACTCGCCGGGCGTGCTGCGCCTGGTGATGGGCATGGTCGCCGCGGGCCACGCGCTGTGCGTCCCCGGCAACCACGAGCAGAAACTGGCACGCAAGCTCAACGGGCGCAACGTGCAGCTCACCCACGGCCTGCCCGAGACGCTCGAGCAGCTCGGCCGCGAGCCCGCCTCGTTCGGTGCGGCCGTCAAGACGTTCATCGAGGGCCTGGTCAGTCACTACGTGCTCGACGAGGGCAAGCTGGTGGTCGCGCACGCCGGTCTCAAAGAGGCCTACCAGGGGCGCGCCTCGGGCCGGGTGCGCAGTTTCGCGCTCTACGGCGAGACGACCGGCGAGACCGACGAGTACGGCCTGCCCCTCCGCTATCCGTGGGCGCGGGACTACCGCGGCTCGGCCGCGGTCGTCTACGGCCACACGCCGACCACCAGACCGGAGTGGCTCAACAACACGATCTGCCTGGACACGGGTTGCGTCTTCGGCGGCGCGCTCACCGCCCTGCGCTGGCCGTCGCGCGAGCTGGTGTCGGTGCCGGCCGCCCAGGAGTACTACGCGCCCGTCCGCCCGCTGGCCCCGGCCGGAAGACCGGACGACGGCCTCGACATCGCGGACGTGACCGGTCGCCGGCACCTCGACTACGGGTACGGGCGGGTGACCGTGGCCGCCGAGAACGCGGCCGCGGCGCTCGAGGTGATGAGCCGCTTCGCCCTCGACCCGGCCACCCTGGTGTGGCTGCCACCGACCATGGCGCCGTGCTCGACCTCCACGCTCGAGGGCTACCTGGAACACCCCGCGACGGCGCTCGACGACCTGCGTCAGGCCGGCGTCGACCGGGTCGTGTGCGAGGAGAAACACATGGGGTCGCGGGCCGTGGTGCGAGTGTCCCGCTCCGGCGACGGCGACGCGATCTGGACGCGTACCGGCCGGCCGTTCTTCGGCGCGGCGCTCGACGAGCAGCTGCTCGCCCGGGTGCGCGCCGCCGCCGGCGGGCTCTTCGACGAGCTGGAGAGCGACTGGCTGCTCCTCGACGCGGAACTGCTGCCGTGGTCGGCCAAGGCGGCGGGCCTGATCCGTGACCGCTACGCGGGTGTCGGCGCGGCCGGCCGGGCTGCGCTGCCCGCCGCGCTGGAGGTCGTCGACCGGGTCGCTGCGCGGGGGCTCGACGTGGCCGCGTTGCGCGATCGGCTGGCGCTGCGGTCGGCTGAGATCGACGGCTACTCCGCGGCCTACCGGGCGTACGTGAAGCCGACCGACGGGCTCGACGGGGTCACGCTGGCGCCGTTCGCCGTGCTCGCCGGGGCCGGGGTCTCGTACGCCGACCGCGACCACGGGTGGCACCTCGCCCTGGCCGACAAGCTGGTGGCGGCCGACCCGGCCCTGTTCACACCGACCCGCCGCCGGATCGTCGAGCTCGGCGATCCGGCCGCCGAGGCGGCGGCCACCGAGTGGTGGCTCGAACTGACCGCGTCCGGTGGGGAGGGCATGGTGGTCAAGCCCTGGGCCGGGCTGCGGGCCGCCGACGCCAAGGGACGGCTGATCCAGCCCGGGGTGAAATGCCGCGGCCGGGAGTACCTGCGCATCATCTACGGCCCGGAGTACACGCGGCCGGAACAGCTGTCCCGGCTGCGCCGGCGCAACCTCGGCCGCAAGCGGAACATGGCACTGCGCGAGCACGGGCTCGGTCTGGCCGCGCTCGACCGGCTGGCCGAGGGAGCGCCGCTGTGGCGTCGCCACGAGCTGGTCTTCGCGATCCTGGCCATCGAGTCGGAGCCGGTCGACCCCCGGCTGTGACACCGTGTGCGGGCGCCGCTCCGGGCGGTGCCCGCACACGCCAGGCGATGCCCGGATGGCTTCGCCCGCGCCGCGAACGGCCGACGCCCCGCGGCCTCCGGGGCCACCGCCGTTCGGGTCCGTGAGCTGCACGAACGGACGGCCGGCGGGACATCTCGGCCGGGCGTCCGGCTCTTCTCGGACGGGATACCTTTCGCACAGCAACTGGACCCGAAAAGCGCAGGGGTCTGGCGGTACCCTGGCTCACCGTGGACATCCGCGCGCTCGGCGAGAACCTCGCCCTCAACCCCATGGATCCGAAGGATCTGCTGCACACCTTCGGCCTGGTCGGTGTCTGGGCGATCATGTTCGCCGAGACAGGCCTGCTCGTCGGGTTCTTCTTCCCCGGCGACTCGCTGCTCTTCCTCGCCGGTGTCGCCGCCTCCCCCGTCGCCGACTCGATCTTCGGCGAGGGCACCCAGCTGTCGTACGTCGGTCTGCTGATCGGCGCCCCGATCTGCGCGATCATCGGCGCCCAGCTCGGTCACTGGCTCGGCGCCCGCTACGGCAGGCGCATGTTCGACCGGCCCGACTCCAAGCTCTTCAAGCGGGAGTACGTCGAGAAGGCCGAGTACTACTTCGAGAAGTTCGGCCCGGCCAAGGCCGTGGTGCTGGCCCGCTTCATCCCGATCGTGCGCACCTTCCTCAACCCGGTCGCGGGCACGCTGGGCATGCCGGCCCGCAAGTTCCTGCTGTGGAACATCGTCGGCGCGATCCTCTGGACCGACGGCATCATCATCATCGGTCACACGCTGGCGCAGGAGATCTACGACCTGATCGGCGACCACATCGACCGCTACATCCTGCCGGTGGTCGCGCTGATCGTCCTGATCTCGGTGCTCCCCATCCTGATCGAGATCCTGCGCGAGCGCCGCCACAAGAAGAAGGCCGGCCCCGGTGCCCCGCCCGAGCCGTCCGCGGCCATCGGCGTCGTGGCCGCCGCGAGCATCGCCGGTCTGGTCGAAGCGGCCCGCACCGACGACGACGAGGACCCCCGCAACCCCGTCACCCACCGCCGCCACTGAACCGCCCGGCCGCCCGCAGCCCGGACTACCCGTAGCCCGGACTGCTCGTAGCCCGGACTGCTCGTAGCCCGACTGTGGAAGCACGGACTGCGCGAAGCACGGTCGACCCCGGTGGCACGACGGATCCTTCTCCGGCCTGACACAGCAGCGCCCGCCGCGACCTTCTGAGGGGTCGTGACGGGCGCTGTTGTTTGTGACTTGCCGGTGGGGACGGTGCTCGGGCCGGTCGCTCTGCGCCGTGGGGGCGGTGCGTCGAGCGGCGGTTGGACGGTTGTCAGACCGTGACGGCGGTGGAGCCGTACAGGCGGTCCAGGAAGGTCTCGGGGCAGTCGCGGAGGTTCTCCAGGCGGCCGGCGGCGAGTGCCCGGTACGTGAGTTCCGCTGCTTCCTCGAGGTTGCGGGCGCGCTTGTGCGCGAGCTCGACGGTGTCGCCGAGCACCACGCAACCGTGCTGGCTCAGCACCAGACAGTCGGTGCCGTCGGCGGCCATCGCGGCGGTCAGGGCGGCCAGCTCGCTCGTGCCGGGCAGCCGGAACGGCACCGTCGAGACACGGCGCAGGTAGTACGCGTGGTCGGTGGTGATGATCCGGATGTGCTCACCCAGCGCGTCCAGCAGGAGTGCGGTCTGCGGATGCAGGTGGATGACGGCGTTGACGTCGGGACGAGCCCGATACAGCGCCAGATGCAGTGCGAGCTCACTGGTCGGCTCGATCAACGGCGGCGGCACACTGCCGACCGACGCGGGCGAGCCGTCAGAGACGCATACGGCGGCGAAGGAGGTCCGGCTCAGCCGGCCCAGCCACGAACCGCTGCCGGTGACCCAGATGGCGTCCTCGTCGGGGATCCGAGCGGAAAGGTTTCCGCCCGACCCGGCGACGAGGCCGGCCTGGACCACGTCGAAACCCACGAACGCGAGCTGGTCGCGCAGATCGCCGTGGACGTAGTTCACCCGTTACTCCTCGGGTCCTGGGGGGTGGACTGGAGGCGGACTCTGCTGCCTGGCGTCACGCCCCATGTGATGCCGGTGACGCCAGGCGATTCCTTGCGAGTGCGGTCAGCGCGCCTTCTTCGTGGCCCGCTTGCGAGGCGGGGTCAAAAGGTCCGCGATCGTCGCGATGGCGGACGGCACCAGACGGTAGTAGGCCCACACGCCTCGCTTCTCCCGCTCGAGCAGACCAGCCTCGGTCAGAATCCGAAGGTGGTGGCTCACTGTCGGCTGAGACAGACCGAGCGGAGCGGTCAGGTCGCAGACGCAGGCCTCACCGTCCGTTGCGGACTGAATCAGGCTGAGAAGCCGAAGCCGAGCCGGGTCGGCAAGTGCCTTGAGCACACCTGCGAGCCGCTCGGCGTCGGCACGTTCAATTGGCTCGCCGGCAAGCGGCGAGATCTGAGGCATTGTCATTTCCGCCAACGCAGTTCCCACGATCTCCATCCTTCCACCAACTGCATCGATTCTCCTGCATGTGCGCAGGAACGAACCGGCTAACTTTCAGGCCGTAAGGCCGACGTCGATCACCGGGTTGGTCGATCGGGAGTGGCCGGCAACCCGAGCCTCCGATGCAACCGATACCGCCGTACCTACTTCGGTCTCTGCCTCCTGCAACGCCTCAGCCGCCATCAGGACGCTGCCCATCCGTGTCGAGGTCTCGATCCCCGCCCCGGGAGTGAGACACCCCACATTGTCAATTCGTCGATCCATTCCGGGTTTCTGATCCGTTTCGCCGGAGGCCCGCACCCGCCTCGGCGTCGTCATCTCGCCACCCTGCGCGATCTTCTGAACCGGGCGGCCCGGCACCAGAAGTTCACGACCCGATGAAAGCACGGCGCCACGCTGCGCGACGGGTAATTCAGTGATGAATTTACGCAGGTCGTGGCGTGCTTGCATGCATCGAGCGTACTTGCTGGAACGAAACCGGAACCTTTCGCCCTGGCAGTGCGCAACGTAACTATTGACGCACACGATTGAGTCGATCTAAAAAGAAACCTTACAGAACCAGCAGTCCCTTTCGCCCCATGCCGGGAACATCGATGCAGCTCAAAGCTCCTATGCCGCGGGTCACATGCCGGGGACCCGACAGATCACCCGGTCGGGGGGCTGAGAAGGTCCTGTGAATCGCGGCATCGAACGTTTGCCCATCCAGCGAAAAACACCCTCCAACCGGCGGTGGCGCGTTATACGGACAGCCGTGGGAGTGACGAAGCTGGATGACAAACTTACCCGTTCGGGTGACCCATACCCATCAATATGAGGGGTCATGCCATCAATATGAGGGGGGTAACTGGCCGGTAACAACACGGACATCCCCTGTCCGAAACCCATCATGCGACTTGCACCACGCCCGCCCGTAACCGGGGTGCCCTCATCGCGCGGCTTCACACGCCGCTCCAACGAGGCGCAGGGTCGACGGCCACCCCGGCGCCAGCTCGTGACGTAGGCAACGCACGAGATCGTTCAAGCCGGTGCTGTCCGTGCGACCAAGTGCGGCGCCACCCTCCCGCAGAGCCATCGAAGGCGCGGCAGCAGTCAGACCGTCCAGGCGCTCGCAGCGGTCGAAGCTCCTGAACCGGCCACACCGGCGAGCGTCCGAACAAGCCGAAGCCGGACCAGTCTCCGAGCCGGCCGAGCCAGCTGGGCATCCGAGCCAGTCGAAGCATGCTTAGCGCCCGGACCAGCCCGAAGCCGAGCGGACCTCTCAGCCGACCGAAGCACGCTCAGCGTCCGAGCCGCTCCCCAAGCCGGGCAGACGTCCGAACCGACCGAAGCACGCTCAGCGTCCGAGCCGCTCCCGAAGCCCGGTAGGCGGTGCGAGCCGATCCGACACAGGGCAAGCGCCTGAGGCGGTCCCCGCGGGGGCGAAGCGTTCGAGGCGGCGAACGATAGACGCATCGTTGGCTGTGAGCCGCGGCAGGCATTCGAAGGCCACGCCCGGGCTCGCACCGCGTGCCCGGGCATGGTGTCCGGCTGGCGCGTCGGGCCACGCGTCGCCATCGGGGTAGATGGCTCGATACCGGAGGTCTCGTTCGGCGTGCAGCCCTCCGACGGCGATAACGACCAACTCACGCCGTGGCGCTTCAAGCGGCCGGCAACGGAGGTTGGAACACCGGGACACCGGGACACCGGGACACCGGGACACCGGGACACCGGGACACCGGGACACCGGGACACCGGGACACCGGGACACCGGGACACCGGGACACCGGGACACCGGGACACCGGGACACCGGGACACCGGGACGAGTTCTACAGCACATCAGGCCTGATGAACTGTCCCGGTCTGATGCTCGACGGACGGGAGCTACGAACCTGACCCGGGTTCCTGTCCCGAGGTTGGCGTTCGGCCCGGCGTAGGCGCCTCATCGGAGCCGAAGGACTCCCCAGGAGCGACTGCCGAACCGGAGACGGAGGCCCCACCAGAGCCGGGGGCCGGCTCCGCCCCGGATATCCCGGCGCCGGCGGCGAACGCTGATTCATCTGAGGCGGGCGCCTGGTTGGCGCTTGGCTGTGCGTCCGGGACGGGTTGAGCGGGTCGCGCGTACGGGGAATGGGGGTCGGCCGGCGGGTAAGGGGGCGAGACCGGCTGTGTGGGGGAGGGTGGGAGGAAGGCAGCATCCGGGACGTGGCCGGGAGGCCGGGCGTACGGCGAAGGAGCGGGAGAAGCCGGCGCGGGCTGCGCCGGGCCCGGTGGCGGGTAGGCCGCGCCCGAGCCCGGTACGGACGTGTAGCCAGCCGAGTCATGGCCCTGAGCCGACCCGGGATGGCCCGCGGCGGAAGGGCCGGCCGGGCCCGGATGGCCGGCGTTCGGGCCGCTCGCGTCGGGATGGCCGGCCGGTGCCGGATATCCGGCACCGGGGTGGCCCGTCGGGGCCGGATAGTTGCCGGGGAGGGCACCCGCTTGATGTCCGGGCTGCAGGCCGTAGCCAGAAACAGAACCGGCCTGCTGTCCAGCCGGATCGCCGTAACCGGGAGCCCCGGCCTGCTGGCCGGCCGGAACGCCGTAGCCCGGAGCCCCAGCCTGCTGGCCGGCCGGCACGCCATAGCCAGGAGCACCGGCCTGACCAGCGGGAACGCCATAGCTGGAAGAAGCACCAGCCGGACCGGCGTAGCCGGGAGCCCCGGCCTGCTGTCCAACCGGAACGCCATAGCCCGGGAAGGCGCCGGCCTGCTGGCCGGCCGGAACGCCGTAGCCCGGATAGGGCGCGCCGTAGGTCGGCTGCGGGGCGGAGGGCGCCGCCGGCCGGCGGAAGAAGGCGCGCGGCGCGGTGAGGATCAGGATGCCGACCAGGGCGTAGCCGAGGATCTGGGCGATCGACAGGCCGGCGTTCGTGCTGATCCACCCGTCCGGGTAGGCGTTGCTCAGCTGGGCGCCCAGCGACCACGGCGCCGTGTCTCCGCTGCGCTGGGCCGCGACCGTCAGGACCCCGGCGACGCCGCCCGCGATGCCGATCAGGCACACGACCAGCGTGGCGATGCGGGCGACGTTGCTGCCCCGGCGCAGCGACAGGCCCACCACGACGAACAGGGCGGAAGCGATCACGGCCAGGGCCAGGGCGATCGCCGCGCCCAGCCAGACCACCGCCACGTAGTACTCGGGGTCGTTGTCGCCGGTGAAGCGCTGCACCGCCTGCGTCCCCCCGGTGAGGTCGCGGAAGCGGCTGATCGTGCCGGGCACGACGGCCAGCGTCGCGATCGCATAGATCAGGCCGACGCCGGCCATCAGCCACAGCAGGGCGGCGGCGACCGTCACCGCGGGCGGGCGGCCCGACGGCGAGGCCGGCGGCGCGGCTGTGATCGGCGGCGGCTGGGCTGGGTACGACATCGACGACTCCCCGCGGTGATCCGTTGCGCCGAACCTACCCGGGTGCGACAGCAAGCGTGGGGGGAACCCGGTCAGGCCGGGCCGGCCGACAGCCTCGGCGGCTGTCACCACCAGTCGGAGAAGCCCGGTCAAGCCGGATCGACCGACAGCCTCGGCGGCTGGTCACCACCAGTCAGAGAAGCGCGGTCGAACCGGATCGACCGACAGCCTCGGCGGCTGGTCACCATCGGTCCGGGGAGCCCGGTCAGGCCGGGTCGGTGGGCGGCCTCGGCGGCTGGTCGCCACCGGTCGAAGGAGGCCGGTCCCCGTCGGTCGGTGACGGCCGGTCGGGGTCGGACCGGGGCGGCGCGTACGGGTCCGAAGCCGGCGGGTACTGCGGCGACGTCTCCTGACCGGGGTACGGCGGCAACCCAGGAGCCGGCTGGCCGGGCTGCCCCTGCTGCCCGGGGTAGGACGGCCCGGACGAAGACGGCCCGGACGAGGGCTGCCCGGGGAACGGCTGCTGCGGATAGGTGGGCTGACCCGGATACCCCGGCTGCCCGTACCCCGGCTGCCCATACCCTGCCTGCCCGTACCCCTGCTGGCCGTACCCCTGCTGCCCGTACCCGCCGCCGTAGCCCGGACCACCCGGGTACGGCATAGACGGATCCCAGGCCGCGGCCGACGGCTTGCGGAAGAACTCGTTCGACGCCGGCAGCGCCAGCAGGATGACCGTTCCCAGGATCGCGAGCAGCGCCAGCACCGACAGCGTGGTCGTGGTCGGCGTGTACCAGGACGGCAGCGCCGCGTCGATCTGCCGCTGCACCTCGGCCTGTGACGGACCGCCGGCCGTGGTGTCCCCGGCGCCGACCGATCCGACCAGCGCCGTGCTGCCCAGGCTGACCCCGAAGCAGCACAGCGAGATTCCGCCGATCACCCAGGTGACGATGCGGGCGGGGTTCTTGCCGCGGCTGTCGAAGAAGCCCAGGACGGCGAAGCCCACCCCGATCAGGAGGTTGACCACGGCGCCACCGATGAAGACGACGCTCACGAACGACTCAGCGCCCTCCGTGGCCGTGCCGGCGTACGCGTCACGGGCCGCCTCGGTCAGCCGCCCGGAGATCGAGAAGGTCAGCAGCCCGTTGATCACCTGAATGGCGGCCACCGCGTACAGCAGGTAGACAGCGATGGTGACGATGGTCGGACGCGGGCGCGCACCGGCCGCCGGGTGGCCGGGCGACGGATTGCTCGGAACGGTCACAATGTCCCCCAGTAACGGCTACAAAGCCCCCAAATTTTGATCTATTCACGGTATCGGGCGACCGCCAACTCCGCGACCGAGCGGTGCGGTGGGGAAATCTATGGCAGCATCGACCGACGATGACCGAAATATCCGTAAATAGGTCGCTCGTTCAGGGGGCGACACGGGTAGCCCGCGATCCCTACACTTTCGTCCGTGGCATCGACGTGGCAGCACCGGGCTCCCGCGATGCCGCCTGTCCGCACGAGTCGCCCGCCCCGCGTCGAAACCGCCTGGGCCGAGGCAGACCGTCATAGCCGGGCAACTGTCCCCTTACGCCGGCCGCGTGACCACACCGCGGCGGCCCCAGACCTGTTAAGGACCGGTGAGTCCCATGCCCCACGCCGACACCCTGACCGTCGTTCACCATGACGACACGAGGACCCGATTCAAAGACGTCCGATATCAGCTCCACCGCGACGGCATCCGCATCTGGTCCGACGAGGGCGAGCAGCTCGTCACCGACGTCCTGATGACACAGGCCTACCGGCAGCGGCCGGCCACAACGTAAAAGGCCACAACGTAAAAGCACACGCGAAGGGTCCCGGGCCGAAAACCCGGGACCCTTTGCCGTACGCGCCTCAGCCGCGCGACACGACCAGCCCGTCCTTACCCTCGGCGAGGTCGACGACGACCGTGTCGCCGTCCCGGATCTCCCCGGCCAGCAGGGCCTTGGCCAGCGCGTCCCCGATCGTCGACTGCACCAGCCGCCGCAGCGGGCGGGCGCCGTAGATGGGGTCGTACCCGTGCTCGCCCAGCCAGTCGACCGCCGGCGTCGTCACCTCGAGGGTGAGCCGCCGGTCGGCCAGGCGGGTGCGCAGCCGGCCGAGCTGGATGTCGACGATCGCGGCCAGATCACCCCTGGTCAGCGCGTGGAACACGACGATGTCGTCGAGCCGGTTGAGGAACTCGGGCTTGAAGTGCCCGCGCACCACGGCCAGCACCTCGTCGCGCCGCTCCTCGTCGCCCATCGTGATGTCGGCCGCCTGCGAGCCCAGGTTCGACGTGAGCACCAGGATCGCGTTGCGGAAGTCGACCGTCCGCCCCTGGCCGTCGGTCAGCCGCCCGTCGTCGAGCACCTGGAGCAGCACGTCGAAGACATCCGGGTGGGCCTTCTCGACCTCGTCGAGCAGCACCACGCTGTACGGCCGGCGCCGCACCGCCTCGGTGAGCTGACCGCCCTCCTCGTAGCCGACGTACCCGGGCGGGGCCCCGACGAGCCGCGCGACGGAGTGCTTCTCGCCGTACTCGCTCATGTCGATGCGGACCATCGCCCGCTCGTCGTCGAAGAGGAACCCGGCCAGCGCCTTGGCCAGCTCGGTCTTGCCGACGCCGGTGGGGCCGAGGAACAGGAAGCTGCCGGTGGGACGGTCGGGGTCGGCGATGCCGGCCCGGGCCCGCCGCACGGCGCTGGCCACGGCGGCGACCGCCTCGATCTGGCCGACGACCTTGCCGCGCAGGGACTCCTCCATGCGCAGCAGCTTGGCCGTCTCGCCCTCCATCATCCGGCCGGCCGGAATGCCGGTCCACGACGAGATGACCTCGGCGATGTCGTCCGCGCCGACCTCCTCCTTGACCATCGGAGGCTCCGCGGCGGACTCCTCGTCGGCCGCGGCCGCGCTGGCCAGCTCGGACTCGAGCGCCGGGATCTCCTGGTACTGCAGCCGGGACGCCGTCTCCCAGTCCGCGTCGCGCTGGGCGCGCTCCAGCGAGGCCTTGATCTCGTCGAGCTGCTTCTTGAGCTCGCCGACCCGGTTGAGGCCGCCGCGCTCGCGTTCCCAGCGGGCGTTGAGCGCGGTGAGCTCCTCCTCGCGGTCGGCCAGGTCGCGGTCGAGACGGGCCAGCCGGTCGCGGGAGGCCGGGTCGGTCTCCTTCTCCAGCGCCAGCTTCTCGATCCGCATGCGGTCGACCTGACGCTGGAGCTGGTCGAGCTCGACCGGCCGCGAGTCGATCTCCATCCGGAGGCGGGAAGCGGCCTCGTCGATCAGGTCGATCGCCTTGTCGGGCAGGAACCGGTCGCTGATGTAGCGGTCGGACAGGCTGGCCGCGGCGACCAGGGCGGCATCGGTGATCTGCACCCGGTGGTGGGCCTCGTAACGACCCTTGAGCCCGCGCAGGATGCCGATCGTGTCCTCGACCGTGGGCTCGCCGACGACGACCGGCTGGAAGCGCCGCTCGAGGGCCGGGTCCTTCTCGATGTGCTCCCGGTACTCGTCGAGCGTGGTCGCGCCGACCATGCGCAGCTCGCCCCGGGCCAGCATCGGCTTGAGCATGTTGCCGGCGTCCATCGAGCCCTCGCCCTTGCCGGCGCCGACGACCGTGTGCAGCTCGTCGAGGAACGTGACGACCTGGCCGTTGGAGTTGCGGATCTCCTCGAGGACGCTCTTGAGCCGCTCCTCGAACTGGCCGCGATACTGCGCGCCGGCGACCATGGCGCCGAGGTCGAGCGAGACGAGCTTCTTGTCGCGCAGCGTCTCGGGCACGTCGCCGGCGATGATGCGCTGGGCCAGGCCCTCGACGATCGCGGTCTTGCCGACCCCGGGCTCACCGATGAGGACCGGGTTGTTCTTCGTACGCCGGGAGAGCACCTGCACCACCCGGCGGATCTCGGCGTCGCGGCCGATCACCGGGTCGATCTTGCCGTCGCGGGCCAGCTCGGTCAGATCGACGCTGTATTTCTCGAGCGCCTTGTAGGTCTGTTCGGGGTCGGCGTTGGTGACCCGGCGCTCGCCCCCGCGCACCTGCGGGAACGCGGCGACCAGGGACTCCTCGGTGGCGCCGACGTCCTTGAGCGCGCCGCCGACGGCGCCGCCGACCCGGGCCAGACCGGCCAGCAGGTGCTCGGTCGAGATGTACTCGTCGCGCAGCGGCTGGGCGATCAGCTCGGCCTCGCCGATCGCGTTGACGAACTCGCGCGAGAGGCTGGGCTCGGCGGTGCTCGCGCCCCGCCTCGACGGCAGCTGTTCGATGGCGCGCAGCGCGACCCGGCGTACGTCCGCGGAGTTGGCCCCCACGGCCCGCAACAGGGCCGGTGCGGTCGAGCCGCCGGTGTCCAGAAGTGAAAGCAGCATGTGCCACGGCTCGACGGTGGCGTGCCCGCGCCGGCCGGCGTCGGCGACCGCCCCCGTGATCACATCGCGGCTCTTGGTGGTCAAACGTTCGGCGTTCATGTGCTCCCTCGAATGGAATCCCACCGTGGAACTGGAGGAACCTGTGGATCTGGAGAACCTGTGGATCTGGAGAATAGGTAGAACTTGAGTCTACTAAGCTCAACTCTAAGCCCGCCACGCCAGCTCGACAACGAAAGCTCGTGAGAGTCGCCACGGACATCGGCGTGGCCGCGGACGGGCCCGTAACGTAGGGAATCATGGCCGTTCCACCGACGGCGTCCGGCAGCATGTCGCGGCGTCTGCTCCCGCTTGCCCTGATCTTCATCGCCGTCGGGATCGGCACCTCGTTCGTCGGGCCGTTCCTCGCCCTGTTCCTCAGCGACGGCGTGCACGCCGGACCGGTCAAGACCACGATCTTCCTGCTCGTCGCCCCGCTCTCCGGCGTCGTGGTGTCCTGGCTGGTCGGCCGGCTCTCGGACCGTCGTCCCATCCGCCGACAGCTGCTGCTCGCGGCTGCCCTGGCCGGCATGGCCGGTGCGGTGCTGACGGCCTTCATCCGCGACTACTGGGTGCTTCTCGCCGTGACGGTCACGCTGACCTCGCTGGCCGGCGCCCTCTTCCCGCAGAGCTTCGCGTACGCCCGGCAGGTGCTCCAGCAGGGCGACCCCAAGCGCGCCGCGATGGGGATCAGCACCCTGCGCATGCTCTTCTCGGTCGCCTGGGTCGCCGGGCCGCCGCTGGCCGCGCTCCTGCTGGCCCAGCGCGGGTTCGCCTACACGTACGGCCTGGTCGCGATCATGTACGGCCTCGCCGCGCTGATCGTCTATCGCTGGCTGCCCGAGGTCGGCCCACCGGCCGGTCACACCGAGCACGTCGAGGCGCACCGGCCCGAGGCGCCCCGCCCGACGATCCTGCTGCTGGTCGCCGGCTTCACCGTGGTGCAGACCTCGATGACCCTCGGCGTCCAGGCGATGCCGCTGTTCGTCAGCACCGAGCTGGGCGGCTCGGTGAGCGGGGCCGGTCTGATCCTGGGGCTCTGCGCGGCTCTGGAGATCCCGCTGCTGCTCGCCTTCGGCGCGCTCGGCACCCGGCTGCCGCTGCGCTCGCTCATCCTCGTCGGCGTGGTCTTCGGCATCGCGTACCAGGCTGTCGCGGTCACGGCCGGCTCGGTGTGGGTGCTGGCCGCGGCCCAGATCCTGAACGCCGCCTTCATCGCGGCCGTCGGCGGTCTGAGCATCACGTACATGCAGGACCTCATGCCGGGACACCCGGGCCGCGCCACCACCCTGATCACCAACACGTTCCCGATCGGCCAGGTCCTGGCCGCTCCGGCGTTCGGGCTGGCCCAGCACTTCGACTACCGGCTCGCGTACGGGATCAATCTGGGTCTGGCCGCCCTCGGCCTGCTGCTGATCCTGGCCGCCCGGCGCACGCAGCCGATCGTCCCGGGGCAGCCGGAGGCGGTGCTGACCGGAATCGGGTGACTACTGGGCTACCGTTGTGATCGTGCGTGTACGGGTGGAACAGACTCCGCTGCCGGGTATCGGCGTTCGGCACGACCTGGTGACGTCCTCGGGGCGGACAGTCGGCGTGGTCTCGCATCGCAACGGCCGGCGTGACCTGGTGCTCTACGACGTGGACGACCCCGACTCGTGCCTCGCCTCGATCCCCCTGACCGACGACGAGGCCGAGGCGCTGGCCGACGTGCTCGGCGCCTCCCTCATGCTGGGTCAGCTCGCCGGCCTCCGGCAGCAGGCGTCCGGCCTGCTCACCGAGCAGATCGCCCTGCCCGCCGGGTCGCCCTTCGTGCGGCGCAAGCTGGGTGACACCCGCGCGCGGACCCGCACCGGCGTCTCGATCGTGGCGGTGATGCGCGACCGCGAGGTCGTCCCCTCGCCGGGCCCCGAGTTCGTCTTCGAGGCGAACGACGTGGTGGTGGCGGTCGGCACCCGCCAGGGCGTGGACGGCCTCACCGCCATCCTGGCCGGCGACAGCGACTGATCCCGACCGCGGCGGACCGAAGGTAAAAGCGGACAACGATGCACGACACGACGATCCTCCTCATCGAGGTCGGCGCGCTGCTCTTCGCGCTCGGGATGCTCGGCCGGCTCGGGCGCCGCTTCGGCCTCTCGCCCATCCCGCTCTATCTGCTGGCCGGTCTCGCCTTCGGGCACGGCGGCCTCATCCCGCTCTCGGCCAGCGAGCAGTTCATCGAGATCGGCGCCTCCATCGGCGTCATCCTGTTGCTGGTCATGCTCGGTCTGGAGTATTCGGCCGGCGAGCTCGTGGGCAACCTGCGCGCGGCCGCCCCGGCCGGCCTGCTCGACGCGCTGTTCAACGCCGTGCCCGGCGCCGCCTTCGCGTTCCTGATGGGCTGGGGCTGGCAGGCCGCGCTGGTGCTGGCCGGCATCACCTGGGTCTCCTCGTCCGGGGTCATCGCCAAGGTGCTCGGCGACCTGGGCCGGCTCGGCAACCGCGAGACGCCGGTGATCCTCTCGGTGCTGGTCATCGAGGACCTCGCCATGGCCTTCTACCTTCCGCTGGTCACCGCCGTGCTGGCCGGCGTGGGGCTGCTCGGCGGTCTCAAGGCGCTGGGCGTCGCGGTGGTCACCGTGGTCGCGGTGCTGGTGGTCGCCATCCGGTACGGCCGCCAGATCAGCGCCCTGATCTCGGCCCGCGACGCCGAGGCGCTGCTGCTCGGCGTCTTCGGCCTGACCCTGTTCGTCGCCGGGGTGGCCGAGGAGCTCAACGTCTCGGCGGCGGTGGGCGCGTTCCTGGTCGGCATCGCGATCTCCGGTCCCGTCGCCCACCACGCGACGGAGATGCTGTCCCCGCTGCGCGACCTGTTCGCCGCCGTGTTCTTCGTGTTCTTCGGCCTGTCGACCGACCCGGCCGACATGCCACCGGTGCTGTTGCCGGCGCTGGCCCTGGCCGTGGTCACCATGCTCACCAAGGTGGCGACCGGCTACTTCGCCGCTCGCCGGGTGGGCATCGCCGTGCCCGGCCGGCTCCGGGCCGGGCTGGCGCTGATGCCCCGCGGCGAGTTCTCGATCGTCATCGCCGGGCTGGCCGTCGCCTCGGGGGTCGAGCCCCGGCTGGCCCCGCTCGCCACCGCCTACGTCCTGATCACCGTGGTGTCCGGTCCGCTGCTCGCCCGGCTGCCCGATTACGACTGGTTCAAGAGCTTCATCCGCAGGTGGCGCTCGGCTCCACCGCCCGCGGTGCAGCCGCTGACCGCCGAGGAATGACGTCTCGGCTGCTCAAAGCTACTGACCGGTATCCGATTGTGAGCCTCTGACACTTTCGCAGGACAAGGTCGGCGCGCTACCGTTCCACTCCGACAACTACGTGTTATCGGACTTTCTCGGGCGGCGACGTGACAGTGCGTGAGTCGACTTTTTTCGGGTTCGCCAACCCGGTCGATCCTCGACCGGAAGAACTACAGGCGTGGGCCTATCACCCCGAGGCGGTGCCGCTCAGCGGCATGCCTCCCGATTGGGATCTGCTGATCTCCGGCGATGTCCTGGCGCCCACTCTTTTCGAGCTGGCGATGGACCGCCAATGCCCGGCGCGCCGTTTCGCGCAGCACTGCATGTACATCTATGCGGCTGACGGCGTCCGGCAGAACGCGTCCGGGCAGCGGAAGCGACGGCTCAAGAAGTTCGTCGAGCGCGCCGAGGAGATCGGCGACGAGCCGATGTCCATCTGGGCGCACAACTGCCGCGTGCTGATGAGCCGGCCCGAGATCTTCGAGTACGCCGACTGGATCGAGGGCGGCCTGGTCCGCCACCAGCGGCGGCTCGGCCTCTTCAACCGGCGCTGAACAGCCTGGTCCAGCAACGATGGACGAGAGACGGCCCTGCGGTTTCCGCAGGGCCGTCTCTCGTCGGAAAAGTTGTGGTCCGGTGTCCGGCTGGGCCGGTCACCGGTCGGAGGCCCGCCTCGGGCGCCAGACGACCAGGGCGGTCGAAGGACGCTCCTGACGGACCAGGTCACCCCGGCCGTAGGGACTTTCGAGCTGGGCGATGCGGGTGTAAGCGTCGTTGAGCTCCTGCTCGAGCTCGTGCACCCGCTGCTGCAGGTCGCCGACCAGCTGCTCGAGGCCGATGATGCGCTTGATCCCGGCCAGGTTGACGCCTTCCTCCTGGCTGAGTTTCTGCACCTCGCGCAGCAACGCGACGTCGCGCTCGCTGTAGCGGCGGCCGCCCCCGCCGGCCCGGCCGGGCTGCACCAGCCCGAGCCGGTCGTACTGACGGAGGGTCTGCGGGTGCATCCCGGCGAGGCGGGCTGCCACCGAAATGATCAGGACCTTGGCGTCGGAGGTCTGCTCGACCGAGATGCTGATCTCCTCACGCATGTCCACCTCCTGCTGTGCTCACCGCGCTCCTGGCTAGACATTGCGGCGCGCCCGCGCCTCGAGCCGCTCCCGCCCGGCGGGCGGGGTCAGCTTGGCGAACCGCTCCAGCGCGTCCCGGGCTTCCCCCGTGACGCCGCCCGGCACCTGCACGTCGACCGTGACGATGAGGTCTCCGGGTGGCCCGTCCTTGCGTGTCACTCCCTTGCCGCGCGCCCGCAGCTTGCGGCCGCTCGGTGTGCCCGGCGGCACCCGCAGGGTGACCGGGCCGTCCAGTGTCGGCACCCGCAGATCGGCCCCGAGCACTGCCTCGGCGATGGTGACCGGCACGACCAGGGTCAGGTCATCACCGGTACGCCCGAACAACTCGTCCGGCCGGACCATGACCTGCACGTAGAGGTCGCCCGCGGGCCCGCCCCGGTCGCCCGGCTCGCCCCGGCCGCTGAGCCGGATGCGCTGGCCGTCGGCCACCCCGGAGGGGAACCGGACATTGATCGTGCGGTTCTTGGTGACCCCGCCCGTGCCGCGGCACTCCGGGCACTTCTCGTCGACGATCGTGCCCGCGCCCTGGCAGTCCCGGCACGGCTCGGAGAAGCTGAACGACCCCTGGTTGCGCGAGATCAGACCGCTGCCCTGGCACTGCGGGCAGGTGCGCGGCGACGTGCCGGGCTTGGCCCCGTTGCCGTGGCAGGTCTCGCACTCGCCGGCCGAGCGCAGGGTCAGGGGCAGCGTCGTGCCCTTGACCGCCTGCGCGAAGTCGAGCGTCACCTCGGTCTCGACATCCCGGCCGCGACGGGGACCGCCACGGCGTGCGGCGCCACCACCAGGCCCGCCGCCCGAGAATATCGAGCTGAATATGTCCGAGAATCCGGCGCCGCCGAAGCGCCGGTCGCCGGGCGCGCCACCCGCCGCGCCGGCCCCGCTGAACCCGCCGAACAGATCGGACGGGTCGAACTGCGTGCCGCCGCCGGAGCGGGCCCCCCGGCGGAACGCGCCCGAGCCGAACAGCGAGCGCATCTCGTCGTACTCTTTGCGCTTCTTGTCGTCCGAGAGCACGTCGTAGGCCTCGGAGGCGGCCTTGAACTTCTCCTCCGCCTCCTTGTTGCCGGGGTTACGGTCCGGGTGCAGATCCCGGGCGAGCTTCCGGTACGCCTTCTTGATCTCGTCGGTCGGAGCGGACTTGGGCACGCCGAGAACGGCATAGAAGTCCTTCTCGAGCCAGTCCTTCGAACTCATCGCGCCTCCCCCCTCCTGCGGTTGGTCCCGCCCGCCGCGGCGCGGCGGGCGGGACGAACGTGTGAGATCACTCCGGGTCGGCGACCGCGACCATGGCCGGTCGCAGAAGCCGCTCGCCCAGCGTGTAACCGCGGCGCATGACGTCGACGCACGTCGCCTCGGTGACGTCCGCGGACGTCAGGTGAGCGACGGCCTCGTGGCGGTTGGGGTCGAACGGGTCGCCCTTCTCGCCGAAGGCCACCAGCCCCAGCTTGCCGGTCACCGTGGTGAGCGACTCGGCCACCGAGGCGAACGGGCCGACCAGGTCGCCGTGCTCGCGCGCCCGGTCGATGTCGTCGAGCACCGGCAGCAGGGCGGTCAGGACCGCGCCCGTGGTCTGCTCGGCCGCCGCCCCCCGGTCGCGGTCGACCCGCTTGCGGTAGTTGGCGTACTCGGCGGTCACTCGCTGGAGATCGTGGGTCCGCTCCTCGAGTTCGGTGCGGAGCGCCTCCAACTCGGCGCCCAATGCCGGCTTGGCCTCGGGCGTGGGCTCCTCCTCGGTTTCCTGCTCCTGCTCCACGTCGGGAGCCACCTCCTCCGGATCGGTCGCCCGGTGGGCGCCGACCGATGCCTTGCCCTTGGCCGTGGCGGCCTTGGGCTCGGCCTGGTCAATTTTGCGGCGGTCCCGGATGACGACCCGCTCGGTCGCCTGACCGTCGTTTTCGTCGTCCGTGGCGGTCACTTCTTGTCGTCCTCCACGATCTCGGCGTCGACGACGTCGTCGGTGCCACCGGTGGCCGGGCCGGAGTTCGGCGTGCCGGTCGCGCCCGGGGCGCCCGGGGCGTCCTGCGGGCCGGCGCCGGCCGCCGCCTGCGCGGCGTCACCCTGCGAGTACAGCTGCGAGCCGGCCTCCTGGGAGACCTGCGACAGACGCTCGTGCGCAGCCTTGATCTTGTCGATGTCGGTGCCGCCCAGCGCGCCGCGCAGCTCGCCCAGCGCCTCGCCGATGTTGTTCTTGCTCTCCTCGGGCAGCTTGTCGCCGCTCTCGGCCAGGAACTTCTCGGTCTGCCACTGCAGCTGCTCGGCCAGGTTGCGGGTCTCCGCGTCGTCGCGGCGCTTCTTGTCCTCGTCCGCGTGGTCCTGGGCGTCGCGCATCATGCGCTCGATGTCGTCCTTGGGCAGCGCGGAGCCGCCGGTGATCGTCATCTTCTGCTCCTTGCCCGTGCCCAGGTCCTTGGCGGACACGTGCACGATGCCGTTCGCGTCGATGTCGAAGGAGACCTCGATCTGCGGGACGCCGCGCGGAGCCGGGGCGATGCCGCTGAGCTCGAAGGTGCCGAGCTTCTTGTTGTACGCCGCCATCTCGCGCTCGCCCTGGAAGACCTGGATCAGCACGGAGGGCTGGTTGTCCTCGGCGGTCGTGTAGACCTCGGAGCGGTGCGCCGGGATGGTCGTGTTGCGCTCGACCAGCTTGTGCATGATGCCGCCCTTGGTCTCGATACCCAGCGAGAGCGGGGTGACATCGAGCAGCAGGACGTCCTTGACCTCGCCCCGCAGGACACCGGCCTGCAGAGCGGCGCCGACCGCGACGACCTCGTCGGGGTTGACGCCCTTGTTGGGCTCCTTGCCGGTGATGCCCTTGACCAGGTCGGCCACGGCCGGCATACGGGTCGAGCCGCCGACGAGGATGACGTGGTCGACGTCGGCCAGCTTGACGTCGGCGTCCTTGATCGCGGACTCGAACGGGCCCTTGCAGCGGTCGAGCAGGTCCTGGGTCATGCGCTGGAACTCGGCGCGCGACAGCGACATGTCGAGGTGCAGCGGGCCGTCGGGGCCGGCCGTGATGTAGGGCAGGTTGATGCTGGTGGTCGTCGCGGCGGACAGCTCGATCTTCGCCTTCTCGGCGGCCTCGCGCAGACGCTGCAGAGCCATCTTGTCGGAGCCCAGGTCGATGCCGTGCTCGCCGCGGAACGTCTTGACCAGGTGGTCGATGATCCGCTGGTCCCAGTCGTCGCCACCGAGGTGGTTGTCACCCGAGGTGCTCTTGACCTCGATGACGCCGTCGCCCAGCTCGAGCAGCGAGACGTCGAAGGTGCCACCACCGAGGTCGAAGACCAGGACGGTCTGCTCCTTGGAGCCCTTGTCCAGGCCGTACGCCAGGGCGGCGGCGGTGGGCTCGTTGACGATGCGCAGGACGTTGAGGCCGGCGATCTCGCCCGCCTCCTTGGTGGCCTGGCGCTGAGCGTCGTTGAAGTAGGCCGGCACGGTGATGACCGCGTCCGTGACCGTCTCACCGAGGTAGGCCTCGGAGTCGCGCTTCAGCTTCATCAGGACCCGCGCCGAGATCTCCTGCGGGTTGTACTTCTTGCCGTCGATGTCGATCGACCAGTTCGTGCCGACCTCGCGCTTGACCGAGCGGATGGTCCGGTCGGGGTTGGTCACCGCCTGACGCTTCGCGACCTCACCGACGAGCACCTCGCCGTTGCGGGCGAAGGCGACGATCGACGGGGTCGTCCGTGAGCCCTCCGCGTTGGCGATGACGGTGGGCTCGCCTCCTTCCAGAACGCTGACGCAGGAGTTCGTGGTGCCGAGGTCGATACCGACCGCACGTGCCATGGTGTTTCCTCGCTTCGGGGTTGCTCAGAATTCGGGGTGCTCACTTCGTGCTCAACCAGGGTTGAGTGGAACCGACTCAATGATGCCACGGGCATGCACATCGTCAAGTCGAAGTTGAGTCTCCCTGGCGCAACTGCCAGGATCCTCCCAGCGGCCGGACAGATTTCCGGCGGCTTTCCGGCAGCTTTCCGGTGGCATCCCGATGGCGCAGCAGTTGGGTAGATACCTGTCCGGTCACGGCATACCGGTACCTGTTGTCCTGCATGCATAGATCAGGCACTCTTTACCCGTGACGACGCACGGTGACGCGGTCGGTCCGTCGGCCCTGTCCGCCGTACCCGCTGCCACGCGAGAGCCAGCAGCGGTTTCCCCAGGTGGTCCAACGGGCAATGAAGAGCAGGCCAGCCCGATGACCGCCGACGTGGCGGACCCCTCCGATCGTACGGAATCCGTCGTGCCCCGTCAGTCACATGCGAAACCCGGCCCCGAGGCCGCGGAGCCGGTCGGCCCCGCCCCGGAGCAGGCCGGCTCGAGCCCGGAGCCGGTGGACCCCGCCCCGCCCGAGCCCGCCGTGGCCGAGGCCAAGCCCGCCGTGGCCGAGGCTCAGCCCGCCGTGGCCGAGGCTCAGCCCGCCGTGGCCGAGGCCCAGCCCGCCGTGGCCGAGACCACTGCAGCCCAACCGACTGCGGCCCAACCGACTGCGGTCGAAAGCACCGCCGTCGAGCCCGCCGGAGCCGAACCGGCCGTGGAGAAGCGTCCCGCCGACCTCGGCGAGGCCGACGCTCTGGTGCAGACGCCGCCGGCCGAGGCGCTGTCCGGCATCGAGAGGCTGACGGCGGCGCTCAGCCGGCTTCGCGAGACGATCGGCAGCACGGCCTACCCCCTGGTCATGCCGTCCTCGGAGGAGGCTCAGCGGGTCGGCACGGCGCTGGTCACCCAGCTCGACGACTACCTGCTGCCCCGCCTGGCCCGGCTCGACGCCCCACTGCTGGTGGTCGTCGGCGGGTCCACCGGCGCGGGCAAGTCCACGCTGGTCAACAGCCTCGTCCGCACACCCGTCAGCATGGCCGGCGTGCTGCGCCCGACCACCCGCTCACCGGTGCTGGTGAGCAACCCGGCCGATCTGCCCTGGTTCCAGCAGGGTCAGTTGCTGCCCGGCCTGGTCCGTACGCGCGAGCCCAGCAACGACGCCACCGCCCTGCAGATCGTCTCGGCCCCCGCGCTCGGCGCCGGCCTGGCCTTCCTCGACGCTCCCGACATCGACTCGGTGGTCGACCGCAACCGCAAGCTCGCGGCGCAACTGCTGGCCGCGGCCGACCTGTGGCTGTTCGTCACGACCGCGGCCCGGTACGCCGACGCGGTGCCGTGGGAGCTGCTGACCACGGCCCGGCTGCGGGGCACGGTGATCGCGCTGGTGCTCGACCGGGTGCCCGCCGAGGCCGCGGCCGAGATCGCCACCCACCTGCAGGACATGCTGAACGTTCGCGAACTGGGCGCCGCGCCGCTTTTCGTCCTGCCCGAGACCCGGCTGGACGGTCAGGGCCTGATCGGCGAGGACGTCATCGCGCCGCTGCACGACTGGTTCGGGCGGCTCGCGGCCGACAGCTCCGCCCGCGCCGCGGTGGTGCGGCAGACGCTCGACGGGGCGCTCCTCTCGCTCGGCCCGGCCGTCACCGGTCTGGCCGACGCCGCCGACGAGCAGGCCCGGGCGGCCAAAGCGCTGGGCGACCGGGTCACCGCGGCCTACCGCACCGGCCGCCAGACGATGGCCGACGGCCTGCGCGACGGCCGTCTGCTGCGCGGCGAGGTGCTGGCCCGGTGGCAGGAGTTCGTCGGCACCGGCGAGTTCCTCAAGACGCTCGAGAGCAAGGTCGGCCAGCTGCGCGACCGCTTCGTCTCGGCGCTCACCGGCCGCCCGATGCCGGGGCGCAATCTGCAGGTGGCGCTCGAGTCACAGCTCGTCACCCTGCTGCGCGCCATCGCCGCCGACGCGGCCGAGCAGGCGTACGCGGGGTGGCAGGCCCACCCGGCCGGCGCCGCCCTGCTCGAGCCCGAGCTGCAGCGCCCGGCGGCCGACCTGCCCCAGCGGGCCGACCGCCTGGTCCGCGACTGGCAGCAGTGGGTGCTCGGCCTGGTGCGGGAAGAGGGCGCGGGAAAGAGAGTGGTCGCGCGCGGGGCCGCGTACGCGGTGAACGGCGCCGGACTGGCCGTGATGATCGCCGTCTTCACGTCGACCGCGTTCATCCCGACCGGGCTCGAGGTGGCCGCCGGGGCCGGCAGCGCGGTCGCCGCCCAGAAGGTGCTCGAGGCAATCTTCGGCGACCAGGCGATCCGCACCCTGGCCACCCAGGCCCGTGAGGACCTGCTGCTGCGCGTCGGCAAGCTGCTCGACGAGGAGGCCGCGCGGTTCACCGACCGGCTCGCCGCCGTCGGCCTCGACGAGCAACCGGGAGCCCGGCTGCGGCAGGCCGCCGCCGACGTGGAGACTGCCCGTACCGAACTCGCGTTGACGGGCAGCGCGACGTGAGCCTGATCGAGAAGGTGCGCGAGGCGATGTCGGGTGACGACCGGGTGGACGCCGAGCGGCTGGTGCTGCGGCTCGAGGCGCTGAGCCGGTTCCTGCGTCTGGTCGATCCCTACCTGCCGGACAGTGACCTGGTGGCCGCCCACACGCTCGTCGAGCGGGCCGGCAACCGGCTCTCGCTCTCGCGCGACCACACCGTCGTGGCGCTGGCCGGCAGCACCGGCAGCGGCAAGTCCAGCCTGTTCAACGCCCTGGCCCGGCTCAAGCTGTCACCGGTCGGCGTGCGCCGGCCGACGACCGGGGTGGCCCACGCCTGCGTCTGGGGACCGCTGGAGCCGGCCAACCGGCTGCTCGACTGGGTCGGCGTGCTGCCGCGGCACCGGTTCATGCGCGAGAGCGCGCTCGACGGCGACGACGAGGCCTCGCTGCGCGGGCTGGTGCTGCTCGACCTGCCCGACTTCGACTCGGTCGAGCGCGGTCACCGGCTCGAGGTCGACCGGCTGCTGGGCCTGGTCGACCTGATCGTCTGGGTGGTCGACCCGCAGAAGTACGGCGACCGGATCCTGCACCAGGCCTATCTCTCGCAGTTCCGCTCGCACGCCGCGGTCACGATCGTGGTGCTCAACCAGGCCGACCGGCTCTCCACCCAGGACACCGAGCTGGTGCTCGAGGACCTGAAGCGGCTGCTCACCGAGGACGGACTGGGTGAGGCCCCGGTGCTGGCCACCTCGGCCAAGCAGCCCGGCATGCTCAACGACCTGCGGGCGTCGCTCGAGACCACGGTGGCCGAGCGGCAGGCCGCCCTGCGGCGCGTCGCCGGCGACCTCGACGCCATCGGCGAGCCCCTCACCACCATGATCGGGCCGCCCGCGGCCGAGGACGAGGTCGACCGGGCCACCGTCCGTCAGCTGACCGACGCGCTGGCCGCGTCGGCCGGGGTCAGCGCGGTCGCCGACGCGACCGCCGGGGCCTACCGGCATCGGGCCGCGGCCGCGACCGGGTGGCCGCTGACCCGCGGGCTGCGCCGGTTGCGTCCCGACCCGCTGCGCCGCCTGCACCTCGACAACAATCCGGCCGAGACCGACGGCGTCTCCCAGGAGATCGTGCCGCGCACCTCGCTGCCCGAGGCCGACGCGGCCCAGAAGTCGGCGGTGGGCCTGGCCGTCCGCGCGGTTTCGAGCCGAGCCGCGGCGCCGCTGCCCGAGGCCTGGAAGCCCGCGCTGGCCAACGCCGCCCGCTCCCGGACGGCCGATCTGCCCGACGCGCTCGATCGCGCGGTGGGCACCACCGACCTCGGCGTCGGCAAGGCGCCGCTCTGGTGGCGGGCCGTCGGCGCGCTGCACTGGCTCTTCCTGGCCGCCGCCGTCTTCGGGCTGGGCTGGCTGATCGCCGGCTACGGCGTACGCCTGCTCGGACTGCCCGAGTTGGACTATCCGGAGGTGGGCGTCGTCCCGCTGCCCACTGTTCTGCTGCTGGGCGGTCTGCTGCTCGGCATCGTCCTGTGGCTGATCACGCGGCCCCTGGTGGAGTGGGGAGCCCGGCGTACCCGCCGACGAGCCGAACAGCGCCTGCGGGCCTCGGTGACCGAGGTCGGACGGGAATACGTGGTCGCTCCGGTCCGCGAAGTGCTGAATGCGTACGCACAGGCGCGTGAAGCTTTGACCACCGTGCGTTCGTAGTAGTACCGGCGAGCACCGTGCCGGGTAGGCTCGCGACATGCCCGCACCCCAGACTCCGTACGAGGCGGTCCTGCACGCGGCCCGCGACGTGGCGAAGCTCGGCTGCGCGCTGGACGCCGAGATGCTCGGCACCGCTCTGCTGGGCAGCGTCTACGCCGTGGCCCACGACGACCGCGCCGCCGCCGTGCGTGCCTTCGTCGGCGACTTCCTGGCCGCGACCACCCGCCGGCGCACGGCCTCGGCGACGACGATCCGCGAGGTCTTCGCGGCGCTCGTGCCCGACGCCGAGGGCGCCGCTCAGGTGCGGCGGGGCGCGCAGGCGCCGTCGTGGACAGCTCAGCTCGGCCGGGCGCGCCCGACCGGCTGCTACGCGTACGGGGACGTCTACGGTGACCAGACGTCCTATCTGGTCACGTACGCCTACGACGACGTCGAGGAGGGTGGCCCCGAGCACGCGGTCGTCGCGCTCGTCGACCACAACATCGGCATCGCCAAGGACATCTTCGTCGGCTCGTCGGCCGAGCGGATCCTCGAGCAGGTCCGCCAGATGTGCGCCACCGACGGCCTGACCTGGTTCCGCGAGGAAGATCCGGGCCGGCTGCGGGGCGAGATCGAACGGCACCTCGAGATCACCGACAGCCTGACCGATCTGCCGTCCGAGGGTTCCCTGGCCACAGACCGGGCGCTGGCCGGCGCGCGACTGGCCCTGCTGCCCGCGGCGATCACGCCGGTGCTGAGTGAGCCGCCCGCCGTGAGCAGCACCGACCTGGTGCGCGACTTCCTGGCCTCGCCCGAGGCGGCCCGGTTCGCCCTCGACCGGGTGCAGGCCGACGACGAGCTGGCCTCGCTGCACTTCTGCCTGAGCCTGATCATCGACCACGCGGCGAGCCTGCCCGACCCCGATCCGCTGCGGTGGAGCCCGGCGGTCGCGGGGTTGTTCCTGCTCGACTGGGTGCACCGCCGCGCGGTCCTCGACATGGACGACGCGGCCATGCTGCCCCGGGTGACCCGGGCCTGGTCGGCCTACGCGCTGCGCCGCCGCGACCTGCCCGAGGCGGCCGCCGAGCAGACCGACCTCGTGGTCGAGGAGATGATCCCCGAGTTCGCCCGGCTCTACGCCACCGGCGAGAAACGCAGCCCGGCGACGGCGGCGGTGGCCCAGCTGATCTCCGAGGGCGTCGACCCCAACGACACCGACGCCATCGACGCCTGGCTCGAGGCCAACCGGCACCGGCTCGACGGCAACTGATCACCAGCTACTCGCCGGCGGCTCACCAGCGGTCGCTGAGGTCCTCGCTGTGGTCGGCGTGGTGCCGGCCCACCCGGGAGTTGCGCTGCTCCTCCGCCGTCTGCTCGTCGGCGTGGTGCTGGCTGCCCGCCCGGTGATTGCCCCGGTAGGAGCGGTTCTGGTTCTCCTCCGAGCGCGTCTCGGGAGTCGCCCGGTTGCCGTGGTTGCCGCCGTTGGCGTAACTGCGCTCGAGGATGGCGGTCGGTCGGATGTTGTGCGGACGTTCGGCCACAGCTGACCTCCGGCTGTGTTCGGACCGGTCACGCGACCGGTGACGGGTTACGGAACGGTGCTTCTTGTCGCCGTGCTTGCTTCCCTCGCACCGGCGCTCGCGCCGGTCGGGACGGTGCTGTGCCTGCTGGTCGCCGCATCGGCGCCGCTCGTGGCAGGCCGGCCGATCGGCCCACGCGGGCGCGCGCCCGGAGTCGTCGGAAGACCCGTCACCCGAGCCGCCACGGCCCGAGCCGCCACGGCCCGAGTCACCACGGCCCGAGTCACCACGGCCCGAGTCACCACGGCCCGAGTCACCACGGCCCGAGTCACCGCGGCCCGAGTCGCCGTGGCCGGAGTCACCGCGGTCCGAGTCGCCGTGACCCGAATCGCCGTCTCCCGAATCACTTCCACCCGGGTGGCCGTGGCTCGAGTCGCCGTCACCCGAATCACTCCTGCCCGAGTCACCGTGGCCGGAGTCGCCATCGCCCGAGTCGCCGTCACCCGAATCACTTTCGCCCGAATCACTTTCGCCCGAGTCGCCGTGATCGGAGTCGCCATGGTCGGAGTCGCCGTGATCGGAGTCGCCGTGGCCCGGCTCGTCGGGCGCCGCCGGACGAGCTCGGCGCTGCCACTGCGACGGCGGGGGCGGATCATCGTCGGCGGAGTCACCCGGCACCGCCGGCAGACTCGGCACGCCAGGCTTGACCGGGTTTGCCGGCCGGACCGGCCGGACCGGCCGGGTGGGCCGGCTGGGCTTCGCGACCCTCGCGGGCCGGTCGGAATCCGTCCCTCTCCCGGGATCGGTGGTCCATCGGGCAGGCCGATCACGCCGGCTGTCGTCGCGATCCCGGCCGCCACCGGCGTTCCTACCCGGGCCACGACCGGAGATCCGGTCCCGCGCCCCGTCACCGGACGGCACTCGGTCTCGCGTACCAGTCAAGCTTCGCGCATCGGACTTATCGCCAGCCTTTTTCGGGGTAGCCGGCTCTCGCTTTCCCGCCTGCCCCAATAGTTGTCCGGCCCGGATTGCCGCATTCGCGCTCTGCGATCCGCTACGAGCCGATCCGGCGTCATCGTCCGGCGCCCCGGCGGACGGCACCTCGCCTGACGGCACCTCGGCGGACGGCACCTCGGCGGACGACGCCACCGAGGGCGGTGACTGCCGCACCGGCCCCGACGAGGCCGGCGGCAGGAACGGGATGTCCATCGTGTCCGTACGCCCGCCCGACAGCTCCCGGGAACCGGCGGTGATCGCGGCCAGCGTCGGCAGCGAGGCCAGCCCGACCAGCATCGCCACGATCAGCACATAGCGACGGGTCGGTCCGCTGAATCCCGTGTCGGCCCGATAGACGCCGTTCAGCCGCTTGCGCATCACCTTCATCGGCGGCACGAGGTCGTCGTCGTGATCGTCCGGCACCTGCGGACTCCCCCTCTGCGTCGGGCATGGACGGGTGCGGGCGGTCGCAATGATCAACACCGATCCGTCACGGTCATCGGGATGAACGACGCATGGGCATATCGGCAGCGGCGTACCGGGCCCGTTCGTACGACCGTGAGTGCACGAAAGCCGCTTATTTGGACAAAAATGGGCACCGATATGACCGAGGAATTTCCCGACTGTGATCGACCTGACCTGTAATGAGGCTCACGTTCTCTGTCAGGATGGGGGCGACGGCACCGCCGCCGTCGCTTCCGCCGACCCAGCGGGGCACGAGGTGGGGACCGTCACTCCCCGGCGGGGTCCAGGCCCGCGCCGAAACGCCGCGCGGCAACCTCACCCGGGCCAGGCGCGGCGACCACCGGTCCGCCGCGCGGACGGGCAACACCCGTCGCGGGCGCAGAGATGAACAGGGAGACACGGATGGCAAACGGCGTGAGCGAGGTCGGAGCTGTGCCACCACCGACGCCTGCTCCTTCGGACGGCGCGGAGGACCAGGGCACCAGCGGTGCTCCGGCGGGCGGCTTCGTCCAACTGCTGACCCCCGACGGTGAGCGGATCGACAGCGTCACCACCGCCGACGGCACGACCTATTCCGTCGACTTCACCGACGACGAATACCGCGGCCTCTACCGCGACCTGGTGACCGTCCGCCGCCTCGACGCCGAGGCGACCGCGCTGCAGCGCCAGGGCGAGCTGGGCATCTGGGCCAGCCTGCTCGGCCAGGAGGCGGCCCAGGTCGGCTCCGGCCGGGCCCTGCGCAAGCAGGACATGGCCTTCCCGACCTATCGCGAGCACGGTGTCCTCTACACCCGCGGCATCGACCCGATCATGCCGTTCGGCCTGTTCCGCGGCGTCGACCAGGGTGGCTGGGACGCCAACGAGCACCGCTTCAACGGCTACACCATCGTGATCGGCTCGCAGACGCTGCACGCGACCGGCTACGCGATGGGCGTGACCATGGACGGCAAGACCGGCACGCCCGACGGCGAGGCCGTGATCGCCTACTTCGGCGACGGCGCCACCAGCCAGGGCGAGGTCAACGAGGCGTTCGTCTGGTCCGGTGTCTTCAACGCCCCGATCGTCTTCTTCTGCCAGAACAACCAGTACGCCATCTCCGAGCCGCTCGAACGGCAGACCCGCATCCCGCTCTACCGCCGCGCGGCCGGCTTCGGGTTCCCGGGCGTCCGCATCGACGGCAACGACGTGCTGGCCAGCTACGCGGTGACCCGGGCGGCGCTGGACAACGCACGCAACGGGCAGGGCCCGACGCTCATCGAGGCTTACACGTACCGGATGGGCGCCCACACCAGCTCGGACGACCCGACCCGCTACCGCATCGCCAGCGAGGTCGAGTCGTGGAAGGCCAAGGACCCGATCTCCCGGTTCAAGGCGTTCCTGGCCAAGCAGCAGATCGCGGGCGACGACTTCTTCGGCGAGGTCGACGAGTCGGCCAAGAACCTCGCTCTCGAGCTCCGCGAGAAGGTCCTGCAGATGCCCGACCCCCAGCCGGTCAGCATGTTCGAGAACGTCTACCCGCACGGCTCGCCCGAGGTGGACGCGCAGCGCGCCCGGTTCGCCGAGTACCACGCCTCGTTCGAGGGGAGCGACCACTGATGGTGGAGACAATCACCCTGGGTAAGGCCCTCAACCATGGCCTGCGCCGCTCCCTGGAGGGCAACTCCAAGGTCGTCGTCATGGGCGAGGACGTCGGCAAGCTCGGCGGCGTCTTCCGCATCACCGACGGCCTGCAGAAGGACTTCGGCGAGGACCGGGTCATCGACACCCCGCTGGCCGAGGCCGGCATCATCGGCACCGCGGTCGGCCTGGCCATCCGCGGCTACCGGCCGGTGTGCGAGATCCAGTTCGACGGGTTCGTCTTCCCGGCCTACAACCAGATCGTCGCCCAGGTCGCCAAGATGTTCTACCGCTCCAAGGGCAACGTGCGCCTGCCGATCGTCATCCGCATCCCCTTCGGCGGTGGCATCGGCGCGGTCGAGCACCACTCGGAGTCGCCCGAGGCCTACTTCGCGCACACGCCCGGCCTCAAGGTCGTGACCTGCTCGAACCCCTCGGACGCCTACACGATGATCCAGCAGGCGATCGCCTCGGACGATCCGATCGTGTTCTTCGAGCCCAAGCGGCGTTACTGGGAGAAGGGCGAGGTCGAGCTCGGGGCCGACCTGTCCGGCGCCTACCCGCTGCACAGCGCCCGGGTGGTCCGCGAGGGCACCGACGCGACCGTGCTGGCGTACGGCCCGATGGTCCGCACGGCCCTCGACGCGGCCTCGGCCGCCGCCGAGGACGGTCGCCAGCTCGAGGTCATCGACCTGCGCACGATCTCGCCGGTCGACTACGAGACGATCTACGCCTCGGTCCGCCGGACCGGCCGGGCCATCGTGGTCCACGAGGCCCCGGGCAACATCGGCCTCGGCGCCGAGCTGGCCGCCCGCATCAGCGAGCACTGCTTCTACTCGCTCGAGGCGCCCGTTCTGCGGGTCACCGGCTACGACATCCCGTACCCGGCCGCCCGGGTCGAGGAGGAGTACCTCCCGGATCTCGACCGGGTCCTGGACGCTGTCGACCGTTCGTTCGGCTGGTGAGCCCGATGTCGCGCGTCAAGGAGTTCACCCTGCCCGACCTCGGTGAGGGTCTCACCGAGGGCGAGATCCTGTCCTGGCTGGTCAAGGTCGGCGACACGATCGAGCTCAACCAGCCGATCGTCGAGGTCGAGACGGCCAAGGCCGCCGTCGAGATCCCGGCGAAGTGGGCCGGCGTCATCTCGAAGATCTACGTCGAGGCCGGTACGACGGTCGAGGTCGGCGCGCCCATCGTGGCCATCGACACCGATCCCTCGGCCGGGCCGCTGCCGTCGGACCTGCCCGGGCCCACGCCGTCGGCCGAATCGCTGGCGGCGGTCGAGATCGCGCCCGAGGAGGGTTCCGTCGAGCCGGGCATGATTGGCGGTCCCGCGCCGGGCGGCCGCACGGCCGTGCTCGTCGGCTACGGGCCCAAGACCACAACGGCCAAGAGGCGACCCCGCATCGGTACGCCGGCCGGCAGCGCCACCACCGCGCCGGCCCCCGTGGCGCCGCCCGCCCCGGTGGCTCCGCCTCCTCCACCCCCGCCGGCTCCGGTCGCGCCGGTCGGCGCCCGGGTGCTCGCCAAGCCCCCGGTGCGCAAGCTGGCCCGCGATCTGGGCGTCGACCTCACCACGGTCACCGGCAGCGGTCCGCTCGGTTCGGTGACCCGGGACGACGTACACCAGGCGGCAATGACCACGACGTCGGCGCCCGTCGCGGCTCCGGCCGTGACCACCGCCCCGGCCGCGGCGGTCTTCGACGCGAGCCGCGAGCAGCGCCTCCCGGTGAAAGGCGTGCGCAAGCTCACGGCCGAGAACATGGTCGCGTCGGCCTTCACCGCCCCGCACGTCACCGAGTTCCTCACGGTCGACGTGACCCGCACCATGAAGGCGCTCGAGAAGCTCAAGGGCCGCCGGGAGTTCCGTGAGGTCCGGATCTCGCCGTTGCTGCTGGTGGCCAAGGCTGTGCTGCTCGCGGTCCGGCGTCATCCGATGGTCAATTCGACCTGGTCGGCCGGCACCAACGAGATCGTCGTCAAGGACTACGTGAATCTCGGCATCGCGGCGGCCACCGAGCGCGGCCTCATCGTGCCCAACATCAAGGACGCCGGACGTCTCAGCCTGCGGGAACTGGCTGAGGCGCTCAACACGCTGGTGCAGGTGGCCAAGTCCGGGAAGACCCCGCCGTCGGACATGAGCGGGGGCACGCTCTCGATCACCAACGTCGGCGTGTTCGGGATCGACACCGGCACGCCGATCCTGCCGCCGGGCGAGTCGGCCATCCTGGCCTTCGGCGCGATCCGGCCGATGCCCTGGGTGCACAAAGACAAGATCAAGGTGCGCCAGGTCACGACGCTCGGGCTCTCCTTCGACCACCGGATCATCGACGGCGAACTGGGCTCCAAGTTCCTCCGGGACGTCGGCGACTTCCTCACCGATCCGGAGGGCGCGCTGCTCTCGTGGACCTAGGCACAGCGGATGTTTCTTAAGCAACCGAATTTCTTCACCTACGATCGTTAGGCACGTGCGCGGCGTCACCCCCTAAATCGTTGGCATGCCGTCCCGTTGTGGAGCACAATCAAATAACAACGGGACGTGCACCACGATGGGCCGGCCACCCCGGCCCGAGGGAAGTGAAAAGGTCATGAGCATCGCCGACCGCGTTCGTCAGCGCCGGTTGATCAACCGTCAGAACCGCGCCATCGACCGGGCCTGGATGACCGCGCCCACCCAGTCGATGCGCGACGAGATCGCCATCTTCGCCCAGCGCCGGAGCTTCTGACCTCAACGGCGCCACGGCCCGTCCGGATCCCCCTCCGGACGGGCCGTTCGCATTTTCGCGACATTCTCGAAGATCCGTTCGAGGTTCCCCTCCGGGGCGTACGCCGGGATTCCTCCGGCCGCCATCGCCCGGTACGGTGGGGCACGGTCATCGAGCCGGCTCGGCCGGTCGGCGCGAGACCGGGGCCTCCGACCGGCGGTTGGAGCCTCCGCACGGCCTGGCCTCAGAGCTGGGCACGACGCCGGTGGTGGCCGGCGTCCGTGCAGAGCTGGCACGGCCGCATGAAACGAGGAGGCGCTCATGACGTCCGAGGGGCACTACGCCGGTTCACAGCCGGCCGAGGCCACGTCGGGCGGCCCGACGCCGGACGGTTTCCCGCCGGACTCCGACGGACAGCGGGTCTCGGGCCGGGCTTCCGCCCCGGCGCCCGCCGACGGTTTCCCCAGCTCGTACGGCCCGCCGCCGCAAGCCACACCGAACGGTGGCTCACCGTTCGTGGTGCCGGCCGTGCCCACTTTCGGCCAGGGTCCCGACGGTCCGCGACCGGCGACCGGCACGTCCTACGGCTCGGCCCGCGTCCCGTCGCCCGACGAGGCTCGCGTGCCCGCGCCCGAGGACGGCGGCGCGCTCCCCCAGCGTCACCCGGGCCAGGCCCCGGCTTCCACAGGCTCCCCGGCCGGCGAGAACGGCGCGCTGCCGCAGCGGGGCGCCGCCTCGCCGTACGGCTCGGTCTCGCCCGAGGGCTCCTCGGGTTCGCCGTTCGGCCCGTCCGTGTTCGGCGCCCCGCCCGCGGAGACCCCGGCCGAGCAGCCGCAGTCCGTGTGGGGCCCGCCCCCGGCCCGGCCGTCGCTCGAGCAGAGCTTCATCCAGCGGCCCGGCGCCCCGCTGCCCCAGCGCAACGCCAACTCGATCCCGGGCGACGGGGTGGTCGGCTTCGACGGCTTCGCCGCGGCCTCCCGCGGGTCGTCCGACGACAACACCACCGGCCCGAGCGCGGCATCCGACAACTTCGCCCCCTCGGGCGCGTCCTCCGACGGCTTCGATCGCAGGTCCGAGCCCGCTCAGCGTGAGCCGGCCCAGCACGAGCAGGCCGATGCGGCCGACCGCGCGCCGGGTGTCTCTGCCTTCGGGGCCCAGCGCGTACGCGTTCCGGGCGCCACCCTGACCGATCTCCCCGACACCTCGCCCCCCGGCCGCCCCGGCGACAGCGGCGGCTTCCCGCTGCGCGGCGGCGGGGGCAGCGGCTCGGCCTTCCCCATCCGCCGCGCGGGCGACTCCGACGGCTTCCCGCTGCGCGGCACGCCCGCCGGCGAGGGTGAGCCCCTGCCGTCGCGCGCCGCCGCGGCGCCACCGGACGAGCTCCCGGTCCGCACTCAGCAGCCGTCCTTCGGGCCGCCCGCGGGCTACCCGGGTCAGCCGGCCGGCTCGGCCCAGGTGCCCCCGGCCAACGGTTTCAGCGCCTTCAGCCCGCCCCCCGAGGCCGCACCGCACCCGTACGGCGGTTCCGAGCCCTTCGCCGACCCGTTCGGCCGCACCTCACCGGCCTCCGACGCGCCGGCCGACCAGCCGAGCGAGCCGGCCCGCGATGCCGATGCCGATCGTGGCGGTTTCCCCGACCCGTTCGGCCGCGGCTCCGCATCGGCCGGCCCCGTCTCGGGCAGTGCCCGGCCGTCCGGTGACGGTTCGGGCGCGTACGGCTCCGCCCGCCCCACACCGCCGTTCGGTCAGTCCGACGACTCCGGTGCTTTCGGCTCCGCCCGTCCCGCGCCGCCGTTCGGTCAGTCCGACGACTCCGGTGCTTTCGGCTCCGCCCGTCCCGCGCCGCCCGCCGATCAGCCCGGCGCCTTCGGCTCGGCCCGGCCCCCAGCCGGCCACGACGCCCCAGCCTTCGGCTCGGCCCGCGCAGCGGCGTCCGGCCGCCCCGACGACGACTCCGGCACGGCGACCCCGCGCAGCGGGGCTCCCACCTACGGCACCGCGCGCCCGGCCACGCCCTACGGCCAGCCCGAGGGTGACTCCGGCACGGCGACTCCGGGGAGCGGCCTGCCCGCTGTCGGTTCCGCCCGGCCGGGAACGTTCGGTCCGGCGGGATCCGGCTACGGGCCCGACAGCGAAGCCCAGGCTTACGGTTCGGAGTCGCCGTTCGGCCGGCCCGAGCAGGAGTCCGGTGCGACCACCCCGGGCAGCGGCGGTCCCACCTTCGGCACCGCCCGCCCGAGCGACCCCTACGGCCGGCCCGACGACGACGACGGCGAGGCTGCGTTCGGCCAGGCCGACAGCGACTCCGGCGGCGGCCCCACCTACGGCATTGCCCGCACGGCCGCTCCCTACGGTCAGCCCGGCGATTCCGCGCCGGCCGCGCCCGGGAGCGGCGGTCCCGCGTTCGGTTCGGCCCGCCCGGCCGGATCCTTCGACCGGCCCGAGAGCGACTCCGGTGCCTTCGGCGCGGCGTCGCCGTTCGGGGACGACCAGGGCGACTCCCGTGCCGCCGCGCCGACCTACGGTTCGGCCCGGCCGGTCTCGCCGTACGACGGTGATCGACAGGACGACGACGCGCGTTCACCGTTCGGCCCCCGGCCGGGCGCCGACGCGGAGCAGCCGTCCTCTCCCTTCGGTGTGCGGCGCGAGCCCGGGGCCGCGTTCGGGGCCTCCTCCTTTGCTCAGGGCGGCGACGATCGCTTCGCCGCGAGCGGTGAAGGCTCCTCTGCTCAGAACGGCGACGACCAGTCCGGTGACGATGTGTTCGGCCGGCGGCCCGAGCAGGACGACCCCTTCGGCCGGCGGCCCGAGCAGGACGACCCCTTCGGGCGGCAACCCGAGCAGGGCGACAACCCGTTCGGGCAGCGGCCCGAGCAGGGTGCCGGCCCCTTCGGGCAGCGGCCCGAGCAAAGCCACCCCTTCGGGCCGCGACCTACGCAGGGCGACAATCCCTTCGGGCCGCGACCCGCGCAGGGTGAGAACGTCTTCGGCCAGCGCTCCGACCAGGGTGAGAACGTCTTCGGGCAGCGCTCCGACCAGGGTGAGAACGTCTTTGGCCAGCGCTCCGACCAGGGCGGCGACCCGTTCGGACGGCAGTCCGATCAGTCGGACAACGTGTTCGGACGGCCTGAGCAGGACGACAACGTGTTCGGGCGGCAGTCCGAGCGGGACGACAACGTGTTCGGGCAGCGGCCCGAGCAGTCCGGCGACGACGCGTTCGGCCGCCCCGATGAGCAGGACGAGGACAGGCCGAGCGGCTACCCGCAGCGGGTGCCCGGCGCCGCGCTCGGCGCGCTCGGCTCGGCCGAACCGCGTGGCTCCGTGCCGGCGCCGCGTGACCCCGCCGAGAACCCGCCGGCCGTCGGCTCGGCCCGCCCGGTTGCGGCGAGCGCCTCGGTTCCCACGCCCGGCCGGGCCACGCCGCCGGTCGAGGCGTCCGAGATCCCGCCGTCGGCCGCGGCTCCCCAGGCCCGCGTGTACGGCCGTCCGGCGCCCGCCGACGACGCCGACGACGACCAGGCCGAGCCGTCCCACGACGCCGACCAGGGCAGCGCGTTCGCGGCCGGCTCACCGTTCGGCCGCCGGCCCGGCGACGACCGTGCCGCGCCGGCTCCGGGCGGCTTCGGCTCACCGGCGTACCCAGGCTCCTCGAACGACCCGAACGGACCCGGCAGCGAGCCCGGCGTCGCGCCGCAGTCGCCGGCCCGCGCCAGTGCCCGCGCCTCGGCGAGCGCACGCGTGACTCCGGCGGGCGGTCCCGGCCAGCCGCCGACCGGCATGCCCTCGGCGCCGGCCCTCCCGGGTGCGGCGCCCGAGCCCGCGCCGCCCGGTTCGCCCTACGCCGACCGTCCCGGCACGCCCGGGGCCCGGCCCGGCGGCGAGCCGTACAGCGAGCCGACCACCGACATCGCGGGCCGCGACCATCAGCCCTACGTTCCGGCGCCGGCCCTGCCGCCGATGCCGGCCGGTCTCAACGGCTTCGACCCCGCCACCCAGCCCCGGTCCAACGGCTTCGGCCCGCCGGCGCAGGACGGCTTCGGCCCGCAGCCTCGGGACGGATTCGGTCCGCCGGCGCAAGACGGCTTCGGCCCGCAACCACGGGACGGATTCGGCCCGCAGTCGCCGAACGGCTTCGACCCCGACTCTTTCCCGGGCTCGACGAGCCGGGCCACCGTGACGCCGCCGACCCCGGAGGAGACGACCAGCTGGCCGGGCGTCGAAGCCGACCAGGGGCGGTTCGACAGCTTCAAGCCCGAGGCGAAGCCCACCCCGGCCAAGGCGGAGACGCCGCACGTCCGCGTGCTGCCGATCCTGATCTCGGTCGTGATCGGCGCCCTGCTGCTGCTCGGCATCGTCTTCGGCATCGTGTATCTGGTGGCCGGCGGCGGCAACGACGAGTCGCTGTCGGTGATCCAGGGCGAATGCGTGAAGCGCGAGGGCGAGGCCGCCGTCAAGTCCGAGTGCTCGGATGCCACGGCGTTCCAGGTGGTGTCCATTGTGGCGGACAAGGCGGAGTGCGCCGACCCGCAGCAGCCCTACGTGGTCAACAAGACCTCGGACGGCAAGAACCAGGTTCTCTGCCTCAAGCCGAACGCCTGACGCTGTCTTCGTGACGCTGTCATCCTGACCACCTTCGTGCCGTACCGGAACACCCGGTGCGGCACGATGGTGCGATGACTGCACGTGTGCGGGCGCCCGAACTGCGGGGCCGTGGCTGGTTGAACACCGGCGGCAAGGATCTGACCCTGGCCGACCTGCGCGGCAAGATCGTCATCCTGGACTTCTGGACCTACGGCTGCATCAACTGCCTGCACGTGCTGGACGAGTTGCGGCCGCTGGAGGAGAAGTATGGCGACGCCGTCGTGCTGATCGGCGTCCACTCGCCGAAGTTCCAGCACGAACGCGACCACCAGGCGCTGACCGCCGCCGTCGAGCGTTACGGCGTGCACCACCCGGTCGTCGACGACGCCGACATGTATCTCTGGCAGCAGTACGCGGCGAAGGCCTGGCCCACTCTCGCGGTGATCGACCCGACCGGCTATCTGGTCGCCTCGATGGCCGGCGAGGGGCACGCCGAGGGCCTGTCCCGGCTGGTCGACGAGTTGATCGCCAAGCATGCCGCGGACGGCACGCTGCATCGCGGCGACGGCCCATACGTGCCTCCGCCCGCCGCCGACACCGTCTTCCGCTTCCCGGGCAAGGCGGTCGAGCTGCCCGACGGCCACCTGCTGGTCAGCGACACGGCCCGGCACTCGATCGTCGAGGTCGAGGCCGACGGCGAGACCCTCGTACGCCGGTTCGGCACCGGCGAGCGCGGCGGCCCCTTCAGCGAGCCGCAGGGCCTGCTCCTGCTGCCCGCCGAGGTCGCTGCCGTGGCCGGTTACGACGTGGTGGTCGCTGACACGGTCAACCACCAGCTCCGCGGTCTGCGCCTGGCCGACGGCGAGATCACCCTGGTGGCCGGCTCGGGTCGCCCGTGGCGGTCGGCCGTCGACGAGCATCCCCACGACGCCCTGGCCACCGACCTGTCCTCCCCCTGGGACCTGGCCTGGTACGACAACCGCGTGATCATCGCGATGGCCGGCATCCACCAGCTCTGGTGGTTCGACCCGATCAAGCGCACGGTCGGCGTCTACGCCGGCACGACGGTCGAGTCCCTGCGCGACGGCCCGATCCCCGACGTGTGGATGGCCCAGCCCTCCGGCCTCTCCGTCGGCGGCGACCGGCTGTGGATCGCCGACAGCGAGACCTCGGCGCTCCGCTACATCGAGCAGGGCGTGCTGCACACCGCGGTCGGCCAGGGCCTGTTCGACTTCGGCCACGTGGACGGCCCGGCCAAGGAGGCGCTCTTCCAGCATCCGCTCGGTGTGGCGGCGCTGCCCGACGGCTCGGTGCTGATCGCCGACACCTACAACGGCGCGATCCGGCGCTTCGACCCGCAGGCCGACGACGTCTCCACAGTCGACTCCGGCCTGGCCGAGCCGAGCGACGTGCTGGTGACCAGGGCCGGCGACGTCCTCGTGGTCGAGTCGGGAGCGCACCGCCTGACCCGGCTCGCGCCCGGCGCGGTCCGCACGGTCACCGGCGAGCGCCACCGCACCGAACGCCCGGCGTCCCCCGTGGCTCCCGGCCGGCTCACGCTGGAGGTCGTCTTCACCCCCGCGCCGGGCCAGAAGCTGGACAACCAGTTCGGCCCGTCCACCCGCCTCGAGGTGTCGGCCTCCCCGCCCGAGCTGCTGCTCGACGGCACCGGCACGACCACCGACCTGTGCCGAGTGCTGGAGATCAACCCGGCCGTGTCCGAGGGCGTGCTCCAGGTCGTCGCCCAGGCCGCGACGTGCGACGTCGACGTCGAGTTCGCCGCCTGCCACCTGACCCGCCAGGACTGGGGCGTGCCGATCGTGGTCACCCCGGACGGCCCGACCCGCCTGCCGCTGATCCTCCGCGGCCTGGACGACGAGGCCTGACCGCCACCGGGCCCGGCCACCGAGCCGGGCCCGCGGCACCTCGGCGGGCTCCACGCGGCCCGGCCGGATCGTCCACAGGCACGCGCGTGCCATCGTGCCCGACGTTCGGGAGCCGGGAGGCCGGGCGAAGGTGGCCGCTGTGCGATCATTGACCGATGTCGGTAGATCCGGACGATCCGCACCGCGGACGTGCCCTGGGATGGTCGATCATCCTGCTGCTCGTCGTACTCACGGCGATGTTCGTGCTGTGCGCGGGCCAGAGATTCCTGGACTAGAGCGCGCCCGACAGATCATCAGAGGTGAAATCCAGCCGCCGTCCGGCTCCCCTTCTCAAACAAGCCTTCAAGTCGGCGCGTTGAACGGCTTCACGGACAACCCCGCCCCGGTCAGCCCCGCGCGAACCCTTGAGGCCAGATCGACCGCACCCGGCGTGTCACCGTGCAGGCAGATCGACGCCACCGGCGCCGGGACGAGCTCGCCGTCCGCGGTTTCGACCACCTGCTCCACCGCCATCCGCACCGCGCGGGCCACCACCTCGCCCGCGTCGTGCACCACCGCCCCCGGCAGTGACCGCGGCATCAGCGTGCCGTCGGCGCGGTAGGCCCGGTCGGCGAATCCCTCGCCGACCACCGTGATCCCCGCCTCGGCGGCGAGCCGCGCCAGCGTTGATCCGGGCTGGCAGAGCACCGGCAGCGCCCGGTCGTACGCGCCGACCGCAGCCACCACCGCTCCGGCCTGACCTTCGTCGACAGCGGCGGTGTTGTAGAGCGCGCCGTGCGGCTTCACATAGGCGACCCGCCCACCGGCAACCCGGCAGAACGCTTCCAACGCCCCGATCTGGTACAGGATGTCGTCGCGCAGCTCGTCCGGTTCGTAGTCGATGCGCCGCCGGCCGAATCCGGCCAGATCGCGATAGCCGACCTGCGCCCCGATCGCGACGGACCGTTCCACCGCCGCGCCGCAGATGCGGTACATCGTGGACGGATCGCCGGCATGGAATCCGCAGGCCACGTTGGCCGAGGTCACGATGTTCAACAGGGCGTCGTCGTCGCCCAGGGGCCAGCGGCCGAAGCCTTCGCCGAGGTCGGCGTTCAGATCAACGGAGCTCACGGAACCGCACCGTACTCCCCGGCCGCGCCTGCGCGAGCGCGGTCACATCGTCGACCACTCCGATGACCGGGTAACCACCCGTGGTCGGGTGGTCGGCCAGGAAGATCAGCGGCTGCCCGTCGGCCGGCACCTGGACGGCTCCGAGCACCACCCCTTCGGACGGCAGTTCGCCGTGCCGGGCCCGCGTCAGGGGTGCGCCGGTCAGCCGGCATCCGACCCGGTTGCTCATCGGGCTGACCTGGTAGGCGGCCTCGAACAACTCGCCGTCCGCGAACCAGTCGTCCCGCGGCCCGAGCCACACCCCGAGCACCACCTCGTCCGAGATCTCTCCGTCGACCGGGCGAGCAGAGACGCCGTCCGAGGAGGAGGACGCGGAGGCGGAGGACGAGGACGCGGGTGCGGCGAGGCGATCCGGGACGTACGGCGGGAAGCGGCCGGGGAGAGCCGGGCCGGCAGACCCGACGGGCAGGATCATGCCGTCGATCAGTTTCGGCGGGCCGAGGCCGGAGAGCGTGTCGGTGGAGCGGCTGCCGAGCACCGGCTCGACGTCGACGCCGCCGGCCACTGCCACATAGGACCGTACGCCCCGGCTGGCCCGGCCCACGTCGAGCACGGAACCCGCACCCACCTCGTGCACGCCGGCCGGCACCGGGACCTTGTCGAGCTTGACGACGGCGTGCGCGCCTGTCACCGCGACCAGGGCCGGCTCGGTGAAACGCAGCGCGCAGCCCAGCAGCGTGGTCTCCAGTCCGGCCGCGTCCGGCGGGTTCCCGACGAGAGCGTTCGCGTGGTGCAGGGCCCGAAGGTCGAGGGCGCCGGACCGGGGCACGCCGAGATGGGCGTACCCGGGACGTCCTTGATCCTGGACGGTGGTCAGCGAGCCGGCCCGCACGACGGTGATCACGCCGCCACCAGGCGCATGCGGGTGCCCGGGCCGAGCAGCGCCGGGGGCTCGTTCCGTACGTCGAAGAGGGTCTCGCTCGTGCGGCCGACCAGCCGCCAGCCGCCCGGCGAGGCCGTGGGATAGATCCCGCAGTACTCGCCGGCCAGGCCGACCGCGCCGGCCGGCACGCGGGGACGCGGGGTGCCGAGCCGGGGCACCGCGAACTTTTCGCCAAGACCCCGCAGGTAGGCGAAACCGGGCGCGAATCCGCAGAAGGCCACGGTGAATTCCGTCTCGGTGAGCCGGGCGACCGCGGCGGGCACCGACACGGCCCAACGTCCGGCGACGTCCGCGAGGTCCTCCCCGTCGAACACGGTGGCGATCTCCACCACGGGCCCTTGGGTAGGCGGGACGACAGTCGATGCGGGCTCGGGCCAGCTCGCCACCGCCTCCGCGAGGCCGGCCTCCACGCCGTCCAGCAGCAGCGTGGCAGCGCCGGGAACGATGTCGGTCACCCGCAGCTCACCGGCCGCGCGGCGCCTCGACACCTCGCGACGCCAGGCCTCGACCTCGTGGCCGTCGGCACATTCCAGCAGCAGCGCCCCGGCGCCGGCGCGTCTCACCCTCATGGCGTCATCCTGCCTTTCCCCGGCACGACGGGTAAGTGCAAGGACCGGACGAGCCGGCGAGGTGCCGCAACTCACTACTGACGAGTAACTTACGATATCGTAACCTAAGAATCGTGACGACCTCGGCTCCCTTCCAGATGAGGCCCGCCGACCTCGGTAAGCCGAGGCTGCGCGGCCGGTTGCATCAGTACGCGTTCTTCGTCGCAGTGGTCTGCGGCATCGTGTTGTGCTCGGTCGCCCTCACCCGGCCCGGCATCGAGCCGTTCCTGGCCACGCTGGTCTACAGCGTCACCGTGTGCGGTCTGTTCGGCATCAGCGCCCTGTACCACCGGTGCTCCTGGACCGAACGCGGCTACCAGATCATGCGCCGGCTCGACCATTCGATGATCTTCATCTTCATCGCCGGCACCTACACCCCGTTCTGCATCGAGCTGCTGTCGCCGGGCAAGGCGACGCTGATGCTCAGCCTGATTTGGGGTGGCGCGCTCGGCGGCGTGGCGCTCAAGACGATCTGGCCGCATCTGCCCCGCTGGGCGGGCGCGCCGCTCTACCTGGCGCTGGGCTGGGGCGCGGTGGCCATCCTGCCCGACGTGCTGCGGGTCGGGGGCGTCACCTGCCTGGTGCTGCTCGCCGTGGGCGGCGTCATCTACAGCGTCGGAGCGGTCTTCTACGCGCTGCGCCGGCCGAACCCGTGGCCCGAGGTCTTCGGCCACCACGAGTTCTTCCACGCGTGCACGCTGGTCGCCGCGCTCTGCCACCACATCGCGATCTACTTCGCCCTGTACGCCTGAGTAGCCACCACCGCTGAGCAGGGACGACGCCAGCGGTCACGACGCCTGAAGGGCAAGAGGCTCGAGGGGCGACCCGCACAGCGAATGGCGCCGGACGAGGCGTGCCCGACTATGCCTGCGCAGCCACCCGTACGCCCGGGTTGTCGTAGGCCGTCCGGGCCGCCTGCACGTCGTCGATGTGCAGCACCGCCCACTTCTCGAGCGCGCCGACCAGGTCGAGCAGGCTGCGCCCGAGCTCGGTCAGCGCGTAGTCGACCCGGGGCGGGACCTGGGCGTGCACCGTCCGTCCGATGAGCCCGTCCCGCTCCAGGCCGCGCAGCGTCTGCGTCAGCATCTTGGGGCTGACTCCCTCGATGCGCCGCGACAGCGCCGTGTACCGCTGCGGGCCGTCGGCGAGCATCATGACGACGAGGACGCTCCAGGTGTCACCGATCCGGTCGAGGATCTGCCGGCTGGGACAGTCTTTCGCGTACACACTGGCTTCCACCTCCCTACTATCTCTCGGGTGAGTACTGCACTTCAAGGTGCCTTCTATCTGCCGGGAAGTGACCGTTGAGCTGCGGCGTTGACAGGTGTTTGTCAACGCAAGCACGTAGGAGGACAGCATGACCATCGTCGTCACCGGCGCCACCGGGCACCTCGGCCGGCTCACCATCCAGTCGCTTCTGACCCGCGGCGTACCGGCGAGCGAGATCGTCGGCGTCGGCCGGCAGATCGACAAGATCGCCGACCTGGGTGTCCGGGCCAAGCAGGCCGCGTACGAGGATCCCGAGGCGCTGCGGGCCGCATTCGAGGGCGCCGACAAGGTGCTGTTCATCTCGGGCAGCGAGGTCGGTCAGCGCATCCCCCAGCATCGCAACGTCGTCGACGCCGCCAAGAGCGCGAACGCGGGCCTGCTCGTCTACACCAGCGCGCCGAAGGCCGACACGACCGACATGAAGCTGGCCGGCGAGCACCTCGCGACCGAGCAGATGATCAAGGAGTCCGGGCTGCCCCACGTCATTCTGCGCAACGCCTGGTACGTCGAGAACTACAGCGTCGAGCAGGCTCTCGCCCACGGGATGTTCGGCGCGGCCGGCGACGGCCGGATCAGCATGTCCCCGCGAGCCGACTATGCCGAGGCGGCCGCGGCGGTGCTCGCCGGCGACGGCCATGAAGGCAATGTCTACGAGCTGGGCGGGGAAGCCGTCACCATGAGCGACCTGGCCGCCGAGATCAGCCGGCAGTCCGGCAAGCCGGTCACCTACACCGATCTGGGTGAGGAGAAGTACCGCGAGATGCTCGTCGGGGTGGGCCTGCCCGAGGCGGCCGCGGCCGTCTACGCCGACTCCGACCGGGCCGCGTCGCACGGGGCGTTGTTCGTTCCGGTCGACGACCTGCAGGCGCTGATCGGCCGTCCGGTGACGCCGCTGGCATCGTCGATCAAAGCCGAGCTCGCGGCCGTTCAGGGCTGAGCTGAGGCCACGCGAGCCTGAGGCCACGCGAGCCTGAGGCCGTTCAAAGCTTGAGCTGAGACAGCGCGACGCCGGCAGCCGCCAGGGGGATAGCGGCCGTCGGCGTCGCGAGTCTGGTGCTCAGTAACCCGGGGGCGGGGGCGGCGGGGCGTCGTCGCGCCGGGTCTCGCGGTATTCGCTGCTCACCTGCTGGTTGGGGTATGCCGTGCCACCGGCCACCGGCGTGGCGCTCTGGCGCGTCACGACCGTACGACGACGGCTGTTCCAGAACCACAGCGTGATGATCAGCCCGATCAGGCCGGCGGCCATCAGGATCCAGCCGATGATGTTGATGTCGATCCCGCTGATGTCAGCGTTGACGGCGAACGCCAGGATCGCGCCCAACGCCAGCAGGAAGATGCTTCCGCCGATGCCCATCGCGGGCCTCCTTCAATTCTTACCGTGGTCAATGCGTCTCGAACCGGGTTTACCCAGGCGTCGGAAAACTCAATCAGGCAAGCTGGACGCATGACCCTGAGGACGCTTGTTCTGCTGCGCCACGCCAAGGCCGAACGACCCGATGGCCTCGCCGATCTCGACCGGAAGCTGACCACGACCGGGGAGACCGACGCGGATGCGGCCGGGGCCTGGCTGGCCGACGAGCGGCTCCACCCGGGCCTGGTGCTGTGCTCGCCGGCGGCCCGCACGCGGCAGACCTGGCAGGGCGTGTCGATCGCGCTGGCCCAGGCGCAGCCCGGCGGCGGAACGCCGGAGGTGCGCTACGACCAGGGGCTTTACCACGGCGGCGTGACCGAGGTCTTCGACCTGGTGCGCAAGGTGCCCGACACGGTCCGCACGGTGCTCGTCGTCGGGCACAACCCCACGGTCTCGGAGGTGTCGCTGATGCTCCTTCCCGACGACCAGTACGACGGTGAGGCGGTCACGCTCAAGACAACCGGGCTGGCGGTGCACCGGGCCGAGGGATCATGGTCCACTTTCGAGCCCCGCTCGATGCGCCTGATCGAACGGCACACCGCCCGCGGCTGACCCCGGAAATGGAGAAAGGCCGGCGTGAGCCGGCCTTTTCCAGTGGGGGGAACTGCGAAAGGTCTAGAAGACGTCCTCGGAGATGTCCATGATGTCCAGACTGGCATTCTCGATGATGCGCCGGTCGGAACCGACCCGCGGCAGCACCTCGCGGACGAAGAACCGCGCGGCCGCCACCTTGCCCTCGTAGAAGTTCTTGTCGCTCGCCGAGACGTCGCCGCCCAGGGCCTTGAGAGCGACCTCGGCCTGCCGCAGCAGCAGCCACGCGAGCACCACGTCGCCCAGGGCGAGCAGGATGCGCCGCGAGTTCAGACCGACCTTGTACAGCTCGCGGGCCTCGCCACCCTGCACCGCGCCGAGCCAGCCCATCGTCGCGCCGAGGATCTGCTGCATCTCGCCCAGCGCCTTGCCCAGCGCGAGCCGCTCGAGCTTGAGCTGCCCGTTGCCGGCCTCGCTCTCGACGAAGGCCTGCATGTCGGAGGCCAGCGCGGCCAGCGCGACGCCCTGGTCCTTCACGATCTTGCGGAAGACCAGGTCGAGACTCTGGATCGCGGTCGTGCCCTCGTACAGGGTGTCGATCTTGGCGTCCCGGACGTACTGCTCGAGCGGATAGTCCTGCAGGAAGCCCGAACCGCCGAAGGTCTGCAGCGCCTCGTGCCCGAGCAACTCGTACGCCCGCTCGGAACCGACCCCCTTGACCAGCGGGAGCAGCAGGTCGTTGACCTTGCTCGCGGCCTTGGCGGCCTCCAGGTCGCCGGCCGCCTGGGCGATCGCGACCTTGTCCTGCCAGGTGGCGGTGTAGATGACCAGGGCGCGCAGAGCCTCCGAGTACGACTTCTGCAGCATCAGCGACCGGCGGACGTCGGGGTGATGGGCGATCGTGACCCGCGGGGCGGCCTTGTTGTCGTTCTGCACCAGGTCGGCGCCCTGGACGCGGTTCTTGGCGTACTCCAGCGCGTTCAGGTAACCCGTCGACAGCGTCGCGATCGCCTTGGTGCCGACCATCATCCGGGCGTACTCGATGATCATGAACATCTGGCGGATGCCCTGGTGCTTCTCGCCGAGCAGCCAGCCCTTGGCCGGGGTGCCGTGCTCACCGAAGGTCAGCTCGCACGTGTTGGAGACCTTGAGACCCATCTTGTGCTCGACGTTGGTCGCGTAGACGCCGTTGCGCTCGCCCAGCTCACCGGTCTCGGCGTCGAAGTGGTACTTGGGCACGATGAACAGCGACAGGCCCTTGGTGCCCGGGCCGCCCACACCCTCGACGCCGACCGGACGGGCCAGCACGTAGTGGATGATGTTGTCACTCAGGTCGTGCTCACCCGAGGTGATGAAGCGCTTGACGCCCTCGATGTGCCACGAGCCGTCGGCCTGCTGGATCGCCCGGGTGCGGCCGGCGCCGACGTCGGAACCGGCGTCCGGCTCGGTCAGCACCATCGTGGAGCCCCACAGCTTGTCGACGAAGAGCTTGGCCCACTTCTTCTGCTCCTCGGTGCCCTCGGCGTCGACGACGGACGCGAAGGACGGACCGGACGAGTACATCCAGACCGGGGCGTTGGCGCCGAGCACGTTCTCGGCCAGGGCCCACCAGAAGGCGCGCGGCGCGAGCGTGCCGCCGAGCGAGCCGGGCAGGTCGAGACGCCAGAACTCGGACGCCATCCACTGCTCGAACGACTTCTTGAACGACTCCGGCAGCGGCGCGGTGTGCGTGGCCGGGTCGAAGACCGGCGGATTGCGGTCGGCGTCGATGTAGCTCGCGGCCAGGTCCTCGGTGGCGAGGCGGTTGACCTCGGTCAGCACGTCCTGGGCGGTCTCCGCGTCGATCTCGTCGTACGGCGCCTGACCGAACGCCTGGTCGGCCCCGAACACCTCGAACAGGTTGAACTGGAGGTCCCGAAGGTTGCTCTTGTAGTGAGTCATGGTGCTTGGCCCCGCTCTCCGAACGCCGCCGGTCTGGAGTTACCCGTCAGTAACAGCCACTGTATTACTGATCGGTAGGAACGGACAAGCCGCGAGTTGTTTCGTGACCTGCCGCCCCGGCGGGGGCCATGATCGGACGTTTCGGACATCAAACCCCTACGATCGGGTAAACAGCAGGATGGCCGTTCGGCTATTTGCCGACTCCCATGCGCCCCCGACGTATCGGCACGGAAAGCGGCTCGTTGCTCCCGATAGACACGGAGCTTTCTGCTTCGACGAGCCGCCAAGGGGGCGCGCCATGTTCGCCACTATCAAGAGCCTCATTCCGGAGCCCCGACAGGCGAATCAGCCACGCCATTACATCGGGCGTCATCGTCGCCCCGAATCGGTGGCGGCCCCGATTTCGCCCGCTTCCGCCGGTCAGCCGGTCGAATCCGCACCAGCCGCGCCCGCGCAGCCCGCCGCCTAACTTCCGGCTGCGCCCACTTCCCAGCTCGGCATCGGCACCGTCGCGCCGTCGTCCGGGCCGGCGTACTCCAGCAGGACCAGAGCGATGTCGTCCTCGAGGCGGCCGTGGACCCAGTCGACCAGGGCCGTCTCGAGTGAGGCCAGGCCATCGCCGACCGTGCCGTGACCGAGCAGCCGCCACGCCCGGTCGGCGGTCGGGAAGAACTCGCCGTCCCGCCGCGCCTCGCCCAGCCCGTCGGTGAACAGCAGCAGCCGGTCGCCCGGTTCGAGCCGCTCGACACGAGCCTTCACCTCGGGCATGAACCCGAGCGGGGGCGCCGGCGCGGGCGGCTCGAGCGGGATGACCTTGCCCCGCCGCAGCAGCAGCGGAGCCGGGTGTCCACAGTTGACGATGGTCAGCGTGCCGCCGCGCTCCTCGACCAGCGCGGCCGTGACGAAGTCCTCGTCGCCGACACTGCGGGCCACCGCCCGGTCGAGGTCGGTCACCATGGCCTTGAGGTCGGCCCGCTCGTACGCCACGTGCCGGTAGGAGCCGAGCACGATGCTCGCCAGCCGGACGGCGTCGAGACCTTTGCCGCGTACGTCCCCGATGATGATCCGGACCCCGTACGGCGTGTCGAGCGCTTCGTAGAGGTCCCCGCCGATGTCGGCCGCGGCGGTCGCCGAGATGTACCGCCCCGCGACCGCGAGCGCGCCCACCTGGGGACCGACCGGCCGCAGGACCGCCTGCTGGGCCACCGCGGCGAGCCGTTGCAGCTCGACGATGCGGGCGGCCTGGCGCTGCCGGATCGTGGCGACCGCGGACGCGATGCCGGTCGCGAGCATGATGCCGAGGATGTTGACCCCACCGGCCACCGTGAGCGGGCCGGCGGCGGCCACGAAGACCATGCCGACGATCGTCGCGACGACCCCGACGACCAGGACGGTCTGCCAGAACGCGAAGACGGCGGCCAGGAACGGGACGGCGGCGAAGAGCCCGACGAAGTCGGCGTTCTTGCCGTCCAGCAGCTCCACGGCGGACACGGCGGTGAGCAGCATGACGGCCGCGCCGAGGCCGGCGCGGGATCCAGGGCTCAGCGGGCGTCGGCCCGGCGGAAGGTCAAGCATGGCTACGCGACACAGCATGCACGATCCAGGCGACCGACGGCACCAACTTGACCCCTAGTCTGAGCGGGTTCTGACCGCGCGGACGAACGGAAACCCCGGGCGGTGACAGGATGTCCGCGTGACAACCGATCTGCGTGATCATCTGCGGGCGGCGTTCCGCTGGACCGACCCCGGCGACGGCAGTGGTTACCTGGTGAGCGACCGCTCGGGCTGGTGGCGCGACCCGGCGATCCTGGCCGGGATCGGCGACGGGCTGGCCGACCTGTTCCGCGCCGAGCGCCCCACCGTGGTCGTCTCGCCCGAGGTCACCGGCTTCCTGGTCGGCCCGCTGGTGGCGCGGGCCCTGGGGGCCGGCTTCGTCGAGGCCTACCGGGCCGGGGCGCGCCGCCCGATCGCCGAGCCGATGATCTGGGCCGAGGTGCCGACCGATCACCGCGGCGAGACCCAGCATCTGGGCGTACGGCGGGAGCTGGTCCGGCCGGACGACCGGGTGCTCGTGGTGGACGACTGGGCCGCGACCGGAGCCCAGGCCCGGGCGTTGCGCTCACTGTTCGGCGCCGCCTATGTGGGCACCGCGGTGATCGTCGACGAGTGCCCACCCGAGGTGGCTCGCGAGCTCACCCTGCGCGGTCTGCTCACGGACGACGACCTCGAACCCTAGGCCTTCGGGAAGTCCTTGAGCGCGCCTCGGGTCGGGACCCAGCCGGTGGCCGCGTACTCGGCCACGCCTCGCAGCACGTACGGGTCCTGGGAGATCAGCTCGTGGGCGCGGGCCTCGTCCTCGACGTTGAGCACCACGACGCCACCGTTCGGCGGGTCCTGGCGGCCGGCGGTGACCACCAGGTTCTGCGCCTCGAGACCCTCCAGATAGGCCAGGTGGGCGTCGCGCACCTCGTCGACCTGCTCGAGCGGCACCAGATACTTCGAGATCATCAGATACATGGGGCGTTCCTCTCGGGCACGGCGAGTCGTCTGCAATCGTACGATCGACACCGCGCACGACCCTGTTACTTGCGTCGCTTGGCCAGGGTGATCCCGATGGCCGTGGCCAAGGCGGCAACCGCCAGGAAGCAGCTCAACAGGATCAGCAGATGCCACGGTTTGATCGCGCCCATAGCGGCACACCCTCTCACAGGCCAGCAGCCTGCGCGGTCCCGACCGGCCGGGTCTCGGTGCGGCGCCACCGTCAGCCACGGCCGGGCGGCTTGACGGCCATCGCGTACGCCTGAGGTTGCCTCTCCGGCTCCTCGGCCGCGCGGACCAGGCGCATCGTCTCGGTCAGCCCGGCGCCGGCGATCAGCTCGGCGATGTGTTCCGGCCGGTGCTCGTAGACGTCGAGCTCGATCGCGTGCCCGTAACCGCTGGTCAGCGTGCGCTTGGCGTTGCCCGCCTTGTAGCCGAGCAGCAGACGGCCGCCCGGCCGGAGCACCCGGGCGAACTCCGTGAAGGCCCGGGGCAGCACCTCCGGCGGGGTGTGCACCAGCGAATACCAGCTGACCAGTCCGCCCAGGCTCGCGTCGGGCAGGCCGAGCTCCAGGAACGAGCCGACGGAGAAGTCGAGACCGGGATACTCCGCCCGCGCGGTGGTGATCATGCCGGGCGACAGGTCCACGCCACGGATGTCGACGCCGCAGGTCGCCAGGTGAGCGGTGATGCGGCCGGTGCCGCAGCCGGCCTCCACGACAGGCCCCCGCACGATCTCGGCGTAGGCCCCGAGCACCAACCTCTCCCACGTCGACTCGGCCACCGAATCTCGGAGCAGGTCGGCGTAGCTCTGCGCGACCACGTCGTAGGCGACACGAGTCTTGTCCACATAGGCCCGTACCGGGTCAGTCATCCGGCGATTGTGCTCGATGATCGGCACCCGGTCGACCGTGTCGGCCGAACCCGAACGAAGTCTCAGAAAACCGATCAAGCCTCTACAAAACTTACAATGGACATATGGACCATAACGTCAAGACCTCCCGATCGCCGCGACGACCGCTGCTCGCCGCGGCCGTGGTGATGACCGCTGCGACCGGCCTCGCCGTGCACGCCCAGCCCGCGATGGCGTCCTCGCACCGTCCCTGCACGGTCGTGAAGCACAGCAACACCAACGGCGTCACCAAGATCGGCGGGGCCACGGCCACGGTCGGCACCGACGGACTCAAGCTGACGACCACCCCGGCCAAGAACGAGGACAAGGTGTCGTGGCGCGAGACGATGCGGCCGGTCCTGGCCAGCACCGTCGAGGAGCTCACGTACGAGACCACGAAGCTCGACACGGCCGGCGCCGGCGTCAGCGACGCCGCGCTGCCCGCCTACCAGATCTACGTGAAGACGCCCGCCGGTGAAGGCGTGCTGATCTACGAGCCGTACTACTACCTCATGTCGATCGGCGCCGGAAACCCGCAGCGTCAGGTCCGCTCCGAGTGGAACGTGCTCCAGGGCAAGCTGTGGACTTCGTCGACCACGATCAACGGCCTCGCGAAGACCGCCGGCGGACCTCCGGAGAAGACGTTCGCGCAGGTGGTCGCCGACAACCCGCGGATGACGGTCACCGGCATCGGCTTCGGCCTGGGCACCTACAACCCCGGCACCGTCGCGATCATCGACGAACAGCGCTTCGCCACGAAGAAGTCCTGCTCCGAGCACCAGTGGTCGACCGGCTTCCGCAACGGCATCTGGTGGCCGGGCTGGTCCCGCTGACCCGCCCGTACGTACACGGCTGGCCGAGCCTTGCGGGGCTCGGCCGTTCAGGTTTTCAGCCGTTCGGTTTTCCAGCCGTTCGGTTTTCCAGCCGTTGGGCTTTTCGGCCGTTGGGCTTTTCGGGCGCAACCACTCACGCAGGTCGCCCGGTCGTGGTGAGCGTTCTGGGCGCGCCAGCGCCCTGCTCGCCCCGGCCGGGCCCTCGGCGGGAGCAGCGGTCCGCACCACCCACCCCGCTACGACATCTTGACTTGAAGCTTTCAGCTCGTCCGTCCGAGAAGATGCCCGGAATCAGGACTCCCGGATCCGGCTGGACGTATGGCTAGGTTGTTGGCCAGAGGCGGAAGTTCTGGGCCGAGCGGCTCGGGGTCGGGCCGCGTTGTCCCTGGTAGCGGGAGCCGTAGACGGCGGAGCCATAAGGGTGCTCGGCCGGACTCGACAGGCGGAAGATGCAGAGCTGGCCGATCTTCATGCCCGGCCAGAGCTTGATCGGCAGATTGGCCACGTTGGACAGCTCGAGCGTCACGTGCCCGGAGAAGCCCGGGTCGATGAAGCCGGCGGTGGAGTGGGTCAGCAGCCCGAGGCGGCCGAGGCTGCTCTTGCCCTCGAGACGGCCGGCCAACTGGTCGCCCAGCGTGATCACCTCGAGCGTCGAAGCCAGCACGAACTCCCCCGGATGCAGGACGAACGGCTCGCCGTCACCCACCTCGACCAGGGCGGTGAGATCGTCCTGCTGTTCGGCCGGGTCGATGTGGGTGTAGAGGTGATTGTTGAACACCCGGAAGAACCGATCGAGCCGTACGTCGATGCTGGACGGTTGCAGCAGTTCCGGCTCGAACGGCGCCAACGCGAGGTCGCCCGCCTTGATCTCGGAGACCAGGTCGCGGTCGGAGAGCAGCATCGCAACACCATACCTACCTGCCCGTTCGGCGTGTTTTAGTGGGCGCGTCGAACATTTGTTCGATAGAATCACCCCATGGCTTCCTGGTCCGACTTCGCCACCGCCGAGCCCACGCTCGCCGCGGGCATCCGCGCGCTCCTGCAGCAGTACGGTCCCGGCCTGGCCTACCTGGCCACCGTCCGGCCCGACGGCGCCCCGAGGGTCCATCCCGTCTCCCCGGTGATCACCGACCAGGGCCTGTATTGCTTCCTAGTCAGCTCACCCAAGCGCCGCGATCTCGAACGCGACGGCCGTTACGCCCTGCACTCGTTTCCCCCGGAAGAGAACGACGACGAGGCCATCCTGACCGGCCGAGCAACCCCCGTACGCGACCCGCGCACCACAGCCCGCCTGGCCGCCGACCTCCACGCCTCCCCGGACGTCGACTGGCGCCTGTTCGAGCTCTCGATCGACTCAGCCACCCTGCGCACCCACGGCCCAGCCGGCGCCCTCCCCCTGGCCGCCAGCCGCCTGGTCGCCCCCCTGACCCGCTCCTGGCGAGCCGAGTTAGCCCGGCCGCTGGCCGCAGTCGGCTGACCCGGGCCGGTCACGCCGCAGCGACCCCAGATCAGGTACAGTGATGGCCGCTGCGGGTGTAGTTCAATGGCAGAACATCAGCTTCCCAAGCTGACAGTGCGGGTTCGATTCCCGTCACCCGCTCAAACACGAACGCCTGGTCATGGCAGATGCCAAGACCAGGCGCTTGTCGTTCCGGCACACTGTCAGCTGCTGTCGTGCCATTAGGTGAAGTGCTTCAACACTCGACAGCTGGTCTGGCGCGCATCTTCGTGTCTCACCCGTCTCCGCTTGTCGTTCAACGGAACCCGTCGCCCTTGCGGCTCGGCCATCCTCCATCAACCAGGGCTGTGGCCGACCGGCAGCGTCGCCCGGGGTGCGACTATCCGGAGAGATGACGTTGAGGTGTGTTCCACCCACCGCAGACGGCTGTGCGCACCCCGACTTAGGCGTCCCTATCGGCGTGGAGTGGCCGGATCGAGGTTGTTGGTCTTGACCAGGTGCCAGAGTCCCGGCAACAGCCGTTGTGCTTCCCTAAGGAAGGCATCTCGGTCAGCTTGTCGAGTGAACCGGAACGTCACCTCATGCCCGTTCTTCCGCCAGTCGCCCTCTCCCGTGCCGCCCCAGGCAATCTGCTTGTACTTGCCTGACTCGCAGTGCTGGCACAGCGCGCGGAGCATGTGTAGAACGGCGACGTCCGCTGTCATGACGGTGGCACTGAACTTGCAGGCCGCGTGATGAGTTCCCATCAGGCGCCTCCTTGACGATCGGGCCGGCGGAGATCGGAGCATAGTGCGCCGCTGGACGCGGTTCCCGGCATCGAGCGCGCCTCACCGGTTCGTTTTCTCAGCCGGAGGGCTGGCAAAGCCGCCATCTCCCCGCGGAGGTTGGGCACCTTGGCCTTCGTGCACGATCAAGCAGCGAGTGAGTTGTGGGGGCGGAACGCGATGTCGAGATCTGCGTCCAGCGCTGCTGCTAGGCGGGCCAGCAATGGCACGGTCGGGGTAGCTCCGCCGGACTCTAGACGGGAGAGCTGCGGCTGTGTCATGCCGGCGCGCTCCGCCAGGTCGGCCTGGGTCATTGCCAGTTCGGTGCGCCGGTCGTGAACCATCTGCCCGAGGAGCAGCGCCGCGCGAGCTTCTTCGTACGCGGCGACGTGTTCGTCGGCGCCGGTACGCTCCCAACGGGTGTGACGCGTGGTCATCGTCCGATCCTCCGGTTCCTCAGAGCCATTTCCGTTCGTAGATCTCGGTCGCGGGAGCGTGGGTCTCATGCCCTGACTCGCAAACTTGCTGGGCTGCGATCGCCCTTGCGACCTCGGCTCGCTCGATCTGTCGGGTCTTGCGGAACACGGTCAGCAACACTGCTCGCGCTCCCGGGGCTAGCCAGTAACTGATCCGGACGGCGGCCCGATCAAGGTGAAACCGCAGCTCGCGAGTCTTACCGCTGAGATGTCGTGAGTATGGCTCACCCAACGTTTCAGCTCGTTCCGCGAGGATGTCCGCCATGGCTTCGACCTTCGCATAGTCCTTGAGCCGTAACGTCTCAAGCCAGTCCCGTACCTCGGGTTCCAGCTCAATGTCGTAGCGGCTGCTCACCGGACGAGCATATACCGTTCTTGGTATGTCAGCCAGCTCGCGACCAGTTCCGCAGCCGCAGCAGTGACGTGCTTCGCGAGTGCGCTCGCTCGCCGCCCGTGCCATACGCGTGCCATTGCAGTAGGCTGACCGAGGTCACTCCAGGCCACTCGTGGCCGTATCAGCCTGCGAATCTTCGCCAGCCGAGTACCGTTCTGTACGGTTCCCAAGCTGACAGTGCGGGTTCGATTCCCGTCACCCGCTCGTCCCGAAGTCCCCATGTCCGCAAAGAGCGCGGACGTGGGGACTTCGCCATTCTCACCTGGGGGCCGAGCCCCCAGACCCCACGGTGCGGTGGTTGCTCGGAGCGTGCCGGGAACGCTGGTTTTACTCGCTCGCCTTCGGCGGATGAATCGCCGAGACGCACCCTGGCCTCCGGTTTCCGAGCTGACAGTGCGGGTTCGATTCCGTCACGCGCTCCGCGTACGGAAGTCCTGGTCAGGACCGATGGCCCGCCAGGGCTTTCATCGTTCTGGGTAACCCTGAAACAGGGGTGGGCCATTAGCGGGCCATCAGCTCATTGCGGCGACTCGTTAGCTTCTGATCGTGCGTATGCCGCCGTTGCCGTCGCCCCCGCCCATGCTGAGCCCCGAGCACATGGCGCAGCGGGTGGTCGGCGATCGCCCGGTCGAGGTGTCCCGACCCATCGAGATCAGCCCTTACAACCCGGAATGGCCGGCCCGCTACGCGGTACAAGAGAGCCGAATCCGAGCCGCCCTCGGTCCGCTCGCGCTCGCGGTGGAGCATGTCGGATCCACGGCTGTCCCGGGACTGCCGGCCAAGGACCGCATCGACATCGACTTGATCGTTGCCGATCCGGCTGACGAGGACGCTTACGTGCCCGCCCTGGTCCGGGCCGGCTACACGTTGCGTACCCGCGAGCCGCACTGGTACGACCACCGCTGCCTCTGGACCGACAGTCACGACGTCAACCTGCACGTCTTCGGCCCCGACTGTGACGAGTACCTTCGGCACTTGATCTTCCGCGACTGGCTACGCACGCACCAGGAGGACCGTGACACCTACGCAGCCTGCAAACGTCGGTCGGCCGCCGAGAACCCGATGTCCATGAGCAAGTACGTCGGCGGCAAGGCACCGGTCATTGTCGAGATCCTGAAGCGTGCCGGCTTGAGTTAGGTCCACTCGACGCCCGGCCCGCCGGCCCGCTTCGGCTTGCGAGTACTCGGTTTGCGCCGGGCAACCTTGACGGCCCGGTCGATCGCGTCGGTGATCCCCTGGTCGGCCCAACATCCGTGCCCCACCTGCACACGCATGTGACCGCCTATCCGGACGACCCGGCGCTGGGGAATGGGCGGAACGTCGAACTGCCGCGGCGCTGCGCAAGATTCAGCCGATCTGGATGAAGACGTTGTCGATCTCGCCGGCGAACTGGTCGTTGGACTTGTTGGTGCCCTTGCCGCCGACTCGTAACGGCTCGGCGTTGGCGATGGACAGGGTGGGCGGCACGGTTGCGGTGGCCGTGGGGACGCCGTCGATCGACAAGGTGAGTTTGGTGCGGGAGCGGGCGCACTCCAGGGTGTGCCAGCGGCCGTCGGCCACGTTGACCAGGGCTTCGGCCCGGTGGATGGCGCCGTCGCCGGCCAGGACGCAGCTCGGGTGGCCCAGACGGTGGTCCACCTGCAGTTTGTACTGGCTGATCCGGCCGACCGAGTAGCCCTTCTGCACCACGTTGGCGCCGTCGGCCAGGTCGGAGGGGGTCATGCGCACGGCCGCGCCGTACCGGAGCCGTTTTGTCCCGGGGTTGAGGTTGTCGTCGCGTTCGCCCTCGAGGATGGCCCGGGGGCAGTCGCGCTCCTTGGCCAGGCGGCAACGGTTGGGATAGGCGAGGGCCAGACCCGAGCCCTGGCGTACGAGGCGGAGCGCCCCACCGTTCTGCCCGAGCGGTCGCAGCTCGTGGCGGCCCAGGTGGTCGGTGATCGGACGGCCCACGCCGCCGTCGAACGTGTAGCGCACGGTCACCGGGCCGGGCGCGACTTTGACCCGGCCGGGTGGCCCGGACGGCGCTGGTTCCAACGGCGTGAGGAGGCCAGCGAGGGCGCCGGCGATCCGGGGGGTGCCGACCGCATCGTCCGCGACGTCGGCCGCCGGATCACCCGCCGGATCAGCCGCTGCGGTGACCGCCGGGCGGCCGACGGCGAAGGCGGGCGGGGACGAGGGCCGTTGTGCGTGGGCGGCGAAGCCGACGAGAAGCAATGCCCCGGCCGAAACACCCAACCACTGTTTGCGAGACATAAGCCCATTGTCCGAAATGGGGGACAGGCTGTCGAACGGGACCCGTCCGACCCGCCGCGCGACCGCGGAACAACCCGTAGGCGGTCAGCCGACTGTTCGAGCCTGAACCGCCGCTGTGGGCACCTGGGGATGGGCCGGTTCGCCCACAACCGCGTGGACGACGTCGTCCAGCGTGATCACGCCCAGCGGGCGACGGCCGTCGCTCACCAGCACGATGTGCAACCGGTCGCGCCGCATCACCAGCAGCAGATCGGCGAGCGAACGTTCGGGGGCCACCACGGCCAGCGGACGGATGATCTCGGGCGGGATCGGTTTCGTACGGCGGTCGGTGCCGTACCCCAGGATGTCCTTGACGTGCACGAAGCCCAGCACCCGGCGGGTCTCGCGCTGGACGACCGGGAACCGTGACCGGCCGGTCCGCGTCGCCACCGCCTCCATGGTCGCGGGGGACACGTCGTCGGCGACCGTGGTGACGCTCGACCACGGGCGCAAGGTGTCGACCGCTGTGCGTCCGTGCAGCTCGAGGGCCGCTCGGATCCGGGCGTACTGTTCGGTGCCGAGCAGGCCCTCGCTGCGCGCCTGGGTGACCATTCCGGCCAGCTCCTCGGCGGTGAAAACCGTCTTCACCGAGTCGGTCGCCTCGATCGACCACATCTTGAGGACCAGCCGGGCCGCCCAGCGCATGGCGTTGAGCAGCGGCTTGGTGGCGGTGCAGAAGGCCAGCATGAAGGGCCCGAGGATGAGCGCCGCGCGTTCCGGGCCGGCCAGCGTGATGTTCTTGGGGACCATCTCGCCGATGACCGTGTGCAGGAAGACCACGATGGCCAGGGCCAGCACGAACGCCGCCGGGTGCACGGCGTTCTCGGGCAGGCCGAGGTCGTGGAACGGGCCCTCGAACAGGTGGGCCAGCGCCGGTTCGGCCAGCGCGCCGAGGCCGAGCGAGCAGATCGTGATGCCCAGCTGGGCGCCGGCGATCATCAGCGGGATCTGGCTCATCGCCGACAGGGCCCACCGGGCGCGCTTGCTGCTCGCGGCCAACGGCTCCAGGGCCGTACGCCGGGACGCGATCAGCGCGAACTCGCCGCCCACGAAGAGCCCGTTGCCGACCAGCAGCACCACGGTGATCAGCAGCTCAGTCATCGTCGGGCTCCGGCGGCGCGGACACGCGCACCTGCTCGACGCGGTGCCGGTCGACAGCCGTCACGGTGAACACCCACCCACCCGTCTCGTACGACTCCCCGACCACCGGGATGTGGCCGAGCCGGGCCAGCAGAAATCCCGCGAGCGTCTCGTACGGCCCCTCGGGCAGCGCGAAGCCGGTCTGTTCGGTCAGCTCGTCCTCGCGCAGCAGGCCGTCGACCAGGTACGACTTCTCGCCGTCGGGCGCCGTGAGCTCCTGGGCCGAGGCCTCGGCCGGTTCGACGTCGTACTCGTCGGCGATCTCCCCGACCAGTTCCTCGATCAGGTCCTCGGCCGTGACGACGCCGTCGGTGCCGCCGTACTCGTCCACCACGATGGCCAGGTCGGCGTCCGCCTCGCGCAGCACCGCGAGCACCTTGTCGAGGGCGAGGCTCTCGGGGACGTACACCGGCTCCCGGGCGATCGTCGCGACCCGGGTCGAGGCCCGCCGCTCGGGCGGCACGCCCAGGGCGTCGGGCACGGCCACGACGCCGATGACCAGGTCGATCGTATTCTCGTAGATGGGGAACCGGGTGTGCCCGGTCTCGCGGGCCACCGAGATCAGCTCGGCCACGCTCGCGCTGGTCCGGAGCCCGACGACGTCGACGCGCGGGGTCATCGCCTTGGCCGCGCGTTTCTCGCCGAAGCGGATCGTGCGGCGCAGCAGCGTGGCCGTCTCGGCCGGCAGGGCGCCGGCGCGGGCGCTGATCGCGGCCAGCAGGCCCAGCTCCTCGGGGGAGCGGGCGCTGGCCAGTTCCTCCTGCGGCTCGATGCCGATCCGGCGGACCAGCCAGTTCGCCGAGCCGTTGAGCCCGCCGATCACCCATTTGAAGAGCTTCGAGAACGTCCGCAACGGCGCCGCCGTCGTCAGAGCGGCGCGCATCGGCCGGGCCAGAGCCGCGTTCTTGGGCACCAGCTCGCCGAACAGCATCGAGATCAGCGTGGCCAGGACCAGGGCGATCACGTGGGTGATGCCCTCGGTGGCGTCCCCGGCGACCGGCTCGACCAGCGGGGCAAAGATCCGGGAGAGGGCGGGCTCGGCGAGATAACCGGTGAGCAGGGCGGTCAGGGTGATGCCCAGCTGGGTGCCGGAGAGCTGGAACGAGAGCTCGTGCAGCGCGTGCTCGACCGTGCGGGCCCGGCGATCACCCGAGCGGGCCCGGGAGGCGATCTCGGCCCGGTCGACCGTGACGAGCCCGAACTCGGCGGCCACGAAGAACGCATTGCCCGCCGTGAGCAGCGCGAACGCCACCAACGGGAGCACCGCGGTCAGGAGCACGCCGTCCATGATCGGTTCACCTCGGTCTTATTGTGCCGGAACGGGGCGGGTCCGGCGCGCCCACTCGAGGTGAGGATTGGCACGCCCCGTATGTGGATACCGTCAGGGTATGAACCTGGTCGAAGAGTTCACGCTGCTCGCGTATGACGACGACGGCACTCCGCTGACCGACGGCACCCACCTGGACCACGGTCTGGGTGGCGGGTTGCTGCTCGAGCTGGCGATGGCCGGCCGGGTCGACGTGGCCGACAAGAAGGTCGTCGTGCTCGACGAGAGCCCGACCGGCGACCCGCTGATCGATGCCGCGCTGATGCGGATCGTGGCCGACGACAAGCCCCGCAAGCCCGGGCACTGGGTGTCGAAGTTTGCCCAGGAGACCCGGCCGCGGGTTCTGGACCGGCTCGTGGCCGAGGGCATCCTGCGCGTCGAGAAGGACAAGGTGCTGTGGGTGTTCCCGCGCACCCGATACCCCGCCGCGCACGGGGTCGAGCCGGTGCAGGAGACCGCGGCCCGCGACCGGATGCGCCACGCCGTGCTCGGCACGGGCGAGGTGGAACCCCGTACGGCGGCGCTCTGTGCCCTTGTCGCGGCCACCGACCTGGACAAGAAGGTCTTCGCCGACCTCGACCGGAAGGTTGTCGAGACGCGGCTCCGGGAGATCGGCGACGGCGCCTGGGCCGCCACCGCCGTGAAGAGGGCGATCGACGAGATCCAGGTGGCCGTGATGGTGGCGATCGTCGCCTCGACCACCGCGGCCACCGCCGGAACGCCGTCCTGAGGCCTAGACCTCCTGCTTGAGCGAGCGCAGGAGGACCGTTGCGACGTCCACGACCTCGACGTTCTCCTGCTCGCCCTTGCCGGTGACCCCGTCGCCGATCATCGTGTAGCAGAACGGGCACCCCACGGCGATCGTCTTCGCACCGGTGGCCAGGGCCTCCTCGGTGCGCTCCACGTTGATGCGCTTGCCGATCTTCTCCTCCATCCACATCCGCGCGCCGCCGGCGCCGCAGCAGAAGGAGCGTTCCTGGTTACGCGGCATCTCGATCAAGCCGCCCTCGATCGCGCCGCCCAGCACCTCGCGGGGAGCGTCGAAGACCCGGTTGTGCCGGCCCAGGTAGCAGGGGTCGTGGTAGGTGACGCCGCCGTCGACCGGCTGCACCGGGGTCAGCTTGCCGGTCGCCACGAGGTGGGCCAGCAACTGGGTGTGGTGCACGACCTCGACCTTGAGGCCGAGCTGCTCGTACTCGTTGCCGAGTGTGTTGAAGCAGTGCGGGCAGGTCGCGACGATCTTCTTGGTCGGCCGGTCACCGAAGGCCTCGGTCAGCGTCTCGACGTTCTGCTGGGCGAGCATCTGGAAGACGAACTCGTTGCCGATGCGCCGGGCCGGGTCACCCGTACAGGTCTCGCCCTCGCCCAGGATCGCGTAGTTGACCCCGGCCTCGTGCAGCAGCTTGGCCACCGCGCGGGTGGTCTTCTTGGCCCTGTCCTCGAACGCGCCCGCGCAGCCGACCCAGAACAGGTATTCGAAGTCCTCGGTCTCGCCGACCCGCGGCACCTCGAAGTCCAGGCCCTTGGTCCAGTCCTCGCGGGTGTTCTGCGGCGCGCCCCACGGGTTGCCCTTGTTCTCCAGGTTGCGCAGCATCACGCCGGCCTCGCTGGGGAACGACGACTCGATCAGCACCTGGTAGCGGCGCATGTCCACGATGTGGTCGACGTGCTCGATGTCGACCGGGCACTGCTCCACGCACGCCCCGCAGGTGGTGCACGACCACAGCACGTCCGGGTCGATCACCCCCTGCTCCTCGGCCGTGCCGATCAGCGGGCGGTTGCCCTCGGCCAGCGAGAGCACGTCCATGTGGGCCAGCTGCGCCTCGGTGGCCTTCTCCTCACCGGTCAGGTCCTTGCCCCCACCGGCCAGCAGATAAGGGGCCTTCGCGTACGCGTGATCGCGCAGACTCAGCACCAGGAGCTTGGGGGAGAGCGGCTTGGCCGTGTTCCAGGCCGGGCACTGCGACTGGCACCGGCCGCACTCGGTGCAGGTGGAGAAGTCCAGCAGGCCCTTCCAGGTGAACTGCTCGACCTGGGCGACGCCGAACTGGTCCTTCTCGGGGTCGGCCTCCTCGAAGTCGAGCGGCTTGCCCGCGCTCGTCATCGGCTTCAGCGCGCCCAGCCCGGAACCGGCCGGCTTGTCGGGCGCCCGCTTGAAGTAGATGTTGAAGAAGGCCAGGAAGCGGTGCCAGGCCACGCCCATCGTCGGGTTGAGCGCGATCGTGATCAGCCAGCCCATCGAGATGAACAGCTTGACCAGCGCCACCCAGGTCGGCCCGTCGGCGGCGGCCGGCAGCAGGTCGCCCACCCCGTGGGAGAGCGGGGTCGCCCAGGCCGGGTACTCGAACGTGCCGTTGGCGACCTTGAAACCCCGGATCAGGAAGCCGCAGGCCAGCACGCCGAGGATGACTGCCTCGACGAAGTACGCCTGCCACATCGTCGAGCCGAGGAAGCGGCTCCGCTTCTGCCGGATGTTCCGCTGGCGTACGAAGATCAGATAGAGGATGCCGGCCAGTCCGAGGATGCCGATCCACTCGGTCACGAAGCCGTAGACCACCCAGTGCCCGATGATCGGCAGCCCGCCCTCGGGGTCGACGACCTCGAAGTACGCCTCCACGACCAGCAGGAAGAGGATCATGAACGAGACCATGACCAGCCAGTGCGCGGCACCGATCGCCGACCATTTGAGCATCCGCGTGTGACCCAGGGTCTCGACCAGCATCGTCCTGGTCCGCTTCCGGGGATCGGTGAAGCGCGCGGGGTCGGGCTGCCCCAGCCGGATCACCGCGGTGATGGTCAGCACGGCCCGGACCGCCAGGACGACGGCCGCGACGGTGACGAGGCCGGCCAGAACGGTGGCGATTATCTGAGCGGTGCCCATCTGCGTTGTGCCTCCTCGCCTCGGCTGTGCGCCGAGCCCATGTTACCCATGAGTAATAGACGGCCGCACGCAAAGGGTCAAGGGGCACCCGTCAGCGCAAAGCGCACCCCGGCCGGCGCGCGGGGTGCGCTTGGTGGACGAACCAGTCAGCAACCGCCCGAAACAGGCGATAACCGACTAACGCCAGCGCGACAGGATGCCGAGCGACGCGACCATGCACCCGAAGCCGATCGCGAGATTCCAGTACCGCAACGACTCGACCGGGTACTGCTGGGACGACAGGTAATACACGACCAGCCAGGCGATGCCGATCACGATCAGCGCCACGGCGCTGATCGGCAGCCACATCGGGCTGGGCTTCTTCGACGCCGCGGCTGCCGCCGGACGGATGTCCGTCGGCGGCGTGTAGACCTTCTTCTTGCGAACCTGGGACTTCGGCACGGTGCTCTCCTGAAGGGCAACAAGTGGTGAACAACCCACCCCTGAGCGGCTCCGGAGATCCCGAATGCTGCCCGTGGCGATTAATGTTCGACAGCTAGCGTAGTCAAGTCGGCCGGAACACCGGCACCCGCCGGGCTAGGAAAATGTCCGGTGCGATTTTCGAGGGGGCTCGAGGACGTGGAATACACCACCGGCACACCCTCGTGGCGGCTCGTTCTGCGCCGCGCGTGGACGGGTCTGCGGCCGCACCGACCGGTCCGGCGGATGCGCGGCTGGTCGGTCGTCGTCCCCCTGATCGCCCTGGCCGCGGGCCTGTTGTTCACGACCTCGGCGACGACCGCGGACGGCACCGCCCTGCGCGACGACCGCCGCCCGCAACTGGCCCAGCTGATCGCCGACAAGCGGGTCCGCCTGGACGCGCGCGAGCAGACCGCCGCGAAACTTCGCGCCGCGGTCGACCAGGACACGGCCCGCCTGGCCGAGGTCGACGGCCCGGTCAAGCAGGCCCGCGAAGGAGCCGACGGGCTCCGAGGCCCGGCCGGCTTCACCGCGCTGCAGGGCCCCGGGCTCACCGTCAGCCTCGACGACTCGTCGCGCCGCAGCAATGATTTCGTGGCCGCGAACGCTCCCGACAATGACGATCTTGTCGTCCACCAGGGTGACGTTCAGGCTGTCGTCAATGCTCTTTGGGCTGGTGGGGCCGAGGCAATGTCGATCATGGATGTCCGCGTCATCTCCACCAGCGCGGTACGCTGTGTCGGCAACACGCTGCTCCTTCACGGCCAGGTCTTCTCTCCGCCGTTCCGGATCTCGGCGATCGGCGAACCCACAGCGATGCGTCGCGCGTTGGAGTCGGCGGAAGGAGTCCGGCAATTCAAGGATGCGGTCGCTGACTTCGGCCTCGGTTATACGGAAACCGTCGAGAGGAACGTGACAGTGCGGGCGTACGACGGGTCGAGTGACCTCCGATCCGCGCGGGTCGCCGGGTAATGGCCGCTCCGGACCACTCGCCCGGCGGGGCCGGGTCGGGTCGGCACCGCGCGCCCGACGCCGAGGCCCAGACGGCGTACATCCCCCGGATCACCGACGCCTCGCCGGACGGGGTCCCGGGCGGTCCCCTCGCCCCTCAGATCGGGCTGGGCAGCCGGACCGATCAGGGTCCGGCCACCCGGCAGACCTTCGCGCCGACGCCTCCGGCCGCTTCCCCGCCGACGCCTCCGCCCGCTCCCCCGTCGGCCGCCGAGACGGCCGTGTTGCGCACCGACGAGGAAGTGCAGCGCCGGATCCCGGGCCCGCCCCCGAGCGCCGCTCCCGGGCCGAGCCAGCAAGCCACCCACTCGGAACCCCGCCGGCCCGAACCTCCGGCGCGCACCGACTTCGACTTCTTCGCCGCGGCTGAGGACGCACCGCCCGCTCAGCCGTTCTTCGCCGCGGCCGGAAATCCGCCGACGGGCCGGGCCGCTGCCGCCGCACCACCGCACGCCGCGGCCTCACCGGCCCCGAGCCGCGCGTTCGACGGCGTACCCCAGGGCGGCCCTGCCTTCGGCACTCCGGCGCCCTCCGGCCCGGCTCAGGGCGATTCCCGCGAGACGGCGGTGATCCGGGCGTCGGACGCCCCCACCGGCATGCTGTCCGCGGTGAAACGCCCGGACGAGCACCCCCCACCGCTTCAGGCCCCGACCGCGCTCCTCTCCGCGGTTCCCGGTCTCGCCGCCCAGTCCGCGAAGGCGAAAGCAGAGCCGAACGCCGCCCTCGGCGCCGCCTCGGTCTCGCCCGCGGGGCCGGGCACAGCGAGGCCTCCCGTGGAGGAGCAGCCCGTGCAGGAGCCACCCAAGCGCGGCGAGAGGGTCGTCAAGTTGCGTCCCGAGCAGACCGGCGAGGGCTACAAGAGCGTCTACTCCGAGATGACCCGCCCGACCGTCGGGTCGCGCATCCGCGGCGCGATCCGGGTCTCCGGCGAGCTCATGATCACCTTTGGCCTGATCGTGCTGCTCTTCGCCGGCTACGAGGTCTTCGGCAACTCGGCCAAGGTGCAGGACGAGCAGAACGCCCTCGACACCGAGCTCGACGAGGTCTGGAACGACCCGACCGTGGGCCCGACCCCGGCGGCGGCAGCCACCAAGGCGCCCGCGGCCCCCGGCAGCAACCTGGTCGGCCGGCTCTACATCCCCAAGCTCGACAAGGAGTGGGTGGTCGTCGACGGCGTGCAGCCCGACGACATCCGCTACGCCCCCGGCCACTATCCGGAGTCCGCGAAACCGGGCCAGGTCGGCAACTTCTCGGTCGCCGGCCACCGGATCAAGAAGATCTTCTGGCGGCTCGACGAGCTCAGGTCCGGTGACGTGATCGGTGTGGAGACCCGCTCCAACTGGTACGTCTACCGCGTCTACACCAACGAGGTGGTCAAGCCCACCGCTGTCGAGGTCGTCGCCCCGGTGCCGGGCAAGCCCAAGGCCAAGCCGTCCAAGGCGCTGCTCACGCTGACCACGTGCAACCCCAAGTACAACAACTACGAGCGGCTCATCGTCCACGCCGAGCTGGTCTCCACCAGCAAGCGTGACCAGAAGCAGCCCCAGGCGGGCATGCCGGCCGAGATCAAGGGGGCGTGACGGGGATGTACGCCTGGATCTGGCGCAAGCTGCCGTTCGGCTTCTGGGGCAAGCTGGCCGGCTCGCTGAGCCTCGCCGCGGCCACCACGGCGCTGCTCTGGTACGTGGTGTTCCCGTGGGCCACCCCGCTGCTGCCCTTCGACGACGTGCAGGTCGGCACCGGCACCGAGCAGGTCGGCTCCACCGGCGGCGACGACGCCGACGTGACCGTTCCGGGCGACCCCGACCACGAGGCGCCCGAGGAGATCCCGTACAGCACCGAGTCGAATCAGCCGCACCCCTCCGAGGCCGCCAACGGTGGCCAGATTCCTGGTAACTGACATGCGCATCCTGGTGATCGACAACTACGACTCCTTCGTCTTCAACCTGGTGCAGTACCTGGGCCAGCTCGGCGCCGAGTGCGAGGTGCGGCGCAACGACGAGATCGAGGTGTCCGACGTCGGCACGTTCGGCGCCGCGGGCATCCTGCTGTCACCCGGGCCGGGCACCCCGGAGCGCGCCGGCATCATGATGGACGTCATCAAGGCGTACGCCGGGCAGGTGCCGATGTTCGGCGTCTGCCTCGGTCATCAGGCGATCGGCGCGGCGTTCGGAGCCACCGTCACCCGCGCGCCCGAACTGCTGCACGGCAAGACCTCCGAGGTGCACCACGGCGGCGAGGGCGTGCTGGCCGGGCTGCCCGAGCCGTTCACCGCCACGCGGTACCACTCGCTGGCCGTGGTGCCCGAGACGCTGCCCGACGAGATCGAGGTGACCGGCCGCACCGAGTCGGGCGTGGTGATGGCGATGCGCCACCGCGAACTGCCGATCGAGGGCGTGCAGTTCCACCCCGAGTCGGTGCTGACCGAGGGCGGCCACACCATGCTGGCCAACTGGCTCGCCGCCTGCGGCCTGCCCGAGGCTCTCGAGAAGGCGCCTCCGCTGGCCGCCGAGGTCGAGACCCGCCGCCGCGCCGCGTTCGCCACGGCATAAGAAAACGGCCCGCCTCCCGGCGGGCCGTTTCCCCTTCAGCTCATGGTCGGCGGGCCGTGCCGATCGCGTTGCCGATCAAGCCGTTCGCGCCTGTGCCGCCCCCGCCGTTGCCCGTGCCGGGCGACTCGGTCTCGGTCGGGTCGGTGGGGTCGGTCTCGCCCGGCTCGTCGGGCTGAACGATGACCGTGAGCGTCACCTGGTCACCCTTCTCGGCGACCGTGTTCGCCCTGGGGGTCTGCTCGGTCACCGTGCCCGGTTCGCCCTCGCCCTCGACCTCCGTGAAGCTGACGTTGAACTGGCCGGCGTTCTCGAGGATGCCGACCGCCGTCCCCTGCGGCTTGCCGACCACGTCGGGCACCTTGACCAGGCGACCGTTCGACACCTTGATCGTGATCGTCGTGCCCGGGTCGACCTCGCGGCCGGCCTTCTCCACCTCGGTGACGATGCCGGGCGGCTTGGTGCTGTCCACGTCCTGCGGGTCGACCTTGAAGCCGAGGCCGCGCAGTTGGCTCTGGGCACTCTCCTTGGTCGAGCCGACCAGGTTGGGCACCTCGACCCGCTCGGGCTTCTGGCACAGCTGGTAGGTCACCTTGTCGTCGGCGCCGACCTGCGAGCCCGCCTTGGGGACCTGCTTGATGACGGTGCCCTTGCAGTCGGACCTGAACTCCGGGGAATCGGCGTCGTACTCGGTGATGCCGGCGCCGGCCAGGGCCCTCACGGCCTCGGCGTCGGTCTTGCCGGAGAGGTCGGGCATCTTGTAGGTGACCGGCGCCGAGGTGGGGGTCTCGCCGGCCGTGTTCGTGTTGTCGTTGTCGCGTTCCTTGAGCAGCGCCACGCCGAGCACGACCACCACCAGCACACCCAGCGCCGCCAGGGCCGCCCACACCCACGAGGACGACCGGCGTTCCGGCGGACCCGGCGGACCACCGGCCAGGGGGCGCTGCATGGTCGTGGCGCCCTGCGGCTGCCACTGCGGCGGGCCCTGCATGGCCATGGTCTCGGCCTGCGACATCACCGGGGTGGCCAGGACCGGCCGGCCGGCGACGGCCCGCAGCGCGTCGGCGCGCATCTCCTGAGCGCTCTGATAGCGGTTGAGCGGGTTCTTGGCGAGCGCCTTGAGCACGATGGCGTCGACGTCGGGGGGAACCTCGTGGTTGATCTCGCTCGGCGCCTTGGGCTCCTCGCGCACGTGCTGGTAGGCGACGCTGACCGGGCTGTCCCCGACGAACGGCGGGTTGCCGACCAGCAGCTCGAAGAGCACACAGCCGGCCGCGTACACATCGGAGCGGGCGTCGACCGCCTCACCGCGAGCCTGCTCGGGTGAGAGGTACTGGGCGGTGCCGATGACCGCGCTGGTCTGCGTCATGGTCGTGGCCCCGCTGGCCAGGGCGCGGGCGATGCCGAAGTCCATGACCTTGACCTGGCCGGTCTGCGTGATCATCACGTTGCCGGGCTTGATGTCCCGGTGGATGATGCCGTGCCGGTGGCTGAACTCCAGGGCGGCGCAGATGTCGGCGATGTACTCGAGGGCCTGGCGCGTCGGAAGGCGCTGCTCCTGAGCCAGCACTTCCTTGAGGGTCCGCCCGTTGACGAACTCCATCACGATGAACGGCTGCTTCTCGCCGGTCGAGGAGATCTCTTCGCCGGTGTCGTAGACGGCGACGATCGCGGGGTGGTTGAGGGCAGCCGAGTTCTGGGCCTCGCGCCGGAAGCGTTCCTGGAACGTCGCGTCACGGGCCAGATCGGTCCGCAACATCTTGATCGCCACGTCACGGCCGAGCCGGAGGTCGCGTCCGCGGTGCACCTCGGCCATGCCGCCGTAGCCCAGGAGCTCGCCGACCTGATACCTGCCACCGAGCAGGCGGGCCTGCGCCGTCATAGCGTCTGTCGTCCTTCGTTAGCTTTTATCCAGCCGGGGTCTGCGCCCGCCTGCATGGTTAGACGGTACGACGCCACCTGTGGATCCCCACTGATGACGCCCGTGTGGACGACGGCCGTGCCGCTCGGCGCGCCGTTGATCTGGCCCTGCTTGTAGAGGAACGAGATCACTCCGGCGCAGAGCAGAACCAGCAGCGCGAGGACCACAGCCAGCACGATCAGCACCTGCCGTCCGCCGGAGCTCTGCGGCTTGGCGGCCGGCGTCGCCGGTGATGGGTACGGCTGACGGTAGGCCTGCGGTTGAACGGGCTGACGGGCGGGCTGAGCGGGCGGAGCCGACGGCACCGGGGCGGCGCCGCGCGCGCCCGAGACGGGGCGCGGAACCGGCGGGTACGGCGGACGGCTCGCACCGGACATCGGCGAGCTCGAGATCGGCGCGCCGGTCGGTGGGCGTCCGCCCGGGGAGCTGACCGGACCGGCGATCCGGGTCGCCTGACCGGCGGGCTGGGCCGCCGAAGAGGCCAGCGAGGCGGCCGCCTGCCGGGCGACGGCCGCGAGGGCCGAGGCCGAGGGCCAGCGGGCGTTCGGGTCCTTGGCCAGCGCCCGGTCGACGATGACGCGCACCGGGGGCGGGATGTCACCGGGCAGCGGCCGCGGGTTCTCCCGGACGTGCTTCATCGCGATTTCCATCGGGGTCGAGCCGTCGAACGGCCGGTGCCCCGACAGGCACTGGTAGGCGACCACCCCGAGCGCGTACACGTCCGAGGCGGGCGTCGCGACCGCGCCGGACGCCTGCTCGGGTGAGATGTACGAGGCCGTGCCCAGCACCGAGCCGGCCACGGTGAGCTGCCCGACCAGCGCCGAGCGGGCGATACCGAAGTCGGTCAGCACCAGCGTGCCGTTGGGGCGCACGAGCAGGTTGCCGGGCTTCACGTCGCGGTGCACGATGCCGTTCGCGTGCGCCGCCTGCAGCGCGTCGGCGGCCTGGGCGATCAGCGCCATCGTGCGGGCCGGGGTCAGCCGGCCGACCCGGCTCAGCGTGCGGGACAGGGCGTCGCCCTCGACGTACTCCATGACCAGGAACGCGAGCTGCTGGTCGCTGCCGTAGTCGTAGATGTCGACGACCCCGGGGTGGTTGATCGTGGCCATGGTGCGGGCCTCGCCCCGGAACCGCTCGGCGAAGCCGGGCTCGTCGAGCAGGGCGGGCAGCAGGATCTTGACAGCGACCGTCCGGCCCAGCACCTCGTCGGTGCCACGCCAGACATCACCCATCCCACCGCCGGCGATCCGCTCGTCGAGGCGGTACCGGCTGCCGAGGGTCACCCCAGGGCTGATCATGCTCAGTCCCCTCCCCGACCGGCCGCGGCCTTCATGATGAGCCCGGCGATCCGGGCCGCCTCGGCACTCGCGTGTCCGCCGGGCACGTTCTCCAGCATGACGCAGACCGCGGAAACCGCCTCACCCTTGTCGTCGAAGGCGAAGCCGATGAACCAGCCGTGCGGGTCGGCGCCCGCCGCGTTCTCCGCCGTTCCGGTCTTGCCACCGACCTCCATGCCGCTGATCCGGGCGCGCCGACCGGTGCCGTTCTGGACGACGCTGACCATCATGTCCTTGAGGTCGCTGGCCACCTGCTCGTTGACCGGCGTCCGCAGCGTCTTCGGGTTGGCGGTGTAGATCGTGCGCAGGTCGGGGGTGAGCAGCTTCTGCACCAGGTAGGGGCGCTGCTGCTTGCCCCCGTTGGCGACGGCCGCGGCGATCATCGCGCCCTGCAGCGGCGTCATCCGCACGTCCCGCTGGCCGATCGAGGACTGGGCCAGCGCGCCCTTGTCGACGGTGCCGTCCGGGTTGGTGATCTTGCCGGTGTCGCTGGCGGCGACCGGGAGGCCGCCACCCTCGAGGTTGCCGACGGTCAGCTGGTCGTCCTGGAAACCGAAATTCTTGGCCGCGGCCAGCACCTTGTCGCGGCCCAGGGTGACGCCGAGCCGGGCGTAGCCGGTGTTGCAGCTCTCGGTCAGCGCTTCCTTCAGGTCGATCTGACCACCCGGGCAGACCTCGTCCTCGGAGTTGCGGATGACCGCGCCGCTCTCCCGGTACTCGCGGCCGGCCTCGATTTCGCTCTCCGTCGTGTAGCCGTTCTGCAGGGCGGCCGCCGAGACGATCACCTTGAACGTCGAACCGGGCGGCAGCGTCTCGGCCGTCGTCCGGTTGAGCAGGGGCTGGTCGGGGTCCTTGTTGAGCTTGCCGTACGCCGCCGCGGCCGCCTTCTCGTCATGGGTGACCAGCGTGTTCGGGTCGAAGCTGGGCATCGACACCATGGCCTGCACGGCGCCCGTACGTGGGTCGATCGCGATCGCCGCGCCCTTGTCGACGCCGCGCTCGTTGTTGACGAGTTCCTTCCAGGCCGTCTCCTGCGCCTTGGAGTTGATCGTCAGCAGCACGTTGCCGCCACCGGTGTTGTTGCCGGTGAACATGTCCTTGACCCGGTCGGCGAAGAGCTTGTCGCTCTCGCCGGAGAGGAAGTCGTTCTCGGAGTGCTCGATGCCGGTCGCGCCCAGGCCGACCGGACGGTAACCGAGCACCGGCGCGTAGACCTCCTTGCGCGGGTAGACGCGCAGGTACTTCAGGGCGTCGTCGGTCGACCGGTTGGTCGCCACGCCGGTGCCGCCGGCCTCGATGATGCCGCGCGGCCGCTCGTACTGGGCGACCACGACCCTGCGGTTGTAGTCGCTCGTGCGGTAGTCGTCGGCCTTGTACGCCTGCACCCAGTTGAGATTGGCGAAAAGCAGGGCGAACAGGACGAGGATGACCACGCCGGCCCGCCGAAGTGGTGCGTTCACGGCTTGATCACCTCCGTCATGGCGCCGTGGAGCTGCGCCGGTGCTTTCTTTCCGCCGCCACCGGGCCGGTCCGATCCGCCGCCGGCCGCCGGTCCGCGCGCCGCGTTCGAGATCCGCAGCAGCATGGCGATCAGCAGCCAGTTGGCCATCAGCGACGATCCGCCGGCGGAGAGGAACGGTGTCGTCTGACCGGTCAGCGGGATCAGCCCGGTGATACCACCCAGGATGACGAAGATCTGCAAACCCAGGGTGAACGACAGGCCACCGGCGACCAGCTTGCCGAACGAGTCCCGCACGGCCAGCGCCGACCGCAGGCCACGCTCGACGATGAGCAGGTAGAGAGCCAGCAGCGCGGACAGGCCGAACAGACCGATCTCCTCACCGATGCCGGCGAAGATGAAGTCGTTCTGCACCTCGGGCACGAACCGCGGCAGGCCGGCGCCCGGGCCCGAGCCGAACAACCCGCCCGTGCCGAGCGAGAGCAGGCCCTGCACCAGCTGGTAGCTGTTGCCGAACTCGCGGTTGTAGTTGGCCGACGAGAACGGGTCGAGCCAGACCTGGGCGCGGTCGTAGAAGTTGGCGAACGGGCCGCCGACCGAGGCGCCCAGCAGGTAGGCCACGTAGACGCCGCCGAAGAACAGCAGCAGACCGATGATCAGCCAGCTGGCCCGCTCGGTGGCCACGTACAGCGTCACGACGAAGAGGCCGAAGTAGAGCAGCGCCGTGCCCAGGTCCTTCTCGAAGACGAGGACCAGGAGGCTGAGCAGCCACACCGTGACGACCGGGCCCAGGTCGCGGCCACGCGGCAGGTCGATGCCCAGGACCCGCCGGCTGGCCAGCGAGAGCACCTCCCGTTTTCGCACCAGGTAGTAGGCGAAGAACGAGACCAGGGCCAGCTTGGCGAACTCACCGGGCTGGATCGAGAACGACCCGATCCGTACCCAGAGCTTCGCGCCGTTGACCTCGGAGATGCTGGCGGGCAGCACGGCCGGGATCATCACCAGGACGATGCCGGTCAGACCCAGCGTGTACGCGTACCGGGAGACCACCTTGTGATCGCGGACCACCAGCAGCAGGACCGCCGCGAGGATCAGCGAGATCAGGGTCCAGGCCAGCTGGCGGCCGCCGATGCCCGAGAAGATCCCCGGAATCGGCTCCTTGTCACCGAGCGCGTCGCCGATGTCGAGCCGCCGCAGGAACCCCACGCCCAGCCCGTTGATCAGCGCGACCGCCGGGATGAGGACCGGGTCGGCGTACGGGGCGGTGTAGCGCACCACCACGTGCAGCCCGAGGAACAGGACGCTCAGCAGAGCGGCCGGCACCCAGAACGTCGGGGTGATCTCCCCGATCCGGGCCGCCTCGACGGTGGCGCCGTACGCGGCCACCAGCACCATGGCGAACGCGAGCAGACCCAGCTCGGCATTGCGCTGGGTCTTCATTCCCGGGATACGCGCCATCTCGCCCGTGGAGGCGGGCGAGGAGGCAGGTACGGCGGGCGCGGTCAAGAAGAATCCCCAGACATGGTCGAGCCGAAGCTCAGTTGACGGTCCGGCACCCGACCGGATCGGCAGCGGGCGCGGACTCGGACGCCTGAGCGGACGGCGTGGTGGTGGGCACGGAGGACGGCACCGACCGGCCGGAGCCGCTCGGAGCGGGACCGTTGGCCGGGACGCCCGTGGCGTTGCCGGCCAGAGTGCTGCCCGGACGCGCGCTCGCCCCGGCGGCCGGCGTGCCCGGCGGCGGGGACGTGGGCGGCGCCGACGGCGCGGTGGTGGGCGTGACGCAGAGCGGCTTGAGGTTCGGGTTCGACGCGACGTCGTCGGTCAGCTCGGCGATCATGCGCTGGGCATCCGGCCGGTCGTCGGCGTGGATGCCCTCCTTGACCCGTTCCTGCGCGACCGTGGTGAGGTCGTCGAGCCGGGACGGGCTGGTCTCGTTGACGCTGGACAGGTCGAGCCCGGCGATCTGACCGGGCACCCCCCGGAAGATCGCGATCTGACCGGCCTCGGTCGCGCCGACGTAGTACTGCTTCTGTGTGTACTCGTAGCCGAGCCACAGACCGCCGCCGAGCACACCGAGCAGTAGAAGCGCGAGCAACGTGGCGCGTACCGGGTGGCCCTTGGGCTCCGGCTCGGCGTAGTTCTCGGTTTCGGGCTGCGGCTGCGCCGGGCGCGGCGCCTGCAGAGCGGCGGCCCGGGCGGCCGAGGTCGAGCTGTCGGCGACCGTGTTGTTGCCCCGGTCGATCGAGGCGGCGCCGCCGACGATCGGAGCCTGCTCGACGATGTCGGCGTCGGTCGCGTCGGCGATGATGACGGTGATGTTGTCGGGACCACCGCCGCGCAACGCCAGCTGCACCAGCCGCTCGACACAGGCCTGCGGGTCGGTGAGCTCGCGCATCGCCTGCCCGATGGTGTCGGAGCTGACCACGCCGGAGAGGCCGTCGCTGCAGATCAGGTAGCGGTCGCCCTTGAGCACCTGGCGGACCGAGTACTCCGGGTCGATGTCGCGGCCGTCGAGCGCACGGGTGAGCAGCGACCGCTGCGGGTGGCTGCTCGCCTCCTCGGGGCTGACCCGGCCCTCGTCGACCAGCATCTGGACGTACGTGTCGTCCTTGGTGATCTGGGCGAACTCGTTGTTGCGGAGCAGGTAGGCGCGACTGTCACCGATGTGCACCATGCCGAACTTGCTGCCCGAGAAGAGCACCGCGGTCAGCGTGGTGCCCATGCCCTCGAGCTGCGGATTGGCGTCGACAGTGTCGCGGAGATGTTGGTTGGCCGTCCCCACCGCGTGACGCAGCGCATCGACCATGGCGTCCCCGGGGACGTCCTCGTCGAGCGGCGCCATCGCGGCGATGACGATATTGGACGCGACGTCACCAGCAGCCATGCCGCCCATACCGTCGGCGACAGCGAGAAGCCGCGGCCCGGCGTAGACGGAGTCCTGGTTCAGGTCTCGGATCAGACCGCGGTCGCTCTGAGCGGCATAGCGCAGGGTCAGGGTCATGGCCGTAACTCGAGGGAAGTGCGGCCGATGCGGATCGGCACGCCAAGGGGGACGGGAGTAGGTCCGGAGACCTTACCGCGGTCGAGATAGGTGCCGTTCGTCGAGCCAAGATCCTCGACGAACCACTGACCATCCCGCGGGACGAGCCGTGCGTGCCGCGCCGAGGCGAAGTCGTCGGTGATGACGAGAGTCGAATCCTCGGCCCGGCCGATGGTGATCGGAGCCTCGCCCAGCGTGATACGCGTGCCGGCGAGATTGCCGGCGGTGACCACAAGTTGCCTTGCCGCCTTACCGCGTTTCGCCTTCGCCGGCCGGCCCTCGGGAATCGCGCCACCCACCCCCCGAGGGCTGGCGACGATGCTCTTGGACCGGACCCCAGCGAAGAGATCCCGGCGGATCACCCCGACGACTGTGAACACGAAGATCCACAGAAGGATGAGAAAGCCGAACCGGGCGACGGTGAGGACGAATTCGGGCAAGGTGTCTAGCCGTCCACTCGGAACGTGAGCGTGGTGGTGCCCAGCTGGATCATGTCGCCCGGGTTGAGCGCCACAGCCGAGACCCGCTGACCGTTCACCATCGTGCCGTTGGTCGAACCCAGATCGGTCAGCACCACCTGGTTGCCGTCGTAGTCGAGCCGGGCGTGCCGGCGCGAGATACCGACGTCGGGCAGGCGCAGGTTGGCCTGGTCGCCCCGGCCGATCACGGTCGAGCCCATCTGCAACGGGTAGGTGCGCCCGTCACCGGAGATGAGGCCCACGCCACCGCGCCCGTTCGGCACGCCGCCGCCGCCGCCCTGCGGCTGGTAGCCGCCGTGCTGCTGCTGCTGCTCGTACGGCGGGTACTGCGGACCGGCGTCATAGGCCGGCTGCTGCACCGGGGCGACCTCGCCACCGGTGTAGACCTCGGCGGTGACCCGGAACATGCCCGTGTCGAGCCCGTCGCCCCGCTCGATCTCGACGATCACGTCGCCGTAGACGGTCCAGGCCTGCTCACCGATGAACTCGGCCTGGGACTGCGCCAGCTCCTGAGCCAGCGCGGCGGCGTACGGCGCCAACCGGCTGTGGTCGTACGGAGACAGGTCGATCACATAGCGGTTGGGCACCAGCGTTCGGCCACCGGCAAGGATGGCCTTGTGTGCCTCGGCCTCCCGCTGCATGGCATTCAGAATCTCCACCGGGTGCACGACACCCTTGAACACCTTGGCGAAGGCCCCTTCGACCAGGCCTTCCAATCGCTTTTCAAAGCGCTGCAGCACGCTCACCGGCTCCTCCTCGGCTTCCGAGGACATGATGGTATCCGGCCGCCGCTTGCGCATCTGTTGCGCAAGAGCGACCGGCACTTCTGACCCTCGTATGACACCCGTAGACGCCGTGCTAGTCTTCCCTGGCGTCACGGGCGATATCAACTCGCTTGGTGACCTGCGACAGCGTAGTCTGTCGCAGCCAGTAACAAAAACGGCAGGCCCTAGGGCCGGCTTCATAAAGGCCACGGGGATGTGGCGGAATGGCAGACGCGCACGGTTCAGGTCCGTGTGTCCGAAAGGACGTGGGGGTTCAACTCCCCCCATCCCCACGAGTCGCAGGCGCCGAGTGTCCGCTGGGAAGCGCGGACCTCGGCGCCTCGTCATATCTACTCAGGGGGCCGAGCCCCCTGAAACCCCGCGGTGCGGTGGTCGCGCTGGGTTCGTTGGCTGCGCTGAGACCTGCTGGCTGCGCTGGCCTACTACCTGCGCTGGACCTGCTACCTGCGCTGGACCTGCTACCTGTGCCGGCCTGATGGATGGGCTGGGCGCCGAGGGATATCTCACGGTGTCGGCGGCCTTGAGTTCTCGTTTTGATGGCGGCGCCGAGCGCGTTGGTGGCTTGGCTTGCCTGCACTTCTGCACGGGTGGCTTGAGCTTGGACGCCGGCGGGCCGGCCCTCTTATGCCGGGTGGCTTGAGCTCTGGGTACTGGGGGCTGAAGTTGAGTGGCCGAATGGCCGTCTGGTGGAAATCTTTGGTCGGGGGAGATATGGATCTCCCTACGCGGGGTGCTGGACGGTGATCAAAATCGGGGCGAATGTTGCTCTGTGTGACTTGGTCACGGTGTGGTTCCAACATGGCGACGGGGGATCCCGGGCGCGGCACCGAGGCCCTGAACAAGTGGTTCAGGCCGGGTGATCTCGGCTGGTGCGGGCCGGGTGATCTCGGCTGGTGCGGGCTGGGTGATCTCGGCGCGGAACAGGGCCGGTGGCCGGTCGGTTGTTCTTCCGGGCGACAAGCTCGCCGAGGGCGTGGCGGCATGCGCGCATGCTCGGAGAGGACTCGTTATGCTCGGCGCCGGTATTTCGCCGGGGACATCACCACCAGGAGCCGCATCGTGATCGCCGACCAGGCCGCAACCGACACCGGCAAGCGCAGCGTGCTCGGCGTGCTCGTGGACGTCACCACCTACGCCGACGCGACGAGCCGGATCCTCGAGGCCGCACGGGAACGCCGCCCCTACGCGGTGACCGCTCTGGCCGTCCACGGCGTCATGACCGGCGTACAGGACAAGGCGCACAACCGCCGCCTCAACTCCTTCGACCTGGTCACCCCCGACGGCCAGCCCGTCCGCTGGGCCCTCAACCTGGTGCACCACGCCCACCTGACCGACCGCGTCTACGGCCCCACCCTGACGCTCAAGGTCGTCGAGCAGGCCGCCGCCGAGGGTCTCCCGATCTATCTGTACGGCTCCACGCAGCCCACCCTCGACCGCCTGGTCCCCGCGCTGGAGGACATGTTCCCCGCCCTCAAGATCGCCGGCGTGGAAGCCTCCAAGTTCCGGACGTCACATCCCGGGGAGGCCGAGGAGATCGCCGAGCGGATCAAGGCGTCCGGCGCCCGCATCGTCCTGGTCGGGCTGGGCTGCCCGCGCCAGGAGATCTTCACGTACGCGATGCGTCCGCTTCTCGACATGCCGCTGCTCGCCGTCGGCGCCGCCTTCGACTATCACGCCGGGCTGCTCAAGAACCCGCCCGCGTGGATGCAGAAGTACGCGCTGGAGTGGCTGTGGCGGCTGGGCCTCGAGCCGAAGCGGCTGTGGAAGCGGTATGTCCTGCTCAACCCGGCCTATCTGACCCGCCTCGCCGCTCAGCGCAGCGGTCTGTGGAAGGCGACCCCGCCCGCGCCGGCGACCGAGCCGGTGACGACCTTCGCTGTGTGACCCGGCGCGAGCGGGGGTCGGGGTAATCAACGACACTTCCCCTACGGGGCCGGTGGGGTGATAACCCGGTTTCCGGCTCGCCCGAACAGGTGAACGCTGTCGATGTGAACATCGTCGCGGACCTCATTCTCGCCGGCGCCCTGATCGTCGTCTGGCTCACCGCCGGGCTCCTGGCCGACGCCCTGCCGTCGGCCCGTTCGGCGCTCGAGCTGCGCCGCCGGGCCGGCCTTCTCACCGCGCTGGTGGCCGGGGGCGCGGCCGTGTTCGTCGCGGTTCCCGTGGTCACCGGTCTGCTGCCGGGTGACTCGGCGGCTCCGGCCGCGGCTCTCGCGCCGGCTGTTCCGGCTCTGATCGTGCTCACCGCCACGCTGCGCCGGGTCACTCAGGTGCGGCGGGGCGCCGGCGCTTTCGCCAGCGCGCCGCAGACTCCGGTGCCGCCCGCCCTGCGAGCGGCCGCGGCTCATCCCTTGATCCTGGTCCCGCTGCAGGTCACCGGCCTGGCCACGCTGCTCGGTCTGCCGATCGCCGGCGGTCTGGTGACGGTCCCCGGCGCCGACCTGGCCGGCATCGCGATCACCGTGGTCGGTCTCGCCGTCCTGGCGATCGGCATCCGCGCCGGCCTGCGGCACAGCCGGCTCAGCCTGCAGGTCCTGGCTCCGATGGGCCGCAACCGGCTGCGGGCGCCGGTCGACTCCCGCTGAGCGCCGGCTCGCCACCCACCTCAGCCCTTCCGGGCCTCCTGCACGGCCGGCTCGCCACCCACCTCAGCCCTTCCGGGCCTCCTGCACGTAGAGGAGCTCGAGGATCGACCGCGCCGCCTCGAACCAGCGGTCGAGCCAGTCCGACGGGGGCAGGGTGCCGCGGGCCGGGAGTTCGAGAAGCAGTCCGCGCAGCAGCGGGTGGTCGGCCATCGACTGCGACGAGCCCGCGTCGGGCCAGCCGCTCGACGGGAAGACCGGCTCGGTCAGTCCGGGCAGGTCGAGCGACGGCAGCTTGGCCGAGCGGTCGAGCGGGCTCGTCGACTCGATGCTGTGGGAGCGGCCCGGGGAACGGGTGGGCAGGCCCGAGGAGCTGCCGCGCGACATCAGTTCGCCGTCCCCGGTGTCGGTGGCCAGCGCTGCTTCACGCCGGTTCTGCCGGTAGGCGCTGACTCCGCCGCTGAACCGGTCCTGCGCCGTGGACGAGCCGCTGCTGAGGTTGTCCGAACCAATCGTCATCTGTCTGCCTTGCCCTCGTTCGGGTAATTGACCCCGCCGGTGTGCGCGGTCCGGTCCGCGCTTTTGGCGTTCAACGAGGCGAGCGTGGAAATGACTACGGCCGGCTCTTCCCGTGCCGGACGGGCGAGCCGGCCGCACCGTGGCGGGCCTGACGGGCTCAGAGGTCGAACTCGCCGTCCTTGGCCCCGCCGACGAACGCGTCCCACTCGGCGGCGGTGAAGATCAACGCCGCCCCCTGCGGGTTCTTGGAGTCGCGGACCGCGATCGCCTCGTCCACGAACGCCACCTCGACACAGTTGTCGGAGTTGGGCCCGCTGCGCGTGCTCTTGAACCACTGCGCCCGGCTCAGATCGACCCGGAGACCCTTCGCTTCGATTTCCACAATGGCTCCTCTGCCAGCATTTGAATCATCTCGATGGACTCTCCCGGCGGGAGGGCCGTCGTCCGGATGGTGTCGAAGATGAAGATGTACTTGCTGAGCTCCTCGGCCTTCTCGAGAAACAGGCCCCCGGTCGCGTTCTCGGTGAACACCACGTCGGCGTCGCCCTCCTCCTCGAACTCGAGAATGGCGAACGTGCCGTCCATCCCGGCGTGCGCGCCCGCCGCGAAGGGAACGATCTGCACCGTGACGTTCGGCAACCGGGCCGCGGTGATCAGACTCGCCAATTGATCACGCATGACCTGGTCCCCGCCGACCGGCCGGCTCACCACCGCCTCATCGAGCACCACCCAAAGATCGATCGGATCGTCCTGAATCAATAACGACTGCCGTTCCATCCGGACGCGCACCCGCCGTTCGATTTCCTGGTCGCTGTCCCCCGGTCGGGCGGCCCGAATCATCGCAATTGCATACTCTTCGGTCTGCAGCAAACCGGGAACGACCTGGGATTCGTAGGTGCGGACCGACCTCGCCGCAGCCTCAAGCCCGACATACGCGCCGCTTAAAACGGTTGAAAAAGGGTGCCACCAACCCTTTTGCCGCGCTTCTCGGGCAATCTGGACAAGCTCCTGCTTGACGTCATCCGTTACGCCGTAAATGTCCATCATGGCCTGGACGTCCTGAGGCGTGGCGCTGGTATGTCCCGTTTCGATCCGGGACACTTTGGACGGGGAACAACCGAGTCGCTCCGCCACCATGTCGATCGTGACGCGGGCCGCCTCCCGGTGCCGGCGCAACTCGACCCCGAGCCGGCGGCGCCGAATGGTGGGACTGCGGTGTTGATTCACAACAACCAGTCTCCTGTCGATCATTTAGCGATTCAAGTCGACCGCTGCCTACTGATCGGTAATCACGAAGGGCTGACATGCAACTTGCATCGACCGCACTCGTGGTGCAATGTTTTCGGTATGGCCCATGTCACTGCGCTCCAACGGGCGACGTGACCCGGGCCCCGCTCAACGCACAGATACTCCACCGTTCACGGGGAACCGATCTTTGAAAGCGTCCGAGGTGGACTGATCCACTTCCAGGCGGCGACGGGATCGGTGACGGTGACTTTGTGCAACGCTTTTGGTGATTGGCATCATCGAGAGCTTGCATCGGTGTTTTTGCCGGGCACACTTGGTGCTTTCGTGTCAAGGTTCGTCCCGCGACGAAGTTTCAGGGCAGGAGATGACGTGCTTCCTCGGTCCGGTGATGTTATCCACGTGACGAAGGCGGCGAGCGTCCAATTTGCGGCGCCGATGCTGTTCCGTGTCATCCGGGTCCACGACTGGCCGACCTACGAGGGTTGGATCTGGTTGGACGGATACGAGCTGAACGGAGCGGGGGACGCGGTGGAGCGGCGGTCGATCTTCGTTCAGGTCAGCGGCCTGCGGGCGGTGGGCAAGGCGCCCGACCCCCGGGCCCGCAACGGTCGCCAGCCCGGCCTGGTCAGTGGCTCCATCCCGGCCCGGACGGTTCGCACCAACCGCTAGTTCGGGCCGCTAGTTCTGGTCTGCGTCCGGGTCCTGCGTGGGCCCGGTCGTCGTCGGCGTCGCCGTCGGCTCGGCCGCGACCACGAGCGTGACCGTCGTGTCCGGTGGTACTTCCTGCCCCTCCACCGGGTCACTGTCGATCACCGTGCCGGCCGGCACCTCCGGCGCCTGACGGTAGATCAGCCGGTAGGCCAGCCCGGTCGACCGCAGGGCCGCCTGGGCTTCGGGCAACGCCAGACCGCGCAGCGCCGGGATGGTGACCTCGCCACTGGTCGGCTCCGACGTGGTCGGCGTCGGCGAGGGTGAGGGCGACGGTGACGGTGACGTCGTGGTCGGCGAGGGCGACGGCGAGGCCGTCTCGGTCGTGGCCGTCTCGGTCGGCGCCGCCGCGCTGCTCACCGGCGGCGGCACCGGGGTCCGGTCCTCGTCCGAGTCGTTCACCAGCAGATAGACCGCCCAGCCGAGCACCGCGAGCAGGATGAGCGCGATGATCCCGACGACGATCGGCATCCACCAGCGATCGCGCTGCGGGGACGGGGCGGACGCCGCCCAGTCGACCTCGGGATAACCCCGTCCCGGCTGCGGCGCGCGGACCTCGGCCCGTCCCGACCATGCGGGGTTGCCCCGGCTGGGCGCCCAGTCGTCGTCGCCGACCGGGGGCATGACAGCGGTCGAACCCGGCCCGCCGCTCACCACCGTCGGTTCGTCGCTGACAGTGGGCACCCGGCGCACGTCGTCCAGGGTGTCGTCGTCGCGGCTGCCCAGCCCGGGAAGCGTGTCGTCGTCGCCGGGGGCCGGCACCGGGGCGCGGCCGACGGTCGGGTCGACCGGAGGGCCGCCCACCTGGGTGGCGTCGAGCGCGTCCGGGTCGACCGGCGGGCCACCCACCTGGGTGGCGTCGGCGGTGTTCTCGGCCCCGGACGGCTCCCCCGAGCCGTCGCCGGGCGAGAAACGTCGCGTTTCGTCGCTCTCGTCCGGCATCGCCACTCCTCGGGCTCGTTCACCAACAGGGGTCAACGTATCGAATCTTGCGGGACGTGTCCGGCCTCCGCGGGACAAACACACCAGGTGGCTACAGGTGAAACCAATGCATGAGCTGGGACGGACCGATTCGCAGGCATCGGCGGGTACCGCTACAGTGCGGCGCATGGCCGACAAGGGCTGGACGGCACGGATAGCCACCGCGGCGGGCGCCGCCGCCGGAACGGGCGCCGCGCAGCTGGGTCTGGGCTATGGCCTGGGCGTGGTGGTGTGGCCGGCGACGCCCGCTCCCGACGACAGCGCCTGGCTGGGCAGCCTCGGCTGGGCCACCTGGATCACGGCGAGCGCCACGGTGTTCGGCGCGGTTCTGGGCAGCCGCTATCGCGGTGGTCCGGGCCCGCGGACAACCGCGGCCTGGCGCTTCGCTCTCGCCGCCTGCGCCGCGGTCGGTGCCCTGGTGGCAGTCGCGCTGATCGCGCTTCCGGCCCGCTCGGCCGTACGCCTCGACACGTTCACGCCGCAGGTCGTCGCGGGCGGCTACGCGGCCGTCGGGCTGCTGCTCGGCCTGGTCGTCGCCTTCTGGGCGGTGTCGTCCCGGCCGGTCGCGACCAACCTGATGGCCACCGGCGTCTGGCTGTGGGCGCTCGCCATCGCCGCCATCGTGGTCGAGCTGGCCGTCAACCGCGACTCGGCCACCTACCTGACCAGCTGGCAGTTCGCCGAGGTGGCCAGCAGCGGGCGCTTCGGCACGATCTACTGGCCGAGCGCCCTGCTCACGCTGGCCGCCGCGTTCCTGGTCGGGGCGCTGGCCGCCACTCCGGCGGCCCGCCGCGGCGATCGGGGCGCCGGCGCCGCCACCTCGGGTGCGGCCGGTCCGCTGCTGGTGGCAATCGCGTTCCTGGCCCTGGCCCCCCGCCTCACCGGCGCCCTGGGCCCCATCGAGTCGGCCTACCTGATCGCCCCGTACGCGGTCCTGGCCGGCCTGGCCGGGTCCGCTCTGGCCGTGGCGATCGCGCGCGCCGTCGCCGACCGGCGATCCCGCCGGGCTGCGATCGCCCCCGCCCGGTCCGCCGGCCCTGACGACGCCGCCATCGGAGACGCGACCCCGCACCACACGACTTCGGGCGATACGGCCGCGACCGCCCCGGTCCGGCTCCCGGACGCCCCGGCCGCCACCACAGGCGCCGGAGCCACCACCTCGGGCGCCGGGGCCACCGCCGCCGGGCCCGCAGGCGCCGGAGCCACGACCGCAGGGACCGCGGCCGCAGGGGTCACCGCCGCAGGGGTCACCGCCGCAGGGGTCACCGCCGCAGGGGTCACGGCCGCAGGGGTCACCGCCGCTGGAAACACCGCCGCAGGGAACACCGCCGCCGGAGCCGCATCCGCCGACCGGCCGGCGAAGCCGAGGTCCAGCCTCTTCGGCCGGCCCCGCGCGGCCCGGACCGGCGCCGACCAGGACATCCCGCACCAGTCGAACCCCAGCCGGAAGGACAGCGCGATCTCCGAAGGCGCACCAAGGAACAGCGGCAAGCCCAAGGGCGTCGCCGCCCGTCCCGTCACCGATGCCGAGATCGCGTCGGCCGCCCGCCCTCGACCACGGCCCCGGGCCACGGCAGCACCCGAGGCGAAGCCGGCGAAGTCCACAGTGACTCCTCCGCCGGCCGCACCGACCGTCGCGCGGATCAACCCGGAGCCCTCGGCCAAGGACTGAGCCGGCCTATCGGCAACTCACACGGGCCAGGTGTGCACGGGCTCGTTGGTGCGGTGCAACTCGGCGTATCGCAGCAGCATCTCGTGCAGGGCGTCGCTCCGGGAGAGGCCGCGCTGCTCGGCCCGGCGCACCGCCTCGGTCTGCCACGACGCGCCGTTGCGGCCCAGCCGGCAGCGCTCGTCGATGATGCCCAGCAGCCGATCGCGAAGCGCCGGGTCGACGCCGTAACGGTCCAGCCCGGCGTACGCCTGGGGAAGCAGGACCGAACGCACCAGCTCGGCCACCGCGATCCGGCCGTGGCCGGGCCAGTAGGTCGTCGCCTCGAGGCCGCCGACCGCGCCGGCGTGGAAGGACTCGCGCGCGGCCTCGAACGACAGCCGCGACCAGATCGGCTGCTCCTCCTCGGCCAGCTCACGCACCAGACCGAAGTAGAAGGCAGCGTTGGCCAGCAGGTCGATCACGGTGGGGCCGGACGGCAGCACGCGGTTCTCCACCCGCAGGTGCGGCCGGCCGTCCAGCACGTCGCAGACCGGCCGGTTCCAGCGATAGACCGTGCCGTTGTGCAGGCGCAACTCGGCGAGCCGGGGCACGCCCCCGGTACGCAGCACCTCGAGCGGATCCTCGTCGTCGAGGATCGGCAGGATCGGCGCGAAGAACCGGACGTTCTCCTCGAACAGCTCGGTGATCGAGCTGATCCAGCGTTCGCCGAACCACACGCGGGGGCGTACGCCCTGAGCCTTGAGCTCCTCGGGACGGGTGTCGGTGGCCTGCTGGAAGAGCGCGATACGGGTCTCGGCCCACAGCCGGCGGCCGTAGAGGAACGGCGAGTTGGCGCCGACCGCGACCTGGACGCCGGCGATCGCCTGCGACGCGTTCCAGAAACGGTCGAAGCGGTCGGGCGGCACCTGCAGGTGAAACTGGACACTGGTGCAGGCCGCCTCCGGAACGATCGAGTCACCGGCGGCGCGCAGTCGTTCGGCACCGCGGATGTCGAGGGCGAACGGTTCCCCGCGGGCACCGGCCAGCTCGTCGTTGAGCAGGCGATACCGCTCGCCGGCGCTGAGGTTTCCGAGCACCAGGTCGGCCGGCGTGAGCGTCGGCAACATGCCGATCATCACGATGCCGCAGTCGGCTTTCTCGGACGCGCGGCGCAGGCTCTCGAGCAGGTCACGCTCGTACTCGTCGAGACCAGAGCCGGCGATCGACCGCGGCGGCGCGTTGAGCTCGATGTTGAAGCGGCCGAGCTCGGCCTGGAAGGCCGGGTCGCCCAGCCGGGCGAGCACCTCGGCGTTACGCATCGCCGGCCGGGCGTTCTCGTCGATCAGGTTGAGCTCGATCTCGAACCCGGTCATGCCGTCGGCGGTGGAGAACGCCCCCTGGTCGAGCATCCGGGTGAAGGCGTCCAGGCATCGGCGCACCTTCCGCCGATAGGTGACCCGATCCTCGGGCGAGAAGACGACGGTCGCGAGCTCCTTGCCCACTTACCCTCCTGGAGCGGCCAGGGACAGAACGGAGTACATCACCAATCTGTGATCAGGTGACTGCTTTCCGTCTACCTTGCCATCTCCGGCGAGGGTCCCGCCACCGCACGACGAACCGCCGCCCGGATCCCGGACGGCGGCTCGAGTGTGGATTGTGGATCAGGCGCGGCGGATGGCCTCGCCCTCGATCTCGATCTTGATCTTCTTGCTGACCATGACGCCGCCGCTCTCGAGGGCCATGTTCCAGGTCAGGCCCCAGTCCTCGCGGTCGATCTCGGTGCTCGCGCTGAAGCCGAAGATGGCCTGACCGTAGGGGCTGTCGCCCGCGCCCTCGAACTCGACCAGGAGCTCGACCGGCTTGGTGATGCCCTTGATGGTGAGCTCGCCGTCGAGGACGAACTCGCCGCCCGCGTGGCTCTTGATGCCGGTGCTGCGGTACTCGATGGTCGGGTACTTCTCGGACTCGAAGAAGTCGCCGCTGCGCAGGTGGTTGTCCCGGTCGACCTGGCCGGTCTCGATGCTGGCCGTGTTGATCGAGGCAGTCACACCGGACTGCAGCGGGTCCTCGCCGATGGTGACGACCGCCGAGGCGTCCGCGAACTGGCCGCGCACCTTGCTGACCATGAGGTGTCTCGCCACGAAGCCGACGCGCTTGTGCGCCGCATCCAGGTCGTACGTGCCGGCGGCGGGAATCTGCAGGCCATCGAACGCCCGGGTGCTGACGACGGACTCGGTCATGACTTGTTCCTTCTCTCAAGGACGTGTGTTCGGTGTTTGTGTGACGGAGCAACTATATGCCAAGCAATATTCCCCCTGTCAAGGTCCGTGTACGATGGGCTCGTGAGTACGGACCTGGATGACCCTCGCTTCACCGCCTTCGGCCTGTTCGCCGAGGCGTTCACCGGCTTGACCGCCCGCTTCAACACCCAGCTGGAGGAGCACCGCCTCTCCGGAGTCGAGTTCGAGGTGCTCATGCGTCTCGCCCGATCGCCGGGCCGGCGGCTCCGCATGACCGACCTGGCCGGTCAGACCTCGCTGTCCACCAGCGGCGTGACCCGCGTCGTCGACCGCATGGAGCGCGACGGCCTGGTGCGTCGCGAGGCCTGTCCGAGCGACCGGCGCAGCTCGTTCGCCGTGATCACCGACGCCGGCCGGCAACGGCTCGACGAGGTCCTGCCCGGCCATCTCGAGCTGCTCCAGCAGTGGTTCATCGGTCAGCTCAGCCAGCCCGAGCTGGACGGCATGCTGGAGTCGATGCGCAAGATCCGTGACGCGGTCAACCCGTGCGCGACGGCGGGCACCGAGGAGAGGCAGCCCGCGGCCTGAAGTCTCCGATCAGGACACCCGTCGAGGTCGGCACAAAACGGTCTGTGACCGTCGGGCCGGAAGTTCTGAGGGAAACCGGCAGAACTACCGGCAGAATCGGGCGACCCGGCGGTCCAAACGGACAAATCTGTCGGGTTCGATGATCCTCACGGCTACTGTGGTCGGCGCAGGGGGATGCGGCGCGACCGAGGCGACGGCGGGGCTTGACGGGGAAGCCTCGTTCTCGCCGCGTAACTGGCGGGCGTGGCGACGGTCGGCGCGTGGGGGGCACGCCATGCCGGCCGGCCACGCCCGGCCAGGACCCCTCGGCCGCCAGGACCCTCTCAGCCGTCGAGCAGAACGGCCACCGTCGGTGGGCCGAGCCGCTCGCGCTCGCGGGGCAGCAGTGTTATCCCGCTCGAGCGGCACATCTTGCCCAACCGGCTGACGGCCACCGCGCGTTCGTCCGGGTCCGGAGTGCAGACGATCAGCCCGACCAGAGCCTCGACGACGTCCCGCGGATCCTGGGTCCCGTCGTACGCCTCGGCGGCTCGCGCGAAATTCTCGGCCGCGCGCTTGGGCTCGCCCCGCCGCATCGCGATCGCCGCCTCCACCACGGACGCCGGACCGTCCGGCGCGTCGTCCCCCACCGGGCGGAGCTGCTCGAGCACGGAATCCGCCTCCTCGATCCGGCCCGCCGCGGCCAGCGCGAGGCCGATGGTCGCGAGCAGACGGCGCCGGTGCCCGGGGTCGCCCAGCTCGGCCAGGCCGATCATCGCCGTACGCCCGAGCCGCTCGGCCTCGTCGTTCCGCTCGTCGAGCCGGGCCACCTCGGCCAGGTTGGCCCGGGCCAGGACCCGCAGCCGGTGCTCGCCGCAGAGCCCGGCCAGCCGGTCGACCGTGGCCAGCCGGGAACGCGCGGCGTCGAGGTCGCCGCGACGGATCTCGTGCCACACCAGATTGTGCTCGGCGACCGCCATGTCCCGGTCGTCCCCACCGCGCCGGGCCAGCCGCAGGGCAGCCTCGGCATGCTCGCGCGCCTCGTCGTAGGCGCCGGTGCTCATCCACAGGGCGGCCAGCTGGGCGTGGGCCGTGAGCTGGCCCGCGACCACATCCAGCCGTTCGAACTCGGTCAGGGCCCCGGCCGCCGACTCGATCTCCTCCGCCCCGGCGCCGTGTTCCCGGGCCAGCTGGGCGAGGCCGATGCGGGCCCAGGCCCGGACGACCGGGTCGGCGTCCGCGGTGCGCGGGTCGTCGAGCAGCCGGCGCAGCCATTGCCGGCCGGTCACGTCCCGCCCGCGGAACCGCCACCAGCGCGGCAGGGCCGCCGCCAGCCGCAGGGCCGTGTGCGGGTCGTCGCCGGCCGCGTGGGCCAGCGCGGTGCCGAAGTCACCGGCCAGCTCGTCGAGCCGGCTCGCCGCCTCGGGCAGCGCGGCGCCGGCCAGATCGGGCCAGATCTGCTCGGCCAGGTCGGCGAGCACGCGGGCGTGCCGGCGGCGGCCGTCGGTCAGCTCTCCCTCGGCCGCGGCCCGCTCGGCGGCGTAGTCGCGCACCACGTCGAGCAGCCGGAAGCGGAACGTGCGGCTGCCCCGCACGCTGAGCAGGCCCAGCTCGAGCAGGCGGTCGAGCAGGTGCACGACGTCGGTGCGGGGCTCGTCGACCAGCTGCTCGGCGAGACCGATCGACCAGCGGTAGCGGAACATGGCCAGGCGCCGCAGGGCTCGTTGCTCCAGCGGGCCGAGCAGCCGGTAGCTGGCCGCCACCGCGTCCCGCAGCGAGACCGACCCGGGCCGGTCCAGGTCGAGCACGCGGTCGCCGTACCGGTCGAGAATCTCGGGAACGGTCAGCACCCGGCCCCGGGCCGCGGCCAGCTCGATCGCCAGCGGCAGACCGCCGAGCCGGTGGACGAGCGCCGGGACGGCTGCGATCTCGTCGGGCTCCGGCTCGGCCCGGCGCACCTGGGCGAGCCGTTGCAGGAACAGGGCCGCGGCCGGGTATCGCGCCAGGTCGGGGCGATTGCTCGCCACCTCGAGCGGGGGCGCCGTCAGCGGACCGAGCGGCCAGACGCGTTCCGGGCTCAGCCCGACCGGGTGCCGTCCGGTGGCCAGGAACCGCAGCGTCGGCAGCCGGTCGAGCAGGTGGGCCAGCATCTCGGCGGTCGCGTCGGGAGACCGCTCGACGGCATCGACGAAGACGAGGGCCGCCCGGCCACCGAACCGCGCGGGAAGGTCGTCGGGGCGGCCGACGCCGAACTCGGCGGCGACGCTGCCGAGCATCTCGCCGACCGTGCAGTTGTCGGTGACGACGATGCCGGCGACCCCGCCCGGATAGGCCGCGGCCGCCCCGTGGGCGGCCGCGGAGGCGACGCTGGTCTTGCCGACCCCGGCCAGACCGACCAGGGTGATGCCGCGCGGGCCGTCCCGCGCGCCGAGCTGGGCGGCCAGCTCGGCCAGGTCGTCGTCCCGGCCGATCAGGTCACCGGGTGGCAGCACCCGCTGGAAGCCGGTGGGGGGCAGCGGCTCCTCGGTGGACTGTCCGCGGGCCGCGGCCAGGAAGGCCTCGCGCTCGGCGCCGTCCAGCTCGAGGGCGTCGGCCAGCAGGCCGACCGTGGTGCGTTGCGGGCGCGACGAGCGGCCCCGCTCGAGATCCCGGACGGTCCGCACGCCGACGCCGGCGCGCGCGGCCAAGCCCTCCTGGGTCAGCTTGGCGCGCAGCCGCTGACGGCGCAGCGCGGCGTCGAACCCGGTCCCGCCCTGGTCCAGCGCTTTGTCGGCCCCCATGACACTGAACTTAGGGCGGGTTAAGCGGCCCCGCGAGCAGAGATGCTCTCGTGTCGGATTGCGGACGGCCAAAAGCCCCGCCGACCTTCTATAACCAGCCTCTACAGGCCGAGTCCGCGGGCGATGAGCATGCGCTGCACCTCGGACGTGCCCTCGCCGACCTCGAGGATCTTGGCGTCGCGGTAGAAGCGCCCGACGGCCGACTCGTTCATGAAGCCGTACCCGCCGTGCACCTGCGTCGCCCAGCGGCTGTTCTCCATCGCGGCGTTGCTGGCGTTGAGCTTGGCGATCGCCGCGTAGCGCTTGAAGTCCTGCCCGGCGAGCATGCGCGCCGCCGCGTCGTAGTACCCGACCCGGGCGATGTGCGCCCGCATCTCCATGTCGGCGATCATGAACTGCACCGCCTGGTAGTTGCCGATCGGCCGGCCGAAAGCTTCCCGCTGCTGGGCGTAGCGGACCGACTCGTCGACGCAGCCCTGGGCCAGACCCACGGAGAGCGCGGCGATCGCGATGCGGCCCTCGTCGAGAATGCGCAGGAACTGAGCGAAGCCACGGCCGCGGGTGCCGAGCAGGTTGGCCGCGGGCACGCGGACGTCGTCGAAGGACAGCTCGTGGGTGTCCGACGCGCACCAGCCGACCTTGGAGTAGCCAGGCGCCACGGTGAAGCCCGGGGTCCCGGACGGCACGATGATCGTGGACAGCTCCTTGGAGCCGTCGGGGTTCACCCCGGTGACCGCCATGACCGTGACCAGGCAGGTGATGTCCGTTCCGGAGTTGGTGATGAACGCCTTGGTCCCGTTGATCACCCACTCGTCGGTCGCCTCGTCGAGGACCGCGCGGGTCGTCGTGCCCGCCGCGTCGGAGCCGGTGCCGGGCTCGGTGAGGCCGAACGCGGCCAGGGCCTCGCCGGTGGTGAGCCGGGGGAGCCACTGCGCCTTCTGCTCCGGGGTGCCGAACCGGTGGATCGGCATGGCGCCGAGCGAGACCGCGGCCTCCAGCGTCACCGCCACCGAACTGTCCACTCGGGCCAGTTCCTCGAGCGCCACGCACAACGCGAAGTAGTCGCCGCCCATGCCGCCGAACTCCTCGGGGAACGGCAGGCCGAACAGGCCCATCTTCCCCATCTGGCGGATCACCTCGTACGGGAAGGTCTTGTGCTCGTAGTGCTCGGCGATCACCGGCGCGACCTGTTCGCGAGCGAAGTCGCGGACCGTGACGCGCAGCGCCTCCTGCTCCTCGTCGAGCCGGAAGTCGACCATGGCTGTGCTCCTGTCAGACGGGCGTGACGCCGTGGCGGCGCCGGGCGAAACCGCGCTCCTTGCCGCGGGCGGCGCGGTAGCGGCGGATGAGTTCGTCGCGCAGGTCGCCCGGCTCGACGACGGTGTCGACGACAAGCTCGCTGGCGAGCCGCATGATGTCGATGTCCTGCTCGTACTCGGCGCGGCGCTCGGCGACGAAGGCGGTGCGCTCCTCCTCGGTGGCCAGCGCCGCGATCTTGTTGGCGTAGACCGCGTTCACGGCGGCCTCGGCGCCCATCACCGCGATCTTGGCGGTGGGCAGCGCGATCGTGGCGTCGGGGTCGAAGCCGGGCCCGGCCATGGCGTAGAGGCCGGCGCCGTACGCCTTCCGGACCACGACGCAGATCTTGGGCACGGTGGCCTCGGAGATCGCGGTGATCATCTTGGCGCCGTGCCGGATGATGCCCTGCTTCTCGACCGCGGAGCCGACCATGAACCCGGGCACGTCACAGAGGAACAGCAGCGGGACGTTGAAGGCGTCGCAGAGCTGGACGAAGCGCGAAGCCTTGTCGGCCGAGTCGGGGAAGAGCACGCCGCCCTTGAACATCGAGTTGTTGCCGACGACACCGAGCACCTGGCCGTCGAGGCGGGCGAACCCGACCGTGAGCTCCTTCGCCCACAGGGCCTGGATCTCGAAGAACGACCCCTCGTCGACGAGTCCCTTGATGTACCGCCGCATGTCGAAGGCCTGGCGCTCGCTGGACGGGACCAGAGCGCCCAGGTCAGCCCCGGACGACGCCTTGGCCTCGGCCGCGGGCGGGTTGAGTTCCCAGTTCGACGGCAGATAGGACAGGTACGTCCTGACGGTGTCGAGCGCGTCCTGCTCGGTCTTGCACAGGAAGTGACCCACCCCGGACTCGGCCGTGTGGATGCGCGCGCCGCCCATCGCCTCGAGCGTCGTCTTCTCCCCGGTGACCATCTCGACCATGCGGTCCGATCCCAGATACATGCTCGCGTTGCCGTCGACCATCGCGACGATGTCGCAGAAGGCCGGAATGTACGCGCCGCCGGCCGCCGACGGTCCGAACAGCGCGCAGGCCTGCGGGATGGCGCCGGACGCCTTGACCTGGGTGTGGAAGATCTTGCCGGCGCCGCGACGGCCCGGGAAGAGGTCGACCTGGTCGGTGATGCGGGCGCCGGCCGAGTCGACCAGATAGACCATCGGTACGCCGTACTGCACGGCCCGCTCGATGATGCGGATGATCTTTTCGACCGTGCGGGCGCCCCACGAGCCCGCCTTGACCGTCGAGTCGTTCGCCATCAGGCAGACCTCACGGCCGTCGACCTTGGCGAGTCCCGTGATCACGCCGTCGGCGGGCAGTCCGTCGGCCAGGCTGTTGGCATAGAGCCCGTCTTCGACGAACGTGTCCTTGTCGACCAGCAGCGCGATCCGCTCGCGGGCGAAGAGCTTGCCCTTCGCGGCGTTGGCGGCGTGGTAGCGCTCGGCGCCGCCGGCCAGCACCCGCTTGCGTGCCTGAGCGAGCCCGTCGTCGGTAGCCACGCCGTCGTTGGTAGCCACGCCGTCGTTGGTAGCCACGCCGTCGTTGGTAGCCACGCCGTCGTTGATAGCCACGCAGCCTCCTGAACGCTCGTTAACGTGAACGATCGTTAGGCTAGCTCATCCGGGAGGCCGCGGCAACGACGGACGGGAGCCCCCGCTGGTTGCGGAGACTCCCGTCCGTTTCACTGCCACCGATGCCGTGGAGGGGCACCGGCTGTTACCCGACGCCTCCTGGCGTCGTTCGGGTCGCGCCCGGGACCGGCACGACCCGGTCTTCCGCTATCCCCCGTGGGAGAGCGAGCTTCAGCGCAGGGTGTTCAGCAGGCCCAGGCCGCCGACACCACTGACGGTCTCGGTCAGGCTCGAGATCGAGGAGGACTCGGTGGCGCCGGCGCGGCCGCCCTTGGAGTTGCTCTTCGAACCGGCAGCCGCCGGCTTGGTGTAACCGTCGTCGCTGACGGCCGGCTCCTCGCCCGCGTCGTCGGCGACGTCGTCGTCGGCCACGTCGTCCGGGTAGTCCTTCTGGTCGCCGCGGACGTCGCCGTCGCCCTTGTACTCGTCGTCGTCGCCCTTGTACTCGTCGACGTCGCCCTTGTCGCCGTCGTTGTCGTCCCAGTCGCCACCGTGGTCGTGACCCGGGCGGCCGTGACCGTGGTCGCCGTCCCAGCGGTCGTCATCGAAGCCGCGGGCACGCCGGTCGTCGCCCTCGTTCAGGCAGGCCGCAGCCGAGTGCGCAGCGCCCAGGACACCGAGCGCGTTGCCGCAGGCGTTGATCGGCACGTTGATCGGCACGCCGAGCTGGGTGCCGTTCAGGAGGCCGAAGTTCGGGCCCGAGGCCTGGCCGAAGTCGTCATCGTGACCCGACTCGTTGACCGCGACCGCGCGGCTGCTGGACGAGCCCAGCAGAGCGGCCGAGTTGCCGGCCAGGTTCACCGGGAGGCTGATCGGCGCGTACAGCTGGGTGCCGTTCGCGATGCCGAAGTTCTGACCGCTGACCTGACGGCCACCGTGGCCGCCGGGCGTGCTCTCGCGCCACAGGCCCCGGCCGCCCCGGTTGCCCGAGACGTTGTTCGCGCAGACCGCGCTGGACTGGCTGAAGCCGAGGATCGCCAGCGAGTTGCCGCAGACGTTGATCGGGACGTCGACCGGCGCGTAGATCTGGCTGCCGTTGCCGATGCCGAAGTTCTGACCGCTGACCTGGGTCGGGTCGTCCCAGCGGCGGTGCTCGGTCTTCTTGGCGCTCTCGGTGCGGTTGACGCCGACACCCTGCGAGCTGGCGAAGCCACCGACCGCGGCGGCGTTGCCGACCAGGTTGACCGGCACGCTGATCGGCAGGTAGGCCTGGGTGCCGTTGAGGATGCCGACGTTGCCGCCGCTGGCCTGGACCGGGCCACGGTCGCCACGGCGACCGCTCTCGGTCACGTTGTTGACGCCGGCGCCGCGGGCGTCGGCCACGCCGAGGATCCCCAGCGAGTTGCCGACGACGTTGACCGGAACCTGCACCGGAACGGCGATCTGGGTGCCGTTCAGGATGCCGGTGTTGCCGCCGGTGACCTGGCGGGTGTCGGCGTTCGCGGCGCCCGGGGCGAACAGCAGGGCGCCGGCGGCCAGGACGCCGACGCTCAGAGTCTTACGAACCCAAGTCTTCATGAGAAAAGAAATGCCTTTCAATAATTTTTCGGCAATGGTGTTGCTTATTGAATTGGGGGTCGAAATTGCACTTTCGGGCGCAGCGGTGCCCTGGCTCGTTTCTTTCTGCCCTGACCCCGCCTGTCGACATGCGCCCGATCCGGCGCTTCGGTGCGGTGCGTGTGATTCAGGCGTCGGACGATTCGCCGCTTGTTCGCAAGCGGTTCGGGAATCAGGCCCGGAACGCGGACACCGAAGCCGGTGCCGGCCGGTTCACCGGCGGTCGGGCGGACCGCCGATCGCCATCACTCAGTCAGGTGAGACGGTCGGGGCCTCGGCGTCGAAGCGCCGGACCTCGACATCGGACGCGATCGCCGGCACGTGGCGCGCCATCGTGCTGTTCGCGATCGCTACCGGCAGGAAGGCCGCGGAGCCGCCTTCCGTCGGAGTTCCCGACGCGCTGGTCGGGGTACCGCTGACATCCCCCGGGTGCAGCCGCCGGGGAGCGGCCGGTTCGTCACCGCCGGGGGTGCTGTCCGCCGGTTCCGTCTCCGGCTTCGCCGTCACCGCGTGAGCGGTGCGGTGCTGAAGCCGGTGGGCGGACGGCGCCGGGGACACCTTGCCGCGCTTGACCGGGACGGCGTGACGGCCGGTCTCCGGAGCGGGCCGGGCTTGGTGCTTCTGTACGCGGCTGGGCTCGGCCGTCTGCTCCGTCTCCCGGGGGACGGGAGCGGGCTGAGGCTCGTCGGAGGGTGCTTCCTCACTCGGGAGTTCGGTCGCGTCCGGGAGCTCGGCGTCGGCGGCGAGCACGGCCGCGGTGACCGGCTCGGTCACCGCGGTGAGCCGCTGGTCGGGCGCCGCTTCGCCGGTGGGGCGGAGTGGTGCGGCAGCCTCCCCCAGGACCTCGTCGGCACCGGTGAAGGTGTCCACAAAGGTGTCGGAGGGTTCGTGCCCGAAGTCGTCGATCAGCTCCGCCGGACCGGTCAGGACCTGCCGGGGTACGTCGAGGATGTCGGACACGAGGTGGCGATCATGGTGTGCCGGCCCGGTGTACTCCAGCGGCTGGGCGGCCGCCTGCAGGAGTCCGGTGACCGGCGAGGTGGCGTCGGCGCCCACGAGGGATCCGAGCAACGAGCCGTCGGGCTCGTCGGCCCGGTCCGCTGCCTGGGCGGCGGAGCCGGTGAGCAGCCAGGCCGCACCGGCCAGGCCACCGACGACGAGGACGCGCAGACTCCACCGGTGTCCGGTGCGTCGCGCGCGGCTCTCCGATCGCCGCTCCGCCCCCTGGATGGAAGGCGGCAAGGGCGTGGAGACACCGGTGGGCGGCACGGGCAACGGGTACGCCGTGCGCGGCGTGCGCTCGACCCCCGATACCGTCATGATTCGCCCCTCGTCGTGTCGGCTGAACCGGTAGCAGATCCGCCTTTTCGTTTCGGCGATATCGGCCACTCGGTATTGGTAACGACACGACCGGAGAGCGGTCACGCGGACAAATAGGAAAAATGATCGCGCGTTCGTGCGGATGGAATCACACCAGCCGGGTACGCGGCCCTGCTCGCAGAACACCTGACGGCAGAGTGCGGCCGAGCAGCTTCTCCGCCATTTCGGCCGTACGGATCAGGCGATCCAAGTCGATTCCGGTGTCTATACCCATGTCGTGCAGCATGTGCACGACCTCCTCGGTGGCCACGTTGCCCGAGGCGCCCGGCGCGTACGGGCAGCCCCCGATCCCGCCGACGCTGGCGTCGAACTCGGTGACGCCGAGCTCCAGCGCGGTCAGGATGTTGGCCAGCCCCGTACCCCTGGTGTTGTGGAAGTGCAGCAGGTCGGGACGGACGGCCGACAGCAGGTCACGGACCCGGCGGGGAGTGGCCATGCCGGTCGTGTCGCCGAAGGCGATGCGGTCGGCCCCGTCGGCCCGGACACGCCCCACGATCGACGCCACCCGGCCGGGATCGATGTCCCCCTCGAACGGACAGCCGAAGCTGGTCGCGACGATCACCTCAACCGTGGCGCCGGCCTGGTGGATCAGCGGGATGAGCCCGGCGATGTCGTCGAGCGACTCGTCGGTCGACCGGTTGAGATTGCGCCGGTTGTGAGTGTCCGAAGCGGACACTACGACCTCGATCTCGCGGAAGCCGGCGGCCAGCGCCCGCTGCGCACCCCGGGTGTTCGGGATCAGCGCCGAATACCGGATACCGGGACGGCGGTCGACCCGCGCCCACACCTCGTCGGCGTCGGCCATCTGCGGGATGGCCCGCGGATGGACGAACGAGACCGCCTCGATGCGGCGCACCCCGGTGCCGCTCAGCGCGTCGATCAGACGGACCTTGGCGTCGGTCGGGACAGGGTCCTCGTTCTGCAGGCCGTCACGCGGGGCGACCTCGCGGATGCTCACGGACGTCATCGGCCGGACTTCCTCATCCGCGAGACGATGGCGGTGTCGTAGTCGCCCGACAGGAACTCGTCGTTCTCCAGCAGCTCGGTGAAGAACGGGAGATTGTTCTTGGGCCCGGCGATCGCGAAGCCGGCGACCGCCGCGCGGGCCCGGGTGATCGCCTCGTCGCGGTCCGCCCCCACGACGATCAGCTTGGCCATCAGGGAGTCGTAGGACATGCCGACCGTCGTGCCGTCGGCATAGCCGGCGTCGACCCGGACGCCCTCGCCGGTCGGCTCCACCCAGGTGGTGATCTTGCCGGGCCCGGGCAGGAACCGTTTCGGATCCTCGGCGTTGATCCGCAGCTCGATCGCGTGACCGGTCGTTCCCGGCACGCCGGTGAACGTCGGCGCCTCCCCCGAGGCGACGCGCAGCTGCTCCTCGACCAGGTCGATGCCGTGGAGAAGCTCGGTGATCGGGTGCTCGACCTGCAGGCGGGTGTTCATCTCGAGGAAGAAGAAGTCACCCGTCGCCGGGTCCAGCAGACACTCGACGGTGCCGGCGTTGCGATAGCCGACCGTCTCCCCGGCGGTGACCGCGGCGGCCAGCAAGCGGGCGCGCAGGTCCTCGTCGACGGCGGGGCTCGGCGCCTCCTCGACCAGTTTCTGGTTGCGCCGCTGGACGGAACACTCGCGCTCGCTCAGAGCGATCACCCGGCCGTCGGCGAGGCCCAGGATCTGCACCTCGACGTGGCGTACCCGGGGGAAGTAGCGCTCCAGCAGCACGTCGGCGCTTCCGAACATGCGCTCGGCGAACGCCCCGACCTTGGCGAACTCGGTGCGCAGGGCCGCCTCGTCGGTCGCGACGGCCATGCCCATGCCGCCACCGCCCGCGGCGGCCTTCACCATCACCGGGTAGCCGATCCCGGCCACGGCGGCGACGGCCGCGTCGACGCCGGCAACCGGGGTCGCGGTGCCGGGCGCGACCGGCACTCCGGCCGCGGCCATCAGGTTGCGCGCGTTGATCTTGTCGCCCATCGCGTCGATCGCGTCGGCGCCCGGGCCGACCCAGATCAGCCCGTCGGCCTCGACCTGACGGGCGAAGTCGGCGTTCTCGCTGAGGAAGCCGTAGCCCGGGTGGATGGCCTGCGCACCGGTCGCCTTGGCGGCGGCCAGGACGGCCTCGGCGTTGCGGTAGCTCTGGGCCGGGTCGGCCGGCCCCAACCGAACCGCCTCGTCGGCCTCCAGGACGAAGGGCATCCCCTCGTCGGCGTCGGAATAGACGGCGACAGTCCGAATGCCGAGTCGTTTCGCCGTGCGGATGATCCGGCGGGCGATCTCGCCCCGGTTCGCGATGAGCAGCGAGTCGATCATCGTTGACCTTCTCTTCTTCCGTCGCCCGGTGGGGCGGCTGATGTTTTGTCGGCCCGTGGGGCCTTGTGCCCGGCCATGGGTGGCGGCCGGTGCGGTTGCGGCGGCCGGGTAGCGGCCGGGTGGTGCGTCCTCAAGGCGGGCGGTGCGCTGCCGACGACGTGTCGCTCTGCCTGCCGGGGTGTCGCTGTGCCGGTGGGACTGTTCTACCTACGAGCGTCGCTTTGCCGGCGGAGTCGGGCCGTGGCCGGTCGGGCGCTCGGGACGGGAGGTCAGTGGCCGGTGAGGGCGTGCATCGTGGCGTCGCGCAGGAGGGCGGCGCGGCGGCGGCGGTCGACCTCGCCGCCGAGGAACGGGGTCGAGTTCATCAGGCCGAACGCCGAGTGGGCGAGCACCCGGGCCTCGGCCGCGTCGAGCTCGGGCCGCAGCGTGGCCAGCACGCCCACCCACTCCTCGACGTAGAGACGCTGCAACCGGCGGATCTGCCGGCGCGGCTCCTCGGGCAGGCGGTCGAGCTCATGCAGGTGCAGCGCGATGACAGCCGGGTTGGCCAGGGCGAACTCGACGTGGAAGTCGATCAGGTCGGCCAGTGCGGCCCGGGCGTCCTCGGGATGGTGGCCGACGCGGGTCTTGCCCCCGTGCAGCAGGCTCTCGCTCACCGGGATCAGCGCGGCCACCAGCATCGCCTCCTTGCCGGCGAAGTGGTGATAGAGCGCCGGACCGGTGACACCCGCGGCCGAGCCGATGTCGTCCATGGAGACCCCGTGATAGCCGCGGGCCGCGAACAGACCCACCGCGATCTCGAGGATCTCGTCTCGTCGCGACCGCCGCCTGGGCGCGGGCGGACCCGGACGCTGCTGCTGATCAACCGTTGTCACGAGGTCACTTTATCCCGCTGTCAAGCCGTCGCCTTAACGGACGTTCAGGATGTGGGACCCCCGGCCTCGGCCCGCGCTTCCTCGTACACCCGGACGGCCACCTCGCGGCTCGGCGCGTCGTCGGGCAGGCGTTCGAGCAGTGCCCGCAGCAACGCCTCAGCCTCGGTCGAGTGACCGGCCCGGAGCAGCGCCTCGCCGAGCATGCCCTCGATGCGGTCGGCCTGATCGGTCGCGCCGATCGCCCGCAGCCGCTCCGGGGCGCCGCGAAGGTGTGGCAGCGCCTCGGCATAACGGCCCCGCGACATGAACAGGTTACCGGCCTCGAACGCGGTCATCGAGTGCTGAAAAATCGCATTGGGCTCGGCGGCCGCCTCGGCCGGGAGCGCGTCGAACTTCTCGGCGATGATCCGGAGGGTCTCCTCCCCCTGCTCGGGCTGGTCGGCGAAGTGCGACGCGGCGACGCTCCGGCGCAGGGCGCGCAGCTCGCCGATCGGGTCGCCGGCCGCGAGCAGGGCCGACGCGGCGGCTCGGAACGTGTCGGCCGCCTCGGCGTCGCGATCGAGGTCGAAGAGCAGCCCCGCGGCCTCCTCGGCGATCTGGCCACGGCCGGCCGGGTTGTCGGCCAGATGCTCGACCAGGGTGCGATAGAGCGCGAGGGCGCCGTCCTTGTCGCCGATCGCCTGATAGAGCCCGGTCAACAGGTAACGCGTGTTGTCGGCCGATTCCTCGTCGCCGAGCCGCTCGAACAGCCCGAGCGCCTCCTCGGCCACCTCGGCGCCCTCGACCGGGCGCCCGGCCAGCCGATAGGCGTTGGCCAGGTCGCCACGCGCGTGCGCGCCGCCGGCCTCGAGCCCGGCCTCGGCGCACAGCGCCACCGCCTCGACCAGGTCGGGGATCGCTTCGGCGGGCCGGCCCAGCTGGAGCAGCGCATTGCCCCGGCCGACCCGGGCGGCCAGTGCCTTGTCGGTCTCGCCGGTGGCCAGCACGACGCCGAACGCCTCGGCCTGCTCCGCCGGGTCGTCGACGGTGTGGCCGTAGATCGTGCCCGCCTCGGCGATGCGGCGGGCCGGGCCGTTCCGGCGATAGAACTCCCAGGCCTCGCGGGCGGCCGCGACGGCCTCGTCGTGGCGGTGCATCGCCATCCGACTGCGGGCTCGCAGCATCGCGTGCAGGGCCAGCAGACGCGGGTCACCGACCTGGGCGGCGAGCTCGTCGCTGCGGTCGCCCGCCTCGTTGGCCTCTTCGGGCCGGTCCTTCATCAGGTGCAGGATCGACAGGCGCGTCCAGGCATCGGCGCGCTCGACGGCGCCGCCGTGTTCGTCCTGGTGGGTCACATCGGCCCGGACCGGCTCCTCGTCGACCTCACCACCGGCGTAGCCGGCCTCCATCGCCAGGCGGGCGCGCAGGGCACTGGCCTCGCCGTCCGACCCCGCCGCCACGAACAGCTCCAGGGCCCGAGTCCAGTGGTCACCGGAGTCGGTCCGCCCGGACGACCGCAGCCGGTTACCGAGCAGCAGCTCCCGCCGAGCGGCGAGCAGAAGAGCTTCCGGCCGCGAATCGCCCAGCTGCGGGTCACTCAGCTCGGGAAAGCGCGCATCGACCGCTTCGAGAGCCGCGGCGAGCCCCACAGCGTCGTCGGCCCGGTCGTACTGCCGGGCCAGGTCGAGCAACTGGGCGGCCGTGACCTCGGCCGGGATCTCAGGAGCCGCGACGGCGACCTCGGCGACGGGCACCGGGACGGCAACCGCGACCGGGGGCCGGGCGGTCGGCGACAGCGTGAGCACCACCTCGTACGGCTCGGCGGCCAGCACGGCGGCGATCGACCGGCTCTGGTGGTCGGTGCCGTTGCGCTCGTCGAACCGCTTGGCCAGGTCGGTCGCCCGGGTCGACAGCTCGGCGCCCAAGTCGGCGGCGGAGACGTTCCCACGCCCGCGGAGGTGGACGACCGCGTCGCCGTGTCCGCGCTCGGTGAGCCGGCGCAGCAGCATGGCCGCGTCGGCCGAGAAGTGCATCTCGGCCGCCGGGGAGGGCGCCTTGTCGAGCCAGTCGATGTGGCGCTGCAGAATCTCGAGACCGCGGTGCTCGTTGCCGGTGCGCGCGCAGAACGCCAGGTGGGTGCCGAGGTTCCACAGGTCGGCCAGGTTGCCGCGCTCGAGACGGTAGGAGCGCCGGTGCGCGGCGGCCGCGTCGTCGGGACGGCCGGTGCGCAGGTAGGCGACCATCAGTTCGCGCAGGATGCCCTGGGGTTGCTCGCTGCAGCTCAGCTCGCCGGCCAGCACCGGCTCGGCGGTGGCGATCACGTCGTCCCACCGCTCGCGCTCGGCGTGGAAGGCCGCGACCGACGACGGGTCGCAGCCGATGCAGTCGGAGAGGTCGTCGCGCGGCGCGGCCTGCCACCGGGCGAACCACTCGTCGGCCTCGGGGCTCCCGATGTGATCGGCGATCAGGTAACGGTGTTTGTGGACGGCCTGCAGGCTGTGGCCGTCCTCGCGGTAGCGCCTCTCCATGTCGTCGAGCACGGCGCGGGTGCGGTCGAGCGGGATCTCGGGGAAGTTGAGCATCGCGTTGACCATGGTCTTGAAGTGCCACAGCAGCGTGTGCTTGCCGTGCGCGTGATGCCGGCCCGGGTTGCGGTCGAAGTCGTTGAGCGCCCAGGCGAACGTGACGAACGCCTTGGCCGGCTCGCCGCCGTAGGTGTAGGCGTTCGTGGCCAGCAGCCGCACCGTGAAGGCGAGGTGCGGATCGTTCACCGTGTCGGCGTGCCGCAGCACCTGCTCGACCAGCGCGATCTGGGCCGAGCCGTGCGGCAGGACGCGGGCCTGCTCGTAGAGGCCCCACAGGTCGTCGGCGGTCTTCATCTGTCCTCCCCGGGGACGGCCCTGTCCAGCAGGCCCATGAACGAACTGGTGAGCAGCGCGGCGTCGGCCGGGCGGATCGGGTGGTGGCCGAGCATGAGCGCCTGGCCGTAGAGCGACTCGACGGCCAGGCCGGCCAACTCGGGGTCGCTGATCGCGGTGACCCGCCGGACCAGGGCGTTGCGGTGGTTGAGCACGAGTTGCGGCCGGTCGGTCGGCACGCTGCGGGACAGCGCGTCGAGGACACCGCCCCACAGGTCGTCGGCGGCGTCGCGGCCGGCGGTGAACTGCTCGGTGAAGGCGGCGGCGCGGCTCACCAGATAGAGAGCCGGGACGGTGGCCGGGTCGAAGCCGCGGACCACGATCTCGCAGCCGAGCCGGTCGAGGCGGCGCTGGGCCACTGCCAGGAACGGGCGCAGCCGCAACTCGGTCTCGGCGTCCAGCGCGGCGAACCGGGCCGCGACGTCGGACGGCTCGAGCCGCTCGGCCCGGACCTCGGCATCCACAGTGGCCAGACGTTCGACGAGGTCGGCGTGGTAGACGATGCCGCCGTTGATCACTCCGAGATCCTGGGCGGCGGCGACCGCGGCCAGCTGGCGGAACTCGTCGTCGCCGGCGGTGTAGCGCAGGACGCCGTGGCGCTGACGGAACTCGGCCAGGGTCAGGTGGCCGAGGTTGGTCTCCAGGGGGACCCATTGCTCGACCAGGCGCAGCATCTCGTCGTCGTGCAGCGCGAGCGCCTTGACGCCGAGGTGGTGGATGGCGAGGAACTCGCCCAGCCGGCGCGGATCGGTCGAGGCCAGCCGCACCAGCCAGCCGCGCAGCTGGTCGGCGATCGCCTCGCGGGTGTCGGCGAACAGGCTGTCGTCGTAGAGGGCCTCGCGGCTCGCGGTCGGGCGCAGCTCGGTGCTGTCGACGACACAGCGGGCGAAGAACGCCCACTCGGGCAGCAGACCCTCGACGCTCTCGGCCAGCAACATCCTCTTGAGATAGACGCGGTGGCCCCCGCGAGCGGCCGGGTTGACCGGGGTGGGCAGCACGAACGCGACGCCGGTCAGGCCGGCCTCGGGCACGTCGAGCGGCACCACGTCGAGCGGGCGGAAACCGAAGACCTCCTGGGCGTACGCCACCAGGTCGCCACCCGCCCAGGGCAGTGAGCCGGTGGTCACGGGGACGTCGTCGACCTCGACCCGCACCGGCAGCAGTGAGCCGTAGAGCTGGGCCAGCTCACGGACCGTCGTACCGGAGAGGAGGTGCTCGGAGCCGCGGCGCGGCAGCAGGGTGACCGTCGTGCCGGGCTCGCGGTCGTCGCCGGGCGAGACGGCGTAGCGACCGTCGGAGTAGCCCCGCCACAGGACCGGCTCGGCGCCCGCGCGGCGGGTGTGCACGCGGATCTCGTCGGCCACCAGGAAGCAGGACAGCAGGCCGATGCCGAACTGGCCGAGGAACTCGTGCCGGGCGAAGCCGAGCTCGTCGCGTTTCGAGCTGCGGCCGATGGTGGCCAGCAACTCGTGCACCTGGGCCTCGGTGAGGCCGATGCCGTTGTCGGTCACCCGCAGCGCGTCGGAGCCCGTGGTGATCGAGACCAGTCCGGGACGGCCGGTGGCGGTGATCGCGTCGACCGCGTTCTGCAGCAGCTCACGGACGTAGACCCGCGGGCTGGCGTAGAGATGGTGGCTGAGGAGGTCGACGATGCCGCGGAGATCGACCTGGAAGGTGTTGCTCACGGCGGAGAAGGTACCGCGAACGACCGACAGAAACGGGGCGGACCGATCTTGATGATCGGTCCGCCCCGGATCGGGCCTTCGTCGGCTCGGTCCTTCGTCAGCTCAGTCCGCCGGGCTCGAAGCCCTTGGCGATCGGCGCGCGCACCAGGTTGCCCCACTCCGTCCAGGAGCCGTCGTAGTTGCGCACCTGCGGATAGCCGAGCAGGTGGCGCAGCACGAACCAGGTGTGACTCGACCGCTCGCCGATCCGGCAGTACGCGATGATGTCGTCGCCCGGCTCCAGGCCGAGCTCGTCGCGGTAGATCTTGGTGAGCTCGCCGGCCGGCTTGAAGGTGCCGTCCTCGTTGGCCGCCGACTTCCACGGCTTGCTCACCGCGCCCGGGATGTGACCGCCGCGCAGCGCCCCCTCCTGCGGGTAGGCCTCCATGTGCGTCAGCTCGCCGGTGTATTCCTGCGGGGAGCGGACGTCGACGAGGGGCAGGCCGCTGCCGATGTGGCTCACCACCTGGTCACGGAAGGCCCGGATCTCGGCGTCGTCGCGCTCCGGAACCGGGTATTTCGCGGCCGGTCGCTCGGTGCGTTCCCGGGTCAGCGGACGGCCCTCGGCGGCCCACTTCTGACGCCCGCCGTCGAGCAGGCGCAGATCGCGGTGGCCGAAGAGACTGAAGACCCAGAGGGCGTACGAGGCCCACCAGTTGAAGTTGTCGCCGTAGAACACGATCGTGTCGTCGCGGCCGATGCCCTTGGCCTCGCACATCGCGGCGAAGGCGGCCGGGTCGAGGTAGTCGCGGGTGACCGGGTCGTTGAGCTCGAGGTGCCAGTCGACCTTGACCGCGCCGGGGATGTGCCCGGTGTCGTAGAGCAGGACGTCCTCGTCCGATTCGACGACGACCAGACCGGGGGTGTCGAGGTGGGCGGCGAGCCACTCGGTGGTGACCAGCTTGTCGGGATGCGCGTACGCCTGGAGTGCGGGCGCCGGATCGTTCTCAACAGACATGCCTGCCACGCTAGCTCTTCGCCCGGTGGTTACTCGGTGATCCCGATCGGCATGAGCTCCGGGCGCTTCGCCCGCACCAGTTCGCCCGACGAGTGACCCCGCAGGTGACGGCTCACCCAGGGCGCCAGATGCTCACGGGCCCAGCGCAGGTCGGCGCTGCGGGCGAGCAGCCACGGGTTGGGTTCGGGCGCGGGTGGCACCAGCATCCAGTCCTCGTCGACCCCGACACCGAGCACGTTGAGCACCTGGCCGGCGACCCGGCGGTGCCCGGCCGGCGAGAGATGCAGCCTGTCCGGGGACCACATGTGGGGATGGCGGAAGGCGTCGTCGCCGAACAGGTCGACCAGGTGGCACCCGTAGCGGTCGGCGAGCGTGCGAGCGCCGTCGTTGAGCACGGATGCACGCCGCCCGAGGATGGCCGGCAGGTTGACGGTCACGTCGGCGAAGCGGAAGAGGATCACGTCGGCGCCGGTGTCGCGCAGCCGTCGCACCACCGATTCGAGCTCCCGCACCAGGGCGTGCGGATCGACTCGTACGCGCAAGGCGTCATTGCCGCCCGCGGCGAGGCTGACCAGGTCGGGCCGCATAGTCAGGGTCGGCTCGAGCTGCTCGTCGACGATCTCGTGCATCACCTTGCCGCGGATGGCCAGGTTGGCGTAGCCGAAGTCCGGTCCCGAGTCGACCGCCATGCGGGCGGCCACCAGATCGGCCCAGCCCCGGAACGTACCGTCCGGATAGGCGTCGTTCAGGCCCTCGGTGAAGCTGTCCCCCATAGCAACGAAGCTGTGCCAGGCCATCGCCGCCCCCTTGACGTTTGCTCATGTTTGCTCGTGGAGATCACATAAGCACTGGATGGAAGTCACCGATAGCGTGACGATGGCGACACCCCGTTAATGAACTGCTTTCCGTAGTGATCCTCCCTACGCTGCTTCGCATGCTGCTGAGGATGTCCGCCCTCCTGCTCAGGACCCTGCGCGAGGAGCCGGCGGACGCGGAGGTGCCGAGTCACCGGTTGTTGCTGCGCGCCGGCTATGTCCGTCGCGCCGCCCCGGGCGGATACACCTGGCTCCCGCTCGGCAAGCTCGTGCTCGACCGGGTCACCGCGGTCGTGCGGGACGAGATGGTGGCCGTCGGCGGGCAGGAGGTCTCGTTCCCGGCCCTGCTGCCGCGCGAGCCCTACGACGTCAGCAACCGCTGGACCGAGTACGGCGACGACATCTTCACGCTCAAGGACCGGCGCGGTTCCGACTATCTGCTGGCGCCGACCCACGAAGAGATGTTCACGCTGCTGGTGCAGGACATCACCAGTTCGTACCGGGATTTCCCGGTGCTGCTGTTCCAGATCCAGACGAAGTACCGCGACGAAGCCCGGCCCCGGGGCGGGCTGCTGCGTGGTCGCGAGTTCCTGATGAAGGACGCCTACTCGTTCACGCTCTCCGACGACGGGCTGGTGGAGACGTACGAGTCGGTCCGCGCGGCCTATCAGCGCGCCTTCACCCGGCTGGGCCTCTCGCACACCATCGTCTCGGCGATGTCCGGTGCGATGGGTGGTTCCGCGTCCGAGGAGTTCCTCGCCACAGCCGATGTGGGCGAGGACACATTCGTCGGTTGCACGACCTGTGACTACGCGGCCAACACCGAAGCCGTGGTGACTCCGGCGCCGCCGGCCACGACGGTTTCCGCCCCGCCTCTCGAGGTTCACGACACCCCCGGCACCCCGACCATCGCCTCCCTGGTCGAGCTGGCCAACGCCCGGGCGCTGGGCGGCCGCACCGACTGGACCGCGGCCGACACCCTCAAGAACGTGGTGGTCTCGGTGCACCGGCCCGGCGCCGAGGACGAGCTGCTGGTGATCGGTGTCCCGGGTGATCGTGAGGTCGACCTGAAGCGGCTCGACGCCTCCCTGGCCCCGGCCACGGCCACGCTCTTCGACGACTTCGCGGCCCGGCCCGACCTGGTCAAGGGCTACATCGGCCCGCAGGGCAGCAGGGCCCGTTATCTGGCCGACCCGCGCGTGGCTCCCGGCACGGCCTGGCTGACCGGCGCCAACGAGCCGGGACGGCACGCGGTCAACGTGGTGGCCGGGCGCGACTTCACCCCGGACGGCACGATCGAGGCGGCCGAGGTGCGGGCCGGTGACCCGTGCCCGGCCTGCGGCACCGGCTCGCTCACCATGCGACGGGGCATCGAGATCGGGCACATCTTCCAGCTCGGCCGCCGCTACACCGACGCGTTCAAGCTCGAGGTGCCCGGGGTGGACGGCAAACTGGTCCGGCCGACCATGGGGTCGTACGGGATCGGGGTGTCCCGGGCGGTCGCGGCCATCGCCGAGCAGCACCACGACGAGCGCGGCCTGCTGTGGCCCGATGAGGTCGCGCCGGCCGACGTGCACGTCGTCGCGGCCGGCAAGAACGGTCAGGTCGAGGCCGCGCTGGCGCTCGCGGACGAGCTGGTGAGGGCCGGGCTGCGCGTGCTGGTCGACGACCGTCCCACCGTCTCGGCCGGCGTGAAGTTCACCGACGCCGAGCTCATCGGCATCGCCCGGACGGTCGTGATCGGGCGTCGCCTCGGCGAGGGATATGCCGAGATGCGCGATCGCCGCAGCGGGGAGCGTCACGACGTGCTGGTCACGGACATACCAGGTGTAATCACTGCTGCACTCGGGTAACGCCCCTACCAACAGGAGGTGCGCACATGGGCAGGGCTTCGGTGGCTGAGGTGATGACCCGGCAGGTGGTCTATCTGCCCGAGGCGACCATGCTGGACGAGGCCGCGCAGGTGATGCGCGACCGCGCCATCGGCGACGTGGTGGTCACCCGCGGCCCGACGATGATCGGGGTGGTCACCGACCGCGACATCGTGGTCCGGGCGATCGCCGAGAACCTGTCGCCGACGTCGACCTCGCTCGGCGACATCACCTCGCATGAGCTGATCATGGTGGAGCAGTCGGCCACCGTGGACGAAGCGGTGCACGCCATGCGCGAGCGCGGAGTCCGCCGGCTGCTGGTCTGCGACGCCGACCGCAAGGTGGCCGGCATCTTGAGCCTCAGCGACGTGGCCCTGCTGCCGACGACGGCCCACGCCTGACGACGCCGTCCGCCACGCCGCAGCCCGGCCTCCACCCGGAAGCAGGCGCTAGGGTCGACAAGTGACCGACATGCCTCCCAAGCTCGCCGAGATCGTCGACGAGTTCGCCTCGGCGCCGCGCGAGGTGGTGCTCGAGATGCTTCTCGAGTTCGCCGACTCGATGCCGCCGCTGCCGGCCGACCTGGCCACACACGACGGCATGGAGCAGGTGCCGGAGTGCCAGACGCAGTTCTTCCTCAAGGCCGTGGTGCGGCCCGACGACACGGTGGAGTCGTTCTTCGACTGCCCGCCCGAGGCGCCGACCACGCGGGCCTTCGCCGGCATCCTGGCCGAGGGTCTCGAGGGCGCCACCACCGCCGAGATCCTGGGCGTGCCGGACGACCTCTACACCCGCATGGGCCTCGCCCAGGCGATCAGCCCGCTGCGCATCCGTGGCGGCTCGGCGATCCTGGCCCGGCTGAAGCGCCAGGTCGCCGCGCAAGTGGCCACCCGCTGACGGCGGACGGAGTCCCATGGATATCCAGGTCTGGTCCGATGTCGTGTGCCCGTGGTGTTACCTCGGCAAGCGGCGGCTGGAGTCGGCCATCGCCCAGTACGAGGGTGACGTCACCGTGACGTTCCGGGCCTTCCAGCTCGACCCCTCTCCGGTACCGCCCGGCCTGCCGCTCAAGGACGGCATGGCAGCCAAGGTCGGTGGCCGCGAGCGGGCCGACGAGATGCTCGCCCACGTCTCGTCGATCGCGGCCGGCGATGGTTTGCGACTCGACTTCGACCGGGCGGTCGCCGCGAACACGTTCGACAGTCACCGGCTGATCGCGTGGGCCGCCGGTCAGGGCAGGCAGGCCGACATGCTGGAGGCGCTGCAGCAGGCCTACTTCACCGAGGGCCTCGACATCGGCTCCCGCGCGGTGCTGGCGTCGGTGGCCGGTTCGATCGGCTTGAGCGAGGCCGCCGCGACCGATCACCTCGCGTCCGAGGCTGGCACGGCGGCCGTGCGCACCGACCTGGCCGAGGCTCGTGAGCTTGGCATCTCCAGCGTCCCGTTCTTCGTTGTCGACGGGAAGTACGCCGTTCAGGGCGCCCAGGAGGCGTCGACGCTGGTCTCCGCCTTCGAGGAAATCGCCCGCCGTGAGGCAGTCGACGCCGGTCGATGACGATGGCGTTTCACGTGAAACGCCATCGATCGACGTCGGTGTCTCACTCGACCGGGCGTGCCAGACCCTCGATCACCTCGGCGCCGGGCAGGGCGCCGAGGGCCGGGCCGGCAATGGCGATCTTGCTGTGGCGCACGCCTGATCCGATGATCACGTGCGGTGTGGCGACCACCCGGGCATCGACCAGGATCGGCCAGTCCACCGGCAGGCCGATCGGCGTGATGCCGCCGTACTCCATGCCGGTCAGACGGACCGCCTCGTCCATCGGCGCGAAGCTGCACTTGCGCACGTCCAGACGCTTACGGACGACTCCGTTGACGTCGGCCCGGGTCGTGGCCAGCACGATGCAGGCCGCGTACCGGACGCTTTCGCCCCGCTTGCCGGCGACGATCACGCAGTTCGCGGAGACCTCCAGGCCCACGTCGTACGCCTCACAGAACTCTGCCGTGTCGGCCAGACCCGGGTCGATCGGAGCGACCAGCACCTGGTCGGCGTCGATCGGCGCGTCCTCGGGCCACACGGTCAGAGCCTTGGCGACCGGATCGGCCAGCAGGTCGGGGCGGGACTGGGCGGGCTCGAGCTTCAGACTTCCCATCACGCCCGCCATCCTCGCTCAATACCGCGCCGCCAGGTAGTCCTCCCACGTCCGGGTACCGGTCGGTGTCGCGGTTGTGGTCAGACCACCCGCCCGTATCGACCGCGCCACCCGGCCGGGCAGCCGCAGCCGGAGGACCCGTCGCTTCTCTCCCCGGGCCGCCAGCCAGGTGGCCGACGCGTCGGCGAGGGTCAGCACGCGCGGTCCGGCGAACTCGACGATGGCGTCCGCGGCCGGCCGGGTCAGCAGGTCGGCGATCCGGTCGGCAACCTCCGCGGCGTCGACCGGCTGGGCCAGGAACCCGGGATCGAGGATCAGCGGACCGAGCCGCCCGGCGGTCTTGAGCAGCCCTTCGGCGAACGGGTGGAACTGCGAAGCCCGCACGATCGTGTACGGGATGCCGCCCGTCCGGACAACGTCCTCGGTGGCGAGCTTCGCCCGGTAGTAGCGCAGCGGTACCCGGTCGACTCCGATGATCGACACGTAGACCAGATGCCGCACTCCGGCCTTTCGCGCGGCGGCCACGAGCCGGCGCGTGCCACCGACATCCGTCCGCCGAGCATCTCCGGGTGCTGACGCCAGGTGCACGATCAGGTCCGCGCCCCGCACTGCCTCGTCGATCCCTTCACCGGTACGCAGATCGGCCGCGAACCACCCCGGCCGCGCTCGCCGGCTCATCGCCCTGACCTCGTGTCCCGCCGCCGTCAGCCGCGGCACGGTGACCGATCCGAGGACCCCACCGGCCCCGGTCACCAGCACTGTCGATGTCGTCATGCCAGGGGGACGATCGAGGGGCCGGAGTCGTGACGACTTCCTCAGAATGCGGTCGTGGCTGCCGACCGTCAGAGGGTGTGAGGGAGAGACGCGAAGGACGGGTCGGAACCGTCAGCGGGCTGGCGGCGCTGGCCGGCGGAACCGCCATGGCCGCGTCGGTCGGCGGGGACAACCACTCGCTGTCCGCGACCCTCCTGCTCGGCACGCTGACTCTCGGCCTCGGACACTCCCTGATCGAGGAGATCAAGCGGCAGGCGCACCGCTCCTCGCCGCGCTGGACGCGGGAGGACACCGTCAACGCGGTGCTCCTCGGCGTCGGGGCCGAACTGGCGCTGGTGATGACCATCCTGCTGCTCGACACCACGCCGACACGTGCCGTCGGGTTGGCCCTCGCCACGGCCTACGCCGCGGCCTGCGGCTACTTCGTGACCGAACGGCGGCGGGCTGTCGCCACTCAGCTCCGGGCATCCACTCCCGGGCCGGACGAGACCGTCGCCGACCACCTACCGGCGACGGCGACGGCGACGGCGACGGCGACGGCGACGGCGACGGCGACGGCGACGGCGACGGCGACGGCGACGGCGACGGCGGAGATCGTCGAGGGTGTCGTCCCGCAGCATCGCCATCCCGGCCATGCGGGCCACGCGCCCACCGCCGGAAGCTTCGCCGACCGCGCCGGCTGAGCCGTCGACCGGGCCGCAGATCGGTCCGAGCCTCGCGGAGACAGCACCGGCTCTTACGCCGGCAGCACCACGATGATCGGCGGCACCGGCACCCCCCCGCTGGTCTCCGTCGGCAGTTCGGGGGCGGGCAACCAGTCGAGACCCAGCATCTCGGGCCCGATGCCGTCGTCGATGCCGATCCGCGGCTCACCGTCGGCCACCGTCACCGAGAACACCGACGTCATGCCCGACGGATAAGGCATCTCGAGCACATAGCGGGCGTCGCTGACCACCAGGCCCGTCTCCTCGAACACCTCCCGCCGCACCGCCTCCTCGGCGGTCTCGCCGGGCTCCAGACCACCGCCCGGCAAGGTCCACCACTCACCGCCACCGGATCGTCGGCTGCGCTCGTGCACCATCAGCACACGGCCGTCCCGCACGATCACGGCGGCGGCCCGTTTTCGTTCGCTCACGTGAGGCAGGCTAACCGGCCCCGCACCCGTTCCGCATGACAACCTCGCGCCCTGTGGACAACGTCCGCATTCGTTCCGCGGCAACGTTTTTCAGACTGACCAAAAAGGACGAGCCGGTGACCGAAACGGATCAGACCGCGTAGCCGCTCCGTGTCGGCGGCAGGGCGGCCGTTCCATCCCGGTGATCTTTCACCGCGAGCACCTGGTTGACGCCGATCCGTGCCTGCTCGAAGGCGAGCGCCGACGCCGCCATGTAGAGCCGCCACACCCGGGCCCGGCCCGGGCTGGTCAGCTTCACCGCGGTGGACCAGTCCGACTCCAGGTTCGTCACCCACGCCCGCAGCGTGCGCCCGTAGTGCTCCCGCAGCGCGTGCACGTCGCGCACCTCGAAGCCGGCCTGCTCGAGCAGGCCGACCGTGGTGCCCACCGGCACCAGCTCACCGTCCGGAAAGACGTACGCGTCGATGAAGCTCCGGGCCTGGTGCGGCTGCTTGGGAGCCAGGTGCACCCGGGAGATCTGGTGGTTGAGCAGACGGCCACCGGGCTTGAGGTTGGCGTAGAGAATGGCCGCGTACTCCGCGTACGGATCGGTGCCGACGTGTTCGGCCATCCCCACGCTGGAGATCGCGTCGTACGGCCCGTCCTCGAGGTCGCGGTAGTCCTCGACCCGGATCTCCACCTGACCGGTGAGCCCGGCCTCGGCGACCTGCTTACGGGCGTATTCGGCCTGCTCGGTCGAGAGCGTGATGCCGACGACGTGCACGCCGTACTCGCGGGCGGCGTGGATGGCCAGGCTGCCCCAGCCGCAGCCGACGTCGAGCAGCCGCTGACCGGGCCGCAGCCCGAGCTTGCGGCAGATCAGGTCGAGCTTGTCGCGCTGCGCGTCGGCCAGGTCGTAACCGGGTGTGTCCGACGTCCAGTACGCGCAGGAATAGACCATGCTCGACCCGAGGACGAGCCGGTAGAAATCGTTCCCGACGTCGTAGTGGTGGCTGATCGCCTGACGGTCGCGGCGTCTGCTGTGCCGGGTCCCGGCAACGACCATCTCCTCCGGCGGCGGCTTGGGCTGGGTGCCGAGCACGCCGAGGCGTACGAGATCGCTCGCGACATGACGGATAGGCAGATCCTTCATATCGGGCGCGCGCCAGATCAGCGCGGCCACGCGGGTGAGCGCCTCGTAGAGATCGCCCTCGACATCGAGATCGCCGGAGACGTACGCGCGGGCCAGACCCAGATCATTGGGTTGCCACATCAGTCGGCGCAACGCACGACGATGCCGGATGACCAGCACCGGGGCGTCCGCCGGACCGGCCGTCGAGCCGTCCCAGGCTCGGATCCGGAGGGGCACGGGCGCCTGGAGCATCGTTTCCAGAAGGTTCTGGACCTTCGACGCGATAGTGGAATGAAGGATGGTGGTCGGCATCGGTACCTCCCGGCGCAGCATTGCGCAACCGAATCATGGAACCGACTCACTATCCGCCCGACGCGACGAGTTACATAAGGCTCTTTTCTAGTTTTGTGATCGAGGACTCACACTGCGCGCACGACCCGCTCGAGGCGAGCCGGGCGCAGGAGTTGTGCCTGGTCATGGCGGCTTTCCGCCAGACCGTCGAGCACGGCCCGACGCTCCTTTTCGGTCAGTACGCCGGCGAAGGGTGATGCGGAACGCAGCCGCACCGCGTACTGAGCCGAGGACGTCAGCGCCTCGACCACGGCCTCAGCCTCACCGGCCAGCAGGGCCTCCCACCGGTCCAGCCACTGCCACTCGGGACCGCCCGGGCGGAGGCGGCGCAACCGGCGCAGATTGATCTCGGCGATGGCAAGCACCGCCGCGGGCCGGGCCACGAAGCGTGCGGCGACCGCCTGGTGCAACCAGAGCTGCTCCAGCTCGGCGCGGGTCAGCACGGGGTGGATCAGCGCCTCGACATCGGATCGGCGCACACGCCTCTGTGCGCCGAGGCTGACGTACGGCAGAAGCCCGCGCGCACAGAGGTCGAGAACCCGGCGCCGCGAGAACCGGAGGAGGATCGCGGCCTCACCAATGGTGAGCAAATCGGTCGTGCGCATCGTCACAGGTGGATGTTGGCCCGGCCGGGAGTTTCCGGCAACAACCGAACGGCCATTGACTCTTTCACTGACCGGTTGGCACCACGCTGAACAGATAGGTGTGCTTTCGCAGATCGGCCTGTGTGAGCGGTACCCCGGTAAGGCGCTCAGCCAGCGCGAATGCTGCCGCCATGCGATCGTCCGGCTGCGCTGGAGCGCCCGCCCGGGTGGCTTTCACGGTCGTTTCGAGCTCGGCCGCCCGACGGCCCGACGGCCGTTCACCCGACACCGGATCAAACTGCAGAGTGACACCGCGGTCCTCCATCAGGAGGAACCGTCCGCTGCCGTCATCCGCCCGATACAGGCAGATCAGGGTCGTCCCGGCGGACAGAGCGCGGAACTGCCCGTCCTCGGTGCCCAGTTCACCGTTGTCCTCGACGACCAACGCCCAGTCGTCGTTCAGCCGGGTCACGCCGAAGTAGCACTTGTCGGGGAATCCCCGCTGGCCGTCCCCCGCCCCGACCATCTGCTGCCACCCGATGCGTTCGAGCTCCTTGGCCCCCATGCGATCAAGCACCTGAGCCGGCCGGACACGGCGCACCCAGACGAAGCAGAACCCCTTGCTCAGGTCGGTGACCTCACGAAACCACGCGTAGTCCCCGGCCACCGCCGTAGACGACGACAGCGGCACAGATGCGGGGCCGGAAGAGGACGAGGACGGCTCAGCCGACGACGCGGCATCCGGCCGGTCAGCCCGAGCCCCACACCCGCTCAGAAGCCCACCGACCATCAGCCCGAACACCACCCGCCGCCGCACGGCGCCCAGTAGATCAAACCCCATCCCCCACCGCACCCCTGGCACGCCTCGTCGTCGCCTTCAACCGCGACGCGCGCCCCGGCAGTTCAGAGCTGGCATCCTGCGGGTGAGCGCTTCCCGAGCCCGCGACGATCAGGAGTCAGCGTTGTATCGAGCACTGCTGCTCACCGGGATCGCCGGCGTCGGAAAGACCACGGTGGCGCAGGCAGCCGGCCGGCTTCTCACCGCTTCCGGCCGCGGCACCGCGGTCGTCGACACCGACGTGCTGGCCCAGTTCGGGCCGCCTCCCCCCGCCGGCCCCGGGAGCGGTCAGTTCTACGACCGGCTGAAGTGCGCCAATCTGGCCGCCGTGTGGGCCAACTTCAAGGTGGCCGGCGCCCGGCTCATTGTCGTCGCCGCGGTCATCGAAGAGCCGGACGTCCGGGGCATGTACGCCCGATGCCTCTCGGACTGCGAGACTCACCTGGTCAGGCTGACGGCAGACGACGCCACCGTACGGGATCGTCTGCGCCGCAGAGAGGAGGGCACTCAACTCGAGCGGCACCTGAGCACGCTCGACAGCCCCAGCCACACGCCCACCCTGAATGCCGATCTCACCGTGACCAATGACCGTTCCCCCGACGACGTCGCCACCGAGATCCTCATCCGAGCGGGCTGGTCTGACGAGGTGGCCATCCCCGGTCGTTGAGCAGGAAAGTCTCTCCGACAGGCTGTGAGACGCCGCCTCTACACTCCCGCGATGAGTGTGGTCTGGTCGGCGACGCACCCCGAAGTGCGCTTCTACTCGTGGTCGGCTTTCGTCCGAGCCTGCAGCACCAACAGGATGACCAGCAGCACGACTATCACACCGGTTCCGACCAGCGCGAAGTAGTGAAGCACCGGACCACCGAACCAATGGTTCCCGTCGTTGCCCATCAGAGCGATCAACGTGCATCCACCCGACGTCAACGCCGTCCAGAGCCACCACCGGGGCTGCCGCCGCAGGTCGCGCCACGCCCGTTGTAGCTTCACAGCACCATGCTCATCGAAGGCGGTGGAATAAGTCGGATCGTCAGCGTGGCGCTACGGCCGGTCGTGACAGACAGGAGGCAGGCAATACGTCCGCCGATGTGAGCCGGGAGTGGGCCGGCCGATCAAGGCATGGTGTGCAGCCTGCTCAAAGGTGTTGTCTTGTGGAGCCCAGGGGACTTGAACCCCTAACCCCCGCCTTGCAAAGGCGGTGCTCTGCCAGTTGAGCTAGGGCCCCTGAACCCCGAAAAACCTATCGGAGATCGGGCGCCGTAGTCGCCTCGTGCCAAAGCGCCCGCTCATCGCTGGAAGCCTTGACCTTCCGGAACACCAGAGCCGCCGCACCGACAACCCCGGCAGCAACCAGAAGCTTCTTGACCATCGCAGCTCTCCCATCAAGCCCGCCACACACAAGCCGCAAGCCAACGCATGAACCGCGACCAAGAGCAAGGTGGCCGCAAGGCCAAGCCAGACCACCGCGACCGAGCAATGTGGCCATCACGCCACAAGCGCAACCCCGAAGCGAAGTGGCCGCCAGGCCACAAGCCACCAACCGTGACCGCAGCACAAAGGGTGCCCACCGCACCGCGGGGTTTCCGGGGGCTCGGCCCCCGGAGCAGGTATGACGGGGAACCAAGGTCCGCGCTTTCCGCGGACAGGGGACCCCGTTACCCGTGGGGCTAGCTGGAATCGAACCAGCGACCTCAGAGTTATCAGCTCTGCGCTCTAACCGACTGAGCTATAGCCCCTCAAGTGCGACACCGAAGGTTACCGCACCGGGTAGGGAGCCACCAAAACGGGGGTGGCCCCCTCGCCCTCTCTGAGCCTTCTCAGTCCCGCTCGGCCAGGGTCAGCTCGACCCCGCCGACCAGGTCGGCGCAGACGTTGTAGATGAACGCGCCGAGCGTCGCCAGCGCGGTGAACAGCACCACGTTGACCGCCCCGATCAGCATCGACGTGCCGATGACGCCCCAGGCGGTGATCTGGAAGCCACTGCTGGCCGACGCGTCGTCACCGCCGCTGGCGCTGACCAGTTCCTTGAGGCTGGTGTTGACCTCGCCCCAGACACCCATGGCGTCGAGCGCGAGGTAGAGCACCGACGTGGCCACGACCACGACGATGAAGAGCACGACCGACACGGCGAACGAGAACTTCATCACGGACCACGGGTCGATCCGCTTGAGGTTGAGCCGGGCCCGCCGGGGTCCACGCGTGGAGCCCGACGAGACGGTGGACCGCGCCGAACGGACCACCTCGGTGACCCGGGCCGCGCCGACCGCGGCCGAGCCGCTGGCCGGGGCCTGGCCGGAGCCGCCGGCCGGGCGGGCCGCCTTGGCGTTGCCGGTGGTGCCGCCGGGCGCCCCGCCGGGCCGCTGCTGCGGACCGGTGGTGGAGCCGGCCTTGGCCGCCGGCGGCACGCTGACCCGGCCCGAGCTGCTGCCGGGGGCCGCGCCCTTGCCCTTGGTCACGGTCGGCACGCTGGCCGAACCCTTCACGGGCGGTCCCGGCCGCTTGGCGTCGGAGCCGTCACCGTCGGCGGGCTCACCGGGCGGCGGGGCCATGCCCGGCGCCCGGGTGAACTTCGGCGGTGACGGGGCTTCGGCGGGGGCGGCGGCTCCCCGAGCCGCGGCGTCGCGTCCGTTCGGGGCGGAGCCATCCTTCTTGGCCGCCTCGTTCGGAGTCGCTGAGCTCCCCGTGGCCCCCGACTTCGCCTGTGTCTCCGGCATCAACTAGTCCTGTTCGTCAGGCTCGTCGGCATTGCGAGCAAGCGCCACGATGGTTACACCTTCTGGGAGGTCCATCAGCTTGACCCCCATTGTGTTCCGATCCCGTGTGCGCCGTACAGGCTTCACGGGAGTCCGGATGACACCACCATTGCTGGTGATGGCAAATAGTTCATCCTCGGGACTGATCACGAGGGCCCCCACCAGTCCACCACGGCGCTCCGTGATCTTCGCGGTGAGGACGCCCTTGCCGCCCCGCCCTTGCACGGGATACTCCTCGATCGGCGTCCGCTTCGCATACCCGCCGTTGGTGGCAACCAACACATCCATGCCATCACGTACGACTTCCATGGCCAGGAGTTCGTCCTCGCCGGTGAATCGCATGCCGATGACGCCCGACGTGGCCCGGCCCATGGGGCGCAGCGCCTCATCGGTCGCGTTGAACCGGATCGCCTGGGCGTGCTTGGAGACCATGAGGAGGTCGTTCTCCGAAGACACCAGGGCCGCGCCCACCAACTCGTCGTCCTCCCGCAGGTTGATGGCGATGATGCCACCGCTGCGGTTGGAGTCAAATTCCTCGAGCCGGGTCTTCTTCACGAGGCCATTCTTGGTGGCGAGCACAAGGTAGGGCTCCACCTGGTAATTCGGGATCTGGATGACCTGGGCGATGTGCTCGTCGGGCTGGAACGCCAGCAGGTTCGCGACGTGCTGACCCTTGGCCACCCGGGCCGCCTCGGGCAGCTCGTACGCCTTGGCCCGGTAGACCCGGCCCTTGTTGGTGAAGAACAGCATCCAGTCGTGCGTCGAGATCACGAAGAAGTGCGACACGATGTCGTCCTGCCGCAGCGTGGCGCCGCTGACGCCCTTGCCGCCGCGCCGCTGGGAGCGGTACAGATCGACCTTCGTGCGCTTCGCATAACCGGTACGTGTGATCGTCACCACAACGTCCTCGCGCGTGATGAGGTCCTCCATGGAGACCTCGCCATCGAACGGGATGATCTGGGTGCGCCGGTCGTCGCCGAACTTCTGCACGATCTCCCTGAGCTCTTCGGAGACGATCGCCCGCTGCCGCTCCGGCTTGGCCAGGATGTCCTTGAGGTCGGCGATCTCGATCTCGATCTTCGCCAGCTCGTCCACGATCCGCTGCCGCTCCAGGGCGGCCAGCCGGCGCAGCTGCATGTCGAGGATCGCGCCGGCCTGGATCTCGTCGATGTCGAGCAGCTGGATCAGGCCGGACCGGGCGTCCTCGACCGTCGGCGAGCGGCGGATCAGGGCGATGACCTCGTCGAGCGCGTCGAGCGCCTTGACCAGACCGCGCAGAATGTGCGCGCGCTCCTCGGCCTTGCGCAGGCGGTAGGCCGTGCGCCGGCGGATGACCTCGATCTGGTGCTCGACGTAGTAGAGGATGAACTGCGCCAGGTTGAGCGTGCGCGGCACGCCGTCGACCAGCGCCAGCATGTTGGCGCCGAACGTCTCCTGCAGCTGGGTGTGCTTGTAGAGGTTGTTCAGCACGACCTTGGCGACCGCGTCCCGCTTGAGGACGAGGATCAACCGCATGCCGGTACGACCGGAGGACTCGTCGCGGATGTCGGCGATCCCGGTGAGCTTGCCCTCCTTGACCAGCTCGGCGACGCGCTCGGCGAGGTTGTCCGGGTTGACCTGGTACGGCAGCTCGGTGACCACGAGGCACGGGCGCCCGCGGGCGTCCTCCTCGACCTCGACCACGGCCCGCATCCGGATCGAGCCACGGCCCGTCCGGTACGCGTCCTGGATCGCCTGCTGACCGACGATCAGTCCGTAGGTCGGGAAGTCCGGCCCCTTGACGATCTCGAGCAGCGCCTCGAGGACGGTGGCCTCGTCGGCCTCGGGGTGGTCGAGCACCCACTGCACCGCCGCGGCGATCTCGCGCAGGTTGTGCGGCGGGATCTTGGTCGCCATGCCGACCGCGATGCCCTCGGAGCCGTTGACCAGCAGGTTGGGGAACCGCGCGGGCAGGATCGTCGGCTCCTGCGTACGCCCGTCGTAGTTGTCCTGCATGTCGACGGTGTCCTCGTCGATGTCCCGCAGCATCTCCATGGCGAGAGGCGAGAGCTTCGACTCGGTGTAGCGCATGGCCGCCGGCGGGTCGTTGCCCGGCGAGCCGAAGTTGCCGTTGCCGTCGATCAGGCGGTAACGCAGCGACCACGGCTGGCCCATGCGCACCAGGGCGTCGTAGATCGACGAGTCGCCGTGCGGGTGGTAATTGCCCATCACGTCGCCGACGACGCGCGCGCACTTGACGTAGCCGCGGTCGGGCCGGAAGCCGGAGTCGTACATCGCATAGAGGATCTTGCGGTGGACGGGCTTGAGGCCGTCGCGGACGTCGGGCAGCGCCCGGCCCACGATCACGCTCATCGCGTAGTCGAGGTACGAGCGCTGCATCTCGACCTCGAGGCCGACGGGCTCGACCCGCTGGGCCACGCCGCCGGTGTCCGGGACCTCGTCGCCGTCGGGCGCTTCGGGAATGTCAGTCACTGTTAACCCTTACTCAAGGTAAAACCAGACATGTACGACGAATGCACGCATCCTGCTGTGGATAACGTTGTGGAAACCGGGGTGCAGCTGTGGATACAGGCACCCCGGAACGTCACTAGATGTCGAGGAACCGCACGTCCTTGGCGTTGCGCTGGATGAACGAACGCCGCGCCTCGACGTCCTCACCCATCAGCACGCTGAAGAGCTCGTCGGCCACTGCGGCGTCGTCGAGCGTCACCTGGCGTAGTGTCCGGGTGGCCGGGTCCATCGTCGTGTCCCACAGTTCCTGGAAGTTCATCTCGCCGAGACCCTTGAACCGCTGGATGTCGTCGGGCTTGGCGTTCGCCTTCTTCTGCTGACGCAGCGCGATGAGCCCGTCCCGCTCGCGGTCGGAGTAGGCGTACTGGGCGTCGTCCCCCCGCTTGTTCCACTTGATCTTGTAGAGCGGCGGGGCGGCCAGGTACACGTGGCCCAGCTCGACCAGCGGCCGCATGAAGCGGAACAGCAGGGTCAGCAGCAGCGTCTGGATGTGCTGGCCGTCGACGTCGGCGTCGGCCATCAGCACGATCTTGTGGTAGCGCAGCTTGGCGACGTCGAAGTCCTCGTGGATGCCGGTGCCCAGGGCGGTGATCAGCGCCTGGACCTCGTTGTTCTTGAGGACCCGGTCGATGCGGGCCTTCTCCACGTTCAGGATCTTGCCGCGGATCGGCAGGATGGCCTGGATGCGGCTGTTGCGGCCCTGCTTGGCCGAGCCGCCGGCCGAGTCGCCCTCGACGATGAACAGCTCGGACTCGCGCGGGTCGGTGGACTGGCAGTCGGCCAGCTTGCCCGGCATCGAACCGGACTCGAGCAGCGACTTGCGCCGGGCCAGCTTGCGCGCCTGCTGGGCGGCGATGCGCGCCCGGGCCGCCTGGTCGGCCTTGGTGATGATCGACTTGGCCTCGGCCGGGTTGCGGTCGAACCAGTCCGCGAGCTGCTCGTTGGCCACCCGCTGCACGAAGCTCTTCATGTCGGTGTTGCCGAGCTTCGTCTTGGTCTGGCCCTCGAACTGCGGGTTGGCCAGGGTCACCGAGATGATCGCGGCGAGACCCTCGCGGATGTCCTCACCGGAGAGGCTCTGGTCACCCTTGAGCAGCTTCTTCTCCTTGCCGTACCGGTTGACGATGCCGGTCAGCGCGGCGCGGAAGCCCTCCTCGTGAGTGCCACCCTCGTGGGTGTTGATGCGGTTCGCGAAGGTGTAGACCGACTCGCCGTACGACTCGTTCCACTGCATCGCGACCTCGACCGCCATGCGGGCCTCGTTGTCCTCGGCCTGGAACTCGATCACGGTCTTGTGGATCGGGCTCTTGGTGGCGTTGAGGTGACGCACGAAGTCGGCGATGCCGTTCTCGTACATGAAGGTGACCGCGCGCGGCTCGCCGTTCTCGTCGGCCGAGTCGGCCCGCGCGTCGGTGAGCTTGATGGTCAGACCCCGGTTGAGGAAGGCCATCTCCTGCAGGCGGCGGTAGATCGTCTGCCAGTCGAACTCGACGGTCTCGAAGACGGTCGGGTCGGGCCAGAACTGCACCATCGAACCCGTGGTCGAGGTGGTCTCGCCCTTCTCGAGCGGACCGGGCTTGGACGCCGTGTAGTGCTGCCGCCACACGTTGCCGGACTTGTTGATCTCCACGAACATCTTCGAGGAGAGCGCGTTCACGACGGACACGCCGACACCGTGCAGACCACCGGAGACCGCGTACGCCTTGTTGTCGAACTTGCCGCCGGCGTGCAGCACGGTCAGCGCCACCTCGACGCCCGGCTTCTTGAGCTTGGGGTGCAGGTCGACCGGGAAGCCACGGCCGTTGTCGGTGACCGACACGCCGCCGTCGGCCAGCAGCACCACGTCGATGGTGTCGCAGTAGCCGGCCAGGGCCTCGTCGACCGCGTTGTCGACAACCTCCCAGACCAGGTGGTGCAGACCCCGCTCGCCGGTGGAGCCGATGTACATGCCCGGGCGCTTACGGACAGCCTCGAGCCCCTCCAGCACGGTGATCGACTCGGCGCCGTATTCCTGCTTGTTCTCTGCCACCCTCGGCCACTTTCTCGCCCCGGACCCTGGTGGGGCCCGGCACGGGGACGGCGGGCACACCGGCGGACAGCGGGCAGGGTCGGCCACAGATGACAACCCGCAGGCAGGGGCGGACCACCGGTGGAACCGTGCTCGCCGGTCGCCGCGGCATGGCCCGCGGATCGTGATCGGCTGGAAAAACCGCGTAGCGTGACGGCAGCAGTCCGTTTCGTCCTTGACGGTGCGGAACCGCGATCATTACGCAGAGGTTTTCCCGGTCTTCATCGATTCTACTCCGCTGAAGCTAGTTGGCGAGGGTCCGGCACCCCTTCCGGGTGCCTCAGATTGCCGTAGCCGGATCGGGGGCCGCTCCCACGTCTCCCCCTACACGGAACGGGGGCTCCGCGCAACGACAAGTGATCCGGCGGCCCCTCGCCGGGGCGCGCCTGCCACCGGTCGTCGCCACGCACTGCGACACTGCCTCCCGGCGCCCGGGGTTCGTGTCGTAACCTCTGCCGGCGCGGGCCGGTGCGGGCCGGACGGCCGCGCCGCAGGTCGAGGAGGGTGGCCCCCACATGGCGCACGACAAGGGACTGGACAACGTCGCGGTGCACTGGCCGCGGACGAACCAGTACTACGACCCGGTGGCTCCCGCCGAGTTCGTCGACTTCGGGGCGATCGCCGACGCACCCGACATCGCCGCGCCCACCGGCGCGCTGGCGCTGCACATCGCCAAGACCGGCACGGTACGCGCGACGGCGTACACGGAGCTCGTCGATCTTCTGCTCGGTCTGGGTGGCGTGCTCTACGCGACCGACGCCGCCGCCGAGGACGAGGACCCGGTGATCGACCCCGACGGCTGCGCGTGGATCGCCGGTGGCCTCGAACGTTTCGTCGAGGGTCACGAGAGCTACGGCGACCTGGTCACGTTCGACTCGGTCGCCCAGGTCATGCGGAACGCGGTCGCCGCCGGCCGCCTGGCCGAGCAGCAGTTGCGCTGGCTCGACCACCGCCTGACCGCCCTGCGCGACGAGGCCGGCAATCCCCCGCACTGGAGCTTCGCCCGCTCGGAGCTGGCCGTTCTCGGCGGCTTCTACCGCCGGTGCGGCGAGCGCGGGTTCGCCGTCTTCGCCGACTACTGAGCCGCTCGCCGGCTACTGAGCCGGCTACTGCGCCCGGTCAGCCGTACGTGTCTCGAGGGCCGCGGCCCTGCACGCGGCGGGGGCCTTTGTTCCAGGACGGCGCGGCCGGGCCGTGGATGTTGAGCTTGGTGACGACGTTGTGGCCGACCTCGCCGGCGATGTTGCGGAGCAGCTTGGCGGCCAGGAGGCGCAGCTGGGTGGCCCAGGCGGTCGACTCGGCCTCGACGGTCAGCACGCCGGCGTCGAGCTTCACCGGGCGGCAGTGCTGGGCGATGTCCGGGCCGACGACCTTCTCCCAGGCGCCGAAGACGGTGGCCTCGGCTTTCGGTCGCTCCCAGCCACGGGCTCTCATCAGACGTTGAAGCATGTCACCGAAGAGCTGGGGATCGCGGGGGTCGGGTCCGGGGCCCGAGTATCCCCGCAGACGCTTGCCGCTGCCCTCGCCCGAACCGGGACGCCGCCGGGGCATGCGAGCGGCCGCCTGGCGACGGGCGAGCGCGGCATCGAGCACCGCGCGGGCGAGCTCGGGACCGGAAGCGGCCTCGGCGCCCTTCTCGGCGTCACCCGATGTGCCTCCCGCCGCGTCACCGGATGTGCCTCCCGCCGCGTCGCCCGATGCGCCTCCTGCACCGCGGACCGACGGGTCGTTCGTGGCACCTGCGGTCGCACCCGGAGAAGCCTCAGCGGCTCTCTGCGGCTTTGGAGCGTCGTGGGCCCACCCCGGACCATGGTCGACATCGGTTGCGGACGCAGGGCGGCTCTCAGGGCGATCTCGGGGCACGGCGCCCGCGGGCCAGGACGAGCCGTCGGCCGAATCGGCGGCGTACCAGCCGTCGTCGACATCGCCCAGCTCCTGGCGGGCCAGGAGCTGTGGGTCGGCCTGTGGATAAAAGCGCTCGGCTGTGGACGGCGGGCGGTGCTCACGGACCAGGTCGTCGCGTTCCCCGCGGGACAGGTCGGCGCGGCGCTCGCGGGCCAGCCCCTCATGGCGTTCCCGGACGAGCTCGTCGTGCAGCTCGCGGCGGTTGCGGGCGGCGTCGGGACCCTTGGATCGGTCGTCAGACGGCACGGGTCACCGAACCGGTGGTCACGTCGAAGCGCGCCCCGCGCAGCGCGGCCGGCACATCCTCGGGGACGGCGCAGGTGACCAGCAGCTGCGACGCGTCGGAGACCAGGGCGGCGAGGCGTTCGCGGCGGCCGCTGTCGAGCTCGGCGAAGACGTCGTCGAGCACCAGCACCGGCTCGAGCCCGTCCGAACGCAGCAGGTCGTAGGCGGCCAGCCGCAGGGCGAGCGCGAACGACCAGGACTCGCCGTGGCTGGCGTAGCCCTTCGCCGGCAGGTCGCCCAGTGCCAGCGTCAGGTCGTCGCGGTGCGGGCCGACCAGCGTGACGCCCCGCTCGATCTCGGCCGTGCGCCGCTCCTGCAGCGAGACGAGCAGGGCCTGCTCCAGGGCCGTGCGGTCCGGCGTCAGGCCGTCGCCGAGCTTGGCCGCGTACGCGATGGAGGCCGACGTCCGACCGGCCGCCACCGCGTCGTACGCCTTGGTCAGGTGGGGACCGAGGGCCGCGGTGAGCTCGAGCCGGCCGGCCAGCAGCTCGGCGCCGTGATGGGCCAGATGCTGGTCCCAGACGGCGAGGGTGGACAGATCCTGACCACGGCTGCCGCCGACCTTGCGGGTCAGGTAGGCCGTGCGCAACAGGGCGTTGCGCTGCTTGACGACCCGGTCGTAATCGGAGCGCACCCCGGCGTAACGCGGCTGCCGGGCGACGAGCAGGTCGTCGAGGTAGCGGCGGCGCTCGGACGGGTCACCGCGGACCAGCTCCAGATCCTCGGGCGCGAACAGCACCATGCGCAGGGCGCCCAGCACCTCGCGCGGCCGGCGCACCGGGGAGCGGTTGAGCCGCGCCCGGTTGGCCTTGCCGGGAACGATCTCGAGCTCGACGAGCAGTTCGCGTCCCTCGTGGACGATCGCGCACCGGATCACGGCCGACGCCGCGCCGGCCCGCACCAGCGGAGCGTCGGTGGCCACCCGGTGACTGTCCAGGGTGGCCACATAGCCCAGTGCCTCGATCAGGTTGGTCTTGCCCATGCCGTTCTGGCCGACCAGCACGGATACGCCGGGATCGAGGTCGACCGCCACACGCTCGTAGGAGCGGAAGTCGGCGAGCTCGACCCGGCGTACGTACACGGCCTGCTCAGACGGCCTTGACGGCGTGACCGCCGAACTGGTTGCGCAGCGCTGCCACCGCCTTCATGGCGGGCGAGTCGTCCTGCCGGGACTCGAAACGGGTGAAGATCGACGCGGCCAGGACGTGGGCGGGGACGGCGAGGCGGACGGCCTCGTCGACCGTCCAGCGGCCCTCACCTGTGTCGTCCACGTAGCCCTTGATCTGCGCCAGGGTCGGGTCGGCGTCGAGGGCCCGGTCGAGCAGGTCGAGCAGCCAGGACTTGACGACGCTGCCCTCGCGCCAGCTCTTGATGACCGCGGGCACGTTGTGGACGAGTTCGGAGGCCATGAGGATCTCGTAACCCTCGCCGTAGGCCTGCATCATCCCGTACTCGATGCCGTTGTGGATCATTTTGGCGTAGTGCCCGGCGCCGTGGGTGCCGGCGTGCGCGAAGCCGAACTCGCCGGCCGGCTTGAGCGCGTCGAAGATCGGCTGGCAGGTGGCCACGTCCTCGGCGTCGCCGCCGACCATCAGGGCGTAGCCGTTGGTCTTGCCCCAGATGCCGCCGGAGACGCCGCAGTCGAGGTACTTGATGCCCTTGGGCTTCAAGCGCTCGGCCCGCGGGGCGTCGTCGGTGAACTTGGAGTTGCCGCCGTCGATGATGATGTCGCCCGGCTCGAGGAGCCCGGCGAGCTCGGTGATGGCGTCCTCGGTGATCTGGCCGGCCGGGACCATGGTCCAGACCACTCGTGGAGCGGCGAGCTTCGAGACCAGTTCGGCCAGGTTGGCCACGTCACTGTTCTCCGGGTGGTGGTCATATCCGACCACTTCGTGCCCCGCTGCGCGGATGCGGTCGCGCATGTTGCCACCCATTCGGCCGAGACCGATAAGGCCGAGCTGCATGGTGTTCCCCCTAGATGAGCGTTTCTCTCGTGCCCAGTATCAGCGGGTTACCCGGATCGGCATGATCAGATAGCGGTAACCGGGCACGATTTCGCCGTTTTCGCCTGCGGGGGAGATCACAGCGGGCTTGAACGCGTCGACGAACGCGAACACCGCCGTGGGGGCTCCGAGGTTCTGCAGCCCGTCGATCAGGTACTGCGGGTTGAAGCCAATCGTCAGCGGCTCGCCGGTGAACGTGGCCTCCATCGCCTCACTGGCCCGAGCCTCTTCCGTCCCACCGGCCTCGACGACCAGACCGTCCTCGCTGAAGCTCAGCAGCACCGGAGTGGTGCGCTCGGCGACCAGCGCGACACGGCGGACGACCTCGACCAGCGCGGCCACGCCGACCTGGGCCTGCGCGTTGCTGGTGGCCGGGAACAGCGATCGGACCGGCGGGTAGTTGGCCCCGTCGAGCAGGCGGCTGGTGGTGCGGCGGGTGCCACCGGCGAAACCGATCATGCCCTCGCCGGCGTTGCCCTGGGCGAGCGCGAGCACGACCGAGCCGCCGAGCGGGCCGAGGGTCTTGGCCGTGTCGTTCAGGGTCTTCGCCGGCACCAGGGCGTTCAGGCTGATCTCGGAATCGTCCGGGTTCCACTCCATCTCGCGCATGGCGAGGCGATAGCGGTCGGTGGCCAGCATGGCCATGTTCGACCCGTTCAGCTCGATCCGCACGCCGGTCATCATCGGCAGGGTCTCGTCCCGGCCGGCCGCGATGGCCACCTGCGCGACAGCGGCGGCGAAGGCGGCGGCGTCGACCGTGCCCGCGCTGGAGGGCATCTCGGGCAGGCTCGGGTAGTCCTCGACCGGCATGGTCGGCAGCGTGAAGCGGGCGCTGCCGCAGACGAGCTCGAGGTGGGCGCCGACGGCAGCGATGTCCACCGGCTTGGCCGGCAGGGCCTTGGTGATCTCGGCGAGCAGGCGGCCGGAGACGAGGGCGGCGCCGTCGGCGTCGGCCTGCACCTCGACGGTGACCTGGCTGGAGACCTCGTAGTCGAAGCCGGAGACCTGCAGGCGGCCATCGGTGACGCGCAGCATGGCACCGGCGAGAACCGGCACCGACGGACGGCTGGGCAGGCTCTTCGCCGTCCACGCCACGGCGTCGGCGAGTGCGTCTCGCTCCACCCGGAACTTCATGCTGTCCTCCGCGTCGCTTCCTCTGTCGGGGCGTCGTCGACCCCCACGAACCTTATTCGTCGGGCCGATCGTGGCCTAATCAGTGTCGTCCACCATGGTGACCGCTGGCCAGCCACCCTCGCTGTCCCCCGGTGTGCCGACTCTTGTCGGTGAGCTCTGAGTCCCGGTGGACCGAAGCCTCGCCGCTCTCGCCGGGCCCTGCCCTCATCAACGCCTTGCCGTCATCAACGCCTTGCCGTCATCAACGCCTTGCCGTCATCAAGGCCGCTCCGCCTGCCCAGGTTCTGCTCTGGTCAGGGTCCTGCTCTGGTCGGGGTCCCGCTCTCGTTGGGCTCCTGCTCTCGTCAGGGTGCAGCTCTCGTCAAGGTCCACCTCGCTCATCAAGGTCAGCTGCTTCTCGAGGGCAAGCTTCGGCGCACCGCTCTCAGAGCTGTGCGGGGCACCTGCTTCGGCCTCGGTGCGCTCTTGAGGAGCAGGACTGCCGAGGAGCTGTCAGCGAGCCGATCCACACCATCCACAACGCCGTTGATTGCTTTTTGTTTTCTTAGAGAGATAACTAGTCGTCTTCATCGGTGCTGTGCATTCTGTGGAGAACCCGAGTTTGGGCTGGTCAGAGGGTTATCCACCGGTGATTCACATGTGGGTAACCAGGGTATAAACCCCCCTCTGGGTCCACAGCCGGCGAGCCGGACGAGGGTTGTCCACCGTTGTCCACCGGTTGTCCACCGGATATCCACGGGGTTTGTCCCCCGGCATGTGGACAGCCGAGAGGCGCTTCGGGGCCGTCGTCCCCAGTTTCTTCAACAGGAAATCCACACGTTTCCACAGGCGGTGGAAAGCCGAGTGACTCTCCGTGTCTGTCCACATCGATTTCCCCAGGCTTCGTCCACATCTGTGGAGAGAGCAGCCGACCGTTGTCCACCGCTGGGGACAACGCCTGTGAACTCCTGTGGATTAGTGTGGATAACGTTGGCACGAAACCGTTCCGTCCCGGCGTTGACAAACCTGCTCTAGGGATGAGCGGCGTCGACGAACGGATTGACATCGATTGCCCTCGATAGCCGTTGCGGCCTGTGGATAACTCGGTTCTCTGAGCGTGGAGGCCTGTGCACAACCTGTGGACGAATGCTGAGGAATAGTGAAATTTACCCCCAGCAAGCGATCGGTTCTGGCTCGTTGAGCTGGGGATTTCGGGATGTCGCCCGCGTGGAGCGAGCGGGGTGGTAGTGCACCGGGCGATGGCCGCGGTGGACGCGCTGCCCTGTCCGGCGCACGAGGCGAGGCGGGCTGGGCACGGCCGGGCCGGACTCGGGCACGACGCGCTCGGGCACAGCAGACGCATCTCCGGCCTGGCGGGCCTGGACACGACGAGCTCGGTACGGCGGACTTGCCTCGGCCCTGATGGAGTCGAGCACGGCAGGCGGGCGCAAGCACGGCAGGCAGCTCAGGCACGGCGGACTTGCCTCGGCCCTGGTGGGGTCGAGCACGGCGGGCGGGCTCAGGCACGGCGGGCTTAGCTCGGCCTGGTAGGCCGAGCTTCGTGGGGCTCGGGTACGGCTGATGTGGCGGGCGCTCTAGGAGCCCTGGCCACGAGGCTGCGCCACAGTACGAGGCTGGGCCACAACATGAGGCTGCGCCACAGCGAGAGGAATGATCGGCGGACACCTTCGGCAACGGATACCGATGTTGCGCGCCGAACGATCGAGCCGTGATTCAGCCTGTGGACAAGTGTGAGCCGGCGGCAGAAGCAGGTCGACGCGGTCGGCGGACTGCTCAAGTAGCGGCGGCCGCGGTTTGTCCACAAGCTGCGCTCGAACTGATCGACCGGCCATGGCCTACCGACGGAGCAGCCCAACCTGACTGACAGCGTGCCCGTGGCCGCCAGGCGCGGCAGCACGACCCCGCAGGGCGTCGGACCAGAACGGGTCTCCCCGGTCGTCGATCACTATGGGCACGATCAAGGCCGGCACGGCGTGGTTCGACGGGCACGCACTCTGTCGGCGCGGACTTCATCCAGTCGATCGCGGTGCACCACGCCGGCCCGCACGCCCCACAACGCAGAACACGCCCCGACGACGCAGGAGAAGCGGTGTCCTGGCCGTGGCGGGATGCGCGTCCCTCGCCGACTCCACTACGAGCCCCGACGCCGGTCCGCCGGTCGCCGGCGCGAGGCCGTGCCCGACCCTCGCCTCGGAGCTGGGAGCCCCGGCCTTCGGAAGGCGCACGCACCCGCGTACTGGAAAAGGGGTCAGGTGTTTTGTTTGATGCGGTTGGTCAGCTCGGCGATCTGGTTGTAGAGCGAACGGCGCTCGGCCATGTGCTGACGGATCTTGCGGTCGGCGTGCATGACCGTGGTGTGGTCGCGGCCGCCGAAGGCCTGACCGATGCGCGGGAGGGAGAGCTCGGTCAGCTCACGACACAGATACATGGCGACCTGACGGGCGTTGACCAGGACACGGGAGCGGGAGTGACCACGCAGGTCTTCGAGGGAGACACCGAAGTAGTCGGCGGTCGAGACCATGATCTGGTCCGCGGTGATCTCGGGGCCGGCGCCGTCGGGCATGAAGTCGCGCAGCACTTCCTCGGCCAGCGAGAGCTGAACCTGGGATCGGGTCAGGCTGGCGAACGCGGTGACCCGGATGAGGGCGCCCTCGAGCTCACGGATCGAGTTGGAGACACGCGACGCGATGAACTCGAGCACGTCGTCGGGGGCGTACATCCGCTCCTGGGCGGCCTTCTTCTGGAGGATCGCGATACGCGTCTCCAGATCGGGCGGCTGGATGTCCGCGAGCAGGCCCCACTCGAAGCGCGTACGCATCCGGTCCTCGAGCGTTGCCAGCTGGCGCGGCGACCGGTCGGAGCTGATGACGATCTGCTTGTTGGCGTTGTGCAGCGTATTGAAGGTGTGGAAGAACTCTTCCTGCGTGCGCTCGCGGTTCTCGAGGAACTGGATGTCGTCGATCAGCAGGATGTCGACGTCGCGATAGCGCCGCTGGAAGGCCTGCGTCTTGTCGTCACGCAGGCTGTTGATGAAATCGTTGGTGAATTCCTCGGTGGAGACGTAGCGCACCGAGCGGGCGTGACCGAGCGTCGTGGCGTAGTGGCCGATCGCGTGCAGCAGGTGCGTTTTGCCCAGACCCGAGCTGCCATAGATGAAGAGCGGGTTGTACGCCTTGGCGGGTGATTCGGCCACGGCGACGGCAGCCGCGTGGGCGAAGCGGTTGGACGAGCCGATGACGAACGTCTCGAACATGTATTTCGGGTTGAGCCGGTTGCCGTCGTTGGCGCCGCGCGGGTTGCTGCTCGGGCGGTTGTCGAGCGGAGAGCGTCCCGGACCGTTGTCGCCGCGCAGTTGCACGGTGTCGTCGCGATGATCGCTGAGACCGCCGTGCATCGAGGAGTGGTCGTCGGAACGGCGCTGGTTGTCGCGCAACTGCGACGGGTCCGCTGCCATCCGGTGCATCGGCGCGTCGTTGGAGTCGACCTTGTCGGCGCCGTGCGAGAGCGGGCTGCCCATGCGGTTCGACGGGGCCGGTTGCGGAGGCATCGGATCGCCGAAGAGGGCCTCCTGGCCGCCCCGCGCCGCGGGCACTCCACGCGGATACGACGCTTGCTGCGCCGACCCGGTCGGATAGCCGTCGTACGGCTGGGGCTCGGGCTGGCGCGGCGGCTCGGCGTAGTGACGCGGTTGCGGCTCGCTCAGTTCCTCGGTCGGCTCGACCGGGGTGCCATAGACCGTGCCGGGCAGGCCCGAGCCGTCCTCGGACGGCTTGACCGTGACGGCGACCTGTATCGGACGGCTCAGCCGCCGGCTCAGCGCCTCGGTGATCGCGGGTCGCAGGCGGGACTCGATGACGTCGCGGGTGAAAGCGTCGGGGACAGCAAGGAGCGCTGTGTCCTCCACTATGGCGCGGAGCTGAGTCAGCTGCAGGTAGGCACGCTGCTGACGCGACGAGATCTCGTCGGCCAGTTCATCCAGCGTCGCCTTCCACACACCGCTCAGGTCGACCTGATCGACCACCGCCGCGCCACCCCCATCGCCACCGACCCCCGGTGGACCTCAGTCCGGCTACCGCCTTGCCCGTCGGCGCCTGCATGGCGCTCGACGGCTCCCCCCAACCCAGCACCACATTTAACGTGCTGAAGACGCTCGGCGCCACCGGCTATCCACAGGTTATCCACAACCTGTGCACGCCCGGCTGACGCTTCTCGGCCGGATGGTCGGCAGACTTCCGGAGCCTGGTACGGCGCGGTTCGAACAGGCTCCTCGTGGCGAACGATTCACCTGCTTGTCTGGTTCTGGCCGACCTGTCGTGGTACGCGGACAGCGTTGCCGCTGACCAGCAAACGGGCACGCTAACAGCGATCTCGTCGAACCTTCAACTCCGCCACCGGCCCGCAAGCGCCCGACCGCAGTAAAAGATTCACTACCTGTGTAGAACGACGTGCCCGCCGGTGGGCACGATCCTGACGTCGGCGTGCCGGAGCAGGCTATGGTTGACCGGCGTGGCCGCCCTGCGTAGGGTCGAGCGGTTGCTCCGCCGCGCTCTGCTAAAGTGGCGTCTTGCAGCTTTGATGCCCCCTGGATGTTGTACGAAGACGGAGTTCTGACGTGAGCAAGCGCACCTTCCAGCCGAACAACCGCCGGCGTGCCAAGACCCACGGCTTCCGGCTGCGCATGCGCACCCGGGCCGGGCGCGCCATCCTGGCCTCGCGCCGTACCAAGGGCCGCGACAAGCTGTCGGCCTGAGCCGACGGCTGTCGGGCCGGAATGCCCAGATAATCGTGCTGGCCGCGGCGCAGCGACTGCGGCGTAGCGCCGACTTTGCCGCGGCGATCCGCGGCGGTCGTCGCGTCGGCCGGGGCACGGTTGTCGTACATCTGCTTCTCGAGGAGCCGGCGCAAGCCCCTGCGGCACGCGCCGGCTTCGTCGTATCCAAAGCCGTCGGCAACGCGGTGGTCCGTAACAAGGTCCGTCGCCGTCTGCGGCACCTGGTGCGCCCCCTGCTCGGCGAGCTCCCGGCCGGGTCGACGCTGGTCGTGCGCGCGCTTCCGGCTGCGGCCGACGCGTCGTACGCGACTCTCGGCACCGACCTGTCCGCCGCTCTCGTGGCGGCGCGTAAACCGAGGCGGCCACGATGAGCCTGCTTGCCCGTGTACTGACGGCGATGGTGGTCGCGTACCGTCGTTATGTGAGTCCGGTGCTGCCGGCTCGCTGTCGGTTCTATCCCTCGTGCAGCGCGTACGCCCAGGAAGCGCTGGCGCGGCACGGCGCTGTGAAGGGGACGGGTCTGGCGGTCTGGCGGCTCCTGCGCTGCCACCCCTTCCACCCCGGCGGGTACGACCCGGTACCTGACCCGATCCGTCACCGTCCTGCCGATGTGACTGGAGCCTGAATTGAGTCTCGACTGGATCTACTACGCCATTTCGTGGATCCTTCTGCGCTGGCATTCCCTCTGGGACTTCATCGGGGTTCCCGAAGGCCGGTTCCTCGGTTCGAACTGGTCCTGGGTGCTGGCGATCGTCTTCCTGGTGGTGACCGTCCGGGTCATCTTGTTCCCCGTCTTCGTCAAGCAGATCAAGAGCCAGCGGGCCATGCAGGCGCTGCAGCCCAAGGTCAAGGAACTGCAGGAGAAGCACAAGGGTGACCGGGAGACGCTCCAGAAGGAAATGATGGAGCTCTACAAGACGGAGAAGGCGAACCCGCTCATGGGCTGCCTTCCGATGTTCTTGCAGATCCCCGTCTTCCTCGGCCTCTTCCACGTGCTCCGGCGGCTGAACCCCGACAACCAGGGCAAGACGCTGTACGGCTGGACCGTCGAGCAGTTCGAAAGCGCCACGCACGCGTCGCTGTTCACCGCGCCGCTGGCCGGCAAGTTCGGCTCCACCGCCGAGGAGCTCACGGCTCTCCAGGCCAACGGCACCACGGTCAAGATCATCGCCGGCATCCTGGTGCTGATCATGATGGGGACGACCTACCTGACCAGCCGTCAGATGATCCTCAAGACCGGCTGGGCCGAGGACCCGCAGCAGAAGATGATCCAGCGGTTGATGCTCTACGGCATCCCGCTGTCGCTGCTCGTCTCCGGTGCGCTGTTCCCGATCGGCGTCATCATCTACTGGGTCACGAACAACCTGTTCACCCTCGGCCAGCAGCAGTGGGTTCTCCGCAAGTTCCCGCCGCCGCCGATGGCCAAGAAGCCCGGCTCGGCCCCGGCCCGCCCGTCCGGCCCGCCGGTCAAGAAGCCGGCCGGCGGCGTCGCGCCGAAGAGCCCGGTGCAGCCCGGTCGCAGCGGTGGCCTGTTCGGCAAGAAGCCGCAGCCCGAGCCGCAGGCCCCGGTCGTCGAGACCAAGGCCGTGGCGCCCAAGCCCGGTGCCAAACCGGTGAATCCCAAGAAGGGCGCCCGGCCGGCGAGCAAACCCAAGGGATGATCGCTGCCCGGGTGTTCGTCGAAAACGGACGCCCGGGCGCTCCCCTTGCCGATACCTCCCCGCGGCCCGGCCACCGCCGGCGTTGCCGCGGGAAACAGCGGACCGAGCAGGTCCGGCCCGATTGAGTACGGAGATGAGACCGTGACCGACACCAGCACGCCCGAATCGTCGGTCTCCGCGTCGTCCGAGGCGGAAGCCTCCACCGGGACGGCCGAAGAGACCAAGACGTCGGAGACCGTCGCCTCCGACGGCGACCTGTTCCGCCAGAGCGAGATCGCCGCCGACTATGTCGAGGGACTGCTGGACATCCTCGACTACGACGGCGACATCGACGAGCTCGTGTCGGCGGGCCGGCCGATGGTCGAGGTTGTCGGCGGTCGGCTGCAGCCGCTCGTCGGCCAGCGCGGCGCCACCCTCGAGGCGCTGCAGGAGCTGACCCGCCTCGCGATCTTCCGGGCCACCGGCTCGCCCTCGCGCCTGCTGCTCGACATCGGCGGCTACCGCGCGTCGCGCCGCAAGGAGCTGGCCGCGGTCGCGCGCAACGCCGTCGAGAAGGTCAAGGAGCACGGCGACCCGGTCCGCCTCGAGCCGATGTCCGCCTTCGAGCGCAAGTGCGTGCACGACGTGGTCAACGCGATCTCCGGCGTGCAGAGCGAGTCGGAGGGCGTCGAGCCCAGCCGGCGCATCGTGGTGCGTGCGGCGGACTGACATGACCGACCCACGCTTCGGCGCGGGAGACGCCGGCCCGGGTGAGGAATCGCCCGGGCCGACGTCGTTCCCGGGCCGTAAAAGTCCGGGTCGAGGGGTACGCCGTCCGTTGGCGTTCCCGGGCCGGACGTCCAAGGTGATCCCCCACCACCCGTCGGACGGCGTTGACGAGGAGTCGACGCCGGCCACGGCCGAGGATCGGGCCGACGCGCAAGAGCAGTCTGCACTTTCCGACCCGCCTCGTGCCCGAACGTCGCAGGACCCGGCGCCGTCGCCGGCGGCCAACGATCCTTCGCCGCGTTCCGCGCCTGGCGTCGGCCCCACGGCCTCCCCCGACCTCGTCGCCGATGCGGAGCCGCCGGCGGAGATCGCCGCCGTGGCCGCGGAGGTTTTCGGGGACCGGCTGGGACTCGCTGTGGACTATGCCCGGCTGCTCGTCACGGACGGCGTGGTGCGAGGACTGATCGGGCCACGGGAGGCGCCGCGGATCTGGGAACGCCACCTGGTGAATTGTGCCGTGGTGTCCGAGATCATCCCTATAGGCGCTTCAGTGGTCGACGTGGGCTCTGGAGCCGGTTTGCCCGGTATCGTGCTGGCAGTGGCTAGGCCGGACCTGCGCATCACTCTGGTCGAGCCGCTGGCACGACGCACCGCTTTCCTGTCCGAGGCGGTGACCGCCCTGGGTCTCGATGCGACCGTAACAGTCGTCCGGGGCCGCGCTGAGGATGTCGTCGACGGGCCCCCCGCCGGCGCCGACGTCGTCACAGCGCGGGCGGTCGCCCCGCTCGACCGGCTGGCCGGCTGGTGCCTCCCACTGGCCAAGATCGGCGGCAGGTTGCTCGCACTCAAGGGCGCGACGGCCGCCGAGGAGGCCGCGGACCACCGGAAGGCGGTGGCCGCTCTGGGAGGCGCTGCACCGGTCGTCCGGTTGTGTGGTGAGGGTCTGATCGACCCGCCCACGACGGTGATCGACGTCGTCGTGCAATCGAGGCCGACGCCGCCCACCCGGGCGGCCGGCTCCGGACGCGACGCGGGCGGACGATCCGGCGGTCGTGGCTCCGGGCGAGGACGATCGCGGAGGGGATAGATGTCCAGGCGGGGCGCGCGGAAACGGAACACGAAACTAAGGCGTCCCGACCAGACCTCGGCGGAAGCTCCCGGAACTGGCCTTTCGGCTCCCACGGTTCGCGGTGAGCCTCCGACTCAGGCCGGCGAGCCTCGTCAGCGGGAGAGGGACACCGGTTCGACGACCGCGCCGGGGAGGTCGCGTCCTGGTGGGGCGGCGGTGACGATCACCTTCTCCTCGGCCCCGCTCGCTTCCTCTCCTTCCGCCGTCTCGTTCCCTGGGTCCTTCTCTCACGGCGTTGCCGAGCCAATTGCTTCCGTACGCGCATCTTCGGACGCTCGTTTGTCGCAGCACTCGGCGCCGTCGTCGACTGTCCCAGTGGTTGCGTCTCCGACTGGCCCAGCGGTCGCATCTCTGGCCAGCCCTGCGGTTGCATCGTTGACCAGCCCAGCGATTGCATCTCTGGCCAGCCCTGCCGCTGCGTCTCCGACTAGCCCTACGGTTGCGTCTTCGGCTAGCTCAGCGGCTGAATGTCCGGCTAGCCCAACGGTTGCGGCTCCGGCTAGCTCTACGGTTGCGGCTCCTGCAAGCTCAGCGGCCGCGTCTCTGACCGGTTCCACGGGCCATTGGTCGGATGCAGGTAACGGTGATGATGCCGTTGTCGGATCAGTGAGCTCACGATCAGGTGATCCGGAGGAAGTGACCGGGAGCAGTCGCGCTGTGCGCGAGTTGGAGGCTGCTGCCGACCTCACCGGGACGGCCGGTCTGCGGTCACCGGTGGAACGGCGTACCGAAACCGCTGACGAGTCTCGAACGGTGGACGACCTGACCGATTCTCGAGATTTCTACCCGTCCGCGACCGCATACGGTGACGGGTTGGGAACCGTTTCTCCCCATGTCGACGGTGTGGACGTCCCCGTAGCGAACGCGAAGGACGGACTGTCTGCGATGCGTCCGCATCATCGGGTGGTCGGCCATGGCGACGCCCGCCCGACCACCGTAGGCTGGCCGAGCGTCGATAGTGTGGACCGGTCTAGTGTCACCGGAACGCACGTGTCGCCGACCGACCCGTTCCTCACCAACAGGGATAAAACGGTGCATGAGTACGGTGTTTCACGTGAAACCGAGTCATCTCTCGATCGTGATCGTGCGTCGGGGGCAGGCGTAGGCGGTCCTGGTGGCGCATTCAACACCGGCGAGCAGGCTGTGCCCTCCCCGCGCGTAGGCAACAACTACCCGACGGGCGGTCAGATCTACGGTTCGCCGGCGTCGCAGCCTGAGGAGAAAGAGCTGCGGCGTCCCGCTCCCTCGCCACGGTCGGGACCTCCGGCCGCGGCTTCGACATCCGTGCCCGTCTCAGCCGCTCCGGCGTCCGCTCCACCCGTATCGGGAAGCCCGGCCTCCACTGCCGAGGTTCCGGTCAGCGCGGACGAACACGTTTCACGTGAAACGCCGGTGCGGGATGAAGACGATCCACCGCTAGCCATGGAAGCGTTGCGAGCTGTGCAGATCCTCAACCCGAGCGGCGAAATCACCATGCCGCGTCCGGACCACCCGAGGGTGCTCTGCGTCGCGAATCAGAAGGGTGGCGTCGGCAAGACCACCACGACCGTGAACCTGGCAGTGGCCCTGGCGCTGCACGGCAACCGCGTGCTGGTCGTCGACCTCGATCCACAAGGCAATGCCTCCACCGGGCTCAATGTGCCGCACCACGCGGGTGTGCCCGACGTGTATGACTGCCTGATCGACAACGTGCCGCTGGCCGAGGTGGCGCAGGCGGTCGAAGGCATCCCCAATCTCTGGTGCGTTCCGGCGACGATCGACCTCGCCGGCGCGGAGATCGAGCTGGTGTCGGTGGTCGCCCGCGAGTCCCGTCTGGCTCGGGCCATCGCCGCGCACCCCGAGCAGTTCGACTACGTCTTCATCGACTGCCCGCCGTCCCTCGGCCTGCTGACGGTCAACGCGCTCTGCGCCGCGCAGGAAGTGCTCATCCCCATCCAGTGCGAGTACTACGCGCTGGAAGGGCTGAACCAACTGATCAACAACATCAACCTGGTACGTCAGCACCTGAACCCGACGCTGGACGTTTCGACGATTCTGCTGACCATGTACGACCGTCGCACGCGGCTGGCCGACGCGGTCGAGCAAGATGTGCGGAACCACTTCGGGACGAAGGTGCTCAACGCCGTCATCCCCCGAAACGTACGGGTTTCGGAGGCTCCTAGCTATGGGCAGTCCGTGATGACCTACGATCCGGGATCACGGGGCGCGACCAGCTACTTCGAGGCCGCCCTGGAGATCGCGATGCGTGGGGTCAACACGGGAGGCACGGCATGAAGAATCGTCGGGGCGGATTGGGCCGGGGCCTGGGTGCCTTGATCCCAACGGCGCCGGCCGCGGCCGAGGTGCCTGCCGCTGCGGTGTCGGCACCGCCCGCGCCGACACCATCGTCGCCGGCACCTTCGTCGGCACCCACCACGCCGGCGCCGTCCACCACGCCATCGCCGTCGCCCGCGGAAACCTCTTCGACCTCGGAGACCTCCCCGTCCGGGGAGACGCCGTCGGTGGAAGCCGAGGCCGCGCCGACCGACGTTGTGGCCGAGCCTGAAGCCGTGGATGCTGACGGCCTCGCGCCTGTTCCGGGCGCTCGGTTCGCGGAAATCTCCGTCACCGCCATCGAGCCCAACGCGAAGCAACCGCGTCACGTGTTCGATGAAGAAGCCCTCGACGAGCTCAAGACCTCGATCCTGGAAGTCGGCTTCCTCCAGCCGATCGTCGTTCGCGAGATCGGCGACGGCCGCTATGAGTTGGTCATGGGTGAGCGACGCTGGCGTGCCGCCCAGGCCGTCGGCCGCGAGACGATCCCGGCGATCGTCCGTGACACGCGCGACGATGCGATGCTGCGCGACGCTCTCCTCGAGAACATCCATCGCGCCAACCTGAACCCTCTGGAAGAGGCGGCCGCGTATCAGCAGCTGCTCGAGGAGTTCGGGGCGACCCACGAGGAACTGGCCAAGCGCATCGGCCGCAGTCGGCCGCAGATCTCCAACACGATCCGGCTCCTCAACCTGCCGGCCCCGGTGCAACGACGGGTGGCCGCCGGTGTGCTGTCGGCCGGCCACGCCCGCGCGCTTCTGGGCCTGGACGACGGCGACGCCCAGGAGAAGCTGGCGTTGCGCATCGTGGCCGAGGGCCTTTCCGTCCGCGCCACCGAAGAGCTGGTCTCGCTGGCCATCGCGGACGGCCCGGCCAAGAAGGCGGCTCCCACCCGCCGCGCGAAGGTCCACGCGCCGGCACTGAACGACTTGGCCGACCGACTGTCGGACCGCTTCGACACCCGCGTGAAGGTCGACATCGGCCGCAACAAGGGCAAGATCACGATCGAGTTCGCCACCGTCGATGACCTCGAGCGGATAGTGGGCATGATCGGCGTCGACGAGGAAGGCAGCGGCGGCGGCGACGAGTAGCCAGCAACGTTCGTCTGGGAATCGGGGTGCGTGAGCTTCACGCGCCCCACCTTTCTTTCGGTGGCGATTCCGGAATGGCACGCCACGTCTGTGCATGGTTGCGATTGGCCATCAGACGGATTGCTTCTGCCGTTTCCGACGTCCTTGGTGATTCCGTCCGCTCTCGCTGTTCTCTTATGGACTTTCTTCACGATTCTTCAGGCCCAGGCTGTCTTCTTGCGAAGAATCCGGTTCTGTCAGAGCCATTCTCCTGAGGTTTCGGAACGAGTCCCGCCTCGCCTCAAAGGCAACGCCGATGCCCGTTTTGGCCGGTTTAAGCAGTGCGGTGTGACGGCGGCACGTCCCCGGTGCCATCAAGGTCAGACGGTGAGATTTCGTCACGTTGTTAGGTACTGAGCAAGGGTGCCGTGGCCTTCAAACTGGGACCGTACTGATAGCGCCCAAGTCGGCTGGCAAGTCATCATCCCGATGTACCTACGTAGAGGGTAGAGTTGTGCGCCACTTCTATAGGCGCGGCCCGTCTCTCAGTCGAACACGTCAACGTACTCGGGCTCCGATGGGCAGCGTCATCTTTTCAAGGCTGTGGGTTCGTTCGAGCATGTGTTGAAGCTGCGCGTTCACGGCCACAGAACCACGAGATTGCTCGGTGCCGTTCGGCCTCGTGCTTCAACTGACCGTGCAGTCGGACCTTGCTCGCGCGCGTCAAGCCTACGAACTCGGTCTCATGCCGGCTCGCTTCATTGTCAGTCTTGCTGAGGCGGACCTGTCGACGAGCGACACGTGGGTCCAGTCTGGGTAGGTCCGAGGCGCTTGGCTGTCGTGTGCCACTACTCGTCAAGACTGACTGATGGTCTGCGGCCAGCCTGATACTTTCGTTACTCCTAAGCCTCCTCTCCCTCTCCTGAGGCATCGTCGCCCGTCGCCCGTCGCCCGTCGCCTGCCGCCCGTGGCCCGTCGCCGGTCGAAGGTGCGGGCCTGTGTCGGATGAGTCGGGCGGCCCGCGTTGCGCTCATCGCTCGCGGGCGGTGAGGCTGCGGGCGTACGGCTCTTTGATCGGCCACCACTGACTGCTCATCCTCGTGTGGCACGGCGATCTTTGTCCGTGCTCTTGTCTCCCTGCTGCCTTGCGCATCTTCTTCACACCGGCCCAGGGCAGTTCGGTCAGTCGTTGCAGGGCATCGCGGCCGGACTGTCTCAACGGAATGCGGGTTCAAGAAGACATGCCGCCTCGAAGCTGGCGAAGTCGTGCCACCATTCGCTTGATCTGAGACGCCTCCATGCTCAGCGAAGACTGCGGAAACCCGTCTGCGGCCTTCGGTAGGCTGCGGCAGGTGACGCCATGGCTGCGTTGACTTGGACGTCAGGCGAACCAGTGGAGCTTCTCGGGGCGGACGTCCACCCCATGCCAGGTGCGTATCCCACCCCCGGGTGCGTGCTTCCTGTCCTGCGTTAACCGCATCGAGATTCGCTCAAGGCTGATTCAAGGCAACCCGTCCTACGTTTTCTAGTGCGCCTGTTGTTGGCGATGCGGAGTTGGTCGAGACATCATGGGCCACGGCAGGTTCAGACAGCGGCTCGGATCACTAGGCCCCGTGCTGAACCCGGGTTCTTGGGCGGACGCGCTGTATGGAAGCGCAACACTGGAACGCGCTGAGTTTACGAGCTTCGTCGGACGCGCTGGCCCGAAGCTGAGTCCGTGGTGGCGGGGCGCTGAGCGTCTCTCCGGAGTGGCCTCGGTCAGCTCAGCGTTCTGTCGATTGCCTTCTGCAGACCCAGAGACCGGTGTGCGCGCCGGAGGGTCGTGGCAAGCGCTAGAAGCTGCTTGGGTGACGGCCAGTTCTTCGCTAGCCGCGCAGTTCTTAACTCATGGTTGGTGCGCTGGCCCTAACGTGCTCGTTTCACGTGAAACATCACGTCGGTGCCGTTTTCTCACCTTGGCCGTTCGCTACGACACCCATGCCCCCGAGCCGTTCGTCGTATCAGCATGGTGTTGAGCTGATCTGTTCGGTCTCGCTGTGGGCTAAGTTCCGGCTCCTCACCATGCCGGCGCTCCACGTGGCGATGGCACAGATAAGGCCACGACGGCCGGAGCTCTCGCCCGGCAAGTATCCGATGCGCCCGTGGTCGCTAGTTCCACGTGAAACGTAGATGCTGCCGAGGTCACGGCGCCAACGTCGCGTAGGAGGTATATCTGGATTGGCGACTGTGGTGGCCTCGCTCAAGGGCCGATCCGGCAGCGACGGTTCCTCCGACCAGGCAGGGCGGAGCCGAGGCCGGCTATATCAGGCGACTTCAAGGACCAGAGGTCGTACTCCGCTGACCGGAAGCGTGGCCGTGGCCGTGGCTGATGGCGGTAGCCCAAAATCGAACTGCGGCATGGCGTGGCGTGGCGTGGCATGGCGTGCCATTGAGTGGCATGGCATGGTCCTGGCCGAAACTCGCGCTGTGGCCCTGGCCGAAACTCGGGCAGTGTCCGTGGCGGTGGCCGCAGCAATGCCCAAACTCTGACGGCGTTGCCGTTGCCATCCCCATCCCCATCCCCGCCGCCGTCGCCGTTGCGTGGTTGTGGCCGTGACCCAGGCCTTAGCCGTAAATGGGGCGACGTCGTGGCGGTGTCGGTGGTGTGCCGGGAGCTGCCCACCTTGCTGCCTTCATCTTTGCCCGGCGCCAAACCCCGTCCCGCAAGTTGCGCCGTACCCACTCGCCGTCGTAATTCGACACAGCGTGCGATGCGGGTGCATGAGAAGGCTGACGAACAGCCGACGCAAAGTTTCACGTGAAACCACAACGCAAGCGACTCGATTGGCACCTGGCTAGAACACCCACCGGATGGGAGCTCGGGACGGAGGGAGGCGGGCGGGGACGCTGGAAACAGGGTTGAGGCCGAGAGGTCCGGTTGCATGCACTCGCAATGAAGGTCAAATCTCACGATGGCTATGGCAGCCTAATGCAGGGGCCCACCACCTCCGTTGAGCGGCAGCGGACACTCCCCTGCCGCTATGTCAGGTCAGACCGCGTTGCCATCCATCGCTTGCGGCATGGCAGAAGGTCTGTGAGACCGCTGCCCGGGGTAGCCGAGTCTGTTTCTACTGAGGCGACGGAGGTCAGGTTCGTATAGGTCGACGAGTTTCACGTGAAACGTGGCTCAACCGCCGAGCACAGAGTTCTTGGCCAGGGCTGAAACGAACTCCGGAGCCACATCGCCGACGTCTTACGTGTCCGCCCTGAATTCCCTGACCATCCGACGGGACATTAGGCAGGCTTGAGGGGTGGATCCGTCTCTGAGCTCCGACCCAGAAATTGAGCCTCGGCCGGCACCCACGACCACCTAGGTTGGGCGCTTGGCTAGATGTGCGCGCTGCCTTCGGGGCAGCCACCGCGGCATGGACAAGATGAGACTGAAGTGCCCCGCGGACTTCTCAGACAAGGCTTGTGAGGACTGTCCACGGCCCCGAGTCGGTCCTGTCTTGAAGCAGGCCAAGCGCCTCTGCCTAAGCCGTCCACGGAGCCGCATCTCCATGTAGTGCTCAAGCCCGAAAGTGAGAGGCTGACTAACCCGAGAGCCGCGATCTGAGCGGCGATGGGCTGCTCGCTTTACCTTGCGTCCGCTGGAGAGCGCGTGCTCAATCGGTGGCCTTGAAGCAATCTCGGGGGGCGCGGTCGCGCGTCAACCGCGGCACTGCCCGCGTCGCCGACGCTCTAGTCCCCAAGACCGTAAGAACGCGTCCAGCGCGCCCAAGCGATTCATTGAGGCGGACAAGGCCAAGCGATCGTGTTCGACAGCCCTCTGTCGGTCTCGTCGGCCGGAGCGAGATCTGGCGTCAAGCCGGCGCTCGTCATGGCTCGGTGGCCGCGAGCTGGGCCGGGCTGACGCCGTGCCGGGCCGCCGAGCGGCTTGCAGCGCTTGTCAGGGCTCGGCCAGCCGAGCGGTCTATAGCGTGTTGAGCCAGATACCTAAGGCGGGATCGTGTCTTGGAAGCTGCTGACTGAGTACCGTCGGATAGCCGCTCCTGCCAGGTGCAGATCTAGAGCCCGACAAGGCGGTTCGCTTTCAGGCGGTAGAGAGCCGGACCCCAAGTAGGACCGGAAATCCCGTGCCGCACTCCACGGCTGGCCGGAGGAGGAGCCGGCTCGAGGCGGTGTAACCCTGCCGCGCTGAAAGGCACTGATGGCGGTTTCACGTGAAACGGTGACGACCTCAGCCGTGGTGTGTTCCAGCTGTGGGATCCCTGCTTTGTACGGCTCATGATGGTTGCTCGCCATCGTCGCTTGTTAAGCCAGCATCATCTTCGGGTCGTGGCGCGCTGAGAGACGCACGATGCGACGCATACCCGGCTGCTGAGCAGCCGCCAAATTGGCAGTGGACGTGACCCTAAGCTGAGACTCGACAAGTAGGACTCAGGTCTCGAGTGCGGCCCAGCCGCCGACCTTCTCCCGGCCTCCAGTGCAATCGGGGCACTCGACCGCGCCCGGCGGCACCTGCCCGGACCGCATCCGCAGTTCCAACGCCGACGCGCCAGCGCCCCAACTGACGAAGTCCCCAAGCCGGCCGTCATACGGGCCTCCATGTCTGGACAGGCCCAAACGCCTCCCGGGAACTCCGATGCGCGGAGGATCGTTCGGACGTCCTGCCCTGTCCTGGTGCGTGTCCACGCGGTTCATGGGCAGCCACCGTCTTCGGCGCCTGGGCGAGGTCCTCGGCCCGGACGGGCAAAGCGGCAGCGCGTCCGCTGATGCTCGAACAGATCTGGCGTACAGGGGAAGGACGCGATCCAACGTCGGTCAACTCGCCCGCTAGTGCGCAGCCAGGTACTGCCCATGTCGCGGCCGGGCTGGAACGGCTCGGCGAGATTGACGCTCTTGCTGAGTCGTCAGAGGAGGCTTCGGTTGGCGATTCGAGATGGCGACGCCCCAGATGCTCTGACGATCAAGCACAATTCAGACCGCCGCGGTTCCGTGGTCATCGCTTGGGGCCGGTGAAGTCTCCACGGCGGTCGGTCGCTCAGGAGTCACGGCTTCCAAAGCAAGAGCTGACGGTGGTGGCTGAACCCGCTGCGTACGTAGAAGTCGACGGCTCGACGGCCGGAGTGCACGGTGACGTGAAGCAGTCCTCGGACCCGAGCCTCAGTCAGGATCGCGGCTATCAACGCGGAGCCGATTCCTTGGTTGCGGTAGCGCTCACGAACCATCACTGACTGGACGTCGCCGTACTGCCGATCCAGCGAGCCGTATCCGGGTACTCGTTCTGCGATGTGCAACCACGCGGCGCCGGCGACCTGCCCGTCGCCCTCGGCGACGAACGGCAGATGCGACTCGGCATGCGCGGCGACCCAGTCAACGTACGCCGGGAAGTCGGTCGGGTTGATGCCCTGCACTTCCGCGAGCGCAGCCGCATCCTCTAAGACGCCCCTCCGTACGATCACGAGCGAAGTCTAGATTCGGTCTGAGGCTGGGCGGCGTGTGGACGTGTGGAGTGAGACGGTGCTGCTGACCCTGATGCCGACGTTTGCCTGCCGCCGCGGTGGACGTCGGCCGACCGTCGGCGATGCGCCTACACCGGCCCGCACTGAGCGCAGACGTCGTCAGTGGGATACGCGATGACATGCCTCTGTGATCGACTGCCCGTTGGCGCTTGAAGTCTGTGCTCTATCCAATGAATCGCGGAGTGGTGAGCACCGGGTGCCTCGGTCATGCGCAAGGTTGGCCGGTCCAGGCTGAGACCAGTGGGCGTAGCGATGCGGATGTGGCAAAAGAGTCGACTACTCCAGGCTCGGGTCAGGCGCCAGAGGCGGCGGATTGGGACATTGAGTGATCGGCCGAGCTGCGGTTGGCAGTCGCCCGAGCCGTAGCGAGCGAGGTGGCAGTCAAAGATGGACCGCTCAATGCCGGACGGCCGGACAGCGAAGCGCTCCGGTCAAGTCGGCTTAGTCATTGCCGCACCGATCGGCGTGAGCTCGCGTGCTGGGTGGTCACTCCACGAACCGCGCGCATGAGCCTCCGAGTTGGGCGAGCAGAGTCCGAGGCGCCCGCCGGCTCTACTGGATCCATGATCGGGCGGCAGGGGGCACTATCCTCAACGCACGCACCCGACGAATCGCAGGCAATGAAGCGTCCCAAGTAACCCCGTGGATTCGAGGTCGTGCCATCGACGCGTGGCACGCCAACTTGGCTCGCTGAAAGTTGTGTGGCGTGCCCTGCTGAAGACTGCTGTAGACCACGCTTAAACCCTCCGGCCGAAGCATCCGGCTGACCGACTACGGCCTCGAACCGCTATCGGATCCCCTGGCCCACTGGGCTCGCTTCATCCCGGCCAACTTGCTCCGGCCAAGACACCGATCCAGCCGTACTTCTGAGATTGCCGCATAGCATCAACCCACCCGGTCCAACGATGGCCGACTCTTGCACCACGCCAACCAACGTGACGCAGGCCAGACCAGCCACTTGCTTGGTTCAGGGCGGCAGCCTCTCAAAGGTCGATTCGAGCTGTGTCCGTTGGCCCAGAGCGAGTCCGGCTAGTTCACCTCGGCCGGGTCCAGTTGTGGTAGCCAGTCCAGCGGCTTAGGCGAGGTCCGAGTTCAGTTGTTTCACTCAACCTGAACCCCGGTCTGACTGGTTCTGTCGGCGCAGTGCACTTGACGGGCTTAACCCAGTCGAGCTGCCTTCGCGGGTTCGAGTCCCGTTGGCTCCGCTCAGCCCCGGCGGGTCCCGATTTGGACCGGCTGGCCGAGTTCAGCTGACGTTGCTTGGTCCGGTCCCCACTGCCTTCACGGGGTTAGATTCGGCCGGTTCTGCTCCCCCACAGCAGGGTTTCCAGTGGTTCGCTGGGCCGACTGCGGCCGGCTTTCTGCCCCTCGAGCCGGTCTTCTCGGGTGCGCTCACGAGTTCGGCCGACTTTCAGAAGGCAGACCCAGCAAGGCCCGCTTGTCGGTCCAGCCGGCTCCGATGGGCAGCCCGGTCGGCTCGAGTGGAGCCGGCCTCGGCTACTGACTCGTCTATTTGGCTCATTCCCATTGGCTTCGCTCAGCCCAACCCGCCATGCCGGAGCCGGCCTCGAGGTCGCGCGTCCTCACGTGGCAACCAACCAGACCTTCAATCGCACGGGTGCGATGCAGCCGGGGCGGGCAGCCCTGCATGAGCCGTCACCCGTCCGTGCTCAACAGTCCGCCTGACAGCTGCTGCCAGGCGGTTCGACCGGCATCGGTCGCCGCTGCTGGGTCGGACGGTTCGCCGTCGGAAGCTGCTCGCAGGCCTGACGCGGCGAAACTGATCTATGCCGGTGAGGGGAGCATTCGGCGGTCGCCCTATCCTTCCGTGCTTCACGCTCGTTAAGGCGTTGGAGGAGCCGCCGTACGCGTTCGGCTAGCAGGGCTGGGGTGATCGGCGCGCCGGGTGGTTATCCACAGGCTGTGTGTAGTGGCTGTTGACAAAGGATGTGGCGCGCTGTTTCACGTGAAACGGCGTTGATGCGGTGACGCACAAGTGGTGCGGTATCCACAGGGCCTGCAAGCCTGCGACGTCGCGTTTCACGTGAAACGGCGTAGCCTGTGGATAACTTCTGTGGATAACTTTCCGGCGTGGGCGGGTTCCACGGATGGCGACGATGATCTACGTACGAACGGCTGGTGTGGGACTTATGGCCTGCGCGGATGCCGCAAAATTGCCTCAGGACAGAGGGGCGAGCCTCGACTAAGGTTCCCGTCGTGGCCGACAACTTCACCCCGCTGCCCGACTTCACGCGCTGGCCGTCGTTCCCGTTCGAGGGCGATATGAGGGTCAAGCCGCTGGCCGCCCCGGTCGACGTCGAGCCTCCCCGGAGCGGCGAGGATGCGGCCGACTGCGTCGCTTGCAACACCCCGGACGACGAGTACATCTGGATCAGCGAGCGCTGGCGCGTCCGAGGGATGGATCGGCCTACCGGCCTTCCGATGGTGGTCATCCTCGAGTGCCGGTCACACCTGGACATCGGTGACCTGCCCAACCTGTTGGCCGCTGAACTTGGCGTCATGACCGTCCGGCTCGAGCGTGCTATCCGCTCGCTCGACGGGGTGGCGCGGGTTCACGTGAATCGTTGGGGCGACGGTTCGGCTCACCTGCACATGTGGTTCCTCGCTCGCCCTTACGGCCGCCTGCAGCTTCGCGGCACGTTTCTGACCCTCTGGGACGACATCCTCCCCGCCATCCCCGAACAGCAATGGCGCGAAAATCTTGCCATGGTGGCAGCCTGGCTGGCGGAGTTCGGTGGCCGGGCCATTGCCGAGCCCCCACATATCCAGTGGGAATCCCCGTCCACCATCAACTACGCCGGCAACCAGGCGGACTCCTCCCCCGGACGTCCTGACGACTCCGTACGCCCGGCTCCCCTCGACGATGCGACACCCTCGTCGTCCGGCGACCTGATCGCTGACTCCATTCCGGCTCAACGGAGCAATCCGGCAGAGCCCAAGGCCCCCAAGCCGCCGTTCCCCCACACCACGCCGGCGTAGCCAGGACCGCCTCGCGAAAGTCCACGCGGCGCGATACCGGGCGTCCTCGCGGTAACCGGCCGGCTGAGCTCGGCGGCGCCGACCAGCCCCTACTCGACACCAGCGGCATCGAGGGTTGGGCGTGCCGGGTCCGTCAGCTCTTTCCATCCGCGGATGACCGTTGCAGCATCCACCGCTGACGGAGCCTCGCATGGCCGAAAGCCGTTCCGCCGTCGGTTGCGTCATCCATTGGCAGCTTCGGGTCGTAACTCCAACGACGTGCGTAGCCCTGGAAGCTGCCTTTCCCGTCTGCTAATCACGCGCCAGTATCCAGAGCACGGCGCCACGTTCACCTCACGAACATGCCTCGAGGCGCCCCGATCGGCTGGGCATCGTGTTTGTCGCCGGACCGGTGGTGGGCCGGCTTCGTCCGCGGCCGCCAGCACTATGACGGCGGATCAGCGTATGGAAGACAAGCACCGAGCCTCTGCTCGATACGGCGATGAACATCGGCGGTTGCTGCGTACGGCTGGCACACCAATGCGGATAAAGGGCTGAGTCGCACCGGCGGTCTGGTGCTCGCCGACCATCGCATCGCGTGAGGCGCGGCGGCCGTCCGCAAGCTGATCGAGTACGACGCGGTCTCAGCTGTGCAGTTGTTGTACTCCTTAGGTCGCGGTAGAGCCGCCCGACTGTGTCGGGCGTCCACGTCACCGTCATGCACGAATCACTTGGTCGGGTGGCGGCACGTGGTCTCCGTTCAGACGACGAAGGCAGTGGGTAGCGCCGCGCAGCAGGAGCAAGTCGTTTCCGGTGCGCTCACACAACCGGTATGCGGGAGCGCCGTGCGGCTACGGCACATTCGATGCTGTGGCTCATCAAAGGGCACCTCGATTCGAGCTGCCCTTGGCCACAGCGGTTTCAGCTCGGGTCGGCACCCCGGGTTGGCGGGAGTCGAGCTGCCCTTGGCCACAGCGGTTTCAGTTCGGGTCGGCACCCCGGGTTGGCGGGGCTCGAGCTGCCCCTCGCCACGGCGGTTTCAGTTCGGGTCGGCACCCCGGGTTGGCGGGAGTCGAGCTGCCCCTCGCCACGGCGGTTTCAGCTCGGGTCGGCACCCCGGGTTGGCGGGAGTCGAGCTGCCCCTCGCCACGGCGGTTTCAGCTCAGGTCGGCACCCCGGGTTGACCGGAGTCGAGCTGCCCCTCGCCACGGCGGTTTCAGCTCAGGCCGGCGCTCAGCTCGGCAGGAGCTGAGCGGCCCTACGCCACGGCGGCTTTGGCTCAGGTCGGCACCCAGGTCGGCAGGAGACGAGGGCCCTTCGCCACGGCGGCTTCAGCCCAAGCCGGCACCCTAGGGTCGGCCGGACGAGAGCAGCGGGGCGGTGGCGTGGCTCCGGCCGTTTCGATATTCGGTGGAGGGCCGCGGTGCGGATCGTCAGGATCAGGCGATGTCGCTGGAACAGGTTGTTGCCCACTTCCCATTGGGACCGTTGTCCGGGACGCCCGCGAGAGTCGCCGGCGGGCTCTCCAACGAGATGTGGCGGGTGTCGACGTCGCTGGGTGACTTCGCGATCAAGCGGATGGTCGTCAACGCACACCTCCCCTCATTCGTCGACAACGTCGAGGCCGCGTTTCGCGTGGAACAACGCGCGTACGCAGCCGGCGTTCCCATGCCGGCACCGGTGGTCGAGCCGGGCAGCGGACGAGCGTTGGTTCGCGTCGACGGGGACCTCTATCGCGTGCACCAGTGGGTCGACGGTCAGGCGGCGCAGGGGTCTTCCGGTCAGGCGGCCGAATTGCTCGCCGGTATCCACGCGGTCGGTCGACCCCGATGGGAAACCGCGCTGCCACTCGGGTGGAATGGCGAACGATGGGGTGCGGAGATCGGCCACTTGGCCGAACGGGTAGCGCGATCGCCCGGTCGACTGCTGGTCGTCGACAGCCACCGGGACCTCGATCGGAAGAACGCACTCCGGCGCGCGGACGGCCGGCTCCTCGCCCTGGATTGGGACGCGGCCGGGCCTACCGGCGCGGCTCAGGAGGCGGTGGGCGTCGCGCTCGACTGGGCGGGCGGAGACCGGTATGCGTTCGCTGAGGCAGTGGCCGTCTATCGGCGGCGCAGCGGCGTGGTCATCGACCCCGAGCCGTGGGTCTTCGGTGGCTGGGTTGCCGGGCTCGGAGGTTGGCTCGACTACAACGCCGACCACCGCGCCGACGACACGGTCGGCCGGGCTGAGATCAAGGCCGCCCGAAGGCGACTTCGCGAGTTTGCCGACGATCTCGACAGCTGGGTCGATGCCGTTCGCTAGCCAACGTCGGGACTTGCCTTCAGCGACTCGCCGGTGACGTCACGCTCAACTACCCCGTCGATCTTGGACACCTGAGTCGGGGATCGAGGACCGATAACCCAGAAACTAGGGAGCTGGGAGCTGGGAGCTGGGAGCTGGGAGCTGGGAGCTGGGAGCTGGGAGCTGGGAGCTGGGAGCTGGGAGCTGGGAGCTGGGAGCTGGGAGCTGGGAGCTGGGAGCTGGGAGCTGGGAGCTGGGAGCCGAGCCGGGACATCTCTGCGCTAGGCGGTCGTTCCAGGAGCGGCCGACCAGGCTTCAGAAAGTCGTTCCAGGAGCGGCAGGCCAGGCGTCAGAGGAAGACGTCCCCGGAACCAGCGGCCACACGTCAGGAAGCCGATCGGGCGACCGCGCGCTCGACCAGCGTCCTCAAGATGTCGCCGAGGTCTTGGCCGGCGGCCTGTACGGCGAGCGGCAGCAGCGACGTCTCCGTCATCCCGGGCGACACATTGATGCCCAACACCTGGACGGAACCGTCGTCGGCCACGATCAGGTCGACCCGGGACAGGTCGCGCAGGCCAAGCGCCTTGTGGGCGGCCAGCGCGGTCTCGGTGACGCGGGCGGCGACCTCGGGCTCCAGACGGGCCGGGGTGTGCCACGTGGTGAGGCCGGCCGTGTAGCGGGCGGCGTAGTCGTACACGCCGTCGCGCGGGACGATCTCGACGATCGGCAGCGCCTCGGGGCCGGCGCCCAGGTCGACGATGGAGACGGCCACGTCCATGCCGGGGATGAACTTCTCGACCAGGGCCGTCGAGTCGTACGCGAAGCAGCCGACCATGGCCGGCGGCAGGGCGCTTTCCTCGCGGACGACCGCCGCGCCCAGGCCGGAGCCGCCCTGTGCCGGCTTGACCATCAGTGGCAGGCCCAGCCGGTCGACGATGCGGTCGAGGACGGCCACCGCGCCGAGCTCGGAGAAACGGTCGTGCGGCAGGGCCACCCAGTCGGGGGTCGGGATGCCGGCCTCGCGCAGCATCGACTTGGCCGACGGCTTGTCCCAGGCCAGGCGGGCGGCGCGGGCATCGCAACCCACGTAGGGCACGCCGCACAGGTCGAGGACGCCGCGCAGCGAACCGTCCTCGCCGGTGGCGCCGTGCAGGGCGATCACCACCGCGTCGGGCGGGTCCTCCTGCAGCGACGGCAGCAGCGACACGTCGGCGTCGCGCATCTCGGCGCTCAGCCCGGCGGCCCGCAGCGCGTCGAGCACGCGGCGGCCCGAGCGCAGGGACACGTCCCGCTCGTAGGAGAGGCCGCCGGCCAGGACCATCACGCGCACATCGTCACCCGTACCCATGGAGGAGATCATGCCAAGTCGGGGCCAGGGGCGTCGGCGGCGGCCGTGCCCCGGCGGCGCGCGTGCGAGCCGCCCGCGGTCGGACCGAAGACGGCGCGCATCGCCAGCTCCTGTTCCATCACGCCGGACAGCCGGCGAATGCCCTCACGGATGCGTTCGGGCGAGGAGAACGAGAAGTTGAGCCGCATGTTGCTCGTGCCGGTGCCGTCGGCGTAGAAACCGGTGCCGGGCACGTAGGCCACCCGGGCGGCGATGGCGCGCGGCATCATCGCCTTGGAATCGAGGCCCTCGGGGAGGGTCGCCCACACGAACAGGCCGCCGGTCGGGTGGGTCCACGTCGTGCCGGGGGGCATGCGGTCGCGCAACGCGGTGAGCATCGCATCGCGCCGCTCACGATAAATCTCGCGGTAGACCTTGATCTGCTCCTGCCACGGCATCGTGGCCAGGTATTGCGTGACGGCGCCCTGGGCGAACGCGCTCGGGCACAGCACGTTGGCTTCGCTCATCATCACGAGCTTTTCCCGTACGGCGTGCGGCGCCAGGATCCAGCCGACGCGCAACCCGGGAGCGAAGGTCTTGGAGAACGTGCTCACGTAGAAGACGCCCTCGCGCCGGCGGGCCCGCAACGGCAGCGGCGCCTCGGTCTCGAACGACAACATCCCGTACGGGTCGTCCTCGACCACCAGCAGACCGGCGCGCTCGCAGATGTCGAGCACCTGCTCGCGCCGCTCGTCGGTGAGGGTGACACCGGCCGGGTTCTGGAAGGTCGGGATCGTGTAGAGGAATTTGGCCTTGCGCCCGGACCGCTCGACGGCGGCGATCGCTTCCTCGAGGGCGGCCGGGATCAGTCCCTCGTCGTCCATCGGGACGTGCTTGACCTGAGCCTGGGCGGCCTGGAAGACGCCGAGCGCGCCGACGTAGCTCGGGCCCTCGGCGAGCACCACGTCGCCCGGGTCGAGGAAGAGACGGGCGAGCAGGTCGATCGCCTGCTGGCCGCCGACGGTGACCACCACGTCGTCGGGCGACGCGCCGTGGATGCCGGAGAGCGCCATCACCTCGCAGATGCGCTCACGCAGGTCGACCGTGCCCTGACCGATGCCGTATTGAAGACTGCTGGCGCCCTGCTCGGCGGCGAGCTTGTTGAGCATCTCGCCGACCGCGTCGAGCGGGAGGGCGGCGATGTAGGGCGACCCGCCGGCGAGCGACACGACCTCGGGACGACTGGCGACGGCGAACAGTGCGCGGATCTCGGAGGTGGTCATCCCCCGCACCCGTCGCGCGTACCGATCGGTGTAATCGTCCTGGGTAGTGCCGGTCATGCGGCTTCACCTCGCCAGTTGGAAGACTCGCCATGGAGGAACGGTGCCGATGTCCGATCGTAGCCGTGCGGGGCGGTGGAAGCCCTCGGTTAACCAGTCGGCCTGCCCGGAGCTGGTCCCGTTCATGACCATTGCGGCGTAGGATCCCCACCGGGGCGCTGGGCCCGATGACGCCGAGGGGGATGCAGTGTCGCGACGCCTGGTCAACCTCACGTTGGACACACTCGGGGATCTCCCCCAACCCTGCAGCCAGTGCGTGTACTGGGAGTTGGACCCGGTGGCGGCCGAACGGGCGTGTGCCTCGGGCGACCCCGGCCTCGAAAAGGAGGCGTGGGTTTCGCAGACCCTGCTGGAGTGGGGCTCGTGCGGCAAGCTGGCCTATGTCGACGGCATGCCCGCCGGTTTTGTGATGTACGCCCCGCCGGCCTATGTCCCCCGTTCGATGGCCTTCCCGACCTCGCCGGTCAGCGCCGACGCCGCCCTGCTGATGACCGCGCACGTGGTGGCCTCGTTCGCCGGCGGCGGGTTGGGCCGCATGCTCGTCCAGGGTGTCGCGCGTGACCTGACCAAGCGTGGGGTCAAGGCGATCGAGGCGTTCGGCGACGCGAAATTCGGCGAGGGCGACGACGACAAGCAGTCCGGGTGTGTCGCCCCGGTCGACTTCTTCCTGTCGGTCGGCTTCAAGACCGTCCGGCCGCATCCGCGCTTCCCCCGGCTGCGGCTCGAGCTGCGCACCGCCCTGTCCTGGAAGTCCGATGTCGAGTACGCGCTGGAGAAGCTGCTCGGCTCGATGAGCCCCGAGACGTTGCTGCGGCCGGTGCGCCCGGCCACAGCGACCCGCGGCGTCGAGGGCTAAGCCCTGTTGGCCAGCGCCATCCGCAGCTGGCGTACGTCGATCGAGCCGGTGGGCACGTCGGCCTCGACCGGGTAGTACATGCGCTGCACGGCAGCCAGGATCGCCTCGACGATCTGCTCGCGGAACAGCGGGTTCACCAGCCGGTCACGGTCGAGCGGCGACGTGAGGTAACCCAGATCGACCCGTACGGTGGGCATGCGGGTCAGCCTCAGCAGCTCCCACGTCTTGGCGTGAATGTGGCAGTCGCGCATGCCCGTGCGGACCACGATCTCGCGCTGCACCAGGTTGGCCAGCCGCTCCCCCACGGTCGAGCTCAGGCCGCTGCCCGTGCCGTAGTGGTAGGTCGCCACGCCGTTGGCCGACTCGTTGTCGTGACCGTCGAGGTGCAGCGAGATCAGCAGGTCGGCACCGAGGCCGTTGGCCAGCTTGGCCCGGTCGGCGCTGCTCATCGGCGCGGCCGGGTGCGGACCGCGGGTCAGGTGGACGCGCATGCCGGCCGCGGCCAGCCGGCCCTCGAGCCGGGCGGCGAGGTCGAACACCAGGTCGGCCTCGCTCCAGCGCAGCGGACCGTCAGGCACCACCACACCGGTGTCGTCCCCGCCACCGTGCCCGGCGTCGATCACGATCGTCTTGCCGACCAGGTTCGTACCGGCCTGGCGGAACGCCTCGGCCTCGCGCAGCCACTGCGGCCGGCCGCCGACCACCTTGCGCCCGAGGCGGCGCAACGCCTTCATGGTCTGGGGGCCGCAGGAGCCGTCGGGGGTGAGACCGACCTCACGCTGGAACTGGGCGACTGCCCGAGCCGTCCGCGAGCCGTAGATCGAGTCGGCCCGGCCGGAGTCGAAGCCCATCTCGAGCAGACGCTCCTGCAGGGTGCGGACGTCCTCACCGACCAGGGCGTCGGGCACCGAGTGGAACAGCGTCCGGGCGCCGAGCCGCCACCGGGACGCGTCGAGGGCGCCCCACGTCTCGTCGCCGACCAAGCCGTCGACGCCGAGCCCGCGACTCTGCTGGAAGGCTCGCACCGCGGTGTCCATGGCGTCGTCGAAGACGTCCCCGGCGGACTCCAGCAACTCGAGACCGACCAGGATCGATCGGATCTCGGCAACGGCTGGGCCGCTGTCTCCACGTCGGATGGAACGCACGCGCCACTCCCTAGAACGAAGAACGACTCCGGGCAGCGTACTCCGGGCCTGCCCGGGCCACCCGACGACGACGCCCCGCACCCAAGGGGGCGCGGGGCGTCGTTCGATGGATCAGATGGCGGACTCGATGAAGTTGACGAGGGCACTCTTGGGCTTGGCGCCGGTCACGGAACTGACCGCCTCGCCGCCCTTGAAGATGGTGAGGGTCGGCACCGACATCACCCGGTAGGCGCGCGTGGTCTCCGGGTTCTCGTCGATGTTGACCTGGACGATCTCGACCTTGTCGCCCATCTCCTTGGCGATCTCGGCCAGCAGCGGGTCGACCTTCTTGCAGGGCGCGCACCACTCCGCCCAGAAGTCGACCAGCACCGGCTTGTCCGACTGCAGCACGTCACTCACGAACGTGGCGTCGGTGACCGCCTTACCTGCGATTCCCACTAGACCCTCCTGGTCTGACAGCGACTTACGGTTCTACAGCTCGACGAATGAGGCGATGAACCGCTCGGCGTCCAGCGCCGCGGCACAGCCGGTGCCGGCGGCGGTGATGGCCTGCCGGTAGGTGTGGTCGACCAGGTCACCGGCGGCGAACACGCCGGGGACCTTGGTGCGCGTGCTCGGCGCGTCGACCTTCACGTAGCCCTCGTCGTCCAGCTCGACCTGGCCCTTGAAGAGGTCGCTGCGCGGGTCGTGCCCGATCGCCACGAAGACGCCGGTCACGTCGAGGGTCTTCTCCTCGCCGGTCTGGATGTTCTTGAGCCGGGCGCCGGAGACCTTGCCGTCGTGGCCGATGATCTCCTCGACCACCGAGTTCCACTCGACCTTGATCTTCGGGTTGTTCAGCGCCCGCAGCTGCATGACCTTGCTGGCCCGGAACGAGTCGCGGCGGTGCACGATCGTGACCGACTCGGCGAACCGGGTGAGGAAGGTCGCCTCCTCCATCGCGGAGTCGCCGCCGCCCACCACCACGATGTGGTGGTTGCGGAAGAAGAAGCCGTCACAGGTGGCACAGGACGAGACGCCGTGGCCGAGCAGCTCCTGCTCGCCGGGGACACCCAGGGGGCGCCACGCGGAGCCGGTGGAGAGGATCACGGCGCGAGCGAAGTATTCCTTCTCACCGACCCACACGGTCTTGAGGCCCTCGGTGCCGGCCTCGGTGGGCTTGTCGCCCAGCTCGACGCGGGTGACGTCATCGGTGAGGAACTCGGCGCCGAACCGCTCGGCCTGCGCGCGCATGTTGTCCATCAGCTCGGGGCCCATGATGCCCTCGCGGAAGCCCGGGAAGTTCTCCACATCGGTGGTGGTCATCAGGGCGCCGCCGGACTGGACGCCTTCGATCACGAGCGGCTTGAGGTTCGCCCGGGCCGCGTAGAGCGCCGCGGTGTATCCGGACGGTCCCGAACCGATGATGATCAGATTACGGACCTCGTCCACTGCCGACTCCTCAGTCTGCTCTTCGCCGGTATATCCGATCGGCGACACTGCACGCTAGAACGCCATGCTAGGCGCAGACCATTCCCGCACACGCGGCCGTGGCCGACCTCACGCGGGTGGTCTGGGGTGTCGTTCAGCGTACCGTCACTTTGTCGAGCGCGTCGGCGCCGGCCGCAGGCGTGCCACAGTCGGCGCCGGCCGCCCAGACCCAGTTGCCGTTGTCCGCCGTGAACCGGACGATCAGCGCAGCAACACCATCGAACCGGGCGTAATCCACCGTCTGTACCGCGATGGCGCTGCCCGCGTTCTCGCGCTGGATGGCCTCGAGGCACGCCTGCAGCGCGGCCGGATCGGCGAGCCGGGCGAGCGCCGGGTCGTTGACGGCCGTGCGCTGTTCCTGCGCGTCGGACTCGCCGAAGCCCGGTGCCTTGCCGCTCGCGGCGAGGGGCTGGGGTGGCTCCCCGGCGAGGGTGGCGCGGGTGTAATCGGCGCCGGTGGACAGGATGGCCGGGCCCTCGGCCGCCAGCGTGCCGGCGGCTGTGCTCGCGGCGTCCTCCGTCTGGGGCGCGCCTCGCCCGGAGAGATAGTCAGCACCGAAACCGACGAAGGCGATGAAACCGGCGGCGATCGCGATCGGCGTGACCCAGCGACGACGACGGCCCGTCGGTCTCTCGGCTGCGGCATCACCCTTGACCAGGGTCAACGCCGGCGCGCTGAACATGCCGTCGAGCCGGGCGGCGAGCTCGGCCGGCATCGGCTCGGGCTCGATGCGTCCCAGCTCGGCGCGGATCGCCGCGACGCCGCCCCCGAGCGACTCGTAGGCCGCACGCCAGGCCGGATCGTCGGCGATCAACGTGGCCACCACGGACTCGTCCGGCGTGCCCTCGAGGGCGCCGCCGATGTAGTCCGCCAGCAGGTCGATGTCGACCCCACTGAAATCGGCCCCGGTCACCTCTGGTCCCTCCCGTCGTGCCGCCCGGGTCGTGGCTGCGCCGCGCCCGGTCCGGATGGGACGGCCTCGGGGGCGTCCTGGTTCCCGGCCGGGGCGTGACCGCGGTCTCTCCCCCGCAGCTCGCCGAGGGCCAGCGCCATGCGGGCGCGCCCGCGGGCGCATCGGCTCTTGATCGTGCCGACCGCCACCTCGAGGATCTCGGCCGCCTCGGCGACCGGATAGCCCTGGATGTCGACCAGCACGATCGCGGCCCGCTGATCGGCCGGCAGGTCGGCCAGCGCCTGCCGCACGACCAGCGCGGTCTCGTGATCGGTGGCCGGCGCGGCCGGCTCCACACCGGACGGCCGGTCGTCGGAGCGGCTGCCGTCGGGCAGTGGCACGGTCGGATGGGCCTGGCGGCGGCGGATCCGGTCGAGGGAGGCGTTGACCACGATGCGGTGCAGCCAGGTGGTGACGGCCGAGTCACCTCGGAAGCGGGCGGCGTTGCGATGCGCCGAGAGCAGCGCGTCCTGCACCGCGTCGGCCGCCTCCTCACGGTCGCCGATCGTGCGCAGGGCGACGGCCCAGAGGCGGTCACGGTGACGGCGGACCAGCTCACCGAACGCGTCGCGGTCGCCGTCGACGTGGGCGCGCAGGAGATCGGCGTCGCTCGGCCCGGCGCTGCCGGTGCCGGGCGCCCCGCTCGGGCCGTCCCCGGTATTCACGCTGACACGCTAACGAATAACTCGCGCCGGTGAGGGACGCGCTCGTCCGACCCGCGCCCGGATCAGTATCCGGTGACCTCGATCTTCTCGACGTCGACCTGGTAGCGGCCGTCATCACCCTTGGGCAGCTCGGTCAGGAAGACCAGAACGTACTGATACTGCTGATTGGGGTCGAACCCGGAGAACACCTCGCGGGTGCCCTCGGTCTTCTCGGTGTCGCCGTCACCCAGCTTCTTGTACGTGTCGACGATCTTCTTGTCGCCGGCCGAACTGTTGCCGTAGTCGGACGGGCCGGTGCGGATGTCCATCGCCACGTCGGGGCTGGACGTCTCGACGGTCACCTCGGAGAGCCGGCGCGGGGTGCCCAGGTTGATCAGCACCCCCATGCCCTTCTTGAGGTTACCGAAGTTGGCCTGGTTGAAGTGCTCGGTGCTCCACACCGTCTCGGGATCGTCGTCGACGGTGTATTTCGCCTCGTTGGACTGCTGCCGGTCACCCTCCGGAGGGTCGACCATCCGAACCATCTTGGCCGTCAGCGGGATCTTCTTCGGCGCCGGGGCGGGAGTCTGCTCGTCGGTCGGGTCGGCTGCGGCGCCCACGTCGGCCTGGGTGGTGGTCGTCGGCTGAGGGTCGCTCGAGCTGCTGATCGCGCGGATGCCGAAGACCAGGCCGATGACCGCGATGACGACCAGGGCCGCGACCCCGATGATGATTTTGGAGGTGCTGCGGGCCGGCTCGGTCGCGGCGCTCTGGGCGAACCGCAGCGGGCCGGCGTCCTCGTAGTCGTCCTCGGTCGCGTCGAGCCGGTCGAGCTCGGCGGCGAGCGCGTCGGCCTCCGGTGCGGCGACCCGGGTGTCGAGCAGGTCCATCGTCAGGTCGTCGAGATACGCCGGGACGCCGGCACGGATCTGCCGGGGCGCGGCCGGATTGCCGCTCGCGTCCCTGTTCGCGTCGGGCAGCGCGGAGTGGTTGACCTCGGTGTGGGGCCAGTGGCCGGTCAGGGCGAAATAGATGATGCCGCCGACCGCGCGGATGTCGCTTTCGACCGAGTCGGCCGAATCGGCCCGCGCGTCGGCCAGGACGACCCGGCCGTCGTCGCCGATCAGCGTCGTGCCGGGGTGCACGTTGCCGTGCACCATGCCGGTGGCGTGCACCGCGGCCAGGGCGTCGGCGATCGAGTGGGCGATGGCGGTGGCCCGGGCCGGGTCGAGCGGCCCGTCGGTGGCGACCAGCTCGCGCAACGACTCGCCGTCGACCCACTCACGCACCACGTAGGACCGGGAGCCCTCGTCGATCGCGTCGTAGACGCCGACCAGGTTGGGGTGTATCACGCGGCTCGCGTCGACCGCGGCCTGCAGCATCTCGGCGGCCGGTTCGCCACCGGGGTAGCGCAGCACGACGGCGACCGGGCGGCGGAGGATGACGTCGATGCCGCGCCAGACCTGGCGGCCGGCGCTGTCGTCGTTGACGTGTTCCTCGAGCTGATAGCGCTCGGCCAGGATCTCACCGACGGCGGGTGCACCGAAGGTCATGACCGGTCCGTCCGCATCGGCCGCGGTCTCGTGGCCTTCGCCGACCTGGGTCACCAGTCCTCCTCGGTGCTCCACGCACGGTTCGCCGTGCTGGGTGCAGATGCTGCGCTGCTGCAGGTGTTGCTGCCGTGCCTGATCCGGGTAAGTGCTTGATCCCTGGGTAAGTGCTTGGTCCCCCGGGTACATGCTCGAACCGGATGCCGTGCTGAAACGTGAATGGCGACGTGCCAAGAGCACATGCCGACACCGACCATACCCGCCCGGGGCCATCCCGCGGCAGGTCGTCCCCCCGGCGCGGCAAGCCCGGCCGCCTCGCACCGTAGCGCCGCGGTGACCTCCGGTGCCGGTGAAACAGCTGGTCAGCGACCGAGTTTGCGGCGCACCATCCCGATCACCTGACTGATCTCGGAGACCCGCAGAGCGAGAGCCGCGGCCAGGTAGACCACCAGGATCACGGATCCACCGGCGAGAAGCTGCAGAGCTGCCTCGCCGCGGCCCGACGGGGCTCCGGCGCCGGGCAGCAGATGCACGACCAGGAGACCGAGCGCGGCGGCGAGCGCGGCCGCCACGAGCACCTTGATCATCGACACCACCACCGAGCCGAGGTTGAGCCGGCCGATCTGGCGGCGCAGCACGGCCAGCGAGATCAACGCCGAGACCGCGTACGAGATCGCGTTGGCGGCGGTCATGCCGGCCGCCGACAGCGAGGCCCTGAGCACCTCGGCCAGCACGAAGTAGGCCGCGATGCGGACCGCGACGACCGGCACATTGATCAGAGCGGCGGTCCGGTTGCCCTGCAAAGAGTAAAAGGTGTAGGTGCACAGATAGCTGATCGACAACGGGATCACCGCGAACGCGGCCACCACCAGCACCGTGCCGGTGGCCAGCGCGTCACCGTTGTCGAACGCGCCGCCCTGGAAGAGCATGACCGCGATCGGCGCGCCCAGCACGCCGTAGACGACTGAGATCGGGGCGAGCGCGACGGTGACCAGCCGGATGGCCCGGCTCAGGTCGGCGCTCACCTCGGCGTACCGGCCCTCGGCGGCGGCCGCGCTCATCTTGGGCAGCAGCGCGGTCATCACCGAGACGCCGATGATGCCGTGCGCCATGACCACCAGCAGGAAGACGTTGTTGAAGGCGAGCACGCTGGCGCTGTCCTTGCCGGCGACCCGGTTGAGGATGCGGACCACGACGAAGACGGCGATCTGGTTGGCCGCCACGTAGCAGAGCATCCAGCCGGCCAGGCGGCCGATCTCGCCGAGGCCCAGCGAGCGCGGATTCCAGCGCCATTTCCAGGTGAAGCCCACCTTGCGCAGCGCCGGCAGCAGGCCGAGCGCCTGCGCCACCATGCCGAGCAGCATGCCGCCGCCCATCACGGCGATCTGCGCGCCTGACACGTCCTCGGGCTGGAGGGCCTTGTTGGTGCCGAAGGAGACGATGAAGACACCGCAGGCGGCGATCACCACCAGGCTGTTGAGGATCGGGGCCCAGGTCGGTGCGGCGAAGTGACCCCGGGTGTTCAGCACCGCGCCGATCATCGCGGAGAGCCCGGTGAAGAAGATGATCGGGAGAATCCAGTACGCGAAGTTGGTGACCAGCGCGCGGTAGGCGGTGGTGTTGTCGTCGCTGGCCTGGATCCAGGTGATCGCCGGAGCAGCGATCACCACCAGCACGGTAGCGATGCCGAGTGACACCACGGCGAAGGTGAGCAGCTTGCGGGTGAATTCCAGTCCGCCGTCGGCGTCGGTCTTGCGCCGGCGCACCAGAAGCGGCACGAGCACGCTGCTCAGGATGCCGCCGAGCAGCAGCTCGTAGATCTGGCCGGGCAGGAACTGCGCGCTGGTGAACGCGCTACCGATGTACGGGCCGAGAGTGATGCCGATCAGCGCGTTGCGGACGAAGCCGATGATCCGGCTGACGAAGCTGGCGACCGCCATCATCGCGCTCGTGCCGACCGTGCTCTGCCCCTCGGACGCCGGCACCTGCTCGGGTGGGAGGGACTGACCCTCGGAGGCCGAGACGCCGGGAACCTGCTCGTCCACCGAGATCACGGTGACGCCGTCCTCCGGCCTCGATGGCTCACCGTCGGGCGCGGCGTGCGCGCTGCGGTAAAGACCGCCGTTCACCGAACCTCCCGAGCGTCGTGCGGAACTTCAGCCACCATAGAGGGCTCGTTACAGACTGTGCCGCAGGAGCGTGCCCGGTTCGGCGCCGGCCAGCGTCTCCACCATCCAGCAGGCCTCGGCGGGCACCAGCGGCTCACTCAGCGCGTCGAGCACCGTCGGATGATCGCAGCCGGCCTCGGTGAGCGCACCGAGCAGGGCCGGAATGGGCCGAAGATCACGAGTGTCCAGGATGTGCCGAGCGATCGGGCGGGTCTCCGCATACCAGCGCTCGCCGGCCACCGCCTCGAGGTGCGCGGTCGCCCGGCGTACGAGATCGGCCAGCAACTCACGCGGGAAGCGCGAACCGCCGCGGACGTCCTGCAGGGCTCGCTCGGGCTGGCTGAGCTGGGCGATCGACGCCTCGTCGAGCACCTGGGGGGACGGCGTGGCCGGAGCCGGCCACCAGTTCGCGCCCGTGAAGAGCGGCAGAGGGGCCTGTTCGGGGCCGGCGGGCTCGGCCGGTGGGACGTCACGGCGCAGCGACCGGTACGCCGCCTCCCGCATCGCGGCGACCGCGGGCTCGTCGTCGTCGGGCGTCGCCGGCGCGAAGGGCGACAGCAGGGCCACGACCAGCCCCGGATGGGGCAGCGTGGGATCTTCCCAGGCGATCACCCGGGCGCAGAGGTCGAGCTCCCACCACCGCAGAGCGGCTGGAGCCGGACCGCCGGGCGGCGCCCAGGCGAGCGGGATCGGCTCGCTCGAGGCCGGCCCGCGCAGACCGAGCGTGCGCTCCCCGGTGGCCGGGTCGAGATCGAGCACGAGCGCGTAGCCACCGGTGACCGGGAAGGTCACCCGCAGCTCGGGAGATTGATCGTCACTGGTCACGCCGTCGCCGGCCCAGAATTGCGGATCCTCGGCCAGGCGGAGCAGCGCCTCGGGAACGGGCACCCGCCCATCCTGCCCGCTGTCCTGCCCCACTGCCACGGCGGCCGTCCCACCCCGCCACCCGCCACCCGAAAGCTGACGGAGGGCCGATACCCTGGTGGTCCCATGTCTGTGTTGACTAGCGCCCAGCAGAACGCGGTCGCCGAGCTGCTGCGGGTCTCCCCTGTCGCCGATGAGCTGGGGCGCCGATTCGGCGCCGCCGGCCATGAGTTGCACCTGGTCGGCGGTTCGGTGCGCGACGCGCTGCTCGGCCGGCTGGGCGACGACCTCGACTTCTGCACCGATGCCCGCCCCGAGCAGACCCTCGACATCGTGCGGAACTGGGCCGATGCGATCTGGGAGACCGGTCGCGAGTTCGGCACCATCGGCCTGCAGAAGGACGGTCTGCGGCTCGAGATCACCACCTTCCGGGCCGAGGCGTACGACGGTGTGACCCGCAATCCCGTGGTCGAGTACGGCACCTCGTTGCTGGACGACCTGGAGCGCCGCGACTTCACGATCAACGCGATGGCGGTGTCGCTGCCCGGCCACGTCTTCACCGACCCGTACGGGGGACTGGACGACCTCGCCGCTCAGCTCATCCGCACGCCGGCCGCGCCGGCCCAGTCGTTCGGCGATGATCCACTTCGGATGCTGCGGGCCGCGCGCTTCGCGGCCAAGCTCCGGTTCACTGTGGATCAAAAGGTCATCTCGGCCATGCGGGACATGGCCGCCGATCTGGAACGAATCACCGCGGAGCGGATCCGGGACGAGTTCACCAAGCTGCTGTGCGGGGCCGACCCCATCGCCGGCCTGCGCCTGCTGGTCGACACCGGACTGGCCGACCACTTCATCCCCGAGATCTCCGGGCTCAAGCTCGAGATCGACGAGCACGCCCAGCACAAGGACGTGTACGAGCACACGCTGATCGTCGTGCAGAACGCGATGCGGCTCGAGGGCGACGAGGGCCCCGACTTCGTGCTCCGGATGGCTGCCCTGCTGCACGACATCGGCAAGCCGGCGACGAAGGCGGTCGGGCGGGACGGGCGCGTCAGCTTCCACCACCACGAGGTGGTCGGGGCCCGGATGACCAAGCAGCGCATGAAGGCGATGAAGTACCCCAAGGACGTCACCTCCGAGGTGGTCGAGCTGGTCGGCCTGCATCTGCGCTTCTACGGGTACGGCCGGGGCGAGTGGACCGACTCGGCGGTGCGCCGCTACGTGACCGACGCCGGGCCGCTGCTCGACCGGTTGCACAAACTGACCCGCTCGGACGTGACGACCCGCAACAAGCGCAAGGCGGCCAACCTGGCCGCCGACTACGACGCGCTCGAGGAGCGGATCGCCCGGCTGGCCGCCGAGGAGGATCTGGCCCGGGTCCGCCCCGATCTGGACGGCAACGCGATCATGGAACTGCTCGGCGTACCGCCCGGCCCGGTCGTGGGTCAGGCCTGGCGCTTCCTCAAGGAGCTGCGCCTCGACCGGGGCCCGCTGGACCGGGACGAGGCCGAGGCCGAGCTGTACAAGTGGGCCCGCGACAACGGGCACCTCTCCTGACCGGTCTGCCGGTGGCGCGCCGCCGTTAGGGTCGCCGCGTGGGAATGCTCGTCGAACTCCCGTGGCCGGCCTGGATTCTGCCGGTCGCGCTCGTCGTGACGTGGATCGTGCTGTGGTCGTTCGGCAGCCGGCGCGCACGCCTGGCCTTCGCCGCTCTGTCGATCGTCGGAGTGGTCGCGACCTGCGCCCTCGGCATGTACATGCTGACTTACGACGGGGAGCAGGTCGGCACGACTTACCTGCAGCAGGGTGGTGACGACGGCAGCTTCGTGGCCCGGAGCCTGGACTCCATCTCGAACGCGACCGCGCTGGTCGGGGTCAACTCGGTGCTGGGCCTGATCGTCAACCTCCCGCTGGCCACCATCACCGCCCTCGTCGACCTGGCCCGGTCGAGGCCGCCGGCGACTCCGGACCCGCGAAGCGAGAAAGACGCGGACGAGCTTCAGGACTTGTCATAGCCCAGGAGCAGAATCGGGGCATGTTCTTCGTCGACTCCCCCATCGGGCCCCTGGGTGTGGCCGTCTCGGGTGACACCGTCGTGGGGGTGCGGTTCGGGGCGCTTCCGGGGCCGCCCGGCTCGCATGCGGCCGTCTCGCAACTCGAGTCCTACTTCGCCGGCGAGCTCACCGATTTCACCGTGCCGGTCGAGATGCCGGGCGGGTCCGCGTTCGAGCGGGCCGTCTGGGGCGAGATCGCCAAGATTCCGTACGGGGAGATGGTGACCTACGGCGCGATCGCGACCGCCCTGGGTGACCCGGGGGCGGCCCGGGCGGTCGGCACGGCCTGCAACCACAACCCGGTGCCGGTGATCGTGCCCTGTCACCGGGTCGTCGGCGCCGGCGGCAAGATGGTCGGCTTCGGGGGCGGGCTCGACCGCAAGCGCAAGCTGCTGGAGCTCGAGGCGGGCGTGGCGCTCACCCGCAGCTGGTTCTCATGACGAAGGGCCGGGCCTCTCGGCCCGGCCCTTTCGATCAGGTGGTTCAGCGCTCGATGTCGCCGCGGATGAACGCCTCGACGGACTCCTTGGCGTCGTGGTCGTTGTACTGCACCGGCGGGGACTTCATGAAGTACGACGAGGCCGACAGGATCGGGCCGCCGACACCGCGGTCCTTGGCGATCTTGGCGGCGCGGACGGCGTCGATGATCACACCGGCCGAGTTCGGCGAGTCCCACACCTCGAGCTTGAGCTCGGCCATCAGCGGGGTGTCGCCGAACGAGCGGCCCTCGAGCCGGATGTAGGCCCACTTGCGGTCGTCGAGCCACGGCACGTGGTCCGACGGGCCGATGTGCACGTCGCTCTTGATCATCTCGTGCGGGATCTGCGAGGTCACCGACTGGGTTTTCGAGATCTTCTTCGAGACCAGGCGGTTGCGCTCCAGCATGTTCATGAAGTCCATGTTGCCGCCGAAGTTGAGCTGGTACGTACGCAGCAGCTCGACGCCGCGGTCCTCGAACAGCTTGGCCAGGGCACGGTGCACGATCGTCGCGCCGACCTGGCTCTTGATGTCGTCCCCGACGATCGGCAGACCGGCGTCGGCGAACTTCTGGGCCCACTCCGGGTTGGAGGCGATGAAGACCGGCAGCGCGTTGACGAAGCCGCAGCCCGCGTCGATCGCGGCCTGGGCGTAGAACTTGTCGGCCTGCTCGGAGCCCACCGGGAGGTAGGACACGACCACGTCGACCTCAGCGTCGCGCAGCGCCTGCACGACGTCGACCGCCTCGGCCGCCGACTCCTCGATGATCTCGCGGTAGTAGGTGCCCAGACCGTCGAAGGTCGGCCCCCGCTGGACGGTGACGCCGGTCGGCGGCACGTCGGTCAGCTTGATGGTGTTGTTCTCGCTGGCGACGATCGCCTCGCTCAGGTCCATGCCGACCTTCTTGGCGTCCACATCGAACGCCGCGACGAACTTCACGTCGGATACGTGGTAGTCGCCGAAGGTCACGTGCATGAGACCCGGGACGCGGTCGTTGGGGTCGGCGTTCTTGTAATACTCCACGCCCTGTACGAGGGACGAGGCGCAGTTACCCACACCGACGATGGCGACGCGGACGGAGCCCATCGCGTTTGCCTCCTTGTTCATCACGGCCGGTCCTGTTGTGGACGCGGGGTTTCGGGGGATGCATCCTCAGCCGCTCGCTCTCGTGGCTGCTCAGCGGCGGGGATGTCGAGCGTCCCGGCGGATCCTGCCGGGGCCCGGCCGGAGCGCTCGTTGGTGATGAGCTCCTCCAGCCAGCGGACCTCGCGCTCACAGGCGTCGAGCCCGTGGCGCTGCAATTCGAGCGTGTAGGCGTCGAGACGGCCGGCGGCGCGGGAGAGCACGTCGCGCAGACCCTCTCGCCGCTCCTCGATGCGCCGGCGGCGGCCCTCCAGGATGCGCAGCCGGGTGGCGCGGTCGGTCCGGGAGAAGAACGCGAAGTGAACACCGAAGCCGGCGTCGTCGTACGTCTCGGGGCCGGCCTGGGCGAGCAGGTCCGCGAACCGCTCCTTGCCATCGGCAGTGATCTTGTAAACAACGCGGCCCCGTTTGCTGGTCATCGGGGGGATCATCGACGGATCGGACTCGGTTTCGGTGATCCAGCCGGCCGTCTGCAGTCGCTTGAGCGTCGGGTAGAGGGTGCCGTAGCTGATCGCGGCGCGGAACGTGCCCAGCTTGGTCACGAGCTCCTTGCGCAGCTCGTAGCCGTGCATCGGGGTCTCCTGCAGGAGGCCGAGAATCGCCAGTTCCAGCACCGGCCACCTCCTCGTCTGCCCCGATGTATCGGCCCGATACATCGCAACCGTAGATCCGTTGCCACAAGTGCGCAAGCTGTTCATGAAGGAGCTACGCGTCCGCCACGCTGTGTGATGACTGTCGCCCCTCGCCGTTGGACCGCGTACTCTCTTCGCCATGCGAACGCAGCGGCAGGTGGTCGACTACTCGCTACAGAAGCGAGCAGTGCTGCGCGACGTGCACAACGGCAAGATCGGCACGCTCGAGGTCTGTGATGCCTCGCCCTACCTCAAAAGCGCTGCTCGATTCCATGGCGAGCCGACTGAGGACCGGTGCCCGATCTGCCGTCGAGACAACCTGACCCTCGTTCACTACATCTACGGCGACGAGCTCAAGCAGTCCGCCGGGCAGGCTCGCAAGCTTTCCGAGCTTCCCGTCCTGGCGATGACACTGCGTGAGTTCCAGGTGTTCGTCGTGGAGGTGTGCCAGTCCTGCGCGTGGAATCACCTGGCCGAGCAATACCTGCTCGGACGGGACGCGCTCACCGCCGACGAACTCGATCAGGTCGAGGCGATCGCCGCCTCGGCCGCCGCGGGCCGCCACCGCGAAACCGGGTTGTCGTCACACGGATGGGACGCCCGCCGATGACGCGGATCGATCTCGCTACCGTTGACACGACCCCGACCGGCTCGCGCATCCAGCGCCACAGCCGGTCATTCAGGACATCCGTCAGGGCGGCTGCCGGTACGCAGCCCAAATCGTCCGCGCGCGTCGTCACAGGCGAAGGCCCCTCCAGGGTCGTCCCTGCGCACGTCACCGCGACCGAGGTGTGACCGCATGAACTCGTACGGCGAACCGCAGTCCTCGCGTGCCCGGGCCCGTGTGCCCGGGTCCTCGAGCTCCGCGCCTGACGACCAGTCCTCTTCTCCTCCTTCGGCATCGGCCCGGCCGGCGCCGGATGCGTACCGCCGCGGGGCCGGTGGTCGCGCCTCCGTCGGCTCAACTCCGGCCGGACCGGCTCCGGCCGGCCGTGCCTCGGTCGGCAGCGCGTCCGTGGGCAGCGCGTCCGTGGGCAGCGCATCCGTGGGCAGCGCCTCTGTGGGCAGCGCGTCCCCGGGACCGGCCGTCCCCGGGCGTGCCTCCGTCGGGTCGGCCCGCGTCGGTGCGCGCGCCTCGGTCGGCGCCGCCGCCCCGGTGCGGGGCACGGGGACTGTCGCCCGTGCGGCCGTACGCCCCGGGCCCTCGGTCCTCGGCCCGGACGACGAGGGAAGCATCGGCGGTGGCCGGTCGGTCGGCGGCAAGGACAAGTCCAAGGCGGCCAAGCGCCGCCGCCGCACCAACATCCTGACCGCCGCGGCGGCCGTGCTGGTCATCCTGCTCGGGGCCGGTGTGGTCGGCGGCACCTACTTCTTCGACGATGTCGACCTGCCCTCGCCGGTCACCGAGGACCAGTCGAACGTGATCCTCGACACCAAGGGCTCGGTCCTGGCGAAGCTCGGCGACCAGAACCGCACGGTCGTTCCCGAGGCTCAGATCAACAAGGTCGTCGAGCACGCCGTGGCCGCCGCCGAGGACAAGAACTTCTACAAGCACCACGGCATCGACATGAAGGGCATCGTCCGCGCCGCGTGGAACAACTTCACCGGCGGCGATCAGCAGGGCGCGTCGACGATCACCCAGCAGTACGCCCGGCACGCCGCGGACCTCAAGGAGATCAGCTACAACCGCAAGATCCGTGAGGCCGTGATCGCCCGCAAGATGGAGTCCAAGTACAACAAAGACCAGATCATGGGCATGTACCTGAACTACATCTACCTGGGCAAGGGCCGGTACGGCATCCAGGCCGCGGCGCAGGGCTACTTCGGCAAGTCGGTCACCACGCCGGCCGGGCAGAAGAACGCCGTCACGCCGTACGAGGCCGCTGTTCTGGCCTCGATCATCAAGCAGCCGGAGCCCACGGCGACGCACAAGGGATACGACCCGACCATCAACCCCGTCGACGCGAAAGCGCGGTGGGAGTACACGATGAAGAACATGCTGGAGATGGGCTGGATCTCTCAGCAGGTCTACGACAAGCGCGTCTACCCCCAGGTCAAGAAGTCGACGAACTCGTCCGCCAAGAGCACCGACGGCAAGCCGGTCGGCATGATCATGCGGCACGTGCGGGCCGAGCTGGCCGAGATGGGCATCAGCCAGCAGGAGTTCGACAAGGGCGGTCTGACCGTCACGACGACGATCGACCCGGCGGTGCAGAAGGCGGCCGAGGAGGCGGGCTCGCGCAAGAGCGAGAGCTCCCCGATGAACGGCAAGCCGGCGTCGTACCAGGCGGCGGTGATCGGCATCGACCCGAAGACCGGACGCGTGCTCGGTTACTACGGCGGCGACGATCCGACCGGCATCGACTACGGCGGTTACATGCGTAGTGACACGCTGAAGATCGACGGTGGCCAGTCACCCGGCTCGACGTTCAAGATCTACACGTTGGCCGCCGCGCTGAAGGAGGACATCTCCTTCAAGACGCGCTGGGACGGCACCAAGCTGCGCCGGAACGGCACGAAGATCAGCAACGCGGGCGCCGACCCCGGAGCTGTCTGTAAGGGCAAGATCAAGTTCTGTGACCTGGAGACGGCGACGGTCAAGTCGTACAACTTCCCGTTCTACTGGATCGCGGACGCCATCGGCCGCGACAAGGTCATCGCGGCCGCCCGTGACGCCGGCGTCAGCCACATGTTCACCGACGACGGCAAGCTGGTCGATCTGACCAAGACCGACAAGGACGTCTGGGAGAAGAAGGGGTACTTCGACAACGAGGTCGCCTTCGGCCAGTACCGTGTCGTCCCCCTCGAGCACGCCGAGGGCGTCGCGACGATCGTCGGCAACGGCGTCCACCACGACGCGCACTTCATCAAGTCGGTGAGCCGGGTCGACCCCGAGACCGGCCGGAAGAAGCTGGTGGGCAAGGAGAACGTCGCCGGTAAGCCGGTCTTCAACGCCGAGCAGATGTCGAACCTTCAGTCGGTGATGAAGGAGATCGTCGAGGTCGACGACCGCGACCTGCGCGGCGGCCAGGAGGGCATCGCCAAGTCCGGCACCTGGGAGTTCAAGGAGGGCAGCGGTGACACCTGGTTCGTCGGTGGCATGCCGCAGCTCGCCGCGACGGTCTGGGTCGGCGGCGCCAAGAACAAGGTCGAGCTCAAGGAGTCCAACGGCCGCGACATGTTCGGCGCCGGCACGCCGTCGAAGATCTGGAAGAAGTTCCTCGACGCCGTGATCAAGGCGAAGGACCTGGAGCGCGAGGACTTCCCGGAACGCGTCGAGACCGGCAACCCGGACAGCCCCTACGCCAATGGCCAGGCGCCCCCGGTCGAGAAGCCGCAGGACAACGGCGGTGACTGCGTGCTCGGCTTCATCGGGCCCGACTGCAACCAGAACAACGGTGGCGGCAACGGGAACGGCGACAACGGCAACGGCGACAACAACGGCGGTGGCAACAACAACGGCGGCGGGGACAACAACGGCGGTGATGCCGGCGGCGGCAACAACGACGGCGGCGGTGGCAACAACGACGGTGACGACGGCGGGGACGACAACGGCGGCGGTGACAACGACGGCGGCGGAACCCCCGAGCAGTTGCCCACGCAACCGACCCTCACGCCACAGGACGCCGGCGACTAGGTCGCAGTCCGGCGCGCATCCCTCGGGGGTGCGCGCCGGTTCGTTTTGGGCGTAGGTCGTTCCCGGTCCCCGGTACGAAGTACGGCATGATGCCATGACATGAGCACGCAACCGTCCGAGGACCTCGACCGCCCCGACAAGCCGAGCGCGACGGCGACGTCGGACGGTTTCGTGCGCGGCCTGTCCGAGGCGATCGGCGGGCCGCTCGGCTCGCACGCGGTGCGGTCCGACGTCAGGCGGGGTCGCTTCTGGACGGCGTCGCGGATCATCATGGCGCTGACCTGCCTGACGCTCGCCTTCTCGTGGGTGCAGAAATCGCCCTGCCAGAGCGGCGACTGGCAGCAAAACGTCCAGTACACGCGGTTCTGCTACACCGACGTGCTCGCGCTGTACTACGCGGAACACCTCAACGAGGGCGCGGTCCCGTACAAGGACTGGCCGGTGGAATACCCGGTGGTCACCGGCTACTTCATGGGGGCGCTCGGGCTGCCGGTGCACGCCTACGGCGAGTCCCACCCCGAGATCAACCAGGGCACGTGGTTCTACAACATCAACGCGATCGTGCTCTCCGCGCTGGCCGTGGCGACCGCGGCGGTGATCCTGGCGTTGCGCCGGCGTCGACCCTGGGACGCCGCGATCTTCGCGGTCTCGCCGATCATCTTCTTCACCGCGACGGTCAACTGGGACTTCTTGGCGATCGGGCTGGCCGCGGCCGGGCTTTACCTATGGGCCAAGAAGCATCCGGCCTGGGCGGGTGTCTTCCTGGGGCTGGGCGGGGCGGCCAAACTGTGGCCGCTGTTCATCCTCGGCCCGTTGCTGGTGCTGGCCTTGCGGTCCAAGGCGATGCGCTCCTGGGGGGCCGCGATGGCCACCGCGGCGGTGAGCTGGGCGGTCGCCAACTTCCCGGTCTTCTACTGGTACCACGAAAGCTGGCTGCGCTTCTTCCGGCTGAACAGTGAACGGCCGATCGACTGGGGAACGTTCTGGTACATCGGGCGCTACTTCGACGGCAAGTGGAACTCGGGATCCACGGGCGACCAGGGCCCATTCCAATGGCTGAGTGACCATGTGCCGACGCTCAACCTGGTCTCGTACGCGTTGTTCGGCCTGGCCTGCGCGGCGATCGGCCTGCTGGCTTGGCTGGCGCCGCGCCGGCCAAGGGTGGCCCAGCTCGCCTTCCTCGTCGTGGCGGCGTTCCTGATCACCAGCAAGGTGTGGTCACAGCAGTACGTGCTCTGGTTGCTGCCGCTGATCGTGCTGGCCCGCCCCCGCTGGGGAGCGATCATCGCCTGGACGGTCGCCGAGTTCGCTTACTTCACAGCGTTCTACGCCGAGCTGATGGGCGCCGGCGGCAAGCCGGTGATCCCCGAGGGCACGTTCGTGCTGGCCTCGAGCCTGCGCCTGATCACGGTCGCGGTGCTGTGCGGCCTCGTGGTCCGCGAGATCTGGAAGCCCGAGCTCGACGCGGTCCGCCAGAACTACAGCGACGACCCGGACGGCGGCCCGCTCAACGGCGCTGACGCCCCGTGGATCGGCCGCCTGCGCCGCACATTCCGCGTGGACCGCTCCCCGGCTCCGCCCGCGCCCCTCGATCCGCCACCGCCCGCGGACCAGGTCGCGGCCAACGCCTGACCGCCGGGCCGGTCCCCCGGCGCGTCCGCGAGCGCGGCCGACCGGAACCCAACGTCGCTAGATGCGGCTTGTCACGCAGCTCATAGGTTCCGCACGCCATCGCTTGACCGGAGAGGAGTAATTTATTACTGACTAGTCAGAAAGAAGGGGCGCATGACTTCCGACTCGACCCGGCGGTGGGGGCCATCCCTCGCCGTCCTCGCCACGGTGACCGCCGTCGCCGTCAGTACGATCTATCTCCCCCAACCGCTGCTGACCGACTTCATCAGTCAGCTCGGCGCCTCGACGGCGGGCGCCAGTTCGATCGCTACAGCGGTGCAACTCGGCTACGCGCTCGGCATCTTTCTGTTCGTACCGCTCGCCGACCATTTCCAGCCGCGCTCGCAGATCACCCTTCAGATGGCATTGCTTGCCGCGGGACTCGTCACGACGGCCGCTCTCCCGGCAACGGGCTCGGTCGCAGCAGGCTTCTTTGTCGTGGGGCTGGTGGCCAACATCGCTCAGCTGATCATTCCCACCGCGGCCAAGCTGGCGCCGGCCGACGCCAAGCATTCGACCACCTCGGTTCTGGTCGGATCCCTGCTCATCGGGATCTTCGGTGGTCGCATCGTGGCCGGCCTGCTCGGCGCGCTCATCGGCTGGCGCGGCGTCCTGCTGCTCTTCGCGCTGTTCGTCGTGCTGTGCCTGCCGCTGATCCGGCGGGTCATCCCGAACGACCTGCCCGTCGCCGACCGCATCGCCTACCACCGGATCCTGCTGTCGACGGTGCGTCGGCTCGGTACCAGCCGGGTCCTGCTCGAGAGCGCGATCATGCAGTTCTTCGGGTTCGCGGCGTTCAACGCGGTCTGGACCGTGATGGTGCTGCACCTGACCGGCCCATCGGTGCATTGGAGCGTCGCCGCCGCCGGCTTGTTCGGGCTGGTGGGCATAGCTGCCGGCGTGGTGACGCTGGTCGCCGCACGAGCGGTCCAGCGTTGGGGAAGCCGGCGGGCGGTGACCACCGCGATCGTCGTGCTGATCGCTGCTCTGTCGAGCGCTACGGTCGACAACCGGCTGATCTGGCTTTTCGCCCCATCGGTGTTCCTGCTCACCTGGGCCAACCAGGTCCTGCAGTCCGCGAATCAGAGTCGCGTGCTGCTGGCGAACCCGGGAAGCGCGGCGCAGGCGAACACCATGTTCATGACCGCGGTGTTCCTCGGTGGCTCGCTCGGCGCAGCCCTGGGCTCGATCGCCTTCGACCGAGATGGGATGACCGGCGTCGGCGAGATCGGTGTCGTCCTGGCCGCCCTCGCCGGCGTGGTGTGGCTGACGTCGTCCTTGTGGGACCGACGCGCCGCGGGCCGCGGCCCGTCGATGTCCGTCAGCCCGGTGGTATGAGCGCCCGTCCGACCGTGCTCGCGGATACCGCGAGCGTGGTCGCCGACCCAACGGAGCAATGCACGTGGTGGTTCTGGTAGCTGTGGTGGCCTCTGGTGCGAGCGCGCTGGCAAGCCTGGCGGGACACTGGACGGGGCGATACCGCGCCGCTGCGTGAACCGTCGTCATCGTGCTGTCCCCGTTCGGCGGCTCCACGGCCTGGTTCTGCGCCGGGCGCGGATACGAAAGCGGGCGGCCGCCCAGGGACCGACTCCTGTCACGGGCAGTCCAGCATTCTCGGGAAGGTGAGGCATGGCCAAGTACGACAGGGCGGAGACCACGGCGCGGATCTTCCGGGCCGCCACAGCCGAGTTCGCGACCTACGGGATCGCGGGTGCTCGGGTCGACCGGATCGCGGCTAACGCGGACAGCAGCAAAGCGCTGATCTACTCCTACTTCGGAGACAAGGAGACGCTGTTCGCGGCCGTTCTGCGGGCACGGATGACGCAGCTGGCGGAAGCCGTCGTCCTCCGTCCGGAAAGCGTCGAGACATTCGTGGGCGACCTGTTCGACTTCATGACAGCGAACCCGGACGTCTTGCGGCTGGTGTCGCAGGAGGCCCTGCACTTCGCCCCCGATGCGGCTCCGGACTTCGCGGAACGGCGCGACCACTACGCGAGCAAGACCAGTGCGGTCGTCGAGGCGCAGTCCGCGGGGCTGGTCGACGGGTCACTTGCACCCTCGTTCGTCGTCCTGTCGATGATGGCCCTGGTGAGCTGGTTCGTCGCCGCACCGCAGATCACCCGCATGGTGCTCGACGAGGAAATCACTCCCGAGCTCCGCGCCCGATACCGCGCACACCTGATCGAGCTCGCGCGCCGACTCATCCGAGTGGACCGAGCGCCATCCGACTGATCGGTCGCTCAGGTGATCCGCTTGCAAGTTCCTCATGTGGCCACCCATGCGCAGCCGGGGGCCGACGACCCTGGGCCGCACTCAAGTAGTGCGTCACCTTGAGCCGCACTGGATCTGGTACATGTCGGCAATCGCCCTTGGTGCGGCAGGCCGACGCAACGGGGTCGACGCAGCGCATGGTTGCCATGGCGGGCCCGGTTATCGGGGCGGCTGTTCTTCATGGCGTGGACGGTAGTTCCGCCGTCCGACAATTCTCGGTCGCGGCGGGGCTCTCCTGTGGACAACCGCGAATTGTGGACAACGAAACGATCATGCCGGTCTCGGGGCAGGATGGCTGCACCGCTCAGCGGAGGTGGAAGACGACGGCGTCGTCCAAGTCTTCGCGGCGGATGCCCAGGGCGTCCACAGGGATGTCACCGGCCCGCTCCCATGGCGTGCCGGCCGCCGGGGCGCGGAGCAGGAGGACACGGTCAATGTTCAGGGAGCGCAGATATTCGATGCTGGCGGCGTCGGGGAACGACTGGACGCGGCCGCGCAACTCGGCCTGGCGCGCCGCGGCGAACCCACCCGCGCCGTTGGCCATCGGCTGGAAGCGGGTGGTCGACCACAACATGATGGTCTGGTCGGTCAGGGCGGCCGTGGGCAGCACCACCATGGGACCGCTGACAGTGCGCATCGCGGTGGGCTGGGCCGGAGCCACCGGGTGCGCGGTGGCGTTCCAGCCCTCGGCCAGCACCAGCAGCAGCGGCACGAAGGTGGCCAGCCGCAACCAGGGGCCGGGCCAGGGCGGGATGCGGTGTTCGGCGAGGTGCTCGGCACGCCGGACGAACTCGGCCACGGCGCCCGCGGCGAGGATGGCCAGCAGCAGCGTGGCCCAGATCATGAGGCGGCCGGGGATGCGCAGACCCAACGAGCCGGGGAGGTGGCCGAACAGGGGCAGGTAGGTCCAGCGACCCTCGTAGAAGTTGGTGCCCAGGGTGAGGACGATCGTGACGGCCAGGGCGGCCAGCAGGAGGAGGCGCTGGCGCAGCGTCCAGATCGAGAAGGCCAGACCGGCCAGGGCGAGGGCGTAGAGCACGAAGCCGGGAAGCAGACCCATCTCGGCCGGCCAGCCGAGCGAGGAGCGCGGCACCTCGTGCGCGCCGCCCCAGATGCGGGACTCGGCCGGACCGATCAGCAGGCTGCGCAGCGGCGGTGAGAAGAAGGCGATCTCGGTGCCGGCCGCGCCGGAGTCGGGGACGCGGAAATACGGGATGGCGATCAGGGCGCTGACCCCGGCCAGGATCAGCGGGCCGATCGTGTCGACGAGCAGCAGACGCCAGCCGAGAACCGGGCGCTCGGCCGGGCGGCGGAAGCGGCGGAGCGGCACCCCGAAGGCGATCACGAGCACCAGGAGGCCCAGCACGTAGAGGAAGGGGACACCCAGCGATAAGCCGAGACTGACCTGCCAGATCGCGATAAGCCAACCAGCCGCTGCCCACCCGGCGTTGCGGCGCTCCGGGTGCAGGCCGCGACGCAGTGACCAGCCATGCCCCCGGGCCAGCATCGCCAGCGTGAGGGGGATGCCCCCGGCCGAGATGATGTCGAGGTGGCCTTCCTGCGCGAGGCGCCAGGGCGCGTACGCGAAGGCGACGGCGGCCACCGCGGCGCCCGTGCGGCCGGCGCCGAGCTGCCGGACGAGGGCGTAGCCACCGATGGCGAGCAGAGCGTGGGCCAGTACGAAGAGGAGGTTGTAGCGGAGCGTCGCGGCCAGTGGCCCTTCGCCGACCATGCCGAAGGGCGCGTAGCCGAGCAGTCCGTTGCCGAACGCGAAGCTGTCGGCCAACGGGTAGAAGGCGTTGGACTGCCACAGGCGGGTCGGATCGGTCAGCAGGATGTGGCCGACCCAGGCGACCTGCCAGGCCTGGCGGGACGGGTCCCAGATGTCCTGCGGGAGCGTGTGCAGCGGGTAGCGCAGCGTGGGCCAGGTGAGAGCGACGGCCAGCAGGATGCCGGCGTAGACGACCAGGGCGTACTCGTGGATCAGCGAGCGGGCGAAGCGGCGGGTGGAGCGGCGGAACCAGCCCGGTGGCCGTTCGGTGGTGGCGGCGAAGGCCGTCCACGGATCGGGCGGCGTGCCGGGGGGTCGCTCGGTCGGCAGGGGGTCGGCGGGTTTCGCCGTCTTCTGTGGATTGATCGCGGGCAGGTCGGTCTTGGTCTGCGTCGCCGCTGCGCCTTGGGGGACCGCCTGTCCCGACGAATCGCCCGGTGCCGACTGAGGCTTGACCAGGGGCGATGCCGACGCCGCGCCTTCTTGCGCCGATGGCCCGGCCTGCGCCATTGGCCCGGCCTGCGCCGTGCTCTCTTGCGCCGGTGGGCCGGCCTGCCCGGTGCTCTCTTGAGCCGGTGGGCCGGCCTGCGCCGGGATGGTGGGTGGCGTTCCGCCGCTCGGCCCGGCGGCGGGCCGGTCGGGATGTGGGACGGACGACCTGCGGAAGAGGCCGCGCAGCCAACCGCGTCGTCGCTGAGCCTTGTCGACGAAAGCCGCTGGGACTGCCGGCGTTGCGCCGCCCGAGCCGGCCGGCGCGGGGCTGGTGGAGCTTGGGGGCGTGGTGCTGCCAGGCGTGGGGCTGGTGGAGCTTGCGGGCGTGGTGCTGCCCGGTGCGGAGCTTGCGGAGCTTGCGGGCGTGGTGCCGGCGGGCTCGGAGCTCGGGGCGGGATCGCCTGTGGAGGTTGGGCCCGGGGCGGCTGGGCGTAGGGCGTCGGCGGACCGTGGAGCCGGCGGGGCGGGAGGCTGCCTCGGCTGCTCGGTGGTCATGACTCTCTTCCCGTGCGGCGTGTCACCGGGCCGTCCGCTCCCGTAGGAGAGTGATGTCGGCCGTCTGTCCTTCGGCGCCGCCCGGCGTCTCGACGACGGCCGGCGCGCCGGCGGCCCGGATGGCGGCCACGATCAATTCCGGGTCGATCTTGCCATTGCCGAGGTTGTCGTGCCTGTCCTGGCCGGAGTCGAAGCCGCCCTTGGAGTCGTTGGCGTGGATCAGGTCGATCCGCCCGGTGATCGCCTTGACCCGGTCGACGACGCCGACCAAGTCTTCGCCCCCGGCGAACGCGTGGCACGTGTCCAGGCAGAAGCCGGCGCCGAACGAGCCCACCGCGTCCCACAGCCGGGCCAGGTCGTCGAACCGGCGGGCGCACGCGTTGTCGCCGCCGGCCGTGTTCTCGATCAGGATGGGCAGGGGCAGACCGCCGTCGGATTCCGCGTACTCGAAGGCCTTGCGCCAGTTCTCGAAGCCGGCGGCGATGTCGGCGCCCTTGCCGACGTGGCCGCCGTGCACGATCAGCCCTTTCGCCCCCAGCTCGGCCGCGGCCTGCGCATGGGCCATGAGCAGCTTGCGGCTCGGGATGCGGATGCGGTTGTTGGGAGAGGCGACATTCACGATGTAGGGCGCATGGATGTAGACGTCCACCTCGGACTCCCGCAACGCCGCCGCGTCCTCGCGCGGTTTGGGCGATTTGTAGCCCTGCGGGTCGGTGAGGAAGAACTGCACCGCCTCGGCCCCGCGGGCGATGGCCTCGTCGAGGGGTGCGGCGGGATCGACATGGGCTCCGATGCGCATGGGATGAGACTACGACGCGCGTCCGACAGTTTCCGCCGCGCGTCACCGCGCCTTGCCGGGTCTCGTTAGCTCCATTGATCACGTTTGACCGATACCGGCTCACGGCCGGGGCGAAGTGGGAGATGGTGCATGTCTCGGCAGGTCCGACAGCGAGTGACGGCGATCGTGCTGGGCGGTCTCATCTTCGGCGCGCCCATGCTGGCGATCGGTTCGGCCAGCGCGGATCCGATTCCCCAGGGCACCCGCGCGGTGACCTTCTCCGGGAGCGGGATGTTCGGCCTCTCGTGCGATTCGCGCCCGAGTGTGGAGTCGATGACCGTACCGGCGGAAAGCACGATCCGGGTGGTGAACGAGACCGGCTACGCCGCGCGGCTGCTGCTCGGCGGCAACAGCAAGGGCACGCTTGCCGACAACTCGTCGACCGAGGTGGTCTTCCGGCGCGGCACGACGGCGGTGGTGCTCAAGCCCAAGTGCGCCATCGATGACGATGCGAGTCCCGTTCTGGTCACTGCTTCACCGGCCGCTTCCGTGGACGACCAGTTCGACCCCGGTCCGGCGCCCACCGCGACCGACGCGACGCCGATGTCGCTCCCGCCGGCCGATCCCGACGACTCGTCGGCCAGGTCTTCGGCCAGGTCGTCCGCCGGATCGTCGGCTCCGGACGCCGCCTCGCCGGCCGAGCGTCCCACCCGTGTCAGGTCCGCGACCCGGGACGACACGCGTCGGCAGCCCGACCGGCGTCCTCACGATGCCCGGACGACCGCCCCGACCGCCTCCGCCCTGCCCCACGCGACCGCCGCCCGTCCGACGGTCACGACCAAGGCCGTCCCCGGTACGTCGGCCGGCGCCGCCCCCGCCTTCGCCGGTATGCCGCCCGGCGACTCCCGCGCGCTTCTCTCCGGCGTACCCACCCTGGCCGTCGACCCGGTGACGATCGACGCCGAGCCGACCACTCCGGCCGGGGCTCCCACGCAGATCGCCGCGGCGGAGCCGGTGGCGACGCTGGAGCCGATGCGCGAGGACGGACCGCTGGGTCTGCTCGCGTTGACCGCCTCGGTATGTGTGGTGGGAGTAACAGTTGCCGCTATTCGGGCATTCGTGTCGCAACGTGCAAACCGGGCAGAGATCGCATAAACTTTCGCCACAAGCTCCGCGGGGCGGCCGCGTCCAACCTCATCGGTGTGGTCGTTCCTCCCCAGGTCCCACCCAACGAATGCGGATCGGGCGCCCCGCGGCTCTACCAGGCAGGACCTCGCCGACCAGGCGGGGTCCTCCTTTTTGGCCGCGAGACGGTCACGGGTATGCTTGCTCGGTTCGCAGTCTGGCTGCCGTGGGCCCAGTCCCACGGTTCCTTGGTGAATGGGCTCGTTTGCTGAGTCGTCGACGGGTCCACCCGTCGACGTCGGTTCAGCGTCGACATCACTTCAGCACGGATTCGGCTCAGCTGTGAGCGACACAAGACCTCCTGCCGCGGAGAGACCGTGGCCGTCAAGCCCACAGGAGGTGAGACCGTCTTGCGTCATTACGAACTCATGGTGATCCTCGACCCCTCGCTCGAGGAGCGCACCGTTGCGCCGTCGCTCGATCAGTACCTGAACGTCATCAGGACCGCGGGTGGTTCGGTGGAAAAGCTCGACGTCTGGGGCCGTCGCCGGCTCTCGTTCGAGATCAACAAGAAGGCCGAGGGCATCTACGCGGTCGTCGACCTGCAGGCGACGCCTGAGGCCGTGGCCGAGCTGGACCGTCAGCTCCGGCTGAACGAGTCCATCCTCCGTACCAAGGTCATCCGGCCCGAGACCCGCTGAGCCTCGTTTTTGTCAGGGGGTTCTGAGAGCCTCCAACGGAACGAGTGAAGCGGCGAGGAGAAGATCATGGCAGGAGAAACCACCATCACGGTCGTCGGCAATCTGACCGACGACCCCGAGCTGCGCTTCACCCCCTCGGGTGCGGCGGTTGCCAAGTTCCGCATCGCTTCGACGCCGCGGACCTTGGACCGGCAGTCGGGCGAGTGGAAAGACGGCGAGCCACTCTTCCTCGCGTGCAACATCTGGCGTGACGCCGCCGAGCACGTCGCCGAGTCGCTGCAACGCGGCTCACGGGTGATCGTGCAGGGCCGGTTGCGCCAGCGGTCCTACGAGACCCGCGAGGGCGAGAAGCGCACCGTCTACGAGCTCGAGGTCGACGAGATCGGCCCGTCGCTGCGCTACGCCACGGCAAAGGTGCAGCGCATGAACCGCTCCGGCGGTGGTTCCGGCGGTGGTTCCGGTGGCGGCTTCGGCGCCACCGGTGGTGGTAACCGGCAGCCCAGCGGTGGCGGCGGAGCGAGCAACAACAACTTCGACGACCCGTGGGCGACGGCGGCTCCGGCCTCGAGCGGCAGCGGCCGCTCCGGCGGTGCCGGCTCCGGCGGTGGCAGCAACTCCTCGTTCGACGACGAGCCTCCCTTCTAGCCCGCTGGTCCACCCAGTAAGGGCTTACCGAGTTCAGGAGTAAGAGCAATGGCTAAGGCTGCGGCGCTTCGCAAGCCGAAGAAGAAGGTGAACCCGCTCGACAAGGACGGGATCACCTACATCGATTACAAGGACACCGCCCTGCTGCGGAAGTTCATCTCCGACCGGGGCAAGATCCGTGCCCGCCGTGTCACCGGGGTGACCTCGCAGCAGCAGCGGCAGATCGCTCGCGCGGTCAAGAACGCCCGTGAGATGGCGCTTCTGCCGTACACGGCGACGGCGCGCTGAGGGGGATCACCAACATGAAGATCATCCTCACCCAGGAGGTGTCGGGCCTCGGCACCCCCGGCGACGTCATCGAGGTCAAGAACGGTTACGGCCGTAACTACCTGCTCCCGCAGGGTTTCGCGATCCTGTGGACCAAGGGCGCGGAGAAGCAGGTCTCGGTCATCAAGCGGGCCCGCGAGGCGCGCGAGATCCGTGACCTGGGCCAGGCCAACGAGGTCAAGGGCCAGCTGTCCGGCCTCAAGGTGACGCTGACCGCGCGCTCCGGCACCGGTGGCCGGCTGTTCGGCTCGATCACCCCGGCCGAGATCGTCGACGCGGTCAAGGCCGCCGGCGGTCCGTCGCTGGACCGGCGGCGCCTCGAGCTGCCGAACCACATCAAGACCACGGGCGCTTACAACGTCCAGGTCAAGCTCCACCCCGAGGTGACCGCGACGTTCCCGGTGAACGTCGTCGCCGCCAAGTAAGACTGTTTCGCGCGTTCGGACGGCGCGCCGGGATCCACGGATCTCGGCGCGCCGTTCGTCGTTTCCAGGACCGAACGGGTCTTCGCCGCCGTGCCGGGCTCAGCTGAGGCTGTTGCCGGTGATCGCCGACGTCAGGACCGTCGCGAGTCCGCCGCCGACCACGGCCGCGGCCAGGCCCACGCTGATCGCCTTCCACGAGTGGCTCACGAAACGCAGACCGAGCGCCACGACGACGCTGAGCACCAGCGAGATCAGGAACTGGGGAGCGGCCTTGGCCAGGGTGCCGAGGGCATGCCCCTGCGAGCCGCTGCCCACCACGAGCATGTAGGCGACGAACAGGACGACCGGAACGCCGTACCAGACGACGGTGTAACCGACAGCGGCGAGCGGGCTGCCGGACTCCTGGTCATCCTCCTCGTCGTCCGGATCGAGCAGGTCGCTCTTCCGGCCGGTCGGATAGGCGCCGGTTACCGGGCGACGCTCGTACGCCCCGGAGGGACCGTTCCAGCTCGCCGGTCCGCGCTGCGGAGAAGGCGGCAGGTCGGCCTCCCGCAGGACCGGGGAGATCAGCGAGGTCGACGTGCTGGATAAGTTTGTTGGTCCCGAGGCCGCGGCTGAGCCGCTCGAGCGAAAGGGCACGTAATCCGAGGTGCCGAATCGTCGGGACTCGCCCTCGGCCAGATCGCTCTGATCAGCCAGGTCGCGTCGCCAGTCGGCGCCACCGCTCTCGCGGTACGTCGCGCTGCCGCGAGCCCGTTCGCGGCGTTCCTCGAGATGCCACTGCGCCGACTCGGTGGACGTCGGCCGGGCGCCGGTCGACTCGCCGCGCGACCACGGCGGTACGTCGTCGGGAGCCGGGCGATCCTGCGGTGACGGTCCGGGGCGCCAGGTGTCGGGGCTCAGCGGTTCTGCCGCGTAGGCGGTCGGGTCGAGCGCGCCACGCCGGCCGGACGGCTCGTCGTCGTCGGCGCGCCGGCGGCCGGACCGCGGTGGCTCCTCCGGTGAGGTGTACTGCGGGCCGCCGGCCGGCGCCGAGCTCGAGTAGCGCGGACTGTCGGTCGGGGCCGAGCTGACCGGCGTCGAAGCCGCGCCGGAATAGCCTGACGGGCCACGGGGAGCGCTGACCGGACCCGGTCCGGAGTAGCCGAGCGGACCGCCGGTCGGCGCGGCGTCCGAGCTGCCGTAGCCGGGGGCGCTGCGCGGTGCGCTCGGCAGGGCGGGCTGACCACCGTACGGGGCGCCGCCGTAGGCCGATCCGCTGCGTGGGGCGTTGCGGGGGTCGTCCCGATAGTCGCGGCGCGGCAGCACACCCGTCGGGGCGCTGTCGTCGTCATACGGGGCGCGGCCGGGACCCGAACTGGTGGGCGTGCTGCCATAGCCGCGAGGCTGATCGTACGAACCGCGGCCGGGAACCGAGCTCGTCGGCGCGGCACCGTAGCCACCGTCGGCCCGGGACGGGTCGTAAGGCTCGCGGCCCGGGATCGAGCTGGTGGGCGCGACGCCGTAGGGGTCGCGGGCCGGCATCGAGCTTGTGGGCCCGGCGCTGTAGCCGCGCGGTTCGTCGTACGCGTCGCGGCCGGGAACCGGGCCGGTGGGTGCGGCGCCGTAGCCGCGGGGTTGGTCGTACCGGTCGCGGCCGGGAACCGCGCTGGCGGGGGCACTGCCGTAGTCGCGCGGCTCGTCGTACGGAACCCGGCCGGAGCTGGTCGGCGTGGCGCCGTAGCCGCGCGGATCCCCGTACTGGTCGCCGTAGCCACGGGGCCGGCCGTCGGGAAGGGCACTGGTGGGCGCGCCGCCGTAGCTCGTGGGCTCGCCGTAGGGGTCCCGCTCGGGCACCGCACTGGTCGGCGCGGCGCCGTAGGGGTCGCTGTACGGCACCGAGCTCGTGGGGGCGTAGCCGCGAGGCTGGTCGTACGGGCCGCGACCGGGCACGGAGCTGGTGGGAGACGTGCTCTCGCCATACGGATTCGCGCTGCGCGGCGTCGGCCCCGGCGGCAGCTGTGGTGGCGCCGTGTTGCGCCAGCCGGTGGACGGCTGCTCCGCCGACGGATACGCCTCACCCTCGCCCGGCGGGGGAAGCAAGGCTTGCGGGCCCTCGCCCATCGCCTCGCGACGGGCGGCCTCACGCCGCCAGGCCAGGATGCGCGGGTCGTCCTCGGAACGGCTCCACTGGCCGGTGTCGGGGTCGCGGACCCAGCTGCTCGTGTCGGGCTCCGCCTCCCACGAGCCGGTCTGCTCACGCCAGTCGGCGCCACCGGCGTTGTATTTCGCGCGGCCCTTCGACGAACCGCCGCGTGGCGCGGACGACGTCGGCATCGGGACCGCGCTGCGGGGCGCCGACGACGGCGGTGGGGCCGGCATGGGCACGGCGCTGCGCTGGGCGGACGACGGCGGTGGGGCCGGCATGGGGACGGCGCTGCGCTGGGCGGACGACGGCGGCGGGGCCGGCATCGGGATGGCGCTGCGCTGGGCGGACGACGGGGGCGGGGCCGGCATCGGGACGGCGCTGAACGTGGCGGTCTCGTCGGACTCGGCCCGGGCCCGGCGGGGGGAGCGCGGCTCGGGCGGCGAGAAGGAACCGGTGTCGGCGCGACGCGAAGTGTCGGGCTCGTCGGCGTAACGGTGACCGCGACGGGAGCGGCCGCCCGGCGCCTCGTCGGCGTACCGCGGCTGCTCGTCCTCGGGGGCGTAACGACGGCGCGGTGTCTCGTCGTAGTCGCCGGCCGGGAGGGCCCGGGCAGCGGAAGTGTCGTCACGGCGGGGCTGGCGCGGCGGTGGCTCGTACGGCGCCGCGGGCGGGATCTCGTAGCCGGGCGACTCGCCGTACGCGGAGGGGGCCTGGCGGCGGCCCTCATCGCGCCGGTTGACGTTGCGGGAACCGAACCCGGTGCCCGTGCCCCAGGAGGACGCGGCGGGTGTGTCGCCGTACAGCTGAATGCCGCCCGTGTCGGTGTGGCGGGCCCAGCTGTCGGTGTTCTCCCCGGTCTCCGCCTCGGGACGGGCGCTCGACCAACCCGTACCGCCGGAAGGAGGGGAACCGGGCTCGGGAGCGCGACGGCGCCCCACCGAGGGTGACCCGCCGGCCGGGTCGCGTCGCCAGGCGGCGCGGTCGTCCTCGCGCACCAGGTGACGGCCGTCGTCCCGCTGATCGTCGGGCAGCCACGTGGCGGCGCCGGTCGGGGCGGCCGAACGCTGATCGGTCAGGTCGGTCCAGGTCGCGGAACCCTCGATCGCGTCCCGCTGCCAGGACGGACGAGAGTTCCACGACGGCTGCTCGACCCCTTGTTGCCAGGACGGGGAGCTCTCCACGGGGGTCCGCGGGGAGGGCTGCTGCCAGCTCGGGACGGTCGACTCGCCGGGCGACCCGGGCCGGTCGCGCTGATGCCGGCTCGGCGTCTCGGGCTCGGCCGACGGGTCGGCGTATTGCTGCCAGGACGGGCGGGCGTCGGAGCTCGCATCGTCCGACCAGGCGGTGTCCGAGATCGCCGGCTGGGCCATCGGGGTCTCGGCGACGGCCGGATACGACTTGTTGCCGTCGGTCTGCCAGGCCTCGGTGGTCGAGCGCCAGACGTGCGTGCCGGTGGTGGAGCGCCACTCGGTGGTCTGCCGCCAGCGGGCGCCGGTCGCGCGCCACTCGGCCGTCTCGGTGCGCCAGCCGACGCCGTCGGCCGGGAACGTGGGGCGGCCGGTGGCGGCCGCGTCGGACCAGCGGTTGGCCGGCTCGACGGACTGGTGCGGGTCGGACTCGGCCTGCTGAGCCCACGCGTCGGCCCGGCGTTGCCAGTCGAGCGCCTCGTCGCTGGGCTGCAGGCTCCCCGTGTCGGTCAGAGATGACCATTTCTGATCAGACTCGGCTAAATCGGGCACCTCGGAGGCGCGGGGAGTCCAAGGCTCGGCGGCTTGTCGCTCTCGCGACATGCGGGCGCCGTAGTCCCACTCCCGTTGGTCCACGTGAAAAGCGTGCCTTCCGCGCGTCGGAACCGCAACGCCTCCGCGCGACGGCTTGCTCACGCGAGGCGGCTTTTCGCACTTGTGCAGGACTTTTTCTGTCCTCCACAGGTGGGGACGGCGTATTGCCTGCTGGAGAAGGCACTGCGAACACCGTCCCCAGGAGTTTTACACAGGCTGTGCACAGGGCTGCCCACAGGCTGGGGCTAGATGTCCACAGGTTGTCCCGAGGCTCGTCCACCGGTGCGGTTGGGCAGGTCGGGGCCGGGTTCGTACAGTGGGGCCGCCGCAGGCGCGGGGCTTGATCCGGAGTTTTTCCTGATCATGGCGGGGATCAGCCGAAAGTGTCATACCCGAGCTGTTTGATCAGGGTGCACGGACGGCGAACTGAGGAGGTCCGGTGTCGATCACCGATGAGACACGGCCACCGGCCAAGCCCGGCGGCGGGCCGTCGGGTGGCGGGGGCGGTGGGCCGTCGGGTGGCGGCTCCTTCGACAAGTCCCCTCCGCAGGACGTCGCGGCTGAGCAGGGCGTCCTGGGCGGCATGCTGCTGTCCAAGGACGCGATCGCCGACGTCGTCGAGATTCTCAAGACGCACGACTTCTACCGGCCGGTACACGGCACGATCTACGACGTCGTCCTCGATCTGTACGGGCGAGGGGAGCCGGCCGACGCGCTGACCGTCGCCGCCGCCCTCGCCGACTCGGGTGATCTGCAACGCATCGGTGGTGTGCCCTATCTGCACACCCTGATCGAGAGCGTGCCGACCGCGGCCAACGCCTCCTACTACGCCCGGATCGTCAGCGAGCGGGCCATCCTCCGCCGTCTCGTCGAGGCCGGCACCAAGATCGTCCAGCTCGGCTACGGGGCCAACGGCAACGGCGGGCGTGACGTCGACGACATCGTCGACCTCGCCCAGCAGGCCATCTACGACGTCACCGAGAAAAGGGTGAGCGAAGACTTCGCCGCCCTGGGTGACATGCTGCAGCCCACCCTCGACGAGATCGAGGCGGTCGGCGCCAACGGCGGCATGATGACCGGCGTGCCGACCGGCTTCTCCGACCTCGACCGCCTGCTCAACGGCCTGCACGCCGGCCAGCTGATCATCGTGGCCGGGCGTCCCGGTCTCGGTAAGTCGACGGTCAGCATGGACTTCGCCCGCAACGCGGCCATCCGCGCCAATTGCGCCAGCGCGATCTTCTCGCTCGAAATGAGCAAGATCGAGATGGTCATGCGTCTGCTCTCCGCCGAGGCCCGGGTGCCCCTGCATGTGCTGCGTTCCGGCCAGCTCACCGACGACGACTGGAGCAAGCTGGCCCGGCGCATGGGCGAGATCAGCGAGGCTCCGATCTTCGTCGACGACACGCCCAACATGAACCTCATGGAGATCCGGGCCAAGGCGCGCCGGCTCAAGCAGCGGCACAACCTCAAGCTGCTGGTGATCGACTATCTCCAGCTGATGTCCTCGCCGAAAAAGACCGAGAGCCGCCAGCAGGAAGTCTCCGAGCTGTCCCGTGGTCTCAAGCTGCTGGCCAAGGAGATCGAGTGCCCCGTGATCGCCGTGTCCCAGCTGAACCGTGGTCCCGAGCAGCGCACCGACAAGCGGCCGCAACTGTCCGACCTGCGTGAGTCCGGCTCGATCGAGCAGGACGCCGACGTGGTCATCCTGCTCCACCGCGACGACTACTACGACAAGGAGTCGCCCCGTGCGGGCGAGGCCGACTTCATCATCGCCAAGCACCGAAACGGCCCCACCGACACGGTGACCGTCGCGGCCCAGCTCCACCTGTCCCGCTTCGTCGACATGGCGATCGTCTGACAACTCACGATCGAGGAGGCCCGTAGTCCCAGCCGTTGCGTTCGCCCTCATCGGACAATTCCGACAAGGCGGCCTCAGTGGGTAGCGCGGTGTGGAGAATCTCGCGAGAGATCTGCTCGGCTGTCCGGCGATCGACTGGGCGGCCCCGGTCTTGCTCCTGATCGTCGTAGAGGATGGGCGCGGCAATGTTGGGCGCGTAGATCCACTGTTGGCGCGGAACACTCCAGAGGACGGCACGAAGTGCTTGATCGCCGGGCTGATATGCGACCAAGCTCGTAATGGTCGAGCGGTCATCACTTCTCAAGATCGCTTTGTAGGCGAAGTTCTCTGTCATCCGGTCAGGCCCATCTCTTCGAGGCCGGGTACGTCGTCAAAGGTGAGGCCGTGCCGTCGCAACTCGCTCTCGAATGATATGCCGCGCGCATGAAGGTCCTTTTTGTACTGGATCAGGGTTCCAGGCTCTGCTCGGAACCACGCGGCCATGGTGCTCGTCTTCGTCTTGGTGTCGGAAACTACATACAGGTCAGGCGGCTGATGGGCGTAGATGTCGAACCGCTTGTTGATCGCCAGGATTTCGAGGAAAGCGTTGACTCGCGCATAAGCGGGGTTGCGGCCGAGGCGCAAAGTCTCGTAGCTCTGGTGAGTCTCTCGTCCCACCGCCCGAGACAGGGGTGTGGGGAATTGGATCTCGATACGGAAGCCGCCGGGATCGATGAGCCAGACGTTGAGCCCGTTGTGGCGGCTGTGATCTGACCAGAAATTCGCCGTGCCGGTCCTTCGGTACCCAAGCTCGTGAAGCCTTGCCATTACTTGGTTCACGGTGGTTCCGTAGGCGGTTTCGGGTACTTCTACGGAGAACCGAACGCGGTCCTTCACTCGTCCGACGAACTCGTCGAGAGCAACGTTCTCCGTTTCGAAGGCCTCCAGGTACTTACGGCTCAGGCTCTCGATTGATTTGACCCTATGTTCCTCGTCCACAAGCCGAGCCGGGTGGTCAACGGCGCGCGTCACCGCGTGAAGGTCACTCGCAACACGGGAGGCCACCCGGTGCGACTCTGCGGTAGCAGCACGTAGAGCCTCCTGCTGATCGGTCGCCAACGATTCGAAAGCCGGCTGATGAGTCGGCCGAGGATTGCCATCATCAACACCGGTTGGAGTGGCGGACCACTGGCCGGGGCCGTGGTGTGGGAGGGGGGCTGGGGTGCCGGACGCGTCGACTACCAGGGCTTCCAGGGAGACGACGTTGATGGGGGTGGGGACGCCGTGGTGGCGGTACAGGGGGGTGTGTTCGGAGATCCGGCCTATCTGGGGGTCTACGAAGAGGACGGTTCCGTTCTGGTTGAGCGCCGCCCAGGAGTGGCTTCCGCCGCCCTCCAGGTCGGTCACCAGGAAGGCGTACGCGCCGTGGCCGGTGTTGAGCAGGTGGTTGGTCAGGTTCTGCACGGCCTGGTCCATGACCGGCCTGGACTGGGACGGGTCGGCTTCACCGAGGTAGGGGCAGACGTTCTGGAAGTCGCCGCCGGTGGCCAGGCGGATGCGGTGGATTCCTTCCAGCTCGCCGCCCAGGGGGCGGTCGGGGTCGCCTTGGGCGTAGACGTCGAACGTTCTGGGGGCGGACACGCGGGGGCGGCCGTGGATGTACGTGTCGAACAGGGCCAGCACGCCGTCCACGCAGTTCAGGCCTCGCGTCGGGTCGGCGGCCGGGCCGCCGTCGTTGGCCAGGCCGAACCAGGTGCCTTCGCGGGGGTCGGCCAGGCGCGAGACGTTGCCGTCGTGGTCGCGGGGGACGGCGTTCTCGACGTCGATCTGGTGGACGGCCAACGGCGGGCGGAGGCCGCCGACCACGTTGTAGCGGCGGGTGCGGTCGATCGGGGGGCGGCCGGCGAAGCCGTCGAGGGCCGAGTTGTCGCCGGTGCGGATGCCGCCGGGGGCGAGGTTGCCGACGTCGCGGTTGATGCGGGCCCACTCGGGCGGGTCCACTTCCACGCGGTCGGGGGCCAGTGCGCCCGATCGAACCTGGGTGACCTGGTCGTCCAGCTCGATGACGATCTCGCTGAGCTCGCGGGCCTGGTGGCGGTACTGCGCCTCGCGCAGCGTGAAACCGGCCCGGGCGGCTTCGTCGGCTCGGCGGCTCAGGTCGACGACCTTGGCGCGGTTGTCCTCGGCGATCGACGTCAGGTAGGCGGCGTATTCGTCCCGCCGGTTCTGTTCGTGGGTCTGCCGGGCGTGCGCGGCGTAGCCGAAGTACGCCCGCTCGTCGCGGACCTCCGGTTGGGGGGACGGCGGCGAGCTGTGGCGGGGAACGTGGGTGGACGCGGCGACGGTGGTGTCGGGGACGGCGGGGTCGGAGTATCGGCGGGCCGGCCGGCGCGGGAGGGGGCGCGGGCCCAGGGCGTCGGCGATGCGCTCCAGATCGGAGAGTGAGCTGCGCCGGGAGCCTGGAGGTGTGGAGCCGGGGGCGTCGACCGGTCGGGTACGGGAGTCGTCGCCCGGGTTGAGGTCCGTCCGCCTTCGTGCCGGCCGGTGGCGGGCGGCCGCGTTGGTGGCTGCGTGCCGGGGCACGGCGGCGGCGGGGTTGAACGCGGCGGGGTTGGACGCGGCGGGGTTGAACGCGGCGGCCGCAGGCGTCCCGGGGCCAGGCAGTGAATCACCAGAAGCCGGGAGGGGAGTGGAGATGACCGGGGCGGATGACGTGACCGAGGCGGCGGTGAGCGGATCAGCCAAGCCGGCCGTCGCCAGGGTGCTCGACCCGTCCAGCGGCGCGGATGGAGAAGGCGGCGCGGACTGCGCCGGCGGTACGGATGGAGAAGACGGCGGCGGTGCGGATGACGAAGACGCCGCGGTCGGTGAGGCGGTGCCCGCTGACGGGGAGTCGGCTGAGGAAGAGGGCTGCGTAGAGGAGGACTCCGGCAAAGCAGTGGCGGGCTGCGCAGCAGTGGAGGGCTCCGGAGAAGAGGAAGCAGAGGCCTCAGGAGCGGTCGACGAACTCGCGGTGGACGCCGCGTCTTGAACCGGCGCCGGCTGAGCGTGAGCCGGAGGGGGATCCCCGGGAGCAGTGGTGGAGAGTGATGAACCCTCACCTGCGTTTGTGGACGGGGTGGCATTCGCGCCCAGCCCACCGTCGGCTGCCGGTCCGCCTATCAGTTCGACGCCTACCGTCGTATTTCCGGAAGCCGAAGACCCACCCACCGCGACCGTTGGAAGGGTTCCGTCGAGTTGCGGCAGCTGACCGATATCGATCGCCGACGGCATGCCCTGGAGAGCCGACCCGGCGGCGCCCGAACTGGCCGATTTCGCGATACTCGTCGCATCGGGCAGTTCCCCGTACGTGGCGGCTGCCCCGAATTCGGCCATGACCTCGCCGCCGGCGCCGCGCAGGAGTCCGCCGTGACCGTTCGATCCGATCTGGGCACCGCTCGACGCGACGCCCCCGGCGAAACCGGCCAGCGCCGTCCGGCCCAGGTCTTCGAAGTCGAATCCGTCCGAGCGCCCGGTCGACTGCTGGTAGAGCTGGATGCCGCCGTTGGTGGCGATCTCCTCGCGCGCCTCGTCGAAGCCCTCGTCGAGCGCCTTCCGGCCCAGGTTCCGCAGTCCTTCCCGGCTGGTCACCTGCTTGACCGCGCGGCCGGCGGTCTGCTTGAGCGCCTTGGTGCCGAGCTGCTCGACGAGGCGGCGGAAGATCTGCTGGATGGCGAGCCGGGTCGCGACGATCAGGCCGCCGGCCACCGGGGACGCCGCTCCCAGGGTGAGCGCGACGGTGACGGCCATGCCGACCAGCTCGATGAGGAAGATGCCGATCTCGATCCAGGCCTCGAGCTTGGCCGCCTCGATGTCGGCGCCGCAGCCTTCGACGAGTTTGCCCAGCTCGTCGGACACCCGCAGCAGGTCGTGCAGCGGGGCGTTCTCGTCACCCGCGACCAGACGCCACGCGTCCTCGAAACCCTCCGCGGTGATGCCCGCGCCGCCGTAACCGGAGAGGAACCGGTGGGCCGCCGACAGGGCGGCCTCGTTGGGCTCGGCCAAAGAGGTGGCCAGCAGATACCAGCGGTCGGCGACGTCCCAGGTGGCGACCTCGTTGCCGGCCGGCCAGTCGAAGCCGACGACCCACTCGAGCGCCTCGTAGGCCCAGGCCGGAACGTCGAACGGGCTGAACTCGAGGGGGTGTGGGACGGGGCTGGGCAGCACGCTCATGGCCGGCTCCGATAGGTGGAGCGGACGCGCTCCGCCGCGTCGGCGTCCGCTTGAACGTTGTCACGCACCGACTGCGCGGCCGCGTCGCCGAGTCCGGACAGGTACGCCGAGAGCTGCTCCCACGCCTCGAGAACCTGCTGCTCGAACGGCCGGTAGTGCCGCTCGAAGGACTGGCCGTACTCGTCCCGCCCCCACGGCGTCGCGGAACTGGCCGCGGCGATCTCGGCGCCGGCCCGGTTGCGGCGCGCGCCCAGGTCCTCGCCGGCCGCGCTCAGGGCGCTTGAGCCGGCGAGGGCCTCCTCGGCGTCGAGCCACAGCCGGGCGTCATTCATGGCGGCCGGCCAGGTCCTGCACGATCTCGTCGGACCGTCCGAGCAGCGAACCGAAATCGTGATCGCGCAGATAGCGAAGCGCACCCGAATCGGCCGGCAGATAGTCGCCCAGCAAAGACTGAACGCGCTCCGCCGCGCGCTGCGCGGCAGTGTGGACAGTCGACACGATCGTGCGGGAGACGTATTCGCTGTCCATGTTCCGGGTGGCCCGGCGAATCAACCGCAAGTCGATCAGTTCGCCCCGGGGGCCGACCGTCACGCGGACGAGTCCGTCGGTGGAGACGACGGTGACGCGAACAGCTTCGAGACGGCGTTGAAGATCATCCAAATCGGACCGCAGACGCGCATATCGTTCGTGCACCTCCGCGAAACGGTCGCGCAGTTCCCGATTCGCGTCGCGGTTCGTCGTAACAGCCACCGGGCCACACCCCTCGTCCGTGTCGGGACTTTGCGTGTTCGGTTAACTTCAATCTGCGAACGTCGCCACGGGCGATCAGGTTCACGCTTCGAAAGGGGATGAACACGGTGATCACGCGGACCGAGGCCGAGAAGATCGCCGCGCGGTGGGCGCGCAACGAGTCCGAGCAGCGCGGATACGGGTGTGAGCCGATGCTGGCCGAGTTCGACCTCGGCTATGTGATCTGGACGCGCCGGCCGGCCACCGTGCCGGCTGTGCCCGGCGACGGCGCCCGCACGGTCATCGACCGCGAGACCGGAGTGATCTCCACCTGGCCCGGGGTCCCGACCGACGAGATCGTCGCGATCTATCGGGACCGACGGCCCACCCCGCCGGGCACAGTGGATCCGGCTGTCTCGCTGCTTCGGCTGACCCGGCGGCGGCCGACGCCGACGACGGTCGCGCATCTCACCGTGGGTGATCGGCTGTACCGGTCACAGGGTGCGAAGGGTGACCAGCGGATCGGCCACCATCCGCTGGTGGTGGATCGCCTCGAGATGCTGGGCGCGCAGGCCCGGGTGCGCGGCGCCGAGCGGCACGCCGAGTTGATCGCCCTCTCCGACGCGCTGCACGAGGCGTCCCGCGCCCGGGGAGGGGAGATCACGCTCGACGAGGCGAGAGCCGGGCTGGTCGAGGCCGATTTCCGGGCTTTCCTCGTACGGGACCAGGGCGACCCCCTGGGCGGCCAGGAGTTCCGCCCGTGCGAGACCTGCATCGGCGTGCTGGTCGACCTCGCGGTGCTGCCGTGGTCGGACCGGGCCTACGCCAGCGAGTGGAGGCACGGCTCGGAGCGTGTGCCGGTGGCCGGCCGCTTCCCGCACGAGGTGGCGCGGACGCTGGCCGGCGGCGGGTGGATCGGCCCGGGAACGGGATCACTCGGTGAGGCGGCGATCGAGCGTGCCGTCGAGGCCTCCGGCGGACGTCTGCGGCCGTTCGAGGCGGCGCGCGTCGCCGTGGCCGATTTCCCGGGGGTGCGGTGCGCCCGTCGCGGGCCGGGACTGCGCCGGGCCATCCGCCTGCTGTTGCTCGACCCGGTGCCGGGCGCCTATGCGGCGGCCACGCTGGCCGAACTGGCCGAGGTCATCGGGGCGCCGCTCTTCCCGATCGGGATCGAGGGCGGCGACGCGGTGGTGGCGATCGACGAGCTGGGGCGGGTCTTCGTGCTCGACCAGGCCGGGGAGTGGTTTGTCGGCAGCACGCTCGACGAGGCGCTGACCGGGCTGCTCACCGGGGACGGTCCGGCGCGGCGGGTGCGCGACGACGGGACGTGGTGAGGGCGTGCTGACGTGCCGCCGGCCCTGCGGCATGTCGGAGGGCCGGCGGGCGAACGTCAGCGGGCCTCAGTCGAAGAGGCCGTGCAGGAAGCTCTTCTTCTGGCGGTAGTGGCCGTGGTGACCCTGGCGCCGGTAGTGGCCGTGGTGGCCGTAGGCCGGAGCCGGGGCGTAGTGACCGGGAGCCGGAGCCGGCGGGTAGCCGGGGGCGGGCTGGCCGCCGTAACCCGGCGGGGGCGGCGGCGGGGCGTAGCCACCGGGCTGCGGCTGACCGTAACCCGGCGCGGGCGGGGCGCCGGCCGGACGGGGCGGCGCGGACTGGGGCGGAGCCTGGCGAGTGTTGAAATTCGACTCGGCCTCGAACAGTTTCTCGAGCTCACCACGGTCGAGGAAGATCCCTCGGCACTCGGTGCACTGGTCGACCGTGACGCCGCTGCGCTCGTACACTCGCATCTCGCCGTGACACTTCGGACAGGTCATCTGCATCCCACAGACGGTACAAGGCTGTGTCATCCAGCGGGCGACTTGGAGCTGTGTGATTGCTGAGTGCCGAGCGGTTCCGAGGCACTGTCCGAGCCGATCTTGCCGAGCGGTGGACGCAGGGCGCCGGCCCAGACCAGGAACGCGATCGGGTAGAGCAGATAGCCGAACCGCGTCGTCGGCATCAGCAGGATCGCCGCCAGCAGACCCCAGCCGCAGATCAGCGAAGCGGTGTCGGCACTACGCGGGCGCCACCAGAGAATCCGTACGGTGATGACGAGCGCCACCGCGAGCAGCAACCCCAGAGCGACGTACCGGCCGTTGGGCACATTCTGACTGAGCAGGTAGCCCGGGAACGGCGACTGGGCCGGACTGGTCACCAGGCCGTGCCCCAGGGGAAAGCGGATGACGTTCTCGAGGAACCCGTCCTGGTCGACCTGGAACGGCGCGACCAGCACGAGGATCGGCAGGCCGATCGCGCCCGGCAGGAAGCGCCCGCCGCGCCCGACGGCCAGGGCCAGTACGGCCAGGACAGCCACCACCGGGAGCGCGATCAGCTTGCAGGCGGCGGCCGCGCCGATCGCGACACCGGCCCAGCCGTAACGATCCGTAGCGGCGAGCGTCAGGGCGAGCAGACAGAAAGCGAGCACGGGGATGTCGTCGCCGCCAGTCGCGAGCGTGAGAGCGCAGATCGGGAGGACAGTCACAGCCTGCAGCGCCCGCACGGTGGCGAACGACCGCGCGACCGAGGGCCGCCGGGAGAATCGAGGGTGCAGCAGCACCACGGCAGCGATCAGGATCGCGGCGGTGAACAGGGCGAACCACACCCGTGAGTCGGTCCACCAGCCGTCGCCGAAGAGGGCGCGCGGCAGGCCGAAGATGGACATTCCCGGCTGGTACGGGCTGTAGCCGGTCAGCCGTTCGTCGGCCGGCAGCGCGGCGATCGCGTCCCGCGAGAGGTACGGCGTGCCCTCGTTGAGGAGCCGCTCACCCATGTGCTCGACGACCAGCACTTCCTCCTGGGCCCGATCGGTGCGGCCGCCGGCGCGCTGGACGGCCTGAACCACGAGCGGGAGCAAAGCCGCCGCGCCCCAGACGGTCCAGGTGACAGCCGCCCGGCCGCCGTTGCCGAACAGCGCGGCGACGGACCGCGATCGGCCGGCTCCGGTCGCGCGTCGCCGGGTGATCAGGTAGCCGGCGAACTGCAGACCGGCGACGAGGAACGCGGCGGAGTACGACCAGACGGCGATCGTGCCCCAGGCGCGGTGCGGCAGCAGTGTCGAGTTCAGCGCGGTGATGAGGGCGAACGCCGCCGACAGGGCGTAGAGGGTCAGATCGACCGCATAACCGCCGGCCGCTTGATCGACGCGGGTGAAGAAACGGCCGATCCCGGTACGGGGTCCGCCTTCTTCCGGGTCGGCCTGCGCGGGTGTGGTCGGGACGGTCGCGTTCTCGGCGAGGGGAGCTGCCGACTCGGCCGGGGGCTCGTCACGATCCCCTCCCGGTGGAGCGGTTGGAACGTCCGGTGCCGAGCCCTTGGCGGATTTCGGGGTGATCCGGGCTGTTGTGATCGGATCTGCGTCTTCCGCCGTGATCGGCTTCTCGCTGACGACGACGACCATGCCGGTCGGAGCGCCGGCATGGTCGGATGCCGCGGGCTCCGGGTTCTCGATCGTGTCTTCGGACTCCTCGACCGAGCCGGCGGTGTCGTCTTCAACCAAGACAGAGCTGTGGTCCTTGGCTGGAACGGGACTCTCGTCCTTCGCCTCAACCGAATCGTCGGCTTTTGCCGCCTCGGTGCTTTCCGCCTCCGCTGCTACGGATCCGGCCGCTGCGCTGGAGCCTTCTGTCCCCGCCTCGGCGAGACCGTCACTGTCTGTCCGAGAATCTTCATTGCCGTCTGTAGCGCCGGATTCGTCCCCCGGAGCCCGGTCGTCCTGGGCCTCGTCGTCCTGGGCCTCGTCGCTCGCGCCGTCGGACAGGCCGCGCTTCACGTCGTCGCCGGCCGCATTCGCGGGGGCGCCGGTAGACCGCAGGTCCTCAGTTGCCGGAGGCGGATCGTCCTCTGTGGCCGGCTCCGGGGACGCGCTCTCCACCGGCGTATCGGTGGCGGAAACCGGCGGAGCGACGTCGCTCTTCGCGGGCGATACCCCGGGATCCGAGCCGGGTCCTCCCTCGGCGACGGGCTCCTCAGCTGCGGGTTTGCCCGTCGTCTGCCCTGCATCTGTCACGCCGGCAAGTGTGGCAGAGTCGATCTTCCCGTACCCGTGGACCGCCGCCGCGACATGCGGACCACCGCTCCACCCTCGTGCAACGACGCGGCCAGCGCGCCGGGCCGGCCCGCCGTCCCGCGCTGCAACGTCGCCAGCAGGCGGGCCGCCGACATCGGCCGCGCGAAGAGGTGTCCCTGGCCGGCCACGCACCCCAGCGCCCACAGCGCGTGCCTCTGCGGCTCGCTCTCCACCCCTTCGGCGATCACCGTCAGGTGCAGGCTGCGGGCCAGGTCGACCGTCGAGCGGATCACCGCCGCGGCCTCGGACGACGTCTGGACGGCCCCGACGAACTCGCGGTCGATCTTGAGCTGGTGGACCGGGATGTGCGACAGCACCGACAGCGGGGTGACGCCGGTGCCGAAGTCGTCGAGGGCCAGCCGTACGCCCGCCTCGCTCAACTCCGTCAGCGCGCGCCCGACCACGTCCAGCTGGCTGAGCGTGAGCGTCTCGGCGAGCTCGAAGATCAGCCGGTCGGCCGGGACCGCGTGCCGGCGCAGACGGGCCAGCACCGCCTCGGGGAAGCTGGGGTCGAGCAGGCTGCGGGGCGACACGTTCACCGCGACGGGCAGGTCGAAACCGGCCTCCCGCCACACGTCGGAGGCCTCGAGCGCCTGGTCGAGCACCGCGTCGGCGAACGCCGGCAGCCGACCCGAGCGCTCGACCGTCTGCAGGAACTCCATCGGCGTGAGGTAGCCGTGTTCGGGGTGGTGCCACCGGGTCAGCGCCTCGGCCGCGATCACCTCGCCGCTGCCCAGGTCGACGATGGGCTGGAAGTCGACCACGAACTCGTGCTCGGCCACCGCGCGCTGCAGCTCGCCACCTAGCACCAGGCGGCTGACGTCGGCCGTGTCCTGGGCGTGTGCGTACGTGGCCGTCTGCACCCCGGCCCGTTTGGCCTGGTACATCGCGATGTCGGCCCGTCGCATCAGCTCGTTGACGCCACCGCTGCCGGGCGCGAGCGCGATGCCGCCGGCCGCCTCGACGGTGATCCGCATGCCTTCCACGGTCACGCTTCCCGCGAGGGTGGCGAGCATCGCCTTGGCGCGGTGGGTGGCCAGGGCGGGGGTGGTCAGGTCGGTCATCAGCACGGCGAATTCGTCGCCGCCGAGCCGGGCCACCAGGTCGCCGGGCGTCGCCGCGTCGGCCAGCCGCCGGGCCACCTCGCGGAGCACGGCGTCACCCGCGGCGTGCCCGAGCGTGTCGTTGACCTCCTTGAAGTGGTTGAGGTCGATCAGCAGCAGCGCGGTCACACCGTCCCCGGAATGGCCGGGGAAGTGTTGACCGGCGTGTTCGTAGAGCTCGCGGCGGTTGACCAGACCGGTCAGCGGGTCGTGGGCCGCGTCGTAGGCGTTCTGTTCGTTGAGCCGCTGCAGTTCGGCGTACGCCGTGGCGTTCCGGATGGCCGTGCAGAGCGCCGCGGCAAAGGTCTTGAGCTTGTACTGCTCGAACTCGTTGAGCTTGACCCGGCCGTGAAAGCCGAGCGTGAGCAGGCCGGCGCGGTACGTATGGTCGCCGGTCTCCAGGTCAGCCGTGATCTCGGTGACGTAGGCGTCGCGGCTGGGCAGAGGACCGTCGTGCACCACGTCGCTGCCTCGCGCGCGGACCACGCGGTCGACGCCGCTGGCCGTCAGGTCGATCTCGACCCCGTCGGAGGAGAAGACGCGTGCGCCCTGGGTCGCGGCCACGTGGAGCACCTGAGTGAGCTCGACCGAGTTGAGCTCGTCGGTCGTCTTGGCCAGCTCCCGCCAGGAGCGCCGCTCCTCCTTGGTGCGCAACTGCCGCGAGTGCCAGAGGTGCAGGCAGGCGATGAGCAGCGGTACGAAGCCCAGCAGCAGCGGGCTGGCCCCGGTGGCGAGGATGGTGATGATGTAGACGACCGTGGCGAGCCGGAAGACGTGCGCGATCAGCCGGTCGCCCAGGTAGCGGCCCATCACCCGCCGGATCGTCGTGCGCGACGCGACGGCGATGACCGGGAGGAAGACGAGTTCGTCGACCAGCGACATCGTCACGTACGCCAGCACGACGGCGACGCCGGTGACGAGGAGCGAGTGCGGCACCGGTGGTGCGCCGGCGAGAGACAGGACCAGGCCGGCGGCGCTGACGACCAGAACTTCCTTCGCGAGCGAGAAGATCGCTCGTTGAGGCGCGGACCGCCCCATGATCTTGACGATGGCGATGCCGGCCACGGAGCAGATCACGACCCACAGGTGGGGCAGGAAAGCCAGACCGACCAGGATCGGGATCTCGCCCCAGGTGGTGCCGTTGCGGCTGGATCGCACGCGGACGTAGACCTTGACGCGGTTTGCCACGGCGGCGCCGATCACCACCAGCGCGAGGAGACCGACGTGGGGGACGGGCTGCGGATGGGTGATCGCGTACCAGAGGTCGGCGGCGGCGACGCCTGACGCCAGAACGACGACGAGACCGATGAGCAGCGAGAGCTGCCGACCGGTCGCGTCGTCGTTGGAGCTTTGGGTATTACTCAAGGAAGTCTTCCAGTCGCTGAGCGCATCGGAGACAGGTCCGGGCTCCAGCGTAGGCAAGGGCGCGCGTTCGCGCACCAACCTCAATCCCAGTCGTTGATGTTCATCGTTCTTCTCCTCGCGGTATGGGCCGTCGGGTAACCCGGAGAGTTCCGGTTTCTCAAAAGCAAGTCCGTCGCGACAGGCCAAACAATATTCACCGAGAAGCGATGTCGATACCGATTCGTGTCGCATTGCGCAGAAAATGATAAGACGAGATGATTTGACTACACGCCGTCCCGGGCATACGACTCTTAGCTACCTGAGTCGTCGATTTGGGCGCAGTGTCCAAGTCGCGGAGCGTGCCGTTTGTCTAACGCTCCGGATTGCCAATGGTCGTGTGTCGGTTCCCCGTTTTCCCAGCCCGTCACATGGTCTCTGACCTGCGCATAGATCGCCAACATTTGACGTGACCGAATCGTGGACGAGGACTCGCTATTACGCGAACGAGATTCTTGGAAGTTGCTTCTATAAACTCCCGGTATGCCCGACGAATCCCTGCTCACTCACGTCGATGAGACCGGTGCCGCACGTATGGTCGACGTCTCGGCCAAGACGGTGAGCGCGCGCCGTGCCATCGCTGCCGGCCGAGTGGTGACCACCCCCGAGGTGATCGCCCTGTTGCGTGGTGACGAACTTCCCAAAGGTGACGCGATCGCCGTGGCCCGGCTCGCCGGGATCATGGGCGCCAAGCGCACTCCCGACCTCATCCCGCTCTGTCATCCGATCGGGTTGCACGGCGTCACCGTCGATCTCGAGCTGACCGGCACGACGGTCGAGATCACCGCCACCACCAAGACGGCCGACCGCACGGGTGTCGAGATGGAGGCGCTCACCGCGGTCGCCACCGCCGGCCTCACGATGATCGACATGATCAAGGCCGTCGACCCGGCGGCGAGCATCGAGTCGGTGCGGGTCCTGCGCAAAGAGGGCGGCAAGACCGGCGAGTGGGTACGCCCGGAGGACCGTCCATGACCATCACGGCCCGGGTCATCGTGGCCAGCAACCGCGCCGCCGCCGGCGTCTACGCCGACACGAGCGGCCCGCGCCTCGTCACCGGCCTCCGCGAACTCGGTTGTGAGGTCGGCGACCCGGTCGTAGTGCCGGACGGTGAGCCGGTGGCCGACGCGCTCCGGCTGGCCGTCGCCGACGGTGTCGACGTCGTGCTGACCAGCGGCGGCACCGGGGTCACCCCGACCGACCGCACCCCCGAGGCGACTTGCGGGCTGCTCGACTTCGAGATTCCCGGCATAGCCGAGGCGATCCGGGCCCACAGCCGTGACAAAGTGCCCACCGCGGTTCTTTCCCGCGGCTTGGCCGGGGTGGCCGGACACACGCTGATCGTCAATCTGCCCGGCTCGACCGGCGGCGCCAAGGACGGTCTGGCCGTTCTCGGACCTCTCCTGAGGCACACCGTCGATCAAATCCACGGCGGTGACCATCCCTCGTCCGGTGCGGCTGGATAGGCTCGAGCGGTGAGCAGCGACGACACCACCCCGGTCGACTGGGCGACGGCCCGCGAGCTGGCCTATGCGGCCGGTCGCGCGGCGGCCGGCCCGGCCGAGCCGGTGGCCCTGCCCGAGGCCGACGGTCGCACGCTGGCCGAGCCGTTGCGCGCCCTGACCGACCTGCCGGCCTTTCCCACCTCGAGCATCGACGGCTGGGCCGTGCGCGGTCCCCGGCCGTGGCGGCCGGTGGGCCGGGTGCTGGCCGGTGGCGTCGCCCCGCCGCTGACCGAGGACGGCACCTGCGTCGAGATCGCCACCGGTGCGATGGTGCCGGCCGGCGCCGAGGCGCTGGTCCGCGTCGAGGCGTCCACTCGCGACGGTGACGGGCGGGTGAGCGGCGAGCCGCGCGACGGCTATGTCCCCGAGTGGCGCATGCCCGGCGAGGAGGCCGGCAAGGACGAGGAGCTGCTGCCGGTCGGCACGGCGGTCGACCCGGCGGTGATCGGCATCGCCGCCACCTGCGGTTATGAGTCGCTCAACGTCTATCGGCGGCCGCGTGCCGGGCTGCTCGTGTTCGGCGACGAGCTGCTCACCGGCGGCACCCCGGGAGCCGGCCGGGTGCGCGATTCGCTCGGCCCGCAGGTGCCCGCCTGGCTGCGCCGCTACGGCGCGGCGGTGCCCCCGGAGGCCGTCGACGGTCCGGTCAAGGACACGCTCGAGGCGCACCTCGGCGCCGTGCGCGGCGCCCTGGCCGGCGCGGAGCTCGTGTGCACGACCGGTGGCACGATGCACGGACCGGTCGACCACCTGCACCCGGCGCTGGCCGAACTGGGCGCCGAGTACATCGTCAACACGGTGGCCGTCCGGCCGGGTTTTCCGATGTTGCTGGCCCGCGTGCCCGGCCCGGACGGGCGCCCGCGCTTCCTGGCCGGCCTGCCCGGCAACCCCCAGTCCGCCGTGATCGCGCTGATCACGCTGGTCGCCCCGCTGCTGGCCGGCCTGCACGGTCGCCCGGCCCCCACGCTGCCCCTGGTCGAGGCGGCGACGAAGGTTCGCGGCCGCGGCGCCGACACGCATCTGGCCCTGGCCCGGCTCGACCATGATGGACGGTCGGCCACTCCGGTGGGCCACGTCGGCTCGGCCATGCTGCGTGGCCTGTCCAACGCTCACGGCTTCGTCGTGGTCCGGCCGGGCACCGAGGCGGCGCCCGGCGACCTAGTCCCCTTCCTTCCACTTCCACTCGTGACCGGGGAGCGCCCATGATCGTCATCGCCGAGGTGCTGGACAGCCCGCTCGACCTGGCTGCCCACGAAAAGGCGGTGGCCGACCCGCGGGCCGGCGCCGTCGTGTCGTTCCAGGGTGTCGTGCGCGACCACGACGACGGGCGCGGCGTGACGCTGCTCGAGTACGAGGGCCACCCCAGCGCCGCCGCGGTGCTGCGCGAGGTCGCCGCCGAGATCGAGATCGACCCCGACGTCTACGCGGTCGCGGTCTCGCACCGCGTGGGAACGCTGGCCATCGGCGACGTCGCGCTGGTCGCGTCGGTGAGCACGGCCCACCGGGCGGCGGCGTTCGCGGCCTGCTCCCGGCTGGTCGACGAGGCCAAGGCGCGGTTGCCGATCTGGAAGAGGCAGGTCTTCGCGGACGGCACCGAGGAATGGGTCAACTGCCCCTAGGGCCGGGGATCGCCGGCACCCGGGCGGGCTCGACCGGCCGGCGTACGGGCCGGATCGCCGGCACCACGCCGGGCCGCCATGGCAACGCGTTCATCAGCAGGATCACCGTGAAGGCGTAGGCGTTCCAGCTCACCGTCCACTCCGGAGGCGCGGCCATGATCAGGTAGATGGCGAGCGCGGCTCCGGCGTAGCCCAGCCCGGTCGGGCGCCGAGGCCGTCGCCTACGCCGGGAGGCCCGCAGCCGGGCCGCCGCGTCGACCAGGATCAGCACCGCCGGCAGCATCCAGATCAACTCGTGCCCGGACGTCACCGGGGCGATGGCTGCTCCGGTCAGCCCGACCAGCGTGAACGCCGCGATCTCGTCGCCGTCGGCGTGCGCGGCCCGCGCGCGGATCAGCCCGACCGCGAGCAGCAGCGCGGCGAACGACAACCAGACCAGCACGGGCGTGCTCGACGAGTCGTAGAGGCGGGCCAGCAGTCCGGCGAGCGACTGGTTGGCCGGGTCGCCGATCGGCGACTCGCCGTCGATCGGGACAGGACCGGGCGACCCGGCCGGCAGCGCGGTGAGCCGGAGCGCCGCCGCCGTGCCGGCCGCGATCAGTGCGGGCCGCCATCGCCGGGTGACGACCAGATACAGGATGAACAGCATCGGGGTGAAGGCCAGCGCGGACGCGACACCGATGCCCGCGCCCGCCCACGTCCCGGTCGACCAGCATCGGCGCAGCGTGCCGAGGCGTCCGCGCGGCGGGCGGGAAGCCGCCGGCCCGGGCCACCAGGCAGCTCGCCGCCGGGCCCAGGCCGAACGGCGCAACGCCACCACGTCGGCGGTGACCAGGCCGAACAGCAGCAGGTCGAGATGACCGAGGCCGATCGCCGCGCGGACCGGCTCGGCCATCAGCGCCAGCGCGGCCGCCACCAGGGCGACCGGTCGGCGCGACCGCCCGTAGCGACGCGCGACCGGGCCGGCCAGCGCGAACGCGGCCAGGACGAGCGCGGCGACGCCGGCGAGGGCGATCAGCCAGGCGGTGACCGGGTCGGGCCCGGCCTCCGACCGGAGCGCCTGTCCTCCGTACGACCGAAGGAAGTAACCGACCGCCCAGAGCGCCCCGAGGCACCCCAGCCCGATCGCCACGGACCTCGAAGTCCGTACGTGCTGCCCCAACGCCGGCATGGCGCGACCCCCGTCGCTCTCGTCCTCCGGGCACGGCGGAGCCATGCCGGCCACGAAGCCGGAGACCGGCGTCATGGCGGGGCCGAGCCCCTCGTCGGCTCTAACGCGGGAGATCGCCGGGAGGTTGTTAGCCGGGCAGCCGGCGGGCCGTCGCGGCGCTCATCGCAGCGATCTTGGCCTCCCGCTTGGCGGTGCGCAGGGCTCGCTTGACCGACCGCTGGGAACGCTTGATCGAATGCTGGGAACGGTCGACCGCGTGGCTGGCGCGGTAGCCCAGCCCGGGGCGCCCCTCGGTGTCGACCGCGGCCAGCAGCAGGCCGCCGAGCAGGCCCAGGTTCTTGAGGAACTGGGTCTGGTGGACCTTCGCGTCGGGCCGCGAGCGGTCCCAGAACGGGTGACCGGCGATGGTGGTCGGCACCAGGTTGGCCGCGAGGACGAACGCGGCCGGCCGGGTGAAGTGGCCGGTGGCCAGGGCCAGGCCGGCGATCGTGTCGCTCGCGCCCTTGATGCGGACCAGCGTGCGGGCATCGGTCGGGATGCGAGGATCGGCCTTCTCCAGGAGCGGCTTCATCCGGTCGGTCACGCGGCTCGCGGTCTCCGTGGTCGCGTCGGGTTTGACGAGCGACCGGACGCCCTGGATGACGAAGATCGACGCGAGCATCGCGCGGGCAGCAGTGCGTACGGGCTTCATGAACTGGTTATACCCGCCGGAGGCCGATCACACCGGCTGCGTGCGCAGGTAACGGCCGAAATGCGGCACCGTGAAGGCGACGGTGCCGCGCTCGCCCGAGTAGATGAGGCCCTTCTTGATCAGCGCGTCGCGGGCCGGCGACAGGCCGGCCGGCTTGCGGCCCAGGGCGGTGGCGATGTCGGCGGTCGAAACGGCCGCGTCCATGTCGTTGCTGCCGTGGTCGCCGGAGAGCGTGGCCATCGCCCGCATGTAGTCGCGCTCGGCCGGGGTGGCCCGTTCGAACCGGGAGCCGAAGAAGCCCACGGCCAGCTCGGCCTCGGCCTCGGGAGCGGCCACCCGGACGTCGGCGTCGGTCACCGGGGACTGCGGCGCGTGATCCCACGTCGCCTTTCCGTACGCCTGGACGAAGTACGGATATCCGCCGGACTTCTCGTAGAGCAGGTCGAGCGCCTTGGCCTCGTACTCGACCTGCTCGCGGGCGGCCGGCGCACAGAGCGCGAGATCGGCCGCGACCCGGTCGAGCCGGTCGATGCGCTGGTAGCGGAAGAGACGTTCCGAGTACGACTTGGCCGCGGACAGCACGGCCGGGAGATGAGGCAGACCGGCGCCCACCACGATCAACGGCGCGCCCAGCTGGGACAGCTCATGGCAGGCGGCGCACAGCGCGGAGACGTCGGCCGGTCCCAGATCCTGCATCTCGTCGATGAACAGCCCGATGCCGGTGCCGACGTCGGTGGCGAGCGAGGCCACGTCGGTGAACAGCTCGACCAGGTCGATCTCGATGTCGCCCGAGTCGGCGCGGCCCCGGGCCGGGGGCACGTCGATGCCGGGTGCCCACCGATCGCGCAGCTTGGCCGAGCTGTCGTTGGCCCGCAACGCGAACGCCTTGAGCACCGCCAGCACCTCGTCGACCCGGTCGGGATCACGGTGGTGGGGCGCGAGCTCGCGGATCGCCATGTGGAGCGCGGCCGACACCGGGCGGCGCAGCGACTGATCGGGCCGGGCCTCGATCTTGCCGGTGCCCCACAGCCGGCCGATCGCCGCCGACCGCAGGGTGTTGAGCAGGACGGTCTTGCCGACCCCGCGCAGGCCGGTCAGGACGAGGCTGCGCTCGGGGCGGCCCCGGGCGATGCGCTCGAGCACCACGTCGAAGGCGTCGAGCTCACGGTCACGACCGGCCAGCTCGGGTGGGCGCTGGCCGGCGCCGGGGGCGTACGGGTTCCTCACCGGATCCACGCATTGCACCGTATCGGGTTGTCTAGCGAAATAGCTAGAGTGCGCTAGCAAGACCTCGCGAATGTCTTCGAGGAGGGTCTAGCGGTATCTAACCTCTGAGCTATAAAAGGCTAGAGCGCCTTATGTTCCTTCAGGCACAGCACGAAGTCGAGCTCGTCGAGCGGGCTGTCGAAGAAGAACCACTTCGTGTAGCCCGTGACCTTGGAGCACTTGCGCTCCGCGTCCTTCTCCCCCGTGGTCTTGCCCTTGATCCGATCCAGCACCTGGTACGTGCCGGTCGTGCAGACCGTCGAGCGCATGTTGGGCTCCTCGTCGGTGCCCTCGTTGACCACGCAGTCGCCCTTCTTCACGTAGAAGCGGGCGTCCTCGCTGCCTTGCGGCGCCGGACCGACGACCGGCGCGGTTGCCGACTGGGTCGGAGCGGCCTGATCGCCGCGGTCGTTGCGCTGGTTGAGCAGCCAGGCCGTCGTGCCGAGGCCGATCACGATCAGCAGACCGAGAACCACCACCAGCGCGATGATCGGCGTATTGCGTTTCGGCGGGGGCGGCGGCCGGTCCCACGAGGACTCGTTGACGACCGCACCCATCGGCGCTGATTGATAGCCCATCGGCTGCTGCGGGATCGACGGAGGATGGCCACCCCAGGAAGGCTGCTCCGGGACGGGGGAGCTGTGCTCACCCCAGGGATCAGCCGGCTCCGCATACGGCTCGTCGGAGCCCCCGTGCGACCACGGCGGGCCGGAGTACGGGCCGTTCTGCGACATCAGGATCCTCCGGAAGCGGAATACGCTGCTGCCACCGTAGCGTGCGAGGCCGCCACAGGGCCGGACGGAATCGCCGCCGGTGTCGGCAACACGACCCGCACACCGCCGGTCCGAACACTACGGTGCCGATTCGTGTCCCTACTTCTGGTGATCTCCGCCGCCGCCTTCGGCGGATCCGCAGCCGCATACCTCCCGCACGTCGCGCACCGGCTGGCCGTTCCCTTCGGCGAGCCGCCCCGATCGGCCTGCGCGTCCTGCGGCCGGCGCTTCGTCCCCGGGCCGGGTGGGTGGGTCCGGGTGGGTGCTTGCTGCGCCAGCCGGGCGTACGGGCTGACGGTGGTGGCCGGCGCGGCGGTGAGCACCCTGCTGGCCGTGGCGCTCGGACCGTGCGCGCTGCTGCCGGTGCACCTGCTGGCGGTCGTACCCGGCCTGCTGCTCGCGCTGATCGACCTGCGCTGCCTGCGGCTGCCCGACCGGGTGGTCGCCGTGCTGGCGGTCGTCACCGTGCCGCCGTCGGCACTGCTGGCGCCGGACCGGATCGGAACGGCGCTGGTGGCCGGCGGGCTCGTGCTCACGGCCTACCTGGTGATCGCTCTGCTGCCCGGAGCCGGGCTGGGCCTCGGCGACGTGAAGCTCGCGACGGTGCTGGCGGTGATCCTGGGCTTCGCCGGGTGGCCGGCGGTGATCACCGGGCTGGTCGTTCCGCATCTGATCAACGGGCCGATCGCGCTGGCGCTGCTGCTCGCCCGGCGCGGCCGGCCGCTCCCGTTCGGACCGGCGCTGCTGGCCGGCGCGCTGGTCGCCGTCACAACAGCCTGAGCTGGCGATCCTTCGGCCGGTTGGGCACGGTGTCGCCGAGCCGCTCGAACAGCCCCGCGTCGATCACGTCGAGGAACGGGCTCGGGCTCTGCTCACGCTCGCTGCCGTGCCGGAACCGGCGGGCTGCGCTGCTGACATAGAGCCTGTCCTGCGCCCGGGTCAGGCCGACGAAGAACAACCGCCGCTCCTCGGCGATGTCCTCGTCGGACGCCGGAGCCCCGGGCCAGCGCAGCGGCAGCAGGCCGTCCTCACAGCCGACCAGGAACACCACCGGGAACTCGAGGCCCTTCGCGGCGTGCAGGGTCAGCAGGTTGACCGCCTCGGCCCGCGGGTCGAGCGCGTCCACCTCGGCCCCGGTCGCGATCTCCTGCAGGAACCGCGGCAGGTCCTCACCGACGCGCCGGGCGAGCGGGCGCAGCAGGTCGGCCGCGGTCCAGATGTCGTCGGGCGCCAGGTGCTCGCCGTCCAGGGTCGGCGCGGCGAACCGCTGAGCCAGCGCCTGCGCGGTCAGCTTGAGCCGGGCGGCCAGGGAGCCGCCCACCCCGTCGGCGTGCCGCAGCTCGCGGGCGATGTGCTGAACGCCGGGCCGGTCACGCAGCCGGTTGTGCGAGCGCTTCTGCACCGGCACCCCGGCCCGGGACAGAGCCTCGACGATCGCGCCGGATTGCGAGTCGGTGCGGTAGAGCACGGCGATATCCGAGAAGGACAGATTGCCGGCCGCGACCGACCGGGAATCGACCCGGCCCGAGTCCAGCGACCGGTGGGAGAGACCACCGACCAGGTCGTCGATCGTGCGCACCACGAAATCGGCCTCGTCGGCGACGCTCGCGGCGGGATAACGGCCGACCAGCGGCGCCTCGGGGTCGAGCCGGGCCGGATCGAGCCGCCGGCCGTTGACCAGCGACGACGGGGCGATGGCCTGCACCGCCGCGGCCAGGATCGGGGCGGACGAGCGGTAGTTGCGGGTCAGCCGGACCAGCCGCGCGTCCACGAAGTCCTCGTTGAAGCGCAAGAAGTACTTCACGTCGGCGCCGCGGAACGAGTAGATCGCCTGGTCGGGATCGCCGATCGCGCACAGGTTGCCGTCGGCCGGGCTGAGCAGGCGCAGCAGCTCGTACTGGGTGTCGTCGACGTCCTGGTACTCGTCCACGAAGATCCACTGCCAGCGCCGCCGGTACTTCTCGACCAGGGCCGGCTCGTCGCGCAGCAGCGCCACCGGCATGGTGATCAGCTCGTCGAGATCGACCAGGTCCTGCTGGCGCAGCAGTTTCGCGTACGCGAGATCGTCGTCGCCGGCCTGCTCGCGAGCCTCGTCCCGTTCGGTCTCGTCGGCGATCCGCCAGTGGGCGCCCAGGCCGGCGGCCCGCGCGTTCTCCTTGAGAATCGCCAGCCCGACCGAGTGGAACGTGCCCACCGTGATGTCCTCGCCGGCGTCGCCGAGCAGGGCGTCCAGACGCTCGCGGAGCTCGCCGGCGGCCCGCCGGGTGAACGTGATGGCCAGGCAGCGCTCCGGGAAGACTCCCAGCTCGGCGCAGAGATAGGCGATGCGGTGGGTCAGCGTCCGGGTCTTGCCCGTCCCCGGACCGGCCACGATCAGCAGCGGGCCGCCGGGCGCCGACGCCGCCACCCGCTGCATGGCGTCGAGGCGGTCGAGCAGCCCGGTGCCCACCTCCTCCATGCCCGCGAGCATCGGCTCGAACGGCTCGTGCGGGCTCGGTGGCGGTGGCAGCGGCGGGGCCTTCCGGGCCTCCTTGACCACCTTGACCGGCTTGGACCGGACGGCCGGCTCGGGCTTGCGCTGCTGCGGGACGTCGAACAACGTCTCGACCTGGGGCGCGCTCGCCCGGTTACGCAGCTCTCCCGGCTCGAAGAGGGTGATCACGCCGTACTCGCCGTCGTAGCCCGCCACCCGGCGCACGTCGCCGCGGCGCAGCCGGTCGATCCCCTCGCGGAGCTCGTCGCCGCCGGCCTGGCCGATCGCCTCCAGCGGCACCTTGCGCAGGATGTCCAGCTCGGCGCCGAGCGTGGCGACCAGGTGGTTGAGCTGGGTCTCGACCGTCTTGGACTTCGGCCCGACCCCGTTGATCTCGCCGAGGATCTCGTGGAGCTGGATCAGATGCTCGACGTGGCCGCCGCGGTGGGCGCCGGTGGGCCGGTCGGCGAGGTCCTCGACCCGGCTCAGCACGCCCACGGTGAGCGGCTTGCCGCACTCGGGGCACCGGCCGTCGTGCTCGCGGGTGCGCTGCGGTTCCCAGTTGACGCCGCAGGCCCGGTGGCCGTCGGCGTGGTACTTGCCCTCTTCCGGGAAGAACTCGAGCGTCCCGGCCAGGCCGGCGCCGTCGCGTACGGCGGCGTAGTCGGGCTCACCGGTGAACAAGGTCGCCTCGCGGGCCAGCGCGGCCGGTGAGTGCGCATCCGAATTCGACACCAGGCGGTAGCGGTCGAGGCTGGAGACCCGCCAGTTCATCTCGGGGTCGGAGGAGAGGCCGGTCTCGACCGCGGTGACGTGCTCGGCCAGATCGGCGTAGCAGTCGGCGATCGCGTCGAAACCCGACTTGGATCCGAGCGCCGAGAACCACGGGGTCCAGATGTGCGCCGGGACGAGGTAGCCGCCCGATTCCAGCGTGATCTCGAGCAGATCGCGCGAGTCGAGGCCGAGGATGGGACGACCGTCGGCGGTCAGGTTGCCGATGCGGCCCAGCGCGGTGTTGAACCGGGCCGCCGCCGCGAAGTCCGGCATGTAGATCAGGTGGTGCACCTTGCGGGTGCGGTCGTCCCGCTTGTAGATCGTCGAGATCTCGACGCTGAGCATGAACCGCGCCGCCGGGCTCTTCTGGAGAGAGCCCGGCAGGCGCTTGGTCACGTCCGCCTCACCGGCGTAGCGGAAGAGCCCGGGGCCGTCGTCGACGAGGCTCTCGCGCAGGTGGTCGAACCACGCGGGATGGGTGAAGTCACCGGTGCCCAACAGCGCGATGCCCTTGCGCCGGGCCCACCAGGCCAGGTTGGGCAGGGTCAGATCACGGCTGCAGGCGCGGGAGAAACGCGAGTGGATGTGAAGGTCCGCGACGTACGTGTCCGCGGCACTACCTGCGTTGTCCGAGGGCACGCGCTGCATCCTGTCACGCCCTCCGGTGCTCACACGAATCGCCACGCCTTGACGAACTTATGGATCTTGATGCTTCGGCCCCGGTCGCGTCGGGTGCTTTGCCATGTCTTTTCTATCGCGTCGAACGCAGCTCGATCACGCTCACCTGGGGCGGCGCGCCGACCCGGACCGGCGGGCCCCAGAAACCGGCGCCGTTGGTGACATAGACCGGCACACCATCGACCCGGCCGAGCCCCGAAACCACGGGCTGTTCCAGCTTGACCAGCAGGTTGAAGGGTGCCATCTGGCCGCCGTGCGTGTGACCGGAAACTTGAAGATCGACCCCGAACGGGGCCGCGTCCCGGGCAGCCAACGGCTGGTGGGCCATCAGCACGACGGGCCGCGACGGGTCGCGGTCGCCGAGCGCCTTGGCGAAGTCGGCCGGGTCGCCCTCGGCCCCGCCGTTCAGGTCGTTGACGCCGGCCAGGTCGAGACCGCCGAGCTCGAGGCGTTCGTTGCGCAGCGGCCGCACGTCGAGGCGCGCGACCTCGTCGACCCACTCCTGGAAGCCCGAGTAGTACTCATGGTTCCCGGTCACGAAATACGCCCCCTGCCGCGACTGGATATCGGCCAGCGGCGCCGCGAGCCGCCCCAGCTCCGCCACGCTGCCGTCGACAAGGTCACCGACGACGCACACGATGTCCGCCTGCACCGAATTGATCACATCAACGATGCGCCGGGTGTGATTGATGCCGGTCAGCGGCCCGAGGTGGATGTCGGAGACGACGGCCAGCCGGGTGCCGTCCATGACCCGGGGCAGCTTGGCCAGCGGGATCTGGATGCGGTCGATGCGCGGGCCACCGAGCGCCGTCCGCACGCCGTAGCCGGTGACGCCGGCCGCGGTGAGACCGGCGAAGATCGCCGCGCCGCGGGCGAGGACGAGCCTCCGGTCGAGGCCGGGCTTGTCGCCGGCGCCGGCCGAAACGCCGTCGCCGACCCGGTTGCCGTCGTCGTCGCCGGGCGTCGGTGGCTTGTCGGCGGTCAGCACCGGTGACGGCTCGGCTCGGACCTCGCCTGCGGCGGGCTCCCCCGGCTTGCCTGCGGCCGTCGGCGTCGAGGTGCCGTTCCCCGTACGCCCGCGGGAGCGCCACGCCAGCAGCAGGGCGAGCCGGGGGATCTCGAGAACGGCCAGCGTGACCAGCAGATAGAACATGAGCGCGATCCACAGATAGCCCGGCCAGGCCAGCCAGGGAACGGCCCCCGACCGCACCCCGATGAGCGTCGCCGGAGCCAGCACCGTCAGCACGACGACGATCCCCGCCCCGATCCGTCGCGCGCGCTTGCCGGGCAGCGGGTCTTTGACGAGCCGCTTGTACAGATAAAAATGGATCAGGCCGATGACGACCACGATCAGCCCGACGAAGACGATCAAGACTTCCTCCCCCAGAAACTTTCCCCGCACAGTCTCCTGGTCGTTCCTGAGAGCCCACTGACGAACCCCTGAAGTCGGCTGACCTCGCCCGATGGCCGTCCAGCCGAAGGCCGGCGACTCGGGCAGCTGCCCTCGCCGACAACGGACGATTCCGGTCGATTCCGTCGTGGGAACGGGTGCTCCGGCCGCTGCCCCGGTCGGTCCCGGTCCGCGCCTGGTCAGAGCCGGTAGCTCCGGAGTGCGGCCAGGAAGGACGGCATCTCGACGATCTGTTCGGCGGCCCGGCGCTCGATCGCCTGCCGGTCGCGGGGGCCGAGCGCCTCCTCCCCGAGCGACATCCGCAGCCGCTCGGCGAGCCGCCCGAGCCGCAGCCCAGCCCGCCGCGCCAGCACATCCGGCCCGCCGAACGGCGACCCACCCGCGCCGACGTAGGCCTCGACTGTCCGGCGGACGGCCGCCAGATCAGCCGTCGCCCGCCCGCGCCGCGCGAACTCCAGCGTGGCGTGCGCCGCCTCGAGGCTCGCGCTGTCCGGCCCGGCCACATCCCAGTCGATCAGCACGGGCCCGCCGTCGGTCATGAGCACATTCCAGGGCTCGACGTCCCGATGGGTCATCACGTAGTCGCCGGCCGCTTCAAAACTCCGCGCGACCCACTCGGCCGCCTCCAGGACGCTCGCCAGATGCAGCCGCAGCAGCGCGGCCCAGCTCCGGCCCTCCCGCTGCCCGGCCTCCAGCCATCCCTGCCAGAGCCCCGGAACGTCCAGCCGATACCAGTCGGGCGCTCCGGCCGCCGCCGCCACCCCGCGAGGCTCTGCCGCCGCGAGGGACTCTGCCGCACCGCGAGGCTTTGCGGCACTGCTGACCTCTGCGGCACCGCGAGACTCTGCGGAACCGTGGGCCGCCGCCGCACCTGACGGCCTGGCTGCACCGGCGCGCTCCGCCGCGTCGCCGGTGGTCAGGGCTTTGCCGGGGATGGCCGGCGACAGTCGGTGAAGCCTCGCCAACGTCGTGCCCAGCCACTCGGCGACGTCGTCCGTATCGGCCAGTGGTCGCCCATCGACCCACTCGTACGCCCGGACCCAACCCAGGCCATCGATCCGCACGGCGAAGCCGAGCCTCCGCGCGGTCGGCGTGCCCGCAGGCGTCGGCCACTGTGTTGCGTGAGCCCCAGTGCTGGAGGAGCCGGCCGTCGGCTGAGTTGTCCCGCGCACGGGCTCGATCGGCCGGGGCATCGCGACGCCGGCGTCGATCGCCCGCTGTTCGAAGGCCATCGCCCGCGAGAAGTCTTCGAGCCACTCCTCAGCCGGGACATGCTTGACCAGCACCGGCCCGTCCCGGGTAGCCAGGCGCCAGGTCTGCGAACTGCGGAAGCTCACCGGCACCAGCCCACCGTCGACCGTTCCCAGCCCGAACGATTCGGCAACCAGTGCGGCCTGTCCGCTCACAACGTCTCGTCCCGATGCCGCCACGGTCACCCACCGCCCCCCCCCGGAACTAAAGAGAATTCAGTCGCTCAATCCCGGACGGCCCATCGACGGTCGTCCCGGATTCGGAAGGCCGGTCCGGCAGTCGCCGACAGGCTTCAGCCCCGCTCCGAAACAGCCACAGCGTCGACGAAATCCCAGGGTTTTCGCGCCAGTTTCTACCGATTCAAGGTGCGCATTCTCGGGCCGGACACAGGCAATCTGCGGCTCAAAATTATCGGTGTTCTGTCCGCCCCCGGGCAAGCGGCCGCGAATGTAGCGAAAGCTGCGCTGACGTCACGGCCACGGCCAGCCGATTCGCCCGTTGCGACCGACCTCGACGCGCTGCCAGATACGGCCAGCCAGCCTCGATGCGCACCCCGTGCGGCCGAGCAGCCTCGGCGCGCCGCAGGTTGGGGTCAGCCGCCGGCGAAGGGCGGCAGGATGTCGATCGTGGCGTCGGCCGGCAAAGGCGCCGCCTGATCGTGGCAGGCCAGGCCGTCGACCAGGAAGCTGGCCGCCTTGAGGACGACGCCGAGGCGTTCGCCGTGGCGGTCGGTCAGCCGTTGCTTCAGCTCTTCCAGCGAGGCCGCCTCGGCCACCTCGCTGCGTGTGCCCTGGACGGCGGCTCGCGCGCCGGCGAAATAGCGAACGGTCAGGGTCGCCACGTCATCCTCCGATGGCGGACATGGGGCGGGTCGGCTGCAGGAACGAGGGGTCGTCGATGCCGTGACCAGCGCGTTTGCCACTCATCGCGACCCGCCAGGCCTCGGCCACGGCGTCGTCGCCGACGTCGGAGCGGAGCAGTTTGCGCAGGTCGCTCTCGTCGGTGGCGAACAGGCAGTTGCGCACCTGGCCATCGGCGGTGAGCCGCGTGCGGTCGCAATCGCCGCAGAAAGGCCTGGTCACGCTGCCGATCACCCCGACCCGGGCCGGTTCCCCGGCGGCGTCGACGTGACCGGGGATGAGCCAGGTCTCGGCCGGCGCTGTTCCACGTGAAACCGGATCGGGGAGCAGACCGTAGGGCTCGAGGTCGGCCAGGATCTCGTCGGCCGTGACCATCTGGTGCCTGTCCCACTGATGCTGGGCGTCGAGCGGCATCTGCTCGATGAAGCGCAGCTGATAGCCGTGGTCGAGCGCGAACCGCAGCAGCGCCGGCGCCTCGTCGTCGTTGATGCCCCGCATGAGCACCGTATTGATCTTGACTGGAGTGAGCCCGGCCGCGGCCGCCGCCTCGAGCCCGCGGAGCACGTCGGCGAGCCGATCGCGCCTGGTCAGAGCCTTGAAGCGCTCCGGATCGAGGGTGTCCAGGGAGACGTTGACCCGGTCGAGCCCGGCGTCGCGCAGCGGACCGGCGAGCCGTTCGAGACCGATGCCGTTCGTCGTCAGCATCAGCCGGGGCCGGGGCTCCAGTTGCGCCGCCGCCCGTACGATGCCGACCAGACCCCGCCGCAGCAGGGGCTCCCCGCCGGTGAACCGGACGTGCTTGATCCCGAGCGTCTCGACCGAGATCCGGATCAGCCGATTGACCTCGTCGTCGGTCAGTTGCTGATCGCGGGGAAGCCAGGCCAGGCCCTCCTCGGGCATGCAGTAGGTGCAGCGCAGATTGCAGCGGTCGGTCAGGGAGACACGCAGATCGGTCGCCACTCGGCCGAACCTGTCGGCGAGCGGGATCACCCCGCCCCCAGCGGTTGCCGATCTCTCATGCATGCTCACGGATCGAATCTATCCGCTTTCCCGGCCGACGTCGCCAGCCGAACTCCGCCTGTGGACAGCGACTCGATCACAGCGCTCGGAGGGTGGATTCCGCGGCCGAACGCACCGACCCGCGATAGCCCGCCCCGAACGCGGCGGCGTGCACGAGCAGGAGGTGCAGTTGGTGCATCGGCACCCGTTCCCGCCAGCCGTCGCCGAGGGGGTAGGACTCGTCGTAGGCGCCGATGATCGACGACAGGTGAGGTGCGCCACCGAAGAGGGTCAGCTCGGCCAGATCGGTCTCCCGGTGGCCTCCGTGGGCGGCCGGATCGATGAGCCAGGCTCGGCCGTCGGCGCCCCACAGGATGTTTCCCGGCCACAGATCGCCGTGCGTGCGGCTGGGTGGCTCGCCCTCGGCGTACGTCTCAAGGCCCTGGAGAACACGCTCGACCAGCGCCGCCTCCGTCGCTGAGAGCGCACCGCGATCGACCGAGACCTTCAGGTACGGCAGGAGCCGGCGCTCGGCGAACCACCGCCCCCACGGTTCCGGAGAGGGCGTGTTGTCGAGGCCGAGCGGACCGATGTAGCCGGCCCAGGCCGCCCCGAACGCGTCGGCGCCGGCCCGGTGGAGGCGGGCCAGGTCACGCCCCAGCTGCTCGGCCGCCGCCGGAGTGGGCTCGCCCGGCTCGATCCACTCGGTCGCGATCATCGTGGGCAGCGCGACGATCACCTCGGGCGCCGGCACTCCAGCCTCGCGCAACCACGCCAGGCCGGACGCCTCGGCGGCGAAGAAGCCCTCCGGCGCTGCCCCGGACGGCCAGGTCTTGGTGAAGACCGACGCGCCGTCGTCGAGCGTGAGACGGCTGGCCGTGGACACGTTGCCACCGCTCACCGGCGTCTCCCGGATGCGCTGATGGGTGAGAAATGTCGGGAGGTGCTCCGGGTGCGCGCGCAGGTACGCCAGATCCACCGCCTTATCTTCCGCTTCGGCTTACGCCTGTCCGGAATCGGAGTCAAAATGTCGGCATGAGCCCTGTCACAGTGCGTTCGTACCGGCCGAGTGACCACTCCGCGGGCCGTCGCCTGTGGTCCGAGCTGACCAATCAGCACAACCGGATGTACGGCGTGCCCGACGAGGACGCCGGTGAGGGTTTCGAGGAGTACCTCACCCGGCTCGACCTGGGCGGGCTGTGGGTGGCCGACCATGCCGACGACGGGGTGATCGGGCTGGTCGGACTGGTGCTCCGTGGGCTGGCCGGTGAGGTCGAGCCGGTCGTGGTCACGGCCTCGCACCGGCACAAGGGCGTGGGCCGCAAGCTGCTGCGGCACGTCGCCGACGAGGCACGCCGCCGCAACCTGACCGCGCTGACCATCTCGCCCGAGTCCCGCAACGTGGATGCGATCCGCAGTCTGCACGCGGCCGGCTACGACGTGGTCTCGTCGTTCCAGCTGACGCTCGACCTGAACCGCGCGCAGCACGGGTGGCAGCAGGAAGGTCTTCAGTTGCACGAGCTCCCGTTCCGCTCCTGAAGCGTTGACAGCGGGCCTGTGGACAACCCGCGTGTCATCCACAGGCCGGACGCTTGGCACTCGCGGAGGAAGCCCGTCGGGCCACGCTGCCCGGCATGAACCCCGAGTGCTCGATCGTCGTCCGCACCCCCGCCGACCTCATCGCCGTGACGCCCTACCTGCTGGGCTTCCACCCGGCCGACAGCATCGTCGTGATCGGCATGGCCGGCCGCCGGGTGAGCTTCGCCGGACGGCACGACCTGCCGCCGCCCGGCTCCGACGGCGTCGACTGGCTGGCTCCGCTGGTCAGCCGTCAGCCCGTGGAGACCATCGCGCTCCTCGGCTTCGGTCCGCCCGACCCGGTCGACCGGACCATCGACACCCTCGGCGCCGCGCTGGCCCGGGGTGGGCTCGCGGTCCGGGACAGACTGCGAATCACCGACGGACGTTGGTGGTGCCTCGACCGCCCCGAACCGGACTGTTGCCCACCGGACGGTCACCCGGTGCCCTCCCCGCACAACCCGGTCGCCGCGGCGGCGATCTACCAGGGTCAGGTCGCGTTGCCCGACCGGGCTGCGCTGGCCGCGCGGGTGGCGAGTGTCGAGGGTGACGATCGCCGGCGGATGGCCGCCGCGACCGCCGAGGTGAGCATCCGGCTGGGCCGGTTCTTCGCGCCCGGTCGCAGCCCCGAGGCCCTGCTGGAACGGGCCGGGCACTCCGCGGTGCGACTCGGCGAGAGAACGTACGCGGCCGGCCGTTCGCTCACCTTCGACCAGACAGCCGTGCTCGGCGCGCTGGTCGCCGATGAGTCGGTGTTCGACTACGCGCTCAACCGGATCTCCGACGAGCCGTGGCGAGTCACCCAGTGGACCGAGGTGACGCGCCGGGTCGAAGCCCCGTTCGTGCCCGGGCCGGCCGCCCTCCTGGGCTACTCGGCCTGGCGGGCCGGTCTGGGCTCCCTCGCCCGGGTCGCGGTCGACCGGGCGCTGCGCCACGATCCCCGGCACCGCTTCGCCTGGATCCTCGATCGCCTGCTCGCGGCCGGCATCAGCCACGAAGCCGTCGAGGACTTCACCCCGCCGCCGGTCACCCTCCGAGGCCGGTCCCGGTGAAAACTTCCCTTTCGTACGGGCTAAGCGCGGGAGCCGTCGCCGGTGCCGGCCGGTGTCCGTGCCTCAGCCGGCTCGACGGTGACGCGCTGAGCCGAGGCGTAGACGTTCATGCTCCGGCCCCGCAGGAAGCCGACCAGCGTCATGCCGGCCTCGTCGGCGAGCTCGGCGGCCAGGGTGCTCGGCGCCGACACCGCCGCCAGCAGCGGAATCCCGGCCATCCAGGCCTTCTGCGTGAGCTCGAAACTGGCCCGGCCCGACACGAGCAGGACGTGCCCGGTCAGCGGCAGCCGTCCCTCGCGCAGCGCCCAGCCGATCACCTTGTCCACGGCGTTGTGGCGGCCCACGTCCTCGCGGAGCACCAGCAACTCGCCGGCCGCGGTGAAGAGGCCGGCCGCGTGCAGCCCGCCCGTGCGGTCGAAGGTGCGCTGGGCCGAACGCAGCCGGTCGGGCAGGTCGGCCAGCGTGGTCGCGGGGATGCGGAGCGGGTCGGCGGAGACGTCGAAGCGCGACCGGGTGCGGACCGCGTCGATGCTGGCCTTGCCGCACACACCACACGAGCTGGTGGTGTAGAAGTTGCGGCTCGGGTCGGTGACCGGCGGCGGCACGTCCGCGCCGAGCACGACGTCGACCACGTTGTACGTGTTCGGGGTGTCGGTGCCGGCGCAGAGCTGCGCCGTCACCACGTCGTCGGCGGCGCTGATGACACCCTCGGTGAGCAGGAAGCCCATCGCCAGGTCGATGTCGTGGCCGGGAGTGCGCATGGTGACCGCGAGCGGCTCCTTGCGCACTCTGATCTCGAGCGGCTCCTCGGCGGCGAGATCGTCCGGGCGGCGCCGGGGATCACCGGTCGCGTCCAGGTTGATCTTCACGACCGGCCGCCGGGTCATCGTCCTCGCCATGGGTCGAGCGTAGGCCGGTCGGCGGCATCCGGCTCGGCACGGGAGGGGCGGCGCGATACCACCGGGACACGAAGTGATCCACGACTGGTAACTGAGCGCGCGGTCACGCCCGACACGCGGCCGGGATACGGTACGTACGTGGGGGGATATGCGGCGGTGGTGCTGGCCGGCGGAGCTGCGCGGCGAATGGGCGGTGCGGACAAGCCGACCCTGACCGTGGCCGGGCAATCCATGCTGACCCGGGTGCTGGCCGCGGTGCACGACGCCGACCCGCGCATCGTCGTCGGCCGGGTGCCCCCCGACCTGCCCGTCCAGGTGCACTCCACCCGCGAGGACCCGCCCGGCAGCGGCCCGGTGGCGGCCACCGCGGCGGGGCTGGCCCTGGTGCCCACGGACGTGACCTACACGGCTCTGCTGGCCGCCGACCTGCCCCTGCTCACCGGCGAGGCGATCGACGTGCTGCGCCTGACCGCCGAGTCGGCGCCGATGCAGGGCGCGGTCTACCGCGACGCCGAGGGCCGGCGGCAGATGCTCTGCGGCGTCTGGCGGACGGCCGCGCTGCGGGCCGCGATCGAGCAATTGGCCGAGGCCCGGGGCAACCTCGACGGCGCCTCGGTGCGGGAGCTGATGAACCATCTGCGGGTGGCCGAGGTGTCCTGGCGGCGCGCCGGACCGCCGCCCTGGTTCGACTGCGACACCGACGACGACCTGCGCACCGCCGAGGAGTGGGCCCGGTGAGCCGGCGCCACCTCACCGGGTTGCCGGCTGGTCGCCGCCGGTTGTGGACGTGGTGAACGAGCTCGACGCCTGGGTCGCCGCGGCCGGCCGGGAGGCCGGAGTCGATCCGGGTGACATCCCGACCCGGCTGGTGCTCGACCTGGCCCGCGACGTGGCCCACGGGGTGGTGCGGCCGGGAGCTCCCGTGACGGCCTACCTTCTCGGGCTGGCCGTGGGCCGCGGCGCCGACCCTTCCGAGCTGGCCGACCGGCTCAGCGACCTGGCCCGGGCCTGGTCACCTCCCGCCGCCGCGCCCCCGCCGGCCGCGTCCGGTGGGGGCCTCGAGGGCGACGGAGAACAGCCCATCCCCTGAGAGGGGCGCGAGGGGGCGGACGCCGCTCGATAGGGTGGCGGAAGCGGAGGTGACGATCATGACGGCACAGAGCGCCGAGGGCGGCGAATCCACCGACGGTGTGCTCCTCGACGAGCCCACCACGGCCGACTTGAGGGCGAAGGTCGGCGAGGCCTGGCGGGAGTTCGCGCGGGCGCTGTCCGGCCTGCTTCCGACGCTCGCCGCGGGGGCGCACGTCGATCTGACACTCGATCCGACGGCGTCCGGCACCGGCACCGCCGTCTACTCGGTGAGCATGCGGGTGCGGGAGGGCGGTGTGGTCGAGGCCCTGGCGATCGGCAACGCGGGCCTGCCCGAGGGCTATCGGATGGATCGGGCCTCGATCGCCGATCTGGTGGCGCTCGGCTGGTCACCGCCGGGCGTGCTGGCGGGCTCGGGCGATTCGTTCGGCCTCAGCTCCACTCAGGACAACTCCAACCGGCTCGCCACCGTGGTGGCCCGCACGCTGCGCGACGTCTACGGCGCGCCGCATCCGGCGTTCCTCGTCTACCTGGTGCACGACGAGAACGACGAGCCCATCGACACCGTGCCGCTGGCCACCGCCCGGCACGAGCCCAGCATCGACGACGAGCTGAGCCTCGACGACCTGGCCGAGGACGGTGTGCTGGCGGCCGCGCTGGCCGACGCGGCCGACGAGGTGGTCCCGCTGGACGAGCGGGTCCGCACGGTGGTCGCCACGATGTCCAAGACCACGGTCGACCAGCTGCAGGTGGACGCCGACGGCGACATCGGCATCCGGGCCGGGTCGGCCATGGTCTTCGTGCGGGTGCGCGACAACCCGCCGCTGGTGGATGTGTTCTCGCCGATCCTGACCGAGGTCGAGCCGACCGAGCTGCTCTACGTGAAGCTCTCCGAGCTGACCAATCGCATGCCGATCGGCCGGCTCTACTGCGCGCAGGACACGGTGTGGGCGTCCATCCCGGTGTTCGGTCGCAACTTCCAGGCGACCCACCTGATGCTGGCCGTGCAGGTCATGACCGGCCTGGCCGACGAGCTCGACGACCGGCTGCACGGCGAGTTCGGCGGCAAGCGCTTCTTCGGTGAGGGCGACAAGCCGGCCCCGGCCAAGGAGCCGACCGACGACCACCGCACGGGGATGTATCTGTAGGCGAGCCCGGCAGGGCTTGCCCTGCCGGCCACGCGGGGCTGAGTGCGGGCCGGGCAGGACAAGCCCTGGTATCGGGGGGTCGCTCAGGTCAGGGCGACCCAGGCGAGCCGGTCCAGGGTGGACGCGTTCGAGGCGAGCAGACCGCGCTCGTTGATCGACCACAGCACGTCGCCGACCAGCACGGCCCGGCGCATCGGCCCGGCGTCCCTGGTCGGCGGGGCCAGCCGGGTGGCCCGCTCGAGCCGGTCGCCGGTCACCCGCAGGGCCAGCACGCCGTCGGTCTTGGCGTCCGCGATCGGCAGCACCAGCAGACCGGTCGCCGGCCACCAGAGGAGGGCGTGCGGGTCGGACTCGGCCTCCGACGCGCCGCCCGCCACGACATGCTGGTCGAGGCGCTTCGGCGCGGCCGGGTCGCCGACGTCGAAGAGGGAGATCTGCGTGCCGGTCGGAACCCCGGCATCGGTCGCTTCCTGGCCGATGCCGATCAGTCTGTCGTCGCCGACCGGTTGCAGGTGGGACGAGTAACCGTTGATCTTCAGCTCGCCGGTCACCCGCGGCTTCTCCGGCACGGCGAGGTCGAGGCTGTAGAGCGGGTCGGTCTGGCGGAAGGTCACCACATAGGCGCGAGGCCCGAGGAACCGTACGGAGTAGATGCGCTCACCCCGGCCGAGTCCTTCGGCCGCGCCGACCTCGACCAGCGCCCCGTCCTTCTCCCGCAGCACCCGCACCGCCGAGGCGTCGTCCTGCCAGCTGGTCGTGGCCACGCGCAGGTGACCGTCCCACTCGGACATCGAGTACTGGTTGAGCAGCCGGCCCGGCACCTTGCCCGACGCCACGTGGACCGGCCGGCCGGTCGGCGGCAGACGGAACCGGTAGATGTCGGTGCCGTCCGGGCGTGCGACCTGGCCGGTGTCGGTGGCGGTGATCGTCATCCGCCAGCTCTGGTTGTTCGCGACGAAGAGACTGTCCGCGCTGCCGTAGACGGCGTCCCCGTCGGCGACCACCGCGACCGGATCGCCGTCGCCGAGCACGGCCGCGCCGACGTCGAAGGACAGCACCCGCAGCATCGACAGGCCCGAGAAGGACTCCGGCCGGCTCACCGCCGCGCAGTCGAGCCGACCCTTGGCCGTCGTGGCGCCGGTGGTGATCTCCCAGTCCGGCAGCCACGCTTCGATCGGCGCGGTGGCGATGGCGTCCCGGTCGTCTTGTTTGGCTTTCTCGGGTTCGGGCTCGCCGCGGTACGGCAGTTCGAGATCGGGGCTGCTGCTGATCACGATGCGTGCCACGGTGCCGTGCTGCCGGGCGTCGACCAGCCGGCCGTCACCGCGATAGCGGCTGAGCAGCCGGGGCGTCCCGCTCGAGAGGTCGACGAGCAACACCTCGGAGCGGCCGTTCCCGGGCCGGATCATCCGGGTGTCGTCGCGCAACGGAGAGCGGTGACCGCCGTCGGCCAGCACCAGCGCGTGGTCGCCGGCCATCAGCAGCTTCGCCTCGTCGACCGCTTCCAGGCCGAGATCGAGCCGACCGGTCTGGCGGCGGGTGGCGGTGTCGATCACGCGCAGCACGCCGCCCGAGATGGCGAGGATGCGCCGCCCGTCGGTCTTCACGATGTCGGGCTCGTCGATCCCGGCCTCGTGCACGTTGGTCGAGGACGAGGCCGACGGCGCGCCGCCGGCGGCCGCCGCGCGCTCCGGCGTCGATTCGGCGGTCAGCCGGCGCCCGGCGCCCGGGAGCGAGAGAGCCGCGACGTGGCTTCGCTCGGCCGCGGCCCGCAGTTCCTTCCCCAGCTGATCACAGGAGTCGAAGGCGACGAGCTTGAGCGCCGGGGCGGCGACCGGCGAGGACCCGGTGGATGAGGACCCGGTGGACGGTGATCCGGTGGACGGCGCGGACGCGGTGCAACCGGCCAGCGGCAGGACGGCCAGCACGGTCAGGAGCCAGGATCGACGCGACATGACGGGTTGGACGCGCCCATCGACGAAGGGGTTCCCGGCGTCACCCCGGAGCCGCGAACTCCCGAGCCGGGGAACAGCTGGAAATTACTGGGCCGGTAGTTACCGAGCTGGGAACTCCGGGGCCGGAACGGGGGTGGGCGTCTCGACCAGCCGGGAAAGAACAATCATGCTGCGGGTCGAGGTGACGAACGGCTCGGCGCGCAGCCGTTCCAGCACCTGCTCCAGGTGACCGATGTCGGCTGCTCGCAGGTGCACCAGGGCGTCGGCCTCACCCGACACCGTGTACGCCCCCACGACCTCGGGATGCCGCCGGGTGGCCACGGTGATCTGGGCCGGGGTGGTCCGGCCCGTACAGAACAGCTCGACGAACGCCTCGGTCGTCCAGCCCACGGCCGACGGCTCGACGACCGTGGTGAAACCTTTGATCACGCCGCGGGATCGAAGCCGGTCGACCCGTCGCTTGACCGCGGGCGCCGAGAGGGACACCCGCGCGCCGATCTCGGCGTACGACGATCGCGCGTCGGCCATGAGCAACGCAATGATTCGCTGATCTACGGCGTCCAGTTGCAACGATTCGCCCCCAACGGACAAGATTTCTGGCTGTTTCGTGCATCGCAGCCTACCTACGCTCTAGCTCATGAACCACACGCAGCGCCAGCCGCGGAACCGGACATATCTCATGTGCCCTCCGCAGCATTTCACGGTCGAGTACGCCATCAACCCGTGGATGGACACGACCGTCCCGGTCGACGCCGCGCTGGCCCTCAAGCAATGGGAGATGCTCCGCGACACGCTCGGCGACCTCGGCCACCGGGTGCACCTGCTCGACCCGGTCGCCGGCCTGCCCGACATGGTCTACGCGGCCAACGGCGCGTTCTCGGTGGACGGCGTGGTCTACGGCGCCCGCTTCCGGTTCCCGCAGCGGGGGGCCGAGGCCGACGCGCATCGTGAGTTCTACGCCGGCCAGGGTTGGACGTTCGCCGGGCCGGTGCACGTCAACGAGGGCGAAGGCGACTTCGCGTACCTGCCCGGGGCGTACGGGGGCCTGGTCCTGGCCGGCTACGGCTTCCGCACCGACCCGGCCGCGCACGCCGAGGCCCAGGAGGTGATCGGCCGCCCGGTGGTCTCGCTGAGGCTGGTCGATCCGGCCTTCTACCACCTGGACACCGCGCTCGCCGTCCTCGACGACCGGCACGTCACCTACTACCCCGGCGCCTTCTCGCCGGCGTCCCAGCGGGTGCTCGCCCAGTTGTTCCCGGACGCCGTGCTGGCCGACCGGGCCGACGCCGAGGCGTTCGGGCTCAACCTGGTCAGCGACGGCCGCCACGTGGTCCTCAACACCGAGGCGACGGCGATGGGCGACAAGGTCCGAGCGGCCGGCTACCAGCCCGTGCACGTGGACCTCTCCGAGCTCAAGCGGGGCGGCGGCAGTGTGAAGTGCGTGGTGGCCGAGCTCCGGCAGTGATCGTGGACACCGTGAAACAAACCATGGGTGCTGGCGGATGACCGGAGGCCGTGCGGGAAGATGGAGCACATGACCGACGAACAACACCCCGTGGAGAAGCCCGACGACGGTTCCGTGATCGTGGTCGGCCCGGACGGGCGTCCGCTCGGAACCATGGAAGCCGACGGGACGGTCAACCCCGAGGAACCCGGCAATCTGATCGAGCAACCGGCCAAGGTCATGCGCATCGGCAGCATGATCAAGCAGCTGCTCGAGGAGGTCCGGGCCGCACCGCTCGACGAGGCCAGCCGGGGCCGGCTGCGGGAGATCCACCAGCGGTCGATCACCGAGCTCGAGGACGGCCTGGCGCCCGAGCTGCGCGACGAGCTGGAGCGCCTGTCCCTGCCGTTCGAGGGTGAGACCCCGCCCAGCGAGGCCGAGCTGCGCATCGCCCAGGCCCAGCTGGTCGGCTGGCTCGAGGGTCTCTTCCACGGCATCCAGGCCGCGCTGGTGGCTCAGCAGATGGCGGCCCGGCTGCAGCTCGAGCAGATGCGCGGCGGCCAGGGGCGGCCCGCCCTGCCGATGGGTGCGCTGCCCGGCATGCCCGGTCAGCCCGGCCCGCGCGACGCCGGCGACGGCCGCACCGGGCAGTACCTGTAAAGCTCGAAGACCTCTAAAGCTCGAAGAGGTCGGTCAGGTAACGCGCCACCCCGTCCTCGTCGTTGGTGGGGCCGATCTCGTCGGCCACCTCCTTGACGGCGGGGTGCGCGTTGCCCATGGCTATCCCCCGGCCGGCCCAGGTCAGCATGGGGATGTCGTTGGGCATGTCGCCGAACGCGATCACCTCGGACTTGTCGACGCCGTGCCGCTCGCAATGCCAGGCCAGCCCGGCCGCCTTGGTCACGCCGGCCGCGCTGATCTCGACCAGCGCGCTCGACGACGAGTGGGTCGTCGTCGCGATGTCGCCCAGCGTGCGGCTCACCAGCTCGAAGAAGTCGTCGGGACCGTGGTTGGCCGAGCGGGCCAGCAGCTTCACGGCCGGCGCCGAGGTCAGCTCCTCGGGGGTCGCGAGGACACGGACGGACTTTCCCTCGTTCTCCCAGCGGACGGGCCAGGCTTCCTCGTACCAGAAAGCGCGCCCGTCCTCGACCTCGACGGCCAGCGCGATGTCGGGAATCGCCTCGCGCAGCCGCTTGCTCACGTCGAGCAGCAGGTCGGCCGAGAGCGGGTCGGCCCGCAGGACCTCGTCGCGCTCGGGGTCGTAGATCACCGCGCCGTTCGCGCAGATCGCCGGCACCGGCGCGGCCATCTGGTCGAAAAGCTGCCGGAGCCAGCGGACCGGCCGGCCGGTCACGATGACGAACGGCACCGGGAGCGCGTCGAGCACCTCGATGGTGCGCGCGCTCAGGGTGCCGTCGGTGCGGATGAGCGTGCCGTCGATATCACTGGCGACGAGCTGAAAAGGCGAGGACATCACCTCGACAGTAGCCGGTCGAGATAGACCGCCACCCCGTCCTCGTCGTTGGTGAGCGTCACCTCGTCGGCGACCGCCCGCAGCTCCGGGTGGGCATTGGCCACGGCCACCCGTCCCCACCCGGCCCACGCGAACATCGGCAGGTCGTTGGGCATGTCACCGAAGACCAGCACGTCGGCCGGGTCGACGCCGACGGCCTGGGCGACCACGGCCAGACCGGTGCCTTTGTCCACGTTCGCCGGGCAGATCTCGACGTAGTTCAGGCCGGCCTGGGTGACGGAAGCCACCTCGGGCGGGACGACCCGCCGGGCCACGGCGAGCAACTCGTCGACGTCGTACGCGAGGGACCGGGCGAAGGCCTTGATCACGTCACCGGTGCAGCAGTCGGCGCGGCTGCGCTTCTCGACGACCACCGGGTAACGCCAGGTCGGGTCGTAGTCGCCCCAGAGCGGCGAGTCGTCGTGCTCCAACGCCTCGACCATGACGGAGAGCTGACCGACCTCGGCCTCGAGCTCGGTCAGCACGCGGCTCAGCATCGCGCCGGGCAGCCGCGAGCGCAGCAGATAGGCGGACTCGGCCTGGTCGAGCACCCACCCGCCCTGGGCCATCACCAGGAAGTCGGCGTCCCGGATGTCGTTGCGGGTGAGGTTGGTCAGCCGCGGACCGCGACCGGTGGCGCCGACGACGCGGATGCCGGCGGCCCGGACCCGGCCGAGGACCTCGTGGGTATACGCGGACACGGTGTCGTCGCTGCGGACGAGGGTGCCGTCGAGATCGGTCGCGATGAGCTTAGGGAGTCCAGGCTTGGTCATCGGAAACCTCCGAGGGTTGTGCAACCCCCGCGGAGGGCGGAAGGAGAACGGTACACCCGTGCGACTACCAGCGGCTATGACAATTGGTAGCCGCACGGTGTATTCACCGTTATCGGGAAGGTTCCAGGATGTCGCGGCCGCCGAGGTAGGGCTGGAGAGCCTTGGGGACCCGCACCGAACCGTCCGGCTGCTGGTGGTTCTCGAGGATCGGAATCAGCCACCGGGTGGTCGCGAGGGTGCCGTTCAAGGTCGCCGCGGTCTGCGGCTTGCCGTCGGCGTCGCGGTAGCGGATGTTGAGCCGCCGGGCCTGGAACGTGGTGCAGTTGGACGTCGAGGTGACCTCGCGGTAGCGACCCTGCGACGGCACCCACGCCTCGCAGTCGAACTTGCGGGACGCGCTCGAGCCGAGGTCGCCACCGGCCACGTCGATCACCCGGTACGGGATCTCGACCTTGGCCAGCATCTCCTCCTCCATCGCGAGCAGGCGCAGGTGCTCGGCGGCCGCGTCCTCCGGCTTGCAGAACGAGAACATCTCGACCTTGTCGAACTGGTGCACCCGCAGGATGCCGCGCACGTCCTTGCCGTACGACCCGGCCTCGCGGCGATAGCAGGACGACCACCCGGCGAAGCGTTCCGGTCCGGCTTCGAGATCGAGGATCTCGTTCGAGTGGTACGCCGCCAGGGGCACCTCGGACGTGCCGACCAGGTAGAGGTCGTCGGCCTCGAGCCGGTAGATCTCACTGGCGTGGGCGCCGAGGAAGCCGGTGCCCTCCATCGACTCGGGCTTCACCAGCGACGGCGTGATCGACGGGGTGAAGCCGTGCTCGACCGCCTGGGCGATCGCCATCTGCAACAGTCCGAGCTGGAGCAGCGCCCCCACGCCGGTGAGGAAGTAGAACCGCGAGCCCGACACCTTGGCGCCGCGCTCGGTGTCGATCGCCCGCAGCGCCTCGCCGATCTCGAGGTGGTCGCGCGGGTTCTCGATGGTCGGAAGATCGCCGACCTCGCGCAGCACGACGAAGTCGTCCTCGCCGCCGGGCGGCACGCCGTCCTGCACCACGTTGGGCACGGCGAGGTGGGCCTTGCGCAGCGCCTCGTCGGCCACCGTCGTCTCGGCCTCGGCCGCCTTGACCTCGGCCGCCAGCTCCTTGGTGCGGGCGAGCAGGGCGACCCGTTCGTCGCCCGAGGCCTTGGGCACCTGCTTGCTCAGCGATTTCTGCTCGGCCCGGAGCGCCTCGAACCGCTGGGTGGCGGAGCGGCGGGCCTCGTCGGCGCGCAGGAGATCATCCACCACCTCGGTGGACTCACCACGCAGTCGCTGGCCGGCGCGGATCCGGTCGGGGTCTTCGCGAAGCAGACGCAGGTCAATCACGAGTGTCGAGCCTACCGGCGGCCAGGCCCGGTCAGCACACGGATATCCCGGTGCCCTCAGTTCGGGCGATCACGGTCGTCGTGCAGCGACGTGAACGGCTGCGACGGGGCGACCGTGAGGTCGAGCGGCTCGTCGTCGGGGCGGGCATCCTCGTCGGCCACGGGGCGTCGCCACGTCCAGACCGGATCGGCGCCGGCCTCGATCGGGGCCGGGCCGTCGTCGGGGACGTCCCGGTGGCCGGTCGCGAGGTGCCGACCGGCCAGCTGGAGCGCGGCCAGGGTGAGGAGCACCGCGGCGAAGGCGCACCACAGCCCTCGCCCGTACGAGAGGGTGGTCTCGCCGTCGTCGAGGGCGAACCGGTAGACCGGATCCATGACGTAGCTGTCGGAGCCCAGCTTGGTGGCCACGGCGACCAGCAGGGCGAGCTGGGTGCCGGCGACGCTGAGACCGGTCAGGCGGGCGTACCGGCGGCTCGGCGCGGGGCCGAACAGGGTCAGCACCACGGCCGGCACCACGAGGAACAGGCTCAGCACGAAGCCGATGCCGAGCGCGCCGAGGTCGTCGACGCCGACCGGCATCACCCGCTGGCCCACGCCGGCGCCCAGAGCGCCGGCGTCGAGCGTGGTGACCTGCCACTCGGAGATCAGCGCGACCAGCCCGGCCAGCGCCGCGAGCGCCGCCGCCAGGGGCACCGCCCGCCGGTCGGCCAGCAGGTCGCGGCCGAGGCCGGAGGTGTTCCAGCGCGATCGGCGGGCGGGGGGCTCGGAGCCGAACTCGACCACCGCCTCGGGCGGGGTCACGTCGATCTCGACGGGCGACGGCGGCTGCTGCGGCGCGGGCATGGGAACCATGGTGCCCCGTGCCAGGTCGACCGGCCAGCGGCGGCCGCATGGACTAGCGTTCTGGTCATGCCTATTCGCACCGCGACCGCTCGCTGGCAGGGGAACCTCACCGAAGGTTCCGGCACCATCAAGACCGGCAAGGGCGGCATCCAGGGGAACTACTCGTTCAAGTCCCGCTTCGAGGAGGGCGAGGGGACGAACCCCGAGGAGCTGATCGGCGCCGCGCACGCCGGCTGCTTCTCGATGGCGTTCTCGAAGGCGCTCTCCGACGCCGGGTTCACGCCGACCTCGGTCGACACCGTCGCCAAGGTTCACATGGACAAGACCGATGCCGGGTTCAGCGTGACCCGCATCGACCTCGAGACCCAGGGCGACGTCCCGGGCGTCGACGACGGCACGTTCCAGAAGATCGCCGAGGACGCCAAGGCCAACTGCCCGATCTCGCGGCTGCTCTCTCCGGGCGCCGAGATCACCCTGAGCGCCAAGCTCGCCTGATTCCTCGTCACGTGCGCCGGTCGTTCGCGAGGGCGGCCGGTGCACAATGGCATCTGTGCCGGTCGAGATGAGTCGGGAACACTTCGAGGAACTGGTCGGCGAGGCCCTCGACGAGGTGCCCGCGGAACTGCTCAAGGTCATGGACAACGTGGTCATCGTCGTCGAGGACGCGCCCGCCGACGGCAGCGACGACCTGCTCGGGCTGTACGAGGGCACGGCGCTGACCGACCGCGGCTGGGACTACGCCGGCGTGCTGCCCGACCGCATCACCATCTACCGCCTCCCCACGCTGCGTATCTGCGACACCGAGACCGACGTCGTCGACGAGGTGGCGATCACCGTCGTCCACGAGATCGCGCACCACTTCGGCATCGACGATCACCGGCTGCACGAGCTGGGATGGGGCTGAATCCCTGATACGCCGGTTGTCGAGCTCTCCTACGCTGGATGCACATAACGACGCAGGAGGCGTTCATGCGCAGCGAGCTTTTCTCCGCCGACAACCTCGAGAAGGAGTCGGCCCAACCCGGCCTCCGGCTTCAGAACTCCAAGCTGTTGAAAGCCGAGCTGAACGGCGACTTCATGGCCCGCGTCGGCACGATGGTCGCCTACCAGGGTCAGGTGCAGTTCGAGGCGCTCGGCTCCGGCGGCATCGGCAAGTTCCTCAAGCAGAAGCTCACCGGTGAGGGCGTCCCGCTGATGCGGGTCCGCGGCCAGGGCGACGTGTTCCTCGCCGAGAACGCCGCGGACATCCACCTCATCGACCTCGAGCCGGGCGACGCGCTGTCCATCAACGGCGCGAACGTGCTGGCCTTCGACTCGTCGCTCACCTACGACATCAAGATGGTGCAGGGCGCCGGCATGATGTCCAACGCCGGCCTGTTCAACTGCGTCTTCTCCGGCCACGGCCGCATCGCCGTCACCACGAAGGGCACCCCCGTGGTGCTCAACGTCGACCAGCCCACCTATGTCGACCCGCAGGCCGCGATCTGCTGGTCGGCCAACCTGCAGACCGGCTACCACCGGGCCGAGCAGATGGGCCTGGGCACGCTGCTGGGCCGCAGCACCGGTGAGCGGTTCACGATGAGCTTCGCCGGTCAGGGCTTCGTGGTCGTGCAGCCCTCCGAGGAGCCTCCGGGCGGCCTGGCCGGCGCCGCCGGCGGCCAGCAGCAGGAGGGCGGCATCCTCGGCAACATCTTCGGGAATTAGGCGAACTCGCCGGCCCGGACACGGGCCAGCCAGGCTGCCGAGTCGGCGAAATCGGCGTTGGAGAGGCCCCGGGGGGACGGGACCGGGGTCTCCGGCGTGAGCCGGTGGCGGGGGTAGCTGCCGAGGAAGCGGACGTCGGCGCAGATGCGCCGCAGGCCCTGCAGGGCCTCGCCGAAGCGCGCCTCGGCGACGTGGCCCGTGCAGTCCAGGAAGAACACGTACGTCCCCAGCTGCTCGCCGGTCGGCCGCGACTCGATGCGGGACAGGTTGATGCCGCGCACCGCCAGCTCGGTGAGCACCGACAGCAGCGCGCCGACCTGGTCGCGGCGGATCGAGACGGCCAGCGAGGTCACGTCGTCACCGGTCGGTTCGGCCGGCGGCCCGGGCCGGGTGAGCAGCGCGAAACGGGTCACCGCATCGGCGTGGTCGGCCACCTTGCCGGCCAGCACGGTGAGCCCGTTGCGCGGCACCCCGATCGGCGCACACAGTGCCGCATCGTGCTCCCCCTTGGCCGCGCTGATCGCCGCCGCCGCGTTGGAGAGCACGTCGGCGATCACGGCGTCGGGCACGTTGGCGAGCAGCCAGCCGCGGCACTGGGCCGAGGCCTGCGGGTGCGCGGCGATCGACCGGATCTCGGCGAGCGGGGTGAGCGCGCGGGCGGCCAGCACGAACTCGACCGGCAGCACGACCTCGCGCGTGATGATCAGCGGGCTTCCGGTGACCAACTCGTCGAGGGTGACCGGAACAGCGCCGCCGACCGAGTTCTCGAGCGGCACCAGAGCGGCGTCGGCGTCGCCCGCCCGGACGGCCTCGAGCGCCTCGGGCACGCTGCGGGCCGGCGTCCGCAGGCCGTGCTCGGCCGCGGGGATGGTCCGCAGCGCAGCCTCGGTGAAGGTGCCCTCCGGACCGAGGTAGACGAAGCGCGTGGGCGGCGTTCCCGGCATGGGAGGCAGTCTACGGAAGCCTCAGAAGCCACAGGCCAGGACTCTGATGCCGGGCGGGGCCGACGTCTGCACCCGGTCGATGCAGACGTCCGTGCCGGCCGCGACCAGGGCGAGGGCGTCGCCCGGGCCGGTGGCCACCACCATCAGCGGCTCCAGATCGTCCGCCCCGCTCCCGGTGACCTCGACCGTGGCGAACGACCAGGCGCCCGAGCAGAACGGGCCCTGGTAGACCCGCAGCGGCTTGTCCGGGACACCGGGCCGGTCCTTGATGAGCGCGAGGATGTCGGCCTGGGCCGGTCGTGAGGCGCACCGGGGGGCGTGCGACGGCGTGGGCGTCGCCGGCACTGTCTCGGGCGCCGTCGTGGTCGTGGTGGGAGTCGGGCGACGGGTCGCGGTCGGACCGCCGGTGGGGTACGCCGGAAGGGTCGGGTACGTGGTGGTGCTGGTCGGGCCGGTCGGCAGCGGCTGGGTCGTCGTGGTCGGCAGGGGCAGGCCGATCGAGGGACCCAGCGAGATCGGAGCCGCGCTGGGCGACCCGTACGTCGGGGAGGTGGGCAACGGCTGCGGCGGCCCGCCACAGGCGCCCACCAGGGCTACGGCAGCGAACGCCAGGGAAACACGTGTGCGGGGGGACACGCGGCCATGGTATGTCCCCCTGCTCCCGGCCCGACCGGCGTCAGGACGCTATCCGGTGGCCCGCCGCCCGCAGGGTGTCGATCGCCGCGTTCAGCCGGACGGTCGGCACCAGCAGATAGTCGGTCGAAAACGTCGAGAACGTGACGATGTTCACGCGCGCGTCGGCGAGAGGCCCGATCAGCGAGGCCAGCACGCCGGTGAGGGCGAGATCGAGCGGCCCGACCACGCGCAGGCAGCGCCAGGCGGTGTCGGCCTCGGCGCCCTCGGGCACCCGCTCGGCCGGGCAGATGATCGAGAACTCGTCGGCGTCCCAGCTGAGTGAGATCACGCTCTTCTCGTCCGGACCACCGCTCAGCGAAGCCGGGATCGGGGAGCCGGCCGGCAGCCGGCACACCGCGTACTCCGCGGGCAGAAGATCGAGATCGAGCATGAGGGCAGACTACGGTGGCGGATCAGGGTTGCCCAATGGCTCGGGGGTGCGGCAAACGCCACAGCTCGGACATGCGCCCGTAACGGTCGGCCGAGGTCAGTAGCGGACTGCCGAGAAGAACGTCATCGATCCGGCCACGCGTTCGTTGTCGAGCAACGGCGTGGCGATCGCGTCGATGGTCAGCGGCGTCTCGCCGGGGGCGGGGACGACCCGCAGCAACCCTCGGGCCAGGCGCTCGCTGCGCAGGGCGAGCAGCGGCGGGATCTTGTCGGCGTCGGACTCCTCGAGCTCACTGGCGCCCGCCGTGAAGTCGATCAGGTGGAGCACCGAGCCGAGCGGCTTGCCGATCACCTCGGGCGGCTTGCCCAGGCCGAGCAGCTCGCCGCAGGTGACCGAGACAGCGACGATCGCGGTGGTCGAGTCGATGATCAGGCAGGGCTCCGGGGCCGCCGCGACCGTGGCCGTCCACCGGTCGAGGCTGGGCACGAACTCGGCCTCGGACGGAGTGCGCGCCTGCGGCACGAAAGCTCCGGAGAGTGAGAGTTCGACGTGAGCCACCCGATCCTCCTCGCTCCTGCGGATCGACGGCCCGCCGCGACCGCGTCCGGTCTCCCGGACACCTGCCGCGGCGGTGACGCCGTCGACTACAACCGGAAGGAACGTTACCGGCGTGCTGTCCGCTTGTCAGCGGCCGTTTGTCCGTCAGCGTGCCAACGGTAGTCGGCGGTCGGCCGGTAAGGTGCGTTTGCCCAGGTGGCGGGGTGGTTGGCCACGGCCGAGAGCTTGCCCGCGGTGGCCGGCGAGATGCGTGCGCCCCCGGCGATCAGCAGCCTGTCAAGCTCTTTGTCGGTGGCGACCAGCACCTCTTTGGGCAGGCCATGGACGCTGATGACCCCGGAGCCGACGAAGGTCAGCACGGGTGTCACCGGCACGCTCAGGCCGACGGCGGCGGACAGCGCCTTGCTCGCCCGGCGGGCCTCACGGCGGGCCTCGGCGATGTATTGCGGGCGCTTCCCGTTGATCTGCACCACGTCACCGGCGATGAGCACCCGGGCGCGGCCGTGGTCGGCGACGGTCACGGCGTAGACGCCACCGGGACCGATCGCCAGGAACCCGGCTCGGTCGTCGGCGGGGTCGGGCTCGTAGTAGCCCAGCGCGTCGGTGCGCGGCCAGTCCACGATGTGCCAGTTGGGCCCGAGACGGTCGAGGCGGGTGAGCGCGCGAGCGCCGGCGGCTTCGAGACGGCGAGCGTCCCGATCGGCGCGGCGTCGGCGGGCCCACTCGGCGGGCGTCACACTGCGGGGCGGGGCCTCGAGAGCGGCGGGGCTGCCCAGGCGACGGTCGATCCTCTGAGTGTTCGGGGCGGGCGCGGTCGACGGTAGAGCGGGACGTGCTGGGAAGACAGTCACTGCGACCTCCGGCAAAAGGTCCTTCGGGCTCTCTTTTCACTACCGTAAGTGCTCGACCCCATACGGAAGCAAGACACCGGGGTGGAAAGAAAGTGGAATGAGAGGGGATGAATGCCGCATTCACGCATCGGTACTTCTTGCGGATGGTGCATCTCGGCGCCTGTTCCCCTGTTCGACAGTTTCCACGGACAAAGCTAGTCGGCCCGTCGCGGTCGTGCACGGGTGTCTCATGATCTAGGCAGAACGTCATCGGCCGATCGCACGGAGTGCCCGCCGGATGCCGGAGATCGGCTGGTGGGCTACGGTCGGCAGGTGGTGCACTACGTCGACAGTGAAGTGGGTCGGTTGCGCACTGTGCTGCTGCACCGCCCAGGCGCGGAGCTGGCCAGGCTGACCCCGAGAAACAACGACAGTCTGCTCTTCGACGCCATCCCGTGGGTGGGGCGCGCCCAGGAGGAGCACGACGCCTTCGCGGCTGCCCTGCGCGAGCGTGACGTCGAGGTGCTCTATCTGGGTGACCTGCTGGCCGAGACGCTGGCGGTCACCGACGCCCGGACCGAGCTGACCGAGACCGTGCTGGCCGACCGCCGGCTCGGCGACACCCTGCGCGACAGCGTCGGCCGCTACCTGGCCGACCAGGATCCGCAGCGGCTGGCCGAGGTGCTGATGGCCGGGCTGGCCCACGAGGAGCTCAAGCCGGGGCCGGGCGGCCTGGTCTACGAGATGATGGACCGGCTCGACTTCGTCATCGACCCCCTGCCCAACCTGCTGTTCACCCGCGACTCGTCGGTGTGGGTGCGTGACCAGGTCGCGGTGACCAGCCTGGCCATGCCCGCCCGCAGCCGCGAGACGACGCTGACCCGGGCCATCTACCGCCATCACCCGCGCTTCGCCGGGTCGGAGCTGCTCTACGACCCCGCTCTGGAACGGCTCGAGGGCGGTGACGTGCTGGTGCTGGCGCCCGACGTGCTGGCGATCGGGGTCGGCGAGCGCACCACCCCGGCCGGCGCCGAGCGGCTGGCCCGGCGGGTCTTCGCGGCCGGGCTGGCCCGCACGATCCTGGCCGTGCCGATCGCGCAGGAACGCGCCACCATGCACCTCGACACCGTCTGCACGATGGTCGACGTCGACGCCGTGGTGATGTATCCGAACATCGCCCACACGCTGCAGGCGTACACGGTGGTGGCCGACGTCGACGGCGAGCCCCGGGCCACCGCGCCCCGGCCGTTCCTCGAGGCCGCGGCCGAGGCGATGCGGATCGACCGGTTGCGGATCATCGACACCGGCCTCGACCCGGTCACGGCCGAGCGTGAGCAGTGGGACGACGGCAACAACACCCTGGCCATCGGGCCGCGGCTCTGCGTGGCCTACGAGCGCAACGTGGAGACCAACGCGCAGCTCGAGCGGGCCGGCATCGAGGTCGTCCGGATCAGCGGCTCCGAGCTCGGCAGCGGCCGGGGCGGCCCGCGCTGTATGAGCTGCCCCATCGAACGCGAGCCCCTGGGCACGTGAGGACGCGCGGGAAATCGTGAATCACGTGGCCGGCCGGCCGGTCACGTGCGACACGACCAGCTCGGGCACGGGCACGGCGCCCTTCACCACTGCCCGGTCGGGGAAGTCGAAGACGGCGATCTGGAGCTGCACGGGATAGTCGGGGGCCTGCCCGACGCGCTGGACGACCTCGCCGTCGACCGTGAACACGAGGGAATCGGGGCGCCAGCTCACCCCGTACGTGTGAAAGGCCGAGACGTCGATCGGCCGGGTGACCGTCGCCCACTCCTCGGTGAGGCGGGGGTCGCGGAACCGGTGCAGTCCCATCCCGATCGCCTGCGGGTCGGTGCCGAAGACCTCCATGACACAGATCTCGGCCGACCGGGACGGCTCGTCCTCGAGGCCGGCGAGCCAGAACGCGATCATCGACCGCGGCGTGATCGTGCCGCGCAGGCGGATCTCGAGGTCGCCGTAGTGCGGTGTGTAACCCCGGAACTCACCCTGGTCCTCGCGGACCCGGAGGCCGGGCTGGAACGGCTGGCCGCCGACCGTGCTGCCGACCGGCCCGGAGATGTTCGCGCTCTGGATGCCCGACACCCGCAGCGGCGTCGGGTGCACACCCTCGGCCCACAGCGGCTGGTCGGCGGGAATGCTCAGGCGCAGCTCCCCGCCACCGACCTCGTACGTGGCCGCGGACGCCGCCCGGGAGCTCCAGTGCGGCAGATACCACGGCGCCCACACCGACCGGTCCAGCTCGTCACCGGCGAACCGTTCGTCCAGCACGGCACTTTCATCCAGCACGGCGATTACCGCAGCGTGAGCTGACGACCGATCAGGCCCTGCTTCGCGCGGCGGGCGTCGGCATCGAGCGGGCCGGTCTCGGCCAGCGTGTCGGCGTAGCGCTTGGCGAAGTCGGCCAGCGGCGCCTCCCAGTCGGCCCCCTCCGGCTCGCCCGGGATGTCCCAGACGGGCACCAGCAGGCCGTGCGCCCGGAACATGCCGGCGAACTTGGTCTGCTCGCCCAGCCGCAGATCCTGCCCGGCCGAGAGGCGCGCCAGCGTGTCGAGCGCGCGGTCCTCCGGGTCGGGCAGCACCCAGCGCACGTGACCCTTGTCGGGCGCGATCCGGCACCAGTAGGCCGCCCGGCCCGCCGCCAGCCGCACGGTGGGATAGATCGAGGCGTTCGCCCGTTCGAGTGACGCCTTCACGGTCGGGTCCTCGGCCTGATCGGCGTCGAGCCAGTACTCGAAGCCGTCGTGCATCGTGATGTCGAGCGGGCCGTCGACCAGCACGTCCTGCAGGCGCGGGCCCTGGCCGGGCAGCGCGGGAACCGAGACGGTGTCACCCGGATCGGTGCGCAACGCGCTCAGGATCGCCACCGCGAGGTCCCGCGAGACGTCCCCGGACTGCACGTGCCGCTGGAGGCCGATGAAGACCCGGCCGTCCTGGCGGGTCATGGCCGGCCAGGCCATCGGCAGCACGGTCGAGAGCGTGACGGGCCGGTCGCCGTACTCCTCGATGATCTCGGGCCGGAGGGTGAGCGGCGCGCTGGCCGCGGGCACCAGCTCGCGCAGCGCGATCCACTCCGGTTCGTCGGCCAGGCCCTCGAAGGGGCGGGCCACGAAGATGTCCCGCACCTTTTCGCGCTTGGGTGCGGACGGGCGTTGGTTGCGACGCTTGCTCACGGCGAGACAGCCTAGGCGCTGTCCGCTTGAAAGGGACACTCCCTGTCGCTGTGTCGTGTGACCCCGGACGGTCGTCAGGCGCGCGGCAGCCGGACCTCCGCCGTCGTGCCGCCACCCTCACGGGGACGCAGCGACACCCAGCCGTGCTGCCGCTCGACCAGTCTGCGGACGAGGTAGAGCCCCAGCCCGGCGCCCGGGTGATGGCGCCGGTCCCCGCCGTCGGCTTGCCAGTAGCGCTCGAACGCCTGCTCGACGTGTTCGGGCCGGATGCCTGTCCCGCGGTCGGAGAGGCGGAAGCGCAGCGTCTCGGCGTCGGCCCCGGCGCACAGCTCGACCATCGAGCCGGGCGGGGAGTGTTTCTCGGCGTTGGTGGCCAGCTCGGTCAGGATGGTGGCGATCGAGTCGCGCTCGCCGAACGCCTTGGGCAGCTCGCCGGGCAGATTGTCGAGCACGATGCGGCGGCGCAGGTCGGCCGGCAACTCGTCGACCGCGGTGCGCAGCGCCTCGGCCAGGTCGAACGGGCCGGCCGGGGTCGCGCCGATCTCGCCGTCCTCGGTGGCCGCCGACAGGAGTCGGTCGACCAGCCGGGCCAGCTCGCCGGCCCGCGTGCCGATGATGTGCACGGCCTCGTGCCGGCCGGTGTCGCCGAGCGAGTCCCAGTGGTTGGTCAGCGTGTCCGCGTACCCCTTGATCACCGTCACCGGCGTGCGCAGCTCGTGGCTGGTGACGGCCACCCAGAGGTCGCGGCCGTCCTGGCGGCGGGCCTGCTCGGCGCTGTGCGCGGGGAGGCCGTCGCGGGCGGCGTAGAGGCGACCGACGTGACCCGCGAGCAGCTCGAGGACGGCGTGGTGCTCGGGGCCGGGCTCGCCGTCGTCGTCGCCGAAGTAGACGTGCAGCGAGCCGACGATCGTGTCGCCGACCTCGCACCGGGCGCCGAGCATGCGCCGCACGTCGCCCCCCTCGACCTGCTTGGCGAACTCGTCGTTGAGCGAGTCGAGCGGGATGAGCAGGGTGCGGCCGTCGCGCAGGCGGGTGTCGGCGCGATCGACCCGGCGGCCGATCGCCACGGTGCAGACCCCGGTGGCCGCGACGATGCGGCCGTGGTCGGAGGTGTATTCCGCGAAACCGGCGCCGCGGCCGCCCAGCGTCTCCTGGGCGAGGCGGACGACATGCTGCAGCACGGAGAGCCCCGCCTCGCCGGCATTGATCCGGTCGAGGATCGCGATCTGACCCCGGGTCAGCGCGCTGTAGTCGGGACGGTCCGCCATGCTTGCGAGTCTGCCTCGCTTCCCGTCGACTGGAGCGTGAGGCATGTCACAAAGCAGCCACGGCACCGACCAGTCAGGTCACAGGGCAGCGAGGTGGTCGAGCACGAAGCGGGGCCGGTCGGTGATGACCCCGTCGACCCGGTGCTCCAGGACCATGTCGAGATCGGCCTTGTCGTTGACGGTCCACACGTACGCCTGATGACCGGCGGCCCGGATGGCCGGGATCAGCCAGGGCCGCGACCGCACCAGCCCGATCCCCGGTCCGGCGATGCGCGCGCCGAACGGCAACCGCCCGCGGCTGACCCCGGGCGGCAGCAGCTCGACCAGGTAGACCGTGGGGATGGCGGGCGCCTGGACGCGCACCCGGCGCAGGGCGAGCGCGGCGAACGACATCACCGTGACCTGGACGCGGCTCTCCGGTCCGGGTTCGGTCAGGCCGAAGCGCCGCAGCGTCCGGACCAGTTGCCGTTCGACCTCGGCCCCGTGCCGGGTGGGGTGCTTGGTCTCGATCAGCAGCCGTACGTTCCGGCCGCTGTCGCACACCGCCTCGAGCAGCCGGTCGAGGGTGAGCAGGCGGGACAGCGCCGGCAGCGGCTCCTCGTCGTCCGGGTAGCCCGGATGCCAGGAACCGAAGTCGAGCGACTCGAGCTCGGCCAGGGTCTTGGTGCTGACCCGGCCGCGGCCGTTGCTCGTGCGGTCGAGCCGGCGGTCGTGCACGCAGACCAGGTGGCCGTCACGGGTGAGCCGGACGTCGCACTCGAGCCCGTCCGCGCCCTCCTCGAGAGCGCGCAGATAGGCGCCGAGCGTGTGCTCGGGGAGGGCGTCGGCGCCACCACGGTGCGCGAACACCAGAGGACGATGACTACTCACGGCAGTGTCCCTACAACACCCGTGCCGGTTGCCCGTCCTCGCTGACCACCTCGCGACCGGAGGCGGCCCAGGACTGCATGCCGCCGTCCAGGTTGCGCACGTTGTCCCGGCCGTTGCCCATCAGGTAGGAAACCACCTGACCGGAGCGGCCGCCGGACCGGCAGACGACGACGACCTCGACGTCCACCGGCACCTCGGCCAGGCGGGCCGGGATCTCCATCATCGGCACATGGTGAGCGCCGGGGGCATGCCCCGCCGTCCACTCGTCGGGCTCGCGCACGTCGAGCAGGTAGGCCTCGTCACTGACCTCGGCGGGGCTCACGCTGGGTACTTGGGGTCCGAACACGGATCCCAGCGTAATGGGGTCAGCTGCCGGCCGTGGCGGCCGACCCCGACTTCAGGTTGGCCGACATCCACGTGTCCATGTCGTCGGCGGCCATCGCCTTGAAGAGAGCCAGCGCCTTCTCCTTGTCGGAGACCACGACGGACTGGCCGTTGATGGTCTCGCTGCCCTTGTTGGGGCTGGTGATGAACGTCAGGTTGCTGCCGCGGACCCCGCGCATCTCGGTCGCCATGTCGGTCAGCGAGAAGTCGTTGTCGACGGTGACGGCCGCGGTGACGGCCTTGAGGAACGAGTTGAGCTTGGCCGGGTTGCTGATCGTGCCGCCGCTCGCCGCCTTGTCCATGAGCGCCTTGAGGAACTCCTGCTGGTGCTGCATGCGGGCGAAGTCGCCGCGGGCGAACTGCTTGCGCTGCCGCACCCAGTCGAGCGCCTCGGCGCCGTTCATGTGCATCGCGCCCTTGGTGAACGTCCGGTACGGCTTGTGGATCGACTTGACGGTCTTCTCCACCTTGAGGTCGACGCCGCCGAGCGCGTCGGTCACCTCTTTGAAGCCGCCGAAGTCGATTGCCATGACGTGGTCGACCTTGACGTCGGTCAGGCACTCGACCGTGTGGACGGCGCGCGGCAGACCACCGAAGGCGAACGATGCGTTGATCTTGCCCCGGCTGCCGTCACCGCACTCGGCGTCGTTGCTGCGGGGGATGACGACCCACAGGTCACGCGGGATCGACACCAGCTGAGCGCTTTTGTGGTCCTCGGGGATGTGCATGAGGATCAGCGTGTCGGCGCGCCACTTGCCGGCCCCGTCGTCCTGGGCGTCCGGGTCGCGGGAGTCGCTGCCCACCAGCAGGATGTTCTGCGCGCCCTCGATGGCCTTGGCGGGCCGGTCGGTGCTGAGGCCGGAGAAGGCGTCGGTGCGCTTGAGGTCCTTGTCGAGGCCCGAGGCGTAACCGTAGAGCGAGATGCCGGCGATGATCGCGATGATCAGGACGGCCAGGCCGGCCAGCAGGGCGATGCGGCCCCAGCGGGGCTTGGGCCGGCGGCCGCGGTAGGACGTGCCCCGGCCGGGGTCACCTCCGGTGCCGCCACCGCCACCGCCACCGCCGGCCGCGCGCGGCGGCCAATCGTCACGCTGTGTGGACGGGCCGCCCCGGTACGCACCGGTCGGCCGGGCCGAGGCCCGGCCGGCGGACGGGACAGAGGCTCTACCGGAACCCCCATGGGGGGACGTGGGCGCTGACATGCCACCAAGGTTACGTACCCCGCGCCCGTACGCTCAGCCATCGAACCGACTCGGCACGAAGTCGGGAGGCCGCTACCAGGGCGGATGCGGCTCGCACCCGCCCTGATAGCGATCTTGCATCAGTGTGCGCCGTGTCCGGTCAACGACCGGACCTCGAGCTCGGCGTACTTCGCGGTGTCATCCTCCTTCGAGATCACCGTGCCGATCCAGCCGCACAGGAAGCCGATCGGGATCGAGATGATGCCCGGGTTGGAGAGCGGGAAGAAGTGCCAGTCGTTGTCGGGGAACATGGCAGTCGCCGAGCCGGAGACGACCGGCGAGAAGAACACCAGGACCACCGCGGCGATCAGACCGCCGTAGATCGACCACAGCGCGCCGGAAGTGTTGAACCGCTTCCAGAACAGGCTGTAGAGGATCGCGGGCAGGTTGGCCGAGGCCGCCACCGCGAAGGCCAGCGCGACCAGGAAGGCCACGTTGAGGCTCTGCGCGAAGATCGACAGGGCGATCGCCACCGCGCCGATGACCAGGGCCGAGATGCGGGCGACCCGCACCTCGTCACGCTCCGACGCGTTGCCGCGCCGCATCACGCTGGCGTAGAAGTCGTGCGCGAGGCTCGACGACGACGCCAGGGTCAGACCGGCCACCACGGCGAGGATCGTGGCGAACGCGACGGCGGCGATGATGGCCAGCAGAACCGCGCCACCGGTCTCGCCACCGAAGTAGTCGACGCCCAGCGCCTGGGCGAGCTGGGGCGCCGCGGTGTTGCCGGCCTTGTCCTGCGCGGTGATGTTCGCGCCACCCACCAGGGCCGCCGCGCCGAAGCCAAGGGCCAGGGTGAACAGGTAGAACGTGCCGATGATGCCGATCGCCCAGAGCACGCTCTTGCGGGCGATCTTGCTGGTCGGCACGGTGTAGAACCGGGTCAGGATGTGCGGCAGGCCGGCCGTGCCGAGCACCAGCGCGATGCCCAGCGAGAGCAGGTCCATCTTGCTGTAGAAGGTGGCCGACGCGCTGGCCGTCTCGACGCCGTACCGGAGGCCCGGCTGGAGGAAGGCGTCCCCCTTGCCGGACTGGGCGGCGGCGTCACCGAGCAGCTGGGACAGGTTGAACTTGTAGTGCGCGAGCACCAGGATCGTCATGAGCAGGGCGCCGGTCATGAGCATGAAGGCCTTGACGATCTGGACGTACGTCGTGCCCTTCATGCCGCCGACGATCACGTAGACGATCATCAGGGCGCCGACCAGGATGATCGTGGCCACCTTGGCGGTGTCCGCGTCCATGCCGAGGAACGTGGTGCCCGGCTTGATGCCCAGCAGCAGGGACACGAGCGCGCCGGCGCCGACCATCTGGGCGATCAGATAGAAGATCGAGACCACGATGGTGGAGACGCTGGCCGCCGTACGCACCGGACGCTGACGCATCCGGAAGGCCAGCACGTCGGCCATCGTGTAGCGGCCCGAGTTGCGCAGGTATTCGGCGACCAGCAGGAGCGCGACCAGCCAGGCGACGAGGAACCCGATGGAGTACAGGAAGCCGTCGTAGCCGTAGAGCGCGATCAGGCCGGCGATGCCCAGGAAGGACGCCGCCGACATGTAGTCGCCGCCGATCGCCATGCCGTTCTGGAAGCCGGAGAACTGCCGGCCGCCGGCATAGAAGTCGGTGGCCGTCTTGGTCTGCCGGCTCGCCCAGATCGTGATGCCCAGGGTGATCGCGACGAAGACCAGGAACAGCGTGATCGTGATGCCGCGGGACGTCGAGGTGGAGACCTCGGCGGCAAGGAAATGAGGTTCCATCAGTCCTCGCTCTTCTTGGCGCTGTCGCCCTCGTTCAGCTCGGCGAGGATCTTGTCGGCCAGAGGGTCGATCTTCTGGGCCGCGTAGCGCGAGTAGTACCAGGCGATCAGGAACGTGGTGACGAACTGGAGCAGGCCGAAGATCAGCGCGACGTTGATATTGCCGATGATCTTGGCGCCCATGAAGCCGCGTGCGTACGCGGAGAGCAGGACATAGAGGGCGTACCAGAGGAAGAACGCGACCGTCATGGGGAAGACGAAGCTGCGCGCGGTCTTGCGCAGCCGGCCGAATTCCTCGGATTGCTGAACGGCCAGGTACCTCTCGGTGGAGGACGAGGGCACTTCGGTAGTCACCGGGGTTCACCACCTTCGGGGTGGAGCGGACTTTCCGGCAACGTACGAAGATCTGGACCCGGCTGAGGCCGACCGGTCGGCCCGTGCGCCGAGTGGCGGTCTGACTGCGCTGAGCGGGGCCGGGCGTACCGGCCTTCCAGCCGGATCAGGGTGACGGAGCGCCACGATCGGGTGGCAGGACGTGATATCGACCGCGATAGTGGATCAGCGGACCGGGAGACGGTCCGATCTCGACCTTCTCGATCACCGCCTCGACCAGAAGCGCCCAGCCCAGCGCCCGGGAGGACTCGAGCCGGCAGCCGGCCCAGCTGTCCGCGCCGGCCGGCACCGGGCCGTACCCGGTCTCGGTCCAGCCGCCGCCGGCGAACAGGCCGCCGGGCGCGGGCATCAGGCCGGCGAAACGGTCGGCGAGCTGCCGGTCGGCCGGGGAGAGCGGGACCACGGCGAAACGGCCGCTGTCCTCGAGCGCGTCCCAGAACTCGCTCTCGTCGTCGATCAATCCGAGCACCCGTCCCGGATCGCCGTCGGCGATCAGCGTGGACGACACGGTGAGCCCGGCCGGCCCGGGAGTGGTCCAGAGCGTGACCGGGGCGGCCAGCCGTCCGCGCAGCCGCCGGACAGCCGACTTCTCCTCGTCCGGCGTGGCGAACGGGTCGGTGGAGTGGATGGTCACGAGCCCATTCTCGCTTTCCGCACAGATAGTGCACGACTCTGGCCGTCCGCATTGATCGAGAACTATCTTGAATCCGGGGGAGGTACCGTGCATCAGCACATGCAGCTGCACCCGGGTGAGGTGCTGCACATCGGCGGTGAGGCCAGCGTGCAGTTCGCGGGCGCCCGGGCGCTGATCTTCCGGCTGATCCGGGTCGACCCGCGCAGCACGTACGACGGCTGGTTGTGGCTCGACGGCTACGTGCTCAGCGCCACCGGTGCCGCGGTGCAGCGCCGCCGGGTCTTCGTCCGCCAGGAGGGCCTCCGCCCGGCCGCCGTCAACGGCCCTGGGTGACCGCGGCCAGCACTTCGGGCATGCGCCGGTCGAGCCAGTCGCCCGCCACTCCCGACCCGATCAGGTAGCCCGCGCAGCCGAACGCCACCCCCACGGGCAGCCCGATCCACAGCCACACGTCGCCCAGCACATACGCCAGGATCTGCAGCGGCACGGTCACGACCAGCGTGCCCAGCATGACCCCGAGCGTGAGCAGGCCCTTGGCCAGTCCGCCACTCGACGACACGGCGAACGGGCTGGTCGACTCGGGCAGCGCGAAGGCCGCGCGCACCGAGACCGGGAGCACCAGCCCCAGACCCACGCCGTAGGTGGCGATCAGCAGACCGAGGTCGCCGGCGATGTGCTCCGGCCGGCTCGCGACCACACCCGTGACGAGCGCGATCAGCACCAGAAGCGGCACCACCAGGACGGCGTGCGCCGCGGCCCGGGAGTGGATCTCGACGCGGCCGGGCACACCGGCGGCGATGTTGGCCGCGTACGCGTTGCCCTCGTACCCGAACTGGTTGGCCAGCGAGATCACCGCGATCACCCCGACGAACGCGGCCACCGGCCCGGCCGAACCGCCACTCAGCGAGATCGAGACCGGGAGGAACAACCCGGCCACCGTGAGCGTGATCAGCGCGGCCCGGCGCCGGGTCTCCCGCCACCAGTACCGGATCTCGCGGGCGACGAGCGCGCCGAACCGGGTGCGGGGCAGCCGCCGGCCGAGCAGCAGCCCGGTCGGCGAGCCGACGTCCCCGGTGGCGCGGGACGAACCCGACGAGACCGACCCGAGCATCGCGCGTTCCAGCGTCGCGCTCCACCACCAGAGCAGCCCCACGACGGTGGCCACCATGATCAGAAGCTTCAGCGGTACGGCCCACAGGCGCCCGTCGGCCACCTCGAGGCCCAGTGAGTAGGGGGCGGCCAGCGGCGTCCAGCCCAGCACCTCGGCGAGCGCCGTGAAGGCGTCCGCGTCGGCGCGCTCGGCCCCCGCGAGCAGCGCCAGCTGCAGCGGGCCGAGCAGGGCGGCGGCCACGGCGAACAGCACCACGGCCAGGTCGCGGGACCGGCGTGACCGCAGACCGGTGGCGAACGCGCTGGTCACCGCCCGGCTCACGGCCACGCAGATGAGCAGGCCACCGAGGATGCCGACCAGCTGGGCCACTGCCGCGCCGCCACCACCCAGCGCGGCCGCCGTGCTCACCATGCCGGCCGTGGCGGCCAGTGTGGACAGAGCCGGCAATCCGGCCAGCGCGGCGGTGAACAGGCCGAGCATCAGCGTGCGGCGGGGCAACGGCAGCAGCGCGAAACGGGCCGGATCGAGCGACTCGTCCACCCCGAAGAACAGCAGCGGCAGCAACAGCCAGCCCACGACCAGCGCGGATCCGCCCAGCTGGAACAGCACACCGGCGGCCCGCGCGTCGTCGACCACGCCGGGGATCGCGAAGAACGCGTAGCCGGTGATCGCGAACAGGCCGGCCAGGACGGCGCCGAGGACGAACAGCGCTGTGCGGGCCGGGCGGCCGCGCAGCCCACCGGCGATCAGGCGCAGCTTGAGCTTGACGAACGGCCAGGGTGAGCTCGGCGGGCGCTGAACGACGGTCAGAGCCACGCGAGCTCCGAGCCCGTGCTGACCCGGCCACCGACCACCTGCACGAACACATCCTCGAGCGAGCGCTCGCCCCGGACCGCGGCGAGCGTGCCGTGCACCCGGAGCACGCCGTCGGAGATGATCGCGACGTGGGAGCAGAGGCGCTCCACGACCTCCATCACGTGACTGGAGAAGATGACCGTGCCCCCGCCGGCCACGTAGCGCTGCAGAATCTCGCGGATGCGGGCGGCCGAGACCGGGTCGACCGCCTCGAACGGCTCGTCGAGCACCAGCAGCCGGGGCGCGTGCAACAGCGCGCAGGCCAGGCCGATCTTCTTGCGCATGCCGGCCGAGTAGTCGACGACCAGGGTGCGGTTGCCGGTGCCGAGCTCGAGCACGTCGAGCAGCTCCCGGGCCCGCTGGTCGACCGTGGCGGCGTCCATGCCCCGCAGCAGGCCGTGATAGGCGAGCAGCTCCGGACCGGTGAGGCGGTCGAAGAGGCGTACGCCGTCGGGGAGCACGCCCAGGCGGGACTTGGCCGCGACCGGATCGGCCCACACGTCGTGCCCCAGAAGGAAGGCCTGACCCGCGTCGGGCCGCAACAGGCCGACGGCCATCGAGAGCGTCGTCGTCTTGCCCGCCCCGTTGGGGCCCAGCAGACCGAAGAACGAGCCGGCCGGCACCTCGAGACCGACCTGGGAGACCGCCAGCTTTGTGTCGAACCGCTTGACCAAGCCCCGCAGCGACATCGCCGCGACCTGTTCACCCTCGCGTGGCGCCGGCACTGTCATGGGTCCGAACCTAACCGCTGGTGGCCACACTGACCAGGGCATTCAGAGGCGCAACGCTTCCGGGGCGTGCAGCCGGAGCATGGTCGCGCCCACGTCGGCCGGGACGCGCCGGCTGGTCAGCAGCGACCCGACGACCATGACCAGGAACGCCAGCGGAACCGTCCAGGCGGCCGGCTGACCCACGGCATCGGCGAGCCACCCGTCGAGCGGCGGCCCGAGCACGGTGATCAGCACGGCCGCCATCGACGCGCCACCGCCGGCCACGACGCCGGCGATCGCCCCCACGTCGGTCAGCCGGCGCCACCAGATGCCCAGCACGAGCAGCGGGCAGAAGCTGGACGCGGCCACCGCGAACGCCAGCCCCACCACCCGCGAGACGTCCATGTTGGAGACATAGAGCGAGAGCAGCACGGGTACGGCCGCGGCCAGCACGGTGGCCAGCCGGAAGTCGCGGATCGAGCCGCTGCGGCCGGCGCGCAGCACGTCGGTGAAGACCACCCCGGCCACGCTGGTCAGCAGGCCGGACGAGGTGGAGAGGAAAGCCGCGAGCGCCCCGGCGGTGACCAGGGCGCCGAGCAGCCGGCCCAGATGGCCGCCGCCCAGCGCGGCCTCGGGCAGCAGCAGGACGACGGCGTCGGTGCGGCCGGTCATCAGCAGTTGCGGGGTGTAGATGCGGCCCAGCACGCCGTAGAGCGTGGGTAACAGATAGAAGGTGCCGACCAGCCCGAGAACGACCAGGGTCGTGCGGCGGGCCGAGGCGCCGTCGGGATTGGTGTAGAAGCGCACCAGCACATGGGGCAGCCCCATCGTGCCCAGGAACGTCGCCAGGATCAGCGAGTACGTCGCGAACAGGGAGCCGTCGCCGCCGGGGAGCAGCCAGTCGGCGTCGAACCGGGCATCCACCGTGCTGACCCGCGGCACCGGGTCGCCGGCGTCAAAGCTGAGCTGCTCACCCTTTTCGACCGGCACGCCGTCGACGGTCGCGTCCTGCTCCATCACCACGGTGGTGGCGACCGAGAAGCTCGTACCGGCCTCGGGGGTGACCGGTGGGCGGCCGTCGGACTGCCACTGGAGGGCCAGGAAGATCACCGGTACGGCCAGCGCGGTCAGCTTCAGCCAGTACTGGAAGGCCTGCACGAAGGTGATCGCGCGCATGCCGCCGAGGGCGACGTTCGCCGTCACCACCGTGCCGACCAGCAGGGCGCCCCAGGCGTACGAGCCGCCGGTGACCGTGGTGAAGGTCAGGCCGGCGCCCTGCAGTTGCGGCACCAGGTAGAGGCAGCCGATGAAGACGACGAAGACGCTGGCCAGGCTGCACAGCAGGGGCGATCCGAGGCGTACCTGGCAGAAGTCGGGCAGCGTGAAGGCGCCCGAGCGGCGCAGCGGGGCGGCCACGAACAGCAGCAGGGCGAGATAGCCGGCGGCGAAACCGACCGGGTACCAGAGCACGTCGACGCCGTACCGCAGGACCAGCCCGGCCACGCCCAGGAACGACGCCGCCGACAGGTATTCGCCGCTGATCGCCGCGGCGTTCCAGGCCGGGCTCACCGAGCGCGACGCGACCAGGAAATCCGAGGTGGTGCGGGCGAATCGCAGGCCGTACAGGCCGATGCCGACGGTCACCAGGATGACGACGACCAGGCCCGGGACGAGATAGGGGTTCACTGCTCGGGCCTGCGGATCAGAGCGGTGAAGTCCTGCTCGTTGCGTTCCGCCCAGCGCACATAGGCCCAGCCCACCCCGATCAGGAACGGGAACGACAGCAGGCCCAGCAGCAGCCAGGGCAGGTAGACGCCGAAGACCTTCACGCCGCCGACGCCCGGAGCCACCGCGAAGAGCAACGGCAGGGCGCCCAGGCCGGTCACGACGACCAGCGCGAGCCGCAGCGCGAGCGCGAGCTGGGCGCGCACCAGACCCCGGACCAGCGCCTCACCGACCGGCGTCTGCTCCGCCAGGTCGGCCCGGGCCCGGTCGGCCGGGCGCCTGCGGGCCGCCGCCTCGCCCAGCACCACCCGGGTACGCCCGGCCGTCCCGCCGGCGGCGGGGCTCGGCTGGATCGGGTCGTCGTCGGCGGCCATTCCGGGAGTCTGACCGCCGACGACCAGATGTCAACCCTGACCATTCCCTAGTCACATCGCCACGCCCTAGTCACATCGCCACGCCCTAGTCACATCGCCACGTCTTAGTCACATCGCCACGCCTGACCGTTCGATTGCCCGTTGAGGACGGCGCGTGCCCGCTCGCGGCCGAGGTTCCAGGCTCGCCAGTCGGCCGGCGTCCGCTCGAGCTCGAGGTTGATCCGGCCCAGCACGCACGAGCGCTGGGCCGGGGGCAGGCCGGTCAGGGCGGGCACGGCATCGGGCGAGAGGTTGCCCAGATAGGTCAGGTCGATGGGCTGGTTGCGCGGTTGCAGGTTGCGCTCGGCGATCAGGCCGTCGGGGTTGGCCACGGCCAGGCCGATCAGCGCCAGGACCCCGGCGGCGATCGCCACCCGGGGCAGCCACGGCGCCCGCAGGTTGCGCCCGGCCGCCAGGATCAGCAACAACACCAGGACGAACCACAACTCGCAGCAGAAGACCAGCAGGCGCAGCCGGGTCAGGCCGTACTCGTCGGTGTAGAGGTCGATGCGGTGCAGGGCGGTCGCGGCGATCACCAGGGTGAGCACGGTCAGGGTGCCCAGGATGACCCGGATCAGCAGCCGGTCGGCCGGCTCCTCGCGAGGCGCCCAGCGGGCCGCCCCGGCCAGCACCACCAGGGTCAGGCCGACGACGAAGCTGAGTTGCCAGAAACCCTGCCGGGCCTCGTCGGCGAACGCGCGGACGGGCTCGTCACCGCGGAGCAGACCGGCCGCCTGCACGCTGACGAAGGCGGCGAACAGCAGCACCAGCAGGCCGAGCGGGACAGCCCACTCCCAGCGGTGGACCTTGCGGCCCTTGGTCCCGTCCAGTGTGGAGAGGTTGGGTGGCGCCGACCGGAGGTAGGCCGCGGAACCGACCACCAGCACGCCCATCCCGCCCACGAAGACCCAGCGGAAGACGGTGTCGACACCCAGATCCGGTACGAGATGTTCGAGCGCGGCAGCGAAGCGGAGATCGGCCGAGGCGAGCAGCGCCCCGAACGCGGTGAGCAGGACGACCGAGACGGCCGCGGTGGCCGCGACCCGGACACCGGCGCCGCCCGCCGGCCGGCCGGCCCGCTTCAGCCCACGGGTCAGCCACGGCACCGAACGGAAGGCGGCGGTGAACGGCATCGTGTACCCGGCCAGGATGCTGCGGATCGAACGGCCGCCGGCCAGGGCGAGCGCGCCGGTCAGCGTGGCCACCAGCAGGCAGAGCACGAACAGCCAGCCGGCCGAGCGGAACGTGCCGACGGCGATCAGCACGACCGTCGCCCCGCCCCAGGCGACCCGCTCCGGTCCCGGCCGGTATCGGGGCCGGACCACCAGCGGCGGCGGGCCGCCGGTCGTGGGCACCGGTCCCGCCGCGATCACCGCGAGCAGGCCGGCCAGCGCGGTGATCAGCCAGCCCACGCCGGGCCGGTCGAGCGGCAGGCTGAGCGCGGCCGTCGCGGCGGCCCCCGCGACCGCCGCGACGGTCAGGGCGGTCGCCGGCCGCACCGGGCCGGGCCAGTGCCGCGCCCAGGGGGCGGTCGACGGCCACGGACCGTGCAGGGTGGGCAGGGGGCGCGGCTCGGTGACGTTCTTCGGTGGCGGTGCGATGGACACGGGACCTCCGGAGGGCAGGGTCGAGCGGGCACAGTGGGGTGGGCAGGGTTGAGCGGGCACGGTCGAGCGGGCCGCGTCGGTCGCGGCCTGTTGGACGTACGGGTGTCAGGCTCGGGTCAGCGGCAAGGTGACGTGGATCAGGCAGCCCCGGTGCTCGGGGTCGACCGCGGCGATCGTGCCCTTGTGGAGTTGCACGACCCACCGGGCGATGGCGAGACCCAGACCGGTGCCGCCGCCACCGGGCCGCTCGCCGCGGGTGAACCGCTCGAACACGCGGTGACGCTCGGCCGGCGGGATGCCCTCGCCCTCGTCGGAGACGGCGATGAGCAGGTGGCCGTCGCGACGTTCGGCGCGCACCTCCACCGTGCCGCCGGGCGGGCTGTGCCGGGCGGCGTTGTCGAGCAGGTTGGCGAAGACCTGGTGCAGCCGCTCCCGATCGCCGGTGATGACGACGTGCGGGCAGGCGACCTTGTACCGGACGTCGCGCCCCGACCCGGCCGAGTTCACCTCGGCCTCGCGGACGACGTCGTCCAGGAAGGACAGCACCTCGATCGGGCGCCGGATCAGCGGCGCGACGCCGGCGTCGATGCGCGAGAGGTCGAGCAGCTCGGTGACCAGGCGACCGAGGCGTTCGGTCTGGGCCAGCGCGGTCTGCATCATCGCCGGTTCGGCGGCGGCCACACCGTCGACGATGTTTTCCAGCAGGCCCTGCAGCGCGGTGATCGGCGTCCGCAACTCGTGCGAGACGTTGGCGATCAGCTCACGCCGCTGCCGGTCCGCCGCGGCCAGGTCGCCGGCCATCTGGTTGAACGCGACCGCCAGCTCGCCCACCTCGTCGGCCGAGGTGGCGCGGACCCGGCGGGTGTAGTCGCCCTGAGCCATGTCCCGGGCCGCCGCGGTCATCTCCCGCAGCGGCGAGGTCATGCCCCGGGCCAGGAACTGGACGATCGTCACCCCGATGACCGTGGCGGTGACCCCGGTCCAGAACGGGAACCAGCCCAGCCACAGATAGAACCAGACCAGCCCGCTGCCCCCACCGGCCAGCAGCACCATGATGATCTTCATCTTGATCGAGCGCACCGGATCGAGCGGCCGGGGCAGCCAGGCGAGCGCCCGGGCGACGCGCTCCCTCATCGCTCGACCTCCAGGGCATAGCCGACGCCGTGCACCGTACGGATCAGGTCGGCCCCCAGCTTGCGGCGAAGTCCCTTGATGTGGCTGTCGACCGTCCGGGTGCCGGAGGCGTCGGCCCAGCCCCAGACGTCGGCCAGCAGACGTTCGCGCGGCAGGACCGTCCGCGGGTGGGCGGCCAGGTGGACGAGAAGGTCGAACTCGGTCGGCGTGAGCTGCGCCTCGACCCCCGCCCGCAGCACCCGGCGCTCGGCCTGGTTGATCTCGAGGTCGCCGAACCGCAGCGTCGGCGGCCCGCTCGGCACCACCGCGACCTTGGCCGCGCGGCGCAGCAGGGCGTGGACGCGGGCGGCCAGCTCCCGCATCGAGAACGGCTTGACCATGTAGTCGTCGGCCCCGACGGCGAGCCCGATGAGCAGGTCGGTCTCGTCGTCGCGGGCGGTGAGCATGAGGATCGGAACCGGCCGCTCGGCCTGCAGACGCCGGCACACCTCGAGCCCGTCGAACCCGGGCAACATCACGTCGAGCACGATCGCGTCCGGCGGCGTCCGCCGGGCCGCGTCGACCGCCGCCGGCCCGTCCCCCGCGACCTCGACCGTGAACCCCTCGGCCCGCAGCCGGGCCGCCACCGCCTCAGCGATGGTCCGCTCATCCTCGACGACAAGAACGCGCCGCTCCGTCTCCACGCCCCACCTCCCCGCCCACCGATCCAACCCCGCGCCGTCAACCGAGGCCGGTGACCCCCCGTGGCTCACCGACCTCGTGAACGGCAGCCTATTGATCGTCCGTGCAGCCCCGGCGCTGACTTTGTGAACGACCTGTGGAGATCGCAAAGGCGCAGCACCTAGGTCGGGTCCTCGCCGGCGAGCCAGAGCGACTCCACCCGTCCATCACGGTGGACCACCCAGATACCACCGCATTCGATCGGGTCGCAGATCCGGTGGATGGCGGGCGTCGGCTCGCCGAAGACGTCAGCCAGGGTATGGACGTGTTCCCCCACACCGCGAAGTGCCGTCACGACACGTCGGCCGATACTTCGATCGGCTAGGAACTCACGCCGCACGCCGGGCCATGACTCGAAGTACCGTCTCGACCTCGAAGATGGTGAGCCCGTACTCGTCGGCGATGTCGCCCACCGACTCGCCTCCGCCGTAGAACAGATCAGCCACCGCCTCGACCGGGACCTTGCTTCCAGCGAAGACCGGCTGACCGAATCCGAATCGTGGGTCGATGATGACGTCGGCACTCTCGTAGGGCCGTAGCGTGATCCGTTCGGCGTATCCGTCGTCGGCGTACGAGACAAACTTGATGACCGCCTCGACGACCTGGCGGAATGCTTGTTGTCCGTCGCGCGCACGGACCCACTCGGGAGCGACGTCGGACGCGGCGTTGTAGAGCAGTTCGCCGCCGTCCGTGGCGATGGTCTTGGTTGCGAGCACGTACTCCTCGCCGGTCATCGCGCGGAGACGCTGGACGCCCGCTCGGATCTGGGGCATCGACAGCCCGGTGTTGCGCAACTCGCGCAAGATCTGTGCCTCTGCCATCGCGATGAACGGCAGGCGGGGTCCGTGCGGCGTCGGAGCCGCCACGGAATGCATGACCGGGCGGTTATCGCTGCCCGAGATCCACTCCTTGATCGTGGTCGCCGGGATGCCCAGATGCACTGCGGCGGCCTGAGCGGTGAAAACGGGCGCGAGGAAGCGGTGATCTCGCTTTACGCCCTTCGCCATCAACGCACGGTAGCGGTTGAGGCTCGTGATGTGCGTCGGCATTTCACCGCCTCCCACTTCCGTCGGTCCTGTCTTCGAGGTTGCGGGCAGAGCTTATTGCGGTAGGAGCAGAGGAGAGCTGCCTGTGGATAACTCTGTGGAAAAGGCTGTGAGCCTGTGGACAACTGTGTGGACGAGGGGTGCGGTCACCTGGTCCAGTCGTGTTTGGCTGCTCTGATCAGGCGGTCTTTGAGCTCTCGGGTGTGACGGCGGCTCACCGGGAGCTCGATGCCGTCCACCGAGACCACGTAGCCCGAGCCGGTCAGGCGCAGCTCGGCGATCAGGCGGATCTGCACGAGGTAGGAGCGGTGGATGCGGACGAAGCCGGCGTCGGCCCAGCGTTCGGCCAGCGTGGCCAGCGAGACGCGGACCAGGTGGGACGCGTCCGAGGTGTGCAGGCGGGCGTAGTCGCCCTGGGCCTCCACCCAGCGCACCGACGAGCGGGGCAGCATGCGGGTCGTGCCGGCCAGCTCGACCGGGATGGTGGGTTCGTCGGACGGCGCGGCGGGAGCGACCGCGGGGACGGGGCGGCTGCCGGCGACCCGGCGCAGCGACTCGCCCAGGCGCTCGGCCCGCACCGGCTTGCGGACGTAGTCGGTGACGCCCAGGTCGAACGCGTCCACGGCCCCGTCGTCGTACGCGGTCACGAAGACGATGGCCGGCGGGCGGGCGAAGCGCCGCAGGATGCGGGCCAGCTCCATGCCGTCGAGGCCGGGCATGCGGATGTCGAGGAAGACCGCGTCGACCTCGGTGTCGCGCAGCACCCGCAGCGCCTCGGTGGCGTCGCCCGCCCGGTGCACGTGGGCCACCCGGCCGTCCGCGTTGAGCAGGTAGGCCAGCTCGTCCAGGGCGGGTGGCTCGTCGTCCACGGCCAGCACGACCAGGCTCACGCTCTCACTCCCGGGTGGAATTTCGGCACGCGCATGCTCACTTTCGTCCCGGCTCCGGGCGCCGTCTCGACGACCAGGCCGAAGTGGTCGCCGAAGACCGAGCGCAGGCGCTCGTCCACATTCGCCAGGCCCACGTGCTGCCCGTCGTCCGTCTCGGCCATCCCGGCGGCGAACACGGCCGGATCCATGCCGACCCCGTCGTCCTCGACCGTGATGTGGCACTCGGCGCCGGCGTCCCGCGCTTCGATGCTCACCATACCGACGCCCGGCTTGCGGGAGAGCCCGTGCCGGACGGCGTTCTCGACCAGCGGCTGCAGGCAGAGGAAGGGCAGGCCGACCGGCAGCACCTCGGGGGCGATCTGCAGGCGTACCTGGAGACGGTCGCCGAACCGGGCCCGCTCGATGGTGAGATAGCGGTCGATCGAGCGCAGCTCCTCGGCGAGCGTGGTGAAGTCGCCGTGGGCGCGGAACGAGTACCGGGTGAACTCGGCGAACTCGAGGATCAGCTCGCGGGCCCGTTCGGGGTCGGTCCGGACGAACGACGCGATCGCCGTGAGCGCGTTGTAGATGAAGTGCGGGCTGATCTGTGCCCGCAACGCGCGTACCTCGGCCCGGGCCAGCCGTTCGCGCGACGAGTCGAGCTCGGCCAGGGCCAGCTGGGAGCCGGCCCAGCGGGCGGTCTCGAGGGTGGCCTGGACGAGGCCGGGGGCGGGGTGGTCGTCGGCCACCGCGACCAGAGCGGCGGTGGCCCGCCCGGCCGGACCGGTCAGCGGGGCCACCACGGCGCCGCGGACGACACAGTCGACCTGGTCGCAGGGCAGATCGGACGAGGTCAGGACGATCGAGCGGTGGGTCTGGAGCGCCCGGGTGGCCGCGGCGGCGAACTGCTCGCTGTGGTGGCTGCCCCGGCCGTCGAAGGCCAGGCAGCGGTCCGCGTCGGCGATCGTCAGCCCGGCCGCGCCGACCAGGGTGCGCAGGTGCCGCGCGGCCTTGCCGGCGGTGCTCGGGCTGAGCCCGGCCCGCAGCGGATCGGCGGCCAGCGCGGCGGTGTGCAGCACGTCGTAGGTGGCTCGTTGCATGGCGGTCGCGATGCCGCGGCGGGCCCGCAGGCGCACGACGGCCACGACCGCGGCGGCCAGCGCGGCCAGGACCGCGACGACCGCCAGAACGCTGCCCACCTGTCCCGCCACGCAGCGATAGTGGCCGTTGCCGGGGCCGCCGTCCAGCCGTCATACCGTATTGACAGGGTGCCAACTGGGATTACCGGCCGGTAACGAGCCGATCAAAGATTGACGCAAATCGATACCTGGCTCGCCCACACCCCAGGGAGCGCCCCCATGTCCGTCTCCGTCACCGTCCTCCGAATCCGGTCCGGTCTCGCCGCCGTCGCCGCGGCCGTCACGCTCGTGGCGGCCTCCCCGGCCGCCCCGGCCCTCGCCGCCAACCCGTACGAGCGAGGCCCCGCCCCCACCACGAGCAGCATCGAAGCGTCCCGCGGCTCATTCGCGATCACGCAGGCCACCGTCGCCCGCTCGGCCGTCAGCGGTTTCGGCGGCGGCACGATCTACTACCCCACCAGCACGACGGCGGGGACGTTCGGCGCGATCGCCGTCTCCCCCGGCTTCACCGCCTCGCAGTCCAGCGTCGCCTGGCTGGGCCCGCGCATCGCGTCGCAGGGCTTCGTGGTGATCACCATCGACACGCTGAGCACCCTGGACCAGCCGGCCTCCCGGGGGACCCAGTTGCTCGCCGCGCTCGACTACCTGACCCGGACGAGCAGCGTCCGCACCCGCATCGACGCCACCCGGCTGGGCGTCATGGGCCACTCGATGGGCGGCGGCGGCAGCCTGTCGGCTTCGGTCAGCCGGCCGTCCCTGCAGGCCGCCATCCCGCTGACCCCGTGGCACGGCACCAAGAGCTGGTCGTCCGACCGTGTGCCGACCCTGGTCATCGGGGCCGAGAGCGACACGGTGGCGCCGGTGTCGTCGCACTCCGAGCCGTTCTACACCAGTCTGCCGAGCACCCTCGACAAGGCGTACCTCGAGCTCAACAACGCCTCGCACTCGGCGCCCACCTCGACCAACGTGACGGTGGCGAAATACAGCATCAGCTGGCTCAAGCGCTTCATCGACAACGACACCCGGTACGAGCAGTTCCTGTGCCCGAGGCCGTCCGGCTCGGCGATCCAGGAATACCGCGACACCTGCCCGCACTCCTGACCCCGGCCGGGCGGCACCCGCGCCGGCGGCTCACTCGCCGGCGCGGGGCTGCTCAAGGTCTGGCTAGTAGGCGCCCTTGCGCTTGAGGACGACCCAGATGGTGCGCCACAGGATGCTCAGGTCGTAGGTCAACGACCAGTTGTCCACGTAGTAGAGGTCGAGCCGCACAGCCTCGTCCCAGGACAGATCCGAGCGACCCGACACCTGCCACAACCCGGTGATGCCGGGGCGGACCAGCAGCCGGCGCCGGACGTCGCCCAGGTAGTCGCCGTCGTCGGCCGGCAGCGGACGCGGCCCGACCAGCGACATCTCGCCCTTCAGCACGTTGAGCAGCTGGGGGAGCTCGTCGAGCGAGGTGGCCCGCAGCTTGGCGCCGAACGAGAAGATCCGCGGGTCGTTCTTCATCTTGAAGAGCATGCCGTCGGACTCGTTGAGCTCCTCCAGCGTGCGCTTGCGCTCCTCGGCGTCCTGGTACATCGTGCGGAACTTCCACACGCGGAACGTGCGGCCCTCGTGCCCGACGCGGGGCTGGCGGAAGAAGACCGGGCCGGGGTCGGACAGGCGGATGCCGATCGCGATGGCCACCAGGATCGGGCTGATCAGCAACAGGCCGAGGGCGGCGGCGACCCGGTCGATCAGGTTCTTCACCAGCCAGCCGGGACCGGAGAGCGTGGGCTCCTCGACGTGCAGCAGCGGCAGGCCCTCGATCGGGCGGATGTGCACGCGGGGGCCGGCGATGTCGGTGAGCTGGGGGGCGACGACCAGGTCGACGCCGGTGCCCTCGAGCTGCCAGGCCAGGCGGCGCAGCTCGCCGGGCTCGGCGCTGGCCGAACCGCAGACCGCGATCGTGTCGGCGCCGACCTCCCGCACGAGGGACAGCACGTCACGGGCCGCGTAGACCGGAACGGGCGTCTCGATGCCCCGGGCCGCCGCGTAGCCGTCGGTCAGGTGGATGGCCACCGGAATCAGGCCGGCGGCGGGGCTGCGGGTGACCGCGGTGTAGACCTCGAGCGCCTCGGGCAGGGTGCCGACCAGCACCATGCGGTGGGCGCCGTGGCCGGTCTTGCGCCGGGTGAAGTGCAGCACCTGGCGGGCCAGGACGCGGCCGGTGAGCAGGAAGAGCAGCGCGCTCAGCGAGACCAGGGCGACCGTGCCACGGGAGAGGCCGGTCTTGGTGGCGAACGCGAGCAGGGACACGCAGGCCACCACGGTGACCGAGGTCCGCACTATGCGTTTGAACTCTTCGCTGCCCAGGCCCAGATAGCGCCGGTCGTAGGTGCCGTTGGCCCAGAGCAGGATGAGCCAGCCGACCGGCAGCACGAAGTAGGCGAAGAAGACGAACAGCGCCTCGTTGTGCAGGAAGCCGAGGCTCTTGCCGGCGAAGCCCGACCGGGATTTCTCCAGCAGGGCCGCGACGAGCTGGCTCGCCGCGACGACCGAGATGAGATCCAGGACCAGCAGGGCCATGGTGTACGGGCGGTGCCAGCGCGAGACCCGCTTGTGCTGCCTGTTCCAGGCCGATCGCGGTACGCCGTTGCTCGGTGGCGGCTGCTGCTGCCACTCGAAGCTGTCGTACGGCAAAGGTTTGCTCCGGCTGCTTTCGGTAACCGGGCGATGCAGGCTAGAGGTCACCTCGCCTACGTCCTCCCGCATCCGGAAAAGATTACGCACCGCCACGGGACCGAGGGACGACCGCGTCGCGGAAACGTGGGACCGGGCCACTATACCGATGGATCGGGTGGAAAGAAGCGGACGTTGTGCGCGCTTTACCAACCGTGACCCACGGTGACCGGAACGCCGCTATCGGATCAACTTGGACAGGCGTCGATCGGCCAGCGGCTTGCCCCCGGTCTGGCACGTCGCGCAGTACTGAAGGCTCTTGTCGGCGAACGAGACCTCGCGCACCGTGTCGCCGCAGACCGGGCAGGGCAGGCCGGTGCGCGCGTGGACCCGCAGGCCGGCCCGCTTCTCGCCCTTGAGCTCGGCCGCCTTCTGACCCACCGACCGGGCGACGGCGTCGGTCTCGACCTGGCGCATCGCGGCGTAAAGGGTGTCGATCTGCTCCTCGGTCAGCTTCCCGGTGATCGCGAACGGCGAGAGCTTGGCCACGTGCAGGATCTCGTCGGAGTACGCGTTGCCGATGCCGGCCAGCACCTCCTGGTCGACCAGCACGCCCTTGACCTGCCCGTTGCGGCTCTTGATCCGGTCGGCGAACTCGTCGCGGGACAGGGCCAGCGCGTCCGGGCCGAGCCGCGACACGCCGGGCACCGTGGCCGGGTCACGGACCAGATAGGCAGCCAGCGACTTCTGGGTGCCGGCCTCGGTGAGGTCGAACCCGGAGCCGTCGTCGAGCCGGACCCGGATCGCGATCGGCCCGCTGCCCGGCTTGAGCGGGGCGGGCGACTTGAACGCGTCGCGGTAGTGCAGCCAGCCGGCCCGGGCCAGGTGGACCACCAGGTGGAGGTCGTCGCCGATGCCGACGTCGAGGAACTTGCCGTGGCGCCCGGCCGAGGTGATCGGCAGGCCGGCGACGGCGGTGGGCGGCGGGTCGAAGGTCTTCAGCGCGCTGAACGAGGACACCTCGAAGCGCTCGACGGTGTGGCCGACCGCACGCTCGCGCAGGTAGGCGGCGAGCGCCTCGACCTCGGGAAGTTCGGGCACGCTGTCAACGGTAGCGTTTCCCGGTGTGAAGAGCGTGAAGGTTGTCGTTGCGCACAACCGGTACCGGGAAGCGATCCCGTCCGGCGAGAACGTCATCGTGGACACCGAGATCGCTCAGCTGCGCGCGGCCGGGGTCGGGGTGCTGCCGTTCCAGCGCAGCTCCGACTCGATCGGCGACCTGCCGGCGGCCGAGAAGGCGCTGCTGCCGCTCTCCCCGATCTACGGCCGGGCGGCCCAGCGCGACCTGTCCCAGCTGCTCGAGGCCGAGCGCCCGGACGTGCTGCATCTGCACAACCCGTACCCGTTGCTCTCGCCCTGGGTGGTGCGGACAGCGCACGCGCACGGTGTGCCGGTGGTCCAGACCGTGCACAACTACCGCCAGGTGTGCTCGTCCGGCCTCTATTTCCGCGACGGGCACAACTGCCAGGACTGCCGGGGCAAGCTGATCGGCTGGCCGGCCGTGCGGCACCGCTGCTACCGCGGCTCGGCGGCGCAGAGCGCGCTGATGGCCACCACGCTGGCCGTGCACCGGCCCACCTGGCGGTCGGTCGACCGGTTCATCGCGCTCACCGACGGCATCGCCGCGCATCTGCGCGACTACGGCATCCCGGACGAGCGGATCGTGGTGAAGCCGAACGGCCTGCCCGACCCGGGTGAGTCGGCGCCCCTGGGCGAGGGCTTCCTGTACGGCGCCCGGCTCTCGCCCGAGAAGGGTCTCGGTCTGCTGCTCGACGCCTGGCGGCAGCACCCGGACGGGTCGCTGGGCCCGCTGCGGATCGCCGGCGACGGCGAGTTGCGCCCGCTGGCCGAGGCCGCCGCCGCCGAGCGCTCCGACGTGCACTACCTGGGCGTGCTCGACCGGGAGGGGATGCGCGAGGCCCGCGACGCGGCGGCCGTGGTGATCGCCGTGCCGACCTGGAACGACGTGCTGCCCACGGTGATCCTGGAGGCGATGGCCTCGGGCCGACCGGTGCTCGGCACGGCGGTCGGCGGCATCCCCTATCTGGTCGGCGGCGAGGCCGGCTGGGTCGTCGAGCCGGACCCGTCCGCGCTGGCCGCCGCCCTGCCGATCGCCCGGGCCGAGGCGGCCGTCCTGGCCCCGGCCGCCCGAGCCCGCTACCTGCGGCACTTCCACCCCGACGTGCTGACCCCGCGGCTCATCGAGATCTACACGACTCTCACAGCCAATTCTGATCACTCGATCAGGTAGATCTTGTGATCTCCGGGGAACGCTCGGCTGGTGAGCATTCCCCGCAGAAATCTCCTGATCGGCGTGGGCGGCGCTGTCGTGACCGGCCTGGCCGGCGGCGGCATCGGCTACGCGGTCGGTCGTGACGACGGCCCGGCCGGGCCAGCGACCGACAACGCCGCCGCCCCGGCCGGCGACCCGAAATACCGTTCCCGGCCCGACCTGCGCACGCTGCCCGACGTCACGATCACCACGGCGGCCAACGGAACCGTGGCCGGCTCGGTCTTTCTGACCCCGGCCTCGGGCACGGGGTTGTGGGGCCCGCTGATCGTCGACGAGAAGGGCTCGCCGGTCTGGTTCCGCAAGGTGCCCGACCCGGCGACCGTGGCGATCGACCTCAAGGCGCAGACCTACCGCGGCAAGCCGGTCCTGACCTGGTGGGAGGGGACCATCGGGGGCACCGGCGGGCAGGGCGTCGGCCAGGGCGAGTTCGTGATCGCCGACCAGTCGTACCGGGAGATCACCCGGGTCCGCGCGGCCGGCACCGAGCAGGCCGACCAGCACGATCTGGTGATCACGCCGCGGAACACCGCGCTCTTCTGGGTGTACGACCCGATCCCGTACGACCTGAGCCCGGTCGGCGGTCCGGCCGACGGCGTGCTGCACGACGGCGTCATCCAGGAGATCGACATCGCGACCGGGCGCAAGGTCTTCGAGTGGCGGGCGAGCGACCACGTGGGGCTCGACGAGTCGTACGCGCCGCTGCCCGAGGGCGAGTCGGCCCACCTTCCGTACGACTACTTCCACGCGAACTCGGTCGGGCTGGCTGCCGACGGCGCCATCATCGCGTCCGCCCGGCACACCTGGACCGCATACAAGATCGACCGCGGGAGCGGCGACATCGTCTGGCGGATCGGCGGCAAGAAGTCGGACCTCCAGGTCGACGAGCGGACGAAGTTCTCCTGGCAGCACGACTTCCGGCAGCGGCGGGACGGCTCGTACGGCCTCTTCGACAACGGCGCCGGGGTGACCAAGGAACGAGACCACTCCCGCGGCCTGGTGTTCAGGGTGGACGAGGCGGCGAGAAGGACGACCTTCGTCGCGGAGTATCTGCACCCCGAGCGGCTGTCGGCGCCCACCCAGGGCAGCTTCCGCGAGCTGGCCGACGGCGGTTCGTTCGTCGGCTGGGGGCAGATGCCGCACTTCACCGAGCACAACGCCGACGGATCGGTGCGGCTGGCCGGGCATCTGCCGCTCGACAACCAGTCCTACCGCGCCTACAAGGCCGAGTGGGCGGGCGCGCCGGCCGACCAGCCCGCGCTCGGGTTGCGGATCGACGGCGGCAACGTGATCGTCTCGGCCAGCTGGAACGGCGCGACGAGGGTGACCAAGTGGCGGGCGCGCTGGGGCACGCAGCCGGGGGCGCTGCAGGCCGGCACGGTCGAGGAGCCGCGATCCGGGTTCGAGACGACGCTGACGATCTCCGGGACTCCCGAGTACGTGGTGGCTGAGGCGCTCGACGCGAGCGGAAAGGTCCTGGGCGCGACGTCGGCGGTCCCGGTGCGTGTCTGAGGTCACCGTTGACAGATGTGGCTAATTCTATTAGCTTTTAGCTAACGTAATTAGCTAAGCCTGGAGGCAGACATGACCGAGTTCCTCTCCGTCGACGGTGGCACCCTCGCGTACGAGGTGACGGGCACCGGACCGCTCGTCGTGCTGGCCCACGGCATGGGCGACAGCCGCGAGTCCTACCGCTTCGTCGTGCCGCAGCTGGTCGCGGCCGGATATCGGGTGGCCGCGACCGACCTGCGCGGCGCCGGCGAGTCGAGCGCCGTGTGGCCGTCGTACAGCCGCACCGACATAGCCGGTGACCTGATCGCCCTGGTGCGGCACCTCGGAGGCCCGGCCGTGCTGGTGGGGCAGTCGATCTCGGGCGGCGCGGCCACCATCGCCGCCGCGCAGGCGCCCGAGCTGATCGCGGCCATCGTCGAGCTGGCCCCGTTCACCCGCAACCAGGCCATCAAGCTGGGTGACCTGCGGAAGAAGACCTATCGCACCGGCACGATCCGGCTGCTGATGATGGTCGTCCTGGGCAGCGTGAAATGGTGGCACCGATACCTCGACGCCGCGTTCCCCGGTCGCAAGCCGGCCGACTGGAACGACCAGCTGCGCCGCAACGCCGCCATGCTGGGCGAACCGGGACGGATGAAGGCCCTGCAGCGCATGGGTCAGGCGGCGCCCGGCGACGCGGGGGCGCAGCTGGGCAACGTGCGCCGCCCGGCCCTGATCGTCGAGGGCTCGCTCGACCCGGACTGGGCCGACCCGCGGGCCGAGGGGGAGGCGATCGTGGCCGCGATGCCGGCCGGGATGGCTCAGCTCGAGGTGATCGAGGGGGCGGGCCACTACCCGCACACCCAGTACCCCGACGAGACCGTCGCGGTGCTGCTGCCCTTCCTCAAGGCGAACGCTCGTGCCTAGGGCCGGGCTCGACCCGGCGGTGATCACCGCAGCCGCCGCCGGGCTCGCGGACGAGGTCGGGCCGGCCAACGTGACCATGGGTCTGGTGGCCGAGCGGCTCGGGGTGCGCGCGCCCTCGCTCTACAAGCACATCGCCGGGCAGGCCGACCTCAACCGCCGGATCGCCGTGCTGGTCGTGACCGAGATGGGCGACGCGCTGCGGGACGCGTTGCAGGGACGAGCCGGGCGTGACGCGCTCGAGGCGGCCGCCCGTACCCTGCGCGCCTACGTCGTCGAGCATCCCGGACGGTATGCCTCCACCCTGCCGCTCAACCCCGAGGGGCCGGACGATCCGGTCGCCGTCGCGGGCGGCCGGGTGCTCGACTCGCTCGCGGCCGTGCTGAGCGGGTACGACATCGACCCGGCCGACACCGTGCACGCGATGCGGCTGCTGCGCAGCCTGTTCCACGGCTTCGCCGCGATCGAGGCGGCCGGCGGCTTCGAGATGGACACCGACGTCGACCGCAGTTTCGACTGGATGATCGACTTCATCGACCGCGGCCTGAGGAAGTAGGCCGCGACCAGAAGCGGGCCGCCGTCAGTCGCGCAGCGCCTCGCGGGCCGAGAACATCACGCTGGCTGCGAGGAAGGCCGCGTTGACCAGCGTGAAGACGCCGATGAACCAGATCGTCCACTGTGGCGCCACCGTGATCACCAGCCCGGCCAGCGCGATCACCGCGCCGTAGTCGCGGACCAGCTTGACCAGCCGTACCGGCAGGGACCGGCTGGTCACCATGCTCGCGGCCTTGTCGCCGCTCTGCATCACCGAGGTCACCAGGTTGACCATCCAGGTGCCGGCGAAGGCGGCGAGCAGCCACGCCGGGGTGTCCGGCACCTGCGCCTCGGCCGTCGCGGCCAGAGCCGCCACCAGCGAGATCTGGACGGCCACGTCGCAGAGCACGTCCAGGCGGGCGCCGGCCGCGCTGGTCTGCCCGGTGACCCGGGCCAGCTGCCCGTCGGCGCAGTCGAACGCGTACGCCAGCTGCCAGCCGATCAGCGCGAGCAGACCGATCGGCCAGGCCCAGAGGTCGCCGTCGGCGATCGGCTCGGCCGCGGCGATGACGATGATCGAGACCAGCCCGCCGATGCCCAGGTTGAAGACGGTCAGCACAGTCGGCGCGAGGTGATGCTTGTGGGCACTGACTGCTATCCGGGCCCCGATGCGCTGGCTGATCGCCTCGCTGAAGAGGCCACCGCCGCGGTTGACCGCGTAGTAGTCGGCCGCGGTCGGCGCGGTGCTCGCGGCCGGTTCGGCCGAGTAGACCGAGCCCGTGCCGCCGTCAGTGGCTTTGGACGGCTTCGACATAGTCGGCCAGCCTTCCGCTGATCTCGTCCGGGGTCATGGCCAGGTGCTCCAGGATCGTGTAGCGGTCGGGGCGCGTGCGGGGCGCGAAGGTGACGGCCTCGACGAACTGGTCGGCGGTCAGGTCGACGTCCGACGGGACCCGCGGCAGCAGATGCCGGGCCAGGCAGTCGGCCATCTGGGCGAAGCGCCGGTCGTCGCCGCGCAGGAACGTGCAGAACAGCGCGCCCATCCCGGCCAGCTCGCCGTGGGAGGCGGTGCCCGGAAAGAGCGAGTCGATGGCGTGCATGATCTCGTGGCACCCGCCGCTGGCCGGCCGGCTGCTGCCGCTGACCGCCATGGCCAGGCCGCTCGAGATCAGCGCCTCGGCGAGCACCGTCACGAAGGCGTCGTCGGTCAGGTCGCCCGGCATGGCGAGCACCGCCTCGGCGCCCATCCGGGCCAGCGAGGCGGCCAGTCCGTCGACCGGCTCGCCGCGCATCTGGCGAGCCAGTTCCCAGTCCGCCAGCGCGCTGATGTTGCTGATCACGTCGCCGATGCCGCCCCGGTTGACCCGGTCCGGCCCGGTCTCGACGAAGTCCAGGTCGACGATCACGCCGAACGGGATGTGCACGCCGTACGAGCCCTTGACGCCGTCGTTGATCAGGCTGGCCACCGGGGAGGCGATGCCGTCGTTGGCCAGGCTGGTGGCCACCGAGATCATCGGCAGCCCCCAGCGGTTGGCCGCGTACTTGGCCGTGTCGACCGTGGTGCCGCCGCCGATGCCGACGACCGCGTCGTACTGTCGCGTGCGCAGCTTGGCCGCCAGTTCGAGGGCCGCGTCGAGGGTGCCGCCGGTGGTGGTGAAGACGTCGGCGGTCTTCAGCGAGGGGCGGATGAGATCGGCTATCCGCTCGCCCTGCCCGGGGCCGACCACGACCGCCACGTCACCGCCGGCCGAGACCCGCCCGTCGGCCAGGATGCGGCCCAGGTCGGCCACCGCGCCCCGGCGGACGTGGATGTGCAGCGGCGCCTGAACGCTGCGCGCTAGTAGCGGCATGCGATGCCCCGGGCCTTGGCCAGGTCGTCGTGGTTGTCGACCTCGACCCAGTCGACGTCGCCGATGACCGCGGCCCGCACCTGGCCGCCCCGGTTCGCGTACTCCTGGAAGCCGTCCTCGTAGTAGAGGTTCGGGTCGCGCTCCCAGGTCGTCCGGAGCGCGTCGGCCAGGTCGGCGGCGGCCGAGGCCTCGATGATGTTGGCCCCGATGTACTCGCCGTACGCCTCGGCCGGCTCCATCAGTTTCGTGATCCGGGTGAGCTGGCCGTCGCCGCCGAAGGTCGTCTTCATCTCTTCTTCGGCCAGCTTCTTCACGTTGTCGATGGCCAGCAGGATGCTCGGGCCGCGCTGGGCCAGCAGGGTCTGCTCGACGCTCACCGGATGCACCGTGTCGCCGTTGACCATCAGCACGCCGCGCGCGAAGTGGTCACGGGCCAGCCAGAGCGAGTACGCGTTGTTCCACTCCTCGGCCTTGTCGTTGTGGACGAGGGAGATCTTGACGCCGTACCGGCTCTCGAACCCGGCCTGGCGCTCCTCGACGGCCTCCGCCCGGTAGCCCACGACGATCGTCACGTCGGTCAGACCGGCGGCGGCCAGGTTGCGCAGGGAGATGTCCATGATCGTGGTCTCCCCGTCCACCGGGACGAGCGCCTTGGGCAGGGTGTCCGTGTACGGACGAAGCCTGCGTCCGGCTCCGGCGGCGAGAATCAGACCGATCATCGGGGTCTCCATCTAATAGGTGAACTCCGCGAGAATAACGGGTGCTGTCCCACAGCCCGGACCGGACGAGGCAGACGAAAATACTACCGAGCCTGCTCGTAAGCTGGTGGCCATGACCGCTGAGCAGCTGATCTCTTTCGCCCGGGGCGCTCCGTCGCTGGACATCATCGACGTCGAGGGCCTCAAGGCCGCCGCCACCCGAGCTTTCGAAGCCGATCCCGCTGGTGTGACCGCTTACGGCACGTCCGTCGGCTACATCCCGCTGCGCAAGTGGATCGCCGAGAAGCACGGCGTGTCGGCCGACCAGGTCATTGTGACGAACGGCTCGCTGCAGGCCGACGCGTTCCTCTTCAACCACCTCGTGCAGCCGGGCGACGACGTCGTGGTCGAGAAGCCGACGTACGACCGCACCCTGCTCAGCCTGCAGAACCTGGGCGCCAAGGTGCACCAGGTCACGCTCCGCCCCGACGGCATCGACGTCGACGAGCTGCGCGCCCTGCTCGAGTCGGGCGTGCGTCCCAAGCTCGCTCACATCATCCCGAATTACCAGAACCCGGCCGGAATCACGCTCTCGGTCGAGAAGCGCCGGGCCCTGCTCGCGCTGGCCGCCCAGTACGAGTTCACGATCTTCGAGGACGACCCGTACGTGGACATCCGGTTCCGCGGCGACGCCCTGCCCTCGATGCTCTCGATGGACTCGGACAACCTGGTCGTGCACGCCTCCAGCTTCACCAAGACGGTGTGCCCGGGCGTCCGCGTCGGTTATCTGGTCGGCCCGGCCGCGCTGATCGACGCGATCGCCAAGAAGGCCACCAACCTGTACATCTCGCCCGGCATGGTCTCCGAGGCGATCGTTCACCAGTTCTGCGTCTCGGGCGACATCGAGCGCTCGGTGCGGACCGTGAGCGCCGCCCTCGGCGAGCGCGCGCAGGTGCTGGCCGAGTCGCTGCGCAAGCACATTCCCGGTGCGACGTTCACCGAGCCCGACGGTGGCTACTTCCTCTGGGTCGACCTCCCCTCGGACGTCGACGTCGACAAGCTCTTCCCGGCCGCGATGAAGAAGGGCGTGGCCATCGTCAAGGGCAGCGACTTCCTGCTCGAGGGCGGTCGCAGCTCGGTGCGGCTCGCCTTCTCGGCGGTCACGGTCGATCAGATCGAGGAGGGCGTGCGCCGCCTGGCCGAGGCGATCGAAGAGGTACGCGGCTGACCCGGCCGTCTGAAACCGGCGCCGGACGGGTAGGAGACACCGGTCCGGCGCCGGTCTGCCGCGGGGTGCAGTAGCCTCGGGCGGTTTGTTCAAGGCGGCGAGGAGGCCACGGTGAGCGATCGGAACAGGCATCGGCCGTTGTCACGAGCCTTCGCCGCGCCGGTGCGAGCGATGAACCGCATCCTCGGCACCGTCGACGGCGGACCCGACCTCGGCACCAGGCATGTCGGCAGCGGCGTGGTCGACTGCGCGGTCTACGCGGCCGGCCACCGGTTGCCCGGCGACTTCACCCCGGACGAGGCGCTGACCGCGGCCTGCTCGCGCGACGACGCTTTCGTCTGGCTCGGCCTGCACGAGCCGAGCGAGGACGAGATGGCCGCCATCGCCCACACCTACGGCCTGCACGAGCTCGCCGTCGAGGACGCGGTGAAGGCGGAGCAGCGGCCCAAGCTGGAGCAGTTCGGGTCGGTGCACTTCCTGGTCATGCGGACGGCCCGGTACGTGCCGCACGGCGAGATCACCGAGAACTCCCAGGTGGTCGAGACCGGTCAGATGATGATTTTCGTCGGTGACCAGTTCGTCATCACCGTGCGCCACGGGGACGCCTCCGAGCTGGGATCGGTACGCGCCGACCTGGAATCGCAGCGGGCCGATCTCATCGAGCAGGGCCCGTGGGCGGTGGCCTACGCGGTGACCGACCGGGTGGTCGACCACTACGTGGCGGTCGCCGATCAGGTCGAGTCCGATCTCGACCTGATCGAGGAGGGCGTCTTCTCGCGCGACCACGCGAGCCCGATCCCGGCGATCTATCAGATGAAGCGGGAGCTCGTGGAGTTCCGGCGCGCGGTGGTGCCGCTGCAGCGTCCGCTGGCCATGATCATGTCTCTCGTGCCCAAGCGGATCGGCAAGTACTTCCGCGACGTGCAGGACCACCTCACGCGGACGGTCGAACAGGTCTCGTCCTTCGACGACCTGCTCAACTCGATCCTGCAGGCCCGGCTCGCGCAGGTCACCGTCGACCAGAACAACGACATGCGCAAGATCGCCGCGTGGGCGGCCATCGCCACGGTGTGGACGGCGGGCGCCGGCATCTACGGCATGAACTTCGAGTTCATGCCCGAGCTGACCTGGAAGTACGGCTACGCCTCGTGGTGGTTGATCATCCTGATCGTCTCGGTGCTGCTCTACCGGGTGTTCCGGCGCAGCGGCTGGCTGTGAGGGCTCACTCCCAGACATCGACGGCGGCCCCTAGAGTGACATAGGTGCCGTCGCGTCAGGATCAGCTCCACTCGTACCAGTACTCGTTGCAGCGGGTAGTGGCCGCGCTGGTCACGCACGACCCCGATCCGCAGCGCTCCCCGCTGCGCCGCGCCGGCATGACCGCCCTGGTCAGCCTGCTGGTGGCGAGCCTGCTGGTGGCCGCGGCGGCGATCTACGGCCTGCTCACCGGCAACAGCCGCGTCGACCCGCGCGATCCCGCGGTGGTCTTTCAGGAGAAGGGCACCGGCGCCCGCTTCGTCTACCTGGAATCCGACGGCAAGCTGCACCCGGTTCTCAACTTCGCGTCCGGGCTGCTGCTCGCCTCGGCCCGGGCGCCGTCGCTCAAGACCGTGTCGTCCGAGAAACTCGCCGCGGTGCCGCTGGGTGACCCGCTCGGCATCCCCGACGCGCCCGACTCCCTGCCCGCCAAGAACGCGCTGATCACCGGCCGCTGGTCGATCTGCACCGACAACCAGGGGGCGGGCCGCGCGACGCGGAGCACGCTGCTCGTGGGTGACCGGCTCACCGACGGCACGGTCCTGGCGCGGGCGGGCCGGGCCCTGCTGGTGCGCGACCCCGACGGGCGCAACGCGCTGGTGGTCGGCAACCGGCGCTTCGCCGTCCCGGTGTCGCGCGACGACGCGACGCTGACCGCGCTCAACTACAGCAGCAACCGGCCCTGGCCCGTCTCGGTGGCCTGGCTCAACGCCGTGCCGGCCGGGCCCGACCTGGTGCCCCCGGCGATCCCGGGCCTGGGCCGGGCCTCGGTGGCCGGCCTGCGGGTGGGTCAGTTGGTCACCGACGGGCAGCAGGTCGCGGTGATGCTGACCGACGGCAAGGCGGCACTGACCGACATGCAGGCCCGGCTCATGCTGACCGTCCAGGGTGTCCAACGGCCGGCGAACATCGGCAACGACTTCATCGGGCTGCCGACGTCGCGGACCCGGATCAGCGACGCGGGCGACCCGCGAGGGCTGCCGCCGGTGGTGCCGCAGCTGATCGACGGCGCCCCGACCCGCGCCTGCATCACGCTTCCGGTCGACAAGGCCGGGGACGGCATCCGGGTCGATCCGACGATCCCGGCCGGCGAGGTGGTCACCGGCGTGGCCGGCGAGCCGGCCACCACCGTCAAGGCCGACCTGGTGCACATCGCGCGAGGCCGCGGCGCCGTGACCGCCTCGGCCGCGTCGCCCGGTGCGCCACCGGGCACCGGCACGGTCAGCGTGGTCACCGACACCGGCCTGCGATACCCGCTGGCCGACCGTGACCTGGTGGCCAAGCTGGGCTACGGCAACGTCAAGGTGCAGCAGATCCCGTCCGAGCTGATCTCGCTCATGCCCGAGGGGCCGTCGCTCGACCCGGCCCGGGCCCGGCAGACCTCACCCCAATAGGGCGGGTCACCGAAGCGACCCACCCTGATCGGGCGTAACTCAATGCTTTACCGAGGGGTGTTCGGCGCGGTGTCGGGCACCGTGCCGTTCTGCGAACCGAAGGCCTGACGGGTCTCGGGCTCGACCTTCTCCGGCTCGAACGCCGCGTCGTCCACGCCACCCACCGGGGTGGTCGAGGTGATCGGGGCGGCCGGGTCGTACTCGTCCCACTGGGCAGCGCTGCGGCGCTTGGCCGCATACGCGGCGCCGATGCCGATCGCGGCGCCCAGCAGCGCGAAGCCGAGGAGCTTGGAGCCCTTGCCCTTCTCCTTGCGGCCGACGGCCTTGCCAGCCCGCTTCTGCAGCTGCTTGGCGGCCTTCTTGTTCGCCTTGGCCGCCTTCTCGCTGTCCTTCGCGGCCTTCTTGGCCGAGCGCTTGGTCACCTTGCCGGCGAGTCGCGCGTTCTCGTTCGCGGCCGCGACCAGCGGAGTGATGGTCGCCACAGCGCTTTCCCAGCCGCTCGACGCCACGTCCTTGGCCTTGACCGCGGCCGGCTGCACCCGGTCGACCGCCGCGTTCAGCGTCGGGCCGACGGTCGCGCTGGTCTCCGCGGCCGCGAGTGACGCCGCGCGCTTGAAGTGGTCAACGCTCTGGCCGAGCTCGTTCTTCATCCGCTCGCTACGGCTCTTGCGGCGCAAAGTTGCGATCACCAGTGCCCACCTCCTGAGTGTCTGTCACGTCATGGTGCCCTGTACCGGTACCCCCGCGCTGCCGCTTCAGACACATGGGGGAGGATCCGAACTGTAAGGAACTGTCCTATCGCCCCCACGAGTGGTACCGGTGGGGCGACCGCGACACAGACAGGAGTACCCGTGGCCGAGAAGCTTTACGCCACCCTGCACACCAACCATGGCCCGATCCGGCTCCAGCTGTTCCCGGATCACGCCCCGGCGACCGTGCGCAACTTCGTGGAGCTCGCTGAGGGCACGAAGGACTACACCGACCCGCGCACGGGCCAGAAGGGCAGCGGTCCCTACTACGACGGCACGATCTCGCACCGTGTCATCGCCGGCTTCATGGTTCAGCTGGGCGACCCGACCGGCACCGGCCGCGGCGGCCCGGGATTCCAGTTCGCCGACGAGTTCCACCCCGAGCTGTCCTTCGACCGCCCGTACCTGCTGGCCATGGCCAACGCTGGCCCGGGCACCAACGGCTCGCAGTTCTTCATCACGGTCGCGCCGACCCCGCACCTCAACCGTCGGCACACGATCTTCGGCCAGGTCGCGGACGAGCAGTCGGCCAAGGTCGTCGACTCGATCGCCACCACGCCGACCGGTCCGGGCGACCGCCCGCGTGAGGACGTCGTCGTCGAGCGCGTGGAAATCGAGCACGTGAACGACTGAAGTACCGTTGAGGTATGAGTGAGGCTCCGTCGACGGTTCCGGTCTGCTACCGCCACCCGTCCAAGGAGACTTACATCCGGTGCACACGGTGTGACCGGCCGATCTGCCCTGATTGCATGAACGAGGCCTCGGTCGGTCACCAGTGCCCGGAGTGCGTCGCCGAGGGGCGGCGCACCCAGCGCCAGGCGCGCACCGCCTTCGGCGGCAGCACAGCCGGCCGGGCCGGTTACGTGACCCGGGCGCTGATCGGCATCAACGCACTGTTCTTCATCGCCTCGGCGGTCGTCGGCGGTGGCCGGGCGATCGCCGGCGCCGGCGGGTGGTTCGGCCTGATGGGCGAGGGCACCTCGGTCACCCGCTGGGGCTCGGTGCTCGGCTACGCGCCGTACGTCCTCGGCGGTGAACCGCACGGTATCGCCGCCGGCGAGTGGTACCGCCTCGTCACGGCCATGTTCCTGCACTACGGCGCGCTGCACCTGCTGCTGAACATGTGGCTGCTCTGGCAGCTGGGCCGCTATCTCGAGGAGAAGCTGGGCCCGCTGCGCTTCGCCGGGCTCTATCTGCTGGCCGGCATCGGCGGCAACGTCGCGGCCTATCTGTTCACCGCTCCGAACGCCCAGGCGGCCGGCGCCTCGACGTCGATCTTCGGCCTGGTGCTGGCGATGATCGTCGTCAACCGGCGGCTGCGGCTCGACATCACCCAGCTGATCCCGCTGCTGGTGATCAACCTACTCTTCACCTTCACCGTGCCGAACGTGTCGGTCGCCGGGCACATCGGCGGCCTGATCGTCGGTGGCATCGTCGCCGTCGTCCTGGCCTACGCCCCGAGCAACCGGCGCAACCTGATCCAGGGTCTGGGGTGTGCGGCCGTCTTCGTCGTCCTGCTGATCGCCGCGCTGCTGCGAACTCAGACGTTACTGGGCTGACACCCGCAGGTCGGCCAGCGCGGCGGCGACGTCGTCGGGCAGCGCCCCCAGGTCGTTCGCGCTGAACAGATAGATGGCCTCGCCGGCGTCGAGCTCGAGCATCTCGCTGCGCAGGCCTCGGTGGGTGCGGCGATCGACCCGTACGCGCTCGATCTGAGCCCACGAGAGCCGGCGCCGGCCGGCGAAGCCCGTCACGACGGTGACGCCGTCGGCATCCGCGGCCAGCCGGACCGGCCGCAGCAGGTCCCGCAGCGTCCAGCCGAGCAGCGCCACCACGACCACGGCGGCGAGCACCCAGCGCACCGGGTCGCGCCCGGCGAACGCGAACGCCAGCACGACGACGGCGACGACACCGATGAGCTTGCTGACCGGCAGGACCGGCTTGATACGCCACTGCATGCCCACCACTATGGCAGCGCGAGTTACCGTCGATCCATGCGTGATGCGGTGATTGTCGGAGCGGTCCGGACCCCGATCGGCCGGCGTGGCGGCGGCCTGGCCGGTGTGCACCCGGTGGAGTTGTCGGCCCAGGTGCTGCGGGCGCTGGCCGAGCGCACCGGATTCGAGCCGGCCGATGTCGACGACGTGCACTGGGGCTGCGTCTCCCAGGTGGCCGAGCAGTCCTGGAACATCGGCCGCAACGCCGTGCTGGCCGCGGGCTGGCCCGAGTCGGTCCCCGGCACGACCATCGACCGGCAGTGCGGTTCCAGCCAGCAGGCGCTGCACTTCGCGGCCGCAACGGTGATCTCCGGCCAGGCCGACCTGATCGTGGCCGGTGGCGTCGAGTCGATGACCAGGGTGCCGATGGGCTCGAGCGGTCAGGGCGCCGACCCGTACGGCCAGAGCGTGCGCGAGCGGTACGGCGTGGAGTCGTTCGATCAGGGCGTCGGCGCCGAGCTGGTGGCCGAGCGCTGGGATCTGTCCCGGGCCCGGCTGGAGGAGTACGCGCTGTCCAGCCACGCCGCGGCGACCCGGGCGCAGGACGCCGGCGAGTTCGACGCCGAGATCGAGCCGATCGCCGGGGTGAAGCGGGACGAGGGCATCCGCCGGGACACGACGCTGGACAAGCTGGCCGGGCTCCGGACACCCTTCCGCGAGAACGGCCGGATCACCGCGGGCACGGCGTCACAGATCTCGGACGGCGCCGCGGCGCTGGCGGTCACCACCTCGGAGTGGGCCGCCGCGCACGGGCTCCGGCCGCTGGCCCGCGTGCACACCGCCGTCATCGCCGCCGCCGACCCGGTGATGGTGCTGACCGCTCCCATGCCGGCCACCGCCAAGGCGCTGGCCAAGTCGGGCCTGACGATCGGCGACCTCGGCGTCTACGAGGTGAACGAGGCGTTCGCGCCGGTGCCGCTGGCCTGGCTGGCCGAGACCGGCGCCGACCCCGCCCGGCTCAACCCGCGCGGCGGGGCGATCGCTCTGGGTCACCCGCTCGGGGCCTCCGGCGCGCGGATCATGACGACGATGCTGCACCACATGCGACAGTCCGGCCTGCGTTACGGCCTGCAGACCATGTGTGAGGGCGCCGGTATGGCCAACGCAACGATCGTCGAGACTTTGTAATTCGACATTCATCGGCCGGTGGCAGCGTCTTCCCCCGCAAGCTGCCGTTAAACGCCACATGGACGTGTTCTCCCGTACGTTCCTTCCCGCTGCGGCCGAGGCCGGTATCACCATCCCGACCGTCAGCCGGCACCTACCCGTCGTCCGCCGCTGCGTCGAGCCGGACGAGACCACCGTCCTGGTCGGCCGATGTCTGCGCCCCGAGGCGCCCCTGGCCGGCGAGTTCATGCTGGTGCTGACGCACCGCCGGCTCGTGGTGACCCAGGAGACCAAGGTGCTGCACCGGTTGCGGCTGCACCTGAACGCCAACCTGCGGCACCTGAGCAACGTCACGTGGAGCCCGGCGGCTTCCCGGTCGGCGATCGACATCGCGGCGACCGCGGTCGACGGGGTGCGTGAGCGGTTCCGGATGCGCCTGAGCAGCCCGGACACGGTCTGGCACATGGACGAGTTGCTCAGGCAGGTCTTCCACGCCAAGGCCGCGGTCGCAGCCTGACCGGGCCCAGCCTCACCGGCTCGGCCTGATCGGCTCAGCCGAGGAAGTCGACGATCGAGGCGCGCAGACCCGGTGCGTCGAGGCCGTGCGCCCGCGCGTGGTCCGGCCAGGTGCCGTAGCGGCGGATCTCGGAACGCCCGACCCCCAGGTGCAGCACCCGGTGCGACACTCCCCCGAGGGCCGAGCCGACCGCGGCGGCCGAGGTCCCGGCCAGGTACGGCTCGACGACCACGACGTCGCCCTCGGTCAGCGCCCGCAGCCCGCCGGCGTCGAGCGGGCGCGGCCGGTTGGTGTACGCCACCGTCACGTCCAGGCCGGTCGTCGCCTCGAGCACGGGGTCGAGCATCGGCCCGACCGCCACCACCAGCGGCCCACCGCGGCGCAGCACGAGCAGCGGCCCGCCGTCCGGGTAGGCGCGGGTGTTCTGCTGCTCGGTCAGGCGCACGTACACCCGGTCGTCGTGCCGGGCCGCCTCCCGCAGCATCGCCGGCACCTCGTCCTGATGCCCGGGCACGTGGACGGTCCAGCCCTCGAGCGTGTCGAGCAGGGCGACGTCGCCGGGTGACTGGTGCGTGTAGCCCTCGGCCGCGGCGTCGTACGAGCCGCCGATGGTGACCACCACCGCGCCCACGTCCTGGTGGCCCAGGTCGAGTTTGAGCTGTTCGTAGGCCCGGTCGACGGCGAACGGCGCGTACGAGTGCAGGTAGGGCCGCAGGCCGGTGAGCGCGAGCCCGCCCGCGACGCTCGCCATCAGCTGCTCGCGGATGCCGACGTTGAGCACCCGCTCGGGGTGCCGCCGGCGGGCCGGGGCGAACGACTCGGCCGAGATGTCGGCGAGCACCAGCGCGGTTCGCGGATCGTCGTCCAGCAACGCGGTCGTGGTGGCGATGAACGTATCCCGCATCATCTCGCTCAGCTCCCCTTGCGCTCGACGGTGGCGACGATCAGGTTGGGTCGGTCGTGCCGGGGCTTCAGCGCGCGTTCCAGGCGGTTCCAATCGCGTCCGTTCACAACGGATACGTCCCAGCCGGGGAAGCGCGCGGCGATCCCACCGGGCCAGCCGTGCGTCGACGACTGGTTGTCGATGACGATCGCCGTGATCGGCAGGCGGGTCGCGGCGGCGTACGCGATCCCCTCGTGGTTGGAGCCCTCGTCGAGCTCGGCGTCGCCCAGCAGCACGAACGTCCGCGATCTCGTGAAGCCCTGGGCCCGCAGGCCGAGGGCGACGCCGATGCCCAGCCCGAGACCGTGCCCGAGCGAGCCGGTGCCGACTTCGACGCCGGGGATGCGCACCCGGTCGGGATGGTGGCCGAGCGGGCTGTCCCAGCCGCCCAGGTCGTCGAGCCAGTCCTCGGGGAAGAATCCCTTCGCGGCCAGGACGGCGTAGTAGGCGGCCGGGCCGTGCCCCTTGGAGAGCAGGAAGCGGTCGCGGTCGGGCGCGGCGACGGTCTCCGGCGTGACCCGCAGGACCCGGTCGTAGAGCACCCAGAGGACGTCCAGCGTCGAGTGGGCGCTCGGCGCGTGTTTCTCGTCCCCGGTCAGTCGGCTCAGCAGGGTGCCGAGCCGGTCGGATTGCACTGCTGTCGCTGTCATGGGGATAGGCTGCAAGTTGAAGTGCACTTCAACTCAAGGGACGCGATGGAGACGCTCACCATAGGTGACTTCGCCGCCCGCAGCGGGGTGGCCCCGTCGGCCCTGCGCTACTACGAGCGCGAGGGCCTGATCCACTCCGCCCGCACCTCCGGCAACCAGCGCCGGTACGAGCGGACCGAACTGCGGCGGGTCGCCTTCATCCGGATCGCCCAGCAGGTCGGCGTCTCGCTCGACGAGATCCGCTCGGCCCTGGCGGAACTGCCCGAGAACCGCACTCCGACCCGGGCCGACTGGGCCCGGCTGTCGGACCGGTGGCGGCACCGGCTCGAGGAGAAGATCGCCCTCATGCAGCGGCTGCGGGACGACCTGTCCGGGTGCATCGGCTGCGGCTGCCTGTCGCTGAACCGGTGCAAACTGATCAATCCGGACGACCGCCTGGCCGGTGACGGACCCGGCGCCCGCATCCTGCTCGACCCTCCCGGCTGAGCGCCTGGGCCGCCTACGAGGCGGTCGTGACCTCGGCCGGAATGGCGTAGTCACCGTACGGATCGCTGTCGGGCTCGTCGCCGAGGGTGGCCCCGGTCGAGGCCGCCCGCAGCAGCATCCTGGTGCCGTCCGAGCAGACCAGGCTCACGCCCACGGGCGCCGATCCCTGACCGTCGGTCGGACCGAGGCCCGGCAGGGACACCAGATGCCAGGACGTGAAGACGGGCGGACGGGCGACGTCGAGGAGCTGAACGACGAGGACCGACAGGCGCGCGACCCGATCGCTGATCCGCGGCGGTTGATCCGGCAACGGAAGCGGCTTCTCGCCGGCCGCGACCGCGCCCCAGAGCGCTGCTGTCGCCGTCGAGCTGTAGGTGACCCGCACCCCGGCGATGCTGCTGCTCCGCGACTTGGCCGCGGACGGCCCCCAGGGCTCGGTCGCCGTGCCGTAGCGCTCGACCTTGACGATGTCCGGGTGCTGAGCGGCCACGAGCAACCGCTCGATCACGTCGAGGACCTGGGCCAGCTGCATCTGTCGCTCCGATCATTCCGCCTCGTCGAGGCGCCGCGAGTTTAGCCGGAACGCGCTGGTCACCCTGCCCGCCGGGTCACCGCGTCCAGCGCACGAAGCGTTCGAACAGCACACCCGGCGGGCCGTCGGGAAGGTCGCGAACGGCCTCTTCGAGATACTGCCAAGCCAGCATGGCCAACGCGGTGCCACGGCCGTACTGCCGGATCAGCCGCTCCCTCGCGGGCGCGCACGGCCATGGTTGCCCGCAGACCCCGCAATCCCAAGCCGGCCGCTCAGCCAGGTGCTCCGGCGTGTGCATCACGGGTTGCACCGCTTCGGTTTGAGCAAGGGGTTCCACCGCCGCCTGCTGTGTTCCCTTGATTTGCCGTGTCCCATGGTCAGTCGCCTCCGCGTCGTCACCGGTGCAGGGAAGACAGCGGCGCGTGTGGTGGGAAAGCGCCGCCGCTTTCATTCCCGATCGTGGACGACCGATCACGTTCCGTGCAGATGACGGCTGTCCGCTGTTCGCACCTGTTCGTCCGCAGACAGCGGACAGAGGCCGGGGATCAGGCGTTGGTCGCGGGCCGATGCGCCTCGGCAACCTCTCGAAGGTCACGTGCCTCGGCGATACCCGCCGCCTGCACACCGGCGATTACCTCGGCCGCACGCCACCAATTGGAGGCGACGATCCGGCCGGAGGTGATCGCGAGGCTCGCCGACGCCGCCGCCTCGTCCGGTTTGCCGGCGGCCAACAGCGCCAGGCCGAGGTCCAAGTGAGCCGATGCCACCCGGCGGGGCCGAGCGCCGTCGGCTTCGAGCTCGGCGATCACCGTGCGGGCAATTGCTTCAGCGGCCGGATCGCCGGCCCAGGCCAACGTTGTAGCCGCGTAGGCGTGCGCCTTGCCGGGGTCGTAGCGGTAATGGTGCTCGGGATGGTCCGGCGGCGGGCGTTGCCCGGCGAGCCGTTCGACTCGGTCCAGGGTCCGCCGGGTCTGCCGTCGGTCGCCCAGCCGCGCCCAGGCGCGACCCTCCTGAGCGGTGGCTTGGACGATCGCGGAGCCTCCGGCTGGGGCGACGGCCTGAGCCTGCTGGGAAAGTGACCGGGCTTGTTCGAAGTCGCCGCTGGTCAGCACCTCCCACGCACGGGTCTCCAGGCACCAGGCGGCGATTTCCGCGTGTCCGGTCTGATCGGCCAGCTGTGCGGCGGTGCTCAAATAGGCCTCCGCCGCCCGGGCTTGGCGGAGATCGATGTGCAGGGTGGCTCGCAGCAGCGCGAACCAGCCGCCGATGACGAGCAGCCGCCGATGGTGGGCGAGTGTCTTACGAGCGTCGACGAGCAGGCCGACGTAGTCGAGGTGCCGCCGTACGCGCGGCAGCAACTGGTCGGGAGGAGTGGTCGCGTACGCCATCGCCATCGCGTCGGCCGCCTGCTCCAGCCTGTCGAGGGTCTCCGTGCTCACGTCCGACGCCGTGACGCGGCGGGCCAGCTCGACTGCCTCCAGTTCCGAGTCCACATCCGCGTCGGTGACCGGACGCAGCGTCGCGGCGAGTCGACCCTGAGCACGCAGGGCTTCATCGAGCCGATCCGCGACCACGGGGCTGGGCGATCTCCGACCCTTCTCGAGGTCTTCGATGTAGCTCTTGCCGTGGTGCGCCAGGTCGGCGAGCGCACGGTAGGAAAGGGCACGTTCCAGGCGAAGGCGCCGCAACTCGATGGCGAATCGTGACGACGGATCGGTCATCGGCATTTCCCTGGTAGCGGTCAGGGCGCGGTGGCGGAGGACGTGGGATTCGAACCCGGACAACGGTACAGGCGAGGGTCCCCTTGGAGCTCATGACCAGGATCGATCGGGGCGCATATGTCGGCGTTCGGCGGGAACGGTAGAGATATCCGAACCGCGACAGGCCTGGTCGGCTCCACCGCTGACTACAATGCCCGCTTTGGCGGATCTCGTGGTCTGGTGGCGACATCTCCGTTGCCGGGTCCGCATCTCGAGAAAGGTCCATCATGGCCAGCTGGATCCTGGTGCCCTGCCTCGCACGGCTGCGCTCCGACTTCAACGCGATCGCGCCCAGCCGGGACAGGGCTAGCGACGGCAGCGTGGGCGACCTCGCGCACCAGGGGACGCAGTCCGACCACAACCCGGACGAGACCGGCAACGTCCCGATCCGTGACGCCGACCGCGTCAACGAGGTGCACGCCATCGACATCGACGCCGACCTGCGTGTGCCCGGCTTGTCGATGGAGGCGGTCGTTCAGTTCCTGCTCGGCCGCTGCCGGTCCGGGGCGGAGAAGCGGCTGCGGTACATCATCTACAACCGGCGCATCTGGGAAGCCTCGAACGGCTGGCGGCAGACCCGGTACACCGGTGGGAACCCGCACGACAAACACGCGCACTTCTCCGGCTCCTACAACTCGTCCCTCGAAGCCTCGACCGCCTCATGGCACCTGGAGGACATCCCCGTGGCACTGACCGCCGCTGACAAGAACTGGATCCGCGCCGAGATCAACAAGGTCGACGAGAACGTGCGGACCACCGCCCGCACCAACAAGGAGTTCCTCTCCGACACCGAGAAGGACGAGATCATCGACCGCACCGCGGCGGCGCTGCGACCCGAGATCCAGGAACTTTCCCGCCGGATCGAAGACCTTGCAGCCCTGCTCCGCCCGTCCGCGACCGCCTAGCAGTCCGGGTCGCGGAGTGGGCGGTCACAGCGTCAATGTGCTGCTCAAGGCCTACGCGAGGGGCATCGAAGGCCAGGACGGGGCAGCGCGCCCCGCTGCCGCATGTTTATGATCTCCGTAAATATCCTAAAAGGACAACGGGGGAACAGCATGCGAAAGTTTGTCCATAGATTGGTCACCGGGGCGCTGGCGGCGGCGGCCGCGACCGGGATGGCGCTCGCGCTGGGCGCCGCGCCGGCGCACGCGGAGACGAACCTGACCATGGTGACCAGGGCGGGGAACGGGTACGCGGCCAACGGCGGGGGCGTCTTCTTCAACGCCACCGGCGAGATCTTCACCCTCTACGACCAGAGGTCGGACGGCGCCGGGGTGAACGTCAGCTACTACTACCGGACCCCGGACAACATCTGGATCTACCCGGCCGATCTCTACTACGGCGGCGGCGCGGGAAGCTCGAAGAGCTTCAACAAGAGCATCGTCGACGGCTCCTCGGTCTACATCGAGCTCTGCCTCATCGACAGCGGCGACATCAAGGAAGCCACCTGCACGTCGGGCGTCGCCGTCGCCTGACACCGACGATCTTGCCGGCGAGCAGCAAGGTCGCCCCCTGAAGGTGGTTTCGCGACCAGCCCGGTCGAACAGCCGCCGTTCGCGCCCCGTTGGGGCGGGCAGGAGCTGCCGGGCGGAACGCCTACGCGGGCGCCGCAGGCTGAGCACTGACTTCCTGGAGGCATGTCTTGACTCCTTCGGGGATCACGTATCCGGGGAATGGCTCCTCCTCAGGCTCTTTGCCGACCATGGCGCCGGTGGCCTGGCACAGGAGGAGCATTTTGGTCCCGTCCGCGCACGAGATGCTGATTCCGTAGGGCAGCGTTCCGGGTCGGTCCGCCGGGCCCATGGCCGGCGGACTGACGAGCTGCCATGACGTGAACTGCTTTGGGCGTGCGACGTTCAGGAGCTGCGCGACGAACGTCGCGAAGCGGGGGGCCCGGAGCGTGGGCAGCGGCAGCTCGGCAGGCATCGGCACGTCGACCACGCCGGGAAGAATCCGCCCGTTGAGCAGCGCTGTGGAGGTGGACGTGAAGGTCGCCTTCAGCCCGGAAATCGTGGTTGTCCGTGACCGCGCGGCGTCCGGTCCCCACGGCTCTGTCGCCGTCCCGTACCGCTCGACCTTGACGATCTCGGGATGTTCGGCGGCTACGAGCAGCCGCTCGACGACGTCGAGGACCTGGGCGAGCTGCATGCTGTGCTCCGATCGTTTCGCCTGTTCAGAGTCGGTCAGGGAGTCTAGCTGCCGGGCGGTGACCTCCCCGGCGTCGCGTGCCGCCATTGCATGATGCCCCCATCCGGTCGGTCTGCTCTTGAGGTGCTTTGCGCTGCGGCAGGGCCAGTGCACCGGTGATCACACGACCCTGCCGCAGTCCCGCCCGTAGGTGGGCAGGGCGGCCACTCCGCAGCGCCAGCCAGGAAGCCGCCCCAGGCTCGGGCCTACGACAGGTGCTTCTGCCGTCGGCGCCGGTAAAGGTCGTCGCGCTCGGGATACCACCGGATGATCCGGCTGAGGTCACGCTCCTCGCCGACGAAGTCGACGGTCTGAGCGTGAAGCCGATCTGCCTTGCCTGCGTGCTCCGGGCACAGGAGGTGCTCGGTCTCAAAAATCAGCACGATCGCTGTCGGCGCTTGCGGGCAGATCTCGCACCGGCGACCGGCGGCTACCGCCTCGGCCACCAGACCGGCGTAGTGCTTGGCCTGCTGGTCCGCGTTCATCGCGTTTGCCCCGTACGGGTCACGGGACTCGTCGACGGTCACCACAGGTCCGGCTCCGCTTCGGACTGTTCCATCGCCAGGCCGAGCCCGCGGCCGTCGTAAGCCAACCGGCCGTGATGGCTGCCATCCGCCCGCGGCCTCGTCGCCCGGAACGGAAACCCGTCGTCCGCGTCGGCCCGGTGCTCGACCTCCCACAGCGGGAACGCGACCCGCAGCGCTGCGACCTCACCCTCCACCGTTCGCGGCCAAGGCTCGCGCATCCAGTGGCCGCGGGTCCGGCGCGGCGCGATCACGCTCACCACCGGCCGCCCTGGCTACTGCGGTGCGCCTGCCCGGGCGTCATCAGCGGGCGTTGAATCGTGGTCGGTGCGTCCCAGGTCGGCCGGGCGGATCGGTCGAAGAACGGCAGCCGGGCGAGCATGGTGCCGATGTAGCAGGGCAGCTCGTCGCCGCAGGTGCACCGCTTCGGCTTGAGCAGGGGGATCCACCGTCGCCGCGGCGTGTGCTCGATGGGCCCGTGCCTGCGCATGCTGGTCGCCTCCCGCACCGTCACCGTCTGGGCGAAGGCAGCGGGCATCGGAACTGGGGAGAACGCACGCCCGCCACCTTCACTACGGACGGTATGGCGATCACTACCGAGCTAACAGGGACATGGTGACCTCGTTAGTTGCCCAGCAAGCAGCGAAGGGGGACGCAGTGTCCTACTGGTCAGTGCGCGTCGAGCGACCGGACGAGATCCCGCATTGGTCCCGTGAGCCGCGTGCGCCGCTCGACCACCTCTGCGACCAGGCTCCTCGCCGCGACCTGGTGGCGGAACCACACCGGCGCCAGGGTCTTGGCCCGTACGAGTGTGTCGACCGCGTCAGCGTCGCTTCGCATGGCTGCTTGAGCCTGCGCTACGTCGAGCAAATGCCGACCGTAGGAGATCGGCTTGAGGCGCTCGTACTGAACCCGCTCCGATGCGATCAGTGCCCGGTCTGGCCGGTCCATCGTCACCTGGGCGTAGGTGTCCTGCATGGCGACCTGAGTGGGTCCGAAGTTCAGGGCGTAGTCCAGGCGGTCGCTGTCCATGCGTGCGGCGCCGGCGCGCGCCAACGCCAGATAGTCGTTGGTCGCATCAGCGCGCCCGGCCGCCGACGCCGCGGCCATTGCCCACAGCACCATGCCACCCCACACCGTCAATTGCTGCGGAGTGGCCGTGCTCATCCGCGGCTCGATCCGCTCGGCCACGCGCTGCGCGACCCGCTCAGCGTCCTCGTTGCGGGCCTGGTTCATCAGCACCCACGAATAGGTGCCGTGCGCCGCGCCCCACTGGAGCTCGTCGACGCCGGCCGTGGCCGCGTTCACCGCACGCTCGGCGCCGATCAAGGCCAGGTCGTCGCGGCCAAGGTGTACGAGCAGGCAGGCCGACAACTGGTAGGCCTGGGAGAGGACGACGTCGCCGCCGTCCATGCCAGCTCGCTGTGTCTGCCGCGCCTCGGTCACTAAGCCGGGCGTACGCCGCGCCAGCTCCACGAACCGGCCGGACCAGTAGTCACGCCACCCGTCGCTCAGCATCGTGCGTAGCCGCGGCGCCGGAGTCGGGTCCTGGTCGGGTTCGGCGTCCATGCCAGGCAACAGGTCGGGCGTGAGTAGGGCGTCGCGGAGGCCGAGCACGAGGCGGTCGCCGCCGCCGTCCAGCCGTGGCCGTTTGTCGGTGAGCTCCGACAGTGGAACGTCGAGGGAATCGGCCAGGGCAGCGAGCGAGGTGAGCCGCGCGGATTCGCGTCGGCCTTGCTCCAGCTTCTTCACCAGGTCAACGCTCACCGAGGCGAGGCGCGCCAATTCCTCCTGAGTCAGTCCGCGTTCGCTTCGCAGCTGACGGAGTCGTTCGCCGATCGAGGCGGCCATGTCGTGCTCCCCGGTAGAGGACAGGGGGTGGGTGGCCGACCTCTACTCCGGCCACCCCCGCGTTTGCAAGGCTAGCTCGACCTGCTGTTCGCCCATTGCTCGAAATCGGCGCGCTCGCACAGCAGTGCCCTGCCGTCCTTTCCGCTCGGCTTCAGCCGCCTCGTCCTTACGGTGCGGCCGCATCTGCGCCGCGTCGTAGCTCCACGGGATCACGCCGGCGTCCGAGGCCTGCCGCAAGGTCATCTTGGCTTATCACCGGGCCCGGCCCGATGGAGAACTCCCCGTCCTCCAGCCGGTCGATGTGCCCGGGGACCTGGTCGCAGTGAGTACCAAGATCGGCCGCGCGAGGCGATCCACGGCGTCTTCCGGGCCCGGTGACCGGCTCCCATGCCCAGGTCGGCAGTGCCGCTGACCTGGGCCGGATGAGGCGGAGGGCGTGGGATTCGAACCCACGAAGAGTTTCCCCTTACCGGTTTTCAAGACCGGCGCCATCGGCCACTAGGCGAGCCCTCCCGCTGGTGCTCTCCCAGTCTGCCAGACCACCGGACGCCGCTCGGCGGGGAGTCGCCCGAAAACTTGTATCAACACTTTTAACATGCCGCTGAGCTGCTGGAACGCGCTCTCTGGAACATTTACAGCCGTTGACACACCATCGACGTTCATGTTTATGGTTCAGAGCCTTTACCTTTCCCGGCCAAGGCCCCCACCTCAGGCAAGGGAGTCCCGAATGTCCATCCCCAGGAAGATCGGGTGGGTCGCATCCGCGGCCGCGGTCGTGTCCGCGACCGTGCTGATCGCACCCGAGGCGTTCGCCGCCAACGAGTCGGTGAACGTCTATCTCACGACGACCAGCGACAGCGGCGGCCGCACCGTCACCCGCGGTCTCCAGCAGCAGTCACCGATCGCGTTCGCCGCCGGCGGCGGATCGGCCGGCCAGACCATCACGGTCAACGAGAACACGTCCTACCAGCAGTTCGAGGGCGCCGGCGCGTCGATCACGGACACGGCCGCCTTCAACCTCCGCGGCAGCGGCGCGCTCTCGGCGGCCACCCAGAACGACGTGATGACCAAGCTGTTCAGCCCGACCGGCGGCATCGGGGTGAGCGCGATCCGCAACGTCATCGGGTCGTCCGACCTGGCGCAGAACAACTTCTCGTACGACACCACGTGCTGCGACCTGAACGACTTCTCGCTGGCCCGCGACGCCGACGTCATGGCGCTCACCAAGCAGGCGGTCGGCCTCAACCCGGCGGGCTTCGTGATGGCCTCGCCGTGGTCGGCGCCGCCGTGGATGAAGGACAACAACGCCTACAGCCAGGGCTATCTGCAGGCGCAGTACTACAAGACGTACGCCCAGTATTTCGTCCGTTACATCCAGGGCTACCAGTCGCAGGGCGTGCCGATCCGCTACGTCACGTCGCAGAACGAGCCGGGCTGCTGCCCCGGGTATCCCTCGATGCAGTGGCCCGTCTCCGGTCTGCAGTCGTTCGCCAAGAACGACCTGATGCCGGCTCTGCAGCAGGCCGGCCTGAACACCAAGCTCCTCATCGGAGACTGGAACTTCGACACGTACGACCAGTGGGTCGCGCCGCTCGTCGGGGACGCCGCGATCCGCAACCACCCCAACTTCGGCGGCATCGCCTGGCACGACTACGGCGGCAACCCGTCGACCGCGAGCACGGTGCGTAACCAGTACCCGTCCGTGAACATGTACATGACCGAGCACTCGGGCGGCACCTGGGTGACCGACCAGCACGCCGAGGACATGGGCGACCTCATCGAGTACTTCCGTAACTGGGGCCGCGCCTGGACGAAGTGGTCGCTCGCCGTCGACCAGAACATGGGCCCGCACAACGGCGGCTGCGGCACCTGTACGGGTCTGGTCACCGTGCACCGGGGCGACTCGCGCAGCGGCCAGGTCGACTACACCGTCGAGTACTACACGATGGGCCACCTGACCAAGTTCGTCCGCCCGGGAGCCGTACGCATCGACTCCAGCGCGAACGGCGCGGTGCCCAACGTGGCCTTCCGCAACAGCGACGGCTCGAAGGCGCTCATCGCCCACAACCCCGGCGGCAGCGCCCAGAGCGTCAAGGTGAACTGGGGCGGGCAGTCGTTCGTCTACAACCTGCCGGCGCGCACCTCGGCCACCTTCACCTGGAGCGGTTCGCAGTCGGGCGGCGGCGGTGGCAGCGGCCGCACCGGCACGATCACCGGGCTCGGCGGCAAGTGCCTGGACGTGAGCGACGGATCGACCGCGAACAGCAACCAGCCGCAGCTGTGGGACTGCACCGCGGGCAACACCAACCAGCAGTGGACGGTGGGCGCCGACGGGACGATCCGCGGGCTGGGCAAGTGCCTCGACGTGGCGAACAATGCGACGGCCGACGGCGCGGCGATCCACCAGTGGGACTGCCTCGACTCGGTGGCGAGTCAGAAGTGGACGGTCACGGCGGCCCGGGACATCGTGAACACCGCCTCGGGCAAGTGTCTCGATGTCAAGGACAACAGCACCGCCAACGGCGCGAAGCTGCAGCTCTGGTCGTGCACCGGCGCCGCGAACCAGAAGTGGACCGCGCCCTGACCGCCGTTCGGGCAAGCTGGACCCATGCAAGCGATCGTGATCGAGGACAAGCAGCTGGTCCGGCGCGAGGTTGAGGACCCGGAGGCCGGCGACGGTGAGGTCGTCATCGACGTCATCGCCGCCGGCGTCAACCGGGCCGACGTCGCTCAGCGTCAGGGGCACTACCCGCAGCCACCCGGCGCTTCGCCCTACCCGGGTCTCGAGTGCGCCGGGGTGATCAGCGCCGTCGGCCCGGGCGTCACCGACCGGCACGTCGGCGAGCGGGTCAGCGCGCTGCTGGCCGGCGGCGGTTACGCGGAGAAGGTCGCGGTGCCGGCCGGGCAGTTGCTGCCGGTGCCCGCCGGTCTCTCGCTGACCGAGGCGGCCGCCTTGCCCGAGTGTGCCTGCACCGTCTGGTCGAACGTGGTCGACCGCGACCGCCTCCGCAAGGGCCAGACGCTGCTGGTGCACGGCGGCGGCAGCGGGATCGGCACGTTTGCGATCCAGCTCGGCAAGGCGCTCGGCGCGTCGGTGGTGACCACCGCCCGGGCGGGCAAGCACGACACGCTGCGGGGGCTCGGCGCCGACCTGGTGATCGACTACACGAGCGACGACTTCGTGGCCGTCGTCCACGACTTCAACGGCCGCGGCGCCGACGTGATCCTCGACATCGTGGGCGCGAAGTATCTGAGCCGCAACATCGAGGCCCTCGCGCCGAACGGCCGGCTGAGCGTTATCGGCATGCAGGGTGGCCGCAAGGCGGAACTCGACTTCGGCGCTTTGATGGCCAAGCGCGCGTCGGTGTCGTCGACGAGCCTGCGGGCCCGCCCGGTCGCCGACAAGGCCCGCATCGTCGCCGGCGTGACCCGGGAGGTGTGGCCGCTGGTCGAGGCCGGGGCCATCCGGCCGATCATCGACACCACGATGCCGCTGGCCGAGGCGGCCGAGGCGCACCGGCTGATGGAGTCGAGCGATCACGTGGGGAAAATTCTGCTGACTCCTTGAGGAGAACTCATGCTTTCGAGTGATCAAAAAGGAGCTTGCTGCATCTTTGTCCGCTTTTTTGCGGCGCGGCGACACGGTTTAGGTCGGGAAACTACCCAGCATGGTGTGACTTCGGTCGAGTGATCGGCCGAGCGACACCGGGAGGTCTCGTGACCAATACGCCGCTGCGCCCCGCGCGGTCCACGCCTGTGGCGTCGGATCCGCGCGATCCCCGGCGCGGAAAAGCGCCGTGGATCGCGGGTGGAGTGTTTGTGCTCGTGCTGGCCGGGGTAGGGACATATCTCGCGTACCGGACAGGCGAAGATTCAGCCGTTCCGGTGACCCCGACCGCCACCGCCCGCGACATCGCCGTGGCGACGTCGGATGCTGTCCCGGTGCGGGACGCTGTGCCCGCGCCGGCCATCGTGACAGCTTCCGAAGGCACTCTCGAGATCTCTCTCAGCACGACGAAGTGCGGCGTCGCGGCGGTCGGTCCAGCCGACCTCCCGCTCGCCGCCGAAGGTGAGTTCTGCCTGGTCGACATGGCTGCGCGGAACACCGGGAAGGAGCCTCGCCTGCTCGATCCGGGCGCCCAGCGCGCGGTCGACGAGCACGGCCGTTCCCATAGGGTGGCCGAACAGGCCGCAGTGCTGATCAATGACCGGGATCCGTCGCTCCTGGACGAGATTCCGCCGGGCGCGACCCGGCACGGCGTGGTCCCGTTCGACGTGCCGAAGGGGATCCGGCTGGCAGCCTTCATGCTGCACAAGTCGCCATACAGTACGGGCGTCCGAGTGCCGTTGCCCTGATCACAGGGATATCTCAAGGATCCATGGTCACCGATCGAGTGCGTAAATCGTATTCTTTTCGCCGATGGGCGAGGGTGATTGTGCGATTTCGGCCCCGAAACATTCCCGTTCTGTGTTGGCATGGTCGTCGGAATTAACGAGTAGTCCGGGTTCCCATTGCCGTCCGTCATAGGGCGGCGCCGGCGCGGTGCACGCTAATGCCACGTCGCAGGGATTCGCGCGAGTGCCCCGGACCGATGTCGGAGGCAACACTGCACTGTCCGTCCCCGAGCCGGGCACTCACGGCCGGCGCTATCGCGCTGGCTGTCATCTCACCGGCTCTAGACCCTGTCGAGCACGTTGCCGAGGCCGTGCCGCCCGCCCACCCGGTCGGTCCCGGCACCGCCGAGAACCTCAGGATCGAGGAACGCACCACGACAACTGAGCGTGCTTCGCGCGCCGCCCCCCGGCGCCCCTCGCTCGCCCACCGCGCCGCTCCGGCGATCCCGGCCCGGACCAATCCGTTCGCCGTCCCGGACGGCGGTCAGGCGTTGCGCGCGGCTGTCGAGCTGGCCGTCGTCGACGAGAGGGAGGCCCTGCGCACCGTCGAGACCCTGGCCGCGGTGGAGTTCCGCGAGCACCTGCGGGGAAACCCGGCCGAGGTGGACGAGGTCCTCCCCGGTGAGACCGTGGCCGGACGGGAAGCCCTGCTCGACCAGGCTGAGGCGGCCGCTCGCGAGATCGCTGCCCGCCGGGCCCTCCAGGTGCGCAAGGTCAAGCTGCGGGCGCTCCGGGAGACTCAGCGGGCCGCCGCGCTCGCCGCCGAGAGCCCGCGGGCGTACGACGGAACCGGCGAAGGAACCGGCGACGGGACCTACGACCGGACCGATGACCGGACGTACGACCGCACGGGCGACCGGTCCTCCAGCCGGAGGTACGACCGGGTCGCGCCGCGTCATCTGCGCTCGGTCGTCACCAAGCACGCGACGGCCAAGCGGAGCCAGCGGGTCATGCGCCTGGGCAGCGGGATGACGGCGGTCATCGCCTTCGCCCGGTCGCAGGTCGGGAAGCGCTACGTCAGCGGCGGCCTGGGCCCGAACGGTTTCGACTGTTCCGGGTTCACCAAGCGGGCCTACGCGCTGGCCGGCATCAGGCTGCCGCACTCGTCCGGAGCCCAGGCGGCCCGGTCCCGCTCGGTCTCGCGGGCCCAGGCCCGCCCCGGCGACCTGGTCGTCGGGCCTGGCCACGTGGGCATCTACATGGGTCGCGGCATGATGATCGACGCGGGCAACCACCGTACCGGGGTGGTCTACCGCAAGGTGTACAACGGCCTGCGGGTCGCCCGCATCGGCGGATAGGCGGAACGGCCCTGCCGCGCTCCTCAGCGCGGCAGGGTCAGCCGCACGCTCGTACCCTCGCCGGGCTCGCTCTCCAGGTGCACGCTGCCGTGATGCGCCTCGATGATCGACTTGACGATGGCCAGGCCGAGGCCGGGACCCTGCACCGCCATCAGCTCCGCCGCGGCGCAGCGATAGAACCGGTCGAAGACGTGCGGCAGGTCTTCGGCCGAGATGCCCACCCCGGTGTCCGTGATCGTGAGATCCGGCTCACCCTCGGCCGTCGAGTAGACGGTGATCTCGCCGTCCGGGTGGGTGAACTTGATCGCGTTGACCAGCAGGTGGTTCAGCACCTGGGCGAGTCGCTTGGCGTCGCCCCGGGCCGGCACCGGGCGCTCGGTGCGGTCACGCAGCTTGACCCCACGGTGCTCGGCCAGCGGCCGGCAGGCGGCGATCGACTGGTGGGCGAGATCGGCCAGGTCGACCTCGGCCAGGTCCAGCTGCATCCGGTCTTCGGTCATCTTCGCCACCATCAGCAGCTCGTCGATGAGCCGCAGCAGCCGGTCGGAGTTGCGGGACATCACCGACAGGAACCGGCGCGACGTCTCGGCGTCGAAGTCGTCCTCCAGCAACATCTCCAGGTAGCCGCGGATCGTCGACAGCGGCGTGCGCAGCTCGTGGCTGACCGTCGCGAGGAACGAGTCCTTCATCCGGTCGACCTGACGGACCCGGTCGGCGATCTCGGCCGCGTGCCGGGCATAGCGGCGCAGCTCGAGCTGCACCGACGCGTGCCGGGCCAGGCTGCGCAGCGCGCGCCGCTGCAGGGCGGTGAGCACCCGCGGCTCCTGGTCGACGACACAGACCGTGCCGACCGCGTACGCCCCGTCGAGCACCACCGGCGCCCCGGCGTAGAAGCGGATGCCCTGGGCGTTGACGGCCGGGTTGTCGGCGAACCGCAGGTCGTCCTTCGAGTCCGGCACCTCGAGCACGTCATGCGACGTGATCGTGTGCGCGCAGAAGAACAGATCGCGCGGTACCGCTTCGAGCTCGGTGCCGACCTTGGCCTTGAACCACTGCCGGTCCTGATCGACCAGGGTGACCAGACCCATCGGCGTGCCGCAGATCTGCGACGCGAGCAGGGCGATGTCGTCGAAGTCCTCCTCCGGCGCGGTGTCGAGCACCTGGGTGTCGTACAGGGCCGCGAGCCGGGCGGGTTCGTTCGGAGGCAGGGAGGCCCTCATGATCCGATCGTCTCACCCATGACGGCCGATATGGTGGGATTCGTCGCACAGCTACGGTGACACCGGCCGAAACGGCAGTCGGCACCCGCCTCGAGTGCGGGTGCCGACTTGCTGGCCGCCGTCCGGTGTTCTCAGCGACCGATCGCGACCAGGCGCGGGGATCTCTGCCGCACGCACCCGGTCGGATGTCAGACAGAAGCATCACCCGGCCCGGGAAATCACGTACGCACCTGCTGTGCGTCCGCCCGATCGGGTGACGGCGCGGCGTCACCGGAGCGAAAGGCGAGGGATACGTCAACGGGCTACTGTTCGTCCGGAGAGAAGGTCCGTCTCCCCGCCGGAGGACATCACGATGAGTCTCGAACGCGCCGTAGCCCCGGATCCGTACGATCTCCTGCCCGCGGTCCCGTCTTTCACGGTGACCAGCGCGGACGTGACCGACGGCCGGCCGCTCGACGAGTTGTTCGCCCACACCAGCGTGGGTGGCAAGAACCTGTCGCCCCAGCTCGCGTGGTCGGGTTTCCCCGCCGAGACGCGCGGTTTCGTGGTGACGTGCTTCGACCCGGACGCCCCCACGGGCAGCGGTTTCTGGCACTGGGTGCTGGTCAACCTGCCGGTCACCACGACGGAACTGCCGCGCGGCGTCGACCCGCTGCCGGGCGACGCGTTCTGCGTGCGCAACGACTACGGCGAGAGCAACTACGGCGGTTCGGCCCCGCCGCCCGGCGACCGCCCCCACCGCTACGTCTTCGCGGTGCACGCGATCGACGTCGACAAGCTCGAGGTCCCGCCGGAGGCGTCGCCCGCCTACGTCGGCTTCAACCTGGCCTTCCACACCCTGGCCCGGGCCACCATCCGGCCGACGTTCCAGGTCAAGGGCTGAGTTCTGGTACGAGTTCAAGGCCGCCGGGTCGACCCGGCGGCCTTTCGCTTGTCCGGCCGATCAGGCGGGCGTGCGGGCCACGACGAAGACGGACTGGCCGAACGGCGGCTTCATGACGCTCTCGGCCGCCTTGGTCACCGGCAGCACGATCGAGTCGTACACCTTGACCATCGGGCCTTCCTTGGGCGCCAGCTTGAAGATGCTGGTCGCGCCGTAGTAGCCGATCAGGCCGAGCGCGTTCGCGTAGTGCATCTTCTCGATCCGCAGGCCGGCCTCGTCCATGGCGGCGCGCATCGACTTCTTGGTGTAGCGGCGGATGTGCCCGGTGGCGATGTCGACGTTGCTCATCGCGAACATGAACGCCGGGACGATGATGATGACCCGTCCGCCCGGGCGTACCAGGTCGGCCATGCTCCGCAGCGCGCCGACGTGGTCCTCGATGTGCTCGAGCACGTTGTACGAGACTGCCGCGCTGTACTCGCCGTTCGCCTCGGGCGACGGGAGCAGCATCTGGCGCACCTCGATGTTCGGGTGGCCGGCCATGCGCTCCTTGAGTTGCACGAGCCGGTCCGGGTCGGCTTCGGTCGCCGTGAACCGCGGAAGGTGCTCGGCCCACTCGATCGCGTAGTCTCCGAGGCCGCTGCCGATCTCGATCGGGTTGTCCCCGAGGTACGGGAGAGCGAGCTCCACGAACCACCGCCGATGGTTCACAGCCGTGGCGAGGCCCTCGAGCACTTCGGACTGGATCCGCTGGTCTCCAGTGATGTCTGCCATATGTAAGGTTCCCTCGTCTTGCTGATCCGAGCTGACAGCGGGACCGGAAGAGTTAACCATCTCCTCTGCTCAACCGAAAGTTGAGGCGCTGGCCGCACCCCATTATTTGCCTGATTGAGACGTGGCGGGGTGGGTACTCGGCCCGGCCGCTTCTCATGACGAGCCGAATACACCTTGTTCATATCGGCTCGATCACGCATGGGACGCTCGACACTGCACTGTTACCAACCTCGGTTAGGCTCGCCCACGCTATGACGATTACGGGTATTGACTCGACAGGCCAGTCGGCCGGCGGGAACGTGCTGCCGCCCCGTCAAGTGACCGGAGCCGACGACCTCGACGCGGAGCTGATCGCGCTCGGTACGGACGTCGCTCCGACGGTTCCGACCTCGGTCATACCCGACGTCGAAGCCGCTCCTGAGCAGGCCGGGACGCCTGCTCGGCGGTGGTGGAGGCGGCGGCCGGACTGGCGTGACGTGCTGGCGGCAGCGACGTTCGTCGTTGTCGCGTTCTACCTCACCGCGCCGTTGTGGCTCAATCTCGATCACCAGTTGCGTGACGATCCGCAGGACCAGGCTTTCTTTGAGTGGATGCTGGCGCATGGTGCTCGCGTGCTCACCGATGGCGCATATCCGTTCTTCTCGGATCGCATGAATTACCCCGATGGGGTGAACATGATGGCCAACACCTCGGTGCTGGCCATTTCGCTGCCGATGACGCCGGTAACTCTGCTGTTCGGTCCGCATGTGGCGTTCAACGTATTTCTCACCATGGCGTTGGCACTCACCGGTATCTCGTGGTATTTCGTGCTCTCGCGCCAGTTCGTCTCATCGCGGCTCGCGGCCTGGGTCGGGGCTCTCTTCTGCACGTTCGCGCCGAGCATGGTGTCGCACGCCGGCGGCCACCCGAACATCGTCTCGCAATTCCTGGTCCCGCTGATCATCTGGCGCACGCTGCGCCTGCGGCAGCCCGGCCGCGCCGTCCGCAACGGGCTGATCATGGCCGCGCTGCTCATCTGGCAGGCGTTCATCAATCTCGAGGTCCTCTTCATGACCGCGGTCGGCCTGGGCGTGTTCTGCCTGATCATGGCCGTCGCGCGGCGCAAGACGCACCGGGGCGAGACCCGCCGCTTCCTCCAGGGGCTGGCCGTCGCCGGCATCGTCACGCTGGCCGTGCTGGCGTACCCGTTGTCGGTCCAGTTCTTCGGTCCGCAGAGCTACCACGGCCTGCCGCAGTTCGTCCGCAACTTCGGCGCCGACCTCGGCTCGTTCACGGCCTATTCGAGCCACTCGGTCGCCGGCAATGCGGTGATCGCCGAGCGGCTCGCGCAGAACCCGGCCGAGGAAAACGCATTCTTCGGCTGGGGCCTGGTCATTCTTTTCGTCGGCCTGCTGGTCTGGATGCGCCGTTCCGTCGCCGTTCTCGCGCTCGGCTCGCTGGCCGTCCTCTTCGCCGCGATGTCGCTCGGACCGCGAATTTTCCTGAACGGCATCAACACCGGCATGCCCGGCATCTGGGCTGTTCTGCACAGCGTTCCGGTGCTCAACTCGGCCGTGCCGACCCGCTGGGCCATGGCCATCGCGCCGGTCGTGGGCATCCTGCTGGCCCTCGGCGTGCAGCGGGCCGTCGACCTGGTGCGCTCGCAGCCGGCCGCCCGCGGCCCCGTCCGCGTCGCCATGATCACGGCGGTCGCCATGGCGCTGGTCCCGCTCGTACCGGTCCAGCTCAAGACCGTCCCGATGGCGCCGGTCCCCGACTTCGTCACCTCGGGCGCCTGGAAGCAGTTCGTCGACGACAACCACACCGTCGTCACGTTGCCGCTGCCCGACTCCGGCTACCCCGACCCGCTGCGCTGGACCGCGATGACCGGCCAGGACATGCGCATCGCCGGCGCGTACGCCCTGCTGCCCAACCAGAACCCGCTCAACCCGAGCGACCGCACCGCGCTGTTCTCGCCCCCGTGGCGCCCGACCAGCGGCCTGATGGCCTCGATCCGCCAGGGCAACCCGATCCCCGAGATCAACGACACCCGGCGCGAGATGACCCTGGCCGACCTGCGCTACTGGAAGGCCGGCGCGGTCGTGCTGACCCCGCAGATCCGCGACATCGAAATGCTGCGCGCGATGACCGGCCTGCTCGGCTACCAGCCCACCTGGACAGGCGGCGCCTGGGTGTGGGACGTCCGCCACCTGGTCGACGACCCCAACGCGGTGCTCACCGGCCCCGACATCGGCTGACGGTCCCGGCGTACGGAAAGGGCGGTCCCCTGACCGCCCTTTCTCCGTCTCGCCCGGCGGCCGCGCAGAGCCCTCGGCCCCCAGGGCGCCCGCCGACTAGGCTGCCTCGAATGGCGAGCCGGATCGGCGACATGGTGATCGACTGCGCGGACCCGGAGCGGATGGCCGCCTTCTGGAGCGAGGCGCTGAACTACCGCATCTTCGCCCGCGACGACACAGGCGTGGCCATCCGCGGCGCCACCACCAGCCCCGACATCCTCTTCATCCGCGTGCCCGAAGCGAAGCAGGCCAAGAACCGCCTGCACTTCGACATCTGCCCCACCGACCGCACCCCGGCCGAGGAGCTTGACCGCCTCCTGGCCCTGGGAGCGCGCCGGTCGACCATCACCGCCGGCGGCTCCTGGACAGTCCTCGAGGACCCCGAAGGCAACGAGTTCTGCCTGATGGCCAAGCGCATCCCGGCCGAGCCCCACCCGTTCCACGACGCCTGACCTGGACGGTGGGGCATGACTTACGGCATCTACTTCGACACCGGGACGCCGGCCGAGGCCCTGCGGGAGACGCTGCACACCGTCTACGACGTCGCTCCCGACTTGATCTACGTGGGGCGCTACGAGGATCTGCCGGCCCATCCGGGCCCTGACCCGGTCGTCCTGATCACTCCGGCCGGCGGTTCGTTCGGTCACGAGCTCAGCGCCGGCCGCCGGCTGCGGGAGCTGACCGAAGCGACTCCGCTGGAGCTGGCCCGGGCAGTGTGCCGCCTGGCCCGCAGCCGCGCCCTGCTGGACGACGGCAGCCCCGCTCCGGACTACTGGTTCCTGGTCGCCGCCGATGGCTCTTACGGCCGCGTGATGACCGACCCCGACAGCGACGACCTCCAGGTCCTGTACGCCCTCGAAGCCACCCCCGGCGACCCCGACCTGCCGGTGGTCCCTCCCCCCGACTGGGCCCGCACCTGGTGAGCCGCGACGCCGGCGGACCGGCGCGCTCACCGAACACGTTGACGCCTGGCGTGCCCGCAAAGGTGTGACAGCGATCGATACTGTGGCGTTCCCCGTACCCGGACACCAGGACGGCCTCGAGAATGCCGACCTCACGCCCACGCGGCGGCCCCAGCGACGGCTCGGGCGGCGGTGACCCGCCTGGCCGGCCGCCTCGTCCCTCTGCGTCCGGCGGTGATCCGCCCAGCATCGCGGCCGCCCAGGCACAGGTGGGCGACAAGGCGGAGGACGGAAGCCTGCGGCCCGACGCCAGACGGAGCGCGCTACCCGGCAAGCCCGATGGCAGTCCGGGACCGCCTTGGCCCACGGTGGGCTCGGTCACCGGAAGCGCCCACGGGAAGGACCTCAATCCTCCGCACCGACGCCACACCATCACCGGTGCGCGCAACGGCATCGTCGGTGAGGAGAACAGCGTCTATCTTCGCGGCTATGAAGGCGTGGCGACCGACGATGTCCAAGGAATTGCGGCCGGCGACGCGTTGTGGAACCCCCTGACCCAGCGATACGAGATCAACGGTCGTTCGTACGGTGTCGAGGCCAACGGACGGGTTTTCCCGGACAGCGGCGCCGGTATGGTCAAGCTCGATCGCAACGAGTACGCGGCACTCAAGGAGATCGTGCGGGCTGGTGGCGATCTGTCCGCGGCGCCGCAACTCGCCAGGAACCCGCGTTTCACCGCGAACCCTGAAGCGGTGGCGAAAGCCAAGGCCATCTACGACGGGACGTACGAGCCGTGAATTACGGGCTGTGGATTTACGGTGAGCTGGATCGCGACCGGTTGAGCGCCGCGCTCGCCGGGCTGCTCGACCTGCCGGCCGATGCGGTGGACGTCGCGGACGACGGAGACGTCGACCGGAACTGGGACGCACCGGTCAGCTGCACGGTCACTGCTCTGACCGGTGAGCTGCACTGGCATCTGGACGTCCATGTGGACGCGGCGGCCGTCCCGGAAGCGCCGGCCGAGCCGATCGCAGCAGCCTGGATCGCCCGCGCGCTGGGGACCTTCGTGGCCTGTCAGGCGTTGCCCGCACCGCCCAGCGCGTTCTATCTGGTCGGTCCCGATGGCTCACGGACCCGGGCACGTATCTATGAGGACGACGACGGCGTCTACCGCATCGATGCCGTCGAGCACCCACTCGCGGGGCTTCCGGGGGTCCGCGTGGCGGCGATACCCGAGGTCATCCGTGAATATCGCCGGCCGACGCCGGCCCGGGACCGCCTGGTCGAGCTGGTGGGACCGTGGTCGGCCGACGACGCGGTGCAGCAGGTCATCCGGCTGATCGGCGCTTGGGAGAGCATGGTCGACCGATTCGGGGCAGGCTGGCCGCCCGACGGTTGGTACCCGGAGGCGTACTACCGCGAGGATCTGGAAACCCGCGACAAGCTGACGACGGCCATCGGCGCGGTGCCTGAGCCTGTCCGCGACGACGTCCTGCGAGCTGTGGCCGAGGTGGACGAGCGTTTCGCCGGGCTGACCGGGGGCGACGGCGGACACGCGTCGGCTGCCGACTTGCCGGCTGGATGGTGGTGGCGCCGCGTACCTCAGCCGTTGCCTTGGCAGAGTGCGCCGGACACCGGTTCTTGACGCCCGGGGGAGCCGCGCCGGACCTCAGCTCTTGATGCAGCAGCCCTTGCAGACCTTGGGCTGGGGCAGGGTGAAGGCCAGGCAGCAGGTCTTGCGCTGGACGTCGAGCTTGCCGTTGGGGGCGGTGACCAGCTCGACCAGGTCCTCGACGCCGAGGGCGCCGTGCAGCTGGTCGATCGTCTCGGCGGACGGGCCGGGCAGGACGTCGGCCGAGCGGAGGACGCCGTACGCCACTCCGGAGGAGAGGGAACCCAGCAGGGTCCTTTTGCCCAGGCGGACGCGGTCGTGGATGGCGTCGAGCAGCGGGGTGAGGTGGGCGTCGAGCAGGGAGCGGCGCAGTTCGGCCAGCAGGGCGGTCTCGTCGGCGACGACGCGGACCTGGGGGAGGCCGGCCACGGCGATCGGGTCGCCCGGCAGGACGGCGACCGGAATGTCGGCGCGCAGGCCCAGGGTGACCAGCGGGCGCGGGTCGGAGAAGTGCACGAGCACGTCGTCGGCGGTGAGCAGCGGGACGCGGCGGGCCGAGGCCCAGCCGAGCACCGCGGGCAGCGCCAGCCAGTACGTGTACGCCTTCCAGGCCAGGGCGGCCGCGGCGTGGGGCTGGGCGTTCCAGCGGCGGCCGGCCGAGTCGAGCAGCGTGCCCAGGTGCTCGTCGGTCAGGACGCGGGCGGGGGACCAGCCGGTGGTGTCGTGGACGAGGAGGTCGGGGGCGAGGCCGGGCAGTTCGGTGCTGGTGCCGAACATCGCTCGCAGGGTCGCCGTGACCGGGCCCAAGGGCTGTGGTGGGGTGACGGTGCGTGTCGTGCGCTCGAGGGCAGTGGTCACGGGACGTGTCCGCCCTGCGGCGCCGGGACGCGCTGAGCCACCGCATTCACCTCGCCGAATAGAACGGAACCACGGTGGCCGAGACGCCGCCGTGCCGACGACCCACCGTACACCTCTAAGGATAGGCTAACCAAGCCGAGCTTTCGGACGAATACCCTCCGCGAGGGTTACCTAACCCGTGGCGGACACGTTGCCTGATTCGTCAAGGTATCTGTCGTGTACTCGCTACTAGCACCAACCGGACACCAGCGGCGGCGACACTGAAATTCTCGTCGCGAAGGGGACATCGATGATGACCACCTCGCCCGTCGAGCGGGCCGCTGATCAGTTCGTGACGGCGCTGGCGCACTGGCGGGTCGAGCGCGGCATGAGCAAGAAGCAGCTCGCCGCGCGCATGGGTTTCGACCCCTCCTACGTCAGCCACGTCGAGGGGCGGCGGCACAAGCCCACCGAGGACTTCGCCCGGCGGGCCGAGGCCGTCCTCGACGCGGGCGGGGCGATCTGGCAGCGCTTCCAGGAGTACGACGAACTGCGGCATGCGCGCAGCGCGGCGCTGCACCGCGATCCCCCCGTACCGGTGCAGTGGCTGCCGCCCGGCACCGGACTGATCGTGGAGCGTGAGGTCGCCGAGCTGCGGTACGCCGACGGCTCGTACCGCTGCCGGGTGCGCCGCGCCCTCTACAACGCCGGCTCGGAACCGGTGACGCGCTACCTCGTGAAGATCGCGGTCGACCGCTACCCGAACGACCCGACCGGCTCCAACCGGCATCACCGCGAGCACCCGCTGAGCTTCGACGAGATGGGCTTCGCCGCCTGCGCCGGGGAGGGCGACGCGGTCGAGCCGATGGATTGGCGGATCAAGCTCGACCGGGACGCGTCCAAGGAGGTGTGGTTGCTGTTCGCGAACGACGGCGGCCAGTTCGCGCTCTACCCGGGTGAGCGGACCACCATCCAGTACGAATACACGGTCGGGGTGGAGAAGTGGGGCCAGTGGTTCCAGCGGGCGGTCCGGCTGCCCACCCGGCGGCTCACCGTGCGGCTGGACTTCCCGGCCTCGTTCGACCCGCAGGTGTGGGGGGTCGAGACGTCGCTCGCGGCCGAGGTTCCGGTGCGTACGCCGATGGAGCGGCACGACGACGCCGGCCGGGCGGTCTTCGAATGGTCGACCGACACGCCTCAGCTGAACGCGCGATACCGGCTGGAATGGCGTTTCCGCGGGGCCGGTGCGCCTCCTTTCCCGGCGCTGGCGCCGGGCAGCAACGGCAACGGCCAGCCGCGGGCGTCCGGTCAGATGCGGGGCATCGGCATCGTCCAGCGCGGCTCCGAGTTGCTGCGGCAGCGCGCCCGCCACTTCCAGCTGCCCCGTGAGGAGGCCGAGGCCCGCGAGGTCGTGGCCGCGCTGCACGCGGCGCTGACCCGGCTCGAGCAGGTGCACGACTTCACCAAGGGCGTGGGGTTGTCGGCGCCGCAGATCGGCCGGTCCGTGGCGGTCGCCGTGGTGCGCCCGGCCGACCCGGGCGCCGAACCGCTGGTGCTGATCAACCCACGGGTCGTCGGCGAGTCGGGCGAACGGGACGAGCAGTACGAGGGCTGTCTGTCGTTCTTCGACTACCGCGGGCTGGTGAAGCGCCCGCTGCGCCTCGACGTCGAGCATGCCCGGTACGACGGCACGCGGGTGATCACGACGTTCGAGCGCGCGCCGGCCCGGCTGGTCGCCCACGAGATCGACCACCTGGAGGGCCGGCTCTACGTCGACCGGATGAACGCCGAGTCCAGCCTCGTGCCCGACTACCGCCAGAGCGGCCGGCCCTGGGTCTACTAGCGGGTCAGAAGTCGGTGAAGCTGTCGTACTTGACCCGGATCGACGGCACCTGCAGCTCGGCCAGGGTCTTGAGGGTGGCCTTGACCATCGGGCCCGACCCCGAGACGAAGAAGTCGTGCTCGCTCCACGGGCCGTACCGGGCCACCACGTCGGAGATGTTGCCCTGCTCGCCCGGGTAGGTGGGGTCGTCGCTGCACGCGGTCACCACCGAGAGCCACGGGTAGCGCGCGGCCAGCCGGTTGAGCTCGGCCAGGTCGTAGAGGTCCTCACGGGTACGGGCGCCGACGAAGACGTGCACCCAGCGCGTCCGGTTGTAGCGGGTCAGCTCCTCGAGCAGGGACTTGATCGGCGCGAGCCCGGTGCCGCCGGCGACGAAGACGGTGTCCCGGGTCGAGCGGCGGTCGAGGTTCATCGTGCCCATCGGTGAGGCCACCCGGACCATGTCGCCGACCTCGAGCCGGCGGACCAGCGCGCTCGACACCCAGCCGGCGCCGACCGCCCGCACGTGGAACTCGAGCGTGTTGTCCCGGCGGGGCGCGTTCGCGATCGAGTACGTGCGCCAGAGCCTCGGCTGCAGACGGGGGCATTCGATGCTGACGTACTGACCGGCCCGGTAGTCGAGGGGCTGCATGGGCTGGACGGTGACGATCGCGATGTCGCTGGACCGCCGTTCGTGCGCGACGACCTCGGCGTACCAGTAGGGCGGGTTGGTATCGGCCTCGGCGCCCCGCAGCATGATCGAGGCGATCTTCGCGTACGCGTCGGCCCAGGCCTGGTCGTACTCGACGCTCCACTGCTCGCCGGCGTAGGTCCGCATCGCCTCGATCAGAGCCCCTCCCACAACCTCGTAGTGCTCCGGTTCCACGTGGAACTTGCGATGATCGCGGCCCAGCGCCCGCAGCCACTCCTCGAACGTCTCCGGGTCCTCGAGCGTCTGCACGGCGGTCACGATCGCGTTGAGCAGCCGCGACCGCTGCACGTCCATGTGCACCGGGAAGAGGTCCCGCAGGTCTGGGTAGGACAGGAACATGCGGGCGTAGAAGTAGCCGGCCACCTTGTCCTGATGCTCCTCGACGAGGCTCCAGCTCTCCTTGAGCAAGCGTCCGAGGTCTCCCATGTCTTCAGGGTGGGCAGATCAGTCGGATAGGCGACGCACGGCCCGTGCGACTCATCTCAATTCATCCCGCGACGCTTGCCCGGATAAGTCCGTTTAGGTTGAGGGCAGTGCCCGTTTTCGGCCCGCCTTAGAGTTGTCGCGTGACTCTAGAGCGCCAGCAGGCCACCCGGCCGATCCTCACCGCCGAGATCATCATCGTGCTGCTGTTGTCGCTCGGACAGAGCGCGATCTACTCCGTGGTGTCGATCATCGCCAAGCTCACGGCCGATCAGCCGCTCTCGCAGCAGGCGGCCGTCCTCAACGCGTCCCGGTCGGCGCGGCCCTACCTCGACCTCACCTACCAGCTGCTCGGCATCGCCTTCGACCTGATGCCGGTCGTGCTGGTGCTCTATCTGCTGCTGCGCGACCACATCTCCCCGCGCCGCGAGCTGGGCCTGTCGGCCGACCGCCCGGCCTTCGACTGGGGCTGGGGTGCGTTGCTGGCCGCCGGCATCGGGATTCCCGGGCTGCTTCTGGTGTACGTGGCCAAGCTGCTCGGCATCAACGCCGACATCGTGCCGGCGGCCCTGCAGCAGGTGTGGTGGGCGGTGCCGGTGCTCATCCTCGCCGCCGTCAAGAACGCGGTGCTCGAAGAGGTGATCGTCGTCGGCTACCTGATGACCCGGCTGCGGCAGTGGGGCATGTCGACCGTCGCGATCATCGCCTGCTCAGCCGTGCTGCGCGGGTCGTACCACCTGTACCAGGGCTTCGGGGCCTTCATCGGCAACGCGGTGATGGGTGTGGTGTTCGCGCTCTTCTTCCTGCGTTTCAAGCGCGTGATGCCGCTGATCGTGGCCCACACCCTGCTCGACGTGGTGGCCTTCGTCGGCTACACCGCCCTGCCCGACTCCTGGCTCAACTGGGTCTGACGCCGCGGATCATCCATTGGGTCTGACGCCCGGCGGATCAGCGGCCCCGGTAGTACGTCGTGGCGCGGGCGGCGGTCGTCTGGACCGCGGTGGCGCTGTCGAGCACAGCAGCCAGCAGGCTCGTACCCGGGTAGGCGCGATTGACCGAGCGGAGCGCCGCCCACGCGGCCACCTGCGGCGCGATCAGCCGACCCAGCCGCGCCAGCGCGTCGCCCCCGCCACCGCCCGGCTGATCGTCGCGGGCCGCGGCCAGGGCCGCCTCCGCCTCACCGGCCGACTCATGCACCCGAGTGACCACCAGCAGGTCGACCGCCCGTCGCGGGTCCGTCGGATCGATCCCATGAGCGGCCGCAAGGTGCAGGATCAGCTCGGCGTCGGTGAGCGCCCGGGTCGCGACCAGGGCCAGCGCCGCATACGACCCGGCGACCGCACCGAACACGCTGGCCACCGCGCCGAAGCGACCGAACTGCCGGGTCGCCAGACGGGCAAGGGCGTGCGGGGTGGCCGCCGGATAGGCCGAACTGGTCGTGGCCGCCCACTCACGAGCACGCGGCCCGATGGTCTCGACAGCCGCCAGCGCTAGCAGCTCGGGCGTGTACACCGGGTTGGAGAGAACCCGGGCCCAACGCTCGACGGATCGCCCCTCAGCCCGGGTGTCGTCGTTTCCGCCGCTCCCGGCCTCGACCTTCCCTGTCGACGGCTGTGACGCCGAAGCCGAGGAGCGACCGGTGTTCGGCACGGCCGGAGTAGCCGCAGAAGAAGCGGCCAGGTCCTGCCTCGTGTCGGCGACTTCCTCCGAAGGACCGCCAGGTGTTGCCTTTCCTTGAACCGCCGGACTGGTCGCGCTGGTCTGATCAGCGGGTGTGCCGGTGACCGCGGAGGGTTCCGTCCTCGACTGGGCAGCCTTCTTGGCCGGCGACACCGACTTTGCCGAATAGGCCGACTTCGCCGGCGAGACTGACTTCGCTGCTGGGGCCGCCTTCGCTGGAGGGGCTGCCTTCGCTGGAGAGGCCGCCTTCGCTGGAGAGGCCGCCTTCGCTGGAGGGGCCGACTTCGGCGGTGGGGTCGACTTTCCGGGCGAGGCTGAGTTCCCGGGCGAGGCTGAGTTCGGTGCGGCTGACTTGGCCGGTGGGGTGCTCGACACGCCGGATTCTGGCGGCGTGGGCTTGGGGGCGCGTTGCTTGCGCGGCGAGCTCTTGCGCGGAGGCTGGGCGGCACCCGGCTCGGCGGGGCGCGGGTTGTCCGGTGACTCTGTGGGGCGTGTCACCCCCGTACGGCGGGAAGCGCGATTCTCGCTCGAAGCCGGATCACCCTCAGGGTGACTTTCCGCACTGGGCGGCTGGAAGGTGACCGGCGGCGCGGCCTTTCCGGGCCGGCGCGGCGACCGTCCCGCAGGCGTCCCGCCCGGCGGCGTCTCACCCGGCGCGTCGAACGGAGCGCGCGAGGCACGGGGGCGCGATTCCTTGCGGGGCTCGGTGGGCGGGATCTCCTCCATGCCGCAGCAGCCTAGCCGCACTCGCGACATTTCACCTGTTGGAGAGGCCTGCGACCCACCCGTCGCGCTCAGGATGGCAACCGCTTTGTGCGGCGCCGAGCCGGTCCGGTATCCTCAACCGTCGGTGGCCTTCACAGGCCGCCGGGGAGACTTCGCCTAGTCTGGTCTATGGCGCCGCACTGCTAATGCGGTTGGGGTTTTATAGCCCCTCCCGGGTTCGAATCCCGGAGTCTCCGCGTGCAGAGCGAGTGTGTATGCTGGCAAAGCACTGAGCGCCCGTAGCTCAATGGATAGAGCATCTGACTACGGATCAGAAGGTTAGGGGTTCGAGTCCCTTCGGGCGCACTTTCGGAAAGGGCCTCTCACCTGCGGTGGGAGGCCCTTTCGCTTCCCGTGACAAAGCCGGCAGAGATCGCCAGACCTGCCGATTGCTCACGGATTGCTCACGGGGCCTTTTGCTTGGGCCGATGGCGGGTCAGAAGCTTGGTCGCCTTCTCGACCTGTCGCGCGGTCTCCTTGCGCATCAGGTGCTTGTAGACGCGCCGGGTGATGTCCGGGCTGGCGTGGCCAAGGATCAACTGCACCACCTCGATCGGGACACCGCCAGCGAGCATGAGCGAGCACGCGCCGTGCCGGGTGTCGTGCAGCCGGATGATCGGCAGGCCGCACGCGCGGACGTGCTTCTCGAACTCAACCGTCACGCGATCGGCCCGTAGCGGCGTACCGTCCGGGCGGCAGAACACGAGATCGTGATCGTCGTAGTCCACCCCGAACAGGTCTCGCTCGATCTGTTGATCGGCTCGGTGCCGGTCGAGCGCGGCCAGCGCCGGGACGGCCAGCGGCACCCACCGGCGGCCGGCCCGCGACTTCGGCGGCTTGAGCAGTACGCCGACGTGCTCCGCACCGCAGATCGGGCACCGGGCCTGCTCGGCGGTGACCTCCTTGCGGGTCACCGAAACGTTGGTCAACCGCACGGTCAGGCCGGGCGTGCCGTCCGAGTCGATGTCCGACCACCGCAGGCCACACAGCTCGGCCCGCCGCAGCCCGGCGTACGCGGCCAGCTCGTAGAGCGCCGAGAGCCGGTCGCCGAGCACGTGTTCGAGGTACCGCGCGGTGTCCTCCGGTTCCCACATGACCGGCTCGTCGTCGCCGTCCGCGTCCGGTCGCGGGATCGAGTCCATGCGGCCGAGCGCGGGATTCGCACCGATCAGCTCCCGTCGCTGCGCCGCTGCGAGCGCGGCTCGGATCGTCTTGCGGTAGCTCTCGACGGTGGCGGGCGCCCGTTGCGCGATGCGCCGACCGATGTTGCCGGTCGGCCGGTCGCCGTCGAGCGGGGCCGCCAGGTTGGCCAGCACGCGCTCGATGTGCCCTCGCCGTACGTCCCGCAGGAGCATATGTCCGAGCTGGGGGTTCCAGCAGTCGCGGACGTGCGTGCGGTAGTTGGTGACCGTCTTGACCGCCCGCTTGGCGGCTACCAGCTCGGCGAGCCACTGTTCGAGCCATGCGGCTACGGTGATGCCTTTGTCGTCGGTCCACGTCCCGGCGTTGAGCTTCGCCAGCTCGGCTGTGAGTGCCTCTTCGGCCTCGGCCTTGGTCTTGAACCCGGACCGGGGTATCTGCTTGCGCTTGCCGGTCGCGGGATCGGTGCCCGCGTCGACTACGAAGCACCATGAGCCGTGAGGCTTGCGACAGTTTTTGATCCTCTTCCCGTTGCCGTCGCGGCATTGGCAGCGCTTGAAAACGGAGCCTCGCAAGCGAGCATCCTCTCTCGATCAATAGGGTGCGGGCCACCGAAATGTGTCGGTGGCCCGCAGGTGACGGCGATCAGGCGACGAGGCGCCCCGGCGTCGCTTCGTTTTCCTCGGCGTCGAGCCATGCGTGGAAGCGGCGTACCGGCACCACCCAGCGACCACCGATCCGCTTGGCGGGGATCTCTCCGGCCCGGAGCGCTTGGTAGGTCCCACCGAGGCTGAGGCCGAGCAGCTCGGCGACCTGCTTGACGGTGTAGGTAGCCGCGCCGCGCGCGGGCGGGCGCAGGTCGGTGGTCGTTGTCGTTTCGGCGCGGCTGAGCGTGATGACGTCGGCCATCAGGGGGTTGCCTCCCGGTGCGAGCGGTGCGGTTGGGCTGCGCAGAACGGCCCTAGGCACCCGTTCCGCGCGTGGGGTTGGTTCGAGCGGCGCGCGTACCCGCCGCGGTAGAGGCCTGGTAGAGCGGGCCGCTGAGAGCGTCGTGGAGCCAAGATCTGCGTAAGGCCGGTATGACTGGATGAACCTATGTCTTTACGGACTCGTGAGCCGGTGCGATTTCGCCGCTGAGCCCGTTGATCGTGTTGCAGCTCGGCGTGTGGATCACGGGGTTGCGAGGGGGTAAGCCGTCCCAGCCGTCCCAGTCGTCCCACAGGCGTATTTGTGCTGGTCAGGGCCGGGACGGCTTTTCAGGGGTGGGACGGCTTAAGCCGTCCCGGTCTGGTCGTGGGACGACTCAAGTCGTACCGGGCGTAAAAGCCGTACCGGGGGTTGGCCTGCGGAAACACCGTCTTGGGACGGCTGGTACGGCTGGGACGGCTCGACGGACTCCCCCGGGTCGGCAGGCGGGCAATAGCGCTCCCACGCGTCGATGAACGCCTCTCGGTGGAAGCCCTTGACCTGCCCAGTCGGCGGCCCGAACCGAATGTTCTGGGAGGTGATCTCGTACTCACGCAGCAGGCCGCTGAGCTTCATCGAGGTCAGCCCGGTCCCGCCGTTGTACTCGGCCCACGGTGACTCGGGAAGCGCCTTGAGCCGATCGAGCAGCACGGTGGACGGCAGAGCTTCCATGTTGCCGAACACGGTGCGGCAGTCGATCAGCACGCGAAGCCGGTCGGAGAACTCGGTGTCGCCCTCGCGGGCCGCGTTCATCGCCTGCGCTGCCCGGCGAGCGCGTTCGGGCCAGTTCCCTCCCGCGAGGTCAGCGACCGCGATCAAGGGTTCCCAGGTGTCGGCGGCACGGTCTTCCAGCGGCATGGCCGGCTCAGCGTTTTCCAGCTCGGTCAGGTTGGGCCGGAGCCAGGCGGTCAGGTCGGCGGCGAGCTGCTTGAGGGCCGGGCCATCACGGCGGGACCGGAACGGGGCAACCTTCTCCGATGCGGTCCGGCGACGCATCTTGACCACGACGGCGCGGTCCTCGATGGTGTCGGGCATCGACCCGATACCCGCCAGGGCCGCCATCGCAAAGGTCGGAATCCGCTCGAGTTCCTTCTTCGTGTGATCCCAGCGGGTCATCGGCCGGCCCCGCTGGTGACCGGCGTTGAGCAGCCCGCGCAGCTCTTCGTTGGACTCGGCCGCCTTGCCACCGAAGATCGTGTCGGCCTCGTCGAGCAAGATGGTGGGCGGGTCGGCGTCGGTGATCGAGCGGCAGATCGCCGCGGTGGACGAGTTGACAGTCATGAACGGCCGGTAGCAGGTGCCGTCCACGACGTCGAGGAACCGGGACTTGCCGCACCGCTTCTCCGGTGCCTTGATCACCAGCCGCGGGGCGTGGGTCCACGCGTCCTGAGCGTGAGTCGCGGCGATCCACAGCACGGCGGCGTCGATCGCCTCGGCCGAGGGAAGGATCACGTACTTGATCAGCACAGCGTGCAGGCGGTCAAGGACCGCGGCGCCCTCGGGTGGCGGGCTGGGGTCGGTCATGCGGCAATCCCTTCGGTAGCAACGGATTCGGCGCGGAATCCGCCGGTGATTGCGGTGGTGATGTTGTAGTGGGACTGCTCGGCGCGTTGCCCGGCGGCGTAGAGCGCGGCGTACGCGTCGGCCGCGGTGATGGCGCCGGCGGCGACCATCCGGGCCACGCCGCGGGCGGCGCCGTAGAGGGTCACCCGGCGCCGGCCTGTCGGTGCCCGCTCGACAGCGCGAATGTGTGAGGCGAGCAGGGCGGCGGGGTTTGAGATGAGCCCGCCGTGTGTCGTCGGGGTCGGGGCCGTGGGGCGGGTCGCGGCCGGCGGCGCCTCGGCAGGCCGGCACGCGGCGATCAGCGGCGGGCTCATCTCAATCACCGGCCGGTCCTGCGCCCACCGGTACGGGCGCCGGGTGCCCGGATGGATCGAGGGCGGCGCGACCACGTACCCGCCGTCAGCCTTGACGTCAATCCCCGGGAACCCGCGATGCTTGAGATCCTTGGCCAGCAGCCCGCCCGGGTGCCGGTAATACAGGTGCCAGCCGTCCGAGCCGGTCAGCACACACCGGGTCGGCGGCATCAACTCAGGTATGAGCCGACCGCCGTTGCGCGGATCGATGTCGATCACCGCAAGATCGCAAATCGTGCCGGTACGGATCGCGAGCAGGCCGTCCGGGACCGCGTCGTGCATTCCGCGGATGCGCTCGGGGTCGGTCGTGGCGGCGTAGAAGCCGTGGCAGGTCAGGTGTCCACACCCGGCCCGGTCGTGGCTGTCGTCGTTGGCAGGGCATGCGGAGCAGTTGGCCACGGGCCTTTTGGTTCGCCCGAGCAAGAAAACGGGGATGTCCTGCTCGGCCAAGGCCAGAGCGGCGTGCAGTGTCGCGGTCGACACTATGCGGTGTCCCCCTTCCTCAGGTACAGGTAGCCCCGCCCGCGGGGCAGCTCGCCGAGCGTCAGCTGGTACTGAGGCACACCGTCGGCGCCGATCTCCCCCGCCGCGCGGAACACAGCTGTCTGGCGCACGTGTAGTTGGCGGACGTGGAGTTGCGCCGATGGTAGAAGCACATGGCCTCTGACCTGGCATTTCACTTCGCAGTGATCGTTCTGTCCGTTCTCCAGCTTGGCGCGGAGGAGCTGGCTCCTCTGCTGTCGGCGGCGCACTCCGCCATCGACCAGCTCGGTGCTCTTCTGGCGCAGATCCCGACCTTCGTGTGGGGCTGGGCGACCGGTGTTTTGATCAACCTTCACAGCAGCTCTATCGAGAAGCGATGGCCCGTAGTGCTGCATCCGATCCAGGCCCTCCGCGCGGCTCGGCGTCGAGATGCGCTGCGGCGTACACCTACGCCGCCTGCGATAAGGCGCAACACACCGCCGGACCACCGATTCCACGGCTGATGACGCCGGTGGCCGGGCCACCCCAGCGCGGGCCGATGATCTCCGAGTCGGCTTCGATTGGCACGCCACGAAACGAGGTGGTCATCGCCGCGTGCAGAGCGCGACGGGCTTCCTCGGTGGCCTCGGCGGGGACCTGCAGGACGATTTCGTCGTGGATGATCGCCCACAGGTGCGGGTGCCAGCCGTCGAGCGCGCACAGCCGGTACAGCGACTCGACGAGCAGGTCCCGAGCCGTGGACTGGATGGCGTAGTTGCTGTTGGCGTACGTGCGTGCGGGGTCGGCCGGGATGCGCCGACGGGCGGCGTTGCGCACCGGGTCCCGCTCGGCCATCGCCTGCCCGAACGCGGTGATCTTCGGGTAGGCGCGGCGGAACCGTTGCACGACGTCGCGGGCTGTCTCGACCGATACCCCGGTCTGTTTGGCCAGGCCCGGGGCGCCCCCACCGTAGATCGTGCCGAACGTGGCCCGCTTACCGAGTGTGCGCTGGGCTTTGGTCCACCCGTCGCCGAACATCAGCCGGGCGGTGTTGTCGTGAATGTCCGTCCCGGCCCGGATGACCTCGATCAGCCGGGGCTCGGCGGCCAGCGCGGCAGCCACGCGAACCTCAACGGCCTTGAAGTCGCAACCGACCAGCACGTGACCGGGTTCGGCGACGAAACAGCCGCGTAGGCGGGGGTCGTCCTTCTTGAACGTCTGCATCGCCGGCCACTTCACGCTCATCCGGCCGGTGTGCGCGGCGAGGGTGCCATAGCTGGGGTGCACTCGGCCGTTGGCATCGGCGAAGCCGGGGAACCGGGCCAGGTTGGTGGCGAAGTTGCCCGTCTCGGCCATCCGCGTGGTCAGCTCGAGCATCCGGCCGACGTCACCGCCCGGGTAGCAGGCGAGCAGGTCGGGCAGGGCGTCCTTGCTCGACAGCGACGGACGTCCGGCGTCGGTGAAGTGCCGGAACTCCACGCCACGGGCGGCGAGCCAGTCGACGCGTTTCGGGCTGGTCGCCTTGCACCCCATCAACGCTTCAAGCTCGGCGCGGGCCGCAGTGTTGGCCTGCTCGAACTCGGCTCGTAGCACGTGGGTGTAGTCGAGGTCGAGGCGGATCCCGCGGATCTGCAACGCGGTGGTCTGCGCGGCTAGCCACAATTCGACCGCGGGCAGATACCCAAGGTCACCGAGCTGCCCGAGCAGCACATCGAGCAGCCGACGGACGTAGATCGCATCGAGGCCGGCATAAACCACGTACGGTTCGGCATCGATCGGCACGTGCGACCAGCCGTAGAGCGTGGGCCGGCCGCCCGCCCGCTGCCCGGCCGGGGCCAGCGCACGGAACAGGGCGTACAAGTCGTCCTCAGCGCGCTTGAGGCCGTCGTCGAGGTGCCGCTCGGTCAGGGACTTGAGCCCGTGATCAGCGGTCACACCGGGCTCGAGCAGGCTCGCCAGCACGTGCGTGTCGATCGCGCGCAGGCCGAGCGGGATCCCGAGCGCGGCCCACACGGCGAGGACGTCGTAGTTGGTATGCGAGACGAACCGGCACCGCGAGTCACCGAGCAGGCCCTCGATCATCCGGCGCTGTGCCGGGTCGGCGGCGCGCAGGACCATCGCCTGATCGGCGGTGGCGACCTGCACGAGCCGTACCCCGAAGTCCGGGCCGAAGAACCGGGGTCCAGCCTCGTCGATCGGTGTGGTCTCCACATCGAGGCCAAACAGGGTCTCCGAGGCGGCGAACTGGGCGAACTCGGCCGGATCCGGGTCGGCTACGACCCGTACCGGTTGCCCGCACACCTGTCGCAGGTAGGTGGTGCTCACGCGACCACCTCGCTGGGAAAGCAGGCCGGGCAGGCCAGCACGAACCCGGCCGGTGCCCGGTACACGTGCCCGGCGCCGCACCGCACACACGCCGGCGGTGCCGCCGGGGCGAGCAGGTCGAGCAGCCAGCCCATCTCGCCGGCGATCGTGGCGTCGACCTGCCTGGGATCGCGCAGCACGGCGACGACCGCGTCCTCCGGCGGGCGTTCCGGCTCGGGCTCGGGCAGCTCGAACAGCGCCAGCACTTCGAGCCCGGTAGTCATGCCGCCCGCCGCCGGGTCTCCGGGTCCGCTTCGATCTCGGCCAGCACCCGGATCGCGTCGCGCAGGTGGGTGCGTACGAGGGTCAGCTCCGGGCGGATCGAGTCGAGATCCTTGAGCACAAAGCCCGCCGTGATGTCGCCGTTGCCCCAACTGTTGACGTGAACCAGGCAGCGCCGGTTGAACACCGTCGCGAAGGCGTCGTGCCAGGGGGCCAGGATCGTGCGGGCGCGGCTGGTGATGGTGCTCAGCCCGCGGGTGATGGTGATGGCGTGGGTGACGTCGAGGATCTCGGGCAGCTTGCGGGGTTCTGTGTCGAGCAGGTACCCGGCCGAGTGCGCCTCGTGGCCGGGCTGCCGGCCGGAACCCTGATCGGGTTGCATGCTCGACGCGTTGACGCAGTGCAGCTCGACACCGCCCGGCCCGTGCGTCAGCTCGAAGCCCTCACAATCGGGGTCGCACGTGCAGTAGCCGGCCAGCAGATACCGGCCGTGGTGCGCGGTCAGGCTACCGGCGTAGCGGACCCGCTCGCGCTCGGCGACCAGGTCACCCAGCGGCCGGATCCCCGTATGCAGCCGTTCACCGAGCCGGGCGGCCGTGCCGGCGGCGTCGTCGAGGTGCACCGACGCGACTGACCAGCGGCGGTTACGCCACCGGCCCGAGATCGACGACGGTGGGAAGACCTTTTCGCTGACGGTGGCGATGGCCGAGGCCAGGCCCTTGACGATCGCCGCGCAGCTTTGCATCACGACCTGCCGGTCTTCGGCCGTCTGCAGCCGTTCCGGGTCGGCGGTGAAGGCGTTGAGCGGTCCGGTCACGAGACGAACATTGATCACTGCCATAGCAGGGGGTGCTCCCATCCGGGACAGGTGAGAGGGGTTGTCGGCGCGAAGCGCCTGGAAGTGAGGGCGGCGTAGCCGCGCATTCTCGGGTTGTCACGCCGCCCATAGCGCTGTGCTGGGCCGGCTGCGTGCCGCCGCGGCGGCTTGCTGGCCAATGTGCTCGGTGTAGGCCGGCGGGATGCATTCGCGGAGCCCGTCACGGCTCATCCACGGCACGCCGAGGTCAGCGCGCACGTAGGGCACGTTCGAGAAGTTCCCGACGGCGTGATACCAGTCGCCGGGCCGGATCGGCCGACCCATCTTGACCGTGGGTGCCGTGTGCGGCGGATGGCCGGGCGCCGTGATCGGGAAGCTAGCCTCGAATAGGCGATGCCGGTAGGTGTGCAGCCCGAACATGGCCCCGCACAACCGGATCGGGTCGATGAGGGGGTCGTCGTCGGGGCCATCTGGAACGACGTTCTCGATCACCCACGGCAGGCCGGTCTGTTGCAGTAGCTCTCGGGCAGGGCCGATCAGGGCGGGGTGTTCGCGGCCCTGGATCTTCTGGCATCGGGTTTTGCGCTGGCACGGCGGCGACGCATGGACCGCGGCGAACGCGCCGATCGCGCCCGTGGTGAGCAGGTCGCCGAGGTACGTCAGGGCGTCAGCCTGCACGAACCGGTACGGGTAGCGCGGTTGCGGTGCGAGGTCAACACCGATGACCTCGAACCCGGCTGCGGCGTAGCCCGCGGCAGCGCCGCCCTGACAGCAGAACAGGTCGAGCAGCAGCGGCCGGGTTGTCAGCGGCCTTTGCAACCAGTCGGGGGTCATGCCGGTGCCGGTGGGGGTCACGGGAGAGTTCCCGTGACGCTGTGGAAGATGCCTTCGAGGTCGTCGTAGCGCAGGCCGTAGCGGCTGCGGGCGCGGCGTTCGCGGTAGGCGGTGATGTAAGCGTCGGCGAGCTCGAGATCGAGGCGCCAGCCCGGGCACACGGTCACGATTCCTGATCGGCGGTACGACCAGGTCACGGTGGCGTGTTCCAGCGGCTCGGGCTGGTGCGGGCCGATTTGGACCTCGATAGCGTCGGTGGGCTGGTCGTATCGCCGAAACCACAGGATCTTGGCGCGCCACTGGTGACGGTCGGCGAGGCCGGTCAGCTCCTTGACGACCGCGTGCTGCCGGACGGTCAGGCGCGGGGCGTCCTGGTACGCGGCGGTCACCGCAGCCACCAAATCGCTGCTCCGAGCGCGCCGGCCACGGCGATCAGGACGGTGGCGACGGCGGTGCGAGGAAGGCTGGCCCGCAGTTCCCACCGGTAGCGGTAGGCCAGCCGAATGCAAACGGTGAGGCCGCCGGCGATGGCGGTCAGGGCGAGGATGCGCGGCATCCACCACGCGGCAGTGCGGACCGCGAACCACATGGCAACACCAAGAGCGACGATGATCAGCAGAACCGGCAGGACCCGGCGGACGAACCAGCCGATGATCTCGAAGGCGAGGAACCAGTGCCAGAGGCGCCGGCCGAATTCGTAGGCCGCGCCGCGGCGGGCGAGGCCGAACCAGGATGACGACATGTGATGTCACCTTCTGTATAAGAGGAGGGGAATTTCACGGATTCCACTTCACGGACTTCACAGAGGCTTGCGCGCGCACGCGCACGCATAGATGCACCTTGCGGGCCTGCGCGTGAAGTCCGTGAAGTCCGTGAAGTGCGTGAAACGCGTGAAGTGCACACCCGGACGTGTGACGTTGCGTGACGGTCGCGGGGGGTGTCAGCCGGTGCCGACGCACCCGCGGCAGCCGCGACCGCCCCGGCGGAACTCGCGCGCGGGCCGCATCTGCCCGCAGTACGGGCAGCGGACGGCCACGACGCGGGTACCGCCCCGGAGGCCGGGCCGCCACTCAGCGGCCCGGCGCAACCGGCCGACGATCCCGGCGACGGCGGTCATGCGGCGTCCGCCAGCACGCCGTCGCCGTCGTCGGGCGGGACGATCTGGTAGACGCCGCGGTCGTTGCTGCGGTGCAGCAGCGGGTTCGGTCCCTGGCAGAATTCGCCGAGGATCTTCGTCAGCGTGGGGGGCTTGAGGCCTTCCTCGCCGACGATGTCGAGCAGCGGCGCGAAGTTCGACGGTCGCACCGAGCGGACACCGTTGCCCCAGGCGGTGAGGATCCCGTCACGGACCATGCCCCGAATCTCAGCGGGGGTGAACTTGCGACCGTCGACCGGTTCGAGGTCGAGGGGGATCCGCCGCCGGTTGGGGACGGTGATCGGCTCGCGCGGGTCCTCGTCGGGCGGGCAGTCCGGGTCGACCGGCGGCGGTGCGCACTCGGCGTCCTTGTCCGCCTCCGGGTCGTCGCCCTCGTCGTCGTCACGTACCGGGGCGACCGCGGCCGGCCGTTGGGGGGCGGTCGCGGTGGCGCCGCCCGGGGCCTCGCCGACGCCGGCGAGGTGGGCGACCAGTTCGGCGATGACCCCGTCGCGGTCCGGCTTGAAGGTGCGGCCGGGCAGTGACCAGTCGTCGGGGTCGGTACCGGGAAGCTCGGCATAGAGGGCGCCGGGCTTGCGGTTCTTCCACGACGGGTCAGCGCCGGCCTCGATCGTCTCCTCCGACAGGACGCGGGCGCCCTCAGCGACGTCCTTGACGCCCATGCAGATCACCCCGCCGACCGAGGTCCGAACACTGGTCGGCATGCGGTCACCGGTGCCCCGCTGGATACCGAGCAGCAGACCGAGGCCGACGGACCGGACCGACTCGGCCAGTTCGACCAAGGTGTCCTCGGCCTCGACGAACTTCGACGCCTCGTCGACGATGACGAACTTGAACTTGGGGCACTTCGCGCAGTCGGCGGTCCACTGGTCGTGGCCGTGACCGCCGATCTGTGCGGCCCGCCGCGCGACCTCCGGAATCAGGCCGTCGAGGTAGCGCTCGCCGTCGTCCGCGTTGGTGATCATCACATGCATCGCGTCGCGGAACTCCTTCGGCAGCTGCAGGCCCTTGCGGCCGTCGATGTAGACCACCTCCGCGTCATGCCGCGAGCGAGCTTCGGCGGCGAGGGTGAGCTGCAGCTCGGTCTTGCCGGAGCCGGATTGGCCGAGCAGGATCATCACGCCCATCGCGTTGCGCCCCTGGCTGGGGTCACCGGGCAGGTAGACCGGGATCGGCGCGCCGGTCTGGTAGACCGCGACGATTAGCGGCTCGGCGATTGAGCCGCCCGGGGCGGACAGGCCGGGCCAGGCCGGCGGGTGTTCGAGCATGTCGACCGGGGAGATCTCGATCCGGCCGGTGCGCGGGGTGTTGCGGTCACGGATCATCCGCACGCCACCGACCGGCACGTCCAGCGCTGAGGCGATGCCGGTGCGCACGTCGGGCTTGGCCAGGGTGTTGAAGTCGGCGCCGGGCACCATCTCGGCCCGAGTGACCAGGCGGCCCTCGATTTCTTTGGGCTTGCTGGTCTTGCCGATGTCCTGCAACTCCTTGACCCGCTCGCCGAGGTCACCGAACAGGTTGGCGCGGGCGTCGTCGCCGCGGCCGTGCAGCAGCTTGGTGACGGCGAGCATGATCGAGGCGGTGAACATGATCAGCAGGTAGGTCATGATCAGGTCGAAGGACCAGCGGGTGAAGGTCAGTACGAACAGCCCGCCGCACGCCGCGATCGACATGAGCAGCGACGCCGCGCGCAGCGGGAGCTGCCGCGGCCGTCCGACGGCGTAGGTGCACCACACGATTGCCGTCGAGCAGGCCAGCACGAGGGCGGCCCGCCAGGCGACCTGCCACACGCTCGGGTCGGCGTAGGCGCCCCACAGCCGCGACAGGATGCCGGCGAGGATGAGGTTGCCGACTGCGGCGACCGGAGGGATCACGTACGGGGCCGGGTTGCCCTTGACCTCGTGGGTGGCTCCGCGCCGCAGGTCCCCGGCCCGCAGCGTGCCGGCGCTCTGGCGGGCCATCAGGCCGCCCGACGGTTGCCGTTGGTGCGCCCCCGGACGGTGAAGTCTGAAGCGCTGGGCTGTTCGTCGTCGAGGGCGACGAGGAACGCCTCGAACCGGTTGCGGGTGACCCGGGCGTAGGCGGCCACGTTGAGGAACTGATCGGCGGCGCGAACCAGGGGGCGGGCGACCTGGCGGCCCCACCACTTGGCGCGCATGCGGGACAGGCCGTTGCGGCGGCCGTAGCGCTCGATCTTCATCCGGATCATCCCGGCCAGCTCGTCGACCTCGTCGTGGGCGGCGATGCCGACGGTGCGGATGCCTTCGAGCAGTTGGAGCAGGTCTTGGTCGTCCTTGATGTCGACGTCGGGCATGAGGCGGCGAGCCATCACGGTCCTTTCACGAGGGAGAACACGGCACGCCGGACAGGCCGCCCGGCGCACCGCGGCCCCGCCCGCGGCACGTCGCCGGGGCGAGGCGGAGCAGAGGCGCGAGACGCGCCGGGGAGATCGAGGGTCAGGGACGTGGTGCCACGGCCTACACCCGGGTGGGGTCAGCCGTGGCGCCAGGGCGGGTCAGTAGCGCTCGACGTAGAGCTGCCCGGCCCTGGTGGTCCGGATGACGATCTGGTTGGTCCACACCTCGGCGCCGCCGGGCAGGATCACTTTGGAGCTGCCGGTCCAGGGCTGGCGGGCTTCGGCGAGGTCGATCGTGTCGTCCTCGGTCAGGGCGTAGATCAGGCCCTCGCGGGCCAGCTCGGCCAGATCCTCGAACCCGATCATGCCGAGCATGAAGGTCAGGCTCAGGCCACCGTGGGAGCGGCCGGGCGCGCGCAGCACCCGATGCGGGTCCTGCCAGATGTAGCTCTCACCGGTATGCGACCGGGTCAGGTACAACTTGCGCCGGTAGGTCTTGATCAGCCCCGGCGTGAGGTCGTTCACCTCATCGCCGCTGAGCTTGACGACGATCAGGCCGCGCTCGGCCAGGTCGCACACGGCCTCGGGGCTGACGTCCTGCTGCTTGAGCACGGTGTCGAGCCGTGCTCGCTGGCCGCACAGGGAGATCAGGGTTCCCATGACCCGCCACTGCTCGGCTGTGATGATCTTCATCAGGGGTGTGCTCTCCGATCCGTCTCGGACGCGATGACCAGGGATGGGGTTGGCTGTGGTGCGGTCACGGTTTGGCGGCGTAGGCGCGGCCGGCGGCGGTCTGCCGGGCGTAGGCAAACGACGGCATGTCCCGCATCTGCCGGATCGGGATCTCCGTGTCGGTGCCGAGCAGGTAGGTGTCGAACAGGTGCCGGTCGGCCAGCTCGCACAACTCCCCGAACCCGACCGGATGAGCCAGGCCGCGCAGCAGCGTGAACAGGGTCAGCTCGGCGTTGTCGCGCAGCGCGCACATCACCAGGTGGGTCGGGTCGTGGCTGGCGTGGTAAACGCCGGCCTGGGTGATCCGCAGCCGGATCGCCTTCTCCGGCAGGCGTCGCACCCCGTCGAGCGGCAGCTCGTTGCCGTCCAGGCGGGCGTGCACGAAACCGCGGTCGACGACGTTGACGACCGATTCGCGAATGGCGTCTTGCTTTTTGCAGACCGTGGCCATGCTCGGGTCGCGGCGCCGCGAGTAGGGGCTGGTCAGCGACGGGTTGTAGAGATGGCCGATCACGCGCCAGCTATCGGCGGCGAGTTGATGGGTCTTGCTCACGAGCGGTTTCTCCGATCAGAAAACGGTTCGGATGGGCTCGGAATTGCGGCCGGTCGCCGCGCCGTCGCAGCGACCGGCCGGCACGGCTAGAACGGCGGCTCGTCGTCGGCCGCGCCGCGGCCCACACCGGCCAGCGCGGCCTCCTTGGGCGTGTTGGCGGGGGCGGACCAGGGGTCCTCGAACGAGCTGGCTTGCGAGGCCGCCGGGGTGCTCGGCGTGCTGCCGGGCTCGGTGGTGCGGGTGAGCTTCATGACCTTGGTGTTGGCGTACCGCAGGCTCGGGCCGATCTCGTCGACCTCCAGCTCGTAGACGGTGCGCTTCTCGCCTTCCTTGGTCTCGTACGAGCGCTGCCGCAGCCGGCCGGTCACGATGACCCGGGTGCCGCGCTTGAGGGACTGGGCGACGTGCTCGGCCGGATCGCGCCAGATGTTGCAGGCCAGGAACAGCGGGTCGCCGTCGCGCCACTCGCCGGATTGCCGGTCGAGGATGCGCGGGGTCGAGGCGATCCGGAAGTTCGCGACCGCGACACCGGAGGGGGTGAATCGCAGTTCGGGGTCGTCGGTTAGGTTCCCGACGACGGTGATGGTGGTTTCGCCGGCCACGACAGTGGCCTCCTTCGCAGTAAGGGGCTTGTCTGCCTCTTGGCAGCCACCGCACGAAACCGTTGCGACACAACGGTTCCGGCGGAGCGCTGTCAGGCTGCGGCCTGCTCGCGGCGGGCGGCGCCCTCGGCAATCGAGCGGCGGTAGCCCTCAGCGCGCGGGTAGCCCGCCCGGGCGTCGGTGTAGGGCCGGGACTCCGAATCGACCGCGGCGAGCAGCCGCGCGGTGGCCGAGTCGACCGGGCGGCGGCGGGTCATGACCGGGTCCGGGGCAGAGGCGCCGGACGCTGCATGTCGGGCCGCAGCGGGTCGCAGCCGCGCGGGCAGGTGGCCGGGCGGGTGGTTTGCGGCAGGCGTGCGGTGTGGCCGCACGCGGTGAACGTGGTGTCCACGAGCGGGCGGGCGGGGGTGGTGTCGGCTGCCATACTGGGCGCCTCCTAACGGTCTCGAACGGGGCTGGTGGGAGACCGGCGGCACGGCATCTGCTTGGCGGTAGGGCCGTGCCGCCGGGCGTATTCAGGCGGCCTTTGAGCCGCTGGCGGGCAAGAAGTCCGGTGCTGCCGCGCGGACGGCGCGGATGGTCCGGTCGGTGGTGCCGGCCAGGGTCGCGATGTGTTTCTGGCTGGCTGTCGGGTTGTCCCGGTACGCGGTCAGGATCTTCAGCACGGTGTCCGGGCTGGTCCGCTCGACGGCCGGGACCGGCCGTCCCTCGAAGCGCAGCTCAACCGGCTTGGCCGCGGCACGCTCGGCGCGCTGGCGCCGGGCCGTGAGGGTCGCCTCGGCCGCGGCGAGTTGCTCGCGCAACTCGGTGGTCTGCTCGGCGGCTGTGTCGAGCTGCCGGGTGAGCCGTTCGACGTCGCGGCCGAGGGTCTCGGCGGAGCGTTCGGCGGCCAGGGCGCGGGCTTCGGCCTGCGTGCGAGCCTGCTGTTCGCGGGTGAGGTGCTGGCCGAGCTGCTCGGCGTCGCGGCCGACCGTCTCGGCGTGACCGCGCAACCGGGCGGCCTTCTCGATCTCGGCCTCGGCGCGCTGCCGCATCGCGGTCAACGCGGCTTCCGCTTCCGCTCGCCGGGATCTCTCGACACGGGCTGTGGTGGCTTCCGCTTCCGCCCGGCGGTCGGCCTCGTTGCGTGTGGCTGCTTCCGCTTGCGCCCGGCGGTCCGCCGTGGCGCGTGCCGTGGCTTCCGCTTCCGCTTGCGCGGTCGCCTCGGCGGCGCGTGCTTCCGCTTCCGCCAGCCCTGCGCGGGCGGCCTCTGCTTCCGCTCGCGCCGTCTGCGTCTCGATGTGCGCTCGCGACGGCAGCGCGAGTTGCGGGGCCGGGGTGCCGGTGTGCGACAGCCGGATCAGCGCGGACAGCGCCGCCCCGGCGTCGCCCTTGCGGGCCGCTTTCCGGGCCGCTCGGCGGGCCTGCTTGGCGACCTCGCCGGCCAGCGCCCGGCGCCGTTCGGCGGCAGCCTCGATTTCGGCACGGCGGCGCCGCTCGGCGGCGGCCCGCTCGACGCGGGTGATCAACGCCGCGGCCCCCGGCGAGAGGCGGCCGCGGACGTCGAGCTTCCACGCGGCGAACGTCTCGCCCGGGAAGGCTAGCCAGCGGCGCAACCCGAACTGCTCGCCCGGCTCGGCGATCATTCCCGCAGCCCGCAAAGCCTTGCGGTGCTTGGCGCCCGAGCGGATCTCGAAAACGATGATCCCGATCGCCGACAGCGCCGACAGCCCGAGAGCCTTGACCATGTCGGGTTGGTGCCCGACGTAGTTGATCGTGACCGCGGCGGCGGTCATCACCGCGACGAGCATCCGGGCCGCAAGGGCGCGTTCGCCGGCGAGGCGCTGTTGCTGGGCGGTCAGGGCCATGGCCAGGCCGGTGCCCTCGATCGCGATCGAGGCGACGACCGCGGCGGGCATCCACACGTCGTGCAGCCGGGCGGCGTCGATCTGCCCGTAGACGGCGCCGGCGACCGCGAGGCCGTAGATGGCCGCCGAGTACACGCCGGCGGCGTTGCTGCGCACGTAGCCGGTCGCACTCGCCCACCGGGCAGCGTACTGAGCATGAGTGGCCAGCCGCCGTTCGCGCTTGCGTGCACGCTCGGCCTCGCGCTGCTCCGCACGTAGCTCGGCACGACCGGCCTTGAGGCGGTCACGTTCGGCTGTCAGGCGGATCCGCCCTTCGGCCTCCCGCAACCGCCGCTCAGCGGCAGCGTCCCGATCGGCGCGACGCTGGGCTGCCTGCACTTGGGCGAGCTGACCGTCAGCCAGGGTGCGAGCCACGCGCCGGTTGGACCCGGCCAATCCCATCAAGTCGTTCGGGTCGGTCGTCAGGCTCATCAGAGCACCGCCGCCGCGATGATCGGCCTGACCTGCCGGTTGAACTCGGCGATCAGGGCCGTGACGCACGCCATCGCGTGCCGGTACCTGCGGTCACCGGCCGGCGGCACCGCGGAAATCTTCGGCACCGCGTCGTCGGGGAACTGCCAGAGCACCTGGACCTCGGTGGTCAGATACGCGGCCTGCTCCAAATCCCGGCCGCCGACACCTTCGTACCGGTCGTTCCACGAGTCGAGACGCACGTCGCGGTACCAGCCACCGGCCGGGGTTCGCAGCTCGGCGAGCTGACGGGGACAGGGTGCGACCAGCCGGACCGAGCCGAGCATCCGGCTGTTCCAGTCGCTGCGCAGCGCCGACGCCTCCACAATTTGCGGGTGATGGCGGACCAGCCCTGGTGCCATGATCGGGCCGTTGGCAATCCGCCACGCAGCCGCGGCGAACTCGACGGACGGGTCATTCGCCCAGATCTCGTCGAACGCACCGGCCGCATCGCGCAGGTAATGTTCGTACCGCGAGCGGCCATCGCTGGCGTAGTCGCGGTCATAGTCGTGATCAATCCAGAACGGGTCAGTGGTCATGCGGCGACCTCCGAGGGTGCGCAAGTGAGGCACTCGCCGAGCGAGCGCGGGATGACGTAGGGCCGCACACGGCGGCAAGTCGGGCAGGTCCGCCGGGCGCGCATCGCCTTGGCGAGCGCCGCCAGAACGGCGGGAGTCGCGGTCCGCTTCGGCCGCGCCAGGTCAGTTCGGTAGAGGTACGCGGCACGCTCGCCACCCACACCGCGCCACAGAACTTGCGCGGCGATCGGCTGACCGCCGGGACACAAGCCGCGAGCGCGTAACTGGCGGCGGGTGGCGTAGCCCTCGGGCGCGCCGCGCCACCAGAACGTGGGCAGGCCGTACTGCTCGCCCTCAGGGTCCCAGTACGCGGCGCGGATCCGAGACATCAGGCCGCCGGCCGCAGCCTGTGAATCGGTCGCACCGGGCGGGCCGCGGTGCGGGTGAGCGTGGACTCGCTGCGGCGCTTGCGGCGCCAGTCCAGCTCGGTCGGGCCGCCGTGGTCGGCCAGGTAGAGGGTTCGGATCTCGGCATCCAGCTCGGCGAGGTCGGCCTCGATTTGGGGCCACTCGGCCTCGATCGCAGCCAGATCACTCAGTGAGGGCTCACCAAGGTCGAAGTCGTCGAACGACATCGGTCTGGTCCTTCCTGTCATGCCGCGCGGCGCGCCGATCGGCAAGACGCGCGCTGCGTCTTCGGCCGACACGCCTTGCAGTGCGTCTGGTTGGGTGACAGCGGAGCTGGGACGTCACAGCGACCGCACGGCCGCCAGACGGCGCTCTGAGCAGCAGAAACCGTGATGAGCGATGAGAGGGAGGCCATTGGTACCCCATTCGATCGATCGGTTGAGTGGGGAATTGGATGTAGAAATCCCCCGTCACCGGGCCAGCCCGTGAGGACCGGCCCGGCGGAAGGGATCGGTACGCGGCCGTCGTACGGCACGACAGCACGAGGCCACGTACAGGAAAGATCGGCGCGATATTCGTCCTTCACCGGCGCCCGCTCGCCCTGGGATCACCAGGGGTCGACCACGCGAGGTGGCTCAATGCAGCGACGCGGGTTCCACCCCGCGCCAGCCCCTTCACGACAAGGTCTACACACTCGCCGCCAAGAGACGCTCAACCGGAGGACAACGCCTCAACGCCTATTGCTGGCACCGCCTGGTCTGTTCCCCGCTTCCCAGCGGGAGGTAAGGCACCTGACCGGTTCGAACCTTCGCGGTTCGGTCTACACCGCCTCTGTGGAGTTATACGGCTGACAGTACTAACTAAGTTAGTACTCCGCAACCCTCTCCGCTACTCCCTTTCGGGTTCTGAGCTTCAAGTGGTGGGCCGTTGCACCTAGCTTGTCGGGCCGATAGCCGCCCTGATCAGAGGACGACAGAGGACTTGGGGGGACTCGTCCCCCGTGCGGCGGGGTGCCATCATTGCGGCGAGACGCATCGTGACTCGACGATGACCGGGAGCCGTCGATGATGGACGCAACCGACCTGCCGCGCCTCTGTGAGCAGCGCGGATGGAAGCATCGCGCTCGCCTCATGCTCGAACTGCGCGCCGCGGCTCGTCGAACCAACCACGGCACCTTGCCCGAAGACGACAGCCTGAAGCGCATGATCCGGGAGTGGATCCACGGCCGGCGTGGTCTGTCGATCGAGTACGCAGATCTCTTCGCAGAGGTATTCGGCATGCCGTTCGCGGTTGGCAAGCCGAACGCCGCTTTGCCCGTAGCAGTGATCGACGGTGCGGATCTCTCGGCAAGATTGAGCGCTGCGGAAGCCCTGGACGGCTCGCTTGTTGCTCTGCTTGAGACCCAGACAGACTCCTTCCGCGCCCTCGATCGGCAGCTCGGAGCATCGCGCATCTTGCAGCAGACCGAGGCGCATGTTCATCAAATGACAGACCTCTGGCGCTACGCGCTACCCGGCCCGCATCGCTCAGCGCTGGCCGCGGCGGTGGCGGAGGCTTCCGCGTTGGCAGGGTGGCAGGCGCTCGACTTGGGCGATCCGCATAAGGCGTGGTCGCTGCACGAGACTGCGAAGTCAGCGGCTCGGGAGAGTCAAGATTCCGCCATCATCGCTCACGTCACTGCCCAACAGGCATACGCGCTACTTGACCTTGATCGACCGCAGAACGCTGTGGCCTTGATTCAGCACGCGCGCACCGAGGCTGACGGGCGGATTCCGGCGATGCTTCGATCCTGGCTGTGGGCCGCCGAGGCAGAAGCGTTGGCCGCCAGCGGAGCGGCCGGCCCGGCACAGGAGGCGCTTGACCAAGCGAGCAGGGCGTTGCCAGATCAACACACCGGCGAGAGCCTGCCGTTTCTGTTCTTGAACGACGTGCACCTTGCTCGCTGGCGAGGACATTGCCTTGCCAGACTAGGGAAGGCCGAGGCGGTGCAGGAGCTGACCGACGCCGTGAATCGGCTCGATCCGACGTTCACACGCGCCGCGGCCGGGCACCGCTGCGATCTCGCTCTGGCCTACTCGGTACGCGGCCAGCACGAGGAAGCACGGGCCGAGGCGCGTACGGCTGAGGCACTGGCCACGCGCGCCGCGTCCGTCCGTCAACGCCAGCGCATCGCCAAACTGCTCACTAGCGGCGCCCGGCAGCTGGACCACTGATCGCGAGAACATGCAGCAACGCAACCAGCGTGCCTGAGTTGCTGACCAGACCCTGCTCGATGAGGCTCGGTACCTGCGCGAGCGGCACCCACTCCATCCGCTGCATCTCGGTCTTCTCGGTCGGCTCACCTACTCGCTCGGCGCCCCGGGCGATGAAGACGTGGTGAGGCGTGTTCACCATGCCGATCATCGGCTCGAAAGTCAGTAGATGCTCGACGCTGCGAGGGCGGTAGCCCGTCTCTTCCTCGATCTCTCGCGCAGCCGTTACGGCTGGCTCTTCGCCCTCGTCCACGAGCCCGCCGGGCAGTTCCCAATTCCACAGATCCGGTACGAATCGGTGCCGCCACATCAGCAGCACATGGGTGAGATCGTCGTTCAACATGGCAGTCATCGCGGCCGAGGGCATCCAGACGGTGTGATGCTCGAATCGCTGCCCGTCGGGCAGCTCGACGTCGGTCATATAGAGCTTGATCCACTCGCTTTCGTAGATCGGCCTGCTTCCGTGCACCAGCCAGCGACTTTCATCGTCCGGCACCGGTGTCTCGATCTCGGCGAGATCGCTAGGCGAAGGCTTGCCGCTACCGCGCGGCCGACCGCCCACGCCCGCCCGTGTCCGAGAGTCTTGCCAGGTCGTGATCCGGGCGGGCCGCCATAGGTGCGTGCGGCTGCCAAGTGTCTGGTCAGGTGCGGGCATCTGGCCACGCTTCCGGTAGGTGCTGACGGCGGCCGGCTCGATGCCGAGGTACGCCGCGACGTCCTTCGTGGTCCACCACTCGGCTTGCGGGTCTGGCTGCGCAGTCGTCGTCACCAAGTCATTCTCTCCGATCGAGCGCGGCGCTCAACCGCACCCGCGGGCCGCTCGTACCCCGCGCCGCGTCTTAGTGGGTCAACCACCAGCTTCCGCGACGTCCCAACTCCGTCCGTGCTGGTGGGCGCATGTGATCCAGCGCTAACCCGGCAGGCGGTGCGCGACGGCAAACTACGCACTCCTATCAGGGAAAAATCCGTAACGCCCGGCGTCTGACCGCTTCGTGAAGTGGAGCAGGTGGGCATCGTCCGACAGGTTGGACGGGGGATCCGTATTTTCCACAATAATCGACTGACCGTCGAATTGGATATCCAGATATCGATAGAAGGCATCTGCCACGCTAGCGAACTCGGCTTCGGAAGGAGCTTCGCCGACTTCTGGGTCTGGCTGTCGGTAAGTCGTAAGTGGCGAATCCAGGACGACAAAGCCGGGGTGTGCGAGCGCCCGGTCGAAGCAATACTGAGCAAGTCCTACGGTAAAGCTTGCATGAAGAATAGCGCGCATCCCCTTCCCCCGGGAGCTTCGCGGCTGATCATCGACCAACAGATCGTTGTAGGTCTTGCTATACCGAACCGCGCCGGAGACGGGAACCGACCATCGATCAAGTATTGTTTTAATAGACGAGCTGAACTCTGCCAATACCCTGTCACTTACTCCGGGCGGACGCGGTGGATCGTCCTGCTCGACTGGCATTACGGTTGCTTGCAAGGCTTCGAGCCGCTCGATCTGGGCGTACGTTGCAAGCTTGGCCTCCACGTCCGTACGTACGCCCAAGAACTCCTGTATGGCCACACGCTGAGGCTGAAGCTCGTCGTCCAATTCCGCCGTCTGGCGACGAAGGCGATTGATTTCGACCACGAAGCTGTCAATATCGGTACGGAGCCGCTGCTCCTGGATTTGCAGGTCCGAGATCGTACTGACAAGGTCTTCTCGCAGGAGCGTGGTCTTCTGGATCTCGGCTAGGACAGATTCCCCGAAAGCTGTAACTTCCTCAGCGCTGTGATTTTCGGCTGCTTGATGCTCTACTGGCGCGCCACAAAAGACACATACGCCGGGGCGAAAGAAGCCCAGGAGGCTTCCGGCCTCCCGTACCATCTCAAGCCGCTGCAAGTCAGAATCATACTTCGCTCTTAAAACCGAGAATCGGGCCAGCAACTCCCCTACTTCCTCCAGGCGTGCCTGGTAGCTGCTTGACCTTCCTACAACTGCAGAATATTGAGAAGCAACGGCCGTGCGACGCTCCAAGATTGAATCGATCGCGGTGGTGTTTTCCTCGATGGAGGCGTTTAAGCGCATTAACTGCTCAGTGAGTTCTACAGGGCCAGCCGCTAGACGCAGCGTTTCCTTAAGGTCGTTTATAACGACCTCCAAAACCTCAGCCTTACCTCGTGCGATCTTTCTTCTTTCGTATGTGCCGGACTCCTGCGCTATGTCGCTATCATCCTCGCCTTGCAGAAGCAGCTTGAGAATTGACAACTCCGCGGTGCTCGTCGTGTACTGACCCGAGAGCGCCGGCGGAGTCGTCGACTGCATCTTCGTCTCGTCAACTATGGACAAGAAACACAAGTTGCGGAAACTCAACGGCACGGTTTCGTTCCGCTGATTCTTCCGGACCTGTCGGCCATCGAGGCCAATGTGGCGTAACAGAAAACCCGACAAGCTCTCTTTCTTAGCCGTTCCAGCCCCGTGCGCTGCCGCAAGATTAAAATCGGGCCTGGAGTCCGGCACTGCAGCAAAGTCGCCGTAGCGGGCATAGAACTGACCACCCGTTATTGACCGCTCCAGCGTTAGAGCCGTTTGATCCGGCAACACGAGGCTAAGCAAAATGGTTTGATAATCCTCCGCCTGAGGAATCGCCTTAAGCGATTTTCTGCCGAGCATAAAGTCGATCGCTTCGACGATGTAAGACTTACCTGTATCTGAGGCGCCGTAGATCACGTTGAGGTTGGGCCCGAAATTGATGCTCGCCGCGGGCACGTCCTTACCTACGAAGGTGAGCCGAGTCAACTTGATGTTACTCATCACCTGCCTCCTCAAAGGAGCCTCGTTCGATATCCACGAACTCAGTCCAACGGCCGAGGGCAGTCATTCTCGATCTCAATTCCACGGGATCGATACCCCCAAAGGTCTGGACGACCCAGTCGGCACGGCCCTTCAGTTCATCAACGTAGCTTGACTCAAGCAAATCGACGAAACCTGAGGCGTTTTCTGTAGCTGCATAACGTATGCCGTTGCTCTCCACTTCCAGTGCCACAAGCCTGGCGCGCATCATTACCTGCAGCCCTAGTTCCAGGAGGTCCCGCTTGACGGTTATCTCGGTTTGGTGGTTAGGGACATCTGGATGCAGGCTCTCTGGGCCTCCGAAGTCATTAGAATGAAGCAGACTATAGTCGAGGAAGGCTAGAGTGGCTATGTCGTAGGATCTCGGGAAGGCACTAATAAGTAGCGCTAAGGCGCGAAGGCCTATCTCCAGCGGGCCATTGAGCGGCTGACCATTCACTGCGGGTCACACCAGACAAGTCGATCGATATTCGCAAGCTGGTGACAAATTCCGCGCTTATCCCTTGGGTTGTAAGCGTGAATTAGAGCGTTCGAAGTAAGCGCGAGTAACGCCGCAGCTTCTAAGACCTTCATGAGACGCTCCATGCCATTTGAGTGCGCTTGCTCAGCAGTTTCGATTACCCCGTCATAAACTTCCTCTTGGAGTTCTTCGAATGTTCCTGGCATGACGCTGTCGCGAGCGAAGATTCTTAGGGCTTCAGCGCTGTAGAACGCTTCCCTCTGACGGCTAAAGTGCTTAGCGGCTTGGGGGTGAGCCTTTACGTCTGCGATGCCCTTGGCGTCAAGCACATAATGCTCCACGTACACGTCAAGTAGGTGCTCAATATAGCGAGTCTCATCGTCTCGAATGGCGTCAGGAGGGATCGGCACTGCCGGCCGAGGCGGAAGCGGGCCACCGAAACGGTGAGCATAGTAGGGGGTGCGTCGATGCACTTCCAATACTTCGTGCATTTCCATTGACTGGAAAGTGCTATAGTCGATCACCTCGGCCTCTGCGCGAATCTTTTCTACCAAGTCGGGCGCTAGACCTACTCCAAGCGGCTTTTCTCCGTCGAACTTCTCCAGAAACTTCGTACGAAGCTCAGTCGGCTTGCTCAGCATACGCTTGAGCGATTGTCCGCATCCTTGTGGAGCGAGGAAATAGTATCGGCGAGGGAATGTGTAGTGACCTTCAACGACTGACCGAATCAGCTTGAACATTTCCGGATAGGCGTCGCTAGGTCGCAGTGATTCTTCGTAGTGCTTACACTGCATACAGTCCCAGGCGCCTTCGAAGCCATCGTCGCTTAGGAAGGCGGCCACATCAGCACCTCGGTCATTAGAGCCGCCGATTCGCTTAATCTGGGTGTAGTTTTCTTGGAGTCCAGTCGCCCACTCTAGAATGAACTCTTCCCATTCGTCGGGAGAGTAGAAGTGGATACGCTGCTTCGGCGTAGGAGCGGGACCACCGGCCAAGTTTGAAACCGTAGTTACATTGTGTTCCGGCGGAGATGGGAGCTCTGACAAGCGGCTCGCAGCGGAGCCGAGGCCGTTCTCAGGCACACAAATCCCCTATCCACCGTGACGCTGCGCACACTGGGTGCCAACAGTATGCCACCTACGGTAGGGACAGCGGCAGATGAACTAGAGGCGATGCCGCGAGCTTCTCGCATTTTGTGTAGGTCCCTGCGTAACCTCCGACAAGTAGAACGGCAGTTCAGGCAGGGCATACATCCAGCCCAGTGCCCTGATCGCTACTTCGAGGCGAAGCGCAGGCACAGGTCTGAGTCAGCGCCCGCTGCGTTTGAGATCTTAGGTCGGCGCTTTCGAGAGTTCAGATTTCAGGTCTGGTCGGGTAGGCGCGGCCTCCGCCTCCGTATGTACGTCATCGTACGAACGTACGACAGACCGCCAGCTGGATCTGGCGGCCTTGATCGCATGAACCGATCTAGTCGACGCGCCAAGCAGCATGATTGCGGCAAATGCACGGCCAAGTTGAAGTCTCAGCCGCTCCGAGGTTGAGACACCTGCTGGTCAGGGGCACTGTGTACGCGTGCGCCGCGTCGCCCTCCGGAGGCGCAGCCCGACGACTCATAGAACGGCGGAGGACCAGCTCGGTTCATCGTCCGCTGCGAGAAGATTCACGCCCGCGGCGCGGCAGATCTCGAACCAGATGGGATCCGTAACCCTACTCGTTAGCAGGATGGCACCTGCCGCACCGCGAGCCGGTAGCAGCCGATGCCGGTACTCAAGGATCTGGCCGAGCCCGAGTCTCAGCTGAGTGGAGTCATTGCCCTCGACGCAGCTCTTGACCTCCGCGATCATCTGCAAGCCGGCAGCATTGCGCCAGGCCACATCGACCGGCGGATCGACCAGCTCGCCCGCGCGAATGCCGTGACGGCCCAGGTACGCGATGAGCTGACGACAGACGCGATCGTGCTCGCGGACAGCCGCTTCTCTCGCGTGTGGGCTCGTTGCCTGCGTCTCTGGATAGATTCCCTCGGCGGGTTTGCCGCGATAGCGGCGGTCGAAGCCGGCATCCGGCGGCTGGGCGTTCGTTACCGCGCCTGAAGCGATACCGGCGCGGAGCCGTTCCTTGATGATCGCCGCTTCGGCCAGCATCTCGGCCGGCCTGGCCCGGTAGTCGTCAAAAACTTCGCGATCGAGGTGGTTGCCGTTGCTGCTCGGGTTCACGATGTTCCACGTCTTCCGGGCGACGCCGGCCGGATTTCTGAAGTCTGGGTGTCGCCGGCCGACGTGGATGACGGGGCTTTGGAGCATCTGCGAAAGCGCCTGAACGTCCGGACTGCTGGCTTCGAGCTGGCGCCACCCGTTTCTGGACACAAGCTCCCCGGCGAGGATGATCTCGTCTCTCGTCCAGTCGGGGTTCGGTAACGAGAGCACGTGGAAACCGAGTGCCTCGAGCCGTCGCGCCACGGGCTGTTCTCCGCCCTTAAAGTCAGCCGAGACTAGGCGCGTACCGACTCCAAGTCCATGGGCGTAACCCATGATCGCCTTGGAGTCGTACAGCCGCCCGCCGTGATCGATGAACCAGGTACGGGCAGCCCCAAAGCCGTAAGTCTTCAGGAAAGGGCGGCGGCCGAGCCGGTCGACCTCGGCGAGGGCATCGAGGATGTTGCGGCGAGAAACGGCGGCGAGATCCACGCTAAGACCGTACGACGTCGGTACGACAGGAAACTTCCGCTGACCTGTGCGCGCTGTGGTTTGCCGTCGTCAGATTGCGTTACTAAACGCATCGGTCACAGCAGGTTAGCCGAGAGGATGACGTCCCACTGACCTTTGAGCTGGGGAAACCCAAGGGCCCTTGATCTTCTGCTCGCGCTAGTGCAACACTGTGTGTGACGACGCGAGATGCGTCGCGACGAGCTGAAGCGCAGGCGCCGATCTGCGCGGAGGCCGGGAGTGCCCAGAACGTGTTCCGGCGGAGCCGGTTCCAGAGGCCAGACCATCGTCGCGATAGGCATTCTCGGGCCGCTCACGCTGAGGATGGGCAAGAGATCCATCGGAGGCGAGAGCGAGAGCTGGTCGGCGTCCCAGCTCCCGCGTGTTGTGCCCGCGGGAGATGGACTCCCGCGTTCTCGGCGGGACCCGTGGAGGACCCTCGTGACCAGCACGATCAACACTTCGTTCCCCTCGCCTGTCCAGGTACACGGCGAGCGCACCGAAATGCCGCGTCCGCTTCGCCGCCTTCCCGAGCTGCCGGCTCCCGCAGTCATCCGGGAGTTGCGGGCGGCGGCCAAGAAGGCCCTCGGCATGAGCGACCGCGCGGCCGGCGCTATGTCGACGATATGGGTTCACCCGGAAGCGATCCTGCCTCAGATCGAGCAGCCGCGCCGCATGCGGATCCCCGGCGGCCACCTGCTCTACCTCGATGGCCTGGTCTGGACGCCCCGGCTCATGGCGGACCCTCTCAACCCCCGCAACGCCGACCGGTACTTCTACCCCCTGGCCGGCGGAGAAGCGATCAGCCACGACGAAAGCCTCGTCGCCAACGTTGAGTCGCTGTCAGGCGAGCTCGTGATGACGGCCCCCTCCCCGCGGGAGCTGCTCCACGCTCTCGAGGTCGCCATGGACAAGACTCGCAAGAGCAACGACCCGAACCCACCGATTCGGGACCAAGGCATCATGGACGCGCCGTTCGGCGTTATGACCGTGCTCAACTTCAGCGACGGTTCAACGGACATCGCGGTCCCGCTGGTCCGGGAAGGCTCATCCCGCACCAGCCATGCGCACGACGCGCTGGGCCTAGAGCCGGAGGACACTGTCCTGCGTATGCCGGCCAGCTCCAAGGCGATGACGGAGTTCATCGCAGACATCAACAGCATCGTCAGCCGGCCGGCTGACGAGGTTGATGAGGACGACCGGGCGCGGGTCCGATGCGCAACGACGAACTTCCTGCTGATCGTCGGTTTCGAGCCGGACACTCCCGGAACCCTCGACCTAGCGGCGGCCATCAAGATCAAGGTGGCGCAGGAGCACCTCAACACCAAGCAGGACTGGACCGATGCGGCTCAGAACTCGACCATGGCCGACGATTGCCTGCAGGCGGCCTACCGCGGCGGCCTGCTCAAGAGCAGCGCCGACTACAACTGGTTGCTGGGACGGCTGACGCATGAGGAAGCGGTTGAGGTCGGTCTCGCCGAGCATTTCGATGATCGTTTCGCCCGGTTGATGTGGATGTTCACCACGGCCGACCCGCAGGTGCATGACGTCATCCGCCGCCCTATCGCGTTCGTGCTGCGCCAGGAGAAGAAGAGTGACAACGCCCGAGTGCGGGTCACCAGCAAGACCAAGGTGCCGTTGGCGGCAGAACTGGTGGCCCGTGAGTTCCGCGGCCACCCCGACTACCCCGATACCGACGTCGACCGCATCGTCAAGGTCATCCAGAACGGCGCCGCGATCACTAAGCATGCATGGTCAGTGCAGCACACGAGCCTGACTGCCCTGGAGAAGGACGCACAGGCGGAGCTTGCGTCGGCCGGTGTGCCCGGCGCGAGCTGTGCCGAGCTCGCGGTGCGTGCGTTGTACTACGGCGCGGTGTGGGACGACGTCTTCCGCATCGCCCGTAATGACCAGGGCGCCGGTTCGGACCGCAGGTCAGTCGCGGACCTGATCGAAGCGATGATGGGGACGTCGGCCGGCATTACTCAGCTTGCCTCGATCGTCCGCGACGGCCGCGCCGACCAGCAACCGATCGAGGTTGACGCTGACGGCGAGCCGGTCATCGCCGGGGACGGCGGCCCTGTGCCGCTGACCAACCAGAGGCTGCGGTACGTCCTGTTCCCGAAGGGAGGCTCTGCGAAGAAGCCCGGCAAGGGCCCAGAGGGCGGTCCCAACCCGGAGCCTCAGCCTGAACCTGACCCGTACGTCGAGGCGCAGGAGACGATCGACAAGGCTCTGCGGGAACTGACCGACTTCTTCGAGTACCTCGAAGACCAGGTCGACGACAGCGGAGCTCCGCTCGTGGAGAGTCAGGGCTTGACGGCGGCGCAGGCGAAGAGGTGGCGGAAGACCCTCGGCAGCCTCCTGCAGAAGGTCAACGAATGGTAGGCACGGCCTAACCACCCGGCTGCTGGGGAGGCTGTACGGCCATAGTCGTCAGCTTCCCCCAGCGCCGGCTTGGAGGGGTGTTCTGCCCACGGACTGCTCACAAGCGCGTTGACAGCGGACATCGCGCAACAACAGTCGATGACAACGCGAATCGCGACTGACCTGCCGCAAAGCCGGTGGTGGTGCATCGATCGGCACCGGCCGACAGAACCACTCGCACCCTACGGATCAGAAGGTTAGGGGTTCGAGTCCCTTCGGGCGCACCAGTTGAGCAGGGAACATAGTCATTTGGGCTATGTTCCCTGTTTCCGTTTGGGGCATATGCGGGACACGGTACGTCCAGGTGGCAGATGCCATCGAGGCAGGTATCCAAGCGGGCGATTTTCTGCCGGATCGGCCGATCCTCTCGGAGAACCAACTCGTCTGGAAGTACGGCATCGCTCGAGGCGCCGCCCGCAAATCGATCCAGCTATTGCGCGAACGCCGGCTGGTGGTGACCGTTGTCGGTGGGGAGTGAGTTCCTCCCGGCTTGGTGGAGCCCACGGGCTCCCCGGGCCGGTTCGGCTGCGATCAGCCGCCCGCTGAGGACCCTCGGCCTGAATTCGAAGGTAGCGACGTGTGTGTGTCGATGCTGGCTGATGATGCGGTCGTGCCCGTCCCATCGGTGCGGACTTGGCAGAGTGCGGGGCATCACCCGCGGTGCGGTCAAGACCCATGCGGCTCGGGCCGCCGGAAATTTTCGCTCGCTGCTGGGGGCGGAGCAATGAAGCAGGTCGACGGCGGGCTGAGCGCAGCCGAGGAGCAGCAGGTGCGGACGCGGATCCACCACCAGGCAGACTCGACACAGCTCAGCGGTGACGGATGGCAACGAATCGCGGAGCGAACCACGGGCGGCAGGCGACCATGCGGAAGCGTTTCCAGATAACGGCCACGGCGGCCCTGGGAGTGATCCTTCTGGCGGTCGCCGCAGTGACGGTGAACCGCCGCGCGGACAGCGACATACCTACGGCCGCGTCGCAGCAGACCGCGACCGCCGACTATCCGATCATCTGGCCGCGGGCCCTGGTGGGCGGGAAGACCGGTCGGGGGCCGGCGATCGACGATCCGGGACCGACCGCCGAGCAGTTCCTCAGCGAGCTCGGCATCCCCACGTCCGACCTGACCTTCTCGGTCGAGCGGGACAGCGGGGATGAAGCGCGGCTGGTCAAGGTCACGACCTGGACCGGGAGCGTGCTCGGCACGGTCAGCCTGCGCTGGGGGTCGGCGCAGCGGCGCTGCGCGAGTTCGGGCATCGATCGTCATGCCGACACGGGGTTGCACAGTCGTACAGGATTAGGACACTCTGTGCGCCTTGAGTGACCGGGGGTAGGCGTGCAGAGTCCAGCATCCGCGAGAGCGACCGGCGGGTTCGCCTTGGCCCTGCTGCTCACGACGGTGATGATCGAGCTCTTCGTGGTGGGATTCGCCAGCGTCGGGTTCGAGGAAGTGGCCGATGCCTCGCCCTTCGGCCGGCCCGGTACGGCGATCGCTTCCGCAGTGATCGCCGGGGTGGCGTTGCTGGGGACCGCTGTCGCTTGGCGCGGCAGCCATGGTGTTGTTCGCACGCTCGCGGCGCTCGCAGTGTTCGTCGCGGTTGGGGTAGTCGCGATGATGGCTGTCTTCTTCATCGCGGCCGGCGGAACGCCGATCATTCTGGCGGTGCTCTTGGTCCTCGTTGCGGTATCGATGGGGATGATCGGCCGCGCAGTCCTGCAATCGCCATCCGTACGAGCGAGGCGATAAGACCCGATGCAGCCGGAAGCAGTTCTACGCCTTCAACGCCAGGCAGCTGAGCTGGGGCAGCTCGCGCGCGATCTCGGCTCCACGATTCCTCGTTCTGTCGAGGGCAGCGACCCGACGGGTTGGGTCGTCGTCGTTCTCGGCCGTGATGGCATGCCCACGGAGGTGCGAGTCCGTGAGGGCTGGCAGCAACGCCTCGGGCCTGGACAGTTGGCCGACGCGGTCCTCGGCGCCAACAACGATGCGTTGAGGCGCGCCATGGAGACCTGGACCCGAGCGGTCGACGACGACGGATGGTGGCGGCGCCGAGCCGACGTTGAGGCGACCGCCGGCGAAAGCAGCGAAGCGCACGTCAGGGACTCCGAACAGGCAACGCCTTTCGGCCAGACCCGCGATGAGAACGACCTTGCTGAAGAGGTGTTGAGCAAGCTCCGTGCCGCGCAGAGCCGGCAGCCTGGCACGCCGGCGAAAGCAGTGGGGCAGGACGATGGCAAGCACGTCACGGTGGAGCTCGCCCTGGGCGGGCTTACGGCTTGCGCTATCGAGCCAGACTGGGCGAAGAACCGTGCTGGAACCTCCATCAGTTCGGCGTTGGCTGTGGCGCTGCGACGCGCTGCGGCAAGGTATTTGTCGCCATCTGCGGAGGCTCAGCCGGACAGCCTGGTCGGTGACGCGCTCGCGACGCTTCGATCGCTTACAGCAGGTCCTCCAACTCAAGGTGGCACCGAATGACGCAACCCCCCAGTGGTGAACAGGTCACGGTCGCGACCACCGCGCTCCGCAACGAGGCCGGCGAGTGGGAATCGCAGAGCGGAGGACTTGGCAACCTCAGCAGCAAGGTCGCTGAGATGGAATTCGGCCGGCTGGAAGCGGGGCTTTTTCAGCTCATGGTGGGTCCGTACAACGACGTCATCCAGGCCGTGTCGGCTCGCAGCCGGGAAGGCGCCGCCGCGATGGCCGAGATCGCCAAGACCCTGCGGAGCGTGGCGGACACCTACGACGCTGAGGACAAGGCCTCGGAGCACCGCATCAGGAACGTCTACTGACAGGGGGCACCGTGTTTTCTCGGGCGCAGTACGAGGCTGTGATCACGGAGATCGAGGCTGGACTGAAGACGTTCGAGGGCCAGCTTGCTCAGGTCGTCCCAGCCGCAAACAGCGCTACCAACCATTGGTACGTTCCCCCGCCGGTGGCCCAGGGTTTCAAGTGGATCGCCGAGAAGACCGTCGAGGTCGGCACAGCCATTCTCAACTGGTTTCTTGACCTGCTGAAGGGCGCCGTAGCCCCCATCTTCATGTTCGTCGACTCCTGGCGCTGGATGGACATCAAGGGCAAAGCCAACGGCGTCTCCACCGACCTCACCGCGCAGAACCTCGTGGTCGACGACACCGACTGGTCCGGCACGGCACGAGACGCCTACCTGGCGGCAGCCGGCGCTCAGTCCGCCGCCGCCGCACGGGTCGGATCCATCGCCGGCGCCACCTCGCTCAACTTGCTGGCATGTGCCGGCGCCGGCTTGGCGTTCTACATCGTCCTGGCCGGCGTCCTCGCCAAGCTGATCGCCGCTCTGGCAGTGTCGATCGCCGGCATGAGCTCAGGCATCTTCACCGCCCCCGGCATCGCCCTCTTCCTCGAAGAGGCAGGGGTGAACACCGCCATCGTCGTCACCGCCGTGTCCACGCTCGCTGCTTTCCTGGGCGCGCAGGTCACGGCCATGATCACGTTGCATGGGGATGCCGTTGATCCGACCAGCTTCCCCAATGGTGTGTGGCCCAAAGCGAACGCCGGCCAGTACAGCGATGCGACCGTCAAGGATGGCGACGCCGACTGGTCTCTGCGGAGTAAGTAGGACCAGGGGGCCTGACAGTAGTTCCCTAGGTTACTAGTGAACCGGTGTTAGTGTGTCGTCGTGACATACGAACAGCGGCCGATGCTGGCTGAGGCCTTAGGAAAGAAGTACTCGCGGGGCTGGGCCCTGCGAGAGTGCTCGCTGGAGATTCCGGCGGGCCGGGTCGTCGCGCTCGTCGGGCCGAACGGCGCCGGCAAGACCACGCTGATGGGCATGATCGCCGGGTTGGTCCGCCCGACCACGGGCCGGATCGAGGTGTTCGGCGATACGCCCAACGGGCGTGGCATGCCTTCGTCGGTGTCGTACCTGACGCAGCAGAAGCCGCTGTACCCGCAGTTCACGGTGACCGAGACGCTCAGGTTCGGGAAGAACACGAATGCGGGCTGGGACCAGGCGTACGCCGAGGAGCTCGTCGCTCAGGCGAGAGTGCCGCTGAGCGCCAAGGTCGGCACGCTCTCCGGCGGGCAGCGCACCAGGGTCGCCCTCGCGGTGGCGCTGGGCAAGCGACCCCGGCTGCTGATGCTCGACGAGCCCCTCGCGGACCTGGACCCGCTCGCTCGGGAAGTCGTGCTGCAGACGCTCGTGACGGAGTGTCGCAATCAGGGCATCACGGTGCTGCTCTCCTCGCACGTGCTCGCCGAACTGGAAGGCGTGTGCGACCACCTCGTGCTGTTGTCCGCGGGGCGGGTGCAGCTCGCCGGGTACGTTCCGGAGTTGCTCAAGGGGCACATCGTCCTCACGGGCCCGCTGGAGACGCCGTGCCCGGCGAGGCCTGAGTCGATCATCGATGCCCAGACCGTGAACGGTGCACGGATCGTGCACGCGGTCGCTCATCCGGTTCCGCCGCAGCACGGCTGGCAGGTGCACCAGCCTCGACTGGGTCAGCTCACCCTCGCGTACATGCGCAGTGGTGGTTCTACGGAGGTCGCAGCATGATCTGGATCGTCTGGCGCCAGCAGCGCACCCTGTTCATCACGCTCGCCGTCGGGCTCGTCCTCGGCGTCGCGGGTGTTCTGGCGCTGCGGGCCATGATGACCGCCGACTTCACCGGGGCCGGCCTCGGCGGTTGCCTCCGCGACGTTGCGCAGTCGGGTGGTGTCTGCGGTGCCGACCCCAACGGGGCGGTCCAGGTCACCTGGACCGCCCGGATGCGCAATGGGCAGCTGCTGATGCTCGCGCTACCGGCATTGGTCGGTGTGTTCATCGGCGCACCGTTGTATGCGCGGGAGTTCGAGCAGGGCACGCATGCGCTGGCGTTCACTCAGTCGGTGAGCCGCACCCGATGGATGGCCACCAAGTTCCTCGTCACCGCTGTGCCGGCGTTTGCCGCGGTGCTTGTCATGCAGCTCGCGGTGGGGTCCTGGATCGAGGCGGCGGGGTCGATCGGGCCGCTGCAGAACGGCCGGTTCGTGCAGGCGGTCTTCGACAACGACGGGGTCTCGCCGGCCGCTTACACGCTGTTCGCCTTCACCCTCGGCACGTTCGCCGGCGCGTTGTTCCGGCGGACGCTCCTGGGGATGACACTGACGCTGGGCGTGTTCGTCGTGGTGCGGTCCCTGGTGTTCAGCTTCCGGGAGTCCCTGGGGGCGACGAAGCGCGTCGTCTCCGACGACCCGTTCGCGAAGTCGGCACCCGACGGCGCATGGGAGCTGAACGGCGGCTACCTCAACGCGAAGGGTGAGGTGATCACCAACAGGTTGGAGATATCGGGCAAGTGCATCGGCAATGACCCCACGCAGGCAGACCCGCAGGCCATCGAGAAGTGCTTCCGCGAGAACGGTGTGGTGAAGTCGTTCCGCGACGTCATCCCCGCCGACGCCCTCGGGTCGCTGCACCTGGCGGAGGCGTCGATCTTCCTCGCGTTGTCGGTGCTGTTCGTCGCCGGCACGGTGTGGGCCGTGCGCAGGCAGACCTAGGAAGCTGACGCGTTGGAGGCGGGTCGAAAAGCCCTATGCTGAACGCTATGATCGAGTTTCGCATCGATCGGCACTCCGGGATGCCCCCCTATCTCCAGATCGTGGCACAGGTCAAGCAGGCGATGCGGATGGGCCTCCTGGGGCCGGGCGATCAGCTGCCGACGGCACGGGAAGTGGTTGAGGCCACCACGGTGAACCCCAACACCGTGCAGAAGGCGTACCGCGAACTCGAACATGAAGGGCTCGTGGAGGGCCGCCGGGGGACGGGCACCTTCGTCACGGCGTCGCTGGCCACCGACGAAGCCAAGTCCGGTGCCCCGCTCCGAGACGACCTGGAGCGGTGGATGGGCCGCGCGGCGGCCGAAGGGGTCATGGTCGACGTTGTCGACGCGATCTACACGGACGTGCGGACGACCTACTACCGGACCTAGAGCGTCTCTGGCCGGCTGGCCGGACAAGCCCTGGTGTGGCTCCTGCCCCACGGACGTGTGGGCATCTCAAAGTCGGAGGAGGACCCCGTCATGGACGCGACGCGCCTGAACGCCGACCTGGTGCGGGTGCAAGGTGTGGCCAAGCGGTTCGGGCGCACGACCGCTTTGAGCGACTGCACCTTCACCTTGCCGCGGGGCAGCGTCACGGCGCTGGTCGGCCCGAACGGCGCGGGTAAGAGCACGCTGCTGTCGTTGATCGCCGGACTTGCCAAGCCCACCCGCGGTGAGATCACGGTGAACGGCACACCCGTGCGCGGCCGGATGCACCCCGACGTCTCCCTGCTGACCCAGCGTCGTCCGCTCTATGACCACTTCACCGTTCGCGAGATGATGCGGGCGGGCGGTGCGATCAACGAGCGCTGGTCGGCCGAGCGCGCGGACGAGGTTCTCGGCCTGCTGGGAGGCGTGGACCGGGACGCGAAGGTCGGCACGCTGTCCACCGGCGCGCGTACCCAGGTCTCCATCGCGCTGGCGCTCGGCCGGTTGCCCGAGGTGCTGCTGCTGGACGAGCCCCTGTCCGATCTGGACCCGCTGGCGCGCGACGAGACCTTGCGAATCGTCATGACCGAGGTGGCGGAACGCGGCACCACGGTGCTGCTCTCGTCGCACCTGCTCACTGATCTCGGGGACGTCTGCGACAACCTGCTGCTCCTCGACGAGGGCCGTGTGCAGGTCGCTGGAGAGATCGAGGACATCCTCACCGATCACCAGGTGCTCGTCGGACCAGCGGGCGCCGCCCCGCCCGCTGACGGCACGGTGGTCGACACCTCGCACACGGTGCGCCAGACCACCGTGCTGCTACGCGGCGGTACGGCACCCGAGGGTTGGCAGACGGAGCATCCCGACCTCGAGTCGCTGGTGATGAGCTATCTGAGAGCCTCCCGGACCCGCCGAGCGGCCACGAAGAACGGGCGGCGCGCAGTTTCCGGATAGCGGCCGGAACGGGACGTCTTCGCGGGACTCCGTGAACTAGGTTGATCTATATGCATCGTTCCCGATTCATAGCCTTCGTCGTTGCTCTCCTGGCCACCCTGGCCGTCCTCCCGGCCCCCGCGCACGCGGCCGCTGCTGCCGGCGGCGTGATCGAGGGGACTTTGACCACCGCCGACGGCAGCGCCCCGGTCGCCGGCGCGCGCCTGCAAATCAAGGCCTATTCGGGTACGCCCAGTTATCTGCTCCCGGAGGCCGTCACCGACGAGTCCGGCCACTACCGGCTCGAGCCGATGCCGGCCGGTCGCTACCGGATCGGCTTCTACTTCGCCGAGTCCGGCGACCAGTTGTGGGCCCCGCACAAGACTCGAGAGACCGCCGCCACGTGGTACACGGTGACCGACGGCGGCACCACGGTCGTCAACGACTCGCTCTTCCCGACCGGCGACCTCGACGTGACCTTCAAGAACGCGGACGGCCCGATCACCGCGTTCTGCGCCGACGCGTCCGGTGACTATTTCGTCCGCGCCGGTTGTACCACCACCGGCATCCTGAACCTGACCGGCCTACGCAGCGGCCGCTATGTCGTCATGGTCCAGGCCGAAGGCGAGACCGCCGTTTCCCCGGCCTGGGCCACCATCACCACCGGCGCCCTCACCACCATCACCGTCACCAAGCGCTGATGCATCAACGTTTGCTGACAGACGACCCCCGTAAGTAGCGGCGCATCGTCGCCGTTCACGGAGGTCGTCTGTCGGCCGTTGTCACCGCGTCGGGAAGCGGATACGCACGTAGGCGTCCGTCCCTGGCGGTTCGGTTACGGACGTACGGCCTGGCTGGCCGGGGTCCAGGTGCTGTCCTTCTCGAGGTCGGCCAGCTTGACCGACTCGGCGATCTTCGTCAGCTCGGCGTCCGGCAGGTCGGTGGGGGCAGGGGTCCGGTTCCTCGACGGCGTGCCGGCACCGCCGGCGCTGACCTCGATCGCCAGCTTGCCGTCGGCGCTCCAGATGGTGCACGCGTGCCACTTGAAGCACTGGGTCTTCCCGGCCTCGGCCGGCGAGTTGGTCTTCTCGCTGGGCAGGACCGTGATCGTGAAGGTGCCGCTGCGCCGTGCCGCTGCGCCCTGCTCCCACGGCTTGGTCAGGCCGGTGGTCCGCGGCGCCTTGCGGCCGTACTCGACGGCACCGTAGATGCCGTCCCGGGCCAGGTAGATGCCGCCCAAGCCGATCGCGGCGTGCGAGGCGACCTGGATCGCCTGGTAACCGTCGGGCACGTGGCCCACCGTGAACGGCAGCGTGGCCGGCCGCGGCTGGTCCGGCTTCAGACCCGGGATCAGCGTGCCCAGGTCGGCGAAGGACGGCTCAGCGGCGATGTTCGACTGCGACGTGACGGTCGCCCACGCGTTGTCGGCGTACTCCCAGGCCAGCAGCTTGTTGCCGGGTGCCGGAGCCTTCGCCGGGTCGAGCTCGCCGGGCAGCGTCGCCTGGACCGCGCGGCGCCCGGCCACGGTCAGCTCGGTGCCCTTCTCGATCCCCTTGGGGTCGAACGCACCCGGCCGGTAAACGGTGAGGAAGGCGTTCAGCCTCGGCCGGGACCGGTTGGCGGCCAGCTCGTCCCCGCTGATGTCGCCCACCGACTCGTCGTTGGTGAACCGGCCGTCCATGTAGATCGACGACATCTGGTACGCGGCAGACACCACGATCGGGTCTTTGACGTGGAACTTGCCCACGTCGTACCCCCGGTAAGTGAAGTCGAAGGCGACCGGCTTCGGGGCGGCCGCCACGGAGGCCGCCGGACCCGTGTTCGGCCGGGTCGCGTCCGGGCCGGTCAGCGCCGGCAGGGCGAACGCACCGGCCACCGCGACCACGACCAGCCCGGCGGCACCGGCCGAGGCCAGCCCGGCCCGTCGCCGCCGCTCGGCCCGCCGGCCGGCCGTGATGATGTCGTCCGCGCTGTGGGTGAGCGGCGGCTCGCCGGCGGTCACGGTGTCCACGAGCTCACGCAACTGCATTGGTCCACTCCTCGATCGTCTCCCCGGTAAGGTGAATGCCGTCGGCCGACAGCACCTCGCGTAGCTTGGCCAGCCCCCGCGAGGTCTGGCTCTTGGCCGTGCCGACGGTGCAGCCCAGGACCCCGGCCGTGTCCTCCAGGCTGAGTCCCAGGTAGTGCCGCAGGACCACGGCGGCCCGCTGGCGGGCAGGCACCGTCGCGAGCGCGGACCGCAGGCGCATCCGCTCGGCGGTCAGGTTGCTCGCGTCGCTCTGCGCGACCTCCGGCAGGGCGTCGCCCGCCGAGCGTTCCCGCCGCCACGGACGGCGTCTCTCGTCGATCGCGGCCCGGTAGACCATGGTCTTGGCGTACAGGTCGGGCCGGTCCAGCTTGCGCCAGCGCGGATAGAGCTTGACCAGCGTGTTGGCCACGGCGTCCTCCGCCGCGTGCCAGTCCCCGCAGGTCAGGTACGCCAGCTTGCGCAGCGACGCCATCTGGGACGTGACGAACTCCCGGAACGCCTGCTCGTCGTCGGCTCTCAATCGGCTGCCTCCTCATGACGGAGGTGGAACGGTGCCGTCCCACCAAAAGGTTGCACGACCGGGAAAGAAAAGATGATGGGCCTCGTTCGCGACCCGCCGGCACCGCGGATCTCGATGGCGGCGGCTGAACCCGGGCCCGCAGGCACTGCCCGCCTTGGCTTACCTGCGCAACGCCGGCGCCTACACGCGCTTGGCCGCCGGCATCGAGTTCGGCATCGCTACCGCCCTGCGTTACGCCAGGAAGCGCTCGCCTTGCTCAGCGGGGCCGCCGACGACCCCAAGTCCGCGCACACCGTTCAAGCGCCGCCGTTCAGGCCGACGCTGTCACGCTGGCAGAAGGCGATGGAAGTCAGCCAAGGTACGGCGGAAACCGGCAATAGTCGTAGATGCGACCCTAATGGCCCTGCGCAATTCCTTCGGGGTTATGCGACGAGGGTACGGATTTTCTGGCAGACCTTGGTCCTACGGGGCAGTTGACCGAAAACTGCCCGAATTCCGGCCTTGCGGTGTGTCCTTCCCCAATACGGACGGGTAGCCGCCAGTGCGCCCACGGCGGCAAGAAGCCCGAACAATGTCCAATTCGTTGACCTGTGTCGACCCACCGCATCGCTCCGCAGCAAGGAACCGAAGGACGAGAAAGCCGCAAGCGTCCGTTCGGGTGTACCGAGCGGCTATTGAAAAAGGCAGGCTTACGGATCCAAGCGCGGCGTGCGGCGCTGAACCCAAATTCCAAGCTCGCGTAAAGATCGTCTCGGTCGATGTGCACCGCCTCAAGGAGAAGCAAGAATGAGTTCGCCCTACCAGCCGCCGGATGATCCTCGGCCGCAGTCCGGCCAACAGCCGCCGCAGTACGGCCAACAGCCTCCGCCGCAGCAGTACGGGCCGCCCCAGCAGTACGGCCAGCAGCCCCAGCAGTACGGCCAGCAGCCCCAGCAGTACGGCCAGCAGCCTCCGCAGTACGGCCAGCAGCTGCCCCCGCAGCAGTACGGGCCGCCGCCGTTCGCCCCCGAGCCCACCAAGAAGAAGATGGGCCGAGGCGCGAAGATCGGCCTTATCGGCGGCGGTGCCGGAGCCCTGCTCCTGCTGGTCTGCATAGGGGCGGCCCTGGCCGGTGGCAGTGACGACAAGCCCGAGGCGGCGGCACCCGCCAAGGTGGTCGCCACCGCGACGAAGAAGGCGTCCCCCGCGCCCGCGACCAAGCAGGTCGCCAAGCCCACCACGGCAGCACCAGCCGAACCCGTGGACGAGGCCGAGCCCGTGGACGAGGCCGAGCCCGCCAAGAAGCTGACCGTCTCGCAGCAGAACGCCGTCGACAAGGCTGCCGACTACCTGTCCTTTACGTCGTTCTCCCGCTCCGGGCTGATCAAGCAGCTGAAGTTCGAAGGCTTCTCCACCAAGGACGCCACCATCGGCGTGGACGCCCAAAAAGCCAACTGGAATGAGCAGGCCGCCAAGAAGGCCGAGGAGTACCTGGAGACCAGCTCTTTCTCTCGTTCCGGGCTGGTCCGCCAGCTCAAGTTCGAAGGATTCAGCTCCGCGCAGGCCGCCTACGGTGTGAAGAAAGTCGGCCTGTAAGACCCTGCTCAAACAACAGAAGAGTGGGCGCCGCGTGTATCGACCGGCCGCGACGCCCGCTCAAGCGGTCGCCTTGCTGTCGCCAGGCGAAGCAGGTGAGCAAATGTTGAGCGGTCCTGAGTGAGTTGACCAAGGCGGCGTCGGACGTCCGCTACGACGAGTGGCAACTCCTGGATTTTATCCTCAATAGCCGCGCGATCTCACGGTAGGAAACAGGCGCGGCGGGTCAGCCCTGTGCTGCGCTCAATCGTGACGTCGGCGGAGGCCGGACGGGCGTTGGTCGGCGTGACCCGTCTGATCCACGTCGGGGTCGGCGGCGAGGAATTCGGTGATCGAGCCGGCGAGAGCACGTGGGTTCTCGATCATGGGCAAATGCCCGGTGTCGAGCTGGTTGGTCCATTCCGGGCCGAGTCGCTGAGCAGATCGTCGCTGCATGGCCATCGGCAGTTCGCGGTCCGCTTCGGTGAACACGTATCCGCGCCGGACGTTCCAGGGTCGGCGGGCGACCTTGTCGCTGTACAGGGCGGCTGATTCGGGTGCGAAGTCCGCGATGATGCGGTCGGTGGTCCGGTTTTCAAGGCCGTACGCGAGACCGCGCCGGATCGCCGCGTCCGGCGGCCGGGTTCCGGCGAACCGCATCGCCGCACGCAGCACCCACCGGTTCGGTGCCGGCACCGTCGAGAGGAACGACCCTCCCGGCTCAGGGATCACCGCGGTCACGGCCAGGAACGCGCTGACGCGGTCGGGCGCGAGCCGGGCGATCTCAGCGCCGACCACACCGCCTGCCGAATGCGCGACGACCGCGAACCGGCCGGCCGGCGCTGAACCGAGGGCAGCCTCGGCGTAGTCCCGCAAGCCGGCCCCGGCGATACGCGTCGGTCGAGCGGCGACCGCGACGTGGTCGGACCCGCCCAGCAGCTGCTGGACGTCATCCCAGATCCACGCCGGCAGGCCGGCGCCGCTGAGGCACAAGATCGTGTGGTGGGTGCTCATGACTGCATCCTGCCCAACGGCAGTGTCACTGGTATGTCACCATTTTTTGATGAACCGTACGGACCGGCTCTACGCGCTCAGGGAAGAACTACGGCGGGCCGGCAGCGGCGGGCGCACCGCCGAACGCCTCGCCGAGTCCTTCGGCGTCAGCGCACGGACGATCAAACGTGACATCTCGACCCTGCAGCACGGGGGCTTCCCGGTCTGGGCTCGTCCTGGGCCCGGTGGAGGCTACGTTGTCGACAAGGCCGCCACCCTGCCGCCGATCAACTTCACGAGCGCCGAGGTCGCGGGGCTCGCCGCGGCCGTGGCAGCCCACCGGGGACAGCCCTTCGACGGTTACGCCCGCGCGGCCCTGGTCAAGGTTCTCAGCGTCATGGACACACCAGCTCGAGAGCGCGCCACCGTGATCAACGACCGCGTCTGGATCGACCACACCGAGCCGCCGGGCGACGTTCGGACCCGCCACGCCATCGACCGTGGGCTCCACGAACAGCGCGTCCTCGTCGTGGACTACCTCGACCGAGACGACAAGCAGACGAAGCGGCGGATCGACCCCATAGCCCTCGCCCGTACCGCCGGGCAGTGGTATCTCGTAGGACATTGCCGAACCCGCGAAGCGATCCGCTGGTTCCGCCTCGACCGCATGACGTCTGCCCGGCTGACCACCGAACCGTCCGCCGCGATCCCCGTCGAGGACATCGGTACCCCGCCCGCAACCGCGAAAGCGATCACCGACTTCTGACGTCCCCCCGACAAGGAGCGCGACGATCGGTGAATCGCCCGCTCAGCGGGTATGGCTGAGGTACGGCACTTCTGACGAGCACGAGGAGAACTATGAGTTCCGCAATCCCCACCATCTCGCTCAACGACGGCCGTACCATTCCGCAGCTGGGTTTCGGCGTCTTCCAGGTGCCGCCGGAGGAGACCCGCGCGGCGGTCGGGACGGCCATCGAGATCGGTTACCGGCACATCGACACCGCCCAGATGTACGGCAACGAGGCCGGCGTGGGTGAGGCCGTGAACAACTCCGGCCTGGACCGCAGCGAGTTCTTCATCACCAGCAAGCTCAACAACGGCTTCCACGAGCCCGACGACGCCCGCAGCGCGTTCGACGACACCCTCAAGGCGCTCGGCACCGACTACGTCGACCTGTTCCTGATCCACTGGCCGATGCCGGGCAGCTACGGCGGTGACTTCGTGCAGACCTGGAACACCCTCGAGGAGTTCTACCGCGAGGGCCGGGCCCGCTCGATCGGCGTCTCGAACTTCACCCAGCACCATCTGGGCCGGCTGCGCGCCGAGACCCAGGTCCGCCCGGCGGTCAACCAGATCGAAGTGCACCCGTACCTGACCAACGACGATCTGCGGGCGTACAACGCCGACAACGAGATCGCGACGGAGGCGTACTCCCCGATCGCTCAGGGCGAGGTCCTCACCGACCCGGTCATCACCGAGATCGCCCGCCAGGTGGGCAAGAGCCCGGCGCAGGTCGTCCTGCGCTGGCACATTCAGCGCGGCGACATCATCTTCCCCAAGTCGAAGACGGCCGAGCGGGTCCGGGAGAACTTCGAGATCTTCGACTTCGAGCTCGACGGCGGCGCGATGGGCAGCATCACCGCCCTCGACCGCGGCGAAAAGGGTCGCACAGGTGCGAACCCGGACACGATGAACTACGGCGCCAAGAGCTGACCGACACCGGTCCTTTCCGGCGCAGCGTGAACGAAAGGTCGTGATCTGCCGACAGGCAGGTCACGACCTTGCCGTCGCTATCTCCAGGCGAAGCGCTGACGAGCGGATCCGTCCGGTGCCGCCGTCGACCCGGCGATCACCTCGTCCTGACCGTTGGCCGTGATTCGGGGGGCGGGGAACGTCTGGCGGAAGGTGAACGCCTCGGCGCTGGGTCCTACCGACCGCAGCCGTTCGAGCCGTTCGATGCCTTCGTCCAGCGTGGGAATCGTGCCGGCCGGGATCCACCACAGCGCCAGGGCGGCGTCCTGGCCGTTCGGGTGGAACCACTCACGGCGGCGGCGCAGGTAGTCGAGGTGCTCGGACTGGTAGGCGAACGCCCGCAGGTGTTCGGGCGACTCCCAGACCGAGAGCGTGTAGATCCGGCTCGGGTCGACCGGTCGGGAGAACGTGCCGTCCGCGTTCTCGCCCTCCAGTCGCCAGACGAAGCCGGGTGAGCGATCGGCGAGCGCGTTCATCAGGGCGAGGCCCTCGGCGAACCCGGCGATCATGGGATCTTCCATCGGGGCGCGGAGTCGGGCGGTGTTGACCTGAGCCAGGTGAAAGGCGTCCATGACACCAGACCATCAGCTCCAGCTTCTAAAGTCAACGAGATTACGTTTTACAGATCGTCACGCAACAGCGGCCGGGCGCCGCGTCCATCCGGGCCGTCCACTCACCGTCGTGCCCCGCGCCTTCCAGCAGGCCGGTGATCATCGCCAGGTTCATCCCGCAGATCAGGGGTGGAAACTGCTCGGCCAGCCGGTGGAACGGGCAGTTGCCCAGCACGATCCGCTCCGGCTCCGGTACGGGCGCGTAGCCCCGCGCCGTCAGCGTCTCGGTCACGTCGGCGCTCGGGGGCCCGCCGGAGCCGTGGCGCCGGGCCACCTCGTACAGGGTCTCCTCGGCCCCGGCCAGCTCCAACGCCTCCGCGAGCAGCTCGGCGGCGGTGCGGTAGGCCCGCGGGGGCACGCTCACCGCCCGCTCGGCCGCGACCGCCCGGTACAGCTTGGCGGGGCGCCCGGCGCCGGGCCCGGTCCGTCCCGACCGCCGGGCGTACGACACCTCGAGAAGCCCGGCCGCCACCAGCTTGTCCAGGTGGAACGCGGCCAGCGTCCGGCCCGCCCCGAGCGCCTCGGCGACATCGTCCCGCCCGATCGGCCCGGCGCCGGCGGCGACCACCTCGTACGCTCGCCGCCGCACCGGGTCGGCGAGGCTGTTCACGGCGTCGAGGTCGCGCAGGCCTTCGGGAGTCGTCACACCTCCAGCGTATTGCCAACGCGGATTGTCGCTAGAGCCGTTCAAAGCGCTCTCAAATTCTTGACCGGGGAGTGTCGGATCCGCCGGTGGCCGTTCGTAGCGTAGGTGAAGCCCGACACCGGGCCGGCCGAGCAGAGGGAGCGACCATGCCCAGATACCTCATCTACTTCAACCAGCAGTGGGTGGGCGACCACACCGAGGAGTGGTTCGGCGGCCGCGGGCCGTTGGCCCGGGCCGTCGTCGACGAGATCAAGGATGCCGGAGCCTTCGTTTTCGCCGGCGGCCTCGAGGAAGAGGACGGCCCGGTCTTCAGCGCCGACGCCACCAGCGGCACGGTGCTGTTCTCCGACGGCCCGTACGTCGAGACCAAGGAATTCCTCGGCGGTTTGACCATTGTGGACGTGCCCGACGAGGAGACGGCCAGAATGTGGGCCGGCAAGATCGCCGAAGCGTGCGGCTGGCCGCAGGAGGTGCGCCGCTTCAAGCCCTCATGAGTCCCGGAGCTGCCGACGGCTCCTGGTTCAACCCCTCGCGCAATGCGGGCACGTCACCGGGCATGGTGTGAGTGCGGGGGCATCGGTGAGGCCGCTATTCCCCAGGATCCTTGCGACGGTGTCCTCCAAGCCGGACGCTTCCTCGATGACCCGTTCCCCCTCGACGCCGAGCAGGTCGAGTGGGCTGTACCAGGAGCGCATCATCTCCGCCGTGACGTGGGCGAGCTCCGGCCGACCGGCGTGCCGGCGCAGGGTTTCCTCCAGCGAGACGTCCATCCAGAAGGTGAACGCCGGCCCGGGATGCTCGGCGATGAGCTCCCGCAACGGCGTTCCGTACTGGCCGGTGTGCAGGATCCCTTCCAGCACGACGTGATAGCCCGCGGTCAGCGCCGCGCGGGTCGTCGCCACGACGAAGCCCGGCGCGACCGCGGGCGTCGTGCTGTCACCACCGTGCTCGCGGAGGACCATCCGGCGCAGGTAGTCCTGCTCGATGAGGGCGCAACCCCGGCCGTACCGGCGCCGGACCTCCCGCGCGGTGGTCGACTTTCCGCTGCCGCTGTTCCCGCGGAGGATCACCAACGTCGGTGCGGGCGCGGTCATCGACGGCCGCCCGGCCACGTGATCGCGGTCAGCGTGTGGCGGCGCGGAACGAGCAGCCGCAGGCGTTCGGTGTCGGGCAGGCGCGTGCCGGCCGGATGCACGGTGATGCACGGACTTCCGTTGTCCCGATGGTGCTGATCCCAGACGGTCAGCAGCTCGAGCAGGTCCCGCACCAGTGTGGTGGCGTCCGGGCCGAAACCGTGCGCGCCGAACTGCCAGGCCTCGTCGTCGTGCCGCCGCAGGGTGAGGTAGGCGAGGCTGTCGGCGGTGAGCAGGGTCGGGCAGCAGAACCGGTCCTGTGGATCCAGCAGCCCGGCCGTGCGGTCCCGGTCGACGGTCAGAATGCCGTACGGCCGGGGCTGACTGGCCAGGAACAGGTGCAGGGCCTCGAACGCCGCTCCCATGCTCATCGCCAGCGTGACCGGTGACCACATCTCGACCCGTGGCCCGTCGAGTGCCGCCCGTAGCGCGTCGGCACTGACCTGCGTGGTCGGATCGTCCAGGCTCAGGATGGCGTCGTCACCGCGCACCGGCACGCGGCGCACCGGATCGCGGCCGTCGCCCTGCATCGGCACGAAGCCGCACTGCACCGAGGCCGTCGCGATCAGGTGGTCGTCGCGGCGGACGAGCGTGAGGCAGCGGGTGTGGCCGCGCAGCCGCAGCGGAACGACGAGCACCCCTCCGGCTGTGAGTTGGCCGTTCCAGGCCGGTGGGATGTCGCCGGCCTCGACCGTGACGATCACCGCGTCGTACGGGCCGTCGGGCGGAAATCCGTGCTCGCCGTCGGCGTGGACCGCGCGGACCCGGTCGTACCCCGTCCGGGACAGCGCGTCCTGCGCGTTGGCGACGACCTGCGGATCGATGTCGACGCTGACCACCGTGCCGGCCGGGCCGACGATCTCGGCGATCAGCGCGGCGTTGTAGCCGCCGGACCCGATCTCCAGGACGCGGGCGCCGGGGCGGAGCCGGGCGGCCTCGAGCATGTGCGCCTGCAGCCACGGTGCGGAGATCGAGCTGGTGGCCTTGCCGTCGGGGCCTCGCCGGGTGATTACCACCGTGTCGGCGTACGCCGTCTCCAGGCTCGTGCCGGCCGGTGTGAACAGGTGCCGCGGAACCGCCGCGAAGGCCGCTGCCACCTGGGGCTGAGTGATCCAGCCGCGGCTGGTCAGGCCGTCGACCAACTGTCGCCGGGCGTCTTCCGGATTCGCTCGCGTCACGTCGCTGTCGAGCATGATGACCCCTTTCCCGCCGAACGGACCGGCTGACCCGGCCATCGCAGGATGGCACCAATGTCGGAGCGGCCGGCCGTGACGCTGCCGTCGGAGGGCCGGGACGCCACCCGGCCGGATGAACCGGGGCAAACAGCCCGAACACGCCCCGAACGCGCTCGTTACGGTGCGGGGGTGACTACCGAGAGAGATCGTAAAGACACTCGCAGTGGCTCTGCGTTCGGCGGCCTCCGGCGTCGCGCCGGCCGGGCCGTTGCCGTGGCCATGATCGGGCTGCTGGCCCCCACGGTCGCCGCCACCGTCGCGCACGCCGGCCCGCCTCCCGCCCCTCAGGGCGCGGCCGCGCCCGCCGCCGCCCGCAGCGTCGTGCCCGGCTCGGCCGGGATCATCGCCGTTCGCCCCGACGGGAAGGTCTTCGCCACCGTCAGCCGCGGGACGGTGCGGCAGTGGAGCACGGCGACCGGGCGCCGGGCCGGAGCGCCCATCGCCGCCGGGGTCGGGACCATCCACTCCGTCGCGTTCAGCGCCGACGGCGACGTGCTGGGTGTGGCCGGCCAGCGCGGCGTGTCGCTCTGGGACACCGCCACCGGGCAGCGGTCGGATCTGTCGCTGACCGGCCACGTCGGGCCCGTGCGGTCGGTGGCCTTCAGTCCGGCCGGGCCGCTGATCGCCACCGCCGGCGACGACGGCACGGTCCGGCTGTGGAACTCCGGCACCGGGTCGTCGGTGCACACCCTGACCGGTCACCGTGGCACGGTGCGTCTGGTCGTGTTCAGCCCGAACGGCCGGCGCCTCGCGAGCGTCGGCGCCGAGGACGACACCGTACGGCTGTGGCAGACCGGCACCGGCGAGCCGATCGGCAAGGCGCTGACCGTGACCCCCGGCCCGGTGTACGCGATGAGCTTCAGCCCCAACGGGCGGTTGCTGGCCACCTCGGGCGGCGGCGACGTCGTACGACTGTGGAACGCGGCCACCGGCAAGCCCGCGGGCAAGGCGCTGACCAGCAGTTCCGGCCCCGTGTACGCCCTCACGTTCAACCGCGGCGGCAAGCTGCTGGCCACCTCCTCCGGCGGCGACAACACCGTACAGCTGTGGAACGTGGCGACCCGGCAGCCGGCCGCCGAGCCCCTCGCCGGGCACACCGGGCCGGTGCGGGCCATGCGGTTCAGCCCGAACGGCAAGCTGCTGGCCACCGGCAGCGACGACGGGACCGTACGGCTGTGGGACGCGGCGACCGGCAACCTCCAGGGCTCGCCGCTGACCGGGCACGACGGACCGGTGTGGGCGCTGCGGATCAGCCCGGACGGCAAGCGGCTGATCACCGCCGGCGCCGACAACCAGGCCCGGCTGTGGCGTCTCACCACCAAGAACGCGGCCTGATCCCGGCCGGTGAGGCGCGATTCAGTCGCGCCTCACCGGCGGGTTGACCCGCGAGTACTCCTGGAGGTCCCAGCGCAGGGGGCTCACGTGGTCGATCTGCACCACGGCGTCGACGGTGAACTCCACGACGCGCAGTGCGCCCGGGTAGGCCGCGGCCTTCCCGGGATCCCAGTCGATCGAAGCCCGGCCGGTCAGTTGCAGGGTGTGGCCGTTCTCCCAGTCCACGAACAGCAGACCGCAGGCCGGGTCGTCGTGCAGGTTGCCGAGCGTCATGTAGAACTGGTTTCCGGCGTAGTCGGGCCAGCGGAGCGTGCGAGGCCCGGTGACGCTGACGAAGCCCGGCCGGCCGCCGCGATGGGACGAGTCGGCGCCGTGCTCCGGTGACCGGCTGGCGATGAAGAACGTGTCGGCGTCGGCGATCCAGCGCCGCTGACCGGCGTCGAGTTCGCTGCTGATCAGCGGTGCTCCGGGCAGCCGGGAGTCGTCCGTCGACGTGATGACGCGGGTCTGCAGGTATTTCGGGCAGTTGCCGAGCACCTGCTCGGTGCGCATCAGCAGGTGATTGTCCTGCCGCCGGGCCCGCCCGTTGGCCCGGATCCGCCGGCGGGTCTGCGGTTGCAGCGCGAGGACGCCGATGTCGCGCTCCTCCTCGAAGGCGTCACGCAACGGGTCGCCGGGTGCGGGCCGGGCGTCGACGACGATGGTCCGATCATCGGCCGGCCGGGTGAAGCCGGGTGGCCCGGTGAGGATCGTCGACCACATCGCGCCGTTGTCGTCGGGCGCCCCGATGATCACCATGCGCTGGGCGCGCAGGAACGGGAAGAAGCCGAGCGGGATCTCCGGGCCGAACATCGGCGACCCCCAGCCGGGACCACCCTCCCCGGCCCGTTCCTGGACCGCCTGTTCGCCGGCATGGGTCGCAGTCGTGCGGGACTGCCTTTGCTGTCCTACGGGTGGCGCCATCTGATGCTCCCCTGGTGGGTTCCGTCATCGGCAAGGCTGGTGATGCGGCTGCTCAGGCCGCGAGCAGCCCGGGTAGTTCGGCGAGCATCTGGTCGAAGACCGACGGGTCGTTCAGGGCCCGGGCGACCACGAGAGCACCCTCGATGCGGACCAGGGCGGCCCGGGCGCGGCGTGCGGCCTCGGCTTCGGTGGCCCCGGCTCGGACCGCCGCGGCGGCCATGGCCTCGATCCAGTACTGGGCGAGACGGCCGGCCTGGGCTCTGATGTCGTCCGGCGCCCCGGTCAGGGTCATCGTGTCCAGGACGCAGGACAGGCGACCGTCGCGGTAGTCGCCGGCCAGGCGCGTGCACATCTCGGCGACGGCGTCGGCCACGTCGAGATCAGAGGTCAGCGGTTCGAGGGCCTGCCGGAGCCGGGCCTCGACGCTGGTGAGCACGGCGGTCGCCATGGCGTGCTTGCCGGTGGGAAACCGGTGGTACAGGCTCGCCCGCTGCAGCCCGACCGCTTCCGAGAGGGCCGAGAGGGAGGCGCCCGCGTAGCCGTTGGCCCGGAACACCTCGCCGAGCCGCGCATGGATCTGTTCGTCGTCGACGCTGACCGCTCTACCCATCCTTTATTTTTACCGAACGTTTGGTAAAACGGCAACCGCGTCAGCGCCGGGCCGTCCGTCGCCGCGGTCTACGACGCTTCGGGCTGACAGCAGGCGGCTTCCGGGGAAACATCGACCGTTCCGGATGACAGCGGCCGGCCGTCCTGCCACCCTTCCTCCGTACGTTCGAACGATGCGCCGGAGGATCGATGAGAACAGCCACCCGCTGGAGAACAGGCCGCACTGCCGTCACCGCCGTGGGGGTGATCCTGGCGATGCTGGTCACGGCCCTGACAGCGGGTACACCGAGCGCCTCGGCGGCGAGCGGTGAGGCGATCGTCGGCGTCGCCTCCGGACGCTGCCTCGACGTGACCGGCAATGTCGAGACCGCGAAGACGGGAGTCAACCTCTTCGACTGTCAGGGACAGGCGAACCAGGGGTGGACCTTCACCCCGGCCGGCGAGTTGCGGGTCTTCGACGGCCGGATGTGCCTCGACGTGGAGGGGCAGAAGACCACCGCTCCGGCGCGGGCCCAGATCTTCGGCTGCACCGGCCAGGCGAACCAGAAGTGGCGGATCACCGCCGCCGGCACGATCGTCGGGATCCAGTCCGGTCTCTGCCTGGACGTGGACCAGGCCGGAACGGCCAACAGCGTCCCGGTGAACCTGTGGACCTGCAACGGGCAGGACAACCAGAAGTGGCGGACCACCCTCGGCGGGGCCGACACCCAGCCGCCCACCGTGCCGGGACGACCGCGGGTGAGCGACCTGACCTGTGACGCGGTCACCCTCGCCTGGGACGCGTCGACCGACAACGTGGGCGTGGCGTTCTACGACATCTATCACGACGGTCAGCAGATGACCTCGGTGAGCGGCACCACGCTGTCCACCCGGCTGACGGTTGTGCCCGGCGCCCAGTGGGGCCTGTACGTCAACGCCCGGGACTCGGCCGGCAACGTCTCCCAGGCCAGCACGACCGTGCCGATCACCGCGCCGCAGTGTCAGCCCGACACGCAGGCGCCGACCGCGCCGCGGGACCTCGCGGCGGCGGTCAGCGGCACCGCCGTGACGCTGCGGTGGACCGCAGCCACGGACAACGTCGGTGTCCGCGCGTACGAGATCTCCCGCGACGGCACCCGGGTCGCGACGGTCAGCGGCTCCCCGCCGGCGACGACCTTCATCGACAGCGGGCTGCGCGGCGCCACCGCGTACCGGTATCAGGTGCTGGCCCGTGACGCTCAGAACAACGCCTCGGGACTCAGCAACGCCGTCAGCGTGACGACCGGCGCCGCCTGTTCGACCGCGATCTGCCAGGTGACCGAGGTGTATCGGGACACGGACATCCCGTGGGGCCTGGTCGCCCTGGCGGACGGCACGGTCCTCTACAACCGCCGGGACGCCCACGACATCGTCCGCCTCGACCCGGCCACCGGCACCCGTACGACTCTCGGCTCCGTACCCGGTGTGGAGAGCACCGACGGCGAGGGTGGGCTGATGGGCCTGGCCGTCGCGCCGACCTTCGAGACCGACCACTGGCTCTACATCATGCACACGTCGCCGACGGACAACCGGATCGTCCGGATCAAGCTCGAGGGCGGCCGTCTCGACCTGACCACCCGGCAGACCTTGCTGACCGGCATCCTGCGCAACAAGTTCCACGACGGTGGCCGGCTCCGCTTCGGCCCGGACGGCAAGCTCTACGCCGCCACCGGTGACGCGCAGAACGGCGACTACGCCCAGAACCGCGACAGCCTCAACGGCAAGATCCTGCGGCTGAACCCGGACGGCAGCGTGCCCTCCGACAACCCGTTCGGCAACTACGTCTGGAGCTACGGTCACCGCAACCCGCAGGGGATCGCCTTCGACGCCAACGGGCGGCTGTGGGAGCAGGAGTTCGGCAATTCCGTCATGGACGAGACGAACCTGATCACCAGGGGCGGCAACTACGGCTGGCCGGCCTGCGAGGGCACCTCCGGCACGTGCGGCGTCTCCGGCTACATCGCTCCGAAACAGACCTACAGCACCGCGAACGGCTCCTGCTCCGGCCTCACCGTGGTCGGGAACGCCGTCTACATCGCCTGCGCCCGGGGCGAGCGTCTGAACCGGCTGACGATCACCGCGAACGGTGACCTGACCGGGCTCCAGTCGTACCTCACCGGTCAGTACGGCCGCTTTCGTACGGTGGAGCCGGCGCGCGACGGCGGCCTGTGGCTGACCACCACGAACGGCGGCGACAAGGACAGCGTCCCCAACAACACCGACGGCCGGGTCCTGCACGTCACGCTGGGCTGAGCCGCCACCATCGTGGTCCTCGGCCCGGCCGCGTCGGGCAGTCTGAACATGCGGGGACGGTGGCTGGGCTACCGTCTCCGTATCGCGGACGTCGCGAACAGCTCAAGGAGACATCATGACTGATTCCCCCGCCGACGCCGGATCCGAGCCGGAAGCCGAGGAGACCCCCGAGCCCTTCGCCAACCGGGCCGCGCGCCGGGCCAAGGGCAAGGCGTCGGGCAAGCCCGCCCAGGGCTCCGGCGGGCAACGTCAGCTCCGTTCCGGCAACGTCCAGAGCCCTCGTCAGTACGGCAACCGGCGCAGCGGCTGAGCACCGGACGCGACGTCGCCACAGCCGCCGCGCCGCAGCTCAGGCTGAGGCGCGGCGGTTCGGCTCAGAAGGCCCGGCCGGAGATTTCGTCGAGCGCGGCGGTCTCGTCGGCGGTCAACTCGAGCGTCGCCGAGGCGAGCAGCGCCGGCAGCTGCTCGACGGTGCGGGCGCTCGCGATCGGGGCGGCAACCCCCGGCCGCGTACGCAACCAGGCGAGCGCCACCGACGCGGGCTCGACGCCGTGGGCGTCGGCGACGTCGCTCAGCACCTTGATCACGGCCAGGCCGTCCTCGGTCAGGTAGGCCCGGGCACCCCCGCCGCGGGATCCGTGGCTGAGGTCCTCGGTCGTCCGGTACTTACCGGTGAGGAAGCCGCTCGCCAGCGCGTAGTAGGGCAGCACGGCCAGGTTCTCGTCGGTCGCGACCGGGGCGATGTTCTGCTCGTAGGCCCGACGGGCGACCAGGTTGTAGTGCGGCTGTACAGCGACAGGCAGCACAAAGCCGTTGCGCCGCGCGACCTCGAACCACTCCCGGATCCGGTCGGCGGTGTAGTTCGAGACGCCGACGGCCCGTACCTTGCCCGCCTTGACCAGGGCGTCGAAGGCGCCGGCGGTCTCCTCGAGCGGGGTGTTCTCATCGTCGTAGTGCGCGTAGTACAGGTCGATGTAATCCGTCCGGAGACGGGTGAGCGACGCGTCGGCGGCGGCCGCGACGGTGGCCGCGGACAGTCCCCGGAACTGCGGGTGCTGGCTGACCTTGGTGGCCAGAACGACGCGGTCACGGTGCCCGCGGGCCGCCAGCCAGGTGCCGATGATCGTCTCGGACTCGCCCCCGGAGTTGCCCGGCACCCAGGCCGAATAGCCGTCCGCGGTGTCGAGGAAGTTGCCCCCGCCCTCGGTGTAGGCGTCCAGAACCCGGTGCGAGGTCGCTTCGTCGCTGGTCCAGCCGAAGACGTTGCCGCCGAGGTTGAGCGGGAACACCTCGATGCCGCTGCTGCCCAGAGTGCTCATGGTGACCTCTCGCCGGTGTCTGACGAGTCGGATACCCGCTCTCCGGAGGTTGTCACGCGGCTTACCGGCCGGCGCGGCCGAGGGCCGAGGGAAGGCGGGCGGTCAGTCGAGCAGGCCGACCACGTAGCGCGCGCAACCCCACGAGATGCTCACGCCCGAGCCGCCGTGCCCGTAGTTGTGCAGCACCACGGTGCCGTCGCCGTTGAGGCTCGCGCGTTCGGCCCGGACCCGGTCGCGGGCCGGACGGATGCCTACGCGGTGGGCCAGGACCTTGGCGTCCCGCACGCTCGGCTCGATCTCGGCGCACCGGGCGATGATGCCCTCCGCCACCGCCTCGTCGGGCGCGAGATCCCAGCGTTCCTCGTCGGCGGTGCCGCCCAGCACGACCACATCACGGTGCGGAAGGAGGTAGGTCAGTTCGCGATCCGTTTTGGAATGCTCGGCCACGAAGCGCGTGATGCCCGGATTGCTGACGACGACGAGCTCGCCGCGAATGGGGTGCAGCGCCGGATCCGGCACTAACTCCCGTGCTCCCATGCCGGTGCAATTGGCGACCACGGAAGCGGCCGAGGCCGGTTCCTCCAGTGTGGAGATGCGCCGTTGCTCGACGGTTCCGCCGTACTTCTCGACCAGAACGTTCTGCAGATAGCGCAAATAGAGCGGCATGTCGACGAGAGGGACCGTGTAGCTCCAGCCGCTCACGAAACCGGCCGGCAGTTCCGGTCGCTCGCACTGCCGGAAGCTGGGCACCTTGGTCGCCCCGTCGGGCGGCTGAGCTGGGCCCCGGCAGACTTGGAGCCCGGGGACCATCGTCACGCCGGTTTCCTGGTCGCGGTCGTGGGCCAGGGTTTCCAGCTCGACGAACGTCTGCTCGGCCCACGTCGAGGTGCGATCGTCGTCGACCAGGAACGGCGAATAGATGGCGCCGGCGGCGTAGGACGTCGTATCGGTCGCCTGGTCGGCTGCCCAGACCCGTACCGAGTAGCCCGTCTCGGCCAGACACAAGGCTGTGGTCAGGCCGGATACGCCACCGCCGACCACAATGGCGTCCCGGGAGCGGCGATTCATGAGCTGAGCGTAACGGCATACCCCGGCATCCGTGAATATCCGGAACCCGTCGCACGCTCATGATGATCAATGCGTCAGTGGCGCCTGCCCCCTACTTGGCGTGTCCCAGCGCTAAAATCATGCCGTCGTATCCGGCTCGCAGCGTCCACGTGTTGGCTTTGTCGGGAACGTTGTCGCCGTTGATGAACTGCCCCCGCTGGTCGACCGCCACGCATCGGTGATCGCGAGCGGCGCCGCTGAGATAGTCGCTGATGTCGCTCTCGTCGATCTGGAACGCCGGGAATTTCTGGTCGCCCACGACGTAGCCATCCGAGTTGCGCATGAAGGCGGCCGCGAAGGGAGCGCCGGGCGCCAGGCTGGCGAGGAACGCGTCGAGGGCTCCGTAGAACTGCTCGGCGTTGTCGGTGATCGACTCGGCCACGAAGAACATCGTTCCGACGTGGTAGCGCTCTTCCTGCTCGGGCAGGGTGAAAAGGCTGCCCTGCCGCACTTTCGCGGTGCGCGCGAGCCGACGTCGGACATTGGCGCCGAACTTCGCATACTCCGGCTTTTCGCGTAGCAGGCGCCAGAACTGATTCCAGTGCGACGAATAGCCCTGCACCTCGTTATGCAGCCACTCGCAATTCTTGGCGCCGTACTCCATAAGCGTGATCTCGTCGCACAGCGGAAGCATAGCCAGTGTCGGATAGAGATTGGCGCCGGCGCCGACATCGATGCCCAGACGCTTCATGTCGGTACGAGGCGACTCGGCGCCGAAGAATTCCCGGAGCAGTTCGAGGAAGCGCCGGTCGTCGGCCCGGAAGAAGGCGTAGTTTTGCCTCCAGTACAGCTCGGGTTGGAAGGCGTCCCAGTTCAGAGCCATGGTGACCGCAGGCGGGTCGGCGATCTGCGCCACCGTGCCGTGCTGCGTCGCCTGATCATACCTTCGAAACCTAGGCCAACCTTCGAACAACTCCATTCAACAACTTTACGGGAAACGATGTGATCGTCGGCTGCCTTTACGAGGGTGGCCGAACGGATCAGCCGGACCGCCGCAGGGTCGGCATGCGGTCGGGCTCCGCGTCCGGGAGCCGGCTGAGGGTCTGCCCGGCAAGCAGGCTGAGCCGGACGTCCGCGGTGTCCGCGGCCAACGCAGCGAGCTGCCGCCAGGTGCGGCTGTCGGCGCGGAAGTGCTCCGCCAGGAGCCGTACCGCCGCCTCGCGGACCGACCAGTCCGGGTCGTGCAGACCGGCGGTCAGGGCCTCACGTACACCCCTCCGATGGGTGAACTTCCGCACCAGGAGACTCAGGGCTTCCCGCCGGACGAGAGTCTCCTCATCGCGGCGGGCCGCGCGCAGAAGCGTGGTGAACGACTCCCGCTCATGCGCGTAGCACTCTCCTAGTACCCGCATCGCGGCCAGCTGAACGCTGGGATCGGCACCTTCGGCCCGCTCGATCAGAGCGGTCACCTGCTCGGCCGACGCGTCCGGGTCCTCCTCGGCCGACGCGGCCAGCGCGGTACCGGCGGTCTCGACCACGTCGGCGTCCAGGTCGTCGCGGACCAGCCTGATCAGCACCTCACGGACCTCGGCGTCGTCGGCGTACAGCCGGCCCAGGAACCGGGCGGCCGCGGAACGGACGTGGGCGGTGCTGTCCTCGCCGGCTCGCCGGATCAGGGCGGCCCGTCCGGCGCCGCCGGCCCCGAGCCAGTCGCTGACCGCCTCGGCCGCGCAGGCGAAGACCCGGCCGCTCTTGTCGTTGTGCACCCGGTCGATCAGGGTTGCCGACGCGGTGTCGACGACGTCGTCGAGCTGGGCCAGCACCTGGGCGGCGGCCAGGCGTACGTCGCGGTTGTGGTCGTTGCGGCACCGGTCGGCGATCAGCTGCTGGGCCGCGCTGTTACCGCCGTGCCGTTCGGCCAGCACCCGGACGGCCTGTTCCCGCAGCGGCGCTTCGATGTCCTCCACGGCGACGCGGCTCAGCAGTGCGTGGGCGCCCGCGCCCTCCCACCGGGCCGCGACAAGCCCGTTCAGGGCGGCGCCACGCACCGTCCTGTCCCGGTCCTCGATCGCTCGGCTTTCGAGCGCGGTGAGGATCGCGTCGTCGTCGCCCGGCGCCCACCGGACCAGAGCGGTGACCGCGGCCAGCCGGACGTCGGCGTCGCTGTCCGACGCGGCCCGCTCCAAGGTGGCGGCCCGCGTCTCCGGGTCGTCGGGGAACTGCTCGGTAAGTGCCTGCACAGCGGCGAGGCGGATGTCCTCGTTCGGGTCCTGGGACAGTCGTGAGATGAGCTTGGTGCGGGCGGTCCGCCGTTCCGACTCGAGCGCGCGGGACAGGAAGCAGCGGGCCGTCTCGCGCAGAGCCGCCGCGTCCTTCTCGTCGGTCAGGGCGGCCAGCAGCAGATCGACCACCGCTCGATCACCGGACCACCGCTCGCCGAGCAGCCCCACGGCCGCCCGCCGCACCGCCCCCTCGGCGTCGTCCCCGGCCCGCACCATGAGCAACAACCACACGTCGTCGCGGGTGTCGAACTGGTCGACCAGGGCCTGCGCGGCCGCGGTCACCACATCGGCGTCCGGATCCTCCTCGAGCACCTCGAGCAGGACGTCCTTGAGCTCCGCGTCACTCGGGAACCGCCGGGCCAGGAGCTGTACGGCCTCGCGGCGCACGGCGGCGGCCGGATCGTCGATCGCGCGACCGCTCAGCAGGGCACGGACCCGGGGCGATGGTTCGTGCCGCTCGCCCAGCGCTCGCACCGCCGCCTGCCGGACCCCGCCGGACGGGTCCTGCACCGCCCGCTCGATCAGAACCTGAGCGAGCCCGTCGTCGACGCCGAAACGTTCACCGAGCGCCTGCACGGCGGCGAGGCGTACGGCCTTGTGCCGGTCGGCCGAGACGCGGCGGATGAGCAGCTCGCGGGCCGGGGACTCGGCCGGTCGGGGCCCGGCCAGGTCGGCCAGGCCGACGACGGCCGCGTAGGCCGCCCGGTGGTCGCCGATCTGGGCCAGCTCGCCGTCGAAGAGCTCCTCGAGGTGATCGGCGGGCACGGCCAGGATGGCCGCGAGCTGGGCGGCCAGGCTCATCGTCGGACTCCAGACCAGCCGTACGCCGCGACGTCTGTACCACTTGAGGTATTTCTGCCGGCCCGGCCACCGAGCCCCGATCGACCGGGCGGCGGGCAGGATCTCGTCGGCCAGCAGAGCGGCCAGATCGGGGTCGTGGCGGCCGGCGCTGTGCTCCAGCAGGAGGATGACCTTCTTGAGCACCGCCTCGGCCGGGCCGGCCAGCGCGCCGTGCAGGGTCTTGGCCTCACCCAGGCACTGCACGGCGAGGGCCAGGTTCCACGGCAGCGGGCTGAACCGGCCCGGCGGCCACTCGGTGTTGATCTCATCGACCAGGAGCCTGACCACCTCGGCGGTGTGCGCCTCGTGCAGCGAGCTGACCACCAGCCGCAGCACCTCGCGCCACGAGGGGTCGGCCCAGTGGTCGAGGAACTGGCGGCTGATCTCCGGCATCCGCCACTGCTGATCGTGCTGGAACTTGGCGACAATCGCCTCGGCGCAGAAGTACTCCAGGAACGTGCGGTGCACGAAGCCGTAGATGTCCAGGCCGTAGCGGCTCAGGATGAAGTTGCGGGAGCGGAACTGCTCGATCATCTTCCGGGCCGCGGGCCGAGCGTCCCGGACGCGCATGTCGTAACGACTGCGCAGGTAGCTCTCGAAGACCTTCTGCAGATCGACCTGCTCGATGTAGTTGGCGCTGAGCGTGCGGTCCGACGATTGCATGTGGAAGGCGAGCTGCCGGAGCAAAGCCTTCTTGTCCTCGAGGTCGATGTAGTCGGGCTGGTTGGGCAGGCCGACCTGCCGGTGCACGTCCCAGCTCTCGACCAGCACAGTGGTCGCGTGGTCGTAGAGGGCGCGGCGGTCGCGGGGCAGCACCCGATGCCGCCCGATGATGGCCAGGATGGTCAGCAACAACGGGTTGCCGGCGAGCTCGCGCAGGGCCGGTGACTGTCGCATCGCCTCGACCAGCCGGTTGCGGACCCGGTCGACGTCGGCCGGGTCGGCGCTTTCCGGCGACCGGCCAGGATACCACCGCCGCAGGAACTCGTCGATCTGATCCTGGTCGAGATCCTGCAAGGTGTAGTGGTCGAATTTCGCCTCGGTGAAGACGCGCCGGGAGTAGCCGACAATGCGCGAGGTGACGACGACCCGGATGCCCGGGTTGCGCGCCCGGAACTCGACGATCCGTTCCGCGATCTCGGTGCGGTCACCCTGGTCGAACACCTCGTCGAGGCCGTCGAAGATGAACAGGGCCCGGCCGCCGGACTGCAGATAGTTCTCCAGGGCGCCGCGCTCGAGGCCGAGCCCGTCGGTGCGGCTGCGGTGATCGAGGTAGCCGAGAAAGTCGGAGCATCGCTTCTCGGCGGCCAGGGTGACGTACGCCCGCAGTTCGATCAGGACCGGCACGTGCTCGGCGAGATCGGCCGGGAGCCGGCGGCTGCGGCCGTCGGTGAGGCTCAGGGCCAGATAGCGCGACACCGTCGACTTGCCCGAACCCGGATCGCCGAGCACGACGGTCGCCCGCTCGCCGGGTGCGGCGATCACGTCGAACAGCCGTTGGAGCGGCCGGGCCCGGTACGACTGGTGCAGGTTGGCCAGCTCGATCGGGTCGACGGGGCCGGGCACGTCGCCCGGGTCGAGCTCACCGCGATCGCGCAGCCGCTCGAGCCACTCCCGCGGCAGCTCGGCCGGTGGCGGATCGGCCCGCACGTGCGGCTCGACGAAGACCGAGGTCAGCTTGACGTGCAGGTATTCCTCGGTGGGCGGGGTCAGCGACTCGAGGTCGAGGCCCCCGTAGGCCAGCGCGAGACGGTCGTAGTACCGGCGCAGGCGCTCGACGCTGAGGGTCTCTTTCGGGGGCTGCACCGACCGCTCGTCGCGCAGGTTGCCGATCGCCGCGGCGGCCACGCTCTGCAGGTCGGCCGGGCCGGTGAAGAAGCTGACCATGTGCTCGTGCTTGAGCTCGGCGCGCAGAGCCTCGATCCGCTTCCCGGGCCGGCCGACGTCGATCACGGGTTTGGGCCAGGGCGCGTCGTCGTCCAGCAGGAAGATCAGGCACGGGATGCCCCGCTGCCGGGCCTCGCGGTATTCGAGTTCGGTGATCGACTTGTCGTGCCCCTGGGGGACGAAGCCGTAACGCCACGCGAAGATGCCGATATAGAGATCGCATTTGGCCACGTCGGCCAGACATTTGTCGAGCGGGCGGGCGTTGTCGGCGGTGTAGTCCTCCATCGCGATGAGCTCGACCGACTGGCGGGCCAGGGCCATGCGGACCGCGGCGCGGCAATCTCGCAGGTCAGAGTAGGTGGAGGACAGGTAAGCCCGAGTCATCACCCGCCCCCATGCCGAACGCGCTCGTCTGGTAACTCAACGTACCAGGCGAAGGCAATTGATCAGCGTCGAAGAACGACATGACCCGGCGGGTGGTTGTGAAAAGACCGGGCAATGCGATGGAATCGCCATAACAGATGATCGGAGAGGGGATTGGTGAGTGCCGCACCGGCGCGCGCCGGCGTGCTGACCTTCGGCGAGATCCACACCGGACTCCTGCAGAACTCGGCCGCGTTGTCGAGCGACCGTGTCTCCGCCCTCCTGGACCTTGTCGTCGGCGAACGCGTACGCCGCTTCGAGCGTCCGATAGCCCATGCCGTGTCGCCGGACCAGCTGACCGGTGTGGACTGTCTGCTGCCCTCGTCCTCGCGTCGCAGCACCCGCAGCATCGGCACGGTCACCAGCCACTTCTCCGTGACCGGCGGCCATCTGGTGCAGGGTTCGGCCTACACGACGGTCGGCCCGGCCCATCAGCACGGACTGCGCCTGCCCTGGTCGCACTACCTGGCCCGGCCGGGCACCGTGGAGCCGATCGGGCGGGTGAAGCCGCTCGACGTCGCCGAGGGCTTTCTGGAGGGCGTCCGGACAGCCGCCACGATCGACGTCGGGGCGATCAGCAGCCGCGGCATCGACACGATCCAGGCGTCGCGGGTGCTCGACCGCCGGCGGCCGTTCACCAGCAGCCGGACGGTCATGCGGTGGGCTGTGCTGCCGGCCCCCGCCGGCTCCAACAGCGCGTCGTTCAGCATCGAGTCGAAGACGGTCCGTACGCTCCTGATCCACCTCGGCCACGGGACCGGCGGCCCGGCTCCCGTCCAGGCCATCCTGACGCTGTGCGAGGAGCTCGCCCTGCACGACTGGCTCCTGACGACCGTGCTGACCCTGCTCGACCGCAGTCTCGACGCGCCGGCCGGCCGATCCGACTCCACCTGGCTGCGGCTCGCCGTGGAGTTCCTGCTGCATCTGTGGATGCCCGGCGCCCGTCTCGACCCGGCGCTGCTGCCTCTGTCGGAAAGCCTGGACGGCCGGGCCAAACTCTCCGAGCAGTGGCGGACCTCGGTCGGCCGGATCCGCGACCACCTCAACCTGCGCACCATGGCGCTGCTGGAGGCGGCGAGGGCGCCGGAGGGGACGGCCATCCCCAGGGAACAGGCGACGTTCACGTCGGCCCGACCGGGCCCGCCCCCAGCGGCGGCCTGAGCGGTCAGTCGCGGTCGGCCACGAAGAGGTATTCGATGCGCTGCCACAACTCGGCGGGCAGGGGCATGCCCTCGCGTTCACTGCGGGAGCGGACCTGGTCGGTGATCACCTGCTCGACGTTGACCTGTTGCAGGATGGTGCGGACCGCATGTTCGACGTTGAGGAACCGGTTGCCCAGCACCGAGAAGGTGGAGTAGGCGCTGAACGCCTCGGCCCGGGGATTGACCTGCACGATCGCCGGGAGACGGTCCCACTCCTCGGGGAACCGCTCCATCGTGACCGGCGCGGCGACCACGCCGCCGTGGTGCCGGATCAGGCCGAGCCGGAGCAACTGCCAGATCGCCGCGAGGTAGGGGCACGACCACGTCCGGGCGCCGGCCTCCTCGTCCCAGAGCTGGACGTCGACGAAGATCGAGTGGCTGTTCAGGGCGCCGTTCTCGGCCGGCGGGTGCCATTGCCGGCTGGGAGCGGCCATCGCTTGACCACTGGAGACCTCCGGCCCGCGCCGGCCGTTGCACAGCCACCCGCTCACCGTCACCGGCGGCCGGACGCCGGTGCTGTCCGGTGACGGGTCGGGGACGATCCGGCTGAGGACGAGGTCGGCCAGGGGAACGCCGTCGGCCACGGCGCAGCCGGACTCGCGGGCGATGTAGTCGATGGTGATGTTCTGGGTCTCGGCTGCCTTGATCAGCTGAGGCAGCACCTCGGCCGGCGAGCTGAACCGCGCGAAGTAGTCGTCGACCAGGAAGCAGGTGCTGATGCGGGGCCGCCCGCGCGGCACCCGCTGACGCAGGATGCTCGAAGCCGCCTCGATCCACGGAATGATCCGCTCGAAGTAGCGGGCCAGGCTCTCCGGGCCGTTCCGGAACTCCTCGGAGTAGAGATGGCCCAGCTCGATCGAGAGGTGGGACAGGGGAGTCGATTGCGCGCGGCGCTGTGCCACCGACTCGGTGGCGTCCACTGACCAGGGACTCGTCATTGCGGCTCCCAGGCTGAGTCGTCCACGATCTTCTTGGCCAGGGTCTCGAACGCGTCCCTGGTCGCCTCGTTGGCGATGCCCCGCATCAGCACATCGCCGTCGGAGATGAGCTGCTCGCGCCACTGCAGGACCGGGTCGAGGGGCACCGAGCCCAGCTGGAGCGAGCGCCCGACCCGCAGCTGGCCGGCCAGCTCCTTGAGGTTGGCGTCACAGGCCCGCAGCCAGGCGACCTGCTGCGGTTGCAGCCCGGACAGCTCGGTCGAATCCGGATCGACGACCGCCGTGTGAACGAACCGGAGCGACTCCTTGAGATCGCGGGCGACGTGACCGAGGTGCGTGCCGGTGTTGAGGATGCCGCTGTCGCCGTAGACCAGGCCGGACGCCGCGATCACGTGCTGCCGGGTCCAGCGGTGGTAGATCAGCCAGCGGCACTTGACGGCCTGCAGCGAAGGGTGGGCTGTGGCCGCCAGCACCATCTCGAGCGCGTGCGACCGGCCGGCGCTCAGGTCGACCAGGCAGAGGTCGAACTCCTCGTCCAGCCGGAGGAAGAGCGCCCGGCACCGCTCGATCATCTCGTTGGTGGCCGCGAACTCCCCGCCGTCGACGTCGCCCGGCATCAACACCATCCGGCCGGCGCCGCCCGGACGGCCGCGCAGCTCCCGGCGGTCGGACTCCTCCCAGATCTCCAACCGCTGCGGCTCGGCCGCGAGCCCCTGGAAATAGGAATGCAGTCCGGACGCGCCCTTGATGCCGCGTTCGGCGGAGACCAGGTCGAAGACGGCGCCGGAGGTCGGCGAGCCGAAGTCGAAGTCGAGGTAGCAGACGTCGTTGCCCTGCAGCGCGCTGCGATAGACCACGTTGCTGCTGGTCACCGAGCGGCCGGTGCCGCCCTTGTCGGACGCGGCGAAGATGAGCACGGGTCAGACCTCCGTGGCGAGGTCGTCCCGGGCGGCTTCGAGCCGATCGAGCTCCCGCAGGATGTCGATGGCCAGTGCGGCCGCGGTGCCCGGACGCTCGGCCAAGATCTCCCGGGCCCGGCGCAGCGTGCTCTCGACCTTCTGCAAGGTGTTGCGGAGCTGGGGGCCGCCCTCGGCGCTGCCGCTGAGTAGCTCGCGGTCGTAGATCTGTTCCGCCTCGCGCAGCAGGTCGACCGCGTACTGCGTCAGGCCATCGTCGCGGGTGGGCGGCTGATCGAGCACTTTGGCCACCGCCACCAGCGCCTCGACGACACGCTCGGTGTAATACCAGGACGCGCCCCGCTCGGCGTGGGCCGCCTCGGGGAAGACCTCGGCCAGGTCGGAGAAGACCCGGAACGGGTCGTCCCACAGCCCGGCGCCGTCGCCCCGGCCCAGCCGCCGCCGGGCGAGGTGGTCCCACACCTCGTCACCCAGGTCGAGCAGGCGCGACCGTTCGTCCGGGTCGTTGATGAGGTTGGCGACGTTGGCCGACCGGAGCAGGAGCAAGGCCGCGAATTCCGGCACCGACCAGGCCAGCAGCGGTCGTTTCTCGTCGGTGTCGAGCGCCGGCTCGTCGCTGCCGACCAGAGCCAGCCGTACGCCCGGGTAGTGCATGACCAGGTTGGGGTCGTTTGCGACGGCGCGGCTGGTGATGCGGGCGCGCTCGGCCAGGGTGGCGAGGACGCGGCCGACCCGGGCGAGCTCGGCGTCGCTGCCCCGGAGCTGCTCCAGCCCCTTCACCGCGAGGGCCGTCACCTGAAGCGTGAAGTAGTCCGACTGTTCCCCGTTGGTGGTGCGCCACGGGATGTTCTCCAGCGGCCACTTGCCGCCCTCGCCGAAGGTCGCGACCGTCGCCCAGTAGGTGCGGGTCAGGTCGGACCGGAGCTGGAGCGCACGGGCCAGGCGCTGCTGTTCCTCGTTGAGCAGGCCCAGGATGCGGGTGCGCTCGGAGAACAGGTCCTCGACCGCGTTCAGCGCGATGACCGTGAAGTAGAGATAGGGCTGGTCCTGGCCGACGCCGAGCTCCTGCTCGCCGATCTTCTCCGACGTCTCGACCTGGGGAGCGTCCCGGACCACGGTCCACGACCAGCCGCACTCGAAGAGCCGGTCCGGCAGTTCCAGGTCGGAGGTCTGACCGGAGCCGATGAGCACCTCGCGGAAGCTGGCGATCGTCTGCCGGAGCTTGTTGTGCAACTGGGCGACCACCGACCGCCGGGGCAGACCGTTCTGGTTGACGGTCGTGCAGAGCCGGTTGCCCTCGTCGGAGTCGACGGCGAAGACGTTCACCGAGAAGCTGCGCAGCAGGCCGACCATGGCCGCGCTGAGCCGGACGCTGGCCGCCGCCTCGAGCTGACCGATGGCCGCGCGCACGTCCTCGCGCGTCACCGAGCGGCGATAGACCCGGACGAAACCCAGAGTGGCCAGCGAGAGCGTGATCGAGAGCGCGTAGGAGTCGACTATCGGCAACGTCGTCAGCTCTGCGGGGGCCGTCTTGTCGGCGTCCTCGGTGTCGAGCAGCTCGTAGTAGCCGCCGCCCGAGAAAATCGGGGCGCCTTCCTCGGTGTACCGCTCGAAATAGTCGTTCAGGATCTTGGTGACGATGCGCGGGATATCGGTCGCGGTTCCCATCCGGCGCAGCGCATGAACCATTCGGTCGGCTGTCTGATCGGGACGGTCCAGGTTGAACGTCTCGATCTGGGTGGCCGGGAGAAGCAGGCACAGCAACTGCTCGGCATCGCTGATCGAGTTGCCGCCGAGTCGTCCGCCGGAGACCCACTCGCCATTTCTCCAGGAGGATCGTGCGATGGCCTCCCAGATGTCCAGCAACTGCTGGCGTGGCTGAACCCGCATAGCCTCGAACCCCGTCCACGACTCGACTGCCGCGGCCGGGCGGGCCCGACGAGCGGCCTCTGGCGGCCAGTGAACCTAGCGTAGTCGACTGATGCCGGTCTGCTGCCGGGTGATTTTTCGCTGTGCTCCGCTTCGGCACCGTCCTGCCGAGCGGCTCGGGCAGCGAGCTGGTCAGGAGCCGGCGTGATTCATTCGACGTGAGTTGACTTCTACAAGCGAATAAAAGAAAGTGAGCCTCAGTGTAGTAAGGGTTGGCTTACCTGAGGAGTTCGATGACGGCCATCTACCTGATCGGGCTGCGTGAGGGGCTCGAGATCACGCTCGTGGTCTCGATCCTCGTGGCGTTCCTCGTCAAGTCGGATCGCAAGCCGCTCCTCCGATGGGTCTGGGCCGGTGTCGCCGTGGCCGCGGTCCTGTCGATCGGGTTCGCGGCGCTGCTGCAGTTCGGGGTCGCCCGGCTCTCGTTCACGCACCAGGAGCTGTTCGAGGCGGTCGCCTCGATCGTCGCCGTCACCTTCGTGACCTGGATGATCTTCTGGATGCGGCGGATGGCCCGGCACATGGGCCGCGAGCTGCGCGGCCGGATGGAGGACGCGATCGGGGTGGGGCCGCTCGCCATCGTCGGCGTCGCGTTCCTCGCCGTGGTCCGTGAGGGGCTCGAGACCTCGATCCTGTTCTACGCCGCCGCGCAGGGCACCACCGACAGCGTGCGCCCGCTGATCGGCGTCTCACTGGGCCTGCTCACCGCGGTCGCGCTCGGCTGGCTCCTCTATCTCAGCGCCCTGCGGATCAACCTGAGCCGCTTCTTCACCTGGACCGGGGCCCTGCTCGTGCTCGTGGCGGCCGGGATCCTCAAGTACGGCGTCCACGACCTGCAGGAGGCCGGCATCCTGCCCGGCCTCAACACCACGGCCTTCGACGTCAGCGCGTCCTGGCCGCCCGGGGCCTGGTACGCCGAACTGCTGCGCGGCATGGTCAATTTCACGCCCGCGCCCACCGTCATCGAGACGATCGCCTGGCTCGCGTACGGCATCCCGGTCCTGGTGATCTTCCTGTGGCCGAGCCGGCCGAAGCGGTCGGAAACGCCCGATCGTGCCCCGGAGCCCGCGCCGGCTCCCGCCACTTCCTGACCCGCCCCCGGGCGCACCGCCGCGCACGTCACCGGAACACCTGATCGCTGAAATGACATAGGAGACCCGTTGCGTACCCCTCGCCTGCTCGCCCTCGTCGCCGCCACCGCGGCGGCCGTCCCGCTCGCCGCCTGCGGTGGCAACGAAGGGTCGGACGCCGCGTCGAGCGACAAGATCACCGTCGACGCCTCGGACACCGAGTGCAAGGTCGCGTCGTCCGAGTCGGACGCCGGCACGGTCAAGTTCGCCGTGGCCAACAAGGGCAACAAGGTGACCGAGTTCTACGTCTACGCCCCCGGTGACCGGGTGATGGGCGAGGTCGAGAACATCGCGCCCGGCCTGTCGCGCGAGCTGATCGTGGAGCTCTCCGCCGGCACGTACGAGACCGCCTGCAAGCCCGGCATGATCGGCAAGGGCATCCGCAACGGCTTCAAGGTCAGTGGTTCGGCCGCGCCGCTCACCGAGGACGCCAAGCTGGCCCAGGCCACGGCCGACTACCAGCGGTACGTGAAGAGCCAGACCGGCGCGCTGATCGACAAGACCACCGAGTTCGTGAACGCGGTCAAGGGCGGCGACGCCGAGAAGGCCAAGGCGCTGTTCCCGGTCGCGCGCACCTACTGGGAGCGCATCGAGCCGGTCGCGGAGATCTTCGGCGACCTCGACCCCAAGATCGACGGACGCGAGGGCGACCAGGAGCCGGGCCAGGAGTTCACCGGGTTCCACCGCATCGAGAAGGACCTGTGGGTCACCAAGGACATCAGCAAGTCCGGCCCGATGGCCGACGAGCTGCTGGTGAACGTGCAGAAGATCGTCGACGAGGCCAACAAGGCCACGCTCTCGCCGGTGCAGCTGGCCAACGGGGCCAAGGAACTGCTCGACGAGGTGGCCACCGGCAAGATCACCGGCGAGGAGGACCGCTACTCGCACACCGACCTGTGGGACTTCGCGGCCAACGTGGAGGGTTCCCAGGCGGCGATCGCGGCGCTGCGCCCGGCGCTCGAGGAGAAGGACGCCGCACTGGTCAAGACGCTGGACCAGCGGTTCGCGTCGACCGAGGCGGCGCTCGAGAAGCACCGTGACGGGGACGGCTGGAAGCTGCACAACGAGCTCGGCCAGGCCGACCTCAAGGTGCTCAGCGACGAGATCAACGCGCTGGCCGAGCCGATCAGCAAGGTCGCCGGGCTGGTCGCCGGCAAGTAGGTGGGGACGCCGGGCCCGTCGTGGGCCCGGCTCCATCGGCGTACGTCGGAAAGGGTCTGAGGAGAATGCAGCGGCGCAAGGTGATCGGACTGGCCGGCGCGGGCGTGATCGGCGCGGCCACGGCCGGCGCGGTGGCGATGCGCGGAGGCGGCGGCGAACCGGCCGCGGCGAGCCCGGCGACGGCCTTCTACGGCGAGCGGCAGGCCGGCATCGTCACGCCCGCCCAGGACAGACTGCACTTCGTCGCGTTCGACGTGATCACCAAGGACCGCGCGGCGCTGGTCGGCATGCTCGAGTCGTGGACGGCCGCGGCGGCCCGGATGACCGCGGGGCTCGAGGCCGGGACGATGGGCGCGATCGGCGGCATCCCCGAGGCGCCGCCCGACGACACGGGCGAGGCGCTCGGCCTGCCGGCGGCGGATCTCACGCTGACCATCGGCTTCGGGCCGAGCCTGTTCCAGAACGCCCGCTTCGGGCTGGCCGGCAAGAAGCCCGACGCGCTGGCCGAGCTGCCCAAGTTCCCCGGCGACACGATCGACCCGAAGATCTCGGGTGGCGACATCTGCATCCAGGCCTGCGCCAACGACCCTCAAGTGGCGGTGCACGCCATCCGCAACCTGGCGCGGATCGGCATGGGCGTGGTGAGCGTCCGGTGGTCGCAGCTCGGCTTCGGGCGTACGTCGTCGACCTCGACCGCGCAGGCCACCCCGCGCAACCTCTTCGGCTTCAAGGACGGCACCGCGAACCTCAAGGCCGAGGAGCCCGCGCTGCTCGACGAGCACCTGTGGGTCCGTGAGGGCGACGGACCGGGCTGGATGACCGGCGGGTCCTACCTGGTCACTCGCAAGATCCGCATGATCGTCGAGACCTGGGACCGGACGTCGCTGGTCGAGCAGGAGACGATCGTCGGGCGCAACAAGGGCGAGGGCGCCCCGCTGAGCGGCTCGGCCGAGTTCGACGAGCCCGACTTCGCGGCGGTGGACGGCGAGGGCCAGCCGTTGATCGCCAAGGTCGCGCACGTACGGCTGGCCCACCCGAGCGAGAACGGCGGCGCGCGCATGCTGCGGCGCGGGTACAACTTCGTCGACGGCTCCGACGGGCTGGGCCGGCTCGACGCCGGGCTGTTCTTCATCTCGTACCAGAGGGATCCTCGCCGTCAGTTCGTGCCCGTCCAGGAGAAGCTCGCGCGCCACGACGTCCTGAACGAATACATCCGGCACGTGTCGAGCGGCGTCTTCGCGTGCCCGCCGGGGCTGCGGGCGGCCGACGACTTCTGGGGCCGCTCGCTGTTCGCGTAGAGCTCGTCGCATGGCGCCGCGGTGCACCGGGCTCAGGTGCACAGGACCTCACAGGAATCGATAGGGTCGCTTGGTGATCACGCCGACGGGGGGTGGCCGGCGCCGGCCCGGCCAGCTGGAGATCGAGATCATGACGGTCCTCGACTCCGCGGTCCGGCCGCTGACGCCGGGCGAGGTCCGCGACCGCCTCGAGCCGGCCGGTTCGATCTCCTACAGCACCGTTGTGACGACTCTCACGCGCCTTTTCGACAAGGGCGCGGTGGCCCGTCATCGGGACGGAAGAGCTTTCCGGTACGGGGCCTTGAGCGCCCCCGCCGGTCTCGTCGCCGACCGGATGAGCCGCCTGATGGAGGTAGAACCCGACAGGGCAACCGTTTTGCGCCGATTCGTGAGCAACCTCAGCCCCGACGACGAGCGTCTGCTGCGGGAACTTCTGGAGCAGGATCCCCCGGGCGACTGAAACCCCCGGGTGACGTCCTTTCCTGAGGGCATGCCGAAAACGGGATGCTGCCGGAAACCAAGCAATGGCAGCATGGACGCTTCTGTGCGCGTGGGGGTTCGAGAAAGCGCGCGGCCTGAACAAGGCAGAAATTGGGGGAGTTCTCTCGTGACCGACCAAACCGCCGCGCCTCCGGCCAAGCTCGACGCCGCGGTGCTCAAGATCGCCGGGGTGGTGGTGCTCGGGGCGATCATGTCGATCCTCGACATCACCGTCGTGAGCGTCGCCCTACCGACCTTCCAGACCGAGTTCAACGCGACGTACGCCCAGGTCGCCTGGACGATGACCGGGTACACCCTGGCGCTGGCCACGGTGATCCCGCTGAGCGGCTGGGCCGCCGACCGGTTCGGCACCAAGCGGCTCTACATGATGGCTCTGCTGCTGTTCACGCTCGGCTCGGTGCTCTGCGCCACCGCCGGCTCGATCGAGCAGCTGGTCACGTACCGCGTCCTGCAGGGACTCGGCGGCGGCATGCTGATGCCGATCGGCATGACGATCATGACCCGCGCGGCCGGCCCGGAGCGGATCGGCCGGCTGATGGCCGTGCTGGGCGTCCCGATGCTGCTCGGCCCGATCGGCGGCCCGATCCTGGGCGGCTGGCTGATCGAGGTGGCCAGCTGGCACTGGGTCTTCCTGATCAACCTGCCGATCGGCGCGGCCGCGCTCGTCTACGCGTACTTCGCGCTGCCCAAGGACGAGGCCCACCCGGCCGAGCGGTTCGACTTCGTCGGCATGCTGATGCTCTCGCCGGGGCTGGCCCTGTTCCTGTACGGCGTCTCGTCGCTGCCCGAGACGGGCACGATCACGGCGACCAAGGTGTGGGTGACCATGCTGGTCGGCGCGCTGCTGGTGATCGGCTTCGTGTTCTACTCGTTCAAGCCGAAGCACCCGCTGCTCGACCTGCGGCTGCTGCGCAACCGCAACCTGTCGGTCGCCACCGTCTCGCTGTTCGTCTTCGTGATCGCGTTCATGGGCGCCGGGCTGCTGTTCCCCAGCTACTTCCTGCAGATCCGGGGTGAGGGAACGCTCGACGCCGGTCTGCTGATGGCGCCGCAGGGCATCGGCGCGGTGCTGACCATGCCGATCGCCGGCATGCTGGCCGACAAGATCCCGGTCGGCCGCACGGTGCCGTTCGCGATGGCGCTGATCGCCGTCGGCTTCTTCGGCTTCACCCAGGTCGACACCGACACGTCGTACCTGTTCCTGTGCGGATCGCTGTTCGTGATGGGTCTCGGCATGGGCGGCACGATGATGCCGATCATGACCTCGGCGCTGCGGACGCTGCAGCCGGTCGAGGTGGCTCGCGGGTCCACGCTGGTCAACATCCTCCAGCAGATCGGCGGCTCGATCGGCACGGCCATCATGTCCGTGATCCTGACCAGCCAGCTGAACGGCTCCACTCCGGTGCCGGGGCTGAACAACCCGCAGACCGGCGAGCCGATCACCGAGGCCGGTGCGGCGATCGCGAGCCAGCAGGGAGCCCAGATCCCGCTTCCTCCGGAGATCCTCGCGCGAGGTCTGCAGTTCGCGGCCGACTCGTTCGCGACCACGTTCTGGGTCGGCTTCGGTCTGGTGCTGGCGACGTTCATCCCGATCGCGTTCCTGCCGCGCAAGCGCCGTCAGGGCGCCGCGCCCGGCGCGCCGGGCGAACCCGCCGTCGACACGCCGATCATGATGCACTGATCTTCCGGCGCTGCGAACGCCCCGTCCCCGCTGATCGAGCGGAGGCGGGGCGTTCGTCCTTTTTGCTGGGACGAGTTCCACCGTTTTTGCCGGACAAAGGTCAACAATCCTGCGAGACTGAGCCGGCTGACCGCGCCGGTGAGAAACGTTCGGCAAGCGTGGCCAAAAACGATCGATCAGGCTTTGTCCACTCGGCATTCACCTGGCCCAATGCTTAACCGTTACCCGATCGAGAATCGATCGTCATGCAGACTCCATAGCCTCCGGCGGGTCACCTTGTTTCGGAGGAAAATTTTCCATGCATCGATATCTGCGCCGGGGTCCGTCCGCGGCCGCGTTACGAGCGATCGGCGCGGCGGCCCTCGCCACCGCCGTCGGCTTGAGCCTGGCCGGACCGGCCGTGGCCGCCGAGCCCGGCGACCCATTCCTCAGTGAGATCCACTACGACAACGCCGGCGCCGACAGCGGCGAGGCCGTCGAGGTGCAGGCCCCGTCCGGCTTCGACCTGACCGGCTGGCAGATCGTCCTCTACAACGGCAGCGGCGGCGCGGTCTACAACACGGCAACGCTCAGCGGCGCTGTGCCGGCGGCCGGTGTGGTCGTGCAGACGTACCCGGCCAACGGCCTCCAGAACGGCTCGCCCGACGGGGTCGCCCTGGTGAAGCCGGACGGCTCGGTCGCCGAGTTCGTCAGCTACGAGGGCGTGCTGACCGCCTCCGGCGGGCCGGCCTCCGGGCGGGCCAGCGTGGACCTCGGAGTTGCCGAGCTCGACTCGACGGCGGTGGGGTCCTCCCTGCAGAAGATCGACGGCACCTGGCGTGCCCCGGCCGCGGCCAGCTTCGGGACGATCAACTCGGCGACGCCCGAGGAGCCCGAGGAACCGCCGGCCGACTGCGCCGCGACCGTCACCCACACGATCGCCCAGGTGCAGGGCACCGGTGCCGGCACTCCGGTGGCCGGGGCCAAGGTCACCGTCGAGGGCGTCGTGACCGCGGACCACCGCACCGGCGGCTACAACGGCGTCTACGTGCAGACGGCAGGCACCGGTGGCGACCGCCCGGTCGCGTCCGGCACCGCCTCGGACGCGGTCTTCGTCTTCTTCGGCCCCAACCAGCCTTCGGTGGCGATCGGCGACCAGGTGCGCGTGACCGGCACGGTCAGCGAGTCCAACGGGCTCACCGAGATCACCACCGCGGCCAAGACCGACACCCAGGTCTGCGCGACGGGTGTCGCGCTGCCCGCCCCGGTGCCGCTGGGCCTGCCGCTCGACGACGCCGGCCGTGAGTCGGTCGAGTCGATGCTGGTGGCGCCGGTCGGCGCGTACACGGTCTCGGACGTCTACAACGCCAACCGGTTCGGCGAGATCATCCTGGCCGCCGGCAACGAGGTCGCGCGGATCCCGACCGACCTGGCCCGTCCCGGCTCGGCCGAGGCCGGCCAGATCAAGGCCGGCAACAAGGCCCGCCGCGTCCTGGTCGACGACGGCCGGACCACCAACCTCGCCACCGCCGGTCTGCCGCCGACCTACCTGACCAAGGACAACCCGGTCCGGGTGGGCGACACCGTGGAGAAGTTCGGCCCGAGCGTGCTGAGCTTCGGCTTCAGCGAGTGGCGCCTCCAGCCGACCGACCCGGCTTCGCTCCAGACGACGTTCAAGGACACCAACCCGCGTACGGCGGGTCCGGCCGACGTCGGTGGCGACCTGCGGGTGGCCAGCTTCAACGTGCTCAACTACTTCGTCCACTTCGGTGGCGAGGCGCGGGGCGCCACCGACGCCGCGGCGCTGGCCAAGCAGCAGGCCAAGATCGTTTCGGCGATCACCGCGCTGGACGCCGACGTGGTCGCGCTCATGGAGATCGAGAACTCGGTCCGCTTCGAGCCGAATGATCCTCAGGTCGCGCTGAAGACGCTGGTCGCGGCGCTGAACGCCGAGGACGGCGCGGGCACCTGGGATTACGTACGCTCGCCGGCCGACCTGCCGGCGGCGGCGCAGCAGGACTTCATCACGACGGCGATCATCTTCAAGCCGGCCGCGGTCACGCCGAAGGGCGCCGCCCGGTCGGTGAACGACGAGTCGGTGTGGGCGAACGCGCGCGAGCCGATCGCGCAGACCTTCACCGCCGGCTCGGCCACCTTCACCGTGGTCGCCAACCACCTCAAGTCCAAGAGCGCCTCGGTCGAGCCCACCGGTGACAACGTGGACACCGGTGACGGGCAGGGCGCGTACAACGGGGACCGCAAGCGGCAGGCCGCCGCGCTGGCCACCTTCGTTCAGCAGCTCAAGACCTCCAGCGGCAGCGACGAGGTCCTCCTGCTGGGCGACTTCAACGCGTACAGCCGGGAGGACCCGATCCAGGTCCTGGCCGACGCCGGTTACACCAACGTCGCCGACGCCGGCGACGCGTCGTACGTCTTCGGGGGCGAGTCCGGCTCGCTGGACCACGCCCTGGCCTCGGCCCCGCTCGCCTCGCGGGTGACCGGCGTGGACGTCTGGAACATCAACTCGGTCGAGTCGTTCGCCTACGAGTACGACGGCTACGCCCCGTTCTACGACGACGGCCCGTACCGGGCGAGCGACCACGACCCGGTGGTGGTCGGACTGTCGACCAAGGCCACCGGACCGGTCGACCTGCAGCTGCTGAGCATCAACGACTTCCACGGCCGGCTCGAGCAGCCGTCGGCCGGCAACGGCGGCGCGGCGCAGCTCGTCGGGATGGTGAACCAGCTGCGCGCGGCCAACCCGAACACGGCGTGGATCTCGGCCGGCGACAACATCGGCGCGTCCACCTTCATCTCGGCGATCGACGGCGACAACCCCACGATCGACGCGCTCAACGCCGGCGGCCTGGCCGTCTCGGCAGTCGGCAACCACGAGTTCGACAAGGGACTGGCCGACCTGCAGGGCCGGGTGTCGTCACGGGCCGAGTTCCCCTTCCTGGCCGCCAACGTCTACAAGAACGGCGAGCGGGTGCTGCCCGGCTACAGCGTGCAGGCGCTGGGCGGAGTCCAGGTCGGCTACATCGGCGTGGTCACCGAGCAGACCGCGTCGCTGGTCAGCCCGGACGGCATCGCCGGGGTCGAGTTCCGTGACCCGGTGGCCGAGGCGAACACCCTGGCCACGCAGCTCTCCGACGGCAACGCGGCCAACGGCGAGGCCGACGTCCTGGTGCTGCTGGCCCACGAGGGCGCGGCCACCGAGAACATCGGCTCCGCGGCCGCGCTGCAGGCCGACCCGGTCTTCGGCGACTTCACCCGGGTGAGCGCCGAGATCGACGCCATCTTCAGCGGGCACACCCACCAGCCGTACGCGTTCGAGGTTCCCGTCCCCGGCACCGACCGGACCCGTCCGGTGATCCAGGCCGAGGACTACGGACTGCGGCTGGGCAAGGCCGTGCTGACCTACGACCCGGCGACCAAGTCGGTCACGAAGTCGACGGCCGAACTGCTCGACGTCAACGGCTACCCGGCCGACGCCGAGGTCGCGGCCATCGTGGCCAAGGCCAAGGAGACCGCCAGCGAGCTCGGCAAGCAGCCGCTCGGCAAGATCACGGCGGACGTCAAGCGGGCCTACAGCGCCGCCGGGGCCGAGGACCGGGGCGCCGAGTCGGTGCTGGGCAACTTCATCGCCGACGTGCAGCTCGACCAGACCAGCGCGCCGGGCCGCGGAGGCGCTCAGATCGCCTTCATGAACCCGGGCGGACTGCGGGCCGACCTGCTCTACCGCACCGACGGCACGGTGACCTACGCCGACGCCTTCGCGGTGCAGCCGTTCGCCAACGACGTGGTCACCCAGACCCTGACCGGCGCGCAGATCAAGCAGGTGCTCGAGGAGCAGTGGCAGCCGGACGGGGCGTCCCGGCCGGTGCTGCACCTGGGCTCGTCCAAGGGGCTCACCTACTCGTACGACGTCAGCCAGCCCCGGGGCTCGCGCATCATCGCGTCGACCCTCAAGCTGAACGGCGCCGTGCTGAGCCCGACGGGCACCTACCGCGTGACGTCGAACTCGTTCCTGGCCGCGGGAGGCGACAACTTCCGGACGCTCGGCGAGGGCAACAACCGCGTCACGACCGGCGACAACGACCTCACGATGCTGGTCAACTACTTCGCCGCCAACTCCCCCATCACGGCCGACGCCACCCCGCGCAGCACTGCCGGGGTCGCCGACAGCACGCCGCCGACCGGGTCGTACAAGCTCGGGACGACGGCATTGTGGCCGGGCCAGGCCGCGACGCTGACGCAGGTCGCGGTGGCCGACGATGTGGCCAAGCGGGTGGTCGACTGGGGTGACGGCTCCGCGCCGGTCACGCTGACCGCCGGCACCGCGACCCACACGTACGCCGCCCCCGGCTCGTACACGGTGTCGGTGCAACTGACCGACCAGGCCGGCAACACCGCAGCGGCCACGTTCGAAGGCGCCGCGGTCGTCACGGTCAAGCCGCAGCCGGGCAAGTACGTGCTCGAGCCCAAGTCGATCTGGGCCTCGCAGTTCGTCGTCCTGGCCGTGAGCAAGGTGGACGGCGCCGGCAAGCTCGTCGTCGACTGGGGTGACGGCGCGACCGCCACCATGTCGGCGAACGGCGCGCTGGTCGCCCACACCTATCCCCGGGCCGGCACGTACGCGGTCAAGGTGACGCCGTACAACGCGGCGGGCGCCGGGCAGGCCGTCACGGCCGGCTCGGTGAAGGTCACGGCCGACACGTACGCGCCGGTCGTGACGCTCGATGCGCCGCGAAACCCGGCGTCGGCGTCGTCGTGGCGCGCGGTGTCGGGCTTCGCCGCCGACAAGGGCGTGGGCGCCGACAAGGTCCAGGTCACGCTGATCCAGGAGCGGTCCGGCAAGTGGCACTTCTACGACGGCGGCAAGTGGGTCAAGGCGTCGTCGCAGGGCGACGCGGCGGCCCGGGCCAAGGTGCTGACCGACACGCCGTCGCTGCTGCTGGGCCGGTGGAGCGTCGCGGTGAAGGGCGTCGAGAAGGGCACCCTGAAGGTCACCTACAAGGCGACGGACCGCGCGGGTAACACCGCGTCGGCCCAGACCTACACGGTCAAGGTCACCAAGTAGTACGTGGTTCGCGTGAAGCCCCCGTCTCCGATCGTGGAGGTGGGGGCTTCACTGTGGACGCGGCCTCAGCGACTCTGGCACCTGCCTCTTGGTTTACGGGGTGCGCGGTCGTCGATCGCAACGTCCTTGGCGAACCTTCGGCTCGAGTTCGTCAGGCTCTCCGTGGATGGTTCGGGCGCTTCACTTATCGGCCTGTAGGTCGGCTCGGCCTGGTAGGTCGGCTCGGCCTGGTAGGTCGGCTCGGCCTGGTAGGTCGGCTCGGCCTGGTAGGTCGGCTCGGCCTGGTAGGTCGGCTCGGCCTGTAGGTCGGCTTGGAGTCGCGTATCTCGGCTTCGGCGCGGCCGAGCGATGGCGTGGGCAGCTTTGTTGTCATGTTTGCCGTGACCGCATGTGCGCGAGGCAACTTAAGCCACTTGTCTTGGCCTCGGCCGCCGCGACGACGCCCGTGTGCCCCCGGCCGAAGCGGGTGCTGCCCTCGGGGGTCGAGGCACATTGATGATCCGCTTCAGATGGTGAATGTCGATCTTTTGGCGGCGGACCGAGCTCCAAAAGTGTCGTACGTATGTTCGATTATGGTTGCTGTGATGGCGGACGTGGAGCAGCTCAGTGAGGACGTGGCGAAACTCGCCGCGTGCTTGTTGTGGCCGCTTGCTGACGATGAGCTGACCGCGTCACTGAAGGCGGCGCATCGTCTGGAGCAGTGCGCCGCGGCGTTGCAGGCGCGGCTGGTACAGCAGGCCGTCACTGGCGGTCTGCCCGCCGCGCAGGGCCACCGCACCACCGCAGGTTGGCTGCGCAGCTTGCTGTTGCTAGATCCGCAACCGGCCCGCGAGCTGGCCGCGCAGGCCGCCGCACTGAGCCGGCACCCCGCGGTGGAACAGGCGGTGCTCGAAGGCCACCTCAACCTCCGCCAGTCCACCGCGATCGCCGAAACCCTCGACGCCCTCCCCAGCGACCTGGCCCCCCACAACTACGGCGACGCCCACCACGACGACGATGCGCACGCCCACCTCGGCGGCGATGCCCGCGCCCACCACGACGGCGATGCCCACCACGACGGCGATGCCCACCACGACGGCGACGCCCACCACGACGGCGACGCCGACGTCAGCAACGACTGCCGCAGAGCTTGCGGCCACGGCCATGGCGGCTGCAGCGGCCAGAGCAATGACCATGATTGCGGCCCCGGCGACCAGAGCGACGACAGCGACCATGGCGGCGACAGCGACCGTAGCGGCGACTGCTCTTACGGCCGAGGCGATGGCCATGATTGCCACCACGGTGGCGATGACCACGGCTGCCACGGCCACGGCTGCGACAGCCCTGAGCATGGTGGAGGCGACGGCCACGAGCAGGGTGGCGGCTGCAGCAACCACGGCGTTGGCCATGGCGGGGAGCTAAGTCCGAGCCATGTGTCGCGACTGGTTGAGCTGGCCCAGACCACGATGATCGGCATGGCCGAGCGGCTACCGGCCTACCAACTACGCCGAGTGGGCGAACGCATCCTGGCCCACGTCGCCCCGGAGCTGGCCGAACGAGCCGACGAAGCAGCCCTGGCCCGTCAGGAAGCCCGCGCCCACCGCCGTCGCAAGTTCACCTTGTCGCTGCCATCCGACGGCCTGGTCCGCGTCTCCGGCCTGCTCGGCACCGAAGACGCCGCCATCATGCACGCCGCCCTGCACCCGCTGTGCACCCCAATGCCGGGCGACGACCGCACCGCAGAGCACCGCCGCGCCGACGCCCTGATCGACATCTGCCGACTGGCCCTGCGCACCGGCGAGCTGCCCGCCGACGGCGGCGAACCACCCCAGCTGGCCGTCACCGTCGCCTACGACTTGCTCACCCGCATGCCGGTCACCGGCATCCCGTTCGTCAGCACCTCACGCACCGGCACTTCGAGCACCGGTACCTCACGCACCGGCACTTCGAGCACCGGTACCTCGCGCATCGGCACTTCGAGCACCGGTACCTCACGCACCGGCACTTCGAGCACCGGTACCTCGCGCATCGGCACTTCGAGCACCGGTACCTCGCGCATCGGCACTTCGAGCACCGGTACCTCGCGCATCGGCACTTCGAGCACCGGTACCTCGCGCATCGGCACTTCGAGCACCGGTACCTCGAATGGCGGCGCGTCGGGCATCGAAACTGTGGGCAGCGGCCTCCCGGGCATCGGCAGTTCGAGCACTGGCACTTCGCATGCTGGCGCCGCGGGCACCAGGAGTTCGGGCAGCGGCCTCCCGCACATCGGCACTTCGAACGCCGGCGCCCCGCACACCGAGTTTCTGGGCAACGGCCTCACGCACACCGAGACTTCGGGCAGCTGCACCCCGCACACCGTCACTATGGGCAACGGCGTCCAGGGCCATGGGACGCCGACCCCCGGAACCCTGGGGATCGGCACCACCGACAGTGGGCTGCGCCTGTCGGCCGCCACGATGCGTCGGCTCGCCTGTGACGCTCGAGTCCTGCCGTTCGTTTTAGGCGGGGCCGGGCAAATCCTCGACACAGGGCGTGCCCGCCGACTAGCCACCGGCCCGCTGCGCCGCGCCCTGCACGTGCGCGACCGGGGCTGCGCTTTCCCCGACTGTGATCGGCCGCCGCGCTGGACCGACGCCCATCACCTCACCGCCTGGAGCAACGGTGGTCCCACCAGCCTGGACAACCTGGTGCTGCTCTGCCGACATCACCATCGCCTCGTCCACCACCCGGGTGGCGGCTGGCAGATCCGCCTCGGTCCCGACCAGTGCCCGGACTTCTACCCGCCCCCGACCGTCGACCCACTGCGACGACCGCGGCGCAACCTCTACCACCGACGCCAATAGCTGCCTACCGCCGAACGAGTAGCCCCCGGATCATCCGGCTTAGGACCAACGCCTGAGCCGAGTCCGTGCCCTCCCTGAGCTCACGTCGAGATCCACAAAGTCAGTTACCCGACCAACGCCCCAGAGCCAAGAGACGTCCGGTTCCGCCGTCCCGTGCGGGCACGCAAACGCTTCCCGAATAACCAGACGTGGCCGAAATGTACCCACCCGGCGATCATGATCCCCGACCCGACCCGGCTGGACCCGACTCAATGGACCGGACTGAACCCGACCCGATTGGACTCAACTGGACCCGACCCAACTGAACCCGACCCGACCCGACCGACCGACCGGACCGGACCGGACCCGACCGGACCGGACCGGACCCGACTGGACCGGACCCGATCCGACTGGACCGGACCCGACGGAACCGACCGAACCGGACTCGACCGACAGACCTGATTCGACCGACGACCGGACCGACGGACCCGGCGGGCCGGATCGGGCTGACGGGCCGGATCGGGCTGACGGACTGGATCGGGCTGACGGGCCGGACCCGACCCTCGGTTGGCGCCGGGTTGCCGGGGGCCGGTTGGTGGATCAGGCGAGGGCGGCCAGGGCTGCGTGGCGGCCGTTGCGCCAGAGGAGGCCGGCCTCGTGGAAGCCAGCGGCTCGGCAAGCGGCTGCGTGCCAGGTGGTGTCGCCGGCGAAGTTCGCGGGTGGGCGGTGGCGGAAGACGTCGGCGCGGGCGGCCATGAGTGGGGGGAAGGCTTGGGCTGCTTCGCCCCACCATTGGGTCCAGGCTAGTTCGGCGGCGGCTTCGCCGGGGGCCGGGTTGAGGGCCTCTGTGATGGTGGGGAGGTTGTCGTCGGGGATCAGGTCGGCCACTACCAGCAGGCCGCCGGGGGACATGGCCTGGCGGCAGTGGCGGTACAGGGCCCGGATGCTCTCCGGTCGTAGGTAGTGGACGGTCATGACGGCGGTGACGAGGTCGTAGCCGGTGCCGGCGGCTTCGGTCCAACCGGGCTCGCCCAGGTCGGCGTCCAGAACTGTCACGGACGGGGGGACGCCGTCGCGGGCCAGGGTCAGGAGCACCGGGTCGATGTCGATCAGGGTCACGCGGGTGCCGGGCCAGCGCTCGGCCATGCGGGCGGCCACCACGCCGGGGCCGCCGCCCAGGTCGAGGACTCGGGTGGGCGGGCGGCCCAGAACGGTCTCGGCTGTGGTGCCGATGGAGGCCTCCAGGCTGTCCAGCCCGGGGACGAAGCCGGCCATCACCTCATCCCAGGCTGTGCGCCAGCGGGCGTGGTCGAGGGCGGTCGACGGCATCTGCCCATCCTTCAGAGGGAGCGGAAACGACAACCATTTCTAACAGGCGAAGTGGTCGGCTGTCGCGGCGACCCCACGAATCCAGCGCGGACCGCGTCTCCGGGGCTGGCCGGTTTGGTCGGGCGAGTCGTAGACGGACACGGTCTATCGGGTGCGGATGGCGTCGCCGGAACTGGCCGGTTTGGTCGGCGAGTTGTTGACGGGCGCGGTCGATCGGGTGCGGGTGGCGTCGCTGGGGGCTGGTTGGTTTGTTGGGCTGGTTGTCCACGTGCGCGGTCAGTCGAGTGCGGACAGTGTGGCCAGGAGTCGGTCGATTTCGTTGGCGGAGTTGTAGGCGTGGACGCTCACCCGTACGGACTCGGTCTTCTCGCCTTCGGGGGCCTGGCAGTGGCCGTCGGCTCGGACGAGCAGGTTGTCGGACGCCAGGATGAAGCCCAGGTCGTTGGAGCTGATGTCTCGGTGGCGGAACGTCACGATGCCCTGGCGGCGCTGCACCGGGGAGTCGGCCGTCAGGCTGGTCCGGCAGCCGAGCACCTCGTAGCTGGGCAGGCCGGCCAGCCCGGTGGTGAGGCGGGTCGCCAGGGACACCGCGTGGGTGGCGATCCGGTCCAGCCCGACGGACGAGAGCCAGTCCATCGCGGCTGCCAGACTCACGATCCCGGCGGTGTTCGGCGACCCGCTCCACCCGGCGGGGGTGAACGCGGGTCCACGTCGGTTGCGGGCCCAGACTGCGCCGATCCCGGGCAGCGCCATCGCTTTGTGGCCTGAGAAGACCACGAAGTCCACGTCGAGATCGCGTACGGAGATCGGCAGGTGGCCGAAGCTCTGCGCCGCGTCCAGGCAGATCGGGATGTCCGGGCCGGCCGCGGCGCGCAGCCGGTGCACGTTCATGTCGTTGCCGTAGACGTGATGCACGTGGGTGGCGGCGATCAGCCGGGTGCGGGGGCCGACGGGCAGGCGCGCCGCGTCGTAGTCGTGCGCCGAGTCGTACGGCAGGGCGCGCACGACGACCCGGGTGCCCTGGCGCTGTAGCAGCTCGACCGCGTCCAGCCAGGGTACGACGTTCGCGTTGTGGTCGGCGAACGGCACGATGATCTCGTCGCCGTCGCGCAGCACCTGAGGCAGCCAGTCGAGCGCTACCGTCCGCAGGCCCTCGGTCGTGCCGCTGACGAAGTGCACGCCGGACGTCGCCGGTGACGGGTCGTCCAGGAACCGGCGGATCTGGTCGCGCGTGTCGGAGATGCGCGTGGTGGTGCGGTTGGCCCACGGATAGGTGCCGCGTGCGGCATTGGCGTTCTCGCTGGTCAGATAGTCGGTCACCGCGTCGAGGACGGCCTGTGGCTTCTGGGCGGTCGCGGCGCTGTCGAGGTAGGCGACGCCGGGGTTGCGCACCAGCTGGGGGAACTGCGAGCGGACGTCCAAGTCGAGGGCCGGGTCGAGGGCCGGGTCGAGGTCGAGGGTCATCAGTCACGTACCAGCCGCGCGCCGGCGTCGCGCCAGGCGATGATGCCGCCGGCCAGCGACCGGACCGACGGGTGGCCCATCCGGGTGAGCAGAGCCGCGTAGCGGGCCGACTTCTCGCCGACCGGGCAGACCAGCAGCACGGGCCGGCGGCGGCTGAACGGCAGTCCACCGTGGAGCGTCTCGGCGAACAGCTCGTCGACGATGTTGATCGAACCGTCGATGTGCAGGGCCTGGAACGCGTACGGGCTGCGCAGGTCGACGACGAGGCCGGGCCACCGCTGGGCCTCCTCGATCTCGACCGTGGGGGCCGCGGCGATGTCGTCCTCGGTCAGGTCGCGCGGGTCGTTGCGCCGGGGCGGACGGCCGAACAGCGCGGGCCGCCGCTCGCGCAGATATGACAGGTAGCTCTCCATCCGGTCGCAGACGATGAAGACGGCGGTGCGGCGTTCGGTCAGGTCGGCGTCGATCGCGCGCAGGTGACGGACCGCGCCCTGGAACGCGCCGCCGCCGGTGGGGCCGGCCGGCGTACCGCATCGGCGCACCAGGGTGAGCAGGCCGTCGATGGCCTCGTCGGCGGTGATCGTCTCGATGGCGTCGTAGACGCCGGGCTCGAACAGCCCGACCTCGTGCACCTCGTCGATGGTGCGGATGCCGGGGATGAAGTCGCTCTTGGCGGCGACCAGGCCGATGACGCGTACGTCGGGGTCGTGCTGGCGCAGCGCCCGGGCCACACCGGTCGACGACCCGGCGGTGCCGACGCAGGCCACGAAGTAGTCGGGCGCCCGGCCGTCCAGGTCCTTGATGATCTCGGGACCGGTGCCGTGCAGATGGGCCTCGACGTTGCGCTCGTTGAAGTACTGGTCGGTGTGCACATAGCCGCTGCCGTTGCTGGTCAGCGTGCGGTGCATGCGCGACAGCGGGTCCTCGGTGTCGCTCGGGTCGAGACACTCGGCCTGACCGGGCAGCTCGTCGATCTCGGCGCCGAGCAGCAGCAGAAGGTCCTTGACCTCGGGCACCTTCATCCGGTTGGTGACGCTCTTGAAGCGCAGCCCGTGCATACCGGCGATCATCGCGAGCGCCTTGGCCGTGTTGCCGCTGGAGAGCTCGACCACCGTGTCGCCGCGCTCGACGGCGCCGGCCAGCAGCGGGCGGATCATCTGCAACGCGGCCCGGTCCTTGAGCGAGCCGAACGGGTTGAGCAGCTCCATCTTGGCGTAGAGGTCGATGTTGCGCAGGCCGTGCACCGCCGGGTCGATGCGGACCAGCGGGGTGTTGCCGACGGCCTCGGTCATGTCGTCGAATCTCATGCTGCCTCCGTGCGCTCGGGGACGGGCCAGTACTGCTCGTCGAGGCACCAGCTCCAGGCGTCCCCCCGCCGGAAGAGGGCGACCTTGCGGCCGATGGGCTGACGCAGCGCATGAGTGGCGCTGAAGTCCATGAAGTAGCCGGCCGTGTTGACGAAGGCCAGCAGGTCGCCGGGCCGGGGCCGGACGGGCAGGACCACCTTGCGCCGGGTGATCAGATCGGATTCCAGGCACAGGTTGCCCAGCAGGAAGACCTCCGCCGGCCCGGCAATGCCGGCGGAGTCCCCCGGGATGATGACCGGATCCATCAACACCCCGTGCTCTTCGAGGCTCACATCCCTCGCGTTGAGGTCGAGCCGTACGAGAGTGTCGGCCCCTTCCCGCACCTCGAGCACGCGGGCGAGCACGAGACCGCACTGGTCGAGCAGCGCCCGGCCCGGTTCGATGTCGAGGTCGCCCATGCTGTCGAGCAGCAGCGTGCCGAGCGGCCGGCGCTGCTCGGGCGCCGTGGTCGAGAGCAGCTGGTCGAGGTAGGCCGGACCCGAGACCGGCCGGTGCGCGGGGTAGAGGCCGAGCGTTCCGCGCAGGGTCCCCGCCTCGTTGCGCAGCCCGTAGCCGTGCCCGTTCCAGGTGAGCGGCGGCCGCCGCCCGAGCACCGACTGGGCCAGCTCGGACGTGTACCGGTCCCACTGCTCACCGTCGGCCAGGTAGTTCACGCCGAACCCGCCGCCGATGTCGATCGACCAGGCCGGCACGTCACGGCGCCGGCACTCGTCCAGCGCGGCCAGGCAGCCCTCCAGCGCGACGGCCTTCTCGGGCAGGCCGATCGTGTCCAGGTGGTAGGCCACGCCGACGAGTTCGAGCTGGTCGGCGTGCTTGTCCACCCGGTCGAGCGCCTCGGACAGCATGTCGAAGGGCACCCCGAAGCGGCTGCGCCGGCTGACCAGCCGGACGCCGCGCGAGGCGAACTCGGCCAGCCGCACCAGGACGCGTACGCGGGGAAGCCGGCGGGCGGCGACCAGGCCGGCCAGCTCACTCAGCTCGTCCAGGGAGTCCGCGTTCACGGTGATCCCGCTGCGCGCGGCCAGCCAGAGGAACTCGCGGCTCTTCGGGCCGGTCGCCATGATCCGCCGGGGTTCGAACCCGGCGCCGAGCGCGTGCTGCAATTCGGCGAGCGAGGCGACATCGACACCGGCGTCCGTGGCGGCGAGGTGGCGCAGCAACGCCGCGGAACGGTTGGCCTTGTGCGCGAAATAGATGTGACCGCGCAGCCGGTGCCGCCGGTAGACCGCCCGGAAAGCCTCCACATTGGCGTCGAGCGCTTCCGGTACCACGATGTTGAGGGGGGACCCGAGGCCGTCGGCGAGCTGTCGCAGCAGTGCGCTCGCGTCGAGAACCGATTGGGTGATCGGCTCTATTCTGGGGGTGAGCAGGAGTGGCGGTGAGGCAGGCACAGGACGACTCCCCGGATGGCCGTTTGAGCAGGTCAGTGCGGCAGGGTCGACAAGCCCGGATCTCATCTTCGAGATGCGTTTCCTCAACGTAACCGATGGCCGGACGACCCGCCAGAGGGAATCGATTCATTCAACGTTCCGGCCGCCGGGAAAAAGCATGTCAATAGTTTGTCGTTGATTCAGCACCCTTCCGGATGGCCGTTCAATTGTGCATATGTGCATTCATTCACGAATACCTGAGCCGGTCGTCGGCATCGGTTCACATGGATGTCGCTTGCTCGCCGCGCGCGCCGCCGAGGCTGGCCGGACAACGAAGGGAGACAGTCCATGAAGGGCACAGCCCTCCTCGCGGCCGGCATCCTGGCGAGCACGCTCGTCGCGCCCGGCCCGGCCGTCGCCGGCGGCAAGCCGTTCGACCTGCAGGCCCACCGCGGTGGCCTCGGGCTGACGGTCGAGAACACGCTCGCCGCGTTCGGCACGGCGCTCGAGCTGGGGGTCAGCACCCTCGAGCTGGACGTGCAGATCACCGAGGACGGCCAGGCGGTGGTCACCCACGACCGCCGGGTGTCGGGCGCGAAATGCGCGGACACTGCACCGGTCACGACCGGTGACCCGGAGTTCCCGTACGTCGGCAAGTACGTCAACACGCTGACCGTGGCGCAGGTCCGCACGCTCGACTGCGGGTCGCGGACGCTGCCCGACAAGCCCGGCCAGGTCGCCGTGCCGGGCGCGCGGATGCCGCTCCTGCGCGACGTGTTCGGTCTGGTCAAGCGCTACCGCGCGCACGGTGTGAAGCTCAACGTGGAAACCAAGGTCGAGGCCGGCGCGCCCACCGAGACGGCGCCGCGCGAGCAGTTCGTGCGGGTGACCGCGGCCGAGATCCGCCGGGCCGGGCTGCTGCGCCAGGTCACGATCCAGAGCTTCGACTGGGGCGCGCTCCGGCGGATGCGCCAGGTCGAGCCGCGGCTGCCGCTGGTCGCCCTGACCAACTACGACTTCCTGCAGGTCGGACTGCCGGGCGCGTCGCCGTGGCTGGGCGGCCTCGACATCGACGACTTCGGCGGAGACCCGATCCGGGCCATCCGTACGGTCGGCGCCTCGACGTTCTCGCCGGTGCACGGCTTCCCGCAGAACGGCACGGTCACCGACCCCGGTTACCAGCCCTACCTCACCCGCGAGATGGTCAGGCACGCGCACGCGTACGGGATCAAGGTCGTGCCCTGGACGGTGGACGACGTGCCGACGATGACCAAACTGCTCGACGACGGTGTGGACGGTCTGATCACCGACTACCCCGACCGCCTGCGCACCCTGCTGGCCGCCCGCGGCTACAAGCTGCCGAAGGCGTACCGGATCCGCTGAGCGCCCGGCCTCCGGCGTGATGATCTTTCACGTACGCTGTGCCGGCCGCGCCGTGATCATGCCGAGCGCGAGGAACCGGGAGTACCCCATGCAAAAGGTCCGTGCCGCTCTCACTGTCCTGGCCGTCGCGGCGTCGGCCGTCGTCGTGGTGGGAGCCGGTCCCGCCGCGGCCGACGACGAGCCGGCTCTCGAGGCGCCGACGATCTCGCTGGTCGCTCCGGCCACCCTCCCGCGGAACACCTCGACCAAGATCCTGGGCACGATCACCGCCACGCGGCCGGTGCCGGCCGGAACACTGCTCGCCGTGACCCGTACCGATCCGGAGTCGCCCGCCGGCGTTGCCCTACGCCCGTCCACGGTCGACGCCAAGGGCGCGTTCTTCATCGCCGACACGATGGTGTCCGGTGGCGACCTGGTGTACCGGGTGTCGTATGCCGGGAGCGACGTCCTCGCCCCGGCCACCGCGACGGCGACGATCAAGGTCCCGCTGACGCCGGTGCGCCTGAGCATCGAGGCGAACCCGACGACGACTCCGTACAACTCGGGGGTGTCCGTCACGGCCCGTCTCAGCAACGTCGCCTACCCGGGCGGGGTCATCGAGATCCATGCCGACCCGTACGGTCCCGAACCGGCCCGACGGATCACCCTGCGGACCGGGCAGTCGAGCGTTCAGGTGCGGGCGGTTCACAGTCTCAGCCTGACCGCCAAGTTCCTCGGTACGACCCGGTTTGCCCCCACCTCGGCCAAGACCGTCGTGCAGACCCGGGTCGCGGTCTCGACGGTCAGCACCAGGCAGTACAAGACCGCCAACCTCGGCACGGTGTCCTACGCGCACTTCCGCAAGACCGTGCACCCGTACTTCACCACCACGATGACGCCGTATCCCCACCGCAAGCAGCGGCTGCAGTTCCAGGTCCACTCCGGCGGCGCGTGGAAGCCCTGGAAGAACGTCGACCTGCCGCTCAACACCGTGGGCAAGTCGTACTACACGCTGACCGGCAGCCACTCGACCGGTGTGTTCTACCGCGTCCGGGCCGCCTACCTGCCCGGCACCTCGGGCGACAGCGTCAACTACACGACGTACGCCCCGTACAAGTACTTCACGTTCACCAAGTGAGGCCTGGGCGGGTCGCTCGGGTGAGCGGCCCGCCCAGGGATGGTCAGCTGCCGATCGGTCCGCCGTCGAGGCGCCAGGTGACCACGACGGCGGGCTTGGCGTAGTCGCCGTCGGGCCAGGTGGAGACCGGCTTGTCGACGGTGGCGCCGGAGATCTCGCCGGGGTGCTGCACGGCGACGAAGACCGAGCGGTCGTCGCCGGTGATGAACGGGCCGCAGGTCTCGGCGCCGCGCGGCACCGTGAGGAACTGCCGCAGGTGGCCGCGTTCGGAACCCTCGATCGGGGTGGCGAACAGGCCGTCGTTGGTGCCCAGGGCGTTGCCGTCGGTGGAGATCCAGAGGTTCCCGGCGCTGTCGAAGGCGACGTTGTCGGGGCAGGAGATCGGCGAGACGGCCGTCTTGTCGTATCCGCCGAAGTAGGTGTCGGCGGCGGCCGGGTCGCCGCACACGATGGGCAGCGACCAGGTGAAGGTCTCGCCGGTGTGGTCGCCCTTGTCCTCGACGAGCTCGAAGATGTGGCCGTGCTTGTTGGCGCTGCGCGGGTTGGCCTCGTCCACGCCCGGGTTGGTGCCGACGGCCCGGTTCGTGTTGTTGGTCATCGCCGCGTAGATCTTGCCGGTACGCAGGCTGGGCTGGACGTCCTCGGGGCGGTCCATCTTGGTCGCCTTGACCGCGTCGCCGGCCAGCCGGGTGAAGGTCAGGATGTCGGCCACCGTCATGCCGGGGACGAACGACTTGTTCCCCGAGACCAGCTTGATCCACTTGCCCGTACCGTCGAAGGCGCCGTCGGACGGGAGCTTGCCGGTGCCGTCGATCTCGGCCGCCGGGCTGTCCCCGGTGACCTGGGCGACGTAGAGAGTGCCCGACTCGAGCAGCGTCAGGTTGTGCTTGCGGTCGCCGGGCCGGTACTTCTTCTCGGAGACGAACTTGTAGAGGTAGTCGAACCGCTCGTCGTCGCCCATGTACGCGACGACGTGCCCGCTCTTGGCCACGATGACGTTGGCGCCCTCGTGCTTGAAGCGGCCCATGGCGGTGTGCTTGCGCGGCGGGGCGTCCGGGTCGAACGGGTCGACCTCGACGATCCAGCCGAAGCGGTTGGCCTCGTTCGGGTGCTTGGCCAGGTCGAAGCGCTCCTGCGCCCGCTCCCACTTGCGCGAGCCGCTCGGGTAGCGCGCCGTGGTCGTGATGCCGTAGCGGTTGAACTTCGGCTTGTCGGCCTCGGCAACGGCGTCGCCACCGACGAAGTACTGGTTGAAGTTCTCCTCGCCGGAGAGCACGGTGCCCCACGGCGTGACGCCGCCGGCACAGTTGTTCAGCGTGCCGATGACCCACTGGCCCTTGGGATCGGCCGCGGTCTTCACCGCCGCCGTCCCGGCCACCGGGCCGGTCAGCTTGAACACGGTCTCGAGCGCGGTGATGCGCTTGTTGTAGGGCAGGCGACGGGACTCGACCGGCTTCCACTGGCCGGTGCGGCCGACCCGCTCGATCTCGACCACCGACAGGCCGTGCGCCGCCATCGCGACCTTGACCTGCTCGACGCTGAGCGCGTCCAGGCTGGTGAAGCCCGGGAACATCAGCTCCTCGTTGGTGTACTCGTGGTTGACCACGAGCAGCGCGCGGTCGCCCGAGTTGCCGAACGGCAGCACGCCGACGAAGTCGTTGTTGTAGCCGAACTGCTGCGACTGCCGCTTGGCGGTCTGCTTGCCCAGGTCGAACTCGGGCGCGCCGGCCACCACGGGGTCGCCCCAGCGCAGCACGACGGCCGAGTCGTAGCCGTTGGGCACGATCAGGTTGTCGAGCGTGTTCGGCGGGATCGCCTTGAAGCCGATCTTGCCGGCCTTGCCGGTGGGCCCGGCCGCGGGCTTGCCGAGGGGCTGCGGAACGGCGGCCGGAGCCGGCGCGGCGGCTGCCGGGGCCGCCGCGGCAGCCGAGGCGCTCACACCGAGGACGAGCGCGCCGGCGGCGCCCGCGCGCATCACACCCCGCCGGCTCATCGCCGTGTTCACCACATCGCCGAGGTACGGGTTGTCCGACTCGTTCGGCGCGGGGTGGTCACAAGCGTTGCCGCAGCGATAGAGGCAGGTCATGGCGTCCCGCGAGCCACCACTGTGGCCCAGCAGGGGTAAAAGTCGACGCATCGGCTCTCCTAGTTCGTCATGGCCGCACCCGTGGGTGGGCTGAGCCGAACGCTAGGAGAGCCGACACCGACGGATCCACCGGTTGCCGGTGAACGGGACGTTAACGCTCTAGCTGCCGATCCGTCCGCCGTCGAGCCGCCAGGTGACCACGACCGCCGGTTTGGCGTAGTCGCCGTCGGGCCAGGTGGACGCCGGGTTGTCGACGGTCGCGCCGGTGACCTCCCCCGGATGCTGCACGGCGACGAAGACCGAGCGGTCGTCGCCGGTGATGAACGGGCCGCAGGTCTCCGCGCCGGGCGGCACCGTGAGGAACTGCTTGAGGTGACCGCGCTCCGGGCCTTCGATCGCCGTGGCGAAGAGCCCGTCGTTGCTGCCCAGCGCGTTGCCGTCGGTGGAGATCCAGAGGTTCCCGGCGCTGTCGAAGGCGACGTTGTCCGGACACGAGATCGGGGACACCTTGCTCTTGTCGTAGCCCGCGAAATACGTGCCGGGGTCGTTCGGGTCGCCGCACACGATCGGCAACGACCAGGTGAAGGTCTCGCCGGTGTGGTCGCCCCCGTCCTCGACGAGCTCGAAGATCTGGCCGTGCCGGTTGGCGGTACGCGGGTTCGCCTCGTCGACGCCGGGATAGGTGCCGACGCCGCGGTTCGTGTTGTTGGTCAGCGCGGCATAGATCTTGCCGCTCCGCAGGCTGGGCTGGACGTCCTCGGGCCGGTCCATCCTGGTCGCGCCGACCTTGTCGCCGGCCTCGCGGGTGAAGGTCAGCACCTCGATCGCGGTCATGCCGGGGACGAACGAGGTGTTCCCGGAGACGAGCTTGATCCACGCACCCGTACCGTCGAAGGCGCCGTCGGCCGGGAGCTTGCCGGTGCCGTCGATCTCGGCCGGCGGGCTGTCCCCGCTGAGCTTCGCGACGTAGAGCGTGCCCGACTCGAGCAGGGTGAGGTTGTGCTTGCGGTCGCCCGGGCGGTAGCGCCGGCTCGATACGAACTTGTAGAGGTACTCGAAGCGCTCGTCGTCACCCAGGTATGCGGCCACTTGACCGTTGCGGGCCACGATGACGTTGGCGCCCTCATGCTTGAAGCGGCCCATCGCGGTGTGCTTGCGGGGCGGCGCGTCCGGCTCGAACGGGTCGACCTCGACGATCCAGCCGAAGCGGTTGGCCTCGTTCGGGTGCTTGGCCAGGTCGAAGCGCTCCTGCGCCCGCTCCCACCGCCGCGACCCGCTCGGGTACCGGGCGGTGGTGAGGATGCCGTACCGGTTGAGCCGGGCCTTGGCCGCCTCGGGGACGGCGTCGCCGCCCACGAAGTACTGGTTGAAGTTCTCCTCGCCGGACAGCGCCGTCCCCCACGGCGTCAGCCCGCCCGCGCAGTTGTTGAGCGTGCCGATGATGGTCGTGCCGGCCGGGTCGGCCGCCGTGCGCAACGGGGGCGACCCGGCGGCCGGGCCGTCCGCCCGGAACGGCGTGGCCAGCATGGTGAGCCGCTTGTTGTAGGGCAGCCGCCGGGATCGGACCGGTTGCCACCGGCCGGTGCGATCGACCCGCTCGATCTCCAGCACCGACATGCCGTGGGCGGCCATCGCGGCCCGCACCTGGTCGACGCTCAGCGCCTCCTGGGTGGTGAAGCCCGGGAACATCAGCTCCTCGTTGGTGTACTCGTGGTTGGACACGAGCAGGGCCCGGCGGTCGCTGCCGGGGAACGGCACCACGCAGAGGAAGTCGTTGTTGTAGCCGAACTGCTTCGACTGGCTCTCGCCGGTCTGGCGCCCGAGGTCGAAGGCGGGCGCGCCCGGCACCACCGGGTCGCCCCAGCGGATCACGACGGCGTGGTCGTAGCCGTTCGGGACGATCACGGAGTCGATCTCGTTCGGCGGGATCGGCTTGAAGGTGAGCGCGCCGCCGCCCGGAGGCGGTGCGGACGCTGCCGGTGGTGCGGACGGTGCCGGTGGTGCGGGCGCTGCCGGTGGTGCGGGCGCTGCGGTCGCCGGGGTCGCGGCGGTCGCCGAGACGCCGCCCGCGCCGAGCACCAGGGCGCCGGCGCCGCTCGCACGGAGCAGCCCGCGACGGCTCAGGGTGGCGCGGACGATGTCCCCGAGATAGGCGTTGTCCGACCGGTTGGGCGCCGGGTGATCGCAGGCGTTGCCACAGCGGTATTGGCAGGTCATCGCGTCGCGACCGCCGCTGTGACGCTGGAGCAGCGGTAACAGTCGGCGTACGGGATCGGGCATCGTTGACCTCCATCGACATTGATGAACATCAGGTAAACACGGAATGATGATCCACTGTCGCGTATCCGGGTCCTGAAAAACGTGCGGTAAGCCGTCAACAACCCGTATCAGGATCTTCCGGCACCTCCCAGCCGAGCCGGATGCGGGTTTTCCGGGCGCTGACATCCGCGGTTCGGCCGCCGTCCACCTGCGCTGGATAGACCGGGCTCATGAGCTTCTCCATCGAGAGGGACACCGACCGCACCGGCAAGACGACCTATCTGCTGCTGGGCGGGACCTTCGACCGCGCCGCGCACCGTGATCTGCGGCGGGCCCTGCGGGATGCCTTCGCCCGGACACGCCGGGGACGGGTCGTGCTCGACGTCGCCGGGGTCGAGGACATCGGCAGCGAGTGCCTCGAGGTGCTGCTGACCGGCTACACCAACGCGTTGCGCGGCGGCTACGGCTTCGAGGTGACGAACGCGCACGGGCCCGTACAGCTTCTGCTCGAGGCGACCAGGCTGTACCTGCGACGCTCCGACGAGAAGCTGTACGCCGACACCCTGTACGCCGGCGAGACCCTGTACGCCCCGGTGTGGCTCTCAGGCAGCCCGGCCGACGTTTCGTAACCGGTGGGTCGCCACCCCGGCCGCGCTCAGCCGGACGGCGATCGACTCGGACGTACGGTCGAGGAACACCGCGACCTGGTGATCGTCGCCGAGGTGGCAGGCGGCGGCCAGGGTGCCCAGCGTGATCGGGTCGACCTCGTGCACGTCGTGCAGGTCGAGGATCAACCGGAGCGGGCGCAGGTGACGAAGCGCGTGGACCAGCGTGCGGCGCAGCTCAGCGGCCTCCTCGGCGCCGAGCGCGCCGTGGGGCTGGATCACCATGGTGCCGTCGGTGGTGTCGACGTCGACCGTTGCGGTCATCGCTTGTACCTTCCGTTACCCGCTGTTTTCCGAGCTGTCAGGTGTTCGAGGTGTCAGGTTAGAACCCGGTCGGCGTCGCACGCCCCCGTGAGCCGCCTGAACTTTGGATGAACTCGGATTCACGTCGGCCTCCGGCGGACTGGTGATCTCCGGCCGAGTCTCGGGATGGGCTCTCGATCCGCGGTCCTCAGGGGACGTCTGTCGTGTCGCTTCACGAGATGGCCTGGCGGGTACGGTCAGGGAAACACCGCCCCCGGCCCCCGGAGTCCGCCGCGATGACGAGCCCCGTTCCCGCCCCGAGACCGCTCGAGCAGCTCGCCACCGAGGGTGAGCGGCTGGGGTGGATCTTCAACGACCGGAACCTGTACCGGCGGAAATTCCTGGAGCCGCCGCCGCAGCCCGCGCCCGTCCCGCCCGACCTGCGGGAGCGGCTCACCCGGGCCCGGAGCGGGATGGTCAAGCGCATCCTGATCTCGCTGGGCGCCGGGCTCGGGGCGGCCGTGCTGATCGGGTGCTGCGGTGGGGTGCTCACCCGGGACTCCGAAGGCGCGCGGGGGTTGGTGCTGTTCCTGGCCGGGTTGTTCGCCGTCGGCGGGGTCGCGGGGGCGATCCTGGCCGGTCTCCTGCCGTCGCTGGCCCGCCGGTCGGTGGACGAGGCGGAGCGCCGGGCCCAGGCTGAGCACGCGATCGCGCACGCGTCCTGGGACAGCCGCCGGCAATGGCACGACCAGCAGCAACAGCACGCCGTCGACGCGCTGCCGGAGTGGTCGGCGGCCAGCCCCTCGCCGGGGGCCCGCCGGGTCGACATCGTGGGTGGTACGTCGTACGGGTGGGAAGCGGTCCTGACCGTCTTCGGCGGGTCGCTGCTGGCGTCCCGGGGGCGGATGGTGCTGGCCGACTTCACTGGGGAAGCGCTGTCCGGGGAGCTGATGCAGCTCGCCCTCGGCACCGGCCGCACGGTCCGGGAGGTCGTGCTGCCCGCCGACCTGGCCTCGTTCGACCTGGTCGCCGGGCTGGAGCCGGGGGAGCTGGTCGACGGGCTGGTCGAGGCCATGTACGGCGACGCGCCCGGTGGCGGCAACCGGGCCGAGCGGTCGCAGGACGCGCTGCTGCTCAACCGGATCGCGGCCGTGCTGGCGCCCGACCTGACCATGGCGCGGTTGCTCGCCGCCCTGCGCACCCTCTCCGGTCAGGGCGGACTGCTGCCGGCCGATCTCGAGAGCCGGCTGCTCGCGATGCGCCCCGAGGAGGCGCGGGTGCGGCGCATCGAAGCGTTCCTGCACCCGCTCGAGGCCATGGGCAGCGACCCCGCGACGACCCCGCCGGCCGACCTCACCTGCCTGGTGACCGAGGGCGGGGCCGGGCGGGCGCAGCACGAACTGCTCAAAGACCTGCTGGTGCAGTGGCTCGGCCACCAGGTGCGCCGGGACGCCGCCCCGATCGGCTCGCTGGTGCTGCTGGGCGCCGACGAGATCGACCACCGGGCCGTGGAACGGCTCAGCACCCTGTGCGAACGGCGGGGCATCCGGCTGGTGCTCTTCTTCTCGCACCTGCGGGCCGAGTCGCTGCAGACGATCGGCGGCGGTGAGGTGGCCCTGATGCGCCTGGGCAACCACCAGGAGGCGGCGCAGGCGGCCGACTTCGTCGGGCGGGGGCACAAGTTCGTGCTCAGCGAGCTGACCCGCACCCTCGGCGGCGACGAGACCCACACGCTGGCCGACACGACCGGCGAATCCGAGACCAAGGGCGGCTCCAAGGGCGAGCGCGCGTCCCGGCACGGCCTGCGCCGCTACACGACCTCGAACTGGAGCAAGACGCGCAACTGGAGCCAGACCGAATCCACCGCCAAGGGCACCAACTGGAGCGAGGCGGCGTCGGCCCAGCGCGTCTACGAATACGTGCTGGAGCCGCGGGTGCTTCAGGACCTTCCCGAGTACGCGATGATCCTGGTCAAGAACGAGGGGCGGGGCTCGGTGGTCCAGGCCGTCGAGGTCGACCCGGCGATCGTGACGCTGCCCCGGGTGTCGATGGCGCCCATCGCGCAGCAGCCGCTGCCCGACCCGGCCGAGGCGGTCATCCCGGCCGAGCACCATCCCAGCCAGGTCACCGTGTCGCGGCCACAGCCGCTGGCCGCCCCGGAATCGGCCACGCCCAGCTGGGGCAACATCACCGATCCGCCCCGCCACCAGCAACGTCCGTAGCCGCGAGCGCATCGCCGTGGCGCACCGGCTGCTCGAGGATTCACGTCCAGGGCAAGCTGGTCCTCAGCGTCCGACCGGGCCGGCCTCGGGAGCCGGGCCGGTCGAGTCGCGGATGATCAGCTCGGTGGCCAGCTCGACGTGGAGCGCGTCCAGGCGGTGCCGGTCCAGGATGCGCATCAGCAGGCCCACGGCTATCCGGCCCATCTCGGCCAGTGGCTGCCGTACGGTCGTGAGCATCGGCCGGGTCGCCTGGGCCAGGTCGATGTCGTCGAAACCGGCGATGGAGACGTCCTCGGGCACGCGCAGGCCCAGCTGCACGGCCGCGGCGAGCGCCCCCGACGCGACCTTGTCGTTGAAGCAGACCAGAGCCGTCGGCCGGTCCCGCAGGTCCAGCAGACGCTGCGCCGCCTGAAATCCGAACCGGACGGTGGGTTCGCCGGGCACGGCCAGCTGACGATCCAGCAGCACACCGGCGTCGGCCAGGGCCGAGACGTGCCCGGCCCGCCGGGCCGCGCCGGCCAGCCAGTTGTCCGGCCCGGCCAGCAGCCCGATCCGGCGGTGACCGAACGCGGTCAGGTGCGCGGTGAGGCTGCGGGCGCCCGCGAAGTGGGCGGCCGAGACGGCGGCGATGTCGCGGGGCACGTCCTCGCGCGGGTCGACGACGACGAAGGGGAAGCCCGCGGCCTGCAGGGCGATCAGGTCGTCGGCCGGCTCGGGGGGCAGCACCACGATGGCGCCGCCGATGCCGGGCCGGGTGGGCAGCGACCCGAGCACCGGTGTGTGCTGGGCGGCCTCCCCGGCGTTGAGGATCAGCTGGCGGCCGTGCAGGTCGAGGGTCTCGGCGATCGACGAGACGATCAGTCCGAAGTAGTCGGTGAGCACGTAGGGGCAGCGGACGAAGACGGCGCCGGCGCGGGTCGGGCGGCGGCGCGGGCCGCGGCCGCCCAGCTCGTCGATGGCCTGTTGCACCAGGTCACGGGTGCCGGGCGAGACGTGTTCCTGGTCGTTCAGCACCCGCGAGACGGTGGCGATCGAGACGCCCGCGTGGGCCGCGATGTCGCGGACGGTGGGCCCCTGTGTCATTCCCGAAGCATAGACATTGACAGTCGTCGACCGGCGCGCTTACCTGTGTGTATCAGAAACGTTTCCGTCTGTTACAGAGGAGATGTCGTGGCCCGCTTGGGAACCGTCCTGGTGGCGATCAGCGCCACCGTCCTGGCCACCGGGCCTCTGCCGGCGGCAGCGCACGAAAAGGCGGCACCGCACGAAAAGGCGGCGGCGCACGGCAAGGCGGCGGCAGCACACGACAAGCCCGGTAACACCGCGACCGCGCGCGTCTGGCTCACCACGCCGGACGGCGCGAACCGCCTGGCCGATCGCGGGACGGTGCCCTTCGGCGCGGCCGGAGCCGACGTGCCGACCGTGGTCGTCGACCCGCACCGCCGCTTCCAGGCGATGGCCGGGTTCGGGGCCTCGATCACCGACTCGTCGGCCTCGGTGTTGTACCGGCTCTCGCCGGCCGCCCGCGACGCCACGATGGAGTCGCTCTTCCGGAACGGCTTGAGCTATCTGCGTCAGCCCATCGGCGCCTCCGACTTCACCGACGGTCCGGCCTACACGTACGACGACGTGCCGCCCGGCCAGACCGACTACGCGCTGCGGCACTTCAGCATCGAGCACGACCGCGCCCAGATCCTCCCCCTGCTGCGTCAGGCCCGTCGCCTCAATCCCGAGTTGCGCGTCATGGCCACACCGTGGAGTCCGCCGGCCTGGATGAAGACCAACGGCGCCCTGGCCGGCGGCCGGCTGATCGACTCGCCGGCGATCTACCGCGCGTACGCGGCCTATCTGGTCGCGTTCGTCCGGGCGTACCGGAAAGAGGGCGTGCCGATCGACACGCTGACCATCCAGAACGAGCCGCAGAACCGTACGCCGGCCGGCTATCCCGGCATGGACCTGCCGTCCTGGCAGGCGGCCGAGGTGATCGAGCGCCTCGGTCCGATGCTGCGCTCGGCCGGCGAGAAGACCAAGATCCTGGGGTACGACCACAACTGGTCGGAGCACCCGAACGACGCCGCCGGCACGCCGCCCGACTCGGTCGACGACATCGATCACTACCCGCAGGAGCTCCTGGCCACGAAGGCCGCCAAGTGGATCGCGGGCACCGCCTACCACTGCTACTACGGCGACCCGAGCGCCATGACCGCGCTGCACAACGAGTTCCCGGCCAAGGACATCTACTTCACCGAGTGCTCGGGCAGCCGGTCGAGCGACCCGGCGAACACGTTCTCCGACACGCTCAAGTGGCACGCCCGCAACCTGATCATCGGCAACACCCGGAACTGGGCCAAGACGGTGATCAACTGGAACCTGGCCCTGGACGAGGACAACGGGCCGCACAACGGCGGCTGCGGCACCTGCACCGGGGTCGTCACGGTGAACGCCGACGGCTCGGTGACCCGCAACGCCGAGTTCTACACGCTGGGTCATCTGGCCCGCTTCGTGAAGCCGGGCGCCGTACGGGTGGCGAGCACCTCCTTCGGCACGACCGGCTGGAACGGCCGCGTCATGGACGTCGCCTTCGTCAACCCGGACGGCAGCACGGTGCTGGTCGCGCACAACGAGAACGACGACCCGCAGGCGTTCGCCGTGCGGTACGGGGGTCGCACGCTGGAATACACGCTGCCCGGCGGCGCCCTGGCCACCTTCGTCTGGCGCGGGCAATCCGCCGACCGGCCGATCGCGCCGACCGGCTGGACGGCGACCGCGAGCACGCCGGGTGATGCCTCCCCAGCCGTCGACGACGACGCGAGCACCCGGTGGACGACCGGCACGGGTCAGCAGCCGGGCCAGTTCCTGCAGGTCGATCTGGGCCGGGTGCAGCCGGTCGGTCGGGTGGTCTTCGACACCGGCGCCGACCTCGGCGACCACCCCCGCGGTGCCACCGTCACCGCGTCGGCCGACGGCCGGCGCTGGTGGACGGCCGCGACGTCGACAACCGGGCAGTTCACCGAGGCTGACCTGCGGCGCCGGCCGGTCCGGCACGTCCGGATCACGCTGACCGGGGCCGCGGAGAGCTGGTGGTCGGTCGCCGACGTCCGTGCCTACCGCTGAGCGAACGAGCTAATCTGGCATCTGACGTTGACGTCAGGGAGAGGTGTCGAGTGGAGACCACGATGCGGATCGGCGAGCTGGCCGAGCGGGCCGGCGTGAGCGTGCGGGCGCTGCGCTACTACGAGGAGCAGGGCCTGCTCGTCGCCGAGCGCAGCCCTCGCGGTACCCGGCACTACACCGAGCCGGCCGTCGACCGGGTCCAGCTCATCCAAAATCTCTACGCCGCCGGGCTCACCAGCCGGACGATCGCCGACCTGCTGCCCAGCGTCGACGCCAAGGTCAACACGCCCGAGTCGCGCGACCTGCTCGCGGCCGAGCGCGACCGCATCAACACGCAGATCGCCCAGCTGATGATTGCCCGCGACCGGCTCGACGCCGTCATCGACCTGGCCGCCGACCCGATCAGCGGCTGCACCTTCCAGCCCGCGTAACACGTCACCGGCCCGCGCACGGCCGAACGAGGAAAGCTTCCCTCAACGGGCCGTATCCGCCACGATCGGCAGTTTGGGGCTTTTCGACGCTTTAGCGTGTGCGCGATGACAGAGACGACAACCGGCGTACGGCACCCGGCAGCGCACCCGGCCGCCGGTCCGCCGATGCGGTTCCGGCCCGACGTCGAAGGTCTGCGCGCGGTCGCGGTGACCCTGGTCGTCCTCTTCCACGCCGGCGTGCCCGGCCTGGCCGGCGGCTATGTCGGCGTGGACGTCTTCTTCGTCGTCTCCGGCTTCCTGATCACCTCGCTGATGCTGCGCGAGGTCCGCCGGACCGGCGACCTGTCCCTGATCGACTTCTACGCCCGGCGGGCCCGGCGGCTCCTGCCCGCGGCGGCGGTGGTGCTGGTCGCCACGCTGCTCGCGAGCTATCACTGGCTCGGGTTCCTGCGCGGCGACGAGATCGCCGGGGACGTCGTCTGGTCCGCGCTGTTCGCCGCGAACTTCCGCTTCACGGCCGAAGGGGTCGACTATCTGGCCTCGCAGGGGGCTCCCTCACCGGTGCAGCACTTCTGGTCGCTCGCCGTCGAGGAACAGTTCTACCTGGTCTGGCCGGCCGTGATCGCGCTGCTGATCTGGCTCGGCCTCCGCTGGGCCATCGGCTACTGGCTGGCCGCCGCGGTGGTCGCGTCCCTGGCGTACTCGATCTGGGAAACCGGCACGTGGTCGTACTTCTCGCCGCTGACGCGCGCCTGGGAGCTCGGGGCCGGTTGCCTGCTGGCGCTGGCCGCGCCGCGACTCGACCGGATCCCGTACCGGTGGGCGACCGCGCTGGCCGGCACCGGACTGGCGCTGATCGTGGTCGCCGCGCTCACGTTCGACGACGCCACACCTTTCCCCGGGTACGCCGCTGTGCTGCCCGTTCTCGCCACCGTGCTGGTGCTGGCCGGGCGGGGCGACTCGGTGCTGGGCCGGTGGCCGCTGGTCTGGCTGGGCCGCCTGTCCTATTCGTTCTACCTGTGGCACTGGCCGGTGCTGATCATCGCCGAGCAGGCGTACGGGGAACCGCTCCCGGCCTCGACCCGGGCGCTGCTGATCCTGGGCGCCCTGGGGCTCGCGGTGATCACGTACTTCGGCGTCGAGGAGCCGGTGCGGCGCAGCCGGACCCTGCGGCGTTCCCCCGTGCTCACGTTGTCGCTGGCCGCCTGGCTGATCGTCGCCCCGCTGGTGGCCGCCCGCTGGCAGACGTCCACGTCGCCCGGGGCCGAGGCCGGAACCGGGGCCGAATACCAACCCCGACTAGGAGCGCCGCATGGCCCGCCCTGAGCTGTCCCGCCCGTGTCGTCTCGCGCTCGTGCTCGCTCTGCTGACGGTCATCGCCGGCTGTACCGCGACCATCCCGCCACCCCCACGGGCGACCGCTCCGCCGGCGCCACGCATCGGCCTCGACGCCGTGGTCTCCGCCGTTCGCGAGGCCCCGGGCCGGAAGGTGCTGCCCGCCGACCTGACACCGTCGCTGGCCACGAGCGGCGAGGACGTCGGCTTCGACAACGAGAAGTGTGAGGCCGGGCCGACGGCCGACCGGGTCGAACCGTGCGTCTTCGGGGACCGGGCCGGTGCGACCGACGTCGTGCTCTACGGCGACTCGCACGCGGGGATGTGGCTTCCGGCGCTGTCCGAGATCGCCGAGCGACGCGACTGGCGGGTGCAGTTCTTCGGCAAGCCGGCCTGCCCCAGCCTGTCCCTCACCGTCTGGAACCAGCAGGAGCAGCGGCCCTTCACCGAGTGCGACCGGTTCCGCGCCTTCGTGGCCGACCGGGTGGCGGCGATCCGGCCCGAGCTGGTGATCGTGACCAACGAGAGCTTCTCGCAGAAGCGCGACCGGGGACAGCTGATCTCACCGGGCGAGTGGCAGGCCGGGCTGACCTCGACCCTGCGGACGCTGCGCCGGTTCGCCGGCCGGGTCGTGGTGCTGGGCGATACCCCGGTGCTCGACCAGAGTGCGCCGGAGTGCCTGGCCGCCCACCCGGACGACATCGAGGCGTGCTCGACCTCGCGGACAGCGGCCACCGCGCGTACCTGGAACGCCGCCGACGCGGGCGCCGCCGAGGCCACCGGCTCCGGCTACATCTCGGTGCTGCCGTGGTTGTGCACGGCCGTGTGCACCCCGGTCATCGGCAACATCACGGTCTACCGCAATCGGTTCCACCTGACCGCCACGTACGCCCGGATGCTGAACGGCGTCCTGGAGGAAGCGCTTCTGAAGCACTTCCCGCAGGACGCCGTTGCGTCTTGACGATCCTTCTTGAGGTTCTTCTTCGAGGGCCGGACAGCGGCTCAGCGGCGGCGTCGCCGCAGGAGCGTGATGACCGCCGCGGCGATGGCCACCGCGCCGGCGGCCATCGCCGCGATCGGGATCGGCCCACGAGCCTTCGCGCTGGTGGGCTCCTCGTGCCGGCCGTGGTCGGCCACGAGCTCATGCTTGCCGTGGTCGGACCCGCCCAGCAGCGAATCCTTGCGGTCGGCGGCCGCTTGCTTGACTTGCGAGACGCTTTCGACCGCCGTCGTCCTGGCCTGAGCCGCCTTCTCGCGTACCTGCTCGGTCTTCTCCGCCGCGACCTGCTTGACCTGCTCGGTCTTCTCGGCCGCGGCCTGCTTGACCTGCTCGGTTTTGTCCGCGGCGGCCTGCTTGACCTGCTCGGCCTTGTCCGCGGCGGCCTGCTTCTTGTCGGCCACCGCGTGCTTGACCTGCGCCTTCACGTCCGCCTTGGCGGCCAGGGCCGACGCGGTCTCGGCCAGTTCGGCGCGAGTCTCGGCGATGTCGGCCCGAACCTCCTCGCGCGACCTCGTGTCGCTCATGAGTGCCGTCCCTCTCGGATCGCGGTCTTCACGGTCTCCACGTCACGCTTGCCGCTCGCCATGGCCTCCTCGGGCTCCGGCGGCACGGCCTTCTTGACCTGGTTCTTGCCGATCAACGCGGCGACCCCGGCCACGGCGAACAGTACGACCGTCACGATCAGGGCGGCTGCCCAGACCGGCATGACCAGCGCCAGGAGGGCGCCGATCGTCACGAACAGGGCGCCGAGCCCGTACAGGGCGATTACCCCGGCCCCGCCGAGCAGTCCGGCTCCGGCGCCGGCGCGCTTGCCCTTCTCGACCATCTCGATCCGGGCGAGCGTCAGTTCGTCGCGGACCAGCGTCGAAACCTGTTCGCTCAGCTGGCTGACCAACTGGCCGACCGGCTGCTGCTCGGTGTGCGTCGTCATCAGTGAGCTCCCTTCGTCTGGAGCTCAATTACCCGCCTATCGGACGGATAATCAGGAACCGACCTCGCTCACCTGCACGAACGGGCGGTCGTTGAACCAGGTGGCATGAATGATGAAGCTGTGCTGGGTCTCGTTGAAGTACACCGCGAGGTTGCCCGGCGAGTCCTGCACCTTCTGCACCGACCAGCCGTCGGCCGGGGTCGCGGTCACCAGTGACACCACCCCGTCCGAGGTCGTCCGGATGACCGCCTGCCCGCCCTCGACCCGGAACGACCGCACATAGGTGCGCTTCCCGTCACCGTCGGTGGTGACCGTCCAGCCGTCCTCGGTCGTGGCCGGTGCGGTGGTGGTGGTCGCGTCCGGCCGGGGCGTCGTGGTCGTCGGCCGCGGCGGTGTCGTGGTCGTGGCCGGCTTCGTGGTGGTGGGTCTCGTCGTGGCCGGCGGCGGCTTTCGCGTGGCCGGGCCGGCCGGCGTGGTCACGCTGGGCAGCGGCGCCGGAAAGGCGCTCGAGTCGGCCGCGGGCAGCTGCGCGAGCGCCCTGTCGTCGGGCGAGGACGTGCGCAGAACGGGCAGCAGAGCCACCGAGGCCAGCACGATGCTCGTCGCGGTGGCGGCGCACCACCCCGCGATCGGCGCCCACCGAGAAGATCGCACGAGGACATCGTCTCATCTGCCCCTATGGTGTACGCCATGGCGATGATCCTGCTCGTCGAGGACGACCGCATCATCACGGCGGCGCTCTCCCGCGCGCTGACCGATGCGGGACACGTGGTGCGACCGGTCGGCCGGGCCGCGGAGGCCCTCAAGATCGTCACCGACGAGCGACCCGACCTGGTCATCCTCGATCTCGGGCTGCCCGACATCGACGGCACCGACGCGCTGCGGATGATGCGCTCGGTGTCCGACGTGCCGGTCATCGTGGCCACCGCCCGCCGCTCCGAGGCCGACATCATCAGCCTGCTCAGCGCCGGCGCCGACGACTACGTGACCAAGCCGTTCTCGGGCGGCCACATCCTGGCCCGCATCGCCGCCGTGCTGCGCCGCTCCCGCGCCACGACCAACGAGACGCCGAGCGCGATCACCGTCGGCGACCTGGTCATCAGCCCCCGCCAGCGCCGCGCCGAGCTGCGGGGCGAGCCGCTGCAGCTCACCCGGCGCGAGTTCGACGTGCTGGCCTACCTGGCCGAGCGGGTGGGTCAGGTGATCAGCCGGCGCGAGCTGATGAACGAGGTCTGGAACCAGGCCCGCATCGGTGAGGAGCAGACGATCGACGTGCACATCTCGTGGCTGCGTCGCAAGCTCGGGGAGACCGCCGCCCAGCCGCGCTTCCTGCACACCGTACGGGGAGTCGGGGTCATGATGGTCGATCCGCGATGAGGTGGGCCCTCAACCGGCTGGCCCTCGCGATCACGTCGATGGTGGCGCTGGCCTTCCTCGTGCCGCTGGCCGTCGCGACCCGCCAGATCGCGCACGACCGGGCCGTGACCGACGCCCGCCAGCAGGCCACGTCGCTGGTCACCGTCCTCGGCGTCGACGCCGACCCGACCCTGCTGACCAACGCGGTGGCCAGCACGACCGCGGGCAGCGAGAGCCGGCTCGCCGTCCACCTGCCCGACGTCGCCGCGATCGGCGTCTCGCACACCTCACCGGCCCAGATCGCGATCGCCGCGGAGGACCGCCGCTCGGCGCTGGCCCCCGTCGCCGACGGCATGGTCTATCTGCAGCCGACCGTGCTCACCGACGGCCGGACGGTCGTCGTCGAGGTCTTCGTGCCCGACACCGAACTGACCCGCGGCGTGTGGGCCGCCTGGTTCGTTCTCGGCGGCCTGGCGATCGTGCTCGTCGTGGGCTCGACCCTGTTCGCCGACCGGCTCGGCAGCCGCCTGGTGCGCGCGACCCGCGAGCTGGCCGGCTCGGCCCGGCGACTGGGCGGCGGCGAGCTGGGCACCCGGGTCACTCCCGACGGCCCGAGCGAGCTGCGCGACGCGGCGAACGCCTTCAACACGATGGCCGACGACCTCAAGAGCCTGCTCGACCGGGAACGGGAGCTGGCCGCCGACCTGTCGCACCGCCTGCGCACCCCGTTGACGGCGCTGCGGCTGGACGCCGAGGCGATGCCGGCCGGCCCGATCGGCGAACGGATGCGCCAGGCCTGCGACCTGCTCGACGAGGAGCTCGAGGCGATCATCAAGGGCGCCCGGCTCGGCGTCGCCGCCCGCGGCCGGGAACAGACCGACCTGGTCGAGGTGCTGGCCGACCGGCTCGCGTTCTGGTCGGTGCTGGCCGAGGACCAGGAACGACCGTGGGAGGTCGTCGGCGGCGACGAACCGGTGATGGTGCCGGTGCCCCGCAGCGAGCTGATCGGGGTGGTCGACGCCATGCTCGGCAACGTCTTCTCGCACACCCCCGAGCGCGTCGGATTCCGGGTCAGCGTGTCGCCGGCCGGGCTGCTCGTCGACGACGCCGGGCCGGGCATCGCCGACCCGGCCACGTCGGTCCGCCGGGGAGTGAGCGGGGCCGGCTCCACCGGATTGGGCCTCGACATCGTGCGCCGCGCGGCCGAAATGGTCGGCGGCGAGATGGTCATCACGCGCAGTCCGCTCGGCGGGGCGCGGGTCGGGATCCATCTGCGGACGCCGGCGCGCCCGCGGCGGGACCGCCGTACGGTTTCATGATTGTTTTCGGGGCCTTTAAGGCTCTGTTATGGAAGCTCTCCGTAGCGTCGCCGCCGTAACTGCCGCGACGAGACAGTACGGAGAACGACATGCGAAGGAAGATCGCCTACCCCCTGGTCGCCCTCGGCATCACAGCGGGCACGACCCTGGCGGTCGCCTCACCCGCCCTGGCCCACGGGTACGTGTCGTCCCCGCCCAGCCGCCAGGCGCTGTGCGCGTCCGGCGCCGTCGCCAACTGCGGCCAGATCCAGTTCGAGCCGCAGAGCGTCGAGGGCCCCAAGGGTCTCAAGTCGTGTGACGGCGGGGTGGGCCAGTTCTCGGCGCTGGCCGACGAGTCGCGCAACTGGCCGGCCAAGTCGGTCGGCAGCTCGACGACGTTCAGCTGGGTGCTCACCGCCCGGCACAAGACCTCTACCTGGGACTACTTCATCGGCAACACCAAGGTCGCCTCGTTCGACGACGGCGGCGCCCAGCCGGCCGCGGTGGTCAACCACACGATCAACCTGAGCAAGTTCCCCGGCCGCCAGAAGGTGCTGGCCGTGTGGAACATCGCGGACACCGGGAACGCCTTTTACAACTGCGTCGACCTGAACGTGGGCGGCGGCGCCTCCTCGGGCGGCGGGGGCGCGACTCCTCCGCCCGTGGCGACCACCCCGCCGACCAAGGCACCCACCACTCCGCCGACCAAGGCCCCGACGGCAGCGGCGCCGACCGCCACCAAGCCCCCGACCGCCACCAAGCCCCCGACCGCCACCAAGCCCCCGACCGCCACCAAGCCCCCGACCGCCACCAAGCCCCCGGCCGCCCCCGCCGGTGGCAGCTGGGCCGCCGGGACGGCGTACAAGACCGGCGACGTGGTCACCTTCAACGGCAAGAAGTTCCAGTGCCGCCAGGGCCACACCGCGATCAACAGCTGGGAGCCGTCGATCTACACCCTCGCCCTCTGGCTGCCGCTGTGAACCGCCGCCTCCTGGCAGTCGTCCTGCTCACGCCGTTCGTGCTCGGAGCCTGCGGTACGGCGAAAGAGGCCCCCGTGGCCGACAAGCCCACCGTGGCGGCCGAGGCGGTGGCCGAGATCAAGGCCGGCGACGAGCACAACGACACCGACGTGATGTTCCTGCAGATGCTGGCCTACCACCAGAAGCAGGGCCTGCGGATGACCACCACAGCCGTCGAGCGGGCGCAGAGCCCCGAACTGAAGACGCTGGCCCAGGCCATCCAGGCCACCGAGAAGGACGAGCTGGCGATGATGCAGTCCTGGCTCGAAGATTGGAACGCGTCCACCGAGGTGGACCAGGCGCCCAGCCTGCACGCCGACCACGGCGGCCTGCCCGGCACCGGCGAGGCCGAGATCAAGGCGCTGACCACGGTGAAGGCCGCCTCCTTCGACACTGCGTTCCTCAACCTCTTCCTGGCCCACCAGCACCAGGCGATGGAGATGTCGAAGGTCGAACTGACCGGCGGCAAGAACGGCGAGGCCAAGAAGTTCGCGGAACGGGTGCAGGAGTCTCGCCAGGGCGAGATCCAGCAGATGCTCAAACTGATGAACGGGTAACTCACGTACTCCGGAAGGGCGGCCTGGCGGGCCGCCCTTTCCGGCATCCCGGGCATCGCCATCCCTGCTCCTGGCCGACGCCGATGTTCCATCGCCTCGTTCCCTGGCCGGATCGTTCTGACTGCAGGCAGTTGAAGGCTTTAGCCGCGTTCCCGGCGACCGGCGCAGACCTCTGGGCAACAGCGCTCCTGGTACGCCGCGATCGCTCACCACACCAAGTTCCTGACACCTAAGCCTGCCAGTGCTATCAGCCGGTACGGGGCTAGTAAATCTGCTCCGCGTTCGGGTCAGTTTCAAGGCGTCACTAGCCGCGGGGGGCTGGCGGGTTAGCAGGCAGGGAGCCTGCATGGCCGACGGAACAAGCCCACTACTTACGTCCAGCGCAGGGTCGCACGCTTTGGCATATCTTGCTGGCATGACCGAGGGACTCTTCGCCAACCTTTCACAGACCGGCCTCGACCCCGATCCGGCTCGGGAAGCTATCGCCGCGAAGTTCCTGCTGGCCGACCCTGACGGCGCCCGTCTCTCTGCTGTGTTCCGCCAGACCTTCGATTTGCTCTACGACGGCCAGCACACTGGGCGTTACCGCTGGGACCAGCTAATGAAGACCGAGAAGACCCACTACGGAAGCCTCTTCGAGATCAACTTGCGTCGCGCTTTTGATGACGTCATCGACGATGTTCCAGACGAAAGCAGCGTGCTGGACTACCGGGTTTCTGGCTACGACATCGACTGCAAGTACTCCCAGAAGATGCACGGCTGGATGCTCCCGCCAGAATGCTTTGGTCATCTCTTGCTGGTCGCGACCGCAAACGACGAAAAAGGGTTATGGAGCCTCGGCGTTGTGCGGGCTAGTGAGGTAAACCGTCGCAAGACGGAAAATCGGGACGGGAAAACGCAGCTCAACCAGCGGGGAACCGCGCAGATCCGGTGGATATTCCGAGATCAACCGCTGCCGCCGAACATTTTACTGACCCTCGACCCCGAGATCATTCGGAGAATCTTTAGCCTCAAGACCGGTCAAGCCAGGATTCTCCAGCTATGCCGGCTCGTCACTGGCCGGAGAATCGGCCGCAACACCATCGCTACTGTTGCTCAGCAGGACGATTACATGGCGCGGGTGAGAGACAACGGTCATGGTGCTCGGACCAGGTTGCGTAAAGAGGGCTACCTCATTCCCGGTGAATATGCGGCCCATCGCAATGTAGCGCGTGCACTGGACCAGCCGCTCCCGCAAGCGGGGGAAATCGTCAGCATCCGGGTCGTACCCGCCCAAGTCGGCGAGTTCCCTGCAGTCGAGATTGGAGGCCGTTGGTGGCGGGTCGCCCAAGACGGTGAGGAAGTGACCGAACCAGCTCCGAAGTTGCCGCGGGTGTGAAGATTCGTTGAGCTGTCCTTGCCGGCTCTGTCACCCAGGCTAGGGGTTCAACAGAATCCCAGCGTGTCGGCTAGCCGCTGCCAGCCAGAGGATGTAGGGTCGTACACATGTTCGGTCAATGGAGCGCGGCCTGCACCGAGGCTATTGCCTCGTCGAGCGCTTCGTGCTCCCAGACGCGGACGACCGACCATCCCTCCTGCCGTAACGCTTCATTGGCGCGCTCATCTCGCTCCATGTTCCGGCGAAGCTTGGGTGTCCAGTACCACTCGTTTGTGGTGGGTTGCCGGCCATGTTGAGGGCAAACGTGCCAGAAGCAGCCGTCGACGAAGACAGCCACCTTCCTCCTCGTGAAGACGATGTCCGGGCGCACCTTGACGTCCTCGAGCCGAAGCAAAAGGTCTTTGCGGTACCGATACCCGAGGCGGTGCAAGGCGCGACGGAGCACGACTTCCGGTTTGGTGTCCCGTCGCCGATTGGCCTGCATGTTCCGGGAACGACCCGGGTTCAGGGGCGCTGGATACAGCCCCTCTGCGTGCGCACGCTTACGGGTCTCTGCAGCGTCGTTCCTAGCCACCAACATCCCACCACCACACGGCTACTCCCCTCGCGCCGCACCTTGGTGCAAGATACTCCCGCAGCAATCGGCGTGCGCGCCTAGTCCGGTAAGGAGGCCTCATGGGCGACCTCGAGGTCGTAGAGATCTGTGCAGGTGCCGGTGGACAGGCTCTGGGCCTGGAAAAGGCCGGATTCGAGCACGCTCTAGCAGTGGAGCTCGACACCAACGCGTGCAACACGTTGCGTGAGAACCGACCTTCCTGGAAGGTGGCTCAGGGCGACGTAGCGGACCCGGAGACGTGGAACCCCGCGGCTTATGAGGGGGTTGCACTTCTGGCTGGCGGTGTCCCATGCCCGCCTTTCACTATCGCGGGAAAGCAGCTTGGGGCGACTGACGAGCGGGACCTGTTTGCATGGGCCGTCGAGCTGGTCAACGTGGTTAAACCGCGTGCGCTCCTCCTAGAGAACGTCCGGGGTCTCAGCCTTCCGCGCTTCGCCGGATACCGCCAGCATGTGCTCGACCGGCTCGCTGCTTTCGGCTATCAAGCATCGTGGCAGCTCCTGCAAGCATCCGACTTTGGAGTACCACAGCTCCGGCCACGTTTCGTCTTGGTTGCCATGCGTGAGGCCGATGAAGCCGCGCATTTCGCGTGGCCGGCCACGGTAGGGCATGTAACGACCGTCGGCGAGTCGCTCGAAGAGCTGATGGCTTCCGATGGGTGGGAGGGCGCCGGGGCATGGGCAAGCAAGGCCGACCGCATCGCGCCCACGATCGTCGGTGGTTCCAAGAAGCACGGCGGCGCGGATCTCGGTCCTACACGCGCGAAGAGAGCGTGGGCGGAACTTGGCGTCGACGCGCTGGGCGTCGCTGATGCGCCGCCGAAGGCCGGCGACACGTACAAAGTTGGCCCCAAGCTCACTACCGAGATGGTGGCTCGGATCCAGGGTTGGTCGGATGACTACCAATGGACCTTTACCGGGCGGAAGACCACCAGGTACCGCCAGATCGGCAACGCCTTTCCGCCCCCCGTGGCGGCTGCAGTGGGCGGTGCCATCATGCGAGCGTTCAATCTCGAGGGTGAGCGAGCCGAACGGCGTGATGTCGAACACGATCCGATCTACAAGGCATTGCGCTCGGCAGACGAGTTCATCACGGCTGAACGGCTGGGGCGCCTCGCAGGCGTAACCGACACACCCGAGCTCGAGCGACGGATCAGCATGCTGAGCCGTGACTTTGAAATCGAGATCGAGGCGAGCGGACCTGTGGTGGCTTATCGGCTCGGCGGTTTCAAAGCCTTTCTAGGGCAGGCGGAGCACACCAGGCACGAGCAGTTCCACAAACACCGCACCCGGATTAGCTGAGCGGCATCCAGGCAAATCGTCTCGAATTAGCCACTGATACATCGAGGTCAAAGAAGGGAATACCGGGTCGGAGGTCAGTGGGCCTTAGACTAAATTTCGCACTTTCCCAGCGCGCCGTGGTGGCGCGATCCGCCGGTGCTTGCACGAGCAGCGCATCTGTTGGAACGGTGGCAATCGCGCCGATGTGGCCGTCCTCGTCGAGACCGACGGTCACCAAGCGCCAGGCAGGATCTAGACGCGCAACTTCGAACTCATGCCGGCTGAGGTAGACGTCAAGTCGTCCACGGCGTTTCGTGCTCTTGACTTCCACATGCCAGACGGCTGGCCCGGCGGATAGCTCGATGTCATAGCCTAGCCCGTCACTATCGAGCGCGACATGGTCGGCAGAACCCGGCACGACCTTATTAATAGATCAACCAGAGCCGACTCGCCAGCTGCCCCAATCCGCGCGCGCTCAGCTAGATCAATCTTCTGATGAACTTGATGAACCGTCAGCACCGCTTCGGCACTCTGCATTCCTAGCACATTAGCGAGCTGTGCGAGATCGCTAGGAAGATCATCTGCGTCGGCAAGGTAGCTGTCAGCCACGAAGAGCCAGGGCGGACGAGCTTGCTCAAGTGCCGCACTGAGTAATGCGCGTGCGACGTTAGTCGATCGACCGTGCGCCGACGGATTCGGTGTAACACTTCCATCCGCCGTCCACACAATCAGGTCGAGCGCTAACAGCCAGTCGATAGCGGAGGCATACTGGGTCCGAGTGAGATCGGCATACTGCGGATCCGCGCTGATGAGTGCCGCTGCCTGATCATATGAGGAACGTGCCAGCAGGTGCAGCCATCGTAAAGCCGCACGCAAGGTTCCCTCAGGCGGAAGCATCGGACAAGTAGGTCAGCAGCGCTGCGATGTCTGCGCTGTTCATGCCGACGGAGGAATCCGGCTCCTCATCCAGCTCACCTAGTTGCAGGACTTCGGGGTCGTCAAGCACGCCGCCCATAAAATTGAGCTTGGCGGAGAGGCGAGTGGCAACCAGCTCGTCGATCGTTTGGTTCGCCACGAGTATACGGATCCGGGTCATTGTCTGGGATGGAAGGCCGAGGCGGTGAATGCGATCCTGGCTCTGCAAAAATCGACCGGCTGCGAAATCACGGTCTACATATACCGCTTCGTGGCAAACCTGATGCAAGCTGACTCCCTCGCCAAGCGTGGCCGGGTTGGAAAGCAATACCATGCAGCTCTCGTCTTCACGAAATCTTCCGAGCTGTTCAGCCCGGTCTGGGGTACCGCCATGGATCAGCGCCGGCGAGAAGGGCTTGAGCAAGTCCTCGAGCGATGTCAGGTTTCGGACGAATGTCGACCAAACAATCGTCTTGCGCTGGCGTTTCGCGTTGTCCGAAACTATTTTAAGGGCGGCCTGGTACTTGGGTGACATCTCGTACGCAGGAAGGTCACGCATCAGTTCGACCAGCGAAGAGTCACCCGGGGGCGCAAGCGGTGGGACTTGGTAAGGCAGCGGATCATACCTGCTTGCTCCGGGTGCGAGGAGTGCTGGTGTCGTCGCGGCCATCAAAAGGTAGAGAGTGACTCTGCCAAGAGATTCAATCTCGTCCGCGCCCGCCCGAACTCGCCTAGACATCTGCCCGAGTAGTGCGTCATAGAGCTCCCTGTGGAGAGGCGGCAATTCGACCGGGACAGTCTTGACGTCGATGGGCGGCAACTGCAATTGCGCCTTCGTGGTTCGTACGAATAGGGGCCGGAGCTTCTGGCTCGCCGCACGAAGGTCATCGCCCGCGACTGCCCGAGAGACTGCTAAACGGCCCTGTCCAGGCCAGACAAAGGACATCAGGTTTTCAAGATCTCGAGAACCGTTTGGCGCCGGTGTCCCTGTGAGGATCAGGCGATGAGCTGCATAGGGCCCGAGTGCAAGGCATGCAGCTCCCCATGCTCCGGCCGCTCCAAGCTTCATCCGGTGCGCTTCATCAAGGATCAGCATGGAGGGCTTCGCGCGGAGCCACGCCAGCAAGGCGGCACGTGCATCCGGCAGTCGTTCATAGTTGATTAAGACAATGTCAGCCGATGGCACCGCTGAGGAGTCCATCGCAGCTACCTTCGGCGCCATCCCCGCCGAGTAGCAGGCGGTTGTCTCGTCATACCAGCTTTCGTATGCCGACTTGGGGCAGACGACGAGCATCCGCTGAATGAGGCCCTGATCGCGTCTCGCTTGGTAGACAGCTAGCCCAACTCGTGTCTTTCCTGCGCCGGGAACACTGAAGTTGGCGCCGTGGGACAGGTTGAGCAGTTTTGCGAGGTGCCCGCGTTGCCGATCGTTGAGGTTTCCAATCCAGCCTCCGCCGAGCAGCGGGGCCACCGTCGACGGATGCGAGACGGTTGCATCGTCACCATCGGACAAACTAGACGCCGCGATGTTGGCATCCGCATTGTTCTGTTCGACCAGCGCTAGCAGCTCCGCTTGCCAGTGAACGTTCTCGTAGTCGTCGTCTGGCCACTGAGCCAGCTCGGCAAGATTGACGAGAAAGTCGTCGATGTCGACATCGACGGTCGTAGGACTGATGCTGGATGCGGTGGGCAGTTTGCTCCGCAGCCTTTGCAGGAATCTGATGTGGTTTTCGTCGCAGCTGAGCTCGATCCGTCCGGCCGCAGTCGAGAAGCGCAGCTCAAGCATCAGGAATCGGTGTCTTTGACGGTCGCCGCCTCGCGGAGCCAGGTTAACCCGGGCCGCTCCGCAGGACTGTCGGCCGAACGCAAGACCAGCTGGGCCAACTTGGTGATGCTGCGCTGAATCTGCCCGAGCGCGTCGTCTAGGTCGTCGGCGTCGAAGTTCGCAGTTGCGCGGGCGTCAGCGACTGCGGAGGTGGCAAGGTCGAGGCTTTCCGCAGCATCGGTTAGGCGTTCCACAGCGGCGAAGCGCCGCTTGGTGACGCGGCTGTTCTTGCCGGCCTTGTCGAGTGCTGAATCGAATGCCGTATCGACATTCTTCAAGGTTGCCGTCGCCTGTGTAAGCTGATCCGACGTTACTAGGGACGGCGAGAGCTCAGCAGCCTTGGCCTTCAAGATCGACGTTGTGAAAGACTTCAAAGATTCGAGGTCTGCGCTTGGTGCAGCAGTCTTGATCGACGTGCCTGGAATCGACTTCGGTGCAGCCAGCGTGCTGACCTTGGGAACCAGATCCTTCAGATATTTTTTGGCGAAGTCGGCTTCGATGAGGCGGAGGTCCGTCTTCGACTTGTCTAAGACCATGGCGACCAGCCGTTGCTCTTTGAGAGCTTCCGCCTGGTCAGGCGACTTGCCTTTTAGCACGTTCCACGCTCGATAAAGCTCCTCCAGCTGACCCTGATCAGCTTCGAAGTCAATCAAGCGCATCGAAAGTTCTGCTCCCGCGACTCCGTCTGCGCGACTGCGCTCGATCGCCTCCCGGACGAAATGCAAGATCCACACGTTACGCTCGAAGGTCGCTGCCTTCATGCGGAATGCGCGCTGAATCTTGGATGGCTGATGTCCTGCCGCCACTCGTTCGTCAATCGCCAGCAGTAGATTCATGAACGAGTAGTCACGTCTGTGGTCCCTGCGCAGCTGTAACGCAAGTTCGATGTTCTGTATGTCGTCGAGGCCAGCGTCTTCCGGCAGCACAGCTACGCGGATGTTCTCGGCGCCCAGCTCCTTCAATGCCGCCCTGCGTGTATTGCCGTTGATCAAGATGCCCGAGCGGGTGATGATGCCCGGCTCGTTCTGGCCGTGGTCGCGGAGATCTTCCCTCAGCGCTTCAAAACTGGGGTCTGTCTTGCCCGGGTCGGTCGGACTCCCCATGAGGAGGTCGTGCAAGTACTTTTGGGCGGTTTGACCGAATGGATCGGAGTCGAGCGCCTTGTTGCGCTCCGGATCAAGTGCCCGTTGCGCGCGGATGCGGTGGGTATTGGGGTTGTAGGTTAGTAAATTGATCGGCATCTGGATAACGGGGAGTGGTGTCGGTCGATCGCGAAAATCGATCGAAAGCGTTTCCAGCAAGCTGGTCTTGTCAAGGGCCTTAAGCCGCAGGTCAACTACCTGCTTGACATCCATGGAGTTCGCTGGGCCAGGCAGGATCACGGACGTATCTCCGTTCGGGGCGGCGCTGGTTTGCTCCGAGATCATCGTTGCTCCCACATCGGCGGTCAAGGTCGTGTCGTTCGACCGGTCGTAATGAAATTATGGTCGTCATGACCCGACCCGATTGGCGTAACGCCAAGCTCTCCGGCATCAAGCGCATTGCGCTGTGGTTACACGCTGAAGTGACCGCTGACGGCGTGTTCACCAAGCAGCAGATGCGTACAGCGTTGAGCACTTCTGAGAAGGAGGAGCAAGATGAGCAGCTAGATCGCCGAATGCGAGACCTGCGTGACGAGGGATGGGTCATAGCCACCAATCGTGAGGACAAGTCCCTGGCGCTCCGGGAGCTCCGGTTGGTGCGCGAGGGCGGTGCGGTTTGGCAAGACGGCTACCAGTCCCGTAAGCCGAAGCTTCCTACGGCGAAGGAACGCCAGCAGACGTTCGCCGCCGATGACTTCGTGTGCCGCTTCTGCGGTATCGGGGCGGGCGAGACGTACCCAGAAGATGCACTGCGGACCGCGAAGTTGACCGTGTCCAGGACAGGACCCAGCTACGTGACTTGCTGCGATCGGTGCCGAGCGGCAGAGCCGCAAGTGGGTACGGCCGACGATGTCCTGGCGGCGACGAAGGATCTATCCGCTGAAGAACTCGCTGTGCTGAGGCGGTGGGTACTGCACGGCCGGCAACGCAGGAAGCCACTGCTGGCGATCTGGGCGCGTTACAGCCGATTGTCTGATTCTCAGCGACGTGTCTTCGCCTCAGGACTCGAGGGGAGATAGGCCCGCTGCTGTTGCCTTGTCCTGCTCGGACCATGCTGATCGCCGCCATCCCGGTCAGATAGCGTGAGGCCGTACGCCCGGCGGAGCTAAGGGGAGCACGTGGAGCTGTTGCACTCGGGGAAGGTTCGTGAGGTCTATGCCGACGGGCGGGACATCCTGCTTGTTGCGTCCGACCGGATCTCGATCTATGACGTGGTTCTGCCCACTGCCATCCCGGACAAGGGCAAGATCCTCACGCAGCTTTCGCTCTGGTGGTTCGAGCAGCTCGCCGACGTGGTGCCGAACCATGTCATCTCCAGCACCGACGTGCCCGCGGAGTGGGCCGGGCGCGCTGTCCGGTGTGAGCGGCTCGAGATGGTCATGGTGGAGTGCATCGCGCGGGGGTATCTCGCCGGGTCGGGGCTCAAGGAGTATGAGCGGGACGGGGCTGTGTCGGGGGTGGCGCTGCCGGCGGGGCTGATCGAGGGGTCGCAGCTGCCTGAGGCGATCTTCACGCCCACGACCAAAGTGCCGCCGGGTGAGGGGCATGACGAGTTCATGACCTACGCCGATGTGGAAAGCGCTACCAGCCCTGAGGTCGCGGCCGAGCTGAAGAGGATCACGCTCGAGGTGTACCGGCGTGGGCAGCAGGTCGCCGCCGCTCAGGGGATCATCATCGCGGACACCAAGATCGAGCTGGGATACGCGCAGGACGGCACGCTCACCCTGGGGGACGAACTGCTCACCCCGGACTCGTCACGGTTCTGGGCGGCCGACGAGTGGAAGCCGGGCGGCACGCAGCGCTACCTGGACAAGCAGTTCCTGCGGGACTGGTCGTCGACCCTGACCGACTGGGACCGCACGGCGCCGGGGCCGGAGATCCCGGAGGAGGTCGTCGAGGCGACCCGCAACCGGTACGTCGAGGTCTACGAGCGCCTCACCGGAGACAAGTGGGTCTGAAGTGATACGCGGGGATCGGCCGGTTCGAGGCGGTCTGATCTGAGCGGGATGGCGGGGCGGCTCGGCTAAGCGGGATGGGCTGGGCGGCCTCGCGTCGCCACCCACCACGCCGGCTCGGGCTTGTGGCCGTTGCGCTTGGCGTACAGGCGGAACGCGTATCCGGTGAGGACGACCGCGAACAATGCGCCGGTCCAACCGCCGAACACGATGCATATCGGCGCGAGAATCCAGAGCGCCAACGCGGCCGTCGTGTAAAGCAACGGGCGGGGCCTGCTCATGCGGTCCACGCGGCGGCAGAACTTCGGGTCGGACGCCCGCAAAAGCGTCACCAAGCCGTCGAATTCTGCCTTCTCCTGAGGATCGAGCACGATGACCACCTCCGAGTGCCTGCCGCTCGACGGCGGATTGATACCCGGCGTTGCGGAGAGGTAACCCGCTGATTGCTGTACGCGATGACGCTCACACCGGTGGCCGGAGTCAGGGCCGGGAACGCTTCGCTGTACGAGATCGGCGGCCCACTGTTGTGGCCCGGGCGGCCCACGTCGGATGGCCGGGACGGCGACGTCTTGTGCTCGAAGCTGCTCACCGCAGGTGGCTCCAGCGGCCACTTCGACGGTCGAAGCTACCCACCTCGGGTGGCCGGAGCTGCCCACGTCGGGTGGTCTCAGCTGCCAACCGTGGACGGCCGGAGCGACCCACGTCGGGTGGCTCGAGCTGGCCAGTTCGGTGCCCGAAGGCCATCTGCCTACGCGGTTGGGATGACTGGGCATCTCGCCGCGGTGCCGTTCGTGCGCCTTCGGAGCCGTACTCCTTCCGTGGGACATCGGCGAGTTCTGTGGGACGTCCGTGAGGGCCCGTTCGCGGTGAGGCGTAGTCCTGGTCTGCGGCGGACGATCATCGAAGTCCCCAAAGGACAGCCGCCGATTTCATGTGCTGCAGAACTTCTCAGTCCGGACATTGGATCGCGTACTGGTGGAAGCCGGTCGATGATGCGCCGGTATGCGGTCACATCGCCGAGATCGGTATCCCCCTTTCGATACCGCTACGAATTTCCAACACCTATACGAAGCGTGGCTGAGAAACGCGGCGGCGCCGATGCGGCCGGACGGCCTCTTCCGGGCGATTCCACCGCGGTTTCCGGCAGGGACCGGATTGGTGCAGTTGCGCCGATCAATGTGGAGCGAGCGCGTTCCTCTCTGCGCCGAAGGTGCTGTTGGAGGCGCCGGCTTGCCCGTAAGGCCGAGGCTTGTTCCGTTCAGCCTGGTGAGAGCGGTAACGCGTATTGGTTATTGCATCTTCGGTACCAAATGTCTGCGGCGCAAAAGTCACGGGTGGAAAATAATGGACGACAGCGGCAGTGGCGTGCGAACCGGCTCTGCACGCGCAGGACGGGACTATGCAGGCAAGAGCTCGAACGCCGATGTGATGGCGGACGCGCGGCCAAGGTGCCGGCCGACAAGAACCCGTTGAGCCGACGCCGAGTCCTTGAACGGGCGCCGAACCCTCGGGCGGGTGCCGAACCCTCTGGCGGGGCCGAGTCATCGGGCGGGTGCCGAGTCATCGGGCGGGTGCCGAATGTTCGGGCGGGTGCCGAGTCCTCGGGCGGGCGCCGAGTCCTTGGACGTAGGCAGACGCGGGCGGTGGGGTACTGACAGTGGATTGCGAAGCGCGGTCGTGGAGCAGGAAGACTGCTCGCACGTGAGGCGGCGATCTCGCGGCGCCGGCCGTCTGCTGTGGCCGCTGCTCGTGCGCGACGGCCAAACAAACGTGGAGTTCGTGGTCTCGACCCGCGCATGGCGGCGGCCGGAAACTGGACTGCTTAACCCGAGGCGGGGGGCGGCCCCGCAGGAATGCCCGAGGCTATGTTCCTGCAGGTGGTCGGCGGCGGGGCCAGCACGGGCTCGGAGCTCACTTGGCTCTGACCGTCGTTCAGCGCCGGCCGAGCTCACCCTGGCCGTTCGTCACTTTCAAGCTGCGCCCGCTGCAGGGTGTGGTTCGGCCATCGATGGGCTGAACGCGATAAAGGTGTGGCGGCGGCCGCTAGGACGTTGATCGTTTCCGGGCCGGGCTACCGAACAGCAAGGTCGTCCGAGAACGTGGCAGACAGGTAGGGCTGGTCGTCGAGTGGCTGTGGACTGCAGGCCACCGGGGCAAGCCAGCCGTACCAAGAAGAGATCATCCCCGGGGCGAACGGCCGTCGCGCTCAGGCGGGACACAGCCTCGCGGCCACAGATAGACAGGTCAGTCGGTCGCCGCAGCAGCGGCACGCCTTGCTTGGTGCTCAGGAGCGGCACGCCTTGCTTGGTACTGAGGAGTGACACGCTTTGCTTGGTGCTCAGGGGCGGTGCCTCTTTGGTGCAGGAGCTGCACCCCTTCTTGGTGTGCAGGAGTTGCACCTCTTGTTGGTGCGGCGGACGTGCCACCCGGGGGCTGCGGCGGCGAGCGGGCTCAGCAGGCCGGTGACGGCTGCGCCGCGACCGCGCGGGTCACGCCGCGGAGTGCCGTACGGGCAGGCCAGAGGGAGTGTAGAAGCCGCGCCCGACGTGGCGCCGGTCGACGGCCGGGTCTTCGCCGGCGCGGGCGGTCACGTACGGCGCCGTGAAGGTGTCGACTCCGGTGCCGAGGTGGGCGCCGGGGCGGTAGGTGACGGTGACGGCGCGGGGGGAGGCTGCCTCGATGACGCCGGCGCGCCAGCCGTCGCGGTAGACCCAGACGCGGTCGGAGGGGTGGTAGCTGTCGGCGGGTGCCACGTCCGCCGGGTCACGCTGGGGCGGGGCGGTGGTCGGGGCGGACGTCGGTGCCGTGGACATCGAGATGACCCTCCAAGATCTCGGGACTCGGGCGTCCGGGTGGCGGGGGAACGCCACCGGGCCGGCCGGGTCGGCCGAGAAGCCGAACTTTCAGCACGCTGTGTCAGCAGACGGTGCGTGTCTGTCAGCTATCATGCTCGCGTACCAAGGCGTTCGCAAGGCCGGATGCACGTGCATCCGCATTGGGCGAACGCTCGGGCGTGGGCTTGTGCTGTTTCGTTGTGGACGATCTCCCCTTTAGGATGCTGAGGGACTGCGTCCGGGCAGCCCCCACACAGCGACGACGAGGAGTCAGGTGAGCGCGGGTACGCAGCAGGAGGAGGCGCCGACCGGCGGCCCTACCGTCCTGCGCATCCTGCTCGGGGCTCAACTCCGCCGCCTGCGCGAGGCCAAGGGCATCACTCGTGAGGACGCCGGGTGGGAGATCCGAGCTTCGGGATCCAAGATCAGTCGCATGGAGCTGGGGCGGGTCAGCTTCAAGGAGCGCGACGTCAGCGACCTGCTGACCCTGTACGGCGTGAACGAGCCCAACGAGCGTGAGGCGCTGCTCGTCCTGGCTCGTCAGGCCAACAACCCGGGCTGGTGGCAACAGTTCAGCGACGTGATGCCCGGCTGGTTCCAGTCGTACCTGGGGCTCGAGGCCGCCGCGACGCTGATCCGTACGTACGAGATCCAGTTCGTCCCGGGTCTGCTGCAGACTCCCGACTACGCCCGCGCGGTCATCATGCTGGGCCACGCCGGTGTCACCCCGGAAGAGATGAACAAGCGGGTCGAGCTGCGCCGTCAGCGGCAGGCGATTCTGGACCGTCCCGAGGGCCCGCAGCTGTGGGCGGTCATCGACGAGGCGGTCCTGCGCCGGCCCATCGGCGGCGTCGAGGTCATGAAGGCGCAGATCGAGTTTCTGATCGAGGCGGCCAAGAAGCCCAACGTACGGCTGCAGATCATCCCTTTTCACGCCGGTGGTCACGCCGCCGCGGGCGGTCCGTTCGCGATTTTGCGTTTCCCCGAGCCCGAGCTCCCCGACGTCGTCTACGTCGAGCAGCTCACCAGCGCCATCTACCTCGACAAGCGTGAGGACGTCGACCAGTACGCGATGGCGATGGAGCGGGTCTGCATCGACGCCGAGCCGCCCGGCCACACGCCCGAGATCCTCGGCAAGCTGCTTCACGAGGTCGGCCGTCCGGCCTGATCTTCACGACTGTCTGGAGCCGCGCCCCGACGCGCGGTAGGCTCTGCGAATTCGCCTGAGCGTCTGCGAAGGGCGAGCATCGGTGGGCTCGTCCACGCCCGCTGCCGACGTCCGTGGACGAGACCTTTCACCGTCTCGGGTCCTGCCTGGCTTGAACCGCTAGGCAGGACCATCTCTTCTCCGGGCGCTCGCTCATCGGCGCGTTGCCCGGCCACTGCTTCGGTGCTGCCGGTCCGGTCTCACCGCCCGAGTGCGGGCCGTGGCGATCCGTCCGGCGGTTGATCTGCTCCGAGCGGGACGTGGAGATGGGCACGTCGCACTCGAGACGGCCGGCCATCGGCCGGCGCTGTCCCCGTCGAGCCGGCTCATCCCGCGCCGGTTCGGGGTTTCTGGCTGTCATCCGACTCGATCTCGGCCGGAAAGAGATTCAGGCTTTCGGGTACGTCGGCTCAGGCGAGCAGGTTGTCGAAGTCGCCGTCGCGAACGCCGCCGAGGAAAGCCTCGATCTCGGCCGGGGTGTAGATGAGAGCCGGACCCTCGGGGTCGCGGGAGTTGCGCATGGCCACCTCGCCGTTGGGGAGGACGGCGCACTCGACGCAGTTGCCGCTGGGGTTGCTGCGCCGGCTCTTCTGCCAGGTGACACCTTCCAACTGGCCGGCGGGGATGCCGTTGACCGCGTACGTCATGTTGAAGCTCCCTAGTTTCTCCTCCGGGCGAGGATCGTCCGGAGTCAGTTGCTCTCTCGTGAGCAATCATTGCCTCACACCTTGTGCAAATGCACGTGCATTTGGCCTTGCGTACTCACGTGATTGTGAGCATGATAACGCACGTACACATCTTGCGGGTGTCACTTAGGGTGACATCTTTGAGTGACGGGTCGGTCGCGGAAACGGCGTCGGCGGTCTCGGCGAAGGCTCCTTGGCGGGGGCGTCCTAGCGAGAGGTAACGAGATGGCCGTTCCCAATATCGGTCCCGATCACTTCGACCAGGGCGATGCCGACTCGTCGGACCAGCGCCGGGGCAACCCGGCGCCGCTCTACCGGGATGAGTCGATAACAGACGACGTGAGTGCCGCGACGGCACGAGCGGCGGTGGTATCGCACCGTTTCGGGGGCGTGAGGCATGTGCTGTCCCGGCCCGGCAACCCGCGGCCGGCCGATGAGGAGGGAGACTCCGGTGCCCGTGATTGATCACGGTGATGTCTACCGGGCTTCTCGCCTCTTTGTTGACGCGGCGTCAGCAGTGATCACTGTGGGTGAAAGTCAATATCGCGGTCGCGGAACGCTCATCGCGACGGCTAGCGGGCGCATGGTCACACCGCGTTGCCTCAACGTGAGCGCCGACCACCGGCTCCACGGTCTTCTTCGTATAGCAGAAGTGCCCAACGCTGGAGTTTTCTAAACCTCAGTTGATGAAAACTTTCCCCGGCTCCGGCCGGGTCGTCCGGTTCCCCCGTGCCGGGCGGCCCGGCCGGTTGACTTCCGGCACCGTCGTCGATGGTGCGGCGCTCGCAACCAGGCAAGCCATCGCTCTGCATGGCGCGTCGAGGTGTCTTCGGCGAGGCAATCGAGACCGTGGCGCCCGTACGAGGCGGGGTGGGCCGCGGCGCCCGTCTGAGAGGCGGGGTGGGCCGCGGCGCCCGTCTGCGAGGCGATCGAGACCGTGACGCCGTCTGCGAGGCGGGGTGGGCCGTGGTGTCGTCTGCGAGGCGGGGTGGGCCGCGGTGTCGTCTGCGAGGCGGAGTGGGCCGCGGTGTCGTCCGCGAGGCGGAGTGGGCCGCGGTGTCGTCCGCGCGGCAGGGAAACTGGGCATGTGCCCGATAAGGGTCAGGCTTGCGGCGAAGGGTCAGGGCTTGCGGGCGACGCCGGCCCAGTAGTAGGCGGCCTGGGGGTTGTCGACCTGCTCGTCGGGGCGCCAGTTCGACACCGGCACCAGGCCGGGGTCGAGCAGCTCCCAGTCGCCGAAGAAGCGCCGTACGTCGGCCTCGGGCCGGGCCACCAGGGTCATGCCGGCGCCGGTGGCCGCGGCGACTGCCTCGTTCACCTGGTCGGGGGCGAAGTCGGCCGTCGGGTGCGTGATGGCCAGGAGGCTGCCGGAGGGCATCGCGTCGCGGAGAGCGTCGACGGTGGACCAAGGGTCGTCCTCGTCGGCGATCAGCATCAGGACGGCGATCAGCGTGAGGCCGACCGGCTTGTCGAGATCCAGGGTGTCGCCCAGGACCTTGTCGGTGAGGATCGACTCGGGGGCGCGCAGGTCGGCCGAGATGTACTCGCTGCGGCCCTGCTCTGTGCTGATCATGAGGGCTCGCGCGTGGACCAGCACGATCGGGTCGTTGTCCACATAGACCACCCGGGACTCCGGGGCGATCCGCTGGGCGATCTCGTGCAGGTTGGGCCGGGTCGGGATGCCCGTGCCGACGTCGAGGAACTGGCGGATGCCCTCCTCGGCGACCAGGTCGCGGGCGACACGGTGGACGAACTTGCGGTTTTCGGCGGCCATGTAGCGCATGCCGGGGATCGCCTTGATCATGGCTTCGCCGACCGCGCGGTCGACTGCGAAGTTGTCCTTGCCGCCGAGCCAGTAGTCGTAGATGCGAGCCGAGTGCGGCACGTTGATGTTCACGCCCGCGGGCGCGACCTCCGGCACCGAGGGATCCACGTCCGCCTCCTCGTCCGACCCGCACCGGGCCGACCTTCGTCAGTGCGGTAAAGAGTAGCGGGCGAGAACGATCACCGTAAAATTCGGACGTTGATATTCAGATGCGCTGGTCACGCCGCTGAGGCGCGATCACGGTAGGGGCGGGCGCGGTCGGGGCTGGGGATGCCGCAGACCACCCGGTCGCGTCCGCCGTGCTTGGCGGCGTACAGGTTGCGGTCGGCTGTGGACAGCAGGCCGGGCTGGGTCAGTTTCTCCGATTCGCTCACACAGGCGACGCCGATGCTGATCGTGACCGGTAGGCCGTGCGTGATGCCGGCCCAGTTGTGGGCGCCGACGGCGCGGCGGATGCGGTCGAGCTCACGGCCGGCGCGGGGCGTCGGGCAGCCGGGCAGCACCATGAGGAACTCCTCGCCACCCATCCGGGCGACGAACCCGTCGGGCGAGACGGCCGCGAGCTCGGCCTCGAGCAGTTTCGCCACCTGGACCAGAACCTGGTCGCCGACGTCGTGGGAGAGCTGGTCGTTGATCCGCTTGAAGTGGTCGAGGTCGACCAGGGCGACGGTCAGGTCGGGGTCGGTGCCGATCAGGCGGGGCAGCTGCTCGTCGATGAAGCGACGGTTGCGCAGCCCGGTCAGCGGGTCGCGGCGGGCCTGCTCGCGGAAGCGTTCGGCCTCCTGGCGGGCCTCGGCCGTCTCGAACATCGCCTGCCGGGTGCGGGCCTGAGCCTCGCGCTGGCGGGAGCGGAGGGCGATGTAGGCCGCGAAGAACGCCTTGTGCGCCTCGTACGCCTCGGCGAACTCGCCGCGGGCGGCGTGCAGCTCGGCCTGCTCCTGGTACACCTGGACCATGAAGTGGCCCAGCTCGCGGTCGGCGCAGAGCCGGCGGGACTCGTCGAGGCTGCGCTGCGCTCGTTCGTACGCGCCGAGGCCGCGCTGGGCCCGGGCCAGGTTGAGCAGGTACTCGGGCATCGCGTCGGCGTCGTCGCGCCGGATGAGGCTGTATTTCTCGATGCACTGCAGCATGGTCTGCTCGGCCTCGGCGTAGCGGCCGTTGCCCAGCTCGATGGCGCCGATCGTGTCGAGCACGGTGGCGTCGAGCTCGAAGCTGTGCGTGTCGGCCAGCGCGCGCAGCCGCTGCGCGACCTGCTCGGCATGCTCGTAGTTGCCGGCGGCGTGCTCCGAGTAGGCGTAGTTGTTGAGCACGTACAGCCGGAGAAAGGGCCGGTCGAGGTCGGTCGTCAGCCGCTCGGCCTGGTCGAAACGCTCGCGGGCGGTCTCGAACGAGCCGGCGAAGGCCAGCGCGTCGGCCAGCTTGGCCCGGTGCCAGATCTGCATGTGCGCGGTGGCCGTGTCGTCGAGCAACTCGACGCTGAGCAGGGCGTGCTCGAGACTCTGGGCCGCGTCGCCGAGGTGGCGGTGGATGGCCGACCAGATCAGATGGGTACGGGCGGTGAGCCGCCGGGCGTCGTGGTCGATCGCCCACTGGTGGATCTGCCAGATGCGCTGAGCGGCCTCGGCGACGTCACCGGAGCGCATGCGCATGTTGGCCTGGCTGAGCTGGGCCCGGGCGACGAGCATGTCATCACCGAGCAGGCGGGCCTGACGCTCGTAGCGTTCGGCCAGCTCGAGCATGGGGATGGCGTCCCAGTGGATCTCGTCTTCCAACTCGAGGAGGGCGGCGTCCAGCCGCTCAGCGTCGAGCACTTCCCGGTCCGGATCCACGTGGCCAGCCCCCTTTCTGCTTCTGGGCCACTGATCGACAGCGCCGCCCGGGTGTTGAGGAAAACCGCCATGATCAGCGCTCCGCTTTCGAAGGTTAGCTCTGCGTGAGGCCACCGTTCCATGTTCACTCAGGTGAGCAATCTCGCCCCACCAGCACCGGAAGCGGCGCCCGCCGGGGCGGACGCCGCGTCTCAGGGTCGGTCGATCGGGGTGAGCAGCCGCTCGTCGCGGCCTGGAGTGGATCAGCGGGTGGCCGCGGGAACCTTCGTTTCGGAGCCCGAGCCCGAGCCCGAGCCCGAGCCCGAGCCCGAGCCGGAGGCGGCCGCGGAGGCGGAGGCGGCCGCGGAGGCGGAGGGGGCCGAGGAAGCGGAGGGGGCCGAGGAGGCGGAGTCCGAGGGGGTTGCGGACGGCTCGGCGGGCGACGCCAGGTCGACGGTCGAGCGCAGCGGCGTCGGGCGCAGCAGCGCGGCGGCGATCACCCCGATCACGGCGATGGCCGCGCTGATCAGGAAGATGTGCCCGGTGGCGTCGCCGTAGGCGGCCCGCACGATGTGCTGGATCGAGTCGGGCAGCGCGGCCAGGTTGAGCGTGCTGCTGCCGCCGGTGCTGCCGGCCGGGACCCCGGCGCTGGCCAGGTCGTGGGTGATCTGGTCGTTGACCCGGCGGGCGAGGACCGCGCCGAGGACCGAGACGCCGATCGTGCCGCCGAGCGAGCGGAAGAACGCCACCGTCGAGCTGGCCGCGCCGATGTCCTTCAGCGAGACGGTGTTCTGCACCGAGAGCACCAGGTTCTGCATCGACATGCCGACGCCCACACCGACGAGGGCCATCGCGATGCCGACGTACCAGAGGGGGGTCTCGTGATCGAGCATCGAGAGCCCGGCGAAACCGGCCACCAGCACGATCGTGCCGGCCAGGATGTACGGCTTGATCCGCCCGCTCTTGGTGATCATGCGACCGGTGACGGTCGAGGAGACCAGGATGCCGGCCATCATCGGGATCGTCAGCAGGCCCGCCTCGGTGGGGCTGTAGCCCCGGCCGATCTGGAAATACTGCCCGAGGAAGACGGCGCCACCGAACATCGCCATGCCGACCGCGAGGCTGGCGACGATGGCCAGGGCGGTGTTGCGCTGCTTGACGATGTCGAGCGGCACGACCGGCTCGGCGACCCGGGTCTCGACCAGGATGGCCAGGGCGAGCAGGACCAGTCCGGCGCCGACCATCAGGGCGCTCGGCCAGGAGATCCAGCCGAACGAGCTGTCGACGAACGAGACCCAGACGAGCAGGGTGCTCACTCCGGCCGCGATCAGCCCGGCTCCGAGGTAGTCGATCTTCACGTCGGCCCGGCGGATGACCTCGAGGTTGAGCGTCTTCTGGAGGACGACGAGGGCGATCACGGCGATCGGCGCGCCGATGAAGAAGCACCAGCGCCAGCCGAGCGTGGAGTCGACGATGAGGCCGCCGAGCAGCGGGCCGCCGACCGTGGCCAGGGCCATGACGCCACCGAGGTAGCCGTTGTAGCGACCGCGTTCGCGGGGCGGGATCATCGCGGCGATGGCCACCTGGACCAGCGCCTGCACGCCGCCCATGCCGAGGCCCTGGAACCCGCGGGCGGCGATCAGCTGACCGGCGGTCTGCGAGAAGCCGGCCACGATCGAGCCGAGTACGAACACCACGATCGCGATCTGGACCAGCAGCTTCTTGCTGTAGAGGTCGGCCAGCTTGCCCCAGATCGGGGTCGAGGCGGTCGCGGTCAGCAGGGTCGCGGTGACCACCCAGGTGTACTGCGTCTGGCTGCCGTCGAGAGCGCCAATGATCTTGGGCAGCGCGGTGGAGACGATGGTCGAGCTGGCCATCGCGACGAAGAGCACCAGCAGGAGGCCGGAGAGCGCCTCCATGATCTGGCGGTGGGACATGGCGCCCGGGCGGACGCCGGTGGTGGTCGAGGCGCTCATCGCGCAGCCTCCATCGTGGTGATGCGAGAAGTGGTTGCCTCATGCAACTATCGGCGAACGCTTCTCATTGCGCAAGTTTGCACTTTGAGAAGGGAATCACACGCCGGTACGCTCAACCCATGAGCACCACCGCCGAGCCCGGACTCCGTGAGCGCAAAAAGGCCGCCACCCGGCAGTCCCTGCACGCCGCGGCCATGCGCCTGGCAATCGAGCACGGCCCGGACCGCGTCACCGTCGAGGCCATCGCCGACGAGGCCGGGGTGTCCCGGCGGACGTTCTCGAACTACTTCGGCAGCAAGGAAGAAGCCCTGCTGTACGGGGACTACCAGCGCATCCACCTGCTGATCGAGCAGGTGCGGGCGCGCCCGCCGGGCGAGGCGCCGTGGGCGGCGCTCACCGCGGCCGCCGAGCAGTTCTATCTCAAGCTCGGCGATCTCGACCCGCACTGGGTCGCCCAGAGCCGCCTCGTGCGCACCCAGCCGGGGCTGGTGGCCGCCCAGGTCCAGACGTTCGCCGCGCTCGAGCGCGAGCTCTCGGCCGAGATCGCCGCGCGGTCCGGTGACGACCCGGGCGGCATACGGGTGAAGATGACCTCCGCCGCGTTCCTGGCCTCGCTGCGGGTGGCGCTGCACATCTGGCTCGACAAGCCGCCCGGCACCAACCTGTGGGAGCTGGTGTCCGAGGCGCTGGCCGAGGCCGGCCGGGGTTTCCGGTGATCAGCGCGCTCCGAGGCCGTCCAGCACCAGGCTGAGCTGGCGGCGCCAGGCGTGCGGGTCGGCCGAGCTGCGCAGGACGCCGGCGTTCGCGCGCATCAGCAGGCTGATGTCCCGACGGGTGAAGTCGGGGCGCAACCGGCCGGCCGCCTGCGCCCGCTCGATCACCTCGGTGGCGCCGCGCTGGGCGGTCGCGAGCAACTCGGCGAGCCGGTCGTCGTCGTCGAAGCCGCTGGTCACCAGCAACTCGGAGAGGCCCCGATCGGACGCCTGGATCTCGAAGAGCCGGGTCAGGTACGTCACGAAGGCGGCCCACGGGTTGGGCTCGGCCAGGGCGTTCTCGGCCAGTTCGACGTACCCGGTCATCTGCCCCGCGAAGACCTCGGCGATCAGGTCCCGGCGGGTCGGGAAGCGCCGGTACAGCGTGGCGTTGCCGACCCCGGCCCGGCGTGCGATCTCATCGAGGGAGGCGTCGAGACCGTGCTCGCCGAACACCTCACGGGCGGCGGCGAGAAGCGCGACCCGGTTACGCTGCGCGTCGGCGCGCAGTCGATCTGCCATGGGTGACAGGGTACGACGCGAGCGGGGACGGATCCCCGGTTGGTGCTACGGTCGCCATGATCGACCGATCCCCGGAGGCGAACCATGCAGACGACCACCGTGCAGATCCCGACGACGGACGGGGCGGCGGACGCCTACCTCGTGCGGCCCGACGGTGACGGGCCGTTCCCCGGCGTGCTGATGTTCATGGACGCCTTCGGGCTGCGGCCCCGGATCGCCGAGATGGCCGAGCGGATCGCCGAGCGGGGCTACGCCGTGCTCGCGCCCAACATCCTCTACCGCGGCGGGCCGTCTCCCCTGGTCACGTCCGAGGAGTTGCAGGACGAGGAGAAGCGGGGCGCCGCGTTCGGCCGGCTGATGCCGCTGATCCAGGGGCTGACCGCCGACCGCGTCGCCGCCGACACCGGCAGCTACCTCGACTTCTTCACGGCGCAGGACGGCGTGGCCGACCGGCCGGTGGTGATCGTGGGCTACTGCATGGGCGGCACCAACGCGTTGCGGGCGATCGAGGCGCACCCGGACCGGATCAAGGCGGTCGCCACCTTCCACGCCGGGCGGCTCGCCACCGACCAGCCGGACAGCCCGCACCTCGCGGTCGGCGCGATCACCGGTGAGGCGTACTTCGCGCACGCCGACAACGACTCGTCGATGACCGCCGACCAGATTCGGACGCTCGAGACCGCGCTCGACGACGCCGGCGTGAAATACACGTCCGAGGTCTACTCCGGAGCGCCGCACGGGTTCACCATGTCCGACACGGCCATGTACGACCGCGAGGCCGAGCAGCGGCACTGGGTCAACCTCTTCGCCCTGCTCGACCGCACCGCCGGCTGAGACGCGTTCGCCTCAGTTGGCGTAGAGCCCGGGGAAGAACCGGTCGGTGGCGGTCACGTCGTAGACCTGACGCACCTCGGTGATCCGGCCGTCGGCCACGGTCAGGAACTCCACCATCCGCACCGTGCCGAACGGCGCCTCGAGGTCGTAGATCAGCGCGGCGCCGTCGTCGGCCCGGGTCTCGCCCACGACCGTGACCGCGTCGGCGAAGACGGCGATCCGGTGCAGCACCTGCACCAGCTCCTCGTCGTCGACCGGGGCGTCCAGATTCCACTCGATCTCGGCGTCCGGTGCGAGCAGCTGCCGCACCGCGATCCGGTCGTCGCTGGTCCACGACTTGTTCCAGAAACCGGCGACGTCCATGGCGCTCTCCTTCATCGGGCGACTCCCGCCGTGGGCTTGGCGGGCATCGGGTCGGGGAACTGTCCGTGCCCCAGCAGGGCCGCCGTGGCCTGCGCGACGCGGTAGGCGGCCAGGCCGTCGCCGTACGGGTTCCCGCCGAGCGCCATCGCGTCGCGGCGCACCCGGTGCTCCAGCAGCCCGGCCACCTCACTGGTGATCGCGGCCGGGTCGGGCTCGACCAGCCGGGTGCTGCCGGCGTGCAGGGCTTCGGCGTGCCGGGCGGCGGAGCCGATCATCAGTACGGGGCAGTAGGCCGCGAGCGACTCCTCGACCAGGTCCTCGTCATCGGTGACCACCAGGTAGGCCTGGGCGAGCAGGGTGGCGAACTCGAGACCGGGCGCGAAGTCGGCGGCCCGGACGACCTCGAGATCGGGATAGCGGCCACCGAGATAGCGCAGCGCCGGGCCGATCGCCTCGGCCCGCTCGGCCGGCAGGCCCAGCACGATCGTGCGGCGGCCTCGCGAGGGGGCGGCCAGGACCTTGGCCGCGAGCAACTGGGCGGCGTCCTGGGCGGTGCCCCCGGTCAGCAGCGTGTCGCCGGCGACCACGCGCTCGTCCAGCAGGTTCATCGCGGCGAGCGGGGTGGCGGCCAGGTGCACGGTGGTGACCTGGGCGAGCAGACGTCGCTGGGCCTCCAGGACCGAGGCCGACCCGAGATCGCCCGAACGGCGCCCGGCGTCGATCGTCATCACCGGCACGCGTCGCCAGAACGCCGCGAGCGCCGGGGCGACTCCGTCCCGCACGACCACGGCTCCCGGCGTACGGATGGCCCAGAGCTCGTCGAAGCGGCGCATCGTCGCGGTGTGGTCGTCACCGGAGGGCACCGTGATCCGGGGAGTGATCCCGAACGCCGCGAGGGCCTGGCCGACCGCGTCGGGATCGTCGCCGGTGGCCACCGGGACGGGAACCAGGCGGCCCTGCTCGCGCATGGCGAGCGCGACGGGGGCCAGCCGCACGGCCTCGGCCACCGTTCCGGCGACCAGGTGTACTTCGGGCAGCGACATCGACGACTCCGGGGCGTACGCAGGAGGGTCGCGAAACCGGTCGAGGTTACGCGCCGTAGTGGGGACGCCTTGGAAGCTAATTCAGTTACGCAGCGTGATTCAAGAGCGGGAGCGTGGATCTGGCCGAAAGGCCCATTCCAGACGCCTCAATCGGGCTTTTAGGGCGCAAAGTCTCCGCTGATCGTGCGGAGGTGAACATCACGCAGCGTTCAACTGCGGGGCTGATCAAGCAGCGACGGGTCGTCGCGCAGCAGCGCGGCCAGACGACGGGCCGCGATCTCGGTCTCCTCCGGCCGCTCCACCTGCAGCGGGATCGGGTGGGGCAGCGGCGCCGGCATGCCGCGCTGCTCGGGCACCGGTCCGCGCGCCGAAGCGCCGCGCTCGGCCGCGGACGGCTCGGCCGGCGGACGGTGATGGTCGGGGCGGATGCGACGGGTCGGACCGGCCGAGTCGTCCTGGGGTGGCACCGCCGGGCGCGGCTGCGGCGGCATCGTCTCGGCCGACGACTGCGGCGGGACCGGGGGTGGTGGCGTGGCGGCGAACGGGTGCGGCGGATAGGCCGGCGGCTGTCCGCTCGTGGCCATGCCCAGGTCGCGCAGGCGGGCGCCCAGGTCACGCGAGGACTCGCCGGGATCGGACCGGGGGTAGCCGGAATCGCCGGCCCGGGCCTGGGCCTGGGCGTCCGACCCGCCGTAGCGCCGCTCGGCCGTGTCGGAATCGCCGTAGCGCGGCTGGGTCGTGTCGGGGTCGCCGTAGCGCGGCTGGGTGTCGGAGCTGCCGTAGCGCGGCTGGGTCGACTCCGAGTCGTCGTAGCGCGGCTGAGTTGGGTCGGAGTTGCCGTAGCGCCGCGTTGTGTCGGAGTCGGCGTAGCTCAGCCGGGTTGTCTCGGAGTCGGCGTAGCGCCGCTCGGCCGTGTCCGCATCGGCGTAGTGGGCCGGCTCGGCCGGTGGCGGGGAGTTGTAGCCGAACGAGGCCGGGCCGAACCTGTCCTGATCGTCGTGGCTGAGCCGGCGGGTGTCTCCACCCATCTGGTCGGCGGACGGCGCGGGCGCCGCCGAGTAGGGCACCGCCGAGTGAGGCACCGCTGAGTGAGGCACCGATGAGTGAGGCACCGCCGAGTGGGGCACAGCCGAATAGGGCCGGTCGGCCGGCTCGTCGGCATCGAGGTCGGAATCGGCGTGCCGCGGACCGCTGGGCTCGGGGGCCAGAGCCGCCGCGTTCTCGGCGTTGACCTGCACCTGACCCTCGGCCAGATAGAAGTGCAGCAGGAGCGGGTCGCCCGCGCCCTCGACGCCCACGCTCACCCCCAGCTCGGGATGACGGGCGACGACCGCCGCGACCGCCTCGACCAGTTCGGTCACGGCCGCCGGGGTGGTGCCGGGTGCCTCACCGGTCGCTCGTCGGCGCAGCTCGTCACGGCGCGCGAGCTTGTCGAGAGCGTCATCCAATCCGCCTCGCACGTGACCGTCCTTCCGTAGCGGGTCTCGCCGTTCACCACTCTGCCCGCTCGGAGGCTGATTTGGGAACCTCGATCTCAGCGACCCGCCGCACATCAGCCGCCGGTTGTGCTACGACTTCTGCCGGATTGCCTTGTCGAGAGCTTGATCCAGGACGACCAGAAGCGCGTCCCGGACCGACCCGCGAAAACGGGCATCGAAGGACAGCACGGGCACGTCCTCGCGGACCGCCAGGGCCCAGCGCACCTCGTCGAGGCTGTAGCTCATCTGCCCGTTGAACGTGTTGACGCCGACCACGAACGGCAGCCCGGCCCGCTCGAAGTAGTCCACCGCGGGATAGCAGTCGTCGATCCGGTTGGTGTCGACCACGACCAGGGCGCCCAGCGCACCCTTGATCAGGTCGTCCCACATGAAGGCGAAACGCGACTGCCCGGGCGTGCCGAAGATGTACAGCTTCAGCGTCTGGTCGATCGTGAGCACGCCGAAGTCCATCGCGATGGTCGTCGTCGTCTTGGACGTGGCCTGCCCGGGATCGTCGATGCCGACGGAGGCCGAGGTCATCTCGGCCTCGGTGGTCAGCGGCGAGATCTCCGAGATGGCGCCGACGGTGGTGGTCTTGCCGACGCCGAAGCCACCGGCCACGATGATCTTGACTGGGACCGGTGCCTTCTTCGGACGGCCGCCGGTGCCCACCGCGGCGGTGCCGACGACGCGGTCAGGTGATTGCTCGAAGTCCACGGATCACTCGCATGATGGTTTCGGGGTCAGGGGTCTCGTTGTTCAGCACATGGACGTCCAGTTGGCCGGCGGCCCGTAGATCGCCGACGAGGATGCGCGTGACGCCGAGATGCAGGCGCAGCCGGGCCGAGATCTCGGCCACGGACACGGGTTCCAGGCACAGGCCCACGATGGCCCGCATCTCGGGGGAGAGGCGGACCGGGCCGGCGCCGGGGTGGACGGTCACCTGGGTTTCCATCCCGATGTCGGGATCGGTGCCGTCGGTGCGCCCGGACGTGATGACGAACGGGCGCAGAGCAGCGGTCTGCTCGGTGGCCGGCGGTTCCTCGTCCGTGTGCGCGGGACGGTAGCCGCCGGCCGCAAGCGGGCCGGACTGCAGGAACGGGCGGACACTCGGCCGAGCCGGGTGTGCCGGGTCGTCGGGGTCCGGATAGGTCATTGCTGAACGGCGTTCTTCAACTCGGCGATCAGGCGCGGGCTCAGCGCGCCGCCGGCGCGCGTCGCGAACAGCGTCATCTCGTACGCCAGCGTGCCCAGGTTGGCCGAGCGGTCCGCGATGACACCGAGCACTGATCCCGCGCTGATCGCGGTGACCAGGAGGTATCCGTCGGCCATGTCGATGATGACGCGGTTGAGCGAGCCGAGCCGATACCAGCTCGCCGCGCCGCCGGCCAGGCTGGTCAGGCCCGAGACCACGGCGGCCAGGCGCTCCGCGTTGGGCCGGTCCTTGATCGCCGACATCGCCATGAGCAGACCGTCGGACGACACCGCGATGGCCTCGATCACCCCGGCGGTGCCCGAGGTGAAGGAGTCGAGCAGCCAGTTGAACGTCTTGGCCTCGGCGCTCAGCTGGGACTGGGCGTAATCGCGGCCGTTGCCGGTGTCGGTGCTGTAGGGGGAAGTCATCGCGGTTGTCCCTCGGGTTGTGGCTTCGTTTCGTTCAGCGCGAGTGCGACGCCGTACTCGAACTGTTCCATAAGGGCTCGGGCTTCATCCGGGTCCAGGGGCAGGCTCGGCGAGGCCGGCGGGGGGTAGTTGGGCTCGTCCAGCGGCAGGGTGGCGCCGGGCACCCGGCGAGCGAGCGGCGCGTGCCCGGCTGACGGAGGCGAGGACATCTGGGTCTCGGCGACATCCCACTGCGCCCGGCTGACCCCGGCCTCGAAGTCGTCGAAGGCGGCCCGGGCGGCGACCGCGTCGTCCTGGGACGGGGGCCGGGCCGGCAGCGTCCGGCCACCCTCGGCCGGCAGCTGACTGCCCGGCACCCGGCGACGCAGTGGACCGGTGTTGCCCACGCTGGGCTGCGGGGTCTCGGCCGGTCGCGTCTCGGGCGCGGACGGCTGCTGGTAGGCCTGGGGGGCGTACCGGTAGTCCTCTTCGCTCGAACGCTGCTGCGGGATGGCCGGCCGGGCCGGCGGCGGTTCGACCGCCGGCTGCGACCATTCGACCGGGGCCGGCGCCGGGGTCTCGTCGACCGGCTGGGACCAGGTGGTCTGCGGCGGGGACGGCTGCTGGCGCCACGCGCCCGGGCCGGCCGCCGGAAGCTCCGGCATCGCCGCCGGAACCCGGCCGGCGACCGGGGCGTTCAGGTCGTAGTCGGGGGCGGCCACCGGCTGCTGGAAGGCCACCGGCTCCTGGTAATTCGTCGGCTGCTGGTAACCGGTGGGCTGCTGGTAACTGGTGGGCTGCTGGAGGCCCGTCGGCTGCTGGAAACCCGTCGGCTGCTGGAAACCTGTCGGCTGCTGCCAGGCCGGGCCGGGCGAATAGACCGGCTCCGCGTCGTAGACCGGCTGGTCGGCGTACGTCTCGGCCGGGCCGGCGGTCACCTGGGCGGTGGCCTTGATCGGCGCGAAGGCGTTCCACGACTGCCCGGTCTCGAGGGTCTGGGTGGCCCGGGTGAGCACGTTGGCGTCGAACGGCTGCTGGCTGCCGGGGACCGAGGCCCGGGCCGCCGAGCCGGCGATGACCTGCGCGAACTCGGAGGTGTGATAGCTGGTCTGGGCCGGCGTGACCATCGAGGGGAACGGCGGGACGTCCGGCGCCGTGGTGCTGAGAACCCGGGCGATCAGGTGCGACGGGTTGAGGTCGACCCACGCGGTGATGCCGCCGCCGGGCGTCTCGGTCAGGGTGACCTCGATGCCGTGCCGGCGGGCGAGCCGCCCGACCACGAACAGGCCGAGCACCTCACTGGGGGCCAGGTCGAGTCGCTCGCGGCGGGTGAGCCGGGCGTTCTCCTCGGCCAGGCGCTCGGGCGGCATGCCCAGGCCCTGGTCGACGATCGCCAGCCGGGCGCCGCCCCGCAACTCGTTGGCGGTGATCACGACCCGGGTGTGCGGCGGCGAGAACGCGGTCGCGTTCTCCATCAGCTCGGCGAGCAGCAGCGTGAGGTCGGCCAGCACGGCCGGCACGACCACGATCTCCTCCGGGACGTCCACGTCCACCCGGGTGTAGTCCTCGATCTCACCGAGGGCGAGACGGACGACGTCCTGCAGCGGCAGCGGGGCCATGTGCTCGTCCGCGCCGGCCGCGCCGGAGATGACGACGAGGCTGGACGCGTTCCGGCGCAGACGGCTGGACATGTGGTCGAGGCGGTAGAGCTCCGACAGACGGTCGCTGTCGGTCTCGCGGCGCTCCAGGTTGTCGATCAGGGCCAGCTGACGGCCGACCAGGTTCTGCGTACGCCGGCCGACGTGGGCGAACATCTGGGCCACGTTGCGCCGGCCCAGCACCTGCCGTTCCACCAGCCGCACGGCGGTGGTCTGGACCCGGTCGAACGCGCGGGCCAGGTCGCCGATCTCGTCCTGGGCCTCGACGTCGACCGGGTCGAGGCGGATCGGGCGGACCGACTCGGCGTCGTCGTCGGCCACCCTCTCGAGCTCGGCCTCGGCGGCGCGGGCGATCCGGTCGGCCGAGGTGGTGAGGCGGCGCAGCGGCCGGGCTACCGCGCGGGCCATGAACAGGCTCAGCGCGATCACGATGAGCAGCAGCAGCAGCGAGCCGCCACCGATCAGGAAGGCATCCCGGATGGCGGTGTCGCGGTTGTTGGTCACGATCGCGTCCACGTCGGCGGCGACGCGCTTCTCGACGAAGCCGCCCAGGACGAGCACGGACTGCAGCGAGGGGAACAGGGTCTGGATCTGCAGCTGACCGATGGCCGTGGCCGGGTCGGTGGCGGCCAGCTGGAGGAACTGGCTGCCGACGCGGGACGAGAACGCGTCCTGTGCGCCGAGGTAAAGCTTGTACTGGCTGTCGCTGAAGAACGCCTCCGCGTTGGCGATCACCTGCTGGAGCTGGATCAGCGACTGCGAGAACAGGCCGATGAACCCCGGCTGCTTGGTGACCACGGCCGCGGTCAGATAACCGGAGGCCTGGCTGATCAGGTCGTCACTGCGCAGCGCCTGCTCGAGCGCGAAGAGCTGCCGTCCGACACCGGTCTTGAGGTCGGCGCTCGACGAGAGCGCGAGCCCGTTGATGATCGGCGTGATCCGGGCCGTGAACTCGGTGACCAGGTTGTTCGGCAGGATCGCCCGGTTCAGCACGTTCTGCCGGGTGTTGTCGAGCCGGGCCGCGTTGCGCAGGGCCCGGGCGAGCTCGCGGGAGACGTCGTTGTCGTCGTCCACGCGGGCCACGGCATCGCGGGCGGCGGCGCTCTGCACCACCAGGTCGGCCTGGTCGACCAGGCCGAAGAGGAAGCCGACGGACAGCAGGCGCTCCTCCTGGAGCTCCTGCACGGCGGTGCCGACCCGGCCGGCCAGCGCCACGGTGTTCGACGTGTTCTGGGCGTCCGTCGCGGCCTGGACGCGGTTGACGATGATCGGCACGCTCAGCGCCACGACGCCGAGCAGCGGCACGAGCACCAGCAGGGCGAGCTTGCCCAGGATGCGGAACTTACCGAACAGCACCGGACCGCTCCCGCCGTGTCGGGTCGAGGTCGCCGTAGCCGGGCGCCTGGTCGTACGGGTTGCCGTACGGGCCGACCGGGCCGGGGCCCGCTCGGTGGGGAGCGACGTCGCGGGTGGACTCGCCGACCCCGCTCGGCCGCTCCGGCGCCGGCTCGGCCTCGCGGCGGCGGGTGAACGCCGGCCAGGTCAGCGCGCCCAGCACCAGCAGCAGGGCGAGAGCGCCCATGACGACGGCCTCGATGCGGCGGTAGTCGAGCGAGTCGAGCCGGTCGTCGAGCAGCCGGTCCATCTCGCGCAAGGTGATGCCCGCGAGGTTGCTCAGCGCGGTCTGCAGGGTGGTCTGCGCGGTGGACATGGTCGCGGCGTTCGGGGTGCCGGCCGGGTTGGCGCCGCGGTTCATCGCCTCGACCCCGCGGCGGAACGAGTCGAGCGCGCTGACCAGGCTGCCGCTGAGCGTGTCGCTCTCGGTGTTGTCGACCGCGGCCTGCAGGTTCTCGGTGAGCTGCTTGACCGAGTTCTGCACAGTGAGGACCTCGTACGCGAACTGCGCCTGCACCTGGGCCCGGCTGGCGGCCGGCAGGCCCTGCAGCAGGTTGGCGTAGTCGCCCATCCGGTTCACCCCCATCACCGTGGAGGGCATGTCGACGGCCACGGCCTGCTGGAGGTTCGAGATGTCGCCGTCGGGGTCGCGGTTGAGGTCGGCGTTGCGCCGGACGGCGGCGTACAGCGCCAGGGTGAGGTCGCTGGCCTGCACGTGGGCGTTGAGGATGTTGACCGCGCCGGTCACCTTGGGCAGCTTGCTGATCTTGTCTTTCAGATCGGCCCAGCGTTCCTTGGTGCGCAGCTCGTCGCCCAGCTCGGCGTCGACGGCCGAGACCCGGGTCACCGCCGAGGCCAGGGACTCGGGCGGCTCGCTGACCCCCTGGATGCTCGTCGACTGCGACTCGGCGAGGGCACTCACCAGCGGGGTGAGGGCGGTGATGTATTCGACGCCCTTCTTCTCCAGCTGAGTGCTGTCCCGCTTGTCGGAGTTGTCCGTCCAGACTCTCCCGAACAGGACCGCTGTAGGCACGAGAACTAGGACCGTCAGAATCACCGCGAGTGCGGAGCCTAAACGGGTTCGCCGGCTGTTCATTGCTTTAGTCCTCCGCCATGCACGCATACTGAGCCGCTAAAGTGGCTACGTTCCGTAGCCGTCGGGCGCACGGATCCGGGCCAATCTATCCGAGAAAACCTCAAGGAACCCCTTTCCAAGGGCCAGTTCTGTCTCGGCTGATCGGGGGATACAAGGCGCCGTCGTCGTCGTTGTAACGAGCGTTCAGTTCCGATACCTGGGTCAGAAGCCCCAGCCCAGACTGGTTTCGGAAGACGTGAGAGTTATCGCGGCGATGGTAACGGCAGAGCGGCCGGACGAAAAGCCACAAGATCCATAAACATTGACGATAAGACCGGTATCGATGAAGCGATCAGTAGTCAGCCGATTGCTCACAGCAATGACATGGCTGAAAGTGCTGGACCGGTCACCGCATTTCGGTCCCGCTTCTGCCCGGGTGCGCCATTCCCGCGGCTTTTCCCCGGCGCGAACCGGGGAAAAGCCCGAAACGGATCAGATGCGGGCAAGTGCCTTACGAAGGGGGTCGAGACCCAGCGAACCCAGGTTCAGGGCGTCGCGGTGGAACGTTTTCAAATCGAAATCAGCGCCCTTGCGCCGGCGGGTCTCCTCGCGGGCCTGGAGCCAGATGCGCTCACCGATCTTGTACGACGGGGCCTGACCCGGCCACCCGAGGTAGCGCTTCCACTCGAAGCGCAGCGTCTTCTCCTCCATGCGGGTGTGCGCCCGCAGGAACTCCCAGCCCAGTTCCGGCGTCCAGCGCTCGCCCGGGTGGAAGCCGAACGGGTTGTCGCGCGGGATCTCCAGCTCCAGGTGCATGCCGATGTCCACGATCACCCGGGTCGCCCGCAGCGCCTGGCCGTCGAGCATGCCCAGCCGTTCGCCCGGGTCGGCGAGATAGCCGAGCTCCTCCATCAGTCGCTCGGCGTACAGGGCCCAGCCCTCGCCGTGACCGGAGCACCAGCAGAGCAGGCGCTGCCAGCGGTTGAGCGTGTCGGCCCGCAGCAGCGTCTGGCTGATCTGCAGGTGATGGCCGGGAACGCCCTCGTGATAGACGGTGGTGACCTCGCGCCAGGTGGAGAACTCCGTGACCCCCTCGGGCACGGCCCACCACATGCGGCCGGGCCGGCTGAAGTCCTCGCTCGGGCCGGTGTAGTAGATGCTGCCGTCGCTGGTCGGGGTCAGGCAGCACTCGATCGTGCGGGCCGGCGGCTCGATGTCGAAGTGGGTGCCGTTCAGCTCGGTGATCGCCTTGTCGGCGAGCGCCTGCATCCAGTCGCGGAAAGCCTCCTTGCCCGCGATGTTGCGGGCCGGGTCGGCGTCGAGCTTGGCGACCGCCTCGTCGATCGACGCGCCCGAGCCGGCGATCACGGCCGACGTCGCCCGCATCTCCTGCTCGAGGCGGAACAGCTCGGCGAAGCCCCACTCGTACGTCTCCTGCAGGTCGACCTTGGCCCCCAGGAAGTACTGCGAGGCCAGCTCGTACCGCTCGAGGCCGGCGGCCTCCTTGTCGCGACCGCGGGGCGCCAGATCGCGGCGCAGGAACTCGGCGAAGTCGGCGGTGGCAGCGGTGGCCGCCTCGGCGCCGCGGACCAGTTCGGCGGCGAGGGCGCCGTTCGCCTCGAGCCGGCCGGCCAGCCCGCGATAGAAGTCGTCCCGATCGGGGTCCGTCCACGCGTCGCACTGCTCGGCGACGGCCAGCATCTGCGCGCGGGCGCTGATCCGGCCGGCCTCGGCCTCCTCGAGGAGGGTGCGCCGGTATTGCTCGAGCGCGTGCGGCAGGTCGTTGAGCCGGGCCGAGATGTTGGCGACAGCCTCCTCGCCCTCGGTCGGCATCACGTCGAAGACACCGCGCAGGACGTGCAGCCCGCTGCTGATGACGCTGATCTCGCTGCGGCTGACCCCGGCCTCGTCGCGAGCCAGCTCGAGGCCGACGCGTTCCATCATCGCGTCCTTGGCCACCGCCTCGGACTCGTGCTCCGGGTCGATCAGGTCCAGGTCGTTGAGCGTCCGGCGGGCCAGCTCGGTCTGAGCGTCGAAGCCGTCGGGCGAGAGGTCGTCGGTCTTGCCGTCGTGCCCGGCGATCCCCACATAGGTGGCGCCGAGCGGGCTCAGCTCGGCCCACTCCGTGACATAGCGGTCAGCGAGGTCATCAATTCGTCCCACGGCCCGACCCTACGGCCTTTCCCGAGTGCCCGGCGGCCCACTCCAGCAGCCGCTCCATCGACCACGTGTTGACCACCCGTTCCGGGGGCACGCCGCAGAGGGCTGCTCGCTCACAGCCGTACCGGAGCCAATCGAGCTGGCCCGGGGCGTGCGCGTCGGTGTCGATGCTGAACAGGCAGCCGGCCTCGACCGCGACGGTCAGCATCCGCTTCGGCGGATCGAGCCGGTCGGGCCGGGAGTTGATCTCGATGGCCTTGCCGTGCTCGAGGCAGGCCGCGATCACCTTGTCGAGATCGAAGGTGCTCGGCGGCCGGGTGTGGCCCTTGCGGTGGCCCCGATCGCCCGCGCCCTCGGCGGCCACCTTGCGGCCGGTCAGGTGACCCAGGATGTCCAGATGCGGGTTGGCGATCGCGTTCACCATCCGCCGGGTCATCCGCGGGGACTCGTCACGCAGTTTGCTGTGCACCGAGCCGACCACCACGTCGAGCCGGGCCAGCAGCGCGTCCTCCTGGTCGAGCGAGCCGTCGTCGAGGATGTCGACCTCGATGCCGGTGAGGATGCGGAAGCCCTCGGGCAGCGCGTCGTTCAGCTTGGCCACGTAGTCGAGCTGGCGGCGCAGCCGGGCCGGGGGCAGCCCGCGGGCGACGGTGAGCCGCGGCGAGTGATCGGTGAGAACGAGATATTCGTGGCCCAGCTCGACGGCGGCCAGCGCCATCTCCTCGATCGGTGAGCCGCCGTCCGACCAGTCCGAGTGGGCGTGGCAGTCGCCGCGCAGCGCCTCGCGCAGCTTGCGGGCCGCGCCGTTCAGGTCGGTGCCCTCGGTGCTCTCCAGCCGGCGCAGATAGACCGGCTCCTCACCGGCCAGCGACTCGGCGATGCAACGCGCGGTCACCTCGCCGACACCGGACAGCTCGCCCAGCGTGCCGGCGGCGGCGCGCTCGGCCAGCTCGGTCACCGGCAGCGCGGCGACCGTCGTGGCGGCCGAGCGGAACGATCGGACCCGATAGGTCGACTCGTTCGCGCGCTCCAGCAGGAAGGCGATGCGCCGCAGGTCGGCCACCGGATCACGAGACGGCATGCCGCCAGCTTAGAGACCCTCCACAGCTAGCATCGCGGGCATGCGGACGATCGACTGGGTGGACGGCGCCATTGAGATCATCGATCAGACGGTGCTGCCCGGGGAGCTGAAGATTCTCCGTCTGCACACGGTGGGCGAGCTGGTCGCGGCGATCCAGTCGCTGGCCGTACGCGGGGCTCCGGCCCTGGGGGTGGCGGGCGCCTTCGGGGTGGCGCTGGCCGCCCGGGTGCACGCCGACGATCCGCCGGCGCTGGCGGCCGCCGTGCACCGGGTGGAGAACGCCCGGCCCACCGCGGTCAACCTGGCCCGGGGCGCCCGGCGGGCCGCCGCCCTGCTTCCCCACGGGCCCCGGGCGGTGCTGGAGGAGGCCTGCCGGGTGCGCGACGAGGAGATCGCCGCCTCCGCCGCCATGGCCGCGCGCGGCGCCGATCTGATGGTCCAGCTGTGCGGGGCCCGGCCACGGCTGCTCACCCACTGCAACACCGGCGGGCTCGCGGCGGTGACCGTCGGCACCGCGCTGGGCGTCGTCCACGAGCTGCACCAGCGCGGCCAGCTGGCCGGGGTGATCGCGAGCGAGACCCGGCCGTTGCTGCAGGGTGCCCGGCTCACCTCGTGGGAGCTGTCGCAGTGGGGCATCGAGCACCGGGTGGCCGTCGACTCGGCCGGGCCCTTCCTGATGGCCCGGGGCGAGGTCGACGCGGTCATCCTGGGCGCCGACCGGATCTGCGCCAACGGCGACGTCATCAACAAGATCGGCACGTACGCGCACGCGCTCGGCGCCCGCCGGGCCGGGATCCCGTTCGTCGTGGTGGCGCCCGAGTCGACGATCGACCTCGACACACCCCACGGCGGCGCGGTGCCGATCGAGGACCGCGGCCCGGCCGAGATCACGCCGTGGGCCGCGGCCGTCAACCCGGCCTTCGACGTGACCCCGCACGACCTGGTGACCGCCATCGTGACCGACCAGCGGGTCCTCACCGCGTCACCGGCCGCCATGGCCTGAGCCGGGTTCGGCTACCGCGGCGCCGGTCGCCGCTTGAGCCGGGTTCGGCTACCGCGGCGCCGGTCGCCGCTTGAGCCGAGTTCGATTACCGCGGCGCCGGTCGCCAGGGCTTGAGCCAGTCGGTCTCCGGCCAGCCCTCGGCCGCGGCCATCAGCGGGTACGCCGTGGCGCCGTCCACCGTCTCGCGGACGATGTCGGCGTGGCCGCTGTGCCGCGCGGTCTCCTGGATCAGGTGCAGCAGGATCCAGCGCAGCGTCCAATGGGTCATGTCCTTGCTGTTCCACGGCACCGAGTGGTCGATCTCGACGCGGTGCCCGAGGTCGTTCAGCTCGGTGACCGTCTTGTCGGTCTGCTCGGCGATGCTGTCGTAGCGGGCCAGCACGTCGTCGATGGACTCGCCCTCGGCCAGGCGGAAGTTGTTCGCATACCTCTCGTAGTCGAGCACCTCCTGCTCGCCGCGCACCTGACCCATCCAGCCGGCCTCGGTCGAGGCGCAGTGCTTGATGAGCCCGCCGACGCTCAGCGAGCCGGCCGAAGGGGTCGCACGAAGTTGCTCGTCGGTGAGGCCGTACGCGGTCAGCCGCAGGACGTAGCGCATCTGGGCGAGATAGGCGAGAAGGCCCTGCTGTTCGTTGTCGATGGCGCCGACCTGACCGGGCATTGCGGGCTCCTTGGGTACGCGGTTTCGCTGGCTGCCACCACGCTACGAACGATTGCGGTCAGTTTCCGGCCGCATTGCCGAAACCGTGGTCCGGTCCTCGGCGACGGCGGTGACCCAGCCGCCCGCACGGCCCAGGTCGAGCAGCACGTCGGTCCCGGCCGGCAACTCCGCGGGCACCTGATCGGCGACCGGCCAGGCCCGGCGCAGCTCGACAGCCGGGCGCAGGGCCGTCGTCAGGGCCGCCACCGGGTCGGGAGCGTCCAGCAGCGCGCGCATCCGGTGCAGATCGGCGAGCAGGTGGTCGAGCTCGTCCTTGACCGCGGCGGCGTTGCCCCCGCACATGGCGGCGATCAGCTCGGCGCGGGTCGCGGCCACCCGGGTGCCGTCGCGGAACGAGCCCGCGGCCAACGTGGCCGCCGGTGGATTGTCGCGCAGCTGGCCGGCCAGGGCGGCGGCGAACAGGTGGGGCACGTGGCTCACCTGGGCGACCACGCGGTCGTGCTCGGCTGCGGTGAGCGGGACGACCCGGGCGCCCAGCCGCGTGAGCAGAGCGGCCAGGGTGAGCCAGTCGGGAAGGGCGGTCACCCCGGGCTCCAGGCAGAGGACCCACGCGCAGCCGTCGAACAGGGTGGCGTCGGACGCGGCGAAACCGGAGGTCTCCTTGCCGGCCATCGGATGCCCGCCGACGAAACGGGGTGGGGCCAGATCGCGTACGGGGCCCTTGACGGAGGTCACGTCGGTGATCAGGCCGCGGTAGGCGGTCAGGTGATCGAGGACGGCCGGGAGGGCGGGGAGCGGCACGGCGAGGACGGTGAGGTCGGTGCCGGCGATGGCGTCCGGGACGGAGGCGGCGATCGGGAAGCCCGCGGTGGCGGCCTGCTCGCGGGTGGCCGGGTCGGCGTCGTAGCCGGTCACCCGGTGGCCGGCCGCGGCCAGGGCGCGCAGCAGGGATCCGCCGATGAGCCCGAGTCCGACGACCGCGATATCCATACCGGGAACTTTTCCACATGCCCTGTGGACAACGCGCCTCCGCCGCTCCGCCGCTCCGCCACTCCGCCGCTCGCGTGCCTGGGCGTCTGGGCGACCTTCAAGATCAGCCGTTCGGTCAGCCGCGGCACGACGGGGCGACTGCCAGGTTTGTCCGTTTCGCACAAGGTTGAGTCAGCAAGCCGCGCCTACGGTGATCACGTGACATGCCGGGCGCAAGCTCGGTCTGCTGGCAGGAGCGGTTCACGCGGATTCTTTACTCTCGGCAGCACGGGACCGCACCCATCGGGCGAGGGTGCGGTCCCGTGTGTATACCTAGGGCGCGTTTCAGGCCTTGCAGTTGTGCGAGCGCTTCCAGGCGGCGACCTCGTTGACCGGGCTCTTGGCGCCCTTCTTGCGCCACGAGGCGAGGTACGAGTACGGCCAGACCACGCCGCGGCGGACCTTCCAGTCGCCGACCTTGGCGCACGGCGGCGAGATGCCGAAGTGCAGGTGACAGACGTTGTTGGCGTTGCCCGTCCGGCCGACCTTGCCGAGCTGCTGGCCCGCGGTGACACGGGCGCCCTTCTTGACGCCGGACTGCACCTTGCTCAGATGCGAGCCGTAGTAGCGCACACCGTCGTCGCCGAGCAGCGACACCGACATGCCGCCGTTGTTCGGGCCGTCGGGCGAACCCTTCACGTACTTGTCCGTGAGGCTGACCTCGAGGACCACGCCGCTGGTCGTGGCCACCACCGGCTGCCCGCAGTCGGCGAAGATGTCGGTCGCCTTGTATTTCGAGTGGGTGGTGTGCCAGTCGACGTTCGACGACTTGACCGGGAAGACGTACTTCACCGCCTTGGCCGCCGGCGCCGTGGTGGTGCGCGACGGCGCCGGTCGGGTCGCCGGGGGACGGGTGCTGGCCAGGCCGCCGGCCGGCGACGCGGCCGGTGAGCTGGTCTTGACCGGAGCCTGGGCCGCCGCCCGGGTCGTCGCCGGGGTGGTGGCCGCCGGGCTGGTCGTCGTGGTGGCCGCGGGGTCGACGAACTGCGGGGTCGCGGTGGCGTTGCCGCCACCGGCGTTCCCGCCGCAGCCGGACAGGCAGACCACCAGGACGGTCAGACCGGAGAGGGTACGGAGCAAAGGCACCGGGCCATCGTGGCAGAAGTCGACCGGTCCCGCCGACCCGTGCTGGCTAGCGCCTGCTTCGTGGTGGGGGTCGAGTCGCGGTGCGGTCCAGGTGTCGTCTGGGTGTGCGCCGGAATTGCCCGGATACCGGTGTTGTATCTGGGTGATTGCGGCGTGCGGCCAGACGGCGGCTGGGCCACGCCGGGGCCCGGCTCCCACCACGAAACGGGCGCTAGGCTGGCACGTGGGCGAACGCTCGGTAGAGGCGGAGGTGGGCCGTGGCGGACCGGCAGGACATCTGGCAGACGACCGCGCCGTCGCCCTATCCGGGGCCGCACGGCGAGCAGCCGGTGGCCCCGATGCGGGCGCCCTCGGGGCTCTTCCCGGGCTCGTCGCGGCCGACGTACCGCGAGCCGCACCCGGCCGGCGCCGGTCCGCTGCTCGCCGGCCTGGGCGCCGGCGCGGTCTGGCTGACGCTCTTCGGCGCGCTCGGCCGTGACCTGGCCGGTTATGCCTGGTGGACGATAGGGGCCGCGGTCAGCGCGTGGGCGGTGGCGCTGGTCCTGACCGTGATCGGCGACCGCGGGACGGCCGTCGGCGTGGCGCTGGCCAGTGGTCTCGGTTTGTCCGTCGCCATGGCGTTCGTGGCCGGTCGGTGGATCACGACACAGGACTGGCCGCTGTGGTGATTGTCCGGTCCTGACCGGCTTGTCGGCGACCCGATGTGCCGTCTTCGTCGCGGTGAGCATTCCTGCTGATGTAAAGAACACCGGGGCTTGACTTAAAGACTTGAAAAGGTTCAACCTCGGCTCATGCCCCCCGCATCCCCACGGCTCGATCCCGATCGTCGCCGACGCCGGCTCGAGTTGCTCGCCGCGCTCGCCAGCGCGAAATCGGCCCGGGAGACCAGGCAGCCCCAGCGGCTGCGGCGGGCGCGCCTGCGCGAGCTCATCGCCATGCGTCGTCGCCTGGTCAACTGACTTCCGCCGCTCTCAAGGCGTGGCGCGCCGCACCCGCCGTTCTTGCCGCTACCGTCACTCGCGAGGACATACGTCGCGTGGGGGGAAAGTTGTCGACATTCGCTGCCGCCGTGGGCCGGGGCAAGAACGGGTGGACGGCGTCCGAGGTGGACCTGAACGGACTGGCCGACATCGACGAGGTTGTCGACGCGATGCGGGACGTCGAGCCGGACGCCGACGTCACACTGCTCTTCGTCGAGAGCGATGACCAGTATCTGGCCATTCTGCGTCTGGACGAGGGCGAGGACCTGCGGGTCTTCGGCTCCGACTCGGCGTTCGCGGACGAGTCGCGGATCGGCGCGATGCTGCTGGGCGAGATCGAGGCCCCGGCGCTCGAAATCGACGAGCTGACCGCGGCGGCCGACGACGATGACGAGACCGATCGGCCCGCGGCCGATCCCGATGCCGACCCGGTGGGCGACGCCGACGTGCTCAACGACCTCGGCCTCAACGCCAACCGGCTGCTCGGCCTGTGCGGGCGGGAAGGCATGCTGCCGGCCGACGTGACCGCCGAGATCTGCCAGCGCATCGGCTGCGGCGACGAGGTGGAGGAGTTGCGCGAGGCGTGAGCCTGGTCGCTTCGCCGCGCCACGAAGCCTGGATGCGACGGGCCCTCGACGTGGCTGCCGCCACCGGGGACGACGTACCGGTGGGCGCCGTGCTGCTCGACGCCGGGGGCCGGGAGCTGGCCGCGGCGGGCAACGAGCGCGAAGCCACCGGCGACCCGACCGCTCACGCCGAGATCCTGGTGCTGAGACGGGCCGCCGAACAGGCCGGCACCGGGCGCCTCGACGGCAGCACGCTGGTGGTGACGCTCGAGCCGTGCACGATGTGCGCGGGAGCGCTGGTGCTGGCCCGGGTGTCGGTGCTGGTCTTCGGGGCCTGGGAGCCCAAGACCGGTGCGGTCGGGTCGCTCTGGGACGTGGTGCGGGATCGGCGGCTCAACCACCGGCCCGAGGTCTACTCCGGCGTCCTCGCGGACGAGTGCGCCGAGCTGCTCCGCGGCTTCTTCCGCTGACTTCGGTCGCGGCCTCCCGTACGGAAGGAGGCCGCGACAACGACACGCGGCGCCGGCCGAAGCCGCCCGGCGAACTGCTGAGGACATGCCAGCGTCGGACGCGCCCAGTTCAGGGTGAGTCCGGCTCAGGAAGCGTCCGGGTCAGGACGCGTCCTGCTCAGGACGCGCCGGCGATCGCGGTTTCCAGGCCGATCCGCACCATGTCGCCGAAGCCCTGTTCGCGCTGGACCGCATCCATCTTGGCGCCGGTCTTGATGTGATCGCTGACGGTCAGGATGGTCAGGGCGCGGGCTCCGTAGCGGGCGGCGATCGTGTAGATCGCGGCCGACTCCATCTCGACCGCCAGCACGCCGTAGTCGGCCAGGGAGTCGTACAGGTCGGGGCGGTCGGTGTAGAAGGCGTCGGCGGCGAGGATGGGGCCCACGCGCAGCGCCGTGCCCTGCCGCTCGGCCACCTCGACCGCGGTCCGCAGCAGGCTGAAGTCGGCCACCGGGGCATAGTCGATCAGCCCGTCGAAGCGGGACCGGTTCATGTTCGAGTCGGTCGCCGAGCCGATCGCGGCGATCACGTCGCCCAGCTGGAGGTCGGGCGCCAGTGCCCCGCACGAGCCGATCCGGATGATCGACTTCACGCCGTACTCGTTGATCAGCTCGTGGGTGTAGATGGACGCCGACGGCATGCCCATGCCGGAGCCCTGCACGGACACCGGGACGCCCTGGTAGGTGCCGGTGAAACCGAGCATCCCGCGCACCTGGGTGTAGCACTTGGCGTCCTGCAGGAAGGTCTCGGCGATCCACTTCGCCCGCATCGGGTCGCCCGGGAGCAGGACCCGCTCGGCGATGTCGCCCGGCTGTCCGCCGATGTGCACGCTCATCGTCCTGTGTCTCCTCGCTGGTTCATACCGCTCATACCGCGATCCTGCCAGGTCCGCCCTGGTCGGCCCGGCTGGGAGCGGCAAAGGGGAACCCGGCTGCCGACCCCGCCGGGCGTCCGGTAACCTACTTCGCGGTGGTGTGTCCGAGCGGCCTAAGGAGCACGCCTCGAAAGCGTGTGAGGGTGCAAGCCCTCCAAGGGTTCAAATCCCTTCACCACCGCCACCATGCAGGGCGAACGCCCGGCGACTCTGAGTGAGTCGCCGGGCTGTTTCGTATCTGGTCTCAGTTTTGGTCTCAGTTCGCCTGAATCGGCACCCCGGCTGCCCCGTCGTCCGGGTCGTCAACGTCCCTCGCGGATGGCTGCCACAGCAGCCCGCCAACCTTCTCGGCCACGTCTCGACGCACCTGCTCCGTGATGTGCTGGTAACGCTTCGCCATCGCGGAGTTGGACCACCCCATGATCCCCATCACAGCGCGCTCGGCAATCTCTAGGATCAGCAGCACAGTTGCCGCGGTGTGCCGGGCGTCGTGCAGCCGGGCGTCACGTAGGCCGGCCGTCGCGAGTAGCCGTTTCCACTCGTCGTAGTCTGTCCGGGGATTTAGCGGGTTCCCGGTCGGGCCAGCGAATACCCAACCGCCATCAGACCACAATTGCGCGGCCCTCCGCCGATCGACCTGTTGCGCTATCTGGTGTTGCCGCAGGAGAGATACGAGCTGATCCGGCAGGCCGATTCGACGGCGGCCAGCTCTTGATTTGGTGTCGGCCGTCGCCGCGCGAATAGGTTTCCGGTCAGGACAATGGCCCCCGTATTTACGTCCGCAAGGCTTGGTGCAACCGTGTTCCCAGCGTGGGCGGAGTCGAGACCGTCGGACGAAAAGCGTTCCCACGGCCAGATCCACGTCTTCCCATTGCAACCCGAGCGCTTCGCCCTGCCGTAGGCCGAGTGCAAGCGCGATCGCCCATCGGGCGCCGTTGCGTTCCAGCTCGGCCGCCGCTAAGAGCAACCGCTGCACTTCCTCGACCGAGTACGGCTCGACTTCCGTGTCGTCCAGTCGCGGGGCCTTGGCGAGCCGTGCGGGATTTCGGCTGAGATGCCCCCGGCGCATCGCTTCGTTGAGCGCCGTGCGCAGCGTCCGAAGTGTTTGGTGTGCCGTCGCTGGCTTGCTACCGCTCTCCTGCATCTTGCGGGTTAGCTTCTCGACATGCTCGGGCGTGAGCTTTTCGAGCCGGTGAGCACCGAGTCCGGGAATCAGGTGCACGGTCACGGCGACTCGATAACCGGATGCCGTGTTCTCGCGGACGTTGGGCGTCGCAATGTTCTCCAACCAGTGCGTGAGCCATGTCGCAACCGTCCAGGTCTCGCCGGCCTTGCGCAGGGTCCCTCCGTCCCGTTCACGCTCAATAGCACGGACCTTTGCTTTTACAATCTTTTCGGATTTTCCCGTGACATGTCTGCGATCGGGCTTTCCATCATCTCGGGTGCCGACGGTCACGCGACCGTGCCAACGACCGTCGGCACCCTCGTAGATGGACGATTCGCCGTTGCCGCGGCGTTTCGTCATTCGTGTCTCCCTAATCAAGCGGCGGGCAATTGTGTTTTCTGTTCGCGTAGCCGGTTGATGTATTCAGTAAGGCATTCGGCCGGAATGCGCCGCAGTCGGCCAATGGCGACAGATTCGATTTCGCCGCTGGTGATGAGCGCGTACATGAGGGTCCGGCCGATTCCTAGTCGCTTCGCTGCTTGCTCGATGGTCAATACGAGAGGGGCGGGGTCGGTTGCCATGACGGTCTCCCCGTGGGTGGGTGCGGCAGGGTGATGAGGCGCCACATGAGGTCCGTTCCGGCCATGCGGCAGCTCGGCCGAGGGTTCGAGCCGGATGGGAGTGGAGAGCCTTACGCCGGGCCGCTGAGGGCGCCGTAGAGCCAAGATCCGGGGTGGGTAAGAGTGGTTGGATGCCCGGATGCGGCAGCGTGGCTCTGAGCGGGTCGCGTTCCTCGCTCGGCGGCGAGCCGGTACGGCTCAGTTTTGAGGGGGTAAGCCGTACCAGCCGTACCAGCCGTACCAGTGCAGGTCAGAGGCGGTACGGATCTTGGGGTGGTACGGCTCAAGCCGTACCAGTGGCATCTTCGTCGGGTGGCGGGGGCATCTCGTCGAGGGTGGCTTGGTACGGCTTGAGCCGTACCACGTTGTCAAGCCGTACCGCCTCTGAGCTGGGTTGGTACGGCTGGTACGGCTGGTACGGCTCCCCCTCGGGCACTTGATCGGCGGTTTCGGGGGCGTAGCGGTGCCAGGCGTCGCGGAAGTCGGCGCGGCGGTAGCCCTTGACCTGCCCGGTCGGTGGCGGGAAGCGGATCGTCTCGGGCCGTATGTCGTACTCACGCAGCAACGCGCCGAGCTTGGCACCGGAAAGGCCGGCGCCGCCGTACTCGGCCCACGGCGCTTCCGGGTCGGCCTTGAGCCGTTCCATCAGGGCCGCGGTGGGGATTGCGTCGAACGGGCCGAACGCCGTCCGGCAGTCGATCAGTAGCCGGAGCCGGTCGGAGAACTCGGTGTCGCCCTCGCGGGCGGCGGTGAGGGCTTGCGCGGCTCGCCGGCCGCGGTCGGGCCAGTTCCCGCCGGCGAGGTCGGCGACGGCGATCAGCGGTTCCCAGGTGTCGGCGGCTCGGTCTTCCAGCGGCATCTTCGGCTCGGCCTGTTCCAGCTCCACGAGGTTGGCCCGGAGCCAGGTGGTCAGGTCGGCGGCGAGCTTGCGCAGGGCCGGGCCGTCGCGGCGCTGCCGGTAGGGTGCCACCTTCTCCGTGGTGGTGCGGCGGCGCATTTTGACGACTACGGCGCGGTCTTCGATGGTGTCGGGCATCTGCCCGATCCCGGCTAGGGCGGCCATGGCGAACGTGGCGATTTTCTCGACCTTGTTGGTGGCGTTGTTCCAGCGGATCGTGGGCCGGTTGCGCTGGTGACCGGCGTTCAGCAGACCGCGGAGGTCTTCGTTGGTCTCGCCCGCTTTGGCGCCGAAAATCGTGTCGGCCTCATCGAGCAGGATGGTGGGCGGTTCGCCCTCGCCGATCGAGCGGTACACCGCGGCGGTGGAGGCGTTGACGGTGATTAGCGGGTTGTAGCAGGTGCCCTCGACCACGTCGAGTAGCCGGGACTTCCCGCACCGCTTCTCTGGTGCGCGGATGACCAGCCGGGCGGCGTGCGCCCATGCCGGCTGGGCGTGGGTGGCGGCGATCCACAGCACGACGGCGTCGATGGCTTCGGGCGCGGGCAGGATGACGTATCGGGTGATGATGGCGTGGAGTCGATCGAGGATGGCCGCGCCTTCGTTGGCGCGGTCGGCAGGGTCGGTCATGCGGCGAGCCCTTCTGTGGCAACGGATTCGGCGCGGAATCCGCCGGTGATGGCGGCATGGGTGTCGCGGTCGCTTTGCCCGGCGGCCCGGCCCGCGGCGTAGAGCGCGGTATGGGCGTCGGTGGCGGTGAGTGCTCCGGCGGCGACCATCCGGGCCACGCCGCGGGCGGCGCCGTAGAGCGTGTTGCGGCGGCGGCCTTCGGGTGCCCGGGTGACGGCGTCCAGGTGCGCGGCGAGCAGGGCGGGCGGTGATGAGATGCCCCGCCCGTTGCTCGTCTCGGTTGGGCCGGCTGCCGGCGGCGCGGGCGCCTCGGTCGGGCGGCAGGCGGCGAGCAGCGGCGGGGGCATCTCAATCACTGGCCGGTCACCGACCCACCGGTACGGCTGGCGAGTGCTCGGGTGGATCGAGGGCGGGGCGACGACGTAGCCGCCGTCGGCCTTGAGGTCGATGCCCGGGTGGCCGTGCAGTTTTGCGGCGAGGGTGCCGCCGGGGTGGCGGTAGTACAGGTGCCAGCCGCCGGAGCCGGTGCGCACGCAGCGCGTTGGCGGCATCAGCTCGGGCAGCACCGTCCCGCCGTTGCGCGGGTCGATGTCGACCACTGCCAGACCGGAGGCGGTGCCGGTGCGGATGGCGAGCAGGCCGGCGGGTACGGCGCGGTGCATGGCGGTGATCCGGTCGGGGTCGCGGGTCGCGGCGTAGAACCCGTGGCAGGTCAGGCACTCGCACGTTTCGGGGTCGTGGCTCGGGTCGGCGTCGGCTTTGGGGCAGGCCGGGCAGTTGGCGACGGGGCGTTTCGTGCGGCCGAGCAGGAACACGGGGTAGCCCTCGGCGGCCAGCGCGAGCGCGGCGGCCAGCAGTGGGCCGGTGTCGGGCATGCGCACAGGTCCTTTCAGGGGATGAGGCGGCGGAACGCCGTCCGCTATGGCTTGCAGGCGCCCGGAGGGCGTGCGCCGGGCGGTCAGCGCGGGAACCTCGGTCGGGTATAGCCGGGTGAGCGGCGCCCGTCGGCCGAGACGCTTGAGTAGTTCCGTGTTGTCGCCGGCGGTCATCGGGCAGGCGAACAGGTCATGGATGCGCACCATGGCGAGGCCGTAGGCGGCGTTCAGCGCGGTTCCGGTCATCAGGCACCGCCAGCACTGCCACCGGTCCACCGTGGTGGCTGTGGCGGGTTCGCAGCCGGGGTGCCGGTCGTGCCCGCCGGCCGCCGCCGCGGGATGCAGCGGGACCCCGCAGCCGGCCGCGCATGCGATGGGCAGGGCGGCGGAGCCGCTCATCAGGCTGCCTTGAGCTCGGCCGTGCTGCGGGCGGGCAGGTGGCGGCGTAGCTGCTGGCCGAGGTGCTCGGTGTAGGCCGGTGGGATGGACTCGCGTAGCCCGTCACGGTTCATCCAGGGCAAGCCGAGGTCCCGGCGTACGTACGGCACGTTCGAGAAGTTGCCGACGGCGTGGTACCAGTCGCCGTCGGCCAGCGGGCGGCCCATCTTCACTGTCGGCCCGTCGCGGTAGTCGTGCGGCGGTGCTGTGAGTGCCACGTTGGATTCGAACTGGCGGTGGCGGTAGGTGTGCAGGCCGAACATGGCGCCGCAGAGTTCAATTGGGTCGATCAGCGGGTCGTCATCGTCGCCGTCGGGTGGCACGTTCTCGATCACGTATGGCAGGCCGGTGGCCTGCATCAGGGCGCGGGTGGGGGCGATCAGGGCAGGGTGTTCGCGGCCCCGGATCTTCTGGCAGCGGGTCTTGCGCTGGCAGGGCGGCGAGCCCGTGACCACGGTGTACTCATAGATCTCGCCGGTACGGATGAGCTGGCGCAGGTAGGCCAGGGCGTCGGCCTGGATGAACCGGTACGGGTAACGCGGCTGCGGGTCCTTGTCGACGCCGGTGACGTCGAACCCGGCTGCGGTGTAGCCGGCGGAGGCGCCGCCCTGGCAGCAGTACAGGTCCAGCAGCCGCGGCCGGCTCACCGCAGCCACCACACGGCCGTGCTGAGTACCCCGGCCAGAGCCACGACGGCGGCGGCGATCGCGGTGCGCGGCAGCCCGGCGCGGATCTCCCACCGGTACCGGCGGGCCAGCCACACCGCGGCGGTGAGGGTCAGCGCGATGACGGCGAGGCCGGTGAGTCGAGGCAGCCACCAGCCGGCCGAGCGGATGGCGAACCACACCGCCACAGCCAACGACGCGATGATCAACAGGGTGGGCAGGACGATGCGGAAGAACCATCGGATGATCTCGAAGGCGGCGAACCAGCGCCACAGCCGGCGGCCGATCTCGTAGGCGGCGCCGCGGCGTACGTCACGGATAAACGACATAAGGGACTCCTTACTGTGTGTAGAACTTCACGGACTTCACGGATTTCACGAGGTTTGCGCGCGCGGGCGCGTGCAGGCGCGCGCGTAGATGCGCTTTCAGGCGGGTGCGTGAAGTGCGTGAAGTGCGTGAAGGCGCACCCGCGGTGTGACGCTGCGTATAGCGCGGCAGGGGTGCCGCGGGGCCGCGCGGGACGCGTCAGTGCGCCCCGCGCGGCAGCGCGGTCATCAGGCAGCGCCCGCGTAGGCGGGCACCGGCTCGGGCAGGATGATCTCGTACACGCCCTTGTCATCGGAGCGGCGCAGCAGCGGCTCGGGTCCGCTGCAGAACTCCTTGAGAATCTTCGAGATGGTGGGCGGCTTGAGCCCTTCCTCGCCGACACGGCCGACGATCGGGGCGAAGTTGGACGGTCGGACCGCCCGCACCCCGTTGGCGTGGGCGTGCAGGATCGCGGTCCGGAACATGTCGCGGATCTCGGTCGGGGTGTACTGCCGGCCGTCCTCGGGGTCGAGGTCGAGCGGCACCCGCCGGCGGGCCGGGACGGTGATCGGCTCGTGCGGGTCCTCATCGGGTGGGCAGTCCGGATCGATCGGCGGCGGCACCAGATCGGGGTCGTTGTCGATGTCCGGGTCGTCGCGGTCGTCGGCCGGCTCCGAGGTGCCCCCCGGCTCGGTCGGTGCCGCGGCGGGCACCATGGGCCGGTCGGTGGTGTGTTCGCCGCGGGCAGCGAGCACTTCGAGCAGCTCGCCGATCACCGCGTCACGGTTCGGCCTGAACGTCCGGCCGGGCAGGGACCAGTCGTCGGGGTCGGTGCCGGGCAGCTCGGCGTACAGGGCGCCGGGCTTGCGGTTCTTCCAGCCCGGATCGGCGCCGGCCTCGATGGTCTCTTCCGACAGCACCCGGCCGCCCTCGGCGACGTCCCTGACGCCCATGCAGATCACCCCGCCGACCGTGGTCCGGACCGAGGTCGGCAGCCGGTCACCGGTCGCCCGCTGAATGCCGAGCAGCAGGAACATGCCGACCGAGCGGATCGACTCGGCCAGCTCGACAAGGGTGTCTTCGGCCTCGATGAACTTCGACGCCTCATCGACGATGACGACCTTGAACGGTGGGCACTTGCCGCATCCGGCGGTCCACTGCTCGTGGCCGTGACCGCCGATGACGCCGGCCCGCTTGCCGACCTCGGGGATCAGGCCGTCGAGGTAGCGCTCGCCTTCCTCGGCGTTGTGGATGAACGTGTGCATGGCGTCGCGGAACTCCGCGGGCAGCTGCAAGCCCTTGCGGCCATCGATGTAGGTCACCTCGGCGTCGACGCGCGACCGGGCTTCGGCGGCGAGGGTGAGCTGTAGCTCGGTCTTACCGGAACCGGCTTGGCCGAGCAGGATCAGCACACCGATCGCGTTACGCCCCGCCCGGCTGTCACCGGGCAGGATCAGCGGAATTGGCGCCCCGGTCTGATACACCCCGAACCGGATCGGCGCACCGATCGAGCCGCCCGGGGCGGACAGGCCCGGCCACGCCGGCGGGTTCTCGAGCATGTCCACCGGGGACACCTCCATCCGTCCGGTACGAGGGGTGTTGCGGTCGCGGATCATCCGCACCCCGCCCACCGGCACATCCAGCGCCGACGCGATCGCGGTGCGGACTTCCGGCTTGGCCATCGCGCCGAAGTCGGCGCCCGGCACCATCTCGGCGTGGGTGACGATCCGGCCCTCGATCTCCTTCGGCCGGCCCGTCGCGCCGACGTCTTGCAGCTCGCGCACCCGCTCGCCGAGCTCACCGAACAGGTTCGCGCGGGCGTCGGTGCCGTCACCGCGGAGCAGCTTGGTCACGGCCAGCAGCACCGAGGTGGTGACCATGACCAGCAGGTAGACCATCACGGAGTCGAAGGAGAACCCGCGGAAGGTCAGCACGAACAACCCACCGCACGAGCAGGCCGACATCAGCATCGACGCGGCCCGTAGCTCGATCTTGCGGGCGCGGCCGACGCCCCAGGTGCCCCAGATGATGACCGCGGAGCAGGCCAGGATCAGCCCGGCCCGCCACGCGACCTCCCACACGGTGGGGTCGGCGTAGGCGCCCCACATCCGCGAGAGCACCCCGGCCAGGATCAAATTGGCCAGACCGGCGGCCGGGGGCACGAGATACGGCAGCGGGTTGCCGCGGACTTCATACGAGGCGCCGCGGGCCAAGTCGGCGCCGCGGGTGTTGCGGGTCTGGCGGGCCATCAGGCGGCCTTCCGATCCTTGCGGCCGCGGACGGTGAAGTCCGACGCGCCGGGCTGTTCGTCGTCCAGGGCGATCAGGAACGCCTCGAACCGGTTGCGGCACACCCGCGCATACGCGGCGACCGCGAGCATTTCGTCAGCGGACTTGATCAGCGGGCGGGCGACCTGCCGGCCCCAGAACTTCGCCCGCATCCGGGACAGGCCGTTACGCCGGCCGTAGCGTTCGATCTTCATCCTGACCATGCCGGCCAGCTCATCGATCTCATCGTGACCGGCGATGCCGACCTGCCGGATACCTTCCAGCAGGTTGAGCAGGTCTTCGTCGTCGCGGATCTCCACATCCGGGATCAGGCGGTGTGCCATCACACGTCCTTCCAACAAGAAACGGGGCTACGTAACGGATGCGAGGCGCGGCCCGTGCGTGCGGGGCCGCGCCTCGATGCAGTGCGGGTGGGGTGTGGGCGGGATCAGTAGCGCTCGGCGTAGAGGCGACCGGTCTTGGTGGCCTTGACGACTACGGCGCTGTTCCACAGCTCGCCGCCGCCGGGCAGGACGAGCCTGAAGCTGCCGGCGTACCGGGGCCGGGCGTTGCCGAGATCGATCGGCTCGTCGGCGGTTATGGCCTCGATCAGGCCCGCGCGGTGCAGTTCGGCGAGGTCTTCGAAGGCGACCATGCCGAGCAGGTAGCTCAGGGTCAGGCCGATCCGGGCTTGACCGACCGAGCGCAGCACGCGGTGCGGATCGTCCCAGTACCAGCTCTCGCCGGCCTTGGACAGTCGCACGTGAATCGACCGGCGGTAGGTCTTGATCAGACCCGGCGTGAGATCGAGTTCCTCACCGTTCAGCTTGGCGACAACCAGGCCCCGCTCGACCAGGTCGCACAGCGCCTCGGGGCTGACTTCCTGGCCTTTGATCATGTCGTTCAGGCGTGCCCGTTCGCCGCACAGGTAGATCAGGCGACCCAGGACGCGCCATTGCTCGGGCTGCAACTTTCTCATCAGACGGTGCTCTCCGATCCGTTGATGGTGTTCGGATGTGCGAGGGGGCGAGGGCTTGGTCAGCGAGTGGAGCCGATCGAGCGGCGGTCGCGGCCGGCCGCGGCGGCGGCGCGCTGGCGCTGGGTGTCGGCGGCTCGGGCGTTGTCCTGATCGCGCTGGATGTCCGCGGCGGAGCGCTCGGAGCCGGCGTGGCTCGGGCCGAACTGGTTGCTTGCCATACTGGTGACCTCCTGAAGGTCTGGTGACTGGATGGGGACCAGCGGCACGGCACGGTTTCTCAGGCCTGGTAGCCGTGCCGCTGGGCGAAATCAGTTGCGGTGCATCAGGTGCGCGAGCGCGGCGCCCATGCCGAGCACAGCGACCGGGATGCACGCCACAGCGGCGGTGATCGGCCACGGCGCCGAGGTCCAGCCGGCCGCGGCCATCAGGTGATAGGCGACCTGCCCGAGCCCTCCGAGGCCGAGCGAGGCGAGCGCTGACCACTTGGCGAACTTCCGGGCGTCACCGGCCGCGCGGCCCGACAGCCACGCGTACAGCGCGTATGCGGCGTAGGTCTCGACCCCGATCGGCAGCGTGATCGCGCTGTTCAGCTCGACCCCGTCGGCGATGCCGGGCAGCAGCTTGACCATGCCGAACCCGGTCAGCCGGCCCATCTCGACCCAGCCGCCCCAGATCGCGACGAACGCGGGCAGGCACAGGATCAGCACCGGCCACACGATCGGCTTACGCCGCGGCGCGGCCTCCACCGTGGCGGCGGGCACGTCGTCAAGGTCGGCGGGGACCGGTTCCGCGACCGGGCTGTCCTGCGGCGTTGCCGTCGGCGCGGGCGGGTTGTCGAGCAGGTCGTGGGCGGCGAAAACCTCGGCGAGGTCGATCACCGGACCTGGTTCTGTGGTGGGCTCGCTGTCCGGGACCGGCGGGTCTGCCGGGCGGTCGAGCAGCGGCGCCGGTTCGTCGTGCGCGGTGATGACCGGGGTCAGCGCGGGCGGGGCGGTGAGCGCGGCGAGCACGGCGCGGGCCTTCGGTGTGCCGACCCGCAGGGCCTTCTTCAGCCGGTTCTGCGAGGGGATCTCGCCGAGTTCGGCGGCCAGGTCGCGGGCCTGCGGGATGAGGTCTTGAACGTCGGGCGGGTAGGCGCTGTGGGTCAGGGTCGGTGCGGTCATGCGGCAGCCTCCGAGGGTGCGCAGGAAAGGCACTCGCCGAGCGAGCGCGGGATGACGTAGGGCCGCACACGGCGGCAGGTCGGGCAGGTCCGGCGGGCGCGCATCGCATTGGCGAGCGCGGCGCGCACGGCCGGGGTGGCGGTGCGTTTGGGCCGGGCCAGGTCGAGGCGGTAGAGGTAGGCGGCTCGGGTGCCACCGACGCCCTGCCAGAGGACTTGGGCGGCGATCGGGTGACCGCCGGGGCAAAGACCGCGTTCGCGTAGCTGCCGGCGAGTGGCGTAACCGGTCGGGGCGCCCTGCCACCAGAAGGTGGGGATGCCGTACCGGGCGCCGTCCGGGTCATGGAACGCGGCCCGGATGCGGGCCATCAGGCCGCGCGGCGCGGGCTCGGCATGCGGGTCAGCCGGGCCACGTGCGTGAACGTCTCGCGGATCACCGCGTGCTCGGCCCGCCGTACGCGGCGAGCGTCCAGCTCGCTCACCCGGCCGCGGTCGATCGCAGCCAACAGAGTGATCTCGGCGTCAAGCCAGGTCAGCTCGGCATCGATCAGCGGTTGCTCGGACTCGATCGCGGCCAGGTCGGCAGCGGTCGGCTCGGTGTCAAAGTCGTGATCCCTCACGGGAGGTTCCTCCAAGTGGAGGGTCAGCGCGGCGCCAACACAGCGGCTGATACCGCGCTGACCAGGCGGAAGTAGAAGTGAGTGCATGGATGACCAGCGCCCATGCGCGGCGACCTTTTCGGGGTTCCGACCCGGGGGAGGTGCGACCCACTCGGCTCTGTTGAGTTCTCAACCAACAAGCGCGCGGCGGGCCGGTCACGAACGGAGCCGCCGGAGCCGCTTCGCCGTGCCGGTTGCCATCCGGCTGTGATGGATGCAACCTAACAACTGATAGGTTTACGGGTCAACTGTTATGGCACACAAGCCCGTTGAGCTGCTGGAACAGCGCTCTGAAGTGATCACAACTGTTAGGTGCTGATAGCCTGACCACGTGAGTTACGCCAACCAAGAGATGAGGGTGGGCCGGGATGACTTCCGATGAGCCACGGCTTTCACGCTCGGAAGCGCTGCACGTTCAAGTCGCTCGGCACATCCGCAACGACATTGAGGCCGGCATCCTCCGGGACGGCGAGACTCTCAAGTCAACTCGCGAACTCGCCTCGAAATGGGACGTGAGCGTTTTCACCATTACGGAAGCCATGAAGTTGCTTGCGGCAGAAGGGTTGGTTGAGAATAAATCGCGTTCAAAAAGGGTTGTACGCGCGCCGGAATCACCGCGGCAGCGTGTCGAATTGAGAGTTCGCAACCCGCGAGTTATTTTAATCGGTGGATATGCGGGTAGCGGCAAGACTGAACTAGGTCGAATTCTGGCCCGCCAGACTGGTTGGTCCATGCTCGATAAGGACACGCTCACGAGGCCAGTCCTCGAAGCTGCTCTAGAAATGCTCGGGCTTTCGCCACACGATCGCGAGTCTGACGCCTACGTCACAACCATGCGTCCGCGAGAGTACGAATCCCTGATGGCCGCGGCTAATGAGAATGTATCTTGCGGTAATAGTGTGATTGTCACGGCGCCGTTCATCCGCGAGTTCTCGGAGAAGGCATGGCTTGATCGCACTGAGGCGATGTTCGCAGCGCTGAACGCTGAGGTCTCGGTGGTCTGGGTCTACTGCGACATCAAGTCGATGCACCAGTACATCCGCCACCGCGGCGCGGCGCGGGACGGCTTCAAGCTGAACGACTGGAAGGGCTACGTAAGTTCAATCAACCTCGACTTCCGGCCGCCAGTTCCTCATCACGTCGTGAGCAATTGCACGTCAAGTTCCCCACTCCAGAAGCAGGCGGCCGACCTCATCACTTCGATTCTGGGCGGTGGCGATCCTGCATGAGTGTCGGAATTCTGATGTACGGTCCGCCCGCGTCAGGTAAAGACACCGTCACGAAGGCGCTTACGGAATCTAATCCGCTCTACCGGCATTTCCGTCGACTAAAAGTCGGAGGTGGGCGAACGGACGGATACCGGATAACGAGCCCCGAAAAGATCGCCGACCTGAAGTCCACGGGCGGTATCGTCTGGGAGAACGAGCGTTACGGGGCTAGCTACTACGTCGACCAACCATCGCTCGCGCAGGACTTGTCGGAGGCGTGTCCGGTGTTACATCTCGGCCAGCCGGCCGCCATTCACGCGGTGACGGAAGCATTTCCCGAAACGCGCTGGGTAATCGTCCAACTATGGTGTCCGAGGGACCTTGCCGAGCAGCGTGTCATTCAGCGGGCTACGGGCGATGTAGCTGAACGCATGGCGATTTGGGATGACACCGAGCACGTGCCAGCCACCATCACCATCGATACCGCGACGGTCTCACCGGGTGGAGCCGCCCGCCAGATTGATCAAGCCGTGCAGAGGGAAGATCCGTGGGCAACCTTGTCCTGGGAGGCGCGGCGCAAGGCTGCCGTCAGCCTCCGGCCGCTGTCTGAGCCAGAGTGGCGGCAGGGACGTTGATGCGCCCGTACCGCGGAGCGGAAGTTGAGCCGGAACGGCGACGGGGAGCTGGTCTCAGTTCTGGTCTCGTTCGCTGCCGTCCGCGACTGTGCGGTCGGTACCGCACAGCATCCTCACCCGCTCGTCACGGACGGTGCCGTACTCCTGCGAACGTCGCCTCACAGACCTCGAAAGCGTGTGAGGGTGCAAGCCCTCCAAGGGTTCAAATCCCTTCACCACCGCCACCAGTCCGGCGGCTCCGTAACTACGGAGCCGCCGGACTTGTTTCTGCCGTCGGCTCGGTCGTGTGCCGGTCCCCCTGCGCGGATTTTCCGTGGTCCCTCCGCGTCCCTCCGCGGGTCCTTTGCGGTTCCTCGGGCGGCGGTGACGTTGGGTGACCTTGCGTCGTTCTCCTCCAAGATCACATATCGCCAAGGTAACGGGGCCGTTTCGTCCTTCGGGGGTGGCCATCGCCACCTGGTTTGATGACGCAAAGTAGCGGTGGGAGGACGGCTCAAAGACCTGCGCTGTAGCGCAAGTCACGTAGAGGAAAACCACCGGATCAGACAATGCGCTTTTAACCACCTGGTGAGAAACTTTCACAAGATAGCCCTGCGCCGATGCCTGCTAACTGTCCTAGATTTGACTGGTGAGAGTTGACAGTCACTGGTGGAATGGTGACGTCCGGCTTGCGCGCCGTGACGTCTACGTCCGCACCGACGGCCAGGCCTGGGAAGTGGAAGCTCAGATGGGCGGACCCGAGGGCAAGTCGAAGGTGCAGCAGTGTCCAGGACGGGCCTCGGCCATGATCCTGGCGGACGCGTGGCGTGGACCACGCTGGCGGTGGCGCAAGCTGTAATTGCGCCAGGAGCCCAGGCTGCGCCGCACGCTTGACTTCATCGGCCAGCCGAACTTTTCAACGGGGGCCGGATCCTTTGGGGATCCGGCCCTCGCTGCGTCCGACCTCGTTGCGTCCGCGCCTCGGTGTCCAGCCCTGCTGCGTCCGGCCTCGTCGCGTCTGGCCTCGTCGCCCAGCCTCGGTGCGCCGGCCCCTTGCGCGCGGCCCCGTTGCGTACGTTCCGGCGGACCGATTGTCCGGGAGCAATTGTTGCCGCAGTTCTAGCCTGGGATGCCATCACCATCGCCAGGAAGCGATTCCCATGCAGTCCTCCGTTACTGATCACCGTAGTGACATCGCCGTTCTCCACCTTCGCGGCGAGCTGGACGCGGACACCGCGGGCCAACTCCACGCGACCCTGGCGGAGCTGCTGGAGCGACCGGTGCCACGCATAGTGGTCGACCTGAACGACCTCAAGTTCTGCGACTCGGTGGGTCTGAGCGCCTTCATCACCAGCAAGCAGGTGATCACAGCGCGTGGTGGTTGGCTCAGCTTCGCCGGCGCCAACCCGTTCCTCAGTCAGTTGATGGAGACGGTCGGTCTCAGCCGATATTTCGCCATTTTTCCGGAGGTCGACGACGCCATCGCCGCCGCTCAGCTCTGAGCTTTGCAACTAGAGCAGTGCAAGACCGAAGCCGGGCCTGAAGGGCACGGCTTCTCGTCGTCTCCTAGCTCGTCGTCTCCTAGGAGGAAGTGAAGAAGCGCACTTCCGAGTACTCCCGGGTGGGGCCGGCGAGCAGTGGTTGAGGGCGGTGCCGAGGTACTTCTCCAGGAAAGCAGTGACGTAGGCCCGGGTGATCTGGCCGGCGCGGGCACCGGAGTTGGTGGAAATCGGGGCGCCGGCCTGGTCGGACAGCACCGCGAGATCGGTGAAGGAGTTGTGCACGGTGCCGGTCACCCCGAGCCAGTGCCGGGCACCGCGCAATTGCGTCCAGGTGCCGGTCCAGCTCGGATCGCTGCCCGGGCCATGGTCCTGGTTGCCGACCATCAGGAACGGCCGGCGCAGGGGCCGGGTCGGGGCGGGGTGGAACGAGCCGTCCAGGTTCACCCCGGCGTCCACCCGGTGATCGGTCAGCATCGTGGCGAGCGCGCTCGCCCCACCGATCGAGTGGCCGGCCATCGCGATCCGGGCCGGGTCGATCGCCTCGCCGCCGGACCAGGCCGAATGCCGGGCGAGTAAACGGTCCAGCACGAACGAGACATCGCGGGCCCGGCCGGAGGTGATCTTCGCCGCTACAGGTGCGGGATCTTCGCAGACCGAGCAGGTGGCGACGCGCCCGTCCGCGAAGCTGATCCCGGCGGCCTCGTAGGTGTGATCGATACCGGCGACGACGTACCCCCGGCTGGCCAGCTCCTCGGCCAGCCCGGTGAGAGTCGCTCGCGAGGAACCCAAGCCGGGCGAGAGCACGACCAAGGGAAACCGGTGGCGGCCACGCTGCGGCGCGGCGTCGTCCCGGGCGTGGGTGACAACGGTGGTCAGAGCCTCGGGTGGAAAGGCAGTGCCCTGCAGGGTGAGCCGGGACTCCGCCGCTGTCATGTAGGGGGCGGGCCGTCCGGTGGCCCGCTGGGCCGGATACCAGATCGAGACCATCAGCTCCCGCCGCTCGGCCGGCACCCAGGGGTCGGCCCGATGACGGTCGACCAGGTCGAGGACGACGCGGCCGACCGGGACGGGGCCGGTCGGAGCCGGCAGCGCCAGGGCCGGGACGGTACTGGTGGCCGGGGCACCGGCCCCGGCGGCCGCCCGGACCGGTCCGGCGATCGCGGCCGGGTGCCTGACTCCGGGAGGCGGAGACGGAACCGCCCGGGGAAGCCCTGTGACGGAGAAAGACGTAGGGCCGGACCATCAGGTCCGGCCCTACCACGTTTGCTCAGGGAAGTGTTTGCCCAGGTGAGCGGTGCGGAGGATACGAGATTCGAACTCGTGAGGGGTTTCCCCCAACACGCTTTCCAAGCGTGCGCCCTAGGCCACTAGGCGAATCCTCCGTCAGCCAGGATACAGACGAGTGCGTGTCCGCAGACGCAGGGTCCCTGCCCGCGTCGCCCGGGCGCCGGGTAAGCTTTGGACAGCCTCTCGTGCGGCGTGCATCTCGTGAACCTCCCCAGGGCCGGAAGGCAGCAAGGATAAGCGGGCTCTGACGGGTGCACGGGAGGCCCTTTTTTGCCCTCCCACCACCCCAGCGATACCGGGGTTGGTTCTTGTCGTACCCCCGACGGACAATGGCGCGGTCGTCGAGGAGGGGCTGGAGTGGCACTCGCGCTATACCGCAAGTACCGGCCGCGCACGTTCGCGGAGGTCATCGGCCAGGAGCACGTCACCGAGCCGTTGTCGCAGGCTCTGCGCAGCGGCCGGCTGCACCACGCCTATCTGTTCTCGGGTCCGCGTGGCTGCGGCAAGACATCCAGTGCCCGCATCCTGGCCCGCTCGCTCAACTGCGAGCAGGGCCCGACGCCCGAGCCGTGCGGGGTGTGCGGCTCCTGCCGCTCGCTCGCCAACGACGGCACCGGGTCGATCGACGTCATCGAGATCGACGCGGCCAGCCACGGTGGCGTCGACGACGCCCGTGAGCTGCGGGAAAAGGCGTTCTTCGCGCCGGTCAGCAGCCGCTACAAGATCTACGTGATCGACGAGGCCCACATGGTCTCGCCGGCCGGCTTCAACGCGCTGCTCAAGCTCGTCGAGGAGCCCCCGGATTATGTGAAGTTCATCTTCGCCACCACCGAGCCGGAAAAGGTGCTCGGCACCATCCGGTCGCGCACCCACCACTACCCGTTCCGGCTGATCCCGCCCGCGGTGCTGCGTCCCTACCTGCAGCAGCTCACCGACGCCGAGGGCGTCCAGATCGAGCCGGCCGTCTTCCCGCTCGTGGTGCGGGCCGGCGGCGGCAGCGCGCGCGACACGCTTTCGGTGCTCGATCAGCTGATCGCCGGCGCGGGCCCCGAGGGGGTCAGCTATTCCCGGGCGGTCGCGCTGCTCGGGGTCACCGACGTCACGCTGCTCGACGAGATGTGCGACGCGCTGGCGGCGGGCGACGGCGCGGCGGCCTATTCGACGATCGACCGCGTGGCCGAGGCCGGTCACGACCCGCGCCGGTTCGCGTCCGATCTGCTCGAGCGCTTCCGCGATCTGATCGTGCTGCAGCAGGTGCCCGACGCGGTGTCCAAGGGCCTGATCGACGGCCCGGCCGACCAGCTCGAGACCATGGGCGCCCAGGCAGCGCGGCTCGGTCCGGCGACGCTCTCGCGGTGCGCCGACATCGTGCACAACGGCCTGGTCGAGATGCGCGGCACGACGGCGCCACGCCTGCTGCTCGAGCTGGTCACGGCCCGCATGCTCCTGCCCGGCGCCGAAGACTCGACCGGCGCGCTGCTGCAGCGTCTCGAACGCATGGAACGCCGAATGTCCCTCGGCGGCGAGCCGCTGCCACAATCCGCGGCCGGGGAGCCGATCGCCGCTGCGCCGTCGGGGGCTGCCCTCCCGGCCGACGGCTCCACGCTGTCGGCCGGCGGCCCCGCACTGTCGGGTTCCGCTTCCGCATTGCCGGACGCGGTCGAGGCCGGTGCCGGAACGGCTGACGGCCGTGGCCGCTCGGCGGCGCGGGCGGCTGCCGCGGCTGCTGCGCGGCGGGCTGCGGGCAGCGGCGGGCGGCCGGCTGCGGCGCCCGTGAGCGCGGCCCCGGTCTCTGCCGTGGCTGCGCCGGTCAGCCCTGCGCCGACCGCCTCTGGGCAGGCGGACGGGGCTGAGGCCATCGACTGGAACGACGTAGCGGACGGTTCGGCCGGGTCGGCGACAACTACCACGGCTGCGGGCCACGGCGCGCCGGTCTCCGAGCCTGCGACACACCAGAGCGAGCCGGTCTCCGCGACTGCGGCGGGCCAAGGTGGGTCAGACTCCGTGCCGGCGGCGGACCAGGGTGCGACGGTCTCCATGCGTGCGGCGGACCAGGGTGCGTCAGTCTCCGTGCCTGCGGCTGACCAAGGCGAGCCGATCTCCGAGCCCGATGACGACGAACCGCCGTGGGACGACGAGCCCGAGCCCGCCACCGCGGCTCACCCTCACGGGTCCGAGGCGACCGCAGATGTCTCCGCGTCGACTGCTGCTGACGTGTCCAGCGCACAGACGCCAAGCCGTCCTGCCGACGACGAGGCGCTGACGCCACGTGCCGAGCCGGTTGTCGACGCTCAAACGGCACGCCGGCTCGAACCTGCCGCCGACGCTACCGACGCCGAAGCTGCTCCGGCGCACCCGGACGAGTCTGGTGCTGCGTCTCAGGGCGGCGCTGGTTCTGGTGCCGCTCTTGTGGGCGCCGGGTCTGAGAGCCACGCCGAGTCCGAGAGCCGCGCCGGAGCGGAGAGTCAGGCCGGGCTCGATGCCGCGCCTGCGGGGCGGGGTGGGCCGTCGGGGGCTTCGCCTGGGCGGCGGGGTGAGCCGGCCGGGGTGTTGCCGGATGCGCCTGAGGAGCCGGGCGCCGCGGCGGTCGAGGCTGTTGCGGCTGGGCCGGGGCAGTTGACGGCGCAGGCCATTCGGCAGGTGTGGCCGGAGGTGCTGGCCGAGGTCAGGAAGCAGCCTCGCGGCGTGGTGCTGCGGGCGATGGCTGCCGACGCCACTGTGCGCGAGCTGGACGGCGAGACGGTGGTTCTGACCGTGCCGTCGCCGCGGCACGCGCAGGGGATCACTCAAGGGGCGGCGCTCATCGTCAACGCGCTCTACGAAGTGCTCGGTGGTCAGTGGCAGGTTCGCTGTGAGGTCGCGGGAGCCGCGGGGGCGACGCCTTACGGCTCCGCGCCCGGGGGTGGCGGACGAGGCCGTAATCAGGCCGCGCCCGGCCAGCGGCCCGACTCGGGTGGGCAGCGCCCAGCTTCGGCCCGGGCTGCTACTGCTCCGTCGGGCGTCGATCCTTCCGGTGCGGCGCCCTCCGGCGCGGCGCAGCAGGCGGCTCAACCCGCGGCGGCCGGACGAGCTCCGCACACTCAACGACGTCAGCCTGAGGCTCCGTCCTCCGGCAGCGACGACGAGTGGCCGGAGCCGGTTCGACCGGGCGGCCTTGCCACCGCCTCGCCGGCGGCGGCCGAGGACGACGACGAAGACTGGCCCGAGGTGCGCGCGATCCCGTCGAGCCCGGCCCAGTCTGACCAGTCCGGCTCGCCGGCCGGGTCTGACCAGCTGGGCTCGTCGGCCGGCTCGGACCAGTCCGGCTCGTCAGCCGCGCGAAATCCGTCCGGTTCGCCGGCCGGGCAGAGCCAGTCCGGCTCGTCGGCTGCGCGGAATCCGTCCGGTTCGCCGGCCGGGCAGAGCCAGTCCGGCTTGTCGGCCGAGCGGGATCAGTCCGGCTCGTCGGCTGCGCGGGATCAGTCCGGCTTGTCAGCCGCGCGGGATCAGTCCGGCTCGTCGGCCGCGTCCGGCCAGGCGAGCCCGCAGGCTGGAGCCGACCGTGCGAGCCTGCCTGCTCGGTCGGAGCACCGAGACGGCATGGGCCAAGCCGTTGATGGGTCGGCTCCCGGCGGCAGCGCGGCTCTGAGCGGCGCCGACCCGCAGGCGGACAATGCGGTCAGGGGCGCCGGCGTCTCCGTCGATGCCACCAGCGGTGTCGGCGCGGCCGGTCAACGGCCGGACGATTCCGCGGTGAGTGCCGCACCGAGCCGTGACGTCGGCGGCGAGGGTCAGGTCGGCGGCGCCTCGGGCTGGGAAAGCGGTGTCGAGGGGCGCTCTGCCGCCGCGAGCGGAGGCTCGGCGAACGTTGACGCGGCCGGCGGCTGGAATCAGCAGGGCGGAAGTAGCGGCGCTACCGCCTCCGGCCAGACCCCGACCGTCGACGCCGCGAGAGTTGGGCCTGATGGCTCCGGCTCGGGTGCAGCCGGCGTCGGGATCGGTGCTGTGGGGTCGGCTGGTGCCGGGTCGGGTGGATCCGGAGGCGGGGCCGGCGCTGCGGGATCAGGTGATGCGGGCTCGGGTGGGTCCGGTGCTGTGGGGGCGGGAGCCGCGGCGGCTCGGGCGGGAGTCAACGCTGCCCGGGCGGCCGGTGCGGCGCGGGGAGCCGCTGGATCGGCGGGCGGCGGTGGCCAGGCCGGCGGGGGTATGGCGGGTGCCGGACGCAACGTCGGGCCGGGGAGTGGTCTGGCCGCGGCGCGGGCGGCCGCTGCGGGGGCGCGTGGTCCTTCGGGGGCTCGGCCGGGGGCCAAGCCGGCGAACGAGGCTTGGGCCGATGGTTCGCCCACCGAGGAGGCGCCCTATGACCCGGAGTTCGACGGGCCGCCGTCAGGGGCGAAGTTCGAGGGCTTCGACCCGGGTGACGAGCCGCTGGACGACGTGATCGACGAGAAGACCGCGCGCGAGAGCAGTGAGCAGCTGGCGATGCGGCTGCTGCAGGAGGCCTTCGGCGCCGAGAAGATCGGCGAGAGCTGACGACGGACCCGATCGCAGCCTCCTGATCGGCGCAGTGCACGGCTCACCCAGGGCCCTGTGCGGGGCCGCGCACGGCCTGGCGGGGTTCTGGGTTGGGCCGCGCACGGCTTACCGAGGTTCTGGGCGTGGCCGCGCACGGCCTGCCGGGGTTCTGGGCGTGGCCGCGCACGGCCTGGCGGGGCTTTGGGCGTGGTCGCGCACGGCCTGGCGGGGCTTTGGGTGGGGCCGCACACGGTTTAGCGGGGCTTTGGGCGTGGCCGCGCACGGCCTGACGGGGCTTTGGGCGGGGCGGCGCACGTGTCGAGGCTCTGGGCTGGCCGCGGTTGCCTGTGACGACAGGAAAGCAGGCACCCCTACGCGGTGCGATCAGCCGGCGCGGCGGTTCGGCCGCCACGGCGTCGGGGTCGTCGGTGGCAGGGCTGTGAGCTGAGGGGTGACGCGGCTGCGGGGGTGAGGGTGTCGGGAGTGGCTTGTGGTGTCGTCTGTGCGGGTGGCGGCTACGCTGGGCGGCGGTCGCGTTCGCCCGGTGGTGGTCATCGACGGGCTTCAGCGTTGTTCAGGACTTCGAAGCGGATATGAGGAGCGGTGCCATGCGCCCGGGCGGACAGCCGAACATGCAGGAGATCATGAAGCAGGCGCAGAAGATGCAGCAGCAGGTCGCGGAGGCGCAGGCTGAGCTGGCCGCGGCCGAGCTGACCGGCACCGCGGGCGGTGGGCTGGTGACTGTCGTCGTGACGGGTCTGGGTGAGTACAAGTCGGTGCGGATCGACCCCAAGGCCGTCGACGCCGACGACGTGGAGACGCTGGAAGACCTCGTGCTCGCCGCGATCCACAACGCCGCCGAGGCGCAGCGCGAGCTCACCGAGGAAAAGATGGGGCCGGCCACCGGTGGCCTGAGCCTGCCGGGGTTCTGATCGCGTGTACGAAGGCGCCATCCAGGACCTGATCGACGAGCTGGGGCGGCTGCCGGGCGTCGGCCCGAAAAGCGCCCAGCGGATCGCCTTCTACGTCCTGTCCGCGGACCCGGCGGACGTCAACCGGTTGTCCACCGCGCTGCGCAAGGTGAAGGAGCTGGTGCGGTTCTGCACCACCTGCTTCAACGTGGCCGAGTCGGAGCAGTGCCGGATCTGCCGGGACACCCGCCGCACCAACGAGGTGCTCTGCGTCGTCGAGGAACCCAAGGACGTCGTGGCGATCGAGCGGACCGGGGAGTTCCGGGGCCGCTACCACGTGCTGGGCGGGGCCATCAACCCGCTCGAGGGCATCGGTCCCGACAATCTGCGCATCCGCGAGCTGCTGATGCGGCTCGGCACCGGCGAGGTCAAAGAGTTGATCCTCGCCACAGACCCGAACACCGAGGGTGAGGCCACCGCCACGTACCTCGCCCTGATGATCAAGCCGATGGGCATCGCCGTCACGCGGCTGGCGAGTGGTCTGCCGGTGGGTGGTGACCTTGAGTATGCCGATGAGATCACTCTCGGTCGTGCCTTCGAGGGGCGCCGGGCAGTCTAGGCGCACGCAGGGTGATTGTATGGTCACAAGGCGATAGCATTTTGGCCCGGAATCGCTGCTTGCAGGGGATCTACGCGGTAGTTTCCGTTTGGTCGGAGCCGCAGGTCACGGTCACATCACGGCGGGGACACGGAACCGGACGTGTGCGGTCGGTGAACTTGACCTGAAGCCCCGCATTAGGTGAGTGTTCCTTCCGATGGCGGCACACCCGCCGTCGAGTGCCCTCGTGGCGTGGGTCTGATCTGGCCGTTACGCGACGAGGGTCGGCACTCGAGGCATGCGATAACCGATCGGTTGCCGTTCGCTGCGTGGGCCATCGCCCTCCGGTCTCGCGGGTTCTTCGCCGAACCCTGCACTCCGGTGGCCGTGGACTCATGCACGTCCGGCCCCCGGGAGAGGACCGGCGCGTAGATGTCGCTAGGCCCAGAGGCGTCGATCGCGGATGAGACGACGGCGCCTACTGCCGACGCGGCCGACGATCGTGGCGATAAGGCGATCACAGGTCGATCGCTCAAGCAGATCGCCTGGCGTCGGCTCAAGAGGGACAAGGTGGCGATCGCCGGTGGCATCGTTGTCATCTTCCTGATCGTCGTCGCCATCCTGGCCCCGGTGCTCAGCAAGTGGTTCGGCCACCCGATCGACGAGTACCACATCGATCAGATCGACCCCACTTTCAGCACCCCCATCGGCAAGCTCGGCGGCATCAGCCGCGAGTTCCTGCTGGGCGTGGAGCCGACCTCCGGCCGGGACATCTTCAGCCGGATCCTGTTCGGCGCGCAGACCTCGCTGTCGGTCGCGTTCCTCTCGGCGTTCGTGTCCACGATCATCGGCACGATCTTCGGTCTGGCCGCCGGCTTCCTCGGTGGCTGGGTCGACACGGTGATCAGCCGGATCATGGACTTCCTGCTCGCGTTCCCGCAGCTGCTGTTCGCGATCGCGCTCGTCTCGGTGCTGCCCGACTCGTTCCTGGGTCTCGGTGACCGCTGGTCGCGCGTGTTCGTCCTCGTCGGGGTCATCGGCTTCTTCGGCTGGCCCTACATCGGCCGCATCGTCCGAGGCCAGACACTGTCGCTCCGGGAGCGGGAGTTCGTCGAGGCCTCGCGCAGCATGGGTGCCCGCTCCGGCCGCATCCTGTTCAAGGAACTGCTGCCCAACCTGGCCGCCCCGATCCTCGTCTACGCGACGCTGATCATCCCGACCAACATCCTCACCGAGGCCGCGTTGAGCTTCCTCGGCGTCGGCATCCCGCCGCCGAACCCGTCCTGGGGTGGCATGTTGTCGGACGCGGTGACCTTCTACTCGATCGATCCCATGTACATGATCATTCCGGGCGGAATGATCTTCATTACGGTGCTGGCCTTCAACCTCTTCGGTGATGGCCTGCGCGACGCGCTCGACCCGAAGGCTCGCTGAGCCGGCAGGGCCGTTACCACCGCATTTCCCGCGGACCGGCCGGGTTCGCTGTTCGAGAGGTAGGAGAACAGGTGGCAAGCAAGACAAGGGTGATGGCGGCCGCTGGGCTCGCCGTCGCGCTCGGGCTGACCACTGCCGCGTGCGGTGGGGGCTCGGACAGTGACAACAACAACAATGGCTCCTCCGGGGGCGCGGCTGGTTACGACGCCGCTATCACGAGCGTGGTCAACCCGAGCACCACCAAGGGCGGAACCCTCAACCTCTGGTCGTCGCAGGATGCCGACTCGTGGGACCCGGTTCGCGGTTACTACGCGTTCGTCTGGAACCTCAACCGTCTCTACACCCGCAAGCTGGTCGACTACGCGGCCACCCCGGGCAAGGACGGCCTCAAGCTCGTCCCCGACCTGGCCACGGCCGAGCCGGAGATCAGCGCCGACAAGCTGACCTACACGTTCAAGCTGCGCGACGGCATCAAGTTCGACGACGGCAGCGCGATCACGTCGAAGGACATCAAGTACGGCATCGAGCGGGTGTGGGCCAGCGACGTTCTGTCCGGCGGCCCGGTCTACCTGCCCGGCGTGCTCGACCAGGGCCAGAACTACAAGGGCCCGTACAAGGACACCGACCCCAACAAGCTGGGTCTGAAGTCGGTCCAGACGCCGGACGACAAGACCATCACCTTCAAGCTGGCCAAGCCGAGCGGTGACTTCCTGTACCTGCTGGCCATGCCCGGCTCGGGCCCGGTACCGCAGAAGCGGGACACCGGCGCGCAGTACGGCTCGAAGCCGGCCGCGTCCGGCCCGTACATGTTCAAGGAGATCAAGCCCGGCAAGAGCGCGTCGTGGGTGCGGAACCCGAACTGGGACCCGGCCTCCGACCCGATCCGCAAGGCGCTGCCGGACGCGATCAACCTGACGATCACCACCAACGCCGACGACCTCGACAGCCGCCTGCTGGCCGGCACCGCGGACCTCGACGTCGGTCAGGTCGGCGTGCAGGCCGCGGCCCGCACCAAGCTGCTCAGCGACCCGAACCTGAAGAAGAACGCCGACAACCCGGTGTCCGGCTTCCTGCGGTACGCGGGCATCACGTCCGTCGCGCCGCTGGACAACATCGAGTGCCGCAAGGCCGTGATCTACGCCGCCGACCCGACCGCGCTGCAGGCGGCCTTCGGTGGCCCGCTGGCCGCCGGCGACATCGGCACCAGCATGCTGCCCGGGAACATCGCCGGTTCGGACCCGAACTACGACCCGTTCAACCGCAAGCAGGGCAAGCCGCAGGTCGACAAGGCCAAGGAGGCCCTGACCGCGTGTGGCAAGCCGAACGGCTTCGACCTGACCATCACCGCTCGCAACAACCGGGCGCAGGAGGTCAAGGCGGCCGAGGCGCTGCAGGCTTCGCTGAAGGCTGTCGGCATCAACGCCAAGATCGACCAGTACGACGGTGCGCAGCAGGCGTCGATCACCGGCTCGCCGGACAACGTGAAGAAGAAGGGCTACGGGATCATCATGGCCGCCTGGGCGGCCGACTACCCGACCGGCTCCGGCTACATGCAGCCGCTGGCGGACAGCCGCTTCATCCCGGCCAACGGCAACTACAACCTGCCGGAGATCAAGGACAAGGCCATCGACGACCTGTTCGACCAGGCCAACCTTGAGGCCGACCCGGACAAGGCCGCCGAGCTCTACAAGCAGATCAACACGAAGATCATGGAGGGCGCTTACTACCTCCCCGTGGTCTCCGCCAAGGCGCTCAACTACCGCAACCCGCGGCTGACGAACGTCTACATCCACGACACCTTCGGCCAGGTCGACTTCCAGGCCCTCGGCGTCAACGACGGCAAGTAGTAAGGGCAAGGCCGAACCGTCCACAGGTATTTCGAAGGGTTGGTGAAGGCCGCCCGTGAGGGGCGGGCACCGGATCCGCGTGATCCGGTGCCCGCTCGTCCAAGAGGCCGATCGTCGTGCTGGCATATCTTCTCCGGCGTCTGATCAACGCGATCATCACGCTGCTCGTGGTCACCGCGGTGACCTTCGGCATCTTCTTCCTGGTCCCTAAGGCCACCGGTAGCGACCCGGCGCTTCTCTACATCGGTAAGACGTCCGATGCCGCCTCGGTCGAGGGCATCCGGGTGAAGATGGGTCTCAACGACCCGGTGATCGTCCAGTACGGCAAGTTCCTCAAGGGCCTCGTGGTCGGCCGGGACTATGCCAACGGCCCCGACGTCAACCACTGCCCGGCGCCCTGCCTGGGCTACTCCTTCAAGACCGACCAGGAAGTGACGCCGCTGCTGCTCGGCGACCTCCCGGTCACGCTTTCGCTCGCCCTCGGGGCCGCCGTCCTGTGGTTGATCATGGGTATCTCCACCGGCGTCATCTCGGCCCTCCGAAGAGGCACGATCATCGACCGGACTGTGATGACCGGCGCGCTGGCCGGCGTCTCGCTCCCCATCTACTTCACCGGCCTGCTCAGCTCGGCGATCTTCGTCTACTGGCTCGGCTGGCTTCCCCAGGGGCAGTACGTGCCGTTCACCGAGAATCCCGGCGAGTGGTTCATCCAGTTGCTGCTGCCCTGGATCACGCTGGCGTTCCTGTTCGCGGCGACCTACGCACGGCTCACCCGGGCCAACATGCTGGAGACGCTGGGCGAGGACTACGTGCGCACCGCGCGGGCCAAGGGCCTGCGAGAACGTACGGTCATCGGCAAGCACGCCCTGCGTTCCGGCCTCACCCCGATCGTCACCGTGTTCGGTCTGGACCTCGGCGCGCTGCTCGGCGGCGCCGTTCTGACCGAGACGGTCTTCAACCTCCGCGGCCTCGGCTACCAGGCACTCACCGCCATCCGCGGCAACGACCTGCCGATCATCCTCGGCGTCACGCTGATCGCCGCGGCCTTCATCGTCTTCGCCAACCTGATCGTCGACCTGGTGTACGGCATCATCGACCCGCGCGTCCGGCTGGCCTGAGGGAGAGTCACGTGTCCATCGGCGCCACCAACGCCCGCCCCTTCCTCGAGGTCAAGGACCTCAACGTCCGCTTCGAGACCGACGACGGCATCGTGCAGGCGGTCTCCGACTCGTCGTTCAGCCTGGAACGGGGTCAGACGCTCGGCATCGTCGGCGAGTCCGGCTCCGGCAAGAGCGTCACCTCGCTGGCCGTCCTCGGCCTGCACCGCACCCGGAGCAACGCCAAGGTCTCGGGCGAGATCTGGGTCGACGGCGAGGAGCTCGTCGGCGCCAGCGACGAGCAGGTCCGCCTGCTCCGTGGCGGCAAGATGTCGATGATCTTCCAGGACCCGCTGAGCGCGATGCACCCGTACTTCACGGTCGGGTCGCAGATCGTCGAGGCCTACCGGGTGCACCACCCGAGCGTCAACAAGAAGGTCGCCCGCGAGCGGACGATCGACATGCTCGCCCGGGTCGGCATCCCGCAGCCGGAGCGGCGCTTCAACGACTACGCCCACCAGTTCTCGGGCGGCATGCGGCAGCGCGCGATGATCGCGATGGCCCTGGTCAACGACCCGTCGCTGCTGATCGCCGACGAGCCGACGACGGCTCTCGACGTGACCGTGCAGGCGCAGATCCTCGACCTGATCCGTGACCTGCAGGAGGAGTTCGGCTCCGCGGTCATCATGATCACCCACGACCTGGGCGTGGTGGCCGAGCTGGCCGACGACGTTCTGGTCATGTACGGCGGCAAGGTCATCGAGAAGGGCCCGGCGCTCGAGGTCTTCCAGAACCCGCAGCACCCGTACACCTGGGGTCTGCTCGGTTCGATGCCGCGTCTCGACCGTGACGTCCGCGAGCGGCTCAACCCGGTCAAGGGCTCGCCGCCCAGCCTGATCAACCTGCCGTCCGGGTGTTCGTTCCACCCGCGCTGCCCGTACGCGGGACGCAACGGCAACCGGTCCTTCACCGAGGTTCCCCTGCTGCGCGGCGACGTGCACAAGGTCGCCTGCCACCTGCCGCAGGAGGATCGCACCCGGATCTTCCAGCAGGAAGTACTGCCGAACCTCTGAGCGGAGTTAATTGAGATGAGCGAGAACCTGCTCGAGGTGTCGGGGCTGGAGAAGCACTTCCCGATCACCAAGGGCCTGCTCAAGCGTCAGGTCGGGGCCGTGCGCGCGGTCGACGGCATCGACCTCGAGGTGCGGGCCGGCGAGACCCTGGGTCTGGTCGGCGAGTCCGGCTGCGGCAAGTCGACCGCCGGCCGGCTCTTCACCCGGATCCTCGAACCGACCGGTGGCAAGATCGTCTTCGAGGGCGAGGACATCTCCCACAAGTCGGTCTCCCAGCTGCGCCCGCTCCGGCGCGACGTCCAGATGATCTTCCAGGACCCGTACTCGTCGCTGAACCCGCGGCACACGGTCGGCTCGATCATCGCGGCGCCGCTGCAGATCCAGGGCATCCCCACCCCGCAGGGCCTCAAGAAGGCCGTGCAGGAGCTGCTCGAGCTGGTCGGCCTGAACCCGGAGCACGTCAACCGCTACCCGCACGAGTTCTCGGGCGGTCAGCGGCAGCGCATCGGCATCGCGCGGGCGCTCGCCCTGCGGCCCAAGCTGATCGTCGCCGACGAGCCGGTGTCCGCGCTCGACGTGTCGATCCAGGCCCAGGTCGTCAACCTGCTCGACGATCTGCAGCGCGAGTTCGACCTGACCTACCTGTTCATCGCCCACGACCTCTCGGTGGTGCGGCACATCTCCGACCGGGTCGCGGTGATGTACCTCGGCAAGATCGTGGAGATCGCCGAGCGCAACGACCTCTACAAGAACCCGCGTCACCCGTACACGGTCGCCCTGATGTCGGCCGTGCCGGTGCCCGACCCGGCCCGGCGTGACCGCGCGCAGCGTGACCGCGTGCTGCTCACCGGCGACGTGCCGAGCCCGATCAACCCGCCGTCCGGCTGCCGGTTCCGCACCCGCTGCTGGAAGGCGCAGGACATCTGCGCCACGGAGGAGCCGCCGCTGGTCACCCGGCTCGACGACCCGCAGTCGCACCTCACCGCGTGCCACTTCCCGGTCGTCGACGACGAGGTGGTGGCCGGTCGTCGCCCGGCCGCGACGCCGGCCTGATCCCCGTACGCGAACGGCCGTTCCTCCGGGAGGAGGAACGGCCGTTGTTGCTTGGGGTCAGCGACGCCCGGATTCGCCGGCCCGCCGGGCGTCTGCGCCCGACATCACCGCTGCACCTCGGTGACCAGGCGGCGGAGCCGCTCGAGCCGGTCGAGCTGCTCGGCCCGGGCTGCCCGCGCCGCCTGCACCGCCGGCGCGCCCGAGCCGTACTCGCAGTTGACGACGGTCTCGCCGGACTCGATCGCGTCGGCGCAGAAGTCGTATCCGGCCCCGGCGTCCAGGTTGTCCGTGCCCCCGTCACCCCAGACGGCGTCGTCGCCCGCACCGGCCCGGATCGTGTCGTTGCCCGCGCCGCCGGTCAGGGTCTCGTCTCCGGCGGCCGTGCCGGTCAGCCGGTCGTTGCCGTCGCCGCCCCAGATGTCGGAGATCGACGCCTCGATGGTGTCCTTCTCGCCGGCCGCGCCGTCGTCGCCCTTGACGCCGTCGGCGTCGGCGGTGAGGGCCTTGCCGCGGTTCCAATAGACCACCACGTCCTCGTCGGCGCCGCCGATGAAGGTGTCGGAGTCGGCGCCGACGGGGTCGAGGCCCTGATCGAAGAAGTCGAGGCCGTCGCCGCCGTTCTCGATGTCGTTGCCGGCGTCACCCTTGAGGTGGTCGGTGCCGGGGCCGCCGACGAGCTGGTCGTTCCCGGTGCCGCCGTAGATGTTGTCCTGGCCCGTGAAGCCCTCGAGCCGGTCGTTGCCGGCGTCGCCGTAGATGATGTCCAGGTCGCCGGCCCCGCCCAGCAGCTTGTCGTTGCCGCCGCCGCCGTTCAGCCGGTCGTCCCCGGCGCCGCCGTCCACGGTGTCGGTGCCGTCGTCGCCCTTGAGGACGTCGTTGCCGTCGCCGCCGCGGACGATGTCGTCGCCCGGGCCGCCGTAGAGGACGCCGTCGTTGCCGGTCCCGCCGTCCAGCGTGTCGTTGCCGGTGCTGCCGGAGAGGGCGTCGTTGCCGTCGCCACCGGTCACGGTGTCGGTGCCGGCATCGCCCCGCAGGTGGTCGTTGCCGCCGAGGCCCGACACGATGTCGTTGCCGTCGCCGGCGTAGACGTCGTCCTTCTTCGCCCCGCCGGTGATCTTGTCGTTGCCGGCCCGGGTGCGTGCGGTCATGCCCTGGTTGGACTGGTTGACCACGCTGTCGTTGCCGTCACCGAGGTCGACCCGGATCCAGTTGACGGGGACCTTGGGCGTACAGCGGATCTTGGTGACGTCGCCGCTGACCGCGGCGCAGCCCGCTCCGGCCTTGACGGCGGTGGTGTCGTCGACCGTGATCGTGTTGCCCGACTGGGTGAGGACGACGTTGTTGACCCGGCCCGGGTTGGCCGTGTAGGTGACGACATTCGTCTCGACGACGGACACGATCCCGGTGGTCGCGGCCTCGGCCGGCAGGGCGATCCAGGCGGTGCCCGCGACGGCGGCACCGCCGATCGCGACCGTGGCGACCCGGACTGAGCGCTGACGGAAATTCACGGTCGTTCCTCCCCTAAGGACACGAAGCCTCAGGAGTTTAGGACGGTACGGGGGCGTTCCGCTGCCCCGTACCGTCCTCGCGGATCAGCCTTCCGGACGGTTCAGGAGGCCCACGACGACGGCGTGGATCGCGCCGGCGTCCTTGGGGTCGTGCAGCGGAGCCTTGGCGCCGGTCACCGTGTACCACTCGTCGGCGTCCTTGTACTGCACCCGGACGGCGACGTCGTAACCGTCGACCTCGGTGCGCAGCGTCAGGTCGCCGGTCACCACGCCGACCTCGTCGGTCATGACGCCACCGGGACCGGCCACGATGTCGGTGGCGGGCGGTGCGGGCGCCTCCGTGGGGCTCGCCGGGGACTCGGCGGCGGACTCGGCCGGAGCGGCGCCGGACTCGGCTGCGGCGGACTCGACCGCAGCGGCCTGAGCTGCGGCAGATTCGGCAGGCGGTTCGGCGGCGGGCGGGGTGGTGGCGGGCTCGGTGTCCGCAGGCTCGGTGGCGGCTGCGGGCACGGGCTCGGCGGGGGAGGTGGTCATCAGCACTTCTCCAACATGTCCTCGAGCGCGGTCTTCTCCTTGGTGGTGACCGTCAGCTTCCACTTGGTCTTCACCGCGACCCAGTCTTTCGCATAGTCGCACCAGCTGCCGGTTTCCGTGGGTTTCCAGGTGGACGGGTCCTGGTCGCCCTTCGATCGGTTGGAGGAGGCCGACACGGCGATCAGCTGCGGGTCGTCGAGATCGTTGGCGAAGTCCCCGCGCTTGGCGTCGGTCCATTTCGCGGCGCCCGAACGCCACGCGTTGGCCAGCGGCACCATGTGGTCGATGTCGACCTTGGTCGGCGAGTTGAGCACCTGACCGTCGTAGAGGCTGGTCCAGCTGCCGGCGACGACGTTGCAGCCGGAGTACTTGACGTTCTTGCCGTCGCGCTTGAGCACGGAGTCGCGGACGTCGCAGTTCTCCCCGGTCGTACGCCAGTGCGGGAACCGGTCGCGGCTGTACTTCGCCATCGAGCCGGCCTTGGCGACGGTCAGGGCGTCCAGTTGCTTCTGCGTGGTGGTGACGTCCTGAGTGGAACGCGTGGAGGGCGGCTCGGTGGGCTCCAGGGAGACGCCCTCACACCCGGTCAGGGCGAGCAGGGCGGCGGCGAGGACCAGCGGGATACGAGGGGGCACATGCCCAGAGTAGGAGGGCTACGCCCGTTCTGCCCGAGTCGTGCCCCGTGAGTGGATCATCCCGCGTGCCGCCGCTCGTACGGGAGGCGGCACGCGGGTGAAAACTCAGCGGGCGCGGTTGACCGCGCTGGTGACTGCCTTGATCGAGGCGCTCACGATGTTCTCGTCGATGCCGACGCCCCACACCGCCTGATCGCCGACCTGCACCTCGACGTACGCCGCGGCCTGCGCGTCGCCGCCCGAGGTGAGCGCGTGCTCGTTGTAGTCGAGCACCCGCGCGGTGATCCCCAGCGGCTCGATGGCCTGGGTGAACGCGTCGATCGGGCCGTTGCCGACGCCGACCAGCGGACGCCGCTGACCCCGGTGGAAGATCTCCACGTCGACCTCGACCTTGCCGTCGCGGATCGAGGTGGAGTAGGTCTCGATGGTGAACGCCTTGGACGCCTGGTGCTCGACCAGGTACTCGCCGGCGAAGATGTCCCACATCTCCTGCGGGCTGACCTCGCCGCCCTCGACGTCGGTGTGGTGCTGCACCACTCCGGAGAACTCGATCTGCAGCCGTCGCGGCAGGTCGAGCTTGTGCTCCTCCTTCATGATGTACGCGACGCCGCCCTTGCCGGACTGCGAGTTGACCCGGATGACGGCCTCGTAGTTGCGGCCCAGGTCCTTCGGGTCGATCGGCAGGTAGGGCACACCCCAGGTGAACTTGTCGATGTCGACCCCGGCCGCGTCCGCGTCGGCCTGCAGCGCGGCGAAGCCCTTCTTGATCGCGTCCTGGTGCGAGCCCGAGAACGCGGTGTAGACCAGGTCACCGACGTACGGGTGGCGCTCGTGCACGGGCAGCTGGTTGCAGTACTCGACGGCCCGCTTGATCTCGTCGATGTCCGAGAAATCGATCATCGGGTCGATGCCCTGGGAGAAGATGTTGAGCCCCAGGGTCACCAGGTCGACGTTGCCGGTGCGCTCGCCGTTGCCGAACAGGCAGCCCTCGATGCGGTCGGCCCCGGCCAGCAGGCCCAGCTCGGCCGCGGCGACCGCGGTGCCGCGGTCGTTGTGCGGGTGCAGCGACAGCACGACCGACTCGCGCCGGGGCAGGTTGCGGTGCATCCACTCGATCGAGTCGGCGTAGACGTTGGGGGTGGCCATCTCGACCGTGGCCGGCAGGTTGATGATCAGCGGCCGGTCGGGCGTCGGGTCGATCACGTCGATGACGGCCGAGCAGATCTCGAGCGCGTACTCCAGCTCGGTGCCCGTGTAGGACTCCGGCGAATACTCGTAGAAGATCTCGGTGTCCGGGGTGTGGATCTCGGCGTACTTCTGGCAGAGCCGCGCCCCGGTGGTCGCGATGTCGGTGATGCCGTCCTTGTCGAGGCCGAACACCACCCGGCGCTGCAGCGTGGACGTCGAGTTGTAGAAGTGCACGATCGCGCGCTTGGCGCCGCGGATCGACTCGAACGTGCGGTCGATCAGGTGTTCCCGGCACTGCACCAGGACCTGGATGGTGACGTCGTCGGGGATCAGATCCTGCTCGATGAGCTGACGGACGAAGTCGAAGTCGGTCTGGCTGGCCGCCGGGAAGCCGACCTCGATCTCCTTGTAGCCCATCTGCACCAGCAGCATGAACATGCGCCGCTTGCGCTCGGGGGACATCGGGTCGATCAGGGCCTGGTTGCCGTCGCGCAGGTCGACCGCACACCACCGCGGGGCGGCCTCGACGTGCCGGGCCGGCCACTGCCGGTCGGGCAGGTCGATGGCGAACTGCTTCTGGTACGGGACGTAGCGCTCGAACGGCATCGAGCTGGCGCGCTGGGTCGCGAACGGGCCGGCAGAGTTTGCTACTGAGGCTGAGTCTTCTACAGACATGTGGAACTGCTCCAAGAAAAAGGACGAGGCGAGAAGGCGGCGCGCGTCAACTCCGCGACGAGGTGCCGGCCTGGGATGGGGCCTCGTCGCGGCAGCGAAGAAGAAGGAATGCCTGCCACATGTCGAAATGACCCTACGTGAAGGGTTGGACCGTTGCCAGCCGTACGCCCGGATGGTGGGAAGGGTCAGGCCGAGGGGGCGAGCCCGGACGGCTGAAGCGGCTGGACCGGCTGGACCGGCGGCGCGACCGGGGTGTCCATGCCCATCGGCGGCCCCGCCACCTCGGGTCCGGGCAGCGGCACGGTGGCCGGACCCTCGACCTGGCTGATCACCTTGATCATCCCGAAGCCGACCCGGGCCGCGCTCAGCACCCCGTCCTCGGCGTAGCAGTAGACGCCGATGTCGACCGGGTCGGCCAGCGAGGCCGAGATGGAGTCGATGGAGTAGCAGTTGCCTTTCGCGCCGGCCAGCGGCTGGACCTCGGTGACGGCCAGCGCGGCCTGCCGATCGGTGAAGACACTGAGCCACTGGCGGAACAGGCGCTCGACCTTGGGGTCGTACTCGTCGGGAACCGGCTTGCCCGGCTTGGCGACCTTTACGCAGGTCGAGGCGATCGGGTTGGACTGCGACCCGAGGGTGCACTGGAAGACGCCGGCCGCCGTCGAGGCGATCGTCACGTCGGCCGTGCCGCCGAGCGCGCCGCCGCTGACGTCCACCCGCCAGGTGCCGTCCCGGCCGACGGTGGCCACCACGTTGCGGGGCTGCCCCCGGCCGTCGTCCAGGGAGTAGAGAGCCGCGTACGCCTTGTCCATCGCCAGCGCGGCCCGGGCGGCCAGGCTTTCGCGGGCGTCGGAGGCGGCCGGGCCGGTCGGGGCGCTCGACGAGGGCGGCGCCGCCGCTTCCGGGGCGCCGCCGCAGGCCGCCACGCCCGTCAGGAGAAGGGCGGCGGTGGACAGAAGGATCGAGCGAGGGCGCACCGAGACATTCTCGCCTCCAACGGCCGTATCGCCCTGGCATCGAGCGCGATCGGCTTCGGCGTGTCGCGCGTGTCCGGTCAGCGGCCGGGCCCGTGGCGGCCGGATTCTGGGATCGCCTGTCGGGGCCGGGCCCCACCGCGGCTACTGTGGTGGCGATTGTCCTGACCGGCGTCGCCGGTACGCACAGCCGAAGGATTGGTTTCGCCGTGGCACTGGTGGTGCAGAAATACGGTGGCTCGTCGGTCGCGACCGCCGAGCGCATCAAGCGCGTCGCCGAGCGCATCGTCGCCGCCCGCAAGGCCGGCGACGACGTGGTCGTCGTGGTCTCCGCGATGGGCGACACCACCGATGAGCTGATGGATCTGGCCAACCAGGTCAGCCCGCTGCCGCCCGGCCGCGAACTCGACATGCTGCTCACCTCGGGCGAGCGCATCTCGATGGCCCTGCTCGCGATGGCGATCCACAATCTCGGGTACGAGGCCCGGTCGTACACGGGCTCGCAGGCCGGCGTGCTGACCACCTCGACGCACGGCCGGGCTCGCATCATCGACGTCACGCCGGGCCGGCTGCGCAGCGCGCTCGACGAGGGCGCGATCGCCATCGTGGCCGGCTTCCAGGGCGTCTCGCAGGACACCAAGGACATCACCACGCTCGGCCGCGGCGGCTCCGACACCACGGCCGTGGCCCTGGCCGCCGCCCTGCACGCCGACGTCTGTGAGATCTACACCGACGTCGACGGGGTCTTCACGGCCGACCCGCGGATCGTGCCCGACGCCAAGCACATCAAGCAGATCACGTACGAGGAGATGCTCGAGCTCGCCGCCGGCGGAGCGAAGGTGCTGATGTTGCGATGCGTGGAGTACGCGCGCCGCTTCAAGGTGCCCATCCACGTACGCTCTTCGTATTCACAGAAGCCCGGCACCCTGGTCACCGGATCGATGGAGGACCCTGACGTGGAACAAGCGATGATCACCGGGGTCGCTCACGACCGCAGCGAAGCCAAGATCACCATCGTCGGCGTGCCCGACGAGCCGGGCGCCGCGGGCCGCATCTTCGACACCGTCGCCCAGGCCGAGATCAACATCGACATGATCGTGCAGAACGTGTCGACCGAGGGCACCGGGCGCACCGACATCTCGTTCACGCTGCCCAAGGCCGACGGCCCGACCGCGATGACCGCGCTCGACAAGATCAAAGACCAGATCAAGTTCAAGAGCCTGCTCTTCGACGACCACGTCGGCAAGGTCTCGCTGGTCGGCGCGGGCATGCGCTCGCACCCGGGGGTCGCCGCGTCGTTCTTCGCCTGCATCGGCGAGGCCGGCGTCAACATCGAGATGATCTCCACGTCCGAGATCCGGGTGTCGGTCGTCTGCCGCGACAGCGACCTCGACACCGCGGTCCGTGCCGTGCACGACCAGTTCGAGCTGGGTGGCGGCGACCAAGCGGTGGTTTACGCGGGCACCGGGCGGTAAGCCCACTCATGGCGCAGCCCACGCTCGCCGTCGTCGGGGCCACCGGCTCCGTCGGCACGGTCATGCTCGAGCTGCTGTCCTCGCGGCGCAACGTCTGGGGCGAGATCCGGCTGATCGCGTCCTCGCGGTCGGTCGGCAAGCAGCTGAGCTGCCGGGGCGACCAGCTCACGGTGGCCGAGCTGACCCCCGAGGCGTTCGACGGCGTCGACGTCGCGATGTTCGACGTGCCCGACGAGGTCTCGCTGCAGTGGGCGCCGATCATCGCCGCCCGCGGCGTCACCGTGGTCGACAACTCGGCCGCGTTCCGCATGGACCAGGACGTGCCGCTCGTGGTGCCCGAGGTCAACCCCGAGGCGCTGAGCTACCGTCCGCGCGGCATCATCGCCAACGCCAACTGCACGGTGATGGCCATGATCATGGCGATCGCGCCGCTGCACCGTGAGTACGGCCTGCGCGAGCTCGTGCTGGCGTCGTACCAGGCCGCCTCGGGGGCCGGGCAGATCGGCGTCGACACCCTGCACGACCAGCTCAGCAAGGTGGCCGGCGACCGGCTCCTGGGCTCCCGGCCGGGCAACGTGCGCCAGGCCGTCGGCGACGATCTCGGCCCCTTCCCGGCGCCGCTCGCGCTCAACGTGGTGCCCTGGTCGGGCGCGCTGGAACCGCTCGGCTGGTCGTCCGAGGAGCTCAAGCTGCGCAACGAGTCCCGCAAGATCCTGGCCCTCCCGGCGCTCAAGGTCTCGGCCACCTGCGTCCGGGTCCCGGTGGTCACCGCCCACTCGATCGCCGTCCACGCCGTCTTCGGCTCCGAGGTCACCGCCGAGGGCGCCCGGCAGGAGCTGCGCAACGCGCCCGGCGTGATCCTGGTCGACGACCCCGAGGCCGGCGAGTTCCCGATGCCGATCGACGCGGTCGGCACCGACCCGTTTTGGGTCGGCCGCATCCGCCGGGCGATGGACGACCCCCGCGCGCTCGACCTGTTCGTGACCGGCGACAACATGCGCAAGGGCGCCGCGCTCAACACGGTGCAGATCGCCGAGCTGATCGCCAAAGAACTCACCCGGTGACCGGCGTCGTCGAGGTGGTCGTCACCGCCGCCGATGCCGACTGGCTGGCCGCGTTCACCCGCCGCCTGGTCGACGACCGCCTGGCCGCCTGCGGTCACCAGACCACCGCGATCCGTTCGATCTACCGCTGGGCCGGCGAGGTCCACGACGACAGCGAGGCGCGGGTCGCCCTGCACACCCGGGCCGCCCTGGTCGATCGCATCGTCGAGCGGGCCAACGCCGAGCACCCGTACGACGTACCGTGCGTCCTGGCCCTGCCGGTCTCGGCCGGCAACCCGGCGTACCTGGAATGGGTGCTGGCCGAGACGGCCGACCCCTGACCCGGATGGCACGATCCGTGGGTAAGGCGTCATGGCGCCACAGCGGGCCGGCCGCCACACTCGGGCCATCGGAGAAGGGGCTGGCCCGTTGACTGCGGTCTGCCCGGGTTCAGTGCTCCAGGAGCGACCTACACTGCGCCGGTGGCATCCAACAAGAGGACGTATCGGGTTGTCGATGGTGAACAGATCGAGGGCACCTGGCGGCCGATTTTCATCCGCAACGGTCCGACCTACTTCCTGACCGATCTGCTGATCTTCGCTGACGGAGCGATCAACTGCTGGGACTGGGTCGATCTCGACGGCCTACGGCAGAAGCTGGAATCGGGATGGGTCGCCACACACCTCGAACCTGGCGTGGAAGTCTCGGCTCACGACCTCGCGAACTGGCGCTTCGACGAGCCGCAGATCTGGGTCACAGCCGACGAACTCCTCGGAGAGGTTGCCGACGGGATCGATCAGCTCAACGGCCGGCCCGATTCGACCGGCCGCTGCCTACAGGCCTTGAACCGATACCTCGAGACACGGACGGAAGCCGACCGGCAGCTACTTCGCGCGGCCTACTTGGCCGTTCCCGAACACGTACGGCTCTATGCGCTCGGCGACATGGACGCGAAAGACCAGCCCCTGCGAGTGCTGTGCACACCGATCGGGGAACACACGACTCACGACGAGCTCGTAACCGAAGGGATGCACACTCACGCCCACGAGTATTTCGAGGAACGTCGGAGGTCGGTCGAGGAGTGGCGCGAATCCCGGCCCGCTGACGGCCCGGAGCAGGCACAGGATCCCACGGTCAAGCTGGCATCGATTCCCGGCACGTGGCGAACAGAGCCAGGGATCGAGTGCCTGCGCAACGAGTACCCGACCACGATCTCCATCGGCGGTGACACCTACGCCAGCGCGGTGCACGCCTACTGGGCTCTGGCCGCCACCGACGAGAGCACCCGTGCAGCGATCCACCGCGCCGCGACTGCCCTTGCCGTCGAGCGTGCTGTCGGCCAGGCGCCGCTCCGGCCGGATTGGCCTCACCTTCGCCTGGCCGCTATGCGCGCAGTTCTGCATGCCAAGTTCAGTCAGCACCCGGAACTCGCGGACGTCCTCGTGGCGACCGGCGATGCCCGCATCGAGTACAACATCAGCTCGGCGTACTGGAGCGGTGGCACGAAGGGCCGCAATTGGCTCGGCCGGCTACTGGAACTTGTCCGGTCCGAGATCGCGGCCGAACGAGCGGGCTTCGCCCCGTAGCCGGCCGGCCGAGCGCCAGAAGGCCGGGCCTGCGGGCGCGAAGACCCTCGCCGGGCGCCGTGCTCGACCGAACGCTGAGTCGTCTCCCGAACGGCCGTGGAAACAGTTGAGGGCCGGGCATCGTCTCCGATGCACCGGCCCTCAACTGGCCAAACTCTGGTCGGGGTGGCCGGATTTGAACCGACGGCCTCTTCGTCCCGAACGAAGCGCGCTACCAAGCTGCGCCACACCCCGAGCTGCCTGGAAATACTATCCGACGCCGGGGCGGACGCGAAATCGGTATCCCCAGAAGCGTAAAACCGCAGGTCAGCGCGGTATCAGCGTGAGGACCGAGGCCTCCGGGCGGCAGGCGAAGCGGATCGGGGCGGTGGGGTGGGTGCCCAGGCCGGCCGAGACGTGGAGCCAGGAGTCGGAGGTGGGCCAGCGGTGCAGGCCCTTGGCCATGTGGTGGGGCAGGTCGCAGTTGGTGGTCAGGGCGCCGTAGAACGGGACGCACACCTGGCCGCCGTGGGTGTGGCCGGCCAGCAGGAGCTCGAAGCCGTCGGCGGCCATGGCGTTCAGCACCCGGGAGGCGGGGGTGTGGGTGACGCCCAGGTGCACGTCGGCGGCGGGGGAGACCGGGCCGGCCACGGCGGCGTACTCGTCGCGGTTGATGTGGGGGTCGTCCACGCCGGCCAGCTCGATCGAGCGGCCGCCGGCCTTGAGCACCGTGCGGGCGTTGTTCAGGTCGGCCCAGCCGGCGTCGGTGAGCGCGTGGCGCAGGTCCTCGGCCGGCAGGTCGGCGTCGCCCTGGACGTACTCGCGTTCGGGCATCAGGTAGAGCAGCGGGTTCTTCCAGCGGGGGCCGCGGTAGTCGTTCGAGCCGAACACGAACGCGCCGGGCACCGACAGCAGCGGGTCGAGGGCGCGCAGCACGCCGGGCAGGGACTCCGGGTCGGCCATGTTGTCGCCGGTGACCACGACCAGGTCGGGGTCGACGCCGGCCAGCGCGGCCACCCACGCCTGTTTGCGGCGCTGGTCGGGCATCATGTGCAGGTCCGACAGGTGCAGGATGCGCAGCGGCTCGGCGTCGGGTTCGAGCACCGGCACGTCGAAGCGGCGGAGCGCGAACAGGTTGCGTTCGATCAGCGAGGCGTAGGCGAACGTGGCGGCCCCTGTGGCGAGCACCGCGGAACCGAGGGTGAAAACAGAGCGCTTGCGCATGGGTAGCAAGGGTAGTTTCTCCGTCCATGGGAACGCTGAAGGACCGCCTGAACGATGACCTGCACACGGCGATGAAGAGCCGCGACGAGCTCACCACGGCGACGCTGCGGATGGCGCTGGCCGCCGTGCGCAACGCCGAGGTCGCCGGTTCCGCGGCTCGTGACCTCTCCGACGACGAGGTCCTCGCCGTCCTCAACAAGGAGTCGAAGAAGCGTCGCGAGGCGGCTACGGCGTTCGGCGACGCGGGGCGGACCGAGCAGGCGGCCAAGGAGCGGTCCGAGGGCGAGGTGCTCGAGCGTTACCTGCCGCAGCAGCTCGGCGACGACGAGATCGCCGAGCTGGTGGCCGGGGCGCTCGCGGCGGGTGGCTTCACCGGCAAGGCGCAGATGGGTCCCGCGATGAAGGCCGCGCAGGCCGCGGTCGCGGGCCGGGCCGAGGGTGGCCGGGTCGCCGCCGAGGTGCGCAGGCAGCTCGGCTGAGGGTGCGGGCCGTCGGTCGCCGGCGGCTCCTTTCCCACCCTTTCTCGTACGTGGTGAGCTGTTCAGCCGGGGGCGGGGGTCACCGGGCGATTCGCTCAGGTCGGTGGGTTGCGAGTCGATTGCGGAGATCGACCCCGACACCCCCCGGAAGAAGAACATCGATGACCTGCGTGAACTGCGGCTCGACGGCGATACAGCCGAACGGCTGGTGCAGCGCCTGCGGCCGCCCGGCCTCCCCTTATCCGCCGCCGGACCCGGCCGCCGCGGGGTGGCCCCCGGCCCAGGGCGAGCAGCAGTCATGGCCGCCGGCACCGGCTCAGCAGCAGTCCTGGCCGCCGCCGCAGCAGGGGCAGCAGCCGTCGTGGGCGACCGATGCGACGACGACGTTCGGCGTTCCCGGTCAGGTCCCGTCGAGCGCCCCGCCCGCGAACGCCTATCAGCAGCCGGCCGCCTATCCGCCGCCGATGGACGCCACGGCCGTGCAGGGCTACCCGGCCTACCCGCAAGGCCCGGCCGGGCCCGGCTTCGCGCCCCCGCCCTATCCGAACAGCCCGTACCCCGCCCCGGCGCGGGCCGCGAACACGTTCAGCATCATCGCCTTCGTGCTGGCCGGCCTGGCCGTCCTGATCCTGCCGATCGTGCTCTCCCCGCTGGCCGCGATTTTGGCGTTCGTCGGCATCCGGCGGCACGAGCGCCTCGGCCGGCTGGCCCTGATCCTCGCGGTGGTCGGCGGGCTGGCCGGCGCGTTCCTCGGCATCGTCTTCCGCTCGCTGATCACCGGCTGACCGGCGTACGGGTCGCTGATCACCGGCTGACCGGCGTACGAGACCCGCGTACACAAGCAAAGCGGGGGTGCGGCCACCGGCCGTACCCCCGCGGTCCGGACCTGGAGTAGTCAGAGGGCGAGCTGGGGCCGCACCGGGACAGCCGTGACCGCGGGGCTCGAGCTGCGCCCGGGCAATTGCTGCTGTGGCACCGCGTAGGGACCGAGCATGGATTCGATCGCCGGTGCGATGGCCGGCCGGTCGTTGAGCTGGATGAGCCGCGCGGCGCGGGCCAGGGAGCCGGTCTCCCCGTCGCGGAACCCCTCGCGGTAGCCCTTCTCGTAGCGCTCCCCGCGGCCGAGGGCCCGGCCGAGAGCGAAGCAGGAGGAGCCGGCGAGGGCGAGGAGGAAGAGCAACGCGAAGGGTGTCACCGTTATTTTCCTTCCGGGGTAAATGTCTTAATTAGGCGAAAAGTACCCCTAGAGCATGGCTCATGCGGTAGAGCGGTGATCAAGTACGCCAACGGGTGACTCCCCTTGCGCCTCGGCGAGTCGCGCGGGAATCTCTTCCGGGTCGACCGGCCGGCACAGGTGAAAGCCCTGCCCGTAGCCGCAACCGAGCCCGCGCAACGCGGCCAGTTGCGCGGCGTTCTCGATCCCTTCGGCCACCACTCGCAGACCGAGAATCTGGGCCAGCTGGACGATCGTGCGAACCAGGGCGAGGTCCTCGGCGGTCAGCTCGGCGCGCGCGATGAACGCCCGGTCCACCTTGAGCTCGTCCACCGGCAGCTCGCGCAGGTAGGCCAGCGACGAATAGCCCGTGCCGAAGTCGTCGATCGAGAGCTGGACGCCGAGCTCGCGCAGCACCTGCAACGCCGACCTACCCAGATCCGGCTCGCTGACCAGCACCGATTCGGTCAGCTCGAGGGTGACCGCGCTCGACGGCAGGCCGGCCATGCCCAGCGCCCGCATCACGTTGTCGGCGAAGCGCGGATGCACCAGCTGGTGTCCCGAGACGTTGACGTTGAGTCCCAGCTCGGGGAAGTCCCGCCGCCATCGGGCCACCTGGGCCGCGCTCGTCTCCAGCACCCACTGCCCGATGTCGACAATCAACCCGAACTCCTCGGCGATCGGGATGAAGTCGACCGGCGAGACGAAGCCGCGGGTCGGGCTGTGCCACCGGATCAGCGCCTCGACGCCGGCCGGCCGACCGTCGGCCAGCCGGATCAGCGGCTGGTACTGCAGCCGGAACTCGCCCTCGCGCAACGCCCGCTGCAGATCGCCCCGCAGGCTCAGGTGGTCGAGCGCCTCGGCGTGCATGTAGGGCTGATAGAGCAGCACCCGGCCCGGACCCTCCTTCTTGGCCCGGTACATCGCCACGTCGGCGTTGTGCAGCAGCTCTTCGGATTTCTCGTCGTCCTCGCGCGAGATCGCGATCCCGACGCTGGCGCCGATGAAGACCTCACGCCCGGCCACCCGGAACGGCTCCTTGAGGGTGGCGACGATGCGCGCGCCGACGACCTCGGCCGCCTCGGCCGGGGAGTCGTGCAGCAGCGCCGCGAACTCGTCGCCGCCGAGCCGGGCGGTGGTGTCGCTGGCCCGGACGCAGCCTCGCAGCCGCCGGGCGACGAGCGCGAGCAACTGGTCGCCGGCGTCGTGCCCCAGGCTGTCGTTGACCGCCTTGAACCGGTCGAGGTCGATGAACAGCACGCTCGTGGGGTCGGCCGTCGTGTCGCGGGAGGCCAGCACCCGGTTGAGGATCTTGAGGAACAGCGCGCGGTTGGGCAGTCCGGTGATCAGGTCGTGATGGGCCTCGCGGACCGCCTCGACCGTGCGCGCGTCGGTCAGCGCCAGGCTCACCTGCTGGGCGAAGGCGGCCAGCTGGTCGCGCTGCTCGTTCTGCCCGGACGTCGTCGCGGGCAGCCGGGCGACCAGGCTGCCGGCCATCTCGCCGGTGACCCGTACCGGGGCGGCGATCAGGCAGCCGCCGTTGTCGGGTCGTATCAGCGCGGCCCCGCCGGCCATCGCCGCCCGGGCCAGACTCTCCGGCGGCGCGGCGGCGTCGCCGCAGGTCGAGGCGACCGTCAGCCGCCGGTCCGGTCCGCCCTCGGCGAGCATCAGCGTCACCGTGGCCCCGGCCAGCAGCTCGGCCGCCCCGCCGGTCACCGCGTCGAGGATCTCGGGCAGCGGGCGCCGCGCCGAGATCGCCCGCTGGATGGTCAGCAGCGACTCGACCAGCCGCTGCCGGGTCTGCGCGCTGGTCGCCTGCTGCTCCTTCTCGGTCCGCAGACGGCGTTCCGCGGCGAGCACCCGGATGCTGCGCAGGGCCAGCCCGAGCACCTGGCCCATGCCCTGCAGCATCTGCCGTTCCGAGGGCTCGAACGGCTCGCCCATCCGGGCCACGATGAGCGCGTCGCCGCTCTCCGCGCCGAGCGGGTTGCTGATCGCGTGCATTTCACCGACGTACGGGACGACGAGGATCGGTTGCCCGGCGGCCACCTCGTGCAACGCCGCCTCGGGCACCACCGGCCCGAAGCCGTACGCGCCGGAGATGCGACCCTCGCGCACGACCGCGCCCACCTCGGCCTCGACCATCTCGGTGGCCCGCTCGACCGCGCCCGCGATCGCCGTCGCCTCGTCCTCCGCCGCGTTCACCGCGGTGAAGTACTCCGTGAGCTGATGCGTCGACCACGACTCCATCGGTCAGGCCAGGGCCAGCGTGACGAGGGTCAGCGCGTGGGTGCCGAGCGCGCCACGGACCCGGGCTATCTCGCCGAGCGTGTAGAAGCCGGCGAACGGCGCGTCGCTCAACGCCGTCCGCATCGCCTGGATCTCCTGGTCCAGCCCGCCCTCGACGAGCCCGGCCCAGCGGCCCCCGCAGTCGAAGGCGAGCACGCCGAGCGGCGGCAGCCCGTCGAGCCGGGCGATCGCCTCGGTGCACGACCACGCCGCACCGTCCAGCATCGACTGCCGGTCACCCTCCATCAGCCAGACCAGCGCGCCCTGCGGCACGTCGGCGGTGCCCCAGATCGAGCGGGCCTCGTCGTCACCGGCGTGGATCACCCGGATGTCCTCGCCGCTGCGGCGGGACAGGCCGAGGGGCTGCAGCGCCCGGCCACGGTCGAAGAGGTCCTCGGCCGAGCCCTCCAGCTCGTTGCGGCGCAGCAGCACGTCCAGCGCCGGTTCGCCGTCGAGCTGGTAGATGTGCGGGCCGCTGGCCTTGGTCACCACCATCGGCGGTTCCTTGCGGCGCCAGCCGTGCGCGACCCCGATGCCGATCGGCCCGTCCGAGCCGAGCGCCAGTCCGACGACCGCGCCCGTGAGCACCTCGTCGCCGAGGAACTGGTAGGTCTGCCGGAACCGCCGGTCGTCCGCCGCGAACCCGCCGACCAGCGGGACGCTCGCGCCGATCGACGAGTACGCCCCCCGGACGATCTCGTGCTGCTGCCCCGACAGCCCGTCGGCCAGGAGGACGAGCACCTGATTCTCGTCGTCCAGGCCGTGCAGCGCCTCGGCCGCCGCCGCTCCCGCGGCTCGTGGATCGGACCGGTGGATCTGGGCGGCCCGGACCTGCACCGTGAAGCCGTCGCCGCCGAGGGCCGCTACGGCGATGCCGCCGTCGGTGGTCCCGGCGCTGCCCAGCTCGCCCATGGTGGTGGCGCCGACGATCTCGGCATCCGGCCCGGCTTCCATCCGTACGCCCTTGAGCAGCGCCGGAAGGTCGTGAGCGACCGACGCGAAGACGAAGACGGCCTTGCTCTCTCGCCCGCCGATCGCCTCGGCCGCGGCCTCGGCTCCCGCCTTGCGGGAATCGGGCGCGCTGCTCTGGCCCACGCCGAACCACCGGTGCGGGGTGCTTTGCATGATCCTCTGATCGGCACCGCTTGTCGGTTGCTGAGAGGTTGCTTGTGGGGTGCCGTCCGGTGTCCGCGGGCGGCCTGACAGGCTTTGTCCTTGTGACTGACTCTGACCTTGCGCGGCAGGTCCGCGCCGTGAGCCGGCTGACCGGCGAGTTCACCCTGCGATCGGGCCGCGTCGCGAACGAGTACTTCGACAAGTACCAGTTCGAGGCCGATCCGGAGCTCCTGGACAGGCTGGCCGAGGAGATGGCCGTGCTGATCCCGGAGGGCACCGAGGTGCTGGCCGGCCTGGAGATGGGTGGCATCGCCGTCGTGACCGCGGTCGCCCGGCACGCCAAGCTGCCCACCGCCTTCGTCCGCAAGCAGGCCAAGCAGTACGGCACCGCGCGGCTCGCCGAGGGCGCCGAGGTGGCCGGCCGGCGCGTGCTGGTCGTCGAGGACGTGGTGACCTCGGGTGGACAGGTCGTCATCTCGACCAAGGACCTGCGCAACCTGGGCGCGCACGTGGATCACGCCCTGTGCGTGATCGACCGCCAGGAGGGCGGCGCCCAGGCGCTGTCGGCCGAGGGCATCCAGCTGCGCGCGCTGCTGACCAGGGCCGACCTCGAGGCCGTCGCCTGACCTGTTTACATATGTAACTCAACAACATATGTTGGCTCCGTGAGGGAGCCGACGTACTTCATCCTGGCCGCGCTGCAGGACGAGCCGGGTCACGGTTACGCGATCATGAGCCGGGTGGCCGCCCTGTCCGGCGACCGGGTGCGGCTGGCCACCGGCACGCTCTATCAGGCCCTCGACCGCCTCACCAAAGAGGAGCTGGTCGAGGTCGTCCGCGAAGAGGTGGTCAACGGCCGGGCCCGCCGCCACTACGCGCTGACTCCGGACGGCCGCTCCGCTCTGCGGGCGGAGGCCGCCCGGATGGCCGCCGCGGCGCGCGTCGTGCTCCAGCCGCGGGCCCTCGGGGGCCTGGCATGAGCGAGCGGGTGTACGCGGCTCTGCTGCGCCTCTATCCGGCCGGCCATCCGCGCGACGAGATGCTCGACGTGCTCCTCACGGCCGGCCGGCCGATGGGGCGCGAGCTGCCCGCGCTCGTGCTCGGGGGCCTGCGCGCCCGCGCCGGCGGCGATCAGCCGCTGAGGGTGCGGTGGCTCTACGCGGCCCGGGCGGCCGCGCTCCTGCTGCTGATCTTCAGCGCCGTGAGCACGGGCCGCCAGGTCGCGTCGGGCTGGCTGCCGCTGAGCACGGCGCAGACCCTGGTGTGGGCGGCCGTCGTCCTGGCGGCCGGCGCGATCGTCGCCGGCTGGCGGGTGCCCGCGGCGTTGTCGGCCTTCGCGGCCTTCGTGCTGGCCGCGGCCAACGGGACCGACTGGCGAGCGGTCACCGGCTATTCGCTGGCCGCCGTCCTGCTGCTGCTTCCCGGGCCCCGCACCCCCGTCCGCAATCCGGCGCTGCTGGCACTGCCGCTCCTGCCGATCGACGCCGTGGCGCTCGGCACCCCGGCGCTGTGGTGGGTCGGTCTGGCCGTCCTGCTGTGGGCGGCGGTGGACGAGCGCGTCGCCCTCGCGGTCGGGCTGGCCTTCTGCGCGGCGTTCCTTCAGGCCGTCGCCGACCTGCCCGGCGCCGACGCGCGCGGGGTGTTCCTCCTGGCCGTGACCCGGGTCGGTTTCGTCGCTGTCTTCCTGGTCGTCGGCGGCCTGGTCGCCCGGCGCCGGTTCAGCGTCTGACCGGTCCGCCACCGGGCCGCACGCGGTCCGGCTCCTGAGTCGACAGTCCCCGTACGGTGTGGGGGTGTCGAGGTTCGTACTCATCGGTTTCGGCTTCCGGGCGGCGGCGTTCCACCGCGTATCGGAGGCCCTGCCCGGCGTGCGCTGCGTCGGCGCCGTGGTGCGGGAACCGCGGCGGCGGGCGCTGCCCGTGCCGGCCTACGGTGACCTGACGGAGTGTCTGCGACAGGCTCGGCCGGACTTCGTGGTCACGGCCGTTCCGCGGATGGCCACTCCCGGGGTCGTGGCCGAGGCCGTCGGACTGGGCCTGCCCGTGCTGGCCGAGACGCCGCCGGCCGCGGACCTGGCCGGTCTGCGGGCGCTCTGGGCGACGGCCGGCCGATCGGCCCTGGTGCAGGTGGCCGAGCAGTATCTGCTGATGCCCGCGCACGCCGCCCGGCTCGCCGCCGTGCGGTCCGGCATCATCGGCACGCCCACTCAGGTGCACGTCTCGTCGACGCAGCAGTACCACGCGATGTCGCTGATCCGGGGGCTGCTCGGCGTCGGTCACGACCCGGCCGCCGTCCAGGCCGTGCGGACCGTCGCGCCGCTGCTCGACCCGCTCGACCGGGGCGGGTGGACCGATGACACCGAGCCCAGGCCGGCCACCACGACCATCGCCACGCTCGACTTCGGCGGCGGCCGATCCGCGGTCTACGACTTCACCACCAATCAGACCCGCAACCTGCTGCGCTCGCGGCGGCTCCTGGTCCGGGGCACCCACGGCGAGCTGAACGACGACGAGATCGTGCACCTGCCCGCGCCGCGGACCATCGCCCGCACCGCGCTGACGCGCCGGCAGAGCGGTCACGACCTCGACCTCAACGGCTTCGACACCGAGACGATCACCCTGGGCGGTGAGGTGCTCTACCGCAACCCGTACGCCGGGGCGCGCCTCAACGACGACGAGATCGCCACGGCGACGCTGCTCGACGCGATGGCCGCCTGGGTACGGAACGAGGGTCCACCGCCCTACCCGCTGGCCGAGGGCGCCCAGGACCATCTGCTCGCGCTGGCCGTCGAGGATGCGGCGGCCGGCGGACAAGAGATCACCACGACTGTGCAGGCATGGTCGACGACGGAAGGCGAAGGATGAACGACGACGACCCGGCCGAGCTGCGCGAGCGAGTCGCCATGGGCGACGGGGACGCGACCGGTCAGCTGGTCGAGCTGGCCGGTGAGCGTGGCGATCTCGAGGAGCTGCGGCGGCTGGCCGCGGCCGGCAGCAGCGACGCGGTGGATGTGCTGGTCGAGCTGGCGGCCGAGCGGGACGACCTGGACGAGCTGCGGCGGCTCGCGGCCGCCGGGAGCGGGGACGCCCGGGACGTGCTGACCGAGCTGACCGGGGAATGAGGAAAGGGCGGGACACCCATGTGGGTGTCCCGCCCTTCCTGACGGTGCTCTACCGCGGCGGGCTGCCGGACGGCGGGGTGCTGCCCGGTCCGCCGGGGGTCTCGGCGCGGCCCTTGCTCGGGTTGATGGTCACGAAGCCGCCCTTGATGGTGCGGTTGCCCGGGCTCGTGCCGGCCGCGGTGCCGGCCGGGCAGTCCGACTCGACGTCGCTGCCGATCGAGACCTCGAAGCCGGCGTCCTCGATGCGGCTGCGGGCGTCGTCGATCGCATCGCACTCGACGTTGGGGATGGACTTCTGGTCGCCGTAGGCGATCTTGCGGTTTTCCGGCTCCTTGAACTGTTCCTTCGGCTTGCCCTTCATGAAGTCGCCGAGGGTCTGGTAGACGGCCGGGTTGACGACGTCGTGCGACATGCGGTCGCGGTGGTCGGGCCAGTCGGGGTTGACCAGGTAACCGGCGACGACCAGGGATGTGGTGCCGGCGATCAGCGCGGCCGTCTTGTCGGCGTCGGTGGTGCCGGTCTTGCCGAACACCGGGTGCTTGACCGTCGACTTGGTCTGGCGAGCCGTGGCGCCGTTGCAGCGACCCATCTGAGCCGAGTCGCCGACCGGGCAGCGGGCCGCGTCGAGGGCCGCCCGGGCCACGTCCTTGCTGGTCGCCCGGATGCAGCGCGGCTTGCCGATGTCGAGCTTGTTGCCGTCCTGCGTGCTGATCTGCTCGATCGGGGTGGGTTCGCAGTACATGCCGTCACCGGCCAGCGTGGCGTACGCGTTCGCCATGTCCAGCGGGGTCGACGCGGACACGCCGAGCGTGAACGCTCCCCACTGGTTGGCGGACGCCGGGTCGTTCGCGTACTTGGCGTCCTGCGGCACGCGGAACTGCACGCCGAACCGCTTGGCCACGGCCACCACGTTCTCGGCGCCGACCTGTTGCTCGAGCGGCACGAAGTACGTGTTGATCGATTTCGCGAAGGCCGAGTGCATGTCGTAGAGGCCCTCACCGCCGCCACCCGAGTTGCTGGGACACCAGAAGTGCGTGCCGGGACAGGCCGAGTCGTTGCTCGAGCTGATGATGTATTCCGACTTGAACCGCTTCTCCGCCTTGATGGGATAGGCGAGCGGGTAGCCCTTCTCGAGCGCGGCGATGATCGTGAAGATCTTGAACACCGAGCCGGCCTGGTAACCGCTGATGTCGCCACCGCCGCTGAGCAGCGGGTTGGTCGTGTTCGGGTAGGTCGCGCGGACGCCCGCCCTCGCCTTCTTCTTGTCCGAGGACAGCGGGTTGGGGTTCGCCGCGTCGGGCAGCTTGTACTTGCGGTTGGCCGCCAGCAGCCGCACCTTGCCGGTGCCCGGCTCGGTCGCGGCGAGCAGCAGGGCGTTCTTGTCGTTGTCCTCGATGCGCTTGTTGATGCGCTTACGGGCGTCGGCCTGGGCCCCGAGGTCGAGCGTCGTGATGATCCGGTAGCCACCGCTCTTGAGGCGTCGCTCCCGGTCGTACGGGGTGGCGCCGAAGGCCTCCTGGCTCATCCACCAGCGGTAGAAGTAGTCGCAGAAGAAGCCCCAGTTGTTGTTGGCGACCGAGACGCAGCCGTTGCCGACCGGCTTGACCTGGCGCGGGATCGCTTCCTTCTTGGCCTTGTCGGCCTCGGCCTGGGTCAGCTTTCCCATCTCGACCATGGCCGGGAGGATGTAGTTGTCCCGGCGCTGCTTGATCAGCTTGTAGCCCTCGGCGCTGGTCGGGTTGAAGCTGGAGGGCGCCTTGACCATGCCGGCGAGCATCGCGGCCTGGCCGGCCGTCAGGTCCTTGGGCTTCTTGTTGAAGTAGACCTGGCTGGCCGCGTAGACCCCGTAGGCCTGGTTGCCGAACGGCGCGATGTTGAGGTAGCGCTCGATGATCTGGTCTTTGCTCAGTTCCTTCTCGACCTGGATCGCGTACTTCATCTCGGTGATCTTGCGCTTCGGCGTGTCCTTGGTGGCGTCGACCACCTCCTGCGGGTTGGTCGCCGAGTAGGCCAGCGACATCCGCACGTACTGCATGGTGATGGTCGAGGCGCCCTGCTTGGACTCCGACTTGCCGCTGTTGCTCACGAACGCGCGGGCGACACCCTTGAGGTCGACGCCGTTGTGGTTGGCGAACTCGCGGTCCTCGGCGGAGATCATCGCGGCGGGCATGTGCTTGGACATGTCCTTGAGCGGGACGTCGCTGCGGAACTCGTCGTAGAACTGCGAGATCTGCGTCTTCTTGTCCGCCGCGTAGATGCGGGTGATCTGCGGGGAGCTGTAGTCCTTGAGCTCACTGGGCAGCTGCGCGAACGTCTCACCGCCGGCCTTGGCGGCCAGGCCGGACATGGCGGCGGCGGGGAAGGCGGCGGCCGCCACGACGACGCCGGCCAGTAAACCGCAGATCAGCAACGACGTCGCGTTGGCGAAGATGTTGTGATCGCGTCTGCGCATCCAGGAGGTCACCTGAGCAGGGTACGCGAAGAGAGCACGCGACCGCCCATCGGAAAGGTCACGCTTCGCCCCGATTCATTGTGCCCCGCGTGGTCAGATCTTGGGGAGTTTTGCCGGTACCCCGCCGATGCCGCACCGAAGCTGATGCCATGGGCCCCGTGGCATTCGCCCGGAACAACCGAGCTGTACGTATTTCAGGTACAACGTTGCGTAATCGCCCGACTACAGAGCATGATGGTCCGGCGAGCTTGTCGCACGACGTCTGCGCCGCTTGGGGACTGAACTCAGCTGAGGGGCATGAGCAACGCGGGCGTCGAGGGGGGTAACGCAAGGGGGGACGTTTACACATGGGGATGATCAGCGACTGGCCCAGCATGGCGGCGTGTCAGAGTGGCGACCCTGACGCGCTTTTCGTGCAGGGCGCCGAGCAGAACGTGGCGAAGAGGATCTGCCGCAGCTGCCCGGTCCGCTACGAGTGCCTCGCCGATGCCCTGGACAACAGGATCGAATTCGGCGTCTGGGGAGGCATGACCGAGCGGGAGAGGCGCGCGCTGCTGCGCCGCCACCCGCACGTGGCGAGTTGGCGCAAGATGTTCGAGGCCGCGATGCGGGACAAGGGCGCCGACAAGGTGCTCGTCCCCACCCGCTGACGGCGGCGGTCACGCCAGGAGCGCACCGATCGTCCGCAGCCCGTCGACGTCGTGAACGTCGGCGGGCTGCGCCGTGACCGAGACCGTGGGCACCGCCGGGAAGGCGTCGGTGAACTTCGCCGCGACCCGCTCCTCGCGCTCGGTCTGGCTGACCAGGTTGGCGTGGATGAGCAGCGCGTCGGCGGTCAGCGGGTGGTCACCGGCGGCGGTCAGCGCCTCGGCCGCGGCGAGCGAGGCCTCGGCCGAGAGGCCCGGCGCCGCGGACCGGTGCATGCGGTTGAGCACCAGACCGGCGAGCGGCATCCGCTCGGCGACCAGGCGCTCGGCGAAATAGGCGGCCTCGCGTACGGCGTCCCGCTCGGGCGCGGCCACCAACAGGAACGCGGTCTGCGGGTCCTGCAGGATCCGGTACGTCTGGTCGGCCCGCTGCCGGAAGCCGCCGAACATCGAGTCCAGCGCGGCCACGAAACCCGATAGATCGGTCAGCAGCTGGGCGCCCAGGACCTTCTGCACGGTCCGCGAGAACAATCCGAACGACGCTGTGACCAGGCTGAACATGCTGCGGCCACCGCGCGCCGGAGCGAGCAACATGCGCAGCATGCGACCGTCGAGGAACCGGGACAGCCGGGCCGGAGCGTCGAGGAAGTCGAGAGCGGACCGCGACGGCGGCGTGTCGACCACGATGAGGTCCCACTCGTCGGTGGCCCGCAGCTGGCCCAGCTTCTCCATCGCCATGTACTCCTGCGTGCCGGCGAAGGTCGAGCTCATGGCCTGATAGAACGGGTTCGCGAAGATCTCGGTGGCCCGCTGCGGCGTGGTGTGCTGCTGCACCACCTCGTCGAAGGTCCGCTTCATGTCGAGCATCATGGCGTGCAGCTCGCCGCCGCTGTCGCCGTCGATGCCCTTGACCTGGCGCGGGGTGTTGTCGAGCTCGCTGAGACCCATCGACTGGGCCAGGCGGCGGGCCGGGTCGATGGTGAGCACCACGGTGCGCCGCCCGTGCACCTCGGCCGCCCGCAGGCCGAGCGCCGCCGCGGTCGTCGTCTTGCCGACCCCGCCGGCGCCGCAGCACACGACGATCCGGGTGGACGGGTCGGCGAGCAGACCATCGACGTCGAGTCGTGCCGAGCTGTCGAATTCGGCACTCGCTTCAAATTCGGCGCTCACGTCAGCCACTACTCAAGGGTAGTCCGAAGTTGATCCGACGCACGGCGACTGTGGCCGGTCACGCACTCATCAGCACCTCGGCCAGCTCGTCGAGCCCGGCCTGATCGACCCCGCGGGGCAGCAGCGGCAGCTCGACCAGGGGGCGGCCGGTCTCGGTCAGCTCGGTGCGCAGCGACTCCTCCAGCTCCCGGCGGGTGAGGTGGTCGCGCACCTCGGTGGCCAGCCCGTTCACGGTGGCCGCGTCGGTGGCCAGCCCGGCCTCGGCCAGACCCCGCTTGAGCTCGGCCTTGGTCACCTTGCCGCCGGTCACCAGCGCGGGGCGGGTGGCGTTGAGCACGATCCGGCCGACCGGGATGTGCAGCGCGCTGAGCTCGGCGATCGCGTCGAGCGTCTCCTGCACCGGCATCTCCTCGAGCAGGGTGACGACGTGCACCGACGTGATCGGCGAGCGCAGCAGGGAGGCGACCCCGTCGCTCTGGGTCTTGATCGGGCCGACCTTGGCCAGCTTGGCGGTCTCGGCGGTGACGTTGAGGAAGCGACCGATGCGGCCGGTCGGCGGGGCGTCGAGCACCACGGCGTCGTACGCCCGGCGCCCGTCCTGGGAACGGGTGGTCGCCTCCTTGACCTTGCCGGTGAGCAGGACGTCGCGCAGCCCGGGGGCGATCGTGGTGGCGAAGTCGATGGCGCCGACCTTGCGCAGCGCCCGGCCGGCCGCGCCGAGGTGGTAGAACATGTCGAGGTATTCGAGGAGGGCCTCCTCGGGGTCGACCGCGAGCGCGCGCACCTCACCGCCGCCGGCCACCTTGGCGATGCGCAGCTCCTGGTAGGGCAGCGGCTCGGTCTCGAAGAGCTGGGCGATGCCCTGCCGGCCCTCGACCTCGACCAGCAACGTGCGCTTGCCCCCGGCGGCCAGGCCCAGAGCCAGAGCCGCGGCGACGCTGGTCTTGCCGGTGCCACCCTTGCCGGTCACCACATGCAGTCGTGCCGGCCATCTGCTGACGTGCTCGCCCATGGCCTCAACGGTACGGCGACCGGTCAGCCGGTCACCTCGCAGACCAGCCATCCGGTCTTGCGGATCACGGTGAACTCGAGAGCCTGCGACGACGTCTTCTCGTCGGCGGTGGACAGGGTGAGCTCGACCGTGACCAGGGCGCGGTCCTCGGAGGCGTCGGAGACCTGGGGATCGGCCCAGCGGAAGACCGGGTCGGTGTAGCCGGCGGCGTACGCCTTGATGTCGGTGACCCGGTCCGAGATCTTCGTCTCGTCCCGGGCCTCGCGGCAGACCAGGTCGTCGGCCGCGGTGGCGTCCTGCTCGGTGTAGACGGCGGTGAGGAAGCGGTCGACCGCCGTGGCCGGGTCGGGCGAGCCGGGGTTGTCGGCGTCCCGTAGCAGGAAATAGGCCGAGACGGCGCCCCCGCCACAGAGGAAGAGGGTGCCGGCCAGCGCCAGCGAGACCCAGAGCGCGCCCCGGCGGCGCGGAGCGGCCTCGGCCGGCAGCTGGTAGGGCTGCGGCCCGCCGGACCAGATCGGCTCGGGCGCCGGAGTCTCGGCCGGGATCGAATGCTGCCAGGCCAGATGCTCGGGCGGCGTGGTCTGCCACTCGCCGGGCGCCTCGTGCTGGGCGTGCCAGGGCGAGGTGGCCGGAGCCGGCTGCCAGCCGCTCGGCTCGGTCGGGATCACCTGGGTGCTGTCCGGGCCGCCGGACGAGAGGTCCTCGGCGCCGGGTGACGGGCTCTCGTCGGCGAAGGCTCCGGGCGGCGGGTAGGGGGCGTCGTCCGGCGCGGGGCCGGCGTCGATGAAGTCGCCCACCGGCCTGGGCTCGGGAGCGGAGCTCGGTGCGGGCTCAGCGAAGCTCGGCGTCTGCTCAGCGAAGCTCGGTGTCTGCTCAGCGGAGCTCGGTGTCTGCTCAGCGGAGCTCGGTGTCTGCTCAGCGAAGCTCGGTGTCTGCTCAGCGGAGCTCGGTGCGGGAGGCGGCCACTCGTGGGGCAGCTCGAGCGGGGGACGACCCGGCTCACCGCCCTGCGGGTGCGTCATGTCGCCCTCCGTGTTCTCCCGGTGATCGTCCGCTCCGCGGCTCGCTCAGCCTAGCCAAGGCGGCCTCGTCGCGGGCCCTAAGCTGATCGAGGTTCCGACGATTAGGGAGTAGGCAGCGATGCAGAAGTGGGAGTACGTGACCGTGCCCCTGCTGGTCCACGCGACCAAGCAGATCCTCGACAACTGGGGCGAGGACGGCTGGGAGCTCGTCCAGGTGGTGCCCGGCCCGAACGCCGAGCAGTTGGTCGCTTATCTGAAGCGGCCCAAATCATGACGACGCCGATCAGTGGCGAGGGTGGCGTCGACGCGTACGCGCGGCTGGCCGAGCTGGGCCTGACGCTGCCCAAGGTCGTGCCGCCGCTGGCGTCGTACGTCCCGGCCGTGCAGACCGGCAACTACGTGTACGTCTCCGGTCAGCTGCCGCTCGTCGAGGGCAAGCTGCCGCAGATCGGCAAGGTCGGCGCCGAGGTCACCGCCGAGCAGGGCACCGAGCTGGCCCGGCTGTGCGGGCTGAACGCCCTCGCGGCGATCGAGTCGCTGATCGGCCTGGGCAGGGTCGTGAAGATCGTCAAGCTGACCGGCTTCGTGGCGTCGGCTCCGGGCTTCACCGCCCAGCCCGCGGTGATCAACGGGGCGTCCAACCTTTTCGGTGACGTCTTCGGCGAGCAGGGCCGGCACGCCCGCAGCGCCGTCGGCGTGTCCGAGCTGCCCCTGAACGCGCCGGTCGAGGTCGAGGTCATCGTCGAGGTGGCGTGAGCCCCCAGCCTGATCGTCCGTTCCGGTTGCAATGCGTGACCTGAGCGGACACTGAGATCGCACATCCGGTCCTCTTGTTCAACCCCATGCGCGACGTAGGATTTCGCGCATGGGGGGTGCTGCGCCCGAGGGGCTGCCGGGCTGGGTGACGCTGCTGCGTGCGCCCAACCCGGGCCCGATGACGCTGGACGGCACCAACACCTGGGTCCTGCGGGCGCCCGGTGACCCGTACGGGGTCGTCGTCGATCCCGGCCCGCTCGACGAGGGCCACCTGCGCCGGATCGCCGACCACGGTCCGTACGAGATGGTGCTGATTACCCACGGTCATCATGATCACGTCGAGGGCGCCGCGCGCCTGTCCGAGATCCTCGGCGGCACCCCGGTGCTCGCCGCCGACCCGGCGCACCGCATCGGCAGCGCGGCTCCGCTGACGTCGCTGAGCGTCGGCCGGCTCACGATCACGACCGTCGACACACCCGGACACACCTCCGATTCGGTGTGTTTCCTGGTCACCGACGGGGACTCGCGGGCGATGCTCACCGGCGACACCATCCTCGGTCGCGGGACGACGGTCGTTGCCCATCCGGACGGCGACCTGCGTGCCTATTTGGGCAGCCTCGAGCTTCTCCGGGCCTACGAGCAGGTTCCGATGCTGCCCGGGCACGGTCCCGCACGTCCGGACGTGTCGGCTCTCGCGCGGGACTACCTCGACCATCGCCGTGAGCGGTTGGCGCAGGTGGAGGCCGCGCTGGCGGCCGGCGCGCGCACGGCCGAAGAGGTCGTCGCCATCGTCTATCCCGACATCGATCCGGCCGTGCGATTCGCGGCCGTCTGGTCGGCCGCCGCGCAACTGGATTACCTGAATCACACAATCGGGGAATCAGGAACACCCGCAGGCAGGTTGGATCCGCTGTGACCTGTCCTGTGTGTGGAACCGTCGCCGTGCCGGGCGCCCGCTTCTGCCACAACTGCGGCGCGGCCCTTCCGGCCGCCGCGACCCTGCCGGCGGCCGAGCGGCGCATCGTCACCGTGCTCTTCGGTGACCTGTCCGACTTCACCTCCTGGTCGGAGGACCTCGACCCCGAACGGGTCGGAGCGGTCACCGACCGCGTGCTGGCCGCGCTGGCCGGTGCGGTCAAGACCTTCGGCGGTCACGTCGACAAGCTGACCGGTGACGGCATCATGGCGGTCTTCGGCGCCCCGGTGGCCCACGAGGACGACGCCGAGCGGGCCGTCCGGGCCGCGCTGAGCATGCAGCGGGCCGTCCGCCGGGTCCTCGACGACGAACGCGGCGGCGGAGCCCCGCTCGGCCTGCGCGTGGGTCTCAACACGGGCGAGGTGGTCGCCGGCATCCAGGCCGCGATCGAGTACACCGTCATCGGCGACACCGTGAACACGGCCGCCCGGCTGGCCGACGCGGCCGCGGTCGGCGCCGTCTACGCGGGCTCGCGCACCAGCGGTGGCACCCGGCACGTGGCCTCCTGGCGTCAGCTGCGCCCGCTGCGGCTCAAGGGCAAGCGCGAGCCGGTGCCGGCATTCGAGCTGCTCGGCCTGCACGACGCGCCGGGTACCCGTTCCGGCCTGGGCGACGAGGCGCCCTTCGTGGGCCGCGAGACCGAGCTGGGCCGGGTGGCCGGCAGGCTGGCCGAGGCCATCGACTCGGGCACGCCGCGGGTGATGGTGATGACCGCCGAGGCCGGTATCGGCAAGTCCCGGTTCGCGGGTGAGGTCAAGCGGCTCGCCGCCGGCTACGACGTGGGGAACGGGCGGTACCCGGCCCACACCGGCGCCCGGGTGCTGCGGGTCCGCTGCCGCGCGTTCGGCGAGCGCCGCCGGTTCGCGCCGCTGGCCGATCTCGTCCGCAAGGCGGTCGGCCTGCCCAAGGACGTCGTCTCCACGGTCGGCCGCTCGGTGGTCGAGGAACGGCTGCGCAAGCTGGCCAACCGGCTCGGCCACGACGGCGAGCCGGCCGTCATCGACATCGACCGTCTGCTGGCGCTTCTGGGCTACGGCGAGGCGCCGGCCAACCCGGTGGGCCCGGCGGCCGACGCCGACTGGCAGCCCGCCACCAAGCGGGCCGACGCCGAGGCGATCTCCGCCGCCGTGGCCGAGCTGCTCAGCGCGCTGGCCGCCGAGGCGCCGCTGGTGGTCATCGTGGACGACCTGCACGACGCCACCGCGTCGACCGTGGACGCGCTCGGGCGGACGCTCTCGCTGCTCGACGGCCCGGTGGTCGTGCTGCTGCTCGGGCGGCCCGAGCTGGTGCGCACGGCCGGCGCCCTGACCCGGCTGGCCGATGCCGAGGTGCACACGCTGCCGCCACTGCGCGGCGCGGACGCCTCCCGTCTGCTCACCTCCTATCTGAACGGCGGCAAGCTGCCGCAGCCCGACACCGACCGGCTGCTGGCCACCGCGCAGGGCAATCCCTTCTATCTGGCCGAGATGGTCACGCTGCTCATGGAGCGGGGCGCGCTGACCCCGGCGGTGGGCGCCAACGCGGCCGGCAAGTGGCAGCTGGCCGACGGCTCGCTCGGCCGCCAGCTGCTCTCCCGTGACCTGGCCGCGGTGCTCGCGGCCCGGATCGACGCGCTGCCGCCCGAGCCTCGCTCGGTGCTGCGGGACGCGGCCGTCGCGGGTGACCGGGTGCCGGCCGGCGTGATCGAAGCGCTCCGCGAGCGCCGGGCGTCGAGCGACGCCCGGCCCGGAGCGGTGGCCGCGGTCGAGCTCGAACGCTCGATCGACGAGCTGCTCCAGCGCCGCATGCTGCACCGTTCGCGGGGCGGTTACGCCTTCGCGACGCCGCTGATGCGCGAGGCGGCGTACTCCGGCATCGGCAAGGCCGACCTGGCCGAGCGGCACGCCTACCTGGTCAAGTGGGCCGCGCCGGAAAATCTGGAGCGGGTCGGCTACGACAGCGCGGTCCGGCTCAACCTGACCGACAATGAGCGCGACGCCTTCGTCGCCACCCACGCCGAGTGCGCGGTGGAGCTGGCCGACGCGGTGCGGCTGCGGCCCGAGGCCACGGTCCGCGAGGTCGCGCCGCTCGGCGTCAGCGCGCTCAGCCGGCTGGCCCGTCGCGCGCTGGCCAACATCGAACCGGCCGCCTCGATCGAGTACGCCGAGCGGGCCGCCGCGCTGACCCCCGAGGGCCTGCCGCTGCCCGACCAGCTGGTGCACGCCCGTGCGCTGCTGCGCCTGGGCCGGGCCGAGGAGGCGCTGGCCCAGGGCGAGCGGATCGCCAAGAACGCCGCCGACGAGCCGGTCAACAAGGCCGAGGCGCTGCTCGTGGTCGGCCGGGCGCACGAGGCGCTGGGCGACAGCGGCCACGCGGTCGCCGCCTGGCAGGAGGCGCTCGAGGTCGCGACCGAGGCCGAGCTGCTGCCGGAGCGCGCGAACGCGATGCGCCGCCTGGGCATGGCCGACTTCCTGACCGGCCGGCTCAGCCAGGCCAGCAGCCGGTTCGCGGCGGCCTACCAGGTGACGCTGGCCGCCGGCGACCGGCACGGGCAGGCCTGGGCGCTGCAGAACCTGGCCTGGGTGACCACCACCCGGGGCGACTTCGCGGGCACCGACGCGGTGCTCGGCCGGGCGGCCCGTCTCTTCGCCGAGCTGGGCGACCCGGTGGGCCGGTCGTGGCTGCGCGGCACCACGGCCTTCGCCCGGCTGCTCTCCGGCCGGCTGCAGGAGTCCCGCCGGCTGGCCCGGATCTTTTTGCCCTTCGGCGACCGGGTGGGCGAGGCCTGGGCCGTCGGCACGCTGCGGGCGGTCGAGGCGTACGCGGCCTCGGAGCTGGGCGAGCTGGCCGAGGCCGACGGCGAGGCGCGCCGGGCCTACCGCGACTTCAACGCCGTCGGCGACGACTGGGGACGGGGTCTGGCGCTCGTCGTGCGCGGCGCCATCGCCCGCGGCCTGGGCGAGCTGGACCACTCGTACGACCTGCTCACCGACGCCCTGGCCTACGCCGACCGCACCGGGCACCCGCTGCTGCTGGGGATGGCCGGCACGGTGCGGGGCTTCGTCTCGCTCAACCGCGGTGACCTGCCCGGGGCCGAGGCCGACGCGCGCCGGGTGATGTCGGCCGTCGAGCCGCACAACCCGATGGCGCCGGCCCAGGTCGGCCCGCGGGTGCTGCTGGCCGAGGCGCGGCTGCGGACGGGTGACGCGACGACCGCGATGGGCCTGCTCGCGCCGATCGCCACCGACACCGGGGTGCCGTCGCTGCTCTTCTCGCGGCGGCACGCCCTGGCCTCGTACGCCGCCGCCCTGCTGGCCGACGGCCGGGTCGACGCCGCCCTGACCTGGATCGAGCGCGCCCGTCAGGTCAAGGCCGAGGACGTCCGCAGCGGGGTGCTGGCCGCGATGGTCTACGCCCGGGTGCTGGCGGCGGCCGACCGGTGCGAGGACGCGCGATCGGCTTCCGAGGAGGCCGTGCTGCTGGCGTACTCGACCGAGCAGGTCAGCGAACGGACGGCCGCCGAGGAGCTGCGGGCCGCGCTCGCGAGCACCGGGGTGGGACCGGCTCCCACGGCTTCTGTCGCCTACGCGTCCGACGTGCCCGGATGATCGCCCGGGCCGCTGGCGTATTTTCAACTTCATGACCGAGACACCGCGCGGAGCCCTGCCCGCTCCGTACGTGCCTGGAATGTCCGGTTTAACCGTGATGGCGCGAGGTGGGTATGCCACCGTCTACAGCGCCGTGCAGGATTCGGTCGGTCGCGAGGTCGCCATCAAGGTGGAAAATCGCCGCCTGGAGAGTGACCGTGACCAGGCCCGCTTCCTGCGTGAGGCGCGCGCGGCCGGGCGCATGTCGTCGCATCCGCACGTGGTCGACCTCTTCGACGTCGGTGTGACGATCGACCAGCACCCCTACCTGATCATGGAGTTGTGCGACGGGTCGTATCTCGACCGCATGCGCCGCAGTCCGCTCGGCGCGGCCGAGACCCGCGACCTGGGTGTCAAGATCGCCGACGCGCTGGTGCACTCGCACGCCAACGGTGTGCTGCACCGCGACGTGAAGCCCGCCAACATCCTGTATTCGCAGTTCAACTCGGCCGTGCTGGCCGACTTCGGGCTGGCCGTGCTGGGCGAGATGCGCGACTCCTCGGTGACCCTCGAGGTGCTCACCCCGGCGTACGCCCCGCCCGAGATGTTCCGGCACGACGAGCCCAGCGGCGCCGTCGACGTCTACTCGCTGTGTGCCACGCTCTATGCCGTCATGCGCGGGCGCCCGCCGCGCTGGGACGGCGACCGCAGCCCCAGCCTGCTGACCCTGATGGACCTGTTCAACCAGCCGATCCCCGACCTGCCGGGCGTGCCCGCGGGTCTGGTCCAGGTGCTGCGGTACGGCATGGCCAACGACCCGGAGGCCCGGCCGACCGCCCAGCAACTGCGTGAGATGCTCACCGCGGTGCAGCTCAACCCGCCGCATCAGGTGCCGCCGCCGCGGTACGCGCCCGGCGACGACACCCCGACCGTCAGCAACCCCCGGCCGCCCAAAAAGAAGTGGTTCGGCCTACTCGGGAGCGAGAACCGCTAGCAGTTCACCGGTGTCCACCTCGGCGCCCGGGTGCACCGGCAGCGAGGCGACCACCCCGGCGCTCGGCGCGTGCACCGGGTGTTCCAGCTTCATCGCTTCCAGGGTCAGCAGCAGCTCCCCGGCCCGCACCCGCTGACCCGGGACGACCAGCACCCGGCGTACGGCTCCGGGCAGCGGCGCGATCAGCGAGCCCTCGACCGCGTCGGGAGCGGGCAGCGGGAACCGGGACAGCGCGCGCAGCGCCACCGACCCCTCCGGGCTGTCCACGTACGAGACCTCGCCGACCCGGTGCACGTTGAAGGTCAGCCGGATGCCGTTGACGTCGAGCACCACCCGCTCGTCGCCCGCGTGCACGACCACCGTCTCGGGGTAGTCGGCCGACACCGGCGCCTGACCCAGCCCGGCCAGGTCGAGCTCCTCCGGGTCGACCGTGCGCACCCACCAGCCGGCCAGCTCGCCGTGCCGGTTCATGCGGTAGCCGACCTCGACCGGACCGGCCGGCCCGTCGTAGACCGCGGTCTGCGAGCCGGACGGCACGTTGCGCCAGCCCGACGGCAGCGAACCGAGCACCATCGCGGCGGCCCGGCGGGCGGCCGCCCCGGCCAGGGCGGCGGCCAGGCACGAGAGGCGGACGGCGTCGACCGCCGACAGCAGCGGCGCGAACACCTCGGGCCGCCGATCCAGGAAACCGGTGTCCACGTCGCCGGTGCGGAAGGCGTGGTGGCGCAGGGCCCGCACCAGCAGGTCCCGGTTCGTGGCCACGCCGTGCAGCTGGGTGCGGGTCAGCGCCGAGGCGAGCATGCGGGCCGCCTCCTGCCGGGTGGGCGCCCAGGCGACCAGCTTGGCCAGCGTGGAGTCCTGGTGCGCGCCGATCACCGAGCCGTCCTCGACCCCGGAGTCGAGCCGCAGGCCGGGGGCGGGCAGCGGGCGGAAGCGGCCGGCCACATCGGGCACGGCGAACCGGTGCACCGTGCCGGTGACCGGCAGCCAGGCGTACGCGGGGTCCTCGGCGCACAGGCGCACCTCGATCGCGTGGCCGCGGATCGGCGGCGGGCCGGGCATCGGCAGGCTGCCGCCCTCGGAGATGAGCAACTGCAGGCGTACGAGGTCGTAGCCCGACACGCACTCGGTGACCGCGTGCTCGGCCTGCAGCGTCGGCGTGAGTTCGAGGAACCAGAAGTCGCCGTTCGCGTCGAGCAGGAACTCGACCGCACCGGCGCCCACATAGCCGAGCGCCCGGACCGTGACGATGGCCGCCCGGCAGAGCTCCTCGCGCAGCCCGGGGTCGACGGCGGGGGACGGGGTCTCCTCGACGATCTTCTGATAGCGGCGCTGGATCGAGCACTCGCGCTCGCCGAACGGGATCACGGCCCCGTGCTCGTCAGCGATGATCGGCACTTCGATGTGGCGCACGTCCTCGACGTACGGCTCGCAGTAGACCTCGCCGCCCACCTCGCGACGGGTCGACGCGAGCGCCTCGACCAGCGTCGCGGCGTCCCGGACGACCCGCAGGCCGACCCCGCCCGACCCGGTGTCCGGCTTGATCAGCACCGGGAAGCCGGGCACCTCGGACGGGTCGCCGAAGCTGGGCAGCACCGGCACCCGGGCCTCGGCCACCAGCGCCTTGGTCTCCCGCTTGCTGCGCAGCACGCCCAGCGTCTTGGCCGGGGCGCCGACCCAGATCAGGCCCGCGTCGGCCACCGCCGCGGCGAAGTCGGGATCCTCGGCCAGCTCGCCGATGCCGGGGTGGATCGCGTTGGCCCCGGAACGCTGGGCGGCCGTGATGATCAGGTCGCCTCGCAGGTACGACGAGCGGGGCGTGTCGCCGTCCAGACGTACGGCATAGTCCGCCTCGCCGACGTGCGGCGCGTCGGAATCGACATCGGCGTAGACGGCGACCGTCTCGATGCCGATCAGGCGGCAGGTGGCGAACACCCGGCGCGCGGTCTCGCCGCGGTCGGCCACCAGAAGCCGTCGGATCACTGGTCCACCTTTCCGGAACGGAACACGCCGACGTGCCCGGCGCCCTCGACAGCCGCGCTGTGCACGGCGGAGAGGCAGAGGCCGAGCACGGTGCGCGTGTCTCGGGGGTCGATGACGCCGTCGTCGTCGCCGTCGGCCTCCGGGCCGTCGGCCGGCCAGCGGAAGGCGAAGCGAGGGTCGCCGGTGCGCCCGGTGTTGAGGGCGAGCAGCGGCACGGTCGAGTGGGCCAGCGCGTCGATCGCGCCGGATCCGAGGACGCCGGTCCCGCCGGGATGGATCAGCAGCAGCGAGGTGTCGGTGGCGTTGGCGAGTTGGATGAAGTGCACCGCCTTCTGGGTGTCGGCCGTGGTCTGCGGGCCGATCGACGCGGCCAGGACCCCGACGGGGTAGCCGTGCAACTCGCCCCAGCCGGCCAGCACGGCCGCGCCGACGGCCGGCTTGAACTCGTCGAAGTCGCTGCCGTCGAGGATGCGGGCGAGCACCTCCCGGGGCTCGATCAGGGCGGGCCGGGCGCTGCCGGCCAGGGCGAGCAGGTCCTCGGCGTCGTACTTGGGCGCCGAGGGCGGGAACGTGCGCGGTGGCGGGCCGCTTTTGCGCCAGTTCAGACGGCGTACGCATTGACGGGCCAGGCGGAGGGCGTCGCGCTCGTCCTCGGCCAGCTGATCGGCCGGCGCGACCACGGCACGGACCTCGGCGCCGTTCGTGCCGCCCCGGGGCAGCAGCTTGGCGTGCCCGCTCACCATGATCGTGTAGTCCGACAGGGCCGGCAGGTAGGCGGCGTCCCCGTTGGTCGGCCCGAAGACCACGCCGATCGCGGGCACCCGCGCGGCCGGCAGGCGGCTCAGGTCGCGGGCGATGCCGCCGCCCGGCGGTGACCCGCCGCCGACGGCCTCGGTGGCCGACTCGACCAGGTTGACCAGGGGCAGGCGGTTGGCCGTGGCGATCCGGACAGCCCGGCGGATCTTCTCGACGGCGTACGGGTTGACCGAGGCGCCCTCGACGGTCGGGTCGGTGGCGATGATCATGCACTCGACCGCCTCGACCACACCGATGCCGGTGACCACGCCGGCGCCGACCGCGAACTCGGTGCCCCAGCCGCAGACCGGGGAGAGCTCCAGGAAGGGCGCGTCCTGGTCGAGCAGCATCTCGATGCGCTCCCGGGGCAGCAGCTTGCCCCGGGCGTGGTGCCGGGTGACGGCCCGCTCGCCGCCGCCGGCCCGGGCCTCCTCGATCGCCGCCTCGAGTCGTTCCAGCCGGTCGAGCGTGGTGTCGCGGCCCTCGTGGTAGCCGGGGGTACGCGTTTCGATGGCGGTGTCGAGCACGGTCACGTCGGCACCCCGATGCGCTGTACGACCCCCACCATGTTCAAAGCCGCGCCCTCTCGTATCCGCCGGTGCCTCTCGACCACCTCCGTAACGAGTGGTCGAGCAGGTGCGACACGGATGCAAATGCGGCTGGTTTGTAGCCTTTTCAGGGGGTATGTACGCTTTGGTGGCGCAGACAGAGCAGGGGCCGCCCCGATGGGACGGCCCCTAAAAGTGGCTCCGGGTCAGACGCGGGCGCGCCGCGCGAGACGCTCAGGATCCAGGATGATGACGCTCTTGCCGTCGAGCCGCAGCCACGCGCGGGAGGCGAAGTCGGCCAGCGCCTTGTTCACCGTCTCGCGGGACGCCCCGACGAGCTGGGCCAGCTCCTCCTGGGTGAGGTCATGGGTCACCCGCAGGACGCCGCCGTCGCGGGTGCCGAACCGGCCGGCCATCTGCAGCAGGTTTTTCGCCACCCGGCCGGGCACGTCCGTGAAGATCAGGTCGGCCAGCGCGTCGTTGGTGCGCCGGAGCCGGCGGGCGAGCACCCGCAGCAGCTGCTCGGCGATCTCGGGGCGGTTGTTGAGCCACGGGCGCAGCGACGTCTTCTTGAGCCGGGCCAGCCGGGCGTCGGTCACCGCGGTCGCGGTCGCCGTCCGGGGGCCGGGGTCGAAGAGCGAAAGCTCGCCGACCATGTCGGACGGGCCCATGATCGAGACGAGATTCTGCCGGCCGTCGGCGGCGCGCCGGCCCAGCTTGATCTTGCCGGACAGCACGATGTACAGGCTGTCACCGGCCTCGCCCTCGTTGAACAGGACGTCGCCCTTGCGGACCTCGACCGTGTCCATCTCCTTGGCGAGCGCCTCGGCGGCCTCCGGGTCCACGCCCTGGAAGATCCCGCTGCGCGCCAGTACCTCATCCATCGCCGCACCTCCGAACACGCGCAACGCCTGCGCTCGATCAGTCTAGGCGCACGCGGGCAAGAATCGGGCGGGCACCCCTTGATCCAGATACCGCAGGGTAACCGCCGCAACCGTGACGGGCAGTGTTCCCGGTCGTCGAGTGTGGGCGACGACCAGCCTTTTGACGGTTCTTCCACGTGGCCACCTGAAGGTATCGTCGCCGTCGATGAATTCCCACCCCTCGCATGAACGACCGGGCCTTTTCGGGCGCCCCGTCCTTACTGTCGCTATTGTCCTGGCGGTCTTGGCCGCCGTCGGTGTCGGAAGCGTCGCTTATGCGAAACGTGACTCCGCGGATACGGCAGCCACCTGGTCCGAGCCGGTCGTGACCGCGTCGTCCCGGGGCGCCTCCGCGCCGGCCGCGGCCGAGCCCGCCGACGCTACCGAGGAGTCGGCGACCACTGAGGGCACCGTCACACTCTCGGCGACCGGCGACATCATGATGAGCAACGCGCCGAGCCGCATGCCGCCGGCCGACGGTGCCGGGTTCTTCGACTCGGTCAAGGCCGGGCTGGCCGCCGACCTCGTGATGGGCAACCTCGAACAGCCGCTCACCGCGGACACCGGCACGTCCAAGTGCGGGGCGGCCGCCACCAACTGTTTCGCGTTCCGGTCCCCGCCGTCCTACGCCAAGCACCTCAAGGACGGCGGATTCGACCTGGTCAACACGGCCAACAACCATTCCAGGGACTTCGGTACGCAGGGTGCGCTCAACACCCGTGAGGCGCTGGACGAGGCCGGTGTCAAGGCGACCGGCAACGCCGACGAGATCACCGTCGCCGAGACCAAGGGCGTCAAGGTCGCGGTGGTCGGCTTCTCCTCGTACGCCGGGGCCAACAGCCTGCTCGACCTCGACCAGGCCCGGTCCGTGATCGAGAAGGCCGAGGAGCAGGCCGACCTCGTCGTGGTGCAGGTGCACATGGGGGCCGAGGGCGCCGACGAGCAGCACGTCAAGCCCGGCACCGAGACGTTCTTCGGCGAGAACCGCGGGGACCCCGTCCGGTTCAGCCACGCGGTGATCGACGCGGGCGCCGACCTGGTCGTCGGGCACGGGCCGCACGTACTGCGGGGCATGGAGTTCTACAACGGCAAGCTCATCGCGTACAGCCTGGGGAACTTCGCCGGTGGCGGGCGCACGCTGTCCCGTACGGGGGTGCTCAAGTACGGCGGCATCCTGCGGGTCACGCTCGGGCGGGACGGGTCGTACGCGGGTGGGAAGCTGGTCTCGACCTACCTGAACGCCAACGGCCTGCCGACCCGCGACTCCTCGGCCGACCAGGGCCGGAAACTGGTGGCCCGGCTGAGCGAGGCCGACTTCCCGGACACCGGCGCGACGATCGGCCCGGACGGGTCGATCAAGCCGTCGGCCTGACGAGATGGGTTGTCGGAGGGGCGACGTACTCTGTAGCGGTGACTCTGGTGGCGCGGTCGGCTAAGCGGTTCGCGGCGGAAACGCCCATCGGGCGCAAGCGGCGAGCCCGCAAGATGGCCCGGGTCCTGGCCGACACCCATCCCGACGCGCATGCCGAGCTCGACTTCACCACGCCGCTCGAGCTCGCCGTGGCCACCATCCTGTCGGCCCAGACCACCGACGTGCGGGTCAACACGGTCACTCCCGAGCTGTTCCAGCGCTACCGGTCGGCGGCCGACTACGCCGCGGCCGACCGCACGGCGCTCGAGACGCTGCTCAAGCCCACCGGTTTCTTCCGGGCCAAGACCGACTCGCTGATCAAACTGGGCCAGGCCCTCCTCGACCGGCACGACGGCGTCCTGCCGGCCACGCTCGACGAGCTGGTCGCCCTGCCCGGCATCGGCCGCAAGACGGCCAACGTCATCCTCGGCAACGCGTTCGGCGTCCCCGGCATCACCGTCGACACCCACTTCCGGCGTCTCACCAACCGCTTCGGCTGGGTGTCCGAGGACGACCCGGTCAAGATCGAGTTCCTGGTCGCCGACCTGATCGAGAAGCGCGACTGGACGATGCTGTCGCACCGGGTGATCTTCCACGGCCGGCGCGTCTGCCACGCCCGCAAGCCGGCCTGCGGGGCCTGCACGCTGGCGACCATGTGCCCGTCCTACGGCACCGGCCCCACCGAGGCGGCCGCCGCGGCCAAGCTGCTCAAGGGCCCGCGCGCCCGCGAGCTGGCGGTCGCCGCCGGGATCGACCCGGCCCTGGTGCCGGCGGCCGCCGTCGTGGCGCCGGAGGCTCCGTGAGGTTCCCGCGGCGATCGGGGCGGCCGCTCGTCACTCGTCCGATGCGACTGTTCGCCGGCCCGTTGGTCCTGCTGGTCGCCGTGGCCACCGCGGCCTGCGGAGACGACGAGCCCGCGGTCGCCTCGCCGTTCGCGGATTGCTCGACGGTCACCGCGCCGCCGCCCTCGGCCGCGTCCGGCCCGTCTGGTGAGTCCGGCCCGTCTGGTGGGTCCCGCCCCTCTGCTGCGTCCGGCTCCTCTGCCGCGTCCGGCCCCTCCGCCGCCGGTGGCATCGATCTGCCCGATCTTGAGCTGCCCTGCTTCACCGGCGACGACGACCGGATCGCCCTCCGTCAGATCCGCGGGCCGGCGGTGATCAACATCTGGGCGTCCTGGTGTCAGCCGTGCCGCACCGAGTTGCCGGTCATGCAGAGCCTGGCCGACCAGGCGGCCGGGCGGCTGACCGTGCTCGGCGTCGACTCGGGCGATCAGCGCGCGAAGGGCGCCGAGTTCGCCACCGACAAGGGCGTGCGGATGCCGACGCTGTTCGACGAGAAGGGCGCGCTGCTGAACGGGCTGGGCCGCGTCAACCTGCCGGTCACCGTCTTCCTCGACGCGTCCGGTCGCTCCTACGTGCACCCTCTGCCGCTCGACGCCCAAGGTCTGGCCGAGCAGGTCCGCAAGCACACCGGTGTGACGGTGATCCCATGACGGGACGCCGATCCATGACCAGGGCCGGCCGTGGTCTTGTCGCGCGGCCCGGGGCTCGGGCGGGGCAAGGCCTTGTCGTGCGGTGTGGTCTTGTCGCGCAGCCTGTGCGTCGGGCGGGTCATGGCCCTGTCGTGCGCGGAGGTCAGGTCGCGGGTCGGGGCCCGGTGGCCGGCGGCGGGTTCGTCGTGCGTCGCGGGGATTTGCCGGGGGCTGGGCGGTGAGCCGGGGACGTCTGCTGGAGCGGCCCGCCGGGCTGCCGTCGTGGTTCGAGCCACTGCTGACGCGGGTGGGCGACAGCCGTACCGAAGACTTCACCCCGCTGCGGCCACCGGCCCACGGCGGGCGGCCCAGCGCCGTGCTCGTGCTGCTCGGCGAGAGCGAGCCGTCGGCCGACACCCCCGGCGGGCCCGACCTGCTGGTGCTGCAACGGGCCGCGACCATGCGCAACCACGCCGGCCAGCCGGCCTTCCCCGGCGGCGGCACCGACCCGGAGGACGCCGACGCGGTCGCCACCGCGCTGCGGGAGGCCCAGGAGGAAGTGGGACTCGACCCGTCCAGCGCCGAGGCGCTGGCGCTGCTGCCCGACCTCTACATCCCGGTCAGCTCGTTCGTCGTGACGCCGGTGCTGGCCTGGTGGCGACGCCCGCACCCGGTGAGCCCGCTGCAGGCGGCCGAGGTCGCCCATGTGGCCCGGCTGCCGATCAGTGAACTCGTCGACCCCCGCAACCGTATCCGGGTACGGCACCCCAGCGGCTGGGTCGGCCCGGCCTTCCAGGTCCGGGGCATGCTCGTCTGGGGCTTCACGGCAGGGGTGATCTCGAAGGTGCTCGACATGGGTGGCTGGGCCCGGCCGTGGGAGCCGGGCGCGCTCGTCGCGCTGCCCGAGGCCAGCGCCCCGGTCCCGGCCACCCGTGGCGGAGCCCCCGACGAGGTGCTGCCGTGAGAGCTTTTGCCGTCGGAGCTTCCGCCGGGAACAGCCACTGGCCCGCCACTTCTACTCTGGGTGAGTGTCCGTGGTCGATGGCATCCTGATCCTGCTCATGCTGGTCTTCGCGATCAGTGGCTACCGCCAGGGCTTCGTCATCGGCGCGCTCTCGTTCGGCGGCTTCTTCAGCGGAGTCCTGATCGGTCTGCAGGTCGGTCCGCTGATCGCCGACCGCTTCACCGATCCGACCGCTCGGCTGGTCGTCTCGCTGGTCACCATCTTCGCGATCGCCGTCCTCGGGCAGACGCTGGCCGGCTGGCTCGGCACCCACCTGCGCCGGGCGATCCAGAGTCAGCCGCTGCAGCGCCTCGACGACGCCGGCGGCGCGGCCGTCTCGCTGGTCGCGGTGCTGCTGGTGGCCTGGTTGATCGCCGTTCCGCTGGGCTCGACGCCGTTCCCCGGCCTCAACTCCGCGGTCCGCAACAGCGCGATCCTCGGTGGCATCAACAGCCTGATGCCCGAGCGGGCCCAGGCGCTGTCGTCGGCCCTGAGCGACACCCTCGACACGAGCGGCTTCCCCGACGTCTTCGGCGGGCTGACCCCGACCAAGGCCAAGGACGTGGCGGCGCCCGACCCCAAGCTCAAGGGCTCCCAGATCGTCGCCCGGTCGAAGCGCTCGGTCCTCAAGGTGCTGGGCACGGCGCCGAGCTGCTCGCGGCGCATCGAGGGCTCGGGCTTCGTCTACGCCGACGAGCGCGTGATGACCAACGCGCACGTCGTGGCCGGCACCAAGCAGACCGAGGTCGAGATCGAGAACGGCCGCCGCGTCGACGCCAAGGTGGTCGTCTACGACCCCGACCGCGATCTGGCCGTGCTCTACGTGCGCGGCCTGAAGGCCCCGGTCATGCCGTTCGTGAGCAAGCAGGCGGCCACCGGCGCCAGCGCGATCGTGCTCGGCTACCCCCAGGACGGTCCGTACGACGCGCAGTCCGCCCGGGTCCGCGACGTCGGCCGGATCACCGGCCCCGACATCTACGACGCGGGCGACGTGACCCGCGAGATCTACACGATCCGGGCCCTGGTCCGCAGCGGCAACTCCGGCGGCCCCCTGATCAGCACGGGCGGCCAGGTGCTGGGCGTCATCTTCGCCGCGGCGGCCGACGACAAGAACACCGGCTTCGCCCTGACCGCCGCCGAGGCCGCCCCGGTGGCTCAGGCCGGCGAGTCCCGCACCCGAGGCGTCCGCACCGGCGACTGCGCCTGACCCGGAACCCGCCGCCGCGGGGAGGGCGCTTGACCGGAGCTCGGTAACGCGCGGCGAGGGTGTTTGATCCGGAGCTCGCTGACACGCGGACGGCGCCTGATTCGGAGCCCGCTGCCGCGGAGACGGCGCCTGATCCGGCTTGCTGGCGCGCGGAGATTGCGCTTGACCCGGAGCCCGCTGCCGCGGGGAGACGGCGACGCCGTCGAGCCGGCAGGGAGAGAAACCAAAGCGGTTCAGCCACGTCCAGGAGTCGAGGCGGGGTGCGCTGGAACGGCTGACGGTTAGGTGGTGTGCCCGGGAAGCGGCTGATCAGGCTGACGGTCAGGTGGGCACGGATCGTGCGGATCTCGGCTGGGCTGACGGTCAGGTGGTGCCGGCGAAGCGGCGGATCGTGAGGACCGCGGCCAGGGCCGAGACCAGGAACAAGGCCGCGGCGGCCCACCAGGCCCGGTGGGAGGACGTGGACGGGGCGGCCACGGTGGCCGCGCCGGTGGTGGCGCCGGAGGGTGAGGCCGGGACCAGGCCCTGGGTGGTGCTGTCGGGAGCCGATTGGGCCTGGCCGGGCACCGGCGCGCTGCCGAAGCGGGCGACGCCGGGCGAGGGCGCGTCGTCGAGCGGGTTCTCGAAGATGGGCGGCACCGATGCGGTCAGGGCGCCGACCGGGTCGATCAGGCCGAAGCCGAACTGGGTGTCGCGGCCGACCGGGCCCTTGTCCTTGGCCGTGCGGATGATGCGGTTGATGACCTCGCCGGCCGGCATGTCGGGCCAGCGCGAACGGATCAGCGCGGCGGTGGCCGAGACCATGGGGGCGGCGAAGCTGGTGCCCTGCACCTTCCAGTAGTCGCCGCCGGTGTTCGCGCCGACCAGTTGGGTCGCGGGGGCCGTGACGACGGTTTCCTTGCCGGTGATGGAACCCGACCACAGGGCGGTGCTGTCGCGTTCCATGCCGGCGACCGCGATCACGCCGGGTTCCCGGGCCGGATACCACACCCCGCTGGTCGACGAGGCGCTCGTGTTGCCCGTGCAGGCGACGACGACCACGTCCTTGGCGAACGCGTAGTCGAGCGCGGCGGCCAGCGCGGCGCTGCTGCCGTTGCCGCCCAGCGAGAGGTTGATGACCTTCGCGCCGTGGTCGACCGCCCAGCGCACCCCCTGGGCGACGATCAGGGCGTCGCTGTAGCGATTGTCCTCGTCCAGGACCCGTTCGGGAAGGATCTTGGCTTTGGGGGCGATGCCGACCACGCCGGCTGTGTCGTCGTTGCGGCCCGCGATGATCCCGGAGACCGTGGTGCCGTGGCCGACCAGATCGGTGTCGCCGTCGCCCTTGGCGTTGACCAGGTCGAGGCCGGGCAGCACCTGGCCGCGCAGGTCGGGGTGGTCGGCGTCGACGCCGGAGTCGATGACGGCGACCGTGATGCCGGCGCCGTCGGAATAGCTCCACGCCTCGGCGACATCGAGCGTGCCCAGGTGCCACTCGTCGGCGCGCACCGAGTCGCCCTCCAGCGGGCTGGGCTCGGCGCGGAACGCGACCGGGGCGAACGAGGGCGCGGCCTGAGCAGCCGGGGCAACCGGCAGACCCAGCGCGAAGAACCCGGCAGTCGCGGCCGCGGCGACACGGCGGCCCCTCACCAACGGGCACCACGCCATCGCGGCCCGGCGGGCCGGCTGCTCACCCATTCAGCGCTCACGGTTTCGCATCGCCATTCTGGATCCTGGATGGTCGATGCAGATTACTCCGAAACAGGCCCGTACGGCTGCTGTCTGTCTATGCCTATCGCACCGCTTGTCTGTTAATTCCTTGCGCATGTCAGTACGGCGCCAGGTGGGCCAACTGGATCAACCGCAGGCCCTCACGCCGGGTGAGCAACCGACCACGGCCGGGCGGCAGCAGCGCGGGGCGGACGGCGCCGATCAGCGGTCCCTCGTCGGACGGCCCGGACATCACGAGGCCGGGCGCCGACAGCTCGCGCAACCGCTGGATGATCGGTTCGTAGAGCGCCCGGCTCGCGCCGCCGGCCCGCCGGGTGAGGATGAGGTGCAGGCCGACGTCGCGGGCCTGGGGCAGATACTCCAGCAGTGGGGTGAGCGGGTTGGTCGGACCGGCCATGACCAGGTCGTAGTCGTCGACCAGGACGAACAGCTCGGGTCCGGTCCACCACGACCGTTCGCGGAGCTGCTGGGCAGTCACGTCGGGACCGGGCAGGCGGCGTTCCATGTAGCCCGCCACCGACTGCATCAGCTCCAGCGTCTTCTGCGCCTGGATCCCGTACCCGATGCGGTGGTCCGATTCGGGCAGGTCCATCAGCGATCGCCGGTAGTCGACCAGGATCAGCCGCGCCTGTTCGGGAGCGAAGCGCTGCGTGATCGTGGTGGCCAGCGCGCGCAGGAACGTCGACTTGCCGCACTCGGCGTCGCCGAAGAGCAGGAAGTGCGGGTCCGACGCGAAATCGATCTCGACGGGCTGCAGGTCGGCCTCGCTGATGCCGATCGGCAGGCGCAGGCCGGTGCTGCGGTTCAGATCCAGATCCGTGTACGGGACGAGGGCCGGGAGCAGCCGCACGCGCGGCGCCGGAGCCCCGTGCCAGTTGACCGCGACGTCCTTGACCAGGTCGGTCGTGTCGGCCAGCGTGCTCAGTTCGGGACGAACCGTCAGCAGGTGCAGGAATTTGTTCTTGTCGGTCGGGTGCTCGATGATGCCGCGGCCGGCCTTCTCGGGGACGGTCATCGCGGCCCGGCGGTTGACCGTGGAGTCGCTGGGGTCGCCGAGCCGCAGCTCGAGCCGCGAGCCGAACATGTCGCGGATCGCCGGGCGGAAGTCCATCCATCTCGAGGTGCCGGCGACGACGTGGATGCCGTACGACAGACCGCGGGTGGCGATGTCGGTGATGACCGGTTCGAGTTCTTCGTACTCCTTGCGCAGCGTGGCCCAGCCGTCGATCACCAGGAACACGTCGCCGAACGGGTCGGTGTCGGTGCCCGGGTTGGCGGGATTGGCCCGGCGGCGACGGTAGGACGCCATCGAGTCGATCCCCATCGCGGCGAAGCGGGCCTCCCGCTCAGCCAGCAAAGTGGACATCTCACCCACCGTACGGCGGACGCCCACCGCGTCGAGCCGGCTGGCCACCCCACCGACGTGCGGCAGATCGCGCAGCGTGCCGAGCCCGCCACCACCGAAATCGAGGCAGTAGACCTGCACCTCGGCCGGGGTGTGGGTGAGGGCCAGCCCGCAGATCATCGAGCGCAGGGCGGTCGACTTGCCGCTCAGCGTCGCACCGACCACCGCCACGTGCCCGGCTGCGCCGGACAGCTGCAGCCACATGACGTCGCGGACCTGCTCGCGGGGCTTGTCGACCATCGCGATCGGCACCTGCAGGGCGCCGTGCAGCTCGGGGTTGGCGAAGGTCAGACCGCGCACCGGGTCGGCGACCACCGGGCCGAGCAGCTCGTCGAGCGCCGACGACTGGGTGAGCGGGGGCAGCCAGACCTGGTGGGCCGGCGGTCCCTGCCCGCCGAGGCGGTCGACCATCACGTCGAGCACGCTCTCGCCGGTCGGGAGCTCCTCGGGCTCCGGCGTCACCGGTTCGACCGGCTCGGGCGCCGGGACGTACCTCGTCGAGTAGGGCAGCACCTGCGGGTCGGCCCCGGCGCCACCGGCGGCGGCGCGCGCGCCGGCCCTGAGCATCGGCCCCGAGACGTACGCCGCCTTGAAGCGCAGCAGCGGCTCGGTGCCGAACTTGAGGTAGCCGTGCCCGGGCGACCGCGGCAGCTCATAGGCGTCCGGGACGCCCAGCACGGCCCGCGACTCGAGCGCCGAGAAGGTCCGCAGACCCACCCGGTACGACAGGTGGGTGTCCAGCCCGCGCAGCCGGCCCTCCTCGAGCCGCTGGCTGGCCAGCAGCAGGTGCACGCCGAGCGACCGGCCCAGCCGTCCGATCTGGACGAACAGGTCGATGAAGTCGGGCTTGGCCGACAGCAGCTCGGAGAACTCGTCGCAGATCACCAGCAGCGACGGCAGGGGCGGCAGGGCGGCGCCACCGGCCCGCGCCTTCTCGTAGTCGCGCAGGCTCGCGTAGTTGCCGGCCTTGCGCAGTACCTCCTGCCGCCGGATCATCTCGCCGTCGATCGCGTCGACCATGCGGTCGACCAGCGGCAACTCGTCGGCCAGGTTGGTGATCACGGCGGCGGTGTGCGGCAGCCGGTCGAGCGAGGCGAAGGTCGCGCCGCCCTTGAAGTCGATGAGGACGAAGTTCAGCATCTCGGACGAGTGCGTCGTGGCCAGGGCCAGCACCAGGGTGCGCAGCAGCTCCGACTTACCCGAACCGGTGGCCCCGATGAGCAGGCCGTGCGGACCCATGCCGTCCTGGGCCGACTCCTTGAGGTCGAGCTCGATCGGCGCCCCGTCGGCGCCCACGCCGATCGGCACCCGCAGCTTGTCGCGGTTGGGCCGGGGCAACCAGGCCCGGGCCACGCTGAAGGTGTCGGGCTCGCCGATGCCGAGCAGGTCGGCCAGCCCCATCTCGGTGGCCAGCGGGGTGTCGGACGACTTGGACATTGCGGCCAGCCGCAGCGGGGACAATCGCCGCGCGACCGCCTCGGCCTCCTCCACGCTGAGCCGGTCGGGCGTGCCGACCTCGGCCTCGTGCTCCATGGAGTAGGTGTTGAGCACCCGTCGTCCGCCGTGCTGGGCCACCTCGAGCACCAGCAGCGACCGGTCGAGCAGCCGCGGCGGCTGCTCGTCGAGATCGAGCACGGTCACGCCGTCGATGCCGTCGTCGAGCTGGGTGGCGCCCCGCAGGTCGGCGCCGTCGAGCACGATCACGACGTGCGGCGTGCTGACGCTGTGGCCGGCCGGGTTGAACCGCGGCCGGTTGCCGATCACGTCCTCGAGCAGTTCCTCCAGTTCGGGACCGGTGCTGGCGACCAGCCGCACGTGGCCGAGCGCGTCGGTGCGTGCCGGGTGCAGGTTGTGCGGCAGCCACTTGACCCACTCCCACGACGAGCGCCGTTCGGGCCCGGCGCAGACGGCGACGATCAGGTCGTCGGGCGCGTGGAACGTGGCCAGCTGGGCGATCACCGCCCGGCTCAGACCGCGTACGTCCTGATCGGTGCCGGCTCCGCTGCCGCGCAGGAAGACCCGGGCGAACCCGCGCAGCGACGCGGCCACCGGCAGATCGGGCACCACCGAGTACGCGTCGAGGAAACGGCGCAGGGCGCCCGCGGTCATCGGCTCCAACTCGTCGAGCGGGCGGGTCACCGGTGGCAGCAGAGGAGTCGCCAGCGTCTGCGGTCCGACCGCGAGCCGGACGACGCCGAAGTCGGGGTCGCCGGTGCGGCGCTCCCACACCCGGTGGCTGCCGGCCGTCGACCACAGCTTGCCGGGGTCGGGATGGCGGTAGAGCAGCCCGACGCGCTGCTTGCGGGCCGTCTCGCGAACACGTTTGCGCAGCCCGGAGAGATGGCGCAGATATTCGCGGCGGGCCGCCATCATCTCCGCCTTCTTGGGGGAGCCGCTCGAGCTGAAGCTGGTCGCCAGCATCGCGATCGAGGAGATGCCGAAGAGGCCACCGATCACATAGGAGAACGCGCCGCCGCTGCCCCGGCCCATCATCATCGCCATCGCGGCCGAGCCGCCCAGCATCGGCAGCGCCATCACCGCCTGCTGCCAGCGGCCGCCCGTGGCCTGCGGGATCTCGGGCGGCGGCTCGACCGCGATCTCCCCGGTCGGAATCTCCGGCGCGGGTCGCCGGGCCGACCGTTTGATCACCACCGTGCTCATGCCGCGTCTTGTCCCTTTCGTCCACAAGGGTGTGATGGTCACTCCCTGTGCGCCACGCCGTTGCCGGACGTCGCGTCGGCCCCATGGTAGGTAAAGTCTGCTCGCGTCCGCAGCCTCGTCATCTTCGATCTCTGCTGCGGCCCGCGACGGGGAGGCGATCCATGAGCATCGGTCTGGCGCGGGTGACCATCAGCGCGCCGCAGCGCCGCATCGACGTTGCCCTGCCCGAGCACGTGCCGCTGGCCGAGCTGCTGCCCGAGGTGCTGCGGCACGCGGGCGAGGGGCTCGCCGACGACGGTGAGAAACATGGTGGCTGGGTGTTGCGGCGCACCGACGGCGTCGCGCTGGCCCCGGCTCAGGGTCTTTTTCCGCAAGGGGTGCGCGACGGCGAGATCCTCCACCTCGTGCCGGCCCACGACGAGTGGCCCGAGCTCGAGTACGACGACGTGGTCGAGGCCATCGCCGAGGGCGCGCGCCGGCGCGGCAGCGCCTGGACGCCCGCCTCCACCCGCACGGCCACCCTGGTCGGCGCCGGTGTCCTGCTCGCCGTGGGACTGCTCGCGGTCCTCGCCGCCGGCCCCGGCTGGGGCGGTGCGGCCTTCGCCGGGCTCGGGCTCGCGGTGCTGCTCGCCCTGGCCGGGGTGACCGCTTCCCGGGCGTACGGCGACGCCCGCGCGGGTGCGGCCCTCGGCGCCTATGCGATGCCCTTCGCCTTCGCCGGCGGCGCGGTCGCCGTCGCCACCGGCGACCGGGTCGGTGTCCTCGGGCTGCTGCCCTGGCTGGGCGGCCCCGAGCTGCTGGCCGGGTCGGTCGCCCTGCTGCTGATCGCGGCGCTCGGCGGGGTCGGGGTGGCGGCCCGGTTGCGGCTGTTCACGGCCGGCGCCGTGGCCGGCCTGCTCGGCGCGATCACCGCCCTGGTCAGCATGGTGACCACGGCCGCCGGCTCGGCCGCGGTGCTGCTCTCGATCCTGGTCTGCGGCATCGGCGCGCTGCCGCTGCTGGCCATCCGGTTCGGCAAGATGCCCACGCCGCCGGTCACCCTGCCCACCGGGGCCGAGGCGGCCGAGGGCTTCACCGCCACCGGCCCGGCGGGCGCGCTCGACGCCGCCCGGGAACGCCCCGACCGGGCCACCGTCTTCGCCGCCGTGACCCGCACCGAGGAACTGCTGGCCGGCATGCTGCTCGGGCACGCCGGGCTGGCCGCGGCCGCGTTCGCCGTCCTGGCCGTCGCGGGCACCCTCTCGGCGCGCATCCTGATCGCGGTCTCGGCGGCCGCGTTGCTGCTGCGCTCGCGGCTCTTCATCACCCTGCGGCAGCGCGTGCCGCTGGTCGTGGGCGGCCTGGCCGGGGTGGCCGCGCTCGGCGTGGATCTGCTGCGCGGCGCGAACGCGTCGTTGCTGCTCGGGGTGACCGGGGCGGCGCTGGTGCTGGCGCTGGTCACGGTGGTGGCGGGCGCGACGTACTCCCGCAAGCCGCCCTCGCCCTACCTGGGCCGGGCCGCCGATCTGCTCGACACGCTCGTGGTCGTGGCGGTGATCCCGGTGGCCTGCGCGGTCGTCGGCCTCTACGACGCCGTGGGCGACATCAGCCTGACGTGACGGCGCAGGAGGCAACGCAGCTAAAAGCAGCGCGCGGGCGGCCGGAAGCCGCCCGCGCGTGCGGGAACGTACTGGCCGCGCGACGTCGGCGGGCGACGGCGGGGCGCGGCTGAGCTGGGATCAGATCAGTGCTCGTGGCCCTCGGCCTCGGCCGCCTCGGCCCGCTTGAACGAGGCCCGGATCTCCTCCTCGGCCTCGACCCGGCCGGTCCAGGTCGCGCCCTCGACCGACTTGCCCGGCTCGAGGTCCTTGTAGACCGTGAAGAAGTGCTGGATCTCCATCCGGTCGAACTCGCCCAGGTGGTGGATGTCGCGCAGGTGCTCCTGACGCGGGTCCTCGAACGGGACGCAGAGGACCTTGTCGTCGCGGCCCTTCTCGTCGCTCATCCGGTACATGCCGATCGCCCGGGCCCGCACCAGGCAGCCGGGGAAGGTCGGCTCCTGGATCAGCACGAGCGCGTCGAGCGGGTCGCCGTCCTGGCCCAGGGTGCCTTCGATGAAGCCGTAGTCGGCCGGATACTGCGTCGAGGTGAACAGCGTCCGGTCGAGGCGGATGCGACCAGTCTTGTGGTCGACCTCGTACTTGTTGCGGTGGCCCTTGGGGATCTCAACCACTACGTCGAAATCCATCATGCGCTCCCTTGTTCGCCCGCTTTTCAGATGCCGGTCCGGGCGAGAACACTGCGGCCATGGGACGGCCGACAGGATCCGCGCGCGTCGGTGTGCCGGATGTCGCTAGTCTCCCCTAAGTCGTACGCCGTGCTCTAGGAGGGGCTCGTGAGGAGGCAAGATTCACACGACAGTCCCGGATACGACGGCGTGTCCGAGTCGCGCCAGGGCCCCGGAAACGGTAACCCGGGCGACCACCCGGCCGGTGGTGCTTCGCCGCAAGCGGACGGGACCGTCGACCTCAGGGCTCACGCGCGGCCACAACCGCCCCGGCAATCACCCGAACAGGCCGGGGAGGGCGATCGGACGACCGGGCCGGCGCCATCCGTTCGGCCGGCGTCGATGCCTGGTCGGGCACAGATTCCGGAGGAAGTCGGGGCACGATCGGGGCAATCGTCGCCCATCGACCCGCTCGAGCCGGAAAATCGGCTGATGCAGCCGCAGACGTCTGGCCCGGATTCCGACAATTCCGGCGGTCAGAGGACGCGTGACCTTTCCGCGCCTCCCGGCGGCAGTGCGAGCCCGGCCGACGCCACCGGCGGCAGTTACGGACGAGCCTCCGTCCCGCTCAACAACGTGCCGCAGACCAACGTGCCGCAGACCAACGTGCCGCAGACCAACGTGCCGCAGAAGCCGGTGGCGCGGAACCCGGTGCCGTCGAACAACGTGCGTCCCCTGTCGCCGGCGAGCGGACCGGCGCCGTCGGTTCCGGCCGGCGGGAGCCCCGGGCAGGTCGCCGGCGGGCCCGCCGGGCCCGACGACGGTGGCGGCCCGGCTGCGGCGACCGGGAGCTCCTCCCGTACGCGATGGATCTGGGCTCTCTCGGTCGTCGTTGCTCTGGTGCTGGCGGCCGGAGTGGTCGGGCTGGTGCGGCCGGGACCGGTCGACCGCTGGCTCTCGGCCGCACCGGCGAGCACGCCCACGCCCGCACCCGCGCCGACGACCCCGGACCCGTCACCGACCCCGGTGCTCGCCGCGGCCGCCGGCGGCGGTTCGGCGCCGAGCGCGCAGGGCGTGACCCGAGCGATCGATCCACTGGTGAAATCGGCCGCGCTCGGCACCAAGGTGCACGTCGCGGTGCTCGACGTGGCTTCGGGTGACGTCCTCTACGCCCGCAACGCCGACACCATGACCACGCCCGCCTCGACGACGAAGCTGCTGACCGCGGCGGCCGTGCTCGACGCGCGCGGGCCGTCCTACCGGTTGAGCACGCGGGTCGTGGCCGGCGCCGCGCCGGGCGAGGTGGTGCTGATCGGCGGGGGCGACCCGACGCTGTCGACGACGAGGAACCGGCTCTTCCCCGGGGCGGCCCGGCTCGATCTGCTCGCGGCCCAGGTCAAGAAGTCGCTCGGGGCGACCCGGCCGGCCCTTCTGCGGTATGACACGTCCCTGTTCAGCGGCCCCGAGACCGCCAAGGGATGGGACTCGACGGACATCACCTACGGCCAGGTGTCGCGCATCCAGGCGCTGATGGTGAACGCGGGCCGGATCCGGCCGATCCACAACGAGTTCGGTGGTGACCCGCGATCGTCCGATCCGGCCGACGCGGCGGCCAAGGCGTTCGCCAAGATGCTGGGCCTGCCGTCGTCGGCCGTGCGCAAGGGCAAGGCGCCGGCGGCGGCTCCGGCCCCGCCCTCGGGCGCCGCGGCCGGTCTCGCGCCGGGGCAGCAGCTCGGCGTCGTGCAGTCGCCGCCCATGGTGCAGCTCACCGACTGGATGCTCGAGCAGAGCGACAACACCGCGGCCGAGGCGCTGAGCCGGCAGGTCGCGATCGCCGACGGCAAGCCGGGCACGTTCGACGACGCCACCGAGGCGATCGTCGCCCGGATGCGCGGTCTCGGGCTGCCGTCGGACGAGGCCGACCTGTACGACGCGAGCGGGCTGTCGCGCAACAACGGGATCAGCCCGACCATGCTCACCCAGCTGCTCGCGCTGGCCGCGTCGGGGCGGCAGCCGGCCCTGTCGTCGCTCTTCGGCGGTCTGCCGGTGGCGGGCTGGTCGGGGACCATGGTCAAGCGGTTCGTCTCGCCGGCGCCCCACCAGCGCGGCCAGGGCGTGGTGCGGGCCAAGACCGGCACGCTGAGCGGGGTCAACACGATGGCCGGAACGCTCACCACGGCCGACGGCCGGCTGCTGGTCTTCGCGATCATGGCGAGCGGCTCGGGCAGCGCCCTGACCGGGCGCGCCGCCCTCGACGCGGTGGCCACCAAGCTCGTCTCCTGCGGCTGCTGATCTCAGGGTTCCACCGGAGGGTGGGCTGGATTTCCGCGGGTACGGTGGTGGGCATGGCGCAGTTCGTTGACTGGGATCTGGCCGCCGCCACCGCCGGCGCGCTGTCGAAATCGGGCCCCGCGGTCTCTTACGAGGACGCGATGGCGGTGGTGTCCGAGCTGCGTGATCTCACCGACGAGGCGGCCGGCCACGTCGCCGCCTACACGGGACTCACCTCGCAGGTCGAAGTGCCGCCGGTGCGGGTGGTCGACCGCAAGGACTGGGCCGCGGTCAACATCGAGGGCCTCAAACAGGTGATCATCCCGCTGGTCAGCCGGCTCTCCGGCGACAAGCAGCCGAGCGGGCTGGCCGACGCGATCGGCTCCCGGGTCACCGGTGTGCAGGCCGGCACGATCCTGGCCTACCTCTCCGGCCGCGTGCTCGGGCAGTACGAGGTCTTCTCCAGCAACCCCGGCCAGTTGCTGCTCAACGCGCCCAACATCGTCGAGGTCGAGCGCAAGCTGGGCGCCGACTCGCGCGACTTCCGGCTCTGGGTCTGCCTGCACGAGGTCACCCACCGCACCCAGTTCACCGCCGTCCCGTGGATGCGCGGCTATTTCCTGGGCGAGGTGCAGGCGTTCGTCGACGCCTCCCAGAGCACCGAGCACATCCTCGAGCGCATGCGCCGCGGGGTGGCCACGCTGTCCGACGCGCTGCGCGACCCGGAAAGCCGCTCGTCGGTGCTCGACATCGTGCAGACCCCGGGACAGAAGGCGGTGCTCGACCGGCTGACCGCGCTGATGACCCTGCTCGAGGGTCACGCCGAGTTCGTGATGGACGGCGTCGGCCCCGACGTGATCCCGAGCGTCGAGTCGATCCGGTCCAAGTTCAACCGGCGTCGCGAGAGCGGCAACCCGCTGGAGAAGGCGGTCCGTCGCCTGCTCGGCATCGAGGTCAAGATGCGGCAGTACGCCGAGGGCCGCAAGTTCGTCCACGGCGTGGTCGAGCGGGTCGGCATGACCGGCTTCAACAAGATCTTCGACTCGCCGCTGACCCTGCCGCGGCTCGACGAGCTCGGCGACCCGGACGCCTGGGTGGCCCGGGTGCACGGCCCGCAGCCGGCGATCGGCGGGTAATGGCCCGCATCCCGCCCGCTGTCGCCGCGGTGCGGCTGGCCGTGCGGCGGGTGCTCCCGGCCGGCGGTCCGGTGCTGGTGGCGTGCTCGGGCGGGGCCGATTCCCTGGCTCTCGCGGCAGCGGCCCGCTTCGTGGGCAGCTCGGTCGGGCTGGTCACGGTCGACCACGGGTTGCAGGCCGGGTCGGCCGGCCGGGCAACCGAGGTCGCCGGGTGGGCGTCGTCGGCCGGCTTCGATCCGGTGATCGTCGAGACCGTGTCGGTCGCCGGGCTGCCCGGTGGGCCCGAGGCGGCCGCGCGGACGGCGCGATACGGGGCCCTGAGCGCGGCGGCGGCACGGACCGGCGCCGCGGCTGTGCTGCTCGGGCACACGCGCGACGACCAGGCCGAGACGGTGCTGCTGGCGCTGGCCCGGGGAGCGGGGCCGCGCGGGCTGGCCGGGATGCCGGCCCGCAAGGGGATCTTCCTGCGCCCGTTGCTGGAGGTCGCGCGGGCCGACACGCGCAAGGCGTGTGCGGCGCTCGGTCTCGTGCCCTGGGAGGACCCGCACAACAGCGATCCGGCCTTCGCGCGGTCGCGGGTGCGGGCCTCGGCCCTGCCGGCGCTGGTCGAGGCCCTGGGCCCGGCCGTGGTGGCCAACCTGGCCCGCTCGGCCGAGCTGATCGCGGCCGACAACGAGGAGCTGGATCGGCTGGCCGCCCGGGCGCTGGGCTCGGCCGCGGACGTACGCGTCGCCGACCTCCGCGACCTTCCCCGGGCGATCCGCCGCCGGGTGCTGCACATGTGGGTCCGGCAGCTGGGCGCTCCCGGCAGTGCGCTTTCGCATCGGCACGTCGCTGCCCTCGACGCGCTCGTCACCGAGTGGCACGGCCAGGGCGCCGTCCATCTCCCGGGCGGCATCAAGGTCGCGCGTGCGAAGGACGTACTCGTTCGGGTGCCCTGAGATCCTGTGAGAGTTGTCACTCACTGTGTCCGCATTCCCGGGCGTCGAGGGCGGAACCGCCCGATTCCCTGCGGTTCCGCGGTTCTTGATCGCTGCCCCGTGCGACAGCCCGCAACCTTCATGCGGCAGTCTGGGACCATGGCTGAGGGCACCTGGTACGACGCCGACATCGACCACGTGATCATTTCCGAGGAGCAGATCCGGGAAAAGATCACCGAGCTGGCGAAGCAGGTCTCCGCCGACCACGCGGAGGCAGAGGGCGGCATCCTGCTGGTCTGTGTGCTCAAGGGCGCGGTCATGTTCATGGCCGACTTCGCCCGCGCGCTGGGCCACCACGGCCCGTCGACCGAGATGGAATTCATGGCCGTCTCGTCGTACGGGCAGGGCACCACGTCCTCGGGCGTGGTCCGCATCCTCAAGGACCTCGACCGGGACATCACCGGCCGGCACGTCGTCGTGGTCGAGGACATCGTCGACTCCGGCCTGACGCTCTCCTGGCTGATGAAATACCTCCAGTCGCGCTCGGCGGCCAGCGTCGAGGTGGTCGCGCTGTTCCGCAAGCCCGACGCCGTGAAGGTGCAGGTGCCGGTGAAGTACGTGGGGTTCGAGATCCCGAACGAGTTCGTCGTCGGCTACGGTCTGGACTTCTCCGAGCGCTACCGTGAGCTGCCCTATGTCGGGGTGTTGAAGCCCGAGGTCTACGCCCGTAGCTGAACCGTTTCTCAGCCCCTTCTCAGAAATCAGTCCTTATGGGCGGTTTTGCCAGCAAAGCTGGCTGAACGGGCGGCGGCCGGGAAGTGTCCGGGCCACGGGCTCACGGGTTCGCGACGGGCACCCACGGTGTACCGTCGAGTGACCGAAGGCGCGCTGTCACATGCGCCGGAGGGGCCGGAAAGATTTCACCGCTTCGGTCTCACCGCGACGGCGGGGTTACAAACCCGGGGCCGCCGGTGAGCGGCACGTTGAGGTGACCAGGACGCCGATCAGGAGGGTCCGGGCGCTTGGCGCCCGACAACAGTATGGAACGTACGCGTTTCTTCCGCCGCCCGGTGGTCTGGATCATTCTGGTGATCGCCGGCGTGATTGCGCTGAGCTCCTTCTTCACCAGTGGTCCGAGCTACCAGCGCGTAGATACCTCGGTGGCTCTCGAGCGCCTGAATCAGCCCGGCATCGCGAAGGTTGTCCAGAAGGACAAGGAGCAGACGCTCCAGATCGACCTCGCCACGCCGGAACGGTTCGAGGGCAAGAGCACCGACAAAATCGAGACCCAATATCCGTACGAGGTCACTCAGACGATCTGGAACGAGGTCCAGGAGGCCAAGACGGCCGGCCGGATCACGGGCACGATCAACACGACTGTCTCGGGCGACAACATCCTGTTCAGCCTGCTGATCAACCTGCTGCCGATCGCCATTCTGGTGATCCTGCTGCTGCTCTTCATGTCGCAGATGCAGGGTGGCGGCTCGCGGGTGCTCAACTTCGGCAAGTCCAAGGCCAAGATGCTGACCAAGGACATGCCGAAGACGACCTTCGCCGACGTGGCGGGGGCCGACGAGGCCGTCCAGGAGCTGCACGAGATCAAGGACTTCCTGCAGAACCCGGCCAAGTACCAGGCCCTCGGCGCCAAGATCCCGAAGGGCGTGCTGCTGTTCGGCCAGCCCGGTACGGGTAAGACGCTGCTGGCCCGGGCCGTCGCCGGTGAGGCCGGGGTGCCGTTCTACTCGATCTCGGGCTCCGACTTCGTCGAGATGTTCGTGGGTGTCGGCGCGAGCCGCGTCCGTGACCTCTTCGAGCAGGCCAAGGCCAACGCTCCGGCGATCGTCTTCGTCGACGAGATCGACGCCGTCGGCCGGCACCGCGGCGCCGGCATGGGTGGCGGTCACGACGAGCGCGAGCAGACGCTCAACCAGCTGCTCGTCGAGATGGACGGCTTCGACACCAAGGGCGGGGTCATCCTGATCGCGGCCACCAACCGGCCCGACATCCTCGACCCGGCGCTGCTGCGCCCGGGCCGCTTCGACCGGCAGATCCCGGTGGACAACCCGGACATGGAGGGTCGCAAGGCCATCCTGCGGGTGCACGCCAAGGGCAAGCCGTTCACGCCCGATGTCGACCTCGACTCGGTGGCCCGCCGGACCCCCGGTTTCTCGGGCGCCGACCTGGCCAACGTCATCAACGAGGCCGCGCTGCTGACCGCCCGTAACGAGAAGCGGGCGATCTCCAACTACTTCCTCGAGGAAGCGATCGACCGGGTCATCGCCGGTCCGGAACGACGGACCCGGGCGATGAGCGACAAGGAAAAGAAGATCACCGCGTACCACGAGGGCGGGCACGCGCTGGTGGCGTACGCGCTGCCGCACTCCGCCCCGGTGCACAAGGTGACGATCCTGCCGCGTGGCCGTTCGCTGGGCCACACGCTGGTGCTGCCGACCGAGGACAAGTACACCCAGACCCGCGCCGAGATGATCGACACCCTGGCGTACGCGCTGGGTGGCCGGGCCGCCGAGGAGCTCGTCTTCCACGAGCCCACCACCGGCGCCGGCAACGACATCGAGAAGGCCTCGGGCCTGGCCCGCGCCATGGTCACCCAGTACGGCATGAGCTTCAAGCTGGGCGCCGTGAAGTACGGCACCAGCGGGGACGAGCCGTTCATGGGCCGCAACATGGGCCACGAGCGCGACTACTCCGACTCGGTCGCGGCCGACATCGACGCCGAGGTGCGCGCGCTGATCGAGCTGGCGCACGACGAGGCCTGGGAGATCCTGGTCGAGTACCGCGACGTGCTCGACAGCATGGTCCTCGAGCTGATGGAGAAGGAAACCATCACCCGCGAGGACATGGACCGGATCTGCGCGCGGGTGGTCAAGCGCCCGCCGATGTCGCCCTTCAACGGCTTCGGCAAGCGTCTTCCCTCCGAGGCCCCGCCGGTCCTCACCCCGGCCGAGCGCGAGAAGCTTCGCACCCAGGCCGCGGCGGACGGGCAGATCGCCGTCGGACCCAACCCGAACGGCAGCAGCGCGGAAAGCAGTAACTGATCATCGACGACGACGAGCTGGACTATCTTGCCGCCCGCCTGGTCGACGGCAAGCTCACCGGTGCTCCGGTCGAGCAGGCCGTCGACCTCGGGCGGATCGAGAAGGCCGTTCGTGAGATCCTCATCGCGATCGGGGAGGACCCCGATCGCGATGGTCTCGAACGCACTCCGGCCCGGGTGGCCCGGGCCTACGCCGAGCTTTTCGCCGGCCTGCGGGTCGACCCGGCCGATGTGCTGCGGACCAGCTTCGAGGCCGACCACGAAGAGATGGTCCTCGTCCGCGACATCGAAGTGATGAGCATGTGCGAGCACCACCTGCTGCCCTTCAAGGGCGTCGCACACATCGGTTACATCCCCGGCCCCAACGGCCGGATCACCGGGCTTTCCAAGCTGGCCCGGCTCGTCGAGGTCTATGCCCGGCGGCCGCAGGTGCAGGAGAGGCTGACGTCGCAGATAGCCGACCTGCTGATGCAGAAACTGGATGCTCGCGGGGCGATAGTGGTGCTCGAGTGTGAGCACCTCTGCATGGAGATGCGCGGCATCCGCAAGGTCGGCGCCCGCACGGTCACGTCGGCGGTCCGGGGCGCCTACCAGACCGATGCCAAGGTCCGCGCCGAGGCGATGGCCCTCATCAACGCGCGCTGATCACGCTCTGACCATCCGGTTGGCCAAAGTCGACATCGTGTACGTGCCGATGCCCAGCACCACTTCGAGCGCGTTGCGCGTGGTGTAGCCGGCCGCCAGGAAACCGGCCAGTTCCTCGTCGGGCACCTCACCGGCCGTCTCCAGCACCCGATTCGTGAAGGTCCACAGCGCCGCCAGCCGTTCCTCGGCCGGCGGCGTTCCCGTTCGCAGGGCGGTGATCAGCCCGGCCTCCGCGCCGAGCCCCCGCAGGCGGCCGGTGTGCAGGGACAGACAGACCCGGCAGTCGTTGCGCGCGGCGATCACCATCACGACGACCTCGCGGGCCAGCGGGTCGAGCGTGCTCCGCTCGAAGAGGCCGCTGGCGTGCAGAAAGCCCTCCAGCATCTCGGGCGACTCGGCCATCAGCGCGACGGAGTCCGGCAGGCGACCGAAGTGTGCGGCCGTCGAAGCCATCAACGGCCGGGAACCCTCCGGCGCCGACTCGACGGTGTGGTGAAGAAACATCTTTCCTCCGGTAAACTCGTCAACGTGGTTGACCAATACCGTAAACCAGGTTGTCGAGTTCGCCAAGGGGCCGGTGGTTCCGGCCGGGCACCGGCGCACGACGATGCCGGCCCAGAGCGGTCAGCGGCATGACCGAGGCCGACCCTCCCGGTTTTGAGCTGCCGCTCCTGCTCTTCGCGGGTTTCCGTTCGCTCATCGACGAGTTGCACGCCGAACTGGCTCAGCAAGGGCATCCCGACGTCCGGCCGGTGCACGGCTTCGCGTTGCAGGCCATCGGACCGCGCGGCGCCTCGGCCAGCGAGATCGGCCGGCGGCTCGGCGTCTCCAAGCAGGCGGCGGGCAAGACCGTCGACCGGTTGGCCGCCCTGGGCTACGTCGAACGCGCCGACGACCCGGCCGACGCGCGCCGCAAGCTCATCCGCCTCACCCCGCGCGGGCTCGACGTGCTGACCCGATCGGCCGAGATCTTCGACAGCCTGCGCGCGCGATGGGTCGCCACGCTCGGCCACGAGCGGGTCGTCCAGGTCGAGTCGTCCCTGCGGACGGTCGTACCGGCGGCCGGCTTCCCCGTCGACGTGCCGGGATGGTTCGGTTGAGGCCCGCGACCCTGATTCACTTACCGGCACGCCACGGCCGGCCCGGCCACACACCACCGGCGGGCCGCTACCGGCGGGCCGCTACCGGCCCGCCCTGGAGGAGCTGCCGGGCCGGGCCGACGCGCCTGATCGGCCGAGGCGCCTTATCGGCCCGCCTCTCGAAGGCGTCGCGATACTGGCCGGATGCTGGAAAAGCTCAACCCCGACACCGTCCATCAGCCGCCGGGCTACTCGCACATCACGATCTCGCCGGCCGGGCGGCTCGCCCACCTGGCCGGGCAATGCCCGCTCGATCTCGACGGCAACGTGGTGGGCGAGGCCGGTGACTTCGACGCGCAGACCGACCAGGTGATCACCAACTGCCTCGCCGTGCTCGAGGCCGCCGGGGCCACGCCGGACGATGTGGTGCGATCGGTGATCTATGTGGTCAGCTCGGAGACGGCGGTGCTGGCGGCGGTCTGGGACCGGCTCGTCGCGTCGCCGCTCGGGCCCGCCTTCTCCACCGCCTCGACGCTGCTCGGAGTGGCCGCGCTGGGCTTCGGAGGCCAGCTCGTCGAGATCGACCTGACGGCCGCGCTCAGTTGAGGAACGACGTCAGGCCGACGCCCATGCAGGTCAGCAGGACCGGGGTCAGGCAGGCGACGGCGCCGACGATCGGGGTCCGGTCGACGCCCTCGGGATCGCCGCCGTAGACGAAGCCGATGGTGACCCAGCCCAGTCCGAAAGCCAGCACCGGCATGCTGAGACCACACAGCAGCGCGTAGGTCGGCACCGACCCCGGCGACGCGACCAGGTAGAGCACGATCTGAACGATCAGCACGACCGCCGCGAACGGGCCGTAGATCAGCAGGTTCCGGGCCCACGGGCGCCATCGCCGGGCCGGGACCGCCTCGGTCAGCAGGGCGTCGCCGGCCTCGGCGGTGCGGCGGGCCTGTTGCAGCGCGGCCAGCGCCGCGGCCGGCCCCCCGGCGGCGGCCCGTGCGGCCACCTCGCGGTCGACGGGCAGCGGCGTGAGCTCGGCCGGCGGCACGGCCAGTTCGCGGCTCAGCCGGGCCTCCTGGGCCACGAGCCGGGCTCGTACGGCGGAAAGCTCGAGCCTCGCGGACGTGACCGCGGCCTGATGCTCGGTCGCGGCCGCGCTGGCGGCGCGGCGCACCGCGTCCAGCCGTTGCGCGGTGGCCAGGTAGTCGGCCCAGGGACCCGGCGCCGGAGGAGTCGGCTGAGCCGGGACCGCACCGGTGGCTTGCTGCTGGTCGGTCACGGGAGGTCACCCTGATCGCCGGGCACACCCGGGTCCAGGAACGGTACGACCGTGACCGTGCGCCCGTCCCGCCGGTCGTGCAGCAGCGCCCGGTTGGGCCGGGGCAGCCACGTGACCGGCCGGCCGATCATCGCCGCCACCTCGGCCGGAGGCAGGTTGAGGAAGAGCAGACCGCCGACGTCGTCACGGCCGCCGGCCTCGTCGGTGAACCGGTGCGGGTCACGCCACCAGGACAGCAGGTGGGCACCTTGGGCCGGGCCGTCACGGAGCAGCGCGGGCAACCCGGGCAGGCTGCCGGGAGCCGTCGCGTCCATGCCGAACACCACGCGATAGCCGGGCCGATCGGGATCGAGCTCGGCGGCCAGGCCGGCCGCGTTGACCAGCGCCACCTCCTGCCGGTGACCGATCTCGGTCGCGAGCGCCTCGGCCAGGCGGTCACCCTCGGCGACGAGCGAGGCGATGATGAACCGGGCCGTACGGGGCTGGTGGAACGCGGCGACGCTGCGAGCGGCGGCGTCGAGCACCTCGGACGCCGACGCCTGCGTCCCGAAGATGGCGAGGTGCCGTCCCGGGGCCGGGTCGAGCGGGAACGACGCGGTGGTCAGGCCGACGTCGAGCAGCCGGCCCACCAGGGCCGCGGGCTGCGCGCCCCGGCCGGCCAGCGCGACCCGGTAGGTCGGGTCGTCGGCCAGGTGCTGGTGGGCGTAGCCGGCGAAGACCCGCGGCGGCTGCGACTCGGGATCACGCCCGCCCCACAGCCGGTGCCGCAGGTCGCTCAGCAGATCGTTGTCGGCGTGCGGGTCGGGGAAGCGGATGATGCGCTCGTGACCCCGGGTGGCGCCCCGCGGCCCGCCCAGGCCGCCGGCCGTGTTGACCACCGCGGTGCCCAGGGGCAGGCCCGCCGCCGAGTCGTTGGCCGGCTCCAGCACGTCGCCGCCGCCCGGCAACGCGATGCGTACCGGGAACTGGCCGAAGAAAGAATCGCGCTTGGCGTAGTGCGCCTCCAGCCCGGCGATGTTCTGGCTGGCCAGCACCAGGTGGATGCCGCACGAGCGGCCGGTGCGGGCCAGCGACTCGAGCAGCGCGGTCGCCTCGGTCGCCACCGGGTCGTTGCCGGCGAGCAGCACCGGGAACTCGTCGATCACGCACAGGATGCGCGGCAGCGGACGTTTCAGGCCGTCCTCGGCCGCCGCGGCGCGCAGCTCGGTGAGACGCGAGACCCCGGCCCTCTCGTACGCGATGGACCGGCGCGACATCTCGGCGTTCAGCTCACGGAGCACGGCCAGGCCGTACTCCCGGTCGGCCTCGACGCCGACGGCACGGGCCTGCGGCAGCCACGTACGGTCGCGCTGGGTCGGCACGAACTCGGCGAAAGTCACCCCCTCCTTGAAATCGAGGAGGTAGAGCGCCAGCTCGGCCGGGCTGTAGCGGGCACACAGCCCGTAGAGCACGTTGACGAGGAAAGCCGTCTTGCCCGCCCCCGAGCGGCCACCGACCATCCAATGTGGGGTGAGGTCGTTGAAGCGCAACGCCAGCGGGGTGTCCCCGTCATGACCGACGACCGTGCTCAGCCCCTCACCGCCGTCGGCGGCCCACAGCTGGTCGCTCGGCTCGGGTAAGAGATCGGCCAGTGTCACCCGGGACGCGGCGGCCGAATGGGCGACCAGCTCGCGGCACACGGCCTCGACCAGGTGAGGCGGCGGATCCTCGTCGAGGAAGACCGGGGCGTTCAGCCACGAGACGTCCGGCGTGGAGCCGAAGGTCGAGCCGGGCGGATCGCCGATGACCGCGTACGGGTTGCGGACCGACACCATCGTCGTGCGGGGCAGCGGCGCCTGGGTGGTCTCCGCGGTCAGCGGGGGCGGCGGCCAGCCCGCCACGATCAGATGCAGGCCCGAATCGGGGCCCTGCTGCGCGAGCGCGGCGATGCGGCGCAACTCCTCGCCCTCGGTCAGCTCGGGCAGGCTGGCGATCACGACCAGCATCATGCGGTCACGACGACTCCGCCGGGGGGCGGCCCCGCGGCCCGGCCGCAACCACTTCTCGGCCTCGGCCAGCACCTCCCGCAGCCCCTGCCGGTCGGTGGCCGACGGCGACAACAGACCCGCGTCCCGCAGGTCGGCGAACGGCGCGAAGACCTCACCGCCGCCGGTGCCGTCGACCGCGCGCACCAGCAGCGACCCGGCCGGCGCGGCGGCCAGCAGACGCAGCAGGATCGAGCGGAGCAGACCGAAGACGCGCGCGTCGGTGGCGGTGGCGTCGATCGTCAGGTGGCCGGTGCCGAGCAGCGGGATGATGGCCGGGAACCGGGCGTCGTCGAGCGGCTGGGCGACCCCGAGCCGGACGAACTGCGGCGGATAGACACCGCCCAGCGGCGTCGTGGCCGACTGCGCGTCGAGCGGCGACCCGAGCCAGCCGGGAGCCAGCGCGCCGGCCGCGGCCCGCAACTCCTCGGCGATGCGGTGCTGCTCGAGCGGGTCGCTGCCGGCGGTCTCGGCGTCGAGCGCGGACGAGGCGGCGTCGGTCAGAGCAACCGCCTGCCGGTGCAAAGCGGCAGCCTGCTGGACCCGCAAAGCCGAATCCACCACCGCTCCCACCTCCTGTGTGCGGGTAAAACTTATCCCAGACGGCGGCGGGCTTCGCGATCCCGGTGCCCGGATCGATGTCCGCGTCGTACGGATCGTCCCGCCCAGGGTGCGGTTGGGGTGACCCGTGTGCGGAGGCACTACTGTCGTATGTGTGCAGCCGCAGGAGCCCGGAACCGGACCGATGCCCCCCGAACCGGGCGCATCGACCCCACCGGGCGAGCCGCCGAAACGCCGCAACCGCCGACTCCGGTTGTGGTTGGCACTGGGCGCGGGGGTACTGAGCCTCCTCTGCCTCGGCGGCGCCGGTATCGCCGTGCTGCTCTACGACGAAGAAACAAAAGTCGAACGCGCCGAACCCGACCAGGTGACGTCGAGCTTCCTACGGGCATACCTGGGGAATCGCAACGACGAAGAGACGGCGCTGTATACCTGCAGCAGCGGGGCTCGGCTGGACCAGCTAGCCGCCCTCCGCGCCGAGATCATCAACAGAGAAAAGCGATTCGGGTCATCAGTCTCTGTTGTCTGGGAGTCGCTGATCGTAGGCCCTGTATCGGGAAACGCGACGTCCGTAAGCGTTGATCTCGTGATCGCGGGCTCGAAGAACGGTGCGCAAACCAGCAGTCGCACAGAGCCGTGGTCCTTCGAGCTGACCGATCAAAACGGTTGGCGAGTCTGCGGGGCAACCAAACGGTCCTGACCTCATTCGAGCCAGAGAATATGCACCGCGACCTCCAGGGTCCGCGGTGCATGGCCGCTCCAACCCCAGCGATACCAATCGAGTTCCTTCGTTACGCGAGCGCAGACACTTCCCTCGCTGTTGGTATGGATCTCCGTGACTGCCCGCAGGTCACGCTCCTCGGTGCCGTCCTCTCGCAAACGCACGACGCGGCGTCCCGACAGGGAGTGCGCGTCCAGTGCGGCTTGCGCAGAGCGTCGCGGTGGTTCGTCCAGCGAAACGAGCCTCGATGTCATGTCATCAACGCGTAGGGAGATGCCTGCTACGCCGTATTCCTCGACCCATACCCGCTCGACCGGCACCAGCGGAGCGAAAATCTCGGTCTGCTCGGCTTCGGCCCTGTACCACTCGCCCTCGGGCATGATCGGCACGTAAGTGCGGCTGCCTTGGACGACTTTCTCATCCGCTCGAAGGTCTGAGCGCCATCCATGTCCAGGTAGCCCGATCAGGACTCGTCGGCCCCGGAGTTGTCCCGTCATGGTCGCGGGTGTCGGCACCACCGGACGAGGCGGATTCAGTTCCCACTCGGGGTGTCCGGCGAACGGGTCGGGCAGTGACTCGCCGCTCATCCCGCGCCTCCCAACGGACTGCCTTGCTCGCGCATGAAACGGACCGGGTCGATGGCGCCGGCACTCGACCGGTCGTTGTTGAGGTGCACCTCGAAATGCAGGTGCGGGCCCGACGAGTTGCCGCTGCTGCCCACCCGGCCGATGACCTCGCCGGCCGTGACCTCCTGGCCTTCCCGGACGAACGGTCTCACGATCAGGTGGCAGTACCTCGTCATGACGTTCCCAGCGTGCTGGATCTCCACCATCCAACCGCATCCACCCTTACCCGGGTAGCCGTCGACGTTGCAGGTCTGCCGCCCGTTGTGGTCCTCGTCGCACTTGACCCTGGAAACGATGCCGCTGGCCGCGGCCGTGATCGGGGTCTGCTTTCCAGCGATCAGATCAACGCCTTGGTGAGTGGGACGCGACGCCGTGCGGAACCCGGAGCCGACGACCGCACCGACCGGCCGAGTCCAGCCGGAAGCGGCGATCTGCTCGCCCGAGGCGCAGACCATCTCCAGCGAATCGCCGGCCGCGTTCGCCGCACCGTCAGCGAGTTGGTTGACGATCTGAGTCGCGGTCGGCTCGTGCTTGGCATAGGCGTCCGGGTAGGCGCTGATCTGCACACGCTGAGCGGCGCGCGTGAGCGACATCCTCTCCCAGCCCGGAATCGTCTTGAGCTTGTTGTAGAACTTCGTCGACGCGTAGACCGGGTTACGGACCTGCGTCGCCGAGCCCCAACCGGAGCTCGGCCGCTGCTGGAACAGGCCCTGCGAATCGTGGTCGTTTCGAGCACCCAGATGGCCTAGATTGTTGAGCCTGGATTCTTGCATCGCCGTGGCTACCGCGATGACCCACGCGCGGGGCGGCATCTTAAGGTCAGCGCCCACGTTGATGATGACGGCAGCGTTCCGGATCTGCTCCGCACCGTACGGTCGAATGCGGGGGAGCTTGGTGTCGGGATCAACCGGCCCGCCCTTGCCGCAGCCGAGCGCAGAGTTGAGGTTGTTCTGGCCCTCGTCGGTGAAGCCGCTCATGAACAAAGCAGTGACGCTACCGCCACAGCACAGCAGGGTCAGCGTCGCGACGATGGCGACGAGGAGGACTATCTTTCGCGGCCGAGGAACGCTCACGCCGGGTTCCAGTCGATCCCGTCGACACGCCAGTGCCCATCGGGGGCAACCAGGCGCAAGCCGAGCTTCCCGGTGTCCATCGTGACGACCGCGTTCACAACGGTCTCGCTGACCGGCACGAGGCTGGGACGGCCGATGACGCGCTCGGCCGGGACACCGGCCGGGTCCACTCCCTCGAGTTCGTCGGCGATTTTCGTTGTGGAGTTTGGCAGCAGTTGAGCGCGCCAGGCCTTCGGGGTGACGTTCTGGTGATCGACCCACGCGGACGCGAAGGCGTAAGCGACGGCTTCCGGCTTCGCCCTCCCAGGGGTGGTCGACGGGCTGGGGGGCGGCTCCGTGTTGACGATGCTGTCGTCGTCCTTCGGGTCGACACTGACCACCGGGCCCGGCGACGCCGTGCCGAGTGAGGGCTGCGAGTCGTCGCCGTCGGAGAACAATCGGGCGAGGCCGACAATGGCCAGCACAATGACACCGAGGACGACAGCCACGCCCCAGCGCGACCGGAAAATCCGGTTGAGGCCTAATTCAAGAGAACGGGGCATGCGATCACTTGGCCTCGGAACGAATGCGCGGGGTGGCCGGCTCGGCGGTGGTGCTGCCTGTCTCAGGCCGATAGATCGCGTAGGACGAGGCCTGTTCGCTCACATCAGGCTCGGTCCAGCCAGTAGCGCCGCGTGATCGATTCGTCTGCCCGGCGGCCGGAGTAGCACCGGCGACGGGCGCCGTGACCACCGGCGTGTGGTTGTCGCGCACCGACTCGTTGCCATCGGGCCTGATCGGCGCCGATGCCCCGGTAGAGCTGCCTGAGGTTGCCGGTGACAGGTTGCTGCGGTTCGCCGAATGGGAAGGATCTTCGAGGCGGGCCTCGGGTCGCAGATTGGTCTGATCGACATAGACCGTTCGGCCGCCCTTGCCGATTACCTGCCCCCGCTCGTCAACCCCATCGGAACCGTCAAGCTTGGAGGCCGCACGAATGTCCCGGAAGAAGTTGCGGTGCCAGGAGCCGGTGGCGATAGTGCGGGCGCCGTCCTTGCCGCCGAGCTGGGTGATGCGCCGGTAAGGACGAAGCAGCAGCCAGCCGACCACGCCGCAGAGCCATACCAGCACCACCTGCAACCAGCCGGGCAATGTCGCCGTGTTCATGATCAAGTCGACCGCGAAGAGGTAGATCGCTGCGCCCGTACCGAAGATCGCGATGTTGAAGACGGCAGCGATAACGGCGTTACCGAGGCGCTTGATACCTGAGTTCGCTGGGCGTAGCAGGCCGACGGTTCCGAGAATCGGTGCCGCGATCACGGCCCATCGGAAGATCAAGAAGCCGAGAAGCACAAGAATCGACGCTGTCAGGTCGAACATGGCGAACATGACCGCTGCAAGGACGGCGATGAAGCCCGCCCCGATCCGGTCCATCCCGTTCTGACCCTGTAGGTACTGATAGGCCTCTGGGTCTTCGGTCTTGATCTGTTCGGCGACTTTCTCCCACTGCGTGTTTTTTGCGGTGATGGTCGCGTCGCGGTCACTGGAGTTCGTCCGCAGGCGTTCCGCATCCCGCCAGGAGAAAGAACGTGCGTCGTAGAGAGCTCGGCCATACTTCTGGGCGGTTTCACTGTCTGCGGATCCGAGCAGCCCTCGAAGCCAGTTGCGATAGAGCATTGTCTCGGTGGCCGTGTCGCTCGCGCGGACAGCCGGCGGCCGGTTGTCGTCGCACGCTCCGGGCGTCGGGTCATCACACAGATCCGCAGGAGTGTCTGCGGCTCTCGGACCAACGGCATCGTGCACGACGCTGAGGGTCGTCACGAGACTCTGGTCGGCGATGTTCGCGGACCGCACGGGCCAAGCGGCAATGGCCGTCACGCCCACCATGACCAGGATCGCCCAGCCGGCAGTTGTTGTGGCGGCTCCCATGTCAGCCTGTCGGGAACGCCAGAGCAGATAGAGGCCCACAATTCCCAGGGTGATGACGCCGAAGACGCTGAACACCTTTTCGTAGACTGCCTTCGTGGCTTGGTCGACCAGCGTGTCGGCCCATCCCCACAGGGAGGCGGGATCCCATGCGCGCTCCCGAAGGGCATTGGAGGCGCCGATGACGGCGGTGGCAATCATGAACTCGCCGTTGGCGATGGTCGTCTCGAACTTGTAGTCGGGATTGACCAGAGTGGAGGCGCACCCACTCTCGAGGTCATACGTGGTGTAGCTGTATCCGGCGTACCCGTACTGGCTGTAGAGACCCTGCGGTCCGTTCTTCGTCGAAGACGCGGGACGCTCGGCGAACCATCCAGCAAGTCCTGAATCCGGGGTGCTCGGGGTCGGAGGATTCAGACAGGTCGCTCTGCTTTCGGCGACAGCAGTCAGTCGGCCGACACACCCCGTGACGTTTTGCTGCCACTCCTCGAGGCTGCAGGCGCCGCCCGGCGCCCGGGACGGCAGTTCCACCGGCGCGGCCGAGGCCGCCGGGGCGGCCACCGCCCACGCGATCGACGCCACGACCATGACGGCCATCGTGGCCAGCAGCGCCAATCCCCGCCGCACCATCTCAAACCTCCAGGTCGGACGGCGACATCGCAATGGCCGAGGGCGTCGCCTTGGCGGCCGCCGGCGTCGTGTCGAGGTGCTCCAGCAGACCTTCAACGTACGACACGTCGACACGCACCTTCTGGACGCGACCGTCGACATCCCGCATCACGAACTCGCGGAATCCGAGCCTCGAGGACGACGACGTGTCCACCTGGGACAGTGAGGCCAGCGTCGCCTCGTAGCCGTCGTGCACGGGCACCCGCAGCAGCCTCAGGGCCTCCGAGGCGATCTCCTGGTCCTCGGCGATGCGGCCCACGAAGACCGTGGACACCAGGTTCTGCACGTCGAGGCCCAGGATGTCGCGCGGGTTCTGCGACGCGACCAGGGCGGCGAGGTTCCACTTCCGGGAGTCGCGGGCCAGGCGTACGAGGAAGGAGCGCCCGGACCGCCAGCCCTCCATGAAGTGGGCCTCGTCCAGGCCGACCATCTTGCGGGACGACATCGGGCCGCCGTAGCAGCGCCGGACCGCCAGACGGTGGGCCGTGTGCAGCATGGGCAGCGCCAGTGATTCCTCGGCCGACCAGTACTCGCGCTCGATCTTGAGGTCGGGCAGCCGGAGCCCGGCCATCGTGATGACCGTGAGGGCCGCGTCGGCGCCGAGCAGGTGCTGCGGTGGCGAGCCGAAGAACAGCAGCGCCAGCGGCATCTCGGCGGTGTCCAGGAGCAGGTTGGCCAGCTCCTTGCCGTCGTCGTCGAGGCCCTGGAGGGTACGCACGACGTCGTCGAGGGTGGACGTCTCCTCGGCCGGCACCTGGCGGACGGCGTGCCGCAGCAGCGTCGCCGTGGACGCCTCCTTGGCCACCTGCGGCGGCACCAGCATCGAGCAGATGTCCTGCACCAGCATGCGGCGCTCGGCGCGGGCGTTGGAGACCGCGATCTCGAACTCGCGGTCGCCGGACGGGCCGGTGGCGAACTCCGACCGTACGGGGGTGGGGATCAGCGCGTACGGGGCGAGCGTGCCCTGTTCCGAGCCGGTCAGGTTGAGGACCCGCGAGTAGGGGCGCAGCTCCGGCATCTGGCACAGCCGGGCCAGCGGTCCGGACGGGTCGAGCAGGGTCACCTGCACGCCGCGACGGGCGTTGAGGTAGCCCAGCGCGCCCATCAGCGTCGACTTGCCACCGCCGGGCTCGGCCACGAAGACGCCGAGGCCGGATCGTTCGCGCACCTCCATCGGGAAGTGCAGGTCGAGGAAGACCGGGCGGCGGCACGTTCCCGAGGTTCGGCCGATGAGGTCGCCCCGGCGGTCGCCCACCGTCGACGCCGCCTGCGGCACTGCCGCGGCCAGCAGCTTGACCGGCATGCGGCGCACGTAGCCGGTGTTCGCGATCGGCTCGCCGGGGATGAACTCGCGGGCCAGCTGGTCCTGGTTCTTCGGGTGCTGCAGCGAGATCCGCAGCTCCCGGGAGTAGAGCTGGATGAGCCGGCGGGCCCGTTCCAGGCATTCCTCGCGGGTGGCGCCGCCGACGGCGATGCGGTGCCAGCCGTGCGCCCGGGCCGATTCGACCGGCAGGCCGGTGGTCATCTCGTCGCCGATCACCAGCGCGCGCTTGGCCAGGCGTTCCAGCTCGGGCGGCGCGTCGATGCCGTGCTCGGCGTAGTCGAGCTGCTGCGACCGGATCATCCGGAGGCGGTGCTCCAGATTCTTGAACGAGCTGCCCGAGCCGAGGATGTCGATCCGCGACGAGAGCTCCATCGGCCAGGGCAGGCGCTCGTGGAAGTGCATCCACGGCTCGTGCTTCTCGGGGATCTCCAGCGGCTCCATCCGGCCGACCGAGAGCACGGCGACGTGCCGTTCCTCCCCGGTCATCCGGTTGACGAGCTTCACGGTCGAACCGTACGGCGTCCGGTAGCGCTCCACCTGCTCGGTCAGGGCCAGCAGGTCGCCGGTGTCCCACTGCCCGTTCGTGACCGGCGACAGCGGTCCGGGCGGCGCCATGCAGAGCGCCACCGAACGGAACAGCAGCCACTCCAGCTCCTGCGGGGTGACCCGCCGGCCGCGCATGCCGAACGCGTTCAGCACCTCGTCGAACTGCTCGACCGCGCGGTTGAGCTTGCGCCGTTCGCCGTCGGACGTGCCCTTGCCGAACATCCGCAGGATCCGCTCGGAGAACGTGTCGCCGAGCGAGCGCCGCGCGAACGTCACTCCCAGGTAGGTCTGCCCCTCGGCGTGGTTGACCGAGAGCAGGTGCCGCTGGGCGGCCACGAGGTGGTCGGACCAGGAGGTGCCGCCGCGCACGTCGGGCAGCGGCTTGGCCGTGAACGAGTCGACCGTCCGGGCCCACTCGTCGGCCGGGAACGGCCGGTTGGTGCGGCGCAGGTGCAGCCGGAATCCGGCCAGCCCGGCGTACTGCTCGGAGATCGCGCTGAGCAGCGCCTCCCGTTCGGCGTCGGGCCGGAACGCCCAGCGCACCTCGGGCAGGAAGTACCAGGCGGTGACCGTGCTCTGGGTGAAGGTCAGGTGCCCGGCGATCTCACTGATCTCGAGCTCCATGACCGGGTCCCGGTCGTTGAACTTCAGCTTGTTGGGCCGCAGCGTCAGCGACTTGGGCGTCTTGATGTCCCGCTGGGCGGGCACCTCTTTCTTGCGCCGGGCCGGGGACTTCTCCTTGCGCTTGGCCGGCGCGCGGTCGGTGGCCGGTACGGGCAGAGGGGTCTCAGCCGGGGGCGCCTGCGGGGCGTACGCCTCGACCGGCCCGGTCTGCGCCGGCGTGACCTCGTCGTGGCGTACGGGGGCCGGACCGCCCACGGTCTGCCACAGCGGCGGAGTCGACACCGGCGGCGCGGAGACGGAGGGGGACGGCGTGGCCGCGCCCGCCCGGGGCGTCGGCGGCCAGTCGTCGAAGTCGGGCCAGTCCTCGAAATCAGCGTCGGCCGCGGTGGCGCCGTTCGGCCCGCCGCCGTTCTCCTGGAAGTAGTCGGCCTGGGGCCCAACCGGCGCCCGGCTGAACGACGGCGGCTCGGGCGCGGCCCAGCGCTCGGCCGGCCCGTCGAAGTCGGTCGCGGGCGTGTGCGGGGGTGACGACACCGGCGCGTCGACGGCGGGCGCCGACGACGCAAGGGGCAGAGCGATCGGCGGGGACGACACCGGCGGCTCGTCCACCGGGGGCAACGCGACCGCAGGCTGAGTCACCGGGGGCTGAGTTACCGGGGGGCCGGCCACGGGCGGCCCGGCGAGGGGAGTGGGAGCCGGGGCGAACGCGACCGGGCGGGGCTCGGCGGCCTCTCCCCGCACCGGTTCCGGCCCGGGCGCCGCCGGCAGCGGAAGAACCGGCTCGACCTCGGGCAGAAAACGCGGCGGCGAAGAAGCAGGCGGTGCGGAGACCGGCGTCTGCGAGACAGGCGGCGCGGAGACCGGCGTCTGCGAGTCAGGCGGTGCGGAGACCGGCGTCTGCAAGACAGGCGGCGCCTCAGGAGCGTGCGGCGTCTCGGCGGCCGGTGGCGACGAGACGGAAGCCGCGGGCCGATCGTCGAAGTCGAATCCGAAGTCGAAATCGAAGTCGGGATCGGTTTGCCGGTCGTCGGCGCGGGAATGCCCCGGATCGATGGACTTGATCGGTGTGGGCGGGGCGGCCCCGCCGAACAGATCCAGGAACGGCGAATCGATGTCGAGTGCCGGATCGACCGCGCCACCGCCCCGGCGCACCGGTTGCGGCGACTGGAAGACCCCGACCGCGCCGTGCCCCGGCGCGGCGACGAATTCCTCGGCGGGCTCCTCCGCGGACTCTGACGAGGAGTAGTGGTTCGAGCGCACTCCGTTACTCTGCCTGCCCTGCGTGTCGGCATCCGCGCGGGGACGCCCGTGCGGAAGGGGTCCGGTCATGCGTCAGCCCCGTAGGAGCGTGCGAATGAACTGGTCATACCAACTCCTCCCGAACCCGGATGCGAGTGGCGACAAGTCTCGGATCGCGTCGTTCGACCGCGGGCTCGCGGGTGCGGCGCCAGTCGGTGAGAGCGGTCCGGATGACGACCCGGGCCGGACGGTCGGGGTCGACGTGGCGGAACACGTACGAGGTCGTGACCATGGCGAGCGCGATTTCCCAGGCCGGGAAGGGATCGAACTCGAAGGTCATCAGGTAGTGGACGAACATGAAGAGCGGGACCAGCGCCACGAACATGCCGTACTGCGCGTACGGCAGGTGGATGGGCAGGGTGTAACCCGGGGGGCCCAGGTATACGAGGCGCGCCCGATAGATGTCGTCGTCGGTACGAAGCCGCATCTCAGTTGAAGATCAGCTTGATCAGGGCGTCGCCGACGAAGAACAGGGTCGCGGCGCCGGCGATGAAGGCCAGGCCCACGATGGCGATGGCCGAACTCGTCAGCACCTTGGAGATCTCGCCGCGACTCGCCCGGCCGATGAAGATCACGCCGAGGACGGCGAGCAGGATCGGCGCGATGTTGCTGGCGAAGAAGGTGACGATGCCTTCGGTGTTGATGCCCTTGGGTTCGGGTGCGGCGAGCGTGGCCTGCTCCAGCATGGCCGCTGCCTGCGTGGCGAGCTCAGTGGCGATCATCGGTAAACCTCCCCGTGCCCGGCTAGGGGGTTTCGGGCACGCTGCAGTTGTGAAGCTTCACGGCATCGCCCATATCGTGCTACTTCCCACCCGGCGCGTCGAGTGAGCCGTTCGGGCATTGCCATGCTCGTCTGCTCTCTCCGGTTCCTGCAAATGATGCCTGGTTCCGAAGCGTACGGCCCGTCGTTCTTGGCTACAAGCGTCGGAAACGTTACGGAAGGTGATGGCGTGCATGAAGTTGAGTTACCGGACATCGTACGCACGTGCGACAACCACGCCCGCCGTACCCTCGTGGCGTGACGACTGAGCCGACGGATGCGCAGGTCGCGGGGCGCGCACTGATGCACGTGGATCACCCGGTCGTGATGGGGATCCTCAACGTCACGCCCGACTCCTTCTCGGACGGCGGGAAATACACGGACGTGGAAGCCGCCGTCCGGCACGGTGTCGAGCTGCATCGGGCCGGCGCGGACATCGTGGACGTGGGTGGCGAGTCGACCCGGCCGGGAGCCGAGCGAGTGGACGCCGAGACCGAGATCGCGCGCGTGGTGCCGGTGATCGCGCGGCTGGCCGCGGCCGGCGTGCCGCTGAGCATCGACACCACCCGGGCGGCGGTCGCGCGGGCGGCTCTCGAGGCGGGCGCGACCGTGATCAACGATGTGTCGGGCGGGCTGGCCGACCGGGGCATGGCCGGCGTCGCGGCCGAGGTCGGCTGCCCGTGGATCCTCATGCACTGGCGGGGCCACTCGCGCCACATGACCCAGCTCGCCGTCTATGCCGATGTCGTCGCCGAGGTGCGCGACGAGCTGCTCGACCGGGTCGGCGACGCGCTCGCGGCCGGGGTCGACCCCGGACAGATCATTCTCGACCCGGGACTGGGATTCGCCAAGACGGCCGAGCACAACTGGGCGCTCAGCGCCCACCTCGACGTCCTCGTCGGCCTGGGCTACCCGGTGCTCTTCGCGGCCAGCCGCAAGACCTATCTGGGCCGGCTGCTGCCCGGCCCGGACGGGAGCCCGCGCCCGACCGAGGAGCGCGAGGCCGCGACCCTGGCCACCTCGGTGCTCGCGGCGGCCGCCGGGGCCTGGGGGGTGCGCGTCCACGACGTCACCGCCACCGCCGACGCGCTCGCGGTCTGGCGCGCGACCGGCTCGCCGAGGCTGCGGACAGTGTCCGAGAATGAGAAGGAGTGAACGCGGTGGAGGGACAGATCACGCTGACCGGCCTGCGCGTGCGCGGGCGTCACGGCGTCCTCGATTTCGAGCGCGAGCAGGGACAGGACTTCCTCATCGACGTACGTCTGGAACTCGATCTGGCTCCGGCGGCCGCGAGTGACGACGTCGCTGACACCGTGCACTACGGCGAGCTGGCCGGGCGGCTGGCCGAGATCGTCGGCGGCGAGCCGGTCAACCTGATCGAGACGCTGGCCGACCGGCTGGTCACCGCCTGCCTGGCCGACGCGCGGGTCGCCGCGGCCGAGGTCACCGTCCACAAACCGCAGGCGCCGATCCCGCTCGAGTTCGCCGACGTCGCGGTCACCCTGCGCCGGAGCCGCGCGTGACCCGGGCGATCCTCTCCCTCGGCAGCAACCTGGGCGACCGCGCGCAGCATCTCCGGCAGGCGGTGAGCCTCCTCGGGCGCCACGTCGAGCGCTGCTCCGGCATCTACAAGACACCGCCGTGGGGCGACGCCGACCAGCCCTCGTACCTCAATGCCGTGGTGCTCGTCTCGGACCCGGCCGCCGGGCCGCACGACTGGCTGGAACGGGCCCGCCGGGCCGAGGCCGCGGCGAACCGCGAGCGCGACTCCCGGCGCCGCTTCGGTCCGCGCACCCTCGACGTCGACGTGATCGAGGTCCGGGACGCCGACGGCCGGCCGGTGCTCAGCGACGATCCGGAGCTGACGCTTCCGCATCCGCGCGCTCACCTGCGCGCTTTCGTGCTGCGGCCCTGGCTCGACATCGAGCCGGAGGCCGAGTTGCCCGGGCACGGTCCGATCGCCGTCCTGCTGGCCGCGCCGGCGTTGGCCGACGACGTCGCCGGGCTGACCCCGCGACCGGATCTCACACTAGAGTTCTCGGTGTGAGCAGCAACCCACAGGCGCCCAAGTCGGACCCGTCGATGCGCCCGACCAGCATCTCGGTGCTGGTCGTCGCGGGCCTCGCCGCCGCGGCCGTGGGCTGGCTGCTGCTGAGCCTGTCCTATTCGACCCTGCCCCACCTGCCCTGGTCGCCGGTGATCGTGCTGGCCGTGCTGGCCGTCGCCGAGGGACTGCTCGCGCAGAACACGGCGGCCCGCATCCAGCGCAAGCCCGGAGCGCCGCGGGTCGACCCGCTCGCGGTCGCCCGTTACGTCGCCCTGGCCAAGGCCTCCTCCCTGGTCGGCGCCATCTCGACCGGCTTCTCGGTCGGCCTGCTGGCCTGGCTGGCCATGGAGCCCACCCAGGCCGCTCGCGACGATCTGCCCGTCGCCATCGGCGGCGTGGTCACGGCGGTCGCCCTGGTCGCGGCGGCCCTCTGGCTGGAACGCGCGTGCCGCATCCCGGAGCAGCCGGACTCCAAGGACGAGAACGACTCGGGTCGACCCACCGGCCTACTCTGAGCGTGCCCGGTCGCCCCGGATTCCGGCCTTGAACTGAGACCGGCTCGGATCCGTATGCTCTGGGCGCGGGGCACGCGCCCGGCGGACTTCGGCGTGCGCCTTCCCCGCACGGTGGGCGCACACGAGGAGGCGCGACGATGGCGTACGACGAGCCGACCTACCGTCGGCAGACCGAGGAACCCACGCCCACCGATCCGGCCGCCTACCGGGCCAACACGCTGGCCGCGGCCGAACAGCGCCGGCGGGCCGAGGAGCTCGACGGGGTCGGCGACACGACGGCCGACGTGCTGCGCCGCCCCGACGCCGACGAGGACGGCCGTGACCGGCTCGGCATCCACCTCGGCTGGGAGGTGGTGCTGCTGGTCGCCGCGGCGGCGATCGGCCTGCTCCTCTGGCGCCTCGAACCGGAGAGCTTCCAGCGTCCCGGCCTCGACGACCTGCTCACCACCGGGGCCGCGATCGGCCTGCTGGCCCTGGGCGCGGGCCTGACCCTGCGGGCCGGCGTGCCCAACCTGGCGCTCGGCCCGATCGCTCTGGCCGCCTCCCTGCAGTACGCCGAGCAGGGCGACAAGAGCCTGGTCGAGGCGATGGTGCCCGCGCTGGTCCTCGCCGCGGCCGGCGCGATCGTGCTCGGCGTGGTCGTCCTCGTGCTGCACGTGCCCGGCTGGGCGGCGACGCTGGCCGCCGCCCTCGGCGTGGTCGTCTTCAATCAACTGCGGGTGGCCCCGGTCGCCGTGCAGGGCACCTACGACCCGACCGACCAGGCCTTCTTCCTGTTCGGCGGGTTCGCGCTGCTCGCCGTGCTGGGCGGGGCCCTGGGCACGATCACGCCGGTGCGGCGCTGGCTGGGCCGGATGCGCCCGGCCGGCGACCCGGCCCGCCGCCGGGGCATGGCCGTCGCCGCTCCGGTGATCGGCTCGCTGCTGCTCTCCTCGGTCTTCGCCGTCGCCGCGGGCACGCTCTTCGCCGCGGCCTCCGACGCTCCCGTCGTCCCGGGCACCGGCCTGGAGTGGACCGGCATCGCGCTGGGCCTCGCCCTCCTCGCCGGCACCAGCGCGTACGGGCGGCGGGGCGGCATCTTCGGCACCCTGTTCGCGGTCGCGGGCCTGACGCTGTTCCTCGACTACGCCGAGCGGCGCGACTTCGACATCTCGCTGTTCGCGATCGCGGCCTGCGTCTTCGCGGCCGGCCTGGTCGTCACCCGGCTCGTCGAGACGTACGGGCGTCCGTTGCCCGCGGCCGGCCCGGCCGACTGGACAGCGCCCGCGACGAACGGGGCCAACTGGCAGCCCGACCTGCCCGAAACCTGGTCGACCGGGTCCACGACGCCGCGTCCGGACCGCTGGGACTCGGGTCCCTGGGGCACAGGACGATGATCGTCCGGCCCTTCCCCCTATGCTTTTGTCCATGACCACTCCGAGCTTCGCCGAGCTGGACGCCCTGCCCACCGAGGAGCTGCGCGAGCGCGCCTTCGCCCGGGCGCGGGAGCGGCGCGACATCGGCTTCTTCTGGTCGGTCTTCAAGCACCTCCCCGACGCCGACGAGGCGTCCCAGCTCGACGGCGCGCCCAACTCGATCGGCCCGACGGTCGACGAGGCGGTCGCGCTGTGGCGTGAGCTCGAGGGCCACGGGTACGGCGAGAGCGAGCCCCTGCTGCGCGCGGCCTTCATCGACTACCTGCAGAAACACTGATCATCCGCACAGGCGGGGGATCTGCCGCCGTCGTTTGAAGCGAGCGCGGTCAGGACGCCGGGTGGGTCTCGTGGCTGTGCTCCTCGAAGAGGGCCGTCCGTGAGACCGTCCCGATCGGCCGGCCGTCCTCGACCACGGCCACCTCGGCGACGTCGGAGGCCAGCATGGCGGCCAGCGCGTCGTAGAGGGTGCCGCCGGCGTCCACGGTGGGCTTGTCGCCCGCCGTCCCGGACGGGTTCAACGCCGTACGGATCGGGGTTACTGCCAGCCGGCGGATGCCACGGTCGGCGCCCACGAAGTCGGCCACGGCCGGGGTGGCGGGCCGGCTCAGCAGCTCGGCCGGTGGCGCGTACTGCCGCAGTTTGCCGCCCTCACCGAGCACGGCGATCCGGTCGCCCAGCCGTACGGCCTCGTCGATGTCATGGGTGACCAGCACGATCGTCTTGCGCACGGTGGCCTGCAGCCGGAGGAACTCCTCCTGCAGGCGGCCGCGGGCGATCGGGTCGACGGCCGAGAACGGCTCGTCCATCAGCAGCACCAGCGGGTCGGCGGCCAGCGCCCGGGCCACGCCGACCCGCTGCCGCTGACCGCCGGAGAGCTCGTGCGGATAGCGCTTGGCGTACCGGGCCGGCTCCAGGCCGACCAGCTCGAGCAGCTCGTCGGCGCGGGCCGCGACCTTGGCCCGGTCCCAGCCGAGCAGGCGCGGCACGGTGCCGACGTTCGTGCGGATGTTCTGGTGCGGGAAGAGCCCCACGTTCTGGATCACGTAGCCGATGTGCCGGCGCAACTCGACCGGATTGCGCTCGAGGATGTTGCGCCCGTCGATGAGGATGCGGCCGTGCGTCGGCTCGATCAGCCGGTTGATCATGCGAAGGATCGTGGACTTGCCGCAGCCGGACGGACCGATCAGCACGGCCAGTTCGCCGGCCCGCACCTCGAGGCTGAAGTCGCCGACCGCCACCGTGCCGTCGGGGTACGTCTTTCCCACGTCCTCGAGGGTGATCGAGGCCGCGCTCCGGTCGCGCCCGGGCTCGTTGATCGCGGTAGCGTCCACGTATGTCCTTCCTGTCGTGGGGCCCGGCGGCCGCTGCGCTCTCCGGCGCAGTGCCGCTGGCCGCACCCGCCGATGACGGGCCAGGCAATCCGTGGTTCTCCTGGCAGTACGTCCGGGACAACGCCGAGACCCTGCGGGACGCGCTCGAGTTCCACGCGGGGCTGACCGCCCGTGCGGTCCTCCTCGCACTGGTCGTGGCCCTGCCACTCGCCGTGCTCGCCTACTGGATCAAACCGTTGACCGGCCCCATCCTCGCACTCTCGGGCGTGCTGTACACGATTCCGTCGCTCGCCCTGCTGGCTCTGCTGGCTCCCGCGGTGGGCACCACGACCGACACGTCGGTGCTGATCGCGCTGGTGCTCTACGCGCTGCTGGTGCTCGTCCGTAACGCCCTGACCGGCCTCTCCCAGGTGCCTGACGAGGTACGGGACGCGGCGACCGGGATGGGCTACGGGCGGTTCGGCCGCCTGCTGCGGGTGGAGTTGCCGCTCGCGCTGCCCGGCATCATGACCGGGCTCCGGCTGGCCACGGTCTCCACCGTGGCGCTGGTCACGGTCGGCTCGCTGATCGGGCAGGGCGGCCTCGGCGACCTGATCCTCGGCGGGTTCCGCAACAACTTCTACAAGGCCGAGATCGTCACCGGCTCGGTGCTCTGCCTGGCCCTGGCCCTGGTGCTCGACCTGCTGCTGGCCGGGATCGGCCGCCTCCTCACGCCATGGGCCCGGGGGCGGGCCTCGTGAACTACCTCAGCGAAGCCGTCGTCTGGCTCAACGACCCGCTCAACTGGACCAACCCGGGCGGCCTGCTCGACCGGCTCTCCGAGCACCTGCAGATCAGTTTCTGGGCGGTCCTCATCGGCTGCCTGGTGGGCTGGCCGATCGGCATCTGGCTGGGCCACCGCGGGCGGGGCGGGTCGGCCGTGATCACCTTCGCCAACCTGACCCTCGCCCTGCCCACGCTGGCCCTGCTGACCATCCTGCCGCTGACTCCGCTGGGCTTCGGCAAGCCGCCGGTCGTGGCCGCGCTGGCCGTCTTCGCCATCCCGCCGCTGCTCTCGAACGCCTACACCGGCGTGCGCTCGGTCGACTCCGAGATCCGGGACGCGGCCAAGGGAATGGGCCTGTCCGGTTCCCAGGTGTTGCTGCGGGTCGAACTGCCGCTGGCCGTCCCCTATCTGGCCGCCGGGCTGCGCACCGCGGCCGTCCAGGTGGTCGCGACGACCACCCTGGCCACGTTCGTCAACGGCGGTGGGCTCGGCGAGATCATCAGCGCCGGTTTCGGGCTGGGCATCAGCGTCGGGGGCAACCAGATCGTGGCCGGCGGGCTCTTTGTGGTGCTCCTCGCACTCGCCGTCGAAGGAGTGCTCGCGCTCGTCCAACGCCTGGTCACACCCCGTGCGCTACGGGCCGCCAGGCGCCGCCGGCCCACCGCGGCGACACCGGCCGGGTAACGGACCGGCCGATCGCTGGAAGTTGTCCCACCCGGCGAGTAGAAGTGGCAGAGCAGGCAAACGGGCAACGCACTTCTCCAGCCCGTCGGACACGCGGCGCGATCGCCTTGATCGAGCCGGGACACAGAAGGCGGCACCATGCGTCGACAGCTCATCCTGATGGCCGCCACTGCGACGGCGGCCGTCGTCTCCCTCGCCGGGTGCGGCGGCGCCGGCTCCTCCGGCACCGAGGCCCCGCCGTCCGCGGCCGGCGGCGCGGGCTGCGCTCCCGCGGCCGGCGACGCCCTCGTCGTACTCGAGGACGACAAGAAGCTGCAGAACACCGACAACGTCATTCCCGCCGTCAACAAGAACGCGTCGTCCCCCGAGCTCATCGCCGCGCTCGACAAGGCGTCGGCGGCGCTCGACACCACCAAGCTGATCGCGCTCAACAAGGCGGTCGCCGTCGACCGGAAGTCGTCCAAGGCTGCGGCCCAAGAGTTCGCAAGTGCGAACAATCTGACGGCCGGCATCACCAAGGGCCCGGGCGGTCAGCTCACCATCGGCGCCGCCGACTTCCCCGAGAGCGCCACCCTGGCCGAGCTCTACGGCGTGGCCGCCACCGCGGCCGGCTACACGGTCAAGGTGCAGACGATCGGCAACCGGGAGCTCTACGAGCCGGCGCTGGTGAAGGGCGATCTCGACATCGTCCCCGAGTACGCGGCGACCCTCGCCACGTTCCTCGCCGGCAAGGTCGAGGGCAAGAACGCCAAGGACCCGTCCTCCTCCGACCTGCAGACCACCGTCACCAACCTCACCGCGCTAGGTGAGAAGCGAGGCCTGGTCTTCGGCAAGCCCTCCGCAGCTCAGGACCAGAACGCTTTCGCGGTGACCACCGCGTTCGCCGACAAGAACGGTGTGAAAACTCTCTCCGACCTGGCCGCGAAATGCTCCGGCGCCGCCACCGTCCTCGGTGGCCCGGCCGAGTGCCCGCAGCGTCCGAAATGTCAGCAGGGCCTGATCGACACCTACGACTTCAAGGCCGGCAAGTTCAGCAGCCTGGACGCGGGCGGACCCCTCACCCTGACCGCCCTCAAGACCGGCACCGTGAGCGTCGGTCTGGTGTTCAGCTCCGACCCCGCTCTGGCCAGCAGCTAGTCATCTCACGCGCCACCGCGTGACCCGATAAGTCCAGATTCGCCGGGCTTCAGGCCATCTGAAGCCCGGTGATCGAACAGTTGCTCGATCGGGGAGTCTGGGTAATATCGGCGCCCATGCCGGATCAGGACCCCGTAACGGGTAACGCGCGCCTGCTTCGCGGCCTCAATTGGGCGGGTGTTCTGATCGCCCCGGTGGCCGCGGCTGTCGTGCTGCTCGGCCAGAGTTCCAACACCGTGCGGTTCGCGGTGCTGCTCCTGGCCGTCGCCGTCGTGCTGGTCGGCGCCTCGGCGCTGGTCCGCACCGACCCCGAGCTGGGCCGCCTGGCCGCCGAGGAAGCCGTGGCCGACCAGATCGTCACGCTGCGCCGCGAGCTGCGGGCCGAGTTCGGCCACGGCGGCGTGGCCCGCGGCCCGGCCCCGCAACGCGCCGCCGCCCCGCCCCCGCTCCCCGCGGAGGAGTCGGGCTTCTTCGCCGACGCCCCGTCGATGTACCCGGACGACGACCCGTTCCCCACCACCTACGGCTCCCCGCAGTTCGCGGACCAGCCCGACTTCCCCGCCCCGGCCGACGACTACCCACCCCAGCCCGCCGCCCCCCGCGTGCTGCAGTCCGCCGGCCCCCACGTGCTGCAATCCGCACCCCCGCACATGTCGCAGACCGCCGTCTCCCACGTTCCGCAGGCAGCCGGACCGCATGCCGGTGGACCGCATGCCGGTGGACCGCATGCCGCCGGACCGCATGCCGCCGGACCGCATGCCGCCGGACCGCACGCCGCCGGACCGCACGCCGCCGGGCCGCAATCGGCCGGCCCGCATGCGATGCAGCCGGCCGGGCCGCCCCCGACCGGGTCGGCCCGTCCGCCCGTCCCCGCCGGTGGCCGGGCCGGGGTTCCGGTGGCCTCGGCCGCCGTGCGCCCGCCGGCTCGCACCGGACCGGGCATGACCACCAATGCCCGCCCCGCCAGGCCCGCCGGCCCAATCGGATCCGCCGGGCCCATGGGATCTGGCCCGGTCGGATCGAGCGGCCCGATCGGATCCAGTGGCCCGGTCGGATCCGGTAGCCCGATGGGGCCGGGTGGACCCGCAGGGCCTCTCGGACCGGTTGGGCGCGAGCCCGACGCCTCCACCGGAGACCGACCTGTCGCAGCCGCCGCGGCCGTGGTGCCGCCATCGTCACCGCAACAGATTCCCCGGCAACGCGGCGCGGCTTCCGTGCCGCCTCCGCCACCGCAGGGTCCGCCACGTGCCTCGGCCGCCGTCCGTCCGGGCGGCCCGTTCGGAGGCCAGCCGGAGTCCCTCGCCGACGATTTCGGCGCCGCCAGTGGCTACGCCGCCCAACCGTCCGCCAACGGCTACACCGCCCAGCCGTCCGCCGACGGGTACGCCGTCCCAGCGCCCAGTGACAGCTATGCCGCCCAAGCATTGGGCGGCGGTTACGGCGCCCCTGCATCCGGTGACAGCTATGCCTCCCAAGCCCTCGGACACGGTTACGGCGCCCCGGAACCCGGTGACAGCTATGCCGCCCAGGCGCCCGGCGACAGTTACGCCGCCCCGGCGCCGGGCGACCTCTACGGCACTCAGCCCGGTGAGGGCTACGTCGCTCAGCCGGAAGATGACGGCTACACCGCCCCGGCGCCCGGGGTCTACGGCACACCGCCCGGCGGAAACACCTACGGCGCCGCGACCACCTACGGCAGCTCGAACGACGACTTCGACTCCGACGCGTACAACGGCTACGGCGCACCGCGATACGGCTCCGACCAGAGCGAATACAGCTCCGACGAGGCCGGCTACGCCTACGGGGAAGGTGACGGCTACGGGTCCGACGGCGACTACGACGCCGCGGACGAGCCCGGCACCACGACCGGCGATCCCGCCTACCGGGCCCGCCGCCACCGCCCGTCGGCCAACGACACCAACGTCGGCTCGCTCAGCGACTTCGCCTCATACGGCGGCTACTCCTCCGACGAGACCGGCCGCCGCCGCTGAGGCTCGTCCGAGGACCGTGCCCCCGCCACGCCCAGACCAGACAACCCCGCGCGGTCCCGCCCCGCGCGGTCCCGCCCCGCGCGGTCCCGCCCCGCGCGGTCCCGCCCCGCGCGGTCCCGCCCCGGCCGTTCCCGCACCGCCCCGCCCGGTCCCGCCTCGCCCAGTCCAGCCGAGCGGGCCCGGCGTCACTTGTCGACGTCGCCGACCACGAAGAACATCGACCCGAGAATGGCGATCAGGTCGGGCACCAGGCAGCCCGGGATGAGCGTCGACAACGCCTGCACGTTGGCGAAGGACGCGGTTCGCAACTTCATGCGCCACGGCGTCTTCTCACCCCGCGACACCAGGTAGTAGCCGTTGATGCCCAGCGGGTTCTCCGTCCAGGCGTACGTGTGCCCCTCCGGCGCCTTGACCACCTTGGGCAGCCGCACGTTGACCGGCCCGGCGATCCGATCGACGCGGTCCAGACATTGCTCGGCCAGGTCCAGCGACGCGTACGTCTGGTCGAGCAGCACCTCGAAGCGGGAGTGGCAGTCCCCGGCGCTCCGCGTCACCACGGGCACGTCCAATTCGTCGTACGCCAGGTAGGGCTCGTCGCGCCGCAGATCGAAGTCGAGTCCGCTGGCCCGCGCCACCGGACCGGAAGCTCCGAAGGCCGCCGCCTGCTCAGCCGTGAGCACCCCGACCCCGACCGTGCGGGCCAGGAAGATGTCGTTGCGCCGGATCAGATTGTCGAGATCGGGCAGCCGCTCGCGGACCACACGGATCGCCTCACGGGCCCGTCCCGTCCAGCCGGCCGGCACCTCTTCCTTGAGCCCGCCGACCCGGTTGAACATGTAGTGGATGCGACCGCCGGAGACCTCCTCCATCACGGCCTGCAGGGTCTCGCGCTCGCGGAACGCGTAGAACATCGGCGTGATCGCGCCGATCTCGAGCGGGTAGGAGCCCAGGAACATCAGGTGGTTGAGCACCCGGTTGAGCTCGGCGAGCGCCATCCGCAGCCAGGTCGCGCGCTCGGGCACCTCGATGCCCATCAACCGTTCGACGGCGAGGGCGACGCCCAGCTCGTTGGAGAACGCGGACAGCCAGTCGTGCCGGTTGGCCAGCATGAGGATCTGCCGGTAGTCGCGCACCTCGAACAGCTTTTCGGCGCCGCGGTGCATGTAGCCGATGATCGGCTCGCAGGTGACCACCTGCTCGCCGTCGAGCGTGAGCTTGAGTCGCAGCACGCCGTGGGTCGAGGGGTGCTGCGGGCCGATGTTGAGCACCATGTCGGCGGTCTCGAGCCCGGCGCCCGTCCCGACTGTCATCTCACGCAGCGCGTCCATCAGAGGATGCTCCCATGCTCGCCCAGCCCGATGCTGTGCAGCAGCCACCAGTGGCCGCCGAGCCCGGCCGGCTCGATCAGCTCGGCCTCGGCGCCGGCCGCGGCCAGCGCCCGCACATATCCCGCCGGGTCAGTGCGGGCCAAGGCGATCGGCGGCCGGGCGCCGACGACCCCGAGCGCTTTCAGCGCCTGACGCTGGCGGATCAGCGAGTACGGGGTGCCGGCTGCAGCCGCCACCGCGTCGATCGCCACGTGTGCGGTGACGTCACAGGACCCGTCCGGAACCGGCGCCACCTGCCGCCCACCCCGGAACCCGGCCAGCGTGCCCAGCACCGGCCGTTCGTCGCGCCGATGCCCGTAGTCGATCGCCAGCGCACACCCGCGCCGCACCTGCCCCACCGCGTCGGCCCAGGCAGCGTCGCGCGGCCACCCGATCTCGACCCGCCCGGCCTGCGGCCACCATCGCCGCGCCCAGAACTCCTCGGCCGGGTCGGCGAGCCCGCCCAGCGACTCGGCCCCGGTCGCCGGATCGACCAGCACCTTGCGCAGCCGCCCCGCGTCGTCCAAGTCGGCGATGTCGAGCGGCACGTTGTCCAGCCATTCGGTAGCGATGAGCAACCCGACGATGTCGTCCGGCACCTCCCGGCGCCACGCGATGCCACCCGGGAGCTGCGCCGGCCGGGGCGCGACCTCGACAGCGGTGAGCCGCACCCGCTCCGGCAGCAGGGGCCGCAGCGCACTGAGCAACTCGCCCCGCCCCGCGCCCACGTCGACCAGGTCGAATGCCGGAGGGCGGCCCAGAGCGGCATCCACCCGCTCGATCAGCCGCAGCAACGCCCCGGCGAACAGCGGGGAGGCGTGCACACTCGTCCGGAAATGGTCGGCAGGCCCTCCGTCAGCACGCACGAAGAAGCCGCCCGGCCCATAGAGCCCGGTCTGCATCGCAGCACGCCATCCCGCTTTCACAACGGCAACCCTAGGCGCTCCGAACGCTCCGAACCGACCCTGTGGACGACGCCGCTCCGGCCGCGAACGCTCCCGATCGGCCTGTGGACAACTCGACTCCAGACCCGGCACGAAAAAGTAATGTCGCCCCTGCCCCGGGAGGGAGGGGGCTCGGGATGGCCTGGGGGGAGGGGGCTCGGGATGGCCTGGGGGGAGGGGGCTCGGGATGGCCTGGGGGGAGGGGGCTCGGGATGGCCTGGGGCGGGGTGAAGCGGCTCGGGATGGCCTGGGGCGGGGTGAAGCGGCTCGGGATGGCGCGACCGGCCCGCGTCCGAGTTGAGCGGTGATGGGGTTGTTCACATGGTCTTGTCACGGGCATGTTTCGGCGGCGCATACTTGCGCTCGACCGGTACCCGTCTTGAGGACTGGATCTTGATATGAGCGCATCGTCGTCCCTGACCGTCGGTGTTGTCGGAGCGGGCCGGGTGGGCGCCGTTCTGGGCGCTGCCCTGAACGCCGCGGGCCACCGTGTGGTCGCCGCCGCCGCCGTTTCCGCGGCCTCCCGCGACCGGGCCGCGCGCCTGCTGCCCGGCGCCGCGATCCTGCCCGCCGACGAGGTCGCCCGCGCGGCCGGCGACCTTCTCCTGCTCGCCGTTCCGGATGACGCTCTGGCCGGCGTCGTCTCCGGCCTGGCCACCACCGGCGCGCTGCGCCCGGGCCAGATCGTGGCGCACACCTCGGGAGCTCACGGGCTCGCCGTCCTGGGTGACCGGCCCGGCCTGGCCCTGCATCCGGCGATGACCTTCACCGGAACCGCCGTCGACCTGGAACGCCTGCCCGGCATCGCCTGGGGGATCACGACAGCCGACCGGGTCTTCGCCGCCCGGCTCGTGGCCGACCTGGGCGGCATCCCCGAGTGGGTCGCCGAGGACGCCCGCCCGCTCTATCACGCGGCTCTCGCCCACGGCGCCAATCACCTGGTCACGCTGGTCAACGAGGCCTCCGACCTGCTCGGCGCCGCGGGCATCGCCGAGCCGTCGCGGATCCTGTCACCCCTGCTGCACGCCGCGCTCGACAACGCGCTGCGGCTCGGGGACGCGGCGCTGACCGGCCCGGTCTCGCGGGGCGACGCCGGCACCGTCGGCAAGCATCTCGACCGCCTCCCGGCCGAGGCCCTGCCCGCGTACCTGGCCCTGGCCCGCCGGACGGCCGACCGGGCCATCGCCTCCGGCCGCCTGCGCCCGCAGGACGCGGCCCTGCTGCTCGACGTCCTGTCCCGCGCCGCGGTGGGGAGCCCCTCATGACGTACGTGATCCACACCCGCGCCGAGCTGGCCGCGGCCACCCGGGAGGCCGCCGGGGACGAGGCCACGACGGCCGTCGTGATGACCATGGGCGCCCTGCACCAGGGCCACCGGCAGCTCATGCGGGAGGCTCGCGCCCGGGCCGGCTTCGTGATCGTCACGATCTTCGTCAACCCGCTGCAGTTCGGGCCGAACGAGGACTTCGACAAGTACCCGCGCACGCTGGCGGCCGACGTCGAGGCGTGCCGGGCCGAGGGCGTCGACCTGGTCTTCGCGCCCAGCCGGGACGAGGTCTACCCGGGCGGCGCGCCGTCGATCACCATGAACGCCGGAGCGCTGGGCGAGATCCTCGAGGGCGCGAGCCGGCCCGGCCATTTCGCCGGGATGCTCACCGTGGTGCAGAAACTGCTCATGCTGACCGGCGCCGACGTGGCCTACTTCGGCGAGAAGGACTTCCAGCAGCTCGCCCTGATCCGCCGGATGGCGCACGACCTCGAGCTCGGCGTCGAGATCGTGGGCGTGCCGACCGTACGCGAACCGGACGGTCTGGCCATGTCGAGCCGCAACCGCTACCTGTCGCCCGACCAGCGTCGGTCGGCTCTCGCCCTCTCGCAGGCGTTGCGTGAGGGCGCCGAGCACACCGACGCCGATGCCGCGCTCGCCGCCGCCCACAAGATCCTCGCCGACGAGCCGGGCGTGCGGGTCGACTACCTGGCGCTGACCGGGACCGACCTGGGCGCTCCGCCGGCCGAGGGACCGGCCCGCCTGCTGGTCGCCGCCCGCGTCGGCTCCACCCGACTGATCGACAACGTTCCGCTGACTTTGGAAAAGGCCGCCTGATGTTCCGCACCATGCTCAAGTCGAAGATCCACCGGGCGACCGTCACGCAGGCCGACCTGCACTACGTCGGGTCGGTGACGATCGATCTGGACCTGCTCGAGGCGGCCGATCTGCTGCCCGGCGAGCAGGTCGCGATCGTCGACGTGACCAACGGCGCCCGGCTGGAGACGTACGTGATCCCGGGCGAGCGCGGCAGCGGCGTGATCGGCATCAACGGTGCCGCCGCCCACCTCGTGCACCCCGGCGACCTGGTCATCCTCATCTCGTACGGCCAGATGGACGACGCCGAGGCGCGGGCGTACGAGCCGCGGATCGTGCACGTGAACGCCGACAACAAGATCATCGAGCTGGGCGCCGACCCGGCCGCGGCGGCCGACGGCATGCCCGGCGGCCTGGTCCGGGGCGACCGCACACTGTCCGCCGCCTGACCCGGCCGAAGCCGCCTGACCCGGCCGAAGCCGCCCGACCCGGCCGAAGCCGCCTGACCCGGCCGAAGCCGCCCGACCCACAAACGCCAATCTCCGCCGATCCCGCTTTCCTCACCATATGATAGGAAATCGGACATCGGCGGCGCGTGGGAGAGGCGTGGGTTCATGCGACACCGGCTCGGCCTCCGGTTGGGGATCACCGCCGTCCTGAGCTCTGTGCTGCTCGTCGCGGGTTGCGGCAAGCCGGGCGGCGTCGACGGCGACCTGACCGACGGCTGGGGCGCGATGGCCCCGGCGACCGGCTTCGAACCCAACAACGGCGCCTGCCACAACGCCAACTTCAACCCGGTGGGCCCGCGCGGCACCTACGAAGAGGTCGACTGCTCGGCCAAGCACCGGACCGAGACCGTGCACGTCGGTACGTACGAATCGCCGGCCGCCGACGCCGATGTGCCACCGGCCGACGGCTCGGCCGGCGCCAAGGCCGTGTACTCGATCTGCGACCAGAAGACGACCACCTTCGTGGGCGGGCCGTGGCGCACCGCCCGCCTGTGGATCGGCGTCACCCGGCCCACCGAGGCGGCCTGGAGCGGCGGCGCCCGCTGGTACCGCTGCGAGGTGATCGAGCTCAACTCGGTCGAGGACGACGGCGGCCTCGTGCAGCGCGCGGGCAGTCTGCGTGACGCGCTCGCCGACGGCACCTCCGACGTGCTGCTCACCTGCTACGCGATCCAGCTCGACGGCAACGGCGCGATCGCGACCATGCCCGCGGTGGGCTGCGGCGCCAAGCACAACGGCGAGTTCGTCGGGGTCTGGTACGCCAAGGATCTCGACTACCCCGACGACGACGCCACCTGGGCGAAGTTCCACGACGGCTGCCGCAACCTGATCGCCGATTATGTCGGCGTGCCCAAGGACGAAGACCTGCAATTCCGTACGGGCGTGGTCTCGCTGCCCGGCGGCGCCGACGTCTGGGCGCAGGGCGACCGGGGCGTGCGCTGTTACATGTGGCTCGACGGCGTGGAACTCACGTCGACGCTCAAGGGCAAGGGCGTCAAGAGCCTGCCCGTGCAGTACAAGTAACGGTGACCACGAATGCCCGACCCCGGCGCCGAAGTGTCGTACCGGCGGAGTGTACTGAGCTCATGTTTGTCGCCGACCTTCCGGAGCTGCCTCGTCGGCTCGCCGCGGCCGACCCCGGCTGGAGCGAGACCACCGACGTGCTGGTCGTGGGCTCCGGCGTGGCCGGGCTGACCGCCGCGCTGCACCTGCGCGAGCAGGGCCTGCACGTCACCGTCGTCACCAAGGTCAATATCGACGACGGCTCGACCCGGTGGGCCCAGGGCGGCATCGCCGCGGTGCTCGACCCGCTCGACACCCCGGCCGCGCACGCCAACGACACCGAGATCGCCGGCGTCGGCCTGTGCGACCCGGCGGCGGTGCGTGTGCTGGTCGAGGAGGGCCCGGCCCGGGTCCGTGAGCTGATCCGGCTCGGGGCGTCCTTCGACCGCAACGCCGACGGCTCGCTCATGCTCACCCGCGAGGGCGGCCACCGGGCCGACCGCATCGTGCACGCGGGCGGCGACGCGACCGGCGCCGAGGTGCAGCGCGCCCTGCACGAGGCGGTCCGCCGCGACCCGTGGATCCGCCTGGTCGAGCACGCCCTGGTGCTCGATCTGCTGCGCACGGCCGACGGCCGGGCCTGCGGCCTCACCCTGCACGTGCTCGGCGAGGGCTCGGAGGACGGCGTGGGCGCCATCCTGGCCCGCGCGGTCGTGCTGGCCACCGGCGGCCTGGGCCAGATCTACTCCTCCACTACCAACCCGTCGGTGTCGACCGGTGACGGCGTCGCCCTGGCGCTGCGGGCCGGCGCCGTGGTCACCGATGTGGAGTTCGTGCAGTTCCACCCCACGTCGTTCGTCACCGCGAGCGTCACCTCGGTGCAGCGGCCGCTGATCTCCGAGGCGCTGCGCGGCGAGGGCGCCCACCTGGTCGACGAGACCGGCGCCCGGTTCATGGTCGGGCAGCACGAGCTGGCCGAGCTGGCCCCGCGCGACGTGGTCGCCAAGGGCATCCACCGGGTGCTGCGCGCGACCGGCGCCGACCACGTCTACCTGGACGCCCGCCATCTCGGCCGTGAGTTCCTCGAGCAGCGCTTCCCGACCATCGTGGCGTCCACCCGAGCGGCCGGCGTCGATCCCGCGACCGAGCTGATCCCGGTCGCGCCGGCCGCCCACTACGCGTCCGGCGGCGTCCGCACCGACCTGCGCGGCCGCACGAGCATCCCGGGGCTCTACGCCTGCGGTGAGGTCGCCTGCACGGGTGTGCACGGGGCCAACCGCCTGGCCAGCAACTCGCTGCTCGAGGGCCTGGTCTTCGCGAGGCGCATCGCCGACGACATCGCCCGCGACCTTCCCCCGCAGGCCGAGCCGGCTCATCCGGCGGCCGACGCCGGCCCGGGCTGGGTCGTGGCCCCGGCCGTCCGGGCCGAGTTGCAGCGCACGATGACCCGCGGCGCCGGCGTGCTGCGCTCGGCCGACTCGCTGTCGGCCACCGCCAAGGAGCTGACCCGCCTGGCCGAGCAGCGCGACGTCCCCCGCAACGCCGCGTGGGAGGCGACCAACCTGCTCACTGTCGCGACGGTGCTGGTCGCGGCGGCGCGCACCCGCCGCGAGACACGCGGCTGTCACTGGCGTGAGGACTTCCCCGGCGCCGAGGACGAGTGGCGGGGGCACCTCCTGCACACCCTCGACCGCCGCGCCCGTCTTGACCAGTCCTTCGAAGAGATGACCTGACCACAGGGGGATCGATGAACGAGCTGGACGTCGCCGAAGTGGAATTGATCGTGCGCACCGCGCTGGCCGAGGATCTCGGGTCGCCGCCGCGCGACGTGACCAGTGAGGCCACGATCCCGGCCGACCAGGTCGACACCGCCGAGCTGGTGGCCCGGGCCGACGGAGTCGTGGCCGGGCTCCCGGTGGCCGCGGTCGTCTTCAACGACACCTCGGGCGGCGCCGACGTCTTCGACCAGCGCGTGGCCGAGGGCGCCGCGGTCGTCCGGGGCGACGTGCTGGCAGTGATCACCGGCCCGACCCGCGCGTTGCTGACGGCCGAGCGCACGGCGCTCAACCTGCTCAGCCGCCTGTCCGGAGTGGCCACCCACACCCGCCGCTGGGCCGAGGCCCTGGCCGGCACCAAGGCCACTGTCCTGGACACCCGCAAGACCACGCCCGGCCTGCGCTACCTGGAGAAATACGCCGTCCGCGTGGGTGGCGGCACCAACAAGCGCATGGGCCTGTACGACGTCGCCATGATCAAGGACAACCACAAGCTGGCCGCGGGCAGCATCACCGCCGCCTACCGCCTGGTCCGCGAGAAGTTCCCCGACGTGCCGGTGCAGGTCGAGGTGACCACGGTGGCCGAGGCCCGTGAGGCCGTGGAGGCCGGCGCCGGCTTCCTGCTCTGCGACAACATGACCCCCGACCAGCTCCGTGCGGTCGTCACCGAGGTCGGCGACCGCGCCGAACTCGAGGCCACCGGCAACCTGCGCCTGGAAACGGCGGCCGAGTACGCGGCCACCGGCGTCGACTACCTGTCGGTCGGCGGCCTGACCCACTCGTCCCCGATCCTCGACATCGCGATGGATCTGCGCCCCCGATAGCACCGGGCGCGGAGCTCCCAGGATCTTCCTGGAACGATAGAAAGAAATCCTTGGAGGATTCCGTGCTCCTCTGCATCGACATCGGCAACACCAACACCGTGCTGGCGACCTTCGACGGCGACAAACTCGTCCACAACTGGCGCATCAAGACCGATGCCCGTTCCACCGCCGACGAGCTGGGCCTGATGTTCCGCGGCCTCCTGGCCGGTGACGCGGTCGAGGTCACCGGCGTCGCCGCCTGCTCCACCGTGCCGGCGGCGCTGAGGAGTCTGCGCACCATGCTCGCCCGCTACTACGGCGATCTGCCCAACGTGGTCGTCGAGCCCGGCGTCAAGACCGGCGTCCAGCTGGCGATCGACAATCCCAAGGAGGTGGGCGCCGACCGGGTCGTCAACACGCTCGCCGCCCACGCCCTCTACGGCGGCCCGAGCATCGTCGTCGATTTCGGCACGACCACGAATTTCGACGTCATCAGCGAGAAGGGCGAGTTCCTGGGCGGCGCCTTCGCCCCGGGCATCGAGATCTCCTTCGACGCCCTGGCCGCGCGGGCCGCCCAGCTTCGCAAGGTGGAGCCGGCCAAGCCGCGCTCGGTCATCGGCAAGAACACCGTCGAGTGCCTGCAGTCGGGCATGTATTTCGGCTTCGCCGGCCAGGTCGACGGCATCGTCAGCCGCATGATCGACGAGATCGGCCCGGTCCGGGCGGTCATCGCCACCGGTGGCCTGGCCTGGCTGGTCAAGGACGAGTGCAAGACCATCACCGCTCACGAGCCGATGATCACGCTGATCGGGCTGCGGATGGTCTACGAACGCAACGTGTAATCAGTTTTCCGTGGCGAGGGGGCCCTGAGTAGGCTTTCAGGGCCCATCACCAGCCGTACAGAGAGTCGTGCCGTGACCGAGCAGAATGCCGCACCAGACCCCGCCGAGGACCTTCCCGAGCAGATGCGGGTCCGCCGGTCGAAGCGGGACCGGATGCTCGCCGAAGGGGTGTCCCCCTACCCGGTGACTGTTCCCCGGACGGCGACGCTCAAGCAGGTGCGGGAGCAGTACGCCGATCTGCCCATCGACTCCGCCTCGGGCGACCAGGTGTCGATCACCGGCCGGGTCATCTTCGTGCGCAACGGCGGCAAGCTGTGCTTCGCCACCCTGCGCGACGGCGACGGCACCGAGTTGCAGGCGATGTTGTCGCTGGCCAAGGTCGGCGAGGAGCGCCTGGCCGATTGGAAGCAGGTCGTCGACCTGGGTGACCTGGTCTCGGTCACCGGTGAGGTGATCACCAGTCGCCGGGGCGAGTTGTCGGTTCTTGCCGACTCCTGGGCCATGAGCGCCAAGTCGCTGCGGCCGCTTCCGGTGGCCCACAAGCCGCTCTCCGAGGAGACCCGAGTTCGTCAGCGGTACGTCGATCTGATCGTCCGGCCGCAGGCGCGGGACACCGTTCGGGCCCGGGCCACGGTTGTGCGCAGCCTTCGTGAGTCGCTGTTCCGCCGCAATTTCCTCGAGGTCGAAACGCCAATGTTGCAGTTGCTGCACGGCGGCGCCACGGCCCGGCCCTTTGTGACGCACAGCAACGCTCTCGACACCGATCTCTATCTGCGGATCGCGCCGGAACTGTTTCTGAAGAGGGCGGTCGTCGGCGGCATCGATCGCGTCTTCGAGATCAACCGCAACTTCCGCAATGAGGGTATGGACTCGACGCACTCGCCGGAGTTCGCGATGCTCGAGGCCTACCAGGCGTACGCGGACTACAACGTCATGCAGCAGCAGGTGCGCGAGTGGATTCAGGAGGCCGCCTTCGCGGTCGCCGGATCACACATCGTGACGCACTATGACGGCACCGAGTTGGATCTGAGTGGCGAGTGGTCATCGATCACTCTCTATGGCTCGCTGTCCGAGGCGCTCGGGGAGGAAGTCACCCCGTCCACCGATATCGCGCAACTGCTGCGTTATGCCGAAAAGCACGACCTTTCCGTCGACCCGAAGTGGGGGCCGGGCAAGCTCGTCGAGGAGTTGTTCGAGCACCTCGTGCAGCACACCCTGCAGGCCCCGACCTTTGTCCGGGACTATCCGGAGGAGACCGCGCCGCTGACCCGGGCCCACCGCGAAACCCCAGGTCTGACCGAGAAGTGGGACCTCTACGTGTCGGGCTTCGAGCTGGCCACCGCCTACTCCGAGCTCGTCGACCCGGTGGTGCAGCGCGAGCGGCTCCTGGCCCAGTCGCTGCTGGCGGCCGGCGGCGACGCCGAGGCGATGCAGCTCGACGAGGATTTCCTGCGGGCCATGGAGTACGGAATGCCGCCGACCGGTGGTATGGGAATGGGAATCGACCGTCTACTGATGGCGCTCACCGGGCTGGGCATTCGGGAAACGATCCTCTTCCCGCTCGTACGTCCCGAGTAACGTCCCGCGGAGTTTGCCTCCCGGGCACCCCGGCGCCGCGACAAGTGGTCGGAACTCGCCTTCACCGGAAATGTTCCGACCGCCATTGACGGACGATGCCGCCCTGGCGTTATTGTCTGTGCGTTGCATTGGGGAGAACCTGTGTTCGGGAGGATAGCGGCGCGTGGCGAAGCAGATCATTCACAAGCTGGTCGATGACATCGACGGGGGCGACGCCGACGAGACGGTGAAGTTCGCGCTCGACGGCATTCAGTACGAGATCGACCTGTCGGAGAAGAACGCTGCCAAATTGCGGGAGCTGTTCGAGCCGTACGTGGAGGCCGGCACCAAGGCGGCCCGTGGCGGTGTGGTGGTCGGTGGCCGGGCCGCTCGCGGCCGCGGCGGCGCCACCGCCGACCGGGAGCAGAACAAGGCGATCCGGGAATGGGCCAAGAAGGCCGGAAAGGACATCTCCGACCGGGGCCGCATCCCGCAGGAGATCGTCGACGAGTTCCACGCCAAGGGACCGGGCCGCAGCTGATCCCCGGCTGACGCCCACCCGGACGAGAGCAGCAGGCCGGCGCGTGAGCGCCGCCGGTGCGAGGACGCGCCGGCCGTGACGACTGTGCACGCACAGTCGCTGCGGCCGACGCGTCCTCTTGTTGTTCTTGGCGGGTGCGTGCCGGCCGCGCGGACCCGCAGTTTTTTCGGTCGTTCTCCGGTCGGCCGACGTAGGGTTATCCACAGGTGGGGACGATGTTGTCCACAGCCTGTGGATTCCGGTTTCGCGATTTCGCTGTCCGCGTAGCCGTTCCGCTGGGGGAACAGCGGTTGAGCGTGCGAAGTTGGCTTAATCAACGTTGCGGAAGGTTTCAAGGGGCCGCGAGGACCCAGCAAGGCCACCCGGCGGCGATAGAGTTGTCAGTACGGGTATCACCGATGCCCGTGCGCTGGCCCCGCCAGCTGTTGAGACGAGCTCAGCATTGGCGCACGGCACGTGAGGAGCACGAGGGCATGTTCGAGCGGTTCACCGACCGAGCGCGACGGGTTGTCGTCCTGGCCCAAGAAGAGGCCCGGATGCTCAACCACAACTACATCGGGACCGAGCACATCCTGCTCGGCCTGATCCACGAGGGCGAAGGTGTCGCCGCCAAGGCTCTCGAGAGCTTGGGCATCTCGTTGGAGGGCGTCCGGCAACAGGTCGAAGAGATCATCGGTCAAGGCCAGCAGGCGCCGAGCGGGCACATCCCGTTCACGCCGAGGGCCAAGAAGGTGCTGGAGCTGTCACTGCGTGAGGCGCTCCAGCTCGGCCACAACTACATCGGCACCGAGCACATCCTGCTCGGCCTGATCCGCGAGGGTGAGGGCGTCGCCGCCCAGGTCCTCGTGAAGCTCGGCGCCGACCTCAACCGAGTCCGCCAGCAGGTCATCCAGCTGCTCTCGGGCTACCAGGGCAAGGAGCCGGCCGCGGCCGGCGCGGCGGCGGGCGAGGCTGCGCCGTCGACGTCCCTGGTCCTCGACCAGTTCGGGCGCAACCTGACCCAGGCGGCCCGCGAGGGCAAGCTCGACCCGGTCATCGGGCGTGAGAAGGAAATCGAGCGGGTCATGCAGGTGCTGTCCCGCCGCACCAAGAACAACCCGGTTCTGATCGGTGAGCCGGGCGTCGGCAAGACCGCCGTCGTCGAGGGCCTGTCCCAGTCGATCGTCAAGGGCGAGGTGCCCGAGACGCTCAAGGACAAGCAGCTCTACACGCTCGACCTCGGTGCGCTGGTCGCCGGTTCCCGCTACCGCGGTGACTTCGAGGAGCGCCTGAAGAAGGTGCTCAAGGAGATCCGCACCCGGGGCGACATCATCCTGTTCATCGACGAGATCCACACCCTGGTGGGTGCGGGTGCCGCCGAGGGCGCGATCGACGCGGCGAGCATCCTCAAGCCGATGCTGGCCCGCGGCGAGCTGCAGACCATCGGCGCCACCACCCTCGACGAGTACCGCAAGCACCTGGAGAAGGACGCCGCTCTCGAGCGCCGCTTCCAGCCCATCCAGGTCGGCGAGCCGTCGCTGGCGCACACCATCGAGATCCTCAAGGGCCTGCGCGACCGTTACGAGGCCCACCACCGGATCAGCATCACGGACGCCGCCCTGGTGGCTGCCGCGACGCTGGCCGACCGCTACATCTCCGACCGCTTCCTGCCGGACAAGGCGATCGACCTGATCGACGAGGCCGGCGCCCGGATGCGCATCCGCCGGATGACCGCGCCGCCGGACCTGCGTGACTTCGACGAGCGCATCGCTCAGGTGCGCCGCGACAAGGAGTCCGCGATCGACGCGCAGGACTTCGAGCGGGCCGCGCAGCTGCGCGACAAGGAGAAGCAGCTGCTGGGCCAGAAGGCGCAGCGGGAGAAGGAGTGGAAGGCCGGCGACCTGGACGTCGTGTCCGAGGTCGACGACGAGCAGATCGCCGAGGTCCTGGGCAACTGGACCGGCATCCCGGTCTACAAGCTGACCGAGGAGGAGACCTCCCGGCTGCTCCGCATGGAGGATGAGCTGCACAAGCGGGTCATCGGCCAGGAGGACGCGGTCAAGGCTGTCTCCAGGGCGATCCGGCGTACCCGCGCCGGTCTGAAGGACCCGAAGCGCCCGTCCGGCTCGTTCATCTTCGCCGGCCCGTCGGGTGTCGGTAAGACCGAGCTGTCCAAGGCGCTCGCCGAGTTCCTCTTCGGCTCCGAGGACGCGCTGATCCAGCTCGACATGTCCGAGTTCCACGACCGCTACACGGTGTCCCGTCTCGTCGGTGCCCCTCCCGGCTACGTCGGTTACGACGAGGGTGGCCAGCTGACCGAGAAGGTGCGTCGCAAGCCGTTCTCCGTGGTCCTCTTCGACGAGATCGAAAAGGCTCACCCGGACGTCTTCAACACGCTCCTGCAGATCCTCGAGGACGGCCGCCTGACCGACGGTCAGGGCCGCATCGTGGACTTCAAGAACACGGTCATCATCCTGACCACCAACCTCGGCACGCGTGACGTCGCCAAGGCGGTCTCCCTGGGCTTCCAGGCTTCGGAGGACGTCGAGAGCAACTACGACCGGATGAAGGTCAAGGTCAACGACGAGCTGAAGCAGCACTTCCGCCCGGAGTTCCTCAACCGCATCGACGACACGATCGTCTTCCACCAGCTCCGCCAGGAAGAGATCCTCCAGATCGTCGACATCTTCACCTCGCGTATCGAGGGCCAGCTCCGCAACAAGGACATGGGCCTCGAGCTGACCGACAACGCGAAGAAGTACCTGGCCAAGAAGGGCTTCGACCCGGTGCTGGGCGCGCGGCCGCTGCGTCGCACGATCCAGCGCGATCTCGAGGACACGCTGTCCGAGCAGATCCTCTTCAACGAGCTGCGCCCCGGCCAGATCGTGGTGGTGGACTGCGAGGGCGACCCCGAGAACATCGAGAAGTCCAAGCTGGTCTTCCGCGGCGCCGACCGGGGAGTCTCGGTTCCCGACGCGGTGCCGGCCGACCTCGGGGCTGCGACCACCGAGGAGTAGGCACGGCTAGACGACAACGGCCCGGCTGCGTTCGCAGCCGGGCCGTTTCGCGTGTGTCAGCCGCCGCTACAGGGACTGCGGGGACACCCGCGGGGCGTCCCCGGCGAGCACGAAGACGTCCGGGTCGAGCGGCTCGACGAGCCCGTCCTCGACCAGGCCGGCCAGCGCCCGGGCCCGCTGGACGTCGTCGTTCCACACCAGGTCGAGGCGCTGACGCGGCACCGGGCCGGTCGCGTGGCGCAGCACCTCGAGCAGCAGCCCGCGCACCTGGCGGTCGGTCCCCGCGTACCGCTGCGGTTTGCGACTGGGTCCCTCGAGCGCCGGCGAGCCGTTGCGCCGCCACGCGCACACCTGCTCGAACGGGCACTCGTGGCAGCGCGGGGAGCGGGCGACACAGACCAGGGCGCCCAGCTCCATGAACGCGATGCTGGCCCGCGCGGCCCGGGCCGGCTCCTCGGGCAGCAGCTCGGCCGTCGCGATCAGATCGGCGGCGGTCGTGGTCGGGCCCGCATCCGGCTTGCCCTCGACAGCCCGCGACACGACACGGCGCACGTTCGTGTCGACCACCGGGTGGCGCTGCCCGTACGCGAAGGTGGCCACGGCCCGGCCGGTGTAGGTCCCCACGCCCGGCAGCGCGAGCAGCTGCTCGAGATCGGACGGGACCCGGCCGTCGTGCCGCTCGACCATGGCCACCGCGCACGCGTGCAGCCGCATCGCCCGCCGCGGGTAGCCGAGCCGGCCCCACATGCGGATCGCCTCGGACGGCGGGTCGGCGGCCAGGTCGGCGGGGGTGGGCCAGCGGGTCATCCAGGCCCGCCAGGCGGGCTCCACGCGCACGACCGGGGTCTGCTGGAGCATCACCTCGCTCACCAGCACCCCCCAGGCGGTGGTGCCGGGCTGCCGCCAGGGCAGGTCGCGGGCATTCTTGTCGAACCACGTGATGGCGTCATCTGCGAAAGTCATGGCAGGTCTTACTGTAGGCAGGTGCATGAGCTCGCCATCACCGTCATCGGTCCCGACCGGACCGGCATCGTCGCCGACGTGGCCGAGGCGCTGGCCGGGGTCGGCGCCAACCTCACCGACTCCACCATGACCCGCCTGCGCGGCCACTTCACGATGACCCTGGTCTGCACCGGGCCGACCGCCGAGGAGGCGTCGGCGGCCCTGACGTCGCTGACCGGGCTGGTCACCTCGGTGCGCTCGGTCGAGCCCGAGGACGAGGTGAAGACCGGCGGCGAGCCGTACGTGGTGAGCGTGCACGGGGCCGACCGGCTCGGCATCGTCGCGGCCGTGACCCGGGTCGTCGCCGGCGCCGGCGGCAACATCACCGACCTGAGCACCCGGCTGGCCGGGTCGCTCTACGTCCTCCTGGCCGAGGTCGACCTGCCCACCGGCTCGGCCGACGAACTGGCCGAGCAACTCGCCGTCGCCGCGGCCGAGCTGGGCGTCGAGGTGACCCTGCGGCGCGCCGAGTCGGAGATCCTGTGACCGCGTCCGTGACCTGGGACGGTCCGGAAGGCACGGTCCGCCCGGTCGTCACCGCCCCGGCGACGGTGCTCAGCACGATCGGCGACGAGGTCGACCCGGCCGATCCGGCGATCGTCCAGCTCGCCGCCGACCTGGTCGCCACCATGCGCGTCGCGCCCGGCTGCGTCGGCCTGGCCGCGCCCCAGGTCGGCGTGGGCGCCCAGATCTTCGCCGTCGACGTGACCGGCCACCCCAAGGCGGCCACCACCCACGGCACGTTCGTCCTCTGCAACGCCAAGGTCATCGAGGCCAGCCGCTGGAAGGCCGGGCGCGAGGGCTGCATGTCGGTGCCCGACCTGACCGGCGACGTCAAGCGGGCCGGGCGCGTCGTGGTCTCGGCGATGCTCCCCGGCAGCGGAGAAACGATCGAGATGACCACCGACGCCTTCGAGGCCCGGGCGCTGCAACACGAGATCGATCACTGCGACGGAAAGTTGTTCCTCGATCGCGTCGCCGGGGCGCACGCGATCTACCAGCGCAAGGTCTACCTCTAGAACTTATCCGAGCCGTTGTCGCATATGCTCCGGCGCGTCGCGTCGCTCCTCGCGGGCGCGCGGGTTTACGGTGTTGCCCATCATGCGAGCGACGGTTGGTTCCCTTCCACCCGCTGTCTATTGGCGGCGTCGTGCGATCGTGCTGGGCGCAGTGCTGCTCGGCATCATCGTGCTGTTCGTTTCCTGCACCGGTGACGACAAGGACGACCCGAAAAGGGGCCAGAGCCCGACCTCGGCATCGACACAGCTGCCCAGCTCTCAGCCGGCGTCGTCCGGGCCGGCCTTCGTCGACGGGGTGCCCGGCAACGACGGTCCCTCGCTTCCCGCGCCCGGCGACCTGCAGGCGCAGCCGTCCGGCGGCGACACCCCGCCGCAGCCGACGTTGCCGCCCACCGGCGGCGCGACCGGAGGCGCCACCGGCGGCGCCACCGCGGCCGGACAGAACAACAACGTCAACGTGCCGGCCGACGGCTCCTGCGCCGACGGCGAGCTGGCTGTGACCCCGATCCCGGCCGGCACGAACCTCAAGCGCGGCGCGCCGGTCCAGATAGAGCTCAAGATCAAGAACATCGGCCAGCGGGCCTGCGCCCGTGACGTCGGTCCCGATCCGCAGGAGCTCTACCTCGACCAGGGCGCTCAGAAGTTCTGGTCCTCGGACACGTGCAGCACCGCCAAGGGCGGCGACGTGCGGCAGCTTCCGCCCGGGCAGGAGCTCACGTACAAGGTGACCTGGAACGGCCGCCAGTCGAGCACCTGCACCGGCGGCTCACCGGCCGGCCCCAACCCGCCGCCCGGCCAGTTCGAGCTGCGGGCCCGCCTCGGCACCCTGGTGAGCAAGCCGGTCACGCTGACCATCACGTCCTGAGTGGTCGCCGCACTCGAGCTGTATCTGGACGTGGACGCCACCCGCCGGGTACGAACGCTGTGGCGGTCGCTGGAGGCCGAGGGCATCCCGACGCTGGCCTCCCTGCTCAACGAGAAGCACCGCCCGCACTGTCGCTGGCCGTGGCCCGGACCCTGCCGCCGACGGCCGTCCTGGACGCCCTGGCCGGTCTGCCGGTGGGCCGTGGTCTGACCCTCGACCTGGACTACGTCGGCCAGTTCGTGGGTCGCGTGCTGTGGCTGGGCGTCACACCCACCGCCGCGCTGCTGGACCACCATCGCGAGGTGCACGACCGCCTGGACGCCGCCGGGGTCCAGGGATGGGATCTCTACCGGCCGGGCCGCTGGGTCCCGCACTGCACGATCTCGATGCGCGTGCCCAACCCGCAGATGGCCCACGCGATCCGCCGCTGTCTCGAGATGCTTCCCGTACGGGCAACGGTCGTCGGCGCCTCGGTGACCGACCACGCGAACGGCATAGCCGAGCCCCTGCCCTCCTGACCGCCCCGCGGACAGCTCTCGCCGGCGGGCGGCTGTCGCCAGCTCCGAACCGTGCGGCCCTGTGGGCGCCGGTCCGTGATCGCGCAGGTCGCGCCACGGGCGGGACCGGGCGGCTTCGGTCTGCTTCCCTTTCGGGCCGTGGGGCTGACGGCTGTTGTTGCTTTCGAGGTGTGCGGCCTTGGGCAGGGTGGCTGGTCTGCTTCCGTGTGGGCCCTGGGGCTGGCGGCTGTTCGCACGACTAGTCGCGACGTTCTCTGGCCCGATGCTGCCTGCCCTTCGCGAGTCCTGCTTCCAAGCGTGCGGCCCTGGGCAGGGTGGCTGTGGTCTGCCCTCCGCGCAGGGCCCTCGGGCAGGCGGTTGTTACCGGCTCCCGAGCGTGCGGGCCCAAGGCTGGCAACTGTGGTGCACTTCCGATCATGCGGCGGGGAAGGTGGCTATGGTCCGCTCTTCGGCGGGTGGCCCCGTAGCGCTTGGCCAAGGTCCGCTCAAGGGTGCGATCCAGGCGGCAGATTCAAGCCCAAAGGATCTGGGTGTCGGCCTGTTATGGCTGGGCAACTCTGACACTGGTCGGCCACGTCGCGGCCCGACCGTGGCATCTTCGATCCGGTCCCGGCCACCTCGAACGGTTGCCTGTCGGCTTGGAAGGCTGCTGCGGGCCTCTGCGCGGACGGTTGCGTGAAGCTCTGGTCAGAGGTCGCGCGGAGCTGTGGCCGGACGGTTGCGTGAAGCTCTGGTCAGAGGTCGCGTGGAGCCGTGGCCGGACGGTTGCGTGAGGCTGTGCTCGGAAGGTTGCGTGAGGCTGTGTCCCGAGGCCTGCAGCTTGCCTTTCCCCGGACGGCGGCTCTCAGCGTTCGATTGCCGTTACGGTCGGTCAGCGGAAGCCGGTCACCGACAGCAGGGCGTAGCCGATCGCGGTCAGCGGGAGGGCGATCAGCAGGGCGAGGCCTCGCTGCGGCCACGAACGTCCGACCAGCAGGGTGATCGCCAGGCCCAGGGCGGCCAGGACGGCTGCGAACCCGACCAGCTCACCGGTGGAATAGGACGGGTCGCCGATCCGCCGGGCCTGGATCAGCGCTTCGGCGAAGAGAACCGCACCCGGCACCGCCATGGCCGCGGTCTGGAGGCGTCCGGGCGTGCGGGCCATCGCGCCGGCGGTTCCGAAGACGACGCCGGCCACCACGCCGAGACCCATCCAGGCGATCGCGGTGGTGTTGTACAGGGTGGACACGCTGTCGTTCTGGATCAGCACGGCCGCGAGGTAGTAGCTGGGAACGGCCACCACCAGGGCGAGGACCGCGCCGGCGATGCTCACGGGCAGCGACCACCGGAAGCGCAACGTCAGCAGGAACGCCACCACCGCCCAGACGGCCAGCGAGTTGCCCAGGCTGCCGAATGGCGACGGCACGTACTTGATCCAGACGAAGTCGAGGACCCCCAGCAGCACGCCGGCGACGAGCGCCACCCCGACCACGTTCCGGTTGTTTCCCATGAAGATCGATCTTAGGAACGCCTGATCCGGCGCACATCGAACTCCGGGCGGACCGCACCCCTTTGTGATCAACCGAAAGGAAGAGCGGCCCTCAGACGTAGCGCTCGAGGATCGACGCCTCGGCCAGACGCGACAAACCTTCCCGTACGCCCCGGGCCCGCGCGTCACCCACGCCGTCCACCGCCTGCAGGTCTTCGACCGTGGCGCCCAGCAGGCGCTGGAGGCTGCCGAAGTGGTCGACCAGGCGGTCGACGATCTGGGTGGGCAGGCGCGGCACCTTGGCCAGCAGGCGGAAGCCCCGCGGCGACACCGCGGCGTCGAGCGAGTCGCTGGCCCCGGGGTAGCCGATCGCCTTGGCCACGGCCACCAGGTCGATCATCTCGGTGGCGGTGAGCAGGTCGAGCTCGACCAGCGCTTCGTCGAGCGTGCGGGCCTTGCGACCGGTGGGCAGGTAGTCGCGGATGACCAGGGTGCGGTCGGAGTCGACGCCGGCCATCAGCTCGTCGAGCTGCAGGGCCAGCAGCCGGCCGTCGGTGCCCAGCTCGACGACGTAGCCCGAGATCTCGTCGGCGATGCGGCGCACCATCTCGAGACGCTGGACGACCGCGACCGCGTCACGCACGGTGACCAGGTCTTCGATCTCCAGCGCCGACAGGGTGCCGGACACCTCGTCGAGGCGCAGCTTGTAGCGCTCGAGGGTGGCCAGCGCCTGGTTGGCCCGGGACAGGATGGCCGCGGAGTCGTCGAGGACGTGCCGCTGACCGTTCACGTAGAGGCCGATGATGTGCATCGACTGGCTCACCGAGATGACCGGGAAGCCGGACTGCTTGGCCACCCGCTCGGCCGTGCGGTGACGGGTGCCCGACTCCTCCGACGGGATGGCCGGGTCGGGCATCAGGTGGACCGCGGCCCGCACGATGCGGGTGCCGTCGCTGGAGAGGACGACCGCGCCGTCCATCTTGCACAGCTCACGCAGCCGGGTCGCCGAGAACTCGACGTCGAGCGGGAAGCCGCCCGTGCAGATGCTCTCGACCACGGCGTCGTGACCGAGCACGATCAGAGCGCCCGTGCGCCCGCGGAGAATGCGTTCGAGGCCGTCACGCAAGGCAGTGCCGGGGGCCATGAGCGCCAGGTTGGCGCGCAGCGGATCGGCCGTCACCCCGCCGCCCGTGAGACCGGGACCTGCTGTGGTGGCAGCCGGACGATGCGCCGAACCGTTGATACCGGGTCGCGGCGTCGGGTTGGCGGCGGCGGGCTTGGAACCATCGCGGTCGAGCGGCACCTGGACATTCTACGGACTGTCATCCAGTGCAACGAGTCGTGGTTCGATGAATGCTCCGTAGCGTGATTAAAGATCACCGTCGGTCACCGCCGGCGGCGGCCGACGCGCGGGCGGCCGACTGCAGAGCGGACCGCAGATCGCTCACCTCGATGACCTCCACCCCCTTGGGCGCCTCGGGTGCGCAGCCGGGTGGCACCAGGGCCACCTTGAAGCCGAGCCGGGCCGCCTCGGCGAGCCGCCGCCCGACCGCCCCGACCCGCCGGATCTCGCCGGTCAGCCCGACCTCGCCGATCGCCACCAGGTGGGGCGCCATCGCCAGATCGAGGCCGCCGGAGGCCACCGCGAGCGCCATCGCCAGGTCGGCCGACGGCTCGGTCAGCCGGATGCCGCCGACGGTCGCGGCGAAGACCTCGCGATTGTAGAGCTTGAGCTGCTTGGTGCGGCGCTCGAGCACGGCCAGCACCATGGCCAGGCGGGCGCTGTCGAGGCCGGAGACCGTCCGCCGCGGCGAGCCCTGCACCTCGGCGCCGATCAGCGCCTGCACCTCGGTGACCAGCGCCCGGCGGCCCTCCATGGCCACGGTCACGCACGTGCCGGGGACGGGCTCGGAGTATCGGGTGAGGAACAGGCCGGACGGGTCGGGCAGGCTCGCGATGCCGCTCTCGTTCATCTCGAAACAGCCCACCTCGTCGGCCGCGCCGTAACGATTCTTGACCCCGCGGACCAGCCGCAACGACGAGTGCTTGTCACCCTCGAAGTGGAGCACCACGTCGACCAGGTGCTCGAGCACGCGCGGGCCGGCGACCTGACCGTCCTTGGTCACGTGGCCGACCAGGACGGTGGCGATGCCCCGCTCCTTGGCCACCCCGACCAGCGCGGCGGTGACGGCGCGCACCTGGGTGACCCCGCCGGGAACGCCCTCGGTGCCCGGAGCGGAGATCGTCTGGACCGAGTCGAGCACCAGCAGGCCGGGCTTGACCGCGTCGAGGTGACCCAGCACCGCGCCGAGGTCGCTCTCGGAGGCCAGATAGAGCTGCTCGTGCAGGGCGCCGAGCCGCTCGGCCCGCAGCCGGACCTGACTCACCGACTCTTCACCACTGACCACGAGCGACGGTGTGCCCGAGTGGGCCGCCCACTGCTGGGCCACATCGAGCAGCAGTGTGGACTTGCCCACACCGGGCTCACCGGCCAGCAACACCACCGCTCCGGGCACCAGGCCGCCGCCGAGCACCCGGTCGAGCTCGCTCACGTTCGTCGGCACGGCCCGGGCCGGAGCGGCGCTGATCGTGGCGATCGGGCGGGCCGGCTCGGCCGGCATGCGTGAGCTGACCACCCGGCCGGCGCCCAGCGGGGTGGTCACGGTGGACTCGACGACCGAGCCCCACTCGCCACACTCGGGACAGCGGCCCAGCCACTTGGGCGGCTGGTGACCGCAGGCGTCGCAGATGTAGGTGGGGCGGGCTGCCTTGGCGGCCGTGCGGGACGTGGTCACCCGGCTAAGTTAGCCGGACGGTACGACAAGAAGCGTCGTACTCAGTTGCCGCCCACTTCCGAGCCCTCTTCGGCGTCCTCGCCCTCGCCGAGGTGATCGTTCGGCGGGACAGTGGCCGGGCGGGAGGCCGGCGACAACGGGATGGCCATCGGCGCGTTGACCTCGAGCGGCTGGGTCTGGCCGCTCACCTCGACCACCAGGCTCAGCGAGTTGCCCGGGGCCAGCCGGTCGCTCAGGCCGAGCGCGAGCACCTTGGCCTCGTCGCCGGGCAGGTAGGTCGCGCTGCTCAGACCCGGGATCGTGATGCGGGCGGGCTGCACCGACGGGCTGGGCGCGATCGACGGCGCGCCCGGCGTGCTGGGCTGGACCGACGGGTTGTCGGGAACGCCACCGGCCTGCTGCGGCGGGCCGGGCAGGGCCGTGCTGGACGGGCGGCTGCCCGACGGCTCGGGGTTGGCGCTGGGCGACGCGGCGGCCGCGCCACCGGTGAGCCCGATCTGCTGGGCCGAGACGATGCCCTCGGTCTCGGTCTGCTGCGGCCTGCTGCTGATCAGGACGCTCAGCGGCTCGGTGGTCTGGTTGTAGAGCGCGAGCTCGAGCTGGGCGTTGCCGTTGGCCGGGTAACCCTCGGGGCTGTTGTAGACCACCTGGAGGTTGCGGATCAGCAGACGACCGTCGGTGCTCTGGGTGTTCAGCCCCGAGATCGGCGCGTCCAGGAGGGCGGTCTCGGCAACCTGGCCGGCCGAGCAGCCGGCCAGCGCGATCACGGCGACCGTGGCGGCACCCGCGGCCAGGGCGACGCGACGGGTTCCCAGGGAGCGCATCACGATCCTCCAAGCTGATCAAGCTCAACACCGATGCGACTCAACACCGATGAACACCACAGGTGTACGTCTCAGCGTAGAGGTCGGCGAACCGGCGCGTGCGGCGACCCGTCCATTCACACCACCCGGCCGCTGGAGACGAGCAGCAGGACGTCGATGAGAGCGACGAGGATCACCGCGCGGAACATGGCGACACCGCGTCCCTTCGCGCGCGTGGTCGCGTACCACCCGAGGGGAAGGACCACGACGGCCGCGGCGGCGCCCACCCAGCCCGGCCACGACGGGGGCCCGGGTGGCCCGAAGACCAGCGTCAAAGTCGCGCTCAGGAGCAGCAGGGCGGCCGCGACGACCGACCCGGTCTCGCCGAGCCGGTGCGGCAGGCCGCGGACGCCGGTGGCCGCGTCGTCGGCCAGGTCGGGCAGCACGTTGGCGAAGTGGGCGCCCGCGCCGAGCAGCGCGCCCGCCGCGACCAGCCAGGCCGGCGGGGCGGGGTGGCCCGGCAGCGACACCACGACGAAGGCCGGCAGCAACCCGAACGCCACGACGTACGGCACCACCGACAGCGCCGTCGACTTCAGCGGCCAGTCGTAGAGCAGCGCGAACACACCGACCAGCGAGATGACGATCGTCGGCACGAGGCCGAAGGGCAGGCCGAGCAGCGGGATGGCCAGCGCGGCGATCAGCCCGGCGATGCCGACCGTGCGGCGCGAGACCGCGCCCGAGGCGATCGGCTTGTCGGTGCGCCCGGTGCTGCGGTCGCGGTCGGCGTCGAGCCAGTCGTTGACCCAGCCCACCGCCAGTTGCGTCGCCCCGACGGCCAGGAACACGCCGAGGATCGACCAGCCGCGGTGACCGACCCCGATCGCCAGCAGGGTCATCGCCACGGTGACCGCGCCGCCAGGCTCCGGATGGGACGATTTGATCACTGAAACCGCTCGTGACATGCGAGCAGTGTGGCGGGTGTGACGGACTCATGCCACGCTCGATCACATGCCGTCGATGCCGCGTAACGATCCGCGTCAGTACGACGCCCTGGCCGGCGAGTGGTGGCGTCCCGGCGGCGGCTTCGAGCTGCTGCACTGGCTGGCCGTGGCCCGCGCCCGGCTGGTCCCGCCCGCTCCCTTCCCCGGCGCCGTGCTCGTCGATGCCGGGTGCGGCGGTGGCCTGCTCGCGCCTCATCTGGCCGGAAAGGGCTACCGGCACGTCGGCGTCGACCTGCGGCAGTCCGGGCTGACCCACGCGGTGGCCCGCGGGGTGCACGGCGTGCGCGGCGACGTGACGGCGTTGCCGCTGGCCACCGGTTCGGCCGACGTGGTGGCCGCCGGCGAGATCCTCGAGCACGTCACCGACCTGCCGGCCACCGTCGCCGAGCTCTGCCGGGTGCTGCGGCCGGGCGGACTCCTCGTGCTCGACACCGTCAACGACAACGCGCTCAGTCGCTTCGTGACGGTCACGCTGGGCGAGCTCGTCGGCCTGGCTCCGGCCGGCCTGCACGATCCGTCGCTGTTCGTCGACCCGCGCCGGCTCGTCGCCGAGTTCGCTTCCCACGGCGTACGCCTCGAGGTGCGCGGCGCCCGGCCCAGCGCGACCGGCCTCATCCGCTGGCTCGGGCAGCGCCGGCAGCCGGACGGCCGGCCGCTGGGCCGCATCGTCCCCACCCGCTCGACCGCCGTGCTCTACCAGGGACGCGGCCGCAAGGCAGAGGAGTACGCATGACCACGGAAGCCCGCCGGCTTGCGCCCCGGTTCGCGGCCCGCGCCGCGACGCACGACCGGGACGGCAGCTTCCCGGCCGAGGACTTCGCCGACCTGCGCGCCGCCGGTCTGTTCGGGCTGATGGTCCCGGCCCGGCTGGGCGGCGCCGGAGCGAGCTTCGCCGAGTACGCGGCGACCGCCCACGAGCTGGCCCGGGGCAACGGCGCCACCGCGCTGATCTTCAACATGCACGCCTCGGTGACCGGCGCCCTGGCCGGTGTCACCGACGAACTGGCCGACGCCCTGGGGTTGCCGCCCGAGGCGCTCCAGGCCCGGGACGACGCCCTGCGGGCCGCGGCCGAGGGCAAGTGGTACGCGGTGGCGATGAGCGAGCGGGGCGCCGGCTCCCGCCTGTCGCAGCTCACCACCTCGTACGAGGTGGTCGACGGGGGATACCGCATCACCGGCTCCAAGACGTTCTGCTCCGGGGCCGGGCACGCGGACGCCTATCTGGTCGCCGCGCGCAGCTCGGCCGACCCCTCGCAGGTGTCGCAGTTCCTCGTGCCGGCCGGGGAGGGGTTGCGCGTCGAGCCCACCTGGGACGCGCTCGGCATGCGGGCCACCGGCTCGCACGACCTGCACGTCGACGTCACCGTGCCGGCCGGCGCGCTGCTCGGCGGGGTCGAGGGTCTGGCCCTGGTCGTGGCCCAGCTGGCTCCGCACTGGATGGTGGCCAGCTACGCCGCCGTCTACGTCGGGGTGGCCCGCGCGGCCGTCGACGCCGCCGTCGAACACGTCAACGAGCGCAAGCTGGGCCACCTGCCGGCCATCCGGGCTCGGATCGGCCGGGCCGACGCCGCCGTCGCCGCCGCCCACCTGGCCGTCCTGGAGGCCGCCCGCCGGGTCGACGAGCAGCCCGGTGAGGCCGAGACGAACCGCTGGGTGTGGCGGGCCAAGCTGCTCGCCGGCACCACCGCGGCCGAGGTGGCGGCCTCGATGCTGGAGGCCGCGGGCACGTCGGCGATGCGCCGCGGCCACCCGCTGGAGCGTCTCTACCGGGACGCGAGAGCCGGATCTCTACAACCGGCGACCAGTGATGTGTGTGCGGACTGGCTGGGGGTAGATGCCCTCGGCGGCGACGCGGACTCGGAGGGTTCGGCGCCGCGCTGGTAGTGGTCGGACCCGTCCCGTCCGGGGGCGGCTCGACAGGAAAGCAGTTGGGTAGGGCGGCGGGGTTCGGCCGGGGAGGCACAAGTGAATCGCAACGCGACCATCGCAGGGCTGGGTACAGCGCTGCCGCCGCCTGCCGCGCAGGATGATCTCTGGGAAGGCTTCTTCGCGAAGCACTACACCGCGGAGAAGCGGGCGCTGGCCAAGCGCATCTTCGCCAACTCCGGGGTACGCACCCGGCAGGCGGCGGTCAGCCCGCTGCTCGAGGACGTCTCCGAGTGGTCGACCGAGCAGCGGATGCGCCGCTACCAGGTCGAGGCCGTGCCGCTCGGCAAGGAGGCGGTGGGACGGGCGCTGACCGACGCCGGCCTCCGGGCCGACGAGCTCGGGCTCTTCGCGGTCTGTTCGTGCACCGGCTACGCGACGCCCGGGCTCGACATCCTGCTCGCCCGCGACCTGGGCATGTCGCCGACCGTGCAGCGGCTCTTCATCGGGCACATGGGCTGCTACGCGGCCCTGCCCGGGCTGGGCACGGCGGCCGACTTCGTGGTCGCCCGGGGCCGGCCCGCGCTGCTGCTCTGCGCCGAGCTGACCAGCCTGCACCTGCAGCCGGCGAGCACCCGGACGGATCTCCAGCAGATCGTGTCGCACGCGCTCTTCTCCGACGCGACCGTCGCGGTCGTCCTGACCCCGGACGACGGTCCCGGATACGTCCTGCGCGACACCGTGGCGGCCACCGACACCACCACGGCCGACCACATGACGTGGGAGGTCACCGACCTGGGCTTCCGCATGGGGCTGTCGCCCCGCGTGCCCGCCGTGCTCGAGCTGCACGTCCGCAAGCTCGTCGACGACCTGCTGGCCCGGCACGGCCTGACCATCGACGACGTGGACGGCTGGGCGGTCCACCCCGGCGGTCCCAAGATCCTCGATGTGGTTCAGCAACAACTCGGTCTCGATGACGAGGCGCTCGACGCCTCCCGGGGAGTTCTGTCGACGTACGGGAACTGCTCGTCGCCGACGGTGTTGCTGGTGCTCGACGAGCTGCGCCGCCGCCCGAGCCCGCCGCGGCGGGTGGTGATGCTGGCCTTCGGGCCGGGGCTCACGCTCTACGGCACGCTGCTGGAGGCCTCTACAGTCACAGCGTGACAGGTGCGCGGGAACGCGGAGCGGTGCTCTACGCCGCCGCCGGGCTGCTGGTCGCCGGCGGCGCGACCTGGTGGTTCCTGTCCGCCCCGCCCGACCGCGCCGACGACCAGGTGCAGGTGTGGCGGACGGCGGCCGAACGGGAGCTGCCCGACACCGACACGCAGGCCGACGCCGGGACCATGGCGCTGGCGCCGGGCGCCGAGCAGTCCTTCGAGACCTCGGTCGAGACCGGCGAGTACCTGGTGTCGGTGATCTGCCGGGGTGGCCCGGAGTCGTACGTGCGGGTCAGCCTCAGCCAGAGCGGCCGGGACAGTGGGCGGGGGCTGTACTGCTCGGCCGAGCGCCCGCCGTACAGCTTCCGGGTCGGCCTGGGTGACGCGATGCGCCTGCACGTCATGGTCAGCGACAAGGGGCCCGTGGTGTTCCGCTACTCCGTGCGGCGCGTCTCCGCCTGATCGCCGCCGGCTTGGCTCCGCCGGTCGCCGAGGGCAGTGACGGCCCGAGGGGCGGCCGGCTCAGAGGCGGGCCAGGTCGGAACGGAAGTCCTCGACCGAGAGCGTGCGGGGCACCACGCGGACGATCGAGGTGCCCCGGTCGACCAGCACGGCGGCGGCCGTGGTGTCGGGGGCGGTGAGCCGCAGATGGGTGCGCAGGCTGCCGGCCGGGTCGGTGAGAACGCGCACAGTCTTGCCGTTCGCCGGCGGCATCGCGCCGGTCGGCGGGGTGCCCGCGGCCGACGCCGACGCGGTCGCGGCCGAGACGGTGATGACGGCGATCTCGGGGCCGACGGCGTCGATCGTGTCGGCGACGAGCCCGGTGCAGGCGCAGCCGTCGACGAGCAGGATGACGGCCGGCAGGCGGCCGCGGAGCGGAACGGTCTGGCCGTCCGCCGACAGCAACTCGAGCGCCGGCAGGGTCGAGGAACGCTCGGGCGTCGTGGTGGCCGTGCGCTGGACGGCCGGCTGGCGGGGCGGCCCGGGCCACGCCGAGGCGAACAGGCTGGCCACGGTGACCAACACGGCCAACGAGATGATCAGGACGGGCGCGCGGAGCGCGGTGGCGGCGACGCGACGCAGCCGCCGCGCGGCGGGCCGGCGGAGAAGCCGCTGCCAGCGTGTGGGCGGATCGGCCAGGCGCAGCTCGGCCCGGATGGCGTCGACCTCGTCGGACAGCCCGGACAGATCGTCCGGGATGACGATGACGCCCCACTCCTCGGGCAGGTCGGGCAGGTCGTCGGGCGAACCGCCATCCGACGACCATCCGCCGTTGTCGCTCGCACCAGCCATGACTCACCCTCCCCCCGGGCCGACCCAGTCGTTCTTCGGTCGGGGACCTTGCACCCCAGCCTTCCTCACGCGCGGCCCGACCGCCAGTAGTGCGCGCTTCCGGACCTTAGCGATAAGCTTGACCTCACAAACGCCGTAGGTGCGGAATATCCGACTCGCACGCTATTGCCGTCACCAAACGATCACCCACCGTCACTGAGGCAGCTCCAAGCGGCGTTGTCAAGCCGCAGAAACGCCCATCACAGGGGCCCTGAGCTGCACTAACAGTCACCGGCTGGGCGGGACATAGCTGCCTGAGCGTGTTACCCTAGACACAGCGAAAGGGGCTTCGAACCTATGGTTTTCAGTGTCGGCGAGACCGTTGTTTACCCCCACCACGGGGCCGCACTCATCGAGGCAATCGAAACAAGGGTCATCAAGGGCGAGCCGAAGCAGTATCTCGTGCTGCGCGTCGCTCAGGGCGATCTGACCGTGCGGGTGCCCGCTGAGAACGCCGAGATCGTCGGCGTGCGTGAGGTGGTTGGCGAGGAGGGCCTGGGCAAGGTCTTCGACGTCCTCCGCGCACCGCACACCGAGGAGCCGACGAACTGGTCGCGGCGTTACAAGGCCAATCTCGAGAAGCTTGCTTCCGGTAACCCCCTGAAGGTTGCCGAGGTTGTTCGTGACCTGTGGCGTCGTGAGCGCGAGCGCGGTCTCTCGGCCGGAGAGAAGCGCATGCTCGCCAAGGCCCGCGACATCCTGGTCGGTGAGGTCGCTCTGGCGGAAAAGAGCACCAAGGACGAGGCTGAGGTTCTCCTCGACAAGGTCCTCACCGAGGCCTGATCCACCCCCCACCTCGACGCGACCAAAAACGTGTTCGCACAGGACCGCGACGTGACCGCGCAGCTCAATGCCCGCGGTGACGTCGCGGTCCTGGTTCTGGCTGCGGGTGCCGGCTTACGGCTCGGCCCCGGCGGACCCAAGGCTCTGCGCCTGCTCGCCGGGGAGCCTCTGCTCGTCCACGCGGTACGCCGGGTGGCCGCCTCCGGGTCGGTCCGCCTCATCGTGGTCGCCGCTCCCGCCGCTGAAGTCGAGGCGGTGCGTTCCCTTCTGGCGCCGGTCGCGCCGGTCACCGTGGTGGCCGGCGGGGCCGAGCGGCAGGAGTCCGTCGCCCGGGCCCTGGCCGTCGTGCCGCCCGAGATCGACATCGTGCTCGTCCACGACGCCGCGCGTGCCCTCACTCCACCCGACGTGATCGAGTCGGTGGCGGCCGCCGTGCGGGCCGGGCACCCTGCGGTGATCCCGGTGCTGCCCGTGGTCGACACCATCAAGGAGGTCGGCCCCGGCGAGACCGTGCTGGGCACGGTCGACCGCTCGGTGCTGCGCAGCGTGCAGACCCCGCAGGGCTTCCGTCACAGTGTGCTGGCCGAGGTCCACGCCTCGGCGGCCGATCCGCTGACCGACGACGCGGGCCTGGTCGAGAAGGCCGGTCTGCCGGTCACCTGCATCCCCGGCTCCGATCTGGCGATGAAGATCACCCGTCCGCTCGATCTCGTCCTGGCCGAGGCTCTGCTCAGGCTGTCCGATGATCCCGCGTAACCTGGCCGCGTGATCAGCCAGCGGGTCGGTATCGGCACGGACGTGCACGCCTTCGAGCCGGGCCGGCCCTGCTGGGTGGCGGGGTTGCTGTGGCCGGGCGAGACCGGGCTGGCCGGGCACTCCGACGCCGACGTGGCCGCCCACGCCGCCTGCGACGCGCTGTTCGGGGCATCCGGGCTCGGCGACCTCGGCAGCAATTTCGGCACGTCCCGGCCCGAGTGGGCGGGCGCCTCGGGCGTCGCGCTGCTGACCGAGGCGGCGCGGCTCGTGCGGGCGGCGTCGTTCGAGGTGGTGAACGTCTCGATCCAGGTGATCGGCAACCACCCGAAGATCGGCAAGCGCCGGGCCGAGGCCCAGCAGGTGCTGTCGGCGGCGGTCGGCGCCCCGGTCACCGTCTCGGGCACCACGACCGACGGGCTGGGCCTGACCGGCCGCGGGGAGGGACTCGCCGCGACGGCGGTCGCCCTGATCGCCCAGATGTGAGCGTTGCGGCGGGTGGCAAGTGAACGGTGCTCACCCCGGGACACGGTATTTCGTGGTAGCGCCTACGCTCGAAGAGTGGCCGCGCCCCTGGAACCAGAGACCACGCCGGAGGAGTACCGCCAGCGTGCGCTCCTGCTCGCCGATCTCGGACGATACGACGAGGCAGCCCAGGAGGTCGCCGCCGGGCTGACGGCCGCGCCCGACGAACCCAGCCTGCTGGCCACGCTGGCCCGCATCCACCTGGCCGCCGAGCAGCCCGGCGAGGCGCTGCGGGCCGCGGAGAAGGCGGTGGCGGCCGCCCCCGACACGATCACCAACCTGGTCGTCCGGGCCATGGCGCTCACCGACAGCCAGAAGTACGGCGACGCGGCCCGCGTGGCCAGCGGGATCCTCGCGCAGTGGCCGGCCGACGCGTACGCCCAGCGGACCGGTGCGGCGCTGCTCAGCGAGTCGCGCAACGGGCAGGAAGCCCTCAACGCGGCCTGGAACGCGGTCCGGATAGCGCCCGCCGACGCCGAGGCGCACCTGGTGCTGGCCGTCGTGGCCGCGCGGCTCCGGCTCTTCGATCTGGCCCAGCGGGCGTACACCCAGTCTCTCGACCTCGATCCGGCGATCGGGGACGCCCAGCACGACATGGGAATCGTCCGGTTCGAACGCCGGCGCTGGGCCAGGGCGCTCGAGGCGCTGGCCGACGAGGCGACGCTGGCGGCGCAGGCCGAGCCGGAGGCGCGTGAGGAGACGGCGGGGGACTATCCCGAGCCGTTCCCGCGGGCCTATCCCGCGCCCGACCGCCCCGAGCCGAAGGAAGAGCCGAAGCGTGGCTCGGCCGGCTGGACCGGCGAGCCCGCGATCAGCCGGCCGTCGGGACCGGTGCTCGATCCCTCCGAGCCGTCGGCCGCCGCGGTGCGCCAGGGCGTGCTCTACGGGGCCAACGCGACGCTGATCACCGGCGTCATGGCCGGCTTCATGACGCTGACCAGCGTCGGGATCTCGCGGGTGTGGGCCGGCCTGGTCGGCGTGCTGATCGTCGTCGGGGTGCTCGTAGCGCTGCGGCGGATGGTGCCCGAGCCGCTCGGAACTGCCCTGCGCCGGCTGCGGGCGAACAACCGGCCGCTGGCCGGCGCCACCTACATCGGCTTCGTCGCGCCGCTGGTCCTCCTGGTCTACGCCCTGGTCGGCGGCATCGTCTCGCTGGTCGCGGCCCTGGTCCTGGCCGCGGTGGCCGAGCTGCTGGTCCTCACCCGGCGCTGACCCAGGTCCCTGTCTCCCGCGCCTACGGTCCGCCTCAGGACGAGCGGATCGAGTTGATGAGGGACTCGTGGACCGCGGTCAGGCCGGCGTCGAGCGCGCCCAGCAGGACCGCGTCGTCCTCGAGGGAGGTCACCGCGATCGAGCTCTCCAGCGGCGCCGCGCGGCGCACCGCGAAGGTCACCGCGGACAGCAGCGGCGCCCCGCCGGCCTGCGCGATCGGGCCGGAGAGCACCACCAGGTACGGGTCGAGCACGGCGATCACCGCGGCCAGGCCGATCACGATGCGGTCGGCCAGAGCCATCAGGAAGTCGCCGCCACCGGCCGGATCGGCCGCCGCCGCCCGGACCGCCTCGGCCGGCGTCCGCCCCGGAACGCCGCTGTCCCGGGCGAGGTCCAGAATGGCCGCACCGCCGAAGAGGTCCTGCAGGTCGAGCTTGCGGTGCGAGGAGTCGGGCGAGTAGAGCGGCATGTAGCCGATTTCACCGGCCCCGCCCCGGGCACCGCGCATCAGCGTGCCCGCCATGTCGATGGCGAGACCGAGACCCTCCTGACCCAGCCAGAGCAGGGCGAAGCCGTCGGCGTCGCGTCCCACACCCCGCTGCCGCTCGGCGATCGCGGCCAGGTTGACGTCGTTGTCGACGCCGACCCGGGTGCCGAGCGCGGCGGCCAGCTGCGGCACCAGACCCGTACGGCCGAAGCCGGGCACGTCGACGTGCCGGATCGTCTCGGTGTGCGGGTCGTAGGAGCCGGCCACGCCGAACTGCACGTGCCGGATGCGGTCGGCCGGGACGTCGGCCTCGTCGCGCAGCCGGCCGACCACCTCGACCAGCGCGGTCAGGGGGTCGGAGGTGAGGAAGTCGATGCGCGACTCGATGCGCCCGCGCACCTCGCCGGTGAGGTCGCAGAGCGCGGCGACCACCGAGGGCGCGCCGCTGGCGCCGATGTCGCGCACGGAGACGGCCGCCGCGTAGGCCGCGTCGGGGTTGGCGTTGTAGATCTCGGCGTTCGGCCCGGGCCGCCCGCTGTTGTGACCGACCACGGTGACCAGCCCGGCCTCGGTCAGCCGGCGCAGCACCTCGGAGATCGTCGGCGTCGACAGGGCCGTGAGCTTGCGCAGGTCGGCCCGCGTGAGCATGCCGGGGTCCAGCAGGTGGGCCAGGGCCGCGCTCTCGTTCATGGCGCGCAGCAGTTTGGACGAACCGGCCAGACGGCTCACGGCGGCTCCCGGTGCGAGGGGCGATCAGGTGACGAAGCGATAGGCAAACCGGCTAACAGTTAGCCCGGACGCTAGGCGGACCGCAAACGGGTGTCAAGGGTCGCCGCCAGCGTAGAGCAGTCGATCGAGACCTATTGATAAACCTTTTTAACTGTTCTAGCGTCTCTCCTCATCGCGCGATCCATCCCCGTGAATCCCCCTCGCTCGAGGAGAGCCATGATCCGCGCAAGGAGAGTCCTCTACGCCACCGTCGCCCTGGCCGTCCCCGGAGCCGCCCTGATCTACGGGCTGCTGCCGGCCGGCGCCGCGACCTCCGGCCCGATCCAGGGCCTGGGTGGCAAATGTGTCGATGTGGCCGGTGCCAGCCCGGCCAACGGCGCCGCCATCCAGCTCTACGACTGCAACACCTCGGCGGCCCAGCATTGGACCGTCGGCAACACCGACGGCACCATCCGCGCGCTGGGCAAATGCCTGGACGTCACGGCAGCGTCGACGGCCAACGGCGCCAAGATCCAGCTGTACGACTGCAACGCCACCGGCGCCCAGAAATGGTCCGTGTCGGGCACAGCGCTGGTCAACACCGGCAGCGGCAAGTGCCTCGACGTCACCGACAAGAGCACGGCCAACGGCGCCCGCCTGCAGATCTGGACGTGCTCCGGCACCAGCAACCAGACTTGGAGCCTGCCCGGCGGAACGGCCCCCACCACCCCGCCGACCACCGCTCCGACAGGAACGAACTTGGACAACCCGGCGAAGAAAGACGTCGCGATGCAACTCGTGTCCGCGGCGGAGAACTCGTCCCTCGACTGGCGGGCCCAGTTCCGCTACATCGAGGACATCGAAGACGGGCGCGGCTACACGGCCGGCATCATCGGCTTCTGCTCCGGCACAGGAGACATGCTCGAGCTGCTCCAGGCCTACACCAACGCGGTGCCCGGCAACGTGCTGGCCAAATACCTGCCCGCGCTGCGCACCGTCAACGGCACCGCGTCCCATGCGGGCCTGGACCCGAACTTCACCAACGACTGGCGTACGGCGGCGGCGGACAGCCGATTCCAAGCAGCCCAGGAAGCCGAACGCGACCGCGTCTACTTCAACCCCTCGGTGCGCGACGGCAAGAACGACGGAGTGCGGGCGCTGGGCCAGTTCGCCTACTACGACGCGGCGGTCATGCACGGCTACGAGGGCATGCGAGCGATCCGCAGCCAGGCACTGAAGCGGGCGAAGCCGCCGGCCCAGGGCGGGGATGAGCGGGCCTGGTTGAACGTCTTCCTTGATGAGCGGGTGCTCGAGATGAAAAAGGAGGAGGCGCATTCAGATGCGTCTCGTGTGGACACAGCCCAGCGCCGTTTCCTGAATGCGGGGAATCTCGACCTCAATACGCCGTTGGAGTTCGCTGTTTACGGGGAGGGGTTCCGGATCGGCTGAGTCGTCGGATCTCTAGGGAGCGGGGGTGGCCTGGTTTGTTGGCTGGTCCCGCTTTCTGCTGCGGGGATCGGTTGGTGGGCTGGACTTTCTTGCGGGGGACGGGTGGGGCCGGGGGGGGGCCAACCCCGCCCGGAAAACAAAAAAGACCGGCGGTGTGAACCCCCCC
>NZ_JALPVJ010000022.1 GCF_023544445.1 Actinoplanes sp. M2I2 | reverse complement strand
GGCCGAGGGTGGCCACGCTGGGCTGTGGAGCGTTTTATGCCCTGCGTGGCCACCCTCGGCCCCGGCCTTGCCGGGAGTCAACCGGCGGGCAGGTGGTGGGTCACTCGCTGCTGAGTGCGGGGTTGCGTAGGCGGTCCCCTGACGGGTCGGTGGTCTGGCTGCCGCGTTGGGGACGAAGCCGGGCGGTCATCTCGGGCAGGCCGGCCTGGGTGGTGGGTCAAGCGGACGCACCGCGCCGGTTGCGTCCGCCTTCGGCTCCGTCGTAAACGGCTGGGGTTGGTCTTTTTCTAAGCCGGGGTCTTGGCTTGGGGGCTCTCCGGGCGACGGCAGTCGCCGCTCATCGTGAGCAAGGGCAGGACGCAAGCGGGGTGTGCTTGCGTCCTGCCCTTGCTTGCGATTCGCTTGCGCCTGTCGTTGCCCGGAGAGCCCCCAAGCCCCTCACCGCAACCATCGCCAGGGAGCTCTCCAGCGATGGCCGGGGTCTGGGGCAGAGCCCCAGGGTCCACCCACGTCGAGTCGAGCCTGGGTATGCACATCAGCGCGGCAGGCAGGTAGATCGCGTCAGCGTGGCATGCAGCTGGATACGGCGCAGGCAGGCGGTTACGGCGCAGGCCGCTGGATACGGCGCAGGCAGCCAGATGCGGCGTCCGTGCTGGTAGCTGGATGAAGTTCGCGTGCCCGGTGGCTCGGCGAGGCCTGCGCGTAGGTGTTCATGAGCCTGCGTGCCCGGCCGTGCGAGTCCCTCTGATCGGCGGTTACGCCGCGGCCATCACGCACCGCGACGCCTTCGCGGCCCCCGGGGGACGAGGACGTCAGGGGAGGCGCCGGCTGTGTCAAGGGCGGTCGGGCTTGTCCACAGTTGGTTGTTGTCCACAGGCAGCCCGCGGGTTGATCCTTCGGCGGGCTAGCGTTGGCTCGGTCGCTCGCATCGGTGGGCGGCGTTCTCAGCGTTCGGGGGTTCTGCGGTGACTGAAGTCGTCCTCGGGGTCGCGGGTGGCATCGCCGCCTACAAGGCCTGTGAGTTGCTGCGGCTGTTCACCGAGTCAGGGCACAAGGTGCGGGTCGTGCCCACGGCGTCGGCTCTGCAGTTCGTGGGGGCGCCCACCTGGGCCGCGCTGTCGGGCCGCCCGGTCGCGACCGACGTATGGGACGACGCGCATGAGGTGCCGCACGTGCGGATCGGGCGGGCCGCCGAGCTCGTCGTCGTGGCCCCGGCGACGGCCGACCTGCTGGCCAAGGCCGCGCACGGCATCGCCGACGACCTGCTCACCAACACGCTGCTGACCGCCACCTGCCCGGTCGTCTACGCGCCGGCCATGCACACCGAGATGTGGGACAACCCGGCCACCCAGGCCAACGTCGCCACGCTGCGGTCCCGGGGCGCGGTGGTCATCGAGCCGGCGGTCGGGCGGCTGACCGGCAAGGACACGGGCAAGGGGCGCCTGCCGGACCCGGCCGAGATCTTCGAGCTGGCGTTGCGCGTACACCGGCGGGGTCTTGACCTTGATCTGGCCGGGCGGCACGTCGTGGTCACCGCGGGGGGGACCCGGGAGCCGCTCGACCCGGTGCGCTTCCTCGGGAACCGGTCGTCGGGCAAGCAGGGGTACGCGCTGGCGAAGGCGGCGGCGGCCCGGGGTGCTCGCACGACGCTGATCGCCGCGAACGTGACGCTGCCCGATCCGGCAGGTGTGGACCTCGTTCGAGTGGGAACGACGGAGGAACTGCGCGCGGCGACGGTCAAGGCCGCCGGGGACGCTGACATCGTGGTGATGTCCGCTGCCCCGGCCGATTTCCGGCCGGCTGCCGTGGCGGTCGAAAAAATCAAAAAGACAGACAGCGGTACGCCGGAGCCGATCACCCTCGTGACCAACCCGGACATCGCGGCGGAATTGGGTGCGGCGAAACGTCCCGGGCAGATCCTCGTGGCGTTCGCGGCCGAAACCCACGACGCCATCGAGCACGCCCGGGCCAAACTGGTCAAGAAACGTGCTGACCTGATCGTCGTTAACGAGGTGGGTGTGGACCGCGTCTTCGGCGCCGACCACAATGAGGTCACGTTGCTCGGGGCCGACGGGAGCACGACGGAATACGGCGAACTCCCGAAAGGCGATGTGGCCGATATGATTTACGACCGTGTCGTCGCGCTCCTGGAACGCCAGGTCGACGACGGTGGGACGGCCTAGTACCCAGGCGACTCCGGTCAGACGTGGTGACTACACTTCCGCGTTACGTTGTATTCGACAATTCTGAGGAGCACCGTGGCACGCCGCCTGTTCACCTCCGAGTCGGTCACGGAAGGCCACCCGGACAAGATCGCTGACCAGATCAGCGACGGCATTCTCGACGCCCTGCTGGCGCAGGACCCCCGCAGCCGTGTCGCGGTGGAAACGCTCATCACGACCGGCCAGGTGCACGTCGCGGGTGAGGTCACCACGCAGGCGTACGCCGACATCCCGAGCATCGTGCGTGACACGATCCTCAAGATCGGATACGACTCGTCGAAGAAGGGGTTCGACGGCGCGTCCTGCGGCGTCAGCGTCTCGATCGGCTCGCAGTCGCCCGACATCGCGCAGGGCGTCGACAGCGCCCTCGAGCTGCGGGAGGGTGACAGCGAGCACGTCCTCGACTCGCAGGGCGCCGGCGACCAGGGCATGATGTTCGGCTTCGCCTGCTCGGAGACGCCCGAGCTGATGCCGTTGCCGATCGCGCTCGCCCACCGTCTGGCCCGCCGCCTGTCGACCGCCCGCAAGGACGGCACGATCCCTTACCTGCGGCCCGACGGCAAGACTCAGGTCACCATCGAGTACGACGGTCTGCGCCCGGTCCGGCTCGACACGGTCGTCGTCTCGTCGCAGCACGCGGCCGACATCTCGCTCGAGTCGCTGCTCACGCCCGACATCCGCGAGCACGTGATCGCGCCCGAGCTCGAAGGCCTCGGCCTCGACACCGAGGGCTACCGCCTGCTGGTCAACCCGACCGGCCGCTTCGAGATCGGCGGCCCGATGGGCGACGCCGGCCTCACCGGCCGCAAGATCATCGTCGACACGTACGGCGGCTACGCCCGCCACGGCGGCGGCGCGTTCTCCGGCAAGGACCCGTCCAAGGTGGACCGTTCCGCGGCGTACGCGATGCGCTGGGTCGCCAAGAACGTCGTGGCGGCCGGCCTGGCCGAGCGCTGCGAGACCCAGGTCGCCTACGCGATCGGCAAGGCCCACCCGGTGTCGCTGTTCGTCGAGACGTTCGGCACCGAGAACGTGCCGGTCGAGCGCATCGAAAAGGCCATCAACGAGGTCTTCGACCTCCGCCCGGCCGCGATCATCCGCGACCTCGACCTGCTGCGCCCGATCTACCAGCAGACGGCCGCCTACGGCCACTTCGGCCGCGAGGTCCCCGAGCTGCTCTGGGAGAACACCGACCGAGCCCAGGACCTGAAGAACGCCGCCGCCTGAGGCTCCCCACCGCACCGCACCCGGCGCTCCCGCAAACAGCGGGGGCGCCGGTTCTGCGTCACGCCTGCCCATCGCCGGCCCGCCCGCCTACCCACCCAGCGAGCTACGCGCCTGCTGACGCGCCCACGCGCCTGGCTTGCCTGCGCGCCCGCGCGTCCGCCTGCGCACTCAGCGAGCTGCGCGTCCGCTGCGCCCAGCCATCTGCCCGCACGCCAGCGCGCTTGCCTGCCCACGCAGCGAGTTGTGCAACTAGCCGGCTGCCTGCGCGCCTGCCTGCCCGCCCAGCGAGCTGCGCGTCCGCTGCGCACCCAGTCAGTTGTCCGCCTGCCCACTAAGCGAGCTGCACGCCCAGCCAGCTGCCCGCACGCCTCCGCACCTGCCTGCCCCACCCAGCCGCCTGTCTGCCCGCCTGCCTGGCTGCGCGTCCGCCTGCCTGGCTGCGCGTCCGCCTGCCTGGCTGCGCGTCCGCCTGCCTGGCTGCGCGTCCGCCTGCCTGGCTGCGCGTCCGCCTGCCTGGCTGCGCGTCCGCCTG
>NZ_JALPVJ010000007.1 GCF_023544445.1 Actinoplanes sp. M2I2 | reverse complement strand
CGCGGCCGCCGGCGAATCGCACGGTGTAGACCAGCCCGTTGTCGGTCAGCGTCGAGGCCGGGTATCCGTGCAGCTCACCTGCCTGCTGGAAGCTTTGGTGGGTGATCTGCGCGGTGATTCGGGGATGCGCTGACAGGTGCAGGGCGTAGCGGGAGTGGTCGTCGAGCCAGGTGATGATTTCGACGTCGGTGCCTGGCCGGCCGTCACCGCGGGTGAGCCGGTAGTGGGTGAAGTCGGACTGCCAGGTCTCGTTGGGCTGATCGGCTTGGAAACGGATGTAGGAGCTCTTCGGCCGTTTCGATGGTTCGGGGGTGACCTGCCCGGCTCGTACCAGGATGCGGTTGATCGTCGCCCTCGACAGGACGGTCTGGTGGTGGTGTTGCAGGTGCCAGCCGAGGGTGTCGGCGCCGGCGTCCAGGCCGGACTCGCCCAGCTGTTTACGCAGGGACAGAACTAGTGCGACCGTGGCGGCCGGGGTGGCGGCGGGTCGGGTGTTCGGGGCGCGGGAGCGGGGTTCGAACGCGGCCTCACCCTCAGCGGCGTAGCGGGTCATGAGCCGGCTGATCCAGCCCTGGGAGACGCCGTAGGTGCGGGCGGTCTCGGCCTGTGACGTACCGGTCAGAACGGCGGCGATGACGAGTCGACGTGTGGACACGCCGCACCCTGCTGCCGCACGCCGGTACTGCTACGGCGCCATGCCGATGTCTTGAGACATACCTATTCCGATGACGCGAGACACCCTATTCCGATGTGCTGAGCCAGGACACTGTCCCCGCTACGAGTCGAATGGCCCTGATCTGCGGAAACGCGGATCAGGGCCATTTTCGTTCACCGCCCGGCCGGGCGCGCACAGGGACGCGGTTGAGGCCAGGGCAGCAACGGCCCGCCGGCGGTCAGGCGGCCAGCTGGGGGTAGAGCAGTGTGAGGTCGCCGGAGAGCGCCGACTTCACGCCGCGCGTCACGTCGTCGGCCAGCACCTCGAAGGCGTTGGATTCGACGCCGTCCAGGGCGGCCGCGGCCACGTCCACCGCGCTCGACTTGGGGCCGTCGATGTGCGCGGCCATGTCGGTGTCGACGTAGGCGACGTGCAGCCCGGTGACCTCGATGCCGCGCGGGCGCAACTGCAGGCGCAGCGAGTTGGTCTGCGACCAGAGCGCGGCCTTGGAGGCGCTGTACGGACCGCCGTCGGCGAACCAGGACAGCACCGAGTGCACGTTGAGCAGGTGGCCGCCGCCGTTGCGCTCGATCACCGGCACGAAGGCCCGGGCGACGAGCAGCGGACCGTAGAAGTTGGTGTCCAGGTCGCGTCGCACCTCGTCGAGCGGTGAGTCGAGGTACGAGGCTCCGGTGGCCACGCCTGCGTTGTTGATCAGGACGGTGACGTCGGACGACTGCTCGGCCGCCGCGGCGATGGATGCCTCGTCGGTGACCTCCAGCCGTACCGGGACCGCGTCCGGGTGCGTGATCGTCTTCGGGTCGCGCGCAGTGGCGTACACCTTGGCCGCTCCGCGCCGGAAGAGCTCGTCCACCAGGGCCTTGCCGATGCCACGGCTGCCGCCGGTGACGAGGACGACGGAGTCTTTGATCGCAGTCATGGGGTGCTCCTCGAGTGCCTGGAAACTGATCGGTTTCTCCGACCGTAAACTGATCGGTTTCCGATTGGCAAGCGGCTGTGACGCATGAAACCGATCGGTTTTCGGCGAGGTACTCTTCCGGTGTGACTGATACGCGTGACCGTCTGCTCGACGCGGCGGCGGACCTCTTCTACCGCGAGGGTGTCAACGTCGGCGTCGAGGCGTTGACCAAGGCCGCGGGCGTCTCCAAGCGCTCGATGTACCAGCTCTTCGGCAGCAAGGACGAGGTCGTCGCGGCCAGCCTCGAGCGCATCGGCCCGGGCTACAACGCGAGCCTGCTGCCGCCTGACGGCCAGGGCACGCCCCGGGAGCGGATCCTGCACGTGTTCCGCGTGCTGGAGGAGGTCGCGCCCGAGCCGGAATTCCACGGCTGCCCGTTCGTGGCCACCTCGGTCGAGATCAAGTCGGCCGATCACCCGGCCCGGGCGGTCGCGCGCCGCTACAAGGACGGGCTCGCCGCCTTCTTCCGCCGGGAAGCGGCCGCGGGCGGGGCGGCCGATCCCGAGCGGGTGGCCCGTCAGCTCACCATGACCTTCGACGGCGCCGGCGCCTGGGCCGTGATGCACGGCGAAGGGCTGGACGGTCAAGCCGTACGCATGGCCGAGACGCTGCTGGACGCGGCCGGCCTCGTGGCGGAGCCAGCCGTGGGCGTCGCCGAGCAGGCCGGCCCTCAGAGGCCGGGCACGACGAAGGCCCGGCCTCCCGCAGTGGGAGGCCGGGCCTGAAGCCGAAGGCGAGTGGGGTGGGTCAGCAGGTGGTGTAGCCGGGACCCAGCTTGGTCCACTTACAGGTGTCGACGGTGCCGCCGGCCGGGTTGCGCAGGTAGGCGATGTCGCCGAGGTTGTCCCAGACGAAACCGGCCTTGCCGGCGCGGCCCCAGTAGCGGAACGAACCGGAGTTCGTGCCCTTGCCCGTGCGCACCAGGTAGGACTGGCCGACGTTGATGGTGATGTTCGGGAACTTGTAGGTGATGCCCTTGCCGTCCCGGACCGTCCAGCCGTTGATGCTGACGGCCTTCTTCGTCTTGTTCGTGATCTTGAAGTACTCGTTGTTCAGGCTGCTGTTGCTGCCCGAGTCCGTGCCCGGCGGGTCGTACTGGATGCGGGTGAACTGGATCGCGCCGCCACCGGACGCCGGGGGCTTGGTCGGGGTCGCCGGGGGCTTCGTCGGGGTCGTCGGCGGCTTGGTGGGAGTCGTCGGCGGCTTGGTGGGCGTCGGCGTCGTCGTGCCGTAGACCCAGGCGGTGACCGCCGCCGACGTCGTGCCGATTACGCCCTGCGAGTCGTCGCCGCTGAAGACGGCCCGGTACGTCTGATTTCCGGTCGGCTGGCCGGTGAGGACCTCACTGAAGTCGGCCGTGTCACCGCCGGTCTGGGTGTTCTTCACCGTGGTGAAGCTGCCGTCGGCGTTCTTGCGCTGGACGGCCACCGCCAGGCCCGGCTGCGCCGGAAGGGCGTCACCGGACACGGTTATCCTGCCGGGGACCTTCTCGTCCGCGTTGAGCCAGAACTTGACGGCAAGCTTGGCCTTCACCGTGATCGTGTTCGACCGGACGCTGCCTTGGCGGACCTCGAAGAAGAATCCCGAATCGACGAAGCGCCTGATGCTGAACTTGCCGGACTCGTCGGCGGTGGCCAGGACGGGGCCCTTCTCGTCCACCGACGTGAAGTCCTTCGCCGGCAGCATGTCGTTCCAGCCGATCGCCGTCTCGTACAGCTGGACCGTCGAACGCGGTTCGGCGGTGCCGGTCATGGTGATTTCATCGAAGCCGACAACCTGCGCCGGACCGGCGAGGGTGGGGGTGACGGCGGCCGAGGCGGGGGCGGCGATGGCAAAGGTCGCCGCAACCCCGATCACGACGCCCTTAGTCATGAGCCTGGAGATCATTCGCAGCAGTTTAGTGATGATTAACGAGCTCGGGATGGTCCGGTAGGACGATTACGGACAACCGTCAGGCCACCGGTGACGACGCCTTTCGACGGTGACTTCCGGTGGCGTTCGGGCGATTTATGCGGTCGACATTCTGCAAGTCCGGATCGGCGATCGGGATGCGGTATCGATAGGTGATGCCCTCGTCGCGGACAACGAAGTCGTCGGCGTCCGGGCGTCGCCACGTGAGGATCATCTGGCCGTACCGCTCGGCCAGCTTGACCAGCGCGGGGAAGTTGTCGACGTTGACCACGGGCTTGCCGGGCGGGCTGGCCATCGGCTCCACGTGCACCAAAAGATCGGGGTGTCGTCGCTCAATCTGCTCCCTTGTCCGTAAAGGAGCGGTGCGGCGCGTAAGAAAGAACACGACGACGCCGCCGGCGGCCGCGAGAAGAAAAGTCAGAATCGCGTACGCGCGGGCGGCCGCGGCATTCATGACCTCGTGTCCGAAGACGGCAATTTCGCGCGGCTGAACCTTTGTTGCGGGAGTGGCGCCCGATGACTGAGTGAGTGAACCGCCGTCGGCCACGGCCAGCTGCACCTCGTTCAGCTGAAGCTGGGCGACCGACGTGAACGGCGGGAGGCCGTCGGCGACCACCCGTCCGCGCACGGCGATCGTGAGGGGGGTGCCGGGCTGCACGCCGATCGCGCGGGACGCCGCGTCGGCCCGGTTGCTCAAGGAGCGCAGGTTTAGCGTCGTCGAGGTCTTGTGCGTCGTGCCGGTGAACGCCTGCGGTGCGATCAGGGTGATGGTGGAGTGCCAGCCGGTGCCGTTGGTGAGCTCGGCCGTGAGGTCGAAGGTGCCGCTCGGGCCCTTGTATTCGGCTCGCAGGTCGACCGTGTTGACCAGCTTGCGGAAAACCGGCTCCGGGGACGTGACGGTGGTGTCGTCGTAGGCGGCTGATCTTGGCACTGTGGTCGAGTACGAGAAGGTCGTCGACTGGCTCGGGCCGGCCGGCCCGGTGACTGTCTCGACGACCGGGCGCATCCAGCCGATGACGGCGAGCCCGAGCGCGAGGCCGGTAAGGGCGGCGACTACAGCGGCCAGGGTGCGGACCGGGGGAGGCATGCGCTCGAAGATCTTCACGACCTCGGCTGCCTGAGCCCACGAGCCGCCTTGGCGAGACATGGCCTTCACTTTCTTCTTCCGCCGACCCCTCGGTACCTGCCGGCGCGTCGCCGTCGCCGTCGCCCCGCCGCTGATGATCAGGAAGCCGATCATGCCGAGGCTGGTAGGGCTGAGGAGCGGCTTCAGCCAGACGCCGCCTTTCGGGACATGCAGAACCGGACGGCCGATCATGTCGGCAGCTAACGGCCTCAGCGGGTCGATCGACGCGTTGTTGTCCCCTTTGAGGATGAATCCGCCAACAGCGTCTCCCCCGACTATGCGGTGGAGGATCTTCTGTCCCGGCTGAGAACCATGGTAAGCGGCTATCTGCCCGATTTGGTAGGAATCCTCGCTAGCGACGATCACGAGATCGTTCTGGTAGTAAACCGGGTTCATGCTGACACCGCTCGTCACTACGTAAGACACGCTGCCGGTGACCAATGCCCAACCGCCGATGGCCGTCATCACAGTGATGACGGCCATGACAGCGATGCGCAACGTCCGGTGTTGAATGACCATCTCGCTCGTTCGACGGGCTGATTCAGCCTCGCAGATGAGACATGGCCAGGTGCGGACTCAGCTCACGGTGACCGTCATTTGTGTGAGGCCCGTGTAGTAACCGCCGTTCACCGTGTGAGCTCCCGAGTTGTTCGCCGCGACCTGGCAGACAGTCGAAAGATTGACTACCGCGTCGGGGCAGTGAAACTCGTCAGCCGTCGGAGAACCGCCGCCGAAGGTGCCACCCGTCGGGCTCAGCGCCACCGTGCGGCCGTTGCCTCCAGTGAAGGTGAGGGTGACCAGGTTGACCTGGGTCTTGGCGGGCGCATCGGCGAATCCGTATTGAATGTTCGAGAGCACCGCGCCGGATACACTCTGCGTGATCTGGCCGCCGACAACTTGAGGCGAAGCGGCAAGGCCTGTCACCCCGAGGCCTGTACCGGTTAGAGCTGTGCTGCCCGCGGCAACTACGCCGGCCGCAGCCAGGCCTCCGATGACCTGAAGCATCTTGCTCATATGCGTTGTTCCCCCCGTTGGCGATCCTGGTCACTTGTTGAATCGGCTCGGGATTGACGACTGTGAAGTGCAGGACGGGTGCGAACACCGTCACTTGGCGCGCGGTGGCCTCAGCGGCGGCGCGGGGTCTCACCGGGCCACTCTGGTCCGTCTGTCACAGTTGAAGAGATGTCTGAACGGGAACTTCACGCTGACTGCTCTCGCTGCGCGGCGCTCTGCTGCGTTGCGCCGGCCTTTGCCAAATCGTCCGACTTTGCCATCAACAAGGCGGCCGGCACGCCCTGTCGCAACCTGGGCGGCGACTTCGGCTGCACGATCCACGAACGGCTCGACGCGAGCGGCTTCCATGGCTGCGTTGTGTTCGACTGCTTCGGGGCGGGGCAGCGCCTCACTCAGGAGACGTTCGGTGGGCGCACCTGGCGCGACGAACCGGCTATCGCCGGCGACATGTTCGCCAGCCTGCCGGTGGTGCGCCAGTTGCACGAGCTCATGTGGCTGATCACCGAGGCCTTGAAGCTCGACGAGGCTCGGCCCGTACACCGGAAGCTCCGAGACTCCCTCGACCGGATCGACCACCTGGCCGCCGGGTCACCGGCGGAGCTCAAAGCCCTCGACGTGGACGCTCACCGTCGCCGGGTCAACCCGTTGCTGCAACGGGCCAGCCAGCTCGCCCGCGCCTCTTACCGGGGCCCGGATCACCGGGGCGCCCAACTGATCGGCCGCCGGATGCGGGGCGCCGACCTGCGCGGCGCGAGTTTCCGAGGCGCTCTGCTGATCGGGGCCGACCTGCGCGACGCCGATCTGCGCCGGGCCGACTTCACCGGGGCCGACCTTCGCGGTACGGATCTGCGGGGCGCCGACCTGACCGGGGTGTTGTTCCTCACCGAATCACAACGTCGAGCAGCCGTTACGTCAGGCACATAGAAACAACTCAGCCCTAGGATGAGCTGATGCAGGATGTGTCGGGTGTGGTGTGGCTGCTGACTGTTCTCGGCATCATCGCTCTCTTGCTCTATGACTTCTTCTTCCATGTACGCAAGGCGCACATCCCGTCACTCCGGGAAGCCACGCGGTGGACGATCGTGTACGTCTCGATCGCGATCCTCTTCGGCGTCGGCGTGTGGGTGTTCGGCGGCAGCGACATGGGCGCCGAGTACTTCGCGGGCTACGTGACCGAGAAGGCGCTGTCGGTCGACAACCTCTTCGTCTTCCTGCTGCTGTTCTCCAGCTTCAAGGTGCCGCGGGCCGACCAGCAGAAGGTGCTGCTCGTCGGCATCGTCGTGTCGCTGATCGCGCGCACCGGGTTCATCTTCCTGGGCTCCGCGCTGATCAACTCGTTCGCCTGGGTGTTCTACCTGTTCGGGCTGATCCTGCTGATCACCGCGGGCAACCTGCTGCGCGAGCAGCGCGGCGACGACGAGCCGCCGGACAACATCGTGATCCGGCTGGCCCGGCGGGTGCTGCGCACGTCCGACACCTACGACGGCGACAAGCTGGTCACGTACGTGGACGGGCGCCGGGTCCTCACGCCGATGCTGCTGGTCATGGTGGCGATCGGCGGCACCGACATCCTGTTCGCGCTCGACTCGATCCCGGCGATCTTCGGCCTCACCCAGAACGTCTACCTGGTCTTCACCGCCACCGCGTTCTCGCTGCTGGGGTTGCGCCAGCTCTACTTCCTGATCGACGGGCTGCTCGATCGGCTGGTCTATCTCTCGTACGGGCTGGCCGCGATCCTGGCGCTGATCGGCGTCAAGCTGATCCTGCACGCCATGCACGAGAACAACGTGCCGTTCATCAACAACGGCGAGTCGATCCACGTCGTCGAGATCTCCACCGCGCTGTCTCTGTCGCTGATCATCGGCATCCTGTTCGTCACCGTGGTGGCGTCGCTGCTCAGCCCCAAGGGCCGGGCCCAGACCTACGTCGCCGCAGCCCGGCGGCACGCGAACGAGTTCCTCGACATCGAGACCGACCCGGCGTACTGCGACGAGATCTTCCACCGTCTCCTGGTCGAGGAGTCGCGCCTGAAGGGCCTGCCGGAGAAGTACCGGGCCCGGATCCGCTCCGAGGACGAGCTGATGGGGCTGCTGGGGCGGGCTCACCAGCTGCACGACGAGCGGGTCGCGAACGGCACCTGCTTCGTCCCGGCGGGCGGCCCGCTGGCGACCAAGTCACCCTTGAAGAGCGCCGAGCAGTAGAGACAGTCGAGCAGTAGAGACAGTCGAGCAGTAGAGACAGTCGAGCAGTAGAGACAGTCGAGCAGTACAGACAGCGGAAGACCGGGCCGCCCCGAGACGGCCCGGTCTTCATCAGCCCTGGCGGTGGCTGCCCCGCCCGCTGCTGCCCACTTCACCGTCGTAGCGCGGGGCACTCCCGCGCCCACGGGCCGCGTTGCCGGCGAACCGGGCGGCGGTGCGGCGGACCGATTCGGCCCGGCCGCTGATCTCGTCGCTTCCGTCGTCGGCGGCGCCGCGGGGCCGGGGAGCGTTGGCCGGCGGGACGTCGAGGTAGGCAGAGAGGTTGGTCTGGTTTTCCGGCGCCGCGACCAGCGGGCGAGCGCCGAGCGGGGCGTTGCCGCCGGCGACCAGGCTGGCCACGCGCGCGGCCAGTTCGGCGGCGCGGGCGTCGAGGTCGGGATGGCCGTTCAGGGTCGAGGCGTCGGCCGGCCGGGCCGACCACGTCTCGCGCTGCGGTGCGACCGGGATGCGGGTGGTGCGCTCGTAGGAACGGCCGACGCCGTCCTCGGGCGCGACGACCGGCACGACGACCGGCCCGACCTCCGCATAGGCCGGCGCGGCGGGCACAGACTCCCCGTAGGCCGGCTCCGTATAGGCTGGCTCTACCTCCGCATAAGCAGGGGCCACCGTCCCTGCTTCCAGGTAGGCGGGCGCGACCGGTGCCACGTCCGCGTATCCGGGGCCGGCCGAAGCGACGTCCGCGTAACCGGAGGCGGCTGTAGCGACGTCCGCGTATCCGGGGCCGGCCGAAGCGACGTCCGCGTAACCGGGGGCGGCTGTAGCGACGTCCGCGTAACCGGGGGCGGCCGTAGCGACCTGCGCGTATCCGGGGGCGGCCGCCTGACCGGCAGCGGCATGCGCGGGTGCCGCGTACGCGTCGACCGAGACGGCGCCGATCAGCGAGACGGTCTGCCCCTCGCCGCCCTGGAAGTTGTTGAACTCCGGGCCGATCACGAGCCGGGACAGCATGCGCACCTGGGGCGCCGCCACGCCCAGCGCGGCCGCGTTCTCCACCCGGTAACGCGCGATCGCCTGGCGCAGCGTGTTGGCGAGGCGGTCGGCGTCCCGCACGGTGTCCAGGTCGCCGCCGGCGAAGACCAGCGCCGGGAAGCTGCCGCCGGGGCCGGCGCAGACCAGCTGGATCTGGGTGACGGTGGCCTGCCGCCCGGTGTCGCGGCTGCCGGGCTGCACGCGCAGGTGCTGCGGCCACGGCCAGCGCAGCTCACCGGTGTCGGGGGCGCCGGGACCGCGGTAGAGGACGCGCTGGTCGGTGACGACGACCTCGGTCTCCTCGGGCAGGGTCCAGCGGGGGAGCGAGGCCGGCTGATCGAAAGCGTACTCGGCCACGGCGCAATGGCCGCTCCAGAGCGCTCGCTCGTCGGTGCCTAACACGAAGGACGGCGCGGACGAGTCCGCGTCGGCCACGAAGTATTGCTCGGACATGCGCGTTTCCCCCCAGTACGCGCCGCGCCCGGGACACACGCGGCCCCTCGATTACAACTGTGTGCCTCAGCGCAAACAAGTCGGCAAGCGCGAATCACACGAGATTTCCTGACGGCAACACGACAGGCCGGAATTCCTTGCCCCTTTGGGGGAGGAAATGTCACGCACGGTTACCGAACAGGGCGGCTGGCGGAGCGGGCGAGGCCACCGCGACACTGTCGGTGACGGGCGCCGCCCCGCCGGCGAAGCGGTCGAGGTCGGTCTCGAGGCGGCCCGGAAACCAGTCCCCGGCGGCGCGGCGGGTCAGCCCGGCCACCGGCGGCGGGGTGCGGCCGGCCACGACGACCAGATTGCCGAAGCGGCGGCCGCGCAGCACGGACGCGTCGGCCACCAGGCAGGCCTCGGGCAGCGCGGCGCGAATCGTGGCGACCTGGGCCTTGGCGTGCCGCAGCGGGGGCCCGTCGGTGATGTTGGCGATCAGGTGACCGCCCGGGTCGAGCACCCGGGCCAGCTGCTGAGCGAACTCGACCGAGGTGAGATGGGCCGGGGTGCGGGCGCCGGCGAAGACGTCGAGCACGATCAGGTCGTACCCGTCGTCGCGCATGCCCTCGACCGCGGCTCGCGCGTCGCCCACCCGTACGCGGATGTTGGCCTTGGCCGGAAGCGGCAGGGCCCGGCGGACGAACTCGACCAGTGGACCGTCGATCTCGACCACGCGCTGGGCCGAACCGGGCCGGGTGGTCGCGATGTAGCGGGGGATCGTCAGGGCGCCGCCGCCCAGGTGCAGCGCGCGCAGGGGCTGCCCGGCCGGGGCCAGCAGATCGATCGCCGCGGCCATCCGCCGGACGTACTCGAACTGCAGGTGGGTCGGGTCGGCCAGGTCGACATGCGACTGGGGCGCGCCGTCCAGCAGCAGCGTGAAGGCGGTGTCGCGGTCGGGGTCGGGCTGCAACTCGGCCACTCCCGACCCTACGGTCTCGATCTGTCCCGACCTTCTGCGCTGAGCCACGCCTCCAGTATCCCCGGGTGCGATCGGGGAGCATCGCGGCCGAACCACGACGGAGACGCGCGTCCCGGCCGACCTCGACGGTGTGACCGCGTCTGACCTTTTGCCGACCGACCCGCTGCTGCACCTGCTGCGCCGGGCGACCTTCGGGCCCTCGCCGGCGTCGGTCGCCGAGATCCGGCGGCTGGGGGCCTCCGCCTGGCTCGAGCGTCAGCTCAAGCCCGCCTCGATCGCCGACCCGGTCGGCGACGAGCTGATGTCCCGGTTCCCGCACGCCCGGACCACGATCTCGGGCGTCCGGCAGAAGATCGCCGCCGGGCAGCTGAAGAAGTACGACTGGAAGCCGATGTGGCAGGTCAGTCATGCGGCGGTGGCCCGGGCCGTCTGGAGCGAGCGGCAGCTGTTCGAGGTGATGGTCGACTTCTGGTCGAACCATCTCAACGTCACGTGCCCGACCGGTGACGTCTGGCAGAGCCGGGCCGACTACGACCACAACGTGATCCGCCGGTACGCCCTGGGCCGCTTCGCCGACCTGCTCAAGGCCTCGGCGAAGCACCCGGCGATGCTCACCTACCTGGACAACCGCTGGTCGACCAAGGCGGCGCCGAACGAGAACTACGGGCGCGAGCTGCTCGAACTGCACACCATCGGGCTGGCCTACACCGAGGCCGACGTGAAGAACGCGGCCCGCCTGTTCACCGGCCTGACCGTCCACAACGACACCGGCCACTACCAGTACGACCCCAAGCGGCACGCCGTCGGCGCGGTGCGGGTCCTCGGGTTCCGGCACGCGAACGCGACCGCGGCCGACGGCGAGAAGGCGGCGCTCGCGCTGCTCGACCACCTCGCCCTGCACACCGCGACGGCCCGCCGGATCGTGACCAAGCTCTGCGTACGGTTCGTCGCCGACCAGCCGCCCGCGAGCCTGGTCACCCGGCTGGTCAAGGTCTACCTCGACAACCGGTCGGCGATCGTGCCGGTGCTGCGGGCGCTGTTCACCTCGCCCGAGTTCGCGGCTTCGATCGGTGCCAAGACGCGGACGCCGTTCGAGGACGTCGTGGCGACCGTACGGGTGCTCGGCCTGGGACCGGAGCCGACCGGCACGCAGGCGATCGCGAGTCTCTACTCGATGTGCCGCAACGCGGGGCAGGCGCCGCTGGCCTGGGCCCCGCCGAACGGCTATCCCGACGTGGCGAGCGCCTGGGCCTCGACGTCGGGGCTGCTGGTGCGCTGGAACTCGCACCTGAGCCTGGCCGCCGGCTGGTGGCCGGCCACCCTCGTGCGGCCCCGATCGATGCTCGACGAGTTCGCCGGCCCGCTGCCCGCCACGCACGGCGCGCTGATCGACGCGGTCTCGAGACGGTTGATCGGCGGCCCGCTTCCCCGCTCGTCCGTGGAGGCGCTGTCCCGCTTCTTCGACAAGACCGCGTCCGCCCCGCTGAAGCCGACCGATCCGGCGGCCGGCTGGAAGTTCCCGTACCTGATGGCGATGCTGCTCAACTCGCCGTCCTTCGCCCTGAGGTGACCCGCGTGATGAACTGTGGCTGCAAGCGACGGACCCTGCTCGGCGGCGCGCTCGCCGGCCTGACCGGGGCGATGCTCTCGACCAGGCTGGCCTTCGCCGCCGGTGACCGGTACGACGGCGACGTCCTGGTGCTGGTCTCGTTGCGCGGTGGCTTCGACGGGCTCTCGGCTGTCGTGCCGGCCGGCGATGCCGCGTACTACCAGGCGCGTCCCGGCATCGCCGTGCCCAAGGCCCGGCTGATCGGCGGCGACCGCTCGTTCGGCCTGCACCCCGCGCTGGCCCCGCTGCTGCCGTTCTGGAAGTCGGGCCGGCTGGGGGCGGTGCACGCGGTGGGGATGCCGGCGCCGAACCGTTCGCACTTCGCCGCCATGGAGGAGCTGGAGCGGGCCGCGCCCGGCACCTCGACCCGTACGGGATGGCTCGACCGCATGGTCGGCGGCCTGGGCGGCGCCGATCCGTTCAGCGCGGTCTCGGTCGGCCAGGCCCGCCCGGCGCGGGTGCTCGACGGTCCCGCCCCCGACGTCGGGCTCAGCTCGGTGGACGCGTTCGTGCTCAACGGCGAGTCCGACGCCAAGCCGATCGCGGCCACGATGGCGGCGCTCTACGCCGACGCGCCCGCGGCCCTGGCCGGCACGGCCACGCGACTGCTCGACGCGCTCGACACGGCCCGCGATCTGCAGGCGGCCGGCTACACCCCGGCCAACGGCGCCGCCTATCCGGACTCCGAGCTGGGGCACGCGCTGCGCGACGTGGCCCGGTTGGTCAAGTCGGACGTCGGGCTGATGACGGCCACGGTGGATGTCGGCGACTGGGACATGCACGAGAACCTCAACCGCAGGATGCCCGGGCAGCTGGCCGACTTCGCCGCGGCGCTGGCCGCCTTCGCCACCGACCTCGGCCCGGCCGGGCTGGGCCGGGTCACCCTGGTCACGATCAGCGAGTTCGGGCGGCGGGTGACCGAGAACGGCTCGGGCGGGCTCGACCACGGCTACGGCAACGCCATGTTCGTGCTCGGCGGGCATGTGCGGGGCGGGAGGGTGCACGGCCGCTGGCCCGGGCTGGCGCCGGCAAAGCTGGTCGGTGGCGATCTGGCGGTGACCACCGACTATCGATCGGTGATCGCCGAGATCCTCCGGACGCGCTGCGGGGTGAACGACACCGCGGCGATCTTCCCCGGGGTGGAACCGGCCAACCTGGGCCTGGTCACCAGCTAGGTGCTTTTTCAGTAAAAACGTCACATTAGGGGGGATCGGCGCTCAAGACTGAGGAGGTGTCCACGAGCAACGTATTGGCGCACCTCATCGCCGAACAGCAGCGACGTCCCCTGACTCCGCCGTCGGCGGGCGACATGCCCGCGATCCTGGCCGCGGCTCAGGAGGAGGCCGGCCCACCGCTCAAGATCCGGCGGTTCCTCTCCGAGGACGGTCCGGCGTTCTGGCGCTGGGACTGTGCCAACTGCGGCGAGTACGGCGGCGGCCGGCACCACTCCGACGCGATCAACCGGGCCACCCGGCACTGCGCCGAGCATCCGGAGCACCAGTCCTCGCTGCTGCCGCCGATGCTGTGCCGGCAGCGCGACGCCTACATGCCGCTGCACCCCATGCTGTTCGCGGTCGACGACGACCCGCCGCCCCCGCCGCTCTCCAACTGAGCCCGGAAACGGCGGTCCGCCGCCCCGCCGCTCGTGAACCGAGCTGCGGAGCGGCGGCTGCCGTGGTCACTGCTGCTGCGTGTCGCCCTGGCCGGTGCGCTGCTGAGCGGCGTCCTGAGCCTTGTCGACCTGCGAGTCGTACTTGTTCCCCGTGCGCTGGTCGACCTGGTCGCCGGCCTTCTCGATGCCCTGGTCGACCTGCTCGTCGTGCTTGTCGGCCATGTCCTTGGCCTTGTCCATGAAACCCATCTCAAGCTCCTCCGATTGTGCTGGGGGACAACGACAGAAGGGTTCCCGGGGTTGGCCGGGGGAAACGTCACGGGCGGGTCGTGTCGCCCTGACCGGTGCGCTTGCGGGCCTCGTCGACCGCCTTGTCGATCTGCGACGTGTGCTTGTGGCCGGTGCGCTTGTCGACCTGGTCGCCGATCTTCTCCAGTGCCTGGTCGACCTGCTTGTCGTGCTTGTCGAGGAAGTCCTTGGCCTTGTTGAGGAAGCTCATCGGTGCGCCTTTCGCTGGGCGAGGATCGCGGCGACCGCTCGGAAGCGCGGGTCCTCGACGATCTCCTCGAGACCGGCGGTCAATGGCATCCGCCAGTTCGGGTACTCATCCATAGTGCCTGGGAGATTGGGCTGGGCGAGCTCTCCCAGCACGTCGTAGAGCGATGCGGTGACAAAACGGCACGGCGTCCGGGCGAGGAACTCGTGCATCGCCACGATGATCTCGTCGTCCGTGCTGTCCTCGGTGATCAGCTTTTCCGCCCGCAGCGCGGCGAGCAACTGGTCGCGGTCGCGCTCGGCGTTGCGCCGCTCCTGCTCGACCGGACCGGCCAGCTGGCCCAGCTCGGCCCGCACCCGCACCTGCTCGCCGGTGAGGAAGCCCGCCGCGGTCGGCAGGTCGTGCGTCGAGATGGAGGCCAGGGCGTTGCGCTTGTACTCCGCGGGTGGGTAGAAGACGTCGTCCGGGTCGTCCCAGTCGCGGGTGAAATAGAGCACCGCCGAGCCCAGCATGTTGCGCTTCTCCAGGCCCTCGGTCATCTCGGGCAGCACCGTGCCGAGATCCTCGCCGATCACCACCGCCCCGGCCCGCTGCGCCTCGAGCGCCAGGATGCCCAGCATCGCCTCGGGGTCGTAGTGCACGTAGGTGCCCTCGGCCGGACCCATGCCCGGCGGCACCCACCACAGCCGCCACAGGCCGGCCACGTGGTCGACGCGCAGGCCGCCCGCGTGCCGGAAGATCCGCTGGAGCATGTCCCGGTAGGCCGCGTACCCGGTCTCGATCAGCCGGTCGGGCCGCCAGGCGGCCAGCCCCCAGTCCTGGCCCAGCTGGTTGAAGGCGTCCGGCGGAGCGCCGGCGTGCACCCCGGCGGCCAGCACGTCCTGCAGCAGCCAGCCGTCGGCGCCGGCCGGGTCGATGCCGACGGCCAGGTCGTGCACCACGCCGACCGGCATGCCGCCGGCCCGGGCCGCGTTGTTGGCCTCCTCGAGCTGGACGTTGAGCAGGCGCTGGAGCCAGGCGTGGAAGGCGACGCGATCACTGTGGAACTCGCGGACTGCGGGGGAGTCGGGCCGGCGCAGCTCGGCCGGCCACTCCTGCCAGTTCGCGCCGTGCCGCTCGGCCAGCGCGCAGAACCGGGCGTAGTCGGTCAGCCCCGGGTCGCTCTCGAGGTCGACCTCGCCGGCCAGCGGCCACAGCAGCTCGAGCGCGGCCCGCTTGGCCTGCCAGACCGCGGAGTAGTCGATCAGGCCGTCGGCCGTGGGCCCGGGCTTGAGCGCGTCCACCGCCGCCCGCAGCGGAGGATCGGCCCGGCGGTACTCGGCGGTGTCGGCGATCCGCAGGTAGAGCGGGTTGGCGAAGCGGCGGCTGGACGGCGAGTACGGCGAGGCGGGCACGGGCAGCGTCGGGGTGATCGCGTGCAACGGGTTGAGCAGCACGAGACCCGGACCGCCGGAGTCGGCCAGGAACTGGCGCAGGTCGCCGAGGTCGCCCATGCCCCACGAGCGGGCCGAGTGCAACGCGTAGAGCTGCAGCATCCAGCCCCAGGTCTGCGGCGGCTCGGGCAGTTCGCCGGGCACCACGACCAGGGTGACCACCTGATCGGCGAGGTGCAGCGTGTGCCAGCCCAGCGGCAGATCCGAGGGGACCTCGTCACCCTCGCGCCGGGCGCCGTCCTCCAGCACGATCGTGGCCGGCCCGGGCAGCTCGCGGGTCTCGCCGGCCCGCACGACCACGGTGCCCGGCATCCGGCCCAGCCGGTCGCGCTCGCGCACGGCCTCGAGCCCGGCCCGGATCGCCTTCGGCGTGGTCGCGTCCACACCGAGCAGTCCCAGCACGCCCACCACCGACTCGTCGGCGACGTCTTTCCGCTCGCGGTGCCAGTCCTCGTACCATGTGGCCACTCCGTGTGCCGTCGCCAGTGCCGCCAGATCGGCGTCCATCCGGCCCCCTTTCTTCGCTTCTCTGGTCATACCCTGCCTGATGAGGGGTAGTCGTGGAGAACCAGTTGCGACGGTCGGTCAGGATGGGACACATGTCTTCCGCAATCAAGCTGTGGTCCCGCCTCGCCGCGGCGGTGACCGGGGCGGTGCTCGCGCTGGTCGTGCCCGTGCACGCCTGGGCCGCGAGCAACGGCCTCGACACCGTGATGATCGAGGCCGCCCGGTCCCGCCGGCGCCGGGGCGGCTTCGGTTTCTTCGGCCTCTTCGGCGGCATCTGCTGTCTCCTCGTGGTGGCCGCCATCGTGCTGACCATCGTGCTGGTGGCTCGTAACCGCAAGAAGCCCCGGGATCCCAGAGACCCCAGATAGCCCTCGTTCCCGCGAAGCCCGGCGATCATGGCCGGGCGCGACCTAGCGTTGAGGGATGCGGATCCGCGCCAACAACGTCCGGACGGCCGCGCTGGCCGGCGGGGTCGGAGCAGCGCTCTGCGTCCCGCTGGCCATCTCGGTGGCCGCCGCGGGCGATGACACCGTGCTGATCAGCCGGGGCCGCCCGGCCGCGGCGTCGTCGGCGACCGGCGGTGATGTCGCCGAGCGGGCCAACGACGCCAGCACGGTCACCCGGTGGGCCAGCGTCGCCGGGCCGGGCACCCAGTGGGTGCGCGTCGACCTCGGCTCGGCGCAGCGCATCGACCGGGTACGGCTGCAGTGGTCGGGCACGTACGCGAAGACCTACCGCGTGCAGGCCTCGGCCGACGGGTCGAACTGGACCGACCTCTACGTGACCCGGGCCGGCAACGGTGGCGCCGACGACCTCAAGCGGCTCAACGGCACCGGCCGCTATCTGCGGGTGCTGGCCACCCAGCGGGCCCGCCCGACGGGTGGGTACGCGCTGACCGACGTCCGCGCCTACGGCCCGGCGTCGAAGGCGCTGCCCGCCGCCGCCCCGCCCACCGGCTCGCTCGCCTCGGGGCTGGAGGACAGCCGCAAGAAGGAACGGGCGCTCGCCCTGATCTCCAGCGCCGAGAACTCGACGCTGGGCTGGCGCGGCCAGTTCGGCTACATTGAGGACATCGGCGACGGCCGTGGCTACACCGGCGGCATCGTCGGCTTCACCTCGGGCACCGCCGACATGCTGGCCGTCGTCACCACGTACGCGAAGCGCAAGCCCGGAAACGTGCTGCAGAGATATCTGCCGGCGCTGCGGGCGGTGAACGGCTCGGATTCGCACGCCGGTCTCGACCCGGGATTCCCGGCGGCCTGGCGGGCGGCGGCCAAGGACCCGGTCTTCCAGAAGGTGCAGGAGGACGCGCGGGACGCGTACTACTTCGCCCCGTCCATGCGGATCGCCCGCGACGACGGCCTGCGCGCGCTGGGCCAGTTCGCCTATTTCGACGCCGCCGTCATGCACGGGGTGTCGGGGCTGCGGGTCATCCGGTCGGCTGCTCTGCGGACGGCCAAGACCCCGGCCCAGGGCGGTGACGAGCTCACCTATCTGAACGCCTTCCTCGACGCCCGGGTGGCCGAGATGCGCACCGAGGAGGCCCACAACGACGTCAGCCGCGTCGAGACCGCGCAGCGCCTGTTCCTGCGTCGCAGCAACCTCGACCTCACCGCGCCGCTCACCTGGCAGGTCTACGGGGACGCCTACCGGTTGACGGGCTGACCCGGGTCTCCCGGGTCAGCCCATCGGAAGTGCTAGGCGCGGACCCACTTCTGGTTGGTGCCGCCGGTGCAGTCGTAGAGCTGGAGCTGGGCGCCGTTGGCGCCGTTCCAATCCCTGATGTCGACGCACTTGTTGGCCGAGACGTTCACGAGGTCACCGGCGCCCGAGAGGGTGAACCGTTGCACGGGGTTGCCGTTGCAGGTCACCAGCTGGATCGGGGTGCCGTTGGTCAGGGCCCCGCCGGCCGGGTCCATGCACTTGCCCATCGCGCGCACCGTGCCGTCGCCGTTGAAGGCCCACTGCTGCGCGGCCGAGCCGTTGCAGTCGTACGTCTGCAGTCGAGCCCCGTCGACCGGGTTGGCCCCCGGGATGTCGATGCAGCGGTTGCTGAAGGTGCTGCGCAGCGCCGCGCCGTTCGCGGGCGGGGTGGTGCCGCCGTCGGTCCAGGACGAGACGCGCACCCAGTCGACCGTCATGGTCTGCGGGAGCACCGTGCTCGCGTCGGGATAGCCGGGCCAGTAACCGCCGACCGCCACGTTGAGGATCATGAAGTGGTTGTGGTCGAAGACCCACTGGCGGCCACCCAGACTGGCCGGGGTCACGCGGAAGAACTCGGAGCCGTCCAGATACCAGACGATCAGGTTGGGCGACCACTCCACCGCGTAGTTGTGGAACGCGTCGCCCAGCGGCGTGCCGATGTTGCGGTTGCCGCCGATCGCGCTGCCACCGGAGTAGCCGGGGCCGTGCACCGTGCCGTAGACGGTGTTGGGCTCCTTGCCGACGTTCTCCATGATGTCGATCTCGCCCGTGGTGGGCCAGTTGTTGCCGCCGAGCATCCAGAACGCCGGCCAGATGCCCTGCGTCTTGGGGATCTTGATGCGGGCCTCGAAGCGGCCGTACGTCTGCGAGAACTTGTCCGCGGTGAGGATGCGGCCCGACGTGTACTGGCAGGTGCCGTAGTGGCACTGGTAGCCGGCCGGGTTCTCGCGGCGGGCGGTGATCTCGAGCTGGCCCTGGCCGTTGACCCGGACGTTGCTGGTCGAGTTGGTGTAGTACTGCTGTTCGTTGTTGCCCCAGCCGCCGCCGCCGATGTCGAACTTCCACTTGTTCGCGTCGATCGGGCCGGCCGCGCCGTTGAACTCGTCCGACCAGACGACCGGGCCGACAGCGGCCTCGGCGGCGTCGTTTCGGGAGGTGGCCACGAGGCTGGTCGTGAGGGTTGCCGCGATCATGGCCGCGGCGAGCAGGACTCTTGTCTTACGCATGGGGTGCCTCCGGGGGAAGAGGTGCGTATCGGAAACAGTCTTTAAAGATTGACCGCGATCAGTCAATGGAGACAGGTCCCGAAACCCCGGATGACGCCTTTTCTTACACCTTGGCGAACAGGTTGGGCAGAGCCGAGGGCTCCCAGCCGGGCAGCGCGGTGTGCGCCTCCTTGACCTTGTAGGTCACGCCCTTGTATGTGACCAGGTCGCCGGCCTGGTAGTCGGTGTAGGCCTTCCAGGCCGGTGCCTTGGCCTTGGCCGGCGGAGTCGTGGCGGGCGGAGTCGTGGCGGGCGGAGTCGTCGGCGCGGTCGTCGTGGGAGTCGCCGTGGGAGTCGCCGTCGTGGGGGTGGGCGTGGGTGTCGTGGGTGTGGGCATCGGCTTGACGCCGGCCGTCACCTTCACGAAGTCGACTTCCATCCGGGCCGGGCGTCGCCCGTCGGTGGCCAGGTTGAGCACCAGCGCGATCGGCAGGCCGGGCTCGGACGGCGTGAGCTTGAGGCTGGGGCGGCCGTCCACCGACCACACCACCGCGGTGGGTGACCAGTCGATCGCGTACGTGTGGAACTCCCGGCCCGAGGTCGGATCGGCGTCCTCGTCGAGCGTCTCGACGCTGCCGCGCAGAATCCGTCCGTACTTGTCGACCACGCCGAAGGCCCGCCACGGCCCGTTCGCGCGCCGCACCTTGATCCGCGCCTCCGCGTGCCCGTACGGCTCGGCGAACGCCTTGCGCGTGCTGATCAGCCGGTCCACCACCAGCCGGCCCCGGCCGTCCTGGAGGCCGTTGCGCGCGTCGCCGTCGAGCAGCCACTTCGACGGGTCGAGATCGGCGCCGCGACCGCCACCGAAGTCGTCGTCGAAGACCGGCCGGTGTTCCGACGCGACGGCGACGTCACCCTGCCCGGTGACGGCGATGGCACCGACGAGGCCGGTGCCCGCGACTGCCAGCGCGAGCAGTGCGCGCGGCCGGATCAGCCAGCGTGAGGTTCCCGTACGGTGCCGTGCGTCCACAGCAGCAGACCTTGACGAAGGTGAGAGCTTCTCGCAAGATCGCCGGGCAGACTTAAGGTTTTCTTAAGGATCGGCTGGACACCCGGACAGTGGTCCCCGCGTCGCCGGTGGTCAGCCGGAACGTGTCGGTCAGCTCCTCGGCGAGCCACAGCCCCCACCCGCCGGGCGTGTCGGCGGTCGGACGCGGCACCGTCTCCGGGCGGGCGGCCGGCAGCCCGCGGCCCGAGTCGCTCACCTCGCAGACCACCTCGCCGTCCTGCGCCCACATCGTGACCCGGCCGATCCCGCCGCCGTGCCGGACGGCGTTCGTGAGCAGCTCGTTGACCGCCACCACGAAGTCGTCGAGGCGGTCACCGGCCAGGCCGGCCGCCCCCGCACAGGACGTCACGGAGTGCCGCAGCGCCGTGATGGCGTTGCGGTCGAAGGTCTCCGAGAGCAGAACTTCGGTGCTGATGACCTCGACCGTAGGCCACGCCTGATCTTCGCGCAGGGCGGGCCACCGGTGCGGCCCCTCATGTGGGAGGGTCGGGCCATGGCCGACGCCCGCGACAGCGGTCTCCAGGCGCCGCTCTGGCGGGCGATCGCCGTCTATCGTCTCGCCGCCCTCGCCTACGCCGCGTTCCTGGTCATCAGCAACGTCGGCGCCTATGCCCGGCCGATGCTCGCGTGGCCCGTCCTCACCGCGATGGCCGCCTGGACGGTGGTCACGACCTATGCGTACGCCGACCCGGCCCGTCGCCGGCCGCCGCTGCTGGCGGCCGACCTGCTCGTCACGATCGCCGCGCTGACCGCCAGCGTCTGGGTCGTCGGCCGGAGCGGGCTCGCGGCCGGGCTGCCCACCGTGGCGGTCGCCTGGCACGTCGCGCCGGTGCTCTGCTGGGCGGTGGCCGGCGGGCGGCGCGGCGGCATCGCGGCCGCCCTGGCCATGGGGGCCACCGACCTGGCCGTCCGGGCCCACTACGACCAGGCGGCGTTCACCGGGGCGGTGCTGATGCTGCTGGCCGCGATCGCGGTGGGCAATCTGGTGCGCTTCGCCGAGGTGGCCCAGCAGCGGCTCGAACGGGCGATCGAGCTCGAGGCGACCACCCGGGAACGCGAACGGCTCGCCCGCGACATCCACGACTCGGTCCTGCAGGTGCTGGCGCTGGTGAAGCGGCGTGGGGTGGGTCTGGACGGCGAGGCCGGTGAGCTGGCCCGGCTGGCCGGCGAGCAGGAAGCCGCGCTGCGGACCCTGGTCGCGGCCCGCCAGGCGGACGACCCGGCCGGCGACGACCTCGACCTGATGGCGCTGCTGCTGACGTACGCCTCACCGGCCGTCACGGTCTCGGGCCCGGCCGGCGCCGTCCTGCTCCCCGCCCGTGCGGCCCGGGAGGTGCGCGCCGCCGTCGCCGCCACGCTGGACAACGTGGAGAAGCACTGTGACCCGGGCACCAAGGTCTACCTGTTCGTGGAGGACGAGCCCGGCGAGGTCGTCGTGACGGTGCGCGACGACGGCTGCGGCATCGAGCCCGACCGGCTGGCCCAGGCCGAGGCCCAGGGCCGGCTCGGCGTCGTCCAGTCGATCCGTGGCCGCGTCGCCGACCTCGGGGGCCGGGTCCGGATCATCTCCGCGCCGGGTGAGGGCACCGAGGTCGAGATGGTGGTGCCGCGGGCACCGATATCGTGACTGCCATGACTGCTGCGACCCGGGTGATGGTGGTCGACGACCACCCGATGTGGCGCGAGGGCGTCAGCCGCGATCTGGTCGCGGCCGGCTACGACGTGGTCGCGACGACCGGCGAGGGGCGGCAGGCGGTGCGGATAGCCGCCGCGGCCCGGCCCGACGTGGTGATCCTCGACCTTCAGCTGCCGGACGTCTCCGGGGTCGAGGTGATCAACGGCTTGCGGACAGCGGTTCCCGGCGTACGGGTCCTGATGCTCTCGGCCAGCGGCGAACAGCAGGACGTGCTGGACGCGGTGAAGGCCGGCGCGACGGGCTACCTGCTCAAGTCGGCCGGACCGGCCGAGTTCCTCGAGGCGGTGAGCCGCACGGCCGCGGGCGACACCGTCTTCACGCCCGGGCTGGCCGGGCTGGTGCTGGGCGAGTTCCGCCGGCTCGCGGTGGCCGAGCCGGCCGGCCCGCGGGCGGACGCGACGAAGCTCACCGAGCGCGAGACCGAGGTGCTGCGCCTGGTGGCGAAGGGCCTGTCGTACCGGCAGATCGCCGAACGGCTCGTCCTGAGCCATCGCACGGTGCAGAACCACGTCCAGAACACGCTCGGCAAGCTTCAGCTGCACAACCGCGTCGAGCTCACCCGGTATGCCCTGCAGAACGGCCTCGCCCCGCTCGGCGAGGCCGAGGACGCTCCCTGAGGGCGACCGGGCCCTACTCGTACCGCGGCGCCTCGGTCTCGTGGATCGCGAGCTCCTCGGCGCTCGCGCCGCCGCCGGCCGCACCGGCGTCGTACGCCACGCTGTCGCCCTCGTTGTCGAAGCCGTAGCCCTCGTCGGTCGCCACCAGGCGGCCCACCGTCTCGGGGTTGTCGGAATCGAGCTGGCCGTCGTCGTAGAGAGAGATCTGCGACTTCGGGTCGGAGGTCGGGCTCTCGCCCCACACGTCGGCGTCGAAGTTGCGCTGCTCGGAGCTGTCGACCGTCTCGTCGATCGGGTCGCGGCGGGCGGGAATCGCGTCCTCCGCGCCGAAGTCGGGCTCCTCCTGGCTCAGCCGGTAGTCGAGGGACTCGCCCTCGCGCTGCTCCTCGGCGGTGTCACCGAAGCGGTTGGAGCCGCCCGGGCCGACACCCGCGAGCGCCGCCGGGTCGGGACCGTCAGCCCAACGGGAGCTGTCCACCTCGTCGTACGCGGTCGAATCGTCATCCGCGGTGCCGGGCAGGCCGGAAGCTTCCGGGTCGGACACCTCGGCCGGGTAGTCGTTGTCTCGCATGCCCGCAATCTACCCGCGTGCGGGGCCCCTCATGCCCGTGCTGCACGCTTGGTTGTGGTCGGCTGCCTCACGCCCCGTCAACGGATGGGTGGGGCTCACGCCGGATCGTGGTCGGCGAACATCAGCGCCCAGACCACCTTGCCGTCGTCGAGCGGCAGATGTCCCCACCGGGCCGACACCGAGTCGATCAGCAGCATGCCGCGCCCGCCGTACGAGGTGGCCGGCACCGGCGTCCCGGAGAAGGTCGGCATGTGCGTGGAGTAGTCACGCACCGCCACGCTGATGCCGTTGCCGTGCGCGGCGACGAGCACGGCCATGGGCGTCTGGGCGTGCACGACCACGTTGTTGACCAGCTCGGTGATCACGATGCACGCGGGCCCGGCCAGATCGTGCCTGTCCCACCGCAGGCAGGCCTCGGTGACCAGCTCCCGGGAGCGGCGGGCCGCCCCCACCAGGGGCTCGAGCTCGAGGCTGAACCGCTGATCCGGATCGGGCTTGCCCAGTTCAGCCAGGGCCGCCCGGGTGTCCGGCCAGACCGACCAGCCGACCCCGCGCCAGGCGGCGGCTCCGCGCGTGTCGCAGAGCGCCAGGTGGGCGGCGGGCCAGTCGGCGGTCTCGCGGCGGACATCGCGCAACACGGCAGCCACGTCCGGTGACGGCAGCGTGACCTCGCTGACGTCGACCAGCACCGCCTCGGGCTGCTCGGCCAGGACGCTCAGCAGCGCCGACCGTACTGTGTCAGCGGTCTCGCCGTCGAGCACCCCGGTCAGCCGGACCAGCGGGTACTCCGACCCGCGATCCACCAGGTGCCGCACCTCGCTCGCCATGATCGCTCCATTGTGCATAACGTGTCCCCTTTTCGCATTTCCGCGCACTCGGGGGACCGAGACCACTCTCCGGCGGAGGCGGCACGGCATCAAACGGACATAACCTCCTGATGGGCTTGGTCAGGAAGTACCCGGCGCGGGAGGACTCATGCAGTCCGATGGTGAAATTGCTCCGGGCGGCCGGGCGAAACGGCTGCGTTCCGGTACAAGACCGGGTCAGCGGCTGGTCTGGGCGGCGCGCAGCGCGGAGGGCTCGGGCCGCCGGGTGGGCGGCGCCGGCACGTGATGGTGCTGCGGCTCGGCATAGCGGGTCAGACCGATCACCGCGGCCAGCGTCACCACGAAACCCAGCGCGGCCAGCCACTCCTTGCCCGGCTGGATGCGGTCGCCGAGCAGCAGCAGCCCGACGATCGCGGCCGGGACGGCTCCGGCCGCGTCCATGGCCGCGACCGCCGCCGTGGTCGAGCCGCGCTGCATGGCCAGCCCGAGCAGCAGCTGGCCGACGATCGAATGCACGATGAGCAGGTAGAGCAGCGGGTTGGTGAAGAAGCCGGCCGCCGAATGCTCATTGGCCAGCGGGCGGGCGGCGATGGCGGCCGCGCTGAACCCCACGCCGGCCAGCGAGCCGAGCACGACCGAACCGAGGGCGCCCTGCAGCCGTACGGCGAAGAAGCCGAGGCCGGCGATGACCAGCAGGGCCACCGCGAGGCCGGCGATCGCGGCCGTTCCCAGCGGCCGCGCGTGGGCCGGCTGAGCCGAGCGCACCAGCCCCGCGATGCCGGCCATCAGCAGGAGCAGCAGCACCACCTCGGCGGCCGGCAGCGACCACTTGAGCAGCACGACGCCGAGCAGCGCGGTCACCCCCAGGCCGGCCGCCACGCTGGCCTGCACCAGGAAGAGCGGCAAGTCCTCCCGGGCGAGGAAGGCGAGCACGAACCCGAGCACCTGACAGCCGATGCCGAGCAGGTAGGTCCGCTGCCCGGCCAGCCGCACGAGCAGCGCTGGATCGAAGGTGTGGTGCACAGTCGTGCGAGCCGCAGCCGCCGACTGCAACAGGTTCGCCACCCCGTACGCCAGGATCATGGCGGCGAGGAAGCACCAGCCCGAGGACACCACCTGACGCACGATAGACCAGCCTCGGCCCGGCATCAGCGCTTCGGGGGACACTGTCGGCGCGGGGTGCCCGCCGCGTCACCGAGAGCTATCGTTTTCGAGCTCTTTGTCCGTTACCGGTCCAGCGCGGTCAGCACCGTCTCGTGCAGCAGCCCGTTGGTCGCGATGACCGACGACTTGTCGGCCGGCGGTCGCCCGGCCAGGTCGGTGATGGTGCCCCCGGCCTCCTCCACGATCGGGATCAGCGCGGCCATGTCCCACAGCGACAGCTCCGGTTCGACCATCGCGTCCAGCGCTCCCTCGGCCAGCAGCATGTAGCCGTAGAAGTCGCCGTAGGCCCGGCTCCGCCACACCGCCAGGCTCAGATCGACGATCCTCGGCAGCCGGCCCACCTGATGCCACCCGTTCAGGCTGGCGTAGCTCAGGCTGGCGTCGGCCAGCCGCCCGACCCCCGAGACCTTGATCCGGGTGGCGGCGTGCTGATGCTTTCCCGCGTACGCGCCGTGGCCGCGCGCCGCCCACCAGCGGCGGCCCAGAGCCGGGGCGCTCACCAGCCCCGCGACCGGCGTGTCCCCCTCGAGCAGCGCGATCAGGGTGCCCCAGATGGGGACCCCGCGCACGAAGTTCTTGGTGCCGTCGATCGGGTCGATCACCCACCGTCGGCTGCCCGGCCCGGCCGCGGCCCGGCTCGACCCGAACTCCTCGCCCAGCACCCCGTCGCGCGGCCGGGCCCGGCCCAGCGTCGACCGGATGGCCTGCTCGACCGCGGTGTCGGCATCGGAGACGGGAGTGAGGTCGGGCTTGGACTCGACCTTGAGATCGAGAGCCCGGAACCGGCTCATCGAGATCGAGTCGGCCGTGTCGGCGAGCAGGTGGGCGAGCGAGAGGTCATCGGCGTAACCGGCCATGCCCGGAACGCTAGCGGATGATCCACCCTTCCCGCGGCCGTCAGCCCCGCACTCAGCCGGGCCGCTCGTCCTCCGGCGGCGTCTCCCGCGGATCGGTCTCGCCGGCCCGGGAGGCCAGCAGCCGCCGGTAGGACTCGAGCCGGCGCGGGTCGGCGTTGCCCTCGGCCACCCAGGCGTCCAGCCGGCACTCCACGTCGTTCGGGCTGTGCCCGCAGTTCGGCTGATCCTCCAGCGTGCCCTCGACCAGGTCGGGGAAGCCGTGCAGCAGGCTCTCGGCGCTCACGTGGGCCAGCCCGAAACTCCGGATCCCGGGCGTGTCGATGATCCAACCCGGATCCAGGCGGGACTTCCCGACCGGCGGCAGCCGCAGCGCGACCGCGCTGGTCGACGTGTGGCGGCCCTTGCCGATCGCGCTCACCGCTCCCACCGCCCGCAGCGCCTCGGGGACCAGCCGGTTGACCAGCGTCGACTTGCCCACCCCGGAGTGCCCGACCATGACCGAGATGGCGCTCGCGAGCCGCTGACGCAGCTCGCTCAGGTCGCTGTCCGGCCGCACCAGGACGTACGGCAGGTCGAGCTCCGCGTAGTAGTCGAGCACCGCCTCGGGCCCGGCCAGGTCGGCCTTGGTCAGGCACAGCAGCGGCTCGATGCCGGCGTCGTACGCCGCCACCAGGCAGCGGTCGATGAACCCGGTGCGCGGTGGCGGGTCGGCCAGCGCGCTGACGATCACGAGCTGGTCGGCGTTGGCCACCACGACCCGCTCGAGCCGGCCCTCAGGGGTGGTGTCGTCGTCGTCCGCGGTGCGCCGCAGCACCGAGGTGCGCTCGGCGATCCGGACGATGCGGGCCAGCGCTCCGGCCGCGCCCGTCACGTCCCCGACCAGGGCCACCCGATCACCCACGACCACGGACTTGCGGCCCAGCTCGCGGGCGCGCATGGCGGTGATCAACGGGGTGTCGATCGGGGCGTCCTCGAGCACGCAGCCGTATCGCCCCCGGTCCACGGTGATCACCAGGGCGTCGATGGCGTCGTCGTGTTTGGGACGGGTGCGGGTGCGCGGGCGCGACGAACGACCCGGCCGGACCCGGACGTCGTCCTCGTCGTACTCCCGCTTGCGGCCTGGCAGGTCTAGCTCCTCGCCACGAGTTCGGCCCAGAGTTCGGGGAACTCGGGCAACGTCTTCGACGTACACGCTACGTCGGTCAGCGACATACCCGGCACGGCGAGCCCGATAACCGCGGCCGCGTGAGCCATACGATGATCGGCGTAGGTCTCGAACTCGGCGGCGTGCAACGGCCGCGGCACGATGCGCAGGCCGTCGCGGAACTCGGTGACCTCGGCGCCGACCTTGCCCAGCTCGGCGACGAGCGCGGCGATGCGGTCGGTCTCGTGCCCCCGGATGTGCTCGACACCGCGCAGCTCGGAGGGCCCGTCGGCCAGGGCGGCCAGCGCGGCCACGACCGGGGTGAGCTCGCTGACCTCGGACAGGTCGGCCGTGAGACCGCTCAGCCGGCCCGTGCCGCGCACGGTGAGCCCGTCGGCCGACCGGGTGACCTCGGCGCCCAGGGCGGTGAGCAGCTCGGTGAGCCGATCGACCGGCTGCCAGCTCTCGGCCGGCCAGCCGCTGAGCGTGACCGCCCCGCCCGTGACCATGGCGGCGGCGAAGAACGGCGCCGCGCCGGAGAGGTCGGGCTCGATCACCCAGGTGCGCCCCTGGAGCTCGCTGGGCTCGACCGCCCAGACGTCGGGCACGGACTCGTCGACCACGGCCCCGGCGGCGCGCAGCATGTGGGTCGTCATGCGCAGATGCGGGGCGGACGGCACCGGCGGCCCCTCGTGGCGCAGCACCAGCCCGTTGGCGAACCGCGGCGCCGACAGCAGCAGCCCCGACACGAACTGGCTGGACGCCGACGCGTCGATCACCGCCTCGCCCCCCTCGACCAGGCCGGCGCCGCGCACGGTCAGCGGCAGCCCGCCGATCGCCGACGCGTCGATCGACACGCCGAGCGACCGCAGCGCCTCGACGATCGGGCGCAGCGGCCGGTTGCGCGCCTGCGGGTCGCCGTCGAACTCCACCGAGCCCTCGGCCAGCGCCGCGGCCGGCGGCAGGAACCGCATGATCGTGCCGGCCAGCCCCACGTCGACCCGGGCCGGACCGCGCAGGGGCGCAGGCTCGACCAGCCACCGCTCGTCGTCGCTCGCGTCGAGCCCGATGCCGAGCGCCCGCAGACCCGCGGCCATCAGCTCGGTGTCCCGGGCCCGCAGCGGCCGCTCGATCACCGAGGGCCCGGTGGCCAGCGCGGCCAGCACCAGGGCGCGGGCCGTCATCGACTTGGAGCCCGGCAGCCGCACCGAGGCGGTGACCGGACCGGACGCGGACGGGGCCGACCAGGGGCGGGGTTGTGCTGTCACCGGGCCATTGTGCCGGGCCGGGCCGACAAAATCGGGGAGCGTTCCCGCACCACGGGACGGGTGTACCGTTCGGGGGCATGTGCGGGCGGTACGCGACGACCAGGACCGAAGCGGATCTCGAGGACCTGTTCGAGGCCGTGAGCGTCGTCGAGCAGCTCGGCCCCAGCTGGAACGTGGCTCCCACCAGCCCCGTGCCGGTCGTCCGCAATTCGCACTCGCACGACGCCCGCGTGCTCGACACCGCCCGATGGGGCCTCGTGCCGCCGTGGGCCAAGGACCTGCGCGCCGGCGCCCGCATGATCAACGCCCGCTCCGAGACGGTGGCGACGTCGCCCGCCTTCGCGCCGTCCTTCGCGCGCCGCCGGTGCCTGGTGCCGGCCGACGGCTGGTTCGAGTGGGTCCGCGACGGCAAGCAGCGGCAGGCCTACTACATGACGCCGGCCGACGGCGCCCCGCTGGCCTTCGCCGGTGTGTGGACCGCCTGGGGCCCCGACGCGACGCTCACCTGCAGCGTCCTGACCACGGCGGCGCTGGGCGGTCTGGCTCACGTGCACGACCGCATGCCGCTGATCCTGCCGCGCGACCGGTGGCCGGCCTGGCTGGCCGGCGGCGGCGACCCGGGCGAGCTGCTGACGCCGCTGTCCCCGGCCGAGCTGGCGGCCATCGAGGTCCGTCCGGTACGCCCCGACGTCGGCAACGTCCGCAACAACGGCCCGCACCTGCTCGAGCCCCCGCAGCCCCCCACGCCCGATCCCGAGCCCGCAACCCTCTTCTGAGCACAGTTGCGCCGTGCGGGTTGCGCCGTGCGGGTTGTGCCGTGCGGGTTGTGCCGTGCGGGTTGTGCCGTGCGGGTTGTGCCGTGCGGGTTGTGCCGTGCGGGTTGTGCCGTGCGGGTTGTGCCGTCCGGGCTGTGCCCTTCTGGCACCGGCAGCACCGCCTTCCTCAGGCTTCGCCCACGCTGGGATCCGAGCCACGGCCGCACCGCGACCCTTCCTTGGCGCCACTGTGTTGGCCGTCGTGCATCGAGCAACCGCTGGCGTCGTTGCCGGGTCCCCGCCTCGTCTCGGTCCGGCTGACGCTACGCCCGTCGGCTGGACTTGCGGCCGGTTGTCCACAGAGGCCGTTGTGAGGTGATTTCTGTTTGTGGACAAGCTGAACGGCTCGTGGCCGGGCTGGCGATCGGGGCAGCGCGGCCATGGCAGCTCTGCTAGTTTCCTCGCGCCTGGCTCTCTGAGTCGCCACTCGCCGCGCTGTGCCTATGCCTCGGCCGAGCCGTCGTCGGCCGTCGGCGGTCGGCGGATGCTTGCTCGGTGCTCGGTGCTCGGTGCTCGGTGCTCGGTGCTCGGTGCTCGGTGCCCGGTGCCCGGTGCCCGGTGCCCGGTGCCCGGTGCCCGGTGCCCGGTGCCCGGTGCCCGGTGCTCACGGGCGGCGGGCGCTCATAGCTCACGGGCGGCGCGAGCGGCAGGCTCTCACGGGCAGTGGGCGCGGGCGTTCACGGCTCACGGGCAGTGGGCGCGGGCGTTCACGGCTCACGGGCGGCTGGCGCGGGCGTTCACGGCCACAGGCGGCTGGCGCGGGCCGCGGGCCGCGGGCGTGGGGCTTCAGGCCTGAGGCGGCAGGCGTCGAGCGGGGCGGCGAAGTCGCTTCGGCGAGGCGGATCGGTCCGCTGTGGGCGGTCGGGTTGTGTGGCGCGTTCGTGGTTGGCGCTCGCTGGCAATTTGCTGAGGGTAACGTGATCAACTTTCAGATTTGCTGAATTTTGTCCGCATTTTTTACTGGCAACTTTGTTTCAAGATAGATAAGCCCCTTGTTCTGATCTCCTACCCTGCGATACAAAACTGCGCCGGAGTGGTGCGGGTTCGCACGGTGCGCGCCCGTTGCCACACGCAGTACCGGTCCCACGGGGGAGGTGGGCTGATGACACGGGCTCGTATGCCGCGTCCACATGAAGTAGCCATCGCGCGACGCGATCCGCGGTTGCTCGAGGCCATTCGCGAGCGACGCAGCGACGAAGCTTGGCGGACCCGCGGCGCGTGCCGTGCGGTCGATCCGGAGACGTTCTTTCCGGCGCCGAACGAACCGTCCGAGGGCGCGGTCTCGCTCTGCGGCACGTGCACAGTGCAAGGGCCGTGCCTGGCCTGGGCATTGCAGGTAGGCGACTGCCACGGCGTCTGGGGCGGCACGACGCCCCGCGAACGCCGGGCGATGCTCGTCGCCTGGCGCGAACGCGTCGGCCCGGGTGGCGAGCCGATAGACGACGACACCGACGAGGAAGATCGCCGGTTGCTCGACCTCACGCCGGTCAGCCGCTGACCGCCGCTCGCTGATCGTCACGCTCCACGGCGCAGCCACTCGTTGATCGTCACGCTCACGACGCAGCTGGTCGTCGATCGTCACGCCTACGACGCGCCGCTCGCTTGCCCCTGCCGCCCACACGGTCGGCAGGGGCGGCGAGGGCGCGATCGGGCTGTGCGGCGCCCGGATGCTGTGCGGCGCCCGGATGCTGTGTGGTGCCCGGATGCTGTGTGGTGCCCGGATGCTGTGCGGTGCCCGGATGCTGTGCGGCGCCTGGTGGCGGTGGCGGTGGCGGTGGCGGTGGCGGTGGCGGTGAACTGAACGGTGGTGTGGGTCCGGGGGGCTTTGCGGGCTGATTACATAAGGCGTGGACGACATCGAGATCGAGACGCCGCGTGGCCCGGCCCGGGTGCGCTTCGGTGAGACCGACGGCCCGGCCCTCAGCCTCCTGGTCCTGGGTCACGGGGCCGGCGGCGGAGTGGACGCGCCCGACCTCAAAGCCGTCCATGACGCCGCGGTGTCCAGCAGCGTCCGGGTCGCGCTCGTCACCCAGCCCTACCGCGTCGCCGGTCGGCGTGCCCCGGCCCCCGCCGGGCAGCTCGACGAGGCCTGGACGACCGTGGTGCGGCAGATCGCCGTACCGGGAATGCCCCTCATCGTGGGTGGCCGGTCGAGTGGCGCCCGCGTGGCCTGCCGGACCGCGGCCGGCCTGGGGGCCTCGGGCGTGCTGGCGCTGGCGTTCCCGCTGCATCCTCCGGGTAAGCCGGATCGCAGCCGCGCCGGGGAACTGCCCACCGATGTGCCGACGCTCGTGCTCAACGGGGACCGGGACGCCTTCGGGGTGCCCGCCGGCTCTGGCCCGGTCGAGGTGATCGTGCGGCCGGGCGCCACCCATGACCTGCGCAAAGACGTTCGCGGCACAGCCGATCGGGCGGTCGCCTGGATGCGTACGCATGGGTGGGCCCGATAAGGAATGCAAGTTGCGCCTTCGTGGTTGTAGACCCCGGGAAGCATGAACGTCGGAAGGGGTTTGACAGGTGCGAGCCGCAACGGAGTACCTGGACCGCGACGACCGGAAGGTCGATCGGGTGCGGGACCTTTTGGGTTCCCCCGAGTGGCCCGCGGCCGAACAGCCGCTCACGCCATCGGTGAGTGTCAGCACACCGGCGGTTTTCCAGGCCGTAGAAGGGGCACTACCCGTATCCTCGGCGGGGCGGTCGAGGGGAGAGCTCAGGGTGGCCCAGACAGAACGGACCGAGGAGCGCAGGGCGCGCTTCGAGCGGGACGCGTTGCCTTTTGTGGACCAGCTTTACGCTGCCGGTCTGCGGATGACGCGTAACCCGGCCGACGCCGAGGACCTGGTGCAGGAGACGTACTTGAAGGCGTTCTCCGCGTTTCACCAGTTCGAAGAGGGTACGAACCTCAAGGCGTGGCTGTACCGCATTCTCACGAACACCTATATCAACTCGTATCGGCGCAAGCAGCGTCAGCCGGTGCAGGCTCCCACCGAGGAGATCACCGACTGGCAGCTCGCCTCGTCCGAGTCGCACACGTCGGCCGGCCTGAAGTCGGCCGAGACCGAGGCGCTCGACCGGCTGCCCGACAGTGACATCAAGGAAGCCCTGCAGGCTCTGCCCGAGGACTTCCGGCTGGCCGTCTACCTCGCTGATGTCGAGGGTTTCTCGTACAAGGAGATCGCCGACATCATGGGCACGCCGATCGGCACCGTCATGTCCCGTCTGCACCGTGGGCGGCGCAACCTGCGCAAGACCCTGGAGCAGTACGCCGTCGACCGGGGCATCACCCGGACCGCTTCGGAACCGCAGGAGGCGTGACGCGTCATGAGCGGGCTGAACGATGAGGGCCACGACGCCGATTGCGGCATCGTGCTCAGTGAGGTCTACCTCTACCTCGATCTGGAGTGCAGCGAGGACCGCCGGTCGTTGATCCAGAAGCATCTGGACGACTGCGACGGGTGCCTGCGCGAGTACGGCATCGAGCACGAGGTGAAGGCGCTGGTGTCCCGCTCCTGCGGCGACGAGAAGGCGCCCCAGGAGCTGCGCGAGCGGCTCCGGGTCAAGCTCGACCAGCTCGAGGTTCAGGTGGAGACCCGGGAGTTCCTCCTGTAGGTCTCGCCGAACCCGTATTTCACGTCGAACGAGAAAGCCCCGCGGCACGCGCCGCGGGGCTTTCTGCGTCTGAACCTGGGCTCAGCTGTTTGGCCGCTTGCCGTGGTTCGCGCTGCTCTTCTTCCGAGCCTTCTTCTTACGGGACTTCTTAGCCATGGGTGACTCCCTGTTCGTACCGTGTTCCCGCGCCGATGGTAGTCGGCGCGTCCGCGCGCGCCGGACTCGCCCGACCGGAATCCGTGGTTTGATGACCCGGACCGACAGGCGCAACGCAGGAGGATTCATCGATGGCCGACGAGATCCGGGCCGAGATGGTGGCCAACGTGTGGAAGGTCGTCGCGTCGAGCGGCGACACCGTCGCCGAGGGCGACACGCTGGTGATCCTCGAGTCGATGAAGATGGAGATCCCGGTGGTCGCCGAGACCGACGGCACGGTGGCCGAGGTCGCGGTGCACGAGGGCGACGTCGTCCAGGAGGGCGACCTGATCGCCATCATCCAGGCCTGATCAGACTTCAGCCAGGCCTGATCAAACTTCGGCCAGGCCTGATCAGACTTCAGCCAGGGCTGGGCAGGACCGCCGAGCCGATCAGCCGCGGCGCCAGCGCAGCAGCAGCCGGCTGCGCGCGCGCTGGCGCGGCACGGCCGGGGCGCGGGTCATCGCCGTGGCCAGCTGCCGGGTGGACTGGTCGAGATCGGGAGCGGCCAGCGCGAGCTCGGCCAGCGACCGGGCCCCGGGCCGCGAAGCCACCTCGGTGAGCCGGGCGGTGACCACCCGGGCGACGTCGGCCCGCGCGGCCGGGTCGACCCAGGCCGCCACGATCACCGCGAACAGGGCCGCCTCGGTCACCCGGTCGAGGCCGCCGTCGGTCAGGCCGAGCAGCATCCGCCGGCGTTCCGAGTCGAGCCAGGCCTCCTCGGAGCGGTGGTGCAGCAGTCCCAGGCAGGCCCAGATCTCCGGTGCGGCCACGTCGGCCGGCGGGTGGGCCAGCAGCGCCATCAGGTCGGCCGGGGACAGCAGGATCAGCGGGAGAGCGGCGTCGTACGCGGCCGGGGGGTGGGCCCACGAGAGCGAGGCGACCTGCCGGAGCCGGCGCACCGCCTCGGGCGAGGGCTCGTCGGAGGCCGGGGCGTTGCCGCGGGGCAGCGGCGCGGCCGCCGGGGCCCCGCTCAGCCAGGACGTGTCACGGCAGCAGTCGGCCAGGTCGGTGTGCTCGTGCGACTCGTCGGGGTGGTCGCGGATGTAGTCGGCCAGCCGCACCAGGTGCATGAGGTCGCCGTCGGCGCGGTGGCGCAGCCGGTGGGCGGTGTGCACGGCGCAGTCGTAGTCGGGGTCGCGCTCCAGCGCCCGGTCGACCCAGCTCAGGGCGTCGTCCAGGCGGTCGTTGTCGGCCAGGGTGCCGGCGATGTCGGCGTACACGGAGAGGTCGTCGGGGTCGTGCGCCACCGCGCGCCGCAGGGCCGCGAGCGCCTCGGGCAGGCGGCCGGCGCTGCGGTAGGCGTACCCGAGCCAGATCTCGCCGAGCTTGGACGGGCGGACCCGGGCGCCGCGGGAGGCCCAGTCGACGGCCAGCTCGTGCTCGCCGACCCGGCGGGCCAGCGCGGAGCCGGCGCCGAGCAGCATGGCGTGCTCGGGATAGGCGGACAGCGCGTGCCGCACGACGGACAGATAGGGGCGCAGGGTGGGCGGGGCGGGCTCGGCCACCCGGGTGCACAGCCGCATGAGCACCTGGGCCAGCAGGCCGGGCTCGATGCGGACGCCCAGGGTGGCCTCGGCGACCCAGGGCACGCCGGCCCAGTCGGCCGCGGGTGACTGGCCGCTGGCCGCCGCCAGCAGCGGCAGGCCGTCCTCGGGACGACCGGCTGCGGCGAGCAGATGAGCCCGCGCGGCGAGCTTGCCGGGGGAGGTGTGCGGCCCGGCCCGGAAGAGGTCGAGACCGCCGCCGGGGCGGGCGGCCAGCCGTCCGAGCATCTCGTGCACCTCGGGCAGGGTGGGAGCGTGGGCGAGTGCTCCCGCGAGGTGATCGGCGGCTTTTTCCGGCTGGTCTGTCGCCAGGGCCGATCTCGCCTGTTCGAGAGCGCGGTCGGCGGCGCGGCGTACTTCCACGATGCAAGACAGTAGGGGAAAGAACCCTTTATGTCAGCAGGGGATCCGCTGCGCGTTCATGCTCGAAACGTTGACTCTGTAAGCTCTTTCTTGCAAGACTGCGCAGCAAACGCGCGCCGGGATGCTCATCATGGGAGGAACACGTGACACAGCGAGGCCAGGGGATGGCCGCGGACATCGCGGAACAACCGGGCGGATTCGCTCGGCTGCTCGACAGTGAGCACACCGGCGTGATCGCCGGGGTGGCGGCCGAGGTGGCCCGCCGACGGCCGCGCAACGTCGTCTTCGTGGCCCGGGGCACCTCCGATCACGCCGCGCTCTACGGGGCCTACCTCACCGAGATCCGGCTGGGCCTGCCGGTGGCCAGCGCCTCGCCCAGTGCGATCACGCTCTTCGGCGCGCGGCCGGACTTCACCGACACGCTCGTCGTCGGGGTCAGCCAGAGCGGCGGCTCGCCCGACCTCACCGGCGTGCTGCAGGTGGCCCGCGAGACCGGCGGCCTGACTCTGGCCGTCACCAACAACCCGGACTCGCCGCTGGCCCGCGCGGCCGAGCTGTCGATCGACGTGGCGGCCGGGCACGAGCGGGCGGTCGCGGCCACCAAGACGTACACCGCGGAGCTTCTCGCCCTGCTGCTGCTGATCGAGGGCATCCGCTCGGGTGACGGCAGCCTGCCGGCCGAGGAGCGGGCCGCGCTGGACAAGCTGCCCCAGCTGGCCGACGACGCGCTGGCCGACCCTACGGCGGACGACCTCGCGCAGCGTTACCGGTTCGCCTCCCGGATGGTGACGACCGGGCGCGGGTACGCCTACCCGACCGCCCGCGAGGCCGCCCTCAAGCTGATGGAGACGTCGTACCTGCCGGCGCTCTCGTTCTCGGGTGCCGACCTGCTGCACGGGCCGCTGGCCATGACCGACCCGGACGTGCCGGTGCTCGCGGTCGTCGGCGACGGGCCGGGCGGCCGGTCGATGCGCGACGTGGTGACCCGGCTGGGCGAACGCCGGGCCGACGTGGTGACGATCGGCGCGACCGACGTGCCCGGGGCGGCCGGCCGGCTCTCCGTGCCCGCGGTGACCGACGAGCGTTACAGCGTGCTGCTCGACATCCTGCCGCTGCAGAAGCTCGCGCTCTCGCTGGCGCTGGCCCGGGGCGAGGATCCCGACGCGCCGCGGGGACTCAAGAAGGTCACCAGCACTCTGTAGTACACGAGGTAGTACACGAGCGCTCCGTGGTAACACCGGCGTGGCACGCTTGCTGCGTGTCAACGTTGCGTGATCTGGCCGAGGAGCACACCGGCCTCGAGCCGGCCGACATCGACCACCTGCACCGCATCGCCGGTGACTGGCAGCTGCTGTCCGACCTCTCCTTCGCCGACCTGCTGATGTGGGTGCCGGTGAAGCGGGCGGACGGGCAGCCGCGCGAGTATCTCTGCGTCGCGCAGGTGCGCCCGACGACGGCGCCGACGGCCTACCAGGACGACCAGGTCGGCAAGATCGTCGGCGGTCCCGAGGTGGCCCATCTCGACATCGCCCTCGCTCAGGAGCGCATCTGGCGGGAGGGCGACCCGGTCTGGTACGGCGACACGCCCGCGCGGCACGAGGCCATCCCGGTACGCCTGCGCGACCCGAACGATCACGAAGAGGGCTACAGCGAGGTCATCGCCGTGATCGGCCGCGACACCAACCTGTCCACCGCGCGGACGCCCAGCCAGCTCGAGCTCAACTATCTGACCACCGCCGACGACCTGGCCCAGATGGTCGCCGACGGCACCTTCCCGCCGCCGCGGCACCCGGGCGAGACCACGTCGGCGCCCCGGGTCGGCGACGGCCTGATCCGGCTCGACGCGGGTGGCAAGGTCACGTACGCGAGCCCGAACGCGCAGTCCGCGTACCGGCGGCTCGGCTTCAACGCCCACCTGGTCGGCGAGGAGCTGTCCGCGCTGACCAGCCGGCTGGCCGCCGACCCGCTCGAGGGCAACGACGCGGCCGAGCGCATCCTCTCGGCGCTGCGCGGCGAGTCCCCGCCCCGGCAGGAGATGGAGGCCCGCGGCGCGACCGTGCTGATCCGGGCGCTTCCGTTGCTGCCGGCCGGGGTGCCGATCGGCGCGCTGGTGCTGGTGCGCGACGTGACCGAGGTCCGGCGCCGCGACCGCGCCCTGATGACCAAGGACGCGACGATCCGCGAGATCCACCACCGGGTCAAGAACAACCTGCAGACCGTGGCCGCGCTGCTGCGCCTGCAGGCCCGCCGGGTCGACGCGCCCGAGGCCCGGCACGCGCTGCAGGAGTCGGTGCGCCGGGTCGCGTCGATCGCGCTGGTGCACGAGACGCTGTCGATGTCGAGCGACGAGGCGGTCGAGTTCGACGGCATCGTCGACCGGGTGGCCACCGCCGCCACCGAGGTCGCGGCGACCAGCATCCCGGTCACGATGCGCCGCGAGGGCACGTTCGGCGTGCTGCCCGCCGAGATCGCCACCTCGCTGGTCATGGTGCTGAACGAGCTGCTGATCAACGCGGTGGAGCACGGCTTCCCGGCCTCGGAGGACGACGACGCCCCGCCGCCGGCCGACGACGAGAGCGGCGAGGTGGTCGTCTCGGCCCATCGCTTCCGCAAGCAGCTGCACGTCACGGTGGCCGACAACGGGCAGGGGCTGCCGGAGGGCTTCCGGGCCGACGACACCCAGCGGCTCGGCCTGCAGATCGTGCGCGCGCTGGCCACCGGCGAGCTGCGCGGCAGCATCGAGTTGCGCAACCGGGCCGGGGGCGGCACCGAGGCTGTGCTCGTGGTCCCGCTGGGCAAGCGCTAGCGCAAACTTGTTACGCCGTGTTTGCCGGGTGGCCGGTACCACACTCCCGGAATCTGGACCAGCCTGGCCCAGAAGGCTCCGGCGTGAGAGGCTAGCCGCATGACCGCTGCTGTTGACCGCCGCTTCGTGGCTCGTCGCCACGTCGACTACGGCCGCGTCCGCAGCGCGATGTGTCCGGCTTCCTGACGCCGCCCGATTTATTTTTCGGGCGCGCGAGACGCGCCGGCCACTCCTGACACTGATGTCGCGAGCCTCCAAGAGCCGTGAGCGTCTGAACGCGCCCACGAATCCCGGAGGATCGCCGACATGGCGCCCAGCAACACCCCAGCAGGCCCGGCCGCTCGCCCCCGCAAGGCGCGTGGCGAGGGTCAGTGGGCGCTCGGACACCGCGAGCCGCTGAACCCCAACGAGCGGATCAAGAAGGACGACAACCCGCTCAACGTCCGCGCCCGCATCGAGAACATCTACGCGCACACCGGGTTCGCCTCGATCGACCCGCAGGACCTGCGCGGCCGGTTCCGCTGGTGGGGGCTCTACACCCAGCGCAAGGCCGGCATCGACGGTGGTCGCACCGCCGTCCTCGAGCCGCACGAGCTCGAGGACGAGTACTTCATGCTCCGCGTACGCATCGACGGCGGCGCGCTGAACCTGGCCCAGCTGCGCACGATCGCGCAGATCTCGGCGGAGTTCGGCCGCGACACCGCCGACATCACCGACCGGCAGAACATCCAGCTGCACTGGATCCGCATCGAGGACATGCCGGAGATCTGGCGGCGGCTCGAGGCGGTCGGCCTGCAGACCACCGAGGCCTGCGGCGACTGTCCCCGCGTGGTGCTCGGTTCGCCGGTCGCCGGGGTCTCGGCCGACGAGGTGCTCGACGGGACGCCCGCGATCGACGAGATCCTCCGGCGCTACATCGGCGACCCGCAGTACTCGAACCTGCCGCGCAAGTTCAAGTCGCAGATCTCCTGGCTGCCCGACGGTCCCTACGAGACGAACGACATCTCGTTCGTCGGCGTCGACCACCCGCAGCACGGCCCCGGTTTCGACCTGTGGATCGGCGGCGGCCTCTCGACCAACCCGCGGCTGGCCGAGCGGCTCGGCGTCTGGGTGCCCATCGACGACATCCCCGACGTGTGGGAGGGCGTGGTCGGCATCTTCCGCGACTACGGCTACCGGCGGCTGCGCAACCGCGCGCGGCTGAAGTTCCTGCTGGCCGACTGGGGCGTGGCCAAGTTCCGCGAGGTGCTCGAGAAGGAGTACCTGGGCCGCGCGCTGACCGACGGCCCGCCGCCCGAGCTGCCGGCCAAGCCGATCGACCACATCGGCGTCCACAAGCAGATCGACGGGCGCAACTACATCGGAGCGGCTCCCGTGGTCGGTCGCACGTCGGGCACCCAGCTCGGCAAGCTGGCCGATGTCGTCGAGCAGCACGGCTCCGACCGGGTGCGCCTCACCGCGTACCAGAAGCTCCTGGTCCTCGACATCGCCGACGACCGGGTCGAATCGCTGATCACCGGGCTGCGGGACATCGGGCTCGAGGCGCGCCCGTCGGCCTGGCGGCGCGGCACGATGGCCTGCACCGGCATCGAGTACTGCAAGCTCGCGATCGTCGAGACCAAGGCCCGCGGCGAGGAGCTGGTGGCCCGGCTCGAGGAGCGGCTGCGCGACTTCGACGCCGAGATCTCGATCCACATCAACGGTTGCCCCAACGCGTGCGCCCGCACCCAGGTCGCCGACATCGGCCTCAAGGGCCAGCTGGTGATGAACGAGCACGGCGAGCAGGTCGAGGGCTACCAGGTGCACCTCGGCGGCGGGCTGGGCATGGCCCAGGGGCAGACCTCCGGCTTCGGGCGCAAGCTGCGCGGGCTCAAGGCCACGGCCGAGGAGCTTCCCGGGTACGTCGAGAAGCTGGCTCGCCACTACCTCGACGGACGCACCTCGAAGGACGAGACCTTCGCCGACTGGGTGCTGCGGGCCGACGAGGCGCTCCTCAAATGAGCGACGCCCGGTCGGCCCCGCTGTACTGCCCCTATTGCGGCGAAGAGGACCTCTATCCCAACGAGGCCTCGCACGGCGCGTGGGAGTGCCACTCCTGCGCTCGAGTCTTCACGGTCAAGTTCAACGGCTTGCTTTCCAAGGGAGTCAACCGATGACGGTAGTGGCCGCAACTTCCCTCAACCTCGTCAACCTGGGCGGCCCCACCGCCCAGGACCCCAGCCGCCGTTCCCGCGACGAGCTCGAGGCGCTGGCCCGCGAGGCCGGCCGTGAGCTCGAGGGCGCGCCCGCCGAGGTGATCGCCAAGTGGGCGACCGACACCTTCGGCGACCGGTTCTGCGTCACCAGCTCGATGGCCGACGCGGTCGTCGCGCACGTCTTCTCCCGGGTCGCCTCGGGCGTCGACGTGGTGTTCCTCGACACCGGCCTGCACTTCCCCGAGACGCTCCGGGTGCGCGACATCGTGGCCGCCACCATGGACGTCAACGTCCGCTCGATCCGCCCGCGCAAGACGGTCGGCCAGCAGGACGGGGAGTACGGTCCCCGGTTGTTCGCCCGCAGCCCCGACGAGTGCTGCTTCCTGCGCAAGGTCGAGCCGCTCGAGCGCGCCCTGGCCGACTACGACGCCTGGGCCACCGGCCTGCGCCGCGACGAGTCGCCGACCCGGGCCAACACGCCGGTGGTCGCGTTCGACGCCAAGAAGGGCAAGGTCAAGGTCAACCCGATCGCGGCGTGGACCCAGGCCGAGGTGGACCGCTACGTCAGCCGGTGGAACGTGCCGGTCAACGAGCTGTTCAAGAAGGGCTACGGGTCGATCGGCTGCTGGCCCTGCACCCGGCGCACCAAGGCCGGCGAGGACCCGCGGGCGGGCCGCTGGGCGATGTTCGAGAAGACCGAATGCGGCCTGCACGTCTAGCCGTCGTCCTGGTGGCCCACGGGAGCCGTGACCCGCGGGCCGCGGCTTCGACCGAGGCGCTGGCCCGGGCGGTGCGGCGGGCCCACCCGTCGTGGGAGGTGCACGCGTCGTACCTCGACCACGCCGGGCCGCGCCCGCTCGACGTGCTGGCCTCCCTGCCGGGGCGGCAGGCCGTGCTCGTGCCGCTGCTGCTGACCGAGGCCTACCACGGGCGGGTCGACGTCCCGGCGATCGTGGCCGAGGCCGCCGGGCTGCCGGTGGACGTGACGCTGGCCGGCGTGCTCGGGCCGACGCCTTCGTCCCCGGTCGTGCCCCCGGCCCTGCTGGACGGTCTGGAGCGGCGTCTCCCGCACGCGGGGCTGGACGCGGTGGTGCTGGCCGCCGCGGGAACGCGCAACGCGGCCGCCCGGGAGACGATCTCGTGGGCGGCGGAAGCCCTCAGCGCCCGTCTGAGCGTCCCGTGTGTCGCGGCGTATGCCTCGGCCTCTCCGCCGGACGCCGGGGTCGCTGTGAGCCGCCTGCGGGCCGACGGCGCCCGCCGGATCGGGGTGGCCGCCTATTTCCTCGCCCCGGGCTTCCTGTACGACCTGGCCGTGCGCTCGGCTCGTGAGGCCGGCGCCGTGGTGGTCGCTGATCCGCTGGGCGACGCACCGGATCTCGTACGCCTCGTCGCCTCGCGAGTGCTGGCGGCCACCGGCCGTGCGCTGCCCGCAGCCGCGTGAGTGTCGCGTGCCACGACTGTCAGTGAGGGTGCCCTGCACGGCAACGCACCGTCACCAACCGTTGCGCGCCCGGAGCGCTCCGCCCACTGTCGACGCTCCGTACCGGGAATGTCGACCATTCGTCGCGGCCCGCAATTTCGAGATCATTTCGTGGAATCTCGATGAAACCGAACGTGATCGCAATAGCGCGTTCGGCGAACCTCTCGGGAAGCTCTCAGGATTCGGCGCGCACAGTAATCGATCGGAAACAGCAAGACGCCCCGGTGCCGAACGGCCCGGGGCGCAAATGCTGTGGGGGATTGGTTCAGGCGGTAGGAGCTCCGACACGGAGGCCGCCGCGACGCTTCACGGCGCGACGCTCGTCTTCGCTCATCCCGCCCCAGACGCCGGCATCCTGTCCCGACTCGAGTGCCCACGAAAGGCATTCCGAGGTCACGGGACACCGCCGGCACACGGCCTTGGCCTGCTCGACCTGCAGGAGCGCGGGGCCGGACGTCCCGATCGGGAAGAACAGCTCCGGGTCCTCGTCGCGGCAGATCGCATCGTGACGCCAGTCCATGGCGGCAACACTCCTTGTTTCTGGCTGGGGTAATAAATGGCGTTACTGGTTTACCTATGCGTTCGCGATGGCGGCTGACGTCTGAGTGCCCGTCTGCTCGCCGTGCGTAGCAAGCTTTTGTTGTTACTGGATGCTGCTCGGCGCTTCTGGATTGAGAAACGCGCGCAACCAGCAACCGGTTACTTCTTATCGCTTGTGAATGCTTTCACGAACTCTCGCGATGTCAAGGGTAGCGCCCGAAGTTTCTCCGGGCGGGTGAGCTGGCTCACGCCCTCTTTGTCCGGATCTGAGGCTTGCGCCAGAGCCCGGTGACCAACGCTCCCATCAATGTAGTACGGTCCCCGGCCCGATGCCGAGCTTTTGACCGTGTTTCTGTAACGGATCGTGAGGTTGGCTACCCACTCGTCAGCAGATCACACGTAGCGCTTCGGGAACGGACACGAAGTGCACCTTCTGGCGCTCGCCCAGATAGTCCCCGTCCAGCTGGAACGGCTGGGGGCGGGAAGCGACGACCGTGAACTCGTCCTGGTCGTGCAGATGCAGCACATGCTTGCCGTGCGGGTCGCCCTTGCGCGTCGCCAGCTGGGCCATCGTGCGCGCGGTGCCGGTGACGGCGAGCCCGCGCAGGGCCATGACGTCGAGGCCGCGATCGAACGAGGCGCCGGGACTCGGATTGATCGGGCGGTCGCCGACGTAGGTCCAGGGCGCGGTGTTCTGGATGATCACGGTGCCCAGATCGGGCTCGGCCGGCTCGCCGGGCCGCTCGATGGACAACGGCGGGGACTTGCGGTCCTCACCGGTGAGCACCTGGTTGAAGATCGATCGGAAGTAGAGGCTGGGCGTCGACGTGCGGCCGCGCAGCCGGGCCTGCTCGACCCGGCGCACCACGGCGGCGTCGAAGCCCATGCCGGCGGCGAAGGTGAAGTAGCGGTCGTCGGCGCGACCGAGACCGATCACCCGGTGACGTCCGTCGCGCAGCCCGTCGAGGATCACGCTGGTGCCCTCGACCCAGTCGCGGGGCAGCCCCAGCGCGCGGGCGAAGACGTTGGTCGAACCACCCGGCACCACGGCCAGCGCGGGCAGCACCCGGGCACGGGGGCCGGTCAGCCCGCTCAGCACGGCCTCGGCGGTCATCAGCCCGTTGACCGCCTCGTTGACCGTGCCGTCGCCGCCGAGCGTGACGACCACGTCCACCCCGCTCCCGGCGGCGGCACGGGCGAGCGTCGCGGCGTGACCGCGACGGGTCGTGTACTCCACCGACAGGTCGACCGCGCTGCGCAGGGCCCGGACCAGGACATCTCGGCTGCGCTCGCTGGTGGTCGTAGCCTTGGGGTTGACCAGCAGTAACGCTCGCATGCGCGGCACTGTACCCAAGAGCCGCCCGAAACACTGTCGGTATGGTGCTTCCGTGACCGGTGAGAAGTCAGTCGTTGACAAGCCCGCGACGCTGGTGTGGGCGGTGTGGCTGGTCTATCTGGAGTGCGCCGCCCTGGCCGGGCTCACCGTCTACCTCATCGTCCTCGATCTGACGAGTTCGCCGGTCGACGTCGTGCCGGCTGTGGCGCTCACGGTCTTCGCTGCCCTCGGCGTGGCGGCCGTGTTCTTCGTCGCGCGCGCTCTCGGCCGGCGCCGGCGTGGCGCGCGCGGCCCGGCGATCGTCATCCAGCTCTTCACCATCGCCGCCGGTGGATTCCTGCTGCAGGTCGGCCCGTCCTGGCTCGGCGTCGTGCTGATGGCCCTCGGCGTGCTGATCGGTGTGCTGATCGTGCTGCCGCCGAGCACGAGAGCGCTCGGCATCGATTAATCGCCTCGATTCGGCGGCTCAGGGCCTACGCTGGGGATGTGACCGGATCATCGGTGCGTCCGCCGGCCTATCAACTGCTGGCGGACGAGTTACGAGCGGACATCACCTCGGGTCGGCTACAGCCTGGCGAGCGGCTGCCACCCGAGCCGGAGCTGTGCGTCAAGACCGGCGTCAGCCGCAGCACGGTGCGCGAGGCCCTGCGCCTGCTGGCCAGTCAGCACCTGATCGTCACGACCCGGGGCGTCACCGGCGGCAGCTTCGTCGCCCATCCCGACGCCGAGCAACTCGCCGACGCGCTGACCACAGGTTTCACCCTGCTGACCAACTCGGCCGGCGTGGGTCTGGCCGATCTGCTGGAGCTGCGCCGGGCGCTCGAGGTGCCGGCCGCGGGGCTGGCCGCGCTCCGCCGCGACGACGATCAGCTGGCCGAGATCCGCGGCGCGTTCTTCGACCCGGCGGTCGACGACCTCGAGACGATGCTCGCGGCCCACGCGGCGTTTCACATGGCTGTGGCCAAGGCCACCATGAACCCGCTCTTCGAGCTGGTGGTGCGTCCGCTCTACCACGCCACGTTCGGCGAGGACGTCACCGAGAACCTGCCGGCGGGCTACTGGCGCCAGATCGACGCCGACCACCGGCTGATCCTGGACTGCCTGCTCATGCGGGACGCGGAATCGGCGACCCGGGCGGCGGCGCAGCACCTGGACTACATCACCACGGTGCTGCACTGAGACTGCTCGATCAGGCCCCGGTACGCCGGGTGACCAGCCGGATCGTGGCTCGCTGACCGGTGGCCTCGGCGGCCGCCGACGTGGTCAGGGCGGTCAGCACCTTCCACGCGAAGGACGACTCGGCCGGCAGCTTGGCGCCGCGGACGGTCGTCACGGTGACCTCGACCGTCAGGGCGTCCTCGGTGACGGCGAACCGGCAGTCGAGCTCGGCCCCGCGGGTGGCGATGGCCAGCAGCATCGCGCAGGCCTCGTCGACCGCGATGCGCAGATCCTCGATCTCGTCGAGCGCGAAATGCAGCCGGGCGGCCAGACCGGCCGTCGCCGTCCGGAGAACGCCCAGGTAGCCGCCGTCGGCGGGCACGGTCAGCATCACGACGTCGTCGCCGATAGCCGGATCCGGAATTCTGTCCCTCACCTGAGTCACCGATCTCCTCCCAACGCCCAGCAGACTCTAGTCCCGGAGCGGACACGGCCGGTACGCCCGGTGGGCGTACCGGCCGTGTCGCCGGGCGCAGATCAGGCCTGCTTCGTCTCCCAGAAGATCTTGGAGATCTCCTCGATCTTGCCGAGGAGCTGGTCGGCGACGGCGGGGTCGACCGAGCCCTTGGCGCCGGACGCGCCGGCGAGCTTGGTGGCCTCGTTGAACAGCTGGTGCAGGTTCGGGTACTTCTCGAAGTGCGGGGCCTTGAAGTAGTCGGTCCACAGCACCCACAGGTGGTGCTTGACCAGTTCGGCGCGCTGCTCCTTGATGAGGATGGCGCGCGTACGGAACTCGGGGTCCGTGTTCGCCTGGTACTTCTCAGCGATGGCCTTGACCGACTCGGCCTCGATCCGGGCCTGCGCCGGGTCGTAGATGCCACACGGAAGGTCGCAGTGGGCGGTGACCACGGTTCGAGGCGTGAGGAAACGCGGAAGTCGCATCAGGACTCCTCCATATGAGTTTGCGATGATCCGTGGTTGACACTACCCCTTACCACCCGGCGGTAAAGCGATGGAGGACTGATGCCGTGAGTTGGCAACTACCGCTGTTCGCGGTGCTCGTCCGCGGACCTTCGATGGTTCCCACGCTGCGCGACGGTGACGCCCTGCTCGTCCGTCGTGGCGGCCGGGTGCGCGCGGGCGACGTGGTGGTCGCCCGGTTCCGGACCAGACCCGACCTGCTGGTGGTCAAGCGCACGGTAAGGCCTCAGGACGGCGGGTGGTGGATACAGGGCGACAACCAGCTGATCGAGGACGACAGCCGGGCGTACGGGGTGGCGGATGTCATCGGCCGGGTGTTATTGCGCTACTACCCGCGGCTCGGTCGGCTAGGTTAATGTCGCAACACCGCGGCGCACACTCGCGCCTCGCGGTTGCTTTTCACGGGTGATCCCCGCATCGCGTTCCGGTCCGGCGCCCTACTCGCCGTCGCGACCGCCTCGCCGACCTACGTCCCGATGCCGGTTGGAGTCCCCGTGTCCTACTTCAGTTTCGAGCTCGACCCCGCCCTGGCCGCCGATCCCGTCTTCGAGCTGCACAGAAGCGGCAAGATGGAGATCAGCCTGACCGTCCCGCTGGCCAGCCGCGACCACCTCTCGCTGGCCTACACCCCCGGTGTCGCCCGGGTCTGCGAGGCCATCGCCGACGACCCGTCGCTCTACGCCGACTACACCTGGACGGCCAACACCGTCGCCGTGGTCACCGACGGCTCGGCCGTGCTCGGCCTGGGCAACATCGGCCCCCGGGCCGCGATGCCGGTCATGGAAGGCAAGTCGATCCTCTTCAAACAGTTCGGCGGCGTCGACTCGATCCCGATCTGCCTCGACACCCAGGACGTCGAAGGCATCATCACGGCGGTCAAGGCGATGGCCCCCAGCTTCGGCGGCATCAACCTCGAGGACATCAGCGCCCCGCGCTGCTTCGAGATCGAACGCCGGTTGGACGCCGAACTCGACATCCCGGTCTTCCACGACGACCAGCACGGCACCGCGGTGGTCACGCTGGCCGCATTGCGGAACGCGGCCAAGCTGCTCGGCCGCGACTTCGGCGACCTGCGGGTCGTCCTGAGCGGAGCCGGGGCGGCCGGGGTTGCGATCGCCCGCATGCTCATCACGGCCGGCGTGGACGGCGCCAACGTCATCATCTGCGACTCGCGCGGCATCATCCACGCCGACCGCGGCGACCTCACCCCGATCAAGGCCGAGCTGGCCGCGACGACCAACTTCTCCGGTCGTACGGGTGGGATCGCCGAAGCCCTCATCGGCGCCGACGTGCTGATCGGCGTCTCGGGCGGGCACATCGAGGAACGCGCGGTCGCCGGCATGGCCCCCGGCGGCATCATCTTCGCCATGGCCAACCCCACCCCCGAGGTGGCGCCCGACGTCGCGCACCGATACGCGGCCATCGTCGCCACCGGCCGCAGCGACTTCCCCAACCAGATCAACAACGTGCTGGCCTTCCCCGGCATCTTCCGCGGGGCGCTCGACGTCCGGGCCAGCACGATCACCGAGCGCATGAAGGTGGCTGCCGCTGAGGCGATCGCCGAGGTGGTCTCGGACGACCTGCGCGCGGACGCGATCGTGCCGTCGCCGCTCGACCCGCGGGTGGCGCCGGCGGTCGCGGCCGCGGTGGCCGCGGCGGCCGAGGTGGACGGGGTTGCTCGCCGGTCGGCGCCGGTGGCGCCGCCGCAGCGTTCGGCGCCGCTGCCCGGGTAGGCGGGCCGCGGCCCCGTTCACCTCTCGAGGGGTGGACCGAGGCTTCGCCGGCTGTGGCGGAGGCGCTGATTGCGGCCCGGTTTCACTTCTCGGCCGGTCGACCGCGGCATCACGGCTGTGGCGGAGGCGCTGATTGCGGCCCGGTTCACTTCTCGGCCGGTCGACCGCGGCATGGCTGCTGCGGCGGAGGCGCTGACCGCCGTCGTTGAGCATCGGGTCACGAAGTGGGCTGCCCGCCGCGGCTTGGCCGGTTACCGGATCGGGCTCTTCCTCACCGAGGGAGGGCCCACCGCGCCTGCTTAGTATTTCGAGCTGTCGTGATCGTCCGCAGATCAGAGCCCACCCTCCCTGGGGGAGGCCCCCGCTGTCATTATCTCGGAAATCGCCAGCTCCGGCTGACGGCCTGTGGACAGTCCGAGACTGTGGAAAACGGCCGGATGATCGCCATCGGCCACTATGGTCTGTGCCTATGCGCGCCGCCTACGCCATAGCCTCCGACCCGACGAACCCCCGCTCCGCCCTGCGCGTGGCCGACCGGCCCGACCTCAGCCCGCCCGACGGCTGGGTTACGGTCGAGGTGCGGGCGGCTTCGCTCAACCAGCACGACATCTGGTCGCTGCGCGGTGTCGGCCTGCCCGCCGACCGGCTGCCGATGATCCTGGGCTGCGACGCGGCCGGCGTCGACCAGGACGGCAACGAGGTCGTCGTCTACCCCGTGGTCCCCGACGAGGCCGACCCGCGGGGTCTTTCCCTGCTCTCCGAGCGGCACCCGGGCACGCTGGCCGAGCGGGTCGCGGTGCCGCCGGAAAACCTGATCCCCAAGCCGGCCGGCCTGTCGTTCCTCGACGCGGCCTGCCTGCCCACGGCCTGGCTGACCGCCTTCCACATGCTGACGACGCGGGGCCGGGCCGACGAATGCTCGGCCGTGCTGGTGCAGGGCGCCGGCGGCGGGGTGGCCACGGCCGCGGTCGCCCTCGCGGTCGCGATGGGCAAGCGGGTGTACGCCACCAGCCGCGACCCGGGGAAGCGGGAGCGCATCGCCGAGCTGGGGGCCATCGCCGTCGAGCCCGGCGCCCGGCTGCCCGAGCGGGTCAACCTGGTGATCGAGTCGGTCGGCGCCCCCACGTTCGACCACTCGATGAAGTGCTGCGCGCCGGGCGGCCGCATCGTGGTCTGCGGCGCGACGGGCGGTCATCTGGCCACAGTGGATCTGCGCCGGGTCTTCGCCATGCGGCTCGACATACTGGGCAGCACGATGGGCACCGCCGCCGAGCTGGCCGCCCTGCTCAGCTTCCTGGTCGAGAACGACGTCCGCCCGGTGATCGACTCCACCTACGGCTTCAGCGCTGTCGCAGACGCCTTCGCCCGGCTCGAGTCCGGCGACATCTTCGGCAAGGTGGCGATCGACTTCCTGCACTGACAAGACCACGCCTCCGTACCCTGGCCGCGCCTCACAGCGGTGACGGCGCTCGATCGTAGTAGCGCTCGGTCGTGGCGGCCGGCGGTTGCGGCGGTCGGTCGTGGCGGCTGGCGGTGGTGGCGGTCGGTCGTGGCGGCTGGCGGTGGTGGCGGTCGGTCGTGAGTGGCGCCCGGCGGTGGTGGCGGCTGGCGGTGGTGGCGGTCGGTCGTGGCGGCCGTGGTGGCGCCCGGCGGTGGTGGCGGTCGGTCGTGAGTGGCGGCCGGCGGTGGTGGCGGCCGGCGGTGATGCCGCTCGGTCGTGGTGGCGCTCGGCCGTGGTGGCGCTCGGCCGTGGTGGCGCTCGGCCGTGGTCGAGTCAGCCGTGGCGGCGCCTAGGTCGTCGCGTACAGCCGCCAGTGCGGCCGGCGTCACGGGTCCGGGCGCTGAGCGTGCGTACGTCCGTTGATCTCGGATCCGCTGGAGCCACTTCCACGTCGGTCTGGCGGCGTGCGGTTTGCGCGCGCGGCCGATCCCGCCCCCTGAGCCCCGCGGTGGATTCGCGTGCGGTGGGGATCGGTTGGCGGTGCCTCCCGGATGTGACGGGGCGCCTGGCAAGCCATGACTTGGCAGGCGCGGGTGGCGCCTGGGCGTGTCGACACGACGAACAGGACGCAGTGTTACGGGCCCGTGCCGGTCGCGGGAACTACAGGCGGTTGGTCAGGGTGGCCAGACCGCCTCGGGTCGCGTCTTTCTGCAGGCGGGTGCGGGCCCGGTCGTCGCCGTAGAGGCTCCAGCGCCAGAAGTCGGTGCTGGTGGTGGCTATGACGTCGAGGGAGCGGCCGGCTGCTACGTGGCCGCCTTGGGTGACGGTGAGGAAGGCCTTGGGCCACGTGACCGCGTCGTAGGCGGCGCGGCCGTCGGCGTAGGCCACCGTGGCGTCCTGGCGGCCGTGCACAAAGAACAGCGGCGCCTCCGGGCCGGTGAACGGCTGGGGGAGCACCTGGCGTCCGGCCAGGACGACGCCGGCGCGCAGGCGCTGGTCTCGGTTGCCGCTGAAGAGGCCCAGCGTGGTCACGCCGCCGGCTGAGTGGCCGGCCGCCGCCACCCGGTTCTGGTCGATCGTGTCGCTCAGTTCGCTCAGCGTCTCGGTGATCACGTAGCTGGCGTCGGCGGGCTGATTGAGTACGTCGAGGACGTTGAGTTCGGCTGCGGCCGCGGACGTGTGGGGGTAGGCCGGTGCCGCGACGACGAAGCCGGCCCGGGCCCAAGTAGTCAGGAGCTCGCGGTAATCGGACGGCTTGCCGCCGAGGCCGTGGCTGAAAAGGATCAGCGGGAACGGGCCGTTGCCCTGCGGCGACCAGACGGTGGTCGGTAGCGGACGGCTGCCGCGTTGGAGTTTCAGAGTGCGAGTTTCTACGGCGAACGACCGTGTCGGCGCGGCCGTGCCGGGTGCGGCTGTGCCGGGTGCGGCTGTGTCAGGTGCCGCCGTCCCGGGTGCGGTCGGGCGAGGCGCTGTCGTTGTCGGCCCAGCGGTGCCGGGCGCGGCCGGGATGCCGGCGGCCGGCGGAAGGGTGGACGGCTGAGCATCCGACGGGTGATCCGCCGAGCAGGCGACGAGCGTGGCCAACGGGACCGTGACGGCAAGGGCGAGAGCGGCGAGACGGCGATGCACCCGTCCCATTGTGCTTCGGCCTCGGTGAGCAACCTGAAGAACCGACCGGAACAGCCGCCCGTGCGGGTGCGCGCTCGGCGCTCCCACGATCGGATGAATTTGCCGTGCGGCGGCTGTTTGTCCTGGTAGGGCCCCGACCGAGGTCAGCGTGACGTGCATCGTTTCGCTATGGTCTTGGCCATGTCTGACAACAGCGTCGACCCGAGCGGCAACACCGAGGCTTTCCGTGCCTTTACCCACAATGCTCCGCAGGAGCCCGCGGCCCCCTCGAAGACCCCACTGATCATCGGCGCCGTCGCCGTCGCCGTGGTGCTTCTCGCGCTGATCGTCTGGCTCGTCGCCTGACGGATCCCGCCGCGGGGTGGTTGACGAACGCCGGCCGTGAAGTGACCGCCGGGCGCCGCCGACGAAGTCTGCTTGGTGCTGACGGACTAGCGGGGCAAGGCGGGCGGCTTCAGCGGGGCAGGGACAGCGCCGTCCGGGACTGGTCGGCTATCTCCAGTTCCTCGTCGGTGGGGATCACGCAGACGGGGATGTGGGCGCCGGGCGGGGAGATGATCTCTTCGCGGCGGTCGTTGCGGTCGGGGTCGATCTCGATGCCGAGCGGTTTCAGGCCGGCCAGCGAGGACGCGCGCACCGCGGCCGCGTTCTCTCCGACGCCCGCGGTGAACGTGATGGCGTCGACCCGGCCGAGCACGGCCAGATAGGCGCCGACGTATTCGCGGATGCGGCGGCAGTAGATGTCGAACGCCAGCGTCGCGTCCTCGTCGCCGGCCTCGCGCCGCTCCAGCACGGCCCGCAGGTCGTTCTCGCCGGTCAGCCCGAGCAGGCCGGCGTGGCGGGTCAGCGACTCCTCGATCTCGTCGAGCGGCAGGCCGGCCACCCGGTGCAGGTGGAAGATCACCGTCGGGTCGAGGTCGCCGCTGCGGGTGCCCATCACCAGGCCGGGCAACGGAGACATGCCCATCGAGGTGGCGACGCTGCGGCCGCCCTCGACCGCGCAGGCGCTCGCGCCGTTGCCGAGGTGCAGGGTGATCACGTTGGTGGACGCCGGGTCGCGGCCCAGCACCTGGGCTGTGCGGCGGGAGACGTACGCGTGGGAGGTGCCGTGGAAGCCGTAGCGCCGGATCTGCCACCGCTCGGCCAGCGACCGGTCGATGGCCCAGGTGACCCCCTCGGGCGGGATCGTGGCGTGGAACGCCGTGTCGAACACGGCCACCTGCGGCACGTCGGGCAGCAGCTTGCGGGCCACCTCGATGCCGGTCAGCGCGGCCGGGTTGTGCAGCGGCGCCAGCGGCACGAGCGCTCCGACCCGCTCGACCACCTCGTCGTCGATGACGGTCGGACCGGTGAAGTCGGGGCCGCCGTGCACCACCCGGTGGCCGACCACGGCCAGATCGGAGAGGTCGATCTCGTCCATGATCCCCTGCAGGGCCGCGCGGTGGTCGGCGACCTCGCCGCCGTTCTCGCCGATGCGTTCCACCAGGCCCTTGGCGACCGTGTCGGCGCCGTCGAAGAGCCGGTACTTCACCGAGGACGAGCCGCTGTTGAGAACGAGCACCCGGGTCATCGCACCGCCGCCTGAATCGCTGTGATCGCCACCGTGTTGACGATGTCCTTGACCGTGGCCCCGCGGGACAGGTCGTTGACCGGCCGTCGCAGACCCTGCATGACCGGGCCGACGGCGACCGCGCCGGCCGACCGCTGGACCGCCTTGTAGGTGTTGTTGCCGGTGTTGAGGTCGGGGAAGACGAACACCGTCGCCTTGCCGGCCACTGTGCTCTCGGGCAGCTTGGTCGCCGCCACGGCCGGGTCGATGGCCGCGTCGTACTGGATCGGGCCCTCGACCGGCAGATCGGGCCGGCGTTCGTGGACCAGCGCGGTGGCCGCGGCGACCTTTTCGACGTCGGCGCCCGAGCCCGACTTGCCGGTGGAGTAGGACAGCATCGCGACGCGCGGATCGATGCCGAAGGCTGCCGCCGTCCGCGCCGAGGAGAGCGCGATGTCGGCCAGCTGGGCGGCGTCCGGGTCGGGGTTGACCGCGCAGTCGCCGTAGACCAGCACACGATCGGCGAGCAGCATGAAGAACACGCTGGAGGCCACCGACACGTCGGGCACCGTCTTGATGATCTCGAAGGCGGGACGGATCGTGGCCGCCGTGGTGTGGTTGGCCCCGGAGACCATGCCGTCGGCCAGTCCCTCGGCCACCATCATCGTGCCGAAGTAGTTGACGTCGCGGACCACGTCGTAGGCCAGGTCGAGCGTCACGGCGCGGTGTTTGCGCAGCTCGGCATAGCGTTCCGCGAAGTCGTCACGCCACGGGCTGGTCTCGGGGTCGACCAGCCGGGCCGCGCCGATCTCGACGCCCAGCTCGCGGGCCCGCCGGGTGATCTCGGCCGGGTCGCCCAGCAGCGTGAGGTCGGCGACGCCGCGCCGCAGCAGCGTCTCGGTGGCTCGCAGGATGCGCTCGTCGGTGCCCTCGGGCAGCACGAGGTGGCGGCGCTCGGCCCGGGCCCGATCGATCAGATCGTTCTCGAACATGAGCGGGGTGACCCGGCTGGAGCGGGCCACGTCGAGCAGGCGGGTCAGCGCCGCGGTGTCCACATTTTCCTCGAACGCGCCCAGGGCGGCCTCGATCTTGCGCGGGGTGCCCGTGCTGAGACCCGCCTGAATGTGGGTGGCCGCGGCGATCGTGTGGTAACTGTCGGACGCGACGACCAGCATCGCCAGGCCGGTGTTGAGCCGCTCGACGACCCGGACCACGCGCGGGTCGGGGCGCTCGCCCAGGGTGAGCACCAGGCCGGAGAGCGTGACGTTGCCGGCGGCGTGGGCCGCGCTGGCCGCGAGCAGCAGGTCGGCCCGATCGCCCGGCGTGATCATGAGCGCGCCGTCGGTCAGATGCTCCAGAACGGTGGGCACATGCGCGGCGCCGACCACGTAGTCGAGCACGTCGCGGTCGAGGGCGCCCTCGCCGCCCGAGAGGACGGTCGCGTCGAGCGCCGCGGCCACCTCGGCCACGGTCGGGGCGGCGATCGTGGCGATCTCGGGGATCGACCACATCGGCACCGGCAGGTCGCCGCCGTCGAGGGAGACTCCCGCGGCGACCCGGTTGGCGATCACGGCGACGACCGTGGCGTCGAGGTCGGCCAGGGAGTGGTAGGCGCTGCGGGCCGCCGCGGTCAGCGACTCGGCCCCGCGATCCTCGCCGCTGATCACCGGGATCACGACGCTGCCGAACTCGGTCGCCAGGCGGGCGTTGAAGCCGAGCTCGCGGGGCATCTCGTCGCGTTCCCCGGCGGCCGGCGAGAAGTCGCTGCCGATCACCACGACCGAGCCGGCCTGCCGCTCGAGCTCGCGGTAGCGCTCGACGATGCGGGAGATCAGCTCCTCCCACTTGCCGTCGGCGACCAGCGCGCTGGCCTCGGCGGTCGTCACCCCGTAGGAGTCGGCGTAGGGCGCGACCACCGGGTAGCGCTTGGTCAGCAGGGTGAGCAGCGGGTCGTCGCCGGCGCCGGAGACCAGTGGGCGGAACACCCCGATCCGCGCGACCTGCCGGGACAGCAGCTCGACCAGGCCCAGCGCGACCGTGCCCTTGCCGACGCCGGGGCCGAGACCCGCCACATAGACGCTTCGTGCCACGGCCTCAACCTACCGGCCCCCAGGTGCCGCCGCCGGGTCGAAAGCCCCAACTGTGGATGACGTCAGACACCGAGGTGCCGCAGGAACGCCTCGGGCGAGGCCAGGAAGCCGCGCCAGCTCGCCACGATGTCCAGGTCGGCCCATTCCGTACGCCGGATGCCGTGCGCGCCCAGTTCGAGGATCGTGGCGCCGGGCAGGGCGGTGAGCAGCGGCGAGTGCGTGGCCACCACGACCTGGGCCCCGTCGGCGCGCAGGTCACCCAGGCGGCTGAGCAGCCCCAGCGTCGAGGTGAACGAGAGCGGCGCCTCGGGCTCGTCCATCAGATAGAACCCGTACCCCCGGAACTTGCGCTCCAGAAGCTCCAGGAAACCCTCACCGTGGCTCTGCTCGTGCAGGTTCAGGTCGGGGTTGTCGCCCGGCAGGCTTTCCAGATAGGTGTACAGGCCATGGGTGGTCTCGGCCCGCAGGAAGTACGCGTTGGCCCGGCGACCCGGCGTACGGATCACCCGCAGCGCCTGCCCCAGCGGTGACTCGGTGACGCGGGTGGAGTGCATCGCACCGCGCGAGCCGCCTTCCGGGTTCAGCCCGTGCGCCGCGGCCAGCGCCTCCACCAGCGTGGACTTGCCCGATCCGTTCTCGCCGACGAGGAACGTCACGCCGGCCGGGATGTTCAGCCCGTGGTCGAGCACGGCCCGTACCGCCGGGATGGTGGCCCACCAGGCGCCCCGGTCGACCTCGGCGCCGGCGTCGAGCTCGACCCGCCGGATCGGGCGCGACTCGGCCGCCCTACTCCTCATCCTCGTCGTCGCCCCGGGCCAGCCAGGTCGCGAAGCGCTCGATGGGGGTCTCGAACTCGGGGTTGACGTCGACGAAGGTCCGCAGCTGGGCGCCCAGCCACTCCAGCGTCACGGTCTCCTCGCCACGCCGGTCGACGAGTTCCTCGATGCCACGGTCGGTGAAGTACATGACCGGATAGTAAAAGGGGGCGCTCCGCCGCAGCGGAGCGCCCCCAGTTCGAGCCTTACGGGCGGGGCAGAGCGGCCTCGATCAGCGCGGCCTGCTCGGCCTCGTGCATCTTGGCCGAGCCGACCGCGGGAGCCGCGGCGGCCGGGCGGGAGATGCGCCGCAGCCGGACACCCTCGAGGTGCTCGAGCAGGTTGAGCGCGACGAACGACCAGGCGCCCTGGTTGGCCGGCTCCTCCTGCACCCAGACGAAGTCCTCGGCGTTCGGGAACTGCGCCAGGATCGCCTTGAGCTCGGCCACCGGGAGCGGGTAGATCTGCTCCATCCGCAGGATCGCGGTGTCGGTGATGCCACGCTCGGCGCGGGCCTGGAACAGGTCGTAGTAGACCTTGCCCGAGCAGAGCAGCACCCGCTTGACGCCGTTCGGGTCGAGCGGCGTGCCCTTGACCCCCGCGTCCCCGATCACCGGCTGGAACGTGCCCTCGGTGAAGTCGGCGACCGACGACACGGCGAGCTTGTGCCGCAGCAGCGACTTGGGCGAGAAGACCACCAGCGGCTTGCGCTTGGCCGACAGGGCCTGGCGGCGCAGCAGGTGGAAGTAGTTCGCCGGGGTCGTCGGGTTGGCCACCCGCATGTTGTCCTGGGCGCAGAGCTGCAGGAACCGCTCGGGACGGCCGGACGAGTGGTCGGGCCCCTGGCCCTCCTGGCCGTGCGGGAGCAGCAGCACCAGCGACGACTGCTGGCCCCACTTCACCTCGCCGGACGAGATGAACTCGTCCACGATCGACTGGGCGCCGTTGACGAAGTCGCCGAACTGCGCCTCCCAGAGCACCAGCGCCTCGGTGTTCTCGACCGAGTAGCCGTACTCGAAGCCCATCGCCGCGTATTCGCTGAGCAGCGAGTCGTGGACGAAGAAGCGCGCGGAGCCGGTGGTCAGCGTGGACAGCGGCAGGAAGTCCTTGCCGGTCTTGGCGTCGACGATCGAGGCGTGCCGCGAGACGAACGTGCCGCGACGCGAGTCTTGGCCGGCCAGGCGGACGGTGACGCCCTGCTGCAGCAGCGAGCCGAAGGCCACCAGTTCACCGAAGCCCCAGTCGATGCCGCCCTCGGCGGACATCTTGGCGCGCCGCTCGAGGAGCTGCTGGACCCGCTTGTGCGGGGTGAAGCCCTCGGGCAGCTCCACGTGCGCCTCACCGACCGCGCGCACCGAGGCCGCGTCGACCGCGGTCTCGACCTCGGGCTCGGGCTCCTCGGAGATGACCCGGGGGCGCGGTGGACGGCCGGCCGCGTCGCGGGTCGCCTTGAAGACCTGCTCGAGCTGGGACTGATAGTCGCGCAGCTGCTCCTGGGCGTCGTCCACGGTGATGTCGCCGCGGCCGATGAGCTCCTCGGTGTAGAGCTTGCGCACCGAGCGCTTGGTGTCGATGATCTCGTACATCCGCGGGTTGGTCATCGACGGGTCGTCGCCCTCGTTGTGACCGCGGCGGCGGTAGCAGACCAGGTCGATCACGACGTCCTTGTTGAACGCCTGGCGGTATTCGAAGGCGAGCTTCGCGACCCGCACGACGGCCTCGGGGTCGTCGCCGTTCACGTGGAAGATCGGCGCCTGGATCATCCGGGCCACGTCGGTCGAATACATCGACGAGCGGCTGTACTCGGGCGCGGTGGTGAAGCCGACCTGGTTGTTCACGATCACGTGGACCGTGCCGCCCGTGCGGTAGCCGCGCAGCTGGGAAAGGTTGAGTGTCTCGGCCACCACGCCCTGGCCGGCGAACGCCGCGTCGCCGTGCACCAGCAGCGGGAGCACCGTGTAGCCGTGCAGGCCGAGGTCGAGCCGGTCCTGCTTGGCCCGGACGATGCCCTCGAGGACGGGGTCGACCGCCTCGAGGTGGGACGGGTTGGCCACCACGCTGACCGTGGTCGCGTGCTCGCCGTCCGGCGTCGTGTATTTCCCGGTCTGGCCGAGGTGGTACTTGACGTCACCGGAGCCGTGAGCCGACTTCGGGTCCATCTGACCCTCGAACTCGTTGAAGATCTTCTCGTACGGCTTGGCGACGATGTTGGCCAGCACGTTGAGCCGGCCACGGTGGGCCATGCCGATGACCATCTCGTCGAGACCGGCCTCGGCCGACGACTCGAGAACGGCGTCGAGCAGCGGGATCAGCGACTCGCCACCCTCCAGCGAGAACCGCTTCTGCCCGACGAACTTGGTCTGCAGGAAGGTCTCGAAGGCCTCGGCGGCGTTCAGCCGGTTGAGGATGTGCTTCTGCTCGTCCGAGTCCGGCTTGGTGTACTTGATCTCGATGCGGTCCTGGATCCAGCGCCGCTCCTCGGGGCCCTGGATGTGCATGTACTCGATGCCGACCCGGCGGCAGTAGGTGTCGCGCAGGACGCCCAGCACCTCGCGGAGCTTCATCCGCTGCTTGCCGGCGAAACCGCCGACCGGGAACGAACGGTCGAGGTCCCACAGCGTCAAGCCGTGCTGCAGCACGTCGAGGTCGGGGTGGCGGCGGATCTCGAACTCGAGCGGATCGGTGTCGGCCATGAGGTGGCCACGGACCCGGTAGGCGTGGATGAGCTCGACCACCCGCGCGGCCTTGTCGATCTGGCCCTCGCTGGTGCGGGCGACGTCGCGCACCCAGCGGACCGGCTCGTACGGGATCCGCAGCGAGGTGAAGATCTCGTCGTAGAAGTCGTGCTCGCCGAGCAGGAACTCGTGCATGGCCTTGAGGAACTCGCCGGACTGCGCGCCCTGGATGACCCGGTGGTCATAGGTGCTGGTCAGCGTGGTGACCTTGCTGATGCCGTGCTCGGAGAGCGTCTCGTCGCTCATGCCGGCGTAGGGCGCGGGGTACTCCATCGCGCCGACGCCGATGATCGCGCTCTGGCCGGCCATCAGGCGCGGGATGGAGTGCACCGTGCCGATGCCGCCCGGGTTGGTGAGCGAGATCGTCGTGCCGTTGTAGTCGTCCATGGTCAGCTCGTTGCGGCGGGCCCGCCGGACCACGTCCTCGTACGCCTGCCAGAACTTGCGGAAGTCCATCGTCTCGCAGTTCTTGATCGACGGCACGACGAGCGCGCGGGAGCCGTCCTTCTTGGCGAGGTCGATGGCGATGCCGAGGTTGATGTGTTCGGGCGCCACCAGCGCGGGCTTGCCGTCCACCTCGGCGAACGAGTTGTTCATCTCGCGGTGCTGCACGACCGCGCGGACCAGCGCCCAGCCGATCAGGTGGGTGAAGCTGACCTTGCCACCCCGCCCGCGGGCGAGGTGGTTGTTGATCACGATACGGTTGTCGACCATGAGCTTGGCCGGGACGGCGCGCACCGAGGTGGCCGTCGGCACCTCGAGCGAGGCGTCCATGTTCTGCACGATGCGGGCGGCGACGCCCCGCAGCGTGGTGACCTTGGCGCCCTCGGGAGCCTTCCCGTTCCCGGAGGCGGCGGGCTTGGCGGCCGGCGCGGGCTTGGCCGGCGCCGGCGTCGGCGCCGGCTCGGTCTTGGCGGCAGGCTTGGCAGCGGGAGCGGCGGGCACCGTCGGCTTCACGGGCGCGACCGTGGTGGCCGCCGGGGCGTCCGTGCCCGCCTTGGCCGCGGAGGCGGTCGCGTTGGCGGCCTTCGCCTCGTCGGGCGTCACGATCGAACCGGTGGCCATCGCGGGCTTGTAGTCGGCGAAGAAATCGTGCCAGGCCGGGTCGACACTCGCGGGGTCGGCCAGGTAACGCTGGTACATCTCGTCGACGATCCACTCGTTGGGACCGAAATCCGCGAGCGGGTTCTCGTGCGAAGTCTGCTGGGTCGACACTTCCGTGTTCGCCTCTTTCACCTTTTGATCGGCGTCACATGGGACGGGAAGGATTCGCCGTCAAGGCTACGCCGTGTGTGAGAACGAACTCCTCCCGCGTCAGGTGATGGGGGCCCGCGTCAGCTGATGTCGCGCCGCTTCGTCAGCCAGGTGCCGAGGAAGCCGGTGACAACCGCGTACCCGATCAGGACCACGGCGCCGACCCAGCGCGGCGGCGAACCGGGCAGGTCGGTGCCCGAGATCATGAGCTGGGACGCGGTGGTCGGCACCAGCACCTGCAGATTGTTGATCCACTCGGCGACGTACTCGCTGAGCAGGAAGAAGATCACGCTGATGGCCGAGGTGCCGACGACATAGGTGATCGCCAGGACCAGCGTCGCGGCGATCTGGCTGCGGATCAGCACGCCGGCGCCGACCCCGAGGATCGCCCACAGCACGAAGGCCAGCCCGTTCAGCCCGATCGCGCGCCACACGGCCGGCTCGCCCAGCTGGCTGGACAGCCCCAGATTGCTCATGATCGGCGGTACCACGATCAGGTTGAGCACCGTCGTCAAGAGCCACACGATCAGGCCGATGACGACGGCCGCGCCGAACTTGGCCAGGATGACCGCCTCGCGCCGCGGCGTCGTGAGGAACGTCGTGGTCGCCGTGAGGTGGAAGAACTCACTGGTCACGATGATCGCCGACAGCAACAGCACGATCAGCACGCCCATGAACTGGCCGCTGGTGTAGAGGTTGGTGGCCACGTTGATCGGCTCGAGCGCGGCCTCGATCTGCTGGCTCTGGGTGTCGGAGACCCCGGCGTCCGCGTCCGGCGGGGTGACGTTGGCGTTGGCCCAGTTGATCAGCACAGTGACCGCATACAGCGGCACCAGGATGATTCCCATGATCCACCACAGCGAGGTCGTGCGGATCTTGAACAGCTCGGCGTTGACCAGACTCATCGGATGCCCGCCTTTCCGGCCGTCAGCTGCAGGAAGACCTGTTCGAGATCGCCGCGCTCGGTGGCCAGCTCGTGCAGCTCGACCCCCGCGGTGAAGGCCGCGTGCCCGATCGCGGCCGCCTCGGCCCCGTGCACCAGCAGGCTGCCGTCGGAACCCGGGGTCACGGTCGCGCTGAGCCCCGAGAGAGCGGCGGTCAGCGCCTCGGCCTGCGGGGTGCGCACCCGCACCTGCACGCCGCCGCTGAGGTCGCCCAGCACCTCGTCGACCGGGCCCTGCCGGATCAGCTTGCCGGCCGCCACGATCACGACGTCGTCCGCGAGCAGCTGCATCTCGCCCAGCAGGTGGCTGGAGACCAGCACCGTACGGCCCTGGGACGCAAGCGTCTTGAGCAGGTCACGCATCCACCGGATGCCCTCGGGGTCGAGGCCGTTGGCCGGCTCGTCGAGGATCAGCACCTTGGGATCGCCGAGCATGGCGGCGGCGATGCCCAGCCGCTGCTTCATGCCCAGCGAGTAGCCCTTGAACTTGCGGTTGGCCGCCGGGGTCAGCCCGACGATCTCGAGCACCTCGTCGGAACGGGTGTCGGGCAGCCCGGCCGCGCGGCAGATCATGCGCAGGTGGTTGCGCCCGGTGCGGCCGCGGTGGGCGCTGGACGCCTCGAGCACCGCGCCGACCTCACGGACCGGGTCGGGCAGGTCCACGTACCGCTGGTGGCCGAAGGTCGCCGTGCCGGCGGTCGGCGTGACCAGACCGAGCAGCATGCGCAGGGTGGTCGTCTTGCCCGCGCCGTTGGGGCCGAGGAAGCCGGTGACCCGCCCGGACCGTACCCGGAAGGACAGGTCGTCCACGGCGCGCAGCTTCTTGTATTGCTTAGTCAGGTGGTCGACGACGATCTCGTCGGTGCCGGGCGCACTCATCGACGCCGCTCCTTCCCCCGGGGTGAGAGAGGTCAACTTACTAGGTCGGCGCGATCCGCGTGGCCCGCGTCGCGGCCGATCCGGATCCGCCCCGCGCGGGTCCGCACAAGGCGTTCATTTCACGGCCATGAATCTCCTCCTGGCCCGACATTCCATCGGCAGGTCCCGCCCTTACACACATCACATGGCTGTTCTGCTGACTGCCGCCGCCCCCACCGGGACCAGCGGCTACACCCTGCTCCTGGCCGAGGACCCCGAGGACGTGGCCGCTGCCCAGCGGCTGCGGCACGACGTCTTCGCCGGTGAACTCGGCGCCACGTTGCCCGCCACCCCCGACGGGCGCGACGTCGACGAGTTCGACGACTTCTGCGACCACCTGATCGTTCGCGACGACGCGACCGGCGCGGTGGTCGGCACCTACCGGATGCTTCCTCCCAAGGCCGCCGAGCGGGCCGGCCGGCGCTACGGCGACGGCGAGTTCGACCTGAGCCCGCTGAGCGCGCTGCGCGACCAGCTGGTCGAGACCGGGCGCTCCTGCGTGCACCCCGACCACCGCAGCGGCTCGGTGATCAACCTGATGTGGGCCGGTATCGCCCGGTACCTGCACCTGAACAACCTGCGCTGGCTGGCCGGCTGCGCCTCGGTGCCGCTGGACGACGGCGGCGTGCTCGCGGCCGGCGTCTGGGCCCGGGTGCAGGCCAAGCACCTGGCCCCGCCGGCCATGCGGGTCAGGCCGCGGCGCAGCTGGCTGGCCGGCACCGATCTGGTCGGCGATCCCCGGACGCAGCCGCCCGCGCTGCTCAAGGGCTACTTGCGACTCGGCAGCTGGGTGTGCGGGGAGCCCGCGTACGACCCCGACTTCAACTGTGCCGACTTCTACGTGCTGTTCTCGATGGACCGGATGGACCCGCGGTACCGCCGGCACTTCCTGGGAGCCACCCGATGATCGCCGGGCTCTGGCAACCGGTCTCCGGTTGCGGCGACCACTGCCGGGACTCGGCCGGCCGGTCCGCCCTCCCGGGCGTCACCACGCTGCGGATGATCGCCCTGGGCGCGGTGCTCGTGGGCGGGCTGGTCCTCGCGCCGCTGCTGCGGGGGATCGCCCTGCGGGGAATCGCCCGCTCGATGCTCGCGGTGCTCGGCATCCGGCTCGTCCGGCGCGGCCCGGCGTTGCGGCCGGGCAGCCTGATGGTCGCCAACCACGTCTCCTGGCTCGACATCCTCGTGATCATGGCGGTCGCGCCGGTGCGGCTGGTGGCCAAGGGCGAGGTGGGCGCGTGGCCGGGCATCGGGGTGCTCGCCGGGCTGTCCGGCGCCATCTTCATCGACCGGTCGCGGCCCAAGGCGCTGCCCGAGACGGTGGCCGAGGTGGCCGAGGCGCTGCGTTCCGGCCGTACGGTCGCGGCGTTCCCCGAGGGCACGACGTTCTGCGGCACCAACCAGGGCCGCTTCCGGCCGGCGCTGTTCCAGGCCGCGGTCGACGCGGGCGCCCCGGTCGTCCCGGCCTCGATCCGCTACGACTCCACCGCGGCCGCCTTCATCGGCGAGGACACCCTCGTCGATTCCGTACGACGGGTCGCCGCGCTACGGTCGCTGACGGTGACCCTGGTGACCGCTCCCGCGCTCCGTCCCGAGCCCGGGGCCGACCGCCGCATGCTCGCCCGCGCCGCGCAGGCCTCGATGGGAGGATCCGCGTACCGCCTGGCCGCCTGAAGGTTCTTACAGAAAACTTTCAGGCAGCGTGCAGGCAAGGGACAGCGCGCTGATAAACAATGGGCTCATGGCCGCCCAGACCCAGCCCAAGCAGAGCGAGGCGAAACTGCTCGTCGTCGAGGACGACGCGAACATCCTCGAGCTGCTCTCCGCCAGCCTCCGGTTCGCCGGCTTCGACGTGAGCACCGCGACGAGCGGCAGCGCGGCGGTCAGCGCGGCGAAGAACGCCACTCCCGACCTCGTCGTCCTCGACGTGATGCTGCCCGACCTCGACGGCTTCGAGGTCATCCGGCTCATGCGCGAGGGCGGCCAGCGGACGCCGGTGGTCTTCCTGACCGCCCGCGACGGCACCGACGACAAGATCCGCGGCCTCACCCTGGGCGGCGACGACTACGTCACCAAGCCGTTCAGCCTCGAGGAGCTCACCGCCCGCATCCGGGCGGTGCTGCGCCGCACGACCCAGGGCGACGAGGAGCCGTCGCGGCTGGTCTTCGCCGATCTCGAGCTCGACGAGGAGACCCACGAGGTCTACCGGGCCGGCCAGCGTGTCCAGCTGTCGCCGACCGAGTTCAAGCTGCTGCGCTACCTGATGCTCAACGCCAACCGGGTGCTGTCCAAGGCGCAGATCCTCGACCACGTGTGGAAATACGACTTCCGCGGCGACGACAACATCGTCGAGTCCTACATCTCCTACCTGCGTCGCAAGGTCGACAACGTTCAGCCGCGCCTCATCCACACTCTGCGCGGCGTCGGCTACGTGCTGCGCAAACCCGCGGTCTGAGCCGGCCGTGACCGCGACGCTGACCGAGCGGGTCCGCAACTCGATGCCGCCGCAGCCCAGCCTGCGGAAGGTGTCGCTGCGCATCAAGCTGGTGGCGTCGGTCCTCGTCCTGGTGTTCGCCGCGCTCACCGCGATCAGCGCGGCCAGCACCTACGCGCTGCACAATTACCTGCTCGACCGGCTCGACACCTCGCTGCGGATCTACGCCGAGACGATCGCCAAGGCCCGGCCCGGCTCCCAGATCCCGGTGCCGGGCGACTTCTATGTGTCCACCTCGTCGGTCGGGGGTGTGCGCTCCGACGGTCCCTGGATCGGCGACCGTGAGCTCGACCCGGCCGACCTGCCGCCGCTGATCAAGGGGCTCGACGAGCTCAACGCGGTGCTCAACGAGCCCTACACGGTGCGCTCGCCCAGCGGCGAGGTGCACTGGCGGGTGGTCGTGATCATCGACGAGAACAGCCAGGTGGTGCAGGTCGCCGAGAAGCTGTCGGTGATCGGGCTGGCGGTCAACCAGATGGTCTGGGTCGATCTGCTGGTCGGCGTGGGCGTGCTGATCGCGCTGGCCTCGATCGGGGCCGCGATCGTGCGCCAGAGCCTCGTACCGCTGCTGCAGATCGAACGCACGGCCGCGGCCATCGCGGCCGGCGACCTCACCCAGCGGGTGCCCGATCCGGAGGCCCGTGACGGCGAGCCGACCACCGAGCTGGGCCGGCTGGCCAAGGCGCTCAACGCGATGCTGGCCCAGATCGAGGCCGCGTTCAGCGCCCGCGCCGAGAGCGAGGCGGCAGCCCGCGCGGCCGAGGCGTCCGCGGTCGAGGCGGCCGACGCCGCACTGCTCTCCGAGGCCCGCGCGGTGCGCTCCGAGGGCAAGATGCGGCAGTTCGTGGCCGATGCCTCGCACGAGTTGCGGACGCCGCTGACCACCATCCGGGGCTTCGCCGAGCTCTACCGCCAGGGCGCCGTGACCGACCCCGGCGACGTGGCGCGGCTGGTGCGCCGCATCGAGGACGAGGCCGCCCGCATGGGTCTGCTCGTCGAGGACCTGCTGCTGCTGGCCCGGCTCGACCGGGAGCGCCCGCTCAACCTCGGCCCGGTCGAGCTGCCCGTGCTGGCCCTCGACGCCGTGCAGGCGGCCGAGGCGATGGCGCCCGAGCGCACGATCGAGCTCGACATCCGCGACCAGCCCGAGCAACTCGTGGCCTGGGGCGACGACGGCCGGCTGCGCCAGGTGATCGGCAACCTGATGACCAACGCGCTGGTGCACACCCCGCCCGACGCGACCGTGACGCTGCGGCTCCACGCCGAGCCCGGCGATCACGCGGTGGTCGAGGTGTCGGACACCGGGCCGGGACTGTCGGAGAAGCAGAAGGCGCACGTCTTCGAGCGGTTCTACCGCGCCGACGAGGCTCGCACCCGGCACACCGACCGGGCCGCCACCGGCACGGGTCTGGGCCTGGCCATCGTCGCGGCGATCGTCCGGTCACACCAGGGAACCGTCGAGGTGATCAGCGAACCGGGGCAGGGAGCGACGTTCCGGGTCACGCTGCCTACGGTGAATGCGGACAAAGGGTTCTCAGAAAACATCCAGGGCTAGCACAGGTCAGTACGAGCCCGAAGGGGCAAGGTGGGGGCATGAACGAGAACGAGACCGACCCGCGACCCGCGGACGCCTCCTCCGAGAGCAGCAGCCCGCAGCGGGGACAGTCCGAGGAGCCGACGGCCGCGCAGCCCGCTGCACCCCAGCAGCCGGCGCCGCCGCACGCCCCGCAGTGGGGCCAGCCGGTGTCGAGCGCTCCTCATCCCGGCGCTCCCCAGTCAGGCGTTCCGCACTCCGGCGTCCCCCATTCCGGCGTCCCGCAGTCCGGTGCGCCCCAGTGGCAGCAGTCGCCCTGGCAGCAGCCCGCCGGCTATCCGCAGCCTCAGCAGCCCGGCTACGGTCCGCCGGCCCAGGGCGGCTATCCCCAGCAGCCCTACGGCCAGCAGCCCGGCTATGCCGCGGCCGGCGGCTGGGCGGCCGGCACGCAGACCCAGACGCAGCCGCTCCCCGGCAGTGAGGGTCAGGCCTGGGGCGAGGGCCAGGCCTGGACTCCGGGCTCCGAGGGCCAGCCGGTCTGGGCCGCGCCCGTCGACCAGCAGCAGCCCCGGGGCACCGGTCGCGGCCGCAAGGTCTTCGTGGCCGGCGCGGCGGCGGTGCTGATCGCCCTGGGCGCCGGTGGCGTCGGCGCGGCCACGGCGCTGGCCTTCGACGACGACGGCACGTCCCCCTCGGTGCAGACCGGCAACTCGTCGGTCACCCGGGTGGTCGACCGCTCGTCGCTGGCCCAGATCGCCGCCGCTGTGCAGGACAGCGTCGTCTCGATCACCACCGGCAGCGGTGAGGGCTCCGGTGTGGTGATCTCCACCGACGGCTACATCGTGACGAACAACCACGTCGTGGCCACCGCTTCGGGCGACACCGTCACCGTGATCTTCGCCGACGGCAAGAAGGCGAACGCCTCCGTCGTCGGCACCGACCCCCGCACCGACCTCGCGGTGGTCAAGACCTCCGGCCTGTCCGACCTCAAGGCGTCCACGTTCGGCAGCAGCGCCAAGATGCAGGTCGGCGACACCGTGCTGGCGATCGGCAGCCCGCTGGGCCTCGAGGGCTCGGTCACCGCCGGCATCATCAGCGCCAAGGACCGCACCATCCAGTCCAGCGGCGAGGGTGGCCAGCAGGAGAGCCCGTTCGGCGGCGGCCAGCAGCAACAGCAGCAGGGCGCCTCGACCACGATGTCCGGCCTGCTGCAGACCGACGCGCCGATCAACCCCGGCAACTCCGGCGGCGCCCTGGTCAACACCAACGGCGAGGTCATCGGCATCAACTCGGCCATCGCCACCTCGGGCAGCACCGGCAACATCGGCCTGGGCTTCGCGATCCCCAGCGACAAGGCCAAGCAGGTGGCCGACGACCTGATGGCCGGCAAGAAGGTCAGCCACCCGGCGCTGGGCGTCAGCGTGAGCGAGGCCGAGAACGGCGGCGCGCTGGTGAGCAACGTCACGGCGGGTAGCGCGGCGGCCACTGCCGGGCTGCAGCAGGGCGACGTGATCACCGCGGCCGACGGCAAGACCATCAGCGACTCGGACGACCTGGTCGCGGCGGTCCAGTCCGGAGCGGTCGGTCAGAAGATGACCCTCGACTACACCCGTGGTGGCGAGAAGAAGCAGATCACGGTGACGTTGACCGAGGCCAAGTAGAGCTTTGCCCTTCCGCTGCGGCGGGTGGTGTGACGAGGGGGTCGTCACACCACCCGCCGTATTTTTGGCCGAGCGCTAATCTCCGACTTCCGGAGGAATCGGGTCATTTCGGCGCGGAGGACTCGCCATCGTGCTTGCCGAGCGCCTAATCTGCCATTCGCCATCGCGGTTCCCCCAGGCAGTGAGAGGCACCAGTTGACGTACGTCGAGACCCGGATGAACGTCTGGGAGGCGCTGGCCGGGCGCGGCCCGGGTGAGCCGTCCGGCCCGGCGGATCCCGGGTTGTGGGGCGCGGTGGTCGACCGCCTCAACCCGACGAGCGCGCGGCCGGTGCTGCGCGCCGGGGTCGAGTACGTCCAGCTCACCGATGCCCGCGGCGGCGACTACATCATGCTCCGCTCGCCCGACGACGGTGAGCGGGCCAGCTATCTGCGGCTCACCTCGGAGGAGTGGGCGCTCGCGCTGCTGATGGACGGCGAGCACACGGTGGCCCGGCTGGTCGCCGAGTTCGCCCGCATCGCCGGCCGCCTCGCCCCCGACCAGGTGCGTCGCGTGGTCGCCGACCTGGCCGGCAACCGCATGCTCGACGAGCTGCCGATGGACGCCTTCCGTCCCCTGCAGGAGCTCGCCCGCCCGCTGTCGGAGCGGGTCGGCAACTCGCTGCTGGCCGCCGCCCGGGGCCGCCGGACCCTGCTGCCCAACGTCGACGGCCTGGTCACGGCGCTCTACCGGGCCGGTGGACGGTTCCTCTTCGGCAAAGCGGCCGGCATCGTCACCGCCCTGCTCGCCGTGGTCGGCTTCGGCTTGTTCACCGCCACCTGGTTGCGCGGCAGCCGTTCGCTGTTCCTCACCTCGGACTCGTACGTGATCGGCGCCCTCACCCTCGTGCTGCTCAACCTGGTCGTGGTCGGCGTGCGCGAGTACGCCCGGGCGATGGCCGCCAAGCATTCCGGGCGTGAAGTGCCGGCGGCCGGCATCCTCTGGTTCGGCCTGCCCTCGCTGTTCGTCGACACCAGCGACGTCTGGATGGCCGGCCGCCGCGCCCGCCTGCTCGTCTCGGCCGCCGGCCCGCTGAGCGCGCTGCTGCTCGGCGGGGTGGCGCAACTGGCCGGCCTGGCCCTGCCGCCGGTGGCCGACCTGGCCTTCAAGCTCGCCTTCCTCTGCTATCTGAGCGCCTTCGTGCACCTCAGCCCGCTGCTGCCGCTCGACGGGCAGTACCTGCTGATGAACTGGCTCGAGGTGCCGCAGGTGCGCAACCGGGCGCTGGCCTGGGTCAGCGGCCGGCTGCGGGGCCGTCCGCCGCGCTGGGGCACGCTCGACCGCGAGGGCCGGCTCATCGCGCTCTACGGTTTCCTGGCCGTCTGCTGGCTCGCCGTCGCCGTCAACCTGGCCGTCCGGCTGTGGGAGGACAGGATCTCGGGCCTGGCCACCGGGCTGCTGCACGGCGGGCCGTTCGGTGTCCTGCTGCTGCTGGCCATCGTGCTCGGTCTGGCCGCCCCGGGGGTGTATTTCCTGCTCGGCCGGTTCACCCGGTGGTGGGCGACCTCCAAACTGCGCCGGGCCGAGAACGACCGCGAGGCCGACAGCCCGCGCCGGCTGGCCGCGTTGCGCGCCTCCGACCTCGGTGGACTGCCCGAGCCGGCGCTGCAGGGCCTGGCCTCCCGCGCCCGCTGGGTGCACCCGCCGACCGGCCGTCAGATCGTCACGGCGGGCGGCGCTCAGCAGGCCGTCTACGTGGTTGTCGAGGGCGCTCTCGAGGCGCGCCGGCCCGGCGACCCGCCCGGCACCATCCGTCACCACGTCGGCCCCGGCGCCGTCGTCGGCCTGGTCAACGCGATCACCGGCCGGTCGACCCAGCTCGACTGGCACACCGCGGGCACCACGCTGCTCTCGATCCCGACCGCGACGGTCGCCACCGTGGTCGGGCCGCTGCCCGGGCCCCCGCCACAGGACCGGGCCGAGGCCGAGGCACTGTTCGCGGACACGCCGGCGCTGGCCGGGCTCGCGGTCGACCAGCGGCTCGCCCTGATCGCCTCGGCGCACCCGGTCGACCTCGACCCGGGCGCGCCGGTCATCCTGCCCGGGCCGACCCACGCCGTGGTCGTCGAGTCCGGCGTGATCGCGCTGCCCGACGGCGTCGAGCTCCGGCGGGGCACCCTGGTCGGTCCGGTCGGCGACGGCAGCCCCGGCATGGTGGCCCAGACCATCACCCCCGTACGTCTGTGGGTGGTGCCCGATGCCTCCGACCTGCCGCCGCTGGTCGGCGCGACCCACCGGCCCGGCTCGCCGATGCCGGTCGTCACCGCCAAGGGCGCGCTGCGGACCGGGTCGTCCGCCGGCGGCGCCTATCCGCCGCTCACCGTGCCGCCCGGTCCGCCCGACGGCCGCGGCGACCCCGAAGTGGACGGTCGCTTCGAGCGCGGCCTCACCTGGCTGGTCGTCGGGGTGCTGACCACGGCGTTGTTCCTCACCGGCATGTCGTTCCGCCCCGGGCCGGCGTGGGCCGAGATGCCCGCCGACCGGGTGCTGCTCTCGATCGACGAGGGACTGGTGACCGCCACTCTCGACGGCGCCCCGCAGGGCCTCGACGGCGGCGCCCGGCGCTACCTCGACCAGGGTGAGGTGATCGACGTGCCGCCGCGCGCCTCGGCCACGCTGACCTTCCCCGGCGGCGCCACCGCCCTGCTCTGCGCAAACACCAAGGTCGGCATCGGCACGATCAGCACCCGCGGCGGCCGCGACCAGGCCCCGAGGGCGACGATCTCGCTGAGCACCGGCCGGGTGCTCGCCGGCACCGGCAGCACCAGCGGCGCGTACCAGCCGTTGGCGCTCACCGTCGACCGCAGCGGAGGCCAGGTCGGCAGCACGGGCGCGGCCTGGTACGCGGTCGAGCCGGCGACCCTGACCGTCTCGCGCGGCACGGTCGCGGTCGACGGCACGCCCAGCCCGGCCACCGGCGGCCGGCTCGCGTGCGCCGACGGCGTCCCGGTCGAGGCCCCGCCGTCCAGCAGTCCCGAGCCGGAGGAGAGCCTCGAGCCCCTACCGTCCGATGAGGAATCGCTCAATCCGTCGATCGTCCCGAGCGCCACGCCGCCGACGACCGGTAGTGTAATCACACCGTCACAGACCGCTGATCCGACCGACGACGACGAGCCGGCCCCCGACCCGACGCGCACCTTCACGACCCGGCCGACGACCAATCCGCCGCCCCCGACGACCCGGCCGACCACGGCACCGACGACGCGTCCGCCGGCCACGACTCCGCCCACCACGTCGAAGCCCGCCCCGGCGCCCACGACGATTGCACCCACCCCGACGCCGCCGGCCACGACTCCGCCCGCCGATCCGGAGTCGAGCCCGACCGACGACGACTGACGCGGGGCGTCGTCGCGGCGGCGCTCTTCGTCAGGAGGTTCGATGCTCTGCTGGTTCTGTGCCGAGTCGGCCCGGGCGAGCTGCCGCTTCTGCGGCCGCGGCGTCTGCGCCGAACACGCCCGTTTCGGCCCCTACCTGCTGCAGGTCAGCCGGTCTGAGACACGGCGGCGGGCCGAGGCGCTGGTGGTGGACGACGCGGTGCAGTGCGGCACCTGCCGGCCGCGACCGCACGCCGTGGCGATGCCCGAGTTGGACTGAGGCCATCGGGGCCCGGCTCAACCCGCCCAGTCGACCGGTGTGACCGTCCTGCCGAGCCAGTCGCGCCGGAGAAGTCCGTACCCGATGGTGTCGTGCGGTTCGCCCTGCTTCCCGGGCCAGGCCTCGCGGTAGTGCGCCTCCTTGACGAAGCCGTTCGCGAGGAACACGGCCCGCATCGCCCGGTTGTCGGCTCGCGTGGTGCCCTCGATGCGGGTGATCGCGGGCAGCAGCTCGAAACGGTCACGGGGTCGACCGCCCCGCCGGCGTGGAAGGGCCACTCCTCGCCGGCCAGGAAGGCGGCGAACTCGGCGGCATCGCCGGGCCGCACCGGCTCGTACGCGATCTCCACGCAGGCAATCTACCGGCGCAGCTATTTACAAATAAACTTAACAGTATTAATACTTGGCTATGCGCCGATCGATGATCTTTACTATGGCCGCGGTTCTCGCGGCCGGCGGGGGCACCGTCTACCTCGCGTCCTCCGCCAGCGCCGCGGCCGCGTGCGCGCCGGCGTGGAGCGCCACCGCTGTCTATGTGAAAGACAACGTGGCCTCGCAGAGCGGCCGCAACTACACCGCGAAGTGGTGGACGCAGAACGAAGCGCCGTCCACCCACAGCGCCCAGTGGGACGTCTGGATCGACAACGGCGTCTGCGGTGGCACCACACCCCCGACAACCCCGCCCCCGACAACCCCGCCGCCGACCACCCCGCCCGTGACGACGCCGCCCCCGACGACGCCGCCCCCGACGACTCAACCGCCCACCACGCCGCCGACCACCCAGCCCCCGGTCACCGGCCTGCCCAAGCGCGCGCTCATCGGCTACCTGCACGCCAGCTTCGCCAACGGCGCCGGCTATCTGCGGATGGCCGACGTGCCGGCGAACTGGGACATCATCAACCTGTCGTTCGGTGAGCCGACCACGGTCACCTCGGGCGACATCCGGTTCAACCTCTGCCCGGTCGCGGAGTGCCCGAGTGTCGAGAGCGAGGCCGCCTTCATCGCGGCCATCCGGGCCAAGCGCACAGCCGGCAAGAAGGTGCTGCTCTCGATCGGCGGCCAGAACGGCCAGGTGCAGCTCACCACCACCGCCGCCCGGGACAAGTTCGTCAGCTCGGTCGGCGCGATCATCGACAAGTACGGCCTGGACGGCGTCGACATCGACTTCGAGGGCCACTCGCTGTCGCTGAACACCGGCGACACCGACTTCAAGAACCCGACCACGCCGGTCATCGTCAACCTGATCGCCGCGCTGAGGAGTCTCAAGGCCCGGTACGGAGCGAACTTCGTGCTGAGCATGGCGCCCGAGACGTTCTTCGTGCAGCTCGGCTACCAGTACTACGGTTCCGGGCCGTGGGGCGGGCAGGACCCGCGCGCCGGCTCGTACCTGCCGGTGATCCACGCCCTGCGCAACGACCTCACCGTGCTGCACGTCCAGGACTACAACTCCGGCTCGATCATGGGCCTGGACAACCAGTACCACTCGATGGGCGGCGCGGACTTCCACATCGCGATGACCGACATGCTGCTCGCCGGCTTCCCGGTCGCCGGCAACACCGCCAACGTGTTCCCGGCGCTGCGCGAGGACCAGGTCGCGTTCGGCGCCCCGAGCTCGGTCAGCGCCGGCAACGGCTACGTCGCCCCGGCCGCGATCCAGCAGGCGGTCGGTTGCCTGGTGCGCGGGACGAACTGCGGCTCGTACACCCCGCGCAGCGGCACCAACCCGAACTTCCGCGGGCTGATGACCTGGTCGATCAACTGGGACAAGTTCTACAACTACGAATTCCAAAACCAAAATGGGGCGTATCTGAAGTCGCTCACCTGAGAATCGGGCAAGGACTTCAAGGTCAAAGGCTGGATGTCGTAGCTCGGCGGGGGTTCGGACCGCTGCTCCCGCCGAGGGCCCGGCTGGGGTGAGCAGGGCGCTGGCGCGCCCAGAACGCTCACCCCAACCGGGCGACCTGCGTGAGTGGTCACGCTCAAAGCGCAAGAACGGCACCCGCCTCAAGCCGCTGCTCCGGCCACAATCGTCGTCGCGGTCGCGGTCGCGGTCGCGGTCGCGGTCGCGGTCGCGGTCGCGGTCGCGGTCGCGGTCGCGGTCGCCGGGCTCCTGCGACGGCGACGGCGGTGGCTACGGCTACGGTGGCGAGCGGCGCGGTGGGCGATCCGGGTGCGGTCCTCAGCCGGTGGGGGAGCCGCGTGCCACGATGAAGCCATGGTCAACGGTCCGGTGGCGTTCGTGCTCGGTGGGGGTGGCGTGCTCGGCGCCGTCGAGGTGGGCATGCTGCGTGCCCTGTTCCGGGCGGGATTCCGGCCCGACGCGGTGATCGGCACCTCGATCGGCGCGGTCAACGGCGCCCTGGTCGCCTCCGACCCGAACGAGGCGGTGACCGATCGGCTCGTCCGCCTCTGGACCTCGCCCGAGGCGGCCACCGTCTACGGCGACTCGATCGGCCGGCAGCTGCGCCGGTTCGCGGCCCGCACCCACCTGCACTCGCCGCTGCCGCTGCGCCGGCTGCTGGAGAGCGAGCTGGGCGAGTCGTCGACGTTCGCCGACCTCAAGGTGCCGTTCCACTGCTGCGCGGCCAGCATCGAACGGGCCGCCGAGCACTGGTTCGACAGCGGCCCCCTGGTCGACGCCGTCCTCGCCTCGTCGGCCGTGCCCGGGCTGCTGCCCCCGATGGAGATCGGCGGAGAGCACTATGTGGACGGTGGGATCGTCAACTCGATCCCGATCGGCGAGGCCGTGCGTGTCGGCGCCAAGCTGATCTTCGTCCTCCAGGTGGGCCGGGTCGAGCGTCCGCTGGCCGTTCCCCGCCGGCCGTGGGAGGTCGCCCAGGTGGCCTTCGAGATCGCCCGCCGACATCGGTTCGCCCGGGAGCTGGCGTCGCTGCCCGATGATGTACGAGTGCATGTGCTTCCCACCGGCGGCGGCGAGAGCCGGGACGACACCCCCTGGGCCTATCGCGACCTGGCCGCCGTGGGCCGCCGCATCAGCCGCGCCTACACCGCGTCCCGCCGCTACCTGGCGGCCAACGTGTTGTCGCAGCCCGAGCCGGACGCGTCCTGATGCCGCTTCCCCCGGTCTGGGTGCGCCGCCTGGTCATCGCGCCCGCCGTCGTGGTGCTCGCCCTCGTGCTGCTCACCACGCTCCCGGTCTGGCTGGTGCTGGCGCTGATCGCCTCGCCGCTGGTGCCCGGTCACCTGCGCGTGCCCCGGCTGGTGCTGACCATCGTGCTCTATCTGCTCTGGGACGCGGCCGCCCTGATCGTGCTGGCCGGGCTGTGGGTGGCGTCCGGCTTCGGCCACAACCTCCGCGGCCCGGCCTTCCAGCGTGCCCACTACGTGGTGACCGGCCGCTTCCTGGCCATCCTGTTCTGGTTCGCCAAGTGGGCGCTGCACCTGACCGTCGACGTGGTCGGCACCGACCCGGACACGGCCCTGCCGGGCCGCCCCGAGATCGTGGTGAGCCGGCACGCCGGGCCGGGCGACTCGTTCGTCCTGATCCACGCGCTGACCAACTGGTTCGACCGGGAGCCGCGCATCGTCCTCAAGGCCACCCTGCAGTGGGACCCGGCCGTCGACGTGCTGCTCAACCGCCTGCCCAACAGGTTCATCTCACCCGGCCGCACCGGCACGTCGACGCTCGAGCAGCAGATCGGCGACACCGCCACCGGGCTGGACGACAACGACGCCTTCGTCATCTTCCCCGAGGGCGGAAACTTCACGCCCCGCCGCCGCACCAGCGCCATCGCCCGGCTCAAGGCGCGCGGCCTGGCCGACGCGGCCGAACGGGCCGAAAATCTGCGGCACCTGCTGCCGCCCAAGCCCGGCGGCCTCTTCGCGGCCATCGACGCCGCGCCCGACGCCGGGGTCATCTTCGTGGCCCACACCGGCCTGGACAGGATGATCACGGTGGCCGACGTCTGGCAGGAGCTGCCGATGGACAAGCGCCTGGTGATGAAGTTCTGGAGTGTGCCGCCCGAGGAGATCCCGGCCGGCGAGGAGGAGCGGGTCGCCTGGCTTTACGACTGGTGGGCCCGGATCGACTCGTGGGTCGAGGAGAACCGCCCGGCATTCCGGCCGCTCAGCACCGACTGGACCGCCCGGCGGTCACCCGCGGACGTCTGAGAAGCGCAGCAGAAAGCCCGGCCGGAACATCGTCCCGACCGGGCCTGGTGCGGAGGAGCGTCAGCTGCCGAGCGACTTGTAGAGGCTGTCCGGAGCCTCGGTCACCTCGGCGGCGGCCGGCTTGGCCACGCTGACCGGGGTGCCGTAATCGCTGTAGACGACCTTGAGCGGCTGAGCCGCCTGGCCGTTGACCGCCGGGATCTCGACGGTCATCTCGGAGAGCCGGCCCTGGTCGTCGGTGGTCGCGGTGAACGGCACCTTCTGGGCCTGGGCGCCGGTCTGGTCGACGGTCACCTGCGAGACGCCGGCCAGGCCGACCGCGTTGGTCAGGTCGAGCGTCCCGGCGTACGCGTTGGGGCCGGTGGAACGCACGTCGGTGGACGAGCTGAGCAGCTTCGACGTGTTGACCGGGTCGAGCTGGCCCGGGCGCAGTCCCACGTTGACGCCCTCGGGCAGCCGGGAGACGTCGACGTGGGTCCAGGTGCCGGCCTTGGTGAAGCCGGGGACCTGCAGGTAGAGATCCTGGCCGGCCAGGAGCGTCTTGATGTTGAGCTGGGCGTTCGGGCCGGTCGCGCTGAGCTCGGCCGTGCCGACACCCTGCGCCGGGTCGACCGCGCCGGTCAGCTTGAAGCCCTCGCCCGAGGTCGCGTTCAGCTTGAAGCTCGTGGTGCCGAGCTGCGAGGTCGCCTTGGTCAGCGCCTCGACCGCGGCCGGGTCGGCCGCGCTCACCGAGGCCGAGGCCGGAGCCGAGACCGGGGCCGAAGCCGCGCCGGACGGGGCCGTGCCCGACGACGTGCCGGAGTCGCAGCCGGCGATCGCCATCGCGGCCGTCGCCATCGTCGCGATACCCAGCCCCGCGAGCCGTGGTGTCCGCATGTCCGTCCCTTCAGCCCGGCCGGCCCTCGGAATGGGACCGGCTCTCGTCACCGACATCAATTCCCGAACGCCCGGAACGGCAAACGGACACGACGGACAACCGGACCGTCACAGAGGGGTGTCATACCGCTTGCGGCAAGCGCACGGCATGATTGCCGTTGCACATCATCCGCAGACCACCGGGAGGACCCGTGAGATTCGAGGTCAGCAAGGTCCTCGACGCGATCGAGGCGCGGCTCACCACTGATCCGGCACTCGCCCGTGCGGTGGTGGACCTGTCGGAGATCGTGCGATACGCCGATCTGGACGGCGGCCGCCCCGCCAGCTCCGTGCGCCTCGGCCTCGTCGTCGACGCCCTGGGCCGGCGGGTCGCCGAGGAGAACGTGCCGGTCTTCGTGGTGGCGCCGCGGGGCCTGCTCTCCGACACCGACCTGACCTCGAACGAGCGAATGGTCATCCGTCGCTGGGCCGACGACGGCAAGGTCGAGGTCGTGCCCCAGCTCGACGACCGGGTGTTCGAGGTGGCCGAGCTGCTCGGCCTGCCGGTGCTCACCCGCACGCGCGGCAACAGCGAGCGGTACCCCTGGGTCGACGAGCCGGGCCGCCTGCTGGCCGCGGTGGCCGGCGAGGGCGGCAGCACCGTGCTGATGGCCCGGGTCGGCCGGGGGGAGCCCCCGCAGCAGGCCGAGCGGTCGCCGCTGGGCGAGCGGCTGCTGGCCCGGGTGTGGAGCTGCCCCGAGCCCAACTGCACGAGTTTCGGCTCCGGCGGCGACCCGGACAGCCCGTTCGCCGACATGCGCACGTACACCAGCCCGGTGTCCCAGCCCCCGCCGGCGCTGCGCGGCGGCGTGCCGACCTGCCCCCGGCACGGCGCCCAGCTGCGCGATGCCGGCCAGCGGGCGGCCGTCGAGGTTCTCTCCGTCCGCATCGACGGCGTCATCCGGCGCCGGTTCGTGGTGTCGACCGACGAGCCGGTCGTGGTGGGCCGGGCCCCCGAGGGCGGGAACGGCGTCATGCTCGGCCAGTGGCTGACCGACGACGCCCGCAAGTGGATCAGCCGCGGGCACGTGCAGTTCACGCTGCGCACCGACGGCAACCTGACGGTGCAGGACATCAGCACCAACGGCAGCGGCGTGCGGCTCAACGGCTCGGCCAACGACGACGAGCGGATCGCCCTGCACCGCAGCGAGAGCCGCACCCTGGCCCCGACCGACGTGGTCGAGCTCTACGCCGGCATCCACGTGGGCCGGGCCAAGATGTGGGCCACCGGCGGCGTCGTCCAACCCGAGTCGGTGATGGCCGAGGCGCCGACGATGGCCCTCCGGAAGTTCGAACGCTGAGACCCTAGGCTCCGGCCTCCACCATGATCGCTGCCAGCTGGTCGACCGCCTGGTCGATCTCCTCGGCCGTCACGACCAGCGGCGGCGCCAGGCGGATCGTCGAGCCGTGCGTGTCCTTGGCCAGCACGCCGCGCTCGGCCAGCCGCTCGCACGCCTGCCGGCCGGTCAGCAGCGCCGGGTCGATGTCGACGCCGGCCCACAGGCCGCGGCCGCGCACGGCGACCACGCCCTTGCCGATCAGCGCGCCCAGCCGGGCGTGCAGCCGCTCGCCGAGCTCGGCCGAGCGTCGCTGGAAGTCGCCGGTGGCCAGCAGGCGCACCACCTCGCCGCCGACCGCGCAGGCCAGCGGGTTGCCGCCGAACGTCGACCCGTGCTCGCCCGGCTTGAGCACGCCGAGCACGGCACGGTCGGCGGCCACCGCCGAGACCGGCACGATGCCGCCACCCAGCGCCTTGCCGAGCACGTACATGTCGGGGACGACGCCCTCGTGCTCGATGGCGAACGTGCGGCCGGTGCGGCCGAGGCCGGACTGGATCTCGTCGGCGACCATCAGCACGTTGTGCTCGTCGCAAAGCGCCCGGACGGCCGCGAAATAGCCGGTCGGCGGCACCAGGACGCCGGCCTCGCCCTGGATGGGCTCGAGCAGCACGGCCACCGTGTGCGGGGTGATCGCCTCCCGCAGCGCGGCCTCGTCGCCGTAGGGCACGACGACGAACCCGGGGGTGTACGGCCCGAAGTCGGCCTTGGCGTCGGAGTCGGTCGAGAAGCTGACGATCGTCGTCGTCCGCCCGTGGAAGTTGCCGGCGGCGACGATGATCTCGGCCCGGCCGTCCGGAACGCCCTTGACCTGGTAGCCCCACTTGCGGCTCACCTTGATCGCGGTCTCGACGGCCTCGGCGCCGGTGTTCATCGGGAGCACCAGGTCCTTGCCGCAGAGCTCGGCCAGCGACCGGCAGAACTCGGCGAACTGGTCGTGCACGAAGGCCCGGCTGGTCAGCGTGATCCGATCGAGCTGGGCGTGCGCCGCGGCGATCAGCCCGGGGTGCCGGTGCCCGAAGTTCAGCGCCGAGTAGCCGGCGAGGAAGTCGAGGTAGCGGCGGCCGTCCACGTCGGTGACCCAGGCGCCCTCGCCCTCGGTGATCACCACGGGAAGCGGGTGGTAGTTGTGGGCGGTGTAGCGCTCGGCCTCGTCGAGCTCGGCCGGCGTCCTCAGGTCGACACTGGTCATCCGCGCACCTCCAGCGTGCAGCACTTGGGTCCGCCGCCGGCCTTGCGCAGCTCGGAGACGTCGACCGGGACGGTCTGATAGCCCGCGGCCTGCAGCTCGGCCGCGAGGTGGGTCGCCTGGACCGGCAGGACCACCGTGCGGCCGTCGCTGACGGCGTTGAGGCCGAGCACGGCGGCGTCCTCCTCGTTCGCGATCACCGCGTGCGGGTACAGCTGCCGGAGAACGGCCTGCGAACCGGGCGAGAAGGCGGACGGCAGGTACGCGACGTTGGTGTCGTCGAGCACGCACAGCGCCGTGTCGAGGTGATAGTAGGCCGGATCGACGAGCTGCAGCGAGATCACCGGACGGTGCAGGGCCTCCTGTGTCTCGGCGTGCGAGGCGTGCGCGGTGCGGAAGCCGGTCCCGGCCAGCAGCACGTCGCCGGCCAGCAGGATGTCGCCCTCACCCTCGTTGGTGTGCTTGGGCTCGATCACCTCGAAGCCGCGCTCACGGAACCAGGAAGCGTACGCGGGAGCCTCGTCGGCCCGCTCGGCGTCGCGGAACTGCACAGCCAGCACGCGACCGTCGACCACCGTGGCGCCGTTCGCGGAGAACACCATGTCGGGCAGCCCGGGCAACGGCTCGATCAGCTCGACCGTGTGGCCCAGCTCCAGATAGGTCTGCCGCAGGGTCTCCCACTGGCGGACGGCGAGCGCGTTGTCATAGGGCGCCGTGGGATCCATCCACGGGTTGATGCGATAGGTCACCGCGAAATGGGTGGGCCGGCACATGAGGTAGCGGCGCGGCGAAGCCGTGGTCGTCATGGCTGAAACGCTAGGCGTGCCGGACCGGCGAAGACCCCAGCTCAACCCTGCAAGCTGCTTTCGATCATTGCGTGCTCGGGGCCGGCGGCGAAGATTCGTTGCGACAGACCTCGAGGGTGGCCTGAACCAGGCCACCCTCGACGTCGAAGAGGTTGCCGGCGAACCGCCGGGCTTTTCCGGGGCGGGTCCGGTGGAAGCCGGACCCGGTTCCGATCAGTGCCTCGGGCGCATCGCCGTCGGCGAATATCTGGTACCCGTCAGAATCGGTCGGCAAACCGTGCGTCGAGCCACTCGCGAAGATTGTTCACGGGCTGCACATCGGTGCCGAGCCAGGAGAGCGAGCCGGTCAGCGCCAGCACGCCGAGCACGATCGCGCCGAGCGAGAGAACCATGCCGAGCAGGGCGTCGGTCTTGCCCGCGACGTGCCGCTTGCCGGTGGCGTGGATGCCGCTCAGCGACAGGACCAGGGCCAGGCCGGCGACGCCCAGGCCGTAGCCCAGGAGCGGGCCGGAGAGCACCAGCAGCACCGACGCCACGCCCAGGATCAGACCGAGGGTGGCGAGCAGGCTGGCGCGGGGCTTGGGGCCGGCCGGGGCGGCGGTCTCGCGGTCGACGGCGGCGGAGCCGGTCGGCCGGGCGCCCTCGGGACGGAACGGCGTGGCCGGCGGGGGAGGAGGGGCGACGGTGCGGTCCGCGTGCTTCGGGGCGGGTGGCAGGTCGGTCAGCGTGTCGGCGTCGTCGCGACGAGCGTGCACGGGACCGGGGCGTACCTCGGTCGTGTTGTCGTCACGGGGCCGGGCCACCGAGCCGGCACCGGCCGGGTGCTCGGGGGTCTCCGTGGTATCGCTCGTGGACTGGCGGGAGAACGTCGGGAGCCTCACGTCAGCACCTCCTTGACAGATTCGGGGATGCCCTGGTGTTACCCCGAACCGCTCGGAACGACACAACGGGCGCGTGGGAGGCCCCACGCGCCCGTGCCGTACCGGATGTTCTTACTGCTCAGAGGGTTTGACTGCTCAGACCAGCGAGGTCGTGTTGGTGACCTGGTTGGCCCGGCTGATCACGTGGTCCACGAGGCCGTACTCGCGGGCCTGCTCGGCGGTGAACCAGCGGTCGCGGTCGGAGTCGGCCTCGATCTCCTCGGGGGTGTGGCCCGAGTGGAAGGCGATCCGCTCGTTCATCACGTTCTTGATGTGCAGCATGCTCTCGGCCTGGATGGCGATGTCGGCCGCGGTGCCGCCGATGCCGCCGGAGAGCTGGTGCATCATGATCCGTGCGTGGGGCAGCGCGTACCGCTTGCCGGGGGTGCCGGCGCAGAGCAGGAACTGGCCCATCGAAGCGGCCATGCCCATCGCGATCGTCGCCACGTCGTTCTTGATGTACTGCATCGTGTCGTACACCGCCATGCCGGCGCTGATGGAGCCGCCAGGCGAGTTGATGTAGAGCGCGATGTCCTTCTCGCTGTCGGCCGAGGCCAGCAGCAGCATCTGGGCGCAGATGCGGTTGGTCACCTCGTCGTTGACCTCACTGCCGAGGAAGATGATCCGCTCCCGGAGCAACCGCTCGAACACCTGGTCATCGAAGGATGCGCCACCGCCCCGCATCGTCAACTCGTCAACACTCATGACAACACCCTCTCGCATCCGCCGCGGGACCTGTCACCCGACCGGCCGTTCCACGCGATTAAGTCTCCCCAGCGGGAGCCCCAGCTCCCAGCGATTCCCCTGTAGGCGAATCCGCTCACGGCAGAACCACCGCGCCGAACCGTCCCGATGTGAAGAGCCGGGCGTGGATCCGGGCGACCTGGGTACCGTTGCTCCCCGTGCCAGAGGGACACACCATTCATCGGCTCGCGGCTCGGCACCGGGAGCTCTTCGCCGGTCAGGTGCTGCGGGTCGGCAGCCCTCAGGGGCGCTTCACGGGCGGCGCCGTGCTGGTCGACGGCCGGCGGCTGATCGACACCGAGGCGTACGGGAAGCATCTCTTCCATCACTACGAGGGCGACCTCAGCGTGCACGTCCACCTGGGGCTGTACGGGAAGTTCACCGACGGGACGCCGCCGGTGCCCGAGCCGGTCGGGCAGGTGCGCATGCGCCTGGTCGCCGACGCGCACTGGCTCGACCTGCGCGGGCCGACCGCCTGTGAGGTGTTCGACCCGGGCCGGGCGCAGCTGCTGCGCGACCGGCTGGGCGCCGACCCGCTGCGCGACGACGCGGACGCCCGGTGGGCCGGGGAGAGGGTGCGCGCGAGCACCAAGGCGATCTTCGCCCTGCTGCTCGACCAGTCGATCGTCGCCGGGTGCGGGCTGATCTACGCCAACGAGGTGCTGTTCCGGGCGGGGCTCGCGCCGGGCACGCCGGGGCGGTCGATCGGCGCGGAGTGCTGGGACGAGCTCTGGACGGACCTGCGCGCGCTGATGAAGGAGGGCGTGCTCCGCGGGCGCATCGACACCGTGCACACGCGGCACACGCCCGAGGCGATGCGGCGGGCGCCGCGCGTCGACCGGCACGGCGGCGAGGTGTACGTCTATCGCCGGGCGGGTCAGCCGTGCCTGGTCTGCGGCACCGAGGTGGCTCGCGGCCCGATGGCCGGGCGCAACCTGTACTGGTGTCCGACCTGCCAACCGGCAGGCTGAGTCGGCCTGATCGAGGCCGGCGGCCGCAAAAGCTTGGTCAGCGCCGGGTGGCCGCCGGCGCCTCGGTGCTGTCCGGCTCGGGCGTGCCGGTCGGTTCCGGGTCGTCGGCGGCGGGCGGGGCGTCGGCCCGGTCGGCCGTGCGGTCGGGGATGCCGATCGCGAAGTTCTCGGTCAGCCAGGGCAGGAGCTGCTCGTACGCGGTGATGGTGGCCGGCTGGTTGAAGTCGTGCGACAACACGATCGACCCGGGCCGCACCTGCTCGCGGATGTCGTCGATCACCCGCTTGATGTGCTGCGGCTCGGTCTCCTTGTCGGGGTGGTCCCAGTCGCGCGGGTCGACCTGCCAGTAGAGCGAGGTCATCCCCGAGTCACCGGCGACGCCGACGAGACGGTCGGTGAAGTTGCCACCCGGGGCCCGGAAGAACGGGATCTTCGCGGCCGGGTCGGCGGCCAGGATCGCGGCGTTCGTCCGGTCCAGGTCGGCCTTGATCTCGGCCGGCTTGTCCTTACCGATCGTGAGGCTGTGGTCCCACGTGTGGTTGCAGAGCGTGTGCCCGTCCGCGACGATCTGGCGGACGATCTCAGGGTGCCGCTCGACCTGCGCGCCGACCACGCAGAAGACGGCCTTGACCTGGTACCGGTCGAGCAGCCGGAGGATCCGCGGCGTCTGCACCGGGTCGGGTCCGTCGTCGAAGGTCAGCGCGACGGTCTCGTTGCCCGTGGTGCGCAGCGACTGTCCCGGTCCGGCGCTGGGCTTCTCCGGGCCGGCCGGACCGGCCGCGTCGGTCGCCTCGGCGGCCGGGGGCACGCCGGGGACGTCGGCGGTCGGCTTGGGCGCGGCCTTCTCCGGCGTGCCCTTCCCCGGTGAGGCCGAGTCCTTCGACGATTCCTTGTTCTCCTTGGCCGGGGCGGCGGGGGAGGCGGGAGCGGTTGGCGCCGGGGCTTTGGTCTGGACGCCCGCGACCGCCTGGGCGGCCGCGTTCACCGCATCGATGCTGTCGCGCCTCTGCTCGGCCGGCAGGGCCAGGAGCAGGACGCCGACCGCGACCAGCGACGCCAGCAGCGCGCCCTGCCGGGTCCGGCCCAGCAGCAGCCAGGACTCGATCGGCAGGGTGCCGGGCGCACGGTGGCTGCCGGTGGCCGGCGGGCGTCCCGCAGCGGCGCGCTCAGCGGCCGGGCCACCCGCGGGCGGGCGGGTGACCGCATGACGGCCGCCGCGCGCCGGGCGTTGGTGGCGGGCCGACCGGCGCGGTGGTTCGGCCGAGGAGCGCTGGAGAGGTGTGGCGTCGAGCGCGTTCATGGTGACGCGCGGTCCATTGCGGACGCTCACGTCGGCCAGCGACTCGGGCCGGCGGTGCCGTCCGGTGGAGGTGGCGTACGCCGCGTCGGCCGCCCCGCCCGAGGCGTGATCCTGCGTCGGAATTCGGGGCGATTGCGGCGACATGCTGCATGCCTACCGTGCCTCATGATCATGCGCGAGACCGAATTGGTGGTCGTCACGCTACGCCGCGTGATAGTCCCTGGCAGCGCTCCGTGACTCGGGAACCACAAATACGGTCAAAGGCTGGCGTGTACCGCCTCGGTGGCCTTTCGGGCAGCGATCAGGATCGGATCCCACACCGGGGCGAACGGCGGCGCGTAGCTGAGGTCGAGGGCCGTCATGTCCTCGACGGTCATCCTGTTCCAGGTCGCGACCGCGAGCGCGTCGATCCGCTTGGCCGCCTCGGCGCGGCCCACGATCTGCGCCCCGAGCAGCAGGCCGGTGCGGCGCTCGGCGATCAGCTTGACGGTCATCAGCTGGGCGCCGGGGTAGTAGCCGGCCCGGCTCGTCGAGTCGACCGTGGCGGTGACGAAGGCGTACCCGGCCGCCTCGGCCTCTTTGGACGTCAGGCCGGTGCGGGCCACCTCGAGGTCGCACACCTTGGTGACCGCGGTGCCGATCACTCCGGGGAAGGTGGCGTAGCCGCCGCCGATGTTGATGCCGGCGACCCGGCCCTGCTTGTTGGCGTGGGTGCCGAGCGGCACGTGCACGGGCCGGCCGGTGAGCAGGTGGCGCGTCTCGACGCAGTCCCCGGCCGCCCAGACCCCCTCCAGCCCCTCGACCCGCATGCGCAGGTCGGTGCGGACGCCCCCGGTCGGGCCCAGCGGCAGGGACCCCTCACGGGCCAGCGCGGTGTTCGGGCGTACGCCCAGGCCCAGCACCACCAGATCGGCCGGCAGCGAGCCGCCCGGGGTGACCACCGCCCGCACCCGGCCGCCCGCGGTCTCCAGGCCGTCGACGTGCGCGTCGGTCACGACCTCGATGTCCATGCCGCGCATGGCCTTCTGCACCAGCGCGCCCATGTCGGGGTCGACGGTCTTGCCCATCGGCTGGGGCGACTTGTCGAGCAGCGTGACGTGCAGCCCGCGGTGCACCATGGCCTCGGCCATCTCGACGCCGATGTAACCGCCGCCGATCACCACGGCGTTGCGCGGTTTCGGTTCGCGGTCGAGCCAGGCGTGGATGGCCTCGCCGTCGCCGAGCGTCTGCACCCCGAAGACGCCCTGGTCGCGCACCCGCGCCCACTCCGGCATGACCGGCACCGCGCCGGTGGCGTACACCAGGTGGTCGAACGGCTCGCGGACCTCGCCGCCGCCGTCGAGGTCGTGGGCCAGCACCTCGCGACGGTCGAGGTCGATGCCGACCACCTCGTGGCGCAGCCGCACGTCGATGCCGGCCTTGCGGTGCTCCTCGGGCGTCCGGGCGATCAGCGCGTCCCGCTCCGGGACGGCGCCGCCGATCCAGTACGGGATGCCGCAGGCCGAGTACGACGTGAAGGACCCCCGCTCGAACACGACGATGCCCAGATCGCTCTCGCCCAGGCGCTTGCGGGCCTGCGAGGCGGCCGACATGCCGGCAGCGTCACCGCCGATGACCACCAGCTTCACCGGCTCAGCCTACGTCCGCCGGATCACTTCTCCGCGGTGTCGCCGCGGGTGAGCCGGGCGAAACGGTCCACCACGTCGGAGACCGAGCCGCCCTGGGCCAGGATCGCCCGCTGGCGGGCGGCCCCGGTGCCGTGCGAGCGCAGCCGGCCCATCAGCGTGGTCGCCGTCTCGAGGTCGCCGTGGCGTTCGAGCTCGGGCCGCACGTAGTCGAACAGCTGGCGCATCAGCCGCCAGGCCGGGCGTGGCTCACGGGTGGCCATGTCGATGTTCAGCCCCTCGAGGCCGTCGTGCGCGGCCCGCCAGTGCGCGGCCATCAGCAGCGGATGCGGCACGTCGGGGGCGGGCCGGCCCTCGCGCACCTCGTTCATCAGGGTGGCCACCAGGGCCCGGGCCAGGGCGGCGAGCAGCACCGCGTCCTCGGCGGTGGGCATGACGTCGCCCATCCGGATCTCGACGGTGGGGTAGTTCGCGGAGAGCCGGGCGTACCAGTAGAGCATTCCCTCGTCGAGCATCGCGCCGCTCGCGATCAGGTCGCCGATCAGCTGGTGATATTCGTCGACCGAGTGCAGATAGGGCGTGGGCCCGACGGTGGGCCAGCGCTCCCAGAGCAGGGATCGCCAGCTGGCGTAGCCGGTGTCGCGCCCGCCGGTCAGCGGCGAGTTGGTCGTGGCCGCGTGGAAGATCGGCAGCCAGGGCCGCAGGTGGTTGAGGATCTGCACGCCGGTCTCGTCGTCCGGGACGCTGACGTGCACATGCGTGCCGCACATGCCGGGGCCGGGGGAGAGGTCGCCGAAACGCTCGCGCATGCGGTGGTACCGCGGCTTGTCGACGAACCGGATGTGCGGCCCGGCGGCCGGTCCGGTGCCCATCGCGATCAGCCGGGCCCCGGCGGCCTCGGCGGCTGCGGCCACAGTCTGGCGCAGCCCGCTCAGCGCCTCGGTCAGCGCGCCCAGCTCGAGCTGGGGTGGGCTGGCCACCTCGATCTGGCTGCGCATCAGCTCGTGCTGGACGACCTCGCGCATCTCGGCCGGCACATGGTCGAAGACTTCCTCGACCGCCTCGACGGCGCGCGGCTCGACCGCGTCGACCAGCAGATACTCCTCTTCGACCCCGAGCGTGAGCAGATCGTTCGACTCGGCCTTCTCGGCCAGTGCGGGGTCAATGGTGGTCGAGTCCGCGGTGTCCATGCGCGGGCTGTACCCGGTCGTTGCCCCAGGGAAACTGTGCCGTTCGCAGGTGTGAACGGGCAATCGAGGAACGTCCATGTTGACAACACATTTGTAACAAGCGTGAAATCCGCTGAGAGCGCTCTCACATCACCCCCCGAAAGAAGGCGCATCATGACTCGACGGATACGCGGCCTGTTCGCGTCGGCCGCCGCGATACTCGCGGTCGCTGCCACCGCGGTCTTCACGGCCGACGCCAACGCGGCCGTTCCCAGCGCACCGCCCGGCATGTCGCTGGCGTTCAGCGACGACTTCACCGGCGCGGCCGGGACCGGGCTGAACCGGTCCAACTGGCTCTACGACATCGGGCACGGCTATCCCGGCGGCGCCTCGAACTGGGGCACCGGCGAGATCGAGTACATGACCGACTCGACGAACAACGTCTACCAGGACGGCAACGGCAATCTGGTGATCAAGCCGCTGCGCGACGCAGCCGGCAACTGGACGTCGGGCCGGGTCGAGACCCAGCGCACCGACTTCGCCGCGCCCGTCGGCGGCAAGGTCCGCATCGAGGCGCGGATTCAGCAGCCCAACGTCAGCGGAGCGGCGGCCGCCGGATACTGGCCGGCGTTCTGGGCGCTGGGGGCGGCGGCCCGGCCGGTCGGCGCGACGAACTGGCCGAGCATCGGCGAGTGGGACATCATGGAGAACATCAACGGCCGCGAGTCGGTGTTCGCCGCTCTGCACTGCGGCACCAGCCCGGGCGGTCCGTGCAACGAGACCACCGGCATCGGCAGCGGCGAGCGCGCCTGCAGCGGCTGCAAGACCGGTTTCCACACGTACGCGATCGAGTACGACCGCAGCACCTCGCCCGAGCAGCTGCGGTGGTATCTCGACGGCAACAACTACTTCACCCTGACCTCGAACTCGGTCGACGCCACCACCTGGAACAACGCGACGCATCACGGCATGTTCGTGATCCTCAACGTGGCCATCGGCGGTGGCTTCCCGGCTGCGTTCGGGGGCGGGCCGACGGCGGCCACCCAGCCGGGCGTCCCGATGCTCGTGGACTACGTGGCCGTCTGGCAGAGCTCGGGCGGCGGCACCACTCCGCCGACGACCACCCCGCCACCCACGACCACGCCGCCCCCCTCCGGTACCCGGGACGCCTTCGCGCGGATCGAGGCCGAGTCGTTCAACGCGTCGGCCGGCGTGCAGGTCGAAGCCTGTTCCGAGGGTGGTCAGGATGTCGGTTACATCGCCAACGGTGACTGGCTGCAGTTCAACAACGTCAACTTCGGTACGGGCGGCGTGCGCGACTTCGTCGCCCGGGTCGCGTCGGGCGCCGGCTCCGGGGTCAGCGGCCTCATCCAGGTGCGCCTGGACAGCCGCACCAGCGCGCCGATCGGCAGCTTCGCCCTCGGCGGCACCGGTGGCTGGCAGACCTGGCAGTCGATCCCCGGCAACGTCGCCAACGTGACCGGCACGCACACGGTCTTCCTGACCTTCTCGAGCGGCCAGGCGGCCGACTTCGCCAATGTGAACTGGATCCAGTTCCGTCGATAGAGCCACCTCCACCCGCGGGGCCGGACCTTTAAGGATGTTTAAGGTCCGGCCCTCTGGACTTTTACTGTTAACAGTCCTAATGATTGACGCATCTCATTGGGTTCGGGTGAAGGAGATGGCCATGAGGCGGTCCAGATCGGTAGTCCTGGCGACGGTCACGGCGCTCGTCGCCGGTGGCGCGGCGACCTACTTCACCAGCACGGCGTCGGCCGCGGCAGCCTGCGCGCCGGCGTGGAGCGCCACGCAGGTCTACGTGAACGGCAACACCGCCTCGCAGAACGGGACCAACTACTCGGCCAAGTGGTGGAACCAGAACGAGTCCCCGGCCACTCACAGTGGACAGTGGGACGTCTGGAAGAACGACGGCGCCTGCGGGGGTACGACCCCGACCACGCCGCCTACGACTCCTCCCACCACCCCGCCGACGACGCCACCGACGACCCCGCCCACCACACCGCCGACGACCACCCCGCCGTCGAACGGGCAGCTGCCGAAGCACTTCCTCACCGGCTACTGGCAGAACTTCGACAACGGCGCGGCCCCGCTGAAGCTCGCCGCCGTGCCGAACACCTACGACCTCGTCGCGGTCGCCTTCGCGGACGCGGCCGGCACGCCCGGCGCGGTCACCTTCAACCTCGACCCGGGGCTGGCCGGCGCGGTCGGCGGCTACACCGACGCCCAGTTCAAGGCCGACGTCGCCACGCTGCACTCGCGCGGCAAGAAGGTCGTCATCTCGGTCGGTGGTGAGAAGGGCACGGTCGCCGTCAACAGCGCCGCGGCCGCCACCGCGTTCGCCGACTCGGTGTACCGGCTGATGACCACGTACGGCTTCGACGGCGTCGACATCGACCTGGAGAACGGCCTCAACGCGACCTACATGGCTCAGGCGTTGCGCAGCCTGCGGGCCAAGGCGGGCGCCGGCCTCATCATCACCATGGCGCCGCAGACCATCGACATGCAGTCGGCGCAGTCCTCCTACTTCGCGCTGGCGCTGAGCATCAAGGACATCCTGACCGTGGTGTTCACCCAGTTCTACAACTCCGGCTCGATGCTCGGCTGCGACAACAACGCCGCGTACAGCCAGGGCACGGTGAACTTCCTGACCGCGCTGGCCTGCATCCAGCTGCAGAACGGCCTGCGTCCCGACCAGGTCGCGCTGGGCCTGCCGGCGAGCACCCGCGCCGCCGGTGGCGGCTACGTGGCCCCGTCTGTCGTCAACAACGCGCTCGACTGCCTGGCCCGGGCCACCAACTGCGGCTCCTTCCGGCCGCCGGCCACCTACCCGGCCATCCGGGGCGCGATGACCTGGTCGATCAACTGGGACGTCACCAACGGCAACGGCTTCGCCAACACCGTCAAGCCCCACCTCGCCACCCTCCCCTGATCCACCCCCACCCCCGTAGCAGGAGAAACCCCCTTGAAGCTGAGCAGGAAGTTGCTCATTCTCGGCACGGTCGCCGCAGCCGGTACGGCTGCCGCGGTGCTGCCGATGGCCGTCTCGAACGCGGCCGCCGCCTGTGCCCCCGCGTGGAGCTCGAGCGCCGTCTACGTCAAGGACAACGCGGCCTCGCAGAACGGCCACAACTACACCGCCAAGTGGTGGTCCCAGGGCGACTCGCCCTCGACCCACAGTGCACAGTGGGACGTCTGGGCCGACAACGGCGTCTGCGGCGGCGGCACCACGTCCCCGACCACGCCGCCGACCACGCCGCCCACCACGCCCCCGACCGGCCCGACCACGCCGCCGGCCACCGGCGCCAAGATGGTCGCGGCGCCGTACGTCTACCCCGGCTGGGGCAACCCGCCGGCGCCGTCGACGCTCGCCGGGACCGGCGTCAAGGCCTTCACGATCGCGTTCGTCCTGGCTGCCAACGGCTGCAACCCGGTCTGGGACGGCGAGAGCGGGCTGACCGGTGGCGTCCACGCGACCTACATCGCCCAGGCGCGGGCGGCCGGCATGGACATCGTCCCGTCGGTCGGCGGGTGGAGCGGCAACAAGCTCGGCCCCAACTGCGCGACCCCGGAGGCGCTGGCCGGCGCGTACCAGAAGATCATCGACGCCTTCCAGCTGAAGTCCATCGACATCGACATCGAGAACTCCGACGAGTTCGAGAACGCCGTCGTCCAGGACCGCGTCCTGAACGCGCTGAAGATCGTCAAGCAGAAGAACCCGTCGGTGAAGACGATCCTGACCTTCGGTACCTCGCCGACCGGCCCGAACTTCTACGGCACGCGGCTGGTGCAGCAGGCCAAGGCGCTCGGCGCCAACATCGACATCTTCACTCAGATGCCGTTCGACTTCGGCGGCGGCGCCGACATGTACGGCTCGACCGTGGGCGCCACCGAGGGCCTGAAGAATCTGCTGAAGACCACGTTCGGCTACACCGACGCGCAGGCGTACTCGCACATCGGCATCTCCGGCATGAACGGCCTGTCCGACCAGCAGGAGCTGACGAGCGTCGAGACGTGGACCCGGATCCGGGACTACGCGAAGAGCAAGGGCCTGTCCCGCTTCACCTTCTGGGCGGTCAACCGGGACCGGGGCTGCGCCGGTGGCGGTGTGGTCTCCAACTGCTCCGGCATCGCGCAGGGCGACTGGGCCTTCACGAGGATCAGCGCCGGCTTCTAGACGCTTTACCGCTCACTCGACGCGCGGCCGCTCCGTCCAGCGGCCGCGCGTCGCCTTTTCCGCACCTTCTTGACGACCCAGCTGCCGACCGAGAGCACGATGAGCGCCCAGATGGCGTAGTCGAAGTACTGGCTGTATTTCTCGAGGTCCTGCCAGCGCGAGCCGAGCGCGTAGCCGCCGCCCACGAAGATGGCGTTCCAGACGCCGCTGCCGATCGTGGTGAAGATCGCGAATTGGCCCAGGGGCATGTGGTTGGCGCCGGCCGGGATCGAGATCAGGCTGCGGACCACGGGCGCGCACCGTCCGAAGAGCACAGCCGCCTTGGCGTGCCGCTCGAACCAGCTGTCGGCCTTGTCGAGGTCGTCGGCGTCGACCAGGGGGATGCGGTCGAGCCAGCGGCGCAGCCGTTCCTCACCCAGGCCGTAGCCGAGCCAGTAGAGCAGGAGCGCGCCGCCGACCGAACCGGCGGTGGCCGCGACGAAGACGAGGATCAGGTTGACCCGGCCCTGGCTGGCCAGATAGCCGCCCAGGGACAGGACGATCTCGCTGGGAATCGGCGGTATGACGTTCTCGAGGGCGACGAGCAGGCCGACGCCCAGCTCGCCGAGCGACTCGATGACGGACGCGACCCATCCCGTCAGCCCACCCTGCTGGCTCAGACCCGATTCTGCCACCGCCCCTTCGTACCCGGCCAAGCTGAAACCAACCTGAAGCGTGACTGTCCCACTCGCTCCCGAAGAGGGGCCGCCATATACCGACGATCGGTATATGCTTCCGGCGTGAATGAGCCGACCTTCCTGATCCTCACGGCGCTCGCCGGCGAGTCCCAGCACGGCTATGCCGTGATCGAGGACGTCGAGCGGATGACCGGCGGCCGGGTGCGCCTGCGCGCCGGCACCCTCTACGCGGCCCTCGACCGTCTGCGCGGTGAGGGTCTCATCGAGGTCGATCGGGAAGAGGTCGTCCAGTCCCGCCTGCGGCGCTACTACCGGCTCACCGGGGCCGGTGAGCAGAGCCTCGCGGCCGAGACAGCCCGCCTGCGCGAGCAGGCCACCATCGCGGAGGGGCGTCTGCGCGCCCGCCGCGCCGACTTCGGGGGAGCCACCGCGTGACCATGCCCGAGATCCGCTACCGCCGCCTGCTCGCGCTCTATCCGCGCGACTTCCGCCGGGAGTACGAGGAGGAGATGCTCGGCGTCCTGATGGCCGACCCGCGGCCGGGCCCGGCGCAGGTCTTCGACGTGCTGCGCGGGGCGCTCGCCGCTCACCTGCGAGGGTCGGCCCGGGAGAGCCGGGCGGCCCGGGTGGTGCAGGTCTTCGGGGCGATGCTGCTGTTCGCGGTGGCGCTGCGCCGGGTCTCCGGTGGCGTGCGTGGGGCACTGCGCGACTATCTCGGCTCGGTTCCCGTCGACGCGGTGAGCTGGGTGCGGCTGGCCGGCTGGGGCGTCGTCCTGGTGGCCGCCTTCGTCGGGTGGCGGATGCTGGGCGCGGTCGGGGCGACAGCGGGGTTGGCCGGCGAGATCCTGTCCCCGGCTCGCTTCTATCTGGACACTCCGGCCTCGGTGCTGTGGGCCTTCTGGTTGATCGTCGCTGCGGTCGTGGTGCTGATCGCCGGGCTCGTCGCCGAGCGGGGCCGGGCCCGGCCGGCCGGCTGGGGGTGGGTCGCAGCGGCCGGGATGGTCCTGGTCGTGCAGGGCACGCTGATCTCCTACAGCTGGCGGTGGGCGGTGGCTGGGCTCGCAGTGGCACTGGTCGGCGCGGCGGTGCTCCGGCAGGAGCCGGGCCTGCGCCGCCGGCTGGCCTGCTGGGCCGCGCCGGTCATCGTGACGGTGCCGCTGGTGCAATGGGGCTTCGGCGGTTTCATCGAGTACAACATGCGGCATCCGGAGTCGACGCAGCTGATCGGGCCGCTGCAGTGGGCGGCGCTGGTGCTCGTCCCGGTCGCTGCCTTTGCGGGCGCGTCGGTGCTCGACCGCCGCGGTCTCCCGCCGGCGCCCGCGCGGCAGGGGTGAACGGTGGGCGCCGGGCCGGCGGATGACCGTACCGGCCCGGGGTCCCGTTGCAACCGGCCCGGTGCGGGCGAGTGGTGCACCGGGGTGTGCGGTTTCGGCATGTGGAGCATCGGTGAAAGAAAGAGGCATGACTGACCGGTGGTATCAGAAGGCCGTTGTCTACTGCGCCGACATCGACACGTTCGCCGACTCCGACGGGGACGGGTGCGGTGACATCCGGGGGATGATCGGCCGGCTCGACTACCTGGCCCGGCTCGGCGTCACCTGCCTGTGGCTCAACCCGATCCACCCGTCGCCCGACCGCGACGACGGCTACGACGTCACCGACTTCTACAACGTCGACCCGCGTTTCGGCAGCCTGGGTGACTTCGCCGAGCTGCTCCACCAGGCCGGCAACCTGGGCATCAAGGTGATCATCGACCTGGTCGTCAACCACACCTCCGACAAGCACCCGTGGTTCCAGTCGGCCCGCTCGTCGCCCGATTCGCCGTACCGCGACTGGTACGTCTGGTCGGACACCGAACCGTCCGACCGCAAGCAGGGCATGGTCTTCCCGGGAGAGCAGGACGAGACCTGGACCTACGACCGCACGGCGAAGAGCTGGTACTACCACCGGTTCTACAAGTTCCAGCCCGACCTCAACATCACCAACCCCGAGGTCCGCGAAGAGATCAAGAAGATCTGCGCGTTCTGGCTCCAGCTGGGCGTGGCCGGGTTCCGCATGGACGCCGTGCCGTTCATCATCGAGGAGACCCAGCCGGGCAACCCCAACGCCACCAAGGATCTCGACTTCCTCACCGACCTGCGGCAGTGGGTGCAGTGGCGCAAGGGCGACGCGGTGCTGCTGGCCGAGGCGAACGTCGAGCCCGACGAGCTGAACAAGTTCTTCGGCGACGGCGGCGGCTCGAACAACCGCATCCACATGCTGTTCGACTTCATGCTCAACACCCGGCTCATCCTGGCCCTGGCCCGCGAGGACGCGGAGCCGATCATCGACGGCCTGCGCGACACCCCCAAGCTGCCGGCCGGCGGGCAGTGGGCCACCTTCCTGCGCAACCACGACGAGATCGACCTGTCCCGGCTGACCGCCGAGCAGCGCGCCGAGGTGTTCGCGAAGTTCGGCCCCGAGCCCGAGATGCAGCTCTACGGCCGGGGCATCCGGCGGCGGCTGGCCCCGATGCTGGGCAACGACCGGCGGCACATCGAGCTGGCCTACGCCCTGCAGTTCAGCCTGCGCGGCACCCCGGTCCTGCGCTACGGCGAAGAGATCGGCATGGGCGAGGACCTGTCGCAGGAGGGCCGGCACGCCATCCGCACCGGCATGCAGTGGTCCCACCTGCCCAACGGCGGCTTCTCGGCGGCCAAGACCGGTGACCTGGTCCGTCCCGTGATCTCGGGTGGTGACTTCGGCTGGGAGCAGGTCAACGTCACCGTCCAGCGGCATGACCCGCGGTCGCTGCTCTCCTGGTTCGAGCGCATGATCCGGACCCTCCGCGAGGCGCCCGAGGTCGGCGCGGGCAGCTGCACGCACATCGATATTCCGGCCCCGACCAGTGTGTTGGTCCACCGGGCGGACGGCGAGACCGGCACGATGGTCTTCGTGCACAACCTGGGCACCGAAACGGCGACCCTCGATCTCAGCTCCCTCGCCGCCGAGGCCGAGGAGCCCAACGACGTCCTGGCCGATCAGGAGTACGCCGAGCTGGGCAAATGGGACAAGGTCGAGGTGGCCGGCTTCGGGTACCGATGGATCCGCCTACGGCGTACGCCGTGACGGCGGGTTAAAGTGCACTCTTAGTGCACATTGACTTACGGAGGATCGAGTGTCGCAGTCCGCTCCCACCCGCGTTGCCATCGTCACCGGAGCCGCCCGCGGCATCGGTGAGGCCACCGCTCGCCAGCTCGCCGCCGACGGCATGGCAGTCGCCGTCGTCGACCTGGACGAGGGCGCTTGCGCCAACACGGTGACCGCGATCCACGACGCGGGCGGGACGGCGCTCGCGGTCGGCGCCGACGTCTCCGACGCGATCCAGGTCAACTCGGCCATCGACCGGGTCGTCGCCGAGCTGGGCGCGCCGACCGTCCTGGTCAACAACGCCGGCGTGCTGCGCGACAACCTGCTCTTCAAGATGACCGACGACGACTGGGAGACCGTGATGGCGGTCCACCTGCGCGGCGCGTTCCTGTTCAGCCGGGCCGTGCAGAAGCACATGGTCGACGCCGGCTGGGGCCGCATCGTCAGCCTGTCCAGCACCTCCGCGCTCGGCAACCGCGGTCAGGCCAACTACGCCGCGGCCAAGGCCGGCCTGCAGGGCTTCACCAAGACCCTGGCGATCGAGCTGGGCCGGTTCGGCATCACGGCCAACGCGGTCGCCCCGGGCTTCATCGTGACCGACATGACCGCGGCCACGGCGGCCCGCGTCGGCGTCGATTTCGCCCAGTTCGAGCAGGCCGCGGTCGCTCAGATCCCGGTCGGCCGGGCAGGTCGCCCCGAGGACGTGGCGAACACCGTATCCTTCCTCGTCAGTGAGGGTGCCGGCTTCGTCTCGGGCCAGGTCATCTATGTTGCCGGAGGGCCCCGCGCATAGAGCGGAAGTTGCCGGGAGGCGCTACAAAGGGATGATGATGAACCGACGCATGAGCTCGCGTAGTGTGTCGCTGACCAGCACGTTCTTGCTCCTCGCGGCGGGCGGCGCAGCAGCGTGCGACAACGATGACGACTACCAGGACGCCGGTTTCTACTGCGCCGACGCCAACGGCACCGTCGTCGACGAGGACTACTGCGACGACAACGACAACAACGGCGGATCCGGCCTCGGCGTCCTTCCGTTCTTCATCTGGTATTCGTCGGCCTACCGGCCGGGCTACCCGGTCGGCTCCGTCCTGCCGGCCGGGGGCAACCGGTTCGCCTACAACGACCGGGCCGCCCGGCAGTCGTTCGGTCTTCCGGCCAGCGGCAAGATCGCCAACGGCACGGTGAAGACCAGCGTGGTCGGCAAGGGCGGCGCCGCCCGCGGCTCCGGCAAGAGCTCGGGCGGCTGAGCGTGCGACGTGTTCCGTACGGTCCGGTCCGCGACGGCTGGAAGCTCACCAACTACAGCCTCGGGCTGACCTACAACGACACCGAACTGCCCGACGGCACCATGGTGTCGTACTGGCAGGAGGGCCCCTACTACGACTTCACCACGGCCGAGATCGAGGAGCTCGAGACCGCCACCACGGCGATCTTCGAGATGTGCCTGGAGGCCGGTGACTGGATGGTGAAGCAGTGCCCGCGTCACACGGTGCAGGGTCGCAAGGACGGCTACTTCGCGTCGGTGTGCAACCCGTCGACGTGCTTCCTGGCCAAGATCGGCATACCCGAGTTCGCGCATGAGCAGATCATCCGGACCTGGTTCGACGGCGACGCCGAGACCTGGACGCATTACGACAAAGACCCCGAGATGCGCCTGCCGATGGAGACGCCGGACTACTCGCCGAGTGTCTACGGCCGCTTCGATCTCTGGTACAACGGCGCCGGGAGCACGCCCAAGCTGCTCGAGTTCAACGCGCAGACACCCACCTCGCTGGTCGAGAGCGCGGTCATCCAGTGGCACTGGGTCGACCAGACCGGCGTGACCAAGCACCCGTGGCGCCAGTGGAACTCGATCCACGACCGCCTGGTCGGCTGGCCCGCGGCCCCCGGTGAGCCGGGCGACCCGGGCGCCTGGCGGCGCAACATCACCAAGCTCCGCGAGGCCCGCACCTGGCTCCCCGAAAAGCCCAAGATCTTCTTCGCGTACGAGACGTCCGAGACCTCGGGCGAGGACCGGATGAACGTGGCCTACCTGATGGCCACGGCCGAGGAGGCGGGCTACCCGGTCGAGCTGATCGCGATGAGCCAGATCGGCTGGGACGTCGCCGGCGACCGCGTGGTCTTCGTGCCCGCCCCCGGCAAGGAACACCAGGCCGAGCCGATCGACGTCATCTTCATGCTCTATCCGTGGGAGTGGTTCTGGACGGAGGAGGGCGGCAAGGCCTTCTTCCGCAACATGGCCGACCCCACCAAGCACGGCACGGTCTGGATCGAGCCGCCCTACAAGGCCGCGCTGCTCGGCAACAAGGCCCTGCTGCCGGTGCTCTGGATGCTCTTCGGCGACCATCCGGAGCGCAGCAAATACCTGCTGCCGGCCTATTTCGCCGAGTCGTCCAAGGCGGCCTCGCTCACCAGTTACGCCAAGAAGCCGATCTGGGGTCGCGAGGGCGGTTCGGTCACGCTCGTGCGCGACGGGCAGACCATCACCGACAACCCTTCCGAGTACGGGTCGGACGGGCGCTTCGTCGTGCAGGAGCTGTGTGAACTGCCGTCCTTCGAGGGGCTCGAGGGCACGGTCCACCCGGTGATCGGTTCGTGGCTGATCGACGGCGAACCGGCCGGCATGGGCATCCGTGAGGGCCTCGGCGTCAACGGCCTGGTGACCAACAACCTGAGCTTCTTCGTCCCGCACACCATCGAGGCCGACGACTGACGCCTGCACCGCCGGTGGCGCCGGGCCGCGGCCCGGCGCCACCGGGAACGGTGTCAGGAAGAGGCGTCGCCGTCCGGCCGGGGCGGTGTCAGGAAGAGGCGTCGCCGCCCGGCCGCGGCGGTGTCAGGAAGAGGCGTCGCCCGGCCGGGGACGGTGGCGCCAGATCCACCACAGGCCGATGAAGGGCAGCACCAGCGGGACGTAGCCGTAGCCGCTGCCGAACTTCGACCACACCGTGTCGTCCGGGAAGGCGACCGCGTCGGCGATGCTCAGGAGGCCCACCGCGAGCACGCCGATCAGCTCGATGCTGCAGCTGACCAGGGCGATCAGCCGCCCCCGGATGCCGCCGACGGCCAGGCCGACCGTCGCCGAGAGGTAGACCAGGCCGGCGAACGCCGACAGCAGGTAGGCCAGCGGGGCCTCGTCGAAGTGCGTGCTGATCTGTACGAGGGCGCGGGCGCTGGCCGAGAGCGCGAAGATGCCGTACACCAGCAGGAGCACGCGGCCGAGGCCGGTGCCGAGGGCGGCGTCGCGGGGGCGGGTCGAGGAGTCAGGCACCGGTCACCGACGCGATCTGCTGCAGCCGCAGCACCAGAACCGGGATCACCAGGCAGGCGATGCCGAGGATGAGGCTGCCCCACCGGGTCGGTTCGAGGCGGGCCAGATAGGCGGCGACCGGCGTGAACGCGATCGTCGTGATCAGGTAGCCGGCGAAGGTGGCCGTGTCGCTCGGGCGGGAACCGTCGAAGAGGCCGACGACGGCGACCACGACCAGGACCGCGACCAGCGCGCTGAGCACCACGGCGGCCAGCAGGTCGAAGCGGCTCGGGGCGCGGTTGAGGGCGGAGCGCAGCAGATACCACGCCGCCAGCACCAGGGCGGCGATGATGGTCGCCACCGACAGAGGACCGTTCACCCGGCACAGCGTACTGATGGATCTCGGCCTGGTAGCTTGCGGCTCAAGCTCACGAGAGGCAGGCGACATGCGCTTCGGACTGTTCGGTACGGGACCCTGGGCGCATCTGGCCCACGCGCCCGCCTTGGCCGCCCACCCGGAGGCCGAGTTCGTCGGGGTGTGGGGGCGCAATCCCGACAAGGCCGCCGAGCTGGCCGGGGAGCACAGCGTCCGCGCCTACACCGATCAGGACGAGTTGATCGCCGACGTGGACGCCGTCGCGATCGCCCTGCCACCGGACGTGCAGGCCCCGCTCGCGCTGCGGGCCGCCCGGCAGGGCCGGCACCTGCTGCTCGACAAGCCGGTGGCGTTCACCAACGAGGAGGCCGCCGAGATCGTCGCCGCGGTCACCGAGCGCGGGCTGGCCTCGGTGGTGTTCTTCACCCGCCGCCTGTTCCCGCAGATCGCCGAGTTCGTCGCGGACGCGGCGGCGACCGGCGGCTGGACCGAGGCCCGGATCGACCACCTCGGCTCGATCTTCACCGACGACAACCCGTTCGGCGCGTCGCCCTGGCGCAAGGCGAGCGGCGGGCTGTGGGACGTCGGCCCGCACGCGCTCGCCCTGGTGCTGCCGGTGCTCGGCGCGGTGACCGAGGTGGCCGGGATGACCGGCCCGCGCGACATGACCCACCTGCTGCTGCGGCACGCGAGCGGCACGATCAGCAACCTCACCCTCTCGGTCGACGCGCCACCGGCCGCCGAACGCGAGGACGCCCAGTTCGCCGGCGAGGCCGGGGTGCGCCCGGTGCCCGACGCGCCGTGGTCGCCGACCGAGGCTCTGGGTCTCGCGATCGACCAGCTGATCGCCGCGGCCGCCGGTGGGCCGCCGGTCGAGCTGGACGTCCGCTTCGGGGCCGAGGTGACCGCCGTGCTGGTCGCCGCGCAGCAGGCGATCACCTCGGGTCGTACGGTGACTATCGGCAACGCCAGATGACCGGCACAGCCGGTTTCGACGGGTCGGCGACGCCGCTCAACGCTGTGCCGGCCACCGTCCGGGCGTCGTCGCTGACGTTCTCGATGAGGAAGTTGGCGGTGCCGTCCATGATCGGCGCCGGGTAGGCGGGAAGGCTCAGAACCTGGCGGCCGACGAACACTTTCGGCTCGGCCGCCATGAATTGCCCGTGGAACGTGCCGGCGACCTGCGTCTCCATCTGCCAGTCGGCCAGCTTCTGCCAGATGCGGGACCGCAGGTCGTACCGGTAGATCGGGGTGTCGCGAGCCTCGCCCCCGAGGAACCCCGCCGGGCTCGGCTCGGCCATCGGCAGGAACAGGGTGCCGTAGAGCCAGCCGTGGCTGAAGGCCATCGGCAGGAACCCGTCGGCCTTGCGGCCCTCGACCGTGGGCAGGCCGACGTATCCGGAAGTGCCGTCGGGCCACCACAGGTAGGCGCGCCCGCCGATCTCGCCGATGATCGTTCCGTCCGGCGCGATGTCGGTGACCGTCGGCTGAACGTTGCCGAGGCCGGCCGGCACGGGCAGGGGAGTGGGCTCGGCGTCCGGGGACGTCCACCGCACGGGCCGTCGTTGGCCCGGTGGGCCGCTCCGCCCGGCGATCACTCCGGCGTCATTGATCGCGTTCGCTTCGCCGGGAGCGCCGGCCAGCTTGCGGACCTCCCCGTTCTCGAGGACCCACGGGTCGGAGTTGCCTCGGGGATCGCTTCCGACCGCGACGCCGGAGCCGTTGACGTCGTTCATCCGGACCCCGGGGCTGCCCTTGCGGACGTCCCGCGGCCGCACGTCGGCCACGAGTTCGCCGTTGTGCCACAGGAGGACCGAGTGGCTGACGGGCGGGGTGGGAAGGTGCGCGTCGGACATGCCGACGAGCCAGGCGCCACTCGGGTCGCCACCACTGACCTCGGCGCTCTCGTGCGGCCCGGTCGGCAGCGGGCCGGCCGTGCACGCGGCCGGCAGGACCGGGTCGGGCGGCAGGTCGGGCCCCGGCCGCGGAGTCTGCTGCGTGGCCACCAGTACGCCGCCGGTCAGCGCGGCGACCAGCACCGCGGCCAGGGTCGAGCCGCCGGTCCACCAGCGGCGGCGCCGACGGCGGCCGTCGCGCATCGCCTTGCCCACGTCGATCGCGGACGGGCCCTCCGGGTCGCCGCCCAGCGGCCGCAGCACCAGGATGCCGTACTCCTCGTCGTTCACAGCGCACCTCCGACGCGGTCACCCAGGATCCGGCGCAGGGCGTTCAGCCCGTGCGACGTCTGGCTCTTCACGGTGCCCTCCGAGCAGCCGAGCAGCTGGGCCACGTCGGCGACCGAGCGGTCGCAGAGGAAGCGCAACACCAGGACGGCCTGCTGGCGGGCCGGGATCCGGTCGAGGGCGGCACGCAGCACCGCCCGCTCCTCCGTCGAAGCGGCCCCGGCGGCCGGGCCGGTCGGCCGGTCGGGGGGCACGTCTCGCAGGCTCACCCGCCACCAGCCCCGGCGCTTCTCGTCGAGGAACGCCCGTACGAGCATGGTGTGCACGTAGGCGTCGAGGTTCTCGACCTTCGCGATGCGCGGCCATTTCGCGTACAGCTTGGTTATGGTCTCCTGCACCAGGTCGTCGGCCTGGTGCTCGTCGCCGCCCAGCAGGAAGGCGACGCGCCGCAGGGCCGGGATCCGCCCGGAGACGTACTCGAGGTAGCCGGCGTCCGATTCGTCGTTCATCCCCGCTCCCGTCTTGTCGTCCATCAATAGACGGCGCCTTGCCGGTTGAGGTTGTAGGGAGAATCTCGGCCGCCCGACCAGTCTGCGGGTCCGGGCGCACCGAATCGGGGTTTGAATGGCGGCAACAGCGAGAGGCGGGTCCCATGGCGGAGCGCGGTGTCAGCCGTCGCCCGGAGCACCTGGCGGCGGTTCCGGGAACAGCGCCGCCTCCGGTGGAGGCGGGTGACCTGCTGCGTCAGGTGGCGCGTGGCGACGAGACGGCGTTCGGCAAGCTCTACGACCTCGTCGCCCCCCGGGTCTACGGCTTGATCCGGCGGGTGTTGCGGGACCCGGCGCAGGCCGAGGAGGTCGCCCAGGAGGCGATCGTCGAGGTGTGGCGCACGGCGGCCCGCTTCGACCCGGCGCGCGGCTCGGCCACCTCCTGGATCTTCACGATCGCGCACCGGCGGGCGGTCGACCGGGTGCGGTCCGAGCAGGCCGCGAGCGAGCGGACGATGCGGGCCGGGGCGGCGTCGGTCGACACGCCCTACGACGCGGTGGTCGACGAGGTCGCCGGGCGGCTCGAACGCCAGCAGGTGCGCCGCTGTCTGGACGACCTGACCGAGTTGCAGCGCCAGGCCGTGACGCTGGCCTACTACCAGGGCCATTCGTATCCACGGGTGGCCGAGCTGCTCGGCACGCCGCTGCCGACGGTGAAGACGAGGATGCGCGACGGGCTGATCCGCCTGCGCGACTGCATGGGAACGGGGGCCTCGGCATGACCACGGACATCCACACCCTGGTCGGCGCCTACGTGCTCGACGCGGTGGACGACATCGAGCGGGCCTCGTTCGAGCGGCACCTGCGCGAGTGCGACCCGTGCCGGGCCGAGGCCGGCGAGCTGAGCGAGACGGCCGCCCGGCTGGCCGACAACACCTGGTCGGTGCCGCCGCCGCGGCTGCGCACCGATGTCATGGCCGAGATCGGGCGGACCCGTCAGTTGCCGCCGGTGGTCGAGGGGTCGCGCGCGGCCCGGACGACTCCGCGCCGGTGGCGCTTCACCGCCGCGGCCGCCGCGGTGGTCGCCGCGATCGGCGCCGGTTCGGCCGTCTACGTGGTCCAGGACCAGCGCGTACGCGAGGGGCAGCAGGTCGCCGAGGCGGCCCGCGCGAACGAGGCCCGCGTCCGGGCGATCCTCGCGTCGCCCGACGTGGTGGTGCGCAAGCAGGCGGTCTCGACCGGGGGCCGGGTCACGGTGGCCACGTCGCGCCTGCACAACGCGGGCGTGGTGATGCTGTCGGCCGATGCCGCGCCCACCGACCGCGTCTATCAGCTCTGGACCATCCGGCCCGGCGGCGCGCCGCGGAATGCCGGGGTGCTGCGCGAGGGTCAGGCGGCGGACGTCGTGGTGCTCGAGGGGCTGCCCGGCGCGACCGACGTCGGTCTGACGATCGAGCCGCCGAACGGTTCGGCGACGCCGACGCTGCCGATGATCGCCGACGTCAAACTTGTTTGAGGTTCGACCAATCCGCTGCACGGTTCGCCACGAATCAGGAGTGAAGGTACATACTCCAAAGATAGGGACGAATCATGCGTGCAATGAAGTTCACCGCCCTCGCGGCGGCGACGCTGTTCTCGATCTCGCTGACCGCGTGCGGCAGCGACTCCTCCGACAGCGGTAGCGACACGGGGGCGGCCCCGGCCCCGACGGCCACCAGCGCGGCCCCGGCCAGCTCGGCGCCGATGGACATGATGACGACCTTCGGCGCCGGCTGTTCGGCCGTGCCGACGGACGCGTCGAACCCGGGCAGCTTCCAGGCCATGGCCCAGGTGCCGGTGGCCACCGCCGCGTCGGGCAACCCGCTGCTCTCCACGCTGGTGACCGCGGTCAAGAAGGCCGGACTGGTCGACTCGCTCAACTCGGCCGACGGGATCACCGTCTTCGCGCCCACCAACGACGCGTTCGGCAAGATCCCCAAGGCGACCCTGGACAAGGTGCTGGCCGACAAGAAGACCCTGACCAGCATCCTGACCTACCACGTCGTGCCCGGAAAGCTCGCCCCCGAGGCGCTGGCCGGCCCGCACAAGACCCTGCAGGGTGGCGAGGTCACGGTCAGCGGCAGTGGCGAGGACTTCAAGGTGAACGGCGACGCCTCGGTGATCTGCGGCAACGTGCAGACGGCCAACGCGACCGTCTACATCATCGACTCCGTCCTGATGCCGAAGAGCTGATGCGGCCCCTGGCGGGGGCGGTCGCCGGACTGGTGTCCGCGGGTTTCGGGGTGGCGGTGGCCGAGGTGCTGGCGGCCGCCACCCGGCCGGCGGCCGGGCCGCTGGTCGCCGTCGGCGGCGCGGTCATCGACGCGACGCCGACCGCGGTGAAGGAGTTCGCGGTACGCGAGCTCGGGACGAACGACAAGCCGGTGCTCCTCGGAGTCATCGCCCTGGTGGTCGCGGCCCTGGCCGCGGCGGCCGGGATCGCGGGCCGCCGCCGGCGGCTCGTCGCGGTGGCCGGGCCGGCGCTGCTGGGCCTGGCCGGCGCCGGGGCGGCGCTGTCCCGTCCGGCCGCTCAGCCCTACGACGTGGTGCCGTCCCTGGTGGGGGCGGCGCTGGCCGGGCTGGCGCTGTGGTGGCTGCTGCGTACCAAGCCGGACCCGTCCGGCGTACGGGTGGACCGTCGTGGTTTCCTGCGGGCTGCGGCCCTGGTGGCCGGGGGTGCGGTGGTGGCCTCGGGCGGGGCTGTGGCGGTGCGGCGCTCGGTCGGCGGGGCGCGAGCACGGGCCCGGGCTTCGGTGCGACTGCCGGCCGCGGCCGATCCCGGTCCGCCGGTGAACGCCGGGCTGCTCACGCCCAACAAGGACTTCTATCGGGTGGACACCGCGCTCACCGTGCCGCGGGTCGACCTCGACGGCTGGTCGTTGCGGGTGCACGGGATGGTCGACCGAGAGCTGCGGGTCTCGTTCGAGGACCTGCTCGACATGCCGCTGATCGAGCGGCCGATCACGATGACCTGCGTGTCCAACGAGGTCGGTGGTCCCTACATGGGCACGGCCAAGTGGCTCGGCGTGCCGTTGGCTCCGCTGCTGCGCTCGCTCGGGATCGAATCCGGCGCGCAGCAGGTGGTGGCCCGCTCGGTCGAGGGCATGACGATCGGCACGCCGGTGGCCACGCTGCTGGACGGGCGGGACGCGATGCTGGCGGTCGGCATGAACGGGGAGCCGCTGCCGCTCGAGCACGGGTTCCCGGTGCGGATGGTGACCCCCGGGATCTACGGGTACGCCGGCTCGTGCAAGTGGCTGGATTCGCTCGAGCTGACGACGTTCGACCAGTTCGACCCGTACTGGGTCTCGCGCGGCTGGGCGGCCGAGGCCCCGGTGAAGACCGGATCACGGGTCGACCGGCCCAAACCCTTCACCCGGCTCGACGCGGGGGTCGTGACCGTGGCCGGCGTCGCCTGGGCGCAGCGCCGGGGCATCAAGACCGTCGAGGTACGGATCGACGACGGGGAGTGGGCGACCGCCGAGTTGTTGCCGGTGCCGTCGGTGGACACGTGGGTGCAGTGGCGCTACTCGTGGCGCGCGACTCCGGGACCGCACTCGATCGCCGTACGGGCCACGGACGAGACCGGGGCCGTGCAGATCCAGGACCGGGCCACCCCGTTCCCCAGCGGAGCCACGGGGTGGCACACGATCAGCGTGACGGTCGCCTGAGCCTGCTCAGGGAACGGTGCGCTCGATGGCAGCGGCGCCGTCCCGCTCCAGTTCGACGCGGGCCCGCTCGACGTTCTCGGGGGTCGGGTCACGGCCCTCGGCGACGGCCAGGTCCTCCGGGTCCCAGGGCTGGTCGGCCCCGGTGCGTACGACCGGTTCCTGGCCCGGCTGCAGAAACTCGGGGGTGTCGGGGTCGGTGCCTCCGCCGGTGATGAACGCGTCGACCGCGACGTCGTCCTCGATGGCGTCGGCGACCTCCGGTGTCTCCTCCAGGGGCTGACGGATCTCGTCGGTCATGATGTCCTCCCACGCTTGGCTGCTCGGTCTATACCCCCTTGGTGCGTCTTCTGACCGAAGGTGTGGCGCGCATCCCGGTCGAGCGGCGTCCGCGTGCGGTGGACCGGTTCCGCGCAGATCGGATGGTGGAGTGCCGTCGTCGCACGTCGTACCGCTTGCGGAAAGGGACGATCATGCTGTCGCATGGGCAAACTGAGCGCTAACTGGACAGGGCCTGCGCGTTACGGATGGACGCTGAGTAGTGAGCCGAATACATTTTCGGCTTGACGTCTGTTTACAGCGGGCCGGTCGGAGGTATGCCGGTCCCGCCGCCGAGCGGGCGCGTGAGGGGGAGACGCATGACCGAGAGTCGGGGAGGGCGGTCGTGACGAGCCTGTCCGATGCCGAGCGGGACGCCTGTGACGTGATGCAGGCACTGGCCGGCCTGGCGTCCCTGCTGCGCCGTCCCGTCGCCGATGTGCCGGGGCTCGACCCGGGTGACCCCGCGGCCGAGGATGCCCGCCGTCTGCTGCTGAGCCTGGCCGAGGACGGCGGCGAGGCGGCCGTCCGCGTTCTGGCCTATCTGCGGACCCAGCGGGGGGCCGGCGACGGCGAGCTGGCGGCGGTTCCCGTCCGGCTGGGCCCGTGGCGTGAGTGGGTTCCGCCGCGCGGCCACATCTTCGGCCTGGCGCCGGCGCGCCCCGCTCCGAACGAGGTTGCGAACGAGGTTCCGCAGCCCCGCCGCAGCGACCCGGGCGAGTGAACGGCGGCCCTCACCGCGACGATCGCAGCGTCTCCGACGGGGACTCACCGAAGCGGCTCCGGTAGGACGAGGCGAACCGGCCCAGATGGGCGAATCCCCACCGATGGGCCACGGCCGCGACCGTCACCCGCGCGGGATCCGCTCGCCGCAGGGCCTCCTGCGCACGATCCAGTCGCACCTGCTGCAGGTAGGTCATCGGCGCCAGGCCCAGGTGGCGGCGGAAGCCCTCCTGCAGCGAGCGGACGCTCATGTTGGCCGCGCGAGCCAGGTCGGTCACGGTGAACGGGCGCTCGGGCTCGTTCTGGATGGCGTCGACGACCCGGCGGATGGCCCGGGGCGGGCCGGCGCTGATCGGGCCGGTCAGCTCGTCGTGATAGCGGTGCGGCAGGCACAGCAGCAGACCGTTCAGCACCGAACAGCGCAACTGCTCGGCGATCAGGGGCTCGTAGAAGAGGCTCCGGTCGTACGCGAGCTCGTCGCACAGGAGCCGGACCAGCCGGAGCCAGCTATGCCCCGGGCCGGTGGAAAGGTCCACCTCAGGGGGGAGGCACAGCGGTCCCTCGATCGGGTGACCCAGCAGCCCGGACAGTTCGTCCTCCAGGGCCTTGCGCTCGACCTTCACGGCCAGCTCGGAGGAGTTGGCCTCCCGGGTGGTGGAGACCGGGCTGCCGGGTCCGAAGACGACGCCGGTGAACGGGTCGGCGAACACCTCGCGCCCGGCGTGCCGGGCGTGCAGGCGGCCCAGCGTCGGCGTGGTGACGTGGTAGGCGTCCAACTCGGCCACCAGCAGCGTCACGGGGCTGGTGAAGCTTAAATGTCCTACCGTTAGAGGTCCGAGTTGGATCACTCCCACGCCTAGCTCGAAGTCGGCCACGTCCTCCGGCGTACCAACCGCCACCGGGTAGTAGAAACGATTTAGCATCAGGCGCGCCTCATCGATGTCCACCCTGCTGAAGGGGACTACTTCCGGCACTTCGGAGAAAATGTGGGCGGACCTCGGGGGGATGTCAACCATGCCGAAGTGAGTCCCATCGCATACGGTGAGTATTCGACCCCGGCATGCTGAACGTCAACGTTCCCGCCACGCTCTGACCGTTCCAGCACATTCAGGCCATATGAACTACTCTGGCGTTCCGCGCCTACGTGGCGTAACTTGCAGACCAGCGGATTGTTGTAGGAACGCGGTCGGAGAGCGGCGCCCGGGCAAGGCGTTCGACGCCCCCCAAGACTTTTGTGGTCGACGGTGCGCCCTCCACGCGGAAGGTCGGTGTCGGCCCGCTCGACGCCAGGAAGAGGGCAGCCGTGTATCTGCCGATCACCACGCGCCAGTTGGCCGATGGCACCGTCGAGATCGCCCCCAGCGGTGAGATCGACCTCGACAACGCCCACGTGATGCGGGACGCCGTCAACGACGTGCTGACCACCTCCACGCCGGGCAAGATCTGCCTCGACCTGCAACGCGTGATGCTGATCGACAGCATCGGCATCGGCATCCTGGTGGCCTGCTTCCATACGGCCGCCGCCAGCGGCATCAAGCTGGTGGTCAGCCACCCGAGCCCGACGGTGTACCGCCAGCTCTGGGTCTCGGGCCTGGTCGGTCTGCTGGGCTGCGCCGAGCCGCCTTCGCCGCGCACGTCGGTGGGCCTGCGCCCGTCCTGACCCCGACACCTTTGTGAACGAGACCGGGCCGCCCCTGCGAGAGGGACGGCCCGGGTCGCGTCGTGATCAGTGCAGTGGGATGCCGGTGGCGGCGGCCTCCTCCTGGGCCCGGCGCTCGTCGCCGCTCAGGGTCGACAGCGGCTTCTCCTTGATGAAGAGCACCGCGATCACGGCCAGGGCGGCGATCGGCGCGCCGATCAGGAACAGCTCCGCGGTCGCCGTGCCGTAGATGTCCTTGACGACGGCCAGCACCTGCGGAGGCAGCGTGCTCACGTCGGGCACCTCGGCCGTGCCGCCGTTGCCGGCCGCGGCGCCGAACTTCTCGGCGAACCCGGAGGTCACCTTGCCGGCCAGGACGGCGCCGAGGGCGCTCACGCCGATCGCCCCGCCCATGCTGCGGAAGAACGTCAAGGTCGAGGTGGCGGCGCCCAGCTCGGCCGCCGGCACGTCGTTCTGCGCGGCCAGCACCAGGTTCTGCATCAGCATGCCGACGCCGATGCCCAGGACCGCCATGTGGATCGAGATCATCAAAACGCTCGTGCCGGCGCCGATCGTGCTCAGCAGCAGCATGCCGATGGTCATGATGATCGCGCCGGCCACCAGGTAGATCTTCCACCGGCCGAATTTCGTGATGAGCGCTCCGGCGACCACCGAGGAGACCAGAAGACCGAAAATCATCGGCAGGCTCATGAGGCCGGCGACCGTCGGGGACTTACCCAGCGCGACCTGGAAGTACTGCGACAGGAACACCGTGCCGCCGAACATGGCCACGCCGACCAGCACGCTGGCGACGATGGTCAGGGTGACGGTGCGGTTGCGGAAGATGCCGAGCGGGATGATCGGTTCGTCGGCGCGGGACTCCACCCACACCGCCAGCGCCAGCAGCACCACACCGCCGGCCACGAACGCCGCGGTCTCCCCCGAGGCCCAATCGAAGTGCTGGCCCGCGAGCGTCGACCAGATCAGCAGGGTGCTGACCCCGGCCGTGATGAGGAACGCGCCCAGCCAGTCGATCTTCACCCCGGCCCGCCGTACGGAAGGAAGGTGGAGGGTCTTCTGCAGCAGCGCGATGGCCGCGAGCGAGAACGGCACGCCGATGAAGAAGCACCAGCGCCAGCCGAGCCACGACGTGTCGACCAGGACGCCGCCGATCAGCGGGCCGGCGATGGTCGCGACGCCGAAGACCGCGCCGAACATGCCCGAGTAGCGGCCCATCTCGCGCGGCGGGATGATCGCGGCGAGCACGATCGTGGCCAGCGCGGTCATGCCGCCGGCCCCGATGCCCTGCACGACGCGGCTGACGATCAGCACGCCGACATCGGGCGTGAAGCCGGCGATGAGCGAACCGGCCACGAACAGCGCCAGGGAGATCTGGATGAGCAGCTTCTTGTTGTAGAGGTCGGCCAGCTTGCCCCAGAGCGGGACGGTGGCCGTCATCGCGAGCAGCTCGGTGGTGACGATCCAGGTGTAGACGGACTGGCTGCCGTCGAGGTCGGCGATGATCCGCGGCAGCGCGTTGGAGACGACGGTCGAGGCCAGGATGGCCACGAACATGCCGAGCATCAGGCCGGACAGGGCCTGGACGACCTCGCCGCGCGACATCCGGCCGCTGTCCGCGGCGGGGGCGACGGCCTCGTCGACCGCCTCGGCCGTGACCGGCACGCCGCCGAGGGCGACAGCGTCCTCGGCGACGACGGCTTCGGCCCGGTCGGCCGGGTCCGGTCGATCGGACGGACTGGTCAATGTCATCGAATGTCCTCGTGGGTAGGAGCTGAGGTGGCGAGGCCAGTGGCCAGGACGCCGAAGGCCTCGCGGACGAGGTCGTAGAGGTCGCGGCCGTCCCCGGCGGTGGCCCAGCGCATCATCGCGGTGCGGAACGCGGCCCCGACCAGGGTGGCGGCCAGCTGCGGGAACAGGTCGCCGGTGGGCAGGCCGGTGCGGGCGGCGACCGCGACGACCGTCTCCTGTTCGGCGCACTCGCCCCGGGCCACCAGCACCGGCAGCAGCGACGGATTGCTCCGGATCACCCGCAGGCGGAGCAGCCAGAAGTCCCGTTCCCGCTGGATCTCGGCGATGTCGGCGCTGATCGCCTCGAGCAGTGCCGGCACCAGCGGGACGTCGGCCGGCACGGCCAGCAGGCGGTCGCGCATCGACGGCCCGTGCGGCAGCGGACCGCCGAGCAGGGCGTCGTCCTTGGTGGCGAAGTAGTTGAAGAACGTGCGCGGCGAGACGTCGGCCGCCTCGCTGATGTTCTCGACGGTCACGTTCTCGAGGCCGCGCTCGTCGGCCAGGCGCAGGGCGGCCGCCATCAGCGCAGCCCGGGTCTGCTGCTTCTTGCGATCGCGACGCGTCGGCGCCGCGGCTGGAGTCTGGGCCACCCCGGAAGGCTAGGGCCAGGTTTGCAGCGGCTGCAAACTTTTACGGAATGCAGTGATGCGCATTACGCAAGTTCTACGAGAGCCGGAGGAACTCCGCGCACCGGTGCCACACCAACTCGGTGGCCCAGGGGTCGTGATCCGGCAGGTCTTCATCCATCCACAGATGACTGACAGCGGGGTAGCGGTAGACCTCGAAGATCGCGCCGGCCGCCTCCATGCCGTCGATCCAGCGCTCGACGGCGGCGGCCGGCACATATTCGGGGTCCGGATCGGCGAAGTGCAACTGGGCGCGCAGTCCGGACCGGACCTGGCCGGCGGTGATCGCCGCGCCCGACAACAGCAGCACACCGGCGGTCTGCGGGCGTTCGGGCAGCAGCGCGTCCACCACACCCGTACCCATGGAGAACCCGACCAGCACCGTGCGCGGCGGCATGTCCCGCAGGGCCGTCCGGGCCCGGTCGACGATCTCGGACCAGCCCACCTTGTCGGCCAGCGCGGCGCCCTCGTCGACCGAGTCGGTGGCCGGCAGCCCGTACAGGTCGGGGGCCACGACGGTGTGCCCGGCGGCGCGCAGCCGCTCGGCGGCGGTGAGCACCGACGGTCGCAACCCGTACAGGGAGTGGAAAATCGCGACCGACGCCATACCGCCATGGTGCCGGACGGTCAGAACCGGCGGAGGAACTCTGCCGTCGAAGTCACAGCTTGGGACACGTACGGCTCGGTGTCGTAGAGATCGGTGTGGCGCTCGCAGTCGAGCCAGAGGGTCTCGTCGGCGGCCATCGCCTCGGCCAGTTCGGGCGAGCAGTAGTCGTCGCGCCGGCCGTGCACGATCAGGCTCGGCGGCAGCAGCGGCCGGATGCCGAGGACGTCCAGGGTCAGCAGGCTGTGCAACGACCCGCGGGTGACCCGGTTGGTCCAGTTGGCCGGGTGCGCCGAGTAGTACGCCCACGGTTCCTCACCCGGCATCGCCGCGTCCCCGTCGGCGGCCACGGCGGGCAGGAACTCGTCGTACCGGTCGATCAGGTCGGCCAGCGACTTCCGGTACGCCTCGACGCCCATCCGCTCGGCGAACCAGCGCGGGCTGTTGTAGGCACCGGCGATGCCCGCGACCGCGACGACCCGGGGATCGGTGGCGGCGGCGCGCATCGCGTACCCGCCGCCCAGACAGATGCCGACGAGAGCGACCTGGTATCCGGCCAACGACGTCACCGCGGCCCGTAGGTCGGCGAGTTTGCCCTGGCTGTCCTCGTGGTGCGGGCGGCCCTCGCTCTCCCCGAAGCCTCGATGGTCGAAGGCCAGCACGGTGAAGCCCTCGGCCGCCAGGCGCTCGGCGTACAGGCCGGTCACCTGCTCCTTCACGCCGGTGAACGGTCCGGTCAGGACGATGGCGCGGCGTCCGGTGGATCGGTGGACGACGCCGGAGAGGGCCAGGCCCTCGCTGTGGATGGTCACGCGTTCGGTCACGCGGCGACACTAGGCTGCGAGCAAGCGGGAGGGCCAGAAGGCACTTTCGCGTACCCATAGACGGGGGTGCTCGTGGACCTGGTCGTGCCCGACGTGCTCGAGAAGAGCTGTACCACCCGGCAGGCGCTGGAGCGGCTGGCCGCGAAATGGCGTGTGCTGCTGGTCTATTCGCTGCTGCCGGGGCCGCGCCGCCCGGCCGAGCTGCGGCGGCGGGTGCCCGGCATCACGCAGAAGATGCTGACCGAGACGTTGCGCGGCATGGAGGCCGACGGCCTGGTCGAGCGACGCGTGCTCAAGGAGTCGGCCCCCCAGCATGTCGAGTACGAGCTGACCGCGCTCGGGCGCACGCTCGAGGAGCCGCTCGCGGCTATCTGCCGCTGGGCCGCGCAGCACCCGGCCTAGTCGGGCACGCGCCGGCTGATCTTCAGGAGCAGGCCCTCGGGGGTGCGGACGTGGAGCTGCTCGCCGAAGTCGCGGTCGGTGCCCACCTCGTCGACCGGGATGCCGGCCCGGTGCAGCTGGGACTCGAGCTCGGCCAGCGGCATCGCCGCGTCGAACGTCAGCTCGACGGTGTCCTCGCCGCGGGCACGGTCGGGCGGCCGGCGGAGCAGGCCGATCTGGATCGTGCCGAGCTGCAGGAGCACCCAGTCGGTGTCCTCGCCGCCGTGGATGACCTCGCCGCCCAGCTGCCGGTAGAACGCGATCGACGCGGCCAGATCGTCCACGTGCAGCATCGGGCGGAGCAGCAGCCCCGGGTCTGTCGGTGTCATGCCGCCTCCTCACTCTCGCCCGAGGCTCAACGACTCAGTCGTTGAGCTGGGTGTGCTCGATCTCGGTGAGGGCGGCGGTGAGGATCTCACGCGGCGGCCGGGCGCCGAGCTGGTCGGCCAGCAGCAGGGCGGCGTGGCGGGCCAGCACGTCGGGCTTGGGCGCGGCCGTCTCGTCCTCGTCGAGCACGCCCAGGGCGGCGGCCAGCAGGTAGAGCACCACCTGCGGATCGGTGCCGGGATGCCAGGCCGCGGCCGACCGGACGCAGCCGGCCAGCACCTCACGGACCGCGTCGCTGTCGAGGCCGTCGGGGTGGCCCCGCTCGAGCAGCAGGCGGATGGCCGTGCCGAGGATGAGACCGGTCTGGGCCGCGTCGAGCGTGGCGAGCTCGGCGGTCGCCGCGTCGAGCGCGCCGGCGTCGTGCGCCTGCGCCGCGGTCACGGCGGCCGAGGCCGCGGCCGCGATGGGCCGGGCCGGAGCCGGCAGGTGCCGCCAGTTGTGATCCATGCGACGACGATAGCGGCGGCCACCGACAGGAAATGGCAGTGTGGGACCCATGTCGAGTCAACTCGAGCAAGCCATGGCCGCGCGGGTCCAGCGCGGTGACTTTCCCGGTCTCGTGGCCCTGGTGGCGCGCGGCGACGACGTGCGGGTCGAGACGGCCGGGGTCACCGAGTTCGGTGGTGACGTCGCGATGCGCCGCGACACCCCGTTCCGGATCACCTCGATGACCAAGCCGGTGCTCGCCGCCGTCACGCTGATGCTGGCCGAGGACGACGTGCTCGACCTCGAGGAGCCGGTGACGCGGTTCCTGCCCGAGCTGGCCGGCCGGCGGGTGCTGGCCCGTCCCGACGCCGCCCTCGACGACACGGTTCCGCTCGAGCGTCCGGTCACGATCGAAGACCTGCTGACCTTCACGCTGGGATTCGGCTTGGTCGTCGACGCCGAGGGCGAGGTCAACCCGCCCTATCCGATCGTCCGGGCCTGGCAGGATCTCGATCTGCGGCTGGCCGAGCCCGAGCCGCGCACCCGGCTGGGGCCCGACGAGTGGATCCGGCGATTCGGCACGTTGCCGCTGATCCACCAGCCGGGCGAGAAGTGGATGTACAACGCGGGCACGACGGTTCTGGGCGTGCTGCTCGCCCGCGCGTCCGGGACGACCCTGGGCGACCTCCTGCACGAGCGGCTCTTCGCCCCGCTCGGGATGCGGGACACCGGCTTCTGGCTGCCGGCCGAGCGGCTCGCCGGGCTGCCGGCCCACTATCAGACCGACCCCGGGACCGGCCGGCTCAGCCGCTCCGAGATCGAGCCGCTCGAGGCCTGGACCGAGCCGCCGGCGTTCCCCAACGGCTCGGCCGGACTGCTGTCCACCGCGGACGACTACCTGGCCTTCGCCCGCCTGTTGCTCGACGGGGGCGTGCACGGCGGCACCCGGCTGCTCTCCGAGAAGTCGGTCGCCGCGATGACCACCAACCACCTCACCGACGAGCAGATCGCCGGTGGTGGCGTCTTCCTCGACGGGGCCGGCTGGGGTTACGGGCTGGCCGTCACGGTCACCGGCGACGAGGTGAGCGGCCCCGGGCGGTACGGCTGGGCCGGTGGGTTCGGCACCGACTGGTTCACCGACCCGCGGGAGGGGTTGATCTTCATCCTGCTGAGCCAGGTGAGCGATCTGCTGTGGAACGGCGCTCTGCCCGAGCTGAGCAAGCTGGCGTACGAGAAGACTCCGTAAAGTGGGTGCCGGCCCCGCTCAAGAGCTGGGCGGGGCCGGCCTGGGGAGGCTCGATGACCAGTCTGGACGCGGTGACGGCCTGGATCGCCAACTATCGCCGGGCGTGGGAGTCCAACGATCCGCGGCACATCGCCGATCTCTTCGCCGAGGACGCGGCCTACTTCACCGAGCCGTTCGCCCAGCCCTGGCTCGGCCGCGACACCATCGTCGAACGGTGGCTGGCGATCAGGGACGAACCGGGCAGCACGACCTTCGAGTGGCATCCGCTGATCGTCACCGAGGATCTGGCGATCATCGAGGCGACGACGACCTATCCGGACGACGCCTACAGCAATTTGTGGGTGCTCCGGCTCGACAATCTGGGCCAGGCCCGTCAATTCACCGAGTGGTGGATGAAGCACCCCGACAAGAAATGATCATTCGGGTCCGGCGACCGGCAGAATGAGACGCGAGCGCGCACAGTGGGCGGTGTGATCCTGCGGCCGCATCATGTGGGCCACGGCCGGTTCGCCCGGGGTGCCCAGATTGCGGGCGAACCGGGGGAACGAACCACCCGAGATCTGCAGGCGCAGGCGGTGACCGGCCGCGAGCCGGTGGAAGCACGGGTCGAGCGTCAGCGTGAGGTGCTGTGGCCGACCGGCGGGCACGGCGGGATCGAGCCGCAGCAGGCGGTCCGAGAAGTTGTGCGAACGGCCGCGCCAGTCGACGTCGCAGAGCCGCACGAAGACGTCCGCGTGCGCCGGCTCGACGGCGAGAGCCAGTTCGAGGACGGGTGACCCGATCACGTCGACGGCCGTGGGCAGCGGCTCGGTGGTGAAGGTCAGCACGTCGGCGCGGGCTTCGAGAGCCCGGTTGTCCTTGACGCCCATCGAGCCGGTGAGCGTGCGCCCGCCGACGGTCGGCGTCGGGTCGGCCGGGTCGTACCGGAAGCTCACGGTCTCGTCGGTGGCCGGCGCGGGTGGGGGCACCGACACCGGCGGGGCGGCCGGATCACCCGGGCCGGGCGGGGGCGTGGCCGTCAGTGTCAACGTCCGGTCGGCGTGCAGCTGGAACACGGCCGGAGCCGACGGCGGGGGCCACGACGCCGGCCCGTGCCAGCGTCGCTCGCCGGTGCGGAAGACGTGGACCGGCGACCGGCGGGTGGCGGGGCCACCGGCCAGATGCTGGTCGAGCCACTCCAGGCTCTCGCGGGCCACGGTCGCCGCGCCCTGGATGCCGATCTGCAGGTGGGTCCACCCGCCGACGGTCAGGCCCACCTCGACGCCCCGGGCACTCAGGGCCGCGTACTGCTCCAGGGTCTGGTCGAGGAAGAGGTCCTGCCAGCCGCCGATCAGCAGCACCGGCGCCTCGACCCGGCTCAGCGCGCCGCCGGCCCGGTAGGGCAGCCACCAGGGATCGTCGCCGTCGGGGTGCGAGAGCCACTCGCGATACCAGGGCGCCCGGCCCCGCAGCACCGGATCGGCCGCGTCGGGCAGCGGCACCCCCCGCAGCGCGGGCCGCAGCCGCCGCGATGCCGACACCCCGTTGGCGCCCCGGCGCAGCAGCCCGCCGTCCTCCTGATGAGCGATCATGTCGCTCCAGCCGAGGAAGTCGCCGACCGTGAACGTGCCCGTCCCGAACACCGCCTCGCGGAAGTCGTGTGGACCGACATAAACGACGGCGGCTCGCAATTCCGGCGGCGGGTCCTGCATCAGCGCCCATTGGGCCCAGCCGAGGTAGGACGCTCCCAGCGTGGCCAGCCGCCCGTCGAACCACGGCTGTTCGCGCAGCCAGGCCACGGTGTCCTGACCGTCCGCGGCCTCCTGGGCCATCGGCTCGAACCGGCCGCCCGACCCGAACGTGCCCCGCACGCTCTGGATCAGCACGTGGTAGCCGCGCGCCGCGAACAACCGGCCGTTCATCGCCGACGAGGGAAAACCCCGTCCGTACGGCGTACGGAGGAGGACAGTCCCGCGGGGCCGGCCGGTGACCGGCGCGTAGTGGTCGCCCACCAGCACCACGCCGTCGCGCATCGGGGTGCGCACCGCCGCCACCACGTAGTCGTTCGCCGCCGCGCCCTGCCGCAGCAGCCGGCCGAGGGTGGCATCGGCGATTCGCTGCCGGACCGAGTTCGCCATGCCGCTCCTTGATCGATTTCCGGCGCCGCGGAGATCAATTCTTCCGGCGCCGCGAAAACCATAGGCGTAAAGCGAAAGCGAGCGCTATTCGAGGCTTGTTCGGATGTGCGATTTCCCGGCCGGACGGGCAGACTGCCACGGGTGGAAGTTCAGCAGGCGCTCGGCGGCCGCTACACCTTGCTGAGCGAACTCGGCCGAGGTGGCATGGCCGTGGTCTGGCGTGCCCGCGACGAGGTGCTCGGCCGGTCGGTCGCGGTCAAGGTGCTCGCCCAGGGATTCGCGCGCGATCCGCAGTCGCGCGCCCGCATCCGTGACGAGGCCCGCTCGGCGGCCACGCTGTCCCACCCCAACATCGCGCAGGTCTACGACTACGGCGAGGCCGACGAGGACGGCAACCCCCTCCCGTACGTGGTGATGGAGCTCGTCAACGGCCCGACCCTGCAGCAGCGGGTGTCGTCCGGGCCGCTGCCGCCGCGCAAGGTCTTCCGCATCTGTGGCGAGGTGGCCGCCGCGCTGGCCGCCGCCCACGAGGACGGCCTGGTCCACCGCGACATCAAGATGGCCAACGTCATGGTCACCCCGGCCGGCGTGAAGGTGGTCGATTTCGGCATCGCCGCCGTGGCCGGTCCCGCCGCGCCCGAGGACAGGCTCGTCGGCACCCCGGCCTACCTGGCGCCCGAGCGGCTCACCGGCGACGCGGTGGTGCCGGCCTCGGACGTCTACGCGCTCGGGGTGCTGCTCTACCGGCTGCTGGCCCACGGTTCGCCGTGGAGCGCCGAGACCACGACGCAGATGCTCGAGGCCCATGTCTACATCGATCCGGACCCGATGCCGCGGCTGCCGGGCGTCCCCACCGCCGTGGCCGAGCTGATCGACCGCTGCCTGCTCAAGGACCCGGCCGAGCGGCCGAGCGCGGGCCAGGTCGCGGCCGTCCTGGGTGACGCGGCCGAGGCGGCGGCGGCGGATGCCGTACGCGAGGACCACGAGCCGGCCGCGAAGGTGCCGCGGCCCTCGCCGCCCCGGGAAGCCCCGCGCTATCTGGCCCAGCCGACCGTCGTCGCGCGGCCCAACGACCGGCCGATCGTCGCGGGGGCCCCGGCGAGCCACGGCAACCTGGGGGAGTCGTCCCGCTTCGACCAGCCACGCAACTCGGCCTGGCCGGCCACCGCGCTCGACCGTCCGCCGCACGGATCACGCGGGCGCCCGGCCGCGGCCGCCGGCGGGACGGGCACCGTACGGAAGAAGTATCTCGTGGCCGGCGGCGCCGTGGCTGCTGTGGCCGTCGCCGCGCTGGTCACCTGGCTTGCCGGCGGCGACCCGGAGCCGGGCCGGCGGCAGCAGGCCGCCGACGTGCCGGTCTCGGTCGCGCCCAGCGTGACCGGCTCGTCCGCCGTCCGTCCCCCGGCCGCCACTCCGGGCCGCGGCGGCACGGCCCCCGTGATCACCGACGGCCCCGGTCGTCCGGCGATCGTGGGCAGCGGCCCGGCGCCGACCACCGCACCGCCCGCGGCCCAGCCGGTCCGGCCCAGCGCGAGCGAGCCGTCGGCCGAGCCGAGCCGGTCGACCGAGCCGACGTCGTCCCCGCCGGTGGCGCCGCCCATCGGGCAACGCCTCGAGTCGCCGGGTGGCGCGGCCTTCGCGACGTGCGAGCGCGGCAAGGCCACGCTGACCGCGTCCGAGCCGGCCGAGGGCTTCACGGCCCAGACCATCGAGGCCGGCCCGGCGCTCACCGCCCGGGTGCTCTTCACCGGGGCGAGAGCCAGATATCGGATGGCCGTGACCTGCGTGGGCGACACCCCCACCCGCGTGGTCCTGCCGCTGTGACGCGTCACCCGCGCAGGGTCTGACCGGGGCTGCGACCGTACGCGGCGCGGTACTCGGCCGCGAACCGCCCCAGGTTGGTGAAACCCCAGCGCCGGGCCGTCTCGCGCACGGTCACGCCGGGCCCGCCGGCCAGCAGTTCCTGGTGCACGCGGTCGAGGCGTACACGGCGCAGGTAGGTCGTCGGCGTGATCCGCAGATCCCGGCGGAAGGCGGTCTGCAACGCGCGGATGCCGACGCCGGCCGCGGCCGCGATGTCGCCCACCGTGAGGGGACGCTCGGGATGGTCCTCGATGAACGCGGTCGCCCGCCGCATCACCGCGGTGGCCGTCCCCGCCGGCAGACCGGTCATCGGGCTGGGGAAGACGGCGATCAACGTCGAGGTGGTCGTCCGGGCCAGTTCGACCGCCACGCCCAGCGGCAGTCGCAAGAGGACGAGAACGGATTCCTCGCGGTTGCGGGCCCGGACGTCGAAGCGTTCCGGTGTTCCGGTCAGTGCCATGAAGTCCCTTTCGCAGCCGCGTAGGGCGGCACGACTACCCGGGACCGACCTCGATGTAACGCTGCGCACACAAATCGGCACAGCGCCGTCCGCTCTGGTTCGGCGGTGCGATCCCGGGCACCCTCCGGTTAACCACCAGCCGGGGCCGGGTAGGACACCCACGGGCATGAGCCCGGAGGAAAGGGGAAGCGAGATGGCCAGGGACAACGTGAACACGGAGGCGGCCGAGGGTCAGCGCGACCGCCGGTTCCACAGCGGCACCCCCGCGCACCTCGACGACGACGAGCTGGCTCGCCGCACCGAGGAAGAGCGGGCCGACGCCGGAGTCACCGACTACAACGCGGGCGACGTCCCGCCGGCCACCGACGACCCGGTGCCGTTCGACCCGCAGGCCGACAACGACGAGCGGGACATCGAAAGTGTCACCGCCCGCCAGGAGGCCGAGGGCGAGAACGTCCCGCTCACCGCGGACAACCCGTTCCCGCCTACGCGGTACGCCGAGTCATGAGGTCGTTGAGCCACCCGTAGTCCAGGGCATCTGCGACGGCGGCGTACGTGCCGGTGGTCAGCGCCTCCTCGGCGGCCCGCCTCACCACCGCGTACGCCGCCTCGGCGACCACGGACCCCAGACTGACCCGGGCCACCCCGAGTGACGCCAACTCGGCCACGCCGGGTGCGCTCGCCGCCCCGGCCAGCACGTTCAGCGGCGCCGGGATCTTCGTGGCGAGCTGCCCCACGATCGCCGGATCCACCACGCCCGGCACGAAGATGCCGTCGGCCCCGGCCGCCAGGAAGGCCTCGGCCCGGCTCACCACCTCGGCGACGTCACCCCGGCCGCGCAGATAGGCGTCGAGCCGCGCGTTGATGAAGAGACCCGGCCCGGCGGCCTCGCGCGCCGCGGCCAGCCGCGCACACTGCTCCTCGACGCTGCGATGGCCGTCCTCGAGGTTGACGCCGGCCGCCCCCGCTGCGACGACCGCGCGCACGGTCGCCGCCACGTCGTCCGGTGTCCGGCCGCCCGACTCGATGTCCGCCGACACCGGCACCGACACCGCGCCGACGACCCGGCCCACCAGCGCGACCGCGTCGTCGCGCCCGAGCGCGTCCCCGTCCGGTGCCCCCAGGCTCCACGCCACCCCCGCGCTGGTCGTGGCGACTGCCCGCGACCCGGCCCACTCGGCGATCCGGGCGCTGGCCGCGTCCCAGGCGTTGACCAGCACGAGGGGCTTGCCCGGGACGTGCAGGGACCGAAAGGCTTCGCTGTTTTCCACGCGCTCAGTCTTCGCGAGCCGCTCCGGGATCCGTAAGGTTTGAGCCGCAGCTAAATCCCCGGAGCCGACCTTGGTCTCGATCGCCCTGTCCGCGACCTCAGCCACCCGCATCCGCTTCGCGGTGTCCTGCCTGTGGGAGGTCCTGGCCGCCGTGCGCATCCTGCGCAGCCCCGGCGTGCCCGCCCTGTACCGCCCGTGGGCCGACCGGACGGCTCTGCCGCCCGACGGTCTGCTGGCCGGCCTGGTCGCTCCCAGCGGCGGCTACACGCCCGACTTCCTGACCCCGCCCCCGGCCGGCCTGGCCGCCGACCTGGCCACCGAGCTGAGCGTCCTGCGCTCGACCCCGCCGGCTGTGGTCCGCGAGCACCTGGATCTTTCACCCGCCGCGCGATCCGCCGCCGTCGCCCTCCTCCACGCCGACCCGCCCACCGGCCTGCGCCGCCTGTCCGACGAGATCGAGTCCTTCTGGTCGACCGCCGTCGCCGCCGACTGGCCGCGGATGAAGTCCCTGGTGGACGCCGAGGTCCAGCGCCGAGCCCGGCGCCTGGCCGAGGAGGGCACCGCCGGCGTCCTGGACGACCTGCATCCCCGGGTCAGCTGGCGGGACGGTGTCCTGCGCATCGACCAGCCGCACTGCACGGCCGCGGACGTACCGACCGGCTCCGGCCTCGTCCTGATCCCGTCGGTCTTCGTGTGGCCCGGGGTCCTGAGCGTGTCCGGGGGTCCCGTCCCGCAGCTGGCCTATCCGGCCGGCGGCGTGGCCACGCTGTGGGAAGGCGGGGTGCAGGCCCCGGACGCGTTGAGCGCCCTGGTCGGCCGGGGCCGCGCCCGCATGCTGGTCGAGCTGGACGCTCCACTCTCCACAACGGAGCTGGCCCACCGCATCGGCATGACCCCCGGCGGCGTCTCCCAGCACCTGACCACCCTGCGGGCCGCGGGCCTGGTGACCACCCACCGCCGGGGCCGGGCTGTCGTCAACACGCGAACTCCCGTGGCCGACGCGCTGCTGGCCGCCGCCGGTCCCCCGGCTATCGCCGGTCGGTGATGACCGCCTGGGCCACGATGGGCAGAGGGGACCCGGTGTCGGCGGCCCGTAACCGCAGTGTGGCGTAGGCCAGGTCGCGCGTGCCGTGATCGGTGGCCACGATGATGCCGATGGCCTGCTGGATGATCGCGCGGACGGCGAACGCGTCGCTGAGCCCGTCGACCAGCTCGTCGCCGCCGGGATCGAGGCCGGGATGGTCGGACAGGCCCGGGGCGGCCTCGTCGTAGGTGGCCCAGACGGCGGAGGTCAGGACCGTCATGGCGATGGAGTCGTGGCCGTAGAGGTTGAGGGCGGCGACGGGCTCGCCCCGGCCGGCGAACAGCGGGATCGACAACGACGTGTGCAAGCCGAGGCGGTAGGCGGTGTCGCGGAAACCGGGCCAGCGCATCGTCTCGGCGATGTCGGCCACGCCGTAGGGCTTCGCGGTCTCCAGGGCGTCGAGGCAGGGTCCGGTCCGGTCGGCGTACTGGGCCTCGTCGACCGCGAGGGCGATGTCGTTGCTGGCGGCGACGGTCGTGTAGGCGTTCCCGCGCCGGGTCGTCACCGACGCATAGCTGACCGGCTCCACCCGTTGCGCGCTCAGCTTCGCGATCGTGACCAGTTGACTCTCGATGCTCGAATGGTCATCGGGCGTGCCGGCCAGGAGGACGAGCGTGCCGCTCAGCCGGCTCCGGCTCTGGGGGACAGGCGGTGTCGGCCGCTGCTGCGTCACTCCAAGACTCCTCCACTGCTCGTCACACCCGACCGCCTCTCGTCGATCCGGCAGGTGCTCGTCTCGTCAGACTCGACCGGATCAGATACCCGCCGTCGGCTGCTTCACGCCCGGCCGGCCAGAACGGCAGCCAATCCGGTGATCTGGAAGACCAGGGCACTGATGCCGTGTACGCCGCGAACAGAGAAGGCGCAGCCGGTGTCGTCGGCGCTGCGCACAGCGCCGAAAATCGTGTTGGCCCCGTCCGCGCCCAGGAACGCGACCCGGCTCAGATCGCAGCAGACCCGACGGTTGTGCCGGATGGCCTGCGTCAGGGCGGTGCGCAGCACGGGTGCGGTCTCCGCGTCGATCTCACCAGCCACATCGATGACGGCGACCGGCAGGTGCTGGACCCCGTCAGGGTGCTCCGTGTGGCGCGAGATCTCGATCAGGACCCTTCCGTCCGGACCGGTCACCGTGGCGGACGTTCCTGGTACGGAGGGGTTCTGGCCATCGGACGTCGCCGCTGCCGGCGACCATGCGGAGGAATGCCGTGAGGTGGACACAGTGCTCCCAGGTGACTGTGACGACAGAAAACCAAGGGCACGCGGCTTGACCCTCGCCCCAATCTAACGCCGATTCGGGCCGTAAACCCTCCGCGCGGCCAGTCAACCCGTTCGTGGTCGCCCCACGGACCGTTACGCTGGAGACTCTGCGACCGCCCGGCCACCACCGGGGGCGGTCCACCGGCGTCAAGAAGTGGCGCTCGTTCCTGGCCTGCTCAGACCAGGGGCAGCGATCCCTTCCGGCCCCGTGTGCAGTGCCGGGGCACGTACAGAGATGTGGCCCCCATGACGTCGTCCGAGCCGCTCGACCCGACTGCCGCTTTCGTCGAACTGGGCCGCATCAAACTCAGTGACACGAACCTCGACCAGATCCTCTCCCGCGTCGCCGAACTGGCGAAACGCAGCCTGCCGGGCGCCACGGAGGTGTCGGTGACCCTGATCCGCGGCGACCGGGCCACCACGGCGGCGTTCACCGGGACGCTGGCCTCGGATCTCGACGAGTGGCAGTACGAGAACGGCCACGGCCCGTGTCTCGACGCCTCCAACGACACGGCGACGCTGTCGCTGCCCGACATGGCCGGCGAGACCCGCTGGCCCGGTTGGACGGCCCGGGCTGTCCAGGCCGGCGTGGGCAGTTCCCTGTCCGTCGGACTCCCGGTCCAGGACAAGGTGACCGGCGCCCTGAACCTCTACAGCGTCGACGTGAAAGCCTTCGACGACGACGCCATCACGCTGGCCCAGACGTTCGCCGGTTACGCGGCCGTGGCCCTGGCCAACGCCCACCTCTACGACGCCACGGCGACACTGGCCCGCCACCTGCAGACCGCCATGGAAAGCCGCGCCGTCATAGAACAGGCCAAAGGCATACTCATGGCCGAACGCCACTGCACGCCCGCCGAGGCCTTCACCATCCTCAGCAAACTTTCCCAGGACACCAACCAGAAGCTGAGAGCAGTAGCCGAAGCCCTGGTAGCCACAGCAAACCCCACCAACAACTAACACCCGGACCACCACCCCAACCCCGACTCGGCTCGACTCGACTCGACGCGTTCCAGCCGCGCCTCTTCGCATCGCCGGCATCGGATTGACTTGAGTCCTTCTGATACCGCCACGAATTTCGACCCGAGTGGTACTAGATGGTGCGTTCGAAGAAACGCCAGTGATGCCGCATCTGGGGTGGGATTTCCGTCTCCTCATAGGGTTCACGCTCGATGAAACCGCGAGAGGCGTACAACGTCTGGGCATCGGCCATGAAGCGGGCCGTGTCCAGACGCACGACCTTGGCGGCGAAGACCTCGCGGGCGTCGGCGAGGAGTCGGTCCAGCAGCGCCGAACCGATGCCGAGACCCCGGCCCCGCGGATCCACGTACATGCGCTTGACCTCAACGATCCCAGGGGTGAGCGTGCGCAGCCCGGCAAGGCCGATCGGCTCGCCACCTTGTTCGGCGACGATCAAAAGGCCGGTTGGGAGCTCGTACGTGGCCAGCGATTCCCGGATCGTGCTCGGATCGGTCGGCGAATCGTCAAGGCCGTATTCCCGGCGGAGCCGGTCGATCCCCCATGTCAGGTAGTCGCCTATCAAAGCGACGAGCGCATCGCCATCCTTGCCGAGATCGGCTCGCCGCAGGCTGATGTCCATGATCCAACGATAGGCCCACGCCGTCGCCGCAAGCCTCCCTCATGGCCGCCCCCGACGAATCGCTTCCCGCACGCCACCGGCGACAAGGACAGTGGCTTCGCTTCCAGCTCCGATGGCCGCTTGACAGCACCGCCGAGACGCCACCCAGGCCGCCCACCGGCGAGGAACACCAACCGAGCCCGGCGACCACGTCAGGTCGCAGTCGAGCATCGGGAGATCCGGGAGCCAAAAGCGGCGAACCGCTGCCCGGCGCCCATTCGTCCATGAGCTCTTCTGGTGTACGAAAGTCGGACAGCAGGTCAATCAGCTATCACCGCTTCTTGCCGCGACGAAGCAGAGCCCATACCAGCAACCTGATGGCGAGCACCCAGAGAAGCAGGATCGCAAGGAACGGCGTCAACCAGAGCGGAAACCCACCGGTAGAGGCGTTCTCTTCAGCCGCCAGCGGCCCCAGTGCCGCAAGGATCTTCACAACGCGAGCGTAGATGAGCGAAACCGGTGCTGACAGACGGCTGATTTCGATGCCGGCCAGGCGACGCCCGTCGGGAGGAGGCGGTTGTCCCGCCACATCAACCACTGAAATCCCACGCCAAAACCATCAACAGCAACCACTGATGGGGGTCCGGGGGCATCCCCCGGCGTGGGGTCTGGGGCTCGGGCCCCAGGAAAGGATGCACAATCGCCAGGTCCGCGCTCTCTGCGGACAAGGATTGCCTCGATTGTGCCCCCGGCAGGATTCGAACCTGCGCTTTCGCCTCCGGAGGGCGACGCTCTATCCCCTGAGCTACGGGGGCTCAGTGGTTTCAGAGCCTAGCAGGAGGATCAGACGGGCCGCCAACCGGTATCCGGCGGCCCGCTCAGGATCCCTGGGTCTGCTTGAGGAGGCTGTCGATCAAAGCCAGTTCGCTCTGCTGGCCGGAGACCATCGTCTGGGCCAGCCAGTCGATGTTCTCGTCGTCGGAGAGCTCGATCGCCTCCTGCGCCATGTGGATGCCACCGAGGTGGTGGGCCCGCATCAGCGTCAGGAACTGCACGTCGAGGGCGTTTCCGGAGGCCTTGCGCAGGGAGTCGAGCTGCTCGGGGGTGGCCATGCCGGGCATCAGGCCGTTGACCACGGAGCCGGCCGAGTCGGGCATCCAGGCCATCGCGGGCTGGGTGCCGGTGGGGCTGAGGTCCCAGTCGCGCAGCCAGGCCTGCATGTAGCCGATCTGGCCGTGCTGGGTCAGGGCGATGTCACCGGACAGGGTGACGATGCGCGGGTTGGTCGAGTTGGCGTGGGCGAGCATCGACATCTCGACGGCCTGGGCGTGGTGGGTCGACATGTCACGCAGGAAGCCGGCTTCGGCCGAGTCGTTGCCGGGGTGCGTGAAGCGGGGGATCAGCAGGCCGGCGGCGACGCCGAGGAGCAGGCCGAGGATGAGGGCGGCGACGACCGGCCAGGGCCGCGAGCCGCGGGCCGGGGTGTCACCGCCGGGGGCGGCGACCGTGGCCGCCGCCCCCGGGTCGGTAGTGACCGACATCAGCTGCCGCTGCCCGCCGCGCCGGGCGCGCCGGCGGGGGCCAGCGGGCCGGTGGAGGTGTTGCCGCTGGAGCAGGCCGCGCCGGGCTCCATGCTGGAGACCAGGCGGGTGTCCTGGATGAACTGGTCGATCTTGCTGTCGTTGACGTCGTCGGTCTTGAACTGGTAGCCCCAGACCTGCACGGAGACGTTCTTGTCGAGGCCCGGGTAGGGCGACATGAGCGTGTACTCCTTGCCCTGGACCTTCTGCTTGAGCACCTCGACCTGGTCGGCCGGCAGGCCCTGCTTGTAGGTCACCCAGACGGCGCCGTGCTCGAGGCTGTGCACCGCGTGCTCGTTGGCGATGGGCTGGTCGTAGACGTCGCCCATGCAGTTCTGCCAGGCGCTGTTGTGGGCGCCGCCGACGGGCGGGCTCGTCACGTACTGCTGGGGGCCCTCTTTGTGGTCGCGGGCGTCGATCGCCGCGTTCTTCTGCTCGCGGTAGTTGGTCACGCCCGCGATGTCGGCGACCTTGTCCTCCCAGCCGCGGGAGCCCTTGACGGCGGCGAACACGCCGTAGCCGATGATGCCGACGGCGATCAGCACGACCACGCCGGCGACCGCGATGGGGCCCCACGGGCGGCTGCCCGCGACCTTGACCGGCGTGACCGGTTTGCGGCCCTTGCCGCCGCCCTTGCCGGCCGGCGTCTTGCCCGAGGGGCCTCGACCGGCCGCCTTCTTGGCAGCGGAAACGGGGGGCTTGCCCTGGCCGGAGGTCTTGTCGACCTTGACGGACTGCGGGACCCGCTCGGGACCCGGCGTGCTCATGCTCATCGTGCCTCGTCGATTCTTAAGAAGAAGGATGGCGGGGCTCGGGTGGCCGCCGAGCGTCGAAGTCTACCCCCGATAGCATGGTTGGGTGACTCCCGCCAAGCTTGCTTCCACCGTTCTCTCAGCTGCTCGTGCCGTGTTCGAGACCCGCGGCCTCGACGTCTCGGCGTTGCCCGCGACCACGGCGGTGGAGCGTCCGCGCAGCCCCGAGCACGGTGACTACGCCTCCACGCTGGCCTTGCAGCTGGGCAAGAAGGCCGGGGTGCCGCCGCGGGAGCTGGCCGCCGCGCTGGCCGAGGAGCTGGGCCGTCAGCCGGGCATCAAGTCGGTGGAGATCGCCGGGCCGGGCTTTCTGAACATCCGGCTCGAGGCGGCCGCCGCCGGCCTGCTGGCGCGCGACATCGTGCTGGCCGGCACCCGGTTCGGGCACACCGACACGCTGGCCGGTGAGCGCATCAACCTCGAGTTCGTGTCGGCCAACCCGACCGGGCCGGTGCACATCGGTGGGGTCCGGTGGGCCGCCGTCGGTGACGCCCTGTCCCGGGTCCTGCGGGCCGCCGGCGCGACAGTCGGCACGGAGTACTACTTCAACGACGCCGGTTCGCAGATCGACCGCTTCGCCCGGTCGCTGTACGCCAGCGCCAAGGGCGAGCCCGCGCCCGAGGACGGCTACGGCGGCGCCTACATCGCCGAGATCGCCACGGCCGTGGTCGCCGAGGCCCCCGATGTGCTGAAACTCGGCGAGCCCGAAGCGCTCGCGACGTTCCACCGGGTCGGCGTCGAGCTCATGTTCGCCGAGATCAAGCAGTCCCTGACCGAGTTCGGCGTCGAGTTCGACACCTACTTCAACGAGAAGGACCTGCACGACCGGGGCGAGTTGCAGGAGGCGCTCGACCGGCTGCGTGAGCAGGGGCACATCTTCGAGGCCGACGGCGCGACGTGGTTGCGGACGACCGAGTTCGGCGACGACAAGGACCGGGTGCTGCGCAAGTCGGACGGCGACTGGACCTACTTCGCGGCCGACTGCGCCTACTACCTCGACAAGCGCAAGCGGGGCTTCGACCGGGTCGTGATCATGCTGGGCGCCGACCATCACGGTTACATCGGCCGGATGAAGGCGATGTCGGCCTGCTTCGGCGACGACCCGGCGCAGAACCTCGAGATCCTCATCGGTCAGCTGGTCAACCTGGTGCGCGACGGCGAGCCGATGCGGATGAGCAAGAGGGCCGGCACGGTCATCACTTTGGAGGACTTCGTCGACGCCCTGGGTGTCGATGCCACCCGGTACGCCTTGGCGCGCTACTCGTCCGACTCGCCGATCGACATCGACATCGAGCTGTGGACCAGCGCGAGCCGCGAGAACCCGGTCTACTACGTGCAGTACGTCGCCGCCCGCACGTTCAACATCGCCCTGAACGCCGCCGACTCGGGCGTGACCCGCGGGGTGCCGGGCGACTTCCGTGCCGAGCTGCTCTCCGGGGAACACGAGAACGACCTGCTCAAGGCGCTCGGCGAGTATCCCGACACGGTGGCCCGGGCGGCCCAGCTGCGCGAGCCGCACCACGTCGCCCGGCTGCTGGAGAAGATCGCCGGGGCCTACCACCGGTTCTACGACGACCCGGCCTGCCGGGTGACCCCCAAGGGCGACGAGCCGGTCACCGAGGGGCACCGGGCTCGTCTCTGGTTGAACGACGCCACCCGTACGGTGATCGCCAACGGGTTGGGCCTGCTCGGCGTCTCGGCGCCCGAAAGGATGTAGGGATGCGAGCTCATGAGGCCGGGGCGCTGCACGGCGACCTCGGACAGCGGGGGCCGGCCTGGCTGCGCACGCCCCACGACGTGAACGCTCTGGTGCCGCAGCTGTGGCCGCGCACGGTGACCCGGTCGGAGGCCGGCCACCTCGAGATCGGCGGGGTGAGCGTGGCCGCGCTGGCCCAGGAGCACGGCACGCCGGCCTACCTGCTCGACGAGGACGACCTGCGTTCCCGCTGCCGTGACTTCGCCGGTGCGTTCGCCGGAGCCGACGTCTACTACGCAGGCAAGTCGTTCCTCTGCAAGGCCGTCGTGCGGGTCATCGACGAGGAGGGCCTCTTCCTCGACGTCTGCTCGGGCGGCGAGCTGGCGGTGGCGCTGGCGGCGGGTTTCCCGGCCGAGCGCATCGGCTTCCACGGCAACAACAAGTCGGTGTCCGAGCTGACCCGGGCGGTCGAGGCCGGGGTGGGCCGGATCATCGTCGACTCGATCCAGGAGATCGACCGGCTGAGCGCGCTCGCGGCCGAGGCCGGCACGAGGCCGAAGGTGCTGGTCCGGGTCACGGTCGGGGTCGAGGCGCACACCCACGAGTTCATCGCCACCGCCCACGAGGACCAGAAGTTCGGTTTCTCGCTGGCCGGCGGCGCGGCGTTCCAGGCCGCCGTCAAGATCCTCGACGAGGACGTGCTGGAGCTGCGCGGCCTGCACTCGCACATCGGCTCGCAGATCTTCGACACGAGCGGCTTCGAGGTCGCGGCCCGCCGGGTGCTCGAGTTGCAGGCGCAGATCCGCGACGCCCGCGGGGTCGAGCTGCCCGACCTCGACCTGGGCGGCGGCTTCGGCATCGCGTACACCACCCAGGACGACCCGAGCAGCGCCGGCGACCTCGCCAAACGCATCAACAAGATCGTCGAGTCGGAGTGCGAGGCGGCGTCGCTGCGCAAGCCCAGGCTCTCCATCGAGCCGGGCCGCGCGATCGTCGGGCCGTCCGTGTTCACGCTCTACGAGGTCGGCACGGTCAAGGACCTCGACGGTCTGCGGACGTACGTGAGTGTCGACGGCGGCATGAGCGACAACATCCGGACGGCGCTCTACGACGCCTCGTACTCGGCGACGGTCGCCGGCCGGGCCAGTGCCGCCGAGCCGATCCTGGCCCGCGTGGTGGGAAAGCATTGTGAATCCGGGGACATCGTCGTGAAGGATGAATTCCTGCCCGCCGACGTGCAGCCCGGAGATCTTCTCGCCGTGCCCGGCACCGGCGCCTACTGCCGGAGCATGGCCAGCAACTACAACCACGTCCCTCGGCCGCCCGTGGTGGCGGTGCGCGACGGCGCCTCGCGCGTGATCGTGCGGCGGGAGACCGAGGACGACCTGCTCGCATTGGATGTTGGATGAGCGCTTCAAAAGTCCGTCTGGCCCTGCTGGGCTGCGGCACCGTCGGTTCGGAAGTCGTGCGCCTGCTGCACGCCCAGGCCGAGGACCTGACCGCCCGGATCGGCGCCCCGCTCGAGATCGTCGGGATCGCGGTGCGCCGGCTCGGCCGCGAGCGCGGCGACCTGCCGATCGACCCGAGCCTGTTCACCACCGACGCGCTCGGCCTGGTCAAGCGGGACGACGTCGACGTGGTGATCGAGGTGGTGGGTGGCATCGAGCCGGCCCGCACCTGGCTGGTCGAGGCGCTGCGGGCCGGCAAGAGCGTCGTCACGGCCAACAAGGCGCTGCTGGCCGAGGACGGCGCGGCGCTGCACGACGCGGCCGCCGAGGGTAACGCCGACCTCTATTACGAGGCCTCCGTGGCCGGCGCGATCCCGCTGCTGCGCCCGTTGCGCGAGTCGCTGCACGGCGACCGCGTGACCCGGGTGACCGGCATCGTGAACGGCACGACCAACTTCATCCTCTCGTCGATGGACTCCACCGGGGCCGGCTTCAGCGAGGCGCTCGACGAGGCCACCGAGCTCGGGTACGCCGAGGCCGACCCCACCGCCGACGTCGAGGGTTTCGACGCCGCGGCCAAGGCGGCCATCCTCGCCTCGCTGGCCTTCCACAGCCGGGTCACCGCGGCCGACGTCTTCCGCGAGGGCATGACCGGGGTGACCGCCGGCGACATGGCCAGCGCGCGGGAGATGGGCTGCACGATCAAGCTGCTGTGCATCGCCGAGCGCGGTCTGGACGCCTCCGGCCAGGAGTCGGTGAGCGTACGGGTGCACCCGGCGATGATCCCGCGCAGCCATCCGCTGGCCGGGGTGGGCGACGCCTTCAACGCCGTCTTCGTGGAGGCCGACGCGGCCGGTCAGCTCATGTTCTACGGACGCGGCGCGGGTGGCATGCCGACCGCGAGCGCGGTGCTCGGCGACATCGTCGCGGCGGCCCGCAACCGCCTGTCCGGCACCCGCGCGCCGAGCGAGAGCAACTACGCCCACCTGCCGATCCGGCCGATCGGCGCGGCGGTGACGCGCTACCACATCAGTCTCGACGTGGCCGAGCGCCCGGGCGTCCTGGCCACCGTGGCCGGGGTCTTCGCCACGCACGAGGTGTCGATCGCGACGGTCCGGCAGTCAGGCCGTGCGGAGGACGCCAAGCTGGTGATCGTCACGCACGGCGCCCCGGACGCCAACCTGGCCGCCACGGTCGACGACCTGTCGCGGCTGGACATCGTGCGGTCGATCGCCAGCGTCCTGCGCGTCGAGGGTGGAGCCTGATCCCGACACGTGGGCATTCCGTCCCAAGATTCGGCAAACTTGGCACGCTAAGGCTGCTGAACCACAGACCGTGAGGAGTACAGCCATGTATCGGGGACTCATCGAGGCATATCGGGACCGCCTTCCGGTCACCGACAAGACCCCGGTGGTCACGCTGCACGAGGGCAACACGCCCCTGGTGCCGGCCCCGGTGCTGTCCGCGCGTACGGGTGCGGAGGTCTACCTCAAGGTCGAGGGGGCCAACCCGACCGGCTCGTTCAAGGACCGCGGCATGACCGTGGCCGTGTCCAAGGCCGTCGAGGAGGGCGCCAAGGCGATCATCTGCGCGTCCACCGGCAACACCAGTGCGTCGGCCGCGGCGTACGCGGCCCGCGCCGGGGTGACCTGCGCGGTGCTCGTGCCGCAGGGCAAGATCGCGCTCGGCAAGCTGGCCCAAGCGCTCGTCCACGGGGCCAAGCTGCTGCAGGTCAACGGCAACTTCGACGACTGCCTGGCGCTCGCCTCGAAGCTGTCCCAGGACTTCCCGGTGTCGCTGGTCAACTCGGTCAACATCTTCCGCCTGCACGGGCAGAAGACGGCGTCGTTCGAGATCGTCGAGGCGCTCGGCGACGCGCCCGACATCCACTGCCTGCCGGTCGGCAACGCCGGCAACATCTCGGCGTACTGGATGGGTTATCAGGAGGACAAGGAGGCGGGCAACAGCACCCGGCTGCCCCGCATGTTCGGTTTCCAGGCGTCGGGCGCCGCGCCGATCGTCTCGGGCCGGGTGGTCGAGGAGCCCTCCACGATCGCCACCGCCATCCGCATCGGCAACCCGGCCAGCTGGACCAAGGCGCTGGACGCCCGCGACTCCTCGGGCGGCCTGATCGCCGCCGTCACCGACCGGGAGATCCTCACGGCCTACCGGCTGCTCGCCCGCGAGGTCGGTGTCTTCGTCGAGCTGGGCAGCGCGGCCAGCGTGGCCGGTCTGCTGCAGCAGGCGGCCGACGGCAAGATCCCGGCCGGCTCGACGGTGGTCTGCACGGTCACCGGGCACGGCCTCAAGGACCCGGAGTGGGCGATCTCGACCGCGCCCTCGCCGACCACGATCCAGAACGATGTGCTGATCGCCGCCCGGGAGCTAGGCCTCGCCTGAGTCGGCCGCCTTCATGATCAGCGCCATCGCCTGAGCGACGACGTCGAGCTCCTCGGCTGAGAGACGGCTGAGGAGCGTACGCATCTTCTCCTGACCCGCATTGAAGATGCTCCCGATGAGATCCCGGCCCGCGCGCGTCAGCGCGATTCGGCGAACCCGCCGGTCGTGCGGGTCCTCCGCGCGTGCCACCAGGTCCTGCACCACGAGCCGGTCGATCATGCCGGTCAGCGCGGCCGCGCCGATCCCGAGCATCCCGGCCAGCTCGCTGCCCGAGACGGAGCCGTGGCGGGCGAGCAGCATGAGGATCTTGAGCTGCGACAGGGTCAGATGCGAGGAGAACAGCGGGTCGGCCCGATCCTCGGCAATCAAGTCCTGGAGCTGCTGCTGCGTGCCCATAATGTCGGCGATGAGCTGGTCTTTGTCAGGTACGGCTTCGTCGGCCACCGCCGCGGGACCCCTCCTCTGTGACGCGCTGATGGCCGGACTGCGTCCATCTGATGACGGACGGTACCAGTGCGCCCCGGCGGAAAACCATTTGTTCGTGTCGGGCAAACTATCAATGCTGGACGAACTTTTACCGGGGGAGCGCCCATGTCCTTCCTGACCCGGCTGAGCCTGGCCAACAGAGGCCTCGTGGCCCTGATCGCCATCGTCATCGCCGGCTTCGGCCTCGTTGCCATCCCGTCCCTCAAACAGCAGCTGTTCCCGTCGATCGAGTTCCCCGCGGCCTTCGTGACCGCGACCCTGCCGGGCGCCGGCCCGGAGGTCATCCAGGACCAGGTGACCGAACCGCTCGAGGACGCCGCCAAGGGTCTCGACGGCATCGACAGCGTCACCTCGACCACCCGTGAGGGTCTGGCCACGGTGACCGTCGCGTTCGTCTTCGGCACCGACATCGACGCCGCGGTCAACCAGCTCACGACCGCGGTCAACCGGGTGCAGCCGACCCTGCCCGACGACGTCACGCCGACGATCTTCGCGGGCGGCACCGACGACATCCCGGCGATCGTGCTGGCCGCATCCGGCGGCGGCGACGAGAGCGAGCTGCTCGACAAGCTCAACGACACCGTCGTGCCGGAGCTCAACGCGATCGACGGCGTGCGCGACACCCAGATCACCGGGGCCCGCGCGGCCCAGGTCGTGATCACGCCCGACCTGCCCAAGCTCACCGCGGCCGGGGTCAACCCGCAGGCGATCACCACGGTGCTCCAGCAGAACGGCATCTCGGTGCCGGCCGGCTCGGTGAACGAGGGCAGCCGATCGCTGACCGTGCAGGTCGGCAGCGCGCTCACCTCGGTCGACCAGCTCAAGCAGGTCTACCTGACCGGCTCCCGGGGCCCGGTGCAGCTCGGCTCGGTCGCGACCGTCGAGAGCAAGCTGCCGGCCGCCACCTCCTACACGCGCACCGACGGCGTCGACAGCCTGGGCATCGCGGTCACCGCGCGCCCCGACGGCAACCCGGTCGAGATCTCGCACGCCGTCCGGGACCAGCTGGCCGACCTCGAGAAGGCGTCCGGCGCCAAGCTGACCGTCGTCGTCGACCAGGCCCCGTTCGTCGAGCGGTCGATCGAGAGCCTCACCACCGAGGGCCTGCTCGGCCTGATCATGGCCGTGATCGTCATCCTGGTCTTCCTGCTCTCCATCCGTTCGACGCTGGTCACGGCCGTGTCGATCCCGCTGTCCGTGCTGATCGCCCTGATCGCGCTCTGGATCGGCGACTACACGCTCAACCTGCTCACCCTCGGCGCGCTGACCATCGCGGTCGGGCGCGTGGTGGACGACTCGATCGTCGTCCTGGAGAACATCAAGAGACATCTCGAGTACGGCGAACCGAAGGGCCACGCCATCATCGCGGCTGTCCGCGAGGTGTCCGGCGCGGTGACCGCCTCGACCCTGACCACGGTCGCGGTGTTCGCCCCGATCGCCCTGGTCGGCGGGTTCGTCGGCCAGATCTTCTCGTCGTTCGCGGTGACCGTGACCGTGGCCCTGCTGGCGTCGCTGTTCGTGGCGCTGACCGTGGTGCCCGTGCTGGCGTACTGGTTCCTCAAGCCTCCGCCGGCCGACGCCGACACCGAGGCGATCCGCCGGGCCGCCGACGAGAAGGAGCGGCGCAACCCGCTCCAGCGCGGCTATCTGCCGGTGATCCGGTTCGCCACCAAGCGGCGCTGGACCACGCTGACCATCGGCCTGGTCGTGCTCATCGGCACGCTCGGCCTGGCCACCCGGCTCGAGACCAACTTCCTCGACCAGTCGGGCCAGGACTCGCTGACCATCACCCAGGAGCTGCCGGTCGGCACCAACCTGGAGGCCACCAACACCGCGGCCAAGCAGGTCGAGGGCGTGCTGGCCGACACCGAGGGGGTCAAGACCTACCAGGTGTCGCTGGGCAGCGGCGGCGACTTCAACCCGTTCGCCGGCGGCGGCGGCGCGAGCACCGCCAGCTTCAACGTGGGCCTCGACGAGGACGCCGACGCCACCGAGCTGACCGATCAGCTGCGCGACAAGTTCGCCGCGATGAACGGCGTCGGCGAGATCAGCATCGGGGCCGACTCCTCCGGCCTCGGCGGTGGCAACGAGCTCTCGGTGCAGGTCAAGTCGGCCGACGCCGAGGCGCTCAGCAACGCCTCCGACCAGGTGCAGAAGACGATGACCGACTCGGGCCTGGTCGAGGTGAAGAGCTCGCTGGCGGCCAGCGTCCCGCGCCTCGACGTGGTCGTGAAGCGAGAGGCCGCCGCGCGCGCCGGGCTTACCGAGGCTGCCATCGCGCAGAGTGTCGCGGGCACGTTCCGCGCGGCTCCGGCCGGCCGGATGACGGTCGACGGCGCCACCCAGGACGTGGTCATCTCGTTCGGCGCCGCGCCGGCCGACCCGGCCGCGCTGCGGGCGTTGCCGCTGACCACGGCCCGCGGCCCGGTGCCGCTCAGCACCGTGGCCGACGTCAAGGAGGTCAACGGCCCCGAGGAGGTCACCCGCGTCGACGGCGACCGGACGGTCACCGTGACCGGCACCAACACCGGCTCCGACCTGGGCGCGGCCACTCGCGACCTGCAGAAGAAGATCGACGGGCTGACCCTGCCGGCCGGCGCCACGGCGACCATCGGCGGCGCCAGCGCCGACCAGGCCGAGGCGTTCCAGCAGCTGGGCCTGGCCGTGCTGGCGGCCATCGCGATCGTCTTCATCATCATGGTGGCGACGTTCCGCAGCCTCATCCAGCCGGTGATCCTGCTGGTCTCGATCCCGTTCGCGGCGACCGGCGCGATCGGCCTGCTGCTGATCACCGGCACCCCGCTGGGCGTGCCCGCGCTGATCGGTGTGCTGATGCTGGTGGGCATCGTGGTGACCAATGCCATCGTGCTGATGGACTTGATCAACCACTACCGCGCCGGCGGCATGGGCGTGCAGGAGGCGGTGATCGAGGGTGGCCGGCACCGTCTGCGGCCGATCCTGATGACCGCGATCGCGACCATCTTCGCGCTGATCCCGATGGCGCTCGGCCTCACCGGCGAGGGCGGCTTCATCTCGCAGCCACTGGCCATTGTGGTCATCGGCGGTCTGGTCAGCTCGACGCTGCTCACCCTGGTGCTGGTGCCGACGCTCTACACGATGGTCGAGAACAGCAAGGAGAAGCGCCGCCTCAAGCGCCTGGCCAAGCGGGGCTCGGCCCCGACGGCGCCGGAGCCCGGGCCGGTCGACCCGGACGACGACAAGGCCGACAAGCCGGAGCCGCAGTCGAGCGGCGCTCTGCGCGGCTACACCGACCAGTTCGAGGTGCTCAAGATGCCGAAGGGCCCCGAGACGGCGAAGTGACCAGCCCGGCTCCCGGGTGACCGGCGACCACCGGTCGCCCGGGACCGGACGGTAACGTCCGTGTACGTGGCAACAGCGTTCTCGGTCGTTACCGGCAACCGTGACTTCCGGCGGCTCTTCGCGGCCGAACTGGTCGTGTTCGGGGCCGACTGGTTCGTGATGGTCCCGCTGCTGGTGCTCCTGCCCGAGCTCACCGGCAGCGGGGTCTGGGGCGGCCTGGTGCTGGCCGCCGACACCGGCATCAACGCGCTGCTGCTGCCCTACACGGGCACGCTCGCCGACCGGCTCGACCGGCGGAAGATCCTGATCGTCGCCAATCTCGCAGCCTTCGCCGCCGTGCTGTTGCTGTTCACCGTCCGGTCGGCCGCGACCGCCCCGCTGGCCCTGGTGGCGATCGGCGCGGTCGCCGTGGCCAAGGCCTTCTACTCCCCGGCCGCCTCGGCCGCGCTGCCCAACGTGGTCGACAAGTCCGAGCTGGCCGCGGCGAACACCGTCTCGGGCTCGGCCTGGGGCACGATGACGATCGTCGGCGCGTCGCTCGGCGGCGTGGTCGGCGCGGCCTTCGGCCCGTACGTCTGCTTCGGGATCACCGCCGTCCTCCTGTTGCTCGGCGCGGCGCTGACCGCGACGATCCGCCGTCCGCTGCAGTCCGCCCGCGAGACCGGCGCGCCCGCGCCGCGCACCCGGCACGCGTTGCGCGAGTCGTTCGGTTATCTGCGCGAGAACCCGCGGATCCGGGCGCTGGTGACCGTCAAGATGGCCGCCGGACTCGGCAACGGCGTGCTCACCGTCTTTCCGCTCATCGCCGGCCTGCACGGCGCCGGGGTGCTCGGGGCCGGGTTGCTCTTCGCGGTGCGCGGGGCCGGCGCGCTGGCCGGGCCGTTCGTGCTCGGTCCGGTGATCCGCCGGCGGTCCTGGCTCTTCCCGGGGCTGGCGCTCTCGATGGCGCTCTACGGCCTGGGCTATCTCGGAGTCTCGGTGGCGCCGTGGTTTCCGCTGGTGCTGGCGCTGGTCTTCGTGGCCCACCTGGCCGGCGGAGCCAACTGGGTGCTGTCGAACTACGCGCTGCAGGGCGAGGTGCCCGACCGGCTGCGGGGGCGGGTCTTCTCGACCGACCTCATGCTGGCCACGCTGGCCATCGCGATCAGCCAGCTGGGGGCCACCGCGGTGGTCGACCTCGTCGACGAGCGGGTCATCCTGGCCGGCTGCGGGCTCGTCACTCTGCTCTATGCCGTCGGCTGGCGGATCGCGACCCGGCGGGTGGCGCCGGGTCAGCCCTCACCGCTCGGAACTGAATGACCGCACCGTGGCGAACGCGGCGATCAGCAGGCCCAGACCGGCCGCGAACAGCACCGCCAGCATGAAGCCGACGATGCTGCCGGCCAGGCCGACCTGGGTCATCGAGAAGCCCGTGCGGGCGACGATCTGGGTGAACGCGATGTTCCAGGCGATCGAGGCCAGCGTCTCGGCCAGCAGCACGATCAGCCCCGCGCGGGCGAACTGGTGGCTGCGCCCGGGCAGACGGCGGGCCGGCGAGGAGAGCACGACGAGCCCCGCGACCAGCACGGCGAGGACGGGGAGCTGGACCACGAAGAAGCCGACGAACGACCCGATGGCAATCACGGCGGAGAACCTACCTCCCGGGTGCGACAGTTCGATGACGACGATCAAGGCCTAGCATGTGGCGATGGGCCTGACCTTCGCCACCGATGCGGTGTCCGTGCGCACGCCGGCCACCAGCGCCAACCTCGGTCCTGGTTTCGACGCGCTGGGTCTCGCGCTGACGCTGTACGACGATCTCACCGCCCGGGTCACCGACGGTGGTTTCACGGTGACGGTGACCGGTGAGGGCGCCGGCGAGCTGCCCGGCGACGAGTCCCACCTGGTGCTGCGCGCGATGCTGGCGACCTTCGACGAGCTCGGCGGCCGCCCGCCCGGCCTCGCCGTCGAGTGCGTCAACCGCATCCCGCAGGCCCGCGGCCTGGGCTCGTCCTCGGCCGCGATCGTCGGCGGGGTGCAACTGGCCCGCGCCCTGGCCGGCGGCCGGCTCGACGACGAGGGCGCGCTCCGCATCGCCGCCCGCTTGGAGGGGCATCCCGACAATGTGGCGCCCTGCCTGCTCGGCGGGTTCACCATCGCCTGGACGGAGGGGGCGGGCGCCCGCGCGGTACGGCTGCCCGCGTCCAGCCGCGTGCACCCGACAGTCTTCATCCCGGCCGAACGCGGATACACGTCCTCGGCGCGCGCGGCCCTGCCGTCCGGGGTGCCGCACGCCGACGCGTCGTTCAACGCCGGCCGCGCCGCGCTTCTCACCCATGCCCTGACCACCGACCCGGGTCTGCTGTTCCCGGCCACCGAGGACCGTCTGCATCAGGGCTACCGGGCCGAGGCGATGCCCGGCACCGCGTCGCTCGTGGCCGCGCTGCGCTCGGTCGGAGTCGCCGCCGTGGTCAGCGGGGCGGGCCCGTCGGTGCTGGCGTTGACCGAGGTCCCGGCCGACTTCCACCCGGGAACATCGTGGCGCGCCGAGACGTTGGGCGTGGATGGCGACGGAGCTCTTGTCAAAGGGAGTATGGTGGAACTCGCCTAGCGGGGTCCTGTTGCCGCAGGTCGCACGAGTTGACTACGCTCAAGACCTATCACAGCAGACCAGCACAGCCGCGAAGCACGTGATCTGCGGTTCGGCGCGCACCCCCGAGACTCTAAAGGCCGTCTGGCCGTCTCACCTCTCACCAGGCACACGCCGAGCAGCAATCTCCGGGTCGCTGCACTCGCCGAGACCTACTCGTCAGCTCTTTGACGAGCAGGGACACCGTCGAGCTGCCGTGCTGCACAAACTCCCGCGTTGCTCATGCGAGGCGGGTACCGCGACACCCGGCCACCAGGCTGCAGAACCGGGAGTCCCGGGCTTTTTCCGACGGAAGGAATCCATTGAGCGACACCACCGACGTGACGTCGGGTGTTTCTGACGTCGCTGACGCCGGCGCCGGCACCACCGCGACCGCCACGAAGCGTCGCCGAGGCGGTACCGGGCTGTCCGCGATGCTGCTCCCCGAGCTGCAGAGCCTGGCCGCGTCCCTCGGCATCTCCGGCACCGCCCGGATGCGCAAGGGCGAGCTGATCACCGCGATCACCGAGCGGCAGAGCGGCGGCCCGGCCGCCGAGAGCGCCCCGCGTCCGCGCAGCCAGGCCGCCGCGGCGGCCAAGGCCGAGACCCCGGCGCCGGTCGTCGCCACGGCCCCCGTGGTCGCGACGGCTCCCGTGGTCGCGGCGGCCAAGATCGAGGCGCCCGTCGCCGCGCCGTCCGAGGCGCCCACCGGGCCGATCGACGCGCCGCAGTCCGCTGCCGCACAGCCGGAGACGGCTCCGGCCGTCGAGTCCGGCAGCCGGCGAAGCCGCGGTCGTGACCGCGACGGCGCCGCGCGCGAGCCCCGTGAGTCCCGCGAGCCGCGGGAGTCCCGTGAGACCGCGGCCACGGCGCCCTCGGCCACCACCGTCTCCCCGGCTGTCGAGCCGGAGACGACCGAGCGCGTCGAGCGCCCGGAGCGGGCCGAGCGCAACCGTGACCGTCAGCGCAACGACCGCCAGCGTGACGACCGTCCCCGTGACGATCGCCAGCGTGACGACCGGCCGCGCGACGACCGCCAGCGTGACGACCGGCCGCGCGACGACCGTCCCCGTGACGATCGCCCGCGCGACGACCGCCCGCGTGAGGACCGTGACCGTCAGCGCGACGACCGCCCGCGCAACGACAACCGTGACCAGGGTCGCGCCATCCCGAACGACGACGATGACGACAACGACGGCGACGGCGGCCGTCGCAGCCGTCGCAGCCGTTTCCGTGACCGTCGTCGCGGTCGTGGTGAGCGGGACGGCAGCGAGAGCGGCCAGCGCGAGAGCGGTCAGCGCGACAGCGGCGGCCGGGAGCCGCACGTCAACGAGGACGACGTGCTCGTCCCCGTGGCCGGCATCCTGGACGTGCTCGACAACTACGCGTTCGTGCGCACGACCGGCTACCTGTCCGGCCCGAACGACGTGTACGTGTCGATGTCGCAGGTCAAGAAGCACGGCCTGCGCCGCGGCGACGCGGTCACCGGCGCCGTGCGGGCCACCCCCCGCGACAGCGGCCAGGGCGACCAGCGGCGGGACAAGTACAACCCGCTCGTCCGGCTCGACACCATCAACGGGATGGAGCCCGACGAGGCCCGGCGCCGTCCGGAGTTCTACAAGCTCACCCCGCTCTATCCGCAGGAGAGGCTGCGTCTCGAGACCGAGCCGCACATCCTCACCACGCGCGTCATCGACCTGGTCATGCCGCTCGGCAAGGGCCAGCGGGCGCTCATCGTCTCGCCGCCCAAGGCCGGTAAGACGATGGTGCTGCAGGCGATCGCCAACGCGATCACCCACAACAACCCCGAGTGCCACCTGATGGTCGTGCTGGTCGACGAGCGGCCCGAAGAGGTCACCGACATGCAGCGCTCGGTCAAGGGCGAGGTCATCGCGGCCACGTTCGACCGGCCGCCGCAGGACCACACCACCGTCGCCGAGCTGGCCATCGAGCGGGCCAAGCGCCTGGTCGAGCTGGGTCACGACGTGGTCGTGCTGCTCGACTCGGTGACGCGGCTCGGCCGGTCGTACAACCTGGCCGCGCCGGCCTCCGGCCGCATCATGTCGGGTGGTATCGATTCGACGGCGCTCTACCCGCCGAAGCGGTTCCTCGGTGCGGCGCGCAACATCGAGAACGGTGGCTCGCTCACCATTCTCGCGACCGCGCTGGTCGAGACCGGCTCGATGATGGACACGGTGATCTTCGAGGAGTTCAAGGGCACGGGTAACGCCGAGCTCAAGCTCGACCGCAAGATCGCCGACAAGCGGGTCTTCCCGGCCATCGACATCGACCCGTCCGGCACGCGTAAGGAAGAGATCCTGCTCGGCAAGGAAGAGCTGGCGATCATCCACAAGCTGCGCAAGGTGCTGCACTCGCTCGATTCGGGCGCGGCCCTCGACCTGTTGCTCGACCGGCTCAAGCAGACCCGGACCAACGTGGAGTTCCTGATGCAGATCGCGAAGTCCACGCCGGGCGAGTAATCGCCTCAGCACCAGGGCGCGGCCTCTCGGCAACGAGGGGCCGCGCCCTTTTTGTCGCACAAGCTGTGTGTGTGATACCGGTCAGGGCTGTGCGAACCTCCCATTCCAACAGCAAAGTGGTGGGAGGCGCCGATGAATGTGCCCGGCTACCGGGACGTGCCGGTCGAAGCGTGGGACCCGGCCGCGCCGGCCGATCCCGGCGAGGCCGAGGACTTCCTGCGGCTGTGTTACACCGAGAACCCGCGGCTCGGCCCGGTCGAGCCGAGACTGGCCGTCGTCCGGGCCCAGATCGCCGCCACCGGCACCTATGTGCACACCACCGACGAGCTCGCCTACGGCGCGAAGCTGGCCTGGCGCAACGCGAGCCGGTGCATCGGCCGCCTCTACTGGCGCAGCCTCGTCGTCCTCGACCGCCGCCGGGCGCGGACCGCCGACGAGATCTTCTCGCTGCTGGTCACCCATCTGCGGACGGCCGGCGACGGCCCGATCCGACCGGTCATCAGCGTTTTCGCGGCGGCGCAACCCGGTCAGCCGTACGCCCGGGTGTGGAACGAGCAACTCATCCGGTACGCCGGATACCGCGGCGCCGACGGCTGTCCGATGGGTGATCCGCGGCAGGAGGAGTTCACCGACTCGATGCGGGCGTACGGGTGGCGCGGCAAGGGCGACCAGTTCGACGTGCTGCCGCTGGCGATCGAGACCCCGGGCGACGGCGTACGCCTTTACGAGCTGCCCGAGGCGGCCATCCGCGAGGTGCCGCTGACCCATCCCGAGTACGGCTGGTTCGCCGAACTGGGTCTGCGGTGGCACACGGTCCCGGCCATCTCGAACATGCGGCTCACGGTCGGGGGCGTGCATTACCCGCTCGCGCCGTTCAACGGCTGGTACCTGGGCACCGAGATCGGCGCGCGCAATCTGGCCGACAGCGACCGCTACGACATGCTGCCGGCGGTCGCGGCCGGGATGGGGCTGGACATGACCCGGGAGTCGACGCTCTGGCGCGACCGGGCGCTGGTCGAGCTCAACCGGGCCGTGCTGCATTCGTTCGAGCGGGCCGGCATCAAGATGAGCGACCACCACACGGAGTCGCGGCGTTTCCTCAAGCACCTGGCCAACGAGGAGAGGGCCGGCCGTCGGGTGCCCGCCGACTGGACGTGGATCGTGCCGCCGATGTCCGGCGGGATCACCCCCGTGTTCCACCGCTACTACGACGAGATGGACCTGCGCCCGGCCTTCTATCTCGACGAGGAGGCGGCCACGCTGGCCCGTCGGGGATGCCCGGTCAGGCAAACTCGTTGACCGGGAAGCCGGCGGACGAGTCGTCCCACCGGTGCCCGCCGTCCGCGGTCCGTCCGTGATCGGCCCGCACCCACGCGAGAACCTTGACGGCGAACTCGTCGGCCGGGATGCGGCCGGCCGCGCGGACGACGTACCCCTCGGAAGTCTGCGGGGTGCGCTGGGCGGCCCAGGCCGAGCAGGCCTCGGACAGGCTGCCGCCGCGGTAGAGCACCGGCACGACCGGCAGTTCCAGACGCTGGGCCCAGTCGACCGTGTCGTCCCAGCCGAGCAGGGTGTCGGTCTCGTCCCAGATGCCGAAGACGATGAAGACGCCGGGCAGGTCGCGGTAGGCGATGTCGCGCCGGGCCCACATCGACTCGCCGCAGACCCGCCAGTCGTCCGGGATCCGGTGCGACGTCATGGCCCACAGCGCCTTGGCCGGCCGCTCACCCGGTTGCGTCTCGGCGCCGGGGGACTGTCCGTAGATCGCGTCCCGGGTGAAGGTCAGGTTGCCGCCGTCGAGTTTCTCGGTCACCACCAGCTCACCGTCCAACCACGACAGATCGGACTGCACCGGGCCCCCGCCCCGGGCGCCGGGCGAGCCGGGCAGGTGGTGGGTGCGTGGGTATTTCACCGCTCGGCGTCCCGGGTGCCGGCGTTCCGGGTGCCGGCGTGCGGATGTCCGAGCGGCAGCGGGCGGCCGGCGAGGTAGCGGTCGTACAACCGGCGGATGCCGGCCTCGCCGACGTGGTCGACGGGGTCGCGGACGGCGTCGCGCCGGATGCATTCCTCCAGCGGCACACCGGTGAGGTCGTGCACCTCGAAGCTCGCCCGGTGCCGGGCGGCCAGTGCGGCCCATCGGCGTACGGTTTCGGCGCCGAGGTTGGTGTCGTCGACGACCACGCTCGTGCCCTTGGCCAGCAGCGCCTCGACGGCGCCCCGCTGGACGAGGGTGACCTGCGCCTCGGCCCGGTCGGTGTAGAGGCGCCGGCCGTGCAGCATGCGACGCAGATCGTCACGGTTGACCCGCACCACGTCCGGCTGGAGCTCGCGGGCGAACGTGGTCTTGCCGGACGCCGGCAGTCCCCGCGTGATCAGCAGTCTCGTCATGTCTCCGCGCCCCCGAGCAGACAATACCGGTGCCGGAGTGCCACAATGATCTCGGTCAAAACCGTCGGAAAGCGACGGGAATGTTCGGTCCGGGCCCCTTGTTGGAGCTCAGGTCACGCCGATTTCGCCTGGAAGCGGCGGCATGGCAGACTGGTACATCGGCCAGAAGGTTCCGGTTCACGCCCGAGCTCGTCGTCCTAGCGGGACGACGCGGTGCTGACAGCGACCCGGCGACCATTTCATCGAGAGGGACCGAGTAAAGATGAAGAGCGGAATCCACCCGGAGTACACGACCACTGAGGTCATCTGCTCCTGCGGCAGCACCTTCACCACCCGCAGCACCGCCAAGGGCGACGACATCCGCGTCGAGACCTGCAGCGCCTGCCACCCGTTCTACACCGGCAAGCAGCGCGTGCTCGACACCGCGGGCCGGGTCGCCAAGTTCCAGGCCAAGTACGCCAAGATCAACGCGGCGAAGAAGAAGTAACTGCTTCAACGGCGCCCGCCCCCGGCAATGCCGGGGCCGGGCGCCGTTCGCGTGTCGGAGCAAAGCTTATCTGGGGGGAGACCCGTGAGCAACGATCGGCTGACCAGCCTTCTCGAGGAGTACGCGCAGCTGGAGACGCAGATGGAGGACCCCTCCATCCACGCCGACCAGGCCCTCGTGCGCCGGGTCGGCCGGCGTTTCGCCGAGCTGGCACCGATCTATGCCGCCAACGCCGAGCTCGAGGCGGCCCGGGCCGATCTGGCCGCGGCCAAGGAGCTCGCGGCCGAGGACTCGGCGTTCGCCTCCGAGGTCGAGGCGGTCGCGGCCATGGTCGCGCCGCTCGAGGAGAAGCTCGGCGAGATGCTGATCCCGCGCGACCCGAGTGACGCCAAGGACGTGATCGTCGAGATCAAGGCGGGCGAGGGCGGCCAGGAGTCGGCGCTCTTCGCCGGTGACCTGCTGCGCATGTACACCCGTTACGCCGAGCGCCACGGCTGGATCGTCGAGGTGATCGACTCGCAGGAGTCGGACCTGGGCGGCGTCAAGGACATCTCGGTGGCGGTCAAGACCAAGGGCGTGCCCGAGGGCGGCCACGGGGTCTGGTCCCGGATGAAGTGGGAGGGCGGCGTGCACCGGGTGCAGCGTGTCCCGGTCACCGAGTCGCAGGGCCGCATCCACACCTCGGCGGCGGGCGTGCTGGTGCTGCCCGAGGCCGAGGAAGTCGACGTCGAGATCGGCCCCAACGACCTGCGGATCGACGTCTTCCGCTCGTCCGGGCCGGGCGGTCAGTCGGTCAACACCACCGACTCGGCCGTGCGCATCACCCACCTCCCCACCGGCACGGTGGTGAGCTGTCAGAACGAGAAGAGCCAGCTGCAGAACAAGGAGTCGGCGATGCGCATCCTGCGCTCCCGGCTGCTGGTGATGGCGCAGGAAGAGGCGAACGCGGCGGCCTCCGACTCGCGCAAGGCCCAGGTGCGGACGGTCGACCGCTCGGAGCGGATCCGTACCTACAACTACCCGCAGAACCGCATCACCGACCACCGCATCGGTTACACCGCCTACAACCTCGACCTGGTGCTCGGCGGTGAGCTCGACGCCGTGCTCGACGCGCTGGCCGAGGCCGACCGCGCGGCCCGCCTGGCCGGCGGCTCGGAGATCAGCCGCCGCCCCTGATCAGGGCTGCGTCTGATCAGGGGAGCGTCCGATCAGGGGAGCGCGTTGATCTCGTAGTCGTCGCCGTGGATGCAGGCCAGATAGCCGGGTTTCACCGAGCAGGGCGGCCCGCCGACCGCGGCGACCGTGCCGAGCAGCCACTGCCGGCCGGTCGTCAGATCCCACCGGGTCACCGCGGTGCGGTCCTGCGGTGACCGCGTGGAGCGCAGCACGATGGCCGAGCGCTGTTCCGTCTCGCTCCAGGCCAGGGTGCCCTCGACCGGTTCGCCGACCACCCGGCCGGTGGCCGCGTCGACCAGCTGCATGAGCCCGCCGTCGACGCCCTCGCTGACCACCACCCTGTCCCGGGTGAGCTGCCAGGCGTTGGCCAGGCCCTCGGCCCGCCAGAGTCGTGCGCCGGTGACCGGGTCGTACGCCGCGACGCCGCTGCCGTCGTTGATGCAGAGCGCGACGCCGCAGCCGGACGCGCCGCCGTCGGTGTCGGAGGCCTGCCACAACTTGGTCATCGTGTCGATGCGGTAGACGCTCAGGTCGAACGTCTCGGCCTGCGACCGGTTGACCACCAGGACGTCGCCGGTGCCGCTGAGGTCGTTGAAGTAGCCCTCCTCGGGACGCGGATAGACCCAGGGAATGCGGCCCTCGCTGACCAGCGCGCCGGAGGCATACGCGTAGATCTTGATCTGGCCGGTGTCGTCGGCCGTCACGATCTTCTCCGGCTGTTCGCCGCTCGGCAGCACCGACTGGTGGTCGACGCCCGAGGTGTCGCGACTCCAGATCGTGCCGCGGTCGCTCAGTCGGATCAGCCGCATCCGCGCCGGCTTGGCCCGCGCGTCGTACTCGGTCAGCAGCGCGGTGTCGCCGCTGACCAGGTACGGCTCACCGGTCGTCCGCCACAGCTCGGCCCCGGTCGCCGCCGAGAGCGCGACCGTCTCGCCGTGGATCTCGGCCTGGTAGGCCGAGCCGTCGTTGGGCGAGGGCAGCTTGACCAGCCGCGCCTGGGTCGGGATCAGCAGCATCCCGGCGGTCTCGGCCGGTTGCACGTAGCCGATCGCGCCGTCGATGGTGTGCCGCCAGCGGACCGCGCCGGTGGCCAGGTCGTGGGCGGTGAACGAGGTCGAGCCGTCGGCGATGCGGTACACGAAGACGGCGTCGCCGGTCAGCGCCGTGCCCTGGGCGTCCGCTATCCGGACGCTCCACAGCGGATGGACGCCCCGGTCCCGCGGCACCTCGGAGCCGGTGAGAGCCACCGCGCACAGGATCGCGGCCAGCACCACGGCCACCTGGCGGACGAGGCGGCGGTCGAGCCGGACCGGGCCGGTGGGCGCCGGCGGGTCGCCGTCGGCCGTGGGTATCTCGCCGAGCTCTATGGTGCTCATGGCCAGGTCAGGTCATCTCGGTGAGGGGACGGCCGGGCAGCCGGCTCGCCGCAGCCGCGGCGAGCGCGGCACTCAGCGTACGCCCGTTGGCGCCCACTTCGGACCAGCCCGCAGCCAGGCTGATCGGCGTGCCGGGCACCAGGATCTGCCAGTTCTCGGCGTTCGCGGCCGCGGCGATGCGCCGGGACACCTCGGCCGCCTGAGTCGTGCCCGCGCCCGGCAGCACCACCACGAACTCGTCGCCGGCGAACCGGGCCACGAAGTCGCCGCGGCGCATCACCCGGCTCAGCACCCCGGCTATCCGCTGCAGCACCAGGTCGCCGCAGTGCCGGCCGTGCCGGGCGTTGACCTCGGTGAAGCCGACCAGGTCGCAGACCCCGATGGCCGCGCGCTCGCCGCGGGCCAGCATCGTGGCGACGTAGCGTTCCAGCTGGCGGCGGTTGGGCAGCCCGGTCAGCGGGTCGGTGAGCGTCTCGTCGCCGTAGCGGCCGGCGTCGCGCTGGGTCTCCTGCGCGTCGAGCCGGGCCGCGACGCCGTCGAGATAGCCGTCGCGCAACCGGTCGATGCGCTGGGCGGCGAGCCGGAAAGCGTAGCGGTCGGCCGCGTGCGCGGCTGCGTGGTCGCCCGCGGCCGCGTGGCAGATGCTGCGCAACCGGGCGGGCTCGGCCGCGCCCAGGATCTCGGCCGAGACCGGCACCGAGTCGAGCATGGACAGAGCGACCTGGGGCCTGCCGTTGGCCAGGGTGAGGCAGACCGTGCCCAGGTGGCGCAGGTCGCGGGTGCGGATGCTGTCGCCGCCACGGGTGAGCCACTCGGCCGCGTCGGCGCCGGTCTCCTCGCCCAGGGCGGCCCGGCGGGCCAGCGAGTATCCGTAGGCCGCGCGGCTGCCCGGGCGGAGCTGGGCGGCGCCGATCGTCACGTAGCGGACCAGTTCGGCGTCGATGTCGCGCAGCACTCGCAGACAGCCGTCGGTGTCGCCCTGGTGGTCGAGCGAGACCGCGTTGCGCAGCCGGATGCCCGGCGCAGCGAAGATCTCGGGAGCCAGGCCGACCGCGGTGCCGACCTGCCGGGCCTGCTCGATCGCGGTCAGCGCGTGGCCGTGAAAGCCCAGATAGGAATAGGCCATGGCCAGGTCGTGCCAGCCCCAGGCGGTCTCGGAGTCGTTCTCCCGCACCGCGGCCAGCGCCCTCGACGCCTGCACCAGGTGGGTCACGCCACGGTCCAGGTTGCGCTCGAGGTGGGCGCCGAGCGCCGCGAACGCGTGCATCTGGCCGCGCAGATAGGGGTCGGGAATCTCTCGGACCGCGTTGTCGGCGGTCGTCATGGCGGCTGCGAAATCGGCCACCCGGCCCAGGTTGATGAGTACCCCGAACCGTTGGACCAGCGCGTACGCCCGAGTGATGGGATCGGTCGCGACGGCCAGCACGCCGTCGAGGATCGGCAACGCTTCCGCCGAGCGGCCGTTCTGCTGGAGCCGTCCGGCCCGGCGCAGCTCGTCGACGTTCTCCGCGAGTCGGTCCAGCCAACTCACCAGGCGCCTCCCACCCGTGCCGCGCGTCGAGCGCCGACCCGGCCGGTCGACGTCGCACGTGACGTCCGATGATTATGCCGTGCCCGACTTGGAAAACACCTCCCGATCTTGGGAGCGGACGTCGCTGAGCCGAGCGCTCGCGGCGGCGGTGGCCGATCTCGCGGCGGCCGGCGTGACATCACCCCGCGTCGATGCCGAGCTGCTGGCCGCGCACATCCTGGGCATCTCACGTGGGCGGTTGTTGCTCGTGGACTCGTTGCGCCCCGAGGAGCTGAGCCGGTTCACCGGGCTGGTGGCCGAGCGGGCCCGGCGCATCCCGCTGCAGCACCTGCTGGGCACGGCCGCCTTCCGGCACCTCGAACTCGAGGTCGGGGCGGGCGTCTTCGTCCCACGACCCGAGACGGAACTCCTGGCCGGCTGGGGGATCGGGCACACCGCGCCCGGCGCCACCGTGGTCGACCTGTGCAGCGGCTCCGGCGCGATCGCGCTCGCCGTGGCCGACGAGGCCGAGCCGGGCCGGGTCGTCGCGGTCGAGCAGTCCCCGGCCGCGCTGGCCTATCTGCGCCGCAACGCCGCCCGGTTCCCGGCGGTCGAGGTCGTCGAGGGGGACGTCACCGATCCGCACCTGCTTGCCGGCTCGCGCGGCCAGGTGGACGTGTTGCTGTGCAACCCGCCGTACGTGCCCGACGGCACCCCGGTGCCGCCCGAGGTCGCCGAGCACGACCCGGCCGCGGCGGTCTTCGGCGGCGGCGACGGGCTCACCGTCATCCGGCCGGTCATCGCGCTGGCCGCGGCCCTGCTCAAGCCGGGCGGGGTGGTCGGCCTCGAGCACGACGACGTGCATGGCGAGGCGGTTCCGGCGCTGCTGCGCGCCGACGGCCGGTTCGCCGAGGTGACCGCCCATGACGACCTGACCGGGCGCCCCCGGTACGCGACCGCCCGGCGCACCTGATCGATGCGGCGCGTCGCATGGCACACTGCACGGTGTGATGCTCTACGACTGCCGTACCACCGCGGACCGGGATCGCGGCATCGCCGCCGCCGTCGAGGCTGTCAAGAGCGGTGAACTGGTCGTGCTGCCGACCGACACGGTCTACGGGGTCGGCGCGGACGCGTTCACCCCGCACGCGATCACCTCGCTGCACCATGCGCGCAGCGTGACCAACCAGGTTCCGCCGCCCGTGCTGGTCGGCTCCCGGCACACGCTCGACGGCCTGGTCTACTCGCTGCCCAAGGCGGCGCGGGAACTGGCCGACGCGTTCTGGCCCGGCGCGCTGACCCTCTACGTCGAGCACTCGCCCAGCCTGCAGTGGGATCTGGGCGACACGGGCGGCCGGGTGGCCGTCCGCATGCCGCTGCACCCGGTGGCCCTCGAGGTGCTCCGCGCGGTCGGCCCGATGGCGGTCACGACGGCCAACAAGGTCGGGCAGCCGTCCCCGGCGACCGCCGAGGCGGCCCGCGACCAGCTCGAGTACTCGGTCCGCGTCTACCTCGAGGCCGGCGAGGCGCACGACCCGGCGCCGAGCTCGATCGTCGACGTCAGCGGTGAGGTGCCGCAGCTGCTGCGGGCCGGGGCGATCTCGCTGGAGAAGCTGCGCGACGTCGTGCCGGAGATGCTGGCGGCGGAGGCCTGACGTGACGCCCTTCACCGTCCTGCACGTCTGCATGGGCAACATCTGCCGGTCCCCGATGGCCGAGCGGCTGCTGGCCCGCGCCGCCCGCGACCGGGCCGGCGAGCAGGCCGACCAGTTGGTGCGCAGCGTCAGCGCGGGCACCGGCGGCTGGCACGAGGGCGAGGAGATGAACCCGCCCGCGGCCCGGCAGGTGCTCTCCCGGGGCGGCTCGGACGAGGGCTTCCAGGCCCGCAAGCTGCGCGGTGACTTCATCGACGAGGCCGACCTGATCCTCACGGCGACCGCCGACCAGTACGACTACGTGGTCGCGCTGCGCCCCGACGCGGCCGACCGCACGTTCGTCACCGGCGAGTTCGGGCGGCTGCTGGCCGGGGTCGACGCGGCCCGGCTGCCGGTGGCCGAGCCCAAGCCCGAGGCGGTACGCGCCCGCGGGCTGGCGATCGTCGAGGCCGTGCACCGGCTGCGCGACGGCGACGGCCCCCGCCCCGGCGACGACCTCGACGACCCCTGGGGCCGCGGCGACCAGACGTTCCAGCGCATCGGCGACGAGATCGAGGACACCACGGTCCCGTTCGCCGTGCTGCTGCTCCCGTGAGGCTGGTGCGGCCGGACGCCGACGGGCTCCGGCGGGCCGTCGAGGTGCTGCGGGCCGACTCGGTGGTCGCCTTCCCCACCGAGACCGTCTACGGCCTGGGCGCGAACGCCTTCTCCGAGAAGGCCGTCGGCGAGATCTACCGGCTGAAGAACCGGCCGTCCTGGAATCCGCTGATCGTGCACGTGGCCAACGTCGAGGCCGCCCGCGAGCTGACCGAGTCGTGGCCCGACGAGGCCAACGAGCTGGCCGCCCGGTTCTGGCCGGGACCGCTGACGCTCGTGCTCCCGCGGGCCCGTCACCTCGACGGGGTCGGCGCGAGCAACGACACCATCGCCATCCGCATCCCGGCCCACGAGGTGGCCCTGCGGCTGCTCGAGGCGTCCGGGCTCGCGCTCGCCGCGCCCAGCGCCAACCGCTCCGAGAGCATCTCGCCGACCACCGCCGAGCACGTGCTGCGCAGCCTGCCCGACGTGCCGCTGGTGCTCGACGGCGGCCCGGCGTCGTGGGGCATCGAGTCGACCGTGGTCGACCTGACCGGCTCCGGGGTCCGGCTGCTGCGCCCGGGCGCCCTCCCGCTGCGCGCGCTCCGCGACGTGGCCGGCCCGATCACTCTGCCCGGCGAAGGGCCGTCGGACGGGTCGGTCCGGTCGTCGCCCGGGCTGAGTCGCCGGCATTACGCGCCGCGGGCCACCCTGATGCTGGTCGACGACGTCCGTGACGTCGAGCGGCACGGGTCCGTGGGCGTGCTGACCTACGAGACGGTGGAGGTCGAGGGCGCCGAGGTCCTGTCCGGCGACCCGCGCGAGTACGCGGCCGACCTCTACGCCGCCCTGCACCGCCTGGACGACGCCGGGGTGACGACGATCCTGGTGCAGGAGCCGCCCCCGGGCGAGGACTGGCTGGCCGTCCGGGATCGCCTCACCCGCGCGGCCGCCAGGGCGACATAGTCTCGGCGCCCCGCGCGATGTTGCGGACCATGCCGGTGAAGATGAAGCCGTGGAAGGGCACGACAGCCGCCCAGTAGGCGTGACCGGCCAGTCCGCGGGGCAGGAAGACGGCCCGCTGACGATAGACGCTGCCGCCGTGGCCGTCGGGCGCGGCGGTCATCTCCAGCCAGGCCCGGCCCGGCACCCGCATCTCGGCCCGCAGCCGCAGCAGCTTGCCCGGCTCGATCTCCTCCACCCGCCACCAGTCCAGCGCCTCGCCGACCAGCAGGCGGTGGCGGTCGCGCCGCCCCCGGCGCAGCCCGACCCCGCCGACCAGCCGGTCCAGCCAGCCGCGGACCGACCAGGCCAGCGGGAACGAGTACCAGCCGTTCTCACCGCCGACGCCCTCGATGACCCGCCACAGGGCCTCGACCGGCGCCTTGACCTCGCGGCTGCGCTCGTCGACGTAGATGCTGCCGCCGGACCAGTCCGGGTCCGACGGCAGCGGCTCGGCCGCCGCGTCCCGGCCGGCCGCGTTCGACCAGCGGGTCTCCACGTTGGCGTCGCGGACCTTGCCCAGCGCGACCCGGACGGCCTGCTCGAAGCCGAGCGGCTCACCCGGCGCGTACTCGGCGATGTCGTTCTCGTGGGCCACCGCCTCGTGGATCAGGCTGGCCACCAGGGGGCGGGCGATCGCGTTGGGCACCGGCGTGACCACCCCGACCCAGTGGGCCGAGAGCCAGGGGCTGAGCGGGCGCAACGGCACGATCACCCGTCGCCGCAGCCCGGCGACGTGGGCGTAGCCCTGCATCATCTGGCCGTAGGTGAGCACGTCCTGGCCGCCGATGTCGAAACCCCGGTTGACCTCGGGCGGCATGGTGGCCGCGGCGATCAGGTAGCGCAGGACGTCCCGTACGGCGATGGGCTGGATCTTGTTGCGGACCCAGCGCGGGGTGACCATGACCGGCAGGCGCTCGGTCAGGTAGCGCAGCATCTCGAACGACGCCGATCCGGACCCGATGATCACCGGCGCCCGCAGCACCGTGGTCGGGACGCCACTGGCCAGCAGGATCCGGGCGACCTCGGCCCGCGAGCGCAGGTGCGGGGAGGGGTGGTCCTCGGGCGGCGGCTCGGGGCCGCCGAGATAGACGACGCGGGACACCCCGGCCGCCTTGGCCGCCGTCGCGAAGTTCTCCGCCGCCTGCCGGTCCAGCGTCTCGAAGTCCTTCCGGCCCAGCGAGTGGACCAGGAAGTACGCCACGTCGACGCCCTCCAGCGCGGCGGCGAGGGTCTCGGCCTTGTTCAGATCGCCCTCGGCCACCTCGACCTGCCCGGCCCAGGGCACGTCGCGCAGCCGGCCCGCGCCCCGGGTCAGGCAGCGCACCTCGTGGCCGGCCTCGAGCAGGCGGGGTGCGAGCCGCCCGCCGATATATCCGGTCGCACCGGTCACCAAGCAGCGCATAAACGCAGACTGTGCCCCCGGAGAGCACCCTGTAAGCCATATGCTCGAAACCGGCGACGTTGCCTACTCGGGGAGGGCACGTGGACACCTTCTGGGGGCCGGATTTCACCGCGCTCGAGCGTGCCGATCCGGAGATCGCCCACGTCCTGCTGGCCGAGGTGGAACGCCAGCGCGGCGGGCTGCAGCTGATCGCCAGCGAGAACTTCACCTCATCGGCCGTGCTGGCCGCTCTCGGCTCGACCCTGGCCAACAAGTACGCCGAGGGCTATCCGGGCGAGCGCTACTACGGCGGCTGCGCCGAGGCCGACCGGGCCGAGCGGCTGGCCGTCGAGCGGGCCAAGGACCTGTTCGGCGCCGACCACGCCAACGTCCAGCCGCACTCGGGCACGGCCGCCAACCTCGCCGCGTACGCGGCCCTGGCCGAGCCGGGCGACCCGGTGCTGGCGATGGAGCTGTCCCACGGCGGCCATCTGACCCACGGCAGCCGGGTCAACTTCAGCGGCAAGTGGTTCCACCCGATCGGCTACCGGGTCACCGCCGACACCGAACGGATCGACTACGACGAGGTCCGCGACCTCGCGCTGGCCCACCGGCCCAAGATGATCGTGTGCGGGGCCACCGCCTACTCCCGCCTGATCGACTTCGCCCGGTTCCGCGAGATCGCCGACGAGGTGGGCGCCTATCTGGTGGTCGACGCGGCGCACTTCATCGGGCTGGTGGCCGGCCGGGCCATCCCGTCGCCGGTGCCGCACGCCGACGTCGTCACCTGCACCACCCACAAGGTGCTGCGCGGTCCCCGCGGCGGCATGATCCTGTGCCGGGCCGAGCTGGCCCAGCGGATCGACAAGGCGGTCTTCCCGTTCAGCCAGGGCGGCCCGATGATGCACGTGGTGGCGGCCAAGGCGGTGGCCCTGCGCGAGGCCTCGCTGCCGGGTTTCCAGGCGTACGCGCGGCAGGTCGTCAAGAACGCCCAGGCCCTGACCGCGGGTCTGGCCGCCGAGGGCATGCGCCCGGTGTCCGGCGGCACCGACACCCACCTGGCCCTGACCGACCTGCGCGACCTCGGGGTGACCGGCCGCGATGCCGAGGCGCGGTGCGACCTGGCCCGCATCACGCTCAACAAGAACGCCATCCCGTACGATCCTCAGCGACCCGCGGTGGCCTCGGGCATCCGGGTCGGCTCGCCCAGCGTGACCACCCAGGGCATGCGTGAGGGCGAGATGCGCCAGATCGCCGGGCTCATCGGCGCCGCCGTGCGCAGCGATCCCGACACGGCGGCCGGGGCGTCCCGCCTGGCCGACGCCGCGGACGAGGTGGCCGGCCTGGTGCGCCGGTTCCCGGCGTACGGGCGGGCGGAAGTGATGGCCTGAGCGACCGCGCCCGGCCGGGCAGAGCGGTGGCCGGGCCGCAGTGGGCAAGCCGGGAGGCTCAGCGTGACGACCGAGACCGACGAATTCGAGCAGGAGCGGCAGCGGGCGCTGGCGTTCCAGCGGGAGCAGGCCGCCAAGGACGACGAGGACAACCGTCCGCTGCCCGATCTGCCGCCGCTGCCGGCCGACCCGCGCTGGCGGGTGGCGCACCTGCCGTTCCTCAGCGCCGTGTCGTTCGCGTTGCTGCTGTGCGCCGCGTCGGCCGGTTTCCTGAGCGGGGGAGCGCCTGCGGCTCTCGGCGCCGCGTCCGGCGTACTGATCGTGACGGTCAGCTTCACGATGTCGACGCTCGTCATTGCCTGGGCCGATACTGTGCGGCCGGCCCTGTTGATGCCGCTGGCCTTGTTCACCTACGTGCTGAAGTACAGCGCGCTGGGCGTGGTGCTGGCATTCGGGGTCTCGTCCGAATGGGCCGGTAAGGACGCGCTCGGCTGGGGAATCGTCGCGGGCGTCGTGGTCTGGACGGCGGTCCAGGCGTGGTGGTTCCACAAAGTGAGTCGCCCGAACTGATCGAGTAGTGACCGTTTCGCCTCGTCAGCGCACTAATCGTGGTTTGTTGACCACGAAACGGTGACGTGAACGGTTATGGCTTGTTGGGTTATGGCGAAGGGGGAGTACCGTGTCCTTCCAGTTGCGAGACCCCTGACGCCTGGACAGCTGCGGTTGTGCGGGGGGTCCCGCTTAGCCTCGCCTTTCCTGCTGATATCGTTCGGGCCGTCATGACCGGTCAAGAACCTCCCAGGAAACCCAGCGGTAACGACGACGAGACTCCCCCCGACACGGGCATGGGAATGACGGCGGTCGCTTACCTCATTTCGGGCATGTTGGTGTGGGGAGCGATCGGTTGGCTGGTTGATCACTGGGTCGGCACCAGAGGCATCTTCGCCGGAATCGGCGCGGTGGTCGGTGTCGGCGGCGGTGTCTACCTCATTGTGCGCCGTCTCGGCGCCTGACAGGAAAGGGCTACGGTGATCGGACAGTCGTTGGTCCTCGCCTCGGAAGTTCCATTCCCCCCGAGCGTCGAGGACTTCTATCTGCCCAGCATCGTGCCGTGGAACGCGCACGACAGCTACTGGTTCACCAAGATCACGGCTCTGCTGTGGGTCTCGGTGGCGGCGATCATCATCTTCTTCCTGGTCTCGTACCGGAAGCCGCAGCTGGTGCCGACCAAGAAGCAGTGGCTCGCCGAGAGCATCTACGGCTTCGTGCGCAACAACATCGCGGTCGACATGCTCGGCAAGCGCGGCGTCAACTTCGCGCCCTACCTCACCACGCTGTTCGTCTTCATCCTGGTGATGAACTTCTGGGCCATCGTGCCGCTCGCGCAGATCTCGCCGAACTCGCACATCGCGTTCCCGGCCATCCTCGCGGTCATCAGCTACGTCATGTTCATCTACATCGGCATGAAGCACCACGGCGGCCTCAAGTACTTCAAGCACGCGCTCATCCCGCCGGCGCCGTGGTTCATCCTGCCGCTGCTGATCCCGATCGAGTTCTTCTCGACCTTCCTCGTGCGGCCGTTCTCGCTCGCCGTCCGTCTCTTCGCGAACATGTTCGCCGGCCACATGCTGTTGCTGGTGTTCACGCTGGGCGGCTTCGCGATGCTGAACGCCAACATCTGGTTCGCGCCGTTCTCGCTCGTCTCCTGGGTGATGACCATCGCGCTGACCTTCCTGGAGTTCCTGGTCATCTGCCTCCAGGCCTACGTCTTCACGGTGCTCACCGCCAGCTACGTCCAGGGCGCGCTCGCCGACGAGCACTGAGCTGTATCCCGCACCACCCCGCATCACCCCGTTTGTCGTCCCGCGTGAACGTCACGCGAGATACCAGGAGGATCCTGAAATGCTTCTCGCCGAAGTTGTCGGTAGCACCGCTGCCATCGGTTACGGCCTCGCCGCCATCGGCCCCGGCATTGGTGTTGGTCTGGTCTTCTCGGCCTACATCCAGTCGACTGCTCGTCAGCCGGAGTCTTCCCGCCTGACCCTGCCGTACGTCTGGATCGGCTTCGCCGTCATCGAGGCGCTCGCCCTGCTGGGCATCGCCTTCGGCTTCATCTGGGCCAGTTCCCCCGCCTGACGTGCAGCCTCGTTAGGAGGTGTCCATGATCACCGAAGTTCTGACCATTGCCGCCGAAGAGGGCGCCACGGAGCACAACCCGATCATCCCGCTGTGGCAGGAGATCGTCGTCGGCACCATCGCCTTCGTCATCCTGTGCGCCGTGCTGATGAAGTTCGTCTTCCCGATGATGGAGAAGACGTTCGCGGCCCGGGTCGACGCGATCGAGGGCGGCATCAAGCGCGCCGAGACCGCCCAGGCCGAGGCCAACCAGCTCCTCGAGCAGTACAAGGCCCAGCTGGCCGAGGCTCGTACCGAGGCCGCGCGCATCCGCGACGAGGCCCGGGCCGACGCCGAGGGCATCCGTCAGGACATCCTGGCCAAGGCCCGCGAGGAGTCGGACCGCATCATCGGCGCCGGCCAGGAGCAGCTCACCACCCAGCGCGAGAGCATCGTGCGGGAGCTCCGCTCCGAGATCGGCACGCTGGCGGTCGACCTGGCCGGTCGGATCGTCGGTGAGGCACTCGCCGACGAGGCCCGCAGCCGGGGCACGGTGGACCGCTTCATCAACGAGCTCGGTGCGACCGGCTCGGCGGGCGGGCGGCGCTGATGGCGTCGAGCGTCAGCCAGCAGTCCTACGCCACCGCGGCGGAGAAGCTGACCGGGGCGACCCGCACGGCCACGGCCGCGCAGGTCGCCACGGTCGCCGACGAGATCCTGTCGGTGGCCGCGCTGCTCCGTACGCAGCCGCGGCTGCGCCGGGCCCTGACCGACCCGTCGCGCAGCGGCGCCGACCGGGGCGAGCTGCTCCGGTCGCTGCTCTCCGGCAAGGTCAGCCAGATCACCGCGGACGCGCTGGCCTCGCTCGTGTCGGGCCGGTTCTCCCGGCCGGGCGAGCTGCTGGACGCCGTGGAGCGGCTCGGCGTCGACGCCCTGCTCGACTCGGCGCAGCGCGACGACAAGCTGGCCGAGGTCGAGGACGAGCTGTTCCGCTTCGGGCAGATCGTCTCCGGCAACTCGCAGCTGGCAGTCACGCTCAGTGATCCAGGTGCGCCGATCGACCGCCGCGTTAAGCTGGTGACCGACCTGCTGAAAGGCAAGGTCCAGCTCGCCACCGCGCGGCTCATCGAGGTTGCGATCGCGGGCCTCGGCGGCCGCGGCTTCGAGACCTCGCTGACCCGGCTGGTGGAGTGGACCGCCGCGAAACGCGACCGCGAGGTGGCGTACGTGACGGTGGCCAAGCCGCTCACCGAGGCGGAGGAGCAGGCCCTCGCCGGCAAGCTGGCCACCATGTACGGCCGGCAGGTCTCGCTGAAGGTCGACGTCGATCCCGCGATCATCGGCGGCGTCAGCGTCCAGGTCGGCTCCGACCTCTACGACGGCACGATCCTGCGCCGGCTCAACGCCGCCAAGCAGGCTTTCGCGAAGTAGTTTTCCCTCGGTCAGCGGCAACGCGGACTGAGCAGCCCCCTCGGTGGCGGGAACGTCCCGAGCTAGACAGAGAAGGCAGAGGATGGCCGAGCTGACCATCTCCTCGGACGAGATCCGGGGGGCGCTAGAGCGCTACGTCTCGTCCTACACGCCCGAGGTCTCCCGCGAGGAGGTCGGCATCGTCTCCGATGCGGGCGACGGTATTGCGCACGTCGAGGGTCTGCCCTCGACGATGGCGAACGAACTGCTCGAGTTCGAGGACGGCACGCTGGGTGTGGCCCTGAACCTCGACGTCCGCGAGATCGGCGTCGTGGTTCTGGGTGACTTCACCGGCATCGAAGAGGGCCAGCAGGTCAAGCGCACCGGCCGCGTCCTCTCGGTCCCGGTCGGCGACGCCTTCCTCGGTCGCGTGGTCGACCCGCTGGGCCGACCGATCGACGACCGCGGCGAGCTCGTCAACGAGGGCTTCCGCGAGCTCGAGCTCCAGGCCCCCAACGTGATGAACCGCCAGCCGGTGAAGCAGCCGCTGCAGACCGGCATCAAGGCGATCGACGCCATGACGCCGATCGGCCGCGGCCAGCGCCAGCTGATCATCGGCGACCGCAAGACCGGCAAGACCACGGTCGCGATCGACACGATCATCAACCAGCGGGCCAACTGGGAGTCGGGCGACCCGACCAAGCAGGTCCGCTGCATCTACGTCGCCATCGGTCAGAAGGCGACCACCATCGCCAGCATCCGGGGCACCCTGGAGCAGAACGGCGCGCTGGCTTACACGACGATCGTCGCGGCCCCGGCGTCCGACCCGGCCGGCTTCAAGTACATCGCCCCGTACACCGGCTCGTCCATCGGACAGCACTGGATGTACAACGGCAAGCACGTGCTCATCGTCTTCGACGACCTGACCAAGCAGGCCGAGGCCTACCGCGCGGTCTCGCTGCTGCTGCGCCGCCCGCCGGGCCGCGAGGCCTACCCGGGTGACGTCTTCTACCTGCACTCCCGGCTGCTCGAGCGCTGCGCCAAGCTCTCCGACGAGCTGGGCGCCGGCTCGATGACCGGTCTGCCGATCATCGAGACCAAGGCCAACGACATCTCGGCCTACATCCCGACGAACGTCATCTCGATCACCGACGGCCAGATCTTCCTGGAATCCGACCTGTTCGCCTCGGGTGTCCGCCCGGCGATCAACGTCGGTACCTCGGTGTCCCGGGTCGGCGGATCGGCGCAGGTCAAGGCCATGCGCTCGGTCTCCGGCCGGCTCCGCCTCGACCTGGCCCAGTTCCGTGAGCTGGAGGCCTTCTCGGCCTTCGCCTCCGACCTGGACCGCGCGTCGCGGGCCCAGCTCGACAAGGGCGTACGCCTGGTCGAGCTGCTCAAGCAGCCGCAGTACTCGCCGTACTCGGTGGTCGACGAGGTCATCGTGATCTGGGCCGGCACCACCGGCCAGCTCGACGACATCCCGGTCGGCGACGTGCGCCGGTTCGAGCAGGACTTCCTGGGCTGGATCAAGCGGCACCGCAGCGACACCTACACGGCGATCGACTCGACCGGCCTGCTCTCGGACGACGACGTCGAGAACCTCAAGAGCGGCGTGACCGAGTTCAAGGAGCTCTTCAAGCGGGGCGAGACGGGGTCCTCGGTCAACGAGGACCCGGCCGAGCCGCTCGAGGACGGCCGCCAGACGCGTGAGACGGTGACCCGCGAGGTTCCCCGTCCGGCCGAAGGCCAGTAGCCATGGCCGGTCAGGTACAGGCTCTCCGGCGGCGCATCCGCACCGTCAAGTCGACCAAGAAGATCGCCAAGGCGCAGGAGCTGGTGGCCACCAGCCGCATCGCCAAGGCTCAGGAGCGGGTCACCGCGTCCAAGCCCTACGCCGAGGCGATCACCCAGGTCCTGACCGCCCTGGCGTCCAACGCGACGATCGACAACCCCCTGCTGGTCCCGCGTGAGCGGGTCCGGCGGGCGGGCATCCTGCTCATCACCAGCGACCGCGGCCTCGCCGGCGCCTACAACGCCAACGCGATCCGCACCGCCGAGCAGCTGATCTCGCGCCTCAAGGCGGACGGCAAGGAGACGGTGCTCTACGTCGTCGGCCGTAAGGGCGTCGGCTACTACCGGTTCCGTAACCGGCCGATCGAGGCCAGCTGGACCGGCTTCTCCGAGCGGCCGTCGTTCTCCGACGCCAAGACGATCGGTGACGCGTTGCTGGAGGCGTTCGTCGCCGGCGCCGACGACACCGACGAGACCTACGGTCCGGACGGCATCCGGGGCGTCGACGAGCTGCACATCGTCAGCACGCAGTTCCAGTCGCTGATGACGCAGAGCGCGGAGGCGCACTTCCTGGCTCCCATGCAGGTCGAGGAGCGCGAGGTCGAGCCCGGGCTGCGTCCGGCCTACGAGTTCGAGCCGGACGCCGACGAGCTGCTGGACGCGCTGCTGCCGAAATACCTCAACACGCGGATCTACGCGGCGTTGCTGTCCTCGGCGGCGAGCGAGTCGGCATCGCGCCGGCGGGCGATGAAGAGCGCGTCGGACAACGCGGACGACCTGCTCAAGCGGTACACGCGCGAAATGAACTCCGCGCGGCAGGCCGCGATCACCCAGGAAATCAGTGAGATCGTCGGCGGCGTCGAGGCGCTGTCCTCGGCAGGAAGTGATATGTGATGACTGCTGTAGCTGAGCCCACCAAGACGGAGACCGGTGTCGGCCGTGTCGTCCGGGTCATCGGCCCGGTCGTCGACGCCGAGTTCCCCCGGGACGCCATGCCCGACATCTACAACGCGCTGCACGTCTCGGTGACCCTGTCCGAGGGCACCAAGACGCTGACGCTGGAGGTCGCCCAGCACCTGGGTGACAACATCGTCCGCGCGATCTCGATGCAGCCGACCGACGGCCTGATCCGTGGCGCCGAGGTCTCCGACACCGGCGCGCCGATCTCGGTGCCCGTCGGTGACGTGACCAAGGGCCACGTGTTCAACGCCCTCGGCGAGGTGCTCAACGCCGACCCGTCGACCCTGGACATCCAGGAGCGCTGGTCGATCCACCGCAAGCCCCCGGCGTTCGCCGACCTCGAGCCCAAGACCGAGATGCTGGAGACCGGCATCAAGGTGCTCGACCTGCTCGCGCCGTACGTGCGTGGTGGCAAGATCGGCCTGTTCGGTGGCGCGGGCGTGGGCAAGACGGTGCTCATCCAGGAGATGATCATCCGGGTCGCCCGCAACTTCGGTGGTACGTCGGTGTTCGCCGGCGTCGGTGAGCGCACCCGTGAGGGCAACGACCTCATCCTGGAGATGGAGGAGGGTGGCGTTCTCGACAAGACCGCCCTCGTCTTCGGCCAGATGGACGAGCCGCCGGGCACCCGCCTGCGGGTCGCGCTGAGCGCCCTGACCATGGCGGAGTACTTCCGCGACGTCCAGAACCAGGAGGTGCTGCTCTTCATCGACAACATCTTCCGGTTCACCCAGGCCGGTTCCGAGGTCTCCACCCTGCTCGGCCGCATGCCGTCGGCCGTGGGCTACCAGCCCACGCTGGCCGACGAGATGGGCGAGCTCCAGGAGCGGATCACCTCGGTCAAGGGCAAGGCGATCACCTCGCTGCAGGCGATCTACGTGCCCGCCGACGACTACACCGACCCGGCGCCGGCCACCACGTTCGCCCACCTGGACGCGACGACCAACCTCGAGCGGTCGATCTCCGACAAGGGCATCTACCCCGCCGTCGACCCGCTGGCCTCCAGCTCGCGGATCCTGGCGCCCGAGTTCGTCGGCACCGAGCACTACACGGTCGCCCGTGAGGTGCAGCGGATCCTGCAGAAGTACAAGGACCTGCAGGACATCATCGCCATCCTCGGTATGGACGAGCTCAGCGAAGAGGACAAGGTCACGGTGCAGCGGGCTCGCCGCATCGAGCGCTTCCTCTCGCAGAACACGTACGCCGCCGAGCAGTTCACCGGCGTCGCCGGCTCGACGGTCCCGCTCAAGGAGACCATCGAGGCGTTCAAGAAGATCAGCGAGGGCGAGTACGACAACTTCCCCGAGCAGGCCTTCTTCATGTGCGGTGGCCTCGAGGACCTCGAGAAGAACGCGCACGAGCTGATGAAGGGCTGATCCAGCCCGTTCAGCTGTCTCAGCATTGCCGGAGCCGCGCCGACCGTAAAGGTTGGCGCGGCTTCGCTGTTTCGTGACGTAACTTTGTCCGTTTTGCGGTAGTTGTAGCGCCGGGAGTACACCTCATCTGGTTACTCTTGACCATCAGTCGGGTGAAGGGGAGCACGTGGCGATGTCTTCGAAACGCACGCCCCTGTGGGCCCGGCTCTGCGCCGTCTTCGGATGTGTGCTGATGGTGGTCGCCGGTGGCGCCCTCGTGGCCCAGCAGGTGCTGGTCTCGCGCTATGCCGGCGCCGTCGAGACCCAGAATCTCTTCGGGGACCCGGCCGTCGCCGGCACCCCGCAGCGGGTCTCCGAGATCAAGGGGCCGCTCAACATCCTGCTGGTCGGCATCGACCCGCGCACCGACGAGCAGACCCCGCTGTCCGACTCGATCATCGTGGCCCACATCCCCGAGGATCTGAGCCAGGCCTACCTGTACTCGATCCCGCGCGACCTCGTGGTCGACATCCCGCCGTTCGAGAAGACCGGCTTCCGGGGTGGTCGCTCCAAGATCAACGCCGCGATGGGGTACGGCAGCTCGGTCGGCAACGGCAAGCACGACGTGGTCCAGGGTTTCGACCTGCTGGCCAAGACCGTCGGCAAGCTCACCGGCATCCAGAAATTCGACGCCGGCGCGATCATCAACTTCAACGGCTTCAAGGCGATCGTCGAGGCCATGGGCGGCGTCACCATGACGATCGACCAGAACGTCAAGTCGGAGCATCTGCAGCCCAACGGCAAGCCCCGCCCGCGCCTGTCCCGCTGTGCCGACAACTCGTGCGCCCATCCCTATTACGGTCCCCAAGCCGAGTACAAGAAGGGCACCTACCACCTCAAGGCGTGGCAGGCCCTCGACTACGTGCGTCAGCGCTACGGGTTGCCCCGCGGCGACTACGACCGTCAGCGTCACCAGCAGCAGTTCATCAAGGCGATGGCCAGCCAGGCGCTCAGCAAGAACGTGATCACCAACCCGGCCAAGCTCGACAAGGTGCTCAAGGCGGCCGGCAAGGCGCTGATCTTCGACGGCAACGGGCACGGCGTGGTCGACTGGGCGTTCGCGTTGAAGAACCTGCGCTCCGACGACATGACGCTGATCAAACTGCCCGGCAGCTCGATCATCGTGAACGGCGACTACCGCGGCGAGGAGCTGGCGCCCAGCGCGAAGGATTTCTTCGCCTCCGTCCGCCAGGACCAGGTGCGCAGCTTCATCTTCCGCAATCCCGAATACATCAACACCAACGGCTGACGCCTGTGGTGGTGACCACCCCCAGCCATCGCGGCCCGGGGTGCCGTCTAGACTTCACCCAATAGTTGAAGCAGCCTGAACAGGGAGACAGCGTGGCCAACCAGCTGCCCGTCAAGGTCGTCGCCGTCGAGGAGCGTGTCTGGTCCGGCGAGGCCGAGATGCTCGTCGCACGCACCACCGAGGGTGAGATCGGTGTGCTGCCGGGTCACTCGCCGCTTCTGGGCCTGCTCAAGGAGCCGTCGCAGGTGCGGGTCAAGCTCGCCGGTGGCGAGCAGCTCACCTATGACGTGTCCGGTGGGTTCCTCTCGATCGACGCCGACGGCGTGACCGTCCTGGCCGAGAGCGCCACGCCCGCCACCCCCGAGTCCCACTGACGCCGACGATGCGGGTTCTGGAAATCTTCGGAATCTGCGTCGTCGCGCTGCTCGCGCTTCTGTTCCTGGTCTTCATCCGCCGCCGGCTGCTCAAGTTCGGCGGCGGCACCATCCGGCTGCAGATCCGCGTCAGCACGCTCGTCCCCGGTCGTGGCTGGTCCACCGCGATCGGCCAGTTCGCCGGTGGCGAGCTGCGGATCCACAGGCTGTTCAGCTTCGCCTTCCGGCCCAAGCGCACGCTCGACCGCGCGTCGACCGTGGTCGAGGGCCGTCGCGACCCCGAGGGCCCCGAGCGGCTCACGATGCCCGGTCACTGGGTGATCCTGCGCCTGGCCACCACCCTCGACGAGCTCGAGATCGCGATGGCCTCGACGACTGTGACCGGCTTCCTCTCCTGGCTCGAGGCCGCGCCGCCGGGTCAGCCGGGCAGCGTCGCGCCCCGCCCGGCCATCCGCCCCGACCCGATCGAGCAGTGACGGCCGCGTCGCCCCGATTGGCTCTCGCGACCCGGGCCGAGGTCTCCTAGCGTCGAGTCATGCGTATTCGAATCGTCGACGCCTTCACCGACCGGCCGTTCGCGGGCAATCCCGCCGGGGTGGTCGTGCTCGACCAGCCGCAGTTCCCCGACGAGCAGTGGATGAGCCGGGTCGCCGCCGAGGTCAATCTCTCCGAGACCGCCTTCGTCCACCCCCTCCCGGCCGGGGACGAAGCCGACTACGCGCTGCGCTGGTTCACCCCGGCGGTCGAGGTGGCCCTCTGCGGCCACGCCACCCTGGCCACCGCCCAGGTCCTGCACAACGACGGCGCCACCAAGGGCACGGTACGGTTCGCCACCCGCAGCGGCGTGCTCACCGCCACGGCCGGGGACGACGACTGGTTCACGCTCGACTTCCCGACCGCGCCGCTGACGCCCGTCGCCGCCGACCCGGCGCTGGCCGACGTGCTGGGCGCGTCGCCCGTCTCGGTCCACCACACCGGCCCGAACACCGACGATCTGCTCCTCGAACTGCTCGACGAGGCGGCCGTGCGCGAGCTGACCCCCGACCTCGCCACGCTGGCCGGATATGAGCAGCGGGGCGTCATCGTCACCGCCCGCGCCGACGATCCGGCCGGCGGCTACGACTTCGTCTCGCGCTTCTTCGGGGCCGCGGCTGGGGTGGGCGAGGACCCGGTCACCGGCAGCGCCCACACCGCGCTGGCGCCGTTCTGGTCGGCCCGGCTGGGCGGTCGCACCGACCTGGTCGGCTATCAGGCGTCGGCCCGCGGCGGCTTCGTGCGGGTCTCCCTGCGCGGCGACCGCACCCACCTGACCGGCCGGGCGGTCACGGTGATCGACGGCTCCCTGCTGGTCTGACTCAGCGGACCGGCTCAGCAGGCCGGCTCGGCCGGGTGGGCCGGGACTGGGTCGGCCGGGTGGGCCGGGACTGGGTCGGCCGGGTGGGCCGGGACTGGGTCGGCCGGGTGGGCCGGGACTGGGTCGGCCGGGTGGACCGGGACTGGCTCAGCAGGGCGGGCCGGGACTAGGTCGGCCGGGTGGACCGGGACTGGCTCGGCCGGGTGGACCGGGGTGGCTCAGTCGGGCGGGCCGGACTGGAGCTCGACCTCGAAGCCCCAGGCGTCCTCCAGATAGGCGGCGTACGAGTCGGGGCCGCCGGCCCGGGGATGGGCGTCGGGGAAGAGCAGCGCCCAGCCGTGCGACGCCGACTCGGCGGTCAGCCGGTCGACCTCGGCGCGGCTGCCGGCGTCGAAGGCGAGGTGGTTGAGGCCGGGCGCGAGCCGGTCGTGCACGTCGCCGGAGAGTGCGGGGGACTGTTCGAGCACCAGGTAGACCCCGCCGCTGATCCACGAGCGGCCGCCCGGCCAGTCCTGATGGAGCTTCCAGCCGAGCTCGCCCAGCAGCCAGCCCCAGGGCCCGGCCGCCCCCTCGAGGTCGGGCACCCAGAGCTCGACGTGGTGCAGCATCAGGCCGCGCCGCCGCCCGGCACCCATTTCACGTCGCCGCCCGGGTTGGCCACGCGGGAGAGGATGAACAGCAGGTCCGACAGGCGGTTCAGGTACTTCGCGGGCAGATCGCTGGTCCGCTCGGGGTCCGACCGCAGCAGCGCCCAGGTCGACCGCTCGGCCCGCCGGGCCACCGTGCGGGCCACGTGGAGCAGCGCGGCCCCGGGGGTGCCCCCAGGCAGGACGAAGCTGTCCAGGGCCGGCAGCTGCTCGTTGAACCGGTCGCACCAGCCCTCGAGGCGGGTCACGTACTCCTCGGTGATCCGCAGGGGCGGGTACGGCGGGTTCTCGGTCTCGGGGTTGCAGAGATCCGCCCCGACGTCGAAGAGGTCGTTCTGGATGGCGGTGAGCACCTGCCGGAGGTCGGTGGGCAGGTCGCCGAGGGCCAGCGCCACCCCCAGCGCGGCATTGCACTCGTCGGCGTCGGCGTACGCCACGATCCGCGGATCGGTCTTGTCGGCGACCTCGTTGTTGCCGAGGCGGGTCTGCCCGGCGTCGCCGGCTCGGGTGTAGATGCGGGTGAGGTGAACGGCCATCCGCTGAGCCTAATCGCCCGGTCCGGCCGGTCCCGGCGGGTCGGGCCGCCCGGTGACGTCAGACCGACCCCGACGGACGTGGGCCCGGGTGGCGGCCAATACCATGGCCCGCGTGGATGTGATCAGGGTGAAGGGCGGCGTCCCGCTGACCGGCGAGGTCACCGTGGGCGGTGCGAAGAACTCGGCGCTCAAGCTGATGGCGGTCGCGCTGCTCGCGCCGGGCCGCAGCGTCGTCGAGAACGTTCCGCGCATCACCGACATCGCGATCATGGCCGAGGTGCTGCGGCGGCTGGGCTGCGAGGTCACCCTGACCGGTGGCCAGGCGACGATCGACGTGCCGGCCGACCCGGGCAGCGAGGCCGACTACGACCTGGTGCGGCGGCTGCGGGCGTCGATCTGCGTGCTCGGCCCCCTGCTGGCCCGGACGGGGTACGTCCGGGTCGCCCTGCCCGGCGGCGACATGATCGGCTCGCGCGGTCTCGACATGCACGTCTCCGGTCTGGCCCGGATGGGCGCGGAGATCTCGGGCGAGCACGGCTTCGTCATCGCGTCGGCGCCCGGCGGCCTGCGCGGCAGCAAGATCTGGCTGGACTTCCCGAGCGTCGGCGCCACGGAGAACCTGCTGATGGCGGCCGTGCTGGCCCGGGGCGTCACCGAGATCGACAACGCGGCCCGTGAGCCCGAGATCGTCGACATCTGCGAGATGCTCATGGCCATGGGCGCCAAGATCGACGGCGCCGGCACCTCGACGCTCACCATCGAGGGCGTCGACGAGCTGCAGCCGGTGCGGCACCGGACCATCGGCGACCGGATCGTCGGCGGCACCTGGGCGTTCGCCTCGGCGATGACCCGGGGCGACGTCACCGTCCAGGGGGTGCGGCCCGAGTTCCTCGACCTCGCGCTCGACAAGCTGGTCACCGCGGGCGCCACCGTCGATCCCGGGGACAACCAGTTCCGGGTACGCATGACCGACCGGCCGAAGGCCGTCGACATCGTGACCCTGCCGTTCCCGGGCTTCGCGACCGACCTGCTGCCGATGGCCCTCGGCCTGGCCTCGGTCGCCGAGGGATCGTCGCTGGTCACCGAGAACATCTTCGACGGCCGGTTCATGTTCGTGAACGAGATGGTGCGCTTGGGCGCCGACATCCGCACCGACGGCCACCACGCGGTCGTGAACGGGCGGGACAGGCTCTCCGGGGCGCCGGTGCGGGCGACCGACATCCGGGCCGGCGCGGGACTCGTCATCGCGGGGCTGTGCGCCGAGGGCGTCACCGAGGTCGGCGAGGTGCACCACATCGACCGGGGCTATCCCGACTTCGTCTCCGACCTGGCCAAGCTGGGGGTCGAGGTCGAGCGGGCCGATGTGCCCGAGCCGACGTTCGACTTCTGAGACACGCCGTCTTCCGGGACCCGCCCTACAGAGCCAGCCGGCGGGCTTCCTCGAGCTGCTCGGCGAAGACCAGCACGACGGTGCGCCCTTCCCGGTCGTACGTCCGGGTGGCTCTGATCCCGGCGTCGCCCAGCCGCCGGCGGATGTCGTCGGCGACCTCGGCGTCGGCCGTGACGGCGGCCGGGCAGAGCAGGCCGTAATCCTCGTACTCGGCGTATTCCGGCTCGCCGAAGATGGAGAGGCCGGCGACGTCGGGCTCGCGCACGGTCGTCCACTGCAGGCCCATCCGCCAGAAGACGGCGCCGAGAAAGCCGACCAGGCCGACGGCGATCAGCGGCCCGATGAGATACCAGCCGTTGCCCGACGCCATGGGCACAGTCTCGCACCGCTCCGCGACCTTTTTCCGGCGAATTGCCCCGATCGAGGCGGCACCCCTGGGCTGAGTCTTCGTTCAGGAACCCCGTTAGGGTGGGCTAGTTGTTTCCGGCGTCACAGAGGGGTGCACTTTCATGGCGGGTCGTTTGGCGGTCATCGGCTCCGGGCTCATGGGTTCCGGCATCGCGCAGGTCTCGGCGCAGGCCGGCTGGCAGGTCACCATGCGCGACGTGGACGACGCGGCGACGGGTCGCGGCATGGCGGCGATCCGCGACTCGCTGAGCCGGTTCGCGGCCAAGGGCCGGATCACCGAGGAGGAGGCCGAGGCGACGCTCGCCCGGATCACTCCCACCACCGACCTCGACGCCGCCGCGGAGGCCGACGTGGTGGTCGAGGCCATCTACGAGAAGGTGGAGGCCAAGCACGAGGTCTTCCGCGCCCTCGACAAGATCTGCAAGGCCGACGTCGTGCTCGGCACCAACACCTCGGCCATCCCGATCACCCAGATCGCCACGGTGACCGCCCGGCCCGAGTCCGTCGTCGGCATCCACTTCTTCTCGCCGGTGCCCATGATGAAGCTCGTCGAGCTGGTCCGGGGCTATCAGACCTCCGACGAGACGCTGGCCACGGCCCGGGCCTACGCCGAGGAGGTCGGCAAGACGTGCGTCGAGGTCAAGCGTGACGTCGCCGGCTTCGTCTCCAACCGGCTCTTCTCGGCGATCCTGGTCGAGGCGATCAGCCTGGTCGAGTCGGGCGTGGTCAGCGCGGCCGACCTCGACACGGTGATGAAGCTGGGCTTCGGGCACGCGATGGGCCCGCTGGCCACGGTCGACCTGACCGGCCTCGACGTCATGCTCAACGCGGCGAGCAACATCTACCGGGACACCGCGGACGAGAAGTTCTTCCCGCCGGAGTTGCTGCAGCGCATGGTCCAGGCCGGTGACCTGGGCCGGAAGAGCGGCAAGGGCTTCTACACGTACTGACCTGCCTTACCATGCCTTTAGCGACAAAGCGGGCATGGGGGTATGGCATGACGACACGCGCTGCTCCGGCGCCGGAGGACATGCAGTGGGCGCTCGCCGAGGCGAGCAAGGGCGCGCTGGCCGTCGCGCCGGGCTGGTTCCGGTCGTGGGGCACGACGGAGGACCGGTGGTCGGCCATCAACGTGCGGTCGGCCACCCAGGTGGTGGTCAACCACAGCCGCGAGGACGACCGGCACCCGAACAGCTGGACGGTGCGCGCGGTCTTCGGCACCCACACGGTCGAGCTGCGGGTCGGCCCGTACGACTCGATGGATCAGGCCGTGCTGGTCGCGCACGCCGTCCTGTCGGTCGCCTTCAACGACGCGAGCTAAGAGGCCTGCTCCTGCTCCTCGCGGTCGCGCTGGGCCACGCGCAGCCGTACCTTGGTGATCGCGCGGCCGGTGACCTCCACGACCTCGGCGCCGTGGCCGTCGATCTCCACGATCTCGCCCGGCTCGGTGGGGATGTGCCCCAGGTGGGCCAGCACGAGGCCCGCGACGGTGGTGTAGTCGCCCTCGTCCAGGTTCTCGACGTCGACCCCGATGTCGGGCAGGTCATGGATCGGGAAGGTGCCGGGCAGCAGCATCGCGCCGTCCGGTTCGCGGATGATGCCCTGCACGTCCCGGTCGGTCTCGTCGTAGATCTCGCCCACGACCTCCTCGACCAGATCCTCCATGGTGATCATGCCGTCGATCGCGCCGCGCTCGTCGACCACCAGGGCCAGTTGCTGACGCTGCAGACGCATCTGGCGCATCGCGTCCGACACCTTGAGCGTCTCGGGCAGGAACAGCGGCGCGTACATGTGGCGGCGCACCGGACCCTCGGCGTTCACCAGGTCGCGCAGGTGCACGATGCCGAGCACGTCGTCGAGCCCCATCGGGCCGGTGACCGGCGCCCGGGAGTGGCCGCCGGCGATGAGCTGGGTCAGAGCCTCGGCCGAGGGCGCCTCGGCCGAGACGACCAGGACGTCCCGGCGGGGCACCAGGATCTCCCGCAGGATCCGGTCGGCGATCTCGAACGCGCCGCTGATGATCGTGCGCTGTTCCGGCGTGAACTCCTGCTGCTGGGTGACCAGGTCGCGGATCTCCTCGGTGGTCACCTCCTCGCGTCCGGCCTGCGGGTCGTTGCCGGTGATGCGCACGACCAGGTCGGTCGACTTGCCGAGCAGCCACACCGCCGGGCGGGACAGGGCGGCCAGCATGTCGAGCGGACGGGCCACGGCCATCGCCCAGCCCTCGGTGCGCTGCATCGCGACCCGCTTGGGGGCGAGCTCGCCGACGACCAGCGTGAAGAAGGTCAGCACGATGGTGACGAGCACGATCGCCACCGGGTTGGCCGCGGTGCCCAGGAAGCTGAGCGGGCCGGTCAGCGGCTTGGCCAGCGACACCGCGGCCGAGGCCGAGGCCAGGAAGCCGGCCAGCGTGATGCCGATCTGGATGGTCGCCAGGAACCGGTTGGGGTCACGGGCCAGCTTGGCCAGCGTCCGGCCCGTGCGGGACTGCCGCTCGAGCCGTTGCAGCTGGCTGTCGCGCAACGAGATCAGCGCCATCTCGCTGCCGGAGAAGGCCGCGTTGAGCAGCACCAGCACGATGACGAGGACGATCTGCCAGCCATATCCGCCCATGGCGGCGACCAACTCCTTAGCTCAGGGATACGCCGGTTTACCCGCCGGCGCCCGGCATCAAGCGTCTCAGACTCAGCCGTCGCGCTTTGTCGTCCATTTGAACGTCACCAGACAGAGGACGAGAGCGAGCACGCACCACACGCCGAGCACGATCGCGACCCGGGGCAGGTCGAACGAGCCGCCGGGCTCCTGCGCGCCGAACGACTCCGGCAGGAAGACCGAGCGTAGACCCTGGCACAACCACTTGAGCGGGAAGAGCCCGGCCACGGTCTGCATCCAGCCGGGCAGGCTGGTGAAGACGAAGAAGACGCCGGAGATGAACTGGAGGACGAGCGCGACCGGGGTGACGACGGCGGGCGCGCTGCGACCGGTGCGGGCGACGGAGGAGAAGGCCACCCCGCAGAGGGTGCAGGCGGTGATGCCGAGTGCCGAGACCCACAGGAAGGTGAGCCACTTGGCCCCGCTGTCGGGCAGGTCGAGGCCGAAGAAGAGGGTGGCCACGGCCAGCAGGATCACCGTCTCGAGCACGGCGATGAAGCCGACCATCAGCACCTTGCCGGCGAAGTAGACCCACTTGGGCATCGGGGTGCCCAGGAAGCGCTTGAGCACGCCGCGGTCGCGCTCGGCCGGGATCTGGATGGCCAGCGACTGGAAGCCCGCGGTCATCAGGCCGGTGCCGATCATGCCGGTCACGAAGTACTGGGTGAAACCGACGCCGGCGCCGATGTCCCCGGTGAAGATCGACCCGAACACGACGATCATGATCGCCGGGAAGGCCAGCGTGAAGACGACCTGCTCGCGGCTGCGCAGGAACTGCCGGACCTCCAGAACCCCCTGGTGATAGCCGAGCGAGGTCACGCCACGTCTCCGATCATCTCGAGGTAGACGTCCTCCAGCGACGGGCGCGACACCGTCAGCGCCGGCACCTCGCCCCCGAACTCGGCGGCCAGCTCGCTCACGACCCGGGTCGGGGTGGCGGTCCGGGTGCTCGCCGGGGCGCCTTCGGCCGTACGCCAGGAGACCGTGGCCTCGGCCGACTCGCGGTGACCGAGGCGGGCCGGGCTGTCGACCGCGATGAGCCGGCCCCGCGCGATCACCCCGACCCGGTCGGCCAGCGCCTCGGCCTCCTCCAGATAGTGCGTGGTCAGCACGATCGTGGTGCCGCCGGTCCGCAGCTCGCGGATGAGCTGCCAGAACTCGCGGCGCGCCTCCGGGTCGAAGCCGGTGGTCGGCTCGTCCAGGAAGAGCAGCTCCGGCCGGCCGATGATGCCGAGCGCGACGTCGAGGCGGCGCTTCTGTCCACCGGAGAGCGTGTGCGTACGGGCCCGCGCCTTGTCCTTCAGCCCGACCCGCTCGATCACGGCGACCGGGTCGTCGGGCCGGGGGTAGAAGCGGGCGAAATGCCGGACGACCTCGCCCACGGTGAGCTCGTCGAACTCCCCGGTGCCCTGCAGCACTATGCCGACGCGGTCCCGCGCCGTCGCGGTGCCGGGGTCGGCACCGAGCACGCTGACGTCGCCCGAGTCACGCTTGCGGTAGCCCTCGAGGATCTCCACGGTGGTCGTCTTGCCGGCGCCGTTGGGGCCGAGCAACGCGAAGATCTCACCGCGGGGCACGTCGAGGTCGACCCCGTCGACGGCGACGGTGCCCTGGTAGGTCTTGCGCAGGGCGCGCACCCGGATCGCCGACTCCATGCCCCTGACCGTAGAGGCAGCGGCGCGATGTCGCTGTCCGGCGAGGGTCGCTCCTCAGGCGCCCGGCCGGGCCGGCTCAGCGGGTCGATGCGAAGGCCAGCGACATCAACGTCGCCGCGACCATGCCGCCCAGCAGCGTCAACCCGATGCCGCCGATGTCCAGGCGCGCCTGCAACCGCCGATGCGCGAACAGCGCCGCCACCGGCACCCCGGCCGAGGGCGCCACGAGGAACGCCAGCCAGCCCAGCGCGCGGATCACCGCGCCGCCCCAGACCCCCGTGCTGCCGAACGTGACCAGACCCGAGCCGACCAGTCCGGCCAGCGCGGCCACCACCGCCCCGACCAGGGGCAGCAGCGGCAACGCCCAGCGCGGCAGCGCCCGCCGGCCGGCCGGGCGGATGGTGTGGTCGATGCGTTCGGCCGCCTGGGCCAGCAGGGTCCGGGGCGACGGGCGCGCCGTGCCCGGCGCCGTCGACGAGGCCGGCGACGACGCGGCGCTCGGCAGCGCCACCCGCGGCAGCGACTCCACCGGCGCGGGCTCGGGGAGTTCGCCCAGCGAGCGCATCCGCAAGCCGCGGGCCTGCCGCAGCTGGTCCCACAGCCGGGCCGCCTCCCGGTCCACGTCGAGCACCTGCGCGGCCGCGGCCCCGGCCCACCGGTCGGCCGAGAGCGCGTCGCCCTCGGCCCGGGCCAGCTCACCCGCGGCCTGCGCGGCGCTCTCCTGATAGGCCTGCTCGGCCTGGCTGAGCGCGGCGTCCCGGCGGCGGGTCGCCTCGGCCAGGGCGCTGACCATCAACTGGTAGTCCCGTCCGATCGGCTGGCGGTCACGTGTGGTCACTGTTCACCTCGTACGGGACGATGACTTCCGGGGTGCGGTGCACCGAGCGGTCGAAGAACAGCGCCCGGCGGGTGCGCGGATACCAGGCCGGACCGCCGGGCTGGGGATGCAGCGGGGCCAGGTCGGCGCCCTGCACGTCGAGCGCCACCCACGCGCCGACCGGGTCGAGCCGGGCGCCGAGACCGCCCAGCGAGTCCCGCAGCCGGTTCACCGAGCGCCACCAGCCGAGCACGTGGGTGCGCTGTTCCGGGCCGTCGGTGAGCAGCCGCCGGAGCGCGGCCGGGTCGGCGCTCGCGTCCAGCGCGTAGCCGATCACGTAGTGCGGGACCGGCCGGTCGGCGAGGTCGGGCAGGTCGGCGCACCAGTCGGCCGACGGCAGTTCCGCCATCAGCCGGGCGGCCGGACGGGATGCGTCGGCGTCCAGGCAGACCAGGCTGAAATGGGCCGGGCCCTGGGCGGCGAGCGACAGCGCCGCGGCCGCGAGCACGTCGCAGGCCTCGTCGGTACGGGTTCCCAGGACGGCCAGGTTGCGACCGGGCATGCGTCCCAGGCGCAGGCGGGCCGGGCGAGCGGCCACGTCGATCCGTTCGCCCAGCACGGCTCCGGGCGAGGACCCGACGGGCGAGGCGACGGTGGGCACCGGGCCGGCCGGGCGGCACGTGTCCGGCAGCCGGGGAACCGCGTCGCCGTCGAAGAGCCGGGGCTCCTCGCAGCCGTCGGGGCGGTCCCGCCAGAGCCGTCGTTGCAGACTGCGCCAGACCAGGCGGTCGCCCGCGTCCGGCAGCCGGACGATCTGGTTGGCGCCGGACGTGCCCGACTGGGTGTTCACCACCGCGTGGAAGCGGGGGATGACCGCGGCGGCCAGGTTGTCGTCGGCCAGGATGCGACGGGCCTTGGGCAGGGCGATCCGGAGCGTGAACTGTCCGATCAGGCCGGAGCGGCCCCACAGCGCCTCGATGCCCGAGACGTCCTGCGACGCCAGGATGAGGTGGATGCCCTGCGAGCGTCCCCGGCGGGCCAGGTCCTCGAGCAGGGTGACCGCCTCGTCGGCGACCGCGTCGCGGCCGGCCAGCAGCACCTGGAACTCGTCGATCACCGCGACGATGCGCGGCCAGTGTCCGGTCGGGTCCTCGGCACGCAGCTCGGCCAGTTTGGACGCGTCGAACCGCTTGGCCGCCTGGGCCCGCGTCCGCAGCTCCTCGCCGAGGTGGCGCAGCATCGCGAGGCCGAACTCGCGGTCCCCGTTCACGTTGATCCCGGCCAACCGCACCTGGGGCAGCCAGCTGGAGTCGCGCGGCCCCGGCACGAAGCGGGCGAACGACACGCCCTCCTTGAAGTCGAGCAGGTAGAGCGCGAGCTCGTCGGGCCCGTAGCGGGTGGCCAGCCCGGCCAGCCAGGCGTAGATCAGGTTGGTCTTGCCCGAACCGGACGGCCCGCCGATCAGCGCGTGCGGCGGGTCGTCGCCGAGCGGCACCTCGATGAGCGAGCCGTCGGTGCTGTCGCCGATCGGGGCGGCGAGCCCGTGCGCGGACGACTCGGCCCACAGCTCGCGGGGTTCCAGGTCGGCCAGGCGGGCCGGTGGCGGTCCCGCGCGCAGTCGCTCGGCGACGCCGCGGCAGAAGGCGGCCACCCGTTCGGGCGGGGGCGGTGGGTCGAGCCGAATCTCCAGATCGCCGGTGAGGTCGCAGGTGGCGGTGCGGTCGCGCACCCGGAGGCGGCGCACGCTCGGGTGCTCGGCCAGGTCGAGGCCCCGTACGACGAGGTGGACCCCGCACGAGACGCCGGTGCGCACGATCCGGTCGAGCTGGGCGCGCTGGGCGTTGGTCAGCTCGCCGGCCGTGGCGGCGTCGGCGAGCAGCACGACCACCCGCCACGGCTCGGCCCGCGGACCGATGGTGGCCGCGGTCAGGTCGGCCAGCGACTGGTGCTCGCCGGCCAGCACCGTCTCGTTGACCCGGCAGATGTGCTCGACCAGCTCGTCGAGGGTGGCGCCGAGGCTGCCCGGCCCGATGAACGAGATGCCGAGCGGCGCGAACGAGGCCAGCGTGCCGCCCAGGTGCTCGGGGTCGTAGACGGTGAGCTGCACGTCGCCGGGCCGGCTGGTGCCGAGCGCGCGCAACAGCACGCCGGTGATCACCGCGTCGGCCTCGGCGGCCGGCCCGGCCAGGTTGAGGTGGGCCGCGTCGAGGAACGGGATGAGGGCCGGCAGGGCGGCGGTGTCGTCCAGCGTCAGCGTACCGATGCGCAGCAGGCCGGGGCGGGCGCCGGGCTCCGGTTCGGTCGGCGACCACATGCGCCAGGGCAGGCCGGCCGCCCCGCCGGCGCTGAGCGCGGCCAGGTGGCGCACGTTGCCGGCGAGCCGGGACGACTCGAACTGGAACCGGCGTTGGACGTCGCGGCGGGCGGCGTCGCGGGCCTCGGCCAGCTGGTTGAGGCACGTCGCGTACGCGTCGCGGACCAGCTGCCGCCGGTTCTGCGTCTCGCCACGGGCCGACTCGGCCTCGGCCAGCACCGCCCGGGCAGCCCCGCGCGCCTCGGCGAGTTCCTGCCGGACGGCGGCCACCAGCGCGTTGCGTTGGCTACCCACACGACCCCCAGAATTGCACGATGGGGGATTTTACCGATTTCCTCCCGTATCGGTCGGTTATGTGCTGCGTGTCGGCGCGGTCCGGTTATCGCCCGGCCGGGCCACCCCACGCGCGTCGCCGCTGGTCAGCTCCGTCCACAGTCGAGCGGCGACCAGGTCGGCGCCCTCGTTGTGCCAGCGTCGCAGCGTCCCGCGCGGCACGTAGCCGCGCATCCAGTCGACCGCCTGCCGGGCGTCGCGCTCCAGCCCGTCGGTCCGCATCCCCCGGGCGTACGGGTTGAGGCCGAGCACCGTGCAGAAGTGCAACGCGTTGTAGTGCCGCCACTCGTCGGTGGTGTCGAAGGACCCGGCCGGACGCAGGCTGTCGACGCTGTCCCGCAGCACCGCCCGCAGCTCGGTGGCCCGTTCCAGCGGCTGGTCGAGCGCCCGGCCGGTGAGCCGCCGGTCCACGGCGGGCAGGTCGGCCAGCGGGCTGCGCATCAGCCGGCCGAGGTCGCCGTAGTTGTCGAGCGCCTGCCGCGCGTACCGCAGGAAGTCGTCCTCGGCCGTGGCCCGCAGCCGGCGGCGCGACCAGCGCCGGGGAAGCGCCTCGGCCAGCAGCAGCAGCGCCGCCCTGTTCCGGCGCAACGGCTCGTCGCCGCGGAAGGCGACCAGGTCGAGCGCGCGGTGTGCCGGCCCGCCGAGCCCGGCCGCGGTCATCACCGCGGCCAGCACCGCGAACTGGAGGAAGGACAGAACCGGCTCGTCGTCCACCGCCCACACGGTGACCGCGACCGGCCCGCCCACCAGCACCGTCACCACCAGGGCGGCGGTCGCCGAGCGGATCAGGTCGGGGCGCAGCCGTTCGCCGGTGTCGGCCGCGTCGGCCACCGCGACCAGGAAGCCCAGCATCAGCAGATCGAGCCCGATCGCGGCCACGACGAGACCGGCCGGGAGGACCGGGCCGGACGGGCCGAGGTCGACCGGCAGCAGCAAGGCGGCCAGGGCCAGGGCGTACAGGGTGGCGGCGACCGCGAGCGCCGCGGTGAGCATCGGCGGGCGCACCTGATCGCGGAACCGCCAGAGCAGCACCAGACCGCCGAGCAGCGGAGCCACCACGACCAGCCGGCCGGCCGCGGGCAGGGCCACGGCCATCACCAGGAAGACGCCGCCCAGGATCATCCAGCCGAGGTCGATCTGGCGGCGTTCGGGCACCGAGGACGGCAGCAACGCGACCGCGGCGCCGGCCCAGAGCAGGGCGGGCGCGCACAGCAGCACCTGCGCGGCGACACCGTCGGGGTCCACAGTCCACACTGCGACCCCGGCGGCGTACGCCAGAAGCGCGCCCGCCGCCCGCAGCGCCGCCGGCCGCATCGGGTCGCGGCCGGCCAGATAGCAGGCGGCCCACCACGTCAGGGCGAAGGCGGGTACGGCGATCGCGGGCACCGGAAGAGTCAACCAAACACTTGTGGCGCGCCGGAACCCGAAAGTGACCGGCGACGCCGGCGACGCCGCACCACCCAGATCCCGGCCAGGACCATCACCACCAGTCCGACCAGGACCAACACCGGCAGCAGGATGGCCAGAACGGACATCACCACGCTGCCGACGTCTTCCGCCGTGCTGGCCACGGGCGCCCCGAACCCGGCGGTTGTGGCGTTCACCACCGGTCGCGAGGCCGCCTTGACCCCGTGCACGACAAGCGCGATGACCACCCCGGCGGCGATCGGGACCCACTGGTGCGAGCCGAAGAACGAACCAGGGTCGCTGACCGTGACCGTCTCGGAGGACGACCCGGCGCCGAAGGCGAGTCCGCCCGCGGTGGGCCGCACGACGGTCTGCACCACGTCGTTCACGTGGTCGACCACCGGCACCTTGTCGGCGACGACCTCGATGGCCAGCAGCACTGCCAGGATCAGCAGGGTCCAGCCGTTGGACAGCCAGCTCCAGCCGGTCGGCAGGTCGATCGTGTCGGTGTAGCGGGCGAGCAGGCCCATCGTGAGCAGGGGGATGTAGGCATTGAGCCCGGCGGATGCGGCCAGGCCGGTGCCGGTGAGCGCTTCGAGCACGGCTCCAGGATGACAAACCCCTGCGAACGCCGCTTGGCCCGCGCGCCGGCCGTGACGGTACTGTCGTCCGGTGCGCCTGGTCATCGCGAAGTGCTCGGTCGACTATGTCGGCCGGTTGTCCGCCCACCTGCCCACGGCCGTCCGGCTGGTGATGGTCAAGGCCGACGGCTCGGTCTCCATCCACGCCGACGACCGCGCCTACAAGCCGCTGAACTGGATGAGCCCGCCCTGCAAGCTGCAGGAGGCGCCCGGCGTCTGGAAGGTCGTCAACAAGGCCGGCGAGGAGCTGCGGATCACCCTGGAGGAGATCTTCCAGGACACGTCGTACGAGCTGGGGATCGATCCCGGCCTGGTCAAGGACGGCGTCGAGGCGCACCTGCAGGAGTTGCTGGCCGCCCACCCCGAGACGTTCGGCGAGGGCTGGACCGTGGTGCGCCGCGAGTTCATGACCGCGATCGGCCCGGTCGACCTGCTCTGCCGGAACGCCACCGGCGGCTCGGTGGCCGTCGAGGTGAAGCGGCGCGGCGACATCGACGGCGTCGAGCAGCTGACCCGCTACCTCGAACTGATGAACCGCGACCCGCTGCTCGCGCCGGTGCAGGGCGTCTTCGTGGCTCAGGAGATCAAGCCGCAGGCCCGGGTGCTCGCCACCGACCGCGGCATCCGTTGCGTGGTCGTCGACTACGACAAGCTGCGCGGCATGGAACGGGACGAGCTCACACTCTTCTAGTGCGACAGCTCTAGTGCGACAGCTCGGTACGGTCGTCGCCGGTCGTGCCGGACAGGTAAAAACGGGCGCCGGCCACGCCGAACACCGCCTGCACCAGCACCGTCGTCCAGGACAGGCTGCCCTGGCCGATGGCGATCCAGGCCGGGATGCCGAGCAGCAGCAGGTCGGGGCCCATCACCGCGTTGACCAGCGGACCCGTTGACAGCGTGCCCATCGGGGTGTCCAGCGGCAGCAGTTCGTTGCGGACGAAGCCGACCCGGGCCCGGTGCACCGCGGCGGCCGCGCCGACCGGGGCCAGGGTGAGGCCCAGCGCCCACCACGGGCCGGACGCCAGGTTGCCCAGCAGGTCCAGCAGGGTCAGCGTGCCGACCGCCCACAGGCCGGCCAGGACTCCGGGCATCCACAGCCGCTGCAGCACGGCCTGCCGGGACGACAGGCCGAGCAGTCGCAGCAGCACCGGGTTGCCCGCGTCGGTCTTGACGTTGCCGGCGGCCGTCAGGCCGGCGACCAGGCAGCCGAGCAGCACGGCGGCGCCCAGCACCCAGCCGGGCGCGCCACCCAGCAGCACCGGCAGGGCCGCGCCCAGCGCCAGCCAGAGCAGACGGCTCCGGCGCCGGAGCGTCAGCAGCAGGTCCTGGGCGACGAGCACGGGAAGCCTCGGGAACAGGCGGGTCGACCGCAGCCGGCGGCGGGCCCAGTAGCGCCGCTCGATCATGTCGGTGAGGAACGACGGCTCGATGCCGAACGCCGTGTCGAAGAGCGTGCCGGCCGTGCGCGACGCGTCGAGGATGCGATCGCTCGGCGTGGCCGCGAGCCCGCGGATGACCAGGGCGAGCGCGACCAGCACGACCACGCCCAGAACGCCCACGATCGGGGCCAGCGTCGTGACGGCGGGCCACTGCTCGATCGTCCGGGGCCGGTCGAGGGTCGTGCTGGTGACCAGCCCGGCCAGCCCGGCCGCGAGGATCAGGCCGGCCAGCCGGTCGAGCACGTCACCCCACCGCCCGCCCGCCTGGGCCGCCGTGGCCACCAGCAGCAATGTGAGCCCGATCAGCCCGCCCCCGGCGACCAGCAGGGCCACCTCGTCGCCGGCCTCGGCCCGGGGCGCGGCGTGGCCGACGATCGCGAGCCCGGCCAGGGCGCCGATCACCACGGCGACGATCCCGGCGATGCGCAGCGAGGGCAGCAGGAGCCGGCGCCGGCTCACCGGGGCGGGCAGCAGCCACGAGGCGGCCGGGCGGCTGAGCGCGAGCGGACCGAACCGGCGCAGCGCCAGATAGAGCGGCCCGTAACACACCGCGATCAGGGAGCCGGCGGCCAGCGCGGAGGTGTCCGGCGCCGGGGGCCAGAAGATCGCGGCGACCTGCCGGTGCAGCATGCCGCCGATGATCGCTACGGAGAGCACGCCCACGTAGAGGCTGCTGAGGGTGGCTCCGCGCTCGCGGTGGGCGGACTGGGTGCGGCTGATCCAGCGCCGGACGGGAGCCAGCGGGACGACGGTCATGGCGTGACCGCGCTGAGCGACTCCATCGTGGTGACCGTCGCGCCCGAGGCGGCCGCGAAGGAGTCGTCGTGGCTGGCCATCAGCAGCGAGCCGCCGCCGGCGACGTAGTCGGCCAGCAGTCCGGCCACGTCGGCCCGGCCCTCGCGGTCCAGACGCTGCTCGGGCTCGTCGAGGATGAGCAGGGAACTGGGCCGCAACAGGGCGATGGCCAGCACCAGGCGCTGCTTCTGGCCGGAGGACAGCGACGGCGGGATCGCGTCGACGTGCCCGCCCAGGCCGAACCGTTCGAGCGCCTCGTCGACGCCGGCCTGATCCGGGTCCTGACCGTGGGCCCGGCAGACCAGCTCGGCGTGCTCGCGGGCGGTGAGACCCGGATACCACGTCGGGGGCTCGACCGTGGTCACCACGGCTCGCCAGAACTCGGGGGTGGCGCCCGGGTCGCCGCCGAAGACGTGGATCGTGCCCTCGTCGGGTTGCTGCAGGCCGCTGACGCAGCGCAGCAGGGTCGATTTGCCGATCCCGTTCTCGCCGACGACGCAGACACCCGCGCCGGCCGGCACGGTCAGGTTGACACCGACCAGGACGGGCGTGGAGCCATAACCGACATGCAGGCCGTCGACCTCGACAGCGGGGTGATCCACCACTTGACGGACGCTAGCAGTCGCCGTCCGCGGCTCACTTCCGGCCGTACAAAATCCGCAGGGTCTTGACGATGTTGGCGACCTGCGCCGGGGTCCGTTCGAAGGTCATCGCCGGAAGGAGCGACGGGCCTCGCCGTACGGTGATGGACTTCGCCCGGCTGAACTCGCGCAGCCCGTCCTCGCCGTGGATGCGGCCGAAGCCCGACTCGCCCACGCCGCCGAACGGCAGGTTGCCCATGCCGACGAAGGTCAGCGTCGAGTTGACCGCCACCATGCCCGAGCGCAGCCGGCGGGCGATGCGCAGAGCGTTCTTCTTGCCGAAGACCGCGCCGCCGAGCCCGTACGCGGTGTCGTTGGCCTTGCGGACGGCCTCGTCGGCGTCGGCCACCTTGGTGATCGTGAGCGTCGGCCCGAAGGTCTCGTCGCGGATCTCGCGGGAGTCGGCCGGCACGTCGACGAGGACGGTGGGGGAGACGTACGGGGCCCGCACCGCCTCCGGCCCGCCGAGCACCGCCGTGCCGCCCTGGGCCAGCGCGTCGTCGATGTGATCGCGGATGATGTCGAGCTGGCCGGGCATCGTTATCGGACCGATCTCCTCGCCGGTGCGCAGCTTGCCGGCCTTCTCCACGACCGCGCTGACGAAGGCGTCGTAGATCGGGGCGACCGCGTAGGCCCGTTCGATGCCGATGCAGGTCTGCCCCGCGTTGGTCATCGCTCCCCAGACCGCCGCCTCGGCCGCCGCCGGGATGTCCGCGTCGGCGTCGACGATGAGCGCGTCCTTGCCGCCGGCCTCGATCACCGCCGGCACCAGATTTTCCGCGCAGGCGGCCAGCACCTTCTTGGCCGTGGCGGTCGACCCGGTGAAGGACATCTTGCCGACGCCGGAGCGGCAGAGCGCGGCGCCGGTGTCGCCGAGACCGTGCACGGCCTGGAGCACGGGCTGCTCGGGCACCACCTCGCCGAACGTGTCGACCAGCCACTGGCCGACGATCGGGGTGTACTCGCTGGGCTTGAGGACCACGGCGTTGCCGGCGGCCAGCGCGCCGCTGATCGGGCCGACCGGCGTGAGGATGGGATAGTTCCACGGCCCGATGACGCCGACCACACCGTACGGCTGGTATTCCAGGTGACCGGAGTGCTCGGTGAGCAGCAGCCGGGTGCGGACCTTGCGCGGGCCGAGCACCCGCTTGGCGTTGCGGGCGGCCCAGTCGACGTGCTCGACCGCGGCGGTGGCCTCGACGATCGCGTCGGCGTCCGGCTTGCCGGTCTCCAGGCTGGTCAGCCGGGCCAGCTCCTCGATGCGGCGCACGATGAGCGAACGCCAGCGCAGCAGTCGCTCGCGGCGGCCGTCGTAGCCGAGCGACTGCCACCAGAGCGCGGCCTCCCGGGCCCGGCGGACGGTCTCGTTCACCGCCTCGGCGTCGGCGACCGGCACCCGCCCCGCCTCCGCGCCCGAGGCCGGGTTCGTGGAGATCAGGACGCCGTCCTCGACAACCGGCATTCCAGGCACACGGGTAGCCGTCATGAACGTGAGTCTAATTCTCTTGTTATCCGCGAGTCATCAGTTGGTTTCCCGGCCCGGTCGTTGATTTTCCGGCCCGGTCCCGTTGGTTTCCCGGCCCCGATCCGGCGCGACGGTGATCGAGCTCACCCGTACGCTGGTAAAGGTGAGTCCTCGCCGCAACCATCCCCGCCGCCGTGACGCCGGCGGCGAGCCGCTGCGGGGACTGACCGACGAGCGGGTCCGCAAGGGCATCGAGGGCGTTCAGCAGTGGCAGGACGGCGAGTGGATGGTGCGGTCGATCTTCGGCGGGGCGGCCGCGAAGACCTACCGGTGCCCCGGCTGCCTGCAGGAGATCCGTCCCGGCGTGGCCCACGTGGTGGCGTGGCCGATCGACGGCCGGGGCGACGAGTCCGACCGCCGCCACTGGCACACCGGTTGCTGGAAGGCCCGTGACCGTCGCGGCCCGGCGGTCGAGCGCTCGCGCAACGCCCCGCGTTATGGATAGGCCGGGCACCATGGAGGATCTTGAGGTATGACGCAACCGATCCGTGCCAACTCGATCCTGCCGGCCCACCGCGAGGACATCGAGTTGCAGACCGCCGACGGGCTCACCCTCGTCGGTGAGCTGGCCCGGCCGCTCGACCGCGAGCCGGTCGCCACGGTGGTCTGCCTGCACCCGCTGCCCACCCACGGCGGCATGATGGACAGCCACGTCTTCCGCAAGGCGGCGTGGCGGTTGCCCGCGCTGGCCGGCCTGGCCGTGCTGCGCTTCAACACCCGGGGCACGTCCAGCGTGCGCGGCACCAGCGGGGGCGTCTTCTCGAGCGGCGTCGACGAGAAGTACGACGTGGCCGCCGCGATCGAGTTCGCGGAGTTCGCCGACCTGCCCCACATCTGGCTGCTGGGCTGGTCGTTCGGCACCGACCTCACCCTGATGCACGGTCTCGACCCGGCCGTGGCCGGCGCGATCCTGCTCTCGCCGCCGCTGCGCTTCTCCCAGCCCCGCCATCTGGCCGCGTGGGCCGCCGAGGGCAAGCCGCTGACCGCGATCGTCCCCGAGTTCGACGACTATCTGCGCCCGGCCGAGGCCACCGAACGGTTCGCCGCCGTGCCGCACGCCGAGGTCGTGCCGATCGCCGGCGGCAAGCACCTGTGGGTCGGCGACGCCGAGAAGGTGCTCGACGAGATCGTGAGCCGGGTGGCCCCCTCGGTCGAGGTGCCTCTGCCGCGCACCTGGGACGGTCCGATGGAGACGGGCGACATGAACGCCTACGCCAACCGCACGACCGCCGCCTTCGCCGACGTCCCGATGCCCCGGGCCGACCAGCGCTAGCTCGCCTCCTGGCTGGGGACGATCACCTCGCGCATGATCAGCTGGATGGCGGCGACCATCGGGATCGCCACCAGCGCGCCCACGACGCCGAAGAGGGCCACGCCCAGCAGGGCGGCGACCACGGCCGCGACGTCGCTGACCTTGACCGAGCGGCGCATCACGTTCGGATAGATCAGGTAGTTCTCGATCTGCTGGTAGAGCAGGAAGAACACGGCGCAGACGATGCCGTCGGTCAGGGACGAGGCGAAGCCGACCAGGCTCACGACGACCGCGCCGAGCGTGGCGCCGATCTGGGGGATGAGGTCGGTCACGGCCACGACCACGGCCAGCGCGAACGGATAGGCCAGGCCGAGGATGACGGCCAGCAGCCAGGTGCTGGCCCCGGCCAGCACGGCGATCGAGATGGCCCCGACCATGTACGCCCCGACCTTGGTCAGGATCTCGTCGGTGAGCAACCGCACCCGCACCCGTCGCGAGGCCGGCACGAGGGTGTAGCCGGTCTCGCGGATGCGGTCGAACGACGCCATGAAATAGATCGTCAGCACCAGCACGGTGAGCAGGTTGAAGACCGTGCCGGCCAGCACGCGGCCCACGCCCACGACACCACCGACCGCGTTGCCGACCGTGCCCGCGTTGAGCGCGCTGGTGACCCGGTTGACGATGTCGTAGCGCTGCACCAGCTCGTTGATCGTCTCGCTGCGCTGGAGGCTCTGGATGTAGCCGGGCACGTTCTGGACCAGCTCGGTGGTCTGGCTGATCAGCGGTGGAACCAGCGCGACGATGCCGCCCGTGAGCAGGCCGACCACGGCGAGCGCGACGATGGCGACGGCGAACCCGCGCGGGACACCCCAGCCGCGCAGCCGGACCACCGCCGGGTTGAGCCCGATCGCGAGGAAGAGCGCGATGAAGATCAGGACCAGGATCGACGCCGCGTTCCGCAGGCCCAGGAAGATGGCGTAGGCCAGGATCAGGCCCAGGCCGCCGAGCAGGCCGATCATGAACGGGTTGCGCCGGTCGAGCGGCGGCCCGGGGCGGCCGAAACGGCCCGCCAGGTGTTCCTCGGCGCCCTTGTCGAGCGACTCGTCGTCGCCCGGCTCCGGGGCCTCCAGCGATAGATCGTCGTCCCTGGCCACCGGATCCTCCACACGCATGGGAGCCGGTGTGATCCCCGCCGGCCGCACAGTCTCGGCGGCGACGTTATCGCTGCGGGGCACGGGCCGCCACTCTCGCGGCCCGGCGCGCGCTATTCCGTGTCGGCGCCCACCCGGGAGGCCGGTGGAACGGTCACCTTGGCCGAGGCGCTGACCTTGCCGGAGCCGGCCGCGTGCTGGCCGGTCGGCTTGTCCGCCACCGGCTGGCCGGCCGGATTGTCGACCGCGTGCTGGCCGGTTGCCTTCTCGACCGCGTGCTGGCCGGTCGCCTTGCCGCCCAGGTGCTGGCCGGCCGCCGGGTCGGCGGCGTGCTGGCCGGTCGGCTTGTCGGCCGCGTGAGCGCCGCCGGGAGCGTCGTCGCCGGCGTCGTCGGCCGGGTCCTCGTCGTCGGGGGAGGCGGCGGCGGCCATCACCGCGGCCGCGGCCAGCTCGGCCACCCGCTTGGCCTCTCGCTGCACCTGGCGGCGGACGTCGGTGGCGTGCCGCTCGGCGGCCTCACCGGCTCGCTTGGCCTCGACCAGCCGGGCCTGCTCGACCTCGAGCTCCTTGCGGGTCGTGACGAGGCGCTTCTGCACCTGGTCGGCCTCCTCGGCGCCGGCCCGGGCGCGGCCCTGAGCGGCGGCCAGATCACGCTCGGCCTCGGCGACCTGGGCCCGGGCCGCCTCGAGCCGGCGGCCGGCCTCGGCGATCTTCTCCTGCTGGGTGGCGATCTCCTTGCGCGCCGCGGTGGCCTGCTCGTCGGAGCGGCGCAGCACCTCTTCGGCGTACCGGTCGGCCTCGCTGCGCAGGTCGGCGCACTGCTTTTCGACGCCGGCGCGCATCTGGGCGAGCTCCTGCGCGGCGGCCTGGCGCTTCTGCCCCAGATCCTGGTCGATCGCCGCCCGCTGCTTGGCGTGCTCGCGCTCGGCCGCGGCGCGCAGGGCGTTGATCTCCTGCTGGGTCTTGTCGCGCAGCGCCTTGATCTCCTGCTCGGCCTGCATGCGGGTGGATTTGACGTAGCCGTCGGCCTCGGCGCGGGCCCGCATGGCCTGCTGCGCGGTCTGGTCGGTGAGCTGCTGAGCATCGGCCCGCGCCCGGACCAGGGTGTTCTCCGCCTCGCCCCGCATCTGCTCGGCCGACTGCCGAGCGGCGACCAGCGCCTTTTCCGAAGCGGCGCGTTTCGCGGCGTCGGCGCGTTCCTCCTCGGCCCGGCGGGCGGCCAGCGCGATCTCGAAGTCGCGGATGCCGTTGTGCGCGTGCGCCTCGGCCTCGGCCCGCACCCGCTCGGCCTCGGCCAGGCGGCCGGCGATGTCGTCGGTGGCGGACGCCTTGATCGCCTCGGCCTGCTCCTCGGCGAGCGCGAGGATCTGCTCGACCCGCGGACCGAGGTGGCGGAACGAGACCTCGGCGCCCAGACCGTTCTGCTTGCGGACCTGGACGACTTCCTGCTGGAGCCGTTCGATCTGCGCGTTCATGGCCTGCATCTGCGAATACGCCTGCTCGCGCTCGGCTGCGAGCGCCGCGATCTCGTTCTCGGCCCGGGCGACGTACCGTTCGACCTGCTTCTTCTCATAACCCCGCAGAGCGATGTCGAAGCTGGGTTCGGTGGCCGCGTCTCCGCCGAGACCAAGAATTTCACCGCCGTGCGACATGCTGTCCATCCTCACATACGCATCGTCCGGCCTCGGGGGGATACACACCCTCGCGAGCGGAGTATGCGGCTAGTTGTGATTTGTCTGACCCGGCTTGCGAAAGCGAGAACGAGTCAGGCCGTACCGGAGAAACTCCGATACGGCCCGCATCGACAGGATGACGACCGGGCGAGAACCACGGTCGCGTACCCACCAGAAGGTCGCCACCGCTGCCGCGCCGGTCGGCGGATCAGGAATTCGTCTTGGCCGCCACCGGCTTGTCGGTGTCGGGCTTGGGGGCCTCGGGACCGCGCGGAGCGGGCGTCTCGGCCGGCTTGGCCGCCGTCTCGGCCGCGGCCTTGGCCGCGCCGACACCCGGAACGAGGCCGGAGAGGCCGGAGAGCATCTGACCGAGCTGGTTGGTGACCGCGTCCTTCTGCCGGGTGAGGTCGTCGACCTCGCGCTTGGCCGCCTGGGTCGTGTGCTGGGCCTCGGAACGGGCCTCGGTGAGCAGGCGCTGGGCCTCGGCCCGGGCGTCGCCGACCGTCTTCTCGGCCAGGGCGCGGGCCTTGTCGGTGGTCTCGGCGGCGTTGCGCTCGGACTCGACGCGGCGCTGCTCGGCGCGCTGGGAGATCTCCTTGGAGCGGTCCTCGGCGGCGCGGGCGCGCTCCTCGGCCTCGGCCACCATCTTCTGCGTGGCGTTGACCTGGGCGGCGTGCCGCTGCGACTCCTCGCGCTCGGCCTTCTCGCGGCGCTCGGCGATCTCGAGCGCGAGCGCCTGCAGGTCCTTGTCGCGCTTGTCGCGGGCGTCGGTCAGCAGCTTGGTGGCCTCGGCGCGCTTCTCCTCGGCCTCGCGGGAGGCCTTGGCCCGCTGCTGGGTGATCTCGCGCTCGGCGGTCGCGCGCAGCGACGCCACCTCGCGCTCGACCGTCGACTTGAGCTCGGCGACCTCGTGCGCGGTGACCGTCCGCAGCTGCTTGGTCTCACGGTCGGCGTCGGAGCGCAGCGTGTCGGCCTCGCGGCGGGCCTGCACCCGGGCCTCGGCCGCCTCACGCTCGGCGTGGGTGCGCACCTGGCCGGCCTCGCGCTCGGCGGTGGCCTTCATCGCGGCGGCCTCGGCGCGCGCCTTGTCGGTGATCTCGCGAGCCTCGAGGCGGGCGGCGGAGAGGATGCCCTCGGACTCTCGCTTCGCCTCGCTCCGGTGATCGTTCGCCTGTTCCTCGGCCAGCCGCAGGATCTGCTCGACCCGGGTGCCCAGCCCGGAGAGCGTCGGCCGATTGTTCTCCTCGAGCAGCTTGTTGCTGTCGGCGAGTTTCTGCTCCACCGCGTTGAGCCGCTGCTCGGCCTGGCGCAGCCGGCGTTGCGCGTCGTTCATCCGCTGCTCGGCCTCGCCACGGGCCTGCTCGGACTGGTTGAGCGCGGCGACCAGGCGGCCGAGGTGGGCGTCCACCTGCCCGCGGTCGTACCCGCGGAGCACAACGGTGAAATCGTGCTGGGAGTTCGCGGTGTCGAAGAACGCCAAATTCTGATCCTGCTGCTGGGGCATTGGGCCATCCTGGCGAAGACGCACGAGCCACGCAAGACCGGACGGGCATCGGAAAGGACACGTAGATCAGCTTTGAGCAGGCCCGGGATCGTTCAGGTCCACCGTTCGGCCGGAGCACGTCACCCGGGCGGCGGCCCAGGTTCGGCCCGTCGTCACCTGCTGTATCCGGGGTACGGCAGCTGATCGTCGCGCACCGGCCGGGAGCGCCGGCCGTTCCGCCTCGTGATCCTGCCAGCCGGTCGCCGCCGCGTCAGGATGATTCATCCTCAAGGGGTACAAAGGGTCAGTCCGCCGCCGGCTCCACCAGTTCCACCAGGACGCCGCCGGCGTCCTTGGGGTGCACGAAGTTGATCCGCGACCCGGCGGTGCCCCGGCGCGGGGAGTCGTAGAGCAGGCGCAGCCCGTGGGCGCGCAGGGCGGCCGAGGCGGCCTCGACGTCGGCCACGGTGTAGGCCAGTTGCTGCAGGCCGGGGCCGCTGCGATCGAGGAACTTGGCGATCGCCGAGTCGGGCCGGGCCGGGGCCAGCAGTTGCAGGCGCGGGCCGTCGCCGTCACCCACCTCCAGCATCGCCTCCCGGACGCCCTGCTCCTCGTTCGTCTCCTCGTGCACACAGCGCAGACCGAAGACGTCGGCGTAGAAGCGCAGCGCGGCGTCCAGGTCGGGCACGGCGATGCCGACGTGGTCGACGCGCAGCAGGCCGACCTCGCCGGATGTGAGATTCTCGGGGACACGGGCACTAGGTGGAAGCTCGCTCATCCTATTAGTCTTGCCTAAACGGCCGTTAAGGCCATCGAGGGGTCCCCCCGACGTCCCTCGCCCGCCCCGGCAGATCGGAAGCGAAGACCGTGGTCAGCTCGGTGATCGTGAGCGGCGCCCGCACCCCCATGGGCCGCTTGCTCGGCAACCTCAAGAACCTGCCGGCCACGACGCTCGGCGGCTACGCGATCGAGGCCGCCCTGCAGCGCGGCGGCGTCCGCCCCGACCAGGTGCAGTACGTGATCATGGGTCAGGTGCTCCAGGCCGGCGGCGGGCAGATCACCGCCCGGCAGGCCGCGGTCGCGGCCGGCATCCCGATGACCACCCCGGCCCTCACGGTCAACAAGGTGTGCCTGTCCGGCCTGGACGCCATCGCGCTGGCCGACCAGCTGATCCGGGCCGGTGAGTTCGACATCGTCGTGGCCGGCGGCATGGAGTCGATGACCAGCGCGCCCCACCTGCTGTTGACCCAGCGCCAGGGGGTCAAGTTCGGCGACGTGCTGGTGCGCGACCACACGGCGTACGACGGCCTGATCGACCCGTGGGACGGCACCTCGATGGGCGAGTCGACCGAGCGCAGCGGCGTCCGGCTCGGCATCACGCGGGCCGAGCAGGACGCGTTCGCCGCGCTCAGCCACCGGCGCGCCGCGGCCGCGCAGCGCGAGGGCCGCTTCGCCGAGGAGATCGTCCCGGTCAAGGCGGGCCAGCGGGCCGACGACACGGTCGTCGACACCGACGAGGGCGTCCGCCCCGACGCGACGGCCGAGTCGCTGTCCAAGCTGCGTCCGGCGTTCACCCCGGGCGGCACGATCACCGCGGGCAGCTCGTCGCCGATCTCGGACGGCGCGGCGGCGGTCGTGGTCATGAGCAAGGAGCGGGCCGAGTCGCTCGGGCTGCGCTGGCTGGCCGAGATCGTCGCGCACGGCAACGTCGCCGGTCCGGACAACTCGCTGCAGTCGCAGCCGGCCAACGCGATCAAGCACGCGCTGGGCAAGACCGAGCTGACCGTCGACGACCTCGACCTGATCGAGATGAACGAGGCGTTCGCCCAGGTCGTGATCCAGTCGATGCGCGAGCTCAAGGTCGACGAGGAGATCGTCAACGTCAACGGCGGGGCGATCGCGCTGGGCCACCCGATCGGCATGTCGGGGGCGCGGCTGGTGCTGACGCTGGCGCTCGAGCTGCAGCGTCGCGGCGGGGTCTACGGCGCCGCCGGCCTCTGCGGCGGTGGCGGTCAGGGCGACGCGCTGATCATCAAGGCTGCCCCGGCGTGAGCCCGAGGTACGACGTCGGCGCGCTGGTCGGCAAGGCGCGGGACGGGGACGCGCGCTCGGTCGCCCGGCTGATCACCCTGGTCGAGAACGGCGACCCGGCGCTGCCCGAGGTGGCCGCCGCGCTCGCCCCGTACGCGGGTTCGGCTCAGGTCGTTGGTCTCACCGGCTCGCCCGGCGTGGGCAAGTCGACCACCACCAACGAGCTCGTCCGGGCGCTGCGGGCGGCCGGCAAGCGGGTCGGGGTGCTCGCCGTCGACCCGTCCAGCCCGTTCACCGGTGGGGCGATCCTCGGCGACCGCATCCGCATGCAGGACCACACCACCGACCCGGGCGTCTACATCCGCTCGATGTCGAGCCGGGGCCAGCTGGGCGGCCTCTCCGCCGCGACCCCGCAGGCCGTCCGGGTGCTCGAGGGCGCCGGCTGCGATGTGGTCGTCGTCGAGACGGTCGGGGTGGGCCAGGCCGAGGTCGAGATCGCGTCGCTCGCCGACACCACGCTGGTGCTGCTCGCGCCGGGCATGGGCGACGCCATCCAGGCGGTCAAGGCGGGCGTGCTCGAGGTGGCCGACGTGTTCGTGATCAACAAGGCCGACCGGCCCGGGGCCGACGCCACCTACCGCGACATCCAGGGCATGCTCGGCCTCGGTGAGCGCGCGCCGGGCGACTGGCGGCCCCAGGTCGTCCGGGCGACGGCGGTGCGCGGCGAGGGCATCGACGACGTGGTGGCCGCGATCGGCAAGCACCGCGACTGGCTCGAGACGACCGGCCACCTGCGCACCCGCCGGGAGCGCCGGGCCGCCGTGGAGGTCGAGGCGATCGCCCTGGGCACGTTGCGCGCGCGCATCGGTGACCTGCGCGAGGGCGCCGCGCTGACCACGCTCGCCGCCGCGGTCGCGCAGGGGGAGATCGACCCCTACGCGGCCGCCGACGAACTGATCAAGGGGCTCTGACCCGGCCTCAGACGAGGACGTCGAGAGCGTGGTAGAGCCGCGACGTGGTCGTGTCGATCTGCGCCAGCCGCGCGGCCGGCAGACCCGAGGTCACCGCGACCCGGCGCTCGGCCGCGGCCCGGGTCAGCAGCACGCCGACCTGCGACGAGGTGCGGTCGAGCACGGCCTGGCGGGCCAGGTCGGCGAACGGGTCGGCCTGGGCCGGCTTCTCGTTGCCGCGCGTGGTCTTGACGGTCATCGTCGCCGTCCGCACCGCCGTGGCGGCGTCCCGCGCGAGACTGTCGGCGTACGCGGCGGTGGGCTGGACGGCGGCCACCGCGGGCACGGCCGGCTCCCGCACCTGCATGACGGCCGGGGCAGCCTCCGACGGCTTCACCGCGGCCGCCAGGGCCGTCGACTGCAGCACCGTCGACTGCAACAGAGGGTGAAGGTAGGTGGCCGTAGTGCCGGTCTCCCGGGGAAACGTGATGGGGTTGACCATGTCGCCCCTCCTCTCGTGACGATGACGTGTTCCCAGCTTAGAGCGTTGCCGAGCGGTTGCCGACCGGGTGAACGGAGGGATCGGGGCTGCCGGAACGGCCGTCGGCCGAATGCCTACGGAAAGTGACCGAAAAACCCTCAAGAAGCTGTCAGCTGGGCGCGACCGCATGGGCCGCGTCGCCGAGCAGTTCGAGGAGGGACGACCGCCACGCCTCCGGGGTGAACTCGCCCGGCCGCACCCGCCGGGCGGGCACCGCGCGCGAGGCCCGGCGGCCGGAGCGCACGGTCTACGAGATCACCGACGAGGGCTCGGCGACCATGAAGCGGCGCCGAGGCCGCCTGGCTGCGCGGGGTGGTGGCCGATCTGGACTCCGGCACGCTGACCTGGGACGCCCGGCTGATCCAGGCCACGCTCGAGAACTTCGGCCAGACCCGGCACGATTGACCTTAGCGATCGTTCAGGGAATGCCTCTAGGATGTCGGTCATGGACGCAGCCGACATCGCCGCCGGGCGGGAGCGCTGGCAGCGGCGTTACGACGCCGCGCGCAAGCGGGACGCCGACTTCACGACCCTCTCCGGTGCGACGGTCGAGCCCGTCTACGGGCCGCCGGCGGGAGCGGGCTACCCGGGCTTCGACCGGATCGGCTGGCCGGGCGAGTTCCCGTACACCAGGGGTCTCTATCCGACCGGCTATCGCGGACGGACCTGGACCATCCGGCAGTTCGCGGGCTTCGGCAACGCTCGGCAGACCAACGAGCGCTACAAGATGATCCTCGCCGCCGGCGGTGGCGGGCTGAGCGTCGCGTTCGACATGCCGACTCTGATGGGCCGCGACTCCGACGATCCCCAGTCGATCGGCGAGGTCGGGCACTGCGGCGTCGCGATCGACTCGGCCGCCGACATGGACGTGCTCTTCGACGGCATCGATCTCGAGAAGACCACGACGAGCATGACCATCTCGGGCCCGGCCGTGCCGATCTTCTGCATGTACCTGGTGGCGGCCGAACGGCAGGGCGCCGACCTGCACCGGCTCGACGGCACGCTGCAGACCGACATCTTCAAGGAGTACATCGCGCAGAAGGAGTGGCTCTTCCAGCCCGAGCCGCACCTGCGCCTGATCGGCGACCTGATGGAGTACTGCGCGCGCGAGATCCCGCGCTACAAGCCCCTGTCGGTCAGCGGTTACCACATCCGTGAGGCCGGCTCGACCGCCGCGCAGGAGCTGGCGTACACACTGGCCGACGGTTTCGGCTACGTCGAGCTCGGGCTGAGCCGCGGTCTGGACGTCGACCAGTTCGCGCCCGGGCTGAGCTTCTTCTTCGACGCGCACATCGACTTCTTCGAGGAGATCGCCAAGTTCCGGGCCGCCCGCCGCATCTGGGCCCGGCACCTGCGCGACGACTACGGCGCCACCAGTGAGAAGGCGCTGTGGCTGAAGTTCCACACCCAGACGGCCGGCGTCTCGCTCACCGCTCAGCAGCCGGTCAACAACGTCGTCCGTACGGCGGTGGAGGCGCTCGCCGCCGTGCTGGGCGGCACCAACTCGCTGCACACCAACGCCCTCGACGAGACGCTGGCCCTGCCCACCGACGAGTCGGCCGAGATCGCCCTGCGGACCCAGCAGGTGCTGATGGAGGAGACCGGGGTGGTCAACGTGGCCGACCCGCTCGGCGGGTCGTGGTATCTGGAGGAGCTCACCGACCGCATCGAGGCCGAGGCGGAGGAGATCTTCACCCGCATCCGCGAGCTGGGCGAGGACGGCACCATCACCGCGGGCATCCTGCGCGGCATCGAGGACGGCTGGTTCACGGCGAACATCGCCGAGGCCGCCTTCGTCTACCAGCAGGCGGTCGAGAAGGGTGAGAAGCGGACCGTCGGGGTCAACGCCCACACCGGCACGGTGGCCAAGGAGCTCGAGATCATGCGGGTGTCGCACGAGGTCGAGACCGAGCAGCGGCGGGTTCTCGGCGAGCGGCGAGCCGACCGTGACCCGGCCCGGGTCAAGGCCGCCCTCGACCGCATGATCGGCACTGCCCGCTCCGGCGAGAACATGATTCCCGCCATGCTCGACGCCGCGCGCGCCGAGGCGACGCTGGGGGAGATCTGCGACGCACTCAAGGCCGAGTGGGGGATCTACCGCGAGCCTGCCCGGTTCTAGGAACTAACCGGACGAACGGGACCCTTTTCCGCCGGGCGGCGGCGGGCCCTTGCGCAACCGCGCGCCGCCGTCGAGGATCAGCGCAACGCGCTCCTGTGACGTCCGATATCAGCTGCCCCGCGGCGCGGCGGAGCGCCTCGTCAGCGTGCGAGACTAGGTAACCATGAGCGACCCACGGACCACTCCGTCGATCTTCACCCGCGGCGCGGTCGATCTCAGCGCGCTGCGCGCCCCGGCCCCGTCCCCGGCGAAGACTCCCGCGCCCGCCGAGGGCGCCTCGCGCACCGCCGACGACAGCCCGTCGGCCACCATCCCGGGCGGCCTTCCCGGCGGCGTCGGCCCCGAGACGATCATCGACGTCACCGAGGCCAACTTCCAGACGACCGTGCTCGAGCGTTCGCTGAGCACCCCGGTCATCCTCGACTTCTGGGCCGACTGGTGCGAGCCCTGCAAGCAGCTGTCGCCCATCCTCGAGCGGCTGGCCCAGGCCGGCGGCGGCTCGTGGGTGCTCGGCAAGGTCGATGTGGACGCCAACCCGCGTCTCGCTCAGGCGCTGCGCGTGCAGGGCATCCCGATGGTCGTCGCCGTGGTCAACGGCCAGCTGGTCGAGGGCTTCACCGGCGTGCTGCCGGAGTCCCAGGTGAAGCAGTACGTCGACGCGGTGCTCAAGGCCGGCGGCGTGGCGGTCGAGGCCCCGGAGGACCCGCGCCTCGACGCGGCCGACGACGCGCTGATGGTCGGCGACCTCGACGAGGCCGAGGCGGCGTACCGCAAGATCCTGGCCGAGCACCCGGCCGACGCGGCCGCCGAGTCCGGCCTGGCTCAGGTCGAGCTCTACCGCCGCATCTCCGGCGCCGACCCGACCACCGCCGTGGCCAAGGCCGACGCCTCGCCCGACGACATCGACGCCCAGCGGCTCGCCGCCGACGTCGAGGTGCTCAGCGGCGAAGCCGACAAGGCCTACGCGCGCCTGGTCGCCCTGGTCAAGCGGACCGCGGGCGACGAGCGTGAGGCCGTCCGCAAGCACCTGCTCTCGCTGTTCAGCGTGGCCGGCCCCGACGATCCCGCGGTGGCCGGAGCCCGACGCGCCCTGGCCAGCGCCCTCTTCTAGGCAGGGAGCCGCCCCGTGCGCCGCATAGCCGTCCTCGACGCACCGTCCAATCTCGGTCTGCGGCCGCCGACCGTGACATCGGTGCCGGGGTGCGCCAAGGCGCCCGGGGCCCTCCGCGACCATGGCCTGATCGCCAAGCTCGACGCCCGCGACGCCGGCTGCCTGACCCCGCCCCGCTACGACGCCGGGGACTGGCGGCCGGGCGACGGCGTGGCCATGGCCCCCCAGATCGCGGCCTACTCGCGCGCGCTGGCCGACCGGATCGGCGCGATCCTCGACGCCGGCGAGTTCCCGGTCGTGCTCGGCGGCGACTGCTCGATCGTGCTGGGCTCCGGCCTGGCCATGAACAGGCTGGGCGAGGCGGTGGGCGGGCGCATCGGCCTGGTCTTCGTCGACGGCCACTCCGACTTCCGGCACCCCGGCAACGCCTCCTATGTGGGCGCGGCCGCCGGGGAGGATCTGGCCCTGGTGACCGGCCGGGGCCAGGCCGACCTGGCCGCGATCGAGGGCCGCCGCCCGTACTTCCGCGACATCGACGTCGTGGTCATGGGCATCCGCGCCCAGGACGAGTACCGCCTCGACCTGCAGGCCGCGGGCATCGTCACCCGCCCGGTGCCGGCCCTGCGCGCCGAGGGCGCGGCCCGCAGCGCGCAGTGGGCCCGCGACCAGCTGGTCGACTGCGCCGGCTACTGGGTGCACGTCGACGTGGACGTCCTCGACCCGGCCGTGATGCCGGCGGTCGACGCGCCGTCACCCGGGGGCATCGCCTTCCCCGAGCTCGAGCTGCTGCTGGCCGGGCTGGTCGAGTCCCCGCACTGCCTGGGCGTCGAGATCACGGTCTTCGACCCCGACTACGACTCCGACGGCTCGTACGCGGCCGAGATCGTCAACGCCGTGACGGCCGGCCTGGCCGCGGCCCACACGGTGTCCGCGCGCCCCGACCTGATCGCCGCCCGGGCCGACCTCAACCGGCCCGAGGGTGCGCCGTCGCTCGTTCCGGCGCCCCGGGCCGAGCCCGCCGACGCTCCCGCCGAGCCGGCGGCCGACCTCGACCACGACTTCGATCACGTCGCCGCCGACGCGGGGCACGACGATGCCGGCTCGGTCGACGGCGGTCCGTCCGTTCCCGACGACTTCGATCACGCAGCCGCCGACGCCGACCGGGCAGAGCCTGCTGACGACCCCCGAGCCGAACCTCTGGATGACTCCCGAGCCGCTTTCGTCGACAACCCGCTGGCCGCGTCGGTCGATGACGGCCGAGCCGAGTCTGTCGACGAGCCCCGTGCCGAGCCTGTCGACGATGCTCGTGCCGAGCCGGCCGGGCGTCCCGAACGCGCTGAGGCCGTCGGCGGTCTCCGTCGTCCCCGGCTCGCGGACCGCCTGAACGGTCTGGATCTCACCGCCGGCTTTCAACGGCCGCAACGAGCGGCCGGTCTGAACCGGTCCGGTTCGCCGGGCAACGGCGGGGACGGGTCCGAGGAGGCGGGCGGTCTGAACCGGGACCGGCTGGCCGGCGGTCTGAACCGCGACGGGCTTGTGGGAGGTCTGAACCGGGACCGGCTTGCGGGCGGCTTGAACCGCGACCGGCTTGTGGGTGGCCTGAGCTCCATTTCCGGCGGCGCAGAGGGCTCCGTTTCCGACGGCGCAGAGGGCTCAGCCTCCGACGGCGCGGCGCTCGACGAGGAGCGCTTCGCCGAGGAGAGGGAGCGGCAACATCGACGTGCCGCGGCCGCGGACGACAGCGTCTCGCTGGCCGCCGCCGGCATGTCGGACGGTCTGCCCGGGGCACCCGACGAGGTCGCGATCCCCGCCACCACGCTCCTCGGCGTCGAGGAGGGGGACGAGGTCCCCGCTCAGGATGCCGGCTTCCCCCGTGCCGACCCGGATCCCGGGCCGGCCGACGACGATGCCGCTTGGTTCGATGCCGGCTCCCCGCAGGCCGACGAGAACGGGCAATTCCGGGGGACGGACGAAGAGGCCGAGGGCGACGAGGCGACCGACGACTGGGCCGACGAGCCGGCCGGGTCCGACCCGGACGACCACGACCTCGGCCGGCGCGTGCCGCGCCCGCTCGGCCAGGCGCCGCTGCTCGACTCCGAGCCCCTGCCCGCCACCCGGCCGGGGATGTTGCGTCCCCGGTCGGCCGAGGAGCGGGAGAGCTTCTCGTTGCCCGTGCAGCGCCCGGCCTTCGAGCTCGGCTCCGGGGAGCCGGCCGACATCGCCTGAGGGCCGGTCAGCCCTTGGCCAGGTTGCGCAGGAAGCGTTCGACCACGGGGACCGCGGCCTCCGAGCCCGCGCCGCCCTTCTGCACCATGACCGCGAAGGCCACGTCGCCCTGGTAGCCGATGAACCAGGAGTGGGTGTCCTCGGTGGCCTCGCTGAACTCCGCCGTTCCGGTCTTGCCGTGGACGGCGCCGCCGGGGACGTCGTTCAGCGCCGTGGCCGTGCCCGCGGTGACCACCTCGCGCATCATCTTGCGCAGGGCGGTCACGGCGGCCGGGTCGAGCTTGGCGCCGTCGGCGGCCGGCGCCGCGGGCGCGGGGTCGGCCACCAGACGGGGCTGCTTGAACTGGCCGCGGGCGAGGGCGGCGGTCGCGCTGGCCATGGCGAGCGGGCTGACGGCGGTGGCGCCCTGGCCGAACGTCGCCGCGGCGAGCTCGGTCGGGGTGTCGGCGGGCGACAGCTTGCCGCTGAACGCCTCGACGCCCAGATCCCACTTACCGCCCAGGCCGACGGCCTCGGTGGCCGCTCGCAGGCCGTCGGCGCCGAGCTTGCCCGACAGCCCGACGAACGCGGTGTTGCACGACTTGGCGAAGTCGATGTGGAACGGCACCGTCCCGAGTGCCTCGTCGTGGCTGTTCTTGAACTGCCGGCCGGCCACCGTGGCCGTCTTGGGGCAGGCCACCGGGGTGTCCGGGGTCGCCACCTTCTTCTGCAGGATCCCGTACGCCGAGACCGCCTTGAACGTCGAGCCGGGCGCGACCTTGCCGGTGAGGGCGGTGTTGACCGTGGCGCCGTCGGGCCCGTTGGCCACGGCCAGCACCGACGAGTCGCTGACCTTGACGGCGACCAGCGAGGTGGGCTGCTTCTCACCGGCCAGGGCCTGGTCGGCCGCGAGCTGGGTCGGCACGTCGAGAGTGGTCTTGACCGGTTTGCCGGCAACCGGGGCGGTCTTGAAGAGCTCGCGGGCCGGCGCGCCGTCGGTCTCGGTGGTGCCCGTTTCGGTGCCGGTGGCGACGACGACCGAGACGCCGGGCGTGCCGCGCAGCGCGGCGTCGTACTTCTGCTGGAGGCCGCCGTGCCCGACGGTGTCGCCCTGGGTGAGGGTCTGCGGGCTCTTCTCGATGTCCTCGGCCGTCGCCTCGTCGACCGTGCCGAGCAGCGCCCGGGCGAAGACGCGGGTGGGCGCGAGCGGACGCTCCTGCTTGTCGAAGACGGTGCCTTCGAGCGCGCGGAGGCCCGTACGGATCTTGTTGTAGTCAGGCTCGCGCAGCGTGATCAGGTCGACGAAGTCGGTGGGGTCGGCGTTCTTGAGCCGGTCGGCCAGGTCGGCCGTGTCGACCGTGACGCCGATCTTCTTGAACTCGGCGGCCAGGCCGGCGCGCAGCTTGGCCAGGTCGGTGACCCGCTGCGGCTCGACGCCGATGGTGATCACGGTGCGCGGCGTGACGATCGGCTTCCCGGCGGCGTCGAGGATGCTCGCCCGGTCTCCGGACAGCCGGCGTACGCCCAGCTTGTCGCCACTCTCGAGGTCGCTGTGCAGGACCGTCGGCTCCCAGATGACCCGCCATCCGTCGGCGTTCCGCTTGGTCAGCCGCACGGTGCTCTGATTCGACCATTTGACGTCGCCGGGCAGCGTCCAGTCGAGCTTGACGGTGCTGGTCGCGTCGTCGCCGGTGGTCTTGGGCTCACCCTCGGCGGTGACAGTGAGCGGCTGTTTGGCCAGGTCGCCCGAGACGGTCTTGATCTGGGTGAGCACGTCGGGGGCGGCGATCTTGCCACCATCGGCGCCGACGAATCCGACCTTGCTCAGGTCGCCCCCGCGCCACCCGGCCAGGAAGTCGTCGAGCGTGCCGTCGGGGCCGTCCCCCGAACATCCCGCCAGAACGCCTGTCATCAGGGCCAACGCGGCGGCTGCGGCCGTCGCGCGGCGCACGGACCGGTACGGACCGCGGTGCATGGGAACCTCTTTCGCCGGGTAACGGGCGGAACCTAGGTGACGGTAGTGAACGAATGCCCGTTCCGCCGACCCGGGCTCGCGATTCAGGTCGAACGACCGTCCGGGGCCGGCCGTCGGTACCGCGCCTGTCCTGGCCCCCCGCGGGGTTCTAGTCTGTCCTCGACACGTTCGAACCCACAATGTCGTGGGTGAGGGGAGCGCCTGAGCCATGGCTGTCGCCGATGAGGCAGCGACCGAATCCGATGCCGACCACGACCTCATAGCCGGACCGGGCCTGGCCCTGACCGGCCGTCTCGGCGCCAGCGCCGAGGAGGGCGAGCTAGACGAGACGCTCCCGAACGGGGAGCGGCTGGTCGCCCAGGCCGTGGAGGTGGCCGGTGACGACCACTCCACCGCCTCGCTGGTCGGGCGTTTCTGGCGGTTCGCGCCGGACGAGGAGCTGGTCGGTCTCACCCCGCAGGAGATGTACGACGCCGCGATCGGTCACCGTGAGCTGGCCGCGACGCGCCTGCCGGGAGAGCTGAAGCTCGCGATCACTCCGCCGACCGGGTCGGAGTGCCACACCATCCTGCAGATCGTCACCGACGACATGCCGTTCCTGGTCGACTCGGTGATCGCCCTGCTCGCCGCCCATCAGCAGCAGGTCCACCTGCTGGTGCACCCGCTGATCGTGGTGCGCCGCGAGCCGCTGGGCGCGCTGGCCGAGCTCGCCGCCGACGTCGAGCCCGACGACGCGATCGACGGCGATCTGGTGGAGAGCTGGATCCGCATCGAGATCGACCCGATCCGCAACGGCGACGCCCGCGAGCAGCTGCTCAACGAGGTGCGCCGGGTGCTGACCGATGTGCGGGACGCGGTCGAGGACTGGCACCGCATGCGGCAGCGCGCGCTGGTGATCGCCGACGAACTGGCCGCGCACCGCGGCTCCGAGCGCCGGCTGCCGGTGCCCGACAAGGACGTCACCGACTCGATCGAGCTGCTCAAGTGGCTCGCGCACGACCACTTCACGTTCCTCGGCTATCGGGAGTACCGCCTGGACGGCGACGTGCTGACCGGTGTTCCCGGGACGGGTCTGGGCATCCTGCGCGGCGACAGCACCCCGCGCAAGCTGTCCACGATGACCGACGAGGCGTTCCGGCGCGCCCTCGAGAAGCGCCTGCTGGTGATCACCAAGGCCAACTCGCGGGCCACCGTGCACCGCTCGGCCTATCTCGACTACATCGGCGTCAAGGTCTTCGACGACGCGGGCGAGGTGATCGGCGAGCGCCGGTTCCTGGGCCTGTTCAGCTCGTCGGCCTACCGCACCAGCGTGCGCGAGCTGCCGGTGGTCAAGCGCAAGGTCCGTGAGGTGCTCGACCGTTCCGGGCTGTCGCCGCGCGGCCACTCCGGCAAGGACCTGTTGCAGATCCTCGAGACGTACCCGCGCGACGAGCTGTTCCAGATCAAGACCGATGACCTGTACGAGGCGGTGATCGGTGTCCTGCGGATGGCCGGTCGCCGGCAGCTGCGGCTGTTCCTGCGCCGCGACGGCTACGGCCGGTTCATCTCGTGCCTGATCTACCTGCCGCGCGACCGGTTCACGACCGGCAACCGGCTGCGCATGCAGGAGATCCTGCTGCGCGAGCTGAACGGGGTCGGCGTCGACTACACGACCCGGGTGACCGAGCGGATGCTGGCGCGGGTGCACTTCATCGTGCGCACCGACCCGGCCGACCCGCCGGGCCAGGTCGATCCCAACGCGCTGGCCGAGATGCTGGCCGACGCCACCCGCATGTGGGACGACGACTTCTCGCTCGTGCTCGAGCGCAAGCTGGGCGAGGAGACAGCGCGCGAGCTGTTCGCCCGGTACGCGACGGCCTACCCCGAGAGCTACAAGGACGGCCACACCCCGTACGAGGGCATGCAGGACCTGTCGAAGCTGGAGCTCCTCGAGGAGGAGGGGCAGCTCGAGATGCACCTCTACCGCAAGCGCCGGCTCGGGCGCACCGGGGAGCGCGAGCCCGACGACCACGACGTCCGGTTCAAGGTCTACCGGTACGGCGAGCCGATGGTGCTCTCGGCGGTGCTGCCGGTGCTGCACTCGCTGGGCGTGCAGGTGGTCGACGAGCGGCCGTACGAGATCCGCCGCAGCGACGGCCGGATCTACCTTTACGACTTCGGGCTGCGACCGCCGGAATCGCACCATGAGCTGGCCGAGGTGCGGCCGCAGGTGGAGAACGCCTTCGCGGCGGCCTGGCGGGGCGAGGCCGAGGTGGACGGGTTCAACGAGCTCGTCCTGCGGGCCGGCCTCACCTGGCGTCAGGTGGTCGTGCTCCGGGCGTACGCGAAATATCAGCGTCAGGCCGGCTCGGTGTTCTCGCAGCGCTATCTCGAGTCGACCTTCATCGCCTATCCGGAGATCGCGCGCCTGCTCGTCCGGCTGTTCGAGACCCGCTTCTCCCCGGGGCTCGAGGCCGGTGAGGCCGAGCGCGCCCGGACAGCGACCGACCTGGTCGGGCGGATCACCGCGCTGCTCGACGACGTGGAGAGCCTCGACCAGGACAGGATCCTGCGCTCCTACCTCACGCTGATCCAGGCCACCCTGCGCACCAGCTTCTTCCAGCGCGGAGCGGACGGGCGCCCCAAGTCGTACGTGGCCTTCAAGCTCGACCCGCAGGCCATCCCCGACCTGCCGCAGCCGAGGCCGAAATACGAGATCTTCGTGTACTCGCCTCGTTTCGAGGGCGTGCACCTGCGGTTCGGCGCGGTGGCCCGCGGCGGTCTGCGCTGGTCCGACCGGCGCGAGGACTTCCGCACCGAGGTGCTGGGTCTGGTCAAGGCCCAGGAGGTCAAGAACGCGGTGATCGTGCCGGTGGGCGCGAAGGGCGGCTTCGTGCTCAAGCAGAAGCCGGGCGACCGTGACGAGGCGGTGGAGTGCTACAAGCGCTTCATCACGGCGCTGCTGGACGTCACCGACAACATCCTCGGCGGCAAGATCGTGCCGCCGCCGGACGTCGTGCGCCACGACGGCGACGACCCCTACCTGGTGGTCGCGGCCGACAAGGGCACGGCGACGTTCAGCGACATCGCCAACGAGATCTCGGTGGCCAAGGACTTCTGGCTGGGTGACGCGTTCGCCAGCGGCGGCTCGGCCGGCTACGACCACAAGAAGATGGGCATCACCGCGCGCGGTGCCTGGGAGTCGGTCAAGAAGCACTTCCGCGATCTGGGCGTCGACACCCAGTCGGAAGAGTTCACCGTGGTCGGGGTGGGCGACATGTCCGGCGACGTGTTCGGCAACGGCATGCTGCTCAGCGAGCACATCCGGCTGGTGGCCGCGTTCGACCACCGGCACATCTTCCTCGACCCGGCGCCGGACGCGGCCACCTCGTACGCCGAGCGCCGCCGGCTGTTCGAGCTGCCGCGGTCGTCGTGGGACGACTACGACCGGTCGCTGATCAGCCCCGGCGGCGGGATCCATCCCCGTACGGCGAAATCGATCCCGGTGTCGCCCGAGGTGCGCGCCGCGCTCGACCTGGGCGAGGCGACCAGCGTCAGCCCGGTGGAGCTGATGCGGGCGATCCTCGGCGCGCCGGTCGACCTGCTGTTCAACGGCGGCATCGGCACCTATGTGAAGGCGGCCACCGAGACCCACGCCGAGGTCGGCGACAAGGCCAACGACGCGATCCGGGTCAACGGCCAGGACCTTCGCGTACGGGTGGTCGGCGAGGGCGGCAACCTGGGCCTCACCCAGCGCGGGCGGATCGAGTTCGCCCGGGCCGGCGGGCGCGTGTTCACCGACTTCATCGACAACTCGGCCGGTGTGGACTGCTCCGATCACGAGGTCAACATCAAGATCCTGCTCGGCGGCGCGGTGGCCGACGGCGAGATGACCCGGCCCGAGCGCGACGAGCTGCTCGCCACGATGACCGACGAGGTGGCCGCGCTCGTCCTGCGCGACAACTACGAGCAGGCCACGGCGCTGGGCAGTGCCCGGGCCCAGGCCCACTCGCTGCTGCCGGTGCACCGGCGGATGCTCGACGAGCTGGAGCACAGTGGTCGGCTCAACCGCGAGCTGGAGGCGCTGCCGACCGACGCCGAGCTGGCCGCCCGCTACGAGGCGGGCGACGGGCTCACCGCTCCCGAGTTCGCGGTCCTGCTCGCGTACGCCAAGATCAGTCTCGAGCGGGAGGTGCTGGCCGACGAGATCGTGGACGAGGCCTGGACCAACGAGGTGCTGTCCCGCTATTTCCCGACCCCGCTGCGGGAACGGTACGCGGGCCGCATGACCGGCCACCGGCTGCGCCGCGAGATCATCACCACCGCACTGGTCAACGAGGTGGTCAACCGCGGCGGCACGTCCTTCGTCTACCGGGCGATGGAGGAGAGCGGCGCGTCGGCGGCCGACGTGATCCGGGCGTTCACCGTGGTCCGCGAGGCCTACGGGCTGGCCGACATCTGGGCCGCGGCCGAATCCCTCGACAACCAGGTGCCGACCGACGCCCAGACGCTGGTCCTGCTGGAGTCGCGGCGCCTGCTCGACCGGGCGGTGCGCTGGCTGGTCAGCACCCGCCGGTCGCCGATCGACGTGGCCGGCGAGATCGGCAAGCTGCGCGCGGGCGTGCAGTCGTTGCTGCCCCAGCTGCCGTCGGTGCTGCTGGGCCTGGAGCGGCGGTCGATGGACGAGCACATCGCGACCCTGGTCGACAAGGGCGTGCCGATGGAGCTGGCCGAGCGGGTGACGTGGTGCAACTACGGCTTCGGGCTGCTCGACATCCTGGAGACCGGGGCGCTCACCGGCCGGTCCCCGCTCGAGGTGGCGAACGTCTACTTCGCCCTCTCGGAGCGCTTCCACATCGACCAGCTGCTGTCGCACATCTCCCGCCTGCCTCGCGGCGACCGCTGGCAGACGCTGGCCCGCATGGCGCTGCGCTACGACCTGTACGCCGCGCTGGCCGCCCTCACCGGCGAGGTGCTCCAGTCGACCCCGTCGGACGCCTCGGCCGACGAACGCGTCTCGGAGTGGGAACGGGTGAACGCCGCCTCGATCGCCCGGGCCGCCAACGCGATGGGCGACGTGGCCGACACCCCGGCCGAGCTGGCCGCCCTGTCGGTCCTGCTCCGCCAGATCCGTACGTTGGTGAAGACCTCGGCCGCCTGACGAGCGAGGGGACGGTCCGCCCGGCGCGGACCGTCCCCTTCTCGTCGGTCACCGTCAGGCGATCTGGCGGAGGTCGTTGCCGTAATCGAAGACCGGCATGGGCCGTCGCGTAATCGGGCTGCGCGCCGACGGCGGTGGCGTCGGCTGATCGGTTGGGGCCGAGCGATGATCGGCTATTTCCATGGGCGATGGACCGTGCGTGACGCCTAGGAAGGAGCCATGACCAACGAGGTGACCGTTCCCCTGCTGCCCTGCGCGTCGATCGACGACATCGAGGACTTCTATCGGGTTCTCGGCTTCAGCACCACGTACAAGCAGCGCAGACCCAACCCCTGTGTGGGCCTGCGACGGGAAGACCTGAACCTGCAGTTCTTTGAGATCGCCGGGTTCGACCCGGAGCAGTCCTACGGCTCCTGTCTCGTGATCACCCCGGACATCGCCGGACTGCACGGGGCTTTCGCTGCCGGCATGCGGGCCGCGTACGGCAAGGTCCTGGTGTCCGGCATGCCGCGGATGACCCGGCCCAGGGCGCGGAAGAACGCCGACGGGGTGGGCGGGTTCAGCGTGATCGACCCGGGCGGCAACTGGATCCGCGTCTTTCAGGCAACCACGACACCCGCGCCGGCGCCCGCACCCGCCGGACGTCTCGCCAAAGCGCAGGCCAACGCCGTCGTGCTGGCCGACTCCAAGGGTGACATCGGCCAGGCGGCCCGCATTCTCGACAGCGCGTTGGCCCGCCCGCAGGCCGACGATGACCCGGTCGCGCACGTAGAGGTGCTCGTCTACCGCGCGGAGCTGGCGCTGGCGCTCGACGACCGGGAAACGGCAGCGGAGATGCTGGCCCGGGTCGAGCACGTCGCGCTGAACGCGGACGAGACCGGAAGGGCGGCGCCGACCTTCGAGATCGCGGCCGACCTCACGGCCGCGCTGCGCTGAGTGCGGGGTGCAGGGGAGAGCCCGAGCCGGCCGCGCTCGCTCGCGGGCGGCCGCTCCCGGTCAGGGAAGGCCGACGGTGGTCCCGGTACCGGCGATGAGGACGCGGATGCCGTAGTCGAGGGCCTCGTCCGGCTTGCGGTAGCCGTCGCTCACGCGCAAGGCGGCGAGCAGGGTCGGGAGCCCGGCCAGAGCCGCCAGCTCGGCGTCACCTGGACCTCTACTCGGCGGCGGTGCTCTGCGAGCCTCCGATCGTGCTCGGGCCGCCGCTGGGCGGGGCCGGCATGACGCGCGCCCGCCAGGCGATCGCGGCCGATCGGCCCGGTACGGCGTTCGCCATCTTCATGCGCGAGATCGCGGCATTGCGGTCGCCGACAGGGCCACGTCGCCGAGCGCGCCGCGCCGGCCCTGGTCACCGAGGCGATCTCCGTCTTTGTGCTGGCCCATCCCACTCGGAGCCGTGCCTGAATCACTCCCGCGCTGCCGTCCGGCCGACCGCGTCCGGGACGGGTACCCCCGAGGGGTATAGGGTAGGGGCATGGAACGCGTGATTGAGCTGGAGATCGGTGGGATGACGTGCGCGGCGTGCGCCAATCGCATCGAGAAGAAGCTGAACCGGATCGACGGGGTGACCGCGACGGTCAACTACGCGACCGAGAAAGCTCGGGCCACCGTGCCGGCCAGGCTCGGCCCCGCCGACCTGATCGCCGTGGTCGAGAAGACGGGATACACCGCGGCCGAGCCCCGGCCCGAGCCTGAGGAGACCCCGGCCGCGCCGGTGCGGGACGCGCTCCGGGACCGGCTGCTGATCTCGGCGGTGCTGAGCGTGCCGGTCGTCGTGCTGGCGATGGTTCCGGCCTGGCAGTTCGACTATTGGCAGTGGCTGTCGCTGACGCTCGCCGCGCCGGTCGTGGTCTATGGCGGGTGGCCGTTTCACCGGTCGGCGTTCGTCAACCTGCGGCACGGCGCGGCGACCATGGACACGCTCGTGTCGATGGGCACGCTGGCGGCGTTCGGCTGGTCGCTGTGGGCGCTCTTCATCGGCGACGCGGGCATGCCCGGCATGACACACCCGTTCTCGCTCACCGCCCGCGAGGGTGACGCCATCTACCTCGAGGCCGCCGCCGGCGTCACGACGTTCCTGCTGGCCGGGCGCTATCTGGAGGCGCGGGCCAAGCGCCACGCCGGAGACGCCCTGCGGGCCCTCCTCTCGCTGGGCGCCAAGAACGTCACCGTCGTCGAGAACGGCGCCGAGCGGGTCATTCCCGCTGCCGACCTGACGCCGGGTGCGCTTTTCCTCGTACGCCCGGGGGAGAAGGTCGCCACGGACGGGGTGGTCGAGGAGGGGGCCTCGGCTCTCGACGTCAGCCTGCTGACCGGTGAGTCGGTGCCGGTGGAGGTGAGGCCGGGCGATCCCGTGACCGGCGCGACGATCAACGCGGGCGGACGGCTCCTCGTGCGGGCCACCAGGGTCGGCGCCGACACGCAGCTGGCGCAGATGGCCCGGCTGGTCGAGGAGGCTCAGAACGGCAAGGCGGCGGTGCAGCGCCTGGCCGACCGGGTGTCGGGCGTCTTCGTGCCGGTCGTGATCGCCCTGGCCCTGGGAACGCTCGGCTACTGGCTCGGCACCGGCCAGGGCGCGACGGCCGCCTTCACCGCCGCGGTGGCTGTGCTGATCATCGCCTGCCCGTGTGCGCTGGGCCTGGCCACGCCGACCGCGCTGCTGGTCGGCACCGGGCGGGGCGCCCAGCTGGGCATCCTGATCCGCGGGGTCGAGGCGCTGGAGTCCACCCGCAAGGTCGACACGATCGTGCTGGACAAGACGGGCACGGTGACCACCGGCCGGATGTCGGTGTCGTCGGTCGTGCCGGCCGATCCGTCGGTGTCCGAGGCGGAGGTGCTGCGGCTGGCCGGGGCGGTCGAGGCCGCGTCCGAGCATCCGATCGGCCGGGCCATCGCCGACGCCGCGCGGAACTCGCTCGCCGGACCGGACCGGGTGGCACTGCCGCCGGTCTCCGATTTTCAGGCCACGGCCGGAGTAGGCGTTCGCGGAACGGTCGAGGGGCGCCGCATCACGGTGGCCGCGGGGGCCCCGGCCGGCGCGGACGACGCGGCCACCTGGGTCGAGGTCACCGCGGACGGCGTCGTGCTGGGCCGGCTGGCCCTGGCCGACTCGGTGCGGCCGACCAGTGCGGCCGCGGTGGCGGCCCTGCGCCGGCTCGGGCTCACGCCGCTGCTGGTCACCGGCGACTCGCCGGCGGTGGCCGCGCACGTGGCCGCCGAGGTCGGCATCACCGAGGTGCAGGCGGGCGTGCTGCCGGCGGGCAAGGTCGACGTCGTCAAGCAGTTGCAGGCCCGGGGCCGGTCGGTGGCCATGGTCGGGGACGGGGTCAACGACGCGGCGGCGCTGGCCCAGGCCGATCTCGGGCTGGCGATGGGCGCGGGCACCGACGTCGCCATCCAGGCCTCGGACCTCACGCTCGTCCGGGGAGATCTGACCGCGGCGGTGGACGCCGTCCGGTTGTCCCGGCGCACGCTCGGGATCATCCGCGGGAATCTGTTCTGGGCTTTCGCGTACAACGTCGCGGGCCTGCCCCTGGCGGCCGCCGGCCTGCTCAACCCGATGATCGCCGGGGCGGCGATGGCCTGCAGCTCGGTCTTCGTCGTGCTGAACAGCCTGCGGCTGCGGACGTTCCGAGCCGCCTGAGATTCCGCACGGCCGGTCTGATCGACTGGGTCCGCCGTGGTTGGCAGCGCGGTTCAGCGCCGCCGGCCGCGCGGTCCGACGTCGCCGACGGTGTGCGCTGCGTGGTCTGGCGGCCGCCGACAGCGTGAGCCGGGTCGCGGCGGATCGCTCCCGAAATCCACTGCCGCGCCCGGCTCACTGTCTGCGTCGCGAGGACTCGAACTGGTCCCGAAGCCCGAGTCGGTTCGCGACGTCCCCAGACCCACCTGCGGACATGACGCTACGTGCCGGCAGGCGGACGGTGGAAGATTCCCGTACACGAAATAGCCGTTCGGTCACCACGAAACGGGCGACAGATCCGGCTTTTCCCGACACTGAGGGATAAAGACCGGTGGACGACTACTCACCGTTAAGCTGACCATGCACTACGGATGGTGATCAGTCGTCCTTGCGAACCGTCTCGATGAGCGCGAGCACCTGACGCAGAGCGGGCCGCAGCACCCGCAGCCGCGAGAGCGACACCAGCCGGTCGATCAGCGGAACGGCGCCGTCGATCAGCCGCCGCGTGCGCCGCTGCCCGGGCGACTTGTCGTACACCCAGAAGAGGACCACGCCCATCCACCCCAGCCACAGCAGCTCGGGCAGCTCCTTGCGCAGCTCGGGGTCGAGCTTCGCGGTCGACCCGTCCACGACCTCGCGGAAGATCGCGATGGCGGCCTCCCGGGCCGGCGCCGACTCCCGCGAGAACGGGCTGAGCGGCGACGTCGGCTCGGCCGCCGTCTTGAAGAACGTCGCGGCGAACGAGTGGTACGGCGCGTTGACGTCGATGCCCGCGTGCAGAACCCCGCGCAGCCGGGGCGCCAGCTCCTTCTCGGTGGCCAGGATCGGCCCGGCCGCGGCGTGGTGGGCCGCCTGGTTGCGGTCGTAGAACCCCTGGATCAGGTGTTCCTTGGAGTCGAAGTAGTAGTACGCGTTGCCGACCGCGACGCCCGCCTCCTTGGCGATGACCCGCATGGTCGTCTCGGCGTACCCCCGCTCGCGGAACAGCCGCAGAGCGGTCTCGAGGATCAGCTGCCGCGTCTGCTCGCCCCTCGCTCGCCGCGGTTTCGCCGTGCCCGCCTCGGTGCCCGCCTCGGTGGGGGCGTCCGGCTGCGGCTCGGCGGGTTCAGCGGCAGCGGTCGTCACACCCGTCACCGTAGTACCCCGCCTCCGTCGCGCCCGTTTCCAGCCCGTCCCGGTCGGGGCCGGCGGATCTCGTACGGTTCCGGACCGCCGACGCCGCCGCGATGAACCGCCGGGCCGTCGGCAGCAGGGCAGGTGAACTGATCCGCTCGGCCATCCCGCGGTAGTCCGCGAGCGCCCACAGACAGGCCACCCAGGCGCCGTCGCCGACGTAGACCGACCCGTCGTCCCCGATCACCGTCACGTCCCGCAGCGTCGCCTGGTGGTCGAGCCCGGGAAACCGCCCGCGTGCCTGCTCGGACCCGGAAGGCACGAACTCCAGGGGTACGAGTTGAGCGCGCCCCTCCAGCCAGCGGCGCGCCGCCCGGCAGATCGGGCACCCGGCGTCGTACAGGACGGTGAACCGCTCGATGCGCTCACCCGTGCGGGCCCGGCCGCCCCCTCGTCCGGCCGGGCCCGCTGCCTCGGTCATGCCCGCGCCGGCGGCGGCTGCTGCGGGTGGAACGGCAGGCGGCCCGCCGGGGGCAGCGGCGGCGCGACCTGCTGCTGGCGCAGACGTCCCCGCCGGTAGCGCCCGAGGAAGAACACGTTGAGGAAGTGCAGGACCCCGAGGACCAGCAGCACCAGCCCGACCTTGCTCGACAGCGTCTCCAGCGCCTGGCTGGTGTCGGTGATGGTCTGGCCGGAGCGCATGGTGACCGTCACGTAGCCGAGATTCAGCAGGTAGAAGCCCATCACGAGCAGTTGGTTGATCGCCCGGGCCAGCCTCTCGTCGGCGAAGACGTCGGCCAGGAAGACGAGCCCGTTGCGGGACAGCGTGGTCGCCACCCAGACGGTGAGCCCCACGCTGACCAGCAGATAGACGAGGTACATCCACACCTTCGGGTCCATCGGACCGCCTTTCTCGAACATGTTCAACTTTGCCGCCTCAGCGTACGGCGGTTAGTTGAACATGTTCAAGAGGTGTGACGTGGTGATCAGTTCGAAGATCGTTTCGGGGTGGTGTGGCCTCCGCCGCCTCCCCCGCCCACTCAAAGGGCGGGTCGATGACGCTACGGGTTCTCAGCGCACCGCCCGGCCGTCGTCCACAGGGGGCGACGGCCGGGCGGCGATGTTGTCCACAGGCGTTGGCGTCGCCTACGAGCCGGTCAGGCCGAGCGCCTCGGCGGCGGCCCGCCCGTTCGCCGCGCTCGCCCCGTGCGTCGTCACGAAGGCCCGCACCCGGGCCGGCCGCCACGCCGACGGCCACCCCATCTCGACCACTCCGACCGCGTGCCCGGCCGCGAGCTCCTCGACGAGCGCCCGGCTGGCCTCCTTGCGATGGGTGTGCCGCCCCACGACCACGATGGGCCGCGCCCCCGCCCGCGCCGCCAACTCCGACGCCGAAGCCGTGTCGGCCACCACCTCGACCTGTTCGATCCCGTCCAGGTGGGGGGCCAGGCCCCACGGCACGCGGCCCTCGGCGATGGAGTATCCGGACACCAGCTGTACGACCAGCGGCGCGCCGAGCTCGGTCAGCGACCCCTCCACCCGGACGGCCCGGCGGGCAGCGGCCAGGCCCAGGCCGTCGTCATGGCTGAGGACCGCGCGGTGCTTCGCCGTCCAGTTCGCCAGCTCGGCCGTACGGGAGACCGCCTCTTCCAGCCGTGCCCCGGGGACGCCGGCCGTGATCTCGGCCGCGACCGCTTCGACCAGGGCGGCGTCGACCTGCGCGCCGATGCACAGCAGGTCGGCCCCGGCGGTGAGGGCGCGCACCGCGGCCTGCGGGATGCCACCGGCCGAGGCGGCGGCGCCGGCCATCTCCAGCGCGTCGGTGATGATCGCGCCGCGGAAGCCGAGCTGGTCGCGCAGCAGGCCGTTCAGCGCGGCCGAACTGAAGGTGGCCGGGTCGTCGCCGGTCAGGGCGGGCACCCGGATGTGGGCCGACATGACCGCCTGGGCCGTGGCGGCCACCGCGGCGAAGGGTGGCAGGTCGCGGGTGCGCAGCACGTCGAGCGGGACGTCGACGGTGGGCAGTGACAGGTGCGAGTCGCTGACCGTCGCGCCGTGGCCGGGGAAGTGCTTGGCGCAGGCGGCGACGCCGGCCGACTGCAGGCCCTCGACGGCGGCCAGGGCGTGCCGGGCCACCAGCCGCGGGTCGGCGCCGAAGGACCGCGTGCCGATGACCGGGTTGTCGTCGGCCGTGTTGACGTCGACCGTGGGGGCGAGGTCGAGGTTGATGCCGGCGGCGACCAGGTCGGCGGCGATCGCGGCGTACACCGCGCGGGTGAGTTCTTCGTCGTCGACCGCGCCGAGGGCCGCGTTCCCCGGGTACGGGCTACCCGTGCGATGACCCAGCCGGGTGACGTCCCCGCCCTCCTCGTCGATCGCGATCAGCGCGTCCGGGCGGCCCTCGCGCAGCTGGGCGGTGAGCCGGGCGACCTGCGCCGCGTCGGTGACGTTCGTGCCGAACAGCGTGTGACCGGCCAGGCCCTCGTCCAGCAGGCTGACCGCCCAGTCCGGCGCGGAGCCGCCGGGAAAGGCGGCCAGCAGGGTGCCGAGTGCGAGACGGCGGAGTCCGGGGTCGATCGCCATGGTGTCCTTCCGGTGACGTAAGTCTGGTCTGCACACCGTGCGAGCTGCCATGATCGCTCGGTGCCGGTCCCGATGACGGGCGCCGCCAACTTAATAGGAAACAATCCTAAATACTAGGGGAACCTGCCATGGCCTCCACCCGCCTTCCGGGCACACCCCGGCTGCTGCGCGCGCTCAACGACCGCGCGGCGCTGGAACTGCTGCTCAGCCGCGGTCCGCTGACCCGGGCCCAGCTCGGCGAGATGACCGGGTTGAGCAAGGTCACCGCATCCCAGCTGGTGGAGCGTCTCGAGCAGCGCGGCCTCGTGCGGCGGGTCGGTGAGCAGGCGGGCGGCCGTGGCCCCAATGCCCAGTTGTACGCCGTGACGCCCGGCAGCGCCCACGTCATCGGGGTCGACGTCGGCCCCGATCGGGTGGTCGCGGCCTGCGCCGACATCACCGGTTCGATCATCGGCCGGGTCGAGCAGTCGACCAAGGACACCGACGACCCGGTCGGCGTGGTGCACAACGCCGTGGTCCAGGCCGCGACCGACGCCGGCACCGACATGTCGTCCGTACGCCGGGTCGTGCTCGGCACGCCCGGCCTGGTCGACCCCGAGACCGGCGAGATCTCGTTCGCCTGGGACCTGCCCCGCTGGCACCGCGGGCTCCTCGACGACCTGCGCCGCGACCTGCACACCCCGGTGGTCTTCGGCAACGACGTCAACATGGCCGCCGTGGCCGAGTCGAGCTCCGGGGCCGCCGCCGGCGTCAGCGACTTCGTCCTCATCTGGATCGGCCGCGGCGTCGGCCTGGCCAGCGTCATCGACGGCCGCCTGCATCAGGGCCACTCGGGCGCGGCCGGTGAGATCGGTTACCTGCCGGTGGCCGGGGCCGAGGTGCCGCGGCACACCGGGCGCAAGGCGACCAAGGGGGGCGTGCGGGGCGCGTTCCAGAGCATCGCGGGCGCCGACGCGGTCAAGGCGATCGGCAAGAAATACGGCTTCCGCGGCGCCGAGGCGGCCGACGTGGTGCGCGCGGCGGTCGAAGCCGGACCGGCCGGTGAGCCGGTGCTCGACGAGCTGGCCGACCGGCTGGCCCTCGGGGTGGCCGCCACCTGTGTGATCCTCGACCCGCCGCTGGTCGTGCTGGCCGGCGAGGTGTCCCAGGCCGGTGGGGCGGCGCTGGCCGCGCGGGTCGAGAACGAGGTGGCCGCGATCACCCTGGTCAATCCCAAGGTCGTGATCACCGGAGTGGAGGCCGAGCCGGTGCTGCACGGCGCCCTGCACACCGCGCTCGGCGCCGTCCGGGACGAGGTGTTCGGCTCCACCACCGGCTGAGACCGGCGACGCGCTGAGGGCCGACCACCGGCTGAGACCGGTGACGGCTGCGTGGTTGGATGGAAGTGTGCGAGAGCCTGCCGTGACTCAGCCCGTAGTTACTCAGCCCGTCGTGACTCAGCCTGCCATGATCCAGCCTGCCATGATCCAGCCCGATGACGACACCGTGATCGCCTTCGACAAGGTCAGCGTGATCCGGGGCGGAAGCCATCTGGTGCGCGGCCTGTCCTGGCAGGTCGAGTTGGACGAACGCTGGGTGATCCTGGGCCCGAACGGCGCCGGCAAGACCACGCTGCTCAACCTCGCCTCGGGCCGGCTGCACCCGTCCCGCGGCACGGCGTGGGTGCTCGGTGAGCGCCTCGGGCGGACCGACGTCAACGAGCTGCGCACCCGCATCGGTCTCGCCACCGGCCAGTTCGCCGAGCGGGTGCCGCCGGGGGAGCGCGTGCTCGACGTCGTGGTCACCGCCGCCTGGTCGGTGGTGGGGCGCTGGCGCGAGTCGTACGACCCGCAGGACGAGGCGCGCGCCCGGCAGCTGCTCGATCAGCTCGGCATGGGCCTGCTGGCCGAGCGCGACTTCGGCACCCTGAGCGAGGGCGAGCGCAAACGCACCCTGATCGCCCGCGCGCTGATGACCGATCCCGAGCTCATGTTGCTCGACGAGCCCGGCGCCGGGCTCGACCTCGGTGGCCGGGAAGACCTGATCGCCCGGCTGACCGAGCTCGCCCTCGACCCCGACTCGCCGGCCATGGTGCTGGTCACCCATCACGTCGAGGAGATCCCGCCCGGCTTCACCCACGGCCTGCTGCTGCGGGAGGGCACGATCGTGGCGGCCGGTCTGCTCGGCGAGGTGATGACCGCGGACAACCTTTCCAAGACGTTCGGGCTACCGCTGATCGTCGACCGGTTCGGCGACCGCTACGCGGCCCGGGCGGCCTGACGCCATGGCACCGAACATCGTGGTGGCCGGCAGCGCCAACATGGACCTGGTCGGGCTCGCTCCGCGCCTGCCCCGGCCGGGCGAGACGGTGCTCGGCGACGACTTCGTGATGATGGCCGGGGGCAAGGGCGCCAACCAGGCGATCGCCGCGTCTCGCGCCGGCGGCCGGACGGTCTTCCTCGGCGCGATCGGTTCCGACGCCTTCGGGGTCAACCTGAACGCCCGCCTCAACGGCGCCGGCGTCGACATGCAGCACGTCCGCACCACTTACGGCCCGTCCGGCGTCGCGGTGATCATGGTGGACCGCGAGGGGGAGAACTCGATCCTGGTCGCGCCCGGGGCCAACAACACGTTCGTCGGCCTGACCGAGGCCGAGCAGGCCGCGATCGCCGCCGGCGACGTGCTCCTCTGCCAGCAGGAGATCCCGGTCGAGACGGTGGTGGCGGCGGCCCGCGCGGCCCGGGCCGGGGGCACCCGCATGATCCTCAACGCGGCGCCCGCCCGCGAGCTGCCCGACGAGTTGCTGGCCGACATCGACCTGCTGGTGGTGAACGAGGTCGAAGCGCTCATGGTGGCCGGCGGCGAGACGATCGACGTGCCCAAGCTCCTCAGCCTTGTGCCGCGCGTGGTGCTGACGCTCGGTGGCAGCGGCTCGCGCTACGCCGACCGGGAGGGGCGGGACGAGACTGTGCCCGCCTTCCACGTCGAGGTCACCGACACGACGGCGGCCGGGGACGCGTTCACCGGGGCGCTCGCCGTGGCCTGGGGTGAGGGCCGCGACCTGGTCGAGGCGGTGCGCTGGGCCAATGCGGCCGGCGCGGCCTGCGTACGCCGGGTCGGCGCCTCCAACGCGCTGCCCACCCGCGACGAGATCGACGAGGTCTTCCGCGCCGGCTGACCGGGCCACCGCAGAGCTGCCTCAGGCCTGCCGGGCCGTGCTCACGAAGCGGTTGACCTCGGAGCGCAGCACCTCGGCCAGCTGGGACAGCCCGGCCATGCCGTGCGCGCTGCCCCCGTCGACGGCGGCGGCGATGCCGTTCACCAGCCCGCTCATCTCCCGGATGCTGGTGGTCACCGTCTCCAGCACGGCCACCGCGTCGGCGGCGACCTCCTGCACGGTGTTCACCTGACCCATGATCTCGTCGCTGGACGCGCTCGTCTCGGCGGCCAGGGTCTTCACCTCACCCGCGACCACGCTGAAGCCGCGCCCGGCCTCCCCGGCCCGGGCCGCTTCGATGGTGGCGTTCAGCGCGAGCAGGCGGGTCTGCTTGGCCACCTGGTTGATCAGATCGACCGCCGTACGGATCTGGTCGGACGCGGTCCGCAACGAGGTCACCGTGGCCAGGCCCCGCTCGGCCTCGGTGACCGCCTCACGCGCGAAGTCGGCCAGGCTGTTGGTGGACGCGCCCATCTCGGTGGCCGCCGTGGCGACCTGCTCCGAGACGGTCAGCACGGCCGACTCCAGCTCGTCGGCCAGGGCAACGCGGGCCTGGGCCGCCTCGGCCACCCGGGCCGCGGTCCGGCTCATGGCCACGATCGAGGCGGAGATCTGCTCGGCCGCCGACCGGAACGCCCCGGACAGGCCGCGGGTCAGGATGCGCCGGTGGAAGCGGCCCTCGGCGGCGGCGGCGGAGGCCGCGCCGGCCTCGCGGACGAAGGCGTCGCTGATGTCGAGCAGGTTGTTGAGCGCGATCCGGGCCGCCACGGCCTCGGCCGAGTCCCCGATGGACGGCAGACGGGCCTCGAGATCGCCGGCCGCGGCCCGGCGGCAGACCTCGGTGATGGCGATCAGTACGGTGTCGGCCATCAGCGGGCTCCGCTGGTCAGGTCCCAGATGAACTCGTCGTAGGTGCGACCGCCCAGCTCGGCCTGCAGCGCCCGCCAGCCCGCCTCGACGGCGGCCGGCTTGGACGCCTGCTGCTGCTCGGCCGAGCGGATGCGGTCGTAGAGCCGGCTGACCTGAGCCACCACGGCGGGCTCGGGCAGCCGCCGGTTGGAGTGATAGCCGACCAGCTTGCCGTCGGCCGAGAACGACGGCGTCACGTGCGCGAAGACCCAGTAGTGGGCGCCGTCCGAGGCCATGTTCACGACGTACGCGAAGATCTCCTCGCGCCGCCCCAGGGTGTCCCAGAGCAACTTGAACACGGCGCGAGGCATGTCCGGGTGCCGGATGATGTTGTGCGGCTGCCCGATCGCCTCGTCCTCGGTGAGCGCCGAGGTCCGGAGGAAGACCTCGTTGGCGTACGTGAGGACACCGCGCGGATCGGTCTTGGTCACGATGATCTCGTCCGCGCCGAAGGTTCGCTCGACGCCGGTGGGACGCTGCGTGGTCGTTCGCATGGTAGGTCGATCGTCACCGACGACCGGGCGCCGGCGGGGCCGATTCGGCGAAAGTCCGACGATCAGCGGGCGACGCGGCGGGCCCACAGCACGAGCGGCACCTGCAGCGGCAGCCGTCCGAAGGCGATCGCCCGCCGGGCCGGCGAAGCGTTCCGCCAGTCCACGGCCATCTGGACGTTGGCCGGGAAGACGCCGACGAACAGCCCGGCCGCGGCCAGGGCGCCGGCGCGACGCGTCCTGGGGTGGGCGACCGCGGCGGCGACGGCCAGCTCGGCCACACCGCTCAGATAGGTCCAGGTGCGGCGGCGGCCGGGCAGCGAGCGCGGCACGATCGCGTCGAACGGGCGGGGTGCGGCGAAATGCAGCACTCCCATGCCGGCGAGCATCCCGGCCAGAGCGGCGGCGTCCTTCTTCATCGGTCGGAGCCTACCGGCGGGTGGCCGGTTCGAGCGCGCGCTGCAGGGCGCGGTAGATGCGGCCGAAGCGGGCCGCGTCCGGCGTGCTCAGCAGGAGCAGGTCGCCGGTCGGCGTCCGGGCCCAGATCTCGCGCACCCGGCTGCCCCGGTCGTAGGAACGGTCGACCCGCTCGAGCAGCACGTCGGCCAGCGGCGCGACGCCCAGGCCGACGAGCACGCCCCCACCGATCAGGGCGATCGTGGTGGCGGTCGAGGCGTCGATGACCAGCGCGATGACGACCGCCAGCAGGCCGACCGCGACGGGGGTGAGGATGGCCAGGCCGACCGCGCCGCGCCCGGCGATCGTGCCCCAGGACCGCCGGCCACGCGTGTGCCACACCTGGAGCAGATCGTCCAGGCGCAACTCGCGGCCGCCGATCCGGACGCCGGTCGAGGTGATCGAGACGTCGGGGTCCCGGTAGTACGTGGTCATCGTCTCTGTTTCTACCCGTCGTAGGCTGACCTGAACCAACACTCAGGGAGGCGTGCGTGGGCGAGTTCGTGACGCTGGAGACCACCGACGGCATCGGCACGATCCGGCTGGATCGGCCCCCGATGAACGCCCTCAACACCCAGCTGCAGGAGGAACTGCGGGCGGCCGCGCAGGCCGCCACCGCCGACGAGCAGGTCAAGGCCGTCGTCGTGTACGGCGGGGAGAAGGTCTTCGCGGCCGGTGCCGACATCACCGAGTTCACCGAGGTCGGCTATCCGGAGATGGCGGTCCGGGCGGCCGCGCTCTCGAGCGCGTTCGACGCCGTGGCGCGCATCCCCAAGCCGGTCGTCGCCGCCATCACCGGGTACGCCCTGGGTGGTGGCTGCGAACTGGCGCTGGCCTGTGACTGGCGGGTGGTCGCCGACGACGCCAAGCTGGGCCAGCCCGAGATCAAACTGGGCATCATCCCCGGCGCGGGCGGCACCCAGCGGCTCGCGCGGCTGATCGGCCCGGCCCGGGCCAAGGACCTGATCTTCTCGGGCCGCATGGTCGATGCCGAGGAGGCGCTGCGGATCGGGCTGGCCGACCGGGTCGCTCCCGCGGCCGAGGTCTACCGGACGGCCGTGGCGCTCGTTCACCCGTACGTGTCCGGGCCTTCGCTGGCTCTGCGGGCCGCGAAGCTGGCGGTCGACGGCGGCCTGAACACCGACCTGGCCTCCGGTCTGGCCCTGGAGTCGCAGCTCTTCGCCGGCCTGTTCGCCACGGCCGACCGGGTCGAGGGCACCACGGCGTTTGTGGAGAAGCGTAAGCCCACATTTACTGGGCGTTAGCCCTCGACCACATCGACCACGTGCCATAAAGTCCGACGGGTGGAACCGGTTCCGGTCACGCGCAAGGTGCGGCGCATCGTGCGCATGGCCGTCGCTCTGGTCATCGGCCAGGCGATGCTGTGCGCGCTGATCGGCTGGCTGACTTTCGGCCGCGGCGCCTCGGAACCGGTCCGCTCGCCGGGCTCCTCGGTGGTCGATCAGCTGGCCGCGCCGCCGCTGACCGAGCCGGCGCGGCCCAGCCCCCGGGCGGCGATCGTCGCGACCACGCGGGCGCGCGAGCCGGTGCCGGCTTCGGCCCGCCCGGCCTCCCGCCGGTCGACGGCGGCCACCGTCGCGCCCTCGCCACCGGCCACCACGGTCACGACGCCGGCCACAACTGCCCCGACGCCGGCCACGACTGCCCCGACGACCCCGGCCACTCAGGAACCCGTGTCGCTCGTCCCGCCGGCCGCTCCCGAGTTGGACACACCGGCGCCCTCGCCGTCCGCGGTCTCACCGTCGCTGTCCCCGACGAGCGCCACGCCGTCGCCCGGCGCCTCGTCCGCCCTGGTTCGCCAACCGGTGCGGGCGGGTGACGAATGCCGCCCGGTGGGTGCATACGGGCGAACCGCGAAGGGCGAGCCGGTGCGCTGCGTCCGCGAGTGGGGCCACCGGCCGCGCTGGAAGATCGTGTAGCCACCGGCACCGCCTAGACTCAGGGCATGGCCATCGACCAAGGTGAGCCGAAGCACGCCCTGGGAGTGGACTTCGGCACCTCGAACACTGTCGCGGTGGCGCGCTGGCCCGACGGCCGCGCGCGCCCGATTCTGGTCGACGGATCGCCGCTGCTGCCCTCGGCGGTCTTCGCCGAGCCGGACGGCTCGCTGGTGGTCGGCCGCGACGCCGTGCACAGCGCGCGCATCGACCCGGTCCGTTTCGAGCCGAACCCCAAGCGCCGCATCGACGACGGGCTGGTGCTGCTGGGCGAGCAGGAGTTCCCGGTCGTCGAGCTGATCTCGGCCGTGCTGGCCCGGGTGGCCGAGGAGTGGCGGCGCGCGGTCGGCCAGGTCGATCCCGATGTCACCCTGACCTGCCCGGCCACCTGGGGCGCGGCCCGCCGGTCCCTGCTCGCCGACGCCGCCGCCCGGGCCGGGCTGGCCGGTGCGCGGCTGGTCGCCGAGCCGGTCGCCGCGGCCACCTACTTCGCCGAGGTGCTGGGCCGCGACGTGCCGATCGGCTCGGTCGTGGTCGTGCACGACTTCGGCGCCGGCACGTTCGATGCGAGCGTGGTCGCCCGTACGGCCTCCGGTTTCGAGGTCATGGCCGTCGACGGCCGCGACGACATCGGCGGTCTCGACGTCGACGCCGCCATCGTCGAACACCTGCGGACGAGCGAGTGGCAGCGGTTGCTCGAGCCCTCCACGTCCCAGGAGAGGCGGGCCCAGCGCCAGCTCTGGGAAGAGGTGCGGATCGCCAAGGAGCGCCTGTCCCGGGCCCAGTCGGCCGACTTCGTGGTGCCGCTGCTCGACACCGAGGTGCACCTCACCCGCGACGAGCTCGAGAAGCTGGCCCGGCCGGTGCTCGAGCAGACCGTCCGGGTCACCAAGGGCCTGCTCGACTACGCCGACCTGCCCGACGGGCGGCTGGCCGGGGTCTTCCTGGTCGGCGGGGCGAGCCGCATCCCGCTGGTGGCCACGCTGCTGCACCGCGAGCTGGGCGAGGCCCCGGTGGTCATCGAGCAGCCCGAGCTGGTGGTGGCCGAGGGCAGCATCCTGGCCGACGCGGCGATGCTGGCGACCGGTGCGGCGGCCCCGGGACCGACCTCCGAGCTGCGGCTGGTCTCGACCGGGCGGGCCGAGACGGCGACCGTACGGGTGGCCGCCGCGTCGGTGCGGGTGCCGGGCACGACCGGGTTGCAGCCGCCGGTCGACCCGTGGCCCGACGCCGACCACAGCAACTGGGTGCCCGACCCGCACGCGACCGTGCCCCAGCCCAAGCCGGTGTTCACGCCGCGCCCGGCGCCTCAGCACCCGATGCCCGCGCGGCCGAGCCCTCCGCCGCTGAACACTCCCCGGCCGTTCTCGGCACCGCACACCGTCTATCGGTCGCCGACCCAGGTGTCCCAGGCCGTCCGCCGCGGCAAGCGGCGTCCGGGCCGGTTCGTGCGCACGCTGCAGGTGCTGCTGAGCATCGTCGCGATGATCGGGGTGCCGCTGGTCGCGCTGGTGTTCGCCTACGGGTACGGCAACGCCAACCCGATCGACGCGGATGTCGAGAACCTGATCGACGATCTCCGCCGGCTCCTCGGGATCTGAGGGTCGATCATCGGTGATCGTGCCGGGTAGCGTGCGTACACCGGCACCGGCGTGAGGGGAACAGGCATGGCAGAGGTTGTCGAGGGACACGGCGGCGAGCTGGCGCTGGCGGCCCTGCGGTCGTTCGGGGTCGAGGAGATGTTCACCCTCTCCGGCGGGCACGTGTTCCCGCTCTACGACGCCGCGCACAAGACCGGCTTCCCGATCTACGACGTACGCCACGAGCAGACCGCGGTCTTCGCGGCCGAGGCGGTCGCCAAGCTGCAGCGCCGGCCCGGCCTGGCCGTGCTCACCGCCGGCCCCGGCGTCACCAACGGCATCTCCGGCCTGACCAGCGCCTTCTTCAACGCCTCGCCGGTGCTCGTGCTGGGCGGCCGGGCGCCGGCGTTCCGCTGGGGGTCGGGCAGCCTGCAGGAGTTCGACCATGTGCCGCTGGTCGCCCCGATCACCAAGTACGCCGGCACGGTGGGCGACACCGACGCCATCCCGGGCGAGATCCGGGCCGCCCTGACCGCCGCGCTGACCGCCCATCGCGGTCCGGCCTTCCTCGACCTGCCGCTCGAGGTCGTCTTCTCGACCGGTGAGGCCCCCACGCCCGGCGACCCGGCCGTCCCGGTGCTCGAGGCCGACCCCGACGAGGTGTCGCGGGCCGCCGCCCTGCTGGCCGGGGCCGAGCGCCCGGTGCTGATCGCCGGTTCGGACGTGTGGGGCGGCAACGCGATCGCCGAGCTGCGGGCGGCCGCCGAGGCGTTGCAGGTGCCGGTCTTCACCAACGGGATGGGCCGCGGCGCGCTGCCGCCGTCGCACCCGCTGGCCTTCGCCAAGGCCCGGCGGCCCGCGCTCAACGAGGCCGACGTGGTCTGCGTGGTCGGCACGCCGCTCGACTTCCGGCTCGGCTTCGGTGAGTTCGGCGCGGCTCAGGTCGTGCACATCGTGGACGCGCCGAGCCAGCGCGCGACGCACGTGGAGACGGCCGTGTCACCCGCCGGCGACCTGCGGCGCATCCTCGCGGCGATCGCCGGACATCCGGGCGACCGGGCCGACCACACCGAGTGGATCTCGGGGCTGCGCTCGGCCGAGGACGCCGGCAAGGCGCGCGACGCCGAGGCGATGGCGGCCGAGACCGACCTGATCAAGCCGGCCCGCGTCTACGGCGAGCTGCGCAAGGTGCTGGCCCCGGACGCGGTGACCATCGGCGACGGCGGCGACTTCGTCTCGTACGCGGGAAGGTATCTCGAACCGGCCCAGCCCGGCACGTGGCTCGACCCGGGGCCGTACGGGTGTCTCGGCACCGGCATGGGCTATGCGATGGGCGCCCGGGTGACCTACCCCGACCGCCAGATCTGTGTGCTGCTCGGCGACGGCGCCGCCGGTTTCTCGCTGATGGACGCGGAGTCACTGGTCCGGCAGGGGCTTCCGGTCGTGATGGTGGTCGGCAACAACGGCATCTGGGGCCTCGAGAAACACCCCATGCGAGCCATGTACGGCTATGACGTCGCCGCCGACCTGCAGCCGGGGCTGCGCTACGACGATGTGGTCAAGGCGCTGGGCGGCGCGGGGGAGACCGTCGAGAAGGCGTCCGGCATCGGCCCGGCCCTCGAGCGCGCCTTCGCCGCCGGGGTGCCCTACCTGGTCAACGTGCTGACCGATCCCGGCGACGCCTATCCCCGTTCGTCGAACCTCGCCTGACCGGCCGGGCCCTCAGGGCTTGTCCGGCTCCTCGTGGTTGTTGATGTCCTTCTCCCACTGGGCGAGCATCTCGCGCTCGCGGCGGGACTGCTCGGTGTCGACCGAGCGCAGGAAGTCGGGGTCGTCGTCCGGCGCGGCCGGGGCGCGGCGCCGGCGCGGGACCGTGCCCTCCTCGGGCGCGGGCAGCGGACGGCCCCAGACGAAGTAGGCGAGCGGGCCCAGCACGGGAATCAGAAGAATCACCAGCACCCACACCGGACGCGGCGCGTTGCGGACGCGGGCGGCCGACAGGCAGCTGATCAACGACAACACGAAAAGCACCAGCTGCACGGCAGCGAGGAGGATGAACAACCGGACCATGTGGCAATGATGACGCGCGCGGAGCGTTCCGGCGACGATCAGAGCATGACAACCAGACTCGCGAGGGCGGCCAGGGCCACGGTGGTCACCGCGTACGCCGTGATCGTGCGTCGTCCGGGGTGCGGTGGGCGCCGGCCCAGGCCGCGGGCCCGGCGATAGGCGAGCGCGACCAGGATCGACCAGCCGAGGCCGCCGAGCGCCGCGCCGATCCACTGCGGAGCGCCGGCGTCGGGGTGGAAGGCCGGTCGGGCGGCGAGCAGCCCGACGACCGAGGCCGACAGGACGGTGCGCCGCCAGGCGAGCCGGGTGCGCTCGGCCGAGGCGCCGTGATCGGGCGTCCAGTCAGGCGGGCTCACCGCCGGATCACAGCACGACCGCGACGATCAGGACGACTGCTCCCAGCGCCACGACGACGGCCAGGAACGCGGGGAACTTCGAGGCGGGCAGTTCCTCGCCGAGCCGCATGGCGCGTTCGGTGCTCGCCCAGTGGTGCACCGCGCGCAGGGCCACCACGGCTCCGAGCACCAGCAGGGCGACGGCGATGATCTCGCGCAGGTGGGCCACGGGCAGCGGCGGCAGAAACTGCGCGCAGCCGAGGCCGCCGGCGATCAGGGCCAGGCCGGTGCGGATCCAGGCCAGGAACGTCCGCTCGTTGGCCAGCGAGAACCGGTAGTCGGGCGTGCGGCCGACCGCCGGAGTCCTCTCCGGGTCGATCCATTGCCGCAGGCCACCGAGCATGCAGCGATTATCGACCGCCGAGGTGAAGAAGGCGGGCTCTCCGATTGCCGAGTTGGTCACTTCGTCAAACCGCAGCCCGGTCACACGACGATGGGTGTCGACGCACGGGCGGGACGGCGTGGTGGACGATGGGCAGGGACGGAGGCCTTCGAAGCGGTGAGGTGAGTCACTCCCAGTGGTGGACACCCCTAAACTACCGACGGGTAACCTGTCGGAAAGGCGTCCGGCCGCAACGGTGCGTTGACAACAGGAGGTCGTAGGAACGCGATGAATATCGTCGTACTGGTCAAGCAGGTGCCCGACTCCGGTGCCGAGCGCACCCTGAGCGCGAGCGACAACACCGTCGAGCGTGCCTCGGCGAGCAACGTCATCAACGAGATGGACGAGTACGCCATCGAGGAAGCCCTCAAGATCAAAGAGGCGCACGGCGGCGAGGTCACCGTGCTCACGATGGGCCCCTCCGGTGCGACCGAGTCCATCCGCAAGGCGCTTTCGATGGGTCCCGACAAGGCGGTCCACGTGCAGGACGACGCGCTGCACGGCTCGTGCGCCGTCGCCACGTCCAAGGTCCTGGCCGCCGCCCTGCGCACCCTCGACGCCGACCTGGTGCTCTGCGGCGCCGAGTCCACCGACGGCCGCGTGCAGGTCATGCCCCACATGCTCGCCGAGCGTCTCGGCGTCGCCGCGCTCACCGGCGCGCGCAAGCTCACCGTGGACGGCTCGCAGCTGACCGCCGAGCGGCAGACCGACGAGGGCTACGAGGTCGTCACCGCGGCCACGCCGGCCGTCGTCAGCGTGTGGGACACCATCAACGAGCCGCGCTACCCGTCCTTCAAGGGCATCATGGCCGCCAAGAAGAAGCCGGTGCAGACGCTGTCGCTGGCCGATCTGGGCGTGGCCGCCGACGAGGTCGGCGCGGCCGGGGCGACCAGCCAGGTGCTGGAGTACTCGAAGCGCCCGCCGCGCACCGCCGGCACCAAGATCACCGATGAGGGCGACGGCGGCGCACAGCTGGTCGCGTACCTCACCACCGAGAAGTTCGTCTGAGGGGATTGAACAGACATGGCTGAAGTCCTGGTCGTCGTCGAGGCCTCGCAGGCTGCCGGCGTCAAGAAGGTCACCCTCGAGATGCTGACGATCGCCCGCACGCTGGGCTCGCCCAGCGCGGTGGTCTTCGGTGACGCGGCCGCGCTCACCGACAAACTCGCCGAGTACGGCGCGGAGAAGATCTACAACGCCACCGGCGACGACGTCGAGAACTTCCTGGTGGCGCCCAAGGCCACCGCCGTCGCGGCGCTCGTCCAGCAGGTCCAGCCGGCCGCCGTGCTGCTCGCCTCCACCCAGGAGGGCAAGGAGATCGCCGGCCGCCTCGCCGTCAAGCTCGACAACGGCCTGCTGACCGACGCGGTCGACGTGGCCGCCGACGGCACGGCCACGCAGGTGGTCTTCGCCGGCGCCGGCATCGTCAAGTCGAAGGTCACCCGTGGCCTGCCGATCGTGACGATCCGGCCGAACTCCACGACTCCCACCCCGCAGCCGGCCACCCCGGCCCTGGAGCAGCTCACCGTCGCGGTCTCCGAGGGCGACAAGCTGACCAAGGTCGTCGAGCGGGTGACCGAGCAGAAGGGTTCGCGTCCCGAGCTCACCGAGGCCTCGATCGTGGTCTCGGGCGGCCGCGGCGTCGGCAACGCCGACAACTTCAAGCTGGTCGAGGAGCTCGCCGACCTGCTCGGCGGCGCGGTCGGCGCGTCCCGCGCGGCGGTCGACTCCGGTTACTACCCGCACCAGTTCCAGGTGGGTCAGACCGGCAAGACCGTCTCGCCGCAGCTGTACGTGGCCCTCGGCATCTCGGGCGCCATCCAGCACCGGGCCGGCATGCAGACCTCGAAGACGATCGTCGCGGTCAACAAGGATGCCGAGGCGCCGATCTTCGAACTGGCCGACTACGGCGTGGTGGGCGACCTGTTCAAGATCGTGCCGCAGGCCGCCGACGAGATCCGCAAGCGCAAGTAGATCCGCCTTCTCCCCGCACGGCCCGGCCCTCAGTGCCGGGCCGTTCGGCGTTTCCGGAACGAGGCATAAGCTTGGTTCCTGATGGCCTACTTGGATCACGCCGCGACCACGCCGATGCTCGACGAGGCCCTGGCGGCATATGTGGCGGCGGCCCGCGAGGTCGGTAACCCGTCGTCCCTGCACGCCGCCGGACGGCGTGCCCGGCGTCTGGTCGAGGAGTCGCGCGAGCGCATCGCGGCGGTCCTCGGCGCCCGTCCCTCCGAGGTGATCTTCACCAGCGGCGGCACCGAAAGCGACAACCTCGCGGTCAAGGGCATCTTCTGGGCGCGACGGGCCGGTTCGCTGAGCCGCGGCCGCGTGGTCGCGTCGGCGGTCGAGCACCACGCCGTGATGGACGCGGCCGAGTGGCTCGGCACGCACGAGGGCGCCCAGCTGAGCTGGCTGCCGGTCGACGACGCCGGCCGGGTGGACCCGGCCTCGCTGGCCGAGCTTCTGACGGCGTACGCGGACGAGATCGCCGTCATCAGCGTGCAGTGGGCCAACAACGAGGTCGGCACGGTGCAGCCGGTGGCCGAGCTGGCCCGGATCGCCGCCCAGGCGGGCATCCCCCTGCACACCGATGCCGTGCAGGCCATCGGGCAGGTGCCGGTCGACTTCGCGGCCACCGGCGCCGCGGCCATGACGATCACCGGGCACAAGGTCGGCGGGCCGGTCGGGGTGGGCGCGCTGCTGCTCGGCCGCGATGTGAATTGCGTCCCGTTGCTGCACGGCGGTGGCCAGGAGCGTGACGTCCGCTCCGGCACCCTCGACACGGCCGGCGTGGCCGCGTTCGCCGCGGCCGTCGAGACGACGGTCAAGAGCCAGGCCGAGTACGCCCGCCGGGTCGGCGACCTGCGGGACGAGCTCGTGGCCCGGGTCCGCGCCGCGGTGCCCGACGCGATCCTCAACGGCGACCCGGTCGATCGGCTGCCCGGCAACGCCCACTTCAGCTTCCCCGGCTGCGAGGGCGACGCGCTGCTGTTGCTGCTGGACGCGCAGGGGGTCCACTGCTCGACCGGATCGGCCTGCTCGGCCGGCGTGGCCCAGCCCAGCCACGTGCTGATCGCGATGGGCGCCGACGACGACCGCGCCCGCTCCTCGCTGCGGTTCACCCTCGGCCACACCAGCACCCGGGCCGACGTCGACGCGCTGCTGGCCGCCCTGCCCGGCGCGGTCGAGCGGGCCCGCCGGGCCACCGCCTGGAAGACGCCTCGCTGACGCTGTCCACCGGTTGTCCACAGGCGGCGGCCGGGCCGTCCGGTTCTCGCGGCCGCCCGGATAGTCTTGTCGGCATGCGAGTTCTTGCGGCTATGTCGGGCGGGGTCGATTCCGCCGTCGCCGCCGCGCGCGCCCACGACGCCGGCCACGACGTCACCGGGGTGCATCTGGCGCTGGCGCGTAACCCCCAGACCTATCGCACCGGGGCACGAGGCTGCTGCACGCTGGAAGACTCCCGCGACGCGCGCCGGGCCGCCGACGTGATCGGCATCCCCTTCTACGTCTGGGACATGGCCGAGCAGTTCCACGCCAACGTCGTCGACGACTTCGTGGCGGAGTACGCGGCCGGCCGCACGCCCAACCCGTGCCTGCGCTGCAACGAGAAGATCAAGTTCGAGGCGGTGCTCGACCGGGCCGTCGCGCTGGGCTTCGACGCGGTGGTCACCGGCCATCACGCGCGCCTGGGCGACGACGGCCTGCTGCGCCGCAGCGTCGACGACGGCAAGGACCAGTCGTACGTTCTGGCCGTGCTCACCCGATCGCAGCTCGACCGGGCCGTGTTCCCGCTCGGCGACTCGACGAAGGCCCAGGTGCGTGAGGAGGCGGCCCGCCGCGGCCTGGCCGTCGCCGACAAGCCCGACTCCCACGACATCTGTTTCATCGCCGACGGCGACACCCAGGGCTTCCTGCAGCGCCGGCTGGGCGACGCGCCGGGCGACATCGTCGACGGGCGCACCGGCGAGCGGCTCGGCCGCCACAACGGCGCGTACGGCTACACGGTGGGCCAGCGCAAGGGCCTCGATCTGCGCGTGCCGGCGGCCGACGGCCGTCCGCGCTACGTGTTGTCGATCACCCCGGTGACCAACACGGTGACCGTCGGCCCCCGCGAGGATCTCGAGGTCGACACGGTGACCGCCGAGCGCACGATCTGGCACGGTGCTCCCACTCCGGTCGAGTGCGACGTGCAGCTTCGGGCCCACGGCGAGGTCGTGCCCGCGGTGGTGACCGTCGAGGACGGCGCGCTGACCGCCCGGCTGCGGTCGCCCGCCCGGGGCGTCGCGGCCGGTCAGGCGATCGTGGCCTACCAGCGTTCGGCCGACGGCGACATCGTGCTCGGCTCGGCCACCATCGCGGCCGGCGTGGCCTCCGAGACTCTGGCGGCGGCGCGTGCCTGACTTCCCGTGGACGCCCGGCTCGGCCACGGGCGTCGGGTCGCTGCCCGGCACCGATGTGGCCGAGGCCCAGCGCGTCGTCTTCGGCGAGCTGCCCGACCTGCCCCACCTGGTCGAGCTGCCCGCGCGCGGGCCGGGCGCCGACCTCATCGGCCGCAGCGCGGGCTTCCTGGTCGACCTGCCGGTGCAGGTCTACGCCGGGCGCTGGCAGGTCGCGCCGCGTCCCGGCAAGGATCTGCGGCGCACGGCCGACCTGCTCGAACGCGATCTCGACCAGCTCACCGAGCAGGGCGACCGCTATGCCGGCCCGCTCAAGCTGCAGTCGGCCGGTCCGTGGACCCTGGCCGCGAGCATCGACCGGCAGATCGGCGGCGGGCTGCTGCGCGACCCGGGCGCGGTCCGCGACCTGACCGACTCGCTGGCCGAGGGTCTGCGGCGGCACGTCGACGAGGTGCGCAAGCGGCTGCCCCGGGCCGAGGTGCTGCTGCAGATCGACGAGCCGTCGCTGCCGGCGGTGCTGGCCGGGCGGGTGCCGACCGAGAGCGGGCTGAGCGCCTATCGGGCGATTCCCGAGCCCGACGCGGCCTCGGCCCTGCGCGTGATCGCCGAGGCGGTAGGCGTTCCCGTCATCGCGCACTGCTGCGCTTCCGACGTGCCCCTCGGCGTCTTCCGCGCCGCCCGGGCGGCGGCCGTCGCGCTCGACCTGTCGCTGATCAAAGACCTCGACCCGCTGGGTGAGGCCCTCGAGGCCCGGCTGGGGCTGTTCGCCGGGGCCGCGCCCACGACGCTGCCGGCCCGGGGCATCGACGCCAAGGCGGTGGCCTCCCGGGTGTCGACGCTGTGGAAGCGGCTCGCCTTCCCCGCGGCCCAGTTGCCGCGGCAGGTGGTCATCACTCCGGCCTGCGGGCTGGCCGGCGCCTCCCCGGATGACGCCCGGGCCGTGCTGACGGCGTGCCGTGAGGCCGCCCGGCGGTTGTCCGAGGTCTGAGCCCTCCTGCGCCTGCTCGGCTGCCCTTTTCGTCGGCGGCTGCCCCGGTCGTCGTGCCGGGCCGAAAATGTCAGAGGTGGCGACTACCGTTCCTCCTAGTTCTCGAACACGGAGGTTCCGGTGCCCAAGAAGGCGGAGTCCCAGCAGATCGCCGATGCTGAGCTCAGTGCTGCTGGTGTTGAGCCCAGTGCTGCCGATGCTGAGCCCAGTGTTGCCGATGCTGAGCTCAGTGCTGCTGGTGTTGAGCCCAGTGTCGTTGAGCCCAGTGCTGAGCAGATTGCCGCCGCCGGCAAGGATCCGACGCCCGAGGCGAGCCAGCGGCACGCCGAGCTGAGCGACGAGGTGAGCGGTCACCAATACCGCTACTACGTCCTCGACTCGCCCACGATCGCCGACGCCGACTTCGACAAGCTGCTGCGCGAGCTCGAGGCGATCGAGGAGGAGTTCCCCGCGCTGCGGACGCCCGACTCCCCGACGCAAAATGTCGGCGGCACCTTCTCCACCCTGTTCACCTCGGTCGAGCACGCCGAGCGCATGCTCTCGCTCGACAACGTCTTCGACGACGAGGAGCTCGGCGGCTGGGTCGAGCGCACGCTGCGCGACGCGGGCGGTCCGGTCGAATTCATCTGCGAGCTCAAGGTCGACGGCCTGGCGATCAACCTGACGTACGAGAAGGGCCGGCTCGTCCGCGGCGCCACCCGCGGCGACGGCCGGACGGGCGAGGACGTGACGTCCAACGTGCGCACGATCCGCGAGATCCCCGAGCGGTTGCAGGGCGACGATCTGCCCGAGCTGCTCGAGGTGCGCGGCGAGATCTACTTCCCGGTGTCCGCGTTCGCCGACCTCAACGCGTCGCTGGTCGAGCAGGGCAAGGCCCCGTTCGCCAACCCGCGCAACGCGGCCGCCGGCAGCCTGCGGCAAAAGGACCCCCGCGTCACCGCCTCGCGCGGGCTGCGCATGGTCGTGCACGGCATCGGCGCCCGTCGCGGGTTCACGCCGACCTCCCAGTCGCACGCCTACGAGGCGCTGCAAGCGTGGGGCCTGCCGACCAGCCCCCGGTGGAAACTGGTGGACGACATCGCCGGCGTCCGGGACTACATCGCGTATTACGGCGAGCACCGCCACGACGTCGAGCACGAGATCGACGGCGTGGTGATCAAGGTCGACTCGGTCGCGATCCAGGGCCGGCTGGGCTCGACGTCGCGGGCGCCGCGCTGGGCGATCGCCTTCAAATACCCGCCCGAGGAGGTCACCACCAAGCTCCTCGACATCGACGTCAACGTCGGCCGCACCGGCCGGGTCACGCCGTTCGCGGTGCTCGAGCCGGTCAAGGTCGCCGGGTCGACGGTCGCGCTGGCCACGCTGCACAACGCGCGCGAGGTCGAGCGCAAGGGCGTGTGGATCGGCGACACGGTCGTGCTCCGCAAGGCCGGCGACGTCATCCCCGAGGTGCTCGGCCCGGTCATCGACCTGCGGCCCGACGACGCCCGCCCGTTCGTGATGCCGACGCACTGCCCGGCCTGCGGCACCGAGCTGGCGCCGGCGAAAGAGAGCGACATCGACATCCGCTGCCCCAACACACGGTCGTGCCCGGCACAGCTGCGCGAGCGGGTGTTCCACCTGGCCGGCCGCGGGGCGTTCGACATCGAGATGCTGGGCTACAAGGCCGCCCAGGCACTGCTCGACTCCGGCGTGATCAGCGACGAGGGCGACCTGTTCGCGCTGACCGAGGATCAGCTGAGCCAGTCCCCGTTCTTCGTCAACCAGGACGGCACCCTGGGCACCAACGCCGTCAAACTGCTGGAAAACCTGGCCGGCGCCAAGGACCGCCCGCTGTGGCGGGTGCTGGTCGCGCTGTCGATCCGCCACGTCGGCCCGACCGCCGCGCAGGCACTGGCCCGCCAGTTCGGCTCGATGGAGGCCATCGAGGCCATCGTCGCCGCCCCGCCCGGCAGCGCCGAGGAGGCCGCCGCGGTCGGTGCCGCCGCCCTCGACAGCTCGGTCGCCTCGACCGCCGCCGACGTCCTGGCGGCGGCCGCGACCAAGCCGTCCACAGACACCACCTCCAGCGGCCCGGATGCCGCCGCATCCGCTCCCGTTCCCGGCCCTGACGGCGCTGCCATTGCCGGCGCCGACTCCTCTGCCGGTGTCGACGGCGGTGCCCCGGCCGGTGTCGACGGGGACTCGGTTGGCGGCGCTGACGGGGATTCCGTTGCAGCGGCCGAGGGTGACGACGCGGCCGGCAAGGCCGGCAAAAAGCCCAAGGCCGCGCCCGACGTCTTGTCGACCGTCGAGGGCGTCGGCCCCACCATCGCGGAGAGCTTGCGCGAGTGGTTCGCCGTCGACTGGCATCGCGACATCGTCCGCAAGTGGCGCGAGTCCGGCGTCCGCATGGCCGACGAGCGAGGCGACGAGGGCCCACGCCCGCTCGAGGGCCTCACGCTCGTGGTCACCGGCACGCTCGCTTCGTACTCCCGCGATCAGGCCACCGAGGCCGTGACGTCCCGCGGCGGCAAAGTGAGCGGCTCCGTCTCCAAGAAGACGGCCTTCGTCGTGGTCGGCGACAACCCCGGCAGCAAATACGACAAGGCCCTGTCGCTCAAGGTCCCGGTCCTCGACGAGCAGGGCTTCGACGTCCTGCTGTCCGACGGCCCCGACGCCGCCCGCGAGGTCGCCGAGTTCGCCCCGGAGGCCGGCTGACGACCGAGTCCGAAGGCGGCCCACCGCCGGCACCGGGCGCGTGGCGATTGCTTCTGGGGTCGCTCGCGGCCGGGGCGGTGGCGATTGCTTTTGGGGTCGCTCGCGGCCGGGGCGGTGGCGATATCTCCTGGGGCGGCCCGCCGTCGGGGCGGTGCGGTATGTGCTGGGGCGCCTCGTGATCGGCGGTGGTTGCGAGTGCCGCCGGAGTTGCTGGCGACGTCTGACGGAACGCCGGCGGCACTGCTGAACGCGCGCGTGGCGATGGTTTCAGGGCGACCGCGCGGCCGGCGGCCGAGGGTTGGTTGGCGGGCGCTGTTGGGGCCGCTGACGGCGTCTAGCGGAGAGCGGCGGGGCGCACGGGGCGATAGCGGCTCAGCCAGTCGGCCAGGTCGGGGGCCGGCATGGGGCGGGCGTGGAACCATCCCTGGGCCGCGTGGCAGCCGGCTTCGGCTAGCAGGCGCCAGGTTCGTTCGTCCTCCACGCCCTCGGCCACGGCTCGCAGGCCCAGAGCCTCGGCCAGGTCGATCACCGAGCGCACGATGGCGGCGTCGCCCCGGTCGGCTGCCATGCCCAGCACGAAGGACCGGTCGATCTTCACCTCGGCCAGCGGCAGGCGGCGCAGGTGTTGCAGGGACGAGTAACCGGTGCCGAAATCGTCCAGCGAGATGGCGATGCCCATCCGGTCCAGGCGGGTGATCGTGCTGAGCACCCGGTGCGGGTCGGCCATCAGGGCGCTTTCGGTGATCTCCAGCTGGAGCAGTTCGGGCGGGACGTCGTACTCCCGCAGCAGACCGTCCACCCAGTCGGCGATGTCGCTGGCGTGCAGGTCGCGCACGCTCACGTTGACGGCCGCGCGCAACGGCCGGCCGGCGTCGCGCCACGCGGCCAGCTGGGCCACCACCTCGTGCAGCACCCGGCTGGTCAGCAGGCGCATCACCGGGGTCGGCTCGGCCACCCGGATCAGCTCCTCGGGGCCGACCAGCCCGCGCTCCGGGTGCCGCCAGCGGAGCAACGCCTCCACGCCGACCACCTCGCCCGTCGCGATGGCGATCTGTGGCTGGTAGAAGAGCATGATCCCGTCGTCGGGCGAGTCCCGGCTCAGCGCGTGCCGCAGGTCGGCCAGCAGCGTCAGGCGGTCCGGTGTGTTCTGCGGGGCTTCGGGGCTGTAGAAGGCGACCTGGTCGCCGCGCTGCTTGGCGTCGTACATCGCGGCCTCGGCCTCTCGCAGCAGCGTCGCGCCGTCGCCGCCGGGCTCGCGCTGCAGGGCGATCCCGATCGAGGCGCTCACGTCGACGGGCACGCCGTCGAGGGCGAAGGGGCTGTTCAGCGCCTCGGCCAGGTGGTCGGCGACGCGGCGGGCCGCCGGTGGGCCGTCGACCCGGGTGGCCAGCACCGCGAACTCGTCGCCGCCCAGACGTACGACCAGATCGTGCGCGGGTACGACCTCGGCCAGGCGATGCCCGACCTCGGTGAGCAAGCGGTCGCCGACGCCGTGGCCGAGCGCGTCGTTGACCGTACGGAATCGGTCCAGATCGAGGACCAGCAGAGCCAGCCGTCGTCCCTTGGCCTGCGACAGCACGGCCGCGTGCAGGGCGCGCCGGTTGGGCAGGCCGGTCAGGGCGTCCACCCGGGCGGCCCGCTCGAACTCGCCGGCCGAACGAACCATCCGGTGCACCGCGTGCAGCGCCAGCAACACCAGCGGTACGAAGGCCAGCCCGACCTGGGCGGTGGCCAGCACGACCGGCCCGAGCAGCAGCAACGCGCCCGTGCCGAGCACCTCGACGCCGGCCCGCCGCAATCGCCGCAGCCGTTGAAGCCGCCGCAGGCGGGGCCCCGGCCGGTCGGCCATCACACGCCCGACGACCGCCGCCAGCCCGTAGCGGGCCAGGATCCAGGCGCCGGCCGCCGCCACCGTCAGCAGCGCGTCACCCCAGTCGAGTCCTGGCCCGACCCGGAGCGACACCAGCGACGTGACGATCGCGGCCGCGCCGAGAGCGACCGCGTGCTGCACGGCCAGGTGCAACGTGCGCGGCGCGGTGTGCCGCATCCGGATGCCGGCCACCGCGACGGCGACCAGCTGCACCGCCAGCGCCGGCCCGTAGCCCCAGGCCAGCGCGATCGCGAAGGTGAAGCAGATGGACGGCAGAATGACCGAACTGGCCCGCCGGTTGGCCACCACATAGGGTCGCGCGTCCACGACTACGGCCAGAAAACCCATCAACCAGTACGCGCCGGGGAGCGCCGCGAACGTCCCGTGCTGCAGCGCCCACAACGCTCCGTCGACCACTGCCACCGCCACGCCGGTGACCAGAAGCGCCCGGCGGCGTCGCGGGTCCCGCCGGGGACCGGGCCCTTCCGTCCCGCGCCGGAAGCGGCTGCGCCCGCGGCCGGAAGGTTCCCGTTCCGAGGTCAGATCGTCGAACTCGGAACCCTCGTAGAATTCGGAAACGGTTGACCGCCGACTATCGGCCGACGATTCCTCCGAGCCGTTTCCCCACTCCTCGTACGGGCCGTTGCGGCTGTCGATGAAGTCCAGGGCACCCTGATTGCGGGCCGCCTGTTCCTCGCGGTTCGGCCAGTGCTTGGAGAAGCCGTCCTGACTGTCGATGCGGCCCGAAGCGCCTTCCTGGCGGTCCGGGCGATCTGTGGAGAAGCCGTCCCGGCCGTCGATGCGGGCAGAGTCGTCCTGGTCATGAGCGGTCTGCTCGGAGCAGCTCTCCCAGTTGCCGGCCCGGCGGATCTCCGGCTCGCGGCGGGCGGAAGACGCCGAGCTCGCCGCGGTATTGCGGGGGCGTGCGGCGTCCATGCGACCTCCACCATGGCTCGAAAAACCGACCGTTCCCACGATAGATCCACATGGGCGATTAACCGCAAAACATCTTTGCCGTTATCAAATTGGCATAAGCCCTCAGTCGTGCATTAAACATAAATTCCCCCATTCGAGCGACACTCTCGCTGGGCGCTGGGCGCTGGGCGCTGGGCGCTGGGCGCTGGGCGCTGGGCGCTGGGCGCTGGGCGCTGGGCGCTGGGCGCTGGGCGCTGGGCGCTGGGCGCTGGGCGCTGGGCGTCGGGCGTCGGGCGTCGGGCGTCGGGCGTCGGGCGTCGGGCGTCGGGCGTCGGGCGTCGGGCGTCGGGCGTCGGGCGTCGGGCGTCGGGCGTCGGGCGTCGGGCGTCGGGCGTCGGGCGTCGGGGGACGTCGAGCCGGGCCCGGGGTGACTTGGAGCGTCCCGGCGGTCGGGTGGTTCGGGGAGCGAAATAGACTTCACCGGTCCGCGTCGCATTCGAGAAAGTAGGGGCAGGATGGCCGCCATCTCCCGCGAAGAGGTCGCGCATCTGGCGCGCCTGTCGCGGCTCGCCGTGACCGAGGAGGAACTCGACCGGTTCGCGGGGCAGCTCGATGTGATCTTGCAGTCCGTGGCCCGGATCGGCGAGGTGGCCGCCGACGACATTCCGCCCACCTCGCACTCCGTGCCGCTGACCAACGTGTACCGCGACGACGTGCCGACGCCGTGCCTCACGCAGGAGGAGGCGCTGTCCGGCGCCCCCGACGCGTTCGAGGGCCGCTTCCGTGTGCCGCGCATCCTGGACGAGGAGGACTGACGCCGTGTCTGACCTGACGAAAATGTCGGCGGCTCAGCTCGCCAAGGCGATCGCCGGCAAAGAGGCCTCGGCAGTCGAGGTCGCCACCGCCCACCTCGACCGCATCGACGCCGTCGACGAGCGGGTGCACGCTTTCCTGCACGTCGACCGTGAGGGCGCGCTCGCCGCCGCCGAGCGGGTCGACAAGGGCGAGGTGACCGGGCCGCTGGCCGGCGTGCCGATCGCGGTCAAGGACGTCATCGCCACCAAGGGCGTGCCGACCACGGCCGCCTCGAAGATTCTCGAGGGCTGGCGGCCGCCCTACGACGCGACGCTCGTCGAGCGGCTGCGCGCGGCCGGCACGGTCATGCTGGGCAAGACCAACATGGACGAGTTCGCGATGGGCTCCTCCACCGAATACTCCGCGTACGGGCCGACGAACAACCCGTGGGACCTGGGGCGCATCCCGGGCGGCTCGGGTGGTGGCAGCGCCGCCGCTCTGGCCGCGTACGAGGCGCCGCTCGCCATCGGCACCGACACCGGCGGCTCGATCCGCCAGCCGGGCGCGGTCACCGGCACGGTCGGCGCCAAGCCCACCTACGGCGGCACTTCCCGTTACGGCCTGATCGCGTTCTCGTCGTCGCTGGACACGCCAGGACCGTGCGCCCGCAACGTCGAGGACGCGGCTCTGCTGCACTCGGTGATCGCCGGCCACGACCCGCGCGACTCCACCTCGATCCCGCAGCCGGTGCCCGACGTGGTCGGCGCGGCCCGGCTGGGCGCCTCCGGCGATCTGAGCGGGGTCAAGCTGGGCCTGGTCAAGGAGTTCGCCGGCGACGGGTCGGAGCCGGGCGTGCTGAGCGCGTTCCACGAGGGGCTCGAGGCGCTGGTCAAGCTGGGCGCCGAGGTCGTCGAGGTCTCCTGCCCCCACTTCGAGTACGCGCTGCCCGCCTACTATCTGATCGCCCCCAGCGAGGCGTCGTCCAACCTGGCCCGCTTCGACGGCGTGCGTTACGGCCTGCGCGTCGGTGACGACGGCAACCGCTCGCTCGAGGAAGTCATGTCGCTGACCCGCGAGGCCGGGTTCGGCCCGGAGGTCAAGCGGCGCATCATCCTGGGCACCTACGCGCTGTCCAGCGGCTACTACGACGCCTACTACGGCCAGGCCCAGAAGGTCCGCACGCTGATCACACGGGACTTCCAGTCGGCGTTCGAGCGGGTCGACGTGCTGGTGTCGCCGACCACGCCCTTCGTGGCTTTCCCGTTCGGGTCGCGCACCTCGGACCCGTACCAGATGTATCTGGCCGACCTCTTCACGATCCCGACCAACCTGTACGGCGGTCCGGCCATCTCGGTGCCGTGCGGGCTCTCCGAGGGGTTGCCGGTCGGCTTCCAGGTGATGGCCCCGACGCTGGCCGACGACCGGATGTACCGGGTGGCGGCAGCGCTCGAGTCCGCCGTCGGAACCCTCACGCCGCCGGCCCTCTGACGTGCGAAGCCCGGGGCTCAGGCCCCGGGCGTCGGTCATCGGAATTCCGTCGGTGGGGCCCACTAGTCTGGACCCTGTCGAATCGCCGATCGCCGTTACTCATCTCCGCCGAACAGACGGTCCCTGTCAGTAGATAGCCTGGGAGCTCACCGCATGACCACCACCGCGCTGCCCACATACGAGGACGCCGTCGCGCGTTACGAGCCGGTCATCGGCCTGGAGACGCACGTCGAGCTGGGCACGGCCACCAAGATGTTCTGCGGCTGCCGCACCGAGTTCGGCGCCGAGCCGAACACTCAGGTCTGCCCGGTCTGCCTGGGCCTGCCGGGCGCGCTGCCGGTGGCCAACCGGGCGGCGATCGAGGCGACCATCCGGATCGGTCTCGCGCTCAACTGCGACATCGCTTCGTGGTGCCGCATGGCGCGGAAGAACTACTTCTACCCCGACATGCCGAAGAACTTCCAGACCTCGCAGTACGACGAGCCGCTGTGCGTCGAGGGCTACGTGGACGTCGAGGTCGACGGCAAGCAGTACCGGATCGGCATCGAGCGGGTGCACCTCGAGGAGGACACCGGCAAGTCGCTGCACGTCGGTGGTGCGACGGGCCGCATCCACGGCGCCACCGAGTCGCTGGTCGACTACAACCGGGCCGGCATTCCGCTGGTCGAGATCGTCACCAAGCCGGTGCCGGGCATCGGCGCGCTCGCGCCCGAGGTGGCCAAGGCTTATGTGAGCGAGCTGCGCGACATCATCCGCTCGCTCGGCGTCTCCGACGTGCGCATGGAGCAGGGCTCGCTGCGCTGCGACGTCAACACCTCGCTCAACAAGCCCGGCGAGGAGTGGGGCACGCGCACCGAGACCAAGAACGTCAACTCGCTCCGCTCGGTCGAGCGCGCGGTCCGCTCCGAGATCATCCGGCAGTCGGGCCTGCTCGACGAGGGCATCCGCATCTTCCAGGAGACCCGCCACTTCCAGGAGACGACCGGCGACACCCGGCCGGGCCGCTCCAAGGAGACGGCGACCGACTACCGTTACTTCCCCGAGCCCGACCTGGTGCCGATCGCGCCCGACCAGGCCTGGGTGGCCGAGCTCAAGGCCGCCCTGCCCGAGCGGCCGAGCGTCAAGCGGGCCCGGCTGGCCGAGGACTGGGGCATCAGCGCGATCGACATGCAGTCGGTGGCCAACGCGGGCGCCGTCGAGCTGATCGAGGAGACGATCGCGGCCGGCGCCTCGCCCGCGGGCGCGCGCAAGTGGTGGATGGGCGAGCTGGCCCGCCGGGCCAACGAGACCGGCGTCGACCTGTCCGCCGTCGGCGCGACGCCGGCCCAGGTCGCCGAGCTGCAGAAGCTCGTCGAGGGCGGCAAGCTCAACGACAAGCTGGCCCGGCAGGTGCTCGAGGGCGTCGTGGCCGGCGAGGGTGACCCGGCCGCCGTCATGGCGTCCCGCGGTCTCGGGGTCGTCTCCGACACCGGCGCGCTGACCGCCGCGGTCGACGAGGCGATCGCCGCCAACCCCGACATCGCCGCCAAGATCCGCGACGGCAAGGTCGCCGCCGCGGGCGCGCTCGTCGGCGCGGTCATGAAGACCACCCGCGGCCAGGCCGACGCCAAGACCGTCCGCGACCTGATCCTCGAGCGCCTGAGCTGACGGCGCCTGAGCCGAAAAGCCTGCGCTGACGGCGCCTGAGCTGACGGCGCCTGAGCTGACGGCGCCTGAGCTGACGGCGCCTGAGCTGACGGCGCCTGAGCTGACGGCGCCTGAGCTGACGGCGCCTGAGCTGACGGCGCCTGAGCGTCAGGTCCGGTGGCGCGGGGTCAGCGGCTGGGTTCGGACTGTGGGGTTGCCGGGCTGGAGGGTGACGGCGTCTCCTCCGGCTCGGCGCCGACGACGTTGCGCTGCATCTCCACGTTGGACTGGCCGGTGCCGCCCAGCTGGATGTCGTCGTAGGCCTTGAGCTGCCTGTTCTCGTCGAAGTAGAGCACCGACAGGCTCAGCGGCGTCGGCTCCTCCTTCTCGAGCCCGCGCAGCCCGGCGCCGCCCGTGGAACCCTCGACCATGAGGCGCGTGACCACCGGCGGCTCGTCGCCGGCCGACGGCGCGGGAGCCGGGGATACCGAGGGCGCCGGTTGCGGCGCCGGCAACAGGGTCACCTCGCGCTGATGCCGGTGCCCGGCCAGCACCAGCGGCACTACGCCGGAGAGCGGCGGGGCCATCGCCGGGTCGTGGACGAGCGCGATGTCGACCGGCTTGCCGGCGGCGCGGACCGTGTCGGCCAACTGGCTGCCGGCCCGCAGCAGCGGTGACTGCGCCGGGTCGTCCGCGTTCGCCGCCGGGGTCTCGTTCTTGTCCGGTGTGAACTCCGGGTCGCCGATGCCGGCGATGGTCAGGCCGTCCACCGTGGTGACCTTGTTGTCGAGCACGATCGCGTTGCGCTGGCGGGCCACGGCGGTCTGGATCGAGGCCGAGTCGTGGTTGCCGCGGACCCAGATGTACGGGACTCCGACCGAGGGGATCGACGAGGCGTAGCCGGTCTCGGCGGTGCTGCCCCAGTCGACCAGGTCGCCGGTGTCGATCACGGCGTCAATCTCGAACGTCTGCACCACCGTGCGGATCAGGCCGAAGGCCGACGGGCTCAGGTGCAGGTCGGAGACGTGCAGGATGCGGGTCGTGTTGGCCTCCGGCTCGTACACGGGAAGCGACGACACCGTCGTGTAGAGCCGGCTCACGTTGCTGACGATCTGCCGCAGTTGCTCCGAGTAGCGGCCGTAGTTGTCGGCGATCCGGCGGGCGTCGCCGACCACGGCGGGCGCGTTGACCAGCAGACCCTCGTACCGAGGCTCGGCGATCGAGTCGGGCCGCAGGGTGGTCGCCGCCAGCCCGAGACTCCCACCGGTCACCAGCAGGGCCGTCACGCCCGAGGCGGCGACCCGGCGCACGTTCCGGAAGATCAGCGCGCTCAGCACCAGAGCGCTGAGCACCGCGATGGCGAGCGTGCGCACGCCCAGCCGGATGACGCCGTCGCGCACGTCCTCGACCGCGTTCTCGCCGGCCGAACTGATCGCCGTCGGGTCGTCGATCAGGGCCTCGGTACGGTTCTGGTCGAGCGCGGCCAGGTTGACCGTGAGATGGAGCGGGCCGTCGTGGCTGTCGAGGTGCAGCGACCCGAGCGGCGGCAGGTCGACCTCGGTGCCGCCGAGCACCGACGGGCTGATCGACATCTCGGCGCGGAAGGGCCCCACGGCGACGTTGGCGTGCGCGAACAACATCGTGCCGACGACCGCTCCGCCCACACTGACGAGGGCGATCATCGCGGCGACCAGCGAACGCCTCGTCCACCGGCTGCGGCGGACGGCCCCGGAGGAGCGGCGGACGGCGCCGGAGGTACGGCGGACCGCCGACAGGAGGCGCCGCCAGGTCGTCTGTTCGCTCATCGCCGGCTCACCTGCCCCGCCCCGTCGTACGCCAAACCGTGTGCCCTGCCACCGTGGCACGGTCAGCTCCGGCCCGCCCCGCCGTCCGAGAAGACCAGTCGGATGATCCGGTCGTCCTCGGGGCCGGGGTCGCCGCCGTCCTCCTGGTTCGACGTGCCGGCCCACAGCGACCCGTCGGGCGCGGCGACCAGCCCTCGCAACCGGCCGTACTCGCCGGTCAGCACTGACTGCGGGGTGCCCAGCACCGTGCCGTTGCCGGTGACGTTGAGCAGGTAGACCCGCTGGCCGAGCTGGCACGCGGTGGCCACCGTCTGCTCGAGCACGGCCACGCCGGAGCACCCCGACTCGGCCGTCGTCCAGCTGAACATCGGGTTGGTCAGCTTGGCGTCGGTGCCCGCGCCGTCGCTGCGTGGCCAGCCGTAGTTCTTGCCCTTGGCGATCACGTTGAGCTCGCCCGCCTTGGTCTGGCCGCTCTCGCTCGCGTACATCCGCTTGGTCTTGTCCCAGGCGATGCCCTGGACGTTGCGGTGGCCGGAGCTCCAGACCAGGCTGTCCTTCACCGGGTTGCCGGGGGCGGGCTTGCCGGCCACGGTCATCCGGAGGATCTTGCCGCCCAGGCTCTTCGGGTTCTGCGCCTGGGTGCCGGTGGGCGTGCCGTCGGCGGTGCCCGCGTACAGGAAGCCGTCGGGACCGAAAGCAAGCGCGCCGCCGTTGACGGTGCCGGAGCGCGGGATGCCGGTGAGGATCGGCTGGAGCTTGCCGCCCAGCACCAGCTTGCCGACACGATTGTCCTTGGCGGTGGAGTAGTACACGTACACGGTCTTGTCGGTCTTGTAGTCAGGGGAGACCGCGATGCCCAGCAGACCGCCGTCGCCGGACGCCCGCACCTCGGCCAGGCGCTGCGCCTCGGTGACGGCCAGCCCCTTCGCGTCGGACTCGGGCCCGACCTTGAGGATGCGACCGGTGTCGCGCTCGGTGACCAGGCCCGAGCCGTCGGGCAGGAACGCCATGCCCCAGGGCACGTCCAGGTCTTTGGCCAGGACGGTGACCGCGACCTCCTGGCTGCCGCCACCCGGATCGTCGGGACCGGCCGACGACTCGTCGGACGACGGGGCCGGCAGGTTGGGCGGCGCCCCCTGCTGATCGGGATCGGGCGGGCCGAAGCTGCATGCCGAGGCGAGCCCCAGCACGGCGGCCAGCGCCAGCGCGGCGCCGCGGACCCGGCGGGAACGCACGATCACTCGACCTCCTCGAGACTCGACGCACCCCAGGGTAGCGAGATCAGCTGAGAAGCCTCCGGAGGATCAGTCGGAGTGACCGATCTGCTGCCCGCCGGCCGCCAGCACCTCGGGCAGGTTGTCGGTGGTGACGGCGGTCAGCCGGATGACGTTGCCGTTGTCGAGCAGGGCGGAGATCTGGCCACTCGGATCGGGGGCCAGCTCGGTGACCCGTTGCCACGGCACCTTGGTGCTGCCGACGAGGGCGCGGACGCGCAGCGCGTCGGGGAAGACGTCGGTGCCCGCGCGCCAGGCCCACAGGAAGAACACGGCCGGGATGAGCAGGATCGGGGTGAGCTCCCACCGGGCGCCGGCGAGCGGGATGCCGCCGACGAACGCGAGCGCGGCGGCGACCATGAGAGCGCCGGATTTGCGGACGCGCAGGACGGGCTTGGGCACGGTTCATTGTCCCACCCGGTCTGTGCGACGTTTCTGTCGGACCCGGCGCGCATACTCAAGGCCATGACAGTGCTTCTCGCGATCGGAACGCAGAAAGGCCTGTTCCTGGCCTCCAGCGACGACGAACGCCGGGCCTGGCACGTCGGCCCGGCTCAGTTCCCCGGCACGGCGGTCTACACGATCGGCGTGGACACCCGCGGCCCTCGCCCACGCCTGCTGGCCGCCGTCGACAGCTCACACTTCGGCCCGAGCGTCGCCGTCAGCGACGACCTCGGCGTCACCTGGCGGGAGCCCGAGTCGGCCCCGATCGCCTTCCCGCAGGACGCGGGGGCGGCGATCGAGCGGGTCTGGCAGCTCGTGCCCGGCCCGGCCGCCGAGCCCGGCGTGATCTATGCGGGTTCCCAGCCGTCCGCCCTCTTCCGTTCCACCGACGGCGGGCGCTCGTTCGAGCTGGTCCGCGGTCTGTGGGACCACCCGCACCGCACCGAGTGGGGCGCGGGCTTCGGCGGGCAGGCGATCCACACGATCCTGCCGCACCCCGACGACCCGTCCCGCCTGCTGGTGGCCATGTCGACCGGCGGTGTCTACCGCTCCGGCGACGGCGGCGCGACCTGGTCGCCGGCCAACCGGGGCATCAAGGCGTACTTCTTCCCCGACCCGTGGCCCGAGTTCGGCCAGTGCGTGCACCGGGTGGCCCGGGACGCCGGCGATCCCGATCGGCTCTACGCGCAGAATCACCATGGCGTCTACCGCTCGTCCGACGGTGGCGACAGCTGGCAGTCGATCGCCGACACGCTCCCGTCCGACTTCGGCTTCCCGATCGTCGCCCACCCGAGCCGGCCCGGCACGATCTGGAACTTCCCGCTCATCGCCGACAGCGAGCGCCATCCCACCGAGCTGCGCTGCCGCGTCTACCGCTCGACCGATGCCGGTGACAAGTGGGAGCCGCAGCACGAGGGTCTGCCCGACGGGCCCTATTACCCGGTCGTGCTGCGCGACGCGATGTGCACCGACAACCACGATCGCGCCGGCGTCTACTTCGGCACCCGGGCGGGCGAGGTCTTCGCGAGCAACGACGAGGGCGAGAGCTGGACGACCGTGGCCGCCCACCTGCCCGACGTGCTCTCCGTCCGGGCGGTGCCGGTCTGATGCCGGTGCTGCTGGTGCCGGGCGTGCTGCGGGCCGAGGCCGGCGGCGCGTCACGGCTCGAGATCGCCGCCGCCGGCACGCTCGGCGCGGTGCTGGCCGAGGTGGGCGAGCGCTGGCCGATGCTGGCCCGGCGCATCCGCGACGAGCAGGGCGTCGTCCGTCGCTACGTCAACGTCTTCGTGGACGGCGAGAAGGCCGGCGTCGAGACCCCGGTCGGTGCGGGGTCCGAGATCCAGGTCCTCCCGTCGGTCGCCGGTGGCTGCGTCTGACCGGCATCGTCCATGATCGACACCGGACCGCGTCCATAACCGATGATCGCGACGTGCGGAGGTGCATTACCCAGCCGTAACCTGTTCGAGGGATCGTCGTTGTCCGATGCAGCGACCCTTCGAGCCCGCCCGACCCCCTTCATCCGACGACAATCCCGGAGGATCCGTCGACGTGGCAGTGCCGCCTCGCACGCACACCGCCCGGCCCCGCCGCCGGGCCATGTCGCTGGGCGTCCCCGCCGCCGCGGCCGTGGTGCTGCTGGCCGGGGTGGCCGGTGTGGTCTCCGTCCCGCTGGCCCTGGCCGTGGGCGTCGGCGGCTGCGGCTCGTGGGCCACGTTCCACCTGGTCCGGGCCGCGCTCTCGATCCACCACGCCGACCGGTCGTTCGTCGCCTGCCGCGGCGCCGGGTTCGTCGGCATGGGCGCGCTCGCCGCGGTCGTCGCGGTGCTGTTCACTCTGCTCGCGCCCCCGGCCACGGCGGTCTGGGTGATCGTGGCCTTCGGCCTGGCGGCCGCCTGCTACGCGACCGGCACCCTGCTGCTGCCCGGCTCGGGCAAGGGCTGGATGGTCCATTCCCGGCGCGCCTTCGACGGCCTCGGCCTGGGCGTCAGCCTCGCCTTCGCGGCCTATCTGCTGACCCCGGCCGGCCTGACCCGTCCGGCCGCTCTGCCGGTGATCCTGATCGGCGCGACCGGCGCCGCCGTCGTCCTCGTCGCCATGCTGCGGGGCTGGCCGGCACGCTGGCCGGCCGTCCGCTGTGGCATCGGCTCGATCCTGGTGCTGAGCGGTCTCGGTTCGATCGCGACGCTGCTCGCGGCCGAGGCGACCGGCGCCGCGGGCGGAACGGCCCTGGCCCTGGCCGGCCTGCCCATCGTCGCCGGCCTGGGCCTGACGGTCGAGGGCGGCTCGCGGCGCGACCTGCCGCCGGTGCCGCTCGAGCCGCGCAACCCCGACCAGTATCTGGCCAGCTATCCGCTGCTCGCCGTTCCGGCCGGGGTGGGCGTCGTGGCCGCGATCTGGCAACTGGTCGTCGGCCGGGAGTTCGACTCGACCAGCATCATCCTCGGTATCGCCATGGTGACCGTGCTGGCGATGCGCGAGCTTCTCGTGGTGCACGACATCCGGCGCTACGCGGGCCAGTTGCAGACCGCCGAGGCCCACTTCCGGTCCCTGGTGGCCGGGGCGACCGACCTGACTCTGGTGCTCGACGAGCAGCTGCGGATCACCTGGCAGTCCCCGGCCGCGTCGCGCCTGTTCGGGCTGACCGACGACGAGGTGGTGGGTAACGCCTTCGTCGACCTGATCCACCCGGACGACGTCGAGGACGCCCGCGAGGCGATCGACGCGGTGCTGGCCGGTGAGGACGCCGACGGGCCGCCCGCGCTGGTCACCGCCCGGCTGCGCGACGGCGCCGCGATGTGGCGGGAGACCGAGTCGACGATCTCCGACCAGCGCGCCGTGCCGGAAGTGGCGGCGCTGGTGGTGCACGTGCGGGACATCGGCGACCGGCGGCACCTGGAAAAGACGCTGCACAAGCTGTCGTACACCGATCAGCTCACCGGTCTGGCCAACCGTCGTGCGCTGATGCGGGAGCTGCTGGCCCATCGCCGCCGGGCCGGTCAGCAGGGCACCCTGCTGGTGATCGACCTGCACGGCCTGGCCGAGATCAACGACGCGCGGGGCCGCGAGACCGGCGACGCCGTGCTGATCGAGGTGGGCCGGCGCCTGCGCGGCCTGCTCGGCGCCGACGACCTGCCGGCCCGGCTCGGTGGCGACGAGTTCGCGGTGCTCACGTCGGACAGCGCCGTGCTGGCCTACGCGCTGGCCGCCCGGATAGCCACCGCGGTGGCCGAGCCGCTGCAGCTGCCCGGCTCGATCGTCGAGCTGCACACCAGCATCGGCCTGGCCGAGCTGGCCGACGGGGCCGACTCGGACGAGGTGCTGCGCCACGCCGACCTGGCCCGCCGCCGCGCCCGTCAGCTCGGGCTGGACCGCGTGGAGTGGTACGACCCGGACGTCGAGATGAAGCTCGACCGCCGCATGGACCTGGAGCGCGAGGTGCTCGGCGCGGCCGACCGGGGCGAGCTCGACCTGGTCTTCCAGCCGGTGGTCGACCTGCGCGACGACCAGCCGGTGGGCGTCGAGGCGCTGCTGCGCTGGCGGCACCCGCACCTCGGCACGATCCTGCCCAACGAGCTGCTGCCGATCGCCCGGGCCGTGGGCATCTCGGCCGAGCTCGACGAGTGGGTGCTCGACGCCGCCTGCAAGCATCTGGCCACCTGGACGGGCGGCGACAACGGGTTCTGGCTCTCGGTCAACGTGTCCCCGCGGGAGCTGCTGACGGCGCGTTTCCCCGACCGGGTCGCGTCGACCCTCCAGAGGTACGCGGTGGCGCCCGAGCGGCTGGTGGTCGAGGTGGCCGAGGCGTGGATCGCCGAGGACGTGCCCGCGGTCGTGGCCTCCCTGGCCGGACTGCGCAAGCTCGGCGTCCGGGCCGCCCTGGACGACTTCGGCGCCGGTCAGGCCTCCCTGTCCCACCTGCGCCGGCTTCCGGTCGACATGCTCAAACTGCACTCCTCGCTGACCAACACCGGCCCGCAGGCCACCGCGGGCAGTGGGCCCGCGGTGATCGACGTCGTGGTCAGCCTGGGCCGTCGCCTCGGTCTGGAGATCGTGGCCAAGGGCCTCGAGACGTCGGAGCAGTGCGAGCGCGCGGCCAAGGCCGGCTGTCTCTACGGCCAAGGCTTCGTGCTCGGTCACCCGGCCCCGGCCGAGCGGATCGAGGCCTACCTGGAGACCCACCGTCCCTGAGACGCGCCGGCGTCAGGCGCGCGGCGGGGCGGTGCTCCCGCGCGGGGTCAGATGGGCTGTGCCGGCCTCGACGTTGCCGACCGGCTTGCCGTCGATGGCGGCCAGCAGCTCGCGGGCGGCGTGCGCCCCGTACTCGGCGATGTCCCGCGACAGCGCCGTCAGCGGCGGATGCACCAGGCTGCACAGCGGGGAGTCGTCCCAGGCCACGATGGACAGGTCACCCGGGACGGCCAGGCCCATCTCCTGCGCCACGGCCAGGCCGGCCACGGCCATCACGTCGTTGTCGTAGATGACCGCGGTGGGCCGGTCGGCGCCGATCAGGAGCCGCCGCGTCGCCCGGCCGCCCTCCTCGCCCGTGTAGTCGGACGGCATGGTCACGGCCTCGTTGAGCCCCAGGGCGGTGCAGATGTCGTTGAACGCCCGGGTGCGCGTCTGGGTGTGCAGCAGGTCGGGCAGACCGCCGACCCGGGCTATCCGGCGGTGGCCGAGCGCGACCAGATAGCGCACCGTCTCGGTGATCGCGCCGGCGTCGTCGGACCACACCTGGGCTATCCGGCCGGTGTCGCCGGGGCCGCCGATGACGACCGCGGGCAGCTGCAGCTGGTGGAGCACGGGGATGCGCTGGTCGTCCTCGCGCAGGTCGGTGACGATCACGCCGTCGATGCGGCGCTCGCCCCACCAGCGCCGGTAGACCTCGATCTCCTGCTCCGGGGTGGCGACGACCTGCAACGTCAGCGCGTACGAGCGGGCGGCCAGCTCGGCCTCGAAACCGCTGATCAGACCCATGAAGAACGGCTCGATGCTGAGAATGCGGGCCGGCCGGCAGAGGGTCAGTCCCACCGCGCGGGCGCTCGCCCCGGACAACGCCCGGGCGGCGCTGTTGGGGTTGAAGCCGATCTCCTGAGCGATCGCCACGATGCGCTGGCGCGTCGCCTCCGAGACGCCGGGCTGGCCGTTCAGCGCGTAGGACACAGCGCCTTTCGACACGCCCGCCCGCCGTGCGATGTCGGCGATCGTGGGCCGCTTCACTCGGTCTCCTCTGTTCCTGCCGAGCCTACCGGCGGAGTTTACCGGTGCCGGAATCGGTAGAGCGCTCTCACACGGATCTCCCCGGAGATGAACAGTTGGCTGGGGCGCACATTGATCGGTTAAGTGTCGGCGGCCACAGTCACTTTTGTAAACAGTGATGGCCCATAAAGTCCGGATCATCCCGCTTAAAGAGTACTGACAACGCTGCCAGATCAAGCTTGTAACACGGTATTGACAGTCATGAGAGCCCGTCATAGCGTCTCTCCAACTTATCCGGTTCAGTAAATTTCTCTCCTCTATGGAGGCGTCATGAGACGGACTGTGCGGGCAGCTGTCGCGGGTGCGGCGGCATCGCTGTTGATCGCGGGCTGCAGTGGGCAGAGCCTTGAGGGCAACGACGACAAGAGCAGCGCGACCGGCGGTCAGACCACGCTCAAGGTGGCGTTCTGGGGCGACATGGGCCTCGATGCGCTGAAGGCCAAGTACGAGAAGGAACACCCGAACGTCAAGATCGTGCTGAACACCGGCGAATTCAACGCCCAGCACGAGGACCTGCAGAAGAAGCTGGTGGCCGGCTCGGGCGCCCCCGACATCTCGGCGGTCGACGAGGGCTTCATCGTCCAGTTCCGCAACCAGGGCGACAAGTTCGTCAACCTGCTCGACAAGGGCGGCGCCGACTTCCAGTCGAAGTACCTCGACTGGAAGTGGAAGGCGTCGATGTCGGCCGACGGCAAGCAGATCGGCCTCGGCACCGACGTCGGCGGTCTGGCCATGTGCTACCGCAGCGACCTGTTCGAGAAGGCCGGCCTGCCCAAGGACCGCGACGCCGTCTCCAAGCTGTGGCCCTCGTGGGACAAGTTCATCGAGGTCGGCAAGCAGTACACCAAGGCGACCGGCAAGAAGTTTGTCGACTCGGGCACCAACATGTTCAACCCCGTGCTCGCGCAGCAGCCGGTCGGCTTCTACAACGACCAGGAGCAGCTCGTGATGGACGGCGGCCCCAAGGTCGCGTTCGACGTGAGCATGAAGACGATCGACGCCGGCATCTCGGCCAACCTGGTCAGCTTCCAGGCCAACTGGAACACCGGCTTCAAGAAGGACCAGTTCGCCGCGCTGGCCTGCCCGGCGTGGATGCTCGGCCACATCCAGGAGACCGCGCCCGACCAGAAGGGCAAGTGGGACATCGCCGCGATTCCGGGCGGCGGCGGCAACTGGGGCGGCTCCTGGTGGACCATCCCGTCGCAGGGCAAGAACATCGACGCCGCGGCCGACTTCGTGAAGTGGATGGTTCAGCCGGAGCAGCAGATCGAGGTCTTCAAGACGGTCGGCAACCTGCCCTCGCAGCCGGCCCTCTACAAGGACCCGGCGGTGCTGGACTACAAGAAGGAATTCATGAGCAACGCGCCCACCGGCCAGATCTTCGCGGCCACCGCGGAGAACCTGAAGCCGCAGTACCTGGGCAAGAAGAACGGTCCCACCCGGGTGGCGGTCGAGAACGTCATCCGCCGGGTGCAGCAGGGCGGGCTCAAGTCGGACGCGGCCTGGGCGGAAGCGGTCAAGCAGGCCGAGAAGGTCGCCAAGACCGGCAAGTCCTGAACCGAGTAGTCCCGACGGCGGGGCGGCGTCACGCCGCCCCGCTCTCCCCTAGGAGTGGCCGTGTCCCTCACTGAGCTCCGGCCGGCGGCCCGGCAACCGGCCCCGCCGCCCCCGCCCGGCCAGGCCAAGCATTGGCTCTACCGGTTCGACACCAAGACCATCCCGTACATCTTCATCTCGCCCTTCTTCATCCTCTTCGCGATCTTCGGCGTCTTCCCGCTCATCTTCAACGGGATCGTCGCGCTGCGGAACTGGCGGCTGGACGACCCGACGCTGACCGGGTGGGCGGGCTTCGCCAACTTCTCCCGGCTGCTGAGCGACGAGGACTTCTGGAACGCGCTGGGCAACACGTTCGGCATCTTCATCCTCTCCACCGTGCCGCAGCTGCTGATCGCGCTGATCATCGCCAACCTGCTCAACCGCAAGCTCCGGGGCAACACCTACTGGCGGATCGGCATCCTGCTGCCGTACCTCACGCCGGTCGTCGCCTCGACGCTGGTCTTCGCGATCTTCTTCGCCCGGGACAACGGCCTGGCCAACTGGTTCCTGTCGCTGGTCGGCTTTGGCCAGGAGGCCCCGCTGGACTGGCGGGCGCAGAAGTGGAGCGCCTGGATCGCCATCGCCGCGATGGTCAACTGGAAGTGGATCGGCTACAACGCGCTGCTCTACCTGTCGGCGATGCAGGCCATTCCCCGGGACGTGTACGAGGCCGCGGCGGTCGACGGCGCGAGCCCGTGGCGACAGCTGTGGAAGATCACCGTACCGATGATCCAACCGGTCGTCGTGTTCACCGTGATCCTGTCGACCATCGGCGGGCTGCAGCTCTTCAACGAGCCGATGATGTTCGACGAGAACCCGCAGTCGGCCGACGGCGGCTCGGCCCACCAGTTCCAGACCATCGCGCAGCTGATCTACAAGGTCGGCTGGAAGGACCTCGACCTCGGGTACGCCGCGGCCATGTCCTGGGCGCTGTTCCTGATCATCCTGATCGTGGCCGGCATCAACACCTTGCTCACCAAGCGCATCGGAGGGGACCGGTGACGACAACGGTCGCGAACCGGGCGCCGCAGGACACCCGCGGCAGCTGGCTGACGTACCTCGGGCTCGGCATCGCCCTGCTCTTCTCCGCCTTCCCGGTGTACTGGATGTTCGTCATCGCGACGAGCACCGACGAGGCGGTCGCCGCGTTCCCGCCGGCCCTGCTGCCGGGCGGCGAGTTCCTGGCCAACGTGCGGGAGGTCTTCACCCTCAACGAGGTCTACTTCGCGGCCTCGCTGATCAACAGCGTGCTGGTGTCGAGCGTGATCACCGTGGCCACGCTGTTCTTCTGCTCGCTGGCCGGCTTCGCCTTCGCCAAGCTGCGCTTCAAGGGCCGCAACGGGCTGATGGTCGTGGTCATCCTGACCCTGACCGTGCCCAACCAGCTCGGCATCGTCGCGCTCTACATCGTGATGGGCAAGCTGGGCTGGAACGGCACGCTGCTCGCGGTCATCGCGCCCAGCCTGGTCAGCGCGTTCGGCGTCTTCTACATGCGGCAGTTCATCGCCCACGCGGTGCCGGACGAGCTGGTCGAGGCGGCGCGCATCGACGGCGCGCTGACCCTGCGGGTGTACTGGAACATCGTGCTGCCGGCGATCCGCCCGGCGCTCGCGGTGCTGGGCCTGCTCACCTTCGTGATGGCCTGGAACGAGTTCCAGTGGCCGCTCATCCAGCTCAACGGCACCGATTTCCCGACCTCGATGGTGGCCCTCTCCGACCTGGCGAGCGGCAACTACGTCATCTACCGGCGGGTGCTGGCGGGCGCGTTCCTGGCGACCGTTCCGCTGATCGTGCTGCTGTTGATCGGCGGACGCCAGATCGTCCGAGGGATCATGGAAGGCGCCGTCAAGTCCTGAGCGACCGCGGCCGGATCAGGTGGGCTGAGCCGGGCGGGCTGATAAGGAGAATCGTGACCTCGTACCAACCTCTTCACGAAGGCTGGACCCTCTCGGGCGCCGACCTCGCCGGCATCCCGGCCGTGGTGCCCGGCTGCGTGCACACCGACCTGCTGCGGGCCGGTCGCATCGAGGATCCGTACCTGGACGAGAACGAGACCGAGCTCGCCTGGATCGGCCGCACCGACTGGGAGTACTCGACCAGCTTCATCGCCGAGCCGGGCGGGCGGACCGACCTCGTCTGCGCCGGCCTCGACACGGTGGCCTCGATCGAGCTGAACGGTTCGCCCGTGGGCGAGACGGCCAACATGCACCGGGGCTACCGCTTCGACGTCGGCTCGCTGCTGCGCGACGGCGTCAACGACCTGACGATCAAGTTCACGAGCGCTTACGCGTACGCCGAGGCGGAGCAGCAGCGTCTCGGGAACCGCCCCAACGCGTACCCGGAGCCCTTCAACTTCATCCGCAAGCAGGCCTGCAACTTCGGCTGGGACTGGGGTCCGACGCTGGTGACGGCCGGCATCTGGCAGCCGATCGGGCTGGAGACGTGGTCGGTGGCCCGGCTCGCCGAGGTACGCCCCCAGGTGACCGTCGACCGCGGCACCGGCCGGGTCGAGTTGCGCGTACGTCTCGCCCGCGCGGCCGAGGAGCCGGTGACGATCACCGCCGAGGTGGCCGGCCGGAGCGCCCGGGCGACGGTCGACGGCATCGAGGCGCTGCTGATCCTCACCGTGGACGACCCCGGCCTGTGGTGGCCGCGCGGCTTCGGCGACCAGGCCCGTTACGACCTCGGCGTGACGCTCACGTCGGCCGACGGCTCGGTCCTCGACACCTGGGAACGCAAGATCGGTTTCCGCAGCGTCCGCATCGACACCGCCGGAGACGGCTACACCGTGATCGTCAACGACGTGCCGGTGTTCGTCCGCGGCATCAACTGGATCCCCGACGACGTCTTCGCCGACCGGATCACCCGCGGGCGGCTCGCCACCCGGTTCCGGCAGGCCGCCGAGGCCAACGTCAACTACCTGCGCATCTGGGGCGGCGGCCGGTACGAGTCGTTCGACTTCTACGACCTCGCCGACGAGATGGGCTTCCTGGTCGGTCAGGACTTCCTGTTCGCCTGCGCCGCCTACCCCGAGGAGGAGCCGTTCCGCTCCGAGATCGAGGCCGAGGCCCGCGAGAACGTCGTCCGCCTCGCGTCACACCCCAGCCTGGTCGTCTGGACCGGCAACAACGAGAACCTGTGGGGCTACGAGGACTGGGGCTGGAAGGCCGAGCTGAACGGCCGGACCTGGGGCTCGACCTTCTACTACGACCTGCTGCCGCGCATCGTCGGCGAACTCGACCCGTCCCGCCCGTACTGGCCGGGCAGCCCGTACTCGGGCACGCGCGACCGCTACCCGAACGACCCGGTCCACGGCACCACGCACATCTGGGACGTGTGGAACACCGACGACTACACCAAGTACGCCGCCTACCGCCCGCGCTTCGTCTCCGAGTTCGGCTTCCAGGCCCCGCCGGCGTTCTCGACGCTGCGCCGCTCGATCTCGGACGAGCGGCTGGCCCCGGACTCGCCCGGCATGGCTCACCACCAGAAGGCCGTCGGCGGCGACCAGAAACTCGAGCGCGGTCTGGCCAACCACCTGCCCGCCCCGCGCGACTTCGACGACTGGCACTTCCTGACCCAGCTCAACCAGGCCCGCGCGGTGGCCTTCGGCATCGAGCACTTCCGGTCGCTGCGCCCGCTCTGCCAGGGCACGATCATGTGGCAGCTCAACGACTGCTGGCCGGTCACCTCGTGGGCGGCGGTCGACGGCGACGGCCGCAAGAAGCCCCTCTGGTACGCGATGAGGGATGCCTACGCCGACCGGTTGCTGACCTTCCAGCCGCGTACGGGTGCCCCGCTGACCGCCGGCGGCCCGCCCCCCGGTCTCGAGCCCGGCGCGGTCGTCCCGCCCGAGGGCCCGCCCGCACTGGTGGCCGCCAACGACAGCCGTACGCCGTGGGTGGTCTCGACCACCGTGACCCGCCGCGACCTGACCGGCGCCGTGCTCGCGTCGGCCCTCCTGGAGGCGACCGTGCCGCCGGGTGAGAACGTCACGCTGGCGCTGCCCGCCGAGCTGTCGGCGCCCGGCGACCCCACCACGGAGTTCCTCGCCACCGACGCCGGCCCGACGTGGTTCTGGGCGCTGGACAAGGACATTCCGTGGCCCGCCGCCGACTACGACGCCGACGTCACCCACGACGGCGACACCACCACGGTCACGGTCCGGGCGACGTCGCTGCTGCGCTCGCTGACCCTCTTCCCGGACCGCCTCGACCCCGCCGCCGAAGCGGACCGGGCCGCCGTGGACGTCCTGCCCGGGGAGTCGGTGACCTTCACCATCCAATCCGGACACAAGCTGGACGAGGAGGCCCTGGTTTCCCGCCCGGTCCTCCGCTGCGTCAACGACGTGGCCGCACCGCGCTGAGCCCCGCGCCTGTTCCGGATCGACAACCGGCCCCGCTTCGGTTGCCGGAACAGGCGCAGCCACCCACGAGCCGTCCTCCGCCGGCGACCGGCGCGGTTGATCGTCGCGCCCTAGGATCCGGTCCATGTCGGACGTCATCACCACCGCCCGTTTCGTCTGGCCGATCGGGGACGGGATAGTCCTGATCCCGAGAACCCTGGCGATCGCCGACGCCTACCACGCCTTGTTCCTCGCCAACCACGTCCGCCTGGCTCAGTGGTCGCCCGGCCCGGACGAGCCGACCCTCGAGGCCACCCGGGCCTCCGCGGAGCGCGCCGGGCGGGCCTGGCTCGACGGCACCCGCCTGCCCCTGGCGATCGGTGTCCCGGCCCGCAACGGCCACCGCCTGGTCGGCGCCCTGACCCTGACCATCGACGCGCCCGAAGCCACCGGCGAGGTGGGGTTCTGGCTCGACGCCGCCGCCGAAGGACGGGGACTGATCACCAGCGCCCTGACCGCCGTCCTCGGCCACGCGTTCGGCGAACTGCGACTCCACCGCGTCGAGATGCGCACCCTGACCACCAACGACCGCAGCCGGCGCCTGGCCGAACGTCTCGGCTTCACCCTCGAGGGAGTCCTGCGCGAGGCGGCTGCCTTCCCGGACGGCCACCGCGACGTCGCCGCCTACGCCCTGCTGGCCCGAGATTTCCACAACCGGACGACAGTGCCCGCCTGACCCGAATGACTGTGGGCGTTCACGCCGGCACCACCTCGATCTGCGCCGCGCCGGCGTCGTCGGTCACTTCGCCGGCCAGCTCCGCGGCGACCGCGTCCGCGCCGAGACCGATCATCCAGCTCAACGGGGCGCCGGGCAGGAAGCGGGTCATCACGGCGGTCAGCTCCTCGCGTTGCGCGTCGGTCAGAGTCGGCGCCCCGGCGGCCAGACGACCGACCGTTGCTCGGTACATCATGAGATATCGCCGCTGGTCGGCCAGCATCCCGACGTCGCCGGGCGCGCCATGGCCCGGATACAGGACCGCGCCGTCGAGCGCACCGGTGAGCGTGTCCAGGGCCGCGAGCCAGCTGCGGGTGTGCCCGTCGGCCGTGTACGGGTGGGTGCCGTGGAAGGCCAGGTCGCCGATGAAGGCATGGTGGTCGAGGGTGAGGTAGGAGTCGGCCTCGCTCTCCGCAGCACCGACAGTGTGCAGCGTGAAGCGCAGCCCGCCCAGCTCGACCACATCCCCCGTGGACAGCCGCCGGTCCGGGACCCGGTGCCGGTCGGGCCATTCGTCGCCGTACACCGGCTGCCATTGCACACGTTTCGCGTCGGCGATCCGAGCGATCGTGTCGGCCACCTCGGCGGCCGCGTACACCGGCACTCCGTCGCCGGCCAGCACCGGCAGGCCGTTGAAGTGGTCCGGGTGCGCATGGGTGACGAAGACGCCCAGCAACGGCTTGTGCAGCGCAGCGATCCGGGCGGAGAGCGCACGGACGTCGGACAGCAGCAGGTTCGCGTCGACAAGAACGACACCCTCGGCGGTCTCGATCACATAGCTGTTGACGAACAGACCCGGCTCTGCGGCGGTGTACGTGTGGACGCGGTATTCAGACGTGCGGTCGGACATGGTGGCGGTGTTCCCTTCGGCGTCCAGTGGTGATCCGACGCTAGATCGACGCCCGCTCGACCGACAGAAGGCACTTCGCGGTGCCCTCCCAGCGATTCCGGGCGGGCCTGCCCGATCCTCGGGGAAGTGCTCGCTCAGTACAGGGCGGCCGCCGCGGCCGGGGTGCCGAGGGTGATGTCGTGGTCGGCGTGGTCGCCGGTCAGTTCGACGCGGGTGGCGACCGGGGCGTGGCCGCTCGCGGCGACCGTGTAGACGCCCGGTGGCAGGTCGCGCAGCTCGTACCGGCCCTGCTGGTCGGTCGTGGCGGCGCCGGCGACGCGGCCGGTGCGGTCGACCGCGACGACCGACGCCTCGGGGATGGGATGACCCGAGCCGGCCGCGCGGACGTTGCCGGTGAGCGTGCCGCCCACGGCCAGGGCCAGGTCGACCGGGCCGGGCTCGTTGGGGGAGACCGCGCGGGACGCCGGCCGGGCGTGGGCCGCCGTGGCGGTCAGCGTGTATTCCGGGCCGTCCAGGCCGGGCAGCTGGTAGCGGCCGTCGGCGCCCGCGGTGGTCGTCGCGACGACCTCGCCGCGCGGGTCGGTGAGGGTCAGCGTGGCGCCGGGCAGGCCACGGCCGGCCCGGTCGGTGACGCGGCCGGTGATCTGGCCGGCGCCGGCCAGCGACAGCACCCGGCGGATCTCGCCGGCGGCCACGTTGATCACCGCGGCGGCCGGCTGGTGGCGGTCGGCCGCGCAGATCAGCAGGAACGAGCCGCCGGCGTGCATCACCATGCGATAGGTGCCGTCGTCGGCGGTGACCGCGCGGGCCAGTTGCTGCCCACCGAAGTCGGTGATCGTCAGCGTGGCGCCGGGCAGCGGCAGCCCGCCGGGGCCGTCGATGCGGCCGCGGACGATCGCCTCGCCGGGGCCGGCCGGGGCGGTGGCGGGATCGTCGGTCAGCTGAGCTGTGTCCATGGCGGGCGTCCGTTCGAGGCTGGGCCCGGAACAGCCGGGCCTCACCTGTCGACCAACGACGCATCCCACCGGAAGTTGCCCTCCGGGAAAGATCGAACTCGTACGGGACGCGGCCACGAGAAAGGCCGCGCACCCGATGGGTGCGCGGCCTCGAAGGCAGGGCCTACTCGGGCACTCGCCGGTAGGCGCCGTCGCTCGCGCTGGTCGCCATCGACGCGTAGGCGCGCAAGGCGGCCGACACCGGACGCTGGCGGTCGACCGGGGAGTACGGCTTGGCCCGCCGCTCCTCCTCGTGCCGGCGCTGAGCCAGCTCCTCGTCGCCGACGTGCAGCGAGATGCTGCGGCCGGGGATGTCGATGGTGATCTCGTCGCCGGTCTGGACCAGCGCGATCAGCCCGCCGGCGGCCGCCTCGGGCGAGACGTGGCCGATGGACAACCCGCTGGTGCCGCCGGAGAACCGGCCGTCGGTGATCAGCGCGCACGCCTTGCCCAGGCCCCGGCCCTTGAGGAAGCTCGTCGGGTAGAGCATCTCCTGCATGCCGGGCCCGCCCTTGGGGCCCTCGTAGCGGATGACCACCACATCGCCCTCGACGACCTCCTTGCCGAGGATGCCGTCGACCGCGGCGTCCTGCGACTCGTAGACGCGGGCCGAGCCGGTGAACTTCCAGATCGACTCGTCGACGCCGGCCGTCTTGACCACGCAGCCGTCGGGGGCGAGGTTGCCGAACAGGATCGCCAGGCCGCCGTCGACGGTGTAGGCGTGCTCGACCGAGCGGATGCAGCCGTTCTCGCCGCTGGTGTCGAGCGTCGCCCACCGGTTCTCCGTGCTGAACGGCTGGGTGGTGCGCACGCCGCCGGGGGCCGCGTGGAAGAGCTCGAGCGCCGCCTCGGACGGGCTGCCGCCGCGGATGTCCCACTCGGCGAGCCAGGAGGGCAGATCAGGGGAGTGCACCGAGCGGACGTCGGTCTTGAGCGAGCCGCCGCGGTGGAGCTCGCCCAGCAGGGCCGGGATGCCACCGGCGCGGTGCACGTCCTCCATGTGGTATTTCGGGCTGTTCGGCGCGACCTTGGCCAGGCACGGCACCCGGCGCGAGATCGCGTCGATGTCGGCCACGCTGAAGTCGAGCCCGGCCTCGCGGGCGGCGGCCAGCAGGTGCAGCACCGTGTTGGTGGAGCCGCCCATGGCCACGTCGAGGGCGACGGCGTTCTCGAAGGCGGACCGGTTCGCGATGTTGCGCGGCAGGACCGACTCGTCGTCGTTCTCGTAGTACTCCTTGGCGATCTGGACGATCAGCTCGCCGGCCTTCTCGAACAGCTGCTTGCGCGAGGCGTGGGTGGCCAGGGTCGAGCCGTTGCCCGGCAGGGCCAGCCCGATCGCCTCGGTGAGGCAGTTCATCGAGTTCGCCGTGAACATGCCCGAGCACGACCCGCAGGTCGGGCAGGCCGAGCGCTCGATCGTGTCGAGCTGGGCGTCGGTGACCTTCTCGTTGGCGCTGGCGCTCATCGCGTCGACGAGGTCGAGCTTCTCGTGCACGATGCCCTCGATGGCGACCGTCTTGCCGGCCTCCATCGGGCCGCCGGAGACGAAGACGGTCGGGATGTTGAGCCGCAGCGCGGCGATCAGCATGCCGGGAGTGATCTTGTCGCAGTTCGAGATGCAGACCAGGGCGTCGGCGCAGTGCGCGTTGACCATGTACTCCACCGCGTCGGCGATCAGCTCGCGGCTGGGCAGCGAATAGAGCATGCCGCCGTGACCCATCGCGATGCCGTCGTCGACCGCGATCGTGTTGAACTCGCGGCCGACCCCGCCGGCCTCGGCGATCGAATCGGCGACCAGGCCGCCGAGGTCCTTGAGGTGCACATGACCCGGTACGAACTGGGTGTAGCTGTTGGCGATGGCCACGATGGGCTTGCCGAAGTCGTCGTCGGTCATCCCGGTGGCGCGCCACAAGGCACGCGCGCCGGCCATGGTCCGACCGTGGGTCGAGGTCCGGGAACGCAGGTCAGGCATCCCCTCAGTGTGCCACCGTCGGCGGTAAGGACCGCCAACTCCGTCCACAGGCCGGGATTTCGCCCTCGGGAAACCCCCGGGAAAGACCCGCCGGAGGGCTCGTTAAATAGATCAGCATCGGGCAGAGTGTTCCCGTGCCATCACCGTCCGGCGTGGAGCTGGCCGGGCTCGCGAGCCTTCTCGTCGCGGTCCCGGCTGTCGCCGTGCTCGGCAACTCCGGGCGCCGGCACACGGGCGCGGCCCGCCGGGCCCATCTCGCGCTGGCCGCGGGTGGCGCCATCGCCGCCGGGGCCGCGCTGGCCGGCCTGCTCAGTGTGCTGATGACCACGACCGCGCCGCCCCGGATGGCGCTCGGCACCGCGGTCGCCGCCGGCACCGCCATCGGCATCCTGATCCTGCTGATCGGCACGGCGATGCTGCCGGGCGCGGCCGAAAATCCCGGCGCGGCCCTGCGCCACCTGCTGGACGGCCTGGTCATCGCCGCGGCGATCTGGTTCGCCGGCTGGGTGCTGATCGCCGAGCCGACCCGCATCCTGGGCGACGCGACCCCGATGGCCTGCCCGTCGGTGCTGATCCCGACCGGCCTGGCGGTGCTCTCGCTCGGTCTCACCATCGTGCTCGCGCTGCACGCCCACCGGCCCCGGCTGACCACCGTACGGGTGGCCGGCGGGGTGACCCTGGTCGCCGCGGCCGCGGTCGCCCTGGCCGGCGGCATCTGCCAGGACGCGGACGGCGCCGCGCTGGCCGGCGCGCTGCTGCTGCCGACCGGCCTGTTCGTCATCGCGCGAGCGGTCAAGGTGGCCGACCGGCCGGTGACCGTGGTGGGCGACGTCACCGACCGCAGCACGGCCTACGCGGTGGTCCCGATGCTGGTGATGGTCGTCGCCCTCGGTTACCACCTGATCCGGGGCGGCGACTTCGACCTGTACGGCTTCGTGGGCGCCGCCGTCGAGGGCCTCGCGCTGGTCGGCCGGCAATATCTGGCCCTGGGCGACGTGCGCCGCTACACGCTGGAGCTGCGCTCGCGCGAGGCCCACTTCCGCGAGCTGGCGCACACCGATCCGCTGACCGGGCTGGCCAACCGCCGCGGTCTGCAACGGGCTCTGCGCGACAGCGGTGAGTCGCTGGTGCTGGTCGGCATCGACCTCGACGGCTTCAAGACGGTCAACGACATGCGCGGCCACGACGTGGGGGACGCGGTGCTCACCGAGGTCGGCCGGCGGCTGCAGCACAACCTGCTCGACGGCGACGTCGCCGCGCGCCTGGGCGGTGACGAGTTCGCGGTCCTCATGCGCGGCACGGCCGACGAGGCGATGCTGACCGCACACCGGCTGCTGGCCGTCCTGGGCGAGCCGTACGAGGTCGACGGGGGCTCGGTCTTCCTGTCGGCCAGCCTGGGGGTGGCCTCCACCGGGCCCGGCCCGGCCGACACGGGCGACATCATCCGCGACGCCGACCTGGCGCTGCGCTACGCGAAGCAGCGCGGCAAGAACCGCGTGGAGCGCTACCAGCAGCGGTACGACGAGTTGCTGCGCCGCCGCGGGACGCTGGAGAACGAGCTGCGCCACGCGATCGACCGCGAGCAGCTGCGGCTGGTCTTCCAGCCGGTGGTGGCGCTGCCGTCGACGCGGCCGGTGGGCGCCGAGGCGCTGCTGCGCTGGACCCACCCGACGCTCGGGGCGGTGCGGCCGGACGAGTTCATCCCGGTCGCCGAGGAGTCGGGGCTGATCAACCGGATCGGCGCCTGGGTGCTCGAGCAGGCCTGCGTCCAGCTCGCCGAGTGGCTGGCCCGGGGGCACGACGTCTGGGTGTCGGTCAACCTCTCGCCCAAGGAACTGCACGCGGCCGACTACGCGGGCCAGGTCGCCGATGTGCTCGAACGCCACGGGGTGCCGCCGCAGCGGCTGGTGCTCGAGGTGACCGAGCACGCCGTCGCCACCGACCTGGAAGAGCTGATCAGCCGCCTCACCGAGCTGCGGACCACCGGCGTCCGGATCGCGCTGGACGACTTCGGCGCCGGCTATTCGTCGCTCGGCCAGCTGCGGACGCTGCCGGTCGACATCCTCAAGATCGATCACGCGCTGGTGGCCGAGCCCGAGTCCCGGACGGGAACGGCCGCGCCGCTGGTCGACGTCGTCGTGCGGCTGGGGCACCGGCTCGGGCTCGAGGTGCTGGCCGAGGGCATCGGCACCCCGGCGCAGCGGGCCGTGGTCGAGGAGGCCGGCTGCCGGCTGGGTCAGGGCTCGCTGTTCGGCTGGGGCGTGCCGGCCGAACACCTCGAGGCGCAGTTGCGGACCCTGCGGCAGAGCCCGTCGCGGCCGGTGCCGGCACCGCGATCGGCCCCGCCCGCCGACGCCGCTCCGCGCAGCCAAGTGGTGATGCTCGGACCCGGAATGCGGCAGCTCAGGGCCCTGTTGCCCAGCGATCCGGGCTTCGCCGCCCCAACGGGTGAACGGGCCGAGTGATCAAAATATGGGATCAGTTGACTCACCGCGTGAGATGGGGCAAGGTTGGCAGCATGTGCTTCGCGTCCCGAGTACTTATGTGAGCGCACTCCAGCCGTCCTGAGACGGCGAGAGTGCGCCAGGTCCCGTGCTGTTACGGCACGAGGGCCTTTTTTGTTGCTCGCATACAGCTGCTCAGCCTGGACCGACCAACTTGAAAAGGTATGAAGTGCCATGACGAGACCCACTCCCGAGACTCTCGCCCACCGAGCCAACCCGGCCACTGTCGCGGCGGCCGCCAACCAGGCCCCGGCCGTAGCCTCCCCGGTTCCCACCACGGGCGCCGGCGCGCTCGTGCGGTCGCTCGAGGCGCTCGGGGTCGAGGTCGTGTTCGGCATCCCGGGCGGCGCGATCCTCCCGGCCTACGACCCGCTCTTCGACTCCAAGGTCCGGCACATCCTGGTGCGCCACGAGCAGGGCGCGGGGCACGCCGCCACCGGCTACGCGCAGGCCACCGGCCGGGTCGGCGTCTGCATCGCGACCAGCGGCCCGGGCGCGACCAACCTGGTCACGCCGATCGCCGACGCCTACATGGACTCGGTGCCGATCGTCGCGATCACCGGACAGGTGGCCCGGCCCGCGATCGGGACGGACGCCTTCCAGGAGGCCGACATCCAGGGCATCACGCTGCCCATCACCAAGCACAACTTCCTCGTGCAGACGCCCGAGGAGGTCCCGCGGATCCTGGCCGAGGCGTTCCACCTGGCCGCCACCGGCCGTCCCGGCCCGGTCCTGGTCGACATCCCCAAGGACGTGCTCCAGGCCCAGACCGCCTTCACCTGGCCGCCGACGCTCGACCTGCCGGGTTACCGCCCCACGCTGCACCCGCACGGCAAGCAGATCCGGGAGGCGGCCCGCCTGATCGCGGCGGCCAAGCGGCCGGTGCTCTACGTCGGCGGCGGCGTGCTCAAGGCCGGCGCCACCGACGGGCTGCGCAAGCTGGCCGAGATGACCGGCATCCCGGTCGTGACCACGCTGATGGCGCTCGGCGCGTTCCCCGACTCGCACCCGCAGCACCTGGGTATGCCCGGCATGCACGGCACCGTCCCGGCGGTCTACGCGCTGCAGAAGGCCGACCTGCTGATCACCCTGGGCGCGCGCTTCGACGACCGGGTCACCGGCAAGCTCGACTCGTTCGCGCCGGACGCCAAGGTCGTGCACGCCGACATCGACCCGGCCGAGATCGGCAAGAACCGGCACGCCGACGTCCCGATCGTGGGCGACGCCCGGCACGTGATCGACGAGCTGATCGCCGCGGTCTCCGCCGCGGCCGAGGGCGCGGGTCAGTACGAGCCGTGGTGGGCCACGCTGAACGAGCTGCGCGAGCGCTACCCGCTGGGCTACGAGGAGCCGACCGACGGCACCCTGGCCCCGCAGTACGTGATCGAGCGCATCGGCGAGCTGGTCGGCCCGGACGCCATCTACGTCGCCGGCGTGGGGCAGCACCAGATGTGGGCCTCGCAGTTCATCAGGTACGAGAAGCCCGCCACGTGGCTGAACTCGGGCGGCGCCGGGACCATGGGCTACGCCGTCCCGGCCGCGATGGGCGCCAAGGTCGGCAAGCCGGAGACCCCGGTCTGGGCGATCGACGGCGACGGCTGCTTCCAGATGACCAACCAGGAGCTGGCCACCTGCGCCCTGGAGGGCATCCCGGTCAAGATCGCCGTGATCAACAACGGCAACCTGGGCATGGTCCGGCAGTGGCAGACCCTGTTCTACGAGGGCCGCTACTCGAACACCGAGCTGGGCACCCACAAGCACCGCATCCCCGACTTCGTGAAGCTGGCCGAGGCGCTCGGGTGCATCGGCCTGCGCTGCGAGTCCAAGGACGACGTCGACAAGATCATCAAGCAGGCCATGGAGATCAACGACGCGCCCGTGGTCATCGACTTCACGGTCGGCAAGGACGCCATGGTGTGGCCGATGGTTCCGGCCGGCACCAGCAACGACGAGATCATGTTCGCCAGGGACGTGCGTCCCGCGTTCGAAGAGGACGACCTTTAGTTATGGCCGCCTGCACCGAGCAGCACCCAGCCGCACTTGACGACGGCCTCGCGCGCGAGGGCCAGAAGGACATGACCAGGAGGCTCAGGTGAACAAGCACACGTTGTCGGTGCTGGTGGAGAACAAGCCCGGTGTGCTGGCCCGGGTCAGCGGTCTGTTCTCGCGGCGCAGCTTCAACATCGATTCGCTGGCGGTGGGCGAGACGGAGAACCCGGACGTCTCCCGCATCACGATCGTGGTCAACGCCGACTCCTCACCCCTGGAGCAGGTGACCAAGCAGCTCAACAAGCTGGTGAACGTCCTGAAGATCGTCGAGCTGGACCCGCATCAGTCGGTTCAGCGCGAGCTTCTGCTGGTCAAGGTGCGCGCCGATCGCGTGCAGCGCAGCCAGGTGCTCGAGACGGTCGAGCTGTTCCGGGCGAAGGTGATCGACGTCGCTCCGGACACCCTCACGATCGAGGCCACCGGTAACCCCGACAAGCTGGACGCGTTGCTGCGCGACCTCGAGCCGTACGGCATCAAGGAGATGGTCCAGTCGGGCCTCGTGGCCATCGGCCGTGGTTCCCGCTCCATCACCACCGGGCCCGCCCTGCGCGCCGCCTGATTTCGCATTCCGGACTGAGACTGAAGAGGAACAAATGACCGCGGAAGTGTTCTACGACGACGACGCCGACCTGTCGATCATCCAGGGCAAGAAGGTCGCCGTGATCGGCTACGGCAGCCAGGGCCACGCCCACTCGCTGTCGCTGCGCGACTCGGGCGTCGAGGTGGTCGTGGGCCTGAAGGAGGGCTCCAAGAGCCGGGCCAAGGCCGAGGAGCAGGGCCTCGAGGTCAAGACGCCGTTCGAGGCGTCGGCCTGGGCCGACGTGATCATGGTGCTGGCGCCGGACACCGCGCAGCGCAAGATCTACGCCGAGTCGATCGCGCCCAACCTGACCGCGGGCAAGGCCCTCTTCTTCGGTCACGGTCTCAACATCCGGTTCGAGCTCATCAAGCCCCCGGCCGACGTCACCGTGGCCATGGTGGCGCCCAAGGGCCCGGGTCACCTGGTCCGCCGCCAGTACGTGGACGGCAAGGGCGTGCCGTGTCTGGTCGCCGTCGAGCAGGACCCGACCGGCGAGGGTCTCGCGCTCGCCCTCTCGTACGCGAAGGCGATCGGTGGCGCCCGCGCCGGCGTCATCAAGACGACCTTCAAGGAAGAGACCGAGACCGACCTGTTCGGCGAGCAGGCCGTGCTCTGCGGCGGCACCGCGGCGCTCGTCCAGACCGGCTTCGAGGTGCTCACCGAGGCGGGCTACGCCCCCGAGATCGCGTACTTCGAGTGCCTGCACGAGCTCAAGCTGATCGTCGACCTGATGTACGAGGGCGGCATCTCCCGCATGCGGTACAGCGTGTCGGACACCGCCGAGTTCGGTGACTACGTCAGCGGCCCGCGGGTCATCAACGCCGAGACCAAGGCCGAGATGAAGCGCATCCTCGGCGACATCCAGTCCGGCGAGTTCACCCGCCAGCTGATCGAGGACGACGACAACGGCGGCCCGCTGCTCAAGAAGTACCGCGAGCAGGGTGCCCAGCACCCCATCGAGGTCACCGGCAAGAAGCTGCGCGACATGATGAGCTGGGTCGACCGCCCCATCACCGAAACTGCCTGATTCGCCTCTCGGCCCGCTTTCCCGGCTCTCTGAGCCCGGAAGGCGGGCCGAAGTGTTTTCTGGAAATACGATCCCGACCCGGTGAGGCGCCGGCCGGCGCGCGGGAAAGGGTGACGCCGGCCTCCGGGACGCATACGATCGCATCGATCCCCAGCGATCCCCAGCGATCCCCGGAGGCTGCCCGCGTGACATCCGTCGTCCTGATCGCCGAGGAACTCGCCCCGTCCGCCGTCGACGTTCTCGCCCACGACTACGACGTCCGCCACGTCGACGGGGGTGATCGGGACGCGTTGCTGGGTCAGGTGGCCGAGGCCGAGGCCCTCATCGTGCGCAGCGTGACACGGGTCGACGCCGAGGTGCTCACGGCCGGCCGGCGCCTGCGGGTGGTGGCCCGGGCCGGGGTCGGTCTCGACAACGTCGACCTGGCCGCCGCGACCGCCCGCGGTGTCCTGGTGGTCAACGCGCCGACCAGCAACATCGTGTCGGCCGCCGAGCAGGCGATCGCGCTGCTGCTGGCCACCGCCCGGCACACGGCCGCGGCCACGGCCTCGCTCAAGGGCGGCCGGTGGCAGCGGTCGCGCTTCGTCGGCGTGGAGGTGCAGGGCAAGACGGTCGGCGTCGTCGGGCTCGGCCGCATCGGGGTGCTCTTCGCCCAGCGGATGGCCGCCTTCGGCACCCGGCTGATCGCCTACGACCCGTACGTGCAACCGGCCCGCGCGGCGCAGCTCGGCGTGCGGCTGGTCGGCCTGGACGAGCTGTTGCGGGAGAGCGACTTCATCTCCGTGCACCTGCCCCGTACGCCCGAGACCGTCGGACTGATCGGCGAGAAGGAGCTGGCCCTGGTGCGGCCGGGGGTGCGCATCGTGAACGCCGCCCGGGGCGGGCTGATCGACGAGGACGCGCTGGCCGCCGCGCTGCGCGAGGGGCGGGTGGCCGGCGCCGGGCTGGACGTGTTCGTCACCGAGCCGACCACCGACTCGCCGCTGTTCGGCTTCGACAACGTCGTCGTCACCCCGCATCTGGGCGCGTCCACGGCCGAGGCGCAGGACAAGGCCGGTCTGTCGGTGGCCCGCAGCGTGAAACTGGCGCTCGACGGCGAGTTCGTCCCCGACGCGGTGAACGTGCAGGCCGGCGGGGTGGTCGACGAGGACGTGCGGCCGCTGCTGGGCCTGGCCGAGAAGCTGGGCCGGGTCTTCACCGCGGTGGCCGGGCACGTCGCGGCGAGCGTGGCGGTGGAGGTCCGCGGCGAGATCGTGTCGCACGACGTGGGGGTGCTGCGGCTGGCCGCCACCAAGGGGCTCTTCACGGCGGTGGTGGACGAGCGGGTGACGTACGTGAACGCGCCGCAGCTGGCTGCCGACCGTGGTGTCGAGGTCGAGCTCGTGGTCAGCGACGAGCCGGTGGAGCAGCACAACCTGGTCACCGTGCGCGGCGTCCTGCCCGACGGCCGGTCGGTGAGCGTGGCCGGCACGTCGACCGTCCACGGCGCCCGGGAGATCGCCAAGCTGACCGGCCTGGACGACTTCGACCTGGATCTCAACGCCGACGGGGTGCTGCTGTTCTTCCGCTACAGCGACCGGCCGGGGGTCGTCGGCGCGATCGGCAGCATCCTGGGCGAGGCCGGGGTCAACATCGCCGCCATGCAGGTGGCCCGGCGCGAGGCCGGTGGCGAGGCGCTGATGTCTCTGACCGTCGACTCGTCGGTCGATCCCGAGCTGCTCTCCACGGTGGCGGCCGAGATCGGGGCCGAGCGGGGCAGCCTTGTCGACCTGCGGCTCAACGGGTCCGGACAGGCGGTGGATAGACCGTACCGTCCTGCAGATCCAGCAGGTCGAGGTTGAGTTCGGCGGCCAGCCGCTCGATCGTCTCGAGCACCTCGTCCGGGCAGTTCTCGTCGAGCCGCATCTGGATGTGGTCGGCCGCGGCGTGCAGCGGGGGGTGCGCCCACGGCGAGCCGGCCGCCGAGGCGCGTGGCCCACGGTCGGGATAACTGCTGGTCAGGGCGTCATAGAAGGCGACGACGCGCGGGTCGGCCGGGCGCTGCGGGTGCTCACCGCGCGCGCACCGCGCGTTGGCGGCCCGCACGGCGTCCGGCAGGTCCGTCTTGTCCATCGCCCACACCACGAGGTCGAAACTCACCGGCGCATGGTGCCATGTGGGCCGGAACATCCGGGCCGACACGCGGGGGATGCGTCTTGCGCGTCTTTAGTCCGCATCGCTAGCGTTGTCCGTGCCGCACGGTTCGCCGGCGGGCTCGTCTTCGGGTGACGTGTCCACTGTCGGGCCGCGTGGATCGGAGTATGTGGATAGCAGTATTTCGGCGGGACCGAGCCACGCGTACTCGTCGCAACAGCCCCCGTGACCGTTTGCCGCGGTCCGGGGGCTGTTCGCGTCCCGGTCGGCGTGTGCGAAACCGGCTTAACGTTCACTAGGTGGGACCGCTGTACCGAAGATCGAGACCGGCACGCTAGCCTGAGGCTCGCAGACCGATGACTGAGGGAGCAGACGTGAGCGTGGCGCGGATCGCGGTGGTGGCCGGCGACGGCATCGGTACCGAGGTGACCGCGCAGGCTCGCAAGGTCATCGAGGCCGTGCTCCCGGGCACCGAGTTCGACGACTACGACCTCGGCGCCCGCTTCTACAACCGCACCGGCGAGGTTCTGCCCCAGGCCATCCAGGACGAGCTGGCCCGGCACGACGCGATCCTGCTCGGCGCGATCGGCGACCCCAGCGTCCCGCCCGGCGTGCTCGAGCGCGGGCTGCTGCTCAAGCTGCGGTTCGACTTCGACCAGTACGTGAACCTGCGCCCCTCCAAGCTCTGGCCGGGCACCACCAGCCCGCTGGCCGGCGTCAAGCCCAGCGAGATCGACATGGTCGTGGTGCGCGAGGGTGTCGAGGGCCTCTACGTCGGCGCCGGCGGCGTCCTGCACAAGGACACTCCCGCCGAGGTCGCGACCGAGGAGAGCCTGAACACCCGGTACGGCGTCGAGCGGGTCATCCGTGACGCGTTCACCCGGGCCCAGCGCCGCGACCGCCGCCACCTGACCATGGTGCACAAGACCAACGTGCTGACCAAGGCCGGCGGTCTGTGGGCGCGCACGTTCGCCGCCGTGTCCGCCGAGTTCCCCGAGGTCACGACCGAATACCAGCACATCGACGCGGCCAGCATGTTCATGGTCAGCAACCCCCAGCGGTACGACGTGGTCGTGACCGACAACCTCTTCGGTGACATTCTCACCGACATCGCCGCTGCCGTTACCGGCGGCATCGGCATGGCGGCCAGCGGCTCCGTCAACCCGGAGCGTCAGTACCCGTCGACGTTCGAGCCGGTGCACGGCTCGGCGCCCGACATCGCCGGTCAGGGCATCGCCGACCCGGCGGCCGCCATCCTCTCCGCTTCGCTGCTGCTCGAGCACCTGGGCCACCACGACGAGGCCCGCCGAGTATCCGAGGCGGTCGCGGCCGAGGTCGCGTCCCGCACGACGGGCGCGCCGCTGCGTACCGCCGAAGTCGGCGACCGCATCGCCGCCGCGCTGTAGAGCCAAGCGGCAAACAGCGTCGGGGGCCTTCATCCGGCACGGTCTGTGGATTGAACGACCGTTCGGGTAGATTCAGGAAGCGCTACGGGTGCTTCCGCATGCCTCCATTCGTCTTGTCAGAAAGCAGGTCCACTTGTCATGAGCGGTGGTGACAACCTCGAGTTCGAGATTCGTCCGAACCCGGCACCCGTGGGCGACGCCGAGCGCGCAGCCCTGCTCGCGAACCCCGGCTTCGGCCGCATCTTCACCGACCACATGGTCACGATCCGCTATGCGGACGGCAAGGGTTGGTACGAGCCTCGCGTCGAGGCGCGGGCCCCGATCCCGATGGACCCGGCGTCCGCCGTGCTGCATTACGCGCAGGAGATCTTCGAGGGGCTGAAGGCGTACACGCTGCCCGACGGCGGGGTCGCGATGTTCCGCCCGGATGCCAACGCCGCCCGTTTCGCCCAGTCGGCGCAGCGGATGGCGATGCCGGCGCTGCCCGTCGAGACGTTCCTGCAGTCCCTGCGCGAGATCATCGCGATCGACCGGTCCTGGCTGCCGACCAGCGACGAGGGCAGCCTCTATCTGCGCCCGTTCGCGTACGCCAGTGAGGTCTTCCTCGGGGTGCGACCCGCGATGGAGTACCTCTACCTGGTCATCGCGTCGCCGGTCGGGCCGTACTTCTCCGGCGGCGTCAAGCCGGTCTCGGTGTGGGTGACCCCGGATTACACGCGCGCCGCCCCGGGCGGCACCGGCGCGGCGAAGTGCGGCGGCAACTACGCGGCCGGCCTGTCGGCTCAGGCCGAGGCCATCGAGCACGGCTGCGACCAGGTCGTCTACCTCGACGCGATCGAGCGCAAGTACATCGACGAGCTCGGCGGCATGAACGTGTTCTTCGTCCTCGACGACGGCACCCTGGTGACGCCGCCGCTGACCGGCACGATCCTGCCGGGCATCACCCGCGACTCGGTCATCAAGCTGGCCGGCCGGGCCGGCCGCCGGATCGAGGAGCGTCCGGTGAGCCTGGAGGAGTGGCGTTCGGGCGCCGCGTCCGGCCGCATCCGTGAGGCGTTCGCCTGTGGCACCGCGGCTGTCATCACGCCGATCGGCCAGATCAGGAGCGCCGATGACGAGTTCGTCGTCGCCGACGGCGGCACCGGCGAGGTGACCACCGAGCTGCGCAAGCAGCTGGTCGACATCCAGCGGGGCCGGGCCGAGGACCCGTTCGGCTGGGTCCACCGGGTTCTCTGACCCGGCCGGAGACCGCCCGAAAGCTCTACGACGCGCGGACAGCTCGGACGAATTCGTCGACCAGCCGATCCTGCTGGGCGCCGGAGGCGTCCGAGATCCGCAGCGTCCGGTCGCCGACCGACATCTCGACGGCGCGCGGAGCCGGGTTCCGTCCGACCCAGGAGCGGAACACGGTCATCATCTGGGTGAGTGCCTCGGCCGACCCGTCCAGCGAGACCTGGAGAGCTCCGACGAGGGCCACCTCCACGGCCCGGCTCGCCGGCGACGGCGCACCCGGCACCGGTTCGACGGTGTCCACATCGAGCTGCAACAGCTCCGAACGGACGCCGTGGATCAGGTAGTCGACCCGTTCCGCGTCGGCGCCGCCCTCGGCAATCCCGATCAGCATCTGCATCGCTCCAGCATGCGTGATGCATGCCCGGCAGTGTGCTCAGCTGACAGATGGACGACTGGGTTACTCCAACAGGTGAGTCCGCATCGAGGCGATCTCGGCGTCGGTCAGGCCGATGTCCCGGACGTAGTTCTCGATCGAGCCGTGCCGGTCGCGGATGTCGGACAGGAACATGAGCATCGCCGCGGGCGGTGAGTCGAACATGTGCTCGTTTCCCTGCACCGACTCGGGGTGGTGCTCGAGCAGGTAGGCGACGAGACGCTCCATCGCCTTGGTGGTCAGGGCGTAGTCGGCCGCGATGTCCTCGTCGGACACGCCGAGCAGGGACAGCGCGAGGGCACACACCGTACCCGTGCGGTCCTTGCCGGCCATGCAGTGGACGATCACCGGGGCGGCGGCGGGGTCGGCGATCAACCGCAGCGAGTCACGCAGACCCTCCCGGCCGTCCTCGGCGAAATTGAGGTAGCGGTCGGCCAGCCAGCGCTCGTGCAGCACGTCGTCGGGATGGGCGACCTCTTCCCAGTCGACGTGCCGGACCACGATGTTGTGATAGTCCAGGTCGTAGCGCTCGGCCACCCGGCCGTGCTTCTGCACCTCGAAGGGCCGGCGCAGGTCGATCACCGTACGCACGCCGAGCGCCTCGAAGGCCGCGGCGTCGTCCTCGCCGATCCGGCCGAGCGCGTCCGAGCGGTAGAGGCGTCGCCACCGGACGGTGCGGCCGTCCAGGCCGCTGTATCCGCCGACGTCGCGAAAGTTGTAGGTCGCCGAGAAGCCGAGATTCCGGGGGTGTTGTTCGACAGCCACGGAGCCAACGTAGCCGTCCTGTTCGATTTTCGCAGTGACGCGATCCCGCCCTGAGCGACCGTCCCGGCCGAGTCCCGGCCGAGTCCCGGCGGAGTCCCGGCCGAGTCCCGACGGCACCCGATCGAGGGACCGTGTCTCATCTGGTGGATTTCTTGTCCCAGACCGGCGACCTCGTGGCATGCTTCGGAACGTGACCCACACTGTGCTGATTATTCGCACCTAGCGCGCCGGCTGACTTCTTCGCCGACGTGCCGACCTCCCGCATCCGCGGGGGGTCTTTTTGTTGGTCACCACACTTCCGGAGGGACGCGTCATGGAGTACCAGGTCTTCGACACCACGCTGCGCGACGGCGGGCAGCGGGAGGGGATCAGCTACTCGGTCGCCGACAAGCTGGCGGTCGCGAAGCTGCTCGACGAGTTCGGCGTGGGCTTCATCGAGGGTGGCTGGCCCGGCGCGATGCCCAAGGACACCGAGTTCTTCGCCCGGGCCCGCACCGAGTTGGACCTGCGCAACGCCGTCCTGGTCGCGTTCGGGGCCACCCGCAAGGCCGGTGTCGACGTCGCGACCGATCCCCAGGTCCAGGCCCTGCTCGACGCCGAGACCCCGGTCGTGTGCGTGGTCGCCAAGAGCGACATCCGACACGTCGAGCGGGCGCTGCGCACCACCGGCGAGGAGAACCTCGCGATGGTCCGCGACACCGTCCGCCACCTGGTCGCCAACGGCCGTCGAGCCTTCGTCGACTGCGAGCACTTCTTCGACGGCTTCCGCTACGACCCGGAGTACACCGCCTCGGTCGTCCGGACGGCCATCGACGCCGGCGCCGAGCGGGTCGTCATGTGCGACACGAACGGCGGCATGCTTCCCTCGATGATCACCAAGGCGATCACCGAGGTGGTCGAGCGGACCGGCGTCACCCCCGACCTGCTCGGCATCCACTGCCAGAACGACACCTCGTGCGCCGTGGCCAACACCGTCGCCGCCGTCGAGGCCGGGGTCAAGCACTTCCAGTGCACTGCGAACGGCTACGGCGAGCGCCCGGGCAACGCCGATCTGTTCGCCACCGTCAGCAACCTCCAGCTCAAGCTCGGGCTGGCCGTCCTACCGGACGGCTGCCTGGAGAAGGCGACGCGGGTGTCCTCCGCGCTCGCCGAGATCGCCAATATCGCCCCCGACACCCACCAGGCCTATGTCGGGGCCGCTGCCTTCGCTCACAAGGCGGGGTTGCACGCGAGTGCGATCAAAGTGGATCCGCTGCTCTACAACCACGTCGACCCGTCGGTAGTGGGCAACGACATGCGGATCCTGGTGACCGAGATGGCCGGCCGGGCCAGCATCGAGCTCAAGAGCCGCGAGCTCGGGATCGACCTGGCCGGCCACTCGGACACGCTCAGCACGGTCACCCGCCGGGTCAAGGACCTGGAGGCCGGGGGCTGGTCGTTCGAGGCCGCCGACGCCTCGTTCGAGCTGCTGGTCCGGGGCGAGCTGCCCGGCCACGCCTTCCCCAAGCCGTTCACCCTGGAGTCCTACCGGGTGCAGGTCGAGCACCGCGAGGACGGCGCCGTGGTCAGCGAGGCCACGGTCAAGGTCCGCGTACGCGGTGAGCGCGTCATCGCCACGGCCGAGGGCAACGGCCCGGTCAACGCGCTCGACGAGGCCCTGCGGGTCGCGCTGACGCAGTACTACCCGCAGCTCAAGAACTTCGAGCTGACCGACTTCAAGGTCCGCATCCTCGAGGGCAGCCACGGCACCAACGCGATCACCCGGGTGCTGCTCGAGACCGGTGACGGCGACCGCGACTGGACGACCGTCGGCGTGCACGAGAACATCGTCGAGGCCAGCTGGATCGCCCTGGTCGACGCGCTCACCTACGGTCTGGCCGAGTGAGGCGCATCGTCAGCGGTTCCTCGTTCGAGGAGCAGATCGGCTACGCCCGGGCCGTGGTCGACGGGGACCGCGTCCACGTCTCGGGCACCACCGGCTTCGACTACGCCACGATGACGATCGCCGACGGCGTGGTCGAGCAGGCCCGGCAGGCGCTGCGCAATATAGAGGCCGCGCTGACCGAGGCGGGCAGCTCGCTCGCCGACGTCGTGCGCGTCCGCTATCTGCTGCCCGACCGGGCCGACTTCGAGCCGTGCTGGCCGCTGCTGCGCGAGACCTTCGGCGCGGTCCGCCCGGCCGCCACCATGCTGGTGTGCGGCCTGGCCGACCCGCGGATGCGCATCGAGATCGAGGTCGACGCCAGGGTCTCGCTTCCGAGCTGACGTCAGGGTCTCGCCTCCGAGCTGAGCAGTTCCACGGCCGCGGCCACCGGCAGGGGCTCCAGCCGGCGGCCGTCGCGATGCCGCAGGGCCACGAGGCCGTCGGGCGCCTCGCGGCTGCCGATCACCCCGGCGTACGGGATCTTGCGCTCTGCGGCCGACCGGACGCGTGAGCCGATCGAGCCGCCGGACCAGGCCTCGGCCCGCAGCCCGGCGGCCAGCGCGGCCCGTACAAGGGCGTTCGCGGCCTCGCTCTGGTCGTCCGACACCGGCAGGACGGCGAGCTGCACCGGGGCGTACCAGAGCGGGAACCCGCCCCCGTGCACCTCGATCAGATGCGCGAACAGCCGCTCCAGGGAACCGGCCAGGCTGCGGTGCACCATCACCGGGCGCGACCGCCCGCCCGACGCGTCCGCGTATTCCAGGCCGAACGCGGCCGGCTGGTGATAGTCGATCTGGATGGTGGCGAGGCTCCACTCGCGGCCAGCCGGGTCGGCGACCTGGACGTCGATCTTCGGGCCGTAGAAGGCGGCTTCGCCCGGCGCCTCGACGAAGTCCACCCCGGCGTCGTGGAGGGCCTCGCGCAGCAGCCGCTCCGCCGAGGCCCAGCCGTCCGCGTCCCCGCCGTACTTCCCGCCCTCGCCGCGCAACGAGAGCTGGAACGACGACGGGACGATGCCGAGCGCGGCGTGCGCCTGCCGCATCAGCCGCAGTACGCCGGCCACCTCCTCGCCGGCCTGGGCGGCGCCGCAGAAGATGTGCGCGTCGTTGAGCTGGATGGCCCGCACCCGGGACAGCCCGCCCAGCACCCCGGAACGCTCCGAGCGGTACATCGGCCCGAGCTCGGCGATGCGCAGCGGCAGGTCGCGGTACGAGCGTCCCCGGGACTTGTACATCAGCGCGTGGTGCGGGCAGATGCTCGGCCGCAGCACGAGCTCGTCGCCGCCCATCGGCATCGGCGGGAACATGTCCTCGGCGAAGTTGCGCCAGTGCCCGGACAGCTCGAAGAGCTGCCGCTTGCCCAGCGCCGGCGAGTACACGTGCTGGTAGCCGTGGCGGCGCTCGAGGTCGTGCAGATAGGACTCGACCGCGTGCCGGGACGCGGCGCCGGCGGGCAGCCAGAACGGCAATCCGGCGCCGATCAGCGGGTCCGAGTCGAAGAGGTCGAGTTCGCGGCCGATCTTGCGGTGGTCGAGGTGCATGGGAGGTCTCCTCCTGAACGGGGGCGAGACGTCCGGGCACCCGAAACGGCCCCGGGCAGCTCGCCCGGGGCCGTGTCGGCGCTGTGGTCAGGTCAGCGCGAACGAACGCCGGGACGTCCCGGCGTCGTCGTGCGCTGCCTGAAGCTCATGCCGCCGATGCTAGACCGATGCCGGTTCCGGAGGCATCCGCATTATCGGCCGCTCGGGCTCAGTCGTCGGCCAGGCGCTGGAACAGGATGTGGTCGCGCCAGGCCCCGGCCACCCACAGGTAGCGCGGCGCCAGGCCGAAGCGCCGGAACCCGTTCTTCTGCAGGACGCGTTGCGAGCCGGTGTTGTCGACGAGCGTGCCGGCCTCGACGCGGTGCAGGCCCAGCTCGTCGAAGGCCAGGCGGACGACCCGGCCGACCGCCGCGGTGGCGACACCGCGGCCGTTCGCGTCCCGCGACACCCAGTATCCGAGGCTGCCGGACAGGAACGGGCCGCGGGCGATGTTGGTGATCGCGATCCGCCCGACGAGCCGGCCGTCGTCGACGATGGCGTGCGGCACCGACGAGCCGGCCTCGTGCTGGCGCAGCAGCTCGGTCAGCACCCGCCGCTGGCCGCCCTCGGTGAAGTACTCCTCGGACCTGTCGGGCTCCCACGGCGCCAGGAACTCCCGGTTGGCCCGCAGCCGTTCGGCCATCTCGGCCGCGTCGCCGACCGTGAGCAGTCTCGTGGTGACGGTCATCGCGCCGGCGGGACGGTGAGACCGGCGATGACCGCGCGGTGGTCGCTGCCGGGGATCGGGTGAATGCTGACCTCGCGGACGCCGATCCGCTCGTCCACGAGCACGTGGTCGATCGTCACCGGCGGGATCGGGTCGCCGTCGTACGGCCCCCAGGTGCCGATCAGCCCCTTGCCGGTGGCGTCCGCGGCGTCGCGGTAGCCGCGCGAGATGAGCTCGCGCAGCGGGGCGTGATCGAGCGTCGCGTTGAAGTCGCCCAGGAGGATCCGCGGGACCTCGCTCCGGTCGGCCCGCGGCTCGGCCAGCAGGTCCTGGCGCCACTGCTTCAGCACCGAACTGGCGTAGGGGGCCAGCGGGTGCGCCGACTCCACGACGACCGGCCCGGCGCCCGGCACGTCGACGGTGGCATGGGCCTGCATGAAGCCACCGCCGTTGCGCTCGGCGCCCGGCGCGGTGATCGGGTAGCGCGAATAGACCCCGGAGCCGTCCGCCTTCGGCTCGTCGGCAAGGGACGAGTACGGCAGGAGCGCGCCCAGCCCGGCCGCGGCCAGGGCCTCCTTGCCCTCGGTGGTGAACTCCTGCACCGCCAGCACGGCGATGTCGTGCTCGCTGACCAGCTTGACGATCGTGGCCGCGTCGGCCCCGCCGAAAAGCATGTTCGACGTCATCACATTGAGCCGCACGCCGACCGTCGGTCCCTGGTCGCGGCTCGGCACGGCCCGCGGCGCGACGGCCGAGGCGAGCAGGATCGCGATCAGGACGGCGACCGCGCCGACGGTCCACCGGCGGGTGACGAGCGCCAGCACGGCGGGCACCCAGGCGGCCGCCGCGACGTAAGGCGTGAAGGCGAACAACTGGACCACCGGCCCGCGTTCCCAGCCACCGAGGCGGATCACGGCCCAGACCAGGAACGGCACGAGGAAGAGCCAGAACAGCACGGTCAGCGCGGCCTTTCGTCGTCGTCGGGGGCCGGCCTCCCGACCGGCGCGCGGCGCGCTGATGATCGTCATGGCGGCGAGGTTAGCGACCCCACGCCAGACCAACTATGACTCAGGACATGCGCGGCCGGCCTGGCCCGCCCCGGTCAGGCCGCGGGCAGGACCACCGAGGCGACCACGGCCCGGTGGTCGCTGCCGGTCACCCCGTGCACCTGAACGTCCCTGACCCCGATGCGCCGGTCGACCAGTACGTGGTCGAGTGTCACCGGCGGGATCGGCAGCTTGTCGTACGGGCCCCAGGTGCCGATCAGGCCCTTGCCCGCGGCGTCGGCGGCGTCCCGGTAGCCGCGCGAGACGGCGTCGCGCAGGGGAGCGTGGTCGAGCGTCGAGTTGAAGTCGCCGAGCAGAAGCGTCGGCACGCCGCCCGAGTCGGCCGGGGGCAGCGCCGCGAGATCGCTCCGCCAGGCGTCCTCGGCCCGCAGGGCGTACGGCGCGAGCGGGTGGACCGACTCGACGAGGACGGGCCCGGCGCCCGGCGGCTGGATCGTCGCGTACGCCTGCATGTTGCCGTCCTGCAGCCCGCCGCCGTCACCGCGGCGCGAGGCCTGGCCGGTCAGCGGGAAACGGGAGTAGAGCCCCGATCCGGTGGTGCCGACCTCGTCGGCCAGCGCGTGGTAGGGCAGCAGGTCGTCGAGGCCGGCCGCGCTCAGCCCGGCCGCCGACCGGGGCGTGAACTCCTGCACCGCGAGCACGGCGACGTCGTGCCGGCGCACCAGACCCACGACCGCCGCCGGGTCGGCCGCGCCGATGAACATGTTGACCGTCATGACGGTCAGCGGCACCCCGGTGGCCGGACCCCGGTCGGCGTCGGGCAGAGCGCGGGGCAGCACCGTCACGGCGAACAGCACCGCGGTCACCGCGGCCACCGCCGCGATCAGCCACCGGCGGGACCACAGCGTGACGCCCAGCACGATCAACGACCACAGGGCCGCGTACGGCGTGAAGGCGACCAGCTGCACCAGGACACCACGTTCCCAGCCGAACAGCCGGACCACCGCCCAGACGAGGCCCGGCAGGGTCAGCAGCAGGAGCAGCGCGGTGCGCCGCAGCCGCCGACCCGGCCGGACCCCGGGCGGTGTCGTGGTGATCGTCATGGCGGCCAAACTATCGGCCTGACCTTGCCGATCACTGAGAACGACGCGTGATTCAGATCTCCGCGTCGACCACGTCACCGATCTGCGCGGCGACCAGCTCGTCGCGGATGACCGCCGCGTCCCCCTCGATGACCAGGGTCAGCCCGTTCGGCCGCAGGTGGGCCGCGGCGGCCGCCGACACCTCGGCCAGCGGGGTCTCGAGGTACTGCCGGCGCAGGGTCGCGTAGTAGTCGTCGGGCAGGCCGTGGACGACCAGCGTGCTGAGCGCGCCGACGATCGAGCCGGGCGTCTGCATCTCGACCGACAGCTGACCGGCCCGCCATGCCCGGGCCACCGCCAGCTCGTCCTCGGTCACCCCGGACTCCTGCGTGCGGGCGATCTCGCCGAGCGTGTCGACGACGGCCGGCACCGTCACCGCGGTCTGCACGCCCGCGGCCACCTCGAAGCGGCCGAAGCGCCGGCTCATCGCGTAGGAGCCGCGAATGCCGTACGTGTAGCCCTTGACCTCGCGGATCAGGTGGTTCAGGCGGGACGTGAAGGCACCGCCGAGCACGGTCGCGGCCAGCGTCATCGCCACGTAGTCGGGCGTGGCCCGCTCGGGCGCCCGGTGACCGAGGCGCAGCGTGGACTGCACCGAACCGGGCCGGTCGACCAGGATGATCCGGCGCTCGGCCCGCACCGGCACGCCCAGCGGCGGCTCGACGGTGAGGGCGTCGCCCCCGGTGCCGGCGAAGGCGGCCTGGCCCAGCGCCTCGAGGTCGAGCGTGCCCAGGTCGCCGGCGACCAGCAGCACGCCCGGACGGCGCAGCCAGGCCTGGTGGAAGGCGAGCACGTCGTCGACCGACACGGCGGCCACCGAAGCGGGATCGCCGTGCATCGGGCGGCCGAACCGCTCGGCCGCGCCGAACAGGTCGGCCCGCAGCGCGGCGTCGGCCCGCGGACCGGGCTGGGCCCAGTCCATCCGCAGCGCGGTCACTTCGTCGTCGCGCACCCGGTTGACGTCGTCCGGGTCGAGCCGCGGCGTGCGGACCGCCTCGGCGGCCAGCCGCATCGCGTCGAGCAACTGGGGCACCGGGGCCGAGACGCCGACCCGGAAGGTGTCCCAGTCGACGCCGGGCGACAGCTCGGCGCCGAGGCTCTCCAGGGCCAGGGCGTACGCGGCGGAGTCGCGCTCGGTCGTGCCCTCCTCGAGCGATTTGGCCAGGACGGTGGCCGTGCCCTCGCGGCCGGCGCTCTCACGGGCGGCGCCGGCGTCGAGCAGCAGCATGGCGCTGGCCAGGGCCTGCCCGGGCAGGTGGGCGCCGATCACGGTGCCGCCGGCGACGGTCACCCGCTGCAGGTCGGGGAACGTGTAGGGGCGGGCCTCGCCCGGATCGGGGCGGGTGGCGATGAGCGTCATGCGGATTCCCCGTTCGTCTCGGGCAGGTAGGTCAGGGTCACCCGGGACTCGGGCTTGAGGGCGTACGCGGCCGCCTCGGTGACGTCGTCGGCGGTCACCGCGAGCCACTGGGGCAGGCGGTACGCGGCGCTGGCGGGATCGCCGAACTGGGTCGCGTACCGGCCCAGGGTGTCGGCCCGGCCGCCCACCGTGGACACCTGCCGCCACCACGCGGTGGTCAGCAGCGCCTTGGCCCGGGACAGCTCCTGCTCGGTGACCGGCTCGGTGACCAGGCTGCCGATCACCTCGGACAGGCCCTCCTCGAGCGTCTCGACCGGGACGCCGTCCTTGGCCGTCGCCGTGACGATCAGCGGGGCGGGCGCGTGCGCCAGGTCGACGCCGTACGCGCCGATGTAGTCGGGCTGGGCGATCCGGGCGCCGTCGGCCAGGCGCTGGTAGAGCCGGCTGCCCCGGCCGTTGCCGAGCACGGCGGCGAGCACGGTGACCGCGTCGTACCCGGCCGTGCCGAACTGGTGGGTGCGGTGCGACAGATAGAGGCGGGGCGCCGGGACGTCCGCGGTGACCGTCTCGCGCACCGGCGAGGTGGCCGGGCCGGGCAGGTGGCTGCCGGGCGCGGGCGGGATCGAGGCCACCGGCTCGAGCAGGCCGAAGTACTTCTCGGCCAGCGCGAACACCTCGGCCGGCGAAGCGTCCCCGGCCACCGTGAGCACGGCGTTGTTCGGCGCGTAGTAGCGCTGGTGGAACTCCTTGAACGTCTCCAGCCCGGCCGCGTTCAGGTCTTCCATCGAGCCGATGGTGGCGTGGTGGTAGGGGTGCCCCTCGGGATAGAGCAGGGCCAGCAACCGCAGCCAGGCGTCGCCGTAGGGCACGTTCTCGTAGCGCTGGCGGCGCTCGTTCTTGACGACCTCGCGCTGGTTGTCCAGCGTTTCCTGGGTGAGCGCGGGCACCAGCCCGCCCATCCGGTCGGCCTCGAGCCAGAGCGCGAGCTCCAGATGCTCGGCCGGCATGGTCTCGAAGTAGTTGGTGCGGTCGGGGTTGGTGGTCGCGTTGAGCGAGCCGCCGTTGCCTTGCACGAGACGCATGTGCTCGGTCTTGGCGACGTGCTGCGAGCCCTCGAACATCAGGTGCTCGAAGAGGTGCGCGAAGCCGGTCTGCCCGGCCGGCTCGTGGCGGGAGCCGACGTCGTACCAGAGATTGACGCAGACCACCGGGGCGGTCCTGTCCTCACTGACCACGACCCGGAGGCCGTTGTCGAGACGCGTGGTTTCGATGGGCCACGGATAGCCGGTCGCGACTGCCGGCGCGCTTGGTGACGTCACCCACCCATACTGCCCTGTGCGCGTGCCAGGATGGGCGGCGTGGTGGACGACGTGCGGGTCAATGAGCGCCTGATCATTCCGGCGGCCGAGCTCGCGTGGCGGTTCTCGCGGGCCAGCGGCCCCGGCGGGCAGGGCGTCAACACCACCGATTCGCGGGTCGAGCTGTCCTGGGACCTGGCCGGCAGCGCGCTGCTGCCGCCGATGCTCAAGGAACGCGCCGCCGGACGTCTGGGACACCGGCTGGTGCACGGGGTGCTGACCGTCACCGCGTCGGAGCACCGCTCCCAGCTGCGCAACCGCGAGGCGGCGGCCGCCCGCCTGGCCGGCCTGGTCGCGTCGGCCATCGCGTCGCCACCCCGGGTCCGCCGGGCCACCCGCCCCTCGAGGGGTGCGGTGGAACGCCGGATCGCCGAGAAGAAGCGCCGGGGCGAGACCAAGCGCAACCGCCGCCCGGGGCCCGGCGACTGATGCTCCACCGCTCCGCTCTCGCCCGGGACGACGTCGAGCTCTCGGTGCTGCGCGGTGGCGCCGGCGGCGAGCCCGTCGTGCTGCTGCACGGGCTGGCCGGCAGCGCGGCCGAGATGGCGCCGCTGGCCGGGGCCGTGATGGCCGCCGGGCATCGGGTCGTGGTGCCCGACCAGCGCGGCCACGGGCACAGCACGAGCCGGCCGGCGGACGTGTCGCGCGAGGCCTACGTGGCCGACGTGCTCGCGCTGATCGACGAGCCGGCCTGGCTGGTCGGTCAGTCGATGGGCGCGCACACGGCGATGCTGGCCGCGGCCGCCCGCCCCGACCGGGTCCGCGGGCTGGTGATGATCGAGGGTGGCGTCGGCGGCTCGACCGACGACTATCCCGAGCGGCTGCGGGCCTGGTTCGCGTCCTGGCCGGTGCCCTTCGCCGATGTGGAAGCGGCGCGGGCGTTCCTCGGCGATCGGACGATCACCGAGGCGTGGATCGCCGACCTGGAACGGCGGGCCGGCGGGCTGTGGCCACGGTTCGACCCGGACACCATGAAGGCGGCGATCGCCGGCGTCGCCTCGACCGCGCGCTGGACGGAGTGGCACAGCCTGACCGTGCCGGTCCTGCTGATCCTGGGCGAGCAGGGCGCGATCCCGGCCGATGAGGTCGAAGGGATGGCCGCTGCCCGGCAGGTCGTCGTGGCGGGCGCCGGGCACGACGTCCATCTGGACACGCCCGGGGAGACGGCCCGGCTGGTCGTCGACTTTCTGAGCGGTGGCGCCGCCGGCGGTGGCCCCGCCGGCGGTGGCCTCGTCAGCGGTGGTTGAAGGGCGCCACGGCCTCGCGGTTGCGGGCGGCGCTCTCCGAGCCGAGCAGTTCCTCGCAGACGCGGATGAGGCGGGCCCGCAGGCCGGCCGCGCGCCGGGCGAACTCGCGCTGCCGGGCCACGTACTCGGCCTTGCCCTCGGGGGTCTCGATCTTCACCGGGGGATGGCCGTAGGAGCTCAGATCGTACGGGCTGGCCTGCATGTCGAGGAGGCGGATGTCGGCGGCCAGCGCGAAGCAGTCCAGGGCCAGGGCGCCCGGCACGGCGGCGCCGAGCTTCGTCGCCCACTTGTGGACGTCCATCGCGGCGTGCAGGCAACCGGGCTGGTCGAGGTCGACCTGGGTGGCCCGGGTCGGCTGCAGCCGGTTGAGCCCGACCGCCTCGGGCGTGAAGAACCGGAACGCGTCGTAGTGGGTGCAGCGGATCGGGTGCCGCTCGACCACCCGGTCGGTCTCGGCCTGGCCCAGACGCAGCGGCAGCGGGTGACGGTGGTCGGGGTCGCGGTAGACCATCGCCCACTCGTGCAGGCCGAAGCAGCCCGAGAACACCGGCCGGGACGCCGTCGCGGTGAGCAGGCCGTGGATGTAGCGGACGCTCTCGCCCCGGGCATGCAGGTAGGCGTCCTGGTCGAGCGTGACCACACCGTCGGGATAGGTCAGGTAGAACTTCCACGCCGCGTGCTCGGCCACGCCGTCGGGTGCGGGCGCCAGGCCGGTGCCGACTCCGGGGTGCCAGCGGCGCAGCACGGAGGGCCGGGTGCCGTAGTAGTCGTAGAGGAAATCCTCGATGGCGTGCGTCTCGCCGGCGCTGCGCCGGGTGCGGTGGCCCGCGGTCATCTCGTCGGCCCGCTCGGCGTGCGCCCGGGCGAGGGGAATCCAGGTGACCGAAGGCAGCGTCGTGGTGAGCGCCCTCACCTGCTTGATCCCCATGCGCCCAGCGTATCCAGCTGAAGCGATCAACACGATCACCGTGGCGCGCGAAAGCTTCGGCGTCGCGCTCAATACCGGGCATATACCCATATTGCGGTCGCTCCGGGCCAAGAGACGAACACCTACTCAAGTATGTAGTACATCTACTACGTTCTTGATAGCGTGCTGGACATGGGAGGAACGACTTTGGCGGGGGCGCTCGACGCAGGCACGCAGGTGCCGCCCGGTGAGCGGGTCATCGACGTCCGCGATCTGCGGATGCGGTACGGGGCGAAGGATGTCCTGACCGGTGTGAGTTTCGCCGCTCGGCGGGGCGAGGTGCTGGTGCTGCTCGGTCCCAACGGCGCCGGCAAGACGACGACGATCGAGATTCTCGAGGGTTTCCGCATGCGTTCCTCGGGCGAGGTGAGCGTGCTGGGCGCCGACCCGGCCGGCGCCGGCGAGGCGTGGCGGGCCCGGCTCGGCGTGGTGCTGCAGTCCTGGCGCGACCACGGCAAGTGGCGGGTCCGCGAGCTGCTCGGTCACCTGGGGTCCTACTACCGGCGCTACTCGACCGACGGCAAGGCGCGACCCTGGCCGGTCGACGACCTGCTCGAGGTGGTCGGTCTGACCGCCGCGGCCGACACGCGGGTCCTCCGGCTCTCCGGGGGCCAGCGTCGCCGGCTCGACGTGGCGATCGGCATCGTCGGCCGTCCCGAGGTGCTCTTTCTCGACGAGCCCACGGTCGGCTTCGACCCCGAGGCCCGGCGCGACTTCCACGACCTGGTGCACCGGCTGACCGATGTGGACGACACCGCCATCCTGCTCACCACCCACGACCTCGACGAGGCCGAGAAGCTCGCCGACCGCATCCTCATCCTGGCCGGCGGGCGGATCATCGCCGACGGCTCGGCCGACGAGCTGTCCCGCCAGGTGGCCGGCGAGAGCGAGATCCGCTGGACCCGGGACGGCCGGCGGTTCGTGCACTCCGCGGCCAACCCCACGCCGTTCGTCCGTGAGCTGCTGCTCCAGCACGGCGACGACGTCACCGAGCTCGAGGTGCGGCGCAACAGCCTCGAGGACACCTACATGCGCGTGGTCCACGACTTCGAGGGGGGCTCGAAGTGATCGAGACGCTGAGGGTGGGGGTCGCCCGCGGGCTGATCGAGTTCCGCCACACCCTGACCAACGCCCAGGACATGTGGGGCTACCTGTTCCCGTCGGTCGCCTTGCTGGCCACGCTCTTCTTCATGGACGACGCCCGGGTGCCGGGCACCACCTTCTCGCTCGGCGCCAGCGCGCTGCCCAGCTCGATCGGCATGCTGGTGGCCCTCGGCGGCCTGATCACCATCGCCCAGTACCTGGTGGTCGACCGCGAGGACGGGACGCTGCTGCGGGCCAAGGCCACGCCGAATGGGATGAGCGGCTACCTGATCGGCAAGGTGGTCGGCGTGGGTGTCATGACCCTCGCCTCCGTGCTCATCGTCCTCGTGCCCGGTCTCTTCCTGGTCGACGGTCTGCGGCTCGACCTCGGCGGGTTCCTCACGCTGCTCTGGCTGTTGCCGCTGGCCATCGTGGCGACCGTGCCGATCGGCGCGTCGATCGGGTCGGCCTTCGACAACCCGCGCAGTTTCGGCATCGTCATGCTGCCGATGTTCGGGCTGGTGGCGATCTCCGGCATCTTCTATCCGATCACCGCGATGCCGGGCTGGCTGCAGGGCATCGCTCAGATCTTCCCGATCTACTGGCTAGGGTTGGGCATGCGGTCGGTGTTCCTGCCCGACGCGCTGGCCTCGGTCGAGCTGGCCGGCTCCTGGCGCCACCTGGAGACGTTCGGGGTGCTCGCCGTCTGGGCCGTGCTCGGCCTGGCTCTGGCGCCGGCGCTGCTGCGGCGCATGGCCCGCCGCGAGTCCGGCTCGGCGGTGGCGGCCCGGCGCCGGCGGGCGCTGACCACCATCGGTCGCTGAGCCCGGAGCGGTCGTCGTGGTGGTTCCGGGTCGTTGTGGTCGTTGTGGTCGGTCGGGTCGTTCGGGTCGTTGGAAGAGAGCGCATTGAGCAACGGCGAGGTCACTTACAACCGCATCGCGATGCTGCGGGCCGAGCGGGGCGTTTCGCGGCGGCAGCTCGCCGACGCCCTGGGAGTGCACTACCAGACCGTGGGCTACCTGGAGCGGGGCGAGTTCAGCCCGAGCCTGCATCTCGCCCTGCGTCTCAGCCGCTACTTCGAGGTGCCGGTCGAGGTCATCTTCTCGCTCGATCCGTTCCCCCGCCTGGGAGCGCCGCCGAACGGCGCGCCGGCGAACGGCGCGGCGGGGAACGCGGCGGCGGCTGACCGGCTGGCGTAGGTCACTGGGCAGTGCGGCCTGGATCACGACCGTCGGGCGGTAGGTCACGGGGACAGCGCCGCCCGGAGCCCGACTGCCCGGCGTAGATTTCTCGCCGAGAGCTGCCAGCCGCGAAGAGGGGATTAGCCGTGCGATTCGCCCGTTTTGTTCATGCCGGAGGGGTGTCCTTCGGTGTCGTCGAGGGTGACGCGTCGGGCCTGACCGTCGCCGAGATCAGCTCGCTGCCGTTCGAGGCGGTGCGGTTCACCGGCCAGCGGTGGGCGCTCGCCGACGTCCGCCTGCTCGCCCCGATCTTCTCCAGCAAGGTCATCGGGATCGGCCGCAACTACGCCGACCACGCTGCCGAGCACGGCAACGAGGTGCCCAAGGAGCCGCTGATATTCATCAAGCCGTCCACGTCGGTGATCGGGCCGAACGACGCGATCCGGCTTCCCCCGCAGTCCCAGCGGGTCGAGGAGGAGGCCGAGCTCGGCGTGGTGATCGGCGCGACCGGCGCCCGCCGCCTCGACCGGGCCGGCGCCGAGAGGGCGATCTTCGGCTACACCATCGGCAACGACGTGACCGCGCGCGACCTGCAGCGCAGCGACCCGCAGTGGACCCGGGCCAAGGGCTTCGACTCGTTCTGCCCGATCGGCCCGTGGATCGTCACCGGCCTCGACGTGAGCGACCTCGAGATCCGCGCCGAGGTGGGCCGCAACCCCGAGGCGATGGAGACCGTGCAGCTGGGCCGGACCAAGGACATGGTCTTCGACGTCCCGACCCTGGTGTCGTACGTGTCGCACGTCATGACGCTGCTGCCCGGTGACATCATCCTGACCGGCACGCCGGCCGGGGTCAGCCAGATCACCCCCGGCGACACCGTCTCGGTGAGCATCCAGGGCATCGGCGAGCTACGGAACCCGGTCGTCTCCCTCGACTGAGCGCTCGATCCCGTCCAGCAGCAGGCCCAGGCCGTACTCGTACGCGTCCTGGGCCTGTTCGTCGGCGCCCCGGTCGAAGGCGCCGGCGTTCCAGATGGCGGTCATCGTGGGATGGGCCGTGACGTCGAACCAGTTCTCCCACAGCTCGCCGCGCTGGTGCCACCACTCGTCGTTGCTGAGCCCGGTCGTGCGGCGCAGCAGGGCGCTCTCGGCCTCGTGCCGACCGGCGGAGGTCACCCAGGCCGTGATCGCCGTGGCCGCGCGGTTCAGCTCGTGCAGCGGCAGACCCAGCGTCGCCACGGCGGCGAGCACGTACTCCTGCTCGGCGAGCAGCCCCGGGCCGGCCGGTGGACGGGCGGTGGAGACCTCGGCCAGCCAGGGATGGGCCCGGTACATGGCGAACGTGCGCTGGGCGTACCGCAGGACCCGCTCCCGGAAATCACCCGCGCCGGTCAGATCGCGGGCCCAGAACACCTCGTCGACCATCAGATCGACGAGTTCCGGGCGCGACGGAACGTACGTGTAGAGGCTCATCGTCGCGACCGAGAGCTCGGCCGCCACACGCGCCATCGAGGCCGCTTCCAGGCTCTCGGCGTCGGCCAGCCGGATCGCCGTGGCCACCACGAGGTCGACGCTGAGCCGGGGTGGCCGGCCGACCGCTTTACGAGCGGGAACCGACCGGCGCCAGAGCAGCGGCAGGATTCGGGGACTGAACTCTTCCATGATCTCGTATACCCTACGGGAACGAGTTTCCTTAGGGGGTACGGTAATGAAGATCCTGGTGACCGGCGCCACCGCCAACGTGGGGCGGATGGTCGTCGATGAACTGATCACGCTCGGCGCCACGGACATCCGCGCTCTGACGGTCGACCCCGCGAAGGCCGCGTTGCCGTCGGGTGTCGAGGTCGTACGGGGATTCGTCGGACGGCCCGCAACACTGCTTCCCGCGCTCCAAGGTGTCGACGTGATGTACCTCGCACCGCACATCCCCACGGTGCACGAGGCCTGCCGGCTGGCCGCCGAAGCGGGCGTCGGCCGCATCGTCGACCTGGCCGGCGCCAAGGGCGACCACTGGCAGGAGATCGAAGACGGCGTCGAGGCGTCCGGGGTGCCGTTCACCCACCTCGAACCGGGAGAGTTCATGGCCAACGCCACCCTGTGGGCCGACCAGATCCGCGCCGGCGACGACGTACGCGACGGCTACGCCGCCTCGGCCAACGCGGCCATCGCCCAGGAGGACATCGCCGCCGTCGCGGCCCGGGTCATCGTCGAACCCGGCCACGAAGGCAAGGCGTACGAGCTCACCGGCCCCGAATCCCTGACCCGGCGGGAGAAAGTCGAAGCCATCGGCCGCGCGCTCGGCCGCAACCTCCGCTACCTCGAACTCAGTCACGACGACGCCGTCGACCAGCTGCGACCCGTGATGGGCGAGTACGCCGAGTGGTATCTGGAAGGCGTGGCCCTGCTCGCCGAGCACCCCCAACCAGCCGTCCCCACAGTCGCTGACCTGCTCGGCCACCCCGCCACGACGTACGAGAAGTGGGCCCGCACCCACGCCGCCCTCTTCCGATGAGGTAACCCGATTTGGTTGGCCCCGGGGCGTCGGGTAAAGTTCCCTCTCGGCACGGGTTACCGGGCCAAATGGGGTATGGGGTAATTGGCAGCCCGGCTGATTCTGGTTCAGCTAGTCTAGGTTCGAGTCCTGGTACCCCAGCGCTACCACTCCCGCGAGGGGCGGCGCTGGACTTCTGATAGAGTTCAGCCCGTCGCAAACGCGAGAGCGGAAGCACAAAAAGCAAGTCCTGGCCCCGTCGTCTAGCGGCCTAGGACGCCGCCCTCTCAAGGCGGTAGCGAGGGTTCGAATCCCTTCGGGGCTACATTCGGGTTGACCCCGTCCGCGGAAAGCGCGGACGGGGTCATTTCGCATTCTGCCTGGGGGCCGAGCCCCCAGACCCCGCGGTGCGGTGGGGGCGCTGAGCGCGTCGGCTCGGCTGGGGGGCTCTTCGGCTCCGCCGAAATCGGAGCGGGAATTGGGCTCGGGCTTTGCCCGGCGGCCGGTCGGCCTGCCCAGCCCGTCCGGCTGATCGGTCCACCTCGCCTGCCGGCCCCTCGCTTGGCTCGACCCGGCTGCCTGCTCACCTGATCCGGCCCGTCCGGCCGCTCGGCCCGTCCGGGCTGTTCGGCTCGCTCTGCGCGCCTGCTGGCCCGGCCTGCCCGGCCTGACCGGCCGTTCGGCCTGCCTTGCCCGGCTCGCTCGGCCCGTCCGGCCGCTTGGCCCGGCTCGCTCGGTCCGCTTGATCAGCCCGCTCGGCCCGCCTGGCCTGTTCGGCTCGCTCGGCACGCCGGTCCGGCCCGGCCCGGCCTGCCCAGCCCGACCGGCCGCTCGGCTCGCCTGGCTCCGCTCGCCTGACCTTTTCGGCCGCTCGGGCCCGGCCCGCTCGGGCCTGGCCCGCTCGCCCGGCCTATCCGCTCCTGCTTGCCCGGCCCGCCTGGCCGGCCCGCCTGGCCCGGCCCGACCGGCCGCTCGGCCCGCCTGGCTCCGCTCGCCTGGCTCCGCTCGCCTGGCCTTTTCGGCCGCTCGGGCCTGGCCCGCTCGCCCGGCCTGTCCGCTCCTGCTTGCCTGGCCCGGCCCGCCTGGCACGGCCTGTCCGCGCCTGCTTGATGGCCTGGCCTGGCCCGGCCTAGCCTGCGTGCACGCTCTGATCGCGGTTGGGTCAACGCCGGGGGCGGCCGTGAGTCTTCAGCCTCAAGCGGCAGTGACGACGACGGGCCGACTGGCTGGCGTTCTTGCGCAGCTTGACCGCTCGTGGCCTGGCCGGGTCGGGCTCGTGGTCTCCGACGCCCACCGCGGCTTGGTCTCGACGATGGGCCCGCGCTGGCCGGGCGTCCGGGAAGGGCTGCCGGGCCACTATCTGCGCAACCTGCTGGCACAGGTTCCGAAGTCGGCGTAGCCGTGGGTCGCCACTCTGGTCAGTACCGTCTTCGACCAGCCCGACAGCGACGAGGTGAGAGCCCAATTCGCCCGAGTGCTGGACACCATCGGCGACAAGCTTTCCGACGCCGCCGAACATCTCGATGACGCCCGCCATGACCTGCTGGCGTTCACCGCGTTCCCGGGTGAGCTCTGGCGCCAAATTTGGTCGAACGACCTGCAAGAACGCTTGAACCAAAGAGATCCGCCGGCGCACCGACGTCGTCGGAAATCTTCCCGAATCGCGCTGCGATCGTCCGCCTCGTCGGTGCCGTGCTCGCCGAACAGACCGACGAGTGGGTCGAAGGACGCCGCTACATGGCCCTGGACTTGCTCCGCAAGCCCGCATTACACCGGTCTCCGCCAGCCAAGACGCCGATCGTGCCGAGACCGCCGCATGGCATTAGTCCACACGGATCAGCGATGGCGGACTCTTACACCGCGCCGGCGGACGTGAACCCCTGCCTGGCCCGGCCTGCCTGCCGGCTGCCCGCCCGGCAGCTCGGCTCGCCTGCCCGCTCAGTCTGCCCGGCCCGCCTGTCCGCTCGTCCTCCCTGGGCCGCTCGGCCCGCCCCCGCCTGCCTGCCCGGCCCGCCCGCTCGGCCCGCCGTGCCCGCTCTGTTCACCTGCCCGCTCGGCCTGCCCGGCCGCTCAGCCCGCTCCGGCCAGCCTGCCCGCGCGGCCCAGTTGCCCGCTTGACCTGCCCGGCCGCTCGGCCGGCTCCGGCCTGCCTGCTCGGTCCGCCTGCTCGCCGGACCGGGTCGGCTTGCTCGGTCCACCTGCTCGTTCTGACGGCTTGGCTGGTTCTGACGGCTTGGCTGGTTCTGACGGCTTGGCTCGTTCTGACGGCCTGGCTCGCTCTGCCCGCCCAGTCCGCCCAGCCGCCTGACCGCAGGCTTTCCCTGATGGCCCGGCTCGCGCTGACCGCGCTGACCGCCCGCTCGGCCCCCTGCCGACCTGTCGCCTAGCTGGGCTGGTGGTCGATGGCTCGGCTTGTTGTTTAGCCGCTGGGCTTGCCGCTCGCCCGGCCGGCTTGGCCTTGCCGTGGCTGTCGTGTGCTCGGCTGGACTGTTGCTCGGCTGCTGGGGTCTGGCGGTTCAGTTCGCTTGGTCGAGGTTGCTGGGGGTCGGGTTAGGCGGGGGTCCAGATGGCGTTGTCGTGGGCGAAGTAGATCTGTTTGGGGTCCAGGGACAGGAGGTGGGGGAGCCAGGCGGGGTGGGGAGCTGCGCCGGTCTGGTGGGAGAGGGCGTCTGTGGTGAAGAGGTTGGCGTTGTCGTGGGATTGGCCGGCGACTATGACCGTGCCGTCGGAGCGGCGGATGACCAGGGACTGGTGGCCGGCGGTGTGGCCGGGGGTGGGGATGATGTGGACGCCGGGGGCTATCTCAGCTTCGCCGTCGAGTTCCTCGATGTGGGCGTCGGGGTGGTCTACCAGGTCGGGCAGGGTGTGGCTTTCCGGGGCGCGGGCCAGGGCCAATTCTGAGCGTTGGGCGAACACCGGGCGGCCGGCCAGTTGGGGGTTTCCTCCACAGTGGTCGAAGTGAAGGTGGCAGTTCACCACGGCTTTGATGTCGGCCGGGGTTGCGCCGGCTGCCTTGAGGGCGGCCGGTAGGGGGATGCGCATGGGGCGGTACCAGGCGTCCACCTCGGGGTTTCCGCCCATGCCGGTGTCCACCAGGATGTTTCCGGCCCAGGGGTGGGTCACCAGGTAGCCCAGGGTGGGTTCGGCGCGCTGTTGCCCGGTGCCGGTTTCCTCGGCCGGGCGGATGAAGTAGCCGTAGTTGACGCGTCGCACGGTTATGTCGCCCACACCGGCCAAACTAGCGTTTTCGCCTCGGAACGAAAACGGTAGCGGTCAGGGATGCGGCCGGCCTCGGCTGCTCCAACGGTTGGGGGAGCGGCGCCACGAAACGGTGCGGCGGCCGGCTTGACCGCTCACGCGGCGCACGGCAAGCGATGAGGCTCTACCGCGTGGTGGCCGGCCGTCCCGCCGACACGGTGGAGCGGCAAGACGTCTTGCGCCGGGACTGCCGGCTGGCGTCTCGGGCTTGATCGACGGCTACGGCGTTGTCAGGACAGTGTCGTCGCTACGCCGGGGTGCAGCCACGTCAGGCGGTTCGGGGGAAAGGCGGCCTCGATCTGGGGGCGGCCCTCGTGGAAGTGCGACCAGCCCTCGTAGTGCACGGGGACGACCGTGCGCGGCCTCACCCGGTCGACCAGGGCTGCGGCGTCGCGGCCGGTCATGGTGAAGCGGGCCGGGCCGGTCAGGCCGAACTGCACCTTGCCCAGGTGCAGGATCGCGGTGTCCACGGTGAAGCGGTCGGCCACCTCCAGGACGCCGGGGAACAGCACCGTGTCGCCCGAGATCCAGACCACCGAACTCGCGCCGGGGGCCCGCAGGGCGAAGCCGGTGGTGGGGCCGACGATCGGCACACTCCAGGCCGGGCCGTGGCGCGACGGCGTGGCGGTGATCTCCACGTCGCCGACGGTGGTGGTCTGCCAGGGGGCCAGGCCGGTCGCTTTCAGGCGGCGGGCGGCGGCCTCGGTGGTCACCACGACGGGTGCCGACGGCAGCAGGGCCCGGCCGGCGTCGTCGAGGTTGTCGGCGTGCTGGTCGTGGGTGAGCAGGACGCCGTCGAGCCGGCCGAGCGACGAAGCGGGCACGGCCGGGCCGGTCGTCTTGCGGGAGGACGTGCCCCAGCCGAACGCGTAGCGGCGGCCGGGGGCGTCGAAGGTCGGGTCGACCAGCAGCCGTACGCCGCCGAACTCCAGCAGCGTGGTCGGCCCGCCGATGTGGGTGATCGTCAGGTCGGTCATCTCGCGTGGGCCAGGGCCCAGTCGAGCACCTCGTCGGCGATCTGCTCCCAGCCTTTCTGGGCCGGCAGCAGGTGGGCGTATCCCTCGTACTCGCGGCGTTCGGTGATCGTGTTCGACTTGTAGTGCTTGGCGTTGGACTCCTGAATGGCCGGCGGCATGATGTGGTCTTCCGAGGCCGAGACGAACAGCAGCGGCGCCCGGTTGTCGTTGTGATAGTCGACCCACGTGTCTTGATGGCCGGGCTGGAAGTTGGCGAGCACGCCACCCCACAGGATGCCGCCGCTGGCCGGGATCGCGTACCGCTCGTAGAGCGCCTTCGCCTCGTCGTCGCTGAAGGTGTTGGTGAAGGCGTATTTCCATTCCTCGAAGGTGAGCGGGATGGCCTTGTGCCGGTTCGCCGGCGTCTTCAGCACCGGGAATGTCGACTTGAGTTGCGAGAGGGGTACGACCCGTACGCCCTCAGTGGGCGCCGAGTTGAGGGCGACGCCGGCCGAGCCGTACCCGTGATCGAGCAGGATCTGGGTGAACGCGCCGCCGGCCGAGTGCCCGATGATGATCGGCGGCTCGGGAAGCGCGCGGATGGCCTCTTCGAACCGCGCGATGATCTGCGGCACGGTGACGTTCACGATCGGGGCCGGGTCGGCGTTGAGCGCCTCGACCTCGACCTCGAAACCGGGGTAGGCCGGAGCGATGACCTGATGGCCCTTGGCTTCGTAGTACGCCTTCCAGTTCTCCCAGCTGCGCGGGGTCACCCAGAAACCGTGGACCAGGACGATGGGCTTCATATGCCGTACTCCTTCAGAAAGGGAGATCGGATCCGAGCCGTTCGTGAGGGAAAGGGGTGACGTGGCGCGCCGAAGGTGCAGTCCGGCTTGCGCGTGGCCGCCGTCGGAGAATCCGGGCAGGCGGCCAGGAGGAGATCCGCGCAGGCGGCGAGGAGGAGATCCGCGCAGGCGGCGAGGAGGGGATCGGCGCAGGCGGCGAGGAGGATGTCGGTGTCGCGCCGGATCAGCCTCACTCCGCGACCTTATCGACGGGTCGACGGCACGTCACCGGTCCGCGAGCCGGTCTGCGCGGAGGGCCGATTCCTGTGCGCGGTAGGCCGATCCGGGACGGTCAGAGGCCGGACAGGCGCTGGCCCGCCCGCACCACGGCCATCGCGTGGCGCTCACCCGGCCGGCGGCCCAGACGCTCGATCGGACCGCTTATCGAGATGGAGGCGATGACCCGGCCCGTGCGATCGCGGATGGGCGCGGAGACGCTGGCCACACCGGGCTCGCGCTCGGCGACGCTCTGGGCCCAGCCACGGCGGCGTACCTCGGCCAGGGTGCGGCCGGTGAACTTGCAGCGGGGCAGCAGCGGCATGACCGCCTCGGGCGGCTCCCAGGCGAGCAGGATCTGGGCGGCCGAACCGGCCACCATGGGCAGCACCGAGCCGACCGGCACGGTGTCGCGCAGACCGCTGGCGCGTTCGGCCGCGGCCACGCAGATCCGCTCGTCGGCCCGGCGCAAGTAGAGCTGCGCGCTCTCCCCGGTCGCGTCCCGCAATGCGGAAAGCAGAGGCTCGGCCGCGGTCAGCAGGACGTCCGGCGCCGCGTTGGCCAGCTCGCCCAGGCGGGGTCCCGGACGCCAGCGGCCCTGGGTGTCACGCACCAGCATCCGGTGGATCTCCAGGGCCTGGGCCAGGCGATGTGCGGTTGCCCGGGGCAGCTTCGTACGGTCGACGAGTTCGGCCAGGCTGGCGCCGTCGACACAGGCCGCCAAGATGACGACCGCCTTGTCGAGAACGCCGACACCGCTCATACTGTGTCCCACAAGCCGAAACATACCTCCCAGAATTTAGGATGTCCAGATGGTGGGAGTCACTCCGAGGACCCTGGCCGAAAAGGTCTGGGACGACCATGTCGTGCGTGCTGCCGAGGGTGAGCCTGATCTGCTCTACATCGACCTGCACCTGCTGCACGAGGTGACCAGCCCGCAGGCCTTCGACGGTCTACGCCAGGCCGGCCGTCCGGTACGCCGCACCGATCTCACGCTCGCGACCGAGGATCACAACACGCCGACCGGTTACGCCGACCCGGCGTTCAACACCCGGCGCGGCGAGCTCTTCACGATCGCCGACACGACCTCGCGGACGCAGATCGAGACGCTGCGGAAGAACTGCGCGGAGTTCGGTGTCCAGATCCGCCCGCTGGGCGACGTCAATCAGGGCATCGTGCACGTGATCGGCCCGCAGCTGGGACTGACCCAGCCGGGCCTGACGATCGTCTGCGGCGACTCGCACACCGCGACCCACGGCGCGTTCGGCGCGCTCGCCTTCGGCATCGGCACCAGCGAGGTCGAGCACGTGCTGGCGACCCAGACACTGCCGCAGGCCAAGCCCAAGACGATGGCGGTCACCGTGGTCGGCGAGCTCGGCCCGGGCGTGAGCGCCAAGGACCTGATCCTCGCGCTGATCACGCAGACCGGCACCGGCGGCGGCAACGGCCACATCGTGGAGTACCGCGGCGAGGCCATCCGCAAGCTCTCCATGGAGGGCCGGATGACCATCTGCAACATGAGCATCGAGTGGGGCGCCAAGGCCGGCATGATCGCGCCGGACGAGACCACGTTCGCCTATCTGAAGGGCCGCGAGCACGCGCCCGCGGGGGCGGACTGGGACGCTGCCGTGGCGTACTGGAAGACGCTGGCGACCGACGAGGACGCCGAGTTCGACACCGAGATCATCCTCGACGCCGCGTCGATCAGCCCGTTCATCACCTGGGGCACCAACCCGGGTCAGGGCGCGCCGCTCGACAGCGTGGTGCCCGATCCCGAGGAGTTCATCGAGGAGACCGACCGCAACGCCGCCCGTCGCGCGCTGGAGTACATGGCCCTCGAGCCCGGCACCCCGTTCCGGGACGTGCCCGTCGATGTGGTGTTCGTGGGCTCCTGCACCAACGGTCGCCTCGAGGACCTGCGCGCCGCGGCCGACGTGATCCGCGGTCACAAGGTGCACGACGGCGTCCGCATGATGATCGTGCCGGGGTCGTACAAGGTGCGCGAGGCGGCCGAGGCCGAGGGGCTCGACAAGGTCTTCACCGACGCGGGCGCCGAGTGGCGGTTCGCCGGCTGTTCGATGTGCCTGGGCATGAACCCGGACACGCTCAGCCCGGGCGAGCGCGCCGCCTCGACCTCGAACCGCAACTTCGAGGGCCGGCAGGGCAAGGGCGGGCGTACCCATCTGGTCTCGCCGCAGGTCGCCGCGGCCACCGCCGTGGTCGGCAAGCTCGCCGCCCCGGCCGATCTGGCCGTGTCGGCCAACTAGTCAGGGAGAGACGAGAGATGGACAAATTCGTCACCCACAGCGGCAAAGTGATGCCGTTGCGCCGATCCGATGTGGACACCGACCAGATCATTCCGGCCGTGTATCTGAAGCGGGTGACCCGCACCGGATTCGAGGACGGTCTGTTCAGCGCCTGGCGCGACGACCCCGGATTCGTCCTCAACAACCCGGCCCACGCCGGTTCCACGATCCTGGTCGCCGGGCCCAATTTCGGCACCGGATCATCGCGTCAGCACGCCGTCTGGGCTCTGCGCGACTGGGGCTTCAAGGTGGTCATCGCGGCCCGCTTCGGCGACATTTTCCGCGGCAATGCGCTCAAGGAGGGGCTCCTGCCCGTCCAACTCGACCAGAAGGCCGTCGAGGCGATCTGGGACCTGGCCGAAAGCGAGCCGGACAAGCAGATCACGGTGGACCTCGAAGGTCGCCGAGTGGTCGCCGACGACGCCTCCTGGTCTTTCCCGATCGACGATTTCAGCCGTTGGCGCCTCATGGAGGGGCTCGACGACATCGGACTGACGCTGCGCCACGAGAGCGCCATCACGTCGTACGAGAAGGGTCGTCCGTCCTTCAAGCCGGTCGTCGCCTGAGTTCCATTTCCCTGCCGAGACAGGCCTTTTCGCCCCCACCGGGTCCCCGGTGGGGGCGAATTCGTTGCAACACAAGGGATTTTTTTACACTAATGTTTGTGTCCGCTGGTCAGAGGGCATACGGTGCGCGCAGAATGGCTCGCATTGGGCCAGTGAGGCTCGAAGCGACGGAGAAGACCCCTACGAGCCTCAGTTCTCACGTTCGGGAGGAAAACCGTGAACAAGGCCGAGCTCATCGAGGCGCTCGCAGCCCGTCTGGGTGACCGCAAGACGGCTACGGCCGCTCTTGAAGCTGTCATCAGCGAGGTGGAGAACGCAGTCACCAAGGGCGACCGAGTGGCCATCACCGGCTTCGGCGTCTTCGAGAAGCGGGCACGCAATGCGCGGACGGCCCGTAATCCGCGTACCGGCGAGCCGGTGAAAGTGAAGAAAACGTCCGTGCCGGCCTTCAAGCCCGGCACGGCCTTCCGCGAGATGGTCGCGAGCGGAAAGGTCGCCAAGGCCGCTGCCCCGGCGAAGAAGGCCGTGGCCACCAAGGCCACCGCCACCAAGGCGACCGCGACCAAGGCGACTGCGACCAAGGCCGCTCCGGCCAAGAGCACCGCCACGAAGGCGACGGCGGCCAAGAGCACCGCCGCCACCAAGGCCGCTCCGGCCAAGAGCACTGCCACCAAGGCCGCCACCGCCACCAAGGCGACGGCGGCGAAGAAGATGGCCGCGACCAAGGCTGCTCCGGCCAAGAGCACTGCTACCAAGGCGACGGCGGCCAAGAGCACCGCCGCCACCAAGGCCGCTCCGGCCAAGAGCACTGCCACCAAGGCCGCCACCGCCACCAAGGCGACGGCGGCGAAGAAGACGGCCGCGACCAAGGCTGCTCCGGCCAAGAGCACTGCTACCAAGGCGACGGCGGCCAAGAAGACCGCCGCCACCAAGGCCGCCCCGGCCAAGACCGCCGCCACCAAGACGACGGCGGCGGCCAAGAAGACGACGGCCCGCAAGACCACCACCGCGGCGACCGCCGCTACCCCGGCACGGGCTCGCGCCACCAGCACGGCGCGAAAGTCCCGCTAGTCCGGAGGGCACCATGCACCGCCGATAAGGCGTCCACCCGAAAGGTGGACGCCTTTCGTGTGTGCGGGTCACGGACGACCGGGCCCGCCTACCGTCTGCGGGCATGGGGCGTGACGCATCGCCGCGGGGGCTGGTCGGCCGGTCGCTCATCGCCGCGCTGGTGTTCGCGGCGGCCGTGGTGCCGGGCTGGACGATAGGTGGGCTGGCCGAGCGGTACACCGGATCGGCGCTGCTCGACTGGCTCCTCACCGGCGCCTGGGCCGCGTTCGTCGTGCGTCTGCTGGCGCCGTGGACCTCGTACCGGCCGCGGGACGCCTGGCTGGGTCTGATCCCGCTCTACAACTGGTATCTGATCTGTGTGCTCGGCTGGCGGCTGTCCCTGTTGCCGTTGCGCGACTGGGAGCCGCGCGAGGACGAGCTGTGGCGGGCCCGCTGGCTCACCGGCGAGCTGCTCGGCTACTGGCGGGCCGACCAGCTCGCCCGGCCCCGGGACGGCCTCAGAGGCGAGCCGGCTCGAGCAACCGCTCGCCGGCCCAGGTGAGCAACCACGAGTCGCCCTTGGCGGTCTTGTAGGGCTCCTCGTCGGCCTCGTCGAGCAGGGCGGCGATCAGGTGCGGGATCATCTTGCCCTGGCTGCAGATCGCCGGCAGGCCACCGGAACGCAGATCGAGCAGGCGCTGCGCGGCCAGCTTGGCCTTGGCCGGCGCCTCGTCCGCCTCGGCCGGCTCGGCGAAGGCGCCGTCCATGACGATGGGCAGGTTGCCCCGGGCCGCGGCCAGCGGCTCAAGGGTCTGCTTGCACCGCAACGGCGTCGCCGAGATGAGCCGCTCGGGCCCGATCGGGGCGCACAGCGCGGCGAACAGCTCGGCCTCGGCCCGGCCCTGCGCGTCGATCGGGCGGAGGGCGTCGTTGCCCGACCACTTCTTGCGCTCGCCGGCGTGCGCGTGCCGCACCAGGACGACCACCGAGGTGATCGCGGGCAGCCCGGCCGCCTTGTGCAGCACTGCGCGCTCGTCGTCGTAGGTCAGCCGGGCGGCGGCCTGGTCGAACGGCAGCCACTCGACCCGGTCGACCTCCTCGGTGTCGCGCACCGGCCCGCCGTCGCCGACCGCCTCCATGAGCCAGTAGTCGACCGTCTTCGGGCGACCGTTGGGCAGCGTGTAGGCCACCGTGGGCAGCGCCGCGCGAACCCGGCCGGCCCAGCCGGTCTCCTCCAGCACCTCACGGGCGGCGCCGAGGATCGCGTGCTCGTCGCCCTCGAGCTTGCCCTTGGGCAGAGCCCAGTCGTCGTAGCGCGGGCGGTGCACCAGGCACACCCGGCCGTCGCGGATCAGCACGCCGCCGGCGGCGCGCACAGTGTCGCTCACCCGATCTCCTCGGCTCACTTGACCGGCTTGCCGCTGACCCGGCGCAACAGCGCCTCCTGCAGATGGATGTGCGGATCGGAGAAGCTGGCCGGATTGCGGTGCCACGTGCCGTCACCGGCCAGGTCGAAGCCCTCGGTGCCGTCGCTCATCGACAGATCCAGCACGTACCGCAGCTCCTCGCGCGCGGTCGGCAGGGTGACCCGCACCAGCGCCTCGACGCGGCGGTCGAGGTTGCGGTGCATCATGTCGGCCGAGCCGATCCAGTACTCCGCATCGTCGCCGGCGCCGAACCGGAACACCCGCGAGTGCTCGAGGAAACGGCCGACGATCGACCGGACCCGGATGTTGTCCGACAGCCCGGGCACGCCGGGCCGCAGCGCGCACATGCCCCGGATGATGAGGTCCACCCGTACGCCGTCCTGGGAAGCGCGGTAGAGCGCGTCGATGGTCTCCTCGTCGACGAGCGAGTTCACCTTGATCTGCACCAGGGCCGCGCCGCCCTCGCGGGCCACCCGGGCCTGCTCCTCGATCCGCTCGATCAGGCCGGTGCGCACGCCGTGCGGGGCCACGAGCAGCCGGCGGTACGACCGCTGGCGGCTGTAGCCGGTCAGGACGTTGAACAGGTCGGTGACGTCGGCGCCGACCTCGGGATCGGCGGTCAGCATGCCGAAGTCCTCGTAGAGCCGCGCGGTCTTGGGGTGGTAGTTGCCGGTGCCGATGTGGCAGTAGCGCCGGATCTGGTTGCCCTCCTGACGGACGACCAGCGCGGTCTTGCAGTGGGTCTTGAGCCCGACCAGGCCGTAGACGACGTGGCAGCCGGCCCGTTCCAGCGTGCGGGCCCAGGCGATGTTGGCCACCTCGTCGAAGCGGGCCTTCACCTCGACCAGCACCACGACCTGCTTGCCGGCGGCGGCCGCGTCGACCAGCGCGTCCACTATCGGCGAGTCACCCGAGGTGCGGTACAGGGTCTGCTTGATGGCCAGCACGTGGGGATCGGCCGCGGCCTGCTCGATGAAGCGCTGGACGCTCGTCGAGAACGAGTGGTACGGGTGGTGCACCAGGATGTCGCTCTCGCGCAGCCGGTTGAAGACGCTCCTCGGCACCTCGCCGTCGGCCAGCTGCGGGTGGGTCGCCGGGACGAAGGGGCGGTCCTTGAGATCGTCCCGGTCGCACTCGCCGAACACCTGCCACAGCGCCGAGAGATCGAGGAGGCCGGGCACCCGCTGCACGTCCGAGCTGACCACGTCGAGCTCGCGCACGAGCAGATCGAGCACGTGGTCGCTGATCGAGGCGGCCACCTCGAGACGCACCGGCGGGCCGAAGCGACGCTGGGCCAGCTCCCGTTCGAGCGCCTGCAGCAGGTCTTCGTCGCGGTCCTCGTCGACCTCGAGCTCGGCGTTGCGGGTGACCCGGAACAGGTGCCACTCCTGCAGTTCCATGCCCGGGAAGAGCTGGTCGAGGTGGACGGCGATGACCTCCTCGACGGGCAGGAACCGCACCCCCCGGCTGTCGTTCTGCACCGTCACGAACCGCGGCACGTTGTTGGGGACCTTTATGCGCGCGAACAACTCGTTCCCGCCGCCGTCGGGGTCCCGCAGCACGACCGCGAGATTCAAAGACCGGTTCGAGATGTACGGGAACGGGTGCGCGGGGTCGACCGCGAGCGGCGTCAGCACGGGGAAGACCTGCTCGCGGAAGTACGTCCGCAGACGCTCCCGCTCGGGCGCGTCGAGCTCGGCCCAGGTGACCACCTCGATGCCCTCGGCCGACAGCTTGGGGCGCACCTCGTCGGCGAAGCAGGCCGCGTGCCGGGTGACCAGATCGGCCGTGCGCTGCGAGATCGTCTCGAGCTGATTGCGCAGCGACGACCGGTCGCCGCCCCGCATCGGGAGCCCCGCCTTGAGCCGCCGCTTCAGACCGGCCACCCGCACCATGTAGAACTCGTCCAGGTTGCTGGCGAAGATGGCCAGGAACTTGGCCCGCTCGAGCAGCGGGGTGCCCGGGTCCTCGGCCAGCGTCAGCACGCGGGCGTTGAAGTCGAGCCAGGAGAGCTCCCGGTTGAGGAAGCGGTCCTCGGGCAGCTCGGGCCGCTCGGGCTGCTCGATCAGATCGGGTGTCTCGATGCTGGTGGTCACCACTGGCTCCGTCGGTGTCGGATCGTCCGTCACGGCGGCCACGGTCTCGCCCACGGGCGCCGGATCGGTCTGGTTCGTGCGGGGGAGGAAGCGGCCGTTCGGGCCACGCCGTCGGGTCTCGGGGGTCCGGGGCGAGGTCGTCATCGCACCATCATCGCCGGTTTCGCCGAAACGTGAAACGAACGCGAGTCGGGCGATTCAACCGACCCCCGGGATTCTCACCTGGCGGACCCGGCCGTCCTCGCCGGGCTCGACCGTGACCCGCTGGCCCAGGCGCAGTTTCCGCAGCCCGGAGGCGTCGAAGGCGGCGGCGTCGAAGGCCAGCTCAGTGCCGTCGTCGAGCAGCAGCGTGCCGCTGCGGGAGCCGGATTCGAAGGTCGCGATGGTGCCCTGCATGCCTTGACGCTACCGGTCACGCGGCCGAGACGCAGGCCACCTTGAGTCCGAGATCACGAAGAAGCGCGCAGGTGTGCCCGCCGGCCCCCAGCCCCAGGACGGTGAGGAGGTCGTCGGGGGTGTCGACGTCCTGGCGCAGACCCGGCCAGGCGCCCTCCAGCGAGCGTGCCCCGGAGGCCTCGTGCGCCGCCGCCGAGCCGATGCCGAAGTGCGGGTCGAGCGGCTCGCCGGGCGCCACCGCCAGCAGCACGGTGCCGGTGCCGGCCGCGTCGGCCACGAACGCCCGGCCCGGCCGGGCCGCGGTCAGCGCCGCGTCGAGCTGCTCCGGGCGCAGGGCGGGCAGGTCGCCGGCCAGCACGGCACGGTGGACGCCCAGACCGGCCACGTCGTCGGCGCCGTAACGCATGGCCTCGTTCAGCCCGGCCGACGGCCGGTCGGGCACCACCCGCGCGCCCAGGGCGGCGACCACCGCCGCGGCCAGCGGCTCGTCGGTCACGACCAGCAGCTCGGCCACCGTCGAGGCGGCCAGCACCGCGGTCGCCGTGTCGCGCACCATGGCCAGCGCCAGATCGCCGTGCCGGGCGGCCGGCACCGCACCCCGCAGCCGGCTCTTGGCGACGCCCAGCCGCTTGACCGGCATCACCGCCGTCCAGTCCCGCCTCATTGCGCCGAGCCTACTGGGCGGGCCCGCCGGCCCTCGCCCGCTGCTCGGCGCCGCACCGGCGGTAAGGACCCCTGCCTGGTACCGCGGGCTTCCAGCAGGCATGATTTCGTCGCAGGCACGACTACGCCGGCGGCGGGAACCCGCCGCCCGAGCAGGGGCAGGGGGAGCCGTGGCACACCGAAGGCTCGGTTTCTGGCGACGTTTCGCGGCGTTGCTGGTGATTCCGACGCTGAAGGTCTGGACCAAACGGACCTGGCTCAATCTGGAGAACGTCCCACCGTCCGGCGGCGTGATCGTCGCGCCGAACCACGTGTCGCATTTCGATCCGGTCGTCGTCGGCTACTACATCTTCAGCGCCGGCCGCTGGCCGCGCTTCCTGGGCAAGGCCAGCCTGTGGAAGGTGCCGCTGCTCGGCGGCTTTCTCCGCAAGGTGCAGCAGATCCCGGTCGAACGCGGCAGTGTCGAGGCCGTGAAGTCCCTCGACGTGCTGGTCGACGCGCTCCAGCAGGGCGGTGTCGTGGTGATCTACCCCGAGGGCACGACCACCCGGGATCCCGACCTGTGGCCGATGCGCGGCAAGACCGGCGCGGCCCGGCTGGCTCTGGTCACCGGCGCGCCGGTCATCCCGATGGCCAACTGGGGAGCCGAGAAGATCTTCGATCCGCGGACGAGCAAACTGCGATTCCGGCGTACGGCGGTGTCCGTGACCACAGGCCGGCCGGTCGACCTCAGCCCCTGGGCCGGCGCCACTCCCACCCGCGCCGTGCTCGAGCAGATGACCGACGCGATCATGCGGGACGTCAGCGTGCTCGTCGGCGAGCTGCGCGGCCAGACGCCGCCGGCCGTCCTGCACGACCGTCCGCGCCGCCCGATCGCGCGCACCGAGGACTTCGGATGAGCCGGGCCGCGGTGATCGGGGCGGGCGCCTGGGGCACGGCGTTCGCCAAGATGCTGGCCGAGGCCGGCGCCGACGTGACCATGTGGGCCCGGCGGGAGTCGGTCGTCGCCTCGATCCGCGACCACCACCTCAACGAGGGCGCGCTGCCCGGGCTCAAGCTGCCCGGGCGCATCACCGCCACCGGCGACGTCGCCGAGGCGGTGGCCGGGGCCGAGCTGGTGGCGATCGCGGTGCCGTCGCAGACGTTGCGCGGCAACCTGGCCGAGTGGGCCGGCGCCTTCGAGCCCGACTCCACGATCGTCTCGCTGATGAAAGGCATCGAACTCGGCACCACCAAGCGGATGAGCCAGGTGATCGTCGAGACGGCCCGCGTCGACGCCACCCGCGTCGTGGTCGTCTCGGGCCCCAACCTGGCCCCCGAGATCGCCGCCGAGCAACCGGCCGCGACGGTGGTGGCCGGCACGGACGCCGCCCGGTGCCGGGCCGTGCAGCACGCGATCGCCCTGCCGTACCTGCGTCCGTACACGAGCGAGGACGTGATCGGCTGTGAGCTGGGTGGCGCGGTCAAGAACGTGATCGCCCTGGCCTACGGGATGGCCGCCGCGATGAAGCTGGGCGACAACACGAAGGCGTCGCTGATCACCCGGGGCCTGGCCGAGACGGCCCGTCTGGGCGTGGCCCTGGGCGCCGACCCGCTCACCTTCGCCGGCCTGGCCGGGCTGGGCGACCTCGTGGCCACGTGTTCGTCGCCACTGTCGCGCAACCGCACGTTCGGCGAGCAACTGGGGCTCGGTAAGACTCTGGAGCAAGCGCAGGCCGCCGCCCGGCAGACCGCCGAGGGGGTCAAGAGCTGTCTGGCGATCCGCGATCTGGCCCGCGCGCACGCGGTCGAGATGCCGATCACCGAACAGGTCGAGCGGGTGTGCCACGAGGGCGTGGACCCCCGGGTGGCCGTCAAACTGCTGATGGGCCGGGAGATGAAACCAGAATGAGCACCAGCTATTCGGACGGCACGCGGGTCGTGCACGCCGGTCTGCCCGAGGCCGAGGTGGGCGATCCGTTCCTGCCCGGGCCGGTCTTCGCGGCGCCGTACCACCTCGACCCGGCCCAGGGCCAGGTCGGCGACAACGGGTACGGGCGCCCCGACAACCCGACCCGCCGCCTGCTCGAATCCGCGATCGGCGAGCTCGAGGGCGGCCGGACCCTGACGTTCGCGAGCGGCCAGGCCGCGATCACTGCTGTGCTGCTCTCCGTGCTGCGCAGCGGCAACACCGTGGTCCTGCCCTCCGACGGCTACTACACGGTCCGCAGCTTCGCTGAGAGCACCCTTCGCGACCTCGGCGTGACGATCGTGACGGCGCCCACCGCCGGGCCCTATCCGGACTTCGCCGGCGTACGCCTGGTGATGCTCGAGACCCCGGCCAACCCCGGCCTCGACGTGTGCGACATCACCCAGGTGTCCGCGGCCGCGCACGCGGCCGGCGCGCTGGTCGCCGTCGACAACACGACGGCCACGCCGCTGGGACAGAACCCGCTGGCGCTGGGGGCCGACCTGGTCGTCGCCTCCGGCACCAAGGCGCTGACCGGACACTCCGACGTGCTCCTGGGCTACGTCTCGACCAACGACCTCGACCTGTTCGACAAGGTCGAGACCTGGCGCAAGCACACCGGCGCGATCCCCGGCGCCTTCGACGCGTGGCTGGCCCACCGCTCGATCGCCACGCTCGACCTGCGGCTGGCCCGGCAGAGCCAGAACGCGGCCGCCGTCGCGGCCCTGCTGAGCGGACGCCCGGACGTGACCGGCGTGCGCTGGCCCGGCCTGCACTCGGACGCCTCGTACGAGATCGCCTCCCGGCAGATGCGCCGCATCCCCGGAGTGGTCTCCTTCGACCTGGGCGACGCGCAGCGGGTGGCCCGCTTCCTCACCGCGGCCGCGCTCATCTTCGCGGCCACCTCGTTCGGAGGCGTCCACACCACCGCCGACCGGCGGGCCCAGTGGGGCGACGACACCCCGCCCGGCTTCGTCCGGCTGTCCTGCGGCATCGAGGACACTGTCGACCTGCTGGCCGACCTGACCGCGGCGCTCGACCAGGCCTGACCGTTCCCGGGATACGGTGCCCGGGTGAGTTGGGACAGCTTCTCCGGTGACCAGGTGGCGGCCATGACGCGGGGCGAGAGCTTCTTCGCCTCGCCCGGCGAGCGGGATTGCCCCGCTTGCGGCGCCCAGACCCTCCGGGCGTACGTCAACGCGCCGGAGAACGCCCGCCGGCCCACGCTGGTGAGCTACGTCTGGTGTTCGTCGTGCCGCAAGTTCGTCGGCACCCGGGCCAAGCACCCCGAGGGGCTGGTCTTCAGCGACCCGCTGGCCGCGCTCCCCGCCGGCGAGCGCCGGGAGCTGGAGCGCAGCCTGGTCGGCTTCCTGGACCACCTCGACCGGCTCTGGGACGAGGGCGCGCTGCCCCAGACCTTCGCCGCCTGAGGCGGAACGGGTCAGGCCGAGCCGGCCAGGCGGAACGAATCAGGCCGAGCCGGCCAGGCGGGACGGGTGGGTCGCCGCGAAGTCGTAGAGCCAGTCCTGGGTCACCGGCATCTCGGACCCGCCGGTGACCCGGCTCAGCGCCTCGCCCGGGGCGATGCCCAGCAGCACCAGCGTGGTGCAGGCCAGCAGGGTCGAACGCCCGATTCCGCCGAAGCACTGGGTCACGACGAACCGGCCCGACCGCACCTCGGTGGCCAGCTTGCCGGCCAGCGCGACGACCTGGACGGCCTCGTCGCGCGGGACTCCGCCGGCCGGCACCGGGAACGAGACGAACTCGACACCGTACGACGCGGCGACCGTGGCGGTGTCGCCGAAGCCGAGCCGATGCTGCTCGGACGCGGTCAGCGCCGAGACGATGACGTTCACCCCGGCGCGGGCGAACGCGCCGAAATGGTCGGCCGGCCAGGCGTCCGCGCGCGGGTGCGCGATGGTCGCGAGTTGCCCGGGCCCCGGCCCGGCGATCACGTGGAGTGCTGCTCTCATGAACTGCCCGTTCCCCTGTCCCGGCCCCGAGGCCGGGTGATCCCGCGAGTGGCTAACGCAGAGTAGGGTTCCCCCCGGCACGCCCGCTAGCGAGAGGCCCAAAGAAAGTGACGACCCCTCGGAAAACCCGCGTCGCGATCGTCTTCGGCGGTCGCAGCAGCGAGCACGCGATCTCGTGTGTGAGCGCCGGCAGCATCCTGCGCGCGCTCGACCCGGACCAGTACGAGGTGCTCCCGGTCGGCATCACTCGCGAGGGCCGCTGGGTGCTGGCCGCCGCCGACCCGTCCACCTTCGCCATCGCCGGCCGCACGCTGCCCGAGATCACTGCGGAGAGCGGCAGCGCCATCGTGCTCGCGGCCGACCCGACGGCCACCGAGCTGATCGTCCGCGAGCCCGTCGACGGCGTCTCGTCGCTCGCCGGGGTCGACGTGGTCTTCCCGGTGCTGCACGGCGCCTACGGCGAGGACGGCACGATCCAGGGCATGCTCGAGATGGCCGGCCTGCCCTACGTGGGCGCCAACGTCTTCGCCTCGGCCGCGGCCATGGACAAGGAATTCACCAAGAAGCTCGCGCTCGCCGAGGGCATCCCCGTGGGGCCGTACGCGGTGCTGCGCGCGGGCGTCTCGCTGAGCGAGGCCGACAAGGACCGCCTGGGCCTGCCCGTCTTCGTGAAGCCCGCGCGGGCCGGCTCGTCGCACGGCATCACCAAGGTGACCGACTGGGCCGACCTCGACACCGCGGTGGCCACCGCGCGCCGGATCGACCCCAAGGTGCTCGTCGAGGCCGCGATCGTCGGGCGCGAGATCGAGTGCGGTGTGCTCGAGGGTGAGGCCGGGGGCACCCCCGAGGCGTCGCTGCTCGCCGAGATCCACGTGGACGCGGCCGACTGGTACGACTTCGAGGCCAAATACCTGGACGGCGGCCGCTACGACATCCCGGCCGGCCTGCCCGACGAGGTGACCCGCCAGGTGCAGGAGTACGCCCGCCGCACCTTCACCGCGCTCGACTGCGCCGGGCTGGCCCGCGTCGACTTCTTCGTCACCGCCGACAACCAGGTCTACCTCAACGAGATCAACACGATGCCGGGCATGACGCCCACGTCGATGTTCCCGCTCATGTGGGCGGCCACGGGTCTCGAGTACCCCAAGGTGGTCGACCGCCTCATCCGCACGGCCCTGCGCCGCGGCTCAGGCCTGCACTAGCTAGCCCTTGCAGCCCGACGGGACACCGGCGGTCGTGGACTTCACGGTCTTGACCACCGGCTCGGAGAACTCGTTGGCCCACTGCCCGGTCTGCTCGTAGCTGCCCGGCACGCTCACCTGCACGGCGACCTCACGGTCCATCGTGGTGAACACGTCGGTGGCCGGGCCGTCGTCGGCCCACCAGCAGACGCCGTCCATCGCGAGCATCGTGGAGTCGAGCGGCACGCAGCCGTCGTGACCGCCGTCGATCCGCTCGCACATCGTGGGCTGGGTCACCCCGCAGGCGAGGGTGATCGGCGGCTCACCCCAGGCCGCGTTCTGCTCGGGGCCGGCGGTCACCTTGCGGCCGGTCAACCCGCGCAGCTCGGTCGGCAGCTGCGAGGTCACCGCCAGGCACACCTGGGTGGTGCGCGCGTCGAGCTTGGGCGCGGCCACCCGTACCGGAGTGGAAGGAACCGCAGCCGGCGCCGAGGCCGACGGGGCCGCCTCGGGTTCCCCGGCCCGCGGAACGACCTGCCAGGCCACGAAACCCACGAGAAGGGCCACCGGAACGGCGATCAGCGTGGCCCACAGGGCCGCGGTGCGCGTCGCCGGATCCGGTTTCTTCTCGTCCGCCGGGGGAGTCTCCACGTCGACCATGGTCAGAGGTTTACCACGGAGCAGGTGAGCGTCCGCATGATGCCGGGTACGTACTGGACTTTGCTCACAATGAGCCCGCCGAGCTCGTCGACGGTGTGCGCCTCGGCCAGAACGACCACGTCATAGGGGCCGGTGACAGCGTCGACGCGCACCACACCGGGAATTTTGCCGATCGCGGCGGCCACGTCATGGGCCTTTCCCACCTCGGTCTGGATCAGGATGTATGCCTGTACCACGCTCCGACTCCATTCCGCCTCCGCCGTAACCCGAACGTGAAACTACCGTAAGAATCCGTCCGACAGCGGGACGCATCAGGAACGAAAGGCCACACACGTGAGCATCGCCGAGGCCGGGGAGTTCGGGCTCATCGCCCGGGTGATCGCCCGGCTCGAGAACGGTCCGACGACATTGCTGGGTCCGGGTGACGACAGCGCGATCGTCGCCGCGCCCGACGGACGGATCGTGGCCTCCACCGACGTCCTGGTCGAGGGTCGTCATTTCCGCCGCGACTGGTCCTCCGGGGCTGACGTGGGCCACCGTGCGGCCGGTGCCAACCTGGCCGACATAGCAGCCATGGGGGCGACGCCGACGGCCCTGCTGGTCGGCCTGTGCGCACCCACCGACCTCGACGTGAGCTGGGCCGAGGACCTGGCCGACGGTCTCGCGGCCGAGGCCGGGCTGGTCGGCGCGAGCGTCGTGGGCGGCGACATGTCGTCGAGCCCGACGCTGACCATCGCGGTGACCGCCCTGGGTGACCTGGGCGGCCGGAAACCGGTGCTGCGCAGCGGCGCCGAGCCCGGGGACGTGATCGCCCTGGCCGGCCGGATCGGCCACGCGGCGGCCGGCTACACGGTGCTCTCGCGCGGTTTCCGGACGCCCAAGGCCCTGGTCGAGGCCTACCGCCGGCCCGCGGTCCCGTACGAGGCCGGTCCGGCCGCCTCGCGCGCGGGCGCGACAGCGATGATCGACGTCTCCGACGGGCTGCTGCAGGATCTCGGTCACATCGCCCGGGCCAGCGTGGTCGGGGTGGACGTCCGCACCGACGCGTTCGAGGTCTCCGACCAGATGCGCGACGCCGCGACCGCCCTGGGGGTCGACCCGTTCCAGTGGATCCTGGGCGGTGGCGACGATCACGCGCTGGTCGCGACGTTCCCGCCCGGCACCGGGCTTCCGGAGGGCTGGCAGGAGATCGGCGTGGTCCACGAGGGCACCGGCGTGACGGTCGACCGCAAACCGTGGAGCGGCCCGTTGGGCTGGGACCACTTCCGCTGATTACTCTTGCCTGTTGTGCAAGAAATCAAGTTCAGGCAGGCGGATTACACCGAGCCGGCCGTCCGGGCGTTGCTGGCCGACGTGGTCGCCGAGCTCTCCGAACGCTACGGCGGCTCCGGCGACGACACACCCATCGCCGACGACGACTTCGCCCCACCGAACGGCGCCTTCTTCGTCGCCGACGACGGCGAGCGGCTGGTGGCGTGCGCCGCTTGGCGCCGCCACCACGACGACGCCGAGCTGAAGCGGATGTACACCGCCCGGTCGGCGCGCGGCCGGGGCCTGGGCCGTCGCATGCTGGCGACCGTCGAGGAATCGGCCCGCGCCGCCGGTTGCCGCCGGGTGATCCTGGAGACCGGTGACCGGCAGCCCGAGGCTGTCGCCCTCTACGAGTCGGCCGGCTACGTGCGGATCGAGGACTTCGGTTACTACAAGGGGGAGGAGGGCGTGCTCTCGTACGGCAAGGCCCTCTGATCGGCCGTGGAAAGACAACTAGCCCCTCAGTCAGCGACTGAGGGGCTAGTTGAAAAGACGATCAGGCGCGGACGACCTTGCCGGCCTTGATGCACGAGGTGCAAACCTTGAGCTTCTTGGTCGTACCACCACCGGCGGGGGTGCGCACCGACTGGATGTTGGGATTCCAGCGGCGGTTGGTCCGCCGGTGCGAGTGGGACACGTTGTGGCCGAAGCCCGGTCCCTTGCCACAGACGTCGCACACGCTAGCCACGGGATAACTCCTGGGTCGAAACGAAACTGAAGGCGCCCAGCGAACACCGCCGCGCAGGCAACCCGGCAAGGTTACCCGATGCCGGCCCCGAACAGCCAATCGCCCCCGGAGGCCCCGCCGATCACCCTCGGAAGCACTGTGCCATCCGCACCGACGGGGGTTCGCTGCCGAGAAGTTGTCGGTCGTGGTCAGTACGATTTTCCCGTGCTCGAGACGCTGGACGCCGCAGCCGTCCGCCGCTGGTGCGGCGGCGGCCTGAGGGCGCTGCGGGCACATCAGCGCGAGATCGACGATCTGAACGTCTATCCCGTCCCCGACGGCGACACCGGCACCAACCTGGTGCTCACCCTCACGTCGGCGCAGGAGGCTCTCGACCTGCCCGAGCCCGATCCCGATCCCGGGGTCGCGAGCCCGGCGGCGCCCGAGGCGACCGCCCCGGCGAGTGCCCTGCGGCGCATGGCCAGGGGAGCCCTCCTCGGCGCGCGGGGCAACTCCGGTGTGATCGTCTCCCAGATCTTGCGCGGCATGGCCGACAGCGTCGCCGCCTCGGCCGCGGTCCGGGGCGCCGAGCTGGCCACGGCGCTGCGCTCGGCCTCCGAGGCCGCCTACGCCGCCGTCGCGCGTCCCGTCGAGGGCACGGTCCTCACCGTCGCCGCGGCCGCCGCCGACGCCGCGGCCCGTCTCAAGTCCGACGACCTGGTCGCCGTGGCCCGGGCCGCCGCCGGAGCCGCCGCCGAGGCGCTGGCCCGCACCCCGCAGCAACTTCCCGCCCTGGCCCGGGCCGGCGTCGTTGACGCCGGCGGCCGCGGCCTGGTCGTCCTCCTGGAGGCCCTGGTCGAGGCCCTGTCCCCGCCGACCGGCCGCGTCTTTTCCTCAGCCGGCAACTCCGACGTGCGCCCGCAGGCGAGGGACGATGACCCCCCACGGGGCACTTCGGCCGGTGGCGACCGCAGCCGACAGCTTGACGGTGGTCCGGCCGGCAAGGTGTCGCCCGGCGCGGGCCACTGGGGCTATGAGGTTCAATATCTGCTCGACGCCGAGGCGCCGCGGGTCGAACGGCTTCGCGCCGAACTGTCCGTCCTGGGCGACTCGCTGGTGGTCGTCGGCAGCGGCGACCCCGGCGTGGCGGTCTGGAACGTCCATCTGCACGTCCCCGCGGCCGCCATCGGGCCTGCGATCGAGGCCGGCGTCCGGGCCGGGCGGCCGCATGCCGTCACCGTCACCCCGCTCGACGACCATCAGCATGAGCACGAGTCCGGTCGGGCCGGGGCGGCCGGGGGCAGGGCCATCGAGGGGCCGTCGCCGACCGGCCAGGAGGAGACAGCCGCCCAAGAGCGCGCGGCCATCGTCGTGGCCGCCGGGGACGGGCTCACGGCCCTGTTCGAGGCCGAGGGCGCCATCGTGGTCGGCCACAACCCCTCCACCGGCGAGATGCTCGAGGCCATCCGCGCGTCCGGCGCCGGGTCCGTCGTGCTCCTGCCCAACGACGCCAACACCCAGGCCGTCGCCCTCTCGGCCGCCCGCGAAGCCGAGCGCCAGTTCCAGCATCACGCCGAGCGCCGATCCGACGACCCGGCCGAGCGCCGATCCGGACCGCCGGCCGGGACGGCGGGCCTCCGGGTCAGCGTCGTGCCCACCCGGTCCCCGGTGCAGGCGCTGGCCGCTCTCGCCGTACGGAATCCCCGGCGTCCCTTCGCCGACGACGTCATCGCCATGGCCGAGGCGGCCGGCGCCTGCCGGTACGGCGAGGTCTGCACCGCCCGGCGCGACGCCCTCACGGTCGCCGGGCCCTGTCGCGCCGGGGACCTCCTCGGGCTCGTCGACGGCGAGGTGCACGTCATCGGCGACGACCTGACCGAGGTCAGCACCCGTCTGCTCGACCGCATGCTCGGCGGCGGCGGTGAGCTGGCCACCCTCATCCTCGGGGCCGACGCCCCGGACGCCCTCGACGGCGTCCTGCGCGGGCACGTCGCCCGCGTCTGGCCGTTCGTCGACCTGCACTGCTACGCGGGCGGGCAGCCCCGTTACCACCTGCTGGTTGGAGTGGAATGAGCGAGACCCAGACCAAGGCCACCCGGGCGACGACCGGCACTCCCCTTGACGAGGTGCTCAAGAAGAACGAGGCCAAGGCGCTCGCCACCCACCTCGACCTGCACACCGCGGGCGACCTGATCTACCACTTCCCGCGCCGCTACGACGAGCGCGGGGAGGAGACGGCCATCCACGGCCTGCAGATCGGCGAGCAGGTCACCGTGCTGGCCCAGGTCCAGTCGGTGGCGGTCAAGCCGATGCGCCAGCGCCGCGGCAACATCCTCGAGGTGACCATCGGCGACGACTCCGGCGCCACGCTCACCTGCATGTTCTTCGGTCAGGCGTGGCGCGAGCGCGAGCTCAAGCGCGGCCGCTGGGGCCTGTTCGCCGGCAAGGTCAGCGACTTCCGCGGCAAACGTCAGCTCGTCAGCCCGGCCTATCAGCTGCTCAGCGTCGATGCCACGCAGGACGAGGCGGCCGAGGAGATCGAGGAGTTCGCCGGCGCCCTGATCCCGGTCTACCCGGCGTCGCAGGCCGTGCCCACCTGGGTCATCGCCCGGTGTGTGCGCACGCTCCTGGAGACGTTCGAGCCGCCCGCCGACCCGCTGCCGGCCACCGTGCGGGCCAAGCGCAACCTGGTCGGCATCGGCACCGCCCTGCGCGAGATCCACCGTCCGAGCTCCAAAGAGGCCCTGTTCTCGGCGAAGTACCGCCTCAAGTGGGACGAGGCCTTCGCCGTCCAGCTCACGCTCGTCCAGCGCCGGGCCCGGGCCGCCGCCGCGCCGGGACGCGCCCGCCCGCGCGTCGACGGCGGCATCCTGGCCAAGTTCGACGCGAGCCTTCCGTACGAGTTGACCGAGGGCCAGGCGACGGTGGGCGAGGAGATCGCCGCCGACCTGGCTCGGCCGCACCCCATGCACCGGCTGTTGCAGGGCGAGGTCGGCTCGGGCAAGACGCTCGTCTCGGTGCGCGCGATGCTCCAGGTCGTCGACTCCGGCGGTCAGGCCGCCCTGCTCGCCCCGACCGAGGTGCTCGCCACCCAGCACTACCGCAGCATCAGCGCCCAGCTGGGCGCCCTGGGCCGGGCCGGCGAGATCGACGGCGACCCGGCCGGCACCCAGCTCACCCTGGTCACCGGTTCGCTCGGCGCCGCCGCCCGCCGGGCCGCCCTGGCCAAGGTCGCCGACGGCACCGCGGGCATCGTCATCGGCACACACGCTCTGCTCTACGAGGGAGTCGACTTCCACGACCTGGGTCTGGTGGTTGTCGACGAGCAGCACCGGTTCGGCGTCGAGCAGCGCGACGCCCTGCGGGCCAAGGCCGCCACCCCGCCGCACGTGCTGGTCATGACGGCCACGCCGATCCCGCGCACGGTCGCCATGACCGTCTACGGCGATCTGGAGACGTCGGTGCTCTCCCAGCTCCCGCGCGGCCGCTCACCCATCGCGTCCCACGTCGTGCCGCCCGAGAAGCCGGCCTTCCTCGACCGGGCCTGGCGCCGCGTGCGCGAGGAGGTCCAGGCCGGCCACCAGGCGTACGTGGTCTGCCCGCGGATCGGCACGGCCGAGGGCGACGAGGAGGAGCCACCGGGCGACAACGAGCCGGCCCGCCGCCCGCCGCTGGCCGTTCTCGAGGTCGCGCCGATCCTCGAGGAGGGCCCGCTGCACGGCCTGCGCATCGGCATCCTGCACGGCAAGCTGCCAGCCGACGAGAAGGACGCCGTGATGCGCCGGTTCGCCGCCGGTGACCTCGACGTGCTGGTGGCCACCACCGTCATCGAGGTCGGCGTCGACGTGCCCAACTCCACTGTCATGGTCATCATGGACGCCGACCGCTTCGGCGTCTCCCAGCTCCACCAGCTGCGCGGCCGGGTCGGCCGGGGCGCCGCGGCGGGCATCTGCCTGCTGGTCACCGAGTCGGTCGAGGGCACCGCGGCGCGCGAACGGCTGGCCGCCGTCGCGTCCACCACCGACGGTTTCAAGCTCAGCGAGATCGACCTCGAGCAGCGCCGTGAGGGCGATGTGCTCGGCGCCTCCCAGTCCGGCAAGCACTCCCACCTGCGCCTGCTGTCGCTGATCACCGACGCCAAGCTGATCACCGAGTCCCGCGCCGAGGCCGCCGAGCTGGTCGGCGACGATCCCGACCTGACGAAATACCCCGCGCTGGCCGCCTCGGTGGCCGCACTGGTCGACGAGGAGCGAGCCGAATACCTGGAGAAGGGCTGACCACCGATGATTCTGCACATCGTTCCGCGCGCAGCGTGGGAGGCGGCGGGGGCGCGAGGCGTCTATGAGGGCGACACCCTGGCCACCCAGGGCTTCATCCACTGCTCCACCGAACATCAGGTACACGTGCCCGCCACCGCCCTGTTCCGCGGCCGCGACGACCTTCTCCTGCTGGTGATCGACGAATCCCGGCTGCCGGTCGCGATCACCTGGGAACAGGGTGATCCACCCGCGGCGGACGGCAGCCCGTTCCCCCATCTGTACGCCCCGCTGCCGCTCGGCGCGGTGGTCGCGGTGCACGATTACCGCCCCGAGCCGGACGGCTCCTTCCAGCCGCCGCCCCTGTAAAGGCACACGAGAAAGGCGCGCCGGCCGGAGCCGACGCGCCTTTCTCGTGCCCTCGCTGTTGTCGATGCCGAAGACCAGCGAGTCACAGGTGACGTCGTAGCCGATCTCGGTCTTTCCCTCGACCGGCGTGCACTCCGCGGGCTTCTGCCACTTGCCCTCGAGGAGCGGCTTGTCGCCCGACTTCTCGGTGACGACGACCTTGGCCGCCTGCTCGGCGGGGATGTCGACCGTGGCGGGCTTGTCGCCGGCCTTGACCGTGACCTTCTTCTCGAAGCCGCCCGAGCCCTCGACGACGAATTCGGCGTCGGTCTTGGCATCCTCGCCGTTGGTCAGGGTGACCGTCACGCCGTCACAGGAGGAGGCGAGAGAGGCTTCCGGCTTCGCGGTCGGGGTCTCCGGCTGGGAGCACGTGCCGCGGAACTTGACGAAGCCCTTGCGGTGCTCGTACTCGGTCCACTCGTCGCTCCACTTGACCTGGACCTCGAGCTTGGCGACCTTGCTGTCGCCCGGAACCCGCTGCACGCCCTTGAGCGGCTCGTTGCTCGTGTGCGGGAAGGCCGGGTCGGCGTCGTCCGGGGTGTGGACGATGCCCTCGACCGGCGCCGGGGACGCCTCGACGAGGAGGAAGCGGTACTTCTCGGCACCGGGCTGGTTGCCGTTGTCGGTGGTCACTTCCCAGTCGACGACCCACTCGCCGGTGGCCGTGTCGCACCACGGGGCGCCCTTGACGTCGCTGCCGTGAGCGCTGGCGGGGGAAGCGAAGAACGCAACACCGGCGAAGCCGATGAGCCGTTCCTGTTGGTGCTGATCCGTGATTTACGCTGACTTAGCGGAATTGGACCGGCGCCCAGAGTGGTCGGCCGCTGCGGAATTGTTCACTCGCTCGTCGCTGTGGGTAAGTGGTGAAGTAGCTTCGACTCGTGTTCACCGCAGAACCGCGTGAGGGCCCATGACCAGGATCATCGCGGGCGCGCATGGCGGCCGGCGACTGTCGGCTCCGGCCGGTGCGCTGACCCGGCCCACATCGGACCGTGTCCGTGAGGCGTTCTTCAGCGCCCTCGATTCGATGATCGACCTGACCGACGTCCGGTTCGCGGATCTTTACGCCGGTTCCGGGGCGATCGGGCTCGAGGCTCTCTCCCGGGGCGCCGCCCATGCCCTGCTGGTCGAGGCCGACGCCCGTGCGGCCCGGGTGATCCGTGACAACATCGTCACGCTGCGCCTCGGCAACGCCGCCCGGCTGATCACCGGCAAGGTCGCCCAGGTCGTCGCCGGGCCGCCCGACGGGGGCACCTACGACGTCGTGTTCGCCGATCCGCCGTACGCGGTGACCGACCGCGACCTCATCGACGTGCAGCAATCCCTGATCGACTTCGGCTGGCTGACCCCCGGCGCCGTCGTCGTCCTCGAGCGGGCCACCCGCGGTGGCGCGGTGACCTGGGTGGACGGCATCACTGCCGACCGCAGCCGGCGCTACGGGGAGACCACACTTTGGTACGGTCGCCGATCATGAGACGAGCGGTGTGTCCCGGCTCCTTCGACCCGGTCACCAACGGCCACCTCGACATCGTCGGCCGGGCCAGCCGGCTGTTCGACGAGGTGATCATCGGCGTGCTGATCAACCAGTCGAAGACGGGCCTCTTCACGATCGAGGAGCGGATCGAGATGCTCGGCGAGGCCACCGCCTCGTACGAGAACGTCCGGGTCGCCTCGTTCCACGGGCTGCTCGTCGACTTCTGCCGGTCCCAGGGGGCGGCCGTAGTGATCAAGGGTCTGCGCGCGGTCAGCGACTTCGACTACGAGTTGCAGATGGCGCAGATGAACATCGGGCTCTCCGGAGTGGAAACGCTCTTCATGCCGACCAACCCGCTCTACTCTTTCCTCTCATCGAGCCTCGTCAAGGACGTGGTGAAGTGGGGCGGGGACGCTTCGGCGTACGTGCCCGACTTCGTCGGCGAGCGCCTGGTCACCCGCCTCAAGCAGAATTGAGGTCCGCCGCCGCGCCGCGGCGTGACCGGCGCGCCCGACGCGGCTGTGCCGGTGACGCAGTAACGTGATCGCACGACGCAGCGTGGGGCAGAAGACGCCTTCGGTCCGGTTCAAGGTGGGCGGACGGGGCGGTTGGATGGAGGAGTGAGGCACCGGTGGATCCGCTCGACCGCATCGACGAGATCATCGAGCTCGTGCAGGAAGCGCGCTCCGTGCCCATGTCGCGGACCAATTTCATGTACGACCGGGGCGAGATGATCGAGCGTCTCGACGATCTGCGCGCCGAGCTCCCGTCCGAGCTGCGCAAGGCGGCCGCCGTGCTCGAGGAGCGCGACCGGATCATCGAGGCCGGCCGTCGTGAGGCCGACCGGATCATCAGCGAGGGTGAGACCGAACACTCCCGGCTGGTCTCGGTCAACGAGATCACCGTGTCGGCCGAGCACGAGGGCGCCCGTATCGTGGCCGAGGCCCGCACCGAAGCCCAGCGCCTGCGGGAGGAGGTCGACGACTACGTCGACACCGCCCTGGCCAACTTCGAGCAGTTCCTGACCCGGGCGCTGGCGTCGATAGAGCGTGGCCGGGACAAGATGCACGCGCTCCGCGAGATCGGAACCTTCCAGGGGGAAGACAGCGAGCGTCCTCTGCCGTTCTAACTAAGCCCGGCTCGTGACGAGTCCGGGCGCACACGACCCGGATTCGACGGTACGGCGGCAGCTCAGGTAACCTTTTCTGTCGGCCTACCCATGGCTGAGGAAGAACGATGCCCAAGTCACCACAGTCACACCTGGACCCCAGGCAGCCACTCGTCGTCGACACGACGAAACTCCCACGGCAGCCTGGTGCGACGCGTGCCCTGAAAAGGGTGATCCCGGCACCGGAGGACCTCGGCCTGGAGCTGGTCTCGGTCCCCGTGGGGTCGGACGTCGAGCTCGACATGACGCTCACGTCGGTCTCCGAAGGGGTCTATGTCAGCGGCAACGCCCGCGGCTCGCTCACCGGCGAGTGCGGTCGCTGCCTCAACGAGATCAACGAGTCCTTCGACGTCAAGATCGCGGAGTTGTTCGCGTACGCGGACAGCACCACCGAGGAGACGACGGACGAGGACGAGGTGGGCCGGATGCAGGGCGACCTGTTCGACCTGGAGCCGGCGTTGCGGGACGCGGTAGTGCTGACGCTGCCGACCAACCCGCTGTGCCGGCCGGATTGTCCCGGCCTGTGCCCCGAGTGCGGGGTGCACTTCGACGACCTTCCGGCGGATCACAGCCACGAGGTCGTCGACGCCCGCTGGGCCGCTTTGCGCACCATTTCGACTGAGCCGTCCAAGACGGCTTCGCCGCAGCAAGATTCTGAGGAGTAGGTACCGTGGCCGTCCCCAAGCGCAAGATGTCGCGCAGTAACACCCGGTCCCGCCGGGCGAACTGGAAGGCGACCGCGGTCCAGACCGTGGCTTGCCCCCAGTGCAAGTCGCCGCACCTGCCGCACACTGCGTGCGGGGTCTGCGGCACCTACAACGGCCGTCAGGTCCTCGAGGTCTGAGCCGCGCTCACTGTGACTCGCCCTGTCGGGCGGGTCGCGCCTGAGCACCCGCGACCGAGCGGTGCCCGGGCTCCCGGACAGGTGACTGTCGGGGACCCGGGCATCGCGCGGATCGCCGTCGACCTCCTCGGCGGGGACCACGCTCCCGCCGTCGTGGTTGACGGCGCTCTGCTCGCCTGTCAGGCCGACCCGGCCCTCCATCTGTTGCTCGTCGGCCCGCTCGAAGCTGCCGACGAGCTTCGTGCTGCCCTCCCCTTGGCCGATCGGGGCAGGATCAGCACGCTGGCGATCGCTCCCGGCGATCGCGTGGAGAGCTGGGTCGAGTCCGGGGTGCGCTCCGCCGTGCTGGCGGTCGCGCAGGGCGACGCGGACGCCGTTCTCTCCGCCGGCAACACCGGCGCCACCGTGACCTCGGCCGCGCTCGGGCTGGGCCGTCGTCCCGGCGTACGCCGTCCACCGCTCGCGGCCGTGCTGCCCACGACGGCCGGCCGGCTGGTGCTGCTCGACGTGGGCTCCTCGGTCGACCCCGACGAGGACACCGTCGCCATGCACGCCCGGCTGGGCTCCGCGTACGCCTCGGTGGTCCACGGGATCGCCGAGCCGCGCGTCGGGTTGCTGACCATCGGCACCGAGCGCGGCAAGGGCGACCGTCTCCGCCGCGCCCTTCCACCCCTGCTCGCCGACCTCGACCTGCCCGGCGGGGGGCGTTACATCGGCCTGGTCGAGGGCAACGACGTGGTCACCGGCGCGGTCGCCGATGTGGTCGTGACCGACGGTTTCACCGGGAACGTGCTGCTCAAGGGGCTCGAGACGGCGTACGCCGAACTCGGCCCGCCGCAGGGCTCCCTGCCCCGCGCCGCCGTGCTGCTCGGTGTCGAGGGCCTCGTGGTGGTCTGCCACGGCGCCGCCTCGGCCGCGGAGCTCGCCGCCGGCATCGCCTTCGCCGCCCAGCTTCATCGCCAAGCCGCGGTCGCGGCGATGGCCGAGATCCACACACAACGAGGTGTCCCCCATGAATGACAAGCGCCGCCGGCCGCCGACCCTGCCGCTGGAGGAGGCCTTCGGCGTTCCGCTCGAGCCCGAGCTGCTCGAGCGGGCCCTCACCCACCGCTCGTACGCGTACGAGAACGGTGGCCTGCCGACCAACGAGCGCCTCGAGTTCCTGGGCGACTCGGTGCTCGGCGTCGTGATCACCTCGGCGCTCTTCCACAACCACCCGGACCTGCCCGAGGGTCAGCTGGCCAAGCTGCGGGCCAGCGTGGTCAACATGCACGCGCTGGCCGACGTGGCCCGCGACCTCGGCGAGTACGGGTTGGGCCGGCACCTGCTGCTCGGCAAGGGCGAGGAGACGACCGGCGGGCGCGACAAGGCGAGCATCCTGGCCGACACGCTCGAGGCGCTGCTCGGCGCGATCTATCTCGAGCACGGCCTGGACGTGGCCGCCGACGTGATCCACCGGCTGTTCGACCCGCTGATGGCCGAATCGGCCGGGCGCGGCGCCGCGCTCGACTGGAAGACCAGCCTCCAGGAGCTGACCGCGGCGCTCGGCCTCGGCGTGCCCGACTACGTGATCGAGGACTCCGGTCCCGACCACGCCAAGACGTTCACCGCCTGGGTGGTCGTGGCCGGCGAGCGCTACGGCGGCTCCGAGGGACGCAGCAAGAAGCAGGCCGAGCAGCGGGCCGCCGCGGCCGCGTGGCGCATCCTCACCGAGCGCACCAGCGAACCCGACGGCAGCCTGCTCGACAAGAGCCGGGCCCCCGAGGCCGAGCCCGAGACCGGCGAGCGGGCCAAGGGCGACGAGTGAGCCGGTCGGTGACCGACGACCGGGCCGAGGAGGCGGAACGGCCCCGGCTCTGGGACCTGGCCGGCGCCTGGCGGGGCATCGGGATCGCGGTGGGCATCTTCGCGCTCACCCGCGTCGGCCAGCTGATCATGCTGGCCTGGCTGGACGCCGCCTCCGACAGCCCGACCGGTATTCGCCAACGACTGCTGATCTGGGACGCCGGGTGGTTCCTGCGGGTCGCCGTCGACGGCTATCCGCACGGCTACACGTACGAGGGCGGCCAGCTCCAGGGCAACGAGCTGGCCTTCTTCCCGGTCTATCCGATGCTGATCCGGCTCGTGGCGGCGCTCGGCATCGCCGCGCCGACGGCCGCGCTCGTGGTCGCCTGGCTGGCCTCGGTCGGCGCCGCGGTGGCGCTGCACCTGCTCGGCACGTCGCTCTACGGCAAGCGGACCGGGTGGGCGCTGGTCGCGATCTGCTGCAGCGCCCCGGTCGCCGTGGTGTTCTCCATGGCGTACTCGGAGGGGATCTTCCTGGCCCTGGTGGCCGGGATGCTGGTCGCTGCCCATCGCCGCGTGTGGTGGGCGGCCGGGCTGCTCGGGCTGCTGACCGCGCTGACCCGCCCGACCGGCGCCGCCGCGGCCGTGGCTCTGGCCGTGGCCGCGCTGCTGGCCGTCCGGGAGTCCCGCGCGAAGGCCTGGCAGCCGATCGGGGCCGCGGCCGTGGCGCTCGCCGGGGTCCCGCTGTTCCTGACCTGGGTGGGCTGGCGGGTCGGCGACCCCGCGGCGTGGTTCCGTATCCAGGCCGCCGGCTGGGGCACCGCCTTCGACTTCGGGTCCAGCACGGTGTCGTTCGTGACGTCGACGCTGAGCACCGGCGACGGCTGGGTGCCGGTCAGCGTGGCCCTGATCCTGCTCGCCGCCCTGGCCGCCGCCGGTGTCGCGCTGGCCCAGCGACCCTGGCCGCCGCTGGCCGTCTACGGGGTCATCGCCATGGTGCTCGTCTACGGCCAGGCCGGTTTCTACCACTCGAAGCCCCGGCTGCTGGTCCCCGTACTGTTGACCCTGCTGCCCGCCGCGGTGGCCGCCGCCCGGGCCCGGCCGCGGGTCGCCGTGGTATCGATCGTGGCCTGGGCATTGTTCGGCCTGTGGTACGGCGCCTATCTTGTCGCCGTCTGGCCCTACACCCTGTGAGTCCTGAGGAGAAGCAGTGCCTGAGCTGCCCGAGGTCGAGACCGTGCGGCAAGGGCTGGCCAAGTGGGTGGCCGGCCGGACGATCAGGACCGTCGAGGTGCACCACCCCCGGGCCATCCGCCGGCACCTGACCGGTGACGCCCACTTCATCGCCCTGCTGACCGGGCGCACCATCGCCGACGTGTCCCGCCGCGGCAAGTACCTCTGGTTCCCGCTCGACTCGGGCGACGCGATCATCGGGCACCTGGGCATGAGCGGCCAGTTGCTGATGCAGCCGGCCGAGGCCGAGGACGAGAAACACCTCCGCATCCGGTTCACGTTCACCGACGGCGGCCCCGAGCTGCGCTTCGTCGACCAGCGCACGTTCGGCGGACTGTCCGTTTCGGAGGGCGGCGCCGAGCTGCCCGACGAGATCGCGCACATCGCCCGGGACCCGATGGACCCGCTCTTCGACGACGAGGCGTTCGTCGCCAGGCTGCGCGGCAAGCACACCGAGGTCAAGCGGGCCCTGCTCGACCAGACGCTGATTTCGGGCGTGGGCAACATCTACGCCGACGAGGCGCTGTGGCGGGCCCAGCTCCACGGCGCCCGGCCGACAGATCAATTGACCCGGCCGGCCGTACGCCGTCTGCTCGCCCACGTCCGCGACGTGCTCGGCGAGGCGATCGTCGCCGGCGGGACGAGCTTCGACGAGCTGTATGTCAACGTGAACGGGGAGAGCGGCTACTTCGACCGCTCGCTCAACGCGTACGGCCGGGAAGGTCAGCCGTGCCACCGTTGCGGCACACCGATGCGCCGGGAGCAGTTCATGAACCGCTCCTCGTTCAGCTGTCCGCGTTGCCAGCCCCGCCCGCGAGCGATTCTGCGCTGACGTTCGGGCCGGCGTCGGTGGCCAGCCCGAACCCCGCCCCGCGCCGGCCCATCAGGCGGCGGGCGGCGGTGAGCAGGGCGGTCGGCACGCCGTGCACGAGGTGGCCGTCCCCGGGACGCGAGCCGTCGCCGTCCCAGTTCTGATAGGCCGACCACGGACCCTCGAACGTGCAGATCCGCACGCCCAGGTCGCGGTAGAGCGGATGGGTCGGCACGCCCGGGTTGAGCACGATGCGGTGCAGCCCGCGGCGGGCGGCCAGGCGCACGGTCAGCGCGACCGGCCCGACCCCGCCCGAGCCGGCCGGCGCCCGGTCGAGGAACAGCCCCTCGGCGCCGTCGGCCCGCCAGGCGTCCACGTCGGCCAGCACGTCGGCCAGCGAGCGGCTGCCCCAGTCCAGGTCGATGCGCCCCAGCGACTGGTGCAGGGAGCGTCGTTCGCCGGGCACGTCGCGGACGATCCAGGTGTCGGCGTCCAGCGGCAGTCCGGGCGACGGGTGGGCGTACGGGGGGAACAGGGTCTTCACAGTGTTCTCCGGGGGTCGTCGGCGGTCGGTGCGGGCTGGGCGGTCAGGGCGACGAGGAGCAGGCCGGCCAGGTGGGTGGCGGCGAGCACGGCGACAGCGTCCGGCAGAGGACCGGACGAGGGCAGGGGCAGGAACGGCAGAGCCACGGTGACCAGCGGGGGAGCGGCGGCCAGGGTCGCGGCGACGCCGATCCGGGAGCGCGCCGCCAGCAGGTAGGTGATGGCGAAGACCCCACCCAGCAGCGTGCCGCCGGCCAGCCCGAGCACCGCGGCCGCGGTCCGGGCCCCCGGCAGCTGGTAGGCCGCCAGCGTCAGCGCGACGCCCGCGGCGAACGGGGGCAGCAGGCCGGCCAGCGTGATCAGCGTGACGCTGCGGACGTGCTTGCGGTAGTCGGCGCCGTTCTCGGCCGTGTCCAGCCCGGCCTCGACCTGGCCGGTGTGCCAGCCGATCAGCGCCTCCAGAATGGGCACGGCGAGCAGCAGCGGCAGCCAGAACGGCGCGGTCGAGCCGGACGGGCCGGCCTGCCAGACCAGCGCCACGCAGACCGCCTGGGACGCTCCGATCACCAGATAGCCGCCGGCCCGGCGCAGCTCCGCGGCCGTGAGCCGGGGCCGGCGTCCGCGCGGAAGGACGACCGGCTGGAACGCCCGGACGAGGGCCACCACGATGGCCGCCGGCAGCAGCGTGCCGACCTGCGCCGTCCGGCCGATCAGCGGCTCGGCCAGCGCCGACGCGGCCAGCAGCCAGCACGGCAGGCTCCACACCGCGACGGCCGCCTCGGCCCGCGTCACCAGGGCGGCGGTGACCGTGGCGAGCGTGCCGAGCCCACCCAGGCCGATGATCAGCGCCAGCCCGCGGTCCGGCCCGACCACGGTGGGCGGGGCGATCCACACCAGCGCGCACCACAGGGCGGCCGCGCCCGCGAAGCCGGCGCCGACCCGGCGCGCGGCGGTGGCCGGCCCGGCCCGCCGGGCCGCCGAGACGCCGGTGCTCGTCAACGCCTGGGCCGCCGACCAGCCGAGCAGCAGGGTGACCATCGGGACGGGCCAGGCGACCTGGGAGAGGGGGTCGGCCGCGGCCACGGCGACGCTGAGCGGACCCAGGTACAGGGCGCAGCGCAGCAGGGCGGCCCGCAGGTAGGAGCGCCGGGCCGGCGCCCGGTGCGACCGCACCTCCTCCGGAGCGGGCTCGACCACGGCGACGGGCGGCTCTTCGACCCGTACCGGAGCGGGCCGGACCAGCGCCGGTCGCCCCGCGGCGGATGGCGGGCTGTGCCTCGGAACGGTGGAGACGCGACGACGCGTACGCCGGGCCGTGCGCGTCCGTCCGGGCGTGATCGTCATCCGTCCTGCCTTTCCCTGACCAGCCAGCGCAGCGTGACCGGCGGTTCGCACCGGGGAGCCGGCACGGCCAGCGCCAGCTCGAACGACGACGGTGGGGGCGGCGCCGTGAGATCGGTGTAGAGCCCGCCGTAGACGCGGACCACCCGGTCGTTGGTGTAGTGCGTGAGCGCGCGCCGGCGGGCGGCCTCGCCCAGGGCCCGGCGGCGGTTCGGCGCTCGCAGCAGCCCGACCACGGCGATCGCGAGCTCGGCCGGGTCGCCCGGCTGCACCAGGACCCCGGCGTCCCCGAGCGTCTCGGCGGCCGGGCCCACGTCCACCCCGACCACCGCGCGGCCCGACATCATGGCCTCGACCAGCCGGTACGGGGGATCGGCGGGCCCCGGCACATGCGCCACCACGTGGCCCGACGTGTACCGGTCGCGCGGATCGGCGGGCAGCGGGTGCAGGCGTACGGTCCGACCCAGCCCGGTGCGTTCGATCAGCTCGGCGCAGTAGTCCTCGTGCGCCGCCGTCACCCCGACCAGGTGCAGCACCGTGCCCGGCACAGCCGCCACGACCTGCTCGAACGCGGCCAGCAGAGGGGCCAGGCCGCTGTCCGGACCGCCGCTGCCGGCCCAGACCACCGCCGGGTCCGACTCGCTCTCGGGGGCGCCCGGATACTCCGACGGGTCGACGCCGGCCGGCACCTGGACGAGCTTGGCCGCCTGCGCGCCGTGCCGCAGCGCCCAGCTGTGGTGATAGGCGCTGAGCGGCGCGATCAGCCCGGCCTCGGCGTAACCGGCGCGGGCGACCGAGCCGCGGAACCGGCGCAGCACCGTGCGTACGGCCGGCGACAGCCGTTCCTCGTGCGGTTTGTGCCGGGCCACGGGCGCGCGGGCCTCGGTCAGCAGCAGCGGCACGCCGTGGCGCCAGCGCCCGGCCAGCGCGGTGAGCAGCGGCGTGGTGCCGCCGACGCAGTGCACGAGGTCCGACTCGGGGACGTCGACCGTGAGCGCACCGAGCGCGTGCCGCAGCAGGGTGGCCGCGGTGCGGGCGTCGCGCATGCTCAGCCGGGGCAGCGGCAGATCGCCCTCGCGGACCTGACCCGTACGCCAGGCCTCGACGAGCGCGTCGGCCAGCGGAAGCGCGGGCAGGGCAGTGGGGTGCTCGGCGACCCGCCGGAGCCCCTGCGCGAAGGTCCGCTCGTCCTCGGGCTCGCCGACCAGCCCACGGCAGAGCAGCGCGGCGACGGCCTGGCCGAGCTCGGTCTCGCTGCGGCGGCGCTCGTTGCGCTCCCGGCGGTTCTCGGAGCGGCTCTCGGACCGCTCGGTCTTGATCGCCGCTCGGCCCACGGCGACGGCCCGGGCCGAGCCGACGTTCAGCGGCAGCGGGTAGGCCGGGGCGGTCGGCGGTTCCCGGTCGGTCACGGTCAGCAACTCGAAGCGGAACCGGCGCAGTCCTTCGACGAGGGTGCGGCACCATCCGCTCAGGGCGTCCCGACGGTACGGGTACCCGCCACCGGTCAGCATGCAGATGCGCTCGCGCGGCGGGGTCGGATTCACGATGGGGGCAACGAAACAGGGTGCCGAAGGCGAGGGAGCCTGTCGGGTAGGCGACACAATTACGCAACATTTACCCGATTTGCCGCCCTGTTTGTCCGTTATGCGGTTTTCTGAGCGCGGTGGTTGGTCGGCTCTGGTGGGCGTACCTGTGGACAAGTCGGTGTGGATCTTGTGGGGGCGATAGCGTTCGCCACCACCTCCCCCTCCCCAGGGGGTGGGCGGCCGCGGCGCGGCGACGGGCTCGCGGACATGCCAACTTCAGTGCCGCATTCTGATCCTCATCGCCGCCCGGTGGCCGGCGGGGCCCGGTGTCAAGAGGGTGTTCGGCCTGCTGGCGGCATTCCGGGTGGCATGATTCACTGCTTCGCCACGACGGGACGCCTCCGCAGCGCTTGACGGAAACTGGGTATCGGCGGACTATGGAGGAGTCGCCAGTCGCGCCCACTCGTGCCCGGTTCCAGTCGGGTTCGAGGGATCTGCACCTTAAGAATGCTTCCGAGGGTGCATGATTCTGTGCTCAAGCGTGCCCTTGAGTGCAGTCTGCGGTGCATGCTGAGCGCGCGTTGATCGGCCTCTCCGACAACGCTATCCACAAGAAGAAGCAGTGCTTCTCAAGGAGTCACCATGGCGAAGGCCCTCTTCGGCCACGTAGGTGCAGCGCCCGATCGGCGTCTGCTCGACGAGGTCACCCGTCTGCGTTCCAGGGTGCAGGCCCTGGAGTTCGAGGTCACCCGCCTCCGGGCGGAAAACGATCGTCTTGCGGCGGCTGCTGCCGAGGCAGACGATTTCGCGCGGCTGACCGAGCCCGCACTGACCTGAGCTCCACCGGCCGCCGCGGCTGCGTCACCCACGCTGTTCCGCTGACGGGCAGGGCGGCCATCGCAATCCCCCTCGCACCAAAGACGCACCCCGAAATCGCGCGCCTCCACTTCGTGGCGGCGCGCATCTTTTTGCCGCCGGATCTCGGCGCCAAAGATCTTTTTGTCCGGTTTCTGCGGGACGCGGAGCGGCGGTTACCGCTGGTGACGCATGCCGGGGGTAGTCTGCGCCGAAGCAGAAGACGACCGACATTCGGAGATCCGTGCACCTCAAGAGCCTGACGGTCAAGGGCTTCAAGTCCTTCGCCTCCGCTACGACGCTGCGGCTGGAGCCGGGCATCACCTGCGTGGTGGGCCCAAACGGCTCCGGCAAGTCGAACGTCGTCGACGCCATCGCCTGGGTTCTCGGCGAGCAGGGCGCCAAGGCCCTGCGCGGCGGCAAGATGGAGGACGTCATCTTCGCCGGCACGTCCGGCCGCGCGCCGCTGGGCCGGGCCGAGGTGACGCTCACGATCGACAACAACGACGGCGCCCTGCCGATCGAGTACACCGAGGTGTCGATCACCCGCCGCATGTTCCGCGACGGCGCCAGCGAGTACGAGATCAACGGGAACGCCTGCCGGCTGCTCGACATCCAGGAGCTGCTGAGCGACTCCGGCATCGGCCGGGAGATGCACATCATCGTCGGGCAGGGCCGGCTCGACGCGATGCTGCACGCCAAGCCCGAGGACCGCCGCGCCTTCATCGAGGAGGCCGCCGGCGTCCTCAAGCACCGCAAGCGGAAAGAGAAGGCGATCCGCAAGCTGGACGCCATGCAGGTGAACCTCAACCGGCTCACCGACCTCACCGCCGAGCTGCGACGCCAGCTCAAGCCGCTGGGCAAGCAGGCCGAGGTGGCCCGTCGGGCGGCCGGCATCCAGGCCGACCTGCGCGACGCCCGGCTGCGGCTGCTTGCCGACGACCTGCACACGCTGCGCACCACGCTGGACAAGGAGATCGCCGACGAGTCGGCGATGCGGGACCGCCGGGGCCAGGTCGAGGACGAGAACCGTGAGGTGCAGCGGCACCTGGCCGACCTCGAGCTCGCGCACGCCGAGGATGCGCCGCTGCTGCAGGCCGCCCAGGACACCTGGTACAAGCTGTCCGCTCTGCAGGAGCGTTTCCGCTCGACCGAGCAGCTCGCCTCCGAGCGGCTGCGGCACCTGGCCGCCACCCCGGACGAGGAGCGGCCCGGCCGCGACCCCGACCAGCTGGTGGCCGAGGCCGAGCGGGTGCGCGAGCAGGAGGAGGAGCTGCGCGAGGCGCTCACCGACGACCAGATGCGCCTGGCCGAGGCGATCGAGCACCGGCAGGAGCTGGAGCGCGAGCTGGCCGCGGCCGAGGGCGCCCTGCGGACGGCGGCCAAGGCGATCGCCGACCGGCGCGAGGGTCTGGCCAAGCTCACCGGCAACGTGAACGCGGCCCGCGCCCGCACCGAGGGCGCGACCGACGAGATCGAACGCCTGGCCGCCGCGCACACCGACGCGATGATGCGCGCCGAGGCCGCGCAGGCCGAGGTCGACGCCGTCGCGGCCGAGTCGTCCGAGGCCGACCGCGACAACGTCGAGCTCGACGAGCGGCACGCCGAGGCGGTCGCCGAGCACGACCGGGCCGCCGCGGTCGTCAAGGACCTGTCGGACGCCGAACGGACGGCGGAGAAGGACGCGGCCAGCTGGAAGGCCCGCGAGGAAGCGCTCGCGCTGGGCCTCAAGCGCAAGGACGGGGCCGGGGCGCTGCTGGCCAAGGCGGGCGAGGTGCCCGGCCTGCTGGGCAGCCTGGCCTCCATCCTCACCGTCCAGCCGGGACACGAGTCGGCGCTCGCCGCGGCGCTGGGCTCGCTGGCCGACGCGGTCGCGCTGTCCGGCGTGGACGAGGCCGTCGAGGCCATGCGGACGCTGAAGATCGCCGACGCCGGGCGGGCCGCGCTGGTCGTCGCGTCACCGGCCGCCCCCGGCATGCAGGGGTCGCTCGACGCGTTGCGCCCCGCTCTGCCCGAGGGGGCGGTGTGGGCGCCCGACGTGATCGGCTGTCCCGACACTCTTCGCCCGGCGCTCAACCGGGCGCTGCGCGATGTCGCCCTCGTGCCCGATCACGCGGCCGCCGTGGCGCTGGTCGGCTCGAACGCGGAGCTGCGGGCCGTCACCCCCGACGGGGACGTGCTCGGGGCGTACGCCGCCGCCGGTGGCTCGGGCAAGGCCACGAGCTATCTCGAGGTGCAGGCCGCGGTCGACGAGGCCAAGGCCCGCCGGACAGCTTCCGAGACGTCGATCGGCGAGCTCAAGGAGCAGCTGGCCGCGGCCCGCGCCGAAGTGGCCCGGCACAAGGAGGCCGTGAACGTCGCGGCCGCCGCCAAGCGGGCCGCCGAGGGTGAGCGCAACGCGGCCGCCCGCCGGCTCGCCGAGCTGGGCGCGGCCGCCCGGTCGGCCAAGGCCGAGACCGAGCGGCTGGGCGCCGCGCGGCAGAAGGCCGAGTCGGCCCGGGAGGCCGACCTGATGCGCGTGGCCGAGCTCGAGGAGCGGCTGCGCCTGGCCGAGGCCACCCCGATCGACGAGGAACCCTCCACCGAGGAGCGGGACCGGCTCGCCGCACTCGTGCCCCAGGCCCGGCAGAACGAGATGGAGGTCCGGCTGGCGGTGCGCACCGCCGAGGAGCGGGTCGCCTCGATCGCCGGCCGGGCCGATTCGCTGCTGCGCCAGGCCAACGCCGAGCGCCAGGCCCGCGAGCGGGCCGCCGCCCGTCGTGCCGCGCGGGCCCGGGGCGCCGAGATCGCCCGCGCGGTCGCGCTGGGCGCGGCCTCCGCGCTGGCCCGCGTCCGGGTGTCGCTGGCCGGGGCCGTGGAGGTCCGCGACGAGCTGGCCCAGGCCCGGACGCTGCGCGAGGCCGAGCTGCAGGAGGTGCGGGCCGGCGCCAAGCGCCTGGTCGCCGAGCTCGAACGGCTCACCAGCGAGGTGCACCGGGACGAGGTGGCCCGGGCCGAGCAGCGGATGCGCATCGAGCAACTCGAGGCCAAGGCAGCCGAGGACTTCTCGCTCGACGTCGACACGCTGATCGTCGAGTACGGTCCCGAGCAGCCCGTGCCGCCGACCCAGGCCGAGGTGGCCCTGGCCGAGAAGGACGGCAAGCCGGTTCCCGAGCCGGTGGCGTTCCACCGCCCGACCCAGGAGAAGCGGGCCAACAAGGCCGAGCGCGACCTGGCCCTGCTGGGCAAGGTCAACCCGCTCGCCCTGGAGGAGTTCGCCGCGCTGGAGGAGCGTTTCAAGTTCCTCTCCGACCAGCTCGAGGACCTCAAGGCCACGCGCAAGGACCTGCTGACCGTGGTCCGGGACGTGGACGACCGGATCCTGGAGGTCTTCGCGTCCGCGTTCGAGGACACGGCGCGCGAGTTCGAGACTGTGTTCCAGGTGCTCTTCCCGGGTGGCGAGGGCCGGCTGGTGCTCACCGACCCGGAGGACATGCTGGCCACCGGCGTCGAGGTCGAGGCCCGCCCGCCGGGCAAGAAGATCAAGCGGCTGTCGCTGCTCTCCGGTGGCGAGCGGTCGCTGACCGCGGTGGCGATGCTCTGCGCCATCTTCCGCGCCCGGCCCTCGCCCTTCTACATCATGGACGAGGTCGAGGCCGCCCTCGACGACGTCAACCTCGGGCGGTTGATTACGCTGTTCGAACAGTTGCGCGAAAAGAGCCAGCTGTTGATCATCACGCACCAGAAGCGCACGATGGAGGTCGCCGACGCCCTGTACGGCGTCACGATGCGCGCCGGTGTGACCCAGGTGATCAGCCAGCGTTTGAAGCACGAATCGGAGGACTGACCGGCATGCCGCGCGAGCGCCCCCAGGCCCTGCTCATCGACCTGGACGGCGTGCTGCGCCGCTGGGACCCGGCCCCCATGATCGCCGTCGAGGTGGCCAACGGGCTGAAGCCGGCCGCCCTGCTGGAGACGGCGATGTCGTGGGACATCTACCGCCCGGCGATGGCCGGCGAGATCACCGACGCCGAGTGGATGGAGCTGGTCGCGTCGCGGCTCCCGCTCGAGATCGACGCGGCGCGGGCCGCCGTCGCCGAGTGGCAGAGCTACCGCGGCGAGCCCGACCCCGAGGTTCTGGCGTTCGTCCGCGAGGTGCGCGCCGCCGGCCGCAAGGTCGGCCTGGCCACCAACGCCACCGACCGCCTGCGCGGCGACCTGGAGTCCCTGGGCCTGGCCGGCGAGGTCGACGTGGTGATCAGCTCGTGGGAGATCAAGGCCCACAAGCCGGCCGCCGAGTTCTTCGAGAAGGCCTGCGAGCTCATCGGCCTCGCGCCGAAGTACGTGCTCTTCGTCGACGACGACGACCGGGCCGTACGCGGGGCGCGCGCGGCCGGCCTCTCGGCCTACCGCTGGTCGGGCCCGCAGCACCTCGACTATCTGCGCAAGGCCCTCGACATCTCGCAGTGATCCTGCAACCGCCGGCCCGGCCCAGGCGTCATCCCCTCGACGAAGGGGGCCACCGATGCGGGACGTCGAAGAATTCGACGCCTTCTATGCGGCGTCGTCCAGACGCGTGCTCGGCCATGTCTATGCGATGACCGGCAACCGGTCCGAGGCCGAGGACGCCGTCTCCGAGGCGTACCTGAAGGCCTGGGACCGCTGGTCGTCGGTGCGCGTCTGCGACAGCCCCGAGGCCTGGGTGCGCCGGGTCGCGTCGCGGCACGCGGTGAGCAGCTGGCGCAAGGCGGTGAACCGGCTGCGCGCCCACCACCGCGACGCCCCCGACACCGAGGTCGACGGCCTCAGCCCCGACCACGTGGCGCTCGTGCACGCGCTGCGCCAGATCCCGGCCGACCACCGGCGAGCCATCGTCCTGCACCACCTGGTCGGCCTGACCGTCGACGAGATCGCCGCCGAGGTCGGCGCGCCGTCCGGAACGGTGAAGGCCTGGCTCGCCCGGGGCCGTCGCGCCCTGGCCGGCCATCTCTGCGACACGCTGGAGGTGCGCGATGCCTGACGTCGACGAGGGTCTCGCCGCCCTGGCCCGGCACGCGGCCCGCACGGGCCGGCTCGAGCCGGCGGCCGGTGTCCGCCGGCGCGCCGACCGCCGCCGGCGCCGCCGCCACGCGGGCGCTCTGGCCGCGGTGGTGCTCGCGGTCGTCGCGCTCGGCGCCGGTATCGCGGTCGCCCAGCCCGATCGCGCCGGGCCGGCGCCGCTTCCCCCGGTGAACTCGCCTTACCCGGCGCCGCCCGCGCCGCCGCCGTCGTTCGGGGCGCTCGGCCTGATCAAGAACATGGTCGGCGTGGACTCCGAGCGCGCCTACGCGCTGGCGCCGTTGACCGCCACGCCGGATCAGCCCGGGATTCTGCTCGGCACGGACGGCCGGTTCACCGTGCCGGCATCCGGCCGCGGCACCAAGGTGACGGTCTCGGACGTGGGCCCCGACCTCCGCGGCTCGGAGCAGTGGATCATCCGGCTGGACGAGAAGGGCGGCTCCCGGTGCCTGGCCGCCGAGGCCGACGGCGCCGTCGGCCTCGCCCGGTGCGGCCCGGCCGACGCCGGCCAGCGCTTCGAGCTCCGTCAGGGCCCCGACGACTCCTACGGCATCGTCAGCGTGGCGTCCGGACGCTGGCTGACCTGGGACCTGCGCCCCGGCAGCGCCCCGGTGCTGACCGGCGAGCCGGCCACGGGCTGGAACTTCATCGACGTGGGCCCGTCCACCCTGGCCGACTGACCTCGTGTCAGTCGGGGTAGGTCACCTCGGCCACGGCGAAGAGGTTGCCGTCCTTGTCGGTGCCGTCGACGCGGACGGTGGCCTTCGGGCCGTCGAGGCGCAAGGTGCTGATGGCGTTGCCGAAGTACGGGCCGGCCAGGCGCTTCCACGTCCAGGCGGGGCGCCGGACGCCGGCCGTGCGGGCCAGACCCCGTACGCCGTGGGCCGCGGCCCGGGACCAGCTGAAGCGCATCAGCGGCCGCATGAAGGCGGGCACCTGGTTGTGGACCGGGGAGCAGGTCAGCTGCATCACCGGGGTGGCCATCCGGGTGCCGAACAGGGCCTGGGCCACGTACGAGTGGTGGACGTCGCCGGAGAGGACGCTGATCGAGGCGGGAGCCGCGTACGCCCCGCCGGCGCCCACCCGGTGACCGGGAGCGCCGGTGGTGCCCTCGCCCAGGCGCCGGAACAGCTCACCGAGCGCGGTGAACGAGCGACCGAAGGCGGCCCAATGTTCCAGGTCGACCGCGCGCCGCAGCTTCTCGGCCGCGTTGGCCACCCACGGGCGGCGGGACGCGGCCGTTCTCTCGTTCCAGGCCTCGAGGTAGTGGATGGCCGGCGGCATCAGCCACGGCAGGGACGAGCCGACGACCAGGTGGTCGTACTCGCCGTGAGCCTGGTCGACGAACCAGCCCCACTCGGCCGGCGGCAGCATCTGGCGGTTGTCGGGGGTGAGCACCCGGCTGCACCGGTTGTCGAGCATGACCAGGCGGGTGCGGCCGATGTCCAGGGAGTAGCTCCACTGGTAGAGCTGCTCGGCCCGGTCGACGGTGCGGCCGAACTCGTGCAGCAGATCGGTGGCGTCGCCGACCGTGACGACCTTCTGGAACAGCGGGTCGGCGGCCAGCTCGTCCGGGCCCATGTTGCCCAGGTGCTGATAGACCCAGTACGAGGCCAGGCCGCCGGTGATCCGCTCCTCCCACCAGCTCTGCTCGGCCATCTCGGCCCGCCACGACGCGGACGTGTTCCAGTCGTCGATCAGCTCGTGGTCGTCGAAGATCATGACGGTCGGCACGGTGGCGAACAGCCAGCGCACCTCGGGGTCGCGCCACGATTCCAGGTAGAGCTTGGTGTACTCGTCGAACGTCACCACCTGGTCGGCCGGGCCGTCGTGGCCCGCGGCGCGGCGGCGGCGCAGGAAGCGGCGCACCTTGGCCGACGTCTTGTCGGCGTAGACCTGGTCACCCAGCAGCACGATCAGGTCGGGCCGCAGCTCCGGGTTCTGCGGGTCGGCCATCAGGCGCCGGGCGTACGCGTCGAGGGCGTCCGGCGGCAGCTTGCGCGCGGTGGCGCTGGGCGTGGCCTCGCGGCACGATCCGAAGATCATGCGCACCGGGGTGTCGCCGTCGTCGGCCGGGCGGGTGTGGATGGCCGGCGGCGGGTAGGGCGACTCGGTGCTCGGCCAGACCTGCCGGTCGTCGAGCAGCACCTGGTAGGTGCTCGAGGCGCCCAGCCGCAGCCCGTCGACCACGACGAGGGCGTAGTGGTGCCCGTACGCCGTGAAGGTGGGCGCCGAGCCCGCGCCACCGCCCTCGGCCTCGACGTGGACCCGGGCCGGCTCGGACACCTCGACCCAGATCGTGGCGCGATCGCCGTCCACCCGTCGCAGGAGCGGGCCGACGAGCAGCTGAGCGGTCACCGGGGGTACGCCGGGGTGTGGCGCATGGGAGAGCCTCCACGCTTGGGTTTCTCGGGGGTGCCCATCCTCCGTCAGATGTGCCGTGGGTCGCCACTCCACGGCCGACGCCACGGACGGGCAGGCCATCTGTCAGGATTTCGGCTATGGAATACGTGGTCGCCGCAGTCATCCTGCTCGTCGTCCTGCTGGCCGGCGCCGTCGGCCTGGTGGTGCCGCGCATGCGCCGCCGTGACCTGCCGCCGTCGTCGACCGGCGGCGACACGACGACCCTGGAGCGGCCGTCCGCGGCCGAGCCGGGGGTCGAGACGCCACCCCTGGTCGTGCCGGCCGAGGCCGACGAGGGGCTGCCGCCGCTCATCCTCGACGAGCCGCCCACACCCACGCCGACGCTCGATCGGCCCGAGCCCACGGCCGGGCGGATGGTGCGCCTGCGCGCCCGCCTGTCGCGCTCGCAGAGTGTGTTCGGCAAGGGCCTGCTCAGCGTGCTCTCCCGCGATCACCTCGACGAGGACGCCTGGGAGGAGATCGAGGACAGCCTGATCGGCGCCGACGTCGGCGTCGAGGCCACCCAGGTGATCGTCGAGCGGCTGCGCGAGCGGGTCCGTGTGCTCGGCTCGCGCACCGTCACCGAGGTGCGCGAGCAGCTCACCGAGGAGCTCGTCGGGGCACTCGAGCCCGGCATGGACCGCACCCTGAAGACCACGCCGCACGACGGCCGGCCCGCGGTGATGCTGGTCGTCGGCGTGAACGGCGCCGGCAAGACCACCACCTGCGGAAAGATCGGCCGGGTGCTGATCGCGGACGGGCGCTCGGTGCTGTTCGGCGCGGCCGACACGTTCCGCGCGGCCGCGGCCGACCAGATCGCCACCTGGGGGGAGCGGGTCGGCGCCGAGACCGTCCGCGGCCCGGAGGGCGGCGACCCGGCCAGCGTCGCGTTCGACGCGGTCAAGCGGGGCATCGACACCGGCGTGGACACCGTGATCATCGACACGGCGGGCCGCCTGCAGAACAAGGTCGGCCTGATGGACGAGCTGGGCAAGGTCAAGCGGGTGGTCGAGAAGCACGGGCCGGTCGACGAGACGCTGCTCATCCTCGACGCGACCACCGGGCAGAACGGTCTCGAGCAGGCCCGCGTGTTCACCGAGGTGGTGGACGTGACCGGCGTGGTGCTCACCAAGCTGGACGGCACCGCCAAAGGGGGAATCGTCATCGCCGTGCAGCGCAAGCTCGGTATTCCCGTCAAGCTGGTGGGGCTGGGCGAGGGCCCGGACGACCTGGCGCCGTTCGAGCCGGCCGCGTTCGTCGAGGCGTTGCTTGGCAGCGCCGCGTAGTCTCGGTCGCACGGACGCTTCGAGCGGGGGAGGGTGCTGGTGACGCAGGAGCGGGAAATCCCGCTGCACGGCGGCAACGTCAGCACCGTCTCGAAGGTCGGCGACACCGTGCGGCGCAACTCCGGCCCGTGGACGCCGGCCGTGCACAGCCTCCTCAACCATCTCGAGCGGGTGGGTTTCACCGGTTCCCCGCGCGCGCTGGGCATGGACGACAAGGGCCGCGAGGTGCTGTCCTACCTCGACGGCGAGTGCGGCGAGTACCCCCTGGCCCCGCACTGGGTGACCGAGGAGGCGCTGGTCACCGTGGCCACGATGCTGCGGATGTTCCACGACGCGCAGTACGGGTTCGTGCCGCCGCCCGGCGCGGTGTGGCGCTCGTTCGGCCCGCCGCCGCCCGACACCGAGGTGATCTGCCACCACGACGCCGCGCCGCACAACGTGGTCTGGCGGCCCGACGGCACGCTGTCGCTGATCGACTTCGACCTGGCCTCGCCCGGCGCCCGCATCTACGACGTGGCCTACGCGGCCTGGACGTGGGTCCCCCTGTTCAGCGACCGCGACTCGTACACGCTGGGGTGGAAACGGCCGAACCGCCCGCGCCGCCTGCGGTTGTTCGCCGACGCCTACGGCCTGATCCCGCGCGACCGGCATCGCCTCGTGCGCACCATCCGCAAGCGGATCGTCGACCACGTCGAGGGCATCCGGCGGATGGCGGCGGCCGGCGACCCGGCCTTCGTCCGCATCGTGCACAAGGGCCACCTGCGCCGTCCGATGCGTGATCTGCGACTGCTCGATTACGAGCGCCACACCCTCGAATACGCCCTTCGGTGATCGGGCGTTGACATTCCGGCTGCGCCGGGCTGACTCGATTTCTGCGGTGATTGCCCTGGTTCGCGCCCATTCGGCGTACGGGCTGTGAGAGTTTCTTCACACGTAGGAAACAGTCCGTCACCCGCCGGAAATCGAGCGTAGACCGTGCGTGAAACCTCGGACCGGAAGTCTCTCGTCACGAAACCGGCCGACTGGCAACGCTGCTGTGGGTCGGGTTGGAGGACACCTTCATTCCGAGAGGAGGCAGCGTGGAGATCGATACCGGCAATACCGCCTGGTTGCTCCTGTCGTCTGCGCTCGTTTTGCTCATGACCCCGGGTCTGGCGCTGTTCTACGGTGGCCTCAACCGGTCCAAGGGCGTTCTGAACATGATGATGATGAGCTTCTCGTGCATCGGTCTCATCAGTGTTCTGTGGATCATCTACGGTTTCACCCTGGCGTTCGGGGTGAACGGGAGCTCCGGCCTCAACAACGTCATCGGTAACTTCACGTACTTCGGCACCGGCACCGACAAGATCACCGAAGAGTGGCTCTTCTTCGGCGCCAACACCGGCATCCCGACGTACGCCTTCATGGCCTTCCAGATGATGTTCGCGATCATCACGGTGGCCCTGATCAGCGGCGCCGTCTCCGACCGCATGAAGTTCGGCGGCTGGGTCCTGTTCGCGATCGGCTGGTTCACCATCGTCTACATCCCGGTGGCTCACTGGGTGTGGGGCGGCGGCTTCATCGGTTCCAAGATCCGTGCGCTGGACTTCGCCGGTGGTACGGCGGTGCACATCAACGCCGGTGCGGCGGCCCTGGCCCTCGCTCTGGTGCTCGGCAAGCGGATCGGCTGGCCGCGCGAGAACATGCGCCCGCACAACGTGCCCTTCGTCGCCCTCGGCGCCGGCCTGCTCTGGTTCGGCTGGTTCGGCTTCAACGCCGGCTCCGAGCTGACCGTCGACGGCACCACGGTCTTCGCCTTCATCAACACGCAGGTCGCCACGGCCGCCGCACTGCTCGGCTGGATCGTCGTGGAGTGGCTCCGGGACGGCAAGCCGACCCTGGTCGGCGCCTCGTCCGGCGCCGTCGCGGGCCTGGTCGCCATCACGCCGGCCTGTGGCTTCGTCGCGCCCTTCGCCGCCATCATCATCGGCCTCATCGCCGGTGCGGTCTGCGCTCTGGCGGTCGGCCTGAAGTACCGGTTCGGCTACGACGACTCGCTCGACGTCGTCGGCGTCCACTTCGTCGGCGGCTGGATCGGCTCGCTGTCGATCGGCTTCTTCGCCACCGCCCAGGTCAACGCCGGCATCACCGACAGCGCGATCCTCAACGCCAGCGAGGGCCTCTTCTACGGTGGCGGCGCCACCCAGCTGGGCCGTCAGTTCCTCGGCAGCCTCGTGGTGACGCTCTACTCGTTCGTCATCGCGGCGGCCCTGGCCCTGATCCTCAAGGCCGTCAAGCTGGCCCGGGTCAGCGAGGACGCCGAGGTCGGCGGCATCGACATCGCGGACCACGGTGAGACCGGTTACGACCTCACCCCGTCGGGCGGCTCCGGCTCCGGCGGCGGCGCGTTCGCCATGGCCGGCCTCAAGCCCGGCGGCGTCGACGCCGACGGCAAGGCCGATGTCAGCCAGAAGGTCCCCGGTTAAATACCCCTATGACTGCCCCGATGGAAGGACTGAGCATGAAGCTGGTGACCGCGGTCATCAAGCCGTACCAGCTCGACGCGGTGAAGGAGGCTCTGCACGCGCTCGGCGTGAGCGGGCTGACCGTGAGCGAGGTACAGGGCTACGGGCGGCAGAAGGGCCACACCGAGGTGTACCGGGGAGCCGAGTACACGGTGGAGTTCCTGCCCAAGATCAAGGTTGAGGTAGTCACCGACGAGATCGACGTCGACAAGATTGTCGACGCCGTCGTCACGGCCGCCAAGACGGGCAAGATCGGTGACGGCAAGGTCTGGGTCACGTCGGTCGACGACGTCATCCGGGTCCGTACCGGCGAGCGCGGACTCGACGCGCTCTGAGTTTGACGCCGATCACATGACACGCCTGCCCAGCGAACCGCCGGCCCCGCCCCAGGTGCCGGTCGGCGGTTCGCTGGACAAGCTCCGCGAACACATCGGCGCCGCCGCCCGGGAAGAACGGGCCGCGGCCCTCGACGTCTGGCTGCGCGAGATGTTCCCCGGCCACGTGCCCGGGGTCAGCCTGGTGGCCGTGGGTGGCCTGGGCCGGCGCGAGTGCGCGCCGTACAGCGACCTCGACCTCGTGCTCCTGCACAACGGCGCGGCCGGCATCGACCGGATAGCCGCCTCGCTCTGGTATCCGATCTGGGACGCCCGGCTCGGCCTCGACCACTCCGTGCGGACGTTGCCGGAGGCGCTGTCGGTCGCGCACGACGACGTCAAGGTCTCCCTGGGTCTGCTCGACGCCCGCCACGTGGCCGGTGACGCGACCCTGACCGGCGACTTGGTCGCCGCGGCCGGTGACCAATGGCGGCGCACCGCCGTGCGGCTGCTGCCCCAGCTTCGCGAGGTGACCTCGGCCCGCTGGGCGAGCAACGGCGAACTCGCGTTCCTGCTCGAGGGCGATCTCAAGGAGGCGGCCGGCGGGCTGCGCGACGTGACGCTGCTGCGGGCGATCGGCCGCGCCGGGGTCGCCGACACGATGCGCCCGGCGGTGCGGGCGGCCAACCTGCGGCTGCTCGACACCCGCGACGCCCTGCACCTGGCCGTCGGCCGCCGGATCGACCGGCTCGTGGCCCAGGAGCGGGCCGCGGTGGCCGAACTGCTCGACCTCGACGACGGCGATGTGCTCCTGCGCCGGGTCGCGGGCGATGCCCGTACGGTGGCGCACGCTCTCGACGACGCCTGGCGGGCCACCGACCGGCTGCGCAGCGGCCGCCGCCGGGGCGGGCCCAGCGGCGCGCCGGTCCGCCGGCCGGTCGCCCGCGACGTGGTCGAGCAGGACGGCGAACTCGTCCTGGCCCGCACCGCGATCGGCCCGGTGCCCGACCCCAGCCTGTCGTTGCGGGTCGCCGCCGCGGCCGCCATCGTGCAGCTGCCGATCGCCCGGGCCACCAGCGAATGGCTGGCCTCGTTCAGCCCGCCGCTGCCCACCCCGTGGCCGCCTTCGGCCCGCGCCGCGCTCGTCTCGCTGCTCGGCTCCGGGCCCGGGCTGCTGCCGGCCTGGGAGACCTGCGACCGGTACGGGCTGATCGACGCCTGGCTGCCCGAGTGGGCGCGGATGCGCAGCCTGCCCCAGCACCACCCGATCCACCGGTTCACCCTCGACCGCCACCTGGTCCAGGCCGCGTACGAGGCCACCGCCTACACCCGCGAGGTCGAGCGGCCCGACCTGCTCCTGATCGGAGCCTTCCTGCACGACGTCGGCAAGGGCCTGCCCGGCGACCACAGCGTCGTCGGGGCCCCGATCGCGGCCGACATCGCCACCCGCATCGGGCTGCCGCCGGCCGACGTGGCCACCGTCGAGAAGATGGTGCGCCTGCATCTGCTGCTGCCCGACGTGGCCACCCGCCGCGACCTCAGCGACCCGATGACCATCTCGCACGTGGCCGAGGCGGTCGGCGACAGCACCACCCTCGACCTGCTGCACGCGCTGGCCCGCGCCGACTCGCTGGCCACCGGCCCGGCCGCCTGGTCGGACTGGAAGAGCCGGCTCATGCGCGAGCTGGTCAGCCGGGTGCACACCGCGCTGGACACCGGCGAGCTGCCCGAGCCGCCGGCCCCCGACCCCGAACTGCTCGAGGGCGACCTGCCGGCCGTCCACCTGGACGGGGACCGGGTTGCCGTGGCCGCGGCCGACCGCCGGGGGCTGCTCGGCGCGGTCGCCGCCTGTCTGGCCATGCACCGTCTCGACGTGATCGGGGCGAACGCGAGCACGGTCGACGGGCGGGGGATCGTGGAGTTCTTCACCCAGCCCCGCTACGGCACCCCGTACGACCCGGTGGCGCTGGCCGCCGACCTGCGCCGGGTGGCCGCCGGCGACGTCTCGGTCACCCAGCGGGTGCGGGCCCGGGCGATGAGCGCCCGTGGCGGCACCGCCTCCCCCCGCGTCGTCTGGCAACGCGACGTGGCGACCGACGCGGCCGTCCTCGAACTGCGCGCGGCCGACTCGCCGGGCCTGCTCTATCGGGTGGCGACCGCGCTCGACGAGGCCGGCGCCGAGGTGCGCGCGGCCCGCATCTCGACCCTCGGTGGCGATGTGGTCGACGCGTTCTACCTGGTCGGGTCGTGGGCCGACGCGGCCGAGCGCGATCGGGTGACCGCCGCCGTGCTCGCGGTGGTCTGAGAAACGTCGTCACCGCCCGGCCCGCGGCGGCGTTTGACGGGACATGTCGTCCCCGATATCCGGTCTCCTCGATGATCATGTCGCGGCGGCCGGCCCGCGGCTCCGTCTCGCGCTCACCGCCACCGCCGGTCGCCACCGCTCGCTCGACGCCCGTACGCTGCTGGCCCGCGCGGCTCTCGGCGAGCACGGCACCCTCGGCCAGCTGCTCGAGGCCGCCCGCGCGGGAGACCGGCGTTGGCTGCGCCGCCGGCGCCGCCGGATCGACCCCGGCCTGGTCGCCGCCCTCGCGCACAGCCTCGGGCTGCAGGAGCTGCTGCCGACCGACCGGGACGACGCGCTCGCCCTGTTCGAGCTCACCCGCCGGGCCTGCGGCGCGCGGGCGCTGTCGCCGGCCAACCAGGCGCTGCACGCGCAGCTGGCGCTGACCGCCGAGAGCCCGGCCCGGGTGCGCAAGCTGCTGCGCCGCTACCTGAAGATCGCCGAGCCGACCCGGGCCGGGTTGCGGGCCGACCTGCTCAACCCGTTCGTGGCCGACCGGCCCGTGGCGCCCTGGCTGGCCGCGTTCCACCAGCTGATGCCCGGGCCCGGGATCGCGCCGGGGGACGGCCCGCCCTTCGACCGGCTGACCGCCGCGGCCGAGCGCGTCGACGGCCCGCACCGCGTCTCGGTGATCGTGACCGCGTACCGTCCCGGCCGCGGGCTGATCACCGCGGTGTGCTCGATCCTCGCCCAGAGCTGGGCCAACATCGAAGTGATCATCGTGGACGACGCCTCGCCGCCGGAGTTCGAGCCGGTGCTGCACGAGGCGGCCGGGCTGGGCGACCGGATCAAGCTGGTCCGGATGCCGGTCAACTCGGGCACGTACGCGGCCCGCAACGCCGGCCTGGACGCGGCGGGCGGCGAGTTCGCGACGTTCCAGGACTCCGACGACTGGTCCCACCCGCGCCGCGTCGAGCTGCAGGTGCGGCCGCTGCTGGACGATCGGCGGCTGGTCGCCACGACGTCGGACGGGCTGGCCGTGACCGACGAGCTGCTCTGCACCCGGCCGGGGATGCGCAACGGCCGGTTCAACCCGTCGTCGCTGCTGCTGCGGCGGAGCACGGTGCTGCGCACGGTCGGCTACTTCGACCGGCTGCGCAAGGCCGCCGACTCCGAGTACATCGGACGGATCCAGGCCGCGTTCGGGGCCGGCCGGGTGCGGCACCTCGACGCCCCGCCGCTCGCGCTGATCCGGCTCTCCGCCGGGTCACTGTCGCGGACCGAGATCCGGGCGAACTGGATGCACCCGGCCCGCACCGCGTACATGTCGGCCTATCAGCGGCACCACCAGCTGATCGCCGCCCGGCAGGCCGGCGCGTACCGGCCCGCCGACGGCGCCGACCGGCCCTTTCCGGCGCCGGGTCACCTGCTCGGCACGGCGGCGGACCCGGCGTACGACGTGGTGATGGTGGCCGACTGGCGTTTCCTCGAAAGCACCCAGCGAACGGCGCTCGACGAGCTGCGGGCGCTGAGCGCGGCCGGGCTGCGGGTGGCCGTGCTGCAGCTCGACTCGTACCGGGCCCTGGAGATGCGGCGGATGCCGTTCGCCGCGCCCGTGCAGGACCTGGTCAACGCGGGCACGGTCGACCGGGTGGAGCTGGACGACCCGGTCGAGGCGGCCCTGTTGATCGTCCGGCAGGTGGCGGTGCTGCAGTTCACCGGTGGTCTGACCGGCGCCGTACGGCCGGCCCGGGCTCTGCTGGTGGCCGACCGTGCGCCCGTGCGGGCCGACGGGAGCGACCACCGCTACGAGCCGGCGACGTGTGCGGCGGCGGCGCGGCGGCTCTTCGGCGTCGACCCGTCGTGGGTGCCCGGCGATGCCGGGGTGCGGGCTTCCCTCCGTACGGTGGCCGATGTGGAACCGGAGGACCTGCCGGTCGCCCTCGCGACCGGGGGCTGGGTCGCCGAGCGCACAGTGGGCTCGGCCGTCGTCGGCACCGACCTGTGCGACGCCGCCAACTGGCCGCCGGACGCCGCCGACAGCCTCGCCGTGTGCCGGCTGCTGCCCGAGGCCGACGTCCGCGTCCGTCTGCCCGACCGGCCGGCCGGCGCCGGGGCCGTCGGGATCGGGGCCACCTGGCTGGCCTATCAGGCCGGCGATCTCGGATCCCGGTCGTTCCTGCATCAGCTCGATTTCTATCTGCACTTCCCGCCCCGGGAGGCGGCCGAGTGGTATTCGCGGCCGGCGCTGGAGGCCGCGGCGATGGGTTGTGTGGTGGTGATGCCACCGCGGTACCGGCCCTTCTACGGCGATGCCGCCGTCTACTGCACGCGCAGCGAGGCGGCCGCGCTGATCGCGCGCTACCGGGCCGACCCGGCGCTCTTCGCCGAGCAGAGCCGCCGGGCCCGGCTGACGGTCGCCGCCGCCCACGATCCGGCCCAATACGTCGAGCGGATCCTGGCGTTGCGGCCGGAGTTGCTGACGATCCCGTAACGTCCCGGATCGCCGGCGCGTTGGTCCCGATGTGCGCATGACTCGGCTGCTCAGGCTGGCCCACGCCGTCGTCCGGCGGGTAGGTGAGGTGTCCCGCCGGCAGCTCGCCGGCCTCGTCATCGGCCTGCTCGTGGCCACCGGCGTCGCGATCGCGTCGGCGGCGGGCCAGGCGGCGGTGGCCACCTGTCTGCTCGCGCTGATGCTGGCGGCCGTGCTGGCCGGGGTGGTCCACCTGTCCCGCCGGCTCGCCCGGGTGAACCGCTCGAACCAGGAGACCGTGCGCGAGCTGCGCGGCGCGATCGACCAGTTGCAGCGCCGGGTGATCGCCGCGGTCGAGAAGGAACGGCTGGCCGCCGGTGACCGGCACCAGGAACTCACCGAGGTGATGGCCCGGGCCGAGCGCCTCACCGGCCGGGGCGCCGAACTGCTGCTGCGCGAGCAGAGCCGCGAGATCGAGGCGATGTTCCAGCTCTTCCGCGCGGTCTCCCCGCGGGCGCCGATGCCCGCCGGCGGCGGCCTGCACCCGAGGGATCTGCTGGGCCTGGTGCACATCGCCCGCGAGCGCCGGCCGGATCTGACGGTGGCTCTGGGCTGCGGCGCCTCGACGGTCTGGCTGGGCTACGCGCTGGCCGTCTGCGGCGGCCGGCTGGTCGCCGTCGACCACGACGAGGACCGGGTCGTGCGGGTGCGGGCGCGGCTGGCCGAGCACGGGCTGACGACCGTAGAGGTCCGGCATGTGCCGCTGGCCGAGCTCGTGGTCGACGGCCGGACGGTCGACTGGTACGACGTGGACGCGCTGGACGGGCTGGCCGACATCGACCTGCTGCTGGTCGACGGCACGCTGACCCCGGCCGCGGCCGACCCGCTGGCGCCGGCCCTGCACGTGCTGGGCCGCCGGCTGACGCCGGCCGCGGTCGTGGTGGTCGACGACGAGCCGGCCCGGGTGGCGCCCCGCCAGGGTGGCGGTTTCGGCCTGACCACCCGCCGGCGGCTGGCCGGGCGGTGGACCGCGCTGACTCATCCCCGGCCGGCGGCCTCGACGATCGGCTGAGCTTGCCGTTCAACAAGTTCGGCGGGGCTTGGTGTCCTTCTGGTGATGGCTCGGTGGTTGATGTGCCTGGCCGGTGACCAGGATGAGTCCCCCATCGTGGCGGACAGCGGCCTGGCGGTTGCGGGAGCTTGGCGGATGTCCGGGGCTGGGGTGGCTGGATTTCGGTGCACGCGCTGGTGAAGGACTCGTCGCGCAGAAGGTTCCGGAACACCCGCCGTACCCGGGCGAGGGTGAGCCGTTCCGGGGTCGGCGGGGCGCGACCGGCCCGTCGGTGCACAGCAGCGCCTCGGTCAGCTCGAACAGGGCATCCGTCCGCCGGGTCATGCACTGGGAGAACTGCTCACGAAACTCCGCCAGCACATCGATCGTTCCTGCGCGGTCCGCCATGACCGCCACAGCGATTATCGAGAGCATGGACACGATTCCGCGCGCCGCGGCATGCCGAAACGTCACCTACGCCAGGCGCCAGATAACGATCAATCACAACAGAGCGGATCGAAGGCGGACCCTCCGAGCACGGATCTGCCGAGAAGCGGATACCCGATTAAGGGCGGCGTCGCGTGGCGAGGGCCTTCACGGTCCAGCGACTCGGGTGGCCGATCGGGGAAGATGGAGGGACCCCGTCCGGGGTGGCATTGCTCCGGCGGCGTAGCCAATAGCCGAATGTTGCGGCCGCCAGGAGCGGTCCCCACAGCGGGAAGGGCATCAGCAGCACGAATAGGTAGTCGCCGGTGGTTGCGGCCTGCTGCAGAAGCGAGTGCCCGGCGATGGTGAGCATCGCTGCGACCAGCAGTCCAGGGACTACTGCGGCGAGTACGGGGACGGGGCGGCCGCCGACGATGGGTACCCAGGTGGGGAAAGTCTCGCCGCGCGGGCGGATCAGGCCGAGGGTTAGCCAGGTCCCGCCTTCGCCAGCAAGCGCCAATGCGAGGCCGAAGATGCGCAGGCCCGGATGAGCCGCCAGCGTCTCCGCGGTCTCGCCGATCGGCCACGGAGTGAGCCAGGTCAACCGGGTCAGGGCGTACGGTAGCGGGCACAGCGCCGCCGCCCATGTCAGCGTCCTGCCCCATCGGGCGGCGGCCGCCGGCTCGGTCCAGGCGGGGCGGTTGCGGTCGGCCGGGTGCAGCAAGCGGATCAGGACGGCGGCCCACGAAGCACCCGCAGCAAGCGAGCCGAACACGAACAGCGGACGCGTACCGATCGGATCGGCGTCGCGGGCGATGTACGACAGCCATCCCAGAAGCGCCGCGAACGCGGCGAGGAAGACCGCGATTGCGGGCAGCCGTGGTAGCAGCCGGTTCGCTGAGACCGCAACTAGCGCGGACGGCACCGCCAACGTCATCGCGTAGGCGGTGATGATCAGCACTTGGATGTCCGGTACCAGCAGGCCCAGGACAGTGGCGGCGACGGATGCGAAAGCGATCGTCACGGGCCCGCGGCGGCGGCCAGCCGCCAGCACGATTCCGGCGACACCCAGAAGTAGGGCGAATGCGATGGCCGTGCCGCGCGGCACATACGTCATCAGGGCCATATCTGCGAAGCGGTCTTCGGGGCCGAAGGGGTAACTGCCCGGGATCAGCCACCACAGCACCCCGGCGGCTGTCACCAGTAGCGATCCGGCCAGCGCGGCCCGGTAGGTCAGTCGGTCGATCATGGATCTAGCGTTGTCGGTGCGACGGCCGCACCGGTATCTCCCATCCGGTAGATACCACCAGCGTGCCTGTACTGACTACGTTATTGCCGTGATGATCGAGGTGCTGTGCGCTGGGCCTGCGGTTGCGGCGTTGGCCGGGCAGATCGTTGCGCGGGCGCGGCCGTTCGTCGCGGCCGGTGCGTGTGCGGCGGGGTCGAGCACCTTACTGGCGGTGTGGCTGTGGTACCTCCACCACTCGCCGGCGGTGGTGGGCTTCTGGCCACTGGTGGGCACCGCCGCCCTGGCCGCAAATGCCGTACTGGTGTGCCGGTGGGCGCCACCGCGGGCTGCCACCGCCGCGGCGTCGGTGACAGTCCTCGCCGAGAGCCTGTTGGCTCTACCGCTTACCGGCCCAGCGGTGGCGAACTGGCGGGACGCGATCGCCGTGTGCCTTTTTTGGTCGCTCGCCGGGATCGCCGGTGCCTGTTTCGGTCTCTACCTGCGGCAGCTCGACACGGCGCGAGTGCGGGCCGTGCGGCAGGCCCGGCGGGCACAGCGGGTACAACTGGCGACCGATCTGCACGACTTTGTCGCCCATGACGTGAGCGCGATGGTGGTCCAGGTTCAGGCTGCTCGTGTCCTTCTGCCCGGCGGCCCCGACGAGGTGGCCGGGATACTAGAGCGCGTCGAGGCCGACGGTGTACGGGCTCTATCCGCGATGGACCGGACGATGCAGCTGCTCCGGGAGTTGGAGATCCGTCAGCCCGAGGATCTGGACCGCGACTCCGACATCGACGGCCCGGGTGCCACCGAACTTCCGGAGCTGGTGCGCCGATTTGCGCTGGCATGGGACGGGCCGGTAAGCCTGAACTCTGATCCCGATATTGCGTCGAAGTTGCCCGCGCCGATCGGCGCCGCCGCCTACCGAGTGGTCCTCGAAGCGCTCACCAACGTACGACGACATGCCCGGCCCGGCGCGGTCGTCGAAGTGCACCTACAACCCCATCACGGCAGTGTGAAGTTGAGCGTGAGCAACGAAGAGGGCACTGATTTACCGGTCCCGTCCCGGCCGTCGCCGCAGTGCCGCAGCGGTGGTACCGGCCTGACCGAGCTCGCCAACCGTGTCGAACGGCTCGGCGGCATGCTCGATTTCGGACCGACCAGCACCATGGGCTGGCGCGTGCGCGCCGAGCTGCCCACGACAGCACCGGCCGGGCCCAGGTGAGCACCGATACGCGGATCCGGGTGCTCATCGCCGATGATCAAGCGTCGATCCGGTTGGCCTACAGCACGATCATGCAGGCCGCCCCCGACATCGACGTCGTCGGTGAGGCCGCGGACGGTGTCGAGGCGCTGCAATTGACCGACCGGCTGCAACCGGACGTCGTGGTGACCGACATCCGGATGCCCCGCATGGACGGCCTTGAGCTGACTCAACGGATATGCGCCCCGGACGCACCCGGCACCACACGAGTCGTGGTGGTCACCACCTACGACCTCGACGCGTACGTCCACACAGCCTTACGCCATGGAGCAAGCGGCTTTCTACTCAAGCACTCCGGCCCGACCCTGCTAACCGAGGCCGTCCGGGCCGCAATGGCCGGTGACGCCCTGATCAGCCCGACGGTCACCGTCCGTCTCCTACGCGAACTGTCCGTCAGCCGGCCAGGGGCACCGCCCGCCGATCCCCCGCTGAGCCACCGAGAACTCGACATCGTTGCCTTGGTCGCCGACGGCTTGACCAACCCAGAGATCGGCGCCCGCCTCTACATCACCCCCGGCACCGTCAAAACCCATCTGACCAACATCCAGCGCAAACTCCAGGTCCGAAACCGAGTCGGCATCGCCGCCTGGTCATGGCAGTCCCGCCTCGGCCGCTGACGCAAGTCGCACCGAATCCTCTACCGCATGATGGGTGGAACCGACATCCGGATCTGCCGCCGAGCGTGCGTGGCGGCTGACGGAGCGCTGTCGTGTGCCTGTGACGTCCACCAGCCGTCCGCCCTGCGCACGCTCGTGTCGATGAGCGCGCGGCCGGACTGGTGTCAGAGGAAGCCTCAGTCGGTGCTGGTTGAAGCTGCAATGCCACTACGCAGTAGTGCGACCAGCCGGCGGGCCCGAGCGGCGTCGGCGCTCAAGGCCGCTCCGCTGGCCAAGGTCAGCACGTCGGTTGCGGTGAGGTCGGAACGGAGTGTCGGCTGCGCGCGTCGGACGAGGCGATCGGCGATCGAGGTGATCGACGCATGCCAATCCCGGAACAGCATGGTGTGGCGTTCGCCGGTGTCTTCTGTCGCGGCCAGGGCAAGGGCACGCTTAGTGGCCACGTGCACCACGAATTCATCGAGCCACGCGAACAGCGCGCTCGTCGGCTCCGCGGACTCCAGCAACTGCTCGCCGTGTCGGCACAGTGCGGCGACTTCGTCGGCGTAGACGGCGACGAGCAGATCGGCGCGTGTCGGGAAGTGGCGATACAGGGTGGCGTTGCCGACCCCGGCGCGTTGGGCGATCACGTCGAATGCGACGTCGTTGCCCGCCTCGGCCAGCGCTTCACGGGCTGCGGCTACGAGCCGTGCGCGGTTACGGGACGCGTCGGAGCGCGGGCGACGCTTGCTATCTGGGGACATCCCCGCATACGGTACCGGCAGCTAAACGGGGAGTTCCCCATTTAGGGTGCGGAGGGATCATGATGCCCATCTCCATGGATGACCGGATCACCATCACAGATCTGATCAACTCGCATGGCCACCTGACAGATTGCGGTGACTTCAACGGCCTGGCGACCCTGTTCACCGAGGACGTCGTCTACGACGTGTCGGCTCTTGGCGGCGGCGAATTGGTCGGCATCGCGGCAGTCCGCGAAGCCGGGCCGGCACTGGGCGACGCCAACCCGGTAGCCCACCACGTGACCAATATTGTGCTGCGCGAAACGACGGGCGGCGCTGTCGAGGCCTTGTCCAAGGGATTCGGAGTCATGGCTGATGGATCGACCGGCAGTGTTACGTACGAGGACACTGTCGAACTGACAGCTGCCGGTTGGCGAATCACGCACCGAATCGTGCGCGCCCGACGCACGCCCCTGCGTCAGAACTGACATCACAAGAACGAGCGAAGATCGTCGACGAGGACGATCGTCGGCTTACGGTCAGGCATCGCACGATAATGCCCGGTCCTCCCCAGTGCCTCGATCGAATAACCGGATCTGCCGCGGACAACGCACGGTCGCGGTTCGTCGCCATCCACACCGGCTCGATCGCCGATGCTCACCGTAGTGGCCCGTTGGCGACGTAGTGAGCTGGTCCGTAGCGAAGCCTGGGCCGCGGCGGAGGTTGAACGGCAACCCGAGGTCATGGGGAAATACCGCTACCCCGTCGCGGGGGACGACGGGGTAGCGGTACGCGGGTCGGGGGAGTGCTGCTGCCCGCGGCCGGAGCGGCGGGGGCCGCTCCGAGTTTCTGTGCTGCTTGTGCCCTTAGGAATCGGTCGCGGGCGGGCCGGGTTGACGGTTCGGCGGGTGCCAAGTGGTCACCCTTGCGTTGCCGGGGTGGGCAGGGCCAGATGGGCCACCCGTTCGGCGAACAGGTCGTGAGTGTGGTGGCGCCGGACGAAGGCGGCGCCGCGGGCGGACTGCTCGCGCAGGGCCCGGTGGTCGGCGTGCAACCGGCGTACGGTGTCGGCCAGCTCGCCGGCCGAGCAGTAGACCGCGGCCTCGCCGAAGGCGGCGGCGTAGCGGTGGGGCAGCACCGCCACGCAACCGGCGGCCAGCGCGGTGAGCACGTCGGGCGCCGGGTCGGCCGGTTCGTCGTCGGGCGGCAGGTGCAGGTAGAAGTCGATCTGACCGAGGAACGAGCGCAGGCTGACGTCGCCGGGGCGGTAGACCAGCCAGCTGCGCGGCGGTCCGGAACGGCCGAACGAGTGGTCCGCGCGGCCGGCCGCGTCGAGGAGGCGGACGTCCAGGCGCGCGGTCTCGGGCAGCTCGGCGCGGAGCCGGTGCCACTCGGCCCGGCCACCGCGGCAGTGCCGGCCCACCACCGGCCGGTCGGCCCGCGGCCCGCGCCGGTCGAGCCGCCACCGCGCCACGTCGAGCGTGCTGGGCAGGTCGAGCTGGGCCGGCGCGGCCTGCCCGGCCCCGGTGAGCAGGCGCCGCCCGTCCGGCCCGGCCGGGGCCCAGATCGGCCGCTGGCCGAAGAGCCGCTTGGCCGCGGCCGCCGCCGACGGGTCGGCCACGGCGTCCTCGATCACCACCCGCTGGGCCCGGACACCGCTGGGCCCGTCGGGGGCGTACCGCAGCACCTGGACCGAGCGGGCCACCACCAGCCGGGCGCGGACGTCGTCGGTCAGCTCGACCTGGACGAGCTCGCCGCTGTTGATCAGATCCTGGACCGCCGGGTCGAGGTCGCGGGCGCCCTCGCGCAGGTTGGCCAGCACGTCCAGGTGCAGCAGGGCCGCGCGTTGCCGGCGCGCGGCGAGAGCCCGCAACTGCCCGATCCCGGCGGTCGCGGCCCCGCCCGCGGTGGTCCAGTCGCCCGCCAGCACCACGTCGTAGGCCCGGGCGCCGGTGTCGCCGCGCAGCCGGCGGGGCACCACGAACGCCCGGGCCCGCGTGGCCGGCTCGCGACCCTCGCGGACGTGCGTGTGCCACCTTCGGAAGGCCGAAAGATAAGACCGGGTCGCCGGGTCGGGCTCGTCCCGGACCAGGATCAGCGGCAGGCCGCCGACGTGCCGGACGGCCGCGTCGCCGAGCACCGCGCGGGCGCGCTCGGCGTACTCCAGATCGGCGCCCTCCCGGACCGGGTCGAAGTGACCGACCCGGCTCAGCGCCACCGCCCGCCGGACCATCGACGAGGCGAGGTCGGGCGGGCCCAGCTCGGACCGGCCCGGCCGGGTGACCTCCAGAGCGGGCGTGACCCGCAGGCCGGCAACCGTGGCCGAGAAGGCCGCCTGGTCGGCCAGCAGCGGTGCGACCTGGCGTTCCAGGCGGAGCGGGTGGGACCAGCCGCCGGCGTCCTGAAAGGTCACGAAGTCACCCGTCGCCGCGTCCAGACCGGCGTTGCGCGCGACGTAGGGGCCGCCCGGGGTGACCATGCGGATCACCCGCACTCGCGGGTCGAGGGCGGCCGCCGCCCGCAGCACCGGCTCGAACTCGCCGGACGAGCCGTCGTCGACGACCAGGATCTCGTGGTTGGTCCACGTCTGCCGGGTCAGCGACCGCACCGCGGTGAGCAGGGCCGGTCCGGGCTGCCGGCAGGTGACGATCGTGGTGATCCGGCCGGCGTGCCCCCGGCGCTGCACCGGGCCGGTGGTGATCCGGTCGAGCGGCGCGCCGGGCCCGTCGGCCACCCGCACCGCCGGGGCCGGCAGCAACGCGGCGAAACAAGCCGGCCCGCCCAGGTCGGCGGTCAGCGCGGCCCGCACCGGCCCGGGCACCTCGCCGTAGCCGGCCAGCAGCGCCGCGGCCGACGCGTGATCGCCCGAGGCGTACGCGAGCTGGCAGTGCAGTCCCTGGTGGACTCCCGCGATCCGGCCGCGCTCGCGCAGGCCGTCCAGGATGGCCAGCGCGTCGGCCTGGTCGTCCGCCCGCAGGTCCTGCAGGGCGATGACGCGGGCCAGCTCACCCGCGATCCACGGGTCGTCGGCGGCCGCCCGGGCCAGCGGTTCGCGGGCCGCGATCGACCGGGCCTGCAGAGCCGCGACGGCGAGCGGATGAGGTCCGGTGTCGCGCATGGTCCCCCTTGTTCTCGGCGTTTCCCGGTGATCAACGACTCGGGTGAATTGTCCGTATCGCCCGGTTGGCAGTCTCGTTGACCATGCCGTGTACGACGTCGCGATCCTGTCCGACCTGCGGTATCCGGGCGGCGGCGCGGCGAGCCTGGCCGCCGAGGTCCAGGCCCAGGCCGCGGCCGGGCTGACCACCGTCCTGATCCACGTGCCGTCCCCGCCGCCGCGGCCCACCCGGCCCTTCCGCAGCCGGATCGTGGCCTGCCTGCGCGACGGGCTGGCCGACCTGGCCGACGACGACGCCGAGATCACCGCGAAGGTCCTGCTGATCCGCCGGCCGCAGGTCTTCACCGAGGAGCCGGTGGTGATGCCGCGGGTGCGGGCCGCGCACACCATCGTGGTGCTCGACCGGCCGCCGGGCGACCTCGCCGGGGCCCGCGAGCGCATCGAGCGCTGCTTCGGGCCGGGCGTGGTCTGGGCGCCGGTGAACGGCCAGGTGCGCGACGAGGTCGCCGGCTGGGTGCTGCCCGAGACCGACTGGCACGAGATCATCGACGTCGCGAGCTGGCCGGTCGATTCCCGTCCGTGGGCGGCGGTCCCGGTGGTCGGGCGGCACGGTCGTCCGGACCTGGCTCGGCTCGTGGCGGCGTACCCGGACTCTCCCGACGTCAAGGTGCGCCTCCTGGGCGCCGTCGGACGGGACGACGCCCGGCCGCCGGCCTCGTGGGAGCTCGTCGAGGACGGCGCCGAGTCGCCCCGCGAATTCCTCGGCCGGCTCGACTTCTTCGCCTACTTCGACGAGGCGTTCGACCGCACGATCCTCGAGGCGATGGCGAGCGGTGTGCCGGTCGTCCTGGCGCCGCACTTCCGCGCGACCTTCGCCGAGGCCGCCCTCTACGCCCAACCGGCCGGGCTGCGTGACCTCGTCCTGCGCCTGCACAAGGACCGGCCCGCGTACGAGGCGCAGGCCGCGCGAGCCACCTCCTTCGTGACCGAGCACTTCGGCAGCGCCTCGCACATCGCCCGCCTCGCGTCGCTGGGTGTGCTGCCCCGCGGCGTCGTACCGCCGCCCCGCTTCCACGCGGTCCGGCCGCCGCGGCGGGTGCTGCTCGTCGGCGACGACATCAACCGGTTCCGGGCCGTCGCCCGGCACCTGCCCGCCGGCCTGGAGGCGATCGTGGTCGCCGGATCGGCCGGCCTGGCCGACGCCCACGCCGCCGGCCTGCTCACCGAATATCTGCCCGCCGCCGAGGATCTGGGTGCGCCCGAGGACCGCTGGACCGGCTTCGTCCGCGACCGGCTGCGGCACCTGATCGACCTGTACGGTCCCCGGGCGGTGCTGGTCGGCGGGGTGCCGCACGACGGCATCGCCGCCGCGATCGCCGACCACCCAGGCCCGCGCTGGCTCTGGCTGCGACCGGCCATGTGGCGGCGCGGCACCGGCGGCGAGTGGGCGGCCCGGGGCGCCCTGTTCGCCGGCGTCCTCGAGCCGGGCGAGTTCGCCGCGCCCGCGGACGAGGGCTGGACGACCACCGCACGGGCCGGGGTGAGCGCGGTCGAGCCGATCACCGAGCTGCCGATCGGCCTCCCGCACGTGGACCGCCGCCCCGGGCAGACCCTGCTCTGCCGGGGCGTCGAGGCCACCCTGCCCGGTTTCACCGTCGTCGAGGCCGGCCCGGACGATCTGGACGAGGTGACGCTGGCCGTGTCCCGGGCCGACTACACCAACTTCCACGAGCTGCTCGGTGCGGGCGTGCCGACGGTCTTCGTGCCCGACCCGGACGGCGCCGACGACGAGCTCAGCCGGGCCCGCTTCGCCGCGGCGGCCGGGGTCGCGGTCTGTGCCACCGACGACGAGGCGGCCGCCGCGGCCCTCGAGCGGCTGGCCGACCCGGTGGCCCGCGAAGCCCTGAGCCGTCGTTGCGCCGAGCTTCCGTTCGGCAACGGGGCCGCGGACGCCGCGGCCTGGCTGGCCGGGCACTGTTCTCGACGATCCGAAGTGGAGGCAGGAGATGTTCGGTGAACCGGACGCGGCCGACCTGGCCCTCGCCCGCTGGGAGGTGGCCACGCTGACCGGCCGGTTGCGCTGCGTCGAGGACGAGCGGGACGCCGCCGTCCGGGATCGCGACCGCAACCGGGAGCTGGTGCTGGCCCTGCGGCGCAGCCGTTCCTACCGCCTCGGCCGGGTCCTGGTCGACCTGGCCCGCGACCCGCTGCGCACCGGCCCGGTGCTGGCCGGCCGGGCGGCCCGGCGGCTGCGCGGCCGCACCCCGGTCCCGCCCCGGATCCGGCCCAGCACGGCGCCCGTCCCGGCCCGGGTCTACGTGGCGGTCGGGCTCTCCCGGTCCGGATCGCACGCGCTGATCCGGGCGCTGCGCCAGCGGGTGCTGGTCGACGCCGATCACCGGCCCGTGGTGGTGACCGATCAGCCGTCGCTGCGCGGCCTGCGGGTTCCCGGCGTCGTGCTCGAATATCTGCCCGACCCGGCCACCTGGTCGCGGCACGACCCGGGCTCGGACTGGGAGACGCTGCTGGCCGGCCGGGTCGCCCAGCTCTGCCGCGACCATCGGGCCACCCACGCCGTCGTGATCGACCCCCGTGATCCGCCGACCCTGGCCCGGCTCCTCGTCACTGATCGAAGGGTGGGGTCGTTGGCTTCGGCATGAGCGCCCCGACGATCGATGCCCCCGTCGCCCCGCGTGCCGGGATGCGTTTCGTGGTCGAGGGGCCGCCGGTCGGCGCGCTCTGGCGGCGGGCGGTGCTGCGGGCCGTGCTGGTGCCGTTGCCCGTGCTGGCGCCGCTGGTCGCGCTGGCGCCCAGCCGTGACCACCGGTTCAACCTGTACTGGCACGGCGGGATGTTCCGCGACGACCCGCTGCGGATCGTGCCGCACACCGTCGACTCGCTGCCCGGCTATCTGCGGCTGGGTAACTTCCGGCTGTTCGGCCGCATGCTGGAGAAGACGCTCGACACGGCCGCGTACGCGCTCAGCGAGGTGCTCGGCCTGCCGGTGAACGTCGGTCTGCGGCTGGTCTCGTTCGTCTCGGCGATCCTGTTGTGCGTCTTGGCGGTGCTGCTCGCCGAGAGCATCGTCGCCCCCGGCCGGATGTTCCGCCGCGCACCGTCCACAGTGGCCGCTGTGGTCCCGTTCGCGGTCGCGGCCGGCTTCGTGGCGGCCGGTGGCTCCAGCCCGATCGTGCTCTTCGGCGGTCTCTATCTCGCCTCGGCCGCGCTCGTTCTCGGGGTGACGGCGGCGCTGTGCCGCATCGACCCGGGGAAACCGCTGCGGCTGTGGTGGATGCCGTTGCTGCTGCTGGGCGGGGCCGGCCTGGCCGCGTTCAACGAGATCGCGTACCTGGCCCTGCCCCTGGCCACCGTGGCCGTGCTGGTCCGGGGCGGGCTGGTGCTCGGGCTCCGGCCCGGCCGGCTGCTCACCGCGGCCCCGGCCCGCGCGCTCGGGCTGGTCTGGGTCGGCTTCCTGCCCGTCTTCCTGGCCGTCCGGGTGGTGATCCGGCGCTACTGCGCGGCGGGGACCTGCTACAAGGGCTCCGACGTGCGGTTCGGGCCCGAGACGTGGGAGAGCCTGCCGGTACGCGCCATCGCGTGGCTGCCTCCGCTGCAGTGGCCGGCCGCGGCGCCCCGGGGGTCCTGGGCGGGCGGTCTCGTGCTGATCGGGGCGGTGCTGGTGATCGGGCTGGTGGCCGGGCAGGCGATCCGTGATCTGCCCCGGCTGTCGCGGGTGGGACGGCGCCCCGCGGTCGCGCTGGCAGCGCCGGCGGGCGCGCTCGTGCTGCTGGGGGCCGGAATGGGGTCGTTGAACGTCGATGTGCAGCAGCTCGTGGCGACCGGGCGCTGGGGGTACGGCTGGCGGGACTCGGCCGTCACGACGACGGCGGGGGCGCTGCTGCTCGTCGCGCTCGCGCATCTCGTGCGCCCACGGGGCCGGTTGATCATCGCCCCCGTGGTGGCCGTCCTCCTGTTCGCGGCGACCGCGACCGTGTCGGCCACCGCCAACAAACAGCAGCGCGACCTCGCGATGTCCGCGCCGGCCGCGAGACTCGCCGATCGCGTGGCCGTCGAGATGGCCGACTTCGATCCCACCCCGGGCGGCGCCGGCCGCCGGTGTGCCCTGCGCGCCGAGTTCGTCGAGCTGCACGCCGACTCACCGTTCTCGGTCCGCCGCTTCGACGAGTCGCTCGAGGTCGCGTCCCGGCAGCGGGCCGACGTGGCCTTCTGTCCGGGCGTAACCGGCTGACCCCGTCGGCGTTTGTCCCGATCGTGGGGGAGATCTGATGCGCCGGTTGCGGAACCTGACCCGCCGGCAGGTCGTCTCGGCGTCCGGGGCCTGCGTGCTCTGTGTCGCGGTCGCGGCCGCCGCGCTGACCGGGAACGTCGGTCTGGCCCTCACCCTCCTCGCGGTCTTCTTCACGATCCTCTTCGCCGGCTTGTTGCTGCTCGCCCGCCGGCTCTCCGGGTTGCAGCGACTCCAGCGGCGGCAGCAGGCCGACGCGCGGACCGTGCTCGACCAGGCCCAGCGCCGGATGCTCGGCGCGCTCGAGGAGTTGCTCCTGCATTCGGGCGACCGGCATCAGGAGGTCGTCGACCGGGCCGAGGCGCAGACCCGCGACATCGAGGCGGTCGTGCAGCTCTTCCAGCGGGTCACGCCGAGGGCGCCCATGCCGCCCTCGGGTGGGGCTGCGCCGCTGCTCGACCTGTTGCACCTGATCCGCACCCGGCGGCCGCGGCTGGTGCTCGAGCTGGGCGGCGGGGCCTCGACAGTGTGGATGGCCTACGCGGTGGAGGAGGTCGGCGGCCGGCTGGTCTCGCTGGACAACAGCGGGCGGGCCGAGCTGACGCGGGCGTCGCTGGCCGCTCACCAGCTCGCCGAGGTGGCCGAGGTGCGGGAGGCGCCGCTGGAGGCCCTGGCCGACCTGGACGACGTCGGGCTGCTCGTGGTCGGTGGCGGGGACGCGCCGACCGGCCCGCACGCTCCGGCCGGCATGCGGCTGCTCACCAGCCTGCTGGCCGATGTCGCGACGATCTCCCTGCGCGGCGCCCCGGACGCGATGGCCCGTTGGCTGGAAACGACCGAGGGCCTCACCCGCGAAGGTGAGGCCCAGCTGTCGTATCGCCGCGGGGTGCGGGAGCTCAGTAACCGAACTCCTGCGTGAAGTACGGGGTGCCGTTGGCGGCGTAGGCGATGCCGACGCCGACCGCGATCGCCTTGCAGTTGAGGATGTTGGCGCGGTGGCCCGGGCTCTTCATCCACGCGCTCACCACGGCGGCGCCGGTGCTGTAGCCGAACGCGACGTTCTCGCTCAGCGGACGGCTGTAGCCGGCGGCCTTCGAGCGGGCGACGAACGTGGAGTTGCCGGCGCCGGTGTGCGTGAGCTTGTTGGTGCGGGCCTGGTAGGCGCTGTGGCCGACGGCCGCGCGGGTCAGGGCCGGGCTGACGACGACGGCCCGGCAGCCGTGGGCGGCGCGCTGCTTGTTGGTGAGAACCGCGATGTCGCTCTGCAGCTTGGCCGTGCTGGTGACGGCGGCCTGGGCGGACGAGGCGAACGCGACCACGACGAGCAGGGTGGCGGGGATCATCGCGATCAGGGCCAGACGCTTGGTGATCGAAGAGCGCATCGACTGCCTTTCGGTAAGTGGTCCCGGCTGCTACCGGGGGGTTCACCGTCATAGTTCGGCGCTGACGCAGTGACGATGACCTTTCTCCGGGTGCGGTGCCGATGCCCTTCGGTTGCCGCCGGGTTGGCTACCGCCATGCGGTTTCCGTGACGTTGCCGTGACGGTGTGTGTTGGTGATCGTTGAGCCCCGCAGAGGCCCGCGAAGGGGGATCCGGCATGGCGACGACCGTTCACGACGTGGCGATCCTGGCCGACTTCCGGTTTCCGGACTCCCGGGTCGCCGCCGAGGTGCGCACCCAGGCCGACGCGGCGCTCAGCACCGTGCTGGTGCACGCGCCCCTGCCGGGCGACCGGAGGCCGTTGCCGTTCGGCCCGGACGTGCGCGACCTGCTCCGCGACGGCGTGGCCGAGCTGGCCCGCGACGACCAGCGGGTGAACGCGCGGCTCCTGGTCATCCGCGGGCGGCGCCCGATCGTCGAGGATCTGCCGGACGTCCGGGCCGGGCGCACCGTGACGGTCGAGGACCCCGACCGCAGGACCGGGCGGTCGCACCTGCGGTGGCTCGCCGGTTTCGGCGTCCGCCCCCGGATCAGCGCGCCCGCCCGTACCCGGGTGACCGGCCCGGTGACCGCCGTGCCCGCTCGCCGCCTGATGCTGGTAGCCGGGGACCCCGAGGCCGTGGCCCGGCTGACGGCGATCGTCCCCCGGCTGCCCGGCGATCTGGTCGCGGTGATCGTCACGGTGGCCTCGGCGGCCACTGCCGTCCCGGCCGGCCTCCTCACCGAGCACATCCCGTCCCGTGCGGTGTTCCGGGACCGGCTGGCCCATCTCATCGCGCTGCACCGGCCCGGCATCGTGGCGGTCGACGGCCGGCCCGGCGGTGACCTCCTCGCCGTGGTGCGCGAGCACCCGGGCGTCGTCTGGGTCGGGATGCGCCCGGACCCGCCGGATCCGGCGGCGTTCGACCACCTGCTGGAGCCGGGCGAATTCGCCGCGGCGACCTGGTTGGGCGGGCCGGCGGCCCGCCACGAGGATCTCGGAGGTTGACGTGCGCGAAACCGCTGTGCCGGTCCCACCGGTGCGCGAGCCGCTCGACGCGATGCAGCGGGCCCGCTGGGAGCTGAGCGCGATGGCCGGGCGCCTGCGCTCGCTCGAGGCCCGGCTGGCCGACGAACGCTGCCGGAGCGAGCGGTTGCGCCAGGAGCGCGACCGGCTGCGCGACGGCACCTCGTGGCTGCGCCGGCTGTTCCCGGCCCGCCGTGCGACCCCGCCCGTCCGCACGATCCCGCCGGCGCCGGTCCACCTGTACGTGGTGATCGGGCTCGCCTTCGAGCCGCTGCGCGAGTTCGTGCTGACCGTCCAGCAACGGATGCGGGTCGAGCCCGGCCACCGCCCGGTCGTGCTGACCGACTGCTCGTCCTTCGCCCTGCTCCGCGATCTCGGGGTGCTGCTGGAGTACCTGCCCGACCGGGAGACCTGGGAGCGGCACCGCCCGGACCGGTCGTGGGAGGACGCGCTGGCCGAGCGGCTGTCCCGGCTCTACCGCGATCACGGGGCGGTCCGCACGATCTTCGTGGACCGGGCGAAGCTGCCGACCCTCGCGGAGCTGCTGCGCTGAGCGCCGGCGCTGATTTGTAACTTTTGCGCTCGCGTGGTCGTTGGGCGAGCGTGACGGTATCGAGCCCGATGATCTCCGTGGTGGCGCCCATCTTCAACGAGGGCGCCGGCGTGGACCGCTTCGTGGCCCGGCTGACCGAGGTGCTCACCGGCGCCGGCCTCAGCTACGAGCTGGTGCTGGTCGATGACGGCTCGACCGACGACTCCTGGGACCGGGTGGCCGCGCAGGCCCTGCTCGACGGGCGCGTACGCGGTCTGCAGCTGTCCCGCAACTTCGGCAAGGAGTCGGCGGTGCTGGCCGGTCTCGAGCACGCCGCCGGGGACGCGGTCGTGGTCATCGACTCCGATCTGCAGCACCCGCCGCAGGCCATTCCCGAGATGGTGCGGCGCTGGCGCGAGGGTGCGCACGTGGTCGAGGCGGTCAAACGCAACCGGACGGGCCAGGGCGTGGTCGGGCGGCTCGGCGGACGCGCGTTCAACAAGGCGTTCACCGGGCTCACCCGGGTGGACCTGATCGACGCGACCGACTTCCGGCTGCTCGGCCGCCCGGCCCTGGAGGCGCTGCTGCGGCTGCCCGAGCACTCCTCGTTCTTCCGGGGCACGAGCAGCTGGATCGGCTTCCGGCGCAGCGCGATCGAGGTCGACATCGAGGAACGGGCGGGCGGCCGGTCCCGCTGGACGTTCGGTTCCCTGTTCCGGCTGGCCGTCAACGGGCTCACCTCCTTCACCTCGGCGCCACTGCATCTGGTCACCATGGTCGGGCTGGCGTTCGCCGGGTTCGCCGTGCTGCTGGGCGCGCAGACCCTGATCCGCTGGATCGGCGGCGACTCGGTGGCCGGTTTTCCCACGGTCATCCTGCTGCTGCTCGTGATGGGCACCTTCCTGCTGCTCGGGCTGGGCGTGATCGGGGAGTACCTGGCCCGCATCCACGAGGAGGTCCGGGGCCGGCCGCGCTATCTCGTGCAGGAGCGTTCGGGCCCGGTCGCCTCGCTGCCCGAGCAGTTGGTGCGGGCCGACCGTGCCGAGCGGTGACCCGGCCACCCTCCTCCGGTACGTGGTCAGCGGCGGGGCCAGCGCCCTGACCCACCTGGGGGTGGGCTTCCTGCTGGCCGAGGGGCTGCACGGGCCGCCGGTGCCGTCCTCGGCGGCCGGGTTCGCGGCGAGCGTCCTGGTCTCGTACGGTCTGCAACGCTCCTGGGTCTTCCGCTCGCCGGTCGGGCACGCACGGGCCGGTGGCCGGTTCCTGACAGTGGCCGCCGTGGCCGGCACGCTCAACATCGTGATCCTCTGGCTCGGCGCCGAGCTCCTCAGCAGGCCGTATGTGCTGGTCCAGGCGGTCGCCCTGGTCGCCGTCCCGGCCGTGAACTACGCGCTCAACTCCCGGTGGACCTTCCGCGCGGCTTGATTTGATCAAGCTTTGTCGATGTCATGGTCACGTGGCGGAGCTCACGGTCCACGACACCAACGGCATTCTCCGGCAACCCTGGATCCGGCCCGACCGCACCAGCCGCGGCCTCGGCTGGGAACAGCTCTACGTCTCGACCCAGAGCGAGCAGCCCTACCGGGCCAGCTTCGGCAGCGCCCCCAGCCACCTGGTGATCCTGCACCTCAACGGGCCGGTCACCGTACGCCGGGGGCACCTCGGCCTGATCAGCTCGCGCACCGTCCCGCCCGGTGGTCTCTTCGTGCACCCGGCCGGCAAGGACCTCACCGTCGAGCTCGGCGGGCGGCTCGACACCGTGCACGCCTATCTGACCGACGAGTTGCTGCGGGCGGCGCACGGCGGCGATCCGGTGGAGCTGGCCGAGGAGTTCGGCAGTCTCGACCCGCTCGTGGAGCAGCTGCTGCTGAACCTCGACGGGGTCATGCGGCACTGGGAGCCGTCCGCCCGTACCTATGTGGACCATCTGGGTCACGCGCTGGCCGCGCAGCTCGCCCGGCGGCACAGCGCCCGCGCCCGGCCGCCTCCGCCGACCCCGGCGGGCCCGCGGGCCGGGCTCACCGACCGGCAGTTCAACGCCGTCCGCGAGCTGGTCGAGGACCGCCTGGGGCAGGCGTTGCCGCTGCGCGAGCTGGCCGCGGCGACCGGGCTGAGCGTCAGCCAGTTCGCCCGGCAGTTCAAGGCGCGCACCGGGCTGTCGCCGCACCAGTTCCTCATCCAGCGCCGGGTCGACGCCGCCTGTCAGCTGCTGCGCTGCACCCGTATGCCGATCGCCGAGGTCGCCCAGCGCTGCGGCTTCTCGCACCAGGAGCACCTGACCCGGGTGCTGCGCGCCCACCTGGACATCACCCCGGCCGCGCTGCGCCGCGCCTGAATCGTGCAGCGCGGACGTGCAGGATCTTCGCCGTCCCGGACCCACACACTGGGGCGCGTGGAGTCCTTCGAGTACACCGCGCACGCCTCTCGGGTGATCTTCGGGGCCGGGACGCTGGTCCGGCTCCGCGAGGAGGCGGAACGGCTCGGCGCCACCCGGGTGCTCGTGCTGGGCCGGCGGGCCGACCACGCCGCCGGGGTGCTGGGCGCGCTGGCCGTGGCCCGTTTCGAAGGCGTCGTGATGCACACCCCGATCGAGGTCAGCGAGCGCGCCCTCGAGGTGGTCGCCGCGCACGACGCCGACTGTCTGGTGTCGGTCGGCGGCGGGTCGAGCACCGGCCTGGGCAAGGCGCTGGCCGCGCGCACCGGCCTCCCGCAGATCGCGGTCCCGACCACGTACGCCGGCTCGGAGATGACCCCCATCGTGGGCGAGACCGCGGGCGGGACGAAGCGCACCCGCAGCGACCCGGCCCTGGTGCCGGCGACCGTGCTCTACGACGTCGACCTCACCCTCGGGTTGCCGGTGGGCCTCTCGGTCACCAGCGGGCTCAACGCCATGGCGCACGCCGTCGAGGCGCTCTGTGCGCACCGCGCCGGCCCGGTGGTGGACAGCTTCGCGCTGGAGGCGATCACCCGGCTGGCTCGCGCGCTGCCGCTCATCGCCGACCGGCCGGCCGACCGGGACGCCCGGGCGGACGCGCTCGTGGGCGCCTGGCTGGCCGGGCTCTGTCTCGGCGCCGCCGGGGCCGGGCTGCACCACAAGTTGTGTCACGTCCTGGGCGGCTCGTTCGGGCTGCCGCACTCCGAGACGCACGCGGTGCTGCTGTCGCACGTGATGGCCCACCACGCCGCCGCCGAACCCGAGGCGATGCGCCGGATCGCCACCGCGCTCGGCGCGACCGACGCGCCCACCGCCGTCTTCGACCTGGCCACCCGGCTCGGCGCCCCCGGCTCGCTGGTCGAGCTGGGCCTGGCCGAGGCCGACCTGCCCACGGTCGCGGCCCGGGCGGCCGCGCCCGACGCCCTCGGACTGCTGGGTGAGGCGTGGCGCGGCGACCGCCCGGCCGCGGCCGACGACCGGCCCGACCTGAGCGGGCTCACCGCGCAGGTCGTGGCCGGCTTCGCCGGGGCGGCCGACCCACGGGTGGCCGCGTTGCTCGGTGACCTCGTGCAACGGCTGCACGGTTTCGTCGTCGACAACGACCTCACCGAGGACGAGTGGAAGACCGCCATCGACTTCCTCACCCGCACCGGGCAGCTCTGCTCGTCCACCCGGCAGGAGTTCGTGCTGCTGAGCGACACCCTCGGCATCTCCAGCGCGGTCGACCTGCTGACCAACTCGCGCTCGCCCGACACCACGCCGTCGGCCGTGCTGGGCCCGTTCTACGTCGAGGGGCCGCCGGCCGTCCCGTCCGGCACCGACCTCGCCGAGGGGCTGCCCGGCGTGCCCTTGCGGGCCGACATCAGCATCACGGATCTCGACGGGCGACCGGTGCCGGACGCGGTGGTCGACGTCTGGCAGTCCAATCAGGACGGCTTTTACGACGTGCAGCTGCCCGACCTGGAGGGGCCGGTGCTGCGGGCCCGCCTGCGCGGTGACGCCGACGGCCGGCTGTGGTTCCGCTCGATCCTGCCGTCGGCCTACCCGATCCCGGACGACGGGCCGGTCGGGCAGATGCTGCGGGCGACCGGCCGGCATCCGTACCGGGCGCCGCATCTGCACTTCATGATCAGCGCCCCCGGCCATCAGCGCCTGATCACCCAGCTGTTCGTCGCCGGTGGGCCGTATCTCGATTCCGACGCGGTCTTCGGGGTCAAGGACGAGCTGATCGTCGACTTCCCGCCCGGGCCCGACGGCGGCCGCACCGTCGCCTTCACCTTCAGATTGGGATCCGCGAATGCCTGATGTCGAGACCGACGTGCTGATCGTCGGCAGCGGGCCGGCCGGCGGCGCCGCCGCTCTGCTGCTGAGCACGTACGGCGTGCCCAACATCGTCGTCACCAAGTACAGCCGCCTGTCCGACACCCCGCGCGCCCACATCACCAACCAGCGCACGATGGAGGTGCTGCGCGACGCCGGCCTCGAGGAGCAGGTCGCCGCCCTGGCCACGCCGCAGCACCTGATGGGGGACACCCCGTTCTGCTCCAGCCTCGCCGGTGAGGAGCTGGGCCGCCTGCGCACCTGGTACACCCATCCCTCGCGGCTCGCCGACCACGCCCTCGCGTCGCCGTCGAGCATCTGCGACATGCCGCAGCACCTGATGGAGCCGGTGCTGGCCTCGGCCGCGGTGGCCCGGGGGACGGCGTTCCGCTACCAGACCGAGTACCTCTCCCTCACGCAGGACGCGGACGGAGTCACGGCCAGGGTGCGCGACCGTTTGCGGGGCGACGAATACACCATCCGGGCCAAGTACCTGATCGGCGCGGACGGCGGCCGCAGCAAGGTGGCCGAGGACATCGGGCTGCCCATGGTCGGCCAGATGGGCGTCGCGGGCAGCATCAACATCGTCTTCGAAGCCGACCTCACGGCCTACACGGCGTACCGGCCGAGCACGCTCTACTGGGTGCTGCAGACCGGATCGGACGTCGGCGGCATCGGGATGGGCCTGGTCCGCTGCGTGCGGCCGTGGCACGAGTGGCTGATCGTCTGGGGCTACGACATCAACGGCGAGCCGCCGGACCTCACCGAGGACTACGCCCGGCGCATCGCCCACCACCTCATCGGCGACGACACGGTGCCGGTCACCATCAAGTCCTCCGCGGCCTGGACGGTCAATCACCTGTACGCCGAGACGTACCAGAACGGCCGGGTCTTCTGCATGGGCGACGCCGTGCACCGGCACCCGCCGTCGAACGGGCTCGGTTCCAACACGTCGATCCAGGACGCCTACAACCTCGCCTGGAAGCTGCGCCTGGTGCTCGACGGCGTCGCCGATCCCTCGCTGCTCGACACCTACTCGGCCGAGCGGGCGCCGATCGGCAAGCAGGTCGTCGACCGGGCCAACCGCAGCATCGGCGAGACGACCCGCATCTTCGAGGCGCTCGGACTGCTCTCCACCGACGATCCCGCCCAGGTGCGCCAGAACATGGCGGCGCGCAAGCTGGCCACCCCGGCGGCGGAGAAGCAGCGTCAGGAGCTGCGCGAGGCCATCGAGTTCAAGAACTACGAGTTCAACACCCACGGCGTCGAGCTCGACCAGCGCTACGCCTCGGCCGCGATCGTGCCCGACGGCACGCCGGCGCCGGTGAACCCGCGCGACGACGAGCTCTATCACCACGCGACCACCTGGCCCGGGGCCAAGCTGCCGCACGCCTGGGTCGGCCGTTCCCGGGAGCGGTTGTCCACCTTGGACCTCGGTGGGCAGGGCCGCTTCACGCTTTTCACCGGCCTGGGCGGTGAGCAATGGGCCGAGGCAGTGCGCGACCTGCCGGTCGTCGCGGTCACCATCGGCCCCGGCGCCGACTACGAGGACATCTACGGCGACTGGGCCCGGCTGCGCGAGGTCGGCGACTCCGGCTGCGTGCTGGTGCGGCCCGACAACTACGTCTGTTTCCGCAGTCCCGATCTGACCGGCGACCCGGCGAGCACCGTGCGGGCCGCGCTCGAACGAGTGCTGGGGAGGCCGCTGTGAAGCGCCGGACATTGCTCACCGCGGCCGGGCTGACCGGTCTGACCTCGGCCTGCAGCAGCGGCATCAAGCAGAGCGACTCGACGGCGTCGACGGGCACCCTCAAACTCGGCTACGTCACCCCGCAGACCGGCGCGCTGGCGCCCTTCGGCGAGGCCGACACCTTCGTCGTGGGCGCGGTGCGCGACTGGTTCGCCAAGAACCCGCTGCGGGTGGGCGACCGCGACGTCAAGGTCGAGATCCTGGTCAAGGACGCCCAGTCGGACTCCCGGCGGGCCGGCACGGTGGCCGGCGATCTGATCCTGTCGGACAAGGTCGACCTCATGCTCGTGTCGTCGACCCCCGACATCACCAACCCGGTGGCCGACCAGTGCGAGGCCAACGGCGTGCCCTGCATCTCGACGGTGGCCCCGTGGCAGCCCTGGTTCCTGGGCCGCGGCGGCGCGATCGGCGGCAAGAGCTTCAGCTGGACGTACCACTTCTTCTGGGGTCTCGAGGACGTCGAGGCCGTCTATCAGGACATGTGGGCCGCGGCCGGGGCCGGCAAGAGGGCCGGCGGGCTCTTCCCGAACGACCCGGACGGCAACGCGTGGGGCGACGCCAAGACCGGCTTCCCGCCCGAGGTCGCCAAGAACGGCTACTCGATCATCGACCCGGGCCGGTTCGCGGTCGGCACCCAGGACTACTCGGCCCAGATCGCCCGGTTCAAGGCCGGCGGCGCGCAGATCCTGCTCGGCGTCGTGGTGCCGCCCGACTTCACCAACTTCTGGAAACAGGCCGCCCAGCAGGGATACCGGCCGCGCATCGCCACGATCGCCAAGGCGCTGCTCTTCCCGTCGACCATCGAGGCGCTGGGCGACCTCGGGCAGAACCTCGGCACCGAGGTGTGGTGGTCGCCGACCCACCCGTTCACCAGCTCGCTCACCGGGCAGAGCGCGGCCGCGCTGGCCCAGGCCTTCACCACGGCGACCGGCAAGCAGTGGACGCAGCCGATCGGTTTCGTCCACGCGCTGTTCGAGGTCGCGGCCAAGGCGGTCACCACGGCCGGCGCCACGAACAACCGGCAGGGCATCGTCGACGCGCTGAAGTCGCTCAAGCTGGACACGGTCGTCGGCCCGGTCGACTGGACCTCCGGTCCCGTGCCCAACGTCGCCAAGACGCCCCTGGTCGGCGGTCAGTGGCGCAAGGGCACGACCTACCCGTACGACCTGGTGGTGGTCAGCAACCCGCTCAAGACCGCGGTCCCGGTGGCCGGCAAGGTCCAGCCGCTGTGACGCCGGTGCTGGCCGTCGCCGGCCTGCGGCACAGCTTCGGCTCACTGGTCGTCGCCGACGACATCACGTTCGACCTGGAGGGCGGGCGGGCGCTGGGCATCGTGGGACCCAACGGCGCCGGCAAGTCCACGCTGCTCAACCTGATCAGTGGCACCCTGCGACCGTCCTCGGGCACCGTGCTGCTGGACGGTCGCGACATCAGCCGGTGGCCGGCCGATCGTCGCTGCCGCCTCGGCATCGGCCGCACCTACCAGGTGCCACGGCCCTTCGCCGAGCTGACGGTCTTCGAGAACGCTCTGGTGGCGGCGTCGGCCGGCGCCGGGTTGCGCGGTTCCGCGGCGTACGACGCGGCGGCCGGGGCGCTCGACCGGACCGGCCTGCGCCGCCACGCCAACGAGGGGGCCGGCCGGCTGCCGTTGCTCGACCGCAAACGGCTCGAGCTGGCCCGGGCCCTCGCGACCGGCCCGCGCCTGCTGCTGCTGGACGAGATCGGCGGCGGGCTGACCGAGCCGGAGCTGCGCGAGCTGGTCGCGACGGTGACCGGGTTGCGCGGCGCCGGGCTGGCCGTCATCTGGATCGAGCACATCGTGCACGCGTTGCTCGAGGTGGTCGACGAGATGCTCTGCCTGGCCGCCGGGCGGGTGCTGGCGCGCGGCGACCCGCGGGACGTCCTGGCGAGCCCGGCCGTCCGGGACGTCTATCTCGGCCCGGAGCTCGCGGCGTGATCTCCGTGACGTCGCTGGACGTGCGCTACGGCGACGCGCAGGTCCTGTTCGGCGTGGACCTCAGCGTGGCCGAGGGCGAGACCCTGGCGGTCATCGGCGCGAACGGCGCGGGCAAATCGACGCTGCTCAAGGCGATCGCCGGCGCCCTGCGGCCGGCGCGGGGCCGCATCGTCCTCGACGGCCGCGACGTCACCGGCCTCCCCGCGCACCGCCGCTATCCGCTCGGCATCGCCCTGGTGCCCGAGGGCCGCCGGCTCTTTCCCAGCCTGACCGTCGAGGAGAACCTGCGCCTCGGCTCGTACCGCGGGCGTCCGGGCCCCTGGCGGCTGGACCGGGTCTACGAGCTCTTCCCCCATCTGGTCGCCCTGCGCCGCCGGTCGGCCGCGCTGCTCAGCGGGGGCGAGGCCCAGGCGGTCGCGATCGGCCGGGCCCTGCTGGGCAACCCCCGCCTGCTGCTGCTCGACGAGGTCTCGCTGGGCCTCGCCCCGATCGTCGTCCGGCAGCTGTACGCGGCCCTGCCCACCGTCATCGGCGCCGGTACCACCGTGCTGATCGTCGAACAGGACGTCGGCCTGGCGCTGGCCGCCGCCGACCGCGTGCAATGCCTGCTCGAAGGCCGCGTGGCCCTCGAGGCGCCGTCCGCCGAGGTGACCCGCGAAGCGGTCACCCGTGCCTACTTCGGAGTGTGAGGCTGTGACCTGGGTCAACGCCGTCCTCCAGGGCATCCTGCTGGGCGGTCTCTACGCGTTGTTCGCCACCGGGCTGTCGCTGATGTTCGGGGTCATGCGGATCGTCAACCTGGCCCACGGCGACCTCTCGGTGCTGGCCGCGTTCCTGGCCTTCGCGCTGATCGACGCGTTCGCCCTGAGCTCGTTCGTGACGCTGATCGTGGTGGTGCCGGCCATGGCTGTGCTCGGTTACCTGGTGCAGCGCCTGCTCCTGGAACGCGGTCTGCGCGCCGGTCCGCTGGCCCCGCTCGTGGTCACCTTCGGTCTCTCCGTGGTGCTGCAGAACGCGCTGCTCGAGGCGTTCTCACCGGACAGCCGGGCGCTGCCCGCGGGCGCGCTCGGCACCGCCAGCCTCCAACTGACCGAGAGCCTGTCGGTCGGCTGGTTCGCGGTGCTGTGCCTCGGCCTGGCCGTCGCCGTGCTCGCCGGGCTGCAGCTCTTCCTGGCCCGGACGGCCTTCGGCCGCGCGATGCGGGCCACCAGCGACGACCGGGAGACCGTCCAGCTCCTGGGCATCGACCAGCGTCAGGTGTACGCGGTGGCGACCGCGATCGCCTTCGCCACGCTCGCGCTGGCCGGGGTGCTGTTCGGCATGCGCACGACGTTCGATCCGTCGATCGGCCCGGCCCGCCTCATCTTCGCCTTCGAGGCGGTCATCATCGGCGGGCTCGGCAGCCTCTGGGGCACGCTGGCCGGCGGGGTCGTCCTCGGGGTCGCCCAGACCGTGGGCGCCCAGATCTCGCCGGCGTACGCGGTGCTGGCCGGTCACCTCGTCTTCCTGGCCGTGCTCGTGCTGCGCCCGCAAGGCATCCTCGCTCCCGCCGGGTCGCGGCCATGACGGCCGTCGCGCGTTCGGGCCGGGCCGGGCGCCTCGGCCTCGCCGGCGCGGTGGTCGTGGCGCTCGTGCTCGCCTCGGCCCCGTACGTGGTCACCTCCGACGTGACCCACACGCTGGTCGACCTGTTCGTGCTGGTCGTCCTGGCGACGATGTGGAACCTGCTCGCCGGCTACGGCGGCCTGGTCTCGGTGGGCCAGCAGGCCTATCTGGGCGTGGGGGCGTACGCGGTCATCGCGCTGTCGGTGCACGGCGGGGTCAACGCCTTCCTGGCCGTGCCGATCGCCGCCGTGCTGACGGCGGTGCTCGCCGTTCCCCTGTCGTTCCTGGCCTTCCGTCTGCACGGCGGTTACTTCGCGATCGGCACGTGGGTGCTCGCCGAGGTGGTCAAGCTGATCACCGCCCAGATCGGGCCGCTCGGCAAGGGGTCGGGAGCGTCGCTCACCACGGTGTCGTCCTACGACCCGGACATCCGGGTGGCCTACACGTACTGGGTCGGGCTGGCCGTGGCGGTGGCATCGGTCGGCGGGGTCTACTGGCTGCTGTGCTCGCGGATCGGCCTGCAGCTGACCGCCGTGCGCGACGACGAGGGCGCGGCCGCGGCGACCGGCGTACGGGTCACCCGGGCGAAGCGTCTCGTCTATCTGATCGCCGGCGCCGGGGCCGGTGGGGCCGGGGCGATCGTCTGCCTCAACACCCTGACCGTCCAGCCCGAGAGCGTCTTCAGCGTCCAGTGGTCGGCCTACATGATCTTCATGGCGGTGGTCGGCGGTCTGGGCACCATCGAGGGGCCCCTTCTCGGCGCGCTGCTGTTCTTCGCGCTCCAGCAGACCCTGGCCGCCCAGGGCACGGTCTATCTCATCATCCTGGGCGCGGTCGGCATCGTCGTCATGCTGCTGGCTCCGCGGGGCCTGTGGGGCGTCGTGTCGGGCCGTACCGGCGAGGTCTTCCCCGTCGGCTACCGGCTCCGCTGACTACGCCCGCGGGACCGTCAGCCGCTCCGCTGAGCCCGCCCGCGGGACCGTCAGCCGCTCCGCTGACCCTGCCCCGGGCCGGCCGCCGCTCCGCGAGCGCCGGGCGTCATCGGGCGGCTTCCGACAGCGGGACCGGGGCGGGCCGGCGGGCGGGCACCGGCCGGCGCGGCGACACCGTGCCGGACCGGGGCGCCGACAGCTCCCAGCGGGACGGGAACGGCAGATAGGCGGGCAGGAACTCGGCCAGCAGCGCGGCCTGCTCGGGCACCGCCTCGGGCCCGGACTTCGTGTCGTTGAGGCAGAACGCGTCGAGGTCGCGGTTGTGCAGCAGCCGGGCCAGGTGGAACGGCGTCCGCGGGTCGGCCAGATCGGTGTACAGGTAACGGATCTGGCCCGGTGCGGCCCGCCCGGTCAGGTAGGCGTAGTACTGCTGCAGCGACGAGAGCAGCGCGATGTCCTCGGGATGCCGGAACTGGTGCTCGGCGGTCGACTTCACGTGCTCGGCGAAACGCAGTTCGATCTCGGCCAGCACGCTGCGCCGCGACGGGTGCGGGGTGTGCTTCATCTTGTGGGTGAGCACCCGCCCGAACGCGCGCTGGATGAGCTCACGGTTGTTCTTGCCGGCCGAGTCGGCCGGGGCGTCGCCGACCGAGCGCGGCGCCGAGCCGACCAGGGCCCCCGACGGGAAGAACCGGGTCAGCCCGCCCGGCGTGAAGAACATCTCGGGCGCCACCGGCCGGCCCAGGAAGACGTCGTCGTTCAGGTAGAGGAAGTGCTCGGCCAGTCCGGGGACGCGGTGCAGCCGGGACTCGATGGCCTGCGAGTTGAACGTGGGCAGCCGCCCGGTGTCCCCGAAGATCTCCGGGTGGGTGACCACGGTCAGGTCGGGCCGCGTGGTGTCCAGCCAGGCCGGCACCTGGCCGTCGGTGACCAGGAAGACGTGCCGGATCCAGGGGGCGAACGCGTGCAGCGACCGCAGCGAGTACCGCAACTCGTCGCGGGAGACGAAACGGGAGTCGTTCGCCGCCTGCTCGTTCGTACCGGCCACCCAGCCGTTCTCGCGCAGCGCCCGCGCCTTGCGGGCCCGCCAGCGGGGATCGGCGCCGTCGACCCAGGTGTAGACGGCATCGATCGGGAAGGCCACCCGGTCGGGGCTGACCATCGTGAACACCTCGCGGGTGCGGTAGCGGCGGGTGCCGCCGGGAGCGCCGAACGACCCGAACACCGGCTCGGCCACGACGATCTCGGGCTCGGCGGTCTCGACCACGTCGGCCACCGGGTTGCGGCGGGGCCCGGCCAGATGGCCGCCCTCGGTGCGCCAGAACTCGACCTCACAGCCGTACTCCAGGCCGAGGACCAGGCGGCCGTGCCGGTCGGTGACCGGCCGGCCGAACCGCAGCACGCCCGGCCCGGCGATCTCGAGCCGGCCGTCGAGAGCCCGCAGCACCCCGACCGCGCGCTCGCGGTCGGCCTCACCGACGGCCACCCCGGTACGCGTGAGGTCGGCCACCGGGATGCGGAACCAGTCGATGCCCGCGCTGGTCAGGGCATCGAGCACCCGGTCGAGGTTCTCCCGGCGCACGCCCGCGGGGGAGGCGTCGAGCGAGCACCGGGCGGTCACCCGCCCGGCGGCCGTGCGGACCCGCAGAGCCGGCGCGTCGGCGAGCGATCCGCGGCGCGGGCGCGGGCCGAGCGGCACGATCCGCCGGGCCACCCGCAGGCGACGGGACTCGGGGATCAGCGGGAGGAGCCGGCGCTGCAGCTGGCCGAGCAGCCGCCGGCGCACGGGCCAGGGCGTCAACTGAAGGATCCGGGGACTCACGGACCGCCCAACGGCACCCTTGTTGGCAAGTTGCGCGGCTCCACCCGCTTCGATCCGTTATGTCGGTTTTGGTGTACTCAATCGTGGACCACCCCTACGGGGAAGCGCTCAGGGTTACGGCCGATGCGCGAGGTTGCCGCGCTGCGTCATGGTGGAGGTCGACGTATCGACTCGGGGAGGCCGAGATGGGTAAGGCCCTGGCATTTCTGGTTGCGCTGATCGCCGGAGTGGCCGTTGTCGGCTGGGTGGTCAGCTCGCTGATCGGCCCCGTGCTGTTCTACCTGATCGTGGGCGCTCTCGCGGTCGGTGGCGGCTACTACCTCTACGCCAAGGCCAAGAAGACGATCGCCCCCGGCACCCGTACCCAGCGGCGCATCGAGGCGGCCACGAAGACCTACCGCATGCGGAACCGATGAGCCGTCGCGCGGGCCGCTAGGCTTAGAGCGCGGGCGGCTAGGCTTAGAGCGGTCGCGCCACTTGACGACCAACGGGCCCAGCCGACATAAGGACCACCGTGTTTGACACCTTGAGTGACCGCCTTTCCGGGATTTTCACCAAGCTCCGGGGCAAGGGCAAGCTCACCGACGCCGACATCGACGCCACCGCGCGCGAGATCCGTCTCGCGCTGCTCGAGGCCGACGTCGCGCTGCCCGTGGTCAAGGCCTTCATCTTCAACCTCAAGGAGCGCGCGCGGGGGGCCGAGGTCTCCCAGGCGCTCAACCCGGCGCAGCAGATCATCAAGATCGTCCACGAGGAGCTCATCACCATCCTCGGCGGCGAGGGCCGGCGGCTGCAGTTCGCCAAGCAGCCGCCCACGGTGATCATGCTGGCCGGCCTGCAGGGTTCCGGTAAGACGACGCTGGCCGGCAAGCTGTCCCGCTGGCTCAAGGGCCAGGGGCACCAGCCGATGCTCGTCGCGGCCGACCTGCAGCGCCCCAACGCGGTCAACCAGCTGCAGGTGCTCGGCCAGCGCGCCGGCGTCGAGGTGTACGCCCCCCAGCCCGGCAACGGCGTGGGCGACCCGGTGCAGGTGGCCAAGGACTCGATCGAGCAGGCCAAGCGCACCGCCAAGGACATCGTCATCGTCGACACCGCCGGCCGCCTCGGCATCGACGCCGAGATGATGCAGCAGGCCCGCGACATCCGGGACGCGGTCGACCCCGACGAGGTCATCTTCGTCATCGACGCCATGGTCGGTCAGGACGCCGTCCAGACCGCCGAGGCGTTCCGCGACGGCGTCGGCATCACCGGCGTGGTCCTGTCGAAGCTCGACGGCGACGCCCGCGGTGGCGCCGCGCTGTCCGTCCGGCACGTGACCGGCGAGCCGATCCTCTTCGCGTCGACCGGTGAGAAGCTCGAGGACTTCGACCTCTTCCACCCCGACCGGATGGCCAGCCGCATCCTCGGCATGGGCGACGTGCTGACCCTCATCGAGCAGGCCGAGCAGGCCTTCGATGAGGATCAGAAGGAGAAGATGACCGGCAAGCTGCTTGCCGGTGAGTCCTTCACCCTCGAGGACTTCCTCGACCAGCTCATCGCCGTGCGCCGGATGGGCCCGATCGCCAACATCCTGGGCATGATGCCCGGCATGGGCCAGATGAAGGACCAGCTGGCCGAGCTGGACGACAAGCACTTCGACAAGGTCGCGGCGATCATCCGCTCGATGACCCCGCTCGAGCGCACCAACCCCAAGGTCCTCAACGGCTCCCGCCGTGCCCGCATCGCCAACGGCTCGGGCGTCACGGTCATGGACGTCAACCAGCTGCTCAACCGCTTCGCCGACGCGCAGAAGATGATGAAGCAGATGAGCGGCATGATGGGCCTGCCCGGTGGCGGCCGTCGCAAGGCCACCAAGAGCCCGAAGAACAAGCGCAAGGGCACCAAGGGCGGAAACAACCGGCCGCGTACGGGTGGCGGCGGTGGCGGTCTGCCGGCCGGCTTCCCGGGCGGCATGCCCCAGCTGCCGCCGGGCCTCGACCCGAACGCCCTGGGCGGCGGCGCCGGCGGAGCGGGCGGCTTCAACCTGCCCAACCTCGACTTCAACAAGCTCATGAAGCAGCAGAAAGACGACAAGGACAAGCGGTAGTCACGAGGTTCACCCATAGTCGCATGACTAGTACCATGCGACTATGGATGCCAATTTTGTGCTGCCCGATGTCGAATTCTGTGTCGACGACCTGTCGATCCTGCCGGACGAGTGCCGGTACGAGCTGATCGAAGGCCGGCTCGACGTATGGGACCGTGCCCCGCTGACCGATCTGGCTGGTCTCGCGCTGATGGCCGCCCTGAAGGAGTCCGCTCCGCAGGGATTTGAGGTGCTGTCCCGTCCGTCCCTTTGGCCGGAAGCCGCCGACATGCCGGCGCCGGCTCTCGCGGTCGCGGGACCCGGCGGTGATGGCGACGTCAGGTTGGTGATCGACGTCGTCCAGCCCGGCTGGCTCTTCGCCGATCTCCTGAAGAGATCCCGTGCCTGCGCTGACCGCGATGTCTCCGCTTACTGGGTCTTCGAGTCGGCGCCCGGGGTCGGTGCGGCGCTGACGGTGTTCCGGCGGGCCGGCGACGGTGCTTTCGTCGCCGAGCGGAGCACCCGCGGTGTCTTCGCCGTGAACGATCCGTTCCCCGTCACTGTCGATCTTCCGCGGCTGTCCGACCGCTGGCCGCAGACCCTCGAGTACGCCGGACAGCCGGATGCGGCGCTGCTCGCTGAGTAGGCTGCGACGTGGCCGGGGCGATCGACGGTCGCGAGTGGTTCGGCATGCGACAACTAGTCAGGTGTCTAGTATGGTGGAGCGCGATCCCCGCGAGGAGGAATCGATGACCGCTGCCATCCTGCTTCCCGACCCCCACCTGCTCGAACGGCGCGATCTGACCGTCGAGGACGTGGCCGGCCTTCCTGAGGATCTTCGATACGAGTTGATCGACGGAAGGCTTGTCTTGACCCCCCATGCCAAGCCCACGCATCAAATGATCAGCAAGAATGTCGGCTTCGCGATCGACCAGCACTGCCCCGAGGAATTCGTCCTCAACATCGAGCAGGCGATTCTCGTCGCGCCGCGCACGGAATTGCGGCCCGACGTGGTCGTCTTGTCAGAAGACGCACCGGACACGTCGCCGGTCCCGGCGGGCGACATCCTGATCGTCGTCGAGGTGATCTCTCCGTCCTCACAGAGGTTCGATCGTGAGGACAAGCTCAAGCTGTACTCGGACGCGGGTATCCCGTTCTACTGGATCCTCGATCCGCTGGCCGAGCGGGTCACCTTCACCCAGTTCGTCCTGCACGAGGCCGGGTTCTACCGGCAGTTGCGCCACACGGACGACCTCGTGACGATCGAGGAGCCGTGGACGATCACGCTGGACCTGCCCGCGTGGACACGTAAGCGGGATCGATTGAGGAGCGCTCGCCGGAGCGGATAGGCGCGGATCGGGTAGGACTGTCTCCATGGCATTTCATGTGCGGGGGACTGTCCTGCCCGACGGGGACGTGCGGGATCTCTGGCTGGTGGGGGACCGGGTCACGTTCGAGCCGGTCGGCGGGGCCGAGACGATCAGTGACGGTGGGTTCGTGCTGCCGGGGCTGGTCGACGCGCACTGTCACCTGGGCATCGCGTTCGGGGCCAAGCCGATCACCAGCCTCGATCAGGCGCGCGAGCTGGCATTCACCGACCGGGACGCCGGTGTGCTGGCGCTGCGCGACGCGGGATCGCCCTATCCCTATCCGGAGCTCGACGACGAGGACGGCATCCCGCGGCTGGCCCGAGCCGGGCGGCACGTGGCGGCGCCGCGGCGCTACCTGCGGGACGTCGGCGTGGAGGTCGAGCAGCTGGCCGACGTGCGGGCCGCCGTCACCGAGCAGGCCAAGGTCGGCAACGGGTGGGTCAAGCTGGTCGGCGACTGGCTCCACCGGGACGCCGGGGACCTCGCCCCCTCGTGGGACGCGGCGACCATGGCGGCCGCGGTCGAGGCGGCGCACGAGGCCGGCGTGCGGGCGGCGGTGCACACGTTCTCGGAGGAGGGCGTCGACATCATGGTGCGGGCCGGGGTCGACTCGGTCGAGCACGGCACCGGGCTGTCGCTCGACCTGATCGACGAGATGGCCCGGCGGGGCACGGCGCTGGTGCCGACGATGATCAACATTCGGACGTTCGGGGGGATCGCCGAGCGGGCCCGGGGCAAGTTCGATTCGTACGCCGATCACATGGTCTCGCTGCGTGACCGGTTCCCGTCGGTGGTGCGGGCGGCGTACGAGGCCGGGGTGCCGATCTATGTGGGCACCGACGCCGGTGGGGGCATCCAGCACGGGCTGGTGGCCGAGGAGATGCTCATTCTCGAGGAGGCCGGGCTGCCGGCCGAGGAGATTCTGGCCGCGGCGTCCTGGCGGGCGCGGGAGTGGCTCGGCTTCCCGGGGCTGGTCGAGGGGGGCCTGGCCGACCTGATCGTCTACGAGGCCGACCCGCGCGCGGACCTACGAGTGGTCCGCGCGCCGAGCCGCATCGTCCTCAGGGGCCGCGTCATCCGCTGAAGCAAGGGCCGCGTCACCCGTTGAGGCAAGCGCCGCGTCGTCTGCTGAGGCATGGCCGCGTCGCGTCGTTCGCCGAGGCCGCTGGGTCAGCCGCTGAGGCTGTAGATGCGCAGGTCGTTGCCGGTCGGGCAGGCCAATCGGTCGGCCGTGTGGACGCACATGTCGCTCAGCTGCGGGACGGTGCCCAGCGGGACGAGCTTGCGGGTGGCGATGTCGATCATCTCCACGGTGCCGGCGCCGCTGATCGGCATCACCAGCAGGCGCTCGCGGTCCAGCCAGTCGACGAAGGTGGCGTTGCTTTGGAACAGCGACTCACCGTCGGCGCCGAGCAGCACGGTGGTCTGGCCGCCGCCGATCAGCATCGTCTCGCCGGCCGACGAGATCGAGCCCCCGCCGACCGGGCCGATCACCGTCCACACCTTCTGGCGTTTCGCCACGTCGATCGCCGAGACCGAGGTCAGGGCGTTGTCCAGCTGGTCGAGCACGCACACCCGGCCGGGGCCGCAGACGTCCAGCCCGCCCAGCGCGTGTCCCACCCCTTCGGTCACGATCACGGACGACTCGCCGGTGCCCAGATCGATGGCCATCACGCGGTAGGCCGACGTGTCGCAGCACGACGGCCCGCCCTCGTACAGCCACCCGTCGTACCCGACGAACATGCTGCCGGCCTGCGCGGGTGATTTCGGTGTGATCGTCCGGAGCAGGTCGCCGCTGCCGGCGTCGCGGACCTGCACCTTGCCGGTCTTGGTCACCACCAGCACCCGGTCGTCGGCGAAGCTTTCGTCCGCCGGGTCCTGGCCCGGGGTGCGTACGCCCAGCACGCGCACGGCCGGGTCGGCACTGGGCTGCAGCGTCCACAGCTTCCGCCCGGTCCGCCAGTCGTGCGCGTCGACCTGCCCGTTCACCGCCCACCGGCGGACCAGGGCCTTCTCGAGCGGCACGACCTCGTCGAGATCGCCCACGGTCATGACCCAGTCGTTCGGGTCCTGACCGGCCGGGTCGTACACGTAGAGCTGGTCGTCGACCGCGACCATGACCCCCTGCTCCACCGCGCGCACCCCGTGGGACACGGCCGGCGCGTCCCAGGACCTCATGCCCGTCACCCTCCAGTCGACCCGGCCCGTGTGCAGGTCGGCGCCGACCGCTGTGACCGACCCGTCGGCGGCCGGCCAGGAGGTGTAGACCCGGCCCGCGGCGACGGCCGGGCCCGACTCCGGGACCGTGCGGCCGAACTCGATCGGCGAGCCCACGAGCGGCAGCGGTCCGGCCGACGGGGCCGGAGTGACCGGGTGGTCGTCCCGGTGGTCGGGGCGGATCGTCACGCCGACGCCGGCGAGGACCAGGCACACGGCGGCGGCCGCCGCGACCAGCGCGCCGTTGCGGTTGCGCCGGTGGCCGCGCGCCCGGGCCTGCCCGGCGCTGCCCAGCGGGATCCCGTCGGCCTGCCGGCCGAGCGAGCCGAAGATGTCGTCGAGGTCAGTGGGCATCGTCGGCTCCGTTCGTCACGAACGTGGGGTGGCTGTCGCCGAGAGCGGCCGCGAGCCCGGCCCGGCCGCGGGACAGCCAGGACTTGACCGTGCCGAGGGACGAGCCGGTCTCGTGGGCGATCTCGGCGACCGAACGGTCGAGCAGGTAGTGCAGGGCCAGGGCCCGGCGGTGGGCGACCGGCAGCGTGCGCATGGCGCGGATCAGCAGCACGGTGTCCTCCGACGGTGGGGGAGCGTGCGGTGGAGGCGGCTCGGCGGCGGCGCGGGCCCGGCGTACGCCCAGGCGGCGCCACCGGTCGGCCGAGAGCCGGGTGACCACCAGCCGCAGCCAGGCCTCCCGGTCCTCGTAGTCGGCCAGCCGCCGCCAGCGCTGCCAGGCCCGGGCATAGGCCTCCTGCACCAGGTCCTGCGCGTCGCCCGGGTCACCGGTCAGTCCGTACGCGTACCGGGCCAGGCGCCGGGAGGTGTCCCGGTAGAACTCGTCGAACTCATCGGCTGCTCGCACTGCGCACCGCCCTTCCCCCTAGGACACGCCTTGCCCGCCGGACGGGTTGCGCGGGGGACACGACTAGGATGTCGCCTCATGGCCCGTGTGCTCACTCCCCGTGCGGAAGACTTTCCCCGCTGGTACCAGGATCTGATCGCCAAGGCGCAGCTGGCCGACAACGGCCCGGTGCGCGGCACGATGGTGATCCGGCCGACCGGCTGGGCCATCTGGGAGCGCATGCAGGCCGACATGGACCTGCGCATCAAGGAAGAGGGCGTGCAGAACGCCTACTTCCCGCTGTTCATCCCCGAGAGCTACCTGCGCCGTGAGGCCGACCACGTCGAGGGCTTCTCGCCCGAGCTCGCGGTGGTCACCCACGCGGGGGGCAAGCAGCTGGCCGAGCCGCTGGTCGTCCGGCCGACCAGCGAGACCGTGATCGGCGAGTTCATGGCCAAGTGGGTCGACTCGTACCGTGACCTGCCGCTGCTGCTCAACCAGTGGGCCAACGTCGTGCGGTGGGAGCTGCGCCCGCGCACGTTCCTGCGGACGACCGAGTTCCTCTGGCAGGAGGGCCACGACGCGCACGCCACCGAGGCCCTCGCCCGCGAGCACGCCCGCAACATCCACAAGAACGTCTACCAGGCGTTCATGGAGGAGCTGCTGGCCATCCCGGTCGTGCCCGGCCGCAAGACCAAGGGCGAGCGGTTCGCCGGCGCGACCAACACCATGACCGTCGAGGCCATGATGGGCGACACCAAGGCGCTGCAGATGGGCACGTCGCACGAGCTGGGCCAGAACTTCGCCAAGGCGTTCGACATCACGTACTCGTCGGCCGCGGGCACGGTCGAGCACGCCTGGACCACCTCGTGGGGCACGTCCACCCGCATGATGGGCGGCCTGATCATGGTGCACGGCGACGACAACGGTCTGCGGCTGCCGCCCCGGCTCGCGCCGATCCAGGTGCAGGTCATGGTGGTCAAGGCCGGCGAGGGCGTCGTCGAGGCGGCCGCCCGGCTGCGCGACGAGCTCAAGACCGCTGGCGTACGGGTGAAGCTCGACGACCGGGCCGACATCCCGTTCGGTCGCCGGGCCGTCGACGCCGAGCTCAAGGGCGTGCCGATCCGCATCGAGGTCGGGCCGCGTGATCTGGCCAACGGCAGCGTCACGATCGCCCGCCGGGTCGACGGCTCCAAGACCCCGACCCCGCTGGCCGAGGTGATCGACGCGGTGACCGGCGCGCTCAAGGCCGACCAGCAGCGTCTGTACGACGAGGCGGTCGCGTTCCGCGCGGCCAACACGGTCGAGGTCAAGACGCTGGGCGAGGCGATCGAGGCGGCGCAGACCGGCTGGGCCCAGGTGCCCTGGTCGGCGGTCGGCGAGCAGGGTGAGAAGGAGGCGAACGGCAAGGCCGTCACGGTCCGCTGCCTGACCCGCCCCGACGGCACGATGCCGGACTCCGACGACGAGCCGGGTCTGGTCGCCGTCCTGGCGCGCTCGTACTGATGCGCTTCGAGCCCGGCCGGCTCGTCCTGCACCGGGACACGCACCACGGCCGACTCGGCTTCGTGCACCACGCGCGGGTGGTCGCCGACGACGACCGCGGGCTGCTGCTCTGGCTGGCCCGCGGCTCGGCGGCGGCGATCGAGACCACGCCCGACGGGCGGGGCCCGCGCGACATGCCGTCATTCGTGGCCTGGGCCGCCGCGCCCAAGCAGATGTCGCTCACGACCTGGCACGGCCCCGGTGTGCTGCGGTTCTTCCCGGCCGGGGCCGACCACTCGGTCTGGTTGTTCCGCACCGAGGACGACGCCTTCAAGAACTACTACGTCAACCTCGAGGAGACCGCCGTCCGCTGGGACGACGGCTCCCTGGCCGGCATCGACGTCATCGACCAGGACCTCGACATCGTCGCCTACCCGGACCCCGATCCGGACGACGCCGGCCGCCCGGCTCTGCGCTGGGAGTGGAAGGACGAGGACGAGTTCGCCGAGCGGCTGGCCCGCCCGGATCTCTACTGGGTGCCCGACGAGGCGGCGGTGTGGGCCGAGGGGCATCGCGTCATCAAGCTGATCGAGGCGGCCGAGTTCCCCTTCGACGGCACCTGGACCGACTTCCGTCCCGACCCGTCCTGGCCGGTCCCGACCGCCCTGCCCGCGGGCTGGGACCGCCCGGTGGTCGCGCGCGTCTAGGTCTTGATCTTCGGGCGCGCCCACTCACGCACGTCGCCGTGGCGGGGTGAGCGTTCTGGGCGCGCCGGCGCCCTGCTCGCCGCGCCGCGGCCCTCGACGGGAGTGACGGTCAGCACCCCCCACCCCGCTACGACATCCCGTTGTTGACCTTCATAGGAGCTTTTCCCGGGCCGATTGGGAGTCACCCCATCTGATCTGGCAGAATGGTCCCCTGGTATCCGGCTCGCGTGAGGCGCCCTCTAACCCCTCTGCGTAGCCAGTCCATGAGACATCGACCCTCATGTCCCCACGTGGGTGTCGACGGCTCAACCTCGCAGTCATTCAGGAGCGAAGAGAACCGTGGCCGTTAAGATCCGGCTCCTGCGGATGGGCAAGATCCGCAACCCGCAGTACCGCATCGTCGTCGCCGACTCGCGCACCAAGCGCGACGGCCGCGCCATCGAGTACGTCGGCATCTACCAGCCGAAGGAACACCCCTCGATCATCCAGGTCAAGTCCGAGCGTGTGCAGTACTGGCTCTCGGTCGGCGCGCAGCCGAGCGAGGCCGTGCAGCGTCTGCTCGAGAAGACCGGTGACTGGCAGCAGTTCAAGGGCCTCCCGGCCCCGCCGCCGCTGCTGGTCGCGGAGCCGAAGCAGAGCCGCACCGAGGTGTACGAGGCCGAGGCCAAGTCGGCCGCCGGTGTCGCCGACACCCCGGCCAAGTCGACCAAGCCGGCCAAGAAGGCGGCTGCTGCTCCCGAGGCCGCCGCGGCCAAGCCGGAGCAGACGAAGGCTGTCGACCCGGCCGAGCCCAACCGCGAGGCTGTCGCCGAGACCGCAGAGGACCCGGCCGGTGCCGGCGCCGACGCAAGCTGACGGGGCGCTCCGGCCGGCGCTGGAGCACCTCGTCAAGGGCATCGTCGACAACCCGGACGACGTCCGGGTCCGGCTGGTCGACTCGCGTCGCGGCAAGCGGCTCGAGGTTCGCGTGCACCCGGAGGACCTGGGTACGGTCATCGGGCGCGGCGGGCGTACGGCCAAGGCCCTGCGGCAGGTCATCGGGTCGATCGGTGGGCGCGGCATCCGCGTCGACATCGTCGACGCGTACTGACCCGAGCTTCCGGACGGCTTCGCCGTAGCGCACCCGTACGGCTTCGTCGTCATGCAAAGGAAGTTCGAGTGCTCCTCGTAGTCGGTCAGATCGGCAAACCGCACGGCATCCGGGGCGAGGTCTCGGTGGTCGTGCGGACCGACGAACCGGAAGATCGTTTCGTCCCCGGGTCGGTGTTCGTCACGGAGGTCCCCCGGGACCGCCGGGTGAGCACCGGCCCGGCGGTCGATTCCGGTGTCCGTTTCGACGTGCCCAAGCAGCTCGTGCTCGAGTCGATCCGCTGGCATCAGGGCCGCGGCATCGCCCAGTTCGAGAACATCTACGACCGCAACCTCGCCGAGGAGCTGCGCGGCGTGTTCCTGCAGGTCGACAGCGACGTGCTGACGCCGCCGGACGACCCCGACGAGTTCCACGACCACCAGCTGGTCGGCCTGCGGGTCGAGTCGGCCGACGGCACCGTCCACGGCGAGGTGCAGCGCATCGAGCACGCTCCGTCGTCCGACCTGATCGTGCTGGCCAAGACCGGCGGCGGGACGGCGTTGATCCCGTTCGTGAGCGCCATCGTCCCGGCCGTGGACCTGGCCGCGGGCAGGATCGTCGTGAATCTGCCCGAGGGTCTGCTGGACCTCTAGATGCGCGTCGACATCATCTCGATCTTCCCGGAGTACTTCGCCCCGCTCGAGCTCTCGCTGATCGGCAAGGCGCGGACGACCGGCCTGCTCGACGTGGCCGTGCACGACCTGCGCACCTGGACCTCGGACGTGCATCGCACGGTGGACGACACCCCGTACGGCGGTGGTCCGGGCATGGTGATGCGGCCGGAGCCGTGGGGGCAGGCGCTCGACGCGGCCGGGGCGGGCACGCTGATCGTGCCGTCGCCGGTGGGGAAGCCCTTCACCCAGGCCGACGCGCACGAGCTGGCCGGGCTCGACCATCTGATCTTCGCCTGCGGCCGGTACGAGGGGATCGACCAGCGGGTGATCGACGACGCCGCGTCCCGGATGCCGGTGCGGGAGGTGTCGCTCGGGGACTACGTGCTCTTCGGGGGCGAGGTCGCGGTCATCGTGATCATGGAAGCGATCGTCCGGCTGCTGCCCGGGGTGCTCGGCAACGCCGACTCGCTGACCGAGGAGTCGCACGCGGCCGGGCTGCTCGAGGCGCCCGTCTACACCAAGCCGGCGTCGTGGCGCGACCGCGAGGTGCCCGACATCCTGCGCTCGGGCGACCACGGGCGGATAGCCCGCTGGCGACGCGACCAGAGTCTGTTGCGGACCGCCTCCCGGCGGCCGGACCTGATGGCCCGGTATCCCGCCGACCACCTGGGCAAAGCCGACAGAAAGGCCCTCGACGAGGGTGGATTTACGATCACGCCTCCCTCTGTGGCAAAGTAGTGAGGTTGCCGATTTCGCCTCGCGCCGCGGAGCGAAGTCGAGGATTCCCAGAAGTGGCGGGGAGTCAGAAGTACCCAGCCGCGCACCGAACTCCCGGTGTGCTTACAAAACGAGGATGCAGCGATGAACACGCTGGACGCTCTCGACGCCCAGTCGCAGCGCACCGACATTCCGGATTTCCGGGCCGGCGACACCGTCAAGGTGTACGCCCGAGTCGTCGAAGGTAACCGTTCCCGCGTCCAGATCTTCCAGGGCGTCGTGATCGCCCGGCAGGGCGCCGGCCTCCGGGAGACCTTCAAGGTCCGGAAGATCAGTTTCGCCGTCGGTGTCGAGCGGACCTACCCGCTCAACAGCCCGGCGATCGACCGGATCGAGGTCGTGAGCCGCGGTGACGTCCGTCGCGCCAAGCTCTACTACCTGCGCGAGCTGCGGGGCAAGAAGGCCAAGATCAAGGAGCTTCGGGAGAAGCAGACCGTCTGATCCTCATCGATTCGAGCACCCGCGCACTACTGTTGCCGTGTGCCGGATGGGATCAGTGTGAACCCTTCCAGTACTACCGCCCGTAAGTCCCCGCGAGGGGAGCCATCCGGGCGGTAGTGCTGTATCCGGGGTGGTTCGGCCGGTCGGCGGCGGGAGATGCGAAGCGTGGAACCGATGGAGGGCTACGGCCCGGCCTCTCGGCGGCGATCGATGGTGCGGCGGAAAGAGATGCCGCTCTGGCAGGAGCTTCCGCTCCTGCTGGTGGTGGCGTTCTGCCTGGCCGTGCTGATCCGCACGTTCCTGGTGCAGGCGTTCTACATCCCCAGCGGGTCGATGGAGAACACCCTGCTCGTCAAGGACAGGGTGCTGGTCAACAAGGTCATCTACGACATGCGCGACCCGGTGCGCGGCGAGATCGTGGTGTTCCGGGGCGACGAGAACTGGACGCCCGAGGTCACCGAGCCGGTCAGCAACACGTTCGCGGCCAAACTCGGGCGCACGATCGGCGACCTCGTCGGGGCCGGCCGCCCGGGGGAGCGCGACTTCATCAAACGGGTGATCGGGCTTCCGGGTGACAAGGTGGCCTGCTGCGACGCCAAGGGCCGCATCACGGTGAACGGCGTGGCCGTCGACGAGTCGTACATCGCCGACGGTTTCAACTCCGACCTGAACCAGCCGCCCAACCCCAACCAGTGCACGAGCCGGCGCTTCACCGAGGTGATCGTCCCGGCTGGTGAGATGTTCGTCATGGGCGACCACCGCGCGATCTCCCAGGACGCGCGCTGCCAGGGGCCGGTGCCGATCAGCAACATCATCGGGCGGGCCTTCGTCATCGTGTGGCCGAGCAACCGCTTCACCAGCCTGTCCGTGCCCGACGAGTGGAAGGCGTTCGCCGCCGGCCAACCGACGGCGGCCGCCGAGGGCACCGTGCCGGTGCGCCAGGAGTCGCCGGCCACCGAGATCGTCGCCTTCCCGTTTCTGTTAACTGCGGCGTTATCCGCGCGTTCCGGACTGCCGTTCGTGACACGGCGACGTAGGCTCCCCTCGTGATTGACGAGCAGACGGAAAAGCGGCGCAGTTCGTTCTGGCGTGAGCTTCCGATCCTTCTGGGCGTGGCGGTCCTGGTGGCCGTGCTGGTGCGAGCCTTCGTGCTGCAGACGTTCTACATCCCGTCGCCGTCCATGGAGCACACGCTCAACGTGCTCGACCGCGTCCTCGTCAACAAGCTGGTCTACGACTTCCGCGAGCCCCACCGCGGCGAGATCATCGTCTTCGAGGCGCCCGCCGCATGGCAGCCGGGCACCGAGGGCGAGGACTTCATCAAGCGCATCATCGGCGTCCCGGGCGACACCATCTCCTACAAGACCAGCGTCGGCAAGCTCGAGATCAACGGCGTGGTGCTCGACGAGCCGTACATCTACCGGGGCGAGGACGGCCAGCAGGACGACCCGGCCGACCGCGACTTCGAGGTCACCGTGCCCGAGGGCCGCCTCTGGGTGATGGGCGACCACCGTTCGGCCTCCGGTGACTCCCTCGAGCACTACAACGACAGCGACAGCAACGTCCAGGAGGCGACCATCAGCGAGGACTCGGTCGTCGGCCGGGCCTTCACGGTGTTCTGGCCGGTCGGCCGGGCCACGTGGCTGACGGTGCCGGACAGCTACAGCAAGATCCCGGACGCCAAGTAACACCCGCTCGTAAGATCCACCGTCGGCGCAATAGGCTGGTCGCGTGACCGTTGTCGAACGCCGCGCCGCCCGCGTGCTGCTGGTCGACCCGGCCGGGCGCGCCCTGCTCCTGCAGGGCAGCGATCCGGCCCGTCCCGGCACCACGTGGTGGTTCACCCCCGGCGGCGGCCTGGAGCCCGGGGAGTCGGCCGCCCAGGGCGCTGCCCGCGAGCTCTTCGAGGAGGTCGGCCTGCGGGTCGACCCCGACGCCCTGGGCGAGTCCTTTCACCAGGAGCTGACCGAGTTCAGCTACGGCGGCCGCCGATACAGCCAGGAGCAGGAGTTCTTCGTGTTGCGGGTGCCCGGCTGGCAGGTCGACACCGCCGGCATGGACGCCGAGGAGAAGGCGACCATCACCGCCCACCGATGGTGGTCGGCCGACGAGATCGAGGCGTCGGCCGAGTCCGTCTACCCGGTCGAGCTTCCCGGCCTGCTGCGGCGGATGTCCTGATGCTGGCCCCACCTCGCACCGTGGTCCGCCGCGAGGGCGGCCTCTATGCCCTCGAGCGCGCCCTGCAACGCCGTGGCTTCCGGCACGTGGCCGGTGCCGACGAGGCCGGCCGAGGGGCCTGTGCCGGTCCGCTCGTGGCCGCCGCGGCCTTGCTGCCCGAGGGCAAGCGCGGCGAGATCGACGAGCTGGCCGACTCCAAGCTGCTCACCCCGGCCGCCCGCGAGCGCGTCTACGACCAGGTCGTCGCGCGGGCGCTGGCCTGGTCGGTGGTGATCGTGCCGGCCACCGAGGTCGACGCGCGCGGGCTGCACGTGTGCAACCTGGCCGCCATGCGCCGCGCCCTGGCCTCGCTGACCACCCGTCCCGACTATGTGCTGACCGACGGCTTCCCGGTCGACGGGCTGGGCGTGCCCGGGCTGGCCGTGTGGAAGGGCGACCGGGTGGCCGCCTGCGTGGCCGCGGCCAGCGTGCTCGCCAAGGTCACCCGGGATCGCATCATGGTCGAGATGGACGGCCAGTTCCCCGCGTACGGTTTCGCCGTGCACAAGGGCTACATCACCGACGAGCACAGCGCCGCGTTGAAGCAGCACGGCCCCTGCGCCGAGCACAGATTCTCGTACGTGAACGTCGCCGCCGTCTCGGGACGCGGCAACCGTCCGCCACGGGCTCGCCGACCGGTGCCGCGTGTGTCACCGGAGGCGGCCCAACCAGTACTGTTTGACGCATCCGCCACCGCGTCTGTGGTGCTACCGGAGACCCCTGGGAGTACCGTCGGCGTGGCGTCGGACGACCAGCCTCAGCCGTCGCCGTCGGTGGGGGAAGATGAGGCCATGGAGGGCGAGAAGCGATGAGCGCAGAGGATCTCGAGAAGTACGAGACCGAGATGGAGCTGCAGCTCTACCGGGAGTACCGCGACATCGTCCGACAGTTCTCCTACGTGGTGGAGACGGAGCGCCGGTTCTACCTGGCCAACCAGGTCGACCTGCACGTGCGCAACTCCGACGGCGAGGTGTATTTCGAGGTCGAGATGCACGACGCCTGGGTCTGGGACATGTACCGGCCGGCTCGGTTCGTCAAGAACGTGCGGGTGATGACGTTCAAGGACGTCAACGTCGAGGAGCTCGAGAAGCCGGACATCTCGCTGCCCGACGAGCCCGGCTTCGGGGGCTGATCCCCGGCGCCGGCGTGCCGTAGTTTTCCACAGGCCCGTCACGGCGGCTCCCGGTCCGGCAGGTTGTCGGCATGCTTCGTCTGCTGATCCTGCTGGTTGTCGCTTCCTTCGGGTGGCCGGTCGCGCCGCCCTCGGTCGTCCGCCCCTTCGACCCGCCCGCCCGGCCGTGGCTGCCGGGTCACCGGGGCGTCGACATCGCCGGGCCGCCGTCGGCCGTGGTCCGGTCGGCCGGCGCCGGCACGGTGCTCTTCGCGGGTCCGGTCGCCGGGCGCGGCGTCGTGAGCGTCGCCCACGCCGGCGGGTTGCGCACCACCTACGAGCCGGTGACCCCGGTGGTCGCGGCCGGCGACGTCGTCCCGCGTGGTGCTCCGCTCGGCCGGCTCGAGACCGGTCATCCCGGCTGTGCCGCCGCGGCCTGCCTGCACTGGGGACTGCGCCGGGGCTCGCTCTACCTCGACCCGCTCGTCCTGCTCGGCCTGGGCCGGGTGCGGCTGCTGCCGATCGATCAGGCGCGATAGTCGTGCAGCAACGCGGGCAGACGCTCGGCCAAGCGGTCGTATTCGTCCGCGCGGTTGTAGACCTGGGCGCTCAACCGCAGCAGGCCACGGCCGCCCCAGGCGTTCACCGCGGTCTCGACGGCCAGCTTGTCGGCGATGTGCTGGCGCAGCGCCCGCGCCTCGGGGACCGTGGTGGCCAGGCCGGCCGGCAGCGGCACGACCCGCATCGACACGTCCGGGTCGGCCGGCTGGGGCAGATCGTCGCCGGGCACCTCCAGCGCCTCGGCCACCACCCACTGCCCGTACGCGGCGAGGGCGGCGTTGTGCGCCCGCACGTCGTCCCAGCCGAGCGAGCGCAACGTGAAAAGGCCGGCCGGGGCGGCGAGCCAGGGTGTGTAATCGAGCGTGCCCTGCGACTCCACGGCGTGCGGGTAACCCTGATCCTGATCCCACGAGACGATCAGCGGCTCCATCCGGCGACGCCACTGCGCAGCTACCGACAGCAGGGCGGTGCCCCGCGGGGCGAACGCCCACTTGTGCAGGTTGCCGACCCAGAAATCGGCCCGGATCGAGGCCACGTCGACGGGCAGCATGCCGGGCACGTGCGCCGCGTCGACCAGCACCGGGATGTCGTGCTTCTGGGCGGCCGCGACGATCTCCCGTACCGGCAGGGCCATCGCCGTCGCCGACGAGAGCTGGTCGATGATCAGCAGCTTGGTGCGGCCCGGCCGCAGGGCGGTACGCACCCGGCTGACCAGCTCGGCGTCGGAGGCGGGCATCGGCAGCGCGACCGTCCGCACGGTGGCACCCGCCCGGCGGCAGCGGCGACGGGCGGCCAGCGCCACCGCGCCGTAGCTGTGATCGGTCAGCAACACCTCGTCGGCCGACTCGAGCCGCACCGAGTTGAGCACCAGCGCCACGGCGGTCGTCGTGTTCGGCACCAGGGCGCTGAGCTCGGGGTCGGCGCCCAGAAAGGAGGCAAGGTGGCGTCGCGTGTGGATGACCCGGTCGCTCAGACCCTGGGCAAAGAACCGCAGCGGGTTCGACTCGATCTCGTCACGGAGGCGCTGCTGAGCGCGCTGCACCCCGATCGGCACCGCGCCGAACGCGCCGTGGTTGAGATAGGACACGCCGGGATCGATCGAGAAGAGGAGGCGGGCGCCGGGGAGAGTCACGGGCGGTTCGGGGGCGCTCACATTTCGATCGTACGGGGTCAGGCCCGGGGGTGCGCCTGTTTGAAAGCCGCTCGCAAGCGCTCGGTGGACACGTGCGTGTAGATCTGCGTGCTCGACAACGAGGCGTGCCCCAGCAAGTCCTGCACGGCCCGCAGGTCGGCGCCGCCGTCGAGCAGGTGGGTGGCCGCCGAGTGCCGCAGGTCGTGCGGCTTGGTGTGCGGAAGCCCGGTGGCCCGCGCGGCGGCGTCCACGATGCGGCGCACCACCGTCTGCTGCAGGCGACCGCCCTTCACGCCGAGAAACAGCGCGTCACCACTGGCCGGGCCCGCGAACTGTGGCCGCCCGTGACGCAGCCAGGCGTCGAGCGCCCGCCGGGCGGGCAGACCATAGGGAACGGCCCGTTCCTTGGCGCCCTTGCCGAAGACGCGGACGACCCGGCGCGCCTCGTCGAGATCCGCGCGGTCGATCCCGCACAGCTCGCTGACCCGGACCCCGGTGGCGTAGAGCAACTCCAGCACGGCCCGATCGCGGAGGCCGTCCGGCTCGTCCGGGCCGGTCGCCGCCGGCCCCTCGACCAACGTCGCGGCCTGGTCGGCCCGCAGCACGGTGGGCAGGGTGCGGTGGGCCTTCGGGCTGGAGAGGTGCGCGCCCGGATCGGAGGTGGTGCGGCCCTCGCGGAACAGCCACGCGGTGAAGGCGCGCGCGGCCGCGGCCCGGCGCGCCTGCGAGGCGCGGGCCGCGCCCTGCCGCATGCGGACGGCCAGCCAGCTGCGCAGCACCACGAGGTCGATCTCGGCCGGCGTGCCGGCACCCGAGTCGGCGGCGTGGTCGAGCAACGAGATGACGTCGCTGACATAGGCGCGGACGGTCAGCGCCGACCGGTTGTCGACCTGGGCCAGGTGGCGGCCGAAGTCGTCCACCGCCTCGCGTAGCGCCGGCGGCAGTCGCTCATGCAGTTCCCGCGTACCCATCAGGTCGACAGTCTTCGTTCCGAGCCTGATCGTCAAGGGGCCACGCGCGCGTCTTGCCCGGCCTTCCTAAACTACGGCTCACCATGGCACCGATGATCCGCGGCGTTCTCGCCCTGGCCCTGTTGGGCGCACTCTCCAGCTGTACGCCGTCCGGCGACGACCCGAAGCCGCGGACACCTTCGGCCCTGCCCTCGGCCAAAGTCGGCTTCGGCGGCCCGGCAGCCGAGCCCGTCCCGGCGGCCGAGGTCGACGAGGCGATGTTCCGCACCCCCTCGCAGAACATCGCGTGCCTGCTGAAGCCGTCCGAGGTGCGGTGCGACATCGTGCGCAAGTCGTGGAAGGCCCCGGCCAAGCCGGCCGACTGCGAGCTCGCCTGGGGGAACGGCCTGGCGATCACCGGCGGCCGGGCCACGTTCACCTGCGCGGGCGACACCCTGGTGGGCACCTCCGACACGACCCTCGAGTACGGCCAGGCCCTGCGCGCCGGAACCGTACGCTGCGAGAGCGCGGACGCCGGGCTGACGTGCGAGGACGAGACCGGGCACGGCTTCACCCTCGCCTCGTCCCGCTACACGATCTTCTGAGGCGCGGTTTCTGTCGTACCCCCGCCCTAAAGTCCCCGGCATGGCCAGCTGGCATGAGATTGAGAAGGAAGCACCGGTCTTCGCCGAGCGGGTGAAGGCACTGTTCGACGCGGGCACCAACAAGACGATCGCCACCCTCCGGCGCGACGGCTCTCCCCGCATCAGCGCGACCGAGGCCGCCTTCCAGGACGGCGAGCTGACGTTCGGCATGATGGCCGGCTCGATGAAACTGCGAGACCTGCGCCGCGATCCCCGCATCGCCATGCACGCCCCCACCCTCGAACCGCCGGCCGACAACCCGGAGTCCGGCCCCGGCGACGCCAAACTCGCCGGCGTCGTGCTCGAGCTGCCCCACCCGGCCGACTGGCCGCACGGCGAGGACGCCGGGCTGTTCCGCATCGACATCCACGAGGTCGTGCTGACCTATGTGGGCGTCCCCGCCGACCACCTGGTGATCGAGTCCTGGCACACCGGCCGCGGCCACACCCGCCGCACCCGCACGTAACGCAGCCTCCTCATGCCCGTCCCGCTTCCCACCCACCGGCTTTCCGCTGAGCCACCTCACGCCCGGCGCGGCCACTTCACGTTGGGCGCAGCCGGGGCAGGTGGGGCGTGGCCGCTTCACGTCTGGCCAGGCCGCTTCTTATCGGGCGCAGCCGTTTCGTGTCCGGCGCGGTCGCTTCACGTTGGGCGCAGCGGGGGTAGGTGGGGCGTGGCCGCTTCACGTGTGGCCGGGCCGCTTCTTGTCGGGCGCAGCCGCTTCGTGTCCGGCGCGGTCGCTTCACGTTGGGCGCAGCGGGGGCAGGTGGGGCGTGGCCGCTTCACGTGTGGCCAAGCCGTTTCATGTCGGGCCCGGCCGCTTCATGTCCGGCGCAGCCGTTTCACGTACAGCCCAGCCGAATCATCCCGCCAGCCACTTCACGTCCGGCCCAGTCACGTCACGCCCAGCCCTGCCTCAGAGCGCTGGTCGCGGCCGGTGCGGAGCCGGCTGGACTCGAGTCCATGGAGGCGGATCGGCTCACCGCGGTGGTTCACGGGTGAGTGACTTTCCCGGGTGGATCACGCGGTGGCTGCGGGTGGTGGGCTGCGCGTGGTGGGTGGCTCGGGCCGGCGCCGGCGCCGGCGAGCGGATGTGCCGCGCAGGATTGGTGGCCGGGTCCTGTGGTTACGGGCGGGTGAGTTGCACGCGGTCGGCGGGGTGGACGGTCTCGGTGCCGTCGGTGGCGGTCACCACGAGGACCGGGACTCCCTCGCCGAGCCGGTATTTGCGACGTTCCGCGTCGGTGGGCATGCGGGCGCCGGCGCGCTCGCCGCGGGCCAGCGTGATGAGCTCGGTCGGCTCGGGCACGCGGACGAAGGTGCCCCGGGGCCGGTCGACGGTCACGAGCCCCTCGGTGCGGAGCTGGCCGATCGCCTGGCGGACGGTGGTGCGGCTGATGCCGTACTCCTGCGCGAGACGCAGCTCGCTGGGCAGCGGCTCACCGGGCCCCAGCTCCCCGGACTCGATCTGGTTGCGCAGCAAATCAGCCAGCTGGCGGAAGACCGCCCGGTCCGCCGAGGGATCGATCATGCGTGCCATTCTACGTGACCACGATGCTCCATCGGATTGTACGTACGAAGCCATGTAGGTATGATGATTCTGCCGCACTGAGAAGGCTGAGACTTGATCGGGCGGCAGGACGGGCGGCGGTCAAGCCGCACAACGAGGTGCCGTAAAGCACCCCGCGCACGGCCCAGCCGTCGCCCGTTCTTCCGCTCCCCGAGGCCGGTGCCAACCCCTCCTCACGATCGAGCGGCGAGGCGTCCCGGAGGTCAGGTCATCACCCGCTTCGGCGTGATCGTCGAGACGTCGTCCAGGTCGCAGCGTCCCGCACCTTCCGGATGCACAGCGGCCCTCCGAGCCCAGGCGAGAAACCGCTCGAAGAGATCAGCCGGCGCCATCTGCCCGGTCGACACCAAATCACTCAGGGCGTCATACATCTGAGCCGTCATGTAGATCGTCAGCACCGACGGAAACGCCCGGAACTCCTCAACCAGACTGTCCTGCGCCGAAGCACACGGCCACGGCGCTCGACACCTGACACAGTCCCAGCTGGGCCGGTCGTTCAGATGGTCCGACGGCTGCGATCCCTTGGCTCTCCAACGCTGCTCAACCGGCCGGTTCTCGCGTGGGGTTGCGCTGGCGCCCGCCAGGTCATCGTCACCGACGGATTTGGCGGCTCCGGATCGTCCGGATGAATCACCCACCCGTGGCGAGTGCTCGGGTGAGTCGGGCGGTGGCTCAATGATGGTCATGTCGGTTCCCCCAGGAACGGCCCGCCGGGACGGGCGATTGGCGCTTCCGGTTCCGCCGAGCAGCCGGTCGTCCGCCGGGCACAGGCCGGGTACGTCGTCGAGTTCCACGGAGGACGACTCCCGGCAGCCGGTCCGGTCTGGCCTCGCCTGGCACGGCTCGGCTCGACTCGGCCCAGCTCGGTCCGGGTCGGCCCAGCCCGGCCCAGCTCGGCCCAGCTCGGTCCGGCTCGGCTCGGCCCAGCTCGGTCCGGCTCGGCTCGGCTCAGCTCGGTCCGGCTCGGCTCGGCCCGGCTCGGTCCGGCTCGGCTCGGCCCAGCTCGGTCCGGCTCGGCTCGGCCCAGCTCGGTCCGGCTCGGCTCGGCCCAGCTCGGTCCGGCTCGGCTCGGCCCAGCTCGGTCCGGCTCGGCTCGGCCCGGCTCGGTCCGGCTCGGCTCGGCCCGGCTCGGTCCGGCTCGGCTCGGCCCGGCTCGGTCCGGCTCGGCTCGGCCCGGCTCGGTCCGGCTCGGCTCGGCCCAGCTCGGTCCGGCCCGGCTCCGACCAGCTCCGCTCTGCTCGGCCCAGCCCGGCTCATCCCAGCCGGGCTCGGCTCGGCCCAGCTCGGCCAAGCTCGGCTTGGTCCAGTCGGCCTGGCCTGGCTCGGCTCGGCCTGGCCCAGCTCGGCCTGGTCTCGCTCGGTCGGGTCGGTCCGGCCAGCGCCTTATCAAACCGACCTGCCTGTCCTCGTCCTCGACGCCGGCCGAAGGCAGGCGCCTCTGGCCGCCGACCGGGAACGCACTTCACGAATCCCGTCGACGAGACCGCAATGGCAACCCGGTCAGACGCCACCGGAGCTCTATGCCATCGGAGGGTTATCGGCTCCCAACTTCCGATGCCTCGGCGTTCGGCTTTGAGCCTTCGGATCGGTGTCTCTGGCTGTGCTGGACAAGGCTTGGCCAGTCAGCTCGCTCTTGCGCAACGGCATTCGGGCCGGCCGGTGACTTCCTTCTGCTCTGCGGGCACTGCACGACGTTCCGGGCACCGGCTGCCTCAAGCCGGTGCCCGATTGCCCTGGCGGTTCCCCGCTCAGGATTTTGATCAGGCGACACGTCAGGACGATCGGCGGTCGTCAGGCCATTTCCGCGAGCGGTGTGGCCAAGCGGTACGGGCGGTTCACCAGTGATGCAGGTTGATGCGGCGGTAGGCCATCGCCGGTCGGCCTGCAATGTTGCTCTTCTCGCTGCTGAACCCCGTCCGGTCGGGGATCGCGGCCCGGGGTGAACCACCCGGGTAGCCGAGCTGCTTCTCGGTCGCCTCGCCTGTCGGGGCCGGTTCGCCGGACCTGGCGCCCTGGGAGGAACTGGTGCGATGTGACCGCATGATGCTGCGCCTCTTTGAGACTCGTTCGGTATGCCTACCGACCTGACAAACAGTTGGAGCGGCAAAGCTGAGCCGAACCCTCGGCGACGTCATGTCGGGCGCGGGACCGGCGGGTGTGGCCGAATGAGCCGTTCGGCGGCCAACCTCGTGGCTTGAAGGGCGGTGGTCGACCGGGCTGACGCATGGATTCGGCTTCCAGATGGCGAACGTCGTCCGGTCGGTGTTCGCCGTCGCGGGAGTGTGGAATCAGTTCGCTGTCTAGGACCGGTTCGCCGGACCGGTGGCCTCGTAGCGCGTCGTCGGAGCCGATGCCTCCGCCGTGTGGCGGACAACCGCTCAGCGCGCGGAGTGATAGCCCCGCGGAGTAATAGCCCGCGGAGTAGCACCCCGCGAAAGAGCACCCCGCGAAGCAGCACCTTGCGAAAGAGCGACCCGCGAAGGAGCGGCCTGCCAAGCCGAACCAGCCACGTGGCTGGGCAACAGGCGGCGCTCAAGGTGAAGGCCCCACACGAACCGAGATGTCGTCATGCTCGCCTCGGTGCATCAGCACCTGAGTGGCTCGGCCGCCGCCCCGCGTCCGTAGGCGGCGACCGCCCCCGTTGTCTTCGGCCCGGCGCGTAGGTGACGGGGCCTGCGCCGGGTCGCGCCTGTCGGGGAGTGATCTCTGATCGCCGGGACTGTCGCCCGGCGGCCTCTGGGATCTCCGAGGTGGAGAGTGGGAGCCGCCGGGCGAACAGCGTGACAGGAAGGTGGGATCGCTCCCTGCTCTGCCCGGTCTCATCGGGCGTTCGTCCTGGCTGTACCTCCTTTCGTCGGCGGGGGCGGGTGAGGGCGGGGAAAGGTCTGCGCGGGGGACGGCACTCCAGGGAGGAAAGGAAAGGGGCGGGCCACCCCGAGGGTGAAAGGCAAAGGACTCGCCACCCCGAGGGGAAAGGGGAAGGAGCTCGCCATCCCGCGGGGGCAAGGGAAGGGGCGCGCCACCCCGGGGAGGAAAGGGGAGAGGTGGAGCGGGGACGAGCGCGTCGACGCAGGGAGCGCTGAGGCCGCAACTGCAGCGGCGCCAGAGTGACCGCCACACCCGCCGGTGATGCGGTCCGACTGGAACGGGCGGGGTAGTCTGGCGACGCCTAGTCATGGGCATAGTGTAGATGACATACGACTAGCTGTCTCCTATCAAGTTGGCCTTCGACTAATAGTCTCGCGCCTACGGTCGATCATGTGGCAGCGAAACCGATCCGGCTCATGGGGGCGCACGAGATCCGCATCCGTCTGGGTGGGGTGAGCCGGCAGCGTGCGTACCAGATCACCAGCCGCGCCGACTTCCCCAAGCCGGTCGCCGACCTGGCCCAGGGCAAGGTGTGGGCGACCGACGACGTCGAGGCGTGGATGAAGGTGCACCGCCGCGACCTGGACGACTCCGAGGACTGAGCGGGCGGGGCGCGGATCCCGCAGTACCACGGGCGCCCGGGTGGCGCCCTTCGTCGTGCTGCGCGTGGCGCGTTCATCGGGCTCTCCGGGCGAGCGGCGCGAGTGCCACCCCGGTGTCCCGGCGCTCGACCAAACCGGCCAGTTCCAGTAAGGACAGTCGTCGCAGAACGGTTCGCAAGGGCAGCCCCGCCCGGACGGCCAGTTCCTCGGAAGTGGCCGTTCCCCGCCGCGGCACCGCTTCGAGCACGAGCGCCGACTCCTCGTCGAGGCCGTCGCGCCGGTGCTCCGGCCCGCGCGCCGGATCGCTCTGATACTCCCCGATGCGGCCGATCGCCTCGAGCACGTGGGGCGCCCCGGTGACCAGCGTCGCGTCCGGTCTCTCGCGCAACAGCTCATGACAGCCGACCGACATGGCCGACGTGACCGGGCCCGGCACGACCATGGCCGGCCGGCCCAGCGCCAGCACCCGGCCCATCGTCTGGATCGCCCCGCTGCGCGCCGCCGCCTCGACCAGGACGGTGCCCACCGTGGCGGCTGCGATGACCCGGTTGCGGATGAGGAACCGGTGTCTGAGCGGCTCGCTGCCCGGCGGCCACTCGCTGATGAGCAGCCCGGACTCGGCGATCCGGTCGAACATGGCCGAGTTTCCCACCGGGTACGGCCGGTCGACCCCGCAGGCCAGGACCGCCACGGTACGGCCGCCGGCCGCCATGGCCGCCCGGTGCGCCGCGGCGTCGATGCCGAACGCCCCGCCCGACACCACGGTCCAGTCGTGCGACGCCAGCCCGTACGCGATCTCGTTGGTCACGTGGATGCCGTAGCTGGTCGCCGCCCGCGCCCCCACCACCGCGACCGCCCGCGCCAGCGTCTCGCCCAGCGGCCACGACCCCCGGACCCAGAAGCACAGCGGCGGCCGGACGTCCTGGTTGACGCGGCCCGCCACGTCGAGCGCGAGCGTCGCCAGCGAGGCCACCCGCGACGGCCACTCCTCGTCGGGCGGCACCACGATGCGCGCCCCGAGCCGCTGCGCCCGCCGCATCGTCAGCTCGGCCAGCCGGCGCGGGTCGAGATCGGCCGACCGGGCCCGCGCCGCCGCCCGCAGCGGTCCGTCGGGCACGTCGCCGCGCAGCAGCCGATCGAGCGTCGCCACCGCCCCGCCCTCCTCCACGAGCGACCACACCGCGCGGTTGCCCGGCTCGGCGAGCCAGGTCAGCGCGACCCGGGCCGCGCGATCGTCGTCGTCAGAGGGCATGGCTTTCTCCCATTCGCAGCTGGATGGCCTCGCTGACCTCGGCCCGCCCCGGGCGGTCGCGGCCGTCCAGGTCGGCGATCGTCCAGGCGAGCCGCAGCACACGGTCGAAGCCGCGCGCCGAGAGCAGCCCCTTGTCGAGGGATTCGCGCAGGTCGGCGGTGTCGGCGACGGGCAGCCGCCACGGCGCGCGGCGCAGCACCGGGCCCGGCACGTCGGCGTTGACCCGCCAGCCGTCGTCGGCCCAGCGCTTCGCGGCGGCCGCCCGGGCCGTGGCCACCCGCGCGGCGATCTCGGCCGACGAGGTGGCCGGGGCGGTAGCCGTCGTCAGCTGGGCCGCGCTCAGCGGCGCCAAGGTGAGTCGGATGTCGATGCGGTCGAGCAACGGGCCGGACAGCTTGGCCAGGTAGCGCCGCCGTACGGCCGGCGGGCAGGTGCAGTGCTGATCACCGGCCGGACTGGCGCAGGGGCAGGGGTTGGCCGCCAGCACGAGCTGCACGCGGGCCGGGAAGACGGTCGTGCCGCGGGCCCGGGCCAGCACGACCCGGCCCTTCTCCAGTGGCTGCCGCAACGCCTGCAACGTCGCCGACGGGATCTCCGCGGCCTCGTCGAGAAACAACACGCCCCGGTGGGCGAGCGAGAGAGCACCGGGCCGGGCCAGTCCGCTGCCGCCGCCGACGAGCGCCGCGGCCGAGGCGGTGTGGTGAGGCGCCTGGTAGGGCGGCCGCCGGACCAGGCCGCCGTCCGGGGGCAGGACCCCCGCGATCGAATGCAGGGCCGTCACCTCGAGCGCCGCCGCGTCGTCGAGCTCGGGCAGGATCGACGGCAGGCGCTCGGCCAGCATCGTCTTGCCCGCGCCGGGCGGCCCGAACAGGGCCAGGTGATGCCCGCCGGCGGCCGCGACCTCCAGGCCGTACCGTCCCATCTCCTGTCCCGCGACGTCGGCCAGGTCGTAGCCGGGCGCGGCCGGCACCGGGCCGGCCGGCGGGGGTTCGAGCAGCTCCCCGCCGTCGCGGAGGAAGCCGACCAGCCGGCGCAGGGTGTCGACGGCTTCGACGGTCACGCCGGGGACGACCGTCGCCTCGCGCGCGTTGGCCAGCGGCACGATCACCCGGCGCAGCCCGGCGGCGGCCGCCGCGGCCACCATCGGCAGCACCCCACGCACCGGTCGTACCGCGCCGTCGAGCCCCAGCTCGCCGAGCAGCACGACCCCGTCGAGCGCGGCGGGAGGCAACTCACCAGCGCTGGTCAGCATCGCCGCGGCGATGGCCAAGTCGAACGCGCTGCCCTGCTTGGGCAGCGCGGCAGGCAGCAGGTTGACCGTGATCCGCCGGTTGGGCCAGGTGTTGCCCGAGTTGACCACGGCCGCCCGGACCCGGTCGCGAGCTTCGTGCAGGGCTGTGTCGGGCAGGCCGGTCAGCACGACGGCGGGCAGCCCGGGGGAGAGGTCGGCCTCCACCTCGACGACGTGCCCGGTCACGCCGAGCAGCCCGACGCAGAGGACGCGCGCGTAGCTCATCGCGATCCCGGTCAGAACGCCGAGCGGATGTGGGTGACCTGGCCGGCGCCGTGGGCGGGCATGAGCACCTCGACCACGTCGAAGCGGATCTCCCGGGGATGGATACCGGTGTCGGAGATCCAGCGCAGCGCGAGTTGCCGCAGCTTGCGCACCTTGCGGTAGGTGACAGCCTCGGCCGGTGGGCCGAACCGGCCGTCGCGCCGGGTCTTGACCTCGCAGAACACGATGTCGTCCCCGTCGCGCAGCACGAGGTCGACCTCGCCGTCGGAGCAGCGCCAGTTCCGGTCGAGGATCACGAGGCCGTGCGCCTCGAGGTGCTGGGCCGCGATCCGTTCGCCGTAGGCCCCTGTGGCCCGCCTTTGCGTCGTCATGGCGCACAACCTGGCCCGGACCGGACGGGCCGCGCCGCGCGCCGACCGCCCGTTCTGTGGACGGAGCGCGATTGTGGAAAACCGCTCTGTCACCGTCAAGGTGTGTTATCGGCCCTCCGGTGGCATCTATGTCCGTCGTCACCTAGGTTTCGACATCGTGGAAGGACGCCGCTACGCCGATGACGCAGAGCCGAGCTGGTACACCGGGCCCGGCCAGTACTCCCGACCGCCCGAGTCCGACCTCTCGGGCTCGATCCCGGTCAACCCGTACGACTCGGGGATCCACGAGCGGCCGAGCGGCGCCTTCCGGCTCCCGGAGCAGCGACCGGTCACCTCGGGCGGCAGTCATGCCCGGCCGCCCGAGCCGGACCTGCGCGTCCCGGTCCGCGGCCCCGAGTACCCGACGATCCGGCCGACCGGCGACGCGATGCCGCCGCCTCCGATGGCCGAGCCGACCGCGCTGGTCCCCCCGGTGACCCCGGCGGCGCCGGAGCGGAAGGAGAGCGTCTATCAGACCCGGCGGCCGGTCACGTCCGTCATCGTCGCGGTCGTCATGGTCGTCCTGATGATTCCGGTCGTCCGGCTGCTGGTCGAGGCCACCTTCACCGGCGATCCGAGCGCCCGCGGCATCGTCCCCGCCGTCCTGCTCACGCTCGGCTTCACGCTCACCGGCATCGGTCTGTTCGCGGTGGCCCGAGGTGGCCCGATCGCCCGCGAAGCCTGGCTCCGGCCGCCGGTCGCGTACCTGCCGGCGGGCCTGATCCTGCTGCTCGCGGCCGGCCTGGCAGTCGCCTGAAAACGTCCGGCGACGCTTGGCGTATGCTGGTTGACGGCGACCGCCTCGTGCGGTCGACCTCGCGTGCCCTCTGTCAGGTCCTTTACCGGCCCTGCAGCGACGGCCCTCCCTGGTCTCGATCAACTCGGGTCCGACCGTGGCCGCCGACCGGGCACCAGGACGCTCGCCGCCGGCGAGTGTGACAACCAGGGACCACAGGGAGTAACCCACCATGGCCGTTGTGACCATGCGTCAGCTGCTGGAGAGCGGTGTCCACTTCGGGCACCAGACCCGGCGCTGGAACCCGAAGATGAAGCGCTTCATCTTCACCGAGCGTAACGGCATCTACATCATCGACCTGCGCCAGACGCTCGATTACATCGAGAAGGCCTACGCCTACGTCCGGGACACCGTCGCCGAGGGTGGCCACATCCTCTTCGTCGGCACCAAGAAGCAGGCGCAGGAGGCCATCGCCGAGCAGGCGACCCGGGTCGGCCAGCCGTACGTGAACCACCGTTGGCTGGGCGGCATGCTCACCAACTTCCAGACCGTTTACAAGCGGCTGCAGCGCATGAAGGAGCTCGAGGCTCTGGGTGACCTGACCGGCACCGCCGCCGGGTACACCAAGAAGGAGACCCTTCAGCTCTACCGCGAGAAGACCAAGCTCACCAAGACCCTCGGTGGTCTCCGGGACATGACCAAGACGCCGTCGGCGATCTGGGTCGTGGACACCAAGAAGGAGCACATCGCCGTCGACGAGGCCCGCAAGCTGGGCATCCCGGTCATCGCGGTGCTGGACACCAACTGTGACCCGGACGAGGTCGACTTCCCGATCCCGGGCAACGACGACGCGATCCGCTCGGCCGAGCTGCTGACCCGGGTCATCGCGACCGCGGTCGCCGACGGTCTGATCGCCCGCTCCGGCCGTGGCCGGGGCGGCGCCGACGAGAAGCCCGAGCCGGGCACCGTCGCCGCCGGCGAGCCGCTGCCCGAGTGGGAGCGCGACCTGTACGAGGGCGCCGAGAAGAAGGCGGCCGAGGCTCCGGCCGAGACCCCCGCTGCGGCTCCCGCCGCCGAGGCCCCCGCCGCCGAGGCTCCCGCAGCTGAGGCCCCCGCGGCCGCGGCTCCCGCGGCTGAGGCTCCGGCCACCGAGGCCCCCGCCGCGGCCGGCGAGCCCGTTCCGGCCGCTGCCGCTCCCGCCGAGTAAGTCAGCCAATCCCGAACTGACATCGAGAGAGAGTCATGGCTAACTACACCGCCGCGGACGTCAAGAAGCTCCGCGAACTGACCGGTGCCGGCATGATGGACTGCAAGAAGGCGCTGGACGAGGCGGACGGCGACTTCGACAAGGCTGTCGAGTTCCTGCGCATCAAGGGCGCCAAGGACGTCGGCAAGCGTGCCGGCCGTACCGCGGCCAACGGCATCGTGAGCCACTCCGGCAACGCGCTGCTCGAGCTCAACTGCGAGACCGACTTCGTCGCCAAGACCCCCGACTTCGTCGCCCTGGGTCAGCAGCTGGTCGAGCTCGGCGAGCAGAACAAGATCGCCGACGCCGCCGCGCTGCTCGAGGCCACGCTCGACGGCAAGACCGTCGCCGACACGATTCAGGAGTACTCGGCCAAGATCGGCGAGAAGATCGTTCTGAACCGTTTCGTGGTCCTCGACGGCAACGTCGCGGTCTACCTGCACCGCAAGGCGCAGGACCTGCCGCCGCAGGTCGGTGTCCTGGTGCAGTACGAGGGCAAGAGCGACGAGGCCGGCGAGGACGACGCCCGCAGCATCGGCATGCAGGTCGCCGCGATGCGCCCGCGTTACCTCACCCGCGACGAGGTCCCGGCCGACGTTGTCGAGTCGGAGCGCCGCATCGCCGAGGAGACTGCCAAGGAGGAGGGCAAGCCCGAGAAGGCTCTGCCCAAGATCGTTGAGGGCCGGGTGAACTCCTTCTTCAAGGACTACGTCCTGCTCGAGCAGCCGTCGGTTCTCGACAACAAGAAGACCGTCAAGCAGATCGCCGACGAGTCGGGTGTCAACATCACCCGGTTCGTCCGGTTCGAGGTCGGCCAGGAGTAACCGGGCCGCCGTTGGAGGCAAGGGAGGCCGGGTACGCGATTCTGCGTCCGGCCTCCTTCTCCCATAAGGTCTCTGCTGAGCATGGAGGGGAAGGCGGGTCTCATGACGTTGGTGACCGAGCAGGCAGTCCCGGTTGACGATCCGACTTCGCCGTCCACACGGCCTCGGCGGGTAGTCCTGAAGCTTTCCGGCGAGGTGTTCGGCGGCGGCGCGGTCGGCGTCGACCCCGACATCGTGCAGGGCATCGCCCGGCAGATCGCCACCGTCATCCGCCGCGGCATCCAGGTCGCGGTCGTCGTCGGCGGGGGCAACTTCTTCCGCGGCGCCGAATTGCAGAAACGCGGCATGGACCGCAACCGCGCCGACTACATGGGCATGCTCGGCACGGTCATGAACGGCCTGGCCCTCCAGGACTTCCTGGAGAAGGAGGGCATCGAGACCCGCGTGCAGACCGCCATCACGATGGCCCAGGTCGCCGAGCCCTACATCCCGCTGCGCGCCATCCGCCACCTCGAGAAGGGGCGCGCGGTCATCTTCGGCGCCGGCGCCGGCATGCCGTACTTCTCCACCGACACCGTCACCGCCCAGCGCGCCCTCGAGATCCACGCGGATGTCGTGCTGATGAGCAAGAACGGTGTCGACGGCGTCTACACCGCCGACCCGCGCATCGATCCCACCGCGCGCAAGCTCGACACCATCACCTTCCAGGACGTGATCCAGCAGGGTCTGCGCGTGGCCGACCAGGCCGCCTTCAGCCTCTGCGAGGAAAACAACCTCCCCATGCTGGTCTTCGGCGCCCAGGGCGACGACACCATTGTCCGCGCGGTCAGCGGCGAGAAGATCGGCACTCTCATCACCGCCTGAGCCCAACAATCCCTGCACCACCAAGAGAGCAAGGAGGCGAGAAGAGCCGGTGATCGACGAGACCCTCTTCGAGGCCGAAGAAAAGATGGAGAGCGCGGTCGAGCACGCCAAGGAGGAGTTCGCCGCGATCCGTACCGGGCGAGCCACCCCCGCGATGTTCTCCAAGATCGTGGTGGACTACTACGGCGCGCCCACGCCGGTGACGCAGATGGCCTCCGTCGGCGTCCCGGAGCCGCGCATGGTCATCGTGAAGCCCTACGACGCGACTCAGCTCGGGCCGATCGAGCGGGCCATCCGCGACTCGGACCTCGGGGTGAACCCCAACAACGAGGGCACCCAGCTGCGCATCCACCTGCCGCAGATGACCGAGGAACGCCGTCGCGAAATGATCAAGGTGGCGCGCAGCAAGGCCGAGGAGGGCCGGGTGGCCATCCGCAACGTGCGCCGCAAGGCCAAGGAGCAGCTCGACCGCCTGGTCAAGGACGGCGAAGCGGGCGAGGACGACGGCCGCCGCGCCGAGAAGGAGCTCGACGACACGACGCACAAGTACGTGTCCACCGTCGACGAGCTCCTCAAGCACAAGGAAGCCGAGCTGCTCGAAGTCTGATGTCCTACCTCGATCCGCGTGCCGGGCGAAGCGCCGGCGACGACCCGGGCGTGCCGTCGCCGTACGCCTACGGCGCCGGCGGCCCCGGCCCGGCCGGGCCGGCCTGGCACGCGGGCGAGGACGTCCCGACGGGTCAGCTTCCCCTCGTTCCTCCGCCGCAGACGACTCCGCGCCCCGAGGCTTCGCGCCCCGAGGCTTCGCGCCCTGAGGATCCGCGCCCCGAAGACCTGCCCGAGACCGAGAAGCCGATCAAGGGACGCCGCCGTGCCAAGGGCGCGGGCGGCAAGGTGACCGGACGGGCCGGCCGCAATCTGCCCGCCGCCATCGCGGTCGGCGTGGCGATGATCCTGGTCGTCCTCGGCTCGCTGGTGATCTGGCCGGACGCCTTCCTCGGCGTGATCGCGCTGGCCTCCGCCGTCGGCGTCTACGAGATGGCCCGCGCCCTGCGCGCCTCCGGCGCCGACGCCCCGCTCGTCCCGCTGATCGCCGGCTCGCTGCTGATGGTCGGTCTGGCCTGGCACGACGGCCCCGACGCGCTGCTGCTCGGCCTGGTGGTGACGATCGCCGCATCGGTGATCTGGCGCATAGCGGACGGGGCGGCCGCGTTCCGGCGCGACCTGTCGGCCAGCGTCATGATCGCGATCTATGTCCCCTTCCTGCTGAGCTTCGGGGTGCTGCTCCAGCTGCCCGACGCGGGCGAGGACGGCCGCTGGCGCGTGCTCTGCACCCTGCTCGCCGTCGTGCTTTCCGACACAGGCGGCTACGCGGTGGGCGTCTTCCTGGGCCGGCACAAGATGGCGCCGTCGATCAGCCCCGGCAAGACCTGGGAGGGTTTCGCCGGTTCGGTGGCCTCGGCCGCGATCGGCAGCGCCCTGTTGCTGCACTTCCTGCTGGAGATCCCCTTCTACTGGGGGCTGCTGTTCGGCGCGGTCATCGCGGTGGTGGCGGTCGCGGGTGACCTGGCCGAGTCCATGCTCAAGCGTGATCTGGGCCTCAAGGACATGAGTCACCTGCTGCCCGGTCACGGTGGCCTCATGGACCGCCTCGATTCCATCCTGTTCGCCGTTCCCACCGCTTACCTGCTCTTCGCCCTGATCGGGGCGAACACGTGACCGGCGCGTACTCGGCCGAGCGTGCGAGACTGGTTGGGCCATGACGATTCTTCCGGTCATCCCGACCAGCCCCGACCAGCCCGACTCAGTGGCCATCCGGCGCCGTCCGTCGATGCCTCCTCGCCACCTCGCCGACCTCGACCTCGCGGCCCGCCAGGCGGCCGTGACCGCGCTCGGCGAGCCCGCGTTCCGCGCGAAGCAGCTCTCCACCCATTACTTCGGCCGGCTCGTGCGCGACATCGACGCGATGACCGACCTCCCGGCCGCCACGCGCGCCCGGCTCACCGGCGATCTGCTGCCGACGCTGCTCACCCCGGTGCGCGAGCTGGCCTGTGACGACGGCGCGACCCGTAAGGCGCTCTGGCGGCTGCACGACGGCGCGCTGGTGGAAAGTGTCCTGATGGGCTATTCCGACCGGGTGACGGCCTGTGTGTCGAGCCAGGCCGGCTGCGGCATGGCCTGCCCGTTCTGCGCTACCGGCCAGCAGGGCCTGACCCGCAACCTCTCGGTCGCCGAGATCGTCGACCAGGTGGTCTACCTGGCCGGGGTGGCGGCGAGCGGCGCGGTCACCGGGTCGCCGCCGCGGCTGTCCCGCGTCGTGTTCATGGGCATGGGCGAGCCGCTGGCCAACTACCCCCGGGTCATCGAGGCGGTGCGCCGGCTCACCGCTCCGGCGCCGGAGGGTCTGGGACTTTCGCAACGGCACATCACGGTCTCCACCGTGGGTCTCGTGCCCGCGATGCGCCGGTTGACGGCCGAAGAGCTCAACGTGACCCTTGCGTTGTCCCTACATGCCCCCGATGATGATCTGCGCGATGAGCTTGTGCCCGTCAACCAGCGCTGGAAGGTGGCCGAGGTGCTCGATGCCGCGTACGAGTACGCGGCCCGGACCGGACGCCGGATCTCGATCGAGTACGCCCTGATCAGGGACGTCAACGATCAGCCCTGGCGTGCCGACCTCCTCGGCAAGCTTCTGCGCGGCAAGCTGGCGCATGTGAATCTCATCCCGCTGAACCCGACACCGGGCAGCAAGTGGGATGCGAGTCCGAAACCGGTCGAGCGCGAGTTCGTCCGCCGGCTGCGTGAGGCCGGAGTGGCGACGACGGTCCGCGATACCCGGGGCCGGGAGATCGATGGCGCGTGCGGCCAACTGGCCGCGGGCGAGCTCACGGAGGCGAGCGCTGGGGGCGCCGCAGCCGCAGCGGAGGTGGCACAGTGACTGGGCTCAGGTCCCAGCGAGCGGAGTGGGAGACGTTGTGACGAGTCAGGGGCAGCGTTTCCGGCGGCGTGCGCTGCGCCGCGGCTACAAGGTCGACGAAGTCGACTCCTTCCTCGACCGCGTCGAGGCCACTCTCGCCGGTGAGCAGTCGGGCCCGCCCGTCGGCGCGCAGGAGGTGCACGACGTGGTCTTCCGCGTGCGCTTCGGCGGCTACGACGAGTGGCAGGTCGACCTCCACCTCGACCGCGTCGAGCGGCAGCTGGCCGAGCTCGAGGACCGAGGCGGCCGCGGTGGCTCCTCGACCGACCCGATGCGGGACTCGCTGCGCGGCGGTCTCTCCTCGAGCGGGTTCGCCAGCCCCAAGCAGGGCCTGGGCGCCGCGATGAGCGGCGGCATGGGCGGCGGTCAGGGCATGGGCCAGACGATGGCCGGCCAGGGCATGGCTCCTCAGGGCATGGCGGGTCAGGGCATGGCCGGTCCGGGCATGGGCGGCCGGATGGCCCCGCCCACCGAGCGCCTGCCGGCTCCGCCGGTCCGCGACGACCGCTTCCAGCAGCCGCAGCAGCCGCAGCAACAGCCGCAGCGCGGCCAGATGCCCCCGTCCGAGCAGTACGGGCGCTACGACGAGCCCACCGGCTACGGCCAGCCGGCGCAGCCTCAGCTGCCCCAGCGTCCGGTCGCCCCGCCGTCCTACGACCGTGACCCGCGCGGTTACGACCAGGGCTACGACACCGGCGGCTTCGAGACGCCCACCGGCTTCGACGGCTTCGAGGCGGGCCGGCACGGCAAGACCGACATGACCGCCGAGATCCGCATGCCGCAGCGCGAGCAGCAGGACCCGCGCGGCGGCTACGGCGCCCCGCCGATGAGTGGCCCGCCGATGGGTGGTCCCCCCATGGGAGGCCCGCCGATGGGCAACGCTCCGATGAGCGGCCCGCCCGGTGCCTACGGCAGCCAGCAGCAGCAGCCGCAGCTTCCCCCGCCGATGGGCGAGCCGGGCGGCGAGCTTTACCGGATCGACCAGCTGCGCCGCACGTTCCAACCGCGCCGCTTCGGCAGCGGTTACGACCCGGCCCAGGTCGACCGGCTCTTCGAGGGCATCCTCGGGGCGATGACCGGCCGCGGTCCCATGCCGGTGCCCGAGAACGACCTCGACATGCTGCAGTTCGGCCTGGTGCCGGGCGGTTACTTCGAGGCCGAGGTCGACGCCGCCCTGCGCGAGGTGAAGGACATCCTGACCCGCCGGCGGTGACCCGACGCACGACCCAGCGCATGGAAAAGGCCCGCGTCGAGCGGGCCTTTTTCGTGCCGGTTCTAGTGGTCTTCGGGCCGCAGGCCGTTGCGCCGCAGCACACTGTCGAGGACGAGCGCGCCGAGCAGACCGACCGCGAAGAGGACGAGCCAGATGTTCTCGGTGTTGCCCTCGTGGTTGCCCCAGAAGAACATCAGGATGACCACGGCGCTGAGAATGGCGCCCTTGCGACCCCGCTTGCGGTCGCCCGGCTTGAGCTGGTCGGGGGCATACACCGGATCTTGATCGGCAGCCACGACTGAGTCCTTCCTCTCCAGGGCGATCTATCGTGTCCAGTTTCGCACGACGCCTCCGCGCGCGGCCCACCAACCCGGACCCGGTACCTTCGATGCGGTCGGGTTCTTGGATCGAGGGAGTAGAACGGTGCGGATCACAGGCACTGGGCACGCGAGCATGCGGATCGACACGGCCGCCGGCAGCATTCTGTGCGACCCGTGGGTGAACCCGGCATATTTCGCCTCGTGGTTCCCTTTCCCGGACAATTCTCTGCTCGACTGGGAGACGCTGGGCGACGTCGACTACCTCTACGTCTCCCACCTGCACCGGGACCACTTCGACGCCGAGCACCTCAAGCACTTCATCAGCAAGAAGGCGACGGTGCTCCTGCCGGAGTACCCGACCAGCCAGCTCGAGGACGAGCTGCGCGACCTGGGCTTCACCAGCTTCTTCAAGACGAAGTCGAACGAGGTGCACGAGCTCGACGGCGGCCTCCGGGTGATGATCCAGGCCCTGATCAGCCCGACCGACGGCCCGATCGGCGACTCGTCGCTCTGGGTCGAGCACGACGGCATCCGCGTGCTCAACCAGAACGACGCCCGCCCCACCGACCTCCAGATCTTCAACGACCTCGGTCACGTGCACGCCCACATGCTGCAGTTCTCCGGCGCTATCTGGTATCCGATGGTCTACGAGCTGCCCGATGCGGCCAAGACGGCGTTCGGCAAGCAGAAGCGCGACCGCCAGTTCGACCGCACCTGGCGCTACATCGACGACCTGAAGGCCGACCACGTCTTCCCGATCGCCGGTCCGCCCTGCTTCCTCGACGACTCCCTCTGGCAGTTCAACGACATCTTCGGTGACGAGGGCAACATCTTCCCCGACCAGTCGGTGTTCCTCGAGGAGTACGCCAAGGTCGGCGGCACCAACGGCATCGTCCTGCTCCCCGGCAGCGTCACCGAGCTGACCGAGAAGTCGGCCGACACCACCCACCCCACCCCGGTCGACGAGTTCTTCGCCCACAAGCGCGAGCACCTCGAGGAGATGCGGGAGCGCAAGGCCCCCGTCATCGCCGCCGAGAAGGCGTCGTGGCGGCACCCCGAGATCGACGTGCTCGGCGAGCTCAAGAAGCGCATCGAGCCCCTCCTCGAGGAGTCGCTCTACCTGGCCCAGGGCGTCGGCGGCCCGGTCCGCTTCGACCTGACCGACTCGTTCGGCACCGACGGCGAGGTCGTCGAGTCGATCGTCGTCGACTTCCCCGGCAAGCAGGTGCGCCCCTACAACGACGAAAAGGTGCGCTACCGCTTCCGCACCGGCCGCGCCCTGATCGAGCACCTGATCCACATCGACGAGGGCGACTGGGTCAACAGCCTGTTCCTGAGCTGCCGCTTCTCCGCCGCCCGCATCGGCCAGTACAACGAATACGTCTACGCGTTCTTCAAGTGCCTCTCCGAGGAGCGCCTGCAGTACGCCGAGGGCTGGTACGACGAGCACGAGAAGGCCGTGGAGGCCGAGGACACCCAACTGGGCGATTGGACCGTCCAGCGCCGCTGCCCCCACCTCAAGGCCGACCTGAGCCGCTTCGGCATCGTCGACGGCAACGTCCTGACCTGCCAGCTCCACGGCTGGAAGTTCGACCTCCCCACCGGCCGCTGCCTGACCAGCGTCGGCCACAAGATCCGAGCCGAGAAGACGGCACAGTAAGCACAAGCAAGAGCAGAAGGATCTCGTAGCCGGCCGGGTGGTACAGACGGCAACTCCCGTCGAGGCAGCGTGGCCAAGCGGCGACGCCCGAAGGGCGCGAGCTCCCACCAGCTACTCAGGTGATCTCCTCGCGACGGCAGCCTCAGCCCCATCGAAAAGGCGGAGGGGACGCAACCCGCCTTTTGGTTGCGTCCCCTCCGCCTTTTCGATTCCCTGAAGCAGCCGCCGCGAGGAGATCACCGCCCCACCGCAACCATCGCCAGGGAGATCTCCGAGCGATGGCCGGGGTCTGGGGCAGAGCCCCAGGGTCTTAGTTCAAAGCGCCCCAGGGTCTTACCCCGAGAAGTGGAGGGAAGTGACCAACCCACGACGCAAGCGAACGCCTGTCCCGCGCCCCAACCCAGCCGTTCCTACACCCCAAGATCCATCAAGATGCGCCGAGCCACATTGTGCCCAGCCGCCCCGATCACCGACCCCGCCGGATGAGCCCCCGCCGACCCCGCATACAGCCCGTCCACCCCCGTGAAATAAGGCATCCGCTCATCAAACGCGACCGTGTTGTCCACGTGATGAATGTGCCCTCCCGTAATCCCGAAGTGCTGCTCGATACCCGGCGGCGTCAACGGCATCATGTCGACCACCAACTCCCGGGTCCCCGGCGCATACCGCTCACAGATCTCCAGCAACCGGTCCACGTACCCCGGTAGCTCCCGCTCCCATGTCGACCCGGCCGGCGCGTACGGAACCGACTGCACGAACAACGCCGACGAGTGATGCCCCTCCGCGTCCCGCAACGACGGGTCGACGGTCGTGTGCAGATACCACTCGATCGTCGGCTCCGCCGGCAGCCGCCCGGCCTGCACGTCGGCCCACATGGCCCGCAGCGCCGCCATCGGTGAGTCCGTGCTCGCCGTACCGGCCAGCCCCGCCGACCCGGGCAGCAGATGAATCGTCGAGCCGAACGGCGACGCGGTCCCCGGCGGCAGGCAGCTGAACGAGGGCAGCCCGCGCAGGGCCAGGTTGAGCTTGAGCGTCGTCCCGGTGCGCCGGACGGCGGCCATGCGCGACGTCAGCTCCGGGGGCAGCGAGCCCGCGGGCACCAGGTCCATCAACCGGTACGGGTCGCAGGCGCCCAGCACCACCCGGGCCTCGATGGAACGACCGTCGGCGAGGACGACACCGCCGGCCGCCCCGCCGTCGACGGTGACCGCGGTGACCGGGACCCCCGTCGCGATCTGGGCGCCGGCGGCCCGCGCGGCGTCGGCGAAGACGCGGGTGACCGTGCCCATGCCGCCCTGGGCGATCATCCAGGTGCCGTCGGAGCCGGGCAGGCGGCACATGTTGTGCACGAGGAAGTTGTGGCCCGTACCGGGGTCGTCGGGGCCGGCGTTGAGGCCGGACAGGCCGTCGGTGACGGCGTACATGCTCACGAGCAGTTCGCTCTTGAAGCCGAACCGGGCCAGGTAGTCGGCGACGGAACCGCGGACGAGGTCGATGAAGGTGCTCTGGAGCTGCGGGCGGATGTAGCGGTCGGCCGTCTCCTCGACAGTTCCGGGCTCCTCGAGCCAGGCCGGGGCCAGGTCGGCCCGCAGCGCGCCGATCTCGGCCGCGAGCTGCTCGTCGGCGACGACGTCGCGGCGCGAGAAGAAGCGCTCGAGCTGCTCGCGGGTGGCCGAGTGGTCGCGCCCGAGGAGCAGGTAGGGCGATCCGGCCGGGCCGGGCGTGGGCAGGAAGTAGTGCGGGTCGCGGCGCAGCACGGGGATGTCCACGTCGAGCGTGCGCAGCAACTCGGGTGGCATCAGACCCAGCAGGTACGACCCGGTGGAGTGGCCGAGGCCGGGCGCCTGGGCGAACGGATGCTCGGTGCGGGCCGCGCCGCCGATCACGTCGGTGGCCTCGAGGACGACGACGCTCAGGCCGGCGCGGGCGAGCAGGATGGCGGAGACGAGGCCGTTGTGGCCCGCTCCGATGATCACTACGTCGGACCGGGCGGGGAGGGTGGTCATGACGACTGAGGGTAGCGCGCCGGTATGCGATGTTTCTTCAACTGCTCGTACGCGGGGAGCTCAGCTCACGATTCGCGCCGGGTCTGGTAGGCGCTGGCGCTGCGCGTCGCGGCGTACCCGGCCAGCACGATGACGTGGAACAGGTAGAGCCACAGCCCGACCGCGACCATGCCGCCGATCTCGTCGAAGCCGCCGAACGGGGCGCCCAGGTTGAGCGGCAGCGAGCAGAAGAGCACGAAGCCGTGGAGGAAGCCGGACAGGTTGGCCGCGGTGAACGACCCGACCAGGATCGTCGACAACCAGCGGGGCCGGCCGGGCGCCACGTAGCGGTAGACCCAGATCAGCACCGGCGTGAGCACCAGCCACGAGGCCAGGAACGAGAGCACGACCCCGAGCACGCTGTACCAGCCGCCGCGCACCCAGAGGGCGCTCGTCGACGGCAGCGCGAGGAACATCGCGAGCAGCAGGGCCGGGGCCGCGGCCAGCAGGGGCAGCCAGAGGATCCGCCCGCGCCAGCCGACCAGCGGTTCACCGCCCGGCATCCGCAACGAGACGAACGCCCGGCGCAGCCCTTCGCCGTAGAGAGTGGCCGGCAGCAGGCTGGCCAGCGCGAACAGCGGCGTGAGGTGGAGTCCGGCCTCGATCAGCGCGGACAGCGCCTGGGGCGCGCCGATGGCGTCCGGCAAGGCCCCGATGGTGCGTCCGGTCAGCCGGCGTACCCGGTCGGCTCCGGCGATCAGCCCGGTGATCCAGATGGCCAGCAGGGCGATCGGCACCACGGCGATCCCGGCATAGAACGTGACGGCCGCGGCGTGCAGCGACAGATCCCGTCCCCGCAACGAGCGGAACGGCGCGCTGACGACTTGGCGCGCCCGCGCCACCCACCCCGGCATGGCCCTGCCTTACCCAGATGTCGACCGGCCCACCCGTCGTCCGGGCCCGGAGACGAACTCCACTCGGCCGGCGCCGAGCCGGCGGCGATGACCGGGGCCGAACTCGGGCGCGGGCGACGAGCGGGCGTCCGGGAAGATGGACGCCATGCGTGACCTCGTACTGCTCGGCTCGACCGGATCCATCGGCACTCAGGCCATCGACATCGTCCGGCGCAACCCGGAAAGCTTCCGGGTGGTCGCGATCGGCGCGGGCGGGGGCAACGTCGAGTTGCTGGCCGCGCAGGCGCTCGAGCTCGCGGTCGACGTGGTCGGGGTGGCCCGCTCGTCGGTGGTGCAGGACCTGCAACTCGCCTTCTACGCCGAGGCCCAGCGCCGCGGCTGGGCGACCGGCGACTTCAAGCTGCCCAAGATCGTGGCCGGGCCGGACGCGATGACCGAGCTCGCGCGCCAGCCGTGTGACGTGGTGCTCAACGGCGTGGTCGGCAGCCTCGGGCTCGCCCCCACGCTGGCCGCGCTCGAGGAGGGCCGCATCCTCGCCCTGGCCAACAAGGAGTCGCTGGTCGCCGGTGGCCCGCTGGTGCGGCGCCTGGCCCGGGAGGGGCAGATCGTCCCGGTCGACTCCGAGCACTCCGCGCTGGCCCAGTGCCTGCGGGGCGGCTCGGCGGCCGAGGTGCGCCGGCTGGTGCTGACCGCTAGCGGGGGAGCCTTCCGGGGCCGCCGCCGCTCCGAGTTGACGAACGTCACACCGGAGGACGCGCTCAAGCACCCGACGTGGGACATGGGCCCGGTGGTCACGATCAACACGGCCACGATGGTGAACAAGGGGCTCGAGGTGATCGAGGCACACGAGTTGTTCGCGGTGCCCTACGACGACATCGAGGTGATGGTGCACCCGCAGTCGGTGCTGCACTCGATGGTGGAGTTCACCGACGGCTCGACTCTGGCCCAGGCCAGCCCGCCCGACATGCGCCTGCCGATCGCGCTCGCGCTGGCCTGGCCCGAGCGGGTGCCGGGCGCCGCGCCCGGCGTGGACTGGCGTGAGGCCCACAACTGGGAGCTGCGGCCGCTCGACGACGAGGCGTTCCCCGCGGTCGAGCTGGCCAAGCAGGCGGGCCGGGACGGGCACTGCCGCCCAGCGGTCTACAACGCCGCGAACGAGGAGTGTGTGGCCGCGTTCGTCGCCGGTCGGCTACCTTTTCTGGGCATCGTCGACACGTTGGAACGCGTCCTCGCGGCGGCCCCGGGATTTGCCGAGCCGAGTACCGTCGAGGAAGTGCTCGCCGCCGAGTCATGGGCGCGCGCCCAGGCGCAGCAGTTGATCGCTATCGCGGCTAAGGGAGCTTGATGTACTACTGGCTGGGATTCGCCGCGTTCGCGCTGGCCATCCTGATCTCGGTGAGTCTGCACGAGCTCGGCCACATGATCACGGCCAAGCGCTTCGGGATGAAGGTCACCAAGTACTTCGTCGGCTTCGGCCCGACGATCTTCTCGTTCCACCGGGGCGAGACCGAGTACGGCCTCAAGCTCATCCCGCTCGGCGGCTTCTGCAAGATCGTCGGCATGACGCCGCAGGACGACGACGTCGCCCCCGAGGACCAGCCCCGCGCGATGTGGCGGTTCCCGGTGTGGAAGCGCACGGTCGTCATGTCGGCCGGCTCGATCACCCACTTCCTGCTGGCCGCGGTGGCCGCCTGGTTCGTCGCCATCTCGCTCGGCCTGCCCAACACGGCGTACCCGCAGACGATCGACGACCAGCTCAAGGAAAAGCCGGTCATCACGATCAGCGAGTGCACCTGGATCAACATCCCGGCCACCCAGCAGGACTGCGTGCCCGGGCAGAACGGCGGGGTCGCCGGTCCGGCGTACGCGGCCGGGCTGCGCGACGGTGACGTGATCACCCAGGTCGGCGACCGCCCGATCGGCACGTACGGTCAGCTCACCGAGATCGTCCGGACGCTCCCGGCGGGCACCGTGCCCTTCCGGTACGAGCGTGCCGGCGTCCCCGGCACGGCCGAGGTCAACCTGGTCGCGGCCCAGCGCACGCCCATCACCGACGAGGACGGCCCGACCACGACGGTCTCGGTGGCCGGCATCGGCTGGGACGTGCGAAGCATCCCGTCCCAGATCAAGTACAACGCGGCCGAGGCGTTCCCGGCGACCGCCGACTACGGCTGGTTCCTGTTCAAGAACACGTTCGAGGCGCTCAAGCGGATTCCCGACAAGATCCCCGCGCTGTGGAACTCGATCACCGGCAGCGAGCGCGACCCGGACACCCCGATCAGCGTCATCGGCGCGAGCCGGCTGGGCGGCGAGGCCTTCCAGTACGGCGTGCCCGAGTTGTTCCTCAACGTCTTCATCTCGCTGAACGTGTTCATCGGCATCTTCAACCTGCTGCCGCTGCTCCCGCTCGACGGCGGGCACATCGCGATCGCCTGGTACGAACGGGTGCGCTCGTGGCTCTACGCCCGGCTGCGCCGGCCCGACCCGGGCCGCGTCGACTACTACAAGCTGATGCCTGTCACCTACGCAGTCATCTTGATCGGTGGGGTGTTCACTTTGCTGACAGCTACCGCCGATATCGTCAACCCGATCACGATCTTCAACAGGTGATGTGAAAGTGACTGCTGTCAGTCTCGGTATGCCGGCCGTGCCCCCGCCGCCGTTGGCGCCTCGCCGGCACAGCCGGCAGATCAACGTGGGTGGGGTGCTGGTCGGTGGCGGCGCCCCGGTCAGCGTTCAGTCGATGACGACCACCCTGACCTCCGACATCAACGCCACGCTGCAGCAGATCGCCGAGCTCACCGCGTCCGGCTGTCAGATCGTCCGGGTCGCCGTGCCGTCGCAGGACGACGTCGAGGCGCTGCCCGCGATCGCCAAGAAGTCGCAGATCCCGGTGATCGCCGACATCCACTTCCAGCCGAAATACGTGTTCGCGGCGATCGACGCCGGCTGCGCGGCGGTCCGGGTCAACCCGGGCAACATCCGCCAGTTCGACGACAAGGTCAAAGAGATCGCCAAGGCGGCCGGCGACGCCGGGGTGCCCATCCGCATCGGCGTGAACGCCGGCTCGCTGGACAAGCGCCTGCTGCAGAAGTACGGCAAGGCAACCGCCGAGGCGCTGGTCGAGTCGGCGCTGTGGGAGTGCTCGCTCTTCGAGGAGCACGGCTTCCGCGACATCAAGATCTCGGTCAAGCACAACGACCCGGTCGTCATGATCCGGGCCTACCGGCAGCTCGCCGAGCAGTGCGACTACCCGCTGCACCTCGGCGTCACCGAGGCCGGCCCCACGTTCCAGGGCACGATCAAGAGCTCGGTGGCGTTCGGCGCGCTGCTGGCCGAGGGCATCGGCGACACGATCCGGGTGTCGCTGTCCGCCCCGCCGGTCGAGGAGATCAAGGTCGGCAACCAGATCCTCGAGTCGCTGGGCCTGCGCGAGCGCGGTCTCGAGATCGTCTCGTGCCCGAGCTGCGGCCGGGCCCAGGTCGACGTCTACACCCTGGCCGAGCAGGTGACGGCGGCGCTCGAGGGCTTCCCGGTGCCGCTGCGAGTGGCCGTCATGGGTTGCGTCGTCAACGGCCCCGGCGAGGCCCGCGAGGCCGACCTGGGAGTCGCGTCCGGCAACGGCAAGGGTCAGATCTTCGTGAAGGGCCAGGTCATCAAGACCGTGCCCGAGGCGATCATCGTCGAGACCCTGGTCGAGGAGGCCCTCCGCCTGGCCGACCAGATGGGCGCCGACCTGCCCGACGAACTGCGCGAGCTCATCCCCGGCCCGACCGTCACCGTCCACTGACCGCCGCCGCCGGCGCGCTTGCCGGCCGGCCGCCTACACCGATGAAGCCCCCGCCTCGGCGGGGGCTTCACCCGTTGTGGCCCATTCGGCCCCGCCGAGGCGGGCTTACCCGTTGTGGCCCCTTCGGGATGAAGGCGCCCCTCCCGAGGCGGGTTTGCGGTCGGGCTAGAAGAGCACCGTGGCGAACGAGCCGGCCGACACGAAGCCGCACTTGGCGTAGACGCGCCGCGCTGCCGTGTTGTAGTCGTTCACATAGAGGCTCACGCTGGGTGACACGCGTTGCAGGGCGTCGCGCACCACCGCGGCCATCGCCGGCGCGGCCAGGCCCTGCCCGCGGAACTCCGGATCGACCCACACGCCCTGCACCTGCGTGGTGCGGTTCGTCACGATCGCCAGCTCGGCCTTGAAGATGACCCGGTCGCCGAGGAATCGCGCGTACGCCCGCTTGCCCTTGACCAGCTCGGCGATCCGCCGCCGATAGCCGCGCCCGCCGTCGTCGAGCAGCGGCGAGACCCCGACCTCTTCGGTATACATCGACACCGCGGCCGGGAAGAGCGCGTCGACCTCGCTGGGCCGCACGAGCCGGACCTCGGGGTCGGCCGCGATCGACGGGTCGCGGTCGGCCACCAGCAACGGCTGATGCGGGCGCACGTCACGGGCCCGGCCCCAGTGCCCGCCCAGCCTGTCCCACAGGTCGAGCACGGCGTCGGACCGTCCGATGATCGACGAGCAGATGCGGGGCTCGGTGCCGAGCAGCTCGGCGAACGCCGCGGTCGCCGCCGGGGTGGAGCAGACCGGCACGAGATGGGCGCCGGACCAGACGATCGACTCGACGCGGCGGCCGGGCCCGTACCCGAAGATCCGCCCGTCGGACCGCCACCAGCTCAGGCCGTGCGACGCCACCCGCTCGGCGAGCTGAGCGCCGGCGTAGGGGTCGCGGTCGAGGACTCTCTCGACCTGCGCGCGCTCGGACTCACCGAGCTGGCGAATCGGCACCGTCAGCACAGCTATCACATTGCCAGATCGGACCCGGTCCACACCCCTCGCGACCCCTTCCAGCAAAGAATCACTTGTCGACGAGCTATTGCCGATATATCGTCTAACTATCGCCAACAGATCGGAGATAGTCATGAGGAACATCCATCACGGCCCGCAGGGCTTCTGGCATCGCGGGTTCACCTTCCCGCCCGGCTTCCCGTTCGGCGGCCCCGGCGAGTTCGGTGGCGGCAGCGGTGGCTTCGGTCCCGGCGGCCCGTTCGGCCCCGGCGGGCGTGGCCCGCGACGGGGTGGGCGCGGCTCGCGGCCCAACGTCCGCGTCGCCGTCTTGGCGCTGCTGCTCGAGCGACCCATGCACGGCTACGAGATGATCCAGGAGCTCGACTCCCGCACGAACGGCATCTGGCGGCCCAGCCCCGGCTCTATCTACCCGACGCTGCAGATGCTCGAGGACGAGGGCCTGATCGAGGCCGAGGCGGCGGGTGGCCGCAAGAGCTACCACCTGACCGACGCCGGCCGGGCCGAGGCCGAGGCGGCGGGGGAGAACCCGCCCTGGGCCAGCATCGGGGACGACACGATGTCGCAGGTGCAGGACTTCCGCGACGCCGCGGTCGGCATCATGGGCGCTCTCAAGCAGGTCGGCTTCAACGGCACGCCCGAGCAGCGCCAGCGGGCCCTCGAGATCCTGAACGAGACGAAGCGCAAGCTTTACGCCATCCTCGCCGACGGTGAGTGACACAGGCAACGTCGCTCCAGCGAACTCGCGTACGGAAAAGGGCGCTCCCAGCTGGGAGCGCCCTTTTCGTTTGTCAGAGGTCTCAGCGCGGGTTCGCGAAGGCCAGGGGAACGGACGCGGGCTGGCCCGGCCAGGTGCCGAACAGCACCGCGCCGGGTGAGGTGACGCCGTGGTTGAGCACCCGGGGGATCGTGAGGGTGAGCTTGTCGGTCTGGATGACCGTGGGGTCGGACGCGTCGGTGCCCAGGATGGCGATGACCGCGCGGGCCTCGGCGTAGTCGGTCGAGATGTTGCTGGTCGTGATCGACATGCTGGGCTGACGAGGCTCGAGGTGCCCGTCGACCTCCATGAACTCCTGCGCCTGGCCGCTGCCGGTCAGCATGGCCTGCGCCAGCGCCTCGGCGTAGACGAGTTCGCCGGTCGCGTCGTAGACCCAGCGCCGGCCCAGCGCCGAGTGCTCCGTCGTGCCGATCAGCCACTCGTCGGCCCCCTCGAGCGGGCCTCCGCGATAGGTCACCGGGATCTGGTAGGTCGGGCCGTTCCCGGCCTTGACCAGCAGGGTCTCGATGCCGACGACTCCCTCGGGGTCGTCGAAACGGTAGGACGCCACGCGCTCGACCGGGGCGCCGGCCTCGCCCTGATACCACGGGCGGCTCGGGAGCCACGCCGCCAGCAGTTCAACCTTGGTGGGACTCAGAGTCGCCTTGTGGATCAATGCCATGCGCCGCATCGTAGTTTCCCCGCGCCCGCCACGGGCAGTCACTGCACGGCCAAACCTGGGCGCGCTCCCACGCGCCGTCCGCCGGCGATAACCAATAATCGGACAAAGCCGACGTACGGGTGATCGTCAGCGGCCCAGCGCGGTGAGCACCTCGAGGATCGCGGCCGGATCGCCGGAGTCCAGCGCGGGCGTCGGCAGCAGGGCCATGGCCGGGACCGTGACGCCGGCCTTGACGTAGGCCTCGATCCGCCGCCGGCACTCGGCCGGGGAGCCGTGCACGATCAGGTCGTCGACCACCTTGTCGGGGATGGCGGCCAGGGCGGCCTTGCGATCGCCGGACGACCAGGCCCGCCACATCGGGGTCAGCACCTCGTCCCGGCCCAGCCAGCGGTGGAAGGCGGCATAGGCCGGCACTGTCAGATACGCCGCGATCATGCGGCGGCCGATGCGCCGGGCGTGCTCCGCGTCGCCGGTGGGGCACACGAAGATGCGCGCGGCCACGTCGAAGTCCGGCTTGTCGGTCTTCACCTCGGCCAGCGCCGTCGACACGTCTTTCGCGGACAGCCAGTTGAGGATCACGCCGTCGGCCTCGGCGGCGGCCAGGCGCAACATGCCGGGGCGGAGCGCGGCCAGCAGCACCTGCGGCGGCGCGGCCGGTGGACGCTCGAGCCGGAACCGGCGTACGGAGAAGGTCTCGAACTCGCCGTCGATCAGCTCGCCGGCCAGCGCGGAGCGCAGGAACCGCAGCATGTCGCGGCTGCGCTGGAACGGCTCGGCGAACTCGGCCGCGTTCCAGTCGCCGACCACCACCGGGGACGACGCCCCGATGCCGAGCTGGAAGCGGCCCGGCGCCGTCTCGGCCAGCGCGGCCGCGGTCATCGCCAGCAGGCCGGGGCCGCGGGTGAAGACGGGCGCCACCGCCGTGCCCAGCCGCATCTCCGGGGCCCAGGCCGCGGCCAGCGTCAGCGGGGTGAAGGCGTCCGAGCCGGCCACCTCCGAGCTCCACAGGTCGGTGAAGCCGGCCTCGGCCAGGGTCCGGTAGACCCGGGCGTGCTCGGACAGCGGGATCCCGCTCAGCGGAACGGTCATGCCCCATCGCATCGACATGGCCATGATCCTGCCTGTCCCGGGAGGTGAGGTCCACCACCAGTCGGCGCCGACCGGGCGGCGCCGACGAGCGCCAACCGGGCGGCGCCGACCAGGCGGCGCTGATGGGACCGTGCTAACCAGACGTGCGCGACCGCCAGGCCGTCGCCCACGAGGTCTTGCCGTTGGTGCGCAGCAGCGACCCCTCATAGACCCGAGCGCCCACGCCGAGCAGCACCACGGCCGTCACGGCCATGACGGCCAGCGCCAGGAACGGCTCCCAGCCCGCGGCGTCGCCGTTGAAGATGCGCGTCGGCATCGCGATGGGCGCCGAGAACGGCACGTACGACAGGATCCGCATGGCCAGGTCGTTCTCACCCAGGAAGATCACCGCGAAGAACGGCAGCATCACGGCCATCTGCACCGGCTGCGAGACGCCGTTGAGGTCCTCGGGCCGGGCGGCCAGCGCGCCCACGCCGGCCCACAGCGCGGCCAGCATCACGAAGCCGATGAGGAAGAACGCCACGAACCAGCCGATCGCCGGCTGCAGCACGTGCAGCACCCCGCGGTCGAGGCCGGCCAGCCGCGCGCCGATCAGCGTGACCACGGCGATCAGCGCGACCTGCACGAAGGCCAGCAGGCCGAGCGCGGCCACCTTGCCGGCCAGCAGCGCGCGGGTCGGCACGCTGGCCACCAGGATCTCGACGATCCGGGTCTGCTTCTCCTCGGTGACGCTCTGGGCGATCTGCAGTCCGAACAGGAACGACGTGAAGAAGAAGACGAAGGCCAGCGCGAACGGCACGATGTAGGCCAGGAACGGGTCGATCGCGTCGGGTTTCAGGATGCGTACGGGCGGGGCCGTGCTCAGCGCCTCGACGACCGAGCCGGGCTGGTCCTGCAGGGCGATCACCTCGGGGCCGGCGAGCACGGCGGCGTCCACGTCGCCGTCGCGGACGAGCTTCTCGGCTGCCGCGTCGTCGGCCACCACCCGTACCTCGAGGTCGGCCTGCTGCAGCCGGGCGGCCGTGGCCTGATCGGCGACCGCGACCGACGAGGGCCCGCCGGAGAAGACGGCCGGGAGCACCGTGACCGCGATCGAGAACAGCAGGAAGAACGCGGTGCTGAACAGGAAGGTCTTGTCGCGCAACTTCACCCGGATCTCGCGGGCGGCGACGACCTTGGCGGCGGCGTACGTGCTCATCGGACGACCTCTCGGAAGATCTCGGTCAGGGACGGGACGACCGGGCCGAACGCGCGCACCGGGCCCCGCTCCAGCGCGGCGTGCAGCACCTTCTGGTCGTCGAAGCCGGCGTCCAGGTCGAAGACGGCGCGCCGCCCGTCGAGGTCGAGCAGGGTGACACCGGGCTGGTCGCGCAGCCAGCCGGCGTCGGTGTCGACCACCAGGTGGTAGCGCGGCTGCGCGTGCCGGGAACGCAGCGCGTCGCGGTCGCCGGCGGCCCGGATCGACCCGTCGGCGATGATCACGAGGTCGTCGCAGAGCCGTTCGACCAGGTCGAGCTGGTGGCTCGAGAACAGCACCGGCACACCGGCGGCGGCCCGGTCGCGCAGCACCTCGGCCGTCGTCTCGACCGCGATGGGGTCCAGGCCCGAGAACGGCTCGTCGAGCACCAGCACCTCGGGGTCGTGCACCAGCGCGGCGGCGACCTGCGCGCGCTGCTGGTTGCCGAGCGACAGCTTCTCCAGTTTCTCGCCGGCCCGTTCGCCCAGTCCGAGGCGGTCGAGCAGCTTGGTGGTGCGCTCGGCGGCGGCGGCGTTGCTGAGCCCGTGCAGCCGCCCGAGGTAGACGACCTGGTCCTGCACGGTCATCTTCGGGTAGAGACCGCGCTCCTCCGGCATGTAACCGAAGCGCTGGCGGATCTCGCGGGTCAGCGGCTTGCCGTCCAGCGTCACCTCGCCCGAGTCGGCGGCCAGGACGCCGAGGATGATCCGCATGGTGGTGGTCTTGCCGGCGCCGTTCGCGCCGACGAACCCGGTCAGTTTGCCGCTGCCCACGGGGAACGACACGTCCTTCAGGACAGTCCGGTCACCGAAGCTGCGGCTGACGGAATCGACGTTCAGCATGCTTGTGACGCTAGGCGGCGGGAGCGGAGAAAGCGTCCGGCCCGGGCAGGACCCGCGGGGTCCTCCTCGCGGAGGATCGGCGGAGGATCAGCCGCCGGGCCGGACCACCCCCAGCTCGTACGCCAGCACGACCGCCTGCGTCCGGTCGCGCGCCCCGAGCTTGGTCAGCACCCGGCTCACATGGGTCTTCACCGTCGTCTCACCGAGGTGCAGGGCGGCGGCGATCTCGGCGTTGGTGGCGCCCCCGGCCAGCGCGATGAGCACCTCGTGCTCGCGCGGGGTCAGCTCGTCCAGGCGGGCACCGGGTTCGGCCCGGGCGCGACCTGGCCGGGCGAAGGCCGAGATCACCCGGCGGGTGATCTCGGGCGCCAGCAGCGCGTCGCCGCGGGCCACCACCCGGACGGCCTCGACCAGCGACTCCGGTGAGCTGTTCTTGAGCAGGAAGCCGCTGGCGCCGGCATCGAGCGCCGCGAACAGGTAGTCGTCCCGGTCGAACGTGGTCAGGATCAGCACGGACGGGCCACCGCCGGCGGCGACGATCCGCCGGGTCGCCTCGAGGCCGTCCATGCCGGGCATCTCGACGTCCATCAGCACCACGTCGGGGTGCTGCGCGGCGGTGGCCTCGACGGCCTGGGCGCCGTTCTCGGCCTCGCCGACGACCTCGATGTCGTCCTCGAGCCCGAGGATGACGCGGAAGCCGGTGCGGACCAGCCGGTGGTCGTCCGCGAGGAGGACCCGGATCACGATGACGCCCCCACCCGTTGCGCCGGGATCAGCGGGAGCCGGGCCCGCACCCGGTAACCCCCGGCCGACCGGTTGCCGGTCTCGACCGCGCCGCCCAGCAGGGCCACCCGCTCGCGCATGCCGACCAGGCCCATCCCGCCCTCGCCGGCGCGGGTGGCGCCCCGCCCGTCGTCGGCGACGTCGATCTCCAGCTCGCGGGCCAGGTAGCGCAGCCGCACGTCGACCGTGGACGCGCCCGCGTGCTTGAGCGCGTTGGTCACGGCCTCCTGCACGATCCGGTACGCCGCCTGTGACGTCGACTCGGGCAGCGGCACGGCGTCGCCGAAGATCGCGAACTCGGCGGTCAGCCCGGCCTCACGGACCCGGTCGAGCAGTTCCTCGACGCGGTCGACCCCGGCGGTCGGGGTGGACACCGGCTCGTCGGCGGTCCGCAGCGCGCCCAGCATCCGGTGCAGCTCGTCGACCGCCGTACGGGCGCCGTCCTCGACCGCGGTCAGGGCGTCGCGGGCCGTGGCGGTGTCGCGTTCCATGGCCCGGCGGGCAGCCGAGGCCTGGATGCCCATGACCGAGACGTGGTGGGCCACGACGTCGTGCAGTTCGCGGGCGATGCGCAGCCGTTCGGTGACGACGGCGCGCTCCTCGGCCGCGGCCCGGGCCACGCGCAACTGCTCGGTCTGCTCGACCAGCACGGCCTCGCGGCGGGCCGACAGCCAGGCCGTCTCGCCGAAGAAGTAGGCGAAGCCGAACAGCGCCACGTTCACGAGCACCTGGCTGACCAGCGCGGACAACAGTGGCGGCAGCTCGCCGGTGCCGTCCGGGAAGGCGTCCGCCGGGATGCGGTCGACGGCGATCAGCCAGGCGACGGCGAGCCAGCCGAACATGGCGCCGATGACCGCGACCCGCAGCCAGCGGGACCGGCCGTGGTCGGGGCCCCAGGCGCCGGCCGCGTAGATCGCCGCGAAGATCGTGCCCGAGGCGAACTGGATCTCCTGGGCCTCGCGCACCTGGCCGGCGATGAAGACCACGGCCGTGATGACCAGGACGAGATCGGGATGGCTGCGCCGCCAGACGAGCGGGACACAGATCGCGAACGCGAACGCCAGATGTTCGGCCGCGCTGCGCTCGACGCCCCAGACGAACTGGCCGACGCTGCGGGCGAGCATCACGTAGAGCAGCGCGGCGGCGAGGACGACGAGCGCGATGACGAGGTCGTTGCGGCGCTGGCGGGGGGTCGGCCCCGGCCGCTGCCAGTCGTCGAGGCTGCGCATGCCCCTCAGGCTGCCACAACCGTCACTGGGTCATCAGGGCGCGCTGTAGTACTGGGTCTTGGCGATGTCCGGGTGGGTCTGGGTGGGGATGTCGGCGTCGTCCTCGGGGGTGAGCGCGCCGCCCAGGTCGACGATGCGCCGGTGGGCCGCGGCGAGCCGGTCCTCGAGGGTGACGATGCGGCAGGCCGCGCCGAGCTGGAGGCCCTCGTCGAGGAGCTGGCGGACGCGCAGGGCGAGTTGCAGCTGGTGACGGGAATAGCGGCGGTGGCCGCCGTGGGAGCGCTGAGGCTCGATCAGGCCGGCGACGCCGAGGCTGCGGAGGAAGGCGGGGGTCACGCCGATCATGTCGGCGGCGCGGCCCATCGTGTACGCCGGGAAGTCGGCGTCGTCGAAGGTCGTGCTCATCGTGCCCTTCCGGGGGGTGTCCAGGGGGTCCCGGCGGGTGGCGGGTGGCTCGGCGCCGGGTGCACAGTCCAGGGCCCCGGCGGGTAACCGGGGCCCTGGCTTTTCAATTCTGGTGCCGGCCGTCGCCGGCGCATGCGGTCGTCTGCTCGCGTGCCGCTAGCAGACCACCGGAGTGATGGGCATCGGCTGCGATCACCTCTTGTCGGGTCGGGGACGTTGCGCTTGCGCGTTGCTGCGGTATCTCGTCCTCCTTAGCCAACTCAGGGTCTGTGCCATGTTCGTGTCGGCTGTGCGTGGCCGACACCAGAGACTCTATTCCCATGACCGTCGGATTTCTAGTATCGCCGCTGTAGATTTTTTGGACATATCGACGTACGTGGTGCTGCGGACCACCAGAAATGCGCAGGTGAAGAGGGCGGCGACGCGGGACGGGCGCATGGCGCGGCGATGCCGCGTGAGAGAGGTGACCGCGCCCCGCGCCGCCGCGGGCCGGGGCGCCGATGGCGGCCCCGAGGTGTTCGCGAAGCCTGCCGAGGGCTCGCGCGCCGCTGAGGGCGTCAGAACACCGGCAGGGCTCGTCCGGAGAGATCCCGATGCCCTGTCATGGCTATGAGTGTGCGGCGCTCGGCGAGGCCCGGGCAACGCAATTAACGGAGTGCATTGACGGGCGTAACACAGCGGGTAGATCATCACGGCACGCCGTGGTCCCGGTCACAGCAACCGGTCACAGGAATCCCTCGGTAAGGGAGCCGCACATGAGTGTCAACCCCGCACCCAGCACCGACGAAGAACGTCTGGCCCAGCTCGGCTACCAGCAGGAACTGCATCGCCGACTGTCCGGCTTCTCGAACTTCGCGGTCTCTTTCTCGATCATCTCCATTCTGGCCGGTGCCATCACCTCGTACGGCATCGCCATGACCGCCGGCGGCCCGATCGCCATCACCCTGGGCTGGCTCTTCGTCGGCATCATGGTGACCTTCGTGGCCCTGGCCATGGCCGAGGTCTGCTCGGCCTATCCGACTGCCGGCGCCCTGTACTGGTGGGCGGCGGCGCTGGCCAAACGCAACAAGCCCGCCTGGGCCTGGTTCGTCGGCTGGTTCAACTTCCTCGGCGAGGTCGCGGTCACCGCGGCCATCGACTTCGGCGCGGCCATCACCACGTCGGCCTTCCTGAGCCTGACCTTCGACATGGAGGTGACCACCGGGCGCACGTTCCTGATCTTCCTGGTCATCATCATCGCGCACGGCCTGCTCAACACGTTCGGCGTCAACCTCGTCCGGCTGCTCTCCGACGTCAGCGCCTGGTGGCACCTGGTCGGTGTGGCGGTCATCGTGGGCGTTCTGGCCATCGTGCCGGACAACCACAAGCCGCTGTCCGAGGTCTTCACCGAGGTGCACAACTCGACCGGCTTCACCTTCGCCGGGGCGGGCGTCTACGCCGTCCTCGTCGGTCTGCTGATGGCGCAGTACACATACACCGGCTACGACGCCTCGGCCCACGTGGCCGAGGAGACGCACGACGCCGCCCGGGCCGCCCCGCGAGGCATCGTGCTCTCCGTCGTCGTCTCCGTGATCGCCGGTTTCGTGCTGCTGACCGCGATCACCTGGTCCATCCAGGACTACGAGGCGGAGCGCACGACCGAGCTCGGCCTGCCGCCGGCGCAGATCTTCATCGACGCGGCCGGCCACAACACCGGCACGTTCCTGCTGTTCATCTGCATGGTCGCGCAGTGGTTCTGCGGCATGGCGTCGGTGACCGCCAACTCCCGGATGTCGTACGCCTTCGCGCGCGACGGCGCCCTGCCGGGCTCGCGGTTGTGGAAGAAGGTCAACCCCCGCACCGGTACGCCGACGAACTCGATCTGGCTCTGCGTCACCCTGTCGACCCTGCTGGTGCTGCCGTCGCTGTGGAACACGACGGCCTACCTGGCGGCGACCTCGATCGCGGTGATCGGGCTCTACATCGCGTACGTCGGACCGGTGTTCCTCCGCCGGATGAGCCCCGACTTCCAGCCCGGACCGTGGAGCCTGGGCAAGTGGAGCGCACCGGTGGGCTGGATCGCGATCGTCTGGGTGGTGATCATCTGCGTGCTCTTCGTGCTGCCGACGGCGGGCCCGATCACCGCGAGCAACTTCAACTACACGATCTTCGCGGTCCTGCTCGTGATCGCCTTCGCCACGATCTGGTGGTTCGTCAGCGCCCGCAAGTGGTTCACCGGGCCGAAGCAGAATCTGATCGAGAAGGCCGCGCACGGCGAACCCACGCTGCCGACCGAATGATCACCCGGGGCCGGGCGTCCGCGCCCGGCCCCCACGAGGAGGGGCCCGGATGGATCTCGAGGAACTGGATGTCGCCGTCGACAACGGCAGCATCGACACGGTCCTGCTGGCGCTGACCGACATGCAGGGACGCCTGCAGGGCAAGCGCCTGCACGGCCGCTACTTCATGGACGAGGTGGTCAGCGGCGGCAGCGAGGGGTGCAACTACCTGCTCGCGGTGGACGTCGACATGAACACCGTGGACGGGTACGCGATGTCCTCGTGGTCCAGCGGCTACGGCGACTTCGTGATGAAGCCCGACTTCACGACCCTGCGCCGGGTGCCCTGGCAGGAGGGGACGGCGCTGGTCCTGGCCGACCTCGAGACGACCGGCGGCGAGCCCGTGTACGCCTCGCCGCGCCAGATCCTGCAGCGCCAGCTTGACCGGCTGGCCGAGCACGGCCTGACCGCGTACGCCGGCACCGAGCTGGAGTTCGTGCTCTACAAGGACACGTACGAGGAAGCCTTCACCAAGCAGTACCGCGACCTGACCCCGGCCAACCAGTACAACGTGGACTACTCGATGCTCGGCACCGCGCGCGTCGAGCCCCTGCTGCGCCGCATCCGCAACGACATGTACGGCGCCGGTCTGGTGCCCGAGAGCGCCAAGGGCGAGTGCAACCTCGGGCAGCACGAGATCGCCTTCCGCTACGCCGACGCCCTGACCTGCGCCGACAACCACGTGATCTACAAGAACGGGGCCAAGGAGATCGCCGCGCAGGAGGGCATGGCGCTGACCTTCATGGCCAAGCCGAACGAGCGCGAGGGCAACTCCTGCCACATCCACTTCTCGCTGCGCGGCCGGGACGGCAAGTCGGCCATGCTCGGCGACGGCCCGGCCCACCTCAGCGACACCGGGCAGCGCGTGCTGGCCGGGCTGCTGGCCACGATGCGCGAGTTCAGCCTGCTCTTCGCGCCCAACATCAACTCGTACAAGCGCTACCAGCCCGGGTCGTTCGCCCCGACCGCGCTGCGCTGGGGGGTCGACAACCGCACCTGCGCGCTGCGGATCGCCGGCCACGGGCAGGGCATGCGCGTGGAGAACCGGGTGCCGGGCGGGGACGTGAACCCCTACCTGGCGATCGCCGCGCTGGTCGCGGGGGCGCTGCACGGGATCGAGAACGAGCTCGAGCTGGAGCCGGAGACCCCGGGCAACGCGTACGAGGACGCGAGCGCCGACCGGGTGCCGACGACGCTGCGGGAGGCGCAGCAGCTGTGGCTGGGCAGCGAGGTGGCCCAGGCCGCCTTCGGCCCCGACGTGGTCGGCCACTACGCGAACATGGCCCAGGTGGAGCTGACCGCCTTCGACGCCGTCGTCACCGACTGGGAGCTGCGCCGGGGCTTCGAGCGCATGTGATCACCGGCCGAAACGCAACCGCCCGGAACGCAACGGCCAGAATGCAACCGGCCCACCCCGCCCGACCAGGGGGCGGGCCCGACTCTACGGCGGGCGGCGCAGGCCGGGCCGGGTTGTCCACAGCCCGGCCCGGCCGGCGGTGCGGTTGTCCACAGGCCGGAAGCAACCGTCGCCGGATGTGTAAAGATCCAGGCGGGAGGGCGATGTGACGACAACTGACGTGATCAACCCGTCGACGGGTGCGGTGTTCACCGCCGTGCCGTCGCTGGGCGAGGCGGAGACCGACGCGGCGATCGACCGCGCTCAGCGTGCCTTTCCGGCCTGGCGGGCGGTCGCGCCCGGCGACCGGGCCCGGCTGCTGCGCCGCTTCGCCGCGGTGGTCGACCAGCACCTCGACGAGCTGGCCGAGCTCGAGGTGCGCAACGCCGGCCACACCATCGGCAACGCCCGCTGGGAGGCGGGCAACGTGCGCGACGTGCTCGACTACTACGCCGGGGCGCCCGAGCGGCTCAGCGGCCGCCAGATCCCGGTCCCCGGCGGCCTCGACGTGACGTTCCACGAGCCGCTCGGCGTGGTCGGCATCATCGTGCCGTGGAACTTCCCGATGCCGATCGCCGGCTGGGGGTTCGCCCCGGCGCTGGCGGCCGGCAACACGGTCGTGCTCAAGCCGGCCGAGCTCACCCCGCTCACCGCGATCCGGCTGGGCGAGCTGGCTCTCGAGGCCGGGCTGCCCGAGCACGTGTTCCAGGTCGTCCCGGGCAAGGGCTCGGTCGTCGGTCAACGGTTCGTCACCCATCCGGCCGTGCGCAAGATCTGCTTCACCGGCTCGACCGGGGTCGGCAAGTCGATCATGGCGGGCGCGGCCGACCAGGTGAAACGGGTGACCCTGGAGCTGGGCGGCAAGAGCGCGAACATCGTCTTCGCCGACGCCGACCTCGAGAAGGCCGCGGCGGCCGCGCCCTCGTCCGTGTTCGACAACGCCGGGCAGGACTGCTGCGCCCGGTCACGGCTGCTGGTGCAGGAGTCGGTCTACGACAAGTTCCTGTCGCTGCTGGAGCCGGCGGTCAAGGCCTTCCGCGTCGAGGAGCCGTCGAGCGCGACCGCCGAGATGGGCCCGCTGATCTCCGCCGGTCATCGGGCGGCCGTGGCGTCGTACGTCGAGGGCTCCGACGTCGCCTTCGCGGGCCGGGCCCCGTCCGGTGACGGCTGGTGGTTCCCGCCGACCGTGCTGCTGGCCCACTCCGCCGCCGACCGGCACTGGCGCGAGGAGGTCTTCGGGCCGGTGCTCTCGGTGCTGCCGTTCAAGGACGAGGCCGACGCGGTCCGGCTGGCCAACGACACCGAGTACGGGCTCTCGGGCTCGCTCTGGACCCGGGATCTGGGCCGGGCGCTGCGGGTTTCCCGGGCGGTCGAGACCGGCGCGCTCAGCGTCAACAGTCACTCGTCGGTGCGCTACTGGACCCCGTTCGGCGGCATGAAGCAGTCCGGTCTGGGCCGCGAGCTGGGGCCGGACGCGCTGCTCAGCTTCACCGACGTCAAGAACGTGTTTCTGGCCATGGGAGATTAAGTGGAGCGTTTGCAGGATCGGGTCGCCGTCATCACCGGCGCCGGCAGTGGCATCGGGCTGGCGACCGCGCGGCGGTTCGCCGCCGAGGGCGCCAAGGTCATCGCCGTGGACATCTCGGAGGACGCCGGCGCGGCCGTGGCCAAGGAGACCGGCGGGGAGTTCGTCGCCTGCGACGTCAGCGACGAGGAGCAGGTGCGGGCGCTCTTCGACGGCGTCGCCGAGCGGCACGGCCGGGTCGACATCGCCTTCAACAACGCCGGCATCTCGCCGCCCGACGACGACTCGATCCTGGTCACCGGCCTCGACGCCTGGGAGCGGGTGCTCAAGGTCAACACCACGTCGGTCTTCTTCTGCTGCAAGTACGCGATCCCGCACATGCAGCGGCAGGGCAAGGGCTCGATCATCAACACCGCCTCGTTCGTGGCCCTGCTGGGCGCCGCGACGTCGCAGATCGCCTACACCGCCAGCAAGGGCGGGGTCCTGGCGATGACCCGTGAGCTGGGCGTGCAGTTCGCCCGCGAGGGCATCCGGATCAACGCGCTGTGCCCGGGCCCGGTCGCCACCCCGCTGCTGATGGAGTTGTTCGCCAAGGATCCCGAGCGGGCCGCCCGCCGGCTGGTGCACGTGCCGATGGGCCGGTTCGCCGAGCCGGCCGAGATCGCCGCGGCGGTGGCCTTCCTGGCCAGCGACGACGCCTCGTTCATGACCGCCTCGCAGTTCGTGGTCGACGGTGGAATCACCGGCGCCTATGTAACTCCGCTGTGAACGTTTAGGACTCCGTTTACACGGGCACCGTCCCCATACACCCGATTTCGTCGTCGGGTGAAGGGGTCGAATCCCCGCCCGCGCAGGTCGATCCCCGTGGGGGTGGGACAGAGGGGCCTTGGACGCGGCGCCGTCGTCAGCAAGATGACGGCGCCGCGCACCCCCTGAGCACCTGCAGCTCGAGCGCCCTCCACCTGAAGGATGACCGAAGGATCCGTCCGGGTGTTGATCCGAAACGTGATCTAGTTACGGTGAAGTGATGCGTCCGATCATCGGAATCACGACCTATGTGGAAGCGGCCACCTGGGGCGTCTGGCGCGATCTTCCCACCACGCTGATCCCGCACGACTACACGGCAGCGGTCACCCAGGCGGGTGGCCGGCCGGTGCTGATCCCGCCGCATGACGACACGGACGTGCTCGAGATGCTCGACGGTCTGGTGCTGGCCGGCGGTCCCGATGTGAGCCCGGAGCTCTACGGCGCCGAGCCCGGGCCGCTGACCGTCACTCGCCCCGATCGTGACCGGGCGGAAATGCTCCTGGCCCGCCGTGCGTTGGACATGGACGTACCCGTCCTCGGGGTCTGCCGTGGCATGCAGTTGCTCGTGGTCGCCGCCGACGGCTCCCTGCACCAGCACCTGCCCGACGTCCTCGGTCACGAGAAGCACCGCCCGGCGCCCGGCGTCTACGGCGAGCACGACGCGTCGTTCGTGCCCGGCAGCCGCATCGCCGGCCTGATGGGCGACGACCTGGCCATCCGGTGCTTCCACCACCAGGGAGTCGCCGATGCCGGAAAGCTCACCGTCACCGGACGCGCCGAGGACGGCCTCGCCGAAGCAGTCGAGGACCCCGGACATCGATTCGTTCTGGGCGTGCAGTGGCATCCCGAGGTCGTCCGCGACGAGCGGCTGTTCGGCGCCCTGGTGACCGCGGCGAAAGCAAGCCCGACGGCACGTCAGTAACGAGCAAGGAGGAAAGCACCGCATGCGCAGGCCCCTGATCGGCATGACGTCCTACGCCCAGCAGGTGAAGTACAACAGCAACGACCTCGTGGCGGGCATGCTCCCCATGACGTACGTGCGGGCTGTGCACGCCGTCGGCGGACGCGCCGTGCTGATCACCCCGGACGATCCCGGCGCCGACGTTCTCGAATCGCTCGACGGCATCGTCTTCTGTGGCGGCAACGACATCGACCCCGCCTACTGGGGGGCCGAGCGCCACCCCGAGACCGAGATCGACAAAGAGCGCGACGAGTCCGAGATCCTGCTGATGCGGGCCGCGCTCGAGGCCGACCTGCCGTTGCTCGGCGTGTGCCGCGGCATGCAGGTGATGGCCGTCGTCGGTGGCGGCTCGCTGCACCAGCACCTGCCCGACCTGGTCGGTCACGACCGGCACCGCGCCGCGGCGGGCACCGACCCGCTGGCCGCGGACGCCTCCGCGTACGGGCGGCACGACCTGATCATCGAGCCCGGCTCGATCGCCCACGGCCTGCTCGGGTCGCACGCGACGGTGAACTCGTTCCACCACCAGGCAGTCGACGACCCGGGTTCGTTCATCGCCACCGGCTGGTGCCCCGACGACCAGGTCATCGAGATCATCGAGGACCCCTCCCACACGTACGCCCTGGGCGTGCAGTGGCACCCCGAGCGCACCAACGATCTCCGGGTCTTCGCCGCGCTCGTCGAAGCGGCCGCGAAACGCTCCGGATTGCAGCCGCAGGCCTTCGCAGCCTGATCTCTCGTCACGCCGACCACCCGTTACAGCGCTGCGCGATCGCGGTGTTACGGTGCTCAACCGAAGCCGAAGTTGAGTATGTGGAGGGTCATGAGCGAGAGCTCTGACGGCGTCCCCGGCTCGCTCCGCGTGGCCTTCGAGCGGGGCGGCGAGATGGGCCGCCGCATGCTCGATCTCGACTGGTCGGCGAACCCGGTCGGGCCGCCCGCCGGATGGCCGCCGGAACTGCGGAGCGCCGTCGCCACGATGCTCGCCTCCCGCGCTCAGATCGTGGTCTTCTGGGGTCCGCAGTACTGCGCCTTCTACAACGACGCCTACATCGCGGCGATGGGCGATAAGCATCCCGCCTATCTGGGCCGGCCGGGCAGCGAGATGTGGGCCGAGGCGTGGTCGCTGCTCAAGGCCCTCTTCGACGACGTGCGCGCCGGTGGCGAGGCGTTCTGGGCCACCGATCACCCGTTCGTGCTCAACCGGCACGGCTTTCTCGAAGAGACCTACTTCGACATCTCGTACGACCCCATCCGCACCGCCGGCGGCGAGGTCGAGGGCATCTTCTGCATCGTCGCCGACACCACCGGCCGGGTGCTGGGGGAGCGGCGGGTGCGCACGCTGAGCGCGCTCGGCTCGCGCCTGGCCGACTGCCCGGATCAGGCGGCGCTGGCGGCCGAGGTCTCCGCGGTCTTCGCCGAGAACGCGGCCGACGTCCCGTACGCGCGCCTGATCCTGGACGGCGACCTCCCGGACGGCGGGGGTGACGGGATCGCCGGGCCCGAGGTGACGCACCCGATCGTGCGCGAGGTGATCCGGAGCGGGCAGGCGGCGACGGCGACCCTGCGGGAGATCACCGACGCGCCCCTCTCGGCGGCCGACCGCGCGCTCGTGCTGCCGGTCACCGTGGGCACGCAACGGGCCGGCGCGCTGGTCGTCGGGGTGAGCCGCTTCCTGGCTCTGGGCGGCGGTTACCGCGACTTCCTCGAGCTCGCGACGGCGCAGATCTCCCGGGCGGTGGCCACCCTCCGGGCGTACGAGCAGGAGCGGGCCCGGGCGTTGGATCTCGCGGCCCTCGACCAGGCCAAGACCAACTTCTTCTCGAACGTGAGCCACGAGTTCCGCACGCCGCTGACCCTGATCCTCGGGCCGCTCGAGGACCTGCTCGACGACCCGGAACTGCCGGCCGGGCAGCGCGAGCGGCTGCTGCCCATGCGGCGCAACGGCCTGCGGCTGCTCAAGCTGGTCAACACGGTCCTCGACTTCTCCCGGCTGGAGTCGGGCCGGCTGCGGGCCGCGTACCGGCCCACCGACCTGGCCGACTACACGGCCCGGCTGGCCAGCACGTTCCGGTCGGCCGCCGAGCGGGCCGGGCTCGAGCTGGTGGTCGACGCCCCGCCGCTGCCCGCGCCGGTCCACGTCGACCGCGAGATGTGGGAGAAGATCGTCCTCAACCTGCTCTCCAACGCGGTGAAGTTCACGCCGCACGGTCGGGTCGAGGTCCGCGTCCGGGCCGTCGACCGCGGCGCCGAGCTCACCGTGCGCGACACCGGCGTCGGCATCCCGGCCGACCAGCTGCCGCTGCTGTTCGACCGGTTCCACCGGGTCACCGGCGCCTGGTCCCGCAGCCACGAGGGGACCGGCATCGGGCTGGCCCTGGTCCGCGAGCTGGCCGAGCTGCACGGCGGGTCGGCCGGCGCCGGGAGCGAGCCGGGCCGGGGCAGCGTGTTCACCGTGACCGTGCCCTTCGGCACCGCGCACCTGCCGCCCGACCGGATCGCCGAGGGCGGCGACCGGCCGGTCCCCGAGCTCGACCCCCGGCCGTACGTCGAGGAGGCCGAGCAGTGGCGGGGCGGCGACGAGCCGGTCCCGGAGCCCGCCACGACCGGCCGGCCCCGCGGCCGCATCCTGCTCGTGGACGACAACGCCGACCTGCGCGATCATCTCACCCGGCTGCTGCGCCCGATCTGGGACGTCACCACCGCGGTCGACGGCCGGGCCGCGCTCGAGCTGGCCCGGCGCGACGAGTTCGACCTGGTGCTGACCGACGTGATGATGCCGCGGCTGGACGGGTTCGGGCTGATCGCCGCGCTGCGCGCCGACGAGCGCACCCGGGAGGTGCCGATCGTGGTGCTCTCGGCGCGGGCCGGTGAGGAGGCGTCCAGCGAGGGTCTGGCCGCCGGCGCCGACGACTACCTGGTCAAGCCGTTCTCGGCCCGGGACCTGACCGCCCGGGTGCGGGCCAACCTCGACCTCGGCCAGGCCCGTCGCGAGATCATCAGCCGGCTGCGCGGCCTGGTCGACACCGCCGCCGCGGTGAGCACGGTGCGCACCACGGCCGAGGTGCTCGACGTCGCGGCCCAGCACGTCCGGGTGATGACCACCGCCGGCCGGGTGGTCATCACCGTGCCCGGCGCCCGGGCCGAGGTGGGCGGCCGGGCCGAGCACGAGGCCAGGCCCGACGTGGTGCTGCCGTTGCCCGACACGTCCGGCGCGACGGTCGGCGAGCTGCGCGTGTGGGCGTCCCCGCAGGGCACCCCCGAACCGGCCGTGCTCACCCAGCTGGCCCGCCTCATCGGGTTGCGGCTGGAGAACGCGCGGCTCTACGAGGCCGAGCACCGGATCGCCAGCACGCTGCAGCACAGCCTGCTGCCGCAGACGCTGCCCCGGGTGCCCGGGACCGTCGTGGCCAGCCGTTACCTGCCGGGCAGCAGCGAGGCCGAGGTCGGCGGCGACTGGTACGACGTGATCGCGGCCCCCGACGACCAGCTGTTCCTGGTCATCGGCGACGTGGTCGGCAAGGGCGTGCAGGCGGCGGCCGGCATGGGGCAGCTCCGTAACGCCTTACGGGCGTACATCCTCGAGGGCTTCGACTGCGGAGCCGCGCTGACCCGGCTCAACCGGCTCGTGGACAACCTCGGCCGCCGGCAGTTCGCGACCGTGGTCTGCGTCCGTTTCGACCCGCGGCAGCGGCGGCTGCACTTCTCGTCCGCGGGTCACCCCCCGCCCGTGCTCGTACCGCCGGGCGAGGTCGGCTCGTTTCTCTACACGTCGGCGCTGGGACCGCCGATCGGCGCTCTCACCGACGTCGACTACCCGACGCTGGCCGCCGACCTGCCCGGCAACGCGCGCTTGCTGCTCTACACCGACGGCCTGGTGGAGGACCGTCAGGTCGGCATCGACGCCGGGCTGGCCGAACTGATCAGCGATGCCGCGAAGCCGGCCGAACACGTGGAGGATCTGCTGGACGCGCTGCTCGCCAAGGCGGCCCGACGACCGCGACGCGACGACATCGCCCTGCTCGCGATGGAGGCGACCGAACCGCGGCAGTTCGTGCTGCGGCTGCCGGCCGAGCCGACCCGGCTCAGTGCGCTGCGCCGCCGGCTCGAGGACTTCCTCACCGGCAACGACGTGCCCGAGCCGGACATCTTCGACCTCACGGTGGCCGTGTCGGAGGCGGCAGCCAACGCGATCGAACACCCGCTGGAGCCGGCCGAGGCGAGCATCACCGTGGAGGCGGCGGTGACCGACGACTCCGTGCTCGTCACCGTCCGGGACACGGGCAAGTGGCGTCCCAGCGAGTCGGGCGGTTTCCGCGGCCGCGGCCTGGCGCTGATCGGGGCGCTGACCGAGCTGTCGGTGGTGCGCTCGGAGAGCGGTACGTCGGTGACGTTGCGCCGGCGGCTCAGTCCCTGAGCCAGGGCTGGGTGGACAGCCCGGAGATCTCCAGCACCCGCCGCACCTGCGGCGAGGGCAGGACGATCAGCCGGTCGCCGTACTGCTCGGCCAGCCGCAGCAGCGCGTGAATGGCCGCCGAGTCGAAGAAGGTGACCGCTCGCAGATCGAGCGTCGCCGCCGGTACGCCGTCCTTGATGCCCGCCTGATACATGACATCGGCGGTGGACATGTCCACCTCGCCGGCCACCTTCACGACGACCCGGCCTTCCTCCACGGCCGCCGTGGCCGTGAAGTTCTGGTCCGCTCGCTCTTGATCCACGCTGACACGATTACACAGGGGCCCTGGGGCGGCAACAACCGGTCGATACGGCTCACCAGAGCCGTTATCGTGCTGGGCCGGATCCGGCCCGGTGCGTCGGCCGCCACAGGTCGCCGGCCGATGCCCGGCGATAGGCTCTGAGGTATGACCGACTGCACCCCGCGGCGCCTGGCCGCACCGATCTACGGCCTCGCAGGTGAGAGCCAGGAGGGCACGTCCGAGGAGGCCCGTCCATGACCGTCCGCGCCGCCCTCGAGCCGGGGAAGCAGTCGCCCTGGCGGTCCGTCCCGGCGTCGATCGTCCGGCCGGAGTACGTCGGCAAGAAACGCCCGAAAGAGTGGCGCGGGTCGCACGTTCAGACTTCCGAGACCATCGAGAAGATGCGGGTCGCGGGGCGGCTGGCCGCCCAGGCCACCCAGCTCGCCGGGGAGCACTGCAAGCCCGGCGTCACCACCGACGAGATCGACGCGGTGGTGCACGAGTTCCTGTGCGATCACGGCGCCTATCCGTCGACGCTGGGCTACAAGGGCTTCCCCAAGTCGTGCTGCACCTCGCTCAACGAGGTCATCTGCCACGGCATCCCCGACTCGACCGTGCTCGAGGACGGCGACATCATCAACATCGACGTCACGGCGTACCTGAACGGGGTGCACGGCGACACCGACGCGACCTTCTGCGTGGGCGAGGCCGGCGAGGAGGCGCGCCTGCTCGTCGAGCGCACCCACGAGGCGATGATGCGGGGCATCAAGGCCGTGGCGCCGGGACGGCCGATCAACGTGATCGGGCGGGTCATCCAGTCGTACGCCCGCCGGTTCGGCTACGGCGTGGTGCGCGACTTCACCGGGCACGGCATCGGCGAGACGTTCCACTCCGGGCTCTACATCCCGCATTACGACAACCCGCGCCTCGACACGGTGATGGAACCAGGCATGACCTTCACCATCGAGCCCATGATCACGCTGGGCACGTACGAGTACGACGTGTGGCCGGACGGCTGGACCGTGGTCACCAAGGACCGCAAGTGGACGGCCCAGTTCGAGCACACGCTGGTGGTCACCGACGACGGCTACGAGATCCTGACCCTGCCGTGACCGCCACCGGTCCGGCCGTGGCCGAGCACCACCACGCCGACGTCTCGGGCGGGTGGCTGCGGGCGGCCACCTTCGGCGCGATGGACGGCCTGGTCACCAACATCGCGCTGATCGCCGGCGTGGGCGGCGGCGGGGTCGACCGGAGCACGCTGGTGCTGACCGGCGTGGCCGGGCTGGTCGCCGGGGCGATCTCGATGGGCATCGGCGAGTACACGAGCGTGCGCACCCAGAACGAGCAGATCGCCGCCGAGCTGGCCAAGGAGCTGCGCGAGCTGACCCGCAATCCCGAGGGTGAGGCCGACGAGCTGGTCGGCATGTGGGTGGCCCGCGGGCTGCCCGAGCCGCTCGCCCGCGAGGTCGCCGACGTCCTCAAGAAGCACCCCGATCAGGCGCTGCGGGTGCACGCCCAGGAGGAGCTGGGCGTGGTGCCCGAGGAGTTGCCCAGCCCGTGGACGGCGGCCGGCTCGTCGTTCGTGTGCTTCGCCGTGGGCGCGCTGATCCCGTTGCTCCCCTATCTGCTCGGCCTCGACAGCCTGGGGCTCGCGCTCGGCGTGGGTGGGCTCGGCCTCTTCGTGGTGGGCGCCCTGGTCGGGCGGTTCACCGCGCGGCCGTGGTGGCTCGGCGGCCTGCGCCAGCTGGTCCTCGGCGCGCTGGCCGCCGCCGCGACGTACGGGATCGGCGTGCTCATCGGCGTCAACGTGAGCTGAGCCCGGCCGGATCAGCCCGGTCCGAGGGGGTCGGCGCGCTGCGGCGGGCGGCCGCCGGGTCACTCGAACAGCAGGGCCACGTTGCCGTCGACCGGCTTGCCCCGGGCGGTCAGCTCCTCGGCCTGCTGCTTGAGCACGGCGCCGAGCTCCTGCACGTCGGCGCCGGCCACGCCGGTGCGCCGCACGGCGTCGGCCGGATTGCGGAAGTACGTCCGGGTGAGCAGGCCGGTGACCAGAGCCGCGTGCAGCCGCGAGTCGGCGATCATCACGAGCGCCGCGTCGGTCTCGTACCACTCGGCCAGGCGCACCGCCCGGCCGTGCGCGGCCGAGGCGATCTCCCAGTCGTGGCGGGCCAGGCCGCTGAACTCGAGCGGCCGGGTCTCGGCCAGGCGGCCCAGGTGGGCGTCGCGCTGCCGGGCGAACCAGCCGCGCGGGTCGTGCAGCGGCCGGGTGGTGACGTACTGCTCGGCCTGCAGGGGCCAGCGCGGGGTCAGCTCGCGGGCCTGGCGCAGGCCCTCCTCGGCCGTCACCACGCGCAGGTCGACCAGGATGCCGTCCACCTTGCGCAGCGCGGGACGCGGACCGGCGCCCGGCCGATAGGTGATGACGGTCAGGTTGACGTCGCTGCCGTCGTGGTCGTCGCCGTGGGCGAGCGAGCCGTGCACGCCGATCGCCTGCACCTCGGCCGGCCAGCGGCGCTCGATCACGTCGCGCAGGCGGACGGCCAGGCGTCCCCGCGGCGAGGTGAAGTCGATCTCGTCCTGCACCCCGTCATTGTCGAGCATCTTTCCGTACGCGAAAGGTGTACACCGCGTAGCCGGAAAAGGGACATTACTCCCGCTCGGGCCGGCCCGGGAACGGGAGCGTCACCGGGGTCACCTCGGCCAGGCGCCGCCAGCGGGTGGCCCGGACGGCCGCCTCGGTCATCGCGGCCAGGGCCGTCCCCCGGTCGTTGCCGCCGGTCACCGGCAGCACCGGCCGCCACGCCTGGGCGACCCCGTCCTCGACCTGGATCGCCAGCTTGAGCGCGCTCGCCCGGTCGGTCACCGGGAACGGCAGCTCGTAACCGGCCGGCGACGGCGCCGAACTGGCCTCGAGCTGGGCCAGGCGGGCGACGAGATAGTCGCGGCGACCGCGGTGGGCCCGTTCGGCCGTCCGCGCCTCGGTCTCGTCGCCCCGGCTGTTGAGCCGGACCCCGATCACTCCGTACGCATAGATGGCGGCCTCCTCGGCAGCGAGGGCGGCGCCGAGCTGTGGGTTCATCGCAGCGCCTCCGCGTGGGTGGCCCGGCAGGCGGCGATGGAGCCGACCAGTGCCGCCCGCCCGGCCGGCGCCGACCGGCACGCGGCGACCGCCGATTTCTGGGCCGCCTGCTCGGCCGCGCGCAGGGCGGCGATCGTCCGGGCCGCGTCGTCGGCCGGTGCGCTCGCCGCGCCGCTGGGGGCCGCCGACGGCGGGGCCGCGCCGATCAGCCGGGCCAGCTCGGTGGCGTGGGCCCGGTGGTCGTCGGCCAGGGGCGTGAGCCGCGCGGCCAGGCCGGGCTGGCTGACGATCGCCCGGTCGTACGCCGCGGCCAGCGTCGTCGCCTCGTCGAGCAGCGGCTGGAGCGGGTCGGCCACCGGGGGCGGTTCCGGATCGTCGTCGAAGAGCCCGCAGCCGGTCAGCCCGGCGGCGCCGAGGCCCGCGGCGCCGAGGCCCAGCACCCGCCTCCGGCTGTGTCCCGTCACACTCATCCGCACCGCGCCAGTCAACACCATGGGGCACCACGTGTGAGCTGGGGATGGCGCCGAATCGGTGCGGCGGCGAGAGGCCGTCGGGCGCTGCGCGTTACGCTCTGTCTGAGCCGCGGGGCCCTGAGGGCCCGGCGGCATACAGTCGTTTGTCCGGTTGTTGCAGCTAGGCAAGTTTTTTGCAGGGGAGAGGTCGAGCACCGATGACGCAGCGTGGTCGCGGTGGCGCCCGTCCCGGACAGGGTCCGGGAGCGCGCCGTCGTCGCGAGGACGAGGAGTCGCGCGTCCCCGCCGCCCCGCGCATCGACCTGACCGCGGCTCGGGCCCGGGTCCGCGCGGTGATCGAGCCGGTGGTCATCGCGGCCGGTTACGACCTCGAGGACGTGAGCATCGCCCGGGCCGGCCGCCGTCACGTCGTCCGCGTGCTGGTCGACACGGACGGCGGCATCAGCCTGGACGACGTGGCCGTCGTCTCGCGGGAGATGTCGGCCGCGCTCGACGCGGCCGAGGAGGGCGGGGCCGAGGTGCTCGCCGGTGAGTATCAGCTCGAGGTGGGCTCGCCCGGCGTCGACCGGCCGCTCACCCTGCCGCGCCACTGGCGCCGCAACCGCGGCCGGCTGGTCGCGGTCAACGGGCTGACCGGCCGCATCGTCGACGTCGACGACACGGGGGTCGTGCTCGACGTCGACGGCACACCGCGCGAGCTGCGGTTCGACGAGCTGGGCGCCGGCAAGGTGCAGATCGAGTTCAAACGGCTGGACGAGGCCGATTTCGGCGACGACGAAGACGAAGACGACGACGAAGGGGAGGGCGAGGAATGAACATCGACCTCGCGGCGCTGCGCGCCCTGGAGCGCGAGCGGGAGATCCCGTTCGAGACCATTCTGGCGGCCATCGAGACGGCGCTGCTGACCGCGTACCGGCACACCGAGGGGGCGGAAAGTCACGCCCGGGTCGAGATCGACCGCAAGACCGGCGTCGCCACGGTGCTGGCGCAGGAGCTCGACGCCGACGGCACGGTGGTGCGCGAGTGGGACGACACCCCGCACGACTTCGGCCGCATCGCCGCGATGACGGCCAAGCAGGTGATCCTCCAGCGGCTCCGGGAGGCCACCGACGAGCAGCACTTCGGCGAGTACGCCGGCCGCGACGGCGACCTGGTCACCGGCATCGTGCAGGCCGACGCGGCACGGGCCGAGAAGGGCATCGTGCTGGTCGACCTGGGCAAGATCGAGGCCGTGCTCCCGCAGTCCGAGCAGGTGCCCGGCGAGGCGCCCTACGAGCACGGCTCCCGGCTGCGCGCGATCGTGGTCCACGTGGCCAAGGGTTTCCGCGGTCCCCAGGTCACCCTGTCGAGGTCGCACCCGGCCCTGGTCAAGAAGATGTTCGCGCTCGAGGTGCCCGAGATCGCCGACGGCACGGTCGAGATCGCCGCGATCGCCCGTGAGGCCGGTCACCGCACCAAGATCGCGGTGCACTCGCGGGTGCCCGGCGTCAACGCCAAGGGCGCCTGCATCGGCCCGATGGGTCAACGTGTCCGGGCGGTCATGAGCGAGCTGCGCGGGGAAAAGATCGACATCATCGACTGGTCCGAGGATCCGGCCCAGTTCGTCGGCAACGCGCTCTCCCCGGCCAAGGCGCTGCGGGTCGAGGTGGTCGACGCGGCCACCCGGACGGCCCGGGTCACCGTGCCCGACTTCCAGCTCTCGCTGGCCATCGGCCGGGAGGGGCAGAACGCCCGGCTCGCCGCCCGGCTCACCGGCTGGCGCATCGACATCCGGCCGGACAACGAGCCGACCGGCCCTTCCGCGCGGAGTGACCGTGATGCGGCTGAGGCCGGAAGCTGACCGAATACGCGTTCCCGGCGTACGAGGGGTAGACTTGCCTACGGTCGGCCCGACGGGCGCCGTTTTCATGCGGACGTGTGTTGGTTGTCGCAAGCGCGCGCCGGCCGCCGAGTTGATTCGGTTCGTCGCGGCCGGTTCCGGGGTTGACCTCCGGCTCCAGCCCGATCCGGGCCGCCGACTGCCGGGCCGGGGAGCGCATCTGCATCCCGATCCGGCTTGCTTCGCGCTGGCGGAGCGGCGCCGCGCCTTCGGGCGGGCGCTGCGACTCACCGGTGTTGCTGACACCGGATTGCTGGCCGAGCACATCCGTGAGGTCCTGCCTCACGGAACGACCGATGATGTGGCCATGGTGGCCCCATCACGACCCAGCAAGGTAGGACGACCAAGATGAGCACACGATGAAGTCCCTGAAATGAACAGGCTTCTAGTGCACGAGTGAGGTCGTTGCGGGTGCGCTCGCACGACCTCGAAGTGAGGAGTGCAGTGCCAGGAAAGGCCCGCGTACACGAGCTCGCGAAGGAGCTCGGGGTCGACAGCAAGACCGTTCTCGCCAAGCTCAAGGAGATGGGCGAGTTCGTCAAGTCCGCATCCAGCACGGTCGAGGCCCCGGTGGCCCGGCGTCTGCGAGGCGCTCTCGAGGCAGGTTCCGCTCCGGCGGCCCCCGCCGCGTCGGCTCCCAGCGCGCCCGCGCCCACCTCCGCCGTCCGACCGGCTCCGCCGAGCGTGCGGCCTCAGCCGCCACGCCGGCCCACCGCCCCGGCCGAGGGTGCGCCCAGCGCCCCCACGTCCTCGGCGCCGTCGCCCGGTTCCTTCGCGCGTCCCAAGCCGCCGGCCGGCCGTCCGGGCCCCACGCCCGGTCCGGTCGCCAAGCCGGCGAGCGCCCACGACATCGAGGTCGCGGCGGCCGAGGCTCGTGCCTCGGCCCTCAAGGCCGAGCAGGAGGCCGCGGTCAAGGCCGCACAGGCCGCCCGCACCCGCGACGCCGAGCGTCGCGCCCAGCAGCCGGCGGCCGACGCCGGTTCGCGTCCCCGTCCGCCGGGTCCCGGTTCGGTTCCGCCGCGTCCGGGTTCGCCCGCCGCCGGTCGTCCCGCGGCTCCCGGTGCTCCGGGTGGCACCCGTCCCGGTCCCGGCGGTGGCGCTCCGCGTCCGCCGCAGCGTGGTCCCGGTAACAACCCGTTCGGTGTGTCCGGCGGTGGGTCTCGGCCCACGCCCTCCGCGATGCCCCGGCCCAACCAGCCCGGCATGCCGCCGCGGCCGAGCCCGGCGTCGATGCCGCCGCGGCCCAGCCCCGCGTCCATGCCCGCGCAGCGCCCGGCCGGTCCCGGCCGTGGTGGTCCCGGCGGTGGCGCCGGTCGTCCCGGTGGTCCCGGCGGCGGCCGTGGCGGTCCCGGTGGCGGCGGTGGCGGCTTCCGTCCCGGCGGTGCCGGTGGCGGCGCAGGCGGTGGCGGTGGCTACCGTGGCGGCGCCGGTGGTGGCGCCGGTGGCGGTGGCGGCTTCCGTCCCGGTGGCGGCGGTGGCGGTGGCTACCGTGGCGGCCCCGGTGGTGGCGGCGGTGCTCCGGCCGGTGCCGGTGCTCCCGGTCGTCCCGGTGGCGGCGGTCGCGGTCGTGGCGGCGGTGCCGCGGGTGCCTTCGGGCGTCCCGGTGGCCGGCCGACCCGCGGTCGCAAGTCGAAGAAGCAGCGTCGTCAGGAGTTCGACAACCTGTCGGCTCCGCAGATGAGCTCGGGCGCTCCGCGTGGTCAGGGCCAGGAGATCCGGCTCTCCCGTGGCGCGTCGCTCTCCGACTTCGCCGACAAGATCAACGCGAACCCCGGCTCGCTGGTCCAGGAGATGTTCAACCTGGGCGAGATGGTGACGGCGACGCAGTCGTGCTCCGACGACACGTTGCTGCTGCTCGGCGAGCACCTGGGCTTCGACGTGCAGATCGTCAGCCCCGAGGACGAGGACCGCGCTCTGCTGGCGCAGTTCAACATCGACCTCGACGCCGCGGTCGACGAGTCCCGTCTGGTGACTCGTCCGCCGGTCGTGACCGTCATGGGTCACGTCGACCACGGTAAGACGAAGCTGCTCGACGCGATCCGCAAGACCAACGTGGTCGCCGGCGAGGCGGGTGGCATCACCCAGGGCATCGGCGCCTACCAGGTGCACTACGAGCACAACGGCGAGGACCGGGCGATCACCTTCCTCGACACCCCGGGCCACGAGGCGTTCACCGCCATGCGTGCCCGTGGTGCCCAGGTGACCGACATCGTCATCCTGGTCGTGGCGGCCGACGACGGCGTGATGCCGCAGACGGTCGAGGCGTTGAACCACGCCAAGGCGGCCGAGGTGCCGATCGTGGTCGCGGTCAACAAGGTCGACAAGCCCGACGCCAACCCCGACAAGGTGCGTCAGCAGCTGACCGACTACGGCCTGCTCGCTGAGGAGTACGGCGGCGACACGATGTTCGTCAACGTCGCGGCCAAGCCCGGCATCGGCATCGACGAGCTGCTCGAGGCGGTCCTCCTGACCGCCGACGCGTCGCTGGAGCTGACCGCTCCGATCGACGGGCCGGCCCAGGGTGCTGTCGTCGAGTCGCACCTCGACAAGGGTCGTGGTGCCGTCTCCACCGTGCTGGTCCAGAAGGGCACGCTGCGGGCCGGCGACTCGATCGTGGCGGGCGGCGCGCACGGTCGTGTCCGCGCCATGCTCGACGAGAACGGCAACGCGGTGTCCGAGGCCTTCCCGGCTCGTCCGGTGCTGGTCCTGGGTCTCACCTCGGTGCCCGGCGCGGGCGACACGTTCCTCGCCGGCGAGGACGACCGCACGGTCCGGCAGATCGCCGAGCAGCGGCAGGCCCGCCGCCGCGCGGCCAGCTTCGCCAACTCGCGCACCAAGGCGACTCTCGAGACGCTCATGGAGCAGCTCAAGGAGGGCGAGAAGACCTCGCTCACCCTGGTCATCAAGGGCGACTCGTCCGGTTCGGTCGAGGCCCTCGAGGACGCGCTGTTCAAGCTCGAGATTCCGGACGAGATCCAGCTCAAGGTCATCCACCGCGGCGTCGGTGCGATCACCGAGAGCGACGTGAACCTGGCGAGCGCTTCCTCCGAGGCGACCGCCACGATCATCGGCTTCAACGTCCGGGCCTCGAACAAGGTCAAGGAGATGGCCGACCGGGCCAACGTGGAGATCCGCTACTACAGCGTGATCTACCAGGCCATCGAGGAGATCGAGGCCGCGCTCAAGGGTCTGCTCAAGCCGGAGTACGAGGAGGTCGAGCTGGGCACCGCGGAGATCCGCGAGGTCTTCCGCTCGTCCAAGATCGGTCTCATCGCCGGCTGTCTGGTCCGCACGGGTCTGCTCCGCCGCAACGCCAAGGCCCGCATCCTGCGGGAAGGCAGCGTCGTGGCCGACAACGTCACGATCAGCTCGCTGCGCCGCTTCAAGGACGACGCCACCGAGGTCCGCGAGGGCTTCGAGTGTGGTGTGACCATGAGCGGTTTCGGCAGCCCGCAGGTCGGTGACGTGATCGAGACCTTCGAGATGCGCGAGAAGCCGCGCGCGTAAGGTTCGACCGCCAGTCAAGGCCCCCGGCGCTTCGGCGCCGGGGGCCTTGCTGTCCAATGGCACCCATGTCCCGGTACGCCCTGTTGCTCGCGCCCTCTGCCAACCGCGTCTACGCCGATCAGGCCGCCCGTCTCGCGACCGCCGAGCTGGCCGCCTTCGCGCCGGTGCTCTCGGCCGGGCTGGACGACATCGAGACCACCGCTCTGGGCGGGGTCGAATACCTGACCTTCACCGGATCGCTCACGGCTCGTGACGTCGCCTACCTCTCGAACCTCTCGGCGGCGTACGCGCTCTTCGAGCGTACGGAGGACGATCTGCTCCGGCCGATGGCGGTGAGCCCGCTGGCCCGGTACGACAGCGACCTCATCACCATCCCGAAGTACGCCGGGAAGACGAACGAGCAGTTCACCAAGCTCGTGCTCAACCTCACGCTGCTGGCCTCGGCGTCGGCCGGGCGGATGCTCGACGGGCACCTCACCGTCCTCGACCCGCTGGCCGGGCGCGGAACGACGCTGAACCAGGCCCTGATGTACGGCTACGACGCCGTCGGCATCGAGATCGACGGCAAGGACGTGGAGGCGTACAAGCTCTTCCTGCAGACCTGGCTCAAGCGCAAGCGCCTCAAGCACACGGCCGAGCTCGTCCCGGTCCGCCGGCAGGGCCGCCGGGCCGCGCGGCGGCTCGAGGTGACGATGGCCGCCAGCAAGGACGACCACAAGGCCGGGGCGGTGCAGAAGCTGGTGGTGCTGCAGGCCGACACCACCCAGCTCGACGGGCTGCTGCGCGGCAACGTGGCCGACGTGCTGGTCGCCGACCTGCCGTACGGGGTGGCGCACGGCTCGTACGACGACTCCGGCAGCATCTCGCGACGGCCGCTCGACCTGCTCGAGCGGGCAGTGCCCCAGTGGCTCCCGCTGCTCAAGGACGGCGCGGCGATCGGGCTGTCGTGGAACACCAAGGTCGCGCGGCGCGAGCTGGCCGAGGACATCCTGCTGGCCAACGGGCTCGAGCTCGTGCCTCAGTTGCCGCTGCAGCACCGGGTCGACCAGGGGATCGAGCGGGACGTCCTGGTGGCCCGGCTCGCCTGAGCGGGCCGTTATTGGCGGGCGGGTGTCGTACCCCGGCAGTAATCTCGTCGCTGATGTATACGGAAACCGCAGTGTTCGACCTGCTGCTGCCCGGTGACTCCCGGTCCCTGAAGCAGAAGCGTTCCTATGTCCGCCCCATTCTCGCCATGCTGAAGAAATACGAGGTCAGCGCGGCCGAGGTGGGCTTCCACGACCTGCACGGGCGGGCCCAGATCGGGGTGGCGGCGGTGGCCGCCGACCCGGCGCAGGCCCGGGCCGTCATCGATACCTGCGAAAACCAGGTGGCCGGGCGGCCCGAGGTCGAGCTGCTCTCGGCCCGGCGCCGCCTCTACGGTGACGACGACTGACACTCGAACGTTCGGTCACGCGGCCACGTGGGTACGCTTCAGCAGTTGGGCGGGGGTTCTCGTACCCGCGAAGCACAGTCGGAGGTGGGCGACATGTCGGACCCGGCCAAGACGCGTCGGCATGCGGAACGCGTACGCGAGCTGGTGGCATCGCTGGTACGTGAGATCAAGGATCCCCGGCTCGGCATGGTGACCGTCACGGACGCCCGGATCACCGGCGACCTGCGCGAGGCGACGGTCTATTACACGGTTCTCGGTGACCCGACCGAGCAGGCGGCCACCAAGGCGGCGCTCGAGAGCGCCAAGGGCATGCTGCGCACCCGGGTCGGTCACGCGCTGGGCCTGCGGCACTCGCCCAGCCTGGCGTTCGTGCTCGACAACGTGCAGGACCACGCCAAGGAGCTGGAGGATCTGCTCGCCGCGGCCCGTCAGCGCGACGAAGAGGTCCAGCGCCTGGCGGCCGGCAAGCAGTACGCGGGCGATCCCGACCCCTACAAGAGCGAGGACGACGAGGACGAGGACGACATACCGGCCTCCGAGCGGGTCGGTGCCCGCGAGGACCAGAGTTGACCTCCTCTTCCGTGACGCGGCCCGGTGTCGAGCCGGGCCGCACCTCCTCGGCCCCCGGGCCCCGGTCGGCGCCGGGCTCGTCCTCCGCCACCGCGGCGGCGCCGGCCGTCGCCGAGTCGGACTGGAATGCCGCGGTCGCGGCGATCCGCGGCGTGGACGTCGATGACGAAGTGCAGCTGATCTGCCACGTCAACCCCGACGGGGACGCGCTCGGCAGCATGCTGGGCTTCGCGCTCGGGCTGCGCCGGCTGGGCTTCACCCGGCTGCGGGCGACCTTCCCCGGCGAGTTCGACGTGCCCGAGCCCTACCGTGAGCTGCCCGGCTCCGAGTTTCTCGTGCCCGAGCCCGGGGCGTACACCGATCCGGCCCTGATCCTGATCTTCGATGTGGCCGCGGAGTCGCGCCTGGGCGGGCTGGCCGATCGCCTCGACGGGGACGCCTGCGTGGTCGTGCTCGACCACCACGCGTCCTTCACCGGCTTCGGCACGGTCAGCCTGGTCGACCCGACCGCCGCGGCCACCTCGGTCGTGGCCGACGAGTTGCTGAGCCGCCTGGGCGTCCAGCTCGACGCCGCGATCGCCGAGTGCCTGTACGTGGCTCTCACCACCGACACGGGCTCGTTCAAGTTCGTGCGCTCCCCGTCGGTCCACGCGCTGGCGGCCCGCCTGATCGCCACCGGCATCAGCCCCGCCGAGATCGCCCGCCGCACGTTCGACACGCGCCCCTTCGGGGCGATGAAACTGGCCGGCGAGGTGCTGGGCCGGGCGCTGCTCGATCCGGCGGCGGCCGGCGGCCGGGGCATGGTCTGGACGTACGCGACAGGCGCCGACCTGGAACGCCACGGTCAGCGGCCCTACGTGCTCGACTCGCTGATCGACCCGGTCCGCGGCGTGGCCGAGGCCGACGTGGCAGTGGTCATCAAGGAACTGACCGCCGGCGAGTGGGCGGTCTCGCTGCGCTCCAAGGGCGGCGTGAACGTCAGCGCGGTGGCCGCGCACCTGGGCGGTGGCGGGCACCGGCTGGCCGCCGGCTTCACGGCTTACGGCACTCCCGACGAGGTCGTCGCCCAGATCCGGCCCCTGCTGGACGCCAACCTGGCCTGACGCCCGAGCCCGCGTCACTAGTCGTCGCCCGTCCCGGCCCCTGCGGTCGAGGCGGGCGATTGCCGTCCGGCTCTGCTTGTCACCTGGCCTGACTCCTACGGGTGGGGCGGGTGATTGCTGTTCATCCCTGTTCGTCGTCCGTTCTGGTCCTGCGGTCGGGGCGGGTGATTGCCGTCCGCCCTGCTCCATTTCACTCGGGCGATGGGCCCGGACCCGCGACCGTGTCCGGCTCACCGGACCGCTCGCCGACAGGGCTGACGACGACGTGGAGATGCGGCGGATCAACCTCGGCGCCCCCACCCAAGGCTTCCCCCGTCGGCGCGGGAGGTTCGTGTCGGTGAGTCGCCGGCGACTCGCTCGGTGGGGGAGTCGGGTGTCGGGCGTCACTGTCACGCCGGGTCTCGGGCGGGATGGTCGCTCCTGGCGCGGGCTCCTGCCGGTCTGCGGAGGGCGGGCCGCGCTTCGCCCGGTCCGCGTTGTAGCAAAGGGTCTTCGCAGGTGGGGGCTTGTTCGGCGGCTGCCGGGCGGGTGTCGGAAATGAGCTTGGTGTCCCGCTGGGTGGGAAGAGCGCTCCAGTTGGCGGAACTGAACGATAGTTTGGTACCTGAACGGTGATTTGGTTTCGCGCGGCCGTGACCACCGCCCGCCGCGAAGCCTCGAGCCACCCGGGTCCACCGGCCGGGGTTGCGTCACCCGTGCCAGACGCCCGGCGATCCCGGGCCGGCCCACGTGACGCCCGCTCGACCGATTCCTCAGGACGTGTGTCGTCGTGCCGCGTCCGCACCCACCGTGGAAGGACCAAGATCATGGCCGCGAAGCCGAAGCCCCAGAACTCCGACGAAGCCCGCGAGCAGGCCCGCCGCGCCCTGCAGACTTCGATGGACACCCGTCAGTAGGACCGGTAAGCCTTCACTGGCATTGCAGTCCTTACGGCTGGGCGGGCATCATGAACAACCATGAGCCCGCCTGCCCAGCCCCACGCCTCCGGCGACCCGGGCCGCCCAGCGCACCCGGCCGGGGGCGAGACAGCGCAACCGGTCGCAGGCGAGGCAGCGCACTCGCCTGACGCGACAGCGCCGCCGGACGGAAGCTCAGCTGCCTTCAGCTCGTCCGCGGACGCAGCAGTTCTGTCGGGCGCAAGCGTCGCTGCCCCGAGCGCTCCCGCCGACGCAGCAGCTCGACCGGGCGCGAGCGCCGCTGCCGTCGGCGCGTCCGGTGCGTCGGCCAAGCGGATCGCGCAGCTGGCGTTGCCGGCGCTCGTCGTGCTGGCCGCCGAACCGCTCTACGTCCTCGTCGACACCGCCGTCGTCGGGCACCTCGGCTCGCTTCCGCTCGCGGCCGTCGCGGTCGGTGGCACGACCATGTCGGTGGCCGCCTGGCTCGGCGCGCTCATGGCCTACGGCACGACCGGCCGCGCCGCCCGGCGGTTCGGCGCGGGTGACCGGTCCGCCGCCGTCGCCGAGGGCGTGCAGGCCTCCTGGCTCGCGCTCGCGGTCGGCGTACTCCTGGCTCTGCTCGCCCAGCCCTTCGCCGGCCCGCTGGCGCAGGCGCTCTCCGGTGACCCGGCGACGGCGGAGGCCGCCGCCGGCTGGCTGCGCGTCGCCGCCCTCGGCGCGCCCGGCCTGCTGCTCGCGGCGGCCGGCAACGGCTGGATGCGCGGGGTGCAGGACACCCGGCGCCCGCTGATCTACGTCCTGGGCGCCAACGTCCTCTCCGCCGCCCTCTGCCCGGTGCTCGTCTACCCCGTCGGCTGGGGGCTCACCGGCTCGGCCGTCGCCAACGTCGTCGCCCAGAGCGTTTCCGGCGGCTTCTTCCTGTACGCGCTGGTGCGCGAGACAACGCAGCTCCGCCCCAGCCTTTCGGTGATCGGGCAGCAGTTGCGCCTCGGACGGGACCTGCTGATCCGCGGGGCGGCGTTCCAGGCCTGCTTCCTGTCGGCGACCGCGGTGGCGAGCCGCTTCGGCGTCGAATCCGTGGGCGCTCACCAGATCGCCCTTCAGCTGTGGTTCTTCAGCGCGCTCGCTCTCGACGCGGTCGCGATCGCGGCGCAGTCGCTGGTCGGCGCGGCCCTCGGTGGCGGCAGCGCGGCCGAGGCGCGAGCGGTCGCCCGCAAGGTGACCATCGCCGGCGGGCTGGCCGGCGTCGTCTTCGCGCTCCTGGCCGCCGTGGGCAGCGGTCACATCCCGGGCTGGTTCACGCCCGACCCCGGCGTCCACGACCAGGCCGCGCTGATCTGGCCCTGGTTCATCGGGCTGATGCCGTTCGCCGGGGTGGTCTACGCCCTCGACGGCGTCCTGATCGGCGCCGGCGACGTGCGCTTCCTGCGCGACATCACGCTGGCGGCCGCCCTGCTCGGTTTCCTCCCGGCGATCTGGATCGCCTACTTCTTCGACCTCGGCCTGGGCGGGATCTGGGCCGGCCTGGCCCTGCTCATCCTGATCCGCTTCGGTACGACGGTGTGGCGCTGGCGCTCCGGCCGCTGGGCGGTCGTGGGCGTCACCCGCTGACCCCAGCGCTCCGTGGAGGGTGAGGCACTGGAGACGCGGGTCCGGCCGACTCCTAAGGTGGTCCGGTGAGCGTGGACGGACTGATCGTGGTGGACAAGCCGGCCGGCATGACGTCGCATGATGTGGTGGCCCGCATCCGGCGCCTGGCCAAGACGCGGCGGGTCGGCCACGGCGGCACGCTCGACCCGATGGCCACCGGAGTGCTGATCATCGGGGTCAACCGGGCGACGCGCCTGCTCACGTACGTGATCGGGTCGGAGAAGAGCTACGCGGCGACCATCCGTCTCGGGCAGAGCACGATCACCGACGACGCCGAGGGCGAGGTGACCGCGACGGCGGCCGTCGACGGCGTGACCGACGAGGCGGTCCGCGACGGTCTGGCCCGCCAGCGCGGCGAGATCAACCAGGTGCCGAGCGCCGTCAGCGCCATCAAGATCAATGGGCAGCGGGCCTACAAGCGGGTGCGGGAGGGCGAGGACGTCCAGATCCCGGCCCGGCGGGTCACGATCTCGCGCCTCGACATCCTGGAGATCCGGCGGACGCCCGAGGCCGTCGACGTCGACGTCGACGTGACGTGCACGTCCGGCACCTACATCCGGGCCATCGCCCGCGACCTCGGGACGCTGCTGGGCGTCGGGGGTCACCTGACGGCTCTGCGCCGGACCGCGGTGGGCGGCCTGACCCTGACCGAGGCCCGCACCCTCGAACAGCTCGAGGAGACCGCCCCCGACGTGGTGACGTTGCCGATGGCCGAGGCCGCCCGGCAGGCGTTCCCGCAGCGTGCGGCCACCGACGAGGAGGCCCGCGTGCTGAGCCACGGCGGCCCGCTCGACCCGGTCGGCATCGAGGGCCCGTACGCCGTGTTCAGCCCGGCCGGCGAGGTCCTGGCGATCGTCTCGGAGCGCGACGGCAAAGCCCGGGCCGAGATCGTCCTGGCCCCGGCCTGACCTGGGCGATACGCGTCCCGGCCCTTGGTCCGGGCCGGGTCGTTCCCGGCCGACGGGTGCCGGTGGGGGCGTCGATACGCTGGGGCCGTTGGCCGAGGCCGGGAGGGCTGGACATGCAACGGTGGCGCGGATTCGAGGCGGTGCCTGGCGGGTGGGGGCGGTCGGTCGTCACGATCGGGGTCTTCGACGGGGTGCACCGCGGCCACCAGGCGATCATCGGGCACGCCGTGAAGCGCGCCCGCGACCTGGGGCTTCAGTCGGTGGTGGTGACGTTCGACCCGCATCCGGCCGAGGTGGTGCGGCCGGGCTCGCATCCGGCGGTGCTGACCGAGCCGGTGCGCAAGGCCGAGCTCATCGAGCAGCTGGGCGTCGACGCGCTCTGCGTGGTGCCCTTCACGCCGGCGTTCTCGCAGCTCAGCCCCGAGGCGTTCGCGCACGACGTGCTGGTCGACGCGCTGCACGCGGCGGTCGTGGTGGTGGGGGACAACTTCCGGTTCGGGCATCGGGCCGCCGGCGATGTGGGGCTGCTCGAACGGCTGGGGGTGTCCTTCGGGTTCACCGTGGAGGACGCGCCGCTGGTGTCGGAGGACGGGCTGGTCTTCTCGTCGACGTACATCCGCAGCTGTGTCGACGCGGGGGACGTGCGGGCGGCCGCCGCGGCGCTCGGGCGCCCGCACCGGCTGGCCGGCGTGGTCGTGCGGGGGGATCAGCGCGGCCGCGAGATCGGCTATCCCACCGCCAACCTGATGGTGCACCGCTATGCCGCCGTGCCGGCCGACGGGGTCTACGCGGCCTGGCTGATCCGTGCGGGTGAACAGGCCGCGCGCCTGCCCGCGAGCGTCTCGATCGGCACCAATCCCACCTTCTCGGGGCGGGAACGACGCGTCGAGGCCTATGTGCTCGACTTCGAAGGTGATCTCTACGGGGAGCGCGTGAGCCTGGATTTCGTGGCCCATCTGCGGGAGCAGCGGACGTACGATGCCATCGAGCCTTTGATCGCTCAGATCGGCGAGGACGTGGAACAGACCCGCGCGCTGCTCCGCTGACGTGCTGGTAGGGTTGAGACGACGCTGGCTTATCCAGCGACCGGTCCCGCCTGCCTGCCCGACGCCGCGGGCCGCGGGGAAACCGAAGTCCTCGGCAACACAGAATCACGGAGAACATGGCGCTCGATCAAGAGACCAAGACCAAGATCATCGACGAGTACAAGGCCCAGGACGGCGACACCGGTTCGCCCGAGGTGCAGGTCGCGATGCTGACCAAGCGGATCGCCGACCTGACCGAGCACCTCAAGCGGCACAAGCACGACCACCACAGCCGTCGTGGTCTGCTGCTGCTGGTCGGCCGTCGCCGCCGCCTGCTCAACTACGTGCAGAAGAAGGACATCGCGCGCTACCGGACGCTGATCGAGCGTCTCGGCCTGCGCCGCTGATCTGACGGGGGAGTGGCCGACCGGCCGCTCCCCCGAGTTTTACCACCGGACCCGCGCGGTACGCAGTAAGCCACCGGTCCTCGGTAGTGGTTCCCAGGCAGACTTTCCTGGGCGCTTCGATCGAAGACCGGCAGCTGCGGAAACCGCGCTGTGTAGACCGCCGGGTCCTCGACGAAGGAGTACCGCACCACATGACAGAGCAGAACACCGCTCTCGGCACCGAATCTCGTACCGCCGTCATCGACAACGGCACGTTCGGCACCCGCGAGATCACGTTCTCCACCGGCCGGCTCGCCAAGCAGGCCGCCGGTTCGGTCATCGTCCAGCTGGGCGACACTGTCGTCCTCTCCGCGACCACGGCGAGCAAGCAGCCGAAGGAGCACTTCGACTTCTTCCCGCTCACCGTCGACGTCGAGGAGCGGATGTACGCCGCGGGCCGCATCCCCGGCTCGTTCTTCCGCCGTGAGGGCCGCCCCAGCGAGGACGCGATCCTCACCTGCCGCCTGATCGACCGGCCGCTGCGCCCGTCGTTCACCAAGGGCCTGCGCAACGAGGTCCAGGTCGTCGAGACCGTCCTCGCGCTCGACCCGGCGCACCCCTACGACGTCGTCGCCATGAACGGCGCCTCGCTGTCGACCAAGCTGTCCGGCCTGCCGTTCAGCGGCCCGATCGGCTCGACCCGGGTCGCGCACATCGACGGCCAGTGGGTTGCCTTCCCGACCCTCGAGGAGCTCGAGCGGGCCACCTTCGACATGGTGGTCGCCGGTCGCACCCTGGCCGACGGCGACGTCGCGATCATGATGGTCGAGGCCGAGGCCACCCCGAACGCGGTCAAGCTGATCGCCGGGGGCGCCACCGCCCCGACCGAGGAGGTCGTGGCCAGCGGCCTCGAGGCCGCCAAGCCGGCCATCCGCGAGCTCTGCCGCGCGCAGAGCGAGCTGGCCGAGATCGCCTCCAAGCCGGCCGTCGAGTTCCCGACCTTCCTCGAGTACCAGGACGACGTCTACTCGGCCGTGACCGAGTCCGTCCGCGAGGAGACCGCCGAGGCTCTCAAGATCGCTGCCAAGCAGGAGCGTGAAGAGGCCCTCGACCTGGTCAAGGCCAAGGCGCACGAGCTGCTCGACGAGCGTTTCGAGGGCCGCGAGAAGGAGATCAGCGCCGCCTTCCGCTCGGTCACCAAGAGCGAGGTGCGCCAGCGCGTGCTGCGCGACCAGGTCCGCATCGACGGCCGTGGCCCGCGCGACCTCCGCCCGCTGACCGCGCAGGTCGGCGTGCTGCCCCGCGTGCACGGCTCGGCTCTCTTCGAGCGCGGCGAGACCCAGATCCTGGGCGTCACCACGCTGAACATGCTGCGCATGGAGCAGTCGCTCGACACGCTGGCGCCCGAGAAGTCCAAGCGCTACATGCACAACTACAACTTCCCGCCGTACTCGACCGGTGAGACCGGCCGGGTGGGCTCGCCGAAGCGCCGCGAGATCGGTCACGGCGCGTTGGCCGAGCGGGCCCTGGTGCCCGTGCTGCCGCCGCGCGAGGAGTTCCCGTACGCGATCCGGCAGGTCTCCGAGGCGCTGGGCTCGAACGGCTCGACGTCGATGGGCTCGGTCTGCGCCTCGACGCTGTCGCTGCTCAGCGCCGGTGTGCCGCTGAAGGCTCCGGTCGCCGGCATCGCGATGGGTCTGATCTCGGACGAGGTCGACGGCAAGACGCAGTACGTCGCGCTGACCGACATCCTGGGCGCCGAGGACGCGTTCGGCGACATGGACTTCAAGGTCGCCGGCACCAGCGAGTTCGTCACCGCCCTGCAGCTCGACACCAAGCTCGACGGCATCCCGTCCGACGTGCTGGCCGGTGCCCTGCAGCAGGCGCACGACGCCCGCGCGACGATCCTCGGCGTGATGGAGGCGGCGATCAGCTCTCCGGCCGAGATGTCGGAGTACGCGCCGCGCGTCACCTCGGTCAAGATCCCGGTCGACAAGATCGGCATGGTGATCGGCCCGAAGGGCCAGACGATCAACGCGATCCAGGACGAGACCGGCGCCGACATCTCCATCGAGGACGACGGCACGATCTACGTCGGCGCGACCAACGGCCCGTCGGCCGAGGCCGCGGTCGAGCGGATCAACGCGATCGCCAACCCGACGCTGCCCAAGGTCGGCGACAAGTTCCTCGGCACCGTCGTGAAGACCGCCGCGTTCGGCGCCTTCATCTCGCTGCTGCCCGGCCGTGACGGCCTGCTGCACATCTCCAAGGTGGGCGACGGCAAGCGGGTCGACAAGGTCGAGGACTTCCTCAACGTCGGCGACAAGGTCGAGGTGTCCATCGCGGACATCGACGCCCGCGGCAAGATCTACCTCGACAAGGTCCGCCCCGAGGGCGAGGAGGCTCCGGCCGCTCCGGCCGCTGCCGCCTCCGGTTCGGATTCCGCTCCGGCCGCCGCCGAGGGTGGCCGCCCGCCGCGCGAGCCGCGTGGCGAGGGTGGCGGCGAGCCCCGCCGTCGCCGTCAGCGCCCCAGCGGCGAGCGTCGCGACTAAAGACGCGAGCAACCAACTGTGACAGTGAGTTCGCGCGGGCCGGCCGTCAAGCCGGCCCGCGCTACTACCCAGACCCTGGCCGGCGGCGCCAAGCGCACTGTCCTGCCCAGCGGGCTGCGCATCGTCACCGAGTCGATCCCGACCACCCGCAGCGCCTCGGTCGGCGTCTGGGTCAGCATCGGCTCGCGGGACGAGACGCCCGGCATGTCCGGCGCGTCGCACTTCCTCGAGCACCTGCTGTTCAAGGGCACCCACAAGCGCACCGCGCTGCAGATCTCGTCCGAGATCGAGGCGGTGGGCGGCGAGACCAACGCCTTCACGACGAAGGAATACACCTGCTACTACGCGCGGGTGCTCGACGCCGACCTCCCGCTGGCCGTCGACGTGCTGTGCGACGCGGTGGCCGACTCGATCATGGAGCCGGCCGACGTCGAGGTCGAGCGGGGCGTGATCCTCGAAGAGATCGCCATGCACGAGGACGAGCCCGGTGACGAGGTGCACGACGTCTTCACCGAGGCGATCTTCGGCACGCACCCGCTGGGCCGGCTGATCTCGGGGACCGAGGAATCGATCACCCCGATGACCCGCAACCAGATCCACGGCTTCTACCGGCGGCGGTACACACCGCCGCACATCGTGGTGGCGGCCGCGGGCAACCTCGACCACGCCACGGTCGTCCGCCTGGTCCGCAAGGCCCTGGCCGGCACCGCGCTCGACTCCGGGCCGGCCGACCCCGCGCCGCCCCGGGCGGGTTCCAAGCGGGTGCCCACCCAGAAGCCGCACACGGTCGTGCGCAACCGCGACACCGAGCAGGGTCACCTGGTACTCGGCGGCGTCGGCATCGGCCGCCGCGACGAGCGCCGCTTCGCCCTGGGCGTGCTCAACAACGTGCTCGGCGGCGGCATGTCGAGCCGGCTGTTCCAGGAGATCCGCGAGAAGCGCGGTCTGGCCTACTCGGTCTACTCCTACGCCAGCCAGTACGCCGACGCCGGGCTGTTCGGCGTCTACGCCGGCTGCGCGCCGGGCAAGGTCGACGAGGTCCTCGATCTGCTCCGGGGCGAGCTCGAACGGGTGGCGGTCAAGGGCGTCGGCGCCGAGGAGATCGCCCGGGGCAAGGGCATGGTCAAGGGCTCGTACGTGCTCGGCCTGGAGGACACCGGCTCGCGGATGAGCCGCCTGGCCAAGTCCGAGCTGCTCTACGGCGAGCTCATGTCGGTCGACGAGTTGCTGGCCCGGGTCGACGCGGTCACCGCCGACGAGGTGAACGAGGCCGCGGCCGAGTTGTTCTCCCAGCCGATGTCGCTGGCCGTGGTCGGGCCCTTCGACGAGTCGGCGTTCGGGGCACACCGCTAACCTTGGACCCCGTGACGACGCTGGAGAGCCCACCGCCGCCCACCCCCACCGTGACGCCGGAGCAGCGCAAGCGCCGGATCATCGGGATGACGGTGTGGGCGGCGGCCTTCGTGGTGTTCGTGTGGCTGGTCGGCGTGCCGACCAGCGACCCGCTCACCGCCTTCGGCTGGCTGTGGCTGGCCACGATCGCCTGGCGCAACTATCTGCCGTGGCGCGAGCACCTGCTCTTCCTGCGGGACTGGCTGCCGGTCGTCTTCCTGCTGGTCTTCTACAACCTGTCCCGGGGCGCCGCCGACAAGCTGTTCGCGCCGCACGTCCAGTTCATGATCGACGCGGACGAGGACATGTTCGGCTGGCTCACCGGCGGCCGCATCCCGACGATCTGGCTGCAGCAGCACCTGTACGACCCGGCTCACGTGCCGTGGTGGGAGGTGGTGACCACCGTCGTCTACATCTCACACTTCCTGACCGTGCCGACCGTCGCCGTGGTGCTTTGGGTGCGCAGCCGCAAGCTGTCCTACCGGTTCATCCGCCGCTGGATCACGCTGAGCATGGCCGGGCTGGTCACCTACTTCCTCTACCCGGCGGCGCCGCCGTGGTGGGCGTGGGAGCACGGCCACCTGACCGAGAGCGTCGCCCGGTTCTCGTCGCGCGGGCTCGATGTGATCGGGCTGCACGGCGCGGGAAACACCCTCAACGCCCTGCAGGCCGACCAGTCCAACCCGGTCGCCGCGATGCCGTCGCTGCACACCGCGTACGCGATGATGGCCGTCGCCTTCTTCCTGCCGCTGGTCCGCAAACGGTGGTGGCCGGTGCTGCTGGCCTATCCGCTGGCGATGACCTTCACGCTGGTCTACACCGGCGAGCACTACGTGATCGACGTGCTGGTCGGCTGGCTCTATGTGGCCGCCGTCTTCGCCGCGGTGGGCCTGGCCGAACGCTGGTGGGCCGGGCGGACTAAATTGTCCGTGTGACGAACCAGGCTGAGTCGATCCGCGTCGGCGTTCTCGGGGCCCGGGGCCGCATGGGCCTCGAGGTGTGCAAGGCGGTCGACGCGGCCGGCGACCTCGACCTGGTCGCCATGCTCGACCAGGGCGACGAGCTGTTCAAGGCGGCCGACGCCGGCGCCCAGGTGTTCGTCGACTTCACCACCCCCGACGTGGTCATGGACAACCTGCGCTGGGCCGTCGACCAGGGCATCAGCATGGTCGTGGGCACCACCGGCTTCACCGCGCAGCGGCTCGATGAGGTGCGGGAGTGGGTGGCCGCCAAGCCCGGCGTCGGCGTGCTGATCGCCCCCAACTTCGGCCTCGGCGCCGTGCTGATGATGCAGTTCGCGGCCCGTGCCGCCCGCTACTTCGACTCGGCCGAGATCATCGAGCAGCATCACCCGCGCAAGCTCGACGCGCCCAGCGGCACCTCGACCCACACGGCCAAGCTGATCGCCCAGGCCCGCGCCGAGGCCGGTCTCGGCCCGATGCCCGACGCCACCAAGGACGAGGTCGACGGCGCCCGCGGCGCCGAGATCGACGGCGTCCGGGTTCACTCGGTGCGCGCGGCCGGCCTGGTCGCCCATCAGGAGGTGCTGTTCGGCTCGCTCGGCGAGACGCTCACCATCCGGCACGACTCACTCGACCGGGTGTCCTTCATGCCCGGCGTGCTGCTCGGCGTGCGCAAGATCCTCCAGCGTCCCGGCCTGACCGTGGGGCTGGACAGCTTCCTCGACTGAGAGGCCCTCGGGCCGGCCGGTCAGCTTCCCGCCGGCGAAATCCACCGGCCGGCCCGCGATGCGCAGGCCGGTCACCGTGGGGGCGCCGGGCAGCGGGCGCAGCCGGACAACCCCGTTGGGGACGTCCGGTTCGAGTCCCAGCCACGCCTGGACGATCAGCACCGCGGTACCCCTGCACCTCGACCAGCGCGTGGCTCGGCCGGCCCTGATCGCGCTGACCATCCTGTCGTTCACCGGTTCGTGGAACGAGTCCCCGCACACCCTGGTCGCGGTGCAGGACCCGTCGCTGTTCACGTTGCCGCGCGGGCTCGCCGACCTGGTCAGCGGGTCGCTCGGCGCCGGCACGCAATATCCGCTCCAGCTGGGCGCCGCCCTGCTGGCCACCATCCCGGTGGCGATCATCTTCGTCATCTTCCAGCGCTACTTCGTGCGGGACACGACCGCGGGTGCGGACAAGGGCTAGATTGTCCGGCTGTGAACCAGCTTTCCGTCCGCGGCCGCCGGGTGCGGGTGCTCGCCACCCTGATCGCCGGCGCGCTGCTGCTCGCCGGCACCCTGTGGGGCACCGACGACGACTTCCCGTTCGGCCCGTTCCGGATGTATTCGACCGCCCCCGACCCGAACGGTGACGCCCGGGACACCCGGGTCGAGGGCGTCGACGCCCAGGGCCGCACGGTGGCGATCACCGAGGGCAACAGCGGCATCCGGCGGGCTGAGATCGAGGGGCAGCAGCAGGCGTACGTCGACGACCCGTCCCGCCTGAGCCGGGTGGCGACGGCGTACGCGGACCATTCGCCCGGCGCCGCCCCGTTGCGCGCGGTACGCATCGTCGTGCGCTGGCACGGCATCGAGCACGCCCGGCCCACGGGCGAGTGGCGGGACGAGATCGTGGCCGAATGGACCCGCTCATGAAATGGCTGTTCGCGCCGGTGCCGCTCGGGCGGATCGCCGCCTTCCGCACGCTGGTCTACTTGTTCGTCCCGCTCGACCTGGTCGTCTTCACACCCTGGGTCCGGTCGCACGCCAACACGCCGGGCGACCTCTACGAGCCGTTGCTCCTCGGCCGCCTCCTGCACCTGCCGACGCCCACCCACCTGCTCGTGTGGGCGGTGTTCTGGGCGCTGATCGTGCTCTCCGTGGCCGCCGCCACCGGCCGGGCGCCGCGGCTGCTCGGCTGGGCCGTCTTCGCGCTGTACCTGGAGTGGATGGTCATCGCGATGAGCTACGGCAAGGTCGACCACGACCGGGTCGGCCTGCTCGTGGCGCTGGCCGTGCTGCCCACGGTCGGGCGGGCCCGCTTCGGCGACAAGACGCTGTCCGAGGCGGGCGGCTGGGCGCTGCGGGTCACCCAGATCGCCGTCATCTGCACGTACTTCCTGGCCGCGTGGGCCAAGCTGCGGTTCGGCGGCCTCGACTGGCCGACCAGCGCCGTGCTGGCCCAGGCGATCATCCGCCGGGGCACCTGGCTGGCCGACGAGATCGCCGTGATCCCGGGCCTGCTGATCGCCGCCCAGGTCGGCATCATGCTGTTCGAGCTGCTCAGCCCGCTGATCTTCGTCGTCCCGCAGCGGTTCCGGTGGCTCGGCGTCGTGTTCTTCTACTCGTTCCACCTGATGACGTTCTCGATGATCACCATCTCGTTCGCCCCGCACCTGATCGCGCTGGCCAGTTTCCTGTCGATCGAACGGCTGCGACCCCTGGCCCGCCTGCGCGACAGATTCCGCCGGCCCTCACCCGAGCCGTCCCTGACCCCGCCCTGATCCCCGGCGGGAGCTTCAGTCGCGGGTGGCGGGAACGGGCAGCAGCCGGTGGGCGCCGGTGGTCCAGCCGAGCAGACGTTCGCCCTCGGTGAGCCGGCCGCCCCGGGCGACGTGATCGAGCCCGTTCAGGACCGGTTCGATCCTCGTCCGTACGCCGGGCGGCGCCCCGGCCAGGTCGGAGCGGAGCTCGCCGGTCAGCGGGCCGGGGTCGCCGGCCCCCGGCAGCGACAGGAAGAAGACCAGGTGCCGCCAGGCGTACGCGATGTCCTTGACCAGCGGCAACGGTCGGGGATGACGCTCGATCCGCTCGGCCGACTTCAGGACGGTGGCGAAGGTGCGCCGAGCCTGCTCGGCCCATCCCCGGGTGGGGGAGACGCCGACCGGACGGACGAGGGTGGCCAGGTTGTGGGTGGTCAGGATCTGCGCCTGCTCGATCACCATGCCGTTGCCGGCCACCGATCCGCGGTGGCCGCGGGGCACGGCGGCCCGGACGTGGCACAGCGCGTCGAACGCGGCGCTGCCGTCGCCGGGCGCGGGCAGGGCCGCGAAGTCGATGTCGTAGTAACGGGCGTACAGGCTGCCGGCCAGGAGCTCGCCGGCCAGGTGGGCGGCGCGGAGGAACTTCGGCGAGAACCGGCCCATGAAAATGTCGGCGGCGAGTTCCTCCACCCACGGCAGGTCCAGGTCGGCCGCCCGGGACAGGGCCGCCAGCTCCCGTACGAGAGGGTTGGGCACCAGCGTCGCCGGAAATCCGTCGACGGCGAGCTCGCCGAGCCGCCGCAGCGTCGCGCCCGCCTCGCCGCGGGTGTCGTCGGTGTCCTCCCGGTACGGGCGGACGGCCCGCACCCAGGGCAGCTCGCTCAGCCGTACCTGATGCTGCAGGTCGAGCAGCAGCAGGGAACGCCGGGCGCGGAAGGCGCGGTACGTCGCGGCCATCAGCTTCCGCAACGCCGGATCCGGGTACGCGGCGGCGTTCGTCTCAGCGGCCAGCTGCGGCACGAGCTCGGCCAGCACCTCGGCCGAGGGCAGCACGCCGGCGTCGATCAGGTCGTCGACCCGGCCCGCCGTGGCCCGCCGGACGACCCGCTGGATCGACGCCGGGATCGGCGTGCCGGCCGGCACCCGGTGGTCGCGGGCCTCGGCCTCGCGCACCGGCACGCAGAGCGCGGCCACGTCCCGGATGCCCACGGCCGGGTCGAGGACCGCCACCCGGCTCACCACCACCCGGGCCAGGAGGTGGTGGCCCGGCATCCCGGCCACCCGGGCCTGGGCGAGACGCAGCGCGGCGTGTTCCGGCGACCCGGGCCGGCCCCGGCGCGCCACCATCGACGCGACCACGGACCGCAGCAGGCCCGCCCGCCGAGGCGTGAGCCCGTCACCCCGGACGACCTCGTGGGCCGCCGCACGGAGGACGGCGAGGTTCTCCTTCGGCTTGCGATGCCGGCTGCACCGGGTGTGCCTGGCCGCGAGCTCCTCGTACCGCGTGAGCAGCGCCTCGGCGCGCTCCCGCCAGCCGTCGGGGAAGGCTCCGGCCACCACGCCGCCCTCGGCGGTCTCCAGCCACAGGGCCAGCAGCTCGTCGGCGAACGGGTTCCACACCGTCGTCGCCTCGCGCATCGTCTCGATCCGGGCGTTCTCCCGGCGGTCGGCCAGCACCTGGCGAACCTCGCCCGCGTCGGCCCGCCACACCTCCGACGGGTCCTGCTCACTCGCCGTCTCCGGCACCGGCGAAAAGGACAACTGCCCCGCGTACGGACCGATCTCCTCCAGCAGGGCCAGGGCGCCCGCACGGTCGCCGGAGCGCAGCAGCCAGGCCACGGTCAGCAGGGCCGCCTGCTCCGCGAACTCCAACCGGTAGGCGCCGTCGTCCAGCAACGAGCACAGCTCGCTCTGCCCGGCGTCGGTCAGGTAATGGACGAAAACCGCGCCGCGATCGTCGCCCACCGCCGCCTCGTGCGGGCGCAGGGGCCCACCGGCGGCCGGTGTTCCGGTCGCGAAACCGCCCCGGAGAACCTCCGGCGTGACCCAGGCGGGCAGCCCGGCCACCGGCGTCCGCGAGCCGATCGTCAGAGCTCCGGAGGCCATCCCGGCCAGCACCCGCAACCACCGCGCGACGCGTCGCTCAGGCCCCGCGGCCGTAGAGGGCGTCGCGCTGAGCCTGCGGCAGGGAGCAGGCCGCTGTGCCGCCGGGGAGCAGGTGCCGGTGGTCGGCGACCCAGCGGTAGGCCGGCCAGGCGGCCAGCCGCACCGGGCCCAGCTGCAGCGCACCGCCGGCGAGCTCCCAAAAGCGGCCCGCGTCCCGCAGCATCAGGGCGATCGCGTCGGGGCCCGAGGCGGTCGTGCCGTCGGCGCCCACCCACTGCACCGCCTCCTCGCACTGCTCGGTGGTGAGACCGAGCGCGTCCAGGTCGGCGAACTGCCACGGGATCACCCGGGCGTGGGTCGGGATGCGCTTCTCGATGAACTCGGCACAGGTCGAACAGAAGGAGCAGTCGCCGTCATAGACGAAGGTCGGCGTGGTCACCTGTCTATTCTCCGTCCAGCGCCACGTGCAGCCGCAGCTGGGGGACGAGCATGTCGTCCACGTCGAGGGCCCGGCCGGCGCCGTCGGGCTCCCAGCCGGCCGAGGCCAGGAACTTCTGCATCGCCTTGTCCTGCTCGTAGGCCCAGGCGACGGCGTAGGTGAAACCGTCCTCCCGCCAGTGGGCGACCGCGGCCGACAGCAGCCGGCTGCCGTGCCCGCGCCGGTTCCACCGGGGCTCGACCAGCAGGTCGGTGACCGCCGCGACCGTCTCCGGCAGCGCCGGCTCCTCGGGGGCCAGCGCCTGCTCGTCGGCCGGGCCGGCGGCCGCGAAGCCGACGGTGAAGGAGCTCGACTCGGTCTGCTCGACCGCGATCAGCACCCGGTGCCGCTCGGTCGGCGGCTGCTCGATCGCCTCCGTCCAGCCCCGGGCCAGGTACGCCTCGTCGAGGCTGGCCAGCACGTGCGCCGGGAACATGCGCCGGTAGGCCGTGCGCCAGGTGGCGAGCTGGATGCGGGCGATCTCCGCGGCGTCGCCGGGGCGCGCGGGACGGACGAAGCCGATTGCCATGCGGGGGAGCCTACAGAGCGACCGCGTAGCGCAATTCGGGTAGTTCCAGCGTGGTGCCGCGGGGCGTCCAGGTCTGGTCGACGCCGTCGGGCTTCAGCCCGGCCCGTTCGTAGAAGCGGCGTGCCCGGGTGTTGCCGGTGAGCACCCAGAGCCGCATGTCGGGGAAGCCGGCCGCGGTCAGGCCGGCCCGGGCCGCTTCGAGGAGTTGACGACCGGTCCCGCGTCCCCAGTGGCCGGGGTGCAGATAGACCGAGTACAGCTCACCTGCCCCGGGGTCGACGCCGTCCTCCAGCCGGTACGGCCCGAAGGCCACGAACCCGGCGATCCGCCCGTCCTCCTCGGCGACCAGGGTCTGCGCCCCGTCCGGCAGGGGCCGGGTCCGGCGGCGGGCGACGAAATCGGCGGGGTCGAGGCGGGCCAGGAACTCGTCGGGGACGATCCCGGCGTAGGCGACCTGCCAGGTGTGGACGTGGATGTCGGCGACCGGGCGGTAATCGGCTTCGGTGATCGGCCGGATCTGTGCCATGGAGGGATTTTGTCGTACCGCTGCTTTACCGTGCTCATCGATGGCACTCCCCGACTCTCTCTCCGTCGCCCAAGCCCGCCGGGTCACGCTGGCCGCGCAGGGTTTCGCCGACCCGCCGCCGGGCGGCGCGACCGACCTGCGGCACGTCCGGCGGGTCCTGCGCCGCGTCCACCTGATCCAGATGGACTCGGTGAACGTGCTCCAGCGCGCCCACTTCATGCCGCTCTACAGCCGCCTGGGTCCCTATCCGGTGGGCCTGCTGGAGCGGGCGGCCTACCGCAAGCCGCGCGAGGTGTTCGAGTTCTGGGGTCACGAGGCGTCGCTCATCACCACCGACCTGCAGCCGCTGTTCCGCTGGCGCATGGCCCGCGCCGCCGAGCTGGCCTGGGGCGGCATGCGCCGGGTCGTCGAGGAGCAGCCCGAGCTGGTCGCCCGGGTGCTCGACGTGGTGCGCGCCCGCGGCCCGATCACCGCGGCCGAGATCGAGCACGACGAGCCCCGTCGCACCGACCACTGGGGGTGGAACTGGTCGTCGGTCAAGCAGGCGCTCGAGTGGTTGTTCTACACCGGCCAGGTCACCGCGGCCGAGCGCACGACGTCGTTCGCCCGGCGCTACGACCTGCCCGAGCGGGTGCTGCCCCGGGCGGTGCTGGAGGCGCCCACCCCGGCCGAGCCGGACGCCTTCCGGGCGCTGGTCGCTCTGGCCGCGCGGGCGCTGGGCGTGGCCGCCGAGCCCGAGCTGCGCGACTACTTCCGCCTGCCGGTCGACGGCTTCAAGCAGGCCGTCGCCGAGCTGGTCGACGACCAGGTGCTGCGGCCGGTCACCGTGCCGGGCTGGAAGCAACCCACCTACCTGCACCATGAGGCGCGGCTGCCCCGCCGGGTGCGCGCGGCCACGCTGGTCAGCCCGTTCGACCCGTTGATCTGGGAGCGGGGACGCACCGAGCGGCTCTTCGGCATGAATTACCGCATCGAGATCTACGTGCCGGCCGCGCAGCGCCTCTACGGCTATTACGTGCTGCCGTTCCTGCTCGGCGACCGGCTGGCCGCCCGGGTCGATCTCAAGGCCGACCGCAAGACCGGCCGTCTGCTCGTCCCGGCCGCCTGGCTCGAGGCCGGCGCCGACCCCGCCGAGACCGCCGGCGCGCTGGCCGCCGAGCTGCACCGGGTGGCCGGCTGGCTCGGCCTGGCCGAGGTCGCGCCGCCGGAACGCGGCGATCTGGCCGGGCCGCTGAGCGACGCGCTGACGATGCTGTCCCACCGCGGGGGGAGCGATGATCATGCGGGCTGAGCGGAGCGCCGCGGGTGTACCGTGGCGCCCATGAGCGCCACCACCACCCCGGACACCGCTCGTCCGTGGCTGGACGACCAGCCGGTGCAGGGCCCGCCGGTGCCGCCCGAGTGGCTGGCCTACTACGCGCGGCAGCAGGCCGAGGCCGAGCCCGATCGCGTCACCCGGTTCGTCCAGCGCGTCTGGACCAGGTCGCCGATCTGGGCCGCCCCGCTGGCGCTGCTGGTCTGCATGGGCGGTGCGGTCGGCTACACGCTGGCGTCCCACCCGGCCGAGGCCGGCGCCGGCGACGAGCCCACCTGCCTGCTGAAATACACCACCGGGTTCGTCTGCCCGGGCTGCGGTGGCACCCGCGCGGCGTGGTATCTGCTGCATGGCGACCTGCCCGCCGCCGCCCGCCACCACGCGCTCTTCACCTTCGCGGTGCCGTTTCTCCTCTATCTGTACGTGGCCTGGGCGGCCAAGCGCCTCTTCAAGTGGAACCTGCCCCAGCTCAACCTGAGCCCGGCCGTCCTGATCACGTTCGTCGCCGTGTGGGCGGTCTGGAGTGTGCTGCGCAACCTGCCGTGGGCCCCGTTCACCGCGCTCTACGTCTGACCGGGCCGTCCGATAGGTTGGGGGGCATGACGCACGACCCGCGACCCTTCGGACGGCTGCTGACCGCGATGGTCACCCCGTTCGCCCCGGACGGCTCCCTCGACGTTGAGGGCGCGGCGCGACTGGCCACCTACCTCGTCGACGAGCAGCGCAACGACGCGCTCGTCGTCAGCGGCACCACCGGTGAGTCGCCGACCACCACCGACGCGGAAAAGGAGACGCTGCTCCGCGCCGTGGTCGACGCGGTGGGTGACCGGGCCCGGGTCGTCGCGGGCGTCGGCACGAACAACACCGCCCACACCATCGAGCTGGCCCACGCGGCCGAAAAGGCCGGCGCGCACGGCGTCCTGGTCGTGACGCCGTATTACAACAAGCCGCCGCAGGCGGGCGTGGCCAAGCACTTCCTCGCCGTCGCCGACGCGGTCGGCCTGCCGGTGATGGTCTACGACATCCCGCACCGGGCCGGCACGGCGATCGCCACCGAGACGATGTGCCGCCTGGCCGAGCACGACCGCATCGTGGCGGTCAAGGACGCCAAGGGCGACCTCACGGCCAGCTCCTGGGTGCTCAGCCGCACCGGGCTGGCCTACTACTCGGGCGACGACGTGGCGACCCTGCCGCTGTTGTCGATCGGCGGGGTGGGCCTGGTCGGCACCTCCACCCATTTCACCGGTGTCCTGGCCAAAGACATGATCGAGGCGTTCGAGCGCGGCGACAACGCCGCCGCCCTGGCCCTGCACCGCCGGGCGATGCCGCTGTTCACCGGCATCTTCCGGGTTCCGGGCACCATGCTGGTCAAGGCGGGCCTCAACGCACAGGGCCGCCCGGCGGGCCCGGTCCGATCGCCGCTGGTCGACGCGACCGGCGCCGAGCTCGACCAGTTGCGCCAGGACGCCGCCGCGGCCGGCATCGGCCTGTAGAGGAAAGACAGATAAACGCGATATGAGTCAAGCCCACGCGGACCTGGAACCGCCACCGCCGTTGCCGGAGGGCGCCCTGCGCGTCATCCCGATGGGCGGCCTCGGAGCCATCGGCCGCAACATGACCGTCCTCGAGTTCGACGGCAAGCTCCTGATCATCGACTGCGGGGTGCTCTTCCCCGATGTCGAGCAGCCCGGCGTCGACCTGATCCTGCCCGACTTCTCCCCCATCCTCGACCGTCTCGACGACGTCCAGGCGATAGTGCTCACGCACGGCCACGAGGACCACATCGGCGCGGTTCCCTACCTGCTGGCCCACAAGGCCGACATCCCGCTGGTCGGTTCCGAGTTCACGCTCGCGCTGGTCGAGGCCAAGCTGGCCGAGCGCCGCCTGGACCCGTACACGCTGACCGTGCGCGAGGGCCAGACCGAGCAGCTCGGGCCGTTCGGCTGCGAGTTCTTCGCGGTCAACCACTCGATCCCGGACGCGCTGGCCGTCGCCGTGCGCACCCCGGCCGGCCTCATCCTGCACACCGGCGACTTCAAGATGGACCAGGTGCCGCTGGACGGCCGCATCACCGACCTGGCCGGTTTCGCCCGGCTCGGGGCCGAGGGCGTCGACCTGCTGCTCTCCGACTCCACCAACGCCGAGGTGCCCGGCTTCGTGGCGCCTGAGCGCGACATCGGCCCGGTGCTCAGCTCGATCTTCGGCAAGGCCCGCGGCCGCATCATCGTGGCCAGCTTCGCCTCCCACGTGCACCGCGTGCAGCAGGTCATGGACGCCGCCTGGGAGTACGAGCGCAAGGTGGCCCTGATCGGCCGCTCGATGGTGCGCAACATGGGCATCGCCCGCGATCTCGGCCTGCTCAACATCCCGGACGGGTTGCTGGTCAGCCTGGACGAGGCGACGAACATGCCGGGCGACGAGATCGTCTTCATGTCCACCGGGTCGCAGGGCGAGCCGATGAGCGCGCTCGGCCGGATGGCCACCGGCGACCACCGGCACATCACCATCGAGTCGGGCGACACCGTCGTGCTGGCCAGCTCGCTGGTGCCGGGCAACGAGACCTCGGTCTACCGGGTGATCAACCGGCTGTCCCGGGCCGGCGCCACCGTGGTGCACAAAGAGACGGCCAAGGTGCACGTCTCGGGTCACGCCCCGGCCGGCGAGCTGCGCTACCTGCTCAACGTGGTGCGCCCGAGCAACCTCATGCCGGTGCACGGCGAGTGGCGTCACCTGCGGGCTCACGCCCAGCTCGGCGTCGAGACCGGGGTCGCGCCCGACCGGGTGGTGCTCTGCGAGGACGGCGACGTCGTCGACCTGGTCGAGGGGCACGCCCGGCACGTCGGCAAGGTGCAGAACCGCTACGTCTATGTCGACGGGCTCGCGGTCGGCGACGTCAGCGAGTCGCTGCTCACCGAGCGGCGCATCCTCGGCGACGGCGGCTTCATCTCGGCCACCGTGGTGATCGACTCGGTGACCGGCAAGGTGGTCGGCGAGCCCAGCATCTCGGCCAAGGGGTTCTCCGAGGACCCCGACGCGTTCAACCCGGTGATCCCGTTGCTCACCGCCGCGCTGCACCGCTCGGCCGAGGACGGCATCACCGACACCCACCAGTTGCAGCAGGTCGTGCGGCGCACGGTCGGCCGGTGGGTCAACGACGCGTACCGTCGCCGGCCGATGATCGTGCCAACCGTCGTAGAAGTCTGAGGCTATTTAAACCTTTCGCTGTTCTGAGCCGTATCTCCAGTCACGGTGCCGCCCCCACGGCACCCGTGGCGAGGGGAGTACCTGGAGATGCAGCGCAGACGGATCGCCGTGGCGGCGGCGGTCGTGGTCGCGGGCGGAGCGGCGGTGGCGTTCACGCTGCCGTCGATGGCCGGCACCACGCCGTCGAGCAAGACCGCTACCAAGTCCGGTGGCGTTTCGGCGCAGATTCTGGCGGCGATGGAACGCGACCTGGGCCTGGACGGCGACCAGGCGACGGCCCGCTTGCAGCGGTCCAAGTGGGCGAGCCGCGTGAGCGCCAGGCTCTCGGCGCAGACCGGCGCCGATTTCGGCGGCGCCTGGCTGGCCACCGACGGCACCACGCTCAAGATCGCGGTGACCGACGCGAAGGCCCAGGCCGCGGTGAAGGCCGCCGGCGCGGTGCCGGTGCTGGTCAAGCGCAGTGAGCAGACGCTGGTGACGGCGAAGGAGAAGCTCGACGCGGTCCGCTCGGACGCCGACGGCATCACCGGGTGGTACGTCGACGTCTCGACCAACAAACTGGTCGTGGTGGCCAAGCCGGGCGAGACCGGCGCGGCGAAGAAGCTGGCCCGCACGGCCGGTGTCGCCGCCTCGGCGGTCTCCTTCGTGACCAGCACCGCCACCCCCAAGCCGCTGTTCGACCTGCGCGGCGCCGACCCGTACTTCATCCGGGTGGACGGCGGCACGGCCCGCTGCTCGATCGGCTTCTCGGTCGAGGGCGGCTTCGTGACGGCCGGTCACTGCGGCGCGGTGGGCTCGACGACGACCGGCTTCAACCAGCAGGCGCAGGGCACGGTGCGCGCGTCGACCTTCCCGGGCAGCGCCGACATGGGCTTCGTCGAGGTCAACGACAACTGGACGCCGCGCGCGGTGGTCAACGACTTCGAGGGCAACGAGCTCCCGGTGGCCGGTGCCACCGAGGCGCCGGTGGGCGCGGCGGTCTGCCGCTCCGGCTCCACCACCGGTACCCGCTGCGGCACGATCCTGGCCAAGAACCAGACCGTGGTCTATCCCGAGGGCGCGGTCACCGGCCTGACCCGCACCAACGTCTGCGCCGAGGGCGGCGACTCCGGTGGTCCGTGGCTCAGCGGCGACCAGGCCCAGGGTCTGACCTCGGGTGGTTCGGGCGACTGCACGGTCGGCGGCGAGACGTTCTTCCAGCCGGTCAACGAGATGCTCGCGGCCGAGGACCTGACCCTGGTGACCAGCGGCGGCGGGGCGGCCGAGCCTCCGGCCGAGGAGCCCGCCGAGCAGCCCACCGAGTCGGCCGGCGCCTGCGCCGACCAGGCCGTGCAGCTCGGCGGCGAGCTGGCCCGGGCCCGCACCGCCCAGGCCCAGCCGAACGGCGGCGCCTTCCGGGCCAACGCCGGCGAGCAGACCGCCTGCCTGACCGCCGCCGAGGGGGCCGACTTCGACCTCTTCCTCCAGCGGCTCACCAGCCGTGGCTTCCGCACGGTGGCCAGCGACACCGGCGCGGGCGACAAGGAGCTGAGCTTCAACGGCCGCTCCGGCACCTACCGGTACGTCGTCGTCGCCACCGCCGGCACCGGCGCGTACACCCTGGGCGTCAGCACCCCGTGACGCGCCCCGCCACCGTCCCTGCCCAGGTGGCATAGCACGTCAGTGATGCCGGGGAGCCGATCAGGCTCCCCGGCATCGGCGTCGGTTCAGCCCTTCTGGCGCAGCTCGGCGACCTCGTTGGCGAGCTGGACGCTGGTGGCGATCCCGGCGATCACCACCTGGTCGAGCTGCTCGGGGGTCACGCCCCGCTCCCAGTCGGCGATGACCTCGCCGATCACGAGCACCGTGCCGTCGTCGTTGACGTGCACGTACGCCTTGGGGAAGAGCTGGTCGTGATTCCAGGCGTTGCAGAACTCGTAGAGCCGGGCGACGTCGTCCATCCCGAAGAGGTGCTGCACCATCGCACGTATCTGCAGCACTTCCTGCTGCTGCCCGATGCGGAAGAAGTAGATGAGATTGCCCTGGAAGTTCCCGCCGATGTCCCCGTCGGCGTCCTCGAAGTACTTGAACTCGCGCTCGTCGAGCGCGGCGGTGATCATTTCTTTGGTGAAGGGCTGCACCCGCCGATACTAGGGCGTATCTGGTGTTTCACGCAGGGCTGCGGCGTGGCCCAGCCCGAGCCTGACGGCGTCCACAGAGCGGCCCGATACAGCCCCGGTATCGGACCGCCCTGCGGCCGACGCCGGCCACGACCTGGACCGCGCCTCGCTCCCACGTGAAACACCAGATACGCCCTGGGCCGGTGCGCCTACCGGATTCATGAGCATCGCGGCGTTACGGTGTGACCATGGCGGGCCGCACCTCTCCGGCGAGCCGGGGTCGCGCCGCGTCGAACGGTCGCGGCGCCGCGACCGGTCGTGCCCGGCAACCGGCCCGGCAGCCCGCCCGTCAACCGGCGCGCCAGCCCGCCCGCAAGTCGGCCCGGCCGGCCGCCCGCTCGCGCTCGGCGGCCCGGGCCCGGCCCACGATGGGCTCCGCGATCGCCACCGGGGTCGGCCGCGGTCTGGGCGCCGTCTGGATGGGCCTGGCCCACAGTGTCGGCTGGGCCGCCCGCGGGGTCGGCCGCCAGGCCGCCACGGCCAAGGAGATCGATCCCGAGCACCGCCGCGACGGCGCCGGTCTGTTGCTGCTCGGCCTCTCCATCCTGGTCGGGGTGGCGGTCTGGTTCGGCAGCGCCGGCCCGGTCGGTCAGTGGCTGGCCGACTCGACCCACCTGTTCCTCGGCGGCCTCGCCGTGCTGCTCCCGCTGCTGCTGCTCTACGGCGCGGTCCGCCTGATGCGCAAGCCGGCCGACCCCGAGCACCGCGGCCGCACGCTGGTCGGCTGGACGGCGATCGTCATCTCCACCGCCGCGCTCCTGCACGTCTCACAGCGCCCGGCGGACGGCGTGGACGCCATGGAACGGGCCGGCGGCCTGCTCGGCTATGCCTTCGGCGCGTTGCTCGAGCGGGCGGTGACGGCCTGGGTGGCGGTGCCGCTGCTCGTGCTGCTCTTCGTCTTCGGCCTGCTGGTGATCACGGCCACCCCGATCAACAAGATCCCCGAGCGGGTCCTGCTGCTCGTCGACGTGCTGCTGGGCCGGTCGACCGAGCGGGCGCCACTGCCCACGCCCGAGCTGCCCGACGACGAGGACGGCGACGACGGCGAGGAGCCGGCCAAGAAGCGCCGGCCGTCGCGCCGCCGGCAGAGCTCGCTGGCCGACATCGGACTGGCGCCCGAGGAGGACGAGCCGGCCGCCGACGAGGACGACTTCCTCGTGCACGACACGGTGGCCGTGCCCAAGGTGCCGGTCAGCCGCAAGAAGCCCGAGCCGCCGGAGCACTCGCAGCCGCTGCCCACCCGGGCCGAGCAGCTCGAGATCAGCTCGGTGCCCGGCGACTACCGGCTGCCGCCGCCCTCGATCCTCGGCAAGGGCTCACCGCCGAAATCCCGCAGCCGGGCCAACGACGAGATCATGGCCGCCCTGTCCGGCGTGTTCGAGCAGTTCAACGTCGACGCCGAGGTCACCGGCTTCACCCGCGGGCCGACGGTCACCCGGTACGAGGTCGAGATCGGCCCCGGCACCAAGGTCGAGCGGATCACCCAGCTGTCGCGCAACATCGCGTACGCGGTGAAGTCGCCGGACGTCCGGATCCTCAGCCCGATCCCCGGCAAGAGCGCGGTCGGCGTCGAGATCCCCAACACCGACCCGGAGAACGTCGCGCTCGGCGACGTGCTGCGCTCGCGAGCCTCCACCGCCGACCACCACCCGATGCTGGTCGCGCTGGGCAAGGACATCGAGGGCGGCTTCGTGGTGGCCAACCTGGCCAAGATGCCGCACATCCTGATCGCGGGCGCGACCGGCGCGGGCAAGAGCTCCTGCCTCAACTCGCTGCTCGTGTCGCTGCTGACCCGGGCCACCCCGGACGAGGTACGGCTGCTGCTGGTCGACCCGAAACGGGTGGAGATGACCGCGTACGAGGGCATCCCGCACCTCGTCACGCCGATCATCACGAATCCCAAGAAGGCCGCCGAGGCGCTCGAGTGGGTCGTCCGCGAGATGGACATGCGCTACGACGACCTCGCGGCCAACGGCGTCCGCCACCTCGACGACTTCAACCGTAAGGTGCGCAGCGGCGAGATCGTCGCGCCGCCCGGCAGCGAGCGCGTGATGAAGCCGTACCCCTATCTGCTGGTCATCATCGACGAGCTGGCCGACCTGATGATGGTGGCGCCACGCGACGTCGAGGACTCGGTCGTCCGCATCACCCAGCTGGCCCGGGCCGCGGGCATCCACCTGGTGCTGGCCACCCAGCGCCCGTCGGTCGACGTGGTGACCGGCCTGATCAAGGCCAACGTGCCGTCCCGGCTGGCCTTCGCGACGTCCTCGCTGGCCGACAGCCGGGTCATCCTCGACCAGCCCGGCGCCGAGAAGCTGCTCGGCCGGGGCGACGGTCTCTTCCTGCCGATGGGCGCCTCGAAGCCGGTCCGCATCCAGGGCGCCTGGGTCGACGAGAAAGAGATCGCGGCGGTCGTCAAGTTCTGCAAGGACCAGCGCGAGCCGGAGTTCCGCGCGGACGTCACCGAGGCGCCGGCCAGCAAGAAGAAGCAGATCGACGAGGACATCGGCGACGACCTGGCGCTGCTGATCCAGGCCATCGAGCTGGTCGTGACCAGTCAGTTCGGCTCGACGTCGATGCTCCAGCGCAAGCTGCGGGTCGGCTTCGCCAAGGCCGGCCGGCTGATGGACCTGATGGAGACCCGCGGCATCGTCGGCCCGTCCGAGGGCAGCAAGGCCCGCGACGTGCTGGTCAAACCGGACGAGCTGGAAGAGGCGCTGGCCGCTCTGCGGGTGGATTGAGCTGCCGGTCCCGGTCCTGACGGGTGACGTGCGGCACGGTCTTGTCCGGGTACGCCGACCGGGTGACCGCCGGCTGCTCCGGGGCCGGTTGCTCCGGCGTCGGTTGCTCGGGGACCGGCGGCCGCCGGAACGCCTCGCGCAGCAGATGATGACCGATGATGATCATGGCGGTCAGCATCAGCAGGGCGGCGATGGTCATCATCGGCGCCGTCGATTTCCGGGCGAAGAGGTACGGCTGGTAGACGATCAGCGACGAGGCCTGTACCAGCAACGGGACGTACCAGAAGCGCGGCAGGAAGATCGCGAGCACGACCGTCAGCACGTCGGCCAGGAAGAAGTACCGCTCATGCATGCCGGGCAGCAGGAACGGCATCATGATCGAGAACAGCGCGGCGGCCGCGACGATGCGCTCGGGGGTCAGCTCGACCGCGCGGGCGATCAGCACGTAGACGAACCCGACGACCACCGCCGCGGCGAAGAGGTAGCCCAGCGTGCGCAGGGTGTCGTCCCGTGGCCCACCGGGGATCAGCGCGAACACGTTGGGAGCGCGCAGGCTCAGCTCGGGCACGTTGCGGGCCTGCCGGTCCATGCTGTAGATCGTGAGCAGCTCGATCGGGTTGCGCCCGAGCGCGATGGCCGGGAGGTCCAGCAGCAGGAACACGGCCGGCGCGGCCAGGAGCGTACGCCAGGGGATCCGCCCGGCCAGGACGAGCAGCAACAGCAGCGGGAAGATGAAGATGCCCTGCGGCTTGACGGCCAGCGCGACGCCGCACAGCGCCACACCCCACCAGGGTTTGTCCCGCAGCAGGTAATAGACGGCGCCCAGGGCCGGCGCGGCCCACATCGCGTCCATCTGGCCCCAGAACGACGCGTTGAGCACCACGGTCGGCAGCAGCACCACGACCAGGGCGGCGGCCAACGGGATGCGGCTGTTCGGCCAGCGCAGCCCGACGATCCGGTAGGCGAAGAACGCCAGCACGACGTCGAAGAGCACCCACATCGCCTTGATCTTGAAGATCAGCGGACCGGGCAGATAGGTCGTGAACGCCAGCAGATAGAGGAACGGCGCGTTGTAGTTGCCGACCTCGGTGTCCAGTCCGCGCCAGCCGCCGGCCTGCCGCAGCTCGCGGTACCACGAGAAGAAGATGCTCATGTCGTTGGTCTTTTCGCGGAACCCGGCCCAGCGGGCCAGGATCGCGATCACGACGAGCGCGGCGATGAGCAGGGCTTCAGCGTGCGGCGGGGACTTCCGGAGTGTCTGCATGGCGCCCAGGGATACGGGCCGGACACCCGGTCGGATCAGTGCGCGGGTGAGCGGGGGTGGGAACCCGGCTAACCTGGTCGGGTGTCGGTAACTCCTTCCTCCCGCCGTGTCGCCCTGCTCACTCTCGGATGTGCCCGTAACGAGGTCGACTCGGAAGAGCTCGCCGCCCGCCTCGACGAGGGCGGCTGGCAGGTGAGCACCGACGCCGCCGGCGCCGATGTGGTGCTGGTCAACACCTGTGGCTTCGTCGAGAAGGCCAAGCAGGACTCGATCGAGACGCTGCTCGCCGCGGCCGATACCGGGGCCAAGGTCGTCGCCGCCGGGTGCATGGCCGAGCGGTACGGCCGTGAGCTGGCCGAGAGTCTGCCCGAGGCTCAGGCGGTGCTCGGCTTCGACGACTACACCGACATCGCCGCCCGGCTCGACGGCGTGCTGGCCGGGGAGCGGTTCGACGCGCACACCCCGCGCGACCGCCGCGAGCTGCTGCCGATCACACCGGTGCAGCGCCAGGCGGCCAAGGTCGTCATCCCCGGCCACGCCACGGTCGACGAGCACACCCCGGCCCACCTGCGCCCGGTGCTGCGCCGCCGGCTCGACAACGGGCCGGTCGCGAGCCTCAAGCTGGCCAGCGGCTGCGACCGCAAGTGCGCGTTCTGCGCCATCCCGGCCTTCCGGGGCGCGTTCGTCTCGCGTGACCCGCAGGAGCTGCTGGCCGAGGCCGAGTGGCTGGCCCGCTCCGGCGTCCGCGAGCTCGTGCTGGTCAGTGAGAACAGCACGTCGTACGGCAAGGACCTGGGCGACCCCCGCCTGCTCGAGAAGCTGCTGCCCCAGCTGGCCGCGGTCGACGGCATCGTGCGGGTGCGGGCCAGCTATCTGCAGCCGGCCGAGACCCGGCCCGGCCTGGTCGAGGCGATCGCCACGACGCCCGGGGTCGCGCCCTACTTCGACCTCTCCTTCCAGCACTCGAGCGAGCCGGTGCTGCGCCGCATGCGTCGTTTCGGTTCCACCGAGCGGTTCCTCGACCTGCTCGACTCGGCCCGCGCGCTCGCCCCCGCGGCCGGCGCGCGCAGCAACTTCATCGTCGGCTTCCCGGGCGAGACCCGCGCCGACGTCGACGAGCTGGTGCGCTTCCTCTCCGAGGCGCGGCTCGACGCGATCGGCGTCTTCGACTACAGCGACGAGGACGGCACCGAGGCGGCCGGGCTCGACAAGAAGGTCCGCGAGGACACGATCAAGAAGAGGTACGACCGGGTCGTCACGCTGGCCGACGAGCTCTGCGCCCAGCGGGCCGAGGAGCGGCTCGGCTCGATCGTCGAGGTGCTGGTCGACACGGTCGAGCACGGCGAGGTCGAGGGCCGGGCCGAGCACCAGGCGCCCGAGGTCGACGGCTCCACCACGCTCGTCGCCGACTCCACCGGGGTGGATCTCGCCGCCCTGCGCCCGGGTGACTTCGTGCGGGCCCGGGTCACCGCGACCGAGGGCGTCGACCTGGTGGCCGTGCCGGTCGAGATGATCTCAGCGGCGCCGGTGTCCCCGCGGTGACCGACGAGCCGGTCCCGGTGGCCGCGCCACGGACGGTGTCGCTCTACAACATGGCGAACGTCCTGACCGTGGTGCGGATCGTGCTGGTCCCGGTGTTCCTCGGTCTCGTGGTCTCGTCGCAGCTCACCGGCACCGGCGCCCGCATCGCGGCCTGTCTGGTCTTCTGCGTGGCCTCGGCGACCGACTTCGTGGACGGCTGGATCGCCCGGCGCTGGTCGCTCGTCACCTCGTTCGGCAAGGTCGCCGACCCGATCGCCGACAAGGCCCTGACCGGCACCGCCCTGGTGCTGCTCTCGGTCTACGACCGGCTGCCGTGGTGGGTGACGGTCCTGATCCTCGTCCGTGAGTGGGGCATCACGGCGCTGCGGTTCTGGGTCATCCGGTACGGCATCATCCCGGCCAGCCGCGGCGGCAAGCTCAAGACGGTCCTCCAGATCGCCGCCATCGCCTGGTATCTGTGGCCCGTGCCCGAACCGTTCGACGTCGTGGGCCTGTGGCTGATGGGCGCGGCGACTCTCGTGACGGTCGTGACCGGTGTGGACTATGTGATCGAGGCGCTCCGCTTGCGCCGGAATGCCCGGCATATCCCCGGTCGGGACGGGTAGTGAGATCGCCGTGACAAGCAAGGACGTCGCCGCCGCGGCCGCTGTTCACCGGCTCGTCGAGCGGCACGAGACATTCGCCACGGCCGAGTCGCTGACCGGTGGGCTGGTGGCCGCGACCGTCGTCGAGATCCCGGGGGTGAGCGCGGTCTACCGGGGTGGCTTCGTCGTCTACGCCACCGAGCTGAAGCACACGCTCGCCGGTGTGCCGCAGGACCTGCTGGACGAGCGCGGACCGGTCGATCCCGACGTCGCCGCGGCGCTGGCCGTGGGCGCCCGCGAGCGGTGCGGGGCGGACTGGGGTGTGGCGACGACCGGCGTGGCCGGACCCGAGCCGCAGGACGGCAAGCCGGTCGGCCTGGTCTATGTGGCTGTGGCCGGCCGGTCCGGCGTGGAGGTGCGTGAGCTACGCCTCGACGGAAATCGTGATGCCATCCGCACGGAAAGTGTGACGCGCGCGCTATTCCTGCTCTCAGACTGTATTCAGGGCGCCCCGGCCACCGTGTGAGCTGGGAATGTCTCAGTGACCCCAGCAGTTGCACGACAAGCCCCGTTGTCGGGCTGTCCCGTAATTCGGCGGGGCGGTATGTCGGTCTGGCCGGCAGCGGGTACGGTTGCGGGAAGCCTCCGGCGTATGCCGGTGGCCCCGCCGCAGGAGGAGGTGCCATGGTCCTGCTACGCCGGGTTATCGGCGACGCACTGAGGGCGCGCCGGCAGGGGCAGCACCGCACGCTGCGCGAGGTGTCCACCGCCGCGAATGTCAGCCTGGGCTACCTGTCCGAGATCGAGCGCGGACAGAAGGAAGCGTCCAGCGAGTTGCTCGCCGCCATCTGCGACGCGCTCGGCGCTCGACTCTCCGAGTTGCTCAGCGAGGTCAGCAGCACGCTGTCGCTCGCTGAGGGCATGGAGGGTGTTCTAGTGCCGGTCGAGGCCGAGTCCGCCAAGGCCCAGTCGTCCAAGGCGGCGACGGCCAAGGCGACCGAGGGCGACGTCTCCGTCTCGGTCCGCCGCGAATCGCCGCTCAAGGCGACGCTGCACGCGACGCGCAAGCCGCATCGCGACGTCGTCTACGCGGCCTGAAAAACAGATCCTTGATCCGAGCCGGGTCCGCTCCTCGTGAGCGGGTCCGGCTCGGCTCGTTCTCCGACCCTATGGGGCTCTTTGCGGCCATCTGTGGGGTTGCTGTGACTGCCTCGGGGACGCTCCCTCGGGATCGACCCCGACCCGGAGAAGCGCGTAGCCTCGTAGCGTGGGGGTCACCCTGAGATCCCCCCGAGGTCACGTGACGTCGGTGGCGTCGAGCTGACACGATGGCATGACCACACCGGGTGAAGCACCTGGTGGACCCCGCCATCGCGACAGCTCCTCGATCTGCGTCGGTGGCGGACCCGATTGAGCGACATTGAGGGGATACCGCGAGATGGCGAATCCGTTCGTCAAGGGCTGGCGTTACATGATGGCGCTCTTCGGCGCGAAGATCGACGAATACGCCGACCCGAAGGTTCAGATCCAGCAGGCCATCGAGGACGCACAGCGCCAGCACCAGGCCCTCGTGCAGCAGGCCGCGGCGGTGATCGGCAACCAGCGGCAGCTCGAGATGAAGCTGTCCCGCCAGATGGAAGAGGTCGAGAAGCTGCAGGGCATGGCCCGGCAGGCGCTCGTCCTGGCCGATCGGGCACGTGCCGGCGGCGACGAGGCCGAGGCCCAGAAATACGAGTCGACCGCTCAGACGCTGGCCACCCAGCTGGTCTCCGGCGAGCAGTCGATGGAGGACCTCAAGACGCTGCACGACCAGGCGCTCTCCGCCGCGGGTCAGGCCCGCAAGGCAGTGGAGAACAACGCCATGGTGCTGCAGCAGCGCATCGCCGAGCGGTCGCGTCTGCTGAGCCAGCTCGAGCAGGCCAAGATGCAGGAGACGGTGGCCAAGTCGCTCGAGTCGATGTCGTCGCTCTCCGCGCCCGGCAACACGCCGTCGCTCGACGAGGTCCGCGACAAGATCGAGCAGCGCTACGCGAACGCGATGGGCCGGGCCGAGCTCGCGTCCAACTCGGTCGAGGGCCGCATGCTCGAGGTGCAGAAATCCAGCCTCGACCTGGCCGGCTCCTCCCGGCTCGAGCAGATCCGCGCCAGCATGGGCGGCGACAAGCTCGGCGCCGCGCCCGCGCAGCCCGCGGTCGAGCAGGCCGGTCCGACGTCCGACCCGGCCAGCGTGGCCCGTCTCGACGAGATCCGGGCCACGATGAACCAGAAGCGTGGCGACACGACGGCGGCCGGCTGAAGCACCCGCACGACATTCAGGGGAGCGCGACATTCAGGGGAGGACGACGGTGGACGAGCGGACCAGATACTTCCGGCGGCTCAAGGGCCTGCGCAGCGCGGCACGCCGATGGAGTGTGCTGGGCGGCGGACTGACCGCGGCCACCGCCGTTCTCACCCCCTATGCGGGCATCGGCTGGGCCGACGCGATCTGGGCCGGCTCGGCCGGCGCCTCGGTCGCGCTGGCCTGGTGGCGCTTCAGCGACCACCGCGAGCTGGCCGCCCAGCCGGCTCCGCCGCCGCCCCCGCCCGCGATCGCCGGCGCCAAGCTCGCCGCGGCGATCGAGCGTTTCCCGGCCGGCCGCACGATGCTCGAGGAAGTGCGCCGGCAGAAGAACAGGTACGCCCTGCGCGGCTCGGCGATCACCCAGGCGTGGGACAGGCTCGACCGCGCGTCGTCCACGTTGTCGGCGCTGTCCGGCCGGCTGACCGGGGCGGGCGAGGGCGCCGTGCTCGAGGCCGCCGTCGCCGAGGAGTGGCTGCGCGATCTCGGCCAGCGCGTGGCGAGCGTCGAGCGCGCCCTGCCGCTGGCCCCGCCCGAGCAGCGAGCCAACCTCACCGACTCCCACACGTCGCTGGCCGCCCAGTTCACCGAGGGCGTCGAGGCGTACGAGCGGCTGGTGGCCGCGGCCGCCAGCTATGTCGCCGAGGACGGCCGCCCGGTCACCGACGGCCGGCACCCGGCCTTCGCCGGCCTGGTCGACGCCACCGACAAGCTGCGCGGTGTGGCCGAGGGTCTCTCCGAGCTCAAGCGCCCGCCCGCCGCGAGCATCTGACCCGCGTCTAGGCCGAGCTCTCGGCCGGCTTCCCGGTCGAGTTGCCGGCTTGGTTGTCGGCTGGGTTCTCGGCCGGGCGGGGCTGGCAGCGCGGGCACCAATAGGTGATCCGCTCGCCCTTCTCATCCTTCTGGATCGCGGCGCCGCATCGGCGGCACGGCTGTGCGCGGCGACCGTACACATAGCTCGTCTGACCGCGTCGCAGCGAGCCGGTCGTGGTCTGGGTCCACCGTCCACGGTTGGATGCCACGAGCTTCTGGGCCAGCCGCACGGTGCCCGCCAGGTCGGCGACCCCCGACACCGGCGTCCACGGCCAGAGCCCGCGCAGGAACAGCGTCTCGGCCTTGTAGAGATTGCCCACGCCGGCCAGGTTGCGCTGGTCGAGCAGGGCCTCGGCGATGGTCGTCCCGGGATGCTCGGCTATCCGGCGGACGGCCTCGTCGGCGTCCCAGTCGGCCCCCAGCAGGTCGGGCCCGAGGTGGCCGACGTGCTGCTCCTCATCGGCCGTCGGATAGAGCGCGACCTCGTGCAGGTGATAGCCGACGGCGACCGAGCGGGCGGTGCGCAGCACGACCCGGATCAGGTGAGCCGGCCGGGCCGTCCAGCGCTCCCCGGGGGCGTACGCCCGCCAGGCGCCCTCCATCCGCAGATGCGAGTGCAGAGTGAGCGGTGTCTCGCCGTCGCGCGTCAGACGCAGCAGCAGGTGTTTGCCCCGGCTCGCCGACTCGGCGACGGTCCAGCCGCTGAGATCGGTCGTGGCCAGCTGGGGCACGCGGAAGTCGGAGCCGGTCAGCACGTCGCCCTGGAGGGCCTTCTCCAGCACGCGCGCGGTGTTCCAGACGGTGTCGCCCTCGGGCATGCCCTCAATCCTGCCCCGGAGCGGGCCCGAGTAACGCCGGCAGGGCCGACTCGTCGTCGATCGGGTCCGCGACCCGGGCGAGTTCGGCCTCGCCGACGGCCGCGGTGAGGCCGGCGGCCCGGATCGGGTCCATGGCGTCCAGGTCGAGGCCGCGGCGGGCCGCGGCTCGCCGGGTCGCCACCAGCAACCGGGCCGCCTCGCCGGTCCGACCGGCCCGGGCCAGCGCGTACGCGCCGGTGTGCAGCCCGGCGAGCAGGTTGCCGACGTCGTCCTCGCCGGCGAAGCCGTCCAGCGCCTGCCGCACCGCGGCGAGAGCCGGCTCGGGCTGCGCGGGGGCCGACGGGCCGTCGGTGAGCAGCGCACGGGCCAGCAGCAGCCCGCTCATGGCCGCCGTCCAGGCCTGACGCCGCCCGATCGCTTCCCGGCCGGCCGCGGCGAGCACCCGGCGGCCCTCCAGGACCTCGCCGGCGCCGACCAGCGCCGCGCCGAGGGCCATCGCGGAGGCGGGCTGGATCCACTCCTCGCCGATCCGCCGGGCCAGCGCCATCGACCGGCGCGCGGGCTCGACGGCCCGGGCGAACTCACCGCGGAACGACCAGTAGAGCGACTCGTAGTAGGAACCCTGCGCGGCCAGGATCCGCCCCTCGTGGTCGGGGTGCTCGCCCAGGATCGCCAGACCGGTGCCGAGGTCGGTCATCGCGCCGGGATCACCGGCCAGGTAGCGCAACAGGGCCGTGCTGAGGTGGGCCCGGGCCCGGTCGGTGGGCGGCGCCTCCGGGGCGGCCGCCAGGCCGTCGCCCAGCAGCCGCAGACCGTCCGCGACCAGTCCGCCGCGGAACCAGAACCACTGCAGCAGCCCGGCGGTGCGCAGCGCGCTCGCCGGACGCGCACCGAGATCGTGCTCGATGCCGGCGCGCAGGTTGGGCAGCTCCCGGTTGAGCGTCCGGATCGCGTGGGCCGACCGCTCGCCGCGCAGCAGCGGCGCGTGGCGCTCGACGAGCTCGCGGACCCACCGGGCGTGCCGGTCCCGGCTGTCCCTCGGATCCGGGTCGCGCTGCCGGCAGTACGCCCGGACGATCTCCAGCAGCCGGTAGCGGGTCGGGACGACGGTCGTGTCGGCCACCACCACCGAACGCGCGACCAGCGCCGAGAGAGCGTCCAGATCGTCCTCGACGGCCGACAGCGGGAAGCCGCCCTCGAACGGCCACAGCCGCAGCAGCAACGCCCGGTCGTGGGCCCCGAGCAGATCGACGCTCCAGGCCACGGCGGCCTCCAGCGTCTCGTGCGGGGCGAGGGCGCCCCGCGGCACCGGGCCGAGCGCCGGGAACCGGTCGTCGAGCATCTCCAGCAGCTCGCTCAGACCGAGTACGCGGGCGCGGGCGGCCGCCAGCTCCAGCGCCAGCGGGATGCCGTCCAGGGCCGCCGCGAGCCGGACCAGCGCCTCGGACTCGGCCGGGCTGGGGCGCCACCCGGGGCGTACGCCGGTGATGCGGTCGGTCAGCAGGGCGACCGCGTCCTCGGTGGGCAGCGGGGAGACCGGCAGAAGGCGCTCGCCGTCGATCGAGAGCGGCTCGCGGCTGGTGGCCAGCACCCGCAGCCCCGGGCAGCGGGCGAGCAGCGCGAACGCCACGTCGGCGGCCGCGGCCACGACGTGCTCACAGTTGTCGAGCAGCAGCAGGCCGGAACGGTCGCCCAAGGCGGTCGCGATGGCGTCGGTGGTCGCGCCGCGCACGCCGACGGCGGCGGCCACGGCGGCCGGCACCAGCGCCGGCCCGGCCACGTCGGCGAGCCGGACGAACCACGGGTCCTGCCCGGCGGCGAACTCGACGGCGAGCCGGGTCTTCCCCGCGCCGCCCGGCCCGACCAGCGTGACCAGGCGGGCGGTCGACACGAGCTCGGCCAGGCCGGCCAGCTCACCGGTCCGGCCGAAGAACCGGGACAGCGGGCGTACGGGGGGAGCGGAGCGCGAGGTCAGCAGGAGTCCGGGGTCCTGGGCGAGCAGGCGTCGCTCGAGGCTCTGCAGCGCCGGACCCGGGTCGATGCCGAGGTCGTCGGCCAGCCGCTCCCGCACCCGGCGCAACGCGGCCAGCGCGTCGGCCTGCCGCCCACCGCGATACAGCGCGAGGATCAGCAGCTCCCACCCGCGCTCGCGATAGGGCTCGGCCGCCGTGGCCGCCTCGAGCTCGCCGACCGCGCCCGCGGCGTCGCCATCGGCCAGCCGGGCCGCGAGCCGCTCCTCGACGGCCACCGCGCGCAGCTCGTCGAGGCGGGTGCGGGCCGGGTGCCCGGGCAGATCCGCGTACGCCTCCCCGCGCCACCGGGCGAGGGCGGCGTCGAACAGCCGGAGCGCCTCGGCCGGCCGATCCTCGTCGAGCAGCTCGCGGCCGCGCAGCACCTCGGCGGCGAACCGGGCGGCGTCGGTGTCGTCGACCGTGAGCCGGTAGCCGGCGCCGGCCCGGGCCAGGGGGGACCGGCCGCCCAGGGCGCGGCGCAACCGGGAGACGTACGCCTGAAGGGAAGCGGTCGGATGAGGGGGCGTCTCGTCGCCCCAGATGGCGTCGGCCAGGGCGTCCTCCCGGACGGGGCGGCCCTCGGCGGCCAGCAGGGCGGCGACCAGCCGGCGCGGCAGCGGTCCACCGAGGTCGGCGACCGCGCCGTCCACCTCGATCTCGGTGGGACCGAGCACCCGGCCGATCAGCACGGGTCCGAGCATAGGAGTGCAGGCGGCTTGCAGGCAGTCTGCAAGGCGACCCTGCGAGCGTGAGGGTCATGACTTCCGCGCGTTCCACTCCGCCGAACACCGATTCCGCGCCCGCTTCTCCGCACCCGGCTGAGCGCACCGACACCTGGGACATGCTGGTGGTCCACCGGGTCTTCCGGCGCGAGTTCCGCATCCTGCCCGCGCTGATCCGCGCCGTCGCGCCCGGCCACACCGCCCGCGCCGAGGTGCTCGGGCTGCATCTGGCCAACGTGGCCTCCGGGCTGCACCATCACCACACGGCCGAGGACGAGCTGGTCTGGCCGCTGCTGCTCGACCGGGCCCGGATGCACGCCGACCTGATCAACCGCATGGAGGCCCAGCACGAGCGGCTGCACGAGCCGCTGGCCCGCATCGACGCGATCCTGCCGCGCTGGCGGGCCGAGGCGCGCGCCGACGACCGCGACGCCCTGGCCGACGTGCTCGCCCGGGCGTCGGTGGCCCTGGAGGAGCACCTGGCCGACGAGGAGCGCGAGGTGCTGCCGATCGTCGAGCAGCACCTCACCCCGGCCGAGTGGCGCGCGGTCGGGGATCGCGGCAAGGAGGTCCTGCCCAAGGGAAAGATGGCGCTGGTCTTCCTCGGGGCGATCCTCGAGGAGGCGACGCCGGCCGAGAAGAAGCGCTTCCTGGCCGAGCTGCCCGTCCCGGCCCGGGTGTTGTGGCGGCTGGCCGGTGACCGGGTCTACGCCGCTTCCCGGGACAGGATCCGGGCTACTGCCTGACGGTCAGCTTGACGATGTCGCCCGGCTGCACGGAGAGCACGACCACCGCGCGGCCGTTGTTGACGGCGATGGCCACGTGCCCGGCCGAGTCCTCGAAGACCAGCAGGTCACCCAGGCCGACATCGGCGAACGTGGCGCCGCGGCGGGCGCTGACCATGCCGTTGATCATGAGCTCGTTGCCCAGGCCGCGCAGGGTCTCGCCGCCGGCCGCCAGCTGCACGTTGCCGAACCGGTCGACGGTGAGTACTTCGGCCTCGAGCCAGCCGTCGCCGACCGTGACGACCGGGTCGGGCAGGCGTACGAGGGTGTCGCGGTCGATCGCCGGGCCGGCGTCGGTCAGGTCGGCGCCCCCGGCCAGACGCGCGGCGGCCGGCGCGAAGATGTCACGCCCGTGGAAGGTGCTCGAGACGTTGCTCGGGAACCACTTCTCGCTGGACAACTCGTGCGCCGCCTCAATGCCCCCCAGCGCCTCGGCGGCCCAGATGAGCAGGCCGTTGTCCGGACCGACGAGCAGTCCGCCCGGCGTGCTGAGGACGACGCCGCGCCGGGCCGTGCCCACGCCCGGGTCGACCACCGCGACATGCACGCTCGGCGGCAGGTACGGCGCGGTCTGCGCCAGCACGGCGGCGCCGCGGGCCACATCGGCCGGCGGCACGTGATGCGTGACGTCGATGACGCGTACCTGCGGAGCGATGCGAGCGATCGACCCGTGACACGCCGCGACGAAGCCGTCGAACGTTCCGTAGTCGGTCGTGAAGCTGATCCATTCATACCCGGCCATGGTGAGAAACGTTACTGCCTTGCTACGGATCGTGTGCGGCAGGTTCCCCGGGGCGCGCCGGGCGTGATCTGGCAGGGTTGACGCATGCGTCTCGTGATCTTCACCGAGCCCCAGCAAGGGGCCAGCCACGACGACCTGCGCCGGCTCGCGCAGGCCGCCGAGGCCAGCGGCTACGACGGTTTCTTCCGTTCCGACCACTTCCTCACCATGGGCGGCGACGGGCTGCCCGGCCCGAGCGACGCCTGGCTGACGCTGGCCGCGCTGGCCGTGCAGACCTCCCGCATCCGGCTCGGCACGCTGGTCACCTCGGCCACCTTCCGGCTGCCCGGCCCGCTGGCCGTCGCCGTCGCCCAGGCCGACCAGATGAGCGGCGGCCGCATCGAGTTCGGGCTCGGCGGCGGCTGGTTCGAGGCCGAGCACACCGCCTACGGCATCCCGTTCCCCCCGCTCGGCGAGCGTTTCGACCGGCTCGAGGAACAGCTCGAGATCATCACCGGCCTGTGGGCGACGCCGCCCGGCCAGACCTACCAGTTCCAGGGCAAGTTCTACCAGCTCACCGACTCCCCGGCGCTGCCCAAGCCGGCGCAGTCGCCCCGCCCGCCGGTCATCGTCGGCGGACACGGCAAGAAGCGGACCCCGGCGCTGGCCGCCCGCTACGCCGACGAGTTCAACATCGCCTTCGTCAAGGTCGAAGACGTGGCCCCGTCCTTCGAGCGGGTACGAGCGGCGAGCGCCGCCATCGGCCGGACGAACCTGCCGGAGTTCTCGGCCGCGGCGGTGCTCTGCGTCGGCCGGGACGACGCCGAACTGCGCCGCCGAGCCGCCGCCATCGGCCGCGAGGTGGACGAGATGCGCGAGAACGGCGGCATCGTCGGCACCCCCGACCAGGTCGTCGACATCATCAAGCAGTACGCCGAGGCCGGCGCCACGCGCCTGTTCCTGCAGGTGCTCGACCTGAGCGACCTGGACCACGTCGAGCTGGTGGCCTCCGCGGTGGCCCCGCAGCTCTGATCTCCCGCCCGGCCTCCCGCCCGCGCCGGCACACCCGCCGGCGGTTCGCGTAGCCCGGCCGGGGCGCGTACCCCACGGCGTCGGGCCGTCTGAGAGACGGCGGCGTCCCGCCGCCCCGTCGGTGGTTGCGCCATCAGCCGCAGGCTCTACTCAGTCACCTGAGACCCAGAGATATCCGCGCGCCCGGGTCGCCTCCTCGATGAGCGCCCCCAGCGCCTGCACGTCGACCCGGAGCTCCGGATTGCGGCTCGCGATCTCGTCCAGCTCCGCGGTCAGCTGCGGCAGCTGGATCAGGTTGATCATGGTGTCGCCGTAGGCATCGATCCTCGACACCAGGTGGTGCCGCTCCCGGTCGCTGGCCGCCACCAGGCGTTCCAGCGAGGAGCCCGCTTCCGTGCCGGCATAGCGTTGCTCGTGCACCTGGTTCTCGACATACATGGCTAATCCCACCGCCGCGCCTCCGTCACGAAATGGCCGGCCAGGGCATTGCACACCCGGCGCGCCGACCTTACGGTCGTCGATGCTCAGTGGCCTGCGAAAACCATCCCAGGATCATCTTATTGGCCCTTTTGGCCGTACCTTGGCTGCGTCCCTCATGGGCTGTCGCCCCGGTGTCTATCCAGATCAACTCTTGGCGGCCGGTCCCGAAATCGTTGACAACGCCCCAGCCAAATGGCCGACCTTGACCAGAGACACTTGACATGGAACTGCATCGCCCCGACGACTTTCCCCGGGCGGCGGTGGCGCAACGGGCTCGGGAACGCGCCGCACCGACGCTGGGGACCGGTCGGTGCGGCGCGCCTCGCGAGGAGGGGTGGCGTAGCCGGTGATCAGGGGTCCTGTTCCGGAAGGCCACCTTCCCGACCAGCACGGGTTCGACCCAGTAGGCGTGCCGGGCGTGCTCGCGGAGCACGTCCAGCACCGCCGGTGCGGCCCGGGCCGGGGCAGCGAGCTGCTGTTTCGCGAGCGGGCAGCCGCCGGTCGCTTGTCGCCGATCGCTTGTTGCTTGTCGCTGAGGTTGTGGGCCGCCCGGAGCGTCTGCGGATCGTCCTCACCGAAACTTCTCCGGCCGTGCGGTCGGGCAGCCCGGACGTCCGGCGTCCGGCGTCCGGCGTCCGCCAGGATGCCGTGCTGTCCATGATCGTCGGTCGAATGGTGGACGGCGGGCCGGCGCGGGGTGGCCTATCCTTCGGTTCGAACGGGACGGGGAGGCAGGGTGACGGGGTCGCGGCTCTACGTCGCGCGGGATCAGGTTGCCACCGTGGTGTCCCGGGAGCGGCTGAGCCTGGACGGGGCCCGCCTCATCCAGCACCCCTGGTCGGCGCTCGTCGAGGCGACGGTTCCGCGCACGCGCAAGGCCGACGAACTTGAAGAGCCCCGCACCACGGGGTGGCTCGTCCTGCCGCCGCTGGTCGCCGGCGGACTCGTCGCCGTGCTGGGAGCACCCGAGATCGGGGTCCTGGTGGCCGCGGCGACCTTCTTCGGTGCGGCCTACGTGGAGCCGGCCATCAGCCGTCGCCGGCGGGCGAAACGAGCCCGCCCGGCCTCGGTCGAGCCTCGCATGCTCATCGCGCCCGCCGAGCGGGCCGCCTTCGACGAGGCCATCGCCCTCGCCGACTCGGTCAGCCGGACCTGGCCCCACCTCGGCTCCCTGATCGACACGGCCGAGGCCGAGGCGATGCTGGCCGACGCGCTGTGGGAGATCTCCGGTCTGCTGGCCCGCCGCCAGCGGCTCGCCCTCGTGCTGGCCGATCTGCGGCGCCCGGATTTCGCCGCCCAGTCGCCGTCCGACGAGACGGCCCTGGAGTTGCGCACCCATCTGCAGGCCACCGAGCAGGCCCTCGCCCACCTCGAGATCGAGCTGGCCCGGCGCGGGTCGAGCCTGCGCCGGGCCGAACAGGCAAGCCGCGACTTCATCCGTGAGGACGAGATGCGCCGGGCCATCCGCGCCGCCCAGGAGACGTTGGCCCCGACCGACCTGCAGGTGCTGCCCCCGGCCGATCCCGCCGCCGACCTGGCCGACCGCACCCGTTCCGTGCTGGACGCCTACCGCGAACTGACCGACGGACTCCACCCCGATCAACCAACCTGACGTCGCACACCGCCCGCAAACGCGGGCAGGGCCATCCGCGCAGGGGCAGTCATTCGCGCAACTGCAGTCGCCGCGCAGGCGCAGTCATTCGCGCAACTGCAGTCGCCGCGCAGGCGCAGTCATTCGCGCAACTGCAGTCGCCGCGCAGGCGCAGTCATTCGCGCAACTGCAGTCGCCGCGCAGGCGCAGCGTCCGCGCGGGCGTAGTCGTCCGCGTGGGCGGCGTCATCCGCGCAGGCGCAACCCCCTCGGGGTGGCTCGGAAGCCGGCCTGCGTCAGCGCCTCGCTCAGGGGTGAGCCGTGCACCGACTCGCCGTCGGCGCGTTCGACCGACATGGCGCCCAGGGCGCCCGAACGCACCGAACCCGCGAGCGCCTGACCGGCGGCGATCAACGCCTCCGGATCGTCCACGAAGGACAGCAGCGTGCGGCCGCCGCGTTCGACGTAGAGGATCAGGTCGCCGGAGACCAGGACCACCAGGGCACCCGCCTTGCGGCCCGCCCGGTGGCCGGCCTTGGCGACCGGCTCGCCGTCGCCGCTGTCGATGATGCGGTCGGGCCAGGGCAGTGCCGCGCCGTAGGGGTTCGCCGGGTCGGTCGCGGCCAGCACGACGGCCGTGGTGGCGGTGCGCTTGGCCAGCTCGGCCGGCTCGGCCAGGGCGCGCAGGCGGTCGACGGCGCCCGGCACGGCGAACTGGGCCGCCCCCAGACCCTCGACGAAGTAGCCCCGCCGGGCGGCGCCGCGTTCCTCGAGGGCGCCCAGGACGGGGTAGACCCCGGCGAAGCCGCCGACCGGGCCCTCGGACATGACCGCGCCGCGGGTGACCACGCCGTGACGTTCGAGCAGCAGGTCGGCCAGGGCGGCGGCCCGGCGGGTCGGGTCGAGGTCGCGAGCCGGCAGGCGTGACCAGCGACCGGCCATGGTGGACGGTCCGCTGCGGGACAGCATCGCCGCTCGGCCGGGACGCCGGTAGCGGGTGCGGGCCGGGGCGGCCTTGGCCCGGTGGGCGCCACTGCCGCCGAGCAGCGCCCGCAACGGTGCCAGCGTGTCGTTGGTCAGGTGACCGGCCCAGACCAGATCCCACACCACGGCGGCCAGCGCGGTGTCGTCGGTCGAGCCGACCCGGTCGGACAGGGCCCGGAAGAACAACGCCTGGCCGGCGTCGAGCGCGTCGAGCACCGACTGGTGCAGCGGCGTCGCGGCGAACTCGTCGTCGGGCGGGGGCAGCAGCAGGGGAGCGCTGTCCGCGTAGGCCAGGGTGACCCATCCGTCGTGGCCGCCGATCGACCCCGAGCCGGCCCAGAGCACCTCGCCGCCGCTGCTCATCTCGTCGAGCATGGGCGGGGTGTAATCGGCCACCCGGGCCGACAGCACCAGCCTCTCCCAGGCCGAGGCGGGCACGGCGATGCCCTGCAACTGCTCGATCGAGGCGGCCAGCGCGTCGATGCCGCGGGCGTTGCCGCCGATCTGGTGCCACCGCGGCAGGAAGGCGGCCAGCACCCGCGGCGGCACCGGCTCGATCTCGCGGCGCAGCGCGGCCAGCGACCGGCGCCGCAGCATGCGCAGCACCTCGGCGTCGCACCACTCGGTGCCCGCGCCGCCGGGGGAGAACTCGCCCGACGCGACGCGCCCGGTCGCGCCGAGCCGCTTGAGGGTCTGCTCGACCACGAAGACCCCGAGCCCGAACCGAGCCGCGCAGGTCGCCGCCGCGAACGGGCCATGGGTGCGGGCGTAGCGGGCCACCAGGTCGCCCAGCGGGTCGGCGACCGATTCCAGGTAGGCCAGCGGGATGCCGACCGGCAGCGCCACCCCGAGCGCGTCGCGGTAGCGGCCGGCGTCGTCGATGCCGATCCACCGCTCCTCGCCGGCCACCCGGATGCGGATGGCCCGTCGTGAGGCCTCCAACGTGGACAGCCACGCCTCGTCGACCTCGCGCGCGGCGAGGTCGGCCGGGGACAGGTCGCCGAGCAGGCGGAGCAGCTCGGCCGCGTCCTCGGCGTCGCGCGGCCGGCGCTGGGTGGTCAGCCACTGGAGCTGGGACTCGGTCTCGGTCACCACGTCGGGGTCGAGCAGCTCGCGCAGGTCGACCCGGCCGAGCAACTCGCCCAGCAGGGTCGCGTCGAGCGCGAGGGCGGCGGCGCGCCGCTCGGCCAGGGGCGCGTCGCCCTCGTACAGGAAGGCGCCCACATAACCGAACAGCAGGGAACGGGCGAACGGCGAGGGCCGGGGCGTCTCGACCTCGATCAGGCGCACCTTGCGACCGGCGATCTCGCGCATCAGCCCGGTCAGGCCGGGCAGGTCGAACACGTCCTGCAGGCACTCGCGGGCCGCCTCGAGCGTGACCGGGAAGTCGGCGAACTCGCGGGCCACGTCGAGCAGTTGGGCCGAGCGTTGCCGTTGCTGCCAGAGCGGCTGGCGGCGGCGCGGGTCGCGGCGGGGCAGCAGCAGCGACCGGGCGGCGCACTCGCGGAAACGGGACGCGAACAGCGCCGAGGTGCCGACCGACTCCTCGACCAGCTGCGCGATCTCCTCCGGGTCGAAGGCGACCAGGTCGGCGCCGGGCGGCTCCTCGGCGGTGTCGGGCAGACGCACCACGATGCCGTCGTCGGACGGCATGACCTGGCCGTCGACCCCGTAGCGCTCGGAGAGCCGCCGCGCGATCGCGAGCGCCCAGGGCGCGTTGACCCGGGCACCGAGCACACAGTGGACGGTCAGGCGCCAGTCGCCCAGCTCGTCACGGAATCGTTCGACCAGCACCGTCCGGTCGTCGGGCAGGTTGCGGGTCGCCTCGCGCTGCTCACGCAGGTACGCCATGAGGTTGCCGGCGGCCCACTCGTCGAGCCCGGTCGCGCGCAGGGTGGCCGTGGCCTTCTCGTCGTCCGCGCGGGTCAGCGAGCGCAACTGCGCCCCGATGGCCCGGCCCAACTCGATCGGCCGGCCGGGGGAGTCGCCCTTCCAGAACGGCATCTTGGCCGGGGCGCCGGGCGCGGGCGAGACCAGCACCCGGTCGGGTGTGATGTCCTCGATCCGCCACGACGTGGAGCCGAGCAGGAACACGTCGCCGACGCGGGACTCGTAGACCATCTCCTCGTCGAGCTCGCCGACCCGCGACGCGCGTTCCGAGCCGGCCAGGAACACGCCGAACATGCCGCGGTCGGGAATGGTGCCGCCGCTGGTGACGGCGAGGCGCTGGGCGCCGGGGCGGCCGGTCAGCTCGTCGGTGCCGCGGTCCCACACCAGGCGGGGGCGCAGCTCGGCGAAGGCGGTCGACGGGTAGCGGCCGGAGAGCATGTCGAGCACGGCGTGCAGGGCCGACTCGGGCAGCTCGGCGAACGGCGCGGCCCGGCGCACGAGGGCGGCCAGCTCGTCGACCTGCCAGGCGTCGAGCGACACCATGGCGACGATCTGCTGCGCCAGCACGTCGAGCGGGTTGCGCGGGTAGCGCAGCTCCTCGATCGCGCCGGCGCTCATCCGGTCGGCCACCACGGCACACGAGACCAGGTCGCCCCGGTGCTTGGGGAAGACGACGCCCCGGGACACCGCGCCGACCTGGTGCCCGGCCCGGCCGATGCGCTGCAGACCGGCCGCGACCGACGGCGGCGCCTCGATCTGCACCACCAGGTCGACCGCGCCCATGTCGATGCCCAGCTCGAGGCTCGAGGTGGCGACCACGGCCGGCAGGAGGCCCGATTTCAGCGCCTCCTCGATCTGTTTGCGCTCCTCGCGGGAGACGCTGCCGTGGTGGGCGCGGGCGACGACCGGTGGCGCCCCGCCGGACTGCCCGGCCTGGGCCATCATCTGGGCGGGCGGCCGGGCCGGCTCGGCCGTCTCGGTGCCGGCGCGCTCGGCGGCCAGCTCGTTGATGCGGGCGCAGAGCCGCTCGGCGCCGCGCCGGGAGTTGGTGAAGACGATCGTCGACCGGTGGCCCTCGATGAGGTCGAGCACCCGCTCCTCGACCGCGGGCCAGATCGAGGGCGTGTTGCGGCCGGCGCCCGGGTCGTCGGGGTTGACGTCGGGCACCTCGTCGAGGCGGGTCATGTCCTCGACCGGGACCTCGACGGAGACCTCGATGGTCTTGCTGCTGGGCGGCTGGACGATCTCGACGTCGTGGGCGCCGCCGAGGAAGCGGGCCGTCTCGTCGATCGGGCGGACCGTCGCGGACAGGCCGATGCGCTGAGCCGGCCGGCCGAGCAACCCGTCGAGCCGCTCGAGGGAGAGGGCCAGGTGGGCGCCGCGCTTGGTGGCGGCGACCGCGTGCACCTCGTCGATGATCACCGTCTCGACCCCGCGCAGCGAATCGCGCGCGGCCGACGTGAGGAGCAGGAACAGCGACTCGGGAGTGGTGATCAGGATGTCGGGCGGCGTCCGGGTGAACAGGCGCCGCTCGTCGGCCGGGGTGTCGCCGGTGCGCATCGAGACCGTGATGTCGGGCGGGGCGATCCCGAGGCGGCCGGCGGCCTGGCGGATGCCGGTGAGCGGGGCGCGCAGGTTGCGCTCGACGTCGACCGCGAGGGCCTTGAGCGGGCTGACGTAGAGGACCCGGCACCGGCGTTTCGGATCCTCGGGGAGGGGCTCGCGGGCCAGCCGGTCGAGCGACCAGAGGAACGCGGCCAGCGTCTTGCCGGAGCCGGTCGGAGCGACCACGAGCGCGTTGCGCCCGGCGCCGACCGCCCGCCACGCGCCGGCCTGCGCGGCGGTGGGCTCGGCGAACGCCGCGGTGAACCACTCTCGCGTGGCCGGCCCGAACTGCTCCAAGACTTCTCGCACCTCACCATGCTCCCTCGCGGGTATGACAAAAACTGAATACCCGCGTATTGGTCATCCGGGTACGGGTCGGACGGCCACCCAGCGGTTTTTCTTGACGTGCCGGACCATGGTGCGATCGAGTGACGGGTGGATATACACATGGGCGCCACTCGAAACGTATGAGCTTCATCGACGAAGGAGGCTCCGTGTCCGTTCCGGTCCGACAGCTGCGGCGCCTCGCCGCCCTCGTGGCGGCGCTGACGATCGTTGCCCTCGGTGCGACCCCCGCCCACGCCGCGGCCGGTGACGGCTACGTGCGTCTCGCGCACCTCTCACCCGACACCCCCGCGGTCGACGTCTACCTCAAGGCGGATTCCGGCGGCGTCGAGCCGCAGGTCTTCCGGGCTGTTGCCTATGGTGACATGTCCCGTTATCTGCGTCTCCCGGTCGGCACCTATCAGGTGGCGATGCGCAAGGCCGGCGCTCCTGCGAGCGAGAAACCGGTGATCACGACCGAGGTCTCGGTGGCCGACAAGGACGCCTACACCGTGGCCGGAGTGGGCCGTTTCGCCGACCTGGGCCTGCGCGTTCTCCAGGACGACCTGCGCCTGCCCGACCCCGGCAAGTCCAAGGTGCGCATCATCCAGGCCTCGGTCAAGGCGCCGGTGCTGGATGTCGCCGGCAAGAACGGCACCACGATCGCCGACGGCGTCGAGTTCGCCACGACGACGGCCTATCGCGAGGTCAGGCCGGGCACGTGGAACGTCGAGGTCAAGCCGACCGGCGGGGGCCGCACCAGCGAGCTGCAGTGCACCATGGGCCCGGGAAGCGTCTATTCGCTCGTGGTGCTCGACGACGACGCCGGTGGGCTCAAGACCGAGTTGCACGTGGACGCCGAGCGTCAGGGCACGGTGCCGCTGGGCAGCGTCGCCACCGGCGTGGGCGGCACCAGCCCGGAGTCGCCGCTCACCGGCATTCTTGTGACGGCCGCCGCGGCCGCGCTCCTCACCGGAGGTCTCGTCATTGCCCTCCGTCGCCGGCTCCGCACGGCCTGAGGATCGTCGGTGGCGGCCGAGGACAGCGACACCCCGCTGATCGTCCGCGTGCCGGTCGGTCCGGCGGCTCGCGCGGCGAGGACGGTCGAGGGGCTGCCGCGGGCGGGCGCGGCCCACGAGCAGGAGGGGCTCGGCTGGGTCGCGCGGGGCGTGGCCAAGGTGGTCAAGCCCGGCCCCGTCCGGGCCCGCGCCCTCGTTCCCGGTGCTCTCTCCCTCCCACGGCCCAGGCCTAGCCGTTCTCTGCGGCTGGGCCAGGCGGCCGCCCCCTTTCCCCGCCGGGTCTTTCCCACCCCGGACGCGGCCCGTCCCACGCCGCCTCTGCGGACGGCGGTTCCCACCGACTCCGGACAATTCGCTCACGCCGCCGGCGGGCGCGAGGGAGCCGGCGGCGACGAGCCGGAAATCGGCCCCATCCATCCGGTCGACGGCTCCGAACACCCTGTGATCATGGACGCTCCTTCCCCCGTGCCCGGTGCTGTCGACCCGGCCTCCGACCAGCTGTCGAAGGACGGCCCCGACCCCGTACCGAAAAAGGGGTTGGGTCGCCGGGCCGTGCTGCCGGTTGCCGCCGCCCTGGTGGCCGCGTTCGTCGCCGGCACCGGCTATCTCGCCGTCAGCGACCGGCCGCTGAGCGACCTGGGCCGCTGGGGCGCGACGGCCGAGAGCACCACCGCCCCGGTCGCGGGTGGCGCGCCGGCCGGCAGCGCCGGGCCCGGCGCCGAACGGCCCGCGGGTGACCCGTTCGGCAACGTCGCGGCCGCCCCGACCGGCCCGCCGACCCGCCTCCGGGCCGGTGCCATCAAGGTCGACACCCCGCTGGAGACCTTGCAGATCGGCGGCGACGGAGCCCTGCAGCCGCCCAAGGTCTTCGCCAAGGCCGGCTGGTACGCCGGCGGCACCGCGCCCGGCGACACCGGGCCGGCCGTCATCGCCGGCCATGTCGACTCGAAATCGGGTCCCGCGGTCTTCTTCCGGCTTCGCGAGCTCGCCGCCGGCGACCGCATCGACGTCGTCCGGGGCGGCGCGACCGTGAGTTTCACCGTCACGGCAATCCGCTGGTATCCCAAGTCCGAATTCCCGACCGACGAGGTGTACGGCCCGACGCCGGACCGCCAGTTGCGGCTCATCACGTGTGGTGGGGTGTTCGACCGTTCACTGCGGTCCTACCGTGACAACCTCGTGGTCTACGCGGTGGCCGGGTGATCGTCATTCCACTGGCAGGCAGGCCCAATTATGGTTGAGACCGAGTCGACGGGTGGGGGCGGGATGGCGGTCGCACGCATGCTCGTCGCCGGTCGGTATCGTCTGGGCGAGCCGGTCGGCTCCGGTGGCATGGGCCGGGTCTGGCTGGCCCGCGACGAGATGCTGGATCGTGACGTGGCGGTCAAGGAGTTCGTGCCGCCCGAGTGGATGACCGACGAGGAACGCGTCCGGCTGCGGGACCGCACCCTGCGCGAGGCCCGCAGCGCCGGGCGGCTCAACCACCCGCACGTCGTGCGCATCTACGACGTCGTGCACTTCGACGGCCTGCCGTGGATCGTCATGGAGTACGTCCCGTCGCGTTCCCTGCACCAGGTCATCCACGAGGACGGCCCCTTCTCGCCGGCCACCACCGCCCGGATCGGTGTGGCGTTGCTCGACGCGCTGCGCGCCGCCCATGCGGCCGGGGTGCTGCACCGCGACGTGAAGCCGCACAACGTCCTCATCGGCGACGACGGCCGCGTGGTGCTGACCGATTTCGGCCTCGCCACCTTTGTGGACGACGGGGCCGTCACCGGGCCCGGCCTGGTCGTCGGATCGCCGCAGTACGTGTCCCCGGAACGCGCCCGGGACGGCTCCTCGACGCCCGAGTCGGACCTGTGGTCGCTCGGCGCCACCCTCTACGCCGCCGTCGAGGGCCGCTCGCCCTACGCCCGCGAGAACGCCATGGCCACGCTGACCGCCCTGGCCACCGAGGACCCGGATCCGCCGTCCCGGGCCGGGATGCTGGGCCCGGTGCTGACCGGGCTGCTGCGCCGGGCGCCGCGGGAGCGGCTCACCGCGGTCGAGGTCGACCGTCGCCTCCGCATGATCGTGTCGGCCACGCCCACGCCGCCCCGGGTGCCCTCGCCCCGGGCGGCCCGGTCGCTGATCGCGTCCGAGGTTGATCAGTCCGCCGCGGTGCGGGCGTCGGTGGCGCCGGGCGTCGGTGTCCTGTCGCCGCCACCCGTCGAGACGGCGCCACCGTCGCCGGTGCGAAACCGGCACGACCCTCGCGCCACCCTGGTCGCGGCCGGTCTCGCCCTGGTCGCCGTCCTCGGGATCGGCGGCCTGCTGGCGGGTTACCTGACGCGCGGCGACTCGCCCACCGCGGCGCCGCCGGCGGCCAGCGCCGCGCCGCCCTCGTCGGCTGTGGCCGGTTTCTCGGCCGCGGCCTGCGGCAGCTCGAAACCGAGCGGGTTGCCGACGACGCCCCAGCGCGACGCGGTCCGCGGGGTGAGCGGCTGGTCGCTGATCCCCGGCTGGTCCTACTTCAGCGACGGCTCCGGTTTCCAGATGCCGGTGCCCGACGGCTGGACGTGGCAGCGGGTCGGCACGTCGTTCTGCTTCCGCGATCCGATCGGCGACACCGTCCTGAGCCTCGACACCGGGCGGAACCCCGACGGCGATCCGGTGCAGGCCTGCCGGGCCGAGGCCGCGCGGCTCGTCAAGGCGGGCGCCCTGCCGGGGTACGATTTGATCTCGCTCGAGAAGAAGCCCCTGCTCAACAAAGCCGCGGACTGGGAATACCGGTTCGACCGGGACGGCCAACGCATGCACGCGCAGACCCGGTGGTTCGTCAAGGGCGGCAAAGGCTTCGCGATCACCTGGGCCACCCGGGACTTCGACTGGACCAGCGACCTGGCAAAGATCAACATGGTCCTGACCACCTTCTATGCCAAGCCCAAAGTCGGCTGACTCACAGCGTTCCTTCAGCGTTCGCTGATAATGTTCGGCGTCATGATCGGCAGTAGTCAGCCGGGCTCGGCCCGGCTCCCCGTCAGATCCTTTCTGCCGTGTTGATTCTCACCGGCTTCCTCCTGGTGCTCGTGGTGACCGTTGTCACCGGCTATTTCGTCGCGCAGGAGTTCGGTTACGTCGCCGCCGACCGCGGCCGGCTCCGTCGCGACGCCGAGCAGGGCGACCAGGCCGCGGCCCGGGCCCTCAAGGTCACCGAGCGTCTGTCGTTCGTGCTGTCCGGAGCGCAGCTCGGCATCACCGTGACCGCGCTGCTGGTGGGTTACGTCGCCGAGCCGTTCCTGGGTGAAGGCCTCTCCGCGCTGCTCGGCGGCGCCGGCGTGCCCGAGGCGGTCAGCATGCCCGTCTCGGTCGCCCTGGCGCTGCTCATCGCCACCGTCGTGCAGATGGTGCTCGGTGAGCTGGCCCCCAAGAACCTGGCCATCGCACGCGCCGAGACGCTGGCCAAGGCCCTCAGCCGCTCCACCCTGATGTATCTGACCGTGTTCGGCCCGATCATCCGGCTCTTCGACCGCGCCGCCGCGGGCCTGCTCCGCCGCATCGGCATCGAACCGATCGAGGAACTGCCCGAGGGTGCGACCTCGGAGGACCTCGAGCAGATCATCCGAGAGTCGCGGGCCAGCGGCGGGCTCGACGACGAGCTGTCCACGCTGCTCGACCGTGGTCTCGATTTCCGCGGGCGGACGGCGGCCGAGGCCATGATCCCCCGGGTCGACGTGCACACGATCGCGGCCACCGGGACGGCGGCCGACGTCGTCGCCCTGCTCGACACCCATCGTTCCCGCTTTCCGGTACGAGGTGAGGAGCTCGACGAGATCGTCGGAGTCGTCAGCATCGCCGACATCCTCGCGGTCGCCCCGGCCGAACGCTCCACGGTGCCCGTCTCGTCCGTGATGTCCGCGCCGATCCTGGTGCCGTCCTCGCTGCGGTTGCCGGCCGTGCTGGAGCGTCTGCGTTCGGCTCACCGCCAGCTCGCCTGTGTGGTCGACGAGTTCGGTGGCTTCGCGGGCATCATCACGCTCGAGGACATCGCCGAGGAGCTGGTCGGCCAGATCCGCGACGAGGACGACGAGGCCGAGCCCGCGCCGGTCCGCCAGCCCGACGGCTCCTGGCTGGTGCCGGCCCGCTGGCGGATCGACGAGATCACCGACGCCACCGGCGTCGACCTGCCCGTCGGCGACGACTACGAGACGGTTTCGGGCCTGGTGCTGGCCCGGCTCGGCCGGGTGGCCCGGACGGGCGACTCGGTCACCCTCGACGACGGTTCCCTTTCCGTACGGGTGGAAAGCGTCGACCGGCACGTCCCTCTCACGGTTCGGATCTCCCGATGAACGTTCTCTGGGTCTCCCTGCTGCTCGTCGGCAACGCCTTCTTCGTCGCCGCCGAGTTCGCCCTGGTGGCCAGCAAGCGGCACCGTCTGGAGCAGGCCGCGGCGGCGGGCAGCCGGGCGGCCCAGGCGGCGCTCGACGGCACCCGCGAACTGTCGGTCATGCTGGCCGGCGCCCAGCTGGGCATCACGCTGTGCTCGCTGGGCCTGGGCGCGCTGGCCGAGCCGTCCCTGGAGCACCTGTTCGGCCCGGCCCTGCACGCCATCGGGCTGCCCGACGTGGCCGGTCACGTCATCGCGTTCCTGCTGGCCCTGATCATCGTCACCTTCCTGCACCTGGTGATCGGCGAGATGATGCCGAAGTCGTGGGCGATCACCGATCCCGAGCGGTCGGCGATCCTGCTGGCCCGGCCCTTCCGCTTCTACGCCCGCCTGGTCGGCCCGGCCCTGCGGGTGCTGAACGCGCTGGCCAACGTGGCGCTGCGGCCCTTCGGGGTGCACCCGCAGGACCAGCTGGCCCAGGCCCACGGCCCGGCCGAGATGCGCATCCTGCTCGACCGCTCCCGGGCCGAGGGCCTGATCGAGGCCGAACAGAGCGAGTTGCTGACCAGCGTGCTCGGCCTGGCCTCCCTGCCGGTACGGGACGTCATGCTGCCCACCGCGCAGCTGGTGTCGGTGCCCGGGACGGCCTCGGTCGCCGACGTCGAGCTGGCCTCGCTGACCAGTGGACGGTCGAGGATCGCGGTCACCGGCGGCGCGGGTGAGGTGGTCGGGGTCGTGCACGTCCGCGAGGCCGTCCGGGCCAGCGCGGCCGGCCGGGCCGCGACGGCGGGGGAGCTGATGGAGCCCGCCTTCCTGGTCGGCGCCGAGGTCAACGTGGTCGAGGCCGTGGCCGCCCTGCGCGCCGGCCGCACCCAGCTCGCGATCGTCACGGACGAGGCGCCCGAGGGGGCCGCCCAGATCGGCTTCGTGGCCCTCGAAGACCTGTTGGAGCAGGTGATCGGCCGCTTCGACGACGAGACCGATGACCTGCCGGCCACGACGAACGCGTGAGTCCCGTCGGGGCCCCGCGGGCGGCGGCCGACCTCGTCCGGCCGTTTCCCGTGGTGCGTCCCCCGTCCTAGCCACCCCATGGTTGATTCAAGGAGGAATGATCCGGTGGTCTTCAAGAAGATGATGCGCGCCTTCGGCGTCGGCGGACCGACCGTCGACACCGTGCTGGCCAACCCGAACACGCGGCCCGGTCTGGCCCTGGAGGGTCAGGTGCGGATCGCCGGCGGTGACCATGACGTCACCATCGAGGGGATCGTGCTGGGCCTGGTCACCCGGGTCGAGTCCGAGCACGGCGACAACCTCATCGAGTTCCACCGGCTGCCCGTCGCCGGCGGCTTCCAGTTGCGCAAGGGCGAGCAGCGCGACCTGCCGTTCTCGTTCCCGATGCCCTGGGAGACGCCGATCACCGACGTGTACGGCCAGCGGCTGCACGGCATGACGATGGGCCTGCGGACCGAGCTCGCGGTGGCCAAGGCCGTGGACAAGGGCGACCTCGACCACGTGTCGGTGCACCCGCTGCCCGCGCAGGAGCGGATCCTCGACGCGTTCGCCCGCCTCGGTTTCCGGTTCAAGAGCGCCGACCTCGAGCACGGTGCGATCTACGGCGTCCGCATGACGCTGCCCTTCTACCAGGAGATCGAGTTCTACCCGCCCCCGCAGTACGCGGGCGCCATCAACGAGGTCGAGGTGACCTTCATCGCCGATCCGCAGGGTGTCGAGGTCGTTCTCGAGTTCGACAAGCGCGGCGGTTTCCTGTCCGCCGGGCACGACTCCTACGGCCGGTTCCGGGTCTCGCACACCGACGCGGAAACGACCGACTGGACCGCGGTCGTCGAGCAGTGGGTGTCCGAGGCCACGGGCCGTTACCAGGGCCTGCGTGCCGCCGGCGGACACGGCGCGCCGGCTTACGGCGGTCATGGCGGTTACGGACATCACGGCCACTACCGCCGGGGCCACGGCGGCGGCATGGGCATGGCCGCGGGGGTGGCCGGCGGCGTGGTCGGCGGCATGATCCTCGGCGAGGCGATGGAAGAGGTCTTCGAAGACGACGGCGGCGGCGACTTCGGGGAGGAGTGACCCGCTCCGGCTGCGCGTTCCGCCCCGGCGGAGCGCGCAGCCGGTCTGCCGTCTCTCAGCCGGTCGCCACGGCGGTGGCCGCACCCGCGGCCAGCCTCTCCCGCAACCGCCGGCCGGCGGCCGGCCACTCGTCGACTGTCATGCCGAAGACGACGGTGTCGCGCCAGGAGCCGTCCGGGCGCTGCCGGTGCCGGCGGAGCACGCCCTCGCGTACGGCTCCGAGCCGGGCGATCGCCTGCTGGGAGCGCTCGTTGAGAATGTCGGTGTACCAGAACACGCGCTCGGCCTCGAGCACGTCGAAAGCGTGCTCGAGAAGCAGAAGTTTGGCCTCCGTGTTGACGCCGGTGCGCCACCACGGCCGCCCGACGGCGGTGTGCCCGATGGCCAGCGCGCGCCGCTCCGGATCGATGTCGTGATAGCTGGTCAGACCGATCACGCGACCGGTGCCCGCCTCGACCTGGGCCCACGCGACCTGGTTGCCGGCCCAGCGGGCCCGTAACAGCCGGGCGAGATAGTCGCGCATCGCCGGAACGGTCTGCGGCCGCCGGGCCGGAAGGTACTGCCAGACCTCGTCGTCGCCGAGGGCCTCGACCAGCCCCGCCGCGTGTCCCAGCGTGAGCGGCTCGAGGCGGACGTGCCGGCCGGCCAGCGGCACCGGGGCGGCCCAGGGCAGCTCACTGCCGGGCAGGTACGCGGGCTCGGCGACGGTGACTCCGTCGGCGGCCTCGGCCGGGCCGAACACGCGGCGTACGGGAAGGACGCCGGCCCAGTGCGGCAGCGGCAGATCCTCGTCCTCGTCGATCACCTCGCCGGTGCGGGCGCGCGCCGACACCTCGGCCAGCGGCAGGGCCAGCACGCTGGTCTCGGCCAGGTCACGCCGGCTGGGCGGACGGCTGTCGGCCGCGCGCCCGGCGCCGACCTTGTCGACCAGGGCCACCATCGCGGCCTTCTTCTCCTCGAGGTCGGTGACCAGCCGCGCGGCGCCGTGCACCACCACCGACCGGTAGTTGGCGCTGTGGTGCACGTGGGAGCGGGCGTACACGATGCCGTCGAGCAGGGTGACGCTCACCGCGACCGGCAGGTCGCCGTGGCGGACGGACAGGCCCATGCGGCCGCCGGACGAACCGTGCAGATAGAGCGTCTCGCCGACGCGGACGTGCAGCGTCGGCAGTACCCGCGGCTCACCGTCCACGACGAAGGCGATCGTGCAGTCGTACGCCTCGTCCAGAGTCGCGTGAACCAGGGCGCGGTCGTAATGCATGCGAGCGCGGTAGCGGGTGGCTGTCGTGCGGCCGGTCCTTTGATAAGTGTCGGACATCGTGCCTCCCGGCTGGCCATTGCTCATCGGACTCGCCTTCACTAATGTACTAGTACAAAATTACTCATGTATTGGCACAGTATCAGGGTCAGCAGAATGGCGCGCCTGGATTTCCCCGGCATCGAAGCCCGTCGGCACCTCGTGCTCCGGCCGCCGGAGGGGTGACCCCATGCTTCTTCGCCGCCTTTTGGGGTAGAAGCGTCTCCATGGCCAAGACCGAAGCGCCCGTCGGCGCGCAGGAGTGGGTGCCCCCCGAGCCCCGGAGCCTCGACGATCTGAAGGAGGCGGCGGCCGACTGCGAGGGCTGTGAGCTCTTCGCCGACGCGACCCAAACCGTCTTCGGCCGGGGCGCGCCGCACGCCAAGGTCGTCTTCGTCGGCGAGCAGCCCGGCGACGTCGAGGACCAGAAGGGTCTGCCGTTCGTCGGGCCGGCCGGCCGGCTGCTGCGTGAGGCGGTCGACGATGCCAGTCTCGACCCGGCCGACCTCTGGATCACCAACGCCGTCAAGCATTTCCGTTTCGAGCTCCGCGGCAAGCGCAGGATCCATCAGAACCCCGGGCCGGCGCACATCACGGCCTGCCGGCCCTGGCTCGTCGCGGAGTTCTCGTTGCTCCAGCCCGAGCTGGTCGTGATTCTCGGGGCCACGGCCGGCCGGGCCCTGCTCGGCCCGTCGTTCCGGGTCACCCAGCAGCGCGGCAAGCTGATGCCCTGGCCGGCCTCGGCCCAGCACCCCGAGGACTTCCCGGTGGCCGAGATCCAGGCCCTGGCCACGATCCACCCGTCGGCGGTGCTGCGCGCCGACGACCGCGAGACCGCGTACCGGGGTCTGGTCGACGACCTCAAGATCGCCGCCTCGGCGGTCAAATAGAGGCGTCAGCCCCCGGCTCGGGGCCGCGAGGCGAGCAGGTGATCGATGCCGTCGAGGATCCGGTCGAGGCCGAACCGGAACGACCGCTCGGAGTCCCGCACGGCGTTGTACTCCTCGCCGGCGGTCGTGCCGACCCGGCCCGAGATCGGATAGGCGCCGGGCGGCATCACGCGGTCCAGCACGGGCGCGTTGACCGCCCACCACTCGGCGTCCGAGATGCCCGACTGCTCGGCCGCGCGGCGGGCGGCCACATCGGCGCGTGCCGAGGCCATGGTGAAGTCGCTGATCAGCGTGATGACCTGGTCCATCTCGAGATCGGTGAAGCCGGCCCCCTCGATGGCCGTCAGCTGCCACTCCCACCGGTCGGAGCCGTTCGGCCCGATCCACGGACGGCTCTGCTCGACCTGGAGCAGCCAGGGGTGCCGGTGGAACTCGTCCCACATCTGCCGGGCCACGACGGTCAGCCGCTCGCGCCAGTCGCCCCGGTGGGGTGGCAGCTCGGCCTCGCCCATCACGTCGTCGACCATCAAGCCGATCAGCTCGTCCCGGCTCGGCACGTACGTGTAGATCGACATCAGCTTGAGCCCGAGCCGGTCGGCCACCTTGCGCATCGAGAACGCCGGTAGGCCTTCCTCGTCGGCGACCGCGATGCCGGCCCGGATCACCTCGTCGACGCTGAACCGCTGCCGGGGACCGCGGGAGCCCTGCGGCACTCCCAGGGCGCGTCGCCACATCAGGCTCAGCGTGCGGTCGACGTCCTGTTTCTCCATGTGACGAGATTACCCCGTGGGGTGTACGGTGTAACGCGCACCGAAATACCGTGCAGCATACGGAGTTAGGAGCGACGTGAATCTCGAAGCAGAGCAACTGCGCAAGAGGTACGGGGATGTCCGCGCGCTGGACGGCTTCGACCTGGCCGTCGCGCCCGGCGTGATCCACGGGCTGCTCGGCCCGAACGGCGCCGGCAAGACCACGGCGGTCAAGGCGCTGGCCACGCTCATCGACCTGGACGGCGGCACCGCCCGGGTCGCCGGTTTCGACGTACGGACCCAGGCCCCCCAGGTACGCCGGCGGATCGGCCTGATCGGGCAGAACGCGGCGGTGGACGAGATTCTCGGCGGCCGGCAGAACCTGGTGATGTTCGGCCGGCTCTATGGCCTGAGCACAGTGGACGCCCGGGCGCGGGCCGACCGTCTGCTCGACATGTTCGCGCTCACCGAGGCGTCCGGGAGGGCGGTGTCGACGTACAGCGGGGGGATGCGCCGCCGGCTCGACATCGCGGCCGGCTTCATCCTCACGCCGGCCGTGCTCTTCCTCGACGAGCCGACCACCGGGCTCGACCCCCGGGGGCGCAACGAGGTGTGGGCGGCCGTCCGGGAGGTCGCGGAGGCCGGCACCACGGTTCTGCTCACGACGCAGTACCTCGACGAGGCCGACCAGCTGGCCGCCCGGATCTCGGTGATGAACCACGGCCGGATCGTCGCCGACGACACTCCGGCCGCGCTCAAGCGTCAGATCGGCGGCGACCGGGTCACGGTGACCATCGCCGCGGGCACGCCGCTGGAGGAGGTGGCCGGGCGACTCGCCGCCGTCGCCGGTCCGGCCACCCTCGACGCCGACGCGCACAGTCTCACCTTCGAGGTCGGCTCCGGGGTCACCGCGCTGGCCGGCATCGTCCGCGCGCTCGACAGCTCGGGCATCACGCCGGAAGACCTGATGCTCCGCCGGCCGACGCTGGACGAAGTCTTCCTCACCCTGACCGCCACTCCGCAGGAGGCCGCGCGATGACCGCCGTACGGGCCGGATGGATCCTCACCCAGCGCAACCTGGCCCACTGGGCCCGGCAACCCTGGACGCCGATCTTCGGACTGCTCTTCTCGATCATGCTGTTGCTGGTCTTCGGCTTCCTCTTCGGCGGCGCCATCACCGTGCCCGGCGGGGGCGACTACATCACCTTCCTGCTGCCCGGCATGCTGGCGCTGAGCATGATGTTCGGCGTCGAGGGCACGGCCACCGCGATGGCCAACGACGCGCGCAAGGGCATCACCGACCGGTTCCGATCACTGCCCATCGGCAGCACGTCGGTCGCCCTGGGCCGGGTCGGCGCCGACCTGGCCAACTCGGCCGTCGAACTGCTCGTGCTCATCGTCGGTGGCCTGCTGATCGGGTGGCGCATCACGTCCGATCCGGCCTCGGCGGCGCTGGCCGTCCTGCTGCTGTTGCTCTTCCGGTTCGCCATGCTCTGGATCGGCATCTTCGTCGGACTGTCGTTCCGGGGCGAGGGCGCCACGATGGCGGTGCAGGTGCTGGTCTGGCCGATCGGCTTCCTCTCGACGGCCATCGTCTCGGCCGAGACGATGCCGGGCTGGCTGGGCGCCATCGCCGCCTGGAACCCGCTGTCGGCGACGGCCACGGCGGCGCGATCGCTTTTCGGCAACCCCACCGGGATCACCGGAGGGCCGCTCGCGGACGCCGCGGTGTGGCTCGCGCTGGGTTGGCCGCTGCTGCTCACGGCCGTCTTCCTGCCCCTGTCGGCGCGGGCCTATCGCCGTTTGCGAAGTGGGTAGGCTCGTGGGGTGCGGTTGACGGATTTCTGGACGCGGCTGGCCGAGGTCTTCGGCGCCGCCTACGCGCGCAGCTTCGCGGCTGACCATTCTTTCGGCGAGTTGGGAAACCGGACAATAAACCAAGCGATTGCGGACGGTATCGAGACGGCTACCATCTGGCGTGCGGTGGTAGCCGCGTACCCCGATCGGGTGCCCTCCCGCCTGCGTTAACGCCTTTTAGTACACCCGTTCTGGCGTGTCACTCGTTCGTCGTACACGTGTTCGGCTATTGTCCACAGCGGCTCAGTTATCCACAGCTCGGGCAGGGCGGCGAATTTTTGTCATACCCACCGCCTACCTTGATGCCCGTGGCGATGAACAGAAACGCATCGGCGAAGACGACCGTTAAATCGGGTACAGGGGTGGCGGACATGGTGGCAGGACCTGACCGGGACAAGGCGCTCGATCTGGCGTTGGCTCAGATCGACAAGCAGTTCGGCAAGGGCTCGGTGATGCGGCTGGGCGAGCGACCGGTCGTGGAGACCGCGATCATCAAGACCGGCTCCATCGCGCTCGACGTGGCGCTCGGCGTCGGCGGCCTGCCGCGCGGCCGCGTCATCGAGATCTACGGGCCGGAGTCCAGCGGTAAGACGACGGTCGCCCTGCACGCGGTGGCCAACGCGCAGCGCAACGGCGGCATCGCGGCGTTCATCGACGCCGAGCACGCCCTCGACCCCGAGTACGCAAAGAACCTGGGCGTCGACACCGACGCCCTGCTGGTCTCCCAGCCCGACACGGGTGAGCAGGCCCTCGAGATCGCCGACATGCTGATCCGCTCGGGCGCGCTCGACATCATCGTCATCGACTCGGTGGCCGCGCTCGTGCCGCGGGCCGAGATCGAGGGCGAGATGGGTGACAGCCACGTCGGTCTGCAGGCCCGTCTGATGAGCCAAGCGCTCCGTAAGATCACCGGCATCCTGAGCAACTCGGGCACGACGGCGATCTTCATCAACCAGCTCCGCGAAAAGATCGGCGTCATGTTCGGCTCGCCCGAGACGACGACCGGTGGTCGTGCGCTGAAGTTCTACTCCTCGGTCCGCCTCGACGTGCGACGCATCGAGAGCCTCAAGGACGGCACCGACGTGGTCGGCAACCGCACCCGCGTCAAGGTGGTGAAGAACAAGGTGGCCGCGCCGTTCAAGCAGGCCGAGTTCGACATCATGTACGGCAAGGGCATCTCGCGCGAGGGTTCGCTGATCGACGTCGGCGTCGAGCAGAACATCATCCGCAAGTCCGGCGCCTGGTACACGTACGACGGTGACCAGCTGGGCCAGGGCAAGGAGAAGGCGCGCGAGTTCTTGAAGGAGAACCCCGACGTCGCCGCCGAGATCGAGAAGAAGATCCTCGAGAAGCTGGGCGTCGGCCAGACGACCGGCGACGCCGCCGGTGGCCCCGAGCTCCCGCCGGTCGACTTCTGATCGGGTAACCCGTCATGCCGGCCCGACGGGGCGCGCGTTCCGGACGTGGGTGGGATGCTCTCCCACCCCGTCCCGATCGCACCCACGATGAGCAACCGCTCGGCGAGCTCCCCGCCGGCGACGATCCGGAACGCGGCAACGTTCCCATCCGTCGTCGGCGGGCTTCGCCGGGCGGCCCCCCTTTCCCCGCCGATGGCGACCCCGCCGAAGACCCGGGCGGTCCGAGCCGAGGCCGTCGCGGCGGCCGGCGCGGTGGCGACGGCCAGCCGACCGGCGCCGCGTCCGGTCAGCCGGCTCAGAGCGAGAGCGACCGCGCGCGCGAGATCTGTCTGCGGCAGCTCGCCGTGCGGCCGCGCACCCGGGCCGAGCTGGCCAAGGTGCTCACCCGCAAGGAGATCTCCGAAGAGGTGATCGCCGAGGTCCTCGACCGGTACGACGAGGTCGGCATCATCGACGACGCGGCTTTCGCGCGAGCCTGGGTGGCGAGCCGTCATCACGGCCGGGGGCTGGCTCGCCGCGCGCTGGCCAACGAGCTGCGCCAGCGCGGTGTCGACGCCGAGGTCGCCGGCGAGGCTCTCGAGACCGTCGACGACGACGACGAGGCTGCGACCGCCCGGGCCCTGGTCGACCGCAAGCTCCGCACAGCCACCGGCGCGCCCGACGCCCTCTTCCGCCGTCTGGTCGCCATGCTGGCCCGCAAGGGCTACCCGGCCGGCGTCGCCATCCGAGCCGTCAAGGACGCCTTGGCCGCGCGCGACGCCGAGGCGGCCGAGTTCGCCGACCAGCTGGACCCCGACGCCCTGGCCTCGGACGCCGACCCCACCTCGTAAGAGGCTGAACCGGCGATCCCCAGCTGACGGCGATCCTTCAGCTGCCGTCGCCCGGATGGCAACGCCCACCGGCATCGATGACGATCGTCGGTGGACATCGGCGTTCGCCACTGGTTGGTAGCATCCGATTCTGTGACCGAGTACTCGCAGAGCGGCATGCGTGGCCACGGTCCCTTTCCGGAGGGCGCCGAGCAATCTGCCCCCAGCGATGCCCAGCAGCCCGCCGACACAGCAGTCCCGCCCCAGGCCGCTGTCCCGCCCTACCCGACAAGCGGCGCCGGCCCGGGCTACGGCCCGTTCCAGGGTGGTCCCGACCGGCCGGAGGGCTGGACCGACCCCTTCGGCGGCAAGCAGGAGGGCTGGACCGACACCCCGTACGGCTTCTCCGCCCCGCCCGGCCGCCGCATCGAGCCTTCGCCGCCGCCCGAGCGCAGCCGCCTGGTGATCGGCATTCTGGGCGGCCTCGTGGCCGGTCTGCTGCTCTTCGGCACGGGCGGCTACTTCGCCGGCCGCGCCACCGCCCCCAAGGCCGCGAACGCCCCCACCCGCAGTGGTGAGCTGGGCGTCTTCGAGCGCAACCAGGTGGCGGTCAACGCGCCCGACTTCGCCGGCAGCAAGCTCAGCCCCATCGCCCAGGGCTGGCTCCCTTACCTGTCGACCTGTTCGCGCAGCGGCTCCCCGGGCGGCCCCAAGCTGAACGGCGGCGAGCGGGTCCGGGTCCGCTGCACCCTCGACGGTATGAGCGCGATCTTCGTGGAGTACGTGTCGGTCGCCGAGCGGGACAAGGCCCGGGCCACGGTGCAGGGCCAGGTGGCCGGCGCCCGCGCCCTGGCTCCCGGGGTCGCGCGGCCGGCCGAGGTGACCACTCCTTCGCGCCGCACCTCCGGCGACTACGTTGAGTACGCATACCGTCTCACGGAGAGTGGCACCACCCGGACGGTCAGCGGCCTCTGGTGGGACGACGCCCGGACTCCCGTCGCGGGCTACCTTCTGGCGTACTGGAAGGATGGCCTCGGTGAGAAATGGGAGCCGATGCGCGATCTCTGGTCCCGGTACGCCTGAAATGCCCACCAGTGTTGTGAGCTGGGCGTAAGCGAGTCTGTGCCCTAAGTCCCATCCGCTGCCGAATCATGGAACCTTGACCGAAGTGGCATCCGCGACCTAGCCTCGCGTTACACAAGGTTTGTTCGACCATCGCATGCAACACGCACAACATAGATCGCATTACATTACGGCATCACTTAAGGCCCAGAGCGGGTCTCACACAGCCCTCGGGCGCTGGACCGCACAGCCGAGGGACTGACACAGCGCGGTCGGCCCCGTGCACCCTCCGAGGTGCCGTGGCCCGATGACGCATGCGGTCTTCTTGCCATGGTCGGGCATCCCGCAACAGGTCCGTGCACGTTCACACCGTGCCGGGCGGCGAAGGGAGACACGGCGATGACCACCGTGGTTTGGGTACTCGTGGTGGCGTTCGTCGTCCTGGCCGCCCTGGTGGTGGCCGGCCTGGTGCTCGGCGGCCGCGCGCTGCGCCGGCTGCAGACCCGGGGCGGCACGGACGCGCAGGGACAGGCCGTCGACGATGCCCTCGCCAAGGTCGAGGATGCCAACGCCAAAGTCGAGGACGCCAACGCCAAGGTCGAGGACGCGAACGCCAAGGTCGACGACGCCAACGCCAAGGCCGCTTCCGTCCGCGCCGAGGCCGCCGCGGCCAAGGCCGAGGCCAGCTCCGCCCGCGCCGAGGCCCGCCGGGTCCTCGAGGCCGCGCACAGCGAGGCCGACACGATCCTCGAGCACGCCCACCGCCAGGCCGAGACCGACGCCGAGCAGGTCCGCGCGGCCGCCCGACGCCAGGGCGAGCGTGAGGTCACCCTGCTCAACACGACCGCCAAGGAACAGGCGGCCGAGGTCGAGCGCCGGGCCGCCCGCATCGACGAGCGCGAGCGTCAGCACGCCGACGAGGTGGAGCGGCTGGTCGAGCGCGAGCGCCGCCTGGCCGCCATGGACGCCGACCTGGCCGCCCGCGAGGCGGCCCTGGCCGGCCGCGAGGTCGAGCTGGCCGAGGCCGAGGAGTCGAAGCGCCGTGAGCTGGAGCGGATCGCCGGCCTGACCGCCGAGTCGGCCCGCACCGAGCTGGTCGAGACCATCGAGGCCCAGGCCAAGCGCGAGGCCGCCATCCTGGTCCGCGACATCGAGAGCGACGCCAAGAACACCGCCGACTCCCGGGCGCGGCGGATCGTGGTCGACGCCATCCAGCGCATCGCCAGCGAGCAGACCGCCGAGAGCGTGGTCAGCGTGCTGCACCTGCCCAGCGACGAGATGAAGGGCCGGATCATCGGTCGCGAGGGCCGCAACATCCGGGCGTTCGAGTCGGTCACCGGCGTCAACCTGATCATCGATGACACTCCCGAGGCGGTGCTGCTCTCCTGCTTCGACCCGGTACGCCGCGAGGTGGGCCGGCTGACCCTGGAGAAGCTGGTGCTCGACGGGCGGATCCACCCGCACCGCATCGAGGAGGTCTTTGAGACGGCCAAGGGCGAGGTCGAGCAGCTCTGCGACCGGGCCGCCGAGGAGGCGCTGGTCGACGTCGGCATCACCGACCTGCACCCCGAGCTGGCCAAGCTCCTGGGCCGGCTGCGCTACCGCACCAGCTACGGCCAGAACGTGCTCAAGCACCTGGTCGAGACCGCCCACATCGCCGGCATCATGGCCGCCGAGCTGGGCTTGGACGTCCCGTCGATGAAGCGGGCGGCCTTCCTGCACGACATCGGCAAGGCGCTGACCCACGAGGTCGAGGGCAGCCACGCGCTGATCGGCGCCGACCTGGCCCGCAAGTACGGCGAGAGCGACGACGTGGTTCACGCGATCGAGGCCCACCACAACGAGGTGCAGCCGCAGACCATCGAGGCCGTGCTGACCCAGGCGGCGGACGCCTGCTCGGGCGGCCGGCCCGGCGCGCGGCGGGAGAGCCTGGAGGCGTACGTCAAGAGGCTCGAGCGGATCGAGGAGATCGCCGCCGGCAAGACCGGTGTGGAGAAGGTCTTCGCGATGCAGGCCGGGCGCGAGATCCGGGTCATGGTGCGCCCGGACGACATCGACGACATCGGCGCCGCGGTGCTGGCCCGGGACGTGGCCAAGCAGATCGAGGAAGAGCTGACCTATCCCGGGCAGATCCGCGTCACCGTGGTGCGCGAGTCACGCGTCACCGAGCTCGCTCGTTAGCCCGAGCTGCTCGCGCAGGATGTCGGCGTGGCCGCAGTGCTGGGCCAGCTCGCGCAGCATGTGCAGATAGACCCAGCGCAGCGGCAGCGGCCCGCGCCGGTTGCCGGTCAGTTCGTCGTCGAGCGTCAGGTCGGCGACGGCCCGGCGCGATGCCGCACACGCCTCGAGGAAGTCGGCCCGCACCGAGGCGATGGTGTCCGAGTCGTCGAGGACGAAGGAGTCGTCGGCCGACTCGGGAATGCCGATCTCGGCCCGGGAGCGCCCGGTGACGGCCTGGTCGAACCAGACCCGCTCGACGAACGACGCGTGCTTGACCAGCCCCAGCAGGGTGGTCTGCGACGGCACCAGCTGGCGTCGCACCTGCTCCTCGGTGAGGTCGTCGAGACAGTCGTGCAGGGCCTGACGGTGCTCGTCGAGGAAGACCTCGAACTGGGCTCGCAGCGGCTGGTGGAGGACGTCGTCCGCGGAGATCATGGGGAAAAGCATGTCAAGCGTGGTGGCCCCGGATCAAGCCGGGGCCACCACGGTCAGAGCGTTCCGCCGCCGCCACCACCGAGGCCGGGCTCGATGGTCGCCTGCTGGGTGGTCGCCCCGGCGGCTCGGGGAGCGCGGCCCTTGCGACGGGTGCGACGGCTCAGCCAGCCCGCGAACGTGGTCAGGATCGTGTTGACCACGATGTAGATCACCGCGGCGACGATCGCGGCCTGCAGCACGTTCCCGTAGTTGGCCGAGAGGTTGTTGACGCCGAGCTGGATCAGCTCGCTGTACGAGATGATGTAGCCCAGCGCGGTGTCCTTGACCAGCACGACGAGCTGGCTGACGATCACCGGCAGCATGGCCCGGGCCGCCTGCGGGATGAGGATGTGGGTCATCACCTGGCCCTTGCGCATGCCGATCGCGTAGGCCGCCTCGCTCTGCCCCCGCGGCACGGAGTAGACGCCGGCCCGGAACGCCTCGGCCAGCACCGACCCGTTGTAGAGGGTCAGGCCGATCACCACGGCCCAGAAGATCGACATCGGCTGCTCGGTGAGGAACGGCACCCCGAAGAAGATGAAGAACATCAGCAGCAGCAGCGGCACGGCCCGGAAGAACTCGACGACGACTCCCGCGGGCACGCGGACCCACCAGTGGTCGGAGAGCCGGCCGACGGCGAAGATGATGCCGAAGGCCAGGGACAGCACCATCGCGACGGCGGCCGCCTGGAGCGTGCCCTTGAGGCCCGGCAGGATGTAGTCGGTCCAGGTGCTGCCCTCGGTGAACGGCTTCCAGAGGGAGCCGGCCCACTGCCCCTCCTCGTCGAAACGCGAGTAGATCCAGTAGAGGAGCCCGAGCAGCGCGATCCCGAAGACGATCGTCAGGACGAGGTTGCGCGCCTTGGCCTTGGGCCCCGGGTGGTCGTAGAGAACGGCGTCCGTGCTCACCTCTTCACCGCCAGGCGGTTGGCCAGCCAGCCGAAGGCGTAGCCGGTGGGGATCAGGACGATCGCGAACGTGCCGGCGAAGACCAGGAAGATCGGGACGACCGCGTTGCCGTTCGCGTTGATCAGCTCCTTCATCGCGTTCGACGACTCCATGAGGCCGATCGTGCCGACGATGGTCGAGTTCTTGCAGAGCGCGATGAGGATGCTGCCCAGCGGGGCGATCACCGCGCGACCGGCCTGCGGCAGGACGATGATCGTCAGCGTCTGGAGGAAGGTCATGCCGACCGCCCGGGCGGCCTCGGCCTGCCCGGCCGGCACCGTGTTGATGCCGGAGCGGATCGCCTCGCAGACGAACGCCGCGGTGTAGACCGACAGGCCGATCGTGCCGAGCCAGAAGTTGTTGAGGTCGATGTCGTCGACGACGGAGAAACCCAGCGTCGAGAACAGACCGAAGTAGCAGAAGAAGATGATCAGCGTGAGCGGGGTGTTCCGGAAGATGTTGACCCAGGCGGTGCCGAAGCCCCGCAGCACCGGGATCGGCGACACCCGCATCGCGGCGAGGACCACGCCGAGCACGAGGGCCCCCGCGCCACCGGCCAGCGTGAGCTTCAGGATCCAGAGGAAACCGGTTATGTACACGTCCCGGTTCAGCGGGTCGGAGAAGACGTCCATCGGCACCTTCGACTAAGAGGGAACAAAGGCGGCGGGGCCGGTCACCCGGCCCCGCCGACTCAGGTGAGGATCAGGCGCAGTTGGTCAGCTTGGTGGTGTCGAGCTCGGGCGCCGCCGTGCCGCTCTTGCCCAGCGTGTCGTCCCAGGCCTTCTTGTACGACCCGTCGGTGACGGCCGCCTTCAGGATGTCGTTGATCTTGTTGCAGCCCGCGGTGTCGTCCTTCTTGAGGCCGATGCCGTACGGCTCCTCGCTGAACGGCTTGCCGACCACCTTGAACTTGCCCGCGTACTGGTCCTGCGCGGCGTAGCCGGCGAGGATGATGTCGTCGGTGGTGACCGCGTCGACCTGACCGCCGGCCAGCGCCGTCACGCACTTGGAGTACGTGTCGAACTGCTGGAGCTTGGCGTCCTTGTACTCGGTCTGGATGCGCTTGGCCGGGGTCGAGCCGCTCACCGAGCAGACCCGCTTGCCGGCCAGCGACTCGGGGCCGGTGATCGTCGAGGCGGTCGGCACGAGCAGGTCCTGGCCGGCGATGAAGTACGGCCCACCGAAGTTGACGACCTTCTTGCGCTCGTCGTTGATCGTGTAGGTCGCGACGACCAGGTCGACCTGGCCCTGCTGGATGTAGGGCTCGCGGTTGGCCGAGACCGTGGTCTTCCACTCGATGCCGCTCTCGGGCACGCCCAGGCCCTTGGCCAGGATCTTGCCGATCTCGACGTCGAAGCCGGTGTACGCGGTGCCGGACTGCAGGCCCAGGCCGGGCTGGTCGGCCTTGACGCCGATGACGAGCTTGCCGCCCGCGGCCTTGCCCTCGATGCCGGCCTTGCCGCCGCCGCTGCCCGTGCCGGTGCCCTCGTCGTCCCCGCCGCACGCGGCCACGGCCAGCGCCATGGTGAGCGCTCCCAGCGTGGCGGCCAATCGGGTCATGCGCATGATGTCGCTCCTCGAGTTCGAATGTGTAGGCAAGAAAGCTCAGTGCGTGAGGATTTTGGAGAGGAAGTCCCGGGCGCGGTCGCTCTTGGGGTTCGCGAAGAACTCGGCCGGGGGAGCCGACTCGACGAGCTGGCCGTCGGCCATGAACACGACCCGGTTGGCCGCGTGCCGGGCGAAGCCCATCTCGTGGGTGACGACGACCATCGTCATGCCCTCCTTGGCCAGCGACGTCATCACGTCGAGCACCTCGCCGACCATCTCGGGGTCCAGCGCGCTGGTCGGCTCGTCGAAGAGCAGCGCCTTGGGCTGCATGGCCAGGGCCCGCGCGATCGCCACGCGCTGCTGCTGACCGCCGGAGAGCTGCGCGGGGTACTTGTCGGCCTGGTTGCCGATGCCGACCCGGTCGAGCAGCGCCATGGCACGTTCCCGGACGACGGCCGGCTTCTCCTTGCGCACCTTGAGCGGGCCCAGCATGACGTTCTGCAGGATCGTCTTGTGCGCGAACAGGTTGAAGGACTGGAACACCATGCCGACCTCGCTGCGCAACCGGGCCAGCGGACGGCCCTCGGCCGGCAGGGGCTTGCCGTCGAAGATGATCGTGCCGTCGTTGATGGGTTCGAGCCGGTTGATCGCACGACAGAGCGTGGACTTGCCGGACCCCGACGGTCCGATCACGACCACTACCTCGCCCTTGGCGACGGTGAGATTCACGTCGTCGAGAACGTGCAGCGGACCGAACCACTTGTTGACCTTGTCGAGGACGATGAGAGCCTCGTCGGACACTGCTGGACCACCGTCCCTGTTCTGGCGGATCACCCGGATGGGCACACTCTATGTGGGCCCTTGTATCGGTTCACACCGAGAATGGTCACGGAGCGGTAACACAGGGAGTGCGAGGCGAGGACATTGTCCACCATGTTCGGTATGGCTGACATGGATCCGACCGGCGGCCTTTGGAACTGGGCGGCCGCAACGTCCCTTACCGCCGACCGGGTCCACGGCGCTCTGGCCGGAGCCCTGGAGCGCTCGGTCGGGGCATTGGAGGCAGGCGCCGACGTTCTCTGCGACGTCTATCACGTGGGCGGCGACTTCCCGACGCTGATCGACGTCTACCTCGCCCCCGAGGCCATCGCCGAGTCCACCGCGGCCAGCGCCGTCGCGGTCCGGCTGGGCGTCGAGATCCTTCTCCCGGACGACACCCTCGACCCCACGAGGTACGTCCTGGCCGGGCCCGACGGCAGTCTCGAGCTGGTGCACGTCGACGAGGTCGAGACCGACGACGGCCCGGAGAGGCGGCACGTGCGCCCGTGCACCGGTCCCGTCACCGGCTGCGAGCGCCCCGCCGCGTGAGGACCAGGGGCCCCGCACGGCGTACCCTGGTCCATTGCCATGACTATCGAACTGCGGGGCGCCGCGCGCACCTATGACGTGCGCACGTACGGCTGCCAGATGAACGTGCACGACAGCGAGCGCATCTCCGGCCTGATGGAGGACGCGGGGTACGTGCGCGCCGCCGACCCCGAGTCGGCCGACGTCGTGGTGTTCAACACCTGCGCCGTCCGGGAGAACGCCGACAACCGGCTGTACGGCAACCTCGGCCACCTGCGCCCGACCAAGGTCAAGAACCCGGACATGCAGATCGCCGTCGGTGGCTGCCTGGCCCAGAAGGACCGCGGCGACATCGTCAAGAAGGCGCCCTGGGTCGACGTCGTCTTCGGCACCCACAACATCGGCTCGCTGCCGGCGCTGCTCGAGCGGGCCCGGCACAACCAGGAGGCCGAGGTCGAGATCCTCGAGTCGCTCGAGGTCTTCCCCTCGACGTTGCCGACCAAGCGCGAGTCGACGTACGCGGGCTGGGTCTCGATCTCCGTCGGGTGCAACAACACCTGCACGTTCTGCATCGTGCCGTCGCTGCGCGGCAAGGAGAAGGACCGCCGCCCGGGGGAGATCCTGGCCGAGGTCGAGGCGCTGGTCGCCGAGGGCGTCCTCGAGGTGACGCTGCTCGGCCAGAACGTGAACTCCTACGGCGTCGAGTTCGGCGACCGGCTCGCCTTCGGCAAGCTGCTGCGGGCCACCGGCGAGATCGAGGGCCTCGAGCGGGTGCGCTTCACCAGCCCCCATCCCAAGGACTTCACCGACGACGTGATCGCCGCGATGGCCGAGACGCCCAACGTCTGCCACTCGCTGCACATGCCGCTGCAGTCCGGCTCCGACCGGGTGCTCAAGGCCATGCGCCGCAGCTACCGCCAGGAGAAATACCTGGGGATCATCGACAAGGTGCGGGCCGCGATGCCCGACGCGGCGATCACCACGGACATCATCGTCGGCTTCCCCGGCGAGACGGAGGAGGACTTCGAGCAGACCCTCGAGGTCGTGCGCCGGGCCCGGTTCTCCAGCGCCTTCACCTTCCAGTACTCGAAACGTCCCGGCACGCCCGCCGCGACCATGGACGAGCAGCTGCCCAAGGCCGTGGTCCAGGAGCGCTACGAGCGCCTGATCACGCTGCTCGAAGAGACCACCTGGGCCGAGAACAAGAGGCTCGTCGGCGAGAAGGTCGAGGTGCTGGTCGCGGTCGGCGAGGGGCGCAAGGACGAGCGTACGGGCCGGATGAGCGGCCGCGCCCGGGACGGCCGCCTCGTGCACTTCGCCACCGGTGAGCTCGCGCCGCGCCCCGGCGACATCGTCGAGACCGTCGTGACCTACGCGGCGCCCCACCACCTCAACGCCGACGGCGCCCCGCTGAGCCACCGCCGCACCCGGGCCGGCGACGCGTTCGAGGCCGGCCGTACCCCCAAGCTCAAGGGCGTGTCGCTGGGCCTGCCGACGATCGGCGCTCCCGCTCCGTTGCCGGCCGCCCAGGCCTGCTCGCTCTGATCCGTTCGACCAGGGCCCGGGTCGCGGGCGGGTCGGGTGCCTCGCCGGCCACGGCCACGAGCACCCGCCGGGCCCGGCCGGGCAGCGGCACGGCCCGCACGCTCTCGTTGCGGTGCGCGGCCAGCGCCAGCGCGGGCAGGGTGGTCACGCCCAGCCCGCGCGCGACCAGCTGCTGCGCGGCCACGTAGTCGTCGGTGGTGAAGCGGATGTCGGGCGTGAACCCGTCCGCGGCGCACACCCGCAGCAGCTCCTCCCGGCACCGCTCGCACCCGCCGATCCACCGCCGGTCGCGGTGGTCGGTCAGCCGGTCACCGGCCCACCCGGCCGGCGTGACCAGGTAGGTCTCGTCGTCGAAGAGCTCCTCGGTGCGCAGGCCGGCCAGACCCGGGTCGTCCGTGTGGGCGAACACCACCGCGACATCGACCTCACCGCGGCGCAGCAGAGCCACCGCCTCGGGCGGCTCGGCCTCGCGGAAGCGCAGCTCCACGTCCGGGTGGTCGGCGTCGAAGGCGGCGGCCGCGCCGGGCACGAACGTCCCGAGCGCCGAGGGGAAGGCGGCCAGCCGGACCCGTCCCGCCCGCAGCCCGGTGTGGGCCGCGAGCTCCTGCTCGGCGGCGTCGAGCCGGCCCAGGATCTCCACGGCGCGATCGGCCAGCAGCTGCCCGGCCTCGGTGAGCCGGAGGCCACGTCCCACCCGCTGCACGAGGCGGCTGCCCGTCTCGGCCTCGAGCCGGGCCAGATGGTGGCTCACCGACGGCTGGGCGTAGTGCAGGGCCTCGGCGGCGGCGGTGACCGAGCCGTGCCGGGCCACCGCGGCCAGCACCCGCAGGCGCGTCACATCGAGCATGTCTATAGGTTCGCTCGCCAAGTGGCATTGGACCAATGGATCCTGCCGATCCAGGATCGGAGCATGGACTTCACGTACGCCTCCGTCCGCGCGGCCGCCGCGACGATCGCCGGCCACCTGCCGCCCACCCCGATGTGGTCCTACCCGGTGCTCAACGCCACCGTCGGCGCGACCGTGCTGGTCAAGCACGAGAACACGCACCCGGTCGGCGCCTTCAAGGCCCGGGGCGCCCTCAACCTGCTGTCCACGGCGACGTCGGGCACGGTCACCTACTCGACCGGCAACCACGCCCAGTCGATGGCCTGGGCCAGCCACCTGTTCGGCCTGCCCTGCACGGTGGTGATGCCGGCCGGCGCCAACCCGGCCAAGGCCGCCGCCGTCCGCGCCTGGGGCGCCGAGGTCGTGCTGGCCGGCGCGAACCTGGGCGAGGCCGAGAGTCACGCCGTGGAGCTGGCCGAGCGGACCGGGCAGCGGCTGGTCAGCCCCGGGGACACGCCGGAACTGCTGGCCGGCGTGGGCACGATCTATCAGGAGATCCTCACGGCCCGCCCCGACCTGTCGGCGATCGTCGTGCCGGTCGGCAGCGGAACCGGGGCCGCCGCGGCCGCGGTGGTCGCCCACGAACTGGCGCCCGGCTGCGAGATCATCGCCGTGCAGTCCGCGAGCTCCTCGGCCGGCCACGACTCGTGGCGTACCGGGGCGCCGTGCACCCGGCCCAACCACACCCGGGTCGAGGGCCTGGCGACCGGTCGTGGCTACGAGCTGCCCCAGCAGATCCTGCGCAAGCACCTGGCCGACTTCGTGCTGGTCAGCGACGACCGCATCACCGAGGCCCAGCGACTGCTGGCCACCGCGGCCCACACCCTGGCCGAGGGCGCCGGCGCCGCGGCCCTGGCCGCCGTGCTCGACGACCCGGATCGCTTCGCCGGCCGGACGGTGGCCGTGGTCTGCACCGGCGGCAACGCCTCGACCAGCGAACTGGCCGCCCTCCAGCCGGCCGGTCCGAGTTAGTTGGCCTGTTCGGCGAGGGCCAGGAACTGGCGCTTCGACGACAGGGCCTGCTCGGCCTCCTTGATGCGGCGCTGGTCACCGGCCGTGCGCGCCCGCTCGAGACGCTGCTCGGCCTCAGCCACCTGCTCCCGCATCTGCTGGAGCAGCGGGTTGTCCTGCGGCGTGGTCTTGCGCCAGGCCGAGTCCATCGCCACGCGGATGCGTTCCTCGGCGGCCCGCCAGCGGCGGTCGAGCGACGCCGCGGACTCGCGCGGCACCCGGCCCGCGTCGTGCCAGGCGGCCTGGGCGTCGCGCAGCTTGTTCTGCGCGCCCCGGGGGTCGGCGTCGATGTCGAGCGCCTCGACCTCGGCCAGGATCGCCTGCTTGCGGTCGAGGTTCTCCTTGAATTCGGCGTCGCGGGCCGAGAAGACCTCGCTGCGGCGGGTGAAGAAGGCGTCCTGCGCGGCCCGGAAGCGTTCCCAGAGGCGCTGCTCGGCCTCCTTGGCGGCGCGCGGCGCAGCCTTCCACTCAGCCATCAGCTCCTTGAGCCGGTTGGCCGTGGGCGCCCACTCGGACGACTCGGAGAGGCTCTCCGCCTCCTTGACCAGCTCTTCCTTGGCCGTCTGAGCCTGCTTGCGCTGGCCGTCGAGGGTGGCGAAGTGGGCGCCGCGGCGGCGGGTGAAGCCATCCCGGGCGGTCGCGAAGCGCTTCCACAGCTCGCCGTCGGTCTTCTTGTCGACGCCGCGGATCGTCTTCCACTCGTCGAGGATCTCCTTGAGGCGGTCCCCGGCGGTCTTCCAGCCGGTCGACTCGGCGGCGATCTTCTCCGCCTCCTCGACCAGGGCGGTCTTGCGCGCGAGAGCCTCGATGCGGGCCTGCTCGCGGGCCGCGCGGGCCTCGCCCGCCTTCTCGTCGGCCAGACCGGCCAGGCGGTCGAGCCGGGCGGCGAGTCCTTCGAGGTCGCCCACCGCGTGTGCCTCGTCGAGCTGCTGACGCAGGCGCTTGACGCTGCTCAGCGAGTGCGACGCGTCCGCGGCGCCCGACTTGAGGCGGGCCTCGACGAGGTCGACCTCGGTCACCAGGTCGGCGAAGCGCCGCGCGAAGTGGGCCAGTCCCTCCTCGGGCGTGCCCGCCTGCCAGGAGCCGACCACACGGTCGCCCTCCGCGGTCTTCACGTACACGGTGCCGTCGGCGTCCACGCGCCCGAAGGTTGTCCAGTCGATCATGACCCATCCTCGTCTTCCCGGCGCCACCGATCTCACCTGACCGGTGACCACCGCCACAGCACAGTCGAACGCCTAGGTTCCTACGGCATTCTTTCTCGCGCATTGTCACAGGTCCAACCCGGTTACGGGGAAGCGCCCGACGATGACCGTGACACAACCTTGTCCTACCGTTGCTCCGTGCCGTACGCAGAAGGTCCACGCGTGATCACCGTTGTCGGGCCGACGGCGGCCGGTAAAAGCGCTCTGAGCATCGCTCTCGCGCACGAGCTGGGCGGGGAAGTCGTCAACGCCGACTCGATGCAGCTCTACCGCGGGATGGACATCGGCACGGCGAAACTCACCCCGGCCGAGCGGGACGGCGTTCCGCACCATCTGCTGGACATCTGGGACGTCAGCTTCCCGGCCGCGGTCGCCGAATATCAGGGGCTGGCCCGGGCGGCGATCGACGACATCCAGGCCCGCGGCCGGGTGCCGCTGCTGGTCGGCGGCTCGGGCCTCTACGTGCGGGCCGTTCTCGAGGAGTTCGAGTTCCCCGGCACCGATCCGGCCGTCCGGGCCCGGCTCGAGGGTGAGCTCGTGACCGTCGGCGTGGCGCCGCTGTACGAGCGGCTGCGGGCGGCCGACCCGGCGGCCGCCGACAAGATCCTTCCCTCGAACGGGCGACGCATCGTGCGGGCGCTGGAGGTCATCGAGCTGACCGGGCAGCCGTTCACCGCGGCGTTGCCGGCGCCGGTGCCGTACTACCCGTCGCTGCAGATCGGGGTCGATCGCGGGCCGGCCGAGCTGGACGAGCGGATCGCCCGGCGGGTCGACCTGATGTGGGCGGCCGGACTGCTCGACGAGGTCCGCGCGCTGATTCCGCGGGGACTGCGCGAGGGACGGACAGCGAGCCGCGCGCTCGGCTACCAGCAGGCGCTGGCCGAGATCGACGGGCTGCTTCCGCCGGCCGAGGCCAGGGCCGACACCGTACGGGGAACCCGCCGCTTCGTCCGCCGGCAGCGCTCCTGGTTCCGGCGCGACCCGTCGGTCACCTGGCTCGACGGCGCGTCCCCGACGCTGGTGGCGGACGCGCTGGCGCTTACGCGATGATGGACCGCGTGCATTTCACCAAGGGCCACGGCACCGGCAACGACTTCGTCATCATCGAGGACGCCGACGGCGCGCTCGACCTGACCGCCGAGCGGGTGGCCGCGCTGTGTCACCGGCGGTTCGGCATCGGCGCCGACGGCGTGCTCCGCGTCGTCCGCAGCGCCAAGGACCCGGCCGCCGCGGGCCTGGCCGCCGACGCCGAGTGGTTCATGGACTATCGCAACAGCGACGGCTCGATCGCCGAGATGTGCGGCAACGGCGTCCGCGTCTTCACCCGATACCTGGTGTCGCGCGGTCTGGCCACGCCCACGCCCGACGGCATCCCGATCGCCACGCGGGCCGGTCTGGTGCTCGCGGTCCTCGAGGGCGACCAGATCCGGGTGCGGATGCGGAGCCCCCGGGTGTTTGCGGCCGGCACCGCGACCACCGGCCCGCTGACCTTCCCCGGCGTGGCCGTCGACTGCGGCAACCCGCATCTCGTCTGCGGACTGCACGACGGGCTGGCGTTGTCGTCGCTCGACCTGCACCTGCCGCCCGGCTACGACCACGCCGTCTTCCCCGACGGGGTGAACGTCGAGTTCGTCGTTCCGGCCGCCCCGGTGGCGGGCGCCGACCTGCACGTCGACATGCGCGTCTACGAGCGCGGCTCCGGCGAGACGCTGTCCTGCGGCTCGGGCGCCCTGGCCGTCGGCGCGGTCGCCCTGCGCGACGCGGGCCTGGCCACGGGCGTGGTCGCGGTCGACCTGCCCGGTGGCCGGCTGACCGTCACCCACGACGCCGGCGACCAGTGGTGGCTCGCCGGTCCGGCGGTGCTGGTGGCGTCGGGCGAGCTTCTCTGATGCACAACGTCGCCCACCGCGGTTACTCGGCGGTGGCCCCGGAGAACACGCTGCCCGCGTTCGCCGCCGCCGTCCGGGCCGGCGCGACACTGGTCGAGTTCGACGTCCGCACCACTGTCGACGACGTGCCCGTGGTCCTCCACGACCGCACGGTCGACCGCACGACCACCGGCTCGGGTCACGTATGGGACCTCACCTACTCCGAGGTGGCCGCGCTCGACGCGGGCTCGTGGTTCTCGCCCGCCCATGCCGCCGTGGGAGTGCCGACGCTCGCCGCGACGCTCGAGCTGCTGAGCGCACCCGGCCCCGAGCTGCTCCTGGAGATCAAGCCGCCGGCCACGCTGCCGCAGGTCAAGGCCATCATGGAGCTGACCGACGCGTACGGGCTGATCGAGCGCACGATCGTGCAGAGCTTCGATCCCGAGATCGTCCGCCTGGTGCGCGAGGCCGCGCCGCTGGTCCGCCGGGGCCTGTTGCGGCTGCGCTTCGAGGCCGACACCGTGCCCCTGGCCGACGAGCTCGACGTCGTCTGCGTCAACCCGTCGAGGGCCGACGTGCTGGGCGACCCGGCGACCGTGGCCGAGCTGACCGGGCGCGGCATCGACGTGATGCCGTGGACGGCCAACGATCCGGCCGAGTGGCCGCGGCTGGCCGAGGCCGGCATCGCCGGGCTGATCACCGACCGTGTGGGCGAGCTGACCGGCTGGTTGGCGACCCGCTAGCCACCCGGCCGGCCGCGGGGGTGAGCTGCCCGGCTGATCTGTGCCCCGCCGGCCTCCTGGCCCTCCGGCCGACCGGGTGGCGGGCGCTCCCGCACCCGCCACCGCCGATCGTCTAGAACGTCTCCTTGGGCGCCTCGTCGAGCTCCGCCTCGGGCAGCGCCGCCGTGTTGTGCGCCGCGGCCACCGGACCCCGGACCGCGGCCCGGATGGCGGCTGCCACGGCCGGCGTCACCTTGGGGTCGAAGACGCTCGGGACGATGACCGTGGGGTTGAGCTTGTCCTCGCCCACGACGTCGGCGATCGCCCGCGCCGCGGCCAGCGCCATCTCCTCGGTGAACTCGGTGGCGGCCACGTCGAGCATGCCGCGGAAGACGCCGGGGAAGGCCAGCACGTTGTTGATCTGGTTGGGCTGGTCGGAGCGGCCCGTGGCCACGACCGCCGCGTACTGGCGGGCCTCCCGCGGGTCGACCTCGGGGTCGGGGTTGGCCAGCGCGAAGACGATCGACTTCTCGGCCATCCGGGCGATGTCGTCACCGGTGAGCAGGTTGGGCGCGCTCACGCCGATGAACACGTCGGCGCCGACGATCGCCCCGGGCAGGTCACCCGAGTAGTTGCTCTTGTTGGTGTGCTCGGCCAGCCACTGCCAGGTCTCCGACATGTCGGCCAGGCCTCGGTGCAGCGCGCCCTTCCGGTCGTACGCGATGATGTCGCCCACGCCCTGGCGCAGCAGCAGCTTCATGATCGCCGTGCCGGCGGCGCCGGCCCCGGAGACGACGACCCGGACGTCCTCGAGGCGCTTGCCGACGACCCGCAGCGCGTTGGTCAGCGCCGCGAGCACGCAGATCGCCGTACCGTGCTGATCGTCGTGGAAGACCGGGATGTCCAGCTGCTCGCGCAGGCGCGCCTCGATCTCGAAGCAGCGGGGCGCGGCGATGTCCTCGAGGTTGATGCCGCCGTAGGCCGGGGCGATCGCCTTCACGATCTTGACGATCTCGTCGGTGTCCTGCGTGTCGAGCACGACCGGCCACGCGTCCACGCCGCCGAACCGCTTGAACAGCGCCGCCTTGCCCTCCATGACCGGCATCGCCGCGGCCGGGCCGATGTTGCCCAGCCCGAGCACGGCCGAGCCGTCGCTGACCACGGCGACCGTGTTGCGTTTGATCGTCAGGCGGCGCGCGTCGGCCGGGTTCTCGGCGATCGCCATGCAGACCCGGGCCACCCCCGGCGTGTACGCCCGGGAGAGCTCGTCCCGGTTGCGCAGCGCGACCTTGGAGGTGACCTCGATCTTGCCGCCCAGGTGGAGCAGGAAGGTGCGGTCCGAGACCTTGCGGACGTCGACGCCGTCCTGCGCCTCGAGCTGCTTGACGACCTGGTCGGCGTGGCTGGAGTCGGCGGTGTCGCAGGTGAGATCGACGAGCACCCGGGTGGGGTCGGAGTCGACCACGTCGAGGGCCGTCACGATCGCGCCGGCCTCGCCGACGCAGGTGGTGAGCCGGCCGATGGACGAGGCGTCCGCGGTCACTGCTATCCGGATCGTGATCGAGAATCCTGCGCTGGGCAGGCGGGTCGTCACCACGGTGTTCCCTCCGACGTTGGCGGGTGCTTCACCGTAATCTTGCCCCCGCGGAATATCAGGTTCCCACCGGGTCGTTATGCCTAGGCTCACCACTCAATCGAGAACGTTCGGCCACGATATGTAGATGCGCCCGACCTGGGATCGTGCCACTATCGGGCCGAGGAGGTCACTTGCTAAACACTCACCAGGCACCCGTGCTTGAACTTGACGAGCCGGATGTGACGACCGGCGAACTCGAGCTCGAGGAACGGCACTCGCTTCGGCGCGTCGCCGGCCTTTCCACCGAGCTCACCGACATCACCGAGGTCGAGTACCGGCAGCTGAGGCTCGAGCGGGTCGTCCTGGTCGGCGTCTGGACCGAGGGCACCGCCGAGGATGCCGACAACTCGCTGACCGAGTTGGCGGCGCTGGCCGAGACGGCCGGCTCCCAGGTGCTCGAGGGTCTGATCCAGCGCCGTTCCCGGCCCGACACGGCCACGTTCATCGGCCGCGGCAAGGTCGAGGAGCTGCGCGAGGCGGTCATCGCCACCGGCGCCGACACGGTCATCTGCGACGGCGAGCTGTCCCCGTCCCAGCTGCGCAACCTCGAGCAACAGACCAAGGTCAAAGTCGTCGACCGTACGGCCCTGATCCTCGACATCTTCGCCCAGCACGCGAAGAGCAAAGAGGGTAAGGCCCAGGTCGAGCTGGCTCAGCTGCAATACCTGCTGCCGCGTCTGCGCGGTTGGGGTGAGTCGCTGTCCCGGCAGGGCGGTGGCGCCGGCGGCGGCGCGGGCGGCGGCGTCGGCACCCGTGGTCCGGGTGAAACCAAGATCGAGACCGACCGTCGACGGATCAACCAGCGCATCTCCAAGCTGCGCCGCGAGATCAAGGCCATGCGGACCGTCCGGCAGACCAAGCGCTCCCGCCGTGCCAACAGCGGGGTCCCGGCCGTGGCGATCGCCGGCTACACCAACGCCGGCAAGTCCAGCCTGCTCAACCGTCTGACCCAGGCGGGCGTGCTGGTCGAGGACGCGCTGTTCGCCACGCTCGACCCGACCACCCGGCGCACGGCGGCCGAGGACGGGCGCGTCTACACGCTCTCCGACACCGTCGGCTTCGTCCGGCACCTGCCCCACCAGATCGTGGAGGCGTTCCGCTCCACGCTCGAGGAGGTCTCGTACGCCGACCTCGTCGTGCACGTCGTCGACGGTGCCCACCCCGACCCCGAGGGTCAGGTCAGTGCCGTGCGCGAGGTCCTGGCCGAGGTCAGCGCCGACAGCATCCCCGAGCTGCTGGTGATCAACAAGATGGACGCCGCGGACGAGGAGACGATGCTGCGGCTCAAGCGCACCTGGCCCGAGGCCGTCTTCGTGTCGGCCCGGTCGGGCGCGGGCATCGCCGAGCTGCACCAGGCGATCGCCGAGCGGCTGCCCAAGCCCGCGGTCGATCTGCGAGTCCTGCTGCCGTACGACCGGGGTGACCTGGTCGCCCGGATCCACCGGACCGGTCAGGTGCTGCAGACCCAGCACGTCGAGGCGGGCATCGAGCTGCGGGTCCGCGTGGGCGAGGCGCTGGCGGCCGACCTGTCCAACTTCGTGATCTAGTCGGCACGACGAAATGCCGGCCGGTCCTTCGACCGGCCGGCATTTTCGTGGTGCTGCCGCCGGTACCGGTTCGCCCTTCTCGACCTGGTGTGGCGTCACGCCGGGGACAGATCGGTGTCGAGAACCCCAGCCGTGCTCGCGCCGGCCGGTTGTGACGCATTCACGAGATCCACGCGTAACACCGGTCCGGGGAAGCTCATGCGACACTGATCGGATGCGGCGTCTCGTCTTCCCGGCCATCGTGGCTTTGGGCCTGGTCGTGGTCGGCCCGTCCAGCGCGTTCGCTGACGACCCGGCCCCCACGGTCAGTGTCAATGCGACGCCGGGCAAGAAGATGTGCAAGATCACGGATGAGCGGCTCGACGAGTTGTCGGCGATCGTCGCCACGAGGACCGGCTACATCGTGATCAACGACAGCACCAAGATCGAAAGCCACCGCCGCGTCTTCTTCCTCAACACCAAGTGCCAGATCGTCAACGACGCCGGGTACGACGGAAAGCCGCTCGACACCGAGGACCTGGCTCTCTCGCCGGACGGCAAGAAGCTGTGGATCGCCGACACCGGTGACAACAACTACGACAACGCGGAGCGGCGCCCGCACGTCGCGCTCTGGTCGATGCCGGCAGACGGCTCCGGCGAGGCGGTGCGCCACCGGGTGTCGTACCCGGAGGGCGACGCCCACGACGCCGAGGCGCTGCTGATGAACGGGGACGGCATCCCGCTGATCGTCACCCGGGAGATCGGCAAGCCGACCTACGTCTATCAGCCCACCGCCCCGCTGAAGGCCAAGAGCGAGGAGAGCGTGCCGATGAAGCGCGTCGCCGAGCTCAGCGTCTCGGCCACGCAGACCAACGGCAACCCGCTGGCCCGCATCGGCAACCGGACGGTCAGCGGCGGCGCCGTCGCGCCCGGCGGCACCAAGGTGGCGCTCCGCACCTACACCGACGCGCTCGAGTGGGACGTGACCAACGGCGACGTGGTGGGCGCGCTCAAGAAGAAGCCGCGCACGACCGGCCTGCCCGACGAGCCCACCGGCGAGGCGATCAGCTACAGCCCCGACGGCAAATACTTCTACACGGTCTCCGACCTGAACGGCGAGACCGCGGCGGCCAACTACATCCTCCGCTACACGCCGGCCACCACCGTCGCCACCGCGGCCAAGGACGGCGGCGAGGAGAGCGGCGACAGTTGGTACGCCAATCTCGAGCTCAGCGACATCACCTACGCCGTGGGCGGGGTCGGTCTGCTCGGGCTGATCCTCGTCGGCGTCGGTGTGCTCGGCATCGTGCGGCACCGCAAACGGGTGGCCGGCGCGCCGGCCGTGGCCGATGACGACGACGACTTCAGGAGCCCGCTCAAGGGCGGCCCCGGGACCGAGTTGGTCGGCGTCGGCGGAGCACCGCAGCGGGCGGGCGTCTACGGCGGAGCCCGGTCGGGCCCGGTCAGCGGCGCCCCCAGGGGAACCGGCGTCTACGGCGGTCCGGCCGGATCGGCGGCCGGGCCCGCCGCCGGTGGCGCCGTCTCCGGCAGTAAGGCGAACGGGCGTCCGGTCAACGGGCAGCCACAGCCCGCGCGGGCGGGCGTCTACGGAGGCGACGGCCAGCCCCCACGCGGTCCGCAGGGCCAGCCGCCCCGGGGTCCGCAGGGCCAGCCGCCGCGCGGTCCGCAAGGCCAGCCCCCACGCGGTCCGCAAGGTCAGCCGGCTCGTGCTCCGCAGGGTCAGCCCCCGCGCGGCCCGCAAGGCCAGCCGCCGCGTGGTCCGCAAGGCCAGCCGCCGCGTGGCCCGCAGGGTCAGCCGCCGCGTGGCCCGCAGGATCAGCCGGCTCGTGCTCCACAGGGTCAGCCGCCGCGTGGCCCGCAAGGTCAGCCGGCTCGGGCGCCGCAGGGTCAGCCCCCACGTGGCCCGCAAGGTCAGCCGGCTCGTGCTCCGCAGGGTCAGCCCCCACGTGGCCCGCAGGGCCAGCCGCCCCGGGCGCCGCAGGGTCAGCCCCCGCGCGGTCCCCAGGGCCAGCCCCCGCGTGGTCCTCAGGGGCAACCCGCTCGGGCGCCGCAGGGTCAACCTCCGCGCGGCCCGCAGGCTCAGCCACCCAGAGGGCCGCAGGGCCAGCCCCCGCGTGGACCCGAAGGACAGCCGCCCCGAGGCGGAAGCGGCGTTTACGGTGGCGGCAACCAGCCACCCAGTGCGCGTAACGGCTACAGCGAGTTCCGGGCGAGCCCCGGAGGCCGCTTCGACGGGTACGGCCCGCACTAACCCGCCGCCGCCGCTGCGTCCAGCCCTGGCACTGACCCTTACATCGACCCGACCCCGGCCGTGCTTCTTGACCGAGGTCAGGCCTGGTCGTGCTTTTCGCTGAGGTCAGGGCGGCGAAGCTCTGCCCGCCCCAGACCAGCTCAAGCCCGGACCAGCTCAAGCCCGGACCAGCTCAAGCCCGGAGCAGCTCAGGCCCGGAGCAGCTCAGGCCCGGACCAGGTCAGACCCGGCGCAGGACGGCCACGACGCGGCCCATGATGGTGGCGTCGTCGCCCGGGATCGGGTCGAAGGCCGGGTTGGCCGGCATCAGCCACACGTGCCCGTCGCGCTGGCGGTAGCTCTTCACGGTCGCCTCGCCGTCGATCATCGCGGCCACGATGTCGCCCGCATTGGCGTTCGGCTGCTGACGCACGACCACCCAGTCGCCGTTGCAGATCGCCGCGTCGATCATCGAGTCGCCCTTGACCTCGAGCATGAAGACGTCGCCCTCGCCGACCAGCTCGCGCGGCAGCGGGAAGAACTCCTCGACGGCCTGCTCGGCCAGAATCGGCCCACCGGCGGCGATGCGGCCGACCAGCGGCACGTAGGCCGGCTGGGGACGCGCCGAGCGCAGACCCTCCTCGTCGACCATCTCACTGGGGGAGCGGACGTCGACCGCGCGCGGCCGGTTGGGATCGCGGCGCAGGAAGCCCTTGGTCTCCAGCGCCTTCAACTGATAGGCCACGCTCGACGGCGAGACCAGGCCGACCGCCTCGCCGATCTCCCGGACGCTCGGCGGGTAGCCGTAGCGCTCCACCCAGTCGCGGATGAACTCGAGGATGCGGCGCTGGCGCGCGGTGAGTTCGGCGGTGACCGGCTCGGGGAACTGGCTGACCACCGGGGTGACGGAACGCAGCTGCGGCGCGTCGGCGGCACGCCCGCGGCTCGGCGTGCGGCGGCGCAGGGCCGCCCCGTTGTCTGGCTTGGTCTGGTGTTGCCGGCTGCTCGTCCGGTCGTCGGTCGACACGTCCGCCCTCCTTGTCGGCCAGTGCCTCGTCGGCACGTGGTGCTGCCTCGCGGAGCCGGATGCACGCCGTGGGGATGACGTGTGCCCGGCTGACCCCTTTGAGGGTGAACCGTAATGGCGGGGTGCGACATATTCAAACATCTGTACGACTTTCTTGCGGCGTGTCGCCCAGAAGTGCTCGACTTCCGTACGCCTGTTCTGATAGACCGTCGTACGGGCGTTCGATCGAACGCCCGTACGAGGATCTCTTCCGGTGGGGAGAAACGCCATGGTGGCGAACGGTGTGATGGCCGGTCAGGCCCGGCAGTCCGAGGCTCCGCTGCGACTGACCCGGCGTGGGCGCGCCGTCGTCCTCGGCCTTCTGATCGTTCTGGCCTCGCTCGCCAGCGCCGTGTTGTTCACCACCGCGTCCCGGGCCGAGGAGCTGCCGGCCGGTCCGCCTCCTACGATCGTCGTCCGGCCGGGTGACACGTTGTGGGACATCGCCGCCGCCTCCGTGCCGGCGCGCGATGGTCAGGCGGCGGTCGAAGAGTTGCGACGGCTCAACGGCCTGTCGAGCTACGGCGTACGCCCGGGTGATGTTTTGATCTTGCCGCGGGCGGCTTGATCACAGCAGTCCGTGAGCGGCGGTCAACCGCTCGTGTCGAGTCACAAAACACGGCGCGCCGCCGTGTCGCTGAGCTTGCGCCCGCGTCCGCCGCGGCATAGCGTCTACCCCAACATCTAGTAGTTACAAGGGTGTAAGTCATCCACAGGTTGGGGTTCGCCTCCACCGGTTATCCACAGGCCAGGACGGCGCTGGCGGGTCTTTCCCCGCGAGCAGCCGTGCTTCAGCGTGCCCGGGTTGCCGTGCGGGGGTGTTCCGGAGGGGGTTCCCGGTGCGCTGCCCGTACTGTCGCCACGCTGATTCTCGCGTGGTCGACTCGCGCGAGGCCGACGACGGTCAGTTGATCCGTCGCCGTCGATCGTGCCCCGAGTGCGGCAAACGATTCACCACGGTCGAGGAGGCCGTGCTCGCCGTCGTGAAGCGCAGCGGGGTCACCGAGCCGTTCAGCCGCACCAAGATCATGAGCGGCGTCCGCAAGGCCTGTCAGGGCCGCCCGGTCGACGAGGACTCGATCGCCCTGCTCGCGCAGAAGGTCGAGGAGACCGTCCGGGCCAAGGGCGCGGCCGAGGTGCCCAGTCACGAGGTGGGGCTGGCGATCCTCACCCCGCTGCGGGAGCTCGACCAGGTGGCCTATCTACGGTTCGCCAGCGTGTACAAGTCCTTCGACTCGCTCGACGAGTTCGAAAAGGAGATCACCGCGCTGCGCGAGGCGACGATCGCCCGCGAGTCGGGCCTGCGTCACCCGGTGGCGCCCCGGTCCGGCGGCCGCGCGCCACGGGTCACCTGACCGCCCTGAGCGGCTGACAGCAGAGATCGGCCGGCAGTGCTGATCAACCGGGCAGCTCAGATCGACCGGCAGTTCAGATCGACCGGCAGTTCAGATCGACTGGCAGTTCAGATCGACGGATGACGAAGTAAAGACGAGTGGTAGCAGTGTCAACGAGGGGGAGCAGTATGGCCGGGGACGGCATCACAGCAGGTCGGCAGCGCAGCCGTACGAACGGCAACGGCGCGGCCGGCGGGGGGCTGCGGGTCGAGCGGGTCTGGACGACCGAGGGGGTCCACCCGTACGACGAGGTCGAATGGGAGCGCCGCGACGTCGTCATGACGAACTGGCGGGACGGCTCGATCAACTTCGAGCAGAAGGGTGTCGAGTTCCCGACCGCGTGGAGCGTCAACGCGGCGAACATCGTCACCACCAAGTACTTCCGCGGCGCGGTCGGCACGCCCGAGCGTGAGTGGTCGCTCAAGCAGCTGATCGACCGGGTCGTCAAGACGTACCGCAAGGCGGGCGAGGAGCACGGCTACTTCGCCACCGCGGCCGAGGCCGAGGTGTTCGACCACGAGCTCACCTGGATGCTGCTGCACCAGGTGTTCAGCTTCAACTCGCCGGTCTGGTTCAACGTCGGCACCAAGTCGCCGCAGCAGGTCAGCGCGTGCTTCATCCTCTCGGTCGACGACTCGATGGACTCGATTCTCGACTGGTACAAGGAGGAGGGCCTGATCTTCAAGGGCGGTTCGGGCTCCGGCGTGAACCTGTCCCGCATCCGCTCGTCCAAGGAACTGCTGTCGTCCGGGGGGACCGCCAGCGGACCGGTGAGCTTCATGCGCGGCGCCGACGCGAGCGCCGGCACCATCAAGTCCGGTGGCGCCACGCGCCGGGCCGCCAAGATGGTCATCCTCGACGTCGACCACCCCGACATCGAAGAGTTCGTGCAGACCAAGGCGCGTGAGGAAGACAAGATCCGCGCGCTGCGGGACGCCGGCTTCGACATGGACCTCGGCGGCTCCGACATCGTCTCGGTGCAGTACCAGAACGCCAACAACTCGGTCCGCGTCAGCGATGAGTTCATGAACGCGTACGAGTCAGGCACCGAGTTCGGCCTGCGCGGCCGCCTCGACGGCGAGGTCATCGAGACCATCGACCCCAAGAAGCTGTTCCGCGACATCGCCCAGGCTGCCTGGGAGTGCGCCGACCCCGGCCTGCAGTACGACGACACCATCAACGACTGGCACACCAACCCCGAGACCGGCCGCATCACCGCGTCCAACCCGTGCTCGGAGTACATGTCGCTGGACGACTCGTCCTGCAACCTGGCCTCGCTGAACCTGATGAAGTTCCTCAAGGCCGACGGCGGCTTCGAGGTCGAGAAGTTCACCAAGAGCGTCGAGTTCATCATCACCGCGATGGAGATCTCGATCGCCTTCGCCGACTTCCCGACCGAGAAGATCGGCATCACCACCCGGGCCTACCGTCAGCTCGGCATCGGCTACGCCAACATCGGCGCGCTGCTGATGGCCTCCGGCCTGCCGTACGACTCGGAGGCCGGCCGCACGGTCGCCGCCGCGATCACGTCGCTGATGACCGGCACGGCCTACCGCCGCTCGGCCGAGATCGCCGGCGTCGTCGGACCGTACGAGGGTTACGCCCGCAACGCCGACGCCCACAAGCGCGTCATGCGCAAGCACGCCGCGGCCAACGACGACATCCGTCCGACCAGTTCGGTCGCCACCGAGATCGTCCGCGCGGCCACCAAGCAGTGGCAGGACGGCCTCAAGATCGGTGAGAAGAACGGCTGGCGCAACGCCCAGGCGTCGGTGCTCGCCCCGACCGGCACCATCGGCCTGATGATGGACTGCGACACCACCGGCGTCGAGCCCGACCTGGCCCTGGTCAAGTTCAAGAAGCTGGTCGGCGGCGGCTCGATGCAGATCGTCAACCAGACCGTGCCGCGCGCGCTGCGCAGCCTCGGCTACCCCGAGGAGCAGGTCGAGGCGATCGTCGAGCACATCGCCGACCACGGCAACGTCGTCGACGCGCCGGGCCTCAAGCCCGAGCACTACGCGGTCTTCGACTGCGCCATGGGCGAGCGCGTGATCGCGCCGCTCGGCCACGTGCGCATGATGGCCGCGGTGCAGCCGTTCATCTCGGGCGCCATCTCCAAGACGGTCAACATGCCCGAGACGGCCACCGTCGAGGAGATCGAGGAGATCCACTACCAGGGCTGGAAGCTCGGCCTGAAGGCGCTGGCGATCTACCGCGACAACTGCAAGGTCGGTCAGCCGCTCTCGGTGGCCAAGACCAACAAGTCGGCCGCGTCGACCGAGGTCGCCGCCCCGGCCGCCGAGGCCGAGAAGGTCGTCGAGAAGGTCATCGAGTACCGCCCGGTGCGCAAGCGCCTGCCGAAGAAGCGCCCGTCCGAGACGGTGTCCTTCTCCGTGGGTGGCGCCGAGGGCTACCTCACCGCGTCGTCGTACCCCGACGACGGCCTGGGCGAGGTCTTCCTCAAGATGTCGAAGCAGGGCTCGACCCTGGCCGGCGTCATGGACGCCTTCTCCGTCGCCATCTCGATAGGACTGCAGTACGGCGTCCCGCTCGAGACGTACGTCAGCAAGTTCACCAACATGCGCTTCGAGCCCGCCGGCATGACCGACGACCCCGACGTGCGCATGGCGTCCTCGGTGATGGACTACATCTTCCGTCGCCTGGCGCTGGACTTCCTGCCGTACGACACCCGGGCCGACCTGGGCATCTTCACGGCCAAGGAGCGCGTCGAGCAGGTCCAGGCCGAGGCCGCCGCCGAGGCGGCCGGCGTCGACCTGGCCGGCATGGCCGCGTCCGCGCCGGTGTCGGCCCCGGTGGGTGCGGCCTCCGCCCCCGCCGAGGTCAAGGCCCCGACCGTCGACGCGGAGGAGAAGGCCGCGCCGGCTTCGGCCGGTTCCTCCACCGAGCTCCTCGAGATCGTGCTGGGCCAGTCGGCCGACGCGCCGCTCTGCTTCACCTGCGGCACCAAGATGCGCCGCGCCGGCAGCTGCTACGTCTGCGAGGGCTGCGGCTCGACCTCCGGCTGCAGCTGAGCTGGGACGTTCACGCATGTCTCCCGTGAGCAACTCCTAAGAGGAATCACTGGTTGACATCGCTCCTGGTGAAGGCCTGAAACAGGTGCCTCCCGCCCGATTCCGGGTGGGAGGCACCTGCTTTTGAGCTTCGAGCCGAACTGGCCCGTGTCATGACCTCAGCGTGCGGACCGCAGCTGGGACAGATGCCGGCTCATCCAGTCCTGCAGCCCGAACTTGCCGGTCGCGCCGATGTTGGTGAAGTAGTTCTGCGTCACCTTCCCGCCGACCGGGCCGAACTTCTTCGGGAAGAACGTCGTGAAGATGCCGACCAGCACCGGCCGGTTGCCGTCGTAGGCCAGCATCGCTCCGCCGCTGTCACCGGAGATCGCGTACCGGCCGGTGCGCACGAATCCGCCGTCGCCGGGCCGGTAGTAGCCGGGCACCGTGGAGAAGTTCGGCACCGGCGCATTGCTGAGCCGCTTGCCGATGAACGTGTTGTCGTTGCGGGCCTGGATGCCGTGCGAGGCCTGCCGCAGAACGGTCGTCCCCGTCCCCTTGGTGTCGACATTGCCCCAGCCGACGACGGTGACGATCCGGTTCTTCTGCACCGAGTTGCCGAACGCCGTCGACGCCAGCGCGGCCGGGCTGATCCCGTCGACTCGTCGGGTCAGCTTCAGCAACGCGATGTCGGCGTCCTCGTTGCGGTGCACCTGCGACACCCGGTAACGCGGACCGGCAGGCAGGGCGGCGTTGCCTTCGATGCGGGTGCCGCCGAAGACGATCTCCGTGCGGGCGGTGTAGTCCTTGCCGGTGGTGCAGTGCCGTGCGGTGATCGCGATTTGCGGGTCGATCAGCTCGACGGTGCACAGACTGGACCGGCCGTCGTCGAAGCGGGTGGCCGACCGGCCGACGAACGCGTACGGATTCGCAGCCGACGAGACCACCGGCGCGTCGCCGACGATCGCCTGTGCCGGACCGGCGATCGCGGTAACGCCGGCCGTGGCGGCCAGCGCGGCCACGACCAGGCGCACGGTGTGGATGGGACGCACGAAGGGTTCCTTCCCGGGGAGGGCACGCCCGCACACGAGGGCGGGTCGGTGACAGATACCCGGCCGGGCGGAAAGCCGCCGGGCCGGGCACGCGTTGACACTCCCACGTCGGCACGACGCTGCGACACCATCGCATCACTCTGCGGTGGTCCGATGATCGGATGTGGCTGACTGGCACCCGACCGGCCGACTGTCGCGGGCCGCCGCTGAGCGTCCGGCGAAAACCGTCCAACGGTGCCGTGTCCCTGCGAACCGGATGCGCGCCGCCGTCGTTGTTGTCGCCTCCCGCGCTCGGCCAGACCGGCGGCCCTATCCTGGCCTGCGTGCCCGTGCTCGATGCCGCCGATCCGCTGCCTCACCGGCCCCGCCGGGTACGCCGCTTCAGCGCCGGTCCGGGCTGGGTGACCGAATGGCAGTACGACGCGGTCCTCGACCACCTCGCCGGGCTCGCCGACCTGCTGGTCTGGCTCGACCTGCCGCGTCGTACCGTCATGGGTCGTGTCGTACGGCGGACCATCGTCCGCCGGCTGCGACGCCAGGTTCTGTGGAACGGCAACATCGAACCGCCGTTGCGGACCTTTTTCACCGACGGCGACCACATCGTTCGGTGGGCCTGGAAGACCCATGACAGGACCGCCGCGCGAGTCGGTGACCTGCTGAACCGACGTCCGGACCTGACCTTCGTCCGCCTGCGGAGCAGCGCCGATGCCGACCTCTGGTTGCGAGGACCGCTCCGGAGCTGCGCCTAGCTTCTTGACCGGCGAAAGCTGAGCCGGTGCGCGCAGAGCGATGCCCCCCACTCCGCCGAGAGTGGGGGGCATCGCCTTCCTACCCGTGCCGGGGTCTCTCACCCCCCGAGCGTGAGAGGCCTCCGGCCGCCGGCTTTACGGCAGCAGTGTGTCGTCGACCGTGGTCACGCTGCCAAGTTCCAACGTGAACTCGGTCGCCTCGTCGTAGGACTGCGCCTGGTACGCGTACTGCCGGACGCCGTCGGCGGTGCGGAAGGAAACCTTGACCGGGCCCGGGTTCAGCTTGTCGAACCGGTACACGCCGTCCGCGTCCGTGGTGGTCTGCTGCTCGAACGCGGTGTCGGAGTAGATGAACCGGACCGTGGCGGCCACGACCGGCGCCCCCGCGGCGTCGACGAGGCGGCCGGTCAGGGACGCGGGCTGCAGCAACTGGTCGTCGACCCGGACGCGCTGGCCCGAGGCGACCGTGTAGTGGCGGGCCTGCTCCTGATCGGTGGTGTGCAGGGCGTACTGACGGAAGTTCCCGTCCCGGTAGCTCACGACGTAGTCACCGCGCGGGGGAACCCGCAGGGAGTACGTGCCGTCGGCCGCCGTGGTGGTCTGCCACGACCGGGCGGTGTTGTAGTCGTCCACGGTGACGCCGACGTTCGCGGCCGGTCCGCCGGTCGGCGTGGTCAGCCGGCCGGTGAACGCGCCGGCCCGCTCGACCACGCTGGTGACGGTGGTGCGGCCCCACGTGGACACCGGGTATGCCCGGGCCGCGTCGTAGTCCCGCTGCCGGCCGGGGGCGTATTCGGACCAGCCGTCCAGCTCGATCTTGATCTTGTAGCGGCCGGCGTCGAGGTCGGCGACGCGCCACGTGCCCGCGGCGTTGGTCGTGGTGACGGCGACCGGGTTGGTGTTCTCGTCGACGGTGGGCCAGATGCTGATCTCAGCACCGGTCACGACGGCGCCCCGGTCGTTCCGGACGGTGCCGGTGAGGGTGCCGCTGCCGGCGTCGGCCTGCGCGGGTGACGCGCCGACCGCTGCCGCTCCGGCGCCTGCCAGCGCGGCGGCGAGAACAGCTCTCGCGATGACCTTCGGTGGTTGCACTGTGGTGTCCCCTTCGGATAGTGGCTCTGGAAAGGAACCTATGGGCGACGGATGGGGCCGCACATCGATGGAGCAGACTCACGGCACGAACCCGGTAGTCGACCGGTAACGGCTGGTGCGCCACCCTTTCGAAGCCCCCGGGTTTAACGTGTAAGTTCGGGCTGTGACCGCTACTGACGTTGATCGCCCACGTCTGAACCGGGCCAAGGTGGCGGTCGGCTTCACCTTCGCGACCAACGGCCTCGCGTATGCGGGCTGGCTCGCCCGGGCGCCCGCCGTCCGGGACGGGCTCGAGCTGTCAGTCGCGGGCTTCGGCCTTCTGCTGCTCTGCGTCTCCGTCGCCGCGATCGCCGCGATCCCGCTGGCCGGTCCGCTCGTGCAGCGGGTCGGACCGGCCCGGGCGGTGCTTCTCGGCAGTACGTCGATGGTCCTCGGCCTGGCCGGCCTGGCCACCGGAACCCTGCTCGGCTCGGTCCCGCTCGCGGGCCTGGGTCTCGTGCTGGTCGGCATGGGCAACAGCACGTGGGACGTCGCCATGAACGTCGAAGGGGCCGACGTCGAACGCCGCCTCGGACGCACGATCATGCCGCGCTTCCACGCCGGCTTCAGCCTGGGTACGGTGCTCGGCGCTCTGGTCAGCGCCGTCGCCGCGGCGATCGGGCTGCCGATCTGGGTGCAGCTCTATCTCACCGCCGTGCTGGCCGCGGCGGTCACCGCTCCGACCGTGCGCCACTTCCTGCCGTACCAGCCACTCCCGGCCGGTCAGAAGCCGGCGATGAGCGTCCGCCGCGCCTGGCGCGAGCCCCGCACCGTGCTCATCGGCCTGGTCATGCTCGGCTTCGGCTTCACCGAGGGCACCGCCAACGACTGGCTCGCCATCGGGCTGGTCGACGGATACCGGGCCGGCGAAACGGTCGGCGCCATCGGCTTCGGCGCCTTCGTCACGGCCATGACGCTCGGACGGCTCTTCGGCGGCCAGGCGATCGAACGTTGGGGCCGGGTCGCCACCCTGCGGATCACCGCGGTCTCGGCCGCCCTCGGCCTGCTGCTCGTCGTCTCCGGGATCGCCGTCCCGGTCGCCCTCGCGGGAGCCCTGCTGTGGGGCGCGGGCGCGTCGCTGGGCTTCCCGATCGGCATGAGCTCGGCCGCCGACGACCCGGCCCGGGCCGCGATCCGGGTCTCGGTGGCCGGCTCGATCGGGTACGGCGCGTTCCTGTCCGGGCCGCCGTTGATCGGGTTGCTGGCCGAGCATTTCGGTGTGCTCCGCGCGCTCCTCTGCGTCTTCGGCGCCCTGGCCATCGGTCTGATCGCCTCGGGCGCGACCAGACCGCTGCCGCCCTCCGGCGACTGACTCGCGCGGGGTGGCGGGTCCGGCGCGAGGATGACACCGTACGAGGGTGACTCACGACAGTTCCGCGGTCATCACGTCGCGAGTGGACGCGCCGCCCGAACGGGTCTGGTTCGCCCTCACCGACGCCGGCGCGCTCACCTGCTGGTACTGGCCGGCCGCGATGCAGCCGCGGGCGTTCTCCGACCCGGTCGTCGGCGGCCGCTTCGGCGTGGACGCGGGCGACCTGGGCTTCGCGGGGGAGTACCGCGAGCTCGACCCGCCGCGCCGGATCGTGCAGACGTGGCGCTGGGCCGGCGACGACCGCGACAGCCGGGTGACCATCGAGCTCACCCCGTCCGGCGACGGCACCGACCTGCGGATCGTCCACGACGAGGTCGACGAGGAGACCGCGGGGATGTACCGCGCCGGGTGGGAGAGCTGCCTGACCCGCCTGCCGGCCTACCTGGCGGGCTGACCGGCGCTCACGCCGACCGCAGGAAGTCGGTGATCAGCCCCGCGAGCACGGCCGGCTGCTCGATCACCATGGCGTGCGACGCGTCCGCGAGCTGGAGGTAACGGGGGTGCCCGGCCGCTCGTACCTGCTCGAGCAGGTAGCGGCGGTGGGCCTCGTAGAGCTCGGCGAACGGCTCCTGCTGGGGCAGGTCACGGGTGGCCAGCACGACCAGTTCGGGGCAGGACGTCGCCGCGTACACCGGGCCGAGATCGAGCTCGTTCATCAGCGTACGCAGGGAGGTCGTGGTCGCCGCGGACGGGCGGATCGACGTCTCGCCGTTCTCGTGGGCGAGGTTGCGGCGGAAGCCCTCGATCCACACCCTCTCGTTGGCGCCCATGTCGCGGGCCGCGGCCTGCTGACGTTCCACCAGGTCGGCCAGCTGGTCGGCCTCGATGACCTGACCGGCCTGGGCCTCCACCTGGTCGAAGACCGCGTGCAGCCGGGCCAGTTCGGCGGTCGCCTTCTCGGGGTCGAGCCCCGGCAGCTGCTCGGCCCGGGTCGGCGGCGGGTTGCCGTCGAGGCTCACCACGCCCGGCGCCTCCGGATGCCGCTGGCCCCAGAGCGCCGCCAGCATCCCGCCCAGCGAGTGCCCCACCACGGCGGGCCGCTGGATCTCCATCTGGACGCACACCGCCGCGAGGTCGCCCAGCGCCGCGTCCCACGTCCACGTGCCCTCGCCCGAGCGCCCGTGCCCGCGCAGATCCACCGTGATCACCCGGTGGTTCGGCCGCAGCGCCCGGGCCAGCGTCGTCATCGTCGCCAGGTTGCCGCCGGCTCCGTGCAGCAACAGCAACGGCGGCTGGTCGCCTCCGAAGTCGCGGATCGCCAGCGGCACATCGCCCGCGTCGATCAGCCGGTCATTGATCATCGTTGTCTCCAGAGGTCTCAGGGTTGGAGCGCCGGGCCGCGCGCAGCCGATCCCGGACTGCCGCCGACGGCACGCCGCCGTCGGGATGACGGGGAAGCCGGCCCCGTCGCACAAGGTCGTGCACCGCCTGCCGGGTGGTGCCGAGCATCGCGCCCGCCGTCGCGTACGAGATCGACTCGGACCCGGGATGGCCGGCCCGCCACGCCACCGTCCGGCCCAGCGGCGTCTCCCACCACGGGAGCGGGGGATCGAACGGCCCGTCGCCCGGGTAGAGGGTCGCGATCAGCCGCGCGATGGCCAGCACGGCGGCCCGGTCGTCGCCGTGCTGGATGGTCGACGCCCAGCCCCGGGCCCGCCGCCGCACCAGCGACCGCAGCGCCGCGACCGCATCGTCGCCCTCGAGCAGCACCTCGAGCGGATCGAGCAGCCGGATGTCGAGGAGCCGCACGATCTGCTCGACAAGCGCGTCATCCCGGCCCACGCCGCCATCCTTCCGGCCCTTGACGCCGAGTGTCAAGGAGCGCCGACCGGGTGCGCTCACTGTCCGTACGCCGGCCGTGCCTGACGTGGCCTTTCGCGAGTCCGGCCGGTCCCAGTACGGTGTGGCCCGGGTCTCTCGGGAGGATCACTCGTGCGTACGCGTTCCGTCGTCCTCGGCGCCGTGCTGCTGCTCGGGCTGACCGGCTGCGAGGAGCCCGCCGACGAGGCTGCCGGCGCAGCCCTGTCGCCCGTCCCGACCGCTCAGCAGCCGGCCGCGTCGGCCGGTGGCGCCTGCATCCTCTGGGACTACGCCCTGATCAAGCAGAAGATCGGCGTGACGTTCGACGTGGCCGCCTCCGACCAGGTCGACGACACCTCGACGTGCGTCGTGCAGACCGCGGCGGGCGACTACCCCGATCTGATGTTCTCGGTCGTGGAGACCACGCGGGCGACCCCGGCCCAGTTCCTCGGCGACCGTCCGGCCAAGGCCACCGTGACCAAGGGGCTCGGCCGGGCGGCCTATCGCCTCTACACCGCGCCGGCCGCCGGTCACGGCCCGACGATCGAGCTGGGCTGGCTCAGTGAGGCGAAACAGCTCCAGACGCTGCGTTTCACCTTCGACAAGAAGGCGCCGGCCGCCGCCGTGTCCGCGATGAACCCGAAGCTCATCGCGCTCGCCAAGGCGATGGACACGACCGGCGGCTGACGCCTGGTGGAACTCGTCCGCCGGGACCGGCTCAGTGCGCCGCGACGAACACCCGCGACGCCACCTCGCGGGGCAGCCGGATCTTGTCGCCGGAACGGTCGATGGTCACCCCGTCGCGTTCCTGGGCCACCGTCACCGTCGTACCCGGGTCGATGCCGGCCGCGTGCAGCTGACGCAGCACGTCGGCGTTGGTCTGCACGCTCTCGCAGATGCGCTGGACCACGACGCTGCCGGTCAGGCCCGGGAAGGCGAGATTGCGCTCACCCACGCTGACCTGCGCGGCGCTGTCGAGCAGCTCCTCGTCGTCGGGGACGCCGAGCGCCTCCAGGCCGGGAATCGGGTTGCCGTACGGCGACCGGGTCGGCTTGTTGAGCAGCTGGTAGACCTTTTTCTCGACCGAGTCGCTCATCACGTGCTCCCACCGGCAGGCCTCCTCGTGGGCCTCCTCGTAGGGCATGCCGATGACGTTGACCAGCAGCAGCTCGGCCAGGCGGTGCTTGCGCATGACGGAAACCGCGGTCATGCGGCCTTCGTCGGTCAGCACCAGGTGGCGATCGTTCTCCACCGTGAGCAGGCCGTCACGCTCCATGCGGGCGACCGTCTGGCTGACCGTGGGGCCGCTCTGGTGAAGCCGCTCGGCGATGCGCGCCCGCAGCGGCGGCACGCCCTCCTCCTCGAGCTCGAGGATGGTGCGCAGATACATTTCCGTGGTGTCGATAAGGTCGTGGTTGTGGACTGACGCCTTCATGCTCCGACCTCCAAGCGGTCTCGGTGGACCGCCGGCCTCGGCCCGAAACGGGACCCAGCGGGGCTGACGACGGTTTCCTTCACAATGCGGCCCTCCCAGCAGCGATAATACCTCGTTGCCGGGGGTTGACAGCGGCCCCGAGCAGGTGCAGAGAGCCTACCCGACCATCCCGCCGGACGGCGCGCACGGAAAGTGTCGGGGTCGCGTGGCAGCATGACCGTCATGGTTGATCCGACGACCACGGTGGTGTGGGACAGAGCGCTGCTCGATTACGACATGGGCGATCACCCGCTCAACCCGGTGCGGGTCGAGCTCACGATGGCGCTGGCCCGTGAGCTGGGCGTTCTCGATCGGCCAGGCGTGCGCATGCTCACGCCCGAGCCGGCCACCGAGGCCGACCTGACCCGGATCCACCGCCCCGACTACCTCGACGCCGTCCGGCACGCCCCGGTCGATCCGTTCTTCCGGGGCTGGGGCCTCAACACGGCCGACAACCCCGTCTTCGAGGGGATGCACGAGGCTTCCGCCCGCATCTGCGGCGCCACCATCGCGGCGGCCGAGGCTGTCTGGTCCGGTGTGACGACGCGTGCCGTCAACGTCGCCGGTGGGCTGCACCACGCGATGGCGGCCCGCGCGGCCGGCTTCTGCGTCTACAACGATCCGGCGGTGGCCATCGCCCGCCTGCTCGACCGGGGCGCCCAGCGGGTGGCCTATGTGGACATCGATGTGCACCACGGCGACGGCGTCCAGGCCGCGTTCTACAACGACCCCCGGGTGCTGACGATCAGCCTGCACGAGTCCCCCCTCACGCTGTTCCCCGGCACCGGCTTCGCCGAGGAGACCGGCGGCCCGGGGGCCGAGGGCCTGGCGGTCAACGTCCCCCTTCCTCCCGGTACGGGGGACGGCGGCTGGCTCCGGGCGTTCCACGCGATCGTCCCGTCGATCCTCCGCGCCTTCGCGCCCGAGATCATCTTCAGTCAGTGCGGGGCCGACTCCCACCGGCTCGACCCCCTGGCCGACCTGCACCTCTCGGTCGACGGGCAGCGCGCCGCCCACCTGGCGATGCGCGAGCTCGCCGACGAGCTGTGCGAGGGCCGCTGGGTCGCGACGGGTGGCGGCGGCTACGCGCTCGTCGAGGTCGTGCCCCGCACCTGGACCCATCTGCTGGCCACCGCCACCGGTGACCCGCTCGACCCGCAGACCCGCATCCCGCGCGCGTGGCGCGAGCTCGCCGCCGAGCGCTGCCCCGGCGTCCCCGTTCCCGAGGCCATGACCGACGGCATCGAGCCGCCGGTCGAGACCTGGCAACCGGGCACCACGCCCGACCCGGTCGACCGCGCCATCCTCGCCAGCCGCACCGCGGTCTTCCCGTTGCACGGCCTCGACCCCCACGACATCCGCGACTGACCACCGGCGCCGTCCCCAGATCCGAGCACGCAGAACCGAGCCCGCAGCATCGAGGCCGAGAGGAGGAGAGCGACGTGGACATCAGCGCGGACGTCCTGCTCTCCGACGGCAGCGCCGTCCACCTGCGACAGATCCAGCCCACCGACGCGGACGCCATCGTGCAGTTCCACTCGCGGATGAGCGACCGCACCCGCTACCTGCGCTATTTCTCGCCCTATCCGCGCATTCCGGAACGCGACCTCGAGCGCTTCGTCAACGTCGACCACCACGACCGTGAGGCGTTCGTCATCGTGAGCGGCCCGCGCATCATGGCCGTCGGCCGTTACGAGCGGCTCGGTCCCGAGTCACCCGACGCCGAGGTGGCCTTCGTCGTGGAGGACGCGCACCAGGGCCGGGGCATCGGCTCGGTCCTGCTCGAACACCTCGCCGAGGCCGCCCGGGCCAACGGCATCACCCGTTTCGTCGCCGAGGTGCTCCCCGAGAACGGCGGCATGCTGCGGGTCTTCAGCGACTTCGGCTATCAGGTCCAGCGCAAGTACGCCGACGGCGTGGTCCATCTCAGCTTCCCGATCGCGCCCACCGAGAAAAGCCGCGAGGTGCAGGAGTCCCGCGAGCACCTCACCGAGGCCCGCTCGATCGCCCGGCTGCTGTCCCCGCGCGCGGTCGCCGTCTACGGCGCCAGCGCGAGCGGTCAGGGCATCGGCGCGGCCATGCTCGGCCACCTGCGCGACGGCGGGTTCACCGGTCCGGTCGTCCCGGTGCACCGCAGCGCCGAGCGGGTGGCCGGTCTGCGCGCCTACCGCTCGGCCACCGAGGCCGGGGTGGCGATCGATCTGGCCCTGGTCGCCGTCCCGCCCGAGGGCGTGGCCGCCGCGCTGGCCGACGCCGCGGCCAGCGGCGCGGGCAGTCTCGTGGTCGTCTCGGCCGGGTTCGCCGAGGCCGGTCCCGAGGGCGGCGTCGCGCAGCGGGCGCTGATCGAGGGCGCGCACGCCGCCGGGCTGCGCGTGGTCGGGCCCAACAGCATGGGGGTCGCCAACACCGACCCCGGCGTCCGCCTGAACGCCACCCTGGCCCCGCGATTGCCGGCCGCCGGACGGGTCGGCTTCTTCAGCCAGAGCGGCGCGCTCGGGGTCGCCCTGCTGGCCGAGGCCGACCGTCGCGGGCTGGGCCTGTCCAGCTTCGTCTCGGCCGGCAACCGCGCCGACGTGTCCGGCAACGACCTGCTGCAGTATTGGCGCGACGACCCGGGCACCGACGTCGTGCTGCTCTATCTGGAGACATTCGGCAACCCGCGCAAGTTCGCCCGGCTGGCCCGCCGCATGAGCAGGGTGAAACCGGTGGTCGCGGTCGCCTCGGCCACCCGCCCGCCCGGTCTCGCCGGTGATCTGCCCGGCCCCGACGTCAACGCGGTCACCGCCCTGTTCGCCCGTTCCGGCGTGATCCGGGTCGACACCGTGCAGGAGATGTTCGACGTCGGCCTGCTGCTCGCCCACCAGCCGCTGCCGGCCGGCCGGCGCGTGGCCGTCGTCGGCAACTCGTCCGCACTGTCCGAATTGGCGGTGGCCGCCTGCCGGGCCAACGGTCTGCTCGTCGCCGACGGCTACCCGCTCGACATCAGCCCCCAGGCCGGCGCCCACGACTTCGCCGACGCCCTGGCCGACGCGGCCGTCGACGACCGGGCCGACGCCCTGGTCGTCGTGTTCGCGCCGCCGCTGCCCGGCCAGCTCGCCGACGAGGACGCCGACTTCGCCGCGGCCCTGGCCAGCGTGGCGCTCGCCGGGGAGAAGCCGACCGTCGCGACGTTCCTGCTCGGCAGCTCGCCGGCCCGCGTCCCGGCCTACCCGTCGGTCGAGGAGGCTGTGCGCGCCCTGGGCCGGGTGGCCACCTACGCCGACTGGCTGCGGCGCCCGCCCGGCGTGCTCCCGGTGCTCGAGGGCGTCGACCCGGCCGCCACCGGCATCGACGGCCCACCCTCGGCGCTGCTGGCTGCCTACGGCATCGACGTGGTCCCGTCCACGCTGGCCGCCACGGCCGACGAGGCGATCGCGGCCGCCGAGGCGCTCGGTTACCCGGTCGCCCTCAAGGCCGCCGGCGGCGCGCTGCGCCACCGGATAGACCTGGGCGCGGTCCGGCTGGCCCTGGCCGACGAGGACGACGTCCGCTCGGCCTACACGGAGTTGTCCACCGCCTTCGGCCCCGACGTCCTGGTCCAGACGATGGTCTCGGCCGGCGTGGCCTGCCGCGTCGAGGTGATGGAAGATCCGGCCTTCGGCCCGATCGTCGGTTTCGGCCTGGGCGGCGTGGCCAGCGACCTGCTGGGCGATCTGGCCTGGCGGGCTGCGCCCCTGACCGACCGTGCGGCCGAGGCCCTGGTCGTCGAGCCGCGGGCCGCGCCCCTGCTGCACGGCTATCGCGGTTCCCGGCCGGTCGACCGCGAGGCCCTCATCGACCTGCTGCTCCGCGTCGGCCGGCTCGCCGACGACCACCCCCGCCTGCGCAAACTGTCCCTCAACCCGGTCCTGGCCCGCCCCGACGGCTACTCGGTCCTGCACGCCGCCGCCGAGATAGGCGACCCCACCCGCCGCCCCGACACCGGCCCCCGTCGCCTGCGCACCCCATAGCCGCCGTCGGCCTGGCGGGCGGCTCGGCCACTACCTTGGTCGCGCGCGGACCGTACCCACCGGAAAGCGCAACCGCCCGGTCGAGCCGAGGCTCGCCGGGCGGTGCGGTGGTTGACTTTCAGCCGGCGTAGGCCTCGAGGCGGGACGAACGCTCCGGGTCGCGCAGCTTGAGCATGGTGACCTTCTCGATCTGGCGGATGCGCTCGCGGCTCAGGCCGAACTCGCGCCCCACCTCGTCGAGGGTGCGCTGGCGGCCGTCGTCGAGGCCGAAGCGCAGGCGGATCACGGCGGACTCACGCTCGCTCAGCGTGGCCAGCACGATCTCGACCTCGCTGCGCAGCTCGCCCTGGCCGGCCGTGGCGCCGGGCTGGCTCGGGTCGACCGCCGCCACGAAGTCGCCCAGCGCGCTCTCGCCGTCCTCACCGACGGCCTGGTCGAGGCTGACCGGCTCCCGGTCGTACGAGATCAGCTCGATGACCTGGAACTCGGGCACGTCCATGGCGTGGGCGATCTCGGCGATGCTCGGCTCGCGGCCGAGGCTCGCGGCCAGGTCGCGGCGGCTGCGGACCATGCGGTTGACCTGCTCGACCATGTGCACCGGGATGCGGATGGTGCGGGCCTGGTCGGCCATGGCGCGGGTGATGGCCTGGCGGATCCACCAGGTGGCGTACGTGGAGAACTTGTAGCCCTTGGTGTAGTCGAACTTCTCGACCGCGCGGATGAGGCCGAGGTTGCCTTCCTGGATCAAATCGAGGAAGGCCATGCCGCGCCCGGTGTACCGCTTCGCGATGCTCACGACGAGCCGCAGGTTGGCCTCGAGCAGGTGGTTCTTGGCCGCCTTGCCCTCCGCGACGATGATCTGCAGGAGGGGTGCCAGTTCGTCGGCCGCCGCGGGAAGCTTCTCCTCGGCGTACAGGCCGGCCTCGATGCGCTTGGAAAGCTCGACCTCTTCGACCGCTGTGAGCAGCCGGGTGCGTCCGATGCCGTTGAGGTACGCACGGACCAGGTCGGCGGAAACGCCGCGCTCGTCCGTGGCGTCCAGGTCGGCCAGGAGCTCGACACCGTCGGTCATGCTGTTGTCGACGGCAACCGCCGCCTTGGAGTCCGACGCCTTCATCTGCAGGACCATCTTTCAGTCCCCTCCCCGCTGATAACCGTCTCGTGCATTCCCAGCCGCCTCGTGCCGGTGTGATCGATAGCTTGGCCTGGGACGCGTTAAACCGAGGTGAGGCAAGCGTCCAGGTGGCATGAATCAGGGAGAACCCTGACGTCGCCAAGCCGACAAAGTGACCGGATTCCCGGTACTCGTCGCGTGGTGCGCGCCGATACTGTTCCCCAAACGCCCCCGAGGAGGAGATGGTTCAGTGGTCTTCAAAAAGATGTTGCAGGCTTTTGGCGTCGGTGGCCCGTCGGTCGAAACGGTGCTGACCAACCCCAACTGCCGGCCTGGCGGGTTCCTCGAAGGCCAGGTGCACGTGGTCGGCGGGGACCACGCTGTCGACGTCGAATATCTCGCGGTCGGACTGATCACCCGCGTCGAGGTGGAGAGCGGTGACGGCGAGTACAACAGCGATCAGGAGTTCCACCGCCAGCGGCTGACCGGTTCGTTCCGTCTCGACCCCGGCGCGAAGTACGACGTGCCGTTCCGGTTCGACGTGCCGTGGGAAACCCCGATCACCGAGGTGTACGGGCAGCATCTGCACGGCATGACCATGGGCCTGACCACCGAGCTCGAGATCGCCCGCGCGGTCGACAAGTCCGATCTGGACGCGGTGGCCGTCCACCCGCTGCCGGCCCAGGAGCGCATCCTGGACGCCCTGCTGCGTCTCGGCTTCCGCTTCAGCCGGGCCGACGTCGAGCGCGGCCGAGTGTACGGCGTGGAGCAGCACCTGCCGTTCTACCAGGAGATCGAGTTCTACCCGCCGTCGGCGTACGCGAGCGGCATCAACCAGCTGGAGCTGACGTTCATCCCGACCCCGCAGAAACTGCAGGTCATCCTCGAGATCGACAAGCGCGGCGGCATGTTCACCGAGGGTCGCGACGCGTTCGGCCGGTTCGACGTCGACTACGCGACGGCCGACCGCACCGACTGGGCCGGGCAGCTCGACAACTGGCTGCGGCAGTCGGCCCAGCGGCGCGGGCTGTTCTTCTGAGTTCCGGAGCTCGCCAGTCGTGCAACGCTCCAGCAGTTTCGGAGGTCTGCGCGTCTTGTAGAGCCCGAGCGGTCTTCAAAGTTCGAGCAGTCCGTTGAGCTCGAGCGGTCTTACGAGCCCAGCAGTGTGCAGAGCTCGCGCAGTCTTCTACAGCTCCAGCAGGATCGTGCGCGGTCCGACATTGACGCTTTCGACCAGCATGTGCGTCCGGAAGCGACCGGTCTCGACAGTCGCTCCCCGGGCGCGCAGGCTTTCCACGTACGCCGTGACGAGCGGCTCGGCCACCTCGGCAGGCGCGGCGGCGTTCCAGGTGGGCCGGCGCCCCTTGCGCGCATCGCCGTAGAGCGTGAACTGGCTGACCACCAGCAACCCGGCCCCGACATCCGACGCAGACGCCTCATTGTCCAGGATGCGCAGTTCGTAGGTCTTGCGAGCCAATTCGGCGGCCTTGGCCGGAGTGTCATCGTGCGTCACACCGACCAGCACAAGCAGGCCGTCCTCGATCTTCCCGACGATCTCGTCGTCGACGGTCACGCTGGCCCGGCTCACGGTCTGCACCAGTGCCCGCATCTGATTCGCTCCTCATTCTCGTACGGTCGTCAGGTCCGCTGCCCTGCCGGTAGTGGTCATATTGTCCGGCCTTGTCGCGGCGGCTGTCCGGCCGTGGTCCTGATCGCGTTGTGCGGCCTTGTCGCGGTGGCTGTCCGGCCGTGGTCGTGATCGGGATGTGCGGGCTGGTCGTGGTCGTTGTGCGGCTTGGTCGTGGTCACGTTGTGCGGTCTGGTCGTGGTGGTTGCCGGGCTTGCTCGGGCGGCCGTGCGGGGCGATGTTGGTGGGTGACGTTGCGTGGACTGGTCGCGGTGGCTGTCCGGCCTGGTCGCGGTATTTTTCCGGCCTGGCCGAGGTGAGTTCTCAAGGTGGTCGCGGTTACTGTCTGCCCAGCCCAGCCCAGCCCAGCCCAGCCCAGCCCAGCCCAGCCCAGCCCAGCCCAGCCCAGCCCAGCCCAGCCCAGCCCAGCCCAGCCCAGCCCAGCCCAGCCCAGCCCAGCCCAGCCCAGCCCAGC